>NZ_BEWB01000007.1 GCF_003112555.1 Streptomyces coelicoflavus | reverse complement strand
CCGGGCTCCTCTACGGCCGGCAGCCGCGCGGCCTGAACACCGCCCGGCACATCTTCCTCGAGGAGGCCGAGCGCGGCCTGTACGCCGACTGGGAGACCTGCACCCTGGACGTGGTCGGGCATCTGCGGCTGGCCGCGGGGAAGTACCCCGACGACCCGCGGCTGGCCTCGCTCATCGGTGAACTGGCCATGGGCAGCGAGCGCTTCCGCCGCCTCTGGGCCCGCGCGGACGTTCGTGCCCGTACCCACGGCCGCAAGGCGTACCGGCACCCGCTGGTCGGGCTGCTGGAACTGCACCAGGAGAACTTCGCGCTGCCGGACGAGTCCGGCATGGAGCTGCTGGTGCTGTCCGCCGAGCCCGGGAGCCCCACGCACGACGGGCTGCGTCTGCTGGGCGCACTCGGTGGTGACGCTGTCCGCGACGCCGGGAACCGCGAATTCGGGCCGCATGTGGCGTGAGGCCGCGGTGGCTTGATCCGACAGTGCGTGCCCGCGGAAAGCGGGGAATGGGGGGGTCCGCACGCGGCACGCCGGAACACCAGTGGCGCAAAGGCATCTGTGGGGTTTCACAGGATCATTGATCAACTCCCGAAGCTTGACCATGAATTGCACACATCCTCTCTACACGGTGGCCCCGATGGTCTAGATTGACCGTGCTTCGGCTGTTCAGGCACGAGGCGACCGATAATGATCTTTAGGTCGGGGGCAGGGGGGTCTGCTGCTACCACTGTGAGTTGTTCACGTTTCTGTGGCACGGCCGCGACGTTGTGCGCGGGCAGGCGGGGGCCGCCCGTGGGGAGGAACGGCGCGGCGCGGGAGGCGGGGGCCTCCCGAGGGGGAGGAACAGTGCTAGGCGAACACGTCGAACCACTGGGAACCTGGGGGGTTCTGTGCGGCAAGGGGGATTGGTCAGCGCGTTTCCGTCTGCACGCGGGCAGCTGGCGGAGGGGGCCATCGGCCGGCCCGCGGTCGACTGGGAGCAGCGGTACCGCCGTACCGTGATCACCAGCGATACCGTGGCCACGGCCGTCGTGGTGGCGGGCATCGGGAATTTCTTCGGAGTTCGTGACGCGGCCAACTGGCACGAGAAATGGGGAATTCTCGCGTTCGGCACGGAACTGCTGGTACTGGGAGCGCTCGCGGTCAGCCGCTCCTGGTCCCCGGCCGTACTCGGCCAGGGAGCCGAGGAATTCCGCCGGCTCGGACGCTCACTGTTCATGGCGACCGTCGTTCTGGCGCTCGGCGGAATCGCCCTCACCTCGCGCAACATCAAATTGTGGATCTTCGTCGCCGTACCGGCGATCGCCGTCGTCACCATGGTCGCGCGGTATCTGCTGCGGCTGTGGCTGCACCGGCAGCGCAAGGAGGGGCGGTGTCTGAGGCCGGTGCTCGCCGCCGGCAGCCCGGCCACGGTGCGCGACCTGATCACCCGGACCCGGCGTTTCCCCCACCTCGGCTGGCGGGTGGACGCGGTGTGCACCACGGACGGTCCGGAGCTCGAGGACGGTGGCCAACTGGACGGAGTGCCGGTGGTCGGCCCGCTGTCGGACGTCGCCGACCACGTCCACCGCGACGGCTACCGGGTCGTCGCCGTCACCCCCGACCCGCACTGGTCGCCGCACCGGTTGCAGCGGCTGGCCTGGAACCTGGAGGGCAGCGACGCCGAGATGGTCGTGGCCCCCGTGCTCATGGAGGTGGCGGGCCCCCGGCTGCACGTCGACGCGGTGCTCGGGATACCCCTGCTGCGGGTCAGCATGCCGACCTTCACCGGAGGCCGCCGGGCGGTCAAGGCGGTCGTGGACCGGATGGGCGCGGCGGTCCTGCTGACGCTGTTCGCGCCGCTGATGGTGTTCGTCGCGCTGCTGGTCCTGGTGGACAGCCGGGGCGGCGTGTTCTACCGCCAGCGCAGGGTCGGCAAGGACGGCCGCGAGTTCACCATCGTCAAGTTCCGCACCATGGTCGCCGGGGCTGACCGGGCGCGGGCCGCGCTGGCAGACCGCAACGAGGGCGCGGGCCTGCTGTTCAAGCTCCGCCGGGATCCGCGGGTGACGCGGGTGGGCGCGGTGCTGCGCCGGTACTCGGTCGACGA
Organism: Streptomyces coelicoflavus; assembly: GCF_003112555.1. GTDB lineage: Bacteria > Actinomycetota > Actinomycetes > Streptomycetales > Streptomycetaceae > Streptomyces > Streptomyces coelicoflavus. The sequence goes on along the minus strand of NZ_BEWB01000007.1, from coordinate 495,921 downwards.
GCTCCCGCAGCTCTTCAACGTGCTCACCGGTTCGATGTCGCTCGTCGGTCCGCGGCCGCCGCTGCCGGAGGAGTCCGCGGCGTACGGCCCGGACATCCGAAGACGGCTGCTGGTCAAGCCCGGCCTCACCGGTCTGTGGCAGATCAGCGGGCGCAGCGACCTGCCGTGGGAGGAAGCGGTACGGCTGGACCTGCGGTACGTGGAGGACTGGTCGCTCGCCCTGGACACGGTGATCTTGTGGAAGACGCTGCGTGCGGTGGTGCACGGGCAGGGGGCCTATTGATGCGCGGTGGTCGTCGGACCGGCGCGCGGAGCGCAGGCCGTCAAGGTCTGCCTGGGGGGAGGAACGGGTCATGAGGGTCAGTGTTTTCGGCCTCGGCTATGTGGGCTGCGTGTCGGCCGCGTGCCTGGCCGGCAAGGGGCACGAGGTCATCGGGGTCGACGTGAACCAGGTGAAGGTCGACCTGGTCAACGACGGCAAGGCCCCGGTGGTCGAGGAGCGGATCGGCGAACTGATCGCCGAGGTCGTGGGCAGCGGGGCGTTGCGCGCCACCCGCGACGTCCGCGAGGCGATCATGGAGAGCGAGATGTCCCTGATCTGCGTGGGCACGCCGTCGGAGCCCAACGGCAGCCTGTGCACCACCTACTTGGAACGGGTCACCGAGGAGATCGGTGCCGCGCTCGCCGAGCGGGGCGGACGGCACACCGTGGTGTTCCGCAGCACCATGCTCCCCGGCACCTGCACGAACCTGCTGATACCCATCCTGGAGAAGTACGTCGGCGGCACCGCCGGAGTCGACTTCGGGGTCGCGGTCAACCCGGAGTTCCTGCGCGAGGGCACGAGCGTGCGGGACTTCTTCGACCCGCCCAAGACCGTCGTCGGCGAACTCGACCCGGCCAGCGGCGACGCGGTGCTGGCGCTGTACGAGGGGCTGCCCGGCGAGGTGTTCCGGGTGCCGGTGGCGACGGCCGAGGCGATCAAGTACGCGGACAACGCCTTCCACGGCCTCAAGATCGGCTTCGCGAACGAGCTGGGCGCGGTGTGCCAGGCCCTCGGGGTGGACTCGCACCAGGTGATGGACGTCTTCCTGGCCGACCGCAAGCTGAACATCAGCCCCGCCTATCTGCGGCCCGGCTTCGCCTTCGGCGGTTCCTGCCTGCCCAAGGACCTGCGCAGCCTGGTGCACGCGGCGCGGCGGGCCGACGTATCGGTGCCCATCCTCTCCCACGTGCTGCCGTCCAACGCGGCGCACCTGGAGCGGGCGGTGGAGCTGGTGGAACGCGCCGGGAAGCGCCGGGTGGGGCTGTTCGGGCTGTCCTTCAAACCGGGCACCGACGACCTGCGCGAGAGCCCGCTGGTCGAGCTGGCCGAGCGGCTCTTCGGCAAGGGCTACGACCTGAAGATCCACGACGCCCACGTGAGCCTGTCCCGGCTGCTGGGCGCGAACCGCGAGTACGTCGAGACCCGGCTGCCGCATCTCGCGCAGCTGCTCGCGGACTCCGTCGACGAGGTCCTCGAACACGCCGAGGTGTGCCTGGTGGGGACCCGGGACCCGGCGGTCCTGTCGGCGCTCCCGCACGGCGGCGACCCGCTGCTGATCGACCTCATCCACCTTCCCGACGCCGACGTGCGCCGGGCCGAACCGGGGTACATGGGCCTTGCTTGGTGACACGACGTCCGGTGACACGACGCCCGGGAACGCGACCTCCGGTGACACGCCGCCCGTCGGCGACCGGCCGGGACGGCGCGCGCTGATCCTGGTGGAGAACCTGTCCGTGCCCTTCGACCGGCGGGTGTGGCAGGAGTGCACGACCCTGCGCGACGCGGGCTGGGAGGTGCACGTCATCTGCCCCCGGGGTACCAAGCGGGACACGGAGGCGGAGACGGAGATCGACGGGGTGCGCATCCATCGCTACCCGCTGCGCGCCGCCACCGGAGGACCGGCCGGCTACCTGCGGGAGTACGGAGCGGCGCTCTGGCACACGGCCCGGCTGGCCCGCAGGGTAGGCCCCGTACACGTGGTCCACGCCTGCAACCCTCCCGACCTGCTGTTCCTGCCGGCCCTGTGGCTCAAGCGGCGCGGTGCGCGGTTCGTGTTCGACCAGCACGACCTGATACCCGAGCTGTACCTCTCCCGGTTCGGCCGCGGCAAGGACCTGCTGTACCGCGGCGTGTGCGCCCTGGAAAGGGCGACCTACCGGGCCGCGGACATCGTGCTCGCCACGAACGAGAGCTACAAGGACGTCGCGATACGCCGGGGCGGCCGGCGCCCGGACGACGTCTTCGTGGTGCGCAGCGCACCCGCGACCGACCGGTTCCGGCCGGTGCCGCCCGAACCGGAGTTGAAGCGCGGCAAGCCCCATCTGCTGTGCTATCTCGGCGTCATGGGCCCCCAGGACGGCGTCGACTACGCCCTGCGGGCGCTGGCGAGGCTGCGCGACGAACTCGGGCGGACCGACTGGCACGCGGTCTTCGTCGGCTCCGGTGACGCCTTCGACGCGATGGTGGAGTTGTCCGGGTCGCTGGGGCTCACCGATCAGGTGCAGTTCACCGGTCGGGTCCCGGACTCCGACCTGGTGCGCTACCTGTCCACCGCGGACGTGTGCCTCTCCCCCGACCCGCGCAATCCGCTGAACGACGTGTCGACCATGAACAAGGTCCTGGAGTACATGGCGATGGGCCGGCCGATCGTCTCCTTCGACCTCCGGGAGGCGCGGGTCTCCGCCGGTGACGCCGCCGTCTACGCACCCGCCAACGACGAGGCCGCGTTCGCCCGACTCGTCGCGCAGCTGATGGACGATCCGGAGGCCCGGTCCCGGATGGGCAAGATCGGCGAGGAGCGGATCAACGGGCAGCTCTCCTGGCGGAACTCGCAGGCTTCGCTGCTCGCCGCATACGCCGCCGCCTGCCGTTTGGGGATCAACGCGGGGAGAAGGCAGCGCCGTTGAGTGACGACACGATACGCCTGGTCACGGTCGGACGGATTCTCCGTCGGCGCCGGCGGCTGCTCGCCGTCCTCGTCGTGGTGGGCGCGCTCGTCGGCTACGGCGTCTCGGTGCTGTTCCCGCCGCGCTACACGGCGTCGGCCTCGGTCCTGCTGCCGGGGCCGTGGGAGGAGCGCGAACTGCTCACCCAGGTGGAGATCGCGACCAGTTCGGAGGTCGTCGGCAAGGCGGCGGACTCGCTCCGCTGGAGCGGCGTCAGCGACAAGGAGCTGCGGGACCGGGTGAGTGCGAAGATCGCCGACGGCAACATCATCAAGATCTCCGGGACGGCCGACTCCCCGGAGCGCGCGCAGCGGCTCTCCGACGAAGTGGCCCAGCAGTTCGTGACGTACGCCGCGCGCATCGCGAGCGGCACCACCGATCCCGACGGGGCGACGGGGCCCGAGGCGCTGCGGCAGCAGGTGAAGCGGACCAACCAGCGCATCACCGACCTGGCCAACGCGGCCGACCCCGGGCAGACGGTGGAGAGCGTGCAGGCCCGCACCGAGCTCGAGAAGCTGCGCACCGCGCTGCAGGACGCCATGCAGAAGCTCGACGAGGCGGACCCGGCGAGCAGCAGGGCCGGCCTGGTCGTCATGGGCCCGGCGCCCCGGCCGGCCGGCGAGGCTCCCCCGACCCGGTGGCAGCTCGTCGGCGGCGGGGCGCTGCTGTTCTTCGTGCTCGCGGTCGTCGGCCATCTCGCCGCCGCGCGGGTGAACCGGCGGCTGCGCTCCGAACCGGAGATCGCCGCGGCGCTGGGCTCGGCGCTGCTGGGAACCGTCGACGTACCCGGGGAGCGGCGCGCGCACCGGCCGAAGGCGCGCGGTGTGCGGGCCCGGCTCCGGCGGCTGCTGGGTGTCGACACGCGGTGGGACCTGCCGGTTCCGCAGTCGTCCGGCGACGAGGCAGGGCGGCGGATCCGCTACCGGCGGGTGTGCGCCCGTCTGCGGGAGCGCCGGCCGGGCGCCCGGCGGCTGCTGGTCGTCGTACCGGACGGTGACGAGGTCGCCCGCCGGGCGGCCGGGCAGCTCGCCGAAGAGGCCGAGGGGGACCCGCGGCTGCGGGTGGTGGAGGTTCCGGTGTCCCGGCCGTTGGTGCCGGACCGCGAAGGCGAGTCCGGCGCCGTGGTCGTACTCAGCGCCGGGGCCTGGACCGCCGAGGAGCTCACCGGTGTCGCGGAGGCGTGTGCGGACGGTGGGCACGAGGTCGTCGGCGTGGTCGTCGCCGGCGCCGTGCGGGCCCGTCCTCCGGGGCCGGCCCGCCGGTCCCCCGAACCTCACGTCACGGCGGCCGGGGTGCACGACCACGCGACGGGGGGATCCGCATGACCACGAGTACGGCCGCGCAGTCGTCGGCCTCCGCTCCGCTCCTCGACCTGCAGGCACTGGTGGTGGCGGTGCGCAGGCGGCGCCGTGTGTGGGGCGCCCTGGCCCTGCTGGGGCTGCTGGCCGGCGCGGCCGTCGCGGTCCTGCTGCCGCCCCGGCCCGCCGCGGTGGCCAAGGTGCTGGTCGCGCACAAGGACGACCAGCCCAACGACACCGGCACACTGATCCGCACCGACGTCGAGCTGCTGTCCACCACGCGGATCGCCGAACAGGCCCTGCGCTCCCTCGACTCCGGGGAGAACCCGGAAGACTTCATGCGGGACTACCGGGGCACCGGCCTCACCAACAACCTGTTCCGGATCGATGTGACGGGCGACAGCGACGCGGAGGCGGTGGCCCGGGCCAAGGCGCTGGCCGACGCGTTCGTCGCGGACCACGTGCGGCGGATGCGGGAGTCGGCCAAGGCCGAGGCCGATTCCCTGCTCGACCAGCGCGACCGCATGCGCAAGGAGCTGGCCGAGGTCAACAAGGCGATCGGGGACCGGGCGCCGGACGACGATCCGGGGGCGTCGGCGAGCATCGAGTCCCTCTACGCCCGCCGGGCCGAACTCGACTCGCGGATCGCCGAGTTCGACCAGCGGGCCGCGGAGGCGCGCACCGGCACGCCCGAGGTCGTCGCCGGCACCCGGATCGTGGACGCCCCGCACGCCGTCGAGCACTCACTGCCCAAGGCCGTGGGCATCGACGCCGCCATCGGGCTCGCCCTCGGACTCGTCCTCGGACTCTCGCTGGCCGCGGTCGGCGCGGTGGTGGCGGACCGCCCCGTGCTGCGCCGGGACATCGCGGCGAACCTGGGTGCCTCGGTCCTCGCCGAGCTGCGCCGCGGGCCCCGCCGGCCGGCCGGGCGGTGGCAGCGCCGTCGGACCCGGGCGGCACGCGAACGGCTGACCACCACCCTGGCCCGCACCGCGCGGCGCTCCGCGGAACCGCTGTCGCTCCTGGAACTGGGCTGTGCCCGCGGCACCGCCGTGATCGCCCTGGACCTCGCCGGAGCGCTGGAGGCCGACGGGCCCGTGGTGGTCGTGGACGGCCTGCCCGGCACCGAGCTCGCCGACAGCCGGCGGGGGTCCGCGGGCCCGACCGTGCTCAGCGGTGAGGGTGCCGCGGCCGAGGCGCCCCAGGGCCGCCGGCTCGGCGTCGGCTCGGTCGGGCCGGGGACGGCGTGGACGGACCTGCGGTACCTCGGCACCCGGACGGTGCTCGTCGTACGCGCGGGGCACGGCAGTGCCGCGTGGCTGCACACCGTGGCGCGGCAGCTCGCGGACCAGCGGATCGCGGTGACCGGTGTGGTGCTGATCGACCCCGATCCGCGTGACCGCACCGACGGCACCCTGTGGGACGTTGCGCGCGTCGCGTCGCGCGGCCACGACGAACGGCCGACGCGGCACAACGGTGGCGGTACCTCCCACGCCGTCCAGGCGGTGGGGGAAGGGCGGCCCAGGACGGAACGGCCGTCGATGCCCGCCGCGCGGGTCCCGGACAGCGACCAGGAGGCGCGGTAGCACATGTGTGGCATCGCAGGCACGTACCACTGGCCGGACGGGAAGGCCGTGACCGACCGGCTCAGCGAAGTCCTCGCCCACCGAGGTCCCGACGGAGCGGGCCGGTACAGCCATCCGGCCGGCGCCGGCGAGGTGCACCTCGGGCACCGCCGGCTGGCCATCCTCGACCTGTCCGGGACCGGCGCCCAGCCCATGGTGTCGGGCGGCCTCGCCCTGACGTACAACGGCGAGCTGTACAACGCGCCCGAACTGCGCCGCGAGCTGGAGTCCGCGGGGGCGAGCTTCCGCGGCACCTCCGACACGGAGGTGGTCCTGGAGGCCTGGCGCCGCTGGGGCACGGACTGCCTGCCGAGGCTGCGCGGCATGTTCGCCTTCGCGGTCTTCGACGAGCGCACGGGTGAACTGGTCCTCGCCCGCGACCAGCTCGGCATCAAGCCCCTGTTCCTGCTCCGGCGCGGCGAGGGCCTGGTGTTCGCCTCCGAGCTGAAGGCGCTAGCCGCGGTGACCGGCGGGAAGCTGGAGGTGGACCACGCGGCGATGGTGGCGTCGCTGCTGTACTACTGGGTGCCGGACTCGCGGTGCGCGTTCCGCGAGGCGGAGAAGCTGCCGCCGGGCAGCTGGCTGCGGTGCCGGCCCGACGGGCGGGTGGAGCACGGCCGGTACTGGAACCTGAAGGACGTCGCCGCCGAGGGCCAGGAGCGGGCCCGCAGCGGCGAGCTGCCGGACCTGGCCGCCGTGGTCGAGGCGTCGACCCGCAGTCACCTGCTCTCCGACGTGCCCGTGGCGACCTTCCTGTCCGGCGGGCTCGACTCCAGCTATCTGACCGCGCTGGCGGCCCGGCACCGGCCGGGGATCTCCGCCTACACGATCGGGTTCCGCGCCGAGGACGCCCGGTTCGAGGCGATGCCGGACGACCTGCGCTACGCCCGGCAGGTGGCCGCGCGGTTCGGCGTGGACCTGCACGAGATCGAGATCGCGCCGGACGTGCTCGACCTGCTGCCGCGGATGACGTACCACCTGGACGAGCCGATCGGCGACCCCGCCGCGATCAACACCTTCCTGATCTGCTCGGCCGCCCGGGAGGCCGGGGTCAAGGTGATGCTCTCCGGAATGGGCGCCGACGAGCTGTTCGCCGGGTACCGCAAGCACCTGGCCAACCTGCTGGCGCTGCGCTACCAGCGCGTCCCGCGGCCGCTGCGGCGCGGGGTGTCCGCGGCGGTGGACCGGCTGCCGGTCGCGACGAGCCGCCGGGGACTGCGGTCGGTGCGGTTCGCGAAGCGGTTCCTCTCCTTCGCCGATCTGCCGGAGGAGACCGCGTTCCGGCGCAGCTACACCATGTACGACCGTCAGGAGCTGCTCGGCCTGATCGACCCGGACCTGGCGGGCACGGTCGAGGACGTGCTGACCGAGCACGCGGACGTCTACGAGGACAACGAGCTCGACGACTTCGTGAACCGCATGTGCCTGGGCGACGCCCGGATGTTCCTGCCGGGTCTGAACCTCGCCTACACGGACCGCTCCAGCATGGCCGCGTCGACCGAGGTGCGGGTGCCGTTCGTGGACGTCGAGGTGGTGCGGGCGGCGTTCGCGGTGCCCGGCGACCGCAAGATCGTCGGCCGGCAGGGGAAGGCCGCCCTGAAGGAGGCGGCCGTCTCCGTCCTGCCCCGGGAGATCGTGTACCGGCCCAAGGGCCTGTTCAGCGCCCCGCTGCGGGCCTGGATGAGCCGGGACCTGGCACCGCTGGTCCGCGAGGTGGTCAACGACGGCGAACTCGTCCGGTCCGGGTTCCTGCGCCGGGACGCGCTGCGGCGGCTGGTCGCCGAGGACGCCGCCGGGCAGCGGGACTTCTCCAAGCACCTGTGGCACGTACTGACCCTCGAGTACTGGTATCGCGGCGCGACCTCCGGGGCAGGCCACAACACTTCATCGACGGTGTAGGCCCCCCCCCCGGCACAGAGACCGGCACAGGGACGACCGGCACGGACACCGGCACAGACAACCGGCACAGACAACCGGCACACAGACAAGAGGACTTCGGGTGAAACAGGTCGTGCAGAACTACAAGAGCGGCGAGCTGGCGCTGCTCGACGTGCCGGTGCCGGGCTGCAAGCCGGGCGGTGTGCTGGTGCGGACCGCCTACTCGCTGATCTCCACCGGCACCGAGCTGATGAAGGTGTCCGAGGCCGGCATGTCGATGCTGGGCAAGGCCCGTTCCCGGCCGGACCAGGTGGCCAAGGTGGTGCAGAGCGTGGCCACCAACGGGGTGCCCGCCACCTACCGCAAGGTGATGGGCAAGCTGGACTCCTACACGCCGCTGGGCTACTCGCTGTGCGGGGTGGTCGAGCAGGTCGGCGCCGGCGTCGACGACGTCAAGGTGGGCGACCTCGTGGCCTGTGCCGGCAACGAGCACGCGCTGCACGCCGAGCTGAACTGGGTGCCGAAGAACCTCTACGCCCCGGTGCCGGACGGTCTCGCGCCGCGGGACGCGGCGTTCGGCACCGTCGGGTCCATCGCGATGCAGGGTGTGCGCCAGGGCGAGTCGCGGCTCGGCGAGGTGGCGCTGGTCATCGGGCTCGGGCTGATCGGGCAGCTGGTGGCGCAACTGCTCACCGCCTCGGGTGTCCGGGTCGTCGGGGCCGACCCCGACCCGGCGCGCTGCGAGCTGGCCGAGCGGCTGGGCGCGGCGGCCTGCGGCGACCCGGCCTCCCCGGCCGTGGAGAGTGCCGTCGCCGAACTCACCGACGGCCACGGCGTGGACCAGGTGTACCTGGCCGCCGGCGGCGGCAGCAACCAGCCCGTCGAGCTGGCGGCGCGGCTGTGCCGGGACCGCGGCCGGGTCGTCGACATCGGCAAGTGCCGTCTGGACCTGCCGTGGAACGCGTACTACGAGAAGGAGCTCGACGTCCGGTTCTCCCGCTCCTACGGTCCCGGGCGCTACGACCCGGAGTACGAGCTGGAGGGGCGGGACTACCCGATCGGCTACGTGCGCTGGACCGAGCGCCGCAACCTGGCGTGCTTCCTCGATCTCGTCGCCCGCGGCCGGGTGGACGTCGGGCCCCTGATCTCCCACACGGCCGCCTTCGACGACGCCGTCGAGACGTACCGGCGCCTCGAGGACGGCGAGCTGAAGGCCGTGGCCGTGCTGTTCCGCTACCCCGAACAGGCCGACGAGGCAGGCGCTCCGGCCGCGGCCCCGACGGTCGCCGTACCCGCGGTGCGGCGCGGCGGCAGGGTGTCCGCCCCGGCCCGGGCCGCGCGGACGCCGGTGCGCCTCGCGTTCGTCGGCGCGGGGAACTACGCGAGCTCGATGCTGCTGCCGCACCTGGCGCGCCGCGACGGCGTCGAGCTGGCGACGGTCGTCACCACCACTGCGCTGTCGGCGGCCAACGCGCAGCGGAAGTTCGGCTTCGCCGAGGCGACCACCGACCTCGACGCCGTACTCGGCGACGACTCGGTCGACGCGGTGTTCGTCGTCACCCGTCACAGCTCGCACGCCGACCTGACCCGGAAGGCGCTGCTGGCCGGGAAGGCCGTGTTCGTGGAGAAGCCGCTGGCGCTCACCGGGGAGGAGCTGACCGGTGTGCTCGCGGCGGTGGAGGAGTCCGGCAACGACCGGTTGCAGGTGGGCTTCAACCGCCGGTTCGCGCCGCTGCTGCGCCAGGCCGAGCAGCGGTTCGGTCCCCGCACCGGGCCGGCGAGCCTGCGCTACCTGGTCAACGCGGGCCGCCTCGACCAGGGCAGCTGGTACCTGCGGCAGGACACGGAGGGGTCGCGGTTCGCCGGTGAGGGCGGGCACTTCATCGACACGGCGAGCCGGCTGCTGGGCGCCGACCCGGTGTCGGTGTACGCGGTCGCCGCGTCCGGCAACGAGGACCTCCAGGTCGTACTGGGCTACCCGGACGGGTCCACCGCCACCATCGGCTACGTCACCACCGGGGCGGCCGGCTTCCCCAAGGAGACGCTGGACCTGGTCGCGGACGGCAAGGTGCTGCAACTCGACGATTTCGTCCGCACGTCCGTCTACGACGGCCGCAAGCGGTGGGTCAGTTCGCGGCTTCCCAAGGCCCGGGACAAGGGCCAGTCCGCGGAGCTGGCCGCGTTCGTCAGGGCGGTGCGCACCGGCGGCCCGATGCCGGTGCCGCTCGAGTCGCTGGTCGCCACCACGGCGGCCACCCTCGCCGTGCGGGCCTCGCTGGCCGGCGGCGCTCCGGTGACCCTGGCGGAGGCGCGATGACCGTGAACTCGGGGAGTGCGGGCTGGTACCTGCGGCGGCTGTCCCGGATGGGGCCGCGCGAGGTGGGCGGACGGGTGGGCGACGCGGTGCGCAGGCGGCGGTGGCGGTCGACGCGGCCGGTCGCGCCGGGCGTGACCGGCGCCCGGTTCACGGCCGTGCTGCCCGCCGGTGCCGTCGCCGCGGTGCCGCCGGACGCCGCGAAGCGTCTCGTCGCCGAGGCGGACCGGCTGATGGCCGGGCGGGCCGAGTTCTTCGGCGTGCTCCGCGACGACCTGGCCGACCCGGACTGGTGGCACGACCCGAAGACCGGGCGCCGGGCTCCGGAGGGTTACGCCTTCGACGTGCCGTACCGCGACGAGGACGTGACCGGGGACATCAAGCAGATCTGGGAACCCTCCCGGCACCAGTACCTCACCGTGCTCGCCGCCGCCTACGCGGTCACCGGGGACGAGCGGTACGCCGAGCGGGTGGCCGGGCACCTGCGGTCGTGGTGGGCGTCCAACCCGCCGCTGCGCGGGGTGCACTGGGTCAGCGGCATCGAGCTGGGGATCCGGCTGCTGTCCTGGGTGTGGGTCCGCCGGCTGCTCGACGGCTGGCCCGGGGCGGCCGCGCTGTTCGAGGACAACCCGGTGGCGCTGAAGCAGATCTGGCACCACCAGCGCTGGCTGGCCGCCTTTCCCAGCCGGGGCTCGTCGGCGAACAACCATGTCGTCGCCGAGACCGCCGGGCAGTTCGCGGCCGCCTGCGCCTTCGGATGGTTTCCCTCCTCGGCGCGCTGGCGGGACGACGCGCTGCGGTCGCTGGAGCGGCAGCTGCGCGCCAACACGTTCCTGTCGGGTCTCAACCGCGAGCTGGCCACGGAGTACCACGGGCTCGTGCTGGAACTCGGCCTGGCCGCGGTGGCGGAGGCGGACGCCGCCGGTGTCGCGGTTCCCCCGACGGTCCGGCTGGTGCTGCTGCGGATGACCGACGCACTGGCCGCCGTCGTGGACGACCGGCTGCGCCCGCCGCGCCAGGGGGACGCGGACGACGGGCACGGCCTGGTCGTGGACGGCGCGGGTACCGACCGCTGGGCCTCGCTGCTGGCCACCGGGGACGCCGTGTTCGGGTCGCTGCCCTGGTGGCCCGCGGTGACCGGCACCGATGTGCGCACCCCGCTGCTGGCCGCACTGATCCGGCCGTACGCGAAGGAGGGCACCGGCCAGGCCGTGTCCCGCCCGGCGAGCCGCCCGGCCCACTTCTCCGACGCGGGGCTCACCGTCCTGCGCGGTCCGGCGGGCATCTGGTGCCGCTGCGACGGCGGCCCGCACGGCTTCCTGTCCATCGCCGCGCACGCCCACGCGGACGCGCTGTCGGTGGAGGTGCGGCACGACGGGGTCGACGTGCTCGCCGACCCGGGGACGTTCTGCTACCACGGGCAGCCCGCGTGGCGGCGGTACTTCCGGTCGACCCTCGGCCACAACACCCTGGAGCTGGACGGCGCCGACCAGTCCGTCTCGGGCGGCCCGTTCCTGTGGACCCGGCACGCCCGCAGCCGGGTGCTGAGCGTGGACGTGTCCGACGAGGGCGTGTCCCGCTGGTGCGCCGAGCACGACGGGTACGGGCCCTCCGTGCACCGCCGCCGGGTGGAGCTGACGGCCGCGAGCCGCGAGGTGAGGGTGGTGGACGAGGTGCGGGGCCCGCGCCGGGCCGTGCGCCTGTCGTACCACCTGGGCCCGGCGGTCGCCGCGGACCTGGTGGACGACCGTGCCGTGCTCACCTGGACCCGGGACGGCGAGGAGCGTTCAGCGGTGCTCGACTTGCCCGGCGAGCTGTCCTGGCGGGCGCACCGCGGGGAGACGAACCCGCCGCTGGGCTGGTACTCCCCCGGTTTCGGACGCAAGGAGCCCGCCACCACGCTGGTCGGCACCGGTTTCACCGACGGCGCGCGGGAGTTCACGACCGTGCTCGGGTTTCGCGGCCGGTAGCAGGAACCAGGAACAGGAAGGGGGAGGACACATGGGGTTCACGTGGCGGGGCCGGACATGGCCGGCCGCGACGCCGGCGGCCGTGGCGCTGACGCTGGCACTGCTGGCGACCGGCTGCGACGGCACACCGGACGACCCGGCGCCGAAGCCGTCCGCGTCGTCCGGTGTGCCGTCCGCGCCGTCCGAGACGTCCTCCTCGTCCGGTGCGAAGCCCGCGGCCCGGGTGTGCGCGAAGCCCGCGGCCGGGCCGGCGAGGGCGCCCGAGTCAGCGGTGACCGTCGACCCGGACGTCGTGGGCGACCTGGCCGCCAAGACCCGCAACAGCCCCGCGCACACCACCTTCTGGCTCCGGCCGGGCAAGCACCGGCTCGAGTCCGACCGCTACTCCCAGGTCGTCCCCAAGGAGGGGAACCGGTACATCGGCGCGCCCGGAGCGGTGCTCGACGGCGGCAGGACCAACCAGTACGCGTTCGGCGGCGGCGCACCCGACGTCCGCATCAGCCATCTGACGGTGCAGGGTTTCGCCGCGCCGCACGACGAGGGTGTGGTCAACCACGACTCGGCCGACGGGTGGGTGATCGAGCACGCCACGATCCAGCGCAACTCGGGCGCCGGGCTGATGGCCGGCGACCGCCAGGAGGTCCGCGCCAGTTGTCTGCGCGACAACGGCCAGTACGGCATGAACGCGTACAAGGGCAACGGCGTCATCACCGACCTGGTGGTCGAGGGCAACGAGATCACGGGCAACAACACCGGCGACTGGGAGCGCAAGCGGCCGGGCTGCGGCTGCACGGGAGGCGTCAAGTTCTGGGCCGTGCAGGGCGCCGACGTGCGCGGCAACTGGGTGCACGACAATCGCGGGACCGGCCTGTGGGCGGACACCAACAACAACGACTTCCTCATCGAGAACAACGTGCTGGAGTCCAACGACGGTGCCGCGCTGATCTACGAGACCAGCTACAACGCGGTGGTCCGGAACAACACGATCCGGCGCAACAACTGGGTCGAGGGCCGCGAGAACACCGACGGCGGGGACAACTTCCCGTACGCGACCGTCTACATCTCGGAGTCCGGCGGCGAGCCGCGGGTCGAGGCCCGCACGGACAAGATCGAGATCTACGGGAACGTGCTCGAGGACAACTGGTCCGGCATCACCCTGTGGGAGAACGCCGACCGGTTCTGCAACAGCCCGGCCAACACCTCCTCCGGCGATTGCACCTTGCTGGTGGAGGACACCGACCGTTGCGCACGCCCGGGGATCGCCAAGGCGCCGCTGTACGCCGACTGCCGGTGGAAGACCCAGCGGGTGGACATCCACGACAACCGCTTCCTCCTGGACAAGACCGTCCTCGAGTGCACGGAGAACTGCGACCGCATGGCGCTGCTGGCCAACTACGGCACCTATCCCGACTGGTCCCCCTACCAGGGCGAGCGGGTCGCGAAGGCCGTCACCCACCAGCAGGACAACCGCTGGCACGACAACGTCTATGTCGGACCGTGGCGGTTCGTCGCCCAGGATCCGAGCCGGGTCCTCGGCTTCGAGGCGTGGCGGGCGGCACCGTACCGGCAGGACGAGGGCAGCACCTTCCGTGCACGGGGAGGTGGTTGAGACGGCCACGGACCACACGCCGAAGCTGGTGGGGACGGCCTGGGGGCTGCTGGTCCTCAACACGCTCGGCTCCACGGGCGCGGAGACCATCGTCCCGCTGCCCCGCTCGCTCATCCAGATGGTCACGATGGGCGCGCTGGCCGTCGCCTTCGTGCTGGCGCTCGCGCTCAATCTCCGCCTGCGTGTGCGCGCCAGTGCCTACCTGCTCCTGCTCACCCTGCTGCTGGTGCCGAGCGTGCTGTCGAGCGCGGACCTGGAGTCCGGGGTCGGCGCGCTGTTCCGGTGCGCCCGGTTCGCCCTGTTCGTCGGCACGCTGTGGCTGCTCAGCCGCTGGTGGGACGGCGGCACGACGTTCGTGCGGCACCACATCAGGATGTACTTCTTCGTGCTGTGCTCGGTGGCCGCCGGTGCGCTGGTCTCGCCGGGCGCGGCCCTGCCCGACCTCTACGGCGGGCGGCTGGTCGGCGCGTTGTGGCCGCTCACCCCGCCGCAGATCGGGCAGTACGCGGCGGTGATCATCGGGCTCTCCGTGCTGCTCCTGCTCAGCGGCCGGACCGACCGGCGCAGCGCGGCCCTCGTGATCGTGCCCTCGCTCGTCCTGCTGCTGCTGACCCACACCCGTACGGCCACGCTCGGTCTGCTCGTCGGTCTGGCACTGGCGATCGGCTCGCTCACCCTGACCAGCGCCGCCGCCCGCCGGTTCTTCTCCTGGGCCGTGCTCACCGCGGCGGTGGCCGCGGTGGTGTTCGCCTCCGCGCTCCAGGCGTGGTTCCTGCGGGGGCAGAGCGAGGAGAACTTCAGCAATCTCACCGGCCGGGCCAAGGTCTGGGACGCGCTGCTGGCGGCGCCCCGCACGACCGGGGAGAAGGTGTTCGGCATGGGCCTGGGCGACAAGTCCTTCGACGGGCTGCCGATCGACAACAGCTGGCTGGCGGTCTACCACGAGCAGGGTCTGGTCGGCGTCGCTCTGGTGGCGGCGGTCTTCGTCGTGCTGGGCGGGGTCGCGCTGCTGCGGCCGCCGTCGCCGGCGCGGGCCTGTGCGATCTTCCTGATCGGTTACTGCGCCCTCGCGTCGTACACCGAGGCGGGTCTCGGCGACGCCTCGCCGTATCTGCTGCACCTGGCCGTGGCCGCGTCCCTGCTGGCCTCGCCGGCCCCGGCCACGCCCCTGTCGACGCCCGAACCGCCCCGGCGCCGTGTCCCGCGCTGGGCCCGCACCTCGGAGGTGGCCTGAGCATGCACGTCCTCGTGGTGCACAACCGCTACAACTCGGCCCAGCCGAGCGGCGAGAACAACGTCGTCGACCAGGAGGTGGCGCTGCTGCGCTCGGCCGGTCACCGGGTCGGGGTGTTCGAGCGGCGCAGCGACGACATCGCCGGCCGGTCCCTGCCCGGCAAGGTCGCGGTGCCGCTTCTGGTGCCGTGGAACCCGGCGGTGCGCAGGGAGCTCGCCGCCCGGCTGCGGGCCGAACGGCCGGACGTGGTGCACGTGCACAACGTCTTCCCGCTCCTATCGCCCGCGGTACTGGCCGCCTGTGCCGACGCGGGGGTGCCCGCCGTCGCCACGCTGCACAACTACACGCAGATCTGCCCGCCCGGCACACTGCGGCGGGACGGCCGGCCGTGCACCGAGTGCGTCGGGGCGACGCCGCTGCCGGCCGTGCGGCACGGCTGTTACCGGAACTCGCGGCTGGCGACCGTGCCGCTCGCGGTCGGTCTGGCGGCCAACCGGCGGCGCTGGTGGTCCGGCGTGGAGCGGTTCTTCTGCATCTCGGCGGCGCAGCGCGACGTCCTGGTGGCCGCGGGCATGCCGGCCGAGCGGCTGGCGGTGAAGCACAACTTCGTGCCCGACCCGGAGGCCCGCCGTACGGACGCCGGCGAGCACGTGCTGTATCTCGGCCGGCTCGCGGAGGCCAAGGGGGTGCGGTTGCTGATGGCCGCGTGGGACGGGCTCGCCGCGGACGGCGGTGTCGGGGTGCCGCTGGTGATCGCCGGGACAGGGCCGCTGGAGCGCGAGGTGACCGCCTGGGCCGCGGGCCGGGACGATGTGCGCTGCGTCGGCCTGTACGACCCGGAGCAGTGCCGTCGGGCGATCGCCCGGTCGGTGGCCGTGGTGGCTCCCTCGACGTGGCTGGAGGCGTTCGGCCTGGTGGTCGTGGAGGCGATGGCGGCCGGGGTGCCGACCGTGGCCGCCGGTCACGGCGCCTTCGTCGAGCTCGTCGAGGACGGGGTGACGGGTCTGCTGCACCGGCCGGGCGAGGCCGCCTCGCTCGCCGCGTGCCTGCGCCGGGTCACGGCCGGGCCGGACCTGAACCGGCAGATGGGCCGGGCCGCCCGGCACCGGTACGAACAGGGCTTCAGCCCGGCCGTCGGGCTGGAGCGCCTGCTGGAGGGGTACCGCACCGCGATCGCGGGGCGGTCGGCACTGGCTCGCGGCGGGGACACCCCCGCGGGCAGGGGGGATGGGGGCAGTAGATGACACGATGCCGACTCTGCGGCTCGGCGGCGATGGAGAGCGTCGTCGACCTGGGAGCGACACCGCCGTGCGAGAGTTTCCTCGCCGCGGACCAACTGGACCGGCCGGAGCCGGCGTACCCGCTGCACCTGCGGGTGTGCACCGACTGCTGGCTCGCGCAGATTCCGGCGCTGATCACGCCGGAGGAGACGTTCACGCAGTACGCGTACTTCTCCTCCTACTCGACCTCGTGGGTGGAGCACGCGCGGACGTTCACCGCGGGCGCGGTCGAGCGGCTGGGCCTGGGCCCGGACGCCTTCGTGGTCGAGGTCGCGAGCAACGACGGGTACCTGCTGAGGCACATGGTGGACCGCGGGATCCGCTGTCTGGGCATCGAGCCGTCGGTGAACGTCGGAGCGGCGGCGCGGGAGGCGGGCGTGCCCACGCTCACGGAGTTCCTCAGCCCCGACACCGGAGCGGGGGTGCGTGCCGAGCACGGCCCGGCGGACCTGGTCGTGGCCAACAACGTGTACGCGCACATCCCCGACGTCATCGGCTTCACCAAGGGGCTGCGTGCCCTGGTGGCCGACGACGGGTGGGTCTCGATCGAGGTGCAGCACCTGCTGACGCTGATCGAGGAGAACCAGTACGACACGATCTACCACGAGCACTTCCAGTACTACACGGTCGCGTCCGCGATCCGGGCGCTGGCCAGTGGCGGACTCACCCTGGTGGACGTCGAGTTGCTACCCACGCACGGGGGGTCGATCCGGCTGTGGGCCCGGCCGTCCGAGGTGGCCGGTGAGCCGGGCGGACGGGTGGCCGAGGTACTGGACCGGGAGAAGGCCGCCGGGCTCCAGGAGCTGTCCGGCTACACGGAATTCTCCGCCCGGGTGGCCAAGGTGCGCCGGGACCTGCTGCGGTTCCTGATCGAGGCGGCCGAGCGCGGCGAGACGGTGGTGGGGTACGGCGCCCCGGGCAAGGGCAACACGCTGCTCAACCACTGCGGCGTCCGGCCCGACCTGCTCGCGTACACGGTCGACCGCAATCCCTACAAGCACGGCAGATTCACCCCGGGCACCCGCATTCCGATCCTGCCGCCCGAGCGGATAGCCGCCGACCGGCCGGACTACGTCCTGGTCCTGCCGTGGAACCTGCGGGCCGAGCTGGTCGAGCAGCTCTCCTTCGTGCACGAGTGGGGCGGCCGGCTGGTCTTCCCCATCCCGGAACTGAGCATCGTCGAGGCCGCGTCGCGAGAGGTCACAGCATGAAGGTCGTACTGTTCTGCGGCGGTTACGGGATGCGGATGCGCGAGGGCGCCTCCGACGACGTGCCCAAGCCGATGGCGATGGTCGGTCCGCGGCCGCTGATCTGGCACGTGATGCGCTACTACGCGCACTTCGGGCACAAGGAGTTCATCCTGTGCCTCGGCTACGGCGCCCACCACATCAAGGACTTCTTCCTGAACTACGAGGAGACGACGTCCAACGACTTCGTGCTGCGGGGCGGGCGGACCGAGCTGCTGTCCACGGACATAGCCGACTGGACGATCACGTTCGCGCAGACCGGCATCGAGTCCCCCATCGGGGAGCGCCTGCGCCGGGTGCGGCACCATCTGGACGGCGACGAGATGTTCCTCGCCAACTACGCCGACGTGCTCACCGACGCGCCGCTGCCGCAGATGATCGACTCCTTCGCCCGGCGGGACGCCGGTGCGTCGATGATGGTGGTGCCGCCGCAGTCCTCCTTCCACTGCGTGGACCTCGGCGAGGACGGTCTGGTGGGCGGCATCACCGCGGTGAGCGACCTGCCGCTGTGGGAGAACGGCGGCTACTTCGTGCTCCGCCAGGAGGTCTTCGACCACATACCGGAGAACGGGGACCTGGTCGCCGACGGCTGCACCCAACTGGCCAAGCGGGGACGGCTGGTGGCGCACCAGCACCGCGGCTTCTGGAAGCCGACCGACACCGTCAAGGAGCGGGCGGCGCTCGACGCCGCCTACACCCGGGGCGAACGTCCGTGGGCGGTGTGGGAGCGGGACGGCGCCGCACCGTACGCCGGGGCGGGGTCCGCGTGATCGCGCTCGGCGCCGGGCGTCCGGACCGGGTCGTCGCGGTGGGCGCGCACTGCGACGACATCGCCATCGGCGCCGGCGGCACCCTGCTGACGCTGTGCCTGGCGAGGCCGGGGGTGCGCGTCGACGCGCTGGTGCTGTCGGGCGGCGGCGGCGAACGGGAGCAGGAGGAACGGGCCGCGCTCGCCGCGTTCTGCCCGGGCGCCGACCTGCGGCCGACCGTGCTCAAGCTGCCGGACGGCCGCGTGCCGGCGCACTGGGAGGAGGCCAAGGCGGCGGTCGAGGAGCTGCGCTCGCGCACGGAGCCGGATCTGGTGCTGGCGCCGCGCACCGACGACGCGCACCAGGACCACCGCGGCCTGGCGAAGCTGATGACCACCGCGTTCCGCGACCATCTCGTGCTGCGCTACGAGATCGTCAAGTGGGACGGCGATCTGGGCCGGCCGTCGGCGTACCAGCCGCTGACGCCGGAGATCGCCGAACGGAAGGTGCGGCTGCTGCAGGAGCACTATCCCTCGCAGCGGCACCGGCCCTGGTACGACCGGGAGGCCTTCCTCGGGCTCGCCCGGATCCGCGGCATCGAGTGCCACGCCCGCTACGCCGAGGCGTTCGACGTCGCCAAACTCACTCTCAACCTGGGGGGTTGAACCTTGCGCGTACTGCTCACCGGACACCAGGGGTACCTGGGCACCGTGATGGCACCGGTCCTCACGGCCGCCGGACACGAGGTCGTCGGCCTCGACGCCGGCCTGTTCGCCGACTGCGTCCTGGGCCCGGTGCCCGACGACCCGCCCGGCCGACGGGTGGACCTGCGCGACATCACGGCCGAGCACGTGGCCGGGGTGGACGCGGTGATCCACCTGGCGGCGCTGTCCAACGACCCGCTGGGCTCGCTGGCGCCCGAGCTGACCTACGACATCAACCACCACGCGTCCGTGCGGCTGGCCCGGCTTGCCCGGGACGCCGGGGTGCAGCGCTTCCTGTACGCGTCCACGTGCTCGGTCTACGGCGCCGCGGGCGGTGGCGACCTGGTGACCGAGGAGGCGCCGCTGCGCCCGGTGACGCCGTACGCGGAGTCCAAGGTGCGGGTGGAGGACGACCTGCACGCGCTGTCCGACGGCGACTTCAGCCCGGTGTACATGCGCAACGCCACCGCCTTCGGCTACTCGCCCCGGCTGCGCGCCGACATCGTGCTGAACAACCTGGTGGGTCACGCCCTGCTGTCCGGCGAGGTGCTGGTGCTCTCCGACGGCACCCCGTGGCGCCCGCTGGTGCACGCCGCCGACATCGCCCGGGCCTTCACCGCGGCCCTGGAGGCGCCGCGGGAGGCGGTGCACGACCGGGCGTTCAACATCGGCAGCGAGGTCAACAACGTCACGGTCGCCGAGATCGCCGAGGAGGTCGCCGCGGCGGTCTCCGGGTCCAAGGTGGTGATCACCGGCGAGACGGGCGCCGATCCGCGCTCGTACCGGGTGGACTTCTCCCGTTTCCGGGCCGCGGTCCCCGGCTTCGACTGCGAGTGGACGGTGAAGCAGGGCGCGCTCGAACTCGCCGACGCCTACCGCGGGCACGGGCTGACCCGGGAGGACTTCGAGCGGCGCTTCACCCGTCTGGCCGTCCTGCGCGGGGCCGCCGAGACCGGCGCCGTGGACGACACCCTGCGGTGGCGCCGATGACCGAGTCCGGGGAGGAGATGTACGCGCTGGTGGAGCGGCTGTACCCGCTGTGCCGGAGCATCACGGGCGACGGTGTGCGCGCGACCCTGCGGATCGTCGACGAGTACATCCCTCTGCACGTGCACGAGGTACCGACCGGGACGCAGGTGCTGGACTGGACGGTGCCGCAGGAGTGGAACATCCGGGACGCGTACGTCGCCGACGCCACCGGCCGCCGGGTCGTCGACTTCGCAGCCTCCAGCCTCCATGTGCTCGGCTACAGCGTGCCGGTGTCGGCGACCATGCCGCTGTCCGAGCTGCGCGCGCACCTGCACACCCTGCCGGACCAGCCGTCCCTGGTGCCGTACCGCACGAGCTACTACAAGGCGGAGTGGGGCTTCTGCCTGGCCCAGGAGACGCTGGACGCGCTGCCGGAGGGGGACTACGAGGTCCGCGTCGACTCCACGCTGGCGGACGGGCATCTCACCTACGCCGAGCACGTGGTGCCCGGGCAGGTGCCCGACGAGGTGATCGTCTCCTGCCACGTCTGCCACCCGTCGCTGGCCAACGACAACCTGGCCGGCATCGCGGTGGCGGTGTTCCTGGCCAGGGAACTGGCCCGGCGGCAGCCGTACTACACGTACCGGTTCGTCTTCGCGCCGGGCACCATCGGGGCGATCACCTGGCTGGCCCGCAACAGGGAGCGGGTGGAGCGGGTCAAGCACGGCCTGGTACTGGCCTGCGCGGGCGACCCGGGGCACCTGACGTACAAGCGGAGCAGGCGCGGCGACGCGGAGATCGACCGGGTGCTGCGGCACGTGCTGACCGCATCCGAACGGCCGCACCGAGTCACCGGGTTCACTCCGTACGGCTACGACGAGCGGCAGTACTGCTCGCCCGGGTTCAACCTCGGCGTGGGCTCGCTCACCCGGACCCCGTACGCGGGCTACCCCGAGTACCACACGTCGGCGGACAACCTGGACTTCGTCTCCCCGGCGGCGATGGCGGACACGCTCGCTGTGTGCCGCGAGGCGTTCGACGTCCTGGACCGCAACCGGCGCTACGTCAACCTCAGTCCGTACGGGGAGCCTCAGCTGGGGCGGCGCGGCCTGTACGACTCGCTGGGTGGCCGCAGCGACGCGCAGCAGGCCCAGATGGCCATGCTGTGGGTGCTCAGCCTCTCCGACGGCGAGCACGGTCTGCTGGACGTCGCCGAGCGCTCCGGGCTGCCGTTCGACACCGTCGCCGCGGCGGCCGACGCCCTGCACGGCGCCGGGCTGATCAAGGCGTGAAGCCGATGACCGTCGAGGGGGAGAAGTCCACGAAACCGGCGGGGCCCGCGCGGCGGGGCGTCGTCGGCAGGCTGTCCTGGGGGCTGGCCGACCAGGCGGCCTCCAGCCTGTCCAACTTCGTGGTGGGCATCTATGTGGCGCGCTCGCTCGGGCTGACCGCGTTCGGCGTGTTCAGCCTGGCCTGGGTGACCTACGGCGTGGTGCTCAACGTCTCCCGCGGGCTCGCCACCGACCCCCTCGTGGTCCGCTTCAGCGGCGTGCCGGAGTCGTCCTGGCGCGGGGCGGTGGCCCGGTCGTCGGGCACCGCTCTCCTCGTCGGCACCGGCATCGGCACGGTGAGTCTGGTCGCCGGGCTGAGCATCGGCGGTCAGGTGGGTGCCGCGTTCGCCGCCCTCGGCGTGGTGCTGCCGGGGCTGCTGCTCCAGGACGCCTGGCGGTACTCCTTCTTCGCCGCCGGCATCGGACGGAAGGCGTTCGTCAACGACGTCGTGTGGGCCGTCGCGCTCGCCCCGGCGATGGTGGTGGCGGCCTACGTCGGCAGCGTGACGGCCTTCCTGCTCGCCTGGGGCGGGTCCGCCGCGGTGGCCGCGGTGTACGGCTGCTTCCAGTCCCGTGTCCGGCCCCGGCCGGCCGGGGCGCGCGAGTGGCACCGCGACCACCGCGACCTCGGCTACCGGTACCTGGTCGAGAACGTCGGGGTGAGCGGTGCGGGTCAGATTCGTGCGTACGGGCTCGGCGCGATCGTCGGGGTCGGCGCGGTGGGCGTGATCCGGGGCGCGGAGCTGCTGCTCGGCCCGTTCCTCGCGGTGCTGATGGGGCTGTCGCTGGTCACCGTGGCGGAGTCGGCGCGGGTGCTGCGGCAGGCCCCGGAGCGGCTCGGGAAGTTCTGCTTCCTGCTGGGCGGCGGGCAGACCGTCGCAGCCCTGCTGTGGGGCGCGGCACTGCTGCTGGTACCGGACCGGCTCGGCGAAATCGTCCTCGGCGACGTCTGGAGCGGCGCCTCGGAACTCATCGTGCCGGTCACCCTCAGCGTCGCGGGCGCGGGGCTCGGCACCGGCGCGGCGGCCGGGCTGCGGGCGCTCGCCGCCGCCCGGCGCAGTCTGCGCTGCCAGTTGTTCGCCTCCGCCTGCTACGTCGCCGGCGGGCTCGGCGGTGCGGTCGCGGGCGGCACGGTCGGCTCGGCCTGGGGCGCCGCCGCGGCGTCCGTCTGCGGTTCGGTCGTGTGGTGGCTGCAACTGCGGGCCGCCCTGCGCGAGCGCGACCACCAACCCCTTCCCGAAGTGAGGACCACATGACCACCCCCCACCCCCGGCTGAGCATCGGCCTCCCCGTCTACAACGGCGAGGAGTATCTGGCCGAGTCGCTGGACGCCCTCCTCGGGCAGACCTACGAGGACTTCGAACTGGTGATCACCGACAACGCGTCGACCGACGGCACCCGGGACATCTGCCGCCGGTACGCCGCCCGGGACTCCCGCATCCGGTACATCCGGCTGCCGCGGAACATCGGCGCCGCCCCGAACCACAACTACGTGTTCACCGAGTGCCGCGGCGAACTGTTCAAGTGGGCCTCGCACGACGACCTCTACGCCCGGGACCTGCTGCGCAGTTGCGTGGAAGTGCTGGACGAGCGGCCGGACGTGGTCCTGGCACACAGCGGCCAGGCGGTCATCGACGGCGACGGCAAGGTGAAGGTGCCCTACGAGTACGGGCTCGCCACCGACTCGCCGCGCGCCCCGGAGCGCTTCCGCAGCCTGCTGTTCGAGCCCGGCGGCGACGACTTCTACGGGGTGATGCGGGCCGACGTGCTGCGCCGGGTGAAGCCGCACGACAGCTACCACCACGCGGACCGGACGTTCGTCGCCGAGATCACCCTGCACGGGCGCTTCCACCAGGTGCCGGAGCTGCTGTACTTCCGCCGCGACCACCCCACCCGCGCCGAACGGGCGAACCCCTCCAAGCGAGCCCGGTGCGTCAACCTCGACCCGCGCCGGGCGGGTCCGCTGCACCCGACGCCCCGTCTGCTCGCCGAGTACGTCTGGGGCTTCGTCTCGGCGATCGGGCGGGCGCCGCTGTCCTCGGCCGACCGGCGCGCGTGCCACCGCCACCTGGCCGCGTGGATGACCAGCCGGGTCCGGCCCGGCGCCGGCGAGCGGGTCGAGGACCGCGCCCCCGTCGGGCCGGGCCGGCTCACCGTCTCCGTCGACGCCCTCGTCGCCGGCCGCGAGAAGAGGCAGGCATGACTGTCGACGAAACGCCGGTGCGCATCGGCCTGTTCGGTCTGCTCGGTTCCGGCAACAGCGGCAACGACGGATCGCTGGAGGCCGTGCTCGACCAGCTCCGCGCCAGGCGTCCCGGCGCGGTCGTGGACGCGATGTGCGGCGGCCCCGAAACCGTCGCGACCCGGTACGGGATCCCCGCGACGCGGCTGAACTGGTACCGCGGTGAGTACCGGACCGCGTCACGGGTGGGTTCGATCGCGGCCAAGGGTCTGGGCAAACTCGTCGATGTCGTCCGCACCGCGGCCTGGGTGCGCCGGCACGACGCGGTGATCGTGCCGGGCACGGGCGTCCTGGAGACCACGCTGCCGCTGCGGCCGTGGGGCTTCCCGTACTCGCTGTTCCTGCTCTGCGCGATGGGCCGGCTCTTCGGCACCCGCGTCGCACTGGTCAGCGTCGGCGCGGGACCGATCGGCAACCGGCCGACCCGGGTACTGACCCGCTGGTCGACGCGGCTGGCGGCGTACCGCTCGTACCGGGACGCCGCGTCGCGCGAGGCGATGCGGGCGATGGGGGTGGACACCGCGCGGGACGAGGTCTACGCGGACCTCGTGTTCGCCCTGCCGGCGCCTGCGGCGAACGAGTCCGCGGGCATGCCCGGCCCGGTCTGCGTCGGCGTCATGGACTTCCACGGGAACAACGACGAACGCGACCGGGCCGAGGAGATCCACCGCCGCTATCTCGACGGGACGACGCGGTTCGTCCGTGCGCTGGTCGAGGAGGGCAGGCCGGTCCGGCTGCTCACCGGCGACGAGCTGGACCGGCCGGTGGCCGCCGCGATCGTCGACGCCGTGGGCTCGCCGCTGGTCACCGTCGCCGAGGCGGCCTCGCTGGCCGACCTGATGAAGGAGACGGCGTGTGCCGACAGCGTGGTGGCGACCCGGTACCACAACATCGTCTGCGCGCTGAAGGTCGGCACTCCGACGCTCGCCCTCAGCTACTCGACGAAGAGCGACGTGCTCATGGCCGAGATGGGCATGGGCGCCTACTGCCACCCGGCCCGCGAGGCCGACGCCGACCGGCTGCTCGAACAGTTCCGCGAGCTGGAGCGGAATGCGGCCACGCTGCGGCGGACCCTCGTCGAGCGGAACCTGGCCGTCGCCCGGCGCGTCGAGCAGCAGTTCACCGACCTGACCGCGGTGCTGTTACCGGCGTCCGGTCCCCACCACGCCCTGCGGGAGGCACCATGAAGGCCACCGAAGTTCCCGGGATAGCCGGCGCGTACCTGTTCGAGCCGACGCCGTACGGCGACGAACGCGGCTTCTTCTGCCGCACCTTCGACGCCGACGTGGTCCGTTCGGTGGGCCTCGACCCGGCCGCCTTCGTCCAGGACAGCGTCTCCCGCTCGGTCCGGGGCGTGCTGCGCGGCATGCACCTGCGCTCCGGCGCGGGCGAGGCCAAGCTGGTGCGGTGCTCGTACGGCAGGATCTTCGACGTCGTCGTGGACCTGCGGCCCCACTCGCCGACCTATCTCGGCCGGGCCTCCTTCGAGCTGTCCGGCGAGACGCAGGCGACCCTGTACGTCCCGGCGGGGTGCGCGCACGGCTTCCAGTCGCTGACGGACACCTCCGACGTGTCGTACCGCATCGACCGCCCGCACGATCCCGCCGAGGACGTGACGATCGCCTTCGACGACCCGGACCTCGCCATCGACTGGCCGCTGCCGGTCACCTCGATGTCCGAACGGGACCGGCGGGCAGCGAGCCTCGCCGAGGTCCTCAAGCACAGGGAAGGGTGAGACCCGAAGTGAACGCGGAAGAGCCGAGTCTGCCCCGGTCGCGGCAGGCCAACGAGCGGTTGCACGCCATGGTCCCCGGGGGCGCGCACACCTATGCCAAGGGTGACGACCAGTATCCGGAGAACCTGGCCCCGGTGATCAGCCGCGGCAGTGGTGCCCACGTGTGGGACGTCGACGGCAACCGGTACATCGAGTACGGCTCGGGCCTGCGGTCGGTGAGCCTCGGGCACGCCCATCCCCGGGTGACGGAGGCCGTACGGCGGGAGCTGGACCGGGGCAGCAACTTCGTCCGGCCGTCGATCGTCGAGGTCGAGGCCGCGGAGCGCTTTCTGGCGACGGTGCCGACCGCCGAGATGGTGAAGTTCGCAAAAAACGGCTCCGACGCCACGACCGCCGCGGTGCGCCTGGCCCGGGCCGTCACCGGGCGGCCCCGGGTGGCCGTCTGCGCCGGCCATCCGTTCTTCTCCGTCGACGACTGGTTCATCGGCACCACGCCGATGTCCGCCGGTGTGCCGGCGGCGACCGACGAGCTCACCGTGACGTTCCCCTACGGCGACCTGGCCGCCACGGAGGAACTGCTCACCCGGTACCGGGACGAGGTCGCCTGTCTGATCCTCGAGCCCGCCACCCACACGGAGCCGCCGCCCGGGTACCTCGCCGGGCTGCGCGAACTGGCCGACCGGCACGGCTGTGTGCTGGTCTTCGACGAGATGATCACCGGTTTCCGCTGGTCGGAGGCTGGCGCCCAGAGCCTGTACGGCGTCGTCCCCGACCTCTCCACGTTCGGCAAGGCGCTGGGCAACGGGTTCGCCGTCGCCGCGCTGGCCGGGCGACGGGAGCTGATGGAGCGGGGCGGGCTGCGTCACCCGGGCGAGCGGGTGTTCCTGCTGTCCACCACGCACGGCGCGGAAACGCACGCGCTGGCGGCCGCGATGGCGGTGCAGGCCACCTACGTCGAGGAGGGCGTCACCGCGCGGCTGCACGCCCTCGGGGAGCGGCTGGCGGCGGGGGTGCGCGAGGCGGCGGCCGGTATGGGCGTCGGCGAGCACGTGGTCGTCCGGGGGCGGGCCAGCAACCTGGTCTTCGCCACCCTCGACGAGGACCGGCAACCGTCCCAGCGGTACCGCACGCTGTTCCTGCGCCGGCTCCTCGCGGGCGGGGTGCTGGCCCCGTCGTTCGTGGTGAGCGGTGCGCTCAGCGACGCCGACATCGATCAGACGGTCGACGTGGTGGCGCAGGCGTGCGCGGTGTACCGCAAGGCGCTGGACGCCGCCGACCCCACGCCCTGGATGGGCGGGCGAGCGGTGAAGCCGGTGTTCCGCCGCCTGGCGTGAGGTGAGGCGAGGTGAACGGCGGAGGGGGACGGCGAGGAAGTCACGGCGGGCCCCTGACGAGCTGTCAGGGGCATTACTGACGCCCGGCGCCGACCCTCCGCTCGGGCGGCGGGCCGGCCGGTCCGTCGGTTCTCCGGTGGGCCAGCCGGTCGGCCGTCCGGTCGACCAGCCACGCGGTCACCGGCAGCACCGCCAGCGCGGTGCACCAGCCGCCGAGGGTGTCGGTCGCGTAGTGCGAGCCCAGGGCGACCTGCGCCCAGCCCATGACCGCGCCGGCCACCAGCCCCGCGGTGAACACGAAGGACACGCCGACCGCTCTGCCGAGGCCGAGCCGGCCGGTCGCGACCAGCGACAGCATGAGGGCGATCGCGGTGAGGAAGGCGGTGTGCCCGCTCGGGTAGGACAGGTTGTCACCGTGGATGGTGCGTCCCACCACGGGCTTGAGCAGTGTCGTCGTTCCCACGGTCAGGCCGGCACCGGTCACGAGGAACACCGCCGCGCGGGGGTCGCGCAGCAGCAGGCAGCCCGTCACGAGGGCCGCGACCAGCAGCACCGCTCCCCCGGGCTCCCCCAGGAAGTCCGTGACCACGGCGACGTGCCACCACGGCGCCCCCACACCGTCTACGGCCGCCTGGATCCGCACGTCCGTCGCGCTCGGCTCGCTCTCGTCGGCGTACGCGGCCCCGAAGACGACGACCACCAGCGCGGCGAGGGCCGCGATCATCCCGAACCACACGCGCAGCGACGGTGGCAGCACCACCGAAGCCGGCCGGCCGGTCACACGCCCACCGCCCCGGGGGACCTGCCGTACTCTCCCACGTTCTCGTCCACTCCCCCGCGTCGCCCGGCTCACACCGTAGTCGCTCCCGCAGAGCTGATAACAGCCGATTCGGGCCATTGGGCAAAGGGTGCCGTGAATTGTTCGGCGGTGTCCCGGAATTCCTCTCACGCCCGGGGGCACAAGTCGCCTCGGAGGACCGTCGAGCACCACAACTCCCCTGTTAGGGTGCCCGGATGCCGTCGATCAAGCAGGTTCAGATCACCTTCGACTGCGCGGAACCCGAGCGCGTCGCCCGCTTCTGGTGCGAGGTGCTGGGTTACGTCGCACCGTCGCCGCCGGACGGATTCGCCACCTGGGACGATGCCAACCTCTCGCTGCCTCCCGAGGAGCGGGACGCGTGGTTCGCGTGCAGTGATCCCTCGGGGGTGGGTCCGCGCCTGTTCTTCCAGCGCGTTCCCGAGGGCAAGGTCGCCAAGAACCGGGTGCATCTCGACGTGCGGACCGGTACCGGACTCGTGGGGGACGAGCGGCTCGCCGTGCTCGAGGCCGAATCCGCGCGGCTGGTGGCCCTCGGCGCGGTGCAGCAGCGGGTGCTGCTCGCCGACGAGGAGAACGAGTCCTGCATCGTGATGCAGGACGTCGAGGGCAACGAGTTCTGTCTCGACTGAGTACCACCCGGGCCGGCGCTACGGTTTCCGGGCCATCCCGGCGGCGATCAGACGCTCCCAGACGGTCAACTCCGGCTCCCCGCCGCCGTTCCACGCCTCGCCGGGTGCCTCGGCGTGCCACAGGGGTGCCGGCACTATCCCCGGTTCGAGGATCTCCAGACCGTCCAGCAGGGCCGCGATCTCCGCGTCGGTCCGCCACCGGCCACGGCCGAACGTCGCCTGGAGGACCTTCTCGGCCTCGGCCGTCTCCGGGTTGTTCCCGGACCGGAAGTGGCTGACGAAGAAGTGGCTCCCGGACGGCACCTGCTCGCGCCAGTAGCGCACGATCCCGGCGGGATCCTCGTCGTCGTTGACGTGGTGGAGGATGGCGCTGAACATGACGGCGACGGGGCGGCCGAAGTCGATCAGCTCCCGGGTGTCCGGGTGGTTCCTGATCCCCTCGGGATCGCGTACGTCGACGGGTACGACCCGCGTCCGGTCGTTCTCCTCCAGCAGCGCCCGCCCGTGGACCAGCACCTGGGGGTCGGTGTCGACGTACACCACCCTCGCTTCAGGCGCCCGCCGTTGCGCGACCTGGTGCACGTTGTCGGCGGTGGGGAGGCCGCTGCCCAGGTCGATGAACTGACGTACCCCGGTCGTCGCCATGATCTCCCGCACCGCCCGGGTCAACGCCGCCCGGTTGGCGAAGGCGATCGCCACCGAACCGGGAAGGTCGCGTTTGAACACGTCACCGATCTCCCGGTCCACCGCGTAGTTGTCCTTGCCACCGAGCAGGTAGTCGTAGACGCGGGCGATGCTGGGCCTGGTGCTGTCGATCGAGGAACTCTCTCCCGTCATGGCCCCATCCTCCCCCGCGGTCCGGTGTCCCGACCACCGCTTCCTTGACCTTGACACGGTGGCAAGGTCTTCACTGACTGCCGAGGAGGTGGTCCGGATGACCATGGCGGAACAGGACACGGATCCGATGCGAGCACTTCTGGGTCTGGAGGACGAGCGGGCGTCGGTGCGGCTGCGGACGGCCCTGGCGGTCGGCACGGCACCGGATCCGCGCTATGTGGACAAGCTCGTCGAACGCTCCGCCGTCGAAACGGAGTTCTTCGTCCGCGACATGCTGACCTGGGCGCTCACCCGTCACCCGGTGTCCTTGACGCTCCCCCGGCTGGTGGCTGAAGTCCGGTCGAGGCGGTCGCAGGCACGGAGTCAGGCGCTGCACACGCTGTCCAAGATCGGGGACCGGCGGGCGTGGCCGTCGATCACACCCGCGGTACTGTCCGACGCGGACGACGAGGTGGCGCGCAGTGCCTGGCGGGCCGCGGTCGTGCTCGTCCCGGACGGCGAGGAGGCCGCCCTGGCCTCGGCGCTGGCGGGGCAACTGGGGCGCGGCGACCGGGAGACGCAGCTGAGTCTCAGCCGGGCCCTGGTCGCGCTGGACGAGGCGGCCGTGCCGGTGGTGGAGGCCGCGGCGAGCGATCCGGTCCCACTCGTGCGTGCGCACGCCCTCGCCACGCGACAGCTGCTGCGCGACCCCGACTCCGGGTTCGGACCGGCGATCGAGGAGGCGAAGCGCGTCGTGGCCCTCGGCGGGCCGGAGAGTGGGGGACGATAGAACGTGTTGATCGGTGAGGTGGCGCGACGGTCCGGGGTAAGTGCCCGCATGCTCAGGCACTACGAGTCGCTCGGCCTGGTGCGGCCCTCCGGCCGTACCGGTTCCGGCTACCGGGAGTACTCCCGGGACGACATCCGGCGGATCTTCCACATCGAGAGCCTGCGGTCGCTCGGGCTGTCGCTGCGGGAGATCGGCCGCGCGCTCGACGAACCCGACTTCGCGCCCTCGGCACTCGTCGACGACCTCGTCAGGCGGACCCGCGAACGCATCGAGGCCGAGACCGAGTTGCTCACCCGGCTGCGCCGGATCGATGCCACCGGCCCGGCCGGCTGGGAGGACGTCCTCCAGGCCGTCGCGCTCCTGCGGGCGCTGGGTTCCGAGAGCGCGGGCGCCCGCCAGCGCGCGGCCCTCTCCTCGGTCCACGAGGCCGCGGTGCCGGTGGAGGCCCTGGTCGAGGCGGCGCTGAGCGAGACGGACCCCAACGTCGCCGGAGCCCTTCGCTGGGCGCTCGCGCGTGCGGGCGACGACTCCACGGCGCTGCTGGCGGAGGGTCTCGGCTCACCGGTGGCCGCGGTGCGTCGGCGTGCCGTCCAGGCCCTCGCCGAGCTGCCCGGTGCCGAGGCCGCCGGGCGGCTGCGGCAGGCTCTGGAGAGCCCGGACGCCGTGGTGCGCGGACACGCGGCGCTGGCGCTCGGGACGCGTGGCGTGGGCGACGCGGTCCCGACGCTCATCGACATGGTCGTGGAGGGGCGCAACGACACCGACGCGGCCGACGCGCTCAGCGTGCTGGCGGTCGACACCGCGACGGCGGACGGGATCGCGGCCGGGATCGTCGGCCGTCTCGCCCACGACGCGGCCGGCGCACCCGCGCGGGGCCGGCTGACCCAGGCACTGGCGGGCATTCCCGGCGCACGGGCGTCCGGTGCCCTGATGGAGCTGTCCGGGGACGGGGATCCCGCCGTCGCGCTGACCGCGACCTATCTGCTGCGGCTGCGCGACGGGCGGTGACGCCCCGTCCGAAAACGCTTCGACAGCGCCCGCCGGCGCCGGGCACAATCGCCGACCGTGACGAGCAGCGAACTGTGGACCCGCGAGACCGCCGACCGCTACGACGCCGAGGAGGCAGAGACCGGGATGGCCTCCGCCGCCGTACTCGGACCGACCCTCGATTTCCTCGCCGAGCTCGCCGGGGACGGCCGGGCGCTGGAGTTCGCCATCGGAACCGGGCGCGTGGGCGTCCCGCTGCGGGAACGCGGCGTGCCGGTGGTGGGCATCGAGCTGTCCGAACACATGGCGTCGGTCCTGCGGCGCAAGACCGACGAGGAGACGCTGCCGGTGACTCTCGGGGACATGGCCACGACGGTCGTCCCCGGCGAGTTCACCCTGGTCTACCTCGTCTACAACACCATCTCGAACCTGCTCACCCAGGACGAGCAGGTCGAGTGCTTCCGCAACGCGGCACGCCATCTGAGCCCGGGCGGCCGGTTCGTCGTCGAGCTGGGGGTGCCACCGCTGCGGTTCCTGCCGCCCGGACAGGTCGCGGTGCCGTTCGACGTCTCCGAGCGGCATCTGGGCTTCGACACCTTCGACCTGGTCGAACAGGTCCTCGTCTCGAACCACTTCACCCGCGACCCCGACGACGGCACCTACCGCCGCGACAACTCCCGGCACCGGTACGCCTGGCCCGCGGAGCTGGACCTGATGGCACGCATCGCCGGGCTCGAGCGGGAACGCCGCGTCGGGGACTGGGACGGCCGCCCGTTCACGGAGGACTCCGCGAAGCACGTCTCCGTGTGGCGCAAGCCGGCCTGAGGGACCCGGCCCGAACGGCGCAAGGGGGCCCCGCCGCACGGCGGGGCCCCGGCCGGTCTCCGGTGCCGCGTCACCGCTCGCCGGCGAACCAGTCCTTCTGCGGGGCCCCGGCCGCCAGTGCGCCGCAGTTGGAGCCGTAGTTCCACGCCTGGAGGTTGCCGATGACGCCGCCCCACTCCACACAGGCGCCGCGCGCGGACACGTACACCGGCCCGGCGTACGAGCGGTAGTCGCCCTCGTCGTACTGGTCCTCGCCACTGTCGATGTTGCGCACGTAGGCCACCATGTACGTCGGTGAGCCCGTCGTGTTGCGGATGGTCACGGTGCAGTTCTTGCCCGTGGACGAGTTGTAGGTGAGGTACACCGTGCCGGTGGCACCGATCGGCATGGAGTTCACCACCTTGTAGCCGGAGCCGCAGACCCCGTTGTACGACGCGGTCGCGCCGGCGGTCGCCGCGCCGGCGGTGGGAGCCGTCACCAGCAGCCCCGCCCCGATGGCCCCGACGGCGGTCAACGTCGCCCCTACCGCTTGCATGGAACGCTTCATGGCACCTCGATCCGTGAACGGACTGGCCTCCCCATGGTCTTGCTGAAGCCACTGGGTGAGACCTTTGCGCCCCTTCGGGGGTTGTACGCCGTTGACGGATGTTTACGGCCGTTCGCGAAGAAGATCGCCTCGGTCCCCTTCGGCCGGGGCCGGCATCGCCAGGTGCGCGAGGTCTCCCGGAGGGGGCGTGCTGACGGGCCACAGCGGGGCGGGCGTGCCGTCGGCGACCGCGGCGGGGGCGTCCGTCAGCCGCATGCGTTCGCGCAGCCGGCCGTAGAAGTCCATGGGCCCCAGCCGTACCGCCCGCAGCCGGCGGGGAGCGGCGTAGACGCCGAGCCAGTCGCCCGGATCGAGGACGCCCCGCAGTTGCCCGTCGATGCTCACGGCCGCCCGGCCCGACCGTTCGAGGATCCGCAGTCCGACCGGCTCGTCCGGTGCGGTGACCACGGAGCGGTCGAACGTCATGTGCGGGGCCACGGCCGTGAGGACGAGGGCCTCCGCGCGGGGCGAGACGACCGGGCCGCCCGCGGCGAAGCTGTAGGCGGTGGAGCCGGTCGGTGTGGCCACGAGCAGCGCGTCGGCGGAGTACGAGGCGAGCAGCCGGCCGGCGATGTAGGCGCCCACCGAGATCTGCCGGTCCCTGGAGAGCTTCTCGAGGACCACGTCGTTCAGGGCCGTGACGTTCAGCGCGACGCCCCATTCGTCACCGCGCTCGCAGTCGGTGCGCACCCGCGGGGGCGGCAGCAGCGGTCCGCGCCCGTACTGGAGGAGCTCCTCCATCTCCGCCGGGATCTCCAGCAGCCGTGAGGCACGCAGAGTGAGCAGCATGCGGCTCTCCGGTTCCAGGTGACCGCCCTGGACGGCGTCGAGGGCGGAGCGCACCGCCGGCGCGGGGACCTCGGTCAGGAATCCGACGCGTCCCAGGTCCACCCCAAGGATCAGCGCGTCGTTCTCCGCCGCCAGCCGTGCGCCGCGCAGGAAGGTGCCGTCACCGCCCAGGGTGACGACGAGGTCCGGGTCGCCCGCCGCGTCCACCTCCTCGCGGGCGCTGCGCCGCTCCTGACCGCTCCACACGTCGATGTCCGTGCAGACCACGGCGTTCTCGTCGCACCACTCCCGGACTTGGTGTGCCGCTCGCGCGGCGCCTTCGCGACCGCCGTGGACCACGAGTCCGACCCGTTCGATCGTCACCACTGCCTCCCTGCTCCCGGGGCGCGCGCCGGGGACCGCGATCGGCGAAATACTCGCCGACCGTGGGGGCGGTGCGGGCGCCGACATGCCGGGCGGCCGCTGCCGTCCGGTGAGTCGCGCATCAGGTACCGAGTAGGTACCATGCCGGTATGCCATCACTCAACGTGACCTTCACCGAGGAAGAAATGGAAGGCGTGCGTGCCGCCGCCGCGGCGGAGGGCAAGAGCCTCAAGCAGTACATGCACGACCTCGGTGTCCGCGAGATGCAGCGCAAGCGCTTCGTGTCGGGCGCGGCCTCGTGGGCGGACCGGCTGCGTGCCGAGTTCGACGAGGCGTTCCCGGACGAGATCCCGCCGTCCCAGCGCGGCGAGGGAGTCAACGCCGCCTGATGAGCGAACCCCTGTACGTCGACGTCCCGTGGCTCCTGGACGTCCAGGACGCCGCCCTCGACAACGAGGACGTGTCGGTCACGGACTACTCGGCCCTCGTCGCGGCGGTGGCCCGCCACAAGACCCGCATGCCGACCCTGGCCGCGTCCAACCCGGACAGCGCCTGGCGGGCGGCGGCCCTCCTGCACACCGTCGTGCGTCTCGAGCCGCTGCCGCACCGCAACAGCCTCTTCGCGGCCTTCGTGACCGGTCAGTACATGGATCAGTCCGGTGAGGGGATCGACCCACCCTACGGGGCGCTGTCCGACCTGATCAGGAAGGTCCGTGAGACCCGGCTGAGCATCTACGACGTCGCCGAGGCCCTCCGCTCCTGGCGCATCTGACCCACGCGGCCGTCACATCCCGCGCCAGATGTTGTCGAACGCCGCCTCCTCGATGCTGCGGCGCTGCCGGATGGCGGCGAGCTCCACCACGGCGTCGTTCACGGCGGCGAGCACGGCGGCGACCCCGTCGTCCTCCGGGTCCGCCACCTGATCGGCCGCCTCGTGCCGGATGCCCACCGCGGCCGCGAGAGCCACCAGCACGGGATCGCCGCCGGACCAGCGTTCGGCGGCACGCCGGTGCTCCGGCGCGTCGGCCGGGACCGGGGCCGGCCGGTCGGCGGTACGCCGTACGTTCCATCGCGGGCGCCGTCGGGCGTCGCCGTCGTCCGCGCCCGCCGCGGCCAGGTACCGCGCCGCCAGGCCGTCTCCCCGGCGCCACAGCCAGTCCGCCACGGACACGGCCGGCTCCTGGACGGCCAGGGACGCCGCCGCGTCGAGGAGCGTGTCCCCCGACGGCCTCGGCGACCCGGGCCGCAGCAGGAGACCGTCGTCGAGCGCGACCGTCCCCGCTTCCAGGAGGTCGAGCAGTTCGGCTCCGGCCAGGGCCAGCGACAGGTCGCCACGCTCGACCGGGTGGCCGGCGGGAACGTCGAGGGAGACGATGGTCAGATCGTGCGCTGTGGTCATGGCGGGGCTCCACATCTGTCGCGGCTGCCGCGGTACGCCGACCGCGGTGCCGGTCAGCCTATCCACGGCCGCAGTTTCTCTGGATTGCGGACGGCCCAGATACGGGTGACGCGGCCTTCGGCGACCTCGAACGCGGCCACGGTCAGCACGGCGCCGCAGTGTCGGGCCACGAGACCCGGCGCTCCGTTGACCGACCGCTCCAGGAGCTCGAGCCCCGGGGCCTTCCCGGCGATGGCGGCCATGTACTGGGCGATGCGCGCGCCGCCCTCGACCGGGCGCGGAGCGGCGCCGGCGTTGCCGCCGCCGTCGGCGGTCATGACGGCGGCCGGGTCGAGGAGGTCGACCAGGGCCGCGATGTCCTTCGCCTCCCACGCCTCCTTCACCTGCCGCACCACGTCGGCCCGCACGGCCGCCGCCGTCGCCGGAGCCCGCGCGGCCCGCACCCGGCGCCGGGCCGATGCGGCGAGCTGCTTGCAGGCCGCGGGGGTCCGCCGGAGGATGCCGGCGATCTCGGCGAACGGGTAGCGGAATACGTCGTGCAGGACGAAGGCGACCCGCTCGGCGGGCGTCATGGACTCCAGGACGACGAGGAAGGCCATGGACACCGATTCGTCCAGGACCAGCTGGTCGGCGGGATCGGTGCCGGGGACGTGGCCCCACTCGGCGCGGTCGGGGAGCGGGTCGGGCAGCCACGCGCCGACATAGCGTTCGCGCCGGGCACGCGCCGAGCCGAGCACGTCCAGGCAGACACGGCCGGTCACGGTCGTCAGCCAGGCGCCCGGGGACACGATCTCGTCCTGCCGGCTCCGGGGCAGCGCGTACCAGCGCGCGTAGGCCTCCTGCACGGCGTCCTCGGCCTCGGCCAGCGAACCGAGCAGCCGGTAGGCGACGTTGATCAGCCGGCGGCGTTCGCCGACCGTCTCGTCGGTGCTCGTCCCAGCCGTGCCCATGCCCGACCGCCCCCTCGCCTTACCTTTCGCCGGCCCGCGTCGTCGGGCTGGTGAGAGCCTATCGATCTACTGCCCGTGGG
Organism: Streptomyces coelicoflavus; assembly: GCF_003112555.1. Taxonomy (GTDB): domain Bacteria; phylum Actinomycetota; class Actinomycetes; order Streptomycetales; family Streptomycetaceae; genus Streptomyces; species Streptomyces coelicoflavus. The sequence continues at coordinate 460,380 of NZ_BEWB01000007.1, read as the reverse complement.
GGCGGAAAAGGGGACCGTGGCATGGCGGTACAGGCAACGGCGCAGCGCCGATTCTCGTTCCTGCGGATCGCGATAGCCCTGCAGACACTGACCATCTTCCTCCAGGCGGTCTCCGTCGGACTGCTGCTGACCGCGTCGTACGGGGAGACGCTGCACAGTGCCGGGGCGCGGGTGATGTACGGGGCGTCGATGCTGTACCTGATCGCGGCGGTGCTGGCGTGGAAGCCGGGTGGCGGCCCGCTCACGCCCGTGTGGCACGCCTCGGGCTTCCTCGTCCTCGCCTCGGCCCAGGTGGTGCTGGGCATCGCGCACGTGCCGTCGGTCCATCTTCCGCTGGGCGTCCTGATGTTCGGGCTGAGCGTGCTGGCGCTGGCGCGGCGCTGAGGGTTCCCGTCGACACGGCCCTCAGCCCCGTTGCCGGGCGTGGCGGAGGCAGGAGGCGGCCACCACGAAGGGCCACAGCGACTGGAAGGTCGTCACGACGCGTTCGGCGACGCCCGCGTCGCCGTGCCGCCGCATCTCGATCAGGAACCACACGCCGCCGGCGGCCATCAGGGCCGTCACGAGGAGCGAGGGTGCCATGCGCAGCGCCCAGGGAGCGGCCGGTCCGCCGTTGACGGCCAGCACCGGCCACAGTGCCAGGAGCGTGAAGCCGACCACCACCACGGCGCCGTGGCGCAGGGAGCCCCCGCTGTCGGGCGCGGGAAGCGCCACCAGGACGAGCGCGGCGAGTCCGCCTCCGCCCAGCGCGACGCGTCCGGCGGTGGCGGCCGCCCGCAGTCCCCACGCGGTCAGCAGGTGACAGACGCCCAGGGCCAGGAACCCGCCCGTCATCACCCAGAACCCGGCGGCTCCGTAGGATCCCAGCGTGCTGATCGTCTGGGTGACGGGGTCGTAGGAAGACCCTTCGAACCGCGCCGCGCCGGCCCAGCCCGCGATCAGCAGGACCGGCGCGCATCCCGACGAGACCAGGACCCACCTGGGGACACATCGCATCGGACCACCATAAAGCGCCCGCCCGGCTGCCGCTGGCGGCGGAGCTCGCCCGCGTGCCACTCACCCGGTCCGTCTCCGGCGGACGGGAGGACTCATGCGGGCGGCTCGAGTCTGCGGAAGTACGTCCAGCTCGTCTCGTTCGGCTCGCTCCACTTCTCCGGGGCGCGGGCGAACTCCGGATGGTGGTCGGCGATGTGGGCACGGGTGCGCTCGGGGACCTCGGTGTACGCGCCGAGCTTGCGGCCCCGGCAGTGGTAGGTGAGGCCGCCCGGCATCTGGCCGCGGGCCATCCACGGGACCCACGGGGACATCCGGGTCCACGACATGGTGGCGGGCACACTGGGGGCCGGGCCGGCCAGGTCCGCCCGGTGGGCGAAGAACTGGAAGAGCTCCAGTGCCCGGTAGGTGTCACCGGCCGAGTGCCGGGGGTACTGGGCCACCGGCAGGGGCGAGGGATAGGCGAGCGGGATCTCCAGACTGAAGCAGACCTGACCGTCGAGGTCGGTCGTCGGTACGGGGAAGGGGCGCCATCGCTGGTTCGCCGGATCGTTCCAGACGTGCACCACCGGCAGGTCCCGCCAGGTCCTGAGGATCTCGCCGGTGACGGGGTCGAGGTAGAAGGCGGCCTCGCGGCTGAGCAGCCGGTAGCCGTCCGGCCCGTCGTCCGGGTCCTGGACCAGGCGGGCGACGTTGACGCCCTCGAAGCCGAAGAGCCGCTCGTAGGGTTCGTCGGGGGCCCAGGAGTACACGCTTCCGGACCACCAGTACGTGACTTCCTCGCCGTCGAGGGAGGCCCGGGTGCGGGCGAGGGCGCGCAGCGACTGCTCGGGTGTCGTCATGGGCACTACTCTGCGCGGCGGTCGCCCGCGCCGGGCGGGAAACGCCGCGCCCCGCCCCGGAAACGGCCGGAAGCAGCCGTTCCGGGGATGGGAGGCGTTCCCGGTCAGACCAGGGCCGGTGAGGGAGCCGGGGTGCGCTGTGCGAGCGGGACTATCTCCGGCCCGGCCTCCTGGCCGAGGAAGAAGTGGCGCACCACGCGTTCCGCGGCGTGTCCGTCGTCGTACTGGCAGAAGCGTTCGCGGAAGGCCGCGCGCAGGCCGGCTGCCTCGCTGCCGCGCCAACGGCCGCTGCGGAAGGTGTCGATGAGCTCGTCCTCGGTGGTGGCGACGGCTCCCGGTGTGTCGCCGGGGCGGCCGGAGAGGAGGTCGAAGGTGACGCCGCGGACCTGGGAGTAGATCTCCCAGTCGTCGGCGTATATGACGATGGGCCGGTCGAGGTTGGCGTAGTCGAAGGTGATGGACGAGTAGTCGGCGACGAGCGCGTCCGCCGCGAGGCAGAGGTCCTCGACGGAGGGGTGGCGGGACACGTCGATGACGGCGCCCTGCGCGGCGAGGTCGCTCAGTCCCCGGTTCAGGTCGTAGAAGTAGTGGGTGCGGACCAGCAGGACGAAGTCGTCGCCCAGGGACCTGGCCAGGCGGGCCAGGTCGAAGGAGGGGGTCCAGCCCGTCCGGTAGTCGCGGTGGGTCGGCGCGTACAGCAGGGCGGTCTTGCCCGGGGCTATGCCGAGCCGGGCGCGGACGGCGGCGACGTCCGCGGCGCCGGCGCGGTAGTAGCGGTCGTTGCGCGGGTAGCCCGCGTCGAGGGACTCGTAGGAGCCGGGGTAGGCGCGCTCCCACTGCTTGGTGGAGTGCTGGTTGGAGGAGACGCTGAGGTCCCAGCGGTCCACGCGGTCGAGGAGGCGCTCGAAGTCCATGCCCCTGGCGGCCGCGGGATAGGCCCGCTGGTCCATGCCCATGCGCTTGAGCGGGGTGCCGTGGTGGGTCTGGAGGTGGATCTGTCCGGGGCGCTTGACTATGTGGTCGGGGAAGTTGACGTTGTTGACGAAGTAGCGTGCGCGGGCCATCACCTCCCAGTAGCGGCGCGAGTCGCGCACGACGTAGTCGATGCCGTCGGGGACCCGGCCGGCCAGTTCCTTGCGCACCACCCAGACGCCGTGCACGTCGGGGGCGAGTTCCTTGGCCTTGTCGTGGACGGCGAGCGGGTTGCAGGACGGCAGCCGGTCCCAGTACGAGGTGTAGACGGCGAGGCGGGGGTCCGGGGAGCGCCTGCGCTGGAGGGTGTAGAGGCCCGCGTACGCGCGCCTGCCGACCTTGTTCTTGGCCTTGAGGACCCTGTTCGGCCCCGCCGTCCTGGCCCGGGCCGCGAACTGGGTGGCCTGGTAGGCGCGGTAGAGACGCTTGGCCACGGCCCGCATGTAGACCCCGGTCGGCCCGTCGGGCATCGTGAAGCCGTCCGGGACGTGCGCCGCGTAGAAGTCCGCGGTGCGGTCGAAGAACTCCTTGCGGTCGGCGACCCGCACCCGTTCGGGGCGCTTGAGCGCGAACAGCATGTGGAACACGGCCCGTTCGAACAGCATGGGCGTGGCCCAGGCCAGTTCGGGGCGCTCGGCGAGAAAGGCGAACAGCCCCTCGTACTGCGCGAAGATGTCGAAGTGCTTGCGCCCCGGCGTCTTCGTGATCGCGCCCTGGCGGCGCTGGCGGTACTCGACACCGACCCTGTTCAGGCAGCCGATGCGCTCGGCCGTGACCATCGCCATGTGGGTGACCGGCGCGTCCTCGTACAGACCGGGTGCGTACTGGAAGCCGTGCTCGAGGAAGAACTCGCGGCGGAACGCCTTGTTCCAGGCCACCAGGAACAGCTCCACGTACTCGGGCCGGTCCTTGAGGCGGAAGACGTCCGTGCCCGCCTTCTCGAACAGGCCCGCGGTCTGGCTGCGGCCGCCCGTGCCCCACCAGTGGGTACGCACGTGGTCGAAGACGAGGATGTCCAGGTCCCCCACGGCGTCGAGCCGGTCGGCCAGTGCCTCCAGCAGGCCGGGGGTGTAGGTGTCGTCGCTGTCGAGGAAGAGGACGTAGTCGCCCCGCGCTCGCTGGAGCCCGGCGTTGCGCGCCCGCCCGAGGCCGACGTTCTCCGGCAGGTGCACGGCCTGGACGCGGGAGTCGCGTGCGGCGTACTCGTCGATGATCGCGCCGCAGGAGTCCGGTGAGCAGTCGTCCACGGCGATCACCTCGATGTCCCGGCAGGACTGTCCCAGAACCGAGTCCAGACACTCGCGAAGGTACCCCTGCACCTTGAACACGGGGACGACAATGCTGAACCGAGGCATGCGGACAACTCCAGGTGAAGCGTGGATTGAGCGTGGCTGAACAGGGAGACTCGCGATGCCTGTGAAACGTTGTACGTGAACTGTGAATGTCTGGATCGGCCGGGAACCGGCGGCACCTGTCACGCCTCGGAGCGATGAGTTCGGGCGGCAAGCCGGGTCGAACCTGTATGACCCACATCGTCGCGGACATCTCGATCTCCCTGGACGGCTACGTCACCGGACCCGACCCCGGCCCGGGCAACGGTCTGGGCACCGGTGGCGAGGCCCTGCACGTCTGGGCGTTCTCCGACGACCCCGAGGAGCGCCGGATCGTGCGGGAGGCGACCGCCCGCTCGGGGGCCGTCGTCCTCGGTCGCCGGCTCTTCGACATCGTGGACGGGCCGGGCGGCTGGGACGACACCGTCGGTTACGGCGCCGCGGAGGTCGGCAAACCCCCGTTCGTCGTCGTGACGGGCGCGGAGCCGGAGTCGGTCCGGCTCACCGGCCTCGACTGGACGTTCGTCACGACCGGCCTGGCCGACGCCGTCACGGTCGCGCGCGAGCGGGCCGAGGCGGCGTCGGCGGACCGCGGCAGGGACCTCGACGTCGTCCTGATGGGCGGTGGCACCCTGGTCGGTTCGGCGCTCGACGCCGGGCTGCTGGACCTGCTGTCGCTGCACCTCGCGCCGGTCGTACTGGGCTCCGGGACACCGCTGTTCACCGGCGGGACACCGCGCGCACTGGTCCGCCGGAGCGCGAAGCCGACGCCGAACGCCACGCATCTGGAATACGAGGTCGGCCGAGGCGCGAGCGGGTGAGGTGTGCCCCGGTTCGGCCATTGACGGGACGGGGCCGTGCTCCTACGGTGCCCTCACCGCGCGGCCCGCGACGGGTCCCGGTGCCCCGGGGGGATGGTGGCAGGCCGGATGAAGGCTGTGGTCCAGGAGAGGTTCGGCCCGCCGGACAGCCTGCGGCTGTGCGACGTCGACCGGCCCCGCGCCGGTGCCGGTCAGGTGCTGGTGCGCGTGCGCGCCGCCGCGGTGAATCCCTACGACTGGCACATGCTGCGCGGGGACCCGTACGTGGCACGGCTGTCAGGGGGCATGGGGCTCGTCCGGCCCAGGCACCGGGTGGCCGGGATCGACGCGGCCGGTGTGGTGGAGTGTGCCGGCCCGGACGTGCGGGGGTTCACTCCCGGCGATCCGGTACTGGGTTTCTGCCCGGGCGCCTTCGCCGAGTACGCGTGCACCGACGCACGGCTGCTGGTGCCCGGGCCCGCGGGCCTGACCTTCGAGCAGGCCGCGGCGGTGCCGGTGGCCGCGGTGACCGCCCTGCGCGGCATCCGGACCGTGGGCCGGGTGCGGTCCGGGCAGCGGGTGCTGGTCAACGGGGCGGGCGGCGGAGTGGGCACGTTCGCCGTGCAGATCGCGGCGGCGCTGGACGCGGAGGTCACCGGCGTGTGCAGTGCCCGCAACACCGGCCTGGTGCGTTCACTGGGCGCCGCCCACGTCCTCGACTACGCCCGGGAGGACTTCACCGACGGACGCGAGCGCTACGACGTCATCCTGGACAACGTGGGCAACCACCCGCTGGGGCGGCTGCGCCGGGCGCTCGGCCCGGCCGGTGTCCTGGTGGCCAACGGCGGCGGCTCGCCGGGCCGCGTGTTCGGGGCGGCCGGTGCCATGGTGAAGGTGGCGGCGGTCAACGCGGTCACGCGGCACCGGCTTCGTCCGATCCTCCCGGCGGTCCCGGCCGGGCCGGCCCACGAGGACCTGCTCGCCGTCACCGCACTCGTCGGGGCCGGGCAGATCAGGCCCGTGGTCGGCCGCACCTTCACCCTGGCCGGCGCCGCGGAGGCGGTACGCCACGTCGAGGAGGGCCACGCCCGCGGCAAGACCGTGATCACCGTGGCCTGAGCGTCCCGGACCCGGGGCCGGCGGATCCGCGCCTCAGCGAAAGCCCGTGCGCGGGGCCGTGACCTCGACGGTGTCCTTCACCAGGGCCAGTGCCGCTCCCACCGGGCTCGAGCGTCCGCCGCTCACGGTCACGTCGCCCGCGTCGGGGCAGCCGAAGACCACGGCCTTCTCGGGCCCGGTCAGCGCGTGCAGCGGGTCCCCCGGCTCCGTCTCCTCGAGCCGTACGCGCACGACGCCGGGCTCGTCCGCCGACGCACCGGCGACCGCCCGCAGCCGGCGGGACCGGGAGGCCGCGTCCCGTGCCCGGCCGGCGGTGGCCTCGTCGACCGGCTCCGCCCGCACGCGTACCTCCGACGGGTCCCAGCCCCAGGCCAGCGCGGCCAGCAGCCGCACCTTGGTGGCGGCGTCCTCGCCCGACAGGTCGGCCGAGGGATCGGCCTCGGCGATGCCCCGGAGCCGGGCGGCACGGATGGCGTCGTCCAGAGTGCCGCCGTCGGCGAGGCGGTCGAGCACGAAGGTGGCGGTGCCGTTCGGGCAGGCTCGGATCGTCCGGCAGTCCAGGCCGCGCAGGGAGGCGCGCGCCAGGTCCCCCGCCGGGAGCGCCGCACCGGTGGCCCCGGAGATCCTGATCATGCCGCCGCCCGCACCGGCGGCCTCGTCCAGCGCCCGCCAGTGCGTCAGCAGATGGCTCTTGGTGGCCGTCACCACGTGGATTCCCCGGCGCAGCGCGGTCACGGCCTCCTCCGCCGCACGCTGCCGCAGTCCGGGCGAGGAGGGGACGGCCTGGACGAAGACGCGCGCGCCGGTGCGGTCGAACGTCTCGTCCAGCGGCTCCGCGGGGCCCCACTCCGAGCGCGGCGGCACCGCCCCGTCGGCGCCCGGCCGGCACTGGGCCGCGCTCGCGCGTACGGCGGCCACCCGCGGCCGTACGCCGTGACGGCGTGCGAGCGCCGCTCCGTCCCGGCCCAACCGGTCGACGAACGCCTGCCCGACCGGGCCGTACCCGGCGAGGACCACGGGGGGCCGAGTCGCTTCGGCCGCTTCAGTCGCTTCAGTCGCTTCGTCCATGGACCCGGGATCCTCTCACATCGGACGTCCCCGGCCAGGGCGTTGGTGGACCACGGGCCGTTGGTCAGATGCCCGGGTAGACGTCCAGCCTGCCGCACATGCCGAAGCGTCCGCGTGCCGCGGGCCCGGTCGAGGAGACCCCGGCGGCGCTCAGGTGTGCGTCGTCCCCGCCGCGCAGTGCCTCGAGTCCGGCCCGGGTCGACTCCGTGGCGGCGTACGCGCCCTCGCGCCATCGCCGCTCCCACGCGTCCAGCCGGGGCCGCACCAGAGCGGCCGCCGCCCGCAGGAACGCCGCCAGCGGTGCCGGATCGCCGTTCTCGGTGGCCTCGCGGAGCTCGAGGAAGCGCCCGGTCGCCAGGTCACGGCGGACGCGCGCGGCCTCTTCCTGCCGGGCCTCGGACACGCCGGCGGGCAGGCGGACCGCGTCGGCGTACGCGCCGGGGTCGTCGAGCAGGTCCCGGGGCAGGGTGAGGACGGCGTCGCCCGCCTCCGGCAGGCCGCTGTTCTGCATCACGACGGTGATCTCCAGGCCCCGGTCGTTGACGAGGCGGTGGATCGTGCCGGGTCTGAACCAGGCGACCGTTCCCGGCTCCAGGGGCGTCTCCTCGAAGCCCGAGGCGGTGAGGGTCTGCACCGCGCCCCGGCCCGCCGTGACGACGTACCCCTCGCTGCACGTGAGGTGCAGGTGGGGTGTGCCGCCGCCGGGCAGTCCGTCGACCGTCGGCCAGTCGTACACGGTCAGCCGGGACACGCCCACCGCGCCCGGGAATCCGTGGTACGCCGGACTCACCACGCCAGTCCCTCCAGGTGCGCGGCGACCCGCGCACGGTCCCAGGCGCCGTCGGCCACGACCACGCGGTAGGTCCGGGCGAGGGTCTCGCCGGGCGGCAGGACCAGTTCCTCGTGGAAGGCCCAGGACGGTGCGACGGCGGCGAAGGGGTCGGTGCGCACGAACCAGTGCGCGGGGTGGGTGCCCTTCTCGCCCGAGTGGTCGTTGGAGGGGGCGTGTTCGAAGACGAGTGTGGCGTGGCCGTCCCGTCCGTCGTGCTCGCCGACGTAGGCCAGCCAGGGGGACTGGGAGCCCATGGGGTCGCCGTCGGGGGACACCGAGGACTCGGCGGACTCGGCGGACCCGTCGGTTTCCGCGGTGAGGACGCGGCCGCCGCGGAAGGCGCGCGGGCCGCGCCAGAACAGGCCGGTGTATCCGGCGGCGGGGCGCCCGTGGGTGGTCGGGCTGCCGAACCGCAGTGGTTCGGTACGCCGGTTGGTCACCGCCGACGTCCAGGTCAGCGACCAGCTGCCGGTGTCCGGGTCGACGTCGCGGACCTCGATGCGGCGCTCCTCCTCGGCCCACAGTTCGCCACCGTGCGGGTGCCAGGTCAGCTGCTCGGCGATGACGGCGCGGTCCGCCTCGGCGGCCGTCTCCGTGAAGGCCACGTGGGCCATCGACCCGACCCTGTCCGGCAGCGCGAGGTAGCCCTCGCCGTGGACGTAGGTGTTGCCGCCCCACAGGTTCTGTCCGGACAGGTGGGAGGCGGTCAGCTGGAGGCCCTTGTGCCAGCGGTGGTCGTTGGGCCGGTAGTCCGTCACGAGCGCGCCGGACAGGGTGCGGACCGGGTGGAGGTACGGCTTGGGCGCCTCCCAGTCGGCTTCGGGCCGGTACACGTAGGAGAACAGCTCGGTTCCGGCCGTCCCGTGGGTCACGGTGACGCGGTCGCCCGGGACGTGGGTGAGTGAGAGCGTCATACGTGGTCCTCTTCCTCGTAGCAACCGCTTACTATCCTGACGTTCCCACGTTCTAACCGGCACGCGCCCGCACGGTCAAGCCCTCGCCGGCCAAGGCCCGGCGCCGGACCCGCGGCACCGCCGGGCCGCAGGGGCACCGGCGGGGGCAAGGACGATTGCCCTTGCCGAGGACAGCCTCGCTCGGCGAGACACCGGCACGCGCACCGTGCCGCCCTAGGCTTTTTGACCATGGAAATCCCGAGACGACTCATCGAACTCAGGCATGCCGTCGAGGCCGCGGACAACCGCTACCGCAGCAACCGGGGCGAGAACGCCACGGTCGCCCTGGCGGTCTGGTCCGACGCCACCGCCGCCCTCGCCCGGGGCATCGCCGCCTACGCCGACGAGACCGGCGTTCCGCACCGCGAGGTGGAGTCGGCCGTGCAGCGCGCGGCAGGACGACATACCTCCCTCGACTGAGCGCGTCTCGCGCACCTTGACAGTCGTGGCTAATGGCAATAGCTTTTGGTTAATGCCATTAGCCACGACTGGGGAGTGGGACATGACCGAGTACCTTGCCGTCGACGGCGGCACGATCGCGTACGAGGTGACGGGGTCGGGGCCGCTGATCGTGCTCGCGCACGGCATGGGCGACAGCCGCGCCGCGTACCGTGCCGTGGTCCCGCAGCTGGTGGCCGCAGGTCACCGGGTCGCCGCGGTGGACCTGCGCGGCTGCGGCGAGTCCGGCGTCGACTGGCCGGAGTGGAGCCGCACCGCCATCGCGGGCGATCTGCTCGCCCTGATCCGTCACCTGGGCGGCCCTGCCGTACTGGTCGGGCACTCGGTCTCGGGCGGTGCCGCCACCATCGCCGCGGCACGGGAGCCCTCGCTGGTCACGTCGGTCGTCGAGCTGGCGCCGTTCACCCGCAAGCAGTCGGTGCGCCTCGGGGACCTGCGGGTGCGGCGGTTCCGGCGGGGCATGCTGCGCCTGCTCGGCGCGGGCCTGTTCGGCAGCCTGCGGCTGTGGCGCTCGTACCTCGACGTGGCGTACCCGGGCGCGAAACCCGCCGACTGGGCCGAACGGCTCGGCCGCATCGAGTCCCTGCTGCGCGAGCCGGGCCGGATGAAGGCCATGCAGAACATGGGCCGCAGCGCACCGACCGACGCCGGCGCGCAGCTCGGCAAGGTGCGCTGCCCGGTGCTGGTCGTGATGGGCACGCTCGATCCGGACTGGGCGGACCCGCACGCGGAGGGTGCGGCCGTCGTCGACGCGCTGCCGTCCGGCCTCGGCCGCCTGGAGATGATCGAGGGAGCCGGTCACTACCCGCACCACCAGTTCCCCGACCAGGTGGTCTCGCTCGTGCTCGCCTTCCTCCGCTCGGACGCCGCCCGTGCCTAGGGCGGGCCTGGATCCGGCGGCCGTGGTCGCGGCCGGTGCCGCCCTGGCCGACGAAGTGGGCTTCGCCAACCTGACGATGGGTCTGCTGGCCGGGCGCGTCGGCGTACGCACCCCCTCCCTGTACAAACACGTGAGCGGCCAGGACGACCTCAACCGGCGGATCGCGGTGCTCGCCCTGGAGGAGGCGGCCGACGCCGTCGGTGGCGCCGTGCAGGGGTACGCGGGCCGCGACGCCCTGGCCGCCGCGGCGCGGGCCTTCCGCGCCTTCGTCCTGGAGCACCCCGGCCGGTACGCCGCGACGATCGGCCAGGAACCGTCCGGACCCGAGGACCCGCTGGCCGGTGCGGGCCAGCGGCTGCTCGGCGCGTTCACCGCGGTGCTGCGCGGCTACGACATCGACGACCGCGACGTGAACCACGCCCTGCGCCTGCTGCGCAGCCTCTTCCACGGCTTCGCCACACTCCAGGCGTCGGACGGCTTCCAGTGGAGCACCGACGTCGAGGAGAGCTTCGAGTGGCTCATCGCCTTCGCGGACCGGGGCCTGCGCGCCCTGTGACTCGCGGGCCGCGCACACCTTCGGCACACCGTCAGCCGAGGCGCACGTCCGCGGAGCGGCTTTCCACGGCGTCGAGCACGGCGAGGGACGACTCGTCCAGGGTGATCGCGCCCACGGCGAGGTTGGCGTCCAGATGATCGGGGTCGGCGGTGCCGGGGATGAGGAGCACGTTCGGGGCGTGGTGGAGCAGCCAGGCGAGGCCCACCTGGACCGGTGTGACACCGAGGGCCTGTGCGACGGTGTGCACCGCGGGCTCGTCCACGACCTTGGGCATGGCCGGGAACGCGCCGCCGAGCGGGAAGTACGGCACCCAGGCGATGCCCTCGGCGAGGCACAGCCCGAGCATGTCCTCGTCGTCGCGGCTCACGACGCTGTAGGCGTTCTGGACGCAGACGATGTCCGCCGGGAGGGCCCGGCGCAGTCCGTCCTCGGTCACGCTGCTCAGACCGATCGCGCCGATCTTGCCCTCGTCGCGCATCCGGGTCAGCACGGCGAGCTGGTCGTCGAGGTCCACCACCTGGTCGCCCTCGGCGCGCAGGCCGGGGCCGGTGTCGAGGCGGCGCAGGTTCACGACCGCGATCCGGTCGGTGCCGAGGCTCCTGAGGTTGTCCTCGACACTCGCCCGCAGTTCCTCCGGTCGCTGTGCGGGACGCAGCGGAACGGGGCCGCCGGGGTCGGGATCGGCCCCGACCTTGCTCACGACGACGATGTCGTCCGTGGGGCGGAGCGCCTCGCGGATGACCTCGTTGACGAATCCGTCGCCGTAGAACTGGGCGGTGTCGAGGTGGTCCACACCGCGGTCCAGCGCACGGCGCACCAGTCCGACGGCGGCGGCACGGTCGGAGCGCAGGCGCTCGAGCTGCATCGCGCCGTAGCCGATCCGCGAGACGGTGCGGCCGGCGAGCGGTCCGGTCCCGCCGGGGCGCGGGGCGCCGGCATCGGCGGCACGGGAAGAGGAGGAGGTACCGGTTGACGTCATGGGAAGCCCGTCCTCGTGAGAAGATGACAGAAGCGGAGGACCCTCCGCTTCTACGACTTTAGCACTACCGGAGGACCCTCCGCTTTGAGTCCGGACCAGGAACCGAGCCCAGCCGCCGCCGCTCGGCCAGAGCCGCCGGCCCACCCCGACCGCCCCTTGCGCGCGCACGCGCGACGCAACCGCGAGAAGCTCGTCGCCGCCGCGCGGGCCGCGTTCACGGCCGCGGACGACACCGTCCCCCTGGAGGGCATCGCCCGTGAGGCGGGGGTCGGCATCGGCACGCTCTACCGCCATTTCCCCACCCGCGAGGCCCTGGTCGAGGCCGTCTACGCCGCCGAACTGGACGACGTGACGGACGGCGCATCCGCACTGCTCGACCGGTTGCCGCCCGAGCGGGCCCTGCGCGCGTGGATGGAGCGCTACGCGGAGTTCGTCGCGACGAAGCGCTCCATGCTCAACACCCTGCACAGCGCCTGGGCCTCGGGGCGCCTCGCGACGCCCGCCACCCGCGAGCGCATCACGGCCGCGATCGGCGTGATACTCACGGAGGGGGCGAGGACGGGCTCGCTCCGCGCGGACGTGGCGCCCGACGACGTCACGGCGATGCTGCTCGGCGTGTTCCTCTCGACGGCCGCCGACGACGAGCCGGAGCGCACGCACCGTCTGCTCGACCTCGTCGTCGACGCCCTTCGCGCGCCCAGGGGTTCATGACCCGGGCCGGTGGGTCACCTGCGGGCCGACGACGCCAGCATCGGGAGCGAGACGATGTCGGCGAGGGCCTGCTGGCCGGCGATGTTCGCGTGGACTCCGTCGCCGGTGTCGTACGGCGGGTAGATGCTGTTCGGCCGCACCGGGTCCTCTAGCACCTGGTCGAAGGGGAGGATGCCGTCACAGGTGCCGCCGCAGCTGTTCCACTTCGAGACGAAGGTGCCGACGGCGTGCCGGTCGCGGTTGTGCTGGTCGGTGTAGCCCGGGCGAGGGGTGATGGGCGTGACGTACACCTTGATGCCCGCGGCCCGCAGTCGCTGGAACACCTCGCGGTAGCTCGCCTCGATCTGCGCGGCGTCGCAGCCGGCCGGGAGGTCGTTGGTGCCGTAGTAGTAGAGGACCCCTGTGACCCCGTGCAGGGCCAGGACGTCGCGTTCCAGACGGGCGGCGGCGTCGAGGCCGCGGACGCCCGCACCGATGCCCGGGCAGGTCGCGGCGCTGGTGGTGCCGCCGATGCCCGCGTTGGCGACGGCGAACTGCCGGGCGGGAGGCAGTTCGGAGGTGATCCGCCGGGCGAGGTCGTCGGTCCACCGCAGGTCGGCTCCCGGGCGGCTGCAGCCCGGCCCGCAGTTCGTCGACCCGGTTCCGTCGACGACCGAGCTGCCGTAGGCGACGAGGCTTCCCCGCAGGCGGGGGTTGCGCACGTCGACCGCGCTGACCAGGAGGGTGGAGCCGGTCGTCTCGGTGAACGCGGTGCCGGCCGGGTCGGCGGTGTGGTCGCCCGAGCCGGGCGGGGTCAGGTAGTTGGTGCGGAAGGCGCTGTCGTGCTGCCCCGGAGCCACCGTGCCGGTGACGGAGAGCGACACCGCGACGTCGTCCTGGGCGGCGGTGCGGAGTCTGGTGGTGTCGCTCCACACCTCGCCCCCGGGTGGGACGACCACCCGGCGCCGGCCGTCGAACGTGACGGGGCGCGGGCGTCCCTCCGTCGCGGCGTCCTTGCCGTCGCTGTGTGCCACCGTCGCCGCGTCGACGGTGAGCGGTGTCTCGCCGAAGGTGTTCTGGACGCGTATCCGGACCGCGTCACCGCCCTGGCTCAGGTGGGTGATCATGCGCATCGACTGGTCGCGCAGCGGGGTGGGAGCGAGGCGCTGCTGCGAGGCGGCCCAGGAGGTGAACCAGGCGTTCCCTCCGGGACGACGGTCCGGCCCGGTGCCGTCGGGGGCCGCGGCGGTGCTCGTGGACGCGGCGAGGACGGAGGACGCCAGGGTGAGGGCGAGGGCGGTCGCGACGCCTCGGGCCAGGGGCGCCCGGGCGGAGGAGAGCGTTCGGGCGAGGAGACGGTGCATCGGTGCCTGCCTTTCCGACGGGACGTGACGCGTGCAGGGCTGGATCCTCCCCGGCCGGCCCCCGGCTCACGCCATCTTTCTGACAACGTTGCCTCGAGATCGCTCCCCAGGGTCCGGAGGCACTGCGCCGGGGGCCCACTCCCCCGGCGCGCCCCGGTGTCAGCGCGGAGCCACCGGATCGAGCGCCAGTGCGGCGAAGGTCGCCAGCCAGTGGTCGGTGGTGAAGTCGCCGCGCTCCACCGCCGGCAGGCCCGCCGCGAGATGCGCCCCGGCCGCCTCGTCCAGGCGGGCCCGGACCGAACCCTCGGGCAGGGCGTCGGCGAGCGAACGCAGCGCGGCCGCCCTGCTGAGGGTCAGGCCGAGCAGGTGGCCGATCTGCGGGTCCGCGTGGTCGGAGACCACCGGCACCTCCAGCAGCGCGCAGGGGGCACCCGTCGCGAGGCCGGGCAGGAAGCGGTCGAGCCACGCCGCGAGCCGCTCGGGCGCGAGGACCCTGCGCATCGCGTCGGCCTCGGTGAGCGCCGGGGACAGGAAATCCTGCCCCGACGGTTCCCAGTGCGCGGGCGCGTCGTGGTCGTCGGCGAACCAGCTCAGCAGGCGCTCCCGCACGGCCCGTTCGGTGCCGGCCGACAGCTCGCCCGAGTCGAGTGCGAGGCTCAGCGCGAAGGCGCTGTTGGGGTGGTTGCCGTGGCGTACGGGATAGGTGGCCTTGGGCAGCCACTCGGCCAGCAGTCCGTCGACGGCGTCCACGGCCGGGCCCAGCGCCCGCGCCCAGCGCTCCCCCTCCGCGCCCCCGTGCGCCCGGCACTCGGCGGCGAGCGCGAGCAGCCACGCCCAGCCGTAGGGGCGTTCGAAGGACGGGCGGTCGCGCAGGTAGGCGGCCTCGGTGGCGAGGTGGTCGGGGGTGAGGTGGCGGTCGAGCACGGCGACGGCCGCCTCGGTGTCCGGCAAGGCGGGGGTGCCGCCGTGGCGTCGGAGCAGCCGGACGAGCAGCCAGTGCATGTGCACCGAGGAGTGCCAGTCGTAGGCGCCGTAGAAGGCCGGGTGCAGGGAGCGGGGTTCGGGGCGCTCGTCGGCGGAGGTGATCAGGTGGGCGGGGAAGTTGGGGTACTCGCGGGTGATGTTCGCCAGGGCGAGCTGGGCGAAGGTGGCCGCGTGGGCGCTGAGCGGCATCAGTGGGTGGCTCCTTCGGTGACCTTCAGGTCCTGCTCGGCGGGGGTGCGGGCGGCGGCGGCCAGCAGGGCGCGCAGGCCGTGGGCGACGGTGGCGGGCGGGAGGGCGGGCGCGGTGCCGGCGGGCACCTGCTCCGGCGCCCAGGGCACGTGCGCGAACCCGCCGCGCAGGTGCGGGAACTCGGTGGCGATGAGGTGGCCGAGGCCGTACGCCACGTGGTTGCAGACGAAGGTGCCGGCCGTGTTGGAGACGGCGGCCGGGACGCCTGCCTCACGCATCGCGGCGACGCACGCCTTGACGGGGAGGGTGGAGAAGTAGGCGGCGGGACCGTCCGGGACCACCGGTTCGTCGATGGGCTGTCCACCGGCGTTGTCGGGGATGCGCGCGTCGTCGACGTTGATGCCGACGCGTTCGACGGTGACGCCCGGGCGGCCGCCCGCCTGGCCCAGGCAGAGCACCAGGTCGGGGGCCTCGGCCCGGATGGCGTCGCGCAGGGCGTCGAGGGCCTCGCCGAAGACGCAGGGCAGTTCGGCAGCGGTGACCGTGAGTCCGGCGGGCGGTTCGGCGGCCACCAGGGAGGCCGCCTGCCAGGACGGGTTCACGCGCTCCCCGCCGAAGGGGGCGAAGCCGGTGATGAGGACACGGGTCATGGGCGCTCCTTGCCGTGCGGGTGGAGTGGTGGGGGTCAGAAGGCGAAGAGCGCCATGATCACGGTGCAGCAGCCGAGCAGGGCGATGCCCGTCGGGAGCTGGGCCTTGATGGGCCCGTACTGGTCCTTCAGTTCGAGCAGGGTGGCCGGGACGATGTTGAAGTTGGCGGCCATCGGGGTGCACAGGGTGCCGGCGAAGCCGGCCAGCATGCCGATCGCGAGGACGGCGGGCTCGTTGCCGTGCATCTGCTGGATGAGCACCGGCCAGCCGATCGCCGCCGTCATCACCGGGAAGGCGGCGAAGGCGTTGCCCATGATGACGGTGAACAGGAACATGCCCACGCAGTAGGCGACGACGGCGAAGTACTTCGAGTCGTCGGGCAGGACCTTGTTCATGATGTCGCCGACCTGGTCGCCGACCCCGGCGGCGGCGAAGATCGAGCCGAGCACCGCCAGGAGCTGGGGCAGCAGCAGGGCGGCGCCCATCGCCTCCAGCATGGAGCGGCCGGAGTGGATCGGGACGGAGACCTTCTTCTCGCCGGTGACGAGCATGCCGACGACGAGCGCGGCGATGCAGCCGACGCCGAGCCCGAGCAGGGTGGCCTTGCCCGACTCGAAGAGTCCGGACTCGTCGAGGACGGAGGCGCAGACGATGGCCACGAGCGGGATGGTCAGCGCGGGGATGAAGATCTTGCTGCCGAGCCGGGCGGCGGCGGCCTCGCGCTGCTCGCCGGTGGTGGTGACCGGGACGCCCTTGCCGAGGAAGTTGAAGCCGGCGAGCACGATCAGGGCGAGGACGGCGACGCCGAGCGGTTCGGCGGGCAGGGTCCAGCCGCCGTTGCCCGCGGTGGCGTTGGCGACGCCGGTGCCGTAGGGGAAGGTGAGCCCGAGCAGGCCCCAGAACGCGGCGGACGTCCATCGCTTGGGGTTGCTGCGGTCCATGGCCATCTGCACGGCCATGACGACGAAGACGAGGCCTATCAGCCAGTACAGCCATTCGACCTTGATCACTTGTCGGCCCCCTCGGGAAGCGGCAGCTCGTGTTCGGCGGCGGCCTGCGCCATCTCGCGTTCGAGCTGCTTGTCCATGAGCAGCAGCCGGGCGCCGTGGATGAGGAAGGCGCAGACGGCGAGCGGGATGGCCCACAGGGCGAGCTGGGTCGGCTCGATGTCCTGGTGGTACGTCGAGTTCACGAAGCCGGTGATCAGCAGGATGGAGCCGATCGCGATGAAGCAGTCCTCGCCGAAGAAGACGCCCACGGTGTCGGCCGAGGCCGAGTAGGAACGGACCTTCTCGCGCAGCTTGTCCGGCAGTCTGGCCCCGGTGGAGCGTTCGGCCGCGGCCTCGGCCATGGGGGCCACCAGCGGCCGCACGGTCTGTGCCGGACCGCCGATGCTGTTGAGGCCGAAGGCCGCGGTGACCTGCCGGACCAGCAGGTAGACGGTGAGGAACCGGCCGGCACTGAGCTTGCCCAGGCGGCCGATGAGATTGCGGGCCTGCTCGCGCAGGCCGTAGCGCTCGAGCAGCCCGATCACGGGGAGCACGATGGCGTAGACGGTGACCGAGCGGCTGTCGGCGAAGGACCGGCCGAAGGCCGCGAGGACCTCCAGCGGGTTCATCCTGCCGAGCAGTCCGGTGACGATACCGGCGACGCCCACCACGAGGACGGGGTTGCGGCGCGTGACGAATCCGAGGATCACCACGACCACACCGAGGAGAACGATCATTCGGTGGCCTTCTTCAGGCATGAGGGGGCAGGGCACGGATCCGGAGCTTCGGAACGTGACTCATGGGTCCCGGGGACCATAGCTCCAGATGCGTGGCAGATGCACGGACACTAGCGATCGTTCAACGATCTAACAAGAGGTGAATCCTCATCCCCGCAGAGAGGGCACACACCTCGACCCTCTTGTCGGATCGTTCAACAATCGTCTACGTTCAGGGTGTGATCGACCTCAACGCAGATCTCGGTGAAGGCTTCGGCCGCTGGACCCTCACCGACGACGACGCCCTGCTCTCCGTCGTCACCAGCGCCAACGTCGCCTGCGGCTTCCACGCCGGCGACCCCTCGGTGATGCGCCGCGTCTGCGACCTCGCCGCCGAGCGCGGGGTGCGGATCGGGGCGCAGGTGTCCTACCGCGACCTGGCGGGCTTCGGGCGGCGTGCCATGGACGTGCCCGCCGACGAGCTGGCGGCCGAGGTGGCGTACCAGATCGGCGCGCTCCGGGTCTTCGCCGAGGCCGCCGGGGCCGTGGTCGCCTACGTCAAGCCGCACGGCGCGCTCTACAACCGCACCGTCCACGACGACGGGCAGGCCCGTGCCGTCGTGGCCGGGGTACGTCTGGCGGGCGGCGCCCTGCCCGTGCTCGGCCTGCCCGGCTCGCGACTGCTCACGGCCGCGGCCGACGCGGGGCTCACCGGCGTCCCGGAGGCCTTCGCGGACCGCGCCTACACCGCGCGGGGCACCCTGGTCCCCCGCCGCGAGCCGGACGCGGTGGTGACCGACGGGGACGCGGTGGTACGCCGTGCGGTGGCGTTCGCCGTGGAGGGCTCCGTCGAGGCCGTGGACGGTACGGCCGTCGCGGTCGCCGCCCGCTCGCTGTGCGTGCACGGCGACACCCCGAACGCCGCCCGGATCGCCGCCCGGGTGCGTACGGCGCTGGAGACGGCCGGGGTCGGGATCGGGGCGTTCGCATGACCGGCGGTCCCTCCCTCAGTGTGCGTCCGGCCGGTCGCCACGCCCTCCTCGTGGAGTTGCCCGACGCCGAGCGCACCGCGGCCTTCCACGCCGAGGTGCTGCGCAGGCGCGCCGCCGGGACGCTGCCGCCGGTCACCGAGGTGGTGCCGGGGGCGCGGACCGTCCTGCTGGACGGGGTGCCGGACCCCGGGGCGCTGGCCCGCCGGGTCGTCGGCTGGGAGGTGCCGCCGGTCGCGGACGACACGGGCGACGCGGTGGAGATCCCGGTGCGCTACGACGGGCCGGACCTGGCCGACGTGGCGGCCCTGTGGGGGGTCGCACCGGACGAGGTCGGCGCCCTCCACGGCGCGCACACCTACCGGGTCGCATTCTGCGGCTTCGCGCCCGGCTTCGGCTATCTCACCGGGCTGCCGCCCCGGCTGCACGTCCCCCGGCGGTCCACGCCCAGGACCCGGGTGCCGGCCGGCGCGGTCGCCCTCGCCGGTCCCTACAGCGCGGTCTACCCCCGTGCCACCCCGGGCGGCTGGCAGCTGATCGGCACCATGCCCGACCCGCGCCCGCTGTGGGACCCGGAGCGGGAGCGGGCGGCGCTGCTCACGCCGGGGACACGGGTGCGGTTCGTCACAGCGGACGGCGCGGGGACGGCCACCGCGAGCCCGGCGGCCGGCGCGGGGACGGCCACCGCGCGGACGGCGGCCGGTCGTGTCCCGGCGCCCGGCGCCGGGACGGCGGCCAACGGGCCCGGTCGTGTCACGGCGGGCGGCGCGAGGGCGACAGACGCCGGGACCGGCCGCACCACCACGGCCGGCGTGCACCCGGAGGCCGGGGCATGACGGCCAAGCTGACCACGGTGCGTTCCGGTGCGCTCACGACGGTGCAGGACGCGGGCCGGCCCGGCCACGCCCATCTGGGCGTCCCCCGGTCCGGTGCGCTGGACGCGCCCGCGATGCGGCTCGCCAACCGCCTCCTCGGCAACGACCCGGGCGCCGCCGTCCTGGAGACGACCCTGACGGGCTGCGCCCTGCGGCCGGACCGGGACGTCACCGTCGTGGTCGGCGGGGCGCCCTGCCCGGTGACGGTCGACGCCGGGCCGGTCGCCTGGGGCGCCCCGGTGCGGGTGCCGGCGGGCTCGGTCCTGGACGTGGGGGCGGTGACCGCCGGGGTCCGCTCGTACGTGGCCGTCGCGGGCGGTGTCGCCGTCGAGCCCGTCCTCGGCAGCCGCTCGACGGATCTGCTCTCGGGGCTGGGCCCGGCCCCGCTGCGGGACGGGGACGTCGTGGCGGTGGGTCCTCCCCCGCGGCCGGTGCCGCCGCCCGTCGCCGCCCCCTGGCCCGGCCCGCCGGCCGAACTGGTCCTGCCGGTGCGCCCGGGCCCGCGCACCGACTGGTTCTCCCCGGCCGCGCTGCGCACGCTCACCTCGGCCGCCTACCGCGTCTCCCCGCACAGCAACCGCATCGGCCTGCGCACCGAGGGGCCGCCGCTCGAGCGGGCGTCGACGGGTGAACTGCCCAGTGAGGGCATGGTCCTGGGCGCCGTACAGGTCCCGCCGGACGGACGCCCGGTGATCTTCCTGCACGACCACCCGACGACCGGGGGCTACCCCGTCGTCGCGGTCGTCCCGGAGCCGGCTCTCGCGGCGGCGGCCCAGGCCGCGGCCGGAACACCGCTGCGGTTCACGCCCGCCTGACGGCCAGCCAACCGGCCGCCGCCCCGACCGCGTACCAGAAGAGGTCCGGTGCGTTGAAGGTGGAGCCGAGGACCAGACGGGCCACCGTGCTCTGCCCGGCGAGGTACGCCGGCCCGTCGGTGAGCTGGAGGAACTCCACCGCCCAACTCAGCGCCAGGGCGAGCACGGCGGCCCTCCCCGGCGCCGTCCGCGGCGCCGCCACCAGGACGAGCGCGAACAGCAGCAGGGTGTACAGCGCGTCTCCGCCGTACTTGGCCACCTCGCCCACCGCCACGGCCCTGAGCGCCAGTCCGGCGCCGACGATCACCACCGCGGCCACCGCGGCCGCGAGGCGCGTACGGGTGGGTGCGGGTGTGCGCCTGCGCGTCGCGTCGTCGTCCCGCACGGCGAACCGGGTGGAGGGGGAAGTCATACGGCCATTGTGCGGCCGGTTCCGCCGCCGATTCGCCGCGATTCTCCGCGGGCTGTGGCGGACGCGCGTAGACCTCGGGCACCATCGTCTCGCACCGCACGACTGCGTTGGTCAGTTTCCGCAATCCGCCGGGACGCGAGTGGAGTGGGGTCAGTGCTTGAAGTCGAGTTCGACCGGGGCGCGTTGGCCCGGTTACGGGTGGCGCCCGGCAGCGACGCCCTGTGGGAGACGGTGCTGAGCCTCCAGTTGCTCCAAGACGGCCGGGAGCCCCTGACCTACGATCCCTGGCGGCGCGAGGTGCGCCGGGCACTGCACCGGGCCGGGCTGGCCGACGACGTCAGGGCCTTGATGTCGCTGTGCCCGGCCGAGGGTTACTTCCCGGACTTCCTGACGCCCGGTCTCGGGGACCTCGCGCTGGAGGAGGCCGTGGACCGGGTGCAGTCGACGCCCCGGCGCCGGCTCGTCGCCGAACTGGCCCGGTTGTGCGCCCGGTCGCACGGTCCGGTGCCGCGCAGCGTGCGGTGGGTCGCCACCGGGGAGTCGACCGCACTGCGCTGGCTCGGCGGCACGTTGCGGCGGTACCACGCCGTGGCGGTGGCGCCGTACCTGTCCGTGATCCGCGCCCGGGCCGGCCAGGACCGTGCCCGCCGGGCCGAGGCGGCGCTCACCGGCGGGGCGGAGGCGCTGCTGGCCGGCTACGCGGAACTGCCGGGCTGGCGGCGGCCCGACGGCACCCGGCTCGCCGCCCCCTACCCCGAACCCAGACTGCTGCGGCTGGGCGGGCGCCCGCTGACGCTGGTGCCCGCCTTCTTCTGCGTACGCACGCCGCTGGCCCTGGTGGACGAGTCGCTGCCGCACGTACTGGTCCACCCGCTGGACCCGGAGCCCGGCTGGCTCCCGCGGCTGCGGGCCGGGGTGGACAGGCCGTCCGTCGCGCAACTGATCGGCGCCTCCCGGGCGTGGATGCTGGAGTCCCTGGAGGCGCCGATGACGACGACGGCCCTGGCCGCCGCGCTGTGCCTGGCGCCCTCCACGGCGAGCCGGCACGCCGCCGTGCTGCGCGAGGCGGGGCTGGTGAGCACCCGGCGCGAGGGCAACCGGGTGCTGCACCGCCGCACGGCGCTCGGGTCCGCCCTCCTGGAGGCTCAGCAGGTGGGCACGCCCGGGAGCCAGGCGTCGGCCACGTCGATGAAGATGTTGGAGACGTAACCGCCGTAGTCGGGCAGGTAGGACCAGGCGTCGTTGCTGTAGCCGTCGTAGTTCACGAGCTGGCCGTGGACCTGGCACCGCACCCGCACGGTCGTGGGCCCGGGCAGGCTCGCCACGCGCGTGGACGCGGTCGTCGCCTGCTGCCGGACGCTCACGTCGGTGCCCCAGGTCGGGAAGGACGTGGTGTCGCCGCCGCCCTCGGTCCACAGGTAGGTGACGGTCACCCAGCCGTTGTCGTTCAGGCCGACGTTGTAGAAGGTGCCGTCGGCGAGGTCGATGCCGGCCGGGTTGGCGACCTGGCGGCCGAACTCGTCGCGTCCGCCGTTGTAGCCGTCCTCGTACGCGGCCTGCGCCTCGGGCAGGCCCTGCGGGAGGTCCTTCCACTGCTCACGCACCGACGAGGGGTTCCAGTGGTCGTCGTGGGTGTTCCACGGGCCGACGTCCCACACGGGCGCCGTCTCGCAGCGGGCGGGCCCGCACACCTGCACCGAGTACTGGCCGCTGCCCTTGGGAGACAGGGCGCGGCGGGAGGGCAGCGCCACGAAGTGGTCGTTCGCCTGGATGACGTGCCCGTTGGCGGTGGTGTGCCCGACGAGGCCCTCGCGGGTGGCGTAGACCCGGGCGGAGAACGCGGCGGCCCTGGTCGCCGGTGCGGGCTCGGCGGGGGCGGTGCCCGCGTCGTCCGCCGTCAGGGTCACCGCCCGTACGGCCGCGGTGGGTTCGCCCTTGGCGTTCCACAGGGTGAGCCGGGCCTGGACGTCGACGACGTACCGGGGCAGCTCGGCCGGGGCGCCGGCCGCCGCCCGCCGCCACTCGGTCCAGGTGCCGTCGGCCGCGCGGCCGCGCACGTCGACCTCGACGCCCGCCGCGCCCGGCACCGTCGCGTCGAGGTCCACGGCGACCCGGTTCACGGGCCGGTCCACGTGGTGCGTGTCCAGTACGGCGGAGGCGTAGCCGCGGTCCCGGCCGAGGGACGCGGGGCTGACGGAGCCGTCGCGCACCCGCAGGGCGCCGGAGCCGTACCGGACGTTGACGTCGTCGGTGCCGGGCCGGGTCAGGTCCGCGCGCCAGGACACCGGGGCGGGCGGTACGGCGGCGTCGGCGGCCGGGGCGGGCGCGGCGGCGAGGGCCGTACCGGCGAGGGCGAGCAGGCACACCGTGCCGCTCAGGGCCCGTCGGGCGCGGGGTCTGCGGCGCGGGGCGCAGCCGCGGCGCCGGAGGGGAGGTGTCAGCATGTGGGCACTCCTGGGAGCCAGGCGTCGTCGACGTCGATGAAGATGTTGGAGACGTAGCCGCCGTGGTCGGGCAGGTAGGACCAGGCGTCGTTGCTGTAGCCGTCGTACTCGACGAGGCCGCCGTGGACCTGGCAGGCCACGCGGACGGACGTCGGTCCGGGCAGACTCGCCACCCGTGCGGAGTCGGTCGTCGGCTGCTGACGGATGCTCACGTCGGTCCCCCAGGTGGGGAAGGGGGTGCCGGTGGAGCCGTCGTCGTCGCCCTGGACCAGGCTCATGTAGTAGGCCCAGTCCCAGTTCGGGCCGGGGTCGGTGTGGTCGTTGCCGGGGACCTCGCTGTGTCCGACGATGTGCGCGCGGTCCTTGGGGATGCCGTACTTGTCGGCGAGGTAGCGGGTCAGTGCCGCGGACGAGCGGTACATCGCGTCGGTGAACCAGGCGGGGTCGTCGACGTAGCCCTCGTGCTCCACGCCGACGGAGTAGGGGTTCGCCGAGCGCGCGTGCCAGGCGGTGTCGCCCTCGCGGACGGTCTGGGTGATCTGCCCGTCGGAGGACCGCACCACGTAGTGGGCGCTGACCTGGGCGGACGGATTCTGGAACCAGCTGATGGACCCGGCGTACGAGCCCTGCGTGACGTGCACGACGACGGTCGTGATCGCCGAACTGCGGCCCGCGGCGTAGTTGCCGGAGTAGGCCGGGTTCCAGAGCGCCGAGGGGTATTCGGCGGCGGCCGCGAGCGCCGCGTCGGCATCGGTCTGCGCGTACGGTCCGCGTTCGGGCCGCACGGTGCGCGGGGCGACGGCGACCTGTTCGCCACCGTCGGCACGGGTCCGTACGCCCTCGCCGAGGATCTCGTAGACGGCGTCGGCGTACAGGCGGGCCGCGGCCTCGCCGCCGGGGGCGCCGTAGCGGGCGGTGACGGGGTACCAGGCGCCGAGCCGGTCGCGGTCGGCGGCGTCGAGACCGGCCTCGTCGGCCAGGGCGCGCAGCACGGCGGCGGCGCCGTCGATGTTGGCGCCGGGGTCCGTCCTGAGGTCGGCGAGGCTCGCGCCGGTGAGCCGCGCGGCCCGTTCCAGGGTGTGCCGTTCGGGGTTGCTGACCAGGTGCATCATGCCGTAGCCGTTGTCCTGGCTGGGCTGTCCGGCGTGGCCGTCGAGGCGGGTCTCGCCGTAGCCGACGGCGACCAGGAGGTCCCGGGGGACGTCGTGGGCTACGGCAGCGCGGGCGAACGCCGCGTTGACGGGGGCGTCGGCCGGGGCGGGCGGCGCGGGTGCCGCGGCGGCCGGGGACGGCTGGCCGGTCAGGGCCAGAGCCGCCGCGACGGCCGCGGCGCACAGCGCGGTGCGCGCACGTCTTGCGGGGAGTCCGGAGGACATGTGGGGTGCTCCGCTCTCTCCGGTGCCCATGGGGGTGTGGGGTGGCGGCCGCACGGGCACCGGGGGGCGCGGCCGGCCGGCTGCGTGGACCGAACCCGCCCGTGAGCAACGGGAGTTGTTCTGCACGCCGGTCGTCGCATCATGGATCGCCCGGCTTGACGTGAGCAAGTCATTGCAGCCTGAACGAATGACCTCGCGACAGGCGCAGGTGAAGTCGCACTGCTTGCGCCGACCCTCTTCGACCGCACACTCGGCCGGGCGGCAGGGGCGGGCACACGGGCACCGGCCCGGGCAACCCCCGCAGGGGCAGCCCCGAGGGACGACGGACCCAACAACTGCTTCCCGCACGCGCATTGACCACAACGGGCTTTCTGCCTAACGTCCCGGTCAAGCTTCATTGAATCCTTTCAGCGCCCCAGCCCCCACGCTCGGGCGGCCCCACGCGAAAGAAGCGCATGCACAGGATCCCCGCACGCCGTGCCTCCGTACTCGTCGCCGCCGTGTCCTCCCTCAGTCTTCTCACCGCCGCGTGCGGCGACGGCGACGGTCCGGCGGACGGCGACACGGCGACGAACGCCAAGAACGCCGAGGCCTCTCCCAACGCGCCCACCAGGACGGGCCTGACCGTCGGTTTCCTTCCCAAGCAGGTCAACACGCCCTACTTCTCGGTCGCCGACAAGGGCGGGGAGCGCGCCGTCGAGTCACTGGGCTCGACCTTCAGGGAAGTGGGCACGGACCAGGGCGCCGACGCCTCCGGGCAGGTCTCCCACATCAACGACCTCACCGCACAGGAGGTCGACGCGATCGCCGTCTCGGCACTGGACCCCGACGCGCTGTGCGACTCCCTGAAGCAGGCCATGGACAAGGGCGTCAAGGTCGTCACCTACGACTCCGACACGAAGCCCGAGTGCCGCTACGCCTTCGTCGCCCCCGCGAGTGCCGAGGACATCGCCGTTCGCCAGCTGGAACTGCTGGGTGAGCAGATCGGCTACCGGGGTGACGTGGCGATCCTGTCCGCCGCCCGGACGGCGACGAACCAGAACGCCTGGATCAGCAGCATCAGGAAGGAGCTGGACGACCCGCGGTACAAGGACATGCGGCTGGTCGACGTCGCCTACGGAGACGACGAGGCGGAGAAGTCGTACCGGAAGACCGAGGAGCTGCTCCGGAAGCACGGGAACCTGAAGGGGATCATCTCTCCCAGCACCAACGGGATCAAGGCGGCCGCGAAGTACCTCTCCCAGTCGTCGCACAAGGGCGAGGTGAAGCTCACCGGGCTCGGCGCACCCAATGACATGCGTCCGTACATCGAGGACGGCACGGTGGAGGCGTTCCTGCTGTGGGACCCGGCCAAGCTCGGGGAGCTGGCCGGCCACGCCGCGGTGGCCCTCGCCTCCGGGCAGATCACCGGCCGGGAGGGGCAGATGTTCCTGGCCGGGGACATGGGCTGGTTCAAGCTCGGCGGGAACGGCGTCATCACCCTCGGCGATCCGACGGTCTTCGACGCCGGGAACATCGACGACTACGACTTCTGACGTCCGCCTCCGGCGGCGGTGCCCCCGCCGCCGGAGTCACCGCCGTCTCCTCCGGGCGGCCCGGGGCTGCCGGAGCCGCCGCCCGGGCCGCCGGCGTTCAGGTGCTGAAGCGCCTCGACCAGTTCGTGGCAGGCCCGTTCCACCGACCGTCTGGTGTTCAGCTGTTCGCTGATCACCGCGGAGAGCAGGAGAGCGGTCAGTCCGAGGGTGCCGTTGAACGCCTGGAGTTTCATCATCGTCTCGATCTCGGTCAGCTTGCCGAACGAGCCGGCCTCCTGCCGGGCCACGACGGTGGCCAGGACGGAGGCGAAGAGGGCGCACGGGATGCCGCCCGCCAGCTGGAAGCGCAGCGCCGACCAGATGAGGATCGGATACGTCAGGAACAGCACGCTGACCGAGCTGTACATGATCAGCGGTATCAGGACGCACACGACGACGGTGAGCCCGACGGCCTCGGTCCAGCGCACCGATGGGGGCGGCAGGCGGGCGCGGTACAGCAGGAGCAGCAGCGGGGTGACGAGGACGACCCCCATGGCGTCTCCGACCCACCAGGCCAGCCAGACGATCCCGAGATGGTCGGTGGGGAGCTCGTCCGACAGCAGGAGCATGCCGACGCCCGCCCAGGAGCTGATCAGCATGGCGGTCAGCGCCCCCAGGAAGACGAGCGCCAGCCCGTCCCGCAGGCGGCTCAGACTCACGCGGAACCCCACCGCGCGCAGCATCAGCCAGGCACAGACGGGGCCGGCGGTGTTGCCGGCCACGATGCCGGCGGCCTCGGGCCCGGGAGCGCCCAGGGAGAGGATGACCAGCAGCGCGCCCAGGGCGATGCCCGGCACGCACCACGGCCCGAACAGGAGCAGGCAGGCGACCGCGAGGCCGGTGGGCGGCCAGATGGGCGTGACGACGGACCCGTCGGCGGTCAGCTGCTGGGACAGTCCGAGCCGCCCGGCCGCGTAGTAGCAGCCGGCGACCAGCAGCGTCGCACAGGCGAGGAGGACCGGTCGCGGCCATGCACGGATACCCACCACAGCAGTCATCAGACACCGGCGCCGCCGGGTCGGCGAGGTGGGAGGCGGGCCGTCCCGCCCTACGGCGTAACGGAGCGCCCGTCGTGGCCGACGACGAGCACGGCCGCGTCGTCCTCGTGCCCGATCAGCGCGGCGTTCTTGAGCACGGCGGCGGCCAGCGCGTGTGCCTCCATGCCGACGGCGGCGGCGAGGCTCGCCAGCCGCACCACCCGTTCCAGACCTTCGTCGACGCTGAGTGACGGGCCCTCCACCACGCCGTCCGTGACCAGGACGAAGACCCCGCCCGTGCCCAGCCGGTACCGGGTCACCGGATAGTCGGCGCCCTCCAGGACGCCCAGCGGCGGTCCGCCCTCGTCCCGGCAGACCTCCGCCCTGCCGTCCGCGGTGGCCCGGACGCACGGGATGTGGCCGGCCCGGGCGCTCTCCAGGAGGCCGGTCGCCGGGTCGTAGCGCATGAAGGTGCAGGTGGCGAACAGGTCCTTGTTGAGGGAGAGGACCAGTTCGTTCGTGCAGGCGAGGAGGTCGCCGGGTTCACTGGTGACCGAGGCGAGCGCCCGCAGGCCGACCCTCACCTGGCCCATGAAGGCGGCCGCGTCGATGGCGTGCCCCTGCACGTCTCCGACGGAGAGGCCGATACGGCCGTCGGGGAGGGTGAAGGCGTCGTACCAGTCGCCGCCCACGTTGAGTCCGGCGTACGCGGGCGAGTAGCAGGCGGCCAGGTGGATACCGGGTACGGAGGGCAGGTCCGCGGGGAGCATGTCGCGCTGGAGGGCGATCGCCAGCTCCACCTGTGACCGCCGCAGCTCGGCCAGCTCCCTCGCCTGTGTGGTCAGCGAGGCCAGCCGGTCGAGCAACTCTTCACCGTCGGGTGCGGGACGCTTGCGGAACATCGGACCACTCCCCGCCAGGCCGCCTCTCCCGGCAGACGCCTCTCGGCCCCCTGGACAGTGCAAGTCTGTCACCCGGGGCGGAAAAGGTCATGCGGAGCCGTCCGGGTTCCGCAGCCCGCCGGGCCCGGGACGGCGGCGCGTTCCGTACCCTTGCCGCATGCGCATGCGGCCCACTCTGACCTGGACCCCGGGAACCGACCTGCCGCCGGGCACCACGGACCCGGAGCCGGTCGCGGACGCGCTGCGGACGGGCGGCGTCCTGGTGCTGAGCGGGGCGGGCATATCCACGGAGTCGGGCATCCCCGACTACCGGGGCGAGGGCGGGAGCCTGAGCCGGCACACGCCGATGACCTACCAGGACTTCACCGGCTCCCCCGAGGCCCGCCGCCGGTACTGGGCGCGCAGTCACCTCGGCTGGCGCACCTTCGGCCGCGCCCGGCCCAACGCGGGGCACCGGTCGGTCGCGGCGTTCGCGCGGCACGGCCTGCTCACCGGTGTGATCACGCAGAACGTCGACGGTCTGCACCAGGCCGCGGGCAGCGAGGACGTCGTGGAGCTCCACGGCAGCCTGGACCGGGTCGTCTGTCTGTCGTGCGGTGTCCTCAGCGCGCGCCGCGAACTCGCCCGGCGGCTGGAGGAGGCCAACCCGGGCTTCTCGCCGGTGGCCGCCGGCATCAATCCGGACGGCGACGCCGACCTCACCGACGCGCAGGTCGGGGACTTCCGGGTGCTGCCCTGCACGGTCTGCGGCGGCATCCTCAAGCCGGACGTGGTGTTCTTCGGCGAGAACGTGCCGCCGGGCCGCGTCGAGCACTGCCGCGAGCTGGTGCGCGAAGCGTCCTCGCTGCTGGTCCTCGGCTCCTCGCTGACGGTGATGTCCGGGCTCCGCTTCGTCCGCCAGGCGGCCGGGGCGGGCAAGCCGGTGCTGATCGTCAACCGGGACGCCACCCGCGGGGACCGGCTGGCCGTCACCCGGATCGCGCTCCCGCTGGGGCCGGCCCTGACGAGGGTGGCCGAGGGACTGGGCGTGACCGTCGAGGACGCGGCGACGGCCTGACCAGGCGGTCCGCGTGCGGGCACGGGTCGGAAATCTCCCCGCGCCACCCCCTTGACCGTGGTCCCGACACTCCATACAGTCCTCGCACCTTACGAGGTACATCGATTAACCAATCGTTAACCGCTTGGTTGGAGACCACCCCTGTGCGCTCATCGCTGACACGGCGCGACCTGCTCGCCGCTGGTTCCGGTCTGGCCGCGGCCGCTGCCCTGCCCGCTCTGTCCGGCTGCTCGTCGCTGGCGTCGGCGGACTCCGACCCGGACACCCTCGTCGTCCACACCCAGCTCGGCACCACCGCGCCGGGCTCCCCCACGTACCTCGCGGCCGTGGACCGCTTCCGCGAGGAGAACCCGGGGGTGAAGGTCAAGAACCTGATCAACGGCGACGACCTCGCGCAGGTCTACGAGACCTCACGGCTGGCCCGCAAGGAGGCCGACGTCGTGATGGTCAACCTGTACGACAAGACGCTGGCCTGGACGGACGTCGGCGCGACCGTGGACGTCAAGCCCTACCTCGACGACTGGGGGCTGCGCGGGCGCGTCCTGCCCGCCGCGCTGGCCGACTGGACGGACGACGAGGGCCGCGTCCGGGCCTTCCCCTACTTCGCCACCAACTGGCCCGTCGCCTTCAACCGCGCCCTGCTGGACCGGGCCGGGGTCGGCGACATCCCCACCACGGGGGACGAGCTGATCGCCGCGGCCCGCAGGCTGCGCGCCAAGGGCATCGCCCCGGTGACCGTGGGCGGCAACGACTGGACCGGCCAGAAGCTGCTGGCGCAGATCATCCAGACGTTCCTGTCCCAGGACGAGGCCCGGCACGTCTACTCCACGGGGGACTTCGGCGGTCGCGGCGCACGCCGGGGCATCGAGTACTTCACGCACCTGCGCGACGCCGGTGTGTTCGCGGACAAGGCCCAGGGCCTCACCTCCGACTCGATGACCACGCAGTTCAACACCGAGGAGGCGGCCGTGCAGTCGGCGATGTCCTCCGCGCTGGCCAAGGTGCCCGAGAAGGTGGCCCGGCACACGGAGGTCGGCGGCTGGCCACTCGCGGACGGGGCGGCGCACGACGGTCCGACCGTCATCCGCGCCTACACCCTCATCGGCTTCTGGATCAGCCCCAACGGCGTCCGGAAGATCGAGCAGGTCGAGAAGTTCCTGCGGTTCATGTACCGCGAGGACGTCGTGGCCCGGTTCGTCACCGAGAGCGGCCGGGACATGGCCCTGCGCACGGACGCCGTCTCCACCGGCTTCCCGCTGGTCGGGGCGGCCCAGCGGCTCGGCTCCGAGGTGAGCCAGGTGCTGCTGCCCGACGTGTACGTGCCGCCCGCCGCCGCGCAACCGCTGATCACCGCGACCAGCACGTCGTTCACCCGCGGCACCAGCCCGGCCCGGGTGCGCGCCGCCCTCGAGTCCGCGTACCGGTCCGTATGAGCCGCCCGTCCGCCTCCGGTACGGCTGTCCCCTCCGTCCCCCTCCCCCGTCCCACCCGTTCTCCGGGAGTCACCGCATGACGACGCTCACGACGACGCCGGGCGGGAGCGCGGCCCCGAGCTCCGCCCCGCCATCCTCCCCCGCCCCGGCCGCGCGCCGGCCCCGGCAGGGCGGCACCGTCCTCGCGGTGCCCGCGCTGGTGTGGTACCTGGTCTTCATGGTCGGGCCGCTGCTCGCGATCTTCGTGATCGCGGCCCTGCACTGGCCGGGCATGCTCCAGCCGGTGTCCTTCGCCGGCCTGGACAACGTCCGGGTGGTGCTGGACGACCCGGTGTTCTGGGACGCGGTCCGCAACACCGCCGTGCAACTGGCCGTCGCCGTCCCGGTGATGATCGTCTGCGCGTTCATGCTGGGGTACTACGTCGCCCAGCGGCCGCCCGGCCACCGGGTCATCCGGTATCTGCTCTTCATCCCGGGGCTGATCTCGACGCCCGCGAAGGCGATGGTCTTCTACGCGGCCCTGTCCCCGGACGGCCTGGTCAACGGCGGGCTGGAGGGCATCGGTCTCGGCTCCCTGGCCGACGCCTGGCTGGCCTCGCCGTCGACGGCGCTGGCATGTCTGATCGCCCTGGACATCTGGGCCGGCATCGGGTTCACCGCCGTACTGTTCGCCGCCCGGCTGGGCAGTGTGCCGGACGAGCTGGGCGAGGCCGCGCAGCTGGACGGGGCGGGGCACTGGCGGACGATGTGGTCGGTCCACTTCCCCGTCATCCGCGACTACGTGGGCGTGGTGACGATGCTCCAGTTCCTGTGGACGCTGTTCGGCTCCGCGCAGCACGTACTGCTGCTCACGCAGGGCGGGCCCGGAACGTCGTCGACGACGCTGTCGTTCCTCGTCTACCAGAAGGCGTTCATCGCCGCCGACCTCGGCTACAGCCAGACCGTCGGCGTCCTCCTCTTCCTCGCCGGACTCGTCGGGCTGCTGACGATCCGCCGCGTCTTCCGCCAGAACTACTGATCGGAGCAGCACTGATGAAGCTCGGCAAGCGCTGGCTCCCGGCCCACATCCTGGTGTGGACGTACGCGGTGCTGCTCGTCGTCCCGCTGTACTACTTCCTCGCCTCGGCGTTCAAGTCGAACGACGAGATCTTCGCGCACCCCTTCGCCCCGCCGTCCTCCCTGGGGTTCGGCAACTTCCGTACGGCCTTCGAGAGCGCCGACCTCGGGCTCGCGGTCGTTAACTCGGCGCTGGTGACGGTGTTCTCGCTGGCGCTGACCCTGCTGCTGGCGATCCCCGCCTCGTTCGCGCTGGCGCGTTCGACCGGGCGGCTGGCGGGTGTCGTCGAGAAGGTCTTCTCGCTCGGCTTCCTGATCCCGACGTTCGCGGCACTCTTCCCCACCTTCCTGCTCGCGGCGGCCACCGGGCTGTTCCACACCCGGATCTTCATGGTGTTGTTCCTGCCGGCGACGGCGCTGCCGCTGTCGGTGGTGATCCTGGTGCAGTTCATGCGCACCATCCCGCCGGAGATGGAGGAGGCCGCCCGGCTGGACGGGGCGTCCACCTTCGCGGTGCTGCGGCACGTGTACACGCCGATGTGCCTGCCGGGCATCGCCACCGTGCTGCTGCTGAACTTCCTGACCTTCTGGAACGAGTACCTGTACTCGCTGGTCATCATCGGCCCCGACCCGGCGCAGCGCACGGTCCAGGTGGCCCTGCCCACGCTGAAGTCGATCACCGGCACGGACTACGGCGTGCTGACGGCGGGCACGGTGCTGACGCTGGTACCGGTGTGGGTCGTCTACACCCTGCTCCAGAAGCGCATGCAGCAGGCCCTGGTCAGCGGGGCGGTGAAGATGTGAGCGTCTCCACCGAGCGGGCCGGACGCAGGCCCACGATCAAGGCGGTCGCGGCGGCGGCCGGGGTGTCGACGGCCGCCGTGTCCCAGGCCTTCAACAACAAGGGCCGGCTGTCCGAGGCGACGCGCCGCCGGATCCTCGACACCGCGCTGGAGCTGGGCTGGTCGCCGAGCGCCTCCGCCGCGGCGCTGCGCAACGCCCGCACCCGCAGCCTCGCCCTGGTGGTGCGGCGGCCCACGGACGTGCTGGGCTCCGACCCGCACTTCAGTGAGCTGATCACCGGCATAGAGGGCGAGTTGGCGCCGCGCGGCTACGGCCTGCTGCTGCACCTGGTGAGCGGTCACCGCGAGGAGAACGCGCTGTACGAGCGGCTCGCGGCCGAGGGCCGGGTGGACGGCGCCGTGCTCACCGACGCCCGTGACGACGACGCCCGGCCCGCGCTGCTCGCCCGGCTCGGGCTTCCCGCGGTGCTGCTCGGTTCGCCCGACGGCACGGCCGTCGTGCCGCGCGTCGGACTGCGCGACCAGGGCGCGGGAATCGCGGAGGCCGTCGCGCACCTGCTGAGCCTCGGCCACCGGCGCGTCGCCTACGTCAGCGGGCCGCCCGAGCTCCAGCACACCCGTGTGCGCAGGGCGGCCTTCGAGGGGGCCCTGCGCGAGGCGGGGCTGCGCCCGTTCGCGGTGCTGCCCACCGACTTCAGCGAGCGGCGCGCCGTGGGAGCCACCGAGGCGCTCCTCGGCTCGGCCGACCGGCCCACCGCGATCGTGTACGCCAACGACTCGATGGCGGTCTGCGGCATCGGCACCGCGCAGCGCGCCGGACTGACCGTGCCCCGGGACGTGTCCGTCGTCGGCTACGACAACCTGCCGCTCGGCAGCTGGCTCCACCCCCGGCTGACCACGGTCGACCAGCAGGTGCAGCGGGTGGGCGCGGCCGCCGCCCGCATGCTGCTCGCCCTGTGCGGCGAGGAGGTCGAGGACGCCGCCCTCGCCGAACGGCCGCGCCTGGTCGTACGCGAGTCGACGGGGCCCGCTCCCGCCTGACCACCACCCGGCCGCGGCACGCCGCCGCGGCCACGCACCATCCGCACCCCCACCACCCGAGAAGGACCATGCGACGCCACAGCGCCCAGCTCACCCACCAGCCCGACGTCCTGCCCTGGCTCGGCGCCAACTTCTGGTCCCGCACCGGCGGCCCGCTGATGTGGCGGAACTACGACCCGGCGATCGTCCGTGACGAACTGCGTGTGCTCGCCGGCCACGGCCTGAACACGACCCGTTCTTTCTTCTACTGGCCGGACTTCCACCCGGAGCCCGACCGGATCGACGACGAACTGTGCGCGCGGTTCGAGGACTTCCTCGACGCCCACGTGGAGACGGGCATGGGGACCATACCGACGTTCATCGTCGGCCACATGTCCGGCGAGAACTGGGACCCCGTCTGGCGCGGCGGCCGCGACCTGTACGAGGACGTGTGGATGGTGGGCCGCCAGGCGTGGTTCGTGTCGCGCATGGCGCGGCGCTTCAAGGACCACCCGGCGGTGACGGGCTGGCTGATCACCAACGAGATGCCCGGGTACGGGCGCATCTACCAGGTCGACCCGCCGTCCTCGGACGTGGTGACCGCGTGGGCCCAGGCCATGTGCAACGCGGTGCGGGCGACGGGCGCGACGCAGCCGGTGTCGCTGGGCGACGGCGCGTGGGGCATCGAGGTCACCGGCCGCGACAACGGCTTCTCGCTGCGGGAGACGGCCGAGTACGTCGACTTCGTGGGACCGCACGTGTACCGCTCGGACACCGACCGGCCGCGCCAGCACTACCGGGCCGCCTTCGAGTGCGAGCTGGCCTCGGTGACCGGACAGCCCGTCGTGCTGGAGGAGTTCGGGCTGTCCACGGACACCGTCTCGGCCGCCAACGCGGGCGTGTACTACCGGCAGACCCTGCACAACTCGCTGCTGGGCGGCGCTACCGGCTGGCTCGCCTGGAACAACACCGACTACGACGACCTGTGGGACCAGTCCCCCTACGACCACCACCCCTTCGAGATGCACTTCGGCATCACCGACGCCACCGGGGCGCCCAAGGAGCCGCTGCGGGAACTGGCCGCCTTCGCCGGGGTGCTGAAGGCGGTGGACTTCCCGCGCTGCGGCCGCTCGGACGCCGACGCCGCACTGGTCGTCCCCGCCTTCCTCGAACGGGGCTACCCCTACAGCCGCCCCGCCGACCGGCCGCTCATCTTCACGTCCCTGCACCAGGGTTACGTCACCGCGCGCGCCGCCGACCTGCCGGTGGCCCTCACCCGCGAGGCGGACGGGCTACCGGGCGAGGCGTCGCTCTACCTGCTCCCCGCCACCCGGCAGCTCACCACCCGTACCCGCAGGGAGCTGGCCCGCCGGGCCGCCGAGGGCGCCACCGTGTACCTGTCGTTCTGCTCCGGCGAGCACCCGGCCACGCGCGGCCCCTGGTTCGACGACCTCGACGGGCTCTTCGGCGTCGAGTCGCAGCTGTCCTACGGCGTCGCCGAGCCGATCGGGGACGCCGTGCTGGAGATGACGTTCACCGAGGACCTCGGCGACCTGCGCGCCGGGGAGGTGCTGCGCTTCCCGGTCGCCGGGAACGAGGACAGCCGGGCCTACCTTCCGGTCGTACCGCGCGCGGGCCGGGTCGTCGCGGTGGACGCCCACGGACGGCCGGCCCTGATCGTGAACGACACCGGGGCGGGCCGGACGGTGCTGGCCACGTATCCGCTGGAGCACATGGCGGCCCGCACGGCACGCGTCAACCCCGAGGCCACGCACCGTCTCTACGCCGCGCTGGCCCAGGTGGCGGGCGTGCGGCGGCCCGTCACGGTCGCCGATCCGCACGTCTCGGCGGACGTCCTCGACCACACCGACGGCCGCCGTTTCGTGTGGCTGGTCAGCCAGAGCCCCGAGCCGCTCGTCGTCCGTCCCGCCACCGAGGGCAAGCTGCACGGCCTCGCCGACGGCACACCGGTCGAGGACGTGCCGCTCGACGCGTACGGCGTCGCGGTGCTGGAGCTGCGATGACCGTCCCGCGCTACCGCGATCCGGCCGCGCCGGTGCCGGACCGCGTCCGTGACCTGCTGGGCCGTATGACCCTCGCGGAGAAGGTCGGTCAGCTCAACCAGCGCATGTACGGCTGGGACGCCTACGAGCGCGCCGGGGACGGTCACCGCCTCACGGAAGCCTTCCGCTCGGAGGTGGCCGCCTTCGACGGCATGGGGGCGCTGTACGGGTTGCAGCGGGCCGACGCCTGGTCCGGTGTCGGCTTCGCGGACGGTCTCGACGCGACGGACGGGGCGCGGACGGCGGCGGCCGTGCAGCGGTACCTCGTGGACCGCACCCGGCTCGGCATCCCCGCGCTGCTGGTGGAGGAGATGCCGCACGGCCACCAGGCGCTGGACGGGACGGTGCTCCCGGTGAACCTCGCGGTCGGCGCCACCTGGGACCCGGACCTGTACGCCGACGCGGTGGCCGGGGCGGCCGCCGAACTGCGGGCGCGCGGGGCGCACATCGCGTTGGTGTCGGCCCTCGATCTGGTGCGCGATCCGCGCTGGGGGCGCAGCGAGGAGTGCTTCGCCGAGGATCCCTACCTCGCCGCGCGGATGACCGAGGCGCTGGTCGAGGGCGCGCAGCGGGCGGGCGTGGCCGTGGTCCTCAAGCACTTCGCCGGTCAGGGCGCCACCATCGGCGGCCGCAACAGCGCGGCGACGGAACTGGGCGTGCGTGAACTGCACGAGGTGCACCTGGCGGCGGCCCGCGCCGGGGTGGCCGCGGGCGCTGCCGGGGTGATGGCCGCCTACAACGAGTTCGACGGCCTGCCCTGCGTCGCCAACCGGTACCTGCTGACCGACCTGCTCCGTGCGGAGTGGGGTTTCGAGGGTGTCGTCATGGCGGACGGCACGGCGGTGGACCGGCTGGTGCGGCTGACCGGCGATCCGGTGGCGGCCGGGGCGCTGGCCCTGGACGCCGGGTGTGATCTGAGCCTGTGGGACGACTCCTTCACGCGGCTGGGCGAGGCGGTGGAACGCGGTCTGGTGTCCGAGCCGGCGCTGGACACCGCGGTGGCCCGGGTCCTCACGCTGAAGTTCCGGCTGGGCCTGTTCGAGGAGCCGCTGCCTCCGGCCGGACCGAAGGCCGTTGGCCTTCCGGACCCCGCCGAGCTGGGCGAACGCATCGCCCGCGCCTCGGTGACACTGCTCTCCCACGAGGGCGGGGTGCTTCCCCTGTCCCGTGCGGTGCGGCGGATCGCGGTTCTCGGCCCGAACGCGGACTCCCTGGCGCAGCAGATCGGCGACTACACGGCACCGCAGCGGCCGGGCGCCGGCGTCACCGTCCTGGAGGGCGTCCGCGCGGCGGTCCGGCCCGGGACCGAGGTGGTGCACGGCCGGGGGTGCGGCCTGGTGGGTGACGACGTGTCGGACGTGCCGGCGGCCGTGGCGCTGGCGGCCGGCTCGGACGTGGCCGTGCTGGTGCTGGGCGGCTCCAGCGCCCGTTCCCCGGACACGGTCTTCGACGCGAACGGTGCGGCCGTCACCGGTACCGGAACGCCGTCCGGCATGACCTGCGGCGAGGGTGTCGACCTGGCGGAGCTGGCGCTGCCGCCCGGACAGCGGGCCCTGCTGGCGGCGGTGTCGGCGACCGGGACCCCGGTCGTGGTGGTGCTGGTCCAGGGGCGCCCCCACGCCCTGCCCGGGACGGACACGCCCGCGGCGGCGGTGCTCAGCGCCTGGTATCCGGGGCCGCGCGGCGGGCGTGCCGTGGCCGAGGTGCTGTTCGGGGACGCCGAGCCGCGCGGCCGGCTGCCGGTCTCGGTGCCCCGGTCGGCCGCCCAACTGCCCGTCTGTTACAACGGCAAGGACCACCGCTACCGGGGGTACGTCGACCAGAGTGCCGGGCCGCGCCACGCCTTCGGGCACGGTCTGTCGTACGCGAGCGTCGAGTACGGGGCGCCACGGCTGTCGCATTCCCGGGTCGGCGCGGACGCACCGCGTCTGACCTGCCGGGTCGCCGTGCGCAACACGGGGTCCCGGCAGGCCGAGGAGACGGTCCAGCTCTATGTGCGCCGCCTGTCCGGGGGCAGTTCCTGGCCGCGCGTGCGCGAGCTGCGCGGTTTCGCCCGGCTGAGCATCGCGCCCGGCGCCGAGGCCGAGGCGGTCTTCGAGGTGGGCGCGGACACGCTGGCGTCGGTGGGGCGCGACCTCCGCCTCGCCGTGGAGCCGGGGGTGGTCGAGCTGGAGACGGGGCCGGCGTCCGACCGGACTCGGGGCGTCCGACTGGAGATCACCGACTCGGAATCGAACGCAACTTAGGCTAGCCTTCCCTTCATGGCGAAGGTTCGGCGGCTCACGCCCCAGCACCCGGAGATGTTCCGCGCCCGCGTCGTGCGGACCGAGCGGGTTACCCCCTCCATGCAGCGTGTCACGGTCACCGGGCCGGGGCTGGGCGGCTTCCCGTGGCTGGGTTACGACCACTGGTTCCGGCTGTTCTTCCCGCTCCCCCACCAACGCGCCCTGCGTCTCCCGGAGTTCTCCGGCTCCCAGTGGTGGCAGCCGTATCTCGCGATCCCGGAGGAGGAGCGGCCGCACTGCGCCAACTACTCCGTGGCCGACTACCGCAGGGAGAGCGCCGAGCTCGACATCGACTTCGTCGTCCACCGCGGCCCCACCGGGGAGATCGAGGGCCGGGCCGCGATCTGGGCCTGCGCCGCCGGCCCCGGGGACACCCTCGCCCTGCTCGACCAGGGCGTCCTCTTCGACTGCCCGCACGACGCCTCCGAGGTCACGGTGGTGGCCGACGAGACCGGACTGCCCGCCACGGCGAGCATCATGCGCTCACTGCCCGAGGGCACCGTGGGGCGGCTCATCCAGGAGATCCCCACCGACGGCGACCGCCGCGAGCTGGACGCCCCGGCCGGCGTGACCGTCTCCTGGGTCGTCCGGCGGGACGGCGCCTCGGTCCCCGGCGCCGCCGCGCTGCACGAGCTGCGCCGGCTGACCCGCGCCGACGCGTCGGGGTACGCCTTCGTCGTGGGCGAGTCGACCCTGGCCACCGAGGGACGCAGGCACCTGCACCGCCTGGGCCTGCCGAAGGAGCGCATCACCTTCTCGGGGTTCTGGAAGCACGAGGCGATGGCGGCGGCCTGACGCCGGGCGGCCCCCTTACGCCTGGGCGCCCTTGACCCGCTGGTAGTGCCGCCGGGCCTTCATGCGGTTCCCGCACTCGGCCATGGAGCACCACCGGGCGCTGTTGGGCTTGCTCCGGTCCAGCAGGAAGCGCCGGCACTCCGGGTTGCCGCACGGCTTGAGCCGTCCGGGCCTGGTCTCCTCGACGTGCGCCCAGGTCAGCACCAGTTCGACGGCCAGGCGGTGCGCCTCGGGCACCTCGAGCACCCATCGCAGCCCACCGCCCTCGATGACCGGCACCCTGCTGACGCCCTGGAGGAACTCGCCCAGGCACGCGGGGTCCCGGCGCCCCCGGACGACCTCCTGGAGTGCGTCGCGCACGGCGACCAGCAGGGCGACCTCCGCGTCCGACCCGCCGCCTCCGTGGCCGCGGGCCCATGCACGGCCCCGGCCGGGCGTGCCCAGGGCATCGCTCACCGAGCCCTGCACGACGGGAGTCGTGTTGAGCAGCTCCAGGAGGACGTCTTCCGCGGCCCTGTCGGTCACCACTCCCACCCCTAACCGTTTCGCTGACATTGGCAGG
Source organism: Streptomyces coelicoflavus (assembly GCF_003112555.1). Classification (GTDB taxonomy): domain Bacteria; phylum Actinomycetota; class Actinomycetes; order Streptomycetales; family Streptomycetaceae; genus Streptomyces; species Streptomyces coelicoflavus. The sequence goes on along the minus strand of NZ_BEWB01000007.1, from coordinate 421,576 downwards.
TTACAACAGTATCACCTCACCTAACCCCTAAACCTCACTTGACAGGTTAACCATGGAGTGCTGGACTCAACCTAACCACTAAACGCGATTGAAGGGGTTTGCCATGAACGTCGCCGTGCACCACAGGACCGCCACCGTCGACGGCCTGGACGTCTTCTACCGGGAGGCCGGTGACCCGCAGGCGCCGACCGTCGTGCTGCTGCACGGATTCCCGACGAGCAGCCACATGTTCCGCGGCCTGATCCCGGGGCTCGCGGACACGTACCACGTGATCGCACCCGACATGATCGGTTTCGGGCACTCGGCGATGCCCACGACCGACGCGTTCGACTACGGTTTCGACTCCCTCACCGACGTGACCGTCGGCCTCCTGGACCAGCTCGGCGCGGAGCGCTTCGCGGTGTACGTACAGGACTACGGCGCGCCCGTGGCCTGGCGGATCGCCACCCGGACCCCGCACCGCGTCACCGCGATCGTCACGCAGAACGGCAACGGCTACACCGACGGCTTCGTCAAGGAGTTCTGGGACGGGCTCTTCACCTACACCGACGACCCGACCCCCGAGACCGAGGCTCCCGCCCGGGCGGCGCTGTCCCCGGAGATGATCCGCTGGCAGTACCTGAACGGGGTCCGCGACCGGAGCCTGGTCAGCCCCGACACCTGGGCCCTCGACCAGGCCCTGCTGGACCGGCCCGGCAACGACGCCGTCCAGCTCACGCTGTTCCGCGACTACCCGAGCAACGTCGACCTCTACCCCCGGCTCCACCAGTACTTCCGCGACACGCAGGTTCCGCTGCTGGCCGTGTGGGGCGCCAACGACGAGATCTTCGGCCCCGAGGGCGCCCACGCGTTCCGGCGCGACCTGCCGGACGCCGAGATCCACCTCCTGGACACCGGGCACTTCGCCCTGGAGACCCACCTGGAGGAGATCACCGGTCACATGCGGGACTTCCTCGCCCGGGTCGGGAAGTAGGGCACCTCGGCGGTCACGATCCGGCCGGCCGGCCGAGCACGTGCGGCGCGAGGATGTCGGCCACCGTCCGGTTGCGCGGTACGGGAACGTCCAGCCGGCCGGCGAGTTCCACCACTCCCCCGCTGAGCCAGGGCAGTTCGAGTCGGTTGCCCTTGTCCAGGTCGTTGTGCATGGAAGAGGTCATGGCCGCGGGGAGCGTGTCGCAGAAGTCGAGCCGGTCCCGGGCGAAGTCGCCGTCCAGCCGCACTCCCGACGCCCGCGCCACGGCCACGGCCTCGGCCATGACGTCGTACAGGAGCGCTCGGCTCCGCTCGTGGGCGCGGACGACGCCGATCGACTGACGGACCGTCGCCGTGGTCGCCGACAGACCCACGAGGAACACGAACTTCTCCCAGATCGCCCTCTCGATGTCGTCACTGGCCTCCGCGTCGATCCCGGCGTCGCGGAACGCGGCCAGCACGGCGCGGCCGGTCTCCGTCGGACCGGGCCCGTAGGAGCCGAGCACGACCTTCTGCAAAGGGCTGTTGTGCCTGACCACTCCGGGTTCCTCGATGAAGGCGGAGATGAAGCAGACGCCGCCCAGAACCTGCTCCTCGGTCAGCCGGTCGCGCAGGACGGCGTCCTTGTGCACGCCGTTCTGCAGCGACAGCACCGGGGCGTTGCGCGCCGCCGAGGACCGCAGTTGGTCGGCCACCGCCTCGGTGTCCCACAGTTTGACGGCGACCAGGACCAGGTCGGTGGGGCCCAGCTCCGAGATGCTCCCCACGACGGATTCGGGCGGGGTGCGCAGCTCGCCCAGGGGACTGTGGACGACCAGTCCGGACCGGCGCATGGCCTCGAGGTGCCCGCCGCGGGCCACGAAGGTGACCTCGTTGCCCGCCGCGGCCAACCGGGCCCCGAAGTAGCCCCCGACGCCGCCCGCCCCGATCACCGCGATACGCATGGCTCCGCCCCCACTCCCTAGGTAACCATCTGAACGGTTACTATAAAACCATGGACACCGAGCAGCACGGGCCGCGCAGGAGAGTCACCGCCCGGCTGCGGGAGCTGCGTTTCGACGCCGGGACCCTGTGCCTGGACCTGGTGGCCACCGTGGGCCGCAGGCCCGAGGCGCCCGTCGAGCGCATGGGCGACGCCGAACGCCTCGAAGCCTGGTGCCGGGGGGTGGGGGTGTCACTGGAGCCCGGGTACGACCCCCATGACGTCCTGCGGTCGCTGCACGCACTGCGCGACGCCGCTCACGACATCGCCTCCGGTGCCGTCGACGGCCACCGGCCGCGGCAGCGGTCGGTGGACTTGGTCAACTCCCTGGCCGAGGCCGAACCTCCGTCCCCGCGGCTGGAGTTCACCGCCGACGGCGGGTGGGTGGCGAAGGGGAGCCGGAGGCTGTCCGAGGAGGCCCTGCTGTCGCTGGTGGCACGGGACCTCATCGATCTCGTGACCGACGACGCGCGCCGGTCCCGGCTGACCGCCTGCGCCTCCGAGACGTGCCGGATGCTCTGCCTCGACTCCGGCGGCGGCCGGCCGCGCAAGTGGTGCTCCATGCGCCGCTGCGGCAACCAGGCCAAGGCGGCGGGTCGCCGTCTGCGGGAATCGGCCCCCTGAGGTCGCCCGGACTACGACTTCACGAAGGCCAGGAGATCGGGGTTGAGGACTTCCGGATGGGTCGAGAGCATGCCGTGCGGAAGTCCTTCGTACGACTTCAGGGTGCCGTTCGGCAGGAGTTCCACCGACCGCGGTGCGGCGCCCTCGTAGGGCACGACCTGGTCGTCCGTGCCGTGCGCGACGAGGACGGGCACGTCGATCCGCTTGAGGTCGTCGGTGAAGTCGGTCTCGGAGAACGCCGCGATGCACTCGTAGTGGGCGTTGGCCGCGCCCGTCATCCCCTGGAGCCACCAGCGGTCGATCAGCCCCTGGGAAACCGTCGCGCCCTCCCGGTTGAAGCCGTAGAAGGGGCCGGACGGCACGTCGATGTAGAACTGCGCGCGATTGGCGGCCAGCGCCGCGCGGAACTCGTCGAAGACCTCCATCGGCAGACCGCCGGGATTGGTCTCGGACTTCACCATCACCGGCGGGACGGCGCTGACGAGTACGGCCTTGGCGACCCGGCCCGGCTCGGCGCGCGCCACATAGCGCGCGACCTCGCCACCGCCGGTGGAGTGCCCGATGTGCACCGCGTCCCGCAGGTCGAGCGCGTCGGTCAGCGCCGCGACGTCGGCCGCGTAGGTGTCCATGTCGTGACCGCCGGACGGCTGGCCCGAGCGTCCGTGGCCGCGACGGTCGTGGGCGATGACGCGGTAGCCGTGGGAGAGGAAGAACAGCATCTGGTTGTCCCAGTCGTCGGCACTGAGCGGCCAGCCGTGATGGAAGACGATCGGCCGGCCGTCATGCGGACCCCAGTCCTTGTAGAAGATGTCCGTGCCGTCGGAGGTGGTGACCGTGCCCATGACTGATCCTTCCGCGTAGGTGACTGACCCGCGCCAGCCACCTTACGCCGGGAACCGACATACCTCACTTTTCGCCCGTATGACTGAATTACCATGACCCGGCCGACACTCGAGCGACGACCCGGTGGGACCGGACGGCGGAGGAAGCGATGACAGCGGGAACGCACCGCGTGGGCGTGCTCGTCTTCGACGGGATGAAGCTGCTCGACCTGTCCGGACCGGCGGAGGTCTTCAGCGAGGCCAACCGGTTCGGTGCCGACTACCGGCTGAGCATCGTCTCGGTGAGCGGGTCGCCGGTGCGCTCGTCGATCGGCATGCGCGTGCCGGCGGACACCGACGCGCGTACCGCCACGGCCTACGACACGGTCGTCGTGGTCGGCGGCGACGCTCTGCCGCAGGGCCCGGTGGCTCCGGACCTCCGCGCGGCCGCGAGGATCATGGCGGAGCGTGCGGGGCGCGTCGCGTCGGTGTGCACCGGCGCCTTCGTCCTGGGTGCGGCGGGCCTCCTGGACGGCAGGCGCGCGACGACGCACTGGCAGCACACCGCCGCGCTGGCCCGCCGCTGCCCCACGACACGGGTCGAGGCCGACGCGCTGTTCGTGAAGGACGGCAGCACCTACACGTCCGCCGGCGTGACCGCGGGCATCGACCTCGCGCTCTCCCTGCTGGAGGAGGACCACGGCCCCGGCCTGGCCCGGCAGGTCGCCCGCTCGCTGGTGGTGTACATGCAGCGGGCCGGCGGCCAGTCGCAGTTCTCCGCCTCGCTCCAGGGCCCGCCTCCCCGGACCCCGGTGCTGCGTATGGTCCAGGAGGCGGTGCAGGGCGATCCGACGGCGGACCACGGGCTGGCGGCCCTCGCCGCACGGGTGCGGGTCAGTCCGCGGCATCTGACACGCATGTTCCGGGACGAACTGGACACGACGCCGATGAAGTACGTGGAGCTGATCCGTTTCGACATGGCCAAGGCCCTGCTCGACGCCGGGCACAACGCCACCGAGGCCGCCGCCCTGTCGGGCTTTCCCAGCTACGAGAGCCTGCGGCGGGCCTTCACCCGCCGCCTGGGGCTGTCCCCCATCCGCTACCAGCACCGCTTCGCCACCACCACGCGGGACTCATGACCGGTTCCGAGGGGTTCCTGGCCATCCGGCAGCGGACGCGGCCCGGCGGTCCGGCGCAAGGTGGGACCGACACCGCAGGCACCACCCCGGGAGAACCGCCATGACAGAGACCATCGCCGGCATCGGCATCCCCGACAGCGCGCTCGCGCGCGAGGCGACGGAACTCGTCCGCGACACCACACCGCCGCTGATCTTCCACCACTCACGCCGCGTCTACCTCTTCGGCAGCCTCCAGGCCGCCGCCCGGGGCCTTCGGCCGGACCCGGAACTCCTGTACGTCGCCGCGCTCTTCCACGACACCGGACTGGTGCCGCCCTACCGCGGTGAGGACCAGCGATTCGAGATGGACGGCGCGGACCAGGCACGGGCGTTCGTGCTGGCCCACGGCGCGTCCGAGGCCGCCGCGGACACCGTGTGGACGGCCGTGGCACTGCACACCACCCCGGAAATCCCGTACAAGCTGGCGCCGGAGATCGCGGCGACCACCGCCGGCGTCGAGACGGACGTGCTCGGACTCCACCTCACGGCCCTGACCCGGGCACAGATCGACGCGGTCACGGCCGCGCACCCGCGTCCGGACTTCAAGAAGGAGATCCTCCGGGCGTTCACGGACGGCTTCAGGCACCGTCCGGACACCACCTTCGGCACGGTGAACGCGGACGTCCTCGCACACTTCGTGCCCGGTTTCCGGCGGACGGACTTCGTCGAGGTGATCCAGAACTCCGCCTGGCCCGAGTGACCCCGCCCCCGGCGGGCCGGCCACGGACCACGCGCCGCCCGGCCCGCGCCGGCGTGCCGCGGGGCTGCGGCCGGCGCCCGGGTCAGGTGAGTCCGGCCGCGACGAGACCCGCGGCGGTCCGCAGTGCGGCCGCGAGGCCGGCCCGCGGGGCCGCCGGGCCGGAACCCGGCTCGACCGGGCGGTGGGCGTGCTGCTCCACGGCCGCACGCAGGGCGGCGTTGAGCATGGCGGCCCAGACGGCCGGCCGTACGTCGTCGTCGGGCAGGCCGGCGCGCTCGGCCAGAGCACGGGCGAAGGCGGGCTCCGCCTCGTCGTGGGCCTGCAGCCAGACCGCGCGCAGGCCCGGTTCGGTGCGGGTCAGCCGCAGCAAGGCGCCCACGTCCGGTCCGGCCGGCTCCTCGTCGGCGATCCACACGTCGTCGAAGGCCTCCTGGAGGGGCCGGCCGGGGCGCCACTGGCGGAGCGCGGCGGCGACGGCGTCGATACCGGTCGAGAACAGCGGCCGTACGCAGCTCTCCTTGGTCGGGAAGTAGCGCCAGACCGTCCTCGCCGAGACGCCGACCGCCCGGCCGATCTGCTCCCCCGTGGTCGCGGCGACGCCCTGGGCGACGAACAGGTCCACCGCGGCGCGAGCGATCTCCAGCCGGACGGCGGCCTTGCGTTCGTCGGTCAGCGGCGGTCGTCCCGTCCGCCCGCGGACTGCGGTCATCTGGCCCCTCCGGCGGCGGCGAACCCTGTCCCGGATATTCTGCACCACGACTTTATGTCACTCAGAGACACAAAGTCCTGGATCGCAGCACGGTGCGGCGGCAGTCCTCCGCACCGGTACTCGAGGGAACGGAGCAGGGGATGACCGAGGATCTGCGCGGGCGCAGTGTGATCGTCACCGGAGCGGGATCGGGCATCGGACGCGCTGCCGCGCTCGCGTTCGCCGCTCAGGGCGACCGGGTCCTGGTCGCGGACCTCGACGTCGCGGGGGCCGGGACCGTCGTCCAGGAGATAGAACGGGCCGGCGGCACCGCGGTGGCCGTCACGGGCGACCTCGGCGAACAGTCCGTGGTGGACCTGGTGACCGCGACGGCGGCGGAGCGGTTCGGCGGGGTGGACGTCCTAGTGAACAATGCCGGGATCATGGACAGCATGTCGGCACTGGCCGATGTCAGCGACGCCGAGTGGGAGCGGGTCCTCAGGGTCAATCTCACCGCGCCCTTCCTCCTCGCCCGCGCCGTACTGCCGCACATGCTGACCGCGGGGCGCGGGGTCATCGTGAACACCGCCTCCGAGGCAGCCCTGCGCGGCAGTGCGGCGGGGGCCGCCTACACGGCGTCCAAGCACGGCGTGGTGGGACTGACGAAGTCGCTGGCGGTGATGTACCGCAAGAACGGCATTCGTTCCAACGCCGTCTGCCCGGGCGGCACCGCGACCGCCATCGTGGTGGACGCGGACCGGACGGCGCACGGTCCGGCGGCCCTCGGGCCGCACTTCGCCAACCTGGGCCGGGTGTCCCGGCCGGAGGAACAGGCCGCGGCGATCCTCTTCCTCGCCTCGGACGCCGCGAGCAACATCAACGGTGCGATTCTGCCCGTCGACGACGGCTGGTCCGCGGTCTGAACCGGCGCCGGCCGCCCGGGGCGCGTCCCGCGGCGGGCACCTACGCCCGTGCGGTCGCCCTGGGCCGCAGGACCTCGTCCATGGACTCCTCGCGCCACCTCCTCAAGAGGTTGTGGAACGCGAAGGCGCCGTGGGGGTAGGCGGTGGGGCCGTTCGGCCGGCCGCGTCCCTCGCCGTTGTAGTAGCCGGGGGTGCACTCGGCGTGGAACCAGGCGTGGTCGGGGGCGCCTTCGCCGAGGGCGGCGACCCAGGCGTCCTCCGCGTCCGGGGACGGTTCGACGAGGGCGCTGGCGGCTTCGGCGGCCGCGACGAGGGCGGCGGCGTGAACGGCGTGCTCGTCCAGCACGTGCGTGAAGTTGACGCTGGCGGCGCTCTGCGAGGCGCCCAACTGGATCAGGTTCGGGAAGCCGTTGCTGGTGAATCCGTGCAGGGACCGCGGGCCCCGCTCCGCCCTCACCCGCGACAGGGGCACGCCGTCCCGGCCGTGGACGGGCAGCCGGCCGGAGTGGACGCCGGAGACTCCGACGGAGAACCCGGTGGCGAAGACCAGGCAGTCGAGCGCGTACTCGGTACCGCCCACCACGACACCGCGCTCGGTCACGCGCTCGATCCCGTGGGTGTCCGCGGTGTCGACCAGGGTGACGTTGTCGCGGTTGAACGCCTGGAGGTACGTGTCGGAGAACGTGGGGCGCTTGCAGGCGTACCGGTACCAGGGCTTGAGCCGCTCCGCCGTCGTCGGATCGGTGACGACCCGTTCGACGCGGGCGCGGATCTCGTTCATCTTGGCGGCGTCCGCCACCTCGTAGGCCGCTTCGAAGCCGGCACTGCCGGCCGGACGGCGGAAGCTCGGCAGAAGCTTCTCGAGGAGCCCCGCCGACGACGTCCACCGGTCGGCGACGAGGTCGTCTTCGGCACTCTCCCCGGAGACGATGCGCAGGAAGTTGTCGCGGCGCTCACGCGCCCAGCCCGTGCGGTCGGCGCCGACGTCCTGGGCGGAGGTACGGCGGTTCGCGCGCACGTCCACGCTGGAGGGGGTGCGCTGGAAGACGTAGAGGTGGCCCGCGTCCTCGGCCAGCTTCGGGACGACCTGGACCCCGGTGGCGCCCGTGCCCACGACACCGACGCGCTTGTCCGCCAGCCCGGTCAGCCCGCCGTCCGGGGTGCCGCCCGTGTAGCCGTAGTCCCAGCGCGAGGTGTGGAAGGTGTGGCCCCGGAACGTCTCGATGCCCGGGATGCCGGGGAGCTTGAGCTCGGTGAGCGTCCCGGTGGCCGTGACGACGTGGGTGGCCCGGAACCGGTCGCCCCGATCGGTCGTGACGATCCAGGTCTCGCCGGTGTCGTCCCACGTCAGCGAGGTGACCTCGGTGGAGAACAGGGAGTCCGCGCGGAGGCCGAACTTCTCGGCGATGCGCACCGCGTGCCGGCGGATCTCCTCGCCGGGCGCGTACTTCCACTCCGGCACGTACCCGGTCTCGTCGAGCAGCGGCAGGTAGACGTGCGACTCGATGTCGCAGTGGATGCCCGGATACCGGTTCCAGTACCAGGTCCCCCCGAAGTCACCCCCCTTCTCGACCACACGGACGCGCTCGATGCCCCGCTCGCGCAGCCGCGCCCCCGCGAGGATGCCGCCGAACCCGCCGCCGACGACCGCGACGTCGACCCGGTCCCGCACCGGCTCCCGCCCGGTGGTCCGCGGCGCGTACGGATCGGCCGCGTAGTAGCCGAACTCGGCGTCGGCGCCGTGGTACTGCCGGGTCCCGTCGGGGCGCACGCGGCGCTCCCGCTCGGCCCGGTAACGCGCCCTGAGCCCGGCGATCTCCTCGGGGGACAACTCCTGTGCATGTGCCATGTGGGGGGCCTCGTTCCTTCCGCTTCACTGCCGGGGAGTCGCCCTTCCATGAACAGGGCGAGAAATCACGGGGCTTGAGCAGCCGTGCACTACGGTAACAACAACCGGACAACGCTGTCCGGTTGCCTCTGAGTTGCTTCCGCATACTTTCGGACAGGAAGAGTGATGCACATGCGAGGAATCCCGATCCGGTCCCTGGCCGCGGCCGTCACGATCGGCGTGCTGGCCCTTTCCGGGTGCGGTACGCAGACGGCCGGCGCGCCGGTGGGACCCGGCGGTTCCGGTGACGACCGGACCATCCGCGCGCGGCAGGTCATGCGGCTGACGCAGGTGCACGAGGAGACGGGCATGACCCTGCTGGAGGGCCCGGTCTTCGACGAGGACGGCCGGCTGCTCGTCGTCGACGTCACCGCCCCGGCCGGGGAGGCGAAGGTACTGCGCGTGAATGTCCGGAAGAAGACGTCGGAGCAGCTCCACACCGACGCTCGGGGCACCTACACCTCGGCCCAGTTCAGCCCGTACGACGGACGGATCTACCTGACCGACTTCTCCCACGGCGACATCGTGAGCCTGGCCCCGGACGGAGGCGATCCGCGGACCTTCTTCTCCGGCGAGGTCGACGGATCCCGGATGAACCCCGACGACCTCGCCTTCGACCGGGAGGGCAACCTGTATCTCAGCGACTCACGCGGCATGTCCGAGGGCGAGTCGAGGGGTCGCGTGGTGCGGATCGACCGTGCGGGGAAGAAGGCCACCGTCCTGGCGGACGGGCTGGCGTCGCCGAACGGCATCTCCTTCGACGCGGACTACCGCGGGCTGTGGTTCAGCGAGCTGACCCGGAACCGCATCTCGTACCTGCTCCTCGACGGCGGGGGCGAAGCGGCCTCCCGGCACACCGCCGTCCGGGTCGACGGCGGTGTCGCCCGGACGGACTCGATCGCCGTGGACGCGGACGGCAACCTGTACCAGGGGCTGCACGGCCGCCCCGCCATGGCGGTGTACGACAAGTACGGCGAGCGCCTGGCGACCGTGGAGGTGCCGGCCCGCGCCGCCCGAGGACTCGAGTCGGCGACCAACGTGGCCATCACGCCCGGCGGGACCAGGGCGTACATGACGGTGAGCGGACCCGGAGGAGGCTACCTGTTCGCCTTCGAGGCACTGGCGGAGGGTATCCGCCAGTCCAACGGCGGCTGACACCCGCCGCGTTCACCGGGGAAAGGCGCGCACCGGTCCCACCTCGACGCCGAGGAGCCGCCACGCCGCACGGGACCGGTGCTCCCGCTGCTCGCGGGTGTGCCCGGTGACGGCACCGGAGACCATGGCCACGGCGATCATGAGGTCGTCGTCCGCCGCGGCCAGCCGGTGCCCGTCCGGCAGATGCGCCCGCAGGGCACGCTCGACCCGCTCGGACAGGGCGTGGGCGTAGGAGGGCGGTCCGCCGGGACGACGGCCCGCGCCGTCGGCGTGCAGGATGCCGATGAACGCCGCCGACTCCGTCAGGTGCCAGGTCAGGACCCCGAGTACTCGGGACAGGTTCGCCTCCTCGGCCGCCGCCGCCTGCTCGACCTCCAGGACGTTCTCCTCCAGCACCGCGCTCGCCACGGCCTCCCGGTCGGGAAAGTGCCGGTACAGGACTCCCTGGCCGACCCCGGCGCGACGCGCGATCGCGGACAGCGGGGCGTCCAGGCCGTGCTCCGAGTAGATCTCCCGCGCGGCGGCGACCAGGGCGGCCCGGTTGCGGGCGGCGGCCCTCCGCCCCTCGTTCGCGGGCCGCTGCTCCCCGGGAAGACGGTGCTGCGTCATCCCGAGAGGGTACCCGGAGGGTCGGGCGGCCGACGTGGCGCGCGGGCGAGCCGGTCCTCGGGCGACTTTTGTACAAGACCCGCCGCCCTGCCCCGGTGCACCCTCCCGGTATGAGTCAGTACGACACCGATCTCTCGCACGGCATGCACGTGGTCCACGACGGCCCGCCACAGGCGCCGCCCATCCTGCTCATCCACGGCTCCGGCGCCTCGGGAGCATCCTGGGGGCCGGTGGTCCCGGCACTGGCCGAGCACCGGCACGTCCTGCGCGTCGACCTGCCGGGCTGCGGCAGGTCCCCGGCCACCGAGTCGTACGACGTGCCGCGGCAGGCGGCGCGGCTGGCGGCGCTCCTGGACGATCTCGGGCTCCGTTCCGTGACCGTGGTCGGCCACTCCAGCGGCGGGTACGTCGCCACGGCGCTCGCGGAGCGGCGTCCCGACCTCGTGGGTACGATCGCGCTGGTCAGCACGGGCCCCGCGCTGGACGCGCTGCTGCCGCAGCCGATGATCCTCCGGCTCCTGCTGGCCCCGCCGTTCGGCCCGCTCCTGTGGCCGCGGCGTACGGACGCGATGCTCCGCAAGGGGATCGACGCGACGGCCGCCCGCCCCGTGGACGTCCCGGCCGACATGATCGAGGACGTGCGGGGCATCTCGTACCGCTCCTTCCGGACGGTGCTGCGCGGGAACACGGCCTACCTCGCCGAGCGCGGCGTGCCGGAGCGTCTCGCCGCGCTCGCCGTCCCGGTGCTGGTGGTCTTCGGTGCCTCGGACCCGCGCTGGGAGCCGTCGTCCGCGCACCGGTACGAAGCGGTGCCGCACGCACGGCTCGAGATACTGCCGGGGGTCGGTCACCTGCCCCCGCTGGAGGCGCCGGAAGCGACCGCCGGTCTGCTCCTGGGCCTTGACGCAAAGGGCGTTGACGTCCCGGCCGCCGGCCCCGAGACCTAGACTGGTGACGTGTCGTCCACCGGGGCACCGAACGGGACGCCGCCCGACTGGTCGCGCGTGCGTGTCGCCGTCCCGCGCCCCTCGGCCGGGCTGCCCGGCGTCAGCATGGCCGGGTTCAGCTGGCGGGCACCCGCGTTCGTGGACATGGCCATGGTCGCGCATCCCTCCGTCACCCTGCTCATCGATCTGAGCGAGGGCGACGGCCTCCTGTACGACGCCCGGGACCGGCACGGGTACGGCAGCTTCGTCGTCGGGCTCGCGCCGGAATGCCTCAGGGCGGCGGGCCGGGTGGGCGAGTGCCTGCAGATCCGCCTGCAACCGGTCGTGGCGGCCGCGGTGTTCGGCCCGTCGGCCGGGCTCGGCGGCAGGGTGGAGTCCTTCGAGGACGTCTGGGGCCGCGGTGCGGGGCGGGTCCGGGACGAGCTGCACGCCGCCGGGTCGTGGGACGAGCGGTTCGCGGTCGCGGCGCGCCTCCTCCGCCACCGCGCGACGGACCGGCCACCGGTCGATCCGGAGGTGGCGCACACCTGGCGGGCGACGTGCGGCAGCCGGGGGCGCTTGCGGGTCGACGGTCTGGCCGACGAGGTCGGCTGGAGCCGCAAGCGGCTGTCGGCCCGGTTCCGCGCCCAGCTCGGCATCACGCCCAAGCGGGCCGCCCGGCTGGTGCGGTTCGACCACGCCGCCCACCTGCTCGCGGCCGGCCTCGCGCCGGCCACCGTCGCCTCCGAGAGCGGCTACGCCGACCAGTCGCACCTCCACCGGGAGGTGAAGGCGTTCACCGGGCTCACTCCCACGGCGGTGGCCGGCGCACCGTGGCTCGCCGTCGACCACGTCGCATGGCCGGGCTCGTCACCCGCGCAGGTCACGTCCGGGAGAGCGGGGCGGCCCGCACCGCATCGAATGGCACCGCCCACGGGTGCGTGAAGTCGTGGGTGGGCCGCCCGCACGGACACGCACTGAGCAGCCGCCTTCCGAAGAGGGCGTCACATGCCCTCGAAGCGGTGCCGCAAGAACAAGGCACGCCGCACGCACGCCGCCACACACGACCGGCGGCCCCGGTCCTGGGGGCGCCCGACCGGTGCCGCTGTCCGCGGTACCGGGTCCGGTCTCCGGGGCGGGCGCGTAACGTCCGGCGCATGGAACCACTGGAGCATCCCGACTCCCCGCCCCGCGCCTCCCGGCGCCGGGCCCGTGACCTCGGTGTCGTCATCGGGTCCTGCGGCACCGGGCCCCTGAACGCGATCACCGACGTGCCGGGCGTCCGCGTCGGGCACACCACCGTGCGCCGGCCGCCGGACGTGCACACCGGGGTCACCGCCGTCGTACCCGACCTCGTCGGGCCCCGCACGCCGCTCCCCGCCGGGGTGTTCACCGGCAACGGCTACGGCAAGCTCGTCGGCACCACCCAACTCGCCGAGCTCGGCACGCTGGAGACCCCCGTACTGCTCACCTCCACCCTGTCGGCGTTCCGGGCGGCCGACGCCCTGGTCGGCTGGGTGCTGCGGCAGCCCGGGTGCGAGGAGGTGCGGAGTCTCAACCCGGTGGTGGGCGAGTGCAACGACGGCCACCTGTCCGACATCCGGGCCCGGCCCGTCCACGAGGAGCACGTGTGGGCGGCCCTCGACACGGCCTCGGACGGTCCGGTGGCCGAAGGGTGCGTCGGCGCGGGGACCGGCACCGTCGCGCTGGGCTTCAAGGCCGGTATCGGCACCGCCTCCCGCACCCCGGACGTGGGCGGCCGGCGCTTCACGGTGGGCGTGCTGGTCCAGGCGAACTTCGGCGGCACGCTGCGGGTGCTCGGCCGGACCCTCGTCCCGCGGTCCCCGGGCACGGGGCCGGGCGGCCCGGGGCCGGACGCGGAGGTCGGTTCCTGCATGATCGTGGTGGCCACCGACGCGCCGGTCGACGCCCGGCAGCTCACCCGGGTCGCACGGCGTGCCGTGTTCGCGCTGGCCCGCACCGGCGCGGCCTACGGCCACGGCAGTGGTGACTACGCCGTCGCCTTCGGCACCCGGCCGGACGCCGCTCGCCCGGTGGCCGACGCCGACCTCGGCCCGTTGTTCGAGGCCGTGCTGGACGGGGTCGAGGAAGCGGTGCTCAACTCCCTGCTCGCGGCGAGCACCACGACCGGCTTCGGTGGCCGTACCGTACCCGCGCTCCCGGCGGACGCCCTGGCCGGGGTCCGGGCCGTTGCCGGACCCGCGGGCGCTTGATAGGCAGGTGTTGTCCCGGAGGGTTTCGGCCCGCCCGAGCACCGCGCGACCCGACGGCCCGGAACCCCACACACCGGAGAAGAGTGCCATGAAGATCAACCTCACCAGCGTCTTCGTCGACGACCAGGCCCATGCCCTGCGCTTCTACACCGAGACGCTGGGCTTCGTGACGAAGCACGACGTGCCCGTGGGAGCGGGAGGGGACCGGTGGCTGACCGTGGTCTCGCCGGACGCGCCCGACGGGACCGAGCTGCTGCTCGAGCCCTCCGGTCACCCCGCGGTGGGGCCGTACCGGGCGGCGCTGGCCCAGGACGGCATCCCGGCCGCCTCCTTCGCCGTCGACGACGTGCGGGCGGAGTACGAGCGGCTGCGCGGACTCGGGGTGCGCTTCACCCAGGAGCCTGCGGAGATGGGACCGGTCACCACGGCGGTCCTGGACGACACCTGCGGCAACCTGATCCAGATCATGCAGGGCCAGTAGCCGCGGGGGCCTCCGGCGGCGCGCCCCGCTCTAGGGAGCCGTCGCGCTCTCGATGCGGTCGGCCAGGGTCGCGGCGAACTCCTCCGCGCGCGCCAGCTGGGTCCGCAGGTCGGCGACCCGCTGCCGGGCCGCCCGCTCGAAGACGCGTACGCGCTCGAGAAGCCGCTCGCGCTCGTCGGCCGGCAGCCGGCCGTCGCCGTGGTCCAGGCGGTCGGTGGCCTCCAGGAGATCGCGCATCTCGTCGAGGGTGAAGCCGAGCGGCTTCATGCGGCGCACGACCATGAGGCGGGCGACGTCGGCCTCCGTGTACAGGCGGAAGCCGCCCTGGGAGCGGGCGGACGGGACGACCAGGCCGGTCTCCTCGTAGTGCCGGATCGTGCGCAGCGACAACTCGGTCCTGGCCGCCACCTCGCCGATCTGCATGTGCCCGCCGCTCACGCCGCGCCTTCCTCGTCGTCCGTCCCGCCGCCATCGCGACGGCTTGGATCTCTACCGTAACGTTAGGGTAGAGTTGCCCGGGTGCCGGGCCGCTGTGCCGTTCGGCACTCTATGGTGCGGGAGACCCGACACGGTGCGGGAGACCCGGTCCACCATGCCATTGCCGGGGCCGAGGAAGCCCCCGGCGAAGACCGACGCCGGCAGGAGAGCGAGCGCATGTCCATGATGCCCCGCGCCGCCGTCTGTCCGCCGTGACGCCTCGCCCCTGAGCGGCGGCCGTCCCCGTCGGGACACCGTCTCCTCCCGTCTTCGGTCCGCCACCGCGCGGTCCCCGCGCAGGACCGGCCCGGCCCTCGCGCTCCTCCGCACGTCCCCCTCTGCCGGGCGTGCCCGACCACGACAGGTACGTCTCTCTTGTCTGCTCCCGTGCTCTCCCCCGCCGCACGCCTGCGCGCCCTCAAGCCCGACTGGATCTCCGATCCGAAGGTGTGGCGCACCGAGGTCCTCGGCGGGCTCGTCGTCGCCCTGGCGCTGATCCCGGAGGCGATCTCGTTCTCGATCATCGCCGGGGTCGACCCGGAGGTCGGTCTGTTCGCGGCGTTCACCATGGCCGTCACCATCTCGATCGTGGGCGGCCGCCGCGCGATGATCTCCGCGGCGACCGGTGCCGTCGCCCTGGTGATCGCGCCGTTGAACCGTGAGCACGGCCTCGGTTACCTGGTCGCGGCGGTCATCCTCGCCGGTGTCTTCCAGGTGGTCCTCGGCGCGCTCGGGGTGGCCAGGCTGATGCGGTTCGTGCCGCGCTCGGTGATGGTCGGTTTCGTCAACGCGCTGGCCATCCTCATCTTCATGGCCCAGGTGCCGGAGCTGACCGACGTGCCCTGGCCGGTCTATCCGCTGGTCGGCGGCGGGCTCGTGCTGATGGTGCTCTTCCCCCGGGTCACCCGGGTGGTCCCGGCGCCGCTGGTCTCCATCGTCGTCCTGACCGTGATCACCGTGGCGGCCGGCATCGCCGTGCCGACCGTCGGTGACAAGGGGGAGCTGCCCCACGCGCTGCCGGTGCCGGGGCTGCCCGACGTGCCGTTCACCCTGGACACGCTGACGACCGTGGCCCCGTACGCACTCGCCATGGCACTGGTCGGGCTCATGGAGTCGCTGATGACCGCGAAGCTCGTGGACGACATCACGGACACCCGTTCCAACAAGACCCGTGAGTCGATCGGTCAGGGCATCGCCAACATCGTCACCGGCTTCTTCGGCGGCATGGGCGGGTGCGCCATGATCGGCCAGACGATGATCAACGTGAAGGTGTCCGGGGCACGTACCCGCATGTCCACGTTCCTGGCGGGCTCGTTCCTGATGGTGCTGTGCATCGTCTTCGGCCCGGTCGTGTCCGACATCCCGATGGCGGCCCTGGTCGCGGTGATGGTGATGGTGTCGTTCACGACCTTCGACTGGCACTCCGTCACGCCGAGGACGCTCAAGCGGATGCCGGCCGGCGAGATCCTCGTCATGGTGGCCACCGTCGCCGTCGTCGTCGCCACCTCCAACCTCGCCATCGGCGTCGTGGTCGGCTCCGTCACCGCGATGGTGATCTTCGCCAGGCGGGTGGCCCACCTGGCCGACGTCACCTCGGTGACCGACCCCGACGGCGGCCAGGTCGTGTACTCCGTCACCGGCGAGCTGTTCTTCGCCTCCAGCAACGACCTGGTCTCGCGCTTCGACTACGCCGGTGACCCCGACCAGGTCGTCATCGACCTGTCCGCCACCCACATCTGGGACGCCTCGTCCGTCGCCGCGCTGGACGCGATCGAGACCAAGTACGCACAGCGCGGCAAGCGGGTCGAGATCGTCGGGCTCAACGAGCACAGCACCGTGATGCGCGAAAGGATCGGCGGCGCCCTCACCGGCGGTCACTGACCCTCCCGGCCGCCGTCACGCGCGGGCCGGCCCGCTCACGCGCCCGGCGGGCGGAACTGGGGTCCGTAGGTGCTGCCGTGAGCGCCGGGGACGGCGGTCTCCATCAGCTCGAGCGCGGGGGACTCCAGGGCGCCCATGGTGCGGACGGCCGAGCGCAGGGTGCGCGCGTCGCCGTCGGCCCAGGCCGCCTCGAGGGTGCTCAGTACCTTGGCGTAGGCGGTGTCGAAGCGGTCGAGGAGGTCCTGGACCCGCTGGGGCGGGTCGGGCCATCCGCCGGCCGGAACGCGGGCCATGGGGCGGGCGTCGGGGAAGGGCACGGGGGCGCCGGTGAACCGCCAGCCGTCCTGCTCCCGGCGCAGTTGCCGTCCGTGGTAGATCTCGCCGAAGGCGTAGTAGTGGGCCGGGTGGTCGTCCCCGAACGCGTCCTCGGGGGAGCCGGCGGTGCCCTCGCCCTGTTCCTTGATGATCTCGATCGCCCGCTCGACGCCGTCGAGGTCGGTCACGGGTTCCAGGACGTCGGAGCCGATGTGCTCGGACAGCTGCCCGTGGGCCGACAGTTCGGGCGCCGTGGTCCGGAAGGCGCGCACGAGGTCGTCGTAGAAATGGCCGATGCTGGGCGAGCTGCTGACGCCGCGGTCCAGGGGCTCTTCCGGCGCCTCGATCGCCATCATCACGTCGTGCACGAAGGGCCTGTTGAGGCCCGACAGGTAGACGTTCACGCCGTCGCGCACTCCGCCCGGGAGGGGACCGGGGTAGGCGACGGCCGCGTCCGTGATCCGGGGCCGGCCGCCCACCGCCACCAGCAGGTTGCAGACGACGCCCATGTGGTACATCTCGTCGCCGATGATGCGCCGGACGAGGCGCGCGACGTGGCTGGTGCGGTCCCCCACCGACCACCAGCCGCACAGGTAGGGCGGGATCGTGGCGAGTTCGAGTGCCACGGCGACCTGAAGGGCCTCCCGCAGCCAGCCGACACCGCGTCCGCCGTGGGGGACGGCGAGCAGCCGCGCCACCGACCGGCAGCCGGACACGGCACCTTCCGGCCGCCCGGCCGCCCGTGCGGGTGCGGCGGCCTGGACGGGAGCGGCCGCGGCCGTCAGGACGGCCGACGCCATGAAGGTCCTTCGCCCGAACGGGGCGCCCGTCCCCGACGGCTCCTCGCGCACACCAGTCACCCGTACTCCCTCCGCAAGCGATGCCCGTCTCCGACCGAGACGTCCGCGTTTCTCCGACGGCTGGCGAAACTAGCAGCGACAAGGCCGTTTCCCGGGCGGGCGGCACGGAACGGGGCATGCTCTACCCGGTCGGCCCTACCGGCGGCCGGTGCCGGAACCGAGTGGCTCACGCAGCAGCGACAGCAACTGCCCATGGGTCTCGGCGTCGGCCGCCGCCACCAGCCCCCGTCCCGCCGGACCGACCGGGGCGCCGTCGACTCCGGTGACGACGCAGCCGGCCGCCCGGCACAGCGCGATGCCGGCGGCGAAGTGCACGCTCTCGGTGAGGGCGGTGCCGTCGGTGACGTAGGCGGCGCGTTTCCCGGCGGCCACCCAGGCCAGTGCCAGCGTCGTCGACACGACCCGGGGCCGGAACACCCGCCCGAACCCGGGGTGCGCGAGCAGGTCCACCGCTCGGAACGCGGGTGCGCCCGGGAAGGGCGGATCGAGGTTCACCTCGACCAGCCGGGAGGACGCGGTGGGCGCCAGTGGTGTGTCCCGCCCGTCGCGCCGGACCCGGGCGGTCTCGCCGTCGGTGTGGAAGACCTCGCCTCCGAACGGGTCCGCCACCGCCGCGGGGCCGTCGCGCAGCGCCACGTTGACGGCCACCAGCGCGGTGCCGACGGCGTAGTTGAGCGTGCCGCACAGGGGGTCGACCAGCCACTCGCGCGCCGCGTCGGCCGCGCCCCGCCGCCCGCCCTCCTCACCGCGCATCGCGTCCGAGGGCCGGGCGGAGCGCAGGACGTCGAGGATCGCCTCCTCCGCCGCCACGTCGGCGTCGGTGGCGAAGTCCCCGTCGCCCTTGTCGATCCGGGTCAGCCGCTGCCCGTACCGGGTCCGGACGGCCGTCGCGCCGGCCAGGGCTGCGGCGACGGCCACCTCGGTGTCGTCGTGACGCGCCAGTGAGCTGCTCATGACGGGCAGGGTAACGGCCGGAGCGGGCGCGGCCCCCGGCCAACCGCGCCTCTCCGGGCCGTGGTTCGCCGTACACACCCTTGACACGGTCATGTCGGCCGCTTGTATGGTCTAGTCCAACAGAACTCGCCGCTCCGTTTGCGGAGTTGAGCCTTGCCGGGGTCCCACTCCCCCGCGAGGACGGCGAGTACGCGCACCTTCGCGCCTCCTGGCCCCACCCACGAGAGGCCGTACCCCGGTGCGCGCGGTCACCCCCACACATGACCGCGCGTGGCCCGGGACGGCCGGATGTGAAGGAGTTCCCCATGCACGCACGCCGGAAGACCGCTGCCCTGATCGGCGCGGTTCTCGCCCCCGTCGTCGCCGTGAGTCTGCCCGCCTCCTCGGCGAGCGCCCACGGCTACATCTCCGACCCGCCCAGCCGCCAGGCCCAGTGCGCGGCGGGCACGGTGTCCTGCGGCGACATCAAGTACGAGCCGCAGAGCGTCGAGGGCCCCAAGGGCCTGACCAGTTGCAGCGGCGGCAACAGCCGGTTCGCGGAGCTGGACGACGACAGCAAGGGGTGGCAGGTCACCCCGGTGTCGAAGACCACGACGTTCTCGTGGCAGCTCACCGCACAGCACGCCACCAGCACCTGGGAGTACTACGTCGGCGGTCAGCGGATCGCGCTGTTCGACGACGGTGGCGCGAAGCCGGGCGCCGTGGTGAACCACCAGGTCGACTTCGGCGGACTCAGCGGGCAGCAGAAGGTGCTCGCCGTGTGGAACGTCGCCGACACCGACAACGCGTTCTACGCCTGCATCGACGTCAACGTCGGCGGCTGACGGGGCCGGACGGGGGCCCCGGGAGCGACCGCGTCCCTCCCGGGGCCGCCGCCGCTCCCCCCACCCCGTCCTCCCCCGCCGTCCCTCCCATCGAGCCATCGAGCAGGAGTCGATACCGTGCAGCACCGCAAGCTCGCACTGCTGGCCGCCACCGGCGCGGCGGCCGCCCTGTGCACCCTGACCATGGCCCCGTCGGCCGTCGCCGAGAAGGCGGAGGAGGCCGGGAAGCCCGCCGCCCGGACCGCTGCCGCCGAATTCGTGGTCAGCGAGAGCCAGTTCGACCAGATGTTCCCGAACCGGAACTCCTTCTACAGCTACAGCGGCCTCACCGCCGCGCTCAGCGCCTACCCGGGCTTCGCCAACACGGGCAGCGACACGGTCAAGAAGCAGGAGGCCGCCGCCTTCCTCGCCAACGTCGGCCACGAGACCGGCGGCCTCGTGCACATCGTCGAGCAGAACACCGCCAACTACCCCCACTACTGCGACGCCTCCCAGCCCTACGGCTGCCCGGCCGGCAACGACGAGTACTACGGGCGCGGGCCCGTCCAGCTGAGCTGGAACTTCAACTACAAGGCCGCCGGGGACGCCCTCGGCATCGATCTGCTCAACAATCCGGACCTGGTCCAGAACGACTCGGCCGTGGCCTGGAAGACGGGCCTGTGGTACTGGAACACCCAGTCCGGGCCCGGCACCATGACCCCGCACGACGCCATGGTCGACGGTGCCGGGTTCGGGGAGACCATCCGCGCCATCAACGGCAGCCTGGAGTGCGACGGGGGCAATCCCGGGCAGGTCCAGAGCCGCATCGACAACTACGAGCGCTTCACCCAGCTCCTCGGCGTGGAGCCGGGCGGCAACCTCAGCTGCTAGCGAGCCGTGCGAGCTCCTCGGCGTCGGGTTCCTCCAGCAGGAACCCGGCGCCTCCCTCCAGCATCCCGGCGATCTCGGCCGAGCGCGGGAGCATCGTCTTCTCGTAGGCGCGCACGGCGTCGTCGACGGTGGCCGAGTTGGCGAGGGCGAGGGCGAGTTCGGCGGCGTCGAGCATGGCGAGGTTGACGCCGACCCCGAGCGGGGGCATCAGGTGCGCGGCGTCCCCCAGCAGGGTCACGCCGGGCGTGGGCCGCCAGGTGTGCGGCACCGGCAGGGCGAAGAGCGGGCGGTCGACGTAGGCGCCGTCGTTGTCGGTGATCAACCGGAGTATCCGCGGTGACCAGCCCGCGTACTCGGCGAGGAGCCGCGCGCGGATGCCCTCGGTGTCCTCCGGACGGAGGCCGGCCGCCGCCATCCAGTCCAGGGGGACCCGGCGCATGAGGTAGACGCGCATGTGGCCGCCGCTGCCGCGCTGCGCGAAGAGCCCCCGTTCCCCGTCGGCCACGTGGGCGCTGCCCCGGCCGACCAGTGCGGCCGCCTCCGGGTGCGCGGAGTCCACCTCGTCGAACCAGGCCTCGAGGAAGCCGACCCCGGTGTAGCGCGGCACGGCGCCGGACACCGCCGCGCGGACGCGGGAGAAGGCACCGTCCGCTCCGACGACCAGGTCCGTCTCCACGGTGCTCCCGTCGGTGAAGGTCAGGACCCGCGGCCCGCCGGCCGGACCGCCCACCGACTCCAGCGCGTGCCCCCATCGCACTGTCCCGGCATCGAGCGACCGCAGGAGGAGGTCCCGCAGCTGACCGCGGTCGATCTCCGGGCGGGCCGTCTCGCCCTCGGTCGGCAGCCGGTGGCCGAGGAGGCGCCCCGCGGTGTCGATGCGGCGCTCTTCCTGGCTCTCGCACCTGGCGAGCGCGAAGAACTCCTCGAGCAGGCCCGCCTCACGGAGTGCGAGCTGGCCGTCCTCCTCGTGCAGGTCGAGCGAGCCTCCCTGATCACGGGAGCCGGCGTCCGGGTCCCGGTCGTACACCGTCGCCGCGATGCCGTGCCGCCGCAGGACACGTGCGCAGGTGAGCCCTCCCGGGCCGGCGCCGATGATGCTGATCCGCGCGCTCGCGGGTGCCGGAGAGTTCATGGCGGGTTCCTTCCGTCGGTGGGTCCCCCGTGCGACCACCAAAGCAGAAACGAGTAAGAAACTGCAACTGTTCCAGTTAGTGACTCAGTCCGTTCCCTGCCCATGAACACTTTCTGTGTCGTTCCAGTCGTGCGGTAGAGTGATCCCATGCCCGACTCTCCGACCCCAGGCCGGCGCGAGCGCAAGAAGGCCGCGACCAGGCAGGCCATCGCCGACGCGGCCCTTGAGCTCTTCCTCGAGCACGGTTTCGACCGCGTCAGCGTCCGCGACGTCGCCGAGCGGGCCGATGTCTCGACGACGACCCTCTTCGCGCACTTCCCGAGCAAGGAGGCGCTGGTCTTCGACCGTGAGGAGGAGGTCGACGCCGCGCTGGCCGCCGCCGTCCGTGAACGGCCCGAGGGACAGGGCGTGGTGGAGGCGCTCCGTGCGCACGCCCTGAAGTCCTGGGTGCCGATCGTGACCGATCCGCGCCGGGAGAGCTTCACCGCACTGGTCAACGGCACTCCGGCGCTGCGGGAGTACGGGGAGCGCATGTGGATGCGGCACGCCGACGCGCTGGGCACGGTGATCGCGGAGGAACTCGGCCGGGAGCCGGACGACCCGGCCTGTGCGGCCCTGGCCCGGTTCGTCCTCGAGGTGCCCGCCCTGACCGCGGGGCGGCACGATCCGCGGGCGACGGTGGAGACGGTGTTCGATCTGCTCCTGAACGGGTGGCGGTAGGCCGCGCGAGCACGACGCCCGCGCGGCCGGCGGACCCCGCCCTACGACGTCCACGACCGGGCCGGCGGCTCCGGCGCCGGGAGCAGCGCACCCAGCAGCCGTCCCCCGGCCGGCGTGAGCGACCACCGCTCGTGACCGGCGTCCTCGGCGACGAGGGCACCCGGCGGCGCCTCCTCCCCGTGCCGGACGGGGGCGTTCAGGTCGAGCACCGCGAAGCAGCGCTTCCCGGTCTCGGTGGCCTCCGCGCCCCGCAGCAGGCAGAGTCCGTCGAGAACGGTGAGCCCGCGTCCCCCTTCGGCGTCGGGGCCCGCACGGCGCCGCCGGGGCAGGGACGGGTTCCCGTCGGACACCTCGACGACGACGAGGTGCTCGTCCAGGACGATGTCCACGGCCAGCCGGCCCCCCGCGTGCAGCAGCCCGTTGGTGAGCAGTTCCGAGGCCACCAGTTCGAGACGTACGCGCTGTTCCTCGGAGAGCGGGGCGCCCCACGACCGCACGGTGGCGGCGATCCTCCTGCGCGCGGCGCGGACGGTGGCGGGGGTGGCTTCCACGGTGAAGCGGGATCGAAGCATCGTCGTCTCCTGGCGGGGACGCGCACCGTCGTCGTCGGCGGCGTGCGTCAGTCGGCTGAGTGCTGCGGTGGCCGCTCGCGGGGTCCGGGGTCCTCCTGCCGGCCCCAGGCGATTCCGTAAATGCCGGCCTGGCATTTCGCGGGCAGTATGTGGACGCTGTGGGAAGCGTCCGGGCCGAGCGGGCGGATCTCCTCCCGCTCCGCTTCCGAGTTGTGGCGGTAGTACCCGTGCACGGCGGACGGAAGGTGCCGGGGATGGAAGAAGATGTGCAGGAGATACTGCCGGACCGGGACGGGCAGGGTGCGCTCGTGGTGGTTGGAGGGTTTCCACCGCGGGCCGATGTCGAGCGTGTAGTCGATGATCGCGGTTTCCCCGCGCCGGAGGGCGCGCCCGAATCCGATGTCGAATACCGCGGAACTGACTTCCTGCCGGAAATACAGCGCCTCCAGGCGACCGCAGTTGACGGTCACCTGCACGGAGGGCGTGCCGGGATCGTCCAGGTTGTGGTGGGCCGTCAGGTGCCGTACGTCGTCACGGGTGGCGCGCACGACGTGGCTGACCGTGTACCGCTCGATGCACCCGTGGTCGTCGAGGTGCACGGTCTCCGACACGGACAGGGTGAGGAGGTTCTCGTTGAACCGGTAGGCGTCCGCTCCCAGGGCCCGCTCGAGGGGCGCGCCGGGGCCGAGGACGCGGGAGAGGGCTTCCGGCACCCGGTTCGTCGGGGCGAGCGCCCTGCCGCGCGGGCGCCGGTGGGCCAGCAGGGTCTGAAGCGTTCCCGGCGCCAGGTGCAGGATGACCTCGATCTCCGCCACCGCCCGCAGGGACTGCCGGCGCTCGGGCTGACTGCGGCCCCGCTGCCAGTGGCTGAGCGTCACCGGACTCACCGAGATGCCGCGTTCGCCGAGGTGGTGGTGCAGACGCTGCAAGGACAGTCCGCGCCCCTTCAGCGCCCGGTGGAGGGCCTCCCCGAAGGTGGCCCCGTCCGCGCGCCACGCCTCCTCGGGCCGCGTCCTCTCGGGCGGGTCTGTCTCCGGCCGGTCGTCCCGCTGGTTCATCGACGGCTCCCGAACGGTTCTGTCAGGGGGGCCGGCAGGGCTCCCGCCGCAGGTGGGCGGGGCAGCCCTGCCGTCGTGGATCACCACAGGGTACGGGCGGTCCACCGGCCCGGCGCGGCGCCTGGGGAGAGCGTCGCGCCGGGCACGGCCTGCGGATCGGTCAGGCGGTGTTCAGGCTCAGTCCGTAGTACCGCAGCGTGTCGTCCAGCGGCTGGAAGTACGAGGTGCCCTGGCCGTAGACGCCGTTGCACCGGTTGTCGGTCTGGCCGCCGGAGGTCATGCCCTGGCCCTGGTTGCCGGAGATCCAGGGACCGCCGCTGTCCCCGCCCAGGTCGCAGGCGTTGCTCAGCCCGAGGTTGGTCACCAGGGTGGCCGGCTGCCCGGGGTCGGTGTACGTCACCGAGTAGTCGTAGGCCTTGATGGAGCCGCAGGTCCAGCCGGAGGTGGCGCCGGACTTGCAGACGTCGGACCCGACCGGGGCCCGCCGGCTGCCCTCGACGGCGATGTCGCCGCCGTTGTTCCACGTGCCGACCAGGGGCGCGACGGTCCAGCCCGCGTCGACGGAGGCGAGGCCCATGTCGACGCTGTTCCGCCCGTGGTGGAACCGGGTGGTGGTGCCCTTGGCGAAGTGCGAGCCGTCGTAGTACAGGTCGGGCAGGTTCTCGACACAGTGTCCGGCGGTGACCAGGACCTGCCGGCCCGACGCGTCCCGGGCGCCGTAGCCGACCGAGCAGTAGTGGTTGCCGTAGTCCATCCGGCTGCCGGGGTAGACGGTGCCGGCCATCGAGACGGCCTTGCCGTCGCTGTCCTGCACGGCGACCGCGGACCCGTAGGACGCGGCCTTGTCCAGGAACTCCCGGTCGGCCGCCGTCGCTGTGTCGCGTACCCGGACGACCACCTTGTTCGTCACCGGGTCGACGCCCCATCCCTGGACGCCCGTGGGCAGTTCCCGCTTCGCGGCCTCGTCCAGCGCCGCCTTGACGGCGTCCAGTTCGTCGGCGGTGTGCCGTGCTGTGCGTGCCTCGAGCCCGGCGGCCTCGACCACGCGGGCCGTGCTCGCGTCGGTGACGTTCACCGTCAGGCGGCCGTCCTCGTCGAAGAAGGCTCCGCGCGGGTCGGCACCGGAGGAACGCAGGGTGCCGAGCACCGACTGCTGACGGGCCTGCGAGTCGAGCCGCCGGGCGGCGGCCGCGTCGCTGATCCCGAGGGAGTCGCCGAGCGCCCGCACCATCCGGGCCTGGTAACTCCCGCCGGGAGCGGGAGAGTCCGCCCCGGTGGTGCCGTGCGCCGAGACCGCGCCCGAGGACACGACCAGCGCCGCCGCCGCGACACCCGAAGCCATGATCGCGCGTAGACGAAGCATCTTTTCTCCATTTCCGGACAGCCGCATGCGGCGGCTTGTGGGGGAAGTGCGGAATCGGGGCGGGGAAGAACTCCCTGTCCGCACGGAGAACCTTCCTAGTCGGACGCGCTCATGACAAGATCGGTGAGCGGCGCAAAAATTAACAGAACTGCGGACTTCTGTTTCCGCCGGCAATTCACCGACGCCCCGTCAGACGCATTCCACGGAAGCGGAAAAGGGCGGGAATGGGCGGCACGGACCGAACCACTCCCGACACCTCGACCGGACCACCCGCCACGGCGAGGGCCGCCGTCGGACACCTTGCCGCGCCCCACAGGACATGCCTAGGATCGTGAGACGCTTCATTGAATCGTTTCATTCACGGTTTCAGGCAGCCGACGCGAGTCACCCGCACGGTTCCTCCCCGCCGCGTCGGCACGACGAGCAAAGGCGGACACACATGACCGAGGGCTGGGACCGCAGAATCTTCCTTCGCGGCGCCGTGGCGACCGCGGGCGCCGCCGGTGTCACGGCGCTGACCGCCGGCGGACCGGCCTTCGCGGCCGGTGCCGCGTCGGGCGGTACGGCTCCGGCCGACGGCCGGCCGGAGCGGGGCACCGGGCTCCATGTCGTCCGGACCAGTGTCGAATACACCGGAAACCTGCTGGGCACGGACGTCGAACGCCCGCGCCTGTCCTGGGAGCTGGCCGCCCCGGGCCACGGCGCCCGGCAGAGCGCCTACCACGTCCGGGTGACCAGGGACTCCGTCGGCCGGGGCCGGCGCACCCACACGGTCTGGGACTCGGGCAGGGTCACCTCCGACCGCAGTGTCGGCGTCCCCTACGGCGGTCCCGCGCTGCTCCCCCGTACCCGCTACCACTGGCAGGTCCGGGTCTGGGACGCCGCCGGCCGGCGCTCCGGCTGGAGCGAGGCCCGCTGGTGGGAGACGTCACTGCCGTCCGACGGCTGGCGGGCGAGCTGGATCGGCGCCGAGGAGCCGCCCGCGCCGCCGTCCCTGGAGGGCGCGTCCTGGATCTGGTCCCCCGGCGCGACCTCCTCGGACGCTCCGGAGGGCGAACGCCGGTTCCGCGCCGTGCTCACCCTGCCGGCGGGTTCCGTCGTGAAGCGGGCCGTGGTGAGCGCCACGGCCGACGACGACTTCACCCTCTTCGTCGACGGGCAGCAGGTGCTCCACGCGCCGCGGCAGACCGACGGCTGGCGCACCGGGCGCACCGCCGACGTCACGGAGGCGGCCCGCTCGGCCGGTGACGGCGTCGTCGTCGCCGCCCTCGCCACCAACCGGACCGGTGCCGATGTGAACCCCGGCGGCCTCCTCGTCCGCCTCGTCGTCGAGACCGAGGACGGGCGCACCCACGAACTCCGCACCGGCGAGGGCTGGCGCACCGCCGAAACGGCGCAGGAGGGCTGGGAGCGGGCCGGGTTCGACGACGGCGCCTGGCAGCCGGCCGCCGTCCTGGCCCCCTACGGCCAGGGCCCCTGGGGCGACGGCGTGACGGTCGCCGCTCCCGAGGCGCCCGCCCCGCTGCTGCGCCGCTCCTTCGCCGTCCGGGGGCACGTCGCACGCGCCCGCCTGTACATCAGCGGACTCGCCTACTACGAGGCCGAGATCAACGGCCGCCGCGTCGGCGACCAGGTCCTCGACCCCGGGTTCACCGACTACGACGAGACGGTGCTGTACGCCGTCCACGACGTGACCGACCTGCTGCGGCGCGGCGAGAACGCCATCGGCGTCACCCTCGGGCGCGGCTTCTACGGCATGACGACCCCCAACGTCTGGAACTGGCACCGCGCTCCCTGGCACGGCGAACCCCGGCTGCTCGCGCAGTTGGAGATGGACCACCCGGACGGCACCCGCACCACCGTCGCCACGGACGGCGAATGGCGCATCACCGAGGGACCGACCCTGTCCAACTCCCTGTACGCCGGGGAGACCTACGACGCCCGACGGGCGCCCGACGGCTGGTCCCGGCCCGGGTTCGACGACTCGGGATGGAGGGCGGCCGGGGTGCGCGAGGCGCCCGGCGGCACGCTGCGCGCGCAGCCGCACGACCCGATCGAGGTCGTCGGCACCGTCCGCCCGAAGGCGATCGAGGAGCCGCGCCCCGGCGTGTACGTCGTGGACATGGGCCGCACCATGGCCGGCTGGACCCGGCTGACCGTGCGCGGGGCCGCCGGGGGCACGGTGGTCCGGCTCGTCCACGGCGAGAAGCGCGAGGACGACGGCAGTGTGCAGGCCGAGACGGGGCACGTGCCGGGCCGCTTCCAGACCGACGAGTACGTGTGCGCCGGCCGGGACGAGGAGGTGTGGGAGCCCGCCTTCTCGTACAAGGGCTTCCGGTACGTCGAGGTCCACGGGCTGCCCGCGCGGCCGGAGCCGGGGGACGTGCTGGGCCGGCTGGTGCACTCGCGCGTGGACGAGGTCGGCTCCTTCTCCTGCTCGGTGCCGTTCTACGAGTGGCTGGACCGGGCGATGCGGCGCACGGTGCTGAACAACCTGCACGGCATCCCCACCGACACGCCGATGTACGAGAAGAACGGCTGGACCGGGGACGCCCAGCTCGGCACGCCGGTCATGACCCACGCCTTCGGGATGCAGCGCTTCCTGTCCAAGTGGCTCGGCGACCTCGCCGACAGCCAGACCGGCGAGGGGCAGTTGCCGGTGATCGTGCCCAGCGGGGGCTGGGGGTACGGGGATCTCGGCCCGTCCCCGGAGTGGACGACCGTGTACCCCTTCGTCGTCCGCGAGTTGTACCGGGTGTACGGGGACGAGCGGGCGGCCCGGGAGCACTGGGAGACCCTGACCCGCTACCTGGACTGGGAACTCGCCCGGCTGCGGGACGGGCTGGCCGTCACCGCGCTCGGCGACTATCTGGCCCCCGGGTACGGCGGCAACCCGCCGGAGGACACCCGGCTGACCGCGACGGCCTATCTGTACCGGGCGCTGCTGCACACCGCGGAGCTGGGTGAGGCGCTGTCCGGACTGCCGGGCGACAACGATGTCCCGGAGCGTTACCGGGCCGCCGCCGAGGAGCTGCGGAGCGCGTTCAACGAGACGTTCCTCGGGCCGGACGGTCACTACCGCACGGCCAAGGACCCGGACTACCGGCAGACGTCCAACGCGATACCGCTGGCGTTCGGGCTGGTGCCGGCGGGCGCCCGGGGCACCGTCCTCGACAGCCTGGTGGCGGACATCGAGGAGCGCGGCAACCACCTGAACACGGGCGCGTTGGGCACCAGCGTGCTGCTGCGGGTGCTGTGCGCGCACGGCCGCCCGGACGTCGCCCACGCCGTCGCCACCCAGCGCACGTATCCGAGTTGGGGCTACTGGCACGAGCACGGCGCCGACACCATGTGGGAGATGTGGCCGCTGGACTCCCGCTCGCGCGACCACTATTTCCAGGGCACCGTCGTCCAGTGGCTGTACGAGAACGTGGCCGGACTGCGGCCGGGCGACGCGGGCTACCGCACGTTCAGTGTGCGCCCGGACGCGCGCACGGGCGTCGACTGGGCGCGGACCTCGGTGCGGACCGTGCGCGGGGAGGCGTCGGTGGCGTGGTCCGCGGTGGGAGGCAGGCTGCGGCTGACGGTGCGGGTGCCCGTGGGGTCGCGGGCCGAGGTCCACGTCCCGGTGGCCGAGGGGTCACGTGCCGAGGCGCCGGGCGGGGCCGAGTTCCTGCGGTCGGTGCCCGGCTTCGACGTCCACCGGGTCGCCCACGGCACCTGGGAGTTCACGGGGACCGCCTGAGGTGCGCCGCCCGCGTCGAGGGGCGTCGGCGCGGGCGGCGCGGGTCAGGAGTCGGCGGACTCGGCCAGGGAACGGGGGCGCAGGTCCGTCCAGTTGGTCTCGACGTACTCCAGGCAGGCGTCCCTGGTGTTCTCCTCGAGGGCGACGGTCCATCCGCCGGGCACCTGCGCGAAGGACGGCCAGAGCGAGTGCTGTCCCTCGTGGTTCACGAGGACGAGGAAACGGCCGTCGGCGTCGTCGAACGGGTTGGTGCTCATGCCCGAAGCCTCCCGGGGAATTAGGTTAGGCTCGCCTAATGCTGGCGAGCTTAGCCTTCGGGCTTCGCGCTCCACAAGGAGACCTTCACCAGAGGACCTTCACCGGGAGACCTTCATGCAGTTGACGGGGGAAGAGCCGTTCGCCGGGTTCGGACTGAGCGGGGCTCCCGGCACCGATGCCTTCTGGGTCGCCGCGCGCACGCCCGCTTCGGTGCCGGACGGCGACGGCTGGGCGACCCTGTTCCTGCGGCGCGGGTCCGAGGCGGCGACCGTCGTTTTCGAGAGCTGGTCGGATCCGGTGCCGCTGCGCCGGTGGGGTGCCACGGACTGCTGGTACGCCGAGGTGCGCATGCCGGCGCGACTGCGGGTGACGTATCGGTTCCTGATGGGCGACGCGGCGTACGCCGACCCGCTCAACCCGGCCGGCGCGGGCGGGGACCGGTCCGTCGCCGCGACGCCGGACGCGCCGCCCCAGCCGCACTGGCCCGCGGTCGATGCCGACGCCGTCCTGCCCCTCCCCCGGACCCGGCTGCGCTGGACGAGCGAGCGGCTCGGTGGGCGGCGTACCGTGCGGGTCCACGCGGCGGGCGGGGGCGGACCGGTCGTGCTGCTGCTCGACGGGGACGACTGGCTGTACCTGCACCCGGCCATGACCGCGTTCGACTCGGCCGTCGCCGGCGGCGAGATGCCGCCGGTCACACTCGTGTTCCTGCCCGCCGGGGACCGCGCGGCCGAGTTCGGATGCCGGCCCGGGCTGTGGGAGGCGGTACGGGACGAGGTGCTGCCGCTCGTGGCCCGAAGCGGTGTGCCCGCCGATCGGGACCGGCTCGTGGTCGCGGGGCAGAGCCTGGGCGGACTGAGCGCGCTGTACGCCGCCGTGGAGTTCCCCGGTCTGGTCTCGCGGGTGGCCTGCCAGTCGCCGTCGGTGTGGTGGACGCCGGGTGCGGTGGACCGGGCGGACCCGCTGGGCGGCCCGCTCGGCGGTGCCCTGGCGGCTCGTCTGCGCGGGCGTCCCGATCTGTCCGGCCTGCGGATCGCCTTCGACGTGGGTGAGCACGAGACGCGGATGCTCCCGCACTGCGCCCTGGTGGAGGATCTGACCGAGCGGGCCGGTGCGACCGTACGGGTCTCCCGGTCGGCGTCGGGCCACGACCGGGCGGGCTGGCGGCACGCGCTGGTGAGGGACGTGGCCTGGGCTCTGGCGCGGGACCGCATGGCCTGAACGCGAGGGCGGGCGACACGGCTGCCGCCCGCCCGCTGCGGCGGGGCGTCCTCAGCTCTGGGGGCGCTTGCCGTGGTTGGCGCCGTTCTTGCGGCGGGCCTTCTTCTTGCGACGTCGTTTCGAGGACATCGATACCTCCTTGCGGTTGCTTTCCACACGCTTTGCACCGGATTGTCATCTCCGGTGATCACAGAGCCCCTTTCCCGTCGGCGCCGGACCAAACATCCGGCGCGGGGGCACTTGCTCAACGGGCGAGCCGGTCATCTGGTCACTGCCAGGCGGTACTCCTCGTCCGTGGCCAGGAGGCGGCGGTGGGTGTCCTCGGCGGTGACGACGCCGTCGTCCAGGACGAGCACGCGGTCGGCGGCGTCCAGCAGGGCGGGGCTGCTGGTGATCACCAGGGTGGTGCGGCCCCGGCGCAGCTCGGCGACGCCCCGCGCGATGAGCTGTTCGGTGACCGCGTCGACGGCCGTGGTCGGGTCGCGCAGCACCAGGACGTCGGTGTCGGCGGCGAGGGCGCGGGCCAGGGAGAGCCGCTGGCGCTGGCCTCCGGAGAGGTTGGCGCCCCGGTCGCGGACGGCGTAGTCGAGCCCCTCCCGGTGCAGGGCGACGACGTCGGTCAGCATCGAGGCCTCGACCGCTTCGGAGACCGTGCGGCTGGTGCCGGAGGGGTCGATGTTGGAGCGCAGGGTGCCCGCGAAGATCTCGCCGTCGTACGGGTTGACCAGCAGGTGCTCACGGACCGCCTCGACCGCCAGGTCCGCGAGGTCCCGTCCGCCGACCCGCACCGTGCCCTCGTACGCGTCGGGCGGGACGTTCAGGGCGAGGACCGCCGCGAGGTCGGCCGCGGCGCGCGGCTGGTACGCGGCGACGGCCACGAACTCGCCGGCCGCGACCCGGAACCGCACCTTGCGCAGCGTCCCGTGGCGGACGCAGTCGACCTCCAGGCCGGCGCCCCGGGCCGGCCGCTCCGTCCCCGGTGTCGTGACCGGTGGTGCGGTGAGTACGAGCGCCATCCGCTCGGCGGAGGCGCGCGCGATCATCACGTACTTCGGCATCTCCGAGAAGAGTTTCAGCGGTTCCATGATGAACTGCGCGAGGCCCACGGCCATGACGAGTTCACCGATGTTGATCCGCCCCTCGAAGGCCAGCCACCCCGCCGTGAGGGTCACGGCGGCGGCGAGTACCGCGTTGAGGGCGAGTGCGGTGCCCGCGTAGACGCCGCCGACCCGGGCGACGGTGACCGACTGGCGCTTCGCGTCGGTGCTGACCCGGCGGTAGGCGCGGAACGCCGCGTGATTGCCGCCGAAGCCGTGCAGCGGACGCAGGCCGATGATGAGGTCGGCGACCTTGGCGCCCGCCCGCGCCACCCGCGCCTGCTGCTCACGGGTGCTGGAGCCGATGCGTTTGGACATCACGCTCAGGACCGACAGGATCGCGACCGTCCCCACGATGACCAGCAGCCCCAGCCGGACGTCGGCCAGCCCCAGGGCGACCGCCGCGATCAGGACCGCCACCAGCGAGCTGATCAGCAGCGGCACCACCTCGATGATGTCGGCGGTCTGGTCGGCGTCCTCGGTGGCGATGGTCAGCACCTCGCCGGACTTGAGGTCGACGTCCCCGGCGACCGGCTGGAGCCCCGCGCCGGCCACCCGGACCCGCCAGCGGTGCGCCTCGGTCGTGTTGGCCTTCTGAAGGATCCGCATCCCGAACCGCCAGGACAGCGACACGGTCGTGATGATCACGGCGAGGGCGGCGACGGAGACGCCGAGCGCCTCCGGGCTCCGGTGCCGCATGGTGTGTTCGACGATCAGGCCGAGCGCGATGGGGAAGGCGGTCTCACCGGCCTGGTAGAGGCCCATGAGGACGGTGCCCCAGGCCATCGCGCCGACGTTGCGCCGTAGGGCGGTACGGAGGATGTCGGACCCCGCGCGGGGCCGCTGGGTGTCAGGAGTGGTCATCGAGGTGGCGGGCAATCGCTTCCGGGGTTCGCAGGGTGAACAGATCGCGGATGGTGATCACTGGACCGTACTCCCGGCGGAGCAGCCCGGTCAGCCGCACCGCCAGCATGGAGTGGCCGCCGAGGGCCACGAAGTCGCTCACTGCGCTCACCTCGTCGTCGTCCAGGTCCAGTGCCTCGGCGAAGAGTTCGCACACCGTGGTCTCGGTCTCCGTCTCCGGGGGCCGCTCCCCCGCCGTGGTCAGCGCGCCCAGCGGCTTGGCCTCCGGGAGCGCCTTGGTGTCTGCCTTCCCGTTCACGGTGAGCGGGATGCCGTCGACCCGGGCGTAGTGCGTGGGACGGAGGAAGTCCGGGAGTGCGGCACCCACTTCGGCGGCGACCTCGGCCAGGTCGGCACCGTCCAGCACCAGGTAGGCGGCCAGCCGGTGGGCGCCGTCGACCTGCGGGTCGGGCTGGGCGACGGCGGCGGCGAACCGGACCGCCGGGTGCGCGGCGAACACGGCCTCGACCTCGCCGAGTTCGACCCGGTGGCCGCGGATCTTGACCTGCTGGTCGGTGCGGCCGAGGTAGGCCAGGTTCCCGTCCGGCCGCCGCACCGCCAGGTCGCCGGTGCGGTACATGCGCTCGCCGGGTGCGCCGAAGGGGCAGGCGACGAAGCGGTGCGCGGTCTGGGCGGGCTGCCCGAGGTAGCCGCGGGCGATGCCGACGCCCGCGACGTACAGTTCGCCGGGGACGCCGTCGGGCACGGGGCGCAGCCACGGGTCCAGGACGTACACGTCCGTGTTGTCGATCGCGACCCCGACCACCGGGTCCGGGCACTCGAAGGTGCCGACGCCGAGGGTGTTGATGGTGTACTCGGTGGGCCCGTACAGGTTGTAGCCGACGGTGCCCTCGGTCTCGGCGAGCCGTGTCCACAGTGCCGGGGTGACGGCCTCGCCGCCGAGCAGCACCAGCGCGGGCCGGCGGTCCGGGTCGGCGAGCAGTCCCTCGGCGACCAGTTGCTGCGCGTAGGTCGGGGTGACGTTGACGACGTCGATCCCGTGCTCCAGGCAGTAGTCGACCAGCCTGGGTGCGTCGCGGCGCAGTTCCTCGTCGCAGATGTGCACCTCGTGGCCGTCGGCGAGCCAGAGCAGTTCCTCCCACGACATGTCGAAGGCGAACGACACGGTGTGGGCGATGCGGAAGGTCCGGTGGCCGTGCGCCGCCAGGACCGGTTCGAAGATCCGCCGCTGGTGGTTGACGAGCATGTTGGTGAGTCCGGCGTACTCGGTCACCACGCCCTTGGGCCGGCCGGTCGAGCCGGAGGTGTAGATCGTGTACGCGGGGTGCCGCAGCCGGTGCGGGTCGTCCGGCGCGAACGTCACGAACGGCTCGGCCCCGGGCAGCGGACGGTCCAGCTCGATCAGGCCGACGGCGCCGGTGAGGCGGTGCGCCACGGTACTCAGGGTGAGTACGGCGTCCGGTCGGGCGTCCTCGACGATCGCGGCGATCCGCTCGTCGGGGTGGTCCAGTTCCAGCGGCACGTACGCGGCGCCGGTGCGCAGTACGGCGAAGAGCGCCACGATCGAGTCGAGGGAGCGCGGGATCGCGAGGCCCACCGTCGTCTCCGGGCCGATGCCGCGCCGGACGAGCACACCCGCCAGTGCCCGGCTGCGGTCCCTGAGTTCGGCGAAGGTCATGGCCGAGCCGTGGGCGACGAGCGCCGTCCGTCGCGGGGCGCGGTCGGCCGCCCGGTCGAAGCGGTCCACGACGGTGTCCGTGCCGATGTCGGTGCGTTCGGCGGGCTCGGGCGCGGGGGCCGGGCCGGGAAGAGCCCCGATCGTCCCCGTGGGTCCGGCGGCCCCGGTCAGGTCGTCGAGCACGCGCAGGTAATCGTCGAGGAGGCCGCGGGCGCCGGCGGTGTCGTGGTCGCGGTACTCGAGTTTGACGGTGAGCCGGTCGCCGGGGGTGACCACCCACGTGAACGGATAGTGGGTCGAGTCGTCGGCCCGCACCGAGGTGATGCCGTGCCGGGCGTTCATCTCGGCGAAGGCGTCCAGGTCCAGGAAGTTCTGGAGGACGAACAGGTTGTCGAACAGTGTGTCGTGGCCGCCGGCCCGCTGGATCTCGCCGAGCCCGAGGTGCTCGTGCTCCATGGCCTCGACCCGGGCCGCCTGTACGGCCGACAGGTAGGCGCGGACCGTGTCGTGCGGCCGGGCCCGCGTCCACATGGGCACGGTGTTGAGCAGGACGCCGACGACGTCGGCCAGTCCTTCGCCCTCCCGGCCGGAGACGGTCACGCCGAAGACGGCGTCGGCGCGGCCGGTGCGGGCGCCGAGGAGGAGGCCGAAGGCGCCGGTCAGTACGGTGTTCAGGGTGACGCCGTGGGTCCGGGCCGCCTCCCGCAGGGCGTCCGACTGCCCGGTGGTCAGCGTCCGCACGAGCGCACGCGGCAGGCCGTCGGGCAGGGAGGGCGCCGGTCCGGCGAGCAGGGTCGGGCCGGGCAGTCCGGCGAGGTGCCGCGCCCAGAAGCGTTCGGAGGCGGCCGGGTCCTTCGCGGCGAGGGCCCTCGCGTGGTCCTCGAAGCCCGGGTCGGCCGGTGCGGCGTCCAGGGGCGTGCCCTCGAGGACGGCGCGGTAGGCGTCGAACAGGTCGCGCAGCACGATCTCGCGGGACCAGCCGTCCCACAGCAGCAGGTGGTAGCTGAGCAGCAGTCCGTCCCGGTCGCCGGGCAGGCGGACCACGGTCAGCCGGATCAGCGGCGGTTCGCCGGGATCGAACCCCGCCTCCCGGTCCCTGAGCCGCAGGGCTTCCGCCTCCGCGTCGGTCGCCGCTTCGGCCGTGCGCACGTCGGCCCGGCGTCCCGCGGCGAGGACCTGGACGGGGTTCCCGTCCTCGTCCGTGGTGAAGCCCGCGCCCGCGGCCGGGTGCCGTGCGAGCACGTGTGCCATCGCCCGGGACAACGCGTCGGTGTCCAGGCGTTGTTCGAAGGTGAACCAGCTCTGGGCGACGTAGTGTCCCGCCGGGCCCGTCAGCTGGGCCTGGAAGTACAGCCCGCGCTGGAGGGGGGTGACCGGTGCGGTGCGCTCGGCCGTCGCGGCGGCGTCCGCGATGTGTTGCAGCGCGCGGTGCCAGTGCCCGGTGATCTCGTCGGGGACGCCCTCGGCGAGGGTGAAGGCCGCGTGCAGGCTGCCGGTGGCGGCGTCGGTCCACGCGTTCACCTCGACGGCGTACGGGCTGCCCGCGTCGCCACCGGTGATCCGCGGTGCCTCCGACTCGGCGCCGCGGCCCAGGTAGTTGAACAGGACCTGCGGGTGGTGGGTGGCGGCGAGCAGCGGGGCGGTCTGCGGGTTGAGGTACCTCAGTCCGCCGTAGTCGGCGTGCGCGCGCTCGTCCGGCTGGTGTTCGGCGACCTCGCGGGCCGCGGCGACGGGGTCGGTGTGCGCGGTGAGCCGTACCGGCGCGATGGACGTGAACCAGCCGACGGTGCGGGTGTAGTCGTGGTGGTCGAGGGCCGGGACCCTGCCGTGCCGTTCCAGATCGACCGCCAGGTCCGTGGGCGCCGGCTGGATGCGGGTCAGCGCGACGCGCAGTGCGCCGCACAGCAGTTCGGTGAGACCGACGCCGAGTGCGCCGGGCGCGGTGCGCGTGACGCGGGCGCTCGCCTCGGGGGCGAGTACCGCCGTCCGCTCGCGCGGGTTCCCGGCGGCGGGCAGCGGTGCGGGGGCCTGGAGCGTGGTGAGCCAGCGGGCCAGGCCGTCGGTCTCCTGGGCGGACCGGTGGGTGAGCGCTCGGGCGTAGTCGGCGTAGGACGTGGTCGGCGGTGCCAGGGCCGCACCGCGCATGGCGTCGGCCAGGTCGTCCAGCAGGATCAGCCAGGACACGGCGTCGACGGCGAGGTGGTGCACGGCCACCACGAGGGTGCGGCTCGCCTCCAGCCAGGTGAAGGCGATGACGCCGCCGGTCTCGGGATCGAGCCGGCCGGCCGCTTCGTCGGCCGCGGTCGTCGTGTCGGTGCCGGCCGCGCGGGCGACGGTGACCTCGCGGGCGGGTTCCGTGCGCAGGGACCACGCCCCGTGGTCGACGCGCAGGCGCAGTCGCAGCGCCGGGTGGGTGGCGACGACGGCCCGCGCGGCGCGCTCCGCGTCGGCGAAGCCGGTCCCGTCGGGTGCCGTGAGCGTTCTGGCCTGGGCGAACCGGGCGAGGGATCCGCCCAGTCGCCGCTGGCGCAGGATGATCGGTGTGGGCGGCAGCGGGCCGTCCTCGTGGGGGGCGGGGGCGGGTGGCGTGGCTTCGGAAGCGCGGGTGTCCAGGTGCTCGGCGAGTGCGCGGGGGGTGCGGAGCAGGAACACGTCGCGGGGTGCGATCGGCAGGCCGAGTGCCCTGGCCCGGTTGATGACGGTGATGGCGACGATGCTGTCGCCTCCGGCGGCGAAGAAGTCGGTGTCGGCGTCCGGGGTGGAGCCGGGCAGTGCCTCGGCGAAGATGCCGACGACCGCGGCGAGCGCGGAGCCGTCCCGGCCGTCCGGCGCGCCGCTGTCCGCTACGCCGCTGCTCGCCGCACCACCGACGGCGGTACCGCCGCTCACCGCCGGGGCCGGCGCCGCGCGCTCGGTGAGCGCCCTGCGGTCCAGCTTGCCGTTGACCGTCAGCGGCAGTGCGTCCACGGGCAGCACCCGGCCCGGCACCATGTGCGCGGGCAGTTTCGAGGCCAGGAGCGCCGTGAGGTCCGCGGGCACCCGGCCCACGACGTGTGCGACCAGGTGGTCCTCGCTGTCCGCCACGGTGACCGCGGCGTCGACCACGCCGTCGAGGTCGCGGATCGCGGACTCCACCTCGCCCGGCTCGATGCGGAACCCCTTCAGCTGCACCTGGTCGTCGGCGCGGCCGACGAACTCCAGCTCGCCGTCGAACGTCCGGCGGGCCAGGTCGCCCGTGTGGTACATGCGGGAGCCGTCCGCCCGGAACGGATTCGCGACGAACCTGCCCGCGGTCAGCCCCGGCCTGCCCAGGTAGCCGAGGGACACCTGGTCACCTGCGACGTAGATGGCGCCCACCCGGCCGGGCGGCACCGGCCGGAGCCGGTCGTCGAGCAGGTGGGTGACGAGGCCCGGGACCGGGCCGCCGACGGGGCTGGTGCCGACGGCGCCGGGAGCGAAGTCGGCGGCGGTCAGCACCCGGTGGGTGACGTGGACGGTGGTCTCGGTGATGCCGTACATGTTGACCAGCTCGGGCGCGTCGGTGCCGTGCCGCTCGACCCAGTCGCGCAGCCGCCCGAGGTCCAGCGCCTCGCCGCCGAAGACGATCCGGCGCAGTGCGGGCAGCGGCTCGCCCGCGTGCCGGTCGGCCTCGGCGAAGCGGTGGAAGGCCGACGGGGTCTGGTTGAGCACCGTCACCCCGCGCTCGCGGACCAGGCGGTGGAAGTCGACCGGGGAACGGGTCAGAGCGTACTCCGGCACCAGCAGCTCGGCGCCGTGGGTGAGTGCGCCCCACAGCTCCCAGACGGCGAAGTCGAAGGAGAAGGAGTGGAACTGGACCCACACGTCGTCCGGGCCGAAGGCCATCGCGGGCCGGGTGCGGGCGAGCAGGGTCACCACACTCGAGTGCGGGACGACGACCCCCTTGGGCCGGCCGGTCGAGCCGGACGTGTAGATCACGTACGCGGGGTCCTGCCACCGGGCCGCGGGTGCGGGCCCCGCGACGGTGGGCGCGTGCTCCTCCCCCGGTACCAGCACGCGGGCCGGCACGCCCGCGCGGGCCAGCAGCCGGGTGAACCGGTCGCGGTGCTCGGCTTCCACGAGAACGACCTGCGGGGCGGAGTCGGCGAGGACGTACTCGAGGCGTTCGTCCGGGTACGCCAGGTCCAGCGGTACGTAGGCGCCGCCCGCCCCGACGACGGCTACCAGGGCGACCACCTGCTCGACGGAGCGCGGCACGGCGACGGCGACCCGCCGGCCGGGACCGACACCGGCCGCACGCAGTACGGCGGCCAGCCCGTCGCTCCGTTCGGTCAGTTCGCCGTAGGTCAGGGAGCGGGTGCTGCCGTCGAGGGCGCACTGGGTGACCGCGGTGGCGGCCGGGTCACGGTGCGCCGCGGCGGCGAGCAGTTCACCCAGGGTGGCGGGGGCGACCGGCTCGACGTGCCCACCGCCCCCGGACGCCAGGTCGGCGACGGGGGCTTCCGGCCGGGTGAGCAGTCCGGTGAGGTTCCGCGTGAACGTGCGCAGGATCTCGCGGACGTCGCTCTCCCTCAGCAGCTCCGCGTCGTGGATGAGGTTGAAGCGCGGGCCGCCGTCGGGGGTGCGCTCCACCACCAGGGTCAGCGGGTAGTGGGGGGCGCCCTCGTTGACGATGCCGGTGACGACGAGGGTGTCGCCGGGTCGCCGCAGCGCGTGCACGTCGGTCGCCACGTCGAAGACGACCAGGGTGTCGAAGAGCGCACCGGCGCCGGCCCGGCGGGTGATGCGTGCCAGCGAGACGTGCTGGTGCGGCAGTACCGCGCTCTGGTGCGCCCGGACGGAGGCGAGGAGTTCTCCCGCGGTCGTGGTGGCGGTCCAGCGGGCGCGCAGGGGCACCGTGTTGATGAACAGGCCCACCATGTCCTCGATGCCGGGCACGTCCGCGTCGCGGCCGGACACCGTGGAGCCGAACACGACGTCGTCGCTGTGCAGGATGCCGCCCAGCGTGAGCGCCCAGGCGCTGTGCACGGCGACGCTCAGCGGCACACCGGCCGACCGGGCCGCCGCGTCGACGTCGGTGTCCGCCGGCGCGGCGATGTCGGCGAAGTGCGCGGAGGGTGCGCGTCCGTCGGCGATCAGCGACGGGCCGGGGAGTCCGGCCAGTTGCCCGTCCCACACCCGGTCGCTCGTCTCGTCGTCGCGCGCCGCGAGGCGGCGTACGTGGTCGGGGAAGCCGCCGAGGGCGTACCCGGAACCGGGCGAGTGGTACTCGGCCAGCAGGGTGCGCAGCATGGGCGGCACCGACCAGCCGTCGGCGACGATGTGGTGCACCGTCTGCACCAGGACGTGCCGGCCGGCTCCGGCGTGGATCAGTGTGCAGCGCATCAGCGGGCCGGCGGCCAGGTCGAATCCGGCGCGGCGGTCGCGCTCGGCGTGGGCGCGGATCTCGTCGTCCGTGATGCCGGGGCGGTCCAGCACGGTGAAGGGCGCCTCGGCCCCGCTCTCCAGCACGGAGACGACGCGCCCGTCGGCGAGGGCCACGAAGCGTGCCGCCAGGTTCGGGTGGAGGGTGAGCAGACGGGTGGCCGCCGCTGCCAGCCGGCCGGGGTCCACCTCGCCGTCCAGCGTGAGCAGTTGCTGTTCGACGTAGCTGCCGGTGGCTTCGTCGTCGTAGACCGAGTGGAAGTAGAGGCCCTCCTGCAACGGCGTCAGGGGGAGGATGTCGCGCAGCGCCGGGCCGTCCAGGGCGTCGACGTCGGCCTGGGTGAGGGACAGCGGGCGGAAGTCGCTGGGCGAGTGGCCGCCGCTCTCCAGCGCGGCCAGCCCGGTGAGCGCCTCCTGGTAGTAGGTGCCGAGGGTCGCGATGTCCGCGTCGGTGAACACGCCGTCGGGCCAGGAGATGGCGGTGACCAGTTCGTACCCGCCGGTGGGGCCGGGTTCGGCGATCGCGTTGAATTCCAGGGCGCGGGGCAGGCGCATGCGCGGGTCGCGCCTCTCTCCCAGTTGTCCGGTGGTGCGGGCCAGTTGCCAGTCGTCCGACGAGCCGGCGTCGAAGCGGCCCAGGTAGTTGAAGAGCACCTGGGGTGCGGGGGCGTCGAAGGCGACCTGGGCCAGATGGCGCAGGGCGCCGTAGGAGACGCCGTTGTCCGGGACGCGCGCGAGGTCTTCCTTGACCGCCTTGAGGGCGGCGGCCAGGTAGTCGGGTGCGGTGGGGTCGGTGGCCGGGCCGGGGTCGACGGTCACCGGGAAGAGGGTGGTGAACCAGCCGACGGTTCTGGAGAGTTCCGGTTCGAAGCCGGCGGAGGGGGCGACGAAGCGTGGCTCGCGGCCGTGGCCCTCGAGTTCGATGTGCGCGAAGGTCTGGTCCTGGCCGAGGTCGCGGCGCCGTCGGGCCAGGGCGACGGCGAGCGCGGTCACCAGTACGTCGTTGACGCCCGCGTGGAACTTGGCGGGTGTCTCGCCGAGGAGCGCGGCCGTGGTCCGGGCGTCGACCGGGACGGTCCGGACGCGCTCGCGTGCGACGGTGTCGTCCGGGGTCGGGGCGCGTCGGCCCAGCGGCTCGTCCGGTCCCGGCAGTGGGCGCCGGAAGCAGGCGCCGTCCGCGTCGAACGCGGCGCGCTCAAGCAGCTGGGTCCAGCGCCGGAACGACGTTCCCGACGACGGGAGTTCGACGGGTGTGCCCGAGGTGAACCGTCGCCATGCCGTGGCCAGGTCCTCCATGAGCACCCGCCAGGACACGCCGTCGATCACCACGTGGTGGACGACGACGACCAGGTGGCGGGTCTCGCGGCGCCAGACGGCGCGCAGCATCGCGCCGCCCTCCGGGTCCAGTCCTTCGGCGGCGAGGGCGATGCACTCCTCGAGGGGTCGGTCGCTCGTCTGCCAGAGGTGCGCGGCCGGGGCGCCGCCCGTGTCCGTGTCCGCCTTGGTGTCCACGTCCGGGATGTCGAATCCCCAGCGCTCGCCGCGCACCAGTCTGGCCCGCAGCATGGGGTGCCGGCGGACGACGGCGGCGAGGACCGCGTCGAGGGCGCCGGCGGTCAGGCCGGCCGGGGTGTTGAGCACGACGGACTGGAAGAAGCCGTCGACGGCGTCGGTGGTCTGCCCGAGCCACTGCACGACGGGGGATCCCACAACGGGCCCGGTCGGCACGTCGCGGTGGTCCACGGTCGTGGTGTCCTCGCGGCTCGCCACCGCCGCCAGCGCGCCCACCGTGCTGTGGGTGAAGATCTGCCCGGCCGTGACGTGGAGCCCGGCGTCGCGCAGCGCGCTCAGCAGTGACATGGCCAGGATGCTGTCTCCGCCGAGCCGGAAGAAGTCCTGGTCGACGCCGACCTCGTCGAGGTGCAGCAGCGCCGCGACCGCCGCGCACACCGCCCGTTCCTCGTCGGTGGCGGGCGGCACGGCCGAGGGCGTGCCGACGACGGGCTCCGGCAGCGCGTCGCGGTCGAGCTTGCCGTTCGCCGTGAGCGGGAACTGCGTCATCACGACGACGTGGGCGGGCACCATGTACTCCACCATGTGGGCGCCGGCCCAGGTCCTGACGTCGTCCGGGCGCAGCTCCTCGTGGCCGGCGGCCGGGATGACGTATCCCACCAGGTAGGTGCCGCCGGCCGGGTTCTTCTTCGCGACGACGCAGGTGTGGCGCACTCCCGGGTGCTCCGCGAGGCCGACCTCGACGTCCTCGATCTCCAGGCGCATGCCGCGGATCTTGACCTGGTTGTCCGCGCGGCCGAGGAAGTCGAGCGAGCCGTCGGGGGCGAAGCGGGCGAGGTCACCCGTCCGGTACAGCCGGGAGCCGTCGTTCGCGAAGGGGTTGGCCACGAACCGGGAGGCGGTGAGGCCTGGCGCGTTGACATAGCCGCGTCCCAGCAGCAGTCCGCCCGCGTACAGTTCGCCGCCGACACCGACCGGCACCGGGCGCAGTTCGTCGTCCAGGACGTACAGCCGGGTGTTGGGGTTGGCCCTGCCGATCGACGTCGACAGGCGCTCCGCCGCTCCCCGGTAGACGACGTGGGAGACGCCGATCGTCGTCTCTGCGGGGCCGTAGCCGTGGTACAGGGGGATGTCGAGCCGGGCGCGGAAGCGTTCGTAGAGTTCAGGGGTGAGCACCTCGCCGCCGCACCAGACGTGGCGGAGGCTGTCGAGGCGCCCCGAGTCACCGGCCATCTCGAGGAGCACGTCCAGCATGGACGAGACCAGGTAGGTGAAGGTGACGCGCTGTTCGGCGATCACACCGAGCAGGTGGTGGGGGTCGCGTTCGCCGCCGGGGCGCAGGACGACGAGCCGGCCGCCGCTGACGAGGGGCAGGAAGATCTCGTTGACGGAGATGTCGAAGGACAGCGGCGCCTTGAACAGCGACGCGTCGTCGTGGCCGAATCCCAGGATCTCGTGGATCTGCCAGAGCAGGCGCTCGCTGATCGCCTCGTGCCGGATCATGGCGCCCTTGGGCCGCCCGGTCGAGCCGGACGTGAAGATCACGTACGCCAGGGCGTCGCCGGGGAGGGGGACCTCGGGTCCCTCCGTGGGGTGGTCGGCGAACCGCCAGTCGCCGAGGTCCACGGCGACGGCTTCCGGCTCGTTGGGGGCGTGCTCGCCCGAGGGGTTGAGCTGTACGACGACCCGGGCGTCCTGGACGACGACGGCCCGGCGTTCGGCGGGCCAGTGCGGGTCGAGCGGGACGAACGCACCGCCCGCCCGGAGCACTCCGAGCAACGCGATCACCATGTCGGCGGAGCGTTCGAGGGAGATGCCGACCACGTCTTCCGCGGTGACTCCGCGGGCGATCAGATGATGCGCCAGCTGGGCGGACAGCTCGTCCGCCTGACGGTAGGTCAGGGTGCGGCGGTCGTCGACGACGGCCACGGCGTCCGGCCTGGCGCGCGCCTGTTCGCGGAACATCTCCACCAGGGTGGGACGGGCCCGGTCGGCGTCGGTGTCGTGCCACCTGGCGAGGTTCTCCAGCCGCTGCGCCGGACCGGAGGGGCCGATGGTGCCGAGCGGACGGTCCGGGAAGTCGGCCAGGTCGTCGAGCGCGAGCTGCACGCCGGCCGGTGCGCCGCCGTCCGGGAGGGTGATGCTC
The DNA here is from genome assembly GCF_003112555.1 of Streptomyces coelicoflavus. GTDB lineage: Bacteria > Actinomycetota > Actinomycetes > Streptomycetales > Streptomycetaceae > Streptomyces > Streptomyces coelicoflavus. Next base: position 378,445 of record NZ_BEWB01000007.1, on the reverse strand, counting down.
CGGCCGTCGGCGCCGACGCCCCAACCATCGGGCGCCGTACCGCCGTTGTCGACCCAGGCGAGCACGTCGGTGAACAGGGTGCCCGCGGTGAGGTCGAGGCCGGCGGGGCTGCTGCCCGAGGCCCAGTAGGACAGTCCGACGGCGCACGCCTCGGCGACGACCCGGTCGGAGAAGTCGCCGGTGCGCCGGCGTATGTCGGTCAGCTGCCCAAGAGAAAGCCGGACGAGAGAAGCGGTCGGTTCCATCATCGAAGACTCAACGCCCCTTCAGCCAAGGAATGAAGGCAGGCTAACCTAACTAAGGCATGCCTAACTACCCCGCACGGCCGCCCTCGCGCCAGGCCCGCCACAGCCGTGCGTAGCGGCCTCCCAGAGCCACCAACTCCTCGTGCGTGCCCTCCTCGACGACCCGTCCGGCGTCCAGGACGGCGATCCGGTCCGCCGCCATCGCCTGGGTCAGGCGGTGCGCCACGAACAGCGTGGTGCGGCCCGCGCACGCGGCCAGCACGGCCCGTTCCAGCTCGGCGGCGCCCTCGCTGCCCGCCTCGGCGGTCGACTCGTCCAGCACCACGACCGGTGCCCGGCCGAGCACCAGCCGGGCCAGCGCGATCTGCGCCACCTTGGTCCCGTCCAGGCGCTCGCCGCCCTCACCGACCGGGGTGTCCAGCCCCTCGGGCAGGTTCTCGACCCACCCGGCGGCCCCGACGGTGCGCAGGGCGTCCAGGAGTTCGTCGTCGGTGGCCCCGGGCGCGGCCAGCCGCAGGTCGTCGGCGAGGGGCCCGGAGAACACGTGGGTCTCCTGGGTCAGGATGCTCACCAGGGCCCGCGCCCCGGCCTCGTCCAGTCCGGCCAGGTCGGTCGGCCCGACCCGGACCGACCCCGCCTGCGGCGTCCCGATGCCCGCGACCAGCGCGGCCAGGGTCGTCTTGCCCGCACCCGTGGCGCCCACCAGGGCGAGCGAGCCGCCCGCCGGAATCGTCAGGTCGACGTCGCTGAGGACCGGCCGCTCGGCACCCGGGTAGGTGAACGTCAGCCCGCGCACCGTGACGGGGTACGGTCCGGCCGGAGCGTCGACGGACTCGTCGCCCACCAGCCGGTCCTCGGCGTCCTCGCCCAGGACGCCGACCAGGCGGGTCAGGCTCGCGCCCGACTTCTGCGCCTCGTCGAAGGTGAACATGATGGCGCCCAGCGGGGTGAACAGCCGGTGGAACAGCAGCGGGGCCGCCGACACCTCGCCCAGAGTGGCCGCGTCCGCCTCCAGCAGCGCGTAGCCCACCAGGATGATGAGGGTCAGCCCGATGAACTCGGCACGGTTCTCCCTGCCGACGAAGCGGCCGAAGAACCGGAACACCTCGATGCCGAGGTCGCGCACCCGCCAGGACTGACGGGTCACCTGCTCGCGGAAGGCGCCCTCGAGCCGGTAGGCCCGGACCGTGTCGATGCCGTTCAGGCCGCTGATCAGGGCCTGCGCGCGGTCGGCCTGGGCCACCCGCTGCTTGCGGTACAGCGGCGCCGACCGCGGCAGGTACCAGCGCAGGGCCAGCGCGTAGGCGGGCAGCGCGCCGGCGCCCGCCAGACCGAGCCGCCAGTCGAGGCCGAACATGCCGGCCGTGGCGATGACGACGAGGACACCCGCGGAGAACACCGTGGGTACGGCCGTGCGGATGCCCTTGGAGATCACGGCGACGTCGTCGCCGACCCGGGACAGCACGTCTCCGCGTCCGACCTGCTCGACCCGTGCGCTGGGCATGCCCAGCACGGCGCGGACGGCGCCCTCCCGCAGCCGGGCGAGCAGGTCGGCGCCCAGCCGTCCGATCAGGTAGGTCGACACCGCGGTCGCCGCCGCGCCGAGCAGCGCGGCGGCGACCATCAGGGACCCGATCGTGACCAGGACGGACCGCGACTCTCCCCCGGCCACCGCGTCGACCACGCGGCCGAGCAGCAGCACCGGAAGCACCTGGAGCGCCGCTCCGGCCACCGTGCTGAGTACGGTGGCCGCCGTCAGCCACGGCACCTCGCGGCAGTGCGCCGCGACCCATCGGCCGGCCTCGCGTCCGGTCGCCGTACGCAGGACGGCCGTCGGGACGCGGGTGTCGGTGACGCTCACACCTACCCGGCCGCCTTGACGAGTTCGTCGACGGCGTAGGGCATGGACAGCAGGGTGCCCTGGGAGATGGCCGCGCCGACCGCCGGGCCCTCGCTGTCCAGCAGGTAGGACACCTTGCCGTTCTTGACGGCGTCCAGGTTGGTGAAGAGCTTGAACTTCTTCAGCGCGTCCTGGTCCGCCTTGTCGTTGATGACGAAGACGCGGTCCACGTCGACCAGGTCGACGCGCTCGGGCGAGAGCGTGGTGTAGAAGTCGCCGCCGGCGACCTCGTCGATCTCGGTCTGGTACTTGAAGCCGATGCCGGTCACGAGCCGTCCGCGCACGTCGGTGGAGGTGAACGGGGCCACCGAGTCCTTGTACCAGGAGAGCACCACCGCGGTCTGGTCCGCGAACCCGGGGTGGGCCTGCTTGGCCGCGTCCAGCTTGCCCTGGATGTCGGCCACCATCTTCTCGCCCTCCTCGGCCCTGCCGAGTGCCTTGGCGATGTGCAGCGCGTTGTCCTGCCAGGGAGCGCTGAACGGCTCCTTCTCGCCCTTGGTGCGGCCCACCGTGGGCGCGATCTTGGAGAGCTTGTCGTAGGCGGCCCGGTCGATCTCGGAGTAGACCGCGACGATCAGGTCGGGGCGCAGGGCGGCGATCTTCTCGTAGTTGGGGCCCGTGTCACCGTTCTTCATGATGACCTCGGGCTTGGTGTCTCCCCACTTGTCCTTCACCCAGGGCCACTGGGTGTTGATGTCGGGGCTCTGGCCGGCCGGGTTCGGGTACTGGTCGACCATGCCGACGGGCTTGATACCGAAGGCCAGGACGGTCTGGTCGTCGGTGTAGCCGACGGAGACGACCCGCTCGGGCGCCTTGTCGATCTTCGTCGTTCCGAACGCGTGCTCCACGGTGACCGGGAAGGCGCCGGCTGCGGCCGGGGTGCCGCCGCCCGCCTCGTCCGCCGGGTCGTCCGAGTCGGAACCGCACCCCGCGAGGAGTCCGACGCCGAGCGCGGCGGCGGACAGTGCCGCCGCCAGTCGTCGCCACGGCTTCATACGCGTCGTTCTGAGGAGCATCCCGGGCATCCCTTTGCTGTCGCGCCGACCAGTGTGAGGTTAGCCTACCCTCACTTCAGCAACTCCGGTGTTGATTGATGCAGTTCGGCGTGGGTCCGTCCGATCGGCACGATGAGGGGGCGGTCCCCGACCGGGTCGTCGATCACCTTGGCGCGCAGCCCGAACGCCTCGTGCAGCAGGTCGGCGGTGATCACGTCGCGCGGGTGACCCTGCGCCAGGATCGCGCCCTCCCGCATGACGACCAGGTTGTCGCTGTAGCGCGTGGCCAGGTTGAGGTCGTGCAGCACCATGACCACGGTGCGCCCGGACTCGTGCAGGTCGTCGACCAGGTCGAGCACGTCGACCGCGTGGGCCAGGTCGAGGTAGGTGGTCGGTTCGTCCAGCAGGAGCAGGTCGGTGCCCTGGGCGAGGGTCATCGAGATCCACACGCGCTGGCGCTGCCCGCCGGACAGCGAGTCGACCGGGCGGTCCGCGAGGTCGGACACCCCGGTCATGGCCAGTGCCCGCTCGACGACCTCGGCGTCGTCCGACGACCACTGCCGCAGCCAGCTCTGGTGCGGATGGCGGCCCCGGGCCACCAGGTCGGACACCGTCAGCCCCTCCGGAGCGACCGGCGCCTGGGGCAGCAGGCCGAGCTTCCTGGCCACGTCGCGGGTCTTGAGCGCGGCGATGTCCTCGCCGTCCAGCACGACCGAGCCGCCGGTCGGCTTCAGCAGCCGCGACAGGGTGCGCAACAGGGTCGACTTGCCGCAGCCGTTCGGTCCGATGACGGTGGTGATCACGCCGGGCGGGATCGACACGTCGAGGCCGTCGATGACGGACCGTGCGCCGTACCCGACGGTGACTCCCCGGGCCGCCAGCCGTGAGGCGCCGTCAACTCCCGTACCGGTCCCGGTGATGGACTGAACGACCACAAGGCCCCCTCGATTAGGCTCGCCTTACTTTGTACCAGCTATCGGCGGTTCGCCCGCACCAGCAGATAGACGAGGAAGGGTCCGCCGATGGCGGCGGTGACCACGCCGACCGGCAGCGTGACGGGCAGGGCGGTGCGTGCGACCAGGTCGGAGCCGGTCAGCAGCAGCGCGCCCACCAGGCCGGAGGCCACCAGCGGCGGTGTCGGGCACCGGGCCAGCCGCATCGCCACCTGTGGTGCCACCAGCGCGACGAACGGCACCGGACCCGCCGCGCTCACCGCCACGCCGGCCAGCAGCACGGCGCACAGCAGCAGGGCCGCGCGCACCGCCCCGAACCGGACGCCCAGCCCGGCGGCGACCTCGTCGCCGAAGTGCAGCGGCTTGAACTGGAAGGCGACACAGGCCACGACGACCAGGAGGGCGAGCGTGCTCCACAACGCGACGTGGACCTCCTCCCACGACCGGTTGTCCAGCGAGCCGACCAGCCATGCCTGGGCCCGGGCCACGTCCCTGATGTCGGCGGTGACCAGCAGCCACGTGGTGAGGGCCTGCATCACGGCGTTGACCGAGATGCCGATGAGGATGAGCCGGAAGCCGTCGATCCCCCGGCGCCATGCCATGAAGTACACCAGCAGACCGGTGCCGAGGCCGCCCGCGAGCGCCGCCGCCGACAGGCCCACGGAGTCGACGACGGCCGTCGCGGCGCCGCCCGACACCGTCACCAGGAACACGGCGACGGCGCCGGCCCCGCTGGTGATGCCGAGGACGTCCGGGCTGGCCAGCGGGTTGCGGGCGATCGACTGGGTGAGGGCGCCCGACACCCCGAGCGCGACGCCCACGACGAGCCCGGCGAGGGCACGCGGCATCCGCAGGTCCATGATCACGAACCGGTCGACCTGCTCGCCCCCGCCGAGGACGGTGGCGACGACCCGGGGCAGGGCGATGGGGAAGTCCCCGACGCCGATGGACAGGCAGAACACCAGGAAGCCGGCCACCGCCAGGAGCAGGGTGACCCCCGCGATCCAGGGCCGCCACACGAACGACACGCCGCCGAACCGCACCCCGGGCGCCACCGACGCCCGCACCTCCGCCTTCGCGTCCACAGCCGCGTCCGCCCCGTCCGCCCTCATGTCCGCCCCGTTCACGCGCTCTTGAACTTTCCGCGCCACACCAGGACGGCGAAGAACGGTGCGCCGAGGAGCGAGACGACGACCCCGGCGTCCAGTTCCCCCGGCCGCACGACCAGGCGCCCCACGATGTCGCAGACCAGCAGCACCACGGCTCCGAGCAGACCGGCGTACGGCACCAGCCAGCGGTAGTCCGGGCCGGTCAGGTACCGGGCCACATGGGCCACCATGAGCCCCAGGAACGCGATGGGGCCGCAGGCCGCCGTCGCGGCCCCGGCCAGCAGGGTGATGGCGACGACGCCGACGGTGCGGGTCAGCGCGGTGTTCACCCCGAGCCCCCGTGCCACGTCGTCGCCCAGGTTGAGCAGGTTGACCGAGGGCAGCGTGATCAGCGCCAGCAGCAGCCCGGCGGCGATGAAGGCCGACACGGGCCAGATGACGTCGAATCCGACCCCGGTCAGCGAGCCCGCGTTCCAGAACCGCAGGGCGTTCAGCGAGGCCTTGTCGGTCAGCGCGACCGCCGTGGTCATCGCCGCGAGGAACACCGTGACACCCTGCCCGGCGAGGGCGAGCGTGAGCGGGTTGCCCGCGCCCCGGCCGATGCTCGACAGCCCGAACACGACGACACCGGCGACCGCCGCGCCCAGGAAGCCGAGCCAGACGTACTGGAACGGGCTGGTGAACCCGAAGGCGGCGATCCCCGACACCACGGCGAACGAGGCACCGGAGTTCACCCCGAGCAGCCCCGTGTCGGCGATGGGGTTGCGCGTGTACCCCTGGATCAGCGCCCCTCCGACACCCAGCGCGATGCCCGCCACGACGGCGAGGACCGTGCGGGGCACCCGCACGGTCCGCACGATGAGCCTGATCTCGGTGAGCCGCTGGTCGGGTTCGGGCGCCGCGACCAGCCCGTGCCAGACCTCGGCGGGGCTCAGCGCCCGCGCGCCGACCGCCAGCGACACCGCGGCCACGACCACGAGCAGCGCCGCGAGGAGGCCCAAACCGGCAACGCGGCGTCTACGGGCCTCGGTTACGCCTCCGGGCGCGGGTCGCTCCACCGCAGTCGTGGTCATAGCGCCGTACATTAACGCGCGCCGGTGCCGGTCCCGTCGGCGACCGTACGGGCCTCGTCGGAACCGGACTCGAGTCCCCGGCCGAGGAGCGAGTCGAGGATCTCGCCGACCCGGACGGCGGTGTTGGACAGCAGCGACGAGGTGATGCCGTGCGTGTGCTCGGTGCCGCCCTGCAAGTAGATGCCGCAGCGCAGGGCCGGGTCCGTGGCGACGCGGTAGTCGCGCTCGACGCGCACCCGGCCCTCGTCGTCGCGCAGACAGCGGTCCGCGACCTCGCCCAGCAGTCCGAGGGGGTCGGCGGGGCCGTAGCCGGTGGCGAGGACCAGGACGTCCGCGTCCAGGAGGGTCTCCTCACCGGTGACCAGGGAGGTCACCGTGGCGCGCACCCGGTCCGGTGTCTCCTTGACGTCGGTGAGCCTGGAGACGTTGAGGAACCGCAGCCGCTCGGTGCCGAGGACCTTCTCCCGGTACATCTGCCGGTACAGGTCGTCGATCAGGTCGATGTCCACCACGGAGTAGTTGGTGTTGCCGTGGTAGTCCATCAGCCGGCGTTTGACGCTGCCGGGCGCGGCGAAGTAGTCGTCGACGGCCGCCGGGTCGAAGATCCGGTTGGCGAACGCGCTGTCGTCGGCGGGGCTGTAGCCGTAGCGGGCGAAGACCGCGCAGACCTCGGCGCCGGGGAAGCGGCGGTGCAGGTAGGCGACGTTCTCGGCGGCGCTCTGCCCGGCGCCGACGACGACGAACCGGGAGGGTGAGGTGCCCTCCAACGCGTCGACCCTGGTCAGCAGTTCGGAGTTGTGCCAGACCCGGTCGCCGCGCTCCACGCCTTCCGGCACGAGGGGGCGCAGCCCGGTGCCGACGACGAGGTTGCGCGCCCGGTGGACCTCGAGCCCCTCCCCCGAACGGACCGTCACCTCCAGGTGGTCCACGGCTCCGTCCCGCACGACGGGTGCGACGCCGACGACCTCGTGACCGTAGGAGACCATGTCGTCGACCTTGGCCGCGGCCCACTCGAAGTAGTCGTGGAACTCGACCCGCAGCGGGAAGAGGTTCTTGTGGTTGATGAAGTCGATCAGCCGCCCCTTGCTCTGCAGGTAGCAGAGGAAGCTGTACTCGCTGGCCGGGTTCCGCAGTGTCACCAGGTCCTTGAGGAACGACACCTGCATGGTCGCGTCGTCGATCAGCATGCCGCGGTGCCAGCCGAAGCGCGGCTGGTGCTCGAAGAAGCGGGCGTCGAGCGCCTCCTGCCCGCCGGCCCGTGCGTTGTGTTCGCGGATCGCGATCGCCATGGCGACATTGGACGGTCCGAAGCCGATACCAATGAGGTCGTGGACCAGCGTTGGGTCAGCAGGAAGAACCTGTGACATGTCACTCCCCTCGTGCGCCGGAAACTTAGGTGAGCCTAAGCTAATGAGGTACGGCTGTCGATAGGGCGCACCAGGGGTCGGTTCCAGCCAACTGACGCACTCCGACGCGGTGTTGCGCACTAAGGTAAGGCTTGCTTAACTGCCCGGGTCAGTCCCTGCCTTCAGCACCTGTCCCGAGGAGGAACCCCCATGCGGGTCGTCATGTTCGGTTACCAGACCTGGGGGCACCGCACCCTGCGAGCCCTGCTGGACTCCGAGCACGACGTGGTCCTGGTGGTCACGCACCCCAAGAGCGAGCACGCGTACGAGAAGATCTGGAGCGACTCCGTCGCCGACCTCGCCGAGGAGCACGGCGTCCCGGTGCTGATCCGCAACCGCCCGGACGACGACGAGCTGTTCGAGCGTCTCGAGGAGGCCGGTCCGGACATCATCGTGGCCAACAACTGGCGGACCTGGATCCCCCCGCGCATCTTCGGCCTGCCTCGCCACGGCACCCTCAACGTGCACGACTCGCTGCTGCCGAAGTACGCCGGGTTCTCCCCGCTGATCTGGGCGCTGCTCAACGGCGAGACCGAGGTGGGCGTCACCGCGCACATGATGAACGACGAGCTGGACGCCGGGGACATCGTCCGGCAGGAGGCGGTGCCGGTCGGGCCGACGGACACCGCCACCGACCTCTTCCACAAGACCGTCGACCTGATCGCCCCGGTCACCATCGGCGCCCTCGGGCTCATCGCGGCCGGGCAGACCGAGTTCACCAGGCAGGACCGCTCCGCGGCGAGCTTCTTCCACAAGAGGTCCGCCGAGGACATCCGCATCGACTGGAACTGGCCGGCCGAGGACCTCGAGCGTCTGGTCCGGGCCCAGTCCGAGCCGTACCCCAGCGCCTTCACCTTCCACCGCGGCAGGCGGCTGGAGATCCTCGCCGCCGTGGTCTCCGAGGGGCGCTACGGCGGCACCCCCGGCCGGATCTTCTACCGGGAGGGCGAGGGCGTGGTGATCGTCGCCGGGGCCGACGCGCGCCGGGGCCGCGATCACGGCCTCGCCGTCACGCGCGTACGGACGGAGGACGGGCGGGAGTTGGCCGCGACGGAGTACTTCACCTCCATGGGCGGCTATCTGACCGCCCGCCCCTGAGCGCCGCGACCGGACACCCATGACGGGCAGGGCCCGACCGTGCCGTCACGGTCGGGCCCTGCCGGGTTGCGGGTCCTGCGCGGCCTCAGCCGCTCTTGCGCCGGAACGACCGCTGGCTGGCGGCCGGACCGTGGGTGCCCCGGATCTTCGCCACGTCGGCGTTCGCGGCAAGGGCAGCGGCCTCGGCCTGTTTGCCGCGCTTGCGCTCCAGCGCCTGGCGGAACTTGTCCTTCAGGTCGTACTGACCGTTGGCATCGGGTGTGAGGGCGGTGCTCTCGGCCTCCGCCGGTTCCGAACCTGCTTGCGATGAAGACTCTTCAGTCATGACGACCTCCTGGGCTCGGACAACAAGAGCACAGCTTGTCACGGCCGGCCGCCCGGAACCACCGAGAATGTGCCGGGACCGGCCGGCAGGTCCACCGTGTACCGGCGCAGATACGTGTCCAGGTACGGCGACCGCTCCCCGGGGGTGGCGACGTCGTCGGCCGGGTTGTCCAGCGCCAGCCGGAGCCTGGCCCCCTTGACCTCGACGGTCTCGCCGGAGGGCGTGTCGCGCCAGGAACCGGTCTGGACGGAACCGATCTCCACGGCCAGCACGTGCCCGGCGGCGAGGGTCCAGTCGGTCGCCTTCAGGTCGACGCTCATCCGTCCGGGCTTCACCAGGGAGACCTGCTCGTCGAACATGACGGCGGTGCCGTCGGGGGCGACGTCGTACAGCTTGAGCATGACGTTGCCCTCGCCGCGGGCCGTCAGGGAGACCTGCGGGGTGCCGGTGACGCGTGTGTCCTTCTTCAGCGGCTTTGACCAGACGAAGAAGCTGGAGCCGACCTCGCCCGCGAGCTGACGCTCCGCCACTCCCGCGGCCAGCCCGGCCGGGGCCGGCTGCTCGGTCGCCGGCGCGTTCTCCATGTCCCACCTGCCGGGCGGCTGCGACGGTGCCTTCGGCGCCGGGGTGCCGGACGCGGTCAGCTCCGCGCGGGCGGACGCGCCGCCGTCGTCCACGTAGGAGCCGCCGCCGAGCGGAACGGTGACCGACCGTTCGGTGACGGGCCACGTACGCTGGGCGCGCCAGGCGCCGGTGGAGTCCTCGACGGCGTAGGCCGGGTAGCGCACCGTCGGCCTGACGCCCTTCAGGTACCGGTCGTAGAAGGACAGGGTCTCCTCGTACCAGCCCTCGCGGCCCATGGCCAGGCGGCCGTCCTCGACGCGGTCGCCGCCGCGCACGTGGTCCCACTGGCCGAGCCAGCCGCGCTCGGGGCCCCGGTGGTTGTCGAGGTACTCCTCCATCTCCTCGGGCTTGGTGTTGTTCTCGACGAAGCCCTGCGTCACGAAGAGCGGGGTGTCGCTGCCCTTCGCCATCCGCGCCAGGTCGCGGGAGGTCCAGTGCTCGTCCCACTGGTCGGATATGCGGTATCCGGCCGAGTTCTCCGTCAGGCACTCGGGTGGCTCTCCTCGTACCGGGCCGCGGCCCGGTAGCGGGGGTCGTCGTCCGCCATCGCGGGCATCGACGCGATGGAGTTGTAGGCGTCGGCGGTGCCGGTCACGTTCGGGCGGGGCACCCCGTTGGAGTAGATGTACTGGTACATGTCCCACACGGGTTCCTGGGCCACGACGGCCTTCAGCGCCCGCTGGTCCAGGTTGTTGCCGATGAGGCCGGTGACGGCGTCGTACGACTTGCCGTACATGCCGACCGCGCCGGTGGACCAGGGCTGCTTCGCGGCCCAGTCGATCGCGGCCTTCACGTCGGCCTGCTCGCCCGGCCCGCCCCAGTCCAGGCAGCCGGTGGAGCCGCCGAAGCCGCGCAGGTCCACCATGACGAAGGCGTACCCCTGGTCGAAGAGGTCGGTGCCCTCGATGAAGTCCTGGAAGCGGGCGGACGGCCCGGTGTGGCTCCAGCCCTCGGGGCCGGTCTGGCCGGCATGGGCGAAGTAGGGGCCGATCGACAGGATGACCGGCACCTTCTCCCTGTGCTTCAGTCCCTCGGGAAGCAGCACGTCGGCGTGGAGGCGGGTGTCCGAGCGGTCGGACGACGGGAAGTAGTGCTGGGTCCAGACCGAACCCTCCGGGACCCGGTCGTTCTCCTCGTGCGTGACGGGACCGGCCCCGGTGGCGGTGGCGGCCGGCTCCGACTCCGCACCCTCGGCCGCGACGGCCGGGCCGCCGAGGCCCGCGGTCAGGGCGAGGGCGACGAGTGCCGAGGCGGTCCGGACGACCGCGCGACGTGGTCTCACATGCTCCTCCTTGGACGGTGGGTGCAGGTGGTACGGGTGGTGCAGGTCTAGCAGCGAAGTGCCCGCACGTCGATGGGGCGTCCCGGCAACTGCCCCGTCCACAAAGGGCATTGGCGGACAGGGTGGGGCGAGACCTTCCCGCGCCCGCACCGTCGGGCCCCGCCCGCCGCGTCCGCGCCGGAATCGCCCGCACGTCGATTGCTGCCTAAGGTTGGGCACGCCGACGGAACCGGAGACCGGAGTTCTTCCCGACCGCAGGAGAGTGGGGCGCCATGGCGCGGGGTGTCGATTCGATCCGGCGCACCGCCCTGGGTGCTCTCGGGGCCGTCCTGCTGCTGCTCGGCGTCGCTCTCCTGGTGCTGCCGGGACCCGGCCTGCTGCTCGTCTTCGCCGGCGTGGTGCTGCTGGCGCGCGCCGTCCCGGCGTTGGACCGGTTCGTCGCCCCCGTCCGCGTCCGGGCGATGCGCGCGGCCGAGGAGAGCGTGTCCTCCTGGTGGCGCATCGCGGGCTCGGTGTCGGTGGGGCTGTTCCTTCTCGCGGCGGGTCTGGCGTGGGGCCTGGTCCCCGAGCTGCCGTACTCCGGATGGGCCACCGGGGCGAGTCTGATCATCTCCAGCGTGGCGCTGTTCGCCCTGCTCGTGTGGAGCCACCGCCGCGTTCAGGCGGACCGTCGCGGCTCGGCGCCCGCTTCGGAAGGTACGCGTTGACCAAACGGGACAGCGTTCCGTATATTTAACTGGGACAGCGTTCCGCTTTGTCGCGCCGACGTGCGCCCTCCTGGAACGGCCTCGACCGCCGCCGTCCCGCACGACCGGCCGCCGCGGCCGCCAGGCCCACGAGCCCCGAACTACCGAACGGACATCCGCATCGTGAGTGCACCGATATCCCCCACCGACTTCGCCTCCCCGCCCGTGCCCGTCCTCTCCGTCGCCCCGGTCGTGCTGCCCGCCCCGGGACGGCCCGTGGAGCTCCAGGTGCGGGTCTCGGCCCCCGTGACCGGGACCGGCCTGCCGGTCGTCCTGCTCTCGCACGGCCAGGGCTACTCGAACCACCTCTCCTCCCTGAACGGTTACGCGCCCCTCGCCGACCACTGGGCGGCGCACGGCTTCGTCGTGATCCAGCCGACGCACCTGAGTTCGAGGTCACTGGCGCTCGATCCGAGGACCCCGGGGGCGCCGCTGTTCTGGCGGTCGCGCGCCGAGGACATGACGCGCGTCCTCGACCGGCTCGACGACCTGGAGCGGGCCGTCCCGCAGCTGGCCGGCCGGCTGGACCGGGACCGGGTCGCCGTCGCCGGGCACTCGATGGGCGGGCACACCGCGAGCCTGCTCCTGGGCGCCCGGCTCACCGATCCGGACGACGGCTCGGAGGTGGACCTGACCGAGCCCCGCATCCGGGCGGGCGTCCTGCTCGCCGCGCCCGGCCGGGGCGGCGACGCCCTCAGCGCGTCCGCGGCCGAGAACATGCCCTTCTTCCTGACCACGGACTTCTCCGGGATGCGGACCCCCGCGCTCGTCGTCGCCGGCGACGAGGACGACTCCGCCCACCTGACCGTGCGCGGACCCGGGTGGCACACCGACCCGTACGTCCTCTCCCCCGGCCCCAAGGCCCTGCTCACCCTGTTCGGCGCGGGCCACGGGCTCGGCGGGGTCGCCGGGTACGACGTGGCGGAGACCACCGACGAGGACCCCGGCCGGGTGGCCGCGGTGCAGCGGCTCACCTGGGCCTATCTGCGCTCCGAGCTGTACCCGGGCGACTCCGCCTGGCAGGCGGCGCGGGACGCGCTGAGCGCCGGTCCCGACCCGCTCGGGCGGATCGAGTCCAAGTAGGGCCCGGACGCTCGGCCGCGGGGCGCGGGGAGGCCCGCTGGTAAAATGGCCCCACGCGTCGAGGCGCCCGGGTCCGTACCGAGGGGTACGGACCCGGTCGCGTTCCGGGCGCCTGAACAGGAAGGTCCCCCATGAACGCGAAGCCGACCGCATCCTTCGACGCCCTCGGGCTGCCGCCGGTGCTGGTGGAGACGATGACCGGCCTGGGGGTGACGGAGCCCTTCCCGATCCAGGCGGCGACCCTGCCCGACGCCCTGGCCGGGCGCGACATCCTCGGCCGGGCGCGGACCGGCTCCGGCAAGACGCTGGCCTTCGGGCTGGCCCTGCTCGCCAGAACGGCGGGCCGGCGCGCGGAGTCGAAGCGGCCGCTGGCCCTCGTCCTGGTGTCGACCCGGGAACTGGCCCAGCAGGTGAGCGAGGCGCTGACGCCCTACGCGCGGGCCCTGGACGTGCGTCTGACGACGGTCGTCGGCGGGCTGTCCATCAACCGCCAGACCCAGGCGCTGCGCGACGGCGCCGAAGTGGTCGTCGCCACGCCGGGCCGCCTGACCGACCTGGTGGCCCGGCGGGACTGCCACCTGAACCACGTGCGGATCACGGTGCTGGACGAGGCGGACCAGATGTGCGACATGGGGTTCCTGCCCCAGGTATCGGGGATCCTGGACCAGGTGCCCTCCGACGGGCAGCGGCTGCTGTTCTCGGCCACTCTCGACGGCGACGTCGACCAGCTGGTGCGGGACCGTCTCCACGACCCGGTCCCCGTGTCGGTCGACCCGGTGTCGGCCTCGGTGAGCACGATGGAGCACCACGTACTGACCGTCCACCCCGCCGACAAGTACGCCACCGCCACCGAGATCGCCGCCCGCGACGGCCGGGTACTGATGTTCCTCGACACCAAGGCCGGGGTCGACCGGTTCACCCGGCAGCTGCGGGCCGCCGGAGTGTCCGCGGCCGCCCTGCACAGCGGAAAGTCGCAGCCGCAGCGCACCCACACCCTCGCCCGGTTCGTGGAGGGCGGGGTCACCGTGCTGGTGGCCACCAACGTCGCGGCGCGGGGCATCCACGTCGACGACCTCGACCTCGTCGTCAACGTCGATCCGCCGGCCGACGCCAAGGACTACCTGCACCGCGGCGGGCGCACGGCGCGGGCCGGCCGGGCGGGGAGCGTGGTCACGCTCGTCACCCCGGACCAGCGGCGCGAGGTGAACCGGATGATGTCCGAGGCCGGGATCCGGCCGACGGTGACCCCGGTGCGGTCGGGCGAGCAGAAGCTGACGGACCTCACCGGCGCGAAGCGCCCGCCGGCCGGGCAGGGCAAGGAGGGCGGCAACGCCCGGTTCCGCGGGATGGGCACCCGTCCTGGCGGTGCCGCGAAGGGGTCGCGCAAGGCCGTCGAGGCGCGCAAGGCCGCGGAGGCGCGCGCGGCGGCCCGGGTACGCAGGGGCCGCTGACCCCGCGGGCGAACGTGCCGCGTGGAGACGGAGGCGAATGTGCCGCCCCGGAGGGGGACTTGACGTCCAGAACTTTGCACACACTGATGACAAAGTATGGACATGCCAAGCGGAAGTCTCCTACCTTGGCGGCGGAACGTCCGTCCTGCCGCACAAGACCGGAGCGACATCCGGCACGGTCCGGTCCCCACCACCCGGAGGACCCATGCACCCACGGCTGTTCTCACGTGCCCGAAGACACCTCATCCTCCTGCTGACGTCGGCCGTCGCGCTCGGCGGCGCCTGGGCCGCCCCGGCGTCCTCGGCGGCCCCCGCCGACATCCCGCCGCAGGAACCCGGCGTCACGCTGCGCGTGTTCGACGTCCAGACGCCGCTGAACGAGCTGTGCACCCTCAAGCCGGGCCAGACCCCCAACCACGACAAGCTGATGCCGACGGTCGACTGGTCCACCACCGCCGACTTCGGCGGCATCGCCGACAACTTCGTCTCCCAGGCGTCCGGCTACCTGGTGGCGCCGCGTGACGGCACCTACGTGTTCCGGCTCGTCAGCGACGACGGCTCCCGGCTGACCCTCGACGACACCACGGTGATCGACCACGACGGACTGCACGGCGCGGAGCCGAAGGACGGCACGGTCGAACTCACCGCGGGAGCGCACCCGCTGCGCATCGACCACTTCGACCGCGGCGGCGGCCAGCAGCTCCAGCTGTCCTGGATGCCGCCGGGCGAGAGCGGGTTCAGCGTCGTGCCCACCGAGGCGCTGAGCACCGACGCCGGGGTCGTCCGAGTGACGGCGCCGGGCCGCAAGGAGTGCGAGGCCGGGCGCGACACCCCCGGCGACGGTCTGCCGCTCACCTCCGTGCGCCCCGACCTCGACCTCACCGACCTGCGCCCCGAGGGCTTCGAACCGCAGGTCACCGGCATGGACTGGCTGCCCGACGGGCGCCTGGCGCTCAGCACCTGGGGCGGCTCCGACAACGTTGCCGGAGAGGTGTACCTCCTGGACAACGTCACCGGCGAGACCAGCCGCGACAAGGTGACCGTCGAGAAGGTCGCGAGCGGGCTGCGCGAGCCCATGGGCATCAAGTACGTGGACGGTTCGCTCTACGTCTCGCAGAAGCACGAGCTGACCCGGCTGGTGGACAGCGACGGCGACGACGTGACCGACGAATACCGCACGGTCGCCACCTGGCCCTACGGCGGCAACTTCCACGAGTTCGCGTTCGGCCTGCTCTACCGGGACGGCTACTTCTACGTGAACCTCTCCGTCGCCATCGACCTCGGCGGCGCGACCACCAACCCGCAGCCCGCGCCCAACCGCGGGACGACGTACAAGATCAGCAAGAAGACCGGGAAGATCAGTCCGATCGCGGGCGGGCTGCGCACGCCCAACGGCATCGGCTGGGGACCGGGCGGCAGCCTGTTCGCCACCGACAACCAGGGCGGCTGGCTGCCCGCCTCGAAGCTGGTCCAGATCAAGCAGGACCGCTTCTTCAACCACTACACCGAGCCCGCCGGGCCCTTCGAGGACTCCCCCGTCACCCAGCCGGTGCTGTGGCTGCCGCAGAACGAGATCGGCAACTCGCCCTCCACCCCGCTGTACCTCACCAAGGGCAGGTTCGCGGGCCAGATGCTGATCGGCGACGTCACCTACGGCGGCCTCCAGCGCGCCTACCTGGAGAAGGTGAAGGGCCAGTACCAGGGCGCCGTCTTCCGCTACACCCAGGGTCTGGAGGCGGGCGTCAACCGGGTCTCCATGGGCCCCGACGGCGCGATCTACACCGGCGGCCTGGGCGCCGACGGGAACTGGGGCCAGGAGGGCAAGCTGAAGTTCGGCCTGCAGAAGCTGACGCCGAACGGCGGCAACACCTTCGACGTCCAGAAAATGCGGGCCGTGCCCGGCGGCTTCGACCTGACGTACACCCAGCCGGTGTCCGAGGAGACGGCCGCGGAGCTGGCCTCCCGCTACGAGGCCGAGCAGTGGCGCTACACGCCGACCGGCGACTACGGCGGCCCGAAGATCGCCGAGGAGGAGCTGGCCGTGCGGTCCGCGACGCTCTCGGACGACGGCCGCACCGTGCGGCTGCGGCTGGACGGCCTGAAGCCGGACCGCGTCGTGCACGTGCGTTCCCCGCGCCCGTTCGCCTCGGCCTCCGGTGAGACGCTCTGGAGCACCGAGGCCTGGTACACCCTCAACGAGATGCCCGGCAAGCAGCCGCCCGCCGCCACCCTGTACGAGGCCGAGGAGGCGCGGCTGACGGGGAAGGCGGGCATCAACACCGACCACGCCGGCTACTCCGGCAGCGGCTTCGTCGACCGCTACGCCACCGAGGGCGAGGTCACCACGACCTTCGACGTGCCCGTCCGGAAGCCCGGCACCTACGACGTGGGCCTGCGCTACTCCAACGGCCCGAACCCCTTCGAGGGCACCAAGTCGCTGTCCCTCTACGCCAACGGGAAGAAGGTGCGCCAGACGCGGCTCCCCTCCACCGGGGACTGGGACACCTGGTCCACGCGGACCGAGAGCGTGCGGCTGCGAGCCGGCCACAACACGCTCTCCTACCGCTACGACCCCGGCGACACCGGCCACGTCAACCTCGACCTGATCACCGTGCGCCCGCACGGCGCCCGGGTCGCCCTGTTCGACGGGACCGCCGCCTCGCAGGAGCAGTGGCAGCACACGGACGGGAGGAAGGTGGCCTGGCCGCTGGCCGAGGAGCGGTCGATGGAGGTGTGCTGCGGCGACATCCGCACCAAGGACGCCTACCAGGACTTCAAACTGCACGTGGAGTTCCGGGTGCCGCTGCTGCCGGACGACGTGACCGGCCAGGACCGCGGCAACAGCGGCATCTACCTCCAGGACCGCTACGAGCTGCAGATCCTCGACTCCTACGGTGACACCACCCCGGACACCAACGAGGCCGGGGCGATCTACCTGAAGAAAGCCCCCGACACCAACGCGGCGACGGCCCCGGAGACGTGGCAGACGTACGACATCGTCTTCCGGGCCGCCCGCTTCGACGAGAACGGCGCCAAGACGGCCGACGCCCGGGTGACGGTGGTGTGGAACGGCGAGACGGTCCACGACGACGTCGCCCTCGACGGGCCCACCGCGGCCGGCCGGGCCGAGACGCCGGCCGCCGGGGCGATCCGGTTGCAGGACCACGGCAACAAGGTCAGGTTCCGCAACATCCGGGTCGAACCGCTGGACTGACCCGAAGCCGTGCGGGACGGTCCCTGAACGCCGCCCCGCACGGCCGCTCCACCGATCCGGCGGGCGAACCGGTGCCGCGGGCGCCTGTGGGTAGGCTGAAGCGAGAATCACCTGCCCGTCGAAGAAGGAGCGGAATTGAGCGAGCCGGCGTCCATCGCCCTGCAGAAGGAGATCGCCCGGGAACTGGAGGTCGCGGAGACCTTCGACGCGGAACGGGAGATCGAGCGCCGGGTGGCCTTCCTCGCCGGGCGGCTGGCCTCCGCCGGTCTGCGCGCCCTCGTGCTCGGCATCAGCGGCGGTGTCGACTCGACCACCGCGGGCCGCCTCTGCCAGCTCGCCGTGGAGCGGGCGCGCGCCGAGGGGCACGAGGCCCGCTTCTACGCGATGCGGCTGCCGCACGGGGTCCAGGCGGACGAGAGCGACGCCCAGCGCGCGCTCTCCTTCATCCGGCCCGACGAGGTGCTGACCGTGGACATCAAGCCCGCGAGCGACGCGATGCTCGAGACCCTGCTCGCCGCCGACGTGGCCTTCCGCGACGCCCACCACCAGGACTTCGTGCACGGCAACGTCAAGGCCCGGCAGCGCATGATCGCGCAGTACGCGGTGGCCGGTGCGCACGGCGGCCTGGTCGTCGGCACCGACCACGCGGCAGAGGCGGTCTCCGGCTTCTTCACCAAGTTCGGCGACGGCGCCGCCGACGTCGTACCGCTGACGGGCCTGACCAAGCGCCGCGTGCGCGCCGTCGCGGACGCGCTGGGCGCCCCCGCCGAGCTGGTGCGGAAGGTGCCGACGGCCGACCTGGAGACCCTCGACCCGGGCAAGGCCGACGAGGACGCCCTCGGGGTCACCTACGACGAGATCGACGACTTCCTGGAGGGCAAGCCGGTGAAGGAGCAGGTCTTCGAGACGATCGTCACCCGCTACCGGCAGACCGACCACAAGCGCCGGATGCCGATCGCTCCCTGACCCGACCGCCGGTGGTGGCGACGGCCACCACCGGCGACCACCACGTCAGGCATGCCCTTTATGTGCGGTTTGCCATGAGTCGACCTAGTCTGTCCGAGGAGGTGCCCGAACCAGGGCGGGCACCGGCCGGAGAGGCGGAGCGGACATGGCGGACTTCATCGGCGCGGTGGACCAGGGAACCACCAGCACCCGGTTCATGATCTTCGACCACGGGGGCAACGAGGTCGCGAAGCACCAACTGGAGCACGAGCAGATCCTCCCCCGCTCCGGATGGGTGGAGCACGACCCGGTGGAGATCTGGGAGCGCACCAACTCGGTGATGCAGAACGCCCTGCGCAACGGCGGACTGTCGGGGTCCGACCTGGCGGCCATCGGCATCACCAACCAGCGGGAGACCACGGTGGTCTGGGACCCGCGCACCGGTCGGCCGTACTACAACGCCATCGTCTGGCAGGACACCCGCACCGACGCCATCGCGGCGAACCTGGAACGCACCGGCCGGGGCGACGTCATCCGCCGCAAGGCCGGGCTGCCGCCCGCGACGTACTTCTCCGGCGGGAAGATCCAGTGGATCCTGGAGAACGTCGACGGCGTCCGCGAGGCCGCGGAGCAGGGACACGCGGTGTTCGGCAACACGGACTCCTGGGTCCTGTGGAACCTGACGGGCGGCCCCGACGGCGGCATCCACGCCACCGACGTGACCAACGCGAGCCGCACCATGCTGATGGACCTGGAGACGCTCGACTGGGACGACGAACTGCTGGGCTTCTTCGGCATCCCGCGCGGCATGCTGCCCACCATCAACCCGTCCTCGCACTCGGAGGCGTACGGCACGACCCGGACCTCCCGGCCGCTGCGCGCCGCCGTTCCCATCACCGGGGTCCTGGGCGACCAGCACGCGGCGACCGTCGGCCAGGTCTGCTTCTCGCCCGGCGAGGCCAAGAACACCTACGGCACCGGCAACTTCCTGGTCCTCAACACCGGCACCGAGCTGGTCCGCTCCCAGCACGGCCTGCTGACCACCGTGGCCTACCAGTTCGGCGACAATCCGCCGGTCTACGCGCTGGAGGGCTCGATCGCGGTGACCGGGTCCGCCGTGCAGTGGCTGCGCGACCAGATGAAGATCATCAAGACCGCGGCCGAGAGCGAGGAACTCGCCCGCACGGTCGAGGACAACGGCGGCATGTACTTCGTCCCGGCGTTCTCCGGCCTGTTCGCCCCCTACTGGCGCTCGGACGCCCGGGGCGCGATCGTCGGCCTCGCCCGGTACAACGACAACGCGCACCTGGCCCGGGCGACGCTGGAGTCCATCTGCTACCAGAGCCGCGACGTGGTCGTGGCCATGGAGCAGGACTCCTCGGTCCACCTGGACGTGCTGAGGGTCGACGGCGGGGTGACCGCCAACGACCTGTGCATGCAGATCCAGGCCGACGTCCTGGGCGTCCCCGTGAGCCGCCCCGTGGTCGCGGAGACCACCGCCCTCGGCGCCGCCTACGCGGCGGGGCTGGCCACCGGCTTCTGGCGGGACACCGACGAACTGCGCACCCACTGGAGCGAGTCCAGGCGCTGGGAGCCGCAGTGGTCCGAGGAGCAGCGCGCGCAGGGGTACGCGGGCTGGAAGATGGCGGTCGAGCGCACCCTCGACTGGGTCAAGGTCCCGGAGAGCTGATCCGGGGGCGGATCAACGGCCAACGGGGCCCGGCGTGCCGGAGGTTCCGCGATCCCCCGGGTCCCGCGCACGGGCGTCCGCATAGGGTGATCCCATGTCTGCCGGATTGAGCGCGGCGAGGACCCGGGCCGCGCTGCGCACCAGCGCGCGCGTCTCGGGCGAGTTGCTGCTGATACTCGTCATGCTCGCGGTGACCCTGTGGGTCCTCGGCCGTATGTGGTCGGTGGTGTGGCCACTGCTCGTCGGTCTGCTCCTGACCACGCTGACGTGGCCCTCGGCCCGCTTCCTGCGGCGGCACGGGTGGCGTCCGGCCCTGGCCGCGACGGCGGTGACGGTGGCCTTCCTGCTGGTCGTCGTGGGCATCGTGACACTGATCGCGGTGCCCATGTCCTCCCAGACGGACGAGTTGACCGACGGCGTGGTCGAGGGCATCCAGCGGCTGCGCGAGTGGGCGGCGGGACCGCCGCTGAACATCGGTGACGACGAGATCACCGGTGCGATGGATTCAGCGGTGGCCCGCATCCAGGACAGCGTCGGCAGCATCACCACTGCCGTGGCGACGGGGGTGGGGGCGGTGGTCAACGGCCTGATCACCGCGGTCCTGGGCGTCTTCCTGATGTTCTTCTTCCTGAAGGACGGGCCGCGGTTCCTGCCCTGGCTGGCCCGCCAGCTGCCCGGCCGGCTGGCCACCGACGTCCCGGTGGTCGCGCTGCGGGGCTGGGAGACCCTGGGTTCCTTCGTCCGGTCGCAGGCCCTGGTGGGGCTGCTCGACGCCGTGTTCATCGGCCTCGGCCTGTGGATCCTGGGCGTGCCGCTGGTGCTGCCGCTGGCGGTCCTGACGTTCGTGTCCGCGTTCGTGCCCATCGTGGGCGCCCTGTTCGCGGGTTTCGTGGCGGTGCTGATCGCCCTGGTGTCGAACGGCCTGACGGACGCGCTCATCGTGCTCGCGATCATCGTGGTCGTGCAGCAGTTGGAGGGCAACGTCTTCCAGCCCATCATCCAGAGCCGTGGCCTCGGTCTGCACGCGGCGGTGATCCTGCTGGCGGTGACGCTGGGCGGCAGCCTGTCCGGGATCGTGGGCAGCCTGCTCGCCGTCCCGCTCGCCGCGCTGATCGCTGTGGTGTGGAACTACGTGCGCGAGCAGTTGGCCGAGCCGTCCGAGGAGGCCGCGACCGCCGACGGCTGAGCCGGCGGACGGTCCCCTCGTTGCCGATGCCGGGCCGCTCGCGCGAATTGGGTCGCCCCCGGGCGGGCGGTGGTGTTGGCTGTCGGGCGTGGATCTCTTCAGCCGCTCCTGGTCGGCCCTGCTCGCCGCGGTCGCCGACCTCTCCGACGAGGACTTCGCCCGGCCGTCCGGCTGTGCCGGCTGGCTCGTCCGGGACCTGGTGTGCCACCTGGTCGTCGACGCCCAGGACGTCCTGATCACCCTGGCCACCCCGACCACCGAGGAACCGACCCGGGACGCGGTGACCTACTGGCAGGTCGTCGAGCCCCCGACCGGGGACGACCCGCTCGACGCGCTGATCGTCCGCCTGGCCGCCGCCTACGAGCAGCCGGGGCTGCTCAAGTTCCACCTCGACGACGTCGGTTCCGCCGCCGGCCGCGCGGCGGCGCTGGCCGATCCCACGGGCCGGGTGGGCACGCAGGGCCAGGTACTCACGGCGGGCGACTACCTCTCGGCGTACGTCCTGGAATGGTCCCTGCACCATCTGGACCTGGTCGCGCACCTCCCGGAGGCGGCAGCGCCGCCCGCCGAGGGACTCGGGCACGCGCGGGAGCTGTTCGAAGGGGTCGTCGGCGCGGCGTTCCCCGCGTCGTTCACCGACCGGGACGCACTGCTGGTCGGCACCGGCCGCCGGCCGCCTACCCCGGCGGAGGAGGCCGCGCTGGGAGCGCCGGCGGCGCGGCTCCCGTTCCCCGTCGGCTGACCCGCTGCATCGGGCACGTCGGCCCCGGTGGACTTGGTGGACCCGGTGGACTCGGCCGGTCGGCATCCCGTCGGCGCGCGCGACCGCCGGTCCGGCGACCCCCGCGGATCGGCGGGCCGCCCAGTGGTCCGGTGGGTCGTCCGGCAGGCCGGGGGGCGCTCAGTGGTCCGGTGAGTCGCCCGGCAGGCCGGTGGGTCGTCCGATCGGACGACGCGGTCTTCGTCCGATCGGCAGCCGCGCGGGAGCCGGTGCGTCGACCTCTGCCGGGGCACCGCGGGTCCAAGCTGGAGGCACACGTCCCCGACACCGTGGAGCTGTCCGACCATGACCGCCGAGCCAACCACCCCCGCCGACCTCGCCCTGTCGGACGCCGTTCGCCGCGGCGACGCCGATGCCGCCCGGGCCGCGCTGCGGGCCGGCGCCGACCGGGAGCTGCGCGACGAACAGGGCCGCACGCCTCTGCTCCTGGCGGCCCTGGCCGACCGGGTCGCGGTCGCCGAGGTCCTGGTCGCGGCCGGCGCGGACGTCAACGCGCAGGACGCGCGGGACGACAGCGCGTGGCTGGTCACCGGGGTCACGGGCAGCGTCGCGATGATGCGGGCGCTGCTGCCCGGCGGCCCGGACGTCACGCTCACCAACCGCTTCGGCGGTGTCTCGGTCATCCCGGCGAGCGAACGCGGCCACGTGGCCTACGTACGCGCCGTGCTCGCGGAGACGGACATCGACGTGGACCACGTCAACCGGCTCGGCTGGACGGCGCTCCTCGAAGCGGTCGTCCTCGGCGACGGCGACCGCGCGCACCAGGACGTCGTGGCGGCCCTGCTCTCCGCGGGCGCCGACCCCGCGCTGCCGGACGGCGACGGTGTCACGGCCCGTGCCCACGCCGAACGCAGGGGCTTCGAGGCCGTCGCGGAGCTGCTGCGGCGGGCCGAGTCACCGGACGGCGAGGGCCCTCGCGCGGAGGGTGGCCGACGGTGAACCGGCGTTCCCTCACGGGCCGCCTCGCCGTGCTGGCCGCCGTCACCGCGACGCTGGGCGGATGCGCCTCGGACGGCGGCGACGACCGGGCCGCGCCCCCGGTGTCCGACCCTCCGGCCACCGCGGCCCCGCACGCACCCGAGTCCGGCGGCGCCCCGGCGCGCGCTCCGGACGGCACCCTGCTGGTCACGGACTTCGGCGCCGACACCGTCACCTTCGTCGACCCCGCCGGACGGGGCGCGGCGGCCGGCCTCGGCTCGGTACGGGTCGGGACGGCGCCGTACGGGATCGCGCTGGGCGAGGACGGCACGGCGTGGGTGGCGACCGCGGAGGGCGTGGCCGCCGTGGACACCCGCACCCGCGAGCGCACTGCCCTCATCCCCTACCGGACGGACACCGGCCCGGTGACGACCGGCGAGTACCGGGGCGGCGGCATGGGCATCGCCCTGTCCCCCGACGGCAGCCGCGTCTACGTCGGGGTCAACGTCCCCGGCGGCACGGGCACCCTGGAGGTCGTCGACACGAAGCGGCGGGAGGTGACGCGGGTGGTCCCGGTCGGCCGCCGCCCGTTCGACGTCGACGTCTCGCGCGACGGCCGGCAGGTCTACGCGACCAACCACGACTCCTTCGACGTGACGGTCGTCGACACCGGCGAGTGGACGGCGCGCCGCATCGAGGTCGCCCCGTACGGCACCGAGGGCGGCCTCGGCTCCTGGCTCAAGCCGCACTACACCGCCGTACGCCCCTCCGACGGGGCCCTGCTGCTGCCCTTCGAGGGCGAGCGCCTGGCGGTGGTCGATCCCGGCACCGGTCGGGTCCGGATCGAGGACATGACGGCCAACACCCACCAGCACGGCGTGGCGGCGGGCGCCGACGGCACGCTGTACGTGGTGGGCACCGGCCCGATCGACCCGTCCGAGGACGACGGCCCGTCCCTGACCGTCCGCACGCCCGACGGCGACGAGCGGGTCGTCCCGCTCGAGGGCCCGCACGAGACCGTCACCCTCTCGGCCGACGGCCGCACCGCCTACGTCTCGGGCGGCTTCACCCGCGACGGCTACTGGAACGGCCTGAGCGTCGTCGACATCGGCACCGGCCGGGTGACCCGGCTCCCGGTGGGCGAGCGGCCGCTGGCCGTCGCGGTCCTCGGCGGCGAGGAGGGGACCGGCGGCGCCTGAGCCCCCGGGGCCGGACCGGGGCCGAACGGCCCACGCCGGGGACCGGGCGGCCCCTGGTGTCCCGGTCCGGCCGGCGGGAGGCTCGGAGAGGTCCGACAGCCGCAGGGGCTCGGGGTGGCGGATCAACTCGCCCAGGAAGCCGTGGCCCTCACGATGCTGTGCAGGACGTGCTCGAGATCCGGTTCCCGGCCCACCGTGAGCACCGCACCGCGCCCCCGCATGACAGTGCCTGCCCTCGCGTAGACTCCGCGGCATGGGTCGATGGGAGCCGAACGCGCGCGGCCGCCTGGAGCAGGCGGCGCTGGAGCTGTACGTGGAGCGCGGCTACGAACAGACCCCGGTGGCCGAGATCACCAAGCGTGCGGGCCTGACGGAGCGCACGTTCTTCCGGCACTTCGCCGACAAGCGGGAGGTCCTCTTCGCCGGCTCGAGCATGCTGGAGGAGCTGTGCGCGGACGCCGTCGCGGCGGCGCCCGCGACGGCGGCGCCGATGACGGCGGTGGCCGCCGCCCTCGACGCCGCGGCGGGCGTCTTCGAGGAGCGCGGGGACCTGGTCGGCCTGCGGCAGAGCGTCATCGACGCCAACGCGGAGCTGCGGGAGAGAGAGCTGATCAAGCTCGCGTCCCTCTCCGGCGCACTCGCCGACGCGCTGCGCGAGCGCGGCGTGGACGAACTGGGCGCGTGGCTGACCGCCGAGGCGGCGATCGCCGTTCTGAAGGTCGGTTTCCGGCGCTGGATCGACGGGGACCGGGAGCGGCCGCTGCGGCCACTGCTCGCCGAGTGCTTCGACGTGCTCCGTACGGCGTCCGCGCAGGGAGCGGTGGGCGCCGGTTAGCCGCGCGGCCGGGCCCCGGCCGTCGGGCAACCGGTGTACAGAAAGGGGCCGTTGCGACGTAGGTTGTGGTCAAGCACCCACGCCTCGGCTGAAAGACGGACCGCACTCATGAGCGACCCCTCGACGACACCCGGCAACGCGACGCAGCAGAAGATCGACACGTCCGTGCCGCACTCGGCCCGGATCTGGAACTACTGGCTGGGCGGGAAGGACAACTACCCGGTCGACGAGCAGGCCGGCGACGCCTACACCGCCGTCTTCCCCGGCATCGTCACCATCGCGCGCAGCAGCCGCGCCTTCCTGCGCCGCAACATCACCCACCTGGTCACCGAGGCGGGCATCCGGCAGTTCCTCGACATCGGTACCGGGCTGCCGACCGCCGACAACACCCACGAGGTCGCCCAGCGCATCGCGCCCGAGACGCGGATCGTCTACGTGGACAACGACCCGATGGTCCTCGCCCACGCCCGCGCGCTGCTCTACTCCACCCCCGAGGGCGCGACCGCGTACATCGACGCCGACGTGCTCGACCCCGACGCCGTCCTGGCGGCCGCCGCCGAGACGCTGGACTTCGACCGGCCGATCGCCCTGATCCTCAGCAACATCCTGGGCCACATCCCCGACTACGACCGGGCGCGCTCCGTCGTCTCCCGGCTGGTCGGCGCCCTGCCGTCCGGCAGCTACCTCTCCGTCAACGACGGTTCGCGAGGCGTCGACCCCGAGTTCGAGCGCGCCCAGGACGCCTACAACGAGAGCGGTGCCGCGCCGTACGTCCTGCGCACCGTCGACCGGATCACGGCGTTCTTCGACGGGCTGGAACTGGTGGATCCCGGCGTGGTCCCGGTGACCCTGTGGCGTCCCGAGGCGGGCGCCGAGGCCCCGAAGCCCATCGGCGAACACGGCGGACTCGCCCGCAAGCCGTGACGTGAGCCGCGCCCGACCGGAAGGAGACCGCACCATGTCCGCATGGCCGTTGCCCGAGTCGTTCCCCAGTGGTTCGGGGACCGTCCGCTGGAACCGGCTGGGCGACCCCGGCGGGCGTCCGCTGGTCCTGCTGCACGGTACGCCGTTCTCCTCGTACGTCTGGCGCGCGGTGGCCCGCTCCCTGGCCCGCGACCACCAGGTGTTCGTCTGGGACATGCCGGGCTACGGGAGGTCGGAGAAGGCCGCCGGACAGGACGTGTCGCTGGCCGCGCAGGGCCGGGTCTTCGCCGGGCTGCTGGACCACTGGGGGCTCGAGGATCCCCTCGTGGCCGCCCACGACTTCGGCGGCGCCGTGGCCCTGCGGGCGCATCTGCTGCACGGTGCCCGGTACGGGGCGCTCGCCCTGGTCGACCCTGTCGCGCTGGCGCCGTGGGGGTCGCCGTTCTTCCGGCTGGTCCGCGAGAACGCCGAGGTCTTCGCGCGGCTGCCCGAGTCGCTGCACCGGGCGCTGGTGCGTGAGTACGTCGGTTCCACCGGCGGCCCGGGCCTGCATCCGGCGGTCCTGGACCGACTGGTCGAGCCGTGGCTGGGCGAAACGGGGCAGCCGGCCTTCTACCGGCAGATCGCCCAGGCGGACCAGCGGTACACGGACGAGGTGCAGGACCGGTACGCCGGGATCGACGTGCCGACGCTGATCTGCTGGGGCGAGGACGACGCCTGGATCCCCGTGGCCAAGGGACGCGAACTGGCCGGTCTGGTCCCCGGTGCCCGATGGGAGCCGATCGCCCATGCGGGTCATCTGGTCCAGGAGGACGCGCCCGCCGAGTTGACGGCGGCCCTGCTCGACTTCTTCCGCCGCGTTCCCTGACGTCCGCGCGCGTCCGGCGGGCGGCGGTACGCCACAGGGCGGGCCCCCGGGAAACAAGCGTTCCCGGGGGCCCGCCCCGCTGACGATCTCCCGGTCAGGCGGGGGTGATGTTCTCCGCCTGCGGGCCCTTCTGGCCCTGGGTGATGTCGAAGGTCACGGCCTGGCCTTCCTGCAGCTCGCGGTAGCCCTGAGCGTTGATGTTGGAGTAGTGCGCGAAGACGTCGGGGCCGCCGCCGTCCTGCGCGATGAAGCCGAAGCCCTTTTCAGAGTTGAACCACTTGACAGTTCCGCTGGCCATGCCTTTTTGCCTTTCAGCCGTTATCGGATTCGCACCGCGCGAACCCGGAGGTGGTCGTCCTGGTCCTCCGGCATTGCACAGCAAACCGCCCGCACTCCGGCGCGGGCGGTCTGGGCGAACCACGACATCTGATGCTGACGCTACACGGCATGTCCGAGCCTCACCAGTGAGTAAGGGGTGTGAGCGGGAACCTTGTTGCAGACCGGGGCCCCCGGCCACCGCCGCGCGGGCCCTCGCTGCGCCATCCGGGCGACACGGCGAGGCGGCCGCACAACCCGGTTCCGGAAGTGGTCTAGCTATGAAGAGACCACCCACGGAGTCGGAGATCGATATGACCGTCAGGAAAGCGCTGGCCCTGGTGATCGGCGCCGTCGTGTGCACCGGCGTGCTGGCCACCGGCTGCGCCCGGGAGCACACGGGCGCCTCCTCGCAGGACGCGCACGCGCCCGGGAGTTCCGCCTCCCCGGCCCCGCGCCCCGCGCCCCCGCGCTCGTTCCCCCGGCCGCTGCCGGGGATCGGGCCGGTCATGCGGGAGCGTCTCCCGGCCGGCACCCGGCAGGCCCTGGTGGTCACCGGTGAGACCGAGAGTTCGTCGCAGTCCCGGGTGGTGCTCTACGAGCGGTACCCGGCCGAGGGCTGGCGCGCCGTCGCAGGTCCGTGGCCCGCCCACAACGGCCTGCGCGGCTGGACCGACGACCACGAGGCGGGCGATCTGCACACGCCCATCGGTGTCTTCGGCCTCAGCGACGCGGGGGGCCGGCTGCCCGACCCGGGCACCCTGCTCCCCTACGACGAGGATCCGCAGTTCTCCGTGTCGGGCACCGGGTATCTGGGCGAGCCCCTAGAGGGGTCCTTCGACTACGTGGTCGCCATCGACTACAACCGGGTGCCCGGCACCACCCCGCTGGACAAGACCCGCCCCATGGGCGAGGACAAGGGCGGCGGGGTCTGGATCCACGTGGACCACGACGGGCCGACCAACGCCTGCGTGTCCCTGAGCGAGGAGCACATGCGGGCGCTGCTGACCGTCCTGGACCCGGACAGGGAACCGGTCGTCGTCATGGGCCCGGAAGAGGTCCTGTCGCGGTAGGGCGTCCCGGCCGGTGTCGCGGCCGGTGCTCCGTGCTCAGCCGACGGGCGGCATGTCGGTGGGCGCGGAGTCGAGGCCGGCCCTGCGCTCCCGCCACGCGCCCCGGGTGAAGTCGGGGATCTCGACCGGGCGGCCGCCCCTGGCCAGGGACGTGACGCTGAGGGGGACGGGCGAGCACCAGGCGGCCGAGTCGTAGACGTCGATGTCCGGGACCAGGCCCGCGCGCATCAGCTGGACCGTGCGCCACTGGAGCACGTAGTCCATGCCGCCGTGGCCGCCGTTGTTCGCGGCGTCGTCCCCGACCTTCTGCCACAGCCAGTGGTCGTACTCCTTGCGGTAGCCCTCGAAGTCGCGCCAGGTGTGGCCGCTGTGGTCCGGTTCGACGTAGACACGGGCGCCGGTCGGGGCTGGTCCCGCGTAGTCCTCGACGATGCCTCGGCTGCCGGCGAGGGTGTTGATCCGGCTGTAGGGCCGGGGCGAACTCACGTCGTGCTCCGCCCGGATCGTCCTGCCCTTCGCCGTTTCGATCATGCAGGTGACCAGGTCACCGTTGATGTAGGTCTCCTTCCAGGACGGGTGGTCCCGGGGGACGAAGCGGGCCCGGTAGTCGGCCAGCCCCTTCGGGGCCGTCGTGGTGGCGCGCAGGGTGGTCATGCGGTCGCCGCGGTTGACGTCCATGGCGGCCGCGATGGGGGCCAGGCCGTGCATGGGGTAGAAGGAGGCGGTGCTGCGGGTGTGCCACAGGCGTCGCCAGGAGTCGGTGTAGTACGTGTCGGAGAAGAGGAGTTCGCGCAGGTCGTGCAGGTAACCGCCGTGGCCGTTGGTGATGTCCCCGAACAGGCCGTCGTGGGCCGCCTTCAGCATGGCCAGCTCGTTGCGGCCGTAGCTGCAGTTCTCGGACAGGAGCAGGTGCCTGCGGGTGCGTTCGGAGGTGTCGACGAGGTCCCACAGCTGCCGCAGTTCCGTCGCGACGGGGAGTTCCACGACGGCGTGCCTGCCGCTGAGCAGCGCGGCCCGGCCGTGCTCGTAGTGGAACTCCCAGGGCGTGGCGATGTACACGAGGTCGATGTCGTCGCGGCGCAGCATCCGGGCGTAGGAGTCGGCGGAGCCGCCGTACTCGGCGGGGCGCGGCTTGCCCTTGCTCTCCAGGCGGTCGGCGGCGCGCTTGGCCCGGTCGGCGCGGATGTCGCAGACGGCGGTCACGGTGCAGCCCGGCACGGCCGCCCAACCGGTGATCATGCTTGCGCCGCGGTTGCCGAGTCCGATGACGCCGACGCGCACCGTTCTGTGGGCGGCGAAGGGCACGCCGATCATCGACTTCTGGCCGGGCCTGCGGCGGGGCGCCTGCTCGGCCGCCGACGCGGCGGGGGCGACGGCTCCGATCCCGGCCGCCAGGGCTCCGGTGGCGGCGGCCGAGCCCAGGAGCAGTCGGCGTGAGACAGCGGGCGTTTCGGACATGACGGCAACACTCCTCGTGGCGTTCGCATCACGGTCGGGGCGCGGTCGGGCGTTGTCGGGCAACGTCGAGCTGTCGAGCTGTCGAACACTTTCGGGGCATGACTCTGCGGGCTCTGCCGTGACATGTCAATACGTGCTCGATGCACGGCTGTTCCGAGCACTTCCGAGCACAACCGGGCACTGCCCAGCCCTTCGGCGCGTCCGGTCGCCGAGAGCGGCGCCGCTACATCCCGTCCTGCACCACCCCGCGCGTGGAGAGCGTGACGGGGCCCTTGGTGGTGAAGTCCCCCGGCGGGATGCCCGGGGGGTGACCCTCGCCTGGTGGTGGCGCCTGGTCGCGCGGGCCCAGGGTGAGCCGGGAGACGATCCGGTACCGGTCGCCCCGGTAGAGGGAGTGCACGTACTCGACGGGCACGCCCCGGGTGTCGGTGGTCAGGCGCTCGAAGAGCAGCGCCGGGGAGAGTTCGGGCACGTCGAGCAGGTCGGCCTCCGCGCGGGTGACCACGGTCGGCTCGATGGACTGCACGGCCTCGCTGACCCGGACGCCGTGCCGGTCGCCCAGGTGCTGGTACAGGTCGCCCTGCTCCAGTTCCTCACTGGTCAGGTCCGAGACGAGACCGGCGGGGACGTGCAGGTACTCGATGGCCATGGGTGAGCCGTCGACCAGGCGCAGGCGGGCCACGTAGTGGATCTGCGCCGCCGGTGACATGCGCAGTTTGCGGCCCACCCGGGCACCCGCGGGCAGGGTGCGGACCTCCAGGAGCCTGCTGGTCCAGGCACCGGAGGCCTGCGGGAGGCTGAAGGCCTGCCGGCCGGAGACCAGTTCCTGGGTGATCTTCTCGGCGGCGACGAACATCCCCCGGCCGTGCTCGCGCACCAGCAGCCCGGCGACCACCAGTTCGTCGACCGCGGCGCGCAAGGTGGGCCGGGAGACGCCGAGTTCGGCGCACAGGGTGCGCTCCGAGGGGATCGCGTCGCCCGGGCGCCGGTCCTCGATGAGTTCCAGGATGGCGTCGCGGACGCGCTCCCGC
The DNA here is from genome assembly GCF_003112555.1 of Streptomyces coelicoflavus. Taxonomy (GTDB): domain Bacteria; phylum Actinomycetota; class Actinomycetes; order Streptomycetales; family Streptomycetaceae; genus Streptomyces; species Streptomyces coelicoflavus. The sequence continues at coordinate 347,718 of NZ_BEWB01000007.1, read as the reverse complement.
TTGAGCACCGCACCGGAGGCGGCGGCGTCGATCTCCATGCAGTACTCCCGTAACTGGTCCACTGGTCAGCCGAGCTTACCTGTCCACATAGGGCATGAACCAGCCACTCCCCGGTCTCCTCGGCCGAAAACCCGTACATACGCGAGGGGTTGACGCCCTCATTGGTCCATGCCACCTTCGAGCAACGCCAACTGGTAAGCCTTGCATCCCTTACTGGTCAAGTGTGGCTGCGTCGACCCTTCCAGCTCTCCCAGAGGTGAACCGTGAAGTACCGTTCGCTCGCCCTGCTCTCCGCGCTGGTGCTCGGCGCCGGGCTCACCGCGTGTTCCTCGTCCGGCGACTCGGCCTCGGACGGCGCCGGCGGCAGCACCGGGCTCGACGTGTGGCTCATGCGCGACAGCGTCTCCGCCGAGTTCCAGAAGGAGTTCGAGACGGGCTTCGAGAAGGCCCACCCGGGCATCGACCTGAAGATCCAGATTCAGGAGTGGGAGGGCATCGGCGAGAAGGTGACCGCCGCCCTGGCCAGCAACGACGCCCCGGACGTCATCGAGGTCGGCAACACCCAGGTCGCCCAGTACGCGCAGAGCGGCGGCCTCACCGACTTCTCGGACCGGGTGGAGGAGCTGGGCGGCGACACCTGGCTGGAAGGGCTCGCGGAGCCCGGATCGTACGACGGCAAGCAGTACGGCATCCCGTACTACGCGGCCAACCGGGTCGTCATCCACCGCACCGACCTGTTCGAACAGGCCGGTGTCGACGCCTCGCGGATCAGGACCCGGGACCAGTGGATGGCCGCCACCCGCAAACTGGACAAGGGCGGCAACCAGGGGATCTACCTGCCCGGCCAGAACTGGTATGTCCTGTCCGGCTTCGTCTGGGACGAGGGCGGCGACCTGGCCGTGAAGTCGGGCGGCGAGTGGAAGGGCGGCCTCGACAGCCCGGCCGCGCTGCGCGCCATGGACTTCTACCGACGTCTCCAGGCCCTCGGCCAGGGCCCCAAGGACTCGGACGAGGCCCAGCCGCCGCAGGCGGAGGTGATGGCGAAGGGCCAGGTGGCCCAGATCATCGCCGTGCCGGGCGGGGCCAAGGTCATCGAGGAGAAGAACCCCGAACTCAAGGGCAAGCTCGGCTTCTTCCCGATCCCCGGCAAGACCGCCGACCGTCCGGGCGCCGTCTTCACCGGCGGTTCGGACCTGGTCGTCCCGGCCGTCGCCGCCCACCAGGAGGAGGCTTTCACCTTCATCCGCGAACTGACCGGCGACGCCTGGCAGAAGAAGCTCGCCGTCGCCATGAGCTACGTGCCGAACAAGACGACCCTGGCCGGCGCCGTCGCCGACGACCCGGGCACCGCCGCCATGGCGGCCGGCGCGGCGCACGGCCGTGCCACGCCCAACACGCCCCAGTGGGCGGCGGTCGAGGCCAAGAACCCGATCAAGGAGTACATGACGGCCGTACTCACCGGCAAGGACGCCGCGTCCGCGGCGGCCGAGGCCTCCAGGACCATCACCGAGACGCTGGGCAGCGACTCCTGACCCCCGCCGTCCACGACACCAGGAGGCGACGTGTCGACCGTCCGCGAGCGGAGCGTGCCGGGCAGCCGCCTGCCGTACCTACTGATCGCTCCCGCGGTGCTGGGCATGCTGTACCTGCTGCTCTACCCCCTGGCCCGCGCCGTACTGATCTCCTTGCAGGACTTCCGGCTGCGCCAGCTCATCCTGGGCGACGCCGACTTCGTCGGGCTGCGCAACTACCGCACCCTGCTGGGCGATCCGGTGTTCTGGGAGGTGGTGCGCCGCACCTTCGTGTTCATGGCGGTCTGTGTGGTGGCCGTCATGGTGCTGTCCACCCTGGTGGCCCTGATGACCGAGCGGCTGGGCCGGGCGGCCAGGACCGTCGTCCTCAGCTCCCTGGTGCTGGTCTGGGCGGTGCCGGTGGTCGCGGCCACCACCGTCTTCCAGTGGCTGTTCCACTCCGAGTTCGGCATCGTCAACGAGACCCTCACCGGCCTCGGATTCGCGTCGTACGAGGGCTATCCCTGGTTCGCGCACGGCGGGGCGGCGTTCGGCATCGTGGTGGTGCTGATCGTCTGGCAGTCCGTGCCGTTCGCCGCGATCACGCTGTACTCGGCGCTGGTCACCGTGCCGGCCGAGCTGTACGAGTCGGCGCGCATGGACGGCGCGGGGGCCGCACGCGTCTTCCGCTCCGTCACCTTCCCGCTGATCCGGCCGATCTTCATGCTGGTGCTGTCCCTCGAAGTGATCTGGACGTTCAAGGCGTTCGTGCAGATCTGGGTGATGACCCGCGGCGGGCCCGGCGAGGCCACCACCATCCTGCCGGTGTACGCCGTGCAGACCGCGCTGGCGGGCCAGCGCTACGACCTGGGCTCCGCCGCGTCGATACTCACGGTCCTGCTGATGAGCGGCGTCCTGGTCCTCTACTTCCGCCAACTGTTCCGTCAGGAGGGCGAGCAGCTGTGAGCCACCCGCGTTCCCCGCTGCACCGCGTGCTGCGCCGCCTCCCGCTCAACGCCGCCGCCGTGCTCACCGTGGTGATCTGCCTGTTCCCCGTGTACTGGATGGTCACGACGGCCTTCAAGCCGTCCACGGACATCCAGTCCTACGATCCCCGGCTGATCCCCCGCGCCTGGACGCTGGACCACTTCCACGAGGCGGTGAGCGCCGACGGCTTCGGCCTCTTCTGGCGCAACAGCATCCTGGTGACCCTCAGCGCCGTCCTGCTCGCCCTGCTGGTCGCCCTGGGCGCCGCCTACGCCGTGGCCCGCATGCGCTGGCGCGGGCGCCGGCAGTTCATGCTGGCGGTGTTCGTCGCGCAGATGGCGCCCTGGGAGTCACTGATCATCCCGATCTACATCATCTCCCGCGACACCGGGATGCTCGACCGGCTGCCGACGCTGACGCTGGTCTACTTCATGATCACGCTGCCGTTCACGGTGGTCGTGCTGCGCGGTTTCATCGCGGGCATCCCGCCGGAGCTGGAGGAGGCCGCGCAGGTCGACGGCTGTACCCGGGCCGGTGCCTTCCGCAGGGTGGCGTTCCCGCTGCTCGCCCCCGGGCTCATGGCCACCTCGCTGTTCGGCTTCATCACCGCCTGGAACGAGTTCACCTACGCCAACTTCCTCATCATCAAGCAGCAGGACAGCCGCACGCTTCCGGTGTGGCTCTCCTCGTTCCAGTCGACCTTCGGCACCGACTGGGGGGCCACCATGGCGGCCGCCACGCTCTTCGCCCTCCCCGCGCTGATCATCTTCCTCGCCCTGCAACGGCACGTGACGGCCGGGCTCGCCTCGGGAGGCGTCAAGGGCTGACCGCGTCCGCCGTCCTTCGCCCCCTCTCCTCCGCCGCCGTGCACCGACGACCACCGGAGCCGTCCCGTGGACCTGCCACGCCCCGAACTGGCCCTCGTCCCCCGCCCGACCCGCCTGTCCACCCGCTCCGGCCGTTTCCGCCTCGACGGCACGACCCGGCTGCGGGTCACGCCGGGAGCCGGTCCGGCCGCGGCCCTGCTGCGCGCCCTGCTCGCCCCGGCCACCGGACTGCGCCTGGACTCCGCCGCCGACGGCGCCTTCGTCCTCGCCCTCGACCCGGCCCTGACCGGTCTCGGCGACGAGGGGTACGGCCTGACCGTGAGCCCCCAGGGTGTGCTGCTGCGGGCCGCCCGCCCGGCCGGCCTCCTGCGCGGGGTGCAGACGGTGCGGCAACTCCTGCCCTACGACGCCCTGTCCGCCCGGCCGGTGCGCGGGGTGCCGTGGGAGCTGCCCGCCGTGGAGATCACCGACGTGCCCCGCCACGCCTGGCGCGGCTCCATGCTCGACGTGGCCCGGCACTTCCAGCCGGTGTCCTATCTGCGGCGCTACGTCGATCTGCTGGCGCTGCACAAGCTGAACGTCTTCCACCTCCACCTCACCGACGACCAGGGCTGGCGGATGCCGGTGGCCGCGTACCCCCGGCTCACCGAGGTCGGCGGCCGGCGCACGGAGTCGATGGTGGGCCCCGCGGGCAGTACCCGCTTCGACGGCCAGGAGCACGGCGGCTCCTACACCCGGGCGGAGCTGCGGGGACTGGTGGCGTACGCGGCCGAACGCGGCGTGAGCGTACTGCCGGAGACCGGCGTGCCGGGGCACGTCCGCGCCGCTCTCGCCGCCTACCCCGAGCTGGGCACCGACCCCGCCCGCCGTATGGACGTGTGGACGCACTGGGGCGTGTGCGAGAACGTCCTCGGCACCGGCGACCACGTCCTGGACTTCTTCCGCACCGTCCTGGACGAGGTGATGGACGTCTTCCCCTCCCCGTACGTGCACATCGGCGGGGACGAGGTGCCCACCACGGAGTGGGAGCGGAGCCCGCGGGCGCGTGCCCGTGCCGTCCGTGAGGGGCTGGCGGGGCCCCGCGCGTTGCATCCCTGGTTCATCGCACGGCTGTCCGAGCACTTGGTGCGCGCCGGACGCAGGCCGGTGGTCTGGGCGGAGAGCGGCGTCGCGCTCCCCCTGGACTGCACGGTGATGAGCTGGCGCGAACCGGCGCACGCCCGCGCCGCGGCACTGCGCGGGCACCAGGTCGTCCACGCCGACCACCGCGCGGCCTACTTCGACTACGCGCGCGGCCCCGGTCCGGGAGAACCGCCCGCCCAGCCCGGCGGCATCGTGGACCTGCGCGCCGTCCACGACGTGGACCTCGCGCCGCCGACCCCGGAGGCGGCGTCCCTCGTACTGGGCGCCCAGGGCCAGTTGTGGACGGAGTTCGTACGGACGCCGCAGCACATCGAGTACCTGACCTACCCGCGGCTGTGCGCACTGGCCGACCGGGTCTGGGGCGGCGCTCCGGACTGGCCGGGCTTCACCGCCCGGCTGGCCGGTCACCGGGCCCGCCTGGACGCCCTGGACGTCCCGCACGCCACCCCGCCGGCCGGTCTCCCCCTGTCGTTCCCCCACACCACGCACCACCCACCGACGCTCCCGCGCAGGCGGGAGCCGTGCCGAAAGGATCCCGCATGAGGAACCGACCCACCACGGGCCGCGCCCGTCTGGCGCTCGCCCTGTCCGTGCTCCTGGGGGGCGGCGCCCTGACCGCCCTTCCCGCCCAGGCCGCTCCCGCCGCCGACGGGCTCGCCGTCCAGTACCGCACCAGCGCGAGCGGGGCCACCGCGGACCAGACGGAACCCTGGTTCAAGGTCCGCAACACCGGCTCGTCCACCGTGCCGCTGAGCCAGGTGAAGATCCGTTACTACTTCAAGGCGGACTCCCCGAGCGCCTCCTACCGCTTCGCCTGCTCCTGGGCGGTGCGCGGCTGCGCCGCCGTCACCGGCACGTTCGGCACCCTGAGCAGCCCGACGTCCACGGCCGACCGTTACCTGGAGATCGGCTTCACCCCGGCGGCCGGCACCCTGGCGCCCGGCGCGGACACCGGCGACCTGCAACTGCGCTTCCACCAGAGCAACTGGCAGACGCTGCGGCAGAGCGACGACTACTCGTTCAACGGCGCGCAGACCGCGTACGCGAACTGGGACAGGGTCACCGCCCAGCTGGCCGGTGCCACCGTCTGGGGCGCGGCACCCGAGGGCAACGACCCCACGGACCCGACCGATCCGACGGACCCGACGGACCCGACGGACCCTCCCGGCGGCGGTCAGACGCTGTTCGACGACTTCGACTACGACTCGCACACCGACCCCGCGCTCTCGGCGCACGGCTGGAACGTGCGCTCCAACAGCGGCGGGCCCGGCGTCCCCGGCGCGACCTGGGACCCGTCGAAGGTCACGTTCGTCTCAGCCGGCGGCAACTCGGTGATGAACCTGGAGACGTCCACGGCCGGCACCGGCGCGTCCACCACGCAGACGGAGGTCCTGACCAGGTCCACGAAGTTCCGGAACGGGACCTACGCCGCGCGCGTGAGGTTCTCCGACGCGCCGAGGTCGGGGCCCGACGGGGACCACCTGGTGCAGACGTTCTTCACCATCAACGACCTCAAGGCGCCGATGGCCGACGACTACGCCGAGTACGACTTCGAGTACCTGCCGAACGGAGGGTGGGGCGAGCCGTCGAACATCCTGTACACGACCTCCTGGGAGACCTACGACCCCGACCCCTGGCAGGCCGTCAACCAGCACTCGGAGCAGCGCAGCAGCTACGCGGGCTGGCACGATCTCGTCGTCACGATCGACGACAGCGCCATCACGTACTACGTGGACGGGCAGTTGTTCGGCACGCACGACGCGCGCTACCTGCCCGAGCGGCCGATGTCGATCAACTTCAACCAGTGGTTCATCGACCTGAACGGCCAGACGTCGACGACCCCGCGCGCCTACGACCAGCAGGTCGACTACGTCCTGCACGTCAAGGACCGGGTGCTCGGCCCGGCCGAGGTCGCCGCCGAGGTCGCCGCGTACCGCGCCGAGGGGACCGGGTTCGTGGACGAGGTGCCCGCCCCGTGATCCCTGGCGGGGGCGGTCAGAACAGGCGTTCCTGACCGTCCGCCGGCCGTCCCCGCCGGGCGCGCGGCCGGGCGCCGGAGGCCGGTGCCGTCTCGCCGAACAGGGGGGCGGTGCCGTACTCGTCCGGCTCGGCCGGGACGGTGGCGGGCCCCGTGCTCACGTTGAGGACCAGTGGGGCGTCCCGGTCGAAGTCGCCCGGCGTCATCGCCACCCACTCACGGTCCTGCCGCTCTCCCACGCACCGACACCTCTCTCGCGCCGCCCGCCGCGACCACGCGACGCTACCAGCCCCGTGGGAGCCGTGCGATCACGGCTCCCACCTGGCACGCATGCATCGTTCCCAGGCTGCCGGAGACCGACGCATCATGATTGATTCTGCAAAAACTGAGCACCTTTCGATCATCTTCATGCACCTGCTCTCTCGCTTCGAACCCTTGACAGGGCCTGGATGCGGTCGATTTACTCCCGGTCAACGCCGATGTCGTGTGATCGGCGGCAGAGGTACGCCCAGCCGGTAGCTGGCTTCGCGCCAGGAGCCCGGACTGAGTCGCCAGGACGGCCACGCGCCTCCGAGGCGGGGACGTGCCCACCATTCTCCGGAGCTCGAACCATGAGCCGTACGCAGGCGCACACCCGCAGGAAGCCGCTGCTGGCCGGCCTGGGCGCCACCGCCGTCCTCGTCACCGCCGCCGCACTCGTCCCCGGCAGCACACCGGCCGAGGCCGCCGCCTACTCCCCGCCCCCCGCGCACGCGGGCTTCGACTACCAGATCGGCGGCGCCTACACCCCGCCCGCCGGGGTGGAGGTGGTCAGCCGCGACCACTCGGCCTCCCCCGCGCCGGGCCTGTACAACATCTGTTACGTCAACGCCTTCCAGGCCCAGCCCGGCGCCGAGGGCGACTGGGACGACGACCTGCTGCTGCGCGACGCGAACGGCGACGTCGTCTACGACACCGACTGGGGCGAGGCCTTCCTCGACATCCGCACCGCCGACAAGCGCGAGCGCATCGCGGAGAAGGTCGGCACGTGGATCGACGGCTGCGCGGACAAGGGATTCCAGGCCGTCGAACCGGACAACTACGACAGCTACACCCGCGCGGGCGACCTGCTGGACGCCGCCGACGCCCAGGGGCTGATCAGGCTGCTGGCCGAGCGCGCGCACTCCGACGGCCTGGCGATCGGGCAGAAGAACACCGTCGAACTGGCCCCGAACCGCGAGGAGAACGGGCTGGACTTCGCGGTCGCCGAGGAGTGCGGCGAGTGGGACGAGTGCGGCGACTACACGGCCGAGTTCGGCGACCGGGTGATCGTCGTCGAGTACACCGCCGAGGGCCTGTCGAAGGCGTGCGCGGGGTTCGGCGACGAGCTGAGCATCGTCCGGCGCGACCTGGACGTGTCGCCCAAGGGCAGCAGCGGCTACGTACGTGAGACCTGCTGACACCGCCCGACGGCCAGTGAAGTCCTTGGAGGTACAGATGGATGCGGTCCGACGTGCCGCGCGCCCTTCGCGCCGGGGTGTGCTGCGGGCCGGCGGGGGTGCCGCGCTCGCGGCGGTCGCGGGCACCGCGGTGACCGGCTGCGGGGCCGGTACGGACGACGGCGTCGCGGCCGACGGCACGGTCACCGTCGAGATGTGGCACGGCCAGGCGGACACGGCGAAGAAGGCCCTGGAGGGGCTCGTCGCCGACTTCGAACGCTCGCACCCGAAGATCAGGGTGAAGCTGGGCGGCGGCGTGCTGTCGGACGTGATGCTCCAGAAGGTGACGGCCGCCCTCGCCGCCGGTTCCTACCCCGACATCGCGTACATCTTCGGCTCGGACCTGGCCCGGGTGGCCCGCAGCCCGCAGGTCGTCGACCTCACCGGCATGGTCGCGTCGGGGCCCGTGCCGTGGAAGAACTACTGGGCGGCCTCCAGGGACGCCGTCACGCTCAACGGCAGGGTCAGGGCCGCTCCGGCGGTGCTCGACTCGCTCGCCGTGGTCTGCAACAGGAAGCTGTTCCGCGAGGCCGGTCTGCCGCTGCCGAAGGCCGGCTGGAGCTGGCAGGACTTCGTCTCCTGCGCGCGCACGCTCACCCGGTCGGGCCGGGGCCGGTTCGGCACCGGCTGGCCGGGCACCGGCGACGAGGACACCGTGTGGCGCCTGTGGCCGCTGATCTGGGACCTGGGCGGTGACGTCGTCGACGACGGCGGCAAGAACATCGGTTTCGCCGACACCGGTGCCCGCGCGCTGGAGGTGGTGGCCGACCTGGCCCGGGACGAGAGCGTCTACATCGACCCCAAGCCCGGCAGCGAACAGATGTACCAGGTGTTCCAGTCCGGCCGCATGGGCATGGTGGTCACCGGGCCGTGGCAGCTGCCCGACATCGAGACCGCCGGGATCGACTACCACGTCGTCCCCCTGCCGTCCTTCAGCGGGCGCCCGGTCACCATCTCGGGGCCCGACACCTGGACGATGTTCGACAACGGCGACGCACGCACCGAAGCCGCCCGCACCTTCCTGAGCTGGCTGGCCCGGCCGGAGCAGGACGTGCGCTGGGACATCGAGGCGGGCAGTCTCCCGCTCAGCCGCCGCACCGAGGCCCTGCCCGCCTGGCAGGACAAGGTCGCCCGCACCGAGGGCCTGAGCGTGTTCACCAAGGCACTGGAGACGGCGCGCGTACGCCCCGTCCATCCGGCGTACCCGGAGGTCTCGCAGGCGCTCGGGCAGGCGGTCGTCGCCGTGCTCCTGGGGCGCAGCACGCCCGAGAAGGCGCTGCGGGCCTGCGCCGACGACGCCAACGCCGCCCTGCTCATACCGCGTTGAGGAGCCACACCGCCATGCCGCGCCTCCCCCGCCCCATCACCGTCGAGGGCCCGCCGCCGGACCCTCGCCCGCTGCGCCGCAAGCGCCGCCGCGAAACCGGCACCGCCTGGGCGTTCGTCTCGCCGGCGGTCCTGATCGTCCTCGGCCTGAGCATCGTCCCGGTGATCTGGTCGCTGCTGCTGTCGTTCCAGGCCAGCGACCTGGTCACGCCCAGCCGCTGGGTGGGCCTGGACAACTACCGCGCCCTGGCCCAGGACCCGAACTTCAGCCAGGCGGTCCGCAACACGCTGCTCTACACCGTCCTGTACGTGCCGCTGAGCCTGCTGTTCGGCCTGGCCCTCGCCCTCGTCCTCAACCGGCGCATCCGCCTCGTCGGCCTCTACCGCACCCTGATCTTCGTGCCGTTCGTCCTGTCGGCGACCGCACAGGGTGTGCTGTTCTCCTTCATCCTGGACCCGGAGTTCGGCGCGGCCAACTCGGTGCTGCACCGTCTCGGCGTCTCGTCGCAGGGCTTCCTGTCCGATCCCTCCCAGGCACTCCTGGTGCTGGTGGCGATCACGCTGTGGAGCGGCACCGGGTTCTGCGTCGTCGTCTACCTCGCCGCCCTCCAGGACGTGCCGCAGTCCCTGATCGAGGCGGCCCGTCTCGACGGGGCGGGCCGACGGCATCTGCTGCGCCACGTCACGCTGCCCACGCTCACCCCGGTCACCGTCTTCCTGGTGCTGTGGCAGGCCATCCAGTCCCTCCAGGTCTTCGACCTCGTGTACGTCACCACCAAGGGCGGTCCCCTCGGGTCGACCACGGTGATCGTCTACTTCATCTGGGAGCAGGCCTTCAAGAACGCCACCGCCGGGTACGGGGCCTCGGCCGCGTACGTCCTGGCCGTCGCGCTCGCCCTGGTCGCGGGGGCCGTCCGTCTCGTCCGGCGTCGGGGACGCCACCGTCTCGAAGGGGCCCGATCATGACGGCGACCTCCGCCCGGCCGGGCACCGCCGACCCCGTCCGCGGCGTCCTCGATCCGCCCGCCGCCGTGGAACGGCGCCGTCCGCGGCTTCCGTTCAGCCCGTGGCACCTGCTGCTCGCCCCGCTCGCCCTCGTCTTCGCCGTGCCGCTGGTCTGGCTGGTGCTCAGCTCGGTGATGACCAACGCGGAGATCAACCGGTTCCCGCCGGCACTGTGGCCGTCCGGCATCGACCTCGGCGGTTACCGGTACGTGCTGGGCAACGCGATGTTCCCCCGCTGGTTCGCCAACTCGCTGATCGTCTCCGCCGTCACGGTCGCCGCGAACCTCGTCTTCGGCTCGCTCGCCGGCTACGCGTTCGCCCGGATGCGGTTCGCGGGGTCCCGGGTGCTGCTGGGGCTGATGCTGGCCACGATGGCCGTGCCGTTCCAGCTGACGATGATCCCGACGTTCCTGGTGATGAAGAAGCTCGGCCTCATCGACACCCTGGGCGCGCTGATCGTGCCGTCGCTGGTCACGCCGTTCGCGGTGTTCCTGCTGCGGCAGTTCTTCCTCTCGCTGCCCAGGGAGCTGGAGGAGGCCGCCTGGATCGACGGCTGTTCACGGCTGCGGGTGCTGTGGCGGATCGTGCTGCCGCTGTCCCGCCCGGCGCTGGCCACGGTGGCCGTGCTCACCTTCCTGACCACGTGGAACGACCTGACCTGGCCGCTGATCGCCATCAACCACGACACGCAGTACACGCTGCAGCTGGGCCTGACCACGTTCCAGGGGCAGCACCACACCCAGTGGGCGGCCGTGATGGCGGGCAACGTCATCACCGTGCTGCCGGTCCTGCTCGCCTTCCTCGGCGCGCAGAAGACCTTCATCCAGTCGATCACCTCCAGCGGGCTCAAGGGCTGACCACCCGCCCTCCGCCCGTCCGCCGTCACTCCAGGGAAGACCCATGCCGCACAACCTCGACCTGCTCGTCGTCGGAGACGCCAATCCCGACGTCGTGGTGGGGCCCCTCGACTCCCCCCTCGCCTTCGGACAGCGCGAACAGCTCGTCCCCGGCGGTGCCCTCACCCTCGGCGGCTCCGCCGCGATCATGGCGTGCGGCGCCGCCCGCCTCGGCCTGCGGGTGGCGTTCGCCGGCCGGGTGGGCGACGACGACGCCGGCCGCTACGTCCGCGACACCCTCGACGCGCACGGGGTCGACACGAGTGCGCTGCTCGTCGATCCGCGGCTGCCGACCCCGCTGACCGTGATCCTCACCCGGGGGGACGACCGGGCCATCGTCACGGCGCCGGGCACACTGCCGGCCACCACGGCGGCGGACGTTCCGGCCGAACTGCTGAGCACCGCCCGGCACGTGCACGCCGCGTCGTACTTCCTGCTCCCCGGACTCGCCGCCGCGCTGCCCGAGTTGCTGCGCACCGCGCGCGCCCACGGTGCGACGACGTCCCTCGACACCAACGACGACCCCGCCGGCCGCTGGGACCCGGCCGGCCTGGACGCCGTACTCCCGCACACCGACTATCTGCTGCCCAACGCGGCCGAGGCCCGGCAGCTGGCCGGGCTCGGCACCCCGGACCTCGGCAAGTGCGCCGCCGTGCTCGCCGGCCGGGGGCCGACGGTCGTCGTCAAGAACGGCGCCGAGGGCGCCCTGTGCCACGACGGGCGCACCCTGCTCACCACGTCCGGCGTCCCGGCCCGGCCCGTGGACACGGTGGGTGCCGGCGACAGTTTCGACGCCGGTTTCGTCGCGGCGCTCCTCACCGGGCTCGCCCTGCCCGAGGCCCTCGAACTCGCCGCCGTCTGCGGCGCGCTGTCCACCCGCGCGCACGGCGGCACCACCGCCCAGCCCACCTGGGACGAAGCGTTCGCCCAGGTCACCCGCAACGGAGAGAACCCCGCATGAGCACCGCCCACCCGACCGCACCCAAGATCACCTTCGTCGGAGCCGGCAGCGTCGTCTTCACCCAGGGCCTGCTCGCCGACCTCTTCGCCTTCGACGAGCTGAAGTCCGCGCACATCGCGCTGCACGACATCGACGCGGAGCGCCTGGCCACCGCGCGGGCCGCCGCCGAGTACATCGCCGCCGAACGCGGCGCCCGGCCGCGCGTCACCGCCCACGCCGACCGCCGCGAGGCCCTGGCCGGCGCCGACTTCGTCATCAACATCGTGCAGGTCGGCATGGGCGAGGCGACCCGTACCGACTTCGAGGTACCGGCCCGGTACGGACTGCGCCAGACCATCGGCGACACCCTCGGCGTCGGCGGCGTCTTCCGCGCGCTGCGCACCTTCCCGCTGCTCAGGGCGCTCGGCGAGGACATCGCCGAGGTCTGCCCGGACGCCTGGCTGCTCAACTACACCAACCCGATGGCGATGAACGTCCAGTACCTCGCCGAGGCGACCGGGCTGACGCGGGTGGTGGGGCTGTGCCACTCCGTCTACTGGACGGTCCAGGGCCTGTGCGAGCTGCTGAAGGTCCCCTACGAGGAGGTCACCTACGAGGCGGCGGGCGTCAACCACCAGGCGTGGGTGCTGCGCCTGGAGCACGGGGGCCGGGACCTCCACCCGCGCCTCGACGCCCTGATCGACGAGGACCCGCAACTGCGCCGCCGGGTCCGCATGGACATGTACCGGCGCCTGGGTCACTACCCGACGGAGACCAGCGAGCACTCCGCCGAGTACGTCCCCTGGTACCTGCACCACGACAGCGAGATCGACCGGCTGCGGCTGCCCGTAGGCGCCTACCTGGGCATCGTGGACGAGAACGTGGCGGAGTACGAGCGCACCCGCGACGCCCTGGCCTGCGGGGCGCCGCTCACGGTCGAGGGCACGATGGAGTACGCGCCGCAGATCATCCACAGCATCGTGACCGGCACGCCCCGCACGGTCTACGGCAACGTGCCCAACCACGGCCTGATCGAGAACCTGCCCGACCGGGGCACCGTCGAGGTGCCCTGCCTGGTCGACTCCACGGGCGTCCGGCCCACCCGGATCGGCGCGCTGCCCCCGCAGCTGGCGGCCCTCAACCGGGCCTACCTGAGCACCACCGACCTGGTGGTGCGGGCGGCGACGGAGGACGATCCGCGGCACATCAGGCACGCGGCGATGGCCGACCCGGCGACGGCGGCGACCCTCACGGTCGAGGAGATCTGGCGGCTGTGCGACGACATGGTCCGCGCCCACGGGGACCTGCTGCAACCGGGGCTGCGGGGCGCGCTCGCCCTCTGAGCCGACCGGCACGGCCGCACTGGTGCGGCCCCGCGTACGGGGGAGAACGCGGGGCCGCACCAGCAAGCTATCGGAGTAACCGGCCGCCTGCCAGACCCGGTGCGCGGCGACCGGCCCGAACCTTTCACCCCCGCCCCGCGGCGGCGCTCCCACCCCGCGTTTCACCGGGTGCGTCACCCGACCGGCGGACAGGAGCGTTCACCGGAGCGCGGGGCGTCCGGGCGGCGCGCGCTGCGGGGCCGGCCGTACCGGGCACACACTGAGGTCATGGGTGGTTCCGATCCGCCGACGGCGGTGTCACGGCGCTTTCCCGACGGGCCGCGGAGCGTGGCGGCGGCCCGCCGGTTCGTGCGTGCCGCGCTGGACGGGTCCCCCTCGGACCGGGTGGGCACGGCCGAGCTGCTGGTGAGCGAGCTGGTCACCAACGCGGTGCTGCACGCGCGCACCGAGGTGGAGGTGAGCGTGGCACGCCTCGACGGCCGGGTGCGGGTACGGGTCGGGGACGGGCGGCCGGGCCGCGGACTGGTACCGCAGCGCTGTTCGCCGTACGCCGGGACGGGTCAGGGACTGGCCCTGGTGGAGCGGCTGGCCTCGCGGTACGGGGCGGACGGCGACGACTTGGGCAAGACGGTGTGGTTCGAGCTGTGGCACGACGGTCCGCCGCCGCCGTCCTCCGGGTGGGAGACCGCCGGGCCGCCGCGGCCCGACGAACGGACGGTGACGCTCGTCGACGTGCCGACCGCCCTGGAGGCGTCGTGCCGGCAGCACCGGCACGGGATGCTGCGCGAACTCACCCTCGCCGCGTCCGCGGGAGACCTCCTCGGAGCGGCACCCGAGGACCTCGCGACGGCCAACGACGTCAACAACGTCATCAGTGCCGGTGTGACCGCGGCGCTGGAGGAACCGGCCGCCGATTCCGGGCTGGGCACCCTGCCCCTCGCGCTGCCCGTCGACGCCGTACCGGCGGTGGAGACCCTGCGCCGCGTACTCGGCCTGGCCGAGGAGCGGGCGCGCCAGGAGCGGCTGCTCACCCTGCCGGCCCTGCCCCGCGGCCGTGCCTTCCAGGAATGGCTCTTCGACGAGATCGCGGGACAGCTGGCCGGGGGGCGGCCCACCGCGTGGACCGTGGTCCCCCGGGAGCCGGAGATCAGCTCCGCCGAGCTCGTGCCGTGGGACGTCGGCCAGGTGCGGGCCAGCAGGATGCCGACCATCGCCGCGGACGAGGGCAACCGGATCGTCGCGGCCAACGGGGCGGCGGCGGACCTGCTGGGCTGGGCACCGGAGGATCTCGTCGGACGCCGCCTCACCACCCTCGTGCCCGAGCACCTGCGCGCGCGGCACACGGCGGCGTTCACCTCGATGCTGCTCACCGGCCGCACACGCATCGTGGGCCGCTCCGTGCCGCTTCCGGCACTGCACCGTGACGGCCGGCTGGTCCCGGTCCGGCTGTACATCCAGACCCAGGAGACGGCCGACGGCCGCACCGTGTTCGTCGCCCAGCTCGTCCCGCGGGCGACCACGTTCCTCGACGCGCCGAGGACTTCCGGCCGGGTCAGGGAGGCGGCCGTCGGGGAGCCCGACGGAGGCCGGTCGCCCGCCGTCCCGGAGAGCGGCACCAGGAGGGCCAGGGCCCAGGGCGGCATGTCGCCGCTGGACCGGCTCACTCTTCTGGCCGAACTCGGCGCCCAGCTCAACAACACCCTGGACCTGCGGGAGGGACTGCAACGCGCCGGCCGGCTGCTGACGCGGCGGCTGGCCGACTGGTGCGCGGTGGACCTGTTCACCGACGACAGCCGGCTGGACCGGGCCTGTGTCGTCCACCGGGATCCCCGGGCCCTGCGCCCGGGGGCGTACGAGGGCGCGCTCCCGGGGGTCTCCGAGGACTCGCGCGGCCCGCTGGCCCGGGTACTGCGCGGCGCCGGTCCGCTGCTGCTCGTCGACGCCCCGCAGCCCGGTCAGACCGAGAGCGCGCTGGACAGGGAGTACGTCGGACTGTTCCGGGAGCTGGGGGCGGGCAGCGCGGTCGTCGCTCCGCTGCGGGCGCGCCGCCGGATCTCCGGCGCCCTGACCCTGGCTCGTACGCCCGGCGCACGGCCGTTCACGGAAGAGGACCTGACGCTCGTCGACGACCTGGTCCACAGCCTCGCGCTGGGGGTGGACAACGCCCGTCTCTACCAGGACACCCGCTCCATCGCCGAGCGGCTCCAGCGCTCGCTGCTGCCGGCTCTGCCGGAGGTCGAGGGGCTGCGGATGGCCGCCCGCTACGCCGCCTCCTCGACCACCGCGCAGGTCGGCGGGGACTGGTACGACAGCTTCGTCCTGCCGCACGGGGGCACCGCGCTGGTCATCGGCGACGTCACGGGGCACGACCTGGACGCGGCCATCGCGATGAGCCAGTTGCGCAGCATGCTCCGCGGGATCGCCGTGGACCGCGAGGAGCCGCCCGCCGAGGTGCTGCGCCGGCTGGATGTGGCGAACCACAGTCTCCGCCAGGAGGCGACCGCCACCTGTGTCTACGGTCTGCTGAAGGGCTCCGCGCACGGCCCGTGGGAGCTGAAGCACTCCTCCGCGGGACATCCGCCGCCGCTGCTCACCACGCGGGACGGCCGGGCCCGCTACCTCGGTGGCGGCGCGGGCCTGCTGCTGGGCATGGATCCCGCCATGGCCCGGCGCACGGCGCGGCACGAGCTGCCGGCCCACTCGACGCTCGTGCTGTACACCGACGGCCTCGTCGAGCGTCGCGACGAGCCCATCGACGACGCCCTGGAGCGACTGCGCCGGCACGCCGCCGACCTGGCCCACGAGCCACTCGACACGTTCTGCGACGAGTTGTTGATCGGCCTGGGCGCGGACAGTACGGACGACATCGCGGTCCTCGCCGTCCGTCCCACGCCGCCCCCGTCGCCGCGGCCGGGACCGGCCGGGGGGTGACGACCGGGCACCGGGTTCCGCCCGCCCTGCCCGTTCGGGCACCTCCTTCTGCCTCGGCGGCTCCTGACGCCGGTGACGGGGCGGAGATACCGTCCCCTCGTGAGCATCACGTCCCGGCGAGCGGCCAGGTGAACGACGAGCGGCTGACCCTGGCGCAGGCGGCCGACGGCACGGACGCCCCACAGGCGGACACGTCCGAACCCGGACGAGCGGACCGGCGGCTCCCGCCGGAACAGCCGGAGCAACCGGAGCCGCCCCGCAAGCGAAAGCGCCGTGGCCCCGGGCCGGTCACCCTGTTGCTGCTGCCGGCCTTCGTGACCGTCACCGGCGTGGCCGCCTTCCTCGCGCTGGGCGGACTGCCGGGCGCGGGGACCGACGACGGCTCCGCCGCCGACCCGTCCACGGCGGTCGACATCGACCCGTCGTACATCCCCTGGCTGCGCAAGGCGGCCTCGGGCTGTGCCGTCCTCGAACCGTCCGTGCTGGCCGCGCAGATCGACCAGCTCTCGGGCTGGAGCGACGACTCGGACGAACTCTCGGGTCAGAAGGGCATCGCCGCCTTCACCGACGACGAGTGGCGGACCTGGGGCAAGGACGACGACGGCAACGGGCGGTCCTCGCCCCGCGATCCGGCGGACGCCATCATGGCGCTGGGCCGGCGGGACTGCTCGCTGGCCGGAAAGGTGACCGAACTGCGCACCGAGGGGCGGATCAACGGCGACCTCGTGGAGCTGACCCTCGCCGCCTACGCCGCGGGACCGGACGCCGTGACCGAGGCGGGACGCGTCCCCTCGACGGCCAGGACGTACCTCGACGAGGTCCAGGCCCTGCTGCCCCGTTACGAGGCACTCGACCGGGAGGACTCCGGCAGCGCGGGCGGGACGGCCGGCGCCCTGCTGACCGCGCCGGTGAGCCCGCTCACCATCACCTCGCCCTTCGGGTCCCGGGAGCACCCGCTGACCGGGGTGACCAAACTGCACACCGGCGTGGACTTCGCCGCGCCGCAGGGCGCGCAGGTCGTGGCGGCCCGGCGGGGCCGGGTCGTGTTCGCCGCGCTCACCAACGCGTACGGCAACCGAATCGTGATCGACCACGGGACCATCCAGGGCAAGCGGGTGGAGACGACCTACAGTCACCTCTCCTCCCTGGGGACGGCGGTCGGACAGACGGTGGAGGCCGGGGCCCCGATCGGGCGGGTCGGCTCCACCGGCCTGTCCACCGGCCCCCACCTGCATTTCGAGGTCGTCCTCGACGGGTACTACACCGATCCGCGCCCCTGGGTCGTGCCGGACGGGGTTTGATCCGGCGGATCCTGTCGAAGCAATCGACATGACCCAGTCGAAGCGCGAGACAGAGCGGAAGTACGAACCGTCCCCCGGCGGCGCCGCCGGGCTGCCCGACCTCACCGGCGTCGGGCCCGTCGCCTCGGTCACCGCGACCGGGCCCGAGAAGCTCGACGCGGTGTACCACGACACCGAGGATCAGCGGCTCGCCGGTTCCTCGGCCACGTTGCGCCGCCGTACGGGCGGTCCGGACGCGGGCTGGCACCTGAAGCTGCCACTGACCGGGGACACCCGGGAGGAGGTGTGGGCTCCCCTGTCGGACGACGTGCCCGAGTCGCTGCGCGAGCTGGTCCTGTCCCGCACACGGGGCGCCGAGCTGCGTCCGGTCGTACGCATCCGGTCCGCCCGGACCGTGCGGCAGTTGCGCGACGCGGAGGGCGGGTTGCTCGCCGAGCTGAGCCTCGACGAGGTGCGCGCCGACGCGGCGGCCTCCGGCGGTGGCCGGGCCCGGTGGAGCGAGCTGGAGGTCGAACTGGCCGACGGTGTGCACGCCGGGCTGCTGGACGTCGTCGAGAAGAAGCTCCGGAAGAAGGGGATCGTGCGCGCGGACAGCCCGTCCAAGCTGGCCCGCGCGCTGCGGGACACGGGGGCGGCGGTGGAGCGGGCGCACCCTTCGGGGGTGGGGGCAGGGTCTCCCGGCGCGTATGTGCTCGCGTACGTGGACGAGCAGGCCGGCCGGCTGGTGTCACTGGATCCGGCGGTCCGCCGTGACCTGCCCGACGCCGTGCACCAGATGCGCGTCACGTGCCGGCGGCTGCGCGCCTGCCTGCGCTCCTACCGCTCCGTGCTCGACCGGCGGGTCACCGATCCGCTGCGCGCGGAACTGCGGTGGCTGTCGGGAGAGTTGGGCGTGGCGCGTGACCAGGAGGTGCTGGGCGAGCGGATCGGGGCCGCGCTGGCGGAGCTGCCGGACGACCTGGTGCTGGGTCCCGTCGCCGCCCGGCTGCGGGTCTGGGAGGTGTCCCGCGGCGTCGAGGCGCGGTCCCGCACGCGTCAGGCCCTGGCCACACCTCGTTATCTGCGCCTCCTGGACGCGCTGGACGCCCTGGTCCGGCAGCCGCCCCTGCGCGCCCGGGCCGCGGGCAAGCCCGCCCGTGCGATGTCCCGGGCGGTGCTCAAGGAGTACGGCCGTCTCGCCGGGCGGATGGAGCGGGCGGCCGCACAGCCGGCCGGCCGGCCGCGGGAGGCGGGGCTGCACGAGGCGCGCAAGGCCGCCAAGAAGCTCCGCTACGCGGCCGAGGTCGCGCGTCCCGCGCTGGGCAAGCCGGCCGCCCGGCTCGGCAAGCACGCCAAGGCGGTGCAGCAGCTGCTCGGTGAGCACCAGGACGCCGTGGTCGCCCAGGACACCCTGCGAGGGCTGGCGGTGGCCGCCCACGGGGCGGGCGAGTCCGCGTTCACCTGGGGACTGCTGCACGGCCGGGAAGGGGCGGGGGCCGAGGCCCGGCAGCGGGAGCTGCCCGAGGTGTGGCGGGCGGCGTCGGATCCCGCGCTGCGGGCACCGCTCGAACCCTGAATCACCCTCGCGCGACGGCCGTTCACGTGTGTGCGGGACGGGCCGGACTCACGCCGCGCGGGCCCGCTCGGGCAGCGCGCGCAGCGGCGCGGCCGGGGTGCGGGTGGCGCTGACCCGGTGGATGATCCGGTTCGGGTCGGCGAGCGGCTCGCCGAGCGCCGTCCGGCCCGCGGCGTGCAGCGCGTCGCACGCGGCGGTCGGCAGCGCGACGTAGCAGCCGCCCCGGCCGGTGGCGGAGTCCAGGGGGCGCCAGTAGCTGTACCTGCGTCGCCCGTCCGGCCGCACGGTGACGAAGACGGGGGTACGCGCGTCGGTGACGATGCGCAGTATCTCGGCCTCGGCGGCACCGAGCCGGTCGGGGCGCCGGGCCCCACGGAGGTCGGCGGTCTGCGGTCGGGCGGCGGCGGTGAGCGGCATCGGCGGTGGCCTTTCCAGGTCAGTGACTCGAGAACGCCTACCCGGTCCGGCCGGAGTTGATCTCGATGGGCCGCATTCTTCAGCACGGCACTGACAACTCCTGTCCGGAGTCTTGCCGGATCGATGACTCACCACTTAAATCACACCTTGAACTAAGCCTCCGCGTCGAGCGGTTGGCCGGTCCTGTCCGCATCCCCGGAAGGCTCTCGTATGAGACTCAGATCCTTGGGTGTCGCGCTCGTCGCCACGGCGGCGCTCGTCACCCTGCCCGCCCCGATGACGGCCACCGCGGCCGACACACCCCTCTCCCAGGGCCGGACGGCCACGTCGTCGTCGGCCGAGAACGCCGGCACACCGTCCGCGAACGCCGTCGACGGCGACACCGGAACCCGGTGGTCGTCGGCCGCGAGCGACGACCAGTGGCTCCAGGTCGACCTCGGCGCCACCGCCTCCGTCACCCGGGTCGTGCTCGACTGGGAGGCGGCCTACGGCAAGGACTACAAGATTCAGCTCTCGCCGGACGGGAGCACCTGGACCGACGCGAAGACCGTCACCGGCGGCGACGGCGGCACCGACACCCTCGACGTCTCGGGCCAGGGGCGCTACGTCCGCATGCAGGGCGTGCACCGGGCCACCCCGTGGGGCTACTCCCTGTGGGAGTTCCAGGTCTTCGGCACCACCGGCGGCACCGCACCGGGCGGCTCGTGCGACACCGCCAACGCCGCGCAGGGCAGGCCCGCCTCGGCCTCCTCGGTGGAGAACGCCGGGACACCGGCCGCGGCGGCCTTCGACGGCAACCCCGGCACCCGCTGGTCCAGCCAGGCCGCCGACCCGCAGTGGGTACGGGTCGACCTGGGCGCCGTGAAGGACCTGTGCAAGGTGGACCTGAACTGGGAGGCCGCCTACGCCAAGGACTTCCGGATCGAGGCGTCCTCCGACGGGCAGAGCTGGCAGACGCTGAAGAGCGTCACGGGCGCCACCGGCGGCAAGGCCTCCTACGACGTCAGCGGTTCGGGCCGCTACGTCCGCATCCACGGCACGGCCCGCGCGACGGGCTACGGCTACTCGCTGTGGGAGGTCGCCGTGCACACCGGCACCACCGGCACTCCCCCGGTCGAGGGCGGCGGCGACCTGGGGCCGAACGTCATCGTCGTGGACCCCTCCACGCCGAACCTCCAGCAGAAGTTCGACCAGGTCTTCGCCCAGCAGGAGTCCAGCCAGTTCGGCAGCGGGCGCTACCAGTTCCTGCTGAAGCCGGGCACCTACAACGGGATCAACGCCCAACTGGGCTTCTACACCTCGATCTCCGGTCTCGGCCTCAACCCGGACGACACGCAGATCAACGGTGACATCACCGTGGACGCGGGCTGGTTCAACGGCAACGCGACGCAGAACTTCTGGCGTTCGGCCGAGAACCTCGCCATCACGCCGTCCAACGGCACCGACCGGTGGGCGGTCGCCCAGGCGGCCCCGTTCCGGCGGATCCACGTCAAGGGCGGTCTGAACCTCGCCCCCAACGGCTACGGCTGGGCCTCCGGCGGCTACATCGCCGACTCGAAGATCGACGGCACCGTCGGCCCCTACTCCCAGCAGCAGTGGTACACCCGGGACAGCTCGGTCGGCGGCTGGACCAACGGCGTCTGGAACATGACGTTCACGGGCGTCGAGGGCGCGCCGGCGGGCAACTTCGAGACCGGCCCGTACACCACGCTCGACACCACGCCGATCTCCCGCGAGAAGCCGTTCCTGTACCTGGACGGCGACGAGTACAAGGTGCGGGTCCCGGCCAAGCGGACCAACGCGCGCGGTGTGTCGTGGCCCGCCAACGCCGGTGGCACCTCGCTGCCGCTCAGCCAGTTCTACGTCGTCAAGCCGGGCGCGACGGCGGCGACCATCAACGCCGCGCTCGACCAGGGCCTCAACCTGCTGTTCACGCCGGGCGTTTACCACATCGACCAGACCATCGAGGTCGACCGTGCCAACACCGTCGTGCTCGGCCTCGGACTGGCCACGATCATTCCGGACGGCGGCGTCGACGCCATGCACGTGGCGGACGTCGACGGCGTGCGGCTCGCGGGCTTCCTCATCGACGCGGGTCCGGAGAACTCCGACACGCTGCTGCGCATCGGAACCCCCGGCGGGAACGCCGACCACGCCGCCAACCCCACGACCATGCAGGACGTGTTCGTCCGCATCGGCGGCGCGGGACCGGGCAAGGCCACCGACTCCGTCGTGGTCGAGAGCGACGACGTGATCATCGACCACACCTGGATCTGGCGTGCCGACCACGGCGAGGGCGTCGGCTGGGAGACCAACCGCGCCGACTACGGCCTCAGGGTCAACGGCGACGACGTCCTCGCGACGGGACTGTTCGTCGAGCACTTCAACAAGTACGACGTCTACTGGAACGGTGAGCGCGGCCGGACCATTTTCTTCCAGAACGAGAAGGCCTACGACGCCCCGAACGAGGCCGCCATCACCCACGACGGCATCGTCGGCTACGCGGCCTACAAGGTCGCCGACTCGGTGAACGAGCACGACGCGGTGGCGCTGGGCAGCTACTGCAACTTCACCGCCGACCCGGGCATCGTGCAGCACCACGGGTTCCAGGTGCCGGTCAAGCCGGGGGTCAGGATGCGCAACCTCCAGGTGATCTCGCTGGGCGGCATGGGCCAGTACCGCCATGTCGTCAACGACACCGGCGCGGCCACGTCGGGGACGGACACCGTGCCGTCCAAGGTCGTCCAGTTCCCGTGAGGGACGACGCGCCCCGCAGTGGTGCGGGGCGCGTCACCCGTCCGGGCCGGAAGTCCGCGTCCGTCAGGCGAGTTGGACGAGGAGGTCGCCGCCCTCGACCTGCTGGATGGGGTTGATGGCGAGCCGGGTCACCCGGCCGGACTTCGGCGCGGTGATGGACGCCTCCATCTTCATGGCCTCGATGGTGGCCACGGTGGCTCCGGCCTCCACCTCGTCGCCCTCGGCGACGGCGAGGGTCACCACGCCGGCGAACGGCGCCGCGACGTGGCCGGGGTTCGCCCGGTCGGCCTTCTCCGTCACCGGGACGTCGGTGGCGGCCGAGCGGTCGCGGACCTGGATGGGGCGGAGCTGTCCGTTCAGGGTGGACATCACGGTGCGCATGCCGCGCTCGTCGGCGTCGCCGACCGCCTGGAGTTCGATGAGCAGCCGGACGCCGGGGTCGAGGTCGACCGTGTACTCCTTGCCCGGACGCAGTCCGTAGAAGAAGTCCTTGCTGTCGAGGACGCTGGTGTCGCCGAACGAGGCCCGGTGGGTGTCGAACTCCCGGGCCGGGCCGGGGAACAGCAGCCGGTTGAGCGTCGCCCGCCGGTCCTTCTCGAGACCGTCGCGGTCGTCCTCGGACAGCTCGGCGAGCGGCCTGGCCTCGGCGCGGCCCCGCAGCGCCTTGGTGCGGAAGGGCTCGGGCCAGCCGCCGGGCGGGGTGCCCAGTTCGCCGCGGAGGAAGCCGACGACCGAGTCGGGGATGTCGAACCGGTCGGGGTCCTGCTCGAAGTCGGCCGGGGAGACGCCGGCGCCGACCAGGTGCAGGGCGAGGTCACCGACGACCTTGGAGGACGGGGTGACCTTCACCAGGCGGCCCAGCATCCGGTCGGCGGCGGCGTACATGCCCTCGATGTCCTCGAAGCGGTCGCCGAGGCCGAGCGCGACGGCCTGGGTGCGCAGGTTGGAGAGCTGGCCGCCGGGGATCTCGTGGTGGTAGACGCGGCCGGTCGGGGAGGCGAGGCCCGCCTCGAAGGGGGCGTAGACCTTGCGGACGCTCTCCCAGTACGGCTCCAGGTCGCCGACGGCCTGGAGATCGAGTCCGGTCGGCCGGTCGGTGTGGTCGGTGGCGGCCACGATCGCCGACAGCGACGGCTGCGAGGTGGTGCCCGCCATGGACGCCACGGCTCCGTCGACGGCGTCGGCGCCCGCCTGGATCGCGGCCAGGTAGGTGGCGAGCTGACCGCCCGTGGTGTCGTGGGTGTGCAGGTGCACCGGCAGGTCGAACTCCCGGCGCAGCGCGGAGACCAGGGTCGCGGCGGCCGGGGCGCGCAGCAGTCCGGCCATGTCCTTGACCGCCAGCACATGGGCACCGGCGTCGACGATCTGCTCGGCGAGCCGCAGGTAGTAGTCGAGGGTGTAGAGCCGCTCGGAGGGGTCGGACAGGTCGGCGGTGTAGCACAGGGCGACCTCGGCGACGGCGGTGCCGGTCTGCCGTACGGCCTCGATGGCGGGCCGCATCTGCTCGACGTCGTTGAGGGCGTCGAAGATGCGGAAGATGTCGATGCCGGTGGCGGCGGCCTCCTGCACGAAGGCGTCGGTCACCTCGGTGGGGTACGGGGTGTAGCCCACGGTGTTGCGGCCGCGCAGCAGCATCTGGAGGCAGATGTTGGGCACCGCCTCGCGCAGGGCGGCCAGCCGCTCCCACGGGTCCTCGGCCAGGAAGCGCAGGGCGACGTCGTAGGTGGCGCCGCCCCAGCACTCCAGGGACAGCAGTTGGGGCAGGGTGCGGGCGACGACGGGCGCCACGGCGAGCATGTCCTTGGTGCGCACCCGGGTGGCGAGCAGCGACTGGTGGGCGTCGCGGAAGGTGGTGTCGGTGACGCCGATGGTGGACGACTCGCGCAGTCGGCGGGCGAAGCCCTCGGGGCCCAGCTCGGCCAGCAACTGACGGGAGCCGGACGGGGGTTCACCGGCGGGTACGGCCGGCAGCTTGGTCAGCGGGTCGATCAGCTCGGGGCGCTCGCCGTGCGGCTTGTTCACCGTGACGTCGGCGAGGTAGGTCAGCAGCTTGGTGCCGCGGTCGGCGGAGTGCCGGGCGGTGAGCAGGTGCGGGCGCTGCTCGATGAAGGAGGTGGTGACCCGGCCGGCCTGGAAGTCGGGGTCGTCCAGGACCGCCTGGAGGAAGGGGATGTTGGTGGCGACGCCGCGGATGCGGAACTCGGCGACCGCGCGCCGGGCCCGGTTCACGGCGGTGGTGAAGTCCCGTCCCCGGCAGGAGAGCTTGACCAGCATCGAGTCGAAGTGGGCGCTGATCTCCGTACCGGCGTGGGTGGTGCCGCCGTCGAGGCGGATGCCGGAGCCGCCCGGCGAGCGGTAGGCGCTGATCTGCCCGGTGTCCGGGCGGAAGCCGTTGGCCGGGTCCTCGGTGGTGATCCGGCACTGGAGGGCGGCGCCGCGCAGGGTGATGTTCTCCTGGGCGAGGCCGAGGTCGGTCAGCGTCTGGCCGGCGGCGATGCGCAGCTGGGACTGGACCAGGTCGACGTCGGTGACCTCCTCGGTGACCGTGTGCTCGACCTGGATGCGCGGGTTCATCTCGATGAAGACGTGGTTGCCGTCCCGGTCGACGAGGAACTCGACGGTGCCGGCGTTGCGGTAGCCGATCTGCCGGGCGAAGTTCACGGCGTCGGCGCAGATCCGCTCCCGCAGGGCCGGGTCGAGGTTGGGCGCGGGCGCCAGCTCGATGACCTTCTGGTGGCGGCGCTGCACGGAGCAGTCCCGCTCGAAGAGGTGGATGACGTCGCCCTCGCCGTCGGCGAGGATCTGCACCTCGATGTGGCGGGGTTCGACGACCGCCTTCTCCAGGAAGACGGTGGAGTCGCCGAAGGCGGACGCGGCCTCGCGGGAGGCGGCCTCGATGGCCTCGCGCAGCTGGGCGGGCTCCTCGACCCGGCGCATGCCGCGACCGCCGCCGCCCGCGACCGCCTTGACGAACACGGGGAAGCCGACGTCGTCGGCGGCGCGCACGAGTTCGTCCACGTCGGTGGAGGGCGCGGAGGAGCCGAGCACCGGTACGCCCGCCTCGCGGGCGGCGGCCACGGCACGGGCCTTGTTGCCGGTCAGTTCGAGGATGTGGGCGCTGGGTCCGACGAAGGTGATCCCGGCCTCCTCGCAGGCGCGGGCGAGTTCGGGGTTCTCGGACAGGAACCCGTAGCCCGGGTAGACGGCGTCGGCCCCCGCACGGCGGGCGGCACGGACGATCTCCTCCACGGAGAGGTACGCGCGCACCGGATGCCCCTGCTCCCCGATCTCGTAGGCCTCGTCGGCCTTCAGCCGGTGCAGCGAGTTGCGGTCCTCGTGCGGGAAGACGGCGACGGTGCGCGCGCCGAGCTCGTAGCCCGCACGGAACGCACGGATCGCGATCTCACCGCGGTTGGCGACCAGCACCTTGCGGAACATTCTTGATCCCTTCAGCCTGCCGGGTGACGAGACCATGGTGTCGGCGCCGCCCTCGGTACGCCATGTGAGCCGGGCCACTCCCGGCGTTGTCAAGTACCGGTGCCGTGCCGGGCGTGTCGACCGACTTCCTCACCTCGGGACGGCGGTCAGGCGCAGGCGGATGCGGTCGAGTCCGGCCGGTGTGCGGGAGGGGGCGGCAGTAGTGCAGTCGGGCAGGCCGGCCCTGGCCAGGGTGCTCAGCAGCGCCCTGGGGCCGCTGTCGAGGTAGGTGGTGAAGCCGGCCAGGCGCAGCGCGCGCAGCGTCCGGTGGAGGGCGAGCGGCTCGGAGAGGTGGGCGGCCGCCACCGTGCGCAGCTGGGCCGGGGTGCGGGCGGGCCCCGGCGCGGCGGCCGTGTACACGGGGAGCGTGGGCGGGGTGACGGGCTGGGCGCGCAGGAGGCGCCGGAAGGCCCGCTGCACCTCGGCGAGCAGGGGGTGGTGGTAGGCGGTGCGGCTGGTCAGCGGGGTGGCGCGACGGCCGAGTGCCCGGACCGCGCTCCGGACGGCGGCCAACTGGTCGTCGGGCCCGGCCAGGACGGTCTGGCCGGGGGCGTTGCGGGCGGCGATCCGCACCTGCGGCAGGCCCTCGGCGCGCAGCAGGTCCGCCGCCTGTTCCGCGGTCAGGTCGGTGGCCAGGAGGCCCGCCGCCGGCAGCGCGGCGTCGCGCAGCAGCCGGTCGCGGACGTGCAGCAGCCGGACGCCCTGTTCGAGGGTGACGACCCCGGCCACGGTGAGCGCCGCGAGGTCGCCCACGCTGTGGCCGAGCACGGCGTGGACGGGCGGGGCCGCGAGGTCGAGCAGGACGGTGGCGCAGGCGACCACCGCGGCGTAGGTGGCCAGGTCGAAGGCGAGGGGGTCGGTGCGCACGAGCAGGTCGGGGTCGGGTGCGGCGCTGTCGCTGAGGAGGCGGCCGACGGGGGTGCGGGTGCAGCCGAGTGCGGTGCTGCGGGCGTCGACCGTCCGCAGCACCCGCGAGACCGACGGGACCCCGGTCAGGTGACGCAGGGCGCCGGGGAGGTAGGCCCCCTGGCCGGGGCACATCAGCACGGTGCGCGGTGTGCCGCCGGTGGGGGCCGGGACGTCGTTCCTCATGAGGCGTCGGCGAAGGCGAGCGCGACGTTGTGCCCGCCGAAACCCATGCTCGTGGTGACGGCCGCGAGGGGCCCCGCGGGCAGGGCGACGGGGTCGCGGCCGACGACGTTCAGGCGGATCTCGGGGTCCACCCGTTCGAGGCTGCACGCGGGCGGTGCGGTTCTGTCCCGGAGGGCGAGGACGGTGAGGACCGCCTCGATGGCGCCGGCGGCACCGAGGGTGTGTCCGAAGGCGCCCTTGGTGGCACTGACCGCGACGGCGTCCGTCTTCCCGGCGAAGACGCTGTGCAGCGCCTGGGCCTCGCCGAGGTCGCCGAGCGGTGTGGAGGTGGCGTGGGCGTTGACGTGCCGGATCTGCTCCGGGAGGAGCCCGGCGTCGCGCAGCGCGGCGTCGACGGCGGCCGCGCAGCCCGTTCCGCCGGGCGCGGGCTGGGCGACGTGGTGGCTGTCGTTGGTGATGCCCGCTCCGGTCAGCCGGCCGTGGACGCGGGCGCCGCGGGCGGCGGCGTGCCGGGCGCTCTCGACGACGAGCATGCCGGCCCCCTCCCCCATCACGAAGCCGTCCCGGTCGGCGTCGAAGGGTCTGGACGCCCCCTTGGGGTCGTCGTGGCGCCGGGAGAGCGCCCGCAGTCGCGCGAACCCGGCCAGGGCGAGCGGGTGCAGCGCGGCCTCGGCACCGCCCGCGACCACGACGTCGGCCCGGCCGTCCCGGATCATGCCGAGCGCCTGGGCGAGGGCCTCGGCCCCGGAGGCGCAGGCACTGACCGGGGCGTGCACCCCTCCCTTGGCGCCCACCATCAGCCCGACTTCGGCGGCCGGGTGGTTGGGCAGCATGACCGGGATGGTGCGCGGGCTCACCCGCCCCGGGCCCTGGTCCTGGAGGCGGCGGTTCTGCTCCAGGATGCTGGTGAGCCCGCCCAGCCCCACCCCGACGACCGCGGCCACCCGCGATCCCTCCGCGGCGAGCGCCGACATGTCCGGGAACCCGGCGTCGCGGACGGCCTCCCGGGCGGCGACGAGGGCGAACTGCGCCGCCCGGTCGCAGTGCGCCGCCTTGGCGGACGGCAGAGCCGCCCGGGGGTCGACCGCGGCCGGGGCCGCGAGGTACACCTGCGCGGGCCCCTCCGGCTCCGCGAAGTCGACGCGCTCGACGCCGCACACACCGTCGAGGAGGGCCCGCCAGGTGGCCGGGACGTCACCGCCCAGCGCGGTCGTCAGCCCCAGCCCCGTGACAACGGCGGCCCGGTCCTCCGGGGCCGGGTCGGCCGCGTGCCGTGGGCTCACGCGGTGCCGCCCGTGGGGGCGGCGACGGCTTCGGCGAGGTGCGCGGCGATCTGCCGCACCGTCGTGAGCCGTTCCGCCTGCTCCTGCGGCACCTCGATCTGCCAGCGGTCCTCGATCGCGGCGACCAGTTCCAGTCTGGCCAGCGAGTCGACCCCCAGGTCGTCCTGGAGGGAGGAGTCGGGTCCGATCTCCTCCACGGTGAGGTCCTCGACCGTGGCGGCCAGCAGGTCCCGTACTTCGTCGAGCAGCTGTCGTTCGTCGGCGGTGGGCGGCATGTCCGGTTCCTCCTCGGTCCGTGCACGGCGCACCCGGAGGCGGTGGGCGGGAGGACCCGGTCCCCTCGGGTGCGCCGGCGGTGTCCGGCGATCTGCCGGTCGCACGCCGACAGGCTGTCCGGACGTCCGGCGCGGCAAGCGCCGGGTCGGGGGTGACGGCGGGGCGTCGGGGGCACACCAGGGGGTCGTGCGGGCCCCCGTGTCCTTCTTTCACTGTGAAGCGCCCCGCCGCGGACCGAGGGTGCCGGGCAGCGGGCGCGTAAGGGGCGGGTGGTGGCGCCGCGGTTCCTCAACGGACTTTGGCGGCTCCTTTAAGGCTTTCTGAAGATGACCTTCGAACGGCCGTTTCCACGCCGGTCGCGTCCTAGGCTCTCGAACACCCCCCACAGTCCCGGTGGGCGCGGTCGCGTCCACCGGGTACGGGGGCTCCGTCAGCCGACCGACAAGCCGAGGTGTCCTGCGCATGGGTTCCCGCCGAGCCGCTCGCCCGTCCCGCTCCCACGCCCGTCCCCGCGGCGGGCTCAGGACCCGCGGTACCGCGCTGGCCCTCGGCGCCGTCACCCTGACCGCCGGCGTCGGCATCACGCTGGCCGTCACCGACGGCGACGACGGCGGGGCCTCGGACCGGGTCACGGCGAACGCCGCGGACCGGGCGCCGAACGCCGAGGACGCGGCGGGCGGTGCGGCGCCGCTCGCGTCCGCGTCGGCGAGCCCGGGCGTCACGGCGAGCGGCTCCCCGAGCGGGAGCGCGGAGCCGGAGAAGAAGCCGAAGAAGACGGCGAGCCCGACGACCAGCGCCGCCGAGGCTCCCGCACCCGCGTCCAAGACGCCCGTCAGGGCCACCAAGAAGAGCGGCGGCGACGGGTCGGGCGGCAACGGGTCGTCCGGCGGCGGCAGCGGGCCGGCGGCGGGCAACGGATCGGGCTCCGGCTCGGGCTCGGGCTCCGGCTCCGGCTCCGGCGCGACCGGTGGAGCCGAGGCCCAGGTCCTCGCGCTGGTGAACGAGGAGCGGGCCGCGGCGGGCTGCTCCCCGGTCACCGCGAACGACAGGCTGACCCGGGCGGCGGACGACTACAGCGACGTCATGGCGAGCAGCGGCGTGATGTCCCACACGGGCCCCGACGGCTCCACCATGGCGAGCCGGGTCGAGGCCGCCGGCTACCAGTGGTCGACGCTGGGCGAGAACATAGCCCGGGGCCAGGCGGACGCCGCCTCGGTGATGGACTCCTGGATGAACAGCCCCGGCCACCGGGCGAACATACTCAACTGCTCCTTCAAGGAGCTCGGCGTCGGCGTCCACTTCGGCGACGGCGGCCCCTGGTGGACCCAGGACTTCGGCACCGGCCGCTGACGCCGGTCACCCCACGGCACGCCGAAACCCTCGCTGCCCCTCCGGCACGCCTAACGGTGCCCGCTGCCGCCCGCAGCCGCGTCCGCCAGCGCGAACGACACCCGCACCCGCGCGCCCCCGAGCGGCGCGCGGGTGATCGTCAGTTCGCCGTCCGCCGTACGGGCCGCCCGGGCCACGATGTCCAGGCCGAGCCCGGTGGAACCGCCGACGCTGACGCCCCGGGTGAGTGCCGCCCCGGGATCCGCCACGCCCGGTCCGGCGTCGTCGACCGTGAGGTGCACGTGCCGGTCGTGCCGTTCCACGCGCACCAGGAAGCGGGTGCCCTGCGGGGTGTGCCGGAAGACGTTGCCGATCAGGGCGTCGACGACGGCGGCGAGGTCGTCCTCGGGAAAGGCCACGGGCGCCGGACGCGGGGTGAGGGAGCGCTCGAACGGCCGCTCCTGCTGGGTGGCGAGCACCGACCAGAAGTCCAGGCGCATCGCGACCACCTCGGCCACGTCGCACGGTTTGGACACGCCCGCACCGGCCCCGGCGGCCTGCGCCGAGGCCAAGGGGGTGCGGGCCGCCGCGATGATCGAGTCCAGCTCGCGCTCGAGCTGCCCCGCCGCCTCCGTGACCCGCCGCGCGCTCGGCGACGCACCCATCCGGTCGGCCTCCAGGTAAAGGGCGGTCAGCGGGGTGCGCAGCCGGTGCGAGAGGTCCGCGACCAGTTCGCGTTCGACGGCGAGC
Organism: Streptomyces coelicoflavus; assembly: GCF_003112555.1. Classification (GTDB taxonomy): domain Bacteria; phylum Actinomycetota; class Actinomycetes; order Streptomycetales; family Streptomycetaceae; genus Streptomyces; species Streptomyces coelicoflavus. The sequence goes on along the minus strand of NZ_BEWB01000007.1, from coordinate 317,116 downwards.
AGGTCGACGACCCGGTCGGCCATGGTGTTGAACGCCACGCCCGCCTCCTGGAGCTCCGGCGGGCCGTCCGGTTCCACCCGTACGCCGAGGTCGCCGGAGCCTAGGGCGAGCGAGGCCCGCTTGAGACCTCGGGAGGAGCGGACCACGCGGGCGCCCAGCCGGTCGGCGACCAGCACCGAGCCGCCCACCAGGCCGACGGCGAGCAGGGCCATCACGCCCCATGAGGCCGCGACGCCCCGGGTGAGGTCCGCGGCCGGCACGTAGGCCTCGACGACCGCGACCCGCTCGCCCCGAAGGACGACGGGCTGGAGGTACGCCCAGCCGTCCGGGGTGTCCACGGCGAGCGTCTCGCGCCCCCGTACGGCCCGGTCGAGCGCCTCCTCGGGCGCGTGCGGGGTCCCGACGAAGCCGCCGTCGGGCAGCCGTACGACCAGCTGGTCTGCGGAGCCGAGTTCCGCGACGGCCTGCTGGACGTCGGCGCGCCGGGTGGTGAGGGCGAGCACCGGCGAGAGGGCCGCGGCACGCTGCTCGGCGGCGGTGGTGACCCGGTCCCGGGCCTGCTCGCGGACGAGGAGGGCGAGCGGGATGAGGAAGGACAGCGCCACCATCGAGGTGACGGCCAGGGCGATCCCGGCGAGAGCACGTCTCATGGCGCGCTGACCAGCTTGATGCCTATGCCCCGCACGGTGTGGAGATAGCAGGGCTTTCGCGCCTTCTCGCCCATTTTGCGACGGAGCGCGGAGAGATGGACGTCCACCGTCTGGTCCTCGACGTACGGCTGCTGCCACACCTCGGCGAGGATGCGCTGTCGCGAGATGACCTGGTCGGCGTTGGCGGCCAGGTAGGCGAGCAGGTCGAACTCGCGCCGGGTGAGGGGGAGTTCCCGGCCGGCGAGGTGGGCGGTGCGGGCGGTGGGGTCGATGCGCAGGTCGGCGACCTGGAGGACGGGCCGCCGTACGGCCCTGAGGTCGTCGGGCGTCGAGCGGCGCAGCACGGCGGCGAGCCGGGCCGCGAGCTGGCCGCCGGAGAAGGGCTTGACCATGTAGTCGTCGGCCCCGGCGTTGAGCAGCCGGATGATCTCGGACTCCTCGTCCCGGGCGGTGGCGACCAGCACCGGGACGCGGGATATGCCCCGGATCATCCGCAGCACGTCGAGACCGTCGAGGTCGGGCAGCCCGAGGTCGAGCACGACGATGTCCGGCGGGCTCTGGGTGATGTCGCGCAGCGCCTCGAAACCCTGGTGTGCGGTCTTCACCGCGTAGCCGTGTCCGGTGAGGACCTCGATCAGCGCGGCCCGGATCACAGGGTCGTCCTCGACGACAAGTACGGAGGCCATGGGCAGGCACGTTAGCCGGTCCGTCACTATGGTGTCGTGTCCCGCCTCCTGCGCTACCTGATCATCTGGCTGTCCTGCACGGCGGCCAGTGTCACGGCCGTCATCATCACGATCCACTTCGTGGTGGGCTCGACGCGGCCGACGGCGCCGGTCGCGCAGACGGCGCCGAAGGAGCTCCCGGCCTCGCCCCGGCCGACCGCCTCCCGGACCGTGAAGCCCTCTCCGTCCCCGTCGCCGACCAGCCGTCGGCCCAGCCCGACGCCGTCCCGCACCGGCGAGGAGCCGCCGGAGCCCACCCGGACACCCACGCCGACGCCGACGCCGAGCCCCAGCACCACTCCCCCGCGGTCTCCCACGGGCGGGGCCGACCCGGGATGCGAGCAGGGCGGGGCCGGCGTGTACACGGTGCCGTCCGAGGGCGGCAAGGCGACCGTACGGTTCGGTGACGGCGGGGTGTGCCTGATCTCGGCGGTGCCGGACCGGGGCTTCACGGTGAGCACGGAGCAGAGTGCGCCGCAGACGCTGAAGGTGACGTTCACGGCGAGCCGTCACCGCTCGGAGATCACCGCCACGACACAGCCGCAGAGCCGGGCCGACGTCCGCGAGGTGTCGTGGTGACGTTCCTCACCCGCCCCCTCCGCCCGGTCAGGACGCGGCGCAGGCCGCCCCGTCGAGACTGAACGCGGCCGGTGCGGTGTTGGTGGCGCCCTTCTGCGCGGTGAAGCCGAGGGTGACCGTGGCGCCGGCCGGGATGGTGGCGGTGTATGAGGCGGGGGCGACGCTCACCGCGCCGGCGTTCTGGGTGGCGGTACCGCCCCACATGTGGGTGATGGTCTGGCCGTCCGCGAAGGCGAAGGCGAGCGTCCAGGGGGTGATGGCGGTGCTCCCGGTGTTGCGGACGGCGATCTCGCCCTGGAAGCCGCCGGGCCACTCGCCCACGACACGGTATCCGACGGAGCAGGCACCGTCCGGGGTGCCGCCGCCCTCGTCGGTGGTGACCTCCACGGCGGCGGACCGGGCGGACCGGTTGCCGGCCGCGTCGCGGGCGTAGACGGCGAAGGTGTACGCGGTGCCGGCGGTGAGGCCGGTCACGGTGGCGGTGGTGGTCGTCGAGGCGGCGGCCCGGGTCTCGGTGCCGTCGCCGACCCGGACGACGTCGTAGCCGGTGACCGCGGTGTCGTCGGTGGCGGCGGGCCAGCCGAGCGTGACGGAGGTGTCCGTGACCGCGGTGGCGGCCGGTGTGCCGGGAGCCGTCGGGGCCTGCGTGTCGTCGGGGGCGCCGTCGGCGTAGACGGTGGCCTCCTTCGAGGTCTGGGCGATGCCGTTGACGCCGTGGAAGATGCGTTCGCCCCAGTCGCTGAGCCTGCTGGGGTCGAAGTCGGTCGCCAGGTCGAGGACCGGGTCGGTGTTGCCGCTCCACGACCAGGCCAGGTAGCCGAGTCCGAGCTGTTCGGCGGCGGCCATCATGGTGTCCTCGTCGGGGTCGCCGTACTGGTCGGCGGGGCCGCCGAACTCGCCTATGAGGAGGGGAAGCCCCGCGTCGACGAAGGCGTTCAGGTAGTCGGTAATCTCCTGAGCGGTGTCGAAGACGCTGTACATGTGGATGGAGAAGATCAGGTTGCCGGTGGGGTCGGCGTCGTAGACGGTCCGCGCGTTGGCACGCATGACGCCCTGCCAGTCCTGACCCCAGTTGGGCGCGTCCACCATGATGGTGTGCCGGAGTCCGGCGGCGCGCAGCTTCCCGATCGCGGCGACGGTCGGCTCGGTCCAGCCGGCGGGGTCGGTGTTGCCCCAGGGCTCGTTGCCGATGTTGACGACGACGTAGTCCTCCTGGCCGGCCAGCACGTCCTTGAGGCCGATCCAGTAGTCGGCCGCGTGGTCGAGGGTGCCGGCCGCGGCGTCCTCGCCGTACCCGGTGGTGTCGTGCACCTCCAGGACGCAGATCAGCCGGTTGGCCTTGCACTGCTCGATGACGGCGGCGACGTCCTCGGGACCGTTCTCGCTCCAGCGGTGTCCGTCGGAGAGGACGACCCGGACGCTGTTGGCGCCCAGTGCCTTGACGTCCGCCAGCGACTGCGTCTCGCCGGGGTACCAGGTGTGGGCGTGGTTGACCCCGCGCATGACGAAGTCGTTGCCGTTGCCCTCGAGGAGCCGGCCCGCACCGATGTGCAGGCCGGCCGCGGCGGTCGACCGCTCTCCGGCGGTCCCGGGACCGGCCCCGGGCGACTGGGCCACGGCCGCCCCCGGGACGAGGGCGCCGACGACGACCAGCCCGCACAGCGCGGCCAGGCCGGTCAGGAGGCGGGAGAAGAGCGTCTTCGGGACTGGTGTATCGCGTCTTGCTGTGCGCACGGCGACTCCAGAAGGGGTAGTGCGGACACGGGCGACGACGAGAAAAGACGCGTGGGGGCGTGGGAGCGCTCCCACGCGGCACACCATGAAACTCATTGCGCCGCGTACACGTCAAGACGTCCGGCAGAAAACGCTTGCCCGGGCCGGTCCGGCTAGTACGGCAGGCACTGCTCGGCCGGTGGTTTCCTGCGCTCGCCCTCGGGTGTGAAGGTGAGGGAGCCGTGCAACGGGCCCTCGCCGAAGCGCACCGCGAGGAGCAGCGGTTGCTCGTGGTCGGGCGGCCACCCGCCCGGCTCGGAGTCGCTGCCGTTCCACAGGTGGAACAGCACCATCGGCCGCTCCGGATCCCCGCCGAGGTACCCGAGCGTCTTGCCGTACCGCGGGTTGGGGCTCCCGAAGAGCACCGAGGGAGCACCGAACTCCGCCGTCACGTCCGCCCACGTGCGGTCCTCCCGGGCCCACTGCCGGACCCGGGCCGTGAGGGACGCGTACTCCTCCTGTCCGAGGACCCGGTCCGGCTCGAGCCAGCCGCTTCGCTGCGCGAACTCCGCGTACACCGAGGCCGTGCCGCACTCGTAGTTCCGCCCGGTATCACCTCGCGGAAGGCCCCGGTGACACCGGTGGCGGACCAGAGACCACGGTCCTCCCAGTCCTGCCGCTGCCGAGTGAACTCCTCCGGCCGGCCTTCGACGAACAGCAGGTGCTCCAGCAGGATCCGGAGGGCCAACTCGCCCCCGAACATGCCGGTCTTGCGGAGCGCCTGGTTCAACTGGTCGACGAGGTGGGCGTGTATCTCCTCGGCGGTGGCGAGCGAACGGGGAGGGGTCATACGCGCATTCTCTCGCGGCGCGCGGGGGCGCGGGGCGGGGAGGGAGGAGGCTCCTGTCACACATCCCCGGGCTGCGCTGTCAGTAGGGCGTAACGACCACTCGAACGACCGGGAGAACCTGATGGAACCGCGTCTCGACTTCTTCGGCAACCCCTTCGCGGGCAAGATCCTGAAGCACATCAACTCGGCGGCCAGGGCCGCCTCCGAGTCCGGCGTGCCCACGGCGACCCAGGAGCTCGTGAAGATCCGCGCCAGCCAGATCAACGGCTGCGGCTTCTGCACGGACATGCACACCAAGGACGCCACCGCCGCCGGTGAGACCCAGCACCGGCTCAATCTGGTCGCCACGTGGCGGGAGGCCACGGTGTTCACCGAGGCCGAGCGTGCCGCGCTGGAGCTGTCGGAGCAGGGCACCCGTATCGCTGACGCGGCGGGCGGCGTCACGGACGAGGCCTGGGCCGGCGCCGCCAAGTACTACGACGAGGACCAGCTCGTCGCGCTGCTCTCCCTCGTCGCGATCATCAACGCGTACAACCGCATCAACGTGATCAACCAGCAGCCCGCCGGCGGCTACCGCCCCGGGCAGTTCGGCTGACCGCACCGCCCGGCCGGCCCGTCCGGCCGGGCCCGCACCCGGTCCGTGTACGAGACGCCCCGGGGTTCGCTCGGGAGAACAGGACGGCCTTCGTGCCGGTTGTAGTGTGGGAGGCCTCCAGGCCGGAAGGAACGTCCATGCACGCCGGGGACGACGTCGACGCCCTCGAGAAGGCGACCGAGGACTTCGTCGAGGCGCGTCCGCGGCTCTTCGGCATCGCCTACCGCGTGCTCGGCAGCACGGTGGAGGCCGAGGACGTCCTCCAGGAGACATGGCTGCGGTGGCAGCAGGCCGACCGCGCCGGGGTGGTGGAGCCGGCGGCCTTCCTGACCACCATGACGACCCGGCTCTCGATCAACACGGCCCGGTCCGCCCGGGTGCGGCGGGAGACGTACGTCGGGCCCTGGCTTCCCGAACCGGTCGACACGAGCGCGGACCCGCAGATGGGAGCCGAGCGGGCGGAGGCGGTCGAGCTGGCGGTGCTCCACCTCCTGGAGAGGCTCAACCCGGTGGAGCGGGCCGCGTACGTACTGCGGGAGGCGTTCGACTACCCCTACGGACAGATCGCCGAGATGCTGGAGACGAGTCCCGCCAACACCCGCCAGCTGGTGAGCCGGGCCCGCAAGCACCTGGCCGCCGAGCGCGGCGAGCGGGTCGGCGCGTCCGAACACCGGCGTCTGCTGGACGTGTTCCTCACCGCGGCGCGCACCGGTGATCTCCGGGCGCTCGAGGACGTCCTCGCCGCGGACGTGGTGAGCTACACCGACGGTGGCGGAATGCGGGGCGCGTCCAGGATTCCGGTCGTCGGCCGGTCGCGCGTCGCCAGGTACCTGGTGGCCTTCGCGCCCCGATTCTGGCCGGGTTCGCGGGTCCGCCCGGTCGAGGCCAACGGCCGTCCCGCGGCCCTCGTCCAGGTCGGCGAGGACGCGGTGGCCCTGCTGTCCGTGGACGTCTCGCCGGAGGGCATCGACCGGATCATGTGGGTGATGAGCCCGGCCAAGCTGTCCGCCTACGCGGACTCGTCGGCCCGCTGAGCGGCGGTCCGGCCGTCAGTCCACCGTCACCACGACCGAGTGCCATCCACTCGCGCCGTCGGGCACGGTGCGGGTGCGCTTCTCGGTCTGCACCTCGCCGGTGCGGTCGGTCGCCCGCACGGTGAGGTTGTGGCCGCCCCTGGTGGCCCGCCAGGCGTACGACCACTGCCGCCAGGTGTCGCGCGAGTCCTCGGCGGCCAGGGTGGCCTCCTGCCAGGGGCCGTCGTCGACGCGGATCTCGACCCTGTCGATGCCGCGGTGCTGGGCCCAGGCGACCCCGGCGACCATCACCGTGCCCGCCTTCGGCCGGGCGAACGGCTTCGGGGTGTCGATCCGGGACTGGGTCTTGATCGGTGCCTCGCGGGCCCAGTCGCGCTTGACCCAGTACGAGTCGTAGGCGTCGAAGGTGGTCAGCTCGATGTCCTCGATCCATTTGCAGGCCGAGACGTAGCCGTAGAGTCCGGGCACGAGCATGCGGACGGGGAATCCGTGGTCGAAGGGCAGGGGCTCGCCGTTCATGCCGACGGCGAGCATGGCGTCGCGGCCGTCCATGACGTCCTCGACGGGACTGCCGATGGTCATGCCGTCCACGGAGCGGGCCACGAGCTGGTCCGCCGGGCCGCCCCCGGACGGCGGCCGGACACCGCACTCCTCCAGCAGGTCGGCGAGGCGGACGCCGATCCAGCGGGCGTTGCCGACGTACGGGCCGCCCACCTCGTTCGACACACAGGTGAGGGTGATGTCCCGCTCGATCAGCTCCCGCCGCAGGAGGTCGTCGAAGGTCAGTGTCCTCTCCCGGGCGACCCCGTCGCCGTGGACGCGCAGCCGCCAGGCCGTGGCGTCCACCTTGGGGACCACCAGGGCGGTGTCGACCCGGTAGAAGTCGCTGTTGGGCGTGACGAAGGGGCTGACGCCCGCCACCCTGACCTGTGCTCGGCGGGGCACCGCCGGGGCCGGTGAGCCAGGCTGCGGCAGGGTGACGTTCTCGCGGGAGGCGACCGCCTCCCGGCCGCCCGCACCACTCAGGGCCCGGCCCAGGACGCCCGCCCCCGCCGAGGCCGCGGCCGCGGCGCCGGCCGCGATCACGAAGCGGCGCCGGTCCCACCCCTCGCCCCGCTCCGCCGGTGCCTGGCGGTGCGGGGCCGGAAGGAGCCCCACGAGGAAGTACAGGAGCACCGCGCCGGCGATCGCCCCCAGGACGGAGGGGAAGGCGTCCGAGACGCCGGCGGAGTCGGGCCTGCCGAGGGCCGCCGCGGCGCCGACGACTCCGAAGACGAGGACTCCCGCGGCGCCGGTGCGCCGACGGCGTACCGCGAACGCACCGAGGGCCAGGGCGAACAGGGTCAGCACGGCGAGAATGCCGAGCTGGAGCACCAGCTTGTCGTTGGTGCCGAACGTGCGAATCGCCCAGTCCTTGACGGCGATCGGCGTACGGTCGATCGCGGCTCCGCCCACCGCGACGACCGGGCTCGCCTGCGGGCGCAGGGCCGCAGCCGTCAACTCGGCGACGGCGAGCGCGGCGCCACCGGCCAGGAGACCGCTCAGCGCCCCCAGCCCCAGGCGGCTCCAGGTTCCGGCCGACGCGTTCCGTGGGGTCTTGTCTTCGTCACTCACGTCGGTAATCCGGGGCCGCGCGGCACGCGGATTGGTGACCGCGACGACGCGGCGCCGTACCCGGTCCGCGCACGGGCGGGCGCCGGGACGGGCGCGGTGCGGAGTCAGGGCACGTCGCCCCTCCAGTCGAAGCGGTGCGCGTCGCCCGGCCTCGGGGTGTAGGAGGCACGGCCGCCCGGGCCGTAACGGCCTATCTCCGTCGCCAGTGCCACTCCGCGGCCGCGCTCCTGTTCCGTGAGGTCCGTGACGTCCAGCAGCAGGCCGTCCAGGGGGCCGCCCACCAGATGCGCGTAGACGCGTCCGGCGCGCGGTCCGGGGTTGTCGTGGTCGGCGCCGTAGACCCTGCCGCGCATGAACTCCACCTCATCCATGAGGTGAAGCCTCGCACCCGCCACTGACAACGGCCCGCGCGAAGAAGCGGGCCGCCGTCAGACCGGGGGTTCGTCCAGCAGTTCGAGGAGGCAGCGTGCGCCCGCCGCGGCCGTGGCGGCGCCGGCGGCACCGGACGCGGTGGGAAAGAGCCTGCCGTAGGCGGCGGCCCGGTTCAGGGCGCCGAGCCGCCAGGCGAGGCTCACCGCACGCCGCAGCTGGGCGGTCGAACGCCCGGCGCCCGTCCAGGGCTCGAGGTAGGCGTCCCGCAGGCGCGGCAGCACCCGCGGTCCGTGGTGCTCGACGGCCCGGCGGGCGGGGACGGCGAAGCCGGCGAAGGGGTGGGCCACGACGGCGTCGCCCCAGTCGAAGAAGGTGAACCTGCCGGGCTCGGGGCGGAACAGCTGACCGTCGTGCAGGTCCGCGTGGTCGAGGGAGTCGGGCACGTCCAGGGCGGCGAGTTCCGCGCACCAGTCGAGCAGGCGGGGGCGCAATTCCCGCAGCGCGTTCCGTTCACGCGGCGGCAGCGTGGTGGCGTCGAACCGGTCGAGGACGCCGGGCAGCGCGCCCGTGGGCACGGCGGGTACGCCCAGGCGTGCGATCGCGTTCGCGCGCGGGGTCAGGGCGTGCTGCACGGCCGCGTACTGGCGCACGAGTTCTTCCCAGGCGCCGGCGGCGACCGTCTCCCGTGCGAGGACGTCCCGGAAGAGCGGTCCCCCGTCGGGCAGCAGCGACCAGCCCCGCTCGGTGTCCACCGCCAACGGCCGCAGGACGTGCCCGGGGACCCAGCGGGCCAGTGCCTCGGTCAGCGCGCCCTCGAAGGCACTGGCCGGCGGGTTCGCCTTGAACCAGACCGCGTCCTGTCCGGCCACGCACAGCCGCAGCACGACGGACCAGGGCCGCAGCCGTACCCGCCACCGTCCCGTCGGCCGCATGCCGTGGGCGGTGAGCCCGGCCCGCACCCAGTCGAGTGCCTCGGCGCGCCAGGCCGGTTCCTCCCAGGGGGTGACGGTGTCCTGGTACCGCCCCCGGTCCACGGCCACCGGCGCATCACTGAGCATCGGGCCATCCCACCATCGTGCGCCGTGCGGGGCCACCGGATTTCGGCCCGCGAAGGCCGCCCGGGCCGGCCGTACCGGCTGGTGCCGGCCGGTACCGGATGGAGCCGGCCGGTACCGGATGGTGCCGGTTCCGGCCGGCCCTGCGGCCGTGGGGCGGACGAGGCGGATCAGGCCAGGTCGAAGCGGTCGAGGTTCATGACCTTGACCCAGGCGGCGACGAAGTCGTGCACGAACTTCTCCTTGGCGTCGTCGCTCGCGTAGACCTCGGCGAGCGCCCGCAGTTCGGCGTTCGACCCGAAGACCAGGTCGGCACGGCTGCCGGCCCACCTGACCTCGCCCGTGGCGGCGTCGCGGCCCTCGAACGTCGTCTGGTCCTCGGACGTCGCCTTCCACGTGGTGCCGAGGTCGAGCAGGTTGACGAAGAAGTCGTTGGTCAGCGAGCCGGGCGTCCGGGTGAAGGCACCGAGCTGGGACTGCTGGTGGTTCGCGCCCAGCACGCGCAGGCCACCGACCAGGACGGTCATCTCGGGCGCGCTCAGGGTGAGCAGGTTGGCCCGGTCCAGGAGGAGGAACTCGGCCGGCAGCCGGTTGCCCTTGCCGAGGTAGTTGCGGAACCCGTCGGCGGTCGGCTCGAGCGCCTCGAAGGACTCGGCGTCGGTGTGCTCCTCCGTCGCGTCCACGCGGCCCGCGGCGAAGGGGACCTCCACCTCGAATCCGGCCTCCTTGGCGGCCTTCTCGACGGCGGCGGAGCCGCCGAGGACGATCAGGTCGGCCAGGGAGACGCGCTTGGCCCCCGCGCCGGAGTTGAACTCCCGTCGGACGCCTTCCAGGACGCGCAGGACCTGCGCCAGCTCGTCGGGTTCGTTGACCTCCCAGCCCCGCTGCGGCTCGAGGCGGATACGGGCACCGTCGGCACCGCCGCGCTTGTCGCTGCCGCGGAAGGTGGACGCCGAGGCCCAGGCGGTGGACACCAACTGCGCCACGGAGAGGCCGGACTCCAGGAGCTTGGTCTTGAGGGTCGCGACGTCCTCGGCGTCGACGGCCTCGCCCTCGGGCTCGGGCAGCGGGTCCTGCCAGATGAGGGTCTCCTCGGGCACCTCGGGGCCGAGGTACAGGGACTTGGGGCCCATGTCACGGTGGGTCAGCTTGAACCAGGCGCGGGCGAAGACGTCCGCGAACTCCTCCGGGTTCTCGTAGAACCGGCGGGAGATCGGCCCGTAGATCGGGTCGAGGCGCAGCGACAGGTCCGTGGTGAGCATCCTCGGGCGGTGCTTCCTGGACGGGTCGTGCGCGTCGGGGATGATCTCCGGGGCGTCCTTGGCCACCCACTGGTTGGCGCCGGCCGGGCTCTGCTCCAGCTCGTACTCGAACTCGAAGAGGTTCTTGAAGAAGCCGTTGCCCCACTGGGTGGGCGTGCTGGTCCAGGTGACCTCCAGGCCGGAGGTGATGGCGTCGCCGCCCTTGCCCGTGCCGTGCGTGCTCTTCCAGCCGAGGCCCATCTGCTCCATGGCGGCGGCCTCGGGGTCGTCGCCGACGGCGTCGGCCGGGCCGGCGCCGTGGGTCTTGCCGAAGGTGTGGCCGCCGGCGATGAGCGCGACGGTCTCCTCGTCGTTCATCGCCATGCGGCGGAAGGTCTCACGGATGTCGCGGGCGGCGGCGATGGGGTCCGGGTTGCCGTTGGGGCCTTCCGGGTTGACGTAGATCAGGCCCATCTGGACGGCGCCGAGCGGGTTCTCCAGCTCGCGGTCGCCGGTGTAGCGCCGGTCGTCGAGCCAGGTGGTCTCGGGGCCCCAGTAGACGTCCTCCTCGGCCTCCCAGACGTCGGCGCGGCCGCCGGCGAAGCCGAAGGTCTCGAAGCCCATCGTCTCCAGCGCGACGTTGCCGGTGAGGACCAGCAGGTCGGCCCAGGAGAGGTTCTTGCCGTACTTCTTCTTGACCGGCCACAGCAGGCGGCGGGCCTTGTCGAGGTTGCCGTTGTCGGGCCAGCTGTTGAGCGGGGCGAATCGCTGCTGGCCGGCGCCCGCGCCGCCGCGGCCGTCGCTGATGCGATAGGTGCCCGCGCTGTGCCAGGCCATCCGGATCATCAGCGGGCCGTAGTTGCCGAAGTCGGCGGGCCACCAGTCCTGCGAGGTGGTCAGCACCTCGGCGATGTCCCGTTTCACGGCGGGCAGGTCGAGGGCCTCGAAGGCCGCGGCGTAGTCGAACTCCTCACCCAGCGGGTTGGCGACGGCCGGGTTCTTGGCGAGGATCCTCAGGTTGAGCCGCTCCGGCCACCACTGGCGGTTCCCGCCGCCCTGCGTGGGGTGCGGGGCGCGTCCGTGGGCCACCGGGCAGCCGCCCGTCTCCTCGGTTTTGGCGTCGGTCACGATGGCGTCGTGGTTCTCGGACATGGGAATCCTTCCGAACGGGCGGATCACGGTGCGGGGGAACTGCCGGGGGTGGAGCAACCGGGGCACAGGCCCCGGTAGATGACCTCGGCCTCGTCTATCACGAAGCCGTGGTCGCCGGAGGCGGTCAGACACGGCGCGTCGCCGACGGCGCAGTCGACGTCGGCGAGGGCGCCGCAGGACCGGCACAGGACGTGGTGGTGGTTGTCACCGACCCGTCCCTCGAACCGCGCCGGGCTTCCGGGCGGTTCGATACGGCGCACGAGCCGTGCCGCGGTGAGGGCGTGCAGGGCGTCGTACACGGCCTGGAGGGAGACGTGCCCGACCCGTCGGCGCACCCCCGAGGTGAGGGCGTCGGCGTCGAGGTGGTCGCCCTCCCGGACGGTCTCGAGCAGCGCGACGCGGGCGGCGGTCACCCGCAGTCCCGCCCGGCGCAGCTCGTCGGCGGTGGCCGGATTCCGGGAGTGCCGGGATGCCGTCATGGGGGCGAACCTACTCTCTGGAACACGAACGACTCAAGGAAACGAGCGACTCCACTCTGGAAGATCGCCGCTCCCGGGCGTCGTCCGGAACGCCTGTCCGGGCGCCGCGGGACGAACGTGGTAGACAACGTGCGTGGCGGGCACCGGCATGGGATGCCGCCCCGTACGGTGCGACGACAGGAAGGAGTTGCCGGTGCTTTGGAAGACGTTCCGCTGGGCCTTCGCCGTCACCGCCCTCGGCCTGGCCGCGGGCGTGCTCTACGACGGCTGGACCGCGCTGGGCATCGTGGCGATCCTCTCCGTCCTGGAGATCTCGCTGTCGTTCGACAACGCGGTGATCAACGCCGGGATCCTGAAGAAGATGAACGCCTTCTGGCAGAAGATCTTCCTCACCGTCGGGATCGTGATCGCGGTGTTCGGGATGCGGCTGGTCTTCCCGGTCGTGATCGTGGCGGTCAGTGCCCGGCTGAGCCCCTGGAGCGCGGTGCACCTGGCGCTCACCGACAAGGACCGCTACCAGGAGCTGGTGACGGACGCGCATCCGTCGATCGCCGCCTTCGGTGGCATGTTCCTTCTGATGATCTTCCTCGACTTCGTCTTCGAGGACCGGGAGATCAAGTGGCTGGGGTGGCTGGAGCGCCCGCTGGCCAGGCTGGGCCGCGTCGACATGCTGTCGGTCTGCATCGCCCTGATCGTGCTGCTGGTCTCCGCCGTCACCTTCGGCGCCCACGCCCACCAGCACGGGGGCACGCACGCCGACAAGGCGGAGACCGTCCTGCTCGCGGGCGTCGCCGGCCTGATCACCTACATGGTCGTCGGTGGCCTCTCCGGATTCTTCGAGCAGAAACTGGAGGACGAGGAGGAGCGGGAGCAGGAGGCGGAGGAGGAGGCGCGGCGCGCGGGGCGGCGCGACGCGCCGGTCAAGCTGGCGGGCAAGGCCGCGTTCTTCATGTTCCTCTACCTGGAGGTCCTGGACGCGTCGTTCTCCTTCGACGGCGTCATCGGCGCCTTCGCCATCACCAACGACATCGTCCTGATGGCCCTCGGCCTCGGCATCGGCGCCATGTACGTCCGGTCCCTGACGGTCTACCTCGTCCGCCAGGGCACCCTCGACGACTACGTCTACCTGGAGCACGGCGCCCACTACGCCATCGGCGCACTGTCGCTGATCCTGCTGGTCACCATCCAGTACCAGATCAACGAGGTCGTCACCGGCCTCGTCGGCGTAGTCCTGATCGGTGCGTCGTTCTGGTCGTCCGTGCGCCGCAACCGCGCCCTGCGGACCGCCGCCTGACGCCGCTCTCCCCCGTCACCGCACGTCACTGGAGGCGCCTGATGTCCCCGCGCACCCGGTAGAAGCCGCCCGAGGCGGCGTGCAGCGCGTCGACCACGTACCGCGCGCCGGGTTCCCTGATCGCCCTCGGGAACTGGACGTTCCACCCGTGGTCGTACCCTTCCGACACCACGTGGATCCGGGTGCGGCCGTTCTCCTGGACGCACTCGACCACCACCGAGCCCGCGGGCGCCGCGGTCACGGTCGCGACGGCGGCGGCCGCGGTGGCCGGCGCGTACGTCGGAAGGGTGGCCGCGAGCTTGATGTCGCGGGCGACGGGCACCGAGCCCTGCTGCGCGGCGGCGACCGCCGTCTCGCTCGCGTCGACGCACACCAGGGAGCCGTCCGTGGTGACGAGGAAGAGCCGCTCGTCGCGGTACTGCATGGACAGTGCGGAGCCGCCGCCCGAGCCGAGCTTCCACAGGCGGGTGCCGTCCCGGTCGAAGCAGTACACCGAGGACGCGGAGTCCCCTGCGAAGACGTACCGGCCGCCGGGCGAGGTGGCGCACGAGTAGACCGGGCTGTCGCAGTGGTACGTCGCCTCGACGGCTCCGGTGGCCTTGGACAGCCGCTGAACGGTGTGGCGCGCGGTGCCCGCGTACACCGCGTCGTCCTCCTGCCAGCCGAAGAGCACGGCCCCCTGGGTGGGCGTGTGCCACAGCTCGGTGCCGCCGTCGGGGGCGTGGGCCGTCACGCCGCGGGTGTGGCCGTGGTAGACGGCGCGGTCGTCGGCGCGCACCATCCAGGCGTGCTCGCCACGCCCGCCGCGCGACCACTGGTGCTCGTCCTCGTGGTCGATGACGGTGAGCCGCCCGGCGCGGTCCGCGACGTTGAGCACGCCTTCGTGGATGTCGAGCCAGAAGATGTCCACGTCGGCGGCGATGTCGTAGGCGGCGAAGGGCAGTTTGGACGACAGGTCGTAGACCCGGCCGTCGTCGCAGCCCGCGTAGATCCAGAAGTCGTCTGCGACCAGGCACTTGACGCCGTCCGGCAGCTGGTAGCGGGCGAGGACCTCGCCGCCGTGGGCGAGGGTGTAGACATCGCCCGCCTGGTTGCCCACCCAGCACTTGTCCTCGTCGATGTGGATGCCGAACGCGGCGGAGCCGGTGCGGAACCGCCACAGGACCGGGGCGACCGCGCGGGCCGTGGAGGGTGCGGAGGCCACCTGCCGGCGGGTGACGGCGCGGGGCGCGCGCTGTCCCTGCACGGCGGGCTCGTAGCCCTTGCGGATCTTCTCGCCTATCTTCTTGGCCGCCGCGGCCTCGGCCTTCTGGACGGTGGGGAAGGTGGACGTCTGGGTCTGCCCGGCGGCGCCGATCCGGCCGTAGCGCACCGACACGACCTGTCCCTGGACGGTGACTTCGTAGAACTTGTGCGCGCTCCCGTCGTCCTGCGACAGCTCCAGGTACGTCCTCGACATGGCAGACCTCTCCCCGGTCGGTCCCGCGGCGTGTTCCGCGGGTTCCACTGACAGAACCGTAGAAGGCCCCACTGACAATCGGCCGTGGTGGGCGGCCCGGACGTCGTGGGGTCCTCTACTGGCGCAACATCACCCCGCCCTCCGCCCGACCCCGTGTCAGGCCGGCTCCCGGTACAGGCAACAGCCGGTCCGTGCCGGCCGGCACGGACGGAGCGGAGACCGTCATGCTGCTCAGTCTTCAGGAGCGGGAGCGGGAGCGGCTGATGATCTACACGGCGGCCAGACTCGCCCAGGAACGCCGGGACCGCGGCCTCAGGCTCAATCTTCCGGAGGCCACGGCGATCATCTCCTCCTTCCTCGGGCGTCCACGATGGCGGCGGACACCCGGGTCGTGCTGGAGCCGGGTGCCCGGCTCGTCCTACGGGAGGAGGTGCTGTTCGGCCGGTACGGCGAGCCCTGCGGCGGATACCGCCAGCGGGTACGTGTCGAGACCGGGCAGGGCCCGCTCTACGACCAGGAACTCGCCACGGGGCCGACGGCGCCCGGATGGGACGGTCCGGCCGTCACCGCCGGGCGCCCGGCGGCCGGCACGCTGCTGGTCGTGGATCCCGCCGCGGCGGCCGGCGACGGCGCGGCCGACGCGTTCCGCGCCCCCGACACCGCCCTCATGGAGCTGGGCGGCGGGGCGAGGCTGCTCAGCGCCCTCGCCCCCGACACGGCCACCCTGCGGCACCGGCTCGACGACGCCGCGGCCCGTCTGCTGACCGGCACGCACGAGCCCGCCGCCCTCCGGCCGGCCGGGGTGTGAGCGGATCACCCGGTCCGCTCGACGCTCCATCGCGGCAGCCGCTCGAAGAAGGCGACGGCGTCCTCGCGCCACCGCGGACGCCAGCCCGCCGCCACCAGGCGGGCCCGCTCGGCGTACTGCCGCATGTCGGCGCGCATGCGGTCGGCGACGCCGGCGCGCTCGCCGATCGCGCGGATCTCGGCGACGGTCTCGGCGGTGCAGGCGGGGTCGCCCAGGGCCTGGTTCACGAAGTCCCGCTCCGCGCCGCTCACGGCGGAGAGCAGCCGGGCCACGGTGTACGTGCGCCGGCCCTCGCGGATGTCGGTGCCGGTCGGCTTGCCCATCGTCTCCGCGTCACCGAACAGGTCCAGATAGTCGTCGCGCATCTGTCCGCAGATGCCCAGCAGGCGGGCGTAGCCGCTCAACTCATCGTCGTACGCCTCCGGTTGCCCGCCCGCGGCCAGGAGTCCGAGGCGCAGGGGGGCCAGGACGGAGTAACGGGCGGACTTGTGGTCGGCGACGGCATGGAGGACGTCGTCGTCCGGGGCGGCGGTGGTGAAGTCGCGTTCCAGGTCGACGATCTGGCCCACGAACGTGTCGGCCGCGGCCCGGGTCTGCACCTCGACCATGGCCTGGCGCACGTCGAGGGGCAGCCCGGCTTCCAGGAGCACGCGCAGGGAGAGGGCCAGTGCGAGGTCGCCGGCGAGCACGGTGAGGGCGAGCGCGGCCCGCGGGTGCCCGGGGAACTTCTCCCGGTAGGCGTAGTACGTGGTGGGGCCGCCCCGGCGGGTGGCGCTGTCGTCGATGAGGTCGTCGTGCACCAGGCCGTGGGTCTGGAGGAGTTCGACGCTCAGCGCCGCCGCGTCCAGCCCGTCGACCGGCTCGGCGGTCACCAGGCGCGCGGCCTCGTGCAGCAGCACGACCCGCATCCGTTTGCCGCCGCGCAGCGACAGGTCGCGCAGCAGCCCGACGCACTCCGGGGTGAAGCGGCTGAAGGACGGGGCGTCCAGGGTCGCGCCCAGCGTGTCGAAGTACTCCGCGAAGAGCGTGTTGAACCGGCGCTCGGTCCGGGCGACGCGGTCCGGCGGCTGCTCGGTCATGGCGAAGTCCTCCTGGTTTCTGGACGGGTGGCGCGCCCAGCAGTGTGTCAGGAGGTCCGGAGCGTCGAGCGACACGGGTCGAGGGCACCGCAAAACGGGATCAATGGTCGTTCGAGTTGAAGGAGATGTGGATACACCTCCATCCTTCCTCCATGTCTCTCGCGCCTGCCGCCCCCGATCTGTCCGACCTCCGCGACTACGCCTTCGAATGGGCGCTGGTCGACGTGGAGACCTCCGGTCTCGTACCGCGCCGCGACCGGGTCCTGTCCGTGGCCGTGGTGACCCTGGGTCCGGACGGTGCGCAGACCGGGGAGTTCTCGACCCTGCTGGATCCCGGCTGCGATCCGGGGCCGGTGCATGTGCACGGCCTGACGGCCGAGCGGCTGCGCGGAGCACCGGCCTTCGACCAGGTGGCCGAGCGGATCGGCGCGCTGCTGGAGGGCCGGGTGCTGGTCGCCCACAACGCCCAGTTCGACTACGACTTCCTCGCCCACGAGTTCGCGCGGGCCCGGCTGCGGCTGCCCGTGGCCAGGCGGCTGTGCACCCTGGCCCTGAACCGGCGCGTCGACCCGCCGACCGACGACCTGAGGCTCGGCACGCTCGCCGCGCACTACGGCGTGCCCCAGCTCAAGGCGCACGACGCGCTGGACGACACGCGGGTACTGGCGGGGGTGCTGCGCGCCTCGCTGCGTCAGGCGGCGCGCCTCGACCTGCCGCTGCCGCTGGTCGCCTGCCCGCCGCGGCAGGACCCGCAGTTCGCGCCGAAGCCGCCGAAGACGCCGTGCGCCTTCCGCAACCCGGGCCGGCTCACTCCGGGCGGGCCGCTGGTGCAGGGCATGAAGGTCGCCGTCACCGGGGAGACCCGGACCGCCCGCTCCGACCTGGTGCTGCGGGGCGTCGCGGCGGGGCTCAACATGATGGGCTCGGTCAGCAGGCACACCAGTGTCCTGGTCACCAACGACGCCGCCGCGGACTCGGCCAAGGCCCGCCGGGCACGGGCCGAGGGCGTCCCGGTGATCGACGAGGCGGCCTTCCTGCGGCTGCTGGGCGACGTCCGCCCCGGCACCTCGCACGAGGGCACGGCGCTGCCCGGACCCGCCCGGGCCGTGCCCGCCCCGGAAGCCGGATCGGCCGCGGAAGCCGGATCGGCCCCGGAGGCCGTGCAGGTCCCGCAGTCCGCGCCCTCCTCCGCGCTGCCCGCCGTACCGACGCCACGCGCACCGGAGCCGGGCGAGGCCGCCGGTCCGAATCCCGGAACGAAGCGGGCCCCGAAGCCGCGCGGGCCGCTCTCCGGGCGGCGGGTTCTCGTGCTCGGCGGCCCCCACCCCGAGGCGGTCGCCGCCCGCACCCGTGTCGTCGAACTCGGCGGGGCCGCGGCCATCAACCTGTCCGCCGGCGTCACCGACGTGGTCGTCCTCGAGGGCGGTCACGCGGACCGTCGGCTGGCCAGGATCACCGCGCTGCTCCTGCCCGTCCACGACGCCGCATGGCTGGTCGCACCGGTGGTCACGGAGGCGTCCGGGGCGGGCGGCGGGCGCGCGGCCGCCCATGTGCTGCCGCGCGGCGGCGTCGTCGACCTCCCCCTGCCGAAGGGGCGGGGACCGGCGGACCGCTGGACCGTCACCGCCTCCTGGGCCCAGCAGACGGAGTGCGAGATCGACGTGGTGGCGTTCGTGCTGGACGAGGACGAGCAGGTCTCCTTCGACGAGGACTTCGTCTTCTACGGCGCCCCGGAGAACCCGGGCGGCACGGTGCGGCTGCTGGGCGACGGCCCGACCGAGCAGACCGTCAGCCTGGACCTCTCCACGCTGCCGCCCTCGGCCCGCAAGGTCGTCGTCGCCGCCGCGATCGACGGCTCCCCGGCCTTCGGGAACGTGGGCGCGCTGCACATCGTCTCGGGCCCCGGCACCAGCGCGGCCGCCCTCGCCCAGGCCACGCTGGACGCCGCCACCACCGAGCGCACGATGCTCCTGGCGGAGATCTACCGGCGCGGGGAGAGCTGGCGCCTGCGGGCGGTCGGCCAGGGCTACGACCACGGCCTCGACGCCCTCGCCCGGAGCTACGGCGTCGACGTGACCGACTGATCCCGGCCGCGCCCCCACCCGTACACGCCGCGGCCCGGCCCCGCCGATCGCGGGGCCGGGCCGGGAAGCGCGCGTCCGCTCAGCCCTGGCGGGCCTTGAAGCGCGGGTCCTTCTTGTTGATGACGTAGGTCACGCCCCGGCGGCGCACCACCTGGGCGCCGGGCCTGGCCTTGAGGGCGCGCAGAGAGTTGCGGACCTTCACGACTGCCTCCTCGCTCGTCGGGGCCGTTCAGCGTTCCTCGCGGAACGGCACGTGCTCCCCCGCCACCGGGTCGTACTTGCGCAGGACGAGCCGGTCGGGGTCGTTGAGGCGGTTCTTGCGGGTGACGTAGGTGACGCCGGTCCCGGCGGACGACTTCAGCCTGACGACCGGGCGTGCGGTGCTGCGTGCCATGGTGCTCCTTCCGACCGCGACGCGGGCTGCGGTTCTGTCCCGCGCATGTCAGTCACGCGGCACAACGCCGACGGCCGCGGGGACATTCCCCGCGGCCGGGTCCGTCAGCACTCCTGCCACAGCCGGGTCATCACCCGCACCCCGAAGCGCAGGCCCTCCAGCGGCACGCGTTCGTCGACGCCGTGGAAGAGACGGCCGTAGTCGAGGTCGTGGGGCAGCTTGAGCCCCTTGAAGCCGAAGCAGCGGATGTCGAGCTTGGTGAAGGCCTTGGCGTCGGTGCCGCCCGGATTGCAGTACGGCACCGGGTGGCCGTCGGGGTCCTCGGCGCGCACGGCGGCGCACATGGCGTCGACGAGGGGGCCGTCGAAGGAGGTCTCCATGGCGATGTCGTGGTTGACCCACTCCCGGGACACCGAGGGCAGGAGCAGGGCGTCGATCGTGTCGATCAGCTCCTGCTCGTGGCCCGGCAGGAAGCGGCCGTCGACGCGGGCGGTGGCCCGGCCGGGGATGACGTTGGTCTGGTATCCGGCCGTGAACATGGTGGGGTTGGCCGAGTTGCGCAGCACGACCTGCATGAAGTCGGCCACGTGTCCCAGCTTGGCCAGTTCGGCGTCCAGGTCCTCGGCGTCGAGGTCGAGGTCGACCCCCTGGAGGCGGGCCGCCTCGGCGAGCAGCGCGCGCACCGGCTCGATCAGCCGGACGGGGAAGGTGTGGCGCCCGATGCGGGTGAGGGACTCGGCCAGGTCGGTGACGGCGTTCTCGTCGTTCGGGGAGGAGCCGTGCCCGGCACGTCCGGCGGCCGTCAGTTCCATCCAGGCCATGCCGCGCTGGGCGTTCTCGATCGGGTAGAGGCGCCGGGTGTCGTCGAGGGCGTAGCTGAAGCCGCCGCCCTCGCCGATCGCCTCGGTGACGCCCGCGAACAGCTCGGGCCGGTGCTCGACCAGCCAGTGGGCGCCGAACCTGCCGCCGGCCTCCTCGTCGGCGAGGAAGGCGAGGACGATCTCGCGGGCGGGCCGGGTGCCGGTGCGGGCGAAGTGGCGGGCGGTGGCCAGCATGACGGCCACCGTGTCCTTCATGTCGATCGCGCCGCGGCCCCACAGGTAGCCGTCGCGGATCTCCCCGGAGAACGGCGGCACCCGCCACTCGGCCGCGTCGGCCGGTACGACGTCCAGGTGGCCGTGGACCAGCAGCGCGCCGCGGGAGGTGTCGGTGCCGGGGATGCGGGCGACGACGTTGGCGCGGCCCGGGGCACTCTCCACCAGCTCGGAGGCGATGCCGGCCTCGGCGAGGCGGGCCACGACCCAGTCGGCGCAGGCCCGCTCGTCGCTGGTGGGGTTGGAGGTGTCGAAGCGGATCAGCTCCGCGCACAGGTCGACGACTTCCTGCTGCGCCTCCTCGGAGGCCCGGACGGGGGCGGGGACTGGGGTGGTGCTCACGGTGCTCCTACGGTGGCCGTGCCGGAGGCGGCCGGGGTGGGTTCGGTGGTGTCGTCCAGGGCCGTGGTGCCGTACGTCCTGATCCAGCCGGCGAGGCCGAGGACGCAGTACAGGACGAAGGCGGTCAGCAGGGAGTTCAGTGCGGGGATGCCGCCGTCGTAGAACTTGCCGACGCAGAACGCGGCGGCCCAGATGACCAGGGACATCGGCACCCAGGTCGGCGAGGTGGCCGGCAGGGTCTCCGCGTCGCGGGTGGCGTCCAGGGGTGCCCGCATGCGGCGCACCACCCAGTACTCGGCGACGATGATGCCGCCCACCGGCGGGATGGCGACGCCCAGCACGGACAGGAAGTCGGTGAAGTGGGTCATGATGCCGACGGCGGAGAGCAGGGTGCCCGCGATGCCGAGGACGATGGTGACCGCGCCCCGGTGCACGCGCTTGCCGAAGACGACCTGGAAGAAGTTGACGACGCCGAGCGAGGAGCCGTACAGGTTCCAGTCGTTGATCTTCGCGGTGGACATCAGGACGACGAGCACACCGAAGACGCCGGAGGTGGAGAGCACGATCTGGGAGACCTGGCCGCTGCCGACCATGTGGCCGAGCAGGACGCCGGTCAGGCCGACGATGTACTCGGAGAGGATCATCGACGAGGCGCTCTGCAGGAAGACGTGGCTGCCCTTGCGGTTGTAACGGGTCATCTCCGGGGAGACGATCGCGCCGGTCATGAAGCCGCCCGCGATGGCGGTCGCGGCGACGGCGAGCGGGATGGTCTCGCCGGGCGGCGGGGAGTGGATCAGCTCGGAGAAGGAGTGGTCGCTGAGCGCGTCGGTGACCGACCAGGCGACCATGGCGAAGAACAGCGGGGTGACGATCTTCGCGAAGACGGCCATGTACCGGAAGCCGAAGATGACCAGCACGGTGATGGCGACACCGGCGGCCGTGCACCACAGCCAGGAGGGACCGCCGACGAGCGCGGAGACGCTGTCGCCGAAGATGGTGTTCTGTACGCCGAACCAGCCGACGAGGCTGACCGAGATGACCAGGCTGACCAGCGCGGAGCCGTTGCGGCCGAAGCCCGCCCAGCGGGTGAGCAGCGGGGTGGCCAGACCCTCGCGCATGCCGGCGAGGCCGATCGCGAAGATCACGACTTCCAGGATCACCGCGCCGAGGGTGAACGCGAGGAAGGCGTCGCCGAAGGTCATGCCGACGCCGATGGTGGCGCCGAGGGTGAACTGCGAGATGGAGCCCGACTGCGCGAGCCACTGCAGCAGCATGGTCCAGAAGCCGAGCCGCTTGTCGCGCGGGACGCGGGAGAGGGCGTAGTCGTCGCTGCCCACGGCTCCCGTGGCGGCGTCCGTGGCCGCTTCCGCCGCGGTGTTCTTGTCCATGGTCATGATCACGACCCCCCGGGTTCGCGGCCGAGGGTCTGCAGCCGGGTGAGAGAGCCGTAGCGGGACACGAGCGCGTCGAACTCCTGGTCGTCGTGGAAGTCGAGCAGTCCGCCGCCGTAGGCCTTCGCGGTCTCGACGGCGAACCGGGCGGCGGCCGCGATGTCGGTCTCGTGGCTCGCGCCCGTCTGGCAGCCGGGCACCGCGGCCGCGGAGGTGATCGCGAGGCCGACCACCGGTGCGGCCGTCGCCGTGGCGGGCTGCAGGATCGAATTGATGTGGTGTACACCGTTACCGTACGGGGTGATGTCCTGGG
This sequence comes from Streptomyces coelicoflavus, assembly GCF_003112555.1. GTDB lineage: Bacteria > Actinomycetota > Actinomycetes > Streptomycetales > Streptomycetaceae > Streptomyces > Streptomyces coelicoflavus. The sequence continues at coordinate 294,799 of NZ_BEWB01000007.1, read as the reverse complement.
TGGTCACGGGGTACGTGACCAAGGGCTCACCGGTCACCACGGCCAGCAGTTCGCCGAGCCGCTCGCTCACCTTGAGCACCCAGCCCTCCTTGACGGTGGGCGAGAGGGCGAGGCCCTTGTGGTTGATGATCCGGTTGCCCTTGGTGGTGTCGACGGAGAGCACGGCCTCCATCTCGCCGGTGACCTCGTGCCGGTTCATGGTCGCGATGTCGACGGGCGAGTCCATGAAGGGCACCGGGTCGTGCGGCGCGGTCGGGGCGTTCGGGCAGATGTGGGTGGCCACGATCACGTCGCCGTCGAGCACGTCGCCCCGGCGCCGCATGTCGAGCAGCTTGGCGGCGGTGGCGAGCGCCGCGACCGCGCCGTCCGCGTCGGAGACCAGGCCGACCGCCTCCGGGCGCGCCCCGACGCCGCCGAGCCGCCCCACCACGCCGAGCGTGCGCGCGGAACCGCCCTGGGTACGGCCGGCCCGGCCCGGTATCCGCACGAGCACGAAGTCCGTCGAGCCGCGCTCGCCGGTGACGGTGGTGACCTCGGCGCCGGAGCCCTCGGGGCCCGCCACGGAGTCGAGGTGGGCGGCGACGCGCTTGCCGTCGACGTCGGGATCGTCGAGCAGATCCACGAGGTCCAGGACGTACTTCAACATGGGCAGTTCTCCTGATCCGCACCGGGGGCGGTGCTGACAGCAGGTTCGGGATCGACTAGCGTTGTCCGCAACTGTTTCCCGTTATCTGCAATACGAGTCTGCATGGTGAGATGTGAGGGAGGGGAGCTGCCGTGACCGGTCGCCCCGTTCAGCCCGCGGACCGCAAGACGCCCGCCGGGGCGCTCCAGACCGTCGACCGCGCCCTGCTGGTGCTGCTGGCGTTCGAGCGCACGCGCCCGGACTGGGGCGTCACCGAGATCGCCGCCGAGTTCGGCTGGGACACCTCGGTCGCCCAGCGCCTGCTGTCCACGCTCGCGGGCCGCGGCTTCCTGGTCTCCGACCCCGCCACCCGCCGATACCGGATCGGCCCGGCCGCCCTGCGCCTGGGCCGCCTCTGGGAGCGTTCGGGCTCGCTGGAACTGCTCGCGGAACCGGTCCTTCAGGAGCTGCGGGCGGCGACCGGGGACACGGTGCTCTTCTGCCTGCCCGACAGCTTCCACATGCGCTGCGTCGCGGCCGTCGAGGGCGAGGAGGGGCCGCTGCGCTACTACCCGCTGGTCGGCGAGCTGTACCCGGCGCACGCGGGCGCCACCAGCAAGTCGTTCTACGCCTTCCTGCCCGACGAGCAGCGCCACCGGCTCTTCCGGGGGCGCCCGATGGCCCGCTTCACCGAGCGCACGGTCACCGACCCGGACCAGCTGGAGCGCGAGTTCCGCACCGTCCGCGCACAGGGCCACGCCTGGACGGTCGGCGAGTACGACGCCGGCATCGGCACGGTCGCCATGCCGGTCTTCCTCGGCTCGGAGCCCTACGGCAGCCTCAGCCTCGGCGCCGCCAAGGAACGCTTCCCCGACGGCCCCGAGGACCGGCTGGAGGTACTGCGCCGCGCCGCCCGGCTGCTGGAGCAGCGCCTGACGCACCCGCCCCAGCACCAGCGGCGCCCGCGTTCACCCCGTACCGCCCCCGCCACCTGACCCGCGGCTCCGCCGATGCATTGATCCACCGATCCGCCGATCCACCCGTCTGCGAGGACCGACCCCGTGAACCTCCTGCTCCTGTCCAACTCCACCCAGCACGGCCGCGGCTACCTGGAACACGCCCTCGACACCGTGACCGGCTTCCTGCCCTCCGGGGCACGGCTGGCCTTCGTCCCGTACGCGCTCGCCGACCACGACGTCTACACCGCCCGGGTGCGGGACGCGCTCACCGGCGCCGGGATCGACGTGCGGGGCGTGCACGAGGGCGGCGACCCGCTCGCGCGGCTCGGGGAGGCGGACGCCGTGTTCGTCGGCGGCGGCAACTCCTTCCGGCTGCTCTCCGCGCTGTACCGCACGGGGCTGCGGGAGGCGCTGGTCAAGGCTGTGCGCGGCGGGCTGCCCTACATGGGGGCCAGCGCCGGGACCAACATGGCCGCGCCCTCACTGCGGACCACCAACGACATGCCGATCGTCGAGCCGCCGTCCTTCGAGGCGCTCGGCCTGGTCCCGTTCCAGATCAATCCGCACTACCTCGACCCGGACCCGGGATCGACGCACAAGGGCGAGACCCGTGAGGAGCGGCTGAGGGAGTTCCTGGAGGAGAACGACGTGCCCGTGCTCGGCCTGCGCGAGGGTTCCTGGCTGCGGGTCGAGGGCGAGCGGGCCGTGCTCGGCGGCGAGCGCGACGCCCGGCTGTTCCGCCGGGGCGCGGCGCCGCGGGAGCTGGCGGTGGGCTCGGACCTGTCCGAACTGCTCGGCGTGCGGGGCGGGTTCGACTCCCGTTCCTGAGCGCACGCGACGACGCCGGAGGCCCGTGCGGGTCTCCGGCGTCGCCCGTACGAGGGGGTCAGCGCTTGATTTCCTTGATCTTCAGCATGCGCGTGATGACCTTGTCCAGCTCCTCGTCCTCGAAGACCTTCTTCCAGTCCTCGCGCACGATGGACTCACGGCCGTAGTCCATGGCGATCAGGCAGGCGTCCGAGAACGGGTTGGAGCCCTTCAGGGTGTTGGCCAGGGCGACCTGGGTGTGGCCGAGCAGCATCGCGCGGGCGGCCTTCTCGGGGACGCCGACGGTGTGCACGGTCTCGTGCAGGGCCTCGGTCAGCAGGGCGCCGACCATGCAGGCGATGGTCTCGACGAGGGTCGGCTCCAGCACCGCGAGCTGCTTGACGGTGACCCAGCGGACGTCGACGACCGGGGCGTACATGACGCGGATGACGGAGTCGGCGAGTTCCCGCTTGGCGGCGTCCCCTCCCTCGTAGGCGGCGACGACCTCCTGCGGGGCGGCGATGCCGCCGAAGGTGTCCTGCCACTCCTCCTTGGTGGTGCGCTCCAGGAACACCGAGGGGTGGCAGGGGTGGGCGCAGGCGTAGTGGATGTCCTCGCGGGCGAAGAGCAGACCGGCGTAGGCGGCCGCCGGGTCGAGGGTGAGGACGACGGTGCCCGGCTTCATCAGCGGCACGAGTTCCTCGGAGACCTTGCCGAGGACCACGTCGGGCACCGCGAGGATCACGACGTCGGCCTCGGCCGCGGCGGCGGCGGACTCGGTCAGTTCGCGGCCGAGGTCGCGGATCAGCTCCTGCCCCTTGGGCGACGCCTCGCTGAAGAGGACCCGGAAGTCGCTCTCGACCAGGTTGTTGGAGACACGCTGGCCCATCTTGCCGGCGGCCCCGATGACGGCGACGGTCGTGACGTCGGCCCGGGTCTGGATCTCGGTGGCCATTACTCGCTCCTCAGGAGGGTGTTGATGCTGTGCTGCGTCCACTGGTGTTCGAGCCGGGCGGTGGCGTCGTAGCCCTCGTCCTGCCACGGGAGCCAGTGCTCCACGATCTGGTTGATGCCGCGGTCCCCCGGCCGGGCGTCGCCCACCGCGGCGACCATGGCCCGGTAGTCGAGGAGGCCCTCGCCGAGCGGGCAGCCGGCGTAGGTGAAGCCGACCCAGCCGTCGCGGCGGGTGAAGGCGAAGTCCTTGACGTGGATGTTGACCACGTACGGCGCGGTGGCGGCCACCACGTCGGCGGGGCGTTCCAGCCGGGCGACGCTGTTGCCTGGGTCGAGGACGATGCCGAGGTGCGGGTCGTCGACGGCGCGTACGACGCTCACCAGGTCGTCGGTGGCGACCTGCTCGTAGGTCTCCAGGCCGAGCGTGACGCCCGCGGCGGCGTAGCGGGGCACGGTCTCCTTCAGGAGGGTCACCGCCTCGGCGGTGTCCGGCCGGTGGCCGGCCGTGTTGAGCATGGAGCGGACCAGGGTCGCGCCCAGCTCGTCCGCCAGGTCGAGGTAGGTGAGCAGGTGGTCGGGGCGGATGCCGCGGGTGCCGAGTTCCAGGGTCAGGCCGAGGTCGTCGGCGGTGGCGCGGAGGTCGGCGAGGCGTGCGCGGTCGTAGGACTCGATCGGCGCGTAGTCGCAGATCTGGAAGACCTCGCCGCCCAGTTCCGCCACGTCGCGGAGCATGTCCGGCAGGCTCATCGGCTCGGGGGCCCGGGACGAGACGCGCCAGAAGTAGGCGTAGGTGCTGATGCCGTACGCCATCACGCCACCGCCGCCGGAGCCGTGGCCGTGGCCGGTGAGGGGATCTCGTCGAGGATCGCCGCGACGTTCGCCGGGTCGTGGGCGAAACGGCCCAGGAAGAGGCCCTCGGCGGTGCCGGCCAGGCGGGTCAGCAGGCCGGGACCCGCGCTGCCGCCGTAGATGACGGCGGAACCGGCGTGCCGGGGGCGGGAGTCGAGCCAGCCGCGCAGGGCGGTGCAGACGGTGGCGATGTGGTCGGCGGAGGCGGGCTCGGGGGCGCCGATGGCCCACTGCGGCTCGTAGGCGAGGACGACGGTGCCCTCCAGGCCGGCGAGCAGCCGTTCGGCCTCGGCGACCGTGCGGGCGGCGGCGTCGGCCGGATCGGCCTCGTCCCGTTCGCCGACGCACAGGACGGGGGTGAGGCCGTTGCGCAGGGCGGCGGCGGTCTTCGCGGCGACGACGGTGTCGCCCTCGCCGTACAGGCGGCGGCGCTCGGCGTGGCCGACCTCGGCGTAGCGGCAGCCGATCTCCTTGAGGAGGGGGCCGCCGACCTCGCCGGTGTAGGGGCCGCCGTCCTCGGTGGCGATGTCCTGGGCGCCCAGCGCCACGCCGTAGGGGGCGAGGATGCCGGTGGCGGGGACCAGGGACGGGAAGGCGGGGAGGACGAAGAGGCGGGCGGCGCCGGAGGTGACGGCGGGGTGGTGTTCGGCGAGGGCCGCGATCCTGCGGGACCAGTTGAGCGTCTGGTGGTGGCCGAAGTACATCTTCAGGCTCACCCCCAGCAGCACGGGTGACGGTGCGGGGGCGGGCATCAGGCGGCCGCCCCGTCTCCGGCGGTCCCGTCCTGGCCGCTCTCGCCGTCGGCGGTCTCGTAGTCGCTCATCAGCTGGACCTTTGCGGCCGACGCCGAACTCTCGTCGAAGCGGTAGGTGAGCCACTCGGCGGCCAGGCGGCGGGCGAGTTCCAGGCCGACGACGCGCTGGCCGAAGGTGAGGACCTGCGCGTTGTTGGAGAGGACCGCCCGCTCGACGGAGAAGGAGTCGTGGGCGGTGACGGCCCTGATGCCCCTGACCTTGTTGGCGGCGATGGCGACACCGAGGCCGGTGCCGCACACCAGCAGGGCGCGGTCGGCGTCGCCGCGGGCGACCATCTCGGCGGCGGCGATGGCCACCTTCGGGTAGGCGGTGTGCCCGTCGGCGTCGACGCCGACGTCGGTGACCTCGGCGACCAGGGCGCTGCCGCGCAGGTCCTGCTTGAGGGCTTCCTTGTACTGGTGGCCGGCGTCGTCGGAGCCGACGACGATGCGGAGCTTGTCGGTCATGGCGGCTTTCCTCAGTGGTGGTCGAGCAGTGCGCCGTGGACGGCGCGGGTGATCAGGGCGAGTGAGTGGGCGCCCGCGTCGGGGGTGCCGAGGGACTTCTCGGCGTGCGGGCGGGCCCGGCCCCGGCGGGGCAGCAGGCCGGCGGTCGCGGCGGCCGCCGCGGTGGCGGTGCCTGCGGCGCGGTCCCAGGCATCGGTGAGGGGCAGGCCCTCGGCGGTGGCGGCGGCCAGCGCGTCGGCGAAGGGGACCAGGACGTCCACCATGGTCTTGTCGCCGACCTCGGCCCCGCCCAGCCTGCGTACGGCGGCGGAGGCCTCCGTGACCCCGTCGGCGACCCGCCGGGCGTCGGGGACGTCCCGGTCGCCGAGGGCCGTGCCGAGCGAGCGCAGGATCGTGCCCCACAGGGCACCGGAGGTGCCGCCCGCCTTGTCGGCCCAGGCGTCGGCGGCCCGGGCCAGGACGGTGCCCGCTCCCCCGCCGAGCCCGTGGGCGTCGGTGGCGGCCCGCCGGGCGGCGGTGGATCCGCGCCGCATGCCGATGCCGTGGTCGCCGTCGCCGGCGACGGCGTCGATGCGGCCGAGTTCGTCGGCGTGGGTGTCGACGACGCGGGCCACCGCGTCCAGGGCGGCCAGGACGGTGGCGGCGGCCTCGCGGGAGGCGTCGGAAGCGGGAGGTACGGCGGTGGCTCCGGAGGCGGCCGCGTCGGATGCGGCGGTGTCCCGGGCCCCGGCGGTCGAGGCCGCCCGGTCCTGGTCGGGCTCCGGGGCGGCGAGGGCGCCCTTGCGGTAGGCGGGCGTGTCGGCCGGGGCCCGCCACAGCTCCTCCAGCCGGTCGTCCAGCCAGGTCAGGGTCAGCGAGACGCCGGCCATGTCGAAGCTGGTGACCAGTTCGCCGACCTCGGGGTCGACGATCTCCACGCCCGCCTCGCCGAGCAGCGCCGCGACCTCGCGGTAGACGACGAACAGCTCCTCGTACTTGACCGAGCCGAGGCCGTTGAGGATCACGGCGGCACGCTGTCCGGCCGGGGCGGCGACGTCCTCGGGGAGTTCCTCGAGCAGGGTCTCGACCAGCAGCCGGGCCGCCTCGTCGGCGGTGGGCAGCGCCTCCTCGCCGATGCCGGGCTCGCCGTGGATGCCGAGGCCGACGGCCATGCGAGCCTCGGGGACGGTGAACAGGGGGTGGTCGGCGCCGGGCAGGGTGCAGCCGGAGAAGGCGATGCCGAAGGAGCGGGTGCGGGCGCCGGCCCGTTCGGCGACGCGGAGCACCTCGCCCAGGGGCAGGCCCTGCTCGGCCGCCACGGCCGCCGCCTTGAAGACGGGCAGGTCACCGGCTATGCCGCGCCGCTTGGCGGACTCGTCGGGGCCCGCGCTCGAGATGTCGTCGGCGACGGCGAACGTCCGGGCCTCGATGCCGTCGGCGGCCAGTCGCTCGGCGGCCTGCCCGAAGTGCAGGACGTCACCCGCGTAGTTGCCGTACATCAGCAGGACTCCGGCGCCGCCGTCCGCGGCCCGGGCCACCGAGTGGATCTGCCGGGCAGAGGGCGAGGCGAAGACGTTGCCGACGGCCGCGCCGTGGGCGAGGCCGCGGCCGACCAGGCCGGAGAAGGCGGGGTAGTGGCCGGAGCCGCCGCCGACGACCACGGCGACCTGGCCCGCCGGGGTGGCCGCGGCCCGGACGACTCCGCCGGTGACCGGTCGCACCCAGCGCCGGTGCGCGGCGGCGAAGCCCTCGAGCGCCTCGTCGGCGAAGGCGGCGGGGTCGTTGAACAGGCGGGTCATCCTATGGCCTCCTTGGCCTGGTGCTCGGCGACGGCCGGTTCGTCGGTGCGGTGGCGGGCGGCGAGCACGATCATCAGTGCGGCGGAGAGCAGCATGAAGAAGCCGACGAGGTAGAGCGGTGCGTAGTAGCCGCCGGTCCAGTCCTTGAGCCAGCCGGTGATGTAGCTGGAGGCGAACCCGGCGATGTTGCCCGCGGTGTTGATCAGGGCGATGCCGGCCGCGGCGGCGGCTCCGGTCAGGAAGCGGGAGGGCACCGACCAGAAGACCGGCAGGGCCGCGAAGATGGCGCAGGCGGTGACGGTGATGACGGCGACCGTGGCCGCCGGGGAGCCCATGTAGAGGGCGAGCGGGATGGACACGCCGCCGACGACGGCCGGTCCGGCCACGTGCCAGGTGCGGGTGCCGTGGCGGGTGGCGTGCCGGGTCCAGAAGAAGAGGACGACGGCGGCCGGCAGGTACGGGATGGCGGTGATCCAGGCCTTGTCCATGACGCTGAACGTGGTGTCGTACTGGTCCTGGAAGCCGTTGATGATGGTCGGCAGGAAGAAGGCGAGGGCGTACAGGCCGTAGACGAAACCGAAGTAGACGGCGGCGAGGGTCCACACGCGTCCGCTGCCGAAGGCCTTCTTGAGGTCGCCCTTGGCGTGCTTGCTCTCGTGTCCGGTCTTCCGGGCGTTCTCGGCGGCCAGTTCGGTGGTGAGCCAGTCGCGCTCGGCGGGGGTGAGCCACTTGGCGTCGGCGGGCTTGTCGATCAGGTAGAACCAGGCGACGACGCCCAGGATGATCGCGGGCAGCGACACGAACAGGAACATCACCCGCCAGCCCTCGAGACCGAACAGCCCGTGCCGGCCGATCAGCCAGCCCGCGAGCGGGGCGCCGAACACCGTGGTCAGCGGCTGGGCCAGGTAGAACAGGCCCAGGATCTTGGTCCGGTGGCGGGAGGGCACCCACTGGCTGAGGAAGAGGATGGCGCCGGGGAAGAACCCGGCCTCGGCGACGCCGAGCAGGAAGCGCAGCGTGTAGAGCTGCTCGCTGCTGCTCACCCAGGTGAACAGCAGGGAGACGATGCCCCAGGTCACCATGATCCGGGCCAGCCAGCGGCGGGCTCCGAAGCGGTGCAGGGCCATGTTGCTGGGGACTTCGAGCACGATGTAGCCGAGGAAGAAGATCCCGGACGCGAAGCCGAACTGGGCGGCGGTCAGGGCGAGGTCCTGGCCCATGCCGTTCGGTTCGGCGAACGAGACGGCCGTGCGGTCCAGGTAGTTCACGAAGAACATCAGCGCCACGAACGGCACGAGGCGGACTGAGACCTTCTTGATGGCAGTTCTCTCGACTGCCGTGGATGGCGCTTGGGCACCCATGGGCGACTCCTCGGCTCGCCCGGACAACTCCGTCCGGGGTGGGTCACTCCGGGTGGTCCGCCACGGGGGCGGCCGACCGGTTCGTGTTCACGCTAAGCCTCCGGAACCAAATTGGTCACCAATTTACCAGTGTGGCGAGGGTCATAGATCTTCCCATGACCCAACCCTTGACAAACCACACCCGAAATCGCGACGAACTGCCTGGTCAGCCGTGCACGCGCGGCATCTGGTTGACTGGTGACCGTGACCAGTCAGCCTGATCAGCACAGCTCCGCCGCCGCGCCCGACCTCGCGCAGCTGCTGCGTCCCGTGGTGCGCGAGTCGTCCGTCAGCGAGGTCGCCAAGCGCCTCCTCGACCACCTCTCGGCCGGCGACATCCGGCCCGGCACGAGGCTTCCCGCCGAGCGGCAGCTCGCGGAGGCGCTCGGCGTCGCGCGGTCCAGCGTGCGCGGCGCGCTCTCGGCGCTGGACGTCCTCGGGATCATCGAGATCCGCCCCGGCTCCGGGTCCTACGTGCGCGAGGGCACCTCGGAGTTCCTGCCCCGGGCGATCAACTGGGGCCTGATGCTGGGCCAGCGGCGCACGCAGGACCTGGTCGAGGTCCGTACGTACATGGAGGGTGTCTCGGCCCGGCTGGCGGCGGAACGCGCGAGCGACGAGGACGTGGCCCTGCTGGAGCGGCACCTCCAGCACATGCGCGACGCGGGCGACGACGTCACGGCGTTCATCGACGCGGACATCGCCTTCCACCTGGAGACGGCCCGCATCGCCGGCAACACCGTGCTCAGCGACATCCTGCACAGCATCCGGGCGCTGCTCCAGGTCTGGATGGAGCGCGTCAGCGACATCGAGGGGACGGTCAGTGGCACGCTGTGCGAGCACGACGCGGTGCTCCAAGCGATCCGCGCCCGCGATCCGGAGGCGGCGGACCGGGCGATGGCCGAGCACATGCGGATGGCCAGCGCACGGCTGCGCGCCTCGGTGGACGGCGAGGCCTGACGGCTCCGTGGACGGCTCCGCGGACGGCGAGGCCTGACGGGTTCCCGCCCCGGCCGCGCGCGGTCTGTCGGACTCGTCGCGTCGTCAATAACCTGGCGGGACAAGGCCGTTGTCGACCGAGGAGCCTCATGTCCACCGCGCAGCAGGTCCCCGACATCCTCTCCCCCGAGTTCGCGGCGAACCCGTATCCCGCCTACCGGACGATGCGGGACAGCGCTCCCCTCATCCGGCACGAGGCGACCCAGAGCTGGATCGTCTCGCGCTACGAGGACGTGGAGCGCGTCTTCAAGGACCGGGGCGGGCAGTTCACGACCGAGAACTACGACTGGCAGATCGAGCCGGTGCACGGCCGGACGATCCTCCAGCTCAGCGGCCGGGAGCACGCGGTCCGGCGTGCGCTGGTCGCCCCGGCCTTCCGCGGCGCCGATCTCCAGGAGCGGTTCCTGCCGGTGATCGAGCGCAACTCCCGTGAGCTGATCGACGCGTTCCGGCACACCGGCCGCGCCGACCTGGTCGCCGACTACGCCACCCGGTTCCCCGTCAACGTCATCGCGGACATGCTGGGCCTGGACAAGGCCGACCACGACCGGTTCCACGGCTGGTACACGTCGGTCATCGCCTTCCTCGGCAACCTCTCGGGGGACCAGCAGGTCGCCGCCGCCGGTGCGCGCACCCGGGTGGAGTTCGCCGAGTACATGTTCCCGATCATCCGGGAGCGCCGCGAGAAGCCGGGCGACGACCTGCTGTCCACCCTGTGCGCCGCCGAGGTGGACGGCGTGCGGATGAGCGACGAGGACATCAAGGCGTTCTGCAGCCTGCTGCTCGCGGCGGGCGGCGAGACCACCGACAAGGCGATCGCCGGCATCTTCGCCAACCTGCTGGCCCACCCGGACCAGTTGGCGGCCGTGCGCGAGGACCGCAGTCTGATCCCGCGTGCCTTCGCCGAGACGCTCCGCTACACGCCGCCGGTCCACATGATCATGCGTCAGACGGCGACGGACGTCACGCTCAGCGGCGGCACGATACCCGCCGGCGCCACCGTCACCTGCCTCATCGGCGCGGCCAACCGGGACGAGAGCCGCTACCGCGATCCGGACCGCTTCGACATCATGCGCGACGACCTGACCACCACGACCGCCTTCTCGGCCGCCGCCGACCATCTCGCCTTCGCGCTCGGCCGGCACTTCTGCGTCGGGGCGCTGCTGGCGAAGGCGGAGGTCGAGACCGGGGTCGGGCAGCTCCTGGACGCCCTGCCCGGCCTGCGGACGGAGGACGGGTTCGAGGTGGTGGAGCGGGGCGTGTTCACCCGTGGGCCCCAGTCGCTGCCGGTGCGCTTCACTCCCGCGGCCTGACGGGCCGTACGGGTCAGGCCACGACGGGCGTGAAGACGGCGGGCAGCGTCGTCAGACCGCGCATCCAGATGGACGGGCGCCAGGTCAGCTCGCCCGGTTCGACCGCGAGGACGAGGTCGGGGAGGCGTTCCAGCAGGGTCTCGACCGCGGTGCGGGCGATGACGTCGGCGAGCAGGGGTGCCGGGTAGGGGCAGCGGTGCTCTCCGTTGCTGAAGGACAGGTGCGCGGAGTTCTCGGCGCCGACGTGCGCTTCGGGCCACAGCTGCGGGTCGGTGTTGGCCGCGGCGAGACCGAGGACGAGGCAGTCGCCGGCCCGGATCTGCCGTCCGCCCAGCTGGGTGTCGTTGACGGCCCAGCGGCCGATGAAGTTCTGCGTGGGGGTGTCCAGCCACAGCACCTCGTTGAGGGCCTCCCCCACGCTGAGGCGGCCGCCGGACACGTTGAGGGCGAAGCGCTCGTCGGTGAGCAGCAGCCGGAGCGTGTTGCCGATCCAGTTGGCGGTGGGCTGCTGGGCGGCGGCGATGACGGAGATCAGGTCCTGGACGATCTCCTCGTCGGTCAGCCCCGCCGGGTGGGTCAGCATCCGGGAGGTGACGTCGGGTCCCGGCCGGTCGCGCTTGTGGCGGACCAGTTGGTGGATGCGCTCGCCCACGCGCGTGTACGCGGCGACCGGGTCGTCGCCCTCGGCCGCGTCGAGGGAGATGCGCAGGTCCTCGACGAGTTGCCGGGTCTCGACGCCGTTGTGCGGCATCCCGCACACGCGTACGGCGGCGAGCATGGGCAGGGGGTGTGCGTAGCCGCTCATCAGCTCGGCGCGGCCGCTGCCCGCGAAGGCGGAGATGAGCCGGTCGGCGAGGTGCCGGCAGTCCCGGGCCAGTTCGAACTGGTCGATGCCGGCCAGTGCCTGGGTGATGACGCCGGCCCGCCGCCGGTGTTCCTCGCCCTCGGTGAACAGGACGGACGGCTGATGACCGACGTAGGGCAGCAGGGGCCAGTCGGGTGGGATGCTCCCCCACTGGTTCCAGCGGCGCGAGTCCCGTGCGAACAGATCGTCGTGGCTGGTCACATAGCTGACCTCGGGGTAGCCGAGGACCAGCCAGGCGGGGATGCCGCCGTCGAGGAGCACGGGCGCGACGGCACCGTGTTCGGCGCGCAGTCCGCGGTACAGGTCCGACGGTGTCTGCTGGTACTCCAGGCCGGCCAGCGGCACGGCGTCGGGGTGCGCGGGGCAGCCCGGTGCGGCGACGGGGCGGGGTGCGGGGTCGAGGTCGGTCACGATGCGCTCTCCTGGGCCAGGGCCAGTTGGTAGAGGTGGTCCACGAGGGTGACCAGCACGTTCTTGCCCGACGTCCGCACCCGCGCGTCGCAGTCGATCAGCGGCACGTGATCGGGCAGCGCGAGGGCCAGCCGGATCTCGTCCAGGGAGTGCCGGGCGGTGTCGTCGTCGAAGCGGTTCACGGCCACCACGAAAGGGGTCCTGTGGTGTTCCAGCCGGTCTATCGCGTACCAGGAGTCGTCCATCCGGCGGGTGTCGACGAGGACGACCGCGCCGAGGGTGCCGGAGAACAGCCGGTCCCACAGGAACCAGAAGCGCTCCTGGCCGGGGGCGCCGAACAGGTACAGCACCATGCGGTCGTTGAGGCTGATGCGGCCGAAGTCGAAGGCCACCGTGGTGGTGGTCTTCGCGGTGACCGAGCCGGTCTCGTCGACGCCGACTCCGGCCTGGGTCATGACCTCTTCGGTGTTGAGCGGCCGGATCTCGCTGACGGAGCGGACGAGGGTGGTCTTGCCGACTCCGAAGCCGCCCACGACGACGATCTTGAGTCCGGTCTCCGCGGCGTCGGTCAGGGGCTTGCGGCCGCTAGAGGTTGCGGAGCCCATGGAGCACCTCCTGGAGAAGGGCGGTATCGGGGTGCGACGCGGCGGTCTGCCCCAGGCGTGGATGGCGGGCGGTGATGTTTCCGGTGGCGAGCAGGTCGCCGAGCAGGATGCGGACCACCGTGATGGGCAGGGCCAGCTCGGCGGCGATCTCGACCACGGCCGTGGGGTGCCGGCACAGGTCGAGGATGTGGACGTGTTCCGACTGCATGCCGGCCGACGGCCCGCACTCGGCGACCACCAGGGTGACGAGGTCGAAGGAGTCGTCGGCGCGGCTGCGCCCGCCGGTGACCGTGTAGAGCCGGTCGGGTGCGCCGGTGTCCACGGGCCTGCGCGTCACGACGAGCCGCTCCCGGGAACGGCGTGGCGCGGCTCGGCCCTCAGGTGGTCGCCGATCTGGTCGACCATCTCGGTCATCTGGTGGCCGACCACGCCGGGATCGGCGTCCTCCACGGCGACGACGGCCAGGTGGGCGCCCTCACCCGCCTCCACGATGAACAGCAGGCCGCCGTGGAACTCGGTCATGGAGTGCCGTACGCCGCCGGTTCCGTTGCCGAACTCGACGGAGGCGCCCTGGGCGAGGGCCTGGATGCCCGAGCAGATCGCGGCGAGCTGGTCGGCCCGGTCCAGGGTGAGGTGTTCGGTCCAGCAGAGCTTGAGGCCGTCGCGGGACAGGACGAGGGCGTGGCGGGTACCGGGGGTGCGGTCCAGGAGGTTCTGCAGGAGCCAGGTGAGGCTGTTGTCGGTGGTCTGCATGTTGGGTGCGGGGACGGTGGCTGCTGGTGCTGGGGTCACCGGCCCGTTCCTCCAATCTCACGAGCGACACGAGCGGTGGGAGCGAGGGGCACCGGTGCGCGCCGTGCGGCGCGCCGCGATGAGGTGTGAGGGGGAAGCGGTCCGGCGCGCCTATCCCGGAACCGGCGGTTCGGAGTCCGGCGCGCCGCCGGTCGCCCCTGACCGGCGCCCGCGGTGGAAGGCGCCGAAGCTGGCTCCGGCGTCGCGAGAGGCCGGCACGGCCGGGCCGGCGGGCGGCCGGTGGTGGTCGCGGCGTTCCCGCTCGGCCTCCGCCTCGGCCATCGTGCGGCCGGGGGCACGCATCGGCAGACCGCCCGGCGTGGCGGCCGCGGGAGCGGATCGCGCCGTCTGGCCGGGCAGGCCGGTCCGCTCCACCGGCCGGACGTCCGGGACGCGCCGCGCGATTCCCGTGGCCTCCGCGGCGGGGGCGGGACCGGGGACGGCGGAGACGCCGCCGCCCCCGAAGGTGCGGCCGGTCAGGGCCGGCCCCGGTTCCCGTTGCTGGGCGAGCAGCTGGGGCGGTACCAGGACGACGACGCCCGTGCCGCCGCGCGAGGACGGCCGGTAGCTCACGCCGACGCCGTACTTGGCGGCCAGCCGCCCCACCACGGCGAGGCCGAGGCGGGTGCCCTGGAGCGAGGCCAGGTCGTTCGTCCGCCCCGACACCGCCTGTTCGGCGTGGCGCATGGCGGCGTCGGCCATCTTCAGCCCGCTGTCCTCGATGGTGACGACGATTCCGGCGGTACGTTCCTCCACGTAGACGTGGACCTCGTCGATGGGCGGCGAGAAGTTGGCGGCGTTGTCCATGAGTTCGGCCAAAAGGTGCATGACGCCCTCGGCCGCGTAGCCGGAGATCGCGGCGTTGGTGGAGCAGTGCATGCGGACCCGCTGGTAGGCGGCGATCCGGCCGACCGCGCCGCGCAGGATGCTCTCCATCACGATGGGCCTGTTCCAGGCCCGGCTGGAGCGCCCGCCCATCAGGAGGGCCAGGCGGTCGGTGATGAGGCCGAGCTGCGAGGTGCTGTGGTCCAGGCGCAGCAGGTCGCCGAGGACCTCCTCGCCGTGACGATCCTGCATGTCCCTCAGGTCGGCGAGCATGCTGACGGCCTTGGCCTGGACGCGGCCGAGGGACTTGGCGGAGGCGGCCTGGGCGGCGGCGGTGCGCCGTTCGCTGTGGGCCAGTTCCCGGACGAACAGCTCGGCGCAGGCACGCGCCCCTGCTCCGCGCGGCCACTCCAGCTCGGCGAGCACGTTCTCGGCCGAGGTGCCGTCCCGCAGCTTCTCCACGGCGGCGGGCAGAGTGCCCTCGGTCAGCCGTTCCAGCTCGGCGGTGACTCCGTGTGCCTCCTGAACCGCCTGCTGCCGCCGGGACTCGGCCTCCGCCGCGTGCCGTACGGCGTCCTCCACCAGTACGGCGAAGCTCTGTACGACCTGACGCAGGTGGGGGCCGGAGGCGGGTGCGGCGCGGGCGACGGCGTCGTCCGCGCCGGTGCCGTCGCGCACGTGCTGCGCGATGCCCGGCAGCGCGACGTTGACCAGGTGGGCGAGGCCGGCGTTGTCCTGCGCGAGCCGGCCCTTGAGGGCGCTGATCTCCGTCCGCCGGTCCGCCGCCGTCCGGCGTGCCCGTCCGACCAGGTAGGAGCCGAGGCCGACGGACACGGCGACGCACAGCCAGGACGTGACGGCGAGGGTCGCGGTCCAGCTCCGGGCGGTCTCGGGAGCGGCGGCCCAGGCGGCGCCCGCGGCCGCGGCGGTGGCCGGCAGCACGAGCAGCGGGACGGCCGGGGTCGAGCGGACGGGTTTCTGCGTCCGGGGCGGGGTGGGGGGTGCAGACACTGACATTCCGCGGTCCCTCGGGTCCTTGAGAGCGGGGAAAAAGGCCGGTCGACCTGCGGCGGCCGCGGGCCGGAGCCGTGTCACCGGGTGAGTGGTGATCACTCCGGCGGGCTTGCGGCTCATGCTAGTCAGCGCGTCGGCCCCGCATGCCGGACCGGCCACAGACCCCACCGAGGAGCGAACTTTCCCGACATCTCGCCAATCGAACGCAGCGATGTGGTACTGGCGTTCTTGTCGGGGCGGGTGTTCCCGGACGGGCCGTCCGGGGACACCGTCTGGACGAGCGTGGGATGCGGTGGGGCCCGACTCCGGTTCGGATGGGTGCCATGCGCAGACCCATAGCCGTGGCGAAACGCCACTCACGCCTGCTCACCTCAGGCGTCATCCTCGCCGCCCAGTCACTTCTCCTGACCCTGTCCGCGGTCCCGGCCTCGGCCTCGCCCCCGGCCCCGGCCGACGACACCCGGACGCCCGCTCGCGGTACCGCCCACATGGGCGAGGGTGTCCTCGCCCACGAAGGGGTCCAGGGCCGGCCCGTCGGCACCCGTGTCGCCCAGACCGAGGGGGTGGACGTCTCCAGCCACCAGGGCAACGTCGCGTGGTCGACCCTCTGGAAGAGCGGCGTGAAGTGGGCCTATGTGAAGGCCACCGAGGGGACCTCCTACCGGAACCCGTACTTCGCCCAGCAGTACGGCGGTTCGTACGACGCGGGCATGGTCCGCGGCGCGTACCACTTCGCGACCCCGGACACCGCCGGCGGTGCCGCCCAGGCCGACTACTTCGTCGATCACGGCGGTGCCTGGTCCAAGGACGGCAGGACGCTGCCGGGCGTCCTCGACATCGAGTACAACCCGTACGGGGCGACCTGCTACGGGCGGACGCACAGTCAGATGGTGAGCTGGATCCGGGCCTTCCTGGACCGGTACAAGGAGCGCACCGGCCGCCACGCCGCCATCTACACCTCCACCAACTGGTGGACGCAGTGCACCGGGAACTACAGCGGTTTCGGCGCGAGCAACCCGTTGTGGATCGCGCGGTACGCCTCGACCGTGGGGGCGCTCCCGGCCGGCTGGGACTTCCACACGATGTGGCAGTACACCTCGTCCGGGCCGACCGTGGGCGACCACGACAAGTTCAACGGGGCGCTGGACCGCGTCAAGGCCCTGGCCAACGGCTGACGCGGACCGGTGGAACGCCGGCCGCCGTTCAGCGGCCGGCGAGGGTGGCCAGGATGTCGGCGACCTGCTCGCGCACCACGTCCCGGGTGCCGGCGGGCAGGGCGCCGATGTCCGTGCGTTCCAGGGTGTCCAGGGCCTCGTCGGCTCCCGCGTCGCACGCGGTGCTCTCGCTGAGCACGTCGTAGCCCTCGCGCACGGCGACGCGCAGCCGGTGCCGGCCCCCGCCGTCGGC
Organism: Streptomyces coelicoflavus; assembly: GCF_003112555.1. Classification (GTDB taxonomy): domain Bacteria; phylum Actinomycetota; class Actinomycetes; order Streptomycetales; family Streptomycetaceae; genus Streptomyces; species Streptomyces coelicoflavus. Next base: position 277,935 of record NZ_BEWB01000007.1, on the reverse strand, counting down.
GTGCACGGCGGTGGCCACCACCAGGGGCGGCGGGCCGCCGGCTTCGGCGGGCTGCTTGCGATAGCCGCTGACCAGCGGGGTGTGCCAGCGCAGACCGAGCAGCAGGTGACGCTTCGCCATCACCTCGGCCAGATCGGTCTCGTAGGGACGGTCGGGGCCCAGCACCCTGGCGCGGGCGTCCAGCACGAGGGCCGCGGGCAGCAGACAGCGCAGGCTGCTGCCGACGAGGTTGCCGCCGACGGTGGCCGTCCGGCGTACCGCTCCGGTGCCCACCGAGCCCGCCGCCCGGCGCAGCACCTCCGGCACCCGGTCGCCTATGCGGTTCAGCACCACGGCCGCGCCCAGCGACCCGGCTTCGACGGCGGTCGCCTCGGGCAGTCCGCGCAGTGACATGGCCAGGTCCGGAAAGCCGTCGCGCTGCCAGGTGGCCCACACGAGCGTGGCTCCGCCGACGGGCACCGCCCCCTGCGCCAGGCACTCCTGTGCTTCGGACACGGACGTGGGCTGACGCAGCAGCATGGCGATCGACCTGCTTCCCGGGAGTCGGCGGCCGGACGACACCGCGTCTTCCGCCGGGTGATCACGGTCACTGGGATTGTCCGTACCGCCGAGGGGGCGCGTACAGGGCTCATGCGTTTCCCGTGTGCGCCCTTCACGCGCCGCTCCGTCACCCGAGCGTGCCGAGGAATTCCAGCAGCACGGCGTTGAACCGGTCGGGCTGCTCGGCGCCCGGGAGGTGGCCGGCCTCCTCGACGACGGCCAGGGTGGAATGCGGGACCAGGCGGTGGATGGATTCCGCGTCCGCGACGGGGGTGTAGGCGTCGTCGGCGCCGACCACGACGAGGACGGGTGCCCGGACGGCGGCCAGGACGTCCCGGTAGTCGGGTCGTTCGGCCCGCCCGCGCAGTGCCGCCGCGGCGCCTCGGGGGTCGGTGGCGCACATCATCTCCAGGACCCGGGCGGCCACCTCCGGCATCCGGGTGACGTTGTAGCCGGCGAGCATCTTGTCGAGGACCTCGTGCGCGTAGCCGTCCATGCCCTCGGCCAGGAGCCGGTCGGCGAGCCGGTTGCGGAACTCCTTGCCCTCGGGGGTCTCGGCGGGGGCGGAGGTGTCGGACAGGACGAGGGCCCGTACCCGCCGGGGGTGGCGGAGCTGGAACTCCATGCTGATCTGTCCGCCCATGGAGACGCCGCCGACCACCGCGCGTTCGATCCCCAGGTGGTCCAGGAGCCCGGCGAGGTCGTCGGCGAAGTCGGCGAGCAGCACCTTGTCCGGACCGACGCTGCTACGGCCGTAACCGCGCAGGTCGGGGGTGAGGACCCGGTGGCCGGCCGCCGCCAGTGCCGTGGCCTGCGGCGCCCAGAGGGTGCGGTTGAAGGGGTGACCGTGGATCAGGAGGACGGGAAGCCCGTCGCCGGGGCCGACGTCGTCGTATTGGAGCGTGGCGCCGCGCACGGTGGTGGAGTTCATGCACGGGACCCTAGGTCCCGGGCGGAGCGCGGTGTACGCCGTCTCACGGGCCGAGCAGCGCGTCGGCCAGTTCGGCTCGCAGTCGTTCACGGTCCTTGCGGACCAGTTCGGGGACCTGTGCGTTCCACGTCGCCGCGGCCCGGTCCAGGGCCTCGGCGCCGGCCCGCCGGGCGCGGCGTCCCAGCACGGCCGCGGCGAGGGGCAGGAGCGGGCGGGCGACGGAGCGGCCCGTGACCCGTGCCTTGACGGTCACCTGCCAGCGTCCGTCCGGGGCGGGGCGCGGCACGACCGTGACGGTGACGCGGGCGAGTGCGTGCGTCAGGGTTCCGCTCAGGGGTGCGCGGGAGGGGCGGCGGCCGTGGCCGGTCGCCTGCCACCATCCGCCGAGGTCGAGGTCCGCGCGTGCGGTGCCGCCCAGGTACTTGGCGCCCTTGCCGCCGCTCGGGCGCAGCGTCGCCGACACCCGCGCCCCGCGCGGCCGTTCGGCGCTCGTGAGCGCGAGGGCGCAGTCCAGCCGGGCGGGGCGGTCCGGGTCGTCGTCGACGGTGACGATCTCCAGCGCGGTCTCCCGGCGGCGGTTCCAGGCGAGCACGGTGACGCACTGGTCCGCGTCCGGTTCTCCGTCCTTCTCGTTCACGGGCCGGTACCGCGCGCCCGGCGTCAGGTGCCGTCCCTGTGCCAGCACCAGGCCGGGCAGCGGGCGGCCGTCGGGCAGTCGCAGGCACGCTCCCTCGGCGTCCGTGTCCTCGGCCAGGTCGTGCAGCGTGCCCACGCACGACTCGAACCAGCGGCGCGGTACGGGGGCGAGGGTCACGGTGTGCTGAAAACGGGCCATGCGGTGAGGATGGCGGCTCGCGGGGTGCCGCGTCAGGGGGCGGCCGGGCAGTGAGGGGGCGGCGTTGGCTGCCGGTTTCCGGAGGTCGGCGCGCCTCGGGGCGGTGTCAGGGTCCGTCCGCCTCCGGACGGCGCGCGACGAAGACGAACTCCCGGCCCTCGCGGTCCGGGGCGCCACGCACCTCCCGCACCGCGTACCCCTGTCCGGTCAGGTCGGCCGCCACCTCGTCCCGCTCGCGGAAACGCAGCGTCGAGTCGGAGGTCAGCACCGCGCCGTCCGCGCCGAAGACGTAGGTCCACCGGAAGGTGACCAGGGGTCCGCTCACGTCGAGGAGCCGGCACCAGCTCTCGACGGTGCCGGTGCCGGGGACCTCCGCCACTTGGTGGGTGTGCTCGCGGGTCCACCGCTCCCAGGCGCGCCGGGCCGGGTCCCGCGTCTCGAACACCAGGTGCCCTCCGGGGCGCAGGGCCTCGTACGCGCCGCGCAGCGTTCCCAGCCACGCGGCCCGGCCGGTGATCTCCTGGGCGACGTTCGCCGTCATGGTCGCCAGGTCGACGCGCAGCGCGGGGAGGGAGGTGGCGTCGCCCCGGATCCAGCGCACCCGGGCGGCGCCCGCCTTGGACCGGGCCACGTCGATACTGGCCCCGGCGGGGTCGACTCCGACGACGTCCCGGCCGCGGCCGGCCAGCAGCAGGGCGAACACGCCTGTTCCGCAGCCGATGTCCAGCACGCTCCGGGCACCGAACTCGTCGGCCATGCGCAGGTAGGGCACGAGGTCGCCGCGGTCGGTGTCGAGCACGTCGTAGAGCGCGGCGAGCCGCGGATGCCGGAAGCACTCGTCAGCCATACGGCCGACGATAGTGCCGGGCCCGCCGGGGAACAGGGGTAGGCATGCGCGCACTCGTCGTCAACTGCACCCTCAAGCCCTCCCCCCAACCGTCGAACACCGAGGCGCTGGCCGCCACGGTCATCGCGGCGCTCAAAGGCCACGGGGCGGAGGTGGACGTCGTACGGGCCGTCGACCTGAACCTGAAACCGGGGGTCGAGACCGACATGGGCGACGGGGACGACTGGCCGGGCGTGCACGAGAAGCTGCTGGCCGCGCAGATCCTCGTCATCGCGTCGCCGACCTGGCTCGGCCGTCCCTCGTCCGTCGCCCAGCGGGTTCTGGAACGCATGGACGCCATGCTCGGCGAGACCGACGACGAGGACCGCCCCGTCGCCTACAACCGTGTCGCCGGTGTCCTGGTCACCGGGAACGAGGACGGCGCCCACCACGTCATCAGCGAGATCAGCGGCGGGCTCGCGGACATCGGCTACACCATTCCCGGCCAGGCCTGGACCTACTGGCACCTCGGCCCCGGTCCCGGTCCGGACTTCCTCGACGACGAGCGCGGCCACGACTGGTCGGTGTCCACGGGCCGGGCCATGGCGTCCAACCTCGTGCACGCGGCGCGCGCCCTCGGTGCGATGCCCCTGCCGGCTCCGCCGTCCTGATCGCGGCGCCGCCCGGCATGTCTGCCGGGGCGGATACGGGGCATTCGTGCACGAGCAACGACGTACGAAACGCATTGAGGAGCTGAGGTCCGCCATGACGCACGACCTGACCCCGAAGTACACGGTCCCCGGGATCGAGCGCGAGGCCGCCGGACGGCTGATCGGTGTGCTGCGGCTGCGCCTGCACGCCCTCAACGACCTGCACCTGACCCTCAAGCACGTGCACTGGAACGTGGTGGGTCCGCACTTCATCGCCGTGCACGAGATGATCGACCCCCAGGTCGACCAGGTGCGCGACATGGCCGACGACGTCGCGGAGCGCATTGCCGCGCTCGGCGGGGTGGCCCAGGGCACGCCCGGGGCGCTGGTGAGCGAGCGGAAGTGGGACGACTACTCCATCGGCCGGGCCGACGCCATCGCCCACCTCGGCGCGCTCGACGTCGTGTACACGGGCGTGGTCGAGGACATGCGCGCGGCGGTCGAGGAGGCCGGCAAGATCGACACGGCCACGGAGGACCTGCTGATCGGCCAGCTCAGGGACCTGGAGCAGTTCCAGTGGTTCGTGCGCGCCCATCTCGAGAGCGCGGGCGGCACCCTTGCGACAGGCAGTGCGACGTCCGAGACGGAGGCGGCGGCACGCGGGGCGGACGTCTCGTAACCGGTTCCGCCGGGCTGTGCGGGGCCCGTGTCCCGGCCGCGCGGCCGGGACACGGGCCCCTGGACCGTTCAGCGCCGGCCGAGGCGGCGTTCGCCGCGGCTGCCCTGCTCGTAGGGCAGGTGGTAGTGGGTGAAGACCGCGCCCTCGTCCTCGGCGGCGAGCTCACCGTCCGGGTCGATCCCGGGGGCGTCCTTGACCAGGGACTTGTCGTAGGTGACCTTCAGGTACTGCGGCCCCACGGTGGCCTTGTCCACCGGCACGAAGACGAGCCGCCGGCGGGTCGGCAGACCGATCGTGACCGTGGCGAACGCGGGCCGGTCGGTGAGGGTGTCGAAGTAGATGGACTCCAGGGTCCCGATCTTGCGGCCGTCGTAGTCCACGACGTCGAGGCCGCGCCAGTCACGAATGTTTTCGGCTTCAAACATGCCCAGTCTTCCCTTCCGACCTTCCGGGGACGCGCTCACTGTCGTGTTCCCCGCTTCGCCCGGCTGTCGCCCGTTTGTCCCCTCACCGGCGTACGGAGTCCGGTCCGGGATAGGCTGCCTGGCCGGAAGGAGCGCCCGGGTGGCGGACGGGTGCCCGGTGGAGTTCCCGGAGGGGGATCGAGTGTGGACGGCGCAGACGGTCCGGCCCGCGTGCGGACCGGTGCGGTGCTGGACGTGGGCCCGCTGGCCGGCCGTCCCGGCATCCGGGCCCGCGGTGAGATCGGCGTGAGCACCCGGTTGTCCTGGGAGAACGCCCTGACCGAGCTGTCCCGGCGGCACAGCGAGGTGTCCTACGTGGAGTTGTCCGGCGTGCGCTTCGTCGACGTGGCCGGGGTGACGGCGCTGGCCGTCACCGCCATGAACCTGCCCGAGGGCCGCATGGTGGTGGAACGGCCGCCGCCGCAGCTGCCGCGGCTGCTCGACCTCTTCTGGCCGTCCCTGCGCCGGATCGAGGTGACGCCACGATGAGCATGACGACCACCGACGGGACATTCACCCATCCGGCCCTGTTCTACCGCTCGCAAGACGAGTACGCCGACCGGACGGTGGCGTTCGTACGGGAGGGGCTGGCCGCGGGCGAGCCGGTGGCGGTGGCCGTGCCCGGCCCCAATTTGGAGCTGGTCAGGACCGGTCTTGGCGGCGACGCCCGGGACGTCACCTTCCTGGACATGACCGACGCCGGGCGCAACCCGGGCCGGATCATCCCCGGTGTGCTGCGGGCGTTCGCCGACGCCCACGTGCGGGTGCGGGTGCGGATCGTGGGCGAGCCGGTCTGGTCCGGGCGCAGCGCCGCGGAGTACCCGGCGTGCGCGCAGCACGAGGCGTTGATCAACGCGGCCTTCGCGGGCCGTCCCGCGACCATCCTGTGCCCGTACGACGAGACCCGGCTGGCCCCGGACGTCCTGGCCGACGCCCTGGTCACCCACCCGACGGTCATCGCCCGGGGGCGTGAGCGGGTCAGCGAGGCGTACGACTGGCAGGCGGTGGTCGCCCGCTACAACGAGGCGCTGACCCGTCCGCCGGAGGCCGGTGTCCTCGCCTTCGGGGCAGGGGAGCTGCCCGAGGTACGCCGCTTCGCGGTCGGCCGGGCCGCCTCGCTGGGGCTGGCCGGGCAGCGGCTTCAGGACGCGGAACTGGCGGTGGCCGAGCTGACCACCAACAGCGTGGTCCACGGCGGCGGTGGCGGGACGCTGGCGGTCTGGGCCGAGGCGGGGCAAGTGGTGTGCGAGGTCCGCGACACGGGGCGGCTGACGGATCCGCTCGCCGGCCGCCGGCCCCCGGAGCGCGGGCAGATCGGTGGCCGCGGGCTGCTGCTCGTCCACTACGTGGCCGATCTCGTGCGGGTGCACACGGCCGACGACGGCACCGCCGTCCGCTTCTACCTCGACGTCTGACCCCGACCTCCGACCTCGGCGTCCGGGGCACCGCGCGTCCCGGATCCCCGCGCCCGTCGCGGGTCCTTCGCCGACCGGCCGGCGTGGTGCGAGGTGTGCGGGGCCTGACACGGGGTAGGCGACCGGTCGTCGGCCGACAAGGTGACAACGACGACCGATCCACCGGGAGGGCACATCATGACGACGACGACCGCAGAGGCCACCGAACTCACCACGACGGGCATGCCGGAGATCGCGGACCCGTCGAAGGTGGCGCCCAGGGACGCGCGGGAGTTGTCGAAGCTGTTCTTCGAGCAGCTGACGGTGCTGGAGGAGGGCACGCCCGAGCACCAGTACGCGCGCAACACGCTGATCGAGATGAACATGTCCCTGGTCCGCTTCGCGGCCGGCCGGTTCCGCAGCCGCGGTCCGGAGGAGATGGAGGACATCGTCCAGGTCGGCATGATCGGCCTGATCAAGGCCATCGACCGGTTCGAGCTGACCCGCGAGGTCGAGTTCACCTCCTTCGCCGTGCCCTACATCGTCGGCGAGATCAAGCGGTTCTTCCGGGACACCTCCTGGGCCGTGCACGTGCCCCGGCGTCTGCAGGAGGCCCGCGTCCAGCTGGCCCGTGCCACCGAGGAGCTGCGCAGCCGGCTCGGCCGCAACCCCACCACCGCGGAGCTGTCGGAGCTGATGAGCCTGCCGGAGGACGAGGTCGTCGAGGCCCGGCTGGCGGCCAACGGCTACAACTCCGCGTCCCTGGACGCCACCATCAACGGCAGCGAGGACGGCGAGTCGGCACTGGCCGACTTCATCGGCACCGACGACGCCGCCCTGGCCCTGGTCGACGACTTCCACGCCCTGGCACCGATGATCGCCGAACTCGACGAACGCGACCGGCAGATCATCCACTGGCGGTTCGTCGAGGAACTCACCCAGAAGGACATCGGCGAGCGCCTCGGCGTCTCCCAGATGCACGTCTCCCGGCTGATCTCGCGACTGCTGACCCGCCTGCGGGAAGGCATGCTCACCACCTCCTGAGCCCGGTCCGGCTCGGGCGGCGGTCCGGTTCAGGCGGCGGTCGTCTTCTTCTTGCGACGGCCGCCGCTGCCGTGACCGCTGCCGCTGCCACTGCCACTGCCACTGAGCGCGTCGACGAGTTGCCTGCGGCTCATCCTCGACCGGCCGGCGATGTCCTGTTCGGTGGCCCGCCGGTAGAGCTCGGCCTTGCTCAGGTCCCGCAGCTCGCTCCGCCCCGACGGCTTCGGCCGGGTCTCGCGGGACGGGCGGGAAGGAGCGGCGGACTTCTTCCGTGAGGCGGAGGACGAGGACCGCTTGCCGCCCGCGTCCTTCGCCTGCTCCAGGCTGCCGCGCAGGACCTCCATCAGGTCGACGACGTTGGTGGCCGCGGGCGCCTCCTGTGCGACGGCGATCTCCTCGCCCTCGGCCTTGGCCCGGACCAGTTCGCGGACCTTCTCCTGGAAGGTGTCGTGGTAGCGGGCGGGCTCCCAGTCGCCGCTGAGGGCGTCGACGAGGCGCAGCGCCATGTCCAGCTCCTTGCCGCGCCCCACCCGTTCCGACGGCAGTTCCGGCAGTTCCTCGACGGGGTCGCGGACCTCGTCGGCCCAGTGCAGCGTCTGGAGCAGCAGGACCCTGTCCTCGGCGCGCAGGGCGGTCAGGTACTGCCGGTTGCGCATGACGAACGTGGCGACGCCCACCTTGCCGGCCTCGGCGAGGGCGGTGCGCAGCAGTTCGTAGACCTTGAGGTACTCCTTGCCGCGCGGGGCGAGGTAGTAGGTGCGGCCGAAGTAGACCGACTCGATCCGGTCCAGGTCCACGAAGTCGGTGACGTCGAGGGTGCGGGAGCGTCCCGGCGCGATCTCGTCGAGTTCCTCGGGTTCCACGACGACGTACTCGCCCTCGCTCACCTCGTAGCCCTTGACGATGTCGTCGGGGCCGACCTCCTTGCCGGTGCGCTCGTTGACCCGCCGGTTGCGGATCCGGTCCGAGGTGCCGCGCTGCAACTGGTGGAAGTGGACCGTGTGGTCCTCGGTCGCCGTGTACAGGCCGACGGGCACCGAGACCAGCCCGAAGGTGATCACGCCCGTCCAGATCGCCCGTGCCATGGCGTCCGCTCCCTGTGTCGTGCCCGCGCCGCCCGGTCGGGCCGGCTCCGCCCGGTCCTGACACGCTGCCATCGGGCTCACGTCCCCGCGCGCCGGACGGAGCACACGGGTGGCCGGCCGGGCGACGGCGCGCGGATCGGCCGCGGCCGTTGTTCCCTGTGAGGTGCGGGACGGCAACCGCGCCCAGTGCCCCGGCCGTCTCCCACGTCGGACCGTCGATCGACGCCGAAGCAGAGCCGCACCAGCGGCCGAACCGAGGGACACCCCATGAGCTTTCGTCTGAAGCCGATCACCCGCGAGGAGCATCTGCGCTTCGTCACGGCCCGGCCTTCCGTGAGTCACCTTCAGGTCCCCTCCTGGGGCGACGTGAAGCCGGACTGGCGGGCGGAGAGCCTGGGCTGGTTCGACGAGGGCGGTGAACTGGTGGGCGCCGGGCTGGTGCTGCTGCGCCCGCTGCCGAGGACGAGGCGCTACCTGGCCTATCTCCCCGAGGGCCCGGTCGTCGACTGGGCGGCCGACGGTCTGGAGCGGTGGCTGGAGCCGATGCTCGCGCACCTGAGGGAACGCGGCGCGTTCACGGTGCGGATGGGGCCGCCCGTGGTGGCGCGGCGGTGGAACGCCGACGCCGTGAAGGCGGCGATCGCCGACCCCGGGGCCCGGCGGCTGGGCGACGTGGAGCCGACGGTGCGCGAGCCCGGGGCCGAGGACGTCGCCGAACGGCTGCGCCGGATGGGCTGGCGGCGCACCGAGTCGGGCGGCGAGGACGGCTTCGCCGCGGGCCAGCCCCGGTACGTGTGTCAGGTGCCGCTCGCCGGCCGCTCGCCGGAGGACCTGCAGAGCGGGTTCAACCAGCAGTGGCGTCGGAACGTCAAGAAGGCCGAGAAGGCCGGCGTCAAGGTGGTCAGGGGCGATCAGGAGGACCTGCCCGCCTTCTACGAGCTGTACGTGGAGACGGCGGAGCGGGACCGGTTCGTGCCGCGCCCCCTCGCCTACTTCCAGCGCATGTGGACCGCGCTGACGGCCGAGGACCCGGACCGCATGCGCCTGTACCTCGCCCATCACGACGGTGAGGTGCTGGCGGCGGCCACGATGCTGACGGTGGGCGAACACGTCTGGTACTCGTACGGGGCGTCCACCGGCCGCCGGCGCGAGGTGCAGCCCAACAACGCCCTCCAGTGGCGGATGATGTGCGACGCCCGTGAACTGGGGGCGGCCGTCTACGACTTCCGCGGCATCACTGACACCCTGGAGGAGAACAACCACCTGCTGGGGCTGCTCCGGTTCAAGGTCGGTGCGGGCGGACAGGCCGTCGAGTACCTCGGTGAGTGGGACTATCCGCTGAACAGGGTGCTGCACAAGGCCGTCGCCCTGTACATGGCGCGCCGCTGAGGGGCGTGCCGCGAGGGGGTGGGAGATGTCGCGGCTGCTGGTCGTGCAGAACCATCGGGGCGGTGGGCCGGGCCGGTTCGGCGACTGGCTGCGCGCGGACGGGGTGTCGACCGACGTGGTGCACGCCTACGCCGGTGCGCCGCTCCCCCGGCGTCCGGGGCACGACGGCGTGCTGGTCCTCGGGGGCGGCTACCTGCCCGACGACGACGTGCGCGCGCCCTGGCTCGCCCCCACCCGGGCGCTGGTGGCCCGGGCGGTGGAGCGGGGTGTGCCGGTCTTCGGCATCTGTCTGGGCGGGCAACTCCTCGCCCTGGTCGCGGGCGGCACGGTGCGGGGCGCACACGGCGAGCCGGAGGTGGGCAGCACGCCGTTGACGCTGCGGCCGGAGGCCGGGGACGACCCGCTCTTCAGGGGGCTGCCGGAACGGGTGACGGCGGTCGAGCACCATGTGGACGCCGTCACCGCGCTGCCGCCCGGCGCCACCTGGCTCATGGCGAGCGAGCGGTGCCCGTACCAGGCTTTCCGGGTCGGCGAGCGGGCGTGGGGCGTTCAGTTCCACCCCGAGGCGGGAGCGGACCGGGTCAGGTCGTGGGACGCCGGCCGGCTTCGCGCCCGGGGACTGGATCCGGTGGAGCTGTCCCGCCGGGCGGAACTCGACGAGCCCGCGGCGGGGGCGGTCTGGCGCGAGGTGGCCAGACGTTTCGCCGCGGTCGTCGCCGGGTCGTGAGACCGGCCCGTGGGACCGGCCCGTGGGACGGCCGTGCCGGTGGGGATCAGCCCTTGAAGGCGCCTCGGTCGGTGAAGGCCAGCTTGGCGAAGCGTTCCCCGATGAGGCGGTGGGTGGCGGCGTCCGGGTGGATGCCGTCCGGCAGGGGCAGGTCGGCCGCGTCGGCCTCTCCGTAGAGTGCGCGGCCGTCGAGGTGGTACAGGTTCTCGTCGTCGGCGGCCCGCTCCGTGACGATCCGGGACAGCTCGTCCCGGATGACGTTCAGGGTGAGCTTCCCGCTCGCGCGTTCCGCCGGGTCGCCCGTGGCGACGAAGCGCACGCGTCCCCCGGCGAAGTCGGGGGCGAGGGGGCCGGGGGTGTCCTCGTGCACGGGGCACAGGACGGGCGAGACGACCAGCAGCGGCGCGTCGGGGTGGCCCTCCCGGACGGTGTCGAGGAAGCCGTGCACGGCGGGGCCGAAGGCACGCAGCCGCATGAGGTCGGCGTTGACCACGTTGATGCCGATCTTGACGCTGATCAGGTCGGCGGGGGTGTCGCGCATCGCCCGTGCCGTGAACGGGTCGAGCAGGGCGCCGCCGCCCAGACCCAGGTTGACCAGCTCGACGCCGCCGAGGGAGGCGGCGAGGGCGGGCCAGGTGGTGGTGGGGCTCGCGGCGTCGGAGCCGTGGCTGATGGAGCTGCCGTGATGCAGCCAGACCCGTCGGCCGGAGTCCGGGGCGGGCTCGACGGGGGCGTTGGTGCGCAGGGCGACGAGTTCGGTGGTCTCGTTGTGCGGCAGCCAGATCTCGATGTCCTTGCTGCCCGGGGGCAGGTCCGCGAAGCGGAGGGTGCCGGGCGGTCCGGGCTCGAGGTCCGCCGTGCCGGTGGTCATGTCGATGCTCAGGGTGTTGCCGCCCGCGACACTGGCCCGGCCCGCCGGGCGGCCGTCGACGAGCAGGTCGTACACGCCGTCCGGGCGCGGCGGGGCGCCGGCGTAGACCCGCTTGGTGGGCACCGTGTCCAGCTCGAGGGCGGTGGCGCGGGTGCGCAGGGCGAGGCGTACGCCGGAGGGCTGGGACTCGGCCATGGCGAGCTGGCCGTCGGTGTTCTGCGCGCGGGCCCGGGCGGGCAGCCGGTGGGGCAGCAGACCGCGCTCGGTGCGCTCCAGGTCGAGGGCGCCCCGCAGGAGGTCCGGGGTGATGGGCGTGGTGATCCAGTCGTCCGTGGTGTTCATGTCGCCTCCGGCGGTGGTGCGTGCTGCTGGGTCGCGCATTCCTTCGTCGATTATGCACAAACCTAAGCCCATTAGGCAAACTACTGATCATCGCAGGGACTGCGCCCGCGGCTTGGCGTGAACGCGGCGCAGGCTCGGCTTGGTGTCGGGTGGGCCTGGCACGGGCTTGGCATGGGCCTGGCACGGGCTTGGCACGGGCTTGGCGTGGCAGGAGTGACAGGTTCCGACGGGAAAGCGCCACAGGCGCCGCTCGCCGTTCCACGGCAAGGTACGTTCCGGCCATGCACACCGTCGCCGTTGTCGCGCTGGACCGGGTGATCCCGTTCGACCTGTCCACCCCGCTCGAGGTCTTCACCCGGACCCGGCTCCCCGACGGCAGACCCGGCTACCAGGTCCGGGTGTGCGCCGAGCACCCCGACATCGACGCCGGCGCCTTCACGCTCCGCGCGCCCTGGGGCCTGGACGGGCTGCGGGACGCGGACACGATCATCGTGCCGGGCACGGCCGCCGCGACCGACCCGCTCTCCCCCGCCGTCCGCGACGCACTGCGCAGGGCCGCGGAGCGCGGCACACGGATCGCGTCCATCTGCTCCGGCACCTTCCCGCTGGCCGCCACCGGGCTGCTCGACGGTCTGCGGGCCACCACCCACTGGACCGCGGCCGACGCCCTGGCCGCGGCCCATCCGGGCATCGACGTCGACCCGGACGTCCTGTACGTCGACAACGGCCGGATCCTCACCTCGGCCGGCGCCGCCGCGGGCCTCGACCTGTGCCTGCACATGATCCGGCGCGACTACGGCTCGGCGGTCGCCGCGCACGCCGCCCGGCTGTCGGTGATGCCACTGGAACGCGAAGGCGGCCAGGCCCAGTTCATCGTCCACGACTACACCCCCGTGCCCCGCGGCTCCGCCCTCGAGCCCCTGCTGGCCTGGCTGCGGGAGAACCTGGCCCGCGACCTCGCCCTCGCCGACATCGCCGCCCACGCCGGGGTGAGCACGCGGACGCTGATCCGCCGCTTCCGGGAGCAGACCGGCAGCACCCCGCTGCAATGGCTGCACCGCGCCCGCATCCGGCAGGCACAGCACCTCCTCGAGACGACCGAGCACTCCGTGGAACGCATCGCCTCCCAGGTCGGCTTCGGCTCCCCGACGTCCTTCCGCGACCGCTTCAAACGCACCACGGGGGTCAGCCCGCACGCCTACCGGCGCGCCTTCGGCTGACGGCCACCGGGCCGCACCACGCCCGGCGGCGGATCCCGTCCGGGTCGCGGCACGGCCGCGGTGACCGTAGACAGGAGGTCGGGGCGGTCGCAGCGGTCGAGTCGGAGGCGGAGGACCATGCAGCGCAAGGGCGGGCGTCGTGGGGCGACGGGCGGACGGAACGCGGAAGCGGAAGCGGAAGCGGTCGAGCGGGTCCTGGACGAGCTGTACGGCACTCCTCCGTCCGCCTTCGTCGCCCGCCGCGAGGAACGCGCGGCGGCGGCCAGGACCGACGGCCGCAAGGAGGACGCCCGCCGCATCCACGCCGCCCGCCGGCCCACCCTGGCGGCCTGGGCGGCGAACCTGCTGGCACGCTCCCGACCGGAGGAGACCCGGCGGTTCCTGGAGCTGGGGCAGGCACTGCGCGAAGCACACCGCACCCTGGACGCCGCCGGGCTCAAGGAGCTGTCGGCGCAGCGCCGGCGCATCGTGGCCGCCCTCTCCCGGCAGGCCGCACAGCTCGCCGGCGAGGCCGGTCAGCGGCTGTCCCAGGCGGCGCAGCGGGAGGTCGAGTCGACCCTGCGCGCGGTCCTCGCGGACCCGGACGCGGCCGCCCAGTGGGCCGGGGGGCGTCTGGAGGTCTCCCTGACCCCGCCGTCGGCCTTCCCCTCGGACGCCGCCCCGATGGCCCCCGCCCCGGCCGCACCGGAGCCGGCACCGCGCCCGAAGGCCACCCGCAGCTCGCCCGCAACCGGGGCGAAGGACGAACTCGCCGAGCGGCGACGCGAACGGCGGGAGGAACTGGCCCGGGCCGAGCGGGAGGCCGAGCGTGCCGGGCGCCGGCTGCGGGAGGCACGGGCGGAGCAGGCGGACGCGCGGGAGTCGCTCGGTACGGCCGACGACGAACTCGCCCGCGTCCGGGAGACGGTGACCGCCGCCGAGGAGCGGCTGCGGGCGGCACGCGAGGACCGCGACCGGGCCGAACGCGACCGGCGGGAGGCCAAGGAGCGGGACCGTGCGGCCGCGCACGCGCTGACCGCGGCCGAGCGCGAGGCGCGGGCCGGTGCGCGCCGGGTGGACCGTTTGGGCGGCCGGGCCGGGTCATACGACTCGTTCGATTGAGTACCCGTACTCATGAGGTGCTTCCCCCCACCGGGGGACGCTGGCCGCATCAGCCACCCACGAGGAGTCAACCGTGCGTATGACCAACCGGGTTCACCGTCCGTCGGCCGCGCGTGCCGTCGGCGCCGCGCGATCGGTCGGCGCCCTGGTCCTGGCCGGTGCCGCCGCCGCGGCTGTCCTGACCGGCTGTTCCATGGAGGAGGCCGTCTGCGGCGGTGGCGAGTACCCGGTCCTGAGCGTCGGGGGCACCGGCTCGGCGTGTGCGCCCAACGGCGAGGAGCCGCCGGAGGGTTACACCCGCTACCCCGAGGGCAAGGTCCCGGAACATGTGGGCGACGAGTGGGACACCTACTGGCAGACGCACACCGTCGACGAGAACGGGAAGATCGTGCGGGTGCCCGAGGGCGGGTGACCACCGGTCTCCACGGTCCGAACACCTGCTCTGGGTTGCGGCGGCACATACCACGACGGCGGCCATACGTGGTATACCGACTCGGCAGTGAACAGGGCACCAACCGGGGCTGTGCGTCAGCCTTCACGGCCGTGAACCAAGGAGAGTCATCACCATGTCCGAGAGCACGATGCAGTCCGCCACGGAACTGGCCTCGCAGTACAGCGTCCAGGTGACCGACGACCTGGAGCGCAACATCAAGGAGCAGGAACGTGTCAGCACGGAGATCGCGGCTCTCCAGCAGCAACTGGCCGCGCTCCAGCACGACCACGCCCTGCTGGTGAACATGCAGCAGGCACTCGGCATCACGTCGCCGCCCCAGTCTCCGGCGCCGGAGCCCGCGCCGGAGCCCGCGGCCGAGGCGGCCACCGTGCCGGCACCGCGTGACGGCACCGCCCCGAAGCCGGCCCCGGGCAGGCGGACGCGGGGCAAGAAGGCCGGTACCGCGCCCAAGCGCGCCGCCGCCGCGAAGCCGGGCGCCAAGCCGGCCTCGAAGCCGGCCACGAAGAAGGCCACCAGGTCGACCACCACGGCCGCGGCCAAGACGGCCACCGAAGCACCCGCGAAGACGACCGCCAAGCCGGCCGGCAGGACCACCGCCAAGGCGGCTGCCAAGCCCGCCGAGAAGCCCGCCGGGAAGACCGCGGCGAAGAAGGCACCGGCCCGGGCCGCCGCGCAGCCCACGCTGGTGGAGCTGGTGCGCGAGCACCTCGCCGGACAGCGGGAACCGCGCTCCGCCGCCGAGGTCGCCACGGCGCTGGGCGAGGCCCACGCCGGACGCACCGTCAAGACCACGGTCGTGCGCACCACGCTCGAGGGACTCGTCGCCAGGAACCAGGCCCAGCGCACCAAGCAGGGCACCTCGGTCTACTACACCGCCACCGACTCCTCCGCCCCGGCGTCGTCGTCCGCGTCCGCGCAGAAGCAGTCCGCGCAGAAGCAGGACTCCGCCTCGGAGGCCCCGTCCGCGCGGAACGGCGGCTGAGCAACCCGGCACACCCCGGCTGCACGCGACGCGCGGCCGGGTGGGAACGGGGTGAGTATCGGTGGATGGGTGTTGTCCTGCCGGTGCTCTTCGCACTCCTCGCCGCGTTCAGCAACGCGCTGGCCACCGTGCTCCAGCGACGCGCCGCGCTGAGCGTGCCGCAGTCCCAGGGGTTCCGCCCCGGGCTCGTCCTCGATCTGCTGCGGCGGCCCGTGTGGCTCGGCGGCATGCTGGCGGTGGTGGTGGCCGGTGTCGGGCAGGCGGTGGCCCTGGCGACGGGGCCGCTGTCACTCGTACAGCCCCTCTTCGTACTGGAGCTTCCGCTGGCCCTGCTGCTGGCCTCGCTGCTGACCGGCAACCGGATGCCGGAGGCCATGTGGCTCGCCGTGGGCGGGGTGGTCGTGGGGCTCGGTGTCGCGCTCGCCTCGGCCGCGCCGGACGCCGGGAAGGCCGACGTGCCCCTGGACCGCTGGGCCCCTGCGCTGGCGGCCTGCGCCGGGGCGGCCGTACTGCTGGCGGCGGCGGGTCTGAAACGGCCCGTCGGCAAGGCCCGCGCCGGGTGCCTCGGCGCGGCCACCGCGGTGTGCTACGCGCTGACCGCGGCACTCATGAAGGACTCCATGCGTGTCCTGGACACCGACGGCGTCGTCGGCTTCCTCACCGCCTGGCAGACCTACGGCTTCGCCGTGGCCGGGGTGTGCGCCGTGCTCCTGCTGGAGCACGCGATGCAGGGCGGTCCGCTGGTCGCCTCCCAGCCCGCGCTCACGCTGGGCGACGCGACGGTGAGTCTTCTGCTCGGCGTGGTCCTGTACCAGGAGGACGTGCGCGGCGACTGGTGGGTCGTGCCGCAGCTTCTCGGGGTGGCCCTCGTCGTCGTGGGGGTCCTCGCCCTGGCCCGGCGCGGCGCGGACCTGCGCACCGCCCAGTGACGTACGGCCTCGTCACGACGCCGTTCGCCGATCGTGTCCCGAGCCCCGCCCCGCACGGGTGACGAGATGCCCGCGGCGACCTCTTGGTGCACAGTGGGCACCATCCTTCAAGGAGGCCGTGTGACCAGCAACATGAGCGCCGCGATGCCCTCGCTCGGCGTCCATTCCGAGGTCGGCAGGCTGCGCAAGGTCCTGGTGTGTTCTCCCGGACTCGCGCACCGGAGACTGACCCCCACCAACTCCGACGAGTTGCTCTTCGACGACGTCATGTGGGTGGAGAACGCCCAGCGCGACCACGCCGCCTTCGTCGGCGAACTGCGCCGGCGCGGGGTGGAGGTGGTGGAGCTGCACGACCTGCTCGCGCAGATCATGGCGATTCCGGAGGCGAAGGCATGGCTCCTGGACCGGAAGATCGTCGCCAACCAGGTCGGCACCGGCCTCATCGACGCGACCCGGGCCTACCTCGAGTCGCTGTCGCCGAGGGAACTCGCCGAGTACCTCGTCGGCGGGCTCGCCACGGGTGACCTGCCCGAGGACTTCCGTTCCCCGCATCTCGCACTGGCCCGCGAGGCCACCGGCGCCCGCGAGTACCTGATGCCGCCGCTGCCCAACACCCTGTACCCGCGGGACACCACCTGCTGGCTGTACGGCGGGCTCACCCTCAATCCGCTGTACTGGTCCGCGCGGCACGACGAGACACTGCTGATGAAGGCGATCTACACTTTCCACCCCGACTTCAAGGGTTCGACCGTGTGGTGGGGCGACCCCGAGCGGGACTGGGGCCAGGCCACCCTCGAGGGCGGTGACGTCATGCCGGTGGGCAACGGCGTCGTCCTCATGGGCATGAGCGAGCGCACCTCGCGGCAGGCCGTCACCCAGGTCGCCGCCGCGCTGTTCCGCAACGGCGCCGCCGAGCACGTCGTCGTCGCCGGGTTGCCGAAACTCCGGTCCGCCATGCACCTGGACACGGTCTTCACCTTCGCCGACCGCGACGTGGTGACCCTCTACCCGCGCATCATGGACGCGGTGCACACCTTCTCGCTGCGGCCGGGCGACCGGGCTCCCGGCTTCGACGTGATCGACGAGGGGACGACGCCCTTCGTCGACGTCGTCGCCAAGGCCCTCGGGCAGCCGAAGCTGCGGGTGGTGGAGACCGGCGGCGACGCCTACGCCTCCGAGCGCCAGCAGTGGGACAGCGGCAACAACGCCCTCGCGGTGGAACCGGGAGTGGTGTTCACCTACGACCGCAACACCCTGACCAACGCGCTGCTGCGCGAGGCCCGGGTGGAGGTCGTCACCGTGGTGGGCGCGGAGCTGGGCCGGGGGCGCGGTGGCGGGCACTGCATGACGTGTCCCCTGGTGCGGGACCCCGTGGACTTCTGACTCCGGCGGCCTCAGCGGCAGAACCCGTACGCCTGCTCCAGCCACCGGTGCAGCGCCGTGTGCACGCTGCCGGGAAGCACGCTGAGCTGTTCGATGGCGGCCCGGTCCCCGGCGGAGGGCGCGATGCCCGCGGTGGTCAGCAGGGCGAGCAGGTCGAGACGGCGCAGGTCCACGGGGTCGACGCGGCAGGGTACGCGCTCGGCGGGGTCGGGCGGCTGGAGCAGGAAGTCGCCCCGGGTGTCGCAGGCGCGCGGGCGCGTCGGGGCGGCGGCGGTCGGAGCAGTCGTCGTGTGCATACCGCGGTCCTCCACTTGAGGGGTGACCCGGTCGGGTCACCGTTCTTGACGGCATGAGACACCGCGACGCCGACGCCGGTTGCGGACGGCCGCGAGGACCACACGGCGGATGCAATCGGCGTCTTGTCGCACGAACCGTCCGGACGGGCGGACGCCCAGGTCGGCGGCCCCGTGACCCCGGCCGCTGCTCCGTACGAGTGGTGCGTTCACGGACTCGGTCGTACGGTCGAACGGGGAAAACGGGAAGCGGAGACAAGCGACCCCGAGACGGCCGGGAGCAGACATGGGCAGGAACCCGATGAGGGCAGCGGTCACACTCTGTGCCGCCGCCGCGCTGGCAGTACCCCTGGGCACGGCCTCCGCCGCACCGTCGGCGCAGCCGGCGGCGCGGACCCAGCAGACGCAGGATCCGGTGCTGGTCGACTGCTCCGGGCAGCCGCAGATCGGGCCGGATTCGTACATCCTCGCCTGCGGGGACGGCAACAGCCGTCTGGTCGCCCTGCGCTGGTTCCGCTGGGATCCGCAGGCCGCGGTGGGCCGGGGCACCAACGCCGTCAACGACTGCGATCCCTACTGCGCCGCGGGCGCGTTCCACTCGTACCCGGTGACCGTGCGGCTCGACATGCCGACGGGCGGGGAGCAGGGGACGGGCGAGCGCCACTTCACCCGGATCACCCTCACCTACACCGACGGCAGGCCGGACGGGTCCCCGCGCACGGTGACCTACCCCCTGCCCGGCTGACGGGCGGGACGGGTCAGTCCGGCAGCACCAGCCGGCAGGTGTCCCCCGGCTGGAGACGCACCTCGCGGTCCGGCAGCCGGACGTCGATCGGCAGCGGTCCGGCCGCGGGCACGGCGATCTCCAGCCGGCCGTGCTCCAGCCGGAACCGCACACCCCAGTGGCCCTGGTAGCGCACGGAGAATCCGTACGAGGACAGCTCCGGCAGCGGCACCGGGTCCAGCCACAGCGCGCCCGCGCGGGTCTCGAGGCCGGTCAGGCCGCGCTGGACCAGGTCGAGGGTGCCCGCCATGGCACCGAGGTGGATGCCCTCGCCGGTGGTGCCGCCCTGGAGGTCGGCGACGTCCCCCTTGAGCGCCTCCTGGAAGTAGGTCCAGGCCTCGGCACGGCGGGCGCGGGCCAGGATCCAGCCGTGGACGAGTCCGCTGAGGGTGGAGCCGTGACTGGTGCGGGCCAGGTAGTGGTCGACGGTGCGCTGCCAGGTCGCCTCGTCCAGGCGGTGTCCCAGGCGTCCGAAGAGGGAGCGGAGTTCGGCCGGGGAGAACAGGTAGCCCAGCATCAGGACGTCGGCCTGCTTGGACGCCTGGTAGTTGTTGACGCTGTCGTTCTCGGCCTCCAGGACGCGGTCGAGGCGCCGGATGTCGCCGTACCGCTCGCGGTAGCCCGCCCAGTCGAGTTCGGCGAGTTCGCCGTATCCCTCGAACTGGCTGACGACGCCCTCGTGGAAGGGCACGTGGAGGGTGCGGGAGACGCTGTCCCACTGCTCCAGTTCCGTGTCGTCCAGGGCGGTGCGCTCGACGAGTTCGCGGCGGCGGGGGCCGGGCAGGCCGTCGAGGACCTCCAGGGTGCGGGACAGGACCCAGGCGGCGGTGACGTTGGTGTACGCGTTGTCGTCGAGGCCCGGCCGGTCGGCTCCGGGGTAGGCCTCGTGGTACTCGTCGGGGCCGACCACGCCCCGGATGCGGTGCCGGCCGAGGTGTTCGTCCCAGGTGGCCGAGTCGGCCCAGAAACGCGCGATCTGCAGCAGCATCTCGGCGCCCTTGGTGTGCAGGAACTCGGCGTCGCCGCTGGCCTCGCAGTACTGCCACACGTTGTACGCGATGGCGGAGCCCACGTGGTGCTGAAGATGCGAGTGGTCGGGGAGCCAGCGGCCCGAGCGCGGGTTGAGGTGCAGCTGCTGGGTCTCCTCGCGGCCGTCGCTGCCGCTCTGCCAGGGGTAGAGCGCGCCCCGCCAGCCGATCGCGCGGGCCGCGGAGCGGGCCCTTTCCAGGCGGCGGTGCCGGTAGTGGAGCAGGGCGCGGGACACCTCGGGGAAGTGCAGGTTCAGGTAGGGCAGGACGAACAGCTCGTCCCAGAAGACGTGGCCGCGGTAGGCCTCCCCGTGCAGTCCGCGCGCCGGTACGCCCACGTCGAGGTCGGCGGTGTGCGGGGAGAGGGTCTGGAGCACGTGGAAGAGGTGCAGACGCAGGATGCTGCCCGCCTCGCCGGGAACCTCCAGTTCGGCGCGGCGCCACAGCTGTCCCCAGGCGGTGCGGTGGCTGACCAGCAGCTCGTCGAAGCCGGGGGCTTCGGCCACCCGGTCGACGGCGGCCTGGAGCGGATCGCTGATCGCCGGGTCGCGCGAGGTGTGCAGGGCGACGACCTTGTCGACGGCGACGGTCCGGCCCGGTTCGGCGCGCAGGGCGGTGCGCTGCGTGACGCACAGGTGCTCGCGCGCGGCGGTGACCGGCGCGCCGGCGGTGGTGCGGGCGGCCATGCCGATCCGGGTGTCGGAGGTGCGGGTCCGGCAGCGCAGCCACACCGTGTCGTCGTCGGCGCTTCCGGTGTGCACGTGCGTGAGGTGGTGGCCGTCGAGGTCCCGGTAGCGCGGCACCCCGGAGTTGGTGACGCCGCCGTCGAGGGCGGCCTCCACCTCCAGGTCGACCGGTCCGCCCTCGGCGCCGAACTCGGTGCGCAGGGCGGCGAGGTGGGGATCGGCCATGTGCACCAGCCGCAGTTGGCGCACGGACAGCACGCGCTCTCCGTCGAGGGCGAAGCGGGTGAGCCGTTCCAGGACGCCCGAGTCCAGGTGCACGGTCTGGCGGTGGTCGAGCACCTCGGCGGTGTCCGGCGTGAGCCAGTCGCCCCCGGTGGTCCTGAAGCGCAGCGGCAGCCAGTTCGGGAGGTTGACCATGTCCTCGTTCTCGACCTCGCGCCCCGCGACGGTGGAGGTGAGCCGGTTGTAGCAGCCGGCCACGTAGGTGCCCGGGTAGTGCGTGTCGTCCGCGGCGCACTCGGGCAGCGCGCCGCGGGTGGCGAAGTAGCCGTTGCCGAGGGTGCACAGGGACTCGCGCAGCCGCTCCTCGGCGGCGTCGTAGTGGTCGTAGTCCCAGGTCGACGGGGTCGCGGTCACCGCGCCCCCTCCCAGGTCCAGTCGGCGACCTCGGGCAGGTCCACGCCGTGTTCGCGGATCCAGTCGTGGTGCCGCTGCCGGACGTCCTCCATCCGCTGCCGTACGGCCGCCGCGCGCACGGCGAGGCCGGGCACGCGGTCGATGACGTCCATGACGAGGCGGTAGCGGTCCAGGTCGTTGCCGACCACCATGTCGAACGGCGTGGTGGTGGTCCCGATCTCCTTGTAGCCGCGCACGTGCAGGTGGGCGTGGCCGGTGCGCCGGTAGGCGAGCCGGTGGATCAGCCAGGGATAGCCGTGGTAGGCGAAGATCACCGGCTTGTCGGCGGTGAACAGGCCGTCGTACTCGAAGTCGCTCATGCCGTGCGGGTGTTCCCCGCTGGGCAGCAGGCGGGCGATGTCGACGACGTTGACCACGCGCACGGCGAGTTCCGGCAGGTGCCGGCGGATCAGTTGGGCGGCGGCCAGGATCTCCTGGGTCGGTACGTCGCCGGCGCAGGCGAGCACCACGTCGGGTTCGCGGCTGCCGTCCTCGGTGCCGGCCCAGTCCCAGACGCCGGCACCGCGCGCGCAGTGCGCCTTGGCCTGGTCCATGGTCAGCCAGTCGAAGCAGGGCTGTTTGCCGGCCACGATCACGTTGACGTAGTCGCGGCTGCGCAGCGCGTGGTCGGCGACGGAGAGCAGGGTGTTGGCGTCCGGCGGCAGGTAGACCCGTACGGCTTCGGGGCTCTTGTTGAGGATGTGGTCGACGAAGCCGGGGTCCTGGTGGGAGAAGCCGTTGTGGTCCTGGCGCCACACGTGGGAGGTGAGCAGGTAGTTGAGGGAGGCGATCGGCGCGCGCCAGGGCAGGCGTCGGGTGACGCGCAGCCATTTGACGTGCTGGTTGACCATCGAGTCGACGATGTGGACGAAGGCCTCGTAGCAGGAGAACAGCCCGTGCCGGCCGGTGAGGAGGTAGCCCTCCAGCCAGCCCTGGCAGGTGTGTTCGGACAGGATCTCCATCACGCGGCCGTGCCGGTCCAGGTCCTCGTCGACGGGCAGCGTCCGCTCCTGCCAGGCCTTGCCGCTGGCGGTGTAGACGGCCTGGAGGCGGTTGGAGGCGGTCTCGTCGGGGCCGACGAGGCGGAAGTCGCGCCGGTCCGCGGTGGCGTCCATGACGTCCCGGAGCAGGTCGCCGAGGACGCGGGTGGGTTCGTGCATGCGCGCGCCGGGTTCCTCGACGGGCACGGCGTAATTCTCCAGCGGGGGCACGGGCAGCTCGCGCAGGAGGAGGCCGCCGTTGGCGTACGGGGTGGCGCCGAGGCGGCGGGGTCCCTCGGGGACGGCGGCGAGGACGGCGGGCCGCGGCGCCCCGGCGTCGTCGAACAGCTCCTCGGGGCGGTAGGAACGCAGCCACTGCTCCAGCTGCGCGAGGTGCTCGGGGTTGGTGCGTACGGCGGACAGGGGCACCTGGTGGGCGCGCCAGGTGTTCTCCACGGGCAGTCCGTCGACCTCGGCGGGGCCGGTCCAGCCCTTCGGGGTGCGCAGGACGATCACCGGCCAGCGGGGGCGGCCGGTGGCTCCCTCCTCGCGGGCGGCGCGCTGGATCGCGGCGATGCGGTCGAGGGCGGTGTCCATGGCGCGGGCGGTCGCGCGGTGGACGGCGGCGGGTTCGTCGCCGGTGACGTGGATCGGGTCGTGTCCGTAGCCGCGCAGGAGTTCGTCCAGCTCGGCCTCGGGCAGGCGGGCGAGCACCGTCGGGTTGGCGATCTTGTAGCCGTTGAGGTGCAGGATCGGCAGGACGGCGCCGTCGTGCACGGGGTCGAGGAACTTGTTCGAGTGCCAGGACGTGGCCAGCGGGCCGGTCTCCGCCTCGCCGTCGCCGATCACGCAGGCGACCACCAGGTCCGGGTGGTCGAAGGCGGCGCCGTAGGCGTGCGAGAGCGCGTAGCCCAGCTCGCCGCCCTCGTGGATGGAGCCCGGCGTCTCGGGCGCGACGTGGCTCGGTACGCCGCCGGGGAACGAGAACTGCTTGAACAGCCGGGCCATGCCGGCCGCGTCCCGGGTGATGTCCGGGTAGGTCTCGGTGTAGGAGCCCTCCAGCCACGCGTTGGCCAGCACGGCGGGCCCGCCGTGGCCGGGGCCCCAGACGCAGAGGGCGTCGAGGTCGCGGGCCTTGATCACCCGGTTGAGGTGGGTGTGGACCAGGTTGAGGCCGGGTGAGGTCCCCCAGTGGCCGAGCAGGCGCGGCTTGACGTGCTCGGGGCGCAGGGGTTCGGCCAGCAGGGGGTTGGCCATGAGGTAGATCTGGCCGACGGCGAGGTAGTTCGCGGCGCGCCAGTGGGCGTCCAGGCCGGCGAGCTCCTCGTCGGTGAGTTCGGTGGGCGCCTGCTGCGTGTCGACGGACATCGGTGGTCCTTCCGTGTCGGGACAGCCGGTCGGGGCGCGCGGGCACGGGGTGCCCGTGCACATCCCAACCCTGCGCCGACCGGGCGGGTACCCGAGAAGGCCGTTCGGGTCACGTGGTGTTCCGAACGGGTCACGGAGCGCCGTTGCCGCGGTGCGGCGGGCGGCGGTGCGTGACGAGAGCAGCACGGCCGTCACCGGCGCCGACCCCGGTGTCGACCGTGCCGACACACCGGGTACCCCAACTTCTCTGTCGCACACGGGAGTTGCCCCGAGTTCGCGGCAGGGACCCGGGCCGGCGGCGCGGTGCGCCCGTGACGTGCCCCGCGAGCAGCCGAGAATACCCCCCTGGGTATATCTGTTACGGTGGCCGGAAGGAGATACCCCAGGGGGTAATTCGGAAACGGAAGGAGAGCGTGCCGTGTTCTTTGTCGACGTCCTGGAGACCGAGGGCCTGGGCAACCGCAGCTACCTGGCGGGCGGCCCCGGCTCGGCCGTGGTCGTGGACCCGCCGCGGGACATCGACCGCGTCGTCGCGGCGGCCGCCCGGCGCGGGGTACGGATCACCGCCGTCGCCGAGACCCACGTCCACAACGACTACGTCACCGGCGGCCTGGAGCTGGCCCGCCTCACCGGCGCGCGCTACCTGGTGCCGGCCGGGGCCGAGGTGGCGTACGCGCGCGTGGCGGTGGCCGACGGCGACGTGGAGCCGGTCGACGCCGGGCTGGAGCTGCGGGCGGTGGCCACACCGGGTCACACCCCGCACCACACCTCGTACGTCCTTCAGGAGGCGGGGCGGGCCGTGGCCGCCTTCACGGGCGGTTCGCTGCTGATCGGCACCGTGGGGCGGCCCGACCTCGTGGAGCCGCGGCTCACCGAGGAGCTGGCCCGCGCGCAGCACGCCTCCGCACACCGTCTCGCGGGTCAGCTCGAGGACGGCGTGAGCGTGCTGCCCACGCACGGCTTCGGCAGCTTCTGCTCCTCCTCGGCCTCCGGCGGCGAGCACAGCACCATCGGCGCCGAGAGGGCCGCCAACCCGGCGCTCGTCAAGGACGTGGAGACCTTCGTGCGGGAGCTGCTGGCCGGGCTGGACGACGTGCCGGCGTACTACGCGCACATGGCGCCGGTGAACACCGACGGCCCCGCCCCGCTGGACCTCACCGAACCCCGGCGCGCCGACGCGGACGACATAGCGCGGCGTCTCGCCGCCGGCGAGTGGGTCGTGGACCTGCGCTCCCGGGTGGCCTTCGCCGCCGGGCACGTCGCCGGGTCGCTCAACTTCGAGGTCGACGGTCAGCTCGCGACGTATCTGGCCTGGATGGTCCCGTGGGGCAGGCCGGTGACGCTGCTCGCGCACAGCGCCGACGACCTGGCCCGCGCCCAGCGCGAACTGGCCCGGGTGGGCATCGACCGGCCGGCCGCGGCGGCGGTGGGCTCGCCGGCCGACTGGGTCGCGGACGGGGACCGGCCGGCCTCGTTCCGCCGCGCCACCTTCGCCGAGCTGGCCGCGGCGCGGCGGCACGACGGGGACGTGGTGGTCGTGGACGTGCGCCGGGACGCCGAACGCGCCCAGGGGTGGGTCGGGGGCAGCGTGCACCTGCCCGTCCACGAGATCCACCGGCGCCTGGACGAGGTGCCGCCGGGCACGGTGTGGGTGCACTGCGCGGGCGGGATGCGTGCGGCGGTCGCCGCCTCCGTGCTGGACGCCGCCGGCCGGGAGGTGGTCGCGGTCGACGACGGTTTCGCCGCGGCGGCCGATGCCGGTCTGCCGCTCGTGACGCCCTCGGACGACGCCGCCGCATGACGCCGCTGATCCTCGCGCTGTTCGCCGGCGCCGCGGCCGGCGTGTCCCTGGGCGCGCTGGGGGCGGGCGGCAGCATCCTCACCGTGCCCGCGCTCATCTACCTGCTCGGCTTCACCCCGGCGGCGGCGACCACCGCGAGCCTGGTCGTCGTGATCGTCACGTCGGTCACCGCGCTGCTGGCACACGCCAGGGCGGGGGCCGTGCGGTGGCGGGCCGGGCTGTTGTTCGCGGCGGCGGGTGTACTGCCCGCCGCCGGCGCCGGAGCCCTGTCGGCACGGGTCCCGGAGACGGTGCTGACCCTGCTGTTCGCGGCGCTGGCCGCGCTGGCCGGCCTGCACATGCTGGGCCGGCGCACGCCACGCGAGAAGGGCACCGTGTCGGGTGCGCGCGCGGCCGGGGCCGGGGCCGGTCTCGGCGCGGTGACCGGCTTCCTCGGGGTCGGCGGCGGCTTCCTCGCGGTGCCGGCGCTGGTGACCGTCCTCGCGGTGCCGATGAGCGCGGCGGTGGGCACGAGCCTGCTGGTGGTCGGGGCGAACGCGCTGGTGGCCCTCGCCGCCCGGGCGTACTCCTCCGTGCACCTGGACCTCACACTGCTCCTGCCGTTCCTGGCGGCCGCGGTCCTCGGCGCGTGGGACGGCAGGCGGCTGGCCGCGAAGGTCTCCCCGGGGACGCTGCGGCGCGTCTTCGGTGCCGTGCTGCTCGCCGTGGCCGTGGCGATGGGCGTGACGGCGGCACTGTGACCCGCCGTCCCGCCCACCGCCCGGCCCGCCTGCCGGCGTCAGGCCAGGGAGAGGAAGAGCTTCTCCAGCCGGGCCCGCATCTGCGCCGAGTCCCGGACCTCCGGGTCGTCACTGGTCATGCACTGTTGCAGCCCCGTGGCGATGATCGAGAACCCGGCCCGGTCCAGGGCTCGGGAGACGGCGGCGAGCTGGGTGACCACGTCCTCGCAGTCCCGGCCCTCCTCGATCATCCGGATGACTCCCGCGAGCTGCCCCTGGGCGCGCCGCAGCCGGTTCAGCGCCGATTTCAGTTCGTCGGCCGACATGTCGAGCTCCACGCTTCTCCCTCTCCTCCACCCGATACCTCACCGAACCCCACATACCCCCGCGGGTATCCTACCGCGCGGGGGGACGAACAACGAGAAAGGTCTCGCTCCGTGAACACCCCCGAAGCTCCCGCCACCTCACTGACCACCGGGCAGGCGGCGGCCCGCCTGGCCGAGTTCACCGTCGTCGACGTCCGCTCCCCCGGCGAGTACTCCGGCGGCCACCTGCCCGGCGCCCACAACGTTCCGCTGGAGCGCCTCGACGAGGCCGCCGGCACCCTGGCGGCGGCCGCCGCCCGCGGGCCGCTGCTGCTCGTGTGCGCCTCGGGGAACCGGTCCGCCAAGGGCTGCGCGCAACTCGCGGCGCGGGACGTCGCGGCGGCCACCCTCGAGGGCGGCACGAGCGCCTGGGCGGCGGCCGGTCACCCCGTCGAGCGTCCGGCCGGGGCGCGTACGCCGTGGCCCATGGACCGGCAGGTGCGCCTCGCGGCCGGGACGCTCGTCGCCGCCGGCTTCGTGGCCGGACGCTTCTGGCGGCCCGCCCACTGGCTGTCCGGCGCGATAGGCGCGGGACTGGTGTTCTCCGGAGTGACCAACACCTGCGGCATGGCCGCGGCACTGGCCCGGCTGCCCCACAACCGGCCCACCGGGGACGTCACCTCCTTCGAGGAGACGCTGGCCCGGCTGGCCGCCTGAGCCGCACCGACGACGGCGGGCGCCGATCCCTTCCGGGGTCGGCGCCCGCCAATTTTGCATGTCATGCATCTTTGCATACCATGCAACTTATGTCGGAGAAGGGTGCCGCGGGGGGCGGTCTGCGGGAGCGGAAGAAGCGGGCCACGCGGGCCGCCCTGTCCGAGGCCGCGGTACGGCTCGCCGCCGAACACGGGGCGGAGAAGGTCACCGTCGAGGCCATCAGCGCCGCGGCCGGGGTGTCGGTGCGTACCTTCTTCAACTACTTCGACAGCCGCGACGAGGCCTTCGTGGTCATCGACGCGGACGCGGGCGCGCGCATGCGGCACGCCGTACTGGAAGCACCGGCCCACCTCTCCCCGCTGGCAGCCCTGCGCGAGGCCATGGCGGCGGAGCTGGCCGAGGCGGAACAGCAGCACGAGCTGTGGCGGCTGCACGCCGAGGTCCTGCACGCCTCACCGCACCTCCTGGCGCGCGGCGTCGGGGCCCACATGGCGGCCGAGGCGGACCTGGCCGACGCCATCGCCCTGCGCCTGCGCGGGGACGGCGACACGGGCGGGGACGGGCCGGGGCTCTACCCTCGGCTGCTGGCCGCGGTGGCGGGTGCCGCGGTGCGCACCAGCATGGACCACTGGTCCGCCCACCAGGAGGAAGCCGCCTTCCTCGACGTCTTCCACGAGGTGTTCACCCTCCTCGCCGCCGGACTCCCGGCACCCTCCGCGTAGCCTCCGCGCCGGGCTCGCGACCCCACAGGACCACCACCGAAAGAGAAGCCGTGACCGCTGCACAGGCGCCTGCCGACGCGCCGCCCACCTCCATGAACCACCGGCAGATACTCCAGGCGATGTCGGGCCTGATGGCCGGCATGTTCGTCGCGATCCTGGCCGGCACCGTCGTGGCGAACGCGCTGCCCACGATCATCGCCGACCTGGGCGCCAGCCAGTCCTCCTACACGTGGGTCGTCACCTCCGAGCTGCTCGCGATGACCGCGACGGTGCCCCTGTGGGGCAAGCTCTCCGACCTCTTCAACAAGAAGCTGCTGCTCCAGCTGTCGCTGAGCATGTTCGTGGTCGGCTCGCTGCTGGCCGGCTTCTCGCACGGGGTCGGGCTGCTGATCTTCAGCCGGGTCGTGCAGGGCATCGGCGCGGGCGGTCTGACCGCCCTCGCGCAGGTCGTGATGGCCTCCGTCATCCCGCCCCGCCAGCTGGGCAAGTACGCCGGTATCTTCGGCGCCGTCTTCGCGGTGGGCACCGTGGCCGGGCCGCTGGTCGGCGGCGTCCTGGTGGACACCTCGTGGCTGGGCTGGCGCTGGTGCTTCTTCATCGGCGTGCCGTTCGCGCTGCTCGCCATCGCCCTGCTCCAGCGCACCCTGCGCCTGCCCACCGTGAAGCGCGAGGCGCGCATCGACTGGCTCGGCGCCTTCCTGATCGTCGCCGGTGTCTGCGCGCTGCTCATCTGGGTGTCGCTGGCCGGCAACGAGTTCGACTGGGCGTCCTGGCAGACGGGTGCCCTCACGGTCGGCGGCGTCCTGCTGCTGGTCGCGGCGGTGTTCGTCGAGGCCCGCACCGCCGAGCCGGTCATCCCGCTCGGCATCTTCCGCAACCGCACGGTCACCCTCACCACCGTCGCCAGCCTCCTGGTCGGTGTCGCCA
Source organism: Streptomyces coelicoflavus (assembly GCF_003112555.1). Classification (GTDB taxonomy): domain Bacteria; phylum Actinomycetota; class Actinomycetes; order Streptomycetales; family Streptomycetaceae; genus Streptomyces; species Streptomyces coelicoflavus. The sequence goes on along the minus strand of NZ_BEWB01000007.1, from coordinate 249,084 downwards.
TGTTCGGCGGGACCGTCTTCCTCTCGCAGTACTTCCAGATCTCCCTGGGCAAGTCGCCGACCGTCGCCGGTCTGATGAGCCTGCCGATGATCCTCGGCCTGCTGGTGTCCTCCACCGTCGCCGGACAGGTGATCAGCCGGACCGGCAAGTGGAAGCGGTACCTGGTGGCGGGCGCGGTGATCATGGCCGTCGGCCTGGCGCTGCTGGCCACGATCGACGCGAAGACCAGCTTCGGCCTGCTCAGCCTCTACATGGCGATCCTGGGCGTCGGCGTCGGCATGCTGATGCAGAACCTGGTGCTGGCCGCCCAGAACGACGTGCCGGCCGCCGACCTGGGCGCCGCGACCTCCGTGCTGTCGTTCTTCCGCAGCATGGGCGGCACGATCGGCGTCAGCGTCCTCGGCGCGATCCTCGCCAACCGGGTCGCCAGCGAGACGACCAAGGGACTGAGCGACGCGGGCATCACCGTCCCGGGTGGAGAGGGCTCCGGCGGGAGCAGCGTCCCGGACATGTCCACGCTGCCCGCCCCGATGCGGACGATCGTGGAGCACGCCTACGCGGTCGCCACGGCCGACCTGTTCCTGATCGCCACGCCGTTCGCGGTGCTGGCGCTGGTCGCCGTGGTGTTCATCAAGGAGAAGCCGCTGAAGACCACCAGCGGCATGGAGCGTCTGGCCGAGGAGTCCGGCGAGGGCCCGGCCGCACCGGCCGACAAGGACCCGGCGGCGCCCGTCGCGTAGCAGGCACCCGACCGCGGTGGGGCCGCCCGTCCTGTCCGGACGGGCGGCCCCGCTGTCGTGTCGGGCGCCCGTCAGCCCCGGGCCATCGCGATCGAGCCGGCCAGCCGCTCCCCCGCCTCGTAGATCATGTACGGGACCCCGTGGTCGGTGCCGAAACTCGGCGACGCCGCGCGGCCGTTCTCCGGTGCGGAGCCGCGGGAGTCGTAGAAGACGCCGAGGTGCCTGCGGAGCGAGAAGTCGTTGCCGACCTCGGTGATCATCAGGTCGCCGCCGCTCTCCTTGTCCTTGTTGTAGACGACGTACGTGCTGTCGTTCCGGTGCAGCAGGTGCGGGCCGCCGACGTTGACCGCGCCGACGTCGCCGTGGCGCACCAGGGGCTCCTGGGCGAACGTCCAGGAACGGCCGTCGGCGGACCAGCCCCAGCCGATGTCACGGTGGTTGGTGGTGTTGTTGACCATGAAGACCATGACGTAGTGGGCGCCGCGCGAGGGCAGTTCGTGCGGGAAGACCCGAGCGTAGGAGGTCTCGGTGGTGCCGGAGGGCAGCATCGAGGTGGTCAGCACGACCTTGTCGTAGGTGAAGTGGATACCGTCGGCGGACCGGGCGAGCCTGGTCGTGGTGTTCTCGCCGTGGAAGTACAGCCACATCTCCTTCCGCCCCGCGTGCCACATCACGTGCGGCGAGGAGACGTGGCTGACGGAGTAGTGCGGCGACCACTTGTTGGAGACGATCGGGTTGTGCGGGTACTCCGTGAACGGCCCCTCCAGTGAGTCGCCGTAGGCCAGGCAGATGCCGCCGGGCGCGTCGTGCGGGGCGTAGTAGAGGTAGTAGCGGCCGAGCCGGCCGCTCGCGGGCAGCCGGTCGTAGACGCCCCGGACGGTCGGGAAGATGATCTCGCCGGTGGGGTTGTAGGCCAGCTTGGACGGCGTCAGCAGGGTGCGGACGTAGGTGTAGTCGGGGAATCCGCCGGGCGCCGCGGAGGCGGTGGGCGCGGCGGTGGCGCCCAGGGCGAGGGCGGCGCCGGTGGCGGCCGTGCCCTTCAGGAACAGACGGCGGTCGAGGTGCGGCTCGTGCATGTCGACTCCTGGGTGAGGGGGGAGGTCACACGTACGGATGTGTCACAGGTACAGGGCGGCGGTGACGCACATGCCGCCCAGGGCGACCAGCCACACGTAGGGCAGGGTGCGGACCATGACCTGCTGCGGGCTGACACCCGCGTACTGCGCGGCCCACACGGTCTGCGTGCTGGTCGGGTCGGCGACGCCGAAGACCTGGTTGTACGAGGTGGCCATGCCGAGGACGGCGACGGCCGGGTAGATGCCGGTGGCGATGAGGACGCCCGCGATGCCCGCGCCGAGCCCGAACACGTTGAGCGGGCCGCGGTACAGGCACAGCGGCACCAGCACGGTGAAGACGATGACGAACAGCACCGGGTTCTGCGGGCTGACCGCCTTCATCAGCGGCTCCAGGGCGTCCACCGCGCCGGGGAGTTTGACGGCGGCGAGCAGGATGCCGATCGCCACGAACAGGGCGAGCGGCGGCGCGGCCACCTCGAAGCCGCCGTACAGGGTGCGCAGCAGCCGCTTGTTCATCTCGCCGGGCCGGGTGGTGGTGACCAGCGCGTAGAGCACACCGGCCAGCATCGAGGGGATGATGGCCACGTCCAGGCCGAGGGCCAGGACCAGCGGGACCACGGGGGCGAGCAGCGCGTACCAGGGTGCGTCGCCGAGGCGTTCGCGGCGCGGGGCCGGGCGCGCGGAGACCGACTTGAGCGACCAGGCGTGCTCGGTGCCGCGGCGCCGGTTCTCAATGACGACGTAGGCGACGGCGGCGACCAGGGCGAACGGGAAGAGCTTCACCATGAAGCCGCGGACGGTGTCGACGGGCAGGTCGAGCGCGGTGGAGAAGAACTGCCAGACCGGCAGTTCGAAGGGGACGCCGACCGCGATGCCCATCAGGACCGTGCCCGCGGCGGTCACCTTGGGCACGCCGACCGCGACCATCGCGGGGATGCCGATGATCCCGGCCAGCATCGCGGCGGGCGCGGAGCCGGTGACGGTGCCGACGAGCGCGGAGACGGCGAGGACGCCGAGGGCGACGACGGTGGGCCGGTCGCCGCCGAACTCGACGATCTTGCGGACGAGGGTGCCGGCGATGCCGGTCTCGTCGAGCAGCTTGCCGAGCCAGGAGCCGAGGATGATGGCGACCATCGTCGCCGCGAGCGCCGGGGCGCCCTCCTGGAGCACGGTGTCCAGGACGCTGTTCTTGCCCGTCAGGGGCGCGCCGGAGAGGAAGGCGATGACCACGGCCAGCAGCACCAGCGCGAAGGCGGTGGGCAGCTTGCGGGTGAGCATCGCGGCGACGCCGGCCGCCATGACGAGGAGGATGACGACACCCATGGGTCAGTTCTCTCTTCTTGCGTCACGTGCGGGTGGTGGGTTGCTCCCGTTCGCGGAGCCGGACCGGGCCTCGGCCTCGGCGGCCAGGGCGGCGGTCAGCAGCAGGGGGCTGCGGCCGAGTCCGCAGACGGTACGGGCGTAGGCGTGGGCGGCCACCTCTTCGGCACCGGCGACGTGGCCGGGTACGCGCAGGCGGCCCAGGCGCAGGGCACTGTGGCCCAGGGCGTGCTTCAGGGCGGCCTTCGCGGGGCCATGGTGGAGGTGGACGTGCACCGCCTCGTGGGCGAGGGCGGCCGCCCGTACGGAACCGGGCGGATACCAGTCGCGCCAGCCCCGGGCGTCGACGACCCGTTCGGCGAGCGCGAGGGTGTCGGTGAAGAGCTCCACCGTGGGCGGTCTGGAGGTGTAGCGGGCGAGCAGCCCCAGCTCCAGACCGCCGTCGCGCTCCACGACCCTCGCCTCGCATCCGACGGGCGCGAGCGCGGCGCCGAACGCGTCGGCCGCCCGCGCCCACCGGCGCAGCAGCTCCGGGTCGCGGTGCTCGTGGGTCGGGGTGGCGGCCAGCAGCCGTACGGCCCAGCCGATGTCGTCGGTGGCGGCGAGACCGTCCGTCACCGGGGCCCGGGACGCGCTCATTCCCGCACCTCCAGTACGGCGACCAACGGTTCGTCGGCAGCGCGCGAGCGCAGTTCGCTGCGGGCGAGGGCGAGCAGCGGCTGCGGGTCCAGGACGCCGGAGAGGTCGGCGATGCGGGAGCCGAGCAGCAGCCGTACGGCGGGGGCGCGGACGCCTCCGTCGCCGTAGGAGGTGTGCTCGGCGACCAGCTTGGCCAGCACCTCGGGGGCGGCGGCGACGGTGGTCGCCTCGACCCGGGCGTCGGGCGCGTGGTGGCGGACGACCCCGTCGGCGTCGACGACCCGCACCGGGTGGCGGACGGGCCGGAAACGGCGGTGGACGTCGGTGCCGTACACGGTGTGGGCGGGGGTGCCCGCGAGGACGTGCACCTTCGACGGGTCGGTCTTGAGGCTGGTGGCGGCCAGTCGCAGGCGTTCGGCGTCGTCGGCGCGGTGGGCCCGGTCCTGGGTGCGCAGTTCGGTGGCACCGGTGGCGACGGCGCGTACGACGTTGGTCTGCGGGTCGACGGTGACCTCGACCTCGACGCCGTCGGCGGCGGCGCCCTGTTCGACCACGGCGCGCTCGGCCTCGGCGCGGACGGCGAGGATCTGCTCCTGGGTGGCGCCCGGCACGATCCGCTCGACCTGTTCGCGCACCAGGGCGAGGGCGACGCCGATGGGGCTGATGACTTCGCTGTGCTGCGCGATGCGGCCGGTCATGTCGGTGCGGGCGGCCAGGTGCGGGGTGACCGAGGCGGCACCGCCGCCCCCGCCGACCAGGACGGCGGTGTCGGTGTCGAGGCGGTACTCGCGTACGAGGTCGTCCACGACGGACTTCACCTGGTCGGTGCCGGCGTCCAGAAGCCGGGCGGCCGCGGTGTCCACGTCGGTACCGAGGGCGGCGGCGAGCGGGGCGAGGGCGGCGCGGGCGGTGTCCGGGTCGGCGTGGGCGAAGTCGCCCTCGGGGACCCGGCCGAGCGCGTTGGCGGCGCAGGTCATGGTGAGCGCGAACCGGCCGCCGGCCGCGTCGAGGACGGCGTAGTCGGCGGGATCGCCGGGCAGCGGGCTGATGGTGGTCAGCTTCGCGTCCCGCAGATCGGCCGGGTCGGCGTAACAGGCGTACGGCAGCCCGGCGATGTGCGCGCTTCGCGGGCCGGTGCCGGTGACCCGGCCGCCGGAGACGCGGACCATGGAGCCGCCGCCGACGCCGACGGTACGGACGTCGAGGGCGTTGAGGTAGGAGGTCCGGCCGAGCAGCACGGCGTGCCGTACCGCGACCTTGCCGCGCTTGACGACGCTGATGTCGGTGGAGGTGCCGCCGGTCTCCAGGAACACGCCCTCGCTGACGCGTTCCTGCATCAGCGCGCCCGCGACCCCGGCGGCCGGGCCGGACAGCACGGTCAGCAGGGGCCTGCGGCGCATCTCGTCCAGGGACATCACTCCCCCGTCGCAGCGCATCACCATCAGCGGCGCGGTGACGCCCGCCTTGGTGATGGAGGCGTCGACGAGGTCGGCGGTGGCCAGCATGCGCGGCAGGATCGCCGCGTTGACGACGGCGGTGCGGGTGCGCTTGCGCAGCCCGTACAGGGAGGTGATCTCGTGCGCGGCGGTGGTCGGCAGGCCGGTGGTGCGGGCCGCGTCGGCGACCGCCTCCTCGCCCTCGGGGCGGTCGACGCCGAAGGGTTCGCTGGCCACCAGTGCCTGGGCACCGGCGGCCGTGAGCTGTTCGACGGCGGCCCGTACGGCGGGGGCGTCCTCGGGGTCGGGCACGTGCGCGTAGTGCAGCGGGAGCCGTTTGCCGGGGGTGAGTTCGAGCTTGGCGAGGGTGGCGAGCCTGCGGGTGAAGTACGTCCCCGCGCCGGTGCCGATGCCGAGCAGGCCGACGGTGGCGACGTCGCCCTCCAGCAGGGCGTTGGTAGCCTGGGTCGTGCCGTGTGCCAGGAAGGCCACGTCGGCGGGTGCGTGTCCGGTCTGCGTCAGCAGCCGGTCGAGCGCCTCGACGATGCCGTGCGCGACACCGTCCTCGTGATGGTGGCTCGTGGGGACCTTCACCTGGCCCACGAGCCGGAGCGTCGTGGCGTCGACCGCCACGGCGTCGGTGAAGGTTCCGCCCACGTCGATGCCGACGCGGATGCGGTGGGTGGTCATGTCCGGGCACCTCCTTGTGCTGGGTCGGTCCGCACGCGGGCGGTCACCGGGCGGGGCAGGTGGTGCTGCCCCGCCCGAACTCGCCTGGCGCGCGGGGTCGTTCAGTAGCCCCTGACGTCGGGCCAGTGACGCTGTACGCCGTCGCGGTCGAGCACCCTGGCGAACTCCTCGAACCGTTTGTCCTCGGCCTGCACCTGGTGCGGCTCGACGTCCTCGGCGAGGCAGTGCGCGGCGAGGGCTCCGGCGACCTCGCCGACGTTCCACTCCACCGGGTGCAGGCGGTAGCAGCCGTTGGTGATGTGGGTGGTGCCCAGGTTCTTGCCGGCCGGCAGCAGGTTGCGCACCCGGCGCGGGACGAGCGCGCCGAGCGGTATCTCGAAGGGCACGGAGCCGATGTCGACGTAGCCGTCGCCGCCGGTGGAGGGGTGCAGGTCGATGCGGTAGTTGCCGACGCCCACGGTGTCGCGGTGCCGGGTGCGGCCGTAGGGGCCGAGCAGGTCGATGGAGACGTCGTGCTCGGTGACGGTGGTGACGGCCTTGATGCGGCGGGACTCGCGGACGTAGGCCGCCTTGGCGAGGCCGTCGGCGGTGCCGGTGACGTCGGGGCGCGGGCGCAGCCCGGGGAAGCCGGTGCCGCCGTCGGTGCGGGGCGCCTCGGTCTGGAGCCAGTACAGGACCGACAGGGACAACTGCCGTGCCTCGCGCAGGGCTTCTTCCTCCTGGCCGATGTAGGGCTTGAGCCAGTAGTCGTTCAGCGGCCAGTTGACGAGGGTGATGTCGGAGTCGAAGGCGCCGTCGGTGTGCAGCTTGCGGGCGAGGATGCGGCGGAAGCCCCACAGCTCCTTGTCGCCCGCGTCCGCGCTCTGGTCGGCGCTGACGGCCAGCGGGTCGAGGTCGGGGTTGGGCTCGAAGGTGCGCGGCACCGGTTCCAGGGTGCGCGGGTCGGGGGCCTCGAAGCCGAGCAGCGGTCCCGGCCAGAAGTCGGGCTTGTAGTCGCGCCAGAAGTCGTAGTCGGCGGGGCGGTCGATGGTGTGGTCCTCGCCCTCGTGGTGGGAGAGGGCGAAGCAGACGGTGATGCCCTGCTGGTTGCCCGGCTGTGCCTCGTCGGGGGCGTGGGGTTCGTCGAACTCGGCGCGGGACTCGGCGCCGTTGACGTGCTCGACGCCCGCGAGGTGCAGCAGTTCACCGGTCTCGGTGGCGTCCAGGACGTAGCGGGCCGGGACGGTGCGCAGGGTTCCGTCGCGGAGGTCCTCCAGGGTGACGGCGCGTACGACATCGTTGTCGGCCTCGGCGGCCACCGGACGGTGCTCGGTGAGGACCGTGAGCCGTCCGGCGGCGCGGTGCGGGGCGAGCATGCCCTCCAGGACGGCGAGGGCGACGCGCGGCTCGTGGCAGAGCTTGCTGACCCGGCCCGCGCCGGGGTTGAGGTCGGTGAGGGCGGCGGCCTCGGCGCGCAGGGGGTACCACTGGCGGTAGTACTGGCGGATGCCCTCGCGCAGGCGCCGGTAGGTGGCGGTGGTGCCGAACTGTTCGACCCACGGGTGCTCGTCGGGCGGCACGGCCTGGCTGGTGAGCTGGCCGCCGATCCAGTCCGTCTCCTCGGTCAGGACGACACTGCGGCCGGCCCGGCAGGCGGCGAGGGCCGCGGCGACGCCGCCGAGGCCGCCGCCGACGACGAGGATGTCGGGTTCCGGTATCACGCTGCTGCTCCTTAGGTGGTGCGGTCGGTGCGGTGGGGTGCGGTCGGTGCGGTGGGGTGCGGTCGGTTCAGGGGGCGGGCGGTGGCCCCGCGGTCGCGCCGGGCCGGAAGGCGCAGGCGACGAGGGTGCCCTCGGCGGGACCGCCCGCGATACGGGCGGCGAGCAGCCGTACCGCTTCGGCGCCCAGCGCGGGGCGCGGGATGTCGAAGCCCATCGGCGCCGGACCGTCCGCGAGGTCGGCGGGCGGGCTGCCGAGCAGTGCGAGGGACACCTGGCCGGGGCAGTCCAGGCCCGCCGCGTCGACGGCGGCGCGCAGGGCACGCCAGGCGGCGCCGGTGTCGGTCTCCTCCGCGACGAAGGCGGTGACGCCGTCGGCCACCCAGGCCCGGACCCGGTCGGCGGTGAGGTCGCGACGCGGGTCACCGGAGCGGAAGACCGCCTCGGGCCCGGCGGGCAGGCCGCTCGCCGCGAGCCCGTCCAGGAAGCCGCGTTCACGGTCGGTGGAGGCGGGGGCGTCGTCGTCCTCGCGGACGAGCAGGACTCGGCGGTGGCCGAGCGCGGCGAGTGCGGTGACGACCTCGCGGCTGGCACTGACGTAGTCGGCACCGACCCAGGCGAGGCCCTCCGGCTCGTCGCGCCGGCCGACGTGGACGACCGGGAAGTCGTCGGCCACCAGTCGGCGCAGTTCGTCAGCGGGGGCGTGGCGGCCCAGGAAGAGGCAGCCGTCGGCCAGCCGTACGCGGTTGAGGGCGCCGGCTCCGCCCGCACCCGCTCCCCCGGTGCTCGACCCGGTGAACAGCACCAGGTCGTAGCCCTGGGCGGCGGCCTCCTGCTCCACTCCGACGAGGAAGGGGTAGTAGGAGTGCCGCACGTCGGTCGGGAAGGTGGCGGTGAAGCTGAAGACGCCCAGCAGGTTGTTGCGGGCCGCGGCGAGGCGGCTGGCCGCCGGGTCGGGGACGTAACCGAGGCTGTGGGCGGCGTCCAGGACCTTGGCGCGGGTCTCGGCCGAGATCGGCCGCCCCGTCGCGAGGTCGCGCCCGGAGAGCACCAGGGACACCGTCGCCTGCGAGACACCGGCGAGCCGGGCCACCTCCGCCTGCCTCGGCCGGGCCCGCCGGCCGGCCGGCGCGGGGGCCCTCCCCGGCCTCGCCCGCCCTGCGGCTTCCTTCGCCACCACTGCTTCCCTCCGTCGCGCCGACGCCGTTAATGCGCATTACCTCATGCGCATTAACCAGTAATGTGAAGGACCGGGGACGTCGGGTCAAGGGGTTGCGCGGAGGAAAGTGCCCGTGGGCGGCGGGAGAGGCTCCCGCCGCCCACGGGGTGTCGGATCAGATGCCGAACGGTGCCGCGTACCGGACGGTGCCCGCGGGCAGCGGGTGGTCGGCGTCCAGGGTGAGGGCCATCAGGGCCTCGTCCGGGACGTCGATGGTCAGCCCGATGCCGTGGGCGGAGGCCCGGCCGAAGCCGAAGCGCGGGTAGTACTCCGGGTGCCCGAGCACGACGACGTGGTGCTCACCGAGGCGCTCGGCCGCGAGGAGCCCGGCCCGGACGGCGGCCGTTCCGGCACCGCTGTTCTGGTGCTCGGGCCGGACGGCGACGGGGGCCAGGCACAGCGCCGGGCTGTCCCCGATGTGGCAGCGGGTCAGCAGGGCGTGGCCGACCGGGAGGTCGGCGTCGTCCACCGCGACGAGGGACAGGCCCTCGATCCACGCCTCGGCGTCGGCGCGCAGCGCGTCGACGAGGGCGGCCTCCTCCGGGGTGGGGAAGGCGGCCCGGACGATGTCGCGGATGGCGGAGACGTCGGCGCCGGTCTCGGCGCGGGTGTTCCAGGAAAGGGTCATGACGGGTCTGGGATCCGTTTCTGGTCTGCGTTCGTGGGATGCGGGGTCAGGCCGCCGCTCGGGACGCGAGGGAGATCCGGGCGCCGCGAAGGGCAGCGTTGAGCACGGTCATCAACCTCACCTCCCTTTCCTCCGCTCCCATGGAGCTCTGTCGAACGCGAACGGCGCCCACTGTACACCGCCCTGCCGCGTGGGAAGGTGTGCGTCGGGCGAGGTCACCGCGGCCTTCCGGAGCGCGGGACCAATCCGCGGACCGCTCGGCCACGGATTACGCGGGGAGATCCCCGCCCGTCGCACATTCTTTTGGAGCAACCGTCGTGAAGGAAGCCGTACACATCGGCAGAAATCCATCGTCCCAACCCGATCTGCAGCAGCTGATCCGTGAGGTGGCCCTGGGCGATCAGGACTCCTTCGCCGCCGTGTACGACGCGGTGGCCGGGTCCGTGCTCGGGGTCGCCCGGGCGGTGCTGCGCGACCAGGCGCAGTCGGAGGAGGTCGCGCAGGAGGTGCTGGTGGAGGTGTGGCGCACGGCGCCCCGCTACCGGCCGGAGCGCGGCACGGTGGTCAACTGGATCCTGACCCTGGCCCACCGGCGGGCCGTGGACCGGGTGCGGTCGGTGGAGGCCGCCGCGGCCCGTGACCACAAGGCCGCCCTGCTCGACCGGACGCCGGAGTACGACGAGGTGACCGAGCAGGTCGAGACCCGGCTGGAGCGGGAGCAGGTGCGGCGCTGTCTGCGCACCCTCACCGACATCCAGCGCCAGTCCGTGACCCTCGCCTACTACCGCGGCCTGACCTACCGGCAGGTCGCCGAGGCGCTCGCGCTGCCGCTCGGCACGGTCAAGACGCGACTGCGCGACGGTCTCATCCGGCTCCGTGACTGCCTGGGGGTGAGCGCGTGATGCGCACCGAGGACCTGCACAGTTTGACGGGCGCCTACGCCCTGCACGCCCTGCCCGACGACGAGCGGGACGCCTTCGAGCGCCACCTCGCGGGCTGCGCCACCTGCGAGCAGGAGACCCGTGAGTTCGCCGCCGCGACGGCCCGGCTGGGGCTGGCCGCGACGGTCGTGCCCGGACCGGTGCTCAAGGACCGGGTACTGCACCGCATCACCACCGTGCGCCAGGTCCCGCCGGGCGGCGGCACCGTGGAGAAGGCGCGGCGTGCCGTGCCGCGCGGGGGCGGTCTGGCCCGCTGGGCGCTGGCCGCCTGCCTCGCCGCCGCGGCGGGCCTCGGCGGTACGGCGGCATGGCAGTACGAACGCGCGCAGGACGCCGGGGAGCGGGCCGCGCGGGCCGAGCAGCGGGCCGAGACCCTCGCCGGGGTGCTGGCCGCCCCGGACGCCGAGTCCCGTACGGCGCGGCTGGCCGGCGGGGCGAGCGGGACGCTGGTCGTCTCCGGACGCCAGGACCGGGCGGTCTTCCTCGCCTCGGGCATGGCCGAGCCGCCGAGCGGCAAGGTGTACCAGCTCTGGTTCGACGACCACGGCACGATGCGCCCGGCGGGACTGATGGACCCGCGGAGCACCAGTCAGGCGGTGCTGATGGAGGGCCCCGTCGACGGTGCGGCGGGCGTGGGCATCACGGTCGAGCCGGCCGGCGGGTCGAAGCAGCCGACCTCGGATCCGATCGCGCTGCTGAGCGTGCCGGCCTGACGGGGGTGAGGGCCGCGGCCCTCACCCCTCATGGGCGGAGTTCACGGGCGGGATTCACGGGTGGAGTTGTGTGCGGCCGGGGACCGGCGCGGCGGGCGCGGGAAGAAGCCGCTGGTGCGCGCCGCGTACGCGGACCATCCCGGCCGGTCCGCCATGTGCCGCTCGAGCAGCCGTTTCCCGCTGCCGCCGATCAGCAGGTACGTCATCACCAGCGGGGAGACGACGGACACCGCCGCGGCGGCGGGGCCGGCGTCGCAGGCGATCAGGAACAGGCCCCACCAGACGCAGAAGTCGCCGAAGTAGTTGGGGTGCCGGGTCCAGTTCCACAGTCCGCGGTCCATGAGGCGGCCCCGGTTGGCCGGGTCCGCCTTGAACCGGGCCAGCTGGGCGTCTCCGACGGTCTCGAAGGCCAGCCCGACCGCCCACACGGACGCCCCGGCCCAGGCCAGGACCGACAGCGACCCGGACCCGTACGAGGCGGCCTGCACCGGCAGCGACACCAGCCACACCAGGGCGCCCTGGAGCAGGTACACCATGCGCAGGGCGTAGAGGTTCCGGTTTCCGCGGGCCTTGGCGAGCATCGCGTCGTAGCGCGGGTCCTCGCCGTGGCCCCGGCCGCGCCGGGCGATGTGCGCGGCCAGCCGCAGACCCCATACGACGGTCAGGACCGCCACCAGCGTCTGGCGCCCCGGGTCTCCCTCCCCTCCCGCCGCCGCGACCACGCAGGTCACGACGGCGACGACGGCGAAGCCGAGACCCCAGGCCACGTCCACGACCCGGTGCACGCCCTTGCGCACGGCGACGGCGAAGGTGGCCAGCATGACGGCGAGCGCGGCCGCCGCGGCCCAGCCGAGACCGGCGGCGAACGCGCCCCACGGGAAGCCGTTCACGGGCGGTCCAGCCGCTCGTACCACTCCCCCGGCGTCGCGGGCATGCCGCTGACGCCCTCGGCGGTGGGCCGGACGCTCAGGATCTGGTCGACGCCCATGCGCCGCTGCTCGAAGGCGAGGGCGCCGCCCACCAGGTAGAGCCGCCACACTCGCGCGGTCTCCTTCCCGACCAGAGCGACGAACTCGTCCCAGCGCTCCTCCAGCGTGCGTTCCCACGCGGCGACCGTGCGGACGTAGTGCTCGCGCAGCGACTCGACGTGGCGCACTTCGAGACCGGCGTCCTCCAGGAGCTGCACCGTCTCGCCGAGGGGCCGCATGTGCATGTCGGGGGCGATGTACGCCTCGATGAAGGCGCCGCCGCCGGGGGCGTTGTGGCCCCGGGACATCTGCTGCACCAGGACGCGTCCCCCGGGGCGGACCATGCGGTGCAGCGAGGCGGTGAAGGCCGGGTACTCGGCGTCGCCGACGTGCTCGCCCATCTCGACGGTGGAGACGGCGTCGTAGCTCCCGCCGGTGATGTCGCGGTAGTCCTGGCAGACGACCTCCACCCGGTCCTCCAGGCCGCGCTCGCGCACCTGTTCGCGGACGTGCGCCGCCTGCTCCCCGGCGAGGGTGACGGCGGTGACCTTCGCCTTGTGCCGTTCGGCCGCGTGGAGGGTGAGCGAACCCCAGCCGCAGCCGATGTCGAGCAGGCGGGAGCCCGCGGTGAGGCCCAGCTTGCGGCAGATCAGCTCCAGCTTGGCGCGCTGGGCGTCGGCGGCGTTCGCGTCGGTGTACTCGTCCGCCCACACTCCGCACGAGTAGGCCATGGTCTCGTCGAGGAGGAGGCGGTAGAAGTCGTTGGAGAGGTCGTAGTGGTGGCTGATGGCGGCGCGGTCGCGGGACCTGGTGTGCAGGCCGCCGCGCAGCCGGGCCTGCGAGTCCGGTGTCGCGGGGCGCGGGCCGACGGCGCCGAGGCGGACGGCGGTGCCCGCCGCGCGGGCCCGGTCGGCGAGGGAGAGCCGGGGCGGGTGCAGCCGGCGTTCCCGGGTGGCCGCCCACATCCGGCGCAGGCCGTCGGCCAGGTCGCCGTCGACGTCCAGTTCGCCGGTGACGTAGGCCTGGGCCAGGCCCAGTTCGCCGGGCTGCCACAGCAGGCGGCGCAGGGCGCGCCGGGAGCGGACGACGACCACGGGACCGTCGGCGGGGCCGGTCTCGGAGCCGTCCCAGGCGCGCAGCCGGACGGGGAGCGGACCGCCGAGCGCGTCCTCGACGAGCGCGGCGAGCCGGTGGGCGGCGCCGGTCCTGGCGGTGCGGACGGTGCTCATCGGGCGGGGTCCTCCTTGGTGAACAGGTACTGCTGGACGTCGAGGTAGGCGGCGCGGAAGCCGGCCTCGGAGTAGGCGAGGTAGAAGGTCCACAGGCGCCGGAAGGTCGCGTCGAAGCCGAGGGCGCCGACCTCGTCGGCGCGCTCGGTGAACCGCTCGCGCCACAGCCGCAGCGTCTCGGCGTAGTGCGCGCCGAAGCCGTCGCGGCGGGCGAGACGCAGGCCGGTGTGGTCGCGGACCGTCTCCTCGATGGCGTCGGTGGACGGGATCAGGCCGCCGGGGAAGACGTACTTCTGGATCCAGGTGTGGGTGTGGCGGGCGGCGAGCAGGCGGTCGTGCGGCATGGTGATGGCCTGGAGTGCGGCCCGACCGCCGGGGGCGAGGCGCTCGTCGAGGGTGCGGAAGTAGACCGGCCAGAACTCGGCGCCGACGGCCTCGATCATCTCGACGCTGACGATCGCGTCGTAGGTGCCCTTCTCCTCGCGGTAGTCGCGGAGTTCGACCCGGACCCGGTCGGCCAGGCCCGCCTCGCGGGCGCGTTCCAGGGCGCGGTCGCGCTGCTCGCGGGAGAGGGTGAGGGAGGTGACGTGGGCGCCGCGCGCGGCGGCGCGCAGGGCGAGTTCGCCCCAGCCGGTGCCGATCTCGAGGAGCCGGGTGCCGTCGCGGACCTCGGCGAGGTCGAGCAACCGGTCGATCTTGCGCTGCTGGGCGGCGACGAGGGACTCGCGGCGGGCCGGGAAGCCGAGGAAGACGGCGGAGGAGTAGCTGAGGGTGTCGTCGAGGAAGAGGGCGAACAGGTCGTTGGACAGGTCGTAGTGGCTGCTGATGTTGTCCCGGGCACCCTCGGGGGTGTTGCGCCGGGCGGCGGGCTGGCGCTGGTGCCACAGGCCGCGCAGCCGCTGGAGCGGGGCGGGGACCAGGTCGGCCGCGTGGGCGGCGAGCACGGTGAGGGCGCCGACCAGGTCCGGGGCGTCCCACTCGCCGGCCATGTAGGACTCGCCGAAGCCGATGAGGCCCTGGTCGCCGATCCGCCCGTGGAAGGCGTCGGGGTCGTGGACCTCCACCAGCGGACCGCCGAGGCCCACGGTGGCGCCGTCGGCGAACCGGACCCGCAGCGGCAGCCGGTGCAGGGCGCGGCGCACGACGGCGGCGGCGGTGGCGCGGCGGAGCCGGGAGGCCCGGGGCGGGGCGGCCACGTCGGGCCAGCGGTGCGGGTCGACCGGGGTGCCGCGGACTCCCGGGACCTGGGGCGCGGCGGCGGGACGTGGGTGGATTGCGGTCATGATGCCTTCTCCGTGGTGCGGTGACTCGGGCGCGGCTGGACGGGCAGGCCGCGCAGGTAGAGACGGATTCCGTGCTTGCGGATGCCGGCCGACACCGCGAGGGTCGACCAGGGGTGCCGCAGGGCCAGCCCCAGGAGGGCGGCCGGGGTCGCCTCGCGCCGGGTGCCCCGTACGGTCGCGGTGAACGGCCGGGTGCCGGGCCGGTCCAGGCGTACGGTCAGGTCGAGGCGGTCCGCGGGCAGCGGGAGGCGCATGCGGTAGGCACCGTCGACGGGGTTGAACGGCGAGACGTAGAACGCCTTGTCGACGTGTGCGACGCCCGCCTCGTCGGGATCGAGCAGGTAGGCGTGGCGTTCGCCGTAGGTGTTGTGCACCTCGGCGACCACGCGGCGCGGGGTGCCGTCGGGGCCGTGACACCAGTACAGGGTCAGCGGGTTGAAGACGTGTCCGAGGACGCGGGCGTGCGTGAGCATCAGCACCCGGCCGCCCTCCAGGTCGACGCCGTGGGAGGCGAGGAAGCGGTCCAGGCCCGCGCGCAGCGAGGGGGCGTCACCGGTGAAGTGGTCGCGGGCGCGGAAGCCCGCGAGCGGGCGCAGGGGGCGCGGCAGTTCGGGGAGACGGTCGAGGTCGACGAGCCACATGTAGGTGCGGTGGCGCAGGGTGTGCCGGATCGGGTCGAGGCGTATGTGCCCGATCTCGCACGGGTAGAGGCCGGGTCGTGCCGTCGGGGCGGGGGTCACCAGGTGACTCCGAGGGCCGCGGCGGCCTCCACCCCCGAGCGGCAGCCGTCCTCGTGGAACCCCCAGCCGTGGTAGGCGCCGGCGTAGGCCGTGACCGGGGTGCGCAGTTCGGGCAGGCGGCGCTGGGCGGCGACCGACTCGGGGGTGTAGACGGGGTGTTCGTAGGTCATGCGCGCCAGTACCCGGCCGGGGTCGACGCGGTCCTCGCCGCCGAGGGTGACGACGTAGGTGTCGGCGGCGTCGAGGCGCTGCAGCCGGTTCATGTCGTAGCTGACGCGGACCCGGTCGGCGCCCGCGTCGCAGGCGGGCATGAGGTAGTTCCAGGAGGAACGGGCGCCGCGCGCACGCGGCAGCAGGGCGGTGTCGGTGTGCAGGAGGGTGGCGTTGCGGGAGTACCGGAGGGCGCCGAGGACCTCCTTCTCGTCGGGCGTGGGGTCGGCCAGTAACTCCAGTGCCTGGTCGGGGTGGACGGCGACGACGAGGTGGTCGTAGGTGTCGGTGGTGCCGTCGGCGGCGGTGACGTCCACGCCGTCCGCGTGCCGGGCCACCGAGCGGACCGGGGTGGCGGTGCGCACGTCGGGCAGCCGCTCGGCGATCCGGTCGACGTAGGAGCGGGAGCCGCCGGTGACCGTGCGCCACACCGGGGAGCCGCCGACGGCGAGCATGCCGTGGTGGTGCAGGAAGCGGAACAGGTAGGGGGCCGGGTAGCGCAGGGCGGTGGCGGCGTCGCAGGACCAGACCGCCGAGACCACGGGCGTCATGAAGTGGGCGCGGAAGTACGGCGAGAAGCCCTCGCGGTCCAGGAACTCGCCGAGGGTGGGCTCCGGGTCGTGCGCACCGCCGTCGAGCAGTCGGCGGGCCGCGCGGTGGAACCGGGGCACCTGGGCGAGCATCCGCAGGTAGGGGCCGTGCAGGGCGTTGCGGGGGCGGGCGAGCAGTCCCGCGGGGCCGCGGGCGCCGGCGTACTCGAGGCCGCAGCCCTCGCACCGCACCGACATGCTCATCTCCGACTGCTGCGTGGCCACGCCGAGTTCGCCGAAGAGGCGCAGCAGGTTCGGGTAGGTGCGGCGGTTGTGCACGATGAACCCCGAGTCGACCCGGTGGACGCGGCCGTCGGGCGCCGTCAGGTCGTGGGTGTGGGCGTGCCCGCCAAGGCGGTCGTCCGCCTCGTAGAGGGTGACGCGGTGCTCGCGGCCCAGTACGTACGCGGCGGTCAGACCCGCCACTCCGCTGCCGACGACGGCGGTGCGGCGCCCGGCCTCCCCTGATGCTCGCGGCATTTCGCTGCTCCTCCACCCCACTGTGATCAACGCTTGCGTGGGTAATCCGGAGCCGTGGGCCGGGCGGATTGGAGCAGGTTGCGGACCGTTTCCGGCGCATCACCAGTCCGGGGGCGGGTCGGCGACGGATCATCAGGGAGGACGGGGGCAGGGACGTGGTGGGAAGCGGAAGGGAACGGGACGGGCATGGGCGTTGAGGACGAGCCGTCGACGGGTGGCGCGCTGCGGGTGCGGCGCCGGCCGCCCCGGAGCGGGGCCGCCGTGCTGGTGCTGCACGGCGGCCGGGCTCAGAGCCGCAGCGCCGCACGGCCCTGGCAGCTCGCGGCGCTGCGGATGCACCCGTTCCTGCGGGCGCTGGAGGCGGCCACCGGCCGCGACGACGTGTTCCTCGGCCAGGTGCGTTACCGCAGCCGCGGCTGGAACGGCGCCGCCGCGGAGCCGCTGCGGGACACCCGGCGTGCCCTCGCGGAGTTGCGCGGCCTCGTCGGTGACGTACCGGTGGTGCTGCTCGGCCACTCCATGGGTGGCCGGGCGGCCCTGCGCGCGGCCGGCGCCGACGGGGTGCGCGGGGTGGTGGCCCTGGCTCCCTGGTGTCCGCCGGGCGAGCCCGTCGCCCAGCTGAGCGGGCGGGACGTACTCGTCCTGCACGGCGACCGCGACCGTGTCACGGACCCCGCCGAGTCCGTCGCGTACGTCTCCCGGGCCCGCGCCGCCGGGGCCCGGGCGGGCATGCTGCTCGTGGCCGACGGCGACCACGCCATGCTCCGCCACCATGCCGGCTGGCACCGCACCGCGACCGCGGCCGTCTCCCACCTGCTCGCGCCGGAAGCGGCACCCTGCGAGCTGTTCGTCCGGGCCCTCTCGGCGGCCGAGCCGCCGGTTCTCCACCCGGCACGGCATGATCCGCCGGACCGGCCGCAGGCGCCGGGGCCGGTGCGGGAGCCCGGCTGTTAGGCTGGTGGAGACGTTGATCGTGCAGCGAGGAGTCGCGGACATGGTGGGTGACGACGACATCTCCGGGTGAGACCCGGTTCCGGTAGGCCGCAGCGGGCGTTTTCGAGCGCCGTCGCAGTGGCCCCGTCGTCGTTCCCTTTTTCCTGTCCTGCTTCCCGGGCAGAGGTCTGTTCCCTGCCCCTCACCTCCACGAGGTCGTCTCCATGTCCGACGCCGTCCTTCGCTGCTCCGGCCTGTCCTTCTCCTGGCCCGACGACACCCCCGTCTTCGAGAACCTGTCGTTCACCGTGGGCGCGGGCCGTACGGGTCTGGTGGCTCCCAACGGGGCGGGCAAGTCCACCCTGCTCAAACTGATCGCGGGCGAGCTGCGGCCCACCGCGGGTTCCGTGGCGGTCTCGGGTGTCCTCGGCCACCTGCCCCAGACCCTGCCCCTCACGGGCGGGCTGACCGTGGCCGAGGTCCTCGGCGTCGACGCCGTGATCCGGGCCATCGACGCCGTCGAGTCCGGGGACGTGGCCGAGGAGCACTTCACGGCCATCGGCGACGACTGGGACATCGAGGAGCGCTCCCGCGCCCAGCTCGACCGCCTGGGCCTGGGCGGCCTGGCCCTGGACCGGCGGCTGAGCACGCTCAGCGGCGGTCAGGTCGTCTCCCTGGGACTCGCGGCCCAACTGCTGAAGCGGCCCGACGTGCTCCTGCTCGACGAGCCCACCAACAACCTCGACATGGCCGCCCGGAGCAGACTCCACGACGTGCTCACGGACTACAGCGGCTGCCTGCTCCTGGTCAGCCACGACCGGGAGCTGCTCGACCGCATGGAGCGCATCGCCGAACTGGACCGCGGCGAACTGCGTTTCCACGGCGGCAACTTCAGCGCCTACGAGGAGGCCGTCCGCGCCGGGCAGGAGGTCGCGGAGAAGAACGTCCGCAACGCCGAACAGGAGTTGAAGCGGGAGAAGCGGGAACTTCAGCAGGCCCGTGAGCGGGCCGACCGCCGCGCGAGCAACGCCGCCCGCAATCTCAAGAGCGCCGGGCTCCCCCGCATCTTCGCGGGCAACATGAAGCGCGGGGCGCAGGAGTCCGCGGGCCGGGCGGGCCAGACCCACGCCAACCGGGTCGGTGAGGCGAAGGCGCGGCTGGACGAGGCGGAGCGGTCACTGCGGGAGGAACAGCGCATCACGCTGGACCTGCCGGAGACCCGTGTCCCCGCGGGCCGCACCCTCTTCCTCGGTCAGGGGCTCCGGATCCGGCTCGGCGAGCGCGACGTGTTCGCCCCGCAGGGCGTCGACCTGACGGTCCGGGGGCCCGAGCGGATCGCCCTGACCGGGGCCAACGGCGCGGGCAAGAGCACGCTGCTGCGGCTGCTCAACGGCGACCTGGAGCCGGAGGGCGGCGACATCAGGCGCGCCGACGGGCGGGTCGCGTACCTCTCCCAGCGGCTCGACCTGCTGGACGAGGAGCGCACCGTCGCCGAGAACTTCGCCGCCTACGCGCCCGAGCGGCCGGAGGCCGAGCGGATGAACCTCCTCGCGCGTTTCCTCTTCCGGGGCGCCCGCGCCCATCTGCCGGTCGGCCTGCTCTCCGGCGGCGAGCGGCTGCGGGCGACGCTGGCCTGCGTGCTGTGCGCGGAACCGGCGCCGCACCTGCTGCTCCTGGACGAGCCGACGAACAACCTCGACCTGGTCGGTGTGGGCCAGTTGGAGAGCGCCCTGAACTCCTACCGGGGTGCGTTCGTGGTCGTCAGCCACGACCGGCGGTTCCTGCGCGAGATCGGTGTCGGCCGATGGCTGGGGCTGGCCGGCGGCGAGCTGACGGAGGCGGGGGCGCCCGAGGAGTAGGGCGCCGGCGGGGGCGGACCTGCCAGGTGGCACGGTGTCCGTTTGCGGTCGGAGGGTGCCGGGCGGCAGGCTGCCGGTGTGGCCACTTTGCTGATCGTGCATCACACGCCGTCGCCGAACTGCCAGGCGATGCTGGAGTCCGTCGTGTCCGGGGCGACCGCGCCCGAGATCGAGGGGGTGCGGGTGGTCCGGCGGGCGGCCCTGGCGGCCACGGCCGTCGACGTGCTGGAGGCGCACGGCCTCGTGCTCGGCACCCCGGCCAACCTGGGCTACATGTCGGGTGCGCTCAAGCACTTCTTCGACCAGGTCTACTACCCCTGTCTGGACGAGACGCGTGGCCGCCCCTTCGGCTACTACGTGCACGGCGGCAGCGACACCACGGGGGCGGTCCGCGGCATCGAGTCGGTCACGACCGGCCTCGGCTGGCAGCGTGCGGCGCCCGCGGTGACCGTGGCCGGGGAGCCGGGCAAGGCCGACCTGCAAGCCTGCTGGGAGCTGGGTGCCACGCTCGCCGCCGGTCTGATGGACGACTGATCCTCGGGCCCTGCCGTCGGCCCGATGGACGACTGGTCCCCGTGCTCTGCCACCGCCCCGGGTGACCGCTCGCGCGGAGCCCTAGCCGGGCAGGGTGCCCAGGAAGCGTACGTGCGGGCGGCCGCCGGGGCCGGTGGCGGTGATCTCGGCGTCGACCCGGTAGACCTTCGCGACCAGGTCCGTCGTCAGCACCTCCGCCGGTTCTCCGCAGGCCACGACCCGTCCCTCGGAGAGGACGACGAGGTGGTCGCAGTACATCGCGGCGAGGTTGAGGTCGTGCAGGGCGATCACGCCGGTGACGGGCAGGGCGGCGACGAGGGCCAGCACGTCCAGCTGGTGCTGGATGTCGAGGTGGTTGGTCGGCTCGTCGAGCAGGAGCTCGCGCGGCTGCTGGGCGAGGGCGCGGGCGATCTGGACACGCTGGCGTTCGCCGCCGGAGAGGGTGTGCCAGAGGCGGTCGGCCCGGTCGGTGAGACCGGTGCGGTCGAGGGCGTCCAGGACCGCCTCCTCGTCGGCCGCCGACGCCGGTGCCCAGGCGCGGCGGTGCGGGATGCGGCCGAGCCGGACGACGTCCCGGACCGTCAGTTCCACCTGGGTGTCCGTCTGCTGTTCGACCACCGCGACACGCCGGGCGACGTCCCGGCGGGCCACCCGGTCCAGGGGGCGTCCGTCCAGGGTGACCAGGCCCGCGGTCGGGGCGAGTACGCCGGCGAGCAGCCGCAACAGGGTGGACTTGCCGGAGCCGTTGGGGCCGAGCAGCCCCGTCGTGGCGCCGGTGCGCGGGCTCAGGTCGACGCCGTCCAGGATGAGCCGGCCACCGGTGGTGCGGGAGACCCGCTCGGCGTTCAGGGTCACCGTGTCCTCCGGCCCCGGTACAGGACGAGCACGAAGGCCGGCACGCCGATCAGCGAGGTCACCACGCCCACCGGGACCTCCTGGGGGGCGAGGACGGTACGGGCCAGGGTGTCGACCCACACCAGGAACACGGCGCCGGCGAGTGCGCTGACCGGCAGCAGCCTGGCGTGACCGGGCCCGGTGAGCGCCCGTACCGCGTGCGGCAGCACCAGGCCGACGAAGCCGATCGCGCCGGCCGAGGCGACCAGGGCGGCGGTGAGCAGGGCGGTGGCGCACAGCAGCACCAGCCGGGTGCGGGCCACCCGGACGCCGAGCGCGGCCGCCGCGTCCTGGCCGAAGGCGAAGGCGTCCAGCGTCCTGGCGTGACCGAGGCACACGGTCAGGACCAGGGTCAGGACCGCGGCGGTCGTCCACACGTCGCTCCAGCCGGCGCCGCCGAGCGAGCCGAGCAGCCAGAACAGCACGCCGCGGGTGGTCTCGGCGTCGGCGGCAGTCATGATCACGAAGGAGGTGAGCGCGGAGAAGAGCTGCATCGCCGCCACGCCCGCGAGCACCACGCGGTCCGTGGTGCCGCCGAGGCTGTGGCTGAGCAGCAGCACCAGCGCGAAGGAGCAGACCGCCCCGACGAAGGCCCCGCCCGGCACGGACAGGGCACCGCCGCCCACGCCGAGCACGACGACCAGGACGGCGCCGGTCGAGGCGCCGGAGGAGACGCCCAGGACGAAGGGGTCGGCGAGCGGGTTGCGCAGCAGGGACTGGAGCACGGCCCCGCACACGGCGAGTCCGGCACCGCACACCGCGGCGAGGAGGGTGCGGGGCAGCCGCAGGTCCCAGACGATGCCGTCGCGGATCGGCGACACCTCCCCGGCGGTGGTGCCGGCGCCGAGGTGGGCGGCGATCACGGACCACACGTCGGCGACCCCGATGTCCGCCGGGCCGATGGTGACGGCCACGGCCACGGATGCGGCCAGCGCCAGGATCCCGGCCGCAGCCCATGCTAGGGGCGCGCGGCGGGGGGCGCGGACGCCGGGGACGGAGGCGGGGGCCGCCCCGCTCGCGGACGTCACTCGGCGAGCCCGAACTCGCGCAGCGCCGCCGCCACCTGTTCCACGCCCTCGACGGTACGGATGGTGGGGTTCATGGCCTGCCCGCTGAGCAGCACGTAGCGCTTCTCGCGGACGGCGGTCATGTTCCTGGTCACGGGGTTGGACTCCAGGAACTCGATCTTCTTCGCCGCCGTCTCGGCCGTCTGCGACTTGCGGGTGAGGTCGCCGAGGACCAGGACGTCGGGGTCCCGGTCGGCGACGGTCTCCCAGCCCACCTGCGGCCACTCCTCGTGGGTGTCGTCCATGGCGTTCTCGGCGCCGACCGCGCGGGTGATGACGCCGGGTGCGCCGCAGCAGCCCGCCAGGTAGGGCGAGGTGGAGTTGGCGAACCAGTACATGAGGGAGACACCGGAGGCGTCGATGCCCGAGGTGGCCCTGTCGATCCGGGACTCGAGGCCGGCGACGAGTTCGTCGCCGCGCCGCTCCACGCCGAAGAGGCGGGCCAGGTCGCGGACTTCGCCGTAGACGGTGTCCATGGTCAGGGCCTGGTCCCGGACACCGTCGCCGTCGCCGCTGTTGTCCTTGCCCACGCAGTCGGACGGGGACAGGTAGGCCGGCACGCCGAGTTCCGTGAACCGTTCCCGGGTGGCCACGCCGCCGGTGCCGAGGGTGGAGGCGAAGGAGGCGGCGACGAAGTCGGGTTCGGCGTCCAGGACCGTCTCGAAGGACGGCATGTCGTCGGCGAGCCGGGGGACACCGGCGTTCGCCTTCTCCAGTCCCTTCATGACCGGGTCGGTCCAGGTGGCGGTGCCCGCCATGCGGTCGGCGAGGCCGAGCGACAGCAGGATCTCCGTGGTGCCCTGGTTGAGGGAGACCGCCCGTCGCGGCGGGGCGGTGACCCGGACGTCGTGCCCGCAGTCCCGGACGGTGCGCGGGTAGCCGGCCGCGCCGGACGCGGCACCCGCGCCGTCGGTGGCCGCCCCGGAGCCGCAGCCGGAGGCCAGCAGGGCGCCGGTCAGTAGCAGTACGGGGCCGCGGAGGGCACGGCGGGGAAACCGGGAGAACCGGGGAAGCCGGGAAAGCCGGGGATGGAGCAGTCGCCGGGAGCCGGCGGGGCGTGCTGCGGGCAAGGAGAATCCTCTGGCGTCGAGGGCTCATGCGCGAAGCCCGTCCGTACGATGCGGCCCGCGCCGCACGCGGCACGGGTGCCAGCAGGTCTTCGGACTCGGGTTCGACCGGACGGAACGCCTTCCCGGACGGCCTGCGCCGCCCAGTGGCCCGTGTTCCGCCCGTCCCCCTCACCGCTGCGCGTCAGTTCCGGATTCGCACCGGATTCCCTGACCCACCAGGTGGGTTCGACTGGCTTCCGCAAGCTACCACAGGGCCACCGCCCCGCCGGGGAGCGGGCCACTGCCCGACCCGCTCCCGGGGCCCGCGCGTCAGCTCTTGGGCATGAGGACCGTGTCGATGATGTACACGTTGGCGTTGGCGGTCTTCACGTTGCCGCAGACGACCTTGGCGGAGTCGTTGACCTTGTAGGACTCGTCCGAGCCCGAGGTGGTCAGCTTGGACTTCTGAAGCGTCTCGAAGGAGCCGTTCTCCAGGTCCTCGGGCGCGAGCTTCTGACCGACGACGTGGTAGGTCAGGATGTTGGTGAGCATCTCCTTGTCGTTCAGGACCTTGTCCAGGTCGGCCTTCGGAATCTTGGCGAAGGCGTCGTTGGTGGGCGCGAACACGGTAATGTTCTCGGCGTTGTTGAGCGTGTCGACCAGACCGGCCTTCTTCACCGCGGTCACCAGCGTGGACAGGGCCGGGTTGTTCGAGGCGGCCGTGGCGACCGGGTCCTTGGCCATGCCGTCGAACGAACCGGCGCCCTCCTTCGGCACCGTGGAGCAGGCCGGACCGAACGGCTCGTCGGAGTCCGCCATGCCGCCGGAGGCGTCGGCCGACTGGTCGTCGGTCGCCGCGGGGGCCGAGGAGGCGGCCTGCGCGGAGTCCGAGGAGTCGCCGTCGTCGGAGCAGGCGGCCAGGGACAGGGGCAGGAGGGCGGCCGCGACGACGGCGACGGTGGAGCGACGAATACGGGCGTTCATGGAAAATCTCCCTGAAAACGGGCAGCGCGAAGGCTGCGTTGGTGCGGAGTCGTGGTACAGAGCTGAAGTGGTGTGCGGCGGGCCGCCGAGTACGCGGTGCCGTTACGTGGCGGCCGGCCGACCCGGGTCCGGGGTCAGCCGCCGGTTCGCTGTCGGCACGGTCTCGGTTCTTCCCTCACACGGGGAATCCGGAGCAGGCACCGGCCCGGATTGGTCCCTCACCCGATCGAGTGAGGAAGTTTCGGCAACACCTCTGCGACCTGCACGTTTCTGGAATCCCGATCCCGCCCGTCAGGGAGTGAGGGCCGCTCAGAACGGCGTCGCGGCCCGCAGGATGAGGAACATCGTGACGGCGGCGTTCGCGGACGACATCGCCGAGACGGCGGTTCCGGCGGCCGCGGCCCACGCCGCCAGCCCCACCGACGTGAACGCAGGGGGCCAGGTGCGGACGGCGGGGGCGGGGCCCAGCAGGGCGGCCACCCGGCGGGGCACCGGGCCGGGCGCCGCGAGGCCGGCGAGGGTGGCGACGGGGGTGCCGCGGGAGACGAGGGCCGCCTTGCCGATCGCGGTCGCCACCGCGCGGCGGTCGCCGACCGCCCGTGCCGCCGCCTCGTCCGCCCACCGCTCCGCCGTGTAGGACACGGCCGTCCGCAGGGGGCGCAGGAACGGGTTGGCCAGCGCGGCGAGCCGGACGGCGAGCAGGAAGCGGTGGTGCCCGGCGGCGAGATGGGCCCGCTCGTGGGCGAACAGCGCGCGCCGTTCGCCGGATTCGAGGCAGTCGAGCAGGGCCGTGCTCACCACCACGCGGTCCCGGCGCCCACCGGGCAGCGCGTACGCGTAGGGCACGTCGTCCGGCAGTACGGCCACCCCGGTGCCCGGCAGCCCGGCCAGGGCTCGGTGGGCGCGGCGGCGCACCCTGCCGTGTCGCCACAGGGCCCGCGCCGAGGCCGCGACCACCGCGCAGAGCGCGGGAATCGCCGCCTTGCCGACGACCTCGTCGTAGGGCACCGCCGCCCGAACCTCGGGGTCCGACCAGCCGTCGGGCAGCGGGTTGCCCGGCAGTTGCGCGGTGCCGACCACCATCACCAGGGCCAGGCACAGCGTGCTGCACAGGGCCATCACGGCGGCGACGGCGGTGAGCAGCCTGGTCGCGGTCCGCGGGTGCAGGTGCTGCTCGGCCAGCCTGGCGATCGGCCACGCCGTCAGCGGCAGGACCAGGGGCAGGAAGACGAAGACGCCCATGCGGTGTCAGCCGTCCTCCGCCGCGCGCGCGTGCCCGAGCAGCGCGCGCAGCAGGCGCTCGTCGTCCGGGTCGAGGCCCGTGACGAAGCTGGCCAGCACCGCCTCCCGGTCGCTCTCGGCATCCAGGACCTTGCGCATCTTCCGCGCGGCCAGGCCGGCCTGGTCCGAGGCGGGCGTCCAGGCGAAGGACCGGCCCGCGCGCTCACGGCTGACGGCGCCCTTCTCGAGCAGCCGGGTCAGGATCGTGATCACCGTGGTGTAGGCGAGGTCGCCGCCGAGGCGCTCCTGCACCCAGCCGGCCGTCGCGGGCCCGTCCGCCCCGCGCAGCGCGGACAGCACCAGTGCCTCCAGCTCACCCTGGCCCCGTCGCCGCGGACGCCGGTCATCCGTCACCGCCCGCCTCCTTCCGCCGCCGATCGTCTTCCGAGGCGACATCGTATAGAAGGCTTTCTTCTACAGTGTTGTAGATTGAAACCGGGAACACGGAGTACGACCAACTCGACGAAGGAGAACGCAGTGGGAGTTTCCCTGGCCAAGGGCGGCAACGTCTCGCTCAGCAAGGAGGCGCCCGGCCTGACCGCCGTGCTGGTCGGTCTGGGCTGGGACGTGCGGACCACGACGGGCACCGACTACGACCTCGACGCCTCCGCGCTGCTCCTCGACGCGGCGGGCAAGGTGCTGTCGGACGGACACTTCGTCTTCTACAACAACCTGACCAGCCCCGACGGCTCGGTCGAGCACACCGGTGACAACCTCACCGGTGAGGGCGAGGGCGACGACGAGGCGGTCAAGGTGAACCTCGCCACGGTCCCGGCCGAGGTGGACCGGATCGTCTTCCCGGTCTCCATCCACGACGCGGAGAACCGCGGCCAGAGCTTCGGCCAGGTCCGCAACGCCTTCATCCGGGTCGTCAACCAGGCGAACAACCAGGAGCTCGCCCGCTACGACCTGTCCGAGGACGCCTCGACCGAGACCGCGATGGTCTTCGGCGAGCTGTACCGGCACGGTGCCGAGTGGAAGTTCCGGGCGGTCGGGCAGGGGTACGCCTCGGGTCTCGCGGGCATCGCCGCGGACTTCGGCGTCAACGTCTGACCCGGACTCCGGGGGTCAGTGGTCCGTGGCGCAGCAGCCGGTGCCGCCGTCGGCGGCCGGGGCGGCGCGGGCGGTGCCGAGGCGGCAGAAGCAGGACGCCTCGACCGGCACGTCCGCCAGCGCGGCGGCGAGCTTCAGCTGCTGCGCCACGATCCGCGCCTCCCCCGCCCTGCCGAGCCGTACGAGGCACTCGTGGAGTCCGTGCAGGGCCCAGACGTTGTTCGGGTGCTGGAGCGGGCGGGGCAGGGTGTCGTCCAGGCCCAGGTCGGCCCGGTAGACCGCCTCGGCCTCGGCGATCCGGCCCCGCTCCAGGAGCAGGGCGCCGTAGGCGTGCCGGGTGGGCTGCATCCAGCCCCAGGGTTCGTCGTAGGGCAGGTTGTCGTCCAGCTCGATCGAGCGCTCCAGGGCGGCGAAGGCGGCGGCGTGGTCGCCGCGGCGGTATTCCAGTTCACCGTCGAGCATGGCCGAGGCGATGGCGAGGAGGTCCGCGCAGGTGTTGTTGAACAGCGTGCGCGACTCCGGCACCCGGGCGACCGCCTCGCGGAACAGTGCGCGTTCGGCCTCCGCCTCGGCCACCCGCCCGGTGGCCGAGAGGGCGACGCCACGGGCGTAGTGCAGCATCGCGGTCGTCACGCAGTACAGGCGCGGGTCGGCCGGCAGCGGCAGGGCGAGGATGTCCGCCCAGCGGCCGAAACGGATCAGGACGTGCACCCGCATGGCCAAGAACGCCTCGAGCCAGTCGGCCATGGGCGGGCTCTCCACCCGCAGCAGTTCCTCGGGAACGGACGCCTCGAGGCGGGCCGCGGTGTCGAGGGCGACCTCGTACTGGCCCAGGAACATCGCGCCGTAGATCCTGAAGTGGTAGTTGTGCGAGCGGTAGAGGGTGTAGAAGTTCATCGCCCCCGACCGCGCGCGGTACTTCTCGTCGGCGGTGATCGCGGCCTCGTTGTCCGTCACCACGCGGCGGTAGTCGCCGCACAGCACTTCGAGGTGCGACGGCATGTGCTGGAGGTGACCCGCGTCGGGGACCAGGCCGCGCAGCCGGCCGGCGACGGTGAGGGCCGCCTCCGGGGTGGGGGACATCTCCATCAGGTGGATGTAGAGGTGCAGGAGGCCGGGGTGGTCGCGGCCGCCGTCGGCGGCGAGGGCCCGGTCGAGCACCGTCTTCGCCGTCAGGGTGCGCGCCCCCTCGGCGGGCCGTCCGGTGCGCAGGTCCCACAGCCGCCAGGGCGTCAGGTTCATCAGGGCGTCCGCGTAGAGGGCGGCCACGTCCAGGTCGTCGGGGGCCAGTTCGTACACGGCGCGCATGCCGTCGGCGTACGGCTCGTTCCAGACCGAGCAGTCCTCGACGGCGCTCGCCCGGGGGTAGCGGGCCCGCAGGGCCCCGATCAGGGCGCGTTCGACGGGGTCGGCCCGGCCGGCCAGGTCGTGTGCGCGTTCGACGGCGGCGTGGGTGCGGTCGACCGTCCGGGTCAGTTCCTCGGCGTCGAAGGCCTCCCACGGCTTGTTGTAGTTGGGGCCGAGGGCGTGGGCGATGCCCCAGTGGGCCATGGCGCAGTCCGGGTCGGCCGCGACGGCGGCCTCGAAGCACACGACGGCCTCCTCGTGGTGGAAGGCGTACGTCCACACCAGCCCGCGGTCGAACCACCGCTGGGCCTCGGGCGACGAGGTCGTCACCGGGCGGCCGTGGCCACCCAGGTCGTAGTAGTCCATGAGGGGACGTATACCGCACCCGGGAACGGTCGACGGGCACTTCGGCCCACGGTCGTACCGAGCCGTGCCCCGACCGGTGTCCCCGCCGGACGCGGCGCGCCCGGCGGGGGTGGGGGGACGGGAGTGGCGCGGGTCAGCCGAAGTCGACGTCGCTGCACAGGAAGTACGTCTGGTCCATGTGCGACGCCTGCCAGATCGTGTAGACGACGTGCCGGCCGCTCAGTCCGGAGGTGCTCACCGGGATCTCGTAGTTCTGGCTGGGCGCATAACTGCCCGTCCGCGCCACCTGCTGGAGGCTGTCCCAGGTCAGGGCCTGGGTTGCGGGGTCGAAGCCCTGCTTGGTGACGTAGACCTGGAAGTAGTCGGCGCCGTGGCTGGCCTGGTCGTACAGCTTGACGGTGAAGTCGTCGGTGACGTCGGTGGTCTGCCAGGGACCCACGGCGTCGAGGGAGTTGTAGCGTCCGCTCTCCGTGCGGCCGCCGCTGCACAGCTGCCCGTCGGGCACGACGGCCTCGAAGTTGCCGGCCGAGCCGTTGCGGTAGAGGCCGTTCCAGTTCCACATGGCGTTGGGGTCGTCCTGCCACGCCTGCCAGCACATGGGGTCCTCGTCCGCCATGGCGGGGTTCTGGAAGTCGTCGCCCCAGCGCTCCCAGCAGCCGTAGTTGCGGGAGGCGGGGTCGACGACCGAGCCGTGGGCGACGGCGGTGCCGCTCCAGGGGATCAGGGTGAGCAGGGCCGCGGTCAGGGTGCTGAGGGCGAGGGTCGTCGCCCGGCGGGTCCTTCCGGCGGGCGCATTGTTGGCGCGCTCATGACAATCCATGGAGTCCTTCTTTCCGGTGGGGGGACGGTGCGGGGCAAGGCTCCGACCGAGCGGGTGGGAGCGCTCCCAAAGGCCGGTCGGAGACCAGGCTGCGCCCGGGTGGCGAGATTGGCAACACCCTGAATGAGACAGTTCCCGCCGCGCGGTGGCGTGTTCGGTGTGCTCGACGTGCCCCGGCCCGACGGGTGGGCGGGGAAAGAGGACCCCGCCCACCCGTCGTCATGCCGCTGCCACTGGTGTCACATAGCACGCCGCCTGGAACGGACCAGCAGGACACATCCGCCGGCGAAGAGCACGCCGCCGACCGCCGCGGGCCACAGGCCGAGCCCGGAGCCCGTCTCGGCGAGCCCGCCCTGCGCCTGTGGTTCGGGCGCCGAACCGGCTCCGGCACCGGCACCGGCACCGGCGCCACCGTCCCCGGCGCTTCCGGAGTCCCCGTTGTCTCCGGTGTTTCCGGCGTCGCCGGTCTTCTCGGGTGCGGCCACGGCGCCGGTCGCGTCGTCCGGGGCCTCGGCCGCCGTCGTCGCGGCCCTGGGCTCGGCGCTCGCGGAGGCCTCGGTGCCCTCGGACTCGGCGGCCGGGGGTGCGGTCTCGTCGGCGCCGGGCTGCCCGTCGTTCTGGCCGTCGTTCTGGCTCTCGTCCTGACCGGGGTTCTTCCCGTCGTCCTCTCCGCCCGGCCGGCCGTCCTGGCCGTCTTGGCCGTCCTGGCCGGTGTCCGCGGGTGCCGAGGCCGTGGCGGTCTGCTCGGCCGGGGGCTCGGCGGTCTGCCCGTCGCCGTTGCCGCCCGGCTGTTCCCCGCCCTCGCCCGGCTCGGCGCCCGGGGGCGTCTCCGGACCGCACTCCCGGCCGGAGTTGATGCACTCGACCATCTCGCGCATCAGGTCCTCGTCGAAGACGTTGATGAAGTCGCTGTGGTCGGTGACCGGCTTGTGCAGCTGCTCGGGGAAGGAGTCCACGGCGAACAGCGGGACGGTCCTGCCCCCGTCCTCCAGGCTGGGCGCGGCCACGTCGTACACGACCCGTTGCACCAGCCGCGGAACGGCCCGGAACCCTTCGGGGCAGCTGCCGTCGGCGGCGGCGAAGGCCATGTGGGTGCGGTGGTTGGCGCTGTCGATGTTGCGGCCGTCCCAGCAGCTCTGGAAGGTGAAGGTGCGCACCACGTCGCTGCCCGAGGGGCAGAGCGGGTACTTGTCCTTCAGCTGCCGGTCCTCGAAGCCGGTGCAGCTCCAGGATGCGTTCGCGTTGGTGTCGCCGTTGACGAACGCCTTGGCGTCGCCGGTGATGATGCGCAGCAGCCGCGGCATCCCGGTGACCTTGCCGCGCTCGTTGCCCTCGAACGTCAGGGTCACCTCGGCCGGCGTGACGATCTCGCCCGCGTTGCCCTCGACGCCGCCGCCCGGTGACTGGGCGTCCTGTTCGGCGGTGCCGTTCTGGAGCCGCAGCACGGGCCAGTAGTACGAGGACTTGTCGCCCTGGTCGGCGCAGCTCGTGTCGCCGGCGGCCAGGTCCTCGTCGCTGGCGAAGGCGTCGTTGGCCTGGTTGCCGACGTAGTCGTGGAAGTGGTGGGCGCCGTTGCCGACGCCGGGGGCGGCGATCAGGTTGTCCGAGTTGAACAGGCCCTCGGCGTTGACGCCGCAGCTGGTGGCGAAGGAACCGGTCGACGCCTTCTTCCGGAGGGGCGCCCGCACGACGTTGGGCCGGACGGACTCGATGTCCACGTAGTCCGCCGCCACGGGGCCGTTGCCCGCCTGCCCGCCGTTGCCCGACTGCTGCTGCCCGTCGCCGGACGCCGCCCCCTTGCCGTCCTCCTGCTTCTGGCCCTGGTCCTGGTCCTGGCCCTGTTCCTGGTCCTTCCCCTCCCCCTGCCGGTCCGGGCTGCCGCTCCCCGCGTCCGCCGACGCGATCTCGGTGCGGCGCAGGGTGCACTCGGCCAGGGTGTCCAGGCCCTCGGGGCGGTCGCCGGCCTTGTCGATGGCGGCGGCGATGCGTTCGAGCGTCGCCGCGCGCTCCTTCTTCAGCGGGTCCAGGATCGCGGCCTCGTCGAGGGTGCCGTCGTCCGCGGTGCGGGCGGCCTCCTGGAGCCCGGCGTACGCGGCGGCGATCTGCCCGTCGAGGTGGGCGAGTTCCTTGTCGACCTCCGGCCTGGCCCGCTCCGGGACGGCCGTGAGCCGCTCGGTCGGGTCCGGGCAGTCGACGGTGGCCGCGACACCGGAACTGCCCAGGGGAACGGCGGCGTTGCCGGACTCGGTCGCGGAGGCGAAGACGTTGACGGCCACCAGGCCGCTGCCTCCCAGTATCAGCGCCACCGCTCCGAAGGTCGCGCGCCGCGCCCCGGTCGGGCGTCTGCGCCTGTTGTGTCCCAAGGCGTGCTCCTGTGTCGTGACGGACTCGGACATGAAATGCCCCCGGCTCCATACGGAACCGGGGGCCGGAGCGTTCAACCACCGCGGGACTTCTCGGCTTTCCCTCACCTCACGGGCGCAGCACCAGCCGGATCGGGTCGCCCTGCTTCTTCTCGAGGCGGGCGACCGCTTCGGCGGCCTCGGCGAGCGGCAGCACCCCGCTGACCGAACCGGAGAAGTCGAGGCGGCCGCCCTGGATCAGCCGCAGGAGCTGGGGCAGCGCCACCGGCATGTCGGAACCGTAGTGGCCGAGGACCCGCTGCTGGAGATAGCTGAAGCGGGTGCCGTCCGTGACGGTGAGCGGCTTGTCGGTCAGACCCACCAGGACGAGCCGCCCCTTGGGCGCGAGGACGGAGACCGCCTGCTCGCGCACGGGCGGCACGCCCGCGAAGTCGAAGGCGGCGGCCAGCCCCGCGCCACCGGTGGCCGCGCGGACCGTCTGCCGCAGCTCGGGATCGGCGGAGTCCAGGGCGAGGTCGGCTCCGGCGGCCAGGGCGCGTTCGCGGGCGACCGGGTTCGGGTCGACGGCCACGACGGGGCAGGCGCCGATCGCCCGGAGCAACTGCACCGCGTGGACGCCGAGGCCGCCGACGCCCCACACGCCGACCGCCTCGGCGGGCCGGACCGCGCCGGTCTCGGTGATCGCGCCCCACGGGGTGGACACGGCGTCCGGAATGATCGCGCCCTGCTCGAAGGGGATGGTGTCGGGCAGCGGGGTCATGGCGTCGGCGGCGGACAGGGCGTACTCGGCCCAGCCGCCGTCGTAGTCGACACCGCGGGTGTAGGTGACGCCGTCCCGCGCCTCGCCGGCGTGCAGCACGACCCGCTGCCCGGGCGACCAGGCGGTGACGCCCGCGCCGGTCTCGGCGACGGTGCCTGAGACCTCGTGGCCGAGGGTGACCGTGTCGCCCCGGAGGAGCAGCGGGGTGAGGGTGCCGTCGATGAGGTGCACGTCGGACAGGCACACACCGGCCGCCTCGACCTTGACCAGCACCTCCCCCGGCCCGGGCTGCGGGCGGGGCACCTCCTCGAGTCGCAGGGTGCGGCTCGGGACGTGCAGGCGGGCGGCGAGCATCTGCGCCATGACAGGACCTCCTCGGTGCGGCGGCGACCCCGGGACGGTCCCCAGCGGTCCATCGCAGGTCGACTTGCGTTAACCGTACACCCAACGCAGGGCGACTTGCTTTACGCTGGGCCGATGAGCTCACCGGAACCCGTCGCCCCGCCCCTGCGCCGCCGTGGGGAGCGGATGCGGCGGGCGGTGCTGGCCGCCGCCGTGGACCTGCTGTCGCGCGAGGGTCTGGCGGGCGCGACGGTCGGCGCCGTGGCCCGGGCGGCCGGAGTGCACGAGACCTCCGTGTACCGGCGGTGGGGCACCCGCGAGAACCTGATCCTGGACGCGCTGACCACGGAGCTGGACGCCGCGCTGCCGGTCCCGGACACCGGACGGGTGCGGGACGACCTGCTGGCGTTCTTCTCCGCCCTGGCCCGGCTCCTCGCCACCCCGCAGGGCCGGGCGCTGCTGCGGCTGAGCGTCGAGCACGACGACTCCCTGGAGGACCGCCGCGGACCCTACTGGAGCGAGCGTCTCGACCGCGCCGTCGTGATGGTCCGGCGCGGCGCCGAGCGGGGCGAACTGGCCGCGGACACCGATCCCGGACTGCTGATCGAAGCGGTCAGCGGTCCGCTGTTCGTGCGGGTGCTGCTCAGCGGGGCGCCGCTGGACGACCAGCTCGTACGGGGGCTGGTGGACCTGGCCCTGGACGGGGCCCGCCCACGGGCCGGCGGACCCGGCCCCGGACGGGGCCCGTCCGGGGCGAGCGGTCGGGCCGGTCCCGGACCGTGATGATGCGAGGACCCGGATCGGGGCACCCGGCGGTCGTCAGGGGCGCGGGTGCGCCGAGGACGGAGGAACCATGGACGGCAGCAGGCCGCTCGCCCTGGTCACCGGGGCGTCCAGCGGCATCGGGTACGAACTCGCCGCGCTGTTCGCGGAACACGGATACGACCTCGTGGTCAACGCCGAGGACGAACGGCTGGAGCACGCCGCCCAGCGGCTGCGGGAGACCGGCGTGGAGGTACGGGCCGTGCGCGCGGACCTCAGGAACCCCGACGGCGTGGACCACCTGGTCGCCGCCCTGACCGGGCTCGCGGTGGACGTGGCGGCCCTCAACGCCGGGGTGGGGCAGGGCGGCGCCTTCGTCGACACCGACCTCGCCGACGACCAGTCCGTCATCGACCTCAACGTGACCTCGACCGTGCGGCTCGCCAAACCCCTCCTGCGGGACATGGTGGCCCGCGGGGTGGGGCGGCTCATGTTCACGTCCTCGGTCGCGGCGACGATGCCGGGCTCCTTCCAGTCGGTCTACAACGCGTCGAAGTCGTTCGTCCAGTCCTTCGCGCAGGCGTTGCAGGAAGAGGTCGGGGACACCGGTGTCACCGTCACCTCCTTCATGCCGGGGCCGACGGAGACGGACTTCTTCCGGCGGGCCGGCATGACGGACACCAAGGTCGGCACCATGCCGAAGGACGACCCGGCGCAGGTCGCCCGGCAGGCGTTCGACGCGGTCATGAAGGGCCGCGGGAAGCTGGTCACCGGCTCGGCGAAGACCAAGGCCCAGGGAGTGGCGGACAAGGTGCTGCCGGACCGTGTCAAGGCCGCGGTGCACCGCCGGATGGCCGAACCGGGGACGGCGCGGGACGCCCGGGACGCGCGGGATGCGGACCGCTAGCGCCCCCCGTGGCACCGTCGCCCGAAGGGCCCCTTGTCGGCGGCCCGTTCCCGGTGGAACGATGCCCGGGCACCGGCTCACCGCACCGGAGGGAACGCCGTGACCGACGACCGGGAACGCCCGCGGGCCGCCGCCGCCTTCGACGCGCTGGGCGCCGAGTACGAGAAGGCGTTCGCCGGGTCGAGGACGCACCGCCGCTCGCTGGAGTGGCTGCTGGCACGGCTGGCGCCGGGCAGCCGGGTGCTGGACGTGGGCAGCGGCACGGGACGGCCCACCGCGGAGACCCTCGCGAACGCCGGGCACGTGGTGCTGGGCATCGACGTCTCCCCCGTCATGGTGCAGCTGGCCGCGCAGCAGGTGCCGGCCGCCACCTTCCAGTGCGCCGACGTCCGTGACGTACCGCTCGCGGACGGCTCGTTCGACGCCGTCTGCGTGTACTTCTCACTGCTCCAGCTGGACCGCCGGGAGCAGCGGGATCTCGTACGGCGACTGGCGCGGTTGCTCCGGCCGGAGGGCTACCTGGTCCTGGCCACCGTGCCGCTGGACGTGGACGGGGTCGACGCCACCTTCATGGGCCAGCCGGTGCGCGTGACCAGCTTCCCCGCGCAGGACCTGATCGACCTGGCCGAGGACGCGGGCCTGGAGGTGCTGGCGCAGGAGGCGTCGATGTTCACCCCGGCCCACCCGGACGCCCGCCCGGAGCCGCACCTCTTCCTGCACTGCCGGCGCACGGGGCAGCCCCGGATGGGGTAACTGCGCACGCGCGGACCGGGGTCCCACGGTCAGAGTGGGCAGCATGACAGAACCTGGCGAGCGACGGCGCCGCACCACCTCCACGGCCACGCGCGAGCGGGGTGTGCGGGACGCCCGCGACGCCGCACGGCACGCCGCCGACGCCCTGTCCGAGCTGATCGGGCACCACCTCGAAGGGGTCTCCGCGGTGTGCCGGGGCGAGGACGGCGGCTGGATCGTCAACGTGGACGTGCTCGAGGTCGCGCGCATCCCCGACACCACCAGCCTGCTCGCCACCTACGAGGTCGGGCTGAACCCGGCGGGCGACCTGATCCAGTACCGCAGGATCGCGCGCTACCGGCGTGGTGCCCAGGACCAGTGAGCGGACCGTGAGGGCCGCACCCGGAAGGACCACCGCATGATCACCTACGACGACGAGGTCGTCTGCGCGCCCCGCGCCGGAACCCTCTACGACGTCCTCGAACTCATCCTCGACCGCGGCATGGTCATCGACGTCTTCGTGCGCGTCTCCCTGGTCGGCATCGAGATCCTCAAGGTGGACGCCCGCATCGTGGTCGCGAGCGTCGACACCTATCTGCGGTTCGCCGAGGCCTGCAACCGGCTGGACCTGGAGCACGACGTGCGCTCCAAGACCGTGCCCGAGATGTTCGGCAGTCCGGTCGCCAAGACCGTGGGCAGGGCGGGCGCCCGGCGTACGGCGCGCTCGCTGACCGACAAGGTGCGCGACGTCCTCGCGCCCGAGCACGAGCCCGCGCACGACGAGGAGGCGGAGGAGCCCGAGGAGACGGAGCTCCGGCCCCGCGAACGCACGGAGCGCACCCGGAGCGCGCAGCGGCCCCGCGGCAGGACCGCCGCACGCCCCCGCGACGAGGACGACCGACCCCGAGCCCGCCCCCGCCGGCGCACCGAGGAGGAGGACCGATGACCGCGCCCGCCACCACCGCCCCCGAGTCCGCCGCCGCCCCCGGGCCAGCGGCCGCCCTCAAGGCCCTGTACGTCTACGGCATCACCCCGGCCGGCGTCCGTGTGCCCCGCTCCCCCGGTGTCGACGGCTCCCCGGTCGGGCTGCTGACCGAGTCCGGGCTGTGCGCCGCGGTGTCGGACGCGCCCCCGCGGCTCCGGCCCCGGCGCCGCGACCTGCTGGCCCACCAGGCCGTCCTGGACGAACTGGCGGCGCAGGGGCCGGTGCTGCCCATGCGGTTCGCGGTCCTCAGCCCCCGGACCGACACGCTCATCGCCCAACTGCGCTCCGACGCGGCGCACTTGACGCGGCAGCTCGACGGCGTACGCGGATGCGTGGAACTCAACGTCAAGGGGACGGTGGTCCCCGGCCACTTCGCCGACCTGGTGCGCCGCGACGACGGACTGCGGACCCTGGCCCTGCGGACCCGGCGACGCCCGGACTACGAGGCCAACGTCCGGCTCGGCGAGGCGATCGCCCTCGGTGTCCGCCGCGAGGCACGGCGCGCCGCCCGGGAGGTCGTCGACCGACTGGCGCCGCTCGCCGTGCGGACGGTGCAGGGCGCGACCGACGACGAGCAGGTCCTCAGCGCCTCGTTCCTGCTGCGCTCGGCCGACGAGGCGCGGTTCAGGGCAGCGGTGGCGGAGCGGGCCCGGGCCTGCGGCGACCGGCTGGCCCTCAGCGTGACCGGACCGCTGCCCTGCTACAGCTTCGTCGACCCGCGCCCCGCACCGCCGGCCGGCCGGTGACCGCATGGGCATCGTGAGCGGACTCCTCCTGCTGCCCCTCGCTCCGGTGCGCGGCACGGCGTGGATCGCCGACCACCTGCTCCAGGAGGCCCGGCGCCAGGCGCACGACCCGCGCGCCGTACAAGCGCGGC
This sequence comes from Streptomyces coelicoflavus, assembly GCF_003112555.1. Lineage (GTDB taxonomy): Bacteria > Actinomycetota > Actinomycetes > Streptomycetales > Streptomycetaceae > Streptomyces > Streptomyces coelicoflavus. The sequence continues at coordinate 212,570 of NZ_BEWB01000007.1, read as the reverse complement.
TGGCCGCGCTCAACCGGGCCCTGGACGAGGGCGCCATCGACGAGGCGGCCTTCGAGCGGGAGGAGGAGCGCCTGCTCACCCTTCTCGAACGCCCGGCCCGGCCCACCGGCCGTACCACCACCACGAATCCAGCGCGGAGACGACACGTATGAACGACAGCAGGACGGCCATGGCGGCTGCCGTGGCGGGCGGATACCTCCTGGGGCGCACCAGGAAGGCCAAGCTGGCCTTCGCGGTCGGCTCCTACCTCGTGGGCAGACGCGTCGGCCTCTCCCCCGGCCAGGTCCTCGGCCAGGGGCTCGGCGGCCTACAGCGGACGCCGCAGTTCCAGGAGCTGACCGACCAGGTCAGGGGCGAGCTGCTGACCGCCGGACGCGCGGCCGTCACCGCCGCGGCGAACCGCCGCCTCACCAGCCTCGCGGACAACCTCCGCGACCGTACGGACGCGCTCACCGACGAGGGCCGACCGGACGACGGCCGCGACGACACCTGGGACGAGGACGCCTACTTCGAGGAGGAGGACCGCGAGGAGGACCGGCGGCCCGCGCCGCCCCGGAAGACGGCGAAGAAGGCGGCCAAGAAGGCTCCGCCGCGCAAGGACGCGCCGCCCGCGAAGAAGGCGGCCAAGAAGACTGCCGCCAGGAAGACGGCCGGACCGGCGCAGCGGACGGTGGTCCGGGGCGCCGGGCGCGGGGGTGGGCGCGCATGAGCCCCGGCAGGCAGGGCGACGACGGCCCCTCTCCCCTCGGTGATCTCAAGGACGCGCTCGGCGGCTACCTCTCCGCCGCGGGTCACGGACTTCTCGGCAGGGCGGGGGAACGGGTCGGTTCCCTGACCGACCGCCTGACCGAGTCGGCCGGCGGGGGTGACTCCAAGAACGGCGGCGGCGGTGGTTCCAGGGGCAGCGGCGGCGGCAGCGTCAAGGCGACACACATCATGGAGACCGTCGACATCGGCGTCCCCCTGCGCACCGTCTACGACCAGTGGACGCAGCTCCAGGACTTCAGCGGCTTCACCAAGGGTGTCCAGAGCGTCAGTCCCCACGACGAGGTGACCTCGGACTGGACGGCCAAGATCGCCTTCTCGACGCGCAGCTGGAAGGCGACCGTCCAGGAGCAGATCCCCGACCAGCGCATCACCTGGACCTCCGAGGGCGCCAAGGGCAGTACCAACGGGGTGGTCAGCTTCCACGAGCTGGCGCCCCGGCTGACCCGGGTCGTCGTGGTCGTCGAGTACTACCCGGCGGGCTTCTTCGAGAAGACCGGCAACCTCTGGCGCGCGCAGGGACGCCGGCTGCGGCTGGACCTCAAGCACTTCGCGCGGCACGTGACACTGGCCGACGAGGAGGAGGTCGAGGGCTGGCGCGGCGAGATCCGCGACGGCGAGGTCGTCAAGAGCCACGAGGAAGCGCTGGAAGAGGAGGAGAACGCCGAGGAACCGGACGAGTCCGAGTACGAGGACGAAGACGACGAAAACGACGACGGTGACGAGGACTCAGAGGACGAGTACGAGGACGACGACGACGAGGAGGAGCCGTATGCCGACGAGTACGACGACGAGGACGACCGGCGTGCCCGCCCGCGTCGCTGACGACGCTGCCGCGGGGCGTACGCGGTGACCGACCTCGACCACCCGTACCCGGGCCCGGGTACCGAGCCCTACGGGCCCCCCTCCGGCAGCCTGGCCGACCTCCTCGAACGCGTCCTCGACAAGGGCATCGTCATCGCCGGCGACATCAAGATCGACCTGCTCGACATCGAGCTGCTGACGATCCGTCTGCGGTTGTTCATCGCCTCGGTGGACACCGCGAAGAAGGCCGGCATCGACTGGTGGGAGACGGATCCCGCGCTGTCGTCCCGGGCGGCGCGGGACGCGCTCGCGGAGGAGAACGCGCGGCTGCGGGAGCGCCTCGACGCCCTGGAGGGGGCCGCCGGGGAGACGACGGGAGCCGTGCGATGAGCACGGCCGCCGCCGGACCGGCGACCCCCGACGTCGTCTGTGCCTTCGCCGTCACCCGCACCCCGCCGGACCCGGCCGCTCTGGCCGCGGCGAGGGGGCACGAGGAGGGCGGTCCGCTGCGTGTCCTGAGCGCGGGCGACCTGTGCCTGGTCGTTCAGGACGTCCCCGCGGCCCTGTTCGACGCGGAGGCGCTGACGGAACGCCTCAACCGGCCCGACGACCTGGAGCGCTGCGCGCGTGCCCATCACCGGGGCGTGGAGGCCGCGGCCGGGCGGGGGCCCGTCGTGCCGCTGCCGATGGCGACCCTGTACCGCGGCGACCTGACCGCGGCGCGGGCGGTGGCCGCCCGGCAGCCGGTGCTCAACACGCTGCTCGACCGCCTCCGGGACCGCACGGAGTGGGCGGTGAAGGTGCACGCCGCCGAGGCCCCGCCCGAGCCCGCCACGGACACCGGAGCGGGTGCCGGCACCGGCTCCGGCGCCGGGGGCCGCGCCTACCTCAGCCGGATCAGCGCACGACGGCGTGACCGCCGGGGCGCCCACGACAGGGCGCTGGCCGAGGCGGAGGCCGTCGACGCGGAGCTGCGGCGGTACGCGGTGGCCGCGACACGGCACCGTCCGCAGAGCGAGCGGCTGACCGGACGACGCGCACCGCAACTGCTCAACGTCGCCTACCTGGTGGAGGACGCGCGGCGTACCGCCTTCGCCGAGGTACTGGGGCGGCTCACCGCCGACGGCCGGCGTCCGGCGGTACGGGTGGACGCCTCGGGTCCGTGGATCCCGTACTCCTTCGCCCGCTGGGACGAGGACCCGCAGGCCGGCCCGGACCAGGAGGTCCCCGCATGACCGTCCCGGACGCCCGTACGCCGGGCCCGGCGCCCGTGCCCTGGGGCGGCCCGGAGCCGTACGCACCGGTCGGGGTGCCCCTGGTGGACCTGCTGGACCGGGTGCTGGCGACCGGTGTCGTGGTCAGCGGCGACCTGGTGCTGGCCGTCGCGGACGTGCCGTTGGTGCGGATCTCCCTGCACGCCCTGCTGTCGTCGGTGAACGAGCGGGTGCCCGCCCCCTGGCCGGACAGCGGGCCGCTGTGACGGCGCCCCGGACCCGCGCCGCCCGGACCGCCCATGCCCTCGACCTGGATCCCGAGCGGGTCACCAACGACCTGGCCGCGCTGGTCCTGACCGTGGTGGAGCTGCTGCGCCAGCTCATGGAGCGCCAGGCCGTGCGCCGCTTCGACGAGGGGACGCTGAGCGCGGAGCAGGAGGACCGGCTCGGCACGGCGCTCATGCTGCTCGACGAGCGCATGGACGACCTGTGCGCCCAGCACGGACTGAGCCGCTCCGACCTCAATCTCGACCTGGGCCCGCTGGGCCCCCTCCTCTCGGACCCGGAACCGTAGGACACAGGAATCCGGCACCCGGCACCCGGCACGGCGGCGCCCGACGCGAGCGATCGTTATGATGACGCGGAATCGCTCAAACGAACATTCTCGGGTGGGGAGCCCTGATGCGGGAGCCGGTCGATCTCAGGCGCCAGCGGATACTGGCGGCGGTCCAGGCGCGCGGTACCGCGCGGGTGCGCGACCTCGCCGACGAGTTGCAGGTCTCGGTGGTCACCGTGCGCCGCGACGTCGAGGAGCTGACGCGCGAGGGCAGGCTGAGCCGCGGTCACGGAGTGGTGCGGTCGACGCTGCCGGCCCAGGAGACGGCCCACGATCCGGTCCCGGCGGGCGGCGACCGGGTGGCCGTGGTGGTCCCCGTACGGCACTCCTACCTCACCGAGACGCTGCACGGGGCGCGCACGGTCCTGGAGCGGGCCGGGGTGCGCATGGCCCTGCACCTCGCGCCGCAGGCGTCCGGTGCCGAGCGGCCACTGGTGGAGCGTGCCCTGTCGGACGGCGCGGACGGGCTGCTGATCGCCCCGCGCTGGCGGGGCCGGACCGACGAGGAGGCCGACCACGAGTGGCTGGCCGGGATCGGCGTGCCGACGGTGCTGATGGAGCGCCGCCCGTGGCGCGGCAGCGCGCTGCACGCCCTGGACTCGGTCTGCTCCGACCACTGGTACGGCGCGCACCTCGCGGTGGAGCACCTGGTGGGGCTCGGGCACCGGCGGATCGTGGTCGCCACCCGGCACGACAGCCCCACGGCCCGTTCGCTGCGTGCCGCCTTCACGGAGATCGCCGGGGCGCATCCCCTGGTGGAGCGGTGGGCGTGGACGCTGGTCGCACCGGAGGCCGGGGCCGACGGGCCGTACTCGGCGGACGAGACGGCCGAACCGTCGGCGCTGATGCGCAAGGTGGGTGCCACCGCGATGGTGCTGCACGGCGACGTGGACGCCCTGATGGTGGTCCAGCGGCTCGCGGAGGAGGGGGTGCGGGTGCCGGAGGACTGCTCGGTGGTCGCGTACGACGATGTGGTGGCCGGTCTCGCCTCGCCCGCGCTGACGGCCGTGTCCCCGCCGAAGGCGGAGGTCGGGCACGCGGCGGCGGAGCTGCTGCTCCAGCGGCTGGCCGAGGCACCCGGGGGCCGGCAGCCGGGCCGGCGGATCGAGCTGCTGCCGCGGCTGATGGTGCGGGGATCGACGGACCCGTTGACCGAACCGCTCGACGAATGAGCGTTTGAGCGTTTAATTTTCTTCTGATCGATCTATTGACCGTTTGGGGCGGGGCGTTCAGGATTCCGGTGTCTCGAAGAGTCGTGTCCGCACCCGCGCGGACCCGCAGGAGCCGCGGAGGCGCCATGCCCGGACGACCCAGCCGTCGCTCCGTGCTCGCCGCGATGACCGCCCTACCCCTTGCAGGAGCCGCGAGCGCCTGCAGCGGGGGGAACGGCGCATCGTCGGCCCGCACGGGCACCACCACCCGCATCACCTTCTGGTCCGCCCTGCGCGGCAGCCAGGAAGTGGTCGACGCGTTCAACCGCACCCACCGCACGGTCCAGGTGGAGTTCCAGCAGATCCCCTCCGGCGGGCAGGGCGGCTACGCCAAGCTCAGCAACGCCGCGCGGGCCGGGAACGCGCCCGACGTCGCCACTCTCGAATACCCGCAGGTGCCGGGGTTCGCCATCGACGGCGTCGCCCGCGACATCACCGATCTGATGAGCGACGGCCTGCGCCGCAAGCTGCTGCCGCAGGCGCTCGGCCTGACCACCTTCGAACGCCGGGTGTTCGCCGTGCCGCTGGACGTCGAGCCCATGGTGATGCACTACCGCGCCGACCTGTTCGACCGCCACGGGCTCGAAGCCGCCCGCACCTGGGACGAGTTCGCCGAGCAGGCCGCGACGGTGCGTCGCGAGGCACCCGACCGCCGGCTGGCGCTCTTCCCCACCGACGGGATGACGCAGTTCGCCTGCTACGCCTGGCAGGCGGGCGCCCAGTGGTTCGACACCTCGAAGGGCGCCTGGAACGTCTCGCTCGCCGACGCTCCCTCACGACGCGTTGCCGAGTACTGGCAGGGGCTGATCGACCGGGACGACGTCTTCATGAACGCCGTCGAGAGCAGGCAGTCCGACGCACAGATCGGCAACGGCCTGGTCCTCACCCGGCTCAGCGGCGCCTGGGACGCCGGTGCGCAGATGAACGCACGGCCCGGGCAGAAGGGCCAGTGGCGGATCGCGCCGATGCCGCAGTGGGACACCGGCCGCCCCTCGACCGGCACGCACGGCGGGTCGACCTTCGCGATCACCGAGGACAGCAGGCACCCGGAGGCCGCGATGGAGTTCATCGAGTGGCAGGTCTCCCACCCCGACTCCCTGCGCGCCCGGCTCTCCAGCGGCACCAGCAGCCAGTACCCGGCCGCGCCCGGCCTGGTCGCGGTGGGCCGCGAGGCCTTCGACCGCTCGTACTACGGCGGCCAGGACATCTACACCCTGTTCGAGCAGGAGGCCGAGAAGATCGGCGACCAGTGGCTCTGGGGCCCGCGGATGAGCGCCACCCAGAAGGTCATGCAGGACTCCTTCGCCCGGGTCGGCGGCGGCCAGGGCAGCCTCGTCGAATCGCTGCGCAGCGCGCAGGAGGGCACCATGCCCGACCTCAGGGCCCTCGGCCTGTCCACCACCCAGCACAGCACCTGAGCCGACGAAAGGCAGGTGACACACCCATGACCACGACCACCCACGCACGGGTGCCGGCCGGCGCCGCCCGCGCCGCCTCACCGGCACCCTCCGACTCGGGCCAGCGCGCCCGCAGAGCGGCCAAGCGCCGTCAACTGACCGCCGCCGGCGTCCTCATGACGCCGTTCTTCGCCCTGCTGGTCACCGTCTTCCTGATCCCCGTCGGCACCGCCGTCTACCTCAGCTTCTTCAGCGACGACCAGCCCGGGCTCGGCTTCGGCCCCGAACGCACCGTCTTCGTCGGCCTGCGCTCCTACGCGGCCGTCCTCACCGACCCCACCTTCCTCGGCGGGCTCGGCACGGTCGCCCTGTACTGCCTCATCTACATCCCGCTGATGGTCGTCGGCGCGCTCGCCCTCGCCCTGCTCCTCGACTCCGGCGTGGTGCGGCTGCGCGCCTTCGCCCAGCTCGGTCTGTTCCTGCCGCACGCGGTGCCCGGCATCATCGCCGCGCTGATCTGGCTGTACCTGTACACGCCCGGCATCAGCCCGGTCATCGAGCTGTTCGCGAAGGGCGACATCACGATCGACTTCCTGGGCGTGCACACGGTGGTCCCGTCCATCGTGAACATCGCCCTGTGGAGCAACCTCGGCTACAACATGGTCGTCTTCTACGCCGCCCTCCAGGCCGTGCCGCGCGAGGTGATCGAGGCGTCCGTCGTCGACGGCGCCGGGCCGGTGCGCACGGCGCTCCAGGTCAAGACGCCGCTGGTGCGGGCCTCCATCGTGATGGTGGCGATCTTCACCCTGATCTGGGCCCTCCAGCTCTTCACCGAGCCGATGCTGCTCAGCCAGTCATCGCCGATGATCAACTCGCGGTTCTCGCCCAGCATGTACATCTACGACGCGGCCTTCACCCGCAACAACTACAGCCTCGCGGCGGCCGCCTCGGTCGTCCTGCTGGTGTGCACCATCGCCCTGTCGTACGGCGTCACCCGCTTCACCAGCCGCGCCGACTCCGAGGAGGCCCGATGAGCGCCGCCGGCAGTCCCCTGCTCCGCCCCAGGCTGCTGGGCCGCGCGACGGTCAACGTGGTCGTCGCCGTCTCCGTCCTCTACACGCTGCTGCCGGTGCTGTGGCTGGTGCTCGCGTCGGCCAAGAACCGCGACGCGCTGTTCAGCAGCGACCTGCTGTCCCTGAGCGACTTCTCCTTCCTCCAGAACCTCAAGGACCTGTTCGCCATGGACGGCGGGCTGTACGGCCGCTGGTACGTCAACAGCCTGCTGTACGCCGTGATCGGGGCGGCCGTGGGCGCGCTGGTGAGCGTGGCCTGCGGCTACGCCTTCGACAAGTACGGCTTCCGGCACAAGGAGAAGCTGTTCGGCCTGGTGCTCGCGGCGGTCATGGTGCCGCAGACGGTGCTCGCGCTGCCGCTGTACCTGATGGCCTCCGAGGCCGGCCTGGTCAACACCTTCTGGGCGGTGTTCATCCCGGTGCTGTTCAATCCGTTCGGCGTCTACCTCGGGCGGATCTTCGCGCGGGGCTACGTGCCCGACGAGGTGCTGGAGGCGGCGCGCGTGGACGGGGCCGGGGAGCTGACCACGTACGCGCGGGTGGCGCTCAGGATGCTCGGACCCGGTCTGATCACCGTTTTCCTCTTCCAGCTGACCGCGATCTGGAACAACTTCTTCCTGCCCATGGTGATGCTGTCCGACCAGGACCTGTATCCCGTCAGTCTCGGCCTGTACCAGTGGAACAGTTCGGCGTCCGTGTCGCCCGAGTACTACCCCGTGGTGATCATGGGCTCGCTGCTCGCCGTACTGCCGCTCATCCTCGCCTTCGTGCTGCTCCAGCGTTTCTGGCGCAGCGGCCTGACCGCCGGAGCCGTCAAGTGACCGTGCACGCCCCCGGACCCGGCCACCGGCCCCGTGCCGCCGTGGCCATGTCCCCGGACGCCGCCTCGGCCGTCCTCGACCCCCAGTCCCTCGCCGCGTTCCGCCGGGTCTGCGACCTCGCGCCGTTCCCGGTGCTGGACGACCTGACGACGGCGCGGGCGAGATCCGTGCTGGCGGACGTGGAGCTGCTGATCACCGGATGGGGCTGTCCGCCGCTGGACGCGGACGTGCTGCGGGCGGCGCCCCGGCTGCGGGCCGTGGTGCACACGGCGGGCAGTGTCCGCGGGCACGTCACCGACGCGTGCTGGGAGCGGGGCGTCGAGGTCTCCTCGGCCGCCGCCGCCAACGCGCTGCCGGTGGCCGAGTACACGCTCGGCATGATCCTGCTGAGCGGCAAGCGGGTGCTGGAGCGGGCCCGCGACTTCCGGGCGGCCCGGACGCGCGGCAACTGGCTGCGCACCCCGCGCGGCGTCGGCAACTACCACCGCACGGTCGGCATCCTGTCGGCCTCGCTGATCGGCCGCCGGGTCGTCGAACTGCTGCGGCCGCACGACGTACGGGTCCTGCTGCACGACCCGTACGTCGACGACGCGGAGGCCGCCGGACTCGGCGTGGAGAGCGTGTCGCTGCCCGAGCTGTTCGCGCGCTGCGACACGGTCAGCGTGCACACCCCGCTGCTGCCGACGACCCGTGGTCTGGTGAGCCGTCCGCTGATCGACGCGATGCCCGCCGACGCGGTGCTGATCAACACCTCCCGCGGGGCGGTGATCGACCAGGAGGCGCTCACCGACGCCGTGCTCGCGGGCCGCATCCGGGCCGTCCTGGACGTCACCGACCCCGAGGCGCTGCCCCCGGACCACCCGCTGTGGGACTGCGAGCACGCCCTGATCACCCCGCACCTGGCAGGTTCCGAGGGCAACGAGTGGCGCCGTCTCGCCGACCTCGCGCTCGCCGAGACCACCCGCTGGGCCACCGGGTCCGGCTTCCTCCACCCCGTACGACGCGAAAGGCTGGCGTTCCTGGCATGAGCATCCCGTTCGAACTGCCCACCGAGGACCGTGCGTCGAGCCCGTACACCGGTTACACCCGTGCCCACTGGGAGGCCGTCGCGGACGGGCTGCTGTGGGCCGCGTGGCGCTGGAGCACCCCGGGCCGCGCCCTGCTGGACCTGCCGGGGCGGCCCTCGCGCTCGGGGGTGCGCTCCGACGGCCTGGAGGGCTTCGCGCGGACCTTCCTCGCGGCGGGCTTCCGCGTCGCGGGGGCGGACGGCGCGGACCCGCACGGCTGGCTGGACCGCTACGCGGAGGGCCTCGCCTCGGGCACCCGCTCCCCCGGCCGCGACGACGCCGAGTCCTGGCCGCTGATCCTCGACCACGACGTGCAGGGCCAGCCCATGGTGGAGTCGGCGTCGGTGGCGCTGGGGCTGCGGCTGACCGCGCCGTGGCTGTGGAAGCATCTCGACGCCGGGGTGCAGGACCGGGTGGAGGAGTGGCTGCGCGGGGCGCTGCGGCACGTGCCGGCGCCGAACAACTGGTACCTGTTCCCGTACACGGTCGCCGGGTTCCTGGAGTCGGTCGGCCGGGGCGACGCCGAGACGGCCGCGGCCCGGGAGCGTGCGCTGGAGCTGATGGAGGGCTGGTACCGGGGCGGGGGCTGGTACGCCGACGGCGACGGGCGCGCCTTCGACCACTACAACGGCTGGGCGCTGCACCTCTACCCGGTGCTCGACGCCCACCTCGGCGGCGACACCGACGCCCTCTCCCGCTACGGGGACCGGCTCCGCGCCCACCTCGACGGCTTCGCCCTGATGTTCGGGGCCGACGGAGCGCCGCTGCACTTCGGCCGTTCCCTCACCTACCGCTTCGCCGCGTCGGCGGCCGTCGCCCTGGGCGCGCTGACCGGGCACACCCCGCTGACGCCGGGGGCCTCGCGGCGGCTGGCCAGCGGCAGCCTGCGGTACTTCGTGGACCGGGGGGCGGTGACCGACGAGGGGTTGCTGAGCCTCGGCTGGTACGGCCCGCACGAGGCGACCCTGCAGCCGTACTCGGGTCCGGCCTCCCCGTACTGGGCGTCGAAGGCGTTCGTCTCGCTGCTCGCCCCGGCCGGCCACCCGCTGTGGACGGCGCCGGAGGAGGCGGCGCCGGTGGAGGAGGCCGACCGGGTCCTGGCGCTGCCCGCGCCGGGGCTGCTGGTGCAGTCGACCCGCGCCGACGGGATCGTACGGCTGCACAACCACGGCAGCGACCATGTCCGCCCGCACGAGGGCGAGTCGGCGGCCGAGGACGACCCGCACTACGGCCGGCAGGCCTACTCGACCCGGACGGGTCCCACGGCGCGGGAGAACATCGCGGACAACCACCTGTCGGTCGAGGTGAACGGCCGGTCCAGCGTGCGGCGCCGGGTCCGTCCGCTGGGCGCGGGAGGGGGCGAGGGCTGGGGCTGGGCGGCCTCCTGGCACCGGCCCGTCTTCGTGACCGGGCCGCCGATGGTGCCGGGGCTGCGGGTGGAGAGCGTGACGGTGGCCCGGGGGCCGTACGAGCTGCGGGTGCACCGGGTCGTCGGGGCGCCGCCCGGGGCCAGGGTCACGCACACCGGGTGGGCCACCGGCCCCGAGGATTCCCTCACTTCCGTGCTGCACGGCCTGTACGGCTGGGAGTCCGGGGCGGAGACCGTGCGCGCCCCGCAGGGCACCGCGTACGTGCCGTGGGCCGAGCTGCCCCGGCTGTCCGGCGCGGCGGGCGGCACCTCCGTGCACGTCGGCCTGGCCGTGCTGACCGGTGAACCGGTGAGCGTGCCGGTGGCCGGGGCGGTGACGGAGGTGGTGCCCGGAGAGGACGCCGTGGAGGTCGTCTGGGCGGCCGACGGCGCCCGCACCCGGGTCTCGTTCGGGCCGGTGGAGGTGACGCACACGGACGCTTAGTCCGGTACCGGTACGGCGGCACTTCGAGGGCTCCGATCCGCGGCCGCGGTCGGGGCCCTGAGCCGTACGCGCTCCCCCGCACGCACGCCCCCGGTGGCGTGGCGTGCCCGGGCCGGTGAGGCTGGAACGGCACCCGTGAGAAGGAGCCGTCTCCATGCGCAAGTCGTCGTGCACCGTGATCGCGGCACTGGCCGTGTGGGCCCTGTGCGCCGCCGGAGCGGAGGCCGCGGTGTTCCGCGTCCCGGACCTGCCGGGCGAGGTGACGGCGACCGAGTGCGTCCAGGGCGGCGGAGTGATCATCATTTCGGCGGACGGGGACGGGACCGGCTCCTTCACGACGGTCTGCCGGGGCGGCCTCCACGACGGACAGACCATCACCTGAGCCCACCGCCTCCGTTCCTCGCGGCCATGCCTTGAGTCCCGGACGCTGGGTACGCGGTCACGGCCCACCACGGCAGTCGGTACCCAACACGACCGGGCGCGTGCAGCGGCCCGCACAGAAACGGAGAACGGCCGATGAGCGAGGCCAATCCCCTCAAGCGAGCAGTCCGCAAGGTGACCGAGGGCCTGCACGGCGAGGCCGGCGGACCGCCGGACGGGATCCCCGGCAGGCCGGGTCCCGAGTCGCCCCCCGTCGCCGAACCCACCGAGCCCCGCGAGCCGCTGCCGCCGAAGCCGGACCAGACCGGCCCGGACACGGTGTCACCGACCGGACAGCCCACGGGAGCGGACCAGGCCAGGGTGGCGCAGTCCGGCAGCTATCTGACGGACGCCCAGGGGACCCGGCTGTACGACACCGACCACTCGCTGAAGGCCGGTCCGCGCGGTCCCGTCCTGCTTCAGGACCATCACCTGCGCGAGAAGGTCATGCACTTCGACCACGAGCGCATCCCGGAGCGCGTGGTGCACGCCCGGGGCGCGGGCGCGCACGGTGTCTTCCAGAGCTACGGCACCGCGGCCTCGGTGACCAAGGCCGGGTTCCTGGCCGCCGACGTGGAGACGCCGGTCTTCACGCGCTTCTCCACGGTGGTCGGCTCGCGCGGGTCGTCGGACACCGTGCGGGACACCCGCGGGTTCGCGACCAAGTTCTACACCAGCGAGGGCGTCTTCGACCTGGTCGGCAACAACATCCCGGTCTTCTTCATCCAGGACGCCATCAAGTTCCCGGACGTCGTGCACGCGGCGAAGCCGCACCCGGACCGGGAGATCCCGCAGGCGCAGAGCGCCCACGACACCTTCTGGGACTTCGTCTCGCTGCACACCGAGGCGACGAACCACACCATCTTCTTCATGGGCGACCGGGGCATCCCGCGCTCCTTCCGGATGATGGAGGGCTTCGGCGTCCACACCTTCCGGCTGGTGAACGCCGAGGGCGCCACGACGCTGGTGAAGTTCCACTGGAAGCCCAAGCTGGGCGTGCACTCGCTGGTGTGGGACGAGGCGCAGCTGATCAACGGCGTCGACCCGGACTTCCACCGCCGGGACCTCGCGGACGCCATCGAGGCGGGCGCGTACCCGCAGTGGGAGCTGGGCATCCAGACCTTCCCCGACAACCCGGAGCAGACCTTCGAGGGCATCGACCTGCTGGACCCGACCAACTTCGTGCCCGAGGAGCTGGCGCCGGTGCAGCCGGTCGGGCTGCTGACCCTGAACCGCAACCCGTCCAACTACTTCGCCGAGACCGAGCAGGTCGCCTTCCACGTCGGGCACCTGGTGCCGGGCATCGACGTCACCGACGACCCGCTGCTCGCGGGGCGGCTGTTCTCGTACCTGGACACGCAGATCACCCGCCTGGGCGGCCCCAACTTCCCGCAGCTGCCGATCAACCGGCCGCAGGCGCCGGTCAACGACATGCTGCGCGACGGCATGCACCAGAGCGCCGTGCACCGGGGCGTGGCGCCCTACCGGCCCAACTCCCTCGACGGCGGCTGCCCGTTCACCGCGGGTGCGGACATGGGCGCGTTCGTCGAGGCGCCGGTGCGGGTGCCGGAGTCGAAGAAGATGCGGGAGGCTCCGGAGTCGTTCGCGGACCACTTCAGCCAGCCGCGCCGCTTCTGGCTGAGCATGAGCCCGGTGGAGCGCGAGCACATCGTCGGCGCCTACACCTTCGAGCTGGGCAAGTGCTACGAGCAGGCGATCCGGGAGCGGACGCTCCAGGTGCTGGCCAACATCGACCCCGAGCTGTGCGCGGGGGTCGCCGAGGGCCTCGGCCTGCCCGCCCCGGAGCCGACCGTCCCGCCGGCCGACGTCGAGCCGAGCCCGGCGCTGTCCCAGGTGGGCGGCGTCTGGCCGCTGGACGGCCGGGTCGTCGGCATCGTGACCGGCGGAGCCGACCTGGAGGGCGTGGGCGCGGTACGGGAGGCGGTGCTCAACGCCGGGATGGTGCCGCTGGTGGTGGCGCCGACGGGCGGCACCCTCGGCTCCGGCGACGCCGCGCTGACCGTGCAGCGCAGCTATGTCACCGCGCGGTCGGTGGAGTTCGACGCGGTGCTGATCGCGGGGACGCCGGACATGGGCGGCGACGCCTACACCCCGCGGGACTACAAGGCGGGACCGGCGCCCGCGGGGCCGGGAACGATCGACCCGCGGGTGAGTCTGCTGCTGTCGGAGGCGTTCCGGCACGGCAAGGCGATCGGCGTCTGGGCCGGCGGCACTCCGGCGCTCGAGGCGTCGGGGGTGCCCGCCGACGCGCCGGGTGTGATCGTCGCCGACTCCGGCACCGCGGCCCTGGAGCAGGTCACGGAGCTGATGGGCTCGCACCGGGTGTGGGAACGCTTCACCACACCGCGGGGCTGAACCACCGGGCCGTGGGGCCGGGGCACCGATCTGGACGCCCGGCCCCACGGCCCGTTCAGCACAGGACGCGCAGCGCTCCGGGCAGCACCTTCGCGGTGACGGGTACGACGGCCTCGACCTCGCCGTCGGCGCCGTAGGGTATCGCCCGGTCCGCCTCGATGCGGACCTCCCGGCCGCGCAGGACGCGTACTTGGGGCCGGTGGACGTGGGCGCCCGTGGAGAGTTCGTTCATCAGGGCGAAGAACAGCCGCCGCGGGGCGTCGGAGATCATCACCACGTCCAGCAGGCCGTCGTCCACCCGGGCGGAGGGGGCGACGAGGCGGTTGAAGCCGTAGTAGCCGGAGTTGGCCGCCACCACCGTGTAGCCGCGGAAGGCGTGCTCCTCGCCGTCGACCGTGACCCGGTAGCCCGCCGCACGCCAGCCCGCCACGGCCCGCACCGCCCCTGCGTAGTAGGAGGCGGCGCCGCGCAGCAGCCGAGCGTGGTTGGCGTGCCGGTTGGCGAGCGCGTCGACACCCGCGTACACGCTGCCGAGGACGACGGTGCGGTCGTGGACGGCCGAGGTGACCTCGATGGTGTCGACGGGGCGGGGGGCGCCGTGCAGCAGCACCTCGGCCAGGGCGGCCGGCTCGGTGGGCAGCCTCAGGGCGCGGGCGAAGTCGTTGCCGCGGCCGGCCGGGACCAGGCCGAGCACGGCGCCGGTTCCGCTGAGGGCGCCGCCGATGCCGCCCGCCATGCCGTCACCGCCGACGGCGAGCACCACCCGCCCCGACGCCCCGGCCCGCCGGGCGAGTTCGCGGGCGTGGGCGAGGCTGTGGCTGTACTCGGTCTCCAGCTCCGCCCCGGCCTCCCGCAGCAGCCGGGCCACACCGAGGAGAGCGGCGGCCGAGGTGGCGCCGCCCGCGGTGGGGTTGACGACGGCGGTGAACTGTCGCATCGATGTGCCTCCGGGCTGACGGGTGGTGCCGGACTGTTGTCTCACGGGGTGGGGGCGCTCGGCCGGGCGGGGTCAGTCCGCGGGCAGCAGGACGCCCGGGCTGAGCAGCCCGGCGGGGTCGAGGCTCCGCTTGACGGCGCGCAGCGCCTCGACACCGAGGGGGCCCGCCTCCCGGACGTACCAGTCGCGGTGGTCGGTGCCGACCGCGTGGTGGTGGGTGATGGTGCCGCCGGCGGCGAGGATCGCCTCGTTGGCGGCGTGCTTGGCCCGGGTCCAGTGCGCCACGGCGTCCTCGCCCTGGGCGGAGACGACCGTGAAGTAGAGGGAGGCGCCGTTCTCGTAGACGTGCGAGATGTGGCACATGACCAGGGGCGGGGTGCCGGCCTCGGTGAGCGTGGCGGTCAGCGCCTCGCGGACGGCGGAGTAGAGGGCGGGGAGGCGGGACCAGTAGGCCGCGGTCTCCAGGGTCTCGGCGAGCGCGCCGGCGTCGAGCAGCGAGTCGCGCAGGTACGGCGCCGAGTAGCGGCCGTGGGCCCAGCGCTCCCCCGGTTCGTCACCGGCGAAGGTGCCGCCGCTCTCGCGCAGGACGGCGGCGGCGCCCTCGCGGCGGTGGGCGGTGTCCTCCTCGGTGCCCTCGAAGCCGACGACCGCGAGGCAGCCGGCGTCCTGCTGCTCCAGTGAGGCTCCGATGGCGTCGGGCTGGGCGAGGCCGATCAGGGTCTCGGTCTCGTCGGACAGCCGCAGCACCGTCGGCCGGGGGCCGTCCTGGGCGAGCCGGCGCAGGGCCGCGGCGCCCTCGTCGAAGGAGGCGAAGCGCCAGCCCTCGTAGCGGCGGGCCCGCGGTACGGGCCGCACCCGCACGGTGACGGAGGTGATGACGCCGAAGGCGCCTTCCGAGCCGAGGACGAGCTGGCGCAGGTCGGGTCCGGCGGCCGAGCGCGGGGCGCGGCCCGTGTCGAGGGTGCCCTCGGGGGTGGCGAGGGTGAGGCCGAGGACCATCTCGTCGAAGCGGCCGTACCCGGCGGAGGCCTGTCCGCTGGAGCGGGTCGCGGCGAAGCCGCCGATGGTGGCCCACTCGTAGGACTGGGGGAAGTGGCCGAGGGTGTAGCCGTGCTCGGCGAGCAGCGCCTCGGCCTCGGGGGCGCGCAGGCCGGGCTGGAGGGTGGCGGTGCGGGAGACCTCGTCGAGGTCGAGCAGGCGGTTCATGCGGCGCAGGTCGAGGGCGACGAACGCGCCCTCGCGGCCGGGGGCGAGTCCGCCGACGACGGAGGTGCCGCCGCCGAAGGGGACGAGGGCCAGGCGGTGCTCCGCGCAGGCGGCCAGCACGGCGAGGACCTCATCGTGGCTGTCGGGCAGGACGACGGCGGCCGGGGTGTCGGCGGTGTCGCCGGTCCGCATCCGCAGCAGGTCGGGGGTGGACTTGCCGCGGGTGTGCCGGATGCGGCTCTCGGCGTCCGTGCGCACGTCCTCCCCGCGGCCCCCGACGGCGAGAGCCAGGGTGCTTCGGGCGGCCTCGCCCAGCGGTGACTCCGGTACGTCGACCTCCGCCAGCGGGAGCGCGGCGCATGCGCGGGGTTTGACGCCGAGCAGCTCGCGCAGCAGTCCGGTCACCGTGTCGGGCAGTGCCGTCGCCCTGGCCGGGTCGCCCCAGCCGTTCCACAGCATGTCCATCGCCTGTCGTCCTCACGGTCGCTTCGGGGGACGCCGTCCGCATCACCCCGCTAGGCGTTACACTGTGACACATGACGCCCAACCGTCACAACCACTCGAACAGGCAGGCCCCCTCGGACAACGACACCGTGCTGGACGCGGTGCGCGACTGCGTGATGGCCGTCGGGGTGCGCCGTACGACGATGACCGACGTCGCCCGCCGCGCCGGCGTCTCCCGGATGACGCTGTACCGGCGCTGGCCGGACGTGCGGTCCCTGGTCGGCGACCTGATGACCCGCGAATGGCTCGCGGTCGCCACCGGCGCCCTCCCCGAGCCGGGCGTGGACACCGACGTCCGCTCGCGGATGGTCGAGGGCCTGGTGGCCGGGGTGGAGACGTTCCGCGCCCACCCGCTCTTCGGCAAGATCGTCGACGTCGACCCCGAACTGCTCCTGCCCTACGTCCTGGACCGGCGCGGGGCGAGCCAGGAGGCGCTTCTCGAGTTGCTGGCCGACGCACTCGCACAGGGCCACGCCGACGGTTCGGTGCGCGAGGCGCACACCGGACGGCAGGCCCGGTCGGTGCTGCTGGTCGTCCAGTCCTTCGCCCTGTCGCTGCGGACCATGGCCGACGAGGACGACGCCGAGCTGACCTCCGCGGCCCTCCTCGGGGAGCTGCGCACCATCCTGGAAAGGACCCTCACGCCATGAGCCCCGTCGACCGCCCCGCCGCCGGGGCCTCCCTGTCCGCCGCACGGCGCTCGCGCGAGCTGGCCGGCACCGTCGGCGGCCCCGTCGTGGACGTCCTGGTCGTCGGTCTCGGCGCGACCGGCGCCGGTGCCGCGCTGGACGCCGCCGCCCGGGGCCTGAGCGTCGCCGCCGTGGACGCCCACGACCTGGCCTTCGGCACCTCCCGCTGGAGTTCCAAGCTCATCCACGGCGGCCTGCGCTACCTCGCCTCCGCCCAGCTGGACGTCGCCCACGAGAGCGCGGTGGAGCGCGGGGTGCTGATGGAGCGCACGGCGCCCCACCTGGTGCGTGCCCAGCCCTTCGTCCTGCCGCTCACCCCGCTGGTCTCCCGGGGCCAGGGGGCGCTGGCGTGGGCCGGGTTCCGGGCCGGCGACACCCTGCGGCTCGCGGCGCGCACCGCGCGGGCCACGCTGCCCGCGCCGCGGCGCCTGTCCGCCGTGGAGACCCGCCATCTCGCGCCCGCGCTGCGCCCGGACCGGCTGCGCGGCGGCCTGCTGTCCTGGGACGGCCGGCTCACCGACGACGCCCGCCTGGTGACGGCGCTGGCCCGGACCGCGGCGGCCCGCGGAGCGCGGATCCTGACCCGGGTCAGGGCCCTGGAGCTGACCGGGTCGGGCGCCCGCGTGCGCGACGAGCTGACCGGCGAGGAGGGCGTGATACGGGCCCGCGCGGTGGTCAACGCCTCCGGGGTGTGGGCCGGCGACCTCGTGGACGGCATCCGGATCCGCCCCTCCCGCGGCACCCACCTCGTCCTGCGCTCCGCGCACCTCGGCCCGCTCCCGGCCGGCCTGCACGTGCCGATCCCCGGCGAGACCAACCGCTTCGTCCTCGTCCTGCCCCAGGGCGACGGCCGGGTCTACGTCGGTCTCACCGACGAGCCCGTGGACGGGGACGTCCCGGACGTGCCGGAGGTGCCCGAGACCGACGTCGGCTTCCTGCTCGACGTGCTCGGCTCGGTACTGGACGTGCCGGTCCACCGCGACGACGTGGTCGGCGCCTTCGCGGGCCTGCGCCCCCTGCTCGACACCACCGCCTCGGACCGGCCCGGCGCCGGGCCCCGCACGGCGGACGTCTCGCGCCGGCACGCCGTACTGACCTCGTCCGAGGGCGTGATCACCGTGGTCGGCGGCAAGCTCACCACGTACCGGCGCATGGCCGAGGACGCCGTGGACGCCGCCGTCGCCGCCAGGGGCCTCGCCGCCGGAGCGTCACCCACCGCCGCGCTGCCCCTGGTCGGAGCCGCCTCCCCGCAGGCCCTGGGCCGGGTGCGGGCACCGCGTCGCCTGGTACGGCACTACGGCACCGAGGCCCCGGCGGTCCAGGCCCTCGCCGACCACGATCCCCGCCTCGCCGAACGCGTGCTGCCGGACCACCCCGTCACCGGGGCGGAACTGGTGTGGGCCCTGCGGCACGAGGGCGCCCTCGACGAGGCCGACCTGCTCGACCGGCGCACCCGCATCGGCCTGGTCCCCGAGGACCGTGCGGCCGCCCTGGGCGCGGTGCGCGACCTGGTCGCAGAGACCGGCGGGATCGGCGAGGTCACGGCGGACTGGCGCTGAAGCCGACCCCGTGTCCCCGCCCGCACGCCGGCCGCCCGGCTCGCGGGCTGGGGCGTCGAGCCGGGCGGGGCGGCCGAGCGGTGCCGGCCGGTACGGCGGGCGGCCCGGGGACGGGCGCCCGCCCGGTCAGGTGTCGCGGTCGTCCTGCTGGACGGCCCTGCGGAGTTTCGCCTCGATCTTGTGCCGGGACCGGCCTCCCTCCTTGACGTACTCCGTCATCGCGGTCCGCGCGTCCCGGTCCAGGTCGCGCCAGGCCCGTACGGCCGTCTCGTAGGTGTGCGACTGCCGCGGGGTCCACCGATGCTCCATGGGCGGCCCGTACGAGTCGCGCAGCTCCTCGACCCGGTGCTGTGCCAGGTCCGCCGCGCGGCGCTTGTGCACGAGCTCCTCGAATGTGTGTGCCACCACACTTCGACCGTAGTCAGAGCGGCGCCGTCGCGCGCGTCGAACCCGGCACGGCCGCTCCGGCCGACGCGTTCCGGTCCGCCCGGGTGGTCCACGCGGGCGGCGAAGGGACTTAACATCAAGCCACCGACGGCTGCCGGGCACGTGCGGCACACACGAGAGGCGGGGCGGCGTGGCGGAGACCGAGGGGACGGCGCTACCGGAGCGGCTGCTGATCACCCGTACCACCACGGGCGACGGCGTCAGCCTCGTGATCCTCGCCGGAGAGGTCGATCTGGACGGCAGCGGTCCGCTGCGCGAGGTCCTGCTGGCCTCGGTGGAGTCGGCGCCGGGCACGGTGGTGGACTTCGGCGAGGTGGCATTCCTGGACTCCAGCGGCATCAACGTACTGATCTGCGCGCACCGGGCCGCCGAGTCCCGCGGCGTCTGGTTCCGGCTCGCCGCACCGCGTGACGCCGTCGAACGCGTGCTGCGGCTGGTGGGCGTGGACGCGCTCATCCCCTGCTACCCGAGTGTGGAGCAGGCCCTGGCCGGCTGACCGGCTCAGGTCAGCGGCAGGCTCGCGTACACCGTCTTCCCCGTCGGGTGCGGCTTGGTGATGACCTCGTCGCACAGCCGCGTCACTAT
Organism: Streptomyces coelicoflavus; assembly: GCF_003112555.1. Lineage (GTDB taxonomy): Bacteria > Actinomycetota > Actinomycetes > Streptomycetales > Streptomycetaceae > Streptomyces > Streptomyces coelicoflavus. Next base: position 193,026 of record NZ_BEWB01000007.1, on the reverse strand, counting down.
CTCCAGCCCGTGCTTGCCGACCCGCACGGGGTCGTGGGGCAGGAAGGTGGGAAACGCGTCCCCGGTGTCCGACACCGCGATCTCCACGCGGTCGTCCACCAGGGTCAGCTCCAGCCGGCAGGGGCCGGGTGCGTGCCGCAGCGCGTTCGTCACCAGTTCGCTCGCGACCAGACGGGCGGCGTCCACAAAGGCGTCCCCCAGGGGCACTCCACGCTCGGCGAGGCGCGCGGCGAAGCCGTGCACGACGTCCCGGGAGGCGGGGATCATCGCGGAGCCGCCCCTGAACTCCACCACCGCGGACACGACGGAGCCGTCCGCGGTGCCGGGTCCGTGCGCCGGATTCATGCCGAGCCTCACCGTCCGGTCCGGGGCCGAGTGGAGGGAGCGAAGGTCCCCGGCTCTCACGATACGCACCGGGGCGCTCCCGACGATCCGTTTGCCCCAACTTCCACTGGACGCGCCGCTTTTCGGACACGTCTCGCCTCCGGCCCGTGCGCGATCAAGTCCTGATGGGGCGTTCGCTCGTCGCGCACGTCCGGTGTCCCACTCCGTCTCGCTCCTCGGGCGTCACCGAGCCGAACCCGCGGTCCGGCGGGGCGGCGCAGTCGGCCTCGCCGAGGTGGTCCGCCGCCACCGCGGTGCCGAAGCAGCGGCCCTGGCCGGCCGCCGCGGACCGCAGCGTGTCGGCGGCTTCGACGGAGTGGGCCGCGGCCGTCAGCGCGGCGGCGGCCACGAGACCGGCGGCGGCCGCTCTCGACAGGCGTCTCAACATCATGCTCACGTCATCCCGTTCCCTGAATCGGTGCGTGGAGGCCGTCCGGAAGGGCGGAAGCCGCCGCATCCCGCCCTGGAGGGCCGAAAGTTTCGGACTGCTTTCCGAATGTCGCGGAGGAGATTACGGACTCCCGTCCGCGAGGTCAACGCCCCGTCACCACGCGTCACGCTCACCCGTGCGCCCCGACCGCGTGCGCGCCCCGTCGAAGGAGGCGCATTCTTGCTGTGTCACCCGCGTGGCGGCGCACGGACGAGGTGGGACCGATGAACACAGGCGCCGAGGACGCCGCGCAGACCGACCGGATGCCCGGACGGCTGACGGCACTGCTGATCGACGCGTCCACACGGGCGATCGGCGCGGCCGAGGGCCGTGTGGGCGGCGTGTACCTGCGCTCCCCCACCCCCGGCCTGCTGCGGCTCGCCGTCCTCGCCGGACTGCCCGGCCCGCTGTTCCGCCCCTGGTGGCGCCTGCACGCCGACAGCCCGTTCCCGGCCGCCGACGCCTACCGGCTGGGCGTCCGCGTGGTGCTGCCCAACGCCGCCGAGACCATGCGCCGGTACCCGCAGTTCGCGGCCGGTCTGCCGTTCCCGTTCGGGTCCCTGTACGTGCCGGTCGCCGGCGCGAGCCGGACGTACGGTGTGCTGACCGTCCTGCGTCCCTCCGCCCCGCATGCCGCCGACGTGCTGGAGGGCGTGGACCGGGTGGCGGGCCTGGCGCAGGATCTGGGCGCGGCCCTGGAGCGGCTGGACGCCGGCCGGGACGCGCCGCCGGTCGCCTGGGAGGGGGAGCCGCTGTGTGTGCGGCCACCCGCCTCGGGGCGGCGTCCGGGGCGCGCCGGAAGTTTCGGCTGGGAGCCGGACACCGGCACCGTCACCCTCGACGAGCCGCTGTGCGCCCTGCTCGGCGTCCCGGCCGAGGCCGCCGGAGTTCCGACGGCACTCGGGACGCTCACCGGCGCCCTGGCCCCCGACGACGGGCACCGGATCACCGCGGCGCTGCGGGAGACCGCCGCGGGCAGTGCACCCCGGCTTCCCCTGTACGTGCGCACCGCGGACGGTGCGCTGCGCATGGTGGAGCTGTGGCGGCCCCGGTCCGCACCACCCGCCGGCGGGCCGGTGCGCGGCGCCGTCCGCGACCCCTTCGACGGCGCCGTGGCCGACGCCGCGGCCGACCTGCTGCCGGAGGGCGTCCTGTGCGTGGACCGCCTCGGCACCGTCGTCTACGCCAACCCCCGCGCCGCCCGGTTGCTGGGCCGGCCGCGGGCCGCGCTGCTCGGCCGCTCGCTGTGGGAGGCCGTGCCCTGGCTGGACCAGGCCGCCTACGAGGACCACCTGCGCGGCGCCCTGCTCTCCCCGGAACCGGTCCGCTTCCACGTCCGGCGGCCGGCCGACACCGGCCGCCGCACCACGCCGCGGCCCTACGAGGGTGACTGGCTCGCCGTCTGCGTGTACCCCGGGCCGGACTTCCTGACGGCCACGCTCCGCCCGGCCAACCGGGTGGCCGACGCGTCCGCCGGCCTCGCCCCCGGGCACGGCGGGCCGGAAGCCGACGGAGCCGGGGCGACCCCGGAGCCCGGGGAGACCCCGACGCTGGACGCGTCCTCCGGGACCGAGCCGGGCGACCCGGCGCCTCCGGTCGCCGCGACGGCACCGGAGTACCGCCCGATCGTCCTGGCCGTGGCCCTCACCGAGGCGGTCACCGCCCGCCAGGTGTCCGCCGTGGTCGTACGGGAGCTGCTGTCGGCGTTCGGCGGCCGCCGGCTCGCCATCTACCTGCTCCAGGACCGCCATCTGCACCTGGCCTGGGAGACGGGCTTCCCGCCCGGCTTCCTCGCCCCGTTCGAAGGGGTGCCGCTGGACGCCCGGCTGCCCGGGGTGGAGACGCTGACCAGCGGCCGGCCGCTCTTCTTCGACACGATGCAGGCACTGGCCTCGGCGTACCCGGGCATCCCGCTGGACGCCACGGAGGGCGCCCGCGCCTTCCTGCCGCTGATCGCCTCCGGGCGCCCGGTCGGTTCCTGCATCCTCGGCTTCGACCGGTCCCGGAGCTTCAGCGCCGAGGAACGCACCGTGCTCACCGCCCTCGCCGGGCTCATCGCCCACGCCATGGAGAAGGCCCGGCGCTACGAGTCCGAGACCGCGCTCGCCCGCGGCCTTCAGGAGGTGCTGCTGCCCCGGCGGCTGCCCTCGCACCCGCTCCTCGAGACGGCGGGCCGCTATCTGCCCGGCACCCAGGGCATGGAGGTGGGCGGCGACTGGTACGACGTGGTGGCCTCCGGGGACGGGATGGCCCTGGTCATCGGGGACGTCCAGGGGCACGGCGTGCAGGCCGCGGCCACCATGGGGCAACTGCGCAGTGCCGTACGCGCCTTCGCCCTCGGCGACCGTCCGCCCGACGAGGTGATGAGCGGCGTCAACCACCTGCTGGCCGATCTGGACCCGGGCCTCTTCGCGAGCTGCTGCTACATCCGGCTCGACCCGGCCACCGGACGGGCCCGCGCGGCCCGCGCGGGACACCCTCCTCCGCTGCTGCGCCACCCGGACGGACGCACCGAGACCCTCGACCTGCCCGGCGGGGTGGTGCTCGGCGTGGACCCGTGCGCGCCCTACCCGCTGAGCGAGTTCCGGATCGAGCCCGGAGCCGTCCTCGCCCTCTACACGGACGGTCTCGTGGAGCGGCCCGGCACCGACATCGACGACGGGATCACCGCCCTGCGCCTCGCGCTGGCCCGGGCCGGAGCGCCCGCCCCGCGGCCGGGGAGCCGTTCGCTCGCGGGCGTCGCGGACCGGATCGTGGTGACCGCCCGCCACACCACGGACCGTCCCGACGACATCGCCCTGCTGCTCGCCACCCGGCGCGCCCGCCCCGGGAGCCCCGGCTGAGGGCGGTGGCGGACGCCCCGGAGACGCCCGGTGGGGACGGGACGGCACCCCGTCCGCGGTCCGCCGCGTCACGGGGGGTGCCCCTCGCCTCCGGCGGCCCGGCAGTGTAGACATGAGCACATGGTCCGACTGATGGGTCGATCGGGAGAACGGTCACCCCGTCGTCCCGGCGGCCCGCACGCCCGACACCGGCAGGACGCGGACCGGTCACGGCGGGGAGCGGACGCGGGGCGGCCCGCCTCGGCGCTGCGCTCGGCGCTGTCCGGACGCAGCGTGGCCGGCCAGGTCTTCGTGATGAACGTGGTCATCGTGCTGCTGCTCGTGGTGGCCGCGGCGGTCGCGCTGGTGCTCCAGGTGCGGCACGACAGCACGGTGGAGGCCCGCAACCGGTCCGTCGCCGTGGCCGCGACGTTCGCCAACTCCCCCGGCATCCTCGAGGCGCTGCGCAGCCCCGACCCCACGGCGGTGCTCCAGCCCCGCGCCGAGACGGTGCGCAAGGCAACGGACGTGGACTTCGTCGTCGTCACCAACCCCGACGGCATCCGCTACACGCATCCCAAACCGGACCGCATCGGCAAGAAGTTCGTCGGGAACATCGCCCCCGCGCTGGCCGGGAAGACGGTGACCGAGGAGATCGAGGGCACCCTCGGCCCGCTGGTCCAGGCCGTCGTGCCCGTGAAGGCCCCCGACGGGAAGGTGGTGGGCCTGGTCTCGGCCGGCATCACCACGGAGAACGTGGGCGGGGTCGCCGACCGCCAGCTGCCCCTCGTACTGATCGCGGCGGCCGTCGGACTGGCCCTGGCGACGGGGGGCACGGCCCTGGTGAGCCGGCGGCTGCTGCGGCAGACGCACGGCCTGGGACCGCACGAGATGACCCGGATGTACGAACACCACGACGCGGTCCTGCACAGCGTGCGTGAGGGCGTACTCATCGTCGGCGGCGAGGGCAGGCTGCTCCTGGCCAACGACGAGGCACGGCGGCTGCTCGCCCTGCCGCCCGACGCCGAGGGCCGGCACGTCGGCGCCCTCGGCCTGCCGTCCGACCTGGCCCAGCTGCTGGCCTCCGGCCAGGCCGCCACCGACGAGGTGCACCTGGTCAAGAACCGGCTGCTGGCCATCAACCAGCGGCCCACGGACGTACGGGGCGGCCCGGCCGGCTGCGTCGCGACCCTGCGCGACTCCACCGAGCTGCGGGCCCTGTCCGGCCGGGCGGAGACCGCCCGGGAGCGCCTGGACATCCTGTACGCGGCCGGAGTGGGCATCGGCACCAGCCTGGACGTCACCCGCACCGCGGAGGAACTGGGCGAGCTGGCCGTGCCCCGGTTCGCGGACTACGTCACCGTGGACCTGTTCGACACCGTGCTGGCCGGCGGTCAGCCGGACAGCGCGACACCGTTGCGCCGTACCGCGCGCAGCGGTGTCAGCGAGGAGGTCCCGCTCTATCCCGTGGGCCGGCCGATCCGCTACGTGGACTCCTCCCCGCAGGGCCGCACGCTGATCAGCGGCCGGGCCGTCCTGGAGCCGCGCCTCGGCGAGGCCCCCGGCTGGCAGGCGCAGGACTACGAGCGTTCCGCCCAGGTGGTGGAGTACGGCGTCCACTCGCTGATCACCGTTCCGTTGCGCGCGGGCACGCTGGTGCTCGGGGTGGTGAGTTTCTGGCGGGCGGCCAAGCCCGAGCCGTTCGACGAGGACGAGCTGGCACTCGGCGAGGAGCTGGTCGCGCGGGCCGCGGTCTCCATCGACAACGCGCGCCGCTACACCCGCGAGCACAGCATGGCGGTGACCCTCCAGCGCAGTCTGCTGCCCCGCAGGCTGCCCGATCAGAACGCCCTGGACGTCGCCTACCGCTACCTGCCCGCGCAGGCGGGGGTCGGCGGGGACTGGTTCGACGTGCTGCCGCTGTCCGGGGCCCGGGTCGCGCTCGTCGTCGGCGACGTCGTCGGGCACGGGCTGCACGCCGCGGCCACCATGGGCCGGCTGCGGACGGCGGTGCACAACTTCACCGCCCTCGACCTGCCGCCCGACGAGCTGCTCGGCCTCCTGGACGAGCTGGTCGGCCGGATCGACCAGGACGAGGCGACCGACGACAGCACCGCCCCGGTGACCGGCGCGACCTGTCTCTACGCGATCTACGACCCGGTGGCCGGCTCCTGTGTGATCGCCCGGGCGGGCCATCCGCCGCCGGCCCTGATCGGGCCCGACGGCACCGTGGAGTTCCCGGAGGTGCCCGCGGGACCGCCGCTGGGCCTGGGCGGCCTCCCGTTCGAGACGACGGAACTGCGGCTGGCCGAGGGCAGCCGGCTCGTGCTGTACACCGACGGGCTGGTCGAGGACCGCGTGCACGACATCGACGTCGGTCTGGAGCAGCTGCGCCGGGCCCTGGAGACGGCCGGCGAGACGCCCGAGGAGACCTGCCGCACCGTTCTGGACGCCCGGCTCCCGGACCGGCCGGGCGACGACATCGCGCTGCTGGTCGCCCGCACCCGGACGCTGGGCCCGGACCAGGTCGCGGAGTGGGAGGTCCCGAACGATCCGGCGGCGGTCGGCGAGGTGCGCTCCCAGGTCACCCGGCGGCTGGGCGAGTGGGGCCTGGACGAGCTGGCGTTCACCACCGAGCTGATCCTCAGCGAACTGGTCACCAACGCGATCCGGTACGGCGGCGAGACCGTCCACGTCCGGATGCTGCGCGACCGCAGCCTGATCTGCGAGGTGTTCGACAGCAGCAGCACCTCGCCCCATCTGCGCTACGCGGCCATGACGGACGAGGGCGGACGCGGCCTGTTCCTGGTCGCGCAGCTCGCCGAGCGCTGGGGCACCCGCTACACGCCGGCCGGCAAGGTCATCTGGGCGGAGCAGCCGGTGCCCTGACGGGTGCCGGAGCGGCCGCCTTCCGGAGGGGGCGCGGGGGCCCGGTCGCCCTCGGTCCGTACCAATGTCGTGCGGGACGGGTGTGCAGTGCGCCGCATATCTGGTAGGAAACTTTCCTATCAGTGCCCGGCACTCCCAACCCCCCACCCCGTCTGGAGATTCCGTGAGGCACCCCTTCCCCGACCCGGCGCGCCCCGCAGGCCCCTCGCGCCGTACCGTGATCGCCATGGCATGCGCGTCCCTGGCGACAGTCCCCCTTCTCACCCCCTCGCGGGCCGCGGCGGCGTCCGCGCGCGCGACGGGGCTCGACGACCCGGCGAAGAAGGAGATCGCCATGCAGCTGGTGTCGAGCGCGGAGAACTCCTCGCTCGACTGGAAGGCGCAGTACCGGTACATCGAGGACATCGGTGACGGCCGCGGCTACACCGCAGGCATCATCGGCTTCTGCTCCGGCACCGGCGACATGCTCGACCTGGTGGAGCTGTACGCCGAGCGCAGCCCGGGCAACGTCCTCGCGCCCTATCTGCCGGCGCTGCGCCGGGTGGACGGCTCGGACTCGCACGACGGCCTCGACCCCGGCTTCCCGGACGACTGGCGCCGGGCCGCCGACGGGGACCCGGAGTTCCGCCGGGCGCAGGACGACGAGCGCGACCGCGTCTACTTCGACCCGGCCGTACGCCGCGGCAAGGACGACGGGCTGCGGACGCTGGGGCAATTCGCGTACTACGACGCGATGGTCATGCACGGCGAGGGCGGCGGCCTCGGCTTCGGCAGCATCCGGGAGCGCGCCCTCGGCCGGGCCCGGCCGCCGGCCCAGGGCGGGGACGAGGTCGCCTACCTGCACGCCTTCCTCGACGAGCGGGTGTGGGCCATGCGGCAGGAGGAGGCGCACAGCGACACCAGCCGGGTCGACACGGCCCAGCGCGTCTTCCTGAACGAGGGCAACCTCGATCTCGAGCCGCCGCTGGACTGGCACGTGTACGGGGACGCCTACCACATCGGCTGACCCCGCGGCCTCGGTGAGGCCGCCACCCCTTCCCCGGGCCGCCGGGCACGACGCGGGCCGCGGAACCGGCCGTGTGCCGGGTTCCGCGGCCCGTGTGCCGCACGGTCCGTTCCGGTGTCAGTGCCGGAACGCGTCCTTGCCCTTCTCCTTGGCCTGCCGGGCGTCGCCCTTGGACTGCGCGGCGCGGCCCTCGGCCGTCATCCGCTCGTTGCCGACGGCCCGGCCGGCCGCTTCCTTGGCCTTTCCCTTGGCCTGCTCCATCCTGGCCCTGGACTTCTGGTTGCCGGCCACAGTGGTTCACCTCTCGGCGTTGGCTTGCGATGTCCTGCCCGGCGGGTCGCCCGGTGCGGCGGGTCCAAACGTGCGAACGCCCGGCAGGGGTGTCCGGCGGGGCAGCGGGTACGAGCACCGGCAAGGCAGTACGTCGTCGACTCGGAGGACCGTCATGGCCGGAGTACTGGACCGGATCAAGCAGTTCGCACGCAGCCCGCAGGGCCGCCGGGCGGCCGAGCAGGTGCGGCGGGCCGCCGCGGACCCGCGCCGCCGCGCGCAGGCCCAGCAGATGCTGCGCAGGTTCGGCAAGCGGCGCTGAGCGCCCGGGGGCCGGCGGGGCGGTCAGCCCTGACCGGCGTGCGTGTGGCTGTGGGACGTCTCCGGCGGGCATTCCCGGTCCTTCCCGGGGCGGTCCCGGTGCCAGTCGCGGACGGCGACGGCCAGCGCGCAGAGCATGGCGGCGACACCGGTGCCCACCGAGAGGGCCACGGCCTCGTGGTAGTCGTCGTGGGTGGCGTTCAGCGTCAGGTAGAACAGCCCCGGCAGCGCGGCCGTGCCCACGGCGCCGCCCAGCCGCTGGCCCGTCTGCAGGGCACCCCCGGCCGCGCCCGCCATCCGCACCGGCACGTCGCGCAGCGTCATGGTGATGTTCGGGGAGATCACGCAGCCGCTGCCCAGTCCGCCGAGCAGCAGGGCCGGCACGGCGAGCCAGGCGGCCGGACCGGAGGGCGCGAGCCACAGCAGCAGCGCGGTCGTACCGAGACCCACCATGACGGCGACCAGACCCCAGACGGTCAGCAGCCGCCCCAGCCGTTCCACCAGCCGGCCCGCCACGGCGGCCGCGACGGCCGAGCCCACGGCGAACGGGGTCACCGCGAGGCCGGACATCAGGGGTGAGTAGCCCAGGCCGTTCTGGAAGAAGAGCGCGAAGACGATCCACACCCCGCTGAAGCCGACGAAGTACAGGGCCCCCAGCCCGGCGCCGGTGGCGTAGCCGCGGGTCTCGGTGAGCAGCCCCGGTTCCAGCAGCGGCTGGCCGCCCCGGCGGGCGACGCGGCGCTCCCACCGCGCGAAGGCGGCCAGGACCAGCGCCCCCGCCGGGAACAGCCACCACACCTTGGTCAGGCCGCCGCCCTCCGCGAGGACCAGCGGCAGCATCAGCGCCAGGATTCCGGCGCCGAGGAGCGCCACGCCGACCGGGTCGAGCCGTCCCCGGCCGCCGGGCGCCACCCGGGGCAGCAGACGGAAGCCGAGCAGCAGGGCGACCAGGCCGACCGGCACGTTCACGTAGAAGATCCACCGCCAGCCCTCGGGCCCCGCCAGCGCGAGGATCAGACCGCCGACGACCGGTCCCACGGCGCTGGAGACTCCCACGGTGGCGCCGAAGAGTCCGAAGGCGCGCCCGCGTTCCGCGCCCCTGAACAACTGCTGGATGAGGGCCGAGTTCTGCGGCGCCAGGCTGCCCGCGGCCACACCCTGGGCGAGCCGCGCGGCGACCAGCAGTCCGATGCCGGGCGCGGCGCCGGCGGCGGCGCTGAACAGGACGAAGGCGGCCAGGGCGACGAGGAAGACGCGGCGCCTGCCGAACGCGTCGCCTATCCGTCCCGCGGTCACCAGGCTCAGGGCGAACGCCAGCGCGTATCCGGAGACGACCCACTGCACGGCCGCCGGCGAGGTGTGCAGACCTTCCTGCATGGAGGGCAGGGCCACGGCGACGATCGTCACGTCCAGCAGGGTCATGAAACCGGCGACCAGGGTGACCCACAGGGCCCGCCACCGGTCGGGATCGGGTTCGTCGTCCGGACGCCGCACACGGGCTCCCCTCGTGAGGCTGCACGGGACGCGCCACTCCGCCCCACGCCTGCGTCACCCGTGACCGGGGCTTCAAACACCGGGCGCGGTCCGGACTCGGCCCGGGCCACCGAACGACACCCAAACCCGAACCATGAGATCCCATAAGGTGTACTTATGACCTCATAGACCGGACCCGCGTACCGACTTAGGCTTGCCTTAGCTTAGGCTTCCCCGAGAGTCGATCTGTTACCGCTCGAAGGGAACCTGAACATGCCACGCCCACTGCGGGTGGCCATCGTCGGATCCGGCCCGGCCGGGATCTACGCCGCTGACGCCCTGCTCAAGTCCCAAGTGGCCGCCGACCCCGGTGTTTCCATCGACATCTTCGAGCGCATGCCCGCCCCGTTCGGACTCATCCGGTACGGCGTCGCGCCCGACCACCCGCGCATCAAGGGCATCATCACGGCCCTGCACCAGGTGCTCGACAAGCCGCAGATCCGCCTCTTCGGCAACGTGAACTACCCGAGCGACGTCAGCCTGGACGACCTGCGCGCCTTCTACGACGGTGTGATCTTCGCCACCGGCGCCACGGCGGACCGGGACATGTCCGTCCCCGGCATCGACCTCGACGGCTCGTACGGCGCGGCCGACTTCGTCGCCTGGTACGACGGGCACCCCGACTTCCCGCGCACCTGGCCGCTGGAGGCGGAGAAGGTCGCCGTCCTCGGAGTCGGCAACGTCGCCCTGGACATCGCGCGCGTCCTCGCCAAGACCGCCGACGAGCTGCTGCCCACCGAGATCCCGCCGAACGTGTACGAGGGTCTGAAGGCCAACAAGGCGCTGGAGGTCCACGTCTTCGGCCGCCGCGGCCCGGCACAGGCGAAGTTCAGCCCGATGGAGCTGCGGGAGCTGGACCACTCCCCCAACATCGAGGTGATCGTCGACCCCGAGGACATCGACTACGACGAGGGCTCGATCGCGACCCGGCGCGGCAACAAGCAGGCCGACATGGTCGCCAAGACCCTGGAGAACTGGGCGATCCGCGACGTCGGCGACCGGCCGCACAAGCTGTTCCTGCACTTCTTCGAGTCGCCCTCGGAGATCCTCGGCGAGGACGGCAGGGTGGTCGGCCTGCGCACCGAGCGCACCGAACTGGACGGCACGGGCAACGTCAAGGGCACCGGCGAGTTCAAGGACTGGGACGTCCGGGCGGTCTACCGTGCCGTCGGCTACCTCTCCGACCAGCTCCCCAAGCTGCCCTGGGACATCGACTCGGGCACGGTCCCGGACGTGGGCGGCCGGGTCGTCCAGGAGTCCGGCGAGCACCTTCAGTCGACGTACGTCACCGGCTGGATCCGGCGCGGCCCGGTCGGTCTGATCGGCCACACCAAGGGCGACGCCAACGAGACGGTGTCGAACCTGCTGGACGACTACGCGAACGGCCGTCTCCAGACGCCCGCCTCGCCCGCTCCGGAGGCGGTGGACGCCTTCCTCGCCGAGCGGAACGTCCGCTACACCACCTGGGACGGCTGGTACCGGCTCGACGCCGCGGAGAAGGCGCAGGGCGAGCCGCAGGGGCGCGAGCGCGTGAAGTACGTGGAGCGCGAGGACATGCTCCGGGAGAGCGGCGCCTGAGCCGCGGTGTCCGGCACCGGCCGCCTCCTCGCGGGGCGGCCGGTGCCGGACGTGTCACCGCCGGGTTCAGACCTCCAGATCCCCCTCGATCCGGCGCAGCTGGTGGCGGGCCATCGCCAGGTTGGCGCGGTTCGCGTCCAGCACCAGATAGAGGAACAGCCCGTTGCCGCCGCGGCCCTTGAGCAGGCGGATCATGTGGTACTGGGTGCCCAGCGTGATCAGGATGTCCTCGATCTCGTCCTTGAGACCGAGGTGCTCCATCGTGCGCAGTTTGGACCGCACGACGTCGGTGTTGCCCGCGGCGGCGACCTCCAGGTTGAAGTCCTTGCCGCCGCCCAGGGTGCCGAGCGCCATGCCGCTGGTGTAGTCGACCAGCGCGACGGCGGTGGCTCCGTCGATGGAGCTGAGGCATTCCTTGAGCGAGGTCTCCAGGTTGGCCATGGTGGTTCCTTTCCGGACGTGATCGGTGTGCGAGCGGTACGCGAGGGGTGGTTCAGGTCGGCCGGTGGTGGCCGCCGGCCCGGGGGGTGGGCTCGTGGGCGGGGCGCTGCGGGGTGCGCACCGGGAGGGTGCCGATGGGACGGGCCGTCTGTGCGGGCAGCGCCGTGACGGGTTCGGCGGTCCGGGCGCGGCCGCGTTCCGGTCCGAGACCGGCGGCGACCAGCTCCCCGATCCGCGCGCCGCTGCGCCGGCCCTCCAGATGGAGGCGGCCCACATTGACCCGGCCGTCGGCGAGCAGGGTGAGCACGGCGGCCGGACCGGCGGCGTAGGTGGCGACGTAGCCGTCGGCCCCGCGCAGCAGCAGTTCGCGGAATCCGCCGCGCGCGGTGGCCTCGGCCGTGCGGTGTGCGACGCCGAGGGCGGCCGCGGTGAGCGCGGCGAGCCCCTCGGGTTCGGTGCCCGGCGCGTCGTGGGCCAGGACGAGCCCGTCCACGGTGGCCGCGAGCGACCCCGTCAGCTGGGGGACGCGGTTGCGCAGCCGGTGCAGTTCGTCCAGGACGTCGCTCTCGACGGCCATGAGCAGTCTCCTTTCGTCGCGCCTGCGGCGCGCGCGGATCACAGGGCCTCCAAGGCGTCTCGGAGCCGTCGCAGCAGGGCCGTGTCGGGGTCGTCCCACACGACCGCCGGCGGTTCCGCTCCGGACCGCGGGGGCGGGGCAGCGGCCGGCGCGACGCGGACGAGGCCGTCGGCGGCCAGGCGGCGCAGTTCGACCAGCGTGTGATACGTGCGGCAGGCGAGCGCCGAGGCGATCTCCGCGGCGGTGCGGACGCCGTCGACCTGCGTCAGGGTGCGGCCGCGCCGCACGGGCAGGACGTCGGCCCCGGCGCCCGGCACCCGGGTCAGCGGGAGGGTGTCGATGGCGGAATCGGGCCAGATGCGGTCCAGCAGGGCGCGCCGGCGCCCGGACTCGCGTACGACGACGTCCACCGGCACGGAACGGACCGCGCCGAGCCAGTGCACCGCGCCCGGCCGGAAGCGCTGTGCCCGGGTGTCGTGGGCCAGGACGAAGTACGCGGCGTCGAACAGCGCGCCCAGGTGGCAGACCTCCAGCGCGCCGGCGGCGAGGCTGCCGCCGTCCACGAGCCGGTGGCCGACCCGGTGCTGTGTGCCGCCCCGGTCGACCGCCTCCCACCAGCCGTCCGGCGGGACCGCGCCACTGCGGGTGAGCAGCGCGCCGAGGTCGGGCGTGAAGGCCGACTCCACGTGCACGACGCGGCCCGCCTTGAGGTAGACGATGCCCCGCTCCCCCGACAGGGCGCCGGTGGCTCCTTCGCGCGCGAGGGCGCCGAGGGCGTCCGCCGTCGTCTCGTGCGCGGTCCAGGTGGTCGTCACCCGGGTCATCCGAGTACCAGCCGGTCGGCCATCTCGGCCAGCCGGATGCGGGCCAGAGCGAGGTTTCCGTCGTTGCGGTCGAGCCACAGGTGCAGGAAGACGGTGCTGTCGAACGGGGTGCTGACGAACCGGAGCAGGTGATAGGCGTCGCCGGTGGTGGCGATCAGGTCCTCCACCGGGGGTTCCTTGCCGGGCTCCAGGGTGTCGCCCGCCGTACCGGCCGCCGCCAGGGAGCCGCTCTCCGCGACGTGCCGGCCCAGCTCCGCCGTCTCCGCGGCCGTCGCCTCCCAGTCGCCGCCCGGAGCGTCGCCGACGGCGCCGAGAGCGAGCCCGCTGATCCAGTCGACCAGCGACGCCCCGCGCGCACCGGGCAGCCGCATGGCTTCCAGCAGACTCTCGTCGATTCCGGGCACGCCGGATCCCCTCCCCCTGCACGGCTGTACCGCGAACGTGACGACGACACTACGGAAAGTGCACGCATCCGGTGAGCGCTTTGGCATTTTCCAGAGGAACGTGCCCGCGCTGCGGCATACTGCGATGTTCGGGCCGGTCCGGGGAACCGGCGCGTGCCCCGGCCCGGACGGGCAACCCGGGGTGCATGGCCCGACTGCATCTCCCCCGACGCGGGAAGCACACGAAGGACGCACCGGCGGAAGAACCGGCTGAGGCGGGGGCGGACGCGGACTACGGTCCGGACGCCGCCACCGAGAACGCCGCCCCGGACTCCCCCACCGAGCTGCCCGGACGTTCATGGTCCGCGCTGCTGCGGCGGGTGCTCGCCGAGTTCAAGGACGACGAGTTGACCGACCGTGCCGCCGCCCTGACCTACTACGGGATCCTGGCGCTGTTCCCGGCCCTGCTGGTGCTGGTGTCGCTGCTCGGCATCGCCGGGGCGTCCGCGACCCAGGAGGTCCTGGACAACATCCAGAAGCTCGCGCCGGGTTCCGCGCGGGACGTGATCACGAACGCGGTGGAGCAGTTGCAGGCCAAGGCGGGCCTGGGCTCCGCGCTGGCGGTGGTCGGCCTGGTGGGTGCCGTCTGGTCGGCGTCCGGCTACGTCGCCGCGTTCATCCGGGCCGCCAACGCGGTGTACGACATGCCCGAGGGGCGCCCGGTCTGGAAGGTGCTGCCGCTGCGGGTGGCCCTGACCGTGGTGCTGCTCGTGCTCGCGGTGGTCAGCGCGCTCATCGTGGTCTTCACGGGGAGCCTGGCCCGGCAGGCGGGCACCGCGCTCGGCGTCGGCGACACCGCGCTGACGGTGTGGTCGATCGCCAAGTGGCCGGTGCTGGTCCTGCTGGTCACCTTCATGATCGCGATCCTCTACTGGGCCGCGCCGAACGCCCGGGTGAAGGGCTTCAAGTGGATCTCCCCCGGCAGTCTGGTCGCGCTGCTGATCTGGCTGCTCGCCTCCGCCGGATTCGCCTTCTACGTGGCCAACTTCGGCTCGTACAACAAGACGTACGGCACCCTGGCCGGTGTGATCGTCTTCCTCGTCTGGCTGTGGGTCACGAACCTGGCGATCCTGCTCGGTCTGGAGTTCGACGCGGAGCTGGCCCGGCAGCGGGTCATCGACGGCGGCCACCCGCCCGAGGAGGAGCCGTACGTGGAACCGCGCGACACGCGGGCCTGGAACGAGGCGGACCGGCGGCGCGCGGCGGGGGACGAGTGAGGCCCCGGGGAACGCTACGGCAGGATCGAGTCGACGTATCCGCCGTCCACCCGGACGGCCGCGCCGGTGGTGGCGGACGCGAGGGGCGAGCTGAGGTACACCACCAGGTTGGCGATCTCCTCCGGTTCGATCAGCCGCTGGAGCAGCGACTGCGGCCGGTGTTCGCGCATGAAGACGCGCTGTGCCTCGTCCCAGGGCAGGTCGCGGTCGACCAGCTGGTACACGAAGTCCTCGACGCCCTCGGTGTGGGTGGGGCCCGCGATGACGCAGTTCACCGTGACCCCGCTGCCGGCGGCCTCCTTGGCGAAGCCGCGGCCGACGCCGAGCAGGGCCGTCTTGGAGACGCCGTAGTGGATCATCTCGGCCGGGATCACGACGGCCGAGTCACTCGCGATGTACAGCACCCGGCCCCAGCCGCGGTCCCTCATCCGGGGGAGATGGGCGCGCGTCAGCCTGACGCCCGCGAGGACGTTGATCTCGAAGTAGCGGCGCCACTCGTCGTCGCTGATCTCCAGCGCGGGCGCGGCGCCGAAGACGCCGAGGTTGTTCACGAGGATGTCCACGTCGGGCAGTGCCTCCAGGGCCCGCCCGGCGCCCTCCTCGGTGCCGAGGTCGGCCGCGACCGGCACGAACACGCCGTCCGGCACCTCGTCCCGCAGTTTCCCGACGCTCTCCTCCAGGCGGCCGGCGTCGCGTCCGTTGACCCCCACGGTGGCGCCGGCCCCGGCCAGCCCCGCGGCGATCGCCGCCCCGATGCCCTGCGAGGATCCCGTCACCAGTGCGGTGCGTCCGCCGAGGTCGAGGTTCATCAGGTCGCTCCTTCTCATGCCGTACGGTCGGGTTGCTCCTGCCCACCCTCGCCCACGACGCACCCGTGCCCCGGCCGGCCGCACCGTGCGCCGCGTCGCGGCACGCCCGGTCGGCGGACCCCCGGTGCTCTCGGCTGACCTGCGGCGACAATACTTGCCTACGTCCGTGCCCCTGCTGCCCGATGGACCCATGCCGACCTCTTCCACCGCCCGCCCCACGTTTCCGCCCACGCTGTGGGCCGCTCGCGGCCGCCATGTCGGCTCCGCGGCCGAGGACACCGTCCGGCAGACGCTGCAGCGACTCAAGGACGACCACGTCGTCGACGACTTCCTGGAGCCGCCCGACGAGCCGGCGGCCGGGTCCGGGACCGCCGGGGCGCCCGGCCCGCGGATCTTCGAGGCGCGCTGGAAGACGCCCGGGGCCGTGACCGTGCGGGCCAGGCTGATCCTGGAGCCGGCCTCGGCGGGCGGACAGGAGTGGACGCTGCTCGCGGAGGCGGAGGCGGCCTGGGACCTTTCCTGGCCCTCGCCCGCCACCGTGTTCTGGCCGGACGACCCGGACGTCACGTGGGACCGGGACGCCGCCACGGGGCTGCGGCTGCGGGGCACCAACACCCTCCCGGACGACGACAAGGCCGTACGCAGGCTGCTCAAGGAGGCCGGGCGCAGCCCGTGGAACATCCACGTCGTGGTGCACGAGGCGATGACCCCGGACCACCGCGGCCGGGTTCCCCTCGTCCAGTGGCTGCCGCCCGGTCTGCGGCACCGGGTGGTCGAGCACCGCGCCGCGCCGCAGCAGCTGCGGGTGGTGAACTGGGCGCTGGAGGACTTCGGCGTCCAGGTGCCCCGCGGCGGTGCCGTGGTGCTGCCCGGCACGCCCGCGCCGGCCGAGTACGCCGCCGGTGACTTCTCGGTCCGCACCGTCTTCCTGGACGGCTCCGAGCCCACCGCGCTGATGGCCGCGGTGACGTCCTTCGACGCGCTCGACAGGCCGCTGCCCGACGACGCGGTGGCCGCGCTCGGCTCGCTGCGGGAGGACTGGCGGCTGCTGACGCTTCAGGAGGAACTGGAGCGCGAGCGCAAGCTGGTGGCGATGTACGCCGAGGCGCTCGAGGCGATGACCCAGTCCCGCGATCTGTACCGGGAGGCGGCGGAACGGGCGGCCGAGGCCCTCGCCGTGTACCGGGAGTCCGCCGGTGCCGCCCCGGCCCGGCCGGCACCGGCAGAGCCACCGGCGTCGCCGCTGCGGGGACTGACCCGCACCCTGGAACGGTTCCGTGGCGCCGGACGCGCACCGCGGACCGCCGGGCCGGACGGCCGCACCGAGACGGAACCGCCGCGGACGGACGACTGACCGCGGCGCCCCCGGGGCCGGCGAGGCGGTGCAAACATCAGGTCGCGCACCGCCCACCCCGGTCGCAGCCGGTCGCAGCCGGTCGCAGCCACGAATCGTCGTCCCCGAGGGGCGGGACGACAGGCCGCTGAGGGCACCCTCACGTGTCATCCGGTGCGGGGTGGATACGCGGACGGCACAGGCACGGCCCGTCCCGGAAGGTCAGCGACGCCATGGACAGCCAGCACGAGAGCGCCCCCGCCACCCGCCCACCGGACTCCTCCCGCTCGGAGACGACGCTCCGCGTCAACGGCAAGCCGCACACCCTCACCGTCGACCACCGCCGCGTCCTGCTGGACCTCCTGCGGGAGGATCTCGGGCTCGCGGGAGCCAAGAAGGGCTGCGACCACGGGCAGTGCGGCGCCTGCACGGTCCTGGTCGACGGGCGGCGGGTCAACAGCTGCCTGCTGTTCGCGGTCGCCCTGGACGGCTGCGAGATCACCACCGTCGAGGGCCTGGCCGGGGACGGCGAGGAGCTGCACCCGGTGCAGCGGGCCTTCCTGGACCGTGACGCCTTCCAGTGCGGGTACTGCACGCCGGGCCAGATCTGCTCCGCGGTCGGGGCGCTCGCCGAGGCCGCGGCCGGTCACCCGTCCCACGTCACCGATCCGGCGACGCCCTCCGGGGAACCGGTCGCGCTGAGCCGCGAGGAGATCCGGGAGCGGCTGAGCGGCAACCTGTGCCGGTGCGGTGCCTATCCGCACATCGCCGACGCGGTCGAGGACGTGATCCCGTGAGGTCCTTCGCCTACGTACGCGCGGGCAGCGTCGAGGAGGCCACCGACGCCTACGCCTCCCACCCCGGCGCCCGTTACCTCGGCGGCGGCACCAACCTCGTCGACCTGATGAAGCTGGGTGTGGAGACGCCGGCCGCGCTCGTCGACGTGTCCCGGCTGCCGCTGGACACCGTGGAGGAGCTGCCCGACGGCGCGCTGCGGGCCGGGGCCATGGTCCGCAACAGCGACCTCGCGGCCCACCCCGCCGTCCGCGACCGCTACCCCGCGCTGTCCCAGGCACTGCTGGCCGGCGCCTCCGGGCAGTTGCGCAACGCCGCCACCACCGGCGGCAACCTGCTGCAACGCACCCGGTGCCCCTACTTCCAGGACGTGTCCAAGCCCTGCAACAAGCGGGAGCCCGGCACCGGCTGCGGCGCGCTGGAGGGCCTGCACCGCGACCATGCCGTACTGGGCCACTCCGACCAGTGCATCGCCACCCACCCGTCGGACATGGCGGTCGCGCTGGCCGCGCTCGACGCGCGGGTGGAGCTGCACGGTCCCGAGGGCGGCCGGAGCGTGCCCGCCGCCGACTTCCACCGGCTGCCCGGCATGCACCCGGAGCGGGACACGGAGATCCACCCCGGCGAGCTGATCACCGGGGTGCTCCTGCCCGCGGCCACCGCCGGGCTGCCCTCGGCGTACCGCAAGGCCCGCGACCGGGCGTCGTACGCCTTCGCGCTGGCCTCCGTCGCCGTCGTGCTGCACCTGTCGGACGGGGTGGTGGAGCGGGCCGGGATCGCCTTCGGCGCGCTGGCGCACCGGCCCTGGCGGGCGCGGCGGGCCGAGGACGCGCTGGTGGGCGCGGCGCCCACCACGGCGGCGTTCGAACACGCCGTCGACCTGGAACTGGCCGCGGCCGAACCGCTGCGGGACAACGCCTACAAGGTGCCGCTGGCCCGCCGGCTGGCCCTGGACGTACTGGGCCGGCTCGCCCCGCCGGCCACGACCTGACGGACCCCGGTGTCCACGAGGAGGACTCCATGACCGCCACCGATGCCGTCCTGGGCGCTCCGGTCGAGCGCCGGGAGGGGCGGGAGAAGGTCACCGGCACCGCCCGGTACGCCGCCGAGTTCGACGCGCCGGGCCGCGCCCAGGCGTGGCCGGTGCCCGCGACGGTCGCGCGGGGCCGGGTGACCGGCGTCGACTCCGCGCCGGCGCTCGCGCTGCCCGGCGTACTCGCGGTGCTCACGCACGAGAACGCGTCCCGCCTCGGCGAGCCCGACGACCCGACCCTGGCGGTGCTCCAGGGGCCGCACGTCCCGCACCGGGGCTGGTTCGTGGGCCTGGTGGTGGCCGAGACGCTGGAGGCGGCCCGCGCCGGCGCCGCGGCCGTCCGGGTCACCTACGAGACCGAGCCCCACGACGTGACACTCACCGCCTCGCACCCCGGTGCGTACGTCCCCGAGTCCGCCAACGGGGGCTTCGCGGCCGTCACGAAGCACGGCGACCCGGACGGGGCGCTCGCCTCCTCGGCGACCCGGGTGGACGTCGCGTACTCGGTGCCGCCGCTGCACAACCACCCCATGGAGCCGCACACCAGCACGGCGCACTGGGACGGCGACCGGCTGACCGTGCACTCCTCCAGCCAGGGCACCACGGCCGTGCAGAAGGAACTGGCGCGCATGTTCGGGCTGCCCGAGGACCGGATCACGGTGCGCGCCGAGCACGTGGGCGGCGGTTTCGGCTCGAAGGGCACACCGCGGCCCGAGGTGGTGCTGGCCGCCATGGCGGCGCGCGAGACCGGACGCCGGGTGACCGTCGCACTGCCGCGTCGCTACCTGCCCGCCGTCGTCGGGCACCGCGCGCCGACCCTGCACCGGCTGCGGCTGGGCGCGGACACCGACGGCCGGCTCACCTCCCTCGTGCACGAGGTGACGACGCACACCTCGCGGGTGAAGGAGTTCGTGGAGCAGGCCGCGGTCCCCGCCCGCGTCATGTACGGCACCCCCGCGCTGCGCACGGCCCACCGCGTGGCGGCGCTGGACGTGCCCACACCCTCCTGGATGCGCGCCCCGGGCGAGTGTCCCGGCATGTACGCCCTCGAGTCCGCGATGGACGAACTGGCCGCCGAGCTCGGTGTCGACCCGGTGGAGCTGCGGATCCGCAACGAACCGGAGACGGAGCCGGACAGCGGAAAGCCGTTCAGCAGCAGGCACCTGGTGGAGTGTCTGCGCGAGGGCGCCCGGCGCTTCGGCTGGGAGGACCGCGACCCCCGCCCCCGCTCCCGGACGGACGGGCCCCTGCTGATCGGCAGCGGGGTGGCCTCGGCCACCTACCCGGTGCTGGTCTCCCCGTGCGTCGCCGCCGCCCGGGCCCTGCCGGACGGCGGCTTCCTGGTGCGGGTCAACGCCACCGACATCGGTACGGGCGCCCGCACGGTGCTCGCGCAGGTCGCGGCCGACGCGCTGGGCGCCCCGCTGGACCGGGTGCGGATCGAGGTCGCCGACAGCGGCATCGGGTTCGCCCCGATGGCCGGCGGCTCCTCGGGCACCGCGTCCTGGGGGTCGGCCGTGCACGAGGCGTGCGCCCGGCTGGCCGGCCGGCTGGCGGAACACTCGGGGCCTCTGCCCGACGAGGGGATCACCGCCGAGGCGGACACCTCCGGCACGGCGGATGCCGAGAGCCCCTACGCCCGGCACGCGTTCGGCGCGCACTTCGCCGAGGTGACCGTGGACACCGTTTCCGGTGAGGTGCGGGTGAGGCGGCTGCTTGGCGTCTTCGCCGCCGGGCGCATCCTCAACGCCCGTACGGCCCGCTCGCAGTTCATCGGGGGCCTGACGATGGGCCTGGGCATGGCGTTGACCGAGGACAGCACGATGGACCCGGTGTTCGGGGACTTCGTCGAGCGCGACCTGGCGTCGTACCACGTGCCCGCGCACGCCGACGTGGCGAACCTGGAGGCACACTGGGTCGACGAGCAGGACGCGCACCTCAACCCGATGGGCAGCAAGGGGATCGGCGAGATCGGGATCGTGGGCTCGGCGGCGGCCGTCGGCAACGCCGTCCATCACGCGACCGGCATCCGTTTCCGCGAACTGCCCCTCACCCCGGACCGGGTGCTCACCGCTCTGCTCGAACACGAGCATCCCGCGGGCATGCTGGGGGTCTGAGACGGGCGCGTGGTCCGCGCCGGACGAGCTTCCGGCGCGGACCACGTCGTGTTCGGCGTACTGGGGCGGTCGGCGCTCAGTCCGCGACGGTGCGGCTCGCCACGGCGACCCGGCGAGCGGGCCTGCGCCGTGCCGCGGCCGGCGCGGCCACCCGTACGCACAGCGCCGTCAGCGCGACGAGCGAGGCGACCACGGCCACCGCGACCGCGATCCAGGTGGGGGCCAGGGTGAGGTCCGTGACCGGGGAGACCCGCGCCGAGGGGGTGGCGCTGCCGTAGAGCTTGGCCGCGGCCAGCGCCGCCGGGCCGACGACCGCGGCGGCCAGCAGAGCCACGACCGGCCGCACCGTCAGCAACAGGGCCAGCACCAGGCAGAGCGCCGACAGGCCGAGGGCCGTGCCGTAGGCCTGCGCGGAGGCGTCACCGCGGTGCAGCGGGAAGTAGGCCACGCCGCACCCGGCCAGGACCGCGACGGTGAGCCAGGCGGGCCAGGCCGGGCCCCGTGCCGCCCGCCGGGCCGCACGGGCCTGTTCGCGGTCGCGCGCGGTACGGGCCCTGTCACGGTCGCGCGTGCTACGAACCCCGTCACGGTCGCGCGCGCCGCGGACCCCGTCACGGTCGCGCGCGCCGCGGACCTCGTCGCGGTCACGCGCCGCACGTGCCTGACGGGCCTGGTCGCGCTCGCGCGCCGCGCGGGCTCCGTCGCGGTCGTGCGCCGCGCGGGACTCGTCGCGGTCGCGTCCCCGGCGGAACGGGCGTGGCCTGCGGCGTTCGCGGCCGCGGCGGTCCGCCGCGGTGAACGCGCCGGCGGGCTCCCGTCCGCCGTCCTCGTCGGACGTCTCCTGCGCGGCCCGCAACCGCCGGGCGTCGGGCCGTTCCGGGCGTACGTGTCCGTCCTCGGCGAGCCGGCCGATCAGTTCGACGAGTTCCTCGACAGGCCGGCCGGTGGCGGCGGCCCGCACTGCCTCCTGCCCGCAGTGCGGTTCCAGCGGTGTGCGGTGCAGCAGCGCCATCAGACGGGTCACGTCCTCCACGGAGCGGCATTCCGCCGCGGCCCGGATGGCCTCGTCCGCGCTGTCGGAGTGGCGCGGCGGCCGGGTCAGCAGCCCGACCAGCCGGGTGACGTCCTCGACGGACCGGTTCACGCCGACCGCGCGGAGGGCGTCGATCGTGGCCTGCGCGTACTGGGGCGACTGCTCCATCGTCGTGATCAGGTCGACGACCTCCTCCAGCGGCCGGTCGGCCACGGCGGCGCGCACCAGGTCGCCCACGGGGTCACCGTACGTCCGCACCGCTCCGTCCTGGGCGTCCGCGTAGGAGTGTGCGTCGGCGTCGAGGTGGCGGGGACCGGAGCCGGGTCCCTCGGGGCCTTCGGGGCCTTCGGGGTCGTCGGGGCCGGAAACGGGGAGGGCCGGGTCGGGTTCGAGTTCGGGGAGGTCGGCGTCGTCGAAGTCGACGTCCCACATGTCGTCGTCCCGCTCGGCGGGGGGCCGCTCGGCCAGGGGCCCGGCACCGGGATCCGTGCCGGGCGGCCGCGCCGTTCCGGTGGTCGTGGTCGTCTCGCCGGTGGGCAGGTCCAAGGCGGATATGGCGTACTCGGGCGAGCGGGGTGATGAAGAGCCGGTGGTCATGATCTCTCCGTGTGGTGGGGGTGCGGCCGCCCTGCGTCCCCGACATGCGACTCGCGATGCGTGCTGCCATTACTAGGCACGTCCACCGCGCCGTGCCACTCCGGTGGGCCACAGGGATGAGAGACCCCGCCCCGCGGTCTTGCCGCCGTCGCGAGCGGGCATCCGGACAGGGAGGCGCGTACCGCGCGCCGTAGGAGGGGCATGTGGATACGACCACAGTGATCGTCGTGGCGGTGCTGCTCGCGGCGATCGTCCTCGCGGCGGCGGTCGCCGTGCTGGTGCGCCTGGTCCGCGCCCGGCGGGACCTCAGGCGGGCCGGACTTCCCACGGGGCCGCGCTGGGTCTTCTGGGGCGCGGTCCTCTACCTGGTGCTTCCGGCGGACCTGCTGCCCGACCCCGTCTACCTCGACGACGTCGGCGTGCTGCTGCTCGCTCTGCGCTCCACGCGCGGCCGGACCGGCGGCCGGCGCGGGGTCCCGGACCGGCGGCGGACCACCGGCCCGCCCGGTGACTACGCAGCGTAAGGAAACCAATCACCCGTTCGATTCGTATAAGTCTCTGGAAGCCGAAGGAAGTCGGCGGACCAGACGGCGGCGCAAAGGGCCGTCGTCTGATCGGCGCAGCACCGACTAGGGAGAGACGATGCAACCGTTCGCGCTCAACTACGCACGGCCGGCAGTGGAGTTGGAAGCCACCACTCCGTACGTCTACGACTCCGGGCTGCAGTTGAACGTGCTCCTCGACGGGCGGGTGGCCGCCTGTGACCACGCGCTGCTGAGAGAGTTGGGGACCACGACCTCCACCGCGGGGTCGAAGACTCACTTCGACGACTGAACACGGGCCGCCGAGAATGACCGTGTTGATCCTGACCAGTGAAGAGGACGTCACCGCGGACATGGTGGTGGTGCACCTGAACGCGTCGGGCGTACCGGTGGTCCGGCTGGACCCCGCCGACCTCACCGATTCCGTCGCGCTGTCCGGCGAGTTCGTGCACGGCTCCTTCCGGGGCCATCTGTCCTCGGGGGGACGCCTGGTGAGCATCGGCGGGCTGCGGTCCGTGTGGGTGCGCAGGCCGGGCGGCGCGGCCACCCGGGCCGCCGAACCGTCCCCATGGCTGACCGAGGAGTCCGGACAGGCGCTGTACGGCATGCTCCGCGGTTCCGGGGCGCGCTGGATGAACCAGCCCGACGCCGCGCACCGGGCCAGGTACAAGCCCTGGCAACTGCGTCTGGCCCAGCAGTGCGGGCTGCCCGTGCCGGCGACGCTGATCACGACGTTTCCCCGGGCGGCCCGCGAGTTCGCGGAGCGCTACCCGGACCTGGTGGTCAAGCCCGTCTCGGGCGCCCATCCGCAGGATCCACCCCTGGCGGTGCCGACCAGCCGGGTGCCGCCCGAGGCGGACTTCTCCGCCGTCGCGCACGGCCCGACGCTGCTGCAACGCCGGGTCGCCAAGCGTGCCGACATCCGGCTGACGGTCGTCGGCGAGGAGTTGCTGGCCGCCCGCAAAACGGTCCTCGGGAGCCTGGACCCCGAAGAGGTCGACGTCCGCTTCACGGCGTCGGGCGGGCCGTGGCGGCCGGCCGAGGTGCCGCCGCGCGTCGCCGAGGGGGTCCGGGCCTATCTGCGGGGGGCCGGACTGGCCTACGGCGCTCTGGACTTCGCCGAGGACGGCGACGGCACCTGGTGGTTCCTCGAGTGCAACCAGTCGGGGCAGTTCGGCTTCGTCGAGGTGGACACGGGCCAGCCGATCGCCCGCACCATCGCCGAGTGGCTGGCCCGGCCCGGCCTCGCGGACACGGTGGAGACGTCCGGCGGCCCGGGCACGGCCGCGGTCGGGTGAGACCGGGCCCTCCGTCGCGGGCCGTCCCCCGAGGCGGCCTTGCGTCAGCGCGGGCGCGGGCCGGGCAGTAGGGCGGTGCGCTGCCAGCCGGCGCCGGGGGACGGCTGGCGTTCGGCGCCGGGCAGGTGCCCGGGGGCGCGCAGCGGACGCATCACCACCTCCAGTTCCCTGTTCACACGCTCGGCGTCCCGCCGCACCTGGTCGGGGACGTCACCGCGTTCGGCGACGAGTCGGTCGTAGATGGGGGAATCCTGGAACACCCGTCAACGTGCCTTTCGTGTCGTCCGCCCCCGCACGGAGGCGCGACTGAGCAGTCTAGGCGCCCGTTCACGCGGGGGTGCGCATTCCGCCAGGATGTGAACGGCCCTTCAGGCGCCGGTGGTGGAGCCGGGCCGCACGATCATGAGCACGGTCACCGTGGCCCACAGCAGGTTGAACACCCCGGTGAACATGGCCAGCCGCGCCGTCAGGGCCCGTTCGACGGGCTGCCGGTCGGTCAGCTGTTCCAGGAGTTCCTCCTGACGCGGCAGGACGAAGGCGGCCAGGAGTCCCGCGGCGACCGCGGTGAGGGTGATGGACGCGACGAGCCAGGCGTCGCCCAGGACGCCCATCGAGGCGGCGGTGGCGAATCCGAGGACCGGCACCGCGATGCCGAGACCGGCGTAGACCCGGCAGATGCGGTGCAGCAGCCGGACGGTGCCCACGTCCCACACACCCGCGCCGTCCCCTCCCCCGGCGGTCACGGCCACCGGCACCCGGCGGACGGCCGCCGGGAACATGCTGGCCGCCACGGTGACGGGTCCGACGGCGAGGATGGCCGCCAGGACGTGAAGGGACAGCAGGAACTTGGTCATCGGTCGGGCTCCGGGAGGCAGTTCGGGCGAAGCGGTGATCGAATCCCACGGTAGGAAGCCGTCGAGCGGCCGCCCAGTGGCGCAAACGACAGCTTCCAACGGATTCTCGCCAGTGCCTCCCTCAAGGCTCCCGGGTGCCCGTGCCGTGGTGGGGACCGGCGGGCCGGTTCCCCCCACGGCACGGGCCGTGCGGTGCGGCGGTGTTCACACGGCCAGCGACAGGCCGCTGTCCCCGTCCGTGGTCAGCGACCCGGCTTCCTGCGCGCGCCCCTTGGCGAGCAGCAGCGCGTCCGCCTTCGCCACCGCGTCGTGGACGGCGGTCGTCGCCATCATCACGCACAGTGTGTAACTGACGTCCGCCAGTTCGCGCGCCGCCTCCGGCCGCTCCCTCTCCGCCTGAGCGATCCGCAGTGACGCGTACCGCGTCAGCAACTCCCTGACGACCTTCGGGTCCGGTTCGAGCACGAAGCGCCCCTCTCTCGGTTTTCGCTGCGTATGCCCGAACCCAGCCGAACCAGTCGCATCCCGCGCACTCATGCTCGCAATTGACCAGATCCCGTCTCTTCCTGTCCGACCGACACCATGAGAGGACGACACCGTCAGGCGACCTGACCGCTGTGCAGCGCGGTGTACGCCCCTCCCCCGGCGAGGAGTTCCTCGTGGGTGCCGGTCTCCAGGACCCGGCCCTCGCCCATCACCACGATCCGGTCCGCACCCCGCACGGTGGACAGCCGGTGCGCCACGACGAACGTGGTGCGCCCGCGCAGCAGCCGGGCCAGCGCCTGCTGGACCAGCGCCTCGGAGCGGGTGTCCAGCGCCGAGGTGGCCTCGTCGAGGACGAGCACCCGGGGGTCCCGGATCAGCGCCCGGGCGATGGCCAGCCGCTGGCGCTGCCCGCCGGACAGCCGTGCCCCGTGTTCCCCGACCAGGGTGTCCAGCCCTCGCGGCAGCCGGTCGACGAACTCCAGGGCGTTGGCGTCGCGCAGGGCGGCGCGCACCGTCTCCTCGTCGGCCTCGTCCATGCCGTAGGCGACGTTCTCCCGGACGGTGCCGTCGAACAGGATGGACTCCTGCGGCACCACCGAGACGAAACGCCGGTACGTGCGCAGGTCGATGGTGTTCATGTCGGTGCCGTCGAGCAGCAGCCGCCCCGAGGTCGGCCGCAGGAAGCCGATCACCAGGTTGAGGACGGTGGACTTGCCGGCACCGGACGCGCCGACCAGGGCTATGGTCTCGCCGGGTTGGACGGCGAGGGTGAAGTCCTCGACCGCCGGCCGCCCGTCGCTCTCGTAGAGGTGCCCGACGCCCTCGAAGGTGACGGCGCCGCGCAGATAGGCCAGCTCCTTCTTGCCCGCGTTGTCCTCGAGTTCGGGGGCCTGGAGCACCTCGCCGACCGAGCGGACGGACTCGAGTCCCTTGGTGATGACGGGGGCGAGGCCCGCCAGCGTCGTCGTGGAGTTGGTGAGGGTGGTCAGGAAGGCGCTGAGCATGACGACGTCGCCCGCGGTGACTCCCCAGACGTCGTAGTACGAGATGAGCGCGGCGCCCGCGAGTACCAGGACGCCGACCACGTTGAGCACCACCCAGGACAGCGAACCGAAGCGGCCGTTGACCAGGTCCAGGCGCATGCCGGAGGTCAGCAGCCGGTCCAGGGTGCCGTCCATGCGGCGCAGCGCCTTGCCCTCCAGGCCGTGGGCGCGGGTGACCGGGATGAGGCGGGTCATCTCGGTGACCCGGGAGGACAGGGTCTCGACCTCGTGGCGGAAGTGCTCGTTGTGGGTGCGCAGCCGGGCGCGGAGCCGGGCCACGAGGAGGGAGGCGGCGGGGACCACGACGAGGAAGACGGGCAGGAACTCCGGGGTGCGCACGGCGATGATGACGAGGCCGCCGGTGAGCACGGTGAACGCGCCGAGCCCGGTCTCGGCGGTCTGCTGCACCATCTGTTCCACCGTCTCCACGTCCCGGACGACCTTGGCCTGGAGGACGCCCGCGCTGACCCGCGAGTGGTAGCCGATGGAGAGCTGCTGCATGCGCGTGCACAGCGCGGAGCGCAGGGCGGTGCCCATGCGGCGGACGCTGCCGTACAGAAGGCGCACGTAGAGCAGGTGCAGCGGGTAGTTGACCACCAGGATGAACATGATGAGCCCGGTGCTGGTCCACAGGTCGGTGATCGGACCGTGCTGGACCACGGTGTCGATGATGGCGGCGGTGACGAGGGGCAGCAGCCAGACCGGGCTGTGCTTGACGGTGAAGACGGCGACCGCGCCGGCCAGTCGGCGGCGGTCGGCGCGGAACAGGTAGACGAGCGTGCGTATCGGGTGTTCGCCCCGGTAGCGGTGATCGAGCGGCTTTTCGGGCGGCGACGCCATCGGCGTGGTCCTCCTGGTGACCGAGTGGGGAAAGCGCTTGCTTCCCGCGCTTTCCTACCCCGTCGGCCGGGAGTGCGCCACACCGTTCCGCGCCTTGGAAGGGACCCGCGCCTTCTCCCCCGTGGAGGGCGCGGGTCCCGGTCCGGCGGGTGTGCGGGTCTCAGTCCCGGAGGGTGCGGGCGAGTTCGGTGGTGGCCCGCGTGATCTCGGTGTCGTCCTCGGCCAGCAGCCGCTCGAGGCCGTCCCGCCGGGCGCGGACGGCCTGCCTCGCCGCGCGCTCCCAGGCCACCGGGTTCTCCCGGTGGTTGAGCAGCTTGGGGTAAGCGGTGGCCGTGGTCTCCCACTGCCGGGCGTCGGCGATGTTCTTGAGCAGCTGGATGATCTGCGCCCGGCAGCTCACCTGGGGCCGCTGCGCCAGCTCCCACAGAAAGGGGACGGTCGCGGCGGTCGCCTGCTCGACGACGAAGCCGTACTGGCAGATGCGCTTGCGCAGGTCCCCGAGGGCGGCTCGGGCGGTTTCGGCGTCACCCCGGGCGACCTTGCGCAGCAGCCGGGGAATGGCCGCCGCGGAGCCGGTGGAGTCCTGGATGTCGCTCCAGGGCACACCGTCGAGGCCCGCCAGCAGGGCGGCGGTGCGGGGCGAGCCGGGCGGCGGCACGTGACGGTCGGTGCGCTGGATGCTCGGCTCGGGTGTCGGAGCGCTGCGCATGGTGTGGGGCCCTTCCGCGGCAGTCGGGTCAGGTGAGGGGGCGGATCGACAACGCGGCCCATACCGTCTTGCCCGCCGGAGGGCGCGGGGACCAGCCCCACTCCTCGGCGAGGGCGTCGACGATGCACAGGCCGCGCCCGTGCTCCCGGAGTGCGGAGCCGTCGGACGGGTTGAACACGGGTCCGTCGTCCCCGGGGTCGGAGACGCTCAGCGTCAGCCGGGCCGGGCTCAGCGCGAGCCCGAGCCTGACCTCCGGCGCGTCGGCCGCGGCCGACGGCACCGCGTGCGTCACGGCGTTGGAGACGAGTTCGGTGACCACGAGGACCGCGTCGTCACCACGGTGCTCGAGCGACCACCCGCGCAGGGTGTCCCGTGTGAAGACCCGGGCCCGGGCGAACCCCTCCCCGCTGCAGGCGACACGCAGCACGGCGGAGGCCGGCCCACCGCCGAGGACGGAACGTCCCGTGTACGGAGCCGGCAGCGGCAGACCGGTCCGGCCCATGGCCTCTCGCGCCGGGCGCGGGAGGCCTCCCGGGCGGCTCGCCGCGCCTTCCTCCGACACGGGTTCGCCGGGCGACCGGAGCGTTGGATGCGCAGGTGACGGCACAGCATCTCCCTGATGCGACGTCAGATCGGGACCTCAACCGGGGGGTTGACGCCACAGCTATTATCCACGCTTAGAGCGCTCGCGTGCAATTGCACGAGAAATTGCGCGAAAAAAGTCGGATGGGGGCGCTCGGGGACCGGCACGGCCCGGTCCGCTCCCCCCGAACAGCAAGGAGACCGCGGTGCCACCAGTGTGCAACGGAGTGCAGGCCAGCTTGTTGGACGCCTCCTGGAAGAAGAGCCGGCACAGCAACGCCGAGGGCAACTGCGTGGAGGTGGCCCTCGTGGACGGGGGCATCGCGATGCGCAACTCCCGCTATCCGGACGGCCCCGCGCTCGTCTACACCCCCGCGGAGGTGGCCGCCTTCCTGGCCGGGGCGAAGGACGGCGAGTTCGACCACTTGCTGTAGGGCGGCTTGTCGCGGGGCGGCGCGGCGCGGCGGCCGCCGAGGCGCGACGGCCGCGGAGGACGACACGACGCGGCGGCGGGGCTGACGGCCCGGAAGCGGAGCCCAACTACCCGATTTCTACAGGCGGATGCGGCGGGCGCCGAGGGGATGAGATAGTCTTTCCTTCAAGTCTGCCGGTCTGCTGGGAGTCAGGATGTCCGCCGCGTCGCATCGCATCTCCCGTCTCGAGCCCTATCTGGACCGGGCCGAGCCGGCTCCTACCCTGCTGAAGATGCTCGTCGGCGTCCAGCTGGCGGGCTTCCGCGAGGACGCCGGCCTCTCCCAGGACCAGGCCGCCCGCGCCGTGGGCTTCAGCGGTGCGAAGCTCTCGCGCATCGAGTCGGGCAAGGGCCGCAACCCCCCGACGGAGCACGACGTCCGTGCGCTCCTCGAGCGGTACGGCACCGACGCCTACGAGGCCTCGGTCCTGCTCAAGCTGTTGCGCCGGGCCGGTGAACCGGGTTGGTGGCAGCGGTACGACAAGCGCCTGATGCCCGAGTGGTTCGACCGTCTGGTCGGCCTTCAGGAGGCCGCGGCGACCATCCGTACCTTCGAGATCCAGTATGTCCCCGGTCTGCTCCAGACCGAGGCCTACACCGCGGCCGTGGTCGAGCGCGGGCTGCCCAACGCGCCCGCGGGCGAGGTCCGGCGACGCGTCGAACTGCGCAAGCGCCGGGCGGAGTTGCTCGGCCGCGCCGACGCGCCTCAGCTGTGGGCCATCATCGACGAGTCCGTGCTGCTGCGCGTGCTGGGCAGTCGCGAGGTCATGCGCGAGCAGCTGGACCATCTCGTCACGATGGCGAAGGAGCCCCATGTGACGTTGCAGATCGTGCCGCTGGACGTGACGAACGCGTCGGCGCCCGCGATCCCCGTCACCTATCTGCGTTTCGGCGGCGCCGACCTGCCCGACGTGGTCTACCTGGAGCACATCGGAAGCGCCAACTTCCTCGAGGACCGGGACGAGACCGAGCAGTACCGGGTCGCGCTGGACCGGCTGGCCGACGAGGCGCTGACGCCGCGCGAGTCACTGGACCGGCTGCGCGAGACGATGGCGACGCGCTACGCCGCCGACCGGTAGGGAAGCGGCCACGGCACCGGGGGCCGGACGACGGAAACGAGACGACGGAAACGAGGGGCCACACACGTCGTGTGTGGCCCCTCGTGCTGTCCGTCGTGCCGGCCCGGGCTCAGCGCAGGCGTCCCAGCCCGCCGAACTCGATCCACTCGTCGGTGAGCTGACGCGGCGCCACCTCGGTGTCCGGGCGCCAGGTCGAGACCTCCACGAGCCCCGGCTCGAGGATGTCCATACCGTCGAAGAGCGCCTCGACGTCCTTGGGTTCGCGCACCCGGCCCCAGTGGCCCTGCGTCGCCGTGTCCATGAAGTCCGTGACGAACTTCCGCACCTCGGGGTCCTCGCTGACCAGCTGGCACATCACGGCGAAGCTGCCGGGCGCGAGCCGCTCGGTCACCCGGCGGACGACCGCCTCGGGGCCGTCGGTGTCGCTGTCCGGGATGCAGTGGAACACCGAGTTGAACAGGACGGCGACCGGCTGCGAGAAGTCGATCAGACGCTGGGTGTCCGGGTGGGAGAAGATCTGCTCCGTCGCACGCATGTCGGCGTGTATGACGGCGGTCTGGTCGTTCTGGTCGAGCAGCGCCCGGCCGTGGACCAGCACCATCGGGTCGTTGTCGACGTAGACGACGCGGGCTTCGGGGGCGACCCGCTGGGCGACCTGGTGCACGTTGTCCTGGGTGGGCAGGCCGGAGCCGTGGTCCAGGAACTGGCGGATGCCGTAGTCCTCGACGAGGACGCGGACGACCCGCTGAAGGAAGCGCCGGTTGTTCAGCGCCAGCCGGCGCGTGCTGGGGACGACCTTGTCGAGTTCGCCGACGGCGGCCCGGTCGGCCGCGTAGTTGTCCTTGCCGCCCAGATAGAAGTCGTACATACGTGCCGCTGTTGGCACGTTGGCGTCGATCTCCGTGGACAGCTGCTTGTCGGCTTGCATCGTTCCCCCAGCTCCGTACGGGCGCCAACTGGACTGGCATGACAGACAGTACATCTTAAAGACCTAGTGGTCAGCCAAACCAGGGGCCGGATCAAGTGGCCGTCAAATAGCTTGTCAAGCGGTCCAGTTGACGGCCACTCGATCGGTTCAGCCGCGTCCGGCCAGGTAGGCGTCGACTCCGGGCGCCTTGTGGGCCTCCTCCACACCGACCAGGCCGCCGACCGCCTTGGCGTCGGGCTTCAGCACGTACGTGGACCGGCTGGCCGGCGCGGTCACGTAGGTGAAGTTCTGCGGGGTGCCGAGGCCGGTGTCGGCGTTCTTCTGCGAGCGGTGCGCCTTGACCACGTCCTCCCTGGTGAGGCTGCCGCCCTCGCAGGCCTTCTTCAGGTCGGCGCCGGTCAGTTGGGCGGCGTTGTATCCGGAGAGCACCCCGGAGTCGACCGGCTCACCCGGGTACGCCTTCTGGTAGGAGGCGACCATTTTCTTGACGCCCGGCAGGTCGGAGCTGACCGCCGGTGCGGCACTCACCACGTGCACCATGGCTTCCAGCGCCGCCGCCGCGGGCGTCTTCAGCAGCTGCGGCGCGTAGCCGGGCGCGCTGCTGACGATCGGCACCTTCAGACCGCGGGCGGCGGCCACGCCGGCGAGGGAGGCGGTCTGGGCGGGGCCCGCGCTGATCAGGATCGCCTTGGCCCCGGCCTTGCTCAGCGCGGACACCTGTGCCGTCAGGTCGGTGTCCGTGGCCTTGATCTTCTGCCCGGCGACCTTCATCCCCGCCTGCTCGGCGGCCCACTGGGAGCCCTCCAGCGCGTTGGCGCCGTAGTCGCCCTCGAAGTAGACGTGGCCGATGGTGTCGCCCTTGGCGAGCTTCTTGGTGCGGGTGAGGAAGTCGACGGCGGCGATCATGTCGAGGTCGTAGGTGGTGCCGAGGACCTGGACGGAGTCCCGGCCGAGCAGGCTGGCCGCCCAGGCCTGCGGGAAGGTCAGCATGTGGTCCCGCTCGATGTCGTCGAGCAGGGCGGCCACCACCGGGGAGCCGATGACCTGGGGCAGTGCGACGACGTCGGGGGCGATGTCGGCGTAGGCGGTGACCGCCTTCTGCACGTCGTAGCCGTGGTCCTTGACGACGATCTCGACCTCGCGTCCGCAGATGCCGCCCGCGGCGTTGGTCTCGTCGGCCCACATCTGCTGGGCCTGCACGATGCTCTTGCCGAGGGTGGCGTAGGGGCCGGTGAGGTCGGTCAGGGCGCCGAGTCTGATGGTCTTCTCGCTGACTCCGGGTCCGGCCTTGACGCCGTCGGCGGCGTCGTCGGTGCTTCCGCCGTCCGCCTTGGAGCTGCATGCGGTGCCCGCGAGCAGCACGGCGGCCAGTGCCGCGGCCAGGGCGGCGGTCCGGGCGGTGCGGGGCCTGGGGTGCGTGACGTTCACGGGGTGTGCTCCTTGGCTCGTGCGGGGGTGTCGGAAGCGGCGTCGGAGCCGGCCCGCTCGGGTGCGGGCGAGGGCCCGGAACCGTGCGGGCCGGTGACGGACGGGCGGCGGGACAGGCGGGCCCGGGTGCGGCGGGCCAGTCCGTGCAGGCCGTCGGGGGCGAAGAGGAGGATCAGGACGATCGCCGCGCCGTAGAGGTAGCGGGACGCCTCGGTCGGGCCGATCGAGCCGCCGCCGGACCCCGGCGTCGCCACCAGGGGCAGCTGGTCGGCGTAGCGGGTCATCAGCAGGGGCAGCGCGGTGACGAAGACGGCTCCGGCGGTGGCTCCGGCCACCGAGCCGAGGCCGCCGATGACGATCATGGCGAGGTAGTCGACGGAGAGGGCGAGGGAGAAGTAGTCGGGCACCACGCGGCGGAAGGACAGGGCGAGCAGGGCGCCGGCGAGGCCCGCGTACATGGACGAGACGACGAACGCGGCCGAGCGGTACCGGGCCACGTGCACGCCCATCACGGACGCCGCGGTCTCGCTGTCGCGCAGTGCCACCAGGGCCCGTCCGGGACGTCCGCGCAGCAGTCCGCGCGCGGTGAACCAGGTGACGGCGAACAGCACGAGGCCCAGGTACCAGAGCCGTTCCTCGGCACCGAACGGCACGCCCAGGACGGTCAGTTCCGGATCCGACTCGGCGAAGGTGAAGCCGCCCAGCTCCAGCGGCGGCACCGAGCGGCCGTTGAAGCCGCCGGTGACGGAGTCCGCGGTGAGCAGGACGTGGTGGCCGAGGAAGACCAGGGCGAGGGTGGCCACCCCGAGGTAGATGCCCTTCACACGTCCGGCGACGGGGCTGAACAGCCCGCCCGCCGCCCCGGCGAGGAGTACGGCGAGGACGAGGGCCACGGCGGGCGGCAGGCCGGGGCCCGGCTCGCCCGCCAGCCAGACGTAGCCGTAGGCGCCGACGGCGAGGAAGAAGGCGTGTCCGAGGGAGAGCTGCCCGGCGGTTCCGCTGAGCAGGCCCAGTCCGACGGCGCCGATGGCCGCGGCCATGGAGAACAGGCCGATGCGCAGCCAGAAGGCGTCCAGGTAGAAGGGCAGGGCGCACAGGAGCAGGGCGACCAGCAGGAGCGGGCCCCGCTTGAGGAGGAGGGTGCGCGGGTCAGACACGGGCCGCTCCCTTCGCCGCGAAGAGTCCGGCGGGGCGCACCAGCAGGACGAGCACCATCACGGCGTACGGGGCGACGTCGCCGAAGCCCTCGCCGAGGACGTGCAGGTCGGACTGGTAGCCGGCGACGAACGCCTCGGTGAGGCCGATCAGCATGCTGCCGACCAGGGCGCCGACCGGGGAGGTCATGCCGCCGAGGATGGCGGCCGGGAAGGCCTTCAGCGCGATCTGCCCGGTGGTGCGCTCGAGGCCGGGTGCCGGGAACGCGACCAGGAAGACGGCGGCGAGGGCGGCCAGGGCGCCGGCCAGGCACCAGGCGGCGGTGCGTACGCGGGTGAGGCGTACACCCATGAGTGCGGCGGCCTCGCGGTCCTCCGCCGCCGCGCGCAGCGACAGGCCCCAGGGCGTGAACCGGAAGAGGGCGAAGGCCCCGCCGATGGCGACGGCGGACACCAGGATGGCGGCGACGCGGCTGTCGGCCACGGTCACCGGGCCGAGGTCGGTCACGGCGGAGCCCCAGGGGTCGCCGAGCGGCAGCAGGTCGCCGCCGATGCGCCGGGCGAGGTCGGTGACCAGGACGATGTCGACGCCGATGGTGACGATGGTCTGGACGTGGGCGGCGTGCGGGTCGGTCCCGCCGACGCGTTGCAGCACCAGCCGGTCCAGTGCCCCCGCCACGGCCGCGGTCACGAGCACCGCGACGGCGAGTGCCCCGGCGAAGCCGATGTCGTCGTGCAGGACGGCGACGAGGTACCCGCCGAGCAGGAGCAGGGAGCCGTGGGTGAAGCTCAGGACGCCGGAGGCCTTGAAGATGGTGACGAAGCCGAGGGCGATCAGGGCGTAGACGGAGCCGAGGGCGAGTCCGTTCAGCAGGCTGTCCAGGAAGCCGGTCATGCCGCGTCCTCCCCCGCGCCGGCGGTGCCGAGGTAGGCGCGGAGCACCTCGGGGTCGCGCCGGACCTCGTCGGGGGTGCCGTGGGCGATGGCCCGGCCGAAGTCGAGGACGGTGACCTCGTCGGCGAGCCGCATGACCAGGCCCATGTCGTGCTCGACCAGCACGACGGACAGGCCGAGTTCGGCGCGGATCTCCTCTATCACCCCGGTCATCCGGGTGCGTTCGGCGGCGTTCATGCCGGCCACGGGTTCGTCGAGCAGCAGGACACGGGGCTCCAGACACAGGGCGCGGGCGAGTTCGACGCGTTTGCGGTCGCCGTAGGACAGCAGCGCGACGGGGGAGTCGAAGTGGGCGCCCAGGCCGATGAGTTCGGCGATCTCGCGGGCCTTGGCGAGGTGGGCGCGCTGTTCGCGCAGGGCGCGCGGCAGGCGCAGGGCGCTGGCCGCGAAGCCGGCGTGGGACAGGGCGTGCCGGCCGAGCATCAGGTTGTCGGCGACGGTGCCCTGGGTGGTGACGATGTTCTGGAAGGTGCGGGCGACGCCGAGGGCGGCGATGCGGTGCGGGGCGAGCCGGGTCAGTTCGGCGGCGCCGAGCCGTACGGTGCCGGCGCTGGGGCGGTACAGGCCGGACAGGACGTTGAAGCAGGTGGACTTTCCGGCGCCGTTGGGGCCGATGACGGCGTGCACGGTGCCGGGGGCGACGGTGAAGGAGACGTCGTCGAGGGCGAGGAGTCCGGCGAAGCGCACGGTGACGCCGCGCACGTCGAGCGGGGGCGGTGCGGCGGCGGGGGCGGCGGGGGTGCTCACGCGGCCCCCTTGCCTTCGGTGCCGGTGCCGGTCTCGCCCAGGTAGAGGCGGCGTACGGCGTCCGTGCGCGCGAGTTCGGCGGCGTCGCCGTACAGCCCGATCTCGCCGACCTCCAGGACGTACGCGTGCTCGGCGAGCGACAGGGCCATCCCCGCGTTCTGTTCGACGAGGAGTACGGCGGTGCCCTGGGCGTTGATCTCCCGGACGACCTCGGCGATGCGGTCGACCATCATCGGGGCGAGCCCGAGCGAGGGCTCGTCCAGGAGGAGCAGGCGGGGGGCGGCCATCAGGGCGCGGCCGATGGCCAGCATCTGCTGCTCGCCGCCGGACAGCAGACCGGCGGCCTGGCGGGTGCGCTCGGCGAGCCTGGGGAACAGGGTGAAGAGCCGCTCCCGGGCCTCGCGGACCTGGGCCGGGGCCCGACGGTTCAGGCCGAGTCCGCCGGCCCGGAGGTTCTCGTCGACGGTGAGTCCGGCGAAGACCCGCCTGCCCTCGGGCACCTGGACGACTCCGGCGCGTACGGCGGCGACCGGGTCCCGGCCGTCCAGGACCGTGTCGCCGTAGCGGACGCGGCCGGCCGTGATCGCGCCGCGGTGCAGGCGCAGGGTGCCCGAGACGGCCCGCAGCAGCGTCGTCTTGCCGGCGCCGTTGGCTCCGAGCAGGGCGACGACGGCGCCGTGCGGGACGGTCAGGGACACGGAGCGGAGGGCGGACAGTGCGCGCCCGTACGTCACGTCGAGGCTCTCGACGTGCAGCGCGGGCGCGCCGTCCGGTGGTGCTGCGGGCATCGCGGCTCCTTGGGACCGTG
Organism: Streptomyces coelicoflavus; assembly: GCF_003112555.1. Lineage (GTDB taxonomy): Bacteria > Actinomycetota > Actinomycetes > Streptomycetales > Streptomycetaceae > Streptomyces > Streptomyces coelicoflavus. Next base: position 156,650 of record NZ_BEWB01000007.1, on the reverse strand, counting down.
CCGGAAGGCACGGTGACGGGTGAATGGGGGGAGCTCACGACAGCACGGGGCGGGGTGGCCGTACAGGGGTGCCGGGCCGGGTCGCTGCAAGGTCCCAGTCCGGGGCGGGTGAGTCTGTGCGGATGCCCAGACGGGCGGGGCGGGGCGGCGTCCGACGGGACGCCGGGGCGGCTTCGCGGGTCGACGTGGCGGGTGCCTCAGTCGGGCAGGACGCGGCGGGCGGTGAGGGCCAGGCTGAACTCGACGACGTCGGCCGGACGGGCCAGGGAGCGGCCGGTGAGCTGTTCGCAGCGGCGGAGGCGGTTGAGGACCGTGTTGCGGTGGCAGTAGAGGCGCTCGCCGGCGCGCTGGGCCGAACCGTCGCACTCCAGCCACGTCGTGAGGGTGTCCAGCAGCACCTCTCGGTCGGCGGGCTCCAGGCGGAGCAGGGGGCCGAGGACCTTCTCGGCGAGGGCCCGGCCCAGCTCGGGACTGGAGACGACCAGTGCGGCGGGGAGCTGGTCGGACAGCCGTACCGTGCCGCCTGCCGCGGGGCAGATGCCCAGGGCCGTGTCCGCGAGCCCGCGGGCCTCGCCGACGGCGGCGAGCCCGTCGACCGGGCTGCCGATGCCGATCCGCAGGCCCGGGAGGGGGGCCCGGGACGCGCCCCCGGGCTGCGCCGGTTCCGTGAGCCCTTCGCGGGCTCCGACCAGGACGATGCCGTAGTCGACCTCGGGCCCGGCGTGCCAGTGCACCCGGGCTCCGGGCGGTACGGCGGCGGCGCGGGCGGCGTCGGCGCGGGCCGGGGGCCCGCCGGTGAGCGCGACGACGACGTAGCGGCCCTGTTCGGGCAGGTCGAGGGCCCGGGCGGCCTCGGGCAGGTCGGCGATGCGGCCGGTGCCGTCGAGGAGGCCGGCGGCCAGCAGCCGGGCCCGGTTCTCGCGGCGCCGGCCGATCTGCCACTCGGTCTGCCGGTAGGCGTCCGCGACGAGGGTGCAGTGCTCGTCGACGAAGTTCCACACGTCGGCGGCCACGTGCACGAGGAGCCGCACGTCCTCGGGGGCGGCCCTGGACGTCTCCTCGACCAGCCGCTGCCACACCAGTGAGCCGCCCAGGCGGAACGCGTGCAGCAGGGCGTCCAGCGGGAGCCCTTGTTCGGCGCGGGCGGCGCCGATCCGCCAGGAGCAGCGGCGGGCCGCGTCGCGGGCGCCGCGCGGGTCGAGCAGCGAGGCCACGCTGTGCCGCAGGGAGCGGTGGGCCTCCTGCCAGGTGGCGGTGGGGTCCTTCGTGACGGCGGCCCGGTAGGCGGGCTCCTGCTCCTCCAGCAGGGCCACCAGGCGGTCGGTCAGGTCGGGCAGGTCGTCGAGCAGGGTGCGGGCGGCCCGGTGCAGGACACGCAGGGCGTCGGCGTCGATCAACGACGTGACGCCGGGTGTCCGCGGGCGTGGAACGGGCGTCAGCCCGGTGCGGATCGCTGCTCGTGACCGTACGGCGTGCTGCATCGCGGTCCTCCCCAGGGCAGGGCTTGCGGGGGCGCCGGCCCGCGACGGTCCGTCCCGCCGCGACGGGTCCGCCCCCTGACTCGTCCTGCCCCGAAGGATGACATACCGTCCGGTCGGTCCCTAGGGTTGTGCACCGGTCTTTTCGTGGTGACCGGCCGGCCGCCGGGCCTCCCCGGCCTGTTCCGCCTGCCCGACCACGCGGGCCAGCTCGAGGCGGGACCGGACACCGAGCGCGGCGAACACCTTGCGGAGGTGGTAGTCGACGGTGCGGGTGCTCACCGCGAGGGTCAGCGCGACCTCGCGGTTGGTGGCGCCCTCGGCGACGTGCCGCGCGATGCGCAGCTGCTGCGGGGTCAGACCGGAGAGGCGGGTCGGCGTTCCGGCACGGGTGACGTGCGCGGTGGCGCCGAGGGCGCGCAGTTCGTCGCGTGCCTGGGCGGCCCACACGCCGGCGCCGCAGCGCTCGAAGCCGGCCAGCGCGGCACCGAGGCGGCCGCGGGCCTCGCGCGGTCTGCGGCGCCGGCGCAGCCACTTGCCGTACAGCAGTGCGGTGCGGGCCCGCTCGAAGTCGCCGCCCGCCTCGTCGTGCCGGGCGAGCGCGCGCCGGTAGAGGTCGTCGGCGCGGTCCGGCGGGGCGAGGAGCGCGCGGCAGCGGGCCAGTTGGGCGGCGGCCTGCGGGTCGGCGCCGAACGCCGCCCAGCCGGCGAGGTCCGTGAGGGCCTCGCGGGCGTCCTCCATACGTCCGGCGAGGACCGCGGCCTCCACGAAGCAGGGCACGGCCAGCCGCCACACCGCGAAGTGGCCCCGCCCCGGCCCCGGCAGGACGAGGAGTCCGAGCCGGTCCGCGGCGTCGAACGCACGTCCCCGGCCGAGGTCGGCGCGGGCCGCCGCCCACTGGGCGAGGGTGGCCGCCTGGGCCAGCCCGTGCCGTCTGGCCGTGTCCAGCGCGGCCGCGACGTGCCCGGCGACGACGTCCGGCTCCTCCTCGATCGAAGCGGCGAGGGCCAGTACCGCCCGGTGGTGCGCCGCCGTGTTCCGCTGCCCGGACCGCAGTGCCGCTCGCAGCCCCTCCTCCGCGTGGGCGCGGGCCTGTGGGTGCCGGCCGGCGCGCAGTTCGGCGTAGGCGAGGTACTCCAGTGCCCGCGGCTCCAGCATCTCCGACCCGAGCTGCCGGGCGGCGGCCAGGGCCCGGGCTCCGGCGCCGCGGGCCGCGTCGACGTCGCCGAGCAGCAGCGCGGCCGCCGCCGAGCGCAGCAGCGGCTCGGGCCGGTGCTCCGTCCTGCCCCGCTCCACCACCTGCCCGAGCGGTGCGCCCGCCCGGTCGAGCCGTCCTTCGAGCAGCGCCCGCATACCGGCGCGGTGGTCGGACACGGCGGCCACCGCGTGCGCGGCGGTACGACCGTGCCGTTCAAGGGACTCCTCCCGTTCGTACGCCCCCGGCGGCCCGTGGTCCGGGGCTGCGGCCGTGGCGCCCGGCGGTGGTGCGGCGGCGAGGGTGGCCAGACACGCGGGCAGGTCGCCCGCCGCCCAGGCCGCGTCGGCGGCGGCCATGGCGGCGGTCGCGGCGTCGGCGGGCGCGTCCGCGGCGAGCAGGGAGGCGGCCAGCAGCAGGGACTGGTGGGCGTCGCCGACCGGGCCGTCCCGCAGTTCGACGAGTCCGCGCACCAGTTCGGCACGGCCTCGCACGGCGGCGGGCGCGCTGTGGCGCCGTGCGGCGACGAGGAGCGGGCGGGCCTGTTCCGGGCGCCCCGCGAGCAGTGCCTGTCCGGCCGCGGCGGTGTACCGCTCCGCCCGGCCCGCGCCGTCGGCCGTCAGCTCGGCGGCGCGGGCGTACGCCGTCGCGCGCAGCAGGTGCGAGGCCGGCACCGTGCCGTCGGCCGCCACCGCCGCGAGCCGCTCGGCCTGCGCGGGGGCCGGCGCCGGGCCGCTCAGGGACCAGGACCGGTGCAGCAGTTCCGGGAGCCGGTGGCCGCCGCTCTCCAGCGCGTCGGCCAACGCCCGGTGCACGGCGCGGCGCGGGTCCGGCGCGGCGGTGGCGTACACCGTGCGGCGGACGAGCGGGCTGTGGAAGCGGAGCCGGTCGCCGGCCAGGGCGAGCTGCGCGGGCAGGGGTTCCGGGTGGGTGCCGGGCTCCGGCGCCGGCCGCAGACGCCGCAGCGCCGCACGAACCAGGCCCGCGTCGACGTCCGGCCCGTCCGAGGCCCGCACAGCCGCCGCCACCGTCAGCAACAGGTCCCGCGCGTGGGCGTTCGGGCCGGTCGGCGCCCCGCCCGCGGCCTCCGCGAGGGCGGGGGCGTCCGCCAGCGGGCCGGGCAGGGGCCGGTGTCCGCGCAGCTCGGCCGGGGACAGCCTGCGCACCAGGGCGACGAGGAGCGCCGGGTTGCCCTCCGCCTCGGCCAGGAGCTGCTCGCGAACGGCCGGGGCGGCGGCGCCGTCGGTCATGTCGTCGAGCAGGGCGGCTACCCGCTGCGGTGCCAGCGGGTCCAGTCGGACCACGGGCAGGCGGGCGAAGTCCGGGGCGACGGCGCGGTCCGCGGCGACGGACAGGAGCAGACCGACCCGCCCGGCGCCGCTCAGGTGCTCCGCCACGTGGACGAGTGCGGTCCGGGCGGGCTCGTTCCACAGGTGCGCGTCGTCCACGCACACGAGCAGCGGGGACCCGCCGGCCGCCGCCCGAAGGGTGTCCAGCAGCTGCCCGGCCGTGCCGGTCGCGTCGTCCGGGTCCGGGGCCGGGCCGAGGTGGAGTACGGGACCGGCCCGGAAGGAGCGGGCGGCCCACTGGAGCAGCGTGGTCCGGCCCAGCCCGGGTTCGCCGGTCAGCAGGAGCCGGCCGCACTGGGTCTGCAGCCCGTCCAACAGCGCGCGCAGCGCCTTCCGTTGCGCGCCGCGGCCGTGGATCCGCACGGCCGGTCGTACGGTCGTCTCTCCGGTCATTCCCGGGAGGCTACGCACGCGTAACCGGAGGCGGAAGGCACCCGTCCGCGCCGCTCCGCCGCGACTTCGGCCCTGTCACCTGCGGTGCTGCGCCGTGTACGCGGCCCGCGCACTGTGCCGGCGCCCAACCCGCCCCGGCGGGCGTGGTGCGGCGGCACAGCGAACCGGCGACGGCCACGAGGTGTCTCCGGCCCCCCGCCCTGGGGCGCCCGTGAGATGTCAGCGGTGTGCGCGAGGTCTCGCCGGGCCCCGGTGCCCTCCACCCTGTCCCGGCCCCTGCGGGTGTGGCACGCTCGGCATCGGCCGGGCTGTGGCTCACCGGCCTCATGGAGGACGTCGGCGGGCCCCGTACGGGGGCCCGCACCGTGGAGAGGCGACGGCATGCGCATCGGACTGCTCGGCACCGGCCCCTGGGCGGACATGGCCCACGCCCCCGCGCTGGCGGCCCACGACGGGCTGGAGTTCACGGGGGTGTGGGGCCGCCGCCCGGATGCCGCCGAGGAACTGGCGAAGCGGCACGGCACGCGCGCCTACGACGACGTCGACGCCCTGCTGGCCGACGTGGAGGCCGTAGCCGTCGCGCTGCCTCCGGCCGTGCAGGCCGACCTGGCGGTGCGCGCGGCGCGGGCCGGACGCCACCTGCTGCTCGACAAGCCGCTCGCGCCGACGGTGGCGCAGGGGCGGGCGGTCGCGGAGGCGGTGCGTGCGGCGGGCGTGGCCTCGGTGGTCTTCTTCACCACCCGGTTCCAGCCCGAGACCGGGGCGTGGATCACCGAACAGGGCGCGAGGGGCGGCTGGTTCACCGCGCGGGCGCAGTGGCTCGGCGCCGTGTTCGGCGACGGCGACAGCCCGTTCGCCGATTCGCCGTGGCGGCGGGAGAAGGGCGCCCTGTGGGACGTGGGGCCGCACGCCCTGTCCGTACTGCTGCCGGTCCTCGGCGACGCCCGGCGGGTGGCGGCGGCCGCGCCGGGCCCCGGGGACACCGTCCATCTGGTGCTCGACCACGCGGGCGGGGCGTCCAGCACGCTCACGCTCAGCCTGACCGCGCCGCCCGCCGCGGCGGGTGCCACGGTGGAGCTGCGCGGCCGGGCCGGCGTGACGCTGCTCCCGGAGACCACCGAGGGTCCGGTGCCCGCCCTGCGCCGGGCCGCGGACGCGCTGCTCACCGCCGCCGGCGGCGGGCGCCCGCATCCGTGCGACGCCGCGTTCGGGCTGCGGGTGACCGAGGTCCTCGCCGAGGCCGAGGCCCTGCTGGCCGACCGGGAGTGACCGCTCAGCCGTCGGTCCGCTCCCGCTCGAAGGGTTCGTCGCTCCACCGGAACCAGGCCCGGTCGCCCTCGATGTGCAGCAGGAACTCGGCGACCGGACCGTCGGGCGACACCAGCCGGACCCGTCGTTCGATCTCGGCGTAGACCGTCTCCCACTCCGGCCCGGCACCGTCCCGTTCCGCGAGGGCGAGTTCGCGGGCGAACAGGTCCCGTACGGCGCCGTAGGCCGGGCCGGCCCGGAAGCGCCCCGACAGCCAGGGGAAGTCGGCGTCCTCGATCAGGATCTCCCCGATCTCCGCGCCGGCTTCGGCACGCTCCCCGGTGCCGGGCGCCCCGCGCACGTGCCAGGTCTCGCCCTCGAACCCCATGTCGCCTCCGCCGGACCCGCGCCGATGATCACCCGTGCGGGGCCAGCATGCCACCTGCCGCCCGGACCGGGCCGGAGTCGCCCCGGCCCGGTCCGGCCCGGTCCGGTCAGCGCGCGACCGTCGCGGGACGGAAGTTGATCCGTTCCCGCACGACCGGGTAACCGGCCTTGGCGAAGTTCGCGGCCATGGGGTGGTTCCCCCGGTCCGTCGCAGCGGACACGAACTCCGCACCCCGCTCGGCCAGGAAATGGGTGCACTCGGCCAGCAGGTCGTAGGCGTATCCGCGCCCGCGGTGCTCCGGCAGGACGCCGATGAAGCCGACGCACGGGCCGGACGGGTTGTGCGCGGGGATGTGGATGCCCGCGAGTTCGCCCCGCGAGGTGTACGCCAGCTGCCACCACTCCCGCGGTGACGGGCACCAGTGGAAGAAGTCCAGCTCCGATTGTGCGGCCCGGTCGAGTCCGCCCTCCGCGATGTCCATCAACGCGTGGGCGTCGAGGGTGGCGGAGTGGATGCGGCGCAGGGCGTCGAAGAACACCGCGTCGTCGGCCTCGGGGCGGAAGTCGAGCCGGCCGGGCCGCTCGGGGAGCCCGCACTCGGGGGTCCACCGGTACAGGAAGCGTTCGACGAGGAGTTCGTACCCGGCCGCCCGCGCGGCGGCGTAGCGCGCCTCGGTGGCGGTGCGCACGGCGGCGTCCTCGCGCCAGGTGCCGGGCGGGTTCAGTTCGAGTTCGACCTGCCAGGGCGCGGTGCGCAGGAGTTCGGCCCCGGCTTCCTCCTCGCCCTCGGCCACGTCGAACCAGTTGACGGTGACGGGTTCGGTGTCGTCGGGGCCGCCCCACCAGGCGGCCCGGGCGACGACGGTGCCGTCGCGCAGGGCGACCCGCTTCCAGTCGGGGCGGTGGCGGGTGCGCCGGTGGCCCTCACGGGCGTCCAGCGGGTCGGGCAGGGTGTCGAAGAGATGGGCGTCGCTCGCGTCGAGCGCGCGGATGACCAGATCGGTCACGGTTCCTCCGGGAAATGCAGGTGTGGTGCGCTCCCGGTCAGTCGAGGTACGCCGGGACAACGGGGAGGGAGCGCGAAGGTGAGGTGAACTGCACGGCACTGCCCTCCTTCCGTCGGTCTCGGGGCGTCGGACACAGGCTATGCGACGCCGGGCGGGTCCGGCGACTGCTTTTCGGGTGCGGATTAAACGGACCTTAATCGGCGGTTAAGCGTTCCCGCGCACGAAGCGGCCACCCCAAGTCCCAGCTGGGACAACGCCTTTGGGGCCGCGCGGAGCCGGTTGGCCGGCTCATCCGTGCTGCGTACCATCGGCGCACATCGTGAGAGCGCTCTCAGAACCTCACCGCCGCACGGTCGTGCCCCGATCACTCTGGAGACCCCCCACATGACCCCTCGTCACCAGCGTCCGCTCGCCCGCCGCAAGCTCCTCGTCGCCCTCGGCGGCATGGCCGTGGCCGCCCCGGTCGCCGCCGCCGTCGCCCCGCACGCCCTCGCGGAGGCCGGCTCGGACGAGGCCCCGAAGGCCAGGGCGGCCGGCGGCCTGCCACTGACGATCGTCAACGGCACCGGCTCCTTCGGCAACGGCGACGTGCACGTCTACATCGTCGGCAACGTGGACGGCCGCCAGGTGCGGGTCACCCCCGACGGCACCGTGGCACCCGTGGCCCTCTCCGACAACGGCGCCGACGGCTACACCGACTACGCGATCGACCTCGCCGGCAGCGGCGAGACCGAGCTGAACCTGCCCCACCTCTCCGGCCGGATCTACGTGTCCCTCGGCGGGAAGCTGAAGTTCAAGGTCGTCACGGACGGCGCGGGCAACGCCGCGCTCCAGTACCCGGCGGGCTGGGTCGAGTCCGACCCCAACTACGGGGTGCTGCACGACTGCGCGGAGTTCACGTACAACTCCTCCGGGATGTTCTGCAACACCACCATGGTCGACATGTTCAGTGTGCCGCTCGGCATCCGGCTGACCGGCGCAAAGGACCAGACGACCGGCACCGTACGTGCGGGCGGCCGGGCCGCCGTCTTCGACGCGGTGCGGAAGGTGGAGGAGTTCGCGCCGCTGGTCGTGGACGACACCCGCGTGATCGCACCCGGCCACGGGCTGGACGCCGGTCTGTTCCCGAAGGACTACCTCGCCCCGTACATCGACGAGGTGTGGAGCACGTACACCGGCAAGGACCTGAGGATCACCACCAACGCCGGGACCTTCACCGGCCGGGTGCGCGGGGACCGGCTGGCCTTCGACGGGCCCGCCCAGGTGTCCTTCGCCAGGCCGTCCACCCGGGACGTGCTCTTCTGCGACGGCAGCCTCGCCGCCCCCAACGACGGCACGACCGGCCCGGTCGCCGCGGTCCTCGGCGCGGGCTTCAACCGCTCCACGCTGGTCTCCTCGGCCGACCAGCCCACGACCGACCCCGCCACGTTCTACCGGACCGCGCTGACCAACCACTACTCCAGGGCGGTGCACGCGGCCACCGAGGACGGCAGGGCGTACGGCTTCGCCTTCGACGACGTGGCCGACTTCGCCTCGTACATCCAGGACACGGCGCCCACCGGGTTCCGGCTGACGCTCGGCGCCCTCTGAGCCCGCCCGTCGCCCCGCCCGCACCGTCCGCCCCCGGCTCTCCGCGTGCGGGCGGTGCGCCGGCGTAGGAGCGTGGTGGTGTGCGAAAGGTGCCCGCCCTGTCACCGCGTCGGGGCGAGGACCGGCGGAGCTGGCTGAGCGGGGCGCCGCCGCCCCGCTGGGTCCGGGTGCTCCCGCCGGCCCTCGTCGTGGCGATCTTCGCGGCCACCCTGCTCAGTCACGAGCCGCTGGAGATCGGCTTCCTGCTGGGCGCCATCCCGCCGCTGGCGGTCCTGTCGTACGGTCCGCTGGCGACCGCCCTGCTGGGCGGTGTGGTGATCGCGCTCCTGCACATCCCGGCGCTCCAGCTCGACCGGCCCGGCGACGCCGACCTGCTGACCATCGTCTTCGTCGCCGTGCTCAGCGTCTTCGTGTCCTTCGTACGCAGTCGCCGGGACGCCCAGCTGGGGCTGGAGCGCACGGTCGCCGAGGCCGCTCAGCGCGCCGTCGCTCCCCCGCTGCCCGAGCGGGTCGGGGCGGTGCGCTGCACGGGACTGTACCGGGCGGCGCAGCGCGGGACACTGGTCGGGGGCGACTTCTTCGACGTGCGGGACGGTCCCTTCGGCGTACGGGCCGTGACGGGGGACGTGCAGGGGCACGGCCTGTCGGCGGTGTCGACGGTCGCCTCGCTGCTGGGGGCGTTCCGCGAGGCGGTGCTCGACCAGCCGGACCTGGCGTCGGTGGCGGGGCGGCTCGACCGCAGGCTGCTGGTGGACTCGGCGGACGCGCGGCACGCCGAGCTGTTCGCGACGGCCGCGCTGCTGGAGTTCTCCGCCGACGGTCTGGAGGTGCGGGTCGTGGTGTGCGGCAACCCGCCGCCCCTGCTGCTGCGGGGTGCGGACGCCACGGAGCTCGAGGTGTCGCCGTGGACACCGCTCGGGCTGGGCCTCGCGGACGCCGGGGCGATCGAGGCGTGCACGGTGTCGCTGCGCCCGGGCGACCGGCTCTTCCTCGCCTCCGACGGGGTGGTCGAGGCGAGGGACGGCAGCGGCGCGTTCTACCCGCTGGCCGAGCGGCTGGGCACCCTCGCGGGCGAGGACCCGGCCGTGCTCCCGGACCTGGTCTGGGCGGATCTGGTGCGCTTCTGCCCGGACGTGCAGGACGACGTGACGATGCTCGTGCTCACTCCCTCGCCGCCGGCCGGACGGTGACCGTCCTCGGGGCACGTCGGACCGGGCCCCTGCGTCGGCGCTCCGGATGCGCGGGCCGGTTCCGCATTGAATGGTGTTATCGGGATATTCGGGACCGACAACAGCACGGCACCGAAGCAGCGATCCGGATCCGAGGAGCACTGATCATGTCGACGTCACAGCCCGACGCCTCCCGACCCTCCGAAGCCGGTCCGGGGGACGACCGCGCCACCCCGGACGACCTGCTCCACGCCCGCACCGGCACGGAGGTGTCCCCGGAGGACCTCGTCCTGGCGGCCGGCCGGGACGTCACCCCGCAGAACCTGGAGTGGGCCAGGCGCAAGCTGGCCGAGGAGGGCCCCTCGGCCCTCGACAAGCTGCTGCCCTGACCGCGGGGAGCCCCCGACCGGACGCACCGCTCCGGCCGGGGGCTCCCCGCGTGCCGCCGGTCCTAGGACTCGGGCAGCTCCGTCTCGTCCTCCACCACGTGCACCGCGGCCTCCTCGGCGCCCGCGGCTCCGCCGTCGACGCCGACGTCCTGCGCGACCGTCTCCTTGGTCGTGTCCTCGCGTACGCCTTCGTCGGGGGCGACCAGGCGGCCCGAGCGGTCGGTGCCCGCCTCCGGGTCGACCGGTTCGCCCTCGCCCCCGGGCTCGTCGCCCACACCGTCCCCGTCGGGCGCCGACACGTCGGGCACCTCCTCGGCCAGCCGTTCGTCGAGGGTCTCGCCCTCGTGCTGTTCGGCGGCCGTGGTGCCGTGCTTGGTCACCCCCAGGGGCTTCTCCGGCGGGGAGTAGCCCTCGTCGAGGGTGTCGTCGTACGTCCGCTCGTCGAGGGCGTCCTGGAGGTCGAGGGGCGCGGCGTCCTCCTGCTCCTCGTTGCTGCCGGTGGGCTGGTAGGCGTCGTCGGCCATCGGGTCGGTGCCCATCGCTGCCTCCCTCTCGCGCTCGCGTCGGCTCGGTGGTCCCGCTGTCCGGGTTCGCGTTTCCCGATACGCGATCTCTAACCCGGGGGCGCCACCCGGATCTCCAGGTCGGTGATGCGGTGGGGCGTCCAGCCGCGGGTGTGGGCCGGCGGGGTGCCGCCGGGTCCGGTGATGGCGGCGACCGGGATCCGCCGGGCGGTGTCCAGGATCTCGGCGACGGTGGTGTTCTCGTTGTTGCCGCTGGTGGAGCCGGAGGAGCAGCCGGTGTAGTAGCCGATCGGGATGGACTCGTGGCCGGTGAGCAGACAGGGCGGGCGGACCCCGAGCCGGTGCAGTTCGTCGGCGACGCGGGCCCAGTCCTCGCGGCTGTCGACGTTGCGGTTCACGGTGCCCATGAGGACCGAGAACTGGACCGCCAGATGCCCGGCCACCGCGAGCGCGACCAGGGTCGCGGCGACCGGACGCCGGCGGTCGCGCCCCGCCCCGGCCAGGTGCCACAGCGCGTCGGCGACCGGGAGGGCGAGCAGGGCGTAGGCGGGCTGGAGGAAGCGGGGCGCCGCGTAGCCGATCATGAACAGGTACGGCGCCGCGGCCGTGACGGCGCAGGCGAGGGGGACCAGTGTCGCGGTGGCGCGGCGGGCCCGGAGCGCGACGACCGCGCCGACGGCGGCGACGACCGGGAGGAGCAGCCACCACAGGGTGACGACCGGGTGCGGCATGGATCCGGTGCACGGCCGGCACAGTCCCCGTCCGCCGAGGCTGCGCATCTGGTCGTCGACGGCGATGTTCCAGCCGAGGCCGCCCTGGATCTCGGAGGCACGCTCCAGCCGCTCCCCGAGCCCGCCGTACCAGGCGTACGCCTCGACCACCCACTCCCCTCCCCCGACCGCCAGGCCGCCCGCGAGGGCGAGCAGCAGCGGCCAGTGGCGGCGTACGAGGACCAGGACCAGCAGGGGCACGGCCACCCAGACGGCGTCGGTGGGCCGCATCAGTGCCATCAGCACGGCTCCGGCGGCCGCTCCCCACAGCGCGCCCCGGACGGAGCGCCCCCGGGGCTCACCGGCGCCCAGCGCCCGCAGGGTGCAGCCCACGGTGGTGAGGGCGCCGATCCCGACCCAGTAGTTGGGCATGGCCTGCGGACCGTAGAAGAGGGTCACCCACAGCGTGGCGAGGAACGCGCCACCGGTGGCGAGGACCCGGGCCGGGAACAGGCCCTGCCATGCGCGCAGGGCGAGGTACAGGCCCAGGCCCGAGAGCACGGCGAGGTAGACGCGCAGGAGTTCGGTGGAGGCCGACCAGGAGGCGACGGGTGCCACCAGCAGGGAGACTCCGCGGGAGCGCGGCGCGCTGAAGAAGGCGGCGGGGTGGTGCGTGGTGACCTGGCTGGTGTACACGATCTCGTCCCAGCCGAGCCCCATCGAGGGGTGGACGAGGACCAGTTGGACCAGGGTGAAGGCCGCGGCCACCGCCGCTACGGGCCTGGCGCCGCGCCATCGCCGCGGGGTGCCGGACGCCTTCGCCGCCGTGCCCCTCCGTCCGTCGACAAGGGTGGCGTTCACGCCGTCGGTCATCGTGCACCTTTCACCCCCGCACGTCGCGGGGCAGCTCGTCCCTCACCTCCTGCCGCCCGTGGCGGGAGCCCGGATTCCCGGAAAACATGATCAAACTAACCCGCGTGCCCCTGAAGCACAGGACGGAACTCGGCCAGTCGCCGGGTCTCATCCGTCGCCGGGGACCGAACGGTCGCCGACGCCCGGCCGGCGGTGCGGGGGCTGTTCGGGCGTGGGCCGCCACTTCGGCGCGGTGATGCCGAGCGTAACGGGCCCGTCTCCGTTCACGTGCACCTCGGTGCCGTGGTGATGGATCGTCAGGGGCGGTCCGCCCAGCAGCGAGTACGACGCCCGGTCGGGGCCGATCTCCACCTGAAGGCACCGGCCCCGGAACTGGAGCCGGAAGGCGAGGCGGCTGAACTTCTCGGGCAGGCGGGGCGTGAAGCGCAGGCTGTCGCCGTCCCGCCGGGTGCCGCCGAACCCGGCGACCAGCGCCATCCACGTACCGGCCAGCGAGGCGATGTGGAGTCCGTCGCGGGTGTTGTGCTCCAGGTCCGCGAGGTCCATCAGGGCGGCCTCGGTGGCGTAGTCGTAGGCCAGCCGCAGATGTCCCGTCTGGGCGGCGACGACGGCCTGGCAGCAGGCGGACAGGGAGGAGTCCCGTACGGTCAGCGGCTCGTAGTAGGCGAAGTTCGCGGCCATCTGGTCGTCGTCGCAGTGGGCGTCGAACCAGCTGCCGCAGGTGTACATGGCCAGCACCAGGTCGGACTGCTTGATCACCTGTTTGCGGTAGATGTCGAAGTAGGGGAAGTGCAGCATCAGCGGGTACTGGTCGGCGCCTGTGCGTGCGAAGTCCCAGCGCTGGTGGCGGGTGAAGCCGGCGTGCTGCTCGTGGACGCCGATCTCCTCGTTGTACGGGATGTGCACGGCCTCGGCGGCGTCCCGCCAGGCGGCGCTCTCCTCCTCGTCGACGCCGAGCCGGGTCGCCTCCTCCGGGTGGCGTTCGCACACGTCGGCGGCGGCGAGGAGGTTGGCGCGCGCCATCAGGTTGGTGTACGTGTTGTCGTCGACGACGGCGCTGTACTCGTCCGGTCCGGTGATGCCGTCGATGTGGAAGACGCCGTGGTGGTCGTGGTGGCCCAGGGAGCGCCACAACCGGGCGGTCTCCACCAGGAGTTCCAGGGCGGTCTCGCGTTCGAAGTCGATGTCGCCGGTGGCCGCCGTGTAGCGCACCGCGGCGTGGGCGATGTCGGCGGCCACGTGGAAGGCGGCCGTGCCGGCCGGCCAGTACGCGGAGCCCTCCGAGCCGTCGATGGTCCGCCACGGGAAGGCGGCGCCGCGCAGCCCGAGCTGGGCGGCGCGGTCGCGGGCGGCGGGCAGGGTGGCCTGCCGCCAGCGCAGCGCCTCGGCGACGGCCTTGGGCGCGGTGTAGGTGAGCAGGGGCAGCACGAACATCTCGGTGTCCCAGAACGCGTGGCCGTCGTATCCGGAACCGGTCAGTCCCTTGGCCGGAATCGCGCGCTGCTCGGCGCGGGCCCCGGCCTGAAGCACGTGGAACAGGGCGAAGCGGACGGCCTGCTGGATCTCCTCGTCGCCGTGCACCTCGACGTCCGCGCGGGCCCAGAAGTCGTCGAGGTAGTCCCGCTGTTCGGCCACGAGCCCGTCCCAGCCGCCGTGTGCGGCGGCGGCCAGCGCCGCCTCCACCTGGTCGCTCATCGCGGGCCGGGAGCGGGCGCCCGACCAGCCGTGGGCGACGGTCTTCTGCACCCGCAGCCGCTGCCCCGGGTCCAGGACGGAGGTGATGGTGAGGCGGGACACGTCGGCGTTGCTCTCGCTGCTGGTGGTGATCTCGCCGGGGGCGTCGACGACGTGGTCGGCGGCCACGGCGACCCGCAGGCCGCTGCGCCGGGTGCGGTGGACCAGCCGCAGCCGCGACCCCATGGCCAGGTCCTCCTCCGGCTCCAGTGGGGACTGGAGCGCCTTGGCGGTCCTCGGGTCGCCGTCGGCGGAGGGCAGGCTCTCGTTGGTGACCAGCTCCGACTGGATGACCACCCGGGTGCGGCTGTCGACGGGTTCGACCTCGTACTCCACGGCGGCGATGGCGCGCTGGGTGAGGGAGACCAGGCGGGTGGAGCGCACCCGGACGGTCGTGCCGGCCGGGGAGGTCCACTCGCAGGTCCGCTCGAGGACGCCGCGCCTGAGGTCCAGGGTCCGCTCGTGCTTGCCGAGCCGCCCGTAGCGCAGGTCGAAGGGCTCGTCGTCGACCAGCAGCCGCAGCAGCTTGCCGTTGGTGACGTTGATGGCGGTCTGGCCCGACTCGGGGTAGCCGTAGCCCGCCTCGGCGTAGGGCAGCGGGTGGAGTTCGTAGACGCCGTTGAGGTAGCTGCCGGGCAGGCCGTGCGGTTCGCCCTCGTCGAGGTTGCCGCGCCAGCCGACGTGCCCGTTGGACAGGGCGAAGACGGACTCGCTCTGCGCGAGGAGGTCGAGGTTGAGGGCGGTCTCGCGCACCCGCCAGGGCTCCACGGTGTACGTCCGGTTGGTGATCACGCGTGGCCTCCCAGCTCGGCGAGGTCCTTGACGACGCGGTCGGCGCCGTGGGCGTAGAGGGCGTCGGTCTGGCCGACGCGGTCGACGCCGACGACGTAGCCGAAGTGCCCGGAGCGGCCCGCGTCCATGCCGGCCAGCGCGTCCTCGAAGACGGCGGCGCGGGCGGCCTCGACGCCGAGGTCCCGGGCGGCGGCGAGGAAGGTGTCGGGGTGTGGTTTGCCGGGCAGCTTCCGTTCCCTGGCCACCACGCCGTCGATCCGCACGTCGAACAGCCGCTCGGCGTCGATGGAGCGCAGCACGTCCCGGGTGTTGGCGCTGGAGGAGACGATGGCGGTGGCGAGACCGGCGGCGCGGACGGCGTCGATGTAGCGCAGCGTGCCCTCGTAGGGTTCCACGCCGTCGGTGCGGATCTTCTCCAGGAGGAGTTCGTTCTTGCGGTTGCCGACGCCGTTGACGGTCTGCGCGTCCGGGGGGTCGTCGGGGGTGCCCTCGGGCAGTTCGACGCCGCGGGAGGCGAGGAAGGAGCGGACGCCGCCGGCGCGGGGGCGGCCGTCGACGTACTGGTCGTAGTCGGAGTCGGTGAAGGGGCGGAAGTCCGCGCCGTCCCGCTCGCGCAGGAAGGCGTCGAAGGTCGCCTTCCAGGCTGCGGCGTGCACCACCGCCGTCCTGGTGACGACCCCGTCGAGGTCGAAGAGGCAGGCCTGGATGTCGTCGGGTAGCCCGAGCTGTGTCGTCATACCCCCACAGTTCCCCGCGGGGGCGGGTCCGATCGGGTGACACACTGTGGGATGTGCCGCTGACGTTCGACGACCTGCTCACCCGCGCCCGCCGCCTCCCCAGGGACGGACGGCGCGCGATCCTCGGTATCGCGGGCTCTCCCGGGTCGGGGAAGTCCACACTCGCCGCGCACCTGGTGCGGGAGCTGAACGGCAGCGGCGAGCCGTGGGTGGCGCACGTGCCGATGGACGGCTTCCACCTCGCCGACGCCGAACTGGACCGGCTGGGCCGCCGGGACCGCAAGGGCGCGCCGGACACCTTCGACGCCGCCGGGTACGCGGCGCTGCTGGAGCGGCTGCGCGAGGAGCGTGCGGGGACGGGCGGCGACATCGTGTACGCGCCCGGTTTCGAGCGGGTGCTGGAGCAGCCGGTCGCCGGGGCCCTGCCGGTGCCGCCCGCCGCACGGCTGGTCGTGACGGAGGGCAACTACCTGCTGCTGGACACCGGGGCCTGGGCGCGGGTGCGGCCCCGACTCGACGAGGTGTGGTTCTGCGAGCTGGAGGAGACGGAGCGCGTCCGGCGGCTGGTGGCACGGCACGAGCGCTTCGGCAAGTCCCCCGCCGACGCGGCCGCGTGGGCGCTCGGGCCCGACCGGCGCAACGCCGAGCTGGTCGCCGCGACCCGGCACCGGGCCGATTTGGTGGTGCCGGCGGACGCGATGACGGGCCCGCCACCGTGCGCGCCGGGACCGGCGCCCTCAACGCCGGTCTGAAGCGGTCACTTCTCGTCGAAGTCGTCGGGGCGGACGTGCGCCTCCTCGAGGGCCTCGCGCAGGGTCCGGCCGGTGCCGCCGGGCGGGCGGGGCTCGCCCTCAGGCCGGCCCGGGGGCTGCTCGAGAACGTCGTCGGTGGTGTCGGTCTTCGGCCGGTTCTCTTCCGGGACGGTCATGACGTCGGCTCCTCGTCCGTGTCTGCGGGTCCTTCCGAGACGGCGGGTTCCCGGGGGACGCGGTGCTATCCACGTCCGGGGCGCGGGGTTGTCCGGCGGGGCGGCGCGGGCCCGGCTCCGGGCGCGGTGGTCCGCCCTGCCGGGCACGGGGGGTGAGCTATGTTGACCCCCGTGGGAGACATGGGAGACAAAGGAGGCGCACCCGTGCCATCGCCGCAGCAGGCACGTGCCCAGGCGTCGGCGATCACCTCGGGACGGGCGGCCCCGAAGTCGGAGCTCTCCCCCACGTCCCGGCTCAGGACGCTGTTCGACCGGCCCCGCCTCTCCCCGGGACAGCGCCGCATCGCGCAGTACCTCATCGAGCACCTCACCGAGGCGGCGTTCCTGTCGATCACCGACCTGGCCGACCGGGTGGGTGTGAGCCAGCCGTCGGTGACGCGGTTCGCCTCGGCGGTCGGCTTCAGCGGTTACCCCGCGCTGCGGGAGCAGCTCCAGGCGATCGCGCTGGGCGGCCGGGGCGGCTCCCCGGCCGAGGAGAACCGGGGCAACGAACTCCAGGCGGCCGTGGACGCCGAGATCGAGAACCTGGAGAACCTTCGGCGCGACTTCGCCGACGCGGACCGGGTGATCGACGTCGGCCGCAAGCTGGCGGCGTCCGCGCCGCTGACCGTCCTCGGCCTGCGCATCTCCGTCTCGCTCGCCGAGTACTTCGCCTACGCGGCCCGCCGCGTCCATCCCGACGTGCGGCTGGTGACCCGGGGCGGCACCGTCGCCTACGACGCGCTGCTCCAGTCCCGGGAGGCGGGCGGCACCTGGGTGCTGGCCTTCTCCATGCCCCGGCACGCCCACGAGACGCTGGGCGCCGTGCGGGTGGCACGCGGTGCCGGGCTGAAGGTGGCGCTGATCACCGACCTGGCGCTCGGTCCGGTCGTGGACGAGGCCGACGTCACCTTCGCCACGGGCACGGGGTCCCGGCTCGTCTTCGACTCCTACGCGGCACCGGGCGTGATGTGCGCGGCGCTGCTCCAGGCCATGACCGACGCGGACCCCGAGCGGACCCAGGCCCGGCTCGAGGAGTACGAGCAGGTCGCGGACCAGCACCAGTTCTTCCTGCGGGACTGACCGGGCGGGCCGGGCGAGCCGGGCGCCTCGCGGGCCCGCCGCGGCCGCAATTGGTCGGCGCAGAGGGGGGCCATCCCCGTCAAAGCAGGCATGAATGTTTTCATACGTCTTGCAAACCAGATGGCATATATAAATACTGCTCACGGATCGCGACCCGGCCGCCCCGGAACGCGTCCGCACCTGCCGCGAACACCTCGGCCCGCCGCATTCCTACCCGCTGGGGCGCACCGGGTGTTCCGGTCGGGCATCGCCTGAGCGAGCGCCCGCGGCGGTCCCGGTCGTCCCCTGGACCGGGACCGCCCCCACCCGTCGCCCACCCCGTCGACGCCGCACTCCCGGAAGCGATGATCATGACCCTGACGACCACGCGCCTCAGCCCGGACTGGCCCTGCCAGGTCAAGTCCCCCGGCAGCTACGACTGGGAACGCTCTGCCACCCGATGGCTGCGCGAGCTGGTGCCGGCGCGCTACGCCGGCTACCCGGCCCTGATCCGGCACCCGGTGCTGCTCGCCCGGCACGCGCAGATCCAGGTCGAGCACGAGATCCGGGTGGCCCGCACCGCGTTGCAGACCGCCCGTGCGGACCTGCCGCGGCTGGGCCTGCACGAGGCGGCCATCGAGCACACCATCAAGCTGTACGCAGCGGAGGTCCTCCAGTTGCAGCACATCGCGCGCAGTGTGCGGGCGGTCACCGAGGCGCTGGCCGAGCGGGGTGCCGCCGCGCGCTGACCGGCCGGCGCGGCTCAGTCCACCGGATGCCCCGGCCGGATGGTGCGGGCGTCGGCGAGCCGCAGCAGCGGCCTCCCGGCGGTCCTCCCCCGCCCGCCCCACTCGACCGGCTCGAGGACGAAACCGACGTGGTCGCCCCCCGGGGTCCGCTCCACGACCCGGCCGACGAACCACGCCTCGGCGTCCTCCAGTACGACGGCCCCGCCGTACGCCTCCCGCCAGCGGACCCGCCGGAACTTGTCCACGTCGTCGCCGCTGCGCCCGCCGAACAGCTCCGCCGTCTCCCGCTGGTCGCGGGCGAGCAGGTGCACGGCCAGGACGTCGGCCAAGCGTGCGACGCGGAAGGTCCGGTTGACGTCGGAGATCCAGACGGCGTACCGCACGGGCCGGATGGAGCACTGCGAGGAGAAACCGACCAGGCAGCCGGCCCGCTTCCCGCCCGCGGCGGCCGTGACGACGCACATGTCCGGGTCGAGCCGGTCCAGGAACACGTCCATGGCGGCCATCGTAGGCGGCTCGGCCGCCCCGGGAACGGGAACGCTCAGGTGGCGAGCAGGCGGCGCAGGGCCGTGCGCAGGGCGGCGACGAAGGCGTCGCGGGCCGGCTCGTCGAGGGCGTCCAGGGACAGGTAGGGGTTGAGGTCCTCCAGTTCGACCAGCAGCAGCTCGCCGTCGGGCGCCCGGCAGGCGTCGACGCGCTGGATGCCGTGGTCGACGCCGTTCCACTCGACGAACCGCCGCGCGAAGCCGAGGTCGGCCACGGTGGCGTCGTACGGCTCCAGCTGCCATCGGCGGTCGGGGTGCGGGGCGTGGAGGGCGTACTGGTAGTCGTGGTCGACGAAGTAGAAGGAGACCTCGTAGGCGAAGTCGACGCGCGGCTGGACGAGGAGGTCCCCGGCGCCGCCCATCGCCTCTGGCACGCGGCCCGCGGGAACGATCCGCAGGCCCGCCGAGTCAGCGCCGAGCCTGGGCTTGACGACGTACTCCTCGGCGGCCGGCAGCAGGTGCAGGTCCCCGGCACGGTCGACGGTGGGGATGACCGGGAACCCCGCCGCGGTCAGGTCGAGCAGGTACTGCTTGCCGAGCATGTCCGCCCGGCCGGTGAGCTGGTTGTAGACCCGCGTTCCGCACTCGGCCGCGCGCTCGCGGAAGGCGTCGTAGGCGGCCTTGTACTCCTGCACGGGACCGCTGTTGCGGACGACTACGGCGTCGAAGGCGTCCAGCAGCGCGGCGGCGTCCCGGGGATGGCACAGGGCCAGGTCGAACTCCTCGCGCAGGCGGGAGGTGAGGAAGATGTCCTCGTCGCAGTAGCGCCGCCCGCGCGCCCGGTAGCCCAGGTCGGTGACGTACAGGATGCGGGGGCGGGTGAACGGCATGCGGGACTCCTCCGGGGCTGACCGGAAGTGATCGTATGCGACCGGCCCGACGCGCCGGCGGGTGCACTCAGTTCCCTCCTTGGCCTGCACTGAGTGCCATCGACCTCGCCGGGCTGCTACGTTCCCCTCCATGAGCACCAGCAGTGCGGCGTCCCGCCGCGGGGACGGGACGGACGCGGCACAGGTCCGGCCGCCGATGCGGGACGCCCTGGTCGCGGCGGCGTTCCGGCTGTTCCTGGAGCGCGGGTACGAACAGACCACGGTGGACGACATCGTCGCCCTCGCCGGCGTCGGACGGCGGTCCTTCTTCCGGTACTTCCCGTCGAAGGAGGACGTGGTCTTCCCCGACCACGAGCGGTGCCTGGCCGACATGAAGGCGTTCCTGGCCCGGTCCCCGGAGGACGCCGACCCGGTGCGGCAGGTGTGCGACGCGGCGCGGCTCGTGCTGCGCATGTACGCCGAGAACCCGGCGTTCTCCGTGCAGCGGTACCACCTCACCAAGAAGGTCCCCGGGCTGCGCGCCTACGAGTTGTCGGTGGTGTGGCGCTACGAGCGCGCCCTCGCCGAGTACCTGCGCGGGCGGCTGGGCGGACGCCCGGACGGGATCCTGCGCGCCGACGTGATCGCCGCCGCGGTGGTCGCGGCGCACAACAACGCCCTGCGGTCCTGGCTGCGTTCCGAGGGACGCGAGGACGCGGGTGCCGCGGTGGACCACGCGCTGGCGTTCGCGCAGTCCGCGTTCGGCGACGTGCCGGTGCCGCCGCGCGGCGAGGCGCCCGAGGACGTGGTGGTCGTGGCCGCGCGCCGCGGGACGCCCCTGTGGCAGGTACTGCGGGAGATCGAGTCCGCATTCTGAATCCAGGGTACCGAGTGCCTTTACGCGTGACACTCAGTGCCATACGCTGTGGTGCGTGCACGGTGGCACGGTGAGCCGCGCACACGCGTGCCCGGTGACCGCGCACGCGGGATTCCGGCCCGAGTGCAGGGAGTTGACCAGCGTGTACCACTCAGGAAACGTCGCTCAGCAGGCGGCCGGCCCCGCGACGGGCCTGCTCGACCGGGGAGCCAAGGGCCAGGCCTCGGACACCGAGGCCGTCTTCTACCAGCGCTGCACCTGGTGCGGCACCGCCATGTACCACCGGGTGCTGTGCCCGGTCTGCCGCGGCAGCGAGCTGCGGACGGAACGGAGCGAGGGCACCGGGACGGTGCGCCACGCCACCGTGGTGCACCGGAACACCCCCGCCGCGCGCAACGTCTCCCTCATCGAGATGGCCGAGGGCTTCGTGCTGCGCGGCCGGGTCATGGGCCCGCTCATCGGCATCCACAGCGGTGACCGGGTGCGGCTGTCCACGGCCAAGGACCCCGTGCGGGGCGAGCCGGTCTTCCAGCTGGTCGACGAGCCGTACCGGGCCTGGACCTGAGAGCCGGTCAGCTCCCGGCGGCCGGTCCCGGCGTCAGCGTGACGCGGATCCCCACGGTGCCGTCGAGCCCCCGGCGCAGCCTGCTGCCGAGAAGGGTGAGCAGACCGACCACGCCGTACTTGCGGACCAGGAGCTTGCGGTAGCGGGCCGTGGTGGCGGGGTCGCAGATCTCCGCCGTCCCCGGGACCTGGTCGCCCTTCGGCCTGCCGCGCACGTCACAGGGGCCCACCAGGACGTCGGCACGGTTGCGGACGCGCTTGACCTTCCAGGAGTCGGCCACCGTCCAGACGCCGAGCGCGTCGCCGTCCCGCACGACCCACACCGGGGTGGCGACCGGAGTGCCGTTCTTGCGGTAGGTCGTGACCAGCAGGTACTTGCCGGAGCCGAGCCGGTCCAGAGACGCGTCGTCGTCCATGGTCCGGAAGTCTAGACCCGTACGCGTAAGGGCCCTGGCGCGTGCGGGCCCTGGCGCGTGCGGGCGTCCCAGGCGCCTGCGCCCGGGACGCGTACCGGCCCACTGCCCCGCCCCTCAGCCCAGGGCCGCCGCCATCCGCCGCACCGCCTCCGTGAGCACCTCGGGCGAGGTGGCCAGGTTCAGCCGTACGTGACCTGCCCCGCCGCTGCCGAAGGGGATGCCGGAGCTGAGCGCCACCCGGCCCCGGTCCAGGAAGACCTCCGCCGGGTCGTCGCCCAGACCCAGGGCGCGGCAGTCGAGCCAGGCGAGGTAGGTCGCCTCCCCGGGACGGTGGACGACCCCGGGCAGCCGCTCCGCGAGCAGGCCGGTGAGCAGCCGCCGGTTCTCGTCGAGCCCGGCGAGCACGGCGTCCAGCCAGGCGGTTCCGTCGCGCAGGGCGGCGGTGTGGGCGAGGATGCCGATATGGCTCGGCCCGTGTCCGACCTCCTCGGGCATCCGGGCCAGGTCCGCGGCGGCCCCGGGCCCGGCGAGTGCCAGGGCCGCCTTGAGGCCGGCCAGGTTCCAGCCCTTGGACGCCGACATCAGCGCGAGGCCGCGCTCGGCGCCGGGCACGCTCAGGTAGGGCACGAACCGCGCGCCGGGGGCGGTGACGACCGGCGCGTGGATCTCGTCGGCGACGACCCGGACGCCGTACCGCTCGGCGAGGGCGGCGACGGCGGCCAGTTCGTCGGCGGTGTGCACGGTGCCGGTGGGGTTGTGCGGGCTGCACAGCAGGAAGGCCGCCCGGCCGCCGCCCGCGACGGCCCGCCGGAACGTCTCCTCCAGCACCCCGAGGTCGAGCCGCAGGTCCGGTCCGAGCGGTGCCTCGACGACACGCCGGTCCAGGTGGGTGACGAACTCGTAGAACGGCGGGTACACCGGCGGGTTGACGATCACCGGATCGCCCGGCTCCGTGACCAGTTTGAGCATCTCGACGACGCCCAGCATCACGTCGGGCACGATCGCCGTGCGCTCCACGGCCAGGTCGTCCCAGCCCCACCGCTTCCCGGCGAAGGCGGCGAGGGCCTCGGCGTAGGCGGTGCCGACGGGGTAGCCGGTGTCGCCGAGTTCCATGGCGTCGGTGACGGCGCGCACGACGGGCCCGGCGAGCGGCACGTCCATCTCGGCCACCCACAGCGGCAGTACGTCCGCGGGGTAGGTGCGCCACTTCATGCTCGTACGGCGGCGGAGTTGCTCCAGGCCGAGCGCGTGCAGGGGGTTCGGCTCACCGGACGGGTCCCGCGGGATGCTGGTCATGGGCCCAAGATAGGACGCCGTGGCGGGACGGGGGAACAGGACGCCGGGCCGGTGAACACCGTGGCACCCGCCGCCGTAAGGGAGGAGGGCGCTCGACGTCCGGAGGCCCCCGCGGCGGCGACGCCGCGCGGTCGGGTTCGGGAGCACACGCATGAGGCACGCACGACGACGCATCGTCCGGCGAGCGGCAAGGCTGGCGGCCGTCGGCGGGCTGCTGCTCGGGGGGACGATGGTCACCCGGGCGGTGGCCGGCGAACCCCCCGGCCCGTCCGCCGCGCCGCGCACCCTCGCACAGACCGCGTCCGGCGCCGGTGCCGGTCTCGTGGCCCGGCTGGGCGGAGACCGTACGGCGGGTCACTGGGTCGATGCCGACGGGCGGCCGGTCGTCGCGGTGACGGACGGGTCCACGGCCGAGGCGGTGCGCCGGGCCGGCGCCACGGCGAAGGAGGTCCGGCACAGTATGACCGAGCTGAGGTCGGCGGCCGCGACGCTGCGTTCGGCACCCCGGGTGCCCGGTACGGCGTGGGCGCTGGACTACCGGTCGAACGAGGTGGTGGTGCGCGGTGACCGCACGGTCTCCGGGGCCGACTGGTCGCGGCTGACGGGTGTCGCGGAGGGGATCGGCGGGTTCGTGCGCATGGAGCGCACCGAGGGCGTGTTCACCACCCGCCTGAACGGGGCGGAGCCGATCCTGTCCACGGCGGGACGCTGCTCGGCGGGGTTCAACGTGACCGACGGCACGAGCGATTTCATCCTGACCGCCGGCCACTGCGGGCCGACGGGTTCCGTCTGGTTCGGTGACGGCAAGGGGGACCGTCGGATCGGCAGGACGGTCGCCGGGAGCTTCCCCGGGGACGACTTCTCGCTGGTCGAGTACGCGGGCGGCAAGGCGGGGGACGCCGCCGACGTGGTGGCGGTCGGCGGCGGCAAGGGCGTACGGATCACGGGGACGGGTGAGCCCGCGGTCGGGCAGCGGGTGTTCCGCAGCGGGAGCACCAGCGGGCTGCGGGAAGGCCGGGTGACGGCGCTGGACGCGACGGTCAACTATCCGGAGGGGACGGTCACCGGCCTCATCGAGACGGATGTGTGCGCCGAACCCGGGGACAGCGGCGGACCGATGTTCTCCGAGGGCGTCGCGCTCGGCGTGACGTCGGGCGGCAGCGGTGACTGCGCCAAGGGCGGTACGACGTTCTTCCAGCCGCTGCCGGAGGCCATGGCGGCGCTGGGGGTCCGGCTCGTCGTCTCCGGCCGGGACGGTGCCGCGGCGGGTACGTCGGCGCCCCCGGCGACGGGTGCCGCGGGGGCGGGAGCTTCGGGTGCGGGAGCGTCGGCCCCGGCGACCGGCGCCGGCGGCACCCCCCTGCTCGCCCGGCTCACGGACCGCCGGAACGTGGGCCCGGGACTGCTGGTGGTCGCGGGCAGTCTGGTGGCGCTGGTGGCCACACGGTGGATCCGGACGGAACAGGACCGCAAGGCCTACCGGCGGCAGTACTCGGCGACGTGGAACTGACCCGGGCCGGTACGAGGGCCGGCCCGTGGATGCCGACAGGCCGGGGGCGAGAAGTCCCGGACGCGCCGCTCAGGCGGCGGTGGCGGGCTCCGGGGCCGCGTTGGCCCACTCCATGACGAGCCGCTGGTACTCCGCGCGCTGCTCGACGCTCAGTGTCCCGCCCGACCGGAGCCACAGGGCCCGGATCTCCTCGTTGACCTCGGCAGCCGATCGCTCGGAGGAGGGTTCAACAGTGGTGGACATGATGTGAAGCATACGGCGCCCGACGTGAAGACGATGTGAGTAATCACGAGCCAAGCGGACATATCGGACCGTGTTACTGATCACGTCGATCTTCCCATCTGTCAAGACCCACGGGCGAGTTAGTTCCCACCGGATGTGTCCTGCCGCACACGGCCCGCCTCGCCCCGGGCGGTGGGGCGCCGCGGCGCGAGCCGGGCGCCCCCGTCCGTCAGGTGCCCGGCTTGCGGCCGTACACGTAGACGTCGTCGCCCTTCTTCAGCAGCGACCAGTACTTCTTGGCGTCGGCCTTCCTCATGTTGACGCAGCCGTGCGAACCCGGCGGGTTCCACATGCTGACGCCCACGGAGTGGAAGGCCTGGCCCCCGTCGAAGAACTGGCTGTAGGGCATCGGCACGTGGTAGATCGTCGAGACGTGGTCGATGTTGCGCCAGTAGACCTTCTTCAGACCGGTGCGGGTCTCGTAGCCGTCGCGCCCGGTGCGCACCGGGACCGGCCCGTACACCAGCTTCCTGCCGTCCTGGATCCAGCTCAGCTGGAGGCTGAGGTCGACGCAGGCGATACGGCCCTTGTTGGTCGGGCACTTGCCGGACCTGTTCGGGTTCTTCCCCACGGCCTTCTGCTTCGTCATGAGGTCCATCACCCCCCACGTGATGGGCCCCGCGTAGCCGGCGTCGGGCGTGATGCCGTGCTTCGTCTGGAAGGCACGGATGGCCTTGCAGTCGGCGGTGGACTGCTTGCCGTCGGCCTTGCGGCCGAGGAACTTCTCCACCTTCTTCTGGTACGGACCCGCCTTCGCGGTGCAGCTCGCGGCCTGGGCGGGTGCCGCCGTGAGCGCGAGTGTGAGCGGTGCCACCAGTGCGGTGAGTCCGAGAGCGACGGCTCCCCTTCTGCGTATGTCCCCCATGGCCGTCGTGCCTTTCGCGTCGAGGCGGTGCGCCGAGTGGAGGGTCGCCTTCGTGCGATCCCGGCCTGCTAGACCGCCGTCCGGCGGCTTTGGTTGCGCACCGCCCGCCGCCGCGACGAAACAGTGACAAGGGCCACCGGGCGGCCCTTGCCCACGGGTCCGGTCAGTCCGTTTCGTCCAGCTCCCGCACGGCCTGCCGGAAGCCCGTGTTGACCGCGGTCAGACCGCCGTCGACGACGAGGGTGGTTCCGGTGATCCAGGAGGCGTCGTGCGAGGCGAGGAAGGCGACGGCCGCCGCGATGTCCTCGGGCTCGCCGACCCGGCCCAGCGGATAGAGCCCCCGCACCGCCGAGAGCTCCTCGTCCCGCCCCTCCCAGGCCGTGGTGCGCACGGTGCCCGGCGTCACGAGGTTGACCCGGACACCGCGTGGGGCCGCGTGTCCGGCGAGGGTGCGGGTCAGCGAGGCGAGCCCGGCCTTGGCGGCGCTGTAGGCGTGGTTTCCGAAGTCCTGGACCCCGTTGACGGAGCCGATGCCGACGATCGCGCCGCGCCCGGAGGCGGCGAGGTGGGGCAGCGCGGCCCGGCAGCAGCGGTAGGCACCGGTGAGGGTGACGTCGAGGTCGCGGGCCCAGGCCTCGTCCGGCTCGTCCTCGAAGAGCGGGACGTCGGGCGTGCAGGCGTAGGCGTTGTTGACCAGCACGTCCAGCCCGCCGAAGGTGTCCACCGCGTGGGCGACGGACGCCTCGACGGACGCCCGGTCCCGCACGTCGCAGGCGAACGCCTCGACGGTCAGCCCCTGTTCCGTCAGGTGTGCCGCCGTGCGCCGCGCCGCGTCGAGGTCCACGTCGGTCAGCAGCACCCGGGCCCCCTCCGTGGCGAGCCGGCGTGCGGTGGCCGCGCCGATGCCCCGGGCCGCGCCCGTCACGAGTGCCGTGTGGTCGGTGAAACGCCTGGTGTCCGTCATGGGCCAGACGGTAGTACCGCGACGATCACGGGGGCGGATACCGTGCGGCCATGTCCGCGTTCTTGCAGCAACTCCCCGCGCTGATAGGCGTCGTCATCGGCGCGCTCGGTTCCTACCTCGCCGTGGTCCGCGGTGACCGGGCACGACACCGGCGGGAACGGGAGGCCCACTGGCAGGAGCGGCGGTTCACGGCGTACGCGGACTACGCGCGGGCGGTGAAGACGTCCGTGACCCTGGCCTACCGAGGGGCGTCCGCCCTCGGCCTGGATCCGCACCCGCATCCGCTGCCGCCCCGGGAGGCCGACGTCTCGATGGCCGAGGCCACGGCGGCCCGCGACCCCTACTGGGAGGCCCTGCTCCTGCTGGGCAGCCCCGAGGTGGTGGAGAAGGCCCGGGCCTGGGTCGTCGTCCTCATGGACATGGAGCGGCTCGTCCGCGACGGGACCCGCGATCGGCAGGCGTGGCGGGACCTCCTCGAACGGCAGCGCGTCGCGCGGGCGGACTACTACGCCGCCGTACGCGCCGACCTGGGTCTGCCCACCGGTCATTCCGCCCGCCTGCCCCTGCCGACGCTCAGCGATACCCCGTGACGTCGGCGGGCTTGTCCGGGTCCTGGACCTCGACGAGGTAGCGCCAGGCGTCCGGGCGGCTGCCGTCGAGGTCGGTGAAGCCGTACTCCTGGGCGAGGCCGCCACTGGAGAGCGACTGGCCGTTGAAGCGTGCCACGCCCGGGTCGGCTGCGAGGGCGGTGATCGCGCGGCCGACGTAGCGGGGCGTCTCGGAGATGGCGAAGTGAGGGACGCGGTCGAGGGCGTCGCGCCAGTTCTCCTCGCGTACGCCGAAATGGTCGAGCATCATCTCCGAGCGCAGCCATCCGGGGGTCACCGCGACCGCCGTCGCCCCGCGGGGTCCCAGTTCGTGACCGAGGGAGAAGGCCATGCGCAGGACGGATGTCTTGGCGAGGTCGTAGAAGAACGAGTTGCGGTAGTGGTCGCGGTTGTAGGCGTCGGTGCCGTCGGTGACCTCGACGACCAGTCCGCCGGGGCGGCGCAGCAGCAGCGGCAGGGCGTGGTGGCTGGTGACGGCGTGGGTCTCGACGGCGAGCCGCAGGAGCCTCAGGCCGTTGTCGAGGTCGTGCTCCCAGACGGGGCTGTCCCACTCGAAGAGGTGCTCGCCGCCCCAGATGTCGTTGACCAGGACGTCGAGGCGGGCCTGTTCGCTGGCGATGCGGTCGACGAGGCCGGCGACCTGTGCCGGGTCAAGGTGGTCGACGGGTACGGCGATGCCGTGGCCGCCCGCCTCGGTGACCAGGTCGGCGGTGTCCTCGACGGTCTCGGGGCGGTCGTACTCCGAGCGCCGGGCGCGGGTGCTGCGGCCGGTGACGTAGACGGTGGCGCCGGCCGCGCCCAGTTCGACGGCGATGCCCCGTCCCGCGCCGCGGGTCGCCCCGGCGACCAGTGCGACCCTGCCCGCCAGCGGACCCTTCGGTGATCCTGTCATGTCCGGCTTCCGTTCCCTCTCCCTCACGTCCCGCACGGGTACATGTCCCGCGCGGGCGATGTCGTGTTCGAGGGTGCCTCGGAAGCCGGACATCTTCTGTCACCTTTACCGCGCGTGTCCGGGGCGGTCGCGGGGGCGGACCGCCCCGGGCGGGTCAGTGTCCGCGCTTGATCCACTCCTCCAGGTGCGGGGCCTCGGCGCCGATGGTCGTGGAGTCGCCGTGCCCGGTGCGGACCTCCGTCTCGGGCGGGAGGACCAGGAGCTTGTCCCGGATCGAGTCGATGATCGTCGGGAAGTGGGAGTAGGAGCGGCCGGTCGCGCCGGGACCGCCCTGGAACAGGGTGTCGCCGGTGAAGACGGTGCCGAGGCCCGGGTCGTGGAGGCAGACCGCGCCGGGTGCGTGGCCCGGGGTGTGCAGGACGGTCAGGTCGGCGCCGGCGGCCTCGATGACGAGGTCGTCGGTCAGCCAGGCGTCCGGGTCCCGGTCGGGGTGGGTCTGCCGCCACAGAGGCAGGTCGTCGCGGTGCAGCCAGATGGTGGCGCCGGTGCGCTCGGCGAGCGCGGGCGCGGCATTGACGTGGTCGTTGTGGGCGTGGGTGCACACGATGGCGGTGAGCCGCCGGTCCCCGACGGCTTCGGCGATGGCGTCGGCGTCGTGGGCGGCGTCGATGACGACGACCTCGTGGTCGTCGCCGACGAGCCAGACGTTGTTGTCGACGTCCCAGGTGCCGCCGTCGAGGCTGAACTGTCCCGAGGTGACGAGGCGTTCGATGCGGGGGGCCATCAGAGCACCACCACCGAGCGCAGCACGTCGCCGCCGTGCATGCGGTCGAAGGCCTGCTCCACCTGGTCGAGGCGGATGGTCTCGGTGACGAACTTGCCGAGGTCCAGGCGGCCCTGGAGGTGGAGGTCGATCAGCATCGGGAAGTCGCGGGAGGGCAGGCAGTCGCCGTACCAGGACGACTTGAGCGAGCCGCCGCGGCCGAACACGTCCAGGAGCGGCAGCTCCAGTTTCATCTCGGGGGTCGGGACGCCGACGAGGACGACGGTGCCGGCCAGGTCGCGGGCGTAGAACGCCTGCCGGTAGGTCTCCGGGCGGCCGACGGCCTCGATGACGACGTCGGCGCCGAAGCCGCCGGTCAGTTCGCGGATCGCCTCGACGGGGTCGGTCTCGCGGGAGTTGACGGTGTGGGTGGCGCCCATGGAGCGGGCGGTCTCCAGCTTGCGGTCGTCGATGTCCACGGCGATGACCTTCGACGCGCCCGCCAGGAAGGACCCGGCGATCGCCGCGTCGCCGACGCCGCCGCAGCCGATGACGGCGACGGAGTCCCCGCGGCCGACGTTGCCGGTGTTGATGGCGGCGCCGATGCCGGCCATCACGCCGCAGCCGAGGAGTCCGGCCACCTCGGCGGAGACGCCCGGGTCGACCTTGGTGCACTGTCCGGCGGCGACCAGGGTCTTCTCGGCGAAGGCGCCGATGCCGAGGGCCGGGGAGAGTTCCTGGCCGGTCGAGGCCAGGGTCATCTTCTGCTCGGCGTTGTGGGTGTCGAAGCAGTACCAGGGCCGGCCGCGCAGACAGGCCCGGCACTTGCCGCAGACGGCACGCCAGTTGAGGATCACGAAGTCGCCGGGGGCGACGTCGGTGACACCGGCGCCGACCGACTCGACCACGCCCGCGGCCTCGTGCCCGAGCAGGAAGGGGAACTCGTCGTTGATGCCGCCCTGCTTGTAGTGCAGGTCGGTGTGGCACACCCCGCAGGCCTGGATCTTGACCACGGCCTCGCCCGGGCCGGGGTCCGGCACGACGATCGTCTCGATCCGTACCGGCTCGTCCTTGCCCGGCGCGATCACACCGCGTACTTCCTGCGCCATGCTCCTGACCCCTTCCTCGGCCGTTCAACGTTCCCCCAGACCCTACGCGCTGGTGATCGGAAACGGGCAGGTGACAGGGCGGTTCTCGGGGTGCGGCCGGCCGCCGGGGCGCCGGCGGCACGGGCACCCGTACACCGGCGGTCCGGGCGGCCGGGCGCCGACGTAGCCTGAGTGCCCCGTCCACGTGCCGAAGGAGCGACGTGACCACCGCAGAGCCGGAGACCGGTACACCAGCCTGGCGGCTGCTGCTGTCCTACGTACGGCCGCATCGCACGGCCCTGTTCGCGGGCGCCCTGCTCTCCCTGGTCACCGGCGCGACGGGGCTGTTGCTGCCGCTGGTGGCGCGGGAGCTGATCGACGACCTGTCGCACGACCGGGCCATCACCGGGGCGCTGCTGGCCATGTCGGGTCTGGTGGTCGCGAACACGGCGCTGGGCGCGCTGGGTTCGTACGTGCTGCGGCGCACCGCGGAGTCGGTGGTGCTCGGGGCGCGGCGGACCCTGGCGTCGTATCTGCTGCGGCTGCGCATCACGGCGGTGGACCGCACCGAGCCCGGTGATCTGATGGCCCGGATCACCTCCGACACGACCCTGCTGCGCGAGGTCACCACCGACTCCCTCATCGGCCTCGGCACCGGCGGGCTCACGCTGGTGGCGACGCTGGTGATGATGGGCGTCGTCGATCCGGTGCTGCTCGGGGTGACGCTGGCGGTGGTCGTGGGGGCGGGCACGGTGCTCGGTCTGATCGTGCCCCGCATCAACCGCGCGAGCCGGCAGGCGCAGGACGCGGTGGGGGTGATGGGCGCCGCGCTGGAGCGCATCCTCGGGGCGCTGCGCACGGTGAAGGCGTCGGGTGCGGAACCCCGGGAGGAGCGGACGCTGCACGAGGCCGCCGAGGAGTCCTGGCGGCAGAGTGTGCGCGCCGCCAAGTGGTCGGCGGCCGCGGGCAACACGGCGGGGCTGGCGATGCAGAGCGCCTTCATCACGGTACTCGCGGTGGGCGGTGCCCGGGTGGCGACGGGGGCGATCGACGTGGGCACGCTGGTCGCGTTCCTGCTGTTCGTCTTCTATCTGATGTCCCCGATCCAGCAGGTCGTGGGCGCGATCACGCAGTACCAGACGGGCCGTGCGGCGCTGGGCCGGATCCAGGACGCGCTGCGCCTGCCCGCGGAGCCGCCGGCCCGGTCGGTCCCGCTGCCCTCTCCCGGTGAGCAGCCGGCGTCCGTGGCCTTCCGCGACGTCCGCTTCCGCTATTCCGACGATGCGCCGTACATCCATCACGGGGTGAGCTTCGAGGTGCCGGCCCGGGGGATGACGGCGTTCGTCGGCCCGTCCGGCGCGGGCAAGACCACGGTCTTCTCCCTGATCGAGCGGTTCTACGACCCGGTTTCCGGGGAGATCACGCTGGACGGCCGGAGCCTCGGGGAGTGGGAACTGGCCGCGCTGCGGGCCGCGATCGGTTACGTGGAGCAGGACGCCCCGGTGCTGTCCGGTTCGCTGCGGGACAATCTGCTGCTGGGCCATCCGGAGGCGGACGAGGGCGCCCTCACCACCGTGCTGAAGACGACGCGTCTCGACGGTCTGGTGGAACGGCTGCCGAACGGGCTGGAGACACTGGTCGGCCACCGCGGCACCAAGCTGTCGGGGGGCGAGCGTCAGCGGGTGGCCATCGCCCGGGCACTGCTGCGCCGTCCCCGGCTGCTGCTGCTCGACGAGGCGACCTCGCAGCTGGACGCGGTCAACGAGGCCGCGCTGCGCGACACCGTGACGGAGGTGGCCCGGACGACCACGGTGCTGGTCGTCGCGCACCGGTTGTCGACGGTGACGACGGCCGACCGGATCGTGGTGATGGACGCGGGGCGGGTCCGCGCGGTCGGCACACACCGGGAACTGGTGACCGCCGATCCGCTGTACGCGGAGCTGGCGGCCACCCAGTTCCTGGCGACCGGCGGCTGACGGGCGTCAGCCCACGGCGGGGACGACTCCGAAGACGGGCGAGACCAGGCCGGTGACCTGCTGGAGCTGCCGCAGGTCCTGCAACCGGCTCAGCTGCTGGGACGGGAGCGGCATCCGCGCCCGGTCCTCGGCGGGCATGTCACCGACCGCGAGTGTGTCGAGGGTGTTCGTCACGCTGAGCTTCTCCGTGCCCAGCGGGCTCCCGCCTGCCGCGCTCGCCATCGGGGCGGCGAGACCGGTGACACCGGCGGCGAGCCCGACAACGGCGACGATACGTCGTGTTGAGATCATGTGCTGAGCAACGCGGGCGGGCCGGGCCCGGACACGGGCGGGCGCCCGCGCTCACCCGTGAGGACCAGTGTCCCGGTCGCCGTTGCCATGGGCGCCGGGACGGAGGAAGCTCGAAGGGAGAGGGTCGAGACGGCCCGTTCCGGCTCCGGGCCGCGGCCTTCGGCATCCGAAGGAGGTCGTCATGAGCACCACGGCAGGCCCCGGCTTCGACACCGAAGCACTGCGCCGGGGCATCGAAGGGGAGACGGCGGCGCCGCTGTTGTCGCTGTACGCGCGGGACGCGGAGGTCCGCATCGTCGACCGGTACGACCAGCCGAGCCGCCCCAAGGTCCTGCACGGCCGGGACGAGATCGCCGAGATGCTCGACGACGTCTACAGCCGTGACATGACCCACCGGATGGCGCGCTGCGTCGTCCAGGGCGACCAGGCCGCGTTCACCGAGGAGTGCACCTACCCGGACGGCGTGCGGGTCCTCGCCGAGTCGATGCTGTCGCTGCGGGACGGCGAGATCGTCGAGCAGACCATGATCCAGGCCTGGGACGAGTAGTCAGTCCGGGACCTTCGACGACCGGGTCCGGCAGCGCACGGTCCTGGTCCCGGGACGGATCCGGTCAGCCCGCGGGGCGCGGGCCGGGTGGGCGCAGGACGGCCAGGAGCTGGCCGACCAGTTCGTCGACGACCTCGTCGAGGGTCGCGTCCACCCACCCGGCGCTGTAGTCGTGCAGCAGGCCGTTGACCCCGCCGATGAACGCCGTGGCTGCGAGCCGGTAGTCGCGGTGTGCCGCTTCCCCGCGCAGGACGGCCGTGTGGGCCTCGGCGCGGATGAGGTCGACCCAGCGTGCGCGGCGGGCCAGCCGCTGCTCCTCCAGGCGCGGACTGACGCCGATGATCTCCACGAAGGTGATGCGGACCCGGCGTGGATCGGCGGTGACGTTGCCGGCGTAGGCGCGGAAGATCGCGGCGGCGCGGTCGGGGAGCGGCAGGTCGCGGGTGCGGGCGGCGGCGGTGCGGACGGCCGCCTCGGCCCAGTCGTTGACCTGGAGGTGGAGCGCGGCGAGCACGTCCTCCAGGGTGTGGAACTCCTCGTAGAACTGCCGGGTGGACAGCCCGGCGGCCTCGCTGAGGGCGGCCACCGTGGTGGCCCGGTAGCCGGGGGTGTCGCCGAACAGCTGGAGGGCCGCGTCGAGGAAGCGCCGGCGGCGCTCGGCCTGGCGCTGCGCGGCCGACTTGCCGCCGTAGCGGCCCGTCGGCGCCCTGAGCCTGCCCGTCACCCGCTCCCCCTCCCTCCGCGTCGTCAACTCTCCGCCGTTCCGACGATTTTGTCGTGTCCGCGGCCTTGTGGAGAAGGGCGCTCTTTCCTTACTTTGCAGTAAGTTCACTCTGAAAGCGGCTGTGTTCAGATTGCGCGCTCCAGTGCTCCAGTGCTCCAGCACCCTTTCGCTCCAGCACCCCCACACCACGCCCCCTGCCGGAGGAGAGCAGCATGCCCGCGTTCACGACCAGGCACCTCGGCGCCGTCGCCGCCGCCCTCGCACTCACCCTCGCCGCCCCGGCCGCCACCGCCTCGGCCGCACCCGGGTCTCGCGCCGACCTGCGCGAGGTGATGTTCGTCGGCAACAACTGGGACGGCACCGCGGACGTCATCCGGTCCACCGGCGACTTCGCTCGGATCGGCCGGATCGACGTCGTCCCGGACCGGGCGGAGCGGATGGCGGAGATCAACGCCGATCCGATCAAGTGGATCTACTTCCAGGCCATCCGCAACGGCGTCGGCGAGGGCCACGACCAGCTCGTCGACGACATGTACTCGACTCCGGACGGCGCCTCGGTGGTCGTCTCCCGGCCGAGCTTCGCCGACGTGGTCTCCGTCGACCTCGCCACCGGCGACATCAACTGGCGCTTCCCGGTGTCGGGTTACCGCTCCGACCACATGGCGGTCTCCCCCGACGGCACCCGGGTCGCGGTGTCGGCGTCGACCTCGAACACCGTGCACGTCCTGGACATCGAGACCGGTGAGCAGGTCGGCTCGTTCGCCACCGGCGACAAGCCGCACGAGAACATCTTCACCGGCGACGGCAAGTACATCTGGAACATGTCCATCGGCGAGGTGAACACCGCGCTCGACGCGCCCTGGCTCGACTGGACGAAGGGCGACCGGCGCATCACGATCGTGGACGCGACGACGTACGAGCGGGTCAGGGTCGTCGACATGCGCGAGCGGCTCGACGCGATCGGCCTGGGCGACCACTCGGACGCGGTGCGGCCCGCGGTCTTCTCGCCCGACGAGTCCAAGCTGTACTTCCAGGTCTCCTTCTTCAACGGCTTCTTCGAGTACGACGTCGCCACCGACCGGATCACCCGGACCAAGACCCTGCCGAAGAACCCCGCCACGAGTGAGGACCGCACCACCTGGGTCAACGACTCGCGGCACCACGGCCTGTCCATGAGCCCGGACGGCACCAAGATCTGCGTCGCGGGCACGATGGACGACTACGCGACGGTCGTCGACCGCGGCACGCTCCAGGAGGGGCCGCTGGTGCCCGTCGCCAAGCCGTACTGGGCCACGGTCAGCGGCGACGGCAGGCACTGCGTGGTCTCCGAGAGCGGCGCCGACCGGGTCACCGCCATCGACTTCGCCACCGGGGAGAAGTCGGTGTCCGTCCCCGTGGGCGACCACCCGCAGCGGGTGCGCGTCGGCCGTGTGGCGGCGGACTGGTCGGGTCCGTCGGCCCGCTGAGGCGGCCGTGCGGCAGGCGCCCGGAATGTCGTCCTCGCCCGCGTGTGTGAACGGGCCCGACAGGGGTAGTCGCCCGGCAACGGAC
Source organism: Streptomyces coelicoflavus (assembly GCF_003112555.1). Taxonomy (GTDB): domain Bacteria; phylum Actinomycetota; class Actinomycetes; order Streptomycetales; family Streptomycetaceae; genus Streptomyces; species Streptomyces coelicoflavus. The sequence goes on along the minus strand of NZ_BEWB01000007.1, from coordinate 121,729 downwards.
GAGGCATGCATGCCCTCGACAGCACCACCCCCGGAAGGAGGTCCGTGACAGCGCACTCCAGAAGAAGCGCCCGGGCCGCTTCCTCCGACACGGAGCGGCCCGGTCCGCACCGGGCGGCGTCCTCAGGGGCGCCGCCCGCCTCTCCTGCCGCCCGCGCTCAGCGCGGCGGCAGCCGGTGCAGCTCGACGTTCCCGAGCCGGCCGTCGGCGACCGTGCCGGTCATGTAGGTGCGGTACGGCTGACGGCGACGGTCCGTGGGCGAGCCCGGGTTGAGCAGCCGCAGACCGGTGGCGGCGGTGGTGTCCCAGGGGATGTGGCTGTGTCCGAAGACGAGGACGTCCAGGTCGGGGAAGCGGGCGGCGCAGCGCGCCTCCCGTCCCTTGGCGGCGCCGGTCTCGTGCACGACGCCGAGGCGCAGGCCGCCCAGGTCCGCGTACGCCACTTCGGGCAGCCGGGCGCGCAGTGCGGGTCCGTCATTGTTGCCGTACACCCCGACGAGGCGGCGGCTGCGGCTCTCCAGCAGGTCGAGGGTGGCCGTGTCGACCCAGTCCCCCGCGTGCACGACGACGTCGGCGCGCGGGAGTTCCGCCAGCAGCGGCGCCGGCAGTTCCTTCGCACGCTTGGGCAGGTGGGTGTCGGACGTGATCAGCAGACGCACCCGGTCCATTTTAATCCGCAGGTGACGCGGTGCGGTCTCGGCCGGACGGTGCCGGTCCGGCAACGGCCTCGACGTCAGACCACGTCGGTGCGCCGCTTGAGCGGCTCCCACCAGGACCGGTTGTCCCGGTACCAGGCGACGGTCTCCGCCAGGCCGGCGGCGAAGTCGCGCCGCGGGCGGTAGCCCAGCTCCTCACGGGCCTTGGTCCAGTCGACCGCGTAGCGCAGGTCGTGGCCCTTGCGGTCCTCGACGTACGTGATGCGGTCCGGGCCCGCGCCGCAGGCGTCCAGGAGCAGGCCGGTGAGTTCGCGGTTGCTCAGCTCCGTGCCGCCGCCGATGTTGTAGACCTCACCGGCCCGGCCCCGGGTGCGTACGAGGTCGACGCCCAGGCAGTGGTCGTCGACGTGCAGCCAGTCGCGGACGTTGCGTCCGTCCCCGTACAGCGGGACCCGGCGGCCGTCCAGGAGGTGGGTGACGAACAGCGGCACGAGCTTCTCGGGGAACTGGTGCGGGCCGTAGTTGTTGGAGCACCGGGTCACCCGTACGTCGAGGCCGTGGGTGCGGTGGCAGGCGAGGGCCAGCAGGTCGCCCGACGCCTTCGACGCGGCGTAGGGGGAACTCGGCCGCAGCGGATGCTCCTCGGTCGCCGAGCCGGACTCCAGGGAGCCGTAGACCTCGTCGGTGGAGACGTGTACGAAGGGCCCCACGCCGTGGCGCAGGGCGGCGTCCAGCAGGTTCTGGGTGCCGACGACGTTCGTCAGGACGAAGTCGGACGCGGCGTGGATCGAGCGGTCCACGTGGGACTCGGCGGCGAAGTGCACCACCTGGTCCGCCTCGGCGGTCAGCCTGTCGACGAGCGCCGCGTCGCGGATGTCACCGTGCACGAACTCCAGCCGGGGGTGGCCGATCTCGAGGTTGGCGGTGGTCCCGGCGTAGGTCAGCGAGTCCAGGACGGTGATCCGCGGTGCCCCCGGCCCGTCGGCGGCGAGGAGCGTCCGGACGTACCGGGAGCCGATGAATCCGGCGGCGCCGGTGACCAGGATGTTCATGCGCGGTTCAGTGCCTTGCTGCGGTCGGGGCGGAGCGGTGCGGTGGTGCGGAGTGCGGTGCGGTGGTGCGGAGTGCCTGCGACGCTACCGGTCGGTGCTTCGCCGCCCGTCACCGGCCCGGAACGCGCACCGCGCCGGCACCAAGGCCGGCGCGCTGGGCGGTGTCACCACCCTCGGGGCTCGCTCAGTCCTCGCCCCGGACGATGTTCGACTCCTGGCCCGGTTGCGGTGCGCGGGTGGCGCTGCCGTCCTCTACGGCCGGCACGCAGGTGCGCATCACGCCCCTGCTCCGCAGCCGGCGGGCCTTCGACCACCCGGTCTCCAGCCGACGGACAGCGGGTTTGCCGCTGGTCTCCGTGGTCACGAGGCATCATCTTCCTTCTGGTCCTGCTCGTCCTTCTGGTTCCGCGCCTGACGCGCTCGCCCTGCCGGGTCCCCGGCCGGGACGCCGTGAAACCCGGGCCCGCACGGGTCCCGCGGCGCCTACGGGTTCGGCCGGGCCACGCTGATGTCGCCCAGTGCCGACTCAGGATCGCGCTCCATGGCCAGGTCGCCGAGGGAGACGATGCCGACCGGGTGGCCGTCGTCGACGACCGGGACCCGGCGCACCGCGTGCTCGCGCATCAGCTCGACGACGTGGCCCAGCTCCTCGTCCGACCGTACGGTCACCATGGCGTCGCTGCACGCCCCGGCCACGGTGGTCTGCTCCGGGTCACCGCCCTCGGCGAGCGACCGGACCACCAGGTCACGGTCGGTGACCAGGCCGCGCAGCCGGTCGCCTTCCGTGACCAGGACGGCGCCGAGGTCACGGTCCCGCATGATGCGGGCCACCTCCGTGACGGAGGTCAGCGGCTCGACGGTCACCGGGTCGCCGGTCATGATGTCGCGGACGTACTGGGTCATGGGGTACTCCTCGGTTCTCCCGGACCGCTCACTCGCGGTGCGACCGTGCGGGTACCCGGCGTCACGCCGCCCGCACCCCGGCGACCGCGGTGACGGCCGGACCCGGCGCGGGACCTGGTCAGGCGCCGCCCACCGGGATCTCGCTCCACACCTGCTTGCCCCCGCTGACCGGCAGCGTCCCCCAGGTCGCCGACATCGCCTCGACCAGGAGGATGCCGCGTCCGCCGGTGGCCTCCCAGCCGATGCTGGTCGGTTTGACGGGCGTACGCGGCGAGGCGTCGGCGACCGCGACGCGCAGCCTGCCGCTGATCAGGGTGAGGTCGAGCCGCACCTTGCCGTCGGTGTGCACCAGGGCGTTGGTGACCAGCTCGGAGACGATCAGCAGGACGCCGTCGACGACGTCGTCCGGCACGCCCCAGGAGCGCAGGGTGCGCCGGGTGAAGCGGCGGGCGTGCCGCACGGCCTCGGGCAGCCGCCACACCGACCAGCTCTCCCGCAGCGGGCGCAGGGCCATGCCGTCGTAGCGCACCAGCAGCAGGGCGACGTCGTCGTTGCGGCGGGCGTTGCCGAGCAGGGCGTCGGCGACGAGCCCGAGGTGGCCCGGGGCGGAGACGGCCAGCGCGTGCGCGAACCGGTCCATCCCCTCGTCGATGTCGGACTCCGGCGTCTCCACGAGGCCGTCCGTGGTGAGGGCGATCAGCGTGCCGGGGCGCAGCCGCAGCGGGCTCATCGGGAAGTCGGCCTGCGTCACCACGCCGAGCGGCGGGCCGCCCTCCACCTCCGCGATCTCGGTGCTGCCGTCGGGGTGGCGCAGCACCGGCGGCAGGTGCCCCGCCCGCACGCACCAGGCGGAGCCCTCCTCCATGTCGAGGTCGACGTAGACGCAGGTGGCGAAGAGGTCGGTCTCCATGCCGGTGAGCAGCCGGTTGGCGTGGGAGACCACCACGTCCGGCGGATGTCCCTCGACGGCGTAGGCGCGCAGGGCGGTGCGCATCTGGCCCATGAGGGTGGCCGCGCCGGCGCTGTGTCCCTGGACGTCGCCGATGACGAGGGCGACGTGGTGGTCGGGCAGCGGGATCACGTCGTACCAGTCGCCGCCCAGCTCGAGTCCGGCCGTGCTGGGCAGGTAGCGGGCGACGGCGACCGCGCCGGGCAGTTTGGGCAGCCGGCGCGGCAGCAGCTGGCGCTGGAGCATGCCGACCAGTTCGTGCTCGGCGTCGAAGGCGTGGGCGCGCATCAGGGCCTGCCCGGCCAGGCCGGCGGAGGCGGTGAGCAGGGCGCGTTCGTCGGGGCCGAAGTCGTGCGGAGCGTCCCAGCCGATCAGGCAGGCACCGGCCACGCGTCCGCCGGCGGGCAGCGGCAGTACGGCGAGGCCGCCGGGGCCGACGTCGGCGAGGGCCGGCTCCAGGTCGCCGGTGCCGGCGGGCCAGATCCTGGCGCGTCCCTCGCGCAGCGCGGCGGCGAGGGTGGGCATGGCCCGTACCGGTGCGTCCGGCCACTCGGTGCGCCATTCCAGGCGCCACAGCTCGGGCCAGGACTCGGGGTCGGGCGGGTCGAGGACGGTGACGACGAGCCGGTCGTTCTCCAGCTCGGCCAGCGCGATCCGGTCGGCCCTGAGCGGTCTGCGCAGGGCGGCGACGACGGCCTGGCTGACGTCCCGGACGGTCCCGGCGGTGGCGAGCGCGGCGGCGAGCCGCTGGACTCGGGCGACGTCGGTCACGTCCGGGCGCAGGGTGGAGGCGTCGGCGACGGTCCCCACCAGGCGGGCGGGCCGGCCGTCGCCACCGGGCAGCAGGCGTCCGCTGAGCCGCAGCCACTTCGGCGGGCCGGTGGGCTGGAGCACCCGGAACTCCAGCTCGCGCTCGCCGATCGTCATGTGGTCGGACTCGGTCACCGACATCAGCGACGGCAGGTCCTCCGGCACGGTGAGGCCGAGCAGTGTCTCGACCTTGCCGTCGAATTCCCCGGGCGCGAGGCCGAACAGGCGCAGGATGCCGTCGCCGACCTCCGCGCGGCCGGTGTCCATGGCCAGGGTGAACGCGTCCGGCTGGAGGGCACCGGACTCCGGGGTGCCGACGGCCTCGGCCGGGGCGGGGCAGGTCACGGCCTCGGCGATCAGTCCGAGGCACTCGCGGTCGTCCGCGTCGAATCCGCCCGGGCGCTCGGTCAGGACGAGCAGGCAGCCGCCGCCGTCCCCGCGCACCGGCAGGACGGCCAGCGAGAAGCCGCTGGACGGCACGTGCCGGGACTCCGCCGATCCGGCGAACTCCTCCGGTCCGATCCACACCGTCCCGCCCGCGCGGTGGGCGTCGGCGACCGGGGAGCCGCCCTCCGCGGGATAGCTGTCGCGGACGCCGTACAGGGTGCGCGGCACACCGGCCGACGCGACCAGGCAGAGCAGGTCGCGGTCGTCGCCGGGCGTGTAGAGCGCGGCCAGGGAGGCGCCCGCGAAGACCAGCGTCTGCTCGAGGATGCCGCGCAGCCGCTCCTCCGGCCCCTGGGCTGCCGCGATCGCCTTCAGGGCACCCTCGGCACGCAGCGCCCTCGGTCCGCGTTCCGCAGTGCCCTCTTCGACCACGTCGCCATTACAGCGCTTATGGGACATGTGCGCAGCCCCTACGGATCGGCTACCGGCGTTCCGGGGCACATCGGGGGCTCACCACAGGCGCTTCGCGCCGCCGGACGGGTGCGGGCGGAGCCCTGCCGGCGGGCACGGGGCGGACGCGCGTCGCCGTGGCACGGTGTGGACCGCCGCCCCTCCCGTCGAGGGCCGGGGCGGCGGTCCGGGGACGTCCGTCAGCCCGTCGGCCCCGCGCCGTCGTCGCCGCCGACGCCCGCGCCCTCACCCGCGTCCCCGGCACCGGCACCGGCGTCACCCGCGTCTCCGGCACCCGCGCCCGCACCGTCGCCCGCGTCACCGCCCCCGGCGCCCGCACCGCCCGCGCCCCCGGCACCGGCACCGGCACCGGTGTCCCCGAGGGTGGCGCCGACCGCCTCCAGGGCGGTGGTGACCGGCTGGAAGAAGGTCTCGCCGCCGACCGTGCAGTCGCCGCTGCCGCCGGAGGTCAGGCCGATCGCGAGGCCGTCCCGCGTGAACAGGGACCCGCCGCTGTCGCCCGGCTCGGCGCAGACGTCGGTCTGTATGAGGCCGGTGACGGTGCCCTCGGGGTAGTTGACGGTGGCGTCCAGGCCGAGGACCTGACCGTCGGCCAGTCCGGTCGTGCTGCCCATCCGGAAGACCTCCTGGCCGACCGCGGCCTCGGCGGCCCGGCTGATCGGCAGGGTCTGGTCGCCGAGGTTCACCTCGCTCGGGGCCTCGGTGGCCGGGTCGTCGTACTTCACGAGTGCGAAGTCACCCTCGCCGGGGAAGACGGCCTGGTCGACGGTGGCGATCGGCTGCCCGCCCTGTGCGTCGGACCACTGGTCGGCCGCGACGCCGCAGTGACCGGCCGTCAGGAAGGCGGGCGAGCCGTCGCCCGCGGTGACGTTGAAGCCGAGCGAGCAGCGCGCTCCGCCGCCGAAGATCGCGTCGCCGCCCGAGGCGAAGGTCTTGAAGGTGCCTGCGGACTTCCGCACCGTCGCCATGCCGGAGCCGAGGCTCTGCACGGTGGACTCCAGGCGGTCCCACCGGTCGCCGGTGACGGTGCTGTCGGCAGTCACCAGGATCTTGTTGGTGCGCGGGTCGATCGCCCACGACGTGCCGGGGATGCTCGCCTCGGACTTCAGGGTCCGGGCTCCGCTGCGCAGTTCACCCATGCTGTTGTCGACCTCGCGGACCTCCGCGCCCGCCTGCTTCGCCCGCGCGACGACCTGGTCGTCCTCGCCGGGGACGACGTTGACGACGAGCCGCTGCGCGCCGGAGTCGTAGTAGGAGCCTGCGAAGGTGTCGCCGAGCAGGCCGGCGAGCCGTGTGGCGAGATCCGAGGCGTCCGCCGACTTGAGGGTCCTGGGCGCCGCGGCGGCCTCGTCCGAGGAGCCGCCGTCCTGCGAGGCGTTGGCGTTCGGCAGCAGGATCGCGGCCGCGCCGAGCGCGACCACACCGCCCGCCGCCATCGCGGCCCTGCGCTTCGGGATTCGCTTGTGACTCAATCTGCTCGACCTCCTGGGACCGGGGTTGGTGCCCGCCGGTCCGGCAGCTGTTGGGGGCGCCTGGACGGCTGTTGGTACGCACGGGCCGGGCGGGGTGTTCAGACGGGCCGCCCGGTCGCACCCCGGCGCAGACCGTTTCACGCCACCCCTCGGCACCCTCCGCGTTCACCCGGCGACGCAGCGTTCCGGCCGCCGAGCGGAATGAGCGCTTCAGCGAATCTGCACACCGAATGCCCAACCCGGTCACCCCGGTCGGCGCATCTGCACAAGCCCGCGGCGGCCCCTACGCCTTTGGGGCCGGAGTGTCCCAATCGCCTCCGCGCGGGCAAGGGATCGCACGGGCCGATCTCGCCCACCGTGTGAAGAAGTCGCCGCGAAGGCGTGCGCGCTCCTGCACGCTTGGGTGCCTGGGCGTCGCAAGTGCGCTGGTGGGAGGGGTGATTGATTGGAAGCCCGGACCGGCCCCGTGCTTTGATCCATCGCACCGCGGGGGCCGCGGAGGGCTCTGGAAACGGGCGCCCGGTGCCCGCGGTCGCGGCCGTCATCTGTCCCCAGAGGGGGCCGCTCCCCCCTTGTGAAAATGGCTATACGAAGGGAAGTTCCCACATGAACTCCACCCCCCAGGTTGAGACCGTCGAGATCTCCGACGCCGACCTCGACAACGTCTCCGGCGGCCTGAACGTGAACGCCGTCGGCACCGTCACCGGCCTGGTGGACGGCATCGCCCCGGTCTCCGGCCTGGTCAACACGGTCGTCGGCACGGTCGAGGGTGCCACCGGCCTCAACACCGCCCCGGTCACGGGCCTGGTCGCCGGTCTCTGATCGCGTCCTTGCGTCGCTGAGTCCCGGAGCCGTCCAGGCTCCGGGACTTTTCGGCCGTTCACGATCCCCGGCCGTTCGCGGTCCCCGGCCCTTCACGGTCCCCGGCCGGTCTCGCTCTCCGGCCGTTCCCCGTCTGCGGCCGCTCTCATCAAGCCCTGGATACGTCAGCCGTGCAGTTCCGCCAACAGGCCCTCTCCAAACTCCAGTCACCGGAAGAGCTCGATCTCCCGGTGCGTTTCGCCCGTCCCCAGGGCTGGCTGGTGCTGTCCGTGACCGTCGTCGCGATGGCCGCCGCGTCCGTGTGGGCGGTGGGCGGCTCGGTGACCTCCACCGTCTCCGCGCCCGCCGTCCTCACCCACGGGCAGGGCAGTTACCTCCTGCAGAGTCCCGTCTCCGGGCAGGTCACCGCGGTCCTCGCCCGCCCGGGTCAGCGGCTGGGGGCCGACGCCCCCGTGCTCAAGGTCCGTACCGCCGAGGGCGAGACCGTGGTCCGCACCGTCGACGCCGGCCGGGTCAGCGCGCTGGCGGCCACCGTCGGGCAGATCATCAGTACCGGCGCGAACGTCGCCTCGGTGGAGAAGGTCGCCCACGCCGACGACCCCCTCTACGCCACCGTGTACGTCCCCGCCGAGAACGCCGCCGCCATCCCCGCGCACGCCTCCGTCGACCTGACCGTGCAGTCGGTGCCGTCCCAGCAGTACGGCGTGCTGCACGGCGAGGTGAAGTCCGTGGACCGCTCGGCCCAGTCGGCGCAGACGATCGGCGCGTTCCTCGGGGACAGCGCGCTCGGCGAGCAGTTCACCGAGGACGGCAGGCCGGTGGCCGTGACGGTGCGGCTGGAGACCTCCACATCCACGAAGAGCGGCTACGAGTGGTCCTCGGCCGACGGACCGCCGTTCGAACTGACCTCCATGACCCTGGCCTCGGGCTCGATCCGGCTGGCCGACCAGCGTCCCGTCGATTGGCTGCTGCCGTGAGCACCGCACAGGAGACCCGGGGCAGGCGCCGCGCCGCCCCGCCGAGGCGCAGCGTGCCGAAGAGCCGCGCGAAGACCGTCCGCACGCCCACGGTGCTCCAGATGGAGGCCGTGGAGTGCGGTGCCGCCTCCCTCGCCATGGTGCTGGGGCACTACGGCCGCCACGTCCCGCTGGAGGAGCTGCGGATCGCCTGCGGCGTCTCCCGCGACGGCTCCCGGGCGAGCAACTTGCTGAAGGCCGCCCGGAGCTACGGGTTCACCGCCAAGGGCATGCAGATGGACCTGGCCGCCCTCGCCGAGGTGACGGCACCGGCCATCCTCTTCTGGGAGTTCAACCACTACGTCGTCTACGACGGCATGGGCCGCCGGTTCGGGCGGCGCGGGGTGTTCATCAACGACCCGGGCAAGGGCCGCCGTTTCGTGTCCCTGGAGGACTTCGACGGCTCCTTCACCGGTGTGGTGCTGACCATGGAGCCCGGGGACGGCTTCACCCGCGGCGGCCGCAAGCCCGGTGTGCTCGGCGCGATGCCCGCCCGGCTGCGCGGGACCGCGGGCACGCTGCCCGCCGCCGTGCTGGCGAGCCTCCTCCTGGTGGGGGTCGGCGCGGCGGTGCCCGCGCTCAGCCGCACCTACATCGACATGTTCCTGATCGGGGGGCAGACCTCGCTGCTCGGCGTGCTGTTCGCGTCGATGGGGGCCTGTGTGCTGCTCACGGTGGTGCTGACCTGGCTGCAACAGGCCAATCTGCTGCACGGCCGCATCATCTCCTCCACCCTCTCCAGTGCCCGTTTCCTGCGGCACCTGCTGCGCCTGCCGGTGACCTTCTTCTCCCAGCGCAGCCCCGCCGACCTGGTGCAGCGCCTCCAGTCGAACGACGCGGTCGCCGAGACGCTGGCCCGCGACCTCGCCGCCGCCGGCGTGGACGCGATCGTGGTCGTCCTGTACGCCGTGCTGCTGTACACCTACGATCCGCAGCTCACCTTCGTCGGCGTCGGTGTGGCACTGCTCAACATCCTCGCGATGCGGGTCGTCATCCGGCTGCGCGCGACCCGTACGGCGAAGCTGCGGGCGGACACCGCGCGGCTGACCAACACCGCGTACACCGGCCTCCAGCTGATCGAGACGATGAAGGCGACCGGCGGCGAGGACGGCTACTTCCGCAAGTGGGCCGGCCAGCACGCCACCACACTGGAGGAGCAGCAGCGGCTCGGGGTGCCCAGTGCCTGGCTCGGCGTGGTCGCGCCGACGCTCGCGACGCTGAACAGCGGGCTGATCCTGTGGATCGGCGGCATGCGCGCGGTCGAGGGGCACATCTCGGTCGGGCTGCTGGTCGCCTTCCAGGCGCTGGTGGTCCGCTTCACCGCCCCGCTGACCCGGCTGAACGGTGTCGCGGGCCGCATCCAGGACTTCGCGGCCGACGTGGCCCGGCTGAAGGACGTGGAGAACTTCCGGGCTGACCCCCTCTACGACCGTCCCGCCGGCGACTCCACGCGCAGGCTGCACGGTCACGTCGAGTTGCAGAACGTCTCCTTCGGCTACAACCCGCTCGACAAGCCGTTGCTGTCCGGTTTCGACCTGACCGTCGGGCCGGGGCAGCAGGTGGCGCTGGTGGGCGGTTCGGGCAGCGGCAAGTCGACGGTGTCGCGGCTGATCTCGGGCCTGTACGCGCCCTGGGACGGGGTGATCCGCGTCGACGGGCAGCGGCTCGACGACATCCCGCGCGGGGCGCTGGCGTCCTCGGTCTCCTTCGTCGACCAGGACGTGTTCCTGTTCGAGGGGTCGGTGCGCGACAACGTGGCGCTGTGGGACCCGTCGGTCCCGGACGACGCCGTGGTGGACGCGCTGAAGGACGCCGCGCTGTACGACGTGGTGATGCGCAGGCCGGGCGGCATCCACAGCCCGGTCGAGCAGGACGGCCGCAACTTCTCCGGCGGGCAGCGCCAGCGCCTGGAGATCGCGCGGGCGCTGGTGCGCCGGCCGAGCATCCTGGTCCTGGACGAGGTGACCAGCGCGCTGGACGCGGAGACCGAGCTGGTGGTCATGGACAACCTGCGCCGGCGCGGCTGCGCCTGCGTGGTGATCGCGCACCGGCTCAGCACCGTGCGGGACAGCGACGAGATCGTCGTCCTGGAGCACGGCACGGTCGTGGAGCGCGGGCGGCACGCGGAGCTGGTGGCACACGGCGGCGCGTACGCGGCGCTGGTCAGGGAGCGGTGAGATGACGACCGTGCAGGAAGGACAGGGCGACCTCGTCCTCGGGGCGCTCGGCGCACTGGGCACCCGTGTCGACTGCGCCGGGTTCAACCGGCTCGACCTGGAGGGGCCGCAGGTGCTGTGGCTCGTGGTGTCCGGCGCGGTGGACCTGTTCGCGGTGGACGCGGCGGAGCAGGGCCACTGGCACCACCTGGGGCGCCTGGAGGCGGGCTCGGTGCTGCTCGGGCCGGTCACCGGGCCGCAGCACGCGCTGGTGGCGCGTCCGTTGCGGGACTGCGTCGTGCACCGCATCGGGCTGCGCGAGCTGTACCAGCCGGCGCACACCCAGACGTGGTCGTACGACGCGTACGGCAACCCGCAGTACGTGCCGCCGACGACGAGCCCCCTGGAGTACGCCCTCGCCCTCGGCGTGGGCCGGGGTCTGACCGTCCTCTTCCAGGCGCCGATGGCCGGCGAGCGGGCCGACGCCCCCACCGACGACGACGTGTTCTGGATGCAGGTGCCGCCGGGCAGCGTGCAGTACGGGGCGGTGTACGGCGAGGAGGCGGCCGCCGACCTGCTGATGGACCCGGCGCTGTGGCAGTCCATGGTCGACCAGCAGTACCGGCTGCTCACCACCCTGGACCGCTGGATCGAGCAGCTGGAGCGCACCCACGAAACCCGCACCGCGGCCGGCATCAAGGCCGGTGAGGCGGTGCGCGCGCAGGCCGACCGGACGCTGCTGGCCTCCATCGGCAAGCGGTCGGCGCAGCGCACGACGGCCGCGGACGCCGACGCCACCCACGCGGCCTGCGCGCTGGTCGCCCGCGCCGCCGGGATCCCGCTGGCCGAGCCGGCCCGCAGCGGCACGGAGAGCGACCGGCTCGATCCCGTCGAGCGCATCGCGCTCGCCTCACGCGTCCGCACCAGGTCCGTACGGCTGGAGGACCGCTGGTGGCGCGACGACGTCGGGCCGCTGGTCGGGCACCGCACCCTGTCGGGGGCGCCGGTGGCGCTGCTGTGGCGGCGCGGCGGTTATGTGGCCGTGCATCCGGCGACCGGACGCGAGACGCCGGTGGAGAAGGCGAACGCCGGGGAGTTCGAGCCGCGCGCGGTGATGTTCTACCGTCCGCTGCCGGAGCGCCGGCTCAGTCCGCTGCGGCTGCTGCGGTTCTGCCTGACGGGCACGCGCCGGGACCTGACCGGTCTGCTGCTCGCCGGTCTGGTGACGGTCGGACTCGGCGCGTTGGTGCCGGTCGCGACGGGCAAGGTGCTCGGCGAGTTCGTGCCGAAGGCGCAGACCGGGCTGATCGTGCAGGTGTGCCTCGCGGTGATGCTGAGCAGCGTCGTCGCGGCGGCCTTCATGCTGTTGCAGAACCTGACCATCCTGCGTCTGGAGGGCCGGATCGAGGCGACGCTCCAGCCCGCGGTGTGGGACCGGCTGCTGCGGCTGCCGACCAAGTTCTTCACCGGGCGTTCCACCGGTGAGCTGGCGAGCGCGGCCATGGGCATCAGCGCGATCCGCAGACTCCTCGCGGGGGTCGGTCCGACGGTGGCCCAGTCGGTGACCGTCGGGGCGGTGAACCTGGTTCTGCTGCTGTGGTTCAGCGTGCCGATGGCGCTCGCGGCGATCGGCATGCTGGTGGTCGTCGCCGGGGTGTTCCTGGCGCTCGGGCTGTGGCAGGTGCGCTGGCAGCGGCGGCTGGTCAAGCTCACCAACAAGCTGAACAACCAGGCGTTCCAGACCCTGCGCGGGCTGCCCAAGCTGCGGGTGGCGGCGGCCGAGAACTACGCCTACGCGGCGTGGGCGGAACGGTTCGCGCACAGCCGGGAGCTGCAACGGCGGGCGGGGCGGATCAAGAACCTGAACGCGGTCCTCGGCGCGGTGTACCTGCCGCTGTGCACGCTGCTGATGTTCATGCTGCTCGCCGGTCCGGCACGCGGTTCGATGTCGGCGGCGGAGTTCCTCACCTTCAACGCGTCGGCGACGATGCTGCTGACCTCGGTCACCCAGCTGACCGGCGCGTTCGTGTCGGGGGTGGCGGCGCTGCCGCTGTTCGAGGAGATCAGGCCGGTTCTGGACGCCACGCCCGAGGTGCGGACGGCGAGCACCCGGCCGGGGCCGCTGTCGGGGGCGATCGAGGCGCGCCGGCTGTCGTTCCGGTACACGGACGACGGTCCGCTGGTCCTGGACGACGTCTCCTTCGACGTGCGCCCCGGCGAGTTCGTCGCGGTCGTCGGCCCCAGCGGCTGCGGCAAGTCCACGCTGCTGAGGCTGCTGATCGGCTTCGACCGGCCGCTGTCGGGCAGTGTCCTGTACGACGGTCAGGACCTGGCCGCGCTGGACCAGTCTGCGGTGCGCAGGCAGTGCGGGGTGGTGCTTCAGCACGCGCAGCCGTTCACCGGCTCGATCCTGGACGTCATCTGCGGCACCGAGCCGTACACGCCGGAGGAGGCGATGGCGGCGGCCGGGATGGCGGGGCTCGCGGAGGACATCAAGCGGATGCCGATGGGCCTGCACACCATCGTGTCGGGCAGCGGCGCGGTCTCCGGGGGCCAGCGGCAGCGGCTGATGATCGCGCAGGCGCTGATCCGCCGGCCGCGCATCCTCTTCTTCGACGAGGCGACCAGTGCGCTGGACAACGAGACGCAGCGCACGGTGATCGAGTCCACCAAGGCCCTGAACGCCACCCGCGTGGTGATCGCGCACCGGCTGTCCACGGTGCTGGACGCCGACCGCGTGATCGTGATGGAGGACGGCAGGGTCGCCCAGCAGGGCCCGCCGGCCGAGCTGCTCGCCGACACGGGCGGCCGGCTGCACGAGCTGGTGCGGCGGCAGCTGGCCTGATCGGCGCTCGAATGGGTACCTGTTGCCCTCATGCGTACCAGCGTGGTGGATGTGGGGTCGAACACGGTCCGGCTCATGGTGGCGGACGCCGAGGGCGGCGTTCCGCTGCCGGTGCACACCGCGAAGTGGCGGCTGCGGCTGTCGGAGCAGGTCCCGCCGGGCGGAGCGGTCCCCGAGGAGGCTGTGGAGCGGCTCGTCGAGGCGGTCGCCGACGCGAGCAGGACCGCAGACCGGTGGGGGGCGTCGGGCCCGCTGGCCTTCGCGACCGCGGTGGTGCGCGCCGCGCCGAACCGGCGTGAGGTGCTGCGCACCGTCCACGCCCGCACCGGCGTCCCGCTGTGCACCCTGCCGGGCGAGGTGGAGGCGGAGCTGACGTTCCTCGGGGCCCGGCGCTGGATGGGCTGGCGGGCGGGACCGCTCGCGCTGCTGGACATAGGCGGCGGTTCGCTGGAGGTCGCGTTCGGGCGTGGCCGGCTGCCCGGCTTCGTGGCGTCCCTGCCGCTGGGGGCGGCCCGGCTGACCCACGAGTTCCTGGCCGGCGGCCGGGACCCGGCGTCGCCGGACCAGGTCAGGGCGTTGCGTCGCAGGGTCCGCCACCAGCTGCGGGACGTGGCGGCGCGGATCCGCTGGGAGGGGCCGCGGACCGCCGTGGCCACCTCGCGGACCTTCCAGCAGCTGGGCCGGCTGTGCGGTGCCCCGCCCGGCCGGCACGGGCCGTTCACGGAGCGGCGGATGCTCTGCTCGGACCTCGGGGACGCGGTCGGCCGGCTGGCCGCGCTGTCCGCCGCCGAGCGGGCCCGGCTGCCCGGCATCTCCGCACCGCGCTCCGCGCAGAGTCTGGCCGGCGCCGTCGTGGGGCACACGGCGATGAAGCTGACCGGTCTCGAGTCGGTGACGCTGTGCCCCTGGGCGATCCGGGAGGGCATCCTGCTGCGCCACATCGAGGACGGCCCGTCCTGGTGGGCGGAGACGGTCCGCCACAGCGACGAGGCCGCGACCCCGGCACCGGTGCCGCTGCGCCTGGCGTCGGCGTCGCACTGAACCGACCGGACACGCGTACCGCACGACCCGGCACGAACCGCACGACGAGAAGCGAGAAGGAGGACCTCGTGTCCAGGAACGGCGAGCACGACCACAAGCAGCCCGAGACCGCCGTCGAGGAGGTGCTGCGCGAGATCGCGGAGTCCAGGCCCCGCGACGCGGAGTCGGACGAGGGCGAGCACCGGGGCGAGGCGGGCGACGCCACGTCTCCGAACACCGGCGCCCAGAAGGACGCCGACGGCGAGTGACGCGCCGCTCCGCGCGGCCCGGGTGCCGCGGCGGTGTCCGGGTACTCGCGGCGCATGGAGTACGACCGTGAAGGACCACAGCTGCCGGCGCCCCGGGGACCGGTCTCCGAGGCCGTCGGTGCCCGGCTGCGCGGGACGGGCCCGCTGCCGGCCCCCGAGACCGTCGCCGTGGCGCCGGCGTACGGCGACGACCTGCAACTCGCCCTGTACCAGTGCTACGAGCTGCACTACCGCGGATTCGCGGGCGTCTGCCCCGACCTCGAGTGGGACCCGGACCTGCTGGGCGTCCGGGCCGCGCTGGAGCGGCGCTTCCTGGCCGCCCTGCGGGCCGACACCCCCGTCCACGCGAGCGTGGCGGACGCGGTCGGGGCGCTGCTCGTCGAACCCGTCCACGGTGAGGGTGTGAGCCACTTCCTGCGGGACGAGGGCGAGTTGTGGCAACTGCGCGAGTACGCGGCCCAGCGCTCCCTGTACCACCTCAAGGAGGCCGACCCGCACGCCTGGGTGCTGCCGCGGCTGTGGGGCCGCTCGAAGGCGGCGATGGCGGCGGTGGAGTTCGACGAGTACGGCGGCGGCCGCGCCGACCGGGTGCACGCCCGCCTGTTCGCCGGCCTGATGACCGATCTGGGCCTGGACACGACGTACGGGGCCCATCTGGACGCGGCCTCGGCCGAGTGCCTGGCCACGGTGAACATGATGTCCCTGTTCGGGCTGCACCGGTCCCTGCGCGGCGCGCTGGTGGGGCATTTCGCGGCGGTGGAGATCACCTCGTCGCCCGGTTCCCGGCGGCTCGCCGAGGCGATGCGCCGCACCGGTGCCGGACCGGCCGCCGAGCACTTCTACGACGAGCACGTCGAGGCCGACGCGGTGCACGAGCAGATCGTGCGGCACGAGGTGATCGACGGGCTGCTGGAGCAGGAACCGCAGCTGGCGGCGGACGTCGTGTTCGGCATCGACGCCACCGGGCACCTCGAGGACCGCTTCGGCGCCCGGCTGCTGGCCGACTGGAGGGCGGGGCGGTCGTCGCTGCGCACACCGCTGCCGGCCGCACCGCCCCCGCGTGCGGGAAGTGCTCATATCTCGTGACGACCGGGGTACCTGGGGTCCGTGAATTTCATGGTGCTACCGGGCGTGTACGCCCCTCAGGAGGACACCGCCCTGCTGGCCGGGGCGCTGTCCGACGAGCCGCTCCCGCCGGGCGCGGCCGTCCTCGACGTGGGCACCGGCACGGGCGCCCTCGCCCTGGCGGCGGCGTTGCGGGGCGGCCGGGTGACCGCGGTTGACGTGTCGTGGCGCGCGGTGTGTGCCGCGCGGCTCAACGCCGCCAGGGCCGGGCTGCGGATCCGCGTCCGGCACGGCAACCTGTTCACGCCCGTACGCGGTGAGTCGTTCGACCTGGTGCTGGCCAACCCGCCGTACGTACCGGCGCCCGCCGCCGGCCGCCCGCCGCGCGGTGCCGCCCGGGCCTGGGACGCGGGTCACGACGGCCGCATGGTCCTGGACCGGATCTGCCTGGAGGTGCCCCGGCTGCTGCGCCCCGGGGGTGTGCTGCTGCTCGTGCAGTCGGCGCTCAGCGATCCCGCGAGGACCGAGGCGCTGCTGCGCGAGGCGGGCCTGAAGGCCGCGGTGACCCGGCGCCGTCGGATCGCGTTCGGTCCCGTGGTGCGCGGCCGGGAGCGCTGGCTGCGGCAGCGCGGGCTGCTGCCCCGGGCCGCGTACGAGGAGGAGCTGGTGGTCGTCCGTGCCGAACTCCCCGTCTGACCCGCAGCACCCGTCCGACCCGCGGCACCCGTCCGGCGCACCGCCCCCGTCCGGCCCGCAGCACCCGTCCGGCACACCGTCCCCGTCCGACCCGCCGGGCGCGCCCCGGGCCCCGCGCCGGATCAAGGTCCAGCGCCGGGGGCCGCTCCTGGTGGAGGGGCCGGTGGAGGTGGAGCTGGAGGACGGGACGACGGTGTCCTCCGACCGTTTCCGGGTCGCGCTGTGCACCTGTCGTCGCAGCCGGCGCTTCCCCTGGTGCGACACCAGCCACCGCGCCCGGTCGTCCGGGACGGATGACGGGCCGGCCACCAGGGAGTGACCGGCCCGGCGTTCGGGAGGACGGCGGACGGCCCCACTCCGTCCGCCGTCCCCGGTGCGGGCCCGCGGGACCCGTACGGCGTCCGCTCGCACTCCCCAGTGGCGAGCGGACGGTCACTCCGCACGGTCCCGCGGTCCCGGTCCCTCAGAACGTGAAGACGCTCGCGCTGCCCGCGTTCTTCACGCACTCGTTCGCGAAGGTGCGTTCGTAGGAGAGGCGCCGGCCCTGCCAGACCCCGTCGACGGTGACGACCACGGGGGCGTACTCCCGGGTGCACATCACCGAGTCCTCGGCGGCCAGGGCGCCCGGGTCGCCGTGCGCGGCGCGCAGTTCGGCGCAGGCCGCGCCGGCCGCCGGGTGGGTGCCGGAGGCGGTCGGGGCGCAGGTCAGGGTGACCGCGCGCAGGGGTGCGGCGGTGGCAGCGCTCTCTCCGTGCCCCACGGTCAGCACCAGGGCCGAGGGGGCGTAGAGCGACGCGGGGGCGGTGGCCGGGGAGGCGAGAGAAGCCCCGGCGAGGGGCCCGCAGACGGCGGTGGCCGTCAGGCCCAGAGTCGCTGCCCAGCGCGCGGTGTTCCGCATTGTGTGCATCCTTCCGCTCGTTTCGAGGGTGGTGCCGGTCCGGCTCGGTCGGTGCCGGGAACGGCGAGCGCGAGTCTGCCGAGTCCGGCACCGAAACTCATCTCGACCCCATGGATTTCGGTAACCTTGGGTATTCAATCAGTGGCGTGAAGTTACGGAGTTAGAACGTTCCAAGTCCGGAACTGGGCGTTTCTTGATCGATTATTGAGAACAGAACTGGCCGAATGGCGTGATCCACACGTTCGCCAATAGGCCGGAAACACCCCCGAAACAGGCCCGCCGACCCTGACGGCCGCCCCCGGCATACCCACGGGTATGGTGCCCGCAGCGCGAGCTCGACGACGAGAGGCGGACGTGGGATGCCGAAGCACTGGGCGGACTTCCAGTACGAGATCTACCTGAACGGCATGACGGGCGCGGTGCCGCGGCTGCCCACCGACCTGACCCGGCTGGAGGAGCTCACCGAACGGCGTCTGGGCCCCGGCCCCTTCGGATACGTCGCGGGCAGCGCGGGGGACGGCAGCACCGCCCGCGCCAACCGGGCGGCGCTGGCCAGGCGCCGGATCGTCCCGCGCATGCTGCGGGACGTGCACGAGCGCGACCTGCGCGTCGAGGTGCTGGGCCGCGCTCTGCCCGCACCGCTGGCGCTGGCGCCGGTCGGCGTCCTGTCGATCATGCATCCGGACGCGGAGTCCGCCGCCGCCCGGGCCGCCGCCTCGCAGGGTGTCCCGTACATCCTGTCCTCCGCCTCCAGCACACCCATGGAGCAGGTCGCCGAGGCGATGGGCGACGCCGAGCGCTGGTTCCAGCTGTACTGGCCGAAGGACCGCGAGGTGGCCCGCAGTTTCCTGAACCGCGCCCGGGCGGCCGGGTACACGGCGCTGTTCGTCACGCTGGACACGCCGCTGCTGTCGTGGCGCCCGCGCGACCTCGACCAGGCCTACCTGCCGTTCCTGCACGGGGTGGGCACCGCCAACTACTTCTCCGACCCCGCGTTCCAGGCAGGTCTGGCCAAGCCCGTGCACGAGGACCCGAACGCGGCGGTGATGCATTTCGTCGGCATGTTCTCGGATCCCGCCAAGTCCTGGCCCGACCTGGCCTTCCTGCGGGAGAACTGGGACGGTCCGATCGTCCTCAAGGGCGTCCTGCACCCCGACGACGCGCGGCTCGCCGCCGACGCCGGGATGGACGGTGTGGTGGTGTCCAACCACGGCGGCCGTCAGGTGGCCGGTTCCGTCGCGGCGGCCGACGCCCTGCCTCGGGTGGTGGACGCGGTCGGCGACCGCCTGACCGTGCTGTTCGACAGCGGTGTCCGCACCGGCGACGACGTCTTCAAGGCCCTGGCGCTCGGCGCGCGTGCGGTGCTGCTGGGCCGCCCCTACGCCTACGGGCTCGGCCTGGACGGCCAGGCCGGCGTGGAGCACGTGATCCGCTGCCTGCTCGCCGAACTCGACCTCACGCTGGCCCTGTCCGGGCACGCCTCACCGGCCACGCCGGGGCGCGCCGACCTCGTCGAGGACCCGGCGTGAGGGGACGGCGGCGGCGCCGTCCCCCCGGAAGGTGCGGGTTCCCTCAGCCGCCGGACAGATCCACGGCTCGCGCGCCCGGGGCGTCGGTGCGGGCGATCGACAGGGAGCCCTCGGCCTCCGGCACCGGTTCGTCGCGCCAGCGCTGGTCGTCGGAACCGTCGTGCACCTTGACGACGATGTCCGCGTCCGGGGCGCGGGTGGTGGTGGCGAGCGCGAGCATCCTCTGCCCGCGGGGCACCAGTTCACCCTCCTCGGTGCGGTCGTAGCGCACGTCGTCGCCGCGCCCGGTGCCCTTGTCGGCGCAGGTACCGAGAATGACGACGCCGGCGTCCGCCCGCGAGTCCAGACACAGCCCGGGATCGGCGACGCTGCGCAGCAGCCCGTCGTCCTCGTGGGTCCACTGCTGGGTCCACGCCTCGGAGCACTCGGCCAGCCGGGCCCCCGCTCCGGCCCTGGGCTCGCCCCGTACGTCGAGGCAGAGACCGGCGGCGACGTTGCGCAGCCGGGTGCGGTCGGCGGACGTGGGCAGGCCGGCCGCGCCGGGCGGTTTCGGGCGGCTCGTCGCGGAGGTCTCGCCGTCGACGGCGCTGGTGGAGGCGGCCGGGTCGGCGCCACCGCCGTCGTAGGACCACACGCTCACCACCAGCACGATGGCGAGCACTCCGGCGGAGGCGGCGCCGACCTGCCTGAGCACCGACCGGCCCGAGCGCGGCGGGCCCGGCCTCCTGCGCACGGGAACGGGGATCCGGGCCAGCAGCCCGGGGCGTGAGCCGCGGTGCCGGGCGGCGCCCTTGGCCAGGGCGCCGAGCGTCGCACGCGCCGGACGCGAGTCGAGATAGCGCCGGGCGCCCCAGCCGAGTACGGCCTCGGCGATCAGGGTGCCCAGCTCTCTCTCGAAGTGACCGAGTTGGTCGGCCGCGTGCCGGCAGTGACGGCAGTCCGCCAGATGCTTGCGGACGTCCGGCAGCAGGGCACCGCCCCGACGGATCGGGACATCGAGCAGCCGGCCCTGGAAGCGGCACTCCTGGCTCGGCGCGAGCTGCCGGTGGGCGTCCAGACAACCCTCGCGGAATTTCTCACGCGCTTGTTCGAGAGTGGCCGACGCGGTGTCGGTGTCCATGCCGAGCAGACCGGCCGGGACGGTTATGGACTCCCCTTCAACTTCCGTGTGCCACAGCAAACAACGGGCCGGTCCGGGAAGAGAGGCGAATGCCCGGGCGGCCAGCGTGCGGTTTTCCGGAGTCAGTGACTTCGCGGCCCGCATACCGCGCCCGCCCGCGGGTTTGAGCAGCTGCGGCAGCACCGCGGATATCGCGTCGTCCGCGGACCACTGACGGACCGTGTCGCGCACGGCCACCAGCAGGCGCGGGCGCAGCGCGGTGGCCGGTTCGCCCTGGGCGAGGCGGGCCAGCACCCGCTGCCAGGCGGCGGCCGTGACCATGGCGGTGACCTCGGCCGACGTGGCGAGACAGATGGTCGCGTAGTCGTGCGCGGGCTGCCAGTGGCGGGCCATCAGCAGCGCGGCGGTCCGGGCGGCCTCGCTCTGCGGACCGTCCCGGAGCCGCGCGGCCAGCAACTCGTCGGACTCCCCGTGGTCCCCGCCGGAGGGCGGTCGAACGGGCCGGGGAGGGTGGGGGGTGGGCACTGAGATGTTTCCTTCCCACGCGCAGGTGACTCAGAAGTTCGGAGCGCCGAAAAGGACCCACGGATTGGTGTGTACCTCTTGGGCAGCGCGCGGGAGGTGTGAATTCGCCATGGCGAAATCGGACCCGGCCCGTCAAAGCGCGTGCGAGACCCGGCCTTTACCCCCCGCACGGGTGCTTCACTCTCGCACAAACCACTCATGGTCAACAAGGCGACCGGGCAACCTCGGCCGCCTTTGAAAGAAGGTCAGAATCCCCGGCACGGCAAGAGGGCCGCACCGGCTTTCCGCATTCTCTCGAGCGGAAGCGGTGCGGCCCTCGACGGGGGCGGCGGCGGAGCCGGCCGGTTCGCCGGTCAGCCGGTCATCTGGTCAGCCCTGGTCCGCCACGAAGGAGGCCATCCGGGCCAGTGCGGCGTTCCAGTTGATGGTGTGCTCGTTGGTCGACCAGGACTGGATGTCGTCGATGAAGCAGAACTGACCGACGCAGCCCTGGAGTTTGCTCTGCGCGTAGGGGTCCTGGATGCTCGAGTTGGGGCCGCCGGACAGGGTGCCGTCGGGCGGCGCGGGCAGGGTCGGGTCGAGCTGGTGGGCGTACCAGCGGCTGTGCTGGTTGTGGGCGTTGGCCTCGCCGTACCCGGTGACGTACGACATGTTCAGCGCGTTGCGGCCGAGGATGTAGTCCATGCTCTGGACGGCGCCGTCACGGTACTTGGAACCGCCGGTGATGTCGTAGGCGGTGGCGATGACGACCGCGTTGTTGAGGATCTGGTGGCTGGAGCCCCAGTCGTAGACGTTGCCGTCGGGGGCGTAGGGCATGCCGTAGGGGTGTGCCTTCAGCGTGGCCAGGTAGCCGTCGGCGCCCCGGACGACGGAGCGGCGGACGTGGTCCCGGCCGGGGAGCCGGCTGGGCACGGTCGCCAGGTCGAGGCGGGCGGCGGCCGCGGTGCGCGCCCAGTCGAAGCCGATCGGGCCGAAGATGTCGGCGGTGTGGACCGGGGAGTTCAGCACGTACTCCTTGAAGTCCCGCTCCCCCGTCGTCAGGTACAGCTCGGCCGCGGCCCAGTAGAACTCGTCGGCGACCTCGTTGTCCGGGTAGGCGCCGCCACCGATGCCGTCGCTCTCGTCGGCGAGCAGGTCCGGGTGGTCGAGCGCCGCCTTCCAGGCGGTCCGGGCCGCGTCGAGCGCCTTGGCGGCGAACTCCCGGTCGTAGGGGCGGTACAGGCGGGCGGCCTGCGCTGCCGTCGCCGCCAGGTTGAGGGTGGCCGCGGTGGTCGGCGGGTGCAGCTCGCGCTTCTGCGGGTCGTCGCTCGGCAGCAGCGGCAGCCCGGTCCACTGCTCGTCATGGATCTTGTGGTGCGCCATCCCGGCCAGCGGCTGCCCGTCCGGCACCTGCATCTTCAGCAGGAAGTCCAGCTCCCAGCGGGCCTCGTCGAGGATGTCCGGCACCCTGTTGCCGCTCTCGGGGATGTCGAGCGACCCGTCGCCGAGTTTGCGCGGCTCACCGGTGCGGGCGTGCAGCGAGCGCTCGTAGGTGCTCAGCAGCTCCCAGGTGGAGATGCCGCCGTTGACGACGTACTTGCCGTGGTCGCCGGCGTCGTACCAGCCGCCGGAGACGTCGAGGGTGTAGTCGCACACGCCGGGCTGGCAGGGCACCTCGGTGTCGCCCTGGTTGGGTGCCGTGCCCACGTGTCCGGCCGGGCGGCCGTAGCCCGGGCGGAGTTCGTCGCTGATGGCGACGCCGCTGCGCTGCGTGTAGTAGTACTTCGCCGAGTCCAGGCGCAGCCGTTCGTAGGCGGCCGTGCCGATGTCGAACGGGCGGCTGGTCTCGCCGTCGGCGACGAGCGTGTAGCCCTCGCCGCGCTTCTTGTAGCGGCCGAAGTCGATGGAGTGCACGTTCTGCCCGGAGGAGGCGTCGACGCCGCGCGGCTTGCTCCAGCCGTGGGCGACGACCCGTCCGCCGTCGTTCTTCAGCTGCCAGCGCAGGCGCGAGGTCGCGTCGGTGACGAGGGTGGCGTTCTTCGGTCCCGACGGCAGGTAGGCGACCTGGTTGACCCGTACCCGCGGCCCGGTGTCCGGCACGTACGGCTCCGGTGCCACGCCGCCCAGCAGGGACACGTCGTCCACGCAGAACCGCCAGGCGTCGGGCGTGCCGCCGAGCTGGAAACCGACCTGCCCCTGGGCGGTGTCGACGGGCGAGGTGAAGGTGTACGAGTAGGTGTTGCCCGAGACGCTCAGCTGCGGGCTGACCTCGAAGTAGGTGTCGTACGGGGACACCGAAAGGCCGACGATCGCCCGGACCACGTGGTCGGCGGGCGTACCGGTGGCGGTGAAGGAGAACTTGTACGACTCCCCCGCGACCAGGGTGACGTCGTTCTGGCCGAGGGCCGCGTCCCAGCGGTTGGTGGTGCCGCCGGGTGCGTCGGCGCACAGCCGGCCGTCGGTCACGGCGGCGGTGACGTTGCTGCTCGTCCACCAGGAGTCCGTGCCGTTGTCGAAGGTGCCGTTCCTGACCTGCTCGGTCTCCTCGGCGCCGGCCGGGGCGGCGGGCAGCGCGGTGACGGCCGCCGCCAGCAGGGCCGTCAGGGAGACGAGCGCGGTTCTGCGTCTTTTCACGTCCGGGCTCCTCGGGGGAGGTGGCGCTCACACGGGAATGGGAGCGCTCCCAAATGCGGTCGCAGGCCATGCTTGTGGCAGACATGACATGCCGTCAACGGTCCGGACGGGACCGGTTTTCCCGACCGGTTCCCGACCGGTTCCCGTCCGGACCGTGGTACGGCGGTTCAGGCGGCGGGTGCCTCCAGGCGGCTGACCCGGACCGCTCCCCGCGCCTCGCCGGGGTGACGGCTGGTCAGCGTGAGACGGATCCGGGACCCGCGCAGCGGACGGAAGCCGATGACCGTGGGCGCGTCGGAGGCGGTGGCCCACTCGGTCCGCACCTCCGTGGCAGCACGCCAGGCACGGCCGTCCCAGACGTCCACCGCGAGGGACGCGGGCAGGCTGTGGCCCTCGTCCACGGTGAAGGAGACCTCGACCCGGTCGTAGGAGCGCGTGCGCCCGTGGTCGACCGAGATCCAGTCCTCGGCGCGCGCGCCGTCGAAGGCGGGCAGCAGCGCGGTGGCCGCCTTGTGGAAGCCGTTGGACCAGCCGGTGGCCGGGTCGCCGTCCAGCGCGGCGGCGGGCAGGGTGTCGGGCCGGCCGGAGTAGCTCGCGTCCGCGTGCGGGTGGTCCACGGGCGCCGGGTGCCCGGGGCGGAACTCCGGCGCGGGTGTGGTCGCCCGGTCCCCGGCCCGGCGGGCGCGCACCGTCGCCGTGTCCGTGCGCAGCCCGTCCGCACGCGCCGTCACCCGTACCGTGCCCGGCCGGGTGCCCGACCTGACGATGGCGAGCGCCTTGCCGTGGAAGGCGGTGCGGGTACGGGACTGGTAGCGTTCGGCGCTCTCCTGGCGGCCGTTGTCGAGTCCGGCGAGCGAGCCGCCCGCCACGTCGAAGGAGATCAGGTGCTCGGCGCCGGGCACCACCACTCCGTGCCGGTCGACCACCTCGGCGGTCACGAAGAGCAGGGAACGCCCGTCGGCGGCGACGGACTCGCGGTCCGGGGTGAGGCGCAGGGCGTGCGGTGCCCGTGCGGTGCGCAGGACGTCGGTGGCGACCGCCCTGCCGCCGCGCCGGGCGACGGCCTTCAGCTCGCCCGCCTCGAAGGGCACCCTCCAGGTCAGGTGCAGCTTGCCCGCGCTGCCGTTGGGGCTGGTGTAACTGCCGGGGTAGGGGCCGTCGGTGAAGGTCTTGTCGTCGCCGGTGGCCTCGGTGGTCTCCAGGTAGGTCCGGCCGTCGACGGTCTTCTTGCGGTCGAAGCGCCGGGTACCGAGGGACCTCCCGTTCAGGTACAGCTCCACGGTGTCGACGTTGGTGTAGGCCCAGACCTCGACGGTGTCGCCCTCGCGGTGGTTCCACGTCGTCGGCAGCAGGTGGACCATGGGCTCGTCCGTCCACTGGCTGCGGAACAGGTGGTACATGTCCTTCGGGAACCCGGCCGTGTCGACCGCTCCGAAGAACGACGCCTTGACCGGGAAGACGTCGTACGGCGTGGGCTCCCCGATGTAGTCGATGCCGGACCACAGGAACTGCCCGGCGAACCACCTGCGGTCCCGGTCCTTCTTGTGGCCGTACTCGCCGCTCATCGTCCAGGAGGCGAGGTTGTTGTCGTAGGACGAGGTGGCCCGCCCACCCGGCGTGTGGTTCTCGCCGGTGTTCAGGTGCTCCGGTTCCTGGTAGGTGCCGCGCGTGGAGGTCTCGGAGGACGACTCGGACTCGAAGAGGAACAGGTGCGGGTAGGCCGCGTGCAGGTCGTCCACCGACTTGGCGGTGTTGTAGTTGAGGCCGAGCCCGTCCAGCTTGGCCAGCATCAGGTCGGCCGCGGAGCCCTTGGCGGGCAGCCGGCGGTATTTGTCGGAGCCGATGACCAGGGGGCGGGTGGCGTCGGCGGCGCGGATGGCGTCGATGATCCGGTCGGCCATGGCGAGTCCGGCGGTGGCGGTGGAGTCGGGTACCTCGTTGCCGATGGACCACATGACGACGGCGGGCGAGTTGCGGGCCGCGAGCACCATCTCGGTGGCGTCCCGCTCGCACCACTCGTCGAAGAACCGGCCGTAGTCGTAGCGGTTCTTGCCGGTGCGCCAGCAGTCGAAGGCCTCGACCAGCATGATGATGCCCAGCTCCTCGCAGATCTCGATCATCTCGGGCGAGGGCGGGTTGTGGGAGGTGCGGAAGGCGTTGACGCCCATCGACTTCATGAGGGTCATCTGGCGGCGGATCGCGTCGACGCTGACGGCGGCGCCGAGTGCGCCGAGGTCGTGGTGCAGGTCGACGCCCTTGATCTTGGCGTACCTGCCGTTGAGGTGGAAGCCCTCGTCGGGGTCGACGTGGAAGGTGCGGATGCCGAACGGGGTGCGGAAGGTGTCCACGGTCCGGCCGCCGACGCGCAGTTCGGTGTGCAGGGTGTAGCGGTGCGGGCTCGCGAAGTCCCACCGCCGCGGGTGCCGGACGGTGAGTTCGTGGGTCTCGGTGGCGGTGTCGGCGACGTCCGCCCTGGAGGCGGTGCGGGCTACGGTGCGGCCGTCGGCGTCCTCGACCGTCGAGCGGATCTCGACCTCGCGCGCGGTGCCCGAGGCGTTCGCCACCGACGTCTCCACCCGGACGACCGCGCTGTCCTCGCCCACCCGGGGCGTGGTGACGTAGGTGCCCCAGCGCGACACGTGCACCGGTTCGGTGACGACGAGGCGGGCCTCGCGGTAGATGCCGCTGCCGGAGTACCAGCGGCTGCTGGGCAGCCGGTTGCGCACCTGGACCGCGAGGACGTTCTCGGTGCGGCCGTCGGTGTGCACCAGGTCGGTGAGGTCGAGGGCGAAACCGGTGTAGCCGTAGGGGTGGTGGCCCACCTCCCGGCCGTTGCAGTGGATGCGGGCGTCCATGTACACGCCGTCGAACTCGACCGAGATCCGCTTCCCCGCGAACGCCCGCGGCAGCGTGAAGGCGAGGCGGTACCAGCCGAGGCCGCCCGGCAGGAAGCCGGTGCCGCTGGTGGTGCCGTGCTCGGTGGTGGGCGTCTGCTCGATGCTCCAGTCGTGCGGGACGGCGACCTCGCGCCACGCCGAGTCGTCGTGGGCGGGGTCGGCGGCGTCCGTGGTGTCCTCGGCCGCGCCGTCGGGGTCGATCAGCCGGAAGCGCCAGCCGTCGCGCAGGGCGACGGTGCTGCGGCCCGCGCCGCCGCCGGTGGCGTCCGATGCCCACGCCGAGGGGGCGGCGAACGCCATGTGGGCCGCGGGCGTGGCGGCGGAGGCGATCAGAACCGATCTACGCGTGACCGTCATGGCTGGTCTCCCTCATCTCTCCCCCATCCGAAAAAATCAGAAGCACTCACAAGCAATCGCGAACAAACAGATTCTGACGTCGGGCCATACGCGCCCGTCAAGGGCACGGAAAGCACTTTCTGCGGTGTGCCGCCCGGACCGTCCGGTGACGGGCGCGGCGGCCGGGCTCCGTGG
The DNA here is from genome assembly GCF_003112555.1 of Streptomyces coelicoflavus. Lineage (GTDB taxonomy): Bacteria > Actinomycetota > Actinomycetes > Streptomycetales > Streptomycetaceae > Streptomyces > Streptomyces coelicoflavus. The sequence continues at coordinate 95,028 of NZ_BEWB01000007.1, read as the reverse complement.
GCCCGGTGGGTTCGGGTCCGCGCGGGACGCGAACCCACTAGGCTGGGAAGCAGGTGACGCGCTGATCACTGTGGGTGTGCGCAATGGAGTGGCGACGATGAGTCCGGTCAACCCGTTCGACGATGCCGCCACGGCCCGCGCCGTCGTCGACGGCTCCGGCACCCTGCGGGAGTGGAACGAGGGCGCGCGTCTGCTGCTCGGCCACCCGGCCGCCGAGGTCGTCGGGCGGCCCGCCGCGGACCTGCTCGCGGACGACCGCGACGGCACACCTCCCGGGAGCGACGACGACCGGTGGAACGGCACCCTGGCGCTGCGGCACCGCGACGGGCACACCGTGTCGGTGTGGGTGCTCGCGCACCGCCGGCCGGCCTCGGACGGCGCCCCCGCCACGTGGCTCGCCGTCACCCCGCTGGAATCCGGTCCCCGGCCGGAGGACGACCCGCTGGTCAGAGCCGCCCTCACCCAGTCGCCCTGCGCCATGATGATCTTCGACGACCGGCTCCTGCTGCGCGGGGTCAACGACGCCATGGCACGCCTGATGGGGCTGCCGCCCGACCGCGTGCGCGGGCTGCGGGCCACCGACTTCGGCGACCGGCCGCAGAACGCGGAGCTGGAACGGCGGATGCGGCGCGTGCTCGCCACCGGCCGCCGGCACGACATGCAGACCCGCCTCAAGGCGGTCGGCGAGAGCCGCGCCCACGCGTGGAACGCGCGGATCGCACCGCTCACCGACGCCGACGGCCGGGTGTGCGGCGTGTGTGTGAGCGCCCACGACTTCACGGAGCAGCACCGCGCCCGGGAGCGGCTGCAACTGGTCAACGAGGCCAGTGTGCGCATCGGCACCACCCTCGACGTCACCCGGACGGCGCAGGAGCTGGCGGACGTCTGCGTGCCCGCGCTCGCCGACTTCGTCAGCGTCGACCTGCTGGACCCGTGGGAGCACGGCGGTGAACCGGCCACCGTGGTCGAGCCGCCGGTCGGCCTGCGCCGCACGGCGCACCGGTCGGTCACGGAGGACTGCCCGCAGACGGTGGCCGAGACCGGGCGGCTGGACGTCTACCCGGCCGGCTCGCCCCAGGCCGAGTGCCTGCTCTCGGGGCAGGCGATCGTGGCCTCGGTGGCCTACGGCGACCTCGAACGCTGGCTGCGGTGGGACCCCGTCCGCCTGCGCCGGGTGGAGGAGTACGGCATCCACTCCACGATGTCGGTGCCGCTCCAGGCCCGCGGCACCACCCTCGGCGTCGCGGTCTTCACCCGCTTCCGGCGTCCCGACCCGTTCACGCACGACGACGTGCTGCTGGCCGAGGAGGTCAGCGCCCGCGCCGCCGTCTGCATCGACAACGCCCGCCGCTACTCGCGGGAGCGCGAGGCCACCCTGACCCTCCAGCGCAGCCTGCTGCCCCGGTGGCTGCCGCCCACGGCCGCGGTGCAGGCGGCCTCCCGCTACCTTCCGGCGGCCCGCTCGGGCGTCGGCGGCGACTGGTTCGACGTCATCCCGCTGTCCGGGATGCGCGTCGCCATGGTCGCCGGGGACGTCGTGGGGCACGGCATCCCGGCCTCGGCCACCATGGGCCGGCTGCGCACCGCCGTGCGCACCCTCGCCGACATCGACCTGACGCCCGACGAGCTGCTCACCCACCTCGACGACCTGGTAGTGCGACTGTCCGAGGAATCCGGCGACGACCGGGCGGGCGAGGTCGGCGCGACGTGTCTGTACGTGGTCTACGACCCGGTGTCGCGGCACTGCTCCATGGCCCGGGCCGGGCACCCGGCGCCCGTGCTGATCCCGCCGGACGGGCCGCCCGAGCTGGTCGCACTGCCCTCCGGGCCACCGCTGGGCGTGGGCGGGCTGCCGTTCGAGTCGGCCGAGATGGAGCTGCGCGAGGGCAGCGTGCTGGCGCTCTACACCGACGGCCTGGTGGAGAGCCGGGACCGGGACACCGACGCCGGCCAGGCACTGCTGCGCGAGGCGCTGGCCGCCCCCGCCGACTCCCTGGACGCCGCCTGCGACCGCGTACTGCACACCCTCCTGCCCTCGGGCGACGCCGCCGACGACGTGGCCCTGCTGCTGGCCCGGACCCGGGGACTGCCCGCCGGGCAGGTCGCCACCTGGGACATCCCCGCCGATCCGGCGCTGGTCGCACCGGTGCGCAAGCAGGTCCTCGACCGGCTCTCCGACTGGAACCTGCTGGAGGCGACGTTCACCGCCGAGCTGGTCGTCAGCGAGCTGGTCACCAACGCCATCCGGTACGGCTCCCCGCCGATCCGGCTCCGGCTGATCCACGACACGGCCACGCTGATCTGCGAGGTCTCCGACACCAGCCACACCGCTCCGCACCTGCGCCGGGCCAGGACCTGGGACGAGGGCGGGCGCGGCCTGCTCCTCGTGGCCCAGCTCACCCAGCGCTGGGGCAGCCGGCACACGACCGAGGGCAAGACGATCTGGGCGGAACTGGGACTGCTCGACGACGCGGAGTGAGCCGGGCCCGCCCCGCTCCGGTGCCCCGCTCCGTCCCCGCGTGTGCCCCCTCGTTTCCCGGAGCGCGGGACGGGACACTCGACAGGACGGAGCACACGGTGCCGCCCTCCGAGGGACCGGGTGCGAGAACCTGACGGGAGTGTGGAGACGCGATGGCTGACACGTCCCAGCCGGTCCGCCGGACGGCCCTGCTCGCGAGCGCGGTCGCACTGCTCGGTCTGGTGACCGCCTGCGGCAGCGAGAGCGCCACGTCGAGCGGAACACCGGAGCCCAGCAGGGCCGCCCCCCACAGCAGCAGCGCGGACCCGGGCCGTGGCACCGCGACGCCCGGCGACACCGCCCCGGCGGTCGGCGCCGCGCCCAGTGACACCGCGGGCTCGGCCTCCGCCTCCGCGCGCACCGACGGCCGCTGCCACACCTCCGAACTGCGGGCCGCCGTCGGCCGCGTGGACCCGGGGGCCGGTCAGCGCAACTTCCCGGTGGTGCTGACCAACGCCTCGGAGCGCACCTGCACGGTGTACGGCTATCCGGGCGCCGCCTTCGTGGACGCGTCCGGCAAGCAGCTCGGCCCCGACCCCGAGCGCGCGCCGGGCTCCCCCCTGACGGTCACGCTGACGCCGGGCGAGAGCGCGTGGGCCGGCCTGTCCTTCTCCAGCCCGCAGATCAGCGGCGCCCGTACGGCCACTCCGGCGGCGCTGCTCGTCACCCCGCCGGACGAGCGCGAGCCCCTCGAGGTGAAGTGGACGGCCGGTGAGGTCCCGGTCGGCGGGAACGAATCGTCGGTGCACGTCACCGCCCTGGAGGCGGGCACCGGTCCCTGAGACGCCGGTCCCACGGGCACCGGTGCCCGGCCGTCCCGGTCCCGTGCTCAGTGACCGGCGATCGGGTGCGGCGCGTAGGGCCGCTCCAGTTCCTCGGTCTCCTTCTCGGTGAGCGTCAGTTCGACCGCCGCCACGGCGTCCTCGAGGTGGCCCGGCCGGGAGGCTCCGACGATGGGCGCGGTCACCGTGTCCTGGTGCAGCAGCCAGGCCAGAGCCACCTGGGCGCGCGGGACGCCGCGCTCCCCGGCGATGCGGGTAACGGCCTCCACCACGGCGCGGTCGCCCTCCTGGTAGAGGGTGCTGCCGAAGGTGTCGGTGGCACTGCGCCCGGTGGCGGTGTCCCAGTCGCGGGTGAGGCGGCCACGGGCCAGCGGACTCCAGGGCAGCACGCCGACGCCCTGGTCCGCGCAGAGCGGCAGCATCTCGCGCTCCTCCTCGCGGTAGACCAGGTTGTAGTGGTTCTGCATGGACACGAACTTCGTCCAGCCGTGCCGCTCGGCGGTGTACTGCATCTTGGAGAACTGCCAGGCGTACATCGAACTGGCCCCGATGTAGCGGACCTTGCCCGCCTTCACCAGGTCGTGCAGGGCCTCCATCGTCTCCTCGACCGGGGTGTGCGGGTCGAAGCGGTGGATCTGGTAGAGGTCGACGTAGTCGGTGCCCAGGCGTCGCAGGCTGTGGTCGATCTCGGTCATGATCGCCTTGCGGGACAGTCCGGCGCCGTTGGGACCGGGCCGCATCCGGCCGTTCACCTTGGTCGCGAGCACGATGTCGTCGCGGCGGGCGAAGTCGGCGAGGGCCTTGCCCACGATCTCCTCGCTGGTGCCGTCGGAGTAGACGTTGGCCGTGTCGAAGAAGGTGATGCCGGCCTCCAGCGCCTGCCGGATCAGCGGGCGCGAGGCCTCTTCGTCGAGGGTCCACTCGTGCGTGCCGCGGCCGGGAACGCCGTAGGTCATGCAGCCCAGGCAGATCCGCGAGACGTCCAGGCCCGTCGAACCGAGCTTCACGTACTGCATCGTTGCCGCTCCTGTCTTCGCCGGTGATCGTTACCAGGGCGAGCGTACGTCTTCGTGCGGGCTCGAACCCCGTCCGGGTCAGGGCCGTTCGAGCAGGTCCAGGGCCCTCTCCCAGCCGAACCCGGGGCGGCCGCCGCCCTCCCCCGCCTCGCCGGTGTACGGGTCGCCGAAGCGCACGCCCATGCCGCGCAGCCTGTCCAGGCTCTCCCCGTACGCCGGGTGGGCGGCCAGTGCGTCCGCCACGCACGGCAGGACGGCGACGGGGACACCGAGGCCGGTCGCCTCGCACAGGGTGGCCACGGCGAGGGTGTCGGCCAGGCCCGCGGCCCACTTGTTGACCGTGTTGAAGGTGGCGGGCGCGACCACGACGGCGTCGGGCGCCGGGAAGGGCCGCGGATCGCCGGGCGTACGCCAGGCCGAGCGGACCGGGCGGCCGGTGCGCGCCTCGACGTCGGCCACGTCGAAGAAGCCGCCCATGGCGACCGGTGTCGCCATGACCCCGGTCTCCCAGCCACGTTCCCGCGCCGCGTCGATCAGCTCGCCGACGTCCTCGGCCACGCCCGCGGCGCAGACGACGACGTAGAGGAAGGGTCGTGCGGCCCTGCCGCTTCCATGCCGGTCGCTCATCCCGGAACCCTACTGGGCGGGCCTCGGGCCGTGGATGCGCCGGTCCTCCTCCTCGATGGGCACGTCGTTGATGCTCGCCTCGCGCCGGGTCATCAGGCCGTGCTCGTCGAACTCCCACAGCTCGTTGCCGTAGGAGCGCCACCACTGGCCGTCCGCGTCCTGGGACTCGTACTGGAAGCGGACGGCGATGCGGTTGCCGTCGAAGGCCCACAGGTCCTTGCGCAGCGCGTACTGCCGCTCGCGCTCCCACTTGGCGGTCAGGAACTCGACGATGGCGGCGCGGCCGGTGAGGAAGGCGTCGCGGTTGCGCCAGACCGAGTCCTCGGAGTAGGCGAGGGCGACCTGGTGCGGGTCGCGGGTGTTCCAGGCGTCCTCGGCGGCCCGCACCTTGCGTTCGGCGGTCTCGCGGGTGAACGGCGGCAGGGGCGGCCGGTCGGTCGTCGTCATGGCTGATCCTCCAGGTGCGGCAGCGGAGAACGAGCGTTCTCCGCTGAACTGCTACCGTAGGAGAACGCACGTTCTCCGGTCAAGGAAGAGGTCTCCATGGACAGCGATGTCGCCCGGGAGCGGGCGCTGGACGCGGCGGAGGAGCTCTTCTACGCGCGGGGTGTGCGGGCGGTGGGCATGGACGAGGTCCGCGGCGCCTCCGGCGTCTCGCTCAAGCGCCTGTACCAGCTCTTCCCGGCCAAGGAGCGGCTCGTCGTGGCCTGTCTGGACCGGCGCGACGTGCGCTGGCGGGGGCGGCTGGCGGAGTACGTCGACCGGTACGAGGAACCGGCAGCGCGCGTCCTGGCCGTGTTCGACTGGCTCGGCGTGTGGTTCGCGGAGCCCGGTTTCCGCGGCTGCGCCTGGATCAACGCCTACGGCGAACTCGGCCCCGCCTCACCCGCCGTGGCGGAGCGGGTGCGGGCGCACAAGGCGGCGTTCCGCGCCTTCCTCGACACTCTGGCGGCCGGCGCGGGACTGCCCGCCGCGCTGGGCGGGCAGCTGTTCCTGCTGGCGGAGGGCGCCATGGTGACGGCGGGCGTGACGGGCGGTACCGAGCCCGCGCGTCAGGCACGGGACGCGGCACGGGTGCTGCTGGGCGCGGCCGGGGTCAGCCCACCCGCTCCGACACGGTGATCGCGCCCACGGGGCACGCCCGGGCCGCCTCCCGCACCAGGGCGCTTCCCCCGCCGTCCTCCCGGCCGGGGCGCAGGGTGCTGTAGCCGTCGTCGTCCTGGGTGAAGACGTCGGGGGCGGTCAGGGCGCACTGGCCCGCGCCGATGCAGGTGTCCTTGTCGATGCCGATCCGCATGTACGGGCCTCCTACCAGGTCACGGGGAGTTCCAGCATCCCCTGGATCGTGTCGCCGGGTTTGAAGGGGATCTCGTCGGCCGGGGCGGCCAGGCGCAGCGTGGGCAGCCGGTCGAAGAGGGTGTGCAGGGCGATCTCCAGTTCGGCGCGGGCCAGGTTCTGGCCGAGGCACTGGTGGATGCCGAATCCGAAGGCGACGTGGTGGCGGGCGGGGCGGTGCCAGTCGAGGGCGTCCGGGTCGGGGTAGACGGACTCGTCCCGGTTGATGACGGAGGTCGAGAAGACGACCGCGTCGCCGGCCCGGACTGTCTGCCCGTCCACCTCGATGTCCTCGGTGGCCATCCGCAGCAGCCCGTCCGCGATCGACAGGACGCGCATCAGCTCCTCCACGGCGCCGGGCAGCAGGGCGGGATCCGCGCGCAGTTCGGCCAGCGCCCCGGGGTTGGTCAGGAGGGTGTAGGTGCCCAGCGAGATCATGTTGGCGGTCGTCTCGTGCCCCGCGACCAGCAGGATCACCGCGAACGCGACCAGCTGCTCCCGGTCGATCCCGCCCTCGTCCCGTTGCCGCCGGACCAGGTCGTCCAGGAGGCCGTCGCCGGGGGCCGTCCGCTTGCGGTCGACCAACTCGCCCAGGTACTCCTCCAGTCGGTCGCGGGCGTCCATGGTGTCGGCGGGCAGGGGGCCGCGCAGCAGCCGGCGGGACTGCTCCTCGAAGAAGTCGTGGTCGGCGTAGGGGACTCCGAGCAGCGCGCAGATCACCATCGAGGGCACGGGCAGCGCGAAGGCCGTCACCAGGTCGGCGGGCGGGCCCTGCGCGACCATCGCGTCGAGCCGTTCGCCGACGATCCGCCGGATGTGCGGGCGGAGCGCTGCGGCACGCCGCAGGGTGAACTCCGGCAGCACCATCCTGCGCTGGGTGCGGTGTTCGGGGTCGTCGACGCCGAGCAGGGCGGTCTTGCGCCCGCGTACGGCGGCCAGGCGCGCCGAGGTGGCGGGGAAGCCGTCGCGGGTGCGGTCGGTCGACAGGCGCTGGTCGGCCAGCAGCCGGCGGGCGGCGGCGTGGCCCGTCACCAGCCAGGCCGGACGGCCGTCGAAGAGCGTGACCCTGGCCAGCGGGCGGGCGGCACGCAGCGGGTCGTAGGCGGCGGGCGGCTGGTAGGGACAGGTCCGGTCCTGCGGGAAGGCGACGGGGGCTGCCGGGTGGGTGTTCGTCGTCGTGTCGGTGTCCGTCATGGAAGACCTCGCAGACGAGGAGTGCGTCGGATCGATCTTCATTAGATGCCTGGGGCACCTATGGGGCGACGGCAAGTTCGGCCAGATCGGTGGCGGGGGCAGACTGGCCGGGGAACACCGCTCCAGGGGTGGTGGGCCCCTTCCGTGCCGGTCTCCGCCACGACGCGCGTGGCGTGATCGCGGCCTTCCGCGGCCCGGATCGCGCCCCGTGACTGGCCGAGCGGCACGGGGTTCCGGGGGGCGGGATGCGGTAAGGATGGGAACGCGCCGGTCCGCCGGCCTCACGTCACGACGAACACGGACGGATGCACATGCCTCTTGACGGCGAGTACGAACCCAGCCCGACGCAGTGGGTGCGCGAACAGGTCGAACTGTACGAGAGCTCGGGCGGCACCGAGGGCACGACCCTGAGGGACACCGGTCTGCCGGTGATCGTGCTGACCACCCGGGGCGCGCGGAGCGGCAAGGTGCGCAAGACGCCGCTGATGCGCGTCGAGCACGAGGGCCGTTACGCCGCGGTCGCCTCCCTGGGCGGGGCCCCCAAGCACCCGGTCTGGTACTTCAACGTGATCTCCGACCCTCGGGTGGAACTCCAGGACGGCCCGGTGAGGCGGGACATGACGGCCCGTGAGGTCACCGGCGCGGAGAAGGCCGAGTGGTGGGAGCGCGCGGTCGCGGCGTTTCCGCCGTACTCCGACTACCAGGAGAAGACGGACCGGGAGATTCCCGTCTTCGTCCTGGAGCCGGCCGACGCGGGCTGAACCCGGCCCGCCGAAGTTCCCCGGATCGGTGTGCATGGACCGGCGATCGCCGGGAAAGTGTCGTTCAGGCCCCGCCGCGTTCCCCCGTCGCGGCGGGGCTTTCCGCCGCCTCCCGCGCGGGCCGGTCCGTGACGTCGAGGAAGACCTGCCGCGCCTCGGGGACGGTGCGCCGGATCGACCTCTTGATGCGCATCGCCACCTCCTCCACCCGTTCGCTGTCCAGGCCCGGCACGAGATCGACGCGGGCGGCCACCAGGGCGGAGTCGAGGCCGGTCTTCATGGTGAACAGCGCCTCGACGCTGTCGATCTCCGGCTGGGCCCGCAGCAGCGCCCGGATCCGGCCGCTGGCCTCGGGGTCGGCGGCCTCGCCGATCAGCTGGTCGCGGGCCTCGCGGCCCAGCCGGTAGGCCACGTAGACGAGCAGTGCGCCGATGGCGAGCGAGGCGCAGGCCTCCCACACCACCTGCCCGGTGGCCAAATGCAGCGCCATGCCGGTCATGGCGAGGCTGACACCGAGCACCGCGGTGCCGTCCTCCGCCACGACCGTGCGCAACGCCGGGTCGCGCATCCCGTCGCCGAGCCCGCCCTGGCCCCGTACCTGGTGCAGGGCCCGAAGGAGGGAGCCGCCCTCCGCCAGCAGGGCGATGCCGAGCACGACCAGACCCGCCACGTAGCCGCTGAGGCTCTCGTCCGCTCCGTTGCGCAGGGCCTCGACGCCTTGGAAGAAGGAGAAGCAGCCGCCCATGACGAAGATGCCGACGGCCGCGAGGAGCGACCAGAAGAATCGCTCCTTCCCGTAGCCGAAGGGATGCTTCCGGTCGGCGGGCCGGCGGCTGCGGCGCAGGGCGGCGAGGAGGAAGATCTCGTTCATGCTGTCCGCGACCGAGTGTGCCGCCTCCGACAGCAGTGCGGGCGATCCCGCGACGAACCCGCCGACGGCCTTGGCGACGGCGATCACCAGGTTGGCCGCCAGTGCGACCAGTACGGTGACGCGCGTCCTGCGGTCGGCCTTCCGGCCCGGCTTCTCTTCCCCGTCCGTCCCACTCACGAAGCCCCGACTGCCCCGGCCGACGCGACTCACACCCCGCCTTGCGGGTGGCCACCAGTGCCGACGGGCGAAAACGGGGAACGCCTACACAGGGACACCCGGACAACGGACAGATACAGCGGACAGACAGACAGCGGACATCGGAAGGGCAGGTCCATGAGCGGTGACGACGGGACCCCTGGAAACAGCGGCTACGGGAAGAAGGCGTTCAAACGGTCCCGGAGCCACTTCGCGGACCGGATCACGGCGGACGGCCGGGACGGCTGGCCGGTGGAGGCCGGGCGCTACCGGCTGGTGGTGAGCCGCGCCTGTCCGTGGGCGAGCCGGGCCCTGGTCTCCCGGCGGCTGCTCGGTCTGGAGGACGCCCTGTCCCTCGCGGTCGCCGACCCGATCCAGGACGACCGCAGCTGGCGGTTCACGCTCGACCCGGACGGCCGGGACCCCGTCCTCGGCATCCGCTACCTCAGCGAGGCCTACGACCGGCGCGAGACCGGCTATCCGGGCGGGGTGAGCGTGCCCGCGGTCGTGGACGTCCCGAGCGGGGCGCTGGTCACCAACGACTACCAGCAGCTCACCCTCGACCTCGCGACCGAGTGGACCGCCCTGCACCGGCCGGGTGCGCCGGACCTGTACCCGCAGGCCCTACGCGACGAGATCGACGAGGTGATGGCGGGGGTCTACGAGGACGTCAACAACGGCGTGTACCGGGCGGGTTTCGCCACCGGCCAGGAGGAGTACGAGGCCGCGTGCGCGGGGGTGTTCCGCCGGCTGGAGCAGCTGACGCCCCGGCTGGAACGGCGGCGCTACCTGGTCGGTGACACCATCACGGAGGCGGACATCCGGCTGTTCACCACGCTGGTCCGCTTCGACGCGGTCTACCACGGCCACTTCAAGTGCAACCGCTGGAAGCTGACCGAGAACCCGGTGCTGTGGGGGTACGTCCGCGACCTGTTCCAGACGCCCGGATTCGGGGACACCGTCGACTTCGACCACATCAAACGCCACTACTACCAGGTGCACACCGGCATCAACCCGACCGGCATCGTCCCGATGGGCCCGGACCTGACCGGCTGGCTCACGCCGCACCACCGGCAGGAGCTGGGCGGCCGTCCGTTCGGCGACGGCACCCCGCCCGGACCGGCCCGGACCGACGAGCAGGTACCGGTACGGGGCAGGCCCTGACCCCTGAGTCACACCGAGGCACACCACCGTTCAGTACGCACGAGGCCAAGGAGATTCCCATGGCGAAGACGGCGAAGAAAAAGAAGAAGAAGCTCCCCCTCGCCTACAAGCCCGTCGGGTTCGCGCTCGGCTGGCTGGGCGGCACGCTGGCCGGCATGACGTTCCAGAAGACCTGGAAGGTCATCCGGCACGAGGACGACGCGCCCGACGCCCTGGACCCGGACCGCGGCTGGGGCGAGATCCTGCTGGCCGCGGCGATCCAGGGCGCCATCTTCGCCGCGGTGCGCAGCGCCGTGGACCGCACGGGCGCCAAGGTCATCCAGCGCTCCACCGGCAGTTGGCCGGTCCCCGACAAGGGCGGCCGGGACTGACGCCCATGGATGCGGGACCGACGCCCGTGGACGGGTCCGCCAGGTCCTAGCCCTGTTTCGGTGCCGTCGGCGCGAGGGCGTGGCGGAGGGTGAAGGAGTGCCCGGCCGGGTCGGAGAAGCCGCGCTCCTCGTGCGCGCCGGCCGGGTCCTTCGCCTCCACCGGACGCCCGCCGAGCCCCACGATCACGCGTTCGGCCTCGTCCAGGTCCGCCACCACGAAGTCGAGGTGGACCTGGAGGGAGTTCTCCGGGCGCGGCCAGCTCGGCGGGGTGGCGTTCACGTCCCGCCGGAAGGCCATGCGGAAGCCGCGGGGTCCCTCGATCTCGATGCGGTTGGCGCTCACGTCGCTCTCCTCCGCGCCCAGCAGCCCCTTGTAGAACTCGGCGAGCCGCTCGGGTTCGGCGCAGTCGAGCACCACGACGCCCGCGTTGACCAGTGCCATGTCTCCTCCGAAGGATTCCGGGCGTGGGGCGTCGTGCCCCGGTGCCCCCTGCCTTGCGCATATCCCGGCCCGGCCGGATCAGTCGCGGGCCGCCCCGGGCGTCGCTGCCCGGCGGCTCCCTGGGTGCCGGACCGCGCGGGGAATGGCACGATCACGTCGGAGGTTGCAGTCCGTGTCCGCCGTCCCCTCCCGCAGTTGCGAGGTCCCGATGAACACCATGCGCGCCATCAGTCAGGACGTACTCGGAGGTCCCGAGGTCCTCAAGGAGGTACGGCTCGAGCGCCCCGAGCCGCGCCCGAACGAGGTGCTGGTCCGAGTGCGTGCCGCCGGGGTGAACCCGACCGACTGGAAGCACCGGGCGAACGGTGGCTTCCTCGGCGAGCCGCCGTTCGTCCTCGGGTGGGACGTGTCGGGCGTGGTGGAGTCGGTGGGGATCGGCGTCGCCGCGTTCCGGCCGGGCGACGAGGTCTTCGGCATGCTGTCCTACCCGTTCGGCCACGGTTCCCACGCGGAGTACGTCACCGCTCCGGCGCGTGCCTTCACCCACAAGCCGGCCGGGATCGACCACGTCCAGGCCGGCGCGCTCCCCCTGGTGTCGCTGACGGCGTGGCACGCCCTGGTGGAGCGCGCGGACGTGCGGCCGGGGCAACGGGTGCTCGTCCACGCGGCGGCGGGCGGTGTGGGCCATGTGGCGGTGCAGATCGCCAAGGCCCGGGGCGCGTACGTGATCGGTACCGCCAGCGCGGGCAAGCACGAGTTCCTGCGCTCGCTCGGGGCGGACGAGACCGTGGACTACCGGGAGACGGACTTCGCCGAGACCGTGAAGGACGTCGACGTCGTGCTGGACACGATCGGCGGCGACACGTCGCTGCGGTCCCTGCGGGTGCTGCGTCCGGGCGGGGTCGTGGTGTCGATCCTGCCGGTCGGCTCGGACGAGTTCTTCGAGGAGGCCGAGCGGCTGGGCGTACGGGCGGTGCGGATGCTGGTGGACGCCGACCGGGCCGGTATGGAGGAGGTCGCCCGCCTGGTCGAGTCGGGGAAGTTGCGGGCCACGATCGCGGGCACGTTCCCGCTCGCGGAGGCGGCGCGGGCGCACGCGCAGGGCGAGACCGGTCGCACGACGGGCAAGCTCGTCCTCGTGGTCGACTGACGGTCCGGCCCACCGGCCCGCGGCCCGCCGGCCGCGTGGGTGGGGGCCTGGGCGTGAGATTTCAATGACATATGTCAATCGAACATGCTCAAACTCGCTCGATCGGGGTAACTTTCCGAGCGGACTGGGTAGTTGAGCCCCCGGGAGCAGGCCGGAACGGGCTGCGACAGGCTGGAGGCAAGGTTCGTGCGGCAGGAATCGGCGTCGCCCACCCGGCACATCCGTGTGCGCCGTCACCGGGGGCACACGGTGCTGGAGTTCCGGGGCGAGATCGACATCGCCTCGGCGGCGGAGATCACCCCGCACCTGGACCGGGAGACACGGCGTCCCGGCGCCCGGGTGGTCCTGGACCTCGGCGGCGTCGAGTTCTTCGACTGCTCAGGTCTGCGCCTGCTGTACCGGGCCCGCAGCCAGGTACTCGAACAGGGCGGGCAGGTGCACCTGGTGTGCGCCCACCCGCTGACCCTGCGCATGCTGCGGATCACCGGCCTGGGGCGGCTGCTGCCACCGCGCCCGACCCTGGAGGAGGCCCTCGGCGTCAGCCGGCCGGGCGGGCGTCGAACAGGGCACTGACCGACTCGCCGTTGTGGATGCGTCGCACCGCCTCGGCGAGCGCCGGGGCGATGGACAGGATCCGCAGCTTGTCCGTGTGGTCGTCCACCGGCACCGGCACGGTGTTGGTGCACACGATCTCCAGCACGTCCGGCTGTTCGCTGAGCCGGCCGAGCGCACCGGCCGCGAACAGGCCGTGCGTGCAGGCGACGCGGACGGTGCGCGGGCCCGCCTCCCGCAGCCGGTCGAGGAGTTCCAGCACCGTGCTGCCCTTGGCGATCTCGTCGTCGAGGACGATGACGTCCCGCCCGGCGACGTCCCCGATCACCGAGCTGATGCTGACCCGGTCGTCGGCGTACCGCTGTTTCGCCCCGGCCGCCACCTGGGCGCCGAGCATCCGGGCGAACGCGGCGGCCTCCTTGGCGTTGCCCAGGTCCGGCGAGACGACGGTGGCGCGGGAGAGGTCGTACTGGCGGAAGTGCGCGGCGAGTTCCCGCAGCGCGTGCAGGTGGTCGACCGGGACGGAGAAGAAGCCGTGCACCTGGGGCGAGTGCAGGGTCATGGCGAGGACCCGGCTCGCTCCCGCGGCCACCAGCAGGTCGGCCACCAGGCGCCCGCCCAGCGAGATGCGCGGGGCGTCCTTCTTGTCGGAGCGGGCGTAGGAGTAGTGCGGCATGACCACGGTGATGCGGCCGGCCGACGCCCCGCGGGCCGCGTCGCACATCATCAGCAGCTCGACGAGGTGTTCCTGGACCGGTGTGACCAGCGGCTGGACGAGGAACACGTCCCGCTCGCGGCAGTTGGCCATGAGCTGCACCTCGAGGCAGTCGTTGGCGAACCGGCTGACCCGGGTGGGGCTGAGCGGCACACCCAGCTGGGCGCAGACCTCCTCGGCCAGCTCGGGGTGGGCACTACCGCTGAACACGGCGATGTCTCGCACGGACCGCTCCTCGTGTGATCCTGTCCGGCCGGGGTCCCCAGCTTACGGAAATCCTGTTGCCACCCCCCGGGGGGCACCCGCGATGATGTCGCCGTCCGTGCTCCGCCCGCCCTCCTCACGTCAGGACCCCCGCATGCGCCGACTCCTCGGAAACCCCCAGCGCCCCTTCCGGCCCACGGCTTTCGAGGACTCCTCCACGCATGCGCACCCTGAACATCGGCATCCTGGCCCACGTCGACGCCGGTAAGACCAGCCTCACCGAACGGCTCCTGTTCGACCACGGTGCCGTCGACCGGCTCGGCGCCGTCGACACCGGCGACACCGTCACCGACGACGGCGGCATCGAGCGCCGCCGCGGCATCACCGTCCGCTCCGCCGTCGCCGCCTTCACGGTCGGTGACACGCGGGTCAACCTGATCGACACCCCGGGACACTCCGACTTCGTCGCGGAGGTCGAGCGGGCCCTGGAGGTGCTCGACGGCGCGGTGCTGCTGCTGTCCGCCGTCGAGGGCGTCCAGGCGCGGACCCGCGTCCTCATGCGCACCCTGCGCCGGCTGCGGCTGCCCACCCTCGTGTTCGTCAACAAGATCGACCGGCCCGGCGCGCGCACCGACGCGCTGCTCGAGGACGTACGGCGCCTGCTGACGCCGCACGTCGCACCGCTGACCGGGGTGACGGGCGCGGGCACCAAGGGCGCCCTGGTCGTGCGGCGCGCGCCCGACGGAGGGACCGCGGAGGCGCTCGCCGAGGTCGACCCGGGCATCCTGGCCGCGCTGGTGGACGGCCCCGAGCCGACCGCGGGGCAGGTGGCCGCCGCCCTCGCCGCGCGTACCGCCGACGGCTCCTTCCACCCGCTGTTCCACGGCTCCGCGCTCGGCGGGCAGGGCGTCGCGGAGCTGGTCGAGGGCCTGGTCACGCTGGTCCCGGCCGCCGCGCAGGGCACGGCCGGGGCCACGGAACCGCGCGGGACGGTCTTCGCCGTGCGCCCCGGACCCACCGGCGAGCGCACGGCCTACCTGAGGCTCTACGACGGTGAGGTGCGTCCGCGCCGGCGGCTGACGTTCCTGCGGCGCGAGTCCGACGGGCGGCGCACCGAGGTCTCCGGCCGGGTGACCCGCCTCGACGTGGTCGGCGGGGACGCCACGCTCACCGCCGGGAACATCGCCGCGCTGACGGTGCCGGGGGGCCTGCGCGTCGGCGACCGGCTCGGCGAGCCGGCCGACCGCGCACCGCAGTTCGCGCCGCCGACCCTGCAGACGCTGGTCCGGGCGGTGCGTCCGGAGCAGGCGGCGCCGCTGCGCTCCGCCCTGCTGGCGCTGGCCGATCAGGATCCGCTGCTGCACGCCCGCCCGGCGGCTTCCGGCGCCACCGCGCTGCTCCTGTACGGCGAGGTCCAGATGGAGGTGCTCGCGGCGACGCTGGCCGAGGAGTTCGGCATCGAGGCGGAGTTCACGCCGGGCCGCGTCCGGTTCCTGGAGCGCCCGGCCGGCACCGGCGAGGCCGCGGAGGAGATGCCGTGGCTCGACCGCACCCGCTACTGGGCGACGGTCGGACTGCGCGTCGAGCCGGGGCCGTACGGTTCGGGCGGGGTGTTCGGGTACGAGACGGAACTCGGCGCGCTGCCCCGCGCCTTCCACCAGGCGGTCGAGGAGACGGTCCACGCCACGCTGCTGACCGGGCCGGCCGGCGCCGCGGTCACCGACTACCGGGTGACGCTGATCCGTTCCGGCTTCAGCTCGCCGCTCAGCACGGCCGCCGACTTCCGCGGGCTGACGCCGATCGTGCTGCGCCGCGCCCTCGCCCGGGCCGGGACCGTGCTGTACGAGCCGTACCTCGCCTTCGAGGCGGAGGTGCCGCCGGACGCGCTGGCTGCCGTGACGGCCCTCCTGGCGTCGCTGGGCGCGGACTTCACCGGCACGACGGGCGGCGACCCGGCGTGGACCGTCACCGGCGAGCTGCCCGCCCGGCGGGCGCGGGAGGCCGAGTTGCGGCTGCCGGGGCTCACACGCGGGGAGGCCGTCTGGTCCTCGCGCCCGTCCGCGGACCGTCCGCTGAAGCCGGGGCGCTGAGCCGCCGCCGTACGCCCCGCCCCCTCTTCGTGTGCCGCGCTTCAACTGCTCGGTCTGGTACGGGAGATGGGGGGCATCCGGGTCAGTAGGAAGGAGGGCCGTCGCCATGACGACTCCCGTCAAGAAGCCCACCGGTTCCGTCCAGCGGCCCGCGTGGCGCATGCCCGGCTGGGCCAAGGCGCTGACCGTGCTGACAGCGGTGCTCGTCGTGCTGTTCGTGGGGCTGCGGCTGAGTGTCCTGCCGGGGCTGAAGGACCTGTTCGGCTCCGAGACGCGGGACCGTTCGGGTCCCGCGCTGCTGGAGTCCGTGCAGGACATCAGCCGTTACGACGCCGCGTCCGGCAACTTCCAGGTCGTGGTGGACCTGGAGAAGGACGCCAGGTTCCTGCCCGACGCGATCCGCGGCACCCGCACCCTGTACGTCGGGGCGGGCACCGTCGACGCCTACGTCGACCTCGGGAAGGTGGGCGAGGACGACGTGACGGTCGACGAGGGGCGGACGTCGGCGACGCTGCGGCTGCCGCACGCCGCGCTGGGCGAGCCCGCCCTCGACCCGGACCGGTCCTACGCGGTCTCCAAGCAGCGCGGGCTGCTCGACCGGCTCGGTGACCTGTTCTCGGACAACCCGAACGGCGAGCAGGCGGTGCAGAAGCTCGCGGCCCGGCACATCGGTGAGGCGGCGAAGGACAGTGAGCTGAAGGCGCGTGCCGAGAGCAACACCACCGCCATGCTCCGAGGGCTGCTGACCTCCCTCGGGTTCGAGCGGGTGCGGGTGACGTACGGGACGTGAGCCGGGCCGGCGGGCACGGTCCGGCTCACAGGGGCGTCCAGTGCACCGAGGTGTGGACCGGCCCGACGGTGGTGGCCTCGCTCACGGCGTGTTCCAGGGGGTCGACGGTGCCGGCGAGGACCAGCCAGAGCGCCGCGAGCGGGACCCACCAGGCGGCCACCTCGACCACCGCGGCCACCGCGGCCACCTCGGCCACCTCGGCCACCTCGGCCACCTCGGCCACCTCGGCCACCTCGAGGAGTGTCCTACGGCCTTTCACACGCCACCTCCGCGGCCCCGCACGGCCGGGCCCGGTACGTCACGCCCCGGATGCCCCTTGTGCCGCCCTTGTTGCTCTCACCGGCCGGAGTGCCCCGGCCGGGCGAGGGGAGACCGGCTGCGGGAGAGCGGGCCGGCGGGCCCGAACGGGTGCGGCCGGCCGTACCCGTTCGCCGGGCATCCTCGGCGGTTCGGCGGGTAACCGCCCTACCACGCGGGGAAGTTGACGACTGGAGGACCGACATGGCTCGTGCCGCCTCAGGGCTGCGTCTGTGGCCGCGCGCCCGCGCCGCCAAGACGCGGGAGACCGACCGTCGCGAGCGGCACGCGCTCGCCCTGCCGTTGCGGCTGCTGGCGACGGCGTGCGCGTTCGTCTTCATGGTGGCGTTCGCGGTGGTGCTGGCGCGGCTGACGCTGCACCCCTCCCCCGCGTCCGAGGCCCTGACGCACACCAACCTGCACCCGGGGCGCTCACTGAGGGCCTATCTGGACCAGCCCGCGCTGCGCGACGCGGTCAAGCAGATCGGCGGGAACATTCTGCTCGGAGTGCCGTTCGGCGTGCTGGTCCCGGTCGTCGCGCCGCGTACGCGCGGGGTGCTGCGCGTACTGCTGCTGACGGCCGTCGTGATGCTGCTGGTGGAGTTCGCCCAGGGTGCCCTGGTCACCGGGCGGGCCTTCGACGTCGACGACGTCATCCTCAACACGAGCGGTGCGCTGGTCGGTTACCTGCTTCTCGGCCGGCGGATGAGCCGCACGGTGCACGCGCGCGGGGCGCGTACCTGAGTGCGGCGTCCACCCGGTCCAAGCTGGTCCGTACCAAGGTATTGACCGGCCCTTATCTCACTACTTGAATAAAGAGGCGACATCCCCACCCCCCCACCTCGGTCGGCGCCCCGCGGGGCGCCGTACGGAAGGGAGAGCCGTGGCCCGCCCACGCCTGCTCCGCAGATGCCTCCTCGCCGCCGCCCTGTCCGCCGGGCTGGCCGCATCCCTCGTGACCGGCTCCGCCCAGGCGGAACCCGACGACTCCCGGGCCGCCGGGGCCGCCGGCGCCTCGTCCTCCGCGGCCGCCGCCGTGGCCTTCTCCGACACCTTCGACGGCCCGGCCGGCGCCGCCGTCGACTCCTCGAAGTGGCAGATCGAGACCGGCGACAACGTCAACAACCACGAACGGCAGTACTACACCTCGGGCAACAAGAACGCCGCCCTGGACGGCCAGGGCCACCTGGTCATCACCGCCCGCAAGGAGAATCCCGCCAACTACCAGTGCTGGTACGGCACCTGCCAGTACACCTCCGCCCGGCTGAACACCTCGGGCAAGTTCACGGCGCAGTACGGGCACGTCGAGGCGCGGATGAAGGTGCCGCGCGGGCAGGGCATGTGGCCGGCCTTCTGGATGCTGGGCACCCCGGTGAACTGGCCCGACTCCGGCGAGATCGACATCATGGAGAACGTCGGCTTCGAGCCCTCCACCGTGCACGGCACCATCCACGGCCCCGGCTACTCCGGCTCCGGCGGCATCGGCGCCGGCTACACCCTGCCGGGCGGCCAGGCCTTCGCGGACGCCTTCCACACCTTCGCCGTCGACTGGGCGCCGGACTCGATCACGTGGTCGGTGGACGGCAACGTCTACCAGCGGCGCACCCCGGCCGACCTGGGCGGGAAGCAGTGGGTGTTCAACAAGCCGTACTTCCTGATCCTCAACCTGGCGGTCGGCGGCTACTGGCCGGGCGACCCGGACGGCTCCACGGTCTTCCCGCAGACCCTGGTCGTCGACCACGTCTCGGTGACGACGGGCGACGCGCCCGCCGGCGGCGCGATCCGGGGCCTGGCCGGCAAGTGCGTGGACGTCGCCGCGGCGAACACCGCCAACGGCACCCCCGTACAGCTCTACGACTGCAACGGCACCGCGGCCCAGCGGTGGACGGTGGGCTCCGACGGCACGATCCAGGCGCTCGGCAAGTGCCTGGACGTCAACGCCGGCGGCACGGCGGACGGCACGCTCGTCCAGCTGTGGGACTGCAACGGCAGCGCCGCCCAGCGATGGGTCGTCACCGCCGCGCACGACATCGTCAATCCCCAGGCCGACAAGTGCCTCGACGTCACCGGGAACAACTCGGCCAACGGCACCCGGCTGCAGATCTGGACCTGCACGGGCGCCGCCAACCAGAAGTGGACCGTCGGCTGACACCCCGCACCGGGCGGGGCGGGCCGGACGCGTCCTAGTGGGCGGTCCAGGTGAACTTGTCCCCGCCCACCCAGCGGACGACCTCCGGGTCGTCCAGGTCGTGGACGGTGATGCCGAAGGCGGCGGCGGCCTCCAGGACGTCGGTGACGGCCCTGGCCTCACCGACCACCTGGCCATCGATTTCCACGATCCGGAACGGGGGCGGGCCCGGGTGCACCCCGAGGACGAGGATCCGCGGATTGCCGATGTGCGGGCTGTCGATCTCGGTCATGCATCGAGGGTAGGCCGGAACCCGTGGGAGCGAGGAACCGTCCCGGCCCGGCAGGGGCACGGGGCGCCCGGCTCGTGGTGCGGGTCCCGCTGCTCTAGGGAACCCTGGACATGCCGGGTGAGGACCGGTGGGAGGGCCGGTCGAGGCCGGACGAGGAGGTGGCGATGGACCCCGTCGAGGCGCTGGAGCGGATCGCGTTCCTCCTGGAGCGGACCCAGGCGCCGACGTACCGCGTCCGCGCCTTCCGCACCGCGGCGGGCGTGCTCGGTGGGCTGCCGGCCGCCGAGCTGCGCGAGCGGGCCGGCTCGCTGGAGTCGCTCAAGGGTGTCGGACCCAAGACCGCACAGGTGGCGCGCGAGGCGCTGGACGGGCAGGTGCCCGGGTACCTCGCGAAGCTGGAGGACGAGGCGGACACCCCGCTCGCCCGGGGCGGCGAAGAGCTGCGGGGGCTGTTGCGCGGCGACTGCCACCTGCACTCGGACTGGTCCGACGGCGGCAGCCCGATCGAGGAGATGGGCCGGACCGCTGCGGCGCTCGGACACGAGTGGGCGGCCCTGACCGACCACTCGCCGCGGCTGACGGTGGCCCGCGGGCTCTCCCCCGCACGGCTGCGCGAGCAGTTGGACGTGCTGGCGGAACTCAACGCGACCTGGGCGCCCTTCCGGCTGCTGACCGGCATCGAGTGCGACATCCTCGACGACGGCTCACTCGACCAGGAGCCGGAGCTGCTGGAACGGCTCGACGTGGTGGTGGTGTCGGTCCACTCCAAGCTGCGGATGGACGCCCGCTCGATGACCCGCCGGATGGTCGCCGCCGTCCGCGACCCGCACGCGGACGTGCTCGGCCACTGCACCGGCCGGCTGCTGACCGGGCGGGGGCGGCCCGAGTCGGAGTTCGACGCGGACGAGGTCTTCGCCGCCTGCGCGGAGTCCGGTACGGCCGTGGAGATCAACAGCCGCCCGGAGCGGCTCGACCCGCCGCGGCGGCTGCTGCGCCGGGCGGTGGCGGCCGGCGTGCTGTTCTCGGTGGACACGGACGCGCACGCGCCCGGTCAGCTGGACTGGCAGATCCACGGGTGCGCACGGGCCGAGGAGTGCGGGGTGCCGCCGGAGCGGGTGGTCACCACGTGGTCCCTGGACGAGCTGCTGGCCTGGACCCGCGAGGGCCGTACACCGTCCGGAGTGGCTGGGCGCTGACGTGGTACCCGCGCGTCGATCCGCGCTCCACGGACCGGAAGGGGACAGCGCATGGAACGGGCGGCCGTGTTCGACGTCGACGGAACCCTCGTCGACACCAATCACCTGCATGTGACCACCTGGTGGGAGGCGTTCCGGCAGGCCGGTCACCGGGTGCCGATGCACGCGATCCACCGGGCGGTGGGGCTCGCCTCCACCGACCTGATCGCCCATCTGCTGGGCGAGGACCGGGACACGGACCAGGACGCCGGGCTGAGCGCCGCCCACAAGGCCCTCTACGGCCAGTACTTCGACCGGCTGCCCGCCCTGCCGGGCGCCGGGGACCTGCTGCGCCGCCTGGCCGGTGACGGCTGGCAGGTGGTTCTCGCCACCTCGGCGGGCGGTGCGGAGCTGGGCGCGCTGCGACGGGCGATCGACGCGGACGACGCGATCGGCGCCACCGCCAGTGCCGACGACGTGTCCGCGGGAAAGCCCGCTCCGGAGCCGGTCGAGCACGCCCTGGAACTGGCCGGCGTACCGGCCGAGCGGTCCGTCTTCGTCGGCGACACCGTGTGGGACATGCGTGCGGGCAGCCGGGCCGGGGTGCGCTGCGTGGGCGTGCTGTGCGGCGGTCTGCCCCGCGCCGACCTGGAGGAGGCGGGCGCCCGGGCGGTCTACGCCGACCCGGCCGACCTGCTGGCCTCCCTGCACGGGAGCCCGTTCGCATGAGCAGCGGATCCGTACCCTCCTGCGAGACGTTCCGCCCCCGGACGTGTCCGCCCGCCGGACGGACGGCCGGCACCGCATGACCGCTGCGTTCCACGGCCTCCGGGAAGCATTCCGGGGAAGGCGGCCGGTGGCCGCGGTGTGGTGGGAGGCGCGGGCCGTCGGGCGGGCCGTGCGAGCCGCCTGGCGGGGACCGGGGCGGGAACGCGACCTGGTGGTGCAGTCGCTGAAGGCAGCGGGCGCCGCCCTGATCGCCTGGGCCGTGGCGGGGGTGTGGCTGGGCGACCCGATGGCGCTGATGGCGCCGTGGGTGGCGCTCGTCCTCGTGCAGGCCACCGTCTACAGCTCGGTGCGGCAGGCCGGGCAGCAGTTCGCGGCGATCTGCGTGGGGACCCTGGTGGCGTCGGCGGCACAGGCCGTCGCCGAGGACACCACGGGGGCGCTGGCACTGTCCCTGCCGCTGCTGATGCTGGTGGCGAACTGGTCCCGCTTCGGCCTCCAGGGCGTCTACGCGGCCACCACGGCGGTGTTCGTCCTGGCCTCCGGCACGGCGGTGTCGGCCGCCGCGGTCGGCCACCGGGTGGGGCAGGCGGCGCTCGGCGCGGTCATCGGGGTGGCCGTCAACGCCCTGGTGCTGCCGCCGATCCATCTGAGGGACGTGCGGGAGAACCTCGCGGCGCTGGCGCGGGAGTCGGGCGACCTCCTGTGCGCCGTCGCCGCCGACCTGCGGGAGACCCACTGGGACGCGCAGAGCGCGGCCGGCTGGTCGAGCGATGCCGCGCGGCTCCAGCGGCGGCTGGAGGCCCTGGAGTCGGCCCGGTCCTGGAGCCGGGAGAGCCTGCGTCTCACCTCGCGTCCGCTGCGCAAGCTGCACCGGGCGCCCACCGCCGTCCCGCCGGAGGGCGAGGACCAGCGGTGGAGCCGGGTCACCGGGAACCTCACGGCGCTGACCCGGACACTGGCCGTCGCGGCCGACGAGCAACGGACGCCCACCCCGCCCGAGGGGCCGGTGCTCGACCTGTACGCCCGCCTGCTGCGGCTCATCGGCGACGCCTGCCACGCCGAGGCGGACCGGATGGTGGGCCGGCCGGCCGGCGGCGACACGGAGGCGGCCGCCGAGGAGACGATGGAGGAACTGCACCGGCGGTTGCAGGAAGGGCTGCGGGAGCACGCCGGGCAGGAGGCCGCGCGGACCGCGGTCCTGGGCACCTTGCTGTTGCAGGCGGAGAACCTGTGGGCCGAGATCGTGCCCGAGCCCGCCGAGCCCACCGACCGGTGACCCACATCACCCCAAACCGCGACAGACGGCGGAACACCGGCCGGTCGTTCGCCGTTGAACACGGCGTGGGTACGGATGGGACAGTGTCCCCGGGCCTCACCTATTGCCCACAGGGACGATCGTTCGGCTGAAGCCCTGTGGAGCCTTTCGCCGAGAGGCGACCGCCATCCGTATCCGCATCGAGCCGCCCCGGCCGTGATTCCCCCGTCGCGGTCGGGGCTTCCTCTTGCGCGTGCACCTCCCGGGCGGCGGGTACCCGGTGCCCTCCGCACCGGCAGGCCGCCGAGAGGAGCACAGCGTGAGCAGCACAACGGGCAGCAGGATCGTGGTCACGGGCGCCACGGGGAACGTGGGCACCAGCGTGGTCCGGCTCCTCTCCGGGGATCCGGAGGTGGGGTCCGTACTGGGGCTGGCCCGGCGCGTCCCCGAGTGGTCGCCCGCGAAGACCGAGTGGGCCGCGGTCGACCTCGCCTCGGAGCAGACCGACCTGACCGGCCACTTCGCCGGCGCCGACGCCGTGGTCCATCTGGCCTGGGCGTTCCAGCCGACGCACGATCCGGCGACGACCTGGCGCACGAACGTACTCGGCTCCCTCCGGGTCTTCGAGGCGGTGGCCGCGGCCGGAGTGCCGGCGCTGGTGCACGCCTCGTCGGTCGGCGCGTACTCGCCGGGGCCCAAGAACCACGCGGTGGACGAGTCGTGGCCGACGCACGGCTGGCCGGACGCGGCCTACTGCCGGGAGAAGGCCTATCTGGAACGGGCCCTGGACACCTTCGAGCGCGACCATCCGGGGATCCGGGTGGTGCGGATGCGGCCGGCCTTCCTCTTCAAGCGGGAGTCGGCCAGCGAACAGCGCCGGATCTTCGGCGGCCGCTTCCTGCCGGGTCCGGCGGCCCGTCCGGAGCGGCTCCCGTTCCTGCCGGACATCCCGGGGCTGCGGGTGCAGGCCCTGCACACGGACGACGCGGCCGGCGCCTACCGGCTGGCCGTGCGTTCCGGGACCGCGCGGGGAGCGTTCAACCTGGCGGCCGAGCCGCCGGTGGACGCCGAGCTGCTGGGTGAGCTGGTCGGGGTGCGTCCCGTGCGGCTGCCGCGCACCGCGGCCCGCTCGGCGATCGCCGCCGCGTGGGGGCTGCGGCTGCTGCCGGCCTCGCCCCACCTCTTCGACGCGGTACTGCGGCTGCCGATCATGGACTGCACGCGGGCGCGGGTGGAGCTCGGCTGGCGCGCGACGCGTACGTCCACGGAGGTGCTGGAGGAGTTCCTGCGGGGGTTGCGGCAGGGCGCGGGGGCGGACACGGAGCCGATGCGGGGGCGGAAGGTCGGCTGAGCCCCCGGCCGTTCAGCCGACCGGACTCGTCTCAGCCGGAGGACTCGTCGGGCACCGGGTGCTCGGGGTGCACGGCACCCGAGTGCGGCGCGCCCTGCCGGCCCGTGCCCGCCTCGTCGGTGTCGGGCACGTCGGTCGCGGGCCCGGTCTCCGCGTCGCCGGCGGCGTCCCCGTCGGCCTCGGGCTCTTCGCCCGCCGGGCCCTGCCGGTGCTCGCGCTGCTCGCGGGTGGGCGAGGCCGCCTCCCACGGGTCGTCGTGGTCCCCGGCCTGCTGGTCAGGCATGTCGCGCGGGACGGGGGCACCGTTCTCACCCGGGCCTTCCTGGCGGTGGTCGGACACGACGCGCTCCTTCCCGTGGTGCTCCGTTCGTCCGGGGCCGTCCGGCAGTCGTCCGACGGCCCTCGGAGCGGCGTCGGGTACCTCCCCGGTGACCGGCGAAACCTCAGTGCGGTGCCCGCTCCTCGAGCGCGGTGCGCCAGGCCGGGACCGGGTACTCGGGGGCCGGCTCGGGGCGCCTGCCGCCGCGCGCGAAGAAGTCGGCCAGGGGGAGGATCGCGGCGCCGACGGTGACGGCGTCGGGACCGAGCCGCCCGAGGTCGACCGTCACCTTCCTGGCGGGATGACGCAGCGCGTACGACACGGCGTGGCGGCGTACGGCGGGCAGGAAGCGGGTGCCGAGCTGGAGGCCGGCCCAGCCGCCGATGAGGATGCGCTCGGGCTGGAAGAGGTTGATCAGGTCGGACAGGCCCGCGCCCAGGTACTCCGCGGTCTCCTCCAGGACGGCGAGCGCGACCGGGTCGGCACCCTCGTCGCCGGACGGGTGGGCGGCGGCGAGCAGCGCGGTGAGCGCGGTCTCCTCGTCGGTGCCCTCCGGAACCCGGCCGCCCTCCTCCCGCCAGCGGGCCAGCAGTGACTCGGCGCCCGCGTACGCCTCCAGGCAGCCGAGTGCGCCGCAGCGGCAGCGGCGTCCCCTGACCCGGACCGTCAGGTGCCCCCATTCGACCGCCCGGCCCTGCTCGACGTCGGGAGTGACGAGGCTGGCGCCGACCCCGGAGCCGAAGAGCACCACCACCGCGTTGCGCGCGCCGCGTCCCGCGCCGAACCACATCTCGGCCTGGCCGAGGGTCTTGGCACCGTTGTCGATGAGGTACGGGACGGTGTCGGGCAGCGGGGATCCGGCGCGCAAGCGGGCCTCCAGCGGAACCGCGTCCCAGCCGATGGTCTGGCCGTGCACCACGGCCCCCCGGTCGGCGGTGTGCTCGACGATGCCGGGGACGCCGATCCCGGCGCCGAGCAGCCGTTCGGCCGGGAGTCCGGCCGCGGCCAGTACCTCGGCGATGCCGTCGCGGATGTGTCCGACGATGACGTCGACGTCGTAGCGCTGCTGGGCGAGCGGGCGTTCGGCGCGGGCGAGTTCGGTGAGCGTCAGGTCGAAGAGTTCGACCCGTACCCGGGTCTCGCCGACGTCCACGCCGATCATGTGGCCACTGGCGGGGGCCACGCGCAGCAGGGTGCGGGGCCGGCCGCCGTCGGAGTCGACGCTGCCGGCCTCCTCCACCAGTCCGTCGGCGACCAGGTCGGCGACCACGTTGCTGACGGAACCGGAGCTGAGGCCGGTGGCCGGGCCCAGTTCGAACCGGCTGAGCGGTCCGTCGAAGTAGAGCCGCTGGAGCACGGCCGTGCGGTTGGCCCTCCTGAGGTCGCGCACCGTGCGCCCGTTCCGCCCCGCCATGTGGCTCCTCCCCTGCTGTGCCCGGTCTGCAACATACCTCTGCGGGACAGCCGCCCGCGACTTCCCTTCACTCTTAATTCATGCTATGAACTCGCGCGCCCGGAAATCCGGTGGCGGCCCGGCTCGTAGCCTATTTAAGCTAGGCGAAAACCTAGAGGCACTAGGACAGCCGGCCGGACCGACCGCCTTGGACCGACCCGACCGGCACCGACCGGCACCGACCGGCACCGACCGACCTTTTCGACCAAGGGGAGGCTCCCATGAGAGCACTCGACGAGCGGGACATCCGCACCTCCTTCATCAACTGCTCGAAGGGCGAGGCCAAGCGCCTGGCCGTTCCCCGTGACCTCGACGAGCGCCCCTGGGACGATCTCGACTTCTTCGGCTGGCGGGATCCCGGGGCGCCCGACCGCAGCTATCTGGTCGCCGAACAGGGCGGACGGCTCGCCGGTGTGGCGCTGCGGTTCCAGCAGTCCCGGAGCGGCTTCCTCCAGCGCAGCATGTGCGGGCTCTGCCTGACCACCCATCCGCGGGGCGGTGTGTCGCTGATGACGGCGCGCAAGGCGGGGGCGGCCGGCCGGGAGGGCAACTCGGTCGGCCTCTACATGTGCACGGATCTCGCCTGTCCCCTCTATCTGCGGGGCAGGAAGGTGCCGGAGGGCGGGGGCCGGTTCGAGGAGAGCCTCACCCTGGAGGAGCAGATCGCCCGTACGCTGGGCAATCTGTCCGCGTTCGTCGCCAAGGTGACCGGCTGACCCGTCCGGCGGCGCACGGCGCGTGAGAGGGGCCCGGCCGCCCGCGTCCGGCTACCGTCCTGATCGGACACGTTCGAGGCGCCTGCGGAAGGGAACAGCCCGAGGATGCGGGATGTGCTGGATGCCGCGAGGGCGGCGCTGCGGCGGGTGAAGTGGCTGAGGGACCCCAGGGTGGTCCAGGCCTTTCGCTCCGCCGCCGCGGCATCGATCGCCTATGTCATCGCGGTACGGCTGACCCCCGACAAGTCGGCGCCACCGCTCACCGCGCCGCTGACCGCCCTGCTGGTCGTCCAGGTCACCCTGTACGCCACGCTGAAGATGAGTTTCCGCCGGGTGAACGCGGTGGTCGCCGGTGTTCTGGTCGCCATCGCCTTCAGCCAGTTGGTCGGACTGAGCTGGTGGAGCCTGGGCCTGATCATCCTGGCGGCGCTGGGTGTGGGGCATCTGGTGCGCGCCGAGGAGTTCACCGCCGAGGTGGCGATCAGCGCGATGCTGGTGCTCGGCGTCACCTCGCACGGGAGCCTGGCGTGGGCCCGGGTGGTCGAGACCCTGGTCGGGGCGATCGTGGGTCTGGTCTTCAATCTGATCCTGGCGCCTCCGGTGTGGGTGGAGCAGGCCGGTGAGTCCGTCGTGGGGCTGGCCAGGCAGGTGCGCCAACTGCTGTTGCGCATGGGCGAGGAGGCCGCCGGCAGCATGCCGTTCCACGAGGCGGCGGCCCGGCTGCACGAGGCGCGCCGGCTCGACCACGACATCGGCGAGGTGGACGAGGACCTCCGCCAGGCCGAGGACAGCCTGCGGTTCAACCCCCGGGTGCGCGAGGGGCTGCTGCACCGGGTCGTGCTGCGCACCGGTCTGGACACCCTGGAGATCTGCACGGTGGTCATGCGGGTCCTCGCGCGCAGCTTCACCGACCTGGCCAAGGAGCGGGAGCCGGAACCGCTGTTCGCACCGGAGACGGGGGCCGCCGTCCAGGAGCTGCTGTCCGAGATCGCCGACGCCGTGGTGAGCTTCTCGGTGCTGGTCACGAGCAACGCGAGTGAGAACGCCGAGTCCGCGGAGGAGCGGCTGGCCGCCGAGCTGCGCCAGGCCGCGGTCACCCGGGACCGGCTGGCCGGCCTGCTCCTCGACGAGGTCCGGCGGGACGCGAGGCAGTGGCAGCTGCGGGGCGCGGTGCTGGCCGAGGTGAACCGGATCATCGACGAGATGGACACCGAGCACCGCTCCCGCCGGCTCTTGGAGGAGCTGGACCGCCACACGCGCGAGCAGCGCGAACGCATGCCGCGGCTGACCCGGTTGCGGGACCGGGCACGGGCCCGGCTGCGCCGGCGGAACCGCGGCACCGCCGCCCGGCGTTCCTCTTGAGGGACGAGGAACGGTTCACGGCGAATGAGGGGCCTTCGGATGACCGAGACCAGTGTGCGGATCGACGGGAACCGGCTGTCGCTGCCGGGCGGTGCGTCGGTGCGTTTCGTACGCACGCTCCGGCTTCCCGAGACGGGGACGCATCCGCTGCCGCCGGGTCTCGGCGAGTTCCCGGTCCGCCGGGTCGCCGACTACGCGGACACCGTGCCCGAGGAGTGGCGTGCGCGCGGGGGTGTGATGCTGCCGGTGTATCTGCGTGAGGCCATGTGGCTGAGCTTCGCGGGCACGCGGGAACCCGCCGCCCTCCAGGTGGGGGTGGGCAAGGTGTGCGCGGTCTCGGGCAGGCCGTGGAGCGACCGGCTGTCGCGCGACCCGCAGAACTACGTGGTCCTCCCCCGCCAGCCCTGGCTGGACGGCATCAACTCCGGGTCCGGCACGGTCCGTCAGTTCGTGGCGGTGCCGCTCGGCACGGGGGCGACCGTCGAGGGCCAGGTCACCGGTGCGGAGGTCTGGGGAGGCGTCCAGTTGCAGGCGTTCACCCTGAGCGCCCCCGAGCTGCTGCGCTGGCGCGAGGAGGAGCGGCGCCGCCGGGAGTCGGCCCCCCGGGGAGCCCGTCCGGGCGGGGCCTTCGGAGCTCCGGCACCGGCGGCGGCACCGGCCGCGCCGGGCGGGGCCCCGGGCTACGGCGGGACGGTCCGGCGCCGGTCCACACCGGCCATGGGGCTCGGCGTCGGCGGTTCCATGCGCCAGGAGGTGTACCGCGACCAACGGCCGCCGACGGACTGGGCCGAGCGGCCGGCCGGGCGGGTCTTCGTGCACCTGGTGACGCCGCCGGAGTGGCGCCGCATCACCGGGGAGGCGCCGCCGCCGTCCCCCGTGGACCGGGCGGCGTACACCCGGGCCGGTCTGCCCTGGTACGACTACTACGACCAGGACGCCCACGACCTCGCGCCCACCGGGCCGCTCCAGGACGTCAAGCCGGTCGGGGACTGGATCGGGGACGACCACGAGCCGTGGCAGGCCCCCGCGCCCCACCAGGTCCACCCCCTCGGGGACACCCCGGGCCGTCCGGTGCAGGACGGGGACTGGTAGAGGACCGGCACGGGAGGGCGGGCGGGCGTCATGAACCGCGACAGTTCGAACAGGCGGCACTTCTTGGCGCTCCTCGCACGGACCGCCACCGCCGCAGCGGCGCTTCCCGCGGCGGCGGCCTGTGGTGGACCGGCGGAGCCGGACGGCGGACCGGACGGGCCGGCCGCCGCGGGCACCGCGCCCGGGGCGAGCAGCGGTGCGCCGGGCAGACAGCGGCGGTCCGCCGGACCGCGCCCCCTCCTCCTCGGCACCTACACCTCCGCCGAGGGCGGCGGCGAGGGCGTCGGGCTCGCCGAGTACGACCCGGGCACGGGCCGGGTCACCGGCCGCGGTCTCCTCGCCGAGGTCGACGATCCCTCGTACCTGGCCGTGCACCCCGACGGCCGCACCCTGTACGCGGTGAACGAGCGCGAGGACGGTGCCGTGACCGCGGTCCGGCTGTCGGACCGCAGGGTGCTGGGCAGCCGGAGCACCGGCGGCGCGGCACCCTGCCATCTGTCCGTGCATCCGGGCGGACGCTGGCTGTTCAGCGCCAACTACGGCTCGGGCAGCGTCGCCGTGCACCCGATCGGCGCCTCAGGCGCGCTCGGGGAGCGTACCGGCCTGGTCACGCACTCCGATCCGCCGCCGGGTCCCGGACAGCGGGGGCCGCACGCCCACCAGGTCGTCACCGGCCCGGACGGGAACCACGTCCTCGCGGTGGACCTCGGTACGGACACCGTGTACACCTACCGACTGGACGAGGACGCGGGGACCCTTTCGGAGGTCGCGCGGGCCCGGACCCGGCCGGGCGCCGGGCCCCGGCACCTCGCCTTCCACCCCGGCGGGCGCCACGCCTATCTCGCCAACGAGGTCGACAACACCGTCGCGGTCTGCGCGTACGCCCCGGAGACGGGACGGCTGACGGTGGGCGAGGCGCAGTCCACCGGGGCGGAGCCGGGCCCGGGGTCGGGCCCCAACTACCCCGCGCAGTTCCTGGTCACGTCCGACGGCGCGTACGCCTTCCTCGCCAACCGGGGGCACAACAGCCTGAGCCGGTACGCGGTGGAGGCGGCGGGCGCCCGGCTGCGGTTCCTCGGCACGGTGCCGGTGGGCGGCGACTTCCCCCGGCAGATCGCCTTCTCCCCGGACGGCGCACTGCTGTTCGCGGCCAACCAGCGCTCCGGCAGCGTCAGCGCCTTCCGCGTGAGCGAGGACGGTGGCGAACTGCGCACCGCGGGCAGGCCGTTCGCGTCACCCGTCGCCGTCTGCGCGCTGCCGTTGTAGGGCCCGGGGGCAGGAGACGGTGCCCGCCTGCGCGAGGAGCACGTGCACCCGCTCGGTGAGCTGCGCGATCTCGTCGGCCGGCGCGTGGAAGGGCAGGCGTACGTCGCCGTGGTCACGGACGCGTTCGATGCGCAGGGTGAGTCCGTGCCGGTCGACGGCGAGCGGCCGCACCCGGACCGCTCCGTGCAGGCTGTCCGGGTCGACGAGCCGGGTCAGCCGCTGGACGGCGTCGTCGTGGCAGTCGGCGAGGTGGGTCAGCAGCCGCGCCTCGGCCAGGGCCAGCGGGTCGGGCGCGGCGGCGGTGAACTCGTCGACGTCGACGACCACGGCACCGGAGGGGCGCCGCAGCACCGCACGGGTGGGGCGGAAGGCCAGGTGACCGTCCTCCACGGCCAGCCGGCCGGCGAGCCAGAGCCGGGCCCTGATCCGGCTCCGCACCGGGACGGGCGCCACGTCGGCGAACTCCAGCACGGCGGACGGCTCCCCCCGGGGCGCGCACAGCGCCGCGGCGAGCAGCGCGCTGTCCTCGGGCACGTGCAGGAGCACCCGGCCGTCGTCGGTGACGGTGTGCGCGCCGACGAGCTCCTCGCGGCCGCCCTCCGCGGTCACCGCGCAGGACCACGCGGCGGCGAGCACGGACCGGGCCTGCTCCGCCGCGGCCGGCGCGGCCGTCCAGGCGTGGGTGTCACCCATCCCAACCTCCGTTCGGCAATTCATTAGGTAAGGCTCACCTAACCTATCGGAGATCGGGGAGCGCGCCAACCACGACACCGGTTCGAGCCGCGATCCGGACACGCCGCGTCAGGGCGCGATGGCCCCCAACAGCGCCCGTGCGCACAGGTCGCGCACCTGCTCGCGGGCGGGTTCCGGATCCCGCAGCCACTCCAGGCAGACGGCGGTGGTGAAGGCCAGCCAGCCGCGCACCGCCAGCCGTACGTCGCCGCGTTCCTCGACGGCCGGACCGAACTCGGGGTCGGCGGACAGGGCGGCGAGGATCTGCCGCTCCTGCGCAGCCAGCGCCCGCCGGTAGACCTGGCGCACGGCCCGGTCGCCGGTCGCGTCGGCGCGGTGGAAGGCGCGGTAGCCGTGCGCGTGGGCCCGGACGTACTCCAGGTACGCGTCGAGGCCCGCGGTGAGCTGCTCGCGGACCGGGACGCCGGGCACGGCCGCCGTCATCCGCAGCATGCGCTCGCTCTCCCGCTCGACGACCGCCGCGAAGAAGTCCCGCTTGTTCGGGAAGTAGTGGTACAGCAGCCCGCGGGAGACCCCGGCGATCTCGGCGACCTGCTCGATCCACACCTCGTCGTAGGGACTGTCCGAGAACAGCCGCGCGCCCACCGAGAGCAGCTGCTCCCGGCGCTCGGCGGTGCTGAGCCGGCGGCGGGTGCGCGCGCCCTGGTTCGCGGCCATGCCCGCACCTTACTTGACGCCGGTTCAACAACGGGACGAGACTGGGCCGCGTTATTGAATCCATGTACAACACGCTCGCCTCGGCTCGTGCAACACGCCGCTGCGTCAAGGGAGATCGCGTCATGGCCCAGACAGCGAGGGAACCGGCCCGGGACGGACTGCCGAAGGGCTTCCGCAGTGCCGAGCTGGGCTGGCCGGAGCTGCACCGCATCCCGCACCCGCCGTACCGGCTGCCGCTGCTCGGTGACGTGGTGGGCGCGAGCCGGCGCACCCCGATGCAGGACTCGCTGCGCTACGCGCGGCGGCTGGGGCCGATCTTCCGGCGGCGGGTCTTCGGCAAGGAGTTCGTGTTCGTGTGGGGCGCCTCCCTCGCCGCCGACCTGGCGGACGAGACGCGGTTCGCCAAGCACGTGGGCCTGGGCGTGGCCAACCTGCGGCCGGTCGCCGGGGACGGGCTGTTCACGGCGTACAACCACGAGCCCAACTGGCAGCTCGCGCACGACGTGCTGGCGCCCGGGTTCAGCCGCGAGGCCATGGCCGGGTACCACGTGATGATGCTGGACGTGGCCGCGCGGCTCACCGGCCACTGGGATCTGGCCGAGGCGTCGGGCCGGGCGGTGGACGTGCCCGGCGACATGACCAAGCTGACGCTGGAGACCATCGCGCGCACCGGTTTCGGGCACGACTTCGGCTCCTTCGAACGCGCCCGCCCCCACCCCTTCGTCACCGCGATGGTGGGCACGCTCGGCTACGCGCAGCGCCGGAACACGGTGCCCGCGCCGCTCGCCCCCTGGCTGCTGCGCGACGCGAGCCGCCGCAACGCCGCCGACATCGCCTACCTCAACCGCACGGTCGACGACCTCGTCCGCGAACGCCGGTCAACCGGCGGCGGCGGCGGGGGCGGGGTCGGCGACCTGCTCGACCGGATGCTGGAGACGGTCCACCCGCGGACCGGTGAGCGGCTGTCGCCGGAGAACGTGCGCCGGCAGGTCATCACCTTCCTCGTCGCCGGGCACGAGACGACCTCGGGCGCGCTCTCCTTCGCACTGCACTACCTCGCCCAGCACCCCGACGTGGCGGCCCGGGCCCGTGCCGAGGTGGACCGGGTGTGGGGCGACACCGAGGCGCCGGGCTACGAGCAGGTGGCCAAGCTGCGCCACGTGCGCCGGGTGCTCGACGAGTCGCTGCGGCTGTGGCCGACCGCGCCCGCCTTCGCACGGGAGGCCCGCGAGGACACGCTGCTCGGCGGCGCGTACCCGATGCGGCCCGGGGCCTGGGCGCTGGTGCTCACGGGCATGCTGCACCGCGATCCCGAGGTGTGGGGCCCGGACGCCGAGCGGTTCGACCCGGACCGCTTCGACGCGAAGGCCGTACGCGCGCGTGCCCCGCACACGTTCAAGCCGTTCGGGACGGGGGCGCGGGCGTGCATCGGGCGGCAGTTCGCGCTGCACGAGGCGACGCTGGTCCTCGGGTTGCTGCTGCGCCGCTACGAGTTGCGGCCGGACCCCGGATACCGGCTGCGGGTGGCCGAGCGGCTGACGCTGATGCCGGAGGGGCTGCGGCTGCACCTGGCCCGGCGCACCGCCGCCCCGGCGTCCTCCCCGTCCCACCCGGACGACGCCGGGGCGGCAGGGGAACAGGACGCCGGGAACGCGGGCTCAGCCTCCCGCTGTCCAGTGCACCGGGCGGGTGACTGAGTCCGGCAGCCTGGTGCCGGGGCCGCCTCGGGCCGCGTTGACCTGCGGCTGGGTCAGGAAGAAGGCGCCCGTCAGGTCCGCGTCGGTCAGCTCGGCGTCGCGCAGGTCCGCGCCGATCAGGTCGGCGCCCCGCAGGTCGGCGCCGGTGAGGTCGGCGGCGATGAGGTAGGCCCCGCGCAGATCGGCGCCGGCCAGGTCGGCGCCTCTCAGCCGGGCGCCCATCAGGTCGGCGTTGCGGCGGTTCTTCTTGCGGCCCCGGGCGCCGGCCCGGACCAGCTCGCTGGTGCGCAGCAGAAGCACGTTGACACGCTGCCGGTGTGCGGCCACGTCGAGGGCGGCCAGTTCCCCGGGGGTCCCCCCGGCGAGGCGTTCGGTGTCGGCGAGGGTCCGGCGCAGGTCGGCGTGGAGCGGGCGGGCGGCCGGCAGGGTCAGTGCCTCGGTCAGGTACCAGAGCAGCTCGTGCAGCTGGCGGACGACCGGGAACACGTCGAACATGCCGCGCCCGCGCTCCGGCGGGCCGCCGCGCCAGTCCACGCCGCCGAAGGTGACCTGCGAGACCCGCTGCCCGGCGCCGAAGCAGTCGTAGACCGTGCAGCCGCTGAAGCCGCGTTCCCGCAGCGTCGCGTGGATGCCGCAACGGTGGTCGGTGCGGAGGTTGGCGCAGGGTGTGCCGGCGTCCTTGTCGACCGCGAAGTCCGCGGAGCGGGCGAAGGGCAGGGCCACGCAGCACAGTCCGAAGCAGCTCCCGCAGTCGCCGCGCAGTTCCGCCGGGGCCGGTGTGTCCGTCCGGTCCGCCGTGTGTTCTCGCATGTCGTCGAGGATACGGGCCGTCGGCGCGCGGCCCCGGGGTCGGCCCCGTGCGGCCGGTCAGACCTCCAGCGCGGACAGGTCGAGACGGGCGAGCCGCTCGGGGTCGGACAGGATGTACAGACCCGTGATGAGCCCGTCGGCGACGGTGACGTAGGTGACCGACCGCGGCTGCCCCTCGGACACGGCGACGGTGCCCACCGCGCCGCTGACCAGGACGACGTGGGCGAGCCCGGCGAGGTGGCGGAAGTGGAACGCCCCGGTGGCGACCGTCCGCGCCCCCCGGACCGTCTTCGACGCCGCCACGCCCCGGGCCAGTGCACCGGCGTCGGCCCGCAGCACCACGTCCGGGTGCAGGACGGACACCAGGGCCTCGAAGTCGCCGGCCCGGCTCGCGGCGAGGAACGCCTCGACCGCCCGGCGCTGCCGGCCGAGGTCCGGTTCGGCGGCGGGGGTCGCGTCGCGCACCCGGCGCCGGGCCCGGCTGGCGAGCTGCCTGGTGGCGGCGGGGCTGCGC
The DNA here is from genome assembly GCF_003112555.1 of Streptomyces coelicoflavus. Classification (GTDB taxonomy): domain Bacteria; phylum Actinomycetota; class Actinomycetes; order Streptomycetales; family Streptomycetaceae; genus Streptomyces; species Streptomyces coelicoflavus. Next base: position 60,385 of record NZ_BEWB01000007.1, on the reverse strand, counting down.
TCGACGACCGGCGCGATGTCGTCGAAGGGCACGGCGAACATGTCGTGCAGGACGAACGCCAGCCGCTCTGCCGGTTCCAGCGTCTCGAGGACGACGAGCAGGGCGATGCCCACCGAGTCGGTGTGCATCGCCTCCGCCTCCGGGTCCGTCCGGGGCAGCGCCCGCAGCACGGGGTCCGGCACGAAGGTGTCGAAGCCCTCGGTCATCGGCTCCTCGCGGCGCGCGGTGCGGGAGCGCAGCAGGTCCAGGCAGATCCGGCCGGTCACGGTGGTCAGCCAGGCGCCGAGGTTGTCGATGCGGTCCTCGCCGGAGCGGTCGAGCCGCAGCCAGGCCTCCTGGACGGCGTCCTCCGCCTCGGCCAGTGAGCCGAGCATGCGGTAGGCCACCGCCTTCAGCTGCCCCCGGTGCTCCTCGAAGCGCTCCGCGAGCCGCTGCTGTCCCCGCATGTCCCGTTCCCCTCGCGCCTCGTGCCCCACTCGCACACCCCGCTCCCCCGCCATGCCGCTACCGTCCGAAGACTTCGAAGGTCACGGCCGGCTTCCCGCCGAACCGCTCGCCGGCGGCCCGGGCGAAGCCGGTGAGGAATCCGCGCACGTACGTCTCCGGGTCCTCCTCGGTCAGCACCTCGATGTACGTGCGGTGCTCCAGCAGCGAGCGCACCGCGCGCTCGAGGCCCGGGGTGGCGTCCACGGCGTGGGTGGGCGAGGAGGAGCCGGCGACCGCGACCCAGCGCACCCCGTTCCACGGTGCGAGGCCCTGCTCGGTCAGCTCCGGGAAGATCCACCGGTTGCCCGCGTCGGCCGCCGCGTCGAGCGTGGCGCGGCCGACGGCGACGTGGTCCGGGGTGTTCCAGGCGACTCCGCCCCAGGTGTCCCGGTGGTTCATGGTGATGACCAGTTCGGGCCGGTGCCGGCGGATCGCGGCGGCGATGTCGCGGCGCAGCGCGGTGCCGTATTCGACGACGCCGTCCCGGTGGTCGAGGAACTCCACCTCGCTCACCCCGACGACGGCGGCGCTGGCCCGCTGCTCCCGCTCGCGCAGCGGGGCGCACTCGGCGGGCGGCAGCGTGTCGATGCCCGCCTCGCCCCGGGTCGCGAGCACGTAGGCGACCTCGCGGCCCTCGTCGGTCCAGGACGCGATCGCCGCCGAGCAGCCGTACTCCAGGTCGTCGGGGTGGGCGACGACGGCGAGGGCGCGGCGCCAGTCGCCGGGCATGGGCTCCAGTTGCGTGATCGTCGGCTCCGTCATGCCCGCACACTAACCCGCGCCACCGGCGCCCCACCGCGGTTTCAGGCCGCGTCCCTCACGTCTCGTCGCGGGCGAGCGCGAGCAGCCGGTCCAGGACGCGGGGGCCGCCGGCCCGTACGCCGTCGTGCTCGAACTCGTCGGTGACCCAGGTGCGCAGGCCCCGGATCGCGCGGGCGGTGGTCAGCGAGTGGGCGGTGTCGACGTACATGTCGTCGTGGTAGACGACCGCGGCGGCCGGGACCTCGTTGGCGGCGAGGCGGGCCGGGTCGTACTGCGGCGTCCAGTCGGTGCGGGCGGCGAGCAGTTCGGCCGTCTCGCGCAGCGGGCGCAGGGACGGGTCGCAGTCGAACATCCAGGGGTGGATGGTCTCGCCGGTGAAGAGCAGCGGTTCGTCGCCCGCGAGGGCCTTGGCGGCGTCGAAGCGCGGGAACTCGGCGCGCACCCGCTCGGCGGACCAGTCGGTGGGCCGGGCGTCCTGGCCGTAGATGGCCTCGTGGACCAGGGCGTACAGCGGGCGGCCGGCGTACGACAGCAGGCCCTGCGCCTGCTCCTGGAAGGCGTCGGAGAGTTCGTGTCCGCCCGGGGTGCGGACGAAGGCGTCCTCCAGGAGGAAGTGCAGCCGGTGGCTGCCCTCTCCGCTGCCGAGCATGATGCCGAGGGACTGGAAGGCCTCCACGGTGAGGCGGTAGCCGTTCGGCAGGACCACGTCGTGGGTGAGGAGGTGGTCGGCGATGCGCCGGGCGCGCTCGACGTCCTGCGGATAGCGGGCGTAGTGCGCGGCGACCTTGCGCTCGATACGGGGGTAGGCGGCCCGGTAGACGTCGTCCGCGTGTGCGTCCAGGGAGGGCAGGCCGCCGGTGATCAGGGCGGCGCTCAGGCCCTCGGGGGCCAGCGAGAGGTAGGCGACGGTGCAGAAGCCGCCGAAGCTCTGGCCGAGGACGGTCCAGGGGGCTCCGCCGGTGACCTGGGGGCGGATGGCCTCGCAGTCCCGGACGATGGCGTCGGCGCGGAAGTGGGCCAGGTAGTCGGCCTGTTCGGCGGGGCCGCCGCGCAGCGGGAGGGTCTGGCGACTGGCCGGGGTGGAGGCGCCGGTGCCGCGCTGGTCCAGGAGCAGGACGCGGTACTCCTGGAGGGCCCGGCCGAACCAGCCGGGGCGGCCGACGAAACGGTCCGCCTTGCCGCCGGGGCCGCCCTGGAGGTAGATCAGCCAGGGCAGGTCCTGGTCGGCCTTGTCGCTCGCGACGGCCTCGCGGGCGTACAGCTCGATCGTCTCCCCCGTGGGGTCGGCGTGGTCGAGGGGCACGGTGAAACGGCGGTCGGTGAGCACGACGCCTGGCTGGCGGTAGCTGACGCTCAAGGGGTCTCCCGGGGCGGACGGATGTGGCGGCCGGTTCTTTCGGCCGGGTCCCAGTTCAGCACACGGTCCTGCGGCCGCCGACCCCCGGGATCATGAAATCGTACTGCCGGGACTACTGAACGGCTGCTCAGCGGGCCGCGAGGCTGGAGCGCCGCACCACCAGTTCGGGCTGGAGGACGACCCGGCGGTGCGGGTGGGTCCGGTCCGTGCCCTCCAGCTCGGTCTCCTCCAGGAGCAGCTCGGCGGCCATGGCGCCCATGGTGACGGCGGGCTGGCGCACGGAGGTGAGCGGGACGGCCGCGGCGGCGGCGAACTCGATGTCGTCGTAGCCCACGATCGCGAGGTCGTCGGGGACGCCGATCCCGGCGGCGTACATGGCCTGGAGGACGCCGAGGGCGAGCAGGTCGTTGGCGCAGAAGACGGCGGTCGGCCGGTCGGCGAGGCCCAGCAGGCGGGCGCCGGCGTCCCGGCCCGCGGCGACGTCGAGGCGTTCGGTGGGCAGTTCGCGCAGCGCGTCGGGGCCGAGCCCGGCCTCGGCGAGCGCGGCGAGGGCGCCGGTGCGGCGGTCGCGCACCTGGTTGAGGCCGGGCGGGCCGCTGACGTAGGCGATGGAACGGTGTCCGGCGTCCACGAGGTGGCGCACGGCCAGCGCGCCGCCGGCGACGTCGTCGACGGAGACCGAGCACTCGGTGGTGCCCTCGGCGACCCGGTCGACCAGCACGAAGGGGATGTGGTGGCGCCGGAAGCCCTCGATGTTGCGGCCGGTGGCGTCGGCGGGGGTGAGCAGGACGCCCCGGACCCGCTGTTCGGCGAAGAGCGAGAGGTACTCGGCCTCCTCCCCCGCGTTCTGCGCGCTGTTGCAGACCATCACGCCGAGCCCGGCCTCGCGGGCGGCCCGCTCGGCACCGCGGGCGACGTCGACGAAGAAGGGGTTGCCCATGTCCAGGACGAGGAGCCCCATGATGCGGCTGCGTCCGGCGCGCAGCTGGCGCGCGGACTCGCTGCGGACGTAGCCCAGCCGGTCGATCGCGGACAGCACCCGGGCGCGGGTCTCGGTCGCGACGGTGTCGGGGCGGTTGATGACGTTGGAGACCGTGCCCACGGAAACTCCGGCGGCGCGGGCGACGTCCTTGATACCCACGGAATGGGCCATCGGGCAGGGACCTCCGAGGTCGGGTGGGGGTGGGGGGCGGCCGTGGGACCTTCACACAGTACCCGGGCCGCCCCGGCAGGGCCCCCGTCAGGCGAGGTGGAACACCTCGGTGAGGGGCTTCATCGCCTCGTCGGGACGGGCCCCGTCGAGGGACTCGAACAGCGGGCCCATCTCCGCCTGCCAGCGGGCGTTGACCTCGGTGGCCTCCATGCCGGACCGGGCGGCGGCGAAGTCCTCGGTCTCCAGGTAGCCGACGAGCAGGCCGTCGTCACGCAGGAAGAGCGAGTAGTTGTGCCAGCCGGTGGCGGAGAGTGCCTCGCACATCTCCGGCCACACCGCGGCGTGGCGTTCGCGGTACTCCGCGATGCGGTCCCTTCGGACCTTGAGCAGGAAACAGACGCGCTGCATGAAGTGCCGCTCCCGTACGAGGGGTGAGGGCTGTACGAAGGACGGGGTCAAGGACGGGGTCTAGAAGTCGAACTGGTCGACGTTGTCGGCGGTGAACACGGTCGGCTTGCCGAGGTTGATCACACCGTCCTTGCCGATGGTGTACTCGCCCATGGCGCCGGCCTCGAAGGTCTCGCCCTCCTTGCCGGTGATCTGCCCGGAGGCGAGGGCGACGGCGGTGCGCGCGGCCAGCTCGCCGAGCTTGGCCGGGTCCCACAGCTCGAACGCCTCGACGGTGCCGTTCTTGACGTACTTGCGCATGTCGTTGGGGGTGCCGAGGCCGGTCAGCTTGACCTTGCCCTTGTACTTGGAGCCGGACAGGTACTGGGCGGCGGCCTTGATGCCGACGGTGGTCGGGGAGATGATCCCCTTCAGGTTCGGGTGCTCCTGGAGCAGGCCCTGGGTCTGCTGGAAGGACTTCTGGGCGTCGTCGTCGCCGTAGGCGACCTTGACCAGCTTGATGTCCTTGTACTTCGGGTCCTTCAGCTCGTCCTTCATGATCTCGATCCAGGCGTTCTGGTTCGTCGCGGTCTGCGCGGCGGACAGGATCGCGATCTCGCCCTTGTTGCCGATCTGCTCGGCCATCTGCTGCACCTGGGTGCGGCCGATGTCGTCGGAGGATGCCTGCGAGATGAAGGCGTTGCGGCACTCGGGGTTGGTGTCCGAGTCGTAGGTGACGATCTTGATGTCGTTCTTCATCGCCTGCTTGAGCGCGGTGCACAGCGCGCCGGGGTCCTGCGCGGAGACGGCGATGGCGTCGACCTGCTGCTGGGTGAGCGTGTTGACGTAGGAGACCTGGCCGGCGGTGTCGGTGCCGCTGGAGGTGCCGACCTCCTTGTAGCTGGAGCCCAGCTCCTTGAGGGCCTTCTCGCCGCCCTTGTCGGCAACGGTGAAGTAGGGGTTGTTGACCTGCTTGGGCAGGAAGCCGACGGTCAGCCCCTTCTTCGTCTCGGCGTTCGGGTCGGCCTTGCCCGCCGCGGCGGCCTTGCCGCCCTCGTCCTTGACGTCCTCCTTCGTGGTGCCGCCGCAGGCGGTGGCCGCCAGGGCGAGGGAGGTGACGGCGGCGAGGGCCGCGCAGGTACGGCGGATGGACGACTTGCGCATGGTGGGTTCCTTACGAGGGTGGACGGAGCCGGGGACGGCGTTACGGAGTGGGGGCGGGCGCCTTGGACGGGGGCGTCGGTGCCGCCCCGCGTCCGGCCCTCGCGAGGGAGATCTGCCGTGCGACGCGGGGGCCGAGCACGGAGAGGACGAGCAGGACGCCGGTGACGACGATCTGCGACTGGGCGGAGACGTCCTGGAGGCTCATGACGTTCTGGAGCGCGCCGAGCAGGAACACGCCCGCGATCGCCCCGCCGAGCGTGCCCTTGCCGCCGTCGAAGTCGATGCCGCCCAGGAGTACGGCGGCGACGACGGACAGTTCGAGGCCGGTGGCGTTGTCGTAGCGGGCGCTGGCGTAGTGCAGGGCCCAGAAGACGCCGGTGAGGGAGGACATCAGGCCGGTCAGCGTGAACAGGACCAGTTTCTGCCGCTTGACGCGGATGCCGGCGAACCGCGCGGCCTCCTCGCTGGCCCCGATGGCGAACAGCGACCGGCCGAACGGCATGGCGTGCAGGGCGACGACGGCGACGGCCAGCAGCACGAGGAACGGCAGGAAGGCGTAGGGGACGAAGGTGCCGTCGATGCGTCCGGCCGCGAAGTCCAGGTACTGCGCGGGGAAGTCGGTGACCGCGTCGGAGCCGAGCACGATCTGCGCGATGCCCCGGTAGGCGGCCATGGTGCCGATGGTGACGGCGAGGGAGGGCAGTCCGAGGCGGGTGACCAGCAGGCCGTTGACCAGACCGCAGACCACGCCGAGCAGCAGGCATATCGGGATGATCGTCTCGATGGTCATGCCCTGGTTCCACAGGGCGCCCATCACCGCGCCGGACAGGCCCGCGGTGGAGGCGACCGACAGGTCGATCTCGCCGGAGACGACCAGCAGCGTCATCGGCAGGGCGATGAGCGCGATCGGCAGCGTGTTGCCGATCAGGAAGGACAGGTTGAGGGCGTTGCCGAACCCGTCGACGAAGCCGAAGGAGAGCAGCAGGACGACCACGAGCAGGGCACCGACGACCGTGTCCCAGCGGACGGCGCGCGTCAGGGAGGTGTCAGCCATGGCGGGCGTTCCTCTTCTTCAGGGCGTTGGCCACGCGCAGCGCGACGATCCGGTCGACGGCGATGGCGAGGATGAGCAGGATGCCGTTGATGGCCAGCACCCACACGGAGCTGACGCCGAGGGCGGGCAGCACGCTGTTGATCGAGGTCAGCAGCAGCGCGCCGAGGGCCGCGCCGTAGACGCTGCCGGAGCCGCCGGTGAAGACGACGCCGCCGACCACCACGGCGCTGACGACGGTCAGTTCGTAGCCGTTGCCGGTGCCGGAGTCGACGTTGCCGAACCGGGCGAGGTAGAGGGCTCCGGCGAGTCCGGCGAGGGCGCCGCAGAAGGTGTAGGCGGCGAGGATCCGCTTGCGGACGGGGATGCCGGCCAGCCGGGCGGCCTCGGGGTTGGAGCCGAGGACGTACAGCTCGCGTCCGCTGCCGAAGTGCTTGAGGTAGTACGCCGTGGCGACGAGCACCGCGAGGGCGATCAGGGCCAGCCAGGGCACGGCGGAGATGCCGCCGGAACCGAAGTCGACGAAGCCGCCGGGCAGGTCGGCCGCGGTGATCTGCCGGGAGCCCACCCAGATGGAGTCGATGCCGCGGATGATGTAGAGGGTGCCGAGGGTGACGACCAGGGCCGGCACCTGGCCGAGGCTGACCAGCAGGCCGTTGAGGAGGCCGAAGCCGATGCCCGTCAGCACTGCGAGCAGTACGGCGACGACGGGGTTGCCGCCGTCCTGGAGGCAGACGCCGGCGGCGAAGGCGCTGATGCCGAGGGTGGAGCCGACGGACAGGTCGACGTTGCGGGTGATGACGACCAGGGACTGCCCGGTGGCGACCAGGACCAGGATGGTCGCGTTCAGCAGGAGGTCCTTGATGCCCTGCTCGGACAGGAACTCGCTGTTGCCGGCCTGGGTGACGGCGATCATCACCAGGAAGACGAGCAGGATGGCCAGTTCGCGCATCTTGAAGATGCGGTCCACCAGCCGGGTGGCGCCCGCCCTGGGCACGTCGGCCGCGGGGGCCTTCTCGGGTGCGGTGACCGTCATGCGGCGGCCCTCCCCGTGGCTGCGGCCATCACGGTCTCCTCGGTGGCGTCGGTGCGGGCGATCTCGGCGGTCAGCCGGCCCTCGTGCATGACCAGGACCCGGTCGGCCATGCCCAGGACCTCGGGCAGGTCGGAGGAGATCATCAGGACGGCCACGCCGTCGGCGGCGAGCTGCGAAAGGAGCCGGTGCACCTCGGCCTTGGTGCCGACGTCGATGCCGCGGGTGGGCTCGTCGACGATCAGCACCTTGGGGCCGGTGGCCAGCCACTTGGCGAGGACGACCTTCTGCTGGTTGCCGCCCGAGAGGGTGGCGACGGTGTCGGCGATGCGGGCGTACTTGACCTGGAGCTTGACCGCCCAGTCGAGGGAGCGGCTGCGTTCGGCGCCGCGGTCCACGAGGCCGGCCCGCACGGTCGTGCGCAGGCCGGTGAGGCCGATGTTGCGCTCGATGGACATGTCCATCACCAGGCCCTGGGCACGGCGGTCCTCCGGGACGAGGGCGAGCCCGGCGGCCATGGCGGTGGAGGGGGCACCGTTGACGAGCGGCTTGCCGTCGACCTCGACCTCCCCGGCGTCCCAGCGGTCGACGCCGAAGACGGCGCGGGCGACCTCGGTGCGTCCGGCGCCGACGAGTCCGGCGAGGGCGACGATCTCGCCGCGCCGCACCTCGAAGGAGACGTCGGTGAAGACGCCCTCGCGGGTCAGCCTGCGCACGCAGAGGGCCTTCTCGCCGGGGGTGACCTCCTGCTTGGGGTACAGCTCGTCGAGGTCGCGGCCGACCATGCGGCGCACCAGGTCGTCCTCGGTCATGCCCGCCAGGGGCTCGCCGGCGATCCAGGCGCCGTCGCGCAGGGTGGTGACCCGCTCGCAGATGCTGAAGATCTCCTCGAGGCGGTGGGAGATGAACAGCACCGCGGCGCCCTGTTCGCGCAGGGTGCGCACCACGCCGAAGAGCCGGGCCACCTCGCTGCCGGTGAGGGCGGCGGTCGGCTCGTCCATGATCAGGACGCGGGCGTCGAAGGAGAGCGCCTTGGCGATCTCCACGATCTGCTGGTCCGCGATGGACAGGCCGCGCGCGGGCCGGTCCGGGTCGAGTTCGACTCCGAGACGGAGCATGAGTGCGGCGGTGGCCTCGCGGGTCGCCCTGTGGTCGATGCGGCCGAGGGCGCGGCGCGGCTGGCGGCCCATGAAGATGTTCTCGGCGATCGACAGATCGGGAAAGAGGGTGGGCTCCTGGTAGATCACGGCGATGCCGGCGTCGCGGGCGTCGCGGGGACCGTGGAACACGACCGGCGCTCCGTCGAGCAGCACCTGGCCGGCGTCCGGCCGGTGCACTCCGGCCAGCGTCTTGATGAGGGTCGACTTCCCGGCGCCGTTCTCGCCGGCGAGGGCGTGCACCTCACCGGGGAACAGGTCCAGGGAGACGTCCCGCAGCGCACGGACCGCGCCGAAGGACTTGGAGACGTCCCTGAGCGCCAGAACCGGGGCCGAACCCGTGTCGGACGGGTGGGTCATTGGGGGCTCCTCGACGACGCCGGGCGGGACGGCCCTCGCGGCGTCGTGAAAGGTTTCAACTTGGTTGCCGGGGACGTTAGGCAGCGAGGCCATGTCACGTCAATGGTTCCGGGTCGAAAAAATTTCGATCCCCGAAGGTCACGACCGAGTCACGGACAGCCGGGGCGGCCGGAAGGGTTGACACCCCTTCGAGCGGCTCATAACTTCGCGTTCTGAATCGTTTCACACATGGTCGTACCCGCAGCAGGCCACGACCCGATGCCACAGGAGCGCCGAAGTGACCGAGCTCGCCGCGGTGAAAGCCGCGCTCAAGACCCAGGCCGTCGAGACGCCGTCGTGGGCGTACGGCAACTCGGGCACCCGCTTCAAGGTGTTCGCCCAGGCCGGTGTCCCCCGCGACCCGTTCGAGAAGCTGGACGACGCGGCGAAGGTGCACGAGTTCACCGGCGTGGCCCCGACCGTGGCCCTGCACATCCCCTGGGACAAGGTCGAGGACTATGCCGCGCTGGCGGCGCACGCCGAGAAGCGGGGCGTGCGGATCGGCGCGATCAACTCCAACACCTTCCAGGACGACGACTACAAGCTGGGCAGCATCTGCCACCCCGACGCGGCGGTGCGCAGGAAGGCCGTCGACCACCTGCTGGAGTGCGTCGACATCATGGACGCCACCGGGTCGCGCGACCTGAAGCTGTGGTTCGCCGACGGCACGAACTACCCCGGCCAGGACGACATCCGCTCCCGCCAGGACCGGCTGGCCGAGGGGCTGGCCGAGGTGTACGAGCGACTCGGCGAGGGGCAGCGGATGCTCCTCGAGTACAAGCTCTTCGAGCCGGCGTTCTACACGACGGACGTGCCGGACTGGGGCACGGCCTACGCGCACTGTCTGAAGCTGGGCGAGAAGGCACAGGTCGTCGTCGACACGGGGCACCACGCACCGGGCACCAACATCGAGTTCATCGTGGCGACGCTGCTGCGGGAAGGGAAGCTCGGCGGGTTCGACTTCAACTCGCGGTTCTACGCCGACGACGACCTGATGGTGGGCGCGGCCGACCCGTTCCAGCTGTTCCGGATCATGTACGAGGTGGTGCGCGGGGGCGGGTTCACGTCCGACGTCGCGTTCATGCTCGACCAGTGCCACAACATCGAGGCGAAGATTCCGGCCATCATCCGGTCGGTGATGAACGTGCAGGAGGCCACGGCGAAGGCGCTGCTGGTCGACGGTCCGGCGCTGGCTGCCGCGCAGCGTTCGGGGGACGTGCTGGAGGCCAACGCGGTGTTGATGGACGCGTACAACACGGACGTGCGTCCGCTTCTTCGGGAGGTGCGGGAGGAGTCGGGGCTGGACCCCGAGCCCATGAAGGCGTATCGCTCCTGCGGGTGGGCGGAGAAGGTTGTCGCCGAGCGGGTCGGTGGGCAGCAGGCCGGGTGGGGGGCGTAGGCGTCTGCCGGGTTTCTGTCGTTCGCGGGCTGCGGGCCGTATGTGGCTGGTCGCGCCCGCGCGGCAGAGCCGCAAATAGATACAGCCCCGCGCCCCTTGCCGGGGCTCTGCTCTCCGCCCTCGTTGAAAAGGACTGCCAGACATGGGTACCCACCCCTCAGCCGCCGCCCTCCTCGCCCGTTCCCATCGGCTCGGTGCCGATCCGCGCAACACCAACTACGCCGGCGGCAACGCCTCCGCCAAGGGCACCGGGACCGATCCCGTCACCGGGGGTGAGGTGGAGCTGATGTGGGTCAAGGGGTCCGGCGGGGACCTCGGGACGCTCACCGAGGGCGGGCTCGCCGTGCTGCGGCTGGACCGGATGCGGGCGCTCAAGGACGTTTACCCGGGCGTCGAGCGCGAGGACGAGATGGTCGCCGCCTTCGACTACTGCCTGCACGGCAAGGGCGGCGCCGCGCCCTCGATCGACACGGCGATGCACGGGCTCGTCGGGGCCGAGCACGTAGACCACCTCCACCCCGACTCCGGGATCGCCCTGGCCTGCGCGGCGGACGGCGAGAAGCTGACCGCCGAGTGCTTCGGCGACACCGTGGTGTGGGTGCCGTGGCGGCGGCCCGGTTTCCAGCTCGGGCTGGACATCGCGGCGGTCAAGGAGGACAACCCGCGGGCCATCGGCTGTGTGCTCGGCGGGCACGGCATCACCGCGTGGGGCGACACCTCCGAGGAGTGCGAGCGCAACTCCCTGCACATCATCCGCACCGCCGAGGCCTTCCTGGCCGAGCGCGGGAAGGCGGAGCCCTTCGGTGCGGTGATCGAGGGGTACGAGGCGCTGCCCGAGGCCGAGCGGCGGGAACGGGCGGCCGCGCTGGCGCCGTACGTGCGCGGGCTGGCCTCCCGGGACCGGCCGCAGGTCGGGCACTTCACCGACGCGGACGTGGTGCTCGACTTCCTCGCGCGCGCCGAGCACCCGCGACTCGCCGCGCTCGGCACCTCCTGCCCGGACCACTTCCTGCGGACGAAGGTGCGGCCGCTGGTCCTGGATGTGGCGCCGTCCGCACCGCTGGAAGAGGCGGTCGCCCGGCTCAAGGAACTGCACGCGGCCTACCGCGAGGAGTACGCCGCCTACTACGAGCGGCACGCGGAGCCGGACTCCCCCGCCCTGCGCGGCGCCGACCCGGCGATCGTGCTGGTGCCGGGGGTCGGCATGTTCAGCTTCGGCAAGGACAAGCAGACCGCCCGGGTGGCCGGCGAGTTCTACGTCAACGCGATCAACGTGATGCGCGGGGCCGAGGCGGTGTCGACGTACGCGCCGATCGAGGAGTCGGAGAAGTTCCGCATCGAGTACTGGGCGCTGGAGGAGGCCAAGCTCCGGCGGATGCCGAAGCCCAAGCCGCTGGCCACCCGTGTCGCGCTCGTGACCGGCGCGGGCAGCGGGATCGGGAAGGCGATCGCGCGGCGACTGGTCGACGAGGGCGCCTGTGTGGTCGTGGCCGACCTGAACGCCGAGAACGCGGCGGCGGTCGCCGAGGAGCTGGGCGGGGACGACAAGGCCGTCGCCGTGAGTGTCGACGTCACCTCCGAGGAGCAGATCGCCGAGGCGTTCAGCGCCGCCGTGCTCGCCTTCGGCGGGGTGGACCTGGTGGTCAACAACGCGGGGATCTCCATCTCCAAGCCGCTGCTGGAGACCACCGCGAAGGACTGGGACCTCCAGCACGACATCATGGCCCGCGGCTCCTTCCTCGTCTCGCGCGAGGCGGCCCGGGTGATGACCGCGCAGGAGCTGGGTGGCGACATCGTCTACATCGCGTCGAAGAACGCCGTGTTCGCCGGCCCGAACAACATCGCCTACTCCGCCACCAAGGCCGACCAGGCCCACCAGGTGCGCCTGCTCGCCGCCGAGCTGGGCGAGCACGGCATCCGGGTCAACGGCGTCAACCCCGACGGCGTGGTGCGGGGTTCCGGGATCTTCGCGGGCGGCTGGGGCGCCCAGCGCGCGGCCGTGTACGGCGTGCCGGAGGAGAAGCTGGGCGAGTTCTACGCGCAGCGGACGCTGCTCAAGCGCGAGGTACTGCCCGAGCACGTCGCCAACGCGGTGTTCGCGCTGACCGGCGGCGACCTGACGCACACCACCGGCCTGCACGTACCGGTCGACGCCGGCGTCGCCGCGGCGTTCCTGCGATGAGCACCGCCATCGGCGCCAAGGCGTACGCCGCGGTCGACCTCGGCGCGTCCAGCGGGCGCGTCATGGTCGGCCGCGTGGGCGCCGACCGGCTGGAACTGACGGAGGCGCACCGCTTCCCCAACCGGCCGGTCCGTACGCCCGAGGGGCTGCGCTGGGACGTCCTCGCGCTGTACGCCGGTGTGCTGGACGGGCTGCGGGCGGCGGGTCCGGTGGACTCGGTCGGTGTGGACGGCTGGGCCGTCGACCACGGACTGCTGGACGCGGACTGGGCGCTGCTCGGCAACCCCGTGCACTACCGCGACGCCCGCACGGAGGGGGTCGCGGAGCAGGTGTGGGCCTCGCTGCCCGCCGGGGAGCTGTACGCGGCGACGGGGTTGCAGTACGCGCCCTTCAACACCCTGTACCAGCTGGTCGCGGCCCGGGGCACGGCCCAGTTCGCGGCGGCCCGGCGGCTGTTGCTCGTCCCCGACCTGCTGACCTACTGGCTGACCGGTGAGCAGGGCACGGAGCTGACCAACGCCTCCACCACCCAGCTGATCGACCCCCGCACCCGGGACTGGTCGCGGGAGGTGGCGGACCGGCTGGGGATCGACCTCGGCCTGTTCGCGCCGCTGCGCCGGCCCGGTGACGCGGCGGGGCTGCTGCGGCCGCAGGTGCTGGAGGAGACGGGGCTGGCGGGGCCCGTGCCGGTGACGGCGGTCGCTTCGCACGACACCGCCTCGGCGGTGGCCGCCGTACCGGCCTCGGACGAGCGGTTCGCGTACATCTGCACCGGCACCTGGTCGCTGGCCGGTCTCGAACTGACCGCTCCCGTGCTGACGGAGGAGAGCCGGGCCGCCAACTTCACCAACGAGCTGGGGCTGGACGGCACGGTCCGCTACCTGCGCAACATCATGGGTCTGTGGCTGCTCCAGGAGTGCGTACGGGCCTGGGGCGACCCGGATCTGGGTGAGCTGCTGCTCGCGGCGGCGCGTGTTCCGGAGCTGCGGTCGGTGGTGGACGCGGGTGACGCGGCGTTCCTGGCGCCGGGGCGGATGCCGGAGCGGATCGCCGAGGCGTGCCGCGCCTCGGGGCAGCCGGTGCCCGAAACTCCCGCCGAGGTGACCCGGTGCATCCTCGACTCGCTGGCGCTGGCCCACCGCGCGGCCGTCGAGGAGGCGCAGCGGCTCGCCGGGCATCCGGTCGACGTCGTGCACGTGGTCGGCGGCGGCACCCGCAACGCGCTGCTGTGCCAGCTGACCGCCGACGCCTGCGGGCTGCCGGTGGTGGCGGGGCCGGCGGAGGCCGCCGCGCTCGGCAACGTCCTCGTGCAGGCCCGCGCCCACGGGCTGGTCGGCGACCTCGCCGGGATGCGCCGACTGCTGGCGCGCACCCAGTCGTTGACCCGCTACGAACCGCGCGGCGACACGGCGCGCTGGCGGGCGGCCGAAGCCCGACTCGCCGACCGGTGAACCGGGTCTCCCCCACCCTCCACCCCGACGACTACCCTGCTCTGGGCATGCGCCCGACGATCGGACACGAGGAGCCGCGATGCGTGTCGCCCTGTTCCTGACCTGCGTCAACGACACGCTCTATCCGGACACCGGCAGGGCCGTGGTGAAGCTGCTGACCCGGCTGGGCGTCGACGTCGACTTCCCCATGGCCCAGACCTGTTGCGGTCAGGCCCACTACAACACCGGTTACCGGCACGAGGCCGAGCCGCTGGCCCGCCGCTTCGCCGACGTGTTCGCGGGCTACGACGCGATCGTGACGCCCTCGGGTTCGTGCGGCGCGATGGTGCGGGAGCTGTATCCGAGGATGGGCGAGCGGGCGCGCGCGGAGGGGCGCGGGGACACGCTCGCGGCCACGCTGGCGCCGGTGGTGCCGAAGACGTACGAGCTGACGGAGTTCCTCGTGGACGTGCTGGGGGTGACCGACGTGGGGGCGTACTACCCGCACACGGTGACGTACCACCCGACCTGTCACGGCCTGCGCAGCCTGGGCCTGGGCGACCGGCCCCGGCGGCTGCTGGAGGCGGTGAAGGGGCTGGAACTGGTGGCGCTGCCGGGCGCCGAGGAGTGCTGCGGCTTCGGCGGCACCTTCGCCGTGAAGAACCCCGACGTGTCGGCGGCGATGGGCGCGGACAAGGTCCGCAACGCCGAGTCGACCGGCGCGGACGTGCTGTGCGCCGCCGACAACTCCTGCCTGATGCACATCGGCGGGACCATGGCGCGGCTGCGCACGGGCATGCGTCCGGTGCACATCGCGGAGATCCTGGCAAGCACCCGGGAGGAGGAGGCCGTATGAGCGGGACGTTCGTGGGAATGCCGGCCTTTCCCGTCGCGGCACGGGAGGCCGTGGGCGACAGGACGCTGCGCTCCAATCTGCGCCATGCCACCCGCACCATCCGGGACAAGCGGGCCCGCGCCGTCGCCGAACTGGACGACTGGGCGGCGCTGCGCGAGGCCGGAAAGCAGATCAAGGACCACACACTGCGCCACCTCGACCGGTACCTGGTGCAGGTGGAGGAGACGGTCACGGCCGCGGGCGGGACCGTGCACTGGGCCGCCGACGCGGACGAGGCCAACGAGATCGTCGCCCGGCTGGTCGAGGAGACCGGCGAGTCGGAGGTCGTCAAGGTCAAGTCGATGGCGACGCAGGAGATCGCCCTCAACGAGGCGCTGGAGGCCCGGGGCATCCACGCCTACGAGACCGATCTCGCCGAGCTGATCGTGCAGTTGGGCAAGGACCGGCCCTCGCACATCCTGGTCCCGGCCATCCACCGCAACCGGGGTGAGATCCGGGACATCTTCCGCTCCGAGATGAGCGAGTGGGGCCGTCCGGCACCCGAGGGACTGACCGACACGCCCGCCGAACTCGCGGAGGCGGCCCGCCTGCACCTGCGGGAGAAGTTCCTGCGGGCGAAGGTCGGTGTCTCCGGCGCCAACTTCGTGGTCGCCGAGACCGGCACGCTGGTGGTGGTGGAGTCCGAGGGCAACGGGCGGATGTGCCTGACCCTGCCCGAGACGCTGATCTCGGTCGTCGGCATCGAGAAGATCGTGCCGCGGTGGCAGGACCTGGAGGTGTTCCTGCAGACCCTCCCCCGTTCCTCGACGGCCGAGCGCATGAACCCGTACACGTCGATGTGGACCGGGACCACCGACGAGGACGGTCCGCGCGCCTTCCACCTGGTCCTGCTGGACAACGGCCGCACCGACACCCTCGCCGACGAGGTCGGCCGCCAGGCGCTGCGCTGCATCCGCTGCTCGGCCTGCCTGAACGTCTGCCCGGTGTACGAGCGGGCCGGCGGCCATGCCTACGGTTCGGTGTACCCGGGTCCGATCGGCGCCATCCTCAGCCCGCAACTGCGGGGCACCGGCAGCGAGATCGACGCGTCGCTGCCGTACGCGTCCTCGCTGTGCGGGGCCTGCTACGAGGTGTGCCCGGTCGCCATCGACATCCCCGAGGTGCTGGTGCACCTGCGGGAGCGGGTGGTGCAGGGCGGGCCCGCGGTCCGCGACGGCAACCGGGTCGTCCTGAAGCCCGCCAGGGGGCACGCGGCCGAGCGGGCGGCGATGCGGGCGGCGCAGTGGGCGTTCACCCACCCGGGCGCGCTGCGGACCGGACAGCGGCTGGCCTCGCGCACCCGGCGTCTGCATCCGCGCACCCTGCCGGGCCCCGGCCGGGCGTGGAGCGGCAGCCGGGACCTGCCGGCGGTGCCCGCGGAGCCGTTCCGGGACTGGTGGCAGCGCACGCACGGCGGAAAGGGCGGAGCGAAGTGAGCAGCAGGGAACGCGTCCTGGGCCGGGTGCGGCGGGCGCTGGCGGACGTGCCGGGCGACGCGCGGCCCTACGAGGAGGCCGTCGCCCGGGACTATCTGCGCGAGCACGGGCGGCGTTCCGTCCCGGAGACGGTGGATCTCCTCGCCGAGAACCTGGCGGACTACCGGGCGATCGTGCACCGGTGCGCGGACGGGCAGTTGCCCGAACTGCTGACGCGGCTTCTGGCGGCACACGGCTCGCAGAGCGTGGCGGTGCCCCCGGGGCTGCCGCCGAACTGGCTGAAGGCGGTCGACGCGACCCGCGTCCAGGACCGTGCGGCGAGCACCCCGCCGGAACTCGACCGGGTCGACAGCGTGGTCACCGGCTGCGCCGTGGCCGTCGCCGAGACCGGCACCATCGTCCTGGACGGCTCCCCCGACCAGGGCCGCCGCCGCATCACCCTGGTGCCGGACCACCACATCTGTGTCGTACGGGTGCCGGACCAGGTGGTCGCCTCGGTCCCGCAGGCGCTCGAGCGCCTGGACCCGGCCCGGCCGTTGACGTGGATCTCCGGTCCGTCCGCGACCAGTGACATCGAGCTGGACCGGGTCGAGGGGGTGCACGGTCCGCGCACCCTGGAGGTGGTGCTGCTGAGCGGCTCGTAGCGCGGCCGGGGTGTCGCTGAGTACACCCCCGGATACGGGCCCTGCGCCCAGTGTGGTCCGGCCCCGGTCTCCGTAGCGTCTTCCACGAGGCACCGCACCGGGCGGGCCGCACGGAAGGTGATGACCATGTTTCGCTCCGGCGCACGAGGCACCCACGACCCGGGCCCCGCCCCCGAGGCCCTCCGGCTCGTCAAGGTGACCCGGACGTACGGCTCGGCGGAGAACGCCGTGACCGCTCTGGACGGTGTGACGCTGAGCCTGGGACGCGGCACGTTCACCGCGATCATGGGGCCGTCGGGGTCGGGCAAGTCCACGCTGCTCCAGTGCGCGGCGGGACTCGACCGGCCGGACAGCGGCATCGTGTGCGTGGACGGCAAGGAGCTGACGGGGGGCGGCGAGGCGGAGCTGACGAAGTTCCGGCGCGGCCGGGTCGGTTTCGTGTTCCAGCAGTACAACCTGCTGGAGACGCTGACCGTCGCGCAGAACACGGTGCTGCCGCTCAAGCTGGCCGGGCGGCGCGTCGACCGGAGGCGGGCGCGGGAGATCCTGACGTCGGTCGGCCTCGGGGACCGCCTCGGCCACCGCCCCGACCAGCTCTCCGGCGGTCAGCGGCAGCGGGTGGCGATCGCGCGGGCCCTGGTCACCGAGCCGCGGGTGATCTTCGCGGACGAGCCGACGGGCGCCCTGGACACGCGCAGCGCCCGGCAGGTGCTGCTGCTGCTCCAGGAGGCGGTGCGGGTGCACGGGCGGACCGTGGTGATGGTGACGCACGACCCGCTCGCCGCCTCGTACGCGGACTCCGTGGTCTTCCTCGCCGACGGCCGGCCGGCGGGGCGGATGGACGCGCCGACCCCGGACGCGGTGGCGGAGCGCCTCGCGCACCTGGGCGACGACGTGCCGGCGGGGGTGTGAGCGATGTTCGTACTGGCTCTGCGGTCGATCCGGCGGCGTCCCGGACGGTTCCTCGCGACGCTGCTGTCCGCCTTCCTGGGGGCGGCGATCATCATGACGTTCAACTCGATGCACGACACCGCCGGGCAGGACGGCGTCGACCCGGTCAGCTCGGAGACGCTGGGCACGGCGGCGGGAGTCGTCGGCGGCTACGGGACCCTGCTGGTGTTCTTCGCGGTGGCCTCGACGCTGACGGTCAACGTGCGTCAGCGCACCGCCGAACTGGAGCTGCTGCGCTGCTCGGGGGCGACCCCGGCGCAGATCAAGCGGATGGTCGTGGGTGAGGCGGTGGCCGTGGCCCTGGTGGGCGCGGCGCTGGCGATCGGCCCGGCGATGCTCGGCGGACGGGCGCTGCTCGACCTGTTCCAGGACAGCGGCCAGGTGGCGCGGTCCGTGGACTACTCCTTCGGGCCCGTCGCCCTGCTGAGCGGCGTGGACATCACCCTGCTGGCCGCCGCGGGCGCCGCGTTCCTGTCGGTACGGCGGGTGACGCGGGGCCGCCGGGAGCGGGCCGGGGCCAAGCGGTTCCTGGCGTATGCGGCACTGGTCACCGGGGCCCTCGGAGCCTGCTCCACCTTCCTGTTCTCCGCGACGGACGAGGCGCTGATGGCGGCGCCGGCCTACGGGGCGATCCTCCTCTCGGTCGGTTTCGCGCTGCTGTCGCCGCGGCTGCTGAAGGGCGTCCTCGCCGGGCTGCCGCTGAGCGGCGCGAGCGGATGGCTGGCGGTGCGGAACCTGCGCCGGCGGGCGGATCAGCTGGCCGGGATCCTGGTGTCGTTGATCATGTTCACCGCCGTGTCGACGGCGACGGTGACGATGCAGGCCGTGGAGAGCGACGCGGTGAAGGCCTCGGGCCTGGTGAAGTCGGTCGACGCGAAAAACCTGGAGACGCTGAACCTCACGGTGGTCGGCATCATCGCGGTGTTCGTGTGCGTGATGCTGGTCAACTCGCTGTACGCGGCGACCACGTACCGCTCGCGTGAATTCGGTCAACAGCGGCTGGCGGGGGCGACGCCGGGACAGGTGCTGGGTGTGGTGGCCGCCGAGGGTGTCGTCCTCACGGTGACCGGGGTGTTCTTCGGCACGGTGGCGGCGCTGGCCGGTGTGGTGCCGTTCACGGTGGTCCGCACCGACGCGGTGCTGCCGGACCAGTTCCTCGGGGTGTGGCTGGCGATGGTGGCGGTGTCGGCGGCGGCGACGCTGGGGACGAGCCTGGGCACGGCGCGGCGGGTGCTGCGTACACCGGCGGTGGGGGCGGTGGCGGCGGCCGCGTGACCGGCGGGAGGGGAGAGGGGGCGACCGCCACTGCGGTCGCCCCCTCTCCCCTCCCTGCCTTCCGGACCTCCAGTCAGTCGGCCTTGGCGTACTCCTTCGCCATGCTGCCGGCGAAGTCGTACACGACGCACTGTCCGTCGCCCACGACCCAGGCGTCGTGGCCGGGCGAGCAGACGAAGACGTCGCCGGGGCCCACCTCGCTCTCGGTGCCGTCGTCCATGCGGACGTGCATGCGTCCCTCGACCACGTAGCAGTTGTGGTGGATCATGCAGCTGTCGGTGCCGGCGATCGGTGCCACGGACTCCGACCAGCGCCAGCCCGGTTCGAAGGTGGCGACGGCGAAGTCGAGCCCTTCCATGTGCACGGCCTCGATGTGCCCGCGCGGGAAGTCGCGCCGCTCGTCCGGCTTGTCGAGCGTCTTTGCCTCCAGCATGACGCTCCTCCTTTCCCTGGCCCCACCACTCCATCGTCCGCCTGTCAACTCGGCGGCGCCATCCGGGGGACGCCCGTCGTCAGCGGGGTCCGCCGCAGAGTTCGGCGAAGCGGGCGGCATCCACGTTGCCGCCGGAGAGGATCACGCCGACGCGGTGGGGCAGGTTGTCGATCCGGCCGCTCAGGAGGGCGGCCAGCGGGGTGGCGCCGCTGGGTTCGAGGACGGTCTTCAGCCGTTCGAACGCGAACCGCATCGCGTGCCGGATCTCGTCGTCGGAGACCAGCATCACCCCGTCGAGGAGCCTCCGGTTGACGGAGAACGTCAGCTCGCCGGGGGTGGGCACCGCCTGGCCGTCGGCGATGGTGCGGGGCACGGGCACGGTGACGCGCCGGCCGGCCGCCAGGGAGCGCCGGGTGTCGTCGCCGGCCTCCGGTTCGACGCCGATCACCCGGGTGCCGGGGTGCAGGGCCTTGACCGCGGTGGCGCTCCCGGCGATCAGTCCGCCGCCGCCGACCGGTGCGACCAGCGCGTCCAGCTCCCCGGTCTCCTCGACCAGTTCGAGGGCGGCGGTGCCCTGGCCCGCGATGACGTGCGGGTGCTCGTACGGCGGGATCAGGGTCAGGCCCCGGTCGGCGGCCAGGGCCTCGGCGATGGTCGCGCGGTCGCCGGTGTAGCGGTCGTAGGTGACGATCTCGGCGCCGTAGCCGGCGGTGGCGTCCCGTTTGGAGGGCGGCGCGTCCTCGGGCATGACGATCACGGCGGTGGTGCCCAGCTCGCGTGCGGCGAGGGCGACGGCCTGGGCGTGGTTGCCCGAGGAGTAGGCGGCGATGCCCCGGGCCAGCTGCTCCGGCGTGAGACGGGAGGCCGCGTTGTAGGCGCCTCGGAACTTGAAGGCGCCGACCCGCTGGAGGTTCTCGCACTTGAGGAGGACCTCGGCGCCGACGAGGGCGTCCAGGGTGCGCGAGCGAAGCACGGGGGTGCGGTGTGCGACGCCCTCGATGCGGGCGGCGGCCGAGCGGACGTCGTCGAGGGTGACGGGCGGGGTGGTGGTCGGCACGGGGGTCCTCAGGGGGTGTCGGCGGCCGGGCCGGGGACGGCGCGGGCCTGGGAGAGGTAGTGGTAGGCGGAGGCGCGGGAGATGCCGAGCCGGGCGGCGACGTGCTCGACCGAGCGGCGTACGGCGAACACACCGCGCCCGTCGAGGTCGCGGAACAGCTCCAGGCGCCGCTCGCGGTCCAGCGCCGCCCAGCTGGTGTCCCGGCGCAGCGGGTGGTCGTCCACGATGGCGTCGACCACGGCGTCGATGTCGTCGCCGAAGGTGGTCGCCGGGACTTCGGCGGGGGTCCGGGCGGTGCCGGCGAGGGCTCCGAGCAGGGCGTGGGCCCGGTCGACGGCCGTGACGTCCAGGTTGACGCACAGGGCACCGAAGACGGCACCCGTGGAGTCGCGCAGCACCATGGTGGAGGACTTGAGCAGCTTGCCCTCGGCCGTGCGCGTGACGTAGTTCAGCTCGTCGCGTGCCTCGTCGCCGCGGGCCAGCACGCGCATGCCGATCTCGCTCATCGCGCCGCCCACCGTCCGTCCGGTCACGGATCCGGCGACGGCCACGACCGAGTGCTCGGGGTGCCGGTAGTCGTGGAGCACCGCCTCGCAGACCGGTCCGAACGTCGCGGCGATCCCGTCGACGACGGGGCGCAGTGCGGCGAGGACGGCGTCGCGTTCGGCGTCCAGTGCGGGTTCGTTCATCTCACTCAGACTACACGTCCAGCCTCTGGACCAGAAGTCCAAGTTCGACACTGCTCGGCATCGACGGGGGCAGGTTCTGCCGGAGTGCGCCTCCCCCTCCGGCCGGGAGTTGCGGGAGGGCACGACCCGGCAGGGGTATGTCTCCCGCTACTACGAGGCCCACCAGTGTCCGAGTCACTCGTACGGAGGTCGTCCCCCATGCCCAAGGACGCCAAGTCCCCCAAGAAGCTGCGCGACAACCGCGCCGCGCTCACCCACAAGGCCGGGTACGCGCTGCGCCACCCCGGGCGCGTCGGCCCCTACGTCCGCCGGGCCGGACGCGACGCGTGGCTGCGGATCAAGCACCGCGATCACGTCGGCTACTACCGGGCGGTGATGGCCTCCGACACCCGGCGCAACCCCGAGGCCGCGGTCGGCAGCCGGACCCACGACCGCTGGCTGGCGCTCGGACAGATGCAGTTCGACTACCTGGTCGAGCACGGGCTGCGCCCCGGGCACCGCATGCTCGACATCGGCTGCGGCAACCTGCGCGGCGGCTGGCGGTTCATCGAGCACCTCGACACCGGTCACTACTACGGCGTCGACATCTCGCCGGACATCCTGATCGCCGCCAAGCAGACCCTGACCGAGCGCGGGCTCCAGGCGAAGCTGCCCCACCTGACCATCACCGGGGACCTGCGGCTGGAGTTCCTGCCCGACGGCCACTTCGACGTCGTCCACGCGCACAGCGTCTTCTCGCACTCGCCGCTGGGCGTCATCGACGAGTGCCTCGCGCACGTCGGCCGCGTCCTGACCGACACGGGGTTCTTCGACTTCACCTTCGACCGGACGGAGGGCACCGAGCACCAGGTGCTCCGCGAGGACTTCTACTACCGCACGGACACCCTGCTCACGCTCGCCGCCCAGCACGGTCTGCACGCGCGGTTCATGGAGGACTGGGAGAAGCGGCCGCACGGCCAGTCCAAGATCCGGGTGAGCCGCTCGCCGCTGCCCGCGTAGGCCGCCCGACCGCGATCAGGGGCCGGACCGCGCGTCCGGCCCCTACGGGCGCGGGTCGACGCGTCGCCAGGTGGGCCGGGAGTCCGCTCCCCGGCGGCCGGCCGCGGCGGCGCAGCGGGGACAGACCCGGCGGACGGCGTCGGCGGCGCCGCCGGACTCCGGCAGCACGTCGGTCCAGGTGACTCCGGCGAACCGGGAGAGCCGCGAGCGGTGGAGCGACAGCCCGCACACCGTCTCGTTCCTGCCCTGTTCCCACGCGTGCACCTCGCCGGCCGGCAGCCAACGGCCGTCGTCCTCGTCCCACCGGCGGCCGGAGGCCGCCACGTCGTAGCGCCGTGTCCTGGCCATGGCCTCCGGGTGCCCCGCGGGTGCCGCGCCCACACGCGCGTACCTCCTCCTGTGTGATCACTCCGCAAGCCCTGCCCGTTTAAAGCGTTTTGTCTGCTTAGCATGCGGGGTCCGCGCATCGCCCCGTTGTACGAGAGGACAACCAGATGGCGCCCACGGGCCGTCCCAGCGCACTGGCCGAGCACGCCTTCTCCCCGCACGACGCCGTGATGGGCGCCGCCGTCCGGCACCTCGGCCGCCGGCGCTTCCTCACCGTGACCGCGGCTGCCGCCGCCCTCGCCTTCACCACCAACCTGCCGGCCCGCGGCGCGGTCGCGGCCCCCGAACGCTCCGCCCGGATCAGCAAGGACCCCTTCACCCTCGGGGTCGCCTCCGGTGATCCGCTGCCGGACTCGGTGCTGCTGTGGACCAGGCTGGCGCCCGAACCGTTCCTGGAGGACGGCGGGATGGGCACGGAGCGGGTCACGGTCGAGTGGGAGGTGGCCCTGGACGAGTACTTCGCGGGTGTCCTCTTCCGGGGCACCGCCGACGCCCACGCCGAGTACAACCACAGCGTCCACGTCGACGTGAAGGGTCTGCTCCCCGGGACGGTCTACTACTACCGGTTCCGCGCCGGGGCCTGGCTCAGCCCGGCGGGCCGCACCCGCACCGCGCCCGCGGCGGACGGCGCCGTCTCGTCGCTGAAGCTCGCGGCGGTCGCCTGCCAGGCCTACATGGACGGCTACTACACCGTGCTCCGCCATGTCGCCCAGGACGACGTGGACGTGGTGTTCCACCTCGGTGACTACCTGTACGAGTACGCGGTGAACTCCGCGGGCGGAGAGCGCCACTACACCGATGTCACGCTGCCCGACGTGTTCAACCGGGAGACGATGACCCTCGCGGACTACCGCCTGCGCTACTCGCTGTACAAGACCGACGAGGACCTGCGGGCCGCGCACGCCCGGCATCCGTTCGTCGTCGCCTGGGACGACCACGAGACGGAGAACAACTACGCGGGCAGCACCCCGGAGAACGACATCCCGCCGTCCGAGTTCCTGCTGCGCCGGGCCGCCGCGTACCGCGCGTACTGGGAGAACCAGCCGCTGCGCGCCGCCCAGCTGCCGCAGGGCCCCGACGCCCGGCTGTACCGCCGGCTGCACTGGGGCGCGCTCGCCCAGTTCGACATCCTCGACACCCGCCAGTACCGCTCCGACCAGGCCTACGACGACCGGCCGCACGCCCCGGGGGCCGAGTCGGACGACCCGGCGCGCACCATCACCGGCGCCGCGCAGGAGCAGTGGCTGCTCGACGGCTGGAAGGGCTCGACCGCCCTGTGGAACGTGATGCCCCAGCAGGTGTGCTTCTCGCAGCGCAAGTTCGACACGACCGCCGACGCCGCGCTCTCCATGGACGCCTGGGACGGCTACCGGGCCTCGCGCGACCGGGTGGTCGCCGGGGCGAAGGCCGCCGGGGTCGACAACTGGCTGATCCTCACCGGCGACGTGCACGTGGGCTACGCGCTCGACGTCAAGGAGGACTTCGACGACCCGGCGTCCGCCACCGTCGGCACCGAGGTCACCTGCACCTCGGTGGCCAGCGGCCGGGACGGCGTGGAGAAACCCGCCAACTGGGACCTGTACATGCGGGCCAACCCGCACATGAAGTTCTACAACGGCAAGCGCGGCTACGTCCGGGCCGAACTCGGCCGCGAGGCGGCCCACCTGGACTTCAGGACGGTCTCCGCCATCAGCGCGCCCGGCGCTCCCGTCACCACCGCCGCGTCCTTCGTCACCGAGGCGGGCGAGCCGGGACTGAAACCCGCCTGATCCCGGCCGCGCCGCCGCGGGGCGTCCGCGTACTGCACATGCCACCCACGGCGTCCCCCATAGCGCGAAACGGACCCGGGCCGGGCATCGCCGCGGATCTTTGCGGCAAGGCCTGTGACTTCGCCGCCGGCGCACCGTGACCCACGGTGCGCCCACCGAACACCGCTGTCTCGCACAGCACTCGAAGGAGGCACATCGCATGGTCGGCAGACATGCCGCGCGCAGCCGCCGCGCAGCCCTCACCGCGCTCGGCGCCCTGGTCCTGACCGCACTCCCCTCGGCCGCGTCGGCCGCACCGCCGCCCGCCCCGGCACCTCGGCCCGCCGTGGCCCGCACGCCCGACGCCGCCGCGGCCCCGGCGCGCATGCTGAGCGCGATGGAGCGCGACCTGCGGCTGGCGCCGGGACAGGCGGCGGCCCGGCTGGTCAACGAGGCGGAGGCGGGCACCCGCGCGGGCATGCTGCGCAACACGCTGGGCGACCGCTTCGCCGGGGCCTGGGTGAGCGGCGCGACCTCGGCCGAGCTGACCGTCGCCACCACCGACGCCGCGGACACCGCGGCCATCGAGGCACAGGGCGCCGAGGCGGCCGTCGTCGGCAGGAACCTGGCCGAGCTGCGCGCGGTCAAGGAGAAGCTGGACGCCGCCGCCGTGCGGACCCGGACCCGGCAGACGCCGGTCTGGTACGTCGACGTGAAGACCAACCGGGTCACCGTCCAGGCCACCAGCGAGTCGGCCGCGACCGCGTTCCTCGCGGCCTCCGGGGTGTCGGGCCGGGACGTGGCCGTCCGCGTCTCGCCGGACCAGCCCCGGGTGCTGGAGGACCTGGTCGGCGGAGACGCCTACTACATCGACGGCCAGGCCCGCTGCTCCATCGGCTTCTCCGTCACCAAGGACGACCAGCAGGGCTTCGCCACGGCCGGGCACTGCGGCGACCCGGGCGCCACCACCACCGGGTTCAACGAGGCCGCCCAGGGCACCTTCCAGGCCTCGACCTTCCCCGGCAAGGACATGGCCTGGGTGGGTGTCAACTCCGACTGGACCGCGACGCCGGACGTCAAGGCGCAGGACGGCGAGAAGATCCAGATCGCCGGGTCGGTGGAGGCGCTCGTGGGGGCCTCGGTGTGCCGTTCCGGCTCGACCACCGGCTGGCACTGCGGGACGGTCCAGCAGCACGACACGAGCGTCACCTACCCGGAGGGCACCGTCGACGGGCTGACGCAGACGACGGTGTGCGCCGAGCCCGGCGACTCCGGCGGCCCCTTCGTGTCGGGCACCCAGGCGCAGGGCACCACGTCCGGCGGTTCGGGCGACTGCACGAACGGCGGGACGACCTTCTACCAGCCGATCAATCCGCTGCTCAGCGACTTCGGCCTCACGCTGAAGACCACCTCCGCCGCGTCCGGGACACCCGCGCCGCAGGACAACGCGGCGGCGGACGCGTGGGCCGCGGGCCGGGTCTACCAGGTCGGCACCACCGTGTCCTTCGACGGTGTGCGGTACCGCTGTCTCCAGAGCCACCAGGCACAGGGCGCCGGCTCACCGGCGAGCACGCCGGCCCTGTGGCAGCGGGTCTGACGGACGGAGGGCTTCTTCCGGCGCCCGGCGCGGGGCCGCTCGACGCGGCCCCGCGCCCACGCGTGTCCCTATCCCTCCGCGAGGAGCGCGTAGGCGGTGGCGATGAACGGGTCCCGGGCGCGGAACCGCCGGGTGCACACCGCGGCCAGGGCGGTGTCCGTGTCGGGCCGGAAGCCCAGGAACGCCTGCTGGCCCAGCGTGGCGCCGCTGTGGAAGTACATCGGCCCGCCGTCCGTGGGGTGCCGGAACCACCCCACGGTGTGCACGTGCCGGTGGCCCGCACCCCGCCGCAGCACCGGCACCCGCACCGCCCGCAGCGCGCCGGCGGCCGGTGAGCGGGCCGGGTCCAGGTGGGCCTCGAGAAAGGTGAGCAGGTCGTTCGGGGTGGACCGGACGGCTCCCGCCGCCTGGAAGCCGCCCGCGTCGAAGGCCGGGACGGGGGTGCGGCCGTCCTTGCGGTGACCCACCGCGTCGGTCCCCGGGCCCTCGGCGCGCAGGGCCGTACCGCTGAGGCCGAGGGCCCGCAGCACCTGCCCGGTGATCAGGTCCTCCCAGGCGGTGCCGACGGTCGCGGCGACGGCGTGGCCGAGCACGGAGACGCCGTAGTTGGAGTAGTGCCAGCGGGTTCCGGGGCGGTGCCTGGGGGTGTGGCGCAGGAAGGTGTCGGTCAGCCGCTCGGCGGAGTACCGGGCGTACGGGTTGGTGCGCCAGGCGGGCAGGCCCCGGCGCACGAAGTCGGCCGGCAGGGCGGGCAGTCCCGAGGTGTGGGTGATGAGGTGGGCGAGCGTGACGGGGTGCGGGCCGGCCTTCGTGCCGGGGGCCAGGCAGCCGGCGGCCGTCTCGCCGCCGGTGAGCACGCCGCGCCGGATCAGGCGCGTGAGCAGCAGCGCGGTGAACGTCTTGGACGCCGACCCGGTCTCGTAGCGCAGGTCCTCGCGGGGGACGTCGGGGGGCGGGGCGGTACCGCCGCTGCACAGGGTGCGTCGGCCGTGCCGGGACACGGCGAAGACGACGTCGGGGGCGT
This sequence comes from Streptomyces coelicoflavus, assembly GCF_003112555.1. Taxonomy (GTDB): domain Bacteria; phylum Actinomycetota; class Actinomycetes; order Streptomycetales; family Streptomycetaceae; genus Streptomyces; species Streptomyces coelicoflavus. The sequence goes on along the minus strand of NZ_BEWB01000007.1, from coordinate 33,290 downwards.
CGGAGGCCGCCACCGCCCCGGCCAGCCGCTCGCGCAGCGCCGCCTCGTCGGCCGGTGCCAACTCCGGCGGGGCGGCCGCGTCCGGGGCGTCTTCGTCGGCGGCGACGTCCGGCCAGGGCGAGCGACGGCCCGTCATGACGCGGAGTGCGCCAGCTCGGAGAGGGCGCGGGAGGTGGCGAGCAGGGAGGCGAAGGCGGCGACCAGGGTCGGGTGGTAGACCACGTCGAACACCGCGTCGGGTGTGCCCTCGGGCATCGTGCGTACGGCGGGCATGGCGCCGTCGGGCTGCTGCGCGGCGGCGAAGCCCCGCCAGGCGGCCTCGTCGAGGGTGGGCCGGGGCAGGCAGGCGTCCACGACGAGGAGTTCGCCGAGCAGGTCCCAGCGCTCGAGGTCGAGCCAGTCGTCGATCCAGACCGGTAGCCAGGTGGCGAGGTAGTCGGCGACGTCGGGCGGCAGCCCGCCCGGGTTCTCGCCCCAGTCGGTGAGGTGGAAGACGGTGTGCGTGATGTCGTACGCGGTGTGGCCCTCGACCGTCCACGGCTCGGGGGTGCCGGCGAGCCAGGTGGTGGCGACCAGGTCGGCCTCGGGCGGCCGGGCGGACAGGCCGAAGCGGCGCTGGAAGGCGGACAGGCCGAGGCGGCGGGTGGGGGTCACCGGGAACCGGGCCCAGCTGTCCAGCCGGTGGTTGAGGACCGTGGCGTGTTCGATCTCGGGCTGGCTGTAGCCCAGCTCCTTGAACGGCAGGTAGACCTCGAAGGGAGCGGGCGAGAAGGGCTCGACGCGCTGCCCGCGCACCAGCATGCGCCCCCCGTCGAGGGTCTCCCGCCAGGTGTGGTCGAGCAGTTGGCGCGCGAGCTGGGCCTGCCTGGAGCCGGCGACGCCCTCGCGGAAGAGCACCTTGCAGATCAGGGCGAGTTCGCCGATCGGCTTGAAGCGTTCCAGGAAGCCGATCTCGGGGTCCACGTCCGGTTCGAGGCGGAATCCGTCACGGTGGGCCCACAGCCACTCCAGGGCACCGGCTCCGACGCGGTGGATCAGGCGGGTGTCCGTCATCCCGGCGCTCCTTGTCCGGCGTGCTGTCCGCCGAGGGGTGCGGCGTGCCGTACGTCCGGTGGGGGTGCCGTCGCCGCCGTGGTGAGGGCCGCCGCGAACGCGGCCATCAGGGTGGAGTGGTAGCAGTCGGTGAAGTCGTAGGGGTCCGGTCCCGGATCCGGTCCGGCGGCGTCCTGGGCGGCGCCCTCCTCGGGGATCGCGCCGGAGCCTCTCTGGGCGGCCGCGACACGCTGCCAGGCGTCCTCCAGGAGTGCCTGCTCCGGGGGGCGCGGCAGGCTCGCCGCGACCGCGAGCAGCTCGCAGCTCAGGTCGTACATCCGGGCGTCCAGGCAGGTGTCCAGCCAGGGCGGCAGCCAGTGCAGCAGGTACTCCGCGAGGTCGGCCGGCACGCCCCGTGCGGTGCTTCCCCAGTCGGTGAGGTGGAACACGACGTGGGTGAGCGCGTAACCGGCCGCGCGTTCGAAGGTCCAGGGTTCCGGCAGGCCGCCCAGCCAGGTGCGGTCCGTCGCCTGCGGCACTCCGCCGTGCGGGGGGATGCCGCTGCGCCGCTCCGCCTCGAGCACGCCGAGGCGGCGGGTGGGGTACTGCTCGGTCAGCCGCCAGCCGCGGGTGCGGGCCACCACCGCGGCGGACGCCTCGTAGCCGGGGTGCCGCAGTCCGGCCGAGGCGAAGGCCGCGTACACCTCCAGCGGGTAGGTGGCGAAGGGCTCCAGCGACTGCATGAGCGGGAAGAGCTCGCCGCGGTGGGTCTGCTGCCAGGCGAAGTCCAGCAGTTCGCTCACGCGGGTGTGCAGCGGGTCGTCCGGCGGGGTGCACCGGGCCACGGAGGCGCAGACCTGGGTCAGCTCGCCCAGGGGTTTCCACGTCCGGTTGACCTGGCCGTCGGCCGCCAGCGCGTCCTCGCCGAGCGCGAAGCGGTCGCGGTGGGCCCACACCCAGGCCAGCGCGGCCTCCTCGACGCCGCGGACGCTCACGTCACGGACGCGCGCGTCGCGCACGCTCGCGTCCCGGCCGCTCACAGGAGGACTGCGGCCGGCATCAGCCGTGCCGCCTCCAGCTGGAGGGCCACCCGCGGGTCGGAGCCGCCCATGAGGCGTACGAAGTCCAGCCCGGCCTCGAGTCCGAGGGTGTCGGGCACCCCGTCCAGGAGTGTGAGCCAGCGCCCGGCCCCGGCCGCCTGCTGCCAGTCGCGGCGGCGCACCGCCCGTACGAAGCCGCGGGCGACGTCCACGGGCCGGCCCCGCGCCACGCGGGTCACGGCGCACTCCTCGCCAGGAAGCGCGAGCGGGGCGAGGACGGCGAGCTGGTGGGTCAGGAACTGCCAGCCGGCGCCGTCGAGCCAGCGGGCGTCGGGTTCGGCGCCCGTGCCGTCGGAGGGCGGGCCGTCCGGGGACGGTCCGGTCCGGCGCAGGGCGCGGGTCATGGCCCAGTGGCTCCACACGACGGCGGGTGCCGCGTCGTCGCGCGGCGGGTGGGCCGCCACCGCGTCCTTGAACACGGCGAGTTGTCCGGGGCCGGGCGGAACGCCCAGCAGGACGCTGGGCAGCAGGGTGTCGGCGCCCAGGACACGTACCGCGGCACGCGCGACGCCCTCACCGGCGCCGCCTCCCGTCAGGGTGCTCCCCGCTCGCACGTGGTCTCCGCTCCGAAGAGCGGAGACCACGTCGGAAGCGAGGTCAAGCACCGTTCCCTGCAGGAGGGCCGATGTGCTCGACTGCTCCATCTGATTCTCCCGTCGGTCCGTCAGCCCTTCTTCGGGCGCGGGGTCGGCGGCGAGAGCAGGAGGTTGGTACCTCCGGACTGCAGGGCGAGCGCGGCGCACTCGCGGCTGTCGCGGAAGACTCCGTCGGGCTCGGCGGGGTCGAGTGCCGCGTCGATGTCGATGTTCTCGGTGCGGGTGACTTCCTCGAGCACCTTGTCCTTGGAAGGCATTTCACCATCTCCCTCTGGTAGCCAAAGGCCTTCACACCCAAGGGTGTCCGATAAGTCCCAGAACATGCCTTCCATCACAAATTTCTCGAGAGGTAACTCATTCAACAAAAACGGCGTCTCGCCTCAGGCACCACACATGGTCCTCGCGGAAGCCCTCGACCCCCTCGGGCGAGACGCTCGGCCGCCGGGCGGTACGGCGGGTCTCGACGCTCCACTCCCCCTCGGGCAGGGCGAGTTCGGCGAGGAGGCCGTCCAGGGTGGGGAAGACGGCGTCGAAGGGCGGCTCGGTCTGCCACGAGGGCCAGCCGGCGTGCATCACGATCAGCAGGGTGCCGCCGGGAGCCACGGCCCCCGCGGCGGCGCGCAGCACCGCCTGCTGGTCGAGCTCGGCCGGGGACTGCAGGTAGTGGGCGCTCACCAGGTCGAAGGAGCCCGCCGGGAACGAGGGGCCCAGCTCGTGGCGTTCCCAGGCGACGCGGTCGCCGACCCCGGCCTCGGCGGCGTGTCCGGCGGCGCGCGCGAGGGCGGTGGCGGAGATGTCGGCGCCGGTGACCCGCCAGCCGCGCGAGGCCAGCCACACGGCGTCCGCCCCTTCGCCGCAGCCGAGGTCGAGCGCGGTGCCCGGGGCGAGGTCGCCCGCCTCGTGGACCAGCAACTCGTTGGGGCGCCCGCTCCAGACGCGGCCGGTGTCGCGGTAGCGGGCTTCCCAGAACTCCGCGGCGGGGGCCGGCGCGGGGATGTCGGTCATGGTGCCTCCTGAGGCGGGCGCGGTCGTCTGCACGCGGGGCGCGACGGTCGCGCGCCCCGCGTGCAGGCTGCCCCGGCGGGTCGGGAGGCGCCAAAGATGTTTGCCGGTCCGGCAAATCCCGGTGCCAGCGGCCGGCCCCTCAGCGCGTCAGGGCCTGCTTCTCGTCCTGCGGGTCCTCGGTCCGCAGCCACACCGTCCGCCGCGGGAAGGGGATCTCGACGCCCGCTTCGTCCAGCGCCTCCTTGACCCGGCGGCGCAGCTCCCGGGTGACGCCCCACTGCTGGAGCGGCACGGTCTTGACCGCGAGGCGCACCAGCATCCCGTCGGCGTCCAGGGACTGCACGCCCCACACCGCCGGGTCCTCGAGCAGGACGTCCGCGAAGTCCGGCTCCTCGCGCAGCGCGCGGCCGGCGTCCTCCAGGACGCGGTAGACGGTGTCGAGGTTCGCGTCGTGGGACACGGCGACGTCCAGGACGGCGCGGGCCCACTCCTGGCTGTCGTTGCGGACGCGCAGGATCTCGCCGTTGCGGATGTGCCACAGGCCGCCGTTGAGGTCGCGCACATGGGTCAGGCGCAGGCCGACGTGCTCCACCTCGCCGACGGCCTCGCCGAGGTCGACCGAGTCGCCGACGCCGTACTGGTCCTCGACCATGATGAGCAGCCCGGACAGGTAGTCCGCGACCAGGCTCTGGGCACCGAAACCGATGGCCAGGCCGACCACCCCCGCACTGGCCAGCAGCGGGCCGAGGGCGATGCCGACCTGGTCGAGGACCATGGCCACGCCCACCATGAAGAGCACGATGGTCACGGCGCTGCTGAGCACCGAGCCGATGGTGCGGGCCCGTTGTTCGCGGCGCTGCCGGGCCCGGGACCGGTCTCGGTGCAGGACGGCGGCGCCGCGGGCCTGCCTGCGGGGGCGGCTGCGTTCGGTCTCGCCCGCCGACGGTTCCAGGACCCGCTGGACGACCCGGGTGATCGCCCGCTTCGCCACCATGCGCAGCACGAGCAGGATCACGACGATGAGCGCGATGCGCAGCGGTATCCCGATCAGTGACGTGGTGTGGTCGCCGATCCAGTCCGACCACGAGGCCGCCAGTTGCGGGGTGGTCGCCGGTTCGGCGGGCGGGAGGGTGTGCGACATCGGCTCGGCTGCTCCGTTCCTCGGGGACGACTTGTCTGCCGAGGGAGCCCCCTACCCACGCGCGACACGAACATGACCCCGCGCACGTGTCACCCGTTCCGCCGGTTGCCCCTTATGTCCGACGGTTGCGGCATCTTCACTCCCGGCCTCCTCATCACCGGGCCCGGCCGGGGCACCCGCAGGGAGTCGTCCACAGCGGAGGGGGACTTGCGGCGTGGTTACCGTTGCCGTCCTACTACTGCCCGGGCTGGGGCTGTTGCTGTTCACCATGACGTACCTGGAGGACCGGCTGTTCGGTGATCCCGGGCCGCCCCGGCACGCGCGACGGCGGCATCTGCGCCTGCTCCCCGGCGGCCGGGACCACCGCTCCCCCGGCCCGCGCCCGGAACCGGGCGAGGCCCACGCGGCCGACCGGGACGCCGCCTGAACCGGGCCGCCGCCGCCCTCCGGAGCCCACCGCCCGGACCCCGCCGAGCGGGCGTCCGGCCCGCCGGGCGATGCTGTTCCGGAGGGAACGCAGGCTGCGCGGGTGAGGAGAGCGGATGGACACCGGGGAACGGCACGACGCGGACGACGAGTTCGTCCGGTTCTGGCAGGAGCGCCGGATCTGCTTCCTGTCGACGCCGCGGGCCGACGGGACGCCGCACCTGGTCCCGGTCGGGGTGACGTACGACCACGCCACCCGCACCGCGCGGGTCATCACGAGCCGGGACACCACGAAGGCCCGCAACGTGCGGCGGGCACCCGGAGCGGTCGTCGCCGTGGGCCAGGTGGAGGGCAGGTACTGGTCCACGCTGGAGGGCGTCGCGTCCGTACGGGACGACGCCGCGGCGGTCCGCGACGCGGAGTCCCGGTACGCCGCCCGCTACCGGCAGCCCCGGGCGAATCCGGAGCGGGTCGTCATCGAGATCGCCGTACGGCGTTTCCTCGGCACGGTGCGGCCCCCGGCGGGACGTCCGGACGCGTGACGCGCCCGGCGGGCGGGGCGTCACCCCTCACGAGGGCGTCACCTCACGGGAGCGTCACCTCACGGGGGTGTCGCCCCTGCCCGCCCCGGTCCGGCGCCCGAGCCTCCCCGGCCACCAGGCGACGGCGCCGATGTCGCGGGCGAGCGCCGGGACCAGCAGCGAGCGCACCACCAGCGTGTCCAGCAGGACGCCGAAGGCCACGATGAACGCGATCTGCACCAGGAAGGCGAGGGGGATCACCCCGAGCGCGGCGAAGGTGGCGGCGAGGACGACCCCGGCCGAGGTGATCACGCCGCCGGTGGCCGTCAGACCGCGCAGGATGCCCTCCCGCACCCCGTGGTGCAGGGACTCCTGCCGCACCCGGGACATGAGGAAGATGTTGTAGTCCACGCCGAGCGCGACCAGGAAGACGAAGCCGTACAGCGGGACGGAGGCGTCCGTGCCGCTGAAGCCGAAGACGTGGGTGAAGACCAGCTCGGAGACGCCCAGGGTGGCCACGAAGTTCAGCGCCACGGTCGCCACCAGCAGCACCGGCATCAGCAGCGAGCGCAGCAGGGCGATCAGGATGACCAGGATGATGGCGAGGACCACGGGCACGATGAGCGTGCGGTCGTGCTCGGCGGTGCGCTGGGTGTCGTACTGCTGGGCGGTGTAGCCGCCGACGAGGGCGTCCGCGCCGGGTACCTCGTGGACGGCCGTCCTGAGGCGGGCCACGGCGCTCTTGGCGGCGTCGCTGTCGGCCGGCGCCTCGAGCGTCGCGTCGATCCGCACCCGTCCGTCGACCACCTTGGGCTCACCCCCGCCGGGACGTCCGGAGGCGGTCACCGCGGCGGCGGAGGCGACGCCGCGGGTGTCGCGGGCGGCCGCGAGGACCGGGTCGAGACGGTCGGCCTCGGCGATGATCACCGCCGGATTTCCGGAACCGCCGGGGAAGTGCCGGGCCAGGGTCTGCTGCGCGGCGACCGACGGGGTGTCGTTCACGAAGATCTCGTCCAGGGGCACGCCCTTGGAGGTCAGGGTCGGCGCGAAGGCGGCGCAGGCGAGCAGCGCGGCCAGCGAGATCGCCCAGATGCGGCGCGGGGCCCGGTCCACCCGTGCGGCGACGCGGTGCCACAGCCGGTGTCCGCCGGCCGCCTCCGGATCGCCGGCCGGTACGGGCTTCGCGGGCCAGTACGCGGCCCGGCCGAGCAGGACCAGGACGGCGGGCAGGAAGGTGAGCGTGCTCAGCACGGCGCAGACGATGCCGATGGCGCCGACGGGGCCGAGCGCGCGGTTGTTGGTCAGGTCGCTGAGCAGCAGCGCCAGCAGGGCGAGGGCGACGGTCGCCGCGCTGGCCACGACGGCACTCCAGGAGGCCCGCAGGGCGGCGCGTACGGCGGTGAAGCGGTCCGGGTGGCGGGCCAGTTCCTCGCGGAAGCGGGCGGTGAGCAGCAGCGCGTAGTCGGTGGCGGCGCCGATGACCAGGATGGACAGGATGCCCTGGACCTGTCCGTCCACGCGTACGACGTCGTGCTCGGCCAGCGCGTAGACGATCGCGCAGGCCAGGCCCAGGGCGAAGACGGCGCCCAGGATGATGACGAGGGGCAGCAGGACGCTGCGGTAGACCAGCAGCAGGATCACCAGCACCGTGATCAGCGCGACGCCCAGCAGCAGCCCGTCGATGCCGGAGAAGGCGTCGGAGAGGTCCGCCTGGGAGGCCGCGGGACCGGCCAGCTGCGCCTGCGTGCCGGGCACCCGTTCGGCCGCGTCGCCGATCCGCGCCAGCACGTCGGGCAGCGCGTCGCCGAGGTCCGGTTCGACCTGTACGACGGCCTGGAGGGCTTCGCCGTCCTCGGAGGGCAGCGCGGGCGACGCCTGGCCGACTACGCCCGGCTCGCCCTCCAGCGGTGTCAGGGAGCGGGTGGCCGCGGACCGGTGGCCCGTGACGGAGCCGCCGCCGTCGGCGGTCCACACGACGATCACCGGGAGCGTCTCGTCCTGCTGGAAGGCCTTCTGGGCGTCGATGACCTGCGTGGACTCCGCGCTGCGGGGCAGGAAGGCGGCCCGGTCGTTGGTGGCGACCTCGCCGAGCTTTCCGGCGTACGGCCCGAGCGCTCCGCCGATGCCGAGCCAGATCAGGAGCAGAACGGCGGGGACGAGCCAACGGGCCCGTCGGGAGGGGGTGGACATCGGTGGCGGGTCTCCAGGGCTGCGGGGGCGACGGGAAAGTGACTCGATCATAGACAATCTCAATGATTGAGTTACTTTCCCCTCGTGACACACCGCGTGTGCCCCCGTCACTCCCCCGTATGCGGTACCGCCGTGATGCTCAGCGCTCGTCCGACCGCACGAGCCGCAGGTCCTCGTTCATCGCCGTCAGGAAGCGCACCACGACCGCGAGTTCGTCGTCGTCGAAGCGCGAGCGGGTGGCGGCGGCGGCCTCGGCCAGCGGCAGGAAGTACCGCCGGGCCGCCTCCTTGGCCTCGGGCACGTAGCGCAGGTGGACGACCCTGCGGTCGGTGCTCTCCCGGACCCGGCGCACGTGCCCCGCGCGCTCCAGCCGGTCCACGCACGCCGTCACCGCACCCGAGGTCAGCCCCAGGTGCTCGCGCAGCCGCCCGGGGGTCATGGGCTCGCGCGCGTCCAGGATCGCGGCGAGCGCCTGGACGTCCGTGGCGTGCAGGCCGTGGCTGCCGGCGAAGCCGTGCACGAGACGGTTGATCTCGCCGTTCATCCGCCGCAGCTGTGCGGCGAGCACGTGCAGGTCGCTCGCCTCGGTGCCGGGGCCGGTCCTCCGCTCGTGCGCGTGCTGTCCGCGCTGGTTCGCTGTCGCCACGCGATCAGCGTATAGAAGGGTCGACCTGGGCCGGGACGCGTCCACCGCGGCCCGTCCGGGGGAAGGGGTGACGGTGACGACTGTCCCGCGAGCAACGGAGCCCCATGAGCCAGGGAAGCGAACGACCCGACCGGACGAGCGACGAGAGCGGCGGAGCGGGGCTGCGCTGCCTGGTCACCGGCGCGACGGGGTACATCGGGGGCCGCCTCGTGCCGGAACTGCTCGACGCCGGGCACCGGGTGCGGTGCCTGGCCCGCTCCCCCCACAAGCTGCGCGACCATCCGTGGGCGGGGAGGGCGGAGGTGGTGCGCGGGGACGTCACGGACGCCGACTCGGTGGCGGCGGCGATGAAGGGCGTCGACGTCGCCTACTACCTGGTGCACGCGCTCGGCAGCGGCGACGACTTCGAGGAGACCGACCGGCGGGCGGCGCGCACCTTCGCCGAGCGGGCCGAGGCGGCGGGGGTGCGGCGCATCGTCTATCTGGGCGGCCTGACCCCGGCCGGGGTGCCGGAACGGGACCTGTCACCGCACCTGCGCTCCCGCGCCGAGGTCGGCCGCATCCTGCTGGCCTCGGGCGTGCCCACGACCGTGCTGCGGGCGGCGGTCGTCATCGGCTCCGGGTCGGCCTCCTTCGAGATGCTGCGCTACCTCACCGAGCGGCTGCCGGTGATGGTCACGCCCAGCTGGGTCCACACCCGGATCCAGCCGGTCGCCGTCCGGGACGTGCTGCGCGCCCTGGCCGGCAGCGCGACCATGCCGGCCGAGGTGTCCCGGGCGTTCGACATCGGCGGGCCCGACGTCCTCACCTACCGCGACATGATGGTCCGCTACGCGGAGGTCGCCGAGCTGCCCCGGCGGCTGATCCTGCCGGTGCCGATGCTCTCCCCCGGGCTGTCCAGCCACTGGGTCGGGCTGGTCACACCGGTCCCGGCGGCCATCGCGCGCCCGCTCACCGAGTCGCTGCGGCACGAGGTGGTGTGCCGCGAGAACGACATCGTCCGGTACGTGCCGCCACCGCCGGGATACCCGCTCGGCTTCGACGAGGCGCTGCGCCTCGCCCTGCAACGGGTGCGGGAGGCCCGGGTCAGCACCCGCTGGTCGTCCGCGTCCGTGCCGGGGGCGCCCAGCGATCCGCTGCCCACCGACCCCGACTGGGCGGGCGGCAGCCTCTACACCGACCACCGCGCACTGACGGTCGACGCGCCGCCCGACGCGCTGTGGCGGGTGATCGAGGGCATCGGCGGCGACAACGGCTGGTACTCCTTCCCCCTGGCCTGGGCGGTACGGGGGTGGCTGGACCGGCTGGCCGGCGGGGTGGGCCTGCGCCGGGGCCGCCGGGACGCCGCGCGGCTGCGGGTCGGCGACTCGCTGGACTTCTGGCGGGTGGAGGAGATCGTCCCCGGCCGGCTGCTGCGGCTGCGCGCGGAGATGCGGCTGCCGGGGCTGGCCTGGCTGGAGATGCACGCCGAGACCGATGACGCCGGGCGGACGCGGTACCGCCAGCGGGCGCTGTTCCACCCCCACGGACTGGCGGGCCAGGCGTACTGGTGGAGCGTGTCGCCCTTCCACGCCGTGGTGTTCGGCGGCATGGCCCGCAACATCGCCCGCGCCGCCGCACACGCTCCGCGCGGCTCCGACGGGGGCCACGGCGCCCCTGCCCCGTGAGCGACCGGCACACCGCGCGCCGGGCCGCCGTCGCCCCGGGCCGGTGCCCTGTACCCCCGTACCGGGTGACCGTTCGCGGTCCCGGCCCCGGCCCCAGCCTCGACCGGCACCGCCGCCTCCTCCCCAGCCCGCCCGGCCGGGTCACGGCACCCCGCCACTGAACCTGCCCACCACCACCGCCCTACCCAGGAGCGGGCGCCCGCGTCCCGTCCGGGTGCGCCGCACCGCTCCGCCCCGCGCGCCCGTACTGGGCCGACGCCCCCCGGACACCGTCCGATGCGCCGGACCGGCGCAACGCCGAACCCGCCCGGCCGGGCCGCCCGCCCACGCCTCGCCCCGGACCGCCGCTGCTTCCCGGCCTCCGGACCGGCAGCGAGGGCGCGGCGGGCCTGGCCCCCTGGGTCGCCTGTCGCCCGGCAGGGGGCAGCGCGCGGTCGTATCCGTCCGTCCTTCCCGCCTCCCGTCCTTCCCCGGCGCGGCGGCGTCCCGCGCGTCCCCGGGGAGGGCGTCGCGTGGTCCGGTAGCGTCGCCCGGACCCGCTGCGAGGAGCGCCATGACCACGTCGGTCGTCCTGTTCACCCGCGATCTGCGGCTGCACGACCATCCGCCGCTGCGTGCGGCCCTCGACCGGTCCGCCGCCGTGGTGCCGCTGTTCGTCCGCGACCGTGCCGTGGACGCCGCCGGCTTCGCCGCGCCCAACCGGCTCGCCCTGCTCGCCGACTGCCTGCGGGACCTGGACGCGGGCCTGCGCGACCGGGGCGGACGGCTCGTCGTCCGCTCCGGCGACCTGGTCGGACAGGTGTGTGCGGTGGTCGGGGAGGCGGAGGCCGACGAGGTGCACGTGGCGGCCGACGTCAGCGCGCACGCGCACCGGCGCGAGGAACTCCTGCGCTCCGCGCTCGAGGCGCGCGGCTGCCGGCTGCACGTCCACGACGCCGTGACGACCGTGCTGGCCCCGGGGTCCGTCACCCCGGCCTCCTCCGACCACTTCGCGGTCTTCACACCGTACTTCCGGCGTTGGGGCGAGCACTCCGTCCGCGAGCCGCTGGCCGCCCCGCGCCGGGTCCGGGTCCCGGACGGCGTCGGCTCGGAGCGGCTGCCCGGCCGCAAGGGCCTGACGGGACTGTCCCCGGGGCTGCCGGCCGGCGGGGAGCGGCAGGCCAGGAAGCGGATGACGGCCTGGCTGCGCGGCGGCGTCACGGGCTACGCGGACCACCACGACGACCTGGCAGGGGACGCGACGTCCCGGCTCTCCCCCGACCTGCACTTCGGCGCCCTCTCCCCCGTCGAACTGGTCCACCGGGCCCGCGGCAGGGGCGGCCCGGGCGCCGAGGCGTTCGTACGGCAGCTGGCCTGGCGGGACTTCCACCACCAGGTGCTGGCCGCCCGCCCGCACGCCGCGGCCGCCGACTACCGCACCCGGCACGACCACTGGCGCACCGGGGCGGCGGCCGAGGCGGACGTCGCGGCGTGGAAGGAGGGGCGCACGGGCTACCCGATCGTGGACGCCGCGATGCGCCAGCTGCGGCACGAGGGCTGGATGCACAACCGCGGCCGCCTGCTCGTCGCGAGCTTCCTCACCAAGACGCTGTACGTGGACTGGCGGGTCGGCGCCCGGCACTTCCTGGAGCTGCTCGCCGACGGCGACGTGGCCAACAACCAGCTCAACTGGCAGTGGGCCGCGGGCACCGGCACCGACACCCGCCCGCACCGTGTCCTCAACCCCACGACCCAGGCGCGGCGCTTCGATCCCGACGGGGCGTACGTCCGGCGCTGGGTACCCGAGCTGGCCGGCCTGGAGGGCCGCTCCGTGCACGAGCCGTGGCGGTTGCCCAAGGAGGAGCGGTCCGGGTACGGCGCCTGTCCGGACCCGATCGTCGATCTCGCCGAGGGTCTGGACCGCTTCAAGCGGGCCCGGGGCCGCGACTGAGCCCCGGACGCGCCGCGCGCCGCCGTCAGGCGGGGCTGTCGGGGCGGGACGTGTGGTCCGGGTGGTTCCGGGTCCGTCGGGCCTCCTTCAGCTCCGCCTCGTACAGGTGGCCGCGGCCCCCGGCGAGGTGCGCCACCGCGTCTCGCTCCAGGTCCCGGAACGCCTGGTAGTACGTCCGGTCGTACGCCTCGACGATCTGGAACGTCCAGTGGCCCGGGATGACGTTGCGGCCCAGGATCTCGGTGCGGACGCGTTCCGCCCAGTCCTCGTGTCCGGCGGCGCGCAGCAGCCGGACCGCGCGGTCGAGCTCGAAGTCCGCCGACCCGGTGAACTGGTGGAAGGCGAACAGGTGGCCGCGGGCGCACTCGGTCGTCTCCAGCGCCTTGGACAGCGACCCGAGGGCCTCGACCGTCGCGTCGCTCACGCCCTCGGGACGCCGGTGCGCGTCGTCATCCATGGCGCTCCAGGGGGTCGTGGCCCCAGTTCATCAGCGAATGCCGCCACCGGGTGTCCCGGACGTCGCCCGACGGACGCTGGGCCAGGTGCCGGCGGACGTACCCGACGACCTTCCGCATGTGCTCGTAGTCGTCGTCGGTGAGGTCGCCCTCCTTCTTCCGCAGGATCCCGACGATCCGGCGGCCGGAGGCGTGCCCGACGGACTCGCCGCCGTCCTGGTGGTGCCCGGCGTCCCGGGACTCGTCGGTGTCGAGCCACTTGTCCAGCTCGGCCGGTGTCATGTTCACCAGCTCGTGGAACGCGTCCCGGGTCTCGTCCTGCTCGTCGCCGTCCATGTCACCTCACTTCTTCTTCTTCAGCGCGGACGGCTTGTGCACCGCCGACCTGCCCGACCTGTCGCTGCGGACCTGGTACTGCGGGTCGTCGGAGGAGGCGTCCACGGTGCGGCCCGCCGCCTCGGTGCGCTCGGTGATCTTCTTCTCCACCTCGCCCTCGGTGCGGGAGCCGTGGCTGCTCCAGGTGACCTTGTCGCCCTTCCTCAGGCGCTCGCCGTCGTCGCGGTCCTTCGCCATCGCGCTGCTCCTTCGCCTGCGCTCCCCCTCGGTCTCCTCGGACCGTCTGGGTTCCCAGCCGAGGGCGCCCCACTCGGGCCCGGGTCCGATTCGCCGCCGAACTATCCTGGTCGCGGCCCCGGCGCCGCCGTCCCGGCCCGCCCCCGCCGCCCCCGCACCGCCGTCGTTCCAGGAGCAGCCCGTTGAACACCAGCACAGCGACCCCGGACAGCTACTACGAGCGGATCGACGAGCACCGCTACAAGCCCACCCCGCACGCGGGCGGCGCGTGGAGCCGGGACGAACAGCACTTCAGTCCGCTCGGGGGGCTGATCGTGCACGCCGTCGACCGTCATCTGGCGGGCCGTCCCGGCGTGGCGGACATGTCACTGAGCCGGATCAGTTTCGACATCCTGGGCCGCCCGGCCCTCGACGAGTGCGAGATACGGGTGGAGACGATACGTCCGGGACGCACCATCGAGCTGGTCGAGGCGACCGTGCTGATGGCGGACCGGTCGGTGGCGCGGGCCAGGGCATGGCTGCTGGCGGACGGGGACACGAGCGCCGTCGCCGGGGGCGGCGCCGACCGGCTCACCGCGCCGGACACGCTCGCCCGCTGGCCGATGGAGTCCGAGTGGCCCGGCGGCTACATCGCCTCCCTGGACGTACGCCCGCTCGCCCCGCCCTCCCCCGGCCGCACCACCGCCTGGGTCTCCACCGGCCTCGATCTGGTCGCCGGGGAGAGCGCGAGCCCACTGGCCTCCTACGTCGCGCTGGTCGACACGGCCAACGGCATCGCGGTGCGCCAGTCGCCCCGGGAGTGGATGTTCCCGAACGTCGATCTGACCCTGCACCTGCACCGTGCCCCGCGGGGCCGCTGGACCGGCCTGGACACCACCGTCGTCTTCGGGCCCACCGGGCAGGGCATCACCAGCACCGTGCTGCACGACCTGGACGGACCCGTAGGCCACGCCCAGCAGTTGCTGACCGTCCGTCCGCAGCCCTGAGCCGCCCTGCTGGGCCAGCTGCCCTGCTGCCCCGCTGTGCCCGCGCCGGACGCGTCAGCCCCGGCCCGGACCCGCGGGCGGATCGGCGAGGATGCCCTCCAGCAGCCCGGTGGCCTGGCCGACCTCGATGAGGTAGCCGTCCGGGTCGCGCAGATAGCACCGGAGTTCGGCCTTCCGGTCGATCGGCGGGGTGAGGAACTCGGCGCCGAGCGCGCTCCACTCGCGGTGGCAGCGCTCGATGTCGGCGACCCGGATGTTGAGGAAGTTCGTCGCCGTGCCGGGATCGTCCGGCGGGCGCAGGGTGACGTCGGGTTTGTCGGGCGTCGGTCCGCCGCCCGGGTTCATGATGAGCCAGCTGTTCGCGAGCCTGACGATGCACGGGTTCTCGTCGAGCACGACCTCGCCGCCGAGCACCTCGGAGTAGAAGGCACGCGAGCGCGGCACGTCGGCCACGGTGAGGAAGTGGGTGAGCAGCAGCCCCGTTTCGGGTGCCGGCAGGTCTTCACGGCGCATTCCTGGACCCCCACGCTCTTGTGACGGGTTTCGGTTTCTCCGACCTGCCCATCATGGACCGCGCCCGGCCGACCGGAAAGACGATCAAGAGGGCGTGAGGACGAGACGCCCCCGCACCTCGCCGGCCTCCAGCCTGCGGTGGGCCTCGGCCGTCATCGACAGCGGCAGCCGGTCGGCGATGCGCGGGCGCCACGATGTGCCGGTGAGGACGCCCACGACGCCCCGCGCCGCCTCGGCGAGGTCGGCGGTCGTGGCGTTGCTGATGGCGAAGCCGACGATGCTCGCGTCCCTGGTGTAGAGCCGGCTCAACGGCAGGGCGGCGGGCCCGGTGCCCAGGCCCACCATCGCGACCAGCCGCCCGCCTTGCGCCAGCGAGTCCACGGCGTCGGCGAGCACCCCGTGCCCGGACGTGTCCAGGTGCACGTCGTAGCCGTCGGGAGCGGCCCGGCGCACGCGCTCGGCGAGATCGGGGGCGTGGTGGTCCAGGACCTCGGCCGCGCCCAGCTCCCGCACCGTCCCGGCGTCCTCCGCACGCGCCGTGGCGACCACACGGGCCCCGGCCCGGGAGGCCAGGGCCACGGCGGCACCGCCCACGTTCCCGGCGCCGCCCCCGACGTACACGGTCTCCCCCGCCCTCAGCCGTCCGTGCCGGAAGAGTGCGACCCAGGCGGAGGCCGCCGGGTGGGCGGCCGCCACGAGGTGGTCCGTGTCCACACCGGGCGGCGCCGCGTAGAGGCGTTCGGCGGCGACCGTCGCGTACCGGGCGAAGGAACCCTGCCGGCCGTCGTGGCCGAGGCTGTTGCACCACACCCGCTGCCCGACGCCGAAGCCGGCGACGCCGGGCCCGGCCGCGGCGACCTCGCCCACCAGGTCGCGGCCGACGACGAAGGGCGTCGGGAGGGGTGTGGCGTACGCACCGGACCGCACGAAGGTGTCCACGGGGTTCACCGCGACGGCCGCCACCCGCACGAGCACGTCCGTGGGTCCCACGGCCGGCACGGGGAGTTCTCCGTACCGGACGGCGTCGGCCGGTCCGACGGCGTCGATGTACGCCGCCCGCATCGTGTCGGGGAGTGTGCCGTTCATGAGTGCATGCTACGAACCGTCCGGTACCGCGTCCCGCAGCGCCACGTCCCCGCACAGGTGCACCTCGACGCCCAGCTCGGCGAAGAGGGCGGCCTTGGCGCGCAGCGCCCGGTCGGCGGTGGCCGCGTCGGGTGCGTAGGCGACGTTGAGGTGGTTGGCGCGGTGGCGGGCCATGAACTGGTCGCGGGTGACGCCGTGCAGGACCGCGTGCATGATCGGCCACTGCGGGTTGGTGGCGTCCAGCCGGCGCCGCGTCTCCTCCTCGGGCAGCTCGACGGCGCTCGCGCGGCCGAGGTCGACGTGGAGGCGGCCGTCCATCAGGAAGACGCGCGACCAGACGATCTCGCCGGGCTTGGAGACACCGCTGAGGGTGCCGCCGCCGAGCGGGAAGAACATCGGCGGCTGCCGCATGCTGTACGACTTGTCGTAGCCGCCGTGGTGGGAGGCGGGGACGGAGCCGGAGATCTCGAAGACCCAGACGAACCGGCCGTCGTACTCCTCGCCCCAGCGGATGTCGTGCAGCGTGGTCGCCGGGTCGAGGCCCATCGCCGTCCAGATGCGGTTGGTGACCAGGGAGTCGACGGCGACGCCCTCGTCGACCTCGTTGAAGTGCGGCAGCGGCGCGCCGGCGTACAGCTCGCGGGCACCGTCGCGGCTGCGCACCGGCGGGCGCTGGACGTTGTTGAGCAGGCCCTCGGCGAGGTCGCTGGCAGGGACGGTGTCCTTGAGGCCCTGCTGGTACTGGATGCCGACCGCGTCGAGTCCGAAGTCGTCGGAGATGCGCAGCGCGGCGATGTACATCTTGAACTGGCTGAGCAGCTGGGCGTCGGTGAGTTCGGTGGCCTCGTCCGTGCCGGTGTGGAAGGTCATCCCGGCGTCGTCGAGCCAGGTGCGGACGGCCTGGGCCTCCTCGTCGGAGACCTTGTTCATCTCCGCGACCAGGGCGCTCTGCGAGAGGCGTTCCTTGTAGATCCCGAGGGGGTTGAGGAACTCGTCGTCGATGATGGCGTTGTACATGCCCATGCAGCCCTCGTCGAAGACGCCGATGATCGCCTTCTCCGCGCGCAGCTGCCGGGCGAGGGCCGTGCCCAGTTCGGTCTCGGCGTCCTCGGGCAGCGGGGGCAGGGGCCGGACGTGGCCGGTGTCGTGGGTGAGGGTGCCCGTCTCCAGCCAGGTGCGCAGGCCCTCGCGCGCCCAGTCGTCGGTGAAGTCGGGGCTCCACAGCACCGAGTAGTCGACGCCCGCCTTGGTGAGGCTGCCGGCCAGGCCCAGCAGGCCGACCAGGCCCGGGAACTCGCCGCTCCAGTTCGCCACGACCAGAATCGGGCCCCGGTGGCTGCGCAGCCCGGCGAGAACGTGGTGGCTGTACTGCCAGACGGCCTCGACGACGATCAGCGGGGCGTCCTTGGGCAGGTTCTTGAAGACCTCGATGCCGGCGCGCTGGCTGTCGATGAACCCGTGGCCCTTGGCCTCGTCCACCGGGTGGCCGCGGCGCACCTGCCGGCCGAGGGCGGTGACGGCGGCGGCGAGGTCCTTCTCCAGCTTCTCCTGGGTGGGCCAGCACGTGGTGTTGGCGGCGGGGCGGAGATCGCCGCTGGTCACGGTGTAGACGGTGGCCGGCTCGGCGGCCGGCGGCTCGTGGAGCACGGGCAGGGTGTACGCGGTCATGCGGTCTCCGTAGGTTGTGCGTGCGGCCGGCGGGGGCCGGCGGGGCCGAGCGGGTCGTGCCCGGCGCCCGGGCGGCCGGTCGACGGCCCGGGGCAGTCGGCCGGTGCCCGGAAGGGGTGGGTCGGCGGGGCGGCCGGTCAGCGGTCCTGCAACGTCGCCAGGGTGTGGACGACGTCCGAGGTGTCCGGGTAGAGGCGCCGGTAGAGGGCGTAGAGGTCGTCGTAGCGCCGGGTGTGTTCGGGGCGTGGTGTCACCGTGGCGCGCACCGGGTTCCAGTCGTCGACACAGACGTCCTGGACGAGCCCGGCGGCCAGCAGCGCACCGCCGTAGCTCGCGCCGATGGTGGTGGTGCGAAGCTCCTGCGGGCGGCCGGTGATGTCGGAGACGATCTGCGTCCACAGGTCGCCCTGCGTGCCGCCGCCGACGGCGACCACGCGGCGGATGTCGCCGCCGGCCGCCTCGATCACCTCGATGTTGTGCCGGACGCCGAAGCCGGTGGCCTCCAGGGCCGCCCGGTAGAGGTCGCCGCGGGTGTGGGAGAGCGTCAGGCCGGCGATCACGCCGCGGGCGTCCGGGTCCATGACCGGCGTGCGTTCACCGGAGAAGTACGGCAGCATCAGCAGGCCGTTGGCGCCGGGCCCCGACTCGGCCGCCCGGCGGGTGAGGCCGGCGTGGTCCTCGTCGGCGAACAGGTCCCGCAGCCAGTTGGTGACCGCTCCGGAGGTGGCCATGCCGCCGGCCAGGTTGCGGGTGCCGGGCAGGGCGCCGACCGTACCCCACAGGGACTCGCTCGTGAGGGGCTCCGGGACGGTGTGGACGAGGAACATGGTGGTGCCGTACATCAGCATCAGGTCGCCGGTACCCTGGGCGCCCACGCTCAGGGCCTCCGCCCAGGCGTCGATCGTGCCGGTGGTGACGGGGATGCCGGCGGGCAGGCCGGTCTCCCGGGCGGCATCCGGAGTGAGGGTGCCCGCGGTCTCGCCGGACCAGCGCAGCGGCGGCAGTTCGATGCCGGGGGCGACCTCGGCGGCCCAGGGGGCGTACCACTGGCGGGCATGGGTGTCGTAGAGCGGCGTGCACTGGCTGGCCGAGTGGTGGTCGAGGACGTAGGCGCCGGTGAGCCTGCGGACCAGCCAGGAGCTGGGCATGTAGAGACGGCGGGCGCGGGCGTAGTGCTCGGGCTCCTCGTCGGCGATCCAGGCGATCTTGGGCCCGGCCGCCTGGGTGGTGAGGGCGGATCCGCCCCGGCGGATGATCTCGTCCGCGCCGAGCCCGGCCTCGATGCGCTCGATCTGGCGGACCGAGCGGGTGTCCACGCCGTAGAGGATGGCGGGGCGCAGCGGCGTGTCGTGTTCGTCGGTCAGCAGGACGCACGGCCCCATGCCGCTGACGCCGACGGCGGTCACGGTGACGTCGCCGGGGGCGGCCAGTTCGCGGGCGAGGGCGGTGAACTCGTCCCACCAGACGGCGGCGTCCATCTCGAAGCGGCCGGGACCCGGCCTGGCGGGGGTGTGCTCCCGTACGGCCGAGCGGATCAGGGTGCCGTCGAGGCCGACGAGTACGCCCTTGCTGCTCGAGGTGCCGATGTCCACACCGATGACTGCGTTGCGAGGCATGGCGAGCACGTTCGCAGAAATCGATTTCAGCGTCAAGGGAGCGCGCACATGACGCGACTTGTCCGCAGAAGGCCGGGTCAAAGGGGGTGGACGCGGCGCGGAAACGCGCAGGCGTCTCACCTCTTGACACCCCTTGGAGGCCGCTCTACGTTTCGGTGAAATGGATTTCAGGGATGCAGGAACGGAACGGCGTCACGAAGACGGCGTACCGTCCTCCCCGCGCCCACGACGCCCCCTCGGGCCCACGGCGCGCTCCGCAACTCCACCTTGAGGGCAAGACACGATGACGACCTTTGGACTCGACGGCATCTCCCGCAGGACGCGCGCCGTGAGCCGCTCCATCAGCGCCGAGAACTTCACCGGCGCCAGGGCCGGCGGCGGCCGGGCCACGGAGGGCACCGGAGCCGTGGCGGCGAGCCGTCTCGGACCGGGCTGGAAGATCTCCCCCAGCATCGACATCGCCGCCGGCGAGACGGCGGTGCTCGCGGACATCGAGGGCCCCGGCACCATCCGTCACCTGTGGTGCACCACCGATCCGCACGGCGCCTGGCGCGGCACCCTGCTGCGGATGTACTGGGAGGGGGAGGAGACCCCGGCCGTGGAGGTCCCGCTCGGCGACTTCTTCTGCAACGGCTGGAACGTCTTCAGCCAGGTCTCCTCCGTGCCCGTCGCGGCCAACCCCAACGGCGGCTTCAACGCGTACTGGCCGATGCCCTTCCGCCGCAAGGCGCGCATCACCCTGGAGAACCTGACCGCCGAGAAGGTCACGCTGTACTACCAGGTGGACTACGAACTGGACGAGGTCGAGGAGGACGCCTCCTACTTCCACGCCCAGTGGCGCCGCAGCCACCCCGTGCCGTTCGGCGAGGTGCACACCCTGCTCGACGGCGTCACCGGCGCCGGCAGCTACGTGGGCACGTACCTGGCGTGGGGCGTCAACAGCCCCGGCTGGTGGGGCGAGGGCGAGCTGAAGTTCTATCTCGACGGCGACGACGAGTACCCGACGATCTGCGGCACCGGCACCGAGGACTACTTCGGCGGCGCCTGGAACTTCGACGTCCCCGGGCAGGGCTACACCGCGTACACCACCCCGTATCTCGGTCTGAACCAGATCCTGCGCCCGGACGGGCTGTACCGCAGCCAGCAGCGGTTCGGGATGTACCGCTGGCACGTCCTGGACCCCGTCCGTTTCGCGGAGGACCTGAGCGTCACCGTGCAGAGCCTCGGCATCGGTCCGGGCCAGGGCAACGGGCTGCCGCACCGCTACCGGCACACCAGCGACGACATCGCGAGCACCTCGCTGTTCTACCTGGACGCACCCGCCTGCGCGTCCCGTCCGGCCGCTCCGGACCTGCTCACGCTCGAGGTCGACTGACCCCGCACGTCCTCTCCCCACGCCCCCACAGCGTCCCACCTCCGACTCCATCCCACCCCGACAGGAGCGCACGCATGCTCCAGCACGGCAATGAAGCCGGGCACCCGGCTCCGTCCCCGGCCGGCACCTCACGCCGCCGCTTCCTCACCGCCATGGCGGGCACCGGCGCGGCGGTCGCGGCCCCGGCCCTGCTCACCGGTTGCGGCACGGCCCGGGCGAAGGGCGGCAACCTCCAGTTCTGGAACTTCTACGGACCCCAGCGCTCGCCCGACCCGGCGATCAACGCGCAGTCCAAGTGGTTCACCGACATGGTCGGGAAGTGGAACGCCACCCACAAGCAGCAGATCGACCTCGTCTACCTGCCGCAGCCCACCTACCTCAACGGCTTCAAGCTGCCGTCCGCCTTCGCCACCGGCGAGGGCCCGGACATCTTCATGCTCTCCCCCGGCGACTTCCTGCGGTACTACAACGGGGGCGTCCTGGAGGACCTCACCCCGCACATGGAGAAGGCGGCCGTCGAGGACTTCGGCTCCGCCCTGGACAGCCGCAAGGTCGACGGCAAGGTCTACGCCCTCCCCATGGAGGTCGAGCCGCTGGCGATGTTCTACTCCCAGGGCCTGTGGGAGAAGGCCGGCCTGTCCGAGGCCGACATCCCCACCACCTGGGACCAGATGCTCGACATCGGCGACAAGCTGGGCTCCCGCACCACGGCCGGGCTCGTCTTCGAGACCAACCCGGGCTACTACCAGAACTTCACCTGGTACCCGTGGATGTGGCAGGGCGGCGGCGACGTCCTGGACGAGCGCGGCGGCGTCGCCTTCGACTCCAAGGGCACCCGTCAGGCCCTCACGCTGTGGCAGGACGCCGTGCGCCACGGCATCGCCCCGCGCACCGTGCCCGCCGCGGGCGACGTGATCGGCGGCTTCAAGGGCGGCAACGTCGGCATGTGGCAGCAGGGCATCTGGAACGTCGCCAGCTTCAAGGCGTTCGCGCCCGACTACCCGTACGGCGTCTTCAAGCTCCCCACTCCCCCGGGCGGCGACTACGTCACCGCGCTGGGCGGCTGGTCCTTCTGCGCCAACGCGCAGGGCCGCAATCCCGAGGTCGCGGCCGAGTTCTGCGTCTGGGCCCTCGGGTCCATGAAGGACGACTCCATCGACCGGATGGTCGACTGGTGCGTCCGGGCCAAGACCGACGTGGCGCCCCGCGCCAGCGCCCTGGAGCGCGGCGCCGCCAAGGGCGGCTACGACGCCGAGGTGATGCGCCGCTTCAAGGACGAGATCTTCCCCGGGGGCCGTGCCGAACCGCGCTATCCCCCGGTGGTCTACAAGGCGATCTCCGACGCCATCCAGGGCACCATGCTCGCCGGCCGCGGCGTGGAGAGCGAGATCGAGCGGGCCACCCGGTCCATCGACGCGTACACCAAGAGCTACAAGGGGGCGAGCCTGATATGAGCAGCGTCGCCGCGAAGGAGCGCCGGGCCGCCGCGGCCCCGGCGCAGGCACCGGCCTCGACCAGAGGCCCCGGGCTCAGCCGCAGGCACCGCGAGTGGCTGGCCGCCGCGCTCTTCCTGGCCCCCGACGTCCTGGGGCTGCTGGTCTTCGTCGCCGTCCCGATGGTGTTGTCCGTCGCGCTGAGCTTCTTCCAGGTCAGCGGCTTCGGCAGCTACGAGTGGATCGGGCTCGGCAACTACGAGCGCATGATGAACGACCCGCTCTTCTGGGACTCCATGAAGATCACCGGCCTGTACGTGGTGATCCTCGTGCCCGTGCTGTTCTGCGTGAGCCTCGGCCTCGGCCTGCTGGTCAAGCAGAAGCTGCCCGGCATGGGCGTCTACCGCACGGCGCTCTTCCTGCCGTACGTCATCAGCCTCGTGGTGGTCGGCGTGCTGTGGAAGTTCCTGCTGGACGAGCAGACCGGCGCGGTCAACCGGGCCATGCGGGCGGCCGGCCTGGACGGCGAGTCCTGGCTCGGCAGCCCCTCGCTCGCCCTCGGCTGCGTCATCGCGGTCATGGTGTGGGTGATGATGGGCTACTACATGATCATCTTCCTGTCGGGTCTCCAGGAGATCCCCCAGGAGTACTACGAGGCCGCGAAGCTCGACGGCGCCGGTCCGTGGCGGCAGTTCCGCTCCATCACCTGGCCGCTGCTGCGCCCGACCAGCTTCTTCGTCCTGATGATGTCCACGGTCGCGGCCATCACCGGCGGCCTCGACCTGATCTTCGTCCTGACCAACGGCGGGCCCGCCAACGGCACGTCGCTGGCGATCTTCTACATCTACCAGCAGGCCTTCGGGTTCGGTGAGTACGGCTACGCGTCGGCCATGGGCTCGTTCCTGGTGCTGATCATGGTCGCCGTCTCCGCGGTGATCTTCAAGTTCACGAGAGGCGGGAGGTTCGACGATGGCCAGTGACACCCTGACGACCGGGACCGGCGGCCCCGGCGGCCCCGGACGGTCCGGCACCGAGGCGGGCCGGCGCCGGCCGCTGACCCCGCGCGCCGGGCTGACCGCGCTGGCCGTCGTCCTGTCCGTGATCAGCGTCCTGCCCGTCCTGTGGATGCTCACGTCGTCCTTCAAGACACGCGAGACCGTCACCGACGGCAAGCTGATCCCGACGGACTTCACCTTCGACAACTTCGTGTACGTCTTCACGGAGGTGCCCTTCGCGCGCTACCTGTGGAACAGCTTCTTCATCTCCGCGGTGATCACGATCGCGGCCCTGTTCTTCCACTCGATGGCCGCCTACGCCCTGGCCCGGCTGCGCTTCCCGGGCCGCGAGAAGCTCTTCGGCGCGATCTTCGCGACCCTGCTGGTCACCGCGCCCGTTGTGCTGATCCCGCTGTTCATGGTCGCCCGCGAGCTGGGCCTGCTGGACAGCTACGCCGGCCTCATCATCCCGGCGATCTTCAACGCCTTCGGCATCTTCCTGCTGCGCCAGTTCTACCTGGGGCTGCCCAAGGAGCTGGAGGAGGCGGCCGTCATCGACGGGTGCGGCCACTGGCGGGTCTACTGGAACATCGTGCTGCCGATGTCCCGGCCGATCCTCTCCGCGCTGGCGATCTTCTTCTTCCTCGCCAACTGGAACGCCTTCGTCTGGCCGCTGGTCGCCACCAGCGACCAGGACCTGACGGTGGTCCAGCTGGGCATCGCCTCGTTCCAGACGCAGTACACGTCGAACTGGAACTACATCCTGGCGGCGGCGACGGTGGCCGCGCTGCCCATGCTGATCCTCTTCTTCGTCTTCCAGCGGCAGATCGTCGAGTCGATCAAGACGTCGGGCATCAAGTAGCGGGACACACTCCATCGGTGCCGGGCGGCGCCGCACCGGCCGAGGGGACCGGTGCGGCGCCGCTCCCGTGTCCTCACCGGCCGGCCGGGCCGCCGGTGCTCTCCCGGACCTGGAGCGTCGTGCGCAGCACCACGGTCTGCAGGGGCGCGGCGCCGCCCTCGATCCGCTGCAACAGCAGGTCGGCCGCCGTACGCCCCAGCTCGTACGAGGGCAGCTCCACGGCCGACAGGGACGGCCGCACCAGCGAGGCCCACGGGACGTCGCCGAAGGAGAGGACACCGGTGCCGGGCGGGGTGAGCCCGGCCTCGCGCAGGGCGTCGAGCACGCCGATGGTCATGAGGTTGTTGGCGACGAACACGGCGTCCGGCGGCTCGGGCAGCGACAGGAGGTCGCGCATCGCGGCCCGGCCCCCTTCGACCCGGAAGTCGGCGTGGCGGACGTAGGTGTCGTCCGTGCCCCGGCCCGGACCCGCCGCCCGCAGCGCCTCCCGGTGGCCGGCCAGGCGCTCCTCGGAGGTCGAGGCGCCCTGGGGTCCGGTGATGCAGGCGATCCTGCGGTACCCGGCCCGCAGCAGGTGCCGGGTGGCGGCCTCGCCGCCGTGGCGGTCGTCGAGGCGGACCGCGTCCACCTCCGCGTCCCGGGGGCGGCGGTCGACGGCGACGACGGGGACGCCCCGGGCGATCAGGGGGCCGAGGTCCGTCTCGTCCTGGGAGGCCGCCGCCACGATCACGCCGGCCATCTGCTCGCCGAGCGCGACCTCCAGGTAGCGGCGCTCCTTCTCGGTGTCCTCGTCGGAGTTGCACAGCACCACCGAGAGACTGGTGCGCTGCGCGGCGTCCTCGACGCCCCGTGCGAGCGAGGTGAAGAACGGGTTCTCGATGTCCGGGATGAGCAGCGCGATCACGCTGGACCGCTGTTTGCGCAGCGACCGGGCGAGGCGGTTGGGCGCGAAGCCGAGCGCCGCCGCCGCCTGTTGCACGGACTGGGCCCGTGCCGGGGTGACATTGCCGCCGTTGAAGACCCGTGAGACGGTCGCCGGGGATACTCCGGCGGCTCGCGCCACGTCCTGGATGGTCACCACCTGCGTCCGCGCCCTCTCACTGTGCGTAAGGTCCACCTGCTCACCCTACCTGCGTCTGAAAAGGATTTCACCCTTTGCCGGAGCGGGCGAGCGGCAGACGGGGCGCCCGCGCCCTGCCGGAGCCCTGCCGGAACCCGGCGGGTGCGACGGCCTGTGCGACGCCCGTGCGACGCCTGTGCGACGGGACAGCATCGTGCCCCGAACGGAGCAGACCCTGTACGCCCGCACTGCGCGGGGTGGGCGCGCGCCGTAGCCTGAGCCCGTTCCCAGAAAACACCGCAAGGAGTTCCCATGCGTCTGCCCGTCGAACTCAGGCATGTCGCCCCGCGACTGGCCACCGGGGCCTTCATTCTCAATTCCGGCCTGAGCAAGCGCGGAGCCGATGAGCAGACCGCCGCCATGATGCACGGAATGGCGAAGAACACATATCCGTTCCTCGGCAGAATGCAGCCGACGGCTTTCCTCCGACTGCTTTCCGCGGGTGAGATCACGCTGGGCGCCGCACTCCTTCTGCCGGTCGTTCCGACGGCTGTGGCGGGCATCGGCCTGACCGCGTTCTCGGCCGCGCTGGTGGGTCTGTACCTGCGCACGCCGGGCATGCGCGAGGAAGGCAGCCTGCGCCCGACCCAGGAGGGTACGGCCCTGGCGAAGGACACCTGGATGCTCGGCATCGGGGTCGGGTTCGTCGTCGACGGAGCCACGCGCAGGGCGTGCTGAGCCCGTCCGACCGGTGCGGCGGCCCGCCGCGGTAACGGCGCGTTGCCGGGAAATTAACGGCGGACCACGGAATCCGTAATGCCGAGCAATTCCGGTTCGGAAGCGCTCGATCGCGGGCGGAACGGTATCCGTCCGCACTTCAACATCACTATGCTGAAGTCGCTTCGCCGATTCGGCGCGGCGGCTGCCGAGGCACCCGGGGAGGGGTGCCGACCGCGGCCTTGTGGGGGGTGCGGAGAAATTCGGGGGTGACGCCGTCATGTCCGGTTGCCATTCCCGCGGGATTCTCGTCCCGCCGCCCCGGTATCCGTGTGACGAAAGCCGAGGATTTCCCGTGCGACGTACGACCTCCGTCCTGCTGTCCCTGAGCGCCCTGCTGGCAGCCTCCGCGCTGACCGTTCCCACCGCCGTCGCGGCGCCCGAAGCCGACCGGCCGGCGGCCGTCCCGGCCGGCTGGGAGGCGGTGGACGCCACCGCTCTGGCGCGGATCACCGGGGAGAAGGACGCCCGTCGGGCCCCGCTCGCCGCCGGGGACGCCACCGCGGCCGCCGAGCCCGAGCTGCTGGCCGTGCAGTCGGTCAGCAACAACCGTTTCGTGGCCACCGAGAAGAACTACGCCGAGCCGAACACCGGTGTCCAGCGTGCCCGTTCGACCGAGTTCGGCGGCTCCTGGGAGAGCTACGCCTTCGAGTGGGACGAGACCACCGAGACGTACGCGCTGCGGTCCCTGGCGAACAACCGCTACGTGGCGGTGGAGAAGAACTACACCGGCAGCGCCCAGAACGTTCTGCGCGCCCGCTCCACGAGCGCGGGCGGCTGGGAGCGGTTCGTCCTCTACTACAACGAGACGCTTGACCGCTGGGCGCTCCAGTCCACCCTGAACGGCCTCTTCGTGACCACGGAGAACAGCTACACGGGCTCGCTCCAGTACGCGCTGCGCGCCCGCTCCGCCGAGGTCTCGGGCTCGTGGGAGCAGTTCGTGCTCTACGACATCGGCGCCTGACGCCAGTCCTGCTCGGCGAGGGCCAGCAGGGCACCGACGGTGCCCTCGTCGGGCAGGGGTCCGTGGTCCCCCACGACCTTCAGCGCGGAGGCCGCGGTGATGTGACCCAGGCGCAGGGCCCGGGTGAGGTCCGTGCCGCGCCACAGTCCCGCGAGGAAGCCTGCGGCGAACGCGTCGCCCGCGCCGACCGGCTCCACGACCTCCGTGGCCAGGGCGGGCACGGTGCACACCTCCTGCTCGGTGAACGCGGTGGCTCCCCGCCCGCCGTCCTTGACGACGAGGACCCGCGGGCGGCCCAGCAGCCCGCGGACGTCCGCCTCGGTCAGGCCGGCGCCCCACAGGTCCTGGGCCTCGTCCAGGCCGACGAAGACGATGTCGGCACGGTCGGCGAGGTCCCGGAGCACCTCGGGGGCCGTGTCCGGGGGCCACAGCGAGGGGCGGTGGTTGACGTCGAAGCTGACGGCGTGGGCGCGCCGTCGCGGCGGGGTGTCCAGGGCCCGTTCGACCAGGGCCCGGCAGGACGGGGACAGGGCCGGGGTGACCCCGGTCAGGTGGAGGAGGGCGGCCCCGTCGAACCGTTCGTCGTCCAGGACGTCGGGACCGAGGGCCGACGCCGCGGAGCCCCGGCGGTAGTAGTGCACGCGGGTGCCGGCGGCGCCGGGGTCCTTCAGGAGCAGGCCGGTCGGCCGTGCCGGGTCGGTGCGCACACCGGAGACGTCCACGCCCGCCCGTCCGACGGCCGCCCGGACCCGCCGGCCGAGCGCGTCGTCGCCGACGGCCGAGAGCCAGGAGACGGGCAGGCCAAGGTCCGCGAGGTACATGGCCACGTTCGACTCGGCCCCCGCCACCGACACGAGCAGTGACTCCGTGCCGTCCAGCGAGTGCGGCGGCGCCGGGGCCATGGCCGCCATGGTCTCCCCGAGGCACACGACGGGTCCGCGCGGCGGCCGCCAGGGGCTCGTGGCCGGATCGGCGGCGGTCTCGCGGCCGCTCACCGTGGCGTCGTGGCCCTCGGACACGGGCCGCACGCCGGTCACGGCCGGACCTCCCCCACGGCGGCGCGGAAGGCGCGGGCGCGGGCGCGGAGGGCGTCGAGGCTGCCTCCGTCCGCGGCGTCGCCGATCAGCGGGGAACCGACGCCGACCGCGGTCGCGCCGGCCGCCAGGTGGGCGCGGGCAGCGGCCTCGTCGACACCGCCGACGGGCACGAGGATCTCGTGCGGGAAGGGCCCGCGCAGGGCCTTGACGTAGGCGGGCCCACCGGCCTGGGCCGCCGGGAAGATCTTCAGCGCGGTGGCGCCGAGGGTGCGTGCGGTGATCACGTCGGTGGGGGTCATGACGCCGGCCAGGACGGGCATGCCCTGCTCGCGGGCCGCCACGACGCCCTCCCCCAGGCCCGGTGTGACGGCGAAGTCGGCGCCGGCGCGGTGGGCGGCCACGGCGTCGTCGGCGGTGAGGACCGTGCCGGCGCCCAGGGGCCGGCCGGGTCCGAGGGCGGCTCTGGCCCGTTCGATGACCAGCAGGGCGTCCTTGCCGGTCAGCGACACCTCGATGAGTTCCACGCCCTCCTCGGCCAGGGTCAGTACGGTGCGCAGCGCGGCGTCGGCGTCGTCCCCGCGCACGATGGCGACGAGGCGGTGGGCGGCGAGGGTGGCTCGCAGATCCACGGGCGAGGCTCCTTCTCCGGGGGATCGGGGGTTACGGGTCGGTCGGCGCCCAGCGGCACTCGGCGGCCAGGGTAGAACGCCACCGCGCCCGGTCCGGAGGCCGGGGCCGGTGGGGCACCGACGCGGAGGGTGGCGGCGGCCCTGTCGTCCTGGACGGCATCGCAACCAGGTTGGGCGTTTTGCCCCATTCCTGATGGTGACCCGGTTGGAGGACATCCACGTGCGACGAGGTGAGAGACATGCTGGTGCTGGGCCTCCTGCTCATGGCGGGCGCTGCCGCCTTCGCAGGCCTGCTGATCGCGTACAACCTGTCCGGCGGTCCGGACTACACCGTGACCCTGCTGGGGAGCGACCCCTTCACGATCAGTACCCTCGGGGCGTTTCTCGGCGGTATCGCCCTGACCCTGATCTTCGGCCTGGGCATGTGGATGCTCTTGGCCGGGACGGTGCTGGCGCGCCACCGCGGCAAGAAGCGCCGCAGGGACCGCGAGACCGCCAGGCAGGCCACCGCCGAGCGTGACGTGCTGGCCGGCCGCCTGGAGGAAGGGGGCAGCACCTCCGCGGGGAACGAGCCGGCCGGTCACCGCCGCCCGGCCGGACACCGGCCGCAGTGGC
Organism: Streptomyces coelicoflavus; assembly: GCF_003112555.1. Classification (GTDB taxonomy): domain Bacteria; phylum Actinomycetota; class Actinomycetes; order Streptomycetales; family Streptomycetaceae; genus Streptomyces; species Streptomyces coelicoflavus. The sequence continues at coordinate 4,392 of NZ_BEWB01000007.1, read as the reverse complement.
TGCGGCCGCACGGTCACCACTGATCCGACGCAAGAGGACCGACCGGTCCGGCTCACCCGCCGGGCCGGTCGGCCGTGCGTTGCGGACCGGTCGGACGTCCGCTTCGGGCCCCGCGAGCCCCCGACCGACACCCTGACCGACACTCCTGACCGACACTCCTGACCGTACAAACGCACATGCGATGCAATGGGATCCAAGATCCGGCTCATGCGAAGCGACAGGAGACTTTCGCCTCGCATCTGCGGCACTATGCTCTGCGTACGTCCGTTGAGGACCTCGAGGGAGTGGACCCGTGATGACCCGTTGCGCGCGATGGACCGGCCGGACCCGCCGGATGCTGCGGCTGACCGGCGCGGGTGCCGCCGCGCTGCTGGCCCTGAGCGCCTGCTCCTCCTCGGACGGGGACTCCGGCGGTGGGTCCGGCGCCTCGTCGGCAGGCGGTCCGGACAAGCCGTCCGGGACCGTGAACGTGTTCGCCGCGGCCTCGCTGACCGAGAGCTTCACCAAGCTGGGCAAGGACTTCGAGGAGCGGCACCCCGGCACCGAGGTCGTCTTCAACTTCGGCGGCAGCGATTCGCTCGCCGCGGGTATCACCAGCGGGGCACCGGCCGACGTGTTCGCCTCCGCCAGCCCCAGGACCATGAAGGTCGTCACGGACGCCGATGCCGCCGCCGGCACGCCGGCCACCTTCGTCCGCAACCGGCTGGAGATCGCGACCCCGCCCGGCAACCCGGACAAGATCGCCTCGTTGAAGGACCTCACCGGGGACGATCTGAAGGTGGTGCTGTGCGACAGGACGGTGCCGTGCGGCGCGGCGGCCCAGAAGGCGCTGACCGCCGCGGACCTGAAGCTCACTCCGGTCTCCTACGAGGAGGACGTGAAGTCGGCGCTCAACAAGGTGGTTCTCAAGGAGGCCGACGCCGCGGTCGTCTACAGGACGGATGTGCAGGCGGCCGGTGACAAGGTGGAGGGTGTGGAGTTCCCCGAGTCGGCCGATGCCGTCAACGACTACCCGATCACCCTGCTCAAGGACGCCCCCAACGCCGACGCCGGCAGGGCGTTCATCGAGCTGGTGCGGTCCGCCGAGGGCCGGCAGGTCCTGACCGAGGCCGGGTTCACCGCGCCGTGACCGCTCCGCTCAAGTCCGGTGCCGCCACCGGCCCCCGCACGGGCGGGCCGTGGCGCCGCCGCGTCCGGTCGAGGACCCGGCTGCGCGGCGGGGCTCCCCTGCCCCTGCTCGTACCCGCGTTGATCGGCCTGGTCTTCCTGGTCCTCCCCCTCCTCGCGCTGCTGGTCCGGGCCCCCTGGTCGAGCATGCCGGAGCTGCTGACCAGCGACGAGGTGTGGCAGGCGCTGCGGCTGTCGCTGATCTGCGCCACGGCGGCGACCGCGGTGAGCATGGTGATCGGCGTCCCGCTGGCCTGGCTGCTGGCCCGGGTGGAGTTCCCGGGACGCGGTCTCGTCCGGGCCCTGGTGACGCTGCCGCTGGTGCTGCCGCCGGTGGTGGGCGGTGTCGCCCTGCTCATGGCGCTGGGCCGCAACGGAGTGGTCGGGCAGTGGCTGGACTCGTGGTTCGGGATCACGCTGCCGTTCACCACCACCGGGGTGATCCTCGCGGAGGCGTTCGTGGCGATGCCGTTCCTCGTCATCAGCGTCGAGGGCACCCTGCGCGCCGCCGACCCCCGCTACGAGGAGGCGGCCACCACCCTCGGCGCCTCCCGCTTCACCGCGTTCCGCCGGGTCACGCTGCCCCTGATCGCGCCCGGCATCGCCGCCGGCGCCGTCCTGGCCTGGGCCAGGGCGCTCGGCGAGTTCGGGGCGACGATCACCTTCGCGGGCAACTTCCCCGGCCGCACCCAGACCATGCCGCTGGCCGTCTACCTCGCCCTCCAGAGCGACCCACAGGCGGCCGTCGCCCTCAGCCTGGTCCTGCTGGCCGTGTCCATCGCCGTACTCGCCGGCCTGCGCGACCGCTGGATGACCACCTCATGACCGACACCGGGAAGAACACCGGGCAGACGAACCAGGCCGCCGGGGACGCGGAGCCCGGCGGGGGCCTCGACGCGCGGCTCGTCGTCGAGCGGGGCGGCTTCCGCCTCGACGTGGCGCTGACCGCCGCACCCGGCGACGTCGTCGCGCTGCTCGGCCCCAACGGCGCCGGCAAGACCACCGCCCTGCGCGCCCTGGCCGGCCTCGTGCCCCTCACGGACGGTCACCTGCGGCTCGACGGCGTGGAGCTGGACCGTACACCGCCGGAGTCCCGGCCGGTCGGGGTCGTCTTCCAGGACTACCTACTCTTCCCCCACCTGACCGCGCTCGACAACGTCGCCTTCGGACCACGCTGCCGGGGCACGGCCAAGGCGCAGGCGCGGGCACAGGCCGCCGCGTGGCTGGAACGCCTGGGTCTCGCCGAGCACGCGGCCACCAAACCGCGCCGGCTCTCCGGCGGCCAGGCCCAGCGCGTCGCCCTCGCCCGCGCCCTGGCCACCCATCCCCGGCTGCTGCTCCTCGACGAGCCGCTGGCCGCTCTCGACGCCCGCACCCGCCTCGAGGTCCGCGCTCAACTCCGTCACCACCTGGCCGACTTCGAGGCCGTCGCCGTACTCGTCACGCACGACCCCCTGGACGCCATGGTCCTCGCCGACCACCTCGTCGTCGTGGAGGACGGACACGTCGTCCAGGAGGGCGCCCCCTCCCACATCGCCCGCCGCCCGCGGACCGACTACATCGCCCACCTGGTCGGCCTCAACCTCTACCGAGGCCGCGCCGAGGGCCACGCGGTACGGCTCGACGACGGGCCCGCCATCACGACCACCGAGGAACTGACCGGGCCGGTCTTCGTCGCCTTCCCGCCCAGCGCCGTCACCCTGCACCGGGACCGCCCCACCGGCTCCAGCGCCCGCAACGTCTGGCACTGCGAGGTCGCGGGCCTCGAGACCCACGGCGACCAGATCCGCGCGGACCTCACCGGCGAACTCCCCCTCGTCGCCGACCTGACCACGCTCGCCGCCGCGGAACTCGGCCTGCACCCCGGCGCCACCGTCTGGGCCACGGTCAAGGCCACGCAGACCCACGCCTACCGCGACTGAGCGGGCGGGCAGAACGAGTAGGACGTCGTCCCCGTTTGGCTTTGCATGTGACGTGACGGGTGCAAGCGTTGCCCTTCTCGCCAGACGCGGCCTCCGGCCAAGCCTGAGGTCAGCCAGTTGTTCAGGAGCTTGCCGAGAGGGGAGTCAAAAGCAATGCGGACAGCTGACCACCCGTCCCCCAGCGGCCGGCAGAACCGGCGCATCACCGCAGGTCAACGCGTCCTCCCTCGCGGTTTCAACGGCACCGCCGGCAGCGCCGGGGCGGGCAGTGGAGCCCCGTCGTAGCCCTTCACCTCGCCGAACCGTGTCCCTTCCATCCAGTCCCGGCGGGCCTGCACGATCTCCTCCTGGGAGCGTCCGATCCAGTTCCAGAACATAGCTAATCCTGCACACCTTTGCGCAGGTCAGCGGCGTTCCGGATCGCCGACGGTGAGCAAACTGTCGTCATCGGTCCTGGAGGGTCAGCAACCGTGAGTGCCACTGGCTTGGTTCGTGGGATGGGTTCGTTTTTCAAGGAGTGTGAGCATCCGCGGTCGCGGTGGTCGAAGTGTCCGCACGCGTACAAGGTGCGGTATCGGTCGGCGGCCGGGAAGCAGGTGAAGGAGTCCGGGTTTGCGACCCAGGACAAGGCGATCGCGCGTTTGACGGAGGTCTACAACGCGAGGAAGTCTGCGCCGCGGGGGCAGGCGAAGGCGGACCGGGTCGCGAAGTACGGGGCGATGCGGTTCAAGGAGTACGCCGTCGAGTGGAAGGCCGGCCAGCGGGATCTCGGCCCGGCGTCGGTGGTGCACCTGGAGTCGCTGTTGAACATTCATTTGCTGCCGCTGCTGGGCAGCCGGCGGGTGAACACCTTCGACCACAAGGTCGTCGAGGGCTTCCTCCAGGCCCTGGAACGCAACGGCGTCGGCCTGGCCGCGCAGGCCAATTGCTTCGACAAGCTGAAGGCGATCCTGCTGGACGCGAACCGGCTGGGCCTGTTCGACGACAACCCGGTCGCCGGGATCAAGCCGCCGCAGTACGACCCCAAGCGGGTGGTGATCCCCTCACCCGAACAGCTGGGGCAGATACGCACCGCCGGCGACGACAGCTTCCTGCTGGTCGCCGACCTGATGAGCGGCTGCGGCATGCGCAACGGCGAAGCATTCGCGGTCAACGTCAACAACATCGTCGCCGACGACGTCTACCGCATCACCGAGCAGGTCAACCGGACCACCTGCCAGTACGAGCGGCTCAAGCACCGCAAGCCGGGAGAATACCGCGACGTGCCCCTGCCCGCACGGGTGCGCCAGACCATCGAGTGGTA
>NZ_BEWB01000006.1 GCF_003112555.1 Streptomyces coelicoflavus | reverse complement strand
TGGCCGCAGTCCTGGCCACCGCCGACGCGGATGACGACGTGGAGTGGACGGTCTCGCTGGACTCCACCATCTGCCGGGCCCATCAGCACGCGGCTGGGGCCGTGAAAAGGGGGCTGCGCGACGGTCGGAACCCGACGATCACGCACTCGGACGTTCTCGTGGCGGCCTGAGTACGAAGGTACATCTGGCCAGCGATAACCGGGCACGGCCGTTGGCCCTCTACGTCACCGCTGGTCAGGCGGGTGATGCTCCGGCATTCGAGGCCGTCATGGCGAGAATCCGCGTCCCGCGACGCGGACTCGGCAGGCCCCGGACTCGACCGGAGACCGTCCTCGCGGATCGCGCCTATTCTTCCCGCGCGATCCGTAGCCATCTCCGACGGCGAGGCATCCGCGCCGTCATCCCGCAGCCTGCCGACCAGGTCGGACACCGCCTGCGGAGAGGGCGAGCCGGAGGCCGGCCACCAGGCTTCGACGCGGAGGCGTACAAGCAGCGCAACACCGTCGAACGGTGCATCAGCCGCTTGAAGCAGTGGCGTGGTCTGGCGATGCGCACGGACAAGCTTGCCCTGGCCTACGAGGCTGCTTTGCACTTGGCGGCCATCCTGATCTGGTCCCGCTCGACGCGGTGATCAGAGCAGCTCGTGCACGACCAGACGCGACTGCCTCCCTGAAAAGACGCTTCGCAGGGCTCGAGCTTCGCGGTTCCGGGCCGCGAAGACTCCTCGTTTGTCCACGTGCACGACCAGGACGTCATAGCTGTCGATGACCTCGGAGATGCCCCGCGTCTGGATGGTGTCCCGCCAGGCTTCCGTGTTCCGGCCAAACCACTCCGGCAGTCCGCAAGGCTCAGCCACGGCGTCCCAGAAGTCATCGAGCATCTCGATCGACCTACCCCGCAGGTCAACCACCAGCTCCGACTCAATCCTCTTGGCCATCACGACAGAGTAATCGGCCCTCATCCAAGGCGTCAGACCTCCAAAGAGACAGGACCTAGGGCGCCTGCTCCGCGGACTCGAGGCACGCCCTCAACCCGACCCGACCCGACCGGAGTCGCCCAGTGGCAACCGGCACCGAACCTCCAGCCACCGATGACCGTCCCCCGGGCGGTGGCGTCCACACCCCGACGCGCGCCGCCATCCGCGCCCCGCACCTGCGCACCGACCGCTGGTGGCTGGCCCCGGCCGCCACCGCCGCGGGCCTGCTGGCCTTCGTCGTCTACTCGACCTGGCGGGCCTTCGCGAACGCCGACTACTACGCGGCCCCGTACGTCTCGCCCTTCTACTCCCCCTGTCTGGCGGAGAACTGCGAGCCGATGCGCTCGGGGCCCAACTGGGAGCTCTTCGGCACCTGGTGGGGCATCTCCCCGGCGATCATCATCCTGATCTTCCCGCTCGGCTTCCGCCTGACCTGCTACTACTACCGCAAGGCCTACTACCGGGGCTTCTGGGCGTCCCCGCCGGCCTGCGCGGTGGCCGAGCCGCACAAGAAGTACACCGGCGAGACCCGCTTCCCGCTGATCCTTCAGAACGTCCACCGGTACTTCTTCTACGCGGCGCTGCTGGTCGCGGGCATCCTCAGCTACGACACGGTGCTCGCCTTCCGCGACGAGCACTACGCCTGGGGCCACATGGGGCTCGGCACCCTGGTCTTCCTCGCCAACATCGCGCTGATCTGGGCGTACACCCTGTCCTGCCACTCCTGCCGGCACATCGTCGGGGGCAAGCTCAGGCACTTCTCCCGGCATCCCGTGCGCTACCGGATGTGGCAGTGGGTCGGGAGGCTCAACGCCCGCCACATGCAGCTGGCCTGGGCGTCGCTGGTGAGCGTGGCGCTGGCCGACTTCTACGTGTATCTCGTGGCGTCCGGTGCCTTCGACGATCCGCGTTTCTTCTGATGAGTGAGGCCTTCTGATGTCCGTGGTCGACCGGCAGGAATGGGACGTCGTCGTGGTGGGCGCGGGCGGCGCCGGGCTGCGCGCCGCGATCGAGGCCCGCGAGCGGGGCGCCCGTACGGCCGTGATCTGCAAGTCGCTGTTCGGCAAGGCGCACACCGTGATGGCCGAGGGCGGCATCGCCGCCTCCATGGGCAACGTCAACTCCGGGGACAACTGGCAGGTCCACTTCCGCGACACCATGCGCGGCGGCAAGTTCCTCAACCAGTGGCGGATGGCCGAGCTGCACGCCCAGGAGGCGCCGCAGCGGGTGTGGGAGCTGGAGACGTGGGGCGCGCTGTTCGACCGGACGAAGGACGGCCGGATCTCGCAGCGCAACTTCGGCGGCCACGAGTACCCGCGCCTCGCCCACGTCGGCGACCGCACGGGCCTGGAGCTGATCCGCACCCTCCAGCAGAAGATCGTCTCGCTCCAGCAGGAGGACTTCCGCGAGACCGGCGACCACGAGTCCCGCCTCAAGGTCTTCCAGGAGTGCACGGTCACCCGCGTCCTCAAGGAGGACCGCGTGGTCTCGGGGGTCTTCGGCTACGAGCGCGAGAGCGGCCGCTTCTTCGTCCTCCAGGCGCCCTCGGTGGTGATCGCGACCGGCGGCATCGGCAAGTCGTTCAAGGTGACGTCGAACTCGTGGGAGTACACCGGCGACGGCCACGCCCTGGCGCTGCTGGCCGGGGCGCCGCTGCTCAACATGGAGTTCGTCCAGTTCCACCCGACGGGCATGGTCTGGCCGCCCTCGGTGAAGGGCATCCTCGTCACCGAGTCGGTGCGCGGCGACGGCGGGGTGCTCAGGAACTCCGAGGGCAAGCGGTTCATGTTCGACTACGTCCCCGACGTCTTCAAGGAGAAGTACGCCGAGTCGGAGGAGGAGGGCGACCGCTGGTACGACGACCCGGACCACAACCGGCGCCCGCCCGAACTGCTCCCCCGCGACGAGGTCGCCCGCGCGATCAACGCCGAGGTGAAGGAGGGCCGGGGCTCACCGCACGGCGGGGTCTTCCTGGACGTGTCGACCCGGATGCCCGCCGACGTGATCCGGCGCCGGCTGCCCTCCATGTACCACCAGTTCAAGGAGCTGGCGGACGTGGACATCACGGCGGAGGCGATGGAGGTCGGGCCCACCTGCCACTACGTGATGGGCGGCATCGCCGTCGACTCCGACACCGCCGCCGCCCGCGGGGTGCCGGGACTGTTCGCGGCCGGTGAGGTGGCGGGCGGCATGCACGGCTCCAACCGGCTGGGCGGCAACTCGCTGTCCGACCTGCTGGTGTTCGGGCGCCGGGCGGGCCGGTACGCGGCCGAGCACGCGGCGGGCCGGGCGGACGGGGGCAGGCGCGCCCGGGTCGACGACGCGCAGGTCGACGCCGCCGCCGCGGAGGCGCTGCGGCCGTTCTCGGCCGAGGCGCACGAGCCCGCCGACGGCCCGCCGGAGAACCCGTACACCCTGCACCAGGAGCTCCAGCAGACCATGAACGACCTGGTCGGGATCATCCGCCGGGAGGCGGAGATGAAACAGGCCCTGGAGAAGCTGGCGGAGCTGCGGGTGCGCGCCCGCCGGGCCGGCGTCGAGGGGCACCGGCAGTTCAACCCGGGCTGGCACCTCGCCCTGGACCTGCGCAACATGCTGCTGGTCAGCGAGTGCGTGGCACGGGCCGCGCTGGAGCGCACCGAGTCGCGCGGCGGGCACACCCGTGAGGACCATCCGTCGATGGACCGGCGCTGGCGCCCGGCCCACCTGATCTGCTCGCTGGCCGACCCGGCGGGCGAGGCGGCGGGCGACCCGGCGACGACGGACCCGGAGCGCGGCCGGATCGCCCTGGAGCGGCAGGCCACCGAGCCGATCCGGCCCGACCTGCTCGCCCTCTTCGACAAGGAGGAGCTGGTGAAGTACCTCGCCGACGAGGAACTGGAGGGCCGGTCCGAATGAGCGGTTACGAGGCCCGCTTCCGGGTGTGGCGCGGTGACGTGGAGGGCGGCGGGCTCCAGGACTTCACGGTCGAGGTCAACGAGGGCGAGGTGGTCCTCGACATCGTCCACCGCCTCCAGGCCACCCAGGCCCCCGACCTCGCGGTGCGCTGGAACTGCAAGGCGGGCAAGTGCGGTTCGTGCTCGGCCGAGATCAACGGGCGGCCGCGGCTGCTGTGCATGACCCGCATGTCCGTGTTCACCCGCGAGGAGACGATCACCGTCACACCGCTGCGCGCGTTCCCGGTGATCCGGGACCTGGTGACGGACGTCGGCTTCAACTACACCAAGGCCCGCGAGGTCCCGGCCTTCGTGCCGCCCGCCGACCTCGGGCCGGGCGAGTACCGGATGATGCAGGAGGACGTGGACCGCTCGCAGGAGTTCCGCAAGTGCATCGAGTGCTTCCTGTGCCAGGACACCTGCCATGTCGTACGGGACCACGAGGAGAACAAGCCCGCCTTCGCGGGCCCGCGCTTCCTCATGCGCGTCGCCGAACTGGACATGCACCCGCTGGACGCCGCCGGTGACACCGGCCTGGACCGGTCGCGCACCGCCCAGGACGAGCACGGCCTCGGCTACTGCAACATCACCAAGTGCTGCACGGAGGTGTGCCCCGAGGGCATCCGGATCACGGACAACGCGCTGATCCCGCTCAAGGAGCGGGCGGTCGACCGCAAGTACGACCCACTGGTGTGGCTGGGTTCGAAGATCGGCCGCCGGTCCCGGGACGGGTCCTAGCGCACCCAGCCGTCCCGGTACGACGCCCAGTCCTGCTCCGTCGCCGCGAAGTCGATGTACGCGGCGACGCCGAACCGCTCCCGGTCGGCGTCCGTGCGGGACAGGCCGAGGCGGACGCCGCGGACGGCGGCGGCGACGGTCTCCGCGTGGTTCCAGTGGCCGAAACGGTTCTCGTGGTAGAAGGGCAGGCCCATCAGGAGGTGGGTCGTGGGCGGGGTGACCTCCAGAGCCAGTGAGGTCTGCTGGGCGACGTAGCCGCCGTACAGGCTCTCCAGGGGCTGCATGGTGTCGTACGACATGACGGCGATCTGGTCGACGCGGCGGGCGACCTGGCCGAAGAACTCCTGCGACCACCACTTGGGGTGCCCGGCGACCGTGCCCCAGAAGGAGTGGAAGCCCGGCAGCGGGTCGATCTGGTGAGCGGCGACGGAGAGCTGTGCGTCGCGGGCGCGGGTGACGGCGCGGATGTCGTCCAGGAGGGAGAGGTAGTTCCGGTCGCCGGAGTGCAGCGGCTCCAGGTCGAGGTGGACTCCGTCGTAGCCCACGTCCAGGACCTGGCGGGCCGAGTCGACGACGGCGGCGCGGGTGCCGGCCCGCTCCAGGCGCATGCCGTCGGGGCTCTCGGTGGCGAGGACGTCGCCGAGGAACGCCTGGACGCGGATGCCGGGCATCTCGCGGTGCACGCCGTCGACCAGCCAGCGGGCCCTGGGGTAGAGGGACTTCGGCAGGGTGCCGTCGTGTTCCATCGGGCCGGTGTGGACGTACAGGTCGCGGATTCCGGTGCTCTTCAGTTCCCGGGCCAGTGCCTTGAGGTCCGCGTCCTTCTTGCGGCCGTCGACCCAGGCGTGGCCGAGCCACATCGCGTCGCGGTTGCGGGTGTGGGTGCCGGCTGCGGGGTCGCCCATGTAGTTGATGCGGAGGGCGGTCTCGGCGGTGAGGAGGGGGACGAGGAGGACGAGGACGATGGCGAGCACCGTTCGGCGGATGCGGATGCCGGTGCGGCGGCGCGTTCGTCGGGACGCCTCGGCTTCGCCTTCGGCATCCCTGTTCCCACCCGCACCACCCGTGCTGCTTTCGTTGTCGGGTGCGGGTGGCCCCTGTGGGGGCTGATCGCCGTCGGCGGCTGCCGGATCGGCTTGTGGTTCGGTGTCTCTCGGCTCCGTGTCTGCCACGGTGTCCCCTCCCTGTGGCCCGTCCCCGGTCGCGGTGGCCGGCTGCCACGCTTACGATCCGAGCGTGTTGCCACCAGGGACGATGCGTACCGGTGTTCCGGTTGCGGTCAGGGGTGTGCGGTGACGATCTCCGCCGATCTGGTGCCGCCCCTGGTCACGGCCGGGGCGGCGCTGCTGCTGGCCGGGTACGGGCATGTGCGCCGCACCCGGCGGTCCCGGAACCGGACGACTCCGGGCCGGGTCAGAACAGGCTCAGCAACGCCTCCGCCGGGTCCGTGAGCTGGGTGTCGGCGCCCGGCAGGGGCAGTTCGAACCAGACCGTCTTGCCGCGCGGCGTACGGCGTGAGCCCCAGGCCGCGCTGAGCAGGCCGACCAGTTGCAGGCCCCGGCCGCCCTCGTCGGTGTCGCGGGCGCGGCGCCGGCGCGGCTGGACCAGGCCGGAGTCCCAGACCTCGCAGACCAGGGTGCGGTCCAGGAGGAGGCGGAGCCTGATCTCACCCTCGCCGTAGCGCAGCGCGTTGGTGACGAGCTCGCTGACGAGCAGTTCCGTGGTGTCGACCAGCTCCTCCATGTCCCAGGCCAGCAGCCGGGCGCGGGCGTACTCGCGGGCCCGGCCGACGCTGCGCGGCTCGCGCGGCAGCGTCCAGTCGCCGACCGAGTCGCTGGGCAGGCCCTGGACGCGGGCCATGAGCAGGGCGATGTCGTCCTCGCCGTGGTGGCTGTCGAGGGTGTTGAGGACCTGGTCGCAGACGTCCTCGAGGGGCTGGGTGGGGTCGGTGAGGGCGCCCACGAAGGCCTGGAGTCCCTCGTCGAGGGGGTGGTCGCGGCTCTCGACCAGTCCGTCGGTGTAGAGGGCGAGCAGGGCGCCCTCGGGCAGTTCGACCTCCACCTCCTCGAAGGGTTCCCCGCCGACGCCGAGCGGCAGTCCCGGCGGTACGTCCAGCATCAGCGCGGACTCGCCGGGCTCGACCAGGACGGGCGGCAGGTGGCCCGCGTTGGCGAAGGTGCAGCGCCTGGTCACGGAGTCGTAGACGGCGTACACGCAGGTCGCCAGGTACACCTCGGACAGGTCGGCCTCGCGGGGGCGGCGCGCGGCCCGGGTGGCCTGCTGGACGCCGGAGGGGGTGCCGAGGCCGCGGGCGATCTCGTCGAGCTGGGCCAGCACCTCGGCCGGTTCGAGGTCGAGCTGGGCCAGGGTGCGTACGGCGGTGCGCAGTTCGCCCATCGCGACGGCGGCGCGCAGGCCGCGGCCCATGACGTCGCCGACGACCAGCGCGGTGCGGTGCCCGGGGAGTTCGATGACGTCGAACCAGTCGCCGCCGACCTCGCTGGCCCGGCCGGTGGCCGCCTCGCCGGGCAGGTAGCGGCAGGCGATGTCGAGTCCGGAGGCCTCCGGGTCGCCGGGCGGGAGCAGGGAGCGTTGCAGGATCAGCGCGCGTTCGTGTTCGCGCCGGTAGAGGCGGGCGTTGTCGATGCAGACGGCGGCGCGTGCGGCCAGTTCCACGGCGAGGTCCCGGTCGCGGTCGCCGAACGGCTCGCTGCCCTTGGTGCGGGCGAACTGGACGAGTCCGACGACCGTGTCGTGGGCGACCATCGGCACGGCGAGCGTGGACTGCACGAGGCCGCCGTCCTCGGCGGGGACGCTGCGCGGCCGGGCGGTGCGCAGGGCGTCGGCGCAGGGCGAGTTGAACGGGTAATGGTGGACGGCGCCGAGCTTGACCCGCTCGCCGGTGCCGAGGAACGGGGCGTCGGAGACCGCGCTGGAGAAGGCGACGCGGCGCAGTTCCGCGCTGCCGTCGGCGAGTCCCGGCGGGGTCTCGTCGCCGACCAGCAGGCCCTGGTAGAGGTCCACGGTGGCCAGGTCGCAGAAGCCGGGGACGACGACGTCGAGGAGTTCCCGGGCGGTGGTCTCCAGGTCGAGGGAGTTGCCGATGCGGGCGCCGGCCTCGTTGAGGAGGGCGAGGTTGCGCCGGGCGTTGGCGGCCTCGCGGGCGGCCTGGCGGCGGGCGGTGATGTCGGTGCCGAGCCAGGCGACGCCGATGGGCCGGCCGGAACCGCTGTGCACGCGGTACAGGTTGACGGACCAGTGGCGGCGTTCCTCGGTGCCCGGCACGAAGCCCGTGACGTGCATGTCCGTGATGGAGTCGCCGGTCTCCAGGACCCGGCGCAGGGTCGCGGAGACCCGGTCGGCCTCGGCGCGCGGCAGGTAGTCGTGGACGCCCTTGCCGCGGTGGTCGTCGGGGGTGCCGCCGAAGGTGGAGGCGAACCGCTGGTTGGCGCGGCGCACCGTCAGGTCGGGGTCGATCAGCAGGAAGCCGAACGGAGACTGGCCGAATATGGCCTGTGAGGCGGCCAGGTCGGTCTCGATGCTGCGCAGGACGCGGACGTCGACGACGATGCAGACGGCGGCCTTCTCGCCGTCCTCGGTGCGCGTCGGCATGACGTACACCTCGGCCAGCCCGCGCTGTCCGCGCCGTCCGCTCGCCCGCGACCCGGACCCGGCGCCGCCGCCCGGTGTCCGGAAGGGGACCACGCCGGTCCACTCCCGGCCGTCGAGGATCTCGGTCATCTTGCGCCGGCCGCGCTCGCGCAGGTCGGGGTCGATGAAGGCCTCGATGGGGTCGGTACCCACGGCGTCTTCCGCCCGGATGCCGAGCAGTTGTTCCGCCCGCAGGCTCCATTGGTCGACGAGCCCGTCGGGGCCGATGGAGAAGGACGCGACCTTGACGTAGTCGTAGATGGAGCCGGGCGGGCTGCTCTGCCACACCGCGTCACCGAGGGGCGCGTCTTGCGACGGGCCCCCGGACTCCGTGGACTCCGTGGGCTCCTCGGCCCTCGCTGGTATCTCGCTCACGCGAACCGTCCCCTCCAGCTCACCGCGTCCGGCACCGGTCACCGGAGGCGGCTGCCCGCAGTATCCAGCACTACGGCGCCGCACGACACGGTGTTCACGATCACAGCACGGTCCCGATGGTTTTCGGTCCGGACCGTGACAACACTTCCAGTCTTCTAACCAGCGGACACGGCATCGAATCACGCAGTTCCACAACTGCCACTGGCCTGAACCGGTTGACGGCCGCAGTCAGGGGTGATGTCGGTACATTCCGGACACTTGTCGTCGCGATGGCAACGGTGTGTCACGAAGCCGTCGCGTCAGCTCGGCAGGGCGAGTTCGAACCACACCGTCTTGCCCGCCTCGCCGGGGCGCGTGCCCCAGCGCCGCGTCACGGACGCCACCAGTTGCAGGCCGCGGCCGTCCTCGTCGTCGGGGCGGGCGACGCGCTCGCGCGGCGGGTCGGGCAGCGGGTCGGACACCTCGACCAGCAGGACCCCGGCGGCTCCGGCCGGGTCGCGCACCAGGCGGACGCCGATGGGTCCGGTGGCGTGCCGCAGGGCGTTGGTGACCAGTTCGCTGACCAGCAGGGCGGTGATGTCGCCGACGCTGCCGAGGCGCCACTCGTCCAGCGTGCGGCGGACCAGGGAGCGGGCGGTCCGCACGGCGTCCGGGGCCGCGGGGAAGACCCACTCGGCACAGTCGCCCTCGTCGTCGCTCACGCCGATCACTTCCCCGGCCGACAACCCCCACCGGTGTCCCTTTTCATGGGGTTAATGGGCACATACCCTTTATCCGGGCCGGGTACCGCTCATCCGGTCCCGGTACCGCGCGCCGCGCCCCTCGCCCCGAGTCCCAGGTGGGCGAGCACCCGCTCGACGGCGGGTACGTCCTGCTCGAGCCAGGGAACGTCCCAGACCTGGGCGGGGGTCAGCCAGCGCAGGTCGTCGTGGTCCTCGAGGGGTTCGGGGGCGGCGGAGCCGGGGAGCAGGCGGGCGGTCCACACCTGGAGGACGAACGGCGCCCGCAGGGGCCACTGCCCCGGGACGCGCTCTCCGGCCTCGGCCGCCACTCCGAGTTCCTCGCGCAGTTCGCGCTCGAGCGCCGCCTCGGGCGTCTCCCCCGCCTCGACCTTGCCGCCGGGCAGCTCCCAGCGCCCGGCCAGTTCCGCGGGCGCGCTCCGGCGTGCGGCGAGCAGGCGCCCGCCGTCGAGCAGGGCGGCACCCACCACGATCCGTTCCGTCATGCGCCGGAGCCTACGGCCTCTCCGGCCGGCCCCGGCCCGCCCCCGCGGAGGGCGCCGGTCAGTCGGCCGTGCCCGTGCCCGCCGCGCCGAGCCTCTCGACCCAGTAGAGCTGCTGGTGTCCGCGACCGTCGAGGGTGTCCGCGATCTGCTGGGCCTCGGCCCGGGTCGCATACCTGCCCACGCGATAGCGATTGCCGTTGTCGTCCTGCCGGAAGACCAGCCAGGGAAGAGTGACCGTGCTGTCGTTCATCGCGCCCTTCCACCTCCCGTTCCCGCCCGCGGCACTCGCCGCGCCCCGCCCGCCAAGGAAACCGCAGTCCGCATATGCCCGAGCGTACGCCCAACCTTCACGGAGCGAATACGACTTTGCACAAAGAGGTACGCAACCAGCCAGAACGCAGGGGGCGCACGATGCAGAACGCGCCGCCCACGCACACCGATGCCTCCGGTCACAGGCATGGCGGGGCCGAGGGACGCGACCTGCGGGAACGGCCGGATTACGGCGCCGCGCGCGGAGGTACCGAGCCTCGGCCCGGGTGCGGGCAGGCGCGCGTGCGGCGGAAAGCGGCGCGGGAGGCGCACGACGGGCGTGCGCCATCTCACACCGTGGCGGCGGTGAACCGCCCTGGACCGGGCGCCGGTTGCCGGGTTACCTGACCGGCAGGTGGTACGCGACCCGGTAGCGGTCGGCCGGGACGACCACGTCGGCCGTCTCCACCGCGCGCCCCGAGGCGTAGAACGTGCGCTGGACGACCAGCACCACGTGCCCCGGTACGCCGCCCAGCGCGAGCAGCTCCTCGGCGAGGCCGGGGCGGGCGCCGACCTCCTCGGTGACGTTGTCGACGACGACGTCGATGGCGGCCATCCGCTCGACGACGCCCATGCCGCCGAGCGGCCCCTCCTCGGGCAGCATCACCGGGGTGCGCCCGGTCAGGTCCAGCGGCTCCCAGGAGGTGGAGAGCATGACGGCCTCGCCGGCCTCCCGGAAGACGTACCGGGTGCACATCACCCGGTCGCCGGGCTTGATCCCGAGCCGCTCGGCCACGGCACCGCTCGCCTCGGCCTGCTCGCTGCGCGATTCCCAGGTGCCGCGCGCGTCGGCGTCGGCCTGCTCCTGCCGGAAGGGCGTGGCGCCGCCGGCCGGCCGGTACCCGGAGCGGGCGACGCGCCTGGGGACGGGCCGCTCGCGCACGTAGGTGCCGGAGCCGGAGCGGCCCTCGACCAGCCCCTCGGCCATCAGCACCTTGCGGGCCTCCAGGGCGACGGTGTCCGAGACGCCGTACTCCTCGCGGATCCGAGCCTGGGACGGGAGGCGGGTATGAGGCGGCAGCAGGCCGTCGGCGATCTTCTTGCGGAGATCACCCGCGACACGGAGATACGCCGGCTGCTCACCGAATGTCACTGGCCGCTCCCATCAGGTTGTACAGACAGCAACAGCGTGGCAACCGCCGGTCGACCGGGCAAGCAAAGGCCAAAGAATCACTCGATGTGATGACTTCTGCGGCCCGAGGGCTTTACGCAGGCACTTTCTCCCCGCTATGGGCGCCCTCACACCTCCTTGCCGGGGCTCTCTCCCCCGTCGCCGCCGGACTCCGCGTACTCCGGCGGCGAGGTGTCGAGGCCGAGGGACTCGCGGGCGGTGACCGTGGTGTCGCCGTCTATGAGCGCGTAGCCCTGGTAGAGGTGCTCGTAGAACGCGTCCGCGTCGGGGGTCACCTCCGCCGCGGCGAACTCCTCGCGTGCCGCCTCCAGGTCGGTGACCAGCTCGTTGACCGGCTGCTTACTCGCGGACGGCCAGGAGTGCGCGCCCAGCATCCCGATCTCCTCGGTGAGCGCGTTCTCCACCCGGCCCGCCCACGCCTGCTGCGCGGTCGGGTCGTCCTCGAAGTACTCGTTCTCCGGCGTCGCCTCCAGGGCCCCGTCCAGGGACCGCGCCGCCTCCAGGTACGCGATCTGGTGCGCGTCGAGCGTCGTCGCGTCGTTGCGCAGCGAACCGGTCAGGTTCTTCCGCTCGTCCGTGCTGCCGAACAGGCAGGTGATCTCCCGGTCGTTCGACAGCCAGCTGCGCCGGGTCGGCGTCAGGTAGTACACGTCGACATCGGCGGGCAGGGCCCAGTCGTCCATGGCGTACTCGCCCACGAGCCCGTAGCAGCGCAGGTCGGCCATCGACGTGAGCGCGTCGTCCCCCGGGTACGAGCCGCCGCGCGGCAGGTCGAACACGGCGAACACCTCGCCGTCGTGCTCCCCGGCGCACGGCACCTGGTCGACGTCGTACGTCACCCCCTGGAGAGAGCCCCCGGGTGTGGTGAAGCACTCGCCCTTCTCCAGCGCGTAGGCGGTGCCCTCACCGCGCGCTGCGTCCCGGAAGCCCTCCCAGAAGTCGGCCACGGCGCCCGTGGAGAGCGTCAGCGCCCACAGGGCCAGCCCCACGGAGGACAGGACGCAGCCGGCCACCGCGAACCCCTTGCCCCGCTCGCCCCGCTTCCGGATCCGGGCCAGCGCGATCAGCCCCAGCACGAGCCCGACCGCCGGCACGAAGCACAGGACCCCGAGCACGAACGCGGCGACGGCGAGCCCGCTCACGGGGGCCTGCCGGGGGTACGGGCCGAGGGGGTGGCCCCACGGCGGAGCGTACGGGCCCTGCGGGTACGGCCCTTGGGGTCCCGGCGGTGGCGGTATCGACACGGGTGCCTTGCTCCTGTTCGCGAGGGTGGTGCACCGACGGGTGCGGCCTCGCGCATCGTAAGCGGCCCGGACGGGAGGCGGCCCGCGGACCGCGGACGCGCCGGGTGCCCTCACTGCCTCCACAGCCGTCTGAGCGCCGCGTTGACCAGGCAGACACCGGCGAAGGCGACCGCCCAGCGCGGTCTGCCGGAGGCGGCCAGGGCGGCCGCGCCGGCACCGAACCAGAGCACCTCCAGGACGATCCGCCACGCCCCGCGCGCGGGGTGTGCCGCGCGGGGCGACCCGAACAGGGCCCACACCGTCATCATCACCACCGGCGCCCCCGCCCCCAGGGCCGCCTCGACCGGCCACCGGTCGCCGACGGCGATCCCCCAGAGCACGACCGCGACGTACACCGCCAGTTCCAGCAGGAACATCAGCAGGAGGTTGAGGGACTTCAGGAACGAGAGCACGACGGACTCCTGGTTCGGACACGGGCACGGTCGGATGCGGAGACCAAGGTGTCAGCCCGCTCGCCATGGACGGAACAAAGCCGGGGAATCCGTCGCGCCGCGGCTCAGTCGTCGAACCCGGTGGCCCGGGTCTGCTTCTCCCACGCCTCGACGTCGGCACGGACCTGGTCGAGGTGGCCGAGGACCGCGCCGACGCCGTCGTCGCCCAGGGGCAGGCGCAGCGGGGTGTGCTCCGCCGCGAGGGCGGCCCGGATGACGGCCGCCGCCTTGGCCGGGTCGCCGGGCTGGCCGCCGTCGCCTCCGGCGATCATCCCGCGGGTCTCGCCGACCTTGGCGTACACGCCGCTGTCCGCGCTGATCCCGGCGTTGCCGGCCTGGAAGAGGCCGGTGCGGAAGGAGCCCGGCTCGACGATCAGCACCTTGATGCCGAAGTCCCGGACCTCGTCCGCGAGCCCTTCGGACATGCCCTCCAGCGCGAACTTCGTGCCGCTGTACGCCGAGAAGCCGGCGAAGGACATCTGCCCGCCCATACTGCTCATCTGCACGATCGCGCCCGAGCGCCGCTCCCGCATGGAAGGCAGCACCGCGCGCGTCAGCGCGGCCGGCCCGAAGACGTGCACGTCGAACAGCGCGCGCAGTTCGTCCTCGCCGGTCTCCTCGAGGGCGCCGACGTGCGTGCGGCCCGCGTTGTTGACGAGCACGTCGACCCTGCCGTGCCGTGCCAGCACGTCCCGCACCGCGTCCCCGGCGGCGGCCGTGTCGGCGACGTCCAGGCGCAGCGCCTCCATCTGGTCGGGGTACGCGGCCACGAGGCCGTCGAGTGCCTCGGGGCGCCGTGCCGCTCCGACCACGACGTCGCCGTCGGCCAGGGCCGCCTCGGCGATCGCCCGCCCGAAGCCACTGCTCGCACCGGTGATCAGCCAGACCTTGTTCATACCGACTCCTCGTGTCCCGTTCACGTCCGTCGCTCCGACGCCAACCAGCCTCGGCCACAAGCCGGTTGCCGGTCCAAGACCCACGGTGATAACCCATGGCTATGACGACGGACGTGCATCTGCGGGAGCTGCGCTACTTCGTGACGGTGGCCGAGGAACTGCACTTCACGCGGGCGGCCGAGCTGCTGTACGTGTCCCAGCCCGCGCTGAGCAAGCAGATCCGCGCGCTGGAGCGGCAGGTGAACGCCGAGCTGTTCCGCCGCGACCATCAGGGCGTGGCGCTCACCGAGGCGGGCACGGCACTGCTGCCGCACGCCCGGCGGGTGCTGGCCGACTGGGCCGAGGGCGCGGCGGCGGTGGAGGCGGTCCGGGAGGCGCGGCGCGGCACGCTGGTCGTCGGCATGAGCACCAGCCCCGGACGCGGCGGGCTGCTGCCGGCGATCCGCTCCCGCTTCACGGCGGCCCATCCGGAGGCGGTCCTGCGGCTGCGGCAGATGAGCTGGGAGGACTCGACCGCGGGCCTGGCCGACGGCACCGCCGACGTCGCGTACGTGTGGCTGCCGCTGCCCGACGCGGGCCGCCACGCCTGGACGGTGGTCGCCGAGGAACCCCGCCTGGTCGCCCTCCCCGACACCCACCCGCTCGCCTCCCGCGCGGAGCTCGACTTCGCCGACCTCGTCGCCGAGCCGTTCCTCGCCCTGCCCCCGGAGGCGGGCGTGCTGCGCGACTTCTGGCTGGCGCTGGACGAGCGGCGCGCACTCGGCGCCGGCCCACCGCGGGTCGGCGCCGAGATCTCCGGTACCGAGGAGACGTACGAGGCCCTGGTCGCGGGCCTCGGCATCTGCCTGGTGGCCACGGGCAACGCCCCGCTGATCACCCTGGGCGGCGTCGGCACCCGCCCGGTCCGCGGGCTGAGCCCCAGCCGCTACGCGCTGGCCTGGCGCCGCGAGGACGAGGGGCGGGCCCTGGTCCGGGGCTACGTGGAGGCCTGCCGCCGGGTGACGGCCGGGGGCTGACCGGGCGCTCGGGCACCGCCGTCCCGCACGTGCGCCCGCACCCCCTGGAGGCCGAAGAGGACGAGCAGTTCGACCGCGCCGCCGTCGGCGCTGCCCAGCCAGTGCGGCAGGGACGTGTCGAACTCCGCCGCCTCACCGGGCGTCAGCGTGAGGTCGCGCTCCCCGACCAGCAGCCGCAGCCGGCCGCTGAGCACGTACAGCCATTCGGAGCCCTCGTGGGTCTGCGGGGTCGGTTCCAGCGGTGCCGGACGGCTCGGGATGATCATCTTGAACGCCTGGGTGCCGCCCGGCCGCCGGGAGAGCGGCACGAAGACCATCCCGAAGCGCCGGACGGGCTTCAGGTGGATGCGCGGGTCGCCGGTGCGCGGGGCGCCGACGAGGTCGTCCAGGGGAACGTCGTAGATCCGGGCGAGCGGCAGCAGCAGCTCCAGGGTCGCCCTGCGCTGCCCGCTCTCCAGCCGCGACAGGGTGCTCTCCGACACCCCGGTCGCCGCAGACAGGTGGGCGAGGGTGATGCCCCGCTCACGGCGCAGCGCGCGCAGGCGCGGGCCCACCGCGTCGAGTACGTCGTCCACGTCGTCCGCTCCGGCGTCCATCGGGCCACCTTGCCACAACGGCAAGTTCTCGTGCCGGATCGGACGGCCGCTGCCAAGACTGTCCGCATCCGCCGCCCACGGCTGCCGGCCCAGCCCGGCCGAGCCCGAACGAGCCCGAACGAAGGAGTCCCGGTGAGTCCGAACGATCCGATGAGGCCGACGAGTCCGAACGATCCGCCGAGTCCGGCGAGTGCCGCCGAGGCGGTCACCTTCTGGGACGGCGTGTACGCCGCCCGCCCGGCGCCCGACGCCCCCCGGCCCAACGTCCGTCTCGTCGAGACGGTCACCGGCCTGCCTCCCGGCACCGCCCTGGACCTGGGGTGCGGCAGCGGCGGGGACGCGCTGTGGCTCGCCCGGCGGGGCTGGCGGGTCACGGCCGTGGACATCTCCGGCGTGGCGGCCGAGCGGCTCGCGGGACACGCCCGCGCGCACGGCCTCGGCGACCGGGTGGACGCCGTACGGCACGATCTGCGCGCCTCCTTCCCCGGGGGCCGGTTCGACCTGGTCTGCGCGCACTACCTCCACACCCCCTTCGACCTGGACCGGGCGGCGGTCCTGCGTGCGGCCGCGCACGCGCTGCGCCCCGGCGGGCGGCTGCTGGTCGTCGACCACGGCTCGACCGCGCCGTGGTCGTGGGACCAGGACCCCGACGCCCGGTACCCGGCCCCGCGGGAAGTCGCGGCGGACCTCGCCCTCGACCCGGCGACGTGGCGGGTCGAACGGGCCGAGGCCCCTCGCCGGACCGCGACCGGCCCGGACGGGCGCACCGCGGAGGTCGTCGACCACGTCCTGCTCGTCCACCGCACCGGCTGAAGGCACACGTCCACCAGGAGGTCACCATGTCCACCACACCCCGCCGGGACGCGCCGCCGCCCCGCACCGGAGACGGTGAGGCCGAGACCCTGCGCGGGTTCCTCGACTACCTGCGGACCTCGGTCGCCGGCAAGGTCGAGGACGCCCCGGAACCGCAGGTCCGCACGGCCGCGGTGCCGTCCGGCACCAACCTGCTCGGGCTGCTCAACCACCTGACCCACGTCGAACGCGCCCTCTTCCTCGGGGAGGAGGTGCGGAGTTGGCCGGCGACGTTCCGGGCCGCGCCCCGGGACGGCGTGGCCGATGTCGTCGCCCGCTACCGGGAGGCCGTCGAACGCGCGAACCACGTCCTCGACGCCTGCGCCGACCTCGGCGCCCCGCTCCCCCGGCCCCGTCCGGGCCGTCCCGCGCCCAGCGCCCGCTGGGCCCTCGCCCACATGATCGAGGAGACCGGCCGCCACGCGGGCCACGCGGACATCCTGCGCGAGCTGATCGACGGTACGACGGGACGCTGAGCGGCCGGCCCGTGGCGTGCCCCCACGTGGCCCGCCCTCAGGCCGCGCCCGTGGCCCGGCGGGCGCGGCGTGCGCGGCGGTTGCGCCACCAGGTGACCAGCCAGAGCACGTTGACCCCGCCCAGGACCACCAGCACCGTCACCGCGTCGGCGTTGCCGGCCAGGCCGTGTTCCGGTCCCAGTCCCCGCACGGCGCGGACCAGGAGGGCGATGTCGACGGGCAGGGTGACCGCGGCCATGAACGTCAGACAGGCCGCCGTACCGGCCACGAGGACGACGCTGTAGATCCGGACGGCCCGCCGCTCGTGCGCGGGCAGCCGGGTGCTCGGGTCGTCCCGTGCGTGCGCCGGTGCCTCGCCCCGGGCGAGGCGCCGCACCGGCCGCACCGCGCGCCGGAACCGGTACCGGGCGTACGCCAGGCCGTCTCCGTACAGGTCCCGGCAGCCGGTGAGGTCCTGGAGGACGAAGTACAGGTCGGTGCGGGTGAAGACCATGCACTGGAAGGGCAGCGGCAGCAGGGCGAGGAGCAGGGCCGCGGCCAGCAGGCGGTGGGCGGTCGTCCCGGCCTCCGTCGCGGCGAGGACCAGGACGAGGCACGACGCGACGGACAGGTTGAGGGCGATTCCGGCCAGGTAGGCCGTCAGCCGGTGCCGGCGGGGGGCGAGTTCGATGCCGCTGATGTCGGTCTGCATGACGAGGAACTGAAGCCGGGTGCCCAGCCGCATCCGCCCCGGCACGCCCGCCGCCCGGGCGGTCACCAGGTGCGCCAGTTCGTGGGCCAGCAGCAGCGTCCACCCGGCCGCCGCACCGCTCAGCAGGACCACGCTGCCGTGGCGGCTCCACAGCAGGTCGCGGTAGCCGGGAAGCAGGTCGGGACGGCGCACCAGGACGGCGACGGCGGCCGTCAGCAGTGCCCCGACGAGCAGCGGGAGCGCCGGGTGCAGGGCGAGACGGACGTGGCGGGGCCGCAGCCACGGCAGGGACGCCCGCGGCGGTTCGGCGTCGGGGACCGGACGGTCGCCGATCCGCGCCACGAAGCCCAGCGCGGTCAGGTCCCCGACGAAGTCCGCGATATCGAACTCCTCCCCGGTCTCGGCCCGCAGCGTCTCCTCCGTACGCGCCACGCTCAGCCCGTCGCCCAGGAGTTCCACCGCGCGCGCCCCGACCGCCGGCAGGGCGACGAAGTTCCGGGTGACCATGCGGCCCACGATCCACTCGTCGCGGTCGCGTCGTACGGCCAGGTCGTGCAGGACGACACGGGTCGCCGGCCCGATCCGGGGAGGGCCGCCGGCGGTCGTGTCCGTCACGAGGGGCTCCGGTCCCCGGAGCCGGAACGGGCGGCCGGCGCCGGGCCGTTCTCCGTCCGGCGGCAGGCCGGGCAGTCGGGTCGCCGCGGCGAGCGTTGCAGGACCGGGTCGCCCGGCATCATGAGGTTGAGGCCGAACCGGCATCCGGGTTCGACGGGCGGGACGCCGCACAGCAGCATCAGGGCGGCGTGGGCCAGCAGCCCGCCGGACAGGCCCGCGGTCACGGCGTTGGCCGGATTCCACGGCATGCGGGGCGAGGCCGCGTCCTCGTCCTGGCCGGGGCCGAGCCGCAGGTCGCGGCGTTCGGTCTCGGCGTCGCGCAGGCACTGCCAGCACGCGCCCCGGCCCGGCGTGAAGACGCCCACGGCGACCAGCGGTCCGCGGTAGCCCGCCTCGGCCCACGGTGTGCCCGTGGCCAGGCAGACCTGGTTGGCCCATCGGCGGATCGCGGCGGGGCGGTCGGCGGCGAGCAGCAGGGCGTCGTAGCCGGACGCGCCGCGGGCTCCCGTCAGCAGGTCCTCGAGGTCGGCCGGGCCCCGTACCTCGCGCCGCTCGCCGGTGACCTCGACGTCCGGGTTGAGCGCGCGCAGGGCGGTGAGCGCGGCGTCGAGCTTGGGTCTGCCGAGGTCCTCCTCGCGGAAGAGCGTCTGCCGGTTGAGGTTGGACAGTTCGACCACGTCCGGTTCGACGCAGTGCAGCCGCCCCACGCCGGAGGCCACCAGGTCCCGGGCGGCGGCCGAGCCGGTGCCGCCGACGCCGACCAGCAGGACCTCGGCCCGGCGCAGCAGCAGCTGCGGCTCCCAGGCACTGTCCCTGGGCCGGAGGTCCATCCACCGCAGGAGGGTCATGCCCCTGCCGTACCGCTCGCGTTCCCGCTCGGACAGTTCCGCCGGCGGCTCGGCACCGGCGTCCTCGACGTACCCGGCGTCGGTCAGGTCCGTCATGGCCTGGGCGATGTCCGGGGCCGGCAGCCGCAGTTCCGGGTGGCGTCCGGCCACCTCGGCGACGACGTCCGGGGCGCTGCGCGTCCCGTCCATGACCTGGACGAGCGTCCAGACCCAGCCGTCGTCGTCCCGCACCTCGGCGCCGATGCCGTGGACGACGCTGCCGATCCGCACGTGGCCGTCCACGGTCCGGTAGGCGCGGTGCTCCGGCTTGATCCGGGGCCGCCGCATCGGGTGCACCGTCATTTTCGCGCCAACCTCGCCATCCCCAACCACGCGTGCCACAACGGACATTGACAACGGTGCACGGGTGAGCGAACGCTGACAAGAGCACCAGGTGCCTCGCACGCCCAAGGCGCCACGGTCATCACCGGTCATCACCACCGGAAGGAGACGGCATGGCGAACAAGATCGAGATCCGTCCGCTGGACAAGAAGGAGACCACCGGCGACAGCGGTGGCAACGGCGGCTCCTGACCGGACACGCCCGATGCACCGCTACCTCACGGTCGCGGAAGTCACCGAGTCGGCGCGACGGCTGGTCTCCCGGTTCCCCGGGGCCGGCCGCCTGCGCCGCATCGGCACGTCCAGGGCCGGCCGGCCGATCCTGATGCTGTCGGTGGGGCACGGACCGCGCCACGTCCTGGTGGTGGCCCGGCCGCACCCGGACGAGCCGGTGGGCGGCGCGACGGCGCTGGCGCTGGCGGAGCGGGTCGCGGCCGGCGACCGCCGGTCCCCGGCGACCGACCCCGAGACCGTCACCTGGGACATCGTCCTGTGCCTCGACCCGGACGGCGCGGCACTGAGCGAGGGCATCGAGGCGGCGACGGCCGGCCCCGGCGCCACACTGGCCCGCTACTACCGCGCCGCCTTCCGCCCGGTCGCGGCGGAACAGCCGGAGTGGGCACCGATCGTCGGCCGGCGGCTCCCGGAGAGCCACGCCCTGTTCGACACGATCGACGCCCTCCGCCCCGTACTCCAGTGCTCCCTGCACAACGTCGACGCGGGCGGCGCCTGGGTCCAGCTCACCAGCGGCCTCCCGGGCCTCGCCGCCCCCTTCGCGGCATCCGCCGCCGACCTCGGCGTCCCCGTCCAGCACGGCACGTACGACGCCCTGTACTGGGAGAACCCGGCCCCCGGCGTCCACGTCCTGCCGCCTCCGGACAGCACCGCCCGGCTGGCGGCCGGGTCCGAGAACATCGGCCGGTCCACGTGGTGCGCGCCCCAGCGGTACGGCGGTGTCACGGCGATCGTCGAGGTGCCCCTGTGGTCCACCGGCACGGCCGACGACCCGGCCCCGCACCCGGACCCCGCCCGGGCCCTGCGCGAGCTGTCCCACCTGGTCCGGGAGGGCGGACGACACGTCACCGACGTGTTCGACAAGGCCCGCGGCTTCCTGCCCCCGGCCGCGGAAAGCCCGCCCGGTCGCGTACTGGAGTGGATGGCCGACGACCTGTACGACCTGGTCGCCGACTCCTGGCAGCCGCTGGTCCGGCAGGCGGAGTCGGCACCCCGCGCCGGCAGCTCCCCCGCGCTGACGACGGCCGGGATCAGCGCCCTGGAGGTCGTCGCCCGACGCCAGCCACTGCGCGCGGCGGGCCTCCTGCTACGCCTCCTGGACGCGACCGGCGACCCGGCGTCCATCGCCCTCCGCCACGAACTCGACGGCCTCTTCACCACCTGGTGCACGGACTTCGAGACGTCACTGCGCCTGCGCCCGGTCCCCGTCCGCACCCAGGTGGAACTCCAGACCCGCACGGTGCTGGCGGCGGCGGAGTGCGCGCTGATGCGCTGACGCTCTGAACCTACTGAACCTCTGAAGCTCTGCCGCTCTGCCGCTCTGCCGCTCTGCCGCTTTGAAGCGGTGATGCGCTGATGCGCAGTCGGGACGGGGGCCGGCTAGGGCAGTTGCAGGTCGATGACGTATTTGCCGCGGACACCGCCCGCCTCGAGCCGGCGATGGGCCTCCGCGACGTCCCGCATGGGGAAGACGGTGTCGATCACGGGCCGGATCGTTCCCGCCTCCGCGGCCCGGGTGAGCTCCGCGATCCGGTCGGCCGACGGGTTGTTGCTGAACATCTTGACGCGCCGGGGAACGGCGGCCGCCCGCAGCGCGGTGCCGAGCATGGAGGAAACGACGCGGTCGGCGTCGAAGGAGAGCGCGACCAGCCGCCCCTTGCGCGCCAGCCGTGCCTGATAGGCACCCACGTCGGTGCCGACGACGTCGACGATCACGTCGAAGCGGCCGAGGTCCTCGGGCCGGGTCGTGCGGTAGTCCAGGGCCTCGTCCGCCCCGAGCCGGGTGATCCAGTCGAGGTTGCGGGCGCCGGCGAGGGCGGTGACATGGGCGCCGAGCGCCTTGCCCAGTTGCACGGCGGCGCTGCCGACGCCACCGGTGGCGCCGCGGACCAGGAGCTTCTCCCCCGGCTGGAGCCGCGCCTTGTCGGTGAGGGCGGTCGTCGCGGTGGTGCCCGCCACCGGAAGGGCGGCGGCTTCGAGCAGGCTCAGGTTCTCCGGGGCGCGGGCGAGCCGCCGCTCGGGCACGGCGACGTAGTCGGCGACGGCCCCGAAGACGAGGTGCGGCATGAGCCCCCACACCGCCTCTCCGACGTGCCGGGCGCGTACGCCGCTGCCGACGGCCGCGACCCGGCCGGCGAAGTCGCTGCCCAGGCCGCGAGGGAAGCGGGTGCGGGTCACCCGGCGCATTGCGCCCGCCCGGAAGGCGGTCTCGCCGGCGTCCACGCTCGCGGCGCGCACCTCGACGAGGACTTCACCCGGGCCCGGCCGGGGCGTGGGGACGTCGTTGATGCGCAAGACGTCGGGCGGGCCAAAACGGTCGAACTGTACGGCACGCATGCCTCTGACTCCTCTCCCCGAAACGGGGTGCTCCCCCGTTTAAAATATGGGGGCCCACCCCACTTTGTGTCAAGCGGTGCCGTCCGACGCCGGTGCGAGAATGGGGCGGCGCCCCGTTTTCCGGTGGCGAGGAAGGAGAGCAGGAGCGTGAACAGGGAGAACCCCGGCCCGCCCAAGCGCGCGGACGCACGTCGCAACTACGACCGGATCCTCGAAGCCGCCGCGGCGGAAGTCTCCCGGCACGGAGCCGACGCCTCCCTGGAGGAGATCGCGCGGAGGGCCGGCGTCGGCTCGGCCACCCTGCACCGCCACTTCCCGTCCCGGTGGAACCTGCTCCAGGCCGTCTTCCAGGAGCGCGTGGCGCAGCTGTGCGACGAGGCCCGGTCGCTGGCGAGCGAGTACCCGCCCGCGGCCGCTCTGGCGAAGTGGCTGATGTCCCTGGCGGTCTTCGGCGCCGCCACGCGCGGCGCCGCCCGCTCCCTGTTGCGGGCGACGGGCACGGCCGGGGCGTCCTCGCGGGATTCGAGGTGCGAGCAACTGCTGACGGAGGCCTGCGCCGATCTCCTGGCCCGCGCCCAGGAACACGGGACCGTCCGCGACGACGTGACCGTCCTCGAACTGCTCACCCTCGCCAACGCGGTCTCCCTCGGGACCGAACAGGCTCCCGACGCCGCGCGGCACGCCACTCGGCTCATGGGGATCGCCATCGAGGGCCTGGGCGTGTCCGGGCACTGCGCCGGCGACTGATCCGCGCCGCTGTCCCCTGCCCTTGTTGCCGCGCCCGTCCGTCGGCCCGCTCTCCGGTGCGCGGAAGGGAGAGTGCGGAGGCGAGAGTGCGGGTCAGCTCCAGGCCCGTCGTTCCTCGCTGCGGGGGTCGTCGGTCCGGGTCCACTCGGCGTCGATGCGCATGGTGGCCCGGCGGTCGGTGTCGTACGGGTCCCAGCCGGGGTCGCCGGTCCGGGCGAACCGGATCCAGGTCCCGTGGACACGGGTGGCGAGGTCCGCGGGGGCCTCGTCGGGGCCGAGCAGGGCGTGGGGGCCGTTGAGTTCGGGCCGGTCCGCGAGGTCGAAGACGAAGGGCAGTTCCACGGTGTGCGTGGCGCCGAGTCGTCCGTCCAGGGCGTGGGAGCGCCAGGCGAACTCGTAGGCGTAGGTGCCGGAGCGCGGGTGCGCGGCATGGGCGTCGGCCAGCGCGCGGCTGCCCGCGCCGAACAGGGCGTCGGCCATGACGGCGGAGCGCAGCTCCCCGAAGCCGGCCTCGGGCCGGGACTTCCGGTAGGTCTCGACGAGCCGCACCGGATCGGGGTGCGCGCGTGCGGCGGCCTCGTCGACGTCGGCGGCGGTCGAGGTGGCGTACGTGCCCACCGGGACCAGGTAGAGGTTGCCCTCCTCCGCGTTGGTGCCGACGAGCAGGTCGACGTCGGCGGCGAGACCGGCGGCGACGGACACGGCGGGCTGGGTGTCCAGGACCAGGCTGAAGGGGCTGAGGCCGATCAGCGGATCACGGTGGGTCCCGGTCCGCAGGTCGAGGCCCGCGAGTCCGGATGCCGCCTCGACGAGCCGCTCGTCGGGGAGGCCGGCGAAGGCGTCGGCGTGGGGCTCCACGCCCAGCGCCCCGGCCGCGGCCCCGGTGACGCGGGCGGCCTGCTCGGGGGTGAACGCGCCCAGACCGCTGCCGCTCTGCACGATCGCCCGGCGGACCAGGCCGGCGGCCTCGGGGGTGGCGAGGACGCCGCCGACGATGGTCGCCCCGGCGGACTGACCGAACAGGGTGACACGGTGCGGGTCGCCGCCGAAGGCGGAGACGTTCTCCCGCACCCAGCGCAGCGCGGCGACGACGTCGAGCAGGCCGCGGTTGGCGGGCGCCCCCGGAAGGTCGAGGAACCCGGCGATGCCGAGGCGGTAGTTGAGGGTGACGAGGACGACGCCGTCCCGGGCGAACGCGGAGCCGTCGTACAGGGCGGCCCGCGTCGATCCGGCGACGAAGCCGCCGCCGTGGACGAAGACCATCACCGGCAGGGCGTCACCGCCGCCGGCGGGCGTGAAGACGTTGACGGTGAGGTAGTCCTCGCCCCGGCTCCAGCCGGTGCCGAAGTAGGGGGTCATGTCGACGTCGCCGAGCCTGCGTTCGGACTGCGGGGCGTTGGGCCCCGGCACGGTGGCGTCCCGTACCCCGTCCCACGGCTCGTGCGGCAGCGGAGCGGCGAACCGGCCGGCGCCGTGGGGCGGAGCGGCGTACGGGATGTTCAGGAAGGTGAGGGTGTCGCCCCGGCGCAGGCCGCGGACGGCACCCTGCGCGGTGGTGACGACGGGATCGGGGCGGTGCTTCATCTCTCGTGTCCTTCCGTGGATTCCATGGACTCCGTGGATTCCATGGACTCCGTGGATTCCATGAATTCCGTGTATTTCAGGCCGACTCGGTGTACGCGGCGTACTTGGCGAAGGGCGCCCAGCCCTTGACGGCGAACCTGCCGCCCTCGCGCACGACTTCGGCGGCACCGTGGCCACCGAGGTGTGCGGGGAAGACGAGGGCGTTGCCGTCGGCGGCCGAACCCAGGAGCCGGTGGCGGGTGGCGCGGGCTTCGGCGGGGTCCTCGCAGAAGCAACTGTTGGCGTCGGGCTCGACGATCTGGATCGGGCTGTGCATCAGGTCGCCGACGAACAGGGCCCGGTCGGAGCCGGACTCCAGCCTCAGCACGGAGGAGCCGGGGGTGTGGCCGGGGGCGAGGTCGAGGCACAGGTTGCGGTCGATCCGGTGGCTGCCCTCCCACAGCCGGGTGAGACCGGCCTCGTGCACGGGGGCGACGCTGTCCTCGAAGACGTTCTGGTTGCCGCGGCCGAGCAGGGTCCTGATCTCGTTGGCGGGGTTCCAGTAGTCGAAGTCCGCCTTGGCCATCAGGTAGGTGGCGTTGGGGAACGTCGGTACCCAGGTCCGTCCGTCGAGGTAGGTGTTCCAGCCGACGTGGTCGACGTGCAGATGCGTGTTGATCACGATGTCGACGTCCTCGGGGCGGACCCCGGCGCGGGCGAGATTGCCCAGGAAGTCGGTGTCCAGGCGGTTCCACACGGGCGCGTACGGCCGGTCCTTGTGGTTGCCGACGCCGGTGTCGACCAGGATGGTCCTGCCCTCGCTGCGCAGGACCCAGGTCTGGATCGCGGTGTTGACGATGCGGGTGTCGGCGTCCAGGAAGTCCGGGACCAGCCAGGAACGGTGCGTGTCCCACGCCTGGGCCGGGCTGTCCGGGACGAACGCCTCGGGCGTCAGGTCGACGGGGCCGTAGTACTCCCGGACCCGGGTCACGGTGACGTCGCCCAGGGTGATGGTGTCCACGGTGTGCTCCAGTGCAGAAGGTCGGGCTTGAACGCCCCTGTTCCGCAAGCGTGCGTCGCGGGTGGCGGGCCGCGGTATGCGTCATGTGACTGCACCCGGTTCCGCCCGACCCGTGGGGTCCGGCTGCGGGACGGCAGGAATACGGCCACGGCACCGCCACGTTGCCGTGAGGGCTGTCTCAGTTCCTGGAGCATCCGTGAAGCATGGTGAACGCGCCCGAGCGGGCCGGGGCTCGCCCGGGGATCCCGGTCCGGCCGTGGTGGGCCGGGAGAGCGAGACCGCGGAGATCATGGGGCGCGTCGCCGCCGACCGGTCCCGCGGCGCGGTGCTGGTCGTCGAGGGCGGCCCCGGTGCCGGCAAGAGCGTGCTGCTCGACCTCGCCGTGCGGCGGACCCGCGGTGCCGGCCACCGGGTGCTGAGGGCGGTCGGCAGCGAGTCCGAGGCGCGTCTCGCGTTCGCCGGCCTGCACCAGTTGCTCCGCCCGGTCCTCGGCGACCTGGGCGGCCTGCCGGCACGGCAGCGTTCCGCGCTCCGGGCGGCCCTGGGCCTGACCGAACACGCCGAGGCCCCCGATGCTCCCGACGCCCTGCTCGTCGGCCTGGCGGTGCTGACGTTGGTGTCGGACCTGGCGGAGCCGGCAGCACCGCTGCTCGTGGTGGTGGACGACGCCCAGTGGATGGACCGCGCGTCGCTGGACGTTCTCTCCTTCCTGGCGCGGCGCCTGGACGGCGAGCCCGTGACGCTGCTGCTCGGCGTGCGGACCGCGGCCGTGCTGCCCGGATTCGACAAGGGGTACGCGCGTCTGGAGGTCGGCCCACTGAGCGGTGACGCGGCGAACCGCCTGCTCGACGAGCAGCCGGAGCCGCCCACCGGCCGCACCCGGGTCCGGATTCTGCGGGAGGCGGCGGGCAATCCCCTGGCCCTGGTCGAGCTGTCCCGCGCCGTCGCGGGCAGACGGCCGGAAGACCTCGCGGCCGGGGGCCCGCTGCCCGTCACCGACCGCATGGAAGCCCTCTTCGCGCTCCGCGTGAGTCACCTGCCGGAAGTCACCCGCCGCGCTCTGCTGCTGCTCGCCGCCGCCGACGCGGTGGACGCGCCGGCGGCCGCACGGGGCCCGGCCGAGACGGACGGCACGGCATGGGCACCCGCCGAACGGGCCGGTCTCGTACGGCAGGACAGCGCCGGGATCTCCTTCCGTCACCCCCTCGTCCGCTCGGCGGTCTACCACGCCGCGTCCTTCCGGGAACGCAGGCACGCGCACCTCGCCCTCGCCCGGCTGCTGGACGACGACCCCGACCGCCGTGCATGGCACCTCGCCGCCGCGACCGCGGGGCCCGACGAGCAGGTGTCGGCGGTGCTCCTGGAGACGGCGGGCCGGGCCCGGCGCCGGGGCGGCCACGCGGCTGCCGCCGCCGCTCTGGAACGCGCCGCGGAACTCAGCCCGCGCCGCGCGGACCGGGCGCGGCTGCTGGCCGACGCGGCGGACATGGCCGTCTTCACCGGTCAGCTCGGCTGGGTGGCCCACCTGGCCGACGAGGTGCGCAGGCGCAGTGACGACCCGGCGCTGATCAGCCGGGCCGCGCTGGCGGCGGGGCGGCTCATGACGATGGGCCCGCACCACACGGCCGCCTTCGCGCTGCTGGCCCGCATCGCCGACGAGGCGGCGGACGCCCGGTCGCCCCGGCTGCTGGACGCCCTCGCCGCGGCAGCGGTGGTCCGCTACTACTCGGGCGAGGAGTCCCAGCGGCAGCGGATCGAGAGCCTGCTCGCCAACCTGCCGGACACCGCCGCGGGGGGAGCGCTGGGCGCCTGGGTGCGGGCCGTCTCCGATCCCGCCGGCGCGGGAGCTTCCCTCGCCCCGGCGCTGCCGCGGCTGATCGACGAGGCCGGGCACGACGCCGGGACTCTGACCGCGCTCGCCGTCGTGGCCTGGCTCCTGGACCGGACCGCCCTCGCCGCCAGGACCTTCGACGAGGCGGCCGACCGTTGGCGGGCCCACGGCCCGCTGCCGGCCGGTCTGGGCTGCGCCGTCGGCTGGACCTATCTGGAGCAGGGCCGCTGGGCCGAGGCCCGCTCGGTGGCCGCCGAGATCGCGGAGGTGGCCTCGCAGTCCGGACTGGACCACGCCGAGGCGTGCGCGCGAGCGCTCGACGCGGCAGCGGTGGCGCTGCTCGGTGAGCCGGCCGACGCACGCGAGAACGCCGAGCGGGCCCTGGCCCTCGTCGATCCGCTGGAGAGCCGCTCCGTCGCGGTCGCCGCCCGCCGTGCCCTGGGCATGGCGGCGGTGGCCGAGGGCGACTACGACACCGCGTACGCCCACTTCCGCTCCGCCTTCACCGAGGACGGCGACCCGGTCCACTACCACGTCTCCTACACCGTCCTGGCCGAACTCGCCGCGGCGGCGGCCCGCCGGGGACAGTGCGCACCCGCCGCGGAACTGCTGGAACGGTCGGTGCGGCGCTTGGGCACCGGTATGTCGGCACGGCTCGCCCTCCTGGTCGAGCGCGGCCGAGCCCTGCTCGCCGACCCGGAGCACGCCGAACGGCACTTCCGGGCGGCGCTGGCGGACGAGACGGGCGAGCAGTGGCCCTTCGAGCAGGCACAGACCCGGCTGGACTACGGCGAGTGGCTGCGCAGGCAGCGCCGGATCGCGGAA
This sequence comes from Streptomyces coelicoflavus, assembly GCF_003112555.1. Taxonomy (GTDB): domain Bacteria; phylum Actinomycetota; class Actinomycetes; order Streptomycetales; family Streptomycetaceae; genus Streptomyces; species Streptomyces coelicoflavus. The sequence goes on along the minus strand of NZ_BEWB01000006.1, from coordinate 540,025 downwards.
GCCCGCCCGCTGCTGACCGGAGCACTCGACACGTTCCAGCGGCTCGGCGCACGACCGTGGATCGAGCGCACGAAGGCGGAACTGCGCGCGGCGGGCATCGAGGCGACCGGTGCCGCACCCGGTGCGCTCACCGAACTCAGCCCCCAGCAGCAGCAGATCGTCCAGCTCGCGGCCCGCGGCCTGACGAACCGCGAGATCGGGGAGAGACTGTTCCTCTCCCCGCGCACGGTCGGCTCCCACCTCTACCGGGTCTTCCCCAGGCTGGGCATCACCGCCCGCGCCCAACTGCGCGACGTGGTCGACGGCACGCGATCGCTTCTACCGGATCGGCACAGCGGGACCGGCGCACCGGCCGCACGGTGAAGCGCACTGCGGGGGGAGCGTGCCTGGACCCGGCGCCCCGGGGGACCGGGGCACATCCAACCTGGACGGGCGTCGGAGCAACGACCCGACCAGGCCAGTTCTGGTTGGCGTGCGCTGGTCCCGGCCGTCGCTCACGGGTGTCCCGCGGACTCCCTGCGGACCGCCCCCAGCCGCGCCTGCTCCTCCTCGACGATCTGGCGGGCCATCGCGGTGTCCGAGACGTCGACCGCGTCCGGTGTCGACTCGGCGACCGCGCTGCGGCGCGCGTACGCGTCGAACAGGCGGGTCCCTGGAGCTGTGCGACTGACGCCCCCCCCTTGTGGGCCATCCCGCCGAGGACGGGTCCGGAACGCCCCTCGGCAGACGACCGGCAACTCGATATGACCGGGACAGTGCACGACCCGGCACGGGCGCCCGGATCCCATCTCAGCACGGGAAGAAGCAAAGGGCCCGACCCCGAAGGGTCGGACCCTCTCTGACCTGCATGTTTGCCAGATCAGCGACGTGGTGAACGTCAGCCGCTACACGTTGAAGCGGAACTCCACCACGTCCCCGTCCTGCATCACGTAGTCCTTGCCCTCCATGCGTGCCTTGCCCTTGGCGCGCGCCTCCGCGACCGAGCCGGTCTCGACCAGGTCGTCGAAGGAGATGACCTCGGCCTTGATGAAGCCCTTCTGGAAGTCGGTGTGGATGACACCGGCGGCCTCGGGGGCGGTGGCGCCCTTCTTGATGGTCCAGGCGCGGGATTCCTTGGGGCCGGCCGTCAGGTAGGTCTGCAGGCCGAGGGTGCGGAAGCCGACGTGGGCGAGGGTGGCGAGGCCGGGCTCCTCCTGGCCGACGGACTGGAGGAGTTCGAGGGCCTCGTCCTCGTCCAGCTCGGCGAGGTCCGCCTCCAGCTTGGCGTTGAGGAAGATCGCCTCGGCGGGGGCGACCAGGGCGCGCTGCTCGGCCTTGAAGTCGTCGTCGGTCAGCTCGTCCTCGTCGACGTTGAAGACGTAGAGGAAGGGCTTCGTCGTGAGGAGGTGGAGGTCGTGGAGGAGTTCCGCGCGCTCGGTGCCCTGGAGGATGCCCTGGGAGAAGAGGGTGTCGCCCTTCTCCAGGATCTCCTTGGCCTCCTCGACCGCCTTGACCTTGGGAGCGACGTCCTTCTTGATGCGCGACTCCTTCTGGAGGCGCGGGAGGACCTTCTCGATGGTCTGGAGGTCGGCGAGGATCAGCTCGGTGTTGATCGTCTCGATGTCGTCCTTGGGCGAGACCTTGCCGTCGACGTGGACGACGTTCTCGTCCTTGAAGGCGCGGATGACCTGGCAGATCGCGTCGGACTCGCGGATGTTCGCGAGGAACTTGTTGCCCAGGCCCTCGCCCTCGCTCGCGCCGCGCACGATGCCCGCGATGTCGACGAAGTCGACCGTCGCCGGGAGGATCTTCTCGGAGGAGAAGATCTCGGCCAGCTTGGTCAGGCGGGGGTCGGGGACGCCCACCACGCCGACGTTGGGCTCGATCGTGGCGAACGGGTAGTTGGCCGCGAGCACGTCGTTCTTGGTCAGGGCGTTGAACAGGGTCGACTTGCCGACATTCGGCAGACCGACGATTCCGATCGTGAGCGACACGTTGCGACTTCCCGTACGTGAGATGCGGAGGGATGGGCGGGATGGGGCAGGCCAGACGTGGGCCGATCCACCAGTCTACGGGGTGTGCCGCAGCGGACCCGCTCGGAGTCGAACGCTTGGCCAACGGGCGCCCGACGGCGTGTCTGTCGGCCTATTCGGCACATAAACCGACCTAAGTTGGTCCAGTGGAGCAATACAGGACGCGACCTGCGCAGTACGGACCGCGACGAAACGGGGCGCCGCTGCCCGCCCAGGGCCGGGGCGGTGCCGCCGCCGCACGGCCGCCGGCGGGGCGGGTCGGCCGGCCGGTGCGACAGCGACCGGCCCCGGTACGGCCTGCTCCCGGCCCGCCGGGTTCGCCGGTGGCCCGGGCGGTGCGCGCCCTGCGCGCGATGCCCAACCCCCGGTTGACGGGGCTGGGCAGCGGGCTGTTCTGCGCGGCCGTGATGACCCTGCTGGGCTTCCTCGACGAGCTGCTGTTCGGCGCGTCCCTGACCGTGTACGGGGTGCTGTTCGTGCCGGTGAGCCTGCTCACCGCGCTCTGGGTGCGCCGGGGCGACCTGCTCACCGCGCCCGTGGTGGTGCCGATCGCCTTCGCCGTGGGCCTGGTGCCCGTGGCCGAGAGCGGGGACGGTGTCGGCGGACGGCTGATGGGGCTGGTGACCGCGCTGGCCACCGAGGCGGGGTGGCTGTACGGCGGGACGCTGGTCGCCGGGTCGACCGTGATCGTCCGCCGGATCCGGCTGGTGCGGCGGCGGGCCGCGGCGCGGAACCGGAGCTCGACGTGACCGGCCTCGACGTGACCGGCCTCGGCGTGACCGACGTCGACGTGACCCGTCCCGCTCAGCCGACCACCCCCGCTCAGCCAACCACCCCCGCTCGGCCGATCTCCGCGCGGCCGACTCCCACTCAGCCGGCCGCGTGCATCGCCGCCCCTACGATGCCCGCGTTGTTCTGGAGCTGAGCGGGGACGATCTCCGCCTGGATGCCCTTGATGTGCGGCAGGAACTTGTGGGACTTCCGGCTGACCCCGCCGCCGATGACGAACAGCTCGGGCGAGAACAGCATCTCGACGTGGGCGAGGTACTTCTGCACCCGGTGGGCCCAGTGCTCCCACGACATGTCGTGGTCGTCCTTGACCTTGCTGGAGGCGCGCTTCTCCGCGTCGTGGCCGTCCAGCTCGAGGTGGCCCAGCTCCGTGTTGGGGATCAGGATCCCGTCGGTGAAGACGGCGCTGCCGATGCCGGTGCCGAAGGTGAGCAGGATGACCGTGCCCTTGCGGCCGCGGCCGGCCCCGAAGTGCATCTCGGCGACGCCCGCCGCGTCCGCATCGTTGACGACCGTCACGTCCAGTCCGCCCAGCCGCTCGCCGAACAGGGCGCGCGCGTCGGTATCGACCCAGCTCTTGTCGACGTTGGCCGCAGTGCGCACCGTCGCGCCGCCCGTCACCACGCCCGGGAAGGTGAGCCCGACCGGGCCGGTCCAGCCGAAGTGCTCGACGACCTCCTTGACCCCGTCGGCCACGCCGTCCGGGGTCGCCGGGTGCGGGGTCAGCACCTTGCAGCGCTCCTGGGCCAGGTCGCCCCTGTCGAGGTCCACAGGGGCGCCCTTGATCCCGGATCCGCCGATGTCCACGCCGAAGATCTGCATGGCCCTACGTTACGACGGACGACTGACAGTCACGCTCCCGCGGTACCCGCGGCGCCCGAGCCGCCCCGCTCCGCCACCAGCGACGCCGCCTCCTCGCGCAGGTCGCGGCGCAGCTCCTTGGGCAGCGAGAAGGTGATCGACTCCTCGGCGGCCTTGACGATCTCCACGTCCTCGAAGCCGCGCTGCGAGAGCCACTCCAGGACCTGCTCGACCAGGACGTCCGGCACGGAGGCGCCGGAGGTGACGCCGACCGTGGTGACGCCGTCCAGCCAGGACGCGTCGATCTCGTCGGCGAAGTCCACCAGGTACGCCGCGCGGGAGCCGGCCTGCAGGGCGACCTCGACGAGGCGCTTGGAGTTGGAGGAGTTCCTGGAGCCGACGACGATCACCAGCTCGGCCTCGGCGCCCATCTGCTTGACCGCGAGCTGACGGTTCTGCGTGGCGTAGCAGATGTCGTCGCTCGGCGGGGAGATGAGCTGCGGGAACTTGTCCTTGAGGGCGTCGACGGTCTCCATGGTCTCGTCGACGGAGAGGGTGGTCTGGGAGAGCCAGACCACCTTCGACGGATCGCGGACCTCGACCTTCGCCGCGTCCTCGGGTCCGTCGACGAGCTGGATGTGGTCGGGGGCCTCGCCGGAGGTGCCGATGACCTCCTCGTGGCCCTCGTGGCCGATGAGCAGGATGTCGTAGTCGTCGTTCGCGAAGCGGACGGCTTCCTTGTGGACCTTGGTGACGAGCGGGCAGGTGGCGTCGATGGTGGCCAGCTTGCCGCGCTCGGCCTCCTCGTGGACGACGGGGGCCACGCCGTGCGCGGAGAACATCACGATGTTCCCCTCGGGGACCTCCTCCGTCTGCTCGACGAAGATCGCGCCCTTCTTCTCCAGCGTCTGGACGACGTACTTGTTGTGGACGATCTCGTGCCGGACGTACACCGGAGCCCCGTACTGCTCCAGGGCTTTCTCGACGGCGATCACGGCGCGGTCCACACCCGCGCAGTAGCCACGGGGGGCGGCGAGCAGGACACGGCGGCCAGGCGAAGCAGTCATGGCACCCATCGTAAGGCCGCGTTCGGCGGGTCAAAGATCGCGGCGGTGCGGCGTTGCCGGGGAGACTGGCGGGAACGTCTGGAGACGGAGTCCGAGGCGCCCGCGGAGGAACGATGTCGCAGAACGGACAGACTGGACACAACGGTACGACGCCCGCCCCGGGGGCCGGTGCGGAACAGCAGCTGAGGCGCAGTCTGGGCTTCAGGGACCTGGTGGTCTACGGCCTGCTGTTCATCGCCCCCATGGCGCCGGTCGGCGTGTTCGGCACGCTGGACGCCAAGTCGCACGGCGCGGTGGCCCTGGTCTACCTCGTCGCCACGGTCGCGATGGCGTTCACCGCATTCAGCTACGCGCAGATGGTGCGGGTGGTCCCCCAGGCGGGGTCGGTGTTCGCCTACGCGCGCGCGGGGCTCGGAAACGGGGCCGGCTTCATCGCCGGGTGGATGGCGATGCTGGACTACGTCCTGATCCCGGCGGTGGCGTACCTGTTCTCCGGCATCGCCATGGAGGCACTCGTCCCCGAGGTGTCGCGGTGGGTGTGGACGGCGATCGCGGTGGTCGTCACCACGCTGCTCAACCTGTGGGGGGTGCGGACGGCGGCCCGGGTGGGCTTCCTGGTGCTCGCCATGGAGATCGTCGTACTCGTCGTCTTCGTGATCACGGCGATCGTGGTGCTGGCGCAGGACGGGGCCGAGCGCGACTGGCTCTCGCCGCTGTCCGGGGACGGCACGCAGGGGGCGTTCGCGCTGTCGGCGGTGGTCGGCGCGGTGTCGGTGGCGGTGCTGTCGTACCTCGGCTTCGACGCGATCGCCACCTTCGCGGAGGAGGTCACCGGCGGTTCGGCGAAGGTCGCGCGGGCGCTGCTGTTCTGTCTGGCGCTGGCCGGTGTGCTGTTCGTGGCGCAGACGTACCTGGTGGCGCTGCTCGAACCGGTGTCGTCGGCGCAGCTGGCGGCGGAGCCGGAGCGGCAGGGGTCGGCGTTCTACGACGCCGTGGACGCGTCGGTGGGCACGTGGCTGCACGACCTGGTGGCGGTGAGCAAGGCGATCGGCGCGGCGTTCGCGGCGCTGGCCGGGCAGGCGGCGGCCGGGCGGCTGCTGTTCGCGATGGGCCGTGACCGGCGGCTGCCGGGTGCGCTGTCGCGGACGGACTCCGGGGTGCCGCGCGTGGCGCTGCTGGTGTCGGCCGTGATCACGATGGCGGCGGCGGTGTGGGCGGCGCGCCGGGACGACGGTCTCGACCACCTGGTCTCGGTGGTCGACGTCGGCGCGCTGACCGCGTTCACGCTGCTGCACGCGAGCGTGGTGGGCTGGTTCGTGGTCCGGCGCGGCGGGGGCGGCGCGGTGCGCTGGGTGCGGCACCTGCTGGTGCCGGTGCTGGGCGCGGCGATCACCGTCGCGGTGATCGTGGAGGCGTCGGGCACCGCGCAGGTGGTCGGAGCGATCTGGCTGGCGGTGGGCCTGGCGGTGCTGGCGGCGCAGTGGAGGGGGCGCAGGGACGCGGAGCGGGCGGGGGTGTGAGCCGGGGACGCGGGCGCGGCCGGGGCGTTTCGATGGACCGGGGGCTCGGAGGGCCGGATTGTCGGACCCGGCCGTTACGCTCGGGCGCATGGCTGCCAACTCGACTCCCGAAAGCCCGCTGCCCGTGGGCGAGGTGTCCCGGCTGATCGGGGGCTGGATCGACCGGCTCGGCGCAGTGTGGGTCGAGGGACAGATCACCCAGTTGTCGCGGCGGCCGGGCGCCGGTGTGGTGTTCCTGACGCTGCGCGACCCGTCGTACGACATCTCGGTGAGCGTGACCTGCTACCGGCAGGTGTTCGACGCCGTGGCGGACGTGGTCGGCGAGGGTGCGCGGGTGGTCGTGCACGCCAAGCCGGAGTGGTACGCGCCGCGCGGGCAGCTGTCGCTGCGGGCCGCCGAGATCAAGCCGGTGGGCGTCGGGGAGCTGCTGGCCCGGCTGGAGCAGCTGAAGAAGGCGCTCGCGCGCGAGGGGCTGTTCGCGGCGGAGCGGAAGAAGCCGCTGCCGTTCCTGCCGCAGCTGATCGGCCTGGTCTGCGGGCGGGCGTCGGCGGCCGAGCGCGACGTCCTGGAGAACGCCCGGCACCGCTGGCCCGCCGTCCGCTTCGAGGTGCGCAACGTCCCGGTGCAGGGCGTGCACGCCGTGCCGCAGGTGGTGCAGGCCGTGAAGGAGCTGGACGCGCTCGACGACGTCGATGTGATCGTCGTGGCGCGCGGTGGCGGCAGCGTGGAGGACCTGCTGCCGTTCTCCGACGAGCAGCTGGTGCGGGCGGTCGCCCAGTGCCGTACGCCGGTCGTCTCGGCGATCGGGCACGAGCCGGACAGCCCGCTCCTGGACCTGGTCGCCGACCTGCGCGCCTCGACCCCGACCGACGCCGCCAAGAAGGTGGTGCCGGACGTCGGCGAGGAGTACGAGCGGGTACGGCTGCTGCGCGACCGCGCCCGGCGGTGCGTGGCGGCGTTCGTCGACCGCGAGGAGCGGGGGCTGGCCCACGCACTGGCCCGGCCGTCGATACAGGATCCGCACCGGATGATCGAGGAGCGGGCCGAGCAGGTGACGGCGCTCCTCGACCGGGGCCGCCGCTCACTGCGGCACCACCTCGACCGGGCCGACTCCGAGCTGACGCACACGCACGCGCGCGTGGTGGCCCTCTCCCCCGCCGCGACCCTCAAGCGCGGGTACGCCGTGCTCCAGCGGGCCGACGGCCACGCGGTCCGCGACCCCGGCGAGGTGGAGCCGGGCGAGACGCTGCGCGCTCGGGTGTCCGAGGGCGATTTCTCCGTACGAGTCGACGCATAGGGTGGGTGGATGACCAGCGAGGTGGAGCAGCCGACGGCGATGTCCGAGGCGCTCGGGTACGAGCAGGCGCGGGACGAGCTGATCGAGGTCGTCCGGCGGCTGGAGGCCGGCGGTACGACGCTGGAGGAGTCCCTCGCCCTGTGGGAGCGGGGCGAGGAGCTGGCGAAGGTCTGCCGCCGCCGGCTGGACGGCGCCCGCGCCCGCCTGGACGCGGCGCTGGCCGAGGAGGCGGGCACGGAGGACGAGGACGAGGACGCGGCCTCCTAGCCCTCGCCCAGCCCCCGTCCGGCCGTCGTCCAGCCCTCCGCGCGACCCGGTCGACCCCCGTGCGACCCGGTCGACCCCCCGTCGGCCCCGGCCCTCCCTCAGCCCTCCTTCGCCGTGTCCTCGGCCAGGGTGTGGGCGACGAGCGCGTTGGCGTGCCCGTGGCCGAGGCCGTGCTCGGTCTTGAGCCAGGTGACCAGTTCCATGTGCTTGCTGAGCGGCGAGGACCGGATGAGGTCCTTCCACTCCGCGATCGGGCGGCCGTACTTCTTCTCGATGGACGGGAAGTAGGAGGCGGGGCCCTTCACGGCGGCGGTCATGTCGATGCGCTCCCATTGGACGAGGTACGAGGCTCGAGGCCCCCGGTACGGGTGACGATGTCTCCAGTAGGACCGCGGCGGACGCGGGAAGTGATCGTCGCCCGCCTGTGATTCACGTCACTCGACCTCCAGCGAGGTGAAGCGGGGCCACCGCTGCTCCGCCCCGTCGTTGCGCACGCCGAGCGAGAAGCCGCCGGCCCCCTCCGCCGCCCGCCACCGGGTGCGCGCTGCCCGCCCGTTCGTGCCGCCGTACACGCCAGGGCCCCTTCACTCAGGCGGCCGTGTGAAGCGGATCACCGCACTCCCAGTTTGATTGAAGGTTGAACTTCTTTGCCGTAGTGTCGTCGCAGTCAACGGCTCCGGCCCCCACGTCACGCGGAGCCGACGCACCCCGCAAGGAAGATCACGTATGTCTCTCGTTCTTGACCCCGCCGCCCAGGACCTGCTGTTCCGCGAGGCCCGCACCGCGAACACCTTCACCGACGAGCCGGTGACCGACGAGCAGGTGCAGGCGATCTACGACCTGGTCAAGTACGGCCCGACCGCGTTCAACCAGTCGCCGCTGCGCATCACGCTGGTCCGTTCCCCCGAGGCCCGCGAGCGTCTCGTCCGGCACATGGGCGAGGGCAACCGGCCCAAGACGGCCACCGCGCCGCTGGTCGCGATCCTGGCGGCGGACAACGAGTTCCACGAGGAGCTGCCGCAGCTCTTCCCGCACGCCCCCCAGGTCAAGGACGCCTTCTTCAGCGAGCGTCCGGTGCGCGAGGGTGCCGCCTCGCTGAACGCCGCCCTGCAGGCCGCGTACTTCATCGTCGGCGTCCGTGCGGCGGGTCTGGCCGCCGGGCCGATGACCGGCCTGGACTTCGAGGGCGTGCGCAAGGAGTTCCTGGACGACGACCACACCCCGCTGATGGTCGTCAACATCGGCCGCCCGGGCCCGGACGCCTGGTTCCCGCGCTCCCCGCGCCTGGCCTACGACGAGGTCGTCACCACCGTCTGAGACCGACGCACACGACGAAGCCCCCGGTGGCGCACCGGGGGCTTCGTCGTGTGCGCGAGGGTGCTCCTTCAAGGAGCCCGTGCGGGTACGGCGGCGGGTCAGGCCAGCTTCAGGGCGGCCGCCATCTTGCCCAGCTGCTCGAACGAACCCGTGCCGGCCACGACCGTCGTCGCGCCCTTCACGCCGTCGGTGTCCCGCAGCACCAGGGCCTCGTACCGCCCGCCCGTGTAGCGGGTCCACGTCCGGCCGCCGATCTCCTCGGTGGTCTCGGTCTTCCGCGCGCCCTGGCTGGCTTCCTCGATGAACTCGGCCGGCTTCCCCGTCGACTGCTCGACCGCCACGTACTCCCCGTCGGGGGCGTGGTAGCCCAGGTGCCAGGCGTTGTCCTCGGCGCCGCGGTAGCGGACGGAGGTCGGCTTCCACTCCTGGGCCAGCCCCTCGGGCGCCGCCACCGGATACGGCGCGGCGCGGCGCGCGGTGGTCAGCTCGACCGTGTAGTCGACCCTCTTGAGGTCGGGCCCGTCGTCGTCGCCGTGCGGGATGAAGAGCCACATGACCAGTCCCGCGAGAACGATGACCCCCAGGGAGAGGACCATGTCCCGGGCCGTCTTCTGCTTGCCGTTCGTACCTGCCACGCGTCCTATCGTCGCAGGTACCCCATGTGCTCATACGTGGGGTCCCCTGCTCATTTTGTCGGACTGACGATAGAGTCGTGGCCATACCCTCATCCGGCCGTCGTCGTATCAGAAAGGTGCGTTCCGATGACCGAGCATCATCTGCCCTCCGAGCTGGACGTCCCCTCGGAGGCTCCCGACCGCAACCTCGCCATGGAGCTGGTGCGGGTCACCGAGGCCGCGGCGATGGCCGCCGGCCGCTGGGTCGGGCGCGGTGACAAGAACGGCGCCGACGGTGCCGCGGTGCGCGCCATGCGCACCCTCGTCCACACCGTCTCGATGAACGGCGTCGTCGTCATCGGCGAGGGCGAGAAGGACGAGGCGCCGATGCTCTTCAACGGTGAGCGGGTCGGTGACGGGACCGGGGCGGAGGTCGACATCGCCGTCGACCCCATCGACGGCACCACGCTGACCGCCAACGGCATGACCAACGCGATCGCCGTCCTCGCCGCCGCCGAGCGCGGCTCCATGTTCGACCCGTCCGCGGTCTTCTACATGGACAAGCTGGTCACGGGCCCCGAGGCCGCCGACTTCGTCGACATCAACGCGCCCGTCGCCGTGAACATCCGCCGGATCGCCAAGGCCAAGCGCCGCATGCCCGAGGACGTCACCGTCGTCATCCTCGACCGGCCCCGGCACCAGGGGCTGATCAAGGAGGTCCGGGAGACCGGCGCCCGCATCAAGCTGATCTCCGACGGCGACGTGGCCGGCTCCATCCTGGCCCTGCGCGAGGGCACCGGCATCGACCTGCTGCTCGGCATCGGCGGCACGCCGGAGGGCATCATCTCGGCCTGCGCCGTGAAGTGCCTGGGCGGCGCCATCCAGGGCAAGCTGTGGCCCAAGGACGACGAGGAGCGGCAGCGGGCCGTGGACGCCGGGCACGACCTGGACCGGGTGCTCACCACGGACGACCTGGTCTCCGGGGACAACGTCTTCTTCGTCGCCACCGGCATCACCGACGGGGAGCTGCTGCGGGGGGTGCGGTACCGGTCGGAGACGGCCACGACCGACTCGATCGTGATGCGGTCGAAGTCGGGGACGGTGCGGCGGATCGACTCCGAGCATCGGCTGAGCAAGCTGCGGGCGTACAGCGCGATCGATTTCGACCGGGCGAAGTGACTCCGTCGGTTGTGCGGGGCGCCCATTGAGTCGGGGGTGCCTGTTGCGTGGCGTCTGCGGCGCCGTCGTGGCTGGTCGCGCCCGCGCGGCGGAGCCGCAGATCGGACACAGCCCCGCACCCCTTGGCCGGCTGCAGTTCCCGGCGTTGAAAGGGCACCCTCTGTGCGGAGAGGGTGCCCTTTTCGGGTGGTGGGGTTTCAGCCGGCCGCGGCTATGCGGCCCGTGGTGCGGGCGGCGTTCTTGAGTTCCACGTCGCGGCGGCGGCGCCGGGCCAGGACCACGCGGCGTTCGGCGGCGGTGAGGCCGCCCCAGACGCCGTACGGCTCGGGCTGAAGCAGGGCGTGCTCGCGGCACTCGACCATGACCGGGCAGCGCGCGCAGACGCGCTTGGCGGCCTCTTCGCGGGAGAGCCTGGCGGCGGTCGGTTCCTTGGAGGGGGCGAAGAACAGTCCGGCCTCGTCGCGCCGGCACACCGCCTCGGTGTGCCAGGGAGCGTCTTGGTCCCTGTCCCGCACGGGCACCCGCTGGGCCGGAACGGCAGCTACCTGCAGGGACGAATGCGGCGGTTGCAGCACGGGTCTACTCCTGACGACGGCTTCGCTAGCGAGAGACGATGCGTCAAGGCTTACCCGTTGTACGCGTGCCTATGCACTGGGTTCCCAACCGCTGCCGGGCCGCGCTACAGGTGCTTGCGCACACCTTTCTCGACCCGCCGGTGCACCCGGTCCAGGATGTCCGCGACGACCTTGCCGCGCTTGGGACGCGCCTCGACGCTGCCGAGGACGGCCCAGCCGTCCACGTAGACGACGGGGGCGTCGGCCTCGGCGGAGTCGTGGGTGTGGACCTCGAAGCTGCCGAGCACGCCGCCGCCCGCGCCGCGCACCGACACGTTCTCCGGGACGCGCACCTCCACGCTGCCGAAGACGGAGAACGCCTTGACGACGACCTGCTGGTACTCGAAGACCGCCTCGCTGAGGTCTATCTCGACGCTGCCGAAGACCGCGTAGGCGTGGATGCGGCGGTTGGCCCGCCAGCGGCCCTTGCGGACCGCGCTGCTGAAGACCGCCACCACGTTCTCGTCGGGCTCCGCCGGGATGGCGCCGGCGGTGGGACGGTGGGGGGCCGGGGCGGCGTCGTCCCGGCCGCGGTGGGCGGCGGGCAGGTCACGCACGAAGACGTCCAGCTCGCCGACGGTCTTGGCGGCCAGCACGCCCTCGACGCGCTCGGCGTGCTCGTCGGCGGTGAGCCGCCCCTCGGCGAGGGCTTCGCGCAGCATGTCGGCCACGCGATCACGGTCGGCGTCCGAGGCGCGCAGCTCGGAGGTACGCGGTGCGGCGGGGGCGTGCTTGTGAAGGTCCACGGCCGTAGCGTACCGAAACGCGATAGATCGCGACCAGCCCTGTGGACAACCTTGTCGCACCCTGCCGTCGCCCCGAGGGCGGCCAACTGAGCCTTACCTCACAGGCTCGGCGCGGTGGGCAGGTTCTACGCTGGATGGCGCTGCCGATGGAGGCCAGCCGTCGTTGCTGCGAGAAGCGCCGGGGGATCCGCCGGGATCCCGCCGTGGGATCCGCCGGGATCCGGCGAAATCCAGCCGCGCGTGATGTCGAGTGAGGAATGGGCGAGATGCCTGAGTTCGCGTACACCGATCTGCTCCCCCAGGGCGAGGACACCACTCCGTACCGGCTGGTGACCGCCGAGGGCGTCTCCACCTTCGAGGCCGACGGGCGGACGTTCCTCAAGGTGGAGCCGGAGGCGCTGCGCAAGCTGGCGGAGGAGGCCATCCACGACATCCAGCACTACCTGCGCCCCGCCCACCTGGCGCAGCTGCGCCGCATCATCGACGACCCGGAGGCGTCCGGCAACGACAAGTTCGTCGCCCTGGACCTGCTGAAGAACGCGAACATCGCGGCGGCGGGCGTGCTGCCCATGTGCCAGGACACCGGCACGGCGATCGTCATGGGCAAGCGCGGCCAGAACGTGCTCACCGCGGGCGGCGACGAGGAGGCCCTGAGCCGGGGCATCTACGACGCCTACAAGAACCTGAACCTGCGCTACTCCCAGATGGCGCCGCTCACCATGTGGGAGGAGAAGAACACCGGCTCCAACCTCCCGGCCCAGATCGAGCTGTACGCGACCGACGGCGGCGCCTACAAGTTCCTGTTCATGGCGAAGGGCGGCGGCTCGGCCAACAAGTCCTTCCTCTACCAGGAGACGAAGGCCGTCCTGAACGAGTCCTCCATGATGAAGTTCCTGGAGGAGAAGATCCGCTCGCTCGGTACGGCCGCCTGCCCGCCGTACCACCTGGCGATCGTGGTCGGCGGCACGTCCGCCGAGTACGCGCTGAAGACCGCGAAGTACGCCTCCGCGCACTACCTGGACGAGATCCCGGCCGAGGGTTCGGAGCTCGGGCACGGCTTCCGGGACCAGGAGCTGGAGGAGAAGGTCTTCGAGCTGACCCAGAAGATCGGCATCGGCGCGCAGTTCGGCGGCAAGTACTTCTGCCACGACGTACGCGTGGTGCGCCTCCCCCGGCACGGGGCGTCCTGCCCGGTCGCCATCGCCGTGTCCTGCTCGGCGGACCGGCAGGCGGTCGCCAAGATCACCGCCGAGGGCGTCTTCCTGGAGCAGCTGGAGACCGACCCGGCCCGGTTCCTGCCGGAGACGACGGACGAGCACCTCGACGCGGACGGCGCCCGCGGCGAAGCCGCTGATCGGCCAAGTGTCAAGGTCGACCTCAACCAGCCCATGGACGACATCCTGGCCGAGCTGACGAGGCACCCGGTCAAGACCCGGCTGTCGCTGACCGGTCCGCTGGTCGTGGCCCGCGACATCGCGCACGCCAAGATCAAGGAGCGGCTGGACGCGGGCGAGGAGATGCCGCAGTACCTGAAGGACCACCCGGTGTACTACGCGGGTCCGGCCAAGACGCCCGAGGGGTACGCCTCCGGCTCCTTCGGTCCGACCACCGCCGGGCGCATGGACTCCTACGTGGAGCAGTTCCAGGCGGCGGGCGGCTCCAAGGTGATGCTGGCCAAGGGCAACCGGAGCAAGCAGGTCACCGACGCGTGCGACACGCACGGCGGCTTCTACCTGGGCTCGATCGGCGGTCCCGCGGCGCGGCTCGCGCAGGACTGCATCAAGAAGGTGGAGGTCGTCGAGTACGAGGAGCTCGGCATGGAGGCGGTCTGGAAGATCGAGGTCGAGGACTTCCCCGCGTTCATCGTGGTGGACGACAAGGGCAACGACTTCTTCCAGGACCCGGCGCCCGCGCCGACGTTCACGACGATCCCGGTGCGGGGGCCGGGACTGGCGTAACCCTCGCCGCTCCACGGCTCAGCGGCAGGCCGGTCCGGACCCGTCCGGGCCGGCCTTTCGTCTCTCCTCTCGTGTCCGGATAGCGAACACACGGTTCTTCTTTCGGACAACCTGCCCTCCCGGGCGTCCGCTCCATTGACTGCCCCGGCTTCCCCTGTGAGTCTTTCGCCGCTCCGACATGTACACGCCATGCGTACATGTTCTGCGTGGCCACCCCTCAGCCACTTCTGGAGGACCAAAGGTGAAACGAAGATTCGCCGTGGCGAGCCTGTCCCTCGCCGTCGCGCTCGGCCTCGGCACACTCCCCGCCGTCGCCGCCGACTCCGCGCCCACCGCCCAGTCGCCCGACGTCGACGTGACGAAGGTGAAGGCGCATCTGACCGAGCTGAACTCCATAGCCGGACGCAACGGCGGCAACCGCCGCTCGACCGGCCAGGGATACCGCGACTCCGTCGCCTACGTGAAGGGCAAGCTTCAGGCGGCCGGTTACACCGTCACCGAGCAGCCGTGCACGTCCGGTTGCAGCAGCGGCGCCGGTCCCAACCTGATCGCCGAGTGGCCGCACGGCGACGCCAACGATGTGTACATGTTCGGCGCCCACCTCGACAGCGTGTCGGCGGGCCCCGGCATGAACGACAACGGCTCGGGCTCGGCCGCCCTCCTGGAGAACGCCCTGACCCTGGCGCAGCAGAACCCGACGATGAAGGGCCGGGTCCGCTTCGCCTGGTGGACCGACGAGGAACAGGGGCTCAACGGCTCCGACTTCTACGTCCGCTCGCTCTCCTCGGCGCAGCGGTCCGCGATCACGGCGTACTACAACTTCGACATGATCGCCTCCACCAACGGCGGCTACTTCATCAACCACGTCACCTCGGCCGCCGCGGCGCCCATGAAGGCGTACTGGGACTCGCTGGGCCTGCAACCCGAGGAGAACACCGAGGGCGCCGGGCGCAGCGACGACTACTCCTTCGAGCAGTACGGCATCCCGACCTCGGGCTACGCGATGGGCGCCGGTGCCCGCAAGACCTCCTCACAGGCCGCCAAGTGGGGCGGCACCGCCGGGGCCTCGTACGACCCGTGCTACCACCGGTCGTGCGACAACCTCGACAACATCAACACCACCGGCCTGGACCGGGCGTCGGACGGCATCGCGTACACCATCTGGCAGCGCGCCGTGGGCACCGGCGACGACGGCGGCGACGGGTGCGACACCGACCCCGTCGTCAACGGCGGCTTCGAGAGCGGCAGCACGCCGTGGACCGGGGACACCGGCACCATCGGCGCCCACTCGGGCCAGTCGGCGCACAGCGGGACCCGCTTCGCGTGGCTCGCCGGATACGGTTCCACGCACACCGAGTCGGTCGGCCAGACGGTGACCGTGCCGGCCGGGTGCACCAGCCTCACGTACTGGCTGCACATCGACACCGACGAGTCGGGGTCGACGGCGTACGACACCTTCACGGTGAAGGCCGACGGCACCACGCTCGCCACCCTGTCCAACGTGGACGCCCGGAGCGGCTATGTGCAGCGCACGGTCGACCTCGGCGCCTACGCCGGCCGGCAGGTGACCCTGAGCTTCACCGGCAGCGAGGACCGCAGTCTTCAGACCAGCTTCGTCCTGGACGACGTGAGCCTGCGGGAAGGCTGACCCGCCGGACGGCAGGGCCGAACCGGACGGCCGGCCCACCCGCGGGCCGGCCGTTCCCGGGCCGCCGCCGAGTCACCACCCGTCCGCCGCCGAGCCACGCCGTGACCCCGCACCCGTTCGGCCCGGTCCAGGAACATCCGCCCCGCCCCGCACGCTGTACCCGGTATGAGCGACTACCGCATCGAGCACGACTCCATGGGCGAGGTCCGCGTCCCCGCCCACGCCAAGTGGCGGGCGCAGACCCAGCGTGCCGTCGAGAACTTCCCCGTCTCCGGGCAGCGCATCGAGCGCGCGCACATCGAGGCGCTCGCGCGGATCAAGGGCGCGGCTGCCAAGGTCAACGCCGACCTGGGCGTGCTCGACCGGGACGTCGCCGACGCGATCCGGGAGGCGGCCGCCGAGGTCGCCGAGGGGAAGTGGGACGAGCACTTCCCCGTGGACGTGTTCCAGACCGGCTCCGGGACCTCGTCCAACATGAACACCAACGAGGTCCTCGCGACCCTGGCCGGTGAACGGCTCGGCCGCGACGTGCATCCCAACGACCACGTCAACGCCTCCCAGTCGTCCAACGACGTCTTCCCGTCCTCCATCCACATCGCCGCCACCGCCGCCGTCACCCGTGACCTGATCCCGGCCCTCGACCACCTCGCCGGCGCCCTGGAGCGCAAGGCGGAGGAGTTCGCCGACGTGGTGAAGTCGGGGCGCACGCACCTCATGGACGCCACGCCGGTCACGCTGGGCCAGGAGTTCGGCGGGTACGCGGCCCAGGTGCGGTACGGCATCGAGCGGCTGGAGGCGTCGCTCCCCCGCCTGGCCGAACTGCCGCTGGGCGGCACCGCCGTGGGCACCGGCATCAACACCCCGCCCGGCTTCTCCGCCGCCGTCATCGAGGAGGTGGCCCGCGCGACCGGGCTGCCGCTGACCGAGGCGCGCGACCACTTCGAGGCGCAGGGCGCCCGGGACGGCATCGTCGAGACGAGCGGACAGCTGCGGACCATCGGCGTCGGGCTCACGAAGATCGCCAACGACCTGCGGTGGATGGCGTCCGGTCCGCGCACCGGGCTCGCGGAGATCGCGCTGCCCGACCTCCAGCCGGGGTCGTCGATCATGCCGGGGAAGGTCAACCCGGTGATCCCCGAGGCCGTGCTCATGGTCGCCGCCCAGGTCACCGGCAACGACGCGACGGTCGCCGCCGCCGGGGCGGCCGGCAACTTCGAGCTGAACGTCATGCTGCCGGTGATCGCCAAGAACGTACTGGAGTCGGTGCGCCTGCTGGCCAACGTCTCCCGGCTGCTCGCCGACCGGACGGTGGACGGGATCGTCGCGCACCGGGAGCGGGCCCGCGAGTACGCCGAGTCGTCCCCCTCCGTCGTCACGCCGCTCAACAAGTACATCGGGTACGAGGAGGCCGCCAAGGTCGCCAAGAAGGCGCTGGCGGAGCGGAAGACGATCCGTCAGGTGGTGCTGGAGAGCGGGTACGTCGAACGCGGCGACCTGACCGGCGAGCAGCTGGACGAGGCGCTGGACGTGCTGCGGATGACCCGTCCGTGACGGGCCCCATGGGGAGCCCCGGGGGACGAGCGCCCGGCGTACACCGGCGCACGCTCTCGCGATCACCGGCGCGCCGGATGGCCATGGCACCTAATATCTCCGCATGACAGACGCTGAAGCGGTGAGCGCGGCGACGGGACCGGCAGCGGACGGTCCGGCGGGCCCCGGGGGCCACTGGGCGCCCGGCCGTCACATCCTGTGGCGGTACCGGGAGAACGGCGGCCCGCACGTGCACATCGCGCGCCCCGTCACCGTCGTACGGGACGACGCCGACCTGCTCGCCGTGTGGCTGGCGCCCGGCACCGAATGCGTGAAGCCGGTCCTCGCGGACGGTACGCCCGTGCACCTGGAACCGCTGGCCTCGCGCTACACCAAGCCGCGCACCGTGCAGCGCGACCGGTGGTTCGGCACGGGGGTGCTGAAGCTGGCGCGGCCCGGCGAGGCCTGGTCGGTGTGGCTGTTCTGGGACCCGGGCTGGCGGTTCAAGAACTGGTACGTGAACCTGGAGCAGCCGCTGGCCCGCTGGGAGGGCGGCGTCGACTCCGAGGACCACTTCCTGGACATCTCCGTGCACCCGGACCGCACCTGGCACTGGCGGGACGAGGACGAGTTCGCGCAGGCCCAGCGGGACCGGCTGATGGACCCGGCGCTGGCCGGGCGGGTGCGCCGGGCGGGCCGGGCCGCGGTCGCGGAGATCCGGGCCTGGGGGTCCCCGTTCGCCGACGGCTGGGAGGACTGGCGGCCCGATCCGGCGTGGCCGGTACCTGCCCTGCCGGGGGACTGGGATCGCACGCCCGCGCACGTGTCCTCATGAGACCCTTGATGTGCCCCCCGGCAACAAACGTAGGATCGTCCTCCGCAATGAGCGCGGCAGCGGCAACCGGCGCAGTGGGCACTGCGCCTGACCGATCGTCACCGAGGGGCGGCAGGACGTGATCGAGAGGTACGAGGGCAACACCCGGGTGGGCCGCAGACGGTCCGACGGTGACACAGGAACTGCCTCTGACCACGCGGGAATCCCGTTCCTTGGACACGGATTGCGGGTATCGGGATTTCTGCGGGACGAACTGCACGCGCCGCGCGCAGTCCCGGACGGATGGATTCGACACGCGTGACGGAGCACCCGACATCCTTCGACCGCCCCTCGACGGGCGGCGACCCCACGGATCCCCGCGGGGCGCTCCTGCGTACCCCCGTGCCGCCGGACACCTCCGGGCCGGCCTTACCGGCCCAGGGGCGCACCGGACGGACCCCGACCGCCGCGGGCGCGGGCTCCCCGGGGACCTTCGAGCACGCCCAGCCGGGCGCCGAGCAGGCCGCCGAGCCCGACGCGCACCGGCCGCGTCCCGTGTCCGAGGGCGTCCCGGTCCAGCCGGACGGCGGGCAGCCGGCCGGCGCCCGGTCCGGCGACGTACCTCCGGCGGACACGGCGCCGGGCGACGTGGCCGCGGGTGCCCTGCCCCCGGGTGAGGTGGCCCCGGGTGACGTCGCCCCGGGCGGCGGACCGGCCGGTCCGGTGCGTCCGGGGTCCGGGGAGCCGGCCGGTGTCGCGGGCCGGCCCGGAGAGGCACCGGAGCCGGACCGGCGTACCGGGCAGCCCACCGCGCCCGGCCGGCCCACGCCCATGCGGCGGGACGGGGACCGGCTGCGCTTCGTGGGCGCCGCGACCCGGCGGATCGCCCGGGGCATGGACCTCGACGAGATCGTGATGGGGCTGTGCCGGGCCACCGTGCCGACGTTCGCGGACGCCATCCTGGTCTATCTGCGCGAGCCGCTGCCCGTCGGCGACGAGCGGCCCACCGGCCCCCTGGTGCTGCGGCTGCGGCGCACCGACCGCATACCGGCCGAGCGGGACACCGAGGGCGGCTTCGCCCCCGTGCCCCAGCCCGAGCCCACGGAGCTGGAGACGGTCGGCGCCGAGCTGTGCGAGGTGCGGCCGGGCAGCGCGCTGGCCGAGGTGCTGCGCGGGGTGCGCCCGGTCTTCACGGACACCCCGGCCGCCCGCGCCGCGCTGCCGGAACTGCTGGGCGAGGAGCGCGACTTCCCCCTGCCCGACGGCCGCAGGGCGATCCTCGCGCCGTTGCGCGGCCGCCGCCGGGTGATCGGCGCCGCGCTGTTCCTGCGCGGCCCGGAGCGCATCGCCTTCGAGGCCGACGACCTGCTGGTGGCGGCGCAGCTCGCCACGCACAGCGCGCTGGGCATCGACAAGGCGGTGCTGTACGGGCGCGAGGCGTACATCGCCGACGAGTTGCAGCGCACGATGCTCCCGGAGAACCTCCCGCGCTGCACCGGCGTACGGCTGGCCTCCCGCTACCTCCCGGCCGCCGAGACCGCGCGGGTCGGCGGCGACTGGTACGACGCCATCCCGCTGCCGGGCAGCCGGGTCGCGCTGGTCGTCGGGGACGTGATGGGCCATTCCATGACGTCGGCGGCCATCATGGGCCAGCTGCGGACCACGGCGCAGACCCTGGCCGGGCTCGACCTGCCGCCGCAGGAGGTGCTGCACCACCTGGACGAGCAGGCGCAGCGCCTGGGCACCGACCGCATGGCGACCTGCCTGTACGCGGTGTACGACCCGGTCACGCACCGCATCACCGTCGCCAACGCCGGCCACCCGCCGCCCGTCCTGCTGCACCTGGGCGGCCACGCCGAGGTGCTGCGGGTGCCGGCCGGCGCCCCGATCGGCGTGGGCGGCGTGGACTTCGAGGCCGTGGAGCTGGACGCCCCGGCCGGCGCGACCCTGCTGCTGTACACGGACGGCCTGGTCGAGTCCCGGCTGCGCGACGTGTGGACCGGCATAGAGCAGCTGCGGGAGCGCCTGGCGGCGACCGCACAGCTCACCGGACCCGACCATCCGCCGCCCCTCGAAGCCCTCTGCGACGAGGTGCTCGACATGCTCGGCCCGGGCGACCGGGACGACGACATCGCGCTGCTCGCCGCCCGCTTCGACGGCATCGCGCCCAGCGACGTCGCGTACTGGTTCCTGGAGCCGGAGGACGCGGCGCCCGGCAAGGCCCGCCGCCTGGCCCGGCGCGCACTCGCCCGCTGGGGCATGGAGGACCTCACGGACTCCGTGGAGCTGCTCGTCAGCGAGGTCGTGACCAACGCGGTGCGGTACGCCTCGAAGCCGGTCACCCTGCGCCTGCTGCGCACGGATGTGCTGCGCTGCGAGGTCGGCGACGACGTGCCGCAGCTGCCCCGGCTGCGGCAGGCGCGGGCGACCGACGAGGGCGGGCGCGGGCTGTACCTGGTGAACCGGCTGGCCCGGCGCTGGGGCGCCACGCGGCTGAGCACCGGCAAGGTGGTGTGGTTCGAGCTGAACCGCGGCTGATCCGCGACCGGCGGGCAGCAGCGCGCGAAGGGGCGCCCGGTGCTCACCGGGCGCCCCTTCGCGCGTCCTGGCGACGTCCGCCGGTCTACGGCACCAGGTCCCCGTCGGGGAACTCCGGGTCGCCCGACTCGGTGGACCCGCCGCCGTCCGGCGGTGTCTCGCCGCTGGACGCGCTGTTCGACGGCGACTGCGTCGGCGACTCGGGCGGCTCCTCGGTCGTCGGCTCCTTCGACGGGGGTGCCTCGGTCGTCGGATCGTCCGACGTGGGCGGTGCCTCGGTCGTCTCCTCCTGGGACGGCGACTGGCTCGGCGACTCGGAGGTCGTCGCGGACTTGGTGGGCTTCACCGCGGCGCCCTGCTTGGTGTCCAGGTCGAACTTGGTGACCTCGTCCATGACGCCGAAGGTGTACGCGGCCCAGATCTCCGCCGGGGGGCCACCGCCGTTGACGCGGTAGTCGACGCCGGCCGCCTTGTACATCGGGACCTGGGCGTGCGGGGGCTTGTCGTCCTCGCCGAACAGGCCGACCGAGGTGACCAGCTCGGGCGTGAAGCCGGTGAACCAGGCCGACTTGTTGTTGTCGGACGTACCGGTCTTGCCGGCCACCTGCTGACCGTCGCGCAGCGGGTTGTTGCGTACGGACTCCCTGGCCGTACCGTCGTCGACCACGCCGGTGAGTACCGACGTCACCGTGTCGGCGGCCTCCCGGCTGATGACCCGCTCGCCGATGGGGTCGGGCATCTCGATCGTGCGGTCCTTGTGCTCGACCGACTTCACGACCGCGGGGGTGACCTTCTTGCCGTGGTTGTCGAGGGTCGCGTAGACACCGGCCATCTCCATGGGGCTGGCGCCCATACTGCCCAGGGTCTGCGCGGGCACGGGGTCGTCGCCCTCGGTGTCCATGCCGAGATCGGCGGCGACCTTCATGACCTCGGTCATGCCCACGTCGATGCCCATCTGGGCGAAGACGGAGTTGACCGACTGGTTCATCGCCTCCTGGACGTCGATCTCGCCGTAGTCGACGTCGTTCTCGTTGGGCGGGGCGAAGCCGACCTCCTTGCCGTCGTCCACCACGGGGCGCTTGCTGTCGCCGTCGTAGCGGGTGCTGGCCGTGATCGGCACGCCGTCCTGGGTCTCGGCGTCGTGGTCGACGGCGGCGGCGAGGATCACCGGCTTGAAGGTGGAGGCGGGCTGGTAGTCGTCGCGGGTGGCGTTGCTGGTGTAGTGCTTCAGGTAGTTCACGCCGCCGTACATCGCCACGACGGAGCCGGTCTTCGGGTCGACGGAGACCGCTCCGGCCTGGACGTCGGCGTCGACCTCGCGCTTGTCGGGGTCCAGCCTGCTGGTGAGCTTGGCCTTGACCGCCTTCTCCAGCGCGGCCTGCTTCTTCTTGTCGATGTTGAGGGTGACGGTGTAGCCGCCGAGGTCCACCAGGGCCTTGGCCTGCTCCATGTCCTCGGCGGCGCCCTGGGCGACGAGCTGCTTCTTGAGGGCGTAGTCGGCCGCGTCCACGAGGTAGCCGATCTGGCCCTCCTTGCCGGCGGCGGGCTTCGGCTCCTCGGGCTCCGGGAAGGTCATGTCCTTCCGGTCGCCCGCGTCCAGCCACTTCTGCTCGACCATGTTGTCCAGGACGTAGTTCCAGCGCTGCTGGACGAGCTTCTTGCCGGTCTCGCTCGCGATCGCCCAGTCGTACTGGTTCGGTGCCTGGAGCAGGGCCGCGAGATAGGCGCCCTCTTCGACCGTCAGGTCCTCGGCGTCGACGCGGTAGTACGCCTGGGCCGCGGCCTGGATGCCGTAGGCGCCGCGGCCGTAGTAACTGGTGTTGATGTAGCCGGCGAGGATGTACTCCTTGGACTTCTTCTGGTCCAGCTTCAGCGAGATGACCAGTTCCTTGAGCTTGCGCGTGACCGTCTGTTCCTGGGTCAGGTAGTAGTTCTTGACGTACTGCTGGGTGATCGTCGAACCGCCCTGCGCGCCCTTGCCGGAGAGGGTGTTGAGGACGCCGCGGGCGGTGCCCTTGAGGTCGACGCCCGAGTCCTTGTAGAAGGTCTTGTTCTCGGCGGCGACGAACGTGCGCTGGACGTCCTTGGGGATCTTGGCGAGGTCGACGATCTCGCGGTTGCGGTCACCGGTGCGCGCCATGACGCTGCCGTCGCTGTACTTGTAGACGTTGCTCTGGAGATCGGCCTCGGGGTTGCCCTCGGGGATGTCAATCACCATGTACAGCACGATGAAGGCACCCATGCCGAGCAGGCAGAGGCCGAAGAACGTGCCGAGGATCTTCTTCCAGGTGAACAGCCGGCGTATGCGGCTCTTCCCGCCCGCGGCTCCGCCGGCAGCCCCGGCCGCGCCCGACGAACGGCGGCGTTTCGGCGCCGCGCGGCGTCCACCGCGCTGCCGCGCTCTTCTCTCGTCCGCACGTCCCATGGGTCCGATCCGCTCCGCTTCGGTCATCTGTGGGCACGTCTCGCTCACGCGTCACACAGGTTCGTCGCTCAGGTCAGCTCAGAAAGCTAACACCGGGAGATATGACAAAGGGCAACCGATCCAGCCTTGTACGGACGTGAGAATCAGCACCCGCTCCACAGGAACCGACGTGCGAGAGGGGTTCAGGGTTGTGATCCGAGGGTAAAGTGATATCACTTAGTAAGCGATGAGTGAGCAGTCAGAGAACGGGGGACCACCCATGTCCACGCACGATGCCCCGCAGGTCACCGCCGATGTGCCCGAGATGCCGGCGCCACGGGTGCGCGAGCAGCAGGCGCACAGCATCGGCGGCGGTTTCGCGCTGCTGCTCGGCCTGGTCGGACTGCTGGTCGGCGCCGGCCTGATCGCCACCGCCACGGCGGTCGACTCGACCGGGGGCAAGGCCGTCCTGATCATCGGCGGCATCCTGATCGCCCTGGCCGCCTTCCTCGCGATGTGCGGCCTGAACATGGTGGCGCCGGGCGAGGCCCGCGTGGTGCAGCTCTTCGGGCGGTACCGGGGGACGATCCGGCAGGACGGCCTGCGCTGGGTCAACCCCTTCACCTCCCGCACCAAGATCTCGACGCGGGTGCGCAACCACGAGACGGCCGTCCTGAAGGTGAACGACGCCTACGGCAACCCCATCGAGCTGGCGGCGGTCGTGGTGTGGCGGGTGGAGGACACCGCGCAGGCCACCTTCGAGGTGGACGACTACGTCGAGTTCGTCTCCACCCAGACCGAGGCGGCCGTGCGGCACATCGCCATCGAGTACCCCTACGACGCCCACGAGGAGGACGGCCTGTCGCTGCGCGGCAACGCCGAGGAGATCACCGAGAAGCTCGCCGTCGAGCTGCACGCGCGCGTGGAGGCGGCCGGCGTGCAGATCATCGAGTCCCGCTTCACGCACCTCGCGTACGCGCCGGAGATCGCCTCGGCGATGCTCCAGCGGCAGCAGGCCGGTGCGGTGGTCGCCGCGCGGCGGCAGATCGTGGACGGCGCGGTCGGCATGGTCGAGGCGGCGCTCGCCCGGATCAGCGAGCAGGGCATCGTGGAGATGGACGACGAGCGCAAGGCGGCGATGGTGTCCAACCTGATGGTCGTGCTCTGCGGGGACCGCGCCGCCCAGCCGGTCCTGAACACGGGGACGCTCTACCAGTGACGACTCCGTCCGAGGATTCCGCGCCCGGGGAGCCCGCGCCCCAGCCGTCCGCGCCCCGGGACTCCGCCAAGGACTCCGCGCCGTCCGGGGGCCCGGCTCCCAGGCGCCGGCCGCAGCAGCGCAAGCAGGTGCTGCTGCGGCTGGACCCGCAGGTGTACGAGGCGCTGGCCCGCTGGGCGGGCGACGAGCTGCGGTCGGCCAACGCCCAGATCGAGTTCCTGCTCCGCAGGGCGCTGGCGGAGGCCGGCCGGCTGCCCGGCGACACCGGGCCGCTGCCACGCCGGGGCCGTCCGCCGGGGGGCGGCCGCCCGGGGGCCGCGCCACCGCCCTGACCGTCGGGGCGGAGGCCGGCCCTCCGTCGTAGCGGAACCGTGACAATCGCCCCCGACCTGCACTCCCGCACCCACCGCACACCCGTCCCGCACCCGCCGCCACGGTCTCTGCACCGTGCGTATACATGGCGCGTATACACCGTGTGTAGAGTGCTCCGCATGTCCATCGGTCACACCCTCCTCGGGCTCCTGGAGTCCGGGCCGCGCCACGGTTACGACCTCAAGCGCGCCTTCGACGAGAAGTTCGGTCACGACCGGCCGCTCCACTACGGCCAGGTCTATTCGACGATGTCCCGCCTGCTGAAGAACGGCCTCGTCGTCGTCGACGGCATCGAGGCGGGCGGCGGTCCCGAACGCAAGCGGTACGCGATCACCGACGAGGGGATCACCGACGTACAGCGGTGGCTCGCCACGCCGGAGAAGCCCGAGCCGTATCTCCAGTCGACGCTGTACACCAAGGTCGTCCTCGCGCTGCTCACCCACCGCGACGCCGCCGACGTCCTCGACACCCAGCGTTCGGAGCACCTGCGCAGCATGCGCATCCTGACCGACCGCAAACGCAAGGGCGACCTCGCGGACCAGCTCATCTGCGACCACGCACTCTTCCACCTCGAGGCCGACCTGCGCTGGCTGGAACTGACCGCCGCGCGCCTCGACAAGCTCCGTGAGGCGGTAGCCCGATGACTCCCCCCGCAGGCTCCCTGCTCTCGGCGGACCAGCTCCGCAAGGCCTACGGCCCCACGCTCGCCCTCGACGGCGCCGAGTTCTCCATCCATCCCGGCGAGGTCGTCGCCGTCATGGGCCCCTCCGGCTCCGGCAAGTCGACGCTGCTGCACTGCCTCGCCGGCATCGTGCCGCCCGACTCGGGAACGATCACGTACAACGGGCGTGAGCTGTCCGCCATGTCCGACGCCCAGCGCAGTGCGCTGCGCCGCTCGGACTTCGGGTTCGTGTTCCAGTTCGGCCAGCTGGTGCCGGAGCTGACCTGTGTCGAGAACGTGGCCCTGCCGCTGCGGCTGAACGGCACCTCCCGCAAGGAGGCCGAGCGGGCCGCGCTGAGCTGGATGGAGCGGCTGGAGGTCGACGACCTCAGGAAGAAGCGGCCCGGTGAGGTGTCCGGCGGCCAGGGGCAGCGGGTCGCGGTGGCGCGCTCGCTGGTCACCAACCCCCGCGTGCTCTTCGCCGACGAGCCGACCGGCGCGCTGGACTCCCTCAACGGCGAGCGCGTCATGGAACTCCTCACGGACGCCGCCCGCTCCACCAACGCGGCCGTCGTACTGGTCACGCACGAGGCCCGGGTGGCCGCCTACTCCGACCGCGAGATCGTCGTACGGGACGGCAAGTCCCGGGACATGGAGCGGGTCGTATGAACGTGCGCCAGTGGGCCGCCGACCTGATGCTGGGCGTCCGCTTCGCCTTCACCGGCGGCCGCGAGGGCTGGACCCGGGCCGTACTGACGGCCGTCGGCGTCGGCCTCGGCGTGGCGCTGCTGCTGCTGACGACGGCACTGCCGAACGCGCTCACCGTCCGGCACGACCGGGAGGCGGCGCGCTCCGACATCACCTTCGCCATCCAGCCGATGCCGAAGGCGAACGACACGCTCGTCATCGCCGACGTCGACGAGGACTTCCGCGACAAGCAGGTCCGGGGCCGGGCCATGGAGCCCGAGGGTCCCAGGGCGCCGCTGCCGCCCGGGGTGGACGAGTTCCCGGCGGTGGGCGAGATGGTGGTCTCCCCCGCGCTGAAGGAGCTGCTGGACTCGGACTCCGGCGCGCTGCTGGGCGAGCGGCTGCCGTACCGGATCGTCGGCACGATCTCGGAGGAAGGGCTGATCGGCTCGGCCGAACTCGCCTACTACCGGGGCGCGGAAGGGCTCGCCGAACACATCACGCCGGGCAACGTCGAGCGCATCGACCGGTTCGGCGACCCGGAACCGGTCGAGGAGCAGTCCGACCCGGTGCTGATCCTGCTGATCCTCGTCGTCTTCGTGGTGCTGCTGATGCCGGTCGCGGTGTTCATCGCCGCCGCCGTACGGTTCGGCGGCGAGCGACGGGACCGGCGGCTCGCGGCGCTGCGCCTGGTGGGCTCCGACAGCCGCATGACCCGGCGCATCGCCGCCGGTGAGGCCATGGCCGGCGCGATCCTCGGGCTGCTCTTCGGTGCCGGGTTCTTCATGGTCGGACGGCAACTCGCGGGCAGTGCCGAGGTGTACCGCATCAGCGTGTTCCCCAGCTACCTCAATCCCTCGCCGGCGCTGGCCCTGCTGGTGGCGGTGGCGGTGCCGGCGGCGGCGGTGCTGGTGACGCTGTTCGCGCTGCGCGGGGTGGTCATCGAGCCGCTCGGCGTGGTGCGTGCCGGACGCCCGGCGCGGCGCCGGCTGTGGTGGCGGCTGCTGCTGCCGCTGGCCGGACTGGCGATGCTCTACCCGATGATCGGCAACGGCCGGGACAACGGCGACTTCAACCAGTACCTGGTGACCGGCGGTGTCGTCCTGCTCCTGGTCGGCGTCACCGCACTCCTGCCGTGGATCGTGGAGAGCGTCGTCGCCCGGCTCGGTTCGGGCGGTGTGGCCTGGCAGCTGGCCGTGCGCAGGCTGCAGCTGAGCAGCGGTACGGCGGCCCGGATGGTCAACGGCATCGCGGTGGCCGTCGCCGGGGCGATCGCCCTTCAGATGCTGTTCGCCGGCGTGGACGACGACTACACCAAGTCCACCGGGCAGGACGTGTCGTGGGCCCAGATGGAGGCGATCCTGCCGAGCGGGGTCCCACTGGACCGGGCGGCCGAGAAGTTCCGCGACACCAAGGGTGTGAAGGCCGTCTTCGCCTACTCCGAGAGCTGGCTGGGCGACCGCCCCCAGGACCCGGACAACGGCACGACGCTGACCGTGGGCGACTGCGCCGCACTGCGGGAGATCGCCCGCCTGCCCTCGTGCGCCGAAGGGGACGTGTTCGTCGTCCACGGCGCCGAGTGGGACGGCGAGGAGGACGTGACGAAGCTGGCCGCGCCGGGCCGGAAGCTCTACGTGGACCCGTCCTACGAGGGCGGCCCGGAGCGTCCGGCGGTCCCCTGGACGATGCCGGAGGGCGTCAAGGCCGCGAAGCCGCGCACCGGTCTGCTGGCCGGAATCGACCGGGGCGGCTTCCTGATGACGCGGGAGGCGATGCCGGACGCGTTCGCGCCGGCGCTGGACGGGCACGCCTACCTCCGGCTGGACGAGTCGGTACCGGACGTGCACGACCTGGTACGGAACACCACGGCGGCCATCGACCCGCTGGCGGACGCCATGACCTGGGCGTCGACCGAGCGGACCGACCGGTTCGACGCCATCCGCACCGGCCTGTTCGTGGGGGCGGCGTGTGTGCTGGCCCTGATCGGCGCCAGTCTGCTGGTCTCGCAGCTGGAGCAGCTGCGCGAGCGGAAGAAGCTGCTGTCGGCCCTGGTCGCCTTCGGCACCCGGCGCCGCACGCTCAGCCTGTCGGTGCTGTGGCAGACGGCGATTCCCATCGTGCTGGGCCTGCTGCTCGCCTCGGTGGTGGGCCTGACCCTGGGCACGGTGCTCCTGAAGATGACGGGCACCCCGGTCGGCGTCGACTGGACCGGCGTCCTCGCCATGACCGGCATCGGCGCGGGGGTCGTCCTGGTGGTGACGCTGTGCAGCCTGCCGCCGCTGCTGCGGCTGATGCGGCCGGAGGGGCTCCGGACGGAGTAGCCGCGCCGTACACCGCCCGGCCGAGCGACCGCCCGACGGGGCGGTCGCTCAGCCGTGCACCGTCCGCACCGGCAGGTCCGCCATCGCCTCCCGCAGGGCCGCGGCCAGTTCCCCGTACTCCGCCGAGCGGGCCGCGCCCGTGCGCATGGCGAGGGCGATACGGCGGGTGGGGGCCGGGTCGGTGAAGGACGCGGTGAGGAGCTGGCTGGAGCGCGAGGTCTCCACCCGGACGGCGGTGCGCGGCAGCAGCGTCACCCCGAGGCCGCCCGCCACCAGCTGCACCAGCGTCGAGAGGCCGGCGGCCGTGGTCGTGGCGGGGACACCCGCGCGGCCCGCCTCCCGGCAGATGTCGAGCGCCTGGTCGCGCAGGCAGTGCCCCTCGTCGAGCAGCAGCAGCTTGAGCTCGCGCAGCACCGAGCGTTCGAGGCCCTCCCGGCCGCCCAGCCGGTGGTCGAGCGGCGTGACCAGGACGAAGTCCTCGTCGAAGAGCGGGAGTTCGGTGACGCCGGGGACACCGAGGGGGACCGCGAGCAGCAGCAGGTCGAGCCGGCCGGTCGTCAGGCCCTCCAGGAGACTGGCCGTCTGCTCCTCGTGGACCTGGAGGTCGAGGTCGGGATAGCGCTCGTGGACGAGACGCAGCACCGTCGGCAGCAGGTACGGCGCCACGGTGGGGATCACACCGAGCCGCAGCGCGCCGGTGAAGGGCGCCCGCACCGCCTCCGCCTCCTCCAGCAGCGCGCCGACCTCCGCCAGTACGGCCTTGGTCCGCACCGCGAGCCGTTCCCCGGCGGGTGAGAGCAGCACCTTGCGCGTCGTACGCTCCAGGAGGGTGACACCGAGTGCCTCCTCCAGGGCGGAGACGGCTCCGGAGAGCGCCGGCTGGCTCATGCCGATCGCGGCGGCCGCGTCGCGGAAATGCAGGTGCTCGGCGACCGCGTCGAAAGCCCGCAGCTGGGCGAGGCTGGGCTGCCTCTTCTTCCCGGACACTAATAGCCACCTCCGATCAACTCGACCGATTGTAGCTATTTCCCTAATCAATGCACCCTGTGCCAACATCAACAACGTCCAACCCATGGGAAACACTCGCAAAATGGGTGTTTCTTCGCTGCGCTTTTGGAGAGCACGTGCTCACTGTCGGTGACAAGTTCCCCGAGTTCGATCTGACCGCCTGTGTCTCGCTGGAGAAGGGCAAGGAGTTCCAGCAGATCAACCACAAGACCTACGAGGGTCAGTGGAAGGTCGTCTTCGCGTGGCCCAAGGACTTCACCTTCGTGTGCCCGACCGAGATCGCCGCCTTCGGCAAGCTGAACGACGAGTTCGCCGACCGTGACGCCCAGGTCCTCGGCTTCTCCGGCGACTCCGAGTTCGTGCACCACGCCTGGCGCAAGGACCACCCGGACCTGACCGACCTGCCCTTCCCGATGCTGGCCGACTCGAAGCACGAGCTCATGCGTGACCTCGGCATCGAGGGCGAGGACGGCTTCGCGCAGCGCGCGGTCTTCATCGTGGACCAGAACAACGAGATCCAGTTCACGATGGTCACCGCCGGCTCCGTCGGCCGTAACCCCAAGGAGGTCCTGCGGGTCCTCGACGCCCTCCAGACCGACGAGCTCTGCCCGTGCAACTGGAGCAAGGGCGACGAGACCCTGGACCCGGTCGCGCTGCTGTCGGGGGAGTGAGCTGACATGTCCCTCGACTCCCTGAAGTCCGCCGTACCGGACTACGCCAAGGACCTGAAGCTCAACCTGGGTTCGGTCATCGGCAACTCCGACCTCCCGGCGCAGCAGCTGTGGGGCACCGTGCTGGCGACCGCCATCGCCTCGCGCTCCCCCATCGTCCTGCGCGAGCTGGAGCCGGAGGCGAAGGCGAACCTGTCGCCGGAGGCGTACTCGGCCGCCAAGTCGGCCGCCGCCGTCATGGCGATGAACAACGTCTTCTACCGCACCCGGCACCTGCTGTCGGACCACGAGTACGGCACCCTGCGCGCCGGTCTGCGGATGAACGTCATCGGCAACCCGGGCGTCGACAAGGTCGACTTCGAGCTGTGGTCCTTCGCGGTGTCCGCCATCAACGGCTGCGGCATGTGCCTGGACTCGCACGAGCAGGTGCTCCGCAAGGCCGGCGTGGACCGCGAGACGATCCAGGAGGCGTTCAAGATCGCCGCCGTGGTCGAGGCCGTCGGCGTCACGCTGGACGCCGAGGCGGTCCTGGCCGCCGAGTAGTCCCGCTTCGCACGGCACCGACGACAACGGGCCCCGCTCACCGGAAGGTGGGCGGGGCCCGTTCGCGTACCGGCACCCGGGGGCGGCGGCGCTCCGCTAAGCCGGGGAGGCGTCCGACGGCGGACCGGCCTTCGGGGGCTCCTGTGCCTCCTGGACCCCCGGTGCCCGGCCGAGCGCCGGGGCGGCGTCGGTCGAGGTGGCGCCGTGCGGCTTCGGCCGCTGCCGCAGGGCGGCTTCACGGGAGTACGCCCGCAGATAGCCCACGACGGTGTTGGTCACCGCCACCAGCGGCACGGCGACCACGGCGCCGCCGATGCCTGCCACCATGCCGCCGGCGGCCACCGACAGCACCACCGCCAGCGGATGGACCCGCACCGCGCGCCCGAGGATGAACGGCTGAAGGATGTGCCCCTCGATCTGCTGCACCGCCAGCACCACCACGAGCGTCATGACCGCCGCGAACACGCCCTGCGTCACCAGCGCCACGACCACGGCGAGCGCGCCCGAGACCACGGCGCCGACGAGCGGGATGAACGCGAACAGGAAGATGAACACGGCCAGCGGGACGGCCATCGGCACGTCCAGGAAGTAGATGCCGAGTCCGATGAAGATGGCGTCGATCAGCGCGACGATCACCGTGCCGCGCACGTAGGCGGTCAGCGTCCGCCACGCGCGCGGACCCGCCCCGGCCACGCCCGGCCGGGCGGCCGCGGGCACCAGCTTCAGCGACCACTGCCAGATGCGCTTGCCGTCGTAGAGCAGGAAGAGCGTCGAGAAGGCGGCCAGCAGGATGCCGGTCAGCGCCTCGACGACGACCGTGACGCCCTCGAGTCCCGCCGACGTTATCTGGTCGGTGTTGGCGCCGACCGCTTCCCGCAGGTTCTTGGCGATCTCGTTGATCTGCTTGTCGGTGACGTGGAAGGGGCTGTTCAGCAGCCAGTTGCGCAGCTCGTCGATGCCGTCCTGGACCTGGTCGGAGAGGTTGTCGATGTTCTCCATGACCTGCCACGTGACGAACCAGCCGATCAGCCCCATGATCACGAACCCGAGGATCGCGGTCAGCGCGGTGGCGGGCCCGCGCGGTACTCCGTGCCGGCGCAGCCAGGCCACGGCCGGCTGAAGCAGCGCGGTGATCAGCAGCGCGGCCACGAACGCCAGCACCACCAGCTGCACGGCGCTGATGACGCGCATCAGCACCCACACGGTGCCCGCGAGCACCAGCAGCCGCCACCCGGCCTCCGCGGCCACCCGGACCCCCCAGGGCACGGCCTGTGCCGGATCCGGACGGCTGCCGACGGCGACCGCAGGGTGTGGCATGTGTTCCGCGGCCGCGTCCTCGGCCGCCGCGTCGCCCCCGGTGTGCGGCACGTGGTCGGAGACCGGACCCGGTCCGTCGTCCGCGTCGTGCCGGCGTGCCTCTTCCCGGCGCTGGTCCAACCGCTCGCTCATCTGCGTCAGTCCGGCGCCGAGCCGACCGAGCCACCCTGGCACTCGTGACATGATCCGTCCTCTTCCCCCGTCCTTCCCCACCACTCCCCCCTGGAGTCGTTCCGGTCCGACCGTACATGGCGGGAGCGCGAAAGCCCCTCACCGTAGGACGGTGAGGGGCTACGCGAGGTTGAGCGCGGACCGCGGGGATCCGGTTGCCCGCCTAGTACCAGTGGTTGGCCTGCCAGAAGGTCCAGGCCTCGCACGGGCTGCCGTAGCGGTTGTCCATGTAGCTGAGGCCCCACTTGATCTGGGTGGCCGGGTTGGTCCGCCAGTCGGCGCCCGCGGAGGCGTACTTGCCCGCGGGGAGGGCCTGGAAGAGGCCGTAGGCACCGGAGGAGGGGTTGACGGCCTGGTAGTTCCAGCTGGACTCGTGGTTCACGATGTTGCTGAAGCACTGGAACTGGCCGCTGGGCACCATCTGACGGGCCATCGCCTGGATCTGGCCGGTGCTGTAGGAGCTCTGGACGGCGAAGCTGGTCGACTCGCGCTTGGCGTCGCGACTGGCCGCTTCCTTCGCCTCCTCGCGCTGCTTCGCCGCTTGGGCCGCCTTCTTGGCCTTCTCCTGCTTGTCCACGGCGGTCTTGGCGGCTGCCTTGCGGGCCGCCTCCTCGGCGTCCTTCTTGGCGCTCGCGTCCGCGGCGATGGCCTGCACATCGGCCTGATGCGTCAGGGACGCGGTCTGCACCTGCGCCTGCTCACCCATGGGGATGTCGGCAAGCAGCGTCGTGCCTGCTGCCGTCGCCTCCGCGTCGTCGTTGTTCTGCGCGACGCTGCCCGAGGCAACGCCGACGACGCTTCCGACGGCGGTGACCGCCGTGGCCGAGGCCACTGCGAATCCCCGGACCGAGATCCGGCTCACACGGTTTCCTTCCAGCATCGCCCGCTTCGGTGACCCTCGCGGACGCAATCGTGCCCCTGGCACTGGCCTCCCCAACTACGGGTCACGGGAGGCACGGGCCCGGTGGACAACTCCCCTGCGGGGAGCGCCGCGTGGTGCTCGGGCGGCATACGACGCTGCTATGGAGTTGGATCTGGTGCTTCTGGGGCGCCATACCGCTGGGGGCACGGCTGTGTCGTATGCGGGGCCTGACAGGAGTGAGACTCTGCCGTAACCCGGCGGGGTGAGGCAATTCTGTGTTGCGTGTGAAAGCTCACATCCCGTTTGGCCCAGGGGATTCACGGAAATCCGCACACGCCGAGGCGCCGCCCGGCTAGGCTCTGGGCCTTTCCGGACGGCGCCGAACTGACGGGTAACCGGCCCTTGTCGGGTCGGAGTTCTCGGACGGGTCAGATGTGACCGTCCTCCAGCATTTCGGTCACAAGTGCCGCGATCTGGGACCTCTCGGAGCGCGTCAGCGTGACGTGCGCGAAGAGCGGATGCCCCTTCAGCTTCTCGACGACGGCGACCACTCCGTCGTACCTGCCGACCCGCAGATTGTCCCGTTGTGCCACGTCATGGGTGAGTACGACCCGTGAGTTGGCCCCGATCCGGGACAGCACGGTCAGCAGCACGTTGCGCTCGAGCGACTGCGCCTCGTCGACGATCACGAACGCGTCGTGCAGCGAGCGCCCCCGGATGTGGGTGAGCGGCAGCACCTCCAGCATCCCGCGCGCGGTGACCTCCTCGATGACCTCGCGGCTGGTGACGGCCGACAGCGTGTCGAAGACCGCCTGCGCCCAGGGGCTCATCTTCTCGGCCTCGGAGCCGGGCAGATAGCCGAGTTCCTGCCCGCCCACCGCGTACAGCGGCCGGAAGACCATCACCTTCTGGTGCTGCCGGCGTTCGAGCACGGCCTCCAGGCCCGCGCACAGCGCGAGCGCCGACTTGCCGGTGCCGGCCCGGCCGCCCATCGACACGATCCCGACGTCCGGGTCGAGGAGCAGGTCGAGCGCGATCCGCTGCTCGGCGCTGCGGCCCTTGATGCCGAACACCTCCCGGTCGCCGCGCACCAGCCGGACGCTGCCGTCGGGCGTGACCCGGCCGAGGGCCTTGCCGCGCTCGGACTGGATGGTCAGCCCGGTGTGCACCGGCAGCTCGGCGGCCTCGGGGACGTAAACCCGGCCCTCCTCGAAGAGCACGTCCACCTGCTCACCCGGCAGGGTGAGTTCGGACATTCCGGTCCAGCCGGAGGAGTCCGTGATGGCCAGCTCGGCGCGGTACTCCTCGGCGAGGAGACCGACGGAGGACGCCTTGATCCGGAGCGGAAGGTCCTTCGAGACGACGGTGACGTCGAAACCCTCCGCCTGCAGATTGCGGGCGACCGCCAGGATGCGGGAGTCGTTGTCCCCCAGGCGGTAGCCGCTGGGCAGCACGCTGGGGTCCGAGTGGTTGAGCTCGACGCGGACGGTGCCACCGAGGTCCCCGATCGGGATGGGGGCGTCGAGGCGACCGTGCCGTACCCGGAACTCGTCCAGCAGGCGCAGGGCCTGCCGGGCGAAGTAGCCGAGTTCGGGATGGTGCCGTTTGGCCTCCAGCTCCGTCACCACGACGATGGGGAGCACGACCTCGTGCTCGTCGAAGCGGTTCAGGGCGTTGGGGTCGGCCAGCAGGACGCTGGTGTCGAGAACATAGGTGCGCCTGTCGGGCTTGTGGCGCTTTGTGCTGGTCACCACGGAAGGACGTACCCCCTCGGAAGAGGTCGGGGAGCGACGGAGTGGACGCTGGGCCGGGAGGGCGGGAACGAGCCGCGCCGGGAGGGCGGGATCGAGCCGACCGGTCGGGGGGCCGCCGGACGGTCGTCGTCAGGCAGGTCCCTGGGGCCGCCCTGCACTGGCGCGGACCGGGGACCGGTCCTCCGCCGCGTCTTCCGTGCCGTGACCGCACGGTGGGGCTGGTGCAAAGGGCCTCCCGGGCGGACGGCTCCGTGCCGTCCGCTGAGAACCGACACCCGGGGTTCGGGCGTCGACCTGCTTGGGTTATGCCCTCGAACAAGCGCCGCCATGCCCCGACACGGGACGGCGCACCGGTGAACTCCTCGTTACGGGCGTACCGCTCACGGCACCGCGCGGGAGGACACAAAAAAACGGGCCGGTCCGTGGGGGGGGGGATACGGACCGGCCCGAGGGGGGGTTTCCACCATAACCCTTCGTAAGTGATGCTGCGTGCATCGGCACGCCACAACTACTCTCCGAAGTCGACCGGCGACGCCCGGATGCTGTCGGAGCCCCTCATTCCGCCCTGAATCATGGCCAAATCGCAGCGAACCCGGGGAGTGAGGGCGCGCGTCGGCCCTCTGCCCGAGCCGGAGGCCGGGCACGCCCGGACGGCACCCCGCTTCCCCCGTCCGGGTGACGCCACCGGTACGCCCGGACTTGACCCGGCACCGCGCAGCCCCCTCCACTGCGCGGTGCCACACGCGTAGCTTTGCTCACGCGAATTACCTGGGTCCGAATTTACGTGACCGGGTGGCCCGGGTTCGACCCGAGGAGGACACCGGTGAATAACGATGTGGACACCCGGTGAGAATCGGCGGCTGATTCCGCGCCCTGCGGCCATGCGAGCGGATATTTGCGAAGGTACGACCCTTACGTCCCGAAGGTCCACGACACGAAGCGCGGACACCGGCAGCGGACGCCGCCCGTCCCGCCCTCCTCGTCCCCCTCTGACGCCGGCTCACGACGAGGAGGACGGGGAACCCTTGACCGGCGGCCGGTACTCCTCGCGTCGACCGGCGGTTCCCGGCCATGTCGGCCGGGGCGGGATGCGGACCCACTGCGGGGGGGGAGGGAGGGGAGAGAGCGGGCCGGCTATGGCTTGCGCACGTCGAAAAGATGACGAGAGCTGTGGGCTACGAAGGGCCCGTCGGCCTTGATGCGCTCGTGCAGGTCGCGCAGCCGGTCGCGGTAGGCCTCGACGGTGAACCCGGGGACCATCCACACCACCTTGCGCAGGAAGTGGACGACGGCACCGATGTCGAAGAACTCCATCCGCAGCCGCTCGGCCCGCAGCTCCACGACCTCCAGGCCGGCCGCCTCGGCGTCGGCACGCTCACGCTCGGGACGACGGTGCAGGTGGCTGGCTTCCGGCAACGGCCCGAGGAAGTACTCGATGAGCTCGAAGACGCTGGCGGGCCCGACGTGCTGGGCGAAGTAGGTGCCGCCGGACGCGAGCACGCGGGCGATTTCGTCCCAGTGCGGCTCGACGGGATGCCGGCTCACGACCAGGTCGAAGGCGCCGTCGGCGAAGGGCAGGGGCGCGTCGTCGGCCGAGACGACCACCGGGACACCGCGCGGGCGCAGCAGCCGGGTGGCCTTGGCGACGTTGGGCGCCCAGCCCTCGGTGGCGACGACGAGCGGGGCCCGGTCCGGACCGGCGGCCTCGAGGGCGAAGTCCAGCACCTCCCCTCCCCCGGCCTGCACCTCCAGTACGGCGGTGGCGGTCCCGGCCAGCCGCTCCGCCATGGACCGCGCGTACCCCCAGGAGGGACGCGCCTCGGTGGCCCGCCCCTCGAACCAGGAGAAGTCCCACCCCTCGGTGGGGACGGCGACGGCTTCGGCCACGAGTTCGTCGAAGGAACGGGAACTGGGACGGGAACTGGAACTGGAACTGGCACGTGAACGGGTCATGACTGCGCCGCCACCAGGGGCCGGACCTGCTCGGCGGCGAACCGCACGAACCCCTCCGGGTCGGGCTCGTCGCCGGTCGGCTGGAGGATGACGGTGTCGGCCCCGGCCTCGGCCAGCCGCCGCACGGCGCCGGCAACGGCGTCCGCGCCCCCCGCGACGCCGAGGTCCGGCACGTCCGCGACGCCTTCGGCGACCAGTTCGGCCCGGAGCCGTTCACGGGCGCCGACCCCGGTGGCGGCGAGCAGATAGACGACGACCTTGTGCACGTCGTCTCCGCGTCCGGCCGCCGCACGACCCTCGTCGATGAGCCGCCGGGCGCGACGCACCCCGTCGGGCGGTGTGTTCGCGGTGAGCACGGTCCCGTCGGCGGCCTCACCCGCCAGCCGCAGCGAACGGGGCCCGGTGGCGCCGGCGAACACCTCTTCCGCCCGCTCCGGCGGCCAGTCGAGCGCGACGTCGTCGAGCTGTACGTAGCGCCCCTCCGCGCTCACCCGCTCACCCCTCAACAGCGCCCGCAGCGCGAGGAAATACTCCCTCAGCAGAGTGACCGGCGACTCGACCCGCGCCCCGACCTGCCCCATCCAGTCCTGCACCCCGTGTCCCACACCGAGGACGGCACGGCCGGGGAACATCCGGTGCAGCGTGGCGGCCTCCATCGCGGTGACGGCCACGTTCCGCAACGGCACGGGCAACAGCCCGACCCCGACCCGCACCCGCTCGGTCCACGCGAGGACGGCGGCGGCCGAGGAAATCCCGCCTTCGCGGAAACAGTCCTCCCACAGCCACAACTCGTCGAGCCCCACCTCGTCGGCGACCTGCGCCACGGCACGCAGCCGCTCGGGGGCAAGCTGGGGACGGAGTACGGCACCGAGTCCAGTCATGCGGCCTTCCTACCCTCGGCCGGGGCCGCGGTTCAACACCATTACGAGGCTGCCCCCGGAGGGTCCTCGAGGTCGTACCGTCAACGATCCCGGGGGGACGGCGGTCGAGCGCCTCAGGGGTTCACTCACGGCTGGCATTCTTCACTCCCCCGGCTCGACACGATGTCGGTCGTCTGCCAAACGCCTTCGGAGTTCTTCGCGAGCTTGGTGTTGTAGAGGACGTAACTGTCCGCCGTTGTCGGCGTGTCCTCGACCTTCCCCGTCTTCTTGTCCTTGATGAAGGACTTACTCTCGTCCGAGCAGTAGGTGACGTATGCCTCGTGCTCTCCGGAGAGGCTGACCTTGTAGTCGAAGTACCGAGTCTCGCCCACCCATGTGTGCTTCTCGTCGATGTACCCCGATACATACGTGATCGAGTCACTCAAAGCCGACTCGACGTTGTAGTAGCCGAGGGCCTTGGTGTCGGTACTGCCCGCAAAGATAGCCTCATCAACAGAGTTGGTACTCAGCGCGCTGTCCGCGAGGGCCGCGTCCTTCGCCGCGTTTCCCGTCCTCTCGTACTCGAAGACGTTCTTCGCGTCGGAAGGAAAGGTGATCTTCGGTCGGCCTTCGGCGCCTGTCCGACTCGGACTCGGAGCGGCTGACGTCTTGCTGCCCGTGACGGCAGCCGCACTCTTGTCGCTGTCCTGCGCGGCGCCGTCTTCGTCGCTGCCACACGCGGACAGCGTCAGGGCGGCAGTGGCGGTCAGCGTGAGAGCTGCGAGCAGAGTGGGGCGTCGGCGAATCACTGTCGGCTCCTCGAAGTTCGTGGTCGTGCGACGCCTACGTGATGCTTCAGCGTTTCCACGGGGCATCAAGGCGGTCCGGTACTTCATGGCCGGCACTTTGCGCTCCCCCGCTCGGAGACCAGCCGCTCCGTCACCCAGACACCCTTGCTGTTCTTGCGGAGTTTACCGGCGTACACGACATAACTGTCCTTCGTTGCCGGCGTGACCTCTGTCTTCCCCGTCTGAATGAATTTGTTGAACGACTTGCTCTGGTCTTCGCAGTACACAAGCGCGGCAGTGCCGTCCTCCTCGACGTTCACACTTTCGCCGTAATAGCGGGTCAAGCCGGTCGTTCGGGCCTTGTGATCCACAAAGTCCTGGATGTACTGCTCGCTCCCGGCCGCTGCCTCGCCTTCAGAATAAAAGCGGTATGCCTTGTGCAGCGGATCCTGCTCGGCGATAGCCATGTCCACGGCCCTGATGCGTTGTTCGGCATCGTGCAGCACCGCATCCTTGACGGGATCGCCGGTTCTGCCCCACTCGAACTTGTACGTCACGTCGGCGGGCAACGTGATCTCCGGCCGATCCACCTCGACCGGAACGCTCACAGTAGGTGACGTCGATGGATCACTGTCCGTCCCCGCTCGCGCGGTCTTGTCTCCCGTCTGGCCCGAGCTGTCGACGGTGCTGGCGCACGCGGACAGCGTCATGGCCGCTGCCGCGGTCAGCGTGAGGGCCGCGAGCAGGGCGGGACGGCGGCGAATCACTGTCGGCTCCCGGGCCGGACGAGCCTTCTCTTGAGCGAGGCAACGCTATCCGTTCCGACGCGGGTCCGGCGCGTCAAGGCCGGCACTTGGCACTGCCGCTCTGCGAGTCGATGTTCTGGATCTCCCAGACACCTTCACTGTTCTTCTTCAGTGACGCGTGGTAGATGACATAGCTCTTTGCAGTCACCTCGGTCCTTCTCACCTCGTTGGTCTCCAGGTACTTCACGTACGCCTTGCCTTGATCTTCGCAGTAGGTGAAGGAAGCAGTGCCGTCATCGTCGACCACCACTTCAGGAGCATAGAAGCGATAATTTCCCGTGATTCCCGCCTTTTGATCGACATAGTTCTGAATGAACTTCTGCGTGCCGGCGGCAGCCTCGCCCTCGTAGTAATAGAGATAGGCCCCGTCCAGTGCGTCCTGCTTGACGATCGCCGAGTCCACGGCCTTGATGGACTGCTCGGTGTCCCCGAGGACTGCGTCCTTGTCCTTGTCGCCGGTCTTGGGCCACTCGAACGTGTAGGAGAGGTCGGCGGGTAGTTCGATCTCGGGCCTACCGTCCTGCGAGGACTCGGACGCACTCGGTGCGGCCGACGGGGTGGTGCTGCTCGTGTCCGCCCCTGCACTCTTGTCGTTGGCGCCGGAGCTGTCTTCGCCTCCGCACGCCGACAGCGTCAGGGCCGCGGTGGCGGTCAGCGTGAACGCTGCGAGCAAGGCGGGACGGCGGCGAACCACTGGTAGCTCCTGGGTAGAACGAGGCAGTCCATGACGGCCTGTGCGAGTGGGAATTTCCTGCTGATGATCTCGCGAACCCGATGTCCGGTCACTCGCTTCATCAGCGGTTGACGGCTTGGATCTCCTGGACGACAACGTCTTGCTCCCCGCCGAAGTTGCCGTCGGGCAAGCGCTGCTCACCGGCCACGCCGGTGCCGGTCCAGTGGATCTTCCAGGTGACCGTCGCCTTCAGCTGGTAGGACCCGTCGCCCGACGACCGCAGATACTTGACGCCACACGGCGGCGTCTCGTCGGCCCTTCCCTGCTCATAGGGTTCACCGATCCTGCCGTTCACGACTTCGCACACCCCGGACGCCGGGTAGGGCTGCGCGTCCTCCGTACCCGGGTCGATCCTCACCGACACCGGCTCCGCCGTGGTCGTCGCCTCAACCCCCAGCATCGGCACGGAAGCCGTCACCGACACCGAGCTGAAGTCCGTCGCGTCCAGCCACGCCCATGTCGGAAGGTTCACCTTCGTCGCTCCCTCAGGCCTCAGCTCCACCTCCGTGGTGGGGACGCGGATCTCCGCGTAGGCAAGCTGGGCAAGGACCTCCGGCGTTATCGCCTGCGGGATGTCCGCCGGCGGGTCGTCCCCCGTGTCCACCCAGAAGGTGTCTTCCTTGCAATCCAGCGCGCCCGGGTCGCCTTCCCGCCCTGGCGTGACGTAGGAGTCCCACCAGTACCCTTCGCCGGCCTTCTCCTTGTTGAAGTCCTTGTACGGGTGCCCGTTCACGTATTTGTCGCGCTGCTCGCCATCCCACTGGTAACCCGTCGACTCGGCCTCCCAGACGGGCTCCTTGACCTTCCGCAATTGCTCCGGGGTGTACTTCGGTGCGTAGTAACAAGCAGGCGGTGTCCAGTTCGTCGCAGCGGCCACAGGGCCCACGGACGTTCCCGAGCCGTTCTTGGAACGCTCGAAGACGACGGCACCGGCGGTCGCCGAGACGGTACCGCTCCCGTCGGACTCACCGTGCGCCTCCGTACTGGGCGACTGGGCACCCCCACCGATTTTGTTGTCGGCCACAGCGGGACCAGTCGTCCCCGTGACGACAGCGGCGATCACGGCTGTCACGGCTGTCACGGCCAGGACGCGCGTGAGGGAAGTCAGGGCTGGCATTTGTCACTCCCCCTCTGGGACAGCATCTTCTGCACGACCCAGACACCCTTGTCGTTCTTACTCATCTGGGTGTTGTACAGCACGTAGCTGTTCTTGGTCACGGGCGTTTTGTTGATCTTCTTTGGCTTCAGATACATGTCATAGGCTTTGCCCTGGTCTTCGCAGTACACGAGCGAGGCACTGTCTTCCCCACGGATGTTGACCGTCGCGTCGTAGAAGCGGTAGGCCCCCGTCACTCGCGCGTTCTCTTTGACGTACGCCTGGATGAACTCCTGTGTACTGGCCGCAGCTTCGCCCTCGTAGTAGTAGAGGTATGCCTTGTCGAGGGGGTCCTGGTTGACGATCGCCAGGTCCACGGCCTTGACGGACTGCTCGCCGTCGGTGAGAACGGCGTCCTTGTCCTTGTCCCCCGTCTTGGGCCAGTCGAAGGTGTAGGAGAGATCGGCGGGCAGTTCAATCTTCGGCCGACCGGGCTCCGGCGACTTGGACGCAACCGGTGATTCCGTCGGAGTGGAGCTGCCGGTGGCCGCTCCGGCGATCTCGTCTTTCCCCTCCCCGGGGCTGTCGTCGCTGCCGCACGCGGACAGCGTCAGGGCCGCGGTGGCGGTCAGCGTGAGCGCTGCGAGCAAGGTGGAACGGCGGCGAATCACTGTCAGCTCCTGGGTGGGACGAGGCTTCTCCGTGGCGAGGCAACGCTATCCACCGGGGTTGAGGGACACCAGAGTGACTGCCAACCTGCGCGACACCCTCACGCCGGCGGGCACTGGGCCGCCCCTCTCGTGGAGGTGATCTGAGATGTCTGCCAGACGCCGTCGGCATTCCTGTCGAGTTTGGTGTTGTACCGGACGTAGCTGTCCTTGGTGACGGGCGTCCTGGCGACCTTGCCGGTCTCCGTGTCCTTGCTGAATC
Source organism: Streptomyces coelicoflavus (assembly GCF_003112555.1). Lineage (GTDB taxonomy): Bacteria > Actinomycetota > Actinomycetes > Streptomycetales > Streptomycetaceae > Streptomyces > Streptomyces coelicoflavus. The sequence goes on along the minus strand of NZ_BEWB01000006.1, from coordinate 498,158 downwards.
CCTTGCTCTCATCCGCACAGAACGTGAGGACGGCGGAGGACTTGCCCTCGAGCGTGACCTTCCGGTCGAAGTAGCGGACCTGACCGGTCACAGTGGCGTTGGCCTTCTCGAACTGCCCGACCCACGACACCGCCGCTTCCAGGGCCTTGCCCGTGTTGTAGAAGCCGAGTGCCTTTCCCTCAGCGTCCGTCCCTGCGATAGCAGCGTCGACCGCACGCATGCGCTCCGCATTGTCGGTGAGAACAGCGTCCTTCACCGGGTCTCCGGTCGCAGCGCTCTCGAAGATCAGCTGCAGGTCTGCCGGAAGCTCCACTTGCGGTCGGCCGACTGCACCCTCGGACGAGGGGGACACGCTCGACGACTTCGACGATTCGCTGCCCGTGTCCGCCGCCGTGCTCTCGCCCTTCCCCTTGGCGGGGTTGTCGCCGTTTCCGCACGCGGACAGCGTCAGGGCTGCGGTGGCGATCAGCGTGAGCGCTGCGAGCAGGGTGGGGCGGCGGCGCATCACTGTCGGCTCCTGGGTGAGAGGGGACTTGTCCTTCGGCGAAGCAACGGTATCCACCGGCTCGAGCGAGGCCGAGCGGCTCTCTGGCCCGTGTCGGGTCTGCTCCAGGACGGATACCTTCAGCGCGTAAGCGGACTTGGTGGGCACGGGTGAAGGGCACGGAAACAGGCATGGGACGGCGGCGCCGGCGGGACGGTGTAGGGACACTGATCGTGGAGCAGGGGCACGGCGGGACCGTCTGCGTTCCGCTGCAGATCGCGGGTTCCTACCGCGCCCGTACCAAGGGACTGCTGGGGCGCGACTCGATCGAGGGGGCGATGCTCCTGACGCCCGCCAACAGTGTGCACACGTTCGGGATGCGGATGCCCATCGACGTCGCCTACCTCGACCGTCGGCTCAAGATCATCGCCGTACGCACGATGCGTCCCGGCAGGCTGGGGCTCCCCCGGATGCGTGCTCGGCACGTGCTGGAGGCGGAGGCCGGGGCCATGAACAGGTGGGGTGTTCAGGTGGGGACGCGCATCATGGTGGAGAACGAGTAGGGGCCAGCCGCGCGACATCGATCGGGGCGCGGCTCATGTTCCCTCTAAAGGTTGTCCCGTAAGCCCACGAGGCTGAGCGTCATGCTGCGTCAGGTTCGGTGCCGATGGCGCCGGCCGAGCGAAGGGAACGCCCGAGGTCTCCGGTGAGAATGCGCGGGTGTCGCCGCCACCACCACAGGTCGGGGCCTGGCATCCAGTGGAACTGGTCAAGTGCTTGGCCGTCGTCGTCGACGGTCGCGGTCCTGTACCGGTCGTCCAGATCTTTGATCCGCGGAGTCCAGAGCTGGACGACGTGTTCGTCCAGCAGGAGCCATGCCTCGTGCAGCCAGTTCCGGCAGTAGAGGTCGTTGGTGTACTCGTAGATGTCGTCGCCGTAGCCGCGCTCGACGGCGCTCACCAGGGCGGCCCACGCGTTCACCCTTTCAGTGACCGTGAACGCCGTTCGCCAGCCGCGCTGGTGCAACAGCTCCCCCACCTCGGTCTCCGTAGCCACGGGTGGAGGATCTCACGCGGAAGCCGTCCGGGCGATCGAGATACCGTCCCGCCAGAGGCTGCTGGCCTTGAAGTTTGATCAAGGTGAGACGATCTCGCCGTGGCTGGTGTGATCACGGCGTCGGAACCCTCCTGGATAGCCCCGTTCACCGGACTGAGCCCACGACAGTTCACGGAAGTTGTGACCGCGTTGCGGCGCGAGGGCGCCGACCCGGCGAGCAGAGGCCGGCCCTGGGGCATGCCGCTGGAAGACAGATTCCTGCTGGTGGCCGCGTACTGGCGGACGAACCTCACCCTGCGGCAGTTGGCCCCGTTGTTCGGAGTCTCCAAATCCGCCGCGGACCGGATCATCGCCCACCTCGGGCCATTGCTCGCACTGCGGCCTCGCACGAGGTTACGGAAGGACACGGTGCTGATCGTCGACGGCGCCCTGGTCCCCACCCGGGACCACACGGTCGCCGAGCAGTCGAAGAACTACAGGTACTCCACCAACCACCAAGTCGTCATCGATGCCGACACCCATCTGGTCGTCGCCGTCGGCCGGCCGGTCCCGGGAAACCACAACGACTGCAAGGCATGGGAGCTGTCCCAAGCGAAGGACGCCGTCGGCCGGACCACTGTGATCGCTGACGGCGACTACCGGGCGCTGGCCTGATCATCCCTCACCGCCATGACGCCGGTCGGGCCGAACTACCAAGCTGGAAAGAGGAACACAACGCCTCTCACCGCAAGGTCAGGGCCCGCGTCGAGCACGCCTTCGCCCGGATGAAGAGCTGGAAGATCCTCCGCGACTGCCGCTTGAAGGGCAACGGCGTTCACCACGCCATGCTCGGCATCGCCCGCCTCCACAACGTCACCATCACCGGCTGAACCGAGCAGGCAGGTTAGCAAGCACGACCGTGATCAATTACGGGACAACTCTTAGGCGCTGGCCGCGTTGGGTTAGCTCTGTCCGGCGGCACGCTCCTACTCGTGCGGGACTTCCTCGACCACGGTCTCACCGAAGCGCCATGACCCGCGGTTGCCGAACGCCTCCGCTCGCAAACCCACCTCCCACGCAATGCGAGCAGCTCGCTGCTGCGAGATATCCGGATAATGCTCCGGAGGAACCTTGATGTAGCCGCGCCTGTCGGCGGGATACGTACGCAATGCCTCACGGAGCTTTTGCTCTTGTTCCTGGACCGTGGTGTGGTTGCGGGTGACGACTTTGTAGGCCTTACGCACACCGGCTGATGGTTTGCCGTCGTCCCGGCGTTTCGCGGCATCAGACCCTCGCCACGTCATCCAACCCACGGAGCCGAGTGCCGCCAGGGCAAGCGCCGCAGCACCCAGTACTTCAGCGGTTACGTCCACCTGCCCCGGAGTCTGGGGACGCAATTCACCTTTTGGGTCCTCAAGCACCGTGAGCACCTGGCCAACGTCGTACAAGTCAGACGTCGTTTCCATCTCGGAACCCGAAACCCGGGTGCCGTCTTGCCGTTCGAGCACGTAATGGGAGTGACGCCCCTTGCGTCCCTGGGCCGGGTCGAGCCATTCCTTCACAACCGTGGCTTTGACCTCGTGTCCACGCTGTTGAAGAACAAGGTCGCTACGCACCACCCCCATGACGTACACGGACATCGCCGAAGTGACCACGATGAACAGAGCCGCATACAGACTCGACTCGGTGGCCCCCAGCTTCTCGATGAGTACGACGAGAATTACTCCGTGCACAATCCACAGAGGGACCAGCAGAACAAGTCCCACATCATCCGCGAGCAGGAACATGCCCGCGACAGCGGCGAGCACGTAACAACACATGCCTAGCGCCAACGGTATGGGGTACCGCGTACGGCTCACCAGTGCATCGTTCTCCGCGCCGGCGCTCATACTTCGCCCTCCGCCCTTCCTCCTGCCACTTGATCAACGGCCCTCGTAGTGCTCGCCTCATCCGGCGAGACTGACTTCATGATGCCGCTGAGCAAGTCAAGGTACTCGGGCCAATGCTCGACATCTTCGGTCATGAACATGAAAATTGCAGACCCTGGGCCAGTACGCAACGGCACACAGAACTGCACCTGCCGCACAGTGGCAGGTATGGGATCGTCCAGGCCGAAGAGCACACCAGGGATCTGCATCCCCTGATCACGTACGCAGAGTGCTGCGATGCCGTAAGGCAGCATGACCAGTCCGACCTCGGCGTCCGGATACAAGTCGCGCCACTGGAGGGCGGTACGCCTCGCGGACCCTTGCCGGTCCTGGCTCTGCGGACCGATATCCGGTCTCTCGATGAACACACAGAGCGTGCCCTGGGAAAGCTTGTCACCGGGCATTCGCAGCAAACAGCTTGATACGTGTTCGGCACCTGCCGCGATCAGCGTCTGCAGAATGTACTCGCCCGAGACGACGAGGCTGAGCTTCTGTTCTTGAGTTGCGCTGGTGAAGAGCAGGTCGGCCGCGTCCGCCATCCTCAGGGAACGAGACTCAGGGTCCTCGTCGAGATCGAACTGTAGGAACCCGGGCGGCAGGTCGAACCACAAGTCGGGGGCTTCGGCGGGGGACCCAGTCATCGTGCGACTTGTCGTGTCGATGTGCACCATCAGTCCGTCAACTCCCACGCGCCCAAACCGATAGTGCTGCCGACAGCTACCAGGCCGCCGAACTTTCCACCGCCGGCGCCCGTGGCAACGTTTGCCACACCGGTCCCCCATGTGGCGACGTCATACCGGCCAGTGCTCGTCGCATATGCGTTCACGGCAGTCGGCGCCGTCCACGCGAGCTGTGCAGCCGCCTGGATACCTTCGGTGGCGGTCAGGGCGGCACCGCGCGAGACCCCCAGCTTGCTGGCGGCGGCCATCACAGGCTTGTCGATCACCATGGCTACCGGGTCGGCCTCCTTCGCCAGTCTCCTCGTCGCGGAGACGGCTGTCTTGATCCCGACCCGACTGCCCTTGGCAACACCTCCAGCAGCTCGTGCTGCCTTGTACCCAGCTTTGATTCCTCCGAAGCCCGGCACCATGCCGAGTGCGTCGCCACCCAGTGTGAGCCAGTTGCCAATGTTCTCTCCCGTGGGTGGAAACAGTCCGTCCACCCCATAGGACGCTGCATGAGCGAAAAAGGCCACCGCACTCAGGCCAACCGCCAGAGGAGCAAGCACCGGACAGAAGATGGCGATGACACCGATGACCGAGGCAGCGACGGTGATCCAGTCCGCGTGGCTCTTGATCCAGTCACCGATGTCGGAAAGCAGTTCGCCCACCTGGCCGGGGAGATCGGCTATCGCCTCGCCGAGATCCGCGATGGCGTCACCGAGCTTGTCCCACATGCCGGGTTCGTTCGGAGCGATGTTCATGGCGCTCTTCAGCCGGTCGGATATCTCCTTGCCGTACTCCTGATAGTTGCCGGCCATGCTGCGGCCCCGGCGGCGGAACTCTTCAAGCTCGAGTTCCTTGGCGTCCACCGCGCGGTCGGCCTCCTTCACTCTGCCCTTGTGGCCCTGGGTGTTCTTCTTGTCGTCGTCGGCGCCCTTGAGCTTGTCGGCCTTGGAGTTCGCCTTGCCCAACTGCTCTTGGACTTCGGCCGCCTGCGCCTCCAGTCGTACGGCTGCCGCCTGCTTGACCTCCATGTACGCTGCCCAGTCCTCCAGAACGGTGGCAGCGTCGGAGAACGAGTCGCGTGCGTCATCCATCCGGGGACGGAACTCGTCGTCGAACTTCTCCCGGAAGGCCTCTGCCGCCTTCCCTTTCCAGTCCCCAACGCCAGTGCCGTGCAGGACCTCGGATATTTCGACGAGGGCCTTCGCCGTCCTGCGAACTGTCTTGGCCACGTCGTCGGCCATCGTCTGGTCACCCGGGCAGGGCACAAACCCAAGGGCCGGGAATCTCTCCAGTTTCGTCGCGGTCATGACTACTTAGCGCTCCTCTTGCCCTGCCCTCTATTCGCCTCGGCGAGTTCGTCATCGAGCTTTTCGAAGGACTCTTTGACTGTGAGCAGTGCTTTGGAAGCCTTCTCGGAGAATTTTGTGAGTTGCTTGATTCCGTACGACCACTCGTCGCCGAAGTCGTCCATGCGACGGGCGAGCTCAGGGACCCCCATGGAGCTGCCGCTGACCTCTTTCATTTCCCGTCCCGGCTTCTTCATCAGTTCGGCTATGTGATCGAGGTTGCCTCTCACGCGGTTCAGTACCTCATAGTCAGCGGTCAGATCGCTCACATTCCCCCGGTTCCCTTCCCACGGCATGCTGGTCGTTCGACGCCCAAGAGCCGGCTCTCCGAGATCGATGCTTTGGGTCGCTTCGATCCGCCCTCTCCTGACCCCGACCAGGGCAAGTCGTCGCTTCACTGAGCCGCAAGGCAGGTCGGCAGCAACGGCGTCTCGTCAAACACAGCAAAGCTATCCAGAAGACGCATGCGAACACCAGTCGGACTGCGGTTCTCCAGTCACAGAGACACCCTGTTGCCGGGGTCACCCCTCGGCAGGCGTGCAGCTCTTCCGACGAGGTACTTCGCGCACCATCAACACCGCCGCCGCGGGCCTTTCCCCGTTGTGGATCCCTCAGGGCGAGACGATGCGGAGCAGTGCCGGGCCGTCCGCGCTGGTCGTCGCCTGGATCACCACGGCGTCGGGCTGTGGGCTCGGGCGGGTGGGGGCGAGGGGGCCGCAGGAGTTGCCGCTGCCGTGTGCGCGGAGGTATGTGAGGCAGCCTTGGCCCGGGCCGGTCGCGCCGCCCTTGGAGCGGTTGTTGCCCGCCTTCACCTCGTACTCGATCTTGTTCGGGCCGACCTCGGTCACCGACAACGTTGCCCGGCCGCTGCCGCCCGGGCCCGGGAAGTGGAGGGTCACGGGCTTGGTCACCGTGATCTCGCAGTCGGCGTCGGAGCACGCGCTGACGTCCGTGCCGTCCGCTGCGGAGGGGGACGGTGGCCCGGGTGCGGGGTGGTGGGACGTCGTGGGCCGGGTCCGGGGCGCAGGGGGTTCGGCGTTCGGTTCGTGGGTGGTGCTGCATGCGGCCGTGGTGAGTGCCGTCAATACCGCGAGGGTCGTCAGGCCGGCGCGGGGGCGCGTGCGCTTGCTCATGTGGGTCAGGGCTCCGTGCGGGGGAAGGAGACCTCGACCCTGCGGTTCTTCTTGCGGCCTGCCTCCGTCGAGTTGTCGGCGATGGGGTACTGCTCGCCGTAGCCGCGGACCTCGTAGGTGATGCCGGCGTCGTTGAGGGACTGGGACAGGACGTCGTGCACGGCGTTGGCGCGGCGCTTGGAGAGGACGTCGCCGTGGGCGGAGGAGCCGAGGTTGTCGGTGAAGCCGAAGACACGGACCCGTGTGGCGTTCTGGGTTCTGATCTCGTCGGCGATGCCCCTGATGCGGGACTTCGCCTCGGCGCCGAGCTTCGAGCTGTCCTTGCCGAACAGGACCTCGGCCTGGAGCGCGAGGGTCACGCTCGTGTTGGTGTCCTCACGGCGTTCGTCGCCGCTCTGCTCCTCGACCACCGACTTGATGTCCAGCACCTTCGCCTGCGCGAGCGTGGCGCCGTCGGGGAGCTTGAGGTCGGGGTCGTTGGGGTCGACCTCCACGGGGGCGGAGGCGGAGGGTTCGGTGCCCGGGGGGTCGTTGGGGTCGTCTTCGGCGTGGGCGGTGGTGGTGCCGTAGACGGTGGTGGCGAGCATGAGCGTGACTGCGGCCAGCAGGCGCGGGGGTGAGGTCATGGTGTGCCTCACCCGGTGATTGAGATGGTCGCGCTGGCGAAGGTGGGCAGTTGGAAGGTCACCTTTGTGGTGTCTTCGGGAGGTGCCGGGAACTGCATGAAGACTGGAATGGATGCGCCGGGCTTGATTCTGGGCATGTTCGTTGTGGTCAGGGGCCGACCGTCCGTGTCGCGCAGAACGTAATAGCGTTTCTTCTTCACGGAATCGATAAGCGTCGCTCCGCCCAATGACGAGCCATGCCGGATGATCTCTGTCTCGTCGCCCGCTGTCCGTACGGAGACGCGCGCGGGATCGTCACCATCGTTCTTCATCTCACCACTTACGGTTACGAATCCCCCAACGTCTCTCGTGGCAGAGGTGAGCTTGAGCATGAGCCCATCCTCTCCCTTGACCTCGGCCAAGGGCTCGTCCGAACCCTCCTGAACGCTGGGATCAGAGCCCGTCTCCTTGGAGACAGATGCCGAGGCTTCCGCCGATTTCCCGTCTCCGCCCTCGTCCCCGCTGCAACCGACCACACTCAGGGCGAGGCCGGCGACGACAGTCACCGCGACCATCCCCTTGCGGGCTTTGGTGGTGAACCGAGTGTTCATGCCCCCTGCTTCCCTCTTCCTCGTCGCTCGATTGTCAGTCGGCCAGATGAACGTCAAACAGCTCATCTGCCGTTGGAAGGTCAATCGGGTTCTCCGGGTCAAGGATCCAGCGCTCGTCCCCGCACGCAAGTTCCGGTAGATCTTCAGCCCCTGGATCGTCGGCAGGCAGCTCAAATGTGCACCGACTCTCGACCTCAGCAGTCGCGGAGGCCCGCGATCGTTTGTCTTCTGTGCCAGGCACTATGGAGTTCCCCACGGGCTTAACCGTCTCGACTTCTACCGTGAAGCCGAGCAACCCTTCCGTAGTGCAGCTCAGCACACGTGCGTCGTTGCGTGAGGCAAATTGCTCGGCACGCCAACATGACGGACCCAGACCAGCAACGTCACCTTCGAAAATACGCTGCCACTCGGCGGGGTCCGGAACGTCTTCGATCCACTTGTCTGCGAGCTGGTCGCGAGTGTCTTGTGCCGCCGCGAGAGCAGCAGAGTCGGCGGCGGTCTGAGCGCCGTTTCGGTTCACCGAAGCCTGACCGACCGCGAAGTACGCCAACGCGAGAAAGAGCAGGCCTCCCACTACAGTGATGTAGATGGGAAAGGCCTGTCCCGCGTCCCGGCACTCGCGGCTGCGCATCAGCCGTTGATCACCTCGTCGACCTTGTCGACGATGGCGTCGTAAATCGTCTGCCCGATGTCCGTCCCCGTGATCGCCAGGACGATCGCCACCACCACCGCGATGATCCCCAGGTACTCCACCGCCGTCTGCCCCCCGTCCCTGCGGCGGTCGGCGGTGTGGGTGTGCAGGTATGCGGCGGCGGTGTGGAGCCAGTTGGTCATGGTGTTCCCCTCCAGGGTGGGCGACGTCGCGTTCCTGTTGCGGAACGCACGGTTGGGCGGCGGTGATCTGCTGGCTGGTCGTGCCGGACGTCATGGCGTCCACGATCTCCACCTCCCTTGCGCTCGGTTGGGACGTCGGCCTGTCGGGAGTACCAGGCGACGACTGTCCCACAGTTGATTGCAAGTGCGAAAGGCATTGCGGCGAAGTGGGGCGAGTGTGTCGGCGGAGGACGGTAGTTGACGTCTTCTGTTCATGTGCAGTCGCACTCCCCTACTCGCCCGTGATCGTGCCGAAGTCCGTCCCCGAGCCCAGGATCAGACCCGCGCCGAGGAGGATCATCGTGGCCGGGACCATGAACGTCGTGATCATCAGCGTGGCCTTGGGGACCGCACGCGCGGCCTTGCGGCGGGCGTTCTGGGCGTCGGTGCGGCGCATGTCCTTGGCCAGGGAGACCAGGGTCTCGACGATGGGGGCGCCCAGCTCCTCGCCCTGTTGCAGTGCCGTCACGAACATCGCCACCTGTTCGGAGTCGTTGCGCCGGCGCAGCTCCGTGAAGGCTTCGCGGCGGCTCATGCCGAGGTCCATCTGGCGGAGGGTGATGCGCAGTTCGTCGGCCCATGGGCCCTCGTAGCGCGTCGATACGCGGTCCAGTGCCTGGCGGAAGCCCAGGCCCGCGCTGACCACGACCGCGAGGACGTCCAGGAAGTCGGGCAGCGTCCGCTCGATGACGTCCCTGCGGATGCGGATCGCCGACCAGATGCCCACCTCGGTCCAGAACGCGCCGAAGGCGAGGAGGAGCAGCGCCACCAGGTACTGGCCGCGGAGGAGGAAGACCAGGAAGCCCAGGGCGCCCAGGAAGCCGTAGACCGCGCGTCGGGCGGCGTAGCGGTCGATGGTGAGGCCGCCGGGGTTGCCGGCCAGGTCGATCCTGCGGCGGTACCTGGCGACCAGGGCCGGGCCCATGAGGCGCAGTACGGCGGGGGCGTAGCGCATGCCCAGGCGGTCGATGAGGGAGTGCGCCGCGCCGGTGCGGGTGGCGCCGACCTCCAGGGCGAGGGCCAGGTCCTCGGGGAGTTTCGCCTCCGCCCGGTACATGCGGATGCCGGCGAAGACGCCCCAGACGGCCAGTGCCATGAGGAGGGCGAGGAGGAATCCCGGCAGTGCGAGGCCCATGTCGTCTCTTCCCTCCTCTCAGACGTCGATGCGGGACATGCGGCGGATGAGGACGAAGCCGACGGCGTACAGCGCGAAGGCGGTGATGACCGCGGCCTGGCCGGCCGGGGAGCCCGTCATGCGTTCCAGGGCACCGTCCTTCACCCCGTTCATCAGGAGCAACGAGCCGATGCCCAGGACGGGGACGGCGTACGACGTCATCGTGACCTGGGAGAGCTGGGTGCGGACCTCGCGCCGGGTCTCCTTGCGTTCCTCCAGGGTCTCCGTGAGGTTGCGCAGGGCGCTGACGACCTGGCCACCCGCTCGGTTGGACAGGACGAGGGTCGTGACCAGGACGACGAGCTCGCGGGAGGGGAGGCGGCCGGCGAGTTCGCCGAGGGCGTCGTCCATGGAGGCGCCGACCGCCAGTTGGTCGGCCACCTTGCCGAGTTCCTCGCCGGCCGGGGCCTCCAGTTCCTCCGCGGCCATGCCGATGGCGGTGCGCAGGGCGAGCCCGGCCTGGGTGGCGTTGGCGAGGATGCGGGCGAGTTCGGGGAGCTGGTTGATGAACCTCTCGATGCGTTTCTGGCGTTGCCAGTTGAGGAACTGGACCGCTGCTCCGATGCCGAGGAGGCCCGCCAGCGGGCCGAAGAAGGGGGCCAGGGCGGCCTGGCCGATCAGCCACAGGCCCGCGACCGTCGCCAGCATGTACGCGAAGAACTCGCCCGGGGTCACGTCCAGGCCGGTGGCCGACAGGCGCCGTTCCAGGTTCCGGCCGAGCTTGGTGCGGCGCAGGCGGCGGTCCAGGCCCGGAAAGCGGCGCCGTCGTCCCGGCGCCGAGGTCTGGCCGGCCGCGGTGAGGCGGTCGACCAGGGCCGCGCGCTGGGCCTTCCCGGCGGCGTACGAGTGCAGGCCGACGACCGCCAGGACGCAGGTCAGCAGGGTGATGCCGGTGGTAAGCGTGACGAGCGTGTCGAGTTCCGGTTCCATCGGGCGGTCCTACCTGGCTTCTCGGGTGGTGAGCTGGTCCGGTGTGTGGGCCACGCCGAAGACCTGCGGGACGGGCTGGCCCGCCATGTAGAGGCGTTCGGCGGTGCGGTGCGGGAGCGGGTGGTACTCGTACGCGCCGAGGACGCGGCCGTCGGGGGTCATCGGGCGGGCGTGGAAGCGGACGGCCGTGGCCAGGCGGTACGGCTCGCCGCCGTGACTGGCCAGCAGTGCGATCTCGGTGATGCGGCGGGCGCCGTCGGCGAAGCGGGTGAGCTGGATGAGGACGTCGACGGAGCTGTTGATCTGGTCGTGGAGCGCCACGAAGGGGATTTCCACGTCGGACATCGAGGCCAGCGTCTGCAGGCGCATCAGGGCGTCCTCGGCGCTGTTGGCGTGGACGGTGGCCAGCGAGCCGTCGTGGCCCGTGGACATGGCCTGGAGCATGTCCAGGGACTCGCCGCCGCGCACCTCGCCGACGACGATGCGGTCGGGGCGCATGCGCAGCGAGTTGCGGACCAGGTCGCGGATGGTCACCCGGCCCTGGCCCTCGACGTTGGGCGGGCGGGACTCGAGGCGGATCACGTGGGCCTGCTGGAGTTGCAGTTCCGCCGAGTCCTCGATGGTGATGATGCGGTCCGACTCCGGGATGAGGCCGGAGAGGGCGTTGAGGAGGGTGGTCTTCCCGGTGCCCGTCGCGCCCGAGACGATGATGTTGAAGCGGGCCTGCACGAGGCCCGCGAGCAGGTAGAGCATGTTCTCGTCGAGCGAGCCGAGGCCGATCAGCTCGTGGAGGGTGAAGGAGCGCGGGAAGCGGCGGATGGTGAGGGTCGCGCCGGTGAGGGAGAGCGGCGGGATGATGACGTTGACGCGCTCACCGGAGGGGAGGCGGGCGTCGACCATCGGGTTCGACTCGTCCACGCGGCGGTTGACCGTCGAGACGATGCGCTCGATGGTCTGCATCAACTGGTCGTGGGAGGCGAAGCGGAGGGGGAGCTGCTCGACGCGGCCGGCGCGCTCCACGAAGATCGCGTCGGGGCCGTTGACCATGATCTCCGTGATCGAGGCGTCCTCGAGGAGCGGTTCGAGGATGCCGAGGCCGAGGGCCTCGTCGACGACCCGGCGGATCAGCTGGGAGCGTTCCACCGTCGAGAGGACCGGGCCCTCGCGGCTGATGATGTGCCCGAGGACGCGCTCCAGGCGGGCCCGGCGCTCGGCCGTCGCAAGCGCGCTCATCTCGGCGAGGTCGATCTCCTCCAGCAGTTTGGCCCGGTAGGAGGCGACCAGGTGTCCGTCCTCGCCCCGGCTGCCGTGCTCCTCGGGGGAGTGGATGCGTGCGCGCAGGCTCATGCGTCCTCGGCTCCTCGGTCAGTGGTCCAACGGCATGGTGGCCGTCTTGCGGGCCGGGTCGAAGTCCCAGCCAGGCACGATCGACGGGATCTCGACGGTGGCGGTGACCGTCACCTCGTCCGCGCCGAACGAGGGCGAGCACGTCGTGCCCCCGGCCAGCCGTCCGCTGACGGCCGCCGCACACGCCGCGTCCGCGCTCTCCCGGAGCGAGGCACTGCGCGCCCCCGCCCGGGCCGCCGTACCGGCCTGCTGGGCGGTGTACGCGATGAGGCCGAGCTGGACGACCGCCATGCCGACGAGGACCAGGATCGGGAGGAAGCCGAGGTACTCGATGGCCACCTGGCCCCGGTCCCTGGCGCGCCCCTTCGGGGAGTACGGCATCTCAGTCGTCCTCCTCTTCCACGGCCCCCGCGTGTCCGTGCACGGTGAACGGGACGCTGAGGGTGCCCGGGAAGAGGATGGGGACCTCGATGCGCACGTCGGCGGTGACGTAACCGCCCGCGGTGCCGCAGGTCACCTCGGCGCCTCCCTCCCAGGAGCCCGGCAGCTTGTCCAGGCCCGCCTCCCGGCACGCGCCGTCCCGTGCCCCGCGCTCGGCCGCCGTCGCCGCCCGTACCGCCTCGTCCGCAGCATTCCCCGCGAGCGTGTACGTGTATCCCACGAGCACGAGCTGCCACAGCACCACCAGCGTCGCGACGATCACCGGGGTCATGCCGAGGAACTCGATGGTGACCTGGCCGCCGTCCCCGTCCCGGATCGGTCTCCGGGCGCGTAACGCGTTCACCCCGCGCCCTCCTTCCGGCGCCGGAAGCCGGTCGCGCCCCGGTCGCCGCGCAGGCGCCCGTGGCCCTTCCGGCCGCTCTCGGGCACGCCGGCCAGGCCGAGTTCTCCCGCGAGCGCCCACAGGGCCTGCTTCACGGTGCTCTTGGCGTCCAACTCGTGGACGCGGCCCGCGTCCACGGCGCCCTGGAGTTCCTTGAAGTTGGCCGGGACGGTGGTGGCGGCGATGGCCGTGCCGGTGATCCGCCGGATCAGCGGGGGCTGGATCTCCGTGCCCCGCGTGTGCCGGTTGACGACGACGGTCGTCTCCTCCGCCTTGCGGATCTGGAGCCGGTCCCACATCCGCACCGCCCGCTTGGCGCCCCGTACGGCGACCACGTCCGGGGTGGTGACCAGCAGCGCCGTGTCGGCCGTCTCCACGGCGGCCGCGCCGGCCCCGCCGAGCTGGGCGCCGCAGTCGATGACGACGACGTCGTAGCGGGAGCGCAGGGCGCCGACGATCTGGCGGGCGGCGCGGTCGGTGACCTCTTCGCCGCGTTCGCCGTCGCCGGGGGCGAGCAGCAGGGCCAGGCCGCTGTCGTGGCGGAAGACGGCGTCGGCCAGGACGCGCGGGGAGAGGTCGGTGATGGCGGCGAGGTCGGCCACGGAGCGGCGGAACTGGACGTCCAGGTAGGAGGCGACGTCGCCGGTCTGGAGGTCCATGTCGAGCAGGGCGGTGGAGCGGCCGGACGCCTGGGCGGCCAGGGCCAGTTGGATGGCGGTGAGCGTGGCGCCGACGCCGCCCTTGGCGCCGCTGACGGTGACGACGGTGCCGCCGGTCCCGGTGAACACGTCGACGGCGCTGCCGAGATGCCGGCGTACGCCCAACGACCACTGGGCCACCGCCTGGACGCGGCTGGCGAGTTCCTCGTAGCCGAGCGGCAGGGCGACCAGGCCGCGGGCGCCGTAGTCCATGGCGGCCTGGAAGAGGCCGGGGCCGGGATCGGAGGTGACGAGGATGACGCCGACGGCCGGGAAGCGGAGGGCGACCTCGCGGATCAGCTCCAGGGCCGGGACCGGGCCGATGCGCTCGTGGACGACGACGACCTCGGGCAGTTCGTCCACCGACTCGGCGGCGAGACGGGCGAGGGTGTCGACGAGCTGGGTGGAGTCGGTGACCGGCGCGACCGGTTCGGCGTCCGGCAGCTGGCCGAGCAGCGACGTGAGGGACCGTACGGCGTCCGGGTCGCCGACTGCCGGGAGGATCCTCGTGGCCATACGGTTCTCACTTGTCCTTCGCGAGTTCGTACGTCCGGTCCTTGTCGGGGACCGTGGTGTCGCCGCCGGGGGCCACCAGCGCGAGCCGGACGCGCCGCGCGAACGACTCGGCGTAGGTGATGCGCTGGGCGTCGATGGTGGACAGGGCGAAGGTGATGGGTACGGCGTCGGTGGGCTCGCGGTCGCGGCTCTCCTCGTCGGGCTTCAGCGAGGTGAGTTCGCCGACGTCGATGACCTTGGCGTTGGTCACGATGATCTTGGACTGGTCGGGGTCGCCCTCGCGCTGCCCCTCGAAGGTGGCGTACACGTTGACGCTGGAGCCCGGGGTGATCTTGCCGGCGACGCCGGTCGCCGCGTCGATCATGATGGCGACCTCCTGCTGCCCGGGCCGCAGGGCGGGCGTGTCGACGATCATGTCGGTCTGGAGCAGCGAGCCTGCCTTCAGTTTGGTCACGGCTATCTTGCCGCGGACCTGGGACAGGTCGGTGACGGCGTTCTCGGACAGCCAGCGCTCGGGCATCTCGATCTTCTCGAACTGCGCCGCGCCGAGCTCCGTGTAGGGCTCGATGTCGGACTTCAGCCGGTACGCGGTCACCTCGGGGCCGACCTTGGACTTCACGTCGTTGACGACGGACAGCACGCCGGCGAACGCGCCGAGGGCGCAGAGGACCGACAGGATCAGCAGGATGACGCCGCGGCGCTGACGGGAGTTCATGGACCGGTGCAACCTCATTGGGGGGTGGTCGAGTGTCCCGACGGACGGAGGACGGACGGAGGACGGAGGGGCGGACGGGCGGGGCTGACGGGCGGGGACTGACGGGTGTGGCGGTACCGACCTACCCAGTCAGCGCGCGTCTCTCACGACGACGGCCGAGGGCGGGGTCACGGCGGTGCCCCAGCGCACGGTCCCGGCCGCCCGCTCCGCCGCCTCCGCCGCCGTCGTCGTAGACCGGCGGGGTCGCGGAGCAGAACACGCAGCGGTCGCCGATGACGTCGATGCCGCACCAGTGGCAGGCGTCCTGCCGTACGGACGTGACCAGTTGGTAGAGGACCGAGAGGTCGGGGAGGTAGGCGCAGAACTCGGTCAGCCGCCCCGTCCCCCACCAGCCGGAGGACTCCGCGGGCAGCGCCGTCTCCCGCAGCCCCTGCACCTGCCAGGCCGGAGCGAGGGTGCCGGTGACCCAGTCGGACGGGAGCTGCCCCTTGGCGACCAGCAGCGAGGTGCCGAACTCGGGGCCGGAGAGGGTGGCTTCGGGGCCGATCCGCACCAGCTGCGGCTCGGGGTGGGCCACGACGCCGAACTGGCTGCCGGGCACCCAGGACCTGGCGTGCGCCTTGAGGTCCACCGGGACGCGGTCGAGCCGGGCGACGGAGCCGAGCAGGGCGCCGGCGTGGATGTAGTGGGTGAGCAGGCGGCCGGCGGAGGCGAGGACGCCGGGGCCGAGGTCGCAGGAGGCCAGCTGGCGCAACTGGCGTGCCAGTACGGCGATGCCGAGCGGCGGGAGGGGCGGCCGGAAAAGGGCGATGCGGTCGGTCTCCAGGAGGGCGCGGACGGTGTGCAGCCGTCGTTCCACGCCGGCCGGGACGGCCTCGGAGCACACCACGATCACGTGTCCGCACTGGTCGACCAGCGTCTGCAGCTCGGCCAGGACGTGATCCAGGGGGCGCCGGTCGACGTCCTGGAGGACGGCCGCGGGCAGCGTCCGTTCGTCCTGCGGCGGCAGTGCCATGTCGGCACTGGTCACGGCAATGGCAGTTGGCACGCGCGGCTCCCCGTCTCCCATGCCCGTCGGTCCACCGGTGTTACTCCGGCACACCCGGATGACTTCACTGCGTGACTACCTGAGCACTGTATCCACGCGTCTGTGACCGGAGAACAGCGTTTCTGTAGCTGTGGAACAACTTGTGTTGCACAAGATGCGTCAAAGCGGGGCAGGTTGAGCATTTTCGAGGGCGGACCGACCGCCGAGGTCCGACCGCACACCCGGTCCACGCTTGGTCCGCACTCGGTCCGAGCCCCGGCCCGCACTCGGTCCGCACTCGGTCCGCGCCCGACCCGCACTTGGTCCGTACCTACCTCTTGACACCCTCAATTGGTCTGGACCACCTTGTACTTCAGCGGTGGCCACCGTCCCCCATCCCGCCCCACCCCACCCCCGGAGGCAGCAGTGGACCCCGTACGCAGACGGCGCGGAAGACGTCTCGGCTCCTTGACGGGCGCCGTCACCGCCGCCCTGGCCCTCGCGTTCACGGCCGTCGGCCCGGCGTCGGCCGCCGACGTCAACAACGCCAAGAACGCCGGCTTCGAGTCCGGTCTGAGCAACTGGACCTGCTCGGCGAACAGCGGCACCACCGTCGCCTCCCCGGCGCACGCGGGCTCCGCCGCGCTGAAGGCCACCCCGGCGGGGCAGGACAACGCGCGCTGTTCGCAGAGCGTCGCGGTCAAGCCCAACTCGACGTACACGCTGAGCGCGTGGGTGCAGGGCGGCTACTCCTATCTCGGTGTGACGGGCACCGGGACGACGGACGTGTCGACCTGGACCCCGGACTCGGCCTCCTGGAAGCAGCTGAAGACCACCTTCTCCACCGGCTCCTCGACGGCCTCCGTGACGGTGTACACGCACGGCTGGTACGGGCAGTCGGCGTACTACGTCGACGACCTGTCCGTCTTCGGCCCGGACGGCGGCGGTGGCGGCGACGACGGCGACCCCGACCCCACGGTCCCCTCGGCGCCGGCCGGCCTGAGCGTCTCCGGTACGACCCCGAACTCCGCCTCGCTCGCCTGGAACACGGTCTCCGGCGCCACCGGCTACAACATCTACCGCGACGGCACGAAGGTGACCGCGGTGACCGGCACGTCGGCGACGGTGACCGGCCTCGCGGCCTCGACGTCGTACTCGTTCCAGGTCACGGCGACGAACGCGGCCGGTGAGTCGGCCAGGTCGGCGGCGGTCACGGCCCGCACCACGGCGCCGGACGACGGGGGCGGCAACGGCGGCGACCTGCCCAAGCACGCGGTGACCGGCTACTGGCAGAACTTCAACAACGGGGCGACGGTCCAGAAGATCTCCGACGTGCCGGCCGCGTACGACATCATCGCGGTGGCCTTCGCCGACGCGACCACGACGCCGGGCGCCGTGACCTTCAACCTCGACTCGGCCGGGCTCGGCGGCTACACGGTCGACCAGTTCAAGGCGGACGTGCGGGCCAAGCAGGCCGCGGGCAAGAAGGTCATCATCTCGGTGGGCGGCGAGAAGGGCACCGTCTCGGTGAACAGCGCCTCCTCCGCGGCGAACTTCGCCGACTCCGTGTACTCGGTCATGCAGGAGTACGGCTTCGACGGCGTCGACATCGACCTGGAGAACGGGATCAACCCGACCTACATGACCCAGGCCCTGCGCAGCCTGTCGGGCAAGGCCGGTCCGGACATGATCCTCACCATGGCCCCGCAGACCATCGACATGCAGTCGACGCAGGGCGGCTACTTCGAGACCGCGCTGAACGTGAAGGACATCCTCACGGTCGTCAACATGCAGTACTACAACAGCGGCACGATGCTGGGCTGCGACGGCAAGGTGTACGCCCAGGGCACGGTCGACTTCCTCACCGCCCTGGCCTGCATCCAGCTCGAGGGCGGCCTCGCCCCGTCCCAGGTGGGCCTCGGACTGCCGGCCTCCACCCGCGCGGCGGGCGGCGGCTACGTCTCCCCGTCGGTGGTCAACGCCGCCCTGGACTGCCTCACCAAGGCGACCAACTGCGGCTCCTTCAAGCCGTCGCGGACCTACCCCGACCTGCGGGGTGCGATGACCTGGTCCACCAACTGGGACGCCACGGCGGGCAACGCGTGGTCGAGCTCGGTGGGGGCGCACGTGGACGCGATGCCGTAACCCACGACCGGCAGGCTCCCCCGCCCGCGAAGGTCCGGGCGGGGGTGCCTGTCTGCGGCCGCCTCCGCTCGAGGCCGGCCCCCGGCGTCCACCGCCGCGCGAGGCTCAGCCGCCCCTCTCCATGGTGTCGCCCGGCAGGAATCTCTGGCGCAGCCAGAGACTGAGCAGCACCGTCCCGCCCACCAGCAGCGGAACCGGGTCCCGTGCGGTGGGGGCCAATACGTGTCCCAGCGCCATGACCGTACAGACGGCCAGGGGCACGAACGCCGCCGCACCCTCCATCCCCCACCGCAGCGTCGGCCGGGCCGTACCCAGGACGTCGGCCCCGCCGGGCAGCCACGGGCCGACGGCGATCACCAGCAGGCCCACGGTCTTGCAACCGGCGACCAACTGAGCGGCGTCCACGTCGAGTCGGTGCGGGCCGACCGTCCACAGGTGCATGGTGTCGCCGAGCACCATGAGGGACAGTCCGGCGACCCCCGCCCACACCGTGGCCCTCCGGTCACTGCGCACGCGGCGGCACAGGGCCAGCAGGAAGCTGAGGAAGACCAGTTCGGCGGCCCACAGGAACCCCACCATCCCCTCCCCCAGCCGCCAGCCGCCGCCGGTCCCGCGCAGCAGTACCCAGCCCGCCATGAACGCGGCTCCCGCCGCGACGAGCCCGTCGAGCACCCTCCGCAACAGCACCGGTCTCCCGGCGCCCGTGTCGGCCGCGATCACCAGACCGGCCGCCGCCAGGCCCACCGCGAGCGGTGCTCCGACGGCCACCACCGGCTCCAGCAGCGGTCGTTGGTCCGCCCCGGCATCCGACGGGTGCGTCGACAGCGCGCCGGCCAGCAGCCGGTACACGCCCCCCGCCACCGCCGAACCCGCCAGCATCAGCAGTCGCGTACGCACCCGTCCGCCGGCCCACCGCGCGCGCAGCGCCAGCGAGACCGCCAGCAGGCAGCACCCGACGGACGGCCCGAAGGACACCGTCCGCGCCATCGCGCTCCCCAACCCCGACATCAGGTGAGCCTTTCGCCGGTCCTGCTCCCAAGAGTCCCCTTGCGGCCCGCATATGCCATCACCGAACGTAGAAGACGGACCATCCGCCGTGACCCGAGCCACCGGCCCGTTCACCCATATCGCGTACGAGAAGGAACCTCCGCTTGCCCCGCGCTGACGCGCACCGTGCGCCGGCGACCACCCCGGCCTGCGGGGCGCGAGGGCAGTCGCGGACCAATCAGTCCGGTCACGGGGCCTCGAACCGGGTCACGGCCAGTGCCTTGTCCACCCGAGCGGCAGCCAGGTCGTCGTGGCGGATCACGAAACTCGTGCAGTACTCCTCGTAGGCCCGTGCCTCACTGGCGAGCGATATCCATTCGCCTGCCAACCGGTGCTTCTCCTCCTCCAGGTGGGAATACCATTTCGCGATCGGGATGGCCGGGATCTCGCCTGCCTTCTCGCGTCCCGCGAGGGTCTGCTCCGCGATGCCGTTGATCACCTCGTCGTCGACATACCCACCGAGGACGACGCCGGCGCCGGACGGCCAGACGTCGTGGGCCAGGGTCCGCAGTTCGTCCAGGTGCGGCAGGTCGCGTTCCATGTACCGGGCCAGCCGCTGCTGGAAGGGAGACATGTCCTCCCATTCGAGGTCCTCCCAGAACTCGTGCCAGTCCTCGTCGCCCTCCTGGAGCCAGAGGGGCAGTTCCGCCCCGAGCCGGGCGCTGACGTCGAACTGCTCGCGGACACAGTGGGGCTCGGGAGCTTCCGCGACCGCCGTCACGGTGCCGTCCGGTACATGCACGACTCGCGCGTACCTCCCGGAACGGTCCTCGTGGTCCCTCTCCTGGTGCACGAAGAAGAGCAGCGTCCCGTCCACCGGCAGGTCGAAGCCGTCGGCTCCCGGCAGCGCCCCACAATCGACGGAAAGGAGCAACGGCAACGGAATGTCCCCTGCGGACGGCCACTCCATGCCCACCGGCAGCCGGGGAAGCCCGCCCATCCGCCCGACCGGAGCACCACCGCCCCCGGACAGTCCGACCGACGGACGGAGGTGCCGGCTGAACCTGCTGATCTCGTCGCCCGGGATGCCCAGCTCAAGCGCTGCGCGGCGAAACGCGCCCTGATGATCCATGCCCGAAAAGATAGACCGCCCCAACCGCCGTCAAGGCGCCCCGTACGCCGCCGCTCCCGCTCTCGGCAGGGTCGCCCACCGGGCCTCGTGATCCTCGACGTCAAGGCGGGGAGGGCCGACCAAGTGCTGTGAAGTCCGTATGAAACATTTCCGGGGGTCCACCGCATTGATGAGGTGAAGGCAGCAGGCATCGGGGGCGCTGGTTATGGCACGGCAGAGACGGACGGACGAGTACGCCGAGTTCGCGGCGGCGCGGGCCGGGCACCTGTACCGGTCCGCCTGCCTGCTCACCGCCGGGGACACGCATCTGGCCGAGGATCTCGTGCAGGAGACCTTCGGGCGGCTGTACGTGCGGTGGGGGCGGGTGTCGCGGGTGGAGAACCCGGCCGCCTACGCACAGACCGTGCTCACCCGCGCCTTCCTCGCACATCAGCGGCGGCGCAGCAGCGGGGAGCGGGCGACCGATGTCTTTCCCGATCTGCCCGGCGCCGGTGACGGGGACGCGTCGCTGCGGCTGACGCTGCTGGACGCGCTCGCGCGGCTGCCCGCCAAGGACCGGGCGGTCGTCGTCCTGCGGTACTGGGACGATCGCTCGGTCGAGCAGACCGCCGACGTACTCGGCGTCAGTTCGGCGGCGGTGCGGACGCGGTGCTCGCGGGCGCTCGGCCGGCTGCGGGCGCTGCTGGGCGCGGATCTCGCCGAGTACGCCAGACCCTGACGTCCGTTCTCCTGCCGTCCCGCCGTTCCCTTCTCGTCGTTCCCTTCTCGTCGTTCCCTTCTCGTCGAGTTCTCCCATCTCTCTTCACCCACGCGGAAAGGGTGGTTCGCCATGCCCGAAAAGCAACAGCAGGACTCCTTCGAGGAGCAGCTCGCCGCCGCGCTGCGCGACACCGGCGGTGCGTTCCGGGCCGCCGACCGTACGGCCCTCATCGACGCGGGGCGCACCCGCGGGCGCCGGGCGCTGACGCGGCGCCGTACCGGCGTGCTCGGCGGGGTGGCCGGGGTCGCCCTGATCGGGGTGGGCGGGGCGATGCTGCTGCCGTCGGGGGGCTCCGACGACGGCGAGCGGTCCTCCGCGGCCTCCCGGACCACCGCCCGGGCGTCCTCCTCGGCCGCTCCGTCCCCGGTCTCCGGCGACGCCATCCTCAAGTCGCTGAAGGAGCTGCTTCCCGAGGGCGAGTACGGCGCCTCGGACGCCCGGGGGTCCGGTGAGAAGCCGGGGCCGTACGCGCAGGTCGTGTTCGACGACGGCGAGGGCGCGGCCGCGATCAGTCTGGGCTTCGGGCGGGTCGAGCCCGGGAGTCCGGAGGTGGGGCAGCTCACCCAGTGCCCGGACCAGACCTTCATCCCGTACGACTCGTGCGACTCGAGCCGGCTGGACGACGGTTCGACGCTCCGGCTGATGCGGGGCTACGAGTACCCCGACCGGCGCGTCGACACCAAGCTCTGGTCCGCCGACCTCGTCACGGCCGAGGGGCAGCACGTCAGCGTGAGCGAGTGGAACTCCGCTGCCGAGAAGGGGGCGCCCATCACGCGGGAGGACCCGCCGTTGTCGACCGACGCGTTGAAGAAGCTCGTCACGGCCGACGTGTGGCGCGACGTGGTCGCGGCCACGCCGGTCCGGCCGACGCCCTCCGCCTCCGCCGGGGCCTCCGAGAAGGAGCGGCCCCCCGCCGTCTCGGGCGAGGACATCACCAAGACGCTCGTCGGGCTGCTCCCCGAGGGGCTGAACGTGGTCAAGAAGGGCGGCCAGGAGACCGAGTTCTCCTACGTCGTCGTCGACGACGGACGTGGCGCGAGCATGGTCCAGGTCAACGTCCAGCACGGCATGGACGACGTGGCCGGTCAGCTCTACGGCTCCGGGACGACCCTGCCCGACGGCACCCGCATCGCCACCCGCCAGGGAATCGGCGACGACCGGGTCCCGGGGGTCGTGATGTGGACGGTCGACACCATGCGCCCGGGTGACGACGGCTTCCGCGTGGTGATCAGCGAGTTCAACAACGGCTCCGCCCACGGCCGGCCCACCCGCGACGCTCCCGCGCTGACCATGGACCAGCTGCGGGAGATCGCGCTCAGTGAGGAATGGGACGCGCTGCGGTAGCCGGGAACGGAACGGTCAGAAGAACTCCGACCACGGCTGGTCCCAGATCTGCTTCACGCACAGGACCAGGAACAGCAGGCCCGCCACGGTCAGCATGCCGTTGCTGAGGTTGCCGTTGCGCCACTCGCGCGGGGTGCGGGAGGAGTTGAGGAGCCACATCAGGGTGAGGGCGAGGAAGGGCATGAAGGCGGCGCCCAGGACGCCGTAGATGATGATGAGGCGGAAGGGCTCGTCCTGGAAGAGCAGGACGATGGGCGGGAAGGTGAGCCAGAGCAGGTAGGCGCGGAAGGCCCAGGAGCGTTCGCGGCGGCCGGAGGCCAGCTCGTCTCCCCGCGCCTCCCGTTCGCCGCGCCGGCGGGCCAGGAAGTCGGCGAACATCAGGCTCACGCCGTGCCAGACGCCGATCAGCGAGGTGAAGGAGGTGGCGAAGAAGCCGATGAGGAAGAGCTTGCCGGTCGCCGTGCCGTACTGGTCCTCGAGGATGTCGCCGAGCTGGATCAGGCCCTTGTCTCCGCTCGCGAGCGCGATGCCCGCCGAGTGGAGCAGTTCGGCGCCGACGAAGAGCATCGCGACGACGAAGATGCCGGTCGTGGCGTAGGCGACCCGGTTGTCCAGGCGCATGACCTTCATCCAGCCGGTGTTGGTCCAGCCCTTGGCGTTGACCCAGTAGCCGTACGCGGCCAGCGTGATGGTGCCGCCCACGCCGCCGATCAGGCCCAGCGTGTTGAGGACCGAGTCCTTCTCGTCCGGGAGGACCGGCAGGAGGCCGGCGAAGGCGTCGCCCAGGTTGGGCGTGACCCGGATCGCCAGGTACACCGTCACCACGAACATGACGCCCACCAGGACCGTCATGACCTTCTCGAAGACGTTGTACTTGTTGAACCAGACGAAGACCAGGCCCGCCAGGCCGCAGGCGATGCCCCACCATTCGAGGCCCATCACGTCCGGGAAGAGGGCCTGGAGGGGCAGGGCGCTGGACGACATCGCCGCTGCGCCGTAGACGAAGCCCCAGATCACGGCGTAGATCGCGAAGAACCAGGTGGTCCAGGGCCCGATGCTGGCCCAGCCGTCGAAGAGCGTGCGGCCGGTGGCCAGGTGCCAGCGGCCGCACGCCTCGGCGAGGGAGATCTTCACGAGGCAGCCGATGACCGCCGCCCACAGCAGGGTGTAGCCGAAGTTGCTGCCCGCGATGAGGGTGGCCACGAGGTCGCCGGCGCCCACGCCGGTCGCCGCGACGACGATGCCGGGGCCGATGTAGCGCCAACTGGACTTACGGGGGGCCGAGTCGGCGCCGACCGATACGCCCGCGTCTGAGGTGTTGCCCGTGGTGTCCGCCATGGGGGTCAAGAAATCCCATGGCCGACGGCGCGGCAAGAGGGCGTGCACGGATCTTCACCCGAAACGCTTACTCGGCGCGGGCCTTGGCGTCCTCGGTGTCGTCGGCCTTCTCGGCCTTCTCGGCCTTCTCGGCGTCCTCGGCGTCCTCGGCGTCGTCGTCCGTCTTCTCCGACGTGACCGCGGATTCGGCCTCGGTCTCCGCCTCGCCGTCCTCGAAGTACGCGTCGAGTACCTCGTCCAGGGCCGATTCCCACTCCGCGAAGCGGCTGCGCGACGCGGCCTCGATCTCGATCGGGTACCAGCGGCGGTCCGGCGTGTGCACCGTCACCGTGAACCGCTTGCCGAAGCGGCCCGTCTCCGTCTCGACGGCGCCGACCTCGTCCCAGCGGAACTCGCAGCTCTGGTCGTCGAGGGAGAGACGTACGCCCTTGTGGTCCGCGACGATCCTGGCGCGGCGGTCGGAGGCCTCGAAGACCGGGCCGTCCACGGGGGCCTCGTCCGCCGGTTCCGCGGCGTCGTCGGCGCCGTCGGCGTCCTCGGCGGACGGTTCGCCGGCGGCCGGAGACTGCGACGCGTCCGCGGTCTCCGCGTCCGCGTCCTTCCCGGCCTCCGCCTCCTCGCGTCTCACGTCCTCGGGCTCACCGGACACGGGTGCGGTGAGCCCGGGGATGAATGCCGGGTCGAATCCGGCGCCTTCCAGGGGCTGGCTCGTCGATCCTCTGCGCTGCTCCACGCGGGCAGTATGGTCGACGATCCTGTGTCGGGCACAGCCAGCCCCAACTTCGTTATCAGACGCCTACACGAGCCGCCCGCACGAGCCGCCTACACGAACAGGCTCACCACCGCCGCCACCACGAACCCGGCGACCGACAGGACGCTCTCCAGCACGGTCCACGTCTTGAGCGTGTCCCGCTCGCTGATGCCGAAGTACTTGGCGACCATCCAGAAGCCGCCGTCGTTGACGTGCGAGGCGAAGATGGAGCCCGCCGAGATGGCCATGATGACCAGCGCGACGAACGCCTGCGAGTGGTCGCCCTCGGCGAGCAGCGGCGCCACGATGCCCGCCGTCGTCACGATCGCCACCGTCGCCGAGCCCTGCGCGACCCGCAGCACCACGGAGATCAGGTAGGCGAGGACGATCACCGGCAGGCCGACGTCGTTGAAGGTGTCCGAGAGGGCCTGCGCGACGCCGCTGGCCTTGAGGACGGCGCCGAAGACACCGCCGGCCCCGACCACCAGCAGGATGTTGCCGACCGGCTTCAGCGAGGCCGTCGAGACGGTCTCCAGGGACTTGCGGGACCAGCCGCGCCGGATGCCGAGGAGGTAGTAGGCGAGGAGCAGGGCGATGGTCAGGGCGACGAACGGGTTGCCGAAGAACTCGATCACCGAGCGGAGGGTGGACGGGTCCAGGGCGATGGAGGAGAAGGTCGCGGCGAGGATCAGGACCAGCGGGGTGCCGATGATGCCGAGGACGGTGCCGAGCGCGACGGGGGTCTCGGTGGGCGCGACGCCGGCCTTGCGCTGCTCCTCGATGACGGCCTGCTTGGCCTCCTCGGACGCCTCGACCATGTCCTGCGGCACGGGCACGAAGATGCGGCGGCCGATCCAGGCGGAGAACACCCAGGCGGCGAGGACGGCGGGGATCCCGCAGACGATGCCCATGAGGATGATCCAGCCGAGCTTGACGTTCAGCAGTCCCGCGGCGGCCACCGGGCCGGGGTGCGGCGGCAGGAAGGCGTGGGTCATGGAGAGGCCGGCCAGCAGCGGCAGGCAGTACAGCAGGATCGACTTGCCGGAGCGCTTGGCGGCGGCGTAGACGATGGGCGCGAGGACGAAGATGCCCACGTCGAAGAAGACCGGGATGCCGAAGATCAGGCCGGTCAGGCCCATGGCGAGCGGGGCGCGCTTCTCCCCGAAGAGGCCGAGGAGGCGGGAGGCGAGTACCTGTGCGCCGCCGCTGACTTCGAGGATCGCGCCGAGCATGGTGCCCAGGCCGATGATGATGGCGACGTGGCCGAGGATGCCGCCCATGCCGGACTCGATGGTGGAGACGGCGTCCGACTTCTGGACGGTGCCGAAGAGTTCGGTGACCGACAGGCCGGCGAGCAGGCCGACGGCTATGGAGACGGCGAGCAGCGCGACGAAGGGTTGCAGCCGCACCTTGATGATGAGGAAGAGCAGGAGTGCGATGCCGATGGCGGCGACGGTCAGCAGGCCGGCCGTGCCGTCGATCAGGGTGAGCAGACCGCCGGTGTGGGGTGGGGTCTCCGCGGCGGAGGTGGCGGCGAGCTGGAGGGACGAGTAGGACATACGGGGGTCCTCTGGGTAAACACATACTGCTTTCGGGCAGGGCGGGGCGCGGCACGGCGCCCCGAAGGGGAGGGCGCCGTGCCGTGCGACAGAGCAGAGAGAGAAGGTGCGGCCGGGCGGGTCAGCCCAGGACGGCCAGCGCGTCGATCTCGATGAGGAGGCCGGCGGGCAGACCGACGTACACGGTCGTGCGGGCGGCGGGCGGCTGGGTGAGGCCCTGCTCCGCGAAGTAGGCGTTGTAGATCTCGTTCATCTCGGCGAAGTGGTCCACGTCCGTGAGGTAGACGCGGAGCATCATCACGTCGTCCCAGGAGGCGCCGCCCTCCTCCAGGATCGCCTTGACGTTGGCGAGGGTCTGGAGGGTCTGCTCGCGCAGGGTCGGGCCGGCCGGGGTGGGGGCCTTGCCCTCCTCGTGGGGGAGGAAGCCGACCTGGCCGGCGACCTGGAGGATGTTGCCCTTCTTCACGCCGTGGCTGAACTTCGCCGGGGGGACGGTGTGGGTCGCGGGGACGAGAGCGATCTTGTCGGTCATGCGGTGACTTCCTTGACTGGGGTCCTGCCGGAGTACTCGCCGCTGATGGCGTCCGCCGTACGGCGCACCAGCGGGAGCAGGGTGAGGAGTTCGTCGGCGGTGACGACGACGTTCGGCGCGGAGACCGACATGGCGGCGACCACCCGGCCGTCCGCGCCCCTGATGGGTGCGGCGACGCAGTTGATGGACTCCTCGTGGCCACCGAGGTCGGTGGCCCAGCCCTGTTCGCGCACCTTGGCGAGTTCCTTGAGGAACCCGTCGGCGTTCGGTGTCGAACGGGCCGTGTACATGGGGTAGTCGAGCTGCTCGGCAATGTTCCGGCGCTCGTCCTCGGGGAGGTCGGCCAGCAGCAGCTTGGCGACGGCCGCGACGGTGATGGCGACGGGCTTGCCGATCCGGGAGTACATACGGACCGGGTAGCGGCTCTCGACCTTGTCGATGTAGAGGACCTCGTCCTCCTCGTGGACGGCGAGGTGGACGGTGTGTCCGACCTGCTCGTTGAGGCGTACGAGGTGGGGGTGGGCGATCTCGCGGACGTCGAGGTTCTCCATCGCCTCCTGGGCGAGGGAGATGAGCCGGGCGCCGAGGCGGTAGCGCTGGTCGGCCTGGCGGTAGACGAAGCCGTGGTCGTGGAGGGTGCGCAGCAGGCGCAGGGCCGTGGACTTGTGCACGCCGAGGCGGTCGGCGACCCGGCCCAGGTCGGCGGGGCCCTCGGCGAGCAGCGGCAGGATGCTGAGCGCGCGGTCGACGGTCTGGCTCATGGTGTGCGTACCTCCTCGTCGGCCCCTTCGCCCGTCCTGTCGCCGGGCCTTTCGCCGTCCTGTGTCCAGCCGGGGCCGAGTCGCAGTCTCCCCCACGCGGTGTCGTCGAGGGCGGCCAGGCGGTCGGCGTGGTCGCGGGCCGGGGGTGTGGCGAGGTCGCCGGGGACGGTGAGGGCGGCGGCGGCCATGAGGTGGCCGTGGCGCAGGCGGTCGCGTACGGGCAGGTCGCGCAGGGTGGCGGAGAGGAACCCGGCGGCGAAGGCGTCGCCCGCGCCGACGGCGGCGACGACGTCGACGCGCAGGGCGGGCACGGAGGTGACCTGGTCGGCGCCGGAGGGGCCGTGGAAGGCGGTGGCGCCGGTCGCGCCCTGTTTGACGACGAGCAGCTCCGGTTCGGGCAGCGCGGCGCGTACGGCCTCGGGCCCGTCGAGGCCCCAGGCGTCCCGCGCCTCGTCGTCGCCGACGAAGACGAGGTCGGCGCCGCGGGCCAGTTCGAGGAGCACCTCGGGACCGTGACCGTGAGCGGCGTCGCGCCACAGGCCGGGGCGGTGGTTGACGTCGAAGGAGACGAGGGGCCGGCCGGGGCGGCGGGCGGTCAGCTCGCGCGTCAGGCCGAGGCAGTCGGCGGAGAGCGCGGGCGTGATGCCGGACAGGTGCAGGATCCGGCCGGAGCGGATCGCGTCGAGGTCCATGGTGTCGACGGACATCGCGGAGGCGGCCGAGCCCGCCCGGTAGTAGGCGACCTCGTGGGCGTCGGTGGACCGGTCGCCCGCGGTGCGGAAGTAGATCCCGGTCGGGCGGGCGGGGTCGCGGCGGACGGCACGGACGTCGACGCCGTAGCCGCCGATCGCCTCGACGAGGTGGTCGCCGAAGCCGTCGGCGCCGGCCCGGCCGACCCAGCGGACGGAGTGCCCGGCGGCGGCGAGTACGCAGGCCACGTTGGACTCGGCGCCGCCGATGGCCCGGTCGAAGGAGGGGACGTCGGCGAGGCGCCCGGGGCGGGAGGGCAGGAAGGTGACCATGGACTCGCCGAGCGCGACGACGTCCGCGACGTCGGGGGCGGTGCTGGTTCGTCCGTTGGCGGTCACGATGGTGGGGGCTCCTCGTCGCGTCTGGCGGGCGGCGGCTCCGTTGACCCCGCGTTCGCCGAGATGTTAGACAGCAGTTAGCGATATACGCAACGATCGTTGCAGATTTTGCAACGGATCAGATCAGGGAGGCTCCATGGCCCTCGACCACGGCCCCGCAGGCGGCCGCGAAGCCCTCGCCGAGCTGGCCGGGGAGCGCGTCGACCACCGCTTCAAGGGCCTCCCGCCGGACGCGTACGGCCTGACCGTCGCCGAACTGGCCGGACAGCGCCGCAACCTCTTCACCGGCGGCTTCGCCACCCCCGTCCTCGCGCTGTCCGCCGAGCGCCTGGAGCACAACCTGCGGCTCATGGAGACGTACGCCGCCCGGCACGGCCTCGCCTTCGCGCCGCACGGCAAGACCTCCATGGCCCCGCAGCTCTTCCACCGCCAGATCGAGCACGGCGCCTGGGGCATCACCCTCGCCGTGCCGCACCAGGTGTGGGTGGCGCGGGCCTTCGGCATCGGGCGGATCTTCCTGGCCAACGAGCTGGTCGACGCCGCAGCCCTGCGCCGCCTCGCGGCCGAGCTGGACGCCGACCCGGACTTCCGCTTCGTCTGCTACGTCGACTCGGTGCGCGGCGTCGAGCTGATGGACGCGGCCCTGACGGACGCGGGCGCCTCCCGCCCGGTGGACGTCGTGGTCGAGCTGGGCGCCGGTGAGGGCGCCAGGACCGGGGCGCGTACGGAGGCGGACTGCGCGGCGGTCGCCGACGCGGTGGCCGGGACGCGGACGCTGCGGCTGGCGGGCGTCGCCGGGTACGAGGGCGAGGTGCCGGACGCCGACCCGGAGCGCGTGCACGCCTGGCTGCGGCGGCTGGTCGCGCTGGCGGCCGACTTCGACAAGGCCGGGCGGTTCGAGGGCCTGGAGGAGATCGTGCTGAGCGCGGGCGGCAGCGCCTGGTTCGACGCGGTGGCCGACGCGTTCGCCGAGGTGCCCGACCTCTCCCTGCCGGTGCTCAAGCTGCTGCGCTCCGGCGCCTACGTCTCCCACGACGACGGGCACTACCGGGAGGTGACCCCCTTCAACCGCGTCCCCGCCGAGGGCGCCCTGGAGCCCGCGTTCCGGCTGTGGACGCAGGTGGTCTCCCGCCCCTCCCCCGAGCAGGCCTTCGCCAACGCCGGCAAGCGGGACGCGGCCTACGACCTCGACCTGCCCTTCGCCCAGGTGGTCCGCCCGGCCGGCGGCGGCCCCGAGCGCCCGGCGGCCGGCATCGCCGTGAGCGGCCTGTCCGACCAGCACGCCTGGCTGCGCACCGGCCCGGAGGCGGAACTGGAGGTCGGGGACTGGGTGGGCCTTGGCCTGTCCCACCCCTGCACGTCCTTCGACAAGTGGCAGCTCATCCCGGTCGCGGAGGCGGACGGGACGGTCGTCGAGTACATCCGCACGTTCTTCTGAGGCAGCCGAGGTCCGAGGGACAAGAGGGAGCAGAAGCATGGAAGAGCTGGTCATCCGGGACGCCGACGTCGTGGACGGTTCCGGCGCCGACTCCTACCGCGCCGACGTCGTGGTCGACCGCGGCCGGATCGTCTCGATCGTCAAGGAGGCGGCGGCCGCCGGCTGCCAGCGCCCCAAGGCGCGCCGCGAGCTGGACGCCGAGGGCCTGGTCCTCTCCCCCGGCTTCATCGACATGCACGCCCACAGCGACCTGGCCCTGCTGCGGGACCCCGACCACAGCGCCAAGGCCGCGCAGGGTGTCACCCTGGAGGTCATCGGCCAGGACGGGCTGTCGTACGCGCCGGTCGACGACCGCACCCTCGGCGAGGTGCGCCGGGCGATCGCCGGGTGGAACGGCCCCGGGGACGACGTCGACTTCGACTGGCGGACGGTCGGCGAGTACCTGGACCGGCTCGACCGCGGCATCGCCGTGAACGCCGCGTACCTGATCCCGCAGGGCACGGTGCGCGCGCTCGCGGTGGGCTGGGACGACCGGGAGGCGACGCCCGCCGAGCTGGAGCACATGCGGCGCCTGGTCGCCGAGGGCCTGGAGCAGGGCGCGGTCGGCATGTCGTCCGGGCTGACCTACACGCCCGGCATGTACGCCAAGGACGCCGAGCTGACGGAGCTGTGCCGGGTGGTCGCCCAGTACGGCGGCTACTACTGCCCGCACCACCGCTCGTACGGCGCCGGGGCCCTCGAGGCGTACGAGGAGATGGTCGAGCTGACCCGGGAGGCGGACTGCCCCCTCCACCTGGCACACGCGACCATGAACTTCGGCGTGAACAAGGGCAGGGCCCCCGAGCTGCTGACCCTGCTGGACGACGCGCTCGCCGGCGGCGCCGACATCACGCTCGACACCTACCCGTACACCCCCGGCTGCACGACCCTCGTGGCGCTGCTGCCGAGCTGGGCGAGCGAGGGCGGCCCGGAGCAGATCATGAAGCGGCTGGCGGACGACGACACCGCCGAGCGGATCCGGCACCACATGGAGGAGATCGGCTCCGACGGCTCCCACGGCGTGCCCATGGAGTGGGAGACGATCGAGATCTCCGGCACGGGCGACCCGGCGCTCGCGGAGTACATCGGCCGTACGGTCCTGGAGTCGGCGCGGCTGCGCGGCGAGAGCCCGTGGCAGGTCGCCCGGCACCTGCTGCTGGCCGACCGGCTGGCGCCGACCATCCTCCAGCACGTCGGCCACGAGGAGAACGTCCGCGCGATCATGCGGCACCGCGTCCACACCGGCGGCTCGGACGGCATCCTCCAGGGCGCCAAGCCCCACCCGCGTGCCTACGGCACCTTCCCGCACTACCTGGGCCACTACGTGCGCGAGCTGGGCGTGCTCCCCCTGGAGGAGTGCGTCGCCCACCTCACCTCGCGCCCGGCGGCCCGGCTGCGGCTGCCCGACCGGGGCCTGGTACGCGAGGGGTACCGGGCCGACCTGGTCCTCTTCGACCCGGCGACGGTCGCGGCGGGCAGCACCTTCGAGGAGCCGCGCGTCCTACCGACGGGCATCCCGTACGTACTGGTCGACGGGCGGTTCGTGATGGAGGACGGGCGGCGCACGGACGTGCTGGCGGGACGGGCCGTCCGCAGGACTCCCCGCTGACCGCCCGCCCGCGGTCCGTCACGGCTTGGGCACGGCGCAGCCGCTCATGCTCAGGTCGAGCTTGCTGTCGACACCGAAGCAGGCAGCGAAGAGGTAGGTCTGCTGGGCGTAGTTGATGCCCTCGCGGACCGTGACCCGCCCGGTCTCGTCGACCTCGCACGGGTTGTTCACCGTGCAGCGCTCGCCGTTCGTGTTCCCCGTGTTGTTGACGGCGACCACCTGGCCGGTGGCGCTGTCGACGACCGGTGAGCCGGAGGTGCCGCCGATGGTGTCACAGGCGGAGGTGTAGCGGACCGAGTCCTTCCAGGTCCAGTCCCCCTCCTTCATGCGGTAGACGAATCCGTCGATGGAGCAGTCGTAGATCCGCTTCCAGTAGCCGGACACCACGCTGATGGACGTACCGGCCGCCGGGCGGGTCCCGCTCAGCTCCAGCGCGTCGATGCCGTACGCGCTCTTGATCTGCCCGTAGGTCGTGCGGAGCCGGTAGATCGCGGCGTCCGTGTCGGTCATGGTCGCGTAGACGAGGCGGTCGGCGCGCAGGGTGGCGACCTGGGAACCGGAGGAGTCCAGCAGCCCGAAGCCGCGGCTGGAGGCACGGTCGACGAGGACCTGGCCGGCCGCGGGGAAGCCGCTCTCCAAGCAGTGGCCGTTGGTGAGCACGAGCGCCGGGTCGTCGTCCGCCGAGCCGGGCATGCGGACGACGGAGCCGGAGCAGTTGCTGAGCGCGACGGTGCCGGCGAAGTTCACCGCGCCCGCCTCGGGAGCGCGGAGTCCGGACAGGGTGTCCGCCGCGGTCCCGACCACACCCTCGACGACATCCGTCAAGGTGCCCGGGGCGGCGTCCGTGGTCGTGTCCGCGCCCGTGGGGGCCGGCGCGGCAGCGACCGCGGGTGTCGCGCCGACCCCGGCGAAGGCCAGGGCGCAGAGCGCGACAAGGAGAGGTTTTCTCATGGGGGGTCCCCTCTTGCGACGTCGGGCGACCGGAGGGCCTCCGGCCACCCGTTCAGTTGTCATGCGCATTGTCATCACGCGGATAACGAGGGGACAAGGCTTGGTTTCCAGCCGGTAGCTTCGTCGCGCGACCAGGGTCTCCCGGGACGAAGGGGACGGGGGGCGAGGGCCTGGGGAGAGTCGGTGTGGAGGTGGTGGAGGGGACCGAGGAGACGGGCGGCTACTTGGGCCGCTTCGGTTCGCGCCCCCTCCCCGGCCGCCCGTCGGAGCCTCCCGGGCCCGAAGAGCCCGGCCCCGTGGTGGCGGAGGGCGACACGGCCGGGGCGTCCGGTGCCGGCGTGACACCGGCCGACGGCTCGGCCGGCACCCCTCCGGACGCGCCCCCTTCGCCCCTCCGGTCCGCGTCCCCGCCCTCGCCGCTCGCGCTCGGAGGCTCCGGGCGGACGGCCGGGGAACCGCCGTCGGCGGCCGGTTGCCCGGCGGTGGCGGAAGCAGCCGGCTCCGCCACCACCGGGGAGGGCGAGGCCGAGCCGGACGCCTCCACGCCGAACCCCTCGGCCGTCGGGCCCGTACGGCCGTCCTTGCCGCCGGAACCGCCGGAGCCGCCGGACGGCGAGCCGGGCCAGACGAATCCCGCGATCAGCGCCGCCACCGCCACCGCGCCCACCACTTCGGCCACGGCCACCGCGCGCCCCGGCCGCCGGGCGACGGCCCTGCGGCCCGCACCGTGGCGCGGGCCACCGCCCCCCGTCACGGAGGGGACGTCCCGCTCCCCCACCGGCGGCAGTTCGCGCGTCTCGTCGTACGCGTTCTCCCAGCCGTGAGCGCTCGCCGGGTCGGCGTACCCGTCGTACCGCGTGGGTGGGGCGTTCTGCGGGAGGTACACGTTCGGCGAGCCCTGGGCCTCCGGCACGGTGTTCCCCCCGTCGGCGTACGGAGAAGGGCTGGACATGGCGGGGCAGTGTAGGGAGCCGAGGCGCTCCAGGGACAGCGAGCGGACAAATCGTCCGAATCGAACCGTCTCACGTGGCGGATAACACGACCCGAAGGGCCATACCGGGCCGTAAGCTCCCAGCATGCAGGTGATCCAGTCGACCAAGCTCGCCAACGTCTGTTACGAGATCCGGGGCCCGGTGCTCGAGGAGGCGATGCGGCTGGAAGCGGCCGGTCACCGCATCCTGAAGCTCAACACCGGCAACCCGGCGGCGTTCGGCTTCGAGTGCCCGCCCGAGATCCTGGAGGACATCCTCCGCAACGTCTCCACGGCACACGGCTACGGCGACGCGAAGGGCCTGCTGGCGGCGCGCCGGGCGGTCGTCATGCACAACCAGACCCTCGGCATCGAGACGGACGTCGAGCACGTCTTCATCGGCAACGGCGTCTCCGAGCTGATCGTGATGGCGATGCAGGGCCTGCTCGACGACGGCGACGAGGTCCTCGTCCCGGCCCCGGACTACCCCCTGTGGACGGCCGCCGTCTCGCTCTCCGGCGGCACGGCGGTGCACTACCGCTGCGACGAGCAGTCCGACTGGATGCCCGACCTCGCGGACGTCGAACGGAAGATCACCGACCGCACCAAGGCACTGGTGATCATCAATCCGAACAACCCGACGGGCGCGGTCTACGACGACGCGATGCTGCGCGGGCTGACGGACATCGCCCGCCGGCACAACCTGCTGGTCTGCTCCGACGAGATCTACGACAAGATCCTCTACGACGACGCCACGCACACCCCGACCGCCGCGATCGCCCCCGACCTCCTCACCCTCACCTTCAACGGCATGTCGAAGGCGTACCGGGTGGCCGGCTACCGGGTCGGCTGGATGTCGATCTCCGGGCCGCGCGCGCACGCCGAGTCCTACATCGAGGGCCTGACGATCCTGGCGAACATGCGGCTGTGCGCCAACATGCCGGGCCAGCACGGCGTGGTCGCGGCGCTCAGCGGGCGGCAGACCATCAACGAGCTGGTGCTGCCCGGCGGGCGGCTGCGCGAGCAGCGGGACGCCGCCCACGAGGCGCTGACCAGCATTCCGGGCGTGACCTGTGTGAAGCCGAAGGGCGCGCTGTATCTCTTCCCCCGGCTCGACCCCAAGGTCTTCAAGATCAAGGACGACCGGCGGATGGTCCTCGACCTGCTGCGCCAGGAGAAGATCATGGTCGTCCAGGGCACCGGCTTCAACTGGCCGGAGCCCGACCACTTCCGGGTGGTGACCCTGCCGGCGGCCGCGGACCTGCGCGAGGCGGTGGACCGGATCGGGAACTTCCTGGACGGGTACGGGCAGCCCTGAGCCGTCTCCGCCTCAGCCTCAGCCTCCGTTTCGGGGGCTGTCCCGAACGGCGTCAACTTTAGATTGGATCTAATGTAGGATGGTTTCCTGAAGCACTCAGGAGGCCATCCCATGTACGAGCCGATCCGCAGCAAGTCGGTCCACAGCACGATGGCCGACGGCACCACGGACTTCCCCCACCGGTCCCGGGGCGAAGAGCTGGACATCCAGCTCGCGGGCCATCTCGCCGCGCTGCTCACCGTCACGGACGAGCTGCGCGCGCTGGCGCCCGGGACCGACCTGGACACCGCCGCCGACCGGCTCGCCGAGCAGGTGACCCGGCTGCGGGGAGGCCTGGCGCCGGCCCGGCTCGAGGTGGCCGCCACCCGTCCGAAGGCGTGTCCGGCGGCCCTGCACCGGCGGGCGCACACGCTGGCGGCCCGCGCCCTGGTGGTCGCGGCCTCCCGCGCCGACACGGCGGCGGCGATCCTCACCGCCGAGCGCATGGACGCGCACGCCGCGACCCTCGAACCGCGCGAACTCGCGTCGCGCTGAGCCCACCGGGCTCCTCGGACGGCCCCGGCCCGCGCGCACCCGCAGCGACGCGCGGGCCGGGTGCCATGCACTGCGTGGCCTTGGCGGGTCGCTGCGGCGCCGTGGGACCGCTTGCCGGTTGGCGGCTTTCCGTCGCGTGTGGCTGGTCGCGCCCACGCGGCGGAGCCGCACATCGACACAGCCCCGCGCCCCTTTGGGGCGCGTACTTGTCGGCGCGAAGAGGGAAGCCCGGAATGCCGAAGGGCCGGGTCCTCCGCACGCCGTTGTGCGGTGACCCGGCCCGAGCGGGACCTTCCCGCGCCCCGGGTACTGCTGAGCTACTGGGGCGCGGGGAGATCCCCTCGTGACCGGCCTTCGTGACGACTTCGCGGGTCAGGGCTAGTCGGACCGGCCACGGAGCTGAGTGGGGACGGTGCTCAGCCCAGGCGCTCCACCAGCGCCCGGTACTGGTCCCACAGCTCGGTCGGCGTGTGGTCGCCGAAGGTGTTCAGGTGCTCGGGGACGAGCGCCGCCTCCTCGCGCCACACCTCCTTGTCGACACTGAGCAGGAACTCCAGGTCGGCGTCGGCCAGGTCGAGGCCGTCGGTGTCGAGGGACTCCTTGGTCGGCAGCACACCGATCGGGGTCTCGACACCGCCCGCCCTGCCCTCGAGGCGCTCCACGATCCACTTGAGGACGCGGCCGTTCTCGCCGAAGCCGGGCCAGACGAACCGGCCGTCGTCGTCCTTGCGGAACCAGTTGACGTAGTAGATCTTCGGCAGCTTGGACTGGTCCCCCCTCTGCGAGGCGGACTTGCCCACGTCGACCCAGTGCCCCATGTAGTCGCCCATGTTGTAGCCGCAGAACGGCAGCATGGCGAAGGGGTCGCGGCGCAGCTCGCCGACCTTGCCCTCGGCGGCGGCGGTCTTCTCGGAGGCCACGTTGGCGCCGAGGAAGACGCCGTGGTTCCAGTCGAAGGACTCGGTGACCAGCGGTACGGCGCTGGCGCGGCGCCCGCCGAAGAGGATCGCCGAGATCGGCACGCCCTTGGGGTCCTCCCACTCCGGCGCGATGATCGGGCACTGCGCGGCGGGCGTGGTGAAACGGGCGTTGGGGTGCGCGGCGGGCGTGCCGGACTCGGGCGTCCAGTCGTTGCCCTTCCAGTCGGTCAGGTGGGCCGGGGTCTCCTCGGTCATGCCCTCCCACCACACGTCGCCGTCGTCGGTGAGGGCGACGTTGGTGAAGACCGAGTTGCCCCACAGCGTCTTCATGGCGTTGGCGTTGGTGTGCTCACCGGTGCCGGGCGCGACGCCGAAGAAGCCGGCCTCGGGGTTGATGGCGTACAGGCGGCCGTCCTCGCCGAAGCGCATCCAGGCGATGTCGTCGCCGATGGTCTCCACGGTCCAGCCGGAGATCGTGGGCTCCAGCATGGCGAGGTTGGTCTTGCCGCAGGCCGACGGGAAGGCGGCGGCGACGTACTTGGGCGCGCCGGTGGGCGGCGTCAGCTTCAGCACCAGCATGTGCTCGGCGAGCCAGCCCTCGTCGCGGGCCATGACGGAGGCGATGCGCAGGGCGTAGCACTTCTTGCCGAGCAGGGCGTTGCCGCCGTAGCCGGAGCCGTAGGACCAGATCTCGCGGTCCTCGGGGAAGTGCGAGATGTACTTGGTGCTGTTGCAGGGCCACGGGACGTCCGCCTCGCCCTCGGCGAGCGGGGCGCCGACGGAGTGCACGGCCTTGACGAAGAAGCCCGTCTCGCCCAGCTCGTCCAGGACGGGCTGTCCCATGCGGGTCATGGTGCGCATGGAGGCCGCGACGTAGGCGGAGTCGGTGATCTCGACGCCGAGCGCGGAGAGCGGGGAGCCGAGGGGGCCCATGCAGAAGGGCACGACGTACATGGTCCGGCCCCGCATGGAACCGCGGAACAGACCGCCCTCGCCCTGGTCACCACGGAAGATCTCCCGCATCTCGGCGGGGTCCTTCCAGTGGTTGGTCGGGCCGGCGTCCTCCTCCTTGGCGGAGCAGATGAAGGTCCGGTCCTCGACGCGCGCGACGTCGGTGGGGTCGGAGGCCGCGTAGTAGGAGTTGGGGCGCTTGATCGGGTCGAGTTTGCGGAAGGTGCCCTTCTCGACGAGCTCCCCGCACAGGCGCTCGTACTCGGCCTCGGATCCGTCGCACCAGACCACGGAGTCCGGCTGGGTCAGTTCGGCGATCTCGTTGACCCACGAGATCAGTTCCTGGTGGTTGGTGGGGACGGGGGGAGCCGCGATGTCGCGCGCCACGATTGCTCCTAAATGAGGGGTTTTTTGTTGGAGGCCCCGTGGGGGCTGCGACCCGGATGCGTGACGTGTGCCTCGTGGGCGCTCATCCGGTGTCGACCGCACTCATTTGATCATCCGACTCGAGCGCCCATCTGTCCAGAGGGCGTCACACCTGAGCGGAGTGAGGATCGCCACGTGCCCGAACCGGGCGTGCGGCGCCGGGCCCCCCGTGAGACGATGGCCACTCGCCGTTCGTCATACGTCCGTACTGATACGTAACTTACGGAACCGTAGGTACGATGCGCCCATGACTGCGTCCGTCCCCGACGCGCCCAAGGACTCGCCGGCCGCCGGCCCCGGCCCTGTAGCGCTCTCCCTCCCGCACCCGGTCAAGCCGAAGCTTCGCGGCTGGCTGCATCTCGGCATGTTCCCGGCGGTCCTGATCGCCGGTCTGGTGCTCACCGCCCTCGCCGAGTCGCCCGAGGCCCGCATAGCCTGCGGCGTCTACGTCCTGACGGCCTGCCTGCTGTTCGGCGTCAGTGCGCTCTACCACCGGGGCGACTGGAGCCCCCGCATGGACGGCGTCCTGCGCCGTCTCGACCACGCCAACATCTTCCTGATCATCGCGGGCACCTACACCCCGCTCACGATGCTGCTGCTGCCCGGCGCCAAGGGCGAGTGGCTGCTGTGGGGCATCTGGGCGGCCGCCGCGGCAGGCATCGTCTTCCGGGTCTTCTGGGTCGGCGCCCCGCGCTGGCTCTACACCCCCTGCTACCTCGCCATGGGCTGGGCGGCCGTCTTCTACCTGCCCGAGTTCATGCGGGCCGGCGGCATCGCCGTCCTGGTCCTGGTGATCGTCGGCGGCCTGCTCTACAGCGCGGGCGGCGTGATCTACGGCCTCAAGCGCCCCAACCCGTCACCCCGCTGGTTCGGCTTCCACGAGGTCTTCCACTCCTTCACGCTGGCCGCCTTCATCGCCCACTACGTGGGGATCTCGCTGGTCGCGTACTAGGGCCTGTCCGGCGGATCAGGTCGCAGGTAAGACGCGGCACCTCGTAGACGCTGGTGAGCGGGGTCGGGTGCGTGCAGCTGCAAGGCGGAGGAGGGCGTCGACGCGAAGCGTCGACAACCGACGACAACGCCGCAGATGGGCGTGCCCGGCCCCGCGTCTGCGGCATGATCCGCCGGACAGGCCCTGGTCGCGCGCCTGCTCGGAAAGACCGGGCTCCGGGCCCGGCCCCCGTGGCATCCTGACCGGGTGAACGGTCCCGAGATCCGCGTCGAGTTCGCCCCCGAGCTGCACCTGTTCGTCCCGCGCGCCCGCCCCGCCGGCGTGGCCCGTGCGGCCGCCGACGGGGTCTCCACCCTCGGCCACCTCGTCGAGTCCCTCGGCGTTCCGCTCACCGAGGTCGG
Organism: Streptomyces coelicoflavus; assembly: GCF_003112555.1. GTDB lineage: Bacteria > Actinomycetota > Actinomycetes > Streptomycetales > Streptomycetaceae > Streptomyces > Streptomyces coelicoflavus. The sequence goes on along the minus strand of NZ_BEWB01000006.1, from coordinate 459,339 downwards.
CGCCCTGCTCGTCGACGGCCGCGAGGTCCCGCCCGGACACATCCCGGCGGGCGGCGAGTCGGTGCGCGTACGGCCCGTCCGGCACCCCCAGCGCGTGCCCGGCGCTCCCCTGCGGTTCCTGCTCGACGTGCACCTGGGCACCCTGGCCCGCCGGCTGCGGCTGCTCGGCGTGGACACGGCGTACGAGTCGACGGACCTCGGCGACCCGGCGCTCGCCGCGCTGTCGGCGGCCGAGAAGCGGGTCATGCTCAGCCGCGACCGCGGTCTGCTGCGCCGCCGCGAGCTGTGGACCGGCGCCTACGTCTACAGCACCCGCCCCGACGAACAGCTCCAGGAGGTCCTGGACCGGTTCCGGCCCGAGCTGCTCCCGTGGACCCGGTGCACCGCCTGCAACGGACTGCTCCGGGCGGCCACCAAGGAAGAGGTCGCGGCGCAGCTCGAGGGCGGGACGCGGCGGTCGTACGACGTCTTCGCCCAGTGCGCCGACTGCGGACGCGCCTACTGGAGGGGCGCGCACCACGAGCAGCTGGAGGCGATCGTGGAGCGCGCCGTGAGCGGCACCCGGGACGCCTGAGCGGGCCGCCTCAGCCGGTCGGGGCGGCGCCCAGCGCGGCGCGCAGCCGCTCGGGGTCGGTGGTCGGCGCGTCGCAGGTGAAGTTCCGGCAGACGTAGGCGGCCGCCGCCCCGCCCACCAGGGGCCGGTCGGCGAGCAGCGGGAACTCGTCGCTCCCCTCGGTGCCGAAGGCCACGACCGCTCCGGGCGCCGTACCCAGCAGTGCCGTACGGTGCAGCCCGCGCGCGGCGGGGTCGGCGGGCGCCGGTCCGACGACGGCGACTTCCCGGGGGCCGTCGAGCAGGGCCTCGGCGGCGGCCAGGCCCCAGCCGATGAAGCGCGGGACGCGTGGGCCGAGCGCCTTCACCACGCCGAGGGCGTGCTCGGCGGCCGTGCGGTGGGGCTCGGAGCCGGTGTGCGCGGCGTACGTCAGCAGGGCGCCCGCGGCGGCGCTCCAGCCGGACGGGGTGGCGTTGTCGGTGGGGTCCTGCGGGCGGCGGATCAGCTGCTCGGCGTCGGCGGCGGTGTCGTAGAGTGAGCCGGACCCGTCCGTGAAGCGGGTGAGGACGTGGTCGAGCAGGAATCCGGCGAAGTCCAGCCAGACGCCCTCCCCGGTGACCGACGCCAGCGCGAGGAAGCCCTCGGCCGCGTCGGCGTAGTCCTCCAGCACCCCGGCGTTGGCACCGGGCCTGCCGTCCTTGCTGGTGCGGGTGATCCGGACCTGCTCGTCGAGGTGGAGGCGCACCAGCAGGTCGGCGGCGGCGACGGCGGCCTCGACCAGGTCGGGGCGCTCGAAGTAGGCGCCGGTCTCGGCTAGCGCGGCGATCGCCAGGCCGTTCCAGGCGGCGACCACCTTGTCGTCCCGGCCCGGTGCGGGACGCCCGTCGCGCGCGGCCAGCAGCCGCTCCCGGACCGACGCGATCCGTGCGGCGTCGAAGACGCCCTCCTGCTGCGGCAGTTGCAGCACGGAGGCGCCGTGCTCGAAGGTGCCCTCCTCGGTCACGCCGAAGTACTGCGCGGCCAGTTCCGCGTCCTCGGCGCCGAGGACCTCGGTGAGCTGCGCGGGCGTCCACACGTAGTACGCGCCCTCGACGTGCTTCCCCGTCCCGTCGTCGCTGTCGGCGTCCAGGGCGGAGGCGAACCCGCCCTCTGCGGTGCGCAGTTCCCGCACCATGAAGTCGGCGGTCTCCAGGGCGACGCGGCGGGCGAGGTCGGATCCGGTGGCCCGCCAGAGGTGGGCGTAGACCCGGCACAGCAGGGCGTTGTCGTACAGCATCTTCTCGAAGTGCGGCACGACCCAGTCGCGGTCCACGGAGTAGCGGGCGAAGCCGCCGCCGAGCTGGTCGTAGAGGCCGCCGCGGGCCATCCGCTCGCAGGTGTCGGCCGCCATCTGGAGCGCGCCCTCGGCGCCGGTGCGGGCGTGGTGGCGCAGCAGGAACTCGATCGCCATGGACGGCGGGAACTTCGGCGCCCCGCCGAACCCGCCGCGCTGCGCGTCGTACTCCCGGGTGAGGCCGAGCAGCGCCTGCCCGAGCTGCTCCTCGCCGGGCGCCTCGGCGTCGCCGTAGGAGATCTCCCGCCCGGCGAGGTCCCGCACGATCTTCCCGGCGACCTCGCTCACCTCGTCGCGCCGCTCCGCCCAGGCCTGCTGGACGCCCTGGAGCACCTGGCGGAAGGAGGGCATGCCGTGCCGGGGCTCGGGCGGGAAGTAGGTGCCGAAGTAGAAGGGCTCGGCGTCCGGGGTGAGGAACACGGTCATGGGCCAGCCGCCCTGGCCGGTGGCCGCCTGCACGGCCTCCATGTAGACGGCGTCGACGTCGGGGCGCTCCTCGCGGTCGACCTTGACGCTCACGAAGTGCGAGTTGAGGTACTCGGCGGTGGGCCCGTCCTCGAACGACTCGTGCGCCATGACGTGGCACCAGTGGCACGCGCTGTAGCCGACGCTCAGCAGGACGGGGACGTCGCGCCGCCGGGCTTCTTCGAACGCGTCGGTTTCCCACGGCCACCAGTCGACCGGGTTCTCCGCGTGCTGGAGGAGGTAGGGGGACGTCGCCTGCGCAAGTCGGTTGGGCATGCCCCCCATCCTCGCGCACGCGCCGCCGCCCCGTCCGTACGCCACGGTGGGGGGGCGCACGGACGGGGCGGCCGGAGTCCCGTCGGGGCTTCTGCTCAGTAGTCGACGCGGTCGGTCTTGGCGATCCAGGCGTCGAACGGCTGGGTGCGGTGGGGCAGGTCGAGGTGTTCCACGGTCATGGGCCAGTTCGCCTGCGGCCGCTTCTCGAACAGGTCGTAGAACTTGCGGTCGTCGAAGCCGGCCACGGCGGCGTCGTGGCGGTCGGCGGAGAAGACGAGGCGGTCGACGCGGGCCCACAGGGCCGAGGACAGGCACATCGGGCAGGGCTCGCAGGACGTGACGAGGGTGCAGCCCTCCAGGCTGAACGTGTCGAGCGCCTTGCAGGCGGCGCGGATGGCGCTGACCTCGGCGTGGGCGGTGGGGTCGAGGCCCGCGGTGACCTGGTTGTTGCCGAGGGCGATGATCTCGTCGCCCCGGGCGATGAGGGCGCCGAAGGGGCCGCCGCCGTTCTGGACGCTGGTGGTGGCCAGCTCGATGGCCTTGTCCATCCAGGCGCGCTCGAACTCGCGGATGCCGGTCTCGAGGGTGTCGGTGGTCATGCGTGCTCCTTCTTGGGCATGCGGCGTGCGGGAGGACGGCGTGCGGGCCGGGGCGCTTCGAGGGGAGGAGGCGTAGGAGCAGTACACAGCTCGGCGACGAGACCCGGCCAGGGGCCGAAAACATGAACTACGGACGGGCTGCGACCGACGGTTCGTAGACTCCTACAAAGGCCTGCCGCGGCCTCTTCGGGTCACTGACCGTCGGCCTCGAAGGTGCGCAGCAGGTCCGCCGCGACGCTCACGGCGATGGTCGCGGGCTCCTTGCCGGTGATGTCGGCCAGCCCGATCGGTGTCTTGATCCGGTCGATGACGGCCTCGTTGTGGCCGCCCTCGGTGGCGAGGCGCTTGCGGAAGCGGGCCCACTTGGCCGCCGATCCGATGAGTCCTATGGACCCGAGGTGGTCCGTGCGCAGGGCCGCGTCGCACAGGGCCGCGTCCTCGGCGTGGTCGTGGGTCATGATCAGGACGTGGGTGCCGCGCGGCAGCCGTGCGAGGACCTCCTCGGGCAGCAGCGGCGTGTGGTGCGTGTGCACCTGCGCCACCGCGTCCGCCAGCACGCCGAGGCGCTCCTCGGTGAGCATGTCGGAGCGGTTGTCGACGAGGTGGAGGTCGAGGTCCTGGCGGGCCAGGACGCGCGCCAGCTCGAGACCGACGTGGCCGACGCCGAAGATCGCCACCGCCCGGACCGCCGGCAGCGGTTCCAGCAGCACCGAGACGGCGCCGCCGCAGCACTGCACGCCGTGCTGGTTGGTCACCTTGTCGTTCAGGGCGAAGTCGAGCAGCTCCGGTTCCGCCTTGGCCGCGGTGATCATCTCGCGGGCCCGGTCGATCGCCACGGCCTCGACGTTGCCGCCGCCGATCGAGCCCCACGTCTCGGTGTGCCCCACGACGAGCTTGGCCCCGGCGTCGCGCGGGGCGTGGCCGCGCACGGTCGCGACGGTCACCAGCACGCCGGACTCCCGGCGTGCCCGCAACCGCGCGACCGCGGCGACCCACGTCATGTCAGGCACCGCTCAGCGCTTTCGCACCGGCGCCGACCCGGCCGCCGTCGGAGGCGGCTGCGTCGCGGGCGCCGCCGTTCCCGGCGGAGCCGGCCCGCCGGGCCGACTCGATCGCCCAGTACACCGCCTCCGGTGTCGCGGGCGAGGCCAGCTCGACGCCGGTCCCCTTCGGGCCGAACGCGGCGGCGGCCTGCCGCAGTGCCTCGCGCACCGAGAACGCGAGCATCAGCGGGGGCTCGCCGACCGCCTTGGACCCGAAGACGGCGCCCTCCTCCGTGGCGTTCTCCAGGAGGGTGACGTTGAACTCCTCGGGCATCTCCGAGAAGCTCGGCAGCTTGTACGTGCTCGCCGCCTGCGTGAGGAGCCGGCCCCGGTTCGGGCCGTCGCCGGTGTCCCAGCGCAGGTCCTCCAGCGTCAGCCAGCCCGCACCCTGCACGAAGCCGCCCTCGATCTGGCCGATGTCGATCAGCGGGGACAGGCTGTCGCCGACGTCGTGCACGATGTCGACCCGCCGGATCCGGTAGGCGCCGGTGAAGCCGTCCACCTCCACCTCGGTCGCGGCGGCGCCGATGGCGAAGTACTTGAACGGCGACCCCTGGAACGTCTTGGCGTCCCAGTGCAGCCCCTCGGTCCGGTAGTAGCCGGCCGCGGACAGCTGGACCCGCTGGAAGTACGCGGTGTGCACGAGGTCGTCCCAGGCCAGTTCCCGGTCGCTGCCCAGGGTGCGTGCGACGCCCTCGACGATGCGTACGTCCGAGGCGTTCGCACCGAGCTGCGAGGCGGCCACCCGCAGGAGGCGTTCGCGCAGTTGCTCGCAGGCGTTCTTGACCGCGCCGCCGTTGAGGTCGGCCCCGGAACTGGCCGCGGTGGCGGAGGTGTTGGGCACCTTGTCGGTGCGGGTCGGGGCGAGACGCACCTTGTGCAGCGGGATGCCCAGCGTGGTCGCGGCCACCTGGAGCATCTTGGTGTGCAGACCCTGGCCCATCTCGGTGCCGCCGTGGTTGATCAGGACGGAGCCGTCCTTGTAGATCAGCACCAGCGCGCCGCCCTGGTTGAAGGCGGTGAGGTTGAACGAGATGCCGAACTTCACGCCGGTGATCGCCAGGGCCCGCTTGGTGTGCGGGTGCGCGGCGTTGAACGCGGCGATCTCGCGCTCGCGGTCGGCGAAGCCCGCCCGGTCCAGGACCTGCTGCCAGGCGGCGGTGATCCGCTCGGGCTGCGTGACCGGCTGCCCGTACGGCGTCGTCTGGCCCTGGCCCGGCCGGTAGAAGTTGCGTTCCCGCAGCTCCCGGGGGTCGAGGCCGAGCCGCGGCGCGCAGCGGCCCAGGATGTCCTCGATCACCAGCATGCCCTGCGGTCCGCCGAAGCCGCGGAAGGCGGTGTTGGAGACCGTGTTGGTCTTGGCGATGCGGCCGGCGACGCGGGCGCTGGGGATCCAGTACGTGTTGTCGATGTGGCACAGCGCCCGGGCCAGGACCGGCTCGGACAGGTCCAGGCTCCAGCCGCCGTCGGCGACCAGGGTCGCGTCGAGTGCCTGGATACGGCCCTCGGCGTCGAAGCCGATCCTCCAGGTGGCGTGGAAGCCGTGCCGCTTGCCGGACATGGTCAGGTCCTGGGTCCGGTTGAGCCGGAACCGCACCGGACGGCCGGTCAGCTTGGCGCCGAGCGCGGCGACGGCCGCGAAGCCGTGCGGCTGCATCTCCTTGCCGCCGAAGCCGCCGCCCATCCGCAGGCACTGCACGGTCACCTCGTGGGCGGGCACCCCGAGCACGTGCGCGACGATCTCCTGGGTCTCGGACGGGTGCTGGGTGCTGCTCTGGATGAACACCTGCCCGTTCTCGTCCACCTGGGCCAGCGCCGCGTGCGTCTCCAGGTAGAAGTGCTCCTGCCCGGAGAACTGGAACTCGCCGGTGAACACGTGCGCGGAGTCAGCGAAGCCCGCGTCGACGTCGCCGTGCGTCATGACGGGACGGGCGCCGTGGTAGCTGTCCGCCGCGATGGCGTCCTGGAGCGTGATGACCGAGGGCAGTTCCTCGAGGTCCACCTCCACCGCCGCCGCGCCGATCCTGGCCGCCTCCAGCGTCTCGCCGAGCACCCAGGCGACCGCGTGGCCGTGGAACATGACCTCGTCGGGGAAGAGCGGCTCGTCGTGCTTCATGCCCGCGTCGTTGACACCGGGCACGTCGGCGCCGGTCAGCACCCGTACGACACCCGGCACCGCGAGGGCGGCCCCGGTGCGGACGGCCGTGACCCTGCCGCGGGCCTTCATGACCTGGACGGGGTGGGCGTGCAGGACGTCCTTGGTGCGCTGGACCAGGTCGTCGGTGTAGAGCGCGGTGCCGGTGACGTGCTGGACCGCGCTCTCGTGCGGCATGGAGACGCCGACGACGGGCTTCTCGGGACGCTCGGACAGTTGGCTCATGACGGCACCGCCTCGGTGGTCTGTGCGTACAGCTTCAGCAGGCTCTGGCCGAGCATCGCGGCGCGGTAGCCGGCGCTGGCGCGGTGGTCGCTCATCGGCGTGCCCTCGCCCCGCAGCACCTCGGCCGCGGCCTCGGCGGTCCCGGACGTCCACGGCCTGCCCTCCAGGGCGGCCTCGGTGGCGAGCGCCCGGACCGGGGTGGCGGCCACGCCGCCCAGACCGATGCGCGCCTTGCGGACGGTGCCGCCCTCGACGTCGAGCGCGAAGGCGACGGCGACGCTGGAGATGTCGTCGAAGCGCCGCTTGGCGATCTTGTGGAAGGCCGCGACCGGCGACAGCGGCAGCGGGAGGCGCACCGCGCGGATCAGCTCGCCGGGACGGCGCACGCTCTGCCGGTAACCGGTGAAGTACTCGGCCAGCGGAACCTCGCGTTCGCCGTCGGCGTCGGCGAGCACGAGCGACGCCTCCAGCGCGAGCAGCACCGGCGGGCTGTCGCCGATGGGCGAGCCGGTACCGAGGTTGCCGCCCAGGGTGGCGCCGTTGCGGATCAGCCGGGACGCGAACTGCGGGAACAGTTGCGCCAGCAGGGGCACCGTGCCATCCAGGCGGCGCTCGATCTCGGTGAGCGTCAGGGCCGCCCCGATCTCGACGTGGTCGGACTCGACGCGCAGTTCCCGCAGTTCGGGCAGCCGGTCGACGGCGACCACGCAGTCCGCGCGGCGGGAGCGGATGTTGACCTCGACGCCCCAGTCGGTGCTGCCCGCGACCACGACCGCGTCGGGCCGCTCGCGCAGCAGCCGCAGCGTCTCGGCCAGGGTGTCCCGGCGCACGAACGCGCTGTCGTCCTGGCGGTACTCGGTGGCGACGGGCGCGGGCGGGGCCTGCTCGCGGCGCCGGGCCAGCGGGTCCTCGTCGGTGGGCGCGCCCACGGCGAAGGCGGCGTCGCGGATCGGGCGGTAGCCGGTGCAGCGGCACAGGTTGCCGCTGAGGGCGTGCAGGTCGAAGCCGTTGGGACCGTGCTCGGCGTCGGCGCCGTCGTTGCCGTCGGTCCCCTCGCCCGTGTCCGGGCCCTGCTCCGCGTGCGCGCAGCGGTCGGGCCGGTAGTACTCGCCCGCCATGCTGCAGACGAACCCCGGCGTGCAGTAGCCGCACTGGGAGCCGCCGCGTACCGCCATCTCCTCCTGCACCGGGTGCAGGACGGGTGGCGTGCCCGGTGCCTCGACGGTGGCGAGGCCCTCGGAGGTGACGACCTCCTGGCCGTCGAGCGCGGCGACCGGGACCAGGCAGGCGTTGACCGGCACCCAGTCGGTGGGCTTGTTCACCCCGGGGCGGGCCACCAGGACCGAGCAGGCGCCGCACTCACCCTCGGCGCAGCCCTCCTTGGTACCGGTCAGACCCCGCTCGCGCAGGAAGTCCAGGACCGTGGTGTGGGGCGCGGCCGGTGCGATCGGTGCTTCTTTTCCGTTGACGGTGATCCGTGCCGCTACCATGACCGACCTTCATTTCGACTCGGGACACGTCGATTCATCATGTTCGCCAATTTCAGGCAGCTTTCTCTGTTCGGACGCGCCGCGTAGGAAAAGCGGGCGCACATCGGCACGCGACAGCGGCATGCCGTGAAGAGGTGAAGCGGAGGAGGGGTGAAAGGGGAAACCCCGAGATGTGCCACGCGAGGGCACAGCGGAACGGCGTGTCAGCAGCCGTGCGCGACCCGGCCCGAAACCCACACGGTGCGGCGGGCGAGGCGACTCAGATCGGAGTTGGTGTACATCCGCGATCGCCTCCTGTCGGTAGTCATGGGTCTGCTTCCCTGGCAAATTAGTGGCTCCGGTCACCCGGGTCAAGAGAGGAATTCGTTGAATTTCCCCGCCCGGAGACGGACAGGCGCGAATCCGGTGCCGACCACCCCTCCCCAGGGTCTCCTCACCGCAGGACACTTGACCCACGCACAACCGGGGAAGGACCCGGGGACGGGCCGGGAGGGCTCTGGGACGCCCGGGGTCACCGGGGCGCCAGGGGCGACCCGGCAGGACACCGATGCCGCCGGAGGGGGCGCGACATGCGGGACAGTCATCGGGCGGAGGCCGAAGGGCTGCTCAGGCGGGCCGTGGAGGAGGAGGTACGGCGCTCGGGCGGACGCACGGACGGGAACGTGCTGCTCTCCCGTGCCCGCGCGGCGCTGGACGCGATGGCGGGGACGGCCGGCGAGGAGTACGCGGCCTACACCCACGCCCTCGACGAGGCCTCGGCCGGGCAGCTCACCTTCCGCGAGCGGTACGCCCGTGAGGGCGCCGGCACGCCTCTGCTGGTGGCCGCCGTGGCGGCGGTCGCCGCGGTGGTGGCCGACGTGGCGCTCGGCACGGGCACCGGCACCGCGGTGGGCGCGGGGGTGACGGTCGGGGTCGTCGGCGCGGCGGCGACCGTGGTGAAGGTGGTCGGGGCCCATGTGCCGGCCGCCCATCACCGCGCCGGGGCGGTCAGCCAGCCCGGCGGACCCGAGCAGCTGCGGCTCCAGTGGCTCACCGCGCTGGAGGTGCGCGGCATCCGGCCGTTCCTGGACCAGCAGCGGATGCTCGCCGCGTCCACCGGCCCGGCCAAGACCGGGCCGAAGCTGCGGGGTGCCGACAAGAGCGCGGCCGCGCGGGGGCGCAGCGCGCTGGAGCAGTCGTTCGGACAGCTCCCCGTGGCGGACGGCCCGTTCGCGGGCCGGCGGCAGGAGATGGCCCGGTTGCGGCAGTGGGTGCAGGCGGCCCGCGCGAGCACGGAGACGAAGCCGACGGTGGTGGTGCTGCACGGGCCGCCGGGCAGCGGCCGTACGACGCTGGCGGTGCGGGCCGTGCACGAACTGCGGGACTACTTCCGCGGGGCCTGCCTGGTCGACCTGCGCGGGGACGGGTCCGCGGCGGGCGGCTCGGGCACGGGCATCTCGGGAGCGGGCGGCTCCCGGTCGGGCGGCTCGGGAACGGGTGGCTCACGAACAGCTGGCTCCGGTACGGGCGGCTCGCGGACGGGCGGTGAGGCGCCGCTGAGCACCCGCGACGCCCTGCTGCACCTGCTGAACCGGCTCGGTGCGCCGCGCGAGCAGCTGCTGTTCCGGGAGCGGTCCTCCGCCGACCAGCAGGTCAGGCGGCTCAGCGAGCTGTACCACCAGCACCTGACGGGCGTCCCGGTCACCGTCGTCCTCGACGACGCCTCGGACCCCGATCAGGTACGGGCGCTGGTGCCGGAGCGGTCGGACAGCCTGGTGCTGGTCACCGCGCGGGAGGCGCTGCGGCTCCCGGGCGACCTGCCCGCCCGGGTGTACGACCTGCCCGTGGAGGCGCTGGACGCGGCGGGCGCGGAGGAACTGCTCGGCGCCGCCGCCGAGGACGCGTCGGGGCCGTACGACTCCGAGTCCAGCGAGCAGATCCGGCAGCTGTGCGGCGGGCTGCCGCTGGCCCTGAGGGTCGCCGGATCGTCGCTGGGTCCGCGCTCGCCGCGCGCGCTGGCGACCGACCTGGGCGCCTACGGACCCGTGGAGCCGGTCGAGCGGGCGCTGTGGCTGCGCTACACCGACCAGTCGGAGCCGGCCCGGCGGCTGCTGCGCCGGCTGGCGCTGGCGGGGCGTACCTCCCTGGGTGCCGCGGCCGCCGCCGCGCTGCTGGCCACGGACGAGACGGAGGCGACCCGGCAGCTGGCGACGCTGTCCCGGGCGGGCCTGATCGACCACGTAAGGGGCAGCCGCTACCGCCTGCACGACGTGGTGCGCGCCTTCGCCCGCGCCCGGCTCGCCGACGAGGAGGAGCCCGGTGAGCGGACGGCCGCGCAGGAACGGCTCATCGCGAACTACGCCGAGCTGGCCGACTCCGTGCTGCGCCTGGTCGACGGCAACATGTCGACCCGCTCGAACCAGTTCGGGCAGTACGGCTTCACGTCCCTGGACGAGGCGCTGCGCTGGCTGGACGACGAGTCGAGCTTCATCACGGCGGCGCTGCGGCACGCGGAGGGCGTCGACCAGGGCACGGTGCTGAACCTGCTGGGCGCGCTGTGCGACTACTGCCTGCTGCGCGGCGACCTGTACCGGCTCGGTGAGATCAACGAGCTGGCGCAGTCCGTGGACCAGGGGCTGCTGGTGCGCTCGGTGCAGTGGCGCACCGGTATCGCGGCCCGGCAGCTCGGTGAGCTGGACAAGGCGCGTACGACGCTGGCCTCGGTGGTCGACCTGTACCGGGACGCCCACCACGACGCCGGCGCGGCGCGCGCCCTGTGCTCGCTGGGGATCACGCTGCACCACCAGGGCAACCTGACCGACGCGGCGGCCAAGCTCCAGGAGGCGCTGGACCTCCAGGCCGCGCCGGAGCTGGCCACGGACCGGGCGTGGACGCTGCACGCGCTGGCGGCGGTGCAGCGCGACCGGGCCAGGCTGGCCGAGGCACTGGAGCTGCTCACCGAGTCGCTGGTGCTGCACCGCGCGGGCGAGTCCGTCCACGGCCAGGCGTGGGCCCACTTCCAGCTCGGCCAGCTGCATCTGCGCATGGGCGACGTGCCGGGCGCGGAGGCGGACCTGCGGGCCGCTCTCGACCTGTACGGCCGCACCCAGGACGCCCGCGGCGAGGCCTGGGCGCTGACCCAGCTGGCGCGGACCCGACTGGTGGACGGCGACGCCCTGGAGGCGGTGGACGAACTGCGGCGGGCGGCGGCCCGGCACCGCGAGAACGAGGACGCCCGCGGTCAGGCCTGGACGGTCTACTACCTGGGCCAGGCGCTGGAGGAGACCGGCGACCTGGACCAGTCCGTGCGCGAGCTGGAACGCTCCCGCACGATGTTCTCCCGGATGCGCGACGTGTACGGCCTGGCCTGCGCCCGGCACCACTCGGCGCGCGTGACCCGCGACCAGCGGGCCGCCCAGACCGGTTCGCTGCGCAACTCGGGTTTCGCCCGGCAGCTCCTGGTCGACGCGCGCGCCGACTTCCAGCGCATCGGCGTGGGCCACGGGGAGGCGTGGACGTGCCTGGAGCTGGCGGTCGTCGACGCGGGCAACGCCCGTACCCCGCAGGCGCTGGCCCTGTGCGACGAGGCCGCCGCCCTCTTCGCCGGGTACGGCGACCGGCGCGGCGAGGACTGGGCCCGCTTCCTGCGCTGCACGCTGTTGCCCTACGCGGCCCCCGGCGGGGTGGAGATCGGCACGGCGGTGGCGCAGGAGGAGCTGACCCAGCTGTCCCGCGCCCGCCATCCCGCCCGGGACACCAAGCTGGACGACTACGTGGACGCCTACCAGCTCCTCCTGGAGCGCGGCGTGCAACTGGAGGCGGGCTGGCAGGCCTGGCGTCTGGGCATGGTCCCGGGCCGCCAGGCGCGGGAGGTGATGGGCGTGGCGGTCACGGCCTGAGGCCGGGGCCGCCCGCCCATGAGGTGGCCCCGGGTTCCCGGGGTCCCGGGGTCAGCCCCGCTGGGGCTTGGCCTCGGGGCCGCCGGAGGCGTCCTGCTCCGCCGGCTCCTTGAAGTCCACCTTGCCCATGTGCCGGTTCATGGACTTCATCAGTCCCCACACCGCCAGAGCCATCACGGCGAACACGATGAACCCGAGGACGCCGGGGGTGACCTTGTCCTCGTCGAGCTCGGCGAGAGTGACGAGGTGCGTCATTGCCAGGCTTGCGCTTGCACTCATGTCAGGCATTGTCCCGGATGCCCGCGAAGAGGTCGTCCTCGGGGAGGGAGGTTTCCACGAGCGACTTGGCCAGCTCGTACTCCTCGGTGGGCCAGACCTCCTTCTGGATCTCCATCGGCACCCGGAACCAGCCCCCGTCGGGGTCGATCTGCGTGGCGTGCGCGATCAGCGCCTTGTCACGGGTCTCGAAGAAGTCCGCGCAGGGAACGTGCGTGGTGAGGGTGCGCTCCTTGCGCTCGAACTCCGCCCAGCGCTTGAGCCAGTCCTCGTAGGGCGACTCCAGGCCGCGCTCCAGCAGCGCGTTGTGCAGCGCCTCGGTGCGGGGCCGGTTGAAGCCCTGGTTGTAGTAGACCTTCAGCGGCTGGTACGCCGGTCCGTACTCGCTCTCCGGGTACTTCTCGGTGTCGGCCGCACCCTCGAACGCCACCATCGTGATCTTGTGGGTCATGATGTGGTCGGGGTGCGGGTAGCCGCCGTTCTCGTCGTAGGTGGTGATCACCTGGGGACGGAAGGAGCGGATCTTCCGCACCAGCTCACCGGCGGCCTTGTCGACGTCCTCGAGGGCGAAGCAGCCCTCCGGGAGCGGCGGCAGCGGATCGCCCTCGGGCAGGCCGGAGTCCACGAAGCCCAGCCACTCCTGCCCCACGCCCAGGATCTCCCGGGCCTCGTCCATCTCCTTCCTGCGCACCTCGTGGATGTTCTCCTCGATGTACGCGTCCCCCTGGAGCTTCGGGTTGAGGATGGAGCCGCGCTCCCCGCCCGTGCAGGTCACCACCAGCACGTCCACCCCCTCGGACACGTACTTCGCCATGGTGGCCGCGCCCTTGCTCGACTCGTCGTCGGGGTGGGCGTGAACGGCCATCAGTCGCAGCTGGTCAGTCAAGACTCAATCCTCGGTCAGTCGGCGCCCCGGCGTGCAGCGGCGCAATCGCAGGCTTCTATAGTGACCGAATCGGGAGCGGAATAATTCCGGGGCCCGAGAACCCGGACCCGCTCCCGCGGAGAGGACGATCATGAGCACGGCGAGCACGCGGACTCCTCAGGGCCGCTACGGCCGCTCCTCGGACGAGCAGGCCGACCGCACGCTCAAGATCGTCGGCGCCGTACTCGGCGCGCTCCTGCTCGCACTGATCGGCTGGTTCGGCTACCACTACGTCGGTCAGAACAAGATCAGCGGCGAGCTGATCGGCTTCGAGCTCGCCGAGGACTCGGTGCAGGTGCACCTGGAGGTCCGCAAGGACGCCGGCGTCACCGGCTACTGCACGGTGCGCTCCCAGGCGGAGGACGGCGACGAGGTGGGCCGGGCCGATTTCCGCTTCGACGGGGACGACACCCGCATCGACAAGGTCGTCACTCTCCGGACCAAGGCCGCGGGCACGACGGCCGAGCTGCTCGGCTGCCATCCGGAGTGACCCAGCGGGCCCCGCTGGCGCCAATGCAGGCCACCTGACCTGCGCCGACAGGAATCTGGTGGCTTATGTCCTCCCCCTTTGGCCACTGAATTGTTAGGCTCGTGGTTTCGCCCTTCCGTGAAGGAACATCCTTCTGGGTAGGGCGTTGATTTGTATTCCCAGTACCAACGAGGAGCACCCGTGACCCAGACCAGCGAGAACGTCACCTGGCTGACCCAGGAGGCGTACAACAAGCTCAAGGAGGAGCTTGAATACCTTACTGGTCCTGCGCGCACCGAGATCTCTGCCAAGATCGCCGCGGCCCGCGAGGAGGGGGACCTGCGTGAGAACGGCGGGTACCACGCGGCGAAGGAGGAGCAGGGCAAGCAGGAGCTCCGCGTGCGCCAGCTGACCCAGCTGCTCGAGAGCGCCAAGGTGGGCGAGGCCCCGGCCGCCGGCGGCGAGGTGGCACCCGGCATGGTCGTCACGATCGCCTTCGACGGTGACGAGGACGACACGCTGGACTTCCTGCTCGCCTCGCGCGAGTACGCGAGCTCGGACATCGAGACGTACTCCCCGCAGTCCCCGCTGGGCTCCGGCGTCATCGGCCACAAGGTCGGCGACGACGCCGAGTACGAGCTGCCGAACGGCAAGATGGCCTCGGTGAGGATCCTCAAGGCCGAGCCGTACAACGGCTGACGCACCGCCCGTCGCCGACGAGCCCCCGGTGTCCCCGTGACGCCGGGGACTCGTCGTCGTCCTGCCGGTCCCGCCGGTCCCACGGCCCGGCCGTGCCCTCCGTCAGCTGGCCGCCGAGCGGTACTTGCGCACCGCCAGCGTCCGGAAGACCGCGATGATCAGGACGGACCAGATGATCGAGGCCCAGACGGGGTGCTGCATGGGCCAGGCGTCGGACTGCACCACGCCCGGGTTGCCGAAGAGCTCGCGGCAGGCCTGCACCGTGGCGCTGAACGGGTTCCACTCGGCGATGTGCCGCAGCCAGGGCGTCATCTGGCTGGAGTCCACGAAGGCGTTCGACACGAACGTCACCGGGAACAGCCAGATGATCCCTCCCGAGGTCGCCGCCTCCGGGGTGCGCACGGACAGACCGATCAGCGCCCCGATCCAGGTGAAGGCGTATCCCAGGAGCAGCAGCAGTGCGAAGCCGGCGAGGATCCGGCCGGCGTTGGTCGGGTCGGCGGAGCCGGTGCGCCAGCCCACGATCAGCGCGACTATCGCGAGGACGAGCAGCGTGATGGCCGTCTGCACGAGGTCCGCGACGGTGCGGCCGGTCAGGACCGCGCCGCGCGCCATCGGCAGCGAGCGGAAGCGGTCGACGAGCCCCTTCTGCATGTCGTCGGCGATACCGGCCGCCGATCCCGCGGTGGCGAAGGTGACGGTCTGCGCGAAGATGCCCGCCATCAGGAAGTCCTTGTAGACGTCCGGATCGGTGGTGTTTCCGATCTTCATCGAGCCGCCGAAGACGTACGTGAACAGGACCACGAACATCACCGGCTGAATGATCCCGAACAGGACCATCTCCGGGATCCGGGTCATCCGGATCAGGTTTCTGCGGGCGATGACCAGTGAGTCCCGGAGGGACTGGCCGAGGGGGTTGCCGGGCGCCGTGACCGGCGCCGCTTCGGTGGCGGCGCTCACTTGGCGGTCTCCTTCTCCTGCTCGTGGCCGGCGTCGTCCGCCGAGCCGTTCGCCTCGTCCTTCGCCTCGGCCACGTGGCCGGTGAGGGAGAGGAAGACGTCGTCGAGGGTGGGGCGGCGCAGGCCGATGTCGTCGATCTCGATGCCGCGGGCGTCGAGCTCGCGGATGACCTCGGCGAGCAGCTTCGCGCCGCCGGTGACGGGGACGGTCAGCTTGCGGGTGTGCTCCTCGACGGTGGTGGAGCCCTTGCCGAACCCGGCGAGCACCTCGGAGGCCGTCGCCATGTGGTCGCGCTCGTGGACGACGACCTCGACGCGCTCTCCCCCGGTGCGGGCCTTGAGCTGGTCGGAGGTGCCGCGGGCGATGACGCGGCCGTGGTCGACGACCGCGATGTCGTGCGCGAGGTGGTCGGCCTCCTCCAGGTACTGCGTGGTCAGCAGCAGGGTGGTGCCGCCCGCGACCAGCTGCTTGATGACCTCCCACAGCTCCTGCCGGTTGCGGGGGTCAAGGCCGGTCGTGGGTTCGTCCATGAACATGACGGGCGGGGAGACGACCAGGGCGGCCGCCAGGTCGAGCCGGCGGCGCATGCCTCCCGAGTAGGTCTTCGTCGGGCGGTCGGCGGCGTCCGAGAGGTGGAACTGGTCGAGCAGCTCCCCGGCCCGGGCCTTCGCGGCCTTGCCCTTCATCTGGTAGAGCTGGCCGACCATTTGCAGGTTCTCCCGGCCGGTCAGGTATTCGTCGACCGCGGCGAACTGGCCGGAGAGACCGATGGAACGCCGTACCTCGTTGGGCTGCCTGAGGACGTCGATGCCCGCGACGACCGCTTTGCCGCTGTCGGGGCGCAGCAGGGTCGTGAGGCAGCGGACGGCGGTGGTCTTGCCCGCGCCGTTCGGCCCGAGCAGGCCGAGGACGGTGCCCTCGGGCACGTCGAGGTCGACGCCGTCCAGAGCCCTTACGTCACCGAAGGTCTTCACCAGGCCTTCGGCATAGATGGCGCCTGGCATATGAGTCTCCACGTCGTCGGGGATTCTTCGGAAAGCCTAGGTTTGTACGTTTCGCCGCGCTCAGCGAGCGATTTACGACACACCATAACGCGATGTATCGCGTCTCACAATGAGGTTGCTCGAAAGAGTGACAAGCGAGTGACGAAGCGGCTGCCGGGCCCTGCTCGGGCTCGGGCTCAGGCTCGGGCTCGGGCTCGGGCTCAGGCTCAGGCGATGACGGTGTAGCCCGCCTCCCGCAGCGCGCGGCCGACCTCGGCGCAGTGCTCCGGCCCCTTCGTCTCCAGGTGCAGCTCGACCTCCGCCTCCGTGAGCCCGAGCCGCGGATGCGTTCGGACGTGGCTCACATCGAGGACGTTAGCGTCGACCACTGACAACACCCCGAGAAGCGTGGCGAGGGCCCCGGGCCGGTCCGTCAGCCGCAGCCGCACCGCCAGATAGCGCCCCTGCGCGGCCATGCCGTGCCGCAGCACGCCCTGCATCAGCACCGGGTCCACGTTGCCGCCGGACAGCACCGCCACCACCGGCCCGGCGAAGGCGTCCGGCGCGCTCAGCAGCGCGGCGACCGGGCTGGCCCCGGCCGGTTCCACGACCAGCTTGGCCCGCTCCAGGCACAGCAGCAGAGCGGTCGACAGCTCGTCCTCGGAGACCGTGCGGACCTCGTCCACCAGCTCGCCGACGATCCCGAACGGCACGTCACCGGGCCGCCCCACCTTGATGCCGTCGGCCATCGTCGCCGGGTTCTCGACGGCCACCGGGCGCCCCGCGGCCAGCGAGGGCGGGTACGCCGCCGCGCCCTCCGCCTGCACGCCCACGATCCGCACGTCCGGCCGCAGCGCCTTCACCGCGACCGCGATGCCGGCCGCCAGTCCGCCCCCGCCGATGCCGACCACGACGGTCCGCACCTCGGGGCACTGCTCCAGGATCTCCAGCCCGACCGTGCCCTGTCCCGCGATGACGTCGGGGTGGTCGAAGGGGTGGATGAACACCGCGCCGGTCCGCTCGGCGTACTCCTGCGCGGCGGCCAGCGTCTCGTCGACCATCTGGCCGTGCAGCCGCACCTCGGCGCCGTACTCCCGGGTCGCGCTGATCTTCGGCAGCGGCGCCCCCTTCGGCATGAACACCGTCGACCGCACGCCCAGCAGCGACGACGCCAGCGCCACACCCTGCGCGTGGTTGCCCGCGCTCGCCGCGACCACGCCCGCGGCCCGCTGCTCGGGCAGCAGCCCGGCGATCCGCACGTAGGCGCCGCGCAGCTTGAACGAGCCGGTCCGCTGGAGGTTCTCGCACTTGAAGTGCACCGGGGAGCCGACCAGCTGCGACAGGTGCCTGCTGCCCTCCATCGCCGTCACCCGTGCCACGCCCGAGAGCATCTTCTGGGCTCCGCGCACGTCGTCGAGGGTGACGGGAGCGACCAGGGCCGGTGTGCTGTAGCTCATGCTCCCCAGCATCGCAGTTCCCGGCCGCCCCGCATTGTTGTGACCAACCTCCGAGACCCGCTTTGTCCGGCGCAGGTACGCCTTGCTGCCCGGCCGCGTACCCTGTCCCCCAATTAGCAGCCCTCCACGAAGTGAGCCCCCGGCCATGCCCACAACACCTGAAATGTCGATGGACATGACGACCGCCGGTGACACCGGTCTTCTCGAGACGCTCCAGCACGAGGTCGCGCTCTTCGCCCGACGCGCCGAACAGACCCGGCTCGGCGGGGTGGGACAGGTGCGCAACTCCATGGACCGCGCCGCCTACCTGCTGCTCAACCGCCTGGACACCGAGGGTCCGATGGGCGTGAAGGCGCTCGCCGCGAGCATGGGGATCGACTCCTCGACGGTCACCCGGCAGGTGGCCCCGCTCGTCGACACCGGACTCGTCAAGCGCACCTCCCACCCCGAGGACGGGCGCGCGGTGGTCCTCCAGCTGTCCCCGCGCGGCCTGGCACGGCTCGAGGAGGTCCGCTCGTCCCGACGTCAGCTCATGGCCGAGCTGACGCACGACTGGGCACCGGAGGAGCGCGAGGCGTTCTGCGCGCTCCTGTCGCGCTTCAACGGCGCCCTGTCCGCCCGTATGGCCCCGTCCGGCGTCGGGGCCACGGAGACGCCGTCGGGCTCCTGAACGACCTTCGGGAGCGGTTGCGGCGGCTTTCCGGGGGCGGGGTTCCAGGGGATTCCGCCGCTTTCGGGACCGGCATTCGACCGAACCCTTGACCGGCGGGCCGCCCCTGGCCTGATATGAGACCTCAGGGGTCGTCGCCGTCCGGGCGGGAGGCGCGGTGCGAGACCGGCATGCGTCCCACAGTGCCCGCCGGGCCCGCGAGTTCGAGGCGTTCGTCGCGGGCGCGGCAGGGCGGCTGCTGCATGCCGCCACCCTGCTCACCGCCGAGGCCCCGGACGCCAATCCACGGGCGCGGCGCCTGCTGGCCCTGAGCCTGGCCCACACGTACGCCGGCTGGGACCGGCTGCACGGGGAGGACCCCTACGACCGCGCCCGCCAGTACTTGGCCACCCGCTTCGCCCGCGAGATCTGGCACCGGTACGGCGTGCTCGGCCGGGCCCGCCGACGTCCCGCGGGCCCCTTGGGCGGGCTCGCCCCGCACGAACGCCTGATCCTGGTGCTCAGGCTGTACGAGGGTGTCGCCGAGGAACAGGCGTCCGCGCTGCTGGGCCTGCCCGTGGACCGGATCCGGACGATCTGCGACCGGGCGACGGCCACCGTGCTGCACCCGCAGCCGGCACCCGACCGGCCGGCGGCGACGAAGACGGCGGCGGCACCGGCAGCGGCAGCGGCAAACGCAGCGGCGGCGGATGCGGCAGAGACGACGACGGGGGCGACGACGACGAAGAAGACGGCGAATGCGAAGGCGGCGACGCCATGACGGACGGGGCGACCGGCCGGAGCGCACGCAAGGCCGAGCGCGCGACGGGCAGTACAACGGCCGACGCCGACAGGGGCAGAGGCCTCAGCAGGGGCAGGGGCCGCGGCAGCGGCAGCGGCAGCGGCAGAACGCCCCTCGCCGGTAGCCGTACTACGGCCGGCACGCGCGCGTGGCGCGGCGGGAGGTACCGGTGAACCGCCCCGGGCGCGAGGCAGCCGCGCGGCGGATCATGGAGCAGTCGCCGCCGCGGGTGCCGCCCGACCTCTACGCGGAGGCCGTCCGGCGGGGCGCGCGCATCCTGCGCCGCAGGAGGGCCGTCCGCCGCCTGACGTGGCTGCTCCTGGGCGCCGCGGCCGTGGCGTTCGCGGTGTGGGCGCTGACCGTCCAGCCGTGGGTGGAGCCGCCCTCGGAGACGACCCCACCCGTGACCGGCTGGGAGGGCTGGTGAGCCCCGCCGCCTAGCCGAGCGCCTGCTGGAGGTCGGCCAGCAGGTCGTCGGCGTTCTCGATGCCGACCGACAGGCGCACCAGGTCGGCGGGCACCTCCAGGGCCGAGCCCGCCGCGGAGGCGTGCGTCATCCGGCCCGGGTGCTCGATCAGCGACTCGACGCCGCCCAGGGACTCGCCGAGCGTGAAGACCTTCGCGCGGTCGCACACCTCGACGGCGGCCTGCTCGCCGCCCTCGACGCGGAAGGACACCATGCCGCCGAACGCCTTCATCTGCTTGGCGGCGACCTCGTGCCCCGGGTGCTCGGGCAGCCCCGGGTAGAGCACGCTCGTCACGCGCGCGTGCCGGGAGAGCATGTCGGCAACCTTGGTCGCGTTCTCGCTGTGCCGGTCCATGCGCACGGCTAGGGTCTTGGTGCCGCGCAGCACCAGCCAGGAGTCGAAGGGCCCGGCGACCGCGCCCATCGCGTTCTGGTGGAACGCCAGCTCCTCGCCCAGCTCCGGGTCGTCGACGATCAGCGCGCCGCCCACGACGTCCGAGTGCCCGCCCATGTACTTGGTCAGCGAGTGCACGACGACGTCGGCGCCCAGCGCCAGCGGCTGCTGGAGGTAGGGGGTGGCGAAGGTGTTGTCGACGACGAGCCGGGCGCCGGCGTCGCGGGCCACCTGGGCGACCTGGGCGATGTCGGTGATGCCGAGCAGCGGGTTGGAGGGCGTCTCCACCCACACCGCCTTGGTCTTCGGGGTGAGGGCGGCCCGCACGGCGGCGGCGTCGCTCGTGTCGGCCACGGACCACTCGACGCCCCAGCGGGTGGCGACCTTGGCGAAGAGGCGGAAGGTGCCGCCGTACGCGTCGTTCGGGATCACCACGTGGTCGCCGGGACGCAGCAGCGTACGCAACAGGCAGTCCTCGGCCGCCAGTCCGGACGCGAACGCGAGGCCGCGACGGCCGCCCTCCAGGGCGGCGAGGTTCTCCTCCAGCGCCGTGCGGGTCGGGTTGGCGCTGCGGCTGTATTCGTAGCCGCCGCGCAGCCCGCCGACGCCGTCCTGCTTGTAGGTCGACACCTGATAGATCGGCGGGACGACCGCGCCCGTCAGGGGATCGGCGGTGTTGCCCGCGTGAATCGCGAGCGTCTCGAAGTGCTGACTGATGTGCCTGTCGCTCATGGGCACCGAGGGTAGCCGTGCGGAACGCATCGCGCGTTTTCCACAGGGCGGGGGACGGGTTGGCCAATTGTCGGCGGCGTCTGGTTCGCTTGAGACATGGAGATTCTCTGGGTCCTGATGGCACTGGTCATGCTCGGCTTCGTGCTGCTCCAAATCTCGCGGCGCAGGCGCGGTGCGGTCGGCCTGGTCGAGCCCGGCCACCCGGACGCCGCCGACCCCGCGAACTACGGTTTCGCGCGCGAGGAGGAGCTGGACATCCGGATGCCCGGTCCCGACCAGGACCTGCTGGACGTCCTCGACCTGGTGCAGCGCACCCAGGACTACCGGGGGGCGCAGCAGCTCCTGGCCGGCACGGAGGCGGAGGGCGAGCGGCGCTGGCAGCGTGTCCAGGCCTTTGCGGGCGCCGCGTCGCTGGAGCTGCGGCAGCGGCCGGGCGGGGTCGGGGAGACGCCGGGCGGGCAGTGGCTGCGGGTGTGGCGGGCGGAGGCACCCAAGGACGCGGGCGGGGCGGCGGTGCACGCCGAGTTCCTGGTGCAGCAGGCGTGGCGGACGGCGACGCCGGGCTCGGACGACTTCCGGATCATCATGGAGGAGGCGAAGGCGGCCTGCGGTGAGGCGGCCCTTCTCGCGCCCGGGGACCCGATCCCGTACATCGTCGAGCTGTCGGTGGCCCGCGGTCTCGGCTACTCGCGCGAGGAGTTCGAGCAGCTCTGGCTGAAGATCCTGGACCGCGCTCCCAACCACATGGGCGCCCACCTGGCCGCCCTTCAGTACTGGTGCGAGAAGTGGCACGGCTCGCGCGAGCTGGCGTACTCCTTCGCGGAGGCGGCGGCCGCCAGGGCCCCGCGTGGCTCGCTGCTCGCGGCGATGCCGCTCTTCGCGGTCTTCGAGCATCTGCCCGAGGTCAACCTGGTCAGCGGCTTCTACCAGAGCGAGGTCGTCACCAAGGCCGTCCACGGCGCGCTGCACGCGGTCCACTCGGCCCGCCCGGACGATCCGATGCAGGCGCACGTCCGCCACCTGCTGGTCTTCTTCCTGGTCCGCGGCGAGCGCTGGGCGGAGGCCATGAACCAGCTGACGGTCATAGACGGCCACGTCGGCGCGCTGCCCTGGACCCTGTCGGCCGACCCGGCGGCGGAGTTCGCGGTCTACCGCGCGCTGGCGGTCGCGGGGTACGAGGCGAACGGCGGCAGCCCGGCGACGCTGCCGCACTGAGTGCCTGGCGCCCTCGTGCGGACGGTCCGGCCGTTCACCCGGCCGGACCGCGTTCCGCCACCGCTGCCGCTCTGTCTCAGCAGCCCTCTCTGTCTCAGCCCTCGCTGCGGGCGGGCAGTCGCCAGCCCGGGCGGGGGAAGTGGCAGGTGTACCCGTCCGGGTAGCGCTGCAGGTAGTCCTGGTGCTCGGGCTCGGCCTCCCAGAAGGGACCGACCGGCTCCACCTCCGTGACGACCTTGCCGGGCCACAGCCCGGAGGCGTCCACGTCGGCAATCGTGTCCTCGGCGATCCGCTTCTGCTCGTCGTCCACGTAGTAGATCGCCGAGCGGTAGCTGAGGCCGATGTCGTTGCCCTGGCGGTTCCTGGTGCTCGGGTCGTGAATCTGGAAGAAGAACTCCAGGAGCGTGCGGTAGTCGGTCGCCTCGGGGTCGAAGAGGATCTCGATGGCCTCCGCGTGCGTGCCGTGGTTGCGGTACGTCGCGTTCGGCACGTCACCGCCGGTGTAACCGACCCGGGTCGCGGCCACGCCCGGAAGCCGGCGGACCAGCTCCTCCATCCCCCAGAAGCATCCGCCCGCCAGTACGGCCCTCTGCGTCTGCGCAGCCATTGCGCCCTCCAATGTCTCTCTCGGCTCGGTCACTCGGGCGCTGCTCGGCCCGCACACGACCGGCCTTCCATGCCCACCCTGCGTGCAACGCGCGAGGCTCCCCAACGATTCCATGCCCGAGGGTGGCCCGGTTCGCCGGCGTACGGCCGTCCCCGCCGAGGCCGTCGCCGCCGAAAACGGGTGGCCCGGGCGGGGCCCCCGCCCCAAGCTGTACGGCATGCAGGAACCGCAGCGCGAGGAGATCGGCCTCCCGGCCGCCCGCGACGGACGTTTCCCGGCGGCCTGGAAGCGGGACAGGATGACGTGGGTCATCAAGCCGCGTTCACAGACTTCGTAAGGGGCGTCATACGTCACACGAGGAGTCGTCTCGTTGGGCCGGCCAGAGAGACCGCAGTGTGGCGACCGCTCGCTGCGATGCCTCGTGAGGCGTGGGACGGGGTGCGTGGACCCTTGGGCCCGCCAGGTCCCGACCACTGAGTGAACGGGCGGGGACCGCGGCCCAGTCAGGGCGGTCCACGGCGGCTACGTGCCCGTACTCGTGGGCAGCTTCGTCCTGCCAGTCGTCCGGCGGTGCCATGAGGACACGCAGCGTCCGCTCGTCGAGCCACTCCAGTCCCAGAACTTGACGGCCGAACTCGTTCTCGATGAGAGAAGCCACCGCGCCCGATTTCAGGTGCAGGAGGAGCAACTCTCCCTCGAAGAAGTAGCCACCGTCGTACTTACCGGTACCTACTGCGAGCAGCGGGCGCCGAGGGTGGAAGGCCAGTGCGTGCACGGGGAAGCGTGAGCGAACGAGTACGCGCCGGACGAAGGAACGGCTGTCGTAGACCGCGACCGGCGTTGCCCCGCTGTGCGCAGGCGCGCCTGCCACGGCCAAGAGGCCCCGCTGCTCGTCGTGGACGACCTGGAGCGGGTCTCCGACACCGAGGAAGTCCCAGCCGTCAGGGGGGTGTTCACTGGAGGCTGTCATGCCGTGATCTTCCCAACCGCCCTGCTTGGCCAGGTAGCTGCTTGGCGCGAATCATGAAGGGATGACGAAGTGGATGAAGAAGACGCCTCCAGCCGAGCAATCCTCCAGTGAGCCGGCGCTCTCCGCTTACCAACGGGCGCTGCGCGACCGATTGCTCGCTGCCCCGGTCGTTCCCCCGCCCGCGCCTTGGCGCCCCGTCTTCGAGTACACGTACGGCATCCCTGTCGGCGGGCTGCTCGGCATCGGCTTCGCGTCGCACCCCGGCAGCGGACACGACCTGGTAATGGTCGTCTCGCACGACGGTCACGGCCTCTTCGACGCCGTCACCGGCGAGAAGATCGCAAGGGACCACGACCCCGAGGGCAGCACCCCGGATGGTGTCGCCGACCTGACGTGCCCCGGACTGGGGCCGATCGCCGGCAGCCGCGTACACATCGCCGGGCTCTTCGGCGGAGGCCTGCACACCAAGGCCGAAGACGGCTGGATCCTGGAGGCCGTCACACCGGCTTGGCCCAACGATCGTGTGCTCCTCTCGGTCGACGGCGGACTCCCCCACTCCGGTCCGTACGGAGAGCAGTGGTGGCACATCTTCCACGCCGCATACTCGGAGCTTCGGGCCTTCGGCTTCTCTCCCTCCGGGGAGACCATCGCCGTCGCCACGAGCAGTGACCTTTCCCTTTGGACCCGCCACCCTGCGCGGAACAACGAGGACGTCGCTCGACGCTGACCACGCAGCGTCAAGCCGCGTTCACAGCCTCTGTCGAGTCTGTCGGTGAAGCCGGTGTGTCTCGGGGTGTCAGCCGTCGAACCGGTCCCAGTCGACCAGGTCGGCCAAGGGAGCGAGAGCACTCCGGTGAGTGGCGCCGGCCCAGGCGCTGAACCCGTTGCCGATTCCTTCGTCTGTGACATGCAGGACGAGGCCCGGAGCCACGTAGAAGCGCGTGGGAGCCGCGGGCCAGAACGGGTGCAACGGCACGAGAAGGAGTGCCTCGGCGAGCCGGTCGACCTGCTCCGCGGTGAGCCGACAGGACGATGCCACGTAGTCGGCGCCCATGGATGCCTCGAAGAGCGAGAACTGGATGAGGAAGCCACTGAGTGGTTCCTGCTCGGCGATCGCCGGTTCGTCGTCCTCACGGAACCAGACGGTGGGATCCGCTTCGGGGCCGTCGAGCGTCCACAGCAGCGACCAGAAGAAGCACCCCTGATTCTCCTCGCCGAAAACGAGCATCTCCCCCGTGGCATCGGTATGAAGCTTGGAGAGGGGAAGGACTCGGTTCTGCACTCCCAGGCAGCGCGGGCGGTGCTGTGCCAGCCGGTAGAACTGCTTCAATCCGTCGGGCAGACCCCGGGTAGGCCCCGGTGCCGACGGTGGCTCGTCCGTCTCAGACTCAGCGGAATACCAGCCGGTGACGAACTGTGCGAGCGCCTGGGCTCGCTGGCCGTCCAGGTGCCGGAGCCACTCCAGGTTCGGAAGGTCCGATGGTGGGAGAGCAGGACGCACGCGGGCCAAGTCGAGCTTGCTCAAGGGCGTATGAAGCCGAAAGGCGCAGTCGGAGAGAACGTGTTCGTCGCGGCCCGGCCGAGCGACTGTTCCGGCCCGAGTCACGGATCCGGTGCCCAGATACACGAGCCCCTCCGACAGGCGCACCGCCAGGTGAACAGACAGCTTCGTCTCACTTGTGGCGCGTTCCCAGGGCTCCTCCAGGAGCCGCTGCATCACCGCCGTCGGAGCAGGGCCGACGAGACGGACCTCATCCGCGTTCCACACGCAACTCCTGTCCAGGGCATCCCCGGCCGCCACAATGATCAGTGTCCCGGCATCGCCGATGCCAACGGTGGCGCTCCCGAAGGTGAGGCACTCCGTGGACGCCGTACCACCGCAGAGCGTGTATGCCCACTCCTCGTCCACGAGTGACATGCGGGACATACCGTGAGGGTGATCAGCCATGCGGACATCTTCCTCGACGGTCCGACGGCTGCTTCGCTCATGCCAGAAGCCGCCTGCCAGCAGGGCCCAAAGGTCTGCGAAGGCGGCTTGACGTGGATCAAGCCCTCGTTCCTGTGGATGATGTACCGCTGCGGGTGGGCCACCAAGGCGGGGCAGGAGACCGTCCTGGCCGTCGAGATCGGCCGCGAGGGCTTCGAGTGGGCCCTGCGCCACGCGTGCCTGTCGAGCTACGTGCCCGGGACGCACACCGACCGGGCCGCCTGGCAGCGCGAGCTGAGGCGCTCGCCCACCCGTGTCCAGTGGGACCCCGAGCGCGACCTGCGCCTGCGGCCCCTGCCCTACCGTTCCCTGCAACTGGGGCTGTCCGGCGAGGCCGCGCGCCGGTACGCGGACGAGTGGACGGTCGCCGTCCGCGACGTGACCCCACTCGCCCACGAGATCCACGCCCTCGTACGCGACGGCGCCCTGGACGCGGCCCGGGCGCTGCTGCCCGGGGAGCGGCCGTATCCGGCCCCGGAGGAAAGCCTGAGGAATCCACGACCGTGACGGACCACTCCCCCGGCTTCCCAGCCACACCCGCGCACGAGCCGGGGCTTTCGGCGTACCAGCGGGCGATGCGGGAGCGGCTGCTCGCGGCGCCCGTGGTGGCCGCGCCCGAGCCCTGGCGGGCCGTCGCCCTCGTTCCGGTCGGCGGGCTGCTCGGCATCGGCTTCGCGTCGCACCCCGGCAGCGGGCACGACCTGGTCATGGTCGTCTCGCACGACGGTCACGGCCTCTTCGACGCCGTCACCGGCGAGAAGATCGCCAGGGACCGGGACCCCGGTCCCGGCGGCAGCACGCCCGACGAGGCGGCCGACCTCTCGTGTCCCGGGCTGGGGCCGGTCGCGGGCAGCTGGGTGCACATCGCCGGGCTCTTCGGCGGAGGGCTGCACACCGGCACCCGGGACGGGTGGGAGCTGGAGGTAGTCGCCCCGGCCTGGCCGAACGACCGCGTCCTGCTGTCCCGCGACGGCGGGCTCCCGCACGCCGGTCCGCACGGAGAGAAGTGGTGGCACATCTTCCACTCCGACTGCTCCACCTTCCGGGCGGCCGGCTTCTCGCCCTCCGGCCGGACCGTCGCCGTGGCGACGAGCAGCGATCTCTCGCTGTGGACGCGTCAGTCCACCTCGACGCCGAAGTCGCGCAGCAGTTCCTCCAGGCCGCCCGCGTAGCCCCTTCCGCCCACGACGAAGTCCCAGTCGCCGTTGGTCCTGCGGCGGAAGGAGCCGAGAACCAGGGCGGTCTCGTGCGGACGGCCGTCGGAGACCTGGAGCCGGCCCAGTTCCGTCAGCGCCGGGTCGAGGAGGCGGATGCGCGCGTCGGTGAAACCGGACAGATCGGCGTCCGGATTCGCCTCCGGGTCGACGGCGGCCACCAGCACGAGGCGGTCGGCGTCGTCCGGCAGGGTGTCGAACGAGGCGCAGAGCGCGGCCTTGTCGGGCGGGGTGGCGGACAGCGTCCGTACGGAGCCGTCCGGGGTGCGCGGGTTGTTGTAGAAGACGAAGTGGTCGTCGGTCAGGATGCGGTTGCCGCGGCACACCAGGGCGCACACGTCCAGGGCCACGCCCCCGGTCCAGGACATGCCGAGGATGTTGTACGCGTCGGGCAGCGACGGTTCCGGGACGGGCGGCGGGGGCGCGGTCGGGTCCCGGCGGCCGCCCTCGCCCAGCCGGCCGCGCAGGCCGTGGCGGCGCAGCAGGTCGACGAGTTCGGTTCCCGAGATCAGTTCCAGCGGCTTGCCGTTGGCGAAGGTGTGGGAGCCGGGACCGAACCCGGACGTGGTGACGAGGACGCCCTTGTTCGCCCCGGCGTCCTGCACGGTCCCGTACAGGTCGCGGACGGCGGTGGGCGGCACCGTGTTGCGGTACCGCTTCACCTGGACGACGATCTGTCCGCCGCGGATCGGCGTCGGGTCCAGCGCGTGGACGTCGACCCCGCCGTCGTTGGAACGCTGCGTGGTGACCGCCCGCATCCCCATCGCCTCGAACAGCTCGGCGACGAGGCCCTCGAAGGCGATCGGGTCCATCTCGTAGAGGTCGGGTTCCTCGTCGTCGCCGTGGGTGGCGACGTGATGGCCGGCCTCCTCGGGCCGGCGGCCCGGCCTGATCGCGACGAGCAGGTCCGGGCGGGCCGACAACTGCCCGCGCAGCGCGTCGGCCAGGCAGCTTTCCGCGTCCACCTGCGCCAGGTGCAGTTCGCGGAACGAGGAGCGCTCGGCCATGACGGTGGCCAGGAAGATGCGGTCCGGCCGGCCCGTCGTGGGGTCGTGTCCGTCGACGAAGCCGTTGAGGGCCACCGACTCCAGCGCGCCGGGCTCGTCGGCGGCGAACAGTTCGTGCAGTACGAGCAGCATGCACTGCGCGACGACTTCCTTGTAGAGCGCCCTGCGCTGCCCCACCGGGCGGGGCGTCTCCTTGTACTGGTCGGCCGCGTACATGTACCGCACGTACTTGGACTGCGGGACGACGTCGGCCGGGGGCAGTTCCCAGTCCAGCACCAGTTGCCGCGCCGCGGGGTCGTAGGCCATCGCGACCCGCCGCGGGAAGCCCTCGGGCCATGCCGTCGAGGTGTAGAGGGCCGCGGAGAAGTACTCCGTCACGGCGTCGGGCTCCCGGCGTCCGACGCCGTCGATCACCGCGGCCAGGGGCGCGAGCTCGTCGGAGCGCAGGAGCGCGCCGGGCCGGAAGACCGATGCCCGGCAGCCCGAGGCCAGCAGGCCCTGGAGCGCCGCGACCCGTGCGTCCAGCTCCTCCGTGCGGCGGATCGCCTCGGCCTGTTTGTATCCGCGGTAGCTCTGGGCGGCTCGCCGCTCGTAGGCCCGCGCCTCCTGGGCCTCCAGTCTGCGCTGCCGCGCCTCGGCCTCCAACTGGCGCTGTCGCTGCCTCTGCATCTCGGCCCAGACCCCGAAGGGCCCCGTGGTGCGACGACTCATGGGTTGTCAGCCCTCCCCCCAAGCACCGGTTGTCCCCACAACCGGTTGTAGCGGCTCGACTGTATCCAGCAATCGCCGCCGCGCACATCCACTCGCCGTCCTTGGCGGCCGGGCGGGGATCAGCCCGTCGCGCGCAGCCCCGCGATCAGGATGCGCACCAACTGCCGTGCGTCGTAGTCCGGGTTGGGGGTTTCCGCGCCGATGCAGAGGTTGCCGACGCCGCGCATGAGCCCCAGGGCCGGTACGTCGGTGTCGATCTCGCCGGCGTCGGTGGCGGCGGCGAGGAGGTCGGTGCAGACGGGGACGAGGCGGTCGAGGAAGTACGCGTGGAGGGTCTCGAAGCCCGCGTTGTCGGACTGGAGGACCGCGGCGAGGCCGTGCTTGGTGACCAGGAAGTCGACGAACAGGTCGATCCAGCCCGCGAGCGCGGCGTACGGGGTCGGGCTGCTCGCCAGCAGGGCGGGGCCGGCCTCGGCGCAGGCCTCCACCTGGTGCCGGTAGACGCCGATGATGAGGTCCGCCCGGGTCGGGAAGTGGCGGTAGATGGTGGCCGTGCCGACACCGGCCTCGGCCGCGATGTCGCGCACGGGAGCCTCGACGCCGGACCTGACGAACACCGCGGCGGCCGCGTCGAGCAGGGTCTTCTCGTTGCGCCGGGCGTCCGCGCGTTTGGGCCGGGAGGCCGCCTGTCCCGTCGCCGCTTCGCCGTCCTTCACCGTGCCGTTCCCTTCACCGGTTGATAAACGGGACACCGTTCCGTATCGTGGGGCAAGTAAACGGGACGGCGTTCCGCTTGGTCTTCTCATGATGCCAGAGCGCCGGGCCCGCCACCAAGTCATGCCTCGTCACACTCCTGGCAGTGGAGGAATCGTCATGCAGTACCGCACCTTGGGCCGCACCGGTGTGCAGGTCAGCTCGCTCGCACTCGGCGCCATGAACTTCGGCAGCATCGGACGCACCACCCAGGACGAGGCCACCGCCATCGTCGACGCCGCCCTGGAGGGCGGGATCAACCTCATCGACACCGCCGACATGTACGGCGCCGGCGAGTCCGAGGAGATGGTCGGCAAGGCGATCGCCGGACGCCGCGACGACATCGTGCTGGCCACGAAGGCGAACATGCCGATGAGCGACGAGCCCAACCACCGGGGCTCCTCGCGCCGCTGGCTGGTCACCGAGCTGGACAACAGCCTGCGCCGCCTAGGCGTCGACCACGTCGACCTCTACCAGATCCACCGGTGGGACCCGAACACGAGCGACGAGGAGACGCTGTCGGCCCTCACCGACCTCCAGCGCGCCGGGAAGATCCGGTACTTCGGTTCCTCGACCTTCCCCGCCTACCGCATCGTGGAGGCCCAGTGGGCCGCCCGCGAGCACCGGCTGAGCCGGTACGTCACCGAGCAGCCCAGCTACTCCCTCCTCCAGCGCGGGATCGAGAGCCACGTGCTGCCCGTGACCGAGCAGTACGGGCTCGGGGTGCTGGTGTGGAGCCCGCTGGCCTCGGGGTGGCTGTCGGGCGCGGTGCGCGCGGGGCGGGACGTCGCCACGCACCGGTCCGTGATCCTGCCCGAGCGTTTCGACCCCGCGCTGCCCGCCAACCGGGCCCGGCTGGACGCCGTCGAGAAGCTGGCCGCAGTCGCCGACGAGGCCGGGCTCACGCTGATCCAGCTCGCGCTCGGCTTCGTGACCGCGCACCCGGCCGTGACCGGCGCGCTCGTCGGGCCCCGCACCCTGGGCCACCTGCACTCCCAGCTCGCCGCCGCCGACACCGTGCTCTCCGACGACGTCCTCGACGCGATCGACGCGATCGTCGCGCCGGGCACCGACCTGGCCGCGCACGAGAAGTTCGACGCCACGCCCGCGCTGCTCGACCCGGCACTGCGCCGCCGGCGTCACCCGGCGGCCCGCTGAGCGTCAGCGCACCTGCCCCGCCCGCACGTCGCCGCGGCCCCGGGAGCGGTACACGACGTACGGCCGCACCAGGTAGCCCAGCGGCGCCGTGAAGGCGTGGACCAGACGGGTGAAGGGCCACAGGGCGAACAGGGTCATGGCGAGGAGCGCGTGCAGGCGGTACACCAGCGGCGCCTCGGCCATGGCGGTCACGTCCGGGTCCAGGGCGAACAGGCTGCGGAACCAGACGGAGACGCCGAGCCGGTAGTCGTACGCGGACTCGGCCGTCGCGCCGGACGCGGTGGCCGTCAGCCCGGCGAGGACGACCGTGATCAGCACCGGGTAGACGATCCGGTCGCTGCGGCTGGTCGAGGCCCGGACGGCGGGGGTGCGCAGGCGGCGGTACAGCAGGAGGGCGAGGCCCGCGAGCGTGGCCAGGCCCGCCGTGCCGCCCGCGATCAGGGCGTTGGCGTGGTAGAGGTGCTCGCTGACGTGGAGGCGGTCGGTCAGCGACTCGGGGACCAGGAGGCCCGCCACGTGGCCGGCGATCACGAACAGCAGGCCGTAGTGGAAGAGCGGGCCGGCCACCCGCAGCAGCCGGCTCTCGTGCAGCTGGCTGGAGCGGGTGGTGAAGCCGAAGCGGTCGTAGCGGTAGCGCCAGGCCGTGCCCGCCACCAGCACCACCAGTGTCAGGTACGGCAGGACGCCCCACAGGGCGATGTGCAGGTGCCTCATCGGCGGGCTCCTTCGTCGTTCGGCCGGGGCTGGGCGGGGAAGGGCCCCAGGACGTCCAGACCCACCGCCTCGGCCGGCGGACCGGTACGGGTCAGGCGCAGGGCCTCCTCGCGGCTGGCCGGTGCCTGGCCCGGCAGGCACCGGCAGACGGCCTGGAGGAGGGCGGCGTAGGGACTGCGGTGGGCTTCCAGGGCGTAGCGCAGGACCTCGATCGCGGCGCGGTGGTCCGTCAGCAGGGCGGTGCCCGCCTCGGGGGTACGGGCGGCGAACTCCAGCATCAGCGGCAGGAAGTCGGGCAGCTCGTCGTCCGGGGGCAGCCAGCCGTGAGTGCGGTACACGGACTTGATGCCGGCCAGTGCGGCGCCCCGGCGGCGGGTGTCGCCGTCGGTGTAGTAGGTGAGGTAGAGGCAGCGGCGGCGGCTGCGGTCGAAGGTGGCGACGTAGCGGGCGGCCAGGGCCAGCGGGTCCTCCCGTTCCGCCTGGTCGCAGAAGGAGAGCAGGAGGGGGAACTCGGGGCCGGGGAGCCCGGCGACCGCCTCGCGGACCGTGCGCGGGCGGCGGTCCCAGTCCCGGTCGGGGTAGGCCAGCAGCAGGGCCGCTGCCTGGAAGACGACGGGGGCCGTGCCGACGCTCCCGGTACGGATACCGCTACGGATACCGCTACGACTACGGCTCACAGCTCGGGCTCCGTCCGGACGGTGCCGCGGGCGCGCGGGAAGAGGCCGTTCGGGCGTCCCTTGCCGTTCCAGTTCAGGAGGTTGACCCGGCCGCGCAGGGACGTGGACGTGCCGGAGGTGCCGGCGGTCGGCGGCGCGTGGAAGGCGTCCGGGTCGAAGCCCCCGGCCTGGGGCACCGGGCCCCCTCCGGCCCCCGTACCGTCCGGCATCATCCCCGGCCCGCCCTCGCCGTCCAGGCTGCACCCCGCGCCGCTCCCGTCGGGGTCGGGGACCGAGCCCGTGTAGCTGGTCGGGATGACGTACCGCTCGTCGTACTTGGCGAGGGCGAGCAGCCGGTACAGCTCCAGGATGCCGGGCTCGTCGAGACCGACCGACCCGGCGATCCGCGGGTCCTGCTCCTCGCCGAGGTTGACGCGCCGCATGTGGGAGCGCATCGCGGCCAGCCGGCACAGGGCGGCCTCGACGGGCCCCGGATCGCCCGCGGTGAAGAGCTCGGCGAGGTAGCCGAGGGGGATGCGCAGCGTGTCGATCGCGCCGAAGAGCGCGGCCGGGTCCTCCCCGTCGTGTCCGCTGCCGGTGAGGGCGTCGACGACCGGGGAGAGCGGCGGGACGTACCAGACCATCGGCATCGTGCGGTACTCCGGGTGCAGGGGGAGCGCGACGCGGTACCGGGTGATCAGCGCGCGGACCGGGGAGCGGCGCGCGGCCTCGACCCAGTCGTGCGGGATGCCGGACGCCTCGGCCGCGCGGGCCACCTCGGGGTCGTCGGGGTCGAGGAAGCAGCCGAGCTGGGCCTCGTACAGGTCCTTCTCGTCGGTGACGGAGGCGGCGGCGCCGACCCTGTCGGGGTCGTAGAGCATCACGCCGAGGTAGCGGAGCCGGCCGACGCAGGTCTCCGAGCAGACGGTCGGGTCGCCGGCCTCGATGCGCGGGTAGCAGAAGGTGCACTTCTCGGCCTTGCCGGTGGCGTGGTTGAAGTAGACCTTCTTGTACGGGCAGCCGCTGACGCACATCCGCCAGCCCCGGCAGCGGTCCTGGTCGACCAGGACGATGCCGTCCTCGACGCGCTTGTAGAGGGCGCCGGAGGGGCAGACGGCGACGCAGGACGGGTTGAGGCAGTGCTCGCAGATGCGGGGCAGGTAGAACATGAACGCCCGCTCGTAGTCGAGGCGGACCTGCTCGCTCATCCGGGCGAGGAGCGGGTCGGCGGCCAGCTGGTCGGGGCCGCCGCCGAGGTCGTCGTCCCAGTTGGGGCCCCAGGTGATCTCGGTGGGGCGGCCGTCGATCAGGGAGCGGGGCGGCGCGGTGGGAATGTCGTCGCCGAGGGGGGCGGTGGTGAGGTTCTCGTAGTCGTAGGTCCAGGGCTGGTAGTAGTCGTCGAGGGTGGGGAGTTCGGGGTTGGCGAAGAGACGGGCGAGGCGCCGGGCGCGGCCGCCGCTGCGCGGGACGAGGCGCCCGCCCTTGAGCCGCCAGCCGCCCTTCCACTTCTCCTGGTCCTCGTGGCCGCGGGGGTAGCCCTGGCCGGGGCGGGTCTCGACGTTGTTGAACCAGACGTACTCGGTGCCGGTGCGGTTGGTCCAGGTCTGCTTGCAGGTGACCGAACAGGTGTGGCAGCCGATGCACTTGTCGAGGTTCATGACCATCGCCACCTGTGCCATGACGCGCATCAGTAGGTGACCTCCTGGGAGCGGCGCCGGATGGTGGTGACGGCGTCGCGCTGGTTGCCGGTGGGCCCGTAGTAGTTGGGGGCGAAGGAGAGCTGGCCGTAGCCGCCGATGAGGTGGGTGGGCTTGACCAGGAGCTTGGTGAGGGAGTTGTGGACGCCGCCGCGGCGGCCGTTCGCCTCCGACTTGGGGACGTTCACCAGGCGTTCCTGGACGTGGTACATGAGCACCGTGCCGTCCGGGACGCGGTGCGAGACGATCGCGCGGGCGACGACGACGCCGTGCGCGTTGACGGCCTCCACCCAGTCGTTGTCGGCGGCGCCGATCGCGTCGGCGTCGGCGGGGCTCATCCAGACGACGGGGCCGCCGCGGGCCAGGGTCTGCATCAGCAGGTTCTCCTGGTACTCGGAGTGGATGGACCACTTGGCGTGCGGGGTGAGGAAGCGGACGGTGACCGCGCGGCCCTCGCCGGCCCGCGTCGGGGCGTCGCCCAGCTCGGCCAGGTTCAGCGGGGGGCGGTAGACCGGGAGTTGCTCGCCCAGTTCCGCCATCCAGTCGTGGTCGAGATAGAAGTGCTGGCGGCCGGTGAGGGTGTGCCAGGGCTTCCTGTGCTCGGTGTTGACGGTGAACGGCGAGTAGCGCCGGTCGGGCGCCTCCTTGCCGGACCACTCGAAGCTCGACCCCACCTGCACGGGCCGCTCCTGGGTGTCCGAGAAGACCACGCGCCGCTCCGACACCGACGCGGCCAGTTCCGCGAGCCCGGCGCCGGGGCCGACGCGGTCGGCGAGGCGGTCGAAGCCCTCGGCGGCGAGACGGCCGTTGGTGGTGCCGGACAGGGCGAGGACCGCCTCGCAGAACTTGACGTCGGTGTCGAGCAGGGGGCGGCCGTGGACGGGTCCGGCGGGGGCGGTGCCGCAGCGGGCGGCGAGCCAGCGGGCCTCCTCGTGCGGGTTGACGGTGACGCCCTTGACGGTCATGCCGTGTTCCTCGGCCAGCGGCCCGAAGGCGGCGAGCCGGTCGGCGACGGCCGTGTAGTCCCGTTCGACGAGGGTCACCGACGGGGCGTTGCGGCCCGGCTCGACGGGGGTGCGGCCGTCGCGCCAGTCGATGACCCGGCCGCCGGGCTGGGCAGTCTCGCCGGGGGTGTCGTGCTGGAGGGCGGTGGCGACCAGGTCGTGGGCCGTGCCGAGGCGGCCGGCGGCGAGTTCGCTCAGGCGGCGGGCCAGGCCCTGGAAGATCTCGAAGTCGGTGCGGGCCTGCCACGGCGGATTGATCGCGGGGCTGAAGGCGTGCACGAAGGGGTGCATGTCCGTGGAGGACAGGTCGTGCTTCTCGTACCAAGTGGCGGCGGGCAGCACGAGGTCGGAGAAGAGCGTCGTGGAGGTCATCCGGAAGTCGAGGCTCAGCAGCAGGTCGAGCTTGCCCTGCGGGGCGTCGTCCCGCCAGGCCACGGAGCGCGGCCGGTGCTCGGGCGGGGCCTCGTCGCTGGTGGCGCCGTCGCGGGCGCCCAGCAGGTGGCGCAGGAAGTACTCGTTGCCCTTGGCGGACGAGCCGATGAGGTTGGCCCGCCACACGGTGAGGACGCGGGGCCAGTTGCGGGGCGCGTCGGGGTCCTCGCAGGCGAAGTCGACGGCGCCCGAGCCGAGTTGCTCCGCGATCCAGTCGACCGGCTCCTGGCCGCTCTCGCGGGCCCGGCGGCCGAGGTCGAGCGGGTTGGCGTCGAAGGTCGGGTACGACGGCATCCAGCCGAGCCGGGCGGACTGGGCGACCAGGTCGGCGGTGTGGAGCCCGGCGAGGGTGCCGGGCGCGGTGGGCGACGCGAGGGCGTCGGCGGCGTGGGACTCGTACCGCCACTGGCCGGTGTGCAGGTACCAGTACGGGGTGCCCGCCATCTGCCGCGAGGGCCGGACCCAGTCGGCGGCCGTGGACAGCTGCTGCCAGCCGGTGTACGGGCGGACCTTCTCCTGGCCGACGTAGTGCGCCCAGCCGCCGCCGTTGACGCCCTGGCAGCCGGTGAGGACGAGCAGGGAGAGGAAGGAGCGGTAGATGGTGTCGGAGTGGAACCAGTGGTTGGTGCCGGCACCCATGACGATCATGCAGCGGCCCCGGCTCTGTTCGGCGGTGCGCGCGAACTCCCGGGCGGTGCGCACCGCCGCGTCCGCCGGGACCGAGGTGATCCGCTCCTGCCAGGCGGGGGTGCAGGGTTCTCCGGCGTCGTCGTAGCCGGTGGGCCAGTGGCCGGCGAGTCCGGGGCGGGCGACGGCGTACTGGGCGAGCAGCAGGTCGTAGACGGTGGTGACGAGCCGGCCGCCGATCTCCCGGGCCGGTACGCCGCGCACGACGGTGGCGCCGGGTTCGTCGAAGCGGGGCAGCACCACCTCGACACCGTTGTCGGAGCGGCCGCCCGTGTGCCCGTGCAGGGTGAGCAGCGGGTCGGTCCCGCCCAGGTCGAGGTTCCAGCGTCCCTGGCCATCCTTGCCCCACCGGTCGCCGAGGGTGCCGTTGGGGACGACGACGTCGTCGGTGTCGGCGTCGATCAGCACCGGCATCCAGGCCCGCGCCCCGGCGTCGGCGTGCCGGCCGAGCCCGAGGTCGGCGGCGGTGACGAACTTGCCGGGCGTGTAGCTCCCCTCCGCGTGTTCGTCGAGGGCGACGAGGAAGGGCAGGTCGGTGAAGCGCTTCACGTAGTCGGTGAAGTACGGCACCTGCCGCCGCACGAAGAACTCGGTGAGCAGCACGTGCCCCATCGCCATCGCGAGAGCCCCGTCGGTGCCGGGGTGCGGGTGCAGCCACTCGTCGGCGAACTTGGTGGCGTCCGCGTAGTCCGGCGAGACGACGACGACCTTCTGGCCCCGGTAGCGGGCCTCCACCATCCAGTGGGCGTCCGGGGTGCGGGTGACGGGGACGTTGGAGCCCCACAGCATCAGGTACGCCGCGTCCCACCAGTCCCCCGACTCCGGTACGTCGGTCTGGTCGCCGAAGACCTGCGGGGAGGCGATCGGCAGGTCGGCGTACCAGTCGTAGAAGGAGATCATCGGGGCGCCGATGAGGGAGTGGTAGCGGGCGCCGACCGCGTGCGAGGCCATGGACATGGCGGGGATCGGGGAGAACCCGGCGACCCGGTCGGGGCCGTACTCGGCGATGGTGTGCACCTGGGCTGCGGCGGCGATCTCCAGCGCCTCGTCCCAGTCGACGCGAACAAAGCCGCCGTGGCCGCGGGCGCACTGGTAGCGGCGCCGCTTGTCGGGGTCACCGGTCAGCTCGGCCCAGGCGGCCACGGGATCGCCGCCGTGCCGGCGTTTGGCGTCCCGGTACATTTCGACGAGGACACCGCGGGCCAACGGATGGCGAACGCGGGTGGGCGAGTAGGTGTACCAGGAAAAGGAAGCGCCGCGCGGACAGCCGCGCGGCTCGTACTCGGGCCGGTCGGGGCCGA
The DNA here is from genome assembly GCF_003112555.1 of Streptomyces coelicoflavus. Lineage (GTDB taxonomy): Bacteria > Actinomycetota > Actinomycetes > Streptomycetales > Streptomycetaceae > Streptomyces > Streptomyces coelicoflavus. Next base: position 422,397 of record NZ_BEWB01000006.1, on the reverse strand, counting down.
CGCTCGGATAATCCGTCTGCTGGGTCTCCCAGGTGATCAGTCCGTCCTTGACGTACACCTTCCACGAGCAGGATCCCGTGCAGTTGACGCCGTGCGTGGAGCGCACGACTTTGTCATACGCCCACCGCTCCCGATAAGGACGGTCATTGACTTTCTGGTCCGTGCGGTACACGGCCCTCAGGTCGAGGGTGGTCGGGGACTTCCGCAGCAGCTGACCGGCCTTCAGCAGCCGGTCGGCGGCGTCGGCCGCGGCCTTCGCCCTGCTTCGCACCACGTTGCCATCTCCTTGCGAACGCGACGGAGCAACGCCCGCCGGGTTCCGGCGGGCATGCTGTGTGCCGCATTCAGGATCTCGCCGAAATTCGCTGCAGAAACGGTATTCCAGCACCCTTTGCGGAGGTGGGGACGAAGGTTTTCATTCGCTTTGCAATAGTTGTCATGCGCATATTCTTCGACTGCGCCGACTTTCGGCCAGAAAGGCCGGGAGAACTCATACGGTCACCCTCTCCGCCAGGAATTCGGCCCACGTCAGCTTGCCGACCAGTGCGTCTTCCAGGGTGAGGTTCGCGCCAGAACGGTACGCGCGCCCCGCTTTCCCGGGAATGCGCACCGGCAGCTTCGGACGCCGGCGTCCGCCGCGCGCGTCGAGGTAGGAACGGGCCAGCGTGGCCAGATCGTGGACCTCGGGGCCGGTCATGTCGGGCACCCGGCCGGACGGCTCGGCCAGCGTCAGCTCGGCCAGGCGCGCGGCGACCTCGCGGGCGGCGACCGGTTGCAGACGCAGCCCGCCCGGGGCCGGGAGGACCGGCAGCCGGGTCATCTTCTCGATCATCGTCAGCGTCAGCTCGTGGAACTGGGCCGCCCGCAGCACCGTCCAGCCGATGCCCGAGCCGGCGATCGCCCGCTCGGACTCCAGCTTGGTGCGCAGCCAGGCCAGCGGGACGCGGTCGGCGCCCACGACCGAGATGTACGCGAGGTGCCGTACGTCCGCACCGACCGCGGCGCGCACCAGGGTGCGGGTCGCCTCGTCGTCACCCTTGGGGCCGCCGGCCAGGTGCAGCACGGTGTGCACGCCGTCGACGGCGGCCTCGACGCCCTCGCCGGTGCGCAGGTCACCGGTGACGTACGTGATGCCGTCCGCGTCCGGGCGGGGGCGCCGGGTGAGGACGCGGATGTCCCGGCCGGCCGCCCGCAGCAGCGGGACGACGTGGCCGCCGAGGGTTCCTGTGCCGCCGGTGACCAGGAGGGGCGTCGTGGAGATCGAGGGGTGGGTCATGGCTGCTGCTCCCGGTGTCCGTGGCGTCCGGGGGCGGGGTGGGAGCCGATGTGGAACCGCCCCGCCCCGGACGTCCGCCGTTGTGTGTCGTGGCGGTATGACCCGGGGCGGGGCGGCTGTGTGACAGGAGGGAGGAAGAAATCCCGAAGAATCTTCCTCCGGGGATCAGATCGTCGCGGTGTCGATCACGAAGCGGTACCGCACGTCGCTGGCGAGCACCCGCTCGTACGCCTCGTTGACCTCGGACGCGGCGATCAGCTCGATCTCGGCGCCGATGCCGTGCTCCGCGCAGAAGTCCAGCATCTCCTGGGTCTCGGCGATGCCGCCGATCATGGAGCCGGTCAGGGACTTGCCGCCGCCGAGCAGCGCGAACAGGTTGAGGGAGACGGGCTCCTCGGGGGCGCCGACGTTGGCCAGCGTGCCCTCCGTCTTCAGCAGCCCCAGGTAGGCGGCGAAGTCGAGCGGGGCGGAGACCGTGGAGACGATCAGGTCGAAGGTGCCCGCCAGCTCCTCGAAGGTGGCCGGGTCGCTGGTGGCGTAGTAGTGGTCGGCGCCCAGCTTCAGGCCGTCGTCCTTCTTGCGCAGGGACTGCGACAGCACGGTCACCTCGGCGCCCAGGGCGTGCGCGAGCTTGACGGCCATGTGGCCGAGGCCGCCCAGACCGACGACGGCGACCTTCTTGCCGGGGCCCGCGTTCCAGCGCCTGAGCGGGGAGTACGTGGTGATGCCGGCGCACAGCAGGGGTGCGGCCTCGTCCAGGGAGATGCCCTCGGGGATGCCGAGGACGAAGTTCTCGTCGACGACGACCTTCTCGGAGTAGCCGCCGTAGGTGACCTCGCCGTCCCTGCCGACGGCGTTGTAGGTCATCACGTTGCCGTTGGTGCAGTACTGCTCCCGGCCGGCCTTGCAGTTCTCGCACTCGCGGCAGGAGTCGACCATGCAGCCGACGCCGACGCGGTCGCCGACGGCGAACCTGGTGACGCCGGGGCCGACGGCGGAGACGACGCCCGCGATCTCGTGGCCGGGGACCATCGGGAAGATGGCCTCGCCCCAGCCCTCGCGGACCTGGTGGATGTCGGAGTGGCAGATGCCGGCGAACTTGATGTCGATCAGGACGTCGTGCTCACGCACCTCGCGCCGCTCGATGGTGGTGCGCTCCAGCGGTGCCTTGGCGGCGGGTGCTGCGTACGCGGCGACAGTGGTCATGCCGGGTTCTCCGGGATTCTCTTGGCGTGACTGGGTGATGCTTCCACCCTGCCTGCGACCTGCGGATCCACCCAGACCACGGCTTTGCGTACGACCGGCGTGCGTACCACTGACGGGGACAGGCTCATGTGCGTACGACCGGGAATACATCCGGTGATACTGGAAGCATGGACGGACAGCTTGACCGGCGGGCCGAACTGAGCGAGTTCCTGCGTACCCGGCGGGCTCGGCTGAAGCCGGAGGACGTGGGCCTGGAGTCGTACGGGCGGCAGCGCCGGGTGCCCGGGCTGCGGCGCGAGGAGCTGGCGCAGCTGGCCGGGGTGTCGGTGGCGTACTACACGCGTCTCGAGCAGGGCAACGGGCAGAACGTGTCGGCGGAGGTCCTGGACGCGATCGCCCGCGCGCTGCGGCTGACCGACGCGGAGCAGGCACACCTGACGCACCTGGCGAAGCCGAAGCAGCAGCGCCGGCGGGCCGGGGCACCGCGGGGCAAGCAGCCGGTGCGGGTGGCGCTGCTCCAGCTCCTGGAGTCGATCGACACGGTGCCCGCGTACGTGACGGGCCGCCGCTCGGAGATCCTCGCCTGGAACCGGATGGCCGCGGCCCTCTTCGGCGACTGGGGCAGGCTGCCGGCCGCCGAGCGCAACTGGGCGCGGTTGGTCTTCCTGAACCCGGACTACCGCGACCTGTTCGTCGACTGGGACCAGAAGGCGTACGACATGGTCAGTTTCCTGCGCATGGACGCGGGCCGGCACCCGGACGACCCGCGACTGTCCGCGCTCGTCGGGGAACTCTCCGTGAAGAGCGAGGAGTTCCGCCGCCTGTGGGCCACGCACGACGTCAAGGAGAAGAGCTACGGCGTCAAGCGGATGCGACACCCGCTGGTCGGCGACCTGACCCTGTCCTTCGAGACGTTCCGCCTGGTCGACGACGACGAGCAGGCCTTCATCACGTACCACGCGGAGCCCGGCTCCCCGTCGGCGGACGCACTGCGCCTGCTGGCGAGCTGGGGGACGGACGCGGCGGCTTCACTGTCGGCGTGACGGTGCACACGACGCGCTACGAGTTCTTCGGAAGGTCCTCCGTCCGAATGAGCGAAGTCATCCGATGCCATGCGTTCGCGTGGCTCGTCGTGCCGGTCTTCCTCTTGCTCACTTCCGCGGCTGTCCTGTGGTGGTTGACGCACGACTCCGGCTGGTCCTCCGGGCTTTGGGGGTTTCTCGCGGTGGCCGGCTGGGCGACCAAGTCGATCCGGTTGCTCGCCATTTCGGTGATTCCGGACCGCCGCACGGTGAGGGTCAGGACTGGTCCAGAGCCCGCTCGATCGCGCGGCGGGCCCGGTCCGCGGCCGTGCGGTCGTGCTGGAGCTGCATGGCCGCGTTGAGCGCCAGCCCCGCCGCGACGATCTCGAACAGCGCCTGGTCGACGTCGAAGTCCGCGGGCAGCTCGCCGTTGTCCACCGCCGTGGTCAGGTCCGCCCGCAGTTGTTCCCGCCAGCGCGACCACACCTCGGCCACCGCGTCGCGGACCCGGCCGGGCCGGCCGTCGTACTCGCTGAGTGCCGCGGTCATCAGGCAGCCGCCGGGCAGCAGCGGCTCTTCCAGGTAGCCCACGGAGTTGGCGCAGACCGCGCGCAGTCGCCGCAGACCCGGCGGCTCGCCGAGTACCGGCTCGACCACCCGGTGCCAGAAGTCCACGAACGCCTTGTCCAGCGTGGAGATCTGCAGCGTCTCCTTGGTGCCGAAGTGCTTGTGCACCCCGGACTTGCTCATCTCCAGCTCCTCGGCGAGCCGGCCGATGGTGATGCCGTCCAGCCCTTCCTCGGAGGCGATCTCGGCGGCACGGCCGAGGATCCGGCCCCTGGTGGCCTGCGCTTCGGCCGCTGAGCGACGTGGTGACATGCGACGACTATAGCGTACGGGCGTTCGCTATTGATTTAGCGAACGCCCGTACGCTAACGTCCGGAGCTCCACCGACCGAAGGAGTGCGACATGCGAGTGCGACGACTGGGCTGGGCCGGACTGGAGGTCGAGGCGGGCGGCGAGCGACTGCTGATCGACTACGTGCGGGACCTCTCGCCGCTGTTCACGGGGTGGAAGCCCGGCGAGAACGTGGCGGTGCCGGGCGGGAGGGCGTCCGCCGCGCTCGTCACCCACCTGCACCGGGACCACACCGACGCGGCCGCGCTCGCGGACGTGCTGACGCCGGGGGCGCCGGTGCTGCGGCCGGCGCCCGGTCACGGCGACGACGTGGACAACGTGACGACGCTCCTGGCCGAGCGCGAGCTGGTCCGGCACCGGCTGGCCGTCGAGGTCGTGGACGTCTGGTCCTCGCGCGACCTGGGGCCGTTCCGCGTCACGGCGGCCCCCGCTGTGGACGGGCTCGGCGACCCACAGGTGAACTGGGTGGTGGAGGCCGACGGGCGGCGGATCCTCCACGGCGGCGACACGATGTTCCACGGCTTCTGGTGGCTGGTCGCGCGCCGGTTCAGCCCGTTCGACGCGGTGTTCCTGCCCGCCAACGGCGCGGTGGTCGACGCACCGCACCTGCGGCCCCCGAGCCCGGTGCCCGCCGCGCTGGACCCGCGGCAGGCCGCCGCGGCCGCGGAAATCCTCGACGCCCGGTTCGCGGTGCCCATCCACTACGAGCCGGAGCAGCCGGACAAGGTCCCGGGCTACGTCGAGGTCGCCGACCCGGAGGCCGAGTTCCGCACGTACGCCGGACGGCGCGCGCACGCACTGGCCGTCGGGGAATGGCTGGACCTCGCCGGCTGACCGGAGCCCCGGCGCCCCCGCCCCCCGGCCTCCCCCGGCTCACGCGGCCGGGGCCGTCGCCCAGGAGCGCAGCTTCTCGGGGTTGCGCATCGCCCACAGGTGGCGGACGCGGTGGTCCGAGACGCCGAAGGAGTACACCGTCACGACGGCACCGTCCTGGCAACCGACCAGTCCCGGCCGCCCGTTGACCGTGCGTTCGAGCAGCGTCTGCCCGGACTGCCGCGGGCCGAAGCGGAGCAGGCCGCGCACGATCCGCTCGCTGCCCCGCACTGGGTGCTCCAGGGTGCGCACCACGCCGCCTCCGTCGCCGACCGCGGCCACCTCGGGGTCGAGTAGCCGGATGAGCGCGTCGACGTCGTTGGTCTCCCAGGCCCGCTTGAGTTCGCGTACGACGACCGCGTCCTCCGCCGTCGACGTCGCGGCGGACTCCTGCGCGGTGCGGATCGCCCGGCGCGCCGTGGACGCCAGCCGGCGGCAGGCGGCCGGCGTACGGCCGACGATCCTGGCCACCTCGGGGAACGGATAGCGGAAGACGTCGTGGAGGACGAAGGCGACCCGCTGGGCCGGGGACATCGAGTCCAGGACGATCAGGAAGGCCATGCCGACCGACTCGTCGAGGGTGATCAGATCGGCCGGGTCGGAGGCGATACCGGGCGTCCGTGCGGCGTTCCGCTCGGCGGGGTCGGCCAGCGGCTCGGGGAGCCACTGCCCCACGTAGTGCTCCCGCCGGACCCGGGCGGAGCGCAGGTGGTTGAGGCAGACCCGGCTGACGACCGTCGTGAGCCAGGCCCCCGGGGTCCCGACGGCCTCGCGGCGGCCCGCCGGCATCGCGTACCAGCGGGCGTACGCCTCCTGGACGGCGTCCTCCGCGTCGGCCAGCGAGCCGAGCATCCGGTAGGCCACGTTGATCAGTTGCCGCCGCTCGCCGGTGACCGGCGCGGATCGGGTGGTCATTGCTTCCGACGCTCCTTCTGCCGCGTGCGCGCGTGTCCTCACCTCCTTACGACGCGACAGCGCGGCCATGTGTGACATGCGGGCCGGAGCACCCGGTCCGGGACGGGGGCTCACACTTCGGGCCGCCACGGTGTCGGAGGGGTGGAACGACGTCCGAACCGACTCCGAGGAGCGACTCCGCCATGACCACCACCGAGGACACGACGACCACCACCGCGGGGCAGGACGGGGTACGGTCCCGCCTGCCCGACCCCACCGGGCTCTACCCGGAGTTGCTGGCCCTCTCCGCCGCCGTGCAGAAGGCACTCCGCAGCGGTCCGGTCCCGCAGGCCACCCTCGCTCTGATGCGCCTGCGCACCGCACAGCTCATCGGCAGCACCTACCACGGCGTCGCGGCGACCGACGCCCTGCGCAAGGCCGGCGAGGAGGAGTGGCGCATCACGGCCGTGGCGACCTGGCAGAGCGCCCCCTGCTTCACCGGTCCCGAGCGTGCCGCGCTGGAACTCGCGGAGGCCGTCCTCACCCCGAACCCGTTCGGGGACCGGGTGAGTGACGACCTGTTCGCCCGGCTGTCCCGGCACTACGACACCGACGGGATCTGGCAGCTCACCCTGTACCTGGGCCACATCAGCCTGTTCACCCCGGTCGCCCTCGTCGGCAAGCCGGTGCCCGGCCGGCCCCCGGGGAAGAACTACACCGACTGACACCGCCCGAGACGAGACAGCGCCTGCCGCCCCGGTGCGGGGCGACAGGCGCTGTGTGGCTCGGAGAACGGGGGGGGGCCGGGGCCGTCAGACCGCCGAACCCGCCTTCCACTGGGCCCAGTCCATGTTCCAGCCGTTGAGGCCGTTGTCCGGGGCGATGGTCTTGTCGCCGGTGTTCTGGACGACGACCACGTCACCGATGATCGAGTTGTTGTAGAACCAGGCGCCCGGGGTGTTCGGGTCGTCGGCACCCTTGGCGTCGGCCAGGCCCACGCAGCCGTGGCTGGTGTTGGCGTTGCCGAAGATGCCCTTGCCCCAGTAGTTGCCGTGGATGAAGGTGCCGGAGGTACTCAGGCGCATGGCGTGCGGCACGTCCTTGATGTCGTACTCGCCCTTGCCGTCGTCGTCGGTGAAGCCGACGGTCGAGCCGTCCATCCGGGTCTCCTTGAACTTCTCGGAGATCACCATCTGGCCCTCGTACGTCTTGTTCTCCGGGGAGCCGGCCGAGATCGGGATGGTCTTGACCGTCTTGCCGTCCTGCGTGACCTTCATCTGCTTGGTCTTCGCGTCGACGTAGGAGACCTGGTTGCGGCCGATCTTGAAGGTGACCGACTTCTGCTGGACACCGTAGACGCCGTCGGCGCCCTCGACCCCGTCGAGCGCCAGCTTGAGGGTGACGGTCGAGCCCTCCTGCCAGTAGTCCTGGGGGCGGCAGTCCATGCGCTGGGTGGAGAACCAGTGGCAGGCGACCTCCTGGCCGCTGCTGCTGTTGACCGTGATGCCCTTCTGGACGGCGGCCTTGTCGGTGATCTCCTTGTCGAAGTTGATCGACACGGGCATTCCGACGCCGACGGTCTTGCCGTCGTCCGGGGTGAAGGTCCCGATGAAGCTGTTCTGGGGCGAGACCGTGGTGAACGAGGTGTTCTCGTGGGCGGCGCGGCCCTCGGAGTCCTTCGCGGTCGCCGAGATCGAGTACTTGGTGGCGCGCTCCAGCTGACCGCTGGGCTTCCAGCTGGTCTTGTCGGCGGATATCTCGCCCTTGACCTCGGTGCCGTCCGAGGCGGTCATCTTCACCTCGGTGAGCGTGCCCTTGCTCACGGTGACGCCGGCGGAGTTGTTGATGGAGGCGTTGTCCGAGCCGCCCTTGGGCGTGATCTTGATCTGGGCCTCGGACGTCTTCTTCGCCGCCGCCTCGTCGACCTCGGCCTGCGAGGTCTTGCCGTCCCCACCCCCGGAGGTGTCGGCGTCGCTACTGGAACATGCCGAGAGCACCAGCACACCGCCGAGCAGTGCGGACGCGGCCGCCAGGCCCTTGCGCCGCTTACCGTCCGTCATCACACGCTTCTCCATCGTTGCCGATTCCCGAAACCCCGAGATACCCCGTCAATAACTTTCAACGCTACGACCGGTTCGTCCCGTTCCACATCGCTCACAGGTGTGGCCCATACCACGTTTGCCGCTCAGGGCGCGGACGGTGCGGGGAGGTGTCGGTCAGTGCGCACCGTGAGACGACGAAACCCCGGACGGCGGTTGCCGTCCGGGGTCAGGAATTTCCCCACACCGCGTCAGCCGACCGTCATTTCATCGTCTTCCGGGTCGTTCTCGTCGCCATCATCCTCGTCGAGGTCCCACTCGGACGAATCGGGGTCGTAGTCGATCTGCTCACTGCTCCAGGAGGCCTGCCGGAGCTCGACCCCCGGCACCGCGCCGACCAGGTCGAACGGGTCCACCAGATGCGCCAGGGCCTCGGCCGTGTCCTCCGTCACAGCGCGCTCGGAGTCCGCCCGTTCCGCGTCGGACAGGTCGGTGTCGTCGGCGAGGGCCTGGAGTGCGGCCCCGGTGACGGCCTCGTCGTCGTCGATCTCGAGAACCAGCTCGACGCGAACCCGTACAAACCGTGATGTCTCTGGAGTGCTCATGCCCGGAGCGTAAGGCCGACCCCTCCCGTGACTTTCCTGTGACCCGCGCCTTTCACTAACATCTGCCCACACGGCCAATTCGCCAGCGCCACAAGGGGATCGATATTCCGTGTCATCCGCTCGCCGTTCCTTGCTGACCGCCACCGCCGCGGGCGGCCTGCTGTGTGCCCTGTGGTTCGTCCCGTCGGCCAACGCGACCCCCGAGACACCGGTGCTCGAGTCCGCGGCCGCGACGCCGTCTCCGCAGGTCACGGCCCAGGCGAGAGCCGCATCCGCGGACACCTCCGCCGACACCGCCACGGACACGGCGGCGACCGGCGAGGGCACGACCCGGCTGGCCGACACCGGCAGCTTCGACAGCACGCCGTACGTCGTCGGCGGCGCCCTCTGCCTCGGCCTCGGCGCGGGCTTCGTGGGCTACTCGGTCCGCCGGGAACGCCTCGACTTTTGACAGAACTTGACGTTTTTTTGGCCTTCTTGACCGTCCGGGGCCGTCCCGTGCCCTACGAGGTCGCCGTCGACCGTCCGGAGCGTCCAGGAGCAGCACGAGGGGCCCCGGCGTCGTTCCGCCGGGGCCCCTCGGACACGTCACCGTCCGCTAGCGCAGCGGCCCCGTGACCGTCTCCGCCGCCGCGACCAGGTGCCCGGCGCGCACGAACGCGTCCGCCGCGGCGAGGTCGGGCGCCAGGAAGCGGTCCGGTCCCGGCCCCTCGACACCGGCCGCCCGTACGGCGTCGATGACGGCCTGCGAGGCCGGGGCGGGGGTGAGGCCCTCACGGAGCTCGATCCCGCGCGTGGCGGCGTACAGCTCCACGGCGATCACGCGCGTGAGGTTGTCGACGGCCGTGCGCAGCTTGCGCGCCGCCGACCAGCCCATCGACACGTGGTCCTCCTGCATGGCGGAGGACGGGATGGAGTCGGCGGAGGCCGGTACGGCGAGCCGCTTCAGCTCGCCGACCAGGGCGGCCTGCGTGTACTGGGCGATCATCAGGCCGGAGTCGACGCCCGCGTCGTCGGCGAGGAACGGCGGCAGGCCGTGGCTGCGGTTCTTGTCCAGCAGCCGGTCGGTGCGCCGCTCGGCGATGGAGCCGAGGTCGGCGACGGCGACGGCGAGGAAGTCCAGGACGTAGGCGACCGGGGCGCCGTGGAAGTTGCCGTTGGACTCCACCCGCCCTCCCCCAGAGCCGAAAGCCTGGGAGGTACCCCCAGGCAGGACGACGGGGTTGTCCACGGCCGCGGCCAGCTCGCGCTCGGCGACGAGGCCGGCGTGGGCCATGGTGTCGCGTCCGGCGCCCGCGACCTGCGGGGCGCAGCGCACCGAGTAGGCGTCCTGGACGCGGGGTGCGTCGTCCTGGTGGTGCCCGGTCAGGCCGGAGCCCTTGAGCACGGCGGCCATGTTGGCGGCGCTGGCGGCCTGCCCGGGGTGCGGGCGGATGGCGTGCAGCTCGGGGGCGAGCACCTTGTCGGTGCCGAGCAGGGCCTCCATGGTCAGCGCGGCGGTGATGTCGGCCGACTTGTAGAGGGTGTCGAGGTCGGCGAGGGCCATGACCAGCATGCCGAGCATGCCGTCGGTGCCGTTGAGGAGGGCGAGGCCCTCCTTCTCGCGCAGCTCGACCGGGGTGATCCCGTGCGCGGCGAGCAGCTCACCGGCCGGCCGTACGGTGCCGTCGGGGCCCTCGGCGTCGCCCTCGCCCATGAGGGTCAGCGCGCAGTGCGACAGCGGGGCGAGGTCGCCGGAGCAGCCGAGGGAGCCGTACTCGTGCACGACCGGGGTGATCCCGGCGTTGAGCACGTCGGCCATGGTCTGGGCGACCTCGGGGCGGACACCGGTGTGTCCGGAGCAGACGGTCTTCAGCCGCAGGAACATCAGCGCCCGCACCACCTCGCGCTCCACGCGCGGGCCCATCCCGGCGGCGTGCGAGCGGACGATGTTGCGCTGGAGCTGCGCGCGCAGGTCGGGGCTGATGTGCCGGGTCGCCAGGGCACCGAAGCCGGTGCTCACGCCGTACACGGGGTCCGGCTTGGCGGCCAGCGCGTCCACGATGCCGCGGGCCGCGGCCAGGGCGGCGACCGCGTCGCCGGAGAGCTCGATCCGGGCGCCGCCGCGCGCCACGGCGAGAACGTCGGACGCGGTGACCCCGGCCGTCCCCACCACCACAGTGTGCATATCCATATTCAGGAGCGTACGCAGTGAATTCGATGATGTCACGAGGGGATGCGTCACGGATGCGCGCGGGCTGCGCCCCTTACCGCTCCCGCGCGCCCCGGCGTCACGGCGAGTGCCGCCCCCTGAACCGCCTGCGCTCCCCGTCCTCCTCCCGGGAGGGCTCGTCCGCGAGCCGCACGACGGGGTCGTCGGGCCCCTCGCGTCCCGCGACGACCGGCCCGGACGCCCGCTCGGCCTTGGCGCGGTACTGGGCGGCGTCGGCGAGCCGGAACAGCCGGCGGGCGGACCGCACCGGCCCGACCGGGTCCTCCGTGGACGCGACCCCGCAGGCCACGCCGTCGCCCAGCTCCAGTTCGGCCGCCCGGCGGCACAGCTCCTCGGCCGCCTTGACCACCGCGTCGGCGGCCGGCCCGACCGCGAGCAGGCAGAACTCGTCCCCGCCGAGCCGCGCGGCGAGCGCCCCCGGCAGCATCGCGCCGCACAGCGACAGCACCGACCCGAACCGCTCCAGGAGCCGGTCCCCGACGGCGTGGCCGTGCGTGTCGTTCACCCGCTTGAGGCCGTTCAGATCGCAGACGACGAGGCTGACGACGACACCCTCCTCGCGGTGCCGCTCGACGGCCTCGTCCAGCGCCGAGTCGACGGCGCGGCGGTTGGCCAGCCCGGTGAGCGCGTCGGTGTACGCGAGCCGCCTGACCTCCTCGAGCCGCTCGGTCTGCGCGATCCCGGCGGCGACGACGGAGGCCAGGACGGTGGCGAAGTCGGCGTCGCCCCGCTCGAAAACCCGCTCCCCCACCGGCCGGGCCACGTACAGCTCGCCCCACGCCCGGCCGTGCAGCACGATCGGCGCGACCACGCAGCAGCCGCGGCCCCGGCGGCGCAGGGCGGCGACGCGCTGGTGGACGTACCCGGGGCGCCCGGCGGCGGGCCCCTCGGCCGTCTCGACCCAGGCGTCGGGCTCACCGCCGCCCGCCCAGCGCTCGTGCAGGAACTCGGTGATCTCCGCGAACTGGTGCACCGGGTAGGACTCGTTCTCCGGGAACTCCTCCTCGTCCTCGGCCCGCCGGCCGACGTTCACGAGCACCCGGAGCCGGCCCAGCTCCCGCTCCCACACCGACAGCGCGGCGAAGCTGCCGCCCAGCGCCAGGCATCCGCCGACGGCCGCCGCCCGCCACGCCTCACGCGCGCTCTGCGCGGCGGCCATCCCCTGCGCAAGCGCCACCACGGCCGCGAGCCGCCTGTCGTCACCCATCACTCCAGGCTAGGGAGATTCACGAAGAAACGTTACTCAAACGGGGCGAACCGGGCGATTGCCTTCGACCCGTGCGCTCGGCTCACTCACCCGGCCACCGCGGCGCCCGCTTCTCGTTGAACGCCGCCACGCCCTCCGCCCGGTCCCCCGAGAACGCCACCGACCGCCACGCCGCGTCCTCGACCTCGAGGCCCGCCCGCAGGTCGAGACCGTGCCCGAGCCGCAGTGCCCGCTTGGCCGCGCGCAGGCCCACCGGCGAGTTGGCGGCCATCCGGGAGGCCAGCTCCAGCGCCTCCTCCCGGTCCCGCCCCTCCTCCACCAGCTGGTCCACGAGCCCCAGCTCGCGCGCCTCCCCGGCCGCCACCCGCCGCGCCGTGAACACCAGCTCGGCCGCTCGCGCCGCCCCCACCCGGCGCGGCAGCAGCTGCGTACCGCCGCCGCCCGGGATCACGCCCACCGACACCTCCGGCAGCCCCACCACGGCCGTACGGTCGGCCACGATCACGTCGCAGGACAGCGCCAGCTCGAAGCCGCCGCCCAGCGCGAACCCGTGCACGGCCGCGACCGTCGGCTGCGGCAGCTCGAGCACCGCCGTGTACGCCCCCCGCGTCACCGGCCGCTGGCGCAGCAGATCGGCGTCGGAGAAGGAGTTGCGCTCCTTCAGGTCCGCCCCGACGCAGAACGCCCGCTCGTGGGTCGAGGTCAGCACCACCACCCGTACGCCCCGGTCCTCACCCAGGGCCGCGCAGGCCGCACCCACGGACTGGGCCATGGCGGTCGAGACGGCGTTCATGGCCTTCGGCCGGTCGAGCGCGAGCTCCGCGACATGCCCGTCCCCGTGCCGCCGCACCAGGACGAACTCTCCGAACCGCTCCTCGCTCATGACACCCTCCGGTTAACGCGTGTTAACAAGTCGACCGCCCGATCATCGCAGGCGGGCCCGCGCGGGGGAAGACCGGACGCGCCCGCCCCGCACACCGGCCGCCGCCCACCCGTTCGAGTGACATACGGGCGACCGCCCCACTCCGGCCGACGGCAGACCGTAGCCTCGCTCCGCCACGGCGCAGCGGGGGCGCGTGCGCACCGGGGAGGGACCATGACGACGACCGGCACACGGACGACCGGCAGACGGACGACCGGCAGACGGACGGCCGACACGCGGACGGCCGACACGCGGACGGCCGGAAGACCGACCGCCGAAACGACCGGCGGCCCGAGCACCGGCGCGGTGCCGGAGCCGCGGTACGCGTGGTTCCGGCGCGGCCGGCACCGCAGGCCCCGCCCCCGCAAGGTACTGCTGGTCGCCGGCGGCCTCGCCCTGGCGGTCGGCGCCCTGAGCCTCGTGCGCCTGCTGCCCGAGCCCGGCGGTGCCGCGACCGGCGGCTACGGCGCCGAGGCGGCGCCGCACGTGGACGGCGGAGGCCGGGACACGGCCGCGGACGAGTGGGCGCCGGCGTCCACCACCGCGGGCACCGGCGGCGGACCGCCCGGGGCGAGCCCTTCGGCGACGTCCGCCATGGGCGGCCTGAGCGGCTCCCCCGGGCCGGGCCTCATACCCGGCGCCCTGCCGGGCCCGTCCGCGAGCGGTGCACCGGTCCCGCTCCCCACCGCCACGACCGCGCCGGGCGGCCAGGACGCCACCGACGGGCGCAGGCAGGGGCAGACGCGGGAGGGGCAGAGCGGAGGGGGACGCGAGGACGGCGCCGACGACCGGGGCCGTACCCCGGCCCCGGGCACTCCGCGGCCGTCCCGGTCCGAGTCCCCCACCGCACCGACGCCGCCACCGGCGCGCAGCACGCCACCGCCGTCCGCCCCGGCGCCGGAACCCGACGACCCGGGCCTGTGCGTGCCGGTCATCGGTCTCTGCGTCGACCTGCTCGGCGGCTGAACGACGGCCTCTCCGGGCCTACGGCTCCCCGGCTGTCCCCGCCTACGAGGCTCCTCCGCCTACGACTCCCCGCCGGCGTGGCCCCGGCGCGTGAGCAGCCACGGTTCGACCACGCCGAGACCTCGTACCGGGCGCTGCCACATCGGCTGGAGCGCGAAGCGGTACACCGGCGGTTCCTCGCCCTCCTTCTCCGCGGCGGCCGCTTCCTCGGCGGCCGCCGCCTCCGAGGCGGGGGCGTCCCCGGTGCGGATCAGCTCCTGTGCGAAGGCGGAGTCGACGAGGACGGCGTCCTTGGGGGCTATCGAGGTGAGCCGGGAGGCCAGGTTGACGGTGGTGCCGAAGACATCGCCCATCCGGGTGGTGACGGTGCCGAAGGCGATGCCGACGCGCAGTTCCGGCATGGTCTCGTCGTGGGCCATCGTCTCGACGAGGAGCAGCGCGATCTCGGCGGCCGTACCGGCGTCGTCGGCGGCGTAGAGCACCTCGTCGCCGAGGGTCTTGACCAGCCGTCCGCCGCGCGCGGCCACCAGGTCGGCGGAGGTCGTCTCGAAGGCCTCGACCAGTTCGCCGAGCTCCTCCTCCTCCATCCGCCGGGTCAGCCGCGTGAACCCGACCAGGTCCGCGAAGCCCACCGCGAGCCGCCGATCCACCATCTCCTCGTCGTCCCCGGCCTGGATGACCCGTCCCGCCGAGGCGGCGAGCTGGCGCCGCCAGACGTAGACGAGGAACTCCTGAAGCTCGGGAAGGAGCAGTTCGACGATGGGATACGTGACCTCGGTGCGCGTCATCCCGGGCTCGGGCGGCTCGGTCAGGCCCTCGAGGAAGGAGTCGATCTGCCACTCGGCCAACCGGGCGGTGGTCTGCCCCGTGGACCGGGCGACCTGAACGGCCATCGCCTCGCTGAGCAGCCCCGCCTCCACCAGACCGGCCAGCCGCCGCAGGGCGAGGACATCGGCCTCGGTGAGCGCCTTGGCCTGGCCGATGTCGGCGAAGCCCATGGCCCGCCAGAACCGGGAGGCCAGCTCCATGGAGACGCCCGCGCTGCGGGCGGCCTGGAAGGGGGTGTAGCGGCGCTCGGCGCCCAGGATGAGCCCCTCCAGGCGCAGCGCGAGCGGGTCCTCGCCGGGGTCGGCGGCGTCCGGGGCGGGCTCGGGGTCCACCCGGCCGTCCCCGTCCGCGCCGGAACCGGTGTCGTCGACGGTCACGCCTGTTGCCTTTCCGATCTGCCGCGGTCAGGTTCGACCGGCCCCAACTTTACGTCAGGTGTGCCCCAGCTCACTCCCGTGCGTCCCGTACTCCGAGGGTGCCCCGGGGCCGCGCTCACGCCAACCGCAGGTGCACGATGTCGCCCGCTCCCACCGGCTCCTGCACCCCCGCCTCCGTCGCGAGGACCAGCCGCCCGTCGCCGTCCACGGCCACCGCCTCCCCCACGAGCGACCGGTCACCGGGAAGCTCCGCCCGCACCATCCGCCCGAGCGTCGCGCAGCCCGCCGCGTACGTCTCCTGAAGCCCGCTGGCCGCCGGGTCGCCCCCGGCCTCGCGCCAGCGCCCGTACCAGTCCTCCAGCGACCGCAGCACCCCGCGCAGCAGCGGGTCGCGGTCGGTGTTCGCGGCCCCGGCCAGCGCCAGCGAACCGGCCCGCGGGACCGGCAGTTCGTCGGCGCGCAGCGAGACGTTGATGCCGACGCCGATGACGACGCCGTCGTTCCCGGCCCGCTCGGCGAGGATGCCGCCGGCCTTGCGCTCCTCGTCGCCGACGGTCACCAGCAGGTCGTTGGGCCACTTCAGGGCGGTGTCGACGCCCGCGACGCGGGACAGCCCGGTCGCCACGGCGACGCCGGTGAGCAGCGGCAGCCAGCCCCAGCGGGTCACGGGGACCTCGGCGGGGCGCAGCAGGACGGAGAAGAAGAGCCCGGAGCGGGCCGGCGCCGTCCACTGCCGGTCCAGGCGCCCCCGCGCGGCGCTCTGCTCCTCGGCGACGAGGACCACGCCCTCCGCCAGGTCCCCCTCGGCGGCCCGGGCGACGAGGTCGGAGTTGGTGGACCCGGTGCGCTGCACGACGTCGACCCGCCGCCACAGTCCTTCCTCCCGCACCAGGCCCCGGCGCAGGGCCGTGCTGCTGAGCGGGGGCCGGTCCAGGTCGGACCACCGGCTGCGCGGGGCGTCGTTCGCGGCGTCCTTGGGGGCGTCCTTCGGGGCGTCGTTCGGGGAGTCGGAGGAGTCACGGGGCGTCATGCAACCCACCCTAGGTGTGGGAAACACCGCACTGCCGATCGGAAGGGCCCCTACTACTCTACGAACGAGTAACCGTCCCCCCTTTTGAGCAGGCAGGGAGCCGCATCCCGATGTCCGAGCCGGAAGAGCAGCAGCCCGACATCCACACGACCGCGGGCAAGCTCGCGGATCTCAGGCGCCGTATCGAGGAGGCGACGCACGCCGGTTCCGCACGCGCCGTGGAGAAACAGCACGCCAAGGGCAAGCTGACGGCTCGTGAACGCATCGACCTCCTCCTCGACGAGGGTTCCTTCGTCGAGCTGGACGAGTTCGCCCGGCACCGCTCCACCAACTTCGGCCTCGACGCCAACCGCCCCTACGGCGACGGCGTCGTCACCGGCTACGGCACCGTCGACGGCCGCCCGGTCGCCGTCTTCTCCCAGGACTTCACCGTCTTCGGCGGCGCACTGGGCGAGGTGTACGGCCAGAAGATCGTCAAGGTGATGGACTTCGCGCTGAAGACCGGCTGCCCGGTCGTCGGCATCAACGACTCCGGCGGCGCCCGCATCCAGGAGGGCGTGGCCTCCCTCGGCGCCTACGGCGAGATCTTCCGCCGCAACACCCACGCCTCGGGAGTGATCCCGCAGATCAGCCTGGTCGTCGGCCCGTGCGCGGGCGGCGCGGTCTACTCTCCCGCGATCACCGACTTCACGGTGATGGTCGACCAGACCAGCCACATGTTCATCACCGGACCCGACGTCATCAAGACGGTCACCGGCGAGGACGTCGGCTTCGAGGAGCTGGGCGGCGCCCGCACCCACAACTCCACCTCGGGCGTGGCCCACCACATGGCGGGCGACGAGAAGGACGCGGTCGAGTACGTCAAGCAGCTCCTGTCCTACCTGCCGTCCAACAACCTCTCCGAGCCCCCCGCCTTCCCGGAGGAGGCGGACCTCGCGGTCACGGACGAGGACGCCGAGCTGGACACGATCGTCCCCGACTCGGCGAACCAGCCCTACGACATGCACAGCGTCATCGAGCACGTCCTGGACGACGCCGAGTTCTTCGAGACCCAGCCCCTGTTCGCGCCGAACATCCTCACCGGCTTCGGCCGCGTCGAGGGCCGCCCGGTCGGCATCGTCGCCAACCAGCCGATGCAGTTCGCCGGGTGCCTGGACATCACCGCCTCCGAGAAGGCGGCCCGCTTCGTGCGCACCTGCGACGCCTTCAACGTCCCCGTCCTCACCTTCGTGGACGTCCCCGGCTTCCTGCCGGGCGTGGACCAGGAGCACGACGGCATCATCCGGCGCGGCGCCAAGCTGATCTTCGCCTACGCCGAGGCCACGGTGCCGCTCATCACGGTCATCACCCGCAAGGCCTTCGGCGGCGCCTACGACGTCATGGGCTCCAAGCACCTGGGCGCCGACCTCAACCTGGCCTGGCCCACCGCCCAGATCGCCGTCATGGGCGCCCAGGGCGCGGTCAACATCCTGCACCGCCGCACCATCGCCGAGGCCGGTGACGACACCGAGGCCACCCGCGCCCGTCTGATCCAGGAGTACGAGGACGCCCTCCTCAACCCCTACACGGCGGCCGAACGCGGCTACGTCGACGCGGTGATCATGCCGTCCGACACCCGCCGCCACATCGTCCGCGGCCTGCGCCAGCTGCGCACCAAGCGTGAGTCGCTGCCCCCGAAGAAGCACGGCAACATCCCCCTGTAAGGAGCCGCTGTGACCATCAAGGTCGTCCGGGGCAACCCCACCCCGGAAGAACTGGCCGCCGCCCTGACGGTGGTCAGGGCCCGCGCCGCGGCGGCGGCCGCCGAGCCGTCCACCACCGAGCGCCCGCGCGACGCATGGTCGGACCCGTCCCGCCTCGCGGCCCACCGCCTGCCCCACCCGGGCCCGACGGCATGGGGCCGCACCTACTGGCCGACCTGAGGCCGGTCGTCCCAGGGGCGCGGGGCTGTGTCGATTCGCGGCTCCGCCGCGTGAGCGCACAGAGCTGCAACCCCGCGCCCCGATTTAGGTACCCGTACTCAAGCCCCGCCCCCCGGCCAAGCCCCACGCTAGTGGCATGCTGTGGTCCGACCCCGAGAACGAGCCGCCCAAGGAACTGCGCGACATGCAGGACATGCTGCGGCGGCTGAGCGTCTTCCTGGCGCTGGCCATGGTCCTCGCGATGATCGTCCTCGGCCTGGGGTGAGCCGCCCCCGCCCCCGGTGGCTAATGTGACCCCATGACTGCTGCTCAGCCCCGCCGCCGACTCGTCCTCGCCTCCCAGTCCCCGGCCCGGCTCGGCCTGCTGCGCCAGGCAGGACTGGCCCCCGAGGTGCTCGTGAGCGGTGTCGACGAGGAGGCCGTCACCGCCCCCACCCCCGCCGAGCTGGCCCTCGCCCTGGCCGAGGCCAAGGCGTCCGTGGTGGCCGCGAAGCCCGAGGTGCACGGCGCCCTGGTGATCGGTTGCGACTCGGTGCTCGACCTGGACGGCCAGGCGCTCGGCAAGCCGGCGGACGCCGAGGAGGCCACCGCCCGCTGGAAGGCGATGCGCGGCCGGGCGGGCACGCTGCAGACCGGCCACTGCGTCTGGGACACCGACTCCGGCCGCCACGTCTCGGCGACGGCGTCCACCGTCGTCCGTTTCGGCGAGCCGACCGACGACGAGATCGCCGCCTACGTGGCCTCCGGGGAACCCCTGTACGTCGCGGGCGCGTTCACCCTGGACGGCCGCTCGGCGCCGTTCATCGACGGCATCGACGGCGACCACGGGAACGTCATCGGCCTCAGCCTGCCCCTGCTGCGGCGTCTCCTCGCCGAGCTCGGCACCGGCATCACGGAGTTGTGGGCGCCGGCGGAGGGCTGACCGGGGCGCCGTCGTCGCCCTTGCCGCCGTTGCCGCCCTCGGGCCGCGGCCCGGCGGCAGACTCCTCGCGGGCGTCGTACGTCATCAGCAGCAGCACGATGAGACCCAGTACGACGATCATGAAGACGAAGGCTCCGGGTCCCACCAGCCCCCAGGTGAAGGCGCCGAGCAGCCCGTGCACCACGGCGGCGCTGATCAGCAGGACCCGGCCCAGCCCCGCGGGCGCGCGGTCGCGCAGCGCCACGAGCAGGGCGACCAGGGCGCACAGCGCGAAGTACAGGCCGAAGACGACCCCGCCGATCTTCGAGGACACGGACATCATGTCCGGGTCGAGACCGGCCAGGGACATGTCCTGGCGGTCGACGACGATCGCCAGGAACCAGTTCAGCGCCGCGACGCCGACCGCCTCCGCGAAGAGCACGACCGCCACGATCCACGCCACCGGCCTGCGCACTGACACCGGTCCCCACCCACTTCCGACCGCTGCCGCAAGGACAGCTGTTACTCCAAGTACGTTCGAGACCAGAGGAACGCTACTAACGGGTAAACCTCGCCACAAGGGTTCCGGCACGAGCAAAGAATCATTGGGCCATTAGTAGGGACTCCACAAAGAAACGGAGTGGCCCGCAGCACGCCCTTACAGAGACCTTGACCACACGGGCGGGCTAGGGTTTCCCCCAGGAGTCCTGCGCAGCGCGGTACTACAAGGGCTTTCGCGGGTCGAGCGAGCCTCGAATCACGCTCCGTGTGGGCAAGCTCACCATTGGGGACGGGTCGTAGTGCCGTGTCGGCAGTCCCTAAACTCGGCTTGTTTCAAGGAGGGAGCCTCAATCGTGCGCAAGGTGCTCATCGCCAACCGTGGCGAAATCGCTGTCCGCGTGGCCCGGGCCTGCCGGGACGCCGGGATCGCGAGCGTGGCCGTCTACGCGGACCCGGACCGGGACGCATTGCATGTCCGCGCCGCTGATGAGGCGTTCGCCCTGGGTGGTGACACCCCCGCGACCAGCTATCTGGACATCGAGAAGGTCCTCAAAGCCGCGCGCGAGTCGGGCGCGGACGCCATCCACCCCGGCTACGGATTCCTCTCGGAGAACGCCGAGTTCGCGCAGGCGGTCCTGGACGCCGGTCTGATCTGGATCGGCCCGCCCCCACACGCCATCCGCGACCTGGGCGACAAGGTCGCCGCCCGCCACATCGCCCAGCGCGCCGGCGCCCCCCTGGTCGCCGGCACCCCCGACCCCGTCTCCGGCGCGGACGAGGTCGTCGCCTTCGCGAAGGAGCACGGCCTGCCCATCGCGATCAAGGCCGCCTTCGGCGGCGGCGGCCGCGGCCTCAAGGTCGCCCGCACCCTCGACGAGGTCCCCGAGCTGTACGAGTCCGCGGTCCGCGAGGCCGTGGCCGCGTTCGGCCGCGGCGAGTGCTTCGTCGAGCGCTACCTCGACAAGCCCCGCCACGTGGAGACCCAGTGCCTGGCCGACACCCACGGCAACGTGGTCGTCGTCTCCACCCGCGACTGCTCCCTCCAGCGCCGCCACCAGAAACTCGTCGAGGAGGCCCCCGCCCCGTTCCTCTCCGAGGCCCAGCTGGCCGAGCTGTACGCCTCCTCCAAGGCGATCCTCAAGGAAGCCGGCTACGTCGGCGCCGGCACGGTCGAGTTCCTCGTCGGCATGGACGGCACCATCTCCTTCCTCGAGGTCAACACCCGCCTCCAGGTCGAACACCCGGTCACCGAGGAAGTCGCCGGCATCGACCTGGTCCGCGAGATGTTCCGCATCGCCGACGGCGAGGAACTCGGCTACGACGACCCCGCTCTGCGCGGCCACTCCTTCGAGTTCCGCATCAACGGCGAGGACCCCGGCCGCGGCTTCCTGCCCGCCCCCGGCACCGTCACCCTCTTCGACGCACCCACCGGCCCCGGCGTCCGCCTGGACGCCGGCGTCGAATCCGGCAGCGTCATCGGCCCGGCCTGGGACTCCCTGCTGGCCAAACTGATCGTCACCGGCCGCACCCGCAAGGAAGCACTGGAACGCGCCGCCCGCGCCCTGGACGAGTTCACCGTCGAGGGCATGGCCACCGCGATCCCCTTCCACCGCACGGTCGTCCGCGACGCGGCCTTCGCCCCCGAGCTCACCGGCTCCGCCGACCCGTTCACGGTCCACACCCGCTGGATCGAGACGGAGTTCGTCAACGAGATCAAGCCCTTCACCGCGCCCGCCGACACCGAGGCGGACGAGGAGTCCGGCCGGGAGACCGTCGTCGTCGAGGTCGGCGGCAAGCGCCTGGAGGTCTCCCTGCCCTCCAGCCTGGGCATGTCACTGGCCCGCACCGGCCTGGCGGCCGGCGCCCGCCCCAAGCGCCGCGCGGCCAAGAAGTCCGGCCCCGCCGCCTCCGGCGACACCCTCGCCTCCCCCATGCAGGGCACCATCGTGAAGATCGCCGTGGAAGAGGGCCAGGAAGTCCAGGAGGGCGACCTCGTCGTCGTCCTGGAAGCCATGAAGATGGAACAGCCGATCAACGCCCACAAGTCCGGCACCATCAAGGGCCTGGGCTCGGAGATCGGCGCCTCCATCACCTCCGGCGCCGCCATCTGCGAGATCAAGGACTGAGCGACACCCGCACCACGGCAGGGGCGCCCGGCGGACCGATCACCGGTCCACCGGGCGCCCCTGCCGCTGCCCGGCGGACGGGGACCGCCGGACGACGCGGAGTCCGTCCTACCGGCGGCGCATGTCGGCGACGCGCGCCCGTTCCGTCCCGCCGTTCTGCTCGCTCAGGGCGGCGGCCGACCGCAGCCCCGCCGCCGCACCCGGAACCTGTCGGCGTGGCCCCGGAAGCGGCACGTCCCGGCGCTGCTGACGCGCCACGGATTCAGCCCCCGAGGCCCCCGATGGCCCGCCGCCGTTCGCCCCACCACCCCCCGACGCCCCGGCCACGGCGATCTGCACGCCCTGGTCGGCCAGGGCCTGGAGCTCGGTGGCGGCGCGGTCGTCGTGGGCCGGCGACTCGTCGGTGACCAGACGGGTGATGACATCGGTGGGCACGGTCTGGAACATGGTGTCCGTGCCCAGCTTGGAGTGGTCGGCGAGGACGACGACCTCGGCGGCGGCCTGGACCAGCGCCCGGTCGACGGACGCCGACAGCATGTTGGACGTGGACAGTCCCCGCTCGGCGGTCAGCCCGCTCCCGGACAGGAATGCCTTGGACACCCGCAGCCCCTGGAGGGACTGCTCGGCCCCGGACCCCACCAGGGCGTAGTTGGACCCCCGGAGCGTGCCGCCGGTCATCACGACCTCGACCCGGTTGGCATGGGCAAGGGCCTGGGCCACCAACAACGAGTTGGTGACGACGGTCAGCCCGGGCACCCGCGCGAGCCGGCGGGCCAGCTCCTGCGTCGTGGTACCCGCACCCACCACGATGGCCTCGCCCTCTTCGACGAGGCCCGCGGCGAGATCGGCGATGGCCGTCTTCTCGGCGGTCGCGAGATGGGACTTCTGCGGAAAGCCGGACTCTCGCGTGAACCCGCCCGGCAGTACCGCACCGCCGTGCCGGCGGTCGAGGAGTCCTTCTGCCTCCAGTGCGCGCACGTCCCGCCGTACGGTCACTTCGGAGGTCTGGACGACGCGGGCGAGCTCACGGAGCGACACGGCCCCGTTCGCTCGCACCATTTCGAGGATCAATTGGCGACGTTCTGCAGCGAACACGAAACTGACAGTAACCCCAACGACCGTCTGCTTTCAGCAGTATGCGCCGAATAACAGAAGTTGTTCACATGCCACCACGGGAAGTGGTATACGGACCTACCCCGGCCGCCTATGCCACTCGCAAGCGCCGCAACTCCCCGTGACCAGCGGGGAGTCGTTTCCGGCCGCAGGCCGCCGGGCTAGCCCTCCCCGCCGGCCTTCCGCGTGTGCAGTTGCCGCGCCACCTCCGCGATCGACCCCGACAGCGAGGGGTAGACGGTGAACGCGTTGGCGATCTGCTCGACCGTCAGGTTGTTGTCGACGGCGATCGAAATCGGATGAATCAGCTCGGAGGCGCGCGGCGCCACCACGACGCCTCCCACCACGATCTCGGTACCGGGCCGGCAGAAAATCTTGACGAAGCCGTCCCGGATGCCCTGCATCTTGGCGCGGGGGTTGCGCAGCAGCGGCAGCTTCACCACCCGGGCGTCGATCTTGCCCCCGTCGACGTCGGCCTGCGAATAGCCGACGGTGGCGATCTCGGGGTCGGTGAAGACGTTGGCGGACACGGTCTTGAGGTTCAGCGGAGTCACGGCGTCGCCCAGGAAGTGGTACATGGCGATCCGCCCCTGCATCGCCGCCACCGAGGCGAGCGCGAAGACGCCGGTGACGTCACCGGCGGCGTACACGCCGGGAGCCGAGGTGCGCGAGACCCGGTCGGTCTTGATGTGCCCGGAGTCCTTGAGCCGGACTCCCGCCTCCTCCAGCCCCATCCCCTCCGTGTTGGGAATGGCACCGACGGCCATCAGACAGTGCGACCCGGTGATGACCCGCCCGTCGGACAGCGTCACCTCCACCCGGTCGCCCACCCGCTTGACGGACTGGGCCCGCGACCGCGACATGACGTTCATCCCACGCCGCCGGAACACGTCTTCCAGAACAGCCGCCGCATCCGGGTCCTCGCCCGGCAGCACCCGGTCCCGCGACGACACCAGCGTGACCCGCGACCCGAGCGCCTGGTAGGCCCCGGCGAACTCGGCACCGGTCACACCGGACCCGACCACGATCAGCTCTTCGGGCAGCTCCTCCAGGTCGTAGACCTGGGTCCAGTTCAGGATCCGCTCCCCGTCGGGCCGCGCGTCCGGCAGCTCCCGCGGATGCCCACCCGTGGCAATGAGCACCGCGTCGGCGGTCAGCGTCTCCTCGCTCCCGTCGGCGGCCCGCACCACGACCTTGCGGGACCCGTCGAGCCCCTGCATGCCCTCCAGCCGCCCGCGCCCGCGCATGACCCGCGCTCCGGCGCGCGTCACGGAGGCGGTGATGTCGTGCGACTGCGCCAGCGCGAGCCGCTTCACCCGCCGGTTGACCTTGCCCAGGTCGACGCCCACCACCCGGGCGGCCTGCTCCATGGGCGGGGTGTCGTCGGCGACGATGATCCCCAGCTCCTCATAAGAGGAATCAAAGGTGGTCATCACCTCAGCCGTGGCGATGAGGGTCTTGGACGGCACGCAGTCGGTCAGCACCGACGCCCCGCCCAGGCCGTCGCAGTCGACGACGGTCACCTCCGCGCCGAGCTGAGCGGCCACCAGCGCCGCTTCGTATCCGCCGGGTCCGCCGCCAATGATCACGATCCGAGTCACGTACTCCATTGTCCCGCACCCTTCAACGACCGGCCGCCCGGGGCCACCACCGTTACAAGAACGGCGCGTACCCTTCCCCACATGTCGCTCTACGCCGCCTACGCCGGCAACCTCGACGCGCGGCTGATGACCCGCCGCGCCCCCCACTCGCCGCTGCGCGCCACCGGCTGGCTGAACGGGTGGCGGCTGACCTTCGGGGGCGAGCACATGGGCTGGGAGGGCGCACTGGCGACCCTCGTGGAGGACCCGATCTCCCAGGTCTTCGTCTCCCTCTACGACATCGCCCCGATGGACGAGGACTCCCTCGACCGCTGGGAGGGCGTGGGCCTGGACATCTACCGCCGCACCCGCGTCCGCGCCCACACCCTCGACGGCGAGGAGGGTGCCTGGACCTACGTCCTGAACGCCTACGAGGGCGGCCTGCCCTCCGCCCGCTACCTGGGCGAGGTCGCGGACGCCGCCGAATCCGCCGGCGCCCCCCACGACTACGTGATGGAACTCCGCAAACGCCCCTGCTGAGCACCGCCCCGTCAAAACCTCCAACCCAAAAACCCCTATCCCGTGACCTCCACCATCTACGCGCGTAGCCGTAAACCGGCTACCCTCTTCGGCGTGAACGCATCTCTTCTTCCGGACGACATCCAGGGCGACCCGTACGCCGCCGCCGACGCCGCCGCGGCCCGCCTGCGCGAACTCACCGGCGCCGAGACCCACGACGTCGCCCTGGTGATGGGCTCCGGCTGGGCACCGGCCGTGGACGCCCTGGGCGCCCCCGAGGCCGATCTCCAGGTCACCGACCTCCCGGGCTTCCCCAAGCCCGCGGTGGAGGGCCACGGCGGCAAGGTCCGCTCGTACACCCTCGGCGACAAGCGCGCACTGGTCTTCCTGGGCCGCACCCACTACTACGAGGGCCACGGCGTAGCCGCCGTCTCCCACGGCGTCCGCACCGCGGTGGCGGCCGGCGCCAAGACGATCATCCTCACCAACGGCTGCGGCGGCCTGCGCGAGGGCATGCGCCCCGGCCAGCCGGTCCTGATCAGCGACCACATCAACCTCACCGCCACCTCCCCGATCGTCGGCGCCAACTTCGTCGACCTCACCGACCTCTACTCCCCGCGCCTGCGCGCGCTGTGCAAGGAGGTCGACGCCACGCTGGAGGAGGGCGTCTACGCCCAGTTCCCCGGCCCGCACTACGAGACCCCGGCCGAGATCCGCATGGCCCGCGTGATCGGTGCCGACCTGGTGGGCATGTCCACGGTCCTCGAGGCGATCGCGGCCCGCGAGGCCGGCGCGGAGGTGCTGGGCATCTCCCTGGTCACCAACCTCGCCGCGGGCATGACGGGCGAGCCCCTCAACCACGAGGAGGTCCTCCAGGCGGGCCGCGACTCGGCGGCGCGCATGGGGACACTGCTGACCCAGGTACTGGGCCGGCTCTAGCAGACGCGGGGTGGGCCACGTGGCCCGGCGTTCCCTTCGCACCGGCGCGGATGCGAGCGCCGGGCGGGGAGCACGGCTCGGCGTTCCACCCGGCACCCGGCGCGGGTGCGGGCGCGGGGTGGGGTGCGCGGCCCGGCGTCGCGGGGGGCCGCCGCGCCCACCCTCCCCCACTCTCGGCTTCGCTCGAGCGGGGGGACCCCCATCGCCCCAGCGGCACGACTGCCCGCAGTTGCGGGGCGGCGTGGCGCTGTTCGCGGCGACGGCGGGCAGCCGCGAGCGGCGAGACGGGGCAGCGGGGCGTAGGCGGCCGGCAGCCGCGTACGGCGGGAAGGGGTCGGGTCGGGGGGTGTCCGCCCGCAGCGGTTGGCGCGTCCGCGCCGGGAAGATCTGTGGCCGACCGATTCCGCGCCGTTCCGAGGACGGACACCCCCCGGCGCGGCCCCGACCCACAACGCACCCCAACGCGCTACGCGCACCCCCACACCCCGCACAGGCGCCGCAGGCATCGCACCCACACCCCCACCGACCCCGCACAGGCGCCGCAGGCACCCGCACCCCCACCGCACCCGCACAGGCGCCGCAGGCATCCGCACCCCCACCGCACCCGCACAGGCGCCGCAGGCATCCGCACCGCACCGCACCGCACCGCACCGCACCGCACCGCACCCGAGAGGCTGACCGACGTGCCAGACGTGAACGACGACGACCTCCTCGCACGAGCCAAGGCATGGCTGGCCGAGGACCCCGACGCGGACACCCGCGCGGAGCTCGCCCGCCTCATGGACGCCGGGAACCACGCCGAGCTCACCGCACGCTTCTCCGGCACCCTCCAGTTCGGCACCGCCGGCCTCCGCGGCGAACTGGGCGCCGGCCCGATGCGCATGAACCGCTCGGTCGTCATCCGTGCCGCCGCCGGCCTCGCCGCCTACCTGAAGAAGCAGGGGACCCCCCACGGGGACGGCACGGCCGGCCTGGTCGTCGTCGGCTACGACGCCCGCCACAAGTCCGAGGACTTCGCCCGCGACACCGCCGCCGTCATGACCGGCGCCGGCCTCAGGGCGGCCGTATTCCCCCGCCCCCTCCCCACCCCCGTCCTCGCCTTCGCGATCCGCCACCTGGGCGCCGTCGCCGGAGTGGAGGTCACCGCCAGCCACAACCCGCCCCGCGACAACGGCTACAAGGTGTACCTCGGCGACGGCTCCCAGATCGTGCCCCCCGCCGACGCCGAGATCGCCGCGGAGATCGACGCCGTACGCTCCCTGCACGACGTCCCCCGCCCGGAAACCGGCTGGCAGACCCTGACGGACGACGTCCTCGACGCCTACCTCACCCGCACGGACGCGGTCCTCGCCGAGAACTCGCCCCGCACCGCCCGCACCGTCTACACCGCGATGCACGGCGTCGGCAAGGACACCCTCCTCGCCGCCTTCGCCCGAGCCGGCTTCCCGCGCCCCACCCTCGTCACCGAGCAGGCCGACCCCGACCCGGACTTCCCCACCGTCGCCTTCCCCAACCCGGAAGAGCCCGGCGCGATGGACCTCGCCTTCGCGAAGGCCCGGGAGACGAATCCCGACCTGGTCGTCGCCAACGACCCGGACGCGGACCGCCTCGCCGTCGCCGTACCCGACCCCGCGGCCGCCGTGGGCTGGCGCATGCTCCGGGGCGACGAGGTGGGCGCCCTCCTCGCGACCCACCTGGTCACCCGCGGAGCGCAGGGCACGTTCGCGGAGTCGATCGTGTCGTCCTCCCTCCTCGGCCGCATCGCCGCGAAGGCGAACGTCCCCCACGTCGAGACCCTCACCGGCTTCAAGTGGATCGCCCGCGTGGAGAACATCCGCTACGGCTACGAGGAGGCCCTGGGCTACTGCGTCGACCCGGAGGGCGTCCGTGACAAGGACGGCATCACCGCGGCCCTCCTGATCACGGAACTGGCCTCGACCCTCAAGGAAGAGGGCCGCACCCTCCTCGACCTCCTCGACGACATCGCCGTGGAGCACGGCCTGCACGCCACGGACCAGCTCTCGGTCCGCGTGGAGGACCTCTCCCTCATCGCCGCCGCGATGCACCGCCTGCGCGAACAGCCCCCGACGAGCCTCGCCGGCCTGACCGTCACGAAGGCGGAGGACCTCACGCAGGGCACGGACACCCTCCCGCCCACCGACGGCCTGCGCTACACGCTCGACGGCGCGAGGGTGATCGTCCGCCCGAGCGGCACGGAGCCCAAGCTGAAGTGCTACCTGGAGGTGGTCGTCCCGGTCGCCGAGCACGCCGGCCTCCCGGCGGCCCGCGCGAAGGCGACGGACCTCTTGACGGCGCTCAAGCACGACCTGTCGACGGCAGCCGGCATCTGACGAAACCGGGGGCCCGCAAGGGCCCCCGGACAACACCCACCCGCAACACTCACCCGCCTCGGACGGACACCCGCGGCCCGGACTCCCACCCGCCTCGGACGGACATCCGCGGCCCGGACTCCCACCCGCCTCGGACGGACACCCGCGGCCCGGACGCTCACCCGACCCCGAGCAGCACCGCCAGCCCCACCGCCCCGACCGCCACCGGCACGACGATCTCGTAGGCCCACCGCACCGTCACCGCGCCCTTCGAGCTCGCGGCGTCCTTGCGCGCCTCCCACAGCTCGCGCAGCTCGTCCATGGTCTTGTCGCCCTGGGCCCGTACCGGCCCGTCCGCCTCCACGGCGGTGGACCCGGCACCGTCGGTGCGCCCACCGAGCTGAAGCTGCCCCATGCCGCCGAGCATGCCGCGCCCGCGACCGCGACCGGCACCACCGGCCGCCCGCCGGTCCTCCCGACGCGCGGCCTTATTGCGCCCCCGCAGCGAGACGGGAATGGACCACAGCTGGTACTTGTCGCCGCCCTCGGCGAAGACCTCGTTGGAGTAGGCGGACCGGAACGAGGCGACCTCCGCCCACGGGA
The DNA here is from genome assembly GCF_003112555.1 of Streptomyces coelicoflavus. Lineage (GTDB taxonomy): Bacteria > Actinomycetota > Actinomycetes > Streptomycetales > Streptomycetaceae > Streptomyces > Streptomyces coelicoflavus. Next base: position 393,488 of record NZ_BEWB01000006.1, on the reverse strand, counting down.
GCACGATCACCCGGAACGGATTGCGCACCCGCAGCCGGTCCTCGTTGGCGAAGACGGCGGGCCGCACGGTGTAGGCGGCGACGAGCGGCACGAGGAAGAGCAGCGCCGCGATCGCCTTCCAGCGGGTGTTGCCCTCGCCCACGACCAGGGCGTCGATGCCGAGCCACAGCGCGAGGGCGAGGACCAGCACGCCTCCGGCCATGCCTGCGGGCGAGCGGTAGACCCGGTCCTTGGACACGGGTTCCGACGGCTGAGGCGAGGGCGACTGCGGCTCCGGGGTCGTCATGCAGCCGATTGTGCCCGACGGCCCGGCAAAGGTTCACGGGCGGTGTCGTTCCACCCGGACCCGCGCCGGGGACTGTACAGACCGCTACGCGCGTAGATATGCTCACCTGGTGACCATGCCCACCACTGCACCCGCCGCACAGGGCCCCGTGAACGGCCCCGTACACGGACTCGCCGACGTCACCGCGTCCGACAGCACGCTGCGCCGCCTCCTCCACGGGTTGCCCGGCGTCGACACGGTCGGCCTGGAGGCGCGCGCCGCCTCCCTCGGCACCCGTTCCATCAAGACCACCGCGAAGGCGTACGCCCTCGACCTCGCCATCTCGATGGTCGACCTGACGACGCTGGAAGGCGCGGACACCCCGGGCAAGGTCCGGGCGCTCGGCGCGAAGGCGGTCCGTCCCGACCCGACCGACCGCACGGCGCCCGCCACGGCCGCCGTCTGCGTGTACCCCGACATGGTGCCCACCGCGAAGGAGGCCGTCGCCGGCTCCGGCGTGAAGGTCGCCTCGGTGGCCACCGCCTTCCCGGCCGGCCGCGCCTCGCTGGCCGTCAAGCTGGCCGACGTGCGCGAGGCCGTGACGGCGGGCGCGGACGAGGTCGACATGGTCATCGACCGCGGGGCCTTCCTCGCGGGGCACTACATGAAGGTGTACGACGAGATCACCGCCGTCCGCGAGGCGTGCGGCACGTCGGCCCGCCTCAAGGTCATCTTCGAGACCGGCGAGCTGTCGACGTACGACAACATCCGCCGCGCGAGCTGGCTCGGCATGCTGGCCGGAGCTGACTTCATCAAGACCTCCACCGGCAAGGTCGCGGTCAACGCCACGCCCGCCAACACGCTCCTCATGCTGGAGGCGGTCCGCGACTTCCGCGCGCAGACCGGTGTCCAGGTCGGCGTGAAGCCGGCCGGCGGCATCCGCACCGCGAAGGACGCGATCAAGTTCCTGGTCCTGGTCAACGAGACCGCCGGCGAGGACTGGCTGGACAACCACTGGTTCCGCTTCGGCGCCTCCTCGCTGCTGAACGACCTGCTGATGCAGCGCCAGAAGCTGGCCACAGGCCGTTACTCCGGCCCCGACTACGTGACGGTGGACTGATCCCCATGGCACCCGCATCTTCATCCGCACCCGCGTTCGAGTACGCGCCGGCTCCCGAGTCCCGCGCGGTCGTCGACATCGCCCCCTCCTACGGCCTGTTCATCGACGGCGAGTTCACCGAGGCGGCCGACGGCAAGGTCTTCAAGACCGTCTCGCCGTCCACCGAGGAGGTCCTCTCCGAGGTCGCCGAGGCCGGCGAGGCGGACGTCGACCGTGCCGTCAAGGCCGCCCGCAAGGCCTTCGAGAAGTGGTCGGCGCTGCCCGGCGCGGAGCGCGCGAAGTACCTCTTCCGCATCGCCCGCATCATCCAGGAACGCAGCCGCGAGCTGGCCGTCCTGGAAACCCTCGACAACGGCAAGCCGATCAGGGAGACCCGCGACGCGGACCTCCCCCTGGTGGCGGCACACTTCTTCTACTACGCGGGCTGGGCCGACAAGCTCGACCACGCCGGCTACGGCGCGAACCCGCGCCCGCTGGGCGTCGCGGGCCAGGTCATCCCGTGGAACTTCCCGCTCCTGATGCTGGCGTGGAAGATCGCCCCGGCCCTGGCCACCGGCAACACGGTGGTCCTCAAGCCCGCCGAGACCACCCCCCTCTCCGCCCTGTTCTTCGCGGACATCTGCCGCCAGGCCGGTCTCCCCAAGGGCGTCGTCAACATCATCACCGGCGACGGCCGCGCCGGGGCGGCCCTGACCGCCCACCCGGACGTGAACAAGGTCGCCTTCACCGGCTCCACGGCCGTCGGCAAGCAGATCGCGCGCACGGTCGCGGGCACCCGCAAGAAGCTCACCCTGGAGCTGGGCGGCAAGGGCGCCAACATCGTCTTCGACGACGCCCCGATCGACCAGGCCGTGGAGGGCATCGTCAACGGCATCTTCTTCAACCAGGGCCAGGTCTGCTGCGCGGGCAGCCGCCTCCTGGTCCAGGAGTCGATCCACGACGAGCTGCTCGACTCCCTGAAGCGCAGGCTCACCACCCTCCGTCTGGGCGACCCCCTGGACAAGAACACGGACATCGGTGCGATCAACTCCGCCGAGCAGCTGGCCCGGATCAGCGCCCTCGCCGACCAGGGCGAGGCGGAGGGCGCCGAGCGCTGGTCCCCGGCCTGCGAACTCCCCTCCTCCGGCTACTGGTTCGCCCCGACGCTCTTCACGAACGTCACCCAGGCGCACACCGTCGCCCGCGACGAGATCTTCGGCCCGGTCCTGTCCGTGCTGACCTTCCGCACGCCGGACGAGGCGGTCGCGAAGGCCAACAACACGCCGTACGGCCTGTCGGCGGGCATCTGGACGGAGAAGGGCTCGCGCATCCTGGCGGTCGCGAACAAGCTCCGTGCCGGTGTGATCTGGTCCAACACGTTCAACAAGTTCGACCCGACGTCGCCGTTCGGCGGCTACAAGGAGTCGGGCTTCGGCCGCGAGGGCGGCCGCCACGGCCTGGAGGCGTACCTCGATGTCTGAGCGACTCAGTGTCTTCAAGACCTACAAGCTGTACGTCGGCGGGAAGTTCCCGCGTTCCGAGAGCGGCCGGGTGTACGAGGTGACCACGAGGACATCAGCCGCTGCCGCGGCGGGAAAGGGCAAGTGGCTGGCGAACGCACCGCTTTCCTCCCGCAAGGACGCCCGTGACGCGGTGGTCGCCGCGCGCAAGGCGTTCGGCGGCTGGTCCGGCGCGACGGCGTACAACCGCGGCCAGATCCTCTACCGCGTCGCCGAGATGCTGGAGGGCCGCCGCGACCAGTACGTCGCGGAGGTCGCCGACGCGGAGGGCCTGTCGAAGTCGAAGGCGGCGGCGCAGGTGGACGCCGCGATCGACCGCTGGGTCTGGTACGCGGGCTGGACCGACAAGATCGCCCAGGTGGTCGGCGGCGGCAACCCGGTCGCGGGCCCGTTCTTCAACCTCTCCTCCCCGGAGCCGACCGGCGTGGTCGCCGTCCTGGCTCCGCAGGAGTCGTCCTTCCTGGGCCTGGTCTCGGTGATCGCCCCGGTCGTCGCGACGGGCAACACGGCGGTCGTGGTCGCGTCGGAGAAGTCCCCGCTCCCCGCCCTCTCCCTGGGCGAGGTCCTGGCCACCTCCGACCTGCCCGGCGGCGTGGTCAACGTCCTCTCCGGCCGTACGGCGGAGATCGCCACCCCCCTCGCCGCGCACCAGGACGTCAACGCGATCGACCTCGCGGGCGCCGACGAGACGCTGGCCAAGGAGCTGGAGATCGCGGCGGCGGACAACCTCAAGCGCGTCCTGCGTCCACAGCCTGTGGACGACGTCGACTGGTCGGCCACCCCGGGCACGGACCGCATGACGGCGTTCCTGGAGACGAAGACGGTCTGGCACCCGACGGGCGCGCTGGGCGCGTCGGGCTCGTCGTACTGACCGCCTCCACCACCCGACAGGGCCGCGGTTCCTCTCCGTCCGGAGGAGCCGCGGCCCGCCTGGGTCACTCACTCACCGGAGCACGGCCGCAGCTCCGGTTTGCTCGGCGGCGTCTTCCTTCCGGTCAGCGGGGACAGGTCCTTCATGTACATCTCGGACCACTCGTCTCCGGCCAGGACCTCCTGGAGTCCCGAGCACACCTTGCTCTTCAGCAGAGGCTTGCCCTTCGGCAGCGCCACCCCGTACGGTTCCGAGCCCGCGCCGCTGGGCAGCAGTTTCAGGTTCTTCGGATCGTCGTTGGCATACCCGGCGAGAAGCACGTCGTCCGAGGCGACCGCGTACACCGCTGACCGCTCGTCCAGCAGCCTGTCCACGCACTCCTTGTAGGAATCGGGCTGCCACTTCCCCGTGGTGTAGCCCTCCGTCTGCAACCTGTTCGCGTACGTGGAATCCCGTGCGGTGCACACCTGGACGCGTTGCGTCTTCACGTCGGCCGCGTTGTTGAGGTCGTGTTTCACGGAGTGCTTGCGGACGAGGAGGCTGCTGCCGGCCTTGTAGTAGGGGCCGACGAAGCTGATGTTGTCCTTCTTCTCGCGTTCAGCGGTCATGCTGTACGAGGCGATGACCAGGTCCACGTCCCCGTTCGCCAGCTTGCTCGCCCGGTTCCCCGTGGTCACCGGGTAGAAATCGACGTGGTCGCGGTCGTAGCCCAGCTTTCCGGCGAGGGCATGGGCGATGTCGATGTCGAATCCGCTCCACACGCCCGCCTTGTCGCGGAAGCTCAGTCCGGGCTGGTCGGTCTTGGCGCCGATGGTCAGCCGCTCGTTCTCGCTCCTCCACTGCTCCCACGCCTTCTCCGTGCCCCCCTCGGGGGCTCCCCCGCCCCGCTCCCCCGCCGCGTCGTCCGGCTTGCCCCCCGAGCCGCTCTGCGACAGGAGCCAGCCTCCTCCGGCGAGCAGAGCGGCGCACACCACGACCACCGCCGCCTTCCAGCCCCGGAAGCCACCGCGGTCTCCGCCCCCCGCCTTCGGCGGCGGCTCGGGAAGAGCGGCCTCGGACGGGGGCGTGCCGGGTACCCGTACGGCCTCCGCCGGCGTGGGCGGTGAGGCGGGCGGCGCGGACCGGACCGTGGGTACGGGGGCGGGGGCCGGAGTGGCGGGCCTGGCCGGGGTCGGCAGGTCCGGCTCCGCGAGGACCTCCCGGAGCATCGCCTCCGCCGAAGCCACGTCCAGGCGGCTGTCCGGGTCCGTGGCCAACAGCCCCTGGATGACGGGGCCGAGAGGACCGGCGTAGCGGAGCACCGGGTCCGGCGACTGCTGGATGCCGGCCTGCACCTCCCAGACCTCGCCGCCGCCGAAGGGCAGGCGTCCCTCGACCATCTCGTACAGGGTGACGCCCAGCGCCCACAGGTCGGAGGCGGGCGTGGGGCCGGGGCTGGCGGGGGCGAAGAGTTCGGGCGCCAGGTAGGCGGGTGTACCGATGACGCCGCCGTACCGGGTGACCCGGTCCGCTCCCTCGAAGGTGGCGATGCCGAAGTCCACCAGGACCACCTGGCCGCCGTCCCGCACCAGCACGTTGCCCGGCTTGACGTCGCGGTGCAGGACCGACGCCTCGTGGACCGCGCGCAGGCCCTGGGCCATCTGGAGGCCGATGTCCGCGGCCCTGGGCACGCCGAGGACCCGGTCGCGGCTCAACAAGTCGGCCAGCGACTGCCCTTCGAGCAGTTTCATCACGATCCAGACCTGGTCGGCGGTCTCGATCTGGTCGTGGACCGTCACCACGTTCTGGTGCTCGATCTTGGCGAGCGCCTCCGCCTCCCGCCGGGCCCGCAGCATCGCCGCCTGCTGCGTGTCCGCGGTCGTGGCCCTGCGGTCGAGCAGCCCCTTCACCGCGACGAACCGGCGCAGCCGCCGGTCGTGGGCCTTCCAGACCTCGCCCATCCCGCCGCTGCCGATCGGCTCCAGCAGCTCGTAACGGCCCTCGATCACCGTGTGGGGGGCGGAAGAACGATCCTCGGGATGCCCGTCGGTGCTGCCCCCGGCCCCGTTGATTCCTTCGTCGTTGTGCACACGGCCCCCTGGCACCTCTTGCGCGAAACGTGGATCACCACAGATTAGACGGCCCCCGGGCCGCCTGAGGTGGCCGTCGACGAACGGGTACGGCGAACCGGCGCGACACACCCGTCCGGGGCACAGGAGGGGCCGCGACCTCCCTTTCGGGGATCGCGGCCCGGAGTGCGCGAACCGCCTCTCAGCGCAGCAGCTCCGTCACCTGTCCCAGCACCGGCACGCTGCCCAGCGACTGCGCCTGGGCGACCGGGCCGGTCAGGGCCGTCGAGGTCAGCGGCCGGAAGTCGGCGACCTTGGTGCCGACGCCGTTGTCCAGCGGGTCTACGCCGGTGCCGGCCAGCGGGTTGGGCTTGAGGTCGGCGACCGGGCCGGTGACGTAGCCGACGGTGCCGGTGACGGCCGCCAGGCCCGCCTGCGGGTCGATGTTGCCCAGCGACGTGGGGCGGGTGTGGGCCAGGCCGGCGATCGTCTCGCCGCCGCCGTCCGCCGCGGAAGCCGTCGCAGCTCCGGCGGCCAGGGCGGCCCCGGCGGTCGCGAGGGCGACCAGGGCGCGTTGTGCGTGCGGGGTGCGGGGGGACGCGTGTCGGGCCATCGCTGCTGCCACCTCTTGGTGTGGATTGCTACGGACTGCCCTGTTAACAGCGCACACCGTGATCAGGTCACCGCACAGCGCGGTCGAGATGTGACGCGCGCTGCAAAGTACGCACGCGGGGTCGTAGGACTGCCGTTCGATGCCTCAGACTGGTGTCCCGTGAGCTCCCATCCGCCCATACCGACGCGAGTCGTGCTGCTCTGCGGCCCTTCCGGCTCCGGCAAGTCCCTCCTCGCCGCGCACTCCGGTCTCCCGGTGCTGCGCCTCGACGACTTCTACAAGGAGGGCACCGACCCGACGCTGCCGACGGTGCCCCAGAGCTCCGACATCGACTGGGACCACCCTGCGTCGTGGGACGCGGACGCGGCCCTCGCCGCCATCGGGGAGCTGTGCCGCACGGGGCGTACCGACGTGCCGGTGTACGACATCTCGCTGAGTGCCCGTACCGGCGAGGACACGGTCGACATCGGGCGCACGCCGCTGTTCCTCGCGGAGGGCATCTTCGCCGCGGAACTGGTGGAACGCTGCCGGGAGCTGGGCGTCCTGGCCGACGCGCTGTGCCTGAGCCGGGGGCCGCTGACGACCTTCCGCCGCCGGTTCCTGCGGGACCTGCGCGAGAGCCGCAAGTCCGTGCCGTTCCTGCTGCGCAGGGGCTGGCGGCTGATGCGGCAGGAACGGTCGGTCATCGCCCGGCAGACGGCCCTGGGCGCCCACGCCTGCGACCGGGACGAGGCGATGGGCCGCCTGGCCGCCGCGGCGGCGGGCCGGTGCGCCACCAGCCGTACGGCCGTGTAACACCCCCCCGTACTCGCACCTGCCCGTACACGCGAAAGCGGGACTGGACGGACCCCCCGGCCCTCCAGTCCCGCTTCCTTTCCACTCCCCCGTGGATCCCCCGTGATCCCCGTCCCCCGTTGTTCCCCCGTGTCCCCCGTTGTTCCCCCGTGGTGCTTCCCCGTGAGTAAGAGTCCGGGTCCCGCCCCCTGATACACCCCGGCTCGAACTTTTTTCACGGGGCCCCGCCCCCCTGCCTCAGGCGACCAGTTCGCCGAAGGCGTCCTCCCGGTCACGGCCGAAGCTGAGGACCTCGTCCTCGCGCAGCCGGCGGAGCGACCGCCAGATGCTGGACTTCACCGTGCCGACGCTGATGTCGAGGATGTCCGCGATCTCCGGGTCCGTGCGGCCCTCGTAGTAGCGCAGGACCAGCATGGTGCGCTGGAGTTCGGGCAGCCGGGCGAGCGCCTGCCACAGGACCGTGCGCAGTTCGGTGCCGCGCATCGCGTCCATGTCGCCGGGCGTCTCCGGCAGTTCCTCGGTCGGGTACTCGTTGAGCTTGCGGCGCCGCCAGGCGCTGATGTGCAGGTTGGTCATGGTGCGGCGCAGGTATCCGCCGACCGCCGCCTTGTCACTGATCCGGTCCCACGCCCGGTAGGTCGAGAACAGCGCGCTCTGCAGCAGGTCCTCGGCCTCGAAGCGGTCGCCGGTGAGGTGGTAGGCGGTCGCGTACAGGGAGGAGCGGCGCTCCTGGACGTAGGCGGTGAACTCCGCCTCCGACAAGGAACGGCGCTCCCCCGGGTCCCCCTGGCCCCCCGTCTTCGCCGCGTTCCCCGTTTCCCCCGTCTTCGCGTCAACCACCGTCATGTACGCGGTGTGCTGACGCCCGGTGCCGCGAGCGCACCCCCGCCCGCTCACGGCACCGGACTTCTCGGAACCCCGGTGTGCGTGCACGTCGTGCAGACGCGTGAGCACTGCGCTGGTGTTGGTGCCCTTCAGCGTGTTCATCTCGCGCCCCCCGTCGTGGACTGCCGGTGTTGCCTGTGACGAAAAGCTTGCCCGGGCGACTTCATGGCCGTGTCCGCCGACTGTCACAGAGCTGTCACAGGGGCCCGTCACGCCTGCACCACCGTTCCTTCACAGGGTCCGGCGGCGCGGTCGGACCCCAACCGCACCCGCAGGTCGAACACCGGCCCCCTCATGGGCCAGAATGAACGCGTGCCTTCCCTGTTGCTGATCGAGGACGACGACGCCATCCGTACGGCCCTGGAGCTCTCCCTGACCCGCCAGGGCCATCGGGTGGCGACCGCTGCCAGTGGTGAGGACGGTCTGAAGCTGTTGCGCGAGCAGCGGCCGGACCTGATCGTGCTGGACGTGATGCTGCCCGGCATCGACGGCTTCGAGGTGTGCCGTCGCATCCGGCGCACCGACCAGCTGCCGATCATCCTGCTGACCGCGCGCAACGACGACATCGACGTGGTCGTCGGTCTCGAGTCGGGCGCGGACGACTACGTCGTCAAACCCGTCCAGGGCCGGGTCCTCGACGCCCGGATCCGGGCCGTGCTGCGGCGCGGTGAGCGGGAGTCCACCGACTCGGCGAGCTTCGGCAGCCTGGTCATCGACCGCTCGGCGATGACCGTGACGAAGAACGGCGAGGACCTCCAGCTCACGCCGACCGAGCTGCGGCTGCTGCTCGAGCTGAGCCGGCGGCCGGGACAGGCGCTGTCCCGGCAGCAGTTGCTGCGGCTGGTGTGGGAGCACGACTACCTCGGTGACTCCCGGCTGGTGGACGCCTGCGTGCAGCGGCTGCGCGCCAAGGTGGAGGACGTGCCGTCGTCCCCGACCCTGATCCGTACCGTGCGGGGTGTCGGCTACCGGCTGGATCCGCCTCAGTGACCAAGGAACACCAGGGGGGTGCCCGCGGCCTGACCGCCGCTCGCAAGGGAGTCTGGGCCGGGCTGCGCTTCACCAGCCTGCGCCTCAGGCTCGTCCTCGTCTTCGGTCTGGTCGCGCTGACCGCCGCCGTGTCCGCGTCCGGCATCGCGTACTGGCTGAACCGCGAGGCGGTGCTCACCCGTACCCAGGACGCCGTGCTGCGCGGCTTCGAGCAGGAGATGCAGAACCGGGCGGGGGCGCTGCCCGAGCACCCCACGCAGGACGAGTTGCAGCACACCGCGGGGCAGATGGCCAACAGCAGCCAGCGGTTCGGCGTGCTGCTGGTCGCCGAGGGCTCCGACGGCGCCGACGTGTACGGCAGTTCGGGCGGCCTGGGCGGCTTCGCGCTGTCCGACGTGCCCGAGTCGCTGCGTACGGCGGTGAACAAGGAGCAGAAGCTCACCTCGGCCAACAAGCACCCGTACCACCTGTACTGGCAGCGGATCACCGACGACGGCACCCCGTACCTGGTGGCCGGCACGAAGGTGATCGGCGGCGGACCGACCGGCTACATGCTCAAGTCGCTGGAACCGGAGGCGAAGGACCTGAACTCGCTCGCCTGGTCGCTGGGGATCGCCACCGCACTCGCCCTGCTGGGCTCCGCGCTGCTCGCGCAGGCCCTGGCGACGACCGTGCTGAAGCCGGTGCACCGGCTCGGGGTCGCGGCGCGGCGCCTGGGCGAGGGGAAGCTGGACACCCGGCTGCGGGTGTCCGGCACCGACGAACTGGCCGACCTCTCCCGCACGTTCAACAACGCCGCCGAGAACCTGGAGAAGCGGGTCGCGGACATGGCGGGCCGGGAGCAGGCCTCCCGGCGCTTCGTCGCGGACATGAGCCACGAGCTGCGGACGCCGCTGACTGCGCTCACCGCGGTGACGGAGGTGCTGGAGGAGGAGCTGGAGTACGCGGGCGAGGGCGACGGCGAGGGCGGGAGCTTCGACCCGATGGTCGAGCCCGCCGTACGGCTGGTGGTGAGCGAGACCCGGCGGCTGAACGACCTCGTCGAGAACCTGATGGAGGTCACGCGCTTCGACGCGGGCACCGCCCGCCTGGTCCTGGACGACGTCGACGTCGCCGACCAGATCACCGCCTGCATCGACGCCCGCGCCTGGCTGGACGCCGTCGACCTGGACGCCGAGCGCGGCATCCACGCCCGCCTCGACCCGCGCCGCCTGGACGTCATCCTCGCCAACCTGATCGGCAACGCGCTCAAGCACGGCGGGTCGCCGGTGCGGGTGACCGTGTCGCGGGCGGACGACGAGATCGTCATCCGGGTGCGGGACAACGGGCCCGGCATCCCCGAGGACGTCCTGCCGCACGTCTTCGACCGCTTCTACAAGGCGAGCGCCTCCCGGCCGCGCTCCGAGGGCAGCGGGCTCGGCCTGTCCATCGCCATGGAGAACGCGCACATCCACGGCGGCGGGATCACCGCCGAGAACGCCCCTCAGGGCGGTGCGGTGTTCACGCTGCGGCTGCCGCAGGACCCCTCCCCGCCCGCCGACGAGGACGGGGCCGACGGGGACCGCGGCACCGACGGGGAGACGGCGGACCAGGGCAAGGACGCGAAGGGACAGGTCTGATGACCGTACGCCGTCTGCCGGCCCTCTCCGGGCTCGTGCTGCTGGCCGTGCTGCTGACCGGGTGCGGCATCCGCGCCACCGAGGTGCCCACGGACTACGGTCCCGCGCCCTCACGGGTGCGTTGTTCGCTCTCCGAGCCGGACGGGCCGACGCGGGACACGCCCGGGATGCCGGCGCGGGTGTTCCTGCTGTGCGGCTCGTCGCTGGTGGCCGTGGACCGCATGGTGCGGATGCCGGACGGCGCCTCGGACTCCGGGCGGCGCGTGCTGGTGGCCCAGGGGCTGCTGAACGAGCTGGCGAAGCAGCCCTCGGCCGCGGAGAAGGAGGCCGGATACACGTCGGACGTGCGCCGCGGGACGGCCGTGACGGGACCGCGCTCCGGCGACCCCGAGGACACGCTGCGGCTGAGCACCGATCCCGACGACCTCACCTCGTACGCGCTCGCCCAGGTCGTGTGCACCTTCGCCGACTCCGCCGCGGCCGAGGGCAACGGGTCCGTGATCCTGGCCGGCCCCGCCGACCGGTCCGCCCGCCGCTACACCTGCACGGACGAGGTCCGGGCCCGGCCCGGCAGCAACGAACCGCCGGCCGACGAGGTCACGGAGGACTGACGGGCGGGTGACGTCCGTACCGGACCGTACGGGACGGTGCTGGGCCGTGTGGCGCAAGCCTCACCCTTGCGGGTCAGGGGCCGGAACCGCGCGTGGCACGGGCCGCGTCTAGGGGGACGTGCAGCGTCATGGGTTCCTCGGCGGCAGCGCCGCGCTCCGCATCCGTGTGACAGGAAGCGTTCTCCTCGTCGCACATCTCGCGTTCGTCGCCTGGTACGCGCTGCGGCCGCTGGACGTTCCCTGGGTACTGCCTCCCAACCTGGAGCCCTTCGCCGGGATCCGCGCCGACCTGGCGCTGGGCGGGCCCGCGGCCGCGCGTTCGCTCGCCGGCGGGCTGGCCCTGCTGGCACCGCTCGGGGTCCTGCTGCCGATGGCCGGCGGGCGGCTGTACGTCTCGCCGCTGGCCTCCCTGCTGCGCACCATGGCCGCGGCCGCGCTGCTGTCGCTGGGCATCGAGCTGCTTCAGACCGGGGTGCCCGGGCAGGTCGTCGACATCGACTCGGTGCTGCTCAACACGGCGGGCGTGGCCCTGGCGCACCTCGCCGTCGTCCCGGCGGGCCGGGTCCGGCTCCGTCGCCGGTACCGGCGGGACGGCCGGGAGGGCGTACCTCAGGAGGAGCCCGCTCAGGGTCGGACCCCGACGATTCCCAGGGTCGGTATCGCCCCGTAGAGCGACGCTTTGTTCCGTTCGTCTCCGTAGCGTGGAGGGCAGATGAAGGGGAAGCCGGAGGGCAGCCCCACCCACACGCTCACGAAGGAGCCGCGATGTCCCGCCTCGCCCGCCCCACCCACGGCCGCATGATCGGCGGAGTGTGCGCCGCGCTGGCCCGGCGCTTCGGCACCTCCGCAGGCACGATGCGGGTGATCTTCGTGGTCTCCTGCCTGCTGCCCGGCCCGCAGTTCCTGCTCTACCTGGCCCTGTGGATCCTGCTCCCGTCCGAGGAGAAGGCCGCCCGCACGGCCTGGTGACGACGTACCTCCGCCCGACGTACCTCCCTCTGGTACACCGACGGGGCGCACCCGGAGACCGGGTGCGCCCCGTCGGCGCGTGCGGAGGGCGGCGGTCAGCCGCCGATGGGGAGGCCGTTGACCGGCAGGCCCTGGGTGGGCAGGCCCTTCAGTGGCACTCCGCCGAGCAGCTTGGCGACCGGCTCGGTCGGGCCCTCGGCCAGCTGCTCGGCGACGACCTGCTCGACGACCGGCTGCGCGGCGGTCAGGCCGGTGCCCGAGATCCTGCGGCCCTGCTCGAGCGCGTTGCCCGCGCCGGGCGCCACCTGGGAGACCGTCTCCGCGGGGAGGGTGCGGGCGACGGAGTCCACCGTCTGCGCGGCGTCGGGGAGGGCGGGGGCCGCGGTGGCCGCGCCGGCACCGGCGGCGGCGAAGGCGGCACCGAGGGCGGCGACGCCGAGGGTCTTGGCAGCAGACTGCTTCATGGAAATGCGTCCTCGTAATGGGGTGACGGGGATGTGAGCGGTGCTCGACCGTAAACACGATTCACCCCCGGCGGCAAACATCGAAATGCGGACGGATTGTGAAAGCCCGTCCGCCTTTCCGTATTACCGTCGCACCCCGTTCAGCCCTCACCCTCCGAATAACCGCTGGTGGAAGCCGTCTGCTGGAACAGCCATTCGGACTTCAGCTCCGCGTATCCGGGCTTGATGACGTCATTGATCATGGCCAGTCGTTCATCGAAAGGAATGAACGCTGATTTCATCGCATTGACGGAGAACCACTGCATGTCGTCGAGCGTGTAACCGAACGCCTCGACAAGGTGCTCGAATTCGCGGCTCATGCCGGTGTGGGACATCAGCCGGTTGTCGGTGTTGACGGTGGCCCGGAAGTGGAGCCGGCGCAGCAGCCCGATCGGGTGCTCGGCGTAGGAGTCGGCGGCGCCGGTCTGGAGGTTGGAGCTGGGGCACAGCTCCAGCGGGATGCGCTTGTCCCGGACGTAGGAGGCGAGCCGTCCGAGCTTGACCGAGCCGTCCTCGTGGACCTGGATGTCGTCGATGATGCGCACCCCGTGGCCGAGCCGGTCGGCGCCGCACCACTGCAACGCCTGCCAGATGGAGGGCAGCCCGAAGGCCTCGCCGGCGTGGATGGTGAAGTGGTTGTTCTCCCGCTTGAGGTACTCGAAGGCGTCCAGGTGCCGGGTGGGCGGGTAGCCGGCCTCGGCGCCCGCGATGTCGAATCCGACGACGCCGAGGTCGCGGTAGCGGTTGGCGAGTTCGGCGATCTCCAGGGAGCGGGCGGCGTGCCGCATGGCGGTGAGCAGGGCGCCGACCCGGATGCGGTGGCCGTTGTCCCGGGCGCGCCGCTCGCCCTCCCGGAAGCCCTCGTTGACGGCCTCGACGACCTCCTCGAGGGTCAGCCCCTTCTCCAGGTGCTGCTCGGGGGCGTACCGCACCTCGGCGTAGACGACGCCGTCCTCGGCGAGGTCCTCGGCGCACTCGGCGGCGACCCGGACCAGGGCGTCGCGGGTCTGCATGACGCCGACGGTGTGGGAGAAGGTCTCCAGGTACCGCTCCAGGGACCCGGAGTCGGCGGCCTGCCGGAACCAGGTGCCGAGCAGGTCGGCGTCGGTTTCGGGAAGGTCCCCGTAGCCCGTCTCGCGGGCGAGTTCCACGACCGTGCCCGGCCGCAGTCCGCCGTCGAGGTGGTCGTGCAGCAGAACCTTCGGCGCCCTGCGGATCCGGTCCGGCGACGGTGTCTTCGAGACCGTCGCGGTGTTCGCCGCGGCGCTCTTCTCGGTGCTTCGGCTCGTCATTTCCGCACTCTAACTCCTACGCGCGTAGAACACCGGGCGAACGCACGAACCCGTACGGACGCGCGGTGACCGGCCATATGGCCGGATCGGGCGCCGTCGTGGCCGGTGTACGCACTCCCCGATATGTAACGGTGACTGCGCGGACGGGTTCCGTACACCTGGTCTTCTGAGAATCTTCTGTCATGGCACAGCAAGCGACGCCGGTCCGTCGGGCCCGGCTGGGGCGGACGCCCGGTCCGGAGGGGGCCGCGGTGAGCGGTGTGGTGCTGCTGCTCCCCGGGGGTGACGAGGTGTCCGACCGCAGGCCCTCGGCGCTGCTCGCGGCCGCGTCCGTACGCGCGTTGGGGCGCAGGCTGGCACGCGCGGGCCGGGAGGAGGGGCTGGCCACGCACGTCGTGCACTACCGCTACCGCGGCTGGAACGGCACCGAGGCGCACCTCGCCCGGGACGCCGAATGGGCCGCGGACGAAGCGGTGCGGCGTTACGGCGACGTGCCCCTGTGCCTGCTCGGCACCGGCATGGGCGGCCGGGCGGCGTTGCGGGCGGCCGGGCACGAGGCCGTCAACTCGGCGCTGGCGATCGCCCCTTGGCTGCCGGAGGACGACGTGGCCGCGCCACCCGAACCGGTGAAGCAGCTCGCCGGGCGGCAGGTGCTGATCGTGCACGGCACGAACGACGCGCACAGCGACCCGGAGTTGTCGTTCCGGCTCGCCTCGCGGGCGAAGAAGGCGAACCGGTCCGTGTGCCGGTTCGAGGTGCACTCCGACGGCCACGGGCTGCGCCAGTACCGTGACGAGGTCGCCGCGCTGGCCGAGGACTTCGTGATGGGCGCGCTGTTCGGGCAGTCCTTCTCGCGCCCGGTGGAGGACGCCCTGGCCGCTCCCCCGCCGCTGGGACTGCGGATGCCGCTCGCGGCGGGGTTCGGCAAGTCGTTGCGGCGGTAGCGCGCCCCCTCCGGAGGCCGGAGGCTCGGGACGGCGGCCCGGCGCACGGCTCGGGACGGCGGCCCGGCGCACGGCTCGGGACGGCGGCCCGGCGCACGGCTCGGGACGGCGGTCCGGCGCACGGCTCGGGACGGCGGCCCGACGCACGGCTCAGGACGGCAGCAGGCTGCCCCGCCGGGACAGCAGGAACTTCTTGAACGCCGCCACGGGTGGCGTGTCCGTGCGTCCCGCCAGCCAGGCCACGCCGATCTCGCGGGCGGCCCGCGGCGCCGTGACCGTCAGTTCGACCACGCCGGGGCGGGGCACGGCGGGCGGCGGCAGCAGGGCGACGCCGAGACCGGCCGCGACCAGGCCGCGCAGCGTCTCCGCCTCCTCGCCCTCGAAGGCCACCCTGGGCCGGAACCCGGCCTCCTTGCACAGCGCGTCGGTGATGCGGCGCAGGCCGTAGCCGGGCTCCAGGGTCACGAAGATCTCGTCGGCGGCCTCGGCGAGGCGGATGCGTCTGCGTCCGGCCAGGGAGTGGTCGGCCGGCACGACCAGGCGCAGCTTCTGCTCGTCGAGGCGGCGGGCGACCAGGTCGGGGGCGTCGGGGACCGGGGAGGTCAGGCACAGGTCCAGCTCCCCGGCGCGCAGCCGCTCCAGCATGGCCTCGCCGTAGTTCTGGACGAGGCTGAAACGGACGCGGGGGTGGTCGGCGCGGAAGGCGTGCAGCAGGCCGGGGACGGTCTCGGCGCCCATGGTGTGCAGGAAGCCGAAGGCGACCTTGCCGGTGGCCGGATCGGCGTCGGCGCGGACCTCGTCGGCGGCCCGCTCGACCTCGGCGAGGGCGCGCTCGACGGAGCCGAGGAAGGTGCGCCCGGCGACGGTCAGCGCGAGGGTGCGGCCGCGGCGGACGAACAGGTCGACGCCGAGGTCCTCCTCGAGGCGGACGAGGGCGCGGGAGAGGGTGGACTGGGGGACGTTCATCTCCTGGGCGGCCCGGGTGACGTGCTCGGTGCGGGCCACGCCGGCGAAGTGCGCGAGGCGGGGCGCGAGCAGCGCGACGATGTCTTCTGTGTCACCGGAAGGTGACAGGCGGGGCCGTGAGCTTTGCTGATGCACCATGGGAACGATTATGGCCATTCCATGCATTGGACGGATGAGTAAGGGGCTTCGTACCTTCGGGGCATGACTCCCGCCGATACCGGGGCGTCCACGATCGTGGACGCCGCATCCGCCGCCTCCGACTCCCTCTCCTCCGCCGACTCGCGCATGACCCCGGGCGGCCCCGGCTACCGCCGGATGAGTCTCGCGCTGTTCCTGGCGGGCGTCGCGACCTTCGCGCTCCTCTACTCCACCCAGGCCCTGCTGCCGCTGATCTCGGGCGACCTGGGCGTCACGGCGAGCGACGCGAGCTGGACGGTGGCCGCCGCGACCGGTGGTCTCGCGGTGTTCGTGCTGCCGATGAGCGCACTGTCGGAGCGGTTCGGACGGCGTACGGTCATGACGGCGTCGCTGGCGGTCGCGGTGACCGTCGGGCTGCTGGTGCCCTTCGCCCCGTCGCTGCCGGCGCTGGTCGCGCTGCGGGCGGTGCAGGGCGCGGCGCTGGCCGGGCTGCCGGCCTCGGCGACGGCCTACCTCGCGGAGGAGGTCCGGCCGCGGGCGCTGGTCACCGCGATCGGCCTGTTCGTGGCGGGCAACAGCGTCGGCGGGATGAGCGGCCGGGTCATCACCGGCTGGGTGGCCCAGGAGTGGGGCTGGCGGGTCGCCGTCGGCGTGATCGGCCTGGTCGCGGTGGCGTGCGCGGTGGCCTTCCGGCTGCTGCTGCCGGCGCCGAAGCACTTCACGCCGGGTTCGCTGCGCCCGCGGGTCCTGGTCCGCACGGTGCGCGACCACCTCGCCAACCCGCTGCTGCGCCGCCTGTACGCGATCGGCGCGCTGTTCATGACGGTGTTCGGCGGCATCTACACGGTGATCGGCTACCGCCTGACGGAGGCGCCGTTCTCGCTCCCCCAGGGCCTGATCGGCTCGATCTTCCTGGTCTACCTGGTCGGCACGGTCTCGGCGTCGACGGCGGGCCGTCTGGTGGGCCGCCTCGGCCGCCGCGGGGCGCTGTATCTGGGCGCCGGCACGACGGCCGCGGGGCTGCTGCTGTCCCTGGCGCCGTCGCTGCCGCTGGTCCTCCTGGGCCTGGTGCTGATCACGGCGGGCTTCTTCGCCGGGCACGCGGTCGCCTCCTCGGCGGTCGGGAAGACCGCCCAGCACGGCCGCGCCCAGGCCTCGGCGCTGTACCAGTCCGCCTACTACGTCGGCTCCAGCGCGGGCAGTACGGTCGGCGCGGTGGCCTTCCACTCCGGCGGCTGGGCCGGGACGGTCGCGGTGGGGGTCCTCGCGGTGCTGGGCGTCGTGGTGATCACGGTGTCCGGGTCGCTGGCCGCGCGCCGGGCCGCGGGCACGCCGGTGAGGGCTCTGAGCCTGCCCCGCTGACCTGCGCCTTTCTTGACTGCACAGGCCATTGTCAGTCCCCTGCGGTAGCTTCCGAAGTGCGAGGCGCGAAGACGCGCACGACGGGACGCCACAGGGGTGGGTGGACGGACGATGACCAACGGCACCGTGACGCCGGAGCTGGACTCGGCGCTGGAGAAGCACCGGCCCGAGCTGACGGGGTACTGCTATCGGATGCTCGGTTCCTCCTTCGAGGCCGAGGACGCGGTGCAGGACACCCTGGTGCGCGCCTGGCGGAGCTACGACAAGTTCGAGGGCCGCTCCAGCCTGCGCTCCTGGCTGTACCGGATCGCGACCAATGTCTGCCTGGACATGCTGACCGCGGGCAACAAGCGGGCGCGCCCGATGGATCTGACGGAGGCGACGCCGCTCGCCCAGGCCGCGCTGTCCCCCCGCCCGGACCACACCTGGCTGGAGCCGATGCCGGACGCCCGCGTGCTGCCGCAGACCGCCGACCCGGCCGAGGCCGCGGTCGCGAAGGAGTCGGTGCGGCTCGCGTTCATGGCCGCCCTGCAACAGCTGCCGCCCAAGCAGCGGGCGGTGCTGATCCTGCGCGAGGTGCTGGCGTGGAAGGCGAGCGAGGTCGCCGAGCTGCTCGGCACGTCGGTCGCCTCCGTCAACAGCGCCCTTCAGCGGGCCCGCGCGACGCTCGCCGAGCGGGAGGACCGGGGGGCCGACGCGGCGGTGTCGGACCCGCTGGACGAGGAGCAGCAGAAGCTCCTGGAGCGCTATGTCGCGGCCTTCGAGGGCTATGACATGACGGCGCTGACGGCCCTCCTGCACGAGGACGCGGTCATGACGATGCCGCCGTTCGACCTGTGGCTGGCCGGTCCGGCGGACATCACCGGCTTCATGTCCACGCTCGGCGCGGCGTGCGCGGGCTCCCGGCTGCTGCGGGTGGAGGCCAACGGGCTGCCCGCCTTCGCGCACTACAAGCCGGACCCGGAGGCGGGCGGCTTCGCGCCGTGGGCGGTGCAGGTGCTGGAGATCTCAGACGGCCGCATCACCGGGTTCCACTGCTTCCTCGACACCAAGCGGTGGTTCCCGCTGTTCGACCTGCCGCTCCGTCTCGAAGCGGAGGCCGACGAGGTCCAGTAGTCCGTGCAGGGCCGGATCGGGGTCCCGCAGCCTGATCCGGCCCCCGGCCCGCCGGGCGGTCAGCTCCAGGCGGGCCAGCAGGTCGACGGCGGCGAGCCCCGGGGGGCCGAGGCCGCCGACGTCACAGACGACCACCCCGGCCCGGGTGCTTTCCAGCAGCGCGCGCACCTCGTCGCAGAACCGGGGCGTCTCCCCTCGGGAGACGGGCCCCGGCAGCACGAGTACGGCGGGTGTCACGGCGTCCACGTGCGGTAGACCCGGCATGCGCCGGGAAATCATCGGTGCCGGGGTGGTCGGGGATCACATTGACCTGCGCGTGCCCTCCGGCAGAGGGTTCGCTGTATGCCCCACATACCCGGTCCCCCCTCTGCCGCGCCGCCCGGCACCCGCCCCCTCGTCCGGCAGGGGGTGCCGTGCAGGGGGTGCTGACCGGCTTCGCGGTCATCGCGGTCGTGATCGGGGTGGGCTATGTGCTCGGCCACGCCTGGCCCGCGACGCGATCCTGGTCTCGACAGTGGTGTCCGTGCCGGTGCTGGTGGGGGTGGCGACGGTTCTGGGGTGACTCAGGCCTCGGGGAACTCGCCGGTGTCGAGGGTCAGGTCGAAGGGGGCGGGGAGCTTGAGGGGGTCGCCGAACTTCGCGGCGCTCAGTACCCGGTAGACGTCACCCTTCGGTTCGCCGTACAGCGTCGCCGTCGGTCCGCCGGGTGCCCATCGGTCGACGAGGAGGTAGAGCGGGATTCCCGCGGTGGCGTAGGCGGCGGGCTTGCTGATGCGGTCGTGCCGGGCGTTGGACTTGGAGGTGACCTCGACGACGAGTTCCGCGAGGGCTGCGGGGATATGGGTGTCGGACTCCGTGTGATCAGGCAGCTGTGCCACCACAACATCCGGAATGAGCATCCCCAAGCGGGACGGAACGGAGATTGCCAACGTCTGGAAAACCTCCCAATCCTCGGGGATCGCCGAGATCAAGCGCCGATGGATGCGCGCTGCGATGACGTTGTGAGGCAGTCCAGGAGCAGGTGACACGGTGACGATCCCCTCGATGATCTCCACCTTGCTGCCCTCGGGCCAATCCATCTCCTCCCAGAACCGGACGAGGTCGTCCCAGTTCTGGTCGGGCTCCTGGCTCACGGTGAGTGCGCTCATGGCGGTTCTCCTATTCGGTGCGTCACCGATCCCAGCATGCCGAACGGGACCGGCGGAGGTCCACCGGTCCCGTTCACCCGAATGGGGAAACACCAGGTCAGGCGATACGTTCCCGCACCACCGGCGAGGCCGTGAAGTCCGTTCCCGCCGGGGCCACGTCGTACGCGCCCTCCACCGCCGCGAGGGCGTACTCGAAGCGGTCCGGGGTGTCCGTGTGGAGGGTGAGGAGGGGCTGGCCCTCCGTGACCGTGTCGCCGGGCTTGGCGTGGAGTTCGACGCCCGCGGCGGCCTGCACCGGGTCCTCCTTGCGGGCGCGGCCCGCGCCCAGGCGCCAGGCGGCGACGCCGATGTCGTAGGCGTCGAGGCGGGTCAGGACGCCGGAGACGCCCGCCTTCACCACGTGCTGCTCCTTCGACGTGGGCAGGGCCGCGTCCGGGTCGCCGCCCTGGGCCGCGATCATGCGGCGCCAGACGTCCATCGCGGAGCCGTCGGCCAGCGCCTTCGCCGGGTCGGCGTCCTTCAGGCCCGCCGCGTCGAGCATCTCGCGGGCCAGGGCGAGGGTCAGCTCGACCACGTCGGAGGGGCCGCCGCCGGCCAGGACCTCGACCGACTCGCGGACCTCCAGGGCGTTGCCCGCGGTGAGACCGAGCGGGGTGGCCATGTCGGTGAGGAGCGCGACCGTCTTCACGCCGTGGTCGGTGCCGAGGCCGACCATCGTGGAGGCCAGCTCGCGGGCGTCCTCGATGGTCTTCATGAAGGCTCCCGAGCCCACCTTCACGTCCAGGACCAGCGAGCCGGTGCCCTCGGCGATCTTCTTGGACATGATGGAGGAGGCGATGAGCGGGATCGCCTCGACCGTGCCCGTGACGTCGCGCAGCGCGTAGAGCTTCTTGTCGGCGGGGGCCAGGCCGTCACCCGCGGCGCAGATCACCGCGCCGGTGGTGTCCAGGACGTCCAGCATCTCCTCGTTGGAGAGGAGGGCGCGCCAGCCCGGGATCGACTCCAGCTTGTCCAGGGTGCCGCCGGTGTGGCCGAGACCGCGGCCGGAGAGCTGCGGGACGGCCGCGCCGCAGGCCGCCACCAGGGGCGCGAGCGGCAGGGTGATCTTGTCGCCGACGCCGCCCGTGGAGTGCTTGTCGGCGGTCGGGCGGGACAGCGACGAGAAGTCCATGCGCTCGCCCGAGGCGATCATCGCGGCCGTCCAGCGGGCGATCTCGCCGCGGTTCATGCCGTTGAGCAGGATCGCCATCGCGAGCGACGCCATCTGCTCGTCGGCCACCTCGCCGCGCGTGTAGGCGTCGATGACCCAGTCGATCTGCTCGCCGGTCAGCTCGCCGCGGTCCCGCTTGGTGCGGATGACGGAGATGACGTCCATGGCCATGTCTGGCTGTCCTTACTTCGTGAGGTGGTCGGGGCCGAAGGCCTGCGGGAGCATCCGGGACAGGGGGAGGATCCCCTCCGGGGTCTCGAGCAGCAGCTCCGGGCCGCCGAACTCGTACAGCAACTGCCGGCAGCGGCCGCAGGGGACGAGTACCTCGCCCTCGCCGTCGACGCAGACGAAGTGCGTCAGCCGGCCCCCGCCGGTCAGCTGCAACTGGGAGACCAGACCGCACTCGGCGCACAGGCCGATGCCGTAGCTGGCGTTCTCCACGTTGCAGCCGGTGACGGTGCGGCCGTCGTCGACCAGGGCGGCGGCGCCGACCGCGTACCCGGAGTAGGGGGCGTACGCCCGGGACATGGCGTCCCGGGCCGCCGTGCGCAGCTCCGCCCAGTCGGGCCCGGTCACTTGCCCTGGCCCTTGCGGTACTGCATGCCGTTCGCCCTGGGCATCCGCAGCCGTTGCGCGGACAGGGCGAGGACGACGAGGGTGACGACGTACGGCGTGGCGGAGACGACCTGGTTGGGGACCTCGTTGGTGCCGGCGTACCAGGCGAAGACCAGGGCGCCGATGACGAAGGTGATCGCGGCCTTGACGTACTTCTTGCGGATCGCCAGCCAGATGGCGCCGGCGACCAGCAGCAGCGCGCCGAGCAGCAGCAGGGCGTGCACGTTGGCGGAGCCGCCGCGCAGGTTGAGGCTGTCGGTGTAGCCGAAGAGCCCGGCGCCGATGGCGAGGCCGCCCGGCATCCAGTTGCCGAAGATCATCGCGGCGAGGCCGATGTAGCCGCGGCCGCTGGTCTGGCCCTCCAGGTAGAAGGGGTTGGCCACGATGGACAGGAAGACGCCGCCGAGGCCGGCCAGGCCGCCGGAGATGATCACGGCCAGGTACTTGTACTTGTAGACGTTGACGCCGAGGGACTCGGCGGCGACCGGGTTCTCGCCGCAGGAACGCAGGCGCAGGCCGAACGGGGTGCGCCACAGGATGTACCAGCTGGCGGGGATCAGGGCGACCGCGAGCAGGGTGAGCCAGGAGACGTTCGTGACCAGGCCGCCGAGCAGCCCCGCGATGTCCGAGACGAAGAACCAGTGCTGGTCGTTGAGGCTGTCCAGCCAGCCGGACAGCCCCGGGATCGAGAAGTGGCCGAGGGAGTCGACCGGCGGGGACTGCTTGGCCGAGCCGCCCTGGTGGCCCTCGAAGGCGAGCGGGGCGAGGTAGCGGGTGGCGCCGAGGGCGAGGATGTTGATGGCCACACCGGAGACGATGTGGTTGACGTTGAAGGTGATCGTCACGACGGCGTGCAGCAGGCCGCCGATGCAGCCGCCGACGATGCCGACGAGGACCCCGGTCCACGGGCCCCACTGGAAGCCGGCCCAGGCACCGAACCAGGTGCCGAGGATCATCATGCCCTCGAGGCCGATGTTGACGACGCCCGCGCGCTCGGCCCACAGACCGCCGAGACCGGCGAGGCCGATCGGCACGGCGAGCTGGAGGGCGGTGGACATCTGGCTGACGTTGGTGATGCCGTTGGCGCCGGTGATCAGGCGGACGATCGAGGTCAGCGCCAGGGCTCCGGCGATGACCAGGAGCAGCACGGGCCACGACATGCGGCGGCCGGTCCGTGGTGCGTGCTCCAGCGACGGCTGGTTGACGTCGGTCGCTGTGGTCGGAGCGGTCATCGGCCGGCCACCTCCTTCTTCGAGTTGTCGGTGGCGCCGAGGACGTGGCCGGCGGCCAGCTCCGCGCCGACCCGGCGCTGCTGGCGGCGCAGGCCCCACTCACGGACGGCCTCGTAGGAGACGACGACCGAGAGGACGATCAGGCCCTGCATGATGACCGCGATCTCCTTGTCGAAGCCGTGGTAGTCGAGCTCGGGCGAGGCCTTGTCGAGCCAGGCCCACAGGAGGGCGGCGAAGGCGATGCCGACCGGGCTGTTGCGGCCGAGGAGGGCGATGCCGATGCCGAGGAAGCCGACCCCGGTGGGGAAGTTGAGGTTGTAGGTGTGGGCGTCGCCCATCAGGATCGGCAGGCCCGCGAGACCGGCGAGGGCGCCGGAGATGAGCATCGCGGTGAGCACCATGCGCTTGGGGTCGACGCCGCTGGCCGCCGCCGCCGACTCGGAGGCGCCGGAGGCGCGCAGGTCGAAGCCGAAGCGGGTGCGGTTGAGGACGATCCAGTAGCCGATGCCGAGCAGCGCGGCGAGGACGACCAGGCCGTAGATCTCGCCGGCCGCGCCCATGTCGAAGCCGGGGATCCAGCCGGACTCGTGCATCTCGCCGGTGGTGCTGTTGTTGCCGACCTTGACGCCGAAGACGTCCGGCTTCCACATGTAGACGATGAGCGAGGTGGCGATCGCGTTGAGCATGATCGTCGCGACGACCTCGCTGACGCCGCGGGTCACCTTGAGGACACCGGCGATGCCGGACCAGAAGGCGCCGGTGAGGACGGCGGTCAGGAGCAGCAGCGGGACCTGGAGGAACGCGGGCAGGTTGGCGTGGGCGCCGACCACGGCGGCCATGAAGGCGCCGAGCTGGTACTGACCGTCCACACCGATGTTGAACAGGTTCATCCGGAAGCCGATGGCCACCGCGAGGGCCGCGATGTAGTACAGCGAGGCCTGGTTGACGATCAGGACCTGGATGTCGGAGAAACCGGCCTGCTCGATCATGAGGGCGAACGGTTCGACCGGGTTCTTGCCCGAGGCGATCAGGACGATCGCGCTGAGCACGAAGGCCACGGCGAGCGCGATGACCGGTCCGGCCACCGCGAGGAGCACGCGCTCCTTGTCGAACTTCTTCATCAGCGGGCCTCGTCTTCCGGAGACTCGGGGGACGCGGGCGACGCGGGGGGCGCCGCGGACTTCGCGGAGCCGGTCGCGCCGTCGCGGTTCTCGGGGGGCGCGGGGTTCTCGTCGTCCTCCAGGTGTCCGGAGGCGGCGCCGGTCATCGCCGAGCCGAGTGCCTCGGGGGTGATGGTGGCCGGGTCGGCGTCCGCGACCAGCTTGCCGTCGTAGATCACACGGAGGGTGTCGGACAGGCCGATCAGCTCGTCCAGGTCGGCGGAGATCAGCAGTACGGCCAGGCCCTCGCGGCGGGCCTCGCGGATGTGGTCCCAGATCGCGGCCTGCGCGCCGACGTCCACACCGCGGGTGGGGTGGGCGGCGATGAGGAAGCGCGGGTTGTGGCTCATCTCGCGGCCGACGATCAGCTTCTGCTGGTTGCCGCCGGACAGCGAGGCGGCGGTGACGTCGATGCCGGGGGTGCGGACGTCGTACGTCTCGACGATGCGGCGGGTGTCCTGCTGGGCGTTCTTCAGGTCCAGCCAGACGCCCTTGCTGTTGGGCTTCTCGGTGACGTGGCCGAGGATGCGGTTCTCCCAGAGGGGGGCCTCCAGGAGCAGCCCGTGGCGGTGGCGGTCCTCGGGGATGTAGCCGACGCCCTGCTCGCGGCGCTTGCGGGTGGGCAGCGCGGTGATGTCCTGGTCGAGGAAGCGGATGGAGCCGGAGTCGGCGTGGCGCAGGCCGATGAGCGCGTCGACCAGCTCGGTCTGGCCGTTGCCCTCGACACCGGCGATGCCCAGCACCTCACCGGCGTGGATGGTGAAGGAGATGTCGTCGAGCAGGGCCTTGCCGCTCGGCGCGGCCAGGCGCAGCGTGTCGACGGTGAGGACCGGGCGGTCGGTGACCGTGGACTCGGCCGTCTCGGGGGTGGGCAGTTCGCTGCCGACCATCAGCTCGGCGAGCTGGCGGGGCGTCGTCCCGGCGGGGACGGCCGTGCCGACCGTCGTGCCGCGCCGGATGACGGTGATCTCGTCGGCGACGGAGAGGACCTCGCCCAGCTTGTGGGAGATGAAGATGACGGACAGGCCCTCGGCCTTCAGCTCGCGGAGGTTGTCGAAGAGGGCGTCCACCTCCTGCGGCACCAGGACGGCCGTGGGCTCGTCGAGGATCAGCGTGCGGGCGCCGCGGTAGAGGACCTTGAGGATCTCCACGCGCTGGCGGGCGGCGACGCCGAGCTCCTCGACCAGGAGGTCGGGGCGCACGCCGAGGCCGTACCGCTCGGAGAGTTCCTTGATCTTCCGGCGGGCCCTGGCGCCGATGCCGTACAGCTTCTCGCTGCCGAGGACCACGTTCTCGAGGACCGTGAGGTTGTCGGCGAGCATGAAGTGCTGGTGGACCATGCCGATGCCGCGGGCGATGGCGTCGGCGGGCGAGGAGAAGGAGACCTGCTCGCCGTCGACCGCGATGGTGCCCTCGTCCGGCTTCTGCATGCCGTAGAGGATCTTCATCAGCGTCGACTTGCCGGCGCCGTTCTCGCCGACGAGGGCGTGGACGGTGCCCTTGCGGACGGTGAGGTGGATGTCGTGGTTGGCCACGACTCCGGGGAAACGCTTGGTGATCCCGGCGAGTTCGACGGCGGTCACCGGTTCGTTGACCGCCGCTCCGGCCGGAGGGCTGCTGGACGCGTTGATGGCGCACTCTCCTGGGGACGGGGGCCGTCTACGCGCGTAGCGCCCCTACGGCATCTAAAAGCGGCGGCGGCGCGTCGACGCGACGGGGTACGAGGAGGGCGACTCT
Organism: Streptomyces coelicoflavus; assembly: GCF_003112555.1. GTDB lineage: Bacteria > Actinomycetota > Actinomycetes > Streptomycetales > Streptomycetaceae > Streptomyces > Streptomyces coelicoflavus. The sequence continues at coordinate 367,780 of NZ_BEWB01000006.1, read as the reverse complement.
CGGGCCGCTCTTCCCGTACCCCGCCGCCGCTGCGCAACCGGCGCGGTTACACGCTGTTCGAGGTGTTGCAGGTGCTACTCAGCCGTTCAGCTGCTCTTGACCTTGATCTCGCCGCTGATGATCTTCTCCTTGGCCGACTTGATGGCTGCCTGGAGCTCGGCGTCGTCCGCGAACTTCGGGTTGGAGTCCGAGAGACCGACCTCGCCGGACTTCAGATCGCCCCGAACGATACCGGTCTCCGGCTTGCCGTCCTCGACCGACTTCGCGAGGTTGTACACCGCCGAAGCGACGTCCTTCGTGGCCGAAGTCAGGATGTAGTCCTTGTACTTGGCGAGGGCTTCCTGCTTGTACTGGTCGGAGTCGACGCCGATCGCCCAGATCTTGTTGGCGGCGGCGGCCTCGATCACGCCCTGGCCGGAGAGACCGGCCGCCGCGTAGACGACGTCGGCCTTCTTCTCGATCTGGCCCGAGGCGGCGGTCTTGCCCTTGTCGGGGCTGGCGAAGCCGCCCTCCTCCGCGGTCTGGGTGAGGTACTGCGAGATCACCTTGACCTTGGGGTTGGTGTCCTTGACGCCCTGCTCGTAGCCGGCCTGGAACTTGTGGATCAGCGGGACGTTCACGCCGCCCACGAAGCCGACCGTGTTGGTCTTGGTGGACTTGGCGGCGGCGACACCGGCGAGGTAGGACGCCTCCTGCTCGTTGAAGACCAGGTCCGCGACGTTGTCCGCCTCGATCGTGGCGTCGTCGACGATGCCGAAGGTGGTGTCCGGGTACTTCTCCGCCACGCTCTTCATGGCGGTGGCGTACGCGTAGCCGACGCCGACGACCGGGTTGTAGCCCTGCTTGGCCAGCGAGGACAGCCGCTGCTCCTTGTCGGCGTCCGTCTCACCGTCGGTGGGCTCGACGTCGGCCGTCTCGTAGCCGAACTCCTTCTTGGCCTTCTCCAGACCGGCGTACGCGGCGTCGTTGAAGGACTGGTCGCCCTTGCCGCCGACGTCGTACGCGATGGCGAGGCCCTTGTCCCCCTTGGACTCCGAACCGGAGTCGGTCGAGGTACCACCGCAGGCGGCGAGGGCGAGGGCCAGGGAGGCGGTCGCTGCGCCTGCGACCGTGATCCGGGAAATCCGGCGCATGTCTGGTGCTCCTGTCGTACAAGCGCCGGGGACGGTTCGGCTGCGGCGCTGGCTTCGCCGCAGATTAACGCGCGTAGACCTGCCTGAAAACCCCTTCTGTCCACCTTGTTATCCGCCCGTGAGCAAGGTGACGCGTATGGGGGTACGGGGCTTGCCGGAAGCGAACGGGGGGTGGCGGAGTGTGACGCCCGGGGCTCGGCGGGGCGGGGTGCGGAGCGTGCGCCGGGGCGCGGGTGCGGCGGGCATGCGGAAGCGGACGGGGCCCGGGGGCGTCCGTCCGCTTCGTCGGGTTCTGTGCCGTGCCGTCGCGGTTACTCCGTGGCGACCTTGATGGAGCCGTCGACGATGCCCGCCTTGGCCTTCTCCACGGCCTCCTTGGCGCCCGGGATCTCCGCGAACTTCGGGTTGCTGTCGGACAGGCCCACGCCGTCGGACTTCAGGTCGAAGGTGTGGGTGCCGGTGAGCGGCTTGCCGTCCTCGACGGACTTGGCCAGGGCGTAGACCGCGCCGTCGATGTCCTTGAGGGCGGAGGTCAGGATGGAGTCCTTGTACTTGGCGAGGGCTTCCTGCTTGTACTGGTCGGAGTCGACGCCGATCGCCCAGATCTTCGCCTTGGCGGCGGCCTCGATCACGCCCTGGCCGGAGAGACCGGCCGCCGCGTACACGACGTCGGCCTTCTTCTCGATCTGGCCCTCGGCGGCGGCCTTGCCCTTGTCGGGACTGGCGAAGCCGCCCTCCTCCGCGGTCTGGGTGAGGTACTGCGAGATCACCTTGACCTTGGGGTTGGTGTCCTTGACGCCCTGCTCGTAGCCGGCCTGGAACTTGTGGATCAGCGGGACGTTCACGCCGCCCACGAAGCCGACCGTGTTGGTCTTGGTGGCCTTGGCCGCGGTGACACCGGCCAGGTAGGACGCCTCGTTCTCGGCGAAGACGAGGGAGGCCACGTTCTTGCCCTCGACCACGGAGTCGACGATGCCGAAGGTGGTGTCCGGGTACTTGGCGGCGACGGCCTTCATCGCCGTGCCGTAGGCGAAGCCGACGCCGATCACCGGGTTGTAGCCCTGCTTGGCCAGCGAGGAGAGCCGCTGCTCCTTGTCGGCGTCCGTCTCGCCGTCGGTGGGCTCGATGTCGGCGGTCGTGTAGCCGAACTCCTTCTTGGCCTGCTCCAGACCCCGGTACGCGGCATCGTTGAAGGACTGGTCGCCCTTGCCGCCGACGTCGTACGCGATGGCGAGGCCCTTGTCGTCACCGCCGCCGTCGTCGCCCTCGCTGCTGGTACCGCCGCAGGCCGTGGCGGCGAGTGCGAGCGACGCGACCCCCACCGCGACGCGGATCAGTCCTGATGTCCGACGCATCTGAAGTTCCCCATTCTCCAAAGACCCGCAGCGGGCGCTCGGTTCGGCGCACATTAACGCGCGTAGAACCTCCTGGGAACGGGGTTGCGCGGCGCCGTTATCCATTCGTGCCGCTGGCCGGATACCGCCGGTAGGGCTACTGCACCGCGTCGATGAGCGCCGCCGCGGTGAACATCTCCACGCCGACCGTGATGGCGTGCTCGTCCACGTCGAAGTCGCCCTGGTGGAGGTCGCGGACGGTGCGCTCGCCGGGCGGGCGGACGCCGAGGCGGGCCATGGCGCCGGGCACGTGCTCCAGGTACCAGGAGAAGTCCTCGCCGCCCAGGCTCTGCTCGGTGCTCTCGACGGCGTCGGTGCCGCGCCGGGCGACCATGGCGGCCTGGAGCAGTTCGGTGCTCGTGACCTCGTTGACGACCGGGGGGACGCCGCGGACGTAGGTGATCTCGGACTTGGCCCGGTAGAGGCCCGCGATCTCGTCGATGGCGCCCATCACCAGGTCGGGCGCCTGCCGCCAGGCGTCGAGGTCGAGGCAGCGCACGGTCCCGGCGAGTTCGGCGTGCTGCGGGATGACGTTCGGGGCGTGGCCGGACTCGATCCGCCCCCAGGTCAGGGCGAGCCCGCTGCGGCTGTCGACGCGCCGGGCGACGAGCGAGGGCACGTCGGTGGCGACGCGGGCGGCGGCGGTGACCAGGTCGGTGGTGAGGTGGGGGCGGGCGGTGTGGCCGCCGGGGCCGTTGAGGGCGATCTCCATGCGGTCGCAGGCGGAGGTGATGGGGCCGACCCTGAGCCCGATCTTCCCGGCGTCCACCCTCGGGTCGCAGTGCACGGCGAGGATGCGGCGCACCCCGTCGAGCGCGCCGCCCTCGATGGCGTCGGCGGCGCCGCCGGGCAGCACCTCCTCGGCGGGCTGGAAGACCAGCCGTACGGGCCGGGGCAGCAGTCCCTGCTCGTGCAGGGCGGCGAGCACGAGGCCGGTGCCGAGGACGACGGTGGTGTGCACGTCGTGCCCGCAGGCGTGGGCGCGGTCCGGCACCTGGGAGCGGTACGCGCAGTCGGCCTTGGTGTCCGGGATGGGCAGGGCGTCGATGTCGGCCCGCAGGGCGAGCATGCGCGGCCCGCCGGACCACTGTCCGGAGTCGGTGCCGGTGCCGATGTCGCAGACGAGTCCTGTGCCGATGGGCAGCACCCGCGGCCTGAGCCCGGCCCGCTCCAGCCGTTCCTTGATCGCGGCGGTGGTGCGGAACTCCTGGTTGCCCAGCTCGGGGTGCATGTGGAGGTCGCGGCGGAAGGCCACGAGCTCCGCACGCAGCGCGTCCGGCAAGGTGCCGGGCAGCACGGCTTCACCGGGAGTGCCGGCCTCGGTCTCTGGGGACATCAACACGTTCACCCTTTGCAGCGTAGGGCTCCCGGGCGATCGATGGACCCACGATCAACAAAATTCAGCCCGTTAGGGGGAGAAAACTCGGCCGCCCTACGCATAGCCATCGTCTCGCTTGGGTAAACTGGGCCGCCTTTCCGACCGAGCCGATCATGAGATCACCGGAAGTGGTCCGACCGCTCCACGGCACCCGTCCTCTTCCTCACGGTTACCACGCGTGGCCTGCTCCACGCGCCCTACCCCGTGCCCGCCACCGCCGACAGCCGGTGCACGTCCCGTGCGGAGCCCGTGACTCCGTTCAGGAACCCGCGGGCCCGGGGGGAGGCCGATTCGGTGAGCCAGGCGGGGTCGATGTCGCAGACGGCCACGCGGACCTCGGTGCCGGCGAGGGCCAGCGGCAGGGTGTGGACGACGGTGGAGGGGAAGCTGAGGATGGTGCGGCCGATCGGGCCCCGGCGGGCGATCAGCTCGAGGGGGAGGTCGGGACGGACGATCTGCAGGCCGGTCTCCACGGCCAGCCGGTGCAGCTTCTCGGCGCTCTCGCGGCGGTGGGCGAAGTAGCGGGCGGCCCCGTGGGTCCGCGCCAGGGTGCGTACGGCGGCCACGTAGCGGTCGGCGTCGACGACGCCGGTCTCCACCAGGGAGGTGCCGACCATGTCGGCGCCCTTGGTGATGCGGGGCGGGCCGAAGCGGTCCCTGGTCCAGGCGAAGGCGTTCGCACTGACGGTGACGCCTTCGGGGACGTCCTCGATGGGCATGGAGGAGAAGACCGAGACCTGCCGGTCGGGGGTCGGGGTGAGGCGCTGGCGGGCGGACCGGGAGACGGGGGCGAAGATCAGGTCGCGCGGGCCGGGGCGGCTGCCCTTGCGGTGCCAGCGCACCAGGCGTTCGCCGTGGGCCAGCTGGGTGACGAACTCCATCGTGGCCGTGCCGTCGTCGACGACGACCAGGTCGTGGGCGCGGGTGATGGTGAGGAGCAGCTGCACGTAGCGGGAGAACGGGTCGCCCATGACGATCCGGTCGGCCTGGCGCAGCGCGGTGGTCAGGCCGCCGACCGTGCGGAAGGGGGCGGTGGCGCCGCCGCGCGCCTCCTCCCAGCGGATCTCGTGGCCCTCCTTGCGGGCCAGTTCCGCCATGCGGCGCAGCTGGCCGCGGGTCATCGGGTCGACGGGTGAGAGGACCACGAGGGTGAGCTCCGCGCCGGGTGCGCGGGTGTGCGCCCACTCCAGCACGTTCAGCAGTTGTACCGGGCTCTCGACGAAGGCGAGAGTACGGGGGCCGGCGTTCCCGGCGCGGGGGCTCATCGGTGGGGTCCGTCCCGTGGTGAGTGACTCGGTGGCCGGTGGTCAGACGGTGACGGGCTCGCCCGCGGCGGCGGCGATCTCCGCCTCGGCGACGACGCCGGGGACGCGGCGCAGCTTCTTCATCGGGCCGAGCTCCGAGTCGTAGACCTTCTTGACGCCGTCGCCGAGGGAGGCCTCGATGGTGCGGATGTCGCGCACCAGGCGGGTCAGGCCCTGCGGCTCGACGGAGGCGGCCTGGTCGGAGCCCCACATGGCGCGGTCGAGGGTGATGTGGCGCTCGACGAAGGTGGCGCCGAGGGCGACGGCGGCCAGCGTGGTCTGGAGGCCGGTCTCGTGGCCGGAGTAGCCGATCGGGACGTTCGGGAACTCCTGCTGGAGGGTGTTGATGACGCGGAGGTTCAGCTCCTCGGCCTGCGCCGGGTACGTCGACGTGGCGTGGCACATGAGGATGTTGTCGCTGCCGAGGACCTCGACCGCGTGGCGGATCTGCTTCGGGGTGGACATGCCGGTGGAGAGGATGACCGTCTTGCCCGTGGCACGCAGGGCGCGCAGCAGCTCGTCGTCGGTCAGCGAGGCGGAGGCGACCTTGTGGGCGGGGACGTCGAACTTCTCCAGGAAGGCGACGGCCTCGGTGTCCCACGGGGAGGCGAACCAGTCGATGTTCTTGGTCTTGCAGTACTCGTCGATCTGGCGGTACTCGTCCTCGCCGAACTCCACGCGGTGGCGGTAGTCGATGTACGTCATCCGGCCCCAGGGGGTGTCGCGCTCGATGTCCCACTGGTCGCGCGGGGTGCAGATCTCGGGGGTGCGCTTCTGGAACTTGACGGCGTCGCAGCCGGCCTCGGCGGCGGCGTCGATCAGCTTGAAGGCGTTCTCCAGCTCACCGTTGTGGTTGATGCCGATCTCGCCGGTGACGTAGACGGGGCGGCCGGGGCCGGCCTCGCGGGTGCCGAAGGTGCGGATGCGGGAGTTGGTGCTCATGGCTGGGGGTTCCTTACTTGGACTGGGTGAGCGTGGGGGTTTCGGGGGCGGCGTCGAGGGCGTCCAGGGACGGGCCCAGGAGCCAGGTCGCGATCTCCCGTACGGCGCCTTCGCCGCCGGGGACGGTGGTGACCGCGCGGGCCGCGCCGCGTACGGCGTCGTGGGCGCTGGCGACCGCCACGGGCCAGCCGACGAGGGCGAAGCACGGGAGGTCGTTGACGTCGTTGCCGACGTAGAGCACGCGGTCGGGTGCGATGCCCTGTTCCTCGCACCACTGCTTGAGGGCGAGGTCCTTGCGGTCGATGCCGTGCAGCACGGGCAGCTTGAGCTTGCGCGCGCGGGCGGCGACGACCGGGTTCACCTCCGTGGACAGGATCAGCATCGTCAGGCCGCTGCGGCGCAGGGCGGCGATGCCGAGTCCGTCACCGCGGTGCACGGAGACGAACTCCCGTCCGTCGGAGTCGATCAGCACCCGGTCGTCGGTCTGGGTGCCGTCGAAGTCGAGGACGACCGCGTCGATGTCCGCCGCGGTCGGGAGGGCGCCGGGCCGTGCCGCGTCGAAGTGCGGTGCGAGGGCGCGGGCGCGGGCCAGCTCGTGCGGGTCGTCGATCTCCAGGACGCGGGCCGGGTCGGTGCGGACCAGTTCGGTGCGGCCGAAGAAGCGGTGCCGGTGCTCGCGGAAGCCGGGGGCGGCCATGGCGTAGGCGGCGCCGGTCTCCAGCAGGTCCTGGGGGCGGTCCTGGCGGCGGGGGCGGTACGCCTTGTCGTGGTTGACGCCGTGGCCGCCGTCGGCGCCGCCGGTCTCGTCGGTGCCGTCCCGCCAGACGAAGCCGTGGAAGGGGGCGACGGTGACGGCGGTGTCCGCGCCGCCCCCGGCGACCGCGCCGGCCACCCCGTCGACGTCCTCGCGGACCAGGAAGGGGCTGGTGCACTGGACCAGCAGGACCACGTCGACGGCGGCGCCGTGCAGGGCCTCGTGGGCGTCCATGGCGTGCAGTACGGCGGCCTCGGAGGTGGCCGTGTCCCCGGCGATGGCGGCGGGCCGCAGCACGACCTCGGCGCCGGCCTCGCGGGCCGCGGCGGCGATGGCGTGGTCGTCGGTGGAGACGACGACGTCGGTCACGAGGCGGGCGGCCCGGCACTCGCGCACCGCGCGGACCACCAGGGGGACGCCGCCGACGGGGGCGAGGTTCTTCGCGGGCACTCCCTTGGAGCCGCCGCGCGCGGGGATCACGGCGAGCACCCGGCGCACCGAAGCGCCCTGGCCTGCTGGACGGTTGGACATGGGGTCTGCTCCTTGCGCAGGTGTCGCGGGGGTCACAGCTCCCCCATCCGCCGGATCACCGGGGCGACGCGCTGGACGCCGTGCCGGTAGGCGCCGCGGGCCGCGCGGCGCACGACCTGCCGCACCGGGCCGGGGGCCCTGTCGGCGGCCGGGGCGCCGGGCAGCGGGGTGCCGTCCGGGGCGAGGTGGTGGCGGGCGAGGATGCCGGGGAGGTAGCCGGGCGCGGTGACGGGCGTGTAGTAGGGGGCGAGCGGGGGGAGGCCGCCGGGCCGGACCAGCAGGGCGGCGATGCGCTCCCGGGCCTCGTCGAAGGCGGTCTCGTAGCCGCCGTCGGCCGCCACGCCCTGCCGGGCGACCCACTCGGGGTCGGGTGCCGGGCGGTGGCCCGCGTCGAGCTGGTCCCAGGAGGCGAGGCAGCCGGAGCCGACGAAGTGGTGGTTGCCGAGCGCCTCGCGCACCCCGAGGTCGGTCAGGACGACCGTGGGGATGCGGCGGTGCAGGGATTCCAGGGCGGCCGTGGAGCTGATGGTGACCAGCAGGTCGGTGCGGTCGAGGACCTCGCCCATGTGCCCGTAGACGAGGCGGAAGTTGGGCGGCGGGTCGGCCCGCTGCACCAGCTTCTGGTAGGGCAGTTCCTCGATGTGCGTGGTGTGTTCGCCGGGCTTGGAGCGCAGCTTGAGCAGCACTTCGCGCTCGGGGTGCAGGCGGGCGTGCCGGACCAGCCGGTCCAGCAGGTACGTACGGTCCTTGCGGCTGTCCGGGACGGAGGGCTGGGCGGCGAAGACGACCGTGTAGGGCCTGCGCCCTTGCTCCGCGGACGGGTCGTGTTCACCGGCGTAGCGGGCTCCGCCCAGGAAGGGCAGCGCGACCTCCGTCACCGCCGAGGCGTCGGCGCCGACCCCCTCGTACACGGCGCGGAAGCGGTCCGCGTCCTGGCGGGAGTTGGCGAGGACGAGGTCGGCGCCGTGGCGCAGCAGCAGGCCGTCGGCGAGCTTCTCGTAGACGACGCCGACGTATCCGGTGACGACCACGGGCCGCTCGGCGCGGTCCTGCCAGACGCGGCCGAGGCCGTGCAGCATCGCCTGGACGCCGCCGCCGACCAGGGCGAGGACCAGGACGTCGTACGCCTCCTCGCCCCGCGCTCCCTCCATGGCGCGCAGGAACTCGACGGCGGTCACCTCGCGGAGGGAGTCCGCGTCGACGCCGACCTCTCGCAGCTGGCGGGCGGTGGGGGTGGCTCGGCCGCGCAGGAGGTAGCCGTCGAGGTGGATCTCCGTGTCCCCGGGGCGGACGCGGGTCGCGGTGAGCGCGCCCCATTTCCACCGGGTGTCGGAGTCCGCGAGGACGGCGACTCTGAGGGCCTTCGTTGCACTTGCTGGCACGTCGTAGACGCTAGGAAGGCATTTCTAGGAACCGCCCAACCGAAATCCAACAAAGGGTGAACAGCACATCGCCGAATGGGGTATCGGGTCGCCCCGGGCCCGGGAAAATGCCCGCTTCACCGCTTCGCCACGCCGCGTTCACCGGGAATCAAGGAACCGGTAAAGCCGAATGCCGGACCGTCGCATAACGTCGCTCACGTGCCCAAGCTCTCCGTCATCGTGCCGTTCTACAACGTGCGGCAATACGCCCCAGACACTCTGCGGAGTCTGCGCGCCAACGCGCGGGAAGACTTCGAGTTCATTCTCGTCGACGACTGCTCCACCGACGGGACCGCGGACCTCCTCGCGCGCGCGGAGCGGGAGCTGCCGGGGGCGGTGCTGGTGATACACGAGAGGAACGGCGGCCTGGCGACCGCCCGCAACACCGGCATCGACCGGGCGCGCGGCGAGTACGTCACCTTCCTGGACGGCGACGACTGGCTGGCGCCCGGCCACTGCGCCGCCCTGGTGGCCGCGATCGAGAGGCTGGACGTCGACTTCGTGCGCACCGACCACGTGCAGTGCACGGGACGCAACCGCACCCTGCACCGGGTCCCGCACGGCCGCCGCAACACGGCCCTGCGCCCCCGCGACGCGATCCTGCCCGCCCACCGCACCACGTCCGTCGACTACGCCTACGCGTGGGCGGGTGTCTATCACCGCCGGCTGGCCGAGCGCGGTCTGCTGCACTTCACCGACGGGCTGCGCACGGCCGAGGACCGGCCGTGGATCTGGAAGCTGCACCGGGAGGCGGAGTCCTTCGCGGTGACCGGACTGCTCGGCGTGTTCTACCGGCGCGGGGTGGCGTCCTCGCTCACCCAGATCGGTGACGTGCGCCAACTGGACTTCATCCGCGCGTTCGACGAGGTGCTCGCGGGGGCGGCCGGGGACCCGGACGCGGCGCGGCTGGTGCCGAAGGCGGTCCGCACGTACTGCGCGATCATCTCCCACCACCTCGGGTCCGCCGAGCGGTTCGAGCCCGCCGTGGCGCGGATACTGCGGGCGAGGAGCGCGGCGGCGCTGCGGCGGATGCCGCAGGACGTGCTCGACGAGGTGCTCGACACGATGGACGCCGACCGGGCCGTGCGGCTGCGCCGGCTGCGCCGGCACGCGTCCTCGGCCCGGCCGGACGAGGGGGCGGCGGCGTGACCACGCAGATCTTCCTGGCGTCGACGCTGTACGGCACGGCCACGCTCGCCGCGGCCCTGGACTCCGGCTGTTTCGACGCGGCCGGCCGGCGGATCCTGCTGGTCGCCAACAACGCGGCGACGCCCGAGACGACGCCGTCCCTGGACGCGATGCCGGGGTTCGAGCGGCTGCGGAGCCGGTTCGACGACGTGGTGTCGTGGAACGAGGCGGTCTTCCCGTTCCATCCCGGCGACTGGTCGCCGCGCGCCGGGGACGTGCCGCTGTGGGAGCGGCACCTGCGGCGGTTGTGGGAGCTGGGCGAGGACGACGTGGCCCTGGCCGTGGAGTCGGTCCAGGTGCCGCCCGCGCTCGCCGTGGCGCAGATCTTCACCGACGCGCCCATGACCGTCTACGCGGACGGTCTGATGAGCTACGGCCCCACCCGCACCAAGCTCGCCCCGCTGGTCGGCACGCGTGTGGAGCGGCTGCTCCACCTGGACCTGGTGCCGGGGCTGGCGCCGCTGCTGCTGACGGAGTTCGGCGTCGGGCCCGAGGTCGTGCCGTCCGCGGCGTTCACCAAGGTGCTGGACGAGCTGGCGGACACCGGCGGCGGGCTGCCGGACGTGGAGCGGCCCGCGGTGCTGCTCGGCCAGTACCTGTCGGCGCTGGGCATCCTCTCCGCCGAGGAGGAGGAAGACCTGCACGTGCGGATGCTGACCGGCGTCGCCGCACTCGGGCACACGCGCGTGCTGTTCAAGACGCACCCCACGGCGCCGGCCCGCTACACCCGGGTCCTGGAACGGGAGGCCGAGCGGCTGGGGGTCGACCTGACCGTGGTGGAGACGCCGGTCCTGGCCGAGGTGCTGTTCCGGCGGACGCGTCCGGCGCTGGTCGTCGGCTGCTTCTCCACGGCCCTGCTCACCGCGTCCGTCCTGTACGGCCTGCCGGTCGCCCGGGCCGGCACGGAGACGCTCCTGGACCGGCTGACGCCGTACGAGAACAGCAACCGGGTGCCCGCCACCCTCGTGGACGCGCTCCTGCCGGACCTGGCGGACCCGGCCGCCGTGGCCGAGGGGCGGCCGGACGTGGACGCCGGCGCGGTGGCCGCGCTCGTGCGGGCCGTCGGGTTCGCGATGCAGCCGAGGGTGCTGCCCGAGCTGCGGCCGGCGGCGGAGGCCTATCTGAGCGCCCACCTGGACGCCCGCACCCGGCGGTACTTCAAGAAGCGCAGGCTGACCTCCCTGGGCCTGCCGGGCGGCATCCCGGCCCGGCTGGGCTTCCTGCCGCGCAACTCCACGGCGCGCAGGGTCGTACGCCGGGCATGGGCCATCCGGCGCTCGATCGGGGGATGACGGCCGCCCGGATGCCGACCGGAGGGCGAGTGTTCACCCGCCGTCCGCCCGGAAGCCACCCGCGGACCGTCGCTCTGGGGCACATTCGGCGTCCGGTCGGAGAACGGTGGAACGCGTGACGAAGCCTCTGGCGGGGTTGTTCAAGGTACGGCAGCGGGAGGCCCCCGGGCCGGCCCCGTACGCCCGGAGCCTGCGCCTGTGCGGCGAGCACCTCGCCGCACAGGAGCCCGGGGCCACCGGCCCGCAGGTCCGTCTGACCCGGGCGATCGGCGCCTTCGCGGCCTCGCTCGACGGCCCGGCGGCGGATCCCTTCGACGCGCTGCTCCAGGCCGGCGAGCGCGCGCTGGAGGTGGGCGGGGAGCACGGTCTCGGCCTCGCGCTGGGGCTCGCCGAGTCGGCGGCCGGGATCCGGCAGCGGTCCAAGGGCGCGTGGCGGCTGCGCGGCCTCGCACTGGACGGACTCGGCCGCGGCGGGGAGGCGATGGAGTGCTACGGGCGCTACGTCGCGCTGCTGCCCGACGGCCGCCCCGCCCCGGAGGTCGCCCGCAGGATGCACACCCTGCGCCGCCGCCGGGAGTGTCTGGAGGCGGCCGTCGCACTCTTCCCCGAGGACGGCTCCGAACTGCGCGGACTGCTCGAGGAGCCCACCGCGACCACCGCGGTCCTCGCCCCGCGCTTCGCCGCGTACGTGCGGGCCCGGGTGGCCGGGCACGGCGCCGGCGATCCCGCCGTACGGCGCCTCCTCGCGCTGTACGGCGACTACCGGCGGCTCGTCGAGCGGGCCGGGACGCCCGACCCGCCGCACGACGGCGTCACCCCGGTCGACGTGAGCGGTCTGCGGGACCTGCTCTCGGGGCTGAGCGTGTGCGTCGTCTCGAACGCCGCCGACGTCGCCGGCAGCACGCTGGGCGCCGAGATCGACGGCTACGACCTGGTGGTGCGCTGCGACACGTTCCGGATCCGCGCCCGGGGCACCGGCGAGCGCACCGGCCTGCACGCCGTCTCCCTGCGCGGCGACGCCCCGTGGCAGGGGCCCGCCTGGACCCGGCGGGCCGGGATCCGGCTCGTGTTCGGCGACCCGGCGGCCGGCTGGCGCCGCGCCGTGCGGGAGCGGCTCGTGCCCGGCGCGCAGGACCACGTCGCGGACGCCTCGCTGCGCCGCCCCCTCGGCGACCCGGCGCTGCTCGGCGAGGACGGGTGGGGTCCGGCCCCGACCACCGCGTTCACCGTCCTCAGGCTGCTGGACTTCCTGGACGCGAGCCCCCGCCTGGACCTCGTCGGCTTCACCCTGCCCGGCCGGCTGAGGCCGCGGGAGGCGGAGTGGGTCCTGGAACACGCCGCGCACGTAGACCACAGCAAGATGAGGATCGCCCTGCGATGACCCACTCCTCCCTCGCCTCGCCCTCGCCCTCTCCCTCCGCCTCCGCCGTCTCCTCCTCCGCCGCGTCCCCCTCCGCCGCGGACGACCGGAGCACCGTCACCGGCAGGCGCCGGATCGCGTTCGCCGTCCACACCGGCCGGGACGGCCTGCCCGGCCTCCACACCCTCGTCCGCAGCCTGGCGCTGACCAACCCGCAGGTGTGCGAGGACTTCGTCGTCCTGCATCCCGGGCTGCCGGACTCCTCGTTCGACGGGCTCAGGAGGCTGCACCCGCGCGTCGTCACGCGCCCCGCGGACGACCGCCGCGCCGTCTTCGGGCTGGAGGGCTACGACACCGTCATAGCCCTCGGCCCCGGCATGGTCGTCCTCGGCGACCTCGGTGAGCTGCTGCGGATGCGCCACGGGATCGGTGCCGTACCGCAATTGCCGCCCGCCGGCGGGGGCGGGGAACGCCGGGCCGTGCCGCCGGACGGGCTGCTCGTCATCCAGCGCGCCGACGTGGCGGGCGCCCCGGCGGCCGGGTCCCCCGCTCCCGCCCCCGACGGCGGTGACCTCGTGCTCGGCGACCGCCTGGTCCCGCTCGCCGCGCGGTACGACTTCCCCGCCCGGCGCCTCCACGACGACCTGCCGGTGCCCGCCGACGTGGTCGTGCTGCGCTTCTCCGGGTCGTTCGACGCACCCGGGCACGGTCCGGCCGCCGAGGCTCGACGCCGGTTCGAGATGGGCGACGAGGAGTTCCGGGCCGCCTACCGGGCCCTGCCCGGCGGCAAGCACCCCGACCTGCTGGCGCACCTCGCCCCGCCGCTGCTGAAGGCCCGCCCCTCCCTCGACCTCGCCCGCACGGTCGCCGACGTCCACCGCGGGCAGGGACGCTACGACGAGGCCGTGCGGGTGCTCGCCCCGGTCGTGGCGGACCGGCTGGACGCGCCGCGCTGCCAGGAGACGCTCGGCCTCAGCCTGATGGCGCTGTCGCGCTACGACGAGGCGGAGGGGCACCTGCTGCTCGCCGCCGCCTCCCCCGACCTCGCGCCCCGCGCCTTCGCCCAGCTGGCCCGGCTGGCCTGGGTGTGCGGACGGGACGCGGACGCGCACGCCTACGCCCGCGAGGGCCTGGAGGCCGACCCCACCGACGCCGGCTGCCACGCCTGGTACGTCCGCACCCGTCCGGACGCCGAGGCCCCGCCCGGGCCGGCCGCGCCCGCGGCCGAGCAGCTCGCGCACGTGGCGCTGTTCGCCGAGGGCAGGGAGAACGCCGGCGACAAGGTCCTGCCGGAGGCCGTGCGCCGGTGCTTCGGCACGGACACCGGCCCGCGCCGCTGGTACGGGCAGCCGGTGCACCGGCTGGTCGACGAGGCGGCGCTGGAGCGGCTGAACGAACGGCGGGGGGTGATCGTGGGCGGCGGCGGGCTCTTCCTCCCGGACACCTCCCCCAACGGCAACAGCCACTGGCAGTGGAACGTGCCGGACGGCCTCCTGGCCCGCCTCACCGCGCCGCTGGCGGTGTTCGCCGTCGGCTACAACGTCTTCGACGGCCAGCGGTACCGGCGGGGGCGGTTCGCCGAGAGCCTGCGGGTCCTGGTCGAGCGGTCGGCCTTCTTCGGCCTGCGCAACCACGGCTCGATCGACCGGGTCCGCGAGCTGCTCCCCGCCTCCCTGCGCGACCGGGTGCGCTACCAGCCCTGCCCGACCACCGTGGCCCGGCACCTCGTACCGGAGCTGTCCGGCCCGGCGGAGCGCTCCGACACGGTGCTGGTCAACTGCGCCTACGACCGCGCGGGGCTGCGCTTCGGGCACGACTACGGTCACTTCCTCGCCCAGATGGCGCTGGCCCTGCGCTCCCTGCGGGACCGGGCGGACGTGCGGTACGCGGCGCACATGCCGGCCGACGAGAGGTTCGTGCACGACCTGCGCCGGGAGCACGGCATCGCCCTGCCCGTGGAGCAGCTCCACGCCATGTCGAACGACGGGATCCGCGGCCTCTTCCGCCGTTCGCGGCTGGTGATCGGGATGCGCGGGCACGCGGGAATGATCCCGTTCGGCTGCGGGACCCCGATCCTCAGTCTCGTCTCCCACCCGAAGCTCGCCTACTTCCTGTCGGACATCGACCGCCCGGAGTGGGGGCTCTCCGTGCACGACCGGGACCTGGGCCCCCGGCTGGCGGAACGGGCGTCCGGGCTGCTCGACGACCACGCGGCGGCGGTGGCGGACGTGCACGCCGCACAGGAATTCCTGTGGAAGACCACGCGGTCGAACATCGAGGAACTGCGGAGCACCTTCGGCATGGTCTGAGAATCCACCCGGACCACCAAGAATTCACTTCCCCTGCGAACGGAGTTCGTTTTCTCGCGCCTTCACCGACACCGCCGGATCCGGGAGCGTGGATAGCCTGTTCCAATCCCCGACCTTCGATCGTGAGAGGCCCGCGTGCCGAAACTGTCCGTCGTCGTGCCCATGCACAATGTGGAAGCCTTCGCCGAGAGCACTCTGAGAAGTCTCGCCAACAACGCGGACCCCGACTTCGAGTTCCTGCTCGTCGACGACTGCTCCACGGATTCCACGCCGCTGGCGATCGACCGCTGGGCCGAGGGGCGGAGCGACACCCGCGTGATCCGGCACGAGACGAACAGGGGCATAGCGCAGGCGCGCAACAGCGGGATCGACGCGGCCCGGGGCGACTTCGTCACGTTCCTCGACGGCGACGACTGGTACGGGCCCGGCTATCTCACCGAACTGGTGTCCGTCGTGGAGGAGTTGGGCTGCGACTTCGCCCGCACCGACCACGTGCAGGCCACCGGCACGGAGCGGGTGATCCGGCGGCCCCCGGCCCGGCTGCGCAACACCGTGATGGACCCGCGCGACGGGATCGCACCGCCCCACATGGAGACGATGGTCGACTATCCCTTCGTCTGGGCGGGCCTCTACCGCCGTCACCTCTTCGACGACGGCGCGATGCGCTTCGCGACCGAACTGCGTACGGCCGAGGACCGGCTGTGGATCTGGCGCCTGCACCTCAAGGCGGCCTCGTACGCGTCCGTCGGTCTGCACGGGGTGTTCTACCGGCGGGGCGTCGCCACCTCGCTCACCCAGATCAAGGACTCCCGCCAACTGGACTTCATCCCGGCCTACGACATGCTGTTGCAGGACCTGTCGCGGGACCGGGAGGCGGAGCGCTTCCTTCCCAAGGCCGTGCGGACGTACTGCGCGATGATCGCCTTCCACCTCGGCAAGGTGGACGAGTACGAGTCCTCGGCCGCCCAGCGGCTGCGGCGGGAGGCGCGGGACGCGCTGCACCGCATGCCCCAGCACGTGCTGGAGGAGACCCTCCGCACCATCGACAGCACTCGCAGCAGGTTGCTCGGCCGCCTGCGTGACGGCCGGAAGGCTGCCTGACCCATGCCGCACAAGACCCAGATCTTCCAGGTCTCCACCCTGTACGGGGCCGCCACCCTCGCCGCGGCGCTCGACGCCGGCCTGTTCGGCCCGCGCGACGGCGCCCGGCGCGTCCTGCTGGTCTCCAACAACGCGGCGATACCCGAGACCGCGCTGCGCCTCGACGAGATGCACGGGTACGGGCGCATATCCGCGCGGTTCGACACCGTCGTCAGCTGGAACGAGGCGATCCGCCCGCACCACCCCAGCGCCTGGGGCCCGCGGGGCAACGACGTGTCCCTGTGGCAGAAGGCGTTCCGGCTCGCCTGGGGCATCGGCGAACGTGACCTGGTGGAGCTGGCCGTCGAGTCGATCCAGGTCAACCCGGCCCGCGCGCTGGCGGCGATCTTCTCCGAGGCCGCCCTCCACGTGTACGCCGACGGCCTGATGAGCTACGGCCCGACGCGCGAGAAGCTGCCGCTGACCCTCGCCCGGCGCATCCAGCGGCTGCTCCACCTCGACCTGATACCGGGCCTGCGGCCGATGCTGCTGTCGGAGTACGACGTCGAGCCCGTGATCGTCCCCGACGGGGCGTTCCGCGCGGTGCTCGACGAGGTCTCCCGGGACGCGGCGGACGACCCCGAGCTGGCGCCCGTGCTGCGGGAGAAGCCGACGGCCGTCCTGCTCGGCCAGTACCTGGCGGCGATCAACATCCTGACCGCGCAGGAGGAGGAGGACCTCCACGTCCGCATGCTGACCGGCGCCGCGCGTGCGGGGCACCGCTCCGTGGTGTTCAAGCCCCACCCGACGGCCCCGGCCGGCTACACGGCCGCGCTGAGCAAGGCCGCGGCGGACGCGGGCGTGCGGCTGACCGTGCTGGACGCGCCGCTGCTGGCCGAGACGCTGTACCACCACTGCGCGCCGGAACTCGTCGTCGGCTGCTTCTCCACGGCGATGGTGACCGCGTCGGCCTACTACGACGTGCCGGTCGCCCGGGTGGGGACGGCGCTGGTGACGGAGCGGCTCAAGCCCTACCCGAACAGCAACCGCGTGCCGCTCGTCGTCGTCGACCACCTGGTGCCGGACCTGGAGCGGGCCGCGGCCCCGGCGCTCGTCGGGGCGGCCCCCGAGTCGCTGGCGCCGCTGGTGCGGGCGATCGGGTTCTGCATGCAGCCCAAGACCTACGCCAAGCTGCGCGAGCCGACGGAGACCTGGCTGCGGGCCCACCTGGCGACCGTTCCCGGCCACTACTTCCCCGAGCTGCGGCTGACCGAGCTGGGTCTGCCCGGCAGCCGCCCGCAGCTGCGCGCCAAGCTCCAGGTGCGGCGGGCGCGGCGGGTGGTGCGCAGGGCCGTGCGGCGGGGCACCGGAAAGAAGTGACCGTGCCGGACGGCCGGAGCCCCCGCCGGACGGCGGGGGCTCCGGCCGTCGTGGTGCCCGGTCAGCCGAGCCAGCGGGCCAGCTTCAGCCGGGTCCACAGCAGGGCGGCGGCGAAGGACAGCAGGACGGTGGCCGCGGTGAGCCCCACGAGCCCGCCCACGGCGGCCGGCCGGCCCGCGCCCGCCGAGACCACGTGCGGGGCGAGGGCCTCCAGGAACAGCAGGTGGACCAGGTAGGCGCCGAACGAGACACCGGCGAGCCGGCCGAGGAGCGGCCGGAACCGCTCGGGCACCCTGATCCGGTTGAGGGCCATCAGCAGCGTTCCCGCCAGCAGCGCCACCACGACGGAGGCGTACGGGCTCGGGAAGTGCACCCGGTGCTCGTAGACGGCGACCGCGGCCCACGCGCACAGCCCGCCGGCCAGCCACAGCAGGCGCCGCCGCCGGCCCGCGACCGAGGACCCCGGCAGCGACAGCAACACGGCCCCGGCGACGGCGTACGCGATCTGGTAGACGCCGAACTGCCAGGCGAAGGGCGGTACGCGGACGTCGAGGAGGCGCCCCAGGTCGCCGAGGAGGGTCGGGGCGAGCGCCAGGCCGAGCAGCGCGGCGCCCGCGCCCCAGGGCCGCTTGCCGTTCCTGACCAGGACGGCCACCGACAGCAGCAGGATCACGGGCACGTAGGCGTACAGGTACCAGAGGTGGAAGGCGGGCCGCACGGAGCCGAACACCGCGTCCCACGCGAGGTCGCGGGTGGGGTCGGTGTTGGCGTCCCGGACCCAGTCCCACAGCAGGTAGGCGGCGGTCCACACGGCCAGCGGCACGACGATGCGGGTGAGCCGCTTCCGGATCTGCGCACCGTCGCGGGGCGGCGCACCGCTGAGCACGACCCAGCCGGCGATCGCGAAGAACAGGGGTACGGCGCACCGGCTCAGCGCGTCTCCCACGAGCGCGGTCCAGTAGACGGGCCCGCCTCCCGAGGGGGTGCGGTCCACGGCCTTCATGAGTTCGCCCGCGGCGTGGCAGACGATGACGCCGACCGAGGCCAGGACCCGGACGAGGTCGATGTCGTACCGGTGCTCGCCCCGGGGGCGCGGGACCGGTGTCGCCGCGTCGGCGGGGCCGGGGGTGCGCAGGGGCTCGGCGGCGGTCAGGGGCTCGGCGGCGATGGGTGGTCACTCCCGGACAGGACGCGCGGCCCGGCGGCGGTCCGGCCGGGCGCGGAGGAGGGTGCGAGGGGATGTCGTGGACGCACGCTACGAGGGCGCGCGGCCCGGGGTAACCCGTCCCGGATGAACATCGGCCACGCGCGCGTGACCTTCCGGTGAACGGCGGGAGCCGCCCGCCGGGCCTTCACGGACGGTGCCGGACCCCACACATTGGGCGATACGTGCGATTTTCTGACCGTCGGATCGCGCGTGCCCCCTCCATTTCCGGAGCCGAGGGGGCATCCTCCCCTCATGGCCACTGCGCAAGAGACGCACGAGTACCCCGGTGAGCTGAACGACGTCCCCGGCTGGTTCTGGCCGCTCGACCAGGTGCTGTTCTCCTGGTTCCTGGAGCGGCAGGAACGGCTGGACACCCGCGGCGACCTGCTGGAACTGGGCGCCTACCTGGGCAAGAGCGCGATCCTGCTCGGGCACCGGCTGCGGGACGGCGAGACACTCACCGTCTGCGACCTGTTCGGCGCCGAGCCGCCGGACGCGGCCAACCGGGCGGAGGCGGCGAAGTCGTACTCCTCCCTCACCCGCCAGGCCTTCGAGCGGAACTACCTCTCCTTCCACGACACCCTGCCCACGATCATCCAGGCACCCAGTTCGGCGGTCGTCGACGAGGTCGCGCCGGGCAGCTGCCGCTTCGTCCACATCGACGCCTCGCACCTGTACGAGCACGTCGAGGGCGACATCGGCGCGGCGAAGGAGCTGCTGGGGCCCGACGGCATCGTCGTCCTGGACGACTTCCGCAGCGAGCACACCCCGGGTGTCGCCGTCGCGGCCTGGGAGGCGGTGCTCAACCGCGGACTGCGCCCGGTCTGCCTGAGCAGCCAGAAGCTGTACGGCACCTGGGGCGACCCGGAGCCCGTCCGGGATGAGCTGCTCGAGGCGCTGCGCGGGCGCGACGACATCTCCGTGACCGTGGAGCAGGCCGCCGGGCACCGGCTGGTGCGGACCCGCGCCAAGGGCAAGCGGCTGCGGCCGCCCTCGCTGCCGGCCTCGCGGCACCCGGCGCCCGCCCCGACGGGGAGCGCGGGCCGGCCGGACGCCAGGCCGGTGCCGGGGCAGGCCGGGCAGGCCCGCCCGGCGGCCCGCGCGGTCCGTGCGACGCGCGGGGCGACGCCGCGCGAGCGCACCCGGCGGCTCGCCCTGGACCTGCTGCCGCCGCTGGTCACGCGTGCGGTGCGCCGGTACCGGGCGGCGCAGCGGGCGCGGGCGGGCGGGGCGGGCAAGGCGTCGGGGGCGGCTCAGCCGAGGCCGTAGCTCGCCGCGATCCCCGCGATCACCAGGGCCAGCGACTCCTCGTAGTGCCGGTCCCAGTCCGTGAAGATCTCCGCGCCCGCCGCGGCCGTCAGAGGGTAGTCGGCCAGCAGGCGGGCGCGTTCGTCCATGTCGTAGCCCTCCCGGCGCTCGCCGGGCAGGGGCTCGACGCCCTGTTCCTCGGTGACGAAGCCGAGCGTGAACAGATACGTCGTGTTGGTCGCCCGCACCGCCTGGGCGAGGGTGAGCCCGGTGGCGGTGAGCAGCCGCAGCGTCTCCTCCATCTGCTCGGCGTGCACCGCGCCGGTGAAGCGCGACCCGCTGAACACCTTGGCGCCGTCCCGGTAGCCGAGCAGGGACGCGCGCAGGCCGCGGTTGGCCTTGAGCAGCCGCTCCCGCCAGGTGTCGGCCGGGTCCAGCGGGGTCCCGGCGACCATCCGCCGGTACATCTCCGTGGCCATCTCGTCGAGCAGGGCCTGCTTGTCCTTGAAGTGCCAGTACAGGGCGGGCGCCTTGACGTCCAGTTCCCTGGCGATGGTGCGCAGCGTCAGGCCGTCCAGACCGACCTCGTTCAGCAGCCTCAGCGCCGTGTCCGCGACCCGTCGGCGGTCGAGGGGGGCGCGTCGTTCCGTACTCACGCTTGACACCTTAACGGCGTTAGGGCCATCCTCGGACACGGACGGAACTTAACAACGTTAAGGAGAGTTGCCGTGAATGTCAGGGATACGCATGTCCTCGACACGGATGTACTGATCGTCGGCGCGGGCCCCACCGGTCTCGCACTCGGCGTCGACCTCGCCCGGCGCGGGGTGGACGCGCTGGTCCTGGAGGCCGCCGGGCAGCTCTTCCCCGGCTCGCGGGGCAAGGGCTTCCAGCCCCGCACGATGGAGGTCCTCGACGACCTCGGCGTCGTCGACGCGATCCACGCGGCGGGCGGCACCTACCCCGTCGGCATGGTCTGGCAGAACGGCGAGCGGATCGGCGAGCACGACATGTTCGAGCCGGCCGAGCCGAGCGAGGACTCGCCGTACAACCGGGCGTGGATGGTGCCGCAGTGGCGCACGCAGGAGATCCTGGCGGCGCGGCTCGCGGAGCTGGGCGGGAAGGTCGCCTTCCACCACGAGGTCGCCGGTGTCGAGCAGGACGACTCGGGCGTCACCGCGCGCCTCGCCTCGGGCGGGACGGTGCGCTCCCGCTACCTGGTCGCGGCGGACGGCGGACGGTCGGCGGTGCGCAGGGCGCTGGGCATCGGCATGACCGGCGAGACGGTCGACCCGAGCCCGACCCTGGTGGCGGACGTCCGGATCAGCGGCCTGGACCGCGACAACTGGCACGTCTTCCCGCCGCGCGAGGGCGCCGGCCTCCTCGCCGTCTGCCCGCTGGCCGGCACCGAGGACTTCCAGGTGATGGCGCGCTTCGAGGAGGGCGCGTCCGTGGACACCTCCCCGGACGGCGTCCGCAAGCTCGTCGCCGAGCGCTCGCACATCGCCGCCGAGGACGTGACCGAGGTCCGCTGGGTCTCCGACTTCCGGCCGCGGGCGGCGCTGGCCGACCGCTTCCGCTCGGGCCGGGTCTTCGTCGCCGGCGACGCGGCGCACGTGCACTCGCCCGCGGGCGGCCAGGGGCTGAACACCAGCGTCCAGGACGCCTACAACCTGGGCTGGAAGCTGGGCGCGGTACTGACGGGCGGCGCCCCGGCCGGGCTGCTGGACAGCTACGAGGAGGAACGGCGCCCGATCGCCGCGCAGATGCTCGACCTGTCGACCGCCGTCCACCGCGGCGAGGTGCGGCGCGGCGGGGCGACCCGCCAGCTGGGCATCGGCTACCGGGACTCGTCGCTGACGGAGGAGACCCGGAGCGCCGTGGACGAGGACGCGATACGGGCCGGGGACCGCGCGCCCGACGGCACGGTGGACGGGGTCCGGCTCTTCGACGCCTTCCGGGGCCCGCACTGGACCCTGCTGGCGCTGGGCGTCGGCCTGCCCGACGGGACGGTGGGGCAGGCGGTGCCGGTGGTGCGCGGGGGCGCGCACGGGGCGTACGGGGCGGGGCTGTTCCTCGTACGGCCGGACGGGTACGTGGGCTGGGCCGGGGACACGCCGGAGGGGCTGGGCGGATACCTGGGCCGGTTCGGGCTGGGCTGCTGATTCCCGGACCGGGTCCCGTCCGGGTCAGTCGCCGACGGGGTCGGAACGCACGCTTCTCGCCCCGACCACCCGTGCGAGGCACCGCCCCGGCTCAGCCGCCCTCAGAACGCGTCCGAGGGCACGTACGTCCCCCACACCTCCCGCAGCGCGTTGCACACCTCGCCGACCGTCGCGCGGGCGCGCAGGGCGTCCTTCATCGGGTACAGGACGTTGTCCTCACCCTCGGCCGCCTTCTTCAGGGCCGCGAGGGCCGAGTCCACCGCCGCCTGGTCGCGGTCCGCGCGGAGCGCGGCCAGGCGGTCGGCCTGCTGGGCCTCGATGGCGGGGTCGACGCGGAGCGGCTCGTAGGGCTCCTCCTCGTCGAGCTGGTAGCGGTTGACGCCGACCACGACCCGCTCGCCGGAGTCGGTCTCCTGGGCGATGCGGTAGGCGGAGCGCTCGATCTCGCTCTTCTGGAAGCCGTGCTCGATGGCGTTGACCGCGCCGCCGAGGTCCTCGACCTTGCCCATCAGCTCCAGGGCCGCCGCCTCCACGTCGTCGGTCATCTTTTCCACGACGTAGGAGCCGGCGAAGGGGTCGACGGTCGCCGTCACGTCCGTCTCGTAGGCGAGCACCTGCTGGGTGCGCAGGGCCAGGCGGGCCGACTTGTCGGTGGGCAGCGCGATGGCCTCGTCGAAGGAGTTGGTGTGCAGGGACTGCGTGCCGCCGAGGACCGCGCCCAGGCCCTGCACGGCGACGCGGACCAGGTTCACCTCGGGCTGCTGGGCGGTCAGCTGCACGCCCGCGGTCTGGGTGTGGAAGCGCAGCATCAGCGACTTGGGGTTCTTCGCGCCGAACTCCTCCCGCATCACCCGCGCCCAGATCCGGCGGGCGGCGCGGAACTTGGCGACCTCCTCCAGGATCGTCGTACGGGCCACGAAGAAGAAGGACAGGCGGGGCGCGAAGTCGTCGACGTCCATGCCGGCCGCGACCGCCGTGCGCACGTACTCGATGCCGTCCGCGAGGGTGAACGCGATCTCCTGCGCGGGCGAGGCACCCGCCTCGGCCATGTGGTAGCCGGAGATCGAGATGGTGTTCCACTTCGGGATCTCGGCCTTGCAGTACTTGAAGATGTCGGCGATCAGGCGCAGCGAGGGCTTGGGCGGGAAGATGTACGTCCCGCGCGCGATGTACTCCTTCAGCACGTCGTTCTGGATCGTGCCCGTCAGCTTGTCCGCACTCACGCCCTGTTCCTCGGCGACGAGTTGGTAGAGCAGGAGCAGCAGGGAGGCCGGGGCATTGATCGTCATCGACGTGGAGACCTTGTCCAGCGGGATCCCGCCGAACAGCACGCGCATGTCGTCGATGGAGTCGATGGCGACACCGACCTTGCCGACCTCGCCGCTGGCGATCGGCGCGTCGGAGTCGTGGCCCATCTGGGTGGGCAGGTCGAAGGCGACCGACAGGCCCATGGTGCCGTTGGCGATGAGCTGCTTGTAGCGGGCGTTGGACTCCGTCGCCGTGCCGAAACCGGCGTACTGGCGCATCGTCCACGGCCGGCCCGTGTACATCGACGGGTACACGCCCCGGGTGAAGGGGTACTTCCCGGGCTCGCCCAGCTTGTCGGCCGCGTCCCAGTCCGCCAGGGCGTCGGGCCCGTAGACCGGTTCGATGGGCAGCCCGGACTCGGACTCGCGCGTCATGGTGTGATGCCTCCCGCTGAGCACATGTGCGTACCGCTCGGACTACCCGTCATTTACCCGCCGGTACAGTCCGGCACTTCGACGGACTGTATCCGCGCGCGTGCACCCGGTGGAGAGGCCCACGCTGGGACCTTCCTCACAACCTCGGTGCGGTCCCGGTCACAACGATGCCGTGCCGTTCGCGGCGCGTCATCCGGGGGAACAACTCAGGGGACGTCGGTGCGGGACCGTGGGACGACGGGGGGCCGTGATGCGGATGGCGGACGTGGGGGGCACGGGACGGGCGGTCGCCGTCGCCCTGGGGGCCGTGCTGGTGGCGGGCGGCTGCACCGTGCAGACCACCGGGCCGGACGGCGAGGGGCACGCGCCGGTGCGCATAGAAGTCACCACCGGGGCCCCGCCGAAGAGCACGCCGTCCGGGGACCGACGGCCGTCGGGCACGCCGTCCGGGGACCGGCCGCCGTCGGGCACGCCGTCCGGGGGCCGGGAGCCGTCGGGTGCGCCCGCCGCCGGGGCGAAGGCGGCCAGGGTGCTGTGGAAGCGGGGCGACAGCGGCCGGGACGTCCGTGAACTCCAGGCCCGGCTGCGTCAGGTCGAGTGGCTCGTGGACGGGCCGACCGGGACGTACGACGACCTGACCGAGCGTGCGGTCAGCGGCTTCCAGGGCAAGCGCGGGCTGCCGCGGACCGGCCGGACGGACACCGTCACCTGGCAGCGGCTGCTCGGGATGTCGCACGAGCCGGGCAAGTGGGACCTGTACCTGATGGGCGGCCAGCCCGCCGCCGCGCCCGACCCGCGCTGCACGACCGGCCGGGTGCTGTGCGTCAGCAAGTCCAGCCGGACGCTGCGCTGGATGATCGACGGGCGGACCGTGTCGACGATGTCCGTGCGCTTCGGCTCGCGGTACACGCCGACCCGCGAGGGCGTCTTCCAGGTCTACTGGAAGTCCCGCCACCACGTCTCCACGCTCTACGACTCGGCCATGCCGTACGCCATGTTCTTCAGCGGCGGCCAGGCCGTGCACTACTCCTCCGACTTCGCGGCCCGCGGTTACGCGGGTGCCTCGCACGGCTGCGTCAACGTGCGGGACGAGGCGGCGATCGCGGATCTGTACGCGCAGGTGAGGAACGGCGACAAGGTCGTCGTGTACCGGTGAGGCGGCGGGGCGGCGGGGCGGAACACCGCCGGACGGTGAATGGGGCGCGGGCGGGACCGGGGGAACGTGTCCCGCCCGCGCCGAGGTGCACGAGCCGTAGGTACGGGGGGAACCCCGGCTCGGTGCGAAAGCCGATGACCAGTCGGCTCACTCATTACTGCGTCACGGCGGCCGAAAGTGTCACACCCTCGGCGAGGGAAATCTTCACCGTCCACGAAAGCCCAGGTCAGGCGGCATTTGCGGGGTACGTGGCGGGCGACGGGTGGACGGGCGTCCGCTGCGGCCGGGGCTCGTGGGCCGACGGGGCGTGCGGGCCGTGGGGGCGGTGGTGGCCGTGGGAGGGCGGGGCTATGTCGGCGTCGTCGTCATCGCCGTGGCCGTCACCGTTGCCGTTGCCGCCTGCGTCACCGTCGTCGTCCTGGTTTCCGCGGCCGCCCTGGCCGTCGTCGCCCTTCTTGCCGCCCTCGCCGTTGCCGCCTCTGTCGCCCTTGCCGTTCTTGTCGTCCTTGCCGTTCTTGTCGTCCTTGCCGTTCTTGCCGTTCTTGCCGCCCCGGTCGTCCTGGTCGCCTCGGCCGTCGCCGGTGCCCTGGCGGAGCTCGCCCTCGTAGGCCGCTCCTCCGGAACCGCCGTGTTCACCGTCGTCCCGGCCGCCGGCCCCGGTGCCGCCCGGGGCGAGGAGGCCGCCGCAGAACTTCACGACCCGCGACGCTCCCCCGGCGGCCTCCTTCAGCGCGCGCCGGTGGGCGGCGTCGAGCTGCTTGCCCGCGCGCACCTTGCGGCAGGACGCGGCGAGGTCCGAGTGCCGTCCGCCGGAGCCGTCCGCCTCCCGGTCGCCGGCGTCGCGGTCCCGGTCCCTGCCGCCTTCCCGGGCGGTGTCCCCGCCGGGCGCGCCCGGGGTGGTGCCGGGATCCGTCCCGCCCCGCACGCCCTCCAGCGCCGAGGGCGGTGCGGACGGGCGGGCGGGGGAGGCGGCGGCCGAGACGGTGGCGGCGGGTTCCGGTTCGGTGCCGTCGAACGGTGTCGGCAGCACTCCGGTTCCGGCCGCCACCGCCACACCGCCCACCATGCCGACGGTCAGCGCGGCGGCCAGCCCGAGGCGCAGGGGGCGGTTCCAGCGCATCCGCCGGGTGCCGTCGCCGCGCGGGCCGATGCGGACCGGACCGGCTTCGGCGGGCCCCGGGGCGGCGCCCTGCCCGAGAGCGGCGGACGCCGCTGCCGACGCGTCGGCCCGCTCCGCGCGCACCTTGCGGAAGGCGGCCAACGCGGCCGCCTCGCCGGGGAGTTCCCCGTCGGCCGGCGCAGGTGGCGCGGAGAGCGCGCCGAGGGCCGCGACGAGCCGTCCGGCCCGGTCGCGGGTCGCGGGGTCGGTACTTTCCAGACCCTCCGGTGACTCTCCGCGCAGCAAGAGCTCCGCCGTTTCGCGGTCCAGCCACTCGTCCTGCTCGTCGGCCATCACATGTCCTTCTGCGTCCGCGCACGCGTATGCGTCACACTCGCGGACGTCACCGCACGATCGCGCGGTTCTCGCTGCGGCGGCAGGGCGTCGAGCCCGCCACCCGATTCCGGATCGCCGCCGAGCAGTTCGGCCAGGCGCTTCAGGCCACGGTGCGCCGCCGTCCGGACGGCCCCGGGCCGCTTGCCCAGCGTCTCGGCGGCACTCTTGGCGTCGAGGCCCATCACCACGCGCAGGACGACCGCCTCGGCCTGGTCCTGGGGCAGCCGGGCGATGAGGGAGAGGGTACTGCCGGTGGCCAGGGCCTCCATGGCCTCGCCCGCGGTGTCGGACTCCGCGGGCTTGCCGGTCAGCTCCGCCTCGTCGCCGCCGATCACCGGCCGGCGGCCGCGCATGCGGATGTGGTCGAGTGCGCGGTTGCGGGCGATGCGGGCGGCCCAGCCGCGGAACCGGTCGGCGTCGCCGTCGAACCGTTCCAGGTCGCGGGCTATCTGCAGCCAGGCCTCGGACGCCACGTCCTCGGCGTCGTGATCGCCGACGAGCGTGCGCACGTATCCCAGCAGTCGCGGATGCACGGCGCGGTACACGGTCCTGAACGCGGTCTCGTCCCCGCTCTGTGCGGCACGCACCGAGGTGGTCAACTCCGCGTCGTCCCCCAGCACCGAGAAGCCTTTCTGCGCCCGGAACGGCGCCGCGCTCGCGGACGTGGTCCTCGCCGTCGTGGATTCCCCATCGGTGGTCGCGGCGGTCTCCCGCGACACCGTCGCGGGAGCGGGCCCCGCGCTGCATCGGCGCGAATGGCACGTTACGTCGTGAAACCGCCACTCGTCCATGTCCACATCGCATTGCCGTACAAGATGCAACTAACCCGTGACGCGGTGAGGTGTGACAGAAAACGCACTCGCGGCGCTGTAGGGAGTACGGGCCGCCGCGCGGCCCGTGCCGCGCGACGGCCGGGGCCTCTCCTGTGGGGGGTGGCGGCCCCGGCCGTTGCCTTGGCCACGCCGGTCGTCCCTGGTGGGGGCTATGGCCCGACCTGGTCCGGGACCCGCGCCGTGGCGCTGCCGCCGATCTCCACGTCGACGCCCCCGTCACCGACGCCCCCGTCACCGACGCCCCCGTCACCGACGGTCCCGCCGGCTCCGATTCCCGCGCCGGTCCCGCCCGTCTCGTGCGCACCGGTCCCGCCCGCGCCGCCGTTCCCGGTGGCGGCCCCCGGTTCCGGCTCGGTCGGCCCGGTGAGCTGCTCCGCGCAGTAGACCTCGACGCGCTCCGCACCGCCCGCCGCCTCGACCAGCCGCTGCCAGGCCGTGGCCTCCAGCGCCTTGCCGCGGCCCGACAGTCGCTCGTAGGCGCGGCACCGGGCCACGGTGTCGTCCCGGCCGGTCGCCGGGTGGTCCGACGGGGTGGCACCGGGGGGCGTGGAGACACCCGGCACCGTGGAGCCGCCCGGGGACGTGGTCGCGGAGTCCGGAGTGCCGGGGCCCCGCGTGGCGGCCGGCGGGGTGGCGACCGGCCGGACCGAGGCGTCGTCGGAGACGGCGGGCGGCCGCGTGCGCTCCGGGCCGCCGTCGTCCGCGGTGGAGCCGCCCCCGCCCATGGCCGCGTAGGCGACGCCGCCCAGGGTGAGACTCGCGAGCAGGACGGAGAGGGCGGTCTTCAGCGAGCGCCGGGGACCTCGCCCGGTGCGTGGCCGCCAGTCGTCGCGCCGCCGGGTGCGCGCGGCCCGGCCCGGTTCCACGTCCCGTGCGGCCCGGAAGGCGGCGACGGCGCGGCGCTCGCCCTCGGCGTCGGTGTCCCGCCCGCGCAGCGCCGCGGCGAGCAGCGCCTCCGTGCCGGGGGCGTCGCCGGGAGCGGGCCCGGGGCCGGCGTCGCGGCCGTCGCCCTCCCCGTGCCGTGCACCCATGCCCGCCTCCGCTCCCGCTCGCTCCGCCGGGCCGCCGTCCTCGGCGTCCCTCATGTCGACTCCCCCAGCGTGCCAACACCGTCATCCGTCACACCGTCGGTGCCCAGCTGCCGGGCCAGCCGCTTCAGCCCCCGGTACGTCGCCGTGCGCACCGCGCCCGGCCGCTTGCCGAGCACCCGGGCGGCGGACGGCCCGTCCAGTCCGACGACGACCCGCAGCAGGACGGCCTCGGCCTGGTCCCGGGGCAGGCCCGCGACGAGGTTCAGCGCGCTCCGCGTGGAGAGTGTCTCCAGGGCCTGGTCGTGCGTGGAGTGCGGTCCGGGCAGGTCCAGGACGTCCTGCTCCAGGGCCGTGGGCCGGGGCCGCACCTTCTGGCGCCGCAGGTGGTCCAGGGCCCGGTGCCGGGCGATCGTCGCCGTCCAGCCCCGGAAACCGGCCCCGTCGCCCTTGAAGCGTCGCAGGTCACGGGCTATCTCCAGCCACGCGTCCGCCGCGACGTCCTCGGCGTCGTCCCCGACCAGCCCGCGCAGGTAGCCCAGCAGGCCCGGCTGCACGAACCGGTAGGCGACCGCGAAGGCGGCCTCGTCACCGTCCTGGGCCCGCGCGACCGCCGCGCCCAGTTCCCCGTCGTACGCCTGTACGCGGCGGGGTTCCCCTCGCTGGCCCAAGAACCGTCCTCGTTCGTACCGAGTCCTCAGCGCGCTCTGGTGAGCCCGCCCCCCAAGGTCATCAGCGTCAGCGCGCACGGAAGTGTCACAGGGACCGCGAGAATCCCCCATGGCCGCCGCCGGACGTCACGGGCCCGCCGTCGCGTCCCGGCACAGCAGACGGAGCGAACCGTCCCCGGCGAAGCAGCGACGGGCCTCGTCCACCGGGTCCCACAGGCGGCCGTCCGGGGTACGGACCCAGTGGTCCCCACCGCTCGTCCACCACTCGCCGCCCGCCTGACGCACGATCACCTCGCCCGCGTACGCGCCGAGTCCGCGCAGCGCCGTCTCCACGGCGGCGTACGGCGCCCCTTCGTGCCGGATGCCGTCGATCATCCGGTCGACGCGCCACAGGCTCTGCGCCGAGTAGTCCAGGCGCAGCCGTGCGCCCTCGCGCATCGTGGCCACCGCGTCCGCCGCCCACCGCACCGGTTTCGCGGCGGCCGCCGGGCGGGTCTGCTGCGGGCCCGTCGCTCCGCTCGTCAATCCGCTGGTCACAGTCGTCACATGGGCTAAAGCGCCGCGGGACGCGATTGCGTCACACGCCGGAGCCGGTCGTTCCGCAACCGGCGCAGGACCGCCCCACCTCCCCCACGTCCGCCGCACCGCCACCGCGCGTCCCCCGCACGACGGTCACAGGACACCGACGCAGAGCCCGGGGGTCAGGCCCGTCCGCGTGCCCGGCGGGAGACCACCGCGCGCAGCACCCGGCGCCCCTCCGTGGAGACCTCCAGGGCAGGACGCAGCCCGGCCGCGCCGCGATCGGCGAGCAGTTCCAGTACGCCGGTCTGGCGGCGCAGTTCGGCGGCGACGAGCGGCGGCAGTCCCTCGGTGCCGCCGTCGCGCGGGACGTCGGCCTCCCGGGCGGCGTCCCCCACGGGGTCGAGGAGCCGGTGGATCCTCAGCGAGGCGACGGAACAGGCGTCGGCCCACGTCCGCAGCGCCGGTCCCGTGCACGCGGCCGGCGCGGCCCCGAGCATGCGGCGGGCCAGGACCACGGCCTCGTCCTCGCCGCCGGCGTCGGGTCCGGCGAGCTTGTCCCGCACCTGCGCCAGGCCCTCGGCCCAGTCGCGCCCGGCCGCGCCGCAAGTGCCGTCGGCGTCGTCGGCGAGGATCGCCCACAGGGGCCTGAGGGCCTCGTCGTCGCCGTCCAGCAGAGGGACGCAACGGTCCAAACAAGCCAGTGCGCTCGCGGCGAGTCCGCGTGCGTCGGCCCGCGCGATCAGTTCCACCAGGCTCATCGGGTGCCTCCCTGTTCCTGCCACTTCGCCCCGCTCATCACCACGGAGCCCGCACTGACCCTTACTGCGTGCGACGGGCCGGGAGTGTCACAGGGGCACCACGCCCAGCCGGTCGAGGAACCGGAAGAAGAGGTTTTCGGCCACCGGACCGGAGCCGAAGCCGAAGCCGGAGCCGTCCCCGCGGCCCGACCCCCCACCCCCGTCTCCGTCTCCGTCTCCGTCTCCGTCCGCACCCGGATCGTCCGACAGCACCTCGGTCAGTTCCCCGGCGCTCGCGGCGCACCCCGCCTCCGCGGCCCAGGCGACGGCGCGCTCGGCGGCGTCGCGGGGCTCCAGGAAGTAGTCCTCCAGGGTGAGCCCGTCCCGCTCGGCGCCCAGGTACCCGGCCATGGCGGTCCGCGCCAGACAGGTCGTCCACGCCCCGCTGTCCGGCGCCGCCGCCTCCAGGACCACGCAGTCGCTGTCCATCACGTACCCGAACAGCGCGGGAGCGCCGGTCTGCCCGGCCAGGTCGTTCATGTTCCCGACGTCGCCGTCGCCGCCCGGGAACTCCCAGACCTGCCAGCCGCCCGGCGCGGACCGGCGCAGCGTCATGTCCGCGGCGCCCGCCAGCGCCTCCAGCTCCGCGAGCGGCCGCTCGGCGCGGCCGACGACGAAGTACCCCCAGTAGCCCATGTCCCGGATCCCCCCGGCGTGTCGGTTCGGCTGGGTCAAAAGACCACCACAGCCGCACGGGCGTTCGCAGCCGGATCGGGCGATCCGCGTGCCGGCACCGGGAGGCGTCCGGCACCCGGGGCGTCAGCCGAGACGGCCCGCGAGCGACTTGAAGTCCGCCCAGGACAGCTCGGGCTCGCCGGCGTCCCACAGCTTCTGGACCGTCGCGGCCAGCGGCAGCCGGATGCCGTCGGCGACCTGGGCCTGGGTCTGGGCGCTCGGGATGTCGCCCCACACCGCGAAGCTGCCGCCGAGGATCTGGTCGTCGTACTTGGCGTCGACGGCCGTGGTGCCGCGCAGGACGCGCGGGGTCCACTGCTCGTAGATGCGCTCGCCGGTCGGGTAGACGAAGGTTTGCGGCTGGCCGAGGACGTAGTAGAGGAACTCGTCGTTGTAGTTGAGGACCTGGCGGCCCTCCCTCAGGTACTCCGTGGGCGGGCGGGCGCCGATCTCCTTGCCGGTCCAGTAGGCGACCTTGATGTCCTTGAGCGGCTCGACGGAGGTGTCCTTGAAGAAGCCGTCGTTCCAGGCGCGCGGGGTGCGGTCGTGGGCCATGACGGTCTTGGCGCGGCCGTTGAGCCAGCCGGTGGTGAGGTCGGCGACGGTGCCGCCGGAGCCGTAGGCCTTGCGGGCGGCGGCGGCCAGCGTCGGGTAGGACGCCTCCGGGTTCGGCACCACCAGGGCCTGGTACTCGTCGGCGCCCAGGTGGAACTGGGTGCCGGGGAAGAGGTCGGCGTACTCGTTCAGCAGGTCGTCGACGATCTTCGCGGCCTCCGGCTTGGAGATGTCGATGGCGCCGCGGGTGGGCGTGCCCTGCGCGTTGCGCAGCTGGAGGTCGGGGTGGGCGGCGATCACGGCGCCGAGGTGGCCGGGCGAGTCGATCTCGGGGACGACGGTGATGTGGCGCGAGGAGGCGAGATCGATGATCTCCTTCATCTCGGCCTTGGTGAGGTGGTCGTCGGAGACGATCTCGGGGTGCGAGTCGGACTCGATGCGGAAGGCCTGGTCGTCGGAGAAGTGCAGGCCCAGCTCGTTGAACTTGAGGTCGCCCAGCTCCCGTATCCGGTCCTTGATCCAGTCGGCGGAGTAGTGCTTGCGGGCGATGTCGAGCGAGAAGCCGCGCTTCGGCTTGGCCGGCGCGTCCTTCACCACGCCCTCCGGCGCGGTGCCACCCCCGGCCACCTCCTGCTTCAGGGTGCGGGTGCCGTAGTAGACGCCGGCCTCGGCGGGCCCGGTGACGGTGACCCGTCCGTCGCGCACCGTCATGGTGTACGACTCCGGGTTCGCGCCCTTGTCGACCTGGACGTCGAGCAGCAGGTCCCCGGCGCGCCGGTCGTCCTTCTCGCCCGCGTACGTCATCCCCAGCTCGCCGGCGATCTGCTTCCCCTCGTCGGCGAGGCCCGCGTCGGCGACGACGACGCGGTGGTCCTTGCCGGGCTCCCAGCCGGGGCCGCGGGCGGCCGTGTGCTCGCGCACGGCGGGTATGGTGCGCGGCTCCTCGGACAGCGGGTACGAGCGACTGGGGCTCGGCGCGGCCGCCTCGTCGGAGGGGGACCGGGCCGCCGAGCCCTCCCGGCCGCCCCCGCCCCCGTCCTCGTCCGTGGCCCACAGACCGACTCCCACGCCGAGCGCGGCGACCACCGCGCCGGCGATCACGGCCCGCTGTCTCACCTTGTGCGCCGGTGTCCGGCTTCCGTGCTGGCTCACAGCGCCAACCTAGGGCCGCCGTTGCCGTCATGCGTCCACCACATGTTCTGAAACTCTCCCGTTCGGGTGAAATTCGGGCATCGGACGGACACGTGTTGCCGTCACTCGATAACGTGACGCCACATCTTTCGCACAATCCCCTGCCGACACACACGTGAAGCCCACGAGGACCCGAGGACCCACGCTGCCTGCGCACCGTCTCCCAGACCTCCCCCGCCGAGTGGCCATACCGGTGCCGGTGCAAACACGCGCCACACCGGCGACGGCCACCCCGCTGGAGCGCTTCAACGCGGCCCCCG
Organism: Streptomyces coelicoflavus; assembly: GCF_003112555.1. Taxonomy (GTDB): domain Bacteria; phylum Actinomycetota; class Actinomycetes; order Streptomycetales; family Streptomycetaceae; genus Streptomyces; species Streptomyces coelicoflavus. Next base: position 334,829 of record NZ_BEWB01000006.1, on the reverse strand, counting down.
CCGACGAGGCCGCCCGGACCGTCCTCGCCTGCCTGCACAGCCACGCCTGGGCCCACCGCCTCCTCGCCCACCGCCCCTACCCGGACCTCCCCGCCCTGCTGGCGGCAGCGGACGAGGCGGCCTACGACCTCTCCCCGGACGACCTGACCGAGGCCCTGGCGGCGGAGACGCTGCCCGCCCTGCCCGAGGACACCTACGCGGCGGCCCACACGGCCCTGAACGCAGCCCACGCGGCCTACGAGTCCCGCTTCGGACACGTGTTCGTCATCTGCCTGGACGGCCTCTCCCCGGACGAGACCCTGAACCACGTCCTGGCGGCCATCCGGTCACGTTTGAACAACGACCCGGACGAAGAACGCCTGGTAGCGGCAGAGGAACTCCGCCAACTGGCAAGAACACGGCTGACCAGCACCCTCGAGGGGCGCGGGGCTGTGACACGAGCGGCTCCGCCGCGGGGCGCGACCGGCCACGGACGGCTCGCACCCGGCATTCAAGACAAACCCCCACCCCAGTAGCCGCCCCCGCGGCAGCCCCACTGCTCCTTTGAGTGCAACTTTGATCACACCGGCAGGCCCCCTGTAAGCACCGCAGGTACACGTCGCTACCATGCTGGGGGCCGGTGGACCGTACCCGGCCGGGCCCGACCGACAAGGAAAGCCGGCGCGGCCCCAATCCCCGCTCCCGGAGGAAATTTCCGTGCCGGCTGGAACGCTGTACCGCGGCCGGGAAGGAATGTGGTCCTGGGTGGCTCACCGAGTCACCGGCGTCCTCATCTTCTTCTTCCTGTTCGTTCACGTGCTGGACACCGCTCTCGTGCGAGTGTCCCCCGAGGCCTACGACACCGTCGTGGCCACGTACAAGACGCCGATCGTCGCGCTGCTGGAGTACGGCCTCGTCGCCGCCATCCTCTTCCACGCGCTCAACGGCCTGCGTGTCATCGCCGTCGACTTCTGGGTCAAGGGCGCCCGCTACCAGAAGCAGATGCTCTGGACCGTCGTCGCCCTGTGGGTCGTGCTGATGCTCGGGGCGATTTACCCCGTCCTCGGCCACGCCGCTCGTGAACTGTTCGGGAGCTGACGCCAATGTCCACGACTGAATCCCCCGCTTCCGGGATCGGCCCCGTCGAGGGCGCCTCCCTGTACTCGGCCGACAACCCGGCGCCGCTCATCGAGGCGCCCCGCGCCCGCACGAAGAAGACCCCGAAGTCCACCCGGGGCAACTTCGAGATGGTCGCCTGGCTGTTCATGCGCCTGTCCGGCGTCGTGCTGGTCGTGCTCGTCCTCGGCCACCTGCTGATCCAGCTGGTGCTCGACGGCGGCGTCTCGAAGATCGGCTTCGCCTTCGTGGCGGGCCGCTGGGCCTCGCCGTTCTGGCAGGTCTGGGACCTCCTGATGCTCTGGCTCGCGATGCTGCACGGCGCGAACGGCCTGCGCACGGTCATCAACGACTACGCGGAGCGCCCCAACACGCGTCTGTGGCTCAAGGGCCTGCTCTACACCGCCACGGTGTTCACCATCCTGCTGGGCACGCTGGTGATCTTCACCTTCGACCCGAACATCCGCTAGGCACGGGGCTGCGAAAATCATGAAGGTACACAAGTACGACACCGTCATCGTCGGCGCCGGTGGCGCCGGCATGCGCGCGGCCATCGAGTCGACCAAGCGCAGCCGCACCGCCGTGCTGACGAAGCTCTACCCCACCCGCTCCCACACGGGCGCCGCGCAGGGCGGCATGGCCGCCGCGCTGGCCAACGTGGAGGAGGACAACTGGGAGTGGCACACCTTCGACACGGTCAAGGGCGGTGACTACCTGGTCGACCAGGACGCCGCCGAGATCCTGGCGAAGGAGGCCATCGACTCGGTCCTCGACCTGGAGAAGATGGGCCTGCCGTTCAACCGGACGCCCAACGGGACGATCGACCAGCGCCGCTTCGGCGGTCACAGCCGCAACCACGGCGAGGCCCCGGTCCGCCGCTCCTGCTACGCGGCCGACCGCACCGGTCACATGATCCTCCAGACGCTCTATCAGAACTGTGTCAAGGAGGGCGTGGAGTTCTTCAACGAGTTCTACGTCCTGGACCAGCTGATCACCGAGGTCGACGGCGTCAAGAAGTCCGCCGGTGTGGTGGCCTACGAGCTGGCGACCGGCGAGATCCACGTCTTCCAGGCGAAGTCCGTGATCTACGCCTCCGGCGGCACCGGCAAGTTCTTCAAGGTGACCTCCAACGCGCACACGCTCACCGGCGACGGCCAGGCGGCCGTGTACCGGCGCGGGCTGCCGCTGGAGGACATGGAGTTCTTCCAGTTCCACCCGACCGGCATCTGGCGCATGGGCATCCTGCTGACGGAGGGCGCCCGCGGTGAGGGCGGCATCCTCCGCAACAAGGACGGCGAGCGCTTCATGGAGAAGTACGCGCCGGTCATGAAGGACCTCGCCTCCCGCGACGTCGTCTCGCGCTCCATCTACACGGAGATCCGCGAGGGCCGCGGCTGCGGTCCCGAGGGCGACCACGTCTACCTGGACCTCACCCACCTCCCGCCGGAGCAGCTGGACGCCAAGCTGCCCGACATCACGGAGTTCGCGCGGACCTACCTCGGTATCGAGCCCTACACGGACCCGATCCCGATCCAGCCGACCGCGCACTACGCCATGGGCGGCATCCCGACCAACGTCGAGGGTGAGGTCCTCGCGGACAACACCACCGTCGTGCCGGGCCTGTACGCGGCCGGCGAGGTGGCCTGCGTGTCGGTGCACGGCGCCAACCGCCTGGGCACCAACTCGCTGCTCGACATCAACGTCTTCGGCCGCCGCGCGGGCATCGCCGCCGCGGAGTACGCCCAGAAGGCGGACTTCGTCGAGCTGCCCGAGGACCCGGAGTCCCTGGTCGTCGAGCAGATCGAGCGGCTGCGCTCGTCCACCGGCACCGAGCGGGTGGCGGCGATCCGCCGCGAGCTGCAGGAGTGCATGGACGCCAACGTCATGGTGTTCCGCACCGAGCAGACGATCAAGACGGCCGTCGAGAAGATCGCCGAGCTGCGCGCCCGCTACAAGAACGTGTCGATCCAGGACAAGGGCCGGCGTTTCAACACCGACCTGCTGGAGGCCGTCGAGCTGGGCAACCTGCTGGACCTGGCCGAGGTGATGGCGGTGTCCGCCCTCGCCCGCAAGGAGTCGCGCGGCGGTCACTACCGCGAGGACTTCCCCAACCGCGACGACGTCAACTTCATGCGCCACACCATGGCGTACCGCGAGGTGGGCGACGACGGCGCCGAGTCCATCCGGCTCGACTACAAGCCGGTCGTCCAGACCCGCTACCAGCCGATGGAGCGTAAGTACTGATGGCTACCCCTGTCATGGAGAAGAACGGCTCGGCCCCCGAGCCCGGGTTCGCCGACTCCCCGTACATCACGGTCACCTTCCGCGTCCGGCGGTTCAACCCGGAGGTCGCGGCCGAGGCGACCTGGGAAGACTTCCAGCTGGAGATCGACCCGAAGGAGCGTGTCCTCGACGCGCTGCACAAGATCAAGTGGGACCTGGACGGAAGCCTGACCTTCCGCCGTTCCTGCGCGCACGGCATCTGCGGCTCGGACGCCATGCGGATCAACGGCAAGAACCGCCTCGCCTGCAAGACGCTGATCAAGGACCTCAGCCCCGAGAAGCCGATCACGGTCGAGCCCATCAAGGGCCTGACGGTCCTCAAGGACCTGGTCGTCGACATGGAGCCGTTCTTCCAGGCGTACCGGGACGTGATGCCCTTCCTGATCACGAAGGACACCAACGAGCCGACGCGTGAGCGCCTCCAGACCGCCGAGGACCGCGAGCGCTTCGACGACACGACCAAGTGCATCCTGTGCGCCGCCTGCACGTCCTCGTGCCCGGTGTTCTGGAACGACGGCCAGTACTTCGGCCCGGCCGCGATCGTCAACGCCCACCGCTTCATCTTCGACTCGCGCGACGAGGCCGGCGAGCAGCGGCTGGAGATCCTGAACGACCGCGACGGCGTCTGGCGCTGCCGCACGACCTTCAACTGCACGGACGCCTGCCCGCGCGGCATCGAGGTCACCAAGGCCATCGCGGAGGTGAAGCGAGCGCTGATCACGCGCCGCTTCTGACGTCCGCACGGCCGTAGGCCGCCGCAGGGCCCCGTTTCCGCTGGAGACGGGGCCCTGCGGCGTTCCTGCGGCCGGACGGCGTAAGCCGGCCGCGGGGTCGGACCGGCAATCAGCCGTTCCGGGCGACGATCGTCCTAGCCTGACGGCATGTCAGATGACGAGTCGTACGAACTGCTCGGGTTCGACAACGTGCTGCTGCCCGTCGGGGACCTCGGTGAGGCCGTCGGGTTCTACGAGCGGGCCGGTTTCCCGGTCGCCTACCGGCTCGACGAGGCCGGGATCGCGCTGCTGAAGGTGGGCGTGGAGACGCCGGGGCTGCTGCTGCGGGTGGAGGAGGAGTTCGGCCGGCAGCCGCCGATGTGGCCCTCCGCGCGGGTGTGGCTGGAGGTGACCGACGCCCGCGTGGCCGCCCGGTCGCTGCGCGAGGCGGGGGTGCCGCCGCTGGACGAGCCGTTCCCCGTGGCCACCGGCTGGACCGTCGAGTTCGCCGACCCGTGGGGCAACGTCATCGGCCTCACCGACTACTCCAAGCGCCCGGAGCTGGGCCGTCGCCCTTGAACGCAACTCTCGCTTGAACGTGTTCAAAAACAGGTCTACAGTCACTCCTGTCAGCGTTTTGAACGCGTTCAAGAAGGGGTGGGGCATGGACCGCACCGTCATCGCCTACGTCATCTACCTGGTCGTCAGCATCGGTCTGACCGTCTGGGTGGCCCGCACGCTCAGCCGCAACGGGCGGGTCTTCCTCGCCGACGTCCTGCACGGCAACGAGAAGCTCGCCGACGCCGTCAACCACCTCCTGGTGGTCGGCTTCTACCTGGTCAACCTCGGCTTCGTCGCCCTCTACCTGAGCGGCGACGACACCATCGCCGACACCCGGGGCATCTTCGAGGCGCTCTCGACCAAGCTGGGCGTGGTGCTGCTGGTGCTCGGCGTGATGCACCTGGGCAACGTGTACGTGCTCAACAAGATCCGGCGGCGCGGCCTGATGGAGCGCGAGCAGCTGCCCCCGGTCCCGCCGCAGGGCTGGGTGGCCCCGACGGCCGGGGCCTGAGCCGATGGCTCCCGCTCCCGGGACGACGGCCGGCGCCCCCGTGCGCCGGCTCACCGTCCTCTACGACGCCGAATGCGCCCTGTGCACGCATGTACGGGACTGGCTGCTGCGCCAGCCCCGCCTGGTGCCGCTGGAGCTGGTCCCGGCCGCGTCGGAGGAGGCGCGCAGGCGCTTCCCCGGGCTCGACCACGGGGCCACCCTGGACGAGGTCACCGCCGTGGGCGACGCCGGGCAGGTCTACCGGGGCGCCGCCGCCTGGGTCGTCGTCCTGTGGGCGCTGCGCCGGTACCGCAGGCTCGCCCACCGGCTCAGCACGCCCAAGGGCGCCCTGCTGGCCCGGGGAGCCGTCCTGGCCGCCGCCAAGTGGCGTGCCGGACAGCGCCAGTGGGGCGGCAACGGGTACCGGCGGGCCGACGGCTGGGTGTACGAGCCGGGCCTCGGGTGGATCTACGCGGGGCCGGGCTGTGCCGACGGCGCCTGCGCCACTGGATAGGCTCTGGACCCGTGCCTGCGACCCACGACGGCGCCGACGACGGTGCCCACCTCAGCAAGTCCGAGCAGACCCGCGCGCTGATCCTGGAGACGGCCATGCGGCTGTTCCAGGAACGCGGCTACGACCGGACCACGATGCGGGCCATCGCCCAGGAGGCCGGTGTCTCCGTCGGCAACGCGTACTACTACTTCGCCGGCAAGGAACACCTGATCCAGGGCTTCTACGACCGGATCGCCGCCGAGCACCGGGCGGCGGTCCGCGAGGTGCTGGCCGAGGAGACCGACCTGGAGGCCCGGCTGGCGGGTGTGCTGAAGGTCTGGCTGGACATCGCCACGCCGTACCACGAGTTCGCGGTGCAGTTCTTCAAGAACGCCGCCGACCCGGACAGCCCGCTCAGTCCCTTCTCACCGGAGTCGGAGCACGCGCGCGTGGAGGCCATCGGCATCCACCGCGCGGTGCTCGCCGGGGCGAAGACCAAGGTGCCCGAGGAGCTGCGGGACATCCTGCCCGAGCTGATGTGGCTCGCCCAGATGGGTCTCGTCCTGTACTGGATCTTCGACCGCACCGAGGGCCGCGAGCGCAGCTACCGCCTCGCCGAGCGCGGCGCCCGGCTCACCGCGCGCGGCGTCGTGCTGGCCCGGTTCCGGGTGCTGCGCCCGCTGGTGCGCGAGGTGCACGAGCTGTTCACTGACTTCCTGCCGGGCATGACGAAGGTGATGCCGGACCCCGCGAAGAAGCCGACGCGGGATTCCGGCACTCAGGCCTGACGGGACGCCAGCTCGATCACCGTGATGTCCGAGGGCGCCCCCACACGCGTAGGCGGGCCCCAGGCGCCCGCGCCGCGGCTGACGTAGAGCTGGGTGTCGCCGTAGCGGTCCAGGCCCGCCAGCGTCGGATTGGCGGCGCCCGCGACGAGGTTGCCGGGCCAGAGCTGGCCGCCGTGGGTGTGGCCGGAGAGCTGGAGGTCGACGCCGTGGTCGACGGCGTCGTGGATCTGCACCGGCTGGTGGGCGAGGAGCACGCAGGCGCGGGAGCGGTCCCGGTCGCCGAGGGCCCTGTCGTAGTCGGGGCCCTGGCCCTCGTCCTCGCCCGCGATGTCGTTCACGCCGGCCAGGTCGAAGTGGGGCAGCTCGGTGCGGGCGTTCTCCAGCGGGAGCAGCCCGAGCCGCCGCACCTCGGCGACCCACTGCTCGGCGCCGGAGAAGTACTCGTGGTTGCCGGTGACGAAGTACGCGCCGTGCCGTGCCTTCAGCCGGGCCAGCGGGGCGGCGGCCGGGCCGAGGTCCTTCACGCTGCCGTCGACCAGGTCGCCGACGACGGCGATCAGGTCGGGCTGCGTGGAGTTGATGGTGTCGACGACCGTCTGCGCGAAGCCCCGGCCGAGCACCGGACCCAGGTGGATGTCGCTGACGACGGCGATGCGGAAACCGTGCGCCGCGCGCGGGAGCTTGGCGAGCGGGACGGTGACCCGCTTCACCTTCGGGCCGCTCAGCACGCCGTACGTGCCGTAGCCGACCGTGCCGACGGCCGCCGCGGCGGCGGCACCCGCGACGACGCGGGAGACGAGCAGGCGGCGGGAGGGGACGGCCAGGGGGCCCGGTGACGTGCTGCCGGCACCGCTGCCCGGCGCTCCGGGCGCCTCGGGCGCCTCACGCGTCCCGGGCACCTCGGGCGTCCCGGGCACCTCGGGCGCCTCGGGCGTCTCGGGCGTCATCGGCGGGGCCGTGCCGGCCGGTATGCGCTTCGGGTCCTCGGCCGGGGCGGCCGACGCCTCCGCGCCCACCGTCCGCCGCGCGGCAGCCCGGCGCTCCAGGACCCACCGCAGCAGCGGCCGGACGACCTCGCCCGCGAGGACCGCGAGCAGCAGGTAGATCGACAGGGCCAGCCACAGGAAGCCCGGCCAGGCGAGGACCCGCTGGAGCCAGAACGGGGCGCCCGCGCGCTCGGCGACCAGCGCGCCGACGGCCAGCAGCCAGCCCCCGGCGATCACCGCCGCGCCGATCCGGCGCACGGGGCCCGGAGCGCTGGTCGTGTCGCGGAACAGGCGCCGCCACATGTACCAGTTGGCCGTCACGAGGACGCCCACCATCAGCAACGCGACCAGCACGAAGACGACCACCATGCCGTCGTATCCCCTCGGTTGTGACGTCCTCGACGCCTATGACGTTCGGCGCAGTGCGCGTACGCCGCGCAACCCGATGACCCCGACGACCGTCCCCAATACGAAGGAGACGATCGCGAGCAGCAGGTGCACCCAGAAGTACGCCGTGGGGTCGCCGTCCTCGAAGGCGAGCCCGCTGCCGTCCTTGACCAGGTTTTTGACGAAAGTGATCCAGATGATCCAGCTCCACACCCCGAAAGCGAGCAGGAACCAGGAGACGGGGCGGCTGAGCTTCATGGTTTCAGTATCGCCGCACGCTGTCCGGATCCGTGCGCGGGGTGGGGAGGGGGCTGGGCCCGACGCGATCACTGGGGGTACGTTTCCGCTCGTGCCCGCTCCCAAGAAGGCCCTCAGGCGATCCCTGACGGTCACCTCCGCCGTCCTGACCGCGCTCGCCCTGCTCTCCCCCGCCGCGCTCGCCGCCCCGAGCCCGTCCACGAGTCCGTCGGCCAGTCCGTCGGCCACTCCGCCGGCGTCGATGTCGATCGTGGGCGGCGCGAGGCTGGGGAAGCCCGGAACGCAGGTGGACCTGGCGGGCGGGGCGCCGGTGCTGCCGAAGGACCTCACGGCCCGTTCCTGGATCGTCGCGGACGCCGAGTCGGGCGACGTGCTGGCCGCGCACAACGCGCACTGGCGGCTGGCCCCGGCGAGCACCCTGAAGATGCTGTTCGCGGACACGCTGCTGCCGAAGTGGCCGAAGACCACGAAGCACAAGGTCGAGGTGTCCGACCTCGCGGGCATCGGCGCCGGGTCCAGCATGGTCGGCGTCAAGGAGGAGGAGACGTACACCGTCCACGACCTGTGGCTCGGGGTCTTCCTGCGCTCCGGCAACGACGCGGTGCACGTGCTGTCCGCGATGAACGACGGTGTCGACAAGACCGTCGCGGACATGAACGCGCACGCCGAGGAGTTGCAGGCCCTCGACACCACCGTGGTCAGCCCCGACGGCTACGACATGCCGGGGCAGGTGTCGTCCGCGTACGACCTGACGCTGTTCGCCCGGTCGGGGTTGCAGAAGAAGGACTTCCGCGAGTATGCGTCGACCGTCCGGGCGAAGTTCCCGGGTGAGACCAAGAAGGACAAGAAGGGGAAGACGACCCGTAAGCCCTTCGAGATCCAGAACACCAACCGGCTGCTGGCCGGCGACTACGACGTCGAGGTCTACCCCGGCATCGCGGGCGTCAAGAACGGCTACACCACCAACGCCGGCAACACCTTCACGGGCGTGGCCGAGCGGGGCGGCAAGGTGCTGCTCGTCACCGTGATGCACCCGGCCAAGGACGAGCACAACGCGGTCTACAAGGAGACCGCCCGCCTCTTCGACTGGGGTTTCGAGGCGGCCGGCAAGGCGCGGCCGGTGGGGCAGCTGGTGGGCCCGAGGAGCGCCGCTCAGGCGAGCCCCTCGGCCGGGGCCTCCGGTGAGGCCGGCGGCACCGGGAAGGGCGCGGCCGGCACGAAGCCGGTGGCGGGCGCCCCGGCCGCGGACGGCTCCGGCGGGGTCGGGATCGCGGCCGGTATCACTGCCGGGGTGCTGGTGCTGCTGGCCGGCGGCGCGTTCCTGATCAACCGGAAGTGGCCGCTGCCGGACCTGGTCCGCCGCCGGACCCGTCCGTGACGTCCTCGTCGCCCGGCTCCCCCAGTTCCTGCTCCTTGCTGCCCGTCGCCGTCCAGGAGGCGCAGAACAGCACCAGCTTGGCGGTGAAGTTGATCCACAGCAGCAGGGCGACGGGCACGCCGAAGGCGCCGTACATGCTCTTCGCGGCGACGCCCTGGATGTAGCCGCTGAGCAGCAGCTTCAGCAGTTCGAAGCCGACCGCGCCGATCAGCGCGGCCACCACCAGGCGGCGGCGCTCGGGGTGGACGCCGGGGAGCAGGGTCAGGACGTAGAGGAGCAGCAGGAAGTCGGCGAGGACGGCGACGGCGAAGGCGGCGACGTAGAGCAGGACGCCGCCGACCCCGCCCTCGGCGAGGCCGATCGTGCGGATGATCCAGCCCACCAACGCCGAGGCGACGGTGGAGATGCCGACGGTGACCAGCAGCGCGCCGCCGAGGCCGACGAGGACGCCCGCGTCCTTGACCCGGTGCAGGATCGGGTTGTCCTCCTCGTCGGGCAGCTCCCACACGGCGCGCAGGCAGCCCCTGGTGGCCTCGACCCAGCCCATGCCGGTGAAGAGCAGCAGGAGGGCGGCGATGAGGCCGACGGTGCCGGCGTTGTCGACGAGGCCCTGGATGTTCAGCTGGTCGGAGATGCCGGGGATCTGCTCGGCGAGCGTGTCCTGGAGCTTGTCCTGCTGCTCCTTGTTCAGCGTGGCGGCGGCGACGGCGGCCGCCAGGCTCAGCAGCGGGAAGAGCGCGACGAAGCTGGTGAAGGTCATGGCGGCGGCCAGCCGGGACCACTTCACCCGGTCGAGGCGTTCGTACGAGCGCCACGCGTGCGTGGTCATCAGGCGCGCGATCCAGGGCCCCACGACGGGGAGCTTCTTCAGCCAGTCCATGATCCGACCCTGCCCCCGCTCGTCCCGTTCCATGATCCCGTCCGGCCGCCCGGTCCGTCGCCGGACCGGAAGACCAGTGTCCTTGTGCCCCAGAAGCGCAGGATCGTGCCCAGGAGCATGCCGACGCCGGCTCCGGAGACCGTGTCGGCGCGCTGCGAGGTGAGACCGAGGCCGTAGTGGCTGACGGCCAGACAGAGCAGCTGCACGGCGGCGCCGGCGGCGTTCACGGCGAGGAACACGGCGCAGGGGCGCAGGCCCCGGGGGCGGCCGAGGTGGCGGTAGGTGCCGAGCGCGTTGCCCGCGTAGGCGACCGAGCAGCCCGCGACGAAGGAGAGGGCCTTGGCGGTGAGCGGGTCGAGTCCGGCCGGGCCGCGCAGGCAGGTGAAGAGGGCGAGGTCGACGGCGTAGGCGAGCAGCCCGGCGGAGGCGAAGCCCAGCAGTTCGCGGCGGTCGGCTACCAATTGGCCACCGCCAGCCCGTACATGGCGAGCCAGACCGCACCGATCAGCGCGAGGGCGCGGTCGCGCAGGACGACGTCCTCGGGTTCGCCGGCGGTGCCGCGGTCGGCGAAGACCGCGTAGCGCAGGACGGCGAGGACGAAGGGGATCACGGAGAGCTGGCGCCAGGGCAGCACGCTGGTGTGCGGGACGCCGCCCTCCTCCATGGCCCACAGGCAGTAGCCGAGTACGGCGGCCCCGGCGGCGAGCTGCCAGACGAAGCGGAGGTAGCCGGTGGTGTACTCGGTGAGCAGCGCGCGCGTGGCGCCGTCCTTTCCGGCCATCCGCACGGCTTCGGAGTAGCGCTTGGCGGCGACCATGAACAGGGCGCCGAAGCCGGTGGTGATGAGGAACCAGCGCGACAGCGGGATGCCGAGCGCGAGTCCGCCGATCATCGCCCGCATCAGGAAGCCGGTGGTGACGACGGCGAGGTCGACGACCAGGACGTGCTTGAGGCTGACGCAGTACGCCAGTTGCATCACCAGGTAGGCGGTGAGCAGGGCCGCGACGGGCGGGGGGCACAGCCAGGCCGCGGCGACGGGCGCGAGGACGCCGAGGACGCCGCCGACGGCGTGGGCGAGCGGGACCGGGACCTGTCCGGCGGCGACCGGGCGGTGCCGTTTGACGGGGTGGGCGCGGTCGGCCTCGGCGTCGCGGGCGTCGTTGACGAGGTAGACGGCGGCGGCGCAGAGGGTGAACAGGACGAAGACCAGCGCGAGCCGGCCCGCGGCGTGGACGGAGAACAGCTCACCGGCGGCGGCCGGGGCGGCGACGACCAGGACGTTCTTGGTCCACTGGCGGGGGCGTGCGGTGCGCAGCAGCCCGGCGAGGACCCCTCCCGGGCGGGGCGGTGCGGGCTCCTGCCCCGGTCCCGGGGAGCGTGGGGTCAGGAGGGCGGTGTCGGTGACGGCCGTGTCGGTCAACGGGTGCCTCCGCGCATCCAGTCGGCGCCGAGACGCGCCGTGAGCGCGCCGAGGGCGGCGCCCGCCGCGACGTCGGTGGGGTAGTGGACGCCGACGACCAGCCGGGAGGCGCACACGGCGGCGGCGAGCGGCCAGGCGGCCCGCACCCCGAGTGCCCCGAAGACGACGGCGGCCGCGGTGGCCGACGTGGCGTGGGAGCTGGGGAAGGAGTGCCGGCCCGCGGTGCGCACCAGCGGGACGACGTGCGCGGGGCGGGGGCGGCGCACGACCCGCTTCACGCCCATGCTGACGACGTGGGCGCCGGCGGTGAGCGCGGTGCCGCGCAGCCAGGCGGTGCGCCGGGGCGCGTCCACGGCGGCCGCGGTGAGGCCCGCCACGAGCCACAGCGCGCCGTGCTCCCCGGCCCAGGACAGGGCGCGCGCCGCGCCCGCGACGCGCGGGTCGCTGCCGCAGGCCCTGAGCGCGGTGACGATCCGGTGGTCCATGTCGTCGAGGTCGTCCATGTGGACTCACTGTCCACGCCCGTGGCACGAGAAGGCGGGCACACCGGGGCGACATACCATTAATCACCCGTTTCAGGGATGCGGTGAATGTTTTGGAACTAATCGTTCACTCAGGAACGGACGGGGCGATACGGTCACCGCCATGTCTGCCGACACCGCTCCCGACGCCGCCCGGGACCCCGACGCCGACTGGGACACCGTCACCGGCTGGGGCCGCACGGCGCCCACCGGGGCGCTCGTCGTCCGTCCCCGGACGTACGAGGAGGCGGCCGTCGCCGTCCGGGACTGCGGGGTGCGCGGCGGCATCGCGCGGGGTCTGGGACGGGCGTACGGGGACGCGGCGCAGAACGCCGGGGGTGCCGTGCTGGACATGACCGCCCTGGACCGGGTGCACGCCGTCGACGTCGCCGGCGGCACCGTGCTGTGCGACGCGGGGGTCTCCCTGCACCGGCTGATGGAGGTGCTGCTGCCGCTGGGCTGGTTCGTGCCGGTGACGCCCGGCACCCGGTACGTGACGGTCGGCGGGGCGATCGGCGCGGACATCCACGGCAAGAACCACCACGTGTCGGGGTCCTTCTCGCGGCACGTGCTCTCCCTAGAGCTGCTCACCGCCGACGGCCGGGTCCGCACCGTCGCGCCGGGCACGCCCCTGTTCGACGCGACCGCGGGCGGCATGGGCCTGACCGGGGTGATCCTCACCGCGACGCTGCGGCTCCAGCCGGTCGGGACGGCGCTGATGTCGGTCGACACCGAGCGCGCCGCCGACCTGGACGACCTGATGGCCCGGCTGACCGCCACCGACCACCGCTACCGCTACTCGGTCGCCTGGATCGACCTCCTCGCACGCGGCCGGGCGACCGGCCGCGCGGTGCTCACCCGGGGCGACCACGCACCGCTGGAGGCACTGGACGCGCTGCCCGCCCGCTCGCGCGCCCGACGCGAGCCGCTGGCCTTCCGCACCTCCCGCCTCCCCGCGCCCCCCGACTTCCTGCCGGGCGGACTGCTCAGCCGGACGACGGTGGGGCTCTTCAACGAACTCTGGTACCGCAAGGCGCCCCGGGAGAGCCGGGGCCGGCTCCAGCGGATCTCCACCTTCTTCCACCCCCTGGACGGCGTCCCGCACTGGAACCGGGTCTACGGCCGGGGCGGCTTCGTGCAGTACCAGTTCGTCGTCGGGCACGGCCGGGAGGAGGCCCTGCGCTCGATCGTGCGGCGGATCTCCGAGCGCCGCTGCCCGTCCTTCCTGGCCGTCCTCAAACGCTTCGGCGAGGCCGACCCGGGCTGGCTCTCCTTCCCCGTGCCCGGCTGGACCCTCGCCCTGGACATCCCGGCGGGCCTGCCCGGCCTCGGCGCGTTCCTGGACGAGCTGGACGAGGAGGTCGCGGACGCGGGCGGCCGGGTCTACCTCGCCAAGGACTCCCGGCTGCGCCCGGACCTGCTCGCCGCGATGTACCCCCGCCTGGACGACTTCCGCGCCCTGCGCGCGGAGCTGGACCCGCGCGGGGTGTTCGTCTCCGACCTGGCCCGCCGCCTCGCCCTCTGACACACCAGCCACCGCACCAGCCACCCCTACCCGTCTGGAGCAGCCGTGAAGGACGCCTTCGGCCTCCCCCAGTCCCTCCTCGTCCTCGGCGGTACGTCCGAGATCGCGCTGGCCACCGCACGCCGTCTGGTGGCCCGCCGCACCCGCACGGTGTGGCTGGCCGGGCGCCCCTCCCCCGCCCTGGACGCGGCCGCCGGGCAGCTGCGGGACCTCGGCGCCGAGGTGCGCACGGTCGCCTTCGACGCGCTGGACCCCGAGGGCCACGAGGCGGCGCTCGGCAAGGTGTTCGCCGAGGGCGACATCGACCTGGTGCTGCTCGCCTTCGGCATCCTGGGCGACCAGGCGCACGACGAGCGCGAGCCGCTGAACGCCGTACGGGTCGCGCAGACCAACTACACCGGCGCGGTCTCGGCCGGGCTGGTCGCCGCCCGCTCCCTCCAGGCGCAGGGGCACGGCTCGCTGGTGGTGCTCTCCTCCGTCGCCGGTGAGCGGGCCCGCCGCGCCAACTTCATCTACGGCTCCAGCAAGGCGGGCCTGGACGCCTTCGCGCAGGGCCTGGGCGACGCGCTGCACGGCACGGGCGTGCACGTCATGGTCGTACGGCCCGGGTTCGTGCGGTCGCGGATGACCGAGGGGATGGAGGAGGCGCCGCTCGCCACGACCCCCGAGGCGGTCGCCACGGCGATCGAGCTGGGGCTGCGGCGGCGCTCGGAGACGGTGTGGGTGCCGGGGGCGCTGCGGGTGGTGATGGCGGCGGTGCGGCATCTGCCGCGGACGGTGTTCCGGCGGCTGCCGGTGTAGGGGGCGGCTACCGCGTCGGCAGGGAGCCGCTCTCCACGCGTCCGGCCTGCGGGGGCACGGTGGCGCTGCCGAAGGGGAACTCGCGCAGCTTGCGCCAGACCGCGTCGGCGCCCTGCTCGTACAGCGCGAAGCCGGTGCAGGGCCACTGGGCCTCGTAGTCGGACAGCTCCTCGTGGGCGCGGTCCATCGCCGCCTCGTCGATGCCGTGCGCCACGGTGACGTGCGGGTGGTACGGGAACTGCAGTTCGCGGGGGACCGGGCCGGACGCGTCGCGCACCCGCTTCTGCAGCCAGGAGCAGGCCGCCGCGCCCTCGACCACCTGGACGAAGACGACGGGCGAGAGCGGGCGGAAGGTGCCGGTGCCGGACAGCCGCATCGGGAAGGGCCGGCCGCGCGCCGCCACCTCCGCGAGGTGCGCCTCGACCGCGGGCAGCGCGGCGCCGTCGACCTCGGTCGGCGGCAGCAGGGTGACGTGCGTGGGGATGCCGTGAGCGGCGGCGTCGCCGAAGCCCGCGCGCAGCTGCTGGAGCTTGCTGCCGTGAGGCTCCGGGACCGCGATCGACACGCCGATCGTTACGGTCCCCACTTCGTCTCCTGTCGTTGTGTGTCCTTCGGCCGGACACCCGGATATCGACTGTACGGCCACCGCCGTGCCGCGGGCAGGCGCAACCGGAGTGATGTGCAGCGCTACGGCGGCACGCCGGGGCGCACGGACGGTGCCCGGTCCGGTGTCCCGGGCGAGGTCGCGGGCGGTGCGGCGGTGGGCGTCGCGGGTCAGTGCTTGGCGGGGAGGAGGCCCAGCCGGTCGTACGCCCGGGCGAGGGTCTCCGCGGCGACGGCCCTGGCCTTCTCCGCGCCCTTGGCGAGGATCGCGTCGAGCGTCTCCGGGTCGTCCAGGTACTGCTGGGTGCGCTCCCGGAACGGGGTGACGAACTCCACGACGACGTCGGCGAGGTCCGTCTTCAGCGCGCCGTAGCCCTTGCCCTCGTACTTCTGCTCCAGCTCGGCGATCTCGGCGCCGGTGAGGGTGGAGTAGATCGACAGGAGGTTGCTGACGCCGGGCTTGTGCTCGCGGTCGAAGCGGACGACGGTGTCGGTGTCGGTGACCGCGCTCTTCACCTTCTTCGCGGTGGCCTTCGGCTCGTCGAGCAGGTTGATCAGGCCCTTCGGGGTGGCCGCCGACTTGCTCATCTTGGCGGTCGGGTCCTGAAGGTCGTAGATCTTCGCCGTCTCCTTGAGGATGTACGCGGTCGGGACGGTGAAGGCGTCGCCGTAGGTCTGGTTGAAGCGGTCCGCGAGGTCGCGGGTCAGCTCCAGGTGCTGGCGCTGGTCCTCGCCCACCGGCACCTGGTCGGCCTGGTAGAGCAGGATGTCGGCGACCATCAGCATCGGGTACGTGAACAGGCCGACGGTGGTGCGGTCGTTGCCCTGCTTGGCGGACTTGTCCTTGAACTGCGTCATCCGGGAGGCCTCGCCGAAGCCGGTGATGCAGTTCATCAGCCAGCCGAGCTGCGCGTGCTCGGGGACGTGGCTCTGCACGAACAGGGTGCAGCGCTCCGGGTCGAGACCGGCCGCGAGGAGCTGGGCGGCGGCGACGCGGGTGTTCTGGCGCAGCTCCTTCGGGTCCTGCGGGACCGTGATCGCGTGCAGGTCGACGACCATGTAGAAGGCGTCGTGGGTGTCCTGCATGTCGACCCACTGGCGGACGGCGCCGAGGTAGTTGCCGAGGTGGAACGAGCCGGAGGTCGGCTGGATACCGGAGAGCACGCGGGGACGATCGTTGGCCATGTTCACCATTCTCTCAGGCTTCGGGGCGCGGTCGGGCACTGGTTCGGTACAGGGGGGCTCCATTTCGTGTCCAGGGGTGTAACAAGGGCGGGAGCGAGTGGGAGGGGGCCCTGTGCGCGGACGGTGGAAGTGGACGGGCGCGGTGGCGGCGGCCGCGGTGTTGTGGTCGACGGGTCCGGCGGGGGCCGTCGCGGCGGACGGTGACGGTGCCCGGGCCGTCGACGAGCCGGACGTGGCCGTGGTCGTGTGGGCGGGTGACGGGCGGACCGCGTCCTGGCACGCGGGCGAGACCGACTTCGACCGGCTGCGCAGCCTGCTCGAGCCGGTCTTCACGGGCACGGAACGGGTCCCGCGGGCCTGGACGGAGGGCCGGCGGCCACCGGTGCGGTTCACCGTGCTGTGGGGGCTGACCGGAGTCGGGGGCTGGCCGCAGACCCAGCGGGCGCCGGGCGGGGACGTGGCGATGCTCCGTCAGGACCAGTTCTTCCTCGCGGAGGACGGCACCCCGTGGGTGCGCTCGGACCTGGCGCCGGACCTGACGGACGACGACATCCGCTGGCACCGGGTACCACGGCGCCCCTACGAGCGGCTGACCGACGAGGGCTTCCTCGCGGCGGACGAGGCGGGCGCCGGAAGGGACGACGGCGGGCCGTCCGGGGTGTGGTGGGCCGCCGCCGGGCTCGGCGCGGGTGTCGCGGGGACGCTGCTGACACGCCGCGCGGCGGACCGGTACCGGTCCGGACCGCCGCGCGGGGAGCCGCGTCAGGAGCTGATCGACCTCTGAGCCTCGCGGCCTGTCAGCCGAGGTCGATCTCCGGGTACAGCGGGAAGCCGGCCACCAGGTCGGTCGCGCGGTGCGAGATCTCGTCGGCGACCTTCGCGTCGAGGACGTGGGAGGCCTTGGAGGGGGCGCCGGACTTCGTGGTGCCGGGCTCGGTGGCGGTGAGGACGCGGTCGATGAGGCCCGCGACCTCGTCCATCTCCGCCGTGCCGAGACCGCGCGTGGTCAGCGCCGGGGTGCCGATGCGGATGCCGGAGGTGTACCAGGCGCCGTTCGGGTCGGCGGGGATGGCGTTGCGGTTGGTGACGATGCCGGAGTCGAGCAGGGCGGCCTCGGCCTGGCGGCCGGTGAGGCCGTAGGAGGACGCCACGTCGATCAGGTTGAGGTGGTTGTCGGTGCCGCCGGTGACCAGGGTGGCGCCGCGCTTGGTCAGGCCCTCGGCGAGGGCGCGGGCGTTGTCCACGATGCGCCGGGCGTAGTCCTGGAACGCCGGCTGCCGGGCCTCGGCGAGGGCGACGGCCTTGGCGGCCATGACGTGCGGGAGCGGGCCGCCGAGGACCATCGGGCAGCCGCGGTCGACCTGGTCCTTGAGGGAGTCGTCGCACAGGACCATGCCGCCGCGCGGGCCGCGCAGCGACTTGTGGGTGGTCGTCGTGACGATCTGGGCGTGCGGGACCGGGTCGAAGTCGCCGGTGAGCACCTTGCCCGCGACCAGGCCGGCGAAGTGGGCCATGTCGACCATGAGGGTCGCGCCGACCTCGTCGGCGATCTCGCGCATGATCCGGAAGTTCACCAGCCGGGGGTACGCGGAGTAGCCCGCGACGATGATCAGCGGCTTGAACTCGCGGGCGGAGGCGCGCAGGGCCTCGTAGTCGATGAGGCCGGTGGCCGGGTCGGTGCCGTAGGAGCGCTGGTCGAACATCTTGCCGGAGATGTTGGGCCGGAAGCCGTGGGTCAGGTGGCCGCCGGCGTCCAGGGACATGCCGAGCATCCGCTGGTTGCCGAAGGCGCGGCGCAGCTCGGCCCAGTCGGCGTCGGTCAGGTCGTTGACCTGGCGGGCGCCGGTCTTCTCCAGGAAGGGCACCTCGACGCGGGCGCCCAGGACGGCCCAGAAGGCGACCAGGTTGGCGTCGATGCCGGAGTGCGGCTGGACGTAGGCGTGGCGGGCGCCGAACAGCTCGCGGGCGTGCTCGGCGGCGAGGGACTCGACGGTGTCGACGTTGCGGCAGCCGGCGTAGAAGCGGCGGCCGATGGTGCCCTCGGCGTACTTGTCGCTGAACCAGTTGCCCATCGCCAGGAGCGTGGCCGGGGAGGCGTAGTTCTCCGAGGCGATCAGCTTGAGCATCTCGCGCTGGTCGGCGACCTCCTGGCCGATGGCGTCCGCGACGCGCGGTTCGACGGTGCGGATCACGTCGAGCGCGGCGCGGTAGGCGGTGGACTCGGGGGAGATTTCTGCGGGCATGGGGACCTCCGGACATTGTGTTCGGCGTGCACAGTACGGACGGCCCAGGCGCACGGCTCTTGGTGTCGCGGGCCGCTCCCCGATGGTTCGTCCCATCCCTGCGCGCCAGTCACGGCCCGTGGTCAGGGTACCGGGTGCGTCGTGCCGGTGCGGGGGGTGTCCGGCATGCGGGAGCGTCCGCGCCCCGCCGCGGAGGACTTCACGGCAGCGCCCGGCGCAGCGCGTCCAGGGCGCCCGTCCAGGCGTGGTCGGGCGGGGTGCCGTAGCCGACGACCAGGGCGTCCCGCGGGGCGACGGTCGTGTGCGGGTGGCGGAACATGGACAGCCCGTGGACCGCGAGTCCGTGCCAGGCGGCGGCCCGTACGACCTGCTGCTCGGTGCCCGGCGGGAGTTGGAGGACGGCGTGCAGTCCGGCGGCGATGCCGGTGACGCCGACGTCGGGGGCGTGCTCGGCGAGGGCGGCGACCAGGGCGTCGCGGCGGCGCCGGTAGCGCAGGCGCGCGGACCGGACGTGCCGGTCGTAGGCGCCCGAGCCGAGGAACTGGGCCAGGGTCAGCTGGTCGAGGACGCCCGGAGTGCGGCTCGCCGGGTCGTCCAGGGCGTCGCCGACCAGCGACGGCGGCAGCACCACCCAGCCCAGGCGCAGCCCGGGGGCGAGGGACTTGCTGGCGGTGCCCAGATACACGACGTGTTCGGGGTCCAGTCCCTGGAGGGCGCCGACGGGCTGGCGGTCGTAGCGGAACTCGCCGTCGTAGTCGTCCTCCAGGACCAGCCCGCCGGTGCGGTGCGCCCAGTCCACCACGGCCGCCCTGCGCTCGGGGTGCAGGGGGACCCCGGTCGGGAACTGGTGGGCGGGGGTGAGGAGCACCGCGCCCGCGTCCCCCAGCGCTCCGGTGTCCGCTCCCCGGCCGTCCACCGGCAGCGGGATGGTGCGCAGGCCGGCCCTGGTGAGCAGGTCGCGGTGGACGTGGAGGCCGTACGCCTCGACGGC
Source organism: Streptomyces coelicoflavus (assembly GCF_003112555.1). Taxonomy (GTDB): domain Bacteria; phylum Actinomycetota; class Actinomycetes; order Streptomycetales; family Streptomycetaceae; genus Streptomyces; species Streptomyces coelicoflavus. Next base: position 315,228 of record NZ_BEWB01000006.1, on the reverse strand, counting down.
CACGGTGTGCACGCCGCGCGCCCGCAGCACGCCGGCCAGCAGCACGAGGCCGTGTGCCACGCCGCCGCACACCAGCAGGTTCTCGGCGCCGGTGCGCACGCCCCGGACCCGGGCGAGGTAGCCGGCCAGCGCGGAGCGCAGCTCGGGCCGGCCGCGGCCGTCGCCGTAGCCGAGGGCGCCGTGGGGCGCGGCGGTGACGGCGCGGCGGGCTGCCCTGAGCCACTCGGTGCGCGGGAAGGAGGAGAGGTCGGGGGTGCCGGGGCGCAGGTCGTAGGCGGGCCGGGCGTGCTCCGCGGGGCGCCGGGCCGGGGCGGGGTGCGCCGGGGCGGCGACGCGTTCGGCGACGCGGGTGCCCGAGCCCTGGCGTGCGGTGAGCCAGCCCTCGGCGACGAGGTCGGCGTAGGCGTCGGCGACGGTGTTGCGGGCGATGCCGAGGTCGGCGGCGAGGCTGCGGGAGGAGGGCAGGCGGGTGCCGGGGGTCAGACGGCCGGTGCGGACGGCCTCGCGCAGGGCGTCGGTCAGACCGCGGCGCAGGCCCGGTCCGGTGGGTTCCAGGTGCAGGTCGACGCCGAGGGTGGCCCATGTTTCCGCCATGGAAATGGACCATACCGCTGGGCTGCTTCCTTCCTAGGGTCGAGGCATGACGACACACACCGATGACACGAGGACGGACGCCCGCGCCACCGAGGTGCCCGTGCGGCTGAACTGGTCCCAGCACGCCCCCGAGGTCTACAAGGCGATGATCCGGCTCGAGACCGCCGCCAGGCGGGGGCTTGACCCGGCGCTGTACGAACTGGTGAAGATCCGCGCCTCGCAGCTCAACCACTGCGCCTTCTGCCTGGACATGCACACCAAGGACGCCCTCGCCGCCGGTGAGAGCGTGGAGCGGATCGTGCAGCTGGCCGCCTGGGAGGAGTCGCGGCACTTCTACACGGAGAAGGAGCTCGCGGCGATCGCGCTGACCGAGGCGGTCACCGTGCTGACCGACGGTTTCGTGCCGGACGAGGTCTACGGGAAGGCCGCCGAGCACTTCGACGAGCCGGAGCTGGCCCAGCTGATCGCCGCGATCACGACGATCAACGCCTGGAACCGTTTCGGCGTGACCTGCCGGATGACGCCGGGCCACTACACGCCCGGTCAGCACGCGTGACGGCACGCACCCGCCTCCTGGACCGGGAGGTCGCGCAGGCGCTGTCCGCGCTGAGCGCGGCGGCCAAGAAGGGGCTCGGCGACCCCGTGCTCGCCGAGCTGGTGATGATCCGGGCCTCGCAGCTCAACCACTGCGCGTTCTGCCTGGACATGCACCTCGCCTCGGCCCGCGAGAACGGCGAGGCCGAGCAGCGGCTGGACCTGCTGGCCGCCTGGGAGGAGGCCGGGGACCTGTTCGACGGGCGGGAGCGGGCCGCGCTCGCGCTGACCGAGGCGGTGACGGTGCTGACCGGGGGCTTCGTGCCGGACGCGGTGTACGAGGAGGCCGCCGCGCACTTCGACGACGGCCGGCTGGCCCACCTCATAGGGCTGATCACCGTCATCAACAGCTGGAACCGGCTGATGGTCGGCCGCAGGATCCCACCAGGGGGTTGGACACCGTGAGTCGTGCCGCAGCGTTCCGCGCCCTGCACCACGGCCGGGCACCCGACGATCCCCTGGTCCTGCCGGGCCCCTGGGACGCGGCGAGCGCGCGGGTGTTCGCGGAGGCCGGGTTCCCGGCGCTCGCGACACCGAGCGCCGGGGTGGCGGCCTCGCTCGGGTACGCGGACGGGTCGACCCCGGCCGACGAGATGTTCGCGGCCGTCGCGCGGATCGTGCGCGCCGTGGACGTGCCCGTGTCGGCGGACGTGGAGGGCGGGTACGGGCTGGCGCCGAAGGAGCTGGTGGAACGGCTCCTCGAGGCGGGCGCCGTGGGCTGCAACCTGGAGGACTCCACCGGCGCGGGGCTCAAGGACCCGGCGGAGCACGCCGAGTGGCTGGCCGGGGTGCGGGAGGCGGCCGGCGACCGGCTGTTCCTGAACGCCCGGATCGACACGTTCGTCCGGGGCGTGGACGCTCCGGAGGCGGCGGTGGAGCGGGCCGCCGCGTACGTCGCCGCGGGCGCCGACTGCGTGTATCCGATCGCCGCCCCGGTCGCCGTACTGCCGCTGCTGCGGGCCGGGATCCGGGGGCCGGTGAACGTGCTCGCGCGTCCCGGGGAGGGCCCCTCGCCCGCCGTACTCGGCGGACTCGGGGCCACCCGGGTCACGTTCGGGCCGGGCCTCCAGCGGCACGCCGAACAGGCGGTGCGGGAGAACGCGGAACGGCTCGCGGCCCGGCTGCCGCGATGAGGGTCAGGGCAGCCACTTCTTCCAGACGGACCGGTGGCTGTCCACCCACTTCTCCGCCGCCACCTGGGGCCGCATCTTCTTCTCGGCGATCATCAGGGAGACCTCGTTCTGGTCCTCGGTCGTCCACTTGAAGTTCTTCAGGAACTCCGCCGCCTCGCCGCCGTTCTTCGCGAAGTCGGCGTTGAGGTACTTCTGCAGCGGGGTGACCGGGTAGGCGCAGTCGACCTTCGCCGGGTCGGCGTCGCAGCCCTCCTCGTACGGCGGCAGCTTCACCTCGGTCATCGGCACCTTCTGCATCAGCCACTGGGGGGTGTACCAGTAGCTGAGGAAGGGCTTCTTCTCCTTGGCGAACTGCTGCATCTGGGTGATCTGGGCGGCCTCGGAGCCGGCGAAGACGACCTGGTAGTCCAGGTTCAGGTTCTTCACCAGGGCCTTGTCGTTGGTGACGTAGGACGGCGAGCCGTCCAGGAGCTGGCCCTTGCCGCCGCTCTCCGCGGTGCGCAGCAGGTCGGCGTACTTGTTGAGGTTCTTCCAGTTCGTGACGTCCGGGTGCTTCTTCGCGAAGTACGTCGGCACGAACCAGCCGATGTGCCCGGTGACGCCGAGGTCGCCGCCGGGGGCGATGGTCTTCTTGTCCTCGACGTAGCGCTGTTCCTGCTCGGGGTGGCCCCAGTCCTCCAGGATGGCGTCGACGCGGCCCTGGCTGAGCGCGTCCCAGGCGGGGACCTCGTCGACCTGGACGGTGTCGACGCGGTAGCCCAGCTCGTGCTCCAGCAGGTACTGGGCGACGGCCACGTTGGCCTGGGCGCCGACCCAGGACTGCACGGACAGGGTGACGGTCTTGGCGCCCTGGGCATTGGCGTACGGGGACGCCTGCTTGGTCATGTCGGCGGCGCCGCAGCCGGTGAGCAGGGTCAGCGCGGCGGCCGAGGCCACGGCGGTGATGACGCGTACACGCATGTCAGGCTCCCTTCTTCGTCGTACGGCGTTCGGTGGGCTGCGTGACGCGGTCGAGCATCAGGCCGAGGCAGACGATCGCGGCGCCCGCGACCAGGCCGGTCGCCAGGTCGCCCTGGGCGAGGCCGAAGACCACCTGGTAGCCGAGCGCTCCACCGCCGACCAGGCCGCCGATGATGACGACGGCGAGGACCAGGACGACGCCCTGGTTGACGGCGAGGAGCAGCGCCGGGCGGGCCAGCGGCAGCTGGACCTGGCGGAGCTGCTGGCCGCCGGTCGCGCCGAGCGAGCGGGCCGACTCCATGGCGGCGGGGTCGACCTGGCGCAGGCCCTGGGCGGTGATGCGGACGACGGCCGGGAGGGCGTAGACGACGGCGGCGGCCACGGCGGGCGCGCGGCCCACGCCGAACAGGGCGACGACCGGGATCAGGTACACGAACTGCGGCATCGTCTGGAAGACGTCCAGCACGGGCCGCAGCAGGCGCTCGACGCGGTCGCTGCGGGCGGCGGCGACACCGGTGGCGAAGCCGATGACCAGGGTCACGGCGACGGCGGCGAGCACCTGCGAGAGCGTGTCGAGAGACGGCTTCCACACGCCGAGCACGCCGATCGCGGCCATCGCGAGGACGGCGGTGAGCGCGGTGCGCCAGGTGCCGATCAGCCAGGCCAGGGCGGCGACGATCAGGAGCACGGACCACCACGGCAGCCACTGGAGGCCGTCGCGGAGCGGGTTGAGCACCCAGCTGGTGAAGTGCGCGGCCCAGTCGGCGGTGCCGCCGACGACGGGGACGCCGGAGTACAGGTGGGCGGTCATCCAGTCGACGGCCCGGTTGACGGGCTCGGCGATGTTCAGCTCCCACCCGTCGGGCCAGTCGAGGAAGCCCGCCAGGCGTCCGGCGAGCGCGACGGCCGCGGCGACGACGAGGGCGTACAGCCAGGTCACCGGGGACTTCCCGGCCTCGCCGAGCCGCTCCCCCGCCGCGCCGGTGACGCGGTCCAGGACGACGGCGAGCAGCACGATCGGGATGCCGGCCGCGAGGGCCGCGCCGACGTCGACCGAGGCGAGCGCCTGGTAGACGCGGTCGCCGAGGCCGCCGGCGCCGATGACGGAGGCGATGACGGCCATGGACAGCGCCATCATGATCGTCTGGTTGACGCCGAGGAGGAGTTCCTTGCGGGCCAGCGGGATACGGGCGGTCAGCAGCCGCTGGCGGGCGGTGGTGCCGAGGGACTCGACGGCCTCCAGGACCTCCTTGTCGGCGCCGCGCAGGCCGAGCGAGGTGAGCCGGGCCATGGGCGGGGCGGCGTAGACGACGGTGGCCAGGACGGCCGCGGGGACGCCGATGCCGAAGACCAGGACGACGGGCAGGAGGTAGGCGAAGGCGGGCAGCACCTGCATGGTGTCGAGCACCGGGCGCAGCACGCGGTCCATCCGGTCGGACAGGCCGGCGGCGAGGCCCAGCAGGGCGCCGACGGCGACGGACGCGAGGACGGCCACGACCATGAGCGCGAGGGTCTGCATGGTCGGCACCCACATGCCGAGCAGGCCGCAGGCCAGGAACGCGGCCGCGGTGCCCGCCGCGAGCTTCACGCCAGCCACCCGCCAGGCGACCAGGGCGCCGATCGCGGTGACCCCGGCCCAGCCGACGGCGAGGAGGGCGAGGTAGACGGCGCGTACGGCGATGACGACGACGTTGCTGACGTGGCCGAAGAAGTAGAGGAACAGGGGGTGGGTGTCGCGGTTGTCGATGATCCAGTCGCTGGCCTTGCCGAGGGGCTCGGAGACGTCGACGGTGAGGGCGGTGGGCCAGGTGGCGCCGGGCCACTGCGTGGCGGCTATGGGGGCGAGGATCGCGGCCAGCGCCGCCAGGGTGAGGAGCTTGCGGGTCGCGGGGTGGGTGAGTATGCCCGGCGGGGCGGCCTTCTGCGAGGTCGGTGCAGTGATCGTTGCCATTACGCCGGCTCCTCGGTGGTGGGCTCGGCGGGGGTCGTCGGCTTGCGGCGCGTCGCCGGTGCCGCTGCGCCCACCCGTGCCGCCCCAGCGGCACGACTGCCCGCAGCTACGTCACTGCCCGCAGCTGGGTCGGTGCCTGCTACCACCGACAGGAGGTCGGTCGCGTCTACCACGCCCAGGCAGCGGCCCTCGGTCATCACTCGGGCCGGGGAGCCTGCCCTTGCCACCGCCTCGATGGCCTCCGAGACCGTGGCGTCCGGGCGGATCGCCGGGCCCGTGCCCGCCTCGTCGGCGTTCGCGGCGGGGCGCATGGCCGTGCGGACGGTGAGGACCTGCTCGCGGGGGACGTCGCGGACGAACTCGCGGACGTAGTCGTCGGCGGGCGAGCCGACGATCTCCTCCGGGGTGCCGAGCTGCACCACGCGGCCGTCGCGCATCAGGGCGATGCGGTCGCCGAGTTTGAGGGCTTCCTGGAGGTCGTGGGTGATGAAGACCATCGTGCGGCCCTCCTCGCGGTGCAGCCGGACGACCTCCTCCTGCATGTCCCGCCGGATCAGCGGGTCCAGCGCGCTGAACGGCTCGTCGAAGAGCAGCACCTCGGGATCGACGGCGAGGGCGCGGGCGAGGCCGACGCGCTGGCGCTGGCCGCCGGAGAGCTGGCCGGGGCGGCGCTGCTCCAGGCCCTCGAGGCCGACCTTGGCGACGACGGCGGCGGCCCGCTCGCGGCGCTCGGCGCGGCCCATGCCCTGGACTTCGAGGCCGTAGGCGACGTTGTCCAGGACGGTGCGGTGCGGGAGCAGGCCGAAGTGCTGGAAGACCATCGCGGCGCGGTGGCGGCGCAGTGCGCGCAGCCGGGTCCGGTCCATCGCGCGGACGTCCTCGCCGTCGATGGCGATGGAGCCGGCCGTCGGCTCGATGAGGCGGGTCAGGCAGCGTACGAGGGTGGACTTGCCGGAGCCGGACAGGCCCATGACGACGAAGACCTCGCCCTTGCGCACGTCGAAGGAGACGTCCGCGACGGCGGCGGTGCAGCCGGTGCGGGAGCGCAGTTCGGCCGGGGACAGGGCGGCGAGGTCCGGGTCGGCGGGAACGCGGTCGGCCTTGGGGCCGAAGACCTTCCACAGGCCGTCGACGGAGAAGACCGGCGGACGCTCGGTCACGGTGTCGGTCGCGGCGGCGGTGGTGGTGTCCTTGTCGGTGGTGCTCATCGGGCGTCACCGCCGATCAGCTCGACGGCGCGCTCGCCGACCATGAGGACCCCGATCATCGGGTTGACGGCGGGCATGGTCGGGAAGACGGAGGCGTCGGCGATGCGGATGCCCTGGAGGCCGCGGACGCGCAGCTCCGGGTCGACGACGGCGCTCTCGTCGGTGGCGGCGCCCATCTTGCAGGTGCCGGCCGGGTGGTAGACGGTGTGGGCGACCTTGCGGGCGTACTCGCTCAGCTCCTCGTCGCCGGTGACGTCCGGGCCGGGGCAGACCTCGCGCTTGAGCCAGCCCGCCAGCGGCTGGGTCTTCGCGACCTCACGGGCGATGCGGATGCCGTCGACGAGGGTGCGGCCGTCGTAGTCGTCCTCGTCGGTGAAGTAGCGGAAGTCCAGGGCGGGCTTCTCGGACGGGTCGGCGCTGGTGAGGTGGAGGCGGCCGCGGGACTTCGGCTTGGGGATGTTCGGGGTCATGGAGACGCCGAACTCGGGGCGCTCGTAGCCCAGTCGCTCCGGGTTGTCCGTGAACGGGATCTGGTAGAAGTGGAACATCAGGTCGGGGCCCGCGTGTTCGGGGTCGCGGCGCACGAACAGACCGGCGTCGGAGTCCATCGCGGAGTTGTCCGGGATGGGGCCGTTGGTCTCCCACACGATCACCGACTCGGGGTGGTCGAGCAGGTTCTCGCCGACGCCGGGCAGGTCGAGCACCACGGGTATGCCGAGGGCCTCCAGCTGGTCCCTGGGGCCGATGCCGGAGTGCAGCAGCAGGCGCGGGGAGTCGACCGCGCCGGCGCTGAGGACGACCTCGTGACGGGCCTTGACCAGGATCTCCTCGCCGTCCTTGGTACGGACGTGGACGCCCTCGGCGCGGGTGCCGTCGAGTTCGAGCCGGTACGCCCAGGTCTCCAGCATCAGCGTGAGGTTGGCGCGCTCGTCCATCACGGGGTGCAGATAGGCCACCGACGCCGAGGAACGCTTGTTGTTCTCGGGGTGGTAGGCGAGGTCGAAGAAGCCGACGCCCTCGGTGAACGGCTTCTTGTTGAAGCCCTCGACGCGGGGGACCTCCAGCGTCTTCTGCGCGGAGTCGACGAAGTCGCGTGCGATGGCGTTCCGGTCCTTCTCGTCGACCGGGACGATGTTGTTCTTCAGGCGGGCGAAGTACGCCTCCATCTGCACCGCGCCCCAGCCCTTGGCGCCGGCGGCCTCCCACTCGTCCCAGTCGGAGGGCAGCGGCTTGAAGGCGATGAGGGTGTTGTGCGAGGAGCAGCCGCCGAGGACGCGGGCGCGGCTGTGCCGGATGTGCGAGTTGCCGCGCGGCTGCTCGGTGGTGGGGTAGTCGTAGTCCAGTTCGCCGCCGAGCAGGCCCATCCAGCGGCGCAGGGTCAGCACGTCGTCGCGGCCGACGTCACTGGGGCCGCCCTCGATGACGGCGACGGTGACGTCCGGGTTCTCGGTGAGCCGGGAGGCGATCACGGAGCCTGCCGTACCGCCGCCGATGACGACGTAGTCGTAGACGTGAGTGGTTTCTGGCATGGGGGTACTCCAGTGGGGCGAGCGGATGATGACGAGGAGGAGTGCGGGGACGCGGTGGGGTCAGCCGGAGAACCAGCGGACGGGCTTGGGCGCGAGGTTCTGGTAGACGTGCTTGCTCTCGCGGTACTCGGCCAGGCCCGCGGGGCCGAGTTCGCGGCCGACGCCGCTCTTGCCGAAGCCGCCCCACTCCGCCTGCGGGAGGTAGGGGTGGAAGTCGTTGATCCACACGGTGCCGTGCCGCAGCCGGCCCGCGACCCGGCGGGCCCGTCCCGCGTCGGCGGTCCAGACGGCACCGGCCAGACCGTACTCGGTGTCGTTGGCGAGGGCTACGGCCTCGTCCTCGGTGCGGAAGGTCTCGACGGTGAGGACCGGTCCGAAGACCTCCTCCCGTACGACGCGCATCTCGCGGTGGCAGTGGTCGAGGACGGTGGGCTCGTAGAAGTAGCCGGACCCGGGCCGCCGGGGGGACGGTTCGGGGCGCTTGCCGCCGCAGCGCAGCTCGGCGCCCTCGGCGAGGGCGGAGGCGACGAAGTCCTCGGTCTTGGCGCGCTGCTGCTCGGAGACGAGCGGGCCGCACTCGACGCCGTCCTCGGTGCCGCGGCCGAGGCGGATCTTCTGGGCGCGGCGGGCGAGTTCGGCGACGAAGCGTTCGCGGACCGACTCCTCGACGATGAGGCGGCCGCCGGCGGAGCAGACCTGGCCGCTGTGGATGAAGGCGGCGTTGAGGGCCTGGTCGACGGCGGTGTCGAAGCCCTCCTCGGTCTCGCAGGCGTCGGCGAAGACCACGTTGGGGTTCTTGCCGCCGAGTTCGAGGGCGACCTTCTTGACGGTGACGGCGGCGGCCTGGGCGACCTTGGTGCCGCTGATCAGGCCGCCGGTGAAGGAGACCAGGTCGACGTCGGGGTGCTCGGCGAGCCGGGCGCCGACGGTGTGTCCGGGCCCGGTGACGATGTTCGCGACGCCGGTGGGGAGGCCGGCCTCGACGAGCAGGTCGATCAGGGCGACGGTGGTCATCGGGGTGATCTCGCTGGGCTTGATCACGAAGGTGTTGCCCGCGGCGAGCGCCGGGGCGATCTTCCAGCTGGCCTGGAGCAGCGGGTAGTTCCAGGGCGTGATCATCGCGCAGACGCCGACCGGCTCGTGCACGACGACGCTGTGGATGTCGGGCGAGCCCGCGTCGACGACGCGGCCGGGGGCCTCGCCGGCGACGAGGTCGGCGAAGTAGCGGAAGGCGTCGGCGACGCAGTCGATGTCGACGCGCCCCTCCTCGACGGTCTTGCCCGCGTCGCGGCTCTCCAGCAGGCCGAGCGTCTCGCGGTCGCGCACGAGGAGGCCGGCGACGCGGCGCAGCAGGGCGGCGCGCTCGGCGACGGGGGTGTGCGGCCAGTCGCCGGCATCGAAGGCGCGGCGGGCGGCGGCCACCGCGAGGTCGGTGTCCTTCTCGTCGCCCTCCGCGACCACGGCGAACGGCGAGGCGTCCGCGGGGTCGAGGATCTCGCGCGTGGCGCCGGAGGACGCCGCGAGCCACTCGCCACCTGCGTGGATGGTGGCGCGTGACCGCAGTTCTCTACTGTCCGCCATGATCGTCAATGCCTTCCGTTCCCTGTCGATCTCCCGTGAGTCACGTGGGTGTCGTCCACGGGACCGGGTGCACCTGCCCTGGTGCCCCCGATGCATGCGGTTCGGGAACCGGAAGTGTGCGGAGTCACGAAACAAAGGGACGAAAGGGTCCTAACGGACCACGCCGGGTGCGTGGGCGGTCACAGGGCGTCCGCGCCGGTCCCGCAGGTCGTGTCCGGCGGGCAGAAGTGGCCGAGGGCCGTGAGCAGCAGCTCCCGCTCGTCGTCGCGGCCGTCCGCGTCGGCCCCGTAGGCGGCGATCGCGTACACCTCGCCGTCGGCGGCCACGAAGCGCTCGTCGACGACGTGCCAGGTGCCGACGTCGGGTTCGCCCTTGATGGAGTCGGCGACGTACTCCAGCCGGGAGCCGGTGAAGTCGCCGTCGTCCAGGTTCTGGAGCGAGAGCTTCCGGAAGCCATCGGCCTTGGGCGTGTCGTCGGAGAGGAACAGCTCGAAGGACGCCTCGGGCGAGGCCTCCTCCACCTGGTACACCTGAAGCCGCAGCTCACCGTCGGAGCTGCGGTAGTTGACCACGTCGATGCCGTACCGGGAGGGCACGGCGTCCCGTACCCAGCCCGCGGGCCGCGCGACGGTGAAGCCCTCCGGGTCGGTGTACGGCTCGTAGCCCCCGGGCAGCGCGGTGGCCGTGCCGGACGGTGATCCGGACACGTCGGTGGGTGTCCCCGGCTCCCCGGTCCGCAGCGTCGAGGTGTCGGAGGCGGAGGGCGGAGCGGTGGGGTCGGAGGCCGTCGGGTCGGAGGCCGTGGGGGACGCGCCCGCCGGGGCGCCGCGGTCGTCCGTGCCGTCGTCGCCCGGGAGAACCAGCGTCAGTACGAGGGCGACGGCGGCCCCGGCCACGGCGGCACCGCCCAGCACGGACCACACCAGCCGGCGGCTGGGCCCGCGGGGGGCCTGCGGCGGCACCGGCGGCGGCCAGGAACCGGTCTGCGGCTCCTCGGGCACGGACCAGCCGTGCGGGGGCGGCGGCACCGGCGCCGGGACGCCCTCCGGGCGGCCGGGGTCCACGCCCGGCACGGGCTCCTCGGGCACGGACCAGCCGCCGTGCGCGGGCGGTGGCACCGGGGCCGAGACGTCCTCCGGGCGGCCGGGGTCCACGCCCGGCGGTGTCCCGGGCGCGGACACCGGCCGGGGCGGTGGCGGCGGGGTGGCCGCGGCGGCGCCGGCCGCGGTGTCCTCCCAGCGCTGGGTCGCCTCGTTCCAGTACCGCTGCTGTCCCCCGCTCATCGGTTCAGAGCCCCAGCAGTCCGGCCACCGTCCCGAAGGACGCGAACAGCGACAGGACGGACTGCGAGTCCTCGATCAGGGTCCGCAGCCGCTGGAGGCGCCCCTCGGGGGCCGTTCCGGTGCGGGTGATCTCCTCCTCGGTGTCCGCGAGCGCCGTGTCCAGCTCGTCGGTCCGCTCGGTGCGCTGGATGCGCGCCAGATCGGCCCGCAGCTCACGCACGGCCTTCAGCAGTTCCTCGGCGGCCCGGTCGCTCGGGGCCGCGGTGCCGTAGTGGCTCGTGACGTTCGCGCTGTCGCCCACGGCGAAGGTCGCCCCCTGGGCGTTGCCGATGTGGACGGTCGGCTCATTCTGCGCCATTGCTTCCGGATCCCTTCTGCGGCGCGGGGCCGCCGGTCGTGGACGAGACGTTCGACTTGTCGCCGACGGCGAAGGTCGCCCCTTCGGCGTTGCCGATGTAGGTGCTGCCGTTGCTGAGGTTGACGATCTTCTGCACGAACTCGCCGGTCTCGAACCCGGCGTCGCCCAGGGCCAGCCGCACGCCGTGGCTCACGCGGTCCTGGATGCTCCTGAGGTACCGGCTCACGTCCATCTCCTGGAAGGTGGACCCGGCGGGCGCCGCGGCCAGCTCCCGCACGGAGACGGCGGGGCCCGCGGGGAGCGCGCCGGCGTGTCCGCCGGTCAGCAGCCGCCAGCCGTACACCAGACCCCGGCCGAGCGTGACCAGGGAGCGGCCCACGGAGCCGGGCACCAGGACGGCGGCGCCGGCCGCCCTGCCCAGCACGTTGTTGTTGCGGAACCGGTGGGAGACGCGGTCGGCGTCCTTGAAGTCCCCGCGCACCGGCGTCAGCACATGGGGCGCGATCTCCAGCATGAGCATGCGGCCCTGGGTGTGCAGGCGCACGAAGACCGTGACGACCAGCTCCTCCTCCCAGCCGCCGACCCTGATCCGCAGGAAGTGCCGCCGCTTCTCGGCACCCTCCTCCACGGCACTCGCACGGTGCTGCTCGAACGTCTCCGGGCCGTACGGCGCCTGGTCCCGGTCGAGCAGACCCTCCACCGGGAGGAACACGCACTCGTCGAGCTCCAGCCGGCGGAGCCGGTCGCGCACCCCGGCGCCGGCGTACTCGGAGGGCAGGCGCAGCTGTTCGATCAGGGGCCGGACGCGGTCCAGGATGGCGCGGTTGCTGAGGGGCTGCTGCTTCTTCTCGTCGTCCGGCCGCAGCTCCACGGCCAGCACCCAGGTGTCGTACGCCGCGCCCGCTCCGCAGAACGGGTGCTTCTCGTCGTACATGATCAGTGGCGCGTGCTGCTCCAGCCGGATGCGTCCCATCAGCCGCTGGAACCGCGCGCCGTCGCCCTTCTCCGCCGGGTCCGAGGAGGCGTCCGGGAAGCGCTGCGGGGAGAGCTCGGAGGCGAGCGCGCGGGCGAACTGGCCGCGCTGCCCGGCCACGCACAGCCCGATGAGGACGAGGACGCCGATCCCGAACCAGGCCTGCCACACCTCGATCAGACCGCTGCCCCCGGACGGGACCAGCACGTCGGTGACGTCCGGCAGGTCGGATCCGTCGGAGCCGTAGTCGCCGTAGTAGCGGTCCGACGAACCGGACGAGAAGTCGTCGTCCGAGCCGTCGCCGAACGCGTAGGCGATCAGGTAGAACGTGAAGAGGGCGAACTGGGCGCGTCCCCACCAGCGGGCCAGGAAGGCCGCGACGCGCCGGTAGAGGGGCGGCCGCTCGGCGCGGCCCTTGATCCAGGGGGCCAGGGCGAGCAACAGGCTGGGCCAGAAGAGGAAGGCGAGCAGCCCGCCGCTGAGCGGGATCCCCACCACCCACAGGCCGGTGACGGCCGCGGCCCACAGCAGCTCCTGCCGACGGGCCCGCAGGGCGTGCGCGAGGACCCGGGCCGCGTCGAAGCCGGGCGACGGCGCGACGATCCGCTGCTCGTCGAGGTACAGCTCGTCGATGACGCGGTCCCGGTAGCCGGGGTCGAGGTAGGCACCCGCGCACAGCAGCCGGGTGGCCTCACTGGCGTACGGCGGGACCGGCGGGGGTTCCTGCGGTGGGCCCCCGTGGGGCTGCTGCTGTGGTTGCTGCGGCACGTAGGCGGTGCTCACGCCGATCCCCCGATGCGCGTGTAAGCCGTCGCCGGTGACGGACGACGTGACGGGGCATCAGCATAGGGGAGGCGCGGGGCCGGCGGGCCCGGAACGTCAACAGCGGGCCCGGGGAACGCACCGGTCCCCGGGCCGCCGTGGCGGGCCCGGGGACCGGTGCTGCGCGTGGGTGCGCAGGGTGTACGCGGGGGCGCGTGGTGCGCGTGGTGCGCCGCGCCGAGCGTCAGAGGAGGCCGAGACCGCGGACCGCCTCGCGCTCCTCCGACAGCTCCTTGACGGAGGCGTCGATGCGGGCGCGGGAGAACTCGTTGATGTCCAGGCCCTGGACGATCTCGTACGTGCCGTTCTTCGTGGTGACCGGGAAGGACGAGATAATGCCCTCGGGGACGCCGTAGGAGCCGTCCGACGGGATGCCCATGGAGGTCCAGTCGCCCTCGGCGGTGCCGTTGACCCAGGTGTGCACGTGGTCGATGGCGGCGTTGGCGGCGGAGGCGGCCGACGAGGCGCCGCGGGCCTCGATGATGGCCGCGCCGCGCTTGGCGACGGTCGGGATGAAGTCCTCGGCCAGCCACTTCTCGTCGTTCACGGCCTCGGCGGCGTTCTTGCCGGCGACGGTGGCGTGGAAGATGTCCGGGTACTGGGTGGCGGAGTGGTTGCCCCAGATGGTCAGGCGCTTGATGTCGGCGACCGTCGAGCCCGTCTTCTTCGCGAGCTGGGTCAGCGCGCGGTTGTGGTCCAGACGGGTCATCGCGGTGAAGCGCTCGGCCGGTACGTCCGGGGCGGCGGCCTGGGCGATCAGGGCGTTGGTGTTGGCCGGGTTGCCGACGACGAGGACCTTGATGTCGTCCGCGGCGTGGTCGTTGATGGCCTTGCCCTGCGGCTTGAAGATGCCGCCGTTGGCCTCGAGGAGGTCACCGCGCTCCATGCCCTTGGTGCGGGGGCGGGCGCCGACGAGGAGGGCGACGTTGGAGCCGTCGAAGGCCACGTTCGGGTCGTCGGTGATCTCGATGCCCTGGAGGAGCGGGAACGCGCAGTCGTCCAGTTCCATCGCGGTGCCCTCGGCGGCCTTGAGCGCCGGAGTGATCTCCAGGAGGCGCAGCTTGACCGGCACGTCCGCGCCGAGCAGCTGGCCGGAGGCGATGCGGAAGAGCAGGGCGTAACCGATCTGGCCGGCCGCGCCGGTGACGGTGACGTTCACGGGAGTGCGAGTCATGGCGTTCTCCGTATGACAGCTGGCGGTGGGGCGTCCCGGCCCCGGGCGTTTGATCGATCTCTTGGTATCAAGAGATCCATCCAGCCGTCAGGCTATCGCGCCCGTGGTGTCCGGCACGTCCGGGTCGGTGTGGCCCGGCCCACAGGACGGCGGTGTCAGGGCGGAGAACGCATAAGAAAAAGAGGCGGCCGCCCGTCCGGGAGAGGGGGGACGAAGGCGACCGCCGCTCGGGGATACCGTTGCCGGACTCCCGTGGGGGTACTTCTCGCGTGCCCGTGACGCCGCGGGGCATGCCTGTCGCGGGCGAACTTTCTCGGTCCGCCGGCTCGCGCCCCTTCGCGCCCCCCTCGTGCCGCTACTTCGTGCAGCCCTGCGTGCCGCTACTTCGTGCAGCCCTGCGTGCCGGAGGCCAGCGTCGCGCACGCGGTGGCGTCGGCCGCGGAGTCCACGGCGACCATCGCGGTGTACGCGGCGGTGGCTCCGGGGGTGCCGACCGTCGCCCGCTGCTCGTTCGCACCGCCGGCGTTCACCTGGACCTCGTCGCCCTGTGCGGCCTGGGTGACGCGGGCCCACGCGGCGCCGCAGACCTTGCTGTACCGGACCTCCACGGCGGCCGTGCCGACGACGGCGGTCGCACCGGTGGTCACCAGGTCGCCGCCGCAGCCCATGACCTCCGGGTCCTTGCCGGTGCAGGCGTCGCCGCTGCACTTCACGCCCGGCGGCAGCTTCGGTTCGCTGCTCACGGTCGGCGACGGGGAGGGTTTGGTGCCCTCGTCCTTCTTGCCGCCGCCGTCGTTCAGGAGGAAGAAGGCGCCCGCGATCACGACGAGTACGCCGACGACGCCCGCGACGAGCGTGGTCGTCCGCTTGGTGCCGCCGCCCCGGTTGCTGCCGCCGCCCCGGGGCCGGCCGGACGAAGGGGGGCGACCGGACGAAGCGGGGCGGCCGCCGTGCGGAGGTTCGCCGTAGCCGCCGGCAGGGCCGGTGGCCGGGGCGAGCACGCTCGTCTCGTCGAACCCGGCCGGGCTCGCCGCCTCCCCGGTGCCGGTCCGGGGCCGGGCGCGGGCCGCGCGGTCACCGGTCGGCGCGGGCCCCCGGTATCCGGCGAGCCCCCACGAGTTGCCGTCGGTCGCTCCGCCGGCGGACGGGGTGGAGGAGGTGCCGGGGCCCGCGCCGCCCCGGACCGCGCCGAGGACGGAGTCGGGGCTGTCGGCGGCGGTGGGCTGCGCCGGGACCGTCGGGGGCAGCGTGGGCGACACACCGGCCGGCCCGGCGACTCCGGGTGCCGCCGAGCCGCCGCCGTGGCGGCCGCTCCGGCCCCTGCCGTTCCCGCCGCCGCTCCCCTCGCCGTTGCCCGACCGGGCCTTGGAGGTGCCCGACTTGGCGGCGGGCGTGCCCAGTTCGCCGAGCGCGGCGCGCGCCTGGGAGATCCGGATGGCCTCCATGGTCATGTCGTGGCGCATCTCCGAGCGGCTCCAGGCGCGCTCGGCCAGCTCCCACATGGTGGTGAGGTGCATCGGATTGGTGCCCGTGACCTCGGCCAGGGCCACGATGGCTCCCTTGGGCGCCAGCAGGCGGCCGTTCAGATAGCGCTCCCAGGACGTCTTGCTGTAGCCCGTGGCGTCGGCCACCGACGCGACGCTCAACTCGCTGCGGTCCACGAGCCGGCGCAGCTGGCTGGTGAACTCCCTGATCTGCGGATCGAGTTCATCCGGCAAGGCCTTCCAACGAGGCACTGCTTCCCCCTCTTCCCCCGGTGACGTGCTGGTCGTTCCCCCGCTGGTCCCCGCGCGCGACGTCCTGCGCGCGATACCCGGTTCTGGCTACCCACAGGGATGCGCCCGCTCAGGATCTCAGTTCCCGGGGTGGGGGCGCACAGGAGCACAGAGGCCGCGAGCGTGCACCGTCGCACGCCCACCGACCCGTGGTCCAGTGTCCCACCGGCGCCGCACCATCCTGCACGGAACCCCCGAGAACGCGCCGCGTAGCGGAGTAGCGGAACGGTCACTTCCGTGCCACAGCGCCCTGACAGGCGTTGAACAGGGCGTTCTCCGTGCAGGAGGGTTGGTCGCGGCGACGGCCCGTCCTTCCACGGGGGTGAGGACGGGCCGTCGTGCCGGGAAGCCGCTCGGGCCGGACGTGAAAAACGCCTAGCTGACGGTGAAGTGCAGGGTGTCCTTGAGGAACGGGATCTCCAGCACCGGCTTCGGCTGGGCCATCAGCGACAGCAGGACGATGGAGAGGCCGAGGACGCCGTAGGTCGTGATGTCCGTGAAGCGCGAGCGCACGGCGAGCATGCCGACGTCGGGCACCACCCAGCGCAGCGCGGCGCCCGCCAGCAGCGCGGCGCCGATCAGCAGCGTCCCCCAGCGGAACACGTCCAGTGCGGTCAGCAGCAGGCCGAGTCCGACCAGCAGCACCACCGCGAGCACCGGCCACTGCCGGGCGGGCGCCGGGGCGTCGCCGGCCGCGGCCCGGCCGCCGCCCTCGGGACGGGCGGTGTCCCGGGTGAAGAGCGGGAACCGGCGCGTGACACGGCGGGGCCGCCCCTTGGCGTCGGGCGCGCTGACGGGGTCGCGGACGGTGATGTCGTCCGGGTGCCCGGCGGTTGCCGAGTGGCCGGCGGTCGCCGAGTGGCCGGCGTCCGCGGAGGTCTCCGGGGCCTCGGAGACCTGCGAGGCCGCAGGGCTCTTCGGGGCCGTCGATTCGCCCGCGGTCTCCGCGGCCTGCGAGGTCTCCGGGGCGGCGGCGTGCTTCGAGTCCGCCGAGCGGGCCGCGGCTCCGGCGTTCCGCTCGGCCTTCGAGCGGGCCGGGGCACCGGCGCTCTCTGCGGCCTTGCCGGAGACGGCCCGCTTGCCCGATCCGGCCCGCTTGCCCGAGGCAGCCGGGCCGCCCGGGGTCCGTGCGGGCTCCGCTTCCTGCGTGCTCCCCTCGCCGCCCGGCCGCTCGGGGGAGTTCGTGTCCTCAGCCGGCACTGCGCTCCGCCGCCTCCACCACGTTGACGAGCAGCTGGGCCCGCGTCATGGGGCCGACGCCGCCGGGGTTCGGGGAGATCCAGGCGGCCACCTCGGCCACGCCGGGGTGGACGTCGCCCATGATCTTGCCCTCGGCGTTGCGCGAGACGCCGACGTCGAGGACGGCCGCGCCCGGCTTGACGTCCTCGGGACGGACCAGGTGCGGGGAGCCGGCCGCGGCGATGACGATGTCCGCGCGCTTGAGGTGGGCGGCCAGGTCCCGGGTGCCGGTGTGGCACTGGGTCACGGTGGCGTTCTCGCTGCGCCGGGTGAGCAGCAGCGGCATCGGGCGGCCGATGGTCACACCGCGGCCGACGACCACGACCTCGGCGCCCTTGATCTCGACGCCGTAGCGGCGCAGGAGGGTGAGGATGCCGTTGGGGGTGCAGGGCAGCGGCGCCGGCTCGTTCAGGACGAGGCGGCCCAGGTTCATCGGGTGCAGGCCGTCCGCGTCCTTGTCCGGGTCCATCAGTTCGAGGATGCGGTTCTCGTCGATGCCGCGGGGCAGCGGCAGCTGGACGATGTAGCCGGTGCAGGCCGGGTCCTCGTTCAGCTCGCGGACGACCGCCTCGATCTCCTCCTGGGTGGCCGTGGCCGGCAGTTCGCGCTGGATGGAGGCGATGCCGACCTGGGCGCAGTCGCGGTGCTTGCCGGCGACGTACTTCTGGCTGCCCGGGTCGTCGCCGACCAGGACGGTGCCGAGACCCGGTGTGACACCCCTCTCCTTCAGCGCCGCCACGCGGGCGGTCAGTTCGGACTTGATCGCGGCTGCGGTGGCCTTGCCATCGAGAATCTGGGCGGTCATACCCCCATCCTCGCGGATGACCGGCCCCCGGTTCCAATCAGGTCGGCATGCGGGCACCTCACGGGGACCTTCCGGACTCCGCCGGACACTTCCGGCCGTGTCCGCTCATGATCGACGGTGTTGCACTTGCACAACACCTTGCGGGCGGGCTGGACAAGTAAGAGTTCGGTCAAGAACGATTGGACGGCACAGTGCCGCGGGGCCGTACCGGGGGGACGAACCGCTTACGAAGAATCTCCTCCGAGTCGCGCCGCGCGTCGTCCCCGCACTTGACAGCTACGGAGGAAGACCCGCCATGAGTTTCGGCGATCCGAACAACCCCTACGGCCCGCCGCAGGGCGGCCAGCAGCCGAACTACGGCTACCCCCAGCAGCAGCCGCAGCAGGGCCAGCCCGGCTACGGATACCCGCAGGCACCGCCGGTGCAGCAGCCCTACGGTGCCGCTCCCACGACCATGCCCGGTACGGTCAACACCGCCCGGGTGCTGCTCTGGATCATGGTGGGCTTCCAGGTCATCGGCACGGCGCTGTTCGGCATCTCGGCCACGGCCATCGACCAGGCCAAGGACGACGCCGCGTTCGAGGAGCTCGCCGACTACCCGACCGGTGTCCTGTGGGGCTTCATGGTGCTGGCGCTGGTCTGGGGCATCTGGGCGGCGTTCCTGGCCGCAAAGTTCAACTCGGGCGGCAACGGTCTGCGCGTGACCGCGCTGGTCTTCGGCATCCTCACCGCCATCCTGGCCCTCTACCCCTTCACCATCGCGGGCATCGTCCACCTGGTGTTCGGCATCCTGATAGCCGTGTTCGTCGGCAACTCGAAGGGCGCGGCCTGGTTCAAGCGACCCCGCTACTGAGGGGCGCGGAGCGCTTTCTCGCCAATCATGCATCCGGGCCGTGTCTCACCCGTACGAGGGGGGCACGGCCCTGGTGCGTCGCCCTAGTCTGGCGTGGGTAGCCGTCAGGCACGGGGAGACGCACCTTGTACAGCATCATCGTGGTACCTCCGCCGACCACGGGGGACGAGAACACCCGCACCCAGTACCGGCTCGCGCCCGGCGACCGGCTCGTCTTCGGGCGGTCCGTGCCCGAGGGCGGCCTGCTGATCGGGCACGACGGGGTGTCCCGCAGAGCCGGTGAGATCACGGCGCACGGCACCTTCTGGACCGTGAGCAACCTCTCCGCCCACCAGACGTACGTGGTGGAGAACCCGGAGGGCGCGGGCGAGCACATCAAGGTGGCGCCGGGCCGCCTCGACGCCCCGGTGCCGTTCGAGTTCTCGAGGATCGTGCTGCCCGCCGCCGGGGACCTGCTGCCTCTCGAGGTGTGGGCGCCGCGCCACGACTATCTGCGCGGCGAGGACGGCACCGACGGCGAGCCGACCGCCCCGGCCTTCTCCGTCGACCGCACCAAGCGGTACTTCGCGGTGCTGGCCGCGCTGTGCGAGCCGCGGCTGCGCGGGGCACCGCACGCGCCGCTGCCGACCATGGACCAGGTCGTGGAGCGGCTCCGCCCGGCCTGGCCGGCCGCCTCGCGCACGTCGGTGCAGTGGAACATCGACTACCTCGCCGTGAAGCTGCGGCTGAAGCCGGGTCCGGAGACCGCCGAGCCCGGTCCCCGGCTGAACGGCAAGAAGGAGTCGCTGGTCTCGCTGGCGCTCCGCTTCGACCTGGTCCGCGAGGACGACCTGGTGGTCCTCGCCGCACCGTCCGGACAGGCGCTGCGATGACCGAGCCGTACGCCGTCCCGGTGCCCAGGGGGTACCGGGTGGGCGTCTGGGAGGTCCGCGAGCCGATCGCGACCGGCGCCTTCGGCAGCGTGTACGAGGCACGCCGCACCGGCGGGGACGACGGCCCGAGGGCCTCGCCGACGCGGCCCGGCGGGGACGGTACGGGGCACCGCCCCGGCCGCCCCGGCCGCCCCGGCACGGCAGGCACGGCAGGCACGGCAGGCACGGCAGGCACCGACGGCACCGGCACCGGCAACCCGAGCCGCGCGCACACTGACACGGCCCACCCGGCCGAGGACGGCACGGACGCCCCGGGGAACACGGGCGGGGACGGCATGCCCCGCCGCCCGGGGCGCCCCGGCGCGGACGGCAGCGGCGGTGCGGGCGGGGAGGTCCCCGACACCGTCGCGCTGAAGTTCCTGCCCACCGGCACCGGCACCCCGCGGCAGCTGTCCCACCTGCGGGACCTGGTCGAGCGCGAGGTCGAGCTGTTGCGCCGGCTGCGGCGGCCCCGGCTGATCCGGATGTACGAGACCCTCACCGTCGACGACCCCGGCCGGCCCCGGCTCGACGGCGCCACCGTGCTCGTCCTGGAGCGCGCCGAGGGTTCGCTGTCCGCCCTGCTCTCCGCCACGCCCCGCCCGCCGGCCGGTCCCGCGCTGCTCGCGCAGGTCTGCGAGGGCCTGCACCAGCTGCACCGGGCGGGCTGGGTGCACGGCGACCTCAAACCGGCCAACGTGCTGCTGATGAAGGACGGTTCGGCCCGGCTCGCCGACTTCAACATGGCCGCCGAACTGGAGGGCACCCACGCCTACACACCGGCGTTCTCCACCCCCGACTACACGCCGCCCGAGCTGCTGTGGGCCGAGATCGGCGAGCGGGGCCGCCGGATCCGCCCCTCCGCCGACGTGTGGGCCTTCGGTGTCCTGGCCCACCTGCTGCTCACGGGGTCGTTCCCGCTGCCCGGCGGCACCCCGACGGCCCGTCGCGACGCCGCGATCGCCTACGCACGCGGCACCCATGAGCTGCGCCTGTCCCCCGAACTGCCGTCGGCGTGGCGGGAGATCGTGGGGGCGTGCCTGACCCGTACGCACGCCGACCGCATCGGCACCGACGCGCTGCTGCGGCGGGTGACGAGCGTGACGGGCGGCGCGAGCGGCCTGGGGAGGTTCTCGGTCCGGCGGCCCCGTGCACGCCCCCGGCGCAGGGTCCTCGGCGCCGCGGCCGCGGGGCTGGTCGCCCTCGCCGCGCTCGGCTACGGCGTCGTCCGCCGGGCCGACGACGGCCGGGAGCCCGTCACGGGCCCGCGCCCCGGCGGCACCGCGAGCGTCGCCGCCGCCTCCTACGGCGCGTCCGAACTGCGCACCGACCGGGGCGTGCCGCCCGCCTACCGCCTGCTGATCGTGGAGACGGCGCACGACTGCGGCCACAAGGAAGTCAGCCCGGCCCTGATCGCGGCCATACTGAAGGTGGAGAGCGACTTCGACCCGGACCTCGCCGACCCGGCCAAGGACGAGTACGGCATCGCCCGCTGGACCCCGAGCGTGCTGCGCTGGTGGATGAACGAGGACGGCACCCCGGGTGAGACCGTGCCCCAGCCGCCGTTCCCGCCCGCCGAGTCCGTTCCGGCGATGGGGCGTTACCTGTGCTGGATCACGCCCCGCCTCGACGCCGGCCTGCGGGGCGACCGCAGGGTGCTGATCGCCGTGTCCTACCGGACGTCGTACAAGAAGGTGAACGACGCGGGCGGGGTTCCCCCGAAGTACCGCGACTACGCCGACCGCGTCGCTCACCACCTCAAGGAGTACACGCCCCGGGGCGGGAAGTGACCCTGGGAGTTCCGAGGTTCCGCACGGCCGGTGACCGGGGGCACGGTGTGAGCACACCGCTTCGGCGGTACGACACACCGACGCTCACGGGGGACAACGATGAACATCCTCAAGCCCGCAGCACTCCTCCTCGCGGCCACGGCGCTGGCCGCCGGCTCCACGGTCGCGGCCACGGCGGCCGACGCCCCGGACGGCACCCGGGTGACCGGCCTCCAGCAGAGGGCCGGCCAGGTGCTGGCCGACAACCCGAAGCCCCTGCGCGTGACCGCCGACGCGGTCGAGTACCAGGGCCTGACCGTGACGGACGCGCCGAAGAACCTGGGCGCCCGGGACCTGGCCTGCGGCTACGGCCACCTGTGCATGATCGTCAACGGCACGAAATTCGACTTCTACAAGTGCCAGACCTGGAACCTGACCAACTGGACCGGCGACGGGCCGTTCACGAACAACCAGACACCGGGCACGGTCGCCAAGTTCTTCAACCGGGACGGCAGCGTCCGCTGGACGTCGACGGCCTACGAGGCGGGCAGGGCGGACTGGGACCCGATCTGGTCGCTGCGCCCCTGCTGATCCGCTCGCCCGGGCGCGCCCTCACGGCGGCCCCCGGTCACCTCCACGGAGGGGCCGGGGGCCGCCGTTTTGCCATCCGGACGTCACGACCCGCCGAGGCGTCCGAATACTTAGGCTGCCCTCACCCGCTCCCCGTACGCTGCCCCTTGTTGGACTGGGGAAAGTTGACCCCGAGGGAATCGGGGGAGGGGGACGACTCCATGTACAGCGTCATCGTCGTGCCGCCGTCGTGCGGCAGCGTCATCGAGCAACTGAGGATCGGCACCGGGGAACGCGTCGAGTTCGGCCGGGCGGAGTCCGGCAGGGGCGGACTCACCATCGCGCACGAGGGCGTGCCGCGGGTCGCCGGGGAGATCGCGGCACACCGGACCTTCTGGCTGCTGAGCAATCTCAGCGAGGACCAGACCTACGTGGTGGAGAACCCGGAGGGGGCGGGCGAGCACATCAAGGTCGCGCCGGGCCGGGTGGAGGCACCGGTGCCGTTCGAGCTGTCGCGCGTGACCCTGCCCGCGGCGGGGGACCTGCTCAGTTTCGACGTGTGGGCGCCGCGCCACGTCTTCCGCAGCGTCGAGCGCGGAGGTCTCGAAGGGACGGGCACCGTACCGGCGTTCGCCCTGGACCGCACCAAACGGTACTTCGCGGTGCTGGCCGCCCTGTGCGAGCGGCGCCTGCGCGGTGAGCCCCGGGCGCCGCTGCCCGCGGTCGAGGAGATCGTGGAGCGGCTGCGGCCGAGCTGGCCCAAGGTCAGCCGCTCCGCCGTGTACTGGAACATCGACTACCTCGCCGTGAAGCTGCGGCTGAGGCCGGGCCCGGAGACGGCGGAGGCGGGCCGCCGCACCCACGGCAAGAAGGAGTCGCTGGCCTCCCTCGCGCTCCGCTTCGACCTGGTCCGCGAGGACGACCTCGTGGTGCTCGCGCCGGTCCCGAGCGGGGCGAAGCGGTGACCGGGCGGCCGTACGCGGTCCCGGTGCCGAAGGGGTACCGGGTCGGGCCGTGGGAGGTGCGTGAGCCGGTCGCCTCCGGCGCGTTCGCCACCGTCTACGAGGGGGTGCGCGACGCGTCCGCCGGCGCGGGCCGTACCTCCGACGCCGACGAGCCGCCGCGGCGGGCGGCGCTGAAGTTCCTGCCCACCGGCACCCGCACCCCGCGCCAGCTGCACCATCTACGCGACCTGGCCGAACGCGAGGTGCACCTGCTACGACGGCTGCGCGCGCCCCGGCTGATCCGGATGTACGACACGCTGACGGTCGACGACCCCGGCCGTCCGGAGCTGGACGGCGCGACCGTCCTGGTGCTGGAGCGGGCCGAGGGCTCCCTGGACGCCGTACTGGCCCGGACTCCGGTGCCGGAGTGCGGGCCCGCCCTGCTCGCGCAGATCTGCGAGGGCCTGCACCAGCTGCACCACGCGGGCTGGGTGCACGGCGACCTGAAACCGGCCAACGTACTGCTGATGGCGGACGGTTCGGCCCGGCTGGCCGACTTCAACATGGCCGCCGAACTCGAGGGCACCCACGCCTACACGCCGGCCTTCGCCACCCCGGACTACACGCCGCCCGAACGCCTGTGGCCCGAGGTCGACGAGCGCGGCACCCGGATCCGTCCGTCGGCCGACGTGTGGGCCTTCGGCGTCCTCGCGCACGTCGTCCTGACCGGCGCCTTCCCGCTGCCCGGCGGCACCGCGGAGGCCCGCTCCGACGCGGCGATGCGCTACGCCCGCGGCCGTGAGGAACTGCGGCTGTCCCCCGTCCTGTCCGAGACCTGGCGGGACATCCTGCGGGACTGCCTGGCCCCCACCCACGCGGAACGCGCCACGGACACCGCCGCGTTGCTGCGCCGGGTGGAGGAGGCGACGGGCGCCTCCCGGTCGGCCCGGCTGCCGAGGCTGCGCCCCCGGCGGTGGCGGCGTCCCATCCTGTCGGCGGCCGTCGCGGCGGCGGTCGCGGGTGCGATCACCCTCGCCTACACCACCCCCTGGGAGCCGCAACCGGCCGCCGCCGCACCGCCCACCTGCGAGAAGCCCGTGGTGTACGAGGACGCCACACACGGCCCCGGCTACATGGCCGGTCACAGCGGCACCTGGGACTTCACGATCAAGCGGGGAGACGGCGGCAGCCAGGTCAGAGAGCTCCAGTGCCTGCTCCGTCACCTCCACGGCATCGAGGAGGTGGGCGAGGTGGACGGCGACTTCGGCCCGAAGACACAGGGCGCGGTCGTCATCTTCCAGAAGCGGGCGGGCCTGGACGCGGACGGCATGGTCGGACCGGCCACCTGGCGTGCGCTGCGCAGCGCGGCCGAGTCCTGAACCGCCCTACGACCGCCCTACCGCGCAGGTTTACCGCGTAAGTACACCGGCGGTTTGACGCCCGGCGGGGGTGGCCTCTCGTAGCTTCGTTCGCGGCACCTCACGTCCCGAGCGAAGCTACTTCCCGAAAGGTGTGACCGGCATGTCCTTACGCAAGCGTCTCGCTCTGACCGTATCGGTGACGGCCCTGGTCGGCGGCGTCCTGTCCGTGCCCGCGGCCGCCGCCGCGCCCGCACCCGAGACCGTCGCCGGGTCCTCGGCGACCGCGCTCGGCCCCTGCAACTACAGCGGCTCCCACCCCGTACTCAGCAGGGGCAGCACCGGCTCGGCGGTGCGCCACGCCCAGTGCCTGCTGAACCGGGTCTGGGGCTACTCGGCCGTGGACATCGACGGGATCTTCGGTGAGGTGACCGAGACCGCGGTGACCATCATGCAGGTCCGGTGCCGCATCGCGGACGACGGGATCATCGGCCCGAACACCTGGGCCTGCCTGCACCCCTGACCCGGTCTCGGAGAGACGACGAAGAGGGCCCCGGCGCCGTGGGGAACACCGGCGCCGGGGCCCTCCGGGCGCTCGGGGGGACAGCGCCTGGGACGCGCCCGGGGCCGGCGGGGAGGCGGACCCTGCAACTCTTCAGGTACCGCGCTCCGCCCAACGCCGCCAGAGTGGTCATCGCTTCCCCGCCACGGGGGACGGGGAAGCGGACGACGGGGGGCGTGATGACGAGGCGGACTCTCGCCACGAAGTGCGCGGCGGCGCTGCTCATCGGCGCCGCGGCGACGGGCTGCGGCACCGCGGCCACCGCCGGGCCGGCCAGGACCACGGCGAGTGCGGACCCGGGCGAGGGCCGTGAACTGTCCGACGCCGAGCGGATCCTGGTCCAGCGCGCCGAGCAGGAGCTGGTCAAGGAGTGCATGGAGGAGGCGGGCTTCGAGTACTGGGTGGGGCCGCTGCCGACCGTGGACGAACTCCGGGGCGGGGGCTATGTGCTGACCGACCCGGCCTGGGCGAAGCGGCACGGCTACGGCAGCCGGCTCCAGGAGAAGCTCCAGGACGTCCAGCGCGACGACCCCAATCACGCGTACGCCAACGCGCTCCCGCAGAAGGAACGCGTCCGCTACGACAGGACGCTCGAAGGCGGGCCGTCGAGCGGCATGCTGACGGCGGAGCTGCCCGGCGGCGGCACCGTCCGGACCCCCGCCGAAAGCTGCCAGGCCGACGCCAAGGACCGGCTCTACGGCGACTTCTCGACCTGGTTCCGGGCCGAGAAGACGGCCACGAACCTGTCTTCCCTCTACGTGCCGGCGCTGCTCGGGGACCAGCGTTTCACGAGCGCTCTCGGCCGTTGGGCGGCCTGCATGCGCGAGGCGGGCCACCCCTACGCCGATCCCGAGGAGATCCGCGCGAAACTGCCGGACCTCACCGCGGGGATGGGCCCCGACGAGGCCTACGCGACCGAGGTCGGCCTGGCGGTGGCCGAGGCCACCTGCGCCGTGGAGACGGGCCTGGCCGACACGGCGCGCGAACTCGAGGACGAGTACCGGGAGAAGGAGCTCGACCGGTACGGCGAGGACGTCGCCGCCTACGCACGCATGAGCGTCGCCGCCCTCGCCCGGGCCGAGAAGATCACCGGCTCGACGGCCTGACCCGTCCCGTCCCGCCCGCCCGGCACCGGGCGCCGTCCCGCACGCCCGCACCGGGCGATCCGAACTTCCGCGGCCCACGGTCGCGGGAAATCCAGCACCGACTGACAAGGAGACCCGCACCATGCGCAAGATCCTCGCCGCAGCAGCGACCCTCGGCCTCGCCGGCCTCGGAGCGATCGTCCCCGCGACCGGCGCCCAGGCCGCCACGGCCTGCGACAACGCGTGGCACAACGCCCGCTCCGGCTACTTCTACGCGTACAGCGGCTACAACTGCAGCGGCTACATCGGCAGCACCGACAGCTGGGACTCGGACTACGGCAACAGCAGCGGGCCCTTCCAGGGCGGTGACACCAACACGGCGTCCTCCATCCTGCACAAGGGCACCTCGGGCATGGCCGTCCAGGTCTTCAACGGCACCGGGCAGGACTGGGGCGGCGGCCACACCTGCATCGCGAAGTCCGAGTACTACATGTCCAGCCTGGCCGGGCACACGTTCACGAGCGGCGCCGGCGTGAACAACGGCATCAGCTCGCACCGGTGGGTGTGGAACTCGTCCTGCGGGAAGTTCCTGAACTCCTGACCGACGGCCACCGGCACGGCCTGCCCGTGCACCGGCTCCGGTCCGGCCCCGTGGCCCGCTCCTTCCGGCGGGCCACGGGCCGCCCCGGAACCCCGTCCGCCCGTTCCGCGCAAGACAAGGAGCGACCATGCGAACGACCATGCGCAGGATTCCCGCCGCGTTCGCCACGCTCGCCCTCGCGGTGCTCGGCGCCGCCGTCCCGGCGACCGGTGCCCACGCGTCCACGGCGTCCACGGCGTCCACGGCGTCCACGGCGTCCAGTGTCGCCACCGCGTCCCCGACCGCCACGGCTTCCGAGGCCTGCGAGAAGGCGTGGCACAACGCCCGCAACGGCTACCTCTACCTCTACAGCGGCTTCGACTGCAGCGGCCACCTCGCGGCGACCGCGACCGACGCCCCGGACTGGGGCGACTCCTCCGGTTCCGTGCACGGCGTCGCCGTGGGCACGGTGAGGTCTCTGCT
This sequence comes from Streptomyces coelicoflavus, assembly GCF_003112555.1. GTDB lineage: Bacteria > Actinomycetota > Actinomycetes > Streptomycetales > Streptomycetaceae > Streptomyces > Streptomyces coelicoflavus. The sequence goes on along the minus strand of NZ_BEWB01000006.1, from coordinate 288,134 downwards.
CTTCAAGGCGAGCTCCGGACTGGCCGTCGAGCTGTACGCGGGGCCCGACTACACCGGATCCCACGTGTGCCTGACCCGTTCGGAGTCCTACCTGACCGAGCTCGGCGGGGCGGAGTTCCCCGACGGCACTCCGCTGGACGCCGCTCGTTCCCACCGGTGGACGTGGGTCTCGGCCTGCGACGTCCGCTTCCTGGACTGACGTCCCGTCACTGGACGGACAGCCCGTGCGCCGAACAGCCCGTGCCCCGGGCCGGTCGTGACGACCGGCCCGGGGCACGGGTGCGTGCAGATGCGGTGCGTCTGCGTCAGTGGAAGAAGTGCCGCGTCCCCGTGAAGTACATCGTCACGCCGGCCTTCTTCGCCGCCTCGACGACCAGTTCGTCGCGGACCGAACCGCCGGGCTGGACCACGGCCTTCACACCGGCCGCGGTGAGGATCTCCAGGCCGTCCGGGAAGGGGAAGAAGGCGTCGGAGGCCGCGTACGCCCCCTGCGCCCGCTCGGCGCCGGCCCGCTCCACCGCGAGCTTCGCGGAGTCGACCCGGTTGACCTGGCCCATGCCGACGCCGACCGAGGCGCCGTCCTTGGCGAGGAGGATCGCGTTGGACTTGACGGCCCGGCACGCCTTCCAGGCGAAGGCCAGCCCGGCCAGCTCCGCCTCGGACAGCGCCTCGCCGGTCGCGAGGGTCCAGGTGGCCGGGTCGTCGCCCTCGGCCTGGAGGCGGTCGGTGACCTGGAGGAGGGCGCCGCCGTCGATCGGCTTGACCTCGACCGGGGCGGCGGGCGCCTCGGGGGCGCGCAGCACGCGGATGTTCTTCTTCTTGGTGAGGGCTTCGAGGGCGCCGTCCTCGTAGTCCGGCGCGACGACGACCTCGGTGAAGATCTCGGCGACCTGCTCGGCCATCTCCTTGGAGACCGGGCGGTTGACCGCGATCACGCCGCCGAACGCGGACAGCGGGTCGCAGGCGTGCGCCTTGCGGTGCGCCTCGGCGACGTCCGCGCCGACCGCGATGCCGCATGGGTTGGCGTGCTTGATGATCGCGACGCAGGGCTCGGCGTGGTCGTACGCGGCACGGCGGGCGGCGTCCGTGTCCGTGTAGTTGTTGTACGACATCTCCTTGCCGTGCAGCTGCTCGGCCTGGGCCAGGCCGCCGCCCTCGGGGGAGGTGTAGAGCGCGGCCGGCTGGTGCGGGTTCTCGCCGTAGCGCAGGGTGTGGGCGCGCTCGTACGTCGCACCCAGGAAGTCGGGGAAGCCCGACTCGTCGACCGGGGCGTACTCGGCGGCGAACCAGGAGGCGACGGCCACGTCGTACGCGGCGGTGTGCTGGAAGGCCTCGGCGGCCAGGCGCTTGCGGGCGGCCAGGTCGAAGCCGCCGTCCTTGACCGCGGAGAGCACGTCGGCGTACCGGGCGGGGCTGGTGACGACCGCGACGGAGGGGTGGTTCTTGGCGGCGGCGCGCACCATGGAGGGGCCGCCGATGTCGATCTGCTCGACGCACTCGTCCGGGGTGGCGCCCGAGGCGACGGTCTCGCGGAACGGGTAGAGGTTCACCACGACCAGGTCGAACGGTGCCACGCCCAGCTCGTCGAGCTGCTGCCGGTGGCTCTCCAGACGCAGGTCGGCGAGGATGCCGGCGTGCACCTTGGGGTGCAGGGTCTTGACGCGGCCGTCCAGGCACTCGGGGAAGCCGGTCAGCTCCTCGACCTTGGTGACGGGGACGCCGGCGGCGGCGATCCGCCCGGCGGTGGACCCGGTGGAGACGAGTTCGACGCCCGCCTCGTGCAGCCCGCGGGCGAGCTCCTCGAGCCCGGTCTTGTCGTAGACGCTGACGAGCGCCCGTCGGATGGCCCGCTTGTTGCTCTCGGCGGTGGCGGTGGCGGTCACTGGATAACTACCTTTCGTCCCTCAATGCGATAGCCGTTGCGGGCGAGCCGCCCCACGACATCGACGAGCAGCTTTCGCTCGACTTCCTTGATGCGCTCGTGCAGAGCGACACCTTCGTCTTCGTAGTCCTCGTCCCGGACCTCCACCACGCCCTGCGCGATGATCGGCCCGGTGTCGACGCCGTCGTCGACGAAGTGGACGGTGCAGCCGGTGACCCTGGCGCCGTACGCGAGCGCGTCCCGCACACCGTGGGCTCCCGGGAAACTGGGGAGGAGGGCGGGATGGGTGTTGACGAACCGCCCGCCGAACCGCGCGAGGAACTCCTTCCCCACGATCTTCATGAACCCGGCCGAGACGACGAGGTCCGGTTCGTGGGCGGCGACGGCCTCGGCGAGCGCCGCGTCCCACTCCTCGCGGGTCCCGTAGTCCTTGACCTTGCGGACGAAGGTGGGCACCCCGGACCGCTCGGCGCGGGCGAGGCCCTCGATCCCGTCGCGGTCGGCGCCGACGGCCACGATCTCGGCCCCGTAGGCCGCGACGCCGGTGGCGGCGATCTCGTCGAGGAGCGCCTGGAGGTTGGTGCCGGATCCGGAGACCAGTACGACGAGGCGCCTGGCTCGCCGGTCCACGGGCTTGGCGGCCACGGTGGGGGCCTTTCTCGGGAAAGCGAATCTCTTTGTACGGTCGTACGAATGCTTCGCGTCCCTGGATACGGGGAAGTCTACGAAGCGGCCGACCGTCAGCAACGATACCGGCACACCGGACGGCCCCCTCGGGACGGGGGCGTGACCGGAAGGTAGCGTCTGCGTGGAGCCGGAGCGGGAACGACGCCCGCGCGTCACGCGTTCACCAGACGTACCGACGGGTTCGTCCGCTCCATCGGCCCGCCCGTTCCACCAGCCGCCCGTCCATCGTCGCCAAGGGGAAGACGCTCAGTTGATGCCGGACCGCAGCCTGCGACTGCTCACACTCCCCCAGCAGTCGGCGCAGCCAGGGGAGGGCAGCACCGTGTTGCTGCGGGAGCGCCCCTCGTCGCCGCCCGACTCGCCCTCGGACCGGAGGAACGGCGGCGGGCAGGACGGCGCCACCGACAAGGACAACCCCTTCGCCCCGCCCGCCGAGGGCACGCCGGACCGCCCCTGGCAGCCCCGGCACCCGTCGGGCGACGGCGACTCCCAGGGCGACGACGCGCGTTCCCCCTGGGGCGGGCAGTGGAGCGACCGGCAGCCCGGCCGCTCCCCCGGCGGCTTCGGCGAGCGGCCCGGCGGTTCGGGCGGCAGCCCCGAGGGGTCGGGCGGCGGCTCCGGCCCGCGCTGGGACCCGACGGACCCCGCCCAGCGGCGTGCCCGCTACGCCCTGCTGAGCGGCATGTGGGCCCTGTTCTTCGCCCTCTTCACCTGGCCGTACGTGGCCCTGCTGCTCGGCGCCCTGGCCCTGTACTGGGGCATCAGCGCGCTGCGTACCAAGCCCCGCGCCGCCTCCGACCCGGACACCCCGGCCCCGCCCGCCGAGCAGACCGGCCGACCGCAGCGCACCGCCGCGATCAGCGGCCTGGTCACGTCGTCCCTGGCCATCGTCATGGTCGCCGCGTCCTTCGGCGCCCAGTTGATCTACAGCGACTACTACACCTGCCGCGAGGACGCCCTGACCCACGCGGCGGAGCAGTCCTGCGAGCGCCACCTGCCGGAACAACTGCACGACATCCTGGGCTCGGGCGACTGAGCCCCATCAGCCCGTCCGGCGTTTGAGGACGAGGCCGTCCAGGCCGAAAGCGGGGGTCTGGGGGCGGCAGCCCCCAGGGACGGGAAAGGGAAGGGGCGGCGGGGGCGAAGAAGGCCGCAGACACCCGCCGCACCCGCCCACACCCCCGTCACCACGTCACCCCGTCACCCCCCACCACGAGGCGACTCCTCAGCCCCGTCAACCGGCAGAAGGTCGTACGCGACCCCGCCATCGTCGTCGCCGTACAACCCGAACGGCACCGCACCCTCGTCCACGCCGCCCCCGCCCTCCGCGCCCTCCGCGTCCTTCGCCGTCCGCCTCCGCCACCGCCCCGCGAAGAGCGCGGAGCGCACGGCAGACCCAGCGGGCCCCGAGGACCCGGAGGGCCCCGAGGACCCCGAGGACCCCGAGGGCAGGACCCGCCGGGACGGCACCACACCCTCCCCGCCCCCCTCCTCCCGCGCGGCAGCGCCCCGGCACCGCCACCCCCGCGCCACCACGGCCACCGGCACCGCCACCACCCCGATCCACCCCAGCGTCGCGCCCCCGGCCTGCCACCACACCGGCCCGAAGCGGGCCAGCGCGGCGCTCCCGAGCGGCCCGCCGGCGAACGCGGCCAGCAGGGCGACGAGGACCGCGCACAGGACGGCCGCCACGACCGCGGCACCAGCGGTCCGCCGCCACGACCAGGCCCCGGCCGCCCCGGCCTCTCCCGCCTCTCCGGCCGCCGCCCCCACCGTGGCGGCCCGCGCCGTGAACCAGCCCACCACCACGCCCGCCACCAACGGCACCGCCCCGGCCGCCCAGTGCAGCGCCGTACCGGGACCCGCGTCCGGCACCGCCGCCAGCAGCGGGAACGGCGGCAGCAGCGGTGCCGGGGCGGACGAGAGGGGGGCCACGACATGCCCGGCGCCGAGCACGAAGCCGGGGCCGAGGGCGTACACCGCCGCCCACACCGCCGCGTTCGGCACCAGCGTCAGACAGAGCAGCAGCACGGCGAACCGCCCCGACCACCCCTCGGTCAGCCGCAGGAACGCCTCCCCCGCGGCGGCCCCGTGCCACACCAGCGACACCGCGAGCAGCAGCGCACCGCCTCCGACGAGCACCGCCGCACCGGCGCCCGCGGCGCGCGTCGCGGCGCCCAGGCGCGCGTCCGGCTCCACCATCAGCTCGCGCAGTTTCCGGGGCAGCACACGCAGCGCCCGCCCCACCGGCCCGCCCGGCCGGCCGAACGCCGTCCACACACCGGCGCCCGCCGCGCCCATGGCGACCAGCGGCAGACACACCGCCGCCCACCACCACGAGGGGCGCAGCGCGCCGCCCTGCGCGTACAGGACGACGGGCGCGGCGACGGCGAGATAGCCCAGGACGACTCCGGTCCAGGCCACGCGCGCGGAGACCGGCGGTGGCCCGGCGTCCGGGGCGCCCGCCAGCCACGCCGGGCGCCCGCGGGCCCCCGGCTTCGGAGCCGCCCCGACGGCCACGCCCACCCCGTCCCCGGGGTCCGTGGCGTCCCGGGCGGCGCGGTGCAGCAGCCACACCGGCAGGAGGACGAACAGCAGCGGGGTGACGCCGACGGGCGCGGGGGTGCCGGAGAGCGTGTCGGCACGCACCAGTTCGGCCCCGTGCGCCAGTACCCACAGCGCCGCGGCGACGTGGAGGGCGCCGCCCGACCCGCTGTCGGGGTACGGCGAACTGATCCACAGCAGCGTCACGAGCGCGGCGCACGACGCCAGTCCCAGCAGCGCGGCGAACACGCCCCCCAGGAGCCCGGCGGCCAGGCCGGGCGACCGGTCGCGCCACCGGGTGCGTAGTTGGGAGAGCGGGGCTGAACGGGCGGTCGTCTGGATCACGCCCGTCATGCTCCCAACGACACGCGCTTTCCCGGCGTAACGGGCGAAGCCCCGCTGTGTCGCTCAATATATGTTTATGTACTTTTTCGTACGAAGGGGTGTCCTGTGACCCGCCGCCCCGCGCCCCCGCTCCCTCCCCCCAAGGCCCGCCGACACCTGCGGGAGACGGCCGCACTGACACAGACTCAGCTCGCGTCACGGGTGGGTGTCACCCCGGGGACGGTGCGTGCGTGGGAGAGCGGCCGCACGACTCCGCGGGGCCGGAAACGGGACGCGTACGCGAAGCTGCTGAAGACGCTGGCCGACGAAGAGACGGCACGTCGGACGACACAGACCTCGCACCCCGAACCGGCACCGGAAGCGGACTCGGCACCGGAACCGACCTCGGGATCCGAATCGGCCCCGGCGCGGAAGCCGCTGCCGCACGAGCCCGACCCCGTCCCGGAATCCGCCCCGGGCTCCGCCCCGGAATCCGTCCCGGAGTCCACCCTGGAACCCGCCCCGGAACCCGAGCCGGGCCCCGAGCCGGTCCCCGAGGCCCGGCCCGCACCCGTCCCGCTGACGCCCGCTCAGGCCTTCGACGCCCTGTACGAGTTCGGCGCCCCCGCCCTCGTACGGCAGACCTACCTGCTGACCGGCCGTCGTGAGCAGGCCCGCGAGGCGGTGGAACGGGCCTTCCAGGCGGCCTGGGAGCACTGGCCCGAGGTGGCCCGCGACCGGGACCCGGTGGGCTGGGTGCGGGCGACGGCGTACGAGTACGCGCTCTCGCCCTGGCAACGGTTGCGCCCACGCCACCGGCGCCCCGAGCCCCCGCCCGCCGACCCGGGCGACCGCACCCTGCTGAACACCCTGCTCAGACTCCCCCCGAGACACCGCCGCACGCTCGTGCTGTACGACGGTGTGGGCCTGGACCTGCCCGAGACGGCGGCGGAGACGGAGGCGAGCACTCCGACGGCGGCGAACCGCCTGCTGCGCGCCCGCGAGGCCGTCGCCGGCCGGCTGCCCGCGCTGGCCGACCCGCAGGTGCTGCACCGGCGGCTGGCCGAACTGGCGTCGAACGAACGGCTGGGCGCGGCACGGCCCCACGCCGTACGCGGGGACGGCGAACGCCGGGCGCGGTTCTGGACCCGGGCCGCGATCGCGTTCACGGCCGCCCTCGTCGGAACCACGGCCCTGACCGTGCGCACCGCGCCCACGCACTACGAGCCGCCCGTGTCCCCCGGACAGGCGGTGCGCGGCGTACCGCCGAGGGCGGCTCAGGGCTCCCTGTCGGACGAGGAGCTGGAACTGCGGCACAAACTGCGGGAGCAGTTGCAGCACGGGCCGGAACGGCTCAGCCCGAGGCTCGAATGACCCGGCTCGCACGAGGGAGCCCGGTGCCCACCGGAACGCCGAGTGGCCCGCCCCCTGCGAACAGGGTGCGGGCCACTCGGTGCGGCACGGGCGCTCGGCCCGCGTGCCTGGCAGGTGTCAGCCGGCCAGGATGGCGCGGGCGAGCTTCGCCGTCTCGGTCGGGGTCTTGCCGACCTTGACGCCGGCGGCCTCCAGGGCCTCCTTCTTCGCCTGGGCGGTGCCGGACGAACCGGAGACGATGGCGCCGGCGTGGCCCATGGTCTTGCCCTCGGGCGCGGTGAAGCCCGCGACGTAGCCGACGACCGGCTTGGTCACGTTCTTCGAGATGTACTCGGCCGCACGCTCCTCGGCGTCGCCGCCGATCTCGCCGATCATCACGATCAGGTCGGTGTCGGGGTCGGCCTCGAACGCGGCGAGCGCGTCGATGTGCGTGGTGCCGATGATCGGGTCGCCACCGATGCCAACGGCGGTCGAGAAGCCGATGTCACGCAGCTCGTACATCATCTGGTACGTCAGCGTGCCGGACTTCGAGACCAGGCCGATGCGGCCCGGCTTCGTGATGTCGCCCGGGATGATGCCGACGTTGGACTGGCCCGGGGTGATGATGCCGGGGCAGTTCGGGCCGATGATCCGGGTCTTGTTGCCCTTCTTGCCGGCGTACGACCAGAAGGCGGCCGAGTCGTGCACGGCGATGCCCTCGGTGATGACGACGGCCAGCGGGATCTCGGCGTCGATGGCCTCGACGACGGCGTCCTTGGTGAACTTCTCCGGCACGAAGATGACGGAGACGTTGGCGCCGGTCTTCTCGATGGCCTCCTTGACGGTGCCGAAGACCGGTACCTCGTTGCCGTCGAAGTCCACGGAGGTGCCCGCCTTGCGCGGGTTCACGCCGCCCACGACCTCGGTGCCGTCACCCAGCATGAGCTTGGTGTGCTTCATGCCGGTGGCACCGGTCATGCCCTGGACGATGACCTTGCTGTCCTTGTTGAGCCAGATAGCCATGGTGTGTTGGTGTCCTCGTCCTGAGTGCTTACTTGGCGGCGGCGTGAGCCAGCTCGGCGGCCTTGTCGGCCGCGCCGTCCATGGTGTCGACGCGCTGGACCAGCGGGTGGTTGGCGTCGGTGAGGATCTTGCGGCCCAGCTCGGCGTTGTTGCCGTCGAGACGGACGACGAGCGGCTTCTCGACCTTCTCGCCGCGGTCCTCCAGGAGCTTCAGCGCCTGGACGATGCCGTTGGCGACCTCGTCGCAGGCGGTGATGCCGCCGAAGACGTTGACGAACACGGAACGGACGTCCGGGTCGCCGAGGATGATCTCCAGGCCGTTCGCCATGACCTGGGCGGAGGCGCCGCCACCGATGTCCAGGAAGTTGGCGGGCTTGACGTTGCCGTGCGCCTCACCGGCGTAGGCGACGACGTCCAGGGTGCTCATGACGAGCCCGGCGCCGTTGCCGATGATGCCGACCTCGCCGTCGAGCTTGACGTAGTTGAGGTTCTTCTCCTTGGCGGCGGCCTCGAGCGGGTTGGCCGCGGCCTTGTCGTGGAGGGCCTCGAAGTCGGGGTGACGGAACTCGGCGTTGTCGTCCAGCGACACCTTGCCGTCCAGGGCGATGACGTCGCCGGAGACGACCTTGGCCAGCGGGTTGACCTCGACCAGGAGGGCGTCCTCCTTGATGAAGGTGTCCCACAGCTTGACCAGGATGTCGGCGACCTTGTCGGCGACCTCGGCCGGGAACTTCGCGGCCTCGACGATCTCGCGCGCCTTCTCGGGCGTCACACCGTCGATCGCGTCGATCGGGGTCTTGGCGACGGCCTCCGGACGGGTGGCCGCCACCTCCTCGATCTCCACGCCGCCCTCGACGGAGGCGATGGAGAGGAAGGTGCGGTTGGCACGGTCGAGGAGGAAGGAGACGTAGTACTCCTCGACGATCTCGGGGGCGGTCTCGGCGATCATCACCTTGTGGACCGTGTGGCCCTTGATGTCCATGCCGAGGATGTCCGTCGCGCGGGCGACGGCCTCGTCCGCCGAGGCGGCGAGCTTCACGCCGCCGGCCTTGCCACGGCCACCGACCTTCACCTGAGCCTTGACGACGGACTTGCCGCCCAGACCCTCGGTGATCGCGCGCGCCGCCTCAGGCGTGTCGATGACTTCACCGGCCAGCACCGGTACATCGTGCTTGGCGAAGAGGTCCCTCGCCTGGTACTCGAACAGGTCCACGCGCTTCCGTCCCTATCAGTGATCTCGCGGTTCGTTGGATGCGTGGGCGTGCCGCGAAGGGCAACGTGACGTCCGCTGTGAGTCACAAGGGGGGCGCACACGGTGTCCGAGCGCGCGGCATGTCCGTCTCGCAGGTTATCGCCGCATGCGGAGGGTCTCTAAATCGTGGGTCACACCTGAGCGGTGATGCCTGTCACATGATGCCGCGCTCACTGGCACCGGGTGCCGGGCGTGAGCGTCGTGCGGGGCGCCTCGCGTCGCTGGTGAGGGGCCTCACCGGGCTGGGGTTGACCCGGTGAGGCCCGTGGCGCCCCCGGCGGGCCGCACGGGTGCGGTCCACCGGGGTGCGGTCCGGCTGCTCCCCACCCCAATGGGGACCAGCCGGACCGGACCGCGGGGTTTCGGCCGGACGGAGGCCGACGGCTTTCGGCCGTCCGGGGCCTGCCGCCCCGCGGGGTCTGTGTCTGCCGCGGCGACGAGGCCACGTGATGCCGGTGCCGAGCGCCCGGTGCCGGGCACCGGACGCCCCGCACCGGGTGGGGGCGGGAGTGTCCGGTGCGCCGGGGCGGGGTACGGCGGCGCGGCGGTTCGTCCGCGGCGGCGGGTACGACTGATGCGGCGCGCTCGGGGCGTGGCTGGAGGCCCGGCGGGTGCCGGGCGGGTGCGCGGCAGATGCGCGGCCGGGGCGTGGCGAGAGCGCGGCGGCGGAGGGCCGTTCTAGGCGGGGGAGACGGGAATGTCCCGGTACGGCTCCCGGACGCCGGCCGCGTCGGCCCGCTCCGGGGCGCCGGGCACGATCCGGAAGGTGATCCGGTGCAGCGAGGTGACCGCGCGGACGTCCCCGTGACGCGACGTTCCCTGGTCGGCACCGGACACGGTGCCGAGCGACCCGTCGGCCCCGGTGGGCGAGGGGCGGCCGGGCGCGTACCCGGTGTGCGCGACACCGGCCGGGTGGGGGCGCGCGTGCGCGGCGGGCACCGTCCGGAGGCGGGGCTCCGGCCCGTAGCCGACGACGCGTGCCGGGATTCCCGATCCTTCTGCGACTCGGGCGTCGGCGGCACCGGCCTCGTCGGGGCCGGTGTCGTCCGCCACCGTCGCCTCCGTCGCCTCCGACGCCTCCGACGCCTCCGTCGCGGGCTCGGGGCGCGGGCCGGGGGCTGCCGATCCCGAACGACCGGAGGGATCGGCCCGGTCGGCCCGGTCGGTCCGGTCGGCCGGGTTCGTCAGGTCGGTCGGATCCGTCAGGTCGGTCAGGTCGGTGAACTCGGCCAAGTCGGCCAAGTCGGCCAGGTCCGGGACATCGGTGAGGTCCGGCACGTCGGTCGGGTCCGAGGGCTCCGCCGGGTCCGTCGGGCCGGACGGGTCCGGGAGCACCTGCACCGGCGGCACCTCCGCCGTCACGACCGCGCCGAGCCCTTCGACCCGCTCGGTCACCGTCTCCACCCCGTCACCGACCGGTCGCACGAGCCGGTCCTCAACGACGTGGACGGCCTTCTCGGCGAGGGGAGGGAGCCCCGGAGACACGGACACGGCGTCGGGGCGCGACCCCGGAACGGCTTCGGCGCCCTGCTCCTGCACCTGTCTCTGCGGCTGGGTCTGTCGCTGCGGCTGCGGCTGCGGCTGCGCGGGGACGTCGAGGACCCGGGCGACCGTGTCCGCCAAGGTGTCCGGAGCCCCGTCAGCCGCCTGCGCCCGCCCTCCGCAGAGCAGACCGAGCAGGAACAACCCGCCCACCAGCAGCGCCACGTGCAACGCACGCCGCCCGGCCGCCGTGCGCAGGACGCGCAGAGCGGCACCCGGCAGTACTGCTGACCGGATCAAGGGGCGGAGATCCCTCCCGTGCGGCGGAACTGGGGCCACGCGTCGAACAACGCATCGACACGCCGCGCGATACTCGCACGGACATCCGCAGTTCGTGCAAGCCCCCTTCACACCGATGGGGAGTCATATCCGTTTTGACCGCGGGAATCGGGACACCCCGGATCGCCGTGGCGTCACCCGGCGTCCGGTATCGGCAGGGGCCGCCGCTCGAGCGCCGCCGCCATCACCTCCGGGAAGAGATCGGGGGTGCAGGCGAAGGCCGGTGCGCCGAGCGCGGCGAGGGACGCCGCGTGTTCCCGGTCGTACGCGGGCGTCCCCTCGTCGGACAGCGCCAGCAGCGTCACGAACTCCACTCCCGCGGACTTCATCGCCGCGACCCGCTTGAGCATCTCGTCGCGTATGCCTCCCTCGTACAGGTCGCTGATCAGCACGACCACCGTCTCCGCGGGCCGGGTGATCCGCGACTGGCAGTACGCCAGCGCGCGGTTGATGTCCGTACCGCCGCCCAGACGCGTGCCGAAGAGCACGTCGACCGGGTCCTCCAGCTGGTCGGTGAGGTCGACGACCGTCGTGTCGAAGACGACGAGCCGGGTGTCGATCGCGCGCATGGACGCCAGCACCGCGCCGAACACGGACGCGTACACGACGGACGCGGCCATCGACCCGGACTGGTCGACGCAGAGGACGACCTCCTTCTTCACCGAACGGGAGGCCCGCCCGTAGCCGATGAGCCGCTCCGGAACGACGGTCCGGTGTTCCGGCAGGTAGTGCTTGAGATTGGCCGCGATCGTGCGGTGCCAGTCGATGTCGTGGTGCCGGGGGCGGCTGACGCGGGCGCTGCGGTCCAGGGCACCGGTCAGGACGGCACGGGCACGGGTGGCGAGCCGCTCCTCCAGATCCTCGACGACCTTGCGCACGACGGTCCGTGCCGTCTCCTTCGTCATCTCCGGCATCGCCTGGTGCAGGGACAGCAGGGTGCCGACCAGGTGCACGTCGGCCTCCACCGCCTCGAGCATCTCCGGCTCCAGCAGGAGGGTGTCGAGCCCGAGCCGGTCGATCGCGTCCCGCTGCATGACCTGGACGACGGGGGAGGGGAAGTAGGTCCTGATGTCCCCCAGCCAGCGCGCCACTGCCGGTGCGGAGGCGCCCAGCCCGGCCGCACGGTCCCGGCCGGCCCGCGGTGTGCCGCCCTTCCCGTAGAGCGCGGTGAGTGCCCCGTCCATCGCGGCGTCCCGCCCGGACAGCGCGTGGCCGGTGCCGTCGGCCGCGTCACCGCCGAGGACGAGCCGCCACCGCCGCAGCCGTTCCCGCGCCGCCCCGTCGGCGTCCACCGGCTCGGTCGCCGTCGTGTGTCCGGTCGGGTGCCCCGTCATGTGCCCACTCCCACCAGGTCGTTGTCGTCCGGTGCCGGGTCCCGGCCCAGCAGCAGCCGGATCACCGGCAGGACCGCGTCGGCCCGCGCGGTGTCGAGGCCGGCCGCGAAGCCCGGTATGCCGGAGCCCGCCGTCGTCACGCTCCCCCGTGCCTCCGGCCCGCGTCTGACCAGCTCACCGACGCTGCGGCGCACTCCCGGCTCGTAGGCGGAGAAGGTGCGGCGCAGCAGGGGCAGTACGTCCGTGAACGCGTCCGCCGGCACGCCGGTCAGCCAGGCGTCGATCAGGGTCAGCAGCCGCTCGTCGTGCAGGAGGAGCATGCCGCCGCCCGAGCCGCCGCCGACGAAGCCCTCGATCCAGGCCGCCGCGTCCGCCGGCGCGGTCCCCGGGGACAGCACCAGGCCCATGATCCGCGCCGCCTCGTCCGGCGCCAGCTCACCGTCGTCCAGCAGCAGCCGTACGGCACGCCCGCGGACGATGCCGGGCACCGCGTCCCGTGCGGAGAGGGTCCGCAGCACTGCCCGCCAGCGGGACCGCAGGTCGCCGTGGCCCGGCGCGGGAGCGTCGCCGAGCAGGCCCACGGCCGTGTGCACGGAGTCCACGTGACGGCGCATCTCCTCGGCCGCGTCGGCGTCCAGTGCGGCGCAGGCCGCGGGCAGGCCGACGAAGACGCGCTCGGCGAGGCCCGCGGCGACCTCGGCCAGCGCTCCGGTGTCCGTGCCGCGCACATCGCCGTAGCGCAGCGAACGGACGAGGGCGGGCAGGGCCTCGGCGAGGTGGCCGACGTCCGTGTCGAGCGCCGCGCGGTCGGCGAGGATCCGCATCACCGGCGTGAGCGCTTCCGGCAGTTCGGCCAGCAGGCAGCGTTCCGCTAGCGCGGTGACCTCGGCCAGGCCCCGGGCGGTGACGGCGTCCGCCTCGGCCCTGGCCGTGGCCGCGGCGAGCACCGTGGTGCCCCACACCCCGGCCTCGGCGACGCGCACCGACAGCTCCGGCTCCCACCGCAGCCGCCACGTCTCCCGGAACGTGCCGGTGCTGCGCGAGGCGGTCGGCTCGCCCCAGCCGACGCCGAGGAGCCGCAGCCGGTGCAGGAGTCTGCTGCGCCCGGTGTCGGTCTCCTTGCGCAGGTCCAGCTCCAGCTCACGCTCCGCGGCCTCGGGTCTGAGCCGCAGCCGCCGCTGGATCCGGGTCAGGTCCCGCTGCAACGGCACCGCGGGCGCCCCCGCGGGAACCTCGCCCAGCACGTCCCCCACCACCAGCCGATCGTGGACCAGCGCCAGCGGCACGTCCGAACCGTCGCACAGCACCGCCCGCACGGCGTCCGTCGTCTCGCTCAGTCCGGCCAGCGGGCGTCCACGGATCGCCGCGAGCGCCCCGGCCAGCCGCGCCGCCTCGATGACGTGCGCCGGGGAGACGGTCCTGCCCTCCTCCCGCAGCAGTCCGGCCACCCTGGTCAGCCATCGCTCGACGGGCCGGTCGACCGCGGCGAACAGATGCCCGTACCAGCCCGGTGACTCGATGCCCGCCCCGTACCCCCCGGCCCGGGACAACCGGCGATGGGTCCAGGGCACCCAGGTCATGTCCACCTTGGTCCTGGGCAGCCCCTTCACCAGGGCCCGGTCGGCGGCGACGGCGGCCCTGCGCCGCAGCGCGGGCACGTGCCAGGCCCCGCAGACCACGGCCACGCCCTCGGCGAACTCCCGCCGCGCGGCCCGGACCTGGAGCCGCATGTAGGCCTCCCGCACGAGGTCCCGGTCGTGCGCGGTGTCCCCCTCGCCGCCCTCCTCGGTCTCGCGCAGCGCCGTCATGGCCTCCTCCAGCGCCGTGAACGGGGCGAACACGTCCCCCTCCCCCGGGCCCCGGTGCTCGATCACGTCCTCCCACCAGCGCTCCGGGTCGTCGTGCCCGGCGGCCGCAGCGAGGACGGCGAGCGGGTCGCCCCGGACGTCGAGGGAAGCCGCACCGGGCACGTCCCCTTCTTCCCGGCCGTCCCCCTGCCCGGTCACCTCCTCGTCCGCCTCCCCGGTCGTCTCCCCCGTCTCCTCGTCCGCCACTCGCCAGGCGAGCGTGTGCGCGGCCGGGAGGTCGATGAAGCGGGCCGGGACTCCGTGTTCCAGGGCCCAGCGGACGGCCACCCACTCGGGGGAGAACTCGGCCAGCGGCCAGAACGCCGAGCGCCCCGGCTCGTCCACGGCGTGGGCGAGGAGGGCGACCGGCGGCCGCATGTCCTCGTCGGCGGCCAGCGGGATCAGGGCGTCGGCCTCCGGCGGCCCTTCGACCAGCACCACCCCCGGCCGGGCGGCCTCCAGCGCGGCCCGCACGGCCCGCGCCGACCCCGGCCCGTGGTGGCGGACGCCCAGCAGCGACAGCCAGCCTCCAGGTTCGCCGGTGCCGCCGGGACCGCCGGACCCGCCGCTCCCGGCCCGGTCAGTGCCCGCCACGCCGTCCCCCTCGCCTACGGGTCCAGCTCGAGTCCCCGTCGTCCCCCGCGCCCGCCGTCGTACCGGTCACCGCGGCTCCCGTCACCGCGGCGCCCGCCCCACCTCGCGTCCACATCCCCTTGCCGCTCATACGGACACCTCCCGGCAGGCCCGGTAGAAGTCCTGCCAGCCGTCGCGTTCGCGCACGACCGTCTCCAGGTACTCCTGCCAGACGACGCGGTCGGTTCCCGGGTCGCGGACGACCGCGCCGAGGACGCCCGCCGCGACGTCGCCGGGCCGCAGCACCCCGTCGCCGAAGTGGGCGGACAGGGCGAGGCCGCCGGTGACGACGGAGATCGCCTCGGCCGTGGACAGCGTGCCGCTGGGCGACTTGACCTTCGTACGGCCGTCGCTCGTCATCCCGTCGCGCAACTCGCGGAAGACGGTGACGACACGGCGGATCTCGTCGGTGCCGTCGGGCGCCGACGGCAGGTCGAGGGAGCGGCCGATCTGGTCGACGCGACGCGTGACGATGTCGACCTCGGCCTCGGCGCTCTCCGGGAGCGGCAGCACGACGGTGTTGAAGCGGCGGCGCAGGGCACTGGACAGCTCGTTGACCCCGCGGTCGCGGTCGTTGGCGGTGGCGATCAGGTTGAAGCCGCGTACCGCCTGCACCTCCTGGCCCAGTTCCGGTATGGGCAGGGTCTTCTCCGACAGGATGGTGATCAGGGTGTCCTGTACATCGGCCGGAATGCGGGTCAGCTCCTCCACCCGGGCGGTCATGCCCTCCGCCATGGCCCGCATCACCGGGCTGGGCACCAGGGCGTCCCGGTCGGGGCCGTGGGCGAGGAGCCGTGCGTAGTTCCAGCCGTAGCGGATCGCTTCCTCCGGTGTGCCGGCCGTCCCCTGGACCAGCAGGGTCGAGTCGCCGCTGACGGCCGCGGCGAGGTGTTCGGACACCCAGGTCTTCGCCGTACCGGGCAGCCCGAGCAGGAGCAGTGCGCGGTCGGTGGCGAGGGTGCTGACGGCGACCTCGACGACGCGGCGCGGGCCCACGTACTTCGGGGTGATCACCGTGCCGTCGGGCAGCGTCCCGCCGCGCAGGTAGAGGGCGACCGCCCACGGCGACAGCCTCCAGCGGTCCGGACGCGGACGGTCGTCCTGCGCGGCGAGCGCGGCCAGTTCGGCCGCGAACGCGTGCTCGGCGTGCGGCCGCAGGACCTCGGTCCCGGACGTCTGCACTGCACCTGCGGACATGGCTGATTCCCCCTCCAGCTAGACCGGTTCGATCTGTCGTCCACGGTGCACCACGCCACTGACAATCGCCCTGACCTGCACAAACACGCTCGCCCACGTCATTGTCAGTGGCGGGACCTACCTTCGATGGCATGACTCAGCAGGGGGCGAGCCGGACCGAACGGCACGAGCACGCGGAGGAGGGGACGGCGGCCCCGTCCGCCCCCTCGGCCGTGACCGGTGATCCCGAGGCGGCGCGGCGCCGTGCGGAGCGGCGGGCCGAGCGGATCACCGCGGGGGCGACGGAGTTGGAGCAGCGCCTCGCGGACCTCCTGCGCGGCGGTCTGGCCGACGCCGGACGAGCGGGGCCCGGGCTGTGGGAGGAGACGGCGGCCCGCATGGTCGACGCCCAGGCGCCGGGACTGGCCTCGCGGGTGAGGGAGCTGGGGTCCATACCGGCGTCGGGCCCCGGCTGGCCGGTACGGCTGCTCGAGGAGTGCGCCCTGCTCCATCTGCTCGACCAGGGCTGGTTGCGCCGCGAGCGGCTGCCGGACGGCCTGGCGGCGACGGTCCGTTCACGCGTGGGCCTGCAAGCGGCCGCGGACGGCCCGCCGGTGCGGGACCACTGGCTGGTGCTCGCCCAGTACGACACCGCGGACACCCGGCTGACGACCCGTCGCGTCTGGTTGCACGGCGCGGAGTCGGAGCGCACGGCGCTGCTCCTCTCCTACGGAGCCGGGGGCCGGGCACCGGAGCTGACGCTGCCGGTCGGGCTCGCCCTGGACGCGGAGCTCTCGGCGTACCCGGGAGCGGGGCGGCGGCGAGCGGCCCTCGGCCGGCGGTTCGCACCGCCCGAGCCCGCGCGGACACGCCCCAGGGGGCTCACGACGTCCCAGGCGGCCGTCCGTTACGGCGGGGCCCTCCGCGGCGACCCGTGGCTGGACTCGGTGCCGGTGACCCTGGACCGGGTGGTCCCCGTGCCGGACGGCGACGGCTGGCAACTGGCGGACGCCGACGGGGACACGGCCCTGCCGCTCACCCCGGCCGCCGGGAGCCGGTCGGGACTGTGGCGGCTGGTCGCCCTGTCGGGCGGCGCGCCGGTCACGGTCTTCGGGGAGTGCGGCCACCGAGGCTTCACGCCGCTGACGGCCTGGCCGGCCGGGCCGGGCCCGGCGGTGCCGCTGTGCTGACCCGTCCCGGGCGACGGGACCGGAACGGAACCTGAGGGGAACGACATGACCACGACTCCCACCCCCGCGGACACGTCCGCACCGGCGTCGGCCACCGTGTCGGGGCCGGGGGCAGCCGTCGAAGCCACGATCTCCGCATCGGCCCACGCGGCCGCGGGTCCCACGCCGTCCGGGGCGGGCACCACGCCGTCCGGGGCGAGCCCCGGGCTCCGGGCAGACGCCGTAACCAAGGTGGACTCCATGCCTCTAGCTCCGGTTGGGACAGCAGCCACCAACGGGCCCGAATCCACATCCGAAACCGAAACCGAAGCCGAAACCGAAGAGGCCGTGCCGTCGGCGGAGACGGTCCGCCGACCGACTCCGGCCCGCCCGCCGGCGGCCTCCTCCCCACCCCCGGGGGGTTCTGAGCCCGGAGTGTGGGAGGAGCTGGTCACCTCGGCGCTGCTGGGTACGGACCGGCGTACTCCCCCGGGCGGCGAGCACGGGCCCGGCGCCGCGGGTGCCCTGCTGGACGCGGCGGCCGCGGAGACCGTACGCCGTCGCGCGGGACTGCGACCGGCCCGCGCGGCCCGGCGCCTCGACCCCGCGCCCGAGGACCGCCGCCCGCCGCTGCCGGCCGCGGCCGCCCGCCGCCTCATGATGCTGCTCACCGACCGACCCGGCGCGGCGGGCGGCGGCCGCAGGGGCAGCGCGCCCGATCTGATGGAGCTGCTGCCCCAATGGCTGGCGACGGCGAACGCCCGCGGTTTCGCGGCACCGCCCCAGGCGCTTCCGGCACTGCTGGACGCGGCGCGGGGCCGTACGGACCTGCGGCCGGCGGCGCTGACGTTCGCGGGGCCCCGTGCCCTGTGGCTGGCCCGGCTGAACCCGGACTGGCGGTTCGCCCTGCGGGCCACGCACGGTGGCGTCGCCACCCTGTCCGGTCCGGATGCCACCGGGCGGGTGCGGCGGCTCTGGGACGAGGGTCTGTTCGCCGAACGGATCGCTCTCCTGGCGTCCCTGCGCACCCGCGACCCCGCGGGCGCACGCGAGTTGCTGGAGTCGACCTGGGCCACGGAACGGGCCGAGGACCGGTTGATGTTCCTCGACTCGCTGCGGACGGGGCTGGAAGCGGCGGACGAGCCGTTCCTGGAACAGGCGCTGGCCGACCGCAGCCGCAACGTCCGGGCCACGGCGGCGGAGTTGCTGTCGGCGCTGCCGCTCTCGGCGCTGGCCGCGCGCATGGGGGCGCGAGCCGTGACCTGTGTGTCCCTCGATCGCAGCCTCACTCCACCGGCGATCGTCGTCGAAGCGCCCCACGAGTGCGACGCGGGCATGGAGCGGGACGGTGTGGTGGCCAAGCCGCCCGCGGGACGGGGTGAACGTTCGTGGTGGCTCGACCAGTTGGTGGAGGCGGCTCCGCTGGCATGCTGGCCGGACCGGCTCGCGGGGCGTACGGCCGAGGAGATCGTCGCACTCCCGGTGTCGGACGGCTGGCAGAGCGAGCTGCACGCGGCGTGGTGCCGCGCGGCGGTACGACAGCGCGACGGCGCTTGGGCGAGGGCGTTGCTGGGAGCGCCCACCGCGCCCGAGGCCGGCGGTCCTGGCGCGGTGTCCCTGGCCGAGCGGGCCAAGTTGCTCGGCACCCTGAACGCCGGCGAGCGCGCCGAGTGGGTCGCCGGGTTCATCGCGACGCACGGACTGTCCGAGGCGTTCCAGCTGCTGGGCATGTGTGGGGTGCCGTGGGCCACGCCGCTCGGACGCGCGGTGGTCGACGCGCTCAACATCGCCCGCGACGCCGGGAGCTACCCATGGAGCTTCAGCGGCGTGATGGGGCTGGCAGAACGCTGCCTCGACCCCTCGGAGGCAGGCCGCCTCGACGGCCTGCTGGCGATACCGGACGAGTCGGCGGACGCGTCACCGGGGGCGGGAGGGTACTGGGCGGAAGCCTTCCAACGGCTCGTGACGACGTTGCGGTTGCGGGCGGCGATGGCCGCGGAGCTCCGGGCCGGGTAACGACGGCTCCGGGCCGGGTAACGACGGCTCCGGGCCGGGTAACGAGGGCGCCGCGTCGGCACAGGGCACGGGACGCGCCGTCGCGCAGGGCGTCGCGCACGCGCGCCCACACCCACCGGCACACACCGGCCCCACCAGCGCCTACAGGCACCCACCCGCGCCCAACGGCACACACGCGCGGGCCCACAGGCACCCCCGCGCCCCCGGGCCACCGGCGCACGCGCCCGGGGATCCGCACCCGCCCGGCGGGTCGCGGCTACGCCCCCGCGTGCTCCCGCACGTTCGCCCGGACCCATTCCACGATGGACGCCGTGGTCGCGCCGGGCGTGAAGATCTCCGCGACGCCCTTCTCCTTCAGCGGGGCGATGTCCGCCTCGGGGATGATCCCGCCGCCGAAGACCAGGATGTCGGCCGCGTCCCGCTCCCGGAGCAGCTCGATCACCGCGGCGAAGAGCGTGTTGTGCGCACCGGAGAGGATGGACAGCCCGATCGCGTCGGCGTCCTCCTGGATCGCGGTGTCGACGATCTGCTCGGGAGTCTGGTGGAGCCCGGTGTAGATGACCTCCATACCGGCGTCGCGCAGGGCCCGCGCGATCACCTTGGCCCCGCGATCGTGGCCGTCGAGCCCCGGCTTGGCCACCACCACGCGGATCGGACCGGCTGCCACACCCATCACTGCCTCCATGAAGCGACTACATCCATCCGTACCGACAAGTACCGCACACTTCGCGTCTCACGGCGCGGAGACCCCGCACCACAACGTCCGGGGAAGTGAACGAACGTTATCGCCAGCATCCCGCAACCGGCAGTTTCGCGGTGGATACAGAGGGGGAAATCACACGGTGGGACATGTTCGCCGCGCACCGCACCAGGGCGCGGCGGCACATTGCGCACGGAGCGCCGCAGCGAGGGCGTCACAGGACGGCGGCGAGCGAGCCTCGCCACCCGCCGTTTCACCTCACGCACACCACAGGCCTCGTACAGCTCGTACGGCTCGTACGACCCACACGGCACACGTGGGCCACGTGGCCCTGAGACGTGCGTAAACCTCGCGAACATCACCAATCTCTGGTGTCACGGCGCTCCACGAGGGCACACGGGAGACAGAGGCGTCCCTGCGTGCCGACAGGAGGTCGGCCCATGAAGGTCACCACGGCAGCACTGCCCCTTCTCCCGCTCTTTCAGCGTCTCCTGCCCGGCCTGCCAGGGCTCCCCGCGATCCCAGGACTCCCCGCCCTCCCGGGGCTGTCCGAGGTGGCGGCCCTTCCCGGCCGGCTGACCGGGCTCTCCCTGAACCTCCTGAAGGCGAGCGCCCTCGAGGCCGCGATCCTCGCCGGGCACCTCCTCCTCTATCCCTCCGGGATCATCCAGGAGCGCCGTCCGGCCCAGACGCTCCGGCCGACGGGCTCCGGGGACCCGCAGCCGTCGCCCCCGCCCCTCAGGCTCCCGGTTCCCACCAGTCCCCCGGTCGTGCTGCTGCACGGCTTCATCGACAACCGCTCGGTCTTCCTGCTGCTGCGCCGCAGCCTGGCCCAGCACGGCAGGCACGAGATCGAGTCGCTGAACTACTCCCCTCTGACCTGCGACATCCGCACCGCCGCCGAACTGCTGGGCCGGCACGTCGAGGAGATCTGCGAGCGGACCGGCAGCGAGCGCGTCGACGTGGTCGGGCACAGCCTCGGCGGCCTGATCGCGCGCTACTACGTGCAGTGCCTCGGCGGAGACCTCCGGGTCCGCACCCTCGTGACGCTCGGCACTCCGCACGCCGGCACCAAGGTGGTACCGCTGGCGAACGCGCACCCGATCGTGCGCCAGATGCGTCCCGGGTCGGCGGTGATCGAGGAGCTGACCCGGCCGGCGCCCGGCTGCCGTACCCGCTTCGTCAGCTTCTGGAGCGACCTGGACCACGTCATGGACCCGCTGGAGACGGCCTGCCTCGACCATCCCGACCTGAGCGTGCAGAACGTACGGGTGAGCGGCATCGGCCACCTCGCGCTGCCCGTGCACCCCACCGTCGCCACCGGGATCCGGCAGGCACTCGACACCGCCGGACCGGAACCGGAAACGGACTCCGAATCCGAACCGGGAACGAGAACGGGGACGGGAACAGGAACGGGAACAGGAACGGGCAAGCACAGCGGTGGACTCACCATCGCCTGAGACCGAAGCAACCCGTTCGGACTCGAACGGAAGTCGAACACAAAGCCAAACCCGTGCCCGCCCTCCCCCAAAACACGGCCGATTGCCCGTTTCCTTCGCGCGCGAAACCTGCGGAAGATTGTCGTGCCCGTATACCGCCGGGTACAGTCGCCGCACTGCTCTGGCAGCCCCTGTTGTCGAGGCGAAAGAGAAGTTGGTGAACGACCGTCACCCGTCGGGGACCGGAAACACCCCGGCTTCGGCTTCCGACGCCGCTTCGGCGCAGTACGCGCCGTACGGCACAGGGGAGGCCCAGTACGGCGACCTCACCACGTACGGCGGCTACGACGCCACCGGTTTCTCCACCGGCGGTGCCGACCCCGCCGCCTTCGACGCGGACCCCCTCTTCGGCAGCATGCCGGGCCACTACACCGGGACCCACGAGGCCACGGGCTCGTACGACGCCACCCAGTGGTCCACCGGCGGGGCGCAGACCCTGCACTACGACGCGTACGCGGCCCAGCACCAGGCCGCCTACGACACCGGCGCCTACGACGCGACGACCTGGTCGACCGGATACCAGCAGCCGGGCTCCATGACGCCGCAGGCGACGACCACCGACGCCACCGGGCAGTGGGACACCGGCGCCTGGAGCACACCGGACCAGTCGGGCGACCCGGCCGACGGGACCCAGCAGTGGCACTGGGGAACGCAGACCCTCGAAACGGGCACTTTCGAGACGGGCGCCTTCGCGACGGGCGCCTTCGGAACCACCACACACGACACCGGCGCCTACGAGACGGGCGCCTTTGCGACCGGCACGTTCCACGCCGGCGCGTTCGCGGGCGGCCCGGTGGACACCGGCGCCTACGACGCCACCCAGTGGAACGCGGACGCCACCGCCACCGCCACCGCCGTGATCGAGGACCCGACCCGGCCGGCCGGGCACCCCGCACCGGACGACGGCGCGCAGGACGCCCCGCCCGTCGCCGAGGACTCCGGCTTCGCCCCGTCGGCGGGCTCTGCGGAATCCGCCCCGTACGACGTCGAGTTGGCCGCCACCGGTGAACTTCCCGCCGTGACCGCCCTCCTGGACGACCAGGAGGAGGTCACGCCGGCCGCCCGGATCCCGGCCGCACGCACCGGTTCCCGCGCCGGGGCGCGTTCCCGCCGCCGCCAGCCCGCCAAGCGCTCCGCGCTGCTGACCATCGCGGTGCCCTCGGCCTGCGTGATGAGCGTCGCCGGTATCGCGGCCGCCTCCGTCGGCAGCCTGACCGGCGACGAGGGCACGGACACCGCGGCGTCGGCGCCCGACCCGGGCAACGCGAAGGCAGCACCGGTGAAACCGTCCGCCGCCAACAACAAGCTGGACACCCAGCTCACCAGCCTGGCCGCCGGAGCCGACGACTTCGCCGACCGGGCCAGCCGGACGCAGGAGCGCATCGACCTCAAGGCCGAGCAGGCCGCCGAGAAGAAGCGGGCGGCGCAGGAAGCGGCCCGCAAGGAGCGGCTGCGCCCCAAGTTCGCCCTCCCGGTGGAGCAGCACGGCCTCAGCGCGTACTACGGGCAGGCCGGCATCAACTGGATGTCCTCGCACACCGGTATCGACTTCCCCGTGCTCCAGGGAACGACGGTGATGGCGGCGACCGACGGTACCGTGCGGACGCAGTTCAACAGCGCGTACGGCAACATGATGATCGTGACCGCGAAGGACGGCACGGAGACGTGGTACTGCCACCTCTCCAGCTACCAGGTTCCCTCCGGCACCACCGTGAAGGCGGGCGACGCGATCGCGTACTCCGGCGACTCGGGCAACTCCACCGGTCCGCACCTGCACTTCGAGGTGCGCCCCGCGGGCGGCTCGTCGATCGACCCGCTCCCGTGGCTGCGCAGCCACGGCCTCAACCCGACGTGACGCCGTAACGTCTCAGCAGATCGCCGGGCCCGTCCCCGAGCCGGTCCCGGGCCGGTCCCGGACGACCGTCCGGGACCTCGCCGCGTCCGTCGAACCGCCCCTCAGAGCTTCTCCACCGGCGCGTACCGCAGCAGCAGCCGCTTCGGCTTGGTGTCCCCGAAGTCGATCGTCGCCTCCGCGTTGGACCCGGTGCCCTTGACCCCGACGACCGTGCCGAGTCCGAACTGGTCGTGCGTGACGCGGTCGCCGACCGCCAGCGAGACCGTCGGCTGCTCGGCGCCGGCCGACCTGCGGGTGGCGAAGCCGGACGCGCCCGACGCCGACGAGCGGGAACGCGACGAGGACAGCGACGCCGCCACGCCCGAGACCGGCGCGGAGGGCGCGGGACCGTTCGCCCCGGTCCGCTTCCACTCCAGGTGGGGGGCCGGGATCTCCTCCAGGAACCGCGAGGGCGGGTTGTACGACGGCTGGCCCCAGGCGCTGCGCAGCGTCGACCGGGTCAGGTAGAGGCGCTCACGGGCGCGCGTGATGCCGACGTAGGCGAGGCGCCGTTCCTCCTCCAGCTCCTTGGCCTGGCCGAGGGCGCGCATGTGCGGGAAGACGCCGTCCTCCATGCCGGTGAGGAAGACGACCGGGAACTCCAGGCCCTTGGCGGTGTGCAGGGTCATCAGGGTGACGACGCCGTCGCCGTCCTCCTCGTCCGGGATCTGGTCGGAGTCCGCGACGAGCGCGACCTTCTCCAGGAAGTCGGCCAGCGTCCCGGCCTCCTCGTCCTCGGCCCGCTCCTGCTCGAACTCCAGGGCGACGGCCGCGAGTTCCTGGAGGTTCTCGATGCGGGTCTCGTCCTGCGGGTCGGTGGAGGCCTGCAACTCCGCCAGGTACCCCGTGCGTTCGAGGATCGCCTCGAGGACGGTCGCCGGTCCGGCGCCGGACTCGACGATCGTACGGAGGTCCTCCATGAGCGTGTTGAACCGCTTGACGGCGTTCGCGGAGCGCGCGGCCATCCCGTACGCCTCGTCGACGCGCCTGAGCGCCTGCGGGAAGCTGATCCTCTCGCGCTGGGAGAGGGCGTCGATCATCGCCTCGGCGCGGTCGCCGATGCCGCGCTTGGGGACGTTGAGGATGCGGCGCAGCGGCACCGAGTCCTCGGGGTTGGCCAGCACCCGCAGGTAGGCCAGGACGTCCCGGACCTCCTTGCGCTCGTAGAAGCGGACGCCGCCGACGACCTTGTAGGGCAGGCCGGTGCGGATGAAGACCTCTTCGAAGACACGGGACTGCGCGTTGGTCCGGTAGAAGACCGCGACGTCTCCGGCCTTGGCCTCGCCCGCGTCGGTGAGGCGGTCTATCTCGTCGGCGACGAACTGCGCCTCGTCGTGCTCGGTGTCGGCGACGTACCCGGTGATCTGCGCGCCGCTGCCCTGGTTGGTCCACAGGTTCTTGGGGCGGCGGGACTCGTTGCGCTCGATGACCGCGTTGGCGGCGCTGAGGATGGTCTGCGTGGAGCGGTAGTTCTGCTCGAGCAGGATCGTCGTCGCGTCCGGGTAGTCCTCCTCGAACTGGAGGATGTTGCGGATGGTGGCGCCGCGGAAGGCGTAGATCGACTGGTCGGCGTCGCCCACCACGCACAGCTCGGCGGGCGGCACCTCGGCCTCCGGCGGCACGTCGACGGGGTGCTCCGAGGGCACGCCGACCAGCTCGCGCACCAGGGCGTACTGGGCGTGGTTGGTGTCCTGGTACTCGTCGACCAGGACGTGCCGGAAGCGGCGGCGGTAGTGCTCGGCGACGTCCGGGAAGGCGCGCAGCAGGTTGACCGTCGTCATGATCAGGTCGTCGAAGTCGAGGGCGTTGGCCTCGCGCAGCCGCGACTGGTACATGGCGTAGGCCTGGGCAAGCGTCTTCTCGAAGCCGTCGGCGGCCTGGGCGGCGAAGTCCTCCTCGTCGATCAGCTCGTTCTTCAGGTTGCTGATCTTCGCGCTGAACGACTTCGGCGGGAAGCGCTTGGGGTCGAGGTCCAGGTCTCGGCAGACCAGTGCCATGAGCCGCTTGGAGTCGGCGGCGTCGTAGATCGAGAACGACGAGGTGAAGCCGAGCCTCTTCGACTCGCGGCGCAGGATGCGCACGCACGCGCTGTGGAAGGTCATCACCCACATCGCGTTGGCGCGCGGGCCGACGAGCTGCTCGACCCGCTCCTTCATCTCGCCCGCGGCCTTGTTGGTGAAGGTGATCGCGAGGATCTGCCCGGGATGGACGCTCCGCTCGGCCAGCAGGTGGGCGATGCGGTGGGTGAGGACGCGGGTCTTGCCGGAACCGGCACCGGCCACGATGAGCAGCGGGGAGCCGGAGTGGACGACGGCGGCGCGCTGGTTCTCGTTCAGCCCCTCCAGGAGGGCCGCGGCGTCCAGGGCGGGGCGCGGGGCGCCGTCCCGGTAGTGGGTGTCCCGCTCCGGGGGCGCGTCGAACTTCCCGCCGAACAGATCGTGCGGAACCGGCTCCGGTCCGTGATCGTCCTCGGGCGGCGGCGGGGGTTCCTCCTCGTGACCCCGGGGGGTCTGGAGGCTCGCCAGGAAGCTGTCGTCAAAGAGGCTGCTCATCGCTCTCCGAGTCTAGGGCGCCCCACCGACAACCCGGTGCCACCCCGGAAAATGCCCACCGCACCCCGGCGCGGGCACGCCCTGCGACCAGCGGAACCACGAAGAGTGACGTTCGCGACCGGCCCGGAAGCACCCGAACGAAAGGTCACGAAAATGTATCGGGCATATCACCCACCAACCTTCACAGCGGCCACACGAGTTGGCTACGGTGCGGGGCAGGCCGCTCGACCCCCTCCGGCGAACCTCGCCGGGCCGCGCGGCCTCCGCCGAGTCCGGTCTGCCCGCACGGCACCCGGAGCCGGGGACCCACCGAGACCTTGGGGTGAATCGGCCGCACCGCCCTCGCCGAGACGAAGAGGGCGGGCCGCCGTAGGGCAACCCTTCCGAACCACCGCCCGAACCCGACAGCTAACCCGGTAGGCGGAGCACTGGAAGGAGTCGCCTCCTTGGCGTCGCACCGCAAGTCGCGTCCCACCGGTCCCCGCGTCGCGGGCATACGGACCCCGGCCCTCGCCACCGCGGCCCTCACCTCCGTCGCCCTGTTGTCCCAGACGGCGAACGCCACGCCGTCGGACGACCGGCCGACCCTGGAGGAGGTCGAGAAGAAGGTCGACGACCTCTACCGGCAGGCCGGGTCGGCGACCGAGAAGTACAACGCGGCCAAGGAGAAGACCTCCAAGCAGCGCAAGAAGGTCGACGGCCTCCTCGACGACGTCGCCCAGCGCACCCAGAAGCTCAACGACGCGCGCGAGGAGCTGGGTTCGTTCGCCTCCGCCCAGTACCGCACGGGCGCCGCGGTCCCGGAGACCGCGACCCTGCTGCTCGCGGACTCGCCGCAGGACTACTTCGACCAGAACCAGCTGATGAACCGGCTCACCGGCCGGCAGAAGAGCGCCGTCGACGACTACGTCACCCAGCAGTCCGAGACCATGAAGAAGCGCCGGGAGGCCACCGAGGGCCTCGAGACGCTCACCGAGTCGCAGAACGATCTGAAGACGGCCAAGTCGACCGTCCAGAAGAAGCTCGCCACCGCGCGGGAGCTGCTGTCGGAACTGACCGCCGAGGAGAAGGCCCGGCTGGCGGCGATCGAGAAGAAGAAGCAGGAGGAGGCCGACCGCAAGGCCGCCGAGCTGGCGAAGAAGCAGCAGGCGCAGCAGGAGGCCGAGCGCCGGCGGCAGGAGGAGGCCGCCCAGCAGCAGGAGAGCGGCGCCGGATCCGGGGGAACCTCCGGCGGCACCGGTTCGTCGGACTCCTCGGGCTCGTCGACGCCGGGCACCTCGACCGGCACCAAGGCCGACAAGGCGATCGCCTTCGCCCGCGCCCAGATCGGCAAGCCGTACGTCTGGGGCGCCACGGGCCCCGGCTCCTACGACTGTTCGGGCCTCACCCAGGCCGCTTGGAAGGCCGCAGGCGTGACGCTGCCGCGCGTCACCTACGACCAGGTCAACGCCGGCACGACCGTCCCCGTCTCCCAGGCACAACCCGGTGACCTGGTCTTCTTCTACGACGACATCAGCCACGTCGGCCTGTACATCGGCGACGGCATGATGATCCACGCCCCGAAGCCGGGCGCGTACGTCCGCGAGGAGTCGATCTTCTACGACGGCGAGTCGTCGATCTACAGCGTGGTGCGTCCCGGCTGACCAGCACGGTTCTCTACCATCGTGGTCATGTCATCGGCCACCCATCACCCCTCCGCGCTGCGCACCTGGCTGGAGCAACGCCCACCGGCGGCCGGGGCCGCGGTGATGGCGACCGGCATCGTGTCGGTCGCCCTGCATCTGACCGGCCGCGAGGTCCTGTCCCGGATCGCCCTGGCCCTGGCCTGTGCCGCCTGGCTGATACTGGCCGCGAACTTCGTCTACCTGCTGTGCGCAAACCGGCCGCAGTGGATCGAGCGGGCGGGGACGCCGGGCGCGCTGACCGCCGTCGCCGCGACGACCGTGCTCGGCACCCGTTTCTCCCTCCTCGGCTGGACGCTCCTGGCGGCGGTGCTGCTGGTGCTGGCGGCCCTGCTGTGGCCGTGGCTGCTGCTCCTGGTGGTGCAGCACTGGGGGCGGAGGATGCCCGGAGCGGTGTTCCTGGGCTGCGTGGCCACGGAGGGGCTGGCCGTGCTCGCCGCAACGCTGTCCGCGGCCACCTCGACGCCCTGGCTGGCGCACGCGGCGCTGGTGCCGTTCTGGCTGGGGATCGTGCTCTACCTGATCGCGCTGTTCCGCTTCGACCTGCGACAGGTGGCCCGGGGCTCCGGGGACCACTGGGTGGCGGGCGGCGCGCTCGCCATCTCGGCCCTCGCCGGGGCCAAGCTGCTCGCGGCGGCCGGCACCGGCATGTACCTGTGGAACGCCGACGACCAGGCCGTCCTGCACGACCTGACGGTGTTCCTGCTCGCCCTGGACCTGGCCTGGTACGCCGTGCTGCTGGCCGCCGAGATCGCCTGGCCGCGCCTCCGCTACGACGTGCGCCGCTGGTCGACGGTCTTCCCGCTCGGCATGACGGCGGCGGCGACGCTGTCGGTGTCCGCCGTCGTCGACGTCCCGTGGCTGGACGCGCCGGGCCGGGCGCTGCTGTGGATCGCGGTGGCCGGTTGGCTGGCGGTCGCTACGGGGGCGGTCGCCCGGGCCCGCTCCGGGCTGCGGTCCGCGGCGGCGGACTCCGGAACGGCGGTCAGGTCCACAGCACCGCGATGAAGACGTTCACCAGGGTCAGCCCGCCCACCAGGCCGAACAGCGGCTTCTCCACCTTCTCCTCGTCGCGCTTCACGTAGACCAGCCCGAGGATCACGATCAGTACGGCGAGCTTCACGCCCATCTTGACGTTGTCGACGGCAGTGTCCTGGGCCTGGTTGAGGCCGATCAGGACGGCACCGGTGACCAGCATCGTCAGCGCGCCGTGCAGCATCGCGGGGGTGAACCGGGCGGTGCCCTGACCCATCGCCTTCATCTGGGTCAGGAAGCCGCCGAGGAGCGCGGCGATGCCGATGATGTGCAGGCCGACGAAGATGTGGATGAGTACGTCCATGAGGCCGGAGCCTAATGAGCCCTCGAACGGCCCCGGACACCGGCCCGTCCCGGCACCTCCCGTAGCAGCTCACGTCCCGACCTGCGTCCGGTCCGACATATCGGTCATCACCCTGCGTGAAGAAGACGGGCTCTGGAGAGTCTTGCGGTCACATACGGTCGCCACCTGATCCACTGCCGCCACTTCCGCGCATCCCGTCACCGGACCGTTACCGACGCGCCTAGCGTCCTGGCCCAGGCGACCGGAGCGAACCGGAGCCGCCCCGGCACGGGCCGGAGCCGAGTCGTACGGAAGGACGTGGATCGCAGGTGGGAACGCACCGCAGGCCGCGACAGCGCGCGAAGGGCGGCGGCAGAGCCCGTACGGCGGCCACGATCACCCTCGCGGGGGCGGCCACCGCGACGGGCCTGGGCGGGACGACCGTGCAGGCCGCTCCGCAGCCGACTGCGGCGCAGGTCAGGGCCAAGGTGGACAAGCTCTACCAGGAGGCCGAGGTGGCCACGGAGAAGTACAACGGCGCGAAGGAGAAGGCGGACGCCGCCGAACAGCGCCTGGAGGAACTGCGGGACGAGGCCGCCCGCAAGGAGGACCGGCTGAACTCGGCACGGGAGACGCTGGGTTCGGTCGCGGCGGCGCAGTACCGCAACGGCGGCCTGGACCCTGCGCTGCAACTGGCGCTCTCCTCCGACCCGGACCGGTACCTCGACGGCGCCGCCTTCGCCGAGCGCGCGGGCAGCCGGCAACGGGCCACGGTGGGCCGCGTGCGCAAGGAGCTCCGCGACATCGAGCAGCTGCGGGGCGCCGCCCGCATCGAGGTGACCTCCCTGAAGTCCCGCCGGGCGGAGCTGAAACGTCACCGCGAGACCGTCACCGGCAAGCTCGAGAAGGCCCGCAGCCTGCTGTCCCGGCTGACCACCGAGGAACGCGCCGGCGCCGGCAACCGGGCCTCCCGCTCGACGCCGGGCCCCCGCGAGAGCCTGTCCGCCTCGTCCCAGGCCCCCAACTCCCGTGCCGCCGCGGCCGTCGCCTACGCCTACCAGAAGCTCGGCAGCCCTTACGTGTGGGGCGCGACCGGCCCGAACGCCTTCGACTGCTCGGGCCTCACCCAGGCCGCCTACCGTGCCGCCGGAGTCTCCCTCCCCCGCACGACCTACGCCCAGATCGACGCGGGCCGCCGCGTCTCGCGGTCCGAACTCCTCCCGGGCGACCTGGTCTTCTTCTACTCCGGCATCAGCCACGTCGGCATCTACGTCGGCAACGGGCAGATGATCCACGCCCCGAACCCGTCGGCACCGGTCCGCGTCGCCCCGGTGGACGAGATGCCGTTCGCGGGGGCTACGCGGGTGGTGTGACGCTCCGGGCCCCCACCGCCGTCACGGTCGGCGGACCGTCGCGGTGACTCGTCCGGTCACACCAGCCGTCGTGCCGTCGCCCACCGGGTCAGCTCGTGCCGGTTGGACAGCTGGAGCTTGCGCAGGACCGCGGAGACGTGGGACTCGACGGTCTTGACCGAGATGTAGAGCTGCTTGGCGATCTCCTTGTACGCGTAGCCGCGGGCGATCAGGCGCAGTACCTCGCGCTCGCGCTGGGTGAGGCGGTCGAGGTCCTCGTCGACCGGCGGGGCGTCGGTGGAGGCGAACGCGTCGAGGACGAAGCCGGCCAGGCGGGGGGAGAAGACGGCGTCGCCCTCCTGTACGCGGAAGACGGAGTTGACCAGGTCGGTGCCGGTGATGGTCTTGGTGACGTAGCCCCGGGCGCCGCCGCGGATCACACCGATCACGTCCTCCGCCGCGTCCGAGACGGACAGGGCGAGGAAGCGGACGGGCCGCTCGGCGTCGCTCATCAGGGGCGCGCAGCGGCGCAGCACCTCGACCCCGCCGCCGCCGGGGAGGTGGACGTCGAGGAGGACGACCTCGGGGCGGGTCGCGGTGATGACCGTGACGGCCTGGTCGACGTCGGCGGCCTCGCCGACGACCTCGACCCCGGTCTCGGCGGTCTGGCCGATCTCGGCCTGGACGCCGGTGCGGAACATGCGGTGGTCGTCGACGAGCACCACCCGTACGTGACGCTCCCCCGCGCCGTCACCGGCCGGCCGCGCGGGCTGGGCCGCCTCGCCCGCCCCCGCCGTTCCCGCCGTTCCGTTCGCCTCGGTCGGGTCGCTCATGACGTCTTCTCCGCCCTCTCCATTTCCAGTTCGACCTCCGTGCCGCCGTCCGGCACCGCGCGCAGCCGCGCCGTGCCGCCGTTGCGCTCCATGCGGCCGATGATCGATTCTCTGACGCCCATGCGGTCGGCGGGTATCGAGTCGAGGTCGAAGCCGGGGCCGCGGTCCCGGACGGACACGAAGACCGTCCTTCCCTCGACTTCGGCGAAGACCTGTACGGCACCGCCCTCGCCACCGTACTTGGCCGCGTTCACCATCGCTTCGCGTGCCGCCTGCATCTGTGCGCTGGTCCTCTCGTCGAGCGGGCAGTCGCCGACGACGACCACCTCGAGGGGGACACCGTGCTTGTCCTCGACCTCCGCGGCGTTGCGCTTGACGGCCTCGGCGAGGGTGGTGGGCTCGTCGTCCTCGTCCTTGCCGTTGCCCTCGGGCTTGTAGAGCCAGGCTCTCAGGTCGCGCTCCTGGGCGCGGGCGAGGCGG
Source organism: Streptomyces coelicoflavus (assembly GCF_003112555.1). Taxonomy (GTDB): domain Bacteria; phylum Actinomycetota; class Actinomycetes; order Streptomycetales; family Streptomycetaceae; genus Streptomyces; species Streptomyces coelicoflavus. The sequence continues at coordinate 256,763 of NZ_BEWB01000006.1, read as the reverse complement.
CGCACCTCCCCCGCGTTCTCCGCGTTGCGCTGGATCAGGGTCAGGGTGTGCAGCACGGAGTCGTGGACGTGGGCGGCGACCTCGGCGCGCTCCTGGGCGCGGATGCGCATCAGCCGCTCCTCGGAGAGGTCCTGCGTCATCCGCACCAGGTAGGGGCCCGCGAGGAGTGTTATCCCGACGAGGACGGCGAGGGCCGCCTGGAGGACGGAGCCGAGGTGGGCGGCGGATCCCTGGAGGACGAAGATGCCGGTGACTCCGGCGGTCACCAGCAGGACGCCGGCCACCGAGCGCAGCAGGGTGACGGTACGGCGGTGGCGTCCCACCTCCGCCCAGCGGGCCCGGCGCGCGTTGTCCGCCTGGCGCCAGACGAGGGCGACGCCGGCGCCGACGAGCACGGTCGGCCAGAGGTACACCTTGGCTCCGCCGCCGAGGTCGACGTTGCCCACGAAGACCAGGGCGACGACGACCATGAGGAGCAGGGCGACTATCTGCCCCTTGTCCGGCTTGCGGGCGACGAGTCTGCGGCGGCCGTCCGGCGCGGTCTCGGAGGTGACGAGGGACGGCGGCTTCTGCGCCTCCACGCCCCCGACGCCCAGCGGCACGAAGAACCAGAAGGCCGCGTACAGCAGCGCGCCCAGGCCGTCGGCCATGAACAGGCCGACGAAGGCGAACCGGACCCAGATGACGGGCAGCCCGAGATGTCCGGCGAGCCCCCGCGCCACCCCGCCGAGCCAGCGTCCGTCGCTGCTTCGGTAGAGCTTGCGCGGCGGCCGCGGTTCGACGACGGGTGCTGCTGCGGCTTCCGGCATGACACCGATATTCACACGGGTGCGGGAGCCGGGGCATCAGGGTCGTTCCCCCACTCACCCCTGATCTTCGGCCCGCCGAGGGCCGGGCGGTCCTCGAACGCTCCCCGGGCTCGGAGTCAGGGCCGATATCAGGGTCCGACCAGGGTCGAACCGACTGCCGTCACGGCGTCGCGCCCGTCACCATGGACTCATGACAGATCACGAGCACGCCGCGACGGGTCCGGGACCCGGCTCCGGCCCGCGCCCTCCGCGGGGCGCCGGGCCGCAGGATGCCGCGCCCGCCGCGGATGCCGGTGCGGGCGGCGCGGGCGTCCCGGCCGGCGCGGGCGCCGTCGGCGGCGCGGATGCCCCCGGGCCGCCGCACCGGTTCCGGCGGGACCGGCGGCACAAGTCGCTCGCCGGCGTCTGCGCCGGCCTCGGACGGCAGTGCGACCTGGATCCGGTGATCTTCCGGATCACCCTGGCGGTGCTCTCCGCGACCGGCGGCATAGGCCTCATCTTCTACGGCTTCGCCTGGCTCTTCGTCCCCTACGACGATGAGGAGGAGAACGAGGTGCGCAAGCTGCTGACCGGCCGGGTCGACGGCCAGGCACTGGCGGCCGTGCTCTTCGCCCTGGTCGGCTGCGGGGTCTTCCTCACCATGCTGAACAACGGCGGCGTGCTCACCTTCGGCGTCGTCCTCTCCCTGCTCCTCGCGGGCGCGGGGTACTGGTCCCGGCAGCGCAGGACACCGGAACCGGACCCGCTCTCGGCCCAGGCCGTCGCCGACGCCCCGCCGGAGGCCCAGGCGCCGCCGATCATGTACACCTGGCCCTCCTGGTGGCGCGACCCCATCGTCAAGGACGGCACCCATGACGGCGGGACGGGCTACATGTGGGGGCCGCCGGACTCCGTGGAGCGTGACATCGCCGCGGCCGTCAACATCGGCCGCGGCATCCCGGGACGCCGCGAAAGCGCCCTGGCGGGCGACCGGAGTTCCCGGGCCGTGCAGACGCGTGGGCCGCGCGGCATCGGCGGCTGGGTGTTCCTCCTCGCCCTGCTCGCCGGCTTCCTCGGGACCCGGCTGACCTGGGACGACCATGCGCTCGGCAGCAGCCTGCAGACCGGCCTGGCGTGCGCGCTCGCCGTCTTCGGCCTCGGTATCGCGGTCAGTGCGTTCATCGGGCGCACGGGAGCCGGTTCGATCTTCCTGGCGATCATCACGGCGGGTCTGCTGGCCGGGTCGGTGGCGATTCCGGAGAACGTCGGCACCGAGTGGGTGCGGACCACCTGGAAGCCCGTGGTGGCGACCGACGTGCGCGATCAGTACGACATCGGCGCGGGCAGCGGCACCCTCGACCTGTCCCGGCTGGACCTGGGCGAGGGGCAGACGGTGAGCACACGGGCCGACGTGGGCATGGGCCGAATACGGGTCGTCGTGCCGCAGGACGTGACCGTGCGGCTGAGCGTCGAGGTGGGCGTGGGCGACATCCAGCTGCCCGGCGACGACGAGAAGGACGTGGACGTGGCACCGGGCAAGCACAAGGAGATCACCCTGCCCCCCGCCAAGGGTGCCAAGGGCGCCGAGAACGCCGGCACGCTCGAGCTCGACCTCCAGGTCGGCGTCGGTCAGGCGGAGGTGACCCGTGCTGCGTCATAGGTTCCAGCCGGGACGACTGGTGGCCGGTGTCTTCCTGATGCTGGCCGGGGTCGTCTACGCCGGTGACGCGCGCGGCCTCTGGGAGACGCCGTGGTTCGTGCTGATCCCGCTCGTCAACGGCGGGCTCTGCATCGCGGGTGTCGTCGGGATGGTGGCCCGCTCCGCGCACCGGCGCCGCGGAGCACCGGGCGTGGCGGCGCCCGACGACCCCCGGGCGGACCTCCCCCGCTGACGGCGCCCCTCGGGCTGCCGGCATCCGCCGGTGCGCCGTACGGCGTCGGCTCGGGCTGCCGGTACCCGCCGGCGCCGTACGGCCTCGGCTCGGGCTACCGGTACCCGCCGCCGGCTGGTCCCCGGCGCCGGGAGCGCAGTATGGCGTCCAGTGACAGCAGCGGGGCGCCCGCCAGGACGAGAGGGAGCCAGGCCATGAGGTAGGCGAGATCATTTCCGTAGTAGTACGGATCGGCGGCCCAGCTGACGGTCAGCCACAGGCTGAGGGAGATCAGCGCCCCGCCGAGCGCCGCCAGACGGGTGAGGAGTCCGAGCAGGGTGCCGATGCCGACGGCCAGCTCGCCCAGGGCGATGGCGTACCCGAAGCCGGCCGGGCTCTTCAGGGCCAGGTCGACCAGGGCGGGGACGGCCGAGGAGTCGCGGACCGCGCGCATCATGTCGCCGACGGAGCCGGCGCCCGCGTCCTTCATGAAGGCGCTGTCGGTGAGCTTGTCCAGACCGGCGTAGACGAACGTGACACCGAGGAAGATCCGCAGGGGAAGGAGGGCGTACCGGGCGGCGATGTCCCGCCGGCCTCCCCCGCCCCCGGGCGAGGTGTAGACATCCGTCCGCATCCCGTGAGTCATCACTGCCAGCCGCCTCTCGCCGCGCATGCCCAGACCCCCCACCAGACCATACGTAGGAGACGTGGGCCCCGCTCAACCCTCGGCGGCGGGTTTCTTGCTGTCGGTTTCGACAGGTCGCCGGCCGGAACCCTCGGCCGGGCGCCGCCCCCCGGTGTCAGTCCGTCACGTCGATCGCGTACCGGTTGGTCTCGACGCCCGCGCCGGTGACCACCTGGACCTCCACCCGGCCGGGTTCGACGTCCGCCGGGACGGGGACCGTCAGCAGGTCGTCCGAGGGGTTGCTGAAGCCGCCCGTCACCGGGACCAGGGGGACGTGGACGTGGACGGTGCCGACGCGGACGACCATCCGGGACAGCCGGTCCGCCCGCTGGGCACCCGGCGGCACGAAGCCCGCGCCGCGGATCTCGATGTCGTCGCCGGTGCGGATCGGCGCGTCCAGGTCACCGGCCTCCCGGGCCCGGACCACGGAGAGGATCACCGGCCGGCCGCCCTCGGCGTACTTCCCGGCCACGTAGGTCGCCGCCGACACGAGCACCACCACCGCCAGACCCCACGGCAGGTCGGGCAGCTGTTCCGGGCGCCGGGCCAGCCGTACCGCGGCGAACACCAGGGCCACGGCGCTGATCACGACGTACTGGATGTCGGCGAAGGTCCCGCGGCCGGCGTCGTCCGTCAGCAGGTCGGAGGCGCGCGGCCGGTCGGCCCGGACCTTCTGCAGCCGCTGCCCCAGCACCCTGAGCCCGACCACCCGCCGCACCAGGACCGCCACCGCGCAGACCACCGCGAGGACGGTCACCGCGCCGGCGCCGCGGCCGAGTTCGAGGCCCGAGATCAGCGCGTCCCGCCGGTCGTGCCCCGAGGCGACGGCCAGTTGCCCGGCCAGCACGAGTACCGCGTAGGCGACGAAGAGCACCCAGGCGACCGCCACGGCACGTGAGGTGGACAGGCGGTTGTCCTCACCGATGACCGGGGCCAGCGCCCCGCCCCGGCCGCGGTGGAACCAGGACGCCGCGGTCAGCGCACCGGCCACCACCAGCGCCGCCGCGAGCCCGGCGGTGCGTGCCGCCGACCAGCCCGCGCCGACCGCGGTGAGGGCCTGCCCGAGCAGCAGCGAGACGACCGCCGCCCACACCACGGCCGCCGTGCGCCGGCCCAGCCCGGCGAGCCAGGCGTCACCCTCGGCACGGCCGCGTTCGGCGACGGCTTCCGCGGACTGGGTCAGTTCCTCCGAGATCCACTGGCGGGATGCGGAGGCCGAGTGGGCCACCGCGGCCGGCAGCCCCTGCCCGGCCGCGAACTCGTCCCGCCGCAGCAGAAACGCGGCGACCGCCCGGCGGTGGCCCTCACGAGCGCCGTGCGGGCAGTCCCCGCAGGTGCAGCCGCCGCCGTGCGCGGCCGTCTCGTACGCGCCCTTGTCCGAGCCGCTCCCGCGTCTCGCCTCCTGCACCGCCACGCCCGACGCCGCCTTCCCGCACCCTGTGCACCCTGTGAAAGAACCCGTCCGGAAAACCCGGGAGCAGAAGGCCGTGGGAGCCTCCAAATCCCTTGGGACGCCAGCGAATTGTGCCGTATCCCGGCCCTCCCCCGCCCATGGGCCCGCCTTACGTCTGCTCAGCGGGGGTGACGCGCGGATCACCGTGTTGACCGGTATCCCGACAGGAGGTGTCGGTATTCGGGGCCACACTCGGCGTATGACTTCAGGCACCCCCGTGAACTGGGCCGGTTTCGCCGCCGCCGAACCCGCGCTGGCCGGCACCGTCGAGGCGCGCTTCGGCGCGTACACGCACCACGTCCTCGCCACCCTCCGCAAGGACGGCTCGCCCCGCACCACCGGCCTGGAGGTGCGTTTCCTGAGCGGCGAGCTGTGGCTCGGCATGATGCCGGGCTCCCTCAAGGCGCTCGACCTGCGCCGCGACCCGCGCTTCGCACTCCAGGCGAACCCGGGGGACGGCACCGGCATGGGCGGTGGAGACGTACGGATCGCCGGGCGGGCGGTCGAGGTGGACGACCCGGAGACGAAGAGCGGGTACGTGAAAGAGGTGGAACCGCCGGAGCCGTTCCACCTCTTCCGTACCGAGCTGACGGAGGTCGTGCGCACCTCCGTGGAGGACGACAGGTACCTGGTCGTCGAAATCTGGCAGCCCGGAAAGCCTCTGCGCACCGTCAGGCGCGCCTAGGACCTACTGGCCCACTGGGCCTACTCCCACTCGATCGTCCCCGGCGGCTTCGAGGTCACGTCGAGGACGACGCGGTTGACGTCCTTGACCTCGTTGGTGATGCGGGTCGAGATCCTGGACAGCACGTCGTACGGCAGCCGGGACCAGTCCGCCGTCATGGCGTCCTCGGAGGAGACCGGGCGCAGGACGATCGGGTGGCCGTAGGTGCGGCCGTCGCCCTGGACCCCGACGGAGCGGACGTCGGCCAGCAGCACCACGGGGCACTGCCAGATGTCGCGGTCGAGGCCGGCCGCGGTCAGCTCCTCGCGGGCGATGGCGTCGGCCTCGCGGAGCAGGTCGAGCCGTTCCTTGGTGACCTCGCCGACGATGCGGATGCCGAGGCCCGGGCCCGGGAACGGCTGGCGCTGGACGATCTCGTCCGGCAGGCCCAGCTCCTGGCCGACCATCCGGACCTCGTCCTTGAACAGCTGGCGCAGCGGCTCGACGAGCTCGAACTCGATGTCGTCGGGGAGGCCGCCCACGTTGTGGTGGGACTTGATGTTGGCGGTGCCGGTGCCGCCGCCGGACTCGACGACGTCCGGGTAGAGCGTGCCCTGCACGAGGAAGGCGACCTCCGGGCCGTCCTCCTTCATGATCTCCAGCTGCGCCTGCTCGAAGACCCGGATGAACTCGCGCCCGATGATCTTCCGCTTCTCCTCGGGGTCGGACACCCCGGCGAGCGCCTTGAGGAACCGCTCCTCGGCGTCCACGACCTTCAGCTGCACGCCGGTCGCGGCCACGAAGTCCTTCTCGACCTGCTCGGTCTCACCCTTGCGCATCAGGCCGTGGTCGACGTAGACGCAGGTCAGCTGGGAGCCGATGGCCTTCTGGACGAGGGCCGCGGCGACCGCGGAGTCCACGCCGCCGGACAGGCCGCAGATGGCGCGCTTGTCGCCGACCTGCTCGCGGATGGCGGCGACCTGCTCCTCGATCACGTTGCCCGTGGTCCAGTCGGGGCGCAGGCCCGCACCGCGGTACAGGAAGTGCTCCAGCACCTGCTGCCCGTGCGTGGAGTGCATGACCTCGGGGTGGTACTGGACGCCGTAGAGCTTCTTCTCGTCGTTCTCGAAGGCGGCGACCGGGACGACGTCCGTGGAGCCGGTGACGGTGAAGCCCTCGGGGGCGGCGGAGCAGGCGTCGCCGTGCGACATCCACACCTCCTGCTCCGCCGGGGTGCCCTCGAAGAGGGTGGAGGACGGCTTGGAGACCGTGAGGTCGGTCCGGCCGTACTCGCGGGCGCCGGAGTTGTCGACGGTGCCGCCGAGGGTCCGCGCCATCAGCTGGAAGCCGTAGCACATGCCGAAGACGGGGACGCCGGCCTCGAACAGGGAGCGGTCGAGGGTCGGGGCACCCGGCTCGTACACCGAGGAGGGGCCGCCCGAGAGGATGATGGCCGCCGGGTTCTTGGCGAGGATCTCCTCGACCGGCATGGAACTCGGCACGATCTCGCTGTAGACCCGCGCCTCGCGGACACGGCGGGCGATGAGCTGGGCGTACTGCGCGCCGAAGTCGACGACCAGGACGGTGTCGGGGGCGGCGGCAGCGGGAGTCGCTGATGACACGGGGTGCCTTCCGGCGGTCGGGCGGGGGCTTGTCCTCCCGATTCTACCGAGGTGGGCGGGCGCCCCGGCCCCACCGTCTCCCCGGTCCGGGTCCCGCCGCCGGGTCTCACCATGCGAACCGGCTTGGACACCGACCGTCGCGGGGGCATACTGGGCCCATGCGCAAGCACCAGACCTTCCTGTTTACCTATGGCAACCGGCCCACCGGCTGCCATGGTCGTGCTGCTTGAGCAACTGACAAGCGACTTCCCAGGCGCCCCGGGCCGACAAGGTCCGGGGCGCCTGGCGTTTGCGGACCGTGCCGGTCCGGGGTGCCGCCACCCTTCGGCGAGGAGCCACCGACATGACCGCCACCGCTTCGGACAAGACCGGCGCCCACACCCCCGAGGCCGCCGACGTGATCACCGGCGCGCGCGAGCGCATCGACTCCCTGGACGACCGGATCATCGGGCTGATCCAGGAACGGATGGCCGTCTCCGCGGTCATCCAGGAGGCGCGGATCACCTCGGGCGGCCGGCGCGTGAACCTCTCGCGCGAGATGGAGGTGCTCGACCACTACCGGCAGGCGCTGGGCAAGCCGGGCACGGCGCTGGCGATGACGATGCTGGAGCTGTGCCGCGGGCGCGTCTGACACGTCCGCGAGAGCGGCGCGAGCGGGGTCGTATCTGAGTTCGGGCGCCTTCTCACCCGTACGGCGCGTGACCGGCGGGCGAGCGGCTTCGTTGGTCCCGGTGTCCGTGTCAGCCAGGGGCGGGCCCGAAAGAACCACGCGTGGCTCGCTGGAGCGATGAGACGTACGGATCGTGCCGGACGTCGTGGGACCTCGCTCCAGGAAAGTGACCGGACGGCAGGGGACAGCAGCCCGGTCACCCAAGAGAACGGCCGGCTCCGGGGACGCCCGGGGCCGGCCGACGGGACGGGTCCCCCGTTCACACAGGCATCCCAGGCAAGCGGCGCAACCCCCCGGCGCCGCTCCGAGGCACCGGCGCCGCCCTGACGCCGGTGCCGGCTGAGAGGGAGGGCCCTGCGGCCGCAGCCCGCGGGGCCCTTCGCCGTGCCGCCCACCGACGACGATGCAGTGACGCAGGCCACATAAGGATTCTGTGAATGTGGGGACAACCATTCACAGGTTTCGTTGATCACACCGGGCATGAAGCTTCGTCGCGCCCTGGCCGCAGCCGCCGTCACGGCGGTGGTCGCCCCCGCCGCGCTCCTCGCGGCCCCGTCCGCCCATGCGACGGGTGACACGTCGGCGTCCCCGTCCGCCTCCACGTCCGCCTCACCGGACGAGACGGATGTGACCGACGAGACGGCGAGCGAGACCGCGACCGACCCCGCTCCCGGCGACGCCACAGGCAGCCCGACGGGCTCCCCGAGCGCGACGGAGGAAACCGGCGAGGAGGGCACCGGCGAGGAGGAGTCCCCCGCCCCCGACTCCTCGGAGTCGACCACGTCCGCCCCCGCGGTCCCGTCCCCGAGCGCCTCCGCTCCGGAGGAATCGGGGGAATCGGGGGAACCGGAGGAATCGCAGGCCCCGGACCCCGAGCCGTCCGTGTGCGCGGACACCAAGGTCGACGTCGACATCGAGGGCCTGCCCGGCGAGATCGCGGCGGGCAGCGGCTGGCACGAGTTCTCGCTGAACGTGGCCAACAACTCCGGTTCGACGCTTCAGAACCTCGAGTACCTGGCCGGCGCCTCCGCCGACCTCGACGGCGAGGACCTGTTCGAGAGCGAGAAGGTCGGCCTCCAGGCCTGGAACCCCCAGGACGAGTCCTGGGAGGACCTCGACGAACTCGGCTACGCGGTCGGATACATCGGTTACACCGACGAGCTGGCGCCCGACTACGAGGTCGCCATCCCGATGCGGATCAACGTGCGGGCCGGCGCTCCGGTCGGCGCGGGCTTCACGCTCGGCGCGACGATCTACGGCGACGCCGACGGCGAGTGCACCGGCTTCGGCGACGTCGCCTACAAGTTCCGGATCGTGGCCCCCGGCACGGACACGGAGGGCACCCGGCCGCAGGAAGGCGGCAAGGCACCCGTCGCGCCCGTCACCGTCGAGAAGCAGGCCGCCGACGCCCCGGAGGTCACCGGCAGCCTCGCCTCGACCGGCGCCGGCTCGGCGCTGCCGGTGATCGGCCTCGTCGGCGGGCTCGCCGTGGTCGTCGGCGGCGGTGCGGTGTTCGTGGTGCGCCGGCGCAAGGCCGGCTCGGACGCGTGACGCCCGCTGCGGCGGTGTGACACAGGCTGGGTGAGTGGAACCCGCGCTCGGAGGGGGGTGCGGGTCCCACTCACCTTTTTCGTTTCTCCGGAGGCCGCCGGGGCGCCGCTACTTCTTCGGCGGCACGGCGGGCACGTCGAGGAGCGGCAGCCGCAGCGCGCCGAACGCCTTCTCCGGGACGGCCGGGGCGTGGGGCTCGACGGCGGCGAGACGTGCGTACGCGGCACCCTGCGCGGGGCGCGGGTCGCTCTCGCCCTTGTTGGGCCAGTACGACATGGCGCGCTCGGCCTGCGCCGTGATGGTCAGGGACGGATTGACACCGAGGTTGGCCGAGACGGCGGCGCCGTCGACGACCGAGATGCCGGGGTGGCCGTAGAGCCGGTGGTACGGGTCGATGACGCCGGTCTCGCGGGAGGCGCCGATGGGGCAGCCGCCGAGGAAGTGGGCGGTGAGCGGGGTGCCCATCAGTTCGCCGACGTTGGAGCCGGCGAAGCCGTTGATCTCGGCGGCGAGTGCGGAGGCGCCCTCGGTGGCGGCCTCGATCTGCTTGGGGTTGGGCGAGCCGTGGCCCTGGCGGGCGGTGAGCAGGCCCTTGCCGACGCCCGTGGGCTTCAGGTGCGTGGTCAGGGAGTTGTCCAGGGACTGCATGACCAGGCCGATGATGGTCCGCTCGGACCACTTGCGGTTGGACAGCGAACGCAGGACCAGCAGCGGGTGCTTGGCCGCGTGGCCGAGGAAGCCCAGGACGCGCGAGGCCCCGGACGCGGTCTGCCCGGCGTAGGGGACCTGGAGGATGGACAGGCCGCCCATCGAGTTGGAGCCCTTGCCGTAACGCACCGGTTCGATGTGGGTGTTGGCGTCCGGATGGACCGAGGACGTGATGGCGACGCCGCGCGTGAAGTCGGCCCGTGCCTCGCCGGTGGCCCGGCGGTAGCGCCGGTCGTCGGTCTGGGCGCCCACCAGCGCCTCGGAGTTGGTGCGGGTCAGGTCACCGAGCTTGTCGGACAGGTAAGGGAGCTGGCCGCCCGCCTTCATGCGGTGCAGCAGGGTCTGGGTGCCGTAGGTGCCGGCGGCTATGACGACCCGGCGGGCGGTGAAGGTGCGGCCCGCGGCCTTCTTCCCACGGCCCTTGCGGTCGGTGGGGAGCGTGGCGACGGCGAATCCGCCCCGCGAGTCGTCCGTGACGGAGACGACCGTCGTCATCGGGTGCACGACGGCGCCCGCCTTCTCGGCGAGGTACAGGTAGTTCTCGTTGAGGGTGTTCTTCGCGCCGTGCCGGCAGCCGGTCATGCACTCGCCGCACTCGTTGCAGGCCTTGCGGTCGGGGCCCGCACCGCCGAAGTACGGGTCGGGCACCTGCTCGCCGGGCCTGGCCCTCGTCTTGCCGTCGGCGTCCTCGCCGTCGCCGAAGAAGACGCCGACCGGGGCCATGTGGAAGGTGTCGCCGCAGCCCATCTTCTCGGCGGCGGCCTTCAGGTGCACGTCGGAGGGGGTCATCGTCGGGTTCAGGCGGACGCCGAGCATGCGCCGGGCCTGGTCGTAGTACGGCGTCAGCTCCTCGTGCCAGTCGGTGATGTCGCGCCACTGGGGGTCGTCGAAGAAGGGCTTCGGCGGCACGTAGAGGGTGTTGGCGTAGTTGAGGGAGCCACCGCCGACGCCGGCGCCCGCCAGGACCATGACATTCCCGAGCAGGTGGATGCGCTGGATGCCGAACATGCCGAGCCTGGGCGCCCAGAGGTAGTTCTTCAGGTCCCAGGAGTTCTTGGGCAGGGACTCGCGGGTGAAGCGGCGGCCGGCCTCCAGGACGCCGACGCGGTAGCCCTTCTCGGTGAGGCGGAGGGCGGACACGGAGCCGCCGAAGCCGGATCCCACGACGAGGACGTCGTAGTCGTACCCGTTCTCGTCCCGGGTCTGGACAGAGTTCTCCTGCGACACGTGCTCTCCTCGTTGAGAACGGGCGGTGGTTGGGTGGGTCAGCGGAAGCGGAACGCCTTCATCAGGCGCAGGCTGCGGCTCATGAACGCCGCGTACTTCTCGTCGTCCATGCCGAGGGACGGCGCCATCGGCAGCAGGCGCTGGTGGGCGACCGTCTGGGCCTCGGTGTACTTGAGGATGCCCTCGGAGCCGTGCCGGCGGCCGAGGCCGGAGTCCTTCATGCCGCCCATCGGGGACTGGGCGCTGCCGTAGGCGGGGGCGTACCCCTCGTTGATGTTGACGGTGCCGGTGCGCATCCGCGCGGCGACCTCGTGGCCGCGCCGGGCGTTCTTCGTCCACACCGAGGAGTTCAGGCCGTACGGCGTGGAGTTGGCGTGCTCGACGGCCTCGTCCTCGGTCGTGAAGCGGTAGACGGAGACGACCGGGCCGAAGGTCTCCTCGGTGCACACGGTCATGGGGGCGGCGACACCGTCGAGGATGGTCGGCTCGTAGAAGTACGGGCCGATGTCCGGGCGGGCGACGCCGCCGGCGACGAGCTTGGCGCCCCGTTCCACGGCGTCCGCGACGTGCCGCGTCACGGTTTCCAGCTGCCGCTCCCCCACCAGCGAGCCCATGTCGGCGCCGTAGGAGAGGGAGGTGCCGAGCCGCATGGCCCTGGTGCGGGCGGCGAAGCGGTCCAGGAAGGCGTCGGCGACGGACTCGTGGACGTAGAGCCGCTCGATGGAGATGCAGAGCTGGCCGGCCGAGGAGAAGCAGGCGCGGACGGCGCCCGCCGCGGCCTTCTCGATGTCGGCGTCCTCCAGGACCAGCATGGCGTTCTTGCCGCCGAGTTCGAGGGAGACGCCGACCAGGCGGGCCGCCGCGCCCTGGGCGACCTCGCGGCCGGTGCGGGTGGAGCCGGTGAAGGAGACGTAGTCGGCGTGCTTGACGACCTCGGGGCCGACGACGGGTCCTTCGCCGAGGACGACCTGGAAGACCTCGGCGGGCAGCCCGGCCTCGACGAGCAGGTCGCGGGCCCACAGGGCGGTCAGGCAGGTCTCGGTGTCGGGCTTCATCACGACGGCGTTGCCCGCGACGAAGGCGGGGAGCGCGTCGCCGACGGACAGCTCCAGGGGGTAGTTCCAGGGGGCGATCTGGCCGACGACGCCGCGCGGGTGGCGCAGCTCGGTCACCTTGGTGAGGGTCGGTACGGCGCCGGTGTGCCGCTTGGGGCGCAGGTACGCCGGGGCCTTGCGGCCGTAGTGCCGGGCGGCGACGGCGACGGCCTGGACCTCCTCGTGGGCGTGCAGGCGGGCCTTGCCGGTCTCCAGCTGGATGAGGTCGAGGACCTCGGCCTGGCGCGCGAGGACCAGGTCGTGGAAGCGCAGCAGGACCGCGGCCCGCTGCCGCACCGGCACCTGCGCCCACACGGCCTGGGCGGCGCGGGCCCGTTCGAAGGCGCCGGCGACGTCCTCGGGCGTGGACTCGGGCAGGTCGGCCAGCTTCTCGCCGGTGAACGGGGTGTGGTTGGCGGTGCGGCCGGACCCGGCCACGCCCTTGGTGAGCTGGGCGACCAGCTCGGGCGTGACCACGTCGGCAGCCGTGCGGGCGCCCTCCGGGGTGGGGGCGAGGGGGTTCGTGCCGGTGAGTTCCGGGGCCTGCGCGTCCGTCATGAGCCGCAGGGTATGACGCCGGACGCACTTTGTGTACCCGTCGGTAACGGTGATTCACCGTGATTCACCGAGTGCTCACACACCGCCAGTGATCGCTGGCAACAAACCCGCTGATCAGGGGGTTACGTCGAAGGGCTGGACCGGATCGCTTCTCTTCGCTCCGGGGCGGGCGCCGCGACGGAGATCACCGCCTCAAGCAGCCGGGCGGTCTCCTCCGCCCCCGGCCGCTCCCCGGCGTCCGGCGACCGCAGCCGGCCGGCCAGCGCCCCCAGCGGGCCCAGCGGCCCGCCCGCCGGCCCGTCGCCCGTCACGGCGGTGTGCAGCAGGGCGCCCAGGGACCGCAGGTCGGCCGCGGGGCCGCCGCCCCGGAGGGCTTCCTCGCCGGGCGGGCGGGCGGTGCCGAAGCCGGTGAGGGCGACGCGGCCGTGCGGGCCGAGCAGCACGTTGGCGGGTCCGACCGCGCGGTGCACGATGCCGACGGCGTGCGCGGCGCGCAGTGCGCCCAGGACGGCGAGGCCGACGCGGGCCGCCTCGGGGGGCGGGAGCGGACCGCGCAGGAGCGCCTCGTGCAGGGACTCGCCGGGGACCCACTCCATGACGATCCAGGGCAGTCCGTCGGGCCCGGCCTCCTCGACGACCACGTCGTGGATGCGGACGGCGGCGGGGTGGTCGACGCGGGCGGCGGCCCGGACCTCGTGGTGGAGACGGTGGGCGGCCCGGCGGTACGCCTCGTCGCCCGGGTCACCGGGCAGCCGCGGCCGCCTGACGGCGACGTCGCGCCCGGCGGCCTCGTCGAGACCGCGCCAGACGGTGCCCTGCGCGCCGGAGCCGACGCGCCGCAGCAGCCGGTAGCGCTCGCCGACCAGCCGTCCCCGGTCCGTCATCAGAGCTTGTCGACCTCCCAGTTGGCGATCACCGTCCGGGCGATCTCCCGTCCCTCGTCGGCGAAGTAGCCCTCGCGGGGGTAGTCGACCGACACCTTGTACATGTCACCGTTGCCGGCCCGGTAGTACAGGATGCGGAACTCGCGGGCGCGGGGGTTCTGCGTGTCCGCGGTCGTGTAGCGGATGGTGTTCTCGGCGGCCTTCTCGCCCTTGTACTCGGCCTCGCTCGGCTCGCCCTCGGGCGCGGGGTCGGCGGCGAAGTCCCAGGAGTACTCGCCGTCCTTGAGCATCTCCCAGTCCGCCCAGGCGTTGGCGCCGGCGGTGTCCGGGATCTTGTCGTCCTTGTCGTCGGCCTTGATGTCCCGGTCCACGACGACGGTGACGGCCCCGCTCGGGTCGGCGAACGTCTCGTTGGTGCCGTCCCAGTCCTCCGGGTGCTTCCCCTTCACGAACTCGGCGGGCACACCGACGCTCATGCCCACCTTGTCGCCCAGGTCGTGCTGCTTCCAGCCCTCGGGCAGGGTGCCCGCGAAGGGGTCGGCGACCACGAGGTACGACGCCACCGCCGCCGCGACGGCCACCGCGCCGAGGGTGATCCACGCGTTGCGGCCGAGCCGGACGCTCCAGCGGGACGGGGGCGCCGCGCCCGGTCCCTGCGGCGCTTCGAGCCGGACCGCCTGGGTGGGCGGCGGCGCGGGCGGGTTGGCGGCGGCGTCCAGCAGGGCACGGACCCGGGCGGCGTCCGGACGGCGCTCCGGGTCCTTGTCCAGCAGGCCGGTGATCACCTCGGCCAGCGGGCCCTGCGCGGAGGCGGGCGGCGCGGGCATGGCGTTGAGCACCGACTGGAGCGTGGCGGGGGTGTTGCTGCGCCGGAACGGCGAGACGCCCTCCGTCGCCGCGTACAGCACCACGCCCAGGGACCACAGGTCGCTCGCCGGTCCGGGGCGCCGGCCCAGCACCCGTTCCGGGGCGATGTACTCGGGCGAGCCGACGAAGCCGCCGGTGTCGGTCAGGCTGGTCTCGCCCTCGATCTGGGCGATGCCGAAGTCGGTGAGCACGACCCGCTCGTGCCGGCCGAGCAGGACGTTGTCCGGCTTCACGTCCCGGTGCAGGACGCCGGCGGCGTGCGCCGCCTCCAGTGCGCCGAGCACCTCCAGACCGATCCGGGCCGCCTCGCGCGCGCCCAGGGTGCCCTCCTGGAGGACGTCGCCCAGGGAGCGCCCGCGCACCAGCTCCATCACGATCCACGGCTGCCCGTCCACGACCGCCACGTCGTGCACGCCGACCACCGCGGGGTGGTCGAGCCGGGCCGCGGCGCGCGCCTCGCGGCGCATCCGCTCGAAGGCGTTGTCCCGTTCGCGTTCGGGAAGGTGGTCGGGGACGCGGGGCTCCTTGACGGCGACCTCGCGGCCCACGGTCTCGTCCTGCGCGCGCCACACGGTGCCCATGCCGCCGTGCCCGAGCCTGGCGGTCAGCCGGTAACGCCCGGCGACGAGCCGCCCGGCCCCCGGGTCCGGCGCAGCGGCCGAGGGAGCCGGCGGGGTCGGCGAGGGCGCCTGCGGGGTCGGCGAGGGCACCTGCGACGGCGACGGTACGACCTGGGTCGGTGCCGCGTACGGATTGCCCGGATGCGGCACCGCGGCGGCCCGGTTCGGTGGTTGCAGCTCAAAAGTCGTCGGCTCGTCCGCCCCGCTGCGGGGCCCCCCGTCACTGCTCATGGGTCCATCCATACCGCGCCGGACGCGGGCCTTTCCACCGCGGGTGCCCAGCGGTCACAGACCCGTGACGCGGGTTGCCGCTTATATCCCGTTTAGCTACCGGAAGACAGAGTCGGCGTCGGAGTCGGTTCCGGCTCCGTCGTGGGCGTCGCGGGCACCGAACTCGCCGGCGTACCGCCCCCGTCGTCGCCGCCGTCCGCGAACAGCGCGGCCGCCGTGGCGCCCGCGCCCGCCGCGGCGACGACCAGCAGCACCGCCATGAGCACGCCGCGCTTCACGCTCCGCCGCGGGCGCGGCGGCCCGCCGGTCGCGGCCGCCTCCGGTGTCGCGGGCGTACGGCCCGTGCTGAGGAAGGCCCGCAGCATCCGCTGCGCCGACAACGCGTCCAGCCGCTGTCGCGGATCGCGCTCCAGCAGGCCCCGTACGACCGGCAGGAGGGGTGCGGCCTGCGCGGGCGGGCGGATCTCGTCGGTGACCACGGCGTGCAGCACACCGCCCAGGGAGTCGCGGTGGAAGGGGGACGCGCCGCTGAGGACCGCGCACAGCAGCACGCCCAGCGACCACAGGTCGGACTCCGGACCGGTCCCGGCCCCGGACATCCGCTCCGGAGCGGTGTACTCGGGGGAGCCGACGAAGGAGCCGTTCTCGGTGAGCGTGGTGGAGCCCGCGACCTGGGCCACGCCGAAGTCGGTGAGGACGACCCGGCCGTCCTCGGCGAGCAGCACGTTCGACGGTTTCACGTCCCGGTGCAGGATCCCGGAGGCGTGGGCGGTGCCCAGGGCGTCGAGCAGGGCGATGCCGATGCGGGCGGCCTCGGCGGCGTCGACGGGACCGTCGCCGAGGACACGGTCGGCGAGCGAGCCGCCCTCGACCAGTTCCATGACCATGTACGCGCGTTCGTCGTCCTCGACCACGTCGTGCACGACGATGACGTGCGGATGCCGCAACCGCGCGACCGCGCGGGCCTCGCGCAGGGTGCGTTCGCGGCGCCGTCGGGCCTCGGCCGCGGAGAGGGTCTCGTCGAGGGGGAGCGCCTTCACGGCCACTTCACGGGCGAGGAGTTGGTCGGTGGCCCGCCACACGATGCCCATGCCGCCGCTGCCGAGCCGCTCGTGGAGCCGGTAACGGCCCGCGATGACACGCCCGCCCGCCCCCTCGGTCACCATGCGTCCCATCATGCCCCACCGGACGCACCGGCTCCGGGCCGCTGTCACACGGGTGGCCGACAACCGACGGGTCGCGGCGGCGCCGGCACGGTCACGGCGCGGTTCAGCCGGTCTTCTCCTGCCAGCCCTGGAGCACCGCCGCGAACCGCCGTTGCGTGACCGCCCAGTCGCTCGCCGGTCCCGACATGTTGAGGGCGTACTCGACGCCGTCGCGGGACATGTACGTCTGCGACACGGCGCGGCGCGGGCCGGGGAACTCGGTGTCCTTGGCCAGCGCGGTCCAGGTGTACTCCCACCGGGCGCTGTCGCGGTCGCGGTAGCCGACGCGTTCCAGGGCGATGCGCCGGTAGCCGACCAGCCGCCCGTCGAGCTGTGCGTCCAGGTCCTGCTGGTGTGCGTACGGGTCGTTGTAGTCGGGAGCGGTGTCGACGGATATGCGCAGGACGTGTTCGCCGCCGTCGGGGGTGTAGTCGATCTGCCGGAGTTCGCCGCTGTCGCCGCCGAAGTCCTTCCGCCGCCAGTTCTCGGGCAGGTAGAGGCTGAAACCCAGCGGGTCGTCGCGGTTCACCCAGCCGGCCGGAACGGCGCCGCCGGGCCCCTGGCCGGTCGTGGCGGAGGGGGACGCGGAGCCGGACGGCGCGCGGGTGGGGCCGGAGTCGGCCGACGAGCCTCCCCCGTCCCGCTGTTGCAGCACCACGGCGGTGCCGGCGCCGATGAGCGCGGCGACGGCGACGACCATGGCGAGGGTGCGCATGCGGACCCGCCGGGAGCTTCGGGGGGCGGCCGCCGGAGCGATGCCGCCCGCGGTCCCGATCGTCGTCCCGCCCGCGGTCCCGCCCGTCGCGTAACCCGGCGCCGTGTACCCCGCCGGAGCGGGGCCGACCGTGGTGGGGCCGGTCGTCGGCGGGTACGGCGTGGCGGTGGTCCCGCCCATCGGTCCCGGGGCCGCTTGCGCTCCCGGTGTCCCTGGAGCCCCTGGCGCCCCCGGTGTCCCGGGCGCCCCCGGCATCGCCGCCGCCCCGGGCGTCCCCTGGTGGAGCGTGTCGCCCGACCCCGGCCGGGGCCCCGGGTACCGGGTGGTCGGCACGTACGCCTGGGCCGCGTCAGGGCGCCGGCCCTCGGCCGCCTGGGCGAGCAGGTGCTCGGCCTCGGTCGGGTCGGGCCGTTCGGCCGGATCCTTGCGCAGCAGGGCGCTGATGACGGGCGCGAGCGCTCCGGCGTACCGGGGCTCGGTGGCCTCCTCCTCCACGACCGCCTGCATGGTGGTCAGCGGCGAGGTGCGGCGGAACGGCGACCTGCCCTCCACCGCCGTGTACAGCGTCGCGCCGAGCGCCCACAGGTCGGAGGAGGGCCCGGGATCGTGGCCGCGGACGCGTTCGGGCGCGAGGTAGTCGACGGAGCCGACGACCTCTCCGGTCCGGGTGATGGTGGAGTCGCCCTCGATCTGTGCGATGCCGAAGTCGGTGAGCAGCACCCGGCCGTCGTCGGCGAGCAGCACGTTGCCCGGCTTGACGTCGCGGTGCAGGACCCCGGCGGTGTGCGCGGCGCACAGGGCCCGCAGCACCCACAGGCCGATCCGGGCGGCCTCGCGCGGGTCAACCCGCTCCTCCTCCTTGACGGCGTCGGCCAGCGAGCGGCCCTCGACCAGTTCCATCACGATCCACGGCCGGCCGTCGTGCTCGAGCACGTCGTGCACGGTGACGACGGCGGAGTGGTTGATCCGCGCCGCCGCGCGCGCCTCGCCCCGGGTGCGCGCCAGGAGGATGGCCTGGTCGCTCTCCGAGACGTAGAGCGCGGCGGTCAACTCCTTGATGGCGACGGTCCGGTGCAGCACCTCGTCGTGTGCGCGCCACACCCGGCCCATGCCGCCGCTGCCGATGGCTTCCCCGAGCCGGTAGCGTCCCGCGACGAGCCGGCCCTGCATCTGATTCACGTTGCCCCGCAATGGTCTTGTCAGGGTCAGACTAGGGACCGGCTCCCGCCCGGGGAACGGGTGGGGTGGCATGGAAACAGCTCTGTGACGGTTGTCGCTTTCCGTGACGGGAGGCAACCATCGGGCCGAACTGCCGTCAGCGCGTGTACTGGTAGGTGGCCGAAGCCTGTTCGAACAGCCGGCTCACCTCGTCACGCTCCGCCTCCGGACCGCGGACCTGCACCACGTGGTAACGCCCGTCGATCAGCATGGCGACATTGCGCACGTACAGCTCGCCGCCCGCGCCGCTCCAGGTGAACTGCCCCTCCGCCATGGTCCGTCCGCCGACCTCGATGGTCTTCAGACCGCTGGAGGTGGCCCAGCTGGAGGCACGGTACGACGCCAACTCGGGTTCGCTGTCGCGCTGGTAGGTCATCGGGTCGTCGCCGAACTCGGAGGCGCGGTCGCGGCCGGGTACGACGAGGAGCTCGAAGTCGCCCTTGCCGTAGACGACCTGGCCGCTGCCGTTGCGCGGGGTGCGGTTCCAGCCCTCGGCCACCGCTACGCGGAAGCCCTCCGGGTCCTTGCGCAGGGTGAACCCCTCGGCGATGTTGGACTGCGTCTCGGTGCCGCCCGCCGTCCGCGAGGCTTCGGGTTCGGGCTTCGGGGACGTCCGGTCCGGCCGGGGCTCGTCACCGGCCTCCGGAGACCGCGCGGGCGGCGCCTGGCTCGCGTCGCCGGCGGCGCCGGTCCGGTCGGCGCCCGTGTCGCCCTTGGGCATGAAGAACATGGCGTAGGCGACCGCGCCGGCCAGCGCCAGCAGTATCAGCAGGAGCAGGGTCCGACCGAGGCTGCGGGGGGAGCGGCCGGTCTCCTGCCTGCCGCGCTTGTGCCGTCCGTGGTGCGCGGGCAGTGCGGCGCGCCGCCTGCGCACCAGCTCGCCGCGGCGGCGGACTATGGGCAGCCGGCCGGTCTCGACGGGCGGCGGCGCGGAGATGACGTGCAGACCGGCCTCGGGCTCGGGCGCGGACCGTACGAGGGAACGCAGCCAGCCGCTCAGTTCCTCGAACTCGATGCGCTCGGTGGGGTCCTGACGCAGCAGCGACTCCACGACCGGCCGCAGCGGCCCGCACTCCTCGGCGAACGCGGGCGGCTCCGCGCACACGATCTGCACCAGTTCGGCCGTCGACTCCTCCGGGTAGGGCGCGTGGCCCTGTACGGCGCGGAAGAGCAGGGCGCCCAGGGCCCACAGGTCGGTCGCGGGGCCGATGGGCGCGGCCAGCTGCCAGTTCTCGTGCACGGGCCCGGCCTGTTCCGGCGCCCAGCGCTCGGTCACGGGGCCGACCACGGCCATCCGCGTCTGCCGGGCCCGCTCGGCGGCGAGCGCGGTGGCCGGACCGCGCGGCGCGGGGGTGCGGGCGACCAGGTCGTCCCAGCGGGCGGCGGGCGCGGATCCGCCGCCCGGCGGCGGGGCGGTCGGCCCGGAGACGGCCTCGTGCGGCGGGGCGTCGGGCCCGGGCGCGGCCTCCTGCGGCCGCGCGGCGGTCCCGGCGGCGGTCTCGCCGCACGCGGCGCCTGCCCCTGGCGTACCCTCCTGGCGCGCGGCGGGCAGCGCCGTCCCGGCCGCCGGTTCACCGGCGGGACGGGGGGCGGGGAAGGACGGGTCCCCCGTGCGACGGGCGGCGGAGGACGCCTGGTCGTCGAGGGTGCGGGGGGTGGCGGCGTGCCAGGAGGTGGTGCGTACGCCGTAGGGGTCGGCGATCTGCCCGGGAGGGACCTGCGCGCCGGACGACGCGGTGTCGTCGGGGCCGCCGTCGCCCCCTGGACCCCTGGACACGGCATCGGTCCCGGCGGCCTGCTCCCCCACTCCCGCACCGGCGCCGTGGGCGGTCCCCGCCCCACCGGCTTCGATGCCCTGCGGAGAACGGCCGTCGTCACCGTCGTACGCACCGCCGGGCCCGGGACCGGTGGTCCACGCGGTGGTGTCCGGGGCGGGGCGGGCGCCCGGCAGGGCGGCGCGGCCGTTCTGGGCCTCCTGGACGCGCGCCGCGGCCCTGGCCCCCGCACGGTAGGCGGCGATCGCACCCGCGCGAGCGGCACGGGCGTCCCCGCCGGCCTCGAGCGCCGCGGGCGCGAGCCCGGCGGGGGATCCGCCCGGCCCGGGGGCCCCGGGCGCCGGAAGCCCGCCGACGCCCCGTGCCTCGATGGCGGCCCGCCGGGCGGCCTCGGGGTCGGCGTCGCCCGGTCCGAAGACCGCGGCCCGCGTGACACCGCCGCCGGGGCCGAAGGTGCCGTTCGGGTCCACGGCGGGGCCCGGCTCCTCGTCCGGGGGCGGGGGCACCGGGTCGTAACCGCACAGCGCCTCCTCCGCCGCCCCGACCGCCAGGCCGGTCAGCACGACCCGCCCGTCGTCGCAGACGAGCACGGTGCGCGCGGTGATGTTGCGGTGCACCCAGCCGTACGTGTGCAGCACCCGCAGCGCCAGCAGGACGTCGGAGGCCACCTCGGCCGCCCGGTACGGCGTCAGGCTCTGTTCGGCGAGCAGCGCGGCCAGCGGCCTCGCGGCCACCAGTTCGCTGACGATCCACAGCGAACCGCCCTCGGCGAAGACGTCGAAGACCTGGTCCAGACGCGGATGGTCGGGCACCGCCGCCGCGGCTTGGGCGGCCTCCACGGCGCGCCGGACCACGGGGTCGGCCGGCCGCCTGGTTCCGCCGCCGGCGGCCGGTGTCCGCCTGCCGGGGCGCCGGGCGCCGCCGTCCCGGGCCGTGAAGCCGTCGGGCAGGCCGTCCGCGTCGAGCACCTCGGCCTCGACGACTTCGGGCAATGGCACCTGGCGGACCAGGACCTCCTGACCGCTGTAGGTGTCGAAGGCGCGGCTCTCGGTGAGTTCGTACTCGTCGGACGGCGGCAGCGGCAGGCGGTAGCGGTCGGCGAGCACCCGTCCCGCGTAGTCGTCCACGTCGCCACCCCCGGCAGCCGTCGGTCAATTCCGTTCGTCCGGCGGGCCGTTCCGGCTGCGTACGGTCCGCAAGCACTCACGATACGTGCCGGAGGCAACCCGCAATGAGCTGATGCCAGATCTCGGGCGGCTCAAACCCGGGCCGGGACCGGCGGGCCGGGGCCCGGGACGTCGGCCCCGGCCGCTCAGGACTTCGGTTCGAAGGTCTTCGACAGGGTCCGCCAGGTGTCCCGGCGCAGATCGTCGCCCCAGTCGGCGGCCTTCGCGGTGTACATGAGCGCGTAGCCCTGGTGGTCGTTGACGACGAACCCCCGGTCCACGGTGCGGTACTTGGTGCCGCCGTCGGTGTAGGTGAACTCCCAGTCGGCCGCGTTCCAGCCCCGGTAGCCCACCTTCTCTATGCGGATCTTCTTGTAGTTCGAGCGGACCATGTACTGCTCCTGGTTCTTCCAGTCCGCGACCGGGTCGCCCTTGGGCGTGGAGGTCCAGGCGACCAGCAGCTTCTGTCCGCGGGGCCCGGTGAACCGGTCGCCGGCGGAGCCCTTGGAGGCGAACTTCCAGCCCTCGGGCAGTCCGATGCGGTACCCCTGGCCGCCCTGGTGGGTGACGGCCACGCCCTCGTCGTCGTCGGACTTCCCGGCGTCGTCCGACTCGCTGCCGCCCTTGTCGCCGGCCTCGCCGGACGCGTTCGTTCCGGTGTCCGGGGCGCCGTTCGCGTCCCCGTTCGCCGCCGGGTCGGAGGCGGAGCCGTCGGTGCCGGTGCCGCTCCCCTCGTCCTGCTTGGTGTCGCCGCTCGCGCCGGCGGATGCGACGGTCTTGCCGCCGTCGCCGCCCGCGGCGCCCTTGTCGTCGTCGCCCCCGCCGAGCGTGAGGGCCAGTACGGTGCCGAGCACGGCCAGCGCCACGACCACCGCGATGACGATCAGCGTCCGGCGCGGCACCACATCGGTGAGCGGCGCCCGCGGCACCGACCGGGCCGGCAGGTCCGGCGGCGGTACGACCGGCCAGCCGGAACTCTTCGCGCCCCCGGCGGCATCCGGCGCGCCGGCCCCCGGGCCGGCCGCACCGCCGACGGCACCGGCGCGCGTACCGGTACCGGGACCCGTCCGCGGCGCCGGCGGGGCAGCGGTCGCGCCCGCCGCACCCGCGGAAGCCGTTCGGCCCGCGGCACCCGCCTGAGTCCCGACGCCGTCGCCCGGCCTGGTCCGCGAGGAGGCCGCGGCACCGGCCGCACCGGCCCCGACGGCGGCCTTGCGCACGGAACGCAGCGCTCCGCGAAGCTTCTCCCCGGCCTCCTCGGCCCGCTTGGCACCCGTGCCGGCGGCACCGCCGCGCCGCCCGCGCCCGTCCGGCTGCGGGGGCAGCGGCACGACCTTGGTGGCGTCCACCGGCTCGGCCCCGGCGGCCTGCTCCGGGGCGTGAACGACCCTGTTGAGCATCGCGCGGGCGCCCGCGTCGTCGAGCCGCTGGTCGGGGTCCTTGGTGAGCAGCCCGTAGATGACATCCCGCAGCGGGCCGGCGTTCTTCGGTTCCTCCAGGTTCTCCGTCATCACCGCGGTGAGCGTCGCGATGGCCGAGCCCCGGTCGTAGGGCGGGGTGCCCTCGACGGCGGCGTACAGGAGCCCTCCCAGCGACCAGAGGTCGGCGGCCGGGCCGGGCTTGTGGCCGCGGGCACGCTCGGGGGAGATGTAGGAGGGGGCGCCGACGAGCATGCCGGTGGAGGTGATGGAGGGGTCGCCCTCGACCTGGGCGATGCCGAAGTCGGTGAGCACGACCCGGCCGTCCTCGGCGATCAGGACGTTCGACGGCTTCACGTCGCGGTGCAGGATGCCCTCGCGGTGCGCCGAGCGCAGCACGTCCAGGACGGCCAGGCCGACCTCGGCGGCGCGCTTCGGCTCCAGCAGTCCGTCCTCACGGATGGCCTCGGCGAGCGACTTGCCCTCGACGAGTTCCATCACGATCCACGGCCGGTCGTCCTCCTCGACCACGTCGTAGACCGTGACGGCGCTGTTGTTGCGGATCCGCGCGATCGCCTTCGCCTCGCGCAGCGTGCGCGTGATCAGGCGCCGCTTCTCCTCCTCGTCGATGTTCCCCGGGAACCGCAGCTCCTTGACGGCGACCGTGCGTCCGAGGGTCTCGTCCTCCGCCCGCCACACCGTCCCCATGCCGCCGCGGCCGAGCACGTCTCCCAGCCGGTACCGCCCGGCGAGGAGACGTGCGCTCTTGTCCGTACGGGATGTCCCCGCCCGCTCCGCCTCCGACATGCGTCCCCTCATGCAACCCGCCCTGACAGAGCCTTCATTGTCCCTCACCCGACAAGTGCTCTACGCCCAGGGGGCCCGCAGGGTTCCCTCCCCGCCCTCCTCGGGGTGGGTGTTCTACCGCGCCGCGATGTCCGGCGCCCCCAGCCTGGCCGCGTCGGCCGTCAGGTCGTCCGGCTGGCGCTGCGACTCTCGCTCGGCCTCGACCCGCTTCTCGTAGTGCTGGACCTCCCGTTCGACCTGGCCCTTGTCCCAGCCGAGCACCGGCGCCATCAGCTCGGCGGCCTCGCGGGCACAGCGCGTGCCCCGGTCGAAGGTCTCGATGGAGATGCGGGTGCGCCGGGTGAGTACGTCGTCCAGGTGCCGCGCGCCCTCGTGCGAGGCGGCGTAGACGACTTCGGCGCGCAGGTAGTCGTCGGCGCCGGTGAGGGGCTCGCCCAGGGAAGGGTCGGCGGTGACGAGTTCGAGCAGTTCCTCCGTCAACGCGCCGTAACGGTTCAGCAGATGCTCGACGCGTACGACGTGCAGTCCGGTGCGCGCGGCGATCCGGGCCCGCGCGTTCCACAGTGCGTGGTAGCCCTCGGCGCCGAGCAGCGGG
This sequence comes from Streptomyces coelicoflavus, assembly GCF_003112555.1. Classification (GTDB taxonomy): domain Bacteria; phylum Actinomycetota; class Actinomycetes; order Streptomycetales; family Streptomycetaceae; genus Streptomyces; species Streptomyces coelicoflavus. The sequence goes on along the minus strand of NZ_BEWB01000006.1, from coordinate 232,371 downwards.
GTCTCCTCCGTGACACAGTCGGCGACCCGGAGGTCGAGCCCGTGCACCGCCTCGTCCACGGCGTCCTTGGCCATCACCCGGTACGTCGTGTACTTGCCGCCCGCGACCACGACCAGGCCGGGCACCGGGTGGGCGACGGTGTGCTCGCGCGACAGCTTGCTGGTGGCGTCCGACTCGCCGGCCAGCAGCGGGCGCAGCCCGGCGTACACGCCCTCGACGTCGTCGCGGGTGAGGGGCACGGACAGCACGGAGTTGACGTGTTCCAGCAGGTAGTCGATGTCGGCGCTGGAGGCGGCCGGATGGGCCTTGTCCAGGTCCCAGTCGGTGTCCGTGGTGCCGATGATCCAGTGCCGGCCCCAGGGGATGACGAACAGCACGGACTTCTCGGTGCGCAGGATCAGACCGGTGCTGGAGTGGATGCGGTCCTTGGGCACGACCAGGTGGATGCCCTTGGAGGCCCGCACGTGGAACTGGCCGCGCTCGCCCACCATCGCCTGGGTGTCGTCGGTCCACACCCCGGTCGCGTTCACCACCTGCTTGGCGCGGACCTCGTACTCGCCGCCCGCCTCGACGTCCTGGACCCGCGCGCCGACCACCCGTTCGCCCTCGCGCAGGAAGGAGGTGACCCGGGCGCGGTTGGCGACCTTGGCGCCGTACGCCGCAGCGGTGCGCACCAGCGTGGCCACGAAGCGGGCGTCGTCCATCTGGGCGTCGTAGTACTGGAGCGCGCCGACCAGCGCGTCCTTCTTCAGCGCGGGTGCCACGCGCAGGGCGTGACGGCGGCTCAGGTGCCGGTGCAGGGGCAGGCCCCGGCCGTGGCCGCGGGCCATGGACATGGCGTCGTAGAGCGCGACGCCGGAGCCCGCGTACAGCCGCTCCCAGCCCTTGTGCTGGAGCGGGTACAGGAACGGCACCGGCTTCACCAAGTGCGGCGCCAGCCGTTCGAGCAGCAGCCCGCGCTCCTTCAGCGCCTCCCGCACGAGTACGAAGTCGAGCATCTCCAGATAGCGCAGGCCGCCGTGGATCAGCTTGCTGGACCTGCTGGAGGTGCCGGAGGCCCAGTCCCGGGCCTCGACGAGGCCGACGGACAGGCCGCGCGTCACCGCGTCGAGCGCGGTGCCGGCACCGACCACGCCCGCGCCCACCACCAGGACGTCGAGCTCGCGCTCGGCCATGGCGGCGAGCGACTCGGCGCGCTGCTCCGGCCCAAGGGTCGCTGTCCTCACTGCTGCCTCCCGCTGTCGGTCGCGTCGGCCGCACCCGTCGGGCGAGCCCGGTTCCTGGTACCCACCATGCCCAGATTCTGACCTTCCTGCCCGACTTCGGCAGCCGCGGGCCCGAACCTGTGGACAAGCCCGGGACCCGATGGACCCCAGCCTGTGGACAACCTCCCCACGGACCCGTACCGGCAGGCACCGCGCCGTCGACACTCGCCGAAACTCCGCAGATCAATCCCACAAATCGGTCATATTTACTCCTAGTCTGACGTTGTGCTCGCCCATCCTGTCCACCGGGCTTGCGCACCTGTCCCGCTTCGGCTACTGGGAAGGACGGCCCACGCCATGCCCGCAGATCTCGCCGTCATCGGACTCGGCCCGTACGGCCTGCCGCTGGCCCAGGCCGCCGTCGCCGCCGGCATCCCCACCCTCGGCTACCGCACCGGCCCCGAGGCCGACCCGCTCACGCCCGCCGAGGTGCGCCGGATGCTCGCCACGGGCTTCCGCACCCCGACCGGACCGACCGGACCGGCCGAGCTGGGCCGGGTCCGCACCGCCGTCATCTGCGCGCCCACCCCGCCGGGCGCGGACGGCGGCCTGGACCTCACCCAGGTGGAGGCCGCGGCCCGCACCCTCGCCGCCCACATGCGCCCGCACACCACCGTCATCCTGGAGTCGCCGGTGCGGCCCGGCACGACGGAGGACTTCCTGCGCCCGCTCCTGGAGCAGGGCTCGGGGCTGCGCGCCGGCCGGGACTTCCACCTCGCCTACTCCCCCAGCCGCGTGGACCCCGGCAACCGCGACTTCACCCCGGCCAACACGCCGAAGGTCATCGGCGGCCTCACCCCCGCCTGCACCGAGTCGGCCGCCGCCTTCTACAGCCGCCTCACCGACAAGGTGGTCCGCGCGCGGGGCCCGCGGGAGGCGGAGACGGTGCAGCTCCTGGAGACCAACTTCCGGCACGTGAACATCGCCCTGGTCAACGAGATGGCCGTGCTCTGCGACGACCTCGGCGTCGACCTGTGGGACGTCCTGCGCTGCGCGGAGACCAAACCCTTCGGCTTCCAGGCCTTCCGCCCCGGCCCCGGCGTCGGCGGACACTCCGTCGCCCAGGACCTCACCGGCCGGGCCCCGCACAGCCTGCGCATGGTGGAGCTGGCCCAGCAGGTCAACTCGCAGATGCCCCGCTACGTCGTCCAGCGCGCCGCCGCCCTCCTCAACGAGCACGGCAAGTCCGCGCGCGGCGCCCGCGTCCTCCTCCTCGGCGTCACCTACAAGGCCGACCTCGCCGACCAGCAGGCCACCCCGGCCGAGGAGATCGCGACCCGCCTGATGTCCATGGGCGCCGCCGTGAGCTACCACGACCCGCACATCCCGTCCTGGAACGTCGCCGACCGCCCCGTCCCCCGCGCCGACTCCCTCTACGAGGCCGCCGCCGACGCCGACCTCACGATCCTGCTCCAGCAGCACCGCACGTACGACCTCCAGGGCCTGTCGGTCAAGGCCCAGCTCCTCCTGGACACGCGGGGGGCCACACCGACGGGGGCGGCGCACCGGTTGTGAGGCGGGGGCGCACGGGGGTGACCGTGCCACGGAGCTGGTGGTGGGAGGCCCCCTCAAGGGCCTCCGAGCACGCGAAAGGGGCCGGCCACCCATCGGGTGACCGGCCCCTTCACCTGCCGTAGCGACTACCGCCGGTGCTGCGAGTCCGCGACCGTCACCTCGACGCGCTGGAACTCCTTCAGCTCGCTGTAGCCGGTGGTGGCCATGGCGCGGCGCAGGGCGCCGAAGAAGTTCATCGAGCCGTCGGGGGTGCGGGACGGGCCGGTGAGGACCTCCTCGATGGTGCCGACCGTGCCGAGGTCGACCTTCTGGCCGCGCGGCAGCTCCTCGTTGACGGCCTCCATGCCCCAGTGGTGGCCCTTGCCCGGCGCGTCGGTCGCGCGGGCCAGCGGGGAGCCCATCATCACGGAGTCGGCGCCGCAGGCGATGGCCTTGGGCAGGTCGCCGGACCAGCCGACGCCGCCGTCGGCGATGACGTGGACGTAGCGGCCGCCGGACTCGTCCATGTAGTCCCGGCGGGCGGCGGCCACGTCGGCGACCGCGGTGGCCATGGGCACCTGGATGCCCAGCACGTTGCGCGTGGTGTGGGCGGCGCCGCCGCCGAAGCCGACGAGGACGCCCGCGGCGCCGGTGCGCATCAGGTGCAGGGCGGCGGTGTAGGTGGCGCAGCCGCCGACGATCACCGGGACGTCGAGTTCGTAGATGAACTGCTTCAGGTTGAGCGGCTCGTGCGAGCCGGAGACGTGCTCCGCGGAGACGGTGGTGCCGCGGATGACGAAGATGTCGACGCCCGCGTCCACGACGGCCTTGGAGAACTGGGCGGTGCGCTGCGGGGAGAGCGCGGCGGCGGTGACGACGCCCGAGTCGCGCACCTCCTTGATGCGCTGCCCGATCAGCTCCTCCTTGATGGGGGCGGAGTAGATCTCCTGGAGGCGGCGGGTCGCGGTCTCCGCGTCGAGGCCGACGACCTCGTCGAGCAGCGGCTGCGGGTCCTCGTGCCGGGTCCAGAGCCCTTCCAGGTTGAGGACGCCGAGGCCGCCCAGCTCGCCGATGCGGATGGCGGTGGCCGGGGAGACGACCGAGTCCATGGGAGCGGCCAGGAACGGCAGCTCGAAGCGGTAGGCGTCGATCTGCCAGGCGATCGAGACCTCCTTCGGGTCCCGCGTACGGCGGCTGGGGACGACGGCGATGTCGTCGAAGGCGTACGCCCGGCGGCCGCGCTTGCCGCGCCCGATCTCGATCTCAGTCACGTCTGTGGCCTTTCCCTGATGCGTTGCAGCGCCTTCCAGTATCCCCGACGGGCTCGCCGGGGCACCGCAGAGGGCGGCCCCGGATGCTCCGGAGCCGCCCTCGGGAGGCTGCTGCCTGCTGTGCTTACTTGCTGCGGCTGTAGTTCGGCGCCTCGACCGTCATCTGGATGTCGTGCGGGTGGCTCTCCTTGAGGCCCGCGGAGGTGATCCGGACGAAGCGGCCCTTGGACTCCATCTCCTCGATGGTGGCCGCGCCCACGTAGCCCATGGTCTGGCGCAGACCGCCGACGAGCTGGTGCAGGACGTTGGCGAGCGGGCCGCGGTAGGGAACCTGGCCCTCGATGCCCTCGGGCACGAGCTTGTCGTCGGAGGCGACCTCGGCCTGGAAGTACCGGTCCTTCGAGAACGACTTGCCCTGGCCGCGGGACTGCATGGCGCCCAGCGAGCCCATGCCGCGGTACGACTTGAACTGCTTGCCGTTGATGAACTGCAACTCGCCGGGCGACTCCTCGCAGCCCGCCAGCAGGCTGCCCAGCATCACGGTGTCGGCGCCGGCGGCGAGCGCCTTGCCGATGTCGCCGGAGTACTGGAGGCCGCCGTCACCGATGAGGGGCACACCGGCGGCGCGGGCGGCCAGGGAGGCCTCGTAGATCGCGGTGACCTGGGGGACGCCGATGCCGGCGACGACGCGGGTGGTGCAGATGGAGCCGGGGCCGACGCCGACCTTGATGCCGTCGACACCGGCGTCGATCAGGGCCTGGGCGCCGTCGCGGGTGGCGACGTTGCCGCCGACGACGTCGATGCCGACGCTCGACTTGATCTTCGACATCCAGCTCAGCGCGTTGCTGTTGTGGCCGTGCGAGGTGTCGACGACGAGGAAGTCGACCCCGGCCTCGGCGAGGGCCTGGGCGCGGTCGAGGGCCTCGGGGCTGGCACCCACGGCGGCGCCGACGAGCAGGCGGCCCTTGCCGTCCTTGGCGGCGTGCGGGTACTGCTCGGCCTTGACGAAGTCCTTGACCGTGATCAGGCCCTTGAGGACGCCGTCGCCGTCGACCAGCGGAAGCTTCTCGATCTTGTGGCGGCGCAGCAGCTCCATGGCGTCCACGCCGGAGATGCCGACCTGGCCGGTGACCAGCGGCATCGGCGTCATGACCTCGCGCACCTGCCGGGTGCGGTCGGTCTCGAAGGCCATGTCGCGGTTGGTGACGATGCCGAGCAGCTTGCCCGCGCCGTCGGTGACCGGGACGCCGCTGATGCGGAACTTGGCGCACAGGGCGTCGGCCTCGCCGAGGGTGGCGTCCGGGTGGATGGTGATGGGGTTGGCCACCATGCCGGACTCGGAGCGCTTCACCAGGTCGACCTGGTTGGCCTGGTCCTCGATGGACAGGTTGCGGTGGAGGACGCCGACGCCGCCCTGGCGGGCCATGGAGATGGCCATCCGGGACTCGGTCACCTTGTCCATGGCCGCGGAGAGCAGCGGGATGTTGACCCGCACGTTGCGGGAGATGCGGGACGAGGTGTCGACCGCGTTCGGGAGCACCGCGGAGGCGCCCGGCAGCAGCAGCACGTCGTCGTAGGTCAGCCCGAGTGTCGCGAATTTCTCGGGCACTCCGTCGACGTTGGCAGTCATGACACCTTCCCCAAATGGCCTTGATCGGTGCGGATGTCCATGCTAACGGGAAGTGGACGTGGCTCATTCCACGATCAAGCAAGCGTGCGACCTTCGTGCTTTCGCACGAAGAGGGCTCCTGCCCGGACTACTGCTCCGCCAGCGCCCGCAGGCGGCTCAGCGCCCGGTGCTGGGCGACCCGCACGGCCCCCGGTGACATTCCCAACATCTGCCCGGTCTCCTCCGCCGTGAGCCCGACCGCGATGCGCAGCAGGAGCAGCTCGCGCTGGTTCTGCGGCAGGTTGGCCAGCAGTTTCTTGGCCCAGGCGGCGTCGCTGTTGAGCAGCGCCCGCTCCTCGGGGCCCAGGGAGTCGTCCGGCCGCTCGGGCATCTCGTCGGACGGGACGGCCGTCGAACCGGGGTGGCGCATCGCGGCGCGCTGGAGGTCGGCGACCTTGTGGGCGGCGATGGCGAAGACGAACGCCTCGAAGGGGCGCCCGGTGTCCTTGTAGCGGGGCAGCGCGAGCAGCACCGCGACGCAGACCTCCTGGGCGAGGTCCTCGACGAAGTGCCGGGCGTCGCCGGGCAGCCGGGACAGCCGCGTGCGGCAGTAGCGCAGCGCCAGGGGGTGGACATGGGCGAGCAGGTCGTGCGTGGCCTGCTCGTCCCCGTCCACGGCGCGGTGGACGAGCCCACCGACCGACCCCTGGTCCGGGGGCGCCTCGTCGTCACGCATCGGTCCATGGTGCCTTGCGGCCGTCCGATCCGTGGCTCCGTGCCCGTTGTTGTGCACCGAAGCGTTATGAGCAGGTGCGCCGGAACTCATCCCCTGCGCCCTCCCCTTCCGCTCGACCGACTCGTCCCCGAGGAACTCCACACCTCAAGGATGCGTCATCCGCGGCGAAACGAGCAGCGGGCCTCCGGCGGGTCGCCTTGTCACCCCCGCCCACCTCGCGATAAGCGGGGATCGCCACGTCTCCGACGGGCCCTCTGGAACTCCCTCGCACGGGGGCTCCCCAGGGCCTAGCGGACCAGGCCCCACCGGAAGCCGAGCGCCACGGCGTGTGCCCGGTCCGAGGCGCCGAGCTTCTTGAAGAGCCGACGGGCGTGGGTCTTGACGGTGTCCTCGGAGAGGAACAGCTCGCGGCCGATCTCCGCGTTGGAGCGGCCGTGGCTCATGCCCTCCAGGACCTGGATCTCCCGCGCGGTGAGCGTGGGCGCGGCGCCCATCTCGGCCGAGCGCAGCCGGCGCGGGGCGAGCCGCCAGGTCGGGTCGGCGAGGGCCTGGGTCACGGTGGCGCGCAGTTCGGCGCGCGAGGCGTCCTTGTGCAGGTAGCCACGGGCGCCGGCGGCGACCGCGAGGGCCACGCCGTCCAGGTCCTCGGCGACGGTGAGCATGATGATGCGCGCGCCGGGGTCGGCGGACAGCAGCCGCCGGACGGTCTCGACGCCGCCCAGGCCGGGCATGCGCACGTCCATCAGAATCAGGTCCGAGCGGTCGGCTCCCCAGCGGCGGAGGACTTCCTCGCCGTTGGCGGCCGTCGTCACGCGCTCGACGCCGGGCACGGTCGCGACCGCGCGGCGGAGCGCCTCTCGGGCAAGCGGGGAGTCGTCGCAGACGAGGACGGAAGTCATGGCCGTCCTCCGCAGCTCTTGCGCGTCACGTTGAGCCTCCAGGCTGGTACGAAATCGTCACCTGTGCGGTCGACCGTCCCGGACGCCCGCCCGAGCACTTGTTCCTTCAACCGCCTCCGCACTCTCAACGATGGTCACTCGAAAGAGTTACGGGGCTGTGTGTCGTCTTCGGCACTCTACGTGAGGGGGCGGCCACGCAGCAGACATGCGCGTGGGACCCGCGCCGTTTCATCACAACCGGTGCCCCATTTAGCCGCTTTTCTTCCACTTCGCTGGTGTCTGCGGCTAGATTCGCAATGAGTCATATTTTCATCTCCTTAGATCGTAGTTGTACGGTCGTGGACACCGTATCCACCCAGAACGGCTACAAGGGGTCACGCAATGGCAGATTTCTCCCGCCTTCCCGGACCGAACGCGGACCTGTGGGACTGGCAGCTCCTGGCCGCGTGCCGCGGGGTGGACAGCTCGCTCTTCTTCCATCCGGAAGGCGAACGCGGTGCGGCACGGAGCGCTCGCGAGAACTCGGCCAAGGAGGTCTGCATGAGGTGCCCGGTCCGCGCCGAGTGCGCGGCGCACGCGCTGGCGGTGCGTGAGCCGTACGGCGTGTGGGGCGGGCTGACCGAGGACGAACGCGAAGAACTCATGGGACGGGCCCGCAACCGCCTGGTGGCGGCGACGGCCTCGGCGTCGGCCGGCGGGGAGACGGCCGCGCCTCACTGAAGGAACGTTTCTCTGGAAGAACCCCGAAGCAGGGTCCCCCGAAGCGGTCAGCGCGTCGCCGACTGACGCGCCCCCGCACGGGCCAGCTCGTCCAGGGTGGCCGTCACCGCAGGCACCTGCGCCAGGTCGGGCAGTGTGAGCGCGACGATCTCCCGCCGCACGGCCGGCTCCAGCGTGACCGTACGCGCGCCCCGGGGCCGTACGGACTCGACGGCGAGCTGGGGCAGCACGGCCACGCCGAGACCCGCGCCGACCAGGCCGACCACCGCCGGGTAGTCGTCGGTGGCGAAGTCGATGCGGGGGGAGAAACCGGCCCCCTCGCACACCTCGACCAGCTGTCCGCGGCAGCGCGGGCAGCCCGCGATCCAGGACTCCCGGGCCAGCTCCCCGATGCCCACGGCCCCTTCCGTACGGGCGAGCCGGTGCTCCTCGGGGACCAGCGCCACCAGCCGGTCGGTCAGCAGCGGCCGTACGACGAGGTCGTCCCACTCCTCCGCGCCGGCCGCGCCCTCGTAGCGGAAGGCGAGCGCCACGTCGCAGTCGCCCTCGCGCAGCAGCTCGACGGAGTTCGGCGGCTCGGCCTCCTCCAGGGAGACCCGGGTGCCGGGGTGCGCGGCGCGCAGCGCGGCCAGGGCGGTCGGTACGAGGGTGGAGCTGCCGCTGGGGAAGGAGACCAGCCGGACCCGTCCGGCGCGCAGCCCGGCGATCGCGGCGACCTCTTCCTCGGCCGCCGTGAGCCCGGCGATGATCCCGGCGGCGTGCCGCACCAGCGCCTCTCCGGCCTGGGTCAGCCGCATCTCGCGTCCGGTGCGCACGAGCAGGGGGGTGCCGACCGAGGACTCCAGGGCCTTCATCTGCTGGCTGACGGCGGGCTGGGTGCAGCCCAGCTCGCGCCCCGCGGCGGAGAAGGAACCGGTCGATGCCACGGCGCGCAGTACACGGAGATGACGAGCCTCGATCACACCCCCGAGGATAAGCGACCCTTTGACCGAACGCCCAATAACGCGTCGACGCTTTGACCGCGATGACCTACCGTTCTCGCATGCACCTTCCCGCCATGAGGCTCCTGTCCGTCAACCTGGGGCGTGCGACGGCGGTGCCGTACACGGACCAGCCCGAGGGCGTCACCGGCATCGACAAGCGTCCGGCCGACGGCCCCGTCCGGGTGGCGGCGCCCGGCTCCAAGGGCACCGGGGCGAGCGGCCTGGCCGGCGACGCCGTCTGCGACACACGGCACCACGGCGGCACCGACCAGGCGGTGTACGCGATGGCGCGCGAGGACATGGACGCCTGGGGACGCGAACTGGGCCGCGAGCTGCCGAACGGCGCGTTCGGGGAGAACCTCACCACCACGGGCCTGGACCTCACCGGCGCCCTGATCGGCGAGCGCTGGCGGGTCGGCCCGGAACTGCTCCTGGAGGTGACGTCCGGACGCATCCCGTGCCGCACCTTCCAGGGCCACATGGGTGAGCCGCGCTGGGTGAAGCGCTTCATGGAGAAGGGTGCGCCGGGCGCCTACTTCCGCGTCCTCGAGCCCGGTGGAATCCGCGCGGGCGACCCGGTGCGAATCGTGCACCGCCCCTCCCACGAGGTGACGGTGGCCCTGCAGTTCCGCGCCGTGACGACCCAGCGCGAGCTGCTCCCCCGGCTGCTCGCGGCGGGCGACGCGCTGCACCCGGAGGCGCTCGCGACGGCGCGGAAGTACGTGGCGGAGTACGGCGGCTGACGGACGTACGTTGCCGGGTACGACGGCCGGGCGAAGCGGACGTGCCCGGTCCGCACCGGTGATCGCGCACCCTAACCTTGCGCCATGACAACGGCATTGATTACGGGATCGACGGCGGGCCTCGGGGCGGCGTTCGCGCGTCGGCTGGCGGCCGACGGACACGACCTGGTGCTGGTGGCCCGCGACACCAAGCGGCTGCGCGAGCAGGCCACCGAACTGCACGACCGGCACGGCATCGAGGCGGAGGTGCTGACGGCGGACCTGTCGACTGACGCCGGCATCGAGGCGGTGGCCGCCCGTCTGTCGGACCCCAGGAACCCCGTCGACCTGCTGATCAACAATGCCGGTTTCGGCAACAAGGGCCGTTTCCTCGACGTCTCCATGGCCGACGAGCTGACCATGCTCAAGGTGCACTGCGAGGCGGTCCTCCGGCTGACCTCGGCGGCGGTGGCGGGCATGCGGGAGCGCGGCCGCGGCGGCGTCGTCAACGTGGCCTCGGTCGCCGCCTTCGTCCCGCGCGGCACCTACGGCGCCTCCAAGGCGTGGGTCGTGCAGTTCACCCAGGGCGTGGCGAAGGACCTGGCCGGCAGCGGCGTACGGCTGATGGCCCTCGCCCCCGGCTTCGTGCGCACCGAGTTCCACCAGCGCGCCGGCATGGGCACGGACAACATCCCGAACTGGATGTGGCTCGACGCGGACAACGTCGTCGCCGCGGCCCTCACGGACCTCTCCCGCGGCAGGTCCCTGTCGATCCCCGACCCCCGCTACAAGACCCTGATGGGCGCGGCGAAGCTGGTGCCGCGGGGGCTGCTGGGCGGGATCACGTCACGGACGGGGCGGAAGTACGGGCCGCAGTGAGGACGCGGGCCTGTCGGGGGCCTCTCCCGACTGAACCGACGGCTCGGTGTCCTTGCTCCCGCCTAGTATCGACCGCGGGGGTGGAGCAATGATGGAGCACAAGGACTTCATGCACGGTGCCGCGCCGGTGGCGATCGCGGGCTCGGAGACGTTCACCGAGTCCACCGCGCTCGGTCGAGCCGGCGTCACGTACGGGAGCCATGCCGTGGGGGACCTGTGATCAGCCCGGCCGCAGCGGGGGGAGTGGCCCTGGTCGAACTGGGCATGGCCCTGACTCCGGGACCGAACATGATCCACCTCGCCTCTCGGGCGATCACCCAAGGCCGCAGGGCGGGCCTGGTCAGTCTGAGCGGGACCGCTGTGGGATTCCTGTGCTACCTGCTGGCCGCGGCCGCCGGCCTGTCCGCCTTGTTCGCGGCCGTGCCGCTGGCGTACACGGTGGTCAAGCTCGCCGGGGCCGCCTACCTGGCCTACCTGGCCTGGGACATGCTCAGGCCCGGTGGCCGCTCGCCCTTCGCCCCGGCCCGGGACCTGCCTCCCGTCTCCGACGCCCGCCTGTTCTCGATGGGGCTCCTGACCAACCTGCTCAACCCCAAGATCGCTCTCTTGTACGCGGCTCTCCTCCCCCAGTTCATGGATCCGCAGGCGGGCCCGGGCTGGGCGCAGCTGCTCCAGCTCGGTGGGGTGCAGATCGTCGTGGGGGTCTCCGTGAACGCCTTGGTCATGCTGGGCGCGGCACGGGTGTCGGGGTACCTGGCCGCTCGGCCACGCGTGATGACCGCTCAGCGGTTCGCCTCAGGCGGCCTGCTCGGCATCTTCGCGCTGCGCACCGCCCTGTCCCGTACGCCTGTCTCGGCCTGAGCCGGGCCCTCGCGCCGGTTATCGTTCGGCAAACAGTGCCCATAGACAGTACGGGCGCGGCAACGCGCCAGCAGTCTTCCGACAATGGGAGTCTCAGCTCGACTCCGAGGGACGCCGCCACAGGATCGAGGTGTTTCGCTTCGATACGCGTGAGGTGACGGATCCCTTGCGAGACACAGTGCTGGACGCTGGTTGGACTTGGCGGGGAGTGCTCAAGCTCTGACCTTCCCTCACTGAGCGTTTTCAACGAGGCTCGCAGTCTCAGCCCGTCATGACGACTTGAGGTTGGATATCACGGTCTGTGTGCCGACCACCGAGCGGCGCTGGCCCCAGGTGGAGGTACAGCCGACGGCGGCAGCGACGCCCTAATACGTCTCACGGAGCCTCGTTCTGTGCTTCTTCCAATCTGCGCTTCAGCCAGTCCGGGGTGTTTTCCTCAGTGCGTGGGAAGTGCCGCATGTCGTCGAGGTAGCTGGCGGCGTTGATCTGTGGCACGAAGTCGGGCTCGGAGTCGTAGTCGAAGTTCGCCTGATACCGCAGAGAGCTGTCTGCGGTGATCAGCGCAGTGAACCAGGTTCCCTTCTCGAGCTCATGCATGGCATGGCGAAGGTCATCCAGGGCGTCGAAAACCGCGACCGGCGCCGTCCCGACCTCCTTGCTGCCGTCGCGCATGGTGAATTCGAGGTCCGAGTTGCTGAACCCGACCGTGGACCTGTAGGCGTACCTGAGCTCGGACCATCCCTCCGGTGCCCTGCTGACGAGCCCTTGAAGGGCCTCTTGAATACACCGGGACTGTTCGTCCAGTTCCAGCTCAGATTTGGTCATTACCGCACCTGTCTTCAGAGTTGGGGTGCAATCACTAGGATGCGCGTGCGTCAACATGGGCCTTGAGCGGGCAAGTTGCCTCGTGTGAGTGAACGCCGGTCAGCGAAAGCTTTCTTCACTCAACGCAGCCGTACGGACACAATCCGTGCGCTACCGTCCATCTCAGCGTCACCATGCAAAGCAGCCCTCACCGACGGCTTAGGACCCGTCGGCAAGGGCCTCAACCACCAGTGGAAGTGACTCCACCGTGATCTACCGGCACTTTATCGCGCCCCCGCGCGCCTTCACCCAGTTCTCGCACGACCTCATCCGGCATCCCCGGCTCTCCTCCGACGCCGTTCGCCTCCTGACCTGGCAGCTCTCCCTCCCGCCCGGCACCCGGGAATCCCTCTCCCGTACGGCTGAACGCGCCCGCATCGGTGGCTGCGCCTTCACCCGGGCCAAGCGGCAGCTCAAGGACGAGGGATTCGTGCACGAACGGCGGCTCCAGGGGGCCGGTGGGCTCTGGGTCACCCAACAGCTCGTCTCCAACGTGCCCTTGAGCGAGGCCGAAGCGCTCAAGCTGCTCGCCCAGATGCACGCGGGGCCTGCGGGGACGATCACCACCGAGCGCGTCGCACCGCCGCAGCTCGCGCCGGGTCGTCGTTCACCGGCCGTCGGTGAGCCGACCCCTCCGCCCACCGACGGTCATCCACTCCAAAACCATGAGGGAAACACCTCCAACCAACCCCCCAAGCCCCCCGAAGCCGACGCACAAAGCCCGCAGCCGGACGGCGACTCCGAGCCCCACCTCCCCGCAGCCCGCGCCCTCGTCGACACCTTCCCCGCCCTCTCCCCCGACCTGCGGCACATCCCCCGAGCCATGCGTCCCGAGCTGACGAAGCTCACCGCCCGCTGGCTGGCCGCCGGGCACCCGCCCACCGCCGTCCGCACGCACATCCTGCGCGGCCTGCCCGACGACGGCACCCCCGTCCACCGCCCCGGCGGCCTCCTGCGCCACCTGCTCAGCGACGTACCGCCGCCTCCCCCGCCGGCGTCACCCGTACCAGCCCACCGGCTCGTCACCACAACACCAGCGCACCCCGACCAGCAGCAGCAACCCCCAGGCTCGCGCCTCTCCCCCCGCCTCGCAGGCGCCCGCGAGTGCGCCGGCGACCACGTACAGCCGCTGCTCTTCAAGCCCGTGGACGACGAGACCCGCTGCCCACGCTGCCGCTGACGGCAGACGGCAGACGGCAGACGGCAGAGGTCAGCCCGCGGCCCGGGGGACGCCGCCCTTGCGACCCACGCCGAAGGCGATGCGGTAGACGTCCGGCAGGTCGATGCGGCCGTCGCGGCGGCGGCGCATCACGCCCATCCCGATCAGCTCCTCGATCAGCTGCTGCGGGCCCGCCGGGTAGCGGAGACCGGTGCGGACCTTGATGTCGTCCTCGTCCGTACTCGCTGTCGTGGTTGCCCAGGGTGTGGAAGAGCAGGCCGTAGACATGCAGGGGCGGCGCGGGCGAAGTGGTGTTCTTCTGAATTCACCGGCACGGCACGGATCTCAGGGCGCACGTCACCCGGGTGCCCCAGTTCCGGATCCTGGGCGGGGGCGTCACCCGAACGTGTGGTCTAGCCCCGTCTGCCCCTGGCGAGGTGCCGGTGCGACTTAGCGTCGGGTGGCTGCGCCCGCAGCGGGCGGGAGGTCGCAGGTTTCGGCGAGGGAGAGGGCGGCATCACGTGAACGCGGGCACTGGTGACGGAGGCGGACTGTTCGTCGACGGCGCCGACGGGGAGCGTACGGACAGGGTGAGGGCGGGCCGGGGCCTGGGAGCGGTGACCGGCGGGGGGACGGTGATGTTCTCCGATGCTCCAGGCGGTGGGAGTGGGGCTCCGTCGGCGGTATCGATCTCCGGCGGTCCCGGTGCCGTCGAAGTCGCCGAATCCGGGGCCGTCGGGGTCGCCGAATCCGGGGCCGTCTCCGTCCCGCACGCCCGGCCCGCCCCGCGTCCCGGGCCCGGTGGCGCCCCTGCCACGTCCCGGAAGGTGCGGAAGGCGGCACGAGGGGCGAAGGTAGCGCAGCGGATCGTGCCGGACGACCTCCAGCCCGAGGCGCTGCGTGTGGAGCTGACCGAGCTCGGGGACGCGTTCCGCGCCTACCAGCGGCGGCCCGAGCCGGACCTCGCCGACCTCGCTGAACTCCACGACCGCAAGGCCCGCGCCTTCGCCCTGTGGGCCGACGTCACCGGCGACGCGTCCCTGCGGGAGGAGGCGGACCGGGCCGCGACGGCGGCGCGGACGACACGCGAGATGGACGCCAACCGACGCGGCATCCTGCTGGACGGCGAGGGGCCGGTGGTCGAACGGCTGCTGACCCGGGGCCAGGGCGTCCACCTCCGCAACGTGCTCGAGCACGTCCGGGTCGGCTCGCCCCTTCCCCGGGCCGAGGCTCGGCTCGCGGTGCTGATGATCACCATGCGGGCCGCTCGCGCCGGTACCGGGAACGTCACCGGGCAGGACCTCGGCGGCTGGTTGCAGGGCGACGCCGAGCGGGTGCTCCAGGAGCTCGTCGACGTGGGCTGGCTGCTGCTGCCGGAGGACGTCACCGCCGACGACGCGCTGACGTCCCGGCCCGAGGAGCCCACCCAGGTCACGGTGCCCACGCTGATTCCCACGCAGCCCCGCCCGTTCTTCTTCGGCAAAGTCACCCGGGCGCGGCTCTCGGGATGGGCCCAGAAGGTGGTGGGCGACCGGAAACTGCGGAAGAAGAAGGCGGGCGCTGCCACGCGGCTCCTCGCCGTGTACACCGCCGCCCACTGCCGTCCCGACGGGTGTCTGGGAGACGCCGGCGAGGACGGTGGCGGGCTCGCGCTGGACACAGTGGCCTCCTTCTGCGGCCTGCGGCCCGAGGACGTCGCCGAGCACGCCGGACTGCTGATCGCCGCGGGCTGGCTCGCGGAGGAGGTCGACACCGCCGGGGAGCGGCTGCGGGGACGGCTCGCCGAGCGGGTGCTGCCGCTGAGCGGACTGCTGTGACGGTCCTCCGGTGAGACGGCGTCCTCGTGTCGCCGGAGCAGCCCGGCCGCCAACGGTCCGACCGCCCCGACAGCAGCCGGACCGACCGCTACAGGTGCTCGCCGTATGGCCGGAAGGCCTGGCCGGGCAGGCCGCCGGAGCGGGATCTCCGACGCATGACCACCCTTTCCACCGGCGTCGCCTCCTTCCCTGCCGCCGCAGCCTTCACGCTCCGTAACAGCGCCACGTCGCGCGGCGCCCGTCTGGCCCGGCGGCTCGCCTCGTACCAATTGGACCGCTGGGGGTGGCCGTACCGCACACCGGTGCATGACGCGGTGGAACTGATCGTGAGTGAGCTGGCGGGCAACGCCGTCACCCACGGCCGGGTACCGGGCACGACTCGGAGCTGCGGGCCTTCCTGACCGGGCCTTCGTGGCGAGCGGCGGTGGCGGACGCCGAGGCGGGACTCACCCTGCCCGAGGTGGCCCTCGGGCGGTCCGCGGCCTGAAGCCGAAGCTTGGCTCCCCCCGTTACGGGGAGGTTCGCCAGGGCATCGCCCCGTAACGCGAACAGACGCCTGTTCAGGTCGTCCGCACGCTCAAGGTGCGCGGCCGTGACAGCCGTCAGCCGGTTCTCCGTACCTGTTCGTGTGCGGAGAACCGGCTCACGCGTCAGGAGTCGTAGGCGATGTCGAGATCGCTTGCGTAGGCAGTGGCTTCCGCGGCGGCGGATGCCTCGCCCCGTGCCCCGACGGACTTGCTGATTCCGTCGAACAGCGAGTATCGGACCGATTCGGCTGCAGCCGACGCCCGGTCAGGAGTCGAAGTCGATGTCCAGACCGGACGCGTAGCCCGGCCCGTCCGCTTCGTCCGGACGGTGGTGCGTGGCCGTCTTCGGCCGGACCCACACGGCGCGCCAGTGATACTCGTCCTGCTCGGTCCACTCGGCCGAGAACACGACACGCTGGCCTGCGCTCAGTTCGCGAAAGCCCTCGGCATCGATCACCGAGAAGTGCGCCCAGACCCGCTCCGGAAGGGCGTCGGACGCGAGCACGCCCCAGCCCTCTTCGCTGTGCCACTCCAGCACACGGCCGGTGAACACGTCGCCGGGCGGGAGCTCTGGCATTGCTTCCCCCTTGCTCGTAACGCATCGCCGTTCGGCACACGCTGTGGTCAGTAGCGTTCCACCGAATCGATCATGACGCTAACAGATGCGTCCCCGTGTCCCGCCTACTGGCACATGCACCGGCGGAACGGGAAGGGCCCGGCATCCACCAGGATGCCGGGCCCTTCTACGAGCGAGTCGCTCAGTGGGCGTGGCCGTGGCCGTGGCCCGCGGCGGCCGGCTCTTCCTCTTCCTTCTTCTCGACGACCAGGGTCTCGGTCGTCAGCAGGAGGGAGGCGATGGAGGCGGCGTTCTCCAGGGCGGAGCGGGTGACCTTCACCGGGTCGATGACGCCGGCCTTGACCAGGTCGCCGTACTCGCCGGTGGCGGCGTTGAAGCCCTGGCCCTTGTCGAGCTCGGCGACCTTGGAGGTGATGACGTAGCCCTCCAGGCCGGCGTTCTCGGCGATCCAGCGCAGCGGCTCGACGGCGGCGCGGCGGACGACCGCGACACCGGTGGCCTCGTCGCCGGACTTGCCGAGGTTGCCCTCGAGCACCTTGACGGCGTGGACCAGCGCGGAGCCACCACCGGAGACGATGCCCTCCTCGACCGCGGCGCGGGTCGCGGAGATGGCGTCCTCCAGACGGTGCTTGCGCTCCTTCAGCTCCACCTCGGTGGCGGCGCCGACCTTGATCACGCACACGCCGCCGGCCAGCTTCGCGAGGCGCTCCTGGAGCTTCTCGCGGTCCCAGTCGGAGTCCGTGTTCTCGATCTCGGCCTTGATCTGGGCGATGCGGCCCTGGACCTCGTCGCGCTTGCCGGCACCGTCGACGATCGTGGTGTCGTCCTTGGTGACGGTGATGCGGCGGGCGGTGCCGAGCACCTCGAGGCCGACCTGGTCGAGCTTGAGGCCGACCTCCTCGGAGATGACGGTGGCGCCGGTGAGGACGGCCATGTCCTGGAGCATCGCCTTGCGGCGGTCGCCGAAGCCGGGGGCCTTGACGGCCACCGCGTTGAACGTGCCGCGGATCTTGTTGACGACGAGGGTGGAGAGCGCCTCGCCCTCCAGGTCCTCGGCGATGATCAGCAGCGGCTTGGAGGCGTTGGCCTGGATGACCTTCTCCAGCAGCGGAAGCAGGTCCGCGATGGAGGAGATCTTGCCCTGGTTGATCAGGATGTACGGGTCGTCGAGGACGGCCTCCATGCGCTCCTGGTCCGTCACGAAGTACGGCGACAGGTAGCCCTTGTCGAAGGCCATGCCCTCGGTGAAGTCCAGCTCCAGACCGAAGGTGTTGGACTCCTCGACGGTGATGACACCGTCCTTGCCGACCTTGTCCATCGCCTCGGCGATCAGCTCGCCGACCTGCTGGTCCTGGGCGGACAGCGCGGCCACGGCGGCGATGTCGGACTTCTCGTCGATCGGGCGGGCGGTGGCGAGAAGGTCTTCCGACACGGCGGCGACGGCCGCGTCGATGCCCTTCTTCAGCAGCGCCGGGGAGGCACCCGCGGCGACGTTCTTCAGGCCCTCGCGCACGAGCGCCTGGGCGAGCACGGTGGCGGTGGTGGTGCCGTCACCCGCGATGTCGTTGGTCTTGGTCGCCACCTCCTTCACCAGCTGGGCGCCGAGGTTCTCGTACGGGTCCTCGACCTCGACCTCGCGGGCGATGGTGACGCCGTCGTTGGTGATGGTGGGGGCGCCGAACTTCTTGTCGATGACGACGTTGCGGCCCTTGGGGCCGATCGTCACCTTCACGGTGTCGGCGAGCTTGTTGACGCCGCGCTCGAGGGCGCGACGGGCGTCCTCGTCGAACTTCAGGATCTTCGCCATGGGAGCGTGAGCCCTCTTCCGGAAATCTTGGGGTTATACGGCAACTGCGCCCCCGACGCCCGGCTTTTTATGGTCGCGGGAGCCAGGGGCGCAGCTGGAAAGCAAGGTGCTTCGGTGAAGTGAAGAGCTACTTGAGAGCTGCTTCTACTTCTCGACGATCGCGAGCACGTCGCGGGCCGAGAGGACGAGGTACTCCTCGCCGTTGTACTTCACCTCGGTGCCGCCGTACTTGCTGTAGAGCACGACGTCGCCGACGCTGACGTCGAGCGGAAGGCGGTTGCCGTCCTCGAAGCGGCCCGGGCCGACGGCCAGGACGACGCCCTCCTGGGGCTTCTCCTTGGCGGTGTCCGGAATGACCAGGCCCGAAGCCGTGGTCTGCTCGGCGTCGAGCGGCTGGACCACAATGCGGTCCTCGAGCGGCTTGATGGCAACCTTGGAGCTGGTGGTCGTCACGATCCGACCTCCCCCTTCGGAGATCTCACGGGGTTAACTGTCTGAGGTGGCGACCAGGTCGATCCGTCGTCGCGGGTGCCGGACCTGCCCGTCGCGTAGTTGGCACTCTCCAGTGGGGAGTGCCAGAGCCGAGACTATGACTGCGATTAGCACTCGGTCAAGCGGAGTGCCAATGCCAGCGGCGCGTCGGCGGGGTTTTCGGGTGAACGCCGGTTCGTGGAGGCACCCTGCGTGGGTGTCGGAGTCGCTGGGGGCTGCCGCCCCCAGGCCCCCGCTTCGGCCTGGACGGCCTCGTCCTCAGGCGCCGGACGGGCTGGATCGTGCCGGTCGGCATCGAGGAGTCACAGGTACTCCTCCAAGTCGCCCACCCTCAGCCCCTGCTCCTCGATCGTCTCCAGCAAACGTTCCGTGCGGGCCGTCAGGTTCGTGGCCGTCGGGTGGTCCGGGTCCACGGCGATGATGTCGCCGGGGTGGAGGCGGTGGTCGCCGCGGGTGTAGGTGAGGTCGCCCGCGGCGTCGAGGGTGGCGCGCCACAGGACCAGGGCGGTGATGCCGCAGTCGGCGGCGGCGCGCAGGGTCGTGGTGTCGTACGTGCCGTGCGGCGGGCGGAAGAGGCGGGCGCGGACGCCGAAGCGGGACCTGAGCTTGGTCTGCTGGCCGCAGATCTCGGCACGCTGGCCGGCGTAGGGCAGGCCGCGCAGGGAGCGGTGGTCGAGGGTGTGGTTCTGCAGGCTCGCGCCGAACGGGCGCAGCCCGGCAAGGTCGCCGTACGCCGGTCCGGCGACGGTGTCGGTGAGGAACAGGGTGACCGGGAGGCGGCGTTCGCGGATCAGGCCGGTGAAGGCGGGGTCGCGCTCGGCGCTGTCGTCGTAGGTGAGGAAGACGACCGGGTCGTCGGTGCGGACGTGGTCCACGACGGGCGGCAGCCGACGGCCGCGGTCGGCGTCCTGGGCCGGGTCCCCGGCCGCCGCCGCGTGCTCGGTGGGGGCGGCGGCGAGCCGGTCGCAGGCGGTGAGCGGGAGCAGCAGGAGCAGCGGGAGCAGGAGGGCGGCCGGGGCGGCGCCGGCCGGGCGGGACCGCCCTCGCCTCACAGGTAGTCCTCCAGGCGGGCCACCGCGTATCCGTCGGCGGTGATCCGGTCCAGGAAGCGGCGGACCATGTCGGTCATGGTGCCGTCCCAGTCGTTCTCGCCCCGGAAGTGGGTGAGGACGATGTCACCGGGGTGCAGGTCCTGGTCCCACTCGCGGTACTCCCAGTGGTCGACGTACACCTCCTCGCTCCAGATCGGGGCGTACTTGATCCCGCAGGACTTGGCGGCCCGCAGGGTGTCGCGGTTGTAGTTGCCGAAGGGCGGGCGGAAGAGGACGGGGCGCTTGCCGTAGCGCTTCTCCATCACGTCCTGCATGCCGCAGATCTCCCGCTTCTGGTCCTCGTAGGAGAGGCCGGGGAGGTAGGGGTGGCTCAGGGTGTGGTTGTTGAGGGTGACGCCGCGGGCCTGCATCTTCTTGAAGTAGCCGTAGTCGTCCTTGATCTCCTCGTCGGTGAGGAAGACGGTGTACGGGATCTTCAGCTCGCTCATCATCTTCAGGAACGCCGGGTCCTTCTCGGCGCCGTCGTCGATGGTGAGGAAGACGACCTTCTCCTTGGTGGGGACCGTGGTGAAGACCGGCGGGAGGCCGTCCTCCTCCTGGCCGTCGACCTCGAAGCCCTCGCGGGCCTTGATCTCCGGCTTCTTCTCGGGGGGCGCGGGGGCCGTCAGCGGGACCTTCTTCAGGTCCCAGCGCTTGGCGGCGGCGGCCAGGGCGGCCCGCGCCTCGCGCGCCTCGGCCGCGGCGTCGGCCGCGCGGGCCGCGGCGGCCTCCGGGCCCTGCCGGCCGGCGGCGCCCCCCTCCCCGTGGCCGTCGCCCCGCGCACAGCCGCCGGCGAGGGCGGCGACGGCCAGGACGGCGGTCGCGGTCACCGCGCGCCGGCGGAGTGCGGGACGAGGCGCCCGGGAGACGTGCCGCGACACCCGACTTTTGTCATTTTGTACGACTTCTCGCATGGTGCCGGATCCTCGCAGTCCCCGGCCGCCGAACCCGGCCCGACACCGCGCCGGAGGCACACCGTCCACCGACTGGCCCACAATGAGTCGGTGAACGACCTGGACTCCCTCCTCGCCCTGCTCGCCCCCGAAGGCCGCGCGCTCCTCGACGAGGTGCGCGACACCGACCCCGCCCGGGAGTTGGCGGTCGCCACCCGGCTGCGGCGCGCGCATCCCGCCGGGCTGGTGTCGGCGGCACTGGGGCAGGCCCGGCTGCGGCAGCGGGCGGTGGCGAAGTTCGGGGCCGAGGACGCCGGGCGGATGTTCTTCACTCCGAACGGGGTGGAGCAGTCGACGCGGGCGAGTGTGGCGGCGTACCGGGCGGAGAGCCTCCGGGCGCTCGGGGTGCGGTCCGTCGCCGACCTGTGCTGCGGGATCGGCGGCGACGCGATCGCGTTCGCCCGCGCCGGGATCCGGGTCCTCGCCGTCGACCACGACCCGGTCACCGCCGCGGCGGCCCGCGCCAACGCCGACGCGCTCGGGCTCGCCGGCCTGATCGAGGTGCGCGAGGCCGACGTGACGGAGGTGGACACGGCCGGGTACGACGCCGTGTTCGTCGACCCCGCCCGGCGTTCCTCCAAGCGCGGCCGGATCTTCGACCCGGAGGCGTACTCCCCGCCGCTGTCCTGGGCCGTGTCCGCCGCGCTCGGGGCGCCGCTCGGCCTGCTGAAGATCGCGCCCGGCATTCCCCACGAGGCGATCCCCCCGGAGGCGACGGCCGAGTGGGTCTCGGACGGCGGGGACGTCAAGGAGGCCGTGCTGTGGTTCGGCCCGGACGTGACGCCGGGGGCGCGGCGGGCGACGCTGCTGCCCGCCGGAGCGGGGATCTACGCCACGCCCGCGACCATGCTGCCGGACCCCGGAGCCCGCCCGGTCGGGCGGTACCTGTACGAGCCGGACGGCGCCGTCATCCGGGCCCACCTCGTCGCCGAGGTGGCCGAGGACCTGGACGGCGGGCTGATCGACCCGACCATCGCCTACGTCACCGCCGACGAAGCGCACCGCACGCCGTACGCCACCGCCTACGAGATCACCGACCAGCTCCCGTTCAACGTCAAGAAGCTGAAGGCGCTGCTGCGGGAGCGCGGGGTCGGGACGCTGACCGTGAAAAAGCGGGGCTCGGCGGTCGAGCCGGAGGAACTGCGGAGGAAGGTCAAACCGCAGGGGCCGAACGCCGCGACCGTGTTCCTGACGCGGGTCGCGGGGGCGCCGACGATGCTGATCGGGCACCCCGTCCGGTAGGACGGCTAGCGGGCCTCCGTCTCCCGCGCCCGGCGCCGCAGGAGTGCGCGTTCGCGGGCGTTGCGGGTCAGGGAGGCGGCCCGTTCGAACTCCTCGCGGGCCTCGGCCGTGCGGTCCAGGCGGAGCAGGAGGTCGCCCCGGACGCTGGGGAGCAGGTGGTAGTCGCGCAGGGCCGGCTCCGCGGCGAGGGCGTCGACGAGGGCGAGTGCGGGGGCCGGGCCCTCGGCCATCGAGACGGCGACGGCGCGGTTGAGTTCGACGACCGGAGACGGGGCGCGGGCCGCGAGCAGGCCGTAGAGCGTGGCGATGCGCGGCCAGTCGGTCTCCTCGTAGGTGAGGGCCGTCGCGTGGCAGGCGGCGATCGCGGCCTGGAGGACGTACGGGCCCGGGGCGGCGGAGCCGGTGGCGGCGTGGGCGTGGCCGAGGGCGGTGATGCCGCGGGCGATGAGCAGGCGGTTCCAGCGGTGGCGGTTCTGGTCGCGCAGCAGCACCGGCTCGCCGTCGGGGGCGGTGCGGGCGGCGGTGCGGGAGGACTGGAACTCCAGCAGCGCGGCCAGGCCGTGGACCTCGGGTTCCTTCGGCATCAGGGCGGACAGGACGCGGGCCAGGCGCAGGGCGTCCTCGCACAGGGCGGGGCGGAGCCAGTCGTCGCCGGCGGTGGCCGCGTAGCCCTCGTTGAAGATCAGGTAGATGACCTCGAGCACCGAGCCGAGGCGGGCCGCGCGGTCCGGGCCGTACGGCACCTCGAAGGCGACGTTCTTCCTGGCCAGGGTGCGTTTGGCGCGGACGATGCGCTGCGCGACCGTGGGTTCGGGTACGAGGCAGGCGCGGGCGATCTCGGGTGTGGTCAGGCCGCCGAGCAGGCGCAGGGTCAGGGCGATGCGGGCCTCGGCGGACAGCACCGGGTGGCAGGCGGTGAAGACCAGCCGCAGCAGGTCGTCGTCGATGTCCTCGGGGTCGGCGGGCTCCTCGGGCGGGGGCGCCGAGACGGGCAGGTCCCGGCCGATCTCCGCGAGCTTGCGGGCGTAGGTCTCCCGGCGCCGGATCAGGTCGACGGCGCGGCGGCGGGCGGTGGTCATGAGCCAGGCGCCCGGGTTGTCGGGCACGCCGTCCCTCGGCCACTGCTCCAGGGCGGCGACCAGGGCGTCCTGGGTGAGTTCCTCGGCGATGCCGACGTCCCGGACGAGCCGGGCGACGCCGGCGATCACACGGGGCGACTCGAGCCGGAAGACGGTTTCGAAGGCTGCGGCGGGCTGTGCTTCCACAGCCCACCATGCAACACCCTCGGGACGCCGGGACAAAGCGGGAACCGGCGCCCCGCGTCGCTCAGCCCTCCATCAGCTCGCGGACCTCGCAGGTGACCGTCCAGTGGTCCTCGTGCACCTTCAGGAACCGTTTGGTCCACTCGACCGCCTCGGCCAGGTCCTTGGCCTGGAGGAGGGAGTAGCCGCCGACGACCTCCTTGGTCTCGGTGAAGGGCCCGTCGGTGACGGAGATCCGCCCGCCCTCGTAGTGGACGCGGGTGCCCTGGGCGGTCGGGGTCAGGCCGGCCGTGTCCAGCAGGACGCCGGCCTTGGTCATCTCCTCCATCAGCTTCTCCATCCGCTGGATCAGCTCGGGACTGGGGCCGCCGGCGAGGGCGTCGGACTCCTCGATGCGGATGAGGGACAGGTAGCGGGGCATGGTGGCTCCTCGGGTGGTTCTGCCGCCGGGCTTCTCCCGGCCTTTCACCCTTGCGTCGAACGGGCCCGCCGCGGATCGACACACGCCGGGAAGATTCTCCGGGACGTCCCTCAGCGCAGCGATTCCCACAGCTCGGCGGCGTCCGGCTGGTCCGCCACGACCCGGTTGGGGTCGGCGGGGGCGGGCAGCACCGGCATCGTCAGCGTGCGTACGTCGTCCGCCTCCAGGCCGCCGAGGCTGCGGCCCAGGTTCATCAGTTCGCCCAGCGAGTCGAGGCCGGTGTCGGTGGTGAGGCTGCCGGTGAGGGCGTCGGCGACCTGGTAGAGACGCGCGGGGTCGGTGAGCAGGTCGGTGGCGGAGATCTGCTCGAGGAGCGCCTTGACGAGCTTGTGCTGGAGCCCTATCCGGGCGAGGTCGCTGCCGCCCTCCAGCCCGTACCGGGTGCGGGCCAGGCCGAGGGCCTCGGTGCCGTCGAGGTGGTGGGTGCCGGCGTCCAGGTGCAGGTGGCTCTTGTCGTCGTCGATGTCCGCGTCCGTGGTGACGGTGACTCCGCCGAGCGCGTCGACCAGGTCGGCGAAGCCGGAGAAGTCGACCTCGACGTAGTGGTCCATGCGCACGCCGGTGAGCGACTCGACGGTCTTCACGGCGCAGACCGGCCCGCCCAATTCGTAGGCCGTGTTGAACATCGCGCCGCTCGCCGCCCTGGTCGTACCGCCGGACGGCAGCGGGCAGGAGGGCCGCTCGACGAGGGTGTCGCGCGGGATGCTGACGACGGTGGCGGTGGTGCGGCCCGCGTCGAGGTGGACGACCATCGCCGTGTCCGAACGGGCTCCCCCGCTGTCGCCGCCGCCCAGCTCCTGGTTCTCCTCGCCGCTGCGCGAGTCGGAGCCGAGGACAAGGAGGTTCAGGGCGCCGGTGGGCACCGGGGACGCGGAGGGCGAGGCGGAGGGGACGGTGACGGGGCGCGCGGGACGGTCGTCGCCGAGCGCGCCGTTGATGTCGACGCTTTTGATGTTGCCGTTCAGGTGCAGGTAGGCCCAGCCCGCCGCCCCGGCGCCGAGCAGCAGGGCGCCGGTCAGGGCCAGGCCGGCCGCCCTGAGCCCCTTCCGGCGGCCGTCCCGGCCGTCCCGGCCCTCCTGCCCGCCCCGCGCCGCCATGCGTCAGCTCCCGCCCTGCCCGTCCCGTTCGCGTCCCCACCGGATGCCCCGCCGGAAGGAACATAAGTCCGAATTATTGAAACTGGAACAGGTGGGCCGGACTTCTGCGGAAATTCTCAGACTGGCGGCTTGTCACTCCCGGGGCGGCGCCGTACTGCTGCGCACCTCCAGGCTGGTGGCCAGCTCCACGCGGGTCGCGGTCGGGGAGCCGTCGTCCCGCCCGAGGTCCAGCACCAGCCGGGCCGCCGCCTCGGCCATCTCCATCAGCGGCTGCCGCACGGTCGTCAGCGGCGGCCCCACCCAGCGGGCCACCGGCAGGTCGTCGAACCCGACCACGCTCAGGTCCTGCGGGATGCGCAGCCCCAGCTCGCGCGCGGCCTCGTACAGCCCGAGCGCCTGGAGGTCGTTGCCGGCGAAGACGGCCGTCGGCCGGTCCGGGCGGCGCAGCAGTTCCAGGCCCTGCCGGTAGCCGGCCTCGTGGTGGAAGTCACCGGTCACGATCAGGCCGGGGTCGACCGGCAGCCCGGCCGTCTCCAGGGCGGCCCGGTAGCCGTCGACGCGGGCGCGGCTGCACATCATGCGCGTGGGGCCGCTGATCGCGCCGATGCGGGTGTGGCCGAGGTCGACCAGGTGCCGGGTGGCGGCGAGGCCGCCCTGCCAGTTGGTGGCGCCGATGGACGGCACGTCGGCGCCGGGGTCGCCGGCCGGGTCCATCACCACGAACGGGATGGACCGGCTGGTGAGCAGGGCCCGCTGGGACTCGTCGAGGCCGGACAGGACGAGGATCACGCCGTGCGGGCGGCGGGCGGCGACCTGGTCGGCCCAGGTCCGGCCGGGCGTGAGGCGGCCCGCGCTCTCGGAGAGCACGACGCTGAGCCCCGTGTCCCGGGCCACGTTCTCCACGCCCCGGATGACCTCCATCGCCCAGGCGCTCTCCAGCTCGTGGAAGACCAGGTCGATCAGGGGAGACCGGGTCGACTCGGCCCGCCTGCGCCGGTAGCCGTGTACGCGCAGCAGCTCCTCGACGCGGGCCCGCGTCGAGGGGGCGACGTCGGCACGGCCGTTGAGCACCTTCGAAACAGTCGGTGCGGACACACCGGCCTCGCGCGCGATCTCGGCGAGGGTCGCGGTCTGCGCGGACCGCTTTCGCGTCGGGGTTTCAGCGGGCTGCGGGGATGTCATGGCGGCGATCGTAACCCCATGGGGCCGCCTGACGAAGGGGTCGCCTCAGCAAGCTCTCCGGAACATTCGCCGGGATACCCGAATCATTCGACCGGCCGGTCTGCCTCACCGCGGGCCGACTGGTCTCCGTCACCCTCGGCCGACCGGCTCTCGTGGCCCCCGGCCGGCCGGCCCTCGCCGTCCCCGGCCGGCCGGCCCTCGCCGTCCCCGGCCGGCCGGCCGTCGTCGCCGTCGGCCGACTCGAACCGCCACCGGTGCACCGCGCGCGCCACCAGACCCTCGTCCGGTTCGGGCAGCTCCGGGAGTTCGGCGTCGTACGCGGCGTCCCACCAGGTGATGACGAGGACCCGGTCCTGCGGGGCGCGCAGGGTCTCCCGGCGGGCCGGGGTGCCGGCGAGCGGCTGCGCCCGGGCCCAGGCCAGCAGCTCCGCGCCCCGGCCGGGAAGCGCCCGCGCCTCCCACATCAGCGCGACGGTCACGAGTACAAGTTCTCCTTGCTGACCTCGTGGACGTGATCGTGGCCGTGGTGACCGTGACCGGTGCCGTGGCCGTGCGTGTGACCCTGTCCCGGCACGTGCGGTTCCGTGACCGGGAGGGAGGAGTCGGCCGACAGGTCCCAGTCGGAGGCGGCCCGGTTCCGGGCGACCATCTCGGCGCCGAGCGCGGCGACCATCGCGCCGTTGTCCGTGCACAGCTTGGGGCGAGGCACCCGCAGCCGGATCCCGGCCGCCTCGCAGCGCTCCTGGGCCAGGGCCCGCAGCCGCGAGTTGGCGGCCACGCCGCCGCCGATCATCAGGTGGTCGACGCCCTCGTCCTTGCAGGCCCGCACCGCCTTGCGGGTCAGCACGTCCACGACCGCCTCCTGGAAGGAGGCCGACACGTCGCGCACCGGCACCTCCTCCCCCGCCGCCCGCTTCGCCTCGATCCAGCGGGCCACGGCCGTCTTCAGACCGGAGAAGGAGAAGTCGTACGCCGCGTCGCGCGGTCCGGTCAGACCGCGCGGGAAGGCGATCGCGTTCGGGTCGCCCTCGCGCGCGTACCGGTCGATGACCGGGCCGCCGGGGAAGCCCAGGTTGAGCACCCGGGCGATCTTGTCGAAGGCCTCGCCGGCCGCGTCGTCGATGGTGGCGCCGAGGGGGCGGACGTCCGAGGTGATGTCCGTGGACAGCAGCAGGGAGGAGTGCCCGCCGGAGACCAGCAGGGCCATCGTCGGCTCGGGCAGCGCGCCGTGTTCCAGCTGGTCGACGCAGATGTGCGAGGCGAGGTGGTTGACGCCGTACAGCGGCTTGCCCAGCGCGTAGGCGTACGCCTTCGCCGCCGAGACGCCGACCAGCAGGGCACCCGCGAGGCCGGGTCCGGCGGTGACGGCGATGCCGTCGAGGTCGCGCGCGCTCACCCCCGCCTCCTTCAGGGCGCGGTCGATCGTCGGCACCATCGCCTCCAGGTGGGCGCGGCTGGCCACCTCCGGGACGACGCCGCCGAAGCGGGCGTGCTCGTCGACGCTGGACGCGACGGCGTCGGCCAGCAGGGTGGTGCCGCGCACGACACCGACGCCGGTCTCGTCGCAGGAGGTCTCGATCCCCAGGACGAGAGGCTCGTCGCGTGAGTCAGCCATGGTTGTCGGTTCCTCGTTCGGTTCCCGGTACGGAGGTGGAGGGGTCGGTCAGGCGCATCACCAGGGCGTCCACGTTGCCCGGCTGGTAGTAGCCGCGTCTGAAGCCGATGGGCTCGAAGCCGAAGCGCTCGTACAGCCGCTGGGCGCGGGTGTTGTCCACCCGGCACTCGAGCAGCACCTCGGCGCACTCGAAGTCGGTCGCCGCGCGCAGCAGCTCGGTCAGCAGCCGGGCACCGAGGCCGGTGCCCCAGTGGTCGCGGGCGACGGCGATGGTCTGCACGTCGGCCTGCTC
This sequence comes from Streptomyces coelicoflavus, assembly GCF_003112555.1. Lineage (GTDB taxonomy): Bacteria > Actinomycetota > Actinomycetes > Streptomycetales > Streptomycetaceae > Streptomyces > Streptomyces coelicoflavus. Next base: position 204,474 of record NZ_BEWB01000006.1, on the reverse strand, counting down.
GCCGGAGGCGACCAGGCCCGCGTAGCCGACGACCCGGCCGTCGTCCTCGGCGACCAGGTACCGCCGGGACGCCCCAGGACCGCGCGCGTGGGCCAGCTCGGACCAGAACATCCCCCGGGACCAGGCGTCCTCCGGGAACAGCTCGCGCTCCATGAGGAGCACGGGGTCGATGTCCCACCAGCGCATCTCGCGCAGCGCGGCGGGGGCGGACTCGGCGGTGGCTGACTCGGTCACTTGGGGGTGACCACCTTGTAGTTCTTGGGGACCTGGGCGTCGGGCCTGCGCAGGTACAGCGGCCGGGGCGCGGGCAGCTCCTCCCCCGCCGCGAGCTTCTCGGCGGCCAGCCGGGCCAGGGCGGCGGCGGACACGTGCTCCGGCTCGTGCGCCCGGGGGAAGGTGTCCGGGTAGAGCAGCGCGCCGGCGCCGACGGCGGGGAGGCCGGCCACCTGCCCGGCGATGTCGGCGGGGCGGTCGACGGCCGGGTCGGTGAGGCGGGTGCGGGAGTCGGCGTACCGCGCCCAGTAGACCTCCTTGCGGCGGGCGTCGGTCGCCACCACGAAGGGGCCCTCCAGGTCGGCGGCGAACGCGAGGCCGTCCAGCGTGCACACGCCGTGCACGGGCACGCCGAGCGCGAGCCCGAAGGCGTCCGCGGTCATCAGGCCGACGCGCAGCCCCGTGTACGGGCCGGGACCGGTGCCGGCGACGACGGCGGTGACGGCGTCGAGCCGCAGGCCTGCCTCGGCGAGCACCCGGTCGACGGCGGGCAGCAGCAGCTCACCGTGGCGGCGGGCGTCCACCTGGCTCGACGAGGCGATGACGTCCGTACCGTCGTGCAGCGCGACGGTCACGGCGGGCGTGGCGGTATCCAGAGCGAGCAAGAGCACGCAAACAGCCTACGGCGCCGCGCGGCCCGCGCCGGACGCCCTGTGGACAACTCCGGGGACGCGCGGCCGGCCCACCCCCGCCACCCCGTGTCGCACTCCGCGTCCACCCGCTCACGTACTGCTACCGTCGCCCGGTAGTACGGAGCACGGAGCACTCAGGTCGCACGGGTACGACGACGAGGTGGTCGCCAGTGGCAAGCAGCAGCGCCGGTATCGTCACCGGCCTCGTCACGGCGGCCCTCGTGACGGTCGGCGTCCTCGCCCACCAGGCGTCCGTCGGCGCCCCGGCCGACCTCGACCGCTCCCGCGCGACCGTCAGCCCCGCCCCCGGCGCCGTCAAGGCACCGCGCGACCGGCGGCACCCCGACGCCCTGCCCGCGAGGTCCGGAACGGGTGAACGGGTGGTGTACTCGGTGGACGACGACCGCGTGTGGCTGGTCGGCCCGGCGAACAAGGTCCTGCGCACCTACGAGGTCACGCCCAGTACGGTCGACCCGGCGCCGGGGACCTACCGGGTCACCTCCCGGTCCAACCGGGTCACCGGGTCCGACGGCGTCCCGGTCGAACACGTGGTGCGCTTCACCAGCGCCGAGGGCGTGGCCGTCGGGTTCAGCGCCGCGGTCGACGGCTCGACCGCGAAGCCCGACCCGGACCGGCGCACCGGCGGCATCCGCGAGTCGCGCGCGGACGGCGACGCGATGTGGACGTTCGCGACGATCGGGCGGCAGGTCGTCGTCGTCCCCTGACGGGGCGCGGGCGGCGGGCCGCCGCCTCGCCCCTCGTCGCCCCCTGACGGCACGCGGGCGTCAGGGGGTGTCAGGCGGCCTCGCGGTGGTCGCGGCCGTCACCCGCGGCACGGTGGCCGGGCCGCTCGCGGACCGGCCGGCGCGTCTCCGGCTCCGGGGCGCGGGGCGGCGTCGAGACCGCCGTCGCGGCGGCGCAGGAGGCGAGCAGGTCGCGCATCGACACCCCGGCGGACGCGGGCGACTGGGACTCCGGACGGCCCTGCGGCTGGGCCTGGGACATGGACGACATGGACGCCTCCTGAAGCTCGGGGGCGGGCGCAGTAAGGCATGCCTAACTACGAGCTGAGTACCATGTCACCACGGGCAACGCCCGGAACGCAATCTTTTGCCGACGCCTTGTCGGAAAATCCCGCACGGGAGGCGCGCGGGGGCGCGCCGAGGACGTACCGGGGCCGCGCCGAGGACGTACCGGGGCCGCGCCGGGGGCGGCTCAGCCGGCGAGGACGCTCACGTCGGCCCCGGCCCACCGCTCGCCGAGACCGGTCACCGTCACGTGCCGCACCTCGTCGGTGGTGTCGCCGACGGCCCGGTCGATCCGCAGCCGCAGCCGGTCCTCGGTCAGCTCCTCGACCTTGCCCTCGCCCCACTCGACCACGATCACCGAGTCGGACAGGGAGACGTCGAGATCGAGGTCCTCCATCTCGTCGAGCCCGCCGGACAGCCGGTAGGCGTCCACGTGGACGAGCGGCGGACCGTCACCGAGCGAGGGGTGCACACGGGCGATCACGAAGGTCGGGGAGGTGACGGCGCCGCGCACGCCGAGGCCCTCGCCGAGACCGCGGGTCAGGGTCGTCTTGCCCGCGCCCAGCTCGCCGCTGAGCATCACCAGGTCACCGGCGCGCAGCAGCTTGGCGAGCCTGCGGCCCAGTTCCCGCATCTGCTCGGGCGAGGTGACGGTGATCTCGACGTCGGGGGCCGCGATGCCGGGGGCCGCGGCGTCGGAGGACGGGCCGGAGGAGGGACCGGAGGGCTCAGCCGGGCCCTGCGCTGCTGCTGGTGCTTCCATAGCCGTCCACGGTAGCCGCTGCGGGCACGGCGCCCGCGCGGGCGAGCAGGTCGGCGAGGCGGTCCGTGACCAGCTCCGGGTGCTCCAGCATCACGAGGTGACCCGCGTCGGGGACGAGCACCAGCTCCGCGTCCGGCAGCAGGCCGGCGATCGCCTCGCTGTGCTCGCTCGGCGTCACCAGGTCCCGCACTCCGGCCAGGACGAGCACGGGCAGGTCCGCGAAGCGGGCGAGGGCCTCGGTCTTGTCGTGGTCGTTGAAGGCCGGGTAGTACTCGGCGACGACGTCGATCGGCGTTGACTCGATCATCCGCTCCGCGAACCGGGCCACGGCCGGGTCGACGTCCCGGGACGCGAACGAGTACCGCTTGATGATCCCCGCGAACAGGTCGGCCGTCGCCCGGCGCCCCTTCTCCACCAGCTCGGCCCGCTGCCCCAGTGCCTTGAGCACGCCCGGCAGGACCCGCCGCACCGCGTTGACCCCGGCCACCGGCAGCCCGAAGTTGACCTCGCCGAGCCGCCCGGACGACGTGCCGACGAGGGCGACGCCGACGACTCGCTCGCTGATCAGGTCGGGGAAGGCGTCGGCCAGGGCCATGACGGTCATGCCGCCCATGGAGTGCCCGACCAGCACGATCGGGCCCTCGGGCGCCGCCGCGTCGATGACGGCCTTCAGGTCGCGGCCCAGTTCCTCGATGCTGACCGGCCGGCCGTCCCGGGTCTGGGCCACCCCCCGGCCGGACCGGCCGTGGCTGCGCTGGTCCCAGTGGACGGTGCGGACCACGCCCCTGAGGGCCGCCCGCTGGAAGTGCCAGGAGTCCTGGTTGAGGCAGTAGCCGTGGCTGAAGACGACGGTGACGGGCGCGGGCGGCCGGCGGCCGAACAGCCGTCTGCGGCGCGGGGCGCGGTGGACCTCGGCGTCGGCCTCCGGATCGAGGTCGTCCACCTCGTAGTACAGCTCGGTGCCGTCCTCGGCGTACGCCGTGCCGGGGGTGCCGCGCAGTCCGCCGTAGGGGCCCGCCGAGTCCAGGGCGAGGCGGGCCTTCTGGCGCATCCCGCGCCCGACGGTGAGCCGTTCTATCGCCACGCCGGCCGCGGCGCCCGCCGCGACCACGCCTATCGCGACGCCGGCGATGCCGGTCGCCCGGCGCCAGCCGCCCGCGGCGACCTCGCTCGCGGCCTCCGTGGCGGAGGCGACGGCCGCCGCGACGGCCTCCCCGTTGCTCTCGCTCACGTGCACCGCTCCTCTTCACCGGACTCGCCGGGTTCGCCGGGTTCACCGGGCCGCTGTGCGCCTGCCCGCTGCCGATCGCCGTTTCACCTGACCGCGCGCCGCCGGTACGGCCGTCACTCGTTGACGTAGACGCGCGGGACGCGGCTTCCGATCCGGGTGACGATCTCGTACGCGATGGTGCCCGCCGCCTGGGCCCAGTCCTCGGCGGTGGGCTCGCCGCGGTCGCCGGGGCCGAACAGTACGGCCTCCGCGCCGGGCTCGGGCCGGTCCCCGCCCAGGTCGACGACGAACTGGTCCATCGCGATCCGCCCCGCGACCGTGCGCCACTTGCCGTCGACCAGGACCGGGCCGGTGGAGGAGGCGTGGCGCGGGACGCCGTCCGCGTAGCCGAGCGGGACGAGGCCGAGGGTGGTCTCGCCGGGGGTGGTGTAGTGGTGCCCGTAGCTGACGCCGTGACCGCCGGGGACCTGCTTGACCAGGGCCAGGGAGGCGGCCAGCGTCATCACCGGGCGCAGCCCGAAGTCGGCGGGGACGCCGATCTCGGGGCTGGGCGAGATGCCGTACATCGCGATGCCGGGCCGCACGAGGTCGAAGTGGGCGTCGGGGAGGGTGAGGGTGGCCGGCGAGTTGGCGATGTGCCGCACCTCGGGGCGCAGGCCCTGCCGCTCGGCGTGGGCCGTCATCTCCCGGAAGCGGGTGAGCTGGGCGGCGATGGAGGGGTGGCCGGGCTCGTCGGCGCAGGCGAAGTGGGACCAGAGCCCGGTGACCCGCAGCAGCCCCTCCCCCTCGGCCCGCAGCGCGGCCCCGACCAGGTCCTCCCAGTCCGCGCCGGGCTGGCAGCCGCCCCGTCCGAGCCCGGTGTCGGCCTTGAGCTGTACGCGTGCGGGCATCCCGGCCGCCCGGGCGGCCGCGACGACCTCCTCCATGGCCCACATTCCGCCGACGGACACGTCGAGACGGGCCTCGACCGCCTCCCGCCACGGTCCGCCGGGCGTCCACAGCCAGCACATGATCCGTACGTCGTCCGGCAGCCCGGCCGCCGCCGACCGCAGGGCGAGCGCCTCCTGCGGTGTGGCCGTGCCGAGCCACGTCGCGCCCGCGTCGACGGCGGCGCGGGCGCAGCGGAAGGCGCCGTGGCCGTAGGCGTCCGCCTTGACGACGGCCATGAGGGCCGCGCCGGGGGCCCGTTCGCGCAGCGCGCGGACGTTGGCCCGCAGGGCGGCCAGGTCGATCTCGGCCCGGGCACGCAGTACCGCGTCCGCCTCCGGCCGGGCAGTTGTCTCGCTCATCGTGCCCCCAGTCTCTCAGAGCACCCGGCCGCCCCCGTCGCACGCCGCCGGGGAGGGGCGGGTGCCCGGCAGTGGTTAGGGTGCCCGGCATGAGCATCATCGGGGTCGGTATCGACGTGGCCGAGGTCGAGCGGTTCGGGGCGTCGCTGGAGCGCACACCGGCCCTGGCGGGGCGGCTCTTCGTGGAGAGCGAGCTGCTGCTGCCGAGCGGTGGGCGCCGGGGCGTCGCCTCGCTCGCCGCCCGCTTCGCGGCGAAGGAGGCGCTGGCCAAGGCGCTGGGCGCACCGGCGGGGCTGCTGTGGACGGACGCCGAGGTGTACGTCGAGGACAGCGGACAGCCGCGGCTGCGGGTGACGGGGACGGTGGCGGCGCGGGCGGCGGAGCTGGGCGTGGCCTCCTGGCACGTCTCGCTGAGCCACGACGCGGGGATCGCGTCGGCGGTGGTGATCGCGGAGGGGTGACGCTCAGGGGGCGTCGTGCGTCCGGCCGGCGGCCGGCCGGACCCGGATGTGCATGCGCTCGCCCTGTGCGCCGTAGAGGGCGATCCACTCGACGGGACGGTCACCGGCGTTGGCGATGCCGTGCGGGACGCGGGTGTCGAACTCCGCGGTCTGCCCGGCCGTCAGGACGAGGTCGTGGTCGCCGAGGGCGAGGAGCAGGCGGCCGGAGAGGACGTAGAGCCACTCGTGGCCCTCGTGCGAGCCCTGCTCGGGGCGCGGCGTCGACCCGGTGCGCGGGATGGCCGGCGCGGGGAGGATCTGTTTGTAGGCGTGCAGTCCGTCGTTGGGGTTCCGGGTGAGCGGGACCCACGTCTGTCCGTGCCGGGTGAAGGGGCGGGGATGGACGCGGGGGTCGCCGGTGCTCGAGCCGACGAGTTCGTCGAGGGCGAGCCGGTGGGCCCGGGCCAGCGGCAGCAGGTGCCGCAGTCCCGGCTCGCGCCGCCCCGACTCCAGCCGGGACAGGGTGCTCACGGAGATGCCGGTGACGGCGGCGAGCTGGGCCAGGGTGAGCCCGCGGGCCTGCCGGACGGCACGCAGGCGGGTTCCGAGCGAGGCCATCACCTGTGCCGTCTCGTCGTCACCGCCGCCCACGTCGTCACCGCCGCTCATGGGACAACTGTCCCTCATCCCCGGTCCCGCGGGACGGCGGGGACGGCAGGGACGGCAGGGACGCCGGGGGCCGGCCGGCGGTGCGTGTTCCGGGCGTACGGGGAAGACTCGACGGCATGCGGACTGCGTACAGGGTGGAGACGGTCAGGAACGCCGAACGGGAGCTGATGGCCCGGCTGCCGGAGGGGGCGCTGATGCATCGGGCCGCGGCCGGACTGGCCGCCGCCTGCGCGGAGGTGCTGGGCCGGGCGGCCGGGCGGGTCTACGGCAGCCGGGTGGTGCTGCTGGTCGGCAGCGGCGACAACGGCGGCGACGCCCTGTACGCGGGCGCGCGGCTGGCCCGGCGGGGCGCGGGCGTGACGGCGGTGCTGCTGTCGCCGGAGCGGGCCCACGGCGCGGGTCTGGCGGCGCTGCGGCGCGCGGGCGGGCGGGTTGCCGGGGACGGGGCTTCCGGTTCCCCGGAGGAGCTGATCGCGCGGGCCGATCTCGTCCTCGACGGCATCGTCGGGATCGGCGGCGCGGGCGGGCTGCGGAAGGAGGCGGTGCCGCTGGCGGACGCGGCCGCCCGCTCCCGGGCCGCCGTGGTCGCCGTCGACCTGCCGAGCGGGGTCGACGCGGACTCCGGCCGGGTGCGGGGGGACGTGGTGCGCGCCGACCTGACGGTGACGTTCGGGACGCACAAGCCGGGGCTGCTGATCGACCCGGCGCGGGAGTACGCGGGGTCGGTGCGGCTGGTGGACATCGGCCTGCCCCTGCCCCGCGAGGGGGCGGAACTGGAGGCGTTGCAGCACGCGGACGTGGCCCGGCTGCTGCCGGTGCCGGCGGCGGAGAGCGACAAGTACCGGCGCGGGGTCGTGGGCGTCGCCGCCGGGTCGGCCCGCTATCCGGGCGCGGCCGTCCTGGCCGTGTCGGGTGCGCTGCGGGGCGGGGCCGGGGCGGTGCGGTACGTCGGTCCGGCGGGGGACGCGGTGATCGCCCGCTTCCCGGAGACGCTCGTGTCCGACCGGGGGCCCGAGCGGGCGGGGCGGGTCCAGGCGTGGGTGGTCGGACCGGGGGCCGGTGACGACGCGGCGACGGTGGCCCAGGTGCTGGCGGCCGAGGTGCCGGTGCTGATCGACGCGGACGGCCTGCGCCTGGCGGACCCGGAGGCGGTGCGGGCGCGCACGGCACCGACGTTGATGACCCCGCACGCCGGGGAGGCGGCGGCGCTGCTCGGGGTGGGCCGGGAGGAGGTCGAGGGAGCGCGGCTGGACTCGGTGCGGGAACTGGCGGCGCGGTACGGGGCGACGGTGCTGCTGAAGGGCTCGACGACGCTGGTGGCCGGTGCGCGGGGCGGTCCCGTCCGGGTCAACGCGACGGGGACGTCGTGGCTCGCCACGGCCGGCAGCGGGGACGTGCTGTCCGGCCTGGCGGGTTCACTCCTCGCCGCGGGCCTGTCGGCCGTGGACGCGGGGAGCGCGGGCGCCTATCTGCACGGCCTCGCGGGCCGCTTCGCGGCGCAGGGGGCACCGGCGGGGGCGCACGACGTGGCGGAGGCGATCCCGCGGGCCTGGCGGGACGTGCGGGGGGAGTGAAACCGCGGGCCTGGCGGGACGTGCGGGGGGGGGGAGAGTGAAACCGCGGTCCGGGGTGCGGGGCCTCGCCGGTACGGTGAGCACATGACCGCCGCACCGGACCCGGACCCGCACCTCCCGGACCTCGACGCACTCCCCCGGGCGGAGTTCGCGTTCCCCGGTCCGCTGCGCGACCGGCTCGTCGCCGCGATCCTCGACGGTTCGAAGACCTCGACGACGGGCCTGGTCGCCGACTACGAGCACGACGGCGATCCGCTGCCGCGGCCCGGTCACCGTGAGGTGGTCGTCGACTCGTCCGGCCGCCCGGTCGCCGTCATCGAGGTGACACAGGTGCGCGTCGTCCCGCTGGCCGAGGTGGACCTCGCCCACGCGGTCGACGAGGGCGAGGGACACACGAGCGTGGCCGAGTGGCGCGCGGACCACGAGCGGTTCTGGCACGGCGAGGAGATGCGCGCGGCGCTGGGCGACCCGGAGTTCACGGTGGACGACGCGACACCGGCGGTCCTGGAACGCTTCCGGGTCGTCACCCTGCTGCCCGGTGGCGCCGGCTGAGGGACCCTCCGGAGCTACTCCACCGTCACCGACTTCGCCAGGTTGCGCGGCTGGTCCACCTCGTTGCCCCGGGCCGTGGCCAGTTCGCAGGCGAAGACCTGCAACGGCACCGTCGCCACCAGGGGTTGGAGCAGGGTCGGGGTGGCCGGCACGCGCACGAGGTGGTCGGCGTAGGGGGCGACCGCCTCGTCGCCCTCCTCGGCGATGACGATGGTGCGGGCGCCGCGGGCCCGGATCTCCTGGATGTTGGACACGATCTTGTCGTGGAGGACCGAGCGCCCGCGCGGGGACGGCACGACGACGACGACCGGCAGGTCCTCCTCGATCAGCGCGATCGGCCCGTGCTTCAGCTCGCCCGCCGCGAAGCCCTCGGCGTGCATGTACGCCAGCTCCTTCAGCTTGAGGGCGCCTTCGAGGGCGACGGGGTGGCCGACGTGCCGGCCGAGGAAGAGCACCGTGTTCTTGTGGGCGAGGGAGCGGGCCAGTTCCCGTACGGGGTCCATGGTCCCCAGGACCTGCTCGACGGCGCCGGAGATGCCGGACAGGTCGCGGACGACGTCGCGGATCTCGTCGCCGTACTTGGTGCCGCGCACTTGGCCCAGGTAGAGGGCGACCAGGTAGCAGGCGACCAGCTGGGTGAGGAACGCCTTGGTGGAGGCGACGGCGACCTCGGGGCCCGCGTGGGTGTAGAGCACGGCGTCGGACTCGCGGGGGATCGTGGAGCCGTTGGTGTTGCAGATGGCGAGGACCCGGGCGCCCTGTTCGCGGGCGTGGCGCAGGGCCATGAGGGTGTCCATGGTCTCGCCGGACTGGGAGATCGCGACGACCAGGGTCTGCTGGTCGAGGATCGGGTCGCGGTAGCGGAACTCGCTGGCCAGCTCCACCTCGCAGGGGATCCGCGTCCAGTGCTCGATGGCGTACTTGGCGATGAGCCCGGCGTGGAAGGCCGTGCCGCAGGCGACGACGACGACCTTGTCGACCTCCCGGAGCACCCCCGGCGGGATGCGCACCTCGTCCAGGCTGAGCGTGCCGGAGCCGTCGATGCGGCCGAGCAGGGTGTCGGCGACGGCCTTCGGCTGCTCGGCGATCTCCTTGAGCATGAAGGAGGCGTACCCGGCCTTCTCGGCGGCCGAGGCGTCCCAGTCGACGTGGTACGAGCGGACGTCGGCCGGGGCGCCGTCGAAGCCGGTGACCCGCACGCCGTCCCGGCGCAGCTCCACGACCTGGTCCTGGCCCAGTTCGACGGCGTCCCGGGTGTGGGCGATGAAGGCCGCGACGTCCGAGGCGAGGAAGTACTCGCCCTCCCCCACACCCACCACGAGCGGCGAGTTGCGGCGGGCGCCCACCACGACGTCCGGCGCGTCCGCGTGCACGGCGACCAGGGTGAACGCACCCTCGAGCCGCCGGCACACCCGCCGCATCGCCTCGGCGGGGTCGGCGCAGGCGGAGTACTCCTCGGCGAGCAGGTGGGCGACGACCTCGGTGTCGGTCTCCGAACCCAGCGCGTGGCCGCGCTCCGCCAGTTCGGCACGCAGCGGCGCGAAGTTCTCGATGATGCCGTTGTGGACCACGGCGACCCGGCCCGCGTTGTCGAGGTGCGGGTGGGCGTTGGCGTCGGTGGGGCCGCCGTGGGTGGCCCAGCGGGTGTGGCCGATGCCGGTGACGGCGGCCGGCAGCGGGTGTTCGGACAGTTCCTTGTCGAGGTTGACGAGCTTGCCGGCCCGCTTGGCGGTGGCGAGGCCGCCGTCCGCGAGCACGGCGACGCCCGCCGAGTCGTATCCCCGGTACTCGAGCCGCTTCAGTCCGGCCATCACGACATCGAGTGCCGACTGAGGCCCTACGTATCCCACGATTCCGCACATACGCGGCAGCCTACGAGCAAGATCGGCGATGCAGCGATCCAGAAGGGACCGTTCTGTGCCCGAAATCGGAAATTCCCACCGGGGTACGAACGCCACCCCGCTCGGCTCCGGTGCGTCAGCCGAGCTTGGCGACCTGGGCGTCGACGACGTCCGAGGGGACCTCGAAGTCCGCGCCGGTCATCATCGCGGAGAGGTTGACTACGCTGAAGGTGGCGAGCGTGGCGCCCTTGCGGACCACGACGAGCTTCATGAGCCCGCCGCCGTCCCCACCGGTGGCCACACCGAGGCTGACGGTGAGCCCCTCGTCACCGGCCTTGAGACGGTCCACGCCGCTCACCTTGGTGACCCGCATCTTGTCGCTGCCCACGGTCGCCTCGAAGCCGCCCGCGCACTTCTCGACCGCCGTCTTCAGCCCCGCCATCGCCTGCTCGGCGCCGCCGTCCGCATAGGAGGCGACGTTCAGCAGGATCTTGTTCACGTCGATGTCGGTCATGTCCTGGCCGTCCGGGCCCTTGCTCTCGGAGGGCGACTCCGTCTGCCCCTGCCAGGAGCGCTGCACGTCCGCCGCCGGCTCGCCCTGGGCCACCGCACCCTGGACGTGGACGAGCGGCAGGCAGGCCTTGTCGTCCGTCGAGATCTCACTCTTGGCCACCTGGTCGTCCGCCGACAGCTCGGTGGCGACCTCGCCGTTCTTCACGTCGGCCTGGGCGAGGGCGACCTTCTCCAGCTCGGCGGCGGTCAGCGCCTTGCCCGCGGGGGCGGACCGGCCGGCGTCACCCGCCGGGGCGGACTGCTCCGCCTTCGCCTTGTCGTCACCGGTGGCGCCGTCGTCGTCGGAGGACCCGCCGCAGGCGGTGGCGAGCAGGGCCAGGGCGGCGGACGCCGCGAGGGCGGTACGGCGGACAGCGGTCGAACTCACGTCGGCACTCTTTCGTCGGAGGCGCGTGGGGACGTGGCCGAGTCGGGCCACGTCCGGTCGCGTCGGAGTCTGGGGAGTCGCGTCGACACCGGCGTTCGAATCCGGTCGACTTTGCCCGCACCTTACCTACGCGAATCGCACGTACGATCGAAACAGGCCACCCGAGACCCGACCGTGATCTCCCCCGGGGCGTGACGCACCCCACCTGCCGCCCCGTTCGTACTCCGTTAACAATGGACTGTGATCTCTCCGGTCCCCTCGATCCCCCGGAGCGCCCACCGGCAGCGGCCGGAGGCGACTCCCTACGTCGACCTCACCCGCCCCGAGTGGAGCGCGCTGCGCGACAAGACGCCGCTGCCGCTGACCGCCGAGGAGGTCGAGAAGCTGCGCGGCCTCGGCGACGTCATCGACCTCGACGAGGTGCGGGACATCTACCTGCCGCTCTCCCGGCTGCTCAACCTCTACGTCGGCGCCACCGACGGCCTGCGCGGCGCGCTGAACACGTTCCTCGGCGAGCAGGGCTCCCAGTCCGGCACCCCCTTCGTCATAGGGGTCGCTGGTTCGGTGGCGGTGGGCAAGTCCACCGTCGCCCGCCTGCTCCAGGCGCTGCTCTCGCGCTGGCCCGAGCACCCGCGCGTGGAGCTGGTCACCACCGACGGCTTCCTGCTGCCGACGCGGGAGCTGGAGGCGCGGGGCCTGATGTCGCGGAAAGGTTTCCCCGAGTCGTACGACCGCCGGGCGCTGACGCGGTTCGTCGCGGACATCAAGGCGGGCAAGGCGGAGGTGACCGCGCCGGTCTACTCCCACCTCATCTACGACATCGTCCCGGACCAGCGGCTCGTGGTCCGCCGCCCCGACATCCTCATCGTCGAGGGCCTCAACGTGCTCCAGCCCGCGCTGCCCGGCAAGGACGGCCGCACCAGGGTCGGACTCGCCGACTACTTCGACTTCAGCGTGTACGTCGACGCGCGCACCGAGGACATCGAGCGCTGGTACCTCAACCGCTTCCGCAAGCTGCGCGCGACCGCCTTCCAGAACCCGTCCTCGTACTTCCGCAAGTACACGCAGGTGTCGGAGGAGGAGGCCCTCGACTACGCCCGCACCACCTGGCGCACCATCAACAAGCCCAATCTGGTGGAGAACGTGGCCCCCACCCGCGGCCGGGCCACCCTGGTGCTGCGCAAGGGCCCCGACCACAAGGTCCAGCGCCTGAGCCTGCGCAAGCTGTGACCCCGGCCCGGCCGCCGGCGCCGGTCAGGGGGCCGGGCTGGGGGTGAGTTCCTTGACCGGGTCGGTGAAGGAGTCCTCCACCGCCTGCTGGAATTCCGGATCCGCCTCGGGCGTGCTCTCGGGGCGCGGGTGGGGCGTGTCGAGCGCCTCCTCGATCCTGGCCGCCATGTCGGATCCCGCCGCCGGTTCGGATCCGCCGCCCGCGCCGGAGCCCCCTGCCGCCGACGCGTCCGGGGCCGCTTCCCCGGCCGGGGCGCCGCCCCGGGCGGCCGCCGGTACGGAGTCCGTGGCCGCGCCCGCGTGCAGCGCCGCCGCCTTCCACTGCGCCGCCCGGGACACCGCTTCGCGTACGGCCTCCCGGTAGGCGGCGTCCCGCCGGGCGTCCCAGACCGCCAGTTCCTGCGCGGCCGCCTGCCGCGCCACGGCCACGGCCGACGCCGCCCGGCCCCCGTCCCACGGCAGAGCCGCACCGGTGGCGGCGACGGCCGTACCGCCCGTCGCCGCCCAGACCAGCGCCACCGACAGCGCCGTTCGCGCCCGCATACGTCTCCGGCTCATCACCGAACCCCTCTCACCTCGGCCAATGCGCCCTGAACGGTAGCGTTCGCAGATCTCCTGAAGATCACGGACCGATGGCGTTGAGGACGCTCCCTGCCGGCCGGAGCCGCGCTCCCCCGCATGGCTACGCTGCCGCCATGCTGCATCTGCGCCTGATCACCCCGGCCGATCGCACCGACGAGGTGGTCCGCCTGATCGACCGTACGGTCGGCACCACCCACCTCGTCGTCCTGCCGGGCGCCGCCCGCGAGCCCGAGGGCGACGTCGTCATGTGCGACGTGGCCCGCGAGGCCGGTGACGAACTCATCAACCGCCTGCGGTCGTTGGACCTCGAGAGCTGCGGCGCCATCACCGCCGAGAACATCGACCTGTCGCTGTCGGAACGCGCCGACCGCGCGGAGCGGGACGCGCCCGGCGAGCCCGCCGACGCCGTGCTGTGGGAGCAGTTGGAGGAGGCGACCCACGAGGAGTCGACCCTTTCCATCACCTACGTCGCCTTCATCACGCTGGCCACGATGATCGCGGCCTGCGGTGTGGTCCTCGACAACGCGATCCTGATCGTGGGCGCGATGGCGGTCGGCCCGGAGTTCGGCCCCCTCGCCGGGATCTGCACGGCGATCGTCCAGCGGGCCCCGCGCCTCGCCCTGCGCTCGGCGATCGCCCTGCTGGTGGGCTTCCTCGTGGCGATGGCGGTGACGGTGGGCTTCAGCTGGATCATGACCGAGTTCGGCCAGTTCAGCGAGGGCAAGCTGGAGGGCGACCGCCCCAACACCGGCTTCGTCTACGCCCCGGACGCCTTCTCCTTCGTGGTGGCGATCCTCGCCGGCGTCGCGGGCACGCTCTCCCTGACCTCGGCGAAGTCCGGCGCCCTGGTGGGCGTCGCCATCTCCGTCACCACGGTCCCGGCCGCCGCCAACGCGGCCGTGGCCCTGAGCTTCGGCGACACGAAGCAGACGGTGGGCTCCGCCGAACAACTCCTCCTCAACCTGGCAGGCATCGTGGTCGCCGGGACCTTGACCCTGCTGACCCAGAAGGCTTTGTGGTCGACTCAGCGCTCAAGACTGACGAAGCCGGAGAACTCCTGACGGACGGCCACCTCCGAACGCCGGGCTGGGCCAATGACCCAAGGGGCGCGCGGGGGCTGCGCGACAAGCCACAACGAACCCGCGGCCCGCATCACCCAGCACCCCGCCCCGAACCCGGCCCCAAGAACTAACCGAGCGCCGACTTCACCGAATCCGCCAGCCGCCCGGCAACAGCCCGAGCCTGCTCGATATCGGCAGCCTCCACCATCACCCGCACCAAGGGCTCCGTCCCCGAGGGACGCAACAGCACCCGCCCGGTGCTGCCGAGCTCCCGCTCGGCCTCGGACACGGCGGTCGCCAGCTCGGCAGAGCTCGTCACCCGCGACTTGTCCACGTCCGGCACATTGACCAGCACCTGCGGCAGCCGCTCCATCACGGACGCGAGGTCCCGCAGCGTACGACCGCTCTGCGCGACCCGCGCCGCCAGCATCAGGCCGGTCAGCGTCCCGTCGCCGGTGGTGGCGTGGTCGAGGATGATGACGTGGCCGGACTGCTCGCCGCCGAGGGCGTAGCCGTGCTCCTTCATCTCCTCCAGGACGTACCGGTCGCCGACCGAGGTCGCCACGAACCGGATGCCCTCGCGTTCCATGGCGAGCTTGAAGCCCAGGTTGGACATGACGGTCGCGACGACGGTGTCCGAGCGCAGCGCCTCCCGCTCCCGCATCGCGAGCGCGAGCACGGCGAGGATCTGGTCGCCGTCGACCTCCGCACCGGTGTGGTCCACGGCCAGGCAGCGGTCGGCGTCGCCGTCGTGGGCGATGCCGAGGTCGGCGCCGTGCTCGACGACGGCGGCCTTGAGCAGGTCGAGGTGGGTGGAGCCGCAGCCGTCGTTGATGTTGAGGCCGTCGGGCACCGCGCCGATGGTGACCAGTTCGGCACCGGCCCGCGCGAACGCCTCCGGCGAGACCCGGGAGGCCGCGCCGTGCGCCTCGTCGAGGACGATCTTCAGTCCGTCGAGGCGGTTCGGGAGGACGCCGACGAGGTGGGCGACGTACTGGTCGAGCCCCTCGTCGTAGTCGCGGACCCGGCCGACACCGGCGCCGGTCGGGCGGTCCCAGGGGGCGCCCGTGCGGTGGTCGGCGTAGACGGCCTCGATGCGGTCCTCCAGCTCGTCGGCGAGCTTGTGGCCGCCGCGGGCGAAGAACTTGATGCCGTTGTCGGGCATGGCGTTATGGCTGGCGGAGAGCATCACGCCGAGGTCGGCGCCGAGCGCGCCGGTGAGGTGGGCCACCGCGGGCGTCGGCAGCACGCCGACCCGCAGCACGTCCACTCCGGCGCTGGCGAGGCCCGCGACCACGGCGGCTTCCAGGAACTCCCCGGAGGCGCGCGGGTCCCGGCCGACCACCGCGGTCGCCCGGTGACCGGCGAAGGTGCCGGCCTCGGCCAGTACGTGCGCCGCGGCGACGGAGAGGCCCAGCGCCAGCTCGGCCGTCAGATCCGCGTTGGCGACACCGCGCACGCCGTCCGTGCCGAAGAGTCGTCCCACTTGTCCTCCTGAGGAAACGTCAATTCCGGAAGCGGCTGCCGATGAGTGCGGCCCACGCAGTCGGCTCCCGAAGGCCCGGGCGTACAGCGCCCGACCATCGATCACATAAGCCTTAGAACGTCTTGTGCCGTTATACGCCCAACGGCAGGGATAAACGAATGCCCCGGCAGCACAGTGGCGTGCCGCCGGGGCGTTCGGAGTACAGCCGGACCAGCCGGTACGACTTAGCGCTTGCTGTACTGCGGGGCCTTGCGGGCCTTCTTCAGACCGGCCTTCTTGCGCTCGACCGCACGGTCGTCACGCTTGAGGTAACCGGCCTTCTTGAGCGCGCCGCGGTTGTTGTCCACGTCGGCCTCGTTCAGCGCGCGGGCGACACCGAGACGGAGCGCACCGGCCTGACCGGAGACGCCGCCGCCCGAGATGCGGGCGATGACGTCGTAGCGGTTGTCCAGCTCGAGCACCTTGAAGGGCTCGTTGACTTCCTGCTGGTGGACCTTGTTCGGGAAGTAGTCCTCGAGCGTGCGCCCGTTGACCTTCCACTTGCCGGTGCCCGGGACGATCCGGACGCGGGCGATGGCGTTCTTGCGACGGCCCAGGCCGGCGGCCGGCTGCGGCTCGCCGAACGCGGAGGCCATCGACTCCGAGGTGTACTCGCCCTCGACGGGCACCTCGGACTCGGTGGTGTAGCTGTCGATGTCGATCTCTTCGAGCGGCTGCTCGGGAGTGGTCTCGGCCACGATGCTCCTCAGATTCTCTTCAGTCTTAAAGGGTGGCCGGAACTACTGCGCGACCTGGGTGATCTCGAACGGCTGCGGCTGCTGCGCGCCGTGCGGGTGCTGGTCACCCTTGTAGACCTTCAGCTTCGAGAGCATCTGACGGCCCAGGGAGTTCTTGGGGAGCATGCCCTTGATGGCCTTCTCGACGGCCTTCTCCGGGTTCTTGTCCAGCAGCTCGTCGTAGCGCACCGAGCGCAGACCGCCCGGGTAGCCGGAGTGGCGGTACGCCATCTTCTGGGTCCGCTTGTTGCCGGAGAGGTGCACCTTGTCGGCGTTGATGATGATGACGAAGTCACCGGTGTCGACGTGGGGCGCGTAGATCGGCTTGTGCTTGCCGCGCAGGATGGAGGCCGCAGTGGTGGCCAGACGACCCAGGACTACGTCCTGGGCGTCGATGACGTGCCACTGGCGCGTCACATCGCCGGGCTTGGGGCTGTACGTACGCACGGTTCGTAGCCTTCGCTTCTTCAGTGAGTGGTCCTGACATGGTCACCGAAGACGATCACGACAGCCCTGACCGCACCGCGGTGACGCATACCGCGTGCAGGTCGCTGGTCATCGGTCCCGGTGGACCGGTGTAAGGGCCCCTCACGTGAGAATGAGCAAGCCAATACACATACGACTGTGCAGAATACCCGGGCCCCGGTGGCCGGGTCAAAACGGGGCCGCGGGAGCGCGCTCCGGCTCCGGCTCCCGCCCCGGGGGCACCCGCCCGCCGGCGGCCGCCGGCCCGGCCCAGGACTGCCGGGCGACCGTCACCGCCAGCACGCAGAGCGTGAACGCGTCCCGGAAGGCCCGCCGCCGCTCCCCCTCCAGCCAGGGCCAGGTCAGCCCCGGTACCTGGGGCACCAGGGCGATCCAGAACCACGCCCCGCGGGCCGCCGACCCGGCGTACGGCAGCCCGGCGAGCAGCAGCGGCAGGGCGACCAGGAGGTAGTGGTCGTAGGACGGCCGGGAGACCAGGAACGCCGACAGCATCAGCCCCGCCCCGGTCTCCGCGAGCCGCAGCGGGCCGGGGTCGGCGCGCCGCCAGCGCCGGTACGCGCAGAGCACCCCGGCGCACGCCGCCGCCACCGCAAGCCCCTGCGCGAGCGCCGCCGGCACCCCGAGCCGGGGCAGCACGGCCGCCGGGGAGGCCTCGTAGAGCCGTACGAAGCCGTCGTCGCCGTGCAGCAGGAAGGGCAGAGTGCGGGTGAAGAAGCCCGCCGGGTCGGGCATCGCCAGCGCCGCCGCGGCGGAGGCCAGCGCGGGCACCAGCACGGCCGCGGCCAGCGCCCGCCACCGCCCGGCGAAGAGGAAAATCAGGACGACGGGCGCGAGCAGCGGCTTGAGCGCCACGGCCGCCCCGATGACGACCCCCGCACCGGTCCAGCGCCCCCGGCTCGCCAGCAGCAGCGCCAGCGGCAGCGCCACCGTCGCCGTCACGGTCCAGTTGCCGAGCCGCACCAGGTGCCCGAACGGCGCGAAGCCCATCGCCAGACCGGTCAGCCCGAGGGCCGCGAGCCGGCTGCCGAGCGGCACCCGGTGCAGGAGCAGCGCGCAGGCCCAGGCCAGCGCCAGCAGGACGGTCACCGCACCCGGCACCAGCACCCGCAGCACCGCACCGGGCAGCACCGCCTCCGGCACGGCGGCGAGGACCGCGCTCGGCAGATAGAGGAAGTGCGGGTCGTCGTACGGGGAGCCACCGGCCAGCCAGGTGCGGGCGGCCCGGACGACGATCGCGTTGTCCATCCCGCCGTCCGAGGTCGTCCGCGCCGCGTGCGCGGCGGACGCCGCCAGCACCGTCCCGAGCACCGCCCACAGATGCCCTCCCGCCGGCCGCACCAACCACCCGGAGATGTCGCTTTTGCCCGTCCGCATGCACGGAACGCTAGGCCCTGCGGGCCCCAAGTCCCGGCACCAGCACGCCCACAGGCCCGTCTAAGATGCCGCCCATGAGCTTTGGGCAGGGGGGACCTCAGTCGCAGTGGGATCCCTGGACACCGCAATCGCAGCAGCAGCCGCAGCAGCCTCAGTCGCAGCAGCCCTGGAACAGCGGGAACAGTGACAACACGCCGGACTGGGCTGCCCTCGCCGAGGCCTCCGAGGCCCGTGCCAAGCGGCGCCGGCTGTTCTTCATCGGCGGCGGCGCGCTGGCCACCGTCGCGATAGCCAGTGCCGTCGCGGTCGCCGTGGTCTCGGCGAACGGCTCGGACCAGGCCTCCGACGGCCCCTCCTCGCAGCTCCCCTCGACGGCGGACATACCCAGCGCGACGGCCACCGATCCGTCCTTCGCCCCGACCAGCGCCCCGCCGCCGCTGGACCCCAAGGACTTCGTCTCCAGCGCCAAGAAGGACAAGGCCCCGCTCGGCCCGGACCTGCTCTTCCCCGGCACCCAGCTGACCATGGGCGAGACGGTCTACAAGAAGGGCCCGACGGCCGACACCCGCACCTGCGGCTCCGCCGCCCAGGGCACCCTGCCGAAGGTCCTCGACGCCAACAAGTGCACGCGCCTGATCCGTGTCACCTACACCAAGGGCGACACCGCCGTCACCGTCGGCGTGGCCGTCTTCGACAACGAGGCGCAGGCCACGAAGGCCAAGAAGGACGCCGACAAGAAGAGCATCGTGCGCTCCCTGTCCGGCGGCGGCGTCAAGTCCTTCTGCACCGGCGCCGTCTGCCGCTCCACGACCAACTCCTACGGCCGCTACGCCTACTTCACCGTCGCCGGTTTCACGGGCGGCAAGGACGTCACGGAGAAGTCCACCGGCGTGTTCCGCGCCGGTGACGACCTGGCCGAGTTCGCCTTCCGCCAGATCCGCCGGCGCGGCGAGGCCCAGGCATCGGCGGCGGCGGAAACGGGCTGACGGCCCCGGCGCCGGTCAGCAGCAGCCGGCCCCCGGCAGCGACCGCTTGTTGCGCGCCTCCTTGTTCCGGGCCGCCAGCAGTTCGTCGGCCGGGTAACCGACCTCCTCCAGGGTCAGCCCGTGCGGCCGTACGACGTGCACCGCCGAGTCGCGTACGCCCGCGGCGAGCACCTTCGCCGGCCAGTCGGGCGTACGGTGCCCGTCGCCGACGAACAGCAGCGCCCCGATCAGGGAGCGCACCATGTTGTGGCAGAAGGCGTCGGCCCGCACGGTCGCGGTGACGATCCCGTCCTCACCCCGCACCAGGCTCAGCTCCTGAAGCGTCCGGATCGTGGTCGCCCCCTCCCGCTTCTTGCAGTAGGCGGCGAAGTCGTGCTCGCCCAGCAGTCCGCGGGCGGCCTCGTTCATGGCGTCCACGTCGAGTGGCCAGTCGTGCCACAGCACGTGTCCGCGCAGCAGCGGGTCGACGCCGCCCGGGTTGTCGGTGACCCGGTAGGCGTAGCGCCGCCAGACCGCCGAGAACCGGGCGTTGAAACCGCTGGGCGCCTCGCGCAGCGCCCAGACGCGCACGTCCCTGGGCAGCCGCCCCGCGAGCCGCTTGAGCAGCTTCACGTGGTGCTCGGCCCACACCTCACGCGGCAGATCGACGTGGGCGACCTGCCCCCGTGCGTGCACCCCGGCGTCGGTACGCCCCGCCACGGTCAGCTCGTACGTCTCCGGCGACCGCGTGACGGTCCGCAGCGCGTCCTCGATCTCCCCCTGCACGGTCCGCCGCCCCCCGGCCTGCTTGGCCCACCCGGAGAACTCCCTCCCGTCGTAGGACAGATCCAGCCGCACCCGCACCAGTCCGGCCGCTACTTCGTCACTCACCCAGAACTCCTCTCACCAACGAAAAAGCGGGCCCGCCCCTCGAAAGGAACGGACCCGCCAACACCCTCAAGGGGCGCGGGGCTGTGCTCGATATGCGGCTCCGCCGCGTGGGCGCGACAAGCCACCACGAACCCGCAGCCGCCGACGCACAGACCCCGGCAGACGCTTACGCGTCCTTCGACTCCTCGGCCGCAGCCTCGTCGTCGGCCTTGGTCGTGTCGACCTTGGCCTCAGCAGCCTCGGCGGAGCCCTCGGCGTCCTTGGCGGCACGCTTGGTCGCGGCCTCGGCCTCGCCGGTGGCCTGCTGCGCCACGGTCAGCGCCTCGACCAGCTCGATGACGGCCATGGGCGCGTTGTCGCCACGGCGGTTACCGATCTTGGTGATCCGGGTGTAGCCACCGGGACGGTTCTCGTAGCGCGGGCCGATCTCGGTGAAGAGCGTGTGGACGATGCTCTTGTCCGTGATCACCTGGAGCACCTGACGGCGGTTGTGAAGGTCGCCCTTCTTCGCCTTGGTGACCAGACGCTCGGCGTACGGACGCAGCTTGCGCGCCTTCGCCTCGGTGGTGGTGATCTTGCCGTGCTCGAAGAGGCTCTTCGCCAGGTTTGCGAGGAGCAGCTTCTCGTGCGCGGCGCTGCCGCCCAGACGGGCACCCTTGGTGGGCTTCGGCATGGTGTTTCTCCTAGGTGTCTGCCCCGGCCGTATCAGGTACCGAAGTCAGTATCCGAGCAGGCGGCCGCCTGTCGGAGATCCGGGGGCCTTCACGAGGCCCCCGGAAGTGGTGCCGATCAGTACTGCTCGGTCTCCACGAAGCCCGCGTCCGCGTCGTCGTCGGCGCCGAAGGCGTCCGCGGCGGCGGTCGGGTCGAATCCGGGAGGCGAGTCCTTCAGCGCGAGGCCCATGCCCGCGAGCTTGGCCTTGACCTCGTCGATCGACTTCGCACCGAAGTTGCGGATGTCGAGCAGGTCGGCCTCGGACCGCGCCACGAGCTCACCCACGGAGTGGATGCCCTCGCGCTTGAGGCAGTTGTACGACCGAACGGTGAGCTCCAGCTCCTCGATCGGCAGCGCCAGATCGGCGGCGAGCGCGGCGTCCGTCGGGGACGGACCCATGTCGATGCCCTCGGCGTCGATGTTCAGCTCGCGGGCGAGACCGAACAGCTCGACCAGCGTCTTGCCGGCCGACGCCATGGCGTCGCGCGGACGCATGGCCTGCTTGGTCTCGACGTCGACGATCAGCTTGTCGAAGTCGGTGCGCTGCTCGACACGCGTGGCCTCGACCTTGTACGTGACCTTGAGGACCGGCGAGTAGATCGAGTCGACCGGGATGCGCCCGATCTCCTGACCGACCTGCTTGTTCTGCACGGCGGAGACGTAGCCGCGACCGCGCTCGACGGTCAGCTCCATCTCCAGCTTGCCCTTGCCGTTGAGCGTGGCGAGGACGAGGTCGGGGTTGTGCACCTCGACACCGGCCGGGGGCGCGATGTCGGCGGCGGTGACCAGACCCGGGCCCTGCTTGCGCAGGTACATCACGACCGGCTCGTCGTGCTCCGAGGAGACGACCAGCTGCTTGATGTTGAGGATCAGGTCGGTCACGTCCTCCTTGACGCCCGGCACGGTGGTGAACTCGTGCAGGACACCGTCGATACGGATGCTGGTGACAGCAGCGCCGGGGATCGACGAGAGGAGGGTGCGGCGGAGGGAGTTGCCGAGGGTGTAGCCGAAGCCCGGCTCCAGCGGCTCGATGACGAACCGGGAGCGGAACTCGTCGACGACCTCTTCGGTCAACGAGGGACGCTGAGCGATCAGCATGTGTGTTCCTTCAGTCAGGGGCGCCCGCTATTTGACGCCCGACCAGTACTGCAAGGGTACGGGCGATACGACCCGAAAGAGCCGTACCGCCCGGAAAACCCTGGTGAAGCAGGTGAAGCGAGATCAGACGCGACGACGCTTCGGCGGACGGCAGCCGTTGTGCGGGGTGGGCGTGACGTCCTGGATGGAGCCGACCTCGAGGCCGGTCGCCTGGAGGGAGCGGATGGCGGTCTCACGACCGGAACCCGGGCCCTTGACGAAGACGTCGACCTTGCGCATGCCGTGCTCCTGCGCGCGGCGGGCAGCCGACTCGGCGGCCATCTGCGCGGCGAACGGCGTGGACTTCCGGGAGCCCTTGAAGCCGACGTGGCCGGCGGAGGCCCAGGAGATCACGTTGCCGGTCGGGTCCGTGATGGACACGATCGTGTTGTTGAACGTGCTCTTGATGTGCGCGTGGCCGTGAGCGACGTTCTTCTTTTCCTTGCGGCGCACCTTCTTGGTCGCGCCCTGACGTCCCTTGGGGGGCATGTCGTTCTCCTACGGGAGGTGGTCGGTCCTACAGCGAAGACCGCTGGACGGCGAAGTCCGCTGCGGACTACTTCTTGCCCGGCTTCTTCTTGCCGGCGATGGCGCGACGCGGGCCCTTGCGGGTGCGGGCGTTGGTGCTGGTGCGCTGACCGCGGACGGGCAGGCCGCGACGGTGGCGCAGACCCTGGTAGGTGCCGATCTCGACCTTGCGGCGGATGTCGGCCTGCACCTCGCGACGGAGGTCACCCTCGGTCTTGATGTTGTTGTCGACGTACTCGCGGATCGCGACGAGCTGCTCCTCGGAGAGGTCCCGAACACGGGTGTTCGGGTCCACGCCGGTGGCGGCGAGCGTCTGCTGCGAGAGGGTCCGGCCAATGCCGAACACGTAGGTGAGGGCGATCTCCACGCGCTTTTCGCGCGGGATGTCAACACCGGAAACGCGTGCCATTCAATGGCTCCAGTTGATTGTCGGAGGTCTTCCACAGGACCGGTCCCCGGCCGCCGTATGAGGTACGGATCGGGTCCCCGGCCTCCGAGCCGGGGGTGTCGGACGATCGCTCGCCCGGGTCCTGCGTATGAACATGTTTCAGCTCGCGTCGCGCGAAGTCATGCGAATCGCGGAGGGAACGGTCAGGCGTCAGCCCTGGCGCTGCTTGTGGCGCGGGTTGTCGCAGATGACCATGACCCGACCGTGACGGCGGATCACCCTGCACTTGTCGCAGATCTTCTTGACGCTCGGCTTGACCTTCATGGGTGTGAGGTTCTCCGGGTCAGTTGCCGACGGACCCGCGCGCGGGGCACGCGGGACGTGGGCAAGATCTACTTGTACCGGTAGACGATCCGGCCACGCGTCAGGTCGTACGGAGACAGCTCCACCACGACCCGGTCGTCAGGGAGGATGCGGATGTAGTGCATACGCATCTTGCCGCTGATGTGTGCCAGGACCTGGTGGCCGTTCTGGAGCTCGACCCTGAACATGGCGTTCGGAAGAGACTCGACGACAGTGCCCTCGATCTCGATGGCACCTTGCTTCTTGGCCACGCTTCGCCCTTCGAATCGACTACCTTGATCGACTCGTCGCACAACCCACAAGACATGGGGGTGCACGGGAGCCGACGCGTCAGTCTACGTCAGCACACCCGGAAAGGCGAAACGAGGAAGTCTGCCCCGGATGCGAGATCGTTATGCGAGGGGATCGGGGGCAGCCGTGATCCCCAGCTCCGCCAGCTTGGCCCTGCCGCCGTCGGGGGAGGTCAGGACCAGCGGGCCCTGTTCCGTCAGGGCCACCGAGTGCTCCCAGTGGGAGGACCAGGTGCCGTCGGTCGTGATGACCGTCCAGTCGTCGGACAGGACCTCGGTGCGCGGGGTGCCGAGGGAGACCATCGGCTCGATCGCGAGGCAGAAGCCGGGGACGAGCTTCGGGCCCTTGCCGCGCTTGCGCTCGACGTAGTTCAGCAGGTGCGGGTCCATGTGCATCTCGGTGCCGATGCCGTGGCCGCCGTAGTCCTCGATGATCCCGTACTTGCCGCCGCCGGGCTTGGGCTGGCGGCGGATGTAGGTCTCGATGGCGCGGGAGACGTCGACCAGGCGGTTGCCCTGCTTCATGGCCGCGATGCCCGCCCACATCGACTCCTCGGTCACCCGGGACAGCTCGACCAGCTCCGGGGAGTGACCGGAGCCGACGAAGGCCGTGTAGGCGGCGTCGCCGTGCCAGCCGTCGATGATCGCGCCGCAGTCGATGGAGATGACGTCGCCGTCCTTGAGGACCACGTCGTCGGACGGGATGCCGTGGACGACGACCTCGTTCACCGAGGTGCAGATGGTGGCGGGGAAACCGCCGTACCCGAGGAAGTTCGGCTTGGCGTCGTGCTCCGCGAGGACCTTGCGGGCGACCTGGTCCAGGTCCTTGGTCGTCGCACCGGGCACGGCGGCCTCCCGGGTGGCCGCGTGGATGGCGGCGACGACCAGCCCCGCTTCGCGCATTTTGGCGATCTGCTCGGGGTTCTTGATCTGCACCATCTGGGCTGCCGCCTCCTGCCGCGGGTTTACGTCTGACGCCACCACGATACGCGTCCGCGCGAGCCGGAGCCGGGGGTGACGGCCGCCCGGACGGGCCTCGCGCGGCCCGCCGGCGATCGGTACGCGAGGCCCGTCACGGCTGTAGTCAGAGCTGCACCCTCAGCAACAAAATCCGTTGACGAACCCAACTGTTCACCATAGCCTCACAGTTGCCACCTAGCGATCTTGGGTGCCAGACCGCAGCTCATCCGCTCCGGACCAGTTTCACGGTCCTCCAGAAACAGAGGTACAAGTGATCAAGAGAACGCTGTCTCGCCTGGCCCTGACCGGTGCCGCCGTCACCCTGCTCGGCATCACCGCGGCCTCGCCCGCGCTGGCCGGCAACGAGGGGCCCCTCTGGTACGGCGACCGGGGCACGGTGACGTTCAACGACGACGGTGACGACATCACGGTCTGCGACAAGCGGGCCGACGGCTACGGCGTCACGGGGTACCTGGAGCGACTCAACAGCACGGGCACCGGCCTGGTCTGGGTCATCAAGGAGGACGACGGCGGAGACGCCGGCTGCGACCGGTCCAACAACGGCTACGACATGATCGGCAACATCTCGCACGGTCTGGCCGTCTGCTGGCACGGCACCGGCTCCTGCGTCCGCTCGAACTGGTACTTCGACGAGTAGACAGACCCGCTCAGACGCTCCGGCCGGTGCGGACGAATCGATTCGTCCGCACCGGCCGGATCTCTTGGTACGGCCGGTCCCGGGCGCACCTCCGCGCGGGACCGTGACGACGGTCAGCGCCGGGTGAAGACCGGTGTCCAGCGGCCGGCGTAGTCCATCTCGGCCTTGCGGAAGCCCGAGAGCGGTGTCACCTCGTCGCTGTCGAGGCCGACCAGGATCAGCTGGTTGCGGAACTCTCCCTTTCCGGGCCGGCACTGGCCGGGGTCGCACCGCCAGGCGATGAGGTGGGTGTCGTCCGCCCACGCGAGAAGCTGCTGTCCGGGGACGACGCCGCTCCGCTTGCCGGTCTTCGCGTCCAGCACCGCGGAGACGATCTCGCCGTCCTCACCTCCCGCGAAGCCGCCGGTCACGAGTTCGCCGTCCGGGGACGCGACCACCGGCGGGAAGATCTGATCGGTCTTCTGCTGCGGAAGCGGCTTCAGCCCGCCGTTCACGTCGTAGTAGTTCCTGCCCGGCTGGTCGAGCCGCTGCTCCCACAGCAGCTTGCCGTCGAGGCTCCAGCTGAAGTCCTGACGTCCGGTGCCGACCATGGCCGCGAGACTGTCCTTCTTGGCCGGCCGCTCACTGAACCGCGCCCGGCCGGAGTCGACGTCGATGACGTAGAAGCCGGTACGGCTCTGCTTCGGCCCCGGCATCTCCTTGCCTTCGCCGCCGTCCGCGCCGTCCATGCGCACCGGCGCGTCCCGGAAGAGTCCGTCCGGGTTGTCGTCGTACGCCGTCGCCACCAGGCGCTCGCCGTCCGGCGAGAACTGCACCCCGCCCACGCCCTTGTCGACCTTGATCCAGCGCTCGACCTTGCCCGTCGACAGATTCAGCAGCCCGATCCGGCCGGCGGGCAGATCGCCCTCCAGCACCGCGGCCGTCTTCATCCCGGGGGCGACGTCGAGCCAGGCCCAGTCGGTCTTCTCGTACCGCTTGGCCGCGGCGTCGTACAGACTCCACTCGCGCCCGTTCACCGCGTCCCCGCCCGGCTGCTGCACGAGCTTCGTCGTGTAGTACGCCGAGAGGGCGACCTGCCCGGCGGCTATCAGCTCGCGCGGCGGGGACTGGTCCGGATGCGCCACCACGTCCGCGACCTCGGACTCGGACTCGGACCCGCCTTCCGAGTCGCCCCCCGTCAGGGCCAACGACACCCCGACGACCGCGGCGACCACGACGACCGCGGCGAGAGCGAGGCTGCGACTCCTGCGGCGGAACAGCGACGGACGCTCCCCCTCGGCGGAATCGTCGGACCGTGGCAACTGTTCGAGCTTGATGGCCGTACCTCCTCAGCTGAGCACTTCCGGGGGTCCACAAGAAGGAAGGCAGCGGCCCCCACCGGGGACCGCTGCCTTCCTTTTCAAGCTGTTACGAGCCGGTCAGCGCCGACATGGCCCGCTTCGTGACGTCCGCCACCTTCCCCATCGCGGAGACCGTGGTCACAAGGCCCTGGGCCTTGTAGTAGTCGATGATCGGCTCGGTCTGCGTGTGGTAGACCTCGAGCCGCTTGCGGACCGTCTCCTCGGAGTCGTCGTCCCGCTGGTACAGCTCGCCGCCGCAGACGTCGCAGACGCCTTCCTTCTTCGGCGGGGTGTACGTCACGTGGAAGACGTGGGCCGAGTCGTTGCGGCAGACCCGCCGGCCGGCGATCCGCTTGACGACCTCGTCCTCCGGGGCCTCCAGGTCGAGCACCGCGTCGAGCTTCATGCCCTCGGTCTCGAGCAGCTCGTCGAGCGCCTCGGCCTGGGAGACGTTGCGCGGGAAGCCGTCCAGCAGGAAGCCGCCCTCGGCGTCGGGCTGCTCCATGCGGTCCTTCGCCATGGCGATGGTGACCTCGTCCGGCACGAGATTGCCGGCGTCCATGTAGGACTTCGCGAGCTTGCCCAGTTCGGTCTGCTGGCTGATGTTCGCGCGGAACAGATCACCCGTGGAGATGTGCGGAATGTGCAGCGTCTCGGCAAGGCGGGTGGCCTGCGTTCCCTTTCCGGCGCCCGGCGGCCCGACGAGGACGATTCGCATCAGCGGAGGAACCCTTCGTAATTGCGCTGCTGGAGCTGGCTCTCGATCTGCTTCACCGTCTCGAGACCGACACCCACGATGATCAGGATGCTGGTCCCGCCGAACGGGAAGTTCTGGTTTGCCCCGAAACCGGCCAACGCCATTGTCGGTACGAGAGAGATCAGGCCCAGATACAGCGAACCCGGCCAGGTGATCCGGTTGAGTACGTAGCTCAGATACTCAGCGGTCGGTCGGCCAGCCCGGATGCCCGGGATGAACCCACCATACTTCTTCATGTTGTCCGCGACTTCCTCGGGGTTGAACGAGATGGCCACGTAGAAGAAGGCGAAGAAGACGATCAGGAAGAAGTACAGAATGATGTGCGGCGTCGCCCCGGTGTCCGCGAGGTTCTTCGTGATCCAGGTGGCCCAGCCCGACGTCGAGTTCGAGAACTGGACGACCAGCGCCGGGATGTAGAGCAGCGACGAGGCGAAGATGACGGGGATGACGCCCGCCTGGTTCACCTTCAGCGGGATGTACGTCGACGTACCCCCGTAGGAACGACGGCCGATCATGCGCTTGGCGTACTGCACCGGGATGCGGCGCTGGGCCTGCTCGACGAAGACCACCAGGCCGACCATGACGAAGCCGACCAGCATGACGGTGCCGAACTCGATCCAGCCGCCCGCCAGGGTGCCCTCCTGCTTGATGGCCCACAGGGCGGACGGGAAGGTCGCGGCGATCGAGATGAACATCAGGATCGACATGCCGTTGCCGATGCCGCGGTCGGTGATGAGCTCACCGAGCCACATGACGACGGCCGTACCGGCGGTCATGGTGACCACCATGACGACGGTGGTGAAGATCGCCTGGTCGGGCACGATCTGACCGGCGACGGTGCAGTTGGAGAAGAGCGCGCCGCTGCGGGCGGTGGCCACCAGGCCGGTGCCCTGGAGGATGGCCAGGGCGATGGTCAGGTAACGGGTGTACTGCGTGATCTTCGCCGTACCCGCCTGGCCCTCCTTCTTGAGGGCTTCCAGACGCGGGATCACGACGGTGAGCAGCTGCAGAATGATGCTCGCCGTGATGTACGGCATGATGCCGAGTGCGAAGACCGTGATCTGCAGCAGCGCGCCACCGCTGAACATGTTGACCAGGCCGAGGGGGCCCTGGTTGCCGGACGCCTGCTTCACGCACTCCTGGACGTTCTTGTAGTCGACGCCTGGAATGGGGATGTGGGTACCGAGTCGGTACACCACGATGATGCCGAGCGTGAAGAGCAGCTTCTTGCGCAGGTCGGGCGTCTTGAACGCCCGGGCGAACGCGGTGAGCACGGTGCCTCCTGCGACCCCCGCGCTACTGCGTCAAGGGTGACGGTCTTGAGGTTCGACTGACGGCTGACAAGTGGACGGCTAAGTGACTAACGCTGAACCGCCGCCCAGAGTGCCCCATGTGAGGCACCCGTGAAAGAGGGCAGCGCAGGCCACCTTACCGGCGGGACCTATGCCCTTGGAACGACCAACCGGGGATACCCCTTTTGTGGGGTATCCCCGGTCGGGATCGCTCAAGTCATCGAGGCGCCTGATGGGTTCAGACGAGCTCGGTGACGGTACCGCCGGCGGCGGTGATCTTCTCCTTGGCGGAGCCGGAGACGGCGTCGACCGTCACCTGGAGCGCCACGGAGACCTCGCCCTGGCCGAGGACCTTGACGAGGCTGTTCTTGCGAACGGCACCCTTGGCCACGAGGCCCTCGACGGTGACCTCGCCACCCTCGGGGTACAGCGCGGCCAGCTTGTCGAGGTTCACGACCTGGAACTCGGTCTTGAACGGGTTCTTGAAGCCCTTCAGCTTCGGGAGACGCATGTGGAGGGGCATCTGGCCACCCTCGAAGCGCTCCGGAACCTGGTAACGGGCCTTCGTGCCCTTGGTACCACGACCGGCCGTCTTACCCTTCGACGCCTCACCACGACCGACACGGGTCTTGGCGGTCTTGGCGCCCGGGGCGGGACGGAGGTTGTGGATCTTGAGCGGGTTGTTCTCCGCCATGATCAGTCGACCTCCTCGACCGTCACGAGGTGGCGGACGGTGTGCACCATGCCGCGGAACTCGGGGCGGTCCTCCTTGACGACCTGCGTGTTGATCCCCTTGAGACCAAGGGAACGCAGGGTGTCACGGTGGTTCTGCTTGCTGCCGATGTAGGACTTGACCTGCGTAATCTTGAGCTGCGCCATGATTACGCACCCGCCCCGGCACGCGCACGGAGAAGGGCCGCGGGGGCGACGTCCTCGAGCGGCAGACCACGGCGGGCCGCGATCTCCTCGGGACGCTGCAGGCCCTTGAGGGCCTCCACGGTCGCGTGCACGATGTTGATCTGGTTGTCGGAGCCGAGCGACTTCGACAGCACGTCGTGGATACCGGCGCACTCGAGCACGGCGCGCACCGGACCACCGGCGATAACACCGGTACCGGGGGACGCGGGCTTGAGCAGCACGACGCCGGCAGCCTTCTCACCCTGGATGGGGTGCGGGATGGTGCCCTGGATGCGGGGGACCTTGAAGAAGTGCTTCTTGGCCTCCTCAACACCCTTGGCGATGGCGGCCGGCACCTCCTTGGCCTTGCCGTATCCGACACCCACGGTGCCGTCACCGTCGCCCACCACGACCAGCGCGGTGAAGCTGAAGCGACGACCACCCTTCACAACCTTGGCGACGCGGTTGATCGCGACGACGCGCTCAACGTAAGCGGTCTTCTCGGCGGCACCTGCGCCACCGTCACGGCCCTTCCGGTCCCGCCGCTCGCCGCCACCGGCACCGCTGCCGCGGCGCTGGGGTCCAGCCATTGGAATTACCTCTCTCTGTTTCCGCTAGCGTTACGGAACCGGCTCAGAACTTCAGTCCGGCTTCGCGGGCGGCGTCCGCCAGGGCTGCGATGCGCCCGGCGTACTGGTTGCCACCACGGTCGAACACGACGGCCTCGACGCCGGCAGCCTTGGCGCGCTCGGCGACCAGGGCGCCGACCTGCTTGGCCTGCGCGGACTTGTCGGCCTCGCCACCGCGGATCGAGGTGTCCAGGGTGGACGCCGACGCCAGGGTGTGACCCTTGATGTCGTCGATCACCTGGGCCACGATGTGGCGGTTCGAGCGGGTAACGACCAGACGGGGACGCTCCGCCGTACCCGAGAGATTCTTGCGAATCCGGATGTGGCGGCGCTTGATCGCGGCGCGCTTGTAGGCGTCGCCCTTGAGGATCTTCTGTCCGTATGCCATGGCTTACTTACCCGCCTTTCCGACCTTGCGGCGGATGACTTCGCCCTCGTACTTGACGCCCTTGGCCTTGTACGGGTCGGGCTTGCGCAGCTTGCGGATGTTGGCCGCAACCTCGCCGACCTTCTGCTTGTCGATGCCCTCGACCGAGAAGTGGGTCGGGTTCTCCACCTTGAAGGTGATGCCCTCGGGGGCCTCGACCAGGATCGGGTGGCTGTAGCCGAGGGAGAACTCCAGGTTCGAACCCTTGGCGAGCACGCGGTAACCGACACCGCTGATCTCGAGCTTCTTCACGTAACCCTGGGTCACGCCGGTGATCATGTTCGCCACCAGCGTGCGGGACAGGCCGTGCAGGGCCTTGCTCTGACGCTCGTCGTTGGGGCGGGTGACGTTCAGCACGCCGTCCTCACCCTTGGCGATGTCGATCGGCGCCACGACGGTGTGGGTCAGCGAGCCCTTGGGGCCCTTGACCGAAACCGTACGGCCGTCGATGGTGACGTCCACGCCGGCGGGAACCGCGATGGGGAGCTTGCCGATGCGCGACATAGCTGTTTCCTCCGTTCCCTTCCGTTACCAGACGTAGGCGAGGACTTCTCCGCCTACGCCCTTCTTGCCGGCCTGCTTGTCGGTGAGGAGCCCGTGCGACGTGGAGATGATCGCCACGCCGAGGCCACCCAGCACCTTGGGCAGGTTGGTGGACTTCGCGTACACCCGGAGACCGGGCTTGGAGATCCGCTTGATGCCCGCGATGGAGCGCTCACGGTTCGGACCGAACTTCAGCTCGAGGGTGAGGTTCTTGCCGACCTCGGCGTCCTCGGTCTTCCAGCCGGTGATGAAGCCCTCCTGCTGGAGGATCTCCGCGATGTGAGACTTGATCTTGGACGCCGGCATCGTCACGGAGTCGTGGTACGCCGAGTTCGCGTTCCGCAGACGCGTAAGCATGTCTGCGATCGGATCAGTCATGGTCATGAATTGGCCTTCGGCCTCTCTCGCCGGGGTTTCCTGGTGCGCCATCCCTCTCCCCGATCCGAGACGGGACGGGTGCGGCGCGGTGGACCTACGGCGTAGTAAGCAAATATTTGCAGGCGTGGCCTGCGGGCGTACGGGTGGCAGACGCCCAACCCCACAAGCCTAAGGCATGCGGAGCCGGGCCTCTGCCGACCCGGTTGCTTACCGAGAGTCTGAATAACCCGGAATTACCGGATTACCAGGAGCTCTTGGTCACGCCCGGCAGCTCGCCACGGTGAGCCATCTCACGAAGGCACACGCGGCACAGGCCGAACTTGCGGTAGACGGAGTGCGGACGGCCGCAGCGCTGGCAGCGCGTGTAGCCGCGGACACCGAACTTGGGCTTGCGAGCAGCCTTGGCAATCAGAGCCTTCTTCGCCATCTCGCTCACGCCTCCTTGAAGGGGAAGCCGAGGTGACGGAGGAGCGCGCGGCCCTCAGCGTCGTTGGTCGCCGTGGTCACCACGGTGATGTCCATACCCCGGGTGCGGTCGATCTTGTCCTGGTCGATCTCGTGGAACATGACCTGCTCCGTGAGACCGAAGGTGTAGTTGCCACGGCCGTCGAACTGCTTGGGGGACAGACCGCGGAAGTCGCGGATGCGCGGCAGCGCCAGCGACAGGGTGCGGTCCAGGAACTCCCACATGCGGTCGCCACGGAGCGTGACGTGGGCACCGATCGGCTGACCCTCACGCAGCTTGAACTGCGCGATGGACTTGCGGGCCTTGGTGACGGCCGGCTTCTGACCGGTGATGGTGGTCAGGTCGCGGATCGCGCCCTCGATCAGCTTCGAGTCACGGGCGGCGTCGCCGACACCCATGTTGACCACGATCTTCACGAGGCCGGGGATCTGCATGACGTTCTCGTAGGAGAACTCCTCACGCAGCTTGCCCGCGATCTCCTCGCGGTACTTCGTCTTGAGACGCGGAGTGGTGGTGGTAGCCATCAGATGTCCTCACCCGTCCGCTTGGCAACGCGAACCTTGTTGCCCTCGTCGTCGAAGCGGTAACCGACGCGCGTGACGACCTTGTTGCCGTCCTTCTCCACGACCAGCTGGACGTTGGAGACGTGGATCGGGGCCTCGGTGGTCACGATGCCGCCGGCCTGCGAACCGCGAGCGGTCGGCCCGGCCTTGGTGTGCTTCTTGACCCGGTTGACACCCTCGACCAGGACGCGGTCCTCGCGGGGGAAGGCCGCGATGACCTTGCCCTGCTTGCCCTTGTCCTTACCGGTGATGACCTGGACCAGGTCGCCCTTCTTGATCTTCATGCTCACAGCACCTCCGGCGCGAGGGAGATGATCTTCATGAACTTCTTCTCGCGCAGCTCACGGCCCACCGGGCCGAAGATACGGGTGCCGCGAGGGTCGCCGTCGTTCTTCAGAATGACGGCGGCGTTCTCGTCGAAGCGGATGTACGAGCCGTCGGGACGGCGGCGCTCCTTGACGGTGCGAACGATGACCGCCTTGACGACGTCACCCTTCTTCACGTTGCCACCGGGGATCGCGTCCTTGACGGTGGCGACGATGACGTCACCGATACCCGCGTAGCGGCGGCCCGAGCCACCGAGCACACGGATGGTCAGGATTTCCTTCGCACCCGTGTTGTCGGCGACACGCAGCCGCGACTCCTGCTGGATCACGTCTATCTCCTGAATGTCTGCCGGTTCCCCGGGAGTCGGTCACCGTGGTGAACGACTCCCGGAGCCTGGCGGAACTGTCCTGCGAGGAATGCCCCGCAGGAGATTTCTTACTTGGCCTTCTCGAGGACCTCGACGACGCGCCAGCGCTTCGTCGCGGACAGCGGCCGGGTCTCCATGAGGAGGACACGGTCGCCGACGCCCGCGGCGTTCTGCTCGTCGTGAGCCTTGAGCTTCTCGGTACGGCGGATGACCTTGCCGTACAGCGCGTGGGTCACGCGGTCCTCGACGGCGACGACGACGGTCTTGTCCATCTTGTCGCTGACGACCAGACCCTGGCGGGTCTTGCGGAAGCCGCGCGCGGCCTTCGTCTCTTCAGTCACGTTGCTCTCGCTCATCAGGCGCTCTCCACCGTCTCGATGCCCAGCTCGCGCTCACGCATCAGGGTGTAGATCCGGGCGATGTCCTTACGGACGGCCTTGAGCCGACCGTGGTTCTCGAGCTGGCCCGTCGCCGCCTGGAAGCGGAGGTTGAACAGCTCTTCCTTGGCCTCGCGGAGCTTCGCCAGAAGCTCCTCGTTGCCCAGCTCGCGCAGCTCGGACGCCTTGGTACCGGCCGACATCACGCTTCACCTGCCTCGCGCTTGACGATCCGGCACTTCATCGGCAGCTTGTGGGCCGCACGGGTCAGCGCCTCACGGGCGATCTTCTCGTTGGGGTAGGACAGCTCGAACATGACCCGGCCCGGGTGCACGTTCGCGATCCACCACTCGGGAGAACCCTTACCGGAACCCATGCGGGTCTCGGCCGGCTTCTTCGTGAGCGGGCGGTCCGGGTAGATGTTGATCCAGACCTTGCCGCCACGCTTGATGTGGCGGGTCATCGCGATACGGGCCGCCTCGATCTGGCGGTTGGTCACGTACGCCGGCGTGAGGGCCTGGATGCCGTACTCGCCGAACGCAACCGTGGTACCGCCCTTGGCCATACCGCGGCGCTTCGGGTGGTGCTGCTTGCGGTGCTTGACCCTGCGGGGGATCAGCATGACGGTCAGGCCTCCGTTCCGGTGCTCTCGGCCGGAGCGGCAGCGGCGGGCGCCTCGGCCTTGGGGGCCTCGGCGGCCGGAGCCGACTGCTGCTGCGGCTTGCGCCCACGACGCTCGCCACCGCGGCCACCGCGGGCCGGGCGGTCGGCACCGCCACGGGCCGGGCGGTTGCCGGCACGGGCGGCGGCGTTCTCGGCGCGGACCTCGGCGATGTTCTTGACGTCGCCCTTGTAGATCCAGACCTTCACACCGATGCGGCCGAAGGTCGTCTTGGCCTCGAAGAAGCCGTAGTCCACGTTCGCGCGGAGCGTGTGCAGGGGCACACGGCCCTCGCGGTAGAACTCCGAGCGGGACATCTCGGCGCCGCCGAGGCGGCCACCGCACTGGATCTTGATGCCCTTGGCGCCGGCCTTCATCGTGCCCTGCATGCTCTTGCGCATGGCACGACGGAAGGAGACGCGGGAGGACAGCTGCTCGGCGACGGCCTGGGCGACCAGCTGAGCGTCCGTCTCGGGGTTCTTGACCTCGAGGATGTTCAGCTGGACCTGCTTGCCGGTCAGCTTCTCCAGCTTGCCGCGGATCTTGTCGGCCTCCGCACCGCGGCGGCCGATGACGATGCCCGGACGAGCCGTGTGGATGTCCACGCGGACGCGGTCACGGGTGCGCTCGATCTCGACCTTGGAGATGCCGGCGCGCTCCATGCCGGACGTCAGCATCCGACGGATGGCGACGTCTTCCTTGACGTAGTCCTTGTACAGCTTGTCGGCGTACCAACGCGACTTGAAGTCGGTCGTGACACCGAGCCGGAACCCGTGCGGGTTTACCTTCTGGCCCATTACCGGGTTCCTTCCTTGCTGCTGACGACCACGGTGATGTGGCTGGTCCGCTTGCGGATCCGGTAGGCGCGGCCCTGGGCACGCGGACGGAACCGCTTCAGGGTCGGGCCCTCGTCGACGTACGCCTCGGAAATGAAGAGGCTGTCGGCGTCGGTGTGGTCGTAGTTGTGCGCGGCGTTGGCGATGGCGCTGTCCAGCACCTTGCCGACCGGCACGCTCGCGGCCTGCGGGGCGAAACGCAGGACCGCCTGAGCCTCCGTGGCATCCATGCCACGGATGAGGTCCACCACGCGGCGGGCCTTCATGGGCGTGACGCGGATGTACCGCGCCTGGGCCCTGGCTTCCATGGTTGTCCCTTCAGTGTTTGTCATGATCTTTCACACCCCGCTGACTAGCGGCGCTTCGACTTCCGGTCGTCCTTGACGTGACCCCGGAAGGTGCGCGTCGGCGAGAACTCGCCGAGCTTGTGGCCGACCATGGACTCGGTGACAAACACCGGGATGTGGGTCTTGCCGTTGTGCACCGCGATCGTGTGGCCGAGCATCGCCGGGACGATCATCGAGCGACGGGACCAGGTCTTGATGACGTTCTTGGTACCGGCTTCGTTCTGGACGTCCACCTTCTTGATCAGGTGGTCGTCGACGAAGGGTCCCTTCTTCAAGCTACGAGGCATCTCAACCCGTCCTTAGCGCTTCTTGTTCGTCTTGCGGCGGCGGACGATGTACTTGTTCGACGCCTTCTTGGGCGAACGAGTACGGCCTTCCTTCTTGCCCCACGGGGACACCGGGTGGCGACCACCCGAGGTACGGCCTTCGCCACCACCGTGCGGGTGGTCCACCGGGTTCATGACCACACCACGCACGGTCGGGCGAACGCCCAGCCAGCGCTTACGGCCCGCCTTGCCCCAGTTGATGTTGCTCTGCTCGGCGTTGCCGACCTCGCCGACCGTGGCGCGGCAGCGCTGGTCGACCAGGCGGATCTCTCCGGACGGCATGCGCAGGTGGGCCATGGTGCCCTCCTTCGCGAGCAGCTGCACGGAGGCACCGGCGGAGCGGGCGAACTTGGCGCCGCCACCGGGACGGAGCTCGATCGCGTGGATCGTGGTACCGACCGGGATGTTGCGGAGCGCCAGGTTGTTGCCCGGCTTGATGTCGGCCCCGGGACCGTTCTCGACGCGGTCGCCCTGCTGCAGGTTGCGCGGGGCGAGGATGTAGCGCTTCTCGCCGTCGGCGTAGTGCAGCAGCGCGATGCGCGCGGTGCGGTTGGGGTCGTACTCGATGTGCGCGACCTTCGCCGGCACGCCGTCCTTGTCGTGCCGACGGAAGTCGATGACACGGTAGGCGCGCTTGTGTCCGCCACCCTGGTGGCGAACGGTCACACGACCGGCGTTGTTACGGCCGCCCTTGCTGTGCAGCGGGCGGACCAGCGACTTCTCCGGCGTGGACCGCGTGACCTCGACGAAGTCGGCGACGCTGGAGCCACGACGGCCCGGCGTAGTCGGCTTGTACTTGCGGATTCCCATTTCTCAGTCCTCGTCCGATTCCGGACGATCCGGACCTCCGTCAGGAGGTCGGACCGCCGAAGATGTCGATACGGTCGCCCTCGGCGAGGGTCACGATCGCGCGCTTGCTGTCGGCACGCTTGCCGAAGCCCGTGCGGGTCCGCTTCCGCTTGCCCTGGCGGTTGATCGTGTTGACCCCGGTGACCTTGACCGAGAAGACCGCCTGGACGGCCTCCTTGATCTGGGTCTTGTTGGAGCCCGGCGCGACGATGAACGTGTACTTGTTCTCGTCGAGGAGCGCGTAGCTCTTCTCGGACACGACCGGCTTCAGCAGCACGTCACGGGGGTCCGTGAACGCCTTGCTGGCCGGGGTGACAACGGTGTTCTTGCCCTCGGCCTCGTGGCGGCGCGCCTTGGCGACGCGCGCGGCCTTGGCGGCCTTGGCCGCCTTGGAGGCGATGCTCGGGTGACGCGTAGCCATCAGGCTTCGCTCCCTTCGGTGTCAGCAGCCTTGGGGCCGGACACGAAGGACTCGAAGGCGGCCTGGGTGAAGACCACGTCGTCCGAGACGAGAACGTCGTACGTGTTCAGCTGGCCCGGCTCCAGGATGTGGATCTGGGGCAGGTTGCGGGCGGACAGCCACGCGGCCTCGTCGGCGCGGTCGACGACCAGGAGCAGGTTCTTGCGCTCCGAGATCTTGCCGAACAGCGTCCGGGCGGCCTTCGTGGACGGGGTCTCGCCCTCGATGACGCCGGTGACGACGTGGATGCGGTCGTGGCGGGCCCGGTCGGTGAGGGCGTGGCGCAGGGCCGCGGCCTTCATCTTCTTCGGGGTCCGCTGCGAGTAGTCACGCGGCTGCGGGCCGTGGACGACGCCACCGCCGGCGAACTGCGGCGCACGGGTCGAACCCTGGCGGGCGCGGCCGGTGCCCTTCTGGCGGTACGGCTTCTTGCCGCCACCACGGACCTCGCCGCGACGCTTGGTCTTGTGCGTGCCCTGGCGGGCAGCGGCGTTCTGCGCGACGACGACCTGGTGGATCAGCGGAATGCTGATCTTCTCCACGCCGAAGATCTCCGCGGGGAGCTCGACGCTTCCGGTCTTCTCGCCGGCAGGCGAAAGGATGTCAACAGTGCTCATCGGTACCTCAGGCCCCCTTGGCCGCGGTGCGGACCAGGACGAGGCCGCCGTTCGGACCGGGAACCGCGCCCTTGATGAGCAGCAGACCCTTCTCCGCGTCAACGGCGTGGACGGTCAGGTTCTGGGTGGTGACCCGCTCGTTGCCCATGCGGCCCGCCATGCGGAGGCCCTTGAACACGCGGCCCGGAGTGGCGCAGCCACCGATGGAGCCCGGGGAGCGGTGCTTGCGCTGGGTGCCGTGTCCGGCGCCGAGGCCCTTGAAGTTGTGACGCTTCATGACACCGGCGAAGCCCTTGCCCTTGCTCTTGCCGGTGACGTCGACCTTCACGCCGGACTCGAAGACCTCGGCGCTGACTTCCTGACCGAGCGTGTACTCGGAGGCGTCGGCCGTACGGATCTCGACGAGGTGACGGCGGGGGGTGACGTCGGCCTTGGCGAAGTGGCCCTTGAGGGGCTTGTTCACCTTGCGCGGGTCGATCTCGCCGAACGCGATCTGGACGGACTCGTAGCCGTCGACGTCGTTCGTGCGGACCTGGGTGACGACATTGGGGCCGGCCTTGACGACGGTGACCGGAACAACACGGTTGTTCTCGTCCCACACCTGCGTCATGCCGAGCTTCTCGCCCAGGATGCCCTTGATCTGCTTAGCCATTCTCAGATCACCGGCCTTCAGAGCTTGATCTCGATGTCGACACCGGCCGGGAGGTCGAGTCGCATCAGAGAGTCAACGGTCTTGGGGGTCGGGTCGAGGATGTCGATCAGGCGCTTGTGCGTGCGCATCTCGAAGTGCTCGCGCGAGTCCTTGTACTTGTGCGGCGACTTGATGACGCAGTACACGTTCTTCTCAGTGGGCAGCGGCACCGGGCCCGCGACCGACGCACCAGTGCGAGTCACCGTCTCGACGATCTTCTTCGCCGAAGAGTCGATGACCTCGTGGTCGTAGGCCTTGAGCCGGATGCGGATCTTCTGTCCCGCCATGGCTACTCAGTAGTCCTGTCTCTCGTAACGCTCTGGACCCGGTGGTCCTTGTCCATTCCGCTCCCCCTCCGACCCACGCGGTCGGGCGTGTCGCACTCTCGCTGACATGAATGTCCCTCTTCGGGACTTCCCTGCCTGGGAGTGCGGGCCCTTCCGGAACCGCGGACCGGGGGCGAGAGGCCCACCGGGTGCCTGGCCTGCACCCCGCTGACGCTTCCCGGAAGATTCCCGTACGTCCGCCCCTGAGCAGGGACGACGAGTACTGTGGGACTCGCTTCCGGTCCTCCCGGCGGGAGGCGCGCAGCATCGGCACTCGACCGAGCAACCCCGCTAGTCTGCCATACGGGGCGCGGGGCTGGCCAATCGGGCCGGAGAGAATACCCCGGGGGTGGCGGAGATCAAACCCGGCGGCCTTTCGAGGTGCGCTCTCCCCTTTCGGGCGACCTCACCGGGTTGCGGCCCGCGGTGCGGTAGGAGCAGGGCAGACTGCCCCCACGATCACGAGCACGCAGGAGTCCGGTCACGGTCAGGGTGCGGTTGGAGACCAGTCGTGAACACGTGGACTGCGGACGCGTCGTCGTCACCCTGAAGCGCAACGACCTCGGCGGTGTGGATCGCGTCCGGATCCAGGACGACGGGTACGGAATGTTCGCCGAGGACTGCGAGGAGTACTTCCGGCCCATCGGCTCGCCCTGGGTGCCCAGGTCCGCTGGTCCAGCGTGAGCGAGACGCCGCTGGAGACACGACAACTCGTCATCGAGGCCGACAGGCGTTCCATGGACGAGTTCGAATCGGTGAGGCCGAGCCTACGACCGAGCACAAGCGCACCCGGCCCTACCGACCGCAGACCACCGCGCTGAAAGGCCAACCACCCGCCAGCCGCGTCCCCAACCTCACGGATCAGTACAGCTAGCCGCCACGTCGTGGCGCACTCCTTCGCCGAATTCCTGCGCTCGCCCGTCCAGCCCGCGGCGTCGAGAACGGCCGCCGCCGTCGGCCCCGTGAACGCGTCGAGCCCGACCATCTGACCCACTTCCGCGCTGACGTCAACCCTTCACTCGTGCTTCCCTGTCCACGCGAGGCCATGTCGGACCTGACGCAAACAGACTAGTCAGGTCTGTACTGAGGCAGCACCGGGCGCGCGTGCACGGTCCGTCGGCCCAAGGGGCGTGAATCGGCTTGCGCTTCCACCACTCGCCGAGCGTTTCGTCCGGGCCTGCCGCTGTCGGACGTATCCAGGGCGGAGCGAACACCCCCGAGTCAGGTAGGGTGGCTGCGCGAAAGCGTACGGTCACCCCGTCAGGACACACCGAGCAACTGATCCAGAATCTCGTCGTATGCCCGGAATCCAGCCTTCCCTATATCCGGTGCATTCGACTCGGGCCGGAGAATGCCCGGCAGGTGCGCGACACGCCACATGCGGAAGATCAGGCTGGGGGTGCTCCCGCCGTTCGGGTCCGCCAGGGCACAGGCGATCGTCAACACCTCGACAAGCTGCTCCGCGCCCCGGTGGGCCTCTGTGCCGGCCGCAACGGCCGCGGTGACGAGTGCCTGAAGCAGAAGCGTGAGCTGCAGGTCCGCTGCCATACGGCACATACGGCGAACCAGCGCCGGCTCCTCCAGCTTCTCCAGAGGCTCGGGGACCCCGGTGACACCCGCTGACCACAGGAGCAGAAAAGCCGCGGGCACTTCATGATCGCGCAGCCGTCCCAGCTCGTCGACGACGGCCATGCCCGAGTCATTGAACCGGCAGACCGACCGGACAGCGCTGAGCAGGCGCTCCACGTCCTCGGACCGGTCGTCCAGGAAACGGCCGACCGAGGCGTCCGAGACGGACCATGAACCCGTGGCGTTCACAGCCCCGACCTCCACGACACCGCCGAGCGGGCCGAAGACACCACGAGCCAGCATGCTCTCCGACATGGGAACGATCGAACCTGCCACTACCGCACTCCTCGCAAGACTCTAGAACTGGCCCATCATGTGCTGAATCACCGCGTCACGCTGTGGAAGTGCGCGCGGAGAACCGGCATTCAGGATGTCGACGCCCTCCTGAGTGTCCACGAAGTACTCCGGCTGACGCCCGGCGGGCCCGCTGTGCTCGCGGAGCACCGAATCAGCGAACGATCTCGGTACTTCGGTCCGGACCACGACTCCGTCGGGACCGGCGTACTGTGTGGCGGCCCTGTTGAAGTCATCGGTCAGGTATACGCCGGCGTCCGGTGTGTATTCGCGCTGCATTTCGTGCGAGCGACCCAATGAGAATTCCCCGCCGCTCCAGTCCCGTGATCCATGGTAAAGAACCACGCTCTCCTCGTCGCACGACATCAGGCCGAAGGGGTCGGTCTGCCGCCACGGATGGGCTACGTAGCTGTAGGGGTCCGGAGCGGGCGCCAGTCCAAGTGGGTCCAACGAGGTGTAGCGACCACTCTCCGGGTCGTAGTGACGGTGGTAGTTGTAGTGCAGTCCGGTCTCTCGGTCTTGGTACTGCCCGGGAAAGCGCAGCGGGGTGTATGCGCTGCTCTGCCGAGGCCAGGCCGTGGCACCCCATATCGTCCGGTGGGCTCGCCAGCTCACCTCGCCGTGCGGATCGACGAGTTGGGTCGGAGTTCCGACCAGATCAGTGACGATCGCGAAGAAGCGAGCGTCTACTTCTTCCTGCGTGGCCGAGTCGGTCAGGCGTTCGGTCTGGGCGATCGGCCGCAGGCCGGAGTGGTCCCAGGTGAGGGTGACCTCATTCGGCAGAGCCGGGTCGCTGGTGGTCTCCTCCACGAGAACCGGGCCGTCCCAGGTGAAATCCGTCCGCTCCACGACTGAATGGCCGTCGTCGCCGAGCCGCTCCTTGGCGATACGGCGACCGAGAGGGTCGTAGGAGTAGCGCCAGACCGTGCCGTCCGGGGTCCTGACGGAGGTCAGTCGGTCCTCGGCGTCCCAGACGTACCGCCAGACCGCGGGCTTGCGGGACAGACGTTTCTTGCAGCGCTCCACGACCCGTCCGGCGGCGT
Source organism: Streptomyces coelicoflavus (assembly GCF_003112555.1). GTDB lineage: Bacteria > Actinomycetota > Actinomycetes > Streptomycetales > Streptomycetaceae > Streptomyces > Streptomyces coelicoflavus. The sequence continues at coordinate 162,911 of NZ_BEWB01000006.1, read as the reverse complement.
CGTGGACGTAGCGCACTCCTCCCGCACGCTCCAGGCGGCTTCCGGCGTAGGAACGGCCGCCTTGCGCCGCGTCCAGTCCCGGATAACCGGACCATGAAGCAGAAGTGATGTGTCCTGCGACGTCGTAGTCATAGCTTTCCGAGCGGCCTTCCCCATGCAGGCTCCTGACGCGTCCCATCGAGTCGGTGTTCAGAACAACGGGGCCGTCGATGGCATCGGACGCCCGGCTCGGACCGTGCTGCACTCCGTAGCTGTATTCGCGGCCCTGGACCAACCGGTCCGCAGCCGTCCACCGCTCTTCCACAGGCCGGCCGCTCGCGTCCCACGTCTGGTCGAAGCGCAGCGTGGCATCGACGAGACGGCTGATTTCCTGTCCGGCGGCATCGTGACCGAATTCGATGGCGTGGCCGGAAGTATTCAGACGGATCAGTCGACCGACGGCGTCATACCCGTACAGGGCATGCACACCGGAGGGCGTCACACGGTCGGAACGGCGGCCGGCGGTGTCGTACATCGACACTGTCGACCGGCCGTTCACCCGCTCGGCGACGACCCGTCCGGCGAGATCCCGTTCCAGCCTCAGGTCGCAGCCCGGCCCCGCGGCGCGGACCAACCGTCCCATGGCGTCATGGACGTAGTCGGTGGCCTCGGTGCCGACCACCTTGGAACGAATCCGCCCCATCGGGTCGTACGTGAACGCGACTTCCTGGCTTGTCGGGTTCACCCGCCTCGACAACCGGCCGACCGCGTCCCGCTCGTAGGTTGTCCGCTGCTCGTCGAAGTCCGTTTCTGCAACGAGCCGGCCGGCCGCGTCGTAGGTGTATGCCCAACGCAGGCCGAGGGGGTTGATCGCACACGTAAGCCTCAGCGACGCGTCGTACTCGAATTCGTACCGTCCTCCATCGGCTTCCGTCTGCGCCGTGAGCAGGTCGAAAGGACCGTATTGGAAGGTCGTCAGGGCGCCGTCCGGTTTCACGTGGGACGTGCAGTTGCCCTCAGCGTCATAGGTCCACGTCTCCTGGGTGCCGTCGGGACCGAGGACACGGGTCGGGCGGCCTTCGACGGTCCACCACAGCCTGGTCGTCTCTCCCAAGGGGCTCGTGACGGCGCTGAGCCGGCCGAAGGCGTCGTACGCGCGTGTGGCGCGCTCCCCCAGAGCGCTGATGGTCTCGCGTCGTAGGCCGGCGGCATCGCAGCGCACGGTCGTCGTGGCGCCGAGTGGGTCGGTCACCGACGCGATCGCCCCCTGGGCGTCGTAGGCGAACCGCGTGCGCGCACCGTCCGGTGCGATGGACTCGATCCGGTTGCCACGTGCGTCGTAGGTGTGCTGCCAACACGTCCCGTCCTGCAGGTTGACGTGGGTCGGCAGGTGCAGTGCGTTGTACACCACGGATACGACACCGCCGTCCGGCAGCGAGACTTGCGTCGGCCGGCCGACTGCGTCCACCTCGTAACGCGTGCTGTGCCCAAGGGGGTCGGTACGGGAGAGCAGGTGGTGGTGGTCGTCGTACTCGGTTCGAGTGCAGTGGCCGAGGGGGTCGATCTCGGCAACGACCTGGCTGTTGTCGTTGACGACGAACCGAGCGGTCGCGCCGTCGGTCGTCGTGTGACTGGTGACGCGGCATCCCGGCCAGGCGGAGAGTTCCTCGTCGTACGTGAACGTGCCGGCGACGTGTCCGGCCTGTCCGGCCTGTGAGACACATCGCCCGTGATCGTCGTAGACGTAGGTGTACCGGTGGCTGTTGCGATCGGTCCACGACGTCATACGCAGGTACTCGTCGTAGGTGAACGCGAGGGCCAGGCCGGATGAGTCGACGACCTCGGCGAGGGTGCCGTCCTCGTAGCCGTATCGCCTGACAGCGGTGTCCGAACCGCCATCCGCCTCGACCAGATGCAGGGCGGTGACACGGCCGTCGGAGGTGGTGAACGTGACGTGGTAACCGCCCGAGTGCCGGATCCCGAGCGGAACGCCGGACTCGTCGTAATCAAAGGTGAGACTGTTGGAGTTGCGGTCGGTGATGCTGGTGATACGGGCGGTGTCGTCGGGCTGTGGGGCGAAGCGGCGGCTGAGACCGGTCCAGGGGTCGTCCACTCGATATGACCCGTCGGCCTCCCGGCTGAGGGGCATACGGGGTCCCGCTTCGGGCAGCCACGGAGACCCCGCCTCGCTTTCGGCGCGGTAGACGAGGATCATCCCGTCCTCCGTGACGAAGAAGACGCCGTCCGTGTCGATCTCCAGACGCTGATCCAGAGTCGAGGACCAGCCGGGGCCGAACCACCATCCGCACCCGTAGTCGGACGCGGCGCGGCGAATGAACGTCAGGGGCAGGGTTCCGGGGAGGGACACGTCCGTCTCGGCCAGGAACGTCTCTCCAGTAGCGACGTCGACCGGGTCGCCGCAGCCCTTGATCTTGCTCCTCAGGCGGTTGTAGGCCCCCTTGGCACCGTCGGCCACCGCTGTCCTGGCGTTCTTGGCGACGCCTCGCGCGCTGAGGGCCATGCCCTTGAGCCCCAGCTTGCCCGCGGATCTCAAGCCCTTGGCGAGTCCGCCGAGGGTGGTGAGCCCCTTCATGCCGGGGATGCAGTCCAGGGCGGCGAACCCCACGTCCCACAGGGATGCTTGCCCTTTGCTGTATTTGTAGAGCGTGTCCGCGAGGACGACGAGGGCGGCGACCAGGACGATCGCGCCCAGGATCGGCCCGCCGATGACCATCGCGATGATGCCGACGATCGCGACGACGACCTTGCAGACCGCGACGATGTTGTCCCAGTTGTCCGAGAACCAGTCGCCGACGTCCTCCCACCACGACCGGTTCTGGATGCCGGCGTCGGACGCCTCGTCGATCTTGTTCTTGGCCTCCCGGGCCGCGTCGTCACGCATCTTCCGCGCGTCCGCCGCCATCTTCTTCGCCGCGTCCAGCGCATCCTGCGCGGAGTCGACCGACGACTGCGCGTTCGTCTGCGCCGTCTTGGCGTGCTGGACGTCACGGGTGGCGGCCCGGACCTTCGCCTCGTCCGGCTTGTCCGCGTCGGACTTGCTGCCCGTCGGGTCGTCCTTGTACTTGTCCGCCTCCTTCGACGCCCGCGTCACCCACGAGTCCGCCGAGGACAGCTTCGACTGCGCGGACGTGAGGTCGTCACGGGCCTCCCGGGCCTTGATGAGCGCCTTGTCCGCCAGCGCCTGCGCCCGCTCCAGCTTCGGCCAGAAGTCCGCGAGCGCGTCGCCGCACATCCCGTACGACTTCTCCAGCTTCTTCAAGTTCTTCGGCACACCCGAGAACTCGTCCTTGAAGACCGTCGCCGACTTCCCCGCCCACTCCGCGAGCGTGGACTCCCCCGCCATCCCCTTCACCAGACGCAACGCCTCCGAGACGTCGTCGGCGAAGTCGTGCAGCGTCTTCGCGAGCGTGCGCACCCGCTGCGGATCCCCCGGCGTCGGGTCCTTGTCCAGGTCCAGGACATGCCAGTCACTCGGCCTGTGGCCCGCCATTCCGTTACCCCCGTCAACTCACGCGCCGCATCAGCAACCACCCGTACGCACACGTGAACTTACAAGGCGCGGTTGTTCGAAGAAAGACGGCTCCGTCGGGCAGGGCGCGAAGTCGGTCAGTGCCATACCTCGGTGTTCAGGGCCGCCGCGACGTGTTCGGCTCCTGTGGTGACGGTCAGGTCGGGTTGGCGTACGCGGAGCGCGATGCTCTCGGGATCGAAGTCGCAGAACTCGAAGAGAAAGTGTTCGGAGAGGGCGGGGCGGCCCGTGGGGAAGCCGTCGAGGTCGACGGAGGCGTTGGCGCGGTCCGCGCCCTGGCAGAGGACCGAGACGAAGAGGGGGAAGTGGTCCGCGTCCAGGATCAGGTCCGCGTCGTGGATGACGCCCACGATCCCGACACCGCCCGTGACTTCTCCGCACAGGTCGCTAAGGCAGTCCACCAGAGCGTCCCAGTTCGCGCCGTAGTACCCGGGAAACTGGAGGACTTCCGCGAAGCAACGGTGGATTCCCCGCTCGGTCACCAGCTTGCGGGAGTCGAAGTGGTGGACACGCCCTCCGGCGGCTTCCACGCCCGCGGCTCTCGCTCGGAATCCGGGTGCGCCTGTGGGGCCGAAGACTACGAAGGGTTCCGGGCGGGGCATTGCCGTGTGCGGGTGTGGGGGACGCGGGCTCATCGTCTGCGCAACGCCTTCCATGCGTCTATCACCGCGTAGGAAGCGCTCAGTCGCCACGCGTCCAGTTTGTTCCGCACCGTTGATACGACGCGCCAGTACTTCAGCCACGTAGGCAGCCGTCGGAACGGTACGAAGGTGAGGGTGTCGTCGATGGCGTTCACCGCGATGCTCCTGCGCCCCGGCCCCTCTGCCCGCAGCACGGCGTACAGCTCCGGCGTCAACGTGCCGTTGAGGCGGGCCGCCGTTCCTGCCGCGGTGAAGGCGAATCCTCGCTGGGCGATGTCCGGGAGTTGCGTCGCCCTGACGATGCGGGGCGACGCCTCCTCCAGGGAGCAGTTGAAGGCGAGACCGATGGCCGCCGTGCCGAGGCTGCGCTCGCCGCGTTCGAAAGCGGCGTCCCATTCCACCGGGTCGTCGAGAGCCAGCAGCCGTTCGCCGGTCTGCCAATTCCAGTTCTTCGTCACGGTCGGCCGGCCCTCGTCACCCCACGAACCGGAACGTCGACGTGATCGCGTCGAAGATGTCGAAGAAGGAGTCCGCGAGGTCGAGGACCTGGCTGCTGCCCGCGACCAGGGCGACCTTGCCCTCCTGGCCGGGGACGGGGATGTAGGTCTGCATGAGCACCGCGCGGACCGTGCGGTTCAGGGCGTCGTCCGGGACCGGGATGTCCTCGACGCCCTGGGTGCGGGCCGCGGGGCCCACGCCGGGGATGTCGACCGTGGTGACCTTGCGCCAGGAGTCGCCGGGCTTCTTCGCCTCCTTGACGGCGAGTTGGGCGGCGATGGCGGCCGGGTCGGTGGGGAGAGGGGCGCCGGAGGATGTGCGGCCGCCGATCAGGGAGACGGTGATCGAGCCGGTGATCGGGGTGTCACCGCCGAAGCTCTCGGCCATGCAACCGCAGTACAGCGCGCCCGACTTCCACGCGTCGGAGGCCGCCTTCTGGAGGAAGGTGACGTAGGCGGCACGGGAGGGCTTCAGCTCCGGGTGCTGGCGTATTCGGTCGTCGACCATACGGCGGATCGAGTCGTCCCGGGACTCCGGGCGTACGTCGAACTCCCACCAGGACTCCGGGACCCTGATGCGGAAACCGCCCCTTTCGACGGTCAGTGCCTCCGTGTAACGGGCCATGTCGTGCCCGGCCTCCCCGTGCGTCGCTCGATCGGCTGGTGCGTCATCGTCCCACTGATCGGTGACCCGGGCGCCGGTGGTGTCCGGTACGACCGGTACTGGTGGCCCGGCAGGCACGGCACGCGCGCCCCCGGTACAGAAAGTCCCTCACCCGCTTGGGCGAAAACCTGTAGTGGCCGCTGTAGACATGCGGCTGTCGCTGTGGTTACTCTTCTGTTGTAGCCAGGAAGTCCGTAGGGCGAGGCAGAGACGAACTGCCCGCATGCGAACCGAGAGAAGAAGAAGGAGGAGGACGCCATCAGGATCGCCCGGGCGAGCACGTTCTCACCGGGTACCGCAGACCCCGGAACGGAAGGTGGTCTCACGGTCACGCATCCGCGATCCCGCAACAGAAGGCCGGCCGTGCAGTAGGCCGGCAGATGGTGTTACAAATCCCTCGGGGCCTTGGTGCCGTACGGCACCAAGGCCCCTCGACGCATTCCGCCAGCAGAGGTGCAGATGACCGCAGACACACCGCTCGACCCGATCGACGACGACGACTACCCCGCGTACACCATGGGGCGGGCGGCAGAGATGCTGGGCACCACGCCCGCCTTCCTGCGGGCCCTCGGCGAGGCCCGGCTGATCACGCCCCTGCGCTCGGAGGGCGGCCACCGTCGCTACTCCCGCTACCAGCTGCGCATCGCCGCTCGCGCCCGCGAGATGGTCGACCAGGGAACGTCGATCGAGGCGGCCTGCCGCATCATCATCCTGGAAGACCAGCTCGAAGAGGCTCAGCGCATCAACGAGGAGCTGCGACGCGGTGGCGCCGTGGCGTCCGGAGACAAGCCGGGGAGTGCCGCCCGTCCTGCCCGGTAGTGCCATCGGGCGACCCGCCCGGGGCGGGCCTGCGGATAAAATCCCCTCTCATGTCGAAGCCTGACGAGCTGCTCATTGACATCGCCGCCCGTGTGGAGTCCGCGCGGAGCAGTCGGATGTCCTTGACCGTGGTCACCCCCGGCGCTGTCATCACCGGTCGCCTGGCCCCCGCGTCCGTGTGGCGGCAGAGAGTGTCGGAGGTGCTGACCGACTCCACGGACCTGGGCGCTTTCTCCGCCGTGTTCGACGCTCCGGCGGAGAAGGAGGGGGGACCACCCACGCACCTGCACTTTCATGTCGCCCGGATCCTCCAGGGGACCATGGGGATCCCGGAGACGGGCGGGATGTACCGCGTGGCGATCGAGAACGTCAGCGCCTGGACCGTGGGGGACTTCAGCTACTCCGACCACTGAGGCAGGAGCGGGCGAGGACGCCCAGGGCGTTGCCGTGTTCGTCGACGACGGGCAGGGCTCCAAGCCGCCGGTCCACCATCGCCTCCTCCGCTTCGGCCACCGTGGCCGTCGGCGAGGCGAAGGGCCCGCCGCCGCCGTCGACATCGCGAAGGCGGACCCGGTCGGTGTACGCGGAGCCGTTCCGCACGTCGGTCAGCCGAGCGAGGGTGACCAGGGCGGTGCACTGACCGTCGTTCGTCGCATGGTTCGGCTTTCCGATCAGGACGGTTCCAGGCCGGCGCAAGGAAGCGCGTGTCGAGGAATTGCCGCAGCGGACGAGCGCGGGGAATCACAGAACAGGCCGAATAGCGTGCGGAATTCCGCGTACGTGAATTCACGGATTCCGCAGATGCAGCTGGGGCCCGCACCCCGAAGGATGCGGGCCCCAGCTGCGAAGCGCGCCCGTGGGCGCGCCGGCGTCAGGCGAGGACGATGTTCTCGGCCGTCGGGCCCTTCTGGCCCTGCGCGATGTCGAAGTTCACCTTCTGGCCTTCGAGCAGCTCACGGAAGCCCTGGGCGGCGATGTTCGAGTAGTGGGCGAACACGTCCGCGCCGCCACCGTCCTGCTCGATGAAGCCGAATCCCTTTTCCGCGTTGAACCACTTCACGGTGCCAGTAGCCATGTCTTGTCTCCTTCGGGGCAGTGCACCGGCGTCCGCACTGTACGGACGCCGTGTCGCCGCGATGATCACCCCGACCGGAGAAGACCGGTGTCAAAGAGCACTTCCAACGGCACACAGGCCTGCTGGAAAGAGCTTTAAATTCGGGAACCACAACTGCAACTGATAACGACAGTAGCACGCTGCGGGACCCCGCGTACGTCCAGTAATTCCACTCCGTGCGCCGCCGCAGGGAAACTGTCAGCCCGTTCCGTCAAACCCTTGTACCGCGGATACAGATTTTGGGGTGCACATTCCGCAGGGATTGTTTGGCGGAAGTGATTCCTCAGCGCTTCGCCACCGTCAGCAGGACCGCCGAGTCCTCCAGTGCCTCCAGGCTGTGGCGGGCCGGGGGGATCAGGACGAGGTCGCCGGTGCGGCCGTCCCAAGAGGTGTCGCCGCTGGTGAGGCGGACTCGGCCGCGCAGGACCTGGACCGTCGCCTCGCCGGGGTTCTCGTGTTCGGCGAGGGTGGTGCCGGCGGTCAGGGCGAGGAGGGTCTGGCGCAGGACCAGTTCGTGGCCGCCGTGGACCGTGGTGGCGCTGCGGCCGCTGGAGGAGGCGGCGGCGCGTTCGAGGTGCTCGCGGGCGAGGGCGTCGAGGGAGAGCTTCTGCATGGCGCCAGTCTCGCGGGCGGTGGCGGGGGGTGCCAGGGCCGTGTGGCCCATACGGGGCAGGTCTCCTCGTAGGACTTCGCGCGCAGGCGGGCGCCGGGGACGGAGGGGGCGGCAGCCCAAGCGTCCCCGGCGCCCCCGGGTCAGTACGGCTGGACCAGGGCGTGGGCCGCTCCCGGGATGCCGGTCTTCAGGAGTTCGTCCTCCTCGGCGGTGGTGGGTGCCCCGGTTTCCTGGCGGAGGACCGCCCGGGACATCGCCTGGACCCACATGGCCCGGGGACGCCGCCGGGCCTCCCACGCGGTGAGGGCGGCCGGGACGTCCCGCTCGGTGTCGAGCGACTCGGCGAGGACCACCGCGTCCTCGACGGCCATGGCCGCGCCCTGCGCGAGGTGCGGGGTGCAGGCGTGGGCGGCGTCGCCGGCCAGGACCACGCGGCCCACGTGCCACGGCTCTTCGACCGTCACCTGGGAGATGCGGGAGTAGACGACGGCGGACGGGTCGGTGACCGTGGCGAGGGCAGCGGCCACCGGCCCGGCGAACATCGTCAGCCGGTCCGCGAGCTGCTCGTGGGCCCGCGCCGGGTCGGGGCGGAAGTCCTCCGCCTCGGCGAACACCGCGCCCAGGTACATGGTCTCGTCGCTGATCGGCGTGAGCAGCGCCTTCGCCGACTCCCCCGCGGTACTCATGACGAATCCGCGGACCTCCGGCAGCCGGGGCACGGTGACCCGCCAGTTGGCGAAGCCGGTGTACTCGGGGGTGTACTTCTCGCCGTACAGCCGGGTGCGCAGCGCGGATCCGATGCCGTCGAAGCCCACGACCAGGTCGTGACGCCCGCCGGACCCGTCCGAAAGCGTGACGTCGACGCCGTCGCCGTCGTCGGTGAGGTCGGTGATCGTGGCGGAGAACCGGAGGGTCGCACCGGCGGCGACGGCGGCGTCCCCGAGTATCGCGGCCAGCGCGGGGCGGGGGATGCCGTTGGCGGGGGGTGCGTCGCCCATGCGGGGCTGGGGGACGGCGGCCAGGGTGTTCCCGGCCGGGTCGGCGATGGTGAGGACCTCCCACTCGTAGCCCGCCTCGAGACAGGCGTCGAGGACACCGATCTCGTCCATGACGTGCAGCGCGTTGGACGGCTGGATGATGCCGACGCCCAGCGCCTCCAGCCCGGGGCGCAGCTCGGCGACCTCGACGGTGTGCCCGCGCCGGGCCAGCGCCGCGGCGAGGGTGAGGCCGCCGATGCCGCCGCCGTGGATCAGTACGCGCAGGGGGGATGCCATGTCGGGGACTCCCGGGTGTGAAGTGGACGAAGAGGCGGGACGCGGACGGACGGGCGGCGCAGTCGCAGGGCCGCCCGACGCGTCGATCATGCCCGTCCGCCGCGTCCGGCGACAGACAAGTGCCCGCCCCGCACGCCCCGTTCGGGGTTGTCGTGCGGGACGGGCACGGTCGGCCGGGGCCGGACTGCGTCCGGTCGGGTCAGATGACGCCCTGCGCCAGCATCGCGTCGGCCACCCGCTCGAAGCCGGCGATGTTCGCGCCGGTGACGTAGTCGCCGGGGGCGTCGTAGCGCTCGGCGGTTTCGTGGCAGGTGGTGTGGATGCTGGTCATGATCGCCGCCAGCTCCTCCTCCACGCGCTCGGCCGTCCACGACGTACGGGCGTGGTTCTGCGCCATCTCCAGGGCGCTGACCGCGACGCCGCCCGCGTTGGCCGCCTTGCCGGGGCCGAAGGCGACGCCGGCCTGCTGGAGGAGGTGGACGGCCTCGGGGGTCGTCGGCATGTTCGCGCCCTCGGAGACCGCCTTCACGCCGTTGCGGATCAGCGCGGTCGCGGCGTTCTCGTCGAGTTCGTTCTGCGTGGCCGACGGGAGGGCCAGGTCGGCCGGGACGTCCCAGACGCTGCCGCCGGGGACGAAGCGGGCCGAGGCGCCCCGGCGCTCGGCGTACGCGTCGACGCGGCCGCGCTCGACCTCCTTGATCTGCTTGAGCAGGTCGAGGTCGATGCCCTTCTCGTCGACGACGTAGCCGGAGGAGTCCGAGCAGGTGACGGCGTTCGCGCCGAGCGCGGTCAGCTTCTCGATGGTGTAGATCGCGACGTTGCCGGAGCCGGAGACGACCGCGGTCTGGCCCTCCAGGTCCTCGCCGCGCTCGCGCAGCATCGCCGCCGCGAAGAGCACGTTGCCGTAGCCCGTGGCCTCCGGGCGGATCAGCGAGCCGCCCCATCCCTGGCCCTTGCCGGTGAGGACGCCGGCCTCCCAGCGGTTGGTGATGCGGCGGTACTGGCCGAAGAGGTAGCCGATCTCGCGGCCGCCGACGCCGATGTCACCGGCGGGGACGTCCGTGTGCTCGCCGATGTGGCGGTACAGCTCGGTCATGAACGACTGGCAGAACCGCATGACCTCCGCGTCGCTGCGCCCGTGCGGGTCGAAGTCGCTGCCGCCCTTGCCGCCGCCGATGCCGAGGCCGGTCAGCGCGTTCTTGAAGATCTGCTCGAAGCCCAGGAACTTGATGACGCCCAGGTTCACGGACGGGTGGAAGCGCAGGCCGCCCTTGTACGGGCCCAGCGCGCTGTTGAACTCGACGCGGAAGCCCCGGTTGACGTGGACGCGGCCCTGGTCGTCCTGCCACGGCACCCGGAAGATGACCTGGCGCTCCGGCTCGACCAGCCGCTCGACGAGGCCCGGCTCGGCGTACTCGGGTCGGGCCGCGATCACGGGGGCGAGCGTTTCCAGGACCTCGTGGGCGGCCTGGTGGAACTCGGGCTGGGCCGGGTTGCGGTGCTCGATCTCGGTGAGCAGGTGATCGAGGGTGGTCTGCGTCTCGCTTCGCGTCGTCACGGGGGCCCTTTCTGGCACGGCTGGACACCGGAGACCGGGCAGGAGCGCGGGAGTGCTGGGCGCAGGGAACGGTGCGCAGGAGGCGCGGTGCGCCTGATGCACACGCGTGTGCACGGGGGGTGGCACGCCTGTCCGGTCGGGTCCGGTGGTGGGCGCTCGGCGCCGTTGCCGCGCGCGGGACACTTAAGTGTTACGCGCATGTAAACATCCACGCCAGCACCCGGCGCAGGGGGCGACCACTATGTGAGACGCAGTTTTCGCATAACGGGTGATAGCGAGCACGGAGGGCGATGATCCGCGCGTCAGTCCCCGGGGCTCTCGCCGTTCAGCATCGCCGCGGTGAGGACGTGGCCCGCGACGCCCCAGCCGCCGTCGGGGACCTCGTCGACGAGGACGACGGTCGTGGGGCGGGCGCGCTCCCCGTAGATCTCCGCGTAGAGGTCGGTGGTGCGCTCGACGATCTTCTTCTTGTCCTCCGCCGAAAGGGTGCCTGCGGGGACCTTGAAGTGGGCGAAAGGCATCAGACCAGTCCTCCGTTCGCGCGCAGGACCTGGCCGTTCACCCAGTGCCCGGCGGGGCTGCCCAGGAAGGCGACCACGGCCGCGATGTCCTCCGGGCTGCCCAGCCGCTCCAGGGGCGGCGTCTTCGCGAGCCGGTCGATCTGTTCGGGCGTCTTGCCGTCGAGGAAGAGGTCGGTGGCCGTCGGGCCGGGGGCGACCGTGTTCACGGTGACGTCCCGGCCGCGCAGCTCCCGCGCCAGGATCATCGTCATCGCCTCCACGGCGCCCTTGCTCGCCGTGTAGGCGCCGTATGTCGGGAACTGCGTGCCGACGACGGAGGTCGAGAACCCGATGAAGGAGCCGCCCGCGCGCAGCCGCCGCGCCGCCTGCTGGGCGACGACGAAGGTGCCGCGGATGTTGGTGCGGTGCATGGCGTCGAGCGCCGCCAGGTCCAGGTCGGCGATCGGCGACAGGGTCATCCGCCCGGCCGAGTTGACGACGACGTCGATGCCGCCGAACTCCTCCTCCGCCCGGTCGAACAGCGCGGCGATCTCCTTCTCCTCCGCCACGTCCGCCTGTACGGCGACGGCCCGCCCGCCGGCCTCGGCGATCGCCTTCACCGTCTCGTCGGCGGCCGAGGCGTCGCGGGCGTAGTTCACGACGACGGCCAGGCCGTCCTCGGCGAGTTTGAGCGACACCGCCCGGCCGATGCCGCGCGATCCGCCGGTGACGATCGCCACGCGGGGGTCCGCCGGTTCGGCGGTGTTCTGGTTCGTGTTCGTGGTCATGCGTCCACGATGCGCCCGGACGGCCGGCGCAGCCAGGGGATGTCATCCCATGGGTCACCGCCCCCGCCCGGCGCACAATGGACGGCATGAGCGCTGTGAAGTACGCCGAGCTGGGAGCGTTTCTGCGGTCGCGGCGCGAGCGCATCCGACCGGGGGACGTGGGGCTCCCGGCCGGGCCGCGCCGCCGGGTGCCGGGGCTGCGCCGCGAGGAGGTCGCCCACCTCGCCGGAGCGTCCGTGGACTACTACAACGAGCTGGAGCGCGGCGCCGGGTCCCAGCCGTCCGAGCAGATGCTCGCCGCGCTGGCGCGGGCGCTGCGGCTGTCCGCCGACGAGCGGGACTACCTGTACCGGATCGCCGACCGGCCGGTGCCCGTGCAGGGCGGGGCCGCCTCGCACGTCCACCCCGGCATGCTGGACCTGCTCGGGCGGCTGACCGCCACACCCGCGCAGGTGATCACCGACCTGCACGTCACCCTCGTACAGAATCCGCTGGCGGTGGCGCTGCTCGGGGACCACTCCGGTTTCCAGGGGCCCCGGGCCAGTCTCGTCCACCGGTGGTTCACCGAACCCGACGCGCGGCGCCTGTACCCGGAGGACGATCACGAGGGCAAGTCCCGTTCCTTCGTCGCCGACCTGCGGGCGGCCGCCGGGCGCAGGGACGCGGACGACGCGGAGGTCGGCTCGTTGATCCGCACGCTGCTCCGGGTGTCCCCCGAGTTCGCCGCGCTGTGGGCCGACCACGACGTGGCCTTCCGACGGCGGGAGGACCGCAAGCGCCTCGTCCATCCCGCGCTGGGTCCGATCGAGGTCAACTGCCTCCACCTCTTCAGCGAGGACGGCCGGCAGCGGCTCCTCTGGTTCACTCCGGCCGTCGGGACGGACAGCGCGGGGCTGCTGGAGCTGCTGGCGGTCGTGGGGACTCAGGAGGTCGTGGAGCCCGCCGGCTGACGGCGGACGGGGCAGGGGGGCACGGTCGCGGGGTTCACGGAGTTCACAGGGTTCGCGGGGTTCGCGGGGTTCGCGGGGTTCGCGGGGTTCAAAGGAGCGCCAGTCCCGTGCCGCCCAGGGCCAGGCCGGCCACGAGGCAGCAGGTGCCCACCCGCAGGCAGCGGTACTTGGCGGCGAGGATGCGGCTGACGTCCATCAGCTGCACCGCGAGCCACGCCACCCGGTCCCCGGCCGCGGCCGTGACCGCCCGGACCAGGCGGTCGAGGTCGTCCGACGGGCCCAGGGCGTCGGCGAAGAAGGTCATGCCGGGCCCCGTACGAGCCGTGCCGGTGCGCGGCAGGACGACGGTGACCAGCAGGACCGTACCGGCCGCCCACAGCAGGCCCCCGGCGGCCAGCAGGGCGAGCGCGCTCCCGGAGACCGGCGCGGAGGGGCCCCAGGCCCGGCCCAGCAGCAGGGCCGGGAGCGCGAAGGCGGCCCCGGACAGCAGTACCGCGGCCTTGCTGTCGGCCCTTGCCAGGTCCTCCCGCGCGTGGGCCAGCAGCCGTTCGGCCACGTAGAGGGACGCGTCCGGCCCGGTCGCGGGCGGGGCGGAGGACGGGTCCGGGGGCGGGGACGGGGACGGGGACGGGTCAGGCATCCGGGTGCCCGCCGCCCGAGCCGTCCTTGCCCGGGCGGGTGCGGCGCCGCCCCTGTCTGACGTAGTTGATCTTTCCGTCGGCGGTCGTCGGCGATGCAGGCGGCGCGGGCCGATCCGCCGGTGCCGGTGCCGGTGCCTGGGGTGCCTGGGGTGCCTGTTGGGGTGCCTGGTGCGTTGCCTCCGGGGACTGCGGCGGTACGACCGCCGCCACCACGGTGGGCGGCGGCGCCAGCGGGAAGTCGGCCGTGGGCGGAGACGGCGGTGCGGGCGGTGCGGGCGGGAAGTCGACCGTCGGCGGTGCGGGCGGCACCGGCGGCTGAGGCGGCACCCCCGGCACCCCTGGCACCCCCGGCGCGGTCGGCGCCCCCGGCACCCCCGGATTCCACGCCGAGGCGGTCGGCTGCTGCACCGTGGGGTGCCCCGGATACGCCGCCCCGTTCGGGAGCGACGGCGGCGCGGGCGCGGGCAGCACCGGCGCGGGCTGCGGCAGCCCCCGATCGAACAGCGTGCCGCCGCTGACCTTGGCGTACTCGAGGAGCTGCTGCACGACCGCTCTGTCGATCTGGTGGCTCTGCACCACGTCGTTCTCGACCAGCCGCGACAGGAACGCCAGCGCCTCCCCCCGGTTCTCCCGCGCCTGGCTCTGCAGCTCCCGCAGGATCTCCCCGGCCTGCGACGGGTCCTGCGCGAGCAGGATGGCGTACTGCTCGGTCTCCCCCGCGGCGATGAGCCGGCGTGCCGCGGCCAGGTTGGCATCCACCCGGGCGGCGTCGGCCTGGTCCTGGGCCGACTGCCGGCCGGCGGTGTACCGCACGTCCACCAGGGCCGCCTGGTGGTCCCGGGCGGCCTGCCCCAGGTCGATGCGCACGTAGACCACGGTGCTCAGGCCGAGTTCGCTGCCGAAGTCGGCCCAGGCGCCGCCCGCCAGCTCGGCCTGGATCGCCTCGTCGGCCGCCTGGGCCGCCTCCAGCCCGTAGCGCCGGGTGAGGACCCGCAGCCGCGCCAGGAGCGGGGCGCGCAGCATCTTCTCGACGTCCCGTACCTGCTTCTCCGCCGTCAGGACGAAGTCCGCGACCTCCCAGTGGATGTCCACCGCGCACTGGAAATCGCCCTGGTCGCCGCGGCTGCGCAGGGGCATCTCGAAGGAGGCCTGGTACCGGCCGCGGGCGATCAGACAGACCGACCTGGGCTTCTTGCCGAGCATGGGCCGGTCGACGTGCTCCACGCGCTGTGCGGTGATGACGCTGTGCCCGCCGTTGCGGTAGAACACGACGGCGGCGCGCTGAAGTTCGCGGTGTTTGTACGGGCCTTCCGGGTGGATCTCCTTCAGGAACGGCCCGCGCAGGTCGTCCGGCAGCGGCGCCTCGGCCGCGCCGGGCCAACCGGACTGACCGTTCTGACTGTTCTGGCCGTTCTGGCCGTTCTGGTTCGGCGACGCCCCCTGGGGGCTGTACTGATTCATCGGGCTCCTCCCGCCTGGGACGCCTGGACCGCCTGTAGCAGACGGTGGGCATGCTCCGGTTCCAACGGTTCGTCGGGGTCCTGGCACAGCTCGCCGATCAGCCACGTCAGGCGCTGCCGGTCGTCCTCCCCCAGGATCAGCAGCGGCAGGAAGCGCAGGACGTCGCCCTCCCACGCCTTGCCGCGGCACGTGCGCAGCCACCCGGCCAGGATGTCGAGCGCGCGCCGGTAGGAACGGCTGGTGCACAGCGCGGTCCACAGCAGTCCCGCGACCTCGGCGGCCAGGTCCGGACGGGTCGCGCAGATCGCCAGGGCGAGGGGCCACCGCTCGCGTCCGCCGAGTTCCTCGGCCGGGTTCCAGACGTGCTCCACGGTCAGGTCGGCCAGCAGCAGCGTGCTGGCCAGGCCGAGATTCTGGTGTTGTTGCCTGCTGTCGTTGAGCCAGGACCTGATCCTGGTCAGCGGCTCGCGGTCGGTGGTGAATCCCGCCAGGTGGGCCACGCCCTGCGCGGCGACGAAGCGCAGGGCGCCGTCGTCCCGGGTGCCGATCCCGCCGAGCGCGGTGAGCGCCTCGCCCACGGTCCGGGCGGCCGTGCCCCAGCTGAGCGCGACCGCGGCGGTCCACCGGAGGTTGCCCCGGCCGCTCCTCGCCCACGACCTGACCAGCGCGCGGACGGCCTCCCCGGTCTGCGGGTCCTCCAGTACGACCTGCAACGCGGTGGCGACGAACAGGCCGCGGCGGGCCTGGTCGGCCTCGGCCATCGGGACGAGCAGCTCGCCCAGGGTGTGCGCGCAGTCCAGCCGGCACAGCTCGCCCGCCGCCACCGCGGCCCTGACCCACACCTCCTCGCGCCCGTCCTGGCAGAGCGAGTCCAGCCAGCGCAGCACCGGGCCGCGCATGTTGTGGTGGTGCTCCCACAGGTGGGCGAGGACGGCCGGTGCGAGGGCGGTGCCGCGAAACCGTACGGTGCGCACGGGGATGAGCCTGCCCGCGACCACCGGCTGGTGGCGGATCTCCGTCGTGGCCCGGGCCGAGGCGAGCCGGGCCTCGAGTCCGTCGCCGAGCACGGGCCGCCCGGGCATCCGCTCCGGATCGACGGTCACCGCGAGTTCCCAGGCCAGCAGTTCCGCCGCCTCGGCGGCGATGTTGACCGAGCTGCCGCCGAACACCGCGAGCGAGACCCGGAACGCCGCCTCCCGCAGCACCGACGGCGTCTCGGCCCCGGCACCGCCGCCCGCGAACCACACGCGCACCTGTTCGGCGGCGAAGCCCCGGCATTCCGCGAGCAGTTGCTCCTCGGTCAGGTCGCCGGTGACGCGCCGGGCGACGACCCCGGCGAGCCGGGCGGCCTCCGCGGGCAGCAGCGCCTCCAGGCCCAGCGCCTCCCGTACCCGGCTGTCGCGCGCCATCCGCCGGGCCGCTTCCCCGGCCCCGGTGGGCCCGCCGTCGAGTTCGGCCTCCAGATGTCCGTCGAGTACGGCGTCCTCGGCGGCCGGCCGGTGCCTGCGCTCGTACCGCGCCCGACCGCCTCCCGTGCCCCGGTCGCCGGGGTCGGGTACGGACAGCAGGACGGCGTAGGACTCGCGGTCGGCCAGCAGCCGGCGGAGGCGGTCCAGGTGCAGCTCGGCGGGCAGGCGTCCGTCGGCCGGTTCCAGGGCGTAGCCGTGGCCCTTGGCGATACGGCTGTCCTCGTCGCCCGCGTCGAGTCCGGCGAGGTCGGAGCCGGGGTCGAGGCGGGACACGTTGCCCCGGCCGAGGTCGTCGAGGAGGGAGAGGGCGGTGTACATGCGTCCGCTGCCGGGCTGGCCGCAGAGCACGATCAGGTGGTCCTCGCGCAACTGCCGCTTGAAGTCGTCGTAGTCCGGCGGGGCGATGAACCGCCGTCGCAGCCGCAGCAGTTCGTCCTCGGGCAGCGGCCCCGCGAGCAGCGCGCCCCGTACGGTCTCGCCGAAGCGGAAGTTGACCGAGTTGATGGTGCCGCCGACGTACGTACTGGTGTCGCGCAGGAAGACCGACCGGGTCTCCCGGGCGAAGTGGGCGGCGCCGGGTCCCGCAGCGAACCGGCCGCCGCCCTTGGCCGACGGGTCGGCGTCGGAGTCGGCGCCCAGGATGTCGTCCTCGTCGCTCGCGGCCCGGTCGCCGGTGTCGTCGCGCCGCCCGTGTGCCGCCGCCCTGCCGGACCGCGCCCGGCCACCGCCTTCGCCGTCCTGATCCCGCGAGCGTCCGTGCCCCTGCCCGTGGTCACCCTGGTGGTCGCGGTCGTCCTGACCGCCCTGCTGCGCGTCCGCGTCGCCGCCGCTCACGACGCCGCTCCGGGACCGGTGCCGCCGCGCCGATGGTCGATGGTGACGTCCCCGAAGTTCCCCTGGAACGCCTGCGCCTGGTCCGCGACCGTGACGTCACCGAAGCGGAAGCCGCTCGCCTCGTCCCGGTCCGTGCGCGGCGCGGAGTCCGGGCCGTCGCCGCGGTCCGGGTCCGGTACGGGTTCGCCGTCCCCGACGGCGGGCGGCGGCGCGCCCCGCCCCGGGACCGTGAACCAGGCGTACCGCTCGCCCTCCTTGATCCGCACCACGTACCGGCGGTAGTGCTCCGGCTCGATCCACCGGCCGCCGTGCCGTACGACGTCCTGGTAGAGCCGGTCGGTGACGGCCACCAGCAGCGGCGCGTCCGGCAGGCCGGAGAGCACCGCCTTGGCCTCCTCGCAGCTGCCGATCCGGCAGGCCAGGTCCACGGCGGTGCCGGACAAGCCGTGCCGGTCGGGGGTGAACGGCCCGACGTCCAGCCCGGCCCGCAGCCGCAGCGGGCGGCTCAGCTCGCGGTTGATCCGGCGCAGGTTCTGGTGGAGGTACTCCGTCCACTCCCCGACCAGCGCCTCGGGGCGGCGCGGCTCCACCACGGCGAGGATGCCGTCGCCGCGGTCCTCCTGGGCCAGCCGGGCGTCGCCGAGACCGGCCTGAGCGAAGGCGTCCTCGGCCGCGCGGTAGATCCGTTTGCGCAGGGCCGGACGGTCGGGGTCGGGGATCGAGCCCGACCCCTGCACGTCCAGGCTGATGATGAATCCGTACTGTCCATACTGCTCGTACCGCCTGTACTGAGCTCCGCCGTGCATGGTCCCCTGCCTCTCGCCCGGCCTCTACGGCACCGGCCACGACCGTCTGCCGCCACTCTCCCGGCGCACCGCGCGCCGCGCTGTAGCCGTTTACACACCCGGCCGTCGGCCGCGAGCGGACTGCGCGCCGTTGTGCGCGGTGCGCGTGCCGGTGCCGTGGGGCGCCCCGGCGCCGCCGAGCAGCCGCAGCGGCTCCAGATCCGCGACGGCGATGACCTTCGGCCCGGTGTGCACGAGCCCCTGCTCACGCAGCAGCCGCAGCGCCTTGGCCACGGCCTCGCGGGTCGCGCCTATCGCGGCGGCGATCTCGTGCTGGGAGAGGGGAAGCCGGATGACCACCGCGTCGCTCTCTTTGCGCCCGGTACGGTCCGCGAGCTCCACCAGGCAGGCGGCCAGCCGTTCCAGGACGGTGGCCGAGGCGAGGGAGCTGCGCTGGTCGTCCGCACTGCGCAGGCGTTCGGTGAGCTGCGCCATCACCAGCGAGGACACGAAGGGGCGGGCGGCCATGAAGTGCCGGAAGCGGTCACCGGGTACGGCGAGCGCCCGCACCCCGTCCAGCGCGGTCACCGTGGCGCTGCGCGGACGTCCGTCCAGCGCGGCCATCTCGCCGACCAGTTCGCCGCCTTGACGCAGGGCCAGTATCAGCCGCCCGCGCTCGGTCGACCGCCACACCGTGCACCAGCCGCCCAGGATGACGAGCACGGACGTGCCGGACTCGCCCTCCCCCAGGAGCTGCTCCTGCGGCGCGTAATCACGCCGATGCCCGAGCCCCGACAGGGCCTGGCGATCGGCGTCGCTCAACTTCTCCAGAAACGCCCGGCGTTCTCCGAACAGCCCCATGTGGCCCCCCACCGGCTCCGCGCGACACACAGAGTATTCCCTGCGTCACTCGTTTTCAGCCGAATCAGGAGGCCGAACGTTTCAACTCCCGGAGGCGTACGAAACGAAGTCCGACCATGCCTCCGGGGTGAGCGCGAGGCGGGGGCCGTCGGCGGTCTTGGAGTCACGGACGTGGATGGTGCCGGGGGTGAGGGCGAGCTCGACGCAGGAGTTGCCGTCGTTGCCGCCGCTGTAGCTGCTCTTGAACCAGACCAGTTCGGCCTCGCGGATCATGTTTCTCCCAGCAGTTGCTCGATAAACGCCAGCGACTCCCCTGGTGAGAGCGCCTGAGCCCGGATCGTGCCATACCGCAGCTCAAGGATGCGCAGGTGCTTCGGCTCGGTGATCGGTCGGTTGTTGAAGGCTCCGTCGGAGCGTCCCACCGCCGTGCCATCCGGGAACTTCAGCAACTCGATCCTCCCGTCCAGGCCGGAGTGGGTGTCACAGCCCGTCCGCATCACCTGAAGCACGACGTTGTGCAACCGCCCCACCTGCAGCAGGCGTTCAAGCTGCTCACGCCAGACCATTGTGCCGCCAATGGGGCGTCGCAGAGGGCCCTCTTCCAGGACGAAACTCAGCGCTGGGGCGGGCTCACGCTCGAAGACCGTCTGCCGGGCCAGGCGCGTGGCCACCATGCGTTCCACGTCGTCCGGTGAGTACGGCGGTTGAGCCGCCCCGATCACAGCGCGCGCGTGCTCCCGCGTCTGCAACAGACCGGGGACGATGTGGCACTCGTACAGCGCGATTTCAACCGCCTTCGCCTCCAGCTTCCCCAGCTCCCGAACCTTCTTCGGGTACCGGACCTTCTTCACGTCCTCCCAGGCCGCCGAAAGGAGCCCACCGGCCCCCAGCACCTCGTCGGCCCTGTCCAGATACTCCTGCCGGGGAATCCGCTTGCCGCCCTCGACCTTGTAGACCAGGTCCTCCCCGTACCCGACCGCCACTCCGAAGTCGCCGGCCCGCATCCCCGCCGCCTCGCGACGGAGCTTCAACTGCCGCCCCACCGTGGTGATGACCGCGACGCCCCACTCGTCGTCGGGGTCGACCTCCCACCCCGACTCGTCCGTCTCGACCGTCATCCCGCGCCCCTTCCCCGACAGCACCGACACCACTGGACAAGCGCCGGACAGTCACCGTACGTACCCGCTGAGTCACTTCTCACGGTACGCACACACCGCCACGCTGAGTGACGTGAATCAGGAATCCACCACCGAACTCGCCGCGTGCGTCCGCAATTTCAGCGTGCAGCTGTCCCCCACACCACGCGGCGCCCGCCTCGCCCGCCTGCTCGCGACCGAGCAGCTGCGTTCCTGGGGCCTGCCCCTGGACCCGGCACGCCTCCTCGTCGCCGAACTGGCCAGCAACGCGGCGGACCACGGACGCGTCCCCGGCCGCGATTTCCGGCTCACGCTCTACGTCGTCGGCGACATCCTCCGCGTCGAGGTCACCGACACCCGGGGCCAGGAACTCCCGGCCCCGCAAGAGCCGTCCCCCGACGCCGAGTCCGGCCGCGGCCTGCTCCTGGTGGAGGCGCTGGCGCACCGCTGGGGAGTGACCGAGGGCCGGTTCCCGCGCAAGACGGTCTGGGCGGAACTGCGCTGCACGCCACCGGAACCCGCGTTCTGAGGTTCCGGTGGCGTCGGTGCCCTACCAAGACCCACCAAGCCCCGCCCCTCCCGGCTCACGCCACCGTGGACACGCAGAACGGATGCCCCGCCGGATCCAGCAGCACCCTCCAGCGGTCCGGCGACGGCTGGAAGTCGGGCTTGGTGGCGCCCAGGGCGATCAGGCGGGCCTCCCCCGCGTCCAGGTCCTCGGCGCCGACGTCGATGTGGGCCTGCTTCTCCTGGTCGGTGCCCGGCCAGGTCGGCGGGCGGTAGTCGGGGAGGCGGTTGAAGCCGAGTCCGGGGGCGCCGTCCTTGCCGCCGAGGAAGTAGAAGTCGTCCGTGTTGAAGGTGACGGTGAGGCCGAGGGCCTCGCCCCAGAAGCGGGCCATTGCGGCGGGGTCGGAGCAGTCGAAG
The DNA here is from genome assembly GCF_003112555.1 of Streptomyces coelicoflavus. Classification (GTDB taxonomy): domain Bacteria; phylum Actinomycetota; class Actinomycetes; order Streptomycetales; family Streptomycetaceae; genus Streptomyces; species Streptomyces coelicoflavus. The sequence continues at coordinate 141,853 of NZ_BEWB01000006.1, read as the reverse complement.
GTGACGGCCGAGTAGCGGAAGGCCGGGGCAGAGGTGTCAGCGGTGTCAGCGGTGTTCTCCGTTGTCGTCATGGGAGAGACCGTAGGACGTGACCAGGACAGGTTCGGTCCTGGTCGTCGGCGGAGGCGTGGCAGACTTCGAAACCGTGCTCAGTACTTCCGCCCGGCTGCTGCGGCTGGTCTCCCTGCTCGCCGTCCGTCCCGCCTGGACCTGCGGTGAGCTGGCCGAGCGGATGGAGGTCACCGAGCGGACCGTGCGGCGGGACGTCGCCCGGCTGCGGGAGCTGGGGTACACCGTCGACTCCGACCCGGGACCGTGGGGCGGGTACCGGCTGCGGCCGGGGACGCGCACGCCGCCGCTGATCCTGGACGACGAGGAGGCCCTCGCCGTGGCCGTCGGGCTGCGGGAGGCCGCGCTGAGCGGGGCGCTCGGCGGGGACCAGGCGGCGCTGTCGGCGTTGCTGAAGCTGCGGCAGGTGCTGCCCCGGCGGGTCGCGGAGCGGCTCGGGGACATGGACGACGCGTTCGTGCAGACGCCGAGGGCGGCAGGGGAGCCGCAGGTCGCGGCCGGGACGCTGCTGGAGCTGGCGGCCGCGTGCCGGCGGGGCGAGCGGGCGCGGCTGGCGTACCGGGACTGGGAGGGGCGGGCCAGTGTGCGGGACGTCGATCCGTACCGGCTCGTGCACACCGGGCGGCGCTGGTACTTCGTGGCACGGGATGTCGAGCGGGGCGAGTGGCGGACCTTCCGGGCCGACCGGGTCGAGCGGGTGCAGCCGACCGGGCGGGCCGTCGAGTTCACCGAGCCGCTGCCCGACCCGGCGCTCCTCGTGTCCCGCGCGAGCGCGACCGGACCGTACGCGGTGCTGGCCACCGTCCGCCTGTCGGTGCCCATGGAGCAGGCGCTGCGGTCCATTCCCGCCACGGTCGGGCTGCACCGGGCCGACGGGCCGGACGCCACGGTCGTCGAGATCGGCGGGTCGACCACGGAGGGGCTGGCCCGTTATCTGTTCAGCCTCGCCACGCCGTTGCGCGTGCTGGCGCCCGACTCCGTACGGGAGGCGCTGCTGCGCCGGACCCGGGAGCTGCTCGCCGCGAACGAGGAAGCAAGTACTTGAAGTTTCCTCCACAGGTCCGTACCAACCCCTTGCCCCCGTCCTCCGCGCGTCGCAAGCTCCCCTCATGGAGCTGGAGTTGCGGCATCTCAAGACGGTCCGGGCCATCGCCGACGCCGGGAGCCTCACCAGGGCGGCGACGGCTCTCGGTCTCGCGCAGCCCGCGTTGAGCGCACAGCTCAAGCGGATCGAACGGGCCCTGGGCGGCGCGCTGTTCGTCCGGGGACGGCACGGAGTACGGGCCACCGCGCTGGGCGAACTGGTGCTGGAACGGAGCCGGATCGTGCTGCCCGCGGTGACCGAGTTGCAGCAGGAGGCGGCCCGGTTCGCCCGCGCGCCGCGTACGACGGAGCGGCTGCGGATCGGCGGCACCCACGGGCCCTTACTGGGCGCCCTCCTCGACCGGCTCGCCGGTGTGGCACCCGACGCCCGGATGACGACCTGCACCTCCTGGTCCGAGCGGGAGCTGGCCGGCCAACTCGCCGAAGGGCGGCTGGACTACGCCCTCGTCGGGACCTGCGGCACCGCGTCGCCGCCCGCGGCCGAGGGGCTGGTGTGGCGGGAGGTCGCGGTGGACCCGGTGTTCGTCATGGTGCCCGAGGGACATCCGCTCGCCGACCGGACCGAGGTGGACCTGACCGAGCTGGCGGACGAGGAGTGGGCCTGCGTACCCGGCGACGGCTGCTTCGGCGACTGCTTCACCGCGTCCTGCGCCCGCGCCGGCTTCACCCCGCGCCGCATGTACGAGACGGACACCGCCTCCGTCGTGCACCTGGTGCAGGTGGGGCGGGCGGTCGGCCTGTGCCGGGCCACCTTTCCGACCACCCCCCGCGTCGTGACCCGGCCGCTCACCGGCACCCCGCTGACCTGGCGGCACCTGCTGGGCTGGCACGCGGCGACACAGCGGCAGGACACCGCCGCCGCCGTGCTCTCCCAGGCCCGCATGGCGCACGCGAGCGTGGCGGCGAACAGCGACAGCTACACGGAGTGGATGTCGGCGCACCGGGTTCCGTGAGGTCGCGTGCGCGGCCTTCCATAACACCGGGGAGAGGGACGACTGAGCTCTTATGGCGGCCGGGCGTCCCTCCCTACGGTTTCGGCACCTCCCCACCGAGACCGAGGAGATCCCCCATGCACCACCGACACCGACACCACAGAGCCATGGGTGCCGCCGTCGCCGCGACCGCGGCCCTGCTCGTGGCCGGGCTCAGCGGCTCCGCGAGCGCCGGAACGGCACCCGTCGACGCGGCCCCCACCGCGGCCGAGACCCTGCGCACCGACGCCGCGCCGCCCGCTCTGCTCAAGGCGATGCAGCGGGACCTCGGCCTCGACCGCCGGCAGGCGGAGCGGCGCCTCGCCAACGAGGCCGACGCGGGCGCCACGGCGGGCCGGCTGCGGGCCGCGCTCGGCGGGGACTTCGCGGGCGCCTGGGTGCGCGGTGCCGAGTCCGGCACCCTGACCGTGGCGACGACCGACGCGGCCGACGTCGCGGCGATCGAGGCCCGCGGTGCCGAGGCGAAGGTCGTACGCCACTCGCTCGCCGACCTGGACGCGGCCAAGGCCCGCATGGACAAGGCGGCGGCCGGTCTGAACACCGCCGACGCGCCCGTCTGGTACGTCGACACCCGCACCAACACCGTCGTCGTCGAGGCGATACGCCCGGCCGCGGCCCACAAGCTGCTCGCGGCGGCCGGTGTCGACGACTCCCTCTCCCGCGTCGAGAAGCGCACCGAGCGGCCCCGCACCTTCTACGACCTGCGCGGCGGCGAGGCGTACTACATCAACAACAGCAGCCGCTGCTCGATCGGCTTCCCGGTCACCAAGGGCACCCAGCAGGGCTTCGCCACCGCGGGCCACTGCGGCCGGGCCGGTTCCAGTACGACCGGCTCCAACCGGGTGGCCCAGGGCACCTTCCAGGGCTCGATCTTCCCCGGCCGCGACATGGCGTGGGTGGCCACCAACTCCAGCTGGACGGCGACCCCGTACGTGCTCGGCGCCGGTGGGCAGAACGTCCAGGTCACCGGTTCCACCGTGTCTCCGGTCGGCGCGTCCGTCTGCCGTTCCGGCTCGACGACCGGCTGGCACTGCGGCACCGTGGCGCAGCTCAACACCAGCGTCACCTATCAGGAAGGCACCATCTCCCCGGTCACCAGGACCACGGTGTGCGCCGAGCCCGGTGACTCCGGCGGGTCCTTCATCTCGGGCAGCCAGGCGCAGGGCGTCACCTCGGGCGGCTCCGGCGACTGCCGGTCCGGCGGCGAGACCTTCTTCCAGCCGATCAACGCGCTGCTCCAGAACTACGGGCTCACGCTCAAGACGACCGGCGGCGACGACGGCGGCGGTGACGACGGCGGCGAGGAGCCCGGCGGCACCTGGGCGGCCGGCACCGTCTACCAGGCGGGCGACACCGTGACGTACGGCGGCGCCACCTACCGCTGCCTCCAGGGCCACCAGGCCTACGCGGGCTGGGAGCCGCCGAACGTTCCCGCACTGTGGCAGCGAGTGTGACACCCCACTGACCCCCACAGGGGACAACGGGGGACGGGTCCGGGCGTGCGTGAGGGAGAGCGCCCGGGCCCGGTCACGTCGTCGTGCGGCCGTGGTCCTCGGGTTTCAGGGTCCTCAGGTGCGGGTGACTGTGCCGCACTCCTCCCCCTGCGTGTCCCTCATCCCGCCGCTGCGGTCGTACGGGTCGACGGAGGGGCCCGTCCCCTGCTTCCGGTCCTCGGGGAAGACGGGGTGCAGGTAGCCGTCGTACACGGCGCACGCGGTGTTGAACGTGTTGACCTTGTACTCGTGGATCGCGAGCCTGCCCGGCGTCGCGTACCAGCGGTCGGGGTCCAGGAGCAGCGTCGTGATCTGGCGGCGCACGATGGTGCGCTCGACGTGGTCGCCGCCGTCGGCCCTCACCAGCGGGTACACGAAGGTGTAGTCGGCGTGCACCTTGATCTCGCCCGGCTTCCCGCCGGCCAGCGACATCCGCCCGCGCACCTTGACCACGTCGCCCGCGAGCCGCACCTCGTCGGGGTCGAACCGGCTGAACAGCCCGACGGGGTCGTTTTCGCGCGACGGCTCGCGCAGTCCCCGCCGCTGGTCCGGGAGCAGGTCCTTCTGCGCCTGGGGGTCGAGCAGGCCGAGCGCCTTCTCGGGCCGCCCGCCCGCGATCACGTCCGGGTCCAGGTTGGCGGCGACCAGGAACTCCTTGGTGCGCCGCAGGGCCAGCTCCGCGTCGGCCTTGCTCATCCCGGCCACCGCCTCGGCCTCCGGCACCTCGATGGCGTCGGCGCCGTCGGCCCAGCGCAGGGCGGGCGAGCCGCGGAACGGGTGCTCGCGCGTGGCCTGCTCCGACCCGTCGCTCCCCCCGGGTGCGCCGGTGGGCCGCGCCGTCTCGGCGGCCAGCGGCGTCGGCGATGCGGCGGCCTCCGCGTCCCCGCCGGGAAAGTGGTCCGTGACCAGGGAGGGCCGCAGGGCGATCACCGCGACCGCCGCCAGCGCCACCACGCCGACGACCGCACCCCACCGGCGCCGACGCCTCGGGGCGGGTTGCGGGCCACGCCAGGGCGCCGGCTCCTCCTGCTCCCGCAGCCGTGCCGTCACCATCCGCGCCCGCGCCGACGGCTCCTTGGGAGCGGAACGTCCACCGTCCTCGGCGGCCTCCCGCAGGAAGGCATCCAACTGCTCGTCGGATATGGAGGGGGCCGGTTCGTCGTCGGAACGGTCGGAGGGCGGGACGGAACTCACGGGCACACTTTCCTGGTCGCGGTGCGGTCGGGGCTTTTGGCGCTCCATCGTGCCGACATATGGAGGGGCAGTGCCGTTCCGTGCGATTTTTGTGACCGAACCCGTACACCCGCCGCCGTGCATCGGCCCTCGGGCGCAGGCTGCGTCAGGCCCGCAGATACGTCAGCACCGCCAGCACCCTGCGGTGGGTCTCGGTCGCCGGGGGCAGGTCGAGCTTGGCGAGGATGCTGCCGATGTGCTTGCCCACCGCCGCCTCGGAGACGACGAGTTCGCGGGCGACGGCCGCGTTGGACCTGCCCTCCGCGATCAGGGCCAGCACTTCGCGCTCGCGCGGGCTGAGCCGCTCCAGCGGGTCCCGGCGGCGGCGCAGCAACTGGCGTACCACCTCCGGGTCGACGACCGTGCCGCCGTCCGCGACCTCGGCCAGCGCGTCGACGAACTGCTCGACCTGGCCGACGCGGTCCTTGAGCAGATAGCCGACGCCGGTGCCGTCACCGGAGTCCAGCAGCTCGGACGCGTAGGTCCGTTGCACGTACTGGCTGAGGACGAGCACGGGCAGGGCGGGCCGTTCCTCGCGCAGCCGCACCGCCGCGTGCAGGCCCTCGTCCTGGAAGCCGGGCGGCATGCGGACATCGGTGACGACGATGTCCGGGGCGTGTTCCGTGACGGCCGCGACGAGTGCCTCGGCGTCGCCGACGGCCGCCACGACCTCGTGTCCGAAGCGGGCGAGCAGGCCGGTCAGACCGTCCCGCAGCAGCACACTGTCCTCGGCCAGCACTACGCGAAGCGTTCGGTCCACTCGCAAGGAATCTCCACGCTCAGCAGGGTCGGTCCGCCCGGCGGGCTGGACAGGGAGAGTCTGCCATCCAGGACCGACACCCGGTCGGCGAGTCCGGTCAGCCCACTGCCCACCGCGGCGTCGGCCCCGCCCCGGCCGTCGTCGCGGATCCGGAGGACCAGCCGTCCGTCGCGGTGGCCGCCGGAGATCTCCGCCCGCTCGGCGCCGCTGTGCCGGCCGACGTTGGCGAGGGCCTCGCGCACCACGAAGTACGCGGCGGCCTCCACCGCCCGGGGCAGCCGTCCGGGCAGTTCCAGGGCGACGTCGACGGGGACGGCGGAGCGGTCGGCGGCGTCGGCGACGGCCGCGGGCAGGCCGTAGTCGGCGAGGACCTTGGGGTGGATGCCGTGGATCAGCTCGCGCAGTTCCTCCAGTGCCCGGCCCGCCTCGCCGTGCGCCTTGGCCAACTGGTCGGCCAGCGGTCCCGGCGGCGCGTCCAGGCGGGCCAGGCCGAGGGCCATCGTCAGGGCGACCAGGCGCTGTTGGGCGCCGTCGTGCAGGTCGCGTTCGATCCGGCGGCGCTCGGCCTCGAAGGCGTCCACCAACCGGACGCGGGAACGGGCGAGTTCGACGACCCTGGCCTCCGGGCCGCCCTCGCGCGGGGCGCCCACGAGCGCGCGGGCCAGCTCGGCCCGCGCGCCCGCCGCCAGGCCCAGCGCGTAGGTGCCGAGGGCGAGGAGCAGCAGCCCGAGCGCCCCGACGCCGAACGCGGCCGGCCAGGTGGTGACCGTCCACTGCTTGAGGACCTTCGCCTCCTCGCCGCCGCCGGCCGTGGCCATCAGCAACGGGGTGGCGGTGACGGAGAGGGGCGCGGCCAGGGCGAAGGCCACTGCCAGAGCGTCCAGTGGCCAGAGCAGGACGGCGAAGAGGAGCGCGTGGCCCAGCTCCCGCCAGGTCGCCCGCTCCACCAGCCGCGTGCTCAGCCAGGGCCACGGACCGGTGGCGGGCGGTTGCCGCACGGCCCGGGCGGGGGCGGGGACGCGGTCGATCAGGCGCAGCCGGTGCCGTTCCATGCGGGCCACCGGGATGCCGGCGAGGGCGGTGAGCACCAGCAGCGGCAGCCCCACCAGGACGACGGCGAGTACACCCCCGACGGCGAGTGCGGCCACGAGACCCACCAGGGTCACGGCGCCGGCCACCGCCCCGGTCACCAGGTAGGCGACGGCACGCCAGGGCCAGGGCGAGAGCAGGTAGCCGCGGGCGGACAGGGCCTGCCACACGGTGCGGGGGCGGGGGTGCATGCGGATCACCGTAGAACCCGTGCGCCCGTCCGGGCCATCGGTCCAGTGGGCGTCCCGGGGGTATGGCCTGCCCCACCCCTCTTCTCGGCCCTGCCGCACTGCGCCGGTGCCGCCCCGCGCGGTTTCGTGAAGGCACCGCGCCACCGACCGGAAAGTGGGGACAGATGACCAGCGACCATGCGGTCCGCATGCGCTCCGTCAGCAGACGGTACGGCCTGGGAGACAACGCCGTCACGGCGCTCGACGACGTCTCCCTCGCCTTTGCGCGCGGCACGTTCACCGCGGTGATGGGCCCGTCCGGCTCGGGCAAGTCGACCCTGCTCCAGTGCGCGGCCGGACTCGACCGGCCCACGTCGGGATCGGTCGTCGTGGGCGGCACCGAGCTGACCGGGCTGAGCGAGCGGCGGCTGACGCTGCTGCGGCGCGAACGCGTCGGCTTCGTCTTCCAGGCGTTCAACCTGCTGCCGTCCCTGACCGCCGCGCAGAACGTGGCGCTCCCGCTGCGGCTGTCCGGCCGCCGCCCGCCACGCGGCCGGGTGCGCGAGGTACTGGACCAGGTCGGTCTGGCCGACCGCGCCCGGCACCGGCCGACCGAGCTCTCCGGCGGGCAGCAGCAACGCGTCGCCCTGGCCCGCGCACTGATCACCCGCCCGGAGGTGCTGTTCGCCGACGAGCCGACGGGGGCGCTGGACTCACGCACCGGCCGCGAGGTGCTCACGCTGCTGCGCGCCATGGTCGACGACGCCCGACGGACGGTCCTCATGGTCACCCACGACCCGGTCGCCGCCTCCTACGCCGACCGCGTGCTGTTCCTGGTCGACGGCCACGTGCACGGCGAACTCGCCACCCCGACCGCAGACACGGTCGCCACCCACCTGACCCACCTGGAAAAGGCCGCAAGCTGACCCTCTTCCTCCTCCTTCCTCCCCCCGCTGCGGGCAGTCGTGCCGCTGGGGCGGCACGGGTGGGCGCTGGGGGTACCTCCCAGGCCGTTCAGGCGCTGGGGGAGGCACCCGGCAACGCCGGACACCCCACCGACGCCGCCCCACACCCCGCGCCCCACACCCCGCGCCCGCACCCCGCACCCGCGCCCCGCGCCCGCACCGTCACCATCCACCCCGACCCGGCCGGAGGCCCCCGTGCTGACCACCGCCCTACACACCCTCCGCACCCGCCGGCTCGCCTTCACCGGCAGTTTCATCGCCCTGGCGCTCGGAGCCGCGCTGCTGACCGTGATGGGGCTGGCCCTCGCCTCCTCGCTCGACGCGCCGAAGCGTGCGCCGGAGCGGTTCGCCGCCGCGCCGGTGGTGGTCCGGGGGCAGGACACCCTGCGCGTGCAAACACCCTCCGGGGAGCGCACGAAGGAACTGGCACGGCCTCGCCCCGTGCCGGACGCGCTCACGGCCCGGTTTAAGGACCTCGGCCCCGTCGTCGAGGACCGCTCCTTCCCGGTCCACGTCCGCGGCGACCGCGGCCCCGGCGATCTGGTGGGCCACCCCTGGTCCACCGCCGCCTTCGCCCCGTACCGCATCGACGCGGGCCGCGCGCCCCGCGCCTCCGACGAGGTCGTCGTCACCGGCGGCTGGGCCGCGCCGGGCGACCGGGTGCGCACGGACCGGGGCACGCTGCGGGTGGTGGGGACCGTGCCGGGCCTCGGTTTCGAGGACGCCGTCTTCTTCACCGACGAGCGGGCCACCGCGGTCGCCCCCGTCAGCGTGCAGCTCGCCGTCGACGCGGAGGTGTCCGCCGTACGGGAGGCGGTGCGGGACGCCGTACGGGACTCGGTGCCGGGCAGCGCGGGCGTCCGGGTGCTCGCCGGGGACGACCGGCGGTACGCGGACGCCGATCCCGACCGGGACCGCGAGGCGCTGACCGCCCTCAACGCCCTGTTCGGCACGGCCGGCGGCGTCAGCGCCTTCGTGTCGGTGTTCGTCGTGGCGTCCACCTTCGCCTTCGCGGTGGCGCAGCGGCGCCGGGAGTTCGGGCTGCTCCGCACGGCCGGGGCGACGCCGGGGCAGCTGCGCCGGACGGTGCTGGCCGAGGCCCTCGCGGTCGGCGTGCTCGCGTCCGCGACCGGCTGCCTGCTCGGCGCGTACGCCGCGCCGCATCTGGCGGCACAGGTGGTGGAGGAGGGCCTGGCACCGGCGTGGTTCACCATCGGTGAGCACACCTGGCCGTACCACATGGCGTTCTGGACGGGGCTCGCCGTCGCCCTGTCCGGCGCGACGGCTGCGGCGTGGCGGGCGGGCCGCACCGGCCCCGTCGAGGCCCTGCGCGAGGCCTCCGTCGACACCGGGACGATGACCCGGGGACGTTGGGTGTGCGGGGCGGGGCTGCTGCTGACCGCGCTGGTCACGCTCGTGCTCGCCCTGTCCGGCGACCCCGGCGACCTGCTGCACCGCAAGACGTACGTGACCCGCCCGATGCTGCTGATCGCCGCGGTCGCGCTGCTCGCACCGGCCGTGGTGCGCCCGTCGGTGCGGCTGCTCACCTGGCTGCCGGCCCGGCTGCCGGGCGCCACGGGCCTGCTGGCCCGGGAGAACACGGCGGCCGGTGTCCGCCGTACCTCGGCCGTCGCGGCGCCGGTGCTGGTCACGGTCGCGCTCGCGGGCTCCCTGCTCGGCGCCGTCGCGACCCTGGACGAGGCGAAGGCCGCCGAGGTCCGGGAGCGGACCGCGGCCGCCTTCGTGGTCACGGCGCCGTCCGGTACGGGCTTCGACGCGGCGACCGTGGACCGCCTGCGCGCGGTGCCCGGGGCGGAGGTCTCCCCGACCTCGTCGACCGCGGTGTACGCCCTGGAGGACGGCGTGGCCCTGATCAGGTCCGACGCGCGTGCCGTCGCCGACCCCGAGGCCCTCACCGCCACGACCCGGCTCCCGCTCGCCGCGGGCAGGGTGTCCGACCTCGACGACCGCTCGATCGTCGTGAACGAGGAGTGGGCGGAGCACACGGTCGGCCGGAGCGTACGGATCTGGCTCGGGGACGGCACGCGGAAGACCCTGCGCATCGCCGCCGTGATGCACACCGGCACCGGCGACAACGGCGTCTACGTCACCGCGGCCAACGCCGTCGGCGCCCCCGTCGACCGGGTGGACGTCGCCCTCGCCGACGGCGCCGACCCCGCCGCGGTGGCCGCCGGGCTGCGCGGGGCGGTGACGCCGGTGGGCGGACGGGTGGCGAGCGGCGACGAGTGGGCCGCGGCCGCCTCCCCCGGTGCCCGGGGCACGACGCGGGCCGGTCTCTTCCTGGTCCTGGGCATCGCCCTGCTCTACACGGGGATCTCCGTGGTCAACACGATGCTGACGGCCACGTCCGACCGGGTCCGCGACCTGACGGTCCTGCGCCTCACGGGCGCCACCGACCGACAGGTGCTGCGGCTGCTCGCCGTCGAGTCCCTGACGGTCACTGCGGTGGGCGCCCTCCTGGGCCTGCTGGTCGCCGGTCTCAACCTGGCGGGCATGGCAGCGGCCCTGCACCTGCTCGCGGTCCCCGCCGCCCCGGTCCTCCCGTGGACCGCCGTCACCACCACCGCGGCCACCTGCGCGGCCCTCACCACGGCGGCGTCCCTCACCTCCGCCACCCTGCTGCCGCGCCGCCGTCGCGCGGTCGCCCGCGAGTGACGCGGGGTGACACGACGAAAGGGCCCGTACGACCGAAGTCGTACGGGCCCTCTCAGGCATCAGCCCATGTCAGGTCGGGTCGACCGACAAGCAAGCGGAGCTTACTTGTTGATCTTGGTGACCTGGCCGGCGCCCACGGTCCGGCCACCCTCGCGGATGGCGAACTTCAGGCCCTCTTCCATGGCGACGGGCTGGATGAGCTCCACCTTCATCTCGGTGTTGTCACCCGGCATGACCATCTCGGTGCCCTCGGGGAGGGTCACGACGCCGGTCACGTCCGTCGTACGGAAGTAGAACTGCGGACGGTAGTTGTTGAAGAAGGGGGTGTGACGGCCACCCTCGTCCTTCGACAGGATGTAGGCCTGGGCCTCGAACTCGGTGTGCGGGGTGACCGAGCCCGGCTTGATGATGACCTGGCCGCGCTCGACGTCCTCGCGCTTGATGCCGCGGAGCAGCAGACCGACGTTCTCACCGGCCTGGCCCTCGTCGAGGAGCTTCCGGAACATCTCGATGCCGGTGACCGTGGTGGTGGTCTTCTCCTGCTTGATGCCGATGATGTCGACGGTCTCGTTGACCTTGAGGACACCACGCTCGATGCGGCCGGTGACGACCGTACCGCGACCGGTGATGGTGAAGACGTCCTCGATCGGCATCAGGAACGGCTTGTCGACGTCGCGCTCGGGCTCCGGGATGGCCTCGTCCACGGCCTTCATGAGCTCGAGGACCGAGTTGCCCCACTCCTTGTCGCCCTCGAGGGCCTTCAGAGCGGAGACCTTGACGACCGGAACGTCGTCGCCCGGGAACTCGTACTCAGAGAGGAGCTCACGCACCTCGAGCTCGACGAGCTCCAGGATCTCCTCGTCGTCCACCATGTCGGCCTTGTTCAGGGCGACGACGATGTACGGAACGCCGACCTGGCGGGCCAGGAGCACGTGCTCCTTGGTCTGCGGCATCGGGCCGTCGGTGGCGGCGACCACGAGGATGGCGCCGTCCATCTGCGCCGCACCCGTGATCATGTTCTTGATGTAGTCCGCGTGACCGGGGCAGTCGACGTGGGCGTAGTGACGCGCCTCGGTCTGGTACTCGACGTGCGCGATGGAGATGGTGATACCGCGCTGGCGCTCTTCGGGAGCCTTGTCGATCTGGTCGAAGGCCGAGGCCTCGTTCAGGTCCGGGTACGCGTCGTGCAGCACCTTGGTAATGGCGGCCGTGAGGGTCGTCTTACCGTGGTCGATGTGACCGATGGTGCCGATGTTGACGTGCGGCTTAGTCCGCTCGAACTTCGCCTTCGCCACTGGGGTCCTCCTGTGGAGTGGTTCTGTACGCCTTACTCATCGGCGCCAGGTGATCTTTGCTGGGAAACCCGGGCCCGGGGCATTCCGCCGGGTTGGCGACGGAATGCCCCTTGCAGGCTCCGGGGTCAAGCCTAAAGCGTGTTCACGGGGTCCGTTGAACGGAGTGGCCCGTTACTCGCCCTTGGCCTTCGCGATGATCTCCTCGGCGACGTTCCGGGGAACCTCGGCGTAGGAGTCGAACTGCATCGAGTAGCTTGCGCGACCCGACGTCTTGCTGCGGAGGTCGCCGACGTAGCCGAACATCTCCGACAGGGGCACGAGGCCCTTGACGACACGGGCGCCCGCACGCTCCTCCATGGCCTGGATCTGGCCACGGCGGGAGTTGATGTCGCCGATGACCTCACCCATGTAGTCCTCGGGCGTGGTGACCTCGACGGCCATCATCGGCTCCAGGAGCACGGGCGAAGCCTTGCGCGCGGCCTCCTTGAAGGCCTGCGAACCGGCGATCTTGAAGGCGAGCTCGGAGGAGTCGACCTCGTGGTAGCCACCGTCGATGAGCGTGACGCGGACGCCCGTCATCTCGTAGCCGGCCAGGATGCCGAACTGCATGGCCTCCTGCGCACCGGCGTCCACCGAAGGGATGTACTCCCTCGGGATGCGGCCACCCGTGACCTTGTTCACGAACTCGTACGAGGCGTCGCCGCCCTCGATCGGCTCGATCGCGATCTGCACCTTGGCGAACTGACCGGTACCACCGGTCTGCTTCTTGTGGGTGTAGTCCACGCGCTCGACGGTCTTGCGGATCGTCTCGCGGTACGCGACCTGCGGCTTGCCGACGTTGGCCTCGACCTTGAACTCGCGCTTCATCCGGTCGACCAGCACCTCGAGGTGAAGCTCGCCCATACCGCCGATGACGGTCTGGCCGGTCTCCTCGTTGGTGTGAACCTGGAAGGAGGGGTCCTCCTCCGCGAGACGCTGGATGGCGACACCCAGCTTCTCCTGGTCGCCCTTGGACTTGGGCTCGATCGCGACCTCGATGACCGGCGCCGGGAAGTCCATGGACTCCAGGATCACCGGGTTCTTGTCGTCGGACAGCGTCTCACCGGTGGTGGTCTGCTTCAGGCCCATGACGGCGACGATGTCGCCGGCGCCCACCGACTCGATCTCCTCACGCTTGTTGGCGTGCATGCGGTAGATCTTGCCGATGCGCTCCTTCTTGCCCTTGACGGAGTTCAGCACGGCGGTGCCGGACACCAGGCGGCCCGAGTAGACCCGGACGAAGGTGAGCTTGCCGAGGTGCGGGTCGCTCATGATCTTGAACGCCAGCGCGGCCAGCGGCTCGTCCTCGGACGGCTTGCGCTTGACGACGGCCTCGGGGTCCTTGACGTCGTGGCCCTCGATGGCCTCGACGTCGAGCGGGGTCGGCAGGTAGCGCACGACCGCGTCGAGCAGGGGCTGGACGCCCTTGTTCTTGAACGCGGTGCCGCAGAACACGGGGGTGACCGTGGTCTCGTCGGACTTGCCGGACGCGATGGTGATACGACGGATCGCGGCGTACAGCTGCTCCTCGGTGGGCTCCTGGCCCTCCAGGAACAGCTCCATGATCTCTTCGTCGTTCTCCGCGACGGCCTCGACCAGCTTGCCGCGCCACTCCTCGGCGGCCTCGGTGTGCGTGGCCGGGATGTCGACGGTCTCGTACATCTCGCCCTTGGCCGCGTCGGCGGACCACACGAGCGCCTTCATGCGGACGAGGTCCACGACGCCCTGGAAGTCGGCCTCGGCACCGATCGGGAGCTGCATGACGAGCGGCTGGGCGCCCAGGCGGTCCGAGATCATCTCCACGCAGCGGTGGAACTCGGCGCCGGTACGGTCCAGCTTGTTCACGAAGCAGATGCGGGGCACGCCGTAACGGTCGGCCTGACGCCACACCGTCTCGGACTGGGGCTCGACACCGGCGACACCGTCGAACACGGTCACGGCACCGTCGAGCACACGCAGGGAACGCTCCACCTCGACGGTGAAGTCGACGTGCCCCGGGGTGTCGATGATGTTGATCGTGTAGTCGTTGTCCTCGAGCGGCCAGTGACAGGTGGTCGCAGCAGACGTGATCGTGATGCCACGCTCCTGCTCCTGCTCCATCCAGTCCATCGTGGCGGCGCCGTCGTGGACCTCACCGATCTTGTACGAGACGCCGGTGTAGAACAGGATCCGCTCGGTGGTGGTCGTCTTGCCCGCGTCGATGTGGGCCATGATCCCGATGTTGCGGACCTTGGCCAGGTCAAGTGAAGTGGTAGCCATAAGGCTTCAGTCTTCTCTCGGTCTCGATGTGGGTAGCGACTACCAGCGGTAGTGCGCGAAGGCCTTGTTGGACTCGGCCATCTTGTGCGTGTCCTCGCGCTTCTTCACAGCGGCGCCGAGGCCGTTGGAGGCGTCGAGGAGCTCGTTCAGCAGACGCTCGGTCATGGTCTTCTCGCGACGGGCGCGGGAGTAACCGACGAGCCAGCGCAGGGCGAGCGTGTTCGCACGGCCCGGCTTGACCTCGATCGGGACCTGGTAGGTCGCGCCACCGACACGGCGGGACTTGACCTCGAGGGTCGGCTTGATGTTCTCGAGAGCGCGCTTGAGCGTGATGACCGGGTCGTTGCCGGTCTTCTCGCGCAGACCCTCCATGGCGCCGTAGACGATGCGCTCGGCGGTGGAGCGCTTGCCGTTCAGCAGCACCTTGTTGATCAGGGAGGTCACCAGAGGAGAACCGTAGACCGGGTCGATGATGACCGGGCGCTTCGGGGCGGGGCCCTTACGAGGCATTCTTACTTCTCCTTCTTGGCGCCGTAGCGGCTGCGGGCCTGCTTGCGGTTCTTGACACCCTGGGTGTCGAGGGAACCGCGGATGATCTTGTAACGAACACCCGGCAGGTCCTTCACACGGCCGCCGCGCACGAGCACGATGGAGTGCTCCTGCAGGTTGTGCCCCTCACCCGGAATGTAAGCGGTGACCTCGATCCCGCTGGTCAGACGCACACGCGCGACCTTACGCAGGGCCGAGTTCGGCTTCTTCGGGGTGGTCGTGAACACACGCGTGCAGACGCCACGACGCTGGGGCGAACCCTCGAGTGCGGGCGTCTTGTTCTTCTCGACCTTGTCCTGCCGGCCCTTCCGGACCAGCTGCTGGATCGTAGGCACTACTTCTCCGGTTTCTGTGTGCCGAATGGTGAAGCTAACCTGGAACGCCACCGACCCACGCGGTCGGGTGTGTCGAAACCGCGGGCTCCGCCCGCGAGGCGGTAGGAGACGCGGAATGCGGTGGCCACATACGGCCCCGGTGCGGTTGTAGGCACGCACGAGGCCAGGGCACACCCCAGGCACAAGGTCTGAGCGTACCTATCGCATTCGCTGCGGTCAAAACAAATGGGCGACACCGGCCACCGCGCCCGTTTCGCCCTGCTTCGTCCAGATCTCCTCAGGCTCCCGGCGGCACCGCCGACGGTCAGACCAGCGCCACCCCGCCGACGCAGCCCAGCACGGCACCCGTCAGGCTCAGCGCGAGGAGGGCGTTGCGCGTGCTCTCCTGCGCGGGTCCCGACGCCGGCACCGGGCCGCCGCGGTCCAGCCGCACCCCTCGCAGCAGCAGCGCGGCCCCCCAGCGGCCGAACAGCCACCGCCCGTAGAGCGCACCCGGCAGAGCCGCGAGCAGCACTCCGACGACCGCCATGACGGCCCGGCTCGCGGAGTCGTCGGCGAAGAACACGGCCGACCACAGGAAGCGCGCCCCGAGGACCACTCCCAGCACGAAGGGCACGACGGCCGCCGGCATCGGCCCACGGACGCCCTCCCGCCACAGATGTGCCAGCAGCGCCAGTGCGGCGACCAATGCCACCCAGGGCCCCGCCAGCCCGTACCCGGTGCCCTCCGGGCACGGCACACCGACCCGCGGACCGCAGTTCGAGGCCCGCCCGGCGAAATCCCACAGAAATGTCCCGAAGCCGCCTGCCCCGCCCCAGATCAGGAAATTCAGAACGAGGACTATTGCTCCGGAGACAAACACGCTGTTCGGCACCGCTTCTTCGTCGAGCACATTCCCCTCCCCCAGCCCACCCGAACTCACAGGTTCACCACACGTACGCGCCCAGCAACCCCGAGGCCCGGAAAATCAGGCTCGGCATCCACGACCCAGCGCACCTCTCGCCCTTCGGGCGTGAGCTACACGCAGACGATCCTGCGCGGCCGGGCCGTGCAGCCCTCATGGATGCGGTCCACACAAGTCGCCACACCGCTCACCCCGTTGCGCTTCTGACTTGTCTCCACGTAAAGGATTCTCAGCCCGAAAGGCATGAGAAGCACCGGCCATCGACATGTCCCTGCTCGGAATTCCATCGGCCATCAGGTCAAACGAGCAGGCCCACCACTTGTCCCACCGTCATGAAGAGCCCGAGGAGCAGCACCGGCACACCGAGCAGGACGATGCCCGCCCCTCGCCACACCAGGGTCCGGGTCGCCAAGGTACAGACGGCCCGGTCCGGTTCCGCGGGGTCGTAGACGACCTTGATGCGCTCGGGACGACCACCACCGAGCGTCGGTGTGGCGTAGTCGGCCACGATCTCGTGTTCGCCGCCCTGAAGGTCGGTGTACCGGAAGTACTTCTTCTGCCCACCGCCGTGGGAGAACCGCGCCACGACGCCGATCCCCCGCTTCCTCAGCGCGAGCCGTCGGCGCGCCGCCGAGAGCCCGATTCCGAGGAGGAGGACGCCGAGAGCGAGCGGCCCTGTACCGGTCGCCCACATGACCAACCGGAACGTCTCCCCCGCCAGCGCCAGCCCGGCGATGCCGCCCAGATAGGCGACCAGGACGACGGACACCTGAACCCGGCTGCGCCGCTTCCCGCGGGTGGCCGCCTCCGGCACACGCTCGGCCCGACGGAGCATGCCCCGTCCCCCTCCCCGAACAGGCACCACGCGGCGCCCGTTCCCCCACCCCGACGCCCCTTCGCACGGGACGGGCACAGGCTATCGGCACAGCCGAAGGGCGGTCACCCTCGTCGAGGGTGACCGCCCTTCGTTCTCAGCGCCTGGTCAGGCGACCCGCCTACTGGTTGTACGGACCGTAGTCGTAGTCCTCCAGCGGAACGGCCTGGCCGGAGCCCGTGCCGAACGGCGAGTAGTCGATGTCGTCGTAGCCGACGGCCGAGTACATCGCGGCCTTGGCCTCCTCGGTCGGCTCCACCCGGATGTTGCGGTAGCGGGACAGACCCGTACCGGCCGGGATGAGCTTACCGATGATGACGTTCTCCTTGAGGCCGATGAGGCTGTCGGACTTGGCGTTGATCGCCGCATCCGTCAGGACTCGGGTCGTCTCCTGGAAGGAGGCGGCCGACAGCCAGGATTCCGTCGCCAGCGAGGCCTTGGTGATACCCATCAGCTGCGGACGACCGGAGGCCGGGTGACCGCCCTCCTGGACCACACGACGGTTCTCGGTCTCGAACTTGGTCCGCTCGACCAGCTCGCCGGGCAGCAGCTCGGCGTCGCCGGACTCGATGATCGTCACGCGGCGCAGCATCTGCCGGATGATGATCTCGATGTGCTTGTCGTGGATCGACACGCCCTGCGAGTTGTAGACCTTCTGGACCTCGCCGACCAGGTGGACCTGGACGGCACGCTGACCCAGGATGCGCAGCACGTCGTGCGGGTTGGTGGCACCCACGGTGAGCTTCTGGCCCACCTCGACGTGGTCGCCCTCGCCCACCAGCAGACGGGCACGCTTCGAGATCGGGAACGCCGTCTCGTCGCTGCCGTCGTCGGGGGTGACGACGATCTTCTTCGTCTTCTCGGTCTCCTCGATCCGGACGCGGCCGGAGGCCTCGGAGATCGGGGCGACACCCTTCGGGGTACGGGCCTCGAAGAGCTCGACGACACGCGGCAGACCCTGCGTGATGTCGTCACCGGCCACACCACCGGTGTGGAAGGTACGCATCGTCAGCTGGGTGCCGGGCTCACCGATGGACTGGGCGGCGATGATGCCGACCGCCTCACCGATGTCGACCAGCTTGCCGGTGGCCAGCGAGCGGCCGTAGCACATGGCGCAGGTGCCGACCTGGGACTCGCAGGTCAGGATCGAGCGGGTCTTGACCTCCTCGACGCCGTGGGCGACCAGGGCGTCGATGAGCACGTCACCGAGGTCGACGTTGGCCGGCGCGATGACCTTGCCGTCGATGACGACGTCCTCGGCGAGCATGCGGGCGTAGACGCTGGTCTCGACGTCCTCCGCCTTGCGCAGCACGCCGTCGGCGCCGCGCTCGGCGATCCGCAGCCTGAGACCGCGCTCGGTGCCGCAGTCCTCCTCGCGAATGATGACGTCCTGGGAGACGTCGACCAGACGACGCGTGAGGTAACCCGAGTCGGCGGTACGCAGAGCGGTGTCCGCCAGACCCTTACGGGCACCGTGCGTGGAGATGAAGTACTCCAGCACGGACAGGCCCTCACGGAAGGACGCCTTGATGGGACGCGGGATCGTCTCGTTCTTGGCGTTCGACACCAGACCGCGCATACCGGCGATCTGACGCATCTGCATCATGTTTCCGCGAGCACCCGAGTTCACCATCATGGAGACCGGGTTGGTCTTCGGGAAGTTGTCGTTCATCGCCTCGGCGACCTCGTTGGTCGCCTTGGTCCAGATCGCGATGAGCTCCTGCGTGCGCTCTTCCTTGGTGATCAGACCGCGCTCGTACTGCTTCTGGACCTTCTCGTCCTGCGCCTCGTAGCCGCGGACGATCTCCTTCTTCGCGTCGGGGACGACGATGTCGGAGATGGCCACGGTGACGCCGGAACGGGTGGCCCAGAAGAAGCCGGCCGCCTTCAGGTTGTCGAGCGTCGCCGCCACGATGACCTTCGGGTAGCGCTCGGCGAGGTCGTTGACGATCTCGGAGAGCTGCTTCTTGCCGACCTCGTAGTCGACGAACGGGTAGTCCTCGGGCAGCAGCTCGTTGAAGAGCGCGCGGCCCAGCGTGGTCTTCAGGGTGAAGGTGTCACCCTGCTGCCACTCGGGCTCACCCTCCTCGCGGGCCGGGGGCTCGAAGCCGCGCGGCGGGATGGTGCCCACCGGGAAGCGGATGTCGACCTTCGCCTGAAGCGTCAGGTCGCCCGCGTCGAACGCCATGATCGCCTCGGCGGCGGACCCGAAGGCACGGCCCTCACCCTTGGGGCCACGCCCCTCGGAGTCGGTGGTGAGGAAGAACAGACCGAGGACCATGTCCTGGGTCGGCATCGTCACCGGACGGCCGTCGGCCGGCTTCAGGATGTTGTTCGAGGACAGCATCAGGATGCGGGCCTCGGCCTGCGCCTCCGCGGAGAGCGGCAGGTGCACGGCCATCTGGTCACCGTCGAAGTCCGCGTTGAACGCGGTGCAGACGAGCGGGTGGATCTGGATGGCCTTGCCCTCGACCAGCTGCGGCTCGAAGGCCTGGATGCCGAGGCGGTGCAGGGTGGGCGCACGGTTCAGCAGAACCGGGTGCTCCGCGATGACCTCTTCGAGCACGTCGTACACGACCGTGCGGCCGCGCTCGACCATGCGCTTGGCGCTCTTGATGTTCTGCGCGTGGTTCAGGTCGACCAGGCGCTTCATCACGAACGGCTTGAAGAGCTCCAGCGCCATGGCCTTGGGCAGACCGCACTGGTGCAGCTTCAGCTGCGGGCCGACGACGATGACGGAACGCGCCGAGTAGTCGACTCGCTTGCCGAGCAGGTTCTGACGGAAGCGGCCCTGCTTGCCCTTGAGCATGTCGGACAGCGACTTCAGCGGACGGTTGCCGGGACCCGTCACCGGGCGGCCGCGGCGGCCGTTGTCGAAGAGCGCGTCGACGGCCTCCTGGAGCATGCGCTTCTCGTTGTTCACGATGATCTCGGGCGCGCCGAGGTCGAGAAGCCGCTTCAGGCGGTTGTTGCGGTTGATGACACGGCGGTACAGGTCATTCAGGTCGGAGGTCGCGAAGCGGCCACCGTCCAGCTGCACCATCGGACGCAGGTCCGGCGGGATGACCGGCACGCAGTCCAGCACCATGCCCTTGGGGCTGTTGCTGGTCTGCAGGAACGCGGAGACGACCTTGAGGCGCTTGAGCGCACGGGTCTTCTTCTGGCCCTTGCCGGTGCGGATGATCTCGCGGAGGCGCTCGGCCTCCTCGTCGAGGTCGAAGGACTCCAGGCGCTTCTGCAGCGCGGCGGCGCCCATCGAACCGTCGAAGTAGGTACCGAAGCGGTCGCGCAGCTCGCGGTAGAGCAGCTCGTCGCCCTCGAGGTCCTGGACCTTGAGGTTCTTGAACCGGTTCCACACCTCGTCGAGGCGGTCGATCTCGCGCTGCGCACGGTCGCGCAGCTGCTTCATCTCACGCTCGGCGCCCTCGCGCACCTTGCGGCGCACGTCGGCCTTGGCGCCCTCGGCCTCCAGCTCGGCGAGGTCCGTCTCGAGCTTCTTGGCGCGGGCCTCCAGGTCGGAGTCGCGGCGCTGCTCGATCTGCTGGCGCTCGACGGAGACGTGGGCCTCCAGCGAGGGCAGGTCGCGCGTGCGGCGCTCCTCGTCCACGAAGGTGATCATGTACGCGGCAAAGTAGATGACCTTCTCGAGGTCCTTCGGCGCCAGGTCCAGCAGGTAGCCCAGGCGCGACGGGACGCCCTTGAAGTACCAGATGTGGGTGACGGGAGCGGCCAGCTCGATGTGGCCCATCCGCTCACGGCGCACCTTGGCGCGAGTGACCTCGACGCCGCAGCGCTCACAGATGATGCCCTTGAAGCGGACGCGCTTGTACTTGCCGCAGTAGCACTCCCAGTCCCGGGTCGGACCGAAGATCTTCTCGCAGAAGAGTCCGTCCTTCTCGGGCTTGAGGGTGCGGTAGTTGATGGTCTCGGGCTTCTTGACCTCGCCGTGGCTCCACTGACGGATGTCGTCAGCGGTGGCCAGACCGATCCGGAGCTCGTCGAAGAAGTTGACGTCGAGCACTATGCGTCAATCCCTCTCAGGGTTGTAAGTCTGTGGTCTGAAACGGGGGTCGCGGGATCGGCGGGGCCTGTGGATGACAGGCCCCGCCTGACTCCCGTCAGACCTCTTCGACGCTGCTCGGCTCGCGCCGCGACAGGTCGATGCCGAGCTCCTCCGCTGCGCGGAAGACGTCCTCGTCGGTGTCACGCATCTCGATGGACATGCCGTCCGAGGACAGCACCTCCACGTTGAGGCACAGGGACTGCATCTCCTTGATGAGCACCTTGAAGGACTCGGGGATGCCGGGCTCAGGGATGTTCTCGCCCTTGACGATGGCCTCGTAGACCTTCACGCGGCCGGTCACGTCGTCGGACTTGATCGTCAGCAGCTCCTGGAGGGCGTACGCGGCGCCGTATGCCTCCAGCGCCCACACCTCCATCTCACCGAAGCGCTGGCCACCGAACTGGGCCTTACCACCCAGCGGCTGCTGGGTGATCATCGAGTACGGGCCGGTCGACCGGGCGTGCAGCTTGTCGTCGACCAGGTGGTGGAGCTTGAGGATGTACATGTACCCGACCGAGATCGGGTCCGGGAACGGCTCACCGCTGCGGCCGTCGAACAGCCGCGCCTTGCCGGTCGGGAGCACCATGCGCTCGCCGTCCCGGTTCGGGATGGTGTGCTGGAGCAGGCCGGCCAGCTCGTCCTCGCGCGCACCGTCGAAGACCGGGGTGGCGACGTTGGTGCCGGGCTCGACCTTGTCGGCGCCGATGGCCTGGAGGCGCTGCGCCCACTCCTCCGCGAGGCCGGAGACGTCCCAGCCGCGGCTGGCGAGCCAGCCGAGGTGGATCTCCAGGACCTGTCCCGGGTTCATTCGGGACGGGACACCCAGCGGGTTCAGGATGATGTCGACGGGCGTGCCGTCCTCCAGGAACGGCATGTCCTCGATCGGGTTGATCTTGGAGATGACGCCCTTGTTGCCGTGCCGGCCGGCGAGCTTGTCACCGTCGGTGATCTTGCGCTTCTGCGCCACGTACACGCGCACCAGCTGGTTCACACCGGGGGGAAGCTCGTCGCCCTCCTCGCGGTCGAAGACGCGGACGCCGATGACCTTGCCGATCTCGCCGTGCGGGACCTTCAGCGAGGTGTCGCGGACCTCACGGGCCTTCTCACCGAAGATCGCGCGGAGCAGGCGCTCCTCCGGCGTCAGCTCGGTCTCGCCCTTGGGCGTGACCTTGCCGACGAGGATGTCGCCGGCGACGACCTCGGCACCGATGCGGATGATGCCGCGCTCGTCGAGGTCGGCGAGGACCTCCTCGGAGACGTTCGGGATGTCCCGGGTGATCTCCTCGGGGCCGAGCTTGGTGTCACGGGCGTCGACCTCGTGCTCCTCGATGTGGATCGAGGAGAGGACGTCGTCCTGCACGAGGCGCTGCGACAGGATGATCGCGTCCTCGTAGTTGTGACCCTCCCACGGCATGAACGCGACCAGCAGGTTCTTGCCGAGCGCCATCTCGCCGTTCTCGGTGGCCGGACCGTCGGCCAGGACCTGGCCCTCGATGATCCGGTCGCCCTCGGCGACGATGACCTTCTGGTTGACCGAGGTGCCCTGGTTGGACCGGGAGAACTTGGCCAGGCGGTACGTGATGTACGTGCCGTCGTCGTTGGTCGTGGTGATGTAGTCCGCGGAGACCTCCTGGACCACACCCGCCTTCTCGGCCTTGACCACGTCACCGGCGTCGGCGGCGGAGCGGTACTCCATGCCGGTGCCGACGAGCGGGGACTCGCTCTTGATGAGCGGCACGGCCTGACGCATCATGTTCGCGCCCATGAGGGCACGGTTGGCGTCGTCGTGCTCGAGGAACGGGATCATCGCGGTCGCGACCGACACCATCTGGCGCGGCGAGACGTCCATGTAGTCGACGTCGTCACCGGGGACGTAGTCGACCTCGCCGCCACGGCGGCGGACCAGGACGCGGGCCTCGGAGAAGCGCAGGTCGTCGTTGAGCGTGGCGTTGGCCTGCGCGATGACGAAGCGGTCCTCCTCGTCGGCGGTCAGGTAGTCCACGTCGTCCGTGACCTGGCCGTCGACGACCTTGCGGTACGGCGTCTCGATGAAGCCGAAGGGGTTGATCCGGCCGTACGAGGCGAGCGAGCCGATCAGACCGATGTTCGGGCCTTCGGGCGTCTCGATCGGGCACATGCGGCCGTAGTGCGACGGGTGCACGTCGCGGACCTCGAAGCCGGCCCGCTCACGGGAGAGACCACCCGGGCCGAGGGCGTTCAGACGACGCTTGTGCGTCAGCCCCGACAGCGGGTTGTTCTGGTCCATGAACTGGGACAGCTGGCTGGTGCCGAAGAACTCCTTGATGGAGGCGACGACCGGCCGGATGTTGATCAGAGTCTGCGGCGTGATCGCCTCGACGTCCTGGGTGGTCATGCGCTCGCGCACGACGCGCTCCATACGGGCGAGACCCGTGCGGACCTGGTTCTGGATCAGCTCGCCGACGTTGCGGATGCGGCGGTTGCCGAAGTGGTCGATGTCGTCGGTCTCGACGACGATCTCCCGGCCCGACTCGCCGACCGTCTCGGTCTCACCGGCGTGCAGCTTCACCAGGTACTTGATGGTGGCGATGACGTCGTCGGTGGTGAGCACGCCGGCGTCCAGCGGCTCCTCCGCGCCGAGCTTCTTGTTCACCTTGTAGCGGCCGACCTTGGCGAGGTCGTAGCGCTTCGGGTTGAAGTAGAGGTTCTCGAGCAGCGTCTGCGCGGCCTCACGCGTGGGGGGCTCGCCCGGACGCAGCTTGCGGTAGATGTCGAGCAGCGCGTCGTCCTGGCCCTGGGTGTGGTCCTTCTCCAGGGTGGCGCGCATGGACTCGTACTCGCCGAACTCCTCGAGGATCTGCTCGGTGGTCCAGCCGAGGGCCTTGAGGAGGACGGTCACGGACTGCTTGCGCTTGCGGTCGATGCGCACACCGACCATGTCGCGCTTGTCGATCTCCATCTCCAGCCAGGCACCCCGGGACGGGATGATCTTGGCGGAGAAGATGTCCTTGTCGGACGTCTTGTCGATGGAGGAGTCGAAGTAGACACCCGGCGAACGGACCAGCTGCGACACGACGACACGCTCGGTGCCGTTGATGACGAAGGTGCCCTTGTTGGTCATGAGCGGGAAGTCGCCCATGAAGACCGTCTGGGACTTGATCTCGCCGGTCTCGTTGTTGGTGAACTCGGCGGTGACGAAGAGCGGCGCCGCGTACGTGAAGTCGCGGTCCTTGCACTCGTCGATGCTGTTCTTCGGGGGCTCGAAACGGTGGTCGCGGAACGTCAGCGACATCGACCCGGAGAAGTCCTCGATCGGGGAGATCTCCTCGAAGATCTCCTC
This sequence comes from Streptomyces coelicoflavus, assembly GCF_003112555.1. Classification (GTDB taxonomy): domain Bacteria; phylum Actinomycetota; class Actinomycetes; order Streptomycetales; family Streptomycetaceae; genus Streptomyces; species Streptomyces coelicoflavus. The sequence goes on along the minus strand of NZ_BEWB01000006.1, from coordinate 117,665 downwards.
CAGACCGGACTTGGTGGGGACGTCCTGACCGGACTCCAGAGCCGACTCGACGCGAGCCTTCCAGGCGTCGTTGCCGAGCAGCCAGTCGAAGCTCTCGGTTTGCAGCGCGAGAAGGTTCGGAACCTCGAGGGGCTCCTTGATCTTTGCAAAGGAGATGCGCAGCGGGGCGGTGCTGGCAGCGTTGTTCGTATTCGCGGTCGAGGCATTGCGCGAGGCGGCCAAGAGGGGGTCCTTCCGAGGGCTCGGACTCACTACGCGCGTACCGGCCCCTCATCCGTGCACGGAGACAGGGGGTGCCTGATGTGGCTGAAGAGCCAGGTCAGGCATGCTCTGGTCGTCTGTGCTCGGGCGAGGGCAGACCCCTGGTGACGGGCAGGGGGCAGCTAACAGGCAGCGCAAAGGGTCAGTGTAGCCACTTGGCTCACTGATGTCCAGTGCGGTTCTCGGGGACCGTGTTCGCTCCTCGTTGTTCTCACCACCTGTGCGGCAAGGCCTCGCCCTCAACGCACCCAGATACTGCCCTCTTCGCCGTCGATCCATGCCTCGGATTCGGATCCTTTGACGACGCCCTGAGAATTGCGCGCTGCGTGCGGTTCGTCAAGGCCCCCCTTGGCCCGAACCGGTTGCCTCCAGCGGCTCTCAGGGCCCCGGAGACGGCACGACGAAGATCACCCTACTCTTCACCGTCACACGTGCAAGGCAGCCGCCGCCGGACCCCCGGTACGCCGAAGAGCGACCACCCGGATGGATGATCGCTCTTCGGTGCTACGGCGTTACAGACCCTGACGGATCCGTGGTGCCGGTGCGGTCTTACTTGACCTCGACGGAGGCGCCGGCGCCCTCGAGGGACTCCTTGGCCTTCTCGGCAGCGTCCTTGGCGACCTTCTCGAGGACGGGCTTCGGGGCGCCGTCCACGAGGTCCTTGGCCTCCTTCAGACCCAGGGAGGTCAGCTCGCGCACGACCTTGATGACCTGGATCTTCTTGTCGCCGGCACCGGTGAGGATGACGTCGAACTCGTCCTTCTCCTCCGGGGCGTCGGCAGCGGCGGCACCGGCACCACCGGCGACGACGACCGGGGCGGCCGCGGCGGCGGTGACGTCGAACTTCTCCTCGAAGGCCTTCACGAACTCGGAGAGCTCGATGAGGGTCATCTCCTCGAACTGGGCGAGCAGGTCGTCCTGGCTGAGCTTCGCCATGATGGCGGTCCTTCCACTAATTCGGCAGGTGCCGGATGTACGGGGTGTGGCGGGCGTACGTCGGCCCGCTGCGATCCGTGCCGCGCTCAGGCGGCCCGGACCAGAAAGCGAGCCGAGTTACTCGGCACCGCCCTGCTCGTCCTGCTTGGCACGGAGCGCGTCCACGGTGCGGACGAGCTTCGACGGCAGCGCCTGGAAGACAGAGGCAGCCTGGGACTGCTTGCCCTTCATGGCACCGGCCAGCTTGGAGAGCAGAACCTCGCGGGACTCGAGGTCCGCAAGCTTCTTGATCTCGTCGGCGGACATCGCCTTGCCGTCAAGGACACCGCCCTTGATGACGAGATTCGGGTTGTCCTTGGCGAAGTCGCGCAGACCCTTCGCCGACTCCACCGGGTCACCGGTGACGAAGGCGACGGCCGTCGGACCAGCGAAGAGCTGGTCGTCGAGCGTGATCCCGGCCTCGTTGGCCGCAATCTTGGTCAGCGTGTTCTTCACCACGGCGTACTGGGCGTTCTCACCGAGCGACCGGCGCAGCGTCTTGAGCTGCGCCACGGTGAGACCGCGGTACTCGGTCAGCACGGCGGCGTTGGAGCTGCGGAACTTGTCCGTCAGCTCGGCAACCGCGGCAGCCTTCTCGGGCGTCGCCATAGAGCCTCGGCCTCCTTCCGGGTGATTCGGACCGCGCGGACCCGAAGGAGGACTGGGGAAAACGAAACGCCCCGGCGCAGGCGCTCGGGGCGTGGCTCGACCGATCGTCATCCGCACGGGGCGGGGACTTCCGGGAGCTTATCCACAGTCACCTGCGCGGGTCGTCCGCAATTCAGCGGATCCTTCGGCCACCGTGCCTCTTTCGAACACACGGCAACGACCAGCGGTCTTTGGCTTCTGTGGAAGCGTACGTGAACGGGGCAGTGTCAAGCAAATCCGCCCCCGCGGCGACCGGACGGGCCGGGCGCCGGCGTCTCAGCCCTGCTGGGCCTCCTTCATCATCTCGGCCAGGTCGGCGACCTCCGCGGCGGGCGGGGCGGTGACCTTCACGGGCTCGTTGACCCCGAGGAAGGTGAAGGTCATGTCCAGCGGGCCCTTGTCCGCGTCGGCCCGCATGCGGAACTGCTTGGTCTGGTCGTCGCCGTCGACCCACATGTCCATGGTGAGCTTGTCGACGCCCATCTTCTCGTACTGCTCGAGGCTCTTCTCGCGCTTCTCCCGGGTGGCCTCGTCCTCGTCCCCGATGGACTTCTCCAGGTCGGCGAGGGCGACGGTGCCCTTGTAGTGGGTGGTCTTCACGCCGTCGACGGTCTCGGTGCCGACCTTCTCCACGTCCTTGGCCCCGGTGAGGAAGGTGGACTCGGTCGCCGGGTTCTTGTCGGCCTGGGAGGCGCTGCCCATCTGGTTCATCTGCTCGTCGACGCCCGTGCCGGACAGGTCGAACTTGATCCAGCGCTTGCCGTCCATCTCCTTGGCCGCCTCGGGGCCGCCACCGATGTACATGGCCTTGTCGACGAGCCGGATCTCCGCGGTGCCCTCGGCGCCCTGGTCGAGCGCCGTCATCTTCATGCTCATCGCGAGCGTCGGCTTGATCTGCATCTCGGCCTCGGCCTTGATGCGGCCTTCCTCGGGGGTCTTGCCGGTCAGGCGGTAGTGGAGGGAGTCGATCTCCTCCGAGTTCTTCGCCGCCTTGGCGACGGCGGCCGCGGGCGTCATCTCCGGGGACTCGGAGTCGTCCTTGGAGCAGCCCACCGCCCCGGCGGCGAGCAGCAGTGCGGCGAGACCGGCGCCGGCGGGCACGCGTACGGAAGTCTTCATCGGTATCCCCCCACGGGATTCAGGGAGCACAAGAGGCACGGTCGTCACAGGAAACGCACCGCTGCTCCACAGGAGTTCTCCACAACAAGGACGCGAGCGTAGCCGAATCGGTTCGAACGATCTTGTGAATTCCGCCCGGCGGGACGGATCTCAACCCGCCTGCGACGCGAGCAGCTCCTTGAAGTCCGCCGTGTCCGCGACCGGCGGGCGTTCGGCGGAGACCGTGACGCCGTAGTCGCTGTAGTAGGCGGTCTGGGTCAGCTCGCCGGTCTTCGTGCGTCCCCGCTCGACCTTCTTGACCAGCAGGTCCCGGTCGTCGACCCAGATGTCGACGGTCTGGGCGGTCTCCCCGCCCACCGTGCCGGACCAGTGGGTGGTGCGCCGGCCGCGCGTCGTCTCCTCCCCCACCCTGCGCACGTCCCCGGCCGTCAGCAGCAGCTTCACCGCCTGGTGGGGCGTGGTGTTGCGCATCTGCTCGGCGAACCCGGCGCCCGCCCCGCCGCCGAGGTCCTCCAGGTCCTCGTACACGTACTTGATCCAGTGCCTGCCGCCCACCCGGTCGGCGAATGCGTCGCCCATCTTGGCGTAGTAGGCGTCGGGCAGGTACCGGGCCTCCATCGCGGTGGTGCCGAGGCGGCGCATCGTCTCGGCGGTCGTGCCGCCCGTGTAAGTGATCGTCAGGGTTCCGGTGAGGCCGCCGTCGCGCCAGCCGAGGGCACCCGCGGCCTCCAGGGACAGCTCCCGGCCCATCACGGTCGTGGACTCCACCCGCGCCGATCCCGCCCGCCCGGTGGCCCGCTCGACGGACCGCAGGGCATCGGCCGAGGGGCCGGTGATCGCCGGAGGGCTTGAGGACGGCGCCGCGGAGCCCGGTGGGGCGGAGGCGGGGGGCGGGGACGCGGACGGTTCGCCGGAGGTGCACGCGGTGGCGCAGGCCAGCGCGGCCGACACCGCGACCGAGACGACCGTACGGCGTGCCCTCGTGCCCGTCATCCGCCCACCCCTTGCGCCCCGTACGGCTCCTGCGCCCCATGCGCGGGTCCGGTGCCCGCACGCTAACCCAGGGCGCCGGAAAAGGGGACGGGACGAACAGGGACGGGGCGAACAGGGACGGGGAAAGGCAAAGGGACGGGCCCCGCACCTCGGAAGGTGCGGGGCCCGTGAACCGGTGGGGCGAGCTGCTCGCTCAGACCGCGGCCGGGTCCTCCTCGACGAGGAGGTTGCGGGTGCGGTTGGAGTCGAGCGGAATGCCGGGGCCCATCGTGGTGCTGATGGCGGCCTTCTTGATGTAGCGACCCTTGGCGGCGGACGGCTTCAGACGGAGGATCTCCTCCAGCGCCGCGCCGTAGTTCTCCACCAGCTTGGTGTCGTCGAACGACGTCTTGCCGATGATGAAGTGCAGGTTCGAGTGCTTGTCGACGCGGAACTCGATCTTGCCGCCCTTGATGTCGTTGACAGCCTTGGCGACGTCCGGGGTCACGGTGCCGGTCTTGGGGTTCGGCATGAGACCACGGGGACCGAGCACGCGGCCGAGGCGGCCGACCTTGCCCATGAGGTCCGGGGTGGCGACGACGGCGTCGAAGTCCAGACGGCCCTTCGACACCTCGTCGATCAGTTCGTCGGAGCCGACGATGTCGGCGCCCGCGGCGGTCGCGGCCTCGGCACGGTCACCGGTCGCGAAGACCAGGACCCGGGCGGTCTTACCGGTGCCGTGCGGGAGGTTCACGGTGCCACGGACCATCTGGTCGGCCTTGCGCGGGTCGACACCCAGGCGGAAGGCGACCTCGACGGTGCCGTCGAACTTGCTCGTGGAGGTCTCCTTGGCGAGACGGACGGCCTCGAGCGGGGCGTAGAGCTTGTCCCGGTCGATCTTGGCGTCCGCAGCGCGGAGAGACTTGCTGCGCTTGCTCACTACTGCTCCTGTGGCTTCTTAGGAGTCGTGGTTAGGGCCGAGCAGGCCCCGCCACTTCTGCTGGCTTACGGGGGTGGAGGTCAGCCCTCGACCGTGACGCCCATGGAACGGGCGGTACCGGCGATGATCTTCTCCGCCTGGTCCAGGTCGTTGGCGTTGAGGTCGGGCATCTTGGTGGTGGCGATCTCACGGACCTGGTCACGCGTGATCTTCGCGACCTTGGTCTTGTGCGGCTCGCCGGAGCCCTTCTCCACGCCCGCGGCCTTGAGGATCATCTTGGCGGCCGGCGGCGTCTTGGTGATGAAGGTGAAGGAGCGGTCCTCGTAGACCGTGATCTCCACCGGGATGACCCAGCCGCGCTGCGACTCGGTCGCGGCGTTGTAGGCCTTGCAGAACTCCATGATGTTGACGCCGTGCTGACCCAGCGCGGGGCCGACCGGCGGAGCCGGGTTCGCGGCACCGGCCTGGATCTGGAGCTTGATGAGCCCCGTGACCTTCTTCTTCTTGGGAGGCATAGCTCTCCGGGTCCTTTCGATTCGGGTCCTGCCCGCATTCGGGAGCTACCCGGACACAGGCATACCGCACAACGATAACGGGTATAGATGCGCGGCCAAAAACCGAGCAGGTCAGACGCCGCGCGAGCGGGCGCCTGACCTGGTCGGAAGCAGTACGTCCAGAGGAGTGCGGAGTACCGGTGGGGTACTAGTTCTTCTGGATCTGGTCGAAGCTCAGCTCGACCGGGGTCTCGCGGCCGAAGATCTCGACGAGGCCCTTGACCTTCTTCGAGTCGGCGTTGATCTCGTTGATCGTGGCCTGGAGGGTGGCGAAGGGGCCGTCGGTGACGGTGACCGAGTCGCCGACCTCGAAGTCCAGCACCTGGACCTCGACCTTGCGCTGCGGCGCCGGCTTGCCCTCGGCCTCGGCGGCCTCGCGGGCGGCCTTCTCCTCGGCCTCCGGGGCGAGCATCTTGACGATCTCGTCCAGCGTCAGCGGGTACGGGTCGTAGGCGTTGCCGACGAAGCCGGTGACACCGGGGGTGTTGCGGACGACGCCCCAGGACTCGTTGGTGAGGTCCATGCGGACCAGCACGTAGCCGGGGAGCTTGTTCTGGCGGATCGTCTTGCGGTCGCCGTTCTTGATCTGGACGACCTCTTCCTGCGGCACCTCGGCCTGGAAGATGTAGTCCTCGACGTTGAGCGAGACGGCGCGCTGCTCGAGGTTGGTCTTCACGCGGTTCTCGTAACCGGCGTAGGTGTGGATGACGTACCACTCGCCGGGCAGGACGCGCAGCTCCTGGCGGAGCTTCTCGATCGGGTCGATGTCGGGCTCGTCGACCTCGGCCTCGTCCGCACCGGCTTCGGCGTCGGTCTCGGCTTCGCCGGCCGGCTCGGCGGTCTCGTCCGCTTCCGCGTCCGCCTCCGCCTCGTCCGCCCGGTCCGTCTCCGCGACGACGGTGTCGTCGGCAGCCTCGACCTCGGCGGAGGCCTCGGTGTCCTCGTTGTCGGCGCCCTCGACGGTGCCGAGCTCGTCCTTGACGGACTCGACCGGCTCGATGGCGTCGTTCACGTTCGGGTCAGACACTGTGGCTGCTTCTTCCTGGATACATAGGGGTGGAACACGCGAAAGGGGCGCCGGGTACCTCGGCGCCCTTCGCTCTCGACTCAGCCGAAGACGTACTTGGCGGCGTGAGAGAAGCCATAGTCAATCAGAGTCACCAGGCCGATCATGATGACCACGAAGATGATCACCACGGTGGTGTACGTCGTCAGCTGGTTGCGGCTGGGCCAGACGACCTTGCGCAGCTCCGCGACGATCTGGCGGTAGAAGAGCGCGAGCCGCTTCAGCGGGCCCTTCTTGCCTCGCTTGCCGCCTTTGCGGGACTTCTTCTTGGAGTCCGGCGCCTCGTCCTGGGCATCAGGCATGTCGATGGAGCCCACGGCGTCCGTCACTCGTCCTCACCTGATTCCGGGTCGTGGCCGTGCCGCGCCCGGTTGGAGCCGCACGGCGGTGCATTGCTGTACGTACATGCGCACACAATCCTGGCGATGGTGTGTGTAGCAGGGCCGGAGGGACTTGAACCCCCAACCGCTGGTTTTGGAGACCAGTGCTCTACCAATTGAGCTACGACCCTTTGTTCGTCCCCCAACGTACCGCATCCGCCCGAATGCTTGGTGTACACCGGGTGATCGCGGACCGCTGAAGGCCAACGAGGTGAGAGTGTACGTGCTCACGGGCCGGGCGTCGAACAGAAAGCACCTCCGGACTGATGTTCAGGCCGTGGAGCGGACTGGCGTTCAGGTCCTGGACCGGTCCGGTTCAGTCCGTGAAACCCCTGTGCCCGGGAGGTTTCCGGTCTGGAACGATGGGGTCATGAGCGCTGCAACCCCTCCCACCGAGCGCCGGGTCTCCGCCCGAGTCGGCGCGATCTCCGAGTCCGCGACCCTCGCCGTGGACGCCAAGGCCAAGGCCCTCAAGGCCGCCGGACGTCCCGTGATCGGCTTCGGCGCGGGTGAGCCCGACTTCCCGACGCCGGACTACATCGTCGAGGCCGCCGTCGAGGCGTGCAAGAACCCGAAGTTCCACCGCTACACGCCGGCCGGCGGGCTGCCCGAGCTGAAGGCCGCCATCGCCGCGAAGACGCTGCGCGACTCCGGCTACGAGGTCGACCCGTCGCAGATCCTCGTCACCAACGGCGGCAAGCAGGCCATCTACGAGGCGTTCGCCGCGATCCTCGACCCGGGCGACGAGGTCATCGTCCCGGCGCCGTACTGGACGACGTACCCGGAGTCGATCCGGCTGGCCGGCGGTGTCCCGGTCGAGGTCGTCGCCGACGAGACGACCGGCTACCGCGTGACGGTGGAGCAGCTGGAGGCGGCGCGCACCGAGAAGACCAAGGTCGTCCTCTTCGTGTCGCCGTCGAACCCGACGGGCGCGGTGTACAGCGAGGCCGAGACCGAGGCGATCGGCAAGTGGGCCGTGGAGCACGGCCTGTGGGTGCTGACCGACGAGATCTACGAGCACCTCGTCTACGGCGACGCCGTCTCCGTGTCCCTGCCCGCGCTGCTGCCCGAGCTGCGCGACAAGTGCGTCGTGGTCAACGGCGTGGCGAAGACGTACGCGATGACCGGCTGGCGGGTCGGGTGGATCATCGGCCCGAAGGACGTCGTCAAGGCGGCCACCAACCTCCAGTCGCACGCCACGTCCAACGTGGCCAACGTGTCCCAGGCGGCGGCGCTGGCCGCGGTCTCCGGCGACCTGGACGCCGTGGCGAAGATGCGGGAGGCCTTCGACCGCCGCCGCCAGACCATCGTACGGATGCTGAACGAGATCGACGGCGTGCTCTGCCCGGAGCCCGAGGGCGCGTTCTACGCCTACCCGTCGGTGAAGGCGCTGCTCGGCAAGGAGATCCGCGGCAAGCGCCCGCAGGACTCGGTCGAGCTGGCCGCGCTGATCCTGGAGGAGGCCGAGGTCGCGGTGGTGCCGGGCGAGGCGTTCGGCACGCCGGGGTACCTGCGGCTGTCGTACGCGCTCGGGGACGAGGACCTCGTCGAGGGCGTGAGCCGGATCCAGAAGCTGCTGGCGGAGGCGCGGGACTGACCGTCCCACCGCCCGCGGGGCCACACCGGAACGTTCCGGTGTGGCCCTGTTTGTTTGTGCGAGCAAGACCACGTACGGGGAAAGTGCTGTCGGGCCGGGCGTGTCGTGCGGCAGGATCCTCGGATGGAGCGTGTACGTGATGTCTCTGAACTGCCCAAGGCCCATCTCCACCTGCACTTCACCGGTTCGATGCGGCCCACCACCCTGCTGGAGCTGGCCGACAAGCACGGCGTACGGCTGCCCGAGACGCTGACCGAGGCGCTGGGCCGCGGGGAGTCGCCGAAGCTGCGGGCGACGGACGAACGGGGCTGGTTCCGCTTCCAGCGGCTGTACGACGCGGCGCGGTCGTGCCTCCAGGCGCCGGAGGACATCCAGCGGCTGGTGCGGGAGGCCGCGGAGGAGGATCTGAAGGACGGCTCGGGCTGGCTGGAGATCCAGGTCGACCCGACGTCGTACGCGCCGCGGCTGGGCGGGCTGATCCCGGCGCTGGAGATCATCCTGGACGCGGTGGAGACGACCGTGCGGGACACCGGGATCGGGATGCGGGTGCTGGTCGCCGCGAACCGGATGAAGCACCCGCTGGACGCGCGGACGCTGGCACGGCTGGCGGTGCGGTACGCGGAGCGGGGCGTGGTCGGCTTCGGGCTTTCGAACGACGAACGGCGCGGGATGGCCCGGGACTTCGACCGGGCGTTCGCGATCGCGCGGGACGGGGGCCTGCTGTCCGCGCCGCACGGGGGCGAACTGACCGGCCCCGCGTCGGTCCGGGACTGCCTGGACGACCTGGAGGCGGACCGGATCGGGCACGGCGTGCGGGCGGCGGAGGACCCCCGGCTGCTGAAGCGGCTGGCGGACCGGCAGGTGACGTGCGAGGTGTGCCCGGCGTCGAACGTCGCCCTGGGCGTGTACGAGAAGCCGGAGGACGTGCCGCTGCGGAGGCTCTTCGAGGCGGGCGTGCCGATGGCGCTGGGCGCGGACGACCCCCTGCTGTTCGGGGCACGGCTGGCCGCCCAGTACGAGATCGCGCGCGAGCACCACGGCTTCACCGACGCGGAGCTGGCGGAGCTGGCCCGCCAGTCGGTACGGGGGTCGGCGGCGCCGGAGGAGATGAAGGCGAAGCTGCTCGCGGGGGTGGACGACTGGCTGGCGGCCTAGGAAGGGGCCGCGGGCGGAGCGCGGGTCAGCCGAGTCCCGCGAGCAGCGTCCGGGCCAGACGGCGCGCGAACGCGTCGACCGGCGGGCGTACGCCGGTCGACGTCGCCTCGTACGCGAAGGCCCGTTGTGCGCAGGCGCCCAGCAGAAGGGACGCGGCCGCGAACGTGTCCGCGTCGGACCTGATCCGCCCCGCCGCCCGCTCGGCCCGCAGATAGGCGTCGAGGCCCTCGATCGGCAGGTGCGGCCCGGTGCCGAGTTCACGCATCGTCTCGTCGTGCCGGCGCTTGAGCTGGGTCTGCGCGTACAGCGAGGCGGCGATCGGGAAGCTCTGTTCGTAGAAGAGCGCGGCCTGACGGGCGATCTCCGTGAGGTTGTCCTCGAGCGGGGCCCGTCCGGGCTCGGCCGCGAGGCCCCGGAGCAAGGGGGTCAGCCGGGGCAGCCGTTCGGACAGGACCCGGATGAACAGCTCCTCCTTGCTCGCGTAGTGCTTGTACAGCGCGGCCTCGGAGCAGCCCGCCACCCTGGCGATCTCCTTAGTGGTGGCACGGGCGAGCCCGACGGTCAGCATCAGCTCGTGGGCGGCGTCCAGGATGCGTTCCCTGGCCGGCTTGGCGGAGGGCATGGCTGCTCCAGTCGGGGGTTGACTCGGGGGTGAGTGCTTGCTCACCCTAGAGGGAGCAGGGGTGAGTGAGTACTCACCCACCAGTCCGCTCGGACGCGTAAGGATGGGGTGTGCCATGGAACTCACCGTCTTCGGTGCCACCGGAGGAATCGGGCAGGAGATCGTCCGGCAGGCGCTCGGCGCGGGACACCGGGTGACCGCCGTCGTACGGGACCCGGCCCGGCTGTCCGTGACCGGCGACGGCCTGGAGGTGTTCCGCGCGGAGCTGGGTGACCCGGCGGCGGTGCGTCCGGCGGTGGCCGGGCGGGACGCCGTGCTGTCCGGGCTCGGCGCCCGCAGCCGGAAGGACGCGGGGGTCGCCACCCGGCTGACCCGGACGGTGCTCGACGCGATGCGGGCCGAGGACGTGAGCAGGCTGCTGGTCGTCAGTGCCGCCCCGGTGGGGCCCGAGCCACGCGAGGACGGGCTGGTGGACCGCACCGTGCGCGGCATCGTCTCCGCCATGCTGAAGGAGGTGTACGTCGATCTGCGCGCCATGGAGGACGAGGTGGCGCGCAGTGGCCTGGACTGGACGGTCGTCCGCCCGCCGCGGTTGCAGGACAAGCCGCTGACCGGCCGGTACCGGACGGTGGTCGGCGGTTTCCCGCCCAAGGGGCGGTTCGCGGGCCGTGCCGACGTCGCCCACGCGATGCTCGCCATGACCGAGGACGCGGGGACCGTGAAGCAGGGTGTGGGCGTCGCCTACTGAGGCCCGCCCACCGGGCGCCGGCGGCCGACGCCGGCCGTCAGAGGCTGACGCCGACCGTCACCGGTTCGTTGACCAGCGTGACGCCGAAGGCCTCGCGGACCCCGGCGACGACCTCGCGGGCCAGCGCGAGCAGGTCCTCGGTGGTCGCCTCGCCGCGGTTGGTGAGCGCGAGCGTGTGCTTGCCGGAGATGCGGGCGGGACCCGTGCCGTACCCCTTGGTGAAGCCCGCCCTGTCGATCAGCCAGGCCGCGGAGGTCTTGACCCGTCCTTCCCCGGCCGGGAAGGCGGGCGGCTCGACGGCATCACCGAGGCGCTCGGCGACGCGGGAGCGGAACGCGGCGAACTCCTCGTCCGTGAGGATCGGGTTGGTGAAGAACGACCCGGCCGACCAGGTGTCGTGGTCCTCGGGGTCCAGCACCATGCCCTTCCCCGCGCGCAGCTTCAGCACCGTCTCCCGGGCGGCCGTCAGCGGCACCCGGTCGCCCACCTCGACACCGAGGGCGCGGGCCGTCTCGGCGTAGCGCAGCGGCGCGGAGAGACCGCCGGCGTCCTCCAGCCCGAAGCGGACACGCAGGACGACATACCGGTCGGGCTCCGCCTTGAAGCGGCTGTGACGGTAGGAGAAGGCGCAGTCGGCGTTGGAGAGGGCGACCGTCTCGCGGCTCCTGCGGTCGTAGGCGATGACCTCGGTGACCGTGGCGGACACCTCCTGGCCGTACGCGCCGACGTTCTGGATCGGCGTCGCGCCGGCCGAGCCGGGGATGCCGGCCAGGCACTCGACGCCCGCCAGGCCCGCCTCGACGGTGCGGGCGACCGCGTCGGTCCAGATCTCGCCGGCCGCCAGCTCGAGCGTCGTGCCGTCGAGGCGGAAGCCGCGGGTGGCGATGTGCAGGGCGGTGCCGTCGAAGCCCTTGTCGCCGATGACCAGGTTGGATCCGCCGCCGATGAGCAGCAGCGGGGTGCCGGTGTCGTCGGCCTCGCGGACGGCGGCGATCACCTCGGCGTCGGTCGTGGCCGTGACCAGCCGGGTGGCGGGCCCGCCGAGTCGGAAGGTGGTCAGCGGGGCGAGGGGCGCGTCGTGGAGTTCCTGCACGCGCTCAAGACTACGAGACGGCACCGACAGCGCCGGGCGGCGGGAAACCAGGTAGCACGGGAAGCGCAGCAGGCGCAGCAGGCGCAGGGAGACAGGAAGCGCGGGAAGCACGGGCAACGCCCCGGCCGGTGGGCCGGGGCGTTGCCAGGGTGGGTGCTCGGGCGCGTCCTCACGTCAGGCGCCTGCGCACCTCCGCCCAGCTCACCGGCAGCTCGTCGCTCGAGGCCGGCCAGGAGGCGAACTTCGAGCCCCGCATCTGCGCCGACAGCCCCTCGGAGGCCGGCGCGTGGGTGCCGGAGCGGGCGAAGGTCTTGAGGGCCTCGGGCGACTCCCAGGCGGAGAGCGTCCAGAAGGTCCGCTTGAAGGGTTCCGCCTTCAGGGAGGCGCCGTACGCTCCGGGGGCGCTCTTGACCTGCCGCCACACGCCCGGCGTCCGCACGAGGAACTTGAGCGCTCCCCACAGGGTGCGGGTCTCGAAGCGGGAGGCGAAGACGTGGACCTCGGTGGCCCGGGGAGGCGGGTTCGGCACGGTCCAGGGAAGGGTGGGCATGTCGTGCTCCTCTCGTGTCGGGTGCCGTGCGGTCAGTGCCGGGGAGTCGGTCCCGTCGTGGCGAGGGCCGGTTCGGGGGCCGTCTCCGTCGTCGGCGCGGCCGTGGGGCCCTGTCCCCCGGTGCGGCGGCGCGCCGGGATGAACAGGACCGCGACACCGCCGAGGGCCACCATCGCGGCGCCCACCGCGGCCGCGGGCCGCAGCCCGTCGACGAAGGACTGCGCGGACTCGTAGCCGCCCTGCGCCGCGAAGATCGACGACATGATGGCGATACCGAGCGCGCCGCCCACCTCGCGCAGCGCGTTGTTGGCGCCGGAGGCGATGCCCTGCTCCTTGGCGGCGACGCTGGACATCACCAGCGCGGAGGCGGGGGCGAAGTAGAGGGCCATGCCGATCCCGCTGACGATCAGACCGGGCAGCTGGATGGCGTAGGAGGCGTCGGCCGTGATCACGGAGGCCAGGTAGCCGAGGCCGGCCGCCTGGAGGAAGAGACCTGCCGCGACGACGGGGCGGCCTCCGATCCGGTCCGAGAGGATGCCGGCGATCGGCGCGACCAGCATCGGCATGCCGGTCCAGGGCAGCATGCGCAGGCCCGCCTCGGTCGGCGAGTAGCCGAGCACCCCCTGCATGTACTGGCTGAGCAGGAAGATCGAGCCGAACATGCCGAGGAACATCAGCAGGCTCGCCGCGTTGATGCCGGAGAAGGCGCGGGAGCGGAACAACCGCATGGGGAGCATCGGGTTCTTGGCCCGGGTGCTGTAGAGGACGAAGCCGACGAGGAGCGCGGCCCCGGCGAACAGGGCGGTCAGCACGACGGTGCCGGACCAGCCGTCGACGGGCCCGCGGACCAGGCCGTAGACGATGCCGAAGAGTCCGCCGCTGGCGAGCAGGGTGCCGGGTATGTCGAGCGGGGCGCCGGTGCCGTGCGACTCGGCGAGGCGGAGCCGGGCCAGGGGCAGCAGGGCCAGACCCAGCGGGACGTTCAGCCAGAAGATGAACTGCCACGAGATGTGCTCGGTGAGGCTGCCGCCGACCAGCGGTCCGGAGGCCACGGCGAGTCCGTTGACCGCACCCCAGATGCCGTACGCCATCCCCCGGCGTTCGGCGGGGACCGCGGCCGTGAGCAGGGTCAACGTCAGCGGCATCATGATCGCCGCGCCGACGCCCTGCACCGCGCGGGCGGCGATGAGCGAGTCGATGCCGGGTGCCATGGCCGCGGCGGCGGACGCCCCGGTGAAGACGGTGAGGCCGACGAGGAAGAGCCTGCGGCGGCCGAAGCGGTCACCGAGGGCCGCGCCGAACATCAGCAGGACGGCGAAGGTGAGCGTGTAGGCACTCACGGTCCATTCCAGGTCGTGCAGCGCGCCGCCCAGGTCTTCGCGGATGGAGGGCAGGGCGGTGGTGACGACGAGGTTGTCCAGGGCCGCCATGAAGCCGGCGACGCTGGTGATGACGAGGGCCCAGGCGGCGCCCCCGCGACGTGCGTTCTGCTGTGACATCTCTCCCCCAGAGTGATGTTCGACGAGCCTTCAAGTAGTTATTGATCACTAACTTTTGCGGTCACACGAACGCAGGGCACACGGGTGCCCCGATCTCCTACTCCTGCGGTCCGCCCGCCGGCCGCCCGGACGGGTAGATCCCTTCCCACACCCGGTGCTCGGACGGAAAGCCCATGGCCGACAGGCAGTTGATGAGCATGCCGTAGGCCAGGAACCCCGTCGTCTCGCCGACGTCGCCCCCCAGCGGCAGATGCACGGTGTCCCACAGCCGCATCCACCCGGTGCGCACCGACTCACCGAACTCGCGGTCGCCCTCCTGCTCGGCGGCCGCCACGGCCAGATACATCTGCATCTGCATCATCAGCCGCTCGGGGTGTTCACCGATGGCCACCTGGTACGCCCGCCCCATCGCGTGCAGCGCATCCTCGCCGTGCAGCCCTTCGGAGGCCTTCTCGAACATGCGGACGGTCTCGTCCACGCAGCGGTCCGCCGCCGCGAGGAAGATCGCCTTCTTGCCCGGGAAGAGCCGGAAGAGGTACGGCTGCGAGACACCGACACGCTTGGCGATCGCCTCGGTGGAGGTGCCGTAGTAACCACCTCGCGCGAATTCGGCCATCGCCGCGCGGATGACGCTTTCGCGCCGCTCCTCTGCGCTCATCCTGACCATGAGAGAAAGTTAGTACTCAATCACTAACTTCGTCAAGAGGCGTGCGCTCGGGGCAGCGCGGGAAGCGGCGGCGCGTCAGCGCGGGCGCCGTTGCACCACGTCGGCGAGCACCGTGTCGACCAGCCTGCCGACGGTCGCCGCGGCCGGCGGGCCGGGATCGCGGTCCGCGAACAGGAGGTGCCCTCCTCCGACCAGGGAGAGGGTGAGCGAGTCGATGTCGGCGTCAGCCGAGATGCGCCCCCTCGCGCGCTCGTCGGCCAGGTAGGCGGAGACGGCGGCCGTGACCTGGGAGAGGATCGCGATGCCGCCTCCTGGCATGGCCCGCCGCAGCCGTACGCGCAGCTCGTCCCGGAAGGTGATGAGCGGAATGATCGCCACCGGAACCGGCCCGAACAGAGTGGTCAGCGCATCGGTGAGGTTGGCGGCCACGTCGCCGGTCCCCACGACCTCGCGCAGCGCCAGCGCCTGGGCCTCGAGCTGCGCCGCCCGGTCGAGCACCAGCTCGGCGAGGAACGCGTCGAAGTCGGCGAAGTGCCGGTGCAGGACGCCCTTGGCGCAGCCCGCCTCGTCCGTGACGGCCCGGCTGGTCAGCCCGTTCGGGCCGTCTCGCAGGAGTACGCGTTCGGCGGCGTCGAAGAGCTGCTGCCGCGCGTCGCGAAGATGCACTCCGGTCGGCACTCGCGGAACCTCCCTCACGCCAGGCACTCCTGGCACTCTCATCGCTTGCCCACCCGCCGCCCATTGGCAGGTGGGCGCTTGCCCATTAAAGTGAACGCATGCCCACTTTACCGCCGTCCGAGTCGTCCGAACCATCCGAGCCGTCCGAGCCCATGCCGCAGCAGTCGGACCCGGCCCCGCAGCCGGAGCCGGAGCCCATGGCACAGCAGTCGGATGCGGCCCCACAGCCACAGCCACAGCCACTCCACCAGGCCCGGCACACGGCCCAGTCCTTCGGCACGGATGCGCGACGCTACGACCGGGCCCGGCCGCGCTACCCCGACGACCTGGTGGCGCGGATCGTCGCCGGGAGCCCGGGCCTCGCCGCCCCCGACGTCCTCGACGTCGGCTGCGGCACGGGCATAGCGGCCCGTCAGTTCACGGCCGCCGGTTGCACCGTGCTCGGTGTCGAGCCGGACGCGAGGATGGCCGAGTTCGCGCGGGCCCGCGGCCTCCGGGTGGAGGTGGCGACCTTCGAGGCCTGGGAGCCCGCCGGCCGAACCTTCGACGCGGTGATCGCCGGCCAGTCGTGGCACTGGGTGGACCCGGTCGCCGGCGCCGAGAAGGCGGCCCGGGTGCTGCGCCCGCACGGGCGCCTGGCCGTCTTCGGGCACGTCTTCGAGCCGCCGGCCGAGGTGGCCGAGCCGTTCGCGGCCGCCTACCGCCGGGCGGCGCCCGACTCGCCGTTCAGCGGACAGCCGGCGCGTCGTCCGGTGGAGACGTATCAGGCGGGGTACGCGAAGATCGCCGACCGGATCCGCGGGACCGGGCGGTTCGAGGACCCGGAGCAGTGGCGATTCGACTGGCAGCGGTCCTATACGCGCGAGGAGTGGCTGGAGCTGCTCCCCACCACCGGCGGTCTCACCCGGCTGCGTCCCGATCAGCTGGGCGCGATACTGGGCGCGGTCGGCCACGCCATCGACGCCCTGGGCGGTCGCTTCACGATGCACTACACGACGCTGGCGACCACAGCGGTACGCACCGGCGCCGACGACTGACGCGGATCCGCCCGCCGGGGCCGGCCCCACCGCGTGCGGGGACCGGCACGAGGCGGGACCGGACGGAACCCGTCAGCCCAGTCGTACGACCGCCCGGGCCATGCCGAGGACCTTCTGGCCGCCGCTGGTGGCCGTGAGGTCGACGCGGACGGTGTTGTCGTCGAGCTTGGCCGCGACCTTGCCGCCGACCTCGATCACGGCACCCCGGTCGTCGTTCGGGACGACGACGGGCCGGGTGAAGCGGACGCCGTACTCGACGACCGAGCCGGGGTCGCCGGTCCAGTCGGTGACCACGCGGATCGCCTCGGCCATGGTGAACATGCCGTGTGCGATGACGTCCGGCAGGCCCACCTCCTTGGCGAACTTCTCGTTCCAGTGGATCGGGTTGAAGTCGCCGGAGGCGCCCGCGTACCGCACGAGCGTGGCGCGGTCCACGGGGAAGCTCCGCGCGGGCAGTTCGGTGCCGACCTCGACGTCGGCGTACGCGACCTTCGCCGTCGCGGACTGCGTCTGGGTCTGGGTCTGCGTGTGGGACTGCGTGTGGGGCTGCGTGTGGGGCTGCGTCATGGGGATGCTCACGCCTCCTCGGCCGCGCGGGCGACGAGCTTGGTCCAGGCGGTCACGACGTGCTCGCCGGCCTCGTCGTGGACCTCGCCGCGGATGTCCAGGATGTCGTTGCCGGCCATCGACTTGATCGCCTCGATGGTCGAGGTGACGGTGAGCCGGTCACCGGCCCGCACGGGGCGGACGTAGGCGAACTTCTGGTCGCCGTGCACCACCCGGCTGTAGTCCAGCCCGAGCTGCGGGTCCTCGATGACCTGGCCGGCCGCCTTGAACGTGATCGAGAACACGAAGGTCGGCGGAGCGATCACATCCGGATGACCGAGCGACTTCGCGGCCTCCGCGTCGGTGTACGCCGGGTTGGCGTCCCCCACGGCCTCCGCGAACTCACGGATCTTCTCCCGGCCCACCTCATAGGGCGCGGTGGGCGGATAGGTCCGCCCCACGAACGACTGGTCGAGCGCCATGGGCTCGCAACCTCCTGCTGCTGCTCTTCGTAGCGGTGCCAACGATGGGCGGTGACAACGACACGAGGCCGCCCCCAGACATCGGGGACGGCCTCGTGTACGAGCCTGATTTATCGCGTCTCGCGGTGCGCGGTGTGCGCGTTGCAACGCGGGCAGTGCTTCTTCATCTCCAGTCGGTCCGGGTTGTTACGCCGGTTCTTCTTGGTGATGTAGTTCCGCTCCTTGCACTCCACGCAGGCCAGCGTGATCTTCGGGCGGACGTCGGTGGCAGCCACGTGAGTGCACTCCTTGACGAACGGATTGATGTTATTAACGCAGAAAAGAGTAGCCGACTGAAGGACCGACCCCGCAATCGGCTACTGAGAGTAGCGGTGACCGGACTTGAACCGGTGACACAGCGATTATGAGCCGCTTGCTCTACCGACTGAGCTACACCGCTGTGATGCGATCGGGCCCCGCCTCGCGACGGGAACCTTTCACACCAGAGCCCCAAAACGGAATCGAACCGTTGACCTTCTCCTTACCATGGAGACGCTCTGCCGACTGAGCTATTGGGGCGAGCGATGAAGACATTACACGGTCGCCCGCCGTTCGCCCAAATCCGTTTCGTCGACCCTGCCCCGACCCGTCCCGGAGGCCGCGGGACGGCCCGACCACAGGGGACGGCACCGGTACGACTATTGCGCTCCTCCGCGCCACGGGCTGATCACCGTCCTAGGCTCGACTCACTCTGCGTGATCTTGCGTCCCCCACTGCGCAGCCCCGAGCCCAGAGGAGCGCGATGTCCGACAGCCAGCCGCAGCCGCCCCACTCGCCCTCCCCCTCGGACGCCGCCGACCGGGGCTCGCTCCTGCTCACCGGGGCCCGGCTCGCCGACGGCCGGACCGTGGACGTACGGCTCCACGGCGGGCGCATCGAGGCGGTCGGCACGGCCGGCAGCCTGACCCCACGGCACGCATCCGGCCCCGGCGGCCGGGCGGGCGCGGGCGGCCGGGCGGGCGCGGGCCGTCATCACCTGGACCCGGGCGGTCATCTGGACCTGGGCGGCTACCTCCTCCTCCCCGCCCCCGCCGATCCGCACGTCCACGCCGACACGGCGCTCACGGCCGACGTCCCGGGCCCCGTCTCCTACGACCCCGACGACGTCCGGCGCCGGGCCACGGAGGCGGCCCTGCTCCAGCTGGGACACGGCGCCACCGCGCTCCGGGCACATGTGCGGGTGGGCGACGTCGCGGGCCTGGGTGCCCTGACCGCCGTACTGCGGACCCGGCGCTCGCTGCGCGGGCTCGCCGAACTGACCGCGGTGGCGATGCCGAGGGTGCTCACCGGGGTGGCCGGTGCCGACGGCCTGGCGATACTGCGGGACGCGGTCAAGATGGGCGCGGACGTGGTGGGCGGCTGCCCGGACCTGGACCCCGACCCGACGGGGTACGTGGAGGCCGTCCTGGAGGTCGCCGCCGAGCACGGCTGCCCGGTCGACCTGCACACGGACGCCGCCGACCCCGCGCGGCTGGCCCGTCTGGCGGCCATGGCGGGCGGGCTGCGCCCCGGGGTGGCCATCGGGCCCTGCGACGGCCTGGGCCGGCTTCCGGCCGAGGCGGTCTCCCGGGCCGCGGACCAGCTCGCGGCGGCCGGAGTGGCGGTGGTCTGCCTGCCCCAGGGCGCCTGCGGGCCGTCGGACCGTCCCGACGGCACGGCTCCCGTACGGCTGCTGCGGGCGGCCGGGGTACGGGTCACCGCCGGGAGCGGCGCGCTGCGGGACGTGTCCAACCCTGTCGGGCGGGGCGACCCCCTGGAGGCCGCCTACCTGCTGGCCTCGCGCCACGGGCTGCGCCCCGAGGAGGCGTACGACGCGGTGAGCGCGGCGGCACGGGCGGCTCTCGGGCTGCCCGAGGTACGGGTGGAGGCGGGCTTCCCGGCCGAACTCCTCGCCGTACGCGGGGACCGGCTGGCGGGCGCGCTGTCGCTGGCGTACAGCCGGATCGTGGTGCACCGGGGGCGCGTGGTGGCGCGGACCAGCGCGGTACGGGAGTACGGCGACTCCTGCGCCCCGTCCGACCTGGGGTTGCCTCGGCAGGGACGCAGCGGGCGCGGACGACGTGACGGTCACGGCGGGCCGGGCGGGCGTGACGACCTGGCCTGAGCGCCTGAGGACCGGACCAGATACCGGGAGGGGGCGAACCGGGGCGGCAGGCCTAGAACCCACGCGGCGCCGGGCGGTGGGCCTGCGCGGCACTGGGCTTCCGCGGCACTGGGCCTCCGCGGCCGGCGACGAAGGCGTGGGGCAGGGGCGCGGGCGGTCGTCGGGGCGTACGGTCGAAGACATGCGCATTGTCATCGCTGGTGGTCATGGTCAGATCGCGCTGCGGCTGGAGCGGTTGCTCGCCGCGCGCGGTGACGAGGTGGCGGGCATCGTCCGCAAGGCCGAGCAGGCCGACGATCTGCGTGCGGCGGGCGCCGAACCGGTCGTGCTGGACCTGGAGTCGGCCTCGGTCGAAGAGGTGGCGGAGCGGCTGCGGGGCGCGGACGCGGCGGTCTTCGCGGCGGGGGCGGGTCCCGGCAGCGGGGTGGCCCGCAAGGACACGGTGGACAAGGCGGCGGCCGTCCTCTTCGCGGACGCGGCGGTCCGGGCGGGCGTACGGCGCTTCCTGATCGTGTCGTCCATGGGTGCGGACCCCCGGCACCAGGGGGACGAGATCTTCGACGTCTACCTGCGCGCCAAGGGCGACGCCGACGCGTACGTCAGCTCCCTGGACGCCCTGGACTGGACGATTCTGCGCCCCGGCGCCCTGACGGACGACGCGGGCACGGGCCTCGTACGACTGGAGGCGCACACCGGCCGCGGTCCCGTACCGCGCGACGACGTCGCCGCCGTCCTCGCGGAACTGGTCGACACCCCCGCCACCAACGGCCTGACCCTGGAGCTGATCAGCGGCTCGGCGCCCGTGTCGGTGGCGGTGAAGTCGGTGGCCGGGAACTGAGGGACGACGCGGCGCTCGCGGGCACGGCGCCACGGGCCCGCAGACCGAGGGGGCGGAGTCAGAAGAGGGGCAGCTGTCCGGGGAAGTCGGGGACGACGTACCCGTCCAAGGACGGCTGCGCCGCTCCGAGTTGCGCCGACCGGCGCGAACCGGGGCAGGACACCAGCTCACCACTCCCCCGTGCGCCGGACGGGTCATGGCGCGCGTACCGCCCCGCGACCACGGCGATCTCGCGACGGCACTCGGGGCAGGTTCTGCGGCGGGAGGACGAGACCATGACACCAGTCTGCCCGCCGCGCGCGTCCCCAGAGCCGCCCCACGGGCCGCACTCCCGCACCCGGGCATGACGAAGGGCCCCGTGACCTGCTGTTCGGGCAGGTCACGGGGCCCTTCGTTCCCGTGTGGCGGCGCCAGGATTCGAACCTGGGAAGGCTGAGCCGGCAGATTTACAGTCTGCGCTAGCGACCTCCAAAGGTCTACGAGACGCTTCGCGCACGACTCAAGGCAGGCAGTCGTCCGGCATGTCTGCCGAAGCGCGGGCAGCGACGGCCGATTGGCCGGACGCGAAGGTGACCGGTGAGGGCATCCGCCGCGCGGTCCGCACGTCGCCGGCGAACGCCCGGACGCTGCGGGACACCCTTCTCGCCGAACGCGCCGCCACGGCTGAGGCCGCGTGATAGGGGCGCTGCCGGTGTTCCGGTGGCCTCTGGCCCCGGACGGGTACGCCACCCGCCGACAGCTCCGCGCACGGGGCTTGCGCCTGGTGGTCAGGGCGTGGCTGCGACGGTCGAACGGCCGCGTCGCCGCCGGGGACCGCTGGTCGCCTACCTCTACCGCGTCGGCCTGGCCAAGCCGGTCCGGCCCGGCGTCATGGGCCGGACGGATGCGGGCCACGTCATTCCGCCGGCACTCGGCATGTGTGCCTTGTGTGCGTTCCCTGACGCGGTTGGCGGGGCCGCCTAGCCGCTGAAGAGAATTTCACCCAGGGACGCAAGCCAGTACCGCACCTGGTGCCGTCGGCGGCAGAACCGCTTCGGGCGCCGCCAACGGGGCGTTTCCAGCGGTCGGTTGCACTGCATGCACTGCTTCGTACGGAGCTTGGTACGAATCACGGATTCCCCACCCATGCCACACACCGTAACCGCTTTCTCACGCCGACTCTCCGAGGAGCGTCTGACCATGCGTAACGCTGACATCCGTCGTCTGGACCGCGAGATCCTGGCGACGACGAAGAAGCTGGAGGCGGTCCGCCGAGGTGAGTAGTGGCCGCTGAACGGCAGTGAGCGCCGGGCCATGGCCCGCTCGCCGGCCGCCGGCGGCTACAAGGTAGCCCGGGGCCGCAGCGCGGGCCGCGACGAACAGCGCATGGACGCCACCGGCAACAGCGCCGAGATCCGGCTGAACGCGGAACTGACCGCCCTGCACGGCGAACGTCAGCGCCTCATCACCGAGGCCGCCCGCAACAAGGCCGCCAAGAAGTCGTCCGGCTGGTTCTGACCAGCCCGTTTCCCGCGCCGGGGTGACCGGGACTTTCCACGGACACGACCACCCCGGCGCTCTCCCTTACTCCCGCCCTTCGAAGGGGCAGTCAGGAGCAGTTCCAGCATGTCTGAGAACGTCGTTCACCTCCACAAGGCCACCGACCCCCCGACCCCCGACACCGCCCCCACCCTGCTCACGGTCGTGCCCGACGCGCCCCCGGCCCGCCCGGTGCCGCTGTGGGTCCGCTCCGGCCGCGTCGTGAAGACGGCCGTCACCCACGAGACGACCCGGGTCACAGTCCGCGCGGCGGCCCGGCACGGCCTCTACACCTTCAACGGCGGCCGGATCGTGGCCCGCCGCGCGTGGGACGGCCGCACCGGCTCCCGGTATGAGCGGATGATCCGGGCGGCGGAAGCCGCAGGGAACCTGGAGGCGGCGGAGGAGTGGGAGGAGCGGCTGGCCCGGTTCCGCGCCGCCCGCTCTCGTGAGGGACGCGAAGGGAATGGCTGATGCCCAGACCGTGCGGACGGCCCTCTATAGCTGGGCATTCAACGTGAGTCGTCGTGACCAGGACCCGCCTGACGAGGTGGCCGCCGTGCTGGCGTGGTTCGAGCGGAAGTCCGTGCCCACGTCCGCGCTGGCCGACCGTATGCAGGTACGCGCCGCCCTGGACGCCTTGACCAAGAAACTGGACGGCACCACGGCGGCGCGGCACCGACGGCACCCCCGGCGTCGACCATCCGCCGGAAGCGGACCACCTTTCACAACGCCCTCGGCTACGCCGTTGACGCCGGACGCCTGACGGACCACCCCCTGCCACAGGTGCAGTGGAAGTCCCCGGAGCAGGTAGCGGAGGACCTGGACCCCGCCTCCGTACCGGACCCCCGGCAAGCTCTCCCCCTGCCCGATCTCGTGAACCTGCTCCGGTGGCACGTCACGGCGTACGGCGTCGCCGCCGACGGGCGGCTGTTTCGGACGCGGCGTGGCGGACTCGTCCAGGACACCGGATACGGCGAAGTGTGGGCGGAGGCCCGTACCCGCGCGCTCACGCCCGCTCAGCGCGCCTCACTGCTGGCCAAGCGTCCATATGATCTTCGCCACGCCACCGTGTCTACGTGGCTCAGTTCCGGGGTGGAACCGCAGGAGGTAGCCGCGCGCGCCGGCCACAGCGTGGCCGTGTTGTTCCGGGTCTACGCGAAGTGCCTGGACGGCGGCGCCGCTACAGCCAATGCCCGGATCGAGCGGGCGTTGAAGAACGGCAGCTAGGAGGAGCGGAAGCTGCCCCACGCTTGCCCCACACGGACTGGTCAGCACCCGAATCAGGGTGAGACACACTGGGAAAAAGCACCCATAACGATCAGGTCGGGCCCGTCAACGACGAAAGGGCCTGCGATCAGCATTGCTGCTGGTCACAGACCCTTTCGGTCGTGTGGCGGCGCCAGGATTCGAACCTGGGAAGGCTGAGCCGGCAGATTTACAGTCTGCTCCCTTTGGCCGCTCGGGCACACCGCCGGGGGTCGCTGCCCGTCGAACCGCTTTGGGGCGGTGCTCCGTGGCAACGACGTAAACAATACCTGATGTGGAGGGGTGCTTCGCCACCCGATTGATCGCCGCTCGGGACGCGGCGGATGACTAGGCTTGTGCGGATGCGGCCGAGGACCCTGCCGGGGCCGGCGGCCGTCGATGTATGCCGGTACGGACCCGACACGCACCCAGATACAAGGAGCCACAGGACATGGCCGACTCCAGTTTCGACATCGTCTCGAAGGTCGAGCGGCAGGAGGTCGACAACGCCCTCAACCAGGCCGCCAAGGAGATCTCCCAGCGCTACGACTTCAAGGGCGTGGGCGCCTCGATCTCGTGGTCCGGGGAGAAGATCCTCATGGAGGCCAACTCCGAGGACCGGGTGAGCGCCATCCTCGACGTCTTCCAGTCCAAGCTGATCAAGCGCGGCATCTCGCTCAAGGCTCTGGATGCGGGCGAGCCCCAGCTCTCCGGCAAGGAGTACAAGATCTTCGCGTCGATCGAGGAGGGCATCTCCCAGGACAACGCGAAGAAGGTGGCCAAGCTCATCCGCGACGAGGGTCCCAAGGGCGTGAAGGCCCAGGTGCAGGGCGAGGAGCTGCGGGTCTCCTCGAAGAGCCGGGACGACCTGCAGACCGTGATCGCCCTGCTGAAGGGCCAGGACTTCGACTTCGCGCTGCAGTTCGTGAACTACCGGTGAGGCGCTGAACCGACGACGCGGGGCCGCCGACAGACAGGTCCCCGTGGACGGGAACTGACGGGAAAGGGTGGGCACCCGGTGGTGCGCACCCTTTCGCGTCCCGCGTCCCGCCGCCTCTCGCCTCGTCCGGTCCGCGCGGGTTCAGTCGCGCGAGTTGCCGAACAGGAGCCGATAGGCGATCAGGAGCACCAGCGAACCGCCGATCGCCGCGGCCCAGGTCGCACCGTCGTAGAAGTCCTTGCTGATCGGGTGGTCCAGCCAGCGGGCCGATATCCAGCCGCCGATGAACGCGCCGGCGATGCCGATGAAGGTGGTGCCGATGAATCCTCCGGGGTCGCGGCCCGGCAGCAGGAACTTGGCGATGGCTCCGGCCAACAGTCCGAGAATGATCCAGCTGATGACGGTCATGCCGTGACCCTGCCCTTTCTTGCTGTGCCCGCACTGTGCCAGTGCCGTGGGCTCGTTCCTCCGCGGTGTTCATGTCCTCTTGGTGGAGAGGACGTTCCGACCGCGCCGGGTGGTTGCGCCGATCAGTAGGGTGCCACCCATGACACCTGCGGGTTCGGGTCTGCGTCGCAGCCTCGGTCTCGGCGACGCCGTCGTCGTCGGGCTCGGTTCCATGATCGGCGCCGGGATCTTCGCCGCCCTGGCGCCGGCGGCACGCGCCGCCGGTTCGGGGCTGCTCCTCGCCCTCGCCGTGGCAGCCGTCGTCGCCTACTGCAACGCCATGTCGTCCGCCCGGCTGGCCGTCAGGTATCCGGCCTCGGGCGGCACCTACGTTTACGGACGTGAGCGGCTCGGGGAGTTCTGGGGCGTTCTCGCGGGCTGGTCGTTCATCGTCGGGAAGACGGCCTCCTGTGCTGCCATGGCGCTCACCGTGGGCGCGTACGTCTGGCCGGAGCAGGCGCACGTGGTGGCGGTCGCGGCCGTGGTGGCGCTGACCGCGGTGAACTACGGCGGGATCCAGAAGTCCGCCTGGCTGACGCGCGTGATCGTGGGCGTGGTGCTTGCTGTCCTCGCTTCCGTGGTGGTGGTGTGTCTGGGGTCGGGGCGGTCCGATGCCGGACGGCTGGACATCGGCTTGTCAGGCGGCACCGACGGGGTCCTTCAGGCCGCCGGCCTGCTGTTCTTCGCGTTCGCGGGGTACGCGCGCATCGCGACCCTCGGTGAGGAGGTGCGGGACCCGCGGCGCACCATCGCTCGCGCGATCCCACTGGCGCTCGGCCTCACCCTGGTCGTGTACGGGTGTGTCGCGGTGGCTGTCCTTTCCGTGCTGGGCTCGGGCGGTCTGGGACAGGCGACGGCTCCCCTGGCCGACGCGGTACGGGCGGCCGGCCTGCCGGGGCTGGCACCGGTCGTGCGGGTGGGCGCCGCTGTCGCCGCGCTGGGCTCCCTGCTGGCGTTGATCCTGGGCGTTTCACGGACGACGCTGGCCATGGCCAGAGACCGCCACCTGCCCAGGGCGCTGGCCGCGGTGCATCCGCGGTTTCAGGTGCCGCACCGGGCGGAGCTGGCCGTGGGAGTGGTGGTCGCGGTCCTGGCGGCGACGGTGGACGTACGCGGTGCGATCGGCTTCTCCTCCTTCGGTGTGCTGGCGTACTACGCCGTGGCCAACGCGTCGGCCTGGACGCTCGACCCTTCGAGGACGTCCCGGGTCGTACCGGCGCTGGGACTGGCCGGGTGCGTGGTACTCGCGTTCTCGCTGCCGGTGGTCTCGGTCGTCGTGGGTGTGGGTGTGCTGGCGGTGGGTGTGGTGGCGTACGGGGTGCGGGGGCAGCAGATGCCGCGGTAGGCGGGTGTCTCCGGGCAACGACCCGCGCCCTCGGCCACGGTGCCGTCGAGAGACGCTCTGCCGTTGCCCGCGTGGCTCGGCCGGGGTCAGCCGGAGGTCTCCCCTACGGGCGCCGTGTCCGTCGTACCGGGCCGTCTCCCCGTCCGTATGGGGAAGCCCGCCCACGGGGCCGCCGGTTCCGGCCCCTCGTTGGCCTCCTCGTACCAGCCCGCGCCGTCGACCCAGGCGCACAACCAGTCGGTGAGGCTCGGGGCATCGACGTACCAGGCGTGGTCGGCGTCGCCGGCGTTGGGTTCGAAGAGAAGCACCGTGGCCTGTGGGGAGCGGCAGTCGACGCAGGCGTACATCGCACAGCCCCAGTGGGATATCGGCAGGACACCCTCGGGCCAGGGCCAGTCGGGGTCCTTCGCACCGCTCTCGCGGTTGGCGAGGTACTGGGCGACTGCGGCGGGCTCGCCCGAGGGCGGGCTGTCGAGCAGGGGCAACAGACCGTACTCCGGGCCGAATCCGCCGTCACCTATGCGCAGGTACAGGTCGGCGAGCAGCGCGGGGAGGGGAAAGCCCAGGGCTGCCTCGGCGCGGGCCGACGTCGCCCCGTCCACGGGGGCGGGCAGGGAGCCCCAGCCCCACGGGCGAGTGCTTCGCGCCTTGGCGGCCACCCGTTCCAGCAACTGCTCGTTCTCGGTCATGAATTCATGATGCAGGCCGCCGCCGACATCGGGGCGGGCCTGTGGACAACTCGGAAGATGTGGACGGGCGAGGTGGAAAAGGCGCTTACCAGCCGGTCCGCTGTGTCGTCGCCGCCGCCGTGAAGGGCTGGTCCGTGCGCACGATCTCGCGTCCCAGCGGGAGCAGTGAGACGGGGATCAGCTTGAAGTTGGCGATGCCGAGCGGGATACCGATGACGGTGACGCACAACGCGATGCCGGTCACGATGTGGCCGAGGGCCAGCCACCAGCCCGCGAGGACGAGCCACAGCACGTTTCCGATACACGAGGGCGCCCCGGCGTCTCGGCGCTCGACCGCCGTGTACCCGAAGGGCCACAGGGCGTAGACACCGATGCGGAAGGCCGCGATGCCGAAGGGGATTCCGATGATCGTGATGCAGAGCAGCGCGCCCGCGAGCAAGTAGCCGAGGAACAGCCAGAAGCCGCTGAGCACGAGCCAAATGACGTTGAGGATGGTCTTCACGGCTGACGACCTGCCATCTTTTCGAGTCGGGCGATTCGCTCCGCCATCGGCGGGTGGGTGGAGAACATCTTCGAAAGCCCCTGCCCCGGACGGAAGGGGTTGGCGATCATCATGTGGCTGGCGGTCTCGAGCCGGGGCTCCGGGGGGAGCGGGAGCTGCTTGGTGCCGACTTCCAGTTTGCGCAGGGCACCGGCCAGGGCGAGCGGGTCGCCGGTCAGCTGGGCGCCGGAGGCGTCGGCCTCGTACTCCCGGGAGCGGCTGATGGCCAGTTGGATGACGGTGGCGGCGAGCGGTCCGAGCAGCATGATGAGGAGCATGCCCAGCAGACCGGGCCCGTCGTCGTCGTTGGACCGGCCGATGGGGATCAGCCAGGCGAAGTTGACCAGGAACATGATCACGGAGGCGAGGGCGCCGGCCACGGAGGAGATCAGGATGTCGCGGTTGTAGACGTGGCTGAGTTCGTGCCCGATGACGCCCCGCAGCTCGCGTTCGTCCAGCAGGCGCATGATGCCCTCGGTGCAGCACACGGCCGCGTTGCGCGGGTTGCGGCCGGTCGCGAAGGCGTTCGGTGCCTCCGTCGGTGAGATGTACAGGCGGGGCATCGGCTGGCGTGCCTGGGTGGAGAGCTCTCGGACCATGCGGTACAGCGCCGGGGCCTCGAACTCGCTGACCGGACGGGCACGCATCGCGCGGAGTGCGAGCTTGTCGCTGTTCCAGTACGCGTACGCGTTGGTGCCCAGGGCGACGAGGACGGCAACGACGAGCCCCGCTCGGCCGAAGAAGCTGCCGATGACGATGATGAGCGCGGACAGTCCCCCGAGGAGTACTGCGGTCCTGAGCCCGTTGTGCCGGCGGTGCACGGTACGCCCTCCAAATCGTGCAGCAGGGGAACCCTTTGCTTGCTGGTCTCGCTCGCTGTGGTTGCTTCCTGGTCTCCGATGCCACCGGTGCCGTGGGTGACACGTCCAGTGGACCCTTCCGTACTGGTCAACGCCAGGCGAGGGCCACCAGTTCCCCGGCGCCCGCCGCGACGCGTGTGGTCCGTACGGGTGACCGCCGTGGCGGGCGGCACACGCGCGTGGAGACCCCGTGCCGCACGCGCGCGTGCCCTGGGGGCTGCGTTCAGAAGAGCCCGGTGTCGGCGAAGCGCAGGATCAGCTGCGGTGCTCCGGAGAGGGCGACGGCGAGGACCGCGGTCACGGTGATCGCGGCCGTGAGGGGGGCGGGGGCCCGGTGACCGGCGGTCGCCGCCTCGGGCGCCCGGAACAGCAGTGCCGTCCATTGGAGGTAGTAGAAGAGCGCGATCACGACGTTGACGGCCATGACGACGGCCAGCCAGCCGAGTCCGGCGTCGACGGCCGCGGAGAACACCGTGACCTTGGCGAAGAGGCCGATGATGCCGGGCGGCAGTCCGGCGAGGCAGAGCAGGAAGAAGGCCAGGAGGAGGGCCGTGAGCGGGTTGGAGGAGTACAGGCCGCGGTAGTCCGACACCCGGTTCAGGGACCTGGTGCGGCCCACGAGCGCGGCCACCGCGAAGGCACCGAGGTTCACCGCGGCGTACATGAGCGCGTAGGCGACGCTGGAGCCGACCGAGCGCTCGGGGTCGTCGGAGTAGGCGGCGGAGGCGATCGGTACCAGGAGGTAGCCCGCCTGGCCGACGGACGACCAGGCGAGCAGCCGTACCGCGCTGTACGCGCGCGTGGCCTGCTGCCGGAGGGCACCGACGTTGCCGACGGTCATGGTGAGCGCGGCCAGTGCCGCGAGGGCGGGACCCCAGACGTCGGCGTAGGAGGGCAGGGCAACGACGGTGACCAGGATGAGGCCGGAGAAGCCGACCGCCTTGCCGATCACGGACAGGTAGGCGGCGATCGGCAGGGGCGCGCCCACGTAGGTGTCGGGCACCCAGAAGTGGAAGGGGGCGGCGGCCGTCTTGAAGGCGAAGCCGACGAGGGTGAGGACGACGCCGGCCTGGGCGAGCGTGGTGAACTGCCCGTCGACGTGCTGGATGCGCTCGGCCACCTGGGTGAGGTAGAGGGTGCCGGTGGTGGCGTACACGAAGCTGATGCCCATGAGGCTGACCGCGGTCGCGGTGACCGAGGACAGGAAGAACTTCAGGGCCGCTTCGGAGGACCGGCGGTCGCCCTGCCGGAGGCCGACGAGGGCGAAGGCGGGCAGGGAGGCGACCTCCAGGGCGACGATCAGGGTTGCGAGGTCGCGGGAGGCGGGCAGGAGGGCGGCTCCGGCGGCGGAGGAGAGCAGCAGGAACCAGAACTCGCCCTCGGGCAGCCCCCGGTCGGCGTCCTTCACGGCGGTGACCGACAGGAGGGCGGTCAGGAGTGCGCCGCCGAGGACGAGGAACTGGATGGCGAGGGTGAAGGTGTCCGCGGTGTAGCTGCAGACGCCGGGCTCGCCGCTCTGGCAGAACGTCGAGCGGTCGTCGTTCACCAGGGGCAGCAGCAGCAGGGCGGAGGCGGCGAGTCCGGCGACCGAGATCCAGCCGAGCAGGGGCTTGCGGGCGTCCTTGACGAACAGGTCGGTGACGAGGACGACGAGGCCCACGACGGCCGTGACGGTGGGCGGCGCGATGGCGAGCCAGTCGACGGACTGGACGAGGTTCTGGGCCAGCGGCTGCTGCGCCAGGGCCACCTCGGCGAGGGGCTGGGCCGGGGAGCTCATCGGGTGCCTCCTGAGAGGAGCTGCTGCACGGCCGGGTCGGTCAGCCCGAGCAGGGTTCTGGGCCACAGCCCGGCGACGACGGTGAGGACGACGAGCGGGGTCCAGGCGGCGAACTCGTACGCGCGCACGTCGGCCGGCTGCGGCTGCGGGGCGTCCTGGGGTACGGCGCCCATGCAGACGCGGCGGACCACGATCAGCATGTACGCGGCCGTCAGCAGGGTGCCGAAGGCGGCGACCGCCATGAAGGTGAGGAACGCGGGGCGGCTGAGGTCGTGGTGCGGGTCGAAGGCGCCGAACAGGGCGAGCATCTCGCCCCAGAATCCGGCCAGGCCCGGCAGGCCCAGCGAGGCGACGGCGGCGAAGGCGAGCAGTCCGCCGAGACGGGGTGCCTTGCCGTACAGGGCGTGGCCCGACTCCTCGGCGAGGGTGTCCAGGTCGGTGGTCCCGGTGCGGTCCTTGAGCGCGCCGACCACGAAGAAGAGCAGGCCGGTGATCAGGCCGTGGGCGATGTTGGCGAACAGGGCCCCGTTGACGCCGGTCGGGGTCATGGTCGCGATGCCCAGCAGGACGAAGCCCATGTGGCCGACGGAGGAGTAGGCGATGAGGCGTTTGAGGTCGCCCTTCGCGCCTCTCCTGGCGAGGGCCAGGCAGGCCAGGGAGCCGTAGATGATCCCGACGACGGCGAAGGCGGCGAGGTAGGGCGCGAAGGTGCGGAAGCCGTCTGGCGCGACCGGGAGCAGAATCCGAACGAACCCGTACGTACCCATCTTCAGCAGGACGCCGGCGAGCAGGACCGAGCCGACGGTCGGCGCGGCGGTGTGGGCGTCGGGCAGCCAGCTGTGCAGCGGCCACATCGGGGTCTTGACCGCGAGCCCGATCCCGATCGCCAGTACGGCGGTGACCTGCACGGATGTGGTCAGCGACCGGCCGTTGTCAGTGGCGAGTGCCACCATGTCGAATGTGCCCGCCGTGATTCCGATCAGGAGCAGGCCGAGCAGCATGACGACGGAGCCGAGGAGCGTGAAGAGGATGAACTTCCAGGCGGCCCCGGCCCGTCCCTCGCCGCCCCAGCGGGCGATGAGGAAGTACATCGGGATGAGGACCATCTCGAAGGCGAGGAAGAACAGGACCAGATCGAGGACGGCGAAGGTCGCGAGGGTGCCGGACTCGAGGACGAGCAGCAGCGCGACGAACGCCTTCGGGCTCGGGCCCGGAGCCCGCGGCGTCAGCCGCTCGTGTCGCTGCTTGAAGTACGAGTAGAGCGCGCAGAGGAAGGTCAGCAGCGCGGTCAGGACCAGCAGGGGGAGGGAGATGCCGTCGATGCCGAGGTGGATGCGTACGTCGAGTGCGGGGATCCAGCTGATGTCCGTGCTGGCCTGCATCTTCGACGGATGGTCGTGGTCGAAGCCGAGCACGAGGACGACCGCGGCGATGAGGATCGCGCCGGTGACGGTGACGCCGTGCCGGAGCACGGCCTGGTCGGGTGACTTCCCCTTCAGTCCGGGCGGGGCCGGCAGAAGGGCGGCGACGGCACCGAGGAGTGGGCCGACGACGAGGAACGCGAGAAGGACCCGCATCACGGACTCGTTGATATCGATCACGCCTGCTCACGCTCCCGTGGCGACGAGGACGGCGGCGACCGCGAGGACGACGGTGCCGGCGAGCAGCGCGCTCACATAGGTCTGCACATTGCCGGTCTGGGCGCTTCGTACGGCGGCCCCGAGCAAGCGGGGCAGGGCGCCCGCCGCGCGTACGTAGGTGTCGACGACCTCGCGGTCGAGGAACCGGACGAGGCTCGCTCCGGCCCGGACCGGGCGGACGAAGAGGGTCGTGTACACGGCGTCCAGGTGGAAGCCGGCCGCCGCGTGCGGGTGCACCGGGCCCAGCAGGAGCCGTCCCGGGTCCGACGGGTCGGGTGCGGAGGCAAGGTCCCCGTAGGCGGGCCGGTGGCTGGCGATGGCCTCGGCCTCCACCAGGGCGGCGTCGCCCTCGGGGTGGGCCGCGACCGCGCCCAGTGGGGTGCGGACCGCGAGCGCCGTGGTGTGCCGCCAGGCGGCGTAGGTGACGATGCCGCCCACCAGGGCCACTCCCGTGCCGAGCACGGAGGTGGTGAGGGTCGGGGTGAGGTCGTGGCCGTCGAACCAGTCGGGCAGCAGACGGAAGGCGAGCCCGCCCAGCGCGAGTGAGGGGAGGGCGAGCACCCAGAGCACGGCGTTCATGACCAGCGGCTGCCTGCCGTGGTCGGGGGCCTCGGCGCCCTGTCCGCGGAAGGCCAGCAGCCACAGGCGGGTCGCGTAGGCGGCGGTGAGCAGAGCGGTGATCAGGCCGGCGACGAGCACGGTCCAGCCCGCGGCGCCGGGCGCGTGCTCGGTGTGGCCGGTGGCCACGTGCTCCGCGGCGCCGAGGACGGACTCCTTGGAGAAGAAGCCGCTGAAGGGCGGGATCGCGGCGAGCGCGAGCAGGGCCACGGTCATCGTCCAGAAGGCGTCCGGGACCCGGTCGCGCAGGCCCCGCATGCGGGACATGGCGGCCAGCGAGTTGGTGCCGGCGGCGTGGATGATCACGCCGGCGGCGAGGAACAGGAGCGCCTTGAAGGCGCCGTGAGTGAGGAGGTGGAAGACGGCGGCACCCCGGTCGCCCGTGGCGAGGGCACCGGTCATGTAGCCGAGCTGCCCGATCGTCGAGTAGGCCAGGACGCGTTTGATGTCGTCCTGGGCGAGGGCGGCGAGCGCGGAGCCGACCATCGTGACGGCGGCCATGACGGCGAGGACGACCATCGCGGCCCGCGATGCCTCGAAGAGCGGAAGGAGCCGGGCGACGAAGTACACACCGGCGGCGACCATCGTCGCGGCGTGGATCAGCGCCGAGACCGGTGTCGGGCCCGCCATCGCGTCGGGGAGCCAGGTGTGCAGCGGGAACTGCGCCGACTTGCCCGCGACACCGGCCAGGAGCAGCAGGGCGATCAGCGTCGGATGGTCGAGCGAACCGCTCGCCACCGCGCCGAGGACCTTGGTGATGCGGAAGGAGCCCGCTTCGGTGGCCAGCGCCAGCAGGCCGATCAGGAAGGGGACGTCGCCGAGCTTGGTGACCAGGAAGGCCTTGAGGGAGGCGGCGCGCGCCTCCGGGGTCTCCCAGTAGTGGCCGACCAGGAAGTACGAGCAGATGCCCATGACTTCCCAGCCGACCAGCAGCACCATCAGGTCGCCTGAGTAGACGACGAGGAACATGGCGGAGGTGAACAGGGAGACGAGAGCGGCGTACGAGGGGTAGCGCGGGTCGTCGCGCAGGTATCCCGTGGAGTAGAGCTGCACGCAGGTGGCGACGGTGCCGACGAGGACGGCGACGAGGGCGGCGAAGCCGTCGACGTGCAGGGCGAGTTCGACGGGGACCGAACCGGTGGGCGTCAGTTCCGTGACGGCGTCGACGGCCCGGCCGCCTCCCTGGCGGGCCGCGACGAGTACGGCGAGGACGAGGGCCGCCAGCGTCGGCAGAATCGCGAGGGGGCGGACGAAGCCGGGCGCGGACCGGCCCAGCAGGAGACCGGCGGCTGCCCCGAGGAAGGGGAGGAGGGGGACGAGTACGGCGAGGGTGGTCGTGGTCACGCGGTGGCCTCAGCCTTCTCGGCGGCCGTCCCGGTCGCGGGGGTGTCGGTGTCGGGGCCGTCCGGCTCGTGGCCCTCGGCGGTGTCGCGGAGCCTGTCGATGTCCGAGGTGCCGCGGTTGCGGTGGACGGCGAGCACGATCGCCAGACCGATGCCGATCTCGGCGGCCGCGATGGCGATCGTGAACAGGGTCAGGGCCTGACCGGAGTGCAGGGTCTCTTCCGCGGCCCTGCTGAGCCAGACGTCGAAGGCGACGAGGTTGAGGTTGACGGCGTTGAGCATCAGCTCGACCGACATCAGGACCAGGATCGCGTTGCGGCGGGCGAGAACGCCGTAGAGGCCGGTGCAGAAGAGGAGGGCGGAGAGGACGGCCGGATAGGCGAGGTGCATCAGCGGACACCACCCGTCTGGGAAGTACCGGACGAAGAGGCGCCGGACGGGGAAGTGCCGGACGAAGAGGCGCCGGTGGGGGAGGTCTTCGCCGGGGGTGCTTCGCCCGCGCGGGCCGCCTTGGCCTTGCGGGACAGGACGATGGCGCCGACCAGGGCGGCGAGCAGAAGGACGGAGAGGGCCTCGAAGGGGAGGACCCAGTTCTGGAAGAGGCTCGCTCCGGTGACGGCGGTGGAGCCGGCGGCCGGGCCGTCCAGGTCTATCCAGGTGGTGCGGAAGGCGTCGACGACGACCCACACCAGGGCCGCCGCGGAGGCCACGGCCACGGTGAGGGCGGCCCAGCGGTTGCCGGAGTCGGCGTCCGGGGACCGGCCGATGGGCGCCCTGGTGAGCATCAGGCCGAACAGGATGAGGACGACGACGGCACCGACATAGATGAGGACCTGGACCCAGGCGATGAACTCGGCGGTGAGCAACAGGTATTCGACGGCCAGGCCGCCGAGGGCCACCACCAGCCAGAGCGCCGCGTGAACGAGCTGACGGGTGGTCACGGTGACGACGGCGGCTCCGAAGGTGACCAGTCCGACGAGGAGGAAGGCGATCTCGACGCCGGTCGGGGAAAGGAATCCGTGGGATGCGGCGGCAAGGGTCATGGCCGGTCCTCCTGCCCGGGCCGGTTCGGCTGCCCCGACTGGTCCGCCTGCCCCGGCCGGTCCTCCTGCCCCGACTGGTCCGCCTGCTGCTGCGCGGCCAGCTTGTCGGCGGCCTTGCGGGCGGCGGCGAGTTCCTTGGGTTCCTCCGCACCGGGGTCGAGAGCGGGCGGGGCCGGCACGGTCCACATCCACTCGCGGAGCTTGTCGCGCTCGTGGGTGAGGTCGCGGATGTCGGTCTCGGCGTACTCGAACTCCGGGGACCAGAACAGGGCGTCGAAAGGACAGACCTCGATGCAGATACCGCAGTACATGCACAGGGCGAAGTCGATGGCGAAACGGTCGAGGACGTTGCGGCTGCGGTCGCGCCCGCCGGGGGTGGCCGCCGGGACCGTCTCCTTGTGGGAGTCGATGTAGATGCACCAGTCGGGGCACTCGCGGGCGCACAGCATGCAGACCGTGCAGTTCTCCTCGAACAGGCCGATCACACCGCGGGTACGGGGCGGCAGCTCCGGCTGGGCGTCGGGGTACTGCTCGGTGACGGTCTTCTTCGTCATCGTGCGCAGGGTGACGGCCAGGCCCTTGGCCAGGCCGCTGCCGGGGACGGGGGCCATTACGCGATCACCACCTTGACGACGCCGGTGAGGGCGATCTGGGCGAGGGAGAGGGGGACGAGGAGCGTCCAGGACAGTTTCTGGAGCTGGTCCTCGCGCAGGCGTGGGTAGGTCACGCGGAGCCAGATCACGACGAAGGCGAGGACGGCCGCCTTGAGCAGGGTCCACACCCAGCCGAGGCCGTCGGCGCCCCAGGGGCCGTGCCAGCCGCCCAGGAAGAGGACGGTGGTCAGACCGCACAGGACGACGATTCCGGCGTA
Organism: Streptomyces coelicoflavus; assembly: GCF_003112555.1. Taxonomy (GTDB): domain Bacteria; phylum Actinomycetota; class Actinomycetes; order Streptomycetales; family Streptomycetaceae; genus Streptomyces; species Streptomyces coelicoflavus. Next base: position 82,215 of record NZ_BEWB01000006.1, on the reverse strand, counting down.
CTCGGCGAGGAGGAACAGGGCGAAGCGCAGGCCGGTGTACTCGGTGTAGGCACCGAAGATGATCTCGGAGTCGGCGACCGGCATGTCGAACGGGGGGCGCTGCAGTTCGGCCAGCCCGGCGACGAAGAAGACGACCGCGCCGACGATCTGCCAGGGCAGCCACCACCACTCGAAGGCGTCGAGGATGCCGACGAGCGAGACGGTGCCGGCCGCCATCGCCACGGAGGCGGCGGTCAGCAGCATCGGGAGTTCGTACGCGAGGAGCTGGGCGGCGGTACGCAGGCCGCCCAGGAGGGAGAACTTGTTCGCGGAGGACCAGCCCGCCATGAGCGAGCCGAGGACGCCCACGCCCATGACGGCGAGGACGAAGAAGACGCCCGCGTCGACGACCTGACCGACCGCGCCCTCCCCGGGCCCCACGGGGATGGCGAGGAGGACCAGGAGGTACGGCAGCAGGGCCACGGCCGGGGCGAGTTGGAAGATGCGGCGGTCCGCGTCGGCGGGGACCACGTCCTCCTTCTGCGCGAACTTGACGCCGTCCGCGACGAGCTGGGCCCAGCCGTGGAAGCCGCCCGCGTACATCGGGCCCAGACGGCCCTGCATGTGGGCCATCACCTTGTGCTCGGTCTGGCCGACGATCAGGGGGAAGGCGAGGAAGACGACGAAGACGATCAGGAGGCGCAGGGTGACGTCGAGCGCGTCGTTCACTGCGGGCCTCCTGGGGAGTTCGGGGGATTCCGACGGGCTTCGGTGCCGTCGGCGGTGTCGGACACCTCGGCAGCATCCGGCCCTTCGGAGGCATCCGGATCCCGGCCGGCGTCCGGCTCCTCGGGTGCATCCGGCCCGCCGGGGGCCGTCGGCCCGTCGGGAGTGTCCGCCGGCTCCTCGGGCGCTCCCGGCTTCTCGGTGGCCTCGGGCTCGCCGAACGCCGGGCGGGCGTGGTGCCACGGGGCGTCCGAGCTGCGCGGGGTCGAGGGCGCCTGCTTCCGGGCCGGTTCCGCCGTGGGCGAGGAGGCGGTGCCGGTCCCGTTGCCGCCCCGCGGGGCGCTGCCGGGGCCCGCGTCGTCCGGCTGCCCGGCGTCCGCGGCTGCCCGCTGGCTGGCCGAGCCCTGCGACGCGCTCCGAGCACGCCGGGGACCGGCGGTACCGGTGGTGCCGGTGGTGCCGGTGGCTCCCCGCCGTCCGGCAGCCGTATCGCCGGTGGGTCCGCCGGAGGGCTCGGTGGCGGGCGGGGTGGGCTCGGTGGCGGGCGGCGTGGGCCCGTCCGCCGGGCCGGCCGCTCGCTGGGACGCGGAGCCCTGGCTCGCACTGCGCGACCGCCGCGGCGCCGGTGCGGCCGCCGGTTCGCCGGCCGGGGCGTTCTGGCTGACCGAGCCCTCGGCCGCCGTCCGGGAGCGGCGTGGCGTGGCCGGGGCCTCGGTACCGGGCGTCTCCGTCTGCTGACCGACGGAGCCCTCGGCGGCCGTACGGGTCCGCCGGGCGGGGCGTTCGCCTGCCGCGCGGGCCGGGCGCTCCCCCGCCGCACGCCCCGCGCCCCGTGCCGGGCGGGCGGGAGCGGGAGGCAGCTGGCCCTTCAGCGGGCCCCACTCGTTGGGGTCGGGGACGCCCGGCGGCAGCATCTGGCGCCGGCGGGGACCGCCGTGGTCGGACTCGCCGGGTTCCTTGGCCCCGGGCCAGGCCTTGGCGACGCGTGCGGCGAGGACGAAGTCCTTGCGCAGCGGGTGGCCCTCGAAGCCCTCGGGCAGGAGCAGGTGGTCGAGGGCGGGATGGTCCTCGAAGGAGACACCGAACATCTCGTGCGTCTCCCGCTCGTGCCAGGCCGCGCCCGCGTAGACCTCCACGGCGGTGGGCAGGACCGGGGCCTCGTGCGGGACGGTCGTACGCAGCAGCAGCCGGCGTACCGGCCCCAGCGCGGCGACGTGGGCCGCGACGCGGAACCCCGTGCCCGGTTCGTCGACCGCGCTCAGCCAGTCGAAGTACGTGCAGCCCAGCCGGTCGCGCGCCGTCTCCAGGGCGGTGATCCAGGAGCTGGACGGCACGTCGACGGTCAGGAGGTCGTACGACTCCTCGGCCGTGGCGTCCGCACCGAAGAGTTCCTCGGCCCCGGCGGGCAGCCAGCCGACGGCGGTCATCGCCCCTCCCCCGTGTCGGAGGCCGAACCCGTGTCGGAGGACGGAGCCGCGTCGGAAGTCGAGCCCGCGTCGGAGGCCGAGCCCGGCGGTCGCACCAGGCCGCTCCGCAGCGCTGCCGTCGACGGCCGGGGCGAAGCGGCGTACCGCTCCCCCAGGGACTCCCGCGCGATCTTCTCCTGGAGCTTGAGGATCCCCTGGAGCAGCGCCTCGGGGCGCGGCGGGCAGCCGGGAACGTAGACGTCGACGGGGATGATCTGGTCGACGCCCTTCGTCACGGAGTAGGAGTCCCAGTAGGGGCCGCCGCAGTTGGAGCAGGCGCCGAAGGAGATGACGTACTTCGGCTCCGGCATCTGCTCGTACAGGCGCTTGACGGCCGGCGCCATCTTGTCGGTCACCGTGCCGGAGACGACCATCAGGTCGGCCTGGCGGGGACCCGGAGCGAACGGGATGACGCCGAGCCGGATGAAGTCGTGGCGGGCCATCGACGCGGCGATGAACTCGATCGCGCAGCAGGCGAGGCCGAAGTTGAAGACCCAGAGCGAGTAGCGGCGGCCCCAGTTCAGGACGACCTTCATCGGCTCCGGAGCGAGACGGGCGAGCGTGCCCAGCCGCTTGGGCTCGGGCAGCGGCACGGGCGCCGGTGCGGGTGCGGGTGCGGAGGGGTTCACGTCCACGACAGGACGCCCTTCTTGTATGCGTACAACAGGCCCACGGCGAGGAATCCGAGGAAGATGAACATCTCCACGAGGGTCGTGGCCCCGTAACCAGGGTCGGCGAAGACCGTCGCCCAGGGGAAGAGGAAGATCGAGTCGACGGCGAAGATGACGTAGAGGAACGCGTAGACGTAGTAGCGGACCTGGGTGTGCGCCCAGCCCTCGCCGACGGGGTCGACGCCGCACTCGTAGGTGAGCAGTTTCTCGGGCGTCGGGACCACCGGCCTCAGCAGGCGCCCGGCGCCGAAGGCGACGGCGACGAAGAGCACGCCGACGACGGCGAGCAGGCCGACGACCGAGTAGGACCGGAAGTAGTCCGCGGCTAGCCCGACGGTGGCGTCGGCGGTGGTCACGGCGCCGGCGGTCGCGTCCCCGACGGTCGGATCCGTCACGTGCGCCCCTCACTCCCTGTCGCGAACGTCGTACTAGACGCCGTGGTAGACGCCGTTGACGTCGTGGTAGACGCCGTAGACGTCGTGAACCTCGTACCCGTCATGACCGTCGTGGCCGTCGTGAACGCTGCCGCTCGACGATCTGTACGCACGGGAGTCTAGAGCCTGATAAAGAGACGGTAAGCAGCCCGTCGTACGTTGGGACGCGGGGTGGGGTTTTCCTCAGTGCGTCCCGGCGGCCCACCTCATGGCGCGGGGCCGCACCGCACGGCACGCTGACGGGTATGACCGAACGTCTCTGGACATCGAGCTCCGCCCGGACCGCCGGTGCGGTGGCCGGCGACCGCCTGCCGGACCATCTGCCGCCGGCCCGTTTCGCCTACGACCGGCACACGTGGAAGGAGATCGCCCACCTGCTGGCGAACTTCCCGGCGGCGCTGCTCGGATTCGTCTACGTCGTGACGATGCTGTCCGTCGGCGCGGGACTGACGGTCACGGTGATCGGGCTGCCGCTGCTCGCGGCCGGGCTGCTGGGCGCGCGGCAGCTGGGCAAGCTGGAGCGGGCGCGGGCCCGGGCGCTGCTCGGGGTGCGGGTGGACGAACCGAGCCCGCTGCCGTGGCGGAGCGAGCGCGGATTCTTCGCGCAGTTGTGGATGTCGTTGAAGGACCCGGTGGGCTGGCGCACGGTCCTGTACGACGTCATCCGGTTTCCCTGGGGCGTCCTCACCTTCGCCGTGACGCTGACGTCGTTGTTCGTGCTGTGGCCGGTGCTGCCGTTCATCGCGCGAGGACTGACCAACGTCGACCGGGCGATGGTGCGCGGGCTGCTGTCGCCGTCCGACGAGCTGGAGCGGCGGATCGCCGAGCTGGAGTCGGACCGGGGGATCGTGGTCGACACGGCCGCCGCCGACCTGCGGCGCATCGAGCGCGACCTGCACGACGGGGCACAGGCCCGCCTGGTCAACCTCGCCATGGGGCTCGGCCTGGCGAAGGAGAAGCTCCTGGAGGATCCCGACGCGGCCGCGGCCATGGTCGACGAGGCGCACGGCGAGGTGAAGCTGGCCCTCCAGGAGCTGCGGGACCTGGCCCGCGGCATCCACCCCGCCGTCCTGACCGACCGGGGCCTGGACGCGGCGCTCTCCTCGGTCGCCTCCCGTTGCACCGTGCCGGTCAAGGTGACCGCCGACCTGACGGAGCGCCCCGCGGCCGCCATCGAGGGCATCGCCTACTTCACGGTCTCGGAGCTGCTCCAGAACGTCAGCAAGCACAGCGGGGCGAGGTCCGCCTCCGTGGAGGTGTGGCGGTCGTCCGACCGGCTGCTCATACAGGTCGAGGACGACGGCCACGGGGGCGCGCGCCTCGACGGCGGTACGGGGATGAAGGGCCTCGCCGAACGGCTGTCCGCCGTCGACGGCCTCTTCGTCGTCGACTCGCCGGAAGGCGGCCCGACGACGGTCACGGCGGAGCTGCCGTGGCGCGACCGCACGGAGACCGACGCGGCCGGCTCCGCCCCCAGGAGGTAGGGAAAACCCCCCTTCCCAGACGCCGACGGGCTCCATTGGGCCCGGCGGCGCGGTCGAGGAGGGTGGAGGTACGACGGCACAGCCGCAGAGCGGCACAGCACAGCCGCAGAGCGGCACGGCACAGCCCAGGGCGACGAGGAGAGGGACGGCACCGATGGCCACGGAATACGGACAGAGTTACGGACTCGGGGGCGGGTCCGGCTTCCCCGGGGACACGGGTGCGCGGCGCCACCGGCTGCCAGCGGGTCTGCGGGCGCCGTTCGAGGCGCGCAGCTGGCGGGAGTTCGGTTACGTCCTGGTGGGTCTGCCGGTCGGCATCCTGCTCTTCACGTACGCCGTCACGATGGTGTCGCTGGGGGCGGGACTGCTGGTGACGTTCCTGGGCGTGCCGGTGCTGGCGGCCGCACTCGCCGGGTGCCGGGGCTTCGGGGCGATGGAGCGGGCGAGGGCCCGCCTCCTGCTGGGGCTGCGGGTGTCGGAACCCGAGCCGCTGCGGCTGAAGAAGCGGGGGGCGATGGGCTGGATGGGGGCGGTGCTCAAGAGCGGCGCCTCCTGGCGGAGCCTGCTGTACGCGGTGCTTCAGTTCCCGTGGTCGGTGTTCTCGTTCGTCGTCGCCGTGAACGTCTGGGCGGTCGGGTGGGCGATGCTGACGTACCCGCTGTATTTCTGGGTGTTCCCCGTGTACGCCGGCCAGGACGGGCTTCAGCTGTACGGCGACGAGACGCACCGGATCTACCTGGACAACCCGTTCGAGATCACCGTGACGGCGCTGATCGGGCTGCTGTTCACGCTGGCGACGCCGTGGCTGGTGCGGGGGCTGACGACGGTGGACCGGGTCATGGTGCACGGGCTGCTCGGCCCGTCGCGGCTGGCGACGCGGGTCGTGGAGCTGGAGTCGGACCGGGGGGTCGTGGTCGACACGGCCGCCGCCGACCTGCGGCGCATCGAGCGCGACCTGCACGACGGGGCACAGGCCCGCCTGGTCAACCTCGCCATGGATCTGGGTCTGGCCAAGGAGAAGCTGAGGGAGGACCCGCGGGCGGCGGCCGTCATGGTGGACGAGGCGCACGGTGAGGTGAAGACGGCCCTCCAGGAGCTGCGGGACCTGGCCCGCGGCATCCACCCCGCGGTGCTGACCGACCGGGGTCTGGACGCGGCGCTGTCGGCGGTCGCCTCGCGCTGCACCGTGCCGGTGCGGGTCGAGGTCGACCTGACGGAGCGGCCGGCGTCGGCGATCGAGGGCATCGCCTACTTCACGGTCTCGGAGCTGCTCCAGAACATCAGCAAGCACGCACGGGCCACGTCGGCCGCGGTGGAGGTGTGGCGGGTGGAGAACCGGCTGATGCTCCAGGTCGTGGACAACGGCGTGGGTGGTGCGAACGCGTCCGCCGGTTCCGGTCTGGCCGGTCTGGCGGAGCGGCTCGACGCGGTGGACGGGATCCTCGTGGTGGACTCGCCGGCCGGAGGGCCGACGCGGATCACGGCGGAGCTGCCGTGGCGGAACGAGCCGCTCACCGGCTGATCGGAAACCGCGTCCGCCCCGGCGCTCGTCGCCCCGGGGCGGACGCACCCGCGCCCAAACACTCGACCTGGGGGACGCACGCGCCGCGGACCGGTCCGCCCGACTTCCGGCCCCTCCCCCCTCCCCCCGCCCCTCCCGCTGGGTCTCCGTATCTCCGTGCCTCTCCCGCTGGGCTTCCGTATCTCCGTCTCTTTCGGTTGCCTGAGGGCGTCCGGCCTCGGATGCTGGAATGCTGGACCCGTCGCACGGACGGTTCGTGGACGCGGCGCGGGCCGCGCGGACCGGGCAGGTGCACGGGCTGTGGGGGGCCGAGGATCGTGGAGGACAGGGTGCGGGTGGTCATCGCCGAGGATTCAGTGCTGCTCCGAGAGGGGCTGACCCGGTTGCTGACCGACCGCGGGCACGAGGTCGTGGCAGGGGTCGGCGACGGTGAGGCACTGATCAAGACCATCACCGAGCTGGACGCGCAGGGCGAACTGCCGGACGTCGTGGTGGCGGACGTACGGATGCCGCCGACGCACACCGACGAGGGGGTGCGGGCCTCGGTACGGCTGCGCAAGGCACATCCCGGTCTCGGCGTGCTGGTGCTGTCCCAGTACGTGGAGGAGCGGTACGCGACGGAGCTGCTGGCCGGTTCCAGCCGGGGCGTGGGCTATCTGCTCAAGGACCGGGTGGCCGAGGTCCGGGAGTTCGTGGACGCGGTGGTGCGGGTGGCGCAGGGCGGTACGGCGCTGGACCCGGAGGTGGTCGCGCAGTTGCTCGGGCGCAGCCGCAAGCAGGACGTGCTGGCGGGGCTCACCCCGCGGGAGCGGGAGGTGCTGGGTCTCATGGCCGAGGGCCGGACCAACTCGGCGATCGCCCGGCAGCTGGTGGTGAGTGACGGGGCCGTCGAGAAGCACGTCAGCAACATCTTCATGAAGCTCGGTCTGTCTCCGAGCGACGGTGACCACCGCAGGGTGCTCGCCGTGCTCACGTATCTCAACTCCTGACATCGGCGGCCCACGCCTCGGAAGCACCGGCCCGCTCCGGCCACGCGGAGGCTCATCCGGACGAATGAGAAACCGGAGGACGGGGCGGGTGCGTCCCCGCCGGTGCCGGGGGACGGGAAATCCTTGGGATTCCAGGGCTGCGGGCCGTCTCGAAGTCGTGTCCATCATGCGAATGTCCACCGGAAGTCATGGCGTGCGGACGTAGTGTTGATCCCGGGACGGTCGTTGGGAGACCAGTCCCCGGACAGCCGTCCCGAGGGAGGTCCAGTAAGTGACCAGCCAGGTCAGCAGCCCAGCGGAGCAGACCGACGGAGCCGACGAGACCGTCGTGGGAGCGCAGCGCAAACCGGTCGGAACGAAGGACGTCCGCCGGCTCGACCGGGTGATCATCAGGTTCGCGGGGGACTCGGGCGACGGGATGCAGCTCACCGGCGACCGTTTCACCTCGGAGACGGCGTCGTTCGGCAACGATCTGTCGACGCTGCCGAACTTCCCGGCCGAGATCCGGGCGCCCGCCGGCACCCTGCCGGGCGTCTCGTCCTTCCAGCTGCACTTCGCCGACCACGACATCCTCACGCCGGGCGACGCGCCCAACGTGCTGGTGGCGATGAACCCGGCCGCGCTGAAGGCGAACGTCGGCGACCTCCCGCGCGGCGCGGAGATCATCGTGAACACGGACGAGTTCACCAAGCGGGCGATGCAGAAGGTCGGCTACGACACCTCTCCGCTGGACGACGGCTCCCTCGACGGCTACCGCCTGCATCCGGTGCCGTTGACCACGCTGACCGTCGAGGCGCTCAAGGAGTTCGACCTCAGCCGCAAGGAGGCCGAGCGCTCCAAGAACATGTTCGCGCTCGGCCTGCTGAGCTGGATGTACCACCGGCCCACCGAGGGCACGGAGAAGTTCCTCAAGTCGAAGTTCGCGAAGAAGCCGGACATCGCCGAGGCCAACATCGCGGCCTACCGCGCGGGCTGGAACTTCGGTGAGACCACGGAGGACTTCGCGGTCTCCTACGAGGTGGCACCGGCGGCGACGGCGTTCCCGCCCGGCACCTACCGCAACATCTCCGGGAACCTGTCCCTGGCCTACGGCCTGATCGCCGCCTCCCGGCAGGCGGACCTGCCGCTCTTCCTGGGCTCGTACCCGATCACCCCGGCGTCCGACATCCTGCACGAGCTGAGCCGGCACAAGAACTTCGGCGTGCGCACCTTCCAGGCCGAGGACGAGATCGCCGGGATCGGCGCGGCGCTCGGCGCGGCCTTCGGCGGCTCCCTGGCGGTGACGACGACGAGCGGTCCGGGCGTGGCGCTCAAGAGCGAGACGATCGGTCTCGCGGTGAGCCTGGAGCTGCCGCTGCTGGTCGTGGACATCCAGCGCGGGGGCCCCTCGACCGGTCTGCCGACCAAGACGGAGCAGGCCGACCTGTTGCAGGCGATGTACGGGCGCAACGGCGAGGCGCCGGTCCCGGTCGTCGCCCCGCGCACCCCGGCCGACTGCTTCGACGCCGCCCTGGAGGCCGCGCGGATCGCGCTGACGTACCGGACTCCCGTCTTCCTGCTTTCCGACGGCTACCTCGCCAACGGCTCCGAGCCGTGGCGGATCCCCGAGACGGACGAGCTTCCGGACCTGGCGGTGCGGTTCGCGCAGGGGCCCAACCACACCCTGGACGACGGCACCGAGGTGTTCTGGCCGTACAAGCGGGACCCGCACACCCTGGCCCGTCCCTGGGCGGTGCCGGGCACGCCCGGCCTGGAGCACCGGATCGGCGGCATCGAGAAGCAGGACGGCACCGGGAACATCTCCTACGACCCGGCCAACCACGACTTCATGGTCCGCACCCGGCAGGCCAAGGTCGACGGCATCGCCGTCCCCGACCTGGAGGTCGACGACCCGGACGGCGCGCGGACGCTGGTGCTGGGCTGGGGCTCGACGTACGGCCCCATCACCGCGGCCGTGCGCCGGCTGCGGACGGCCGGTGAGCCGGTCGCCCAGGCCCACCTGCGCCACCTCAACCCCTTCCCGGCCAATCTCGGCGCGGTGCTGAAGCGGTACGACAAGGTGGTGGTCCCGGAGATGAACCTCGGGCAGCTCGCCACCCTGATCCGGGCGAAGTACCTGGTCGACGCCCAGTCGTACAACCAGGTCAACGGCATGCCGTTCAAGGCGGAACAGCTCGCCACGGTCCTGAAGGAGGCCATCGATGGCTGACACCAACGCACTGCTCCAGCTCGTCCCCCGGGCCGAGGGCAAGCAGTCCATGAAGGACTTCAAGTCCGATCAGGAAGTGCGCTGGTGCCCCGGCTGCGGCGACTACGCCGTCCTCGCCGCCGTGCAGGGCTTCATGCCCCAGCTGGGCCTGGCGAAGGAGAACATCGTCTTCGTCTCCGGCATCGGCTGCTCCTCCCGCTTCCCGTACTACATGAACACCTACGGGATGCACTCCATCCACGGCCGCGCCCCGGCCATCGCCACCGGGCTCGCCGCCTCGCGCCGCGACCTGAGCGTGTGGGTGGTCACCGGTGACGGCGACGCGCTCTCCATCGGCGGCAACCACCTCGTCCACGCCCTGCGCCGCAACGTCAACCTCAAGATCCTGCTGTTCAACAACCGGATCTACGGCCTGACGAAGGGCCAGTACTCCCCGACCTCCGAGGTCGGCAAGATCACCAAGTCGACTCCGATGGGGTCGCTGGACGCGCCGTTCAACCCGGTCTCCCTGGCGCTCGGCGCGGAGGCGTCCTTCGTCGCCCGGACCGTCGACTCGGACCGCAAGCACCTCACCGAGGTCCTGCGCCAGGCTGCCGAGCATCCGGGCACGGCCCTGATCGAGATCTACCAGAACTGCAACATCTTCAACGACGGCGCCTTCGACGTCCTCAAGGACAGGGAGCGGGCCGAGGAGGCGGTGATCCGCCTGGAGCACGGGCAGCCGATCCGCTTCGGCGCCGACGGCGCCAAGGGTGTCGTGCGGGATCCGCGCACCGGTGACCTGGAGGTCGTCGCGGTCACCGCGGACAACGAGGGGGACGTCCTGGTCCACGACGCCCACGCCGCGTCCCCGACCACGGCCTTCGCGCTCTCCCGCCTCGCCGACCCGGACACCCTGCACCACACGCCGATCGGCGTGCTGCGCTCGGTCGAGCGGCCGGTCTACGACACGCTCATGTCCGAGCAACTGGACACCGCCGTCGAGCAGAACGGCAAGGGCGACCTCGCCGCGCTGCTCGCCGGTAACGACACCTGGACGGTCGTCGGCTGACACCGCCTTCACGGCACTGCGGAGGGGCCCGGACGGGAATCGTCCGGGCCCCTCCGACTTACGTAAAGGTAAGTACCTTACTTCAAAGTGGGCACTTTCTTTCAGTTAGCGCAGCTCTTAGGGTTAGTGGCAACGGACCCCCACCAGGAAGCACTGACACCATGAGCATCGTCGTCACCGGAGCCACCGGACACCTCGGCCGCCACGTCGTACGGCAACTGCTGGAGAAGGTGCCGGCCGACCGGGTCACCGCGGTCGTCCGGGACCTCGACAAGGCCGCCGACCTCGCCGACCGGGGCGTGCGGCTCGCGGTCGCCGACTACAACTCCCCCGAGACCTTCGACGGCCTGTTCGCGGCCGGCGACCGGGTCCTGCTGATCTCCGGCAACGAGTTCGACAAGGGCCGCGTCCGGCAGCACACGGTCGTGATCGAGGCGGCGAAGAAGGCCGGCGTCGCCCTGCTCGCCTACACCAGCGCCCCCGAGAGCCTCAGGGCGGCACTCGCCGACGACCACCGCGCCACCGAGGAGGTGCTGGTCGGCTCGGGCGTGCCGTACACGCTGCTGCGCAACGGCTGGTACCACGAGAACTACACCGAGCAGCTCGCCCCGGTCCTGGAGCACGGCGCCGTCGTCCAGGCGGCCGGCGAGGGCCGGGTCTCCTCCGCCTCCCGCGCCGACTACGCGGCCGCCGCCGTCGCCGTACTGACCGGCGAGGGCCACGAGAACACCGCGTACGAGCTGGGCGGCGACGAGGCGTGGAGCTTCGCCGAGTACGCCGCCGAGCTGAGCCGGCAGACCGGCAGGGAGATCGCCTACCACCCCGTCTCCGTCGAGGCGTACACCGGCATCCTCACCGGCGCCGGGGTGCCCGGACCGCTCGCGGACGTCTTCGCGGGCGTGGACGCCGCCATCGCCAAGGGCGAGCTGGTCGTCTCCACCGGCGACCTGTCCCGGCTGGCCGGCCGCCCGACGACCCCGCTCGCGGAGGCCGTCGCCGCCGCCCTCAAGGGCTGACCCGGACCCCGGGCTCCCGCTCCGCGTGTCATGACCGTATGGCGATACGGGCATGACACGCGGCCGGGTGCGGCGCTACCTTCGTCCTGGCATGCCTTCCCGTCCCCGGCATGCCGTGTGCGAGAAGGAGGTGCCCGTGGCCGGGTCGTCCAGGAGTGATCAGCGCATAGGCCTGCTGAACGGCGTCGCGGCGTACGGCATGTGGGGTCTCGTCCCCCTGTTCTGGCCGCTGCTGAAGCCCGCCGGGGCCGGCGAGATCCTCGCCCACCGGATGGTGTGGTCCCTCGCCTTCGTAGCCGTCGCCCTGCTCTTCGTACGGCGCTGGGCCTGGGCCGGCGAGCTGCTGCGGCAGCCGCGCAGGCTCGCGCTGGTGGCGGTGGCCGCCGGCGTCATCACCGTCAACTGGGGCGTCTACATCTGGGCCGTGAACAGCGGCCACGTCGTCGAGGCCTCGCTCGGGTACTTCATCAACCCGCTGGTCACCATCGCGATGGGCGTGCTGCTGCTCAAGGAGCGGCTGCGGCCCGTGCAGTGGGCGGCGGTGGGCACCGGCTTCGCGGCCGTGCTCGTCCTCACCATCGGCTACGGCCAGCCGCCCTGGATCTCCCTCTGCCTCGCACTCTCCTTCGCGACGTACGGCCTGGTGAAGAAGAAGGTCAACCTCGGCGGCGTCGAGTCGCTGACCGCCGAGACGGCGATCCAGTTCCTGCCGGCGCTCGGCTATCTGCTGTGGCTGGGGTCGCGGGGCGAGTCGACCTTCACCACGGAGGGGCTCGGGCACTCGGCCCTGCTCGCCGCGACCGGCGTCGTCACCGCGATCCCGCTGGTCTGCTTCGGCGCGTCGGCGATCCGCGTGCCGCTGTCCACGCTGGGGCTGCTGCAGTACCTGGCGCCGGTCTTCCAGTTCGCGCTCGGCGTCCTGTACTTCGGCGAGGCCATGCCGCCCGAGCGCTGGGCCGGCTTCGGGCTGGTCTGGCTGGCGCTGACACTGCTCACCTGGGACGCGCTGCGCACGGCTCGCCGGACGGCGCGGGCCCTGCGGGAGCAACTGGACCGGGCGGGCGCGGGCGTACCGCCGGTCAAGGGGGGCGCCGTCGCGCGGGAGCACGGGATCGTGGCCTCCGGGGTGCCCGCCCCCGCTTCCGCCGACGCGCCGGCCGCGCCCGAGCCCCGCGACGTCGGGGCGGCGAAGCCGTAGCCGCTTCCCGCGGGGCACCCGGTCAGCGCTTTTCCGGTGCCTGTCGCGCCCGGTGCGCGCGGACCTTCTCCCGGTTGCCGCAGTGCTCCATCGCGCACCAGCGGCGGCGGCCGGGGCGCGAGGTGTCGACGAAGAGCAGGTAGCAGTTGTGGGCGCCGCACTCGCGGACACGGTCCGCGTAGGGGCCGGTGAACAGCTCGATCGCGTCGCGCGCCACCGTGGACAGCAGGCCGGCGCCCGTCGCCGGTCCCGGGGCCCAGCCGCGCGTGCCGTCCGGTTCGAGGCGGGTGACGAGTGGGGCTTCGGCCGCCGCGGCGTTGACGGCGTCCAGGTGGCCGGGGTGGAGCGGCCGTCCGTGGGCGCGGTCGGCGGCGAGGAGGAAGAGGGCGTCGCGCAGGGTCCTGGCCCGTGCCACGTCCGTCCGGTCCAGAGCCAGCTCCAGCCCGTCCGGCAGCCGGCTGCGTCCGGCCCAGGCCGCCAGGTCGGCTGGCTCGTGCAGCACCTCCCAGCGCGCGAAGGCGCCGGGTCCTCCGGTCGTGAGCAGTTCGAGGCAGAGCGCACCCGGGTCGAAGCGGTAGGGCTTGCCCTCGTGCGACATCAGCGTCAGTCCGGAAGGACGCTCCGGGGTCGGCTCCGGCGGCGGCTTCGGCGGTGACGGATGTTCCCTCTGTGCCGCCCGTTCCTGCGATTCCCCTACCCGCTCCGTCATGAAACCAGTATAAGTGGTTACATGACATCGACCTCAAGGCCCGCTCCCCTGCATTTCAAGATCGTCATCGACGCGGCCGCCCCGCACGCGCAGGCGGACTTCTGGGCCGCGGCCCTCCACTACGAGGTGGAGGACAACAGCGCGCTCATCGAGAAACTGCTGGGTTTCGGGGCGGTGCCGGAGGAACTGACCCTCGAGTCCCACGGCCGCCGCGCCTGGCGGGACCTGGCCGCCGTACGACACCCCGACGACCCGTTCCAGGAGGAGAGCGGTACCGGACTGGGGCGGCGGCTGCTGTTCCAGCGCGTACCGGAGGCCAAGACCGCAAAGAACCGGCTTCACCTCGACGTGCACGCGGCGGACGGGCGGCGCGAGGAGGAGGTCGCCAGGCTCCGGTCGCTGGGGGCGAGTGTGCAGCGGGAGGTGAAGGAACCGGGCGGGGAGTGGGTGGTGATGACGGATCCGGAGGGGAACGAGTTCTGCGTCCACTAGGACCGGGCCCGCCGGAAGCACGACTCCAGGGGTTCCGCTATGTGCGACACCGTGGCCGGATAGCGGTCTTGACGGCAGGTCAGTCCCGCCCGCACCATCCAGGCACCCCATTCACTGTGGAGTCCCCTCCCCAGGGACTCCCTAGGAATCCGGAGCCCCCCACATGAAGCTCCTCCTCTCCGGGCGTGCGCTGACCGCCGCCGCCGTCGCCGTCGCCACGCTGGTGACCGGCGGTTCCACCGCCGGCGCGGCGACCGCGCCGGCACACCCCGCGGCCGCCGCCGCGCCCGACATATCGGCGGCCGCCGTCAAGGCCCACCTGGCGCAGTTGCAGTCGATCGCCACGGCGAACGGCGGCAACCGCGCCCACGGCCGCCCCGGCTACCGGGCCTCGCTCGACTACGTGCAGGCCAAGCTGGACGCGGCCGGGTTCACCACCCGCGTCCAGCAGTTCACCGCCTCGGGCCGCACCGGGTACAACCTCATAGCCGACTGGCCCGGCGGCGACGCGAATCAGGTTGTCATGGCCGGGTCACACCTGGACAGCGTCACCTCCGGGCCCGGCATCAACGACAACGGCTCCGGCTCCTCCGCCGTCCTGGAGACCGCGCTCGCCGTCGCCCGGTCCGGCTACCAGCCCACCAAGCACCTGCGCTTCGCCTGGTGGGGCGCGGAGGAACTGGGGCTCGTCGGCTCCCGCTCCTACGTCAACAGCCTCGGCTCGGCCGAACGCGCGAAGATCAGTGGCTATCTGAACTTCGACATGATCGGCTCCCCCAACCCCGGCTACTTCGTCTACGACGACGATCCCACGATCGAGAAGACGTTCAAGGACTACTTCGCCGGCCTCGGCATCTCCACGGAGATCGAGACCGAGGGCGACGGACGCTCCGACCACGCGCCCTTCAAGAACGCGGGCGTCCCCGTGGGCGGCCTCTTCAGTGGCGCCGACTACCGCAAGACGTCCGCGCAGGCGGCCAAGTGGGGCGGCACCGCGGGCCGGCCGTTCGACCCCTGCTACCACTCGTCCTGCGACACGACCGCCAACATCGACGACACGGCCCTGGACCGCAACAGCGACGCCATCGCGTACGCGGTCTGGGAACTGTCGCAGTAGGGCGAGCGGCCCAGCCCCGGGGCCGGGTCAGCCCGCCTGGGCGCGGGCGCGTTCGGTGAGGCGGCCCATGCGGGTGCGGACGGACTCCAGTTGCTCGGCGTCCTCGGCGGCCGGGCCGTCCTCGGCGGCGAGTTCCTCCCACAGGCCGGCCAGTTCGTGCCCCAGCTCCAGGCCCCGTGCGGGATCGCGTACGGCACGCCAGGCGGTCGCCGCGCTCTGGACGTTGCCGTACGCGGCTTCCGCGTCGCCCGAACGCCGGTGTATCCGGGCCAGTTCCAGGGAGAGCCGGAAGGCGCGGCCCGGGTCGCCCGACAGGTAGGCGATGTACGCGGTGAGTTCACGGAGCCGGAGCACCTCGGGGTGCTCCGGCCCCAGCGTGCCCGAGGCGTCCGTCACCGTCTGCTCCGCCAGCCGCGCCGCAGCCTCCGTACGTCCCTCCTTGACGGCCTCGTTGATACGGGCCGTCGGCCCCGCGAGCAGCGCGGGGGCGGTGGCGTCGCCCGGCGCGGTGATCGGCGCGTCCCCGAGCACGGCCTCGGCCACGGCGTCGAAGCCGCGGGCGGGGGTGGGCTTGGGATCGGGGTCGGAGTAGGGATCGGGGCGGGGGCCGAGTTCCGGGGTGGAGGGCGTTCCCTTCGGCGCGGCTCCGGGGGCGGGGGCGGGGGCGGACGTGGGGGCAGTGGCGGGTGCGGACGCAGCCACGGGTGCGGCGGTCGGGGCGGGCACGGGTCGCGGCTCCGCGTCTTCCGACGTGCCGGTCGGGGCGGGCGTGCCGGTCGGGGCGGGCGTGCCGGTCTGAGCGGTCGTGACGGGCGAGGCGGGCGTGCCGGGCGAGGCAGGCGAGGCAGGCGAGGCGGGCGAGGCGGCACCGTCCATGCGGGGCGGTGGCCCGAAGACGCCCGTCGGTGGCGCCACCGTGCCGGGTGTCACAGCCCCGCGCGCCCCGTCCTGCGATGCCGACTCCCCGGCCGGTTCCGGCAGGGCACGGAGCGTGAACGTCGGCGCGGATTCACCGCCGGACCGCTCCGGCGGCGTCGCGGGCACCGCCGGCAGCGGGAACGTCGGCGCGCTGTCCCCGGGCGGCGCCACCGAGCGCAGGACGTGGGTGGCCGGGTCCGGCCGTACGGGTGTCTCCTCGGGCGCGGCGGGCGCCGGTTCCGTCGGCACGGGGTCAGCGGCGAGGTGACTGGAGCCGTCCGGATCGACGCGGAGCGGGACGGAGTAGCCGATGCGCCGGTCGTGGATGGTGGCGAGGACGGGGTGGCCGGCGGCGAGGGCGAGGCGGTGGAGGCGGTTCAGGACGGCGTTCTGGATCTCCTCGCCCGGGGCCGCGACGACCAGTGAACCGTCGACCGAGGCGCCGCGTACGCCGGAGTCGCCGTCCGGCACACGGACGTCGATCGGCGTCGTCGGCGTTGTCGCGGGACCGGGCGAGCGCTCGGCGCGCTCGTGCTCCCGCTGCCTGTCGCGGCCGAGTCGAGACATCGTTCCCCCACTCATCGGCGGCTTCCGTCGGCGGTTTCCGTTCCCCTGCCGTCCAGAGCCTGTCATGCCTGTCGTGAACCTACTGTCGAGTCTCTCCGCTCGCTCGCGATTCTCACGTCACCGGGGTGTCACAGGCTCGTTCCAGGAGGTCACGCCCGTATCGGCCGGCTCGGCGCGGGTGGGCCCACGACGGCTGCGGACGGCCGCGGGCGGCTGCGGGCGGCTGCGGGCGGCTGCGGACAAGAGTGACGGGGCACGCGAGCGGGCAGGCGGACGGGCATGCGACAGGGACCCGAGATATGGATCCGCGGACCGGTGACCGCGCCGGAGCCGCCCGGCACGGGCGCCCCCCGGCGTTTCTCCTGGGTCGGCGCGCACGGCGGAGCGGGCGTCTCGACGCTCGCCGCCGTCTACGGCGGGCAGGACTGCGGGCGCGGCTGGCCCGGGCCGGCGGACCCGGCGTCGGTGCTCCTGGTGGCCCGGACGCACGCGGCAGGGCTGGCGGCCGCGGCCCGGACCGTGGAGGACTTCCGGCGGGGGCGGGCCCCGGCGGGACTCGGCCTCCACGCCGTCGTCCTGGTCGCGGACGCCCCCGGACGGCTTCCCCGACCGCTCGCCCGGAGCGTGGAGCTGCTCGAGTCGGCCGTGGAGGTCCACCGCGTGCCCTGGGTCACCGGCTGGCGCCTGGGCGAGGCCGGCGCCGGTCCGCCCCGGGGTACCGACCCGCTGATCCGCCTCACCCGGCCGGTGCACTGACCGCCGCCGTGCCCCGCGGTCCGCGGCTAGGCGGTGACGTCCTTCGTCGTGAACCGCGCCCAGGCCGCCGAGCCGAAGACCGCCGCGTAGAGGGCCTGGAGGCCCAGGTTCTTCACCAGGTCGTCCCAGTAGACCGGTTCGCGCATCAGGTCGGCGAAGGACAGCCAGTAGTGCGAGAAAAAGTACGGCTGGAGGGCGTCGAGCTGGGGGATCTGGTCGAGGATCTGGACGGTGATCAGCAGCCCGACCGTGGTCGCCATCGCCGCGATGCCGCTGCCCGTCAGGGTGGAGACGAACAGGCCGAGGGCCGCGACGCCGACGAGTGAGGCGGCCACCACCAGCGCGATCAGCAGCGCCCGTGCCAGGCCCTCGGTGTAGGTGATCCGGGTGCCGGAGATGGTGGTCAGGTCGCCGACCGGGAACAGCAGCGCGCCGACCGCGAGCGCCGAGACCGCGACGACCAGGGTGGCCGCGAGGCAGAAGGCGATCACCGTCGCGTACTTCGTGAGCAGCAGCCGGGAGCGGCCGGCCGGGGCGACCAGGAGGTAGCGGAGCGTGCCCGCGCTCGACTCGCCCGCGATCGCGTCGCCCGCGACGACGCCGATGGCCATCGGCAGGAAGAACGGGAGGGTCGCGGCGAGCGCGGTGAAGACCAGGAACAGCCCGTTGTTGCTGATCTGCGAGATGAAAGCCGGTCCCTCGCCGCCACCGCCGCCGGCCGGGGAGCCGTCACTCGTCTCGATCTTCACGGCGATGCCCACCAGGACGGGCACGGCGGCGAGCACGGCCAGCAGGGCGAGGGTCCGCCAGCGGCGGAACGTGATCAGCAGCTCGCTGCGGAACAGCCCGAGCGTCCACAGCGCGCTCGGGCTGCGTGCCGCGCCGGGCCCCGGCGCCGAGCCCTGCCCCGCGCCCGGCACCACGGCAGGCACCACTGCAGGCACCACGACCGGTGTCTCCTCGGCCGGTGTCTCCTCGGCCGGTGTCTCCTCGGCCGGCTCTCCCCGTACCTCAGCCCGCGACATCGAAGCCCTCCCCCGTCAGCGCCACGAAAGCGTCCTCCAGCGACGCCCGTTCCACGGCGAAGCCCCGGACCCGGACCCGGGCCGCGACCAGCGCCGCGTTCACCTCGGCGAGGTCGCGCTCCGGTGGTTCCGCCGTCACCCGGTCCCCGTCGACGACCACGTCCGCGGCCCCCTGCTCCTTCAGCACCCGGGCGGCGTCGCCCGCGTCCGGCGTGGTCACGACCAGCCGACCGCGTGCCCCGGCCGCCAGGTCGGCGACCGCGCCCTGGGTGATCAGCCGCCCCCGCGCCATCACGGCGGCGTGGGTGCACACCTGCTCGATCTCGTCCAGCAGGTGGGAGGAGAGGAAGACGGTGGTGCCGTCGGAGGCCAGTTCGCGCACGAGGCTGCGGATCTCGCGCATGCCCTGGGGGTCGAGCCCGTTGGTCGGCTCGTCCAGGACGAGCAGCCGGCGCGGCTGGAGCAGCGCCGCGGCGAGGCCGAGCCGTTGCTTCATGCCGAGCGAGTAGGCCTTCGCCTTCTTGCCGCCCGCGGCCGCGAGGCCCACCCGGTCGAGCGCCGCGGCGACGCGCTCGCGCCGGGTGCGCGGGTCGGCGGTCGGGTCGGCGGCGTCGTAGCGCAGCAGGTTGTCGCGCCCGGAGAGGAAGCCGTACAGGGCCGGGCCCTCGATGAGGGCACCGACCCGGGGCAGTACGGTGCGGGACGCGCGCGGCATGGGCAGACCGAGGACCCGGGCACTGCCCGAGGTGGGTTCGATCAGCCCCATGAGCATGCGGATGGTGGTGGTCTTGCCGGAGCCGTTGGGACCGAGGAAGCCGAAGACACTGCCCGCCGGGACGGTCAGGTCCAGACCGTCGACGGCGAGTTGTCCGCCGCGGTAGCGCTTGGTGAGCGCGCGGGTGACGATGACGGCGTCATCCGCGCTCTCCTCGTCCGGGCGCTCCGGCTTCGTGGCGGACGGTTCGGCCATCGGCTCCCTCGTTTCGTCCTCTTCGCCGTACGGGTGGAGGTACGCCGTACTTCCTACTTCGCCGCATCGGCCGCCTTCACCAGCGCGTCCTTGGTGACCGCTCCGGCGTAGACCTTGCCGTCGTCCGTGATCAGGGCGTTGACCAGGCGGGTCTTGAAGACCGTGCCCGAACCGAAGTCGCCCTTGACCTGGTCGCCGAAGGAGCCGAGGAAGCCGCCCAGGCCGCCGAGGTCACCCAGGTCGCCGCCCTCGGCGCCCGTCGGCAGGCCGCCCCGGGCGCCGGTGTCGAAGGTGGCGATCGAGTTCCAGCCCTCGCCGATCACCTCGAGGCCGTCCATCTCCTTGGCGAGGTCGCCCTCGGCCTCGCGCCCGTGCTCCGGGGCCTTGGCGGCCGCGCCGGACTCGTCGGCCTCGGTGACCTTCGCTCCGGCGGGCGGCGTGAAGTCGAACGTCGACGCGTCCGGCTTCGCGAAGCTGACCTTGGTGAAGCCCACGTCCACGACGGCGGCGCCGCCGCTCGCCGGGGTCAGCGTGAACTTCAGCGGGGTGCCGGTCTCGGCGTCCACGGCCACGGTGATCGCCCCGACCGTGGAACCGTCCTGCTTGGGCTCGACGACCAGGCGGTACGCGTCCCGGCCGGCCACCTGCGCGGTGCCGCCGACGGTGACGGACGTGGTGTCGTCGACCGACTTGAGCGCCTCCTCGGCGAAGTCCTTCGGGGTGGCCGGCACGTCCTTCTCCGGCCGCTCGGCGCCGTCGGGGGCGGTGGAGTGGTAGACCTCGTTGGACTGGCTGTCGTAGCCCCAGACGTCCTTGCCGTTGTGGATCAGGCTGTACTCGGCGGCGTTCTCCATGAGGGAGAGCTTCTGCCGGTCGGGGCCGTCGGCCGCGACGCGCAGCGTGTGGCTGCCCGACACCAGCGCGGTGAGCTTGGCCGACGGGTCGGCGGCGGAGCCCTCGCCGTCCCCGCCGGAGCCCGGACCTCCGGACATTCCGGACATCAGGCCGCTCTCCAGGCCGCCGAGGTCCGGCAGGCCCAGGTCGGTGTTGATGCGCACCGTGCCGGACAGCTGCTGGACGTCCGACTTGGCGATCTTCTCGATGAGCTGCTCCGCGGTGACCTTCGGCAGGTCGGGGTCCCCGGAGTCGGCGAGCGCGGGCACGAGCCCGATCGTCGCGGCCGCCACTCCCATCACCGCGACCGGGACGACGTACCGCGCGGCTTTGCGCCGTCCGGCGCGCGGCTCCTCGCCCTCCCCGGCGGTCCTGTTGTCGTCGGAATCGATCGGTGCCATGTGTGCCCTACCTCCGTCGTCGGCGGCGGCTGTCTCGCGACCTCGCACTCGTTCACCCGTCAGCCGCCATTCTCACCCGAATCGGTGAGGATTGGTGTTTTTCCGTGGTGTCCATCTGACCAAATCGGCGGAGCACAAGCGTCAGACCGCGGGCTCAACTCCGCGTACTCCTGCGGGATGACACGGAGGTGCCACGGCTCCGCCTGCCCGTAGGGGTCGGTGTACGGCGCCCGGCGGACGGCGCCCGACGTCCGGCGCGCGGCAGACACGCACGCCGCGCGGGGGCCGGGGGCGGCGGGCGGTCATCCGGCCCGGTGGACCACCGCGTCGCACAGCTCCACCAGCGCGGCCTTCGCGTCGCACTCCCGCAGCGGGGCCAGCGCGGCGCGGGCATCCTTGGCGTACCGGACGGTGTCCCGGCGCGCCTGCTCCAGCGCGGGGTGGGCGCGCAGCAGGCGCAGCGCCTCGGCGTGCCGGGCGTCGTCGCTCAGGTCGGAGTCGAGCAGCTCGCACAGGGCGAGGTCCTCGGCGAGCCCCAGCCGGGCCGCCCGCTCGCGCAGCCGCAGGACGGGAAGGGTGGGGATGCCCTCGCGCAGGTCCGTGCCGGGCGTCTTGCCGGACTCGTCGGAGTCGGAGGCGATGTCCAGGACGTCGTCCGCGAGCTGGAAGGCGACGCCGAGCCGCTCTCCGTACTGGGTCAGCACGTCCACCACCGTCTCGTCGGCGCCGGACATCATCGCGCCGAACCGGCAGGAGACCGCCACCAGCGAGCCCGTCTTGCCGCCCAGCACGTCGAGGTAGTGGTCGACCGGGTCGCGGCCGTCCTGCGGCCCCGCCGTCTCCAGGATCTGACCGGTGACCAGCCGCTCGAACGCGAGGGCCTGCACGCGGACCGCCTCGGGCCCGAGGTCGGCGAGGATCTGCGAGGCGCGGGCGAAGAGGAAGTCACCGGTGAGGACCGCGACCGAGTTGCCCCAGCGGGTGTTCGCGCTGGACACCCCGCGCCGCACGGCGGCCTCGTCCATCACGTCGTCGTGGTACAGCGTGGCGAGGTGGGTCAGCTCCACGACCACGGCCGAGGGCACGATCCCGGGGGCGTAGGGGTCGCCGAACTGGGCCGAGAGCATCACCAGCAGCGGCCGGAACCGTTTCCCGCCGGCCCGCACCAGGTGCTGGGCGGCCTCCGTGATGAACGGCACCTCGCTTTTGGTTGCCTCAAGCAACCCTTCCTCGACAGCAACCAATCCGGCCTGGACATCGGCTTCCAGAGCCTGGTCCCGCACGCTCAGCCCGAACGGCCCGACGACGGTCACGAGGGGTCTCCTGTCTGCTGGTGTCTACTGGCGATTACCTGGTTTGTCGATAGGTCGCTGCCACCACTCAAGTCAGCGTATCCGGTCACGTTTCGATCACCGCTAGCGCCCACGGTTACAGGCCGGTCGGTATCGGATCATGAACGGTATGTTTTTGATCAGGTGATATGAGCAGATTTTGATAGATATCGCCAGGGGGGCAGAACCGGCCCCGGGGAGGCCGGCAGGCCGGAAACCGCCGCCCAAGATCCCATCACCCCTCCCAACGGGCCGCACTCCGAGAACGTCACCCAATCGACACCCGCGCCCGCGCCCGCACCCACATCCGCGCCCACATCCACAGCGCCGCACCCCCGCCCTCTCCGCGCCACCCTCTCCGCACCGCCCTCCACCCCCCGCTTCCCCCTCCTCCTCACTCGACACCCGAAGCCGTCCCCGCTCGTGGCCGGTTGGCGAATGATTGAGGTTAATGCCCGTTTTGTCGTGCTTGTTGGGGCCAGTGAGTTGGCTCACTCCGACACGCCCCCGGGCAACCTCGCCGCAACCTGTGCCCTCCCTTTGCCCCGCAAGCCAGTTGGGACTTGGCAGCAGCAAAGGATCAAGAGCCCCAAACAGCTCAGACCAAGGTCAACAGGCACGTTAGGTGATTCCTGCACTTGTTCCGGACATGTGCTCTCGCATACGTTCCCGGCCTGTCGGGTGGACGCCGAATCCTGCCACCGCCCGTCGCACAGTCATCCACCCAACAAACTCGCGGGCAGGAGCGGGGGACCCAGGTAAGTCGCCGCACCGGTCACCACCGGAGCGGCTCGGGGTGAAGCCGTACCCGTCAGGGCACGGCCGGGCACCTCCCCGCCCGAACCCGACAGCTCACCTCGCAGGCGTCAGGAGAGGGACACCGCATGTCTGCCAACGGTCAGAACCGTCACGCCCGTACCGGCCGCCTCGCCCGCAAGCTCGCCGTGGCCGGCACCGGTGCCGCGGTGCTCGCGCTGCCGCTCATCGGCGCCGCCACCGCGTCCGCGGCCACCCCGGCCGCCGCCACCACCACGACCACGACCGCCGCCACGGCGACGTCGTACCCGGACAACCTCGACGGCTGGATCCGCGAGTCGCTCGACATCATGGCGCAGCACGGCATCCCCGGGACCTACGACGGCATTTACCGCAACATCATGCGGGAGTCGTCCGGCAACCCGCTCGCCATCAACAACTGGGACATCAACGCCATCAACGGCACCCCGTCCAAGGGCCTGCTCCAGGTGATCGACCCGACCTTCCAGGCGTACCACGTGCCCGGCACCTCCTGGGACCCGTACGACCCGGTCGCCAACATCACCGCCGCCTGCAACTACGCGGCCGACCGCTACGGCTCGATGGACAACGTCTTCAGCGCGTACTGAGCCGCTTCGGCGCGTACCGAGCCGTACCGCCGCGGCAGTACCGCGGGAGTGCCGCGGGTGAGCCGCGGGTGAGCCGCGGGAGTGCCGCGGGTGAGCCGCGGGAGTGCCGCGGGTGAGCCGCGGGAGTGCCGCGGGTGAGCCGCGGGAGTGCCGCGGCGACCAAGAAGTACTAGGAAGTACCGAAGATCCGCTCGAGGACGACGGCCACGCCGTCGTCCTCGTTCGTCGTGGTGACCTCGTCGGCCACCGCCTTGAGTTCGGGGTGGGCGCCGGCCATGGCGACGCCGTGTGCCGCCCACTGGAACATGGGGATGTCGTTGGGCATGTCCCCGAAGGCGATCGTCCGCTCCCGCCGAAGGCCCAGGTGCTCGGCGGCCAGCGCCAGGCCGGTCGCCTTGGTGATGCCGCACGGCTGGAGCTCCACCGTCCCGGGCCCCGACATGGTGACCGTCGCGAGGGAACCGACCACCGCACGCGCCGTCGCCGCCAACTCGTCGTCGGTCAGGTCGGGGTGGCGCAGCAGCACCTTGCTGATCGGTGTGGCCCACAGTTCCTCGCGCCGCTCGACACGCACCGCGGGCAGGGTGGGGTGGGGCATCAGGTAGCCCGGCTCGATGAGCGTCAGCCCGTCGACCCCGTCCTGGTCGACGGCGGCGTGCACCTGGCCCACCTCGGCCTCGATCTTGCCGAGGGCGGTCTCGGCCAGTTCCCGGTCGAGGGTGACCGACCACAGCATCCGGTGCGCACCGGCGTCGTACACCTGCGCGCCCTGGCCGCACACCGCGAGTCCTTGGCAGCCGAGGCGGTCGAGCAAGGGACGCACCCGGGGGGCCGGCCGCCCCGTCACCACCAGGTGCCGCGCACCCGCCCCGGCGACGCGCGCCAGCGCGGCCAGCGACCGTTCGGAAACGGTGTCGTCGCCGCGGAGCAGCGTGCCGTCCAGGTCGGTGGCGACGAGTGAATAAGCGGTGCGGTCCATGATCAGAGAATACGGACACCGCACCCGTCCGACTCACCCGCGACCGCTTCCGAACGAGGACGTAGTGAGTGCGCTCGAACCCGTACGCGGATGCACGCGGACGCCCGATCATGCCCACATCCTCGTCGCACTTCCTTTTGTTCCGCTTCCCGCTGTCGCCGTGCCCTCGACCGGCCCGAGGCGGGGCAGTGGCTGCCCAAGACCGGTGGGTCACCCGTAACGTGTGGCCCGACCACGTGTCATACGGCGCGCACGGCGCACATGGCGAGCACGAAAGCGAGGCAGCACCCGATGCCCCCCTTCGATGTCCCCGAGGGCGATCCCTTCGGCCCGCACAACCTTCCGTACGGTGTGTTCTCGATCCCCGGCTCGCGGGAGCGGACGGTGGGCGTCCGGCTCGGCGACCACGTCCTCGACGCGGGCGCTGCGGCCCACGCGCTCGGCTCGCCGTACGCGTCCCTGCTCGCGCAGCCCACCCTCAACCCGCTGCTGGCCGCCGGGCGCACGGCGTGGTCGGACGTGCGGCGCGCGCTGACGGCGTGGGTGACGGTCCCCTCCCACCGCGAGACCCTCGAACCCCTCTTCCACCCGCTGTCGTCGGTGACCCTGCACCTGCCCTTCGAGGTCGCCGACTACGTGGACTTCTACGCCTCCGAGAACCACGCCCGCAACGTCGGCCAGATCTTCCGCCCCGACGCCGCCGAGCCCCTCACCCCGAACTGGAAGCACCTGCCGATCGGTTACCACGGCCGCTCCGGCACCGTCGTCGTCTCCGGCACGGACGTCGTGCGCCCGTCGGGGCAGCGCAAGGCGCCGGCCGACGCCGCTCCCGTCTTCGGCCCGTCCGTCCGTCTCGACATCGAGGCCGAGGTCGGTTTCGTGGTGGGCACGCCGTCCCCCCAGGGCAGCCCGGTGGCGCTCGGCGACTTCCGCGAACACGTCTTCGGGCTCTGCCTGCTCAACGACTGGTCCGCACGGGACGTCCAGGCCTGGGAGTACGTGCCCCTCGGCCCGTTCCTCGGCAAGTCCTTCACCACGTCGGTGTCGGCATGGATCACACCCCTGGACGCCCTGGACGAGGCCCGGGTCGCGCCGCCCGAGCGCACGCACGAACTGCTGCCCTACCTGGACGACACGCACGACGACCAGGACGGCCCCGGCGGCTACGACCTGCGGATCTCGGTCGCCGTCAACGGCCACGTCGTCTCCGAGCCGCCGTTCTCCACCATGTACTGGACGGCCGCCCAGCAGTTGGCCCACATGACGGTCAACGGCGCCTCACTGCGCACCGGCGACCTCTACGGCTCGGGCACGGTGAGCGGACCGACCGAGCGGGAACGCGGGTCGCTGCTGGAACTGACCTGGAACGGCCGCGACCCGCTGGAACTCCCGGACGGCAAGCGGACGTTCCTGGAGGACGGGGACGTGGTCACCCTGTCGGCCTGGGCACCGGGGCCGGACGGCGTCCGGGTGGGGCTGGGCGAGGTCACCGGACGGGTGGTCGGGCGGGACTCCTGACGGTACGGCTGACGACGCGACCGACGGGCCGCGGGATCCGGACCCCCGGGATCCGTGCGGGCGCCTTCTGAATCCGATGAGCTCCGACACCTGACTCACACCGCCCGGCCCCGTCATACTGGCGTCGGGCGGTGTGCGCGTACGGCCCGGCCCAGCACCACCCCTGTACAGCCAGAGCCGCCCATCCTTCGACCAGGATCCGGAGCCAGTGGCATGACCGTCTGCCTGCTCCTGCTGTTCGTCGTCGCCGTGACCGCCGCGGTGCCGGTGCCCCGCGCGCTGACCCGTTCCGCGTGGCCCGAGCGGGATCCCGTGGTCGGGCTGTGGGTGTGGCAGTGCCTGGTCGCCACCGTACTGCTGTGCTGTCTGACCTCCCTCGTCCTCGGCGCCACCGCCGTCTTCGGCACCGTCCGCGCCCAGCTCTTCGCTCCGGCACCGCCCGCGGTGACCGCGGCGTACAACCTCTCCGCCGGGCCGGTCTGGGCGGCCGTCCTCACCCTTCTGCTGGCGGGCGGCGCCGCCTGGACGACCGCGATGCTCGCCCGTGAACTCGTCGAGGCCCGCCGCCGGCGCGCCCGCTCACGCGCCCACCTGCGCGAGCGGGCCCCCGACCTGCCCGCCGGGCTCCCCGCCGCCCGCGGCCCCCTGCTGGTGCTGGAGGACGAGTACCCGGACGCCTGGTGGATGCCCGGCAACCCGCCCCAGCTGATCGTCACCACCGGCGCCCTGCACCGGCTCACCGACCATCAGCTGGACGCCGTCCTCACCCACGAGCGCGGACACGCCCGGGCCCGCCACGACTGGCTGCTGCACCTGTCCACCGCGCTGGCCACCGGGTTCCCGAGCGTCCCGCTCTTCGCCCACTTCTGCGACCAGACCCACCGACTGGTCGAGCTCTCGGCCGACGACACCGCATCGCGCCGCTGCGGCCATCTGACCACCGCGCTGGCCCTGATCGAGCTGAACCAGCACCGCGGCGTCCTCTCCTGCGCCTCCAGCCACCGCCTCCTCGGCGAGCGGGTCGACCGCCTCCTGGAGCCCCGGCCCCGCATGCCCCGCCGGCGCCGCGCCCTGACCACGGCGACCGCCGCCCTGGTCCCGCTGATCCCCCTCCTGATCACCTTCGCTCCCGGACTGACCGCCCTGGCCTGACCCCCGGCAGCCCCTCCTCCGTCCCCCCGCCGGACTCACTGTGGGGTTCGCGCCCCGAAGCGGGCGCCCGTGGCCGAGTCGTCGTCTTCAACCGCCCCGCTATATCCAGTCGTCGGGCTCGGGCTCCGGCTCGTGGTCGGGCCAGTCGTCCTCACCGGCGTGGGACGCGGTACCGGTGCCCACACCGGCCGACGGGGTCGGCACGGACGCCGGGGCGGCCTCCTCGGCCGGTCCCTCCAGCCCCGCCAGCACCCCGACCACACCCTCCCCGTACGTCGCGAGCTTCTTCTCGCCGACCCCGCTGATGCCCCCGAGCTGCCCGACCGAGGTGGGCCACGCGGTGACGATCTCCCTGAGGGTGGCGTCGTGGAAGATGACATACGCCGGGACGCCCTGCTCACGCGCCTGTTCCGCACGCCAGGCGCGCAGGGCCTCGAAGGCGGGGACCAGCTCCGGGGGCAGCTCGACGGCGGCCGCCTTCGCCTTGCGTTCGCCGCGTCCGCCGCCCGCCGCCCTGGCCCCGGCGGGCTTCTTGGGCTCCTTGCGCAGCGGCACCTCCCGCTCCCGCCGCAGGACCTCGCCGCTGGTCTCCGTCAGCACCAGCGTGCCGTACTCCCCCTCGACCGCGAGCAGACCCTGGGCCAGCAGCTGCCGGGCGACGCCCCGCCACTCGCCCTCGGTCAGCTCCTCGCCGATGCCGAACACGGAGAGCTGGTCGTGGTCGAACTGGATCACCTTGGCCGTGCGCTTGCCCAGCAGGATGTCGATGATCTGCCCGGCGCCGAACTTCTGCCCGCGCTCCCGCTTCAGCCGCACCACGGCCGACAGCACCTTCTGCGCCGCCACCGTGCCGTCCCAGGTCTCGGGCGGTGTGAGACAGGTGTCGCAGTTGCCGCAGCCTGTCCGGTCCGGGTCCTGCCCGAAGTAGGCGAGGAGCTGGCTGCGACGGCACTGGGCGGTCTCGCACAGGGCGAGCATCGCGTCCAGGTGTGACTGGGCCCGGCGGCGGAACGCCTCGTCGCCCTCGCCGGACTGGATCAGCTTCCGCTGCTGTATGACGTCGTTGAGGCCGTACGTCATCCAGGCCGTGGAGGGCAGGCCGTCCCGCCCCGCGCGGCCGGTCTCCTGGTAGTAGCCCTCGACGGACTTGGGCAGGTCCAGGTGGGCGACGAACCGCACGTCGGGCTTGTCGATGCCCATGCCGAAGGCGATCGTCGCCACGACCACCAGGCCCTCCTCGCGCAGGAACCTCGACTGGTGCGCCGCGCGGGTGCCCGCGTCCAGACCCGCGTGGTACGGCACCGCCTCGACGCCGTTGCGCGACAGGAACTCGGCGGTCTTCTCGACCGAGTTGCGCGAGAGGCAGTACACGATGCCCGCGTCGCCGGAGTGCTCCTCCCGCAGGAAGCTCAGGAGCTGCTTCTTGGGGTCCGACTTCGGCACGACCCGGTACTGGATGTTGGGGCGGTCGAAGCTGGCCACGAAGTGCCGCGCCGCCGGCATGTGCAGCCGCTCGGTGATCTCGCGGTGGGTGGCGTCGGTGGCCGTGGCCGTGAGCGCGAGGCGGGGCACGTCCGGCCAGCGCTCGCCGAGCAGCGACAGGGCGAGGTAGTCGGGCCGGAAGTCGTGGCCCCACTGGGAGACGCAGTGCGCCTCGTCGATGGCGAAGAGGGAGACCTTGCCGCGGGAGAGCAGGTCGAGGGTGCTGTCCAGGCGCAGCCGCTCGGGCGCCAGGTACAGGAGGTCGAGCTCGCCGGCCAGGAACTCGGCCTCGGTCACGCGCCGCTCGTCGAAGTCCTGCGTGGAGTTCATGAACCCGGCCCGCACGCCGAGCGCCCGCAGTGCGTCGACCTGGTCCTGCATCAGCGCGATCAGAGGCGAGACCACGATGCCCGTGCCGGGCCTGACCAGGGACGGAATCTGGTAGCACAGCGACTTTCCGCCGCCGGTCGGCATGAGCACGACGGCGTCCCCGCCGGCGATCACGTGCTCGACGATCGCCTCCTGCTCACCGCGGAAGGCGTCGTACCCGAAGACCCGGTGCAGGGTGGCCAGCGCCTCGCTGTCCCGGTCCCCCACCTGCGCCGTCTCTGTCATCGTCATCTCGCCGATCACGCCCGTCCCGCTCATCGTCCCGTCCCCCGTACGTACTGCCTCGCCCGTCCGGTCTGTCTGGTCCGTCCTGCCCCGACCACTGCCTCAACGATAGGGGTCCGCACCGACAGCCCCGGAGTTATCCACAGGTTGCCCGACGCAGCCCGCGTCAAGGACACGACGATCGTTCACACGTTCGCGGGAGACCCGCCCGATTCCGGCGGATAGTCTGATTGCACCCGCGAGACTCCGTCCCATGGGAGCACTGATGAGCGTCGCACCGAAGGCGTCCGCACCCGACTGGCCGACCCCACCGGAGGGCGGCTGGACCGCGGACGACCTCGACCGGCTTCCGAACCTGCCTCCGCATACGGAGCTGATCGACGGGAGCCTCGTCTTCGTGAGTCCGCAGACCATCTTCCACTCGCGTGCTGTGAGCTTCTTCGAGTGGCAGCTCCACTCGCTCGCCCCGGCGGAGTTCGACGTCATCCGTGAGTTCACCATCGACATCGACCGGCAGAACCGGCCCGAGCCAGACGTGATCGTCGTGCGGGAAGACGTGGTCCAGGACCCGGGGCAGACCCGCTTCCCCGCCGAGGCCGTCACTCTGGCCGTCGAGGTCGTCTCCCCCGAATCGGTCTCCCGCGACCGCGAGACCAAGCCCCTGAAGTACGCCCGGGCCGGTATCGCCCACTACTGGCGGGTGGAGAACGAGAAGGGCCTCGCCGTCGTCCACGCCTTCGAGCTGGAGCCCACCACCGGCGCCTACACCAGCGTCGGCATCTTCCGCGAGCGCATGAAGGTGAGCGCGCCGTTCCCGATGGACCTGGATCTGACGGCCATCAAGCCGCGCCGCGGCGGCGAGTAGTCCCGGCACAGACGGCTGTGGTCCGGCACCCCTGCGAAGAGGGCCGGACCACAGCCGCGAAGCCACCAAGCCGCCGGCGCGCGTCAGCGCACGAACACCCCCGCCTGACCCGCCAGGTCCAGGAAGTACTGCGGCGCCACACCGAGCACCACCGTGACCGCCACGCCCACGGCGATCGCCGTCATCGTCAGCGGGGACGGCACCGCGACGGTCGGGCCCTCGGGGCGGGGCTCACTGAAGAACATCAGCACGATCACGCGGATGTAGAAGAACGCCGCGATCGCCGACGAGATCACACCGATCACGACCAGCGGGGCCGCGCCGCCCTCCGCCGCCGCCTTGAACACGGCGAACTTGCCCGAGAACCCGGAGGTCAGCGGGATACCGGCGAAGGCCAGCAGGAACACCGCGAAGACCGCCGCCACCAGCGGCGACCTGCGACCGAGCCCGGCCCACTTCGACAGGTGCGTCGCCTCGCCGCCCGCGTCGCGGACCAGCGTGACGACCGCGAAGGCGCCGATCGTGACGAAGGAGTACGCGGCCAGGTAGAAGAGGACGGACGAGATGCCCGACGGCGTGGCCGCGATGACACCGGCGAGGATGAAGCCCGCGTGCGCGATCGACGAGTACGCCAGCAGCCGCTTGATGTCGGTCTGCGTGATCGCGACGATCGCGCCCACCAGCATCGTGACGATCACCACGCCCCACATCACCGGCCGCCAGTCCCAGCGCAGGCCCGGCAGGACGACGTAGAGGATGCGGAGCAGGGCACCGAAGGCGGCCACCTTGGTCGCCGCCGCCATGAAGCCGGTCACCGGGGTCGGCGCGCCCTGGTACACGTCCGGCGTCCACATGTGGAACGGCACCGCGCCCACCTTGAACAGCAGGCCCATGACGATCAGCGCGGAGCCGACGAGCAGCAGCGCGTCGTTGCCCATGGTGTCGGCGAGCGCCGGGGTGACGTTCTGGACGGTGCCGTCGACGACCTGGGCGATCGTGCCGTACGACATCGAGCCCGCGTAGCCGTAGAGCAGGGCGATGCCGAACAGGGTGAACGCGGAGGCGAAGGCGCCGAGCAGGAAGTACTTGACCGCCGCCTCCTGCGACATGAGCCGCTTGCGGCGGGCCAGGGCGCACAGCAGGTACAGCGGGAGGGAGAAGACCTCCAGGGCCACGAAGAGCGTCAGCAGGTCGTTGGCCGCCGGGAAGACCAGCATGCCGACGACGGCGAAGAGCAGGAGCGGGAACACCTCCGTGGTGGTGAAGCCCGCCTTGACCGCCTTCTGCTCGCTCTCGCTGCCCGGTACGGCGGCCGCCTGCGCGGCGAAGGAGTCGACGCGGTTGCCGTGCTGCTCCGGGTCGAGGCGCCGCTCGGCGAAGGTGAAGAGGCCGACCAGGCTGGTCAGCAGGATGGTGCCCTGAAGGAAGAGGGCCGGCCCGTCGACGGCGATGGCGCCCATCGCCGTGATGCCGGCCCTGGTCGTGCCGTACCCGCGCGCCGCGAGCGCGACGACCGCGGCGAACGCCGCGATCAGGGCGACGGCGGACAAGAACATCTGGGTGTAGTAGCGGGACCTGCGCGGCACGAAGGCCTCGACCAGGATTCCGATGATCGCGGCGCCGATGACGATGAGGACGGGCGACAGCTGCCCGTACTCGATCTTCGGCGCGTCGATCTTGGCGATCGGGTCGGCCGCCGTCGCCGCCGTTGTCCACAGGCTGTGGACGGCTGTTGCGCTCACTTGGCCGCCTCCACCTCAGGCTGGGGGTCCGTCTTGTGTACGTCGGACATGGTCTGCTCCACCGCCGGGTTGACGATGTCCGTCACGGGCTTCGGGAAGACGCCCAGGAAGATCAGCAGCGCCACCAGCGGTGCCACGACCACCAGCTCGCGCACCCGCAGGTCGGGCATCCCGGTCACCTCGGCCTTCACCGGGCCCGTCATCGTCCGCTGGTAGAGGACGAGGGTGTAGAGCGCGGCGAGGACGATGCCGAGGGTGGCGATGATGCCGATCACCGGGTAGCGCGTGAACGTGCCGACCAGGACCAGGAACTCACTGACGAAGGGCGCGAGGCCCGGCAGGGAGAGGGTCGCCAGGCCGCCGATCAGGAAGGTGCCGGCCAGGATCGGGGCGACCTTCTGCACACCGCCGAAGTCGGCGATGAGCCGCGAGCCGCGCCGCGAGATCAGGAATCCGGCGATCAGCATCAGCACGGCGGTCGAGATGCCGTGGTTGACCATGTACAGCGTGGCGCCGGACTGGCCCTGGCTGGTCATCGCGAAGATGCCCATGACGATGAAGCCGAAGTGCGAGATCGACGCGTAGGCGATCAGCCGCTTGATGTCGCGCTGGCCGACCGCGAGCAGCGCGCCGTAGATGATGCTGATGACCGCCAGGACCAGGATGACCGGCGTCGCCCACTTGCTGGCCTCCGGGAAGAGCTGGAGGCAGAAGCGGAGCATCGCGAAGGTGCCGACCTTGTCGACGACCGCCGTGATGAGCACGGCGACCGGCGCGGTCGACTCCCCCATGGCGTTGGGCAGCCAGGTGTGCAGCGGGAACAGCGGCGCCTTCACCGCGAAGGCGAAGAAGAAGCCGAGGAAGAGCCAGCGCTCGGTGCTGGTCGCCATGTCCAGCGAGCCGTTGGCACGCGCCTCGGCGATCTCGGTGAGGGAGAAGTTCCCGGCGACCACGTAGAGGCCGATCACCGCGGCCAGCATGATCAGACCGCCGGCCAGGTTGTAGAGGAGGAACTTCACCGCCGCGTACGACCGCTGCGTCGCCGCCGTCTTCTCACCGTGCTCGTGCGCCCGGTCGCCGAAGCCGCCGATCAGGAAGTACAGCGGGATCAGCATGGCTTCGAAGAAGATGTAGAAGAGGAAGACGTCGGTGGCCTCGAAAGAGATGATCACCATCGCCTCGACGGCCAGGATCAGGGCGAAGAAGCCCTGCGTCGGCCGCCACCGGCTGCTGCCGGTCTCCAGCGGGTCGGCGTCGTGCCAGCCCGCGAGGATGATGAACGGGATCAGCAGGGCGGTCAGCGCGATCAGCGCCACCGCGATGCCGTCCACGCCCAGTTCGTACCGGACGCCGAAGTCCGCGATCCAGGAGTGGGACTCGGTGAGCTGGTAGCGGTCGCCGTCGGGATCGAAGCGGACCAGGACCGCGATCGCCAGCCCGAGCGTGGCCAGCGAGACCAGCAGCGCCAGCCACTTGGCCGCGGTGCGTTTCGCGGCCGGCACGGCTGCCGTGGCGATCGCCCCGACGGCCGGGAGGGCCGCCGTGACTGTCAGCAGGGGAAAGGACATCGGTATCAGACCGCCCTCATCAGCAGGGTCGCGGCGACCAGGAGTGCCGCACCGCCGAACATCGAGACCGCGTACGAGCGCGCGAAGCCGTTCTGCAGCTTGCGCATCCGCCCGGACAGGCCGCCGAACGAGGCCGCCGTGCCGTTGACGACTCCGTCGACCAGGGTGTGGTCGACGTAGACCAGGGAGCGCGTGAGGTGCTCGCCGCCGCGGACCAGGACGACGTGGTTGAAGTCGTCCTGGAGCAGGTCGCGCCGGGCGGCCCGGGTGAGCAGCGACCCGCGCGGGGCGACGGCCGGGACCGGACGGCGCCCGTACTGCGCCCAGGCGAGGACGACGCCGACGACCATGCAGGCCACCGTCGCTCCGGTGACCGCGCCGGCGCTGATCGGCGAGTCGCCGTGGCTGTGCCCGGTGATGGGCTCCAGCCAGTGCAGGAAGCGGTCGCCGATGCTGAAGAAGGCACCGCCCGCGACCGATCCGACGGCCAGCACGATCATCGGGATCGTCATGAGCCCCGGCGACTCGTGCGGGTGCGGCGGCTCGTATTCGC
Organism: Streptomyces coelicoflavus; assembly: GCF_003112555.1. Lineage (GTDB taxonomy): Bacteria > Actinomycetota > Actinomycetes > Streptomycetales > Streptomycetaceae > Streptomyces > Streptomyces coelicoflavus. The sequence goes on along the minus strand of NZ_BEWB01000006.1, from coordinate 48,431 downwards.
CGCGGGTCTCGGCGGCGGGCTCCACGTCGGGCTTGGCCGGCGACGGCGTCGGGGCGTCGCGCCAGCGCTCCTCGCCGAAGAACGTCATCAGCATCACGCGCGTCATGTAGTACGCGGTGATGGCCGCGCCCAGCAGGGCGCAGGCGCCGAGGATCCAGCCCTCGGTGCCGCCCTTGGCGAACGCAGCCTCGATGATCTTGTCCTTGGAGAAGAAGCCGGACAGGCCCGGGAAGCCGATGATGGCGAGGTAGCCGAGGCCGAAGGTGACGAAGGTGACCGGCATGTACTTGCGCAGTCCGCCGTAGCGGCGCATGTCGACCTCGTCGTTCATGCCGTGCATGACGGAGCCTGCGCCGAGGAACAGCCCGGCCTTGAAGAAGCCGTGGGTGACCAGGTGCATGATCGCGAAGACGTAGCCGATGGGGCCGAGGCCCGCGGCGAGCACCATGTAGCCGATCTGCGACATGGTCGAGCCGGCCAGCGCCTTCTTGATGTCGTCCTTGGCGCAACCGACGATCGCACCGAACAGCAGCGTGACCGCGCCGACGATGGTGACCACCAACTGCGCGTCGGGGGCGCCGTTGAAGATGGCCCCGGAGCGGACGATCAGGTACACGCCCGCCGTCACCATGGTCGCGGCGTGGATGAGGGCCGAGACCGGGGTCGGGCCCTCCATCGCGTCACCGAGCCAGGACTGCAGCGGCACCTGGGCGGACTTGCCGCAGGCGGCGAGCAGCAGCATCAGGGCGATCGCGGTGAGCTTGCCCTCGTCCGCCCCGCTCGCGAGCCCGGCCTCCCCGTGGCCGCCGAGCACCGGCCCGAAGGCGAAGGTGCCGAACCACAGGAACATCAGCATGATGCCGATGGACAGGCCCATGTCGCCGACGCGGTTGACCAGGAAGGCCTTCTTCGCGGCGGTGGCGGCGCTGGGCTTGTGCTGCCAGAAACCGATCAGCAGGTAGGAGGCGAGACCGACGCCCTCCCAGCCGACGTACAGCAGCAGGTAGTTGTCGGCGAGGACGAGGATCAGCATCGCCGCGAGGAACAGGTTCAGGTAGCCGAAGAAGCGGCGGCGGCGCTCGTCGTGCTCCATGTACGCGACCGAGTACAGATGGATGAGCGAGCCGACGCCGGTGATCAGCAGGACGAACGTCATCGACAGCTGGTCGAGCCGGAAGGCGACGTCGGCCTGGAAGCCCTCCACCGGGATCCAGCTGAACAGGTGCTGCGTCAGGGTGCGGTCCTCGGCGCCGCTGCCGAGCAGGTCGGCGAAGAGGACGAGGCCGATCACGAAGGACACGGCGGCCAGCAGCGTGCCGATCCAGTGGCCGACGCGGTCCAGCCGGCGTCCGCCGCACAGCAGGACGACCGCTCCTAGCAGGGGCGCCGCCACCAGCAGCGCAATCAGGTTCTCCACGTTTCAGCAGCCCCTCACAGCTTCATCAGGCTGGCGTCGTCGACCGAGGCCGAGTGGCGGGAACGGAACAGGGACACGATGATCGCGAGCCCGACCACGACCTCCGCGGCGGCGACGACCATCGTGAAGAAGGCGATGATCTGGCCGTCGAGGTTGCCGTGCATCCGGGAGAAGGCGACGAACGCGAGGTTGCAGGCGTTGAGCATCAGCTCGACGCACATGAAGACCACGATCGCGTTGCGCCGGATCAGCACGCCGGTGGCGCCGATCGTGAACAACAGGGCCGCGAGGTAGAGGTAGTTGACGGGGTTCACTTCGACGCCTCCTCGGACCGCTTGGAGTCGGGCCGCGTGTCGGGCCGTCCGGAGCCCGCCGGACCGACGGCCTTGCGTTCCAGCCGCTCCTCGGCCCGCTGCTCCAGCGCCTTCAGGTCGTTCAGCGCCTCCATCGACACGTCGCGGATCTGGCCCCGCTCGCGCAGCGTCTTGCTGACGGTCAGCTCGGACGGGGTGCCGTCGGGCAGCAGACCCGCGATGTCGACCGCGTTGTGCCGGGCGTACACACCCGGCGCCGGCAGCGGCGGCAGGTACTTGCCGTCGCGGACGCGCTGCTCGGACAGCTCGCGCTGGGTCCGGGCACGTTCGGTGCGCTCGCGGTGGGTGAGCACCATGGCGCCGACGGCGGCCGTGATGAGCAGCGCGCCGGTGATCTCGAAGGCGAAGACGTACTTGGTGAAGATGAGGGACGCGATGCCCTCCACGTTGCCGTTCGCATTCGCCTGGGCGAGGCCGGTGAACTCCGATACGGAGGCGTTGCCGATGCCGGCGATCAGCAGGATGCCGAAGCCGAGTCCGGACACCAGGGCCAGCCAGCGCTGGCCCTTGATGGTCTCCTTCAGGGAGTCCGCCGCGGTGACGCCGACGAGCATCACCACGAACAGGAACAGCATCATGATGGCGCCGGTGTAGACGACGATCTGCACGATGCCGAGGAAGTAGGCACCGTTGGCGAGGTAGAACACCGCCAGAATGATCATGGTCCCCGCGAGGCACAGCGCGCTGTGCACGGCCTTCTTCATGAAGACGGTGCACAGGGCGCCGATCACCGCGACCGTGCCGAGGATCCAGAACTGGACGGCCTCCCCGGTGGAGGTCCCGGCGGAGAGGGTCGCCGCGGCGGCGAGCTGCGCGCTCATCGGCGGATCACCTCCTCCGACGCCGGCTCGGTCGCGCCGAAGGTCGAGTCGCCCTCCTGGACGACCTCGCCCTTGGAGTGGGCGACCTGCTGGACCGTGCCGGGCGCGGCCTCGGTGACCAGGCCCCGGTAGTAGTCCTGCTCGTCGGTGCCCGGGTAGATGGCGTGGGGCGAGTCGACCATGCCCTCCTCCAGGCCGGCGAGGAGCTGGTCCTTGGTGAAGATGAGGTTGGCGCGGCTGGAGTCGGCCAGTTCGAACTCGTTGGTCATCGTCAACGCGCGCGTGGGGCACGCCTCGATGCACAGGCCGCACAGGATGCAGCGGGCGTAGTTGATCTGGTAGACGCGGCCGTACCGCTCGCCCGGCGAGTAGCGCTCCTCGTCGGTGTTGTCCGCGCCCTCGACGTAGATGGCGTCGGCGGGGCAGGCCCAGGCGCACAGCTCGCAGCCGACGCACTTCTCCAGGCCGTCCGGATGGCGGTTGAGCTGGTGCCGTCCGTGGAACCGCGGAGCGGTGGTCTTCTTCTGCTCCGGGTACTGCTCGGTCAGCCGCTTCTTGAACATGGCCTTGAAGGTCACGCCGAAGCCGGCCACGGGGTTCATGAAACCGGGGTCGGTCCCCTTGTGCTCCCCGTGTTCCGTGTGTGCCCCGTGTTCCGCGTTTTCGCTGTGTCCCTTGTTTTCCTCAGCCATCGGACGCCTCCTTTCCATCCGTAGATCCGTCCACAGATCCGTCACTGTGAGTATCGGGCCCGCCACTGACAATCAGCTCCCGCTCCCGGCGGGGACGACGCCTGGGCACCGGCGGCACCGCCTGCCCCGGCAGCGGCGGCACGGGGAATCCGCCGGCCATCGGGTCGAACGCGGCGCCGGTGTCGGCAGGCTGGTCGACGGGCTGGTCGGCGTCCTTCGCGCCCTTGTCGCGGTACATGTCCACGAGGAAGGACAACAGCAGCAGGACCAGGACCCCGCCGCCGATGTAGAGGGCGATGTCGCTGAAGCCGTAGTTCTCGTTCCGGAGCGCCCGCACGGTCGCGACCAGCATCAGCCAGACCAGGGAGACCGGGATGAGGACCTTCCACCCGAGCTTCATCAACTGGTCGTAGCGGACCCGGGGAAGGGTGCCGCGCAGCCAGATGAAGAAGAACAGCAGCAGCTGGACCTTGACCACGAACCAGAGCAGCGGCCACCAGCCGTGGTTGGCGCCCTCCCAGAAGGTGCTGATCGGCCAGGGGGCCCGCCAGCCGCCGAGGAACAGCGTGGTGGCGACCGCCGACACCGTCACCATGTTCACGTACTCGGCGAGCATGAACATCGCGAACTTGATCGACGAGTACTCGGTGTTGAAGCCGCCCACGAGGTCGCCCTCGGACTCGGGCATGTCGAAGGGGGCGCGGTTGGTCTCGCCGACCATCGTGACGATGTAGAGGATGAAGGAGACCGGCAGCAGCACGATGTACCAGCGGTCGTCCTGCTGGGCGACGATCTCCGAGGTGGACATCGACCCGGAGTAGAGGAAGACCGAGGCGAACGCGGCGCCCATCGCGATCTCGTAGGAGATCATCTGGGCGCAGGACCGCAGTCCGCCGAGGAGCGGGTACGTCGATCCGGAGCTCCAGCCGGCGAGCACGATGCCGTAGATGCCGACCGAGGCGACCGCCAGGATGAACAGCATGGCGATCGGCAGGTCGGTGAGCTGCATGGCGGTGCGGTGGCCGAAGATCGAGATCTCGTTGCCGGCCGGCCCGAAGGGGATCACCGCGATCGCCATGAAGGCCGGAATGGCCGCCACGATCGGCGCGAGGACGTAGACCGCCTTGTCGGCGCGCTTGACGATGACGTCTTCCTTGAGCATCAGCTTGATGCCGTCGGCGAGCGACTGGAGCATGCCCCAGGGGCCGTGCCGGTTCGGGCCGATGCGCAGCTGCATCCAGGCGACGACCTTGCGCTCCCACACGATGGAGAACAGCACGGTCACCATGAGGAAGGCGAAGCAGAAGACCGCCTTGATGACGACCAGCCACCAGGGATCGGTGCCGAACATCGAGAGGTCTTCAGCGGCGAGGTACGGGCTCATGCCTCCACCTCCTTGGGGGCGGCGCCCTCGGGCGTCGCCGGACCGATGCGGACGAGGGTTCCGGGCAGGACCCCGGCGTCGGAGGCGACGCCGGTGCCGGCCGAGTTCAGCGGAAGCCAGACCACCCGGTCGGGCATCTCGGTGACCTGGAGCGGGAAGGCGACGGCCCCGGCCGGTCCGGTCACGGCGAGGACGTCGCCGTCCTTGACGCCCGCCTCGGCGGCCGTGGCGGCCGACACGCGCGCGCGTGCGGCGTGCCGGGTGCCGGCCAGCGCCTCGTCGCCCTGCTGGAGCAGTCCCTGGTCGAGCAGCAGCCGGTGCCCCGCCAGTACGGCTTCTCCGGCGGCCGGCCGCGGCAGCGCGCTCGCGGTCTGAAGGGGCTCACCGGCCCGCGGCCCGTCCCAGGCGCCGAGCCGGTCGATCTCCGCGCGCGTGGTGCGCAGGTCGGGCAGGCCGAGGTGGACGTCCATGGCGTCGGCCAGCATCTGCAGGACGCGGGCGTCGGCGGGGGCGAGGCGCCGGGTCATCTGGTCGGGCTTGAGCGCGGCTTCGAAGAAGCGCACCCTGCCCTCCCAGTTGAGGAAGGTGCCGGGCTTCTCGGCGACCGCGGCGACGGGCAGGACGACGTCGGCGCGTTCGGTGACCTCGCTGGGCCGCAGCTCCAGCGACACCACGAACCCGGCCTCGTCGAGTGCCGCACGCGCGCGCGTGGGGTCGGGCAGGTCGGCGACCTCCACGCCCGCCACCAGCAGCGCCTGGAGTTCGCCCCGGGCCGCGGCCTCGACGATCTCGCCGGTGTCGCGGCCGTAGCGGTGCGGAAGGTCGGACAGGCCCCACAGGGCGGCGACCTCCTCACGCGCGCGGGGGTCGGTCGCGGGGCGTCCGCCGGGCAGCAGCGACGGCAGCGCGCCCGCCTCGATGGCGCCGCGCTCCCCGGCCCGGCGTGGGATCCACACCAGCCGGGCGCCGGTCGCCGCCGAGGTCCGTACGGCTGAGGTGAGGCCGCCGGCCACGGACGCCAGCCGTTCGCCGACGACGATCACGGCACCCTCGGCGCGCAGGGCCTCGGCCGCCTGGCTGCCGCCCTCCTCCAGGCCGACGCCGCTCGCGAGGGCGTCCAGCCACTCGGTCTCGGTGCCCGGAGCGGCGGGGAGCAGGGTGCCGCCCGCCTTCTCCAGGCCCCGTGTGGCGTGCGTGGCCAGTGAGAAGACCTTCTGTCCGTGCTTGCGCCACGCCTTGCGCAGCCGGAGGAAGACGCCGGGCGCCTCCTCCTCGGCCTCGAAGCCGACCAGCAGCACTGCGGGCGCCTTCTCCAGCGACGTGTACGTGACGCCGGTGCCGTCGAGGTCACGGCCCCGTCCGGCGATCCGGGCGGCCAGGAAGTCGGCCTCCTCGGCGCTGTGCACGCGCGCGCGGAAGTCGATGTCGTTGGTGTCGAGCGCCACGCGCGCGAACTTGCTGTACGCGTAGGCGTCCTCGACGGTGAGCCGCCCGCCGGTCAGGACGCCGGTGCGGCCCCTGGAGGCGAGCAGTCCCTGCGCGGCGATCTGCAGCGCCTCCGGCCAGGAGGCCGGCTCCAGCTCGCCCTCCGCGTTGCGCACCAGGGGCGTGGTGAGCCGGTCCCGCTGCTGCGCGTACCGGAACCCGAAGCGCCCCTTGTCGCAGATCCACTCCTCGTTGACCTCGGGCTCGTTGGCCGCGAGGCGCCGCATGACCTTGCCGCGCCGGTGGTCGGTGCGGGTGGCGCAGCCGCCGGAGCAGTGCTCGCACACCGACGGCGAGGAGATCAGGTCGAAGGGCCGGGAGCGGAACCGGTACGCCGCCGAGGTCAGCGCGCCGACCGGGCAGATCTGGATGGTGTTGCCGGAGAAGTACGACTCGAAGGGGTCGCCCTCGCCGGTGCCGACCTGCTGGAGCGCGCCCCGCTCGATCAGCTCGATCATCGGGTCGCCCGCGACCTGGTTGGAGAACCGGGTGCAGCGGGCGCACAGCACGCAGCGCTCGCGGTCGAGCAGGACCTGCGTGGAGATCGGCACGGGCTTCTCGTAGGTCCGCTTCCTGCCCTCGAAGCGGGAGTCGGCCTGGCCGTGCGACATCGCCTGGTTCTGAAGGGGGCACTCGCCGCCCTTGTCGCAGACCGGGCAGTCCAGCGGGTGGTTGATGAGCAGCAGCTCCATCACCCCGTACTGGGCCTTCTCGGCGACGGGCGAGGTGAGCTGGGTCTTCACCACCATGCCGTCGGTGCAGGTGATGGTGCAGGACGCCATGGGCTTGCGCTGGCCCTCGACCTCGACGATGCACTGGCGGCAGGCGCCGGCCGGGTCGAGGAGGGGGTGGTCGCAGAACCGGGGGATCTCGATGCCGAGCTGTTCGGCGGCCCGGATGACCAGGGTGCCCTTGGGCACACTGATCTCGGCGCCGTCGATCGTCAGGGTGACGAGATCTTCCGGCGGGACCGCCGCTGCTCCCCCTCCCGAGGGAGTATTGGTGGTCACGGTCATGCCTTCACCTCCGTGCGGTCGGCCCAGGCCGTCGACTTGGCCGGGTCGAAGGGGCAGCCGCGGCCCGTGATGTGCTCCTCGTACTCCTCGCGGAAGTACTTGAGCGAGGAGAAGATCGGCGAGGCGGCACCGTCGCCGAGGGCGCAGAAGGACTTGCCGTTGATGTTGTCGGCGATGTCGTTCAGCTTGTCGAGGTCGGACATCTGTCCCTTGCCGGCCTCGATGTCGCGCAGCAACTGGACCAGCCAGTAGGTGCCTTCGCGGCAGGGTGTGCACTTGCCGCAGGACTCGTGGGCGTAGAACTCGGTCCAGCGGGTGACGGCGCGCACGACGCAGGTCGTCTCGTCGAAGCACTGGAGCGCCTTCGTGCCGAGCATGGAACCGGCGGCGCCCACTCCTTCGTAGTCGAGGGGGACGTCGAGGTGCTCGTCGGTGAACATCGGCGTCGAGGAACCGCCGGGCGTCCAGAACTTGAGCCGGTGGCCGGGGCGCATGCCGCCGCTCATGTCGAGGAGCTGGCGCAGCGTGATGCCGAGCGGGGCCTCGTACTGGCCGGGGCCCGCGACGTGGCCGCTGAGCGAGTACAACGTGAAGCCCGGGGACTTCTCGCTGCCCATCGACCTGAACCAGTCCTTGCCCTTGTTCAGGATCGCGGGAACTGAAGCGATGGATTCGACGTTATTCACCACAGTCGGGCACGCATAGAGGCCCGCGACGGCAGGAAAGGGGGGACGGAGCCGCGGTTGACCCCGGCGGCCTTCGAGCGAGTCGAGCAGTGCGGTCTCCTCACCGCAGATGTACGCGCCCGCGCCCGCGTGCACGGTGAGTTCGAGATCGAGTCCGCTGCCCAGGATGTTCTCGCCGAGGAAGCCGGCCGCGTGGGCCTCGCGCACGGCCTCGTGCAACCGCCGCAGTACTGGGACGACTTCACCACGCAGGTAGATGAAGGCATGCGAAGACCTGATGGCGTAACACGCGATGACGATGCCCTCGATGAGGCTGTGCGGGTTCGCGAAGAGGAGCGGGATGTCCTTGCAGGTCCCCGGCTCCGACTCGTCGGCGTTGACAACTAGATAGTGAGGCTTGCCGTCCCCCTGGGGAATGAACTGCCACTTCATGCCCGTCGGGAACCCGGCACCGCCGCGTCCACGCAGACCGGACTCCTTGACGTACGCGATCAGGTCGTCCGGCGCCATCGCCAGCGCCTTGCGGAGCCCCTCGTACCCCTCGTGCCTCCGGTAGACGTCGAGAGTCCAGGACTCGTCCTCGTCCCAGAAGGCCGACAGCACGGGTGCGAGCAGCTTCTCCGGGCTGCTGCCCTTGATCTCGGCGGCCACGGTCATCACTCCCCCTCCTCGGCGGTAGGCCCTGCCGGGTTGGAAGGGTCGGATGCCGATGTGTCCTGCGGCGCGTCGTGCGAGCTGAGGTGTTCCGTCGGGGACGGGTCGTGCACGGCCCGGTCCTGCGGCGCGTCGTGCGGTCCGCCGTCCCGCGGGTGCACCACGCGCGCGGCGGACGCCTCGCCCTTGGCCAGCTTGAGACCGGCCAGGGAGGCGGGACCCGCGCTGCCGCCGGCCGCGACGGCGCCGTCCCGCTCGTCGGGGAAGCCCGCCAGGATCCGGGCGGTCTCCTTGAAGGTGCACAGCGGCGCACCGCGCGTGGGCGTCACCGGCCGTCCCGCGCGCAGGTCGTCGACGAGGGCCTTGACGCTCGCCGGGGTCTGGTTGTCGAAGAACTCCCAGTTGACCATCACGACCGGCGCGAAGTCGCAGGCCGCGTTGCACTCGATGTGCTCCAGGGTGACCTTGCCGTCCTCGGTGGTCTCGCCGTTGCCGACGCCCAGGTGTTCCTGGAGGGACTCGAAGATCGCGTCGCCGCCCATCACCGCGCACAGCGTGTTGGTGCACACGCCAACCTGGTAGTCACCGCTCGGCCCGCGCCGGTACATGGTGTAGAAGGTGGCGACCGCGGTGACCTCGGCGGTGGTGAGGTCCAGCATGTCGGCGCAGAACCGCATCCCGGTGCGCGTGACGTGTCCCTCCTCCGCCTGCACGAGGTGCAGCAGCGGCAGGAGGGCGGACCGGGAGTCCGGGTAGCGGGCGATGACCTCGCGCGCGTCGGTCTCCAGCCGGGCCCGGACGTCGTCCGGGTAGGCGGGCGCGGGCAGTTCCGGCATGCCCAGGCTGACGCCCCGCTCCGAAGAAGAGGTGGTCACCGGTCGACGCCTCCCATCACGGGGTCGATGGACGCCACGGCGACGATGACGTCGGCGACCTGGCCGCCCTCGCACATCGCCGCCATGGCCTGCAGGTTGGTGAAGGACGGGTCGCGGAAGTGGACCCGGAAGGGCCGCGTGCCGCCGTCGGATACGACGTGCACCCCGAGCTCGCCCTTGGGCGACTCGACCGCCGCGTACGCCTGTCCCGGCGGCACCCGGAAGCCCTCGGTGACCAGCTTGAAGTGGTGGATCAGGGCCTCCATGGAGGTACCCATGATCTTCTTGATGTGGTCGAGGGAGTTGCCGAGGCCGTCCGGTCCCAGGGCGAGCTGGGCGGGCCAGGCGATCTTCTTGTCGGCGACCATGACCGGGCCGGGCTCCAGCCGGTCCAGGCACTGCTCGACGATGCGCAGCGACTGGCGCATCTCCTCCAGCCGGATCAGGAAGCGGCCGTAGGAGTCGCAGGTCTCGGCGGTCGGGACGTCGAAGTCGTAGGTCTCGTATCCGCAGTAGGGCTGGGTCTTGCGCAGGTCGTGCGGGAGACCGGTGGACCTGAGGACCGGGCCGGTGGCGCCGAGTGCCATGCAGCCGGCCAGGTCGAGGTAGCCGACGTCCTGCATGCGGGCCTTGAAGATGGGGTTCCCGGTGAAGAGCTTGTCGTACTCCGGGAGGTTCTTCTTCATCTTCTTCACGAGCTCGCGCATCTGGTCGACCGCACCGGGCGGCAGGTCCTGGGCGAGTCCGCCCGGGCGCACGAACGCGTGGTTCATCCGCAGGCCGGTGATCAGCTCGAAGACGTCGAGAATGAGTTCACGATCGCGGAATCCGTAGATCATGACCGTGGTGGCGCCCAGCTCCATGCCGCCGGTGGCGACGCACACCAGGTGCGAGGAGAGCCGGTTCAGTTCCATGAGCAGGACCCGGATGATCGTGGCGCGGTCCGGGATCTGGTCCTCGATGCCGAGGAGCTTCTCGACGCCCAGGCAGTACGCCGTCTCGTTGAAGAACGGCGTCAGGTAGTCCATGCGCGTCACGAACGTGGTGCCCTGCGTCCACGTCCGGTACTCGAGGTTCTTCTCGATGCCGGTGTGCAGGTAGCCGATGCCGCAGCGGGCCTCGGTCACCGTCTCGCCGTCGATCTCCAGGATGAGGCGGAGCACGCCGTGGGTGGACGGATGCTGCGGGCCCATGTTGACGACGATGCGCTCGTCGTCGGCGCGGGCCGCGGACTGGACGACCTCGTCCCAGTCGCCGCCGGTGACCGTGTAGACGGTGCCCTCGGTGGTCTCGCGAGGGGATGCGTGCGAAGTGCTCACGAGTACGACCTCCGCTGGTCCGGAGCCGGGATCTGGGCGCCCTTGTACTCGACGGGGATGCCGCCGAGGGGGTAGTCCTTGCGCTGCGGAAAGCCCTGCCAGTCGTCCGGCATCATGATCCGCGTCAGGGCCGGGTGACCGTCGAAGACGATGCCGAAGAAGTCGTACGTCTCGCGCTCGTGCCAGTCGTTCGTCGGATAGACCGAGAACAGCGACGGGATGTGCGGGTCGCTGTCGGGCGCGCTGACTTCGAGGCGGATCAGCCGGTTGTGGGTGATCGAGCGCAGGTGGTAGACGGCGTGCAGCTCGCGGCCCTTGTCGTGCGGGTAGTGGACGCCGCTCACACCGGTGCACAGTTCGAAGCGCAGGGCCGGGTCGTCGCGCAGGGTGCGGGCGACGCGGACCAGGTGCTCGCGCTCGATGTGGAAGGTCAGCTCGTCGCGGTCGACGACCGTCTTCTCGATGGCGTTGTCGGGCAGGAGTCCCTGCTCCTCCAGTGCGCCCTCGAGTTCGTCGGCGACCTCGTCGAACCAACCGCCGTAGGGGCGGGTCGCCGGCCCGGGGAGCCGGACGGAGCGGACCAGACCTCCGTAGCCGGAGGTGTCGCCGCCGTTGTTGGCGCCGAACATGCCGCGCTGGACGCGGATCTCCTCGCCGCCCTGGCCCCGCTGGCCGGGGAGGTTCTGCGTGGACAGGTCCTTCTCGGGATTGACGTCGCCCGAGTCACCCGCGGTGTTGTTCGCGTCACTCACCGCAGCAGCCCCTTCATCTCGATCGTGGGCAGGGCCTTGAGCGCCGCCTCCTCCGCCTCGCGGGCCGCTTCCTCCGCGTTCACACCGAGCTTGGAGCTCTGGATCTTCTGGTGGAGCTTGAGGATGGCGTCCAGCAGCATCTCGGGCCGCGGCGGGCAGCCGGGGAGGTAGATGTCGACCGGGACGACGTGGTCGACGCCCTGGACGATGGCGTAGTTGTTGAACATGCCGCCCGAGGAGGCGCAGACCCCCATGGAGATGACCCACTTCGGGTTCGGCATCTGGTCGTAGACCTGCCGCAGCACCGGCGCCATCTTCTGGCTGACCCGGCCGGCGACGATCATCAGGTCGGCCTGGCGCGGCGATCCGCGGAAGACCTCCATGCCGAAGCGCGCCATGTCGTAGCGGCCGGCGCCGGTGGTCATCATCTCGATGGCACAGCAGGCGAGGCCGAACGTGGCCGGGAAGACGGACGACTTGCGCACCCAGCCCGCGGCCTGCTCGACGGTGGTCAGCAGGAAGCCGCTCGGCAGTTTTTCTTCGAGTCCCATGTCAAAGGCCCCTCAGTCCCATTCCAGGCCGCCGCGCCGCCATACGTACGCGTACGCGACGAAGACGGTGAGCACGAAGAGCAGCATCTCCACGAGCCCGAAAATCCCCAGGGCGTCGAAGGTGACGGCCCAGGGGTAGAGGAAGACGATCTCGATATCGAAGATGATGAAGAGCATCGCCGTCAGGTAGTACTTGATGGGGAAGCGCCCGCCGCCGGCCGGCGTGGGGGTCGGCTCGATGCCGCACTCGTAGGCCTCGAGCTTCGCCCGGTTGTACCGCTTCGGACCGATCAGCGTGGCCATCACCACGGAGAAGATCGCAAAGCCTGCCCCGAGGGCTCCCAGTACGAGGATGGGCGCATACGCGTTCACCGCTCCTCGCTCCTCTCAGTCGGCACTGACTGCTGGCGGTTGCACTGGACTCACAGCCGCCCCAACAGCCCCACGAACCCCGCCCGTCCCGACGAAGATCGCGAACATGTGAAGCAGGTCACAAGCCCAACTGCCTCGCATCCTATGCCCGACCCTCTGTGATCTGCGACACGGGGTATTGCACAAGCTTTGTGATCTCCACCACCTGACGAACGATCATGAAGTCGGATGAGCGGTGATCTTCACACAAGAAGCGTTCACCTGATCACCAGAGGTGACAATTTCACTCGTCGTCGCTGGCCAGAGGGGGCGGGCAAGGGGCGTCTCAATATCAAGAAGCTTCCCTTGCATGCAAATTGGTGCTGGACGTGAGCCCTTGATAGAGGAGGCGTTCACACGTCAGGGGGAGCACCGGGGGGCGTTGTGGACACGTGCGCGCGTTCACGAGCGATCCGCGGGCGGCCGACCCGCCTCGCACGCGACGGACGCGCGCGCCGGGGTAACCGTTCCGTGACCTGTGCCACATTCATGAGAGGCGTCTGAGAACCGGGCTTGGCCAAGTGTCCCAACAAGTGGTAAGCGCGGGGCAATTCGGGCGTAACGATCAAAGACCGTGATCACAGGCCGGTTACGGCCCGTCCACTATGTCCGTTACGGCGTCAATAAAGAGCGACACGCCCGGGATTCGGCGGCCCGATTGAACAACTGTGGCGCAGCACACGTTTCTTGTAGGTATGGAGGAGCTACTGATACCGGTTGTCCCTATGTCCCACACCGCTCACATACGCAGCCACCGGAAGCCCCGCCGCAGCGCGTCGACGATCGCGATGCGGACCGGAGTTGCCGGTGGCGTCCTCAGCACCCTGGCAGTGGCCGGTGCGTCGGGGGCGGCCCACGCGGCCGAACCGGTGACGCAGACCCTCGAACTGCCCACCCTGACGGCCGACCTGGCCGCTCAGGTCGCCCAGTCCGCGGACGTCACGCAGCAGGCGGCCGCGAGCTACCAGCTGCAGGCCGAGCGTGACGCGGCGGCCGCCAAGGCCGCCAAGCAGGCCAAGGCCGACCTCGCCGACGCCAAGAAGAAGGCCGCGGAGGCGAAGAAGAAGGCCGAGGAGGCCGCGCGCAAGGAGGCCGCCGAGCGCGCCTCGCGCACCGCCGAGCGCACCACCCTGAGCGCCTCCGCGGACACCGGCTCCTCCACCGGCACGAGCAGCGGCAGCAGCACCAGCACGTCCACGGCCACCGGTTCGGCCGCCGCCGTCGTCTCCTTCGTGCAGGCCCAGGTCGGCAAGGCGTACGTCTCCGGCGCCACCGGCCCGTCCGCCTACGACTGCTCCGGCCTCGTGCAGGCCGCCTTCAAGCAGGTCGGCATCAGCCTGCCCCGCGTCTCCCAGGCCCAGTCGACGGCCGGCACCCAGGTCGGGCTGGACAACCTCCAGCCGGGCGACATCCTGTACTGGGGCGGTGCCGGCAGCGCGTACCACGTGGGCGTCTACGTCGGCGGCGGCATGTTCGTCGGCGCGCAGAACTCCTCCACCGGCGTGGTCGAGAAGCCGCTCTCGTACGACCCGCCGAGCGGCGCGGTGCGCGTGCTGTAAGCCGCGGAACCACCCGTTCACACGCGAAAGGGCCGCAGCCGCTCGGGGGCTGCGGCCCTTGGCGGGCTCCTGGCATGCTCGGGCGCGGGCCGGTTCCCTCCGGCCCGTCCACGAGCCGAAGGAGCCAACGTCATGCCCAGTGTGTTCGTACAGGGACGGCCCGCCGCCTCCTGTCCCCCGTTCGCGCCCGAGGCCCGGCGCGGATCGGTGCGGCGCGTCACCGAGGTCGGCGAGGAGGTGCTGCACCGGCCGTGCCGTGACGTCACCGAGTTCGGACCCGACCTCGCGGCGCTCATCGACGACATGTTCCGCACCATGTACGTGGCGGAGGGGGCCGGCCTGGCGGCCAATCAGGTCGGGGTCGGTCTGCGCCTGTTCGTCTACGACTGCCCGGACGACGACGGTGTCCGACATGTCGGACACATCGTCAACCCGGTGCTGGAACCCCTCGCCCCGGCCGAACGGCGGCTGCTGGACGAGGGCGAGGGCTGCCTGTCGGTGCCGGGCGCCGTCATGGCCGTACCGCGGCCCGACCGGGCCGTCGTGCGGGGCCTGGACAGGGACGGCGCGCCGCTCGTCGTCGAGGGCACCGGCTACTTCGCGCGCTGCCTCGCCCACGAGACCGACCACGTGAACGGGCACGTCTACCTGGACCGGCTCTCCGGCCGGGAGCGGAAGGCGGCGCTGCGGCAGTCGGCTGACCGGCGCGAGGAGGTCTTCGCGCGCCGGTCGGCCAACGCGGCGGCCTTCACCGCCTGATCGGCCCGTCGGCCGGGTTTCAGGCCTTCGGCGCGACCTTGCTCAGTCCGTTGATGATGCGGTCCATCGCGTCGCCGCCCGTCGGGTCCGTCAGGTTGGCGAGCATCTTGAGGGTGAACTTCATCAGGATCGGGTGGGTGAGGCCGCGCTGGGTCGCGATCTGCATGACCTTCGGGTTGCCGATGAGCTTCACGAAGGCGCGGCCCAGGTTGTAGTAGCCGCCGTAGGTGTCCTTCAGGACGCGCGGGTAACGCTGGAGGGCGATCTCGCGCTGGGCCGGCGTGGCCCGCGCGTGGGCCTGGACGACGACGTCGGCGGCGATCTGGCCGGACTCCATGGCGTAGGCGATGCCCTCGCCGTTGAAGGGGTTCACCAGGCCGCCGGCGTCGCCGACGAGGAGCAGACCCTTGGTGTAGTGGGGCTGGCGGTTGAAGGCCATGGGCAGCGCGGCGCCGCGGATCGGGCCGGTCATGTTGTCCGGGGTGTAGCCCCAGTCCTCGGGCATGGACGCGCACCAGGCCTTGAGGATCTCGCGCCAGTCGAGCTCCTTGAAGGCGGCGGAGGTGTTCAGGACGCCCAGGCCGACGTTGGAGGTGCCGTCGCCCATGCCGAAGACCCAGCCGTAGCCGGGCAGCAGGCGGTCCTGCGCGCCGCGTCGGTCCCACAGCTCCAGCCAGGACTCCAGGTAGTCGTCGTCGTGGCGGGGCGAGGTGAAGTACGTGCGGACCGCGACGCCCATGGGCCGGTCCTCCCGGCGGTGCAGGCCCATCGCCAGGGACAGCCGCGTGGAGTTGCCGTCTGCGGCCACCACCAGCGGCGCGTGGAAGGTGACCTCGCGCTTGTCCTCGCCCAGCTTGGCCTTCACACCCGTGATGCGGCCGGTGCGGTCGTCCACGATCGGGGCGCCCACGTTGCAGCGCTCGTACAGTCGGGCGCCGGCCTTCTGGGCCTGCCGGGCGAGCTGCTCGTCGAAGTCGTCGCGCTTACGGACGAGTCCGTAGTCGGGGAAGGAGGCGAGATCCGGCCAGTCCAGCTGGAGGCGCGAGCCGCCGCCGATGATGCGCAGGCCCTTGTTGCGCAGCCAGCCGGCCTCCTCGGAGATGTCGATGCCCATGGCGACGAGTTGCTTGACCGCGCGCGGGGTGAGGCCGTCGCCGCAGACCTTCTCCCTGGGAAACGCGGTCTTCTCCAGGAGCAGGACGTCCAGTCCCGACCTGGCCAGGTGGTACGCGGTCGTGGAGCCGGCCGGCCCCGCGCCCACGACGATCACGTCGGCGGTGTTCTCGGAGAGCGGCTCAGTCTCGACGGTCACGGCGGGATCTCCCCAAGTTCGGAATCTGCGTGCCGACCGGCACTGGTCATGGGCAGTCTATTCAGCGTCACCGATCACCCGGCTGAAGGGCTGCCCAGTGAAGCGACCTCTCCCCGCCGTACGGTTGCGCGTCCCCACCGACGAGGACGCCGTCGCCTGGCACCGGATCTTCGACGATCCGGACGTCATGGAGTTCCACGGCGGGCGGTCCGCGGAACTGTCCGTCTACGAGGAGCTGACCGCCCGCCAGCGCCGGCACGACGCCGAGCACGGCTTCTGCCTGTGGACCATGGTGGACGGTTCCGGGCAGGTCATAGGGTTCACCGGCGCCCAGCCCTGGCCCGGGGAGTGGGGTCCCAAGGGCGAGATCGAGATCGGCTGGCGGCTCGGGCGGGGGCACTGGGGGAAGGGCTACGTCACCGCGGCGGCCCGGCAGACCCTCCAGCGGGTGCGGGCGGCCGGTGTGGCGGAGGTGGTCGCGATGGTCAACGCCCGTAACGCCCGGTCCATCGCCGTCACGGAACGCCTGGGGATGCGGCTCGCCGAGGTCTTCACGATCCCCTCGTCCGAGCAGCGGGGGCACTGCTACCGCCTCGCCCTGCCCCTCCCGGAGGACTCGCATGACGCACGGTAACCAACTGTCACAGTCAGCCACTTGACGCTTCCGGGCAGTGCCCGGCGGCGCTACTCTGCCGGGTACCGCTGGGGGTGACGCCCGTGCGCCTGGTATCCGGGAAAGCCGATGTGCGCGTACCGCGCCTGGTCGGCCTCATGGCCGTGGACGCGTACGAGACCGCCCGCGTCCAGGGGCTGTCCCTGCACGCGTCGGACCGGCCCGATCTCCGGGCCGCCGTCGTCGACCACGTCGTACGCCAGTACCCGCGGCCCGGCGCACGGGTGCCGCCGGAGTCGACGGTGTACGTGTGGTTCGACTTCGGGGAGGGCGAGGGCGGCGGGGGCATCCGCGAGCCGCGCGTGCCGTGCCCGCCGCCGGGCGGACTCCGCCGGGAACTGCCGGAGCCGGGCGGGCCGGAACCGGGCGCGCGGGAGCCGGGCGCGCCAACGCCCCGCCGTGCCGTCCTCAGCCCGCCTTGAACCCGCGGTGCAGTGTCACCACGCCGCCCGTCAGGTTGCGCCACGCCACCTTGGACCAGCCGGCCCTGCCCAGCCGCCCGGCGAGCGCCGCCTGGTCGGGCCAGGCGCGGATGGACTCGGCGAGGTACACGTACGCGTCGGGGTTGGACGACACCGCGCGGGCGACCGGCGGCAGGGCGCGCATCAAGTACTCGGTGTAGACGGTGCGGAACGGCGCCCAGGTCGGGTGTGAGAACTCGCAGATGACGACCCGGCCGCCGGGCCGCGTCACCCGGTACATCTCGCGCAGCGCGGCGTCGGTGTCCTGCACGTTGCGCAGCCCGAAGGAGATGGTGACGGCGTCGAAGACGTCGTCCTTGAACGGCAGCCGGGTCGCGTCGCCCGCGGTGAACGGCAGCCAGGAGTGCCGTTCCTTGCCGACCTGGAGCATCCCCTGGGAGAAGTCGCAGGGGACGACGTAGGCGCCGGTGCGGGCGAAGGGCAGCGAGGAGGTCGCCGTGCCCGCCGCGAGGTCCAGGACCTTCTGGGCGGGGCGGGCGTCGACGGCCTCGGCGACCGCCTTGCGCCACGCCCGGTCCTGGCCGAGCGAGAGCACGGCGTTCGTCAGGTCGTACCGTTCCGCGACGTGGTCGAACATCGAGGCGACTTCGTGCGGCTGCTTGTTCAGGGAAGCGCGGGTCACGGGCCCATTGTTGCAGCACGTGTCCCGCCCGGCGCGGACGGGCTCACGACGCCCCTCGGCCCCGTGACCGAGGCCGAGGCCGACGCCGTGACCGAGGTCGAGGCCGAGGTCACTGAGACGCTCGGCTCACCGCCCCCGGTACACCAGACGGCCGCCCACGACGGTGGCCACGCACGTGCCCGCGCCCTCCCGCACGAGCGCGGCCCGGTCGGGTACGTCGAACACCGCGAACCGGGCGGGCCGGCCGGGAGCGAGCCCGGGAAGCAGTACCAGCGGCGCTGGCGAGAAGGACGCGGGCCCGGGCAGGGCGGCCGGACGCGCCGCCACGGCGAGCCCCGCTCCGCGCACCGCGTCCAGGGCCGCGCGGCCCCGCAGCTCTCCGGCGACGGCGACCGTGCCGTGCGCCAGCATGCGTTGCACCCCCCGGCGCGCGCTGGCGCCCCGCGCGGACGCGTTCGCGGCGAGGAGTGCCTGCGCGCGCTCCCCGAAGACCGGCTCGGTGCCCAGCCGGTCCGCTTCGCGCGGGTCGGGGTGGTATGCCTGCTCCAGCAGTTCCGGGCCGTACGGGTTCAGCAGTCCGGGCGTCAGGATGCCGGGCCACCGGCGCACCCGGGCCCGCGGGTGGCCGGCGGCCAGTGCCTCGTACGGGCCGACGGCGGCGAGCTGCGCGCCGTCGACCACGACGGCCGTCTCGGGCGAGGCCTCGCAGACGTGGATCGTGAGCACGGCGGCCTCAGTTGGACGCGAGCAGCTTCAGCTCGGGGTGGGCCGTACCGCCCTCGATGGCCGTGGACGAGATGTGGGAGACGACCCGCTCGTCGACGGGGTCGTTCGCCGGGTCGTCGTGCACGACCAGGTGCTCGTACGTGGTGGCCCGCTGGGCGGGCACCCTCCCCGCCTTGCGGATGAGGTCGATGATCTCCATCCGGTTGGAGCGGTGCTTGGCGCCGGCGGAGGAGACGACGTTCTCCTCCAGCATGATCGAGCCAAGGTCGTCCGCGCCGTAGTGCAGGGAGAGCTGGCCGACCTCCTTGCCGGTGGTCAGCCAGGAGCCCTGGATGTGGGCGACGTTGTCGAGGAACACGCGGGCGATGGCGATCATCCGCAGGTACTCGAAGAGCGTGGCCTGGGTGCGGCCCTTCAGGTGGTTGTTCTCGGGCTGGTAGGTGTACGGGATGAAGGCGCGGAAACCGCCGGTGCGGTCCTGCACGTCCCGGATCATCCGCAGGTGCTCGATGCGCTCGGCGTTGGTCTCGCCGGTGCCCATCAGCATGGTGGACGTCGACTCGACGCCCAGCCCGTGCGCGATCTCCATGATCTCCAGCCAGCGCTCGCCGGACTCCTTGAGCGGCGCGATGGCCTTGCGCGGCCGCTCGGGCAGCAGCTCCGCCCCGGCCCCGGCGAAGGAGTCGAGCCCGGCGGCGTGGATCCGGGTGATGGCCTCCTCGACCGACACCTTCGAGATCCGCGCCATGTGCTCGACCTCGCTCGCCCCCAGGCTGTGGATGACGAGTTCGGGGAACTCCTTCTTGATGGCGGCGAAGTGCTTCTCGTAGTACTCGACGCCGTAGTCCGGGTGGTGGCCGCCCTGGAACATGATCTGCGTGCCGCCCAGCTCGATCGTCTCCGCGCAGCGGCGCAGGATGTCGTCGAGGTCGCGGGTCCAGCCCTTGGCGGTGTCCTTGGGCGCGGCGTAGAAGGCGCAGAACCTGCACGCCGTGACGCACACGTTCGTGTAGTTGATGTTCCGCTCGATGATGTACGTCGCGATGTGCTCCGTACCGGCGTACTTGCGCCTGCGTACGGCGTCGGCGGCGGCGCCCAGCGCGTGCAGCGGGGCGTCCCGGTAGAGGTCGAGCGCCTCTTCGGGGGTGATCCGCCCACCGGCGGCGGCGCGGTCGAGGATGGGCTGAAGGTCGGCCTTCTCGGTCACCGGCGTCCCTTTCGCAAGGTTCGTAAGGGTTGTGGACGGACCTGCCCAGCGTACGCCAGGCGTTTCTCCCGCTCGTGGTCAGGCCGCGTACGCCCCGGCCAGGACGCCGAGGAAGGCGCCCGCGATCAGGAACGGCCCGAAGGGGATGGCCGTCTTGCGGTCCGCGCGCCGGGCGACGAGTAGGGCGCCGCCGTACAGCGCCCCGAGCAGGAATCCGGCGAAGGTGCCCAGCATCAGCGTGGGCCAGCCGTACCAGCCGAGGACGGCACCGGCCGTCAGGGCGAGCTTGACGTCGCCGAAGCCCATGCCCGCCGGGTTGATGAGGAACAACACGAGGTAGCCGGCGCCGAGGGCGAGGGCGCCCAGCAGGGCGGTGGTCCACTCCCCCGCGTGCTCGGGCACGAGCGCGGTCGGGCCGAGCAGGACGAGCGCGGCGCCGGCGAGCGGCAGGGTGAGCGGGTCGGGCAGCCGCCGTACCTTCAGGTCGACTACGGCGAGCAGTACGCCGGCCGGGGCGAGCAGCAGCCAGACGGCGACCTCGGGGCGGGTCCCGGTGGCGGCGGCGAGGGCGGCGCAGACGAGGGCGGTGGCGAGGGCGAGGGACGCGGTGCGCGGGCCGTAGGACGCCTGGTCCGTCGGGCACCGCCCGCACCGGGCCCGGCCGAGCCAGCCCCGGACGGGGTGCCCGTCCGGGCAGCGCTCGTGCCACGCCTCCCCGGAAGGGGCGGAGAACCGGTAGGCGGCCCGGGGCAGCAGCGCGCCCGTCGCCGCGCCCCACAGCGCGGCGACGAGGACGACCACGACGTCGAGGTCGATGCCCGTGTGGCCGCCGATACCGAGGTCGGTGCTCATCCGGCGGCGGCGACGCCCTCGCGCCAAGTCGGCAGCAGTTCGTCCAGCAGCGCCTCGGTGCGCGGCGGCACCCCGCGCGCGCCGCTGCGGTCGACGAGATCGGCGGCGAGGGCGCGCAGCCGGTCGGGGTCGCCGGTGGTGTGCGTGGCGCGCAGCAGTTCGTGCCACAGGCGCTCGTCGGCGGGGGCGGTGCGCAGTGCCGCGTTGAGCGCCTCGATGGCCTTCTCCGCGCGGTTCCTCTCCAGGTGGAACTCGGACAGCGCGAGGCCGGTGTCCGCGACCAGCAGGGGGAGTTGGGCGTCCACGATCTCGTGGGTGAGCCAGCGGTAGCGGCCTTCGGGCCGGTCGGCGAGCAGCGGCCCGCGCACCAGCACCAGCGCGTCGGTGAGCAGCCGCCCGCGCACCTGGCGGCTGTCGACGCCCCGGCCCTGCGTGGCCTCGTAGTAGAGGGAGCGCAGTACGTCGAGGTCGGAGACGACGGACCTGGCGAGGGTGAGCCGTCCGGAGGCGTCGGTGGCGAGCCGCGGTGTGCCGTCGGGGTCGGTGCCGAGCCAGGCACGCAGCCGCTCCAGCAGCGCGTCGCGCACGTCCGCCGTCACGCCGCGCGGCCACAGCGCGGAGGACAGCACGCGCGGGTGGACTCCCTCGCGGTGCAGCAGGAGCAGCGCCAGCGCCTCGTGCAGCAGGGCGCTGCGCTCGCCGTCGGGCGCGTCCAGGCCGATGATCTCGTACGAGCCGACGAGGCGGGCGTACACGGCGGGCCGCCCCTGCTCGCTGATGTCGACGAGGAACGGCGGGGTGTTGGCCGCCCGTCGGGGCCCGCCCTCGGGACCGGAGCCCGGGTCGGCGTCGGTGAACAGCTCGACCACGGCACGCTGCTGCGCGACGGGCAGCGACTGGGCCTCCAGCTCGAGTCCGAGCAGCGGCGCGAGCAGCCGCCCCTCGCCGGTGATCTCCATCTCCCACGCCGCGCCGGGCAGGTCGGTGCCCCCGGTGCCGACGAGGTAGCCGATGCCGAGGCGGCCCGCGTCGGCGGCCAGCTCCGCGAGCTGGAGGGCCTCCTCGTCGGACGGCTGGGCGGCGAGGAGGACGAGGTGCGGGGCCCAACGCGTGTGCTGGGCGGGCCCGGTACGGCCGGTGAGCACCGAGTCGTGCCCGGCGGCGCCGAGCGCGCCGCGCCGCTGCCGGGTCTCGGCCGCCATGGTCTCGAGGAGGTCCTCGAACCCGTCGAGGTGCCGGATCCGGTTCGGCGCGAGGGGGGTGAGGTCGTCCCCGAACCCGACGAGGGTGATGGTCATGCGGTCCGACCAGCCGTTGGTGGCCAGCTCGGCGGCGACCGACGCGAACACGGCGGCCCGGTCGGTCTCGGTCCCGCTGAGCGAGACGATGCCGGGCACGGCCTCCAGGTTGAGCAGCAGCCGGGAGTCGTCCATGGTGCCGAGGCTGACGAGCCCGGGGTACGGCGCGGCCGTCTCGGCCTCCTCGTACCCCTCGGCGTCGGAGCGGGCGAGCATCCAGAAGGTCTGGTCCTGCCCCTGCTGCCAGGGCGCGGGCGGCTTCCCGGCGGGCTGGGCGAGCTGGAGGTGCAGGTCGCCGTTGCCGCTCATCCAGGCCGCGTAGACGACGGGCAGCGGGCGGGACTCGGCGGCGAGTGAGGCGGCCAGTCCGCGCAGCGACCGGTCGAGCAGGCGTACGCCCTCGGGGTCGGCGCCGACGAGCAGCGCGTCCTGCACGTCCTGGGCGTCCCCGGTCGGCGTGGGCGGCTCCATGCCGCGCCGTCCGCCGACCGCGCCGAGCGCCGACTGCCACATCGCCTGCCGGCGCCGCCGCCCGAGGGCGCCGAGGAGACCGGCGGCGAGGAGGGGCGCGGCGAGGAGCGCCTCGGGCAGCCCGAAGGAGTCCTCGGCCTGTCCGGCGGCGGGGGTGGCGTGCTCCTGACCCGCACCGGGCACGGGGGTGGCCGGCGTGACGGGGTTCGCGGGCGTGGGCGCGGGCCGCTGCTCGGGCAGGGACACCTGGGCGTCCCCGCCGCCCTGGGCTCCGCCTTGGGCTCCGCCGCCCTGCGCGTGGTCCCCGCTGCGGGCGTAGTCGCTGATCTGCTGCTGCACCTGCTCGGAGACGTTCGGCGCGGCGTCGGGCATCTCGACCAGCTCGCCGCCGCGGGCGTCGCCGGGCATCTCCATGATCCAGCCGGGCCGGATGAGGGAGGCCTCCGACAGGCGGGACCCGTCCGGCTGCACGCGGTCCTTGTTGAGCTCGAAGATCTCCTTGTACCGCCGCCCGTCCCCGAGGTGCCGTTCGGCCACCTCCCAGAGGGAGTCGTGGTGACGCCCCTCGGGCGGCTGGATCCGGTAGTACTTCGTGTCGCCGTGCGCGGCGGAGGCCCCGCCGTCCGCACGGGCGGCCGCCTGCCCCGCCTGCCCGGCCTGCTCGGCGAGGGCGCCCGCGGTGGCGGCGGCCTGCTCCTGCTGCTGCGCGAAGAGCCCCGGCGTCTGCTGGGCCGCGGCGACGGACGGCTTCTGGTTCCCCTCCAGGCTCTGCCCGAGCTGCGACAGCCCCGGCGTGAGGCTCGCCGCGGTGGCACCGACGAGGAGCAGAGCGGCGACGAGCTGCCGGGCCAGCAGCTGACTGGGCCCCGACCCCGGCACCCGCCCCGGCACGCCGACACCGGAGACAGCCGCCTTGACCTCGACGAGCACACAGGCGGTGAACTGCGCCCAGGCGAGCCAGACGACGACGGTGAGGATGGACAGGAACGTGTGGACCGTGATCTCGCGCTGAAGCCAGTCGAGGCCGGGCGCACCGTCGGGGAACGGCCAGCCGATCTGGCTCGCCAGCGCGACGGGCACCCCGGCGACCAGCACGAGCAGCACGACGAAGGCGAGGAACGCCTTCACGAAGTCCCCGAACGACCGCCGCCGCACCCGCACCGGCTGCGGCGTGCGGTTCCTTGGAGCGGAGGGTGCCGAGGGAGCCGTCGAGCTGGAGGAGCTTGATGTGCGGCGTCGCGGCATGGGCGCAGTCCTGGGTCGTGGTCGTGGGCGGAGGAGGCCGCGGGGGCGTCCGGCGTGAGGGGTGTGTTGAGCCTACAGAGATCTTATGGACTCCCGCCGACAGCGGCGAAGGGTCAGGAGAGGCTCACATCACAACTTCCGTCCGCTTCACGCACTTTGCCCGTTTCTTCGAACGCCTCCTTCACACTCCGCACACAATCCCCGAAAACCGGTCAGAGGCCGCGCACGCACCCCTGGTAGCTTCGTTGCCCGTCGCACACGTCGTATCCCGGGGGGAACATCAGTGGCCCGCAGCGCCCTCACCATGACCGCCGCCACCTTCACCGCGACGGCGGCCCTGCTCCTGACCGCCTGCGGCGGGGACGACTCGTCGCCGGACGACATCAAGGGGGCGGAGACGGGAACGGCCGGCCCGTCGGCTTCGGCATCGACGCCGGGGACGGCCGACGTGAAGCGGCCGGACGTGAGCCTGCCCAAGGACCTGAAGCTGGTCTTCGATTTCGAGAAGCCGTCGGACGCGGACGCCACCGCCGCGCTGGGTGACGCCGCGAACTACATCAGAGCGCTGAATCACGGCATCACCGAACAGAACGCCAAGGATCCCGCGTACGGCTTCTACTCGGCGGCGGGTGCCGCCCGGTACGCGGAGTCGCAGATCCGGGAGTACGTGGACGGCGGTTGGACCCTGACCGGCGAGGACCGGTACTACCAGGCGGAAACCAGCCCCGTAGGCGAAGGTGAGAAGGCCAAGTCGATCCTTGTCACGTTCTGCGAGGACCAGTCCAAGGCTTACGGCAAGGAAGTGAAGACCGGAAAGGTTCACCGCACCGAGGAGAGCCTGGCCAGTTACCAGAAGTTCAGCCTCCTCATGGCTCCCCAGCAGGACTCGCCGGTGTGGCGGGCCCAGCAGATCACCGTCGAGGGGAAGGCCACGGAATGCCGGGGCTGACCGCTGCCGGCCGCACGAAGTGGATCGTGGCGCTCGCTGCCGGTTCCGTGTTGTGGGCTGCGGGAGTGGCCCATGCCGACAAGCCCGTGGGCGGCACCACACCGACGCCGGAAGGCAGCGACAAACCACAGGGCGATGCGAACAATCGCACCCTCCTGGCCTCCGTCTCCCAGTCCAGGATTCAGGTCACCTACCCCGACGGCCGCACCGGCACCGGCTCCATGGAGGACCTCACCTCCGTCGACCCCAACTGGGAGCCGCCGGTCTGCTGGTACGAGCCGGTGTTCACCCCGGAACAGCTCAAGTCCGCCGTCGCGGACCTGGAGAAGAACGGCGGCCTGGGCGCCGTGAACACCCACGAGTTCTGGACCTCGGGAATCTTCGTGGACCACTACGAGGAGGGCGAGGAGCAGGACAACTTCGACATCAACGCGTCGAAGAACACGACGGCAGAGGGCTACAAGGACTACAACGTCGGCAAGAACGGCATGTTCTGGCGCAGCGTGGTCCGCAAAGGACACGAGCACGACACCAAGGCCTGGGACTGCGGCCGCATCATGTTCTGGCAGGACGCCGGCACCGTCCCGGACGACGAACACGCCCCCACCCCCGAGACGCTCGCCGCCTACGCATACGACCAGATCGACGTGCCCGGGACCAAGGTCGAGCTGAAGCCCGAGACGAAGTCCACCGTGAACCTTCCCACCTGGGTCTGGCTGGACAAGGGCACCTTCAAGGAGGTCAAGGTCCGGGCCGAGCTGCCCCACACCGGGCTCTGGGCGGAGACGACCGCGAAGCCCGTCGCCCTCCACCTGGAGCCCGGCACGGCCGACGCCGAGACCTTCCCCGCCTCCGGCGACTGCGAGATCAACGCCGACGGCTCCATCGGTACGCCGTACACGAAGGGCAAGGCAGACGAGACACCCCCCTGCGGCATCCGCTACCTCCGCTCGTCGAACGGCGAGCCGTATCGATTGAAGGCCTCGATCACCTGGGAAATCTCCTGGGAGGGCACCGGCGGCGCCCAGGGCGACCTGCCGGACGGCACGTTCGAGTCGACGCAGGACATGGAAGTCCAAGAGATCCAGTCCATCAACCGCTGAACAGTTCCTCGGCCCGCTCGGCGGTCAGCGCACGCCGCGCCCGTGCGTCATGGCCGACAGTCGTACCCTTCGTAGGGTGCTGACGCAGACGTCCGTCCCCGCCCCGGCAACCACCGACCGGGTCGTCCTCGTCTCCGGAGCCGCCCCGGTGCTGGACCGCGCCGAGGCGTTCCGCGACGGCTTCGGCGCTGTGACCGGCACGTTCCGTTCCGTCTGACCCGCAGAGAGGACTCCGGGACATGGGCAAGAGCGACCTCGCACTGCCGTTGACCGAGCTGGAGAACTACGGGCGCCGGCTGCGGTCTCTCAAGACGCGGCTGAACCACACGAAGAAGCTGTTCGAGTCCTACAAGGACGACATCGGCGACGGCAGCGTCAATGACGCGCTCGACGACTTCGAGTCCAACTGGGAGGACGGCCGCGAGGACATCACCCAGCAGCTCGACGCGCTCGGCAGCATGTCGGACGCCGTGGTCCGCGAGTTCAAGAAGCTCGACGACGAACTCACCAAGCAGGTCAACGACGCCGTGAAGACGGAGGACAAGCGGGGCGGCAAGGGCGGCGACAAGTAGCGGATGGCCAGGCTCCCCGTGCCCCACCTCGTCGGCGAGCCCCAGCTGGAGGCCGACTTCGCCCCCGGCACGCTCCCCGACGGGCTGGCCGAGTCCCTGGCCAGGTTCCTGGAGGAAGCCGAACCCGTACTGTTCTCGCCCGGCACGCTCCCGGATCCGTTCTCCGGCTCGGCACGCATGCGCGTACGCGTGGGGATCATGACCGACGGACACTGGGTCTGGGCCCTCGCCTGGTCGGACCACGTCCGGCAGCACCGCGTGGCGCCGCCGCCGGCGTTCGTCCGGCACGCCGTTTCGCTCCGATTCTCGGCCCCGGAGGTCAGCGTTGCACGAGCACTCGACATCGCGCGGGCCGAAGGGCTCCCGCTGCCCGACTGAGGGCACCCGGACGGCACGTACGGTCCGGGCCGTCGGGTTCTTCGACGAGCTCTCGCCCGGCTGGGGGTTCCCCACCGACGGCACGATCAGGGACGCGGTGAGGCCCTCTGCGGTCGCCGGCGAGGCTCGGCTCGTGGACCATCTCCGGCAAGGCACCCGGATCTGGGCCGAGATGGGCGCACAGGCCGACGTACTGGACTCCGAGGGACCGACGTTGGCAGGGGCCGGCTCGCTGCTCACCGACGGTGTCTGGCTCTGGCGCGACGACCTCGCGTACTACGTGGTCACGTATCACCTCGCCCTCCCCGAGGCATTCCGCGCGCACGCCCGGGAGTTGGGCCACTGTCCGCCCGAGGTGCCGGAGAGCAGGCTCGTCGAGATCCTGACGCGGGACCTCGGCGTTCCCATGGGCTGACGACGCGCTCCGCCCCGCCCCGCACCGTACGGCGGTGCCGTGCCGTGCCGTGGGACCACTTCCGTACCATGACTCACTCAGCCCACCCGCGGAAGGACTCCCCCGATGGAAGCCCTGTCAGCCGACGACGTCCGGGAGATAGCCGGTTACCGGTTGCGTGCGCGGCTGGGTGAGGGCGGCATGGGAGTCGTCTATCTGTCGCACACGCGCGGCGGGCAGCCGGTCGCGCTGAAGGTCGTACGGCGTGACTACGCCCAGGACGCGGAGTTCCGCAGGCGTTTCACCCACGAGGTGGCGGCGGCCCGGCGCGTACAGGGGCCGTACACCGCACCCGTGCTCGACAGTCTCACCGACGGGTCCGAGCCCTGGCTCGCCACCGGGTACGTGCCCGGCCCCTCCCTCGCCTCCGCCGTGTACCAGCACGGCCCGTTGCCGCTGCCCACGGTGCTGCAACTGGTCGCCGGCATCGCCGAGGCCCTGCAGAGCATCCACGCCGCCGGTGTCGTCCACCGTGACCTGAAGCCGTCCAACGTGCTCCTCGCCTCGGACGGACCCCGCGTCATCGACTTCGGGATCGCCCGCGCCGCCGACACCACCGCGCTGACCGGGACGGACGTGCGGCTGGGTACGCCCGCGTACATGGCGCCCGAGCAGGCCGTGGGCGGTGACGTCACCCCCGCCCTGGACGTCTTCGCGCTCGGACTCGTCGCCTGCTTCGCGGCCACCGGGCGGCATCCCTTCGGCGAGGGGTCCTCCCACGCGCTGCTGTACCGGATCGTGTCCAACGAGCCCGATCTGACCGCCTGTCCCGAGGAGTTGCGCGGTCTGGTCGGTGCCTGTCTTGCCAAGGAGTCGGCCGCGCGACCGACTCCCGCGCACATCGTCGAGGCGTGTCACACGCTGGCCGGGACGTCCGGGCTGGCCCGCCAGGAGGGGTGGTGGCTGCCGACGGCCGTTTCCCAGCAGATCGCGCAACAGGAGCAGACGCTGCGCCTGTACTCGGCGCCCGCGCCCGGTCCGGTCGACGCCGTCCCGCCGCCCGCGCAGCCCGCGCAGCCCGCGCACCCGGTGGTTCCCATGCCGGCCGCCCCTCCCGTGCCCACCCAGCCCGGCCTGTCGCCGCAGGCCGCGTTCGCCGCGGCGGCGCCCACCGCTCCGGCCCAGCCGCCGCAGCCGGTTGGCGGCCCGGCCCACCAGGGCCCGGGGACACCGTCCGGGCGCCGACGCGGGCCGCTGGTCGCCGCTCTCGCCGTCGTCGGTGTTCTCGCCGTCGGCGGGGGCTCGGTCCTCGCCTACCGGATGACGGCGGACGACGATTCCCGCGGCAACGACCGGGCGGCGTCCGGCGGTGCCACGGACCCGGCCTCCTCCGACACCGGCGCCGACACCGACGCCGGCGCCGCTGGTACCGGCTCGGCGGAACAGGCCCCCGGGGCCGGTGTGCCCTCGGCCGGCGACGGGCCGAAGACCGAGGCCGGATGGCAGGTCAGCGTGCGGGACAAGAACCTCGTCCTGCGGGCGCCCAAGTACTACCCGAACGCCCAGGACGTCGGCTCGGGCACGTTGTGCAACCCCGCCGACGTCACCACGCTCGACGTCAACGACCTCGACCTGAAGACCAACGGGTCCTACGTCCCGACCTCCGGGCAGTGGCTGACGTACACGGACTGCCCCGACCCGATCAAGGTGAACGGCATCCGCCTCGCCGACGGCGGCGGAACGTTCGGCATCCTGGCCGAGCGACGCCCCACACCTACCGAGTGCCGCGAAGCCGCCCGCGCGGCGACGCTGCCGAACCCGATCCCGCTCAGCAGGATCAGGGACGACTCGCTGCTCAAGGTGGGCACCGCGCTGTGCATCGAGTCCGGCCAGGGCGCGGTGACCCAGCTGTGGGTCACCAGGGCCAACGACGAGGGGCCCGAGAACGACCACCTGCGTACGTACGTCTTCACGGCCACCCAGTGGAAGCCCGAGTGACCTTGGCCGTGGCCGGGTCCTAGCGGTTCACCGACTGGATCTCCTGTACCTTCACGTCCTCCGTCGCACCGAACGTGCCTTCGGGGAGGTTGCCGCCCTCGCCCGTGGTGCTGGTCCACGAGATCTTCCAGGTGACGGTGGCCCGCAGGGGGTACGAACCGTCGGAGCCGGAGGAGCGCAGGTACGTGACGCCGCAGGGCGGGGTGTCGTCCGCCTTGCCCTGTTCGTACGGCGCCCCGATGCTGCCGTCGGCGTTCAGCTCGCAGTCGCCGGACGCCGGGTAGGTGCGCGCGTCAGGCGTGCCGGGGTCGATGTGCAGGGAGACGGGTTCGGCGGTGGTGGTGGCGGAGAGGCCGGTGCCGGGGAGGCTCGCGGTGACCGAGATCTTCTTGAACCTCGTCCTGTCCAGCCAGACCCAGGTGGGGAGGTTCACCTTCGTCGTCTCGGCCGGCCGCATCTCGATCCTCGTGCCGGGGACCGGGAGTTCGTCGTAGGCGTACTCGGCGAGGATCTTCGGCGACACGGCGAGGGGCTCGTCGGGGGTGGTGCCGTTGTCCACCCAGAACGGCGGCTTGTCGCAGGCGCTGGCCTCGGGGTCGTCCTTGCGATTGGGGTTGACCGCGGCCGCCCAGAACATGCCCTCGCCCTGCTTGTCGAGGTTGTAGTCCTTGTACGGCTTGCCCTCCTTGTACCGCTGGTCCAGCGTGTCGCCGACGAACTCGCCGATGTCCCCGATGAACGGCAGCTCGCTGATGCCCCGCATGGCCTTGACGGTGGCCTCGATCTGCTTGGGCGAGAAGGCGGGCTCGTACCAGCACGCCGGCGGCGTCCAGTTGCTGTCGGTGGACGAGAGGTTGCCGGTCCTGCCCGAACCGGTGGTGCCGTTGACCGTCGTGCGGACCCTGGTCTGCACCGTGAGGTTCTTGCCCTGGACGCCGCCCTTGGCATCGCCCAGGCTGCTGCCGTCCCCCGTCTTCCCTCCGGCCTGTGCGGCCGTCGGGGCCAGGGCCATCGGGAGAACGAGTACGGCGACTACGAAACCCTGTCGACGTGTACGGCTCACGGCTGGCACTTCTCCGATCCTCGCTCCGACACCACGTTCACGGTCTGCCACACGCCGTCGGCGTTCTTCTCCATGCGCGCGTTGTAGGAGACGTAGTCGTCCGCGTCGCCGGGCGTCTTCTTGACCTTCTTGGTCTTCCGGTCCTTGCTGTACGACTCCGTTTCGTCACCGCAGTACGTCACCGTGGCGGCGTTGTCACCGCTGAGGGTGACCTCGCGGTCGTAGTAGCGCGTGGACCCGGTCCAGGTGGTGCCGCCCTCGTAGAAGGACTGGACGTAGGTCGCGGCCGCGACCAGGGCGTTGTCCTTGCTGTAGAACTTCAGGGCCGGGTGTTCCTCGGCGTCGACAGTGATCGCCTCGTCGATCGAGTTGATCATCCGTTCGTTGTCCGCGAGCACCGCGTCCTTGACGGGATCCCCGGTCTTGGTGCCCTCGAACACGTTCTTCACGTCGGCGGGCAGCTTGATCTCCGGCCGGTCCACCCCGTCCCCGCTCGCGGACGGCGAAGGCGACGCCGACGCGGACGCCGAAGCCCCCGTGTCCGCGCCCGCGATCTCGTCCTTCCCCGAGTCGTCGGAGTCCGAGCCGCCGCCGCAGGCGGTCAGCAGCAGGGCCACCGCCGTGGTCAGGGCGGCGGCAGCGGTCGCGGTCGTCGTACGTGTGCGCATGGGAGTCGTACCTCCGTCAGTGGGGGAAGGAAGGATGGATGGCGTCTGCGGGCGGGGCGGCATCGGTCAGCCCACCTCGTTCTCCGCCACCGCCCGACCGTGGACCACCACGTCGCCGCCGTAGAACGCCCCCGTGAACACCGGGGAGTACGTGAGCTGGACCTCGACCTGCACCCGTCCGGCGTCGGCCGTCACGCAGTGCGTCGCGGCGATGTCGCCGCCGGTCATGTTCATCTCGGCGGCGAATGCCTTGACCCGGGCGTCGCAGTTCTCGTAGTTGATGGGGGCGGGGCCGCCCTCGTTCTCGTAGACGGCCTCGCGGTCTATGTCCTGGGCGGCGTAGCGGGCGGCCTGTTCGGCGATGTCCGCGGCGCGTTCGCGCTTGGAGATGGACATGCCGCCGTCGATGACGAAGGCCGAGAGGGCGAGGAAGACCAGGGCGAAGATGATGACCGCGCCGGCACCGGAGCCGCGGTCGTCCAGGCGGGCGCCGCGCTCCACCAGCCAGTCGGGTACGAGGTGTCTCACGCGGCCCTCCGGTACGGGTCCAGCGGGGAGCTGAAGCTCGCCGAGAGGGTGGTGGGGATGTCGAGGCCGATCATCGACAGGCCGCGCACCTCGCAGCTGACCTCGACCGTGAAGAGCGTGTCCGGTTCGAAGCCGGCGCTCTTCTGGACGACGGACACGGGGCCGGAGCAGACGTCCTCCAGGTCGGCCTGGGCCGCCTTCCTCGCCTCGGCCATCGCCGTGCCGTGGTCCTTCTGGATCGAGCCCGCGCGTGCCGCGTCCCGGGCCGCGCCGTCCAGGGCGCCGCGGCCTTCGACGAGCTGGCCGAAGCCCACCAGGACGAGGATGAAGAGGATCATCACCGGGGCGAGGATCACCACCTCGATGGTGGACAGGCCCCGGTCGTCCGTCCCGACGCCGCCGGCCCCGGCCGTGCGCGCGCCGGTGCGGGAGTGGGAGTGGGCGACCACTAGTTCTCCCCCTCCTGTACGAACCGTTCCACCGGTCCCGTCGACTGCGCGTGCACCGTCAGGTCCAGGCCCGGGAAGACCGTCGGGACCCGGGCCGTGATCTCCACGCCGACCGTGTCCTGTTCGGGCTGGAGCATCTTCACGTCCGGCCCCAGGACCAGCTGGGGGCCCAGCTGGCGGATGTAGCTGTCGACCACGTCCCGCGCCTCGCCCCGCCAGCCGCCGGGCTGGTCGTGCGCCGTCGCGCGGGCCTTGCGGGCGCCCGCCTGGGCCGCCGCCTGTGCCACGTGGTCGGCGAAGAAGTACAGACCGAACTGCACCGTCGCGAAGATCATGAAGAACAGGACCGGCGTGAGGAACACGAACTCGATCGCGGTCATGCCGGAATCGCCGCGGGTGGCCGCCGCTTCACGCGCCGTCTCCACCCTGCGGCGTACCCGTCCGAGCACGCTTGCCGGCATCCCCGTGTACCCCGTACGTCCGTCCGGCCTCAGCAGGTGCCACTCGCGTCGGCGCCCTCGATGCACTCGCCGACCTTGGTGGCGCCCTTGTCCAGCGCCTGGCTGATGATGGCGGCCACCACGCCGACGATCGCGACGACGACCGCCGAGATGATGACCCACTCGACGGCGGACGCGCCGCGGTCGAGTTCGCCGGAGCGGGCGCGCTCGACGCGGCCCTGAAGGAAGGTGACCAGGAAGTCCACGGCCGGGATACCGGTGCGGAAGTTCCGTCCGTTCATGGTGATGTGTCCTCTCGAATCAGATTCTGGAAGCGGCTCGGAGCTGGAGGAGCTGAGTCACACCTGAAACACCCGCATCGCCGCCGGGTAGATCAGGAACACCAGGAACCCGGCGCACAGCAGGAGCTGGGCCACGAGCATCGACTGGGACTTCTCACCCGCGCTGCCCTCGATCTCGGCGAGTTCGCGGTGGCGCATGGTCTCGGCGCGGGAGGACAGGGACTCGCGGACCTTGGCGCCGTCGTCCGCCACCAGGGCGAGCGAGGCGGAGAGGTCCTTGAGTTCCTCGACGCCCAGGTCCTCGCCGAGCTGGCCCAGCGCCTGCCACTGGCTGATGCCCGTGATGCGGGCGTCGGACAGGGCGTTGCGGATGCGGTGGGTCGCCCAGCCGTCCGACACCTCCGCCGCCGCCATCAGGGCCTCCGGCAGACCCCGGCCGCCGGCCAGGCTCATGGAGACCAGGTCCAGATAGGCACCGATCACGCGCCGCAGGTCACGGCGCTTGTCGGCGGCGTCCCGGCGTACCTCCAGGTCGGGGAGGAAGAAGAAGAGCGCCGCACAGAGCAGGGCCAGCCAGACCGGGATGATCGGGCTGTCGCCGAAACCCAGCTGCCAGACGATCGCGAACAGCAGCGGGCCGAAGAACAGACCGCCCACGGCCAGCAGCACCTTCGTCGCCAGGAACTTCTCCCAGCTGCGGTCGAGCACCGCCAGGTCCGCGCGCAGCGAGCGCTGCTGCCAGCCCTGCTGGAGGTACAACTCGGCGACGCGGGCGCCGATCCGTGCCCGCAGCGAGCCGAGACGGCCGGTGTCCTGCGCCGTGCGCGACGACGACTCGTACGCCGCCCCGCGCGCCCGCATCGCGTCGATCCGGGCGACCTGCTGGACCGGGCTGCGTCTGCTCGGCATCAGGGCGCGGACCAGGACGTAGATGCCCAGGCCGATAACGGCGCCGACCAGGACCGGCATGGTCAGGTTCATCGTCGTACCCCCTCGTCCCCAGACGCGGGCGACGGCTGTGACGGTTGCGGCAGTCGCTGTACGGGCTGTCCCGGCTGGCCGGAGGCGCCGGGCCGGCCCGGCGTGCGCGGGCGCACGAACTGGACGTCGGAGCCGTCCCGGACCAGGAAGCGCTCCGGCGTCTCGATGGTCGACAGCTTGCGCATCCACCAGAAGCCCAGCGCGAACAGACCGCACACGCAGGCCAGGACGAGCTGGCCGACGGGCGAGCTGTACGGCTCGACGAAGTCCCGGTTGAAGATGGACAGGCCGAGGACGAAGAGCACCGACACCGCGACCACGATCTGCACGGAGCGGCGGGTCGAGGCGCGCTGGGCCATCACGCGCTGGCGCATGTCGACCTCCTCGCGCGCCGACTTGGCGAGCGCGCCGAGGACCTGGCGCAGACCGGGGCCGCGCAGCCGCGCGTTGAGGATGAGGGCGGCGACGATGATGTCGGCGGACGCGTCGTCGATCTCGTCGGCGAGGTGCTGGAGCGCGTCGGGCAGCGGGGTGCGCGAGCGCAGCCGGTCGACGAGGGCGTCCAGGTGGGGGCGCAGGACCGGGGCGGCGGCGCGGGCCGAGGCGGGGATGGCCTGCTCCAGGCCGACCGCGCCCGCGATCGTGTCGCGCAGCGACTCCGTCCAGGAGGCGAGTGCCTCGACCCGCTTCATGGCGGCGCGTTCCTCGGCGGCGCCGCCGAAGAGGCGGTCCCAGAAGAAGACGAGGACACCGGCCGCGATGCCGAGCACCGCCCAGCGGGTCAGGAGCAGGACGACGAGACCGACGAGGGCCGCGGCCGAACCGCGCCGTCCGGCCCAGCGGACCAGCTCGTTGACCCGCTCGCTGGCCTGCCGCTTCTCGTGTTCGGGCTTGGCGGGCAGTCCGCGTACGGCGACCAGGAACAGGGCGAGGCCGCCGCCGACGGCGACGCCGCAGCCGAGCGCGTACATGACCGTGGTGGAGAACAGTCCGCCCATGGAGCCGAGCGAGTCCAGTGCCGCGAGTGCGGTCGTGTCGTGCGTCATGTGGTGCGTGTGGCTCATGTCCGTCTCACCCCCACGTTCCGTTGGGCCGGTAGCCGTAGGCGATGAGTTCCTCCAGGCAGGCGATGGGGGCGTGCGGTACGACCTGGCCGTCGGCCGCCTCGGCGAACACCTCGCTGGACAGCACACGGCCGTCGACGCCGTTGACCTCGCGGACCGAGGTGACCATGCGCTGGAGGCGGCCGCCGCTCTGGAAGTCGTTGCGCCGCTGGACGAAGACGACGAAGTTGACGGCGCCGGCCACCAGCATCTGGCTGGCCTCGATCGGCAGCCGCTCCGTCGCTTGGAGGGCGTACGTGGAGATGCGGTTGAAGACCTCGTGCGAGCTGTTGGCGTGGATCGTGGAGAGCGAGCCGTCGTTGCCCTGCGACATCGCGTTCAGCATGGTGACGATCTCGTCGCCGAGCACCTCGCCGACGATGACGCGGGAGGGGTTCATGCGCAGCGAACGGCGGACCAGTTCCGCCATGCTGATGGTGCCCTGGCCCTCGGAGTTGGGCAGCCGCTCCTCGAACGCCACGACGTTGGGGTGGAGTTCGGGGAAGGTGTCGAGGCCGAGTTCCAGTGCCCGTTCGACGGTGATCAACCGCTCATGCGGCGGGATCTCGTTGGCGAGGGCGCGCAGCAGCGTCGTCTTGCCGGCGTTGGTGGCGCCGGCGATCATGATGTTCTTGCGGGCCCGGACCGCGCAGGCCAGGAAGTGGCCCAGCTCGGGGGTGAGGGTGCCGTTGCCGACCAGGTCGGAGATGAAGACCTTGCCCAGACGCGCGCGGCGGATGGAGAGCGCGGGGCGCCTGGCGACGTCCATGACCGCCGACAGACGCGAACCGTCCGGCAGCCTCAGGTCCAGCTGCGGGTTGGCGGAGTCGAAGGGGCGGGAGGAGAGGCCCGAGTAGGCGCCGAGGATCTGGATCAGCTCGATGAGTTCCTCGTCGGTCTCGGCGACCGGCTCGCCGCGTACCTCGCGCCCGTCGGCGTAACCGACGAAGACGTGGTCGCAGCCGTTGATGTCGATGTTCTCGACCTCGGGATCGTCGAGGAGCGGCTGGAGCCGCCCCACGCCGAACAGCGCGGCGTGCACGGCGGCCGCGTACGCCTCCTCGGTCTCCGCGTCCAGCGGCGTACGCCCGGCGTTGATCTCGGCGCGGGCGTACTCCTCGAGTATCTGCGCGATGACGGCGCGGGCGTAGTGCCGTTCGTCCTCGGTGGACATCGGGGTGACGCCGCCGGCCTGGTCCTGGCGGCGCTGCTCGGCGATGCGGTCACCGGCGTCCTGCCGGAACCGCTTGACCAACGAGTGGTCGACAGCGGTCATCGCCCGGCCCCCGCGTGGCCGGACATGCCGGCCGGACCGACGGGGCCGGTCGCGCCCGTGGGTCCGCCGGGCACGGACCAGGCGGCGCCGAACTGCTGGTACAGGTCCGAGGTGACCTTGCGGGCCGAGCGGATGAGCAGCGACTTCTCCAGCCGCCCGCGCCTGCGCCCGGCCAACTGGTCGGCGCCGGCCGGGTCGTCGGCGATGGTGCCGACCACGCGGGCGCCGGTCTGGGCGTGCACCAGCATGTCGTTGACCTGGCCGGAGAGCTTGGCGGCGTTGTTGGTGTCGGCGACGAGCACGACACCGATCAGCGGCAGACCGAGGCTCGAGGCCCCGCGCGATCCGCCGTGCAGCTTGTTGGACAGCGCGGCGGCACGGTCCCGGACCCGGGCGATGGCCTCCGGCTCGGTACGGGAGAGGAGCAGGACGAGCGAGGCGTGCGGGAACAGCTCGGTCGCCGGGGAGTCCCCGCTGATCCGGCCGCAGTCGGCGAGGACGTCGGCGGGGGCGTTCGGGGAGTCGGCGAGGGAGGCGAAGGCCCGGCCGAGGGTGGGCCACAGGCCCGCGAGCCCGGCGGCCTGCTCGGAGATGCCGAGTCCGACGAGGACCTCGAGGCCGCCGCTGAGCGGCTGTACGTGGTCCCAGAGCTGGTCGGGCACGAGGCCGCGGCGGGCGGTCGCGGCGATCGACAGCATGCCGGTGTTCGGGTTCAGCGGTCCGCCGTGCGCGGCGGCGGACCGGTACACCAGGTCGCCGCCCGCCGGATCGGCCTCGGCGAGCAGGACACGGCGCGGCCAGACCGCCGCGAGGGCGACGGCAGCGGTGGTGACGCCGGGCGAACCCTTGTCAGCGGCGAGGGCGATGAGAGCCATGGCTTCTTCGGTCGCCTTCTACTTGGCGGGAACGCGCACGAGGGCGACCTCGCCGGCGGACGAGGCCGACGCGAGCGCGGCCGCCTCACCTTCGTCGACCAGGAGGGTGATGGACTTGCTGCCGGTGCTCACGGTGGCGTCGCTCTCGCCCTTGACCCTCTCCACGGAGGCGGTCGCGATGAGACCGTTGCCGGACGACGACGAGGAGTCCTTGTCGGACGAGTCCGAGCTGCTGGAGCCACTGGTACCGACGCGGTACGCGGCGACCGTGTCACCGCCCTTGATGTCGGCGTAGTACTGGCCCTCCTTGAGCGCCAGACCGACGGACGCCTTGCCGGCGGGGACTTGCTCCTTGGCCCCGAACATCTGCCCCACCACGACCGTGCCCGCGTAGATCGGGGACTTGGCCTTCAGCTTCTTGAGGGCCTTGACCTTCGTCCACTCCACGTACTTGATGCTGTCGTCGGCGGCCACCATCACGGACGTGACGTTGTCACCGACGGACTCGCCCGCCTGGATGTCGGCCGTCACCTTGACGACCTCGACCCGGTCACCGACCTGCAGCACGAGCATCGTCGCGCCCAGCGCGCCCAGCAGGATCAGCAGCACCGCCAGCGCGGCCAGCGCCGGCTTGCGCTCGCGAGGAGGGCTGGGAAGCCGGTCACCGACCGACGGCTGAGCCGGAGCCGCGGAACGTCCCGCGCCCGCCCCCGTACGCTCCTGGATCTTCACGCAACCGCTCCCCGTACAACCAAGAAAGAAATCGTCTGCCACGCACCCACTTGGGCGCCGATCGACCAAGTGGGCAGAATCATCTGCAATTTCGGACACTTCGCCCGCGCCCGCCCGACCGGTGACGTCCCGGGGCATCCCCTGACGCACCCGCCCGACCTGGGCGATTAACCAGCAGTAAGGCGAGTGTCAAGCCATCGCACCGTATCAGCCGCACATAAGCCCCTCAAGGCACGCCCACCCCCTGCCCAGACACCCCGCCCACCGTTATTCATCTGCAACTTCACGCCCGCGGAACCCCCTTGAGCACGGCCCCGCCGAGCACCCCTCCCACTGTGCTCGCGCGAACCGATGAGGACCAGGGCCGGCCGCCCCGCACGTGCGGTTCGTCACGGTGCACCCATGACCCCTGCACGATTCACTCACGAGGGATCCGACGGCCCGTGCCATGATCTTCGCTCGGATCGGTGACGGGTCAGTGACGGGGCGAGTACGCAGAGGGAACGGGGTCGGGGGGCACGGATGGGTCTACTTCCGGTGAGCGGGGCGGCGTTGAGGTCGGACACCCGGGTACGGGAGGCCGCGCGGGACATCGGCGCCCGGTACGGCGTCGACTACACCGACGACGCGGCCGTGACGGCGCTGCTGGCCGAACGCCGCAAGTCCCTGGAGACGGAACAACGCCGGCCGGCGGCCTATCTGGGGCTGCTGACGCTGATGGCGGGCATGTTCCTGCCGTTCGGGATCCCGCTGTCCCCGGCGCTGGACGCCCACCTGTTCGCCGTACTGGGAGCCGCGGGCGCCCTGACGGTCGTCGGCGCGGCCCTGCTCGTACACGCGCGAGCCCAATGGAAGCAGGCACTGCGCAACGGCCCCTTGGCCGGCTACCGCGAGGTCCTCGGCATCGCCCGCGCCCACGGCATCCCGCTGGCACACATACCGCCGTGGCTGGAGGGCCGGACGACGGGCGGAGGCGGGAAGGGCGCGGCCCCGATCCCGACGTACCCGCCGGTGGAGCCGGCACCGCAAGCCCCCTCGGACGCGCCACCGGACTCGGCACCGGCACCGGCACCATCAACCCCGGCGCCCGCTTCCGTATCCGTATCCGTACCGCCGAAGCCCTCGGCCGTCTCGCACTACGAGCACATGGCGGACGCGGGCGGCTGGCACGACGAAACGGGCTGCCTCCTGTTCCTCGCCGGCGCGGGTGGCGTGACCTGGGCCGTCACCGTGGGCACCGCGGTCGGGTACGCGGCCCTCCTCCTCGTTCCCGTGGCTGTCTGGATCTGGCTGGCGGGCCGTCGCCAGGGCCGTGAGAAGGAGGAGTTGCGCGAGGAGGCCCTGAAGTACGTCACAGCGCTGGAGGCGGCGCAGGCAGCGGGCGCACGCGTACCGGAACTCTCCCCGCAGTTGCGCGCGCTGCTCGACGACCACCACTGACCCCACTCCTCCCCCACCCACGAAGCAACGGAGCACCCGTGAACCGCGCGAACCGCGTGAACCGCCCCTCATCGGCAGCCCTCGCCGCCCTGTCCCTGCTGTCCCTCACCGCACTCACCGCGTGCGGCGGCGACTCGGAGCCGGACCCCGCGACCGACAAGTCGAGGACAAGCGCATCCGCGACCGCGGCCAAGGCCCCCTCCCCCGCGGAGCACCTGGCCGCGACGATCGTCACGAAGACCGACACCGACGGCTTCCAGGTGGACGAGCCGGCCGACGAGTTCGTGTTCGCCAAGTCCGCCGACGAGGTGACGGTCGACAAGCCCGCCTGCGCACCCCTCGCCCACGCCATGAACCAACTGCCGCTCGGCACCCCCGAGGCCGACCTGACCCGGGTGGCCTCGGGACCGACGGACGCGCCGACGCAGCTGACCAGGGGCATCACCTACACGTACGTCACCCTGGCGTCCTACGCCCCGGGGAAGGCGCAGTCCGCCTTCGCCGACGTACGGAAGGCGGTGGACGCGTGCGGCGACGGCTTCACGGCCAAGGCGAACGGCAACGAGAGCCCGTACGACTCCGTCACGGCGGAGAAGGTCACCCCGGCCGGCGACGAGTCGCTCGGCTACACGTCCACGATGACGTTCCGCGGCGTCCAGCACGTCCTGCACGGCGAGGTGGTCCGCAGCGGCGACGTCCTCGCCGTCTACTTCTCGGCCGACGGCATGGCCATCGCCAACGGCAGGCCGAGCGACGCGAGGCTGTCACCCACGGTGGTGAAGGCGCAGAACGCGAAGCTGGGTTGATGCCGTGAAGAACCTCCGGTTGCGCGCCGTGACAGGCGTCGTCGCGGGCCTGATCTCTCTCACCCTGACCGTGCTGTTGGCGGTGTCCCGGCCGGAACTGTTGGAGTGGGCCCGGGCGAAGGCCGAGGACCGGGGCCGGACCGACGAGGCGTTCATCTTCGTCTGGGCCCTGATCGCGCTGCCCCTGGCCGGACTCCTGCAGACACCGGTGGCGCGCAGGCGCGGGGCGCGGATCGGCGCGGGCTGGGCCCTGATCGCCGGCTACTGGCTCCTCGTCCTGCTCCTTGCTCCGGTGGCCTGGCAGGCGGAGGGGCTGTTCCCTCCCACCGACGGTCCCGGCAAGAGCGGCGGCGTCTTCGGTGCGGCGGTCGGGCTGGTGATCGGTACGCCGGTGTACGCGGTCGTCTCGGGGGCCGTCTTCCGTACGGTGCGTCCCGGAGAGACCCTGAGCGAGCAGGTGCGGAGCCATGTGGCGGGCGTCGCCGTCCTCACGGGCGTTATGACCGGTGCTGTGGTGGGCCTGGCCTGCGGACTCGGCTTCCGCTTCCCGGCCGCGGGCGCCCCCGCCCTCGTCCTGCCGGGCGGCATCCTGTGGGGAATGCACGCGGGTGCGGCCCTGGGCTGTCTCGCCGCGGGCCGCTTGCAGCCGTCGTCGCCCGCCCCACGCCGTACGACGACGGAACCGGCGCTCGCCTTCGCCCGTACGGGAGCGGCCCTCCTCGCCTGCTGCCTGTGCGTGTCCCAGCTGGGCTGGGCGCTGCCGATGTGGGCGGTCGTGGTGGTCGGGGTACCGGCGCCGTACCTGCTGTTCGTGTGCGCGGCACGGTGGGAGTGGCTGGGGCGGTGGGTGACTTTCCGCGTGGTGGAGGTGCCGAAGGGGGCGTTCACGTGAGGGCCGGGCGAGGCGTGCTGCCGCCTACCGCTGTCGGGCGGCGCGGCTCTTCCCCTTGCCTCTCCTGCGCAGCTTCCGCAGGCGTGCACGCTCCCGCACGCGGCGCTCCTCGAGCACGGCGCGGCGACGGCGGTAGGTGAGCCATCCCACGACGGCCACGCAACCGACGTACACGAGGAGCGCGGGGCCGGTGCCGGGGACGTACGCACAACCCTCCTCGTACGACCGGCAGTTCCTGCCCCGCAGTCCGCTGAGCAGGAAGAAGACCGGCGCGAGGGCAGCCGCGCAGCACGCCCCGCGGGCAACTCGGCACGGGATGGCGCCGGACGCCTTCCCGGCGCCGTTCGCGGCAGGGCTCCCGAGCCTCCCCGACACGGCACCACCCCACCCGAGGAGCGTGACCAGCCCCAGAGCGCCCCCTACGCCCCAGGACCCTCCGGGCAGCTCGTACAGCACGGGTGCACTCTCGCGTGCGGCCCACCGCGACCCTCCGAACAGGCCGACGAGCACCGCCGCTCCCACCACGACGAACAGCATGAATCCGACGCCGTCCCGCACCCGGAACCGAGCGTTGCCCTCCGACGCCCCGGCCGTCGGCCGCTCAGGCATCGCCGTACGCCCGATCCCACCTGCTCTGGCGCACGCCACCCCACGTGCCCATCACGACGGCCGCCCCGAAGAGCGTCGCCAGGAGCACTCCGTAGGAGCTGGTACGCCCGTCGTCGGGGCTCGCGATGCCTTCCGGGTCGTACCGCACGCGCACCTCGTCGCCCTTGGCCGTCGCGTCCCGGCAGCCGTCGCTTTCCGAGAGCGAGGGCGAAATGTCCTGTCCGTCGACGGTGCGCAGTTCGCAGTGGTTGGTACTGCTGTGGTCCGCGCTCACGACCACCGCGTCGGCCGACACACCCCGGTCCGCGAGGGCCGCCGCTTCCCCGGCGACCGTGCCGAGAAATCCCAGGGCCACCCCGGCGATCGGCGGCACGATCAGCTGCCAGGCCACCTTCCGCTGCTTGCGCGGCACGCGGCGCAGCAGGAGCACCGGGACGAGGAGCGACGCCAGGGGAAGGAGGAAAACGGCGAACAGTCCCCCCACCCCACGCACCGCGGACGGAAGCGGAACGACGGGGCCCAGCCAGGACAGCCCCAGCGAACCACCGGCGCACACCAGGCTGAACGCCAGCCACCGCACCATGTCGGAACGGGCCGCCCTGCTCCGGGATATGACATCCGCCACGTGTTTCCTCGCCCCTCACTAGCCCCTCGGGTGTCCAGAGCACCGTAGCGGCACCCGAAGCAGTTCACTCTGGCGAAACCGGGAAGCGCGCAGATACCGTCAGTAGCCTCGACCGCTCATCTGTCTCACGGGGAGTCCACTGTGAAGCGCCGCTCTTTGCCCGTTGCTGCCGCGCTCGCCGCCTCAGCAGCTCTGCTGCTGACGGCCTGCGGGGGCGGGGACGACAAGTCCAGCGACAACGACAAGATCGCGGGGGCCGATGTGTCCGCACCGGCGTCGTCGGACTCCCCCGACGCTTCGGACGACACCGCCGAACGGCCAACGATGAAGCTTCCGGACGACGTCACCGAAACGTTCGAGGGCTGGAAGACCGGAGACGACACGGAGGATGCCGTCCTGGCCGACGCAGGGCACGCACAGACCGCGGTCACGTACGCGATCACCCAGGGCGACCCGGAATCAGCACCGTTGAGCTTTTACCAGACAGGTACGGCACTCGCCGGCAGCCAGGACTGGGTGAAGGGCATCGTCGACGCGGGACTCACGTACTCGGGAGCTGTGCGCTATTACGCCCCGGACATCAGCGTGTTCGACAAGAAGACGGCCGGCGTCTCGTACTGCGCCGACGAGAGCAAGGCCTACAACAAGAACAGGAAGACGCAGAAGGTCGACAAGGTTCCCGCCACCGACCAGTCCTACGTCTTGTACAGCACCCGCCTGGAGAAGAACTCCAAGGGCGTCTGGCAGACGACGAAGCTTGAATCGGAGCGGGGGAACAAGAAGTGCGTTCAGTGAAGACGCGCCGTCGATTGCTTGCCACTGGTGCGGCTGCCGGAATCATCGCGCTGACACCGAGTACAGCACTCGCCTGGGGCACACCCGGCGAGTCGAACGGTCAGAAGACCGAAACCGGTGGTGATGGCCGCGGCGGCAGTCTCACGTCCCGCGTGACATTCCGGGGTGCCGTCGGGGGGAGCGGTGACGGGGGCGGCACCGGCAAGGTGCAGCCGGTCGGTGACTGGGCCCCGCCTGCCTGCTGGTACGAGCCCCGCTCCGCCCAGGAGTTCTCGAAGTACGTGGAGAACACCTACGACGAGACGGTCAACACACCGGGCCAGCACAGCTACGCCAAGACTTCCGTCGGCAAGTTCCGGGACAAGTACAAGGACGGCGAGTACGAGAACTACAACCTCGACGAGGCGGACAAGGGTAACTGGTGGGTCGCGGTCCGGGACGAGGACCGCTGGATGGAGCCTGAGGCGCAACTCTGCGACAAGGAGCCCTTCTGGGTCGAGAACGGCGACGCCCCGGACGTCGAGAACGCCGTGACTCCCCAGATCCTCGCCGAACTCGCGTACAACCGGGTCAGCTTGCCGACGACCGAAGTGACCCTCGCGCCTCCTGCGGCCACCAAGGTCAATCTTCCGACCTGGGCCTGGCTCGACCGGACGACGTTCAAGGAAGTCTCCGTCACCGCCGAGCTGAATGTAGGTGGCCTGCACATCGCGGCGACGACCACCGCCACGCCGAAGTCCTTGAAGCTGGAGCCGGGCACCCCGGACGCCGAGACCTACCCGGCCTCCGGCGAGTGCACGTTCGACGACGACGGCTCCATCGGCGAGCCCTACGCCAAGGGCAAGGCCGACCAGACGCCGCCCTGCGGCATCAGGTACCTCCGCTCCTCCGGAGACGGCACCTTCGACCTCCAGGCCACCATCACCTGGGACATCGCCTGGACCGGCACCGGAGGAACG
Source organism: Streptomyces coelicoflavus (assembly GCF_003112555.1). GTDB lineage: Bacteria > Actinomycetota > Actinomycetes > Streptomycetales > Streptomycetaceae > Streptomyces > Streptomyces coelicoflavus. The sequence goes on along the minus strand of NZ_BEWB01000006.1, from coordinate 4,851 downwards.
GGCGGCGACCTGCCCGACGGCACCTTCGAGAACGCCCAGGCGGTCACGGTGCAGGAAATCCAGTCGATCAACCGCTGAACACAACACGGAGCAGGTGCACATGTCCTTCCTGAAGTTTTTCTCCGACGATGTCAAGGAGATGGCGAAGACCCTCGAGAACAGCGGGGGCCGCATGAAAGAGGCATCGCAGGAAATGAAGCGGGCCGACTCAAGCCAGGTCGGCCACTCCGAACTCCAGTCGGCCTGCGACGTCTTCGCGGACTCCTGGGACTACGGCTTCGGACAGTTGTCCAAGCTGACGAAGGGTGTCTCCAAGTTCGCCAACAAGGCGTCCGAGGAGTTCCTCAAGATGGACCAGGCGCTCTACGACGAACTGAAGAAGTCAGCGGCAAAAGCCAAGAAGTGACCGCTCACGCGTCGATACGCGGCGGCCACTCCACACCTGCCGCGGCGAGCCGGTTGAGATGCGTACGCCTCCGCCGCCGCGTCACGCCGAGACCGACGAGGTAGAACGCGAAGAAGGCGAGCCAGATACCCACCGCGACGAGGACGTTCCTCACCGTGTATCCGGGAAAGATGAGGAAGATCGCCATGACGACGGGAAGAATGAGGATGTTGCTCAGCACGCGCGGGTTGTACCGGCCGCTCGCGTCAACCACCATCTGCGAGTAGAGCAGTTCCACCTGGGGCCGTGCTTCCGGGACCGGGGTGAGACCGAGCCCCGGCCGCATGCCTGGCAGCGGCCTCCTGCCCGAAGCCTGCTGCTGGTCGGCCTGGAGTGCGGCGGCCCGTTCCCGAGCGTCAGGCATGCGGACGAACAGAAAGAACGGATTGTTCAGGGCCGCGTTTCCGGGTGCGTGTCCGACGTAGCGATACCCGAATCTCTCGGCGACGTACGCGAAGGCCGCGAACTTCTTCAGGCCGGGGAAATGTGGTCTTACCGTGAACTCGCGCGCCTCCTCCGTGACAGCTTTCATCAGCTCGTTCAGGAGATGCCGTTCGTCCATGACCGCCTCCTCCTCGGCTCGTACGGGGGCGGCCCCATCGTGACACACGGACGCCGCTGGTAACTTACCGGCTCAGGCAGCACAAAAGCACGGGGAGAAGTCCGATGAGTTCCGAAAAATACCCGAATCTGGGGTTCGATCCAGCGCCCGGCGATCTTGAGGCTGTCCGGGATCTGGTGAAGGCGGTGGGCCGTGTCACCAGCGGCAGTGACACGGCCCAGACGGAGCTGAGCAAGATGGGAACCGCGGACGGCATATGGGCGGGCAAGGCCGCCACTGCGTTCCAGGACACCTACTCCCCCGTTCCCCCGTATCTGAAGAAGGCCCTGGGATCACTGGACACCGCTCACCGGGCTCTCGGCAGCTGGGAAACACAGCTGGACGGATTCCAGTCCAGAGCACGGAAGCTGGAGGAAGAGGCGGCGGAAGCGGCTCGTAAGGTCAACTCCGCCCAGAACGCGGTGGACCTGCTGCCTACGTCCACCGCGGGGCTGTCGGACGACGACGAGAAGAAGCACGAGAAGGAGTCCAAGGCGAAGAAGAAGTCCCTGGAGACCGCCACCGGCGAACTGTCCGCGATCCGCAGCCGGGCGCACACGCTCCAGAGCGAGCACGGGCAGGCCGCGGCGGACATCACACGCCGGGTCAAGGGCGCCGCCGACGACGCGCCCCCCGAACCGGGCTGGTTCGAGGAGGCGCTGGACGCGGTGGGCGACCTGCTCTCGGACGCCTGGGACACCATCACGGACCCGAACTTCTGGAAGCTGATCGGCGACATCCTGGCGGACATCGCCATGGTCGTCGGCGTCCTGGCGATCTTCTTCTCCGGCCTCGGGGTGGCCGCGTTCATCATCGCGGGGCTCGCGCTCGCCTTTCACCTCGCCGCCAAGGCCGGCGGGGCCGACGTGACCTGGGAGACCATCGCCTGGGACGCCGTCGGTGTGTTCGCCGGTGGTCTCAGCCTGGCGGGAGCCCGGCTCGCCCAGTCCGGCCGCGCCCTGGTCAACGCCGGCCGGGAGCTGCGGCTGTCCTCCGGCTTCATGAAGGCTCTGGGCAACGTCCGGTTCGGCAACATCCTCAACGGCCTGCGCGGACTTCCCAGCGGCGTCGCCAACTCCGCACGGGGGCTGGGCATGGCCGGCAAGGGCTGGTCGTTCGTCGCCGCCGGTACTGCCGTGGACAAGGCGGCGACCTGGTCCGGTGCCGCGCTGGCGATCGGTTCCAACATGCACAACGGCACGTGGGACCAGGGACGTTGGACGGACGGCGAGTTCAAGATCGGTGACATTCCGGTCGTCGGACCGTTCATGGACTACTTCGGGCCCACCGACGAGGGCGAGGTCATGGCACCCGGGCCGACGTCTCCCACCTTCGACACGCAGACCGCCCTCAGCTCCTCGGGCAGCACCTTCACCAAGCACCTCGACCCCTCGCAGATGGGTACGGCCGCATGAGCGCGGTCTCCCACGGCCCGACCGAAGACGTCGAGCGCAGCACAACCGCTCCCTTTCACTACGCCTTCCACCACGACGTGCCCGACGAGTTCGTCAGGCTTCCGGAGCCGACGGAGTCCGACGGCTGGCGCGAGGCCATGGCGGAACTGCTGCCAGGAGCGGACACGGAGGCACAGGACGCCGCCAGCGAGGGACTTCGCCGCCAGCTGCCACTGCTGAGCGCCAGGGAGAACGTGCTCCTCACCGCCATGTGCGTCGGCACCGAGGAGGTGGACGGCGGTGAGCGCCTGTCCATGGGCCTGCTCGCGGTCACCGTCCGCCCGAGCGGGCACAGCCCCGTTCAGCGCCTCTTCACCGCTGAGGGCATTTACCAGGCGACCGCCAAGAAGTTCTTCTCCAACGTCGCCGAGGAGCGCCTGGAAGAGATCAGCCTCCCGTCGGGCGAAGGCCTGCAGGGTCCGCAGGACATGGTGCTCGCCACGAAGCTTCCGTGCGGGCCAGGGGTGATGTCGACGTCCCTGCGCACGCTGCGGCTGCCCCCCATCGAGGCCGGGATCGCCGTACCGCCCCTTCCGATGGCGGCCCTGCAGCTGATCGTCCCCGCACCCCACAGCTACTGCGTGTACGTCACCATCTCCACGCCGTCCGTGTTCCTGCTGGACTCCTACAGCGCACGCCTGGCACACATAGGCCGCACCCTCGCATTCGGCGAGCCGCCCGAGGACGCGGGATGAGCACACGTCCCCTCATGTCGCCGTGCGCCTCCACGCGATGCCCTGGCCCGGGAGGGCCGCGGTGCTGAGGGCACAGCTCGCAGCTCTGCTGAGGGACGGCGCGCAGAGCAGGCAGCAGCACGAGGCCCGCAACCTCCAACGCTCGTGGCGCAGATTCGCCGCCTTCGCCTACGTCGCCGAGCAGTACGGGTACCGGTACAACGGGCTGTCCCCACTCTCCCCCGCAGGGAGCCCGAACCCCTACTTCGCTTTCCGCCGGCTGCCGGATGCACCGGAGCGAGCGGCGTGGAGCGCGCAGCACCACCCCGCCGCGCCGGAGGGCGGACCGCTGCCCGGCATGCGCCCCGGAGGCAGCCGGTTGCGGCCACTGCCCGAGGTACAGCAAGAGGTCGATCTCCTGCACGCCCGCATCATGGTCGATTACAGCCGCACCCACCGGCGCCGAGGGCTGACCGCTCTCCTTGTCCTCCTCGTGGCCATGCTCATCCCCCTCTCTCAGACCGGCTTCAGTGCCCAGTCGCTGCTGGTGTGCGGCGCCGTCTGGCTGCTCTTCGCCGCACTGTGGCTGACGGGCCTCGTCATCGCGCGACGCCGGTACGCGAAATACAGTCGCGTGCTCCGGGACTCCGGAGTCGACTGGCCCCCGAACCCCTCACTCGCCTAGGTCCTGTCTCTTTGGAGGTCTGACGCCTTGGATGAGGGCCGATTACTCTGTCGTGATGGCCAAGAGGATTGAGTCGGAGCTGGTGGTTGACCTGCGGGGTAGGTCGATCGAGACGCTCGATGACTTCTGGGACGCCGTGGCTGAGCCTTGCGGACTGCCGGAGTGGTTTGGCCGGAACACGGAAGCCTGGCGGGACACCATCCAGACGCGGGGCATCTCCGAGGTCATCGACAGCTATGACGTCCTGGTCGTGCACGTGGACAAACGAGGAGTCTTCGCGGCCCGGAACCGCGAAGCTCGAGCCCTGCGAAGCGTCTTTTCAGGGAGGCAGTCGCGTCTGGTCGTGCACGAGCTGCTCTGATCACCGCGTCGAGCGGGACCAGATCAGGATGGCCGCCAAGTGCAAAGCAGCCTCGTAGGCCAGGGCAAGCTTGTCCGTGCGCATCGCCAGACCACGCCACTGCTTCAAGCGGCTGATGCACCGTTCGACGGTGTTGCGCTGCTTGTACGCCTCCGCGTCGAAGCCTGGTGGCCGGCCTCCGGCTCGCCCTCTCCGCAGGCGGTGTCCGACCTGGTCGGCAGGCTGCGGGATGACGGCGCGGATGCCTCGCCGTCGGAGATGGCTACGGATCGCGCGGGAAGAATAGGCGCGGTCCGCGAGGACGGTCTCCGGTCGAGTCCGGGGCCTGCCGAGTCCGTGTCGCGGGACGCGGATTCTCGCCATGACGGCCTCGAATGCCGGAGCATCACCCGCCTGACCAGCGGTGACGTAGAGGGCCAACGGCCGTGCCCGGTTATCGCTGGCCAGATGTACCTTCGTACTCAGGCCGCCACGAGAACGTCCGAGTGCGTGATCGTCGGGTTCCGACCGTCGCGCAGCCCCCTTTTCACGGCCCCAGCCGCGTGCTGATGGGCCCGGCAGATGGTGGAGTCCAGCGAGACCGTCCACTCCACGTCGTCATCCGCGTCGGCGGTGGCCAGGACTGCGGCCA
>NZ_BEWB01000005.1 GCF_003112555.1 Streptomyces coelicoflavus | reverse complement strand
CCAGGGCGGCGAGGAATACCTCGACAGCGAGAAATACCAGCTCAAACCCCGCGACTGGGCCCGCGCCGACCGCGAGGGCACCACCATCGCCCCCCTCGTCACCCAGCTCAACACCATCCGGCGCACCCATCCCGCGCTGCACCGGCTGCGGAACCTCCACTTCCACCACACCGACAACGACGCACTCATCGCGTACAGCAAGCGCGAGGGGTCCGATGTCGTGCTGGTGGTCGCCAACCTCGATCCGCATCACACCCAGGAGGCCACGATCTCGCTCGACATGCCGCAGCTCGGCCTGGACCGGCACGCGTCCGTGCCGGTCCACGACGAACTCACGGATCGGACCTACCACTGGGGCCGGACGAACTACGTGCGGCTCGAACCCGGCCGGGCTCCCGCCCACGTCTTCCACGTCCGGCGGCCGTCCGCCGGCGCGCCGCAGAACGGAGGGGCAGGAGCCTCATGACCGTCAACGAGCCCGTGCCGGACACCTTCGAGGACACCCCCGCGGGGGACCGGCACCCGGACTGGTTCAAACGAGCCGTCTTCTACGAGGTCCTCGTCCGCTCCTTCCAGGACAGCAACGGCGACGGCGTCGGCGACCTCAAGGGCCTGACCGCCAAACTGGACTACCTGCAATGGCTGGGCGTGGACTGCCTGTGGCTCCCGCCCTTCTTCAAGTCGCCGCTGCGCGACGGTGGTTACGACGTCTCCGACTACACCGCCGTCCTGCCCGAGTTCGGCGACCTCGCCGACTTCGTCGCCTTCATCGACGCGGCGCACCAGCGCGGCATCCGCGTGATCATCGACTTCGTCATGAACCACACCAGCGACCAGCATCCGTGGTTCCAGGAGTCCCGCAAGAACCCGGACGGCCCCTACGGCGACTACTACGTCTGGGCCGACGACGACACCCGGTACGCCGACGCCCGCATCATCTTCGTCGACACCGAGGCGTCCAACTGGACCTACGACCCGGTCCGCGGCCAGTACTACTGGCACCGGTTCTTCTCCCACCAGCCGGACCTCAACTACGAGAACCCGGCCGTGCAGGAGGAGATGCTGGCCGCCCTGAAGTTCTGGCTGGACCTGGGCGTGGACGGCTACCGTCTCGACGCGGTGCCCTACCTGTACGCCGAGGAGGGCACCAACTGCGAGAACCTGCCCGCCTCGCACGCGTTCCTCAAGCGGGTGCGCCGCGAGATCGACGCGCAGTACCCGGACACCGTGCTGCTGGCCGAGGCCAACCAGTGGCCGGAGGACGTGGTCGACTACTTCGGCGACTACTCCGTCGGCGGCGACGAGTGCCACATGGCCTTCCACTTCCCGGTCATGCCCCGCATCTTCATGGCCGTACGCCGCGAGTCCCGCTACCCGGTCTCGGAAATCCTCGCCAAGACCCCGGCCATCCCGTCCGGCTGCCAGTGGGGCATCTTCCTGCGCAACCACGACGAGCTGACCCTGGAAATGGTCACCGACGAAGAGCGCGACTACATGTACGCGGAGTACGCCAAGGACCCGCGGATGCGCGCCAACATCGGCATCCGCCGCAGGCTCGCCACCCTGCTGGACAACGACCGCGACCAGATCGAGCTGTTCACCGCGCTGCTCCTCGCCCTCCCCGGATCACCGATCCTCTACTACGGCGACGAGATCGGCATGGGCGACAACATCTGGCTCGGCGACCGCGACGCCGTGCGCACCCCCATGCAGTGGACCCCGGACCGCAACGCCGGCTTCTCGACCTGCGACCCGGGGCGCCTCTACCTGCCCACGATCATGGACCCGGTCTACGGCTACCAGGTGACGAACGTCGAGGCGTCCATGGCCTCGCCCTCGTCCCTGCTGCACTGGACCCGCCGCATGATCGAGATCCGCAAGCAGAACCCCGCCTTCGGCCTCGGCACCTACACCGAACTGCCCTCCTCCAACCCCGCCGTCCTGGCCTTCCTGCGGGAGTACGAGGACGACCTGGTCCTGTGCGTGAACAACTTCGCGCGGTTCGCCCAGCCCACCGAGCTCGACCTGCGCGAGTTCGCCGGACGCCATCCGGTCGAGCTGTTCGGCGGGGTCCGCTTCCCCGCCATCGGTGAACTGCCGTACCTGCTGACCCTCGGGGGCCACGGCTTCTACTGGTTCCGGCTCACCCGAGTCGCATCCCGCATCGGCCGCCGCGCTTGAGCGTGGGCCGAGGAAAGGACGCGTCACCATGCCGAAGACCGCACCCCTGCGCCCCAGACGCGGGCAGCTCGCCGAGCCGATGGCGTCGCTCGGCGAGTTGCTGCGCCAGTGGCTGCCGCGCCAGCGCTGGTTCGCCGGCAAGGACCGGCCCGTGGCCGAGCTGGGTCTGCTGTCGATGACCGAGCTGTTCCCCGGCTGTCTGCACCTCCTGGTGCACACCGGGCACGGCTCCGTGCCCTCACCGGGCGGCGCCCCGCCGGCCGGGGACTGCTACCAGCTGCTGCTCGGCGTGCGCGAGCAGCCGTCGCCGCGCCTGGGCCGGGCGATCATCGGGCAGGTGCAGGACGGTCCGCTGGCCGGGCGGACGGTCTACGACGCGCTGCACGACCCGCGCACCGCCCAGCTGCTCCTGGAACGGCTGCGGCATCCCGGCAAGGCGGGACCGCTGCGCTTCGAGGCCGACCCCGCCCGCCCGGTGCCCGGGGGTCTCGCACCTCGGCTGCTGGACGCCGAGCAGTCCAACTCCTCGCTGATCTACGGCGACGAGTTCATCCTGAAGCTCTTCCGGCGCGTCCAGCCCGGGGTCAACCCCGACCTGGAGGTGCCGGACGCGCTGGCCCGGCAGGGCTGCGGGCGGGTCCCCGCACCGGTGGCGTGGATGCGCACGACCCATCCGTACGGGGCGACGCTGGGCGTGCTCCAGCCGTTCCTGCCGGGAGCCTCCGACGGCTGGACCCTCGCCCTGAACGCGCTCGCCGCCGGGGACGAGTTCACCGTGCAGGCGCACGAGCTGGGGCGGGCGATGGGCGACGTGCACCTCGCGCTGGCCTCCGCCTTCCCGGTCGGCGCCCCCGGCGAGAACGGCCGCACCGCGGCGGCGATGACCGAGCGCCTCACCTCGGCCGCGCACTGCGTGCCCGCGCTGCAACCCTTCGTCCCGGGTCTGCGGGCCGCCTTCGCGGCGCTGTCCACCTGCGACTCGGGGCCGCCCGCCCAGCGCATCCACGGCGACCTGCACCTCGGTCAGGTGCTGCGGGCCGGCCGGGACTGGTTCGTCATCGACTTCGAGGGCGAGCCCTCGCGCCCGCTGGCCGAGCGGCGCAGCGCCCACTCCCCCGTCCGCGACATCGCGGGGATGCTGCGCTCCTTCGACTACGCCGCCCGGCAGCGCCGCCCGTGGCGCCCGGAGTGGGCGCGCCGCTGCCGGGAGGCGTTCTGCGCGGGCTATGCCGCCCGCGCCGGGTGGGACCCCCGCAAGAAGCACGGCCTGCTGCGCGCCTACGAGACGGACCGCGCGGTGTACGAGGTGCTGTACGAGGCCCGGCACCGTCCCGACTGGCTTCCCGTACCCATGGCGGCGATCGAACGACTCGCCGTGAGAGGAGACTGAACCGTGGCCCTCCGCGACACCTCGATCCCCGAGCCGTCCGCCCCGGCCCCGCACGCACCCGGTGCGTGCGCGACCGCGCCGCCGCTGGACGACACCGACCGCGGGCGCCTGCTGGCGGGCGCCCACCACGACCCGCACGCCCTGCTCGGCGCCCACCCGGTGCCCGGCGGCGTCGCCTTCCGGGCCCTGCGCCCCTTCGCCCGCGAGGTGGGCGTGGTCGTGGACGGCGAGCGCCACGCCCTCGTGTCGGAGGGGGACGGCCTGTTCTCCGCCGTCCTGCCGCTGGCCCGGGTTCCCGCGTACACCCTGGTGGTGGCGTACGAACAGGGTGAGCCGCAGGAGACGCACGACCCGTACCGCTTCCTGCCCGCTCTCGGCGAGCTGGACCTGCACCTGATCGCCGAGGGGCGGCACGAGCAGCTGTGGCAGGCCCTCGGCGCGGAGCCGATGACCCACGAGGGCGTCACCGGAACCCGGTTCACGGTGTGGGCGCCGAACGCCCAGGGAGTGCGGGTCGCGACCGACTTCACGCACTGGGACGGCACCGCCTTCCCGATGCGTTCGCTGGGTTCGTCCGGGGTGTGGGAGCTGTTCCTGCCGGGCGTCGGCGAGGGCACCCGGTACAAGTTCGAGATCCACTCGCGGTACGGGCAGCGGTTCCTGAAGGCCGACCCGATGGCCCGCGCGGCCGAGGAGCCGCCGAACACCGCGTCCGTGGTGACCGCCTCGCGCTACGAGTGGGGCGACGCCCGGTGGATGCGGACCCGCGCCGACACGCCCGTGCACGAGGCGCCGTTCTCGGTGTACGAGGTGCACCTGCCCTCCTGGCGGCCGGGGCTCACCTACCGCGAGCTGGCCGAGGAACTGCCCGCCTACGTGAAGGACCTCGGCTTCACGCACGTCGAGCTGATGCCGGTCGCCGAGCACCCCTACGGGCCGTCCTGGGGCTACCAGGTCACCGGCTTCTACGCGCCGACCGCACGCCTCGGCTCGCCGGACGACTTCCGCTTCCTGGTCGACGCGCTGCACCGGGCCGGGATCGGCGTGATCATGGACTGGGTGCCGGCGCACTTCCCCAAGGACGACTGGGCGCTGGGCCGCTTCGACGGCGACCCGCTGTACGAGCCCGGGGACGACCGGCGCGCGACCCACCCGGACTGGGGCACGTACACCTTCGACTTCGCACGGACCGAGGTGCGCAACTTCCTCGTGGCGAACGCCGTGTACTGGTGCGAGGAGTTCCACATCGACGGGCTGCGCGTGGACGCCGTCGCCTCGATGCTGTACCTGGACTACTCGCGCGACTCCGGCCAGTGGGAGCCCAACCAGTACGGCGGCCGGGAGGACCTGGCGGCCATGGCCTTCCTCCAGGAGATGAACGCGACCCTCTACCGGCGCTGCCCCGGCGTGGTGACCATCGCCGAGGAGTCGACCGCGTGGGGCGGCGTGACCCGGCCCACCGACACCGGCGGGCTCGGCTTCGGCCTGAAGTGGAACATGGGCTGGATGCACGACTCGCTGGAGTACGCCGCCCACGAGCCGGTGCACCGCAAGTACCACCACCACGAGATGACGTTCTCGATGGTGTACGCGTACAGCGAGAACTACGTGCTGCCGATCTCGCACGACGAGGTGGTGCACGGCAAGCAGGCGCTGGTGTCGAAGATGCCGGGCGACTGGTGGCAGCGGCGCGCGAACGTGCGTGCCTACCTGGGCTTCATGTGGGCCCACCCCGGCAAGCAGCTGCTGTTCATGGGGCAGGAGTTCGCGCAGGGCGCCGAGTGGTCGGAGAAGCAGGGCCCGGAGTGGTGGCTGCTGGACGAGGGGTACCACTCGGCGGGCGACCACCGCGGCGTCCAGGAGCTGGTGCGCGAGCTGAACACCCGCTACGCGCGGACGCCGGCCCTGTGGCAGCGCGACACCGACCCGGCCGGCTTCCGGTGGGTGTCGGTGGACGCGGCCGAGGACAACGTCTTCGCGTTCCTGCGGTACGGCGCGGACGGCACTCCGCTGCTGGCGGTGTCCAACTTCTCCCCGGTCGTCCGGCACGAGTACGGGCTCGCCGTCGGCGACGAGGCCGTCGCCTGGCAGGAGGTGCTCAACACCGACGCCGAGGAGTACGGCGGCAGCGGCGTGGCCAACCCCGACCCGGTCAAGCCGGAGGACGGGAGCATCCGGATCACGCTGCCTCCGCTGGCGACGGTCTGGCTGACGCCGTACGCGCTGTGAGGCGACCAGGTGTCCGACCGGCTGCCCGGGGCAGTCGGTCGGTGGCACCGGCCCACAGAAAGGCGGCATCACGTGCGCACCGTCGGAGTGGAGGAGGAACTCCTCCTGGTCGATCCCGCGACCGGTGAGCCGCGGGCGCTGTCCGCCGCCGTGCTCGCCCGGGTCTCGCTGGACGACGCCGGGCAGGACGTCTTCGAGAAGGAGCTGCACGAGCAGATGCTCGAGTTCGCCACGCATCCGCAGGCGGACATGGCGCGGCTGCACGCGGAGATCGTCCGGTGCCGTGAGGAGGCCGGGCGGCACGCCGGGGGGATCGGCTGCGCCGTCGCCGCGCTCGCCACGTCACCGCTGCCGGTGACGCCCTCCATCGGCGTGAACCGGCGCTACGAGTGGATGGCCGAGCAGTACGGCGTCGTGGTCCACGAGCAGCTGGTCCTGGGCTGCCACGTGCACGTCTCGGTCGAGTCCGACGAGGAGGGCGTCGCGGTGATCGACCGCGTGCGGCCGTGGCTGCCGGTGCTGGCCGCGCTGAGCGCGAACTCGCCGTTCTGGCAGGGCCGCGACTCCTCGTACAGCAGCTATCGCAGCCGGGTCTGGCAGCGCTGGCCGTCGGCCGGTCCCACGGAGCTGTTCGGCTCGGCGGAGCGCTACCACCGCCGGGTCGCGGACATGCTCGCCACCGGGACGATCCTCGACGACGGGATGGTCTACTTCGACATCCGGCTCTCCCAGCGGTACCCGACGGTCGAGTTCCGGGTCGCGGACGTGTGTCTGGACGCCTCGACGGCCGTCGTCGTCGCCGCGCTCGCCCGCGCGCTGGTCGACACCGCGGCCCGGGAGTGGCGCGACGGGGCGGAACCGGCCGGGACCAGCGTGAGCCTGCTCCGGCTCGCGGCCTGGCGGGCCGCCCGGTCCGGCCTGACGAGTGAGCTGCTCCACCCCGCGACCATGCGGCGGATGCCCGCCGGGACGGTCCTGCGGGCACTGCTGGAGCACACCGCGGAGGCCCTCGCGGCCGCGGGCGACCTCGAGCGGGTGCGCGAGGGTGTCGACGAGCTGTTGCGGCACGGCAACGGCGCCCGGGTGCAGCGCGAACTGCTGGACCGCACGGGCAGCCTGCGGGAGGTCGTCGCCGCGTGCGTGCGCCGGACCCAGGCGGTCTGAGACATCACCGGACAGGGGGCCGGTGGGCCGGTCGGGAGGGCGGACCGGTCAGTAGATCAGGACCAGGGCGTAGCCCAGGAGACCCGCCGCGAAGATCAGCACGACCGCGAGGATCAGGGTCATCGGCCCCTTGGCCCAGCCCTTGGCAGGGTTGCTGAGCAGGTCCTGGGGGCCGGCCTCGGGCATGCTGCTCTCCGCCGGCGGGGTCTCCCCCGGCGGCACGCCGCCGCCGGGCTCCAGGCCGGTGCTGAGCCGGGGGTCGGGGTCGGGGTTCACGTAGGTCATGTCTCCCGGGTCCCCCGATCCGGCCGGATCACCGGGTGAGAACACTTCTGCCGTCCCGGCCCCCCGTCGCCCGCGGCTGGGCTAGCCTCCGAGCACCGCCGACCACGGTACCCGTCGGCCACGTCACCGTCCGTACACGTCAGGAGCCGGCGCATGCGCGACCCCGCTCTCGCTCCCCCGGCTGTCCCGCCGCTGACCGGCGGACTCGCCGACAGCCTCTTCGAGACGGCCGCCCGCACGCCGGCCCTGCCGATGCTCGCCCGCCGCCGGGGCCCCGGCTCCGCCCGCTGGGACGAGGTGACGGCCGTGGAGTTCCGCGACCAGGTGGTCGCCGTGGCGAAGGGCCTGATCGCGAGCGGGATCTCGCCGGGCGACCGGGTGGCGATCCTGGCCCGCACCCGGTACGAGTGGACGGTCTTCAGCTACGCCCTGTGGACGGTGGGTGCCGAGGTCGTGCCGGTCTACCCGACCTCGTCGCGCGACCAGGTCGAGTGGATCCTGCGGGACGCGGGCTGCGTCGGCGTCCTGGTCGAGGACGAGCAGAGCGTGATGACGGTCGGCTCGGTGTGCGCGTCGCTGCCGGCCCTGCGCCACGTCTGGCAGCTGGACGCGGGCGCGCTGGACGCGCTGGCGGAGCGCGGTGCGTTCCTTCCGTTCGCCACGGTCGACTCGATGCGCCGCATCGTGCTGCCGGACTCCACCGCGGTGGTCGCCTACACCTCGGGCACCTCCGGCCGCGCCCTGGGCTGTGCGCTGAGCCACCGGGGTCTGGCCGGACCGTGCGACACCCTGCTCGCGGGCTGGGGCCACACGGTGGCGCCGCCGGGAGAGCAGGGCGCGGTCCTCGCCTTCCTCCCCTTCTCGCACGTGTACGGGCTGATGATCCAGAGCCTGTGCGTGCGGGGCGGGCTCCTCATGGCGCACGAGCCGGCGATGACCGGGGAGGCGCTCTCCTCCGCCCTGTGTTCCTTCCGCCCGACGTATCTGTACGCCGTGCCGTCGGTCCTGGAGAAGATCTACAAGAACTTCCTGCGCGCCGCCCAGCAGGCGGGGCGCGGCGCCCTGTTCGAGCGGGCCGCGGGCACGGCTCGGGACTTCGCCGCCGCACTCGAGCGCCGGCGCCTCGGCAGGGGGCCCGGGCCCGGCCTCGACCTGCGGCTCCAGCACGCCCTGTACGAGCGGACGGTCTACCGGCGGCTGCGCGACGCGCTGGGCGGCCGGGTGGGCCGGGCCACGTCCGGCGGTTCGCCGCTCAGCCGCGAGCTCTCCCTCTTCTACGAGGGCATCGGCGTCTACGTCCACGACGGCTACGGCCTGACGGAGACCAGCGGCGGACTGACGATGCAGCCCTGGGGCCGGGAGAAGTCCGGCACCGTGGGGCAGGTGCTGCCCGGCATGGAGATCCGGGTGGCCGACGACGGGGAGATCCTGGTGCGGGGGCCGTCGCTGTTCCAGGGGTACATCGGGGACGAGGCGGCCACCCGCGGGGTGATGCGCGGCGGGTGGCTGGCCACCGGCGACCTCGGGCACCTGGACGACGAGAACTACCTGGCGATCACCGGGCGCAAGAAGGACATCATCATCACCAGCGGCGGCAAGAGCGTGGCCCCGGCCGCCCTGGAGCAGCGCCTGCGGATGCACCCGCTGATCCACCAGGCGGTGGTGGTGGGCGACAACCGGCCCTGCGTCGGTGCGCTGATCACGCTGGACCCGGAGTACCTGGCGCACTGGCGGGCGGCGCTGGCCCTGCCGGGCGACGCCCCGGCCCGGGAGGCGCGCGAGGAGAACGCGCTCGGGGAGGAGATCGCGCGGGCCGTGGCCGCGGCCAACAGCGCGGTGTCGCGTTCGGAGTCCATCAGGGTCTTCCGGGTCCTGCCCGACCCGTTCGACGTGGCGGGCGGACTGCTCACGCCGTCGATGAAGCTGAGGCGGGACGAGATCGTGCGGACCTACTCCCTGGAGATCGACGCGATGTACGAGGCGCGCTCGCACCGCCGGCCGGAGCGGCCTCCGTCCCGGGAACCGGCCGGCTGGGAGGACTCCGACAACGTGTTCCTCCGCTGATCCGGCGTTTGTCCCGCCCGTGGCCGGGTGACACCGAGGCGACTAGGTCCGGCCGGCACGGGAACTTACAACGGAGGGAATGCGAAGCAGAAGGGACGGCGCCCGGCCGGTGCCGGGCCGGGAAGGCGCAATGGCAGCCGAGTCGCGTTGGGACAGGACACTGGCTTCCGAGGAGATCACGAACCGCACCGCCAGCTTCACCGGGGAGCTGCACAACGTGACCGGTGCGCGGCTGGTCGCGGAGGAGTTCCTCTACGATCTCGCCCGGGCGGCGCCGCCCGCGGCGCCCGAGCACTGGGACGACATACTCCTCGTCGTCACGGAGCTGGCGGCGAACGCCGTGCAGTACGCTCCGGGGCCGTTCCAGCTGCGGCTGCGCCGTACCTTCGACGGCGTGCACGTCGTGATGCACGACACCAGTACGACGGAGCCCGCGCCGCGTCCCTTCCGCCCCAGCAAGGGCGGCGGCGGCATCGGCTGGCACCTGATCCACACGCTGTCCGACCAGGTCAGCGTCGTCACCGGGGAACGGGGCAAGGACATCCACGTCTTCCTGCCCTGGTGACCGCTCGGTCACCCGGCGGCCGCGGCGCGCAGGGGTACCAGCGCACTGATCGTCTTGCCGCCCCCCGGACGCAGGTCGACGGCGACGTCCCGGGCGAGGCGGGCGACGAGGGGCCAGCCGTAACCGCCCCCGGGGTGGGGGGTGGGGAACGTGCGGGCGTCCCTGGGCACCACGTCGTTGTTGTCGTGGACGGCGATCCACAGTCCCTCGTCCGTGGGCCGGACCTCGAAGCCGGTCAGTCCGTCGCCGTGCCGGATCGCGTTGGTCACCAGTTCCGAGACCACGAGCAGCAGGTCGACGACGTCCTCCTCGCGCACCTCGCGGCCCTGGCCGCCCCAGCACGTCCGCGCCACCGACTCCGCGTACGCCCGTGCGGCCGCCGCGCCGGCCCCGGTGCCCGGCGCCGGTACGGCGAAGGGCGCGAGGTCGGGTGGTGCGGTGACGGCCGTGCGGGGCGTGGTGGTCCGGTCGGCTGGTCGCATGTCTGTGGTTTCCCCGGTTTCCTCTTGCTGTCGTTCGGTCCGGTCAGGTCGCGGGGCTCTCCCGCGGCGGCAGCCGGTGGTAGTAGTCGCCGACGGACACCAGGTAGTCCCGGTCCATCGTCTCGCTGTCGGTCCGGAACCTGGGCGCGGCCTTGACCTGGGCCCTGGTGCAGTTCAGCGTGACCGTACGGGCCCGGGCGTCGATGCTCCGGACCACGCCGACCGGCACGAGGACGCTGCGGCCGAACACCCAGACCCCGGTGTCGACGACGAGGTGCGGCATGCCGAAGTGCTCGGCCTGCCGGTCCACGTGCCCGACGGTGCCGTCGTCGGCGACGACGGTGAGGCCCGTCAGGTCCGCTCCCGCCTCGTGACCGCTGTCCGCCGCGTACGACCAGATGCTCTCCATCGGCACGCCGTCCTTCCCTCCCGTGTCGGTGACGACCGTGGAGCCGGGCGGGCGCGCTGGGCCGGACCGGCTCCACAGCAGCTGATACCCGGCCCGGGCCGACGCATTCGGGCCCGGCGGCCGCTCGGCGTGACCCGTGCGGGGGTACGCGTTCCGCCGGGTGACACGTGGCTTTGTCCGCACCCGGCACCTGGGTTAGCCTCTGACGTATTTTTCTGCTGGGGGCAATCCGTGGGCCGCGCGGACGTGGGCACGGAAGGGCCGGACCGCGCGAGCGGTCCGGAGGGGGTGGTGAGTCCTCGCCGCGAGGACTCCCGGGGAGCGGAACGAGGGCAGGCATGACCAGCGACAGCACCGGATCCGTCGACGCGGTTCCCGGCGACCAGGAGTTGCGCCGTCTCCTGGCGGGCCTGACGGCCGTGCGGGACGGCGACTTCGGCACCCGT
Organism: Streptomyces coelicoflavus; assembly: GCF_003112555.1. Classification (GTDB taxonomy): domain Bacteria; phylum Actinomycetota; class Actinomycetes; order Streptomycetales; family Streptomycetaceae; genus Streptomyces; species Streptomyces coelicoflavus. The sequence continues at coordinate 620,837 of NZ_BEWB01000005.1, read as the reverse complement.
CTGCCGGACGACGCGGACGGCCTGATGGGCGACATCGCCAAGGTCTTCAACGGCATGGTGGACCAGTTGTCCGTGTTCACCTCCGAGGTCACCCGCGTCTCCCGCGAGGTCGGCACCGACGGACGGCTCGGCGGACAGGCGCGGGTGCCGGGGGTCTCCGGCACCTGGGCCGACCTGACGGACTCGGTCAACGCCATGGCGGGCAACCTCACCACCCAGGTCCGTGACATCGCCCAGGTGGCCACCGCGGTCGCCAAGGGCGACCTCTCGCAGAAGATCGACGTGGACGCCCGGGGCGAGATCCTCGAGCTGAAGAACACCATCAACACCATGGTCGACCAGCTCTCCGCCTTCGCCGACGAGGTCACCCGCGTCGCCCGCGAGGTCGGCACCGACGGACGGCTCGGCGGCCAGGCCGACGTCCAGGGCGTGCGGGGCACGTGGCGCGACCTCACCGACTCGGTGAACTTCATGGCGGGCAACCTGACCAACCAGGTCCGCAACGTCGCCCAGGTGGCGACCGCCGTGGCCCAGGGAGACCTCTCCCAGAAGATCACCGTGGACGCCCGCGGTGAGATCCTCGAGCTGAAGAACACCATCAACACCATGGTCGACCAGCTCTCCGCCTTCGCCGACGAGGTCACCCGCGTCGCCCGCGAGGTCGGCACGGCGGGCAACCTGGGCGGGCAGGCCCGGGTGCGCGGGGTGTCGGGCACCTGGAAGGACCTCACCGACAACGTCAACGTGATGGCGTCCAACCTGACCGGCCAGGTCCGCTCCATCGCCCAGGTGGCCACCGCCGTGGCCCGGGGCGACCTGTCGCAGCGGATCACCGTGGACGCCGAGGGCGAGGTCGCGGCGCTGGCCGACGTGATCAACACGATGGTGGACACGCTGTCCGCGTTCGCCGACGAGGTCACCCGCGTCGCCCGCGAGGTCGGCACCGACGGACGCCTGGGCGGCCAGGCGCACGTGCCGAACGTCGCCGGGACCTGGAAGGACCTCACCGACAACGTCAACTCGATGGCCAACAACCTCACCAACCAGGTGCGCAACATCGCCCTGGTGACGACGGCGGTGGCCCGGGGCGACCTGTCGAAGAAGATCGACGTCGACGCGCGCGGCGAGATCCTCGAACTCAAGACGACCATCAACACCATGGTCGACCAGCTCTCCGCCTTCGCCGACGAGGTCACCCGCGTGGCCCGCGAGGTGGGCACCGAGGGCCGGCTCGGCGGCCAGGCCGAGGTGGAGGGCGTCTCCGGCACCTGGAAGCGCCTCACGGAGAACGTCAACGAACTGGCCGGCAACCTGACCCGCCAGGTCCGCGCGATCGCCGAGGTCACCTCCGCCGTCGCCGAGGGCGACCTGACCCGCTCGGTCAACGTGGAGGCCTCCGGCGAGGTCGCCGAGCTCAAGGACAACATCAACGCGATGGTGGAGTCCCTGCGCGAGACCACGCGGGCCAACCAGGAGCAGGACTGGCTCAAGACCAACCTCGCCCGCATCTCCGGCCTCATGCAGGGCCACCGGGACCTGCCCGTCGTCGCCGAGCTGATCATGGACGAGCTGGTGCCGCTGGTGTCGGCCCAGTACGGCGCCTTCTACCTGGCCGAGGACGGCGACGACGGTCCCGAGCTGCGGCTCGTCGGCTCCTACGGCTACCCGGAGGACACGGCCAGACCCACCCGCATCGCCTTCGGCCGCACCCTGGTCGGCCAGGCCGCGCGCAGCCGGCGCACCATCATGGTGAACGAGCTGCCGCCGGGCTACCTGACCATCTCCTCGGGGCTCGGCGAGGTGGTGCCGGCGGCGCTGGTGCTGCTGCCCATCGTCGTCGAGGGACAGGTCCTCGGTGTCATCGAGCTCGCCTCGGTCGTCCCGTTCAGCCAGATCAACCAGGACTTCCTGGAACTGCTGATGGAGACCATCGGCGTGAACGTCAACACGATCGTGGCCAACGCCCGTACCGACGAACTCCTCGCCGAGTCGCAGCGCCTGACCGGCGAGCTCCAGGCCCGTTCCGCGGAGTTGCAGACGCAGCAGGAGGAGTTGCAGCACTCCAACGCCGAGCTGGAGGACAAGGCGTCCCTGCTCGCGGCGCAGAACCGGGACATCGAGGCGAAGAACCTGCAGATCGAGCAGGCCCGGCAGGAGCTGGAGGCACGCGCCCAGCAGCTGTCGCTGGCCTCGAAGTACAAGTCCGAGTTCCTGGCCAACATGAGCCACGAGCTGCGGACCCCGCTCAACAGCCTGCTCATCCTGGCCCAGTTGCTCGCCCAGAACCCCTCGCGCAACCTCACCCCGAAGCAGGTCGAGTACGCGGGCATCATCCACTCGGCGGGCTCCGACCTGCTGCAACTGATCAACGACATCCTGGACCTGTCGAAGGTCGAGGCGGGGAAGATGGACGTCTCCCCCGAGCGCGTGACGCTGGGCCGGCTCATCGAGTACGTCGAGGCCACGTTCCGGCCCATGACGAGCCAGAAGGGCCTGGATTTCACGGTCGCGACGGCCCCCGGGGCACCGGCGGACCTGCTGACCGACGACTCCCGGCTGCGTCAGGTGCTGCGCAACCTGCTGTCCAACGCGGTGAAGTTCACCGAGCGCGGCGGCGTGGAGCTCTCCGTCGAGCCGGCGCCCGACGGCGAGGTGCCCAGGGGCGTCGTCCGGGGCGGGCCCGTGGTGGCCTTCCGGGTGAAGGACACGGGCATCGGCATCCCCGAGCAGAACCTGGAGTCGATCTTCGGCGCGTTCCAGCAGGCGGACGGCACGACGAGCCGCAAGTACGGCGGTACCGGGCTCGGGCTGTCCATCACGCGGGAGATCGCCCAACTGCTGGGCGGCGCCGTGACGGTGGACAGCACGCCCGACCGGGGCAGCACCTTCACGCTGTACCTGCCGGTGGCCCGGCCCGACTTCGAGGACCTGCTGGCCCGCGGCACGGAACGGATCCCGGCCGACGCGTCCGCCGACGTGCTCGACCGTCCGCTGCCGGTGGCCGAGCCGGCCGGCGGCCACCGGCAGCGGCCGCGGCGCCTGCTCGTCGTGGAGGAGCGTCCGCGCGGGCTGCTCACCCTCGTCGCGGAGAGCGTCGTCGCCGATCTGACGCACGGGCGCGACGACGCGGGCGACCGGCCGCCGCTCGACGTCATCACGGCGGTGGGCGCCGAGGAGGCCGCCGGGGCGCTGGCCGCCGAGCCGTGCCACTGCGTCGTCCTGGAGCTGGGCATGCCGGACAGCGAGGCGTCCCGGTTCCTGGACGCCCTGCGGGGCGACTCGGCGCTGGCGAGCGTGCCGGTGCTCGTGCACAGCGGGCACCGCGCGGACGCCGCCCTGGAGGAGGACCTGCGCTCGGGCTCGGCCGGCCGGACCCTGGAGTTCCTGGCCGGCCTCGACGAACTGCGCGAGCGCATCGCCCTGCACCTGGCCGCCGAGGAGCCCGGGGACGTGCTGTCGCTGGTCCGCCCGGACGAGCCGCCGGCCCCGGACCCGCGGGCCGGCCAGGACCCGCCCACCGGGCACACGGTCCTCGTCGTCGACGACGACGCGCGCAACCTCTTCGCGCTCAGCGGGATCCTGGAGCTGCACGGGTTCCGGGTGCTGCACGCGGAGAACGGCCGCCGGGGCATCGAGACGCTCGTGGACCACCCCGACGTGGCGCTGGTCCTGATGGACGTGATGATGCCGGAGATGGACGGCTACACCGCGACGGCCGAGATCCGCCGCATCCCGCGGTACGCCGAGCTGCCGATCATCGCGGTCACGGCGAAGGCGATGCCCGGCGACCGGGAGAAGAGTCTCGCCTCGGGCGCCAGCGACTACGTCACCAAGCCCGTCGACACCCGGGACCTCATCGCCTGCGTCCGACGGTGGCTGCCCGCATGAGCACCCCCGAGCAGCCCGGCGATCCGGCCGGCGCGGTCCGGCGGGACGTGTCCGACCCGGTCGGCATGGCCCCGCTGTCGCCCGTGGGCAGGCTGGCGGCCACGGTCGACCGGCTCAGCCGCGAGGTGCGGGCCGCCCAGGCGGAGGCCGAGGGCCGGGCGCTGATCGAGCTGGCCAAGGGCGTCCTGGTCGCGCGGCTCGGCTGCGGTCCGGCCGAGGCCGCCCGGCAGCTCGCCGAACTGGCCGAACAGTCCCGGGCGACGCCGCTGGAGTTCGCCGTCGACGTCATCAACCAGGCCGCCCGCGACCGCATGTCGGAGGTGACGGAGGCGTTCCTCGCGGCCACCGCCGCCGTGCGGACCACCGTCCCCGAAGACGGTGCGCGCGAGGCGGACGGCCCGCGGCGCGCGGACGGCGCGGCGGGGCCGGAGGGCCCGGAGGCGGTGGCCGAGTCGGCCGCCGTACGTCTGCGGGCCGCCGAGAGCGGCGCGCTGGCCGCGGACGACACCCAGGCCGTCGCCGACGCGCTGCTCGAGCAGGCGCTGCGCCCGCTCGGCGCGGTCGCGGTGGCCATCTGGGCGGCCGGGTACGACGGTGCGCTCACCCTGGCGGGCAGCGCCGGGTTCCCGCCCGCCGAGGCTGCCCGCTGGCGCTACGTGCCGCCGGACGTGGCGACGGTGGCCCGGTGCGGGCTGACCGAGCGGTCGGGGCAGTGGTTCGCGTCGCTCGCCGGGACGGGGCTGCCCAGTGTGGGCCGGCACCAGTACCCGGACGGCGGCAGGGTCGCCGTGCCCGCCGGTACCGGGGGGCGCATCCACGGCGTGCTGGAGATCGCCTGGCCGGCGCCGCTGCCCCCGCAGCCGCCCCAGGTGGTCCGGCAGGTGGAGGCGCTGGCGGAGCTGTGCGCGCACACCCTGGAGTCGTACACGCCGCCGCGCGGCCCCGGGCAGGAGCCGCGGGTCATCCCGGACGCGGTGGAGCTGATGGACCTGGCCGACGGGCTGCACGACCCCGCCCTCGTCCTGGTGCCGCACCTGGACGCGTCCGGCCATCTGGCGGACTTCCGCATCCAGCACGTGAACAAGCGCTTCATGGACCCGGCCGGGCGGCCGCGTGCCGTCGTGGGGGGCGCGCTGCTCCTCGAGGCGTACCCGATGGCCGCCGGGGACAGCGAGCTGTTCCAGAACGTGGAGCGGGTGTACGCCACCGGCGAGCCGTTCCGGGCCCGGCACCTGAACCTGACCGCCCTGGTGGACCAGGTGCCGCTGTCGGCTGTCGCGGACATCAGCGTCAGCCGGCACGGCAACGCCGTCCTGCTCATCTGGCGCATCGAGGACGAGACGGCCCGGCTGGCCAGCCTCCTCCAGCACGCCCAGCGGCTCGGCCGCATCGGCGGCTTCGAGGAGAACCTGCTGACCGGAGAGATCACCTGGAACGGGCAGCTCTTCGACCTGTACGGGCGTCCGCACACGAGCACGCCGGTGCCGCTGGAGGAGCTGGCCGCCCACGCCCACCCGGACGACGCCGTGGCCATCGGGCGGTTTCTGCGCACGCTGCTGCACCACCGGCGGCCGGCGTCGGCGGCGTTCCGGCTGCGGCGGCCCGACGGGGTGACCCGGCACGTGCGCGTAGTGGCCGAGCCGGTCCTGGACACCGACGACCGGCTGCTCCTCGTACGGGGGGCCTGCCAGGACATCTCCGCGCAGCACTGGACGGAGGTGGCGCTCGCCGCGACCCGCGACCAGCTGGCCCACACCGAGCAGCAGGCCGTCGAGCGCGCCCGGCTCACCCTGCAACTGCAGCACGCCATCATGCCGCCCGCCCAGACTCCCCTCCAGGTGCCGGACCTCCAGGTCGCCGTCCGCTACCGGCCCGCGGAGACGGAGCAGCTGGTCGGCGGCGACTGGTACGACGCGGTGATGCTGCCGAGCGGTCTCGTGCTGCTGTGCGTGGGGGACGTCGCGGGGCACGGGATAGAGGCGGCGACCAGCATGGTGGTGCTGCGCAACGCGCTGCGCGGTCTCGCGGTGACCGGGGCGGGGCCGGGGCAGCTGCTGTCCTGGCTCAACATCGTGGCGCACCATCTGACGGGCGGGGTCACCGCCACGGCGGTGTGCGGCCTGTACGACCCGGCCCGGCGCAGCCTGCGCTGGGCGAGGGCGGGCCACCTGCCGCCCGTACTCGTACGGGGCCCGGGGGCGGAGCCGCTGCCGCTGGTCAGGGGCATGCTGCTGGGGGCGGTGGCGGAGGCGGCGTACGAGGAGGCCGAGGCGCAGCTGGCCGCCGGGGACACCCTGCTCATGTACACCGACGGGCTGATCGAGCGCCGCGACCGCCCGGTGGAGGAGGCGCTGGCCCAGCTGCTGAGCACGGTGCGCCCGACGCCGACCACCCTGGACCAGCATCTGGACCGGCTGCTCACCTACAGCAGGTCGGACACGGACGACGACACGTGTCTGGTGGGCATCCGGGTCGGGTGACGCCGCGCGCGGAAACCGGGCCCCGGCCGGCAGGGTGTGGAGTCGGGATTCGGGGGTATCCGCCCGGCGCGGTGGGCCACACGACGGCCCGCCGCGCCGCCGCGTTGTTGGAGGTACACGTGCCCATAGCCCAGAACCCGCTGTCCGTCGAGGTGACGCTGCCGCGGGAGGACGTCGCGCTGCTCAAGGTGGAGGGTTACCTGGACGTCGACACGGCGACCGAGTTCCAGCACCACCTGGCCAACCAACTCCACCACGGCCGCAGGCACTTCCTGCTGGATCTGTCGGAGGTGCCGTTCATGGACTCGTCCGGCATGAACATCATCCTGCGCGTCTACCAGGAGGCCCGCGATCTGCCGGGCAGTGTGCACATCATCTCGCCGGCCCCGGCGGTGCTGCGCGTCCTGGACCTGACGGGGGTGAGCATCACGGTGCCGGTCTCCGGCAGCGTCGACGAGGCGCTGGCCCGCGTCGACGCGCACCCGGAGGGTCCGCGGGTGCCCGACGCCTGAGCCGGCCGCCCCGCGTCTCCTCCGAGCCCGTCGTACGGAAGCAGGTGTCGTGCGAGGTCGGCGGGTGGATACAGTTGTCGCCCGGCAGAGTCACGTCGCCGGCACGCCGCCCCGTGGGGGCGGGTGCGGCGCAACGCGCATGAGGAGTGGGACAGGTGCCGGAACAGGCCGAGGGAACCGCGGGAGCGCCGACGCGCGAGGTCAGGGACTTTCTGCGGCGTCGTGGTGAGCAGATCGCCCAGCGCTGGGCGGACGAGCCCTTGTTCCGGGCGGTGTTCACCGTCTCGCGCGACGAGGCGGTCGAGGCGGGCAAGGCCGTCGTGGACGCACTGGCACAAGTGGCGGACGCGGCGCGGGTGGAGGACCCGGACGCCGCCGGGTTCACGGCGGTGCGCGAGCAGTTGGCGCGGATGGGCGCGGCCCGCTCGCGCGCCGGGCTGAGCACCGCACAGGTGTCGAGCGAGCTGGCCGCGCTGCGTCCGCCCGTCGAGAACCTCCTCGTGGCCGACCTGCCGGAGGATGCCGCGGTCGAGCACGTGCGGTCCTGTGTCACCACGCTGAACGTGCTGATGGGCACCCTGCGGGTCGTGGTCATGCAGACGGCGCTGAGCGAGGGGCAGGCGCTGATCGACCGCCAGCGGCTCCAGCTGCTCGAGGTGGCCACGCCGGTCATCAAGCTGTGGGACGGCATCGTGGCCGTGCCGCTGATCGGCACGCTGGACAGCGCGCGCAGCCAGGTGGTGATGGAGACCCTGCTGGAGTCCATCGTCGAGCAGCAGGCGCGCTACGCGATCCTCGACATCACCGGCGTTCCGACCGTGGACTCGCTGGTGGCGCAGCACCTGATGAAGACGGTCGCGGCGGCCCGGCTGATGGGCGCCGAGTGCATCGTCTCCGGCATCCGGCCCGCGATCGCGCAGACCATGGTCCATCTGGGTCTGGACCTCGGCACGGTGGTCACCCGGGCGAGCCTCGCCGACGCGCTGGGGTACGTGCTGCACCAGCTCGGTGTCGGCATCGTGACGCCCGGCACGAACGGTTCGGTCGCGCGGTGAGCCAGGGGTTTCCCGGGGCCCAGGGGGCTCCGGTGACAGGGCATGTTCCGGTGCTCCGGCTCGGTGAGGTCCTTCTGGTCACGCTTCAGGGCGATCTGCACGACAGCACCGCGCAGCAGCTCCAGGAGGACCTCGCCGAGACGATCGTGCGCAGCGGTGCCACGGGCGTGATCATCGACGTCTCCGGCGTGGAGATCGTCGATTCCTTCCTCGGCCGGATCCTGGCCGAGATCGCCGGGCAGACCGGCCTGCTGGCCGCGCGGACCGTGCTGGTCGGCATGCGTCCGGCGGTCGCCATCACGCTGGTGGAGCTGGGCCTGACGCTGCCGGGCGTGCACACCGCGCTCAGCACCGATGTGGCCATGGAGGTCCTCAGGCAGCAGGCCCCGTCGTCCCGCTTCGGCGGACTCGGCCAGGAGCGTTTGTGATGCACACTGCCGCGGGCTCCCAGGCCCGCCTGCCGATCCGTTCGGACATGGATCTGGTGTGGGTGCGACAGCATGTGCGGCAGGCGGCCGCCCAGCTCGGCTTCGGCCTGGTGGACCAGACCAAGCTGGTCACGGCGGCCAGTGAGCTGGCCCGCAACACGCTCGTGTACGGCGGTGGCGGCACCATGGAGACGGAGCCGCTCGTCGAGGGGACCACGCACGGGCTGCGGCTGACCTTCAGCGACGAGGGGCCCGGCATCCCGGACCTGGAGCAGGCGCTCAGCGACGGCTTCACCTCCGGCGGCGGTCTGGGCATGGGGCTGGGCGGTGCCCGGCGTCTGGTGCACGAGTTCGGGATCGAGAGCACGCCGGGCGCCGGGACGACGGTGCGGGTGACGTCCTGGGTGGGCCGGCCGCCCCGCCCGCGTGAGGAGTCCTGATGCCCCGCGTGTGGGACGTACCGGTGCACGACTCGACCCGGGTGCGCGACGCCCGGGTGGCCGCGGAGCACGCGGCGGCCCTGGCCGGTCTCGACGAGCAGCGGACCTCGACGGCGGCGCTGGTGGCGACCGAGCTGGCCACCAACCTGCTCAAGCACGCCGGGGGCGGCCGGGTGGTCGTCGACGTGGTCGCCCCGCCCGTCCTCGCGGCCGGCCGGGACACGGCGCCGCGGGTGCAGATCGCCACGGTCGACCACGGCCCCGGGATCGCCGACGTGTCCGCCGCGCTGCGTGACGGCTTCACCACCACGGGCTCCCTCGGTGCGGGGCTCGGCACCTGTGCGCGCCTCGCCGACGACTTCGACCTGCACAGCGTCCCCGGCCGGGGCACGGTCGTCGTCGCCCGGGTGGGCCCGGTGCCCGAGATCCGCGCCTTCGATCCCGGACCGGCGGGCCGGCTGCGGGCCGGCGCGGTGAACGTCCCGTTCGGCGGCGCCGAGTACTCGGGCGACGCCTGGGCCTGGGTCCGGGACGGGGACCTCGTCACGCTGATGCTGGCCGACGGTCTCGGTCACGGCCCGGAGGCGGCCCATGCCTCGACCGCCGCCGTGGAGGCGCTGCGGGGCTCGGCCCACCTGCCGCCGGCCGAGGTGGTGCGGCGGCTCGACCGGGCGCTGTCCGGCACCCGCGGCGCGGCCGTCGCGGTGGCCCAGGTCGACGCACGGGCGTCGGTGCTCAGGTTCACCGGTGTGGGCAACATCGGGGCGCGGCTGTGCGAGGGCGGCACCTGGCGGCATCTGGTGTCGCGCCCCGGCATCGTCGGCACCCACCGGCCCACCACGCTGCGCGAGGAGGAGTCGGCCTGGGCGGACGACCGGGTGCTGGTCCTGCACAGCGACGGTCTGCCGAGCCGGTGGTCGCCGACGTCCGACACGTGCCGCACCTCGGCCGACCCGGCGGTGACCGCCGCCGTGACGATCCGTGACGCCAGCAGCCCGGCCCGGCCCGTGCGGGACGACACCGCCGTCGCCGTGCTGGCCCCGACCCCGCCGGATGGCCCATGACCCGAACCTGGCAGATCAGCGACGTCACCGACGCGGCCCTGGCGCGCATCGCCACCGCACGGCTGGCGACGGCCTGCGGCGTGCCGCCCGTGGAGCGGACGCGGCTGACGGCCTCGCTCGGCGCACAGCTGCGGCTGTGCCTGACCAAGGGCGGCACCTGGCGGCTCACCCTGGAGACGGGCACCGACTCCCGCCCGGCCGCGGGAGCCGGGGAGCACGTGCTGCACGCCGTGGTGACGCCGTCGCCGGAGGCGGCCGCCGCCGGGCAGCCGCCGTGGCGGGTCACGGTGCCGTGCCCGGAAGCGGCGCCGGACGTCCGCACCGACGGTGCGGTGGACGACCCGGCGGAGCTGGCTCAGGCCCTGCTGGGGGCCGACGAGGACACGGCGCTGGTCCTGGAGCGGCTCACCGAGCAGGAGGACCTGGTCGACTTCCACCGGGAGGAGTTGCAGCAGACGAACCAGGGCGTGGTGGCGCTGCACGCCGAACTGGACGCCGCCGGACGGGCCCAGCGCGAGGCGTTCGCCGCCGAGCGCAAGGCGCGCACCGAGGCGGAGAACGCCCGGCGCAGGCTGACCTTCCTGGCCGACGCGAGCGCGGTGCTGACGGCGTCGCTGGACCATCACGAGATCGTGCGCCGGCTGCCGGAGCTGCTGGTGCCGGAGTACGCGGCGAGCGTGGACATCTGGCTGTTCGACCAGGACGGCAACCGGCCGGGCCCCGCCCACGCGGCCGCCGCGGTGGTCGCCGCCCGCACCGGACGGCCGCAGTACGCCGCGGCGCACCCCGGCGGGCTGCCCGGCGTCGACGACCAGCCGCCCTCGGCGCTGGCCCCGGAGCGGCCCCTGCTGTGCATCCCGCTGCCGACGCGGCAGGCACCGCTGGGTGTGGTGACCCTGTCGCCGCCCGGGGAGCGCTGGGACCCGGACGACGCCGTCATGCTGGTCGAGCTGACCCGGCGGGCCAGCATCGCGATCGACCACGCCCAGCGCTACCAGCACAACCGCGACATCGCCGAGACGCTGCAGCGGGCCCTGCTGACCGAGTTGCCGGCCCCGCCCGGACTCACGCTGGCCGCGCGCTATCTGCCGGCCACCCACGGGCTGAACATCGGCGGCGACTGGTACGACGCGTTCCGCCAGCCGGACGGCGGTGTCATCGCCGTGGTCGGGGACGTGACCGGGCACGGGCTGCGCGCGGCCGTGATGATGAGTCAGCTGCGCACCGCCCTGCGCGCCTACGCGGTGGACGGCGGCAGCCCCGGGCAGTTGCTGACCCGTCTGCACACCTTCCTGCACCACCTCCAGCCCGACCTGTTCGCCACCGCCGTCATCGCGCGCTTCCACCCCGACGACCCGAGCGTGACCTGGGCGGCGGCCGGTCATCCGCCGCCGGTGCTGCGCACCCCGGACGGACGGGTCCGGACGCTGGACGCGAAGCCCGGTGCGATGCTCGGCATCCCGCTGCGGCAGGAGATCGCGGACCACACGGTCCCCATGGCGCCCGGTTCGACGCTCGCGCTGTACACGGACGGGCTGGTGGAGCGCCGCGCCCGCGGCATAGACCCGGGCATCGCGCGGCTGACGCAGGCGCTCGGGTCGTTCGGACCGGCCGAGCTGGACGCCGATCTGGAGGGTTCGGCGGAGGGGATCCTGCGTCCGATGCTCAGCGACTCCGAACGCGACGACGACGTGTGTCTCCTGCTGTGTCACCTGCGCGGTCGCGGCTGACCCCGCACCGTTTTCACGCGGTTCGCTCCCGCCCGGTGCGTTCCCGGGCGGGGCGGGGCATGGTGGTGACCGGGCCTGTCCCCTGCCCGCACCGGGCCGTGTCGCCTGCCTGCCGCACCCGGCTGGCCGAAGCGGTCCGGGCACGGTGACATGGGGCGAGGTGACATCGGCGAGGTGCGAAGAGGCGATCCTCGGGCAGGCGAATGGCGTTCGCGGCGGACCGCCCCGGAGCCGCAGGAAGGGATGAACACCGTGACACGACCCAGGATCCTGGTGGTCGGCGCAGGTTTCGCCGGCGTGGAGTGCGTCCGTCGTCTGGAACGCAGGCTCTCGCCGAGCGAGGCCGAGATCACTCTGGTGACCCCGTTCTCCTACCAGCTCTATCTGCCGTTGCTGCCGCACGTCGCCGCCGGGGTGCTCACCCCCCAGTCGATCGCGCTCTCGCTGCGCCGCAGCAGCAGGTACCGGACCCGGATCATCCCGGGCGGCGCCATCGGCGTGGACCTGAAGGCGAAGGTCTGCGTGGTGCGCACCATCACCGACCGGATCGTCAACGAGCCCTACGACTACATCGTGCTGGCGCCCGGCAGCATCACCCGCACCTTCGACATCCCCGGACTGACCGACCACGCGTTCGGCATGAAGACGCTCGCGGAGGCCGCCTACGTCCGCGATCACGTCATCTCCCAGCTGGACCTCGCCGACGCCAGCGAGGACCCCGTGGAGCGCGCGTCCCGGCTGCAGTTCGTGGTGGTGGGCGGCGGCTACGCGGGCACCGAGACCGCGGCGTGCCTGCAACGGCTGACGCACGCGGCCGTCAAGCGCTACACGCGGCTGGACCCGGCGCTGATCAAGTGGCATCTGATCGACATCGCGCCGAAGCTGATGCCGGAGCTGGGCGAGCAGCTCGGGCGGGACGCGCAGCGGATCCTCACGCGGCGCGGCATCGAGATCTCCCTGGGCGTGTCCATCGCCAAGGCCGGGGAGGAGGAGGTCACCTTCACGGACGGCCGGGTGGTGCCCACCCGCACGCTGATCTGGACGGCGGGCGTGGTCGCGAGCCCGCTGATCGCCACGCTCGGCGCGGAGACGGTCAAGGGACGGCTCGCGGTCACCGCGGAGATGTGCCTGCCGGACCACGACGGGGTGTTCGCGCTCGGCGACTCCGCGGCCGTGCCCGACCTCGCCAAGGGACAGGAGGGTGCCGTCTGCCCGCCCACCGCGCAGCACGCCATGCGGCAGGGCCGGCACGTCGCCGAGAACCTCATCGCCACTCTGCGCAACCAGCCGATGCGGCCGTACGTGCACAAGGACCTCGGTCTCGTCGTCGACCTCGGCGGCGCCGACGCGGTCTCCAAGCCGCTCGGCGTCGAGCTGAAGGGCCTGCCCGCGCAGGCGGTGGCCCGCGGGTACCACTGGTCGGCGCTGCGCACGGGGGTGGCCAAGGCGCGGGTGGCGGCCGACTGGGCGCTGAACGCGATCGCGGGGGACGATTTCGTACGCACCGGTTTCCAGGCCCGCAAGCCGGCCAAGCTCAAGGACTTCGAGTACACCGACGCCTATCTGACGCCGGAACAGGTGCGGGAGCGGGTCGAGGGGGCGGACCGGGCGGAGTTGTGACCGCGGTCGCCCCCGCGGCCCGTGCCGGACCGGGGCATGACATGCTGAGAAGTGGATCTCGGCGTGAACCGGCCGGGACATGGCTGGAACCGGCTGTGAGGGCCGGCTGAATCGGGAGAGTGTTCGGCGGCGTGAAGGCAGCGGGACGCCCGGCGCGGACACGGCTGCGCGACCGCGTCGCCGCGTCCGACCCCGGGCTGTTGCGGCTGACGGCGGGCTTGCGGACGGTCGGCGCCATCGCGCTGACGCTGGGTGTGCTCGCCCTGTCCGGCGTGGACGTCAAGCATCTGGTGGCGGGCGCCATGACGGCGATGGTCGCGACCTTCGCCATCCGGGAGAAGGAACCGGGTCCGCAGGCCGTCACGCTGGCGCTCGGCCTGCCCGTCGCCCTGGCCTCGGTCTCGCTGAGCACCCTGCTCGCCTCACGGGTCGTCATCGGGGACGCCTTCTTCGTCGTCCTCATCTTCTGCGCGGTCTTCGTCCGCCGGTTCGGCGACCGGGGCACGGCCCTCGGGCTGATCGGCTTCCAGGTCTACTTCGTGTCGCTGTTCGTCGGCGGGAAGGTGTCCGGGCTGCCGGGGCTGTGGGCCGCCGTCGCGGTGGCGTTCGCGTCCAGCGCGGTGGTGCGTTTCGGGGTGGTCCCGGCGACGCCGGCGCGCATCCTGGGCCTGCTGCGGCAGGCGTTCCGGGCCCGGCTGGCCCAGCTGATCGCCACGCAGATCGAGTTGCTGGACGCCGGTCCCGACGCCATCGACAAGACGCTGGAGCGGCTGCGCGAGGGCACCGCGCGCCTGCACGAGACGGCCCTTCTGATCCAGTCGCGGCTGGAGGAGGGCACGCCCGACGCGTCCACGGCACGCCTGGTGCAGCGGCGCATCGCGGACGCCGAGATCGCCGCCGAGCGACTCGGTCTGCTGCTGCTGACCGCGCGCAGCGCCGAGCGGGCGGACACCCTGACCCTGCACCTGCCGGGCGCGCCCGCCCCCAGCGTGGGCAGTTCGCCGGCGCCCGGCGAGGCCACGGAGACGCTGCGCCGCGATCTGACGGCGCTGCGCGCCCTGGTGCTGCGCCCGCCCGCCGAGGCACGCGGCACCGCGCTGTCCCATCTGCGCAACCGGCTGCTCGGCTACCGGGACGAGGAGAACCTGCCCGAGGCGACCGCCGCCGTCCAGGACGTGTTCCGGGGCATCGGCGAGACGGCGCGCGCCGTCATGGGCCTCAGGATCGCGCTGGACGGGCCGCAGGACGAGTCCGACGACTCACCGGCCACCGCCAGGTCCCGCGAGGAACTGGACGCCGAGGACGCGGCCATCGACGCCGGCGAGGAGGCGGCGCCGGAGGAGGAGCAGACCGGGCTGCGGCGGCCCACCACGCGCGCCGCGGTGCAGGTGGCCGTGGGGTCGTCGCTGGCCATCGCCGGCGGGGAGCTGCTGTCCACGCAGCGCTGGTACTGGGCGGTGCTCACCTGCTGGATCGTCTTCATCAACACCGCTTCCACCGGTGAGATCCTCGTCAAGGGCTACCGCCGGCTGCTGGGCACCGTGCTGGGCGTGGTGGCGGGCATCGTGCTGGCCGGTCTGGTCGGCAACCACACCTGGACGGCGTTCGGCCTGGTGCTGGTGCTGATCTTCGCGATGTTCTACACGGCGCCGCTGTCCTACACGCTGATGTCGTTCTTCGTCACCGCGATGCTCGGGCTGCTGTACACGCTGCTGCACACCTACAGCATGTCGGTGCTGCTGCTGCGGGTGGAGGAGACGGCGCTCGGCGCGGCCTGCGGGATCGTGGCGGCGGCGCTGGTGCTGCCGATCCGCACCGACCGGCGTACGAACGAACTGCTCGGCACGGTCCTGGAGCGGCTCACCGACGTGACGGAGGGTGCCGTCGACCAGCTCAGCGGCGGCCCGGAGGCCGATCTGCTGGACACGGCGCGCGACCTGGACCAGGCGCTCGGCGATCTGCGCGCCGCCACCCAGCCGCTGACCCACCCGATCACGCCGCTGCGGGCCAGGCGCGACACGGCCCAGTACGTGGTGGCGCTGCTGGAGACCTGTGCCTATCACGCGCGGTCGCTGGCGGCGACCGCCGAACTGCTGCCCACCCATCCGTCGATCGCGGCCGACCCGCGGCTGCGCGGCGCGGTGCGGCGCACGGTGCGCAACATCGAGGCGATCGCCGCCCATGTCGCCGACGACGACGCGGGGACGGAGGTGGAGACCGGGCCGAGCATCGCCTCGCTGCTGGAGCCGGACGCCGCCGGGGTGGCGCGCTACGGCCGCATCACGGGCCGGGTGCTGCGGCACCTGGAGCGGCTGGACGAGGCGGTGGTCGGCCTCGCCCGGCCGCTGGGTGTGCCCGTCAGGGCGCCGCAGCGGTGACGGTCCCACCCGGGTGGTGAGGGTCAGAAGTCGCTGGGCAGACCGCTGGCCTCGGCGATGCCGCGCAGTTCCTCGTTCTGCTGGTGGCGTTCCTTGAGGTAGTCGGCGATCTCGCCGAGGCGCTCGGGGTCGGAGGCGGTGGCCGCGTCGGTGACGACCCGGACCGGGCCGGTCTCGTCGGTGTCGATCTCGACGACCTCGTTGTCGAGACGTCCGGTGACGGCGGTGGCGATGACCAGTGCGGCCTCGTCCCTGATCTCCTGGGGCAGCGCCTCGGCGTTGTCCCCGTCCAGGGAGAAGTCGATGGTCGGCATCTGCTGCTCGTCGATCGCCTGGAGGACCGGTTCCACCACGCTGAGCAGCAGCTGGTAGTCGTCGTTCGGCATGCGAACGCGCAGGAGGTCGAGGTAGACGTCCACGGGACGTCCGTCCGGCGGAGGAATCTCGTGTTCGTTCATTCGCCCCGTGTTCCCCGTGCCGGGCCGCTCAGACCCTCCGCAGCCGGGCGAGCGCGAAGGAGAAGACACCGAAGAGGACCAGGCCCGCGGCGACGCAGGCCAGCAGCCAGGGGCCGAGGGAGGTGCCGGCGAAGGAGCGGAGGGTGTCGTCCAGTCCCTTGGCCCGCTCCGGTTCGTAGTCGACGGCGGCCCGTACGGCGAAGGCTCCCGCCCCGGCGAAGACGAGACCGCGGGCGGCCCCGCCGGCGACTCCGGTGACGTCGACCAGCCGCCGGGTGCGCGGGCCCAGTCCGCCGAGTCTCATCTTCTTGCGGAAGGTGCGGCGGGCCGCCTGTATGCCGATCACCGCTCCGGCGACGACGATCGCGGCCCCGGCGATGCCCACGAGCCAGCGGCCCGCGGGCATCTCCATCACCCTGGCCGTGACGTCCCGGGACTGCCGGTCGCTGGATCCGCTGCCGCCGGCGCCGGCCGCGAAGGCCAGTACGGAGTAGGCGACGAACGTGTAGAACACGCAGCGGGCGGCGGCGGGGAGGCGCTTGCGCAGGGTGTGGCCGTCCTTGCCGGTGACGCCGAAGAGCGCCTCGGACAGCCGCCACAGGGCCATGCCGGCCAGCCCGGCGCCGAGCGCCCAGAGCAGCACGGCCCCGAACGGCTTGTCCGACAGCTCGGCCAGGGCGCCGCCCCGGTCCGCCTGCCGGTTTCCGGCTCCGAAGGCGATCCGCAGGGCCAGGACGCCGACCAGCAGGTAGATGACGCCGCGGGCGGTGAGCCCGGCCCGGGCGGCTCCCTCGGCCGCCGACCCGTTCGCGGCCCGTCGGGCGCGGCTTCGTCCGGTGGCTGTCAGGACACGTGCGTTCATGTGGATCCCCTCCCGGACTCCGGATGCCCCGGCTTCTCCCTCGCACACCGTGCGGCTGCCGGCGTGCGGCTGCCCGTACACCGTCGGGCGGGTACGGGCAGCCGTGGTGTCGCGCCCCGTCGTCCTGGTCCGTTCGTCTCCTGCCGGTCCGACGTCCGTGCGTCCCCCGGGTCCCTCGTCAGTCCGCCACGCCGACGGGCGCGGCGCCGGGCGCGGTAGCCGGCTCCGGCGGCCCGGCCAGTTGGCGCCGGGCGGCGTCCAGGGCCCGCGTCACGTCCCGCGTGCCGGTCGACACGCACAGCGTGTAGGCCAGGTCCCGGGTCCGCGGGCCCGGCTCGCCCGTCGCGCCGGCGGGCTCGTCCACCGCGGCCGCCTCGTACTCCTCCAGGAGCCTGCGCAGTACCTCGGGGTGTGGCATCAGCATCCGTCTCGTCCCTCCCTGGTCCCCGGGCCCGTCCGGCGTGTCGTCCGTCCGGCTCCTCAAGTGCGCACCGCGTGGCCGGGGCGGGTGGCCCGCTCCCCCATCGCCTCGTCGCGCACGCGGGCGCAGCTGCGGCTGATCAGCCGCGAGACGTGCATCTGCGAGATGCCCAGGCAGTCCGCGATCCGGCTCTGCGTCATGTCCTCGAAGAAGCGCATGTAGAGAATGGCGCGCTCACGTTCGGGCAGCCTGCGCAGGCCCTCCTTGGCGGACTCCCGGTCGATCACGGTGTCGTACGAGGCGTCGGCGGCGCCGAGGGTGTCCGCGAGGCTGTAGCCGTCGTCGCCGGCCGACAGTTCGGCGTCCAGCGACAGGGTGCTGAAGCTCTCCAGCGCCTCCATGCCGGCGCCGACCTCTTCCTCGGTCAGCCCGGTGTGGGCGGCGAGGGCGGCCACCGAGGGTTCGGGACTGCCCGGGCTCTGGACGAGTTCCCGGCGGGCGACGCGCACCTTGTTGCGCAGTTCCTGGACCCGGCGGGGCACCCTCAGGGCCCACATCCGGTCGCGGAAGTGGCGCTTGACCTCACCGGTGATGGTGGGGACGGCGTAGCTCTCGAAGGCTCCCCGGCCGGGGTCGAAGCGGTCGATGGCCTTGACCAGGCCGAGCGCCGCCACCTGGCGGAGGTCCTCGAGGGATTCGCCGCGGTCCCGGAACCGTCCGGCGATCCGGTGGGCCATGGGCAGCCAGGCCGTGACCAGTTCGTCGCGCACGGCGTCCCGTTCGGGTCCGTCGGCCAGTCCCGCCAGCCGGCCGAAGAGGGCCATGGTGTCGGGGGCGTCGTCGTGCCGGCGGCGGGCCGGGGCGGCGGAGGGGTCGTCGGTGGGCCGGGGGGTGGTACCGGGACGGATGGTGGGCGTTTCTATGAGCATGCGGATTCGCTCCTGAACGGTGGTCTCAGGGGACTTTCCGCGGGAACGGCGCTGTCCGGGGTGGCCCCGGCACAGCCGGAGTGTCCGAAACAGCCGTACCGCTCCCGCTGCTGCGCCTCCGGTCCGAAGCACGAATCTGCGACTGCCCCTGCCCCGGTGGAACAAACTCCGCTTTTCCAAAAGTCATCAGGACAGCGGAACGACGACGGTGATGCACTTGCCTCCCGAGGGAAGATCTGCCACGCGCACCTCGCGGGCCAGCCGGCACACGATCGGCCAGCCCCGGCCGCCGAGGCGCCGGTGGCCGCGGTCGTCGGTGGGCGGCACGGCCACCGGGAGGTCGTGGCTGCGGTCGCACACCGACAGCAGCACTCCCGGGTGCGCTCCGGGTCCCACGACGTCGACCTGGAAATCGGTGATGCCGCCGCCGTGCAGGATGGCGTTGGTGGTCAGTTCCGAGGCCACGAGCAGGGCGTCCGACAGGGCGCGCACGTCGCAGGACGCGGTGCCGTGGAGACCGCGGCACTCGGTGACGGCGTGCTCGACCGCCTTGCGCGCGTCGGCGGGCCTGCACGGCCCGCACCGGTGGTGCGGGTCCGTGCTTCGCCGTTCGACGGGTCGGGTGGTGTCCCTCTCGCTCATCCGTCGGCTCCCTGGTAGGTCCGGTTCGGTTCGCCGGCGTGCGCGCCGTGCGGCCCCGTCACTGTCGGCTGACCTCTGCCGGTACCGGCAAACCTTCGGTCCTCCTTGCGGCCCAAGGGATCCGGGCGCCCTGCGGGGTACGCGGAGTGCATGACGGATGTTGTGGACTCGGACGAACTGCTGCGCCGCATGCACCGGGCGCGGGCCTGTGCGCTGGAGGAGGGGCGCAGCTGGCGGGCGCGCAGCGAGGAGCTGCGGCCGACCGACCCGGAGGGCTCGCGGGAGGCCGCCGTACGGACGGTGGCGTACGAGGCCGTCCTGCGGGTGCTCGACGAGGTGCTGACCCCGGGCCGGAACGCGCGGTGAGGGACCTCGGGACGGACGGCCGGAACGCGCGGTGAGCGGCCGCCTCGGGACGGATTGACGGAGCGCCGGACGGGAAACCGGGCGGCATGACAGCCGATCACCGCCGAGCACCGGTCCTGGAAGCCCTCGCCGAGTACCGCCGTGAGGGGCGGCTGGCGTTCACGCCGCCCGGGCACAAGCAGGCGCGTGGCGCGGACCCGGCGGTGCGCGAGGTGCTGGGCGACGCGGTGTTCCACGGCGACGTGCTGGCGACGGCCGGGCTCGACGACCGGCTCACCCGGGGGCGGGTGCTGCAGCGCGCGCAGGAGCTGATGGCGGACGCCGTCCACGCCGATCACACGTTCTTCTCGACGTGCGGGAGCTCCCTGTCGGTGAAGGCGGCGATGCTGGCGGTCGCGGGGCCGCACGAGAAGCTGCTGATCGGCCGGGACGCGCACAAGTCCGTGGTCTCGGGGCTGATCCTGTCCGGCATCGAACCGGTCTGGGTCGAACCGCGGTGGGACGCCGAGCGGCATCTGGCCCATCCGCCGTCCGCGGAGGCGTTCGAGGAGGCGTTCGCCGCCCATCCCGACGCCAAGGGCGCCCTGGTCACGAGCCCGACGCCGTACGGCGCGAGTGCCGATCTGCGGGCCGTGGCCGAGGTCTGCCACCGGCGTTCGGTGCCGCTGATCGTCGACGAGGCGTGGGGCGCGCATCTGCCCTTCCACCCCGACCTGCCGTCCTGGGCGATGGACGCGGGCGCCGACATCTGTGTGACCAGCATCCACAAGATGGGCAGCGGTCTGGAACAGGGCTCGGTGTTCCATCTGCGCGGCGACCTGGTGCAGCCGAAGGTCCTCGGCATGCGCGCCGACCTGCTGAGCACCACCAGCCCCTCGGTACTGATCTTCGCCGGTCTGGACGGCTGGCGCCGCCAGATGGCGCTCGGCGGCCAGGAGCTGATGGGCGGGGCGCTGAGGCTGGCGGCCAGCGTGCGCGCGGCGATCGAGGAGATCGACGGGATGCACGTCAACGACCGCGACGACTTCTGCGGTCCCGGCAAGGCCCACGGCTTCGATCCGCTGCCGGTCGTCATCGACCTCGACGGGCTCGGCGTCCCGGGCTTCCAGGCGGCGGACTGGCTGCGCGAGCACCGCGGCGTGGTCGCCCACATCACCGACCACCGCCGCATCGGCGCGCAGATCACCCACGGCGACGACCGGGAGACCGCGGACGAACTGCTCACCGCCCTCAAGGACCTGGCCCGCGCCGCCGGCGGCCTGGAGCCCGCGCCGCGTGTCGAGGTGCCCTCCCCGGCCGAGCTGCGGATGCCGCAGGTGGACCTGCCTAGGGACGCCTTCTTCGGCCCCACCGAGGACGTGCCCCTGGAGCGGGCCTCGGGGAGGGTCGCGGCGGAGATGATCACGCCGTATCCGCCGGGCATTCCGGCCGTGCTGCCCGGTGAGCGGCTGGCCGAGCCGGTCCTGCGCTATCTGCGCAGCGGTCTGGAGGCCGGGATGTACCTGCCGGACCCGACCGATCCGGCACTGGAGACGATCCGGGTCGTCGCGGAGCGTGACGAGTGAGGAGCGGGCCGGGGACGGGCGAGTGAAACGGGTCACTCGCCCCGGTACCGGTTTCGCGGAACACCCGGAGATGGTTTAGCGTTCATCCATATGTGGCGACGGAGTCGACCGAAACGTCCTCCGCGGTCACCGCTTACGGCCCTGGCCGGCCTCCCCCGTCCGGCCAGGGCTTTTTCATGCTCTTTGCACGCCCTCGCGCCCCCGTTCCCGGTTCTCGCACGGAATCCGTACCGGATTCGCCGTCCGCCGAGGTGCTCAGGGCGCCGGCAGCGACTGAAATGGGCATAGGGAAAGCCCCGGAACCGAATCGCCGGCGAGGAGCCCCGTGCCATGACCAAAGCGATCAAACTCCTGAACGCCCTGCCCCTCCCCCAGCGCGCGCGGCTGATGGAGCTGGCCCAGGAGGTCTCCTTCCCGGAGGACGACCGGATCTTCGAGGCGGGAGCCAGGGCGGACCGCTTCTGGGTCATCCGCTCCGGCGCGGTCTCCCTGACCCAGCGGGTGACGTCCCTTCAGCGGGTCACGGTCGCCAGTCTCGGGGTGGGCGACCTGCTCGGCTGGTCCTGGCTGTTCCCGCCCTACGAGTGGGACTTCGGCGCCGAGGCGTTCAGCCCGGTACGTGCCTACGAGTTCGAGGCGGACGCGGTGCTCGACCTGTGCGAGCGGGACCCGCAGCTGGGCATCGTGCTGGTGCGCTCGGTGGCGGAGATCCTCGCGCACCGGCTGGAGAACACCAGGGGCCGGCTCATGGAGCACTACGCGCTGCACGGACGCGGCACCCTGTGAGGCGCGGTCAGACGCGGTAGCGGCGCAGCGCCGGCATCGCGGCGGCCAGCGCCAGCATCACGGCCACGACGAGCAGCCCGCCCCCGGTCACGGCCTCCCGCGCGCCGAAGGCGGAGCCCGCCCCGCCGTGCAGGACGTCGGCCAGCCGCGGGCCGCCCGCCACGACGACGGTGAACACGCCCTGCATCCGCCCGCGCATCTCGTCGGTGGCCGCGGACAGCAGGATCGCCCCGCGGAACACCATGGAGACCATGTCGGCGATTCCGGCCACGGCCAGGAACGCCACCGCGAGCCACAGGCTGCCGCTCAGCCCGAAGCCGGTGATGGCCGCACCCCACACCACGACCGCGCCGATCACCATCCAGCCGTGCCGGCGCGCCCGGGAGAAGGTCCCGGAGAACAGCCCGCCGGCCACGGCGCCGACGGGGATCGCCGCGAACAGCAGACCGAGCGCGAGCCCCTCGCCGTACGGGGCGTACGTCTCGGCGGCGAGCTGCGGGAACAGGGCGCGGGGCATGCCGAACACCATGGCGACGATGTCGGCCAGGAAGGACAGCAGCAGCACCTTGTGCCCGGCGATGTAGCGGAAGCCCGCCACCACCTCGCGCACGCCCGCGCGCCGGACCGCCGTGCCCGCGAGCGGCGGCAGCGCGGGGAGCCGGTAGACCGCCCACACGGTGACGCACAGGGCCAGCGCGTCGATCAGGTACAGCTCGGGCAGGCCGATCACCGGGATCAGCGCACCGGCGAGCAGCGGCCCGACCACCTGCCCGGTCTGCATGACGGTCGAGCCGAGGGCGTTGGCGGCGGGCAGCTCGTCCTCGGGCACCAGCCGGGCGATGGAGGCGTTGCGGGCCGGGGCGTTGAGGCCCCAGAAGGCCTGTTGCAGCGCGAGCAGCAGCATCAGCGCGGCCACCGACGCCATGCCGGTGACCGCCTGTATCCAGAAGAGCAGCGAGGTCACCGCGATGCCGGTGTTGGTGATCAGCAGCAGCCTGCGGCGGTCCATGGTGTCGGCCACCGCGCCGCCCCACAGGGCGAAGACGATGAGCGGCAGCAGCCCGGCGAGGCTCGCGGCGCCGACCCAGGCCGAGGAGCCGGTGATGTCGTAGATCTGCTTGGGCACGGCGACCGCGGTGAGCTGGCTGCCGACGGCCGTGACGATGGTCGAGGACCACAGCCTGCGGTAGGCCGGGCGGCGCAGGGGGCGGGTGTCCATGGCCCAGCGGCGCCATCCGCGCTGCCGCGTCCCGTCCGGCGCCGGGGCCTTCGCCTCCGGTTCGGTGCCGCTCTCGCCGCTGCTCTCGCCCGTGTCGCCGCTGCTCTCGCTGGTGTCGCCGCTGCTCTCGCTGGTGTCCACACGCTTCCTACATGCTCGGTACATCTTTCGACTGCGGGGATCACTATCGCAGCCGCGTTCGAGCCCGCCGGACGCGCGTGGCCCGATACCGGCCCTCTCACGCCCCGGCGACGAGGGAGACGCCGAGGACGATCATGGTGGCGGCCACCAGGCCGTCCAGTACGCGCCAGGCCGAGGGCCGGGCCAGGAAGCGGCCGAGGTAGCGGGCGCCGAAGCCGAGCGCGGCGAACCAGACCAGGCTGGCCGCGGCGGCTCCGAGGCCGAAGGTCCAGCGCAGCGGCCCCCGGTCGGCGGCGACGGAGCCCAGCAGGAACACGGTGTCCAGGTAGACGTGCGGGTTGAGCCAGGTCAGCGCCAGGCAGGTGAGTACGGCCCGGCGGCGGGAGCCCGCGGCGTCGCCCTCCGCCCGCAGCGCGCCGGAGGGGCGGAAGACCCGCCGGGCGGCCAGGGCGCCGTAGCAGAGCAGGAAGGCGCCGCCGATCCAGCCGACGGCGGTCAGCGCGCCCGGCCAGGCCACCACCACGGCGCCCACCCCGCCGACGCCGAGGGCGATGAGCAGGGCGTCGGACAGGGCGCAGATGCCGACCACGGCGAGGACGGCGTCGCGGCGGATGCCCTGACGCAGGACGAAGGCGTTCTGGGCGCCGATGGCGACGATGAGCGAGAGTCCGGTGCCGAAACCGGCGGCGGCTGCCGTGAGGGCGCTGTTCATGCCCTCGACGCTAAGCGGACGATCACCGGACGTACAGCTAAAGATTCTTACGTATCATTAGCCAGCGTGATGAAGACATGACGCCGACGTTCGCGGATCTGCCGCTGGACCATGTGCGCACCCTCCTGGCCGTCGTGGACGAGGGCACGTTCGACGCGGCCGCCGACGCCCTGCACGTGACGCCGTCCGCGGTCAGCCAGCGGGTGAAGGCACTGGAGCAGCGCACCGGCCGGGTGCTGCTGCTGCGCACCAAGCCGGTGCGGGCGACCGACTCCGGTGCCGTGCTGGTGCGGCTGGCCCGGCAGGTGGCGCGGCTGGAGCGGGACGCCTCGGCCGAGCTGGGCCTGCGGGGGGCGGACGAGCCGACCCGGGTGACGGTGGCGGTGAACGCCGACTCGCTGGCGACCTGGTTCCTGCCCGCCCTCACCCGCATCCCCCGGGAGCCCGCCCTCTGCTTCGAACTGCGCCGGGAGGACGAGGGCCACACGGCGACGCTGCTGCGGGAGGGCGTGGTGATGGCGGCGGTGACGTCGTCGCCGGAACCGGTGCCGGGCTGCACGGTCCGGACGCTGGGCCGGATGCGCTATCTCCCCTGCGCCGCCCCCGGGTTCGCGGCCCGGCACCTGGAGGCGACGCCGCGGGAGGCCGTCGCCGACGCCCCGGTGGTGGTCTTCGACCGGCGGGACGACTTCCAGGACTCCTTCGCCCGCCGGCTCGGTCACGGTGGCGCGAGCGCCGCGCGGCACTACGTGCCGACCTCGGAGGGCTTCGTCGAGGCCGTCGCCGCCGGTCTTGGCTGGGGCATGGTCCCGCAGCCGCAGGCCGAGCCCCTGCTGCGCACCGGCCGGCTCGTCGGCTTCGCGCCGGACCTGGCGGTGGACGTCACGCTGTACTGGCAGCAGTGGAAGCTCGACTCCCCGGCGCTGGCCGCGGTGGCGGACGCGGTGGTCACGGCGGCCGCGGAGGCGCTGGGCCGGTAGACCCACGGAGGCGGACACGGCGCCTCACGAGGACCGGGCCGGTTTCACCCCGCTGTCGACAGGTCACCCGCAACGGAGTAGGCCATGCACGAGGACGCGAACGATACCGATCGCAGGTGACTTTGATGGACAACTGGCGAGAGCACGCCGCATGCCGGACGGAGGACCCCGACCTCTTCTTCCCGATCGGCACCACCGGCCCGGCCGCTTTGCAGACCGAGCAGGCGAAGGCGGTCTGCCGGACCTGCCCGGTCCGGGAGCAGTGCCTGCGGTGGGCGCTCGACACCGGGCAGACCCTCGGCGTCTGGGGCGGTACCAGCGAGTTGGAGCGCCGTGCGCTCAAGCGACGCGAGGCCGTACGCCGCAGGTCGGCGTAACCCGGCGCCCGCGCCGCCCGGTTGGCCGCTCAGGCGGTCTGCCGTGCCGCGGCCCGGCCCGCCGCCCGACCGGAGAACAGGCAGCCGCCCAGGAAGGTGCCCTCCAGCGCGTTGTACCCGTGCACCCCTCCCCCGCCGAAGCCGGCCACCTCGCCGGCCGCGTACAGGCCCTCGACCGGGGTGCCGTCGGCGCCCAGTGCGCGGGAGTCCAGGTCGGTCTGGATGCCGCCGAGGGTCTTGCGGGTGAGGATGTGCAGCTTGACGCCGATCAGCGGGCCCGCGGCCGGGTCGAGGATGCGGTGCGGGATGGCAACCCGGCCGAGGCGGTCGCCGATGTAGCGGCGGGCGTTGCGGATGCCCTGCACCTGGGCGTCCTTGGCGTACGGGTTGGCCATTTGCAGGTCCCGCGCCTCGATCTGGCGCCGGAGTGCGGCGGCGTCCAGGAGTGGCTTGTCGGTCAACCGGTTCATCTTGTCCACCAGTTGCTCCAGGTCCGGCGCGGTCACGAAGTCGGCACCCTTGCGCAGGAACGCGTCCACCGGGGCCGGGGCGCCCTTGCCGAGGACGCGTTCGCGCAGGAATCCGGCGCGGTCCTTGGCGGTGATGTCGGGGTTCTGCTCGGAGCCGGAGAGCGCGAACTCCTTCTCGACGATCTTCTGGGTGAGGACGAACCACGAGTGGTCGTGTTCCGCGAGGTCCTCGGCCGTGCGCAGGTGGCGCAGGGTGCCCAGGGTGTCGTAGCCGGGCAGGTACGGCTCGGGCAGCCGGCGGCCCAGCGCGTCGAACCACATGGAGGACGGTCCGGGCAGGATGCGGATGCCGTGGCCGGGCCAGATCGGGTCCCAGTTGCGCACGCCCTCGGTGTAGTGCCACATGCGGTCGCGGTTGACCAGGCGGGCGCCCGCCTCGGCGCTGATGCCGAGCATCCGGCCGTCGACGTAGGCGGGGACTCCGGTGACCATCTCGGCGGGCGGGGTGCCCAGGCGTTCGGGCCAGTGGCGGCGGACGATGTCGTGGTCGGCGCCGATGCCGCCGGAGGTGACGACGACGGCCTGGGCGGTGAGTTCGAACTCTCCGGCCGCCTCGCGGCTGGAGGCGACGCCGCGCGGCGAGTGGTCCGGGGCGAGGACCGTGCCGCGCACCCCGCGCGCCGTGCCGCCCTCGACGACCAGGTGGTCGACGCGGTGGCGGTGGTGGAAGGTGAGCAGCCCGTCCCGCACCGCCTGCTTCGCGTACCGCACGAAGGGCTCGACGACTCCCGTGCCGGTCCCCCAGGCGATGTGGAACCGGGGCACGGAGTTGCCGTGCCCGCCGGCCCTCAGGTCGCCGCGCTCGGCCCAGCCGACGGTGGGCAGGAAGGTGATGCCGTGTCCCGCGAGCCAGGACCGCTTCTCCCCCGCCGCCCACTCCACGTAGGCGCGCGCCCAGCGCACCGCCCAGGAGTCCTCGTCGTCGGTGCGGTCGAAGCCGGCGCTGCCCTGCCAGTCGCTCCAGGCCAGGTCGAAGGAGTCCTTGACGCCGAGGCGGCGCTGTTCCGGGGAGTCGACGAGGAAGAGGCCGCCGAAGGACCAGAAGGCCTGCCCGCCGAGGTTGGCCGCGTTCTCCTGGTCGACCAGGGCCACCCTCCGGCCCCGGCTGGTCAGCTCGTGGGCCGCGACCAGGCCCGCGAGACCCGCTCCGACCACGATGACGTCGGCATCCATGGCGACCGTCCCTTCCTGTTGTGTCATTGACGCGTACTGCCGTCGGTGAGCAGCGCGGTGAGCAGTTGTCCGAGCCAGATCCGGGCGTGTGCGACGTCCCGGTCGAGGAGCAGCTGGGTGGTGACCCCGTCGTACGCGGCGACCACGGCGTGTGCGGCGTGCTCCGCGTCACCCAGCACGGCGGGCAGGGCGGTGTGTCCGCGGGCCCGCGCGAGCCGGTCGGCGATCGCCCGCCTGAGCCGGGCCCGGTGCTCCAGGAGGGTCCGGGCGACGTCCGGGTCGCGGGCGGCGTGCACGAGGAAGTCCGTCTTCACCAGGAGCCAGTCCCGGTCCAGGAGCAGCACCTCGGTGACGCGCTCCACGGCGGCCGGCACGTCCAGGTCGGGGCCGTCGGAGGCGAGGGCGGCGGACACCTGCTCGGCGATCAGGCCGGCCCGTTGCCCGTAGAGGGCGAAGAACAGTTCGTCGAGGCTGTCGAAGTTGGAGTAGAAGGCGCCGCGGCTGTACCCGGCGGCCTCGCAGACCTCCTCGATCGACACCCGCCCGAACCCCTTGGCGGCGAACACCCCGAACGCGGCGTCCAGGAGGTTGGCGCGGGTGCGCGCACGGCGTCTGGTCACCCGCCCGTTCGTCTCCCGCACCGCCACGCCCGGCCCCTTCTCCTCGTTCGATGCGCGAATGTATCGGATACGGCGGTGTATCGAAAGGGCCGGATCGCGCACTGCCCCGGCCGAGAGGTGAATAGAACACAGTTTCGAACACGGAGTACGCTGGTCCCATGACCACGCACCTCCAGGGCTCGCTCTTCGACCAGACCGACGAGGTCGGGCTCGGCTCCCTCGACGGGCTCCACCGCACCCGCCTCGGCTCCGGCGCCTGGATCGACCTGCTCCCCGGGTGGCTGAGCGGTGCCGACGCGCTCTTCGAGCGGCTGGCCACCGGGGTCCCCTGGCGCGCCGAGCGGCGTGAGATGTACGAACGGGTCGTCGACGTGCCCCGGCTGCTGGCGTTCTACGGCGCGGCCGACCCGCTGCCCGACCCCCTGCTGGCGGAGGCGCGAGACGCCCTGTCCGCCCACTACGCCGAGGAGCTGGGCGAGCCCTTCACCACGGCGGGCCTGTGCCACTACCGCGACGGCCGGGACAGCGTCGCCTGGCACGGCGACCGGATCGGGCGGGGCGCGCGTCAGGACACGATGGTCGCGATCCTCTCCGTCGGCGCGCCCCGTGATCTGCTGCTGCGGCCGGCGGGCGGGGGCGGCGAGACGGTGCGCCGCCCGCTGGGCCACGGCGACCTGATCGTGATGGGCGGCTCCTGCCAGCGCACCTGGGAGCACTGCGTCCCGAAGAGCACCCGCGCCGCCGGGCCCCGCATCAGCGTCCAGTTCCGCCCGCACGGCGTGCGCTGAGGGCCGGGAACCGCACGCGCCCGGTTTCTGGTTGGCTGTCCCGCGCGGGGACCACCGACCTGGAACGCGGGAGACCATGAGCGCGGACGTACGGCAAGTGGCCGACGGCACCTACCTGGTGCACGGCGGCCACACCAACTGGGTCATCCTCACCGACGGCGACGCGGTGACCCTCGTCGACACCGGATACCCCGGCGACCGCCGGGCACTGCTCGACTCCCTGACCGCCGTCGGGAGTTCGCCCGAGGCGGTGGCGGCCGTGCTGATCACCCACGCCCACAACGACCACCTGGGCTCGGCCGAGTACCTGCGCGCCGCCCACGGCACCCCGGTCCTGCTGCACGAGGCCGAGGTGCCGCACGCCCGGCGCGACTTCCTCCAGCAGGTGTCGGTGGGCACGGTGCTGCGCAACGCCTGGCGCCCCGGCGTGCTGCCGTGGATGGCGCACGTGCTGCGCACCGGCGGCACCGAGCAGCACCCGGTGACCGCGCCCTCGGGCTTCCCGGTGGACGGTGCCCTCGACCTGCCCGGCCGGCCCGTGCCGGTGCACACCCCCGGGCACACCGACGGACACTGCGTCTACCACCTCCCCGACGCCGGGGTGGTGATCTCCGGCGACGCGCTGGTGAGCGGGCACGCCATCTCACGGATCGAGGGACCGCAGCTGCTGCCCGACCTGTTCCACCACGACCGGGCGGGCGCGGTCGCCTCGCTCGACGTCGTCGCCGGTCTGGAGGGCGACCTCCTGCTGCCGGGCCACGGTCCGGTCCACCGGGGGCCGGTGAAGGACGCCGCGGGCCTGGCCCGGGAACGGGCGTTCTAGAGTCGGGGCATGGCCTTGCAGATCAGCGCCACCAATCCGGAGCATCCCGCGCTCCTTCTCGAACTGCCCTGGCAGCTGCCGCTGGAGCAGTGGCCCGAGGAGTACCTCGTGCCCCTGCCCCGCGGCATCTCCCGGCACGTGGTCCGCTACGCGCGCGCCGGGGACGAGGTGATCGCGGTCAAGGAGCTGGCCGAGCGGCCGGCGCTGCGCGAGTACCAGCTGCTGCGCGACCTGGACCGGCTCGCGATCCCGGCGGTGGACGCGCTGGCCGTGATCACCGGCCGCACGGACGCCGCCGGGGCCGCGCTGGAGCCGGTGCTGGTCACGCGGCACCTGGGCGGGTCGCAGCCGTACCGGTCGATGTTCGAGACGACGCTGCGCCCCGCGACCATGCACCGCCTGATGGACGCCCTCGCGGTACTGCTGGTGCGGCTGCACCTGGCCGGGTTCGCGTGGGGCGACTGCTCGCTGTCCAACACGCTCTTCCGGCGCGACGCGGGCGCCTACGCCGCCTACCTGGTCGACGCCGAGACCGGCGAGCTGCACCCGCGGCTGAGCCCCGGGCAGCGCGACTACGACCTCGACCTGGCCCGGGTCAACATCAGTGGCGAACTGCTCGACCTGGAGGCCTCCGGGGCCCTGCACCCCTCCGTCGACCCGGTCGACTTCGGCACCGAGATCTGCGCCCGCTACCGGAGCCTGTGGCAGGAGCTGACCCGTACCTCCGTGTATCCGGCGGGCAAGTACCACTACATCGAGCGCCGCATCCGGCGTCTGAACGACCTCGGCTTCGACGTGGCCGAGATGCAGATCGAGCACGCCTCCAACGGCGACGCGGTCACCTTCGTGCCCAAGGTCGTCGACGCCGGTCACCACCAGCGCCAGCTGCTGCGCCTGACCGGGCTGGACGCCGAGGAGAACCAGGCCAGGCGGCTGCTCAACGACCTGGAGAGCTGGATGGCCACCCAGGACGACTACGCCCCGGGCGACCCCCTCGGCGCCCGCCCGGAGGTCCTCGCCCACCGCTGGGTGCGCGAGGTCTTCCGGCCCACCGTGCGCGCCGTGCCGCTGGAGCTGCGCGGCGCGATGGACCCGGCGGAGATCTACCACGAGCTGCTGGAGCACCGCTGGTACCTGTCCGAGCGGGCCCAGCACGACATCGGCCTGGACACGGCGGTCGAGGACTACCTCGTCAACATCCTGCCCGGGGTACGGGAGACGCTGCGGCCCACGGCGGACTGAGCGGCGGCCCCCACCGCGCGCCTCACGTGTGCGGGACGACCGCCACCGGGCACTCCGCGTGGTGCAGCACGCCGTGGGCCACCGAGCCGATCCGGGCGCCGACGGCGCTGCGGCGGGCGCGGCGGCCGACGACCACCAACTGGGCGTTCGCGGACGCCGACAGCAGCACCTGGCCGGCGCTGCCCATCTCCACGTGCTCGACCACCGGAACGTCGGGGAAGCGTTCGCGCCAGGGTGCGAGGGCCTCGCCGAGCGCCTTGTGCTCGTACTGCTCCAGGCCGCCGGCCTCGTCGGCGAGCGCCATGGAGCCGGGGCTGTAGGTGAACACCGTCGGCAGGGTCCAGGCGCGTACGGCCCGCACGGCGGCGCCCCGGGCGGCGGCCGCCTCGAACGCGGCCCCGACGACGTCGGCACTGTCCTCGGGCTCGCCCTGCTGGCCCACGACGACCTCGCGGCCCGCGGCCTCGGCGGCGGCCTCGTCACCGGCGCGCACGAGGACGACCGGCCGGGTCGCCTCGGCGATCACCTGCTGACCGACCGAGCCGAGCAGGAAGCCGACGACCGGTCCGTGGCCGCGCGAGCCGAGGACCAGCGTCTCGGCCTCGCCCGCGGCGGCGAGCAGGGCCGCTACGGCGTCGCCCTCGCGCAGGTCGGTGGTGACCGTGAGGCCGGGATGGCGCTCGGTGACGGTGCCGACCGCCGAGGCGAGGGCGTCCCGCGCCCACCCCTCCTGGGTCTCCCGGGTCACCGTGCCGGCCACGCCCCGGTCCTGGAACCGCCAGGCGTGCACGACGTGCAGCGGGGCATCGCGGCGGACCGCCTCCCTCGCCGCCCAGGCCAGTGCGGCCAGGCTCTCCTCCGAACCGTCCAGGCCGGCCGTGATCGGGCGCGTCATGCGGGTCCCTCCCTGTGTCGCGGTCACGTCGTTCATGGCGCCCAGTCTTCCCCAAGCCGTCCCCGTCACCACGCAGGGGGACCGGGCGGGCCCCCGGCGCCCTTCCGCTGCCTGAGCGGGGCGCGGCGATCGAACATACGATGGGCTGGAGGCCGGTGCGGTGACGGGGACGCCGTGCCGTGAACCCGGCCTCTCGACGTGGGGGACGTATGGCACAGGCCGACGGGGAGACACGGACCGTCATCATGACCGTGGACGACGATCCGGGGGTCTCCCGCGCCGTCGCCCGCGACCTGCGGCGGCGCTACGGCGCCACGTACCGGATCGTGCGCGCGGAGTCCGGCGAGTCGGCGCTCGACGCGCTGCGTGAACTGAAGCTGCGCGGCGACCTGGTGGCCGTCATCCTCGCCGACTACCGGATGCCGCAGATGAACGGCATCGAGTTCCTCGAACAGGCCCTGGACGTGTACCCGGGCGCCCGGCGGGTGCTGCTGACGGCGTACGCGGACACCAACGCGGCGATCGACGCGATCAACGTCGTCGACCTGGACCACTACCTGCTCAAGCCCTGGGACCCGCCCGAGGAGAAGCTCTACCCGGTCCTGGACGACCTGCTCCAGGCCTGGCGCACCGGCGACCACCGGCCGGTGCCCAGCACCAAGGTCGTCGGGCACCGCTGGTCGGCGCGGTCCTCGGAGGTCCGGGAGTTCCTGGCCCGCAACCAGGTGCCGTACCGCTGGTACTCCGCCGACGAGCCGGAGGGGCGGCGGCTGCTGTCGGCGGCCGGGCAGGACGGGCAGCGCCTGCCGGTGGTGGTCACGCCGGACGGGACCCCGCTGGTGGAGCCGGAGGCGCCCGAGCTGGCGGCCCGGGTGGGTCTGGCGACCACGCCGACGGCCGACTTCTACGACCTGGTGGTGATCGGCGGCGGTCCGGCCGGACTGGGCGCGGCCGTGTACGGGGCGTCGGAAGGGCTGCGCACGGTACTGGTGGAGCGGTCGGCGACCGGGGGCCAGGCCGGGCAGAGCTCGCGCATCGAGAACTACCTGGGCTTCCCCGACGGCGTCTCCGGCGGCCAGCTCACCGAGCGGGCCCGGCGGCAGGCGGCGAAGTTCGGCGCCGAGATCCTCACCGCGCGCGAGGTGACGGGCCTGGAGGCGAACGGCGCGGCGCGGGTGGTCCGGTTCTCGGACGGCTCGGCGATCGCCGCGCACAGCGTCATCCTGGCGACCGGCGTGTCCTACCGGCAGCTGACCGCGCCGGGCACCGAGGACCTGGCCGGCTGCGGGGTGTTCTACGGCTCGGCGCTGACCGAGGCGGCCTCCTGCCAGGGCCACGACGTGTACATCGTCGGCGGCGCCAACTCGGCCGGGCAGGCGGCGATGTACCTGGCCCGGGGCGCCAAGTCGGTGACGCTGCTGGTACGCGGCGGCTCCCTGGAGGCGTCGATGTCGTACTACCTGATCCAGCAGATCGAGGAGACGCCCAACATCCGGGTGCGCTGCTCCACCCTCGTCGAGAGCGCGCACGGCGACGGCCACCTGGAGCGGCTCACCCTGCGCGACGCGGTCGGCGGCGCCACCGAACTCGTCGACGCGCAGTGGCTGTTCGTGTTCATCGGCGCGGCCCCGCTGACCGACTGGCTGGACGGCACCGTGCTCCGCGACGAGCGGGGCTTCATCCTCGCCGGGCCGGATCTGACCCCCGACGGGCGGCCGCCGGCCGACTGGGAGCTGGACCGGCCGCCGTACCACCTGGAGACCAGCGTCCCGGGCGTGTTCGTGGCGGGCGACGCCCGCGCGGAGTTCTCCACGCGGGCATGTCCGCCCACCGTACCTGGAGCAGTCTTGAATCCTCGCCCGGCTGAAGCAGGGAGATTCCTGGCTCACGCTGCCTGTGGATCAGCGATCCGGCAGGTCTTCCACGATCAATACCAGCCGGGTTGAAACCAGCCCGGTTTTGTACAGCAAGGAAAGGCATGCGCTGTCTTGGCTCTCGATCAGCACGATGTACGCGCTTGGTTCTCGCAACGCACGGCATGCAGCCTACTCGGTCAAACGGACCGCGTTGCGACTTCGAGGAAACTTCCGTTTGCCACCTGCAGCACGGGAGGCCGGCTGCACCGCGAGCGGGAGGCGTCCACTCGCCACGCGAGAGATGGGCGCCATGTTCCTGTTCGGGAAGCTCACCCCGGAGCGGCTTGGACGGAGGAGAACACCCAGCGCACCATCGGCCAGCGCGAGCGGCTGCTGGCGCCGGGGTCGCTGTCCGCCGGTCTCACACACGAGCTGAACAACCCGGCGGCGGCCGCGGTGCGGGCCACCTCGACGCTGCGGGAGCGGGTGGCGAAGATGCGGCACAAGCTCGCCGTGATCGCCGAGGGCCCGTTCTCCCGCGACGCGCTGGCGGGGCTCGTCGAGATCCAGGAGCGCACGGCGGAGCGGGTCGCCAAGGCGCCCTCGCTCAGTCCGCTGGAGGCCGCCGACCGGGAGGACGAGCTCGGCGACTGGCTGGCCGACCACGGCATCGAGCACGGCTGGCAGCTCGCGCCGACCTTCGTGCAGGCCGGTCTCGACACCGGGTGGCTGGAGCAGGTCGCGGCGGCCGTGGACGCGGAGATCCTGCCGGGAGCGGTCGGCTGGCTCAACTACACGGTCGAGACCGAGCTGCTGATGAACGAGATCGCGGACTCCACCGCCCGCATCTCCCACCTGGTGGACGCGGCCAAGCAGTACGCGCAGCTGGACCGGGCGCCCTACCGGACGGTCGACGTGCACGAACTGCTCGACAGCACCCTGCTGATGCTCTCCGGCAAGATCGGCCCGCGGATCGGGGTCGTCAAGGAGTACGACCGTACGGTGCCCGGGATCCCGGCGTACCCGGCGGAGCTGAACCAGGTGTGGACCAATCTGATCGACAACGCCGTCGCCGCGGTGAACGACGCGGGCGGCGAGGGGACGCTGACCGTGCGGACGGCGCTGCACCACGACCGGCTGCTGGTGGAGTTCCGCGACACCGGCACCGGGGTCGCCCCGGAGATCCGGGAGCGCATCTTCGACCCGTTCTTCACCACCAAGCCGGTGGGCGAGGGCACCGGGCTCGGCCTGGACATCTCCTGGCGGATCGTGGTCGACAAGCACCACGGCGGCCTCCACGTCGAGTCCGAGCCGGGCGACACCCGTTTCCAGGTGCTCCTCCCGCTCACCGCCACGGAATCCGACACCGCCGAACCCGGAGAGGCGACCGACCCGACCGACCTCACCGATCCGACCGAGGAGCCGGTATGACCAGCGACACCGGAATCGACCCCACCGTCCCGCCGAGCGGCACCGGCTGCGCCGAGTGCGACGCGGCCGGCGGCTGGTGGTTCCACCTGCGGCGCTGCGCGAGCTGCGGCCACGTCGGGTGCTGCGACAGCTCCCCCGGACAGCACGCGACCGGACACTACCGGTCCACCGGGCACCCGATGGTGCAGAGCTACGAGCCGGGCGAGGACTGGTACTGGGACTACGCGGCCAACGAGGTCCGCGCGTCGGGCCCGGACCTCGCCCCGCCGGGCAGCCACCCGGACGACCAGCCGTCACCGGGCCCGGCGGGCCGGGTCCCGGCGAACTGGGCGGCCACCCTCCACCGCTGACCCGGCAGCGGGCCCGCGGCCGGGCCACGAAACCGGGAGGCCCGTGGTCCGGCCCGCGTGTCAGGATGGGCGGCGTGCCGCAGACCTCACTCACCAGTCCGCTCGTCGGCCGCGAGGACGAACTCGCGCGTCTCACCGGCGTACTGGAGCGCGCCCGCGCCGGCGAGGCCCGTGCGGTGCTCGTCGCCGGGGACGCGGGCGTCGGCAAGACCCGGACCCTGGACGAGGTCGCCGGGCGGGCCGCCGCGGCCGGGACGACCGTGCTCACGGGGCACTGCGTGGACCTGGGCGACGTGGGCCTGCCGTATCTGCCGTTCACCGAGATCCTGGGCGTGCTGGCCGCCGACGAGCGGTTCGCCGCCGTGCTGGCCGGGCATCCGGTCGCCGACCGGCTGCTCGGCGGCGGCCCGGACGACGGGACCGACGCCGCGCCCTCGCGGCTCAGGCTCTTCGAGGGCGTGGCCGCGCTCCTGACCGAGCTGGCGGACGTCGCGCCGCTGCTGCTGGTCCTGGAGGACCTGCACTGGGCCGACCAGTCCTCCCGGGACCTGCTGAGGTTCCTGCTCAGCCGTGGGGTCCTGCAACGGCCGGCGGGCGGGACGCCCGGCCACCGGCTCGCGCTGTTCGCCTCGTACCGCGCGGACGACCTGCACCGCCGCCATCCGCTGCGCCCGCTGCTGGCCGAGCTGGTGCGGCTGCCCGGTGTGGAGCGGCTGGAGCTGCGGCCGCTGCCGGACGCCGACGTGGCCCGGCTGGTGCGCTCGCTGCGGCAGCGGCCGTTGCCGGACACCACCGTGCACCGGATCGTGGAGCGGGCCGAGGGCAACGCCTTCTACGCCGAGGAACTGGTCGCGGCCACGGACGCGCCCGCCGTGGGCGTGCCCAGCGGGCTGGCCGACGTGCTGCTCATCCGGTTCGAGCAGCTGTCCGAGACCGCCCAGCAGGTGCTGCGCACCGCCGCCGTCGCCGGGCGCCGCGTGGGACACGGCCTGCTGCGGGACGCCGTCGGGCTGCCCGAGGAGGAACTGGAGTCGGCGCTGCGCGAGGCGGTGGAGCGGCAGTTGCTGGTCTCCGCCGACGGGGACACCTACTCCTTCCGGCACGCGCTCGCCCGGGAGGCGGTCTACGCCGATCTGCTGCCCGGTGAACGGGCCCGGCTGCACGGCGCGTTCGCCCGGCTGCTCGCCGGTCCCGACCGCCGGTCCGACAGCGCGGCCGAGCGCGCCCACCACTACCGCGAGAGCCACGACCTGCCCGAGGCGCTCGCCGCCTCCCTGGAGGCCGCCGACCACGCCCAGCGGGTCGGCGCGCCCGCCGAGGAACTGCGGCACGTCGAGGCGGCCCTGGACCTGTGGACGGCGGTCGACGCGTCCGCACGGCCCGCGGGCCCGCACGCGGTGACGCTCACGCTGCGTGCCTCGGCGGCCGCCGTGCACGCCGGTGAGCTGCACCGCGCGGTCTCCCTCACCCGGTCCGCGCTGGCCGGTCTCGGCCAGGACGCCGACCTGGAGCTGGCCGCCCGCGTCCGCTACACCCTCGCCGGCAATCTCCTGAGCGTCGACGACCTGGAGGCCGCGTACGCCCACAGCAGCGAGGCCCTGGCCCTGATCCCCGCCGACCCGCCCTCGTCGACGTGGGTGTGGGCGGCGGCCACGCATGTGACGACCGCCCGCCAGGTCGGGGAGAACGAGACGGCGCTGCGGGTGGCCCGCCGGGCGCTGCGGGTCGCCGAGGAGTTGGAGGTCACCGACGCCCGCGCCGATCTGCTGATCTCCCTGACGAGCCTGGAGGGCCACAACCGCGCCACCACGGCGGGCCGGGAGCGGCTCCTCGAGGCTCGCGAGCTGGCGCGGCGGGCGGGCAACGCGCCCGTGGAGCTGCGGGCGCTGTTCAACCTCGCCATCGGCTGCTTCGAGTCCGGCGACCTGGAGGAGTGCCTGCCCTGGGCGTCGGAGGGGCTGGACCGGGCCCGCCGCGCCGGGCTGCTGTCCTCGCCGTACCCGCGGGAGATGCGGTATCTGCGGCTGCTGGTGCGGTACACGCTGGGCCACTGGGACGAGGTGCTGCGGGAGTCCGCCGAGGAGGACACCGGTCAGGGGCCGGTCGTGGAGGGTCATGCCCTCGGGCCGGGGCTGTACGTGGCGCTGGCGCGCGGCGACTCCGGTGTGGCCGACCGGGCCGCGGCCCTGCTGGAGGGGCCGTTCGACTGGATGGCGCGGATGGTCGCGGCCGTGGTGCTGACCGACGCGGCGGCGCTGCGCGGGGACCCGGAGGACGCCGTGCGGTGGATGCGGTCCAGCGTGGAGGCGCTCACCGAGGCGGGCACGCGGCCCACCGTGACCCTCCGGCTGGCCGCCCTCGCGCTGTCCGCGGTCGCCGACGCCGTGGCCGAGTCGCGCCGCGCCTCGGACGCGGCGGGTGTGGCCCGCTGGACGGACACGGCGGCCGAACTGCTGGCCGACGCCCGCTGGTCCGCGGCGCACGGCTACGACGACGCCCCGCAGGGCCCGGAGGGCCGGGCGTGGCTGGCGCGCGCGGAGGCCGAGTGGTCCCGGGTCGCCGGGCCCGTTCCGGACCCGGCGGCCTGGGAGAAGGCGGTGGCCGCCTTCACGTACGGCGACGCCTACGAACGGGCGCGGTGCCGGCTGCGGCTGGCCGAGGCCCTGCTGGCCGCCGGCCGCCGCGAGGACGCGGCCGCGGAGGCCGACGCGGTACGCGGGGAGGCCGACCGGCTCGGCGCCACGGTGCTGCGCGAACGGCTCGACGACCTCGTCCGCCGCGGCCGCCTCACGGGCACGGCGCCGGCCGGGCCGGGCGCCGCCGTGCTGACCGCCCGCGAGCGGGACGTCCTGCGGCTGCTCGCCCTGGGCCACAGCAACCGGCGGATCGGCGAGGAGCTGTTCATCAGCGCCAAGACGGCGAGCGTCCACGTGTCCAACATCCTCGCCAAGCTCGACGCGGCGAGCCGCACGGAGGCGGTGGCGGTCGCCCACCGGCAGGGGCTGGTCGCACCGGAGCACAGCTCGTCGTAGTCCGGCCGCACCGGATCTTGGCGGAACGGAACGCTCCGGGCCACGATGCCGTCATGAAGGGTGACCTCTTTTCCAGCGAGCACATGGTGCGGCCCGCCACGGCGCCGGGCATGACCGTCGAGAACGCCAAGTGCATCCGGTACGCGGTGAACGGCGAGATGCTCGCCAGACAGGGCGCGATGATCGCCTACCGGGGCAGTCTGCAGTTCGAGCGCAAGGGCCAGGGCGTGGGCGGCATGCTCAAGCGCGCGGTCACCGGGGAGGGTCTGCCGCTGATGGCGGTGCGCGGACAGGGCGAGGCCTGGTTCGCGAACGAGGCCCAGAACTGCTTCGTCGTCGAGGTCGAGCCCGGCGACGAGTTCACGGTCAACGGCCGCAACGTCCTGTGCTTCGACGTGTCGTTGTCGTACCGCATCGCCACCGTGAAGGGCGCGGGCATCGCCGGCGGCGGACTGTTCAACAGCGTCTTCACCGGGCACGGCAGGCTGGGCCTGGTGTGCGAGGGCGACCCGCTGGTCATTCCGGTCTCGCACCAGTACCCGGTGTACGTGGACACGGACGCGGTCGTCGGCTGGTCCGCGGGGCTGGCGACCTCCCTGCACCGTTCGCAGTCCATCGGCTCGATGCTGCGCGGCGGTTCGGGCGAGGCGGTCCAGCTGGTGCTCCAGGGCGAGGGCTTCGTCGTCGTACGGCCGAGCGAGGCGGCGCCGCAGAAGACGCAGCAGCACTGAGCCGGCCCTGTGCCGGCGACTTGTTGACCTTGGGGGGCTCGCGCGAAAGGCTGCGTACGGGCGCGGATCACCGCCCGCGCCGGAAGGAAGACTGCCTTGATCGCGATCACGGAGATCGAAGCCGCGGCCGAGCGGATCGCCGGACACGTCGTACGCACCCCGACCGTGCCGAGCCCGGGGCTGTCCGCGCTGCTCGGCGTCCCGGTCACCGCGAAGCTGGAGCTGCTCCAGCGCACCGGCTCGTTCAAGGCGCGCGGCGCGACGGCGAAGCTGCTGTCGCTGACCGACGCCGAGCGGGCCGCCGGTGTCGTCGCGGTCAGCGGCGGCAACCACGGCATCGCGGTGGCGGTGATGGCCGCGGCCCTGGACGTGAAGGCCACGGTGGTCATGCCGCGTACGGCGCCGGCCCGTTCGGTGGAGATCGCCGAGGAGGCGGGCGCCGTCGTACGGCTCACCGACGGCATGGACAGTGCCTTCGCGCTCGTCACCCGGCTCCGGGAGGAGGGGCTGACCCTGGTCCACCCCTTCGACGACCCCGTGGTGGTCGCGGGCCAGGGCACCGTGGGACTGGAGTTCGCCGAGGACGCCCCGGACCTCACCGACGTGCTGGTGAGCATCGGGGGCGGCGGGCTGATCGCGGGCGTGGCGGCGGCGCTGCGGGCGCTGCGGCCAGGGGTGCGGGTCTGGGGCGTGGAGACCGAGGGCGCCGAGGCCA
This sequence comes from Streptomyces coelicoflavus, assembly GCF_003112555.1. Taxonomy (GTDB): domain Bacteria; phylum Actinomycetota; class Actinomycetes; order Streptomycetales; family Streptomycetaceae; genus Streptomyces; species Streptomyces coelicoflavus. The sequence continues at coordinate 581,598 of NZ_BEWB01000005.1, read as the reverse complement.
TGTCACGGGCGCTGGCGGAGGGCGGGCCGCTCACGGTGCCGCTGTCGTCGGTCGTCACCACGCTCAGCGCGCCGTCCGTCTCGCGGCTGACGTACGACCATGTCGCGGAGCTGGTCACCGAGGTGCTGGTGGTGCCGGACGGGGAGGCGGTCCGGGGTTCGCTGGCGTTCGCCGAGCACGCCAAGGTGTGGACCGAACCGGCCGCCGGCTGTCTGCTGCCGGCGGCCCGGCGGGTGGTGGAGCGGGTCGGCGACGAGGCCCGGATCGGGCTCGTGGTGTGCGGCGGCAACGCCACGGTGGCCGACATGGCGGTGTGGGCGGACCGCTTCGGACTGCGCTGACGCCCGGGACGGCCCCGGGCCCGCCTTTTTGAAGAAGGGTCAGAAAGGGGCCGGTCGGGCGCCGGCGCTGAACGCACCCCGGTCCCCTCGACGTACCTCTGGTCAAGCCGAGAGCCGGCGGTGCGAACGAGGGATGGCCATGGGCAGGGCGCACGTCTCCCCACACGAGCTGGTCGCCGGACGCTACCGCCTGTTCGAGGTCGTCCAGCGCGAGACGAACCGTGTGTGCTGGTCCGGGGAGGACGCCACGACGGGACGTCCCTGCCTGGTCACGCGGATCGCGCTGCCGCAGGAGCGGTCCGGCGGGGCGGGCCGCCGGGCCCCGGACCGGGTGGTCCGCACCGCTGGGGCGATGGCCGCGCTGTGCCCCGGCCGGATCGCGGCGGTGCTGGACGCGGTGGTCGCGGACGGCACGCTGTGGACGGTGTCCGAATGGGTCGCCGGTGTTCCGCTCGGCGATCTCCTGGACCGCCGGGGCGCGTTCGGCCACGCCCGGGCCGCGCGCGTCGGTCTGGAGCTGCTCGCGGTGCTGGAGGCGGCGCACGCGCACGGCGTGACGCACGGCGAGCTGAGTCCGGGGCAGGTGTTCGTGCGCGAGGAGGGCTCCGTCGTCGTCACCGGCTTCGGGCTGGCGGGCGCCACCCTCGCGCCCCGGCTGACCGCACCCGCGTACGCCTCGCCCGAGCAGGCCCGCGACGAGCGGATCGGTCCCGCGGCCGACCTGTGGACGCTGGGCGCGATCCTCTACACGATGGTCGAGGGCCGTCCTCCGTTCCGTGACCGGGGCCGGCCCGAGGCGACGCTGAGGGGGGTCGACCGGCTGCCGCTGCGCACGCCGGTGCGTGCCGGGCCGCTCACCCAGGCCGTGCAGGGGCTGCTGCGCAAGAACTCCCGGGAGCGGCTGACCCGGCCCGTGGTGCGCGCGGCCCTCGCCCGGGCGCTGGCGGAGGACCCCGACGGGGCCGGGGGCGAGGTGCCCCGGACGGGGCCGCGCAGTGGGGACGCGGTCGCCCGGAAGACGGGTCGCGGCCGGTCGCGGCGGACCGTGGTCGCCGGGACGGCCCTGGCCGTCGTCGCGGTGACGGCCGCCGTCCTCACCGCCCTCGCCCTCACCGACGGGCGCCCAGGTGCGGATGACGGCGCCGAGGCGGGCGCCGGACGCCGCACCTCGGCCCCCGCCGTCCCGCCCACCGGCTCCGGACCCTCCTCCCCCGCGGGCGGGCCCGGCACCGGCACCTCACCCTCCGCGCCGGGTCCCTCCGCGCCGGCCGGGTTCCGCCGCTACGAGGCGCCGGAGGGCTTCTCCGTCGCCCTCCCCGAGGACTGGCGGCGGCTGGACACCTCCCGGGTGCCGGGCGGCGCCTACCGGGTGGTCTTCGGCGCGTCCGGCGACCCGCGCACCCTCGCCGTCACCTACAGCAGGCGCGCGGGCGACGACCCGGTGGCCGTCTGGCGGGACGACGTCGAGCCGGGCCTCGAACGCTCCGGCGGCTACCGGCGGATCGGCGCCATCCGCGCCACCACCTACCGGGGGCGCGAGGCGGCCGACATGGAGTGGCTGGCCCGGGGCGACGGCGCCCGGGTACGTACCTTCGGCCGCGGCTTCCTGCTCGGCGGGGGACGCAGCTTCTCGCTGCGGTGGACGACGCCGGCCGGCGACTGGGACGACAGCGCGAACGAGCGGGCGCTCGCCGCCTTCCTCGGAACGTTCCGGGAGGGCACGGCGTGACCCCTTCCGTCCCGTTTCCCCCTGTTTTCCCTCCGGCCGGGCGGGGACTCGGCCGCCATGGCACACATCGGATACACGATGATGACCGAGCAGGCCGGCCCGCGGGAACTCGTCGGCCATCTGGTGCGGGCCGAGGAGGTGGGGTTCGACTTCTCGGTGACCTCGGACCACTACTTCCCCTGGCTGCGCTCGCAGGGCCACGCGCCCTACGCCTGGAGCGTGCTGGGCGCCGCGGCGCAGGCGACCTCCCGCATCCCGCTGATGACCTACGTGACGTGTCCGACGTTCCGCTACCACCCGGCGGTGGTGGCGCAGAAGGCGGCGACGCTCCAGCTGCTGTCGGAGGGCCGGTTCCGGCTGGGTCTCGGCTCCGGAGAGAACCTCAACGAGCACGTGACGGGCGGCGGCTGGCCCTCGGTCGACGTACGGCACGAGATGCTCCGGGAAGCCGTGGAGATCATCCGGGCGCTGTTCCGGGGCGGCCATGTGAACCACCGCGGCACGCACTTCGACGTGGAGTCGGCCCGGCTGTGGGACCTGCCGGACAGTCCGCCGCCCATCGGCATCGCCGTCTCCGGGGAGCGCTCCTGCGAGCTGGCGGGCGAGTTGGCCGACCTGGTGATCGCCACCGAGCCGAAGGCGGGGCTGCTGGAGTCCTTCGGCCGGCACGGCGGCGAGGGCAAGCCGCGCGTGGGTCAGCTGCCCGTCTCCTACGATCCCGACCGGGACACGGCGATCGAGCGGGCCCACTCCCAGTTCCGCTGGTTCGGCAGCGGCTGGAAGGTCAACTCCGAGCTGCCGCACCCGGACTCCTTCGACGCCGCCACCCAGTTCGTGACGCCCGACGACGTCGCCGATTCCATCCCGTGCGGTGACGACCCCGACGCCTTCGTGGCGGCCGTACGCCCGTACGTCGAGGCCGGGTTCACCGAGATCGCGCTGGTGCAGATCGGCGGCGACTCCCAACCCGCCTTCCTGGACTGGTCGGAGCGGACCCTGCTGCCCGCGCTGCGCGAGGCGTTCGGCCGCGACTGAAACCGGCGGGCGGGCGAATCACCCGAACGCCGGAGCATCTTGCCCGTGAAGCGGGTACTAGAGGGCTCTACGTCCGTCCCCCTGGAGGCTCTCGTGAACACCGTCGTGCACAAGACCATGGTCGTGCAGCTCCAGGCGGGCGACGCCGGCGACCGGTTCCCGGTCCTCGCCCACCTCGGTTACGACGCGGCGGACCCCTTCGCCCTCACCGTGGTCTTCAGCCACGACGGACGGGTGCTCGCCGAATGGGCGCTGGACCGGGAGATGGTCGGTGAGGGCCTCACCCGCCCGGTCGGGGTGGGCGACGTGCGGATGCGGCCCGAGTCGCGGGGCATGTGGGACGAGCTGCGCCTCGAACTGCTCGGCGACGACCGGGCCGACGGGGAGCGCCACCGCGCGGTGGTGTTCGTGTGGGCCGCGGCCGTCGAGGCGTTCCTGCGCGAGACGTACACGGTGGTCCGGCCCGGCGAGGAAGAGGTGCGCGCCGACGACTTCCTCGCCGAGCTGACCGCCGAGGGCTGAGGGGCCACCGGGCCCGGCCGCCGGGGCGCGCTGCCTCAGCGGGCCGTGTGGCGGTGCCGGGTCCACAGGGGGATCCCGAACCAGCACAGCAGGTACCAGAGCACCACGCCGGCGACCAGGTAGGGCACGAAGCCGTCGTGCGTCGCGACGCGCAGGATCAGCAGGAGCGAGCAGGCCGTCGTCGCGAGCAGCAGCACCAGGCCGAGCACCGTCAGCCGGGACGCCCATCGCACCGCCTGGGGTTTCACCCGCCGCCCGGAGACGAGGCGGTGCAGGGACACCGGTCCGATCAGGGCACCGGTCGTCACGGCACCGAGGACCACGGTGATCAGGTAGATCGTCTGATCGGTGTCCGAGAGGGTGTCGTACTTGGGCTGGAACACGACGGTGAGCAGGAAGCCGAACAGGATCTGCACGCCCATCTGCGCGACGCGGACCTCCTGGATCAGCTCCGTCCACATCCGGTCGGCCCGTTCCTCCTCGGTCTCGTTGCGCCCCCTGCGCCGGGTCTGTCCCCCGGCCGATCCCGAGTCCGAGTCCGAGTGCGTCACGTCTGCCTCCCGTCGACCGTCGCCTGCGTCCCCTTCCCTCTTCCCGGGATCCCCGTACTCAGGCGCAGGTCCGGCGGCGACACCCGGTTTGGGTGATCGGGGGGCGGTTACACGGGCCGGGACCCACCCGGGCGCGGCAAGGAAGGCGAAGGATGTCCGACACTCAGCTCACCGTGACGCTCGACGGCGGCGGCATCGACGACGCGCGGGCGATCGTCCACGCGCTGGAGGGCGTCTTCGGTGCCCCCGGCGACCTGCCCGCGGACGAGGGGGCGACGGTGCGCACCGCGACCTTCGACTCCCCGGACGCCCCGCGGGCCGCCGCCCCGGCAGCGGGCGGGGCGCTGTCCGGGCCGGTGACGGTCACCGTGCAGGGCACACCGCAGGCGGTGGAGGCGGCGAGCGAGACGCTGTCCCGTGCCTTCACCGCGCGCGACGAGGGAGCGGCCTCCGGCGACCAGGAGCGGGAACGGCAGTTGCTCCTGGTGCCGTGAGGCAGCGCCCGGGGCCGTCTACCAGCGGCCCTCCACCTGGTCCTTGACGCGCCGCTCGTAGAGGTCGCGGATCGCGGCGAGGGTGGCGTCGGACAGCTCCGGCAGCCGGGCGGCGTCCGTGTTGGCGCGGGCCTGCTCGGGCGAACGGGCGCCCGGGATCACGCTCGTCACGCCGGGCTGCTGGACGATCCAGCGCAGCGCGAGCTGGGCCGGGGTGTATCCCTCGGGGGCGAGCGCGGCGAACTCGGCGGCGGCCTCCACGCCGGTGGCGTAGTCGACGCCGGAGAAGGTCTCGCCCTGGTCGAAGGCCTCGCCGTGCCGGTTGAAGTTCCGGTGGTCGTTGGCCGCGAAGACGGTGTCCTTGGTGTACTTGCCGGTCAGCAGACCGGAGGCCAGCGGCACCCGGGCGATGATGCCGACGCCGGCCTCGCGGGCCGCGGGCAGGACCTCGCGCAGGGGCTTCATGCGGAACGGGTTGAGGATGATCTGGACGCCGGCCACGTTCGGCCGGGCGATCGCGGTCAGCGCCTCCTCGCACGTCTCGACGCTCACGCCGTACGCGGCGACGCGCTCCTCCTCGACGAGGGTGTCCAGGGCGTCGAACACCTCGTCGCTGGAGTAGACGGGCGTCGGCGGGCAGTGCAGCTGCACCAGGTCGAGCCGGTCGACGCCGAGATTGCGGCGGGAGCGGTCGTTCCACTCCCGGAAGTTGTCCAGGACGTAGTTCTGCGGGATCTGGTCGACCCGGCGGCCCATCTTGGTGGCGACCAGCACGTGCAGGTCGGGCCTGCTCGCCAGGAAGGTCGCGATGGTCTGCTCGCTGCGCCCGTCGCCGTAGACGTCCGCCGTGTCGAAGAAGGTCACCCCCGACTCGGCCGCCGCCTCCAGTACCGCGAGGGCTTCCTTGTCGTCGACGTCTCCCCAGTCGGCGCCCAGTTGCCAGGTGCCGAGGCCGATCACCGACGCGTGCTGATCCGACCTGCCGAAAGTGCGCTCGTCCATGGCGTCAGTCTGTCATCCGCGGCGCGCGGGCATCGCGTCGGGACGCCCGGAGCGGGCCCGGCCCTCGCCGGTCGCGAGCCTGCGCGCCTGGACCGTGCGCGCGACCACCGGCCCCAGGCGGCGCTTCGCCCGGCGCAGCGTCTCCAGCCGGCCGGCCGCCCGGTCGATCCGGTAGTACAGGCGGGGCGGGAGATACGGCAGCAGCGGCGAGTGGCGCTGGCCGAGCAGGGCGAACATCTGCTCCGGCGGCAGGCGGATGTAGCGGGGCAGGTTCTCGTACCACTGGGCGCTGAGCCGGGCCGCGCTCTGTGCCGGCAGCAGGGCCGTCCTGCGTTCGCGTTCGTAGTGGGCGAGGGCGTCCGGGAGGGGGAGGTCCGGCTCGCGCAGTGCGGTGGCCAGGGCCATGGCGTCCTCCAGGGCGAGCGTGGTGCCGGCGCCGACGGAGTAGTGCGTGGTGTGGGCCGCGTCGCCGAGCAGGACGAGGTTGCCGCGGGACCAGGTGCGGTTGGTGACGGTGCGGAAGACGGGCCAGGAGGCGCCGGCCCGGCCGGAGGAGCGCGCGGTGAGCGGATGGCCGTCCAGGACGTCGGCGAAGAGCTTCTCCAGCAGGACGAGCCCCTCGGCCTCGTCGGCCCGGTCCAGACCCAGGCCGGTCCAGGTCCCGGGCGCGCACTCGACGACGCAGGTGCTGCCCTCGGGGCCGTAGCCGTAGCCGTACGCCCAGATCCAGCCGTGGTCGGTCTCGGCGAAGGCGAAGGTGAAGGCGTCGAAGACCTTGGGGGTGCCGAGCCACACGTAGTGGTTGCGGCCGCCGGTGATCTCGGTGCCGAAGTGGCCGGCGTGCCGGCCGCGCAGGGCGCTGCCCGCGCCGTCGGCGGCCACCACGAGGTCGGCGGCGGGCGGGGCGGCGGCGGTGACCGGGTGCTCGTACTCCAGGTGTACGCCCAGTTCACGGGCGCGGGCGGCGAGGAGGGCGAGGAGGCGGTGGCGGCCGATGCCGAAGCCCTCGTCGCCGTGGTGCCGGGTGGCGAGGTCGCCGACGTGGGCGACGCCGTCGCGCCAGCGCACGGAGTGCTCCTCGACGGCGCGCGCGGAGTCGGGGTCGTGCTCCTGGAGCCGGTCGAGCAGTCCGCGCCAGTAGGTGACGCCCCAGCCGTAGGTGGAGCCCTCCGGGTCGCGTTCGTACACGGTGACGTCGTGGGTCGGGTCCTGCCGCTTCAGCAGGATCGACAGATACAGTCCGGCGGGCCCACCGCCGACGCAGGCGACCTTCACACACACCCCTGGTATGCACTCATAACGGTCATTCGGGACCGCAGGGTAACAAGGGGAAGGTGGCGGGCCGGTGCCACGCGGCCGTGGGCGGCGCGGATTATCCGGCGGCCACCGTGCGGCACTCCGGGTGGCCCCAGCCCTGGTCGTTCTTGGCGATGGACTCGCCGGCGGCGTACGAGCGGCCGCACAGGCAGCGTCCGGGGAACTTCGCCTTGATGGTGCGGGCCGAGGAGCCGCCGCTCTTGCGGGCCGTGCCGGACGAGCCCCGGCGCGGCGCCTTGCGGGCCGCGGGGACGTCCGGTGCGGGCGGCGGTTCCGGCGAGCCGAGACCGCTGCCCGCGGCTTCCTGCACGACGGCCGCCTGGCTGGCGGCGCGGTCGGCGAAGTCGTTGAGCTTGTCGCCGTCGACCTGGTGGGCGGGTACGTAGCGGAACTCGACCGAGCGGCCGTCGAGCAGCTCGTCGATGCGCACGACCAGCTCCTGGTTGGCGACCGGCTTACCGGCGGCCGTCTTCCAGCCGTTGCGTTTCCAGCCGGGCAGCCAGGTGGTGACGGCCTTCATGGCGTACTGCGAGTCCATGCGGACCTCGAGCGGCACGCCGGGGTCGGTCGACGCCAGCAGGCGTTCCAGCGCCGTCAGTTCGGCGATGTTGTTGGTGGCCCTGCCGAGCGGGCCGGCCTCCCAGCGGACCGGGGTCTCCGACGCGTCGGCCACCACCCAGGCCCAGCCGGCCGGGCCCGGGTTTCCCTTCGAAGCCCCGTCGCACGCGGCCACTACACGTTCACGCATGCGCTCGATCATGCCATGGCCCGGCGGGGTGTCCGGACGGGGTTCAGGAGGCGTCCGTGACCTTGGGCATCTCCCCCTCGGCGGTCGTGACGTCGATCACCGAGAAGGCCGCGCCCTGCGGGTCGCTCAGCGCCGCGAACCGGCCGAAGGGGGTCGTGACCGGACCGAACCGCAGGATGCCGCCCCGTTCCGTGGCGCGGGCCACGGCGTCGTCGCAGTCCTCGACCGTGAAGTAGACGTTGATGTAGGGCGGGACCTCGGGCGGGAAGTCCTCCGTCATGGCCATGCGGCCCAGGACGGGGTCGTCACCGAGGTCGAAGAGGCGGAAGTCCACCTGGTCGTCCTGCATCTGCTGGGCGCGGTAGGAGAAGACCGCGGGGAAGAAGGCGTCCGACTTCGCGGGCTCGCGGGTGAAGACCTCGGCCCAGCAGTAGGCGCCGGGCACGGCCGTCGCCTCGAAGCCCTGGTGCCGGTCGCCCTGCCAGACGCCGAAGACGACGCCGCTCGGGTCGCGGGCCAGGCACATGGTGCCGAAGTCGCCGACCCGCATCGGCTCGAGGAGCAGCTCGCCGCCGGCCTCGCGGATCCGGCCGGCGGCCGCCGCCGCGTCCGGGGAGGCGAGGTAGAGGCACCACTGCGACTGGTCCTCCTGACCGGGCGCGGGCGGGACCACGGCGGCCACCGCCTTGCCGTTCGCGTAGCACTGCGTGTAGTTGCCGAACTCCGACGACGACTCGCCGAAGGTCCAGCCCAGGACGTCGCCGTAGAAGCGCTTGGCTCCCTCGACGTCGGTGAACATCGCGTCGGCCCAGCAAGGGGCCCCTTCGGGTGGCACGGCCATGGCTGCCGCCTCCTGTGCGAACGTGCGGGTGAACGGGGGTCGGGTGGGGTGGGGTGGGGTGGCGGTCGGGTGCGGGTCACTCCCCGGCGTACGCCCGCTCCAGCTCGGCGATGTCGAGCTTGCCCATCGACATCATGGCCTTGTTGGCGCGCGCCACCCTGGCGGGATCGGGGTCTCGGAACATCTCCTCGAGCCGGCTCGGCACGACCTGCCAGGACACTCCGAACCGGTCCTTGAGCCAGCCGCAGGGGCCGCCCTCGCCGCCGCCCTCGGTGAGCGCGGTCCAGTAGTGGTCGACCTCGTCCTGGTCCTCGCAGGTGATCTGGAAGGAGACCGCCTCGTTGAACGTGAACTGCGGGCCGCCGTTGAGGCCCACGAACTTCTGGCCGTTGGCGGTGAACTCGACGGTGAGTACCGACCCGGCGGGCTGTGGTGCTCCCTCGGGGTAGTGGGTGACGGCGCCGATGCCGGAGTTCTTGAAGACGGAGACGTAGAAGTGGGCGGCGTCCTCGGCCTCGCCGTCGAACCACAGGCACGTGGTGAATCCGTCGGTGCTCATGACTACCTCCTGGGGGCGGAACACGGTCACCACTGTCGACCGGCGCGGGCCGCGGAACTCATCGCTCTGCCGTCGGCGAATCTGCCGCGGGCAGAGAAACCCCCGGCGGGGCCCGGGGCGGGCCGAGAGTGGAGGAATCGCGGCACGTCCGGCCGCGCACCACTCCCACCAGCCCCCTTCAGGACTGGTCACGACTCGACAAGGAGCGCCGATGTCTCCACTCTTCACCGGCCCGGCCCCGGCCGCATCCCCCAGGGCCGAGGACGGCGACACCCCCGCGACCCGGTTCGACGACCGGCTCGCCGAGCAGTTGCTCGACCAGCGGATCGTGCTGCTGGGCACGCAGGTCGACGAGGTCTCCGCGAACCGGGTCTGCGCCCAGTTGCTCATCCTGTCCGCGCAGGACCCGCGCACCGACATCAGCCTGTACGTCAACAGTCCCGGCGGCTCCGTGCACGCGGGACTCGCCATCTACGACACCATGCGGCTGATCCCCAACGACGTCTCGACGCTCGCCATGGGGTTCGCCGCCAGCATGGGGCAGTTCCTCCTGAGCGTCGGCACGGCGGGCAAGCGCTACGCGCTGCCGAACGCGCGGATCATGATGCACCAGCCGTCGGCGGGCATCGGCGGCACCACCGCCGACATCGAGATCCAGGCGGACAACCTGGACTTCACCAAGCGGACCATCGAGCGGATCACCGCCGAGCACACCGGTCAGAGCCCCGAGACCATCTCCCGGGACGGCGACCGCGACCGCTGGTTCACGGCCGAGGAGGCCAGGGAGTACGGAATGGTGGACCGGGTCGTGCAGTCCCTCGAGGATGTGCGCCCGGCCGCCGCCAAGCGACGGATGGGGCTGTGACATGGGGAGCTACACGATTCCGAACGTCGTCGAGCGGACCCCGCAGGGCGAGCGGTCCTACGACGTGTTCAGCCGGCTCCTGTCGGAGCGGATCATCTTCCTGGGGACCGAGATCGACGACGGCGTGGCCAACGTCGTGATCGCGCAGCTCCTGCATCTGGAGTCGTCGGCCCCGGAGAGCGAGATCGCGATCTACATCAACTCCCCCGGCGGCTCGTTCACGTCGCTCATGGCGATCTACGACACGATGACCTTCGTCCAGGCCCCGATCTCGACGTTCTGCGTCGGGCAGGCGGCGTCCACGGCGGCCGTGCTGCTGGCGGGCGGGGACCCCGGGCGGCGGTTCGCGCTGGAGCACGCGCGGGTCCTGCTGGGGCAGCCGGCCAGCGGCGGACGGCAGGGCACGGTCTCCGACCTGGCGCTCCAGGCCAAGGAGATGGTGCGGATCCGCTCCCAGGTGGAGGAGGTGCTGGCCCGCCACACCCACCACGACGTCGCGACACTGCGCGCGGACATGGACCGCGACAAGGTGTTCACCGCCGAGGAGGCGGTGGCGTACGGGCTGGCCGACGAGGTGCTCGCCCGGCGCCTGGCGAGGGTGTGAGCCGCCGGGCCGGTGCCCCGCTCCCGGCGGGGGCACCGGCCCGTACGCGACCGCGCGTCCTCAGGCGGCCAGGCACATCCCGTCGAACCGCGCGCCGGACGTGTCCCGGCCCGCTCGCGCGCCGGTGTGCCGGGAGGTCAGGCGGACCAGCTCGCCCTGCGCGCGGGCCAGCAGGTCGCCGAGTCCCAGCCCGAGGGCGCCGGCGGCGGCCGCCAGCACCTCCGAGGACGCCTCCTTGCGGCCGCGCTCCACTTCCGACAGGTAGGGCATGGAGATCCGTGCGGCCTCCGCGACCTCCTTCAGCGTGCGCTCCTGGTCGAGGCGTTCACGCCGCAGGACGTCTCCGACCAGATCGCGCCACAGGGGCTCGCGCACGGTGGGCGGCCTTCGCTCCGGGGGAACCGGCGAGGCGGCGGGGCGGGCCCCCGGGGGCCCGGACTGCGGGCGCAACGGAATGACGCGGGCTTCGTTCGGCACGTGGCTGGTCACCTCCTCAGCCTAGGGTTCCGGCCGGATCACGGAAGGGTGCGGCGTTCCGCCCTCAGGGAAATCCCGGCGGGCTCCGGGGTGCCGCACACATCCCGCGGGACTACTCTGAGAAGGTACGCAGCACCCCGCGAAGACGCCGCGGCACACGGATCCGGCCACCCGTGAAAACGGGGGCATGTGCCGCCGCGACCCGGGTACCCGCAAGCGGGCAACGCCTAGGGAGACGTCGAACCGTGACTTTCGTGGGAGAGGTAATGGAGACCGCCGTGGTCCGGCCGGAAGCGCAGGTTGTCGAGAAGACCGCCGGGAGCGGGACGGGTGAGGGATCACCGCCGGCTCACGTGGACCCCCGCACCGTGGCCCCGCGTGACGCACGGCAGCTGTCCCGCCAGTTCTTCCGGCGTCTGACGGAACTCGAAGAGGGCACGAACGAGTACCAGTACGCGCGCAACACGCTGATCGAGATGAACATGTCGCTCGTGCGGTTCGCCGCGGGCCGCTTCCGCGGTCGCGGGGACGACATGGAGGACATCGTCCAGACCGGCATGATCGGCCTGATCAAGGCGATCGACCGCTTCGAGCTGTCCCGCGAGGTCGAGTTCACGTCCTTCGCGCTGCCCTACATCGTCGGCGAGATCAAGCGCTTCTTCCGGGACACCACCTGGGCCGTGCACGTGCCGCGGCGGCTCCAGGAACTGCGCGTGGAGCTGGCCAGGGCCCGCGAGGAGCTTTCCTCCCGCCTGGACCGCGAGCCCACCGTCGCCGAACTCGCCACGCTGATGAACATCGGCGAGAACGAGGTGATCGAGGGCCAGATCGCGTCCAACGGCTACAACTCGTCCTCACTGGACGCCGCGCTGACCGGCGACGGGCCCGAGAACGGCGAGTCGGTCCTGGCCGACTTCATCGGTGTGGAGGAGGACGGGCTGCGGCTCGTGGAGGACTTCCACTCGCTGGCCCCGCTGATGGCCGAGCTGAGCGAGCGCGACCGGCAGATCATCCACCTGCGGTTCGTCGAGGAGGCCACGCAGGCGGAGATCGGCGAACGGCTCGGCTGCTCGCAGATGCACGTGTCCCGGCTGATCAAGCGGATCATCGGCCGGCTGCGCGAAGGCATGCTGGGCGAACTCGGCTGCGCCTGAGCCCGGCCCCGCGGTGACGACGGTGCCCTTCACCCTCCGGTGAGGGGCACCACGGCGCGTACCCGCTTGCCGACCGGGACGCGTTCGACGACGACGGTCTCCACCAGGGCGTGCACGATCTCCAGGCCGTGCCCGCCGACCCGCTCGGGGTCCCGGGCGAAGCGCTCGGGCTCGGCACCGCTGCTGTCGTAGACGGTCACCGCCACCGAGCTGCCCGTGCCCTCCAGCTCCAGGATGTACGGCCCCCTGCTGTGCCGGTCGGCGTTGGTGACCAGCTCGCTCACCACCAGAAGCACCGCGCCGTCCGCGCGGGGACCGATCGTGGCGCACCACTCGGTCCTCAACTGGTCGAGGAAGAGCGAGGCGAAGGAACGCGCCTGCGCTATGCATCCCGGCTCACCGGAGTAGTGTGCCGCCCGCCTCAGCGGTTCAACGGGTACGTCGAAACCAGTCGGTATCACTGCCCCGTCCAGGTACTCGGTCATGCGTTTCTCTCTCGGAAGCCGGACTGGCCGGACGCTGCTGCACCTGTCCTCGTACCCCGAGCCGCGCATCGCAGTCCCCGTCTCTTCACAGTGCGGGCATCGTCACAGTGGTGCGGGGAACCCGTGGGTGCGAGAAGGGTGTGCGATCGGCGGGGGAAGGGTGTGCGATGGACGAACTGATGGCCGCGCGAAGCCTGACCACCCGGCCGGTGGTCACCCTCGGCGGCGATGCCGTCGCCCATGTCAAGGACACCGTATGCGACGCCGCCGCGGGCCGGATCACCGGTTTCACCCTGACCGGACGGGGCCTGCTGTCCGGCCCGCTGAAGGAGGCCCTGCCGTGGCAGGCGGTGTACGCGCTGGGCCACGACGCGGTGATGATCCGGGACCGGCGAGGTCTGGTGGACGCGGCGGCGATGACGGCGCACCAGCAGAACCTGCGGTTACGGTTGCTGGGGGCCAGGGTGGTGACCGGGGCGGGGGCGGAGATCGGCACCGTGCTCGACGTGGTGGTGGAGGGCGGTACCGGGGGGCGGATCGTCGGCTTCCGGGTGGCGGCGAGCCGGCGGTTCGTGCCGAGCCCGGCCCGGCACCGGCGCCGGGTGTACGTCCCGCGCGGCGAGACGCTCACGGTCGCCGGCCGGTCCCTGGTCCTCCCCGAGGACACCGTCCGGCACGTCGCGGACGATCTGCCGGGTTTCACCGCCCTGGTCGGCGGGGTGCCCGGCCGGTGGAGGAGTTCGCTGCCGTGATGCTGTTCACCGAGGTGCGGGGGCTGCCGGTGCTCGCGCCGGAGCCGGCCGGCGGCGGCCCGATCGGCACCGTGTCGTCCCTGACCGTCGACGTCGGGCCCGGGTCCGGGGCGGTGAGTCATGTCCGCTTCCGCGACGGCCGGTTCGGCCGCGAGAAGGCACTGCCGTGGGACGCGGTGGACACGGTCGGACCGGGCGCCGTCCGCCTCCGGTCCGCCGCCGTCCTCGAGACGCCGCCGTCCCACCACGACCTGCTGGGCCGCCGGGTCCTCGTCGATACGGGCACCGAGCACGGCACGGTGCTGGACGTCGCGTTCGACACGCGGACCGCCCGCGTCCTCGCCCTGTTCACCACTCGCGGCGAACTGCCGGCCGGCCGTCTGCTGGGCCTCGGCGGGTACGCCCTCGTCGTGCGGGCGGGCTGAACACCGGCCGGGTCCCGGCTCCCGCCCCGCTGCGCCGTCCGGTGCGAACGGCCCTGCCGGCGCGCGCCGCCCGCGGGGGCTGCTTAGCGTGGCAGCGTGAACGCGCGCACCCCACCGGTACCGCCCGAGCCGCCCGTGCCTCCCGGATCCTCCGGCCGCGCGGTCGCCCGTCACGGCTGGGCGCAGGCCCTCGGTACGGTGCTGGCCGGGCTGGTGGCCATGGGAGTCGTGGCCGCGCTCGGGCTGTGGGCGGCCGGTGCCGCGGACCTGCCCGACAACGCCTTCCCCCGGGTCGTCGTGGCGACCGTCGTCACCGCCGTGGGCGGCGCGCTGGAGATGTCCGGCGACGCGGGCGAGCTGGCGGCCACCGACGCCGGGCTGACCGTGATGCCGCTGTCCGTCACCCTGACCGGCGCGCTGGTGATCGCCCGGGGCTTTCTGCGGCCGCTGCGCCACCGGACCGTCATCGGCGCCCCGGAGCTGGCCGGCTGGGCCGGGCGGGTCGCCGTCCTGTGGCTGCTCGCCCTCGTCGGGACGGCGTTCGCCGCACGCCAGACCTTCGAGGTCTCCCTCGGCGAGGGCCTGCTGAACGACCTCGGCGATCTCTTCGGCGTCACCCCGAGGGTCGGCTTCACCGCCGACGTGCCGCTGACCGTCCTGTTCGGACTGCTGTGGCTGGCGGGTGTGCTCGTCCTCGCCCTGCTGGCCTCGCGGCGGGCGCCGCTGCCCGGCGGCCTGCCCCGGCTGCGGACGTCGGTGCGGCCGCCCGCGCAGGCGATGGTCGCGCTGCTGCTCGCGTACGTGGTCGTCGGCGTCGTCGTCGCCCTGGTCACCGCCGGGACGCGTGGTCACCCCGCGGACACCTTCGCCGTACTCCTGCTCGGGCTGCCGAACCTGGCCTGGCCGGCGCTCACCATCGGCCTGGGGGCGACCTGGAACGGACGGGTGGAGGGGCCGTTCGGTCTTCCGATGCCCCAGGTCCTCGACGAGGTGCTGCGCACGCCGGACGTCTCGACCGTGAACGTGGGCACGCTCGCCGAGCGCGACGGGCGGATGTGGTGGCTGCTGGTCGCCGCTGCGGTCCTGGTCCTGGCCGCCGGGTTCCTCATGGTGTCCCGCTCCCCCGCCCGGGCGCCGGCCTGGCTGCACGCGGTGCGCATGGCGGTGGCGCTGGCACTCACGGTTCTCGTGGTCGGCCTCGTCGGCCGGATCTCCGCCCACTACGGACTGTCGGTGCTCGGCATCGGCGACCTGGGCGGCGGGCTGTCCGGGCGGGTGTTCCTGCGCCCGCGCCTGTGGGGTGCGGTCGGTCTGGCGCTGCTGTGGGGGCTGGTCGCCGGGTTCCTGGGCGCGCTGCTCGCGCGGTGGGTGGGTGAGCGGTCCCGGTCCGGCCGGGCGGGTTCCTGATCCTGCCGGTGCGACGGCACGGGGACTCAGGCGACGGGAACTCAGGCGACGGGGACGACCAGGGGCGGAGCGGCCCGCTGCATGCGGAGCGCGTCCACGGACTCGGCCATCAGCTCGTACTCCGTGGTCTCGTCACTGGTCGCGACGAGCACCAGGTGTCCTGCGGCCAACTCCTCGGCGACCAGCTCCTGTTGTACGTCGTCGGCGCACCAGGTGCGCAACATGAGCGGCACGTCGGGCGCGTCGTCGGCGACGGGAGTCAGGGCGCCGCGCGGTAAGTGGGGGGTGTCGGGCTGCGGATCCAGCCGCTCGGCGATCCAGGTCGCCCGGTCCCGCAGCCACCACAGGGCCAGCGCGAGGGTGGGGGCCCGGTAGGTGCCCAGGGGGACACCGATGCGCCGGCCGTCGCAGACACCGTAGGCCGTGACGTGGCACAGGAACTCGTCGTGCACTGCTACCCTCCCCCGTCACCCAGACGCCGTGCCGGTCAGGCATGACGTCCGTGCGGCTCGTGTGCTGTGCGTGAGGGCGCTGTCGCGTGGTGTGAGAGGCCCTAGTGGTGAGTATGTTCACGGCTGAACCACTGTCACCACGAATTTCCGGCCAGTCTCCTGGCATATTCGGGGCGCGGGTTGGCCGAAATGCCGTGCCGGGTGCCATGACCCCGGGGGTAATCGACGGCGCCCGCGGGTGCGGGCAGTGTGGCCGTACCGGGTCACCGAGACCGGGATCCGGCTCCTGACCAGCGCACCCACCTCATTGGAGGCTGATCGCCATGTCCGCACCCACCCGTCGTTACGAGGACGCCGTCGCCCGCTACTTCGAGGCCTGGAACGCGGCCCCGGACGCGGTGGCCAAGGCGGTCGCCGCGGCCTGGACGGAGGACGGCGGATACACCGACCCCCTGGCCGACGTGCGCGGCCACGAGCAGATCGCCGCCGTGGTGGCGGCGGCGCGGGAGCAGTTCCCCGGCTTCTCCTTCCGGCTGACGGGTGCCGTCGACGGGCACCACGACACGGCGCGCTTCTCCTGGGAGCTGGTGAGCGAGGCCGACGGTTCGGCACCGGTGGCCGGGTTCGACGTGATCGCCCTGGACGGCGAGGACCGCATCCGGTCGGTGTTCGGCTTCCTGGACCGGGTGCCCGCGGGGGCCTGAGCACGGCGGGACACGTACGACGTCGACGCCGGAGGCGGGGTGCCTCCGGCGTCGACGTCCGTACGTGTCCCGCCCGGGTCCGGACTAGCCCTTGACGACCTTGTCGATGCGCGCCAGTTCCTCGGTGTCGAAGTCGAGGTTTCCGATGGCCGCGACGCTGTCCTCCAGCTGCCGCGGGCTGCTCGCGCCGACCAGGGCCGAGGTCACCCTGCCCTGCCGCAGCACCCAGGCCAGCGCCATCTGGGCCAGTGACTGGCCGCGGGACCCGGCGATCTCGTTCAGGGTGCGCAGCTTGCCGACCAGTTCCTCGGTGACCGCGTCGGAGTTGAGGAAGGGGCTGTCGCTCGCGGCCCGGGAGTCCTCCGGGATGCCGTTCAGGTAGCGGCCGGTCAGCAGGCCCTGCTCGAGCGGGGAGTAGGCGATGGAGCCGGTCTTCAGCTCGTCGAGGGCGTCCAGCAGGCCGCTGGTCTCGGGGCGCCGGTCGAGCATGGAGTAGCGCGGCTGGTGGATCAGCAGCGGGGTGCCCAGCTCGGCGAGGATGCGGGCGGCCTCGCGGGTCTGCTCGGGCGAGTAGTTGGAGACGCCGACGTAGAGCGCCTTGCCCTGCTGCACCGCCGTGTGCAGCGCGCCCATCGTCTCCTCCAGCGGAGTGTCCGGGTCGGGGCGGTGCGAGTAGAAGATGTCGACGTACTCCAGGCCCATCCGGGACAGGCTCTGGTCCAGGGACGACAGCATGTACTTGCGCGAGCCCCACTCGCCGTACGGCCCGGGCCACATCAGATAGCCGGCCTTGGTGGAGATCACCAGCTCGTCGCGGTACGGCGCGAAGTCGGCCTTCAGGGCCTCGCCGAGCGCGGACTCGGCCGAGCCGGGGGGCGGGCCGTAGTTGTTGGCGAGGTCGAAGTGGGTGACGCCGAGGTCGAAGGCGCGGCGCAGGATGGCGCGCTGCGTCTCGACGGGGCGGTCCGGGCCGAAGTTGTGCCACAGGCCGAGCGAGAGCGCGGGGAGCTTCAGACCGCTGCGTCCGGTGCGCCGGTAGGGCATCTCCGCGTAGCGGTCGGGGTGTGCGGTGTACAACGCGACTCCAGAGGGGTTGGCCCCCGAGGTACGGGGCTTGGGTGGAACCGTCCTCCACTCTCCCGTGACCTGCGTGCAGTGGTCCAACAGAAGAATCCGATGGGATTGCGCGGTTACGCTTCTGAGTCATGGAACTGCGTCATCTCCAGCACTTCGTGGCGGTCGCCGAGGACCAGCACTTCACCCGGGCGGCGGAACGGCTGCTGGTGTCCCAGTCCGGTCTTTCGGCGTCGATCCGGGCGCTGGAGCGGGAGCTGCGGGCACCGCTGTTCGTGCGCACCACGCGCCGGGTGACGCTGACGGAGGCGGGGCGGGCGCTGCTGGAGGAGGCGCGGCGGATCCTGGCCCAGGTGCGGTCGGCACACGAGGCGGTCGCCGCGGTGCAGGGGGTGCTGCGCGGGACGCTGTCGCTGGGAGCCGAGCAGTGCATCGCCGGGGTGCCGGTGGCCGGGCTACTGGCGGCGTTCCGGCGGCGTCACCCGGACGTGGAGATCCGGCTGCGGCAGGCGGGCTCCGGGGAGCTGGCGGAGGAGGTCGCGGCGGGCCGGCTCGACCTGGCCTTCGCCTACCGCACGCAGGCGGACACGGACCAGCTGCGCTCGGTCTCGCTGGCCGGCGAGCCGATGACGGTGCTGTGCCACCCCGACCACCGGCTCGTGGCGGACGGCGCGGTGCTCACCCCGCACGACCTGGCCGACGAGGTCTTCGTCGACTTCCACCCGGACTGGGGCCCGCGCCGCGTCACCGACGCCGTCTTCGCCGCAGCCGGGGTTCGGCGGACCGTGCCGCTGGAGGTGAACGACGTGCACGGGCTGCTCGACCTGATCGACGAGAACCTCGGCATCGCGGTCGTGCCGCGCCACTTCCGGCACAAGCGGGCCGCCCTGACCTCGCTGCCGCTCAAGGACGCGGACGGGACGGAGTACGAGACGATCGCGCTGCTGCCGTCCGCGGCGGCCACCAGCCCGGCGGCGCGGGCGCTGATGGGGCTGCTGGACACGGGGAGCGTGTGAACGAGCGGCTGAACGGGGAGCGCGTGCGGTCCGGCTGCGCGATGGTGGACGTATGCATGCGAAGGACATCCTCATCGAGGGCTACGGCCGTATCCAGGAAGAAGTCCACGCCGCCGTCGGAGGTCTGGACCCCGGCGGCCTGAACGCCCGGCCCGCCGCCGACGCCAACTCCGTGGCCTGGCTGGTCTGGCATCTCACCCGCGTCCAGGACGACCACGTCGCCGGCGCCTTCGGGCTCGACCAGGTGTGGCTCGGCGGGGGGTGGGAGAAACGCTTCGGCCTGGGTCTGCCCCGCAGGGACACCGGGTACGGGCACAGCCCCGCCGAGGTCGCGAAGGTGCGGGTCGACTCCGGCGACCTGCTGACCGGCTACTACGACGCCGTGCACGAGCAGACGCTGACCGCCCTGCGCTCCCTGACCGCGAAGGACCTGGAGCGGGTGGTCGACGACAACTGGGACCCGCCGGTCACGCTCGCGGTGCGGCTGGTCAGCGTCCTGTCCGACGACCTCCAGCACGTCGGACAGGTCGCCTATGTGCGCGGGCTCGTTCAGAGCGCGGAGGCGTAGCCCGGCAGGACCACGTCCTCGATGAGGGCCTCGCGCTCGTCGAACGGGACAAAGGCGCTCTTGAGGGCGTTCACGGTCACCGTGCGCAGGTCCGCCACGCTCCAGCCCGCCTGCTCGACCAGCAGGGACATCTCGCGGGTCATCGTCGTGCCCGAGACCAGGCGGTTGTCGGTGTTGAGGGTGACGCGGAAGCCGAGGTCCTTCAGCGCGGTGATCGGGTGCTCGGCGATCGAGGTCGCGGCGCCGGTCTGGAGGTTGGAGGTCGGGCACATCTCCAGGGCGATCCGGCGGTCGCGCACCCAGGCGGCGAGCCGGCCGAGCTTGCCGGCGGCGAGGTCCGGGATGTCGTCGGTGATGCGCACGCCGTGGCCGATGCGCTGGGCGCCGCACACCTGGAGGGCCTGGTGGATGCTGGGCAGTCCGTGCGCCTCGCCGGCGTGGATGGTGAAGGGCACGTTCTCGCGGCGCAGGTGCTCGAAGGCGGCGAGGTGGTCGGCGGGCGGGAAGCCGTCCTCGGCGCCGGCGATGTCGAAGCCGACGACACCGGCGTCCCGGAAGGCGACGGCGAGGTCGGCGGCCTCGCGGACCCGGTCGAACATCCGCATGCCGCAGAGCAGGGTGCCGACCCGGACGGGCGTCCCGGCGGCGGCCGCCCTGGCCATTCCGGCGGCAAGGCCCTCCTGGACGGTCTCCACGACCTCCCCCATCGACAGCCCGCCCCTGGTGTTCAGTTCGGGGGCGTAGCGGACCTCGCCGTAGACGACGCCGTCGGCGGCGAGGTCGAGGACGTACTCCTCGGCGGTGCGCAGCAGCCCCTCGCGGGTCTGCATCACGGCGAGGGTGTGCTCGAAGGTGGCGATGTAGCGCACCAGGTCCCCGGAGTTGGCGGCCTCGTAGTACCAGGCGGCCAGCTCGTCGGGGTCGGTGGTGGGCAGCGTGTGGCCGACGGCATCCGCCAGCTCGACGACGGTCGCCGGGCGCAGGCCGCCGTCGAGGTGGTCGTGGAGGACCGCCTTGGGGAGGCGGGTGAGGGTCTCGGTGTCTATGCGCGTAGATGGCATGTGTGGTGGTTCCTCGGCGGTTCTGAGCGTGTTTGCGGGGACGGGTGTGCGTGACGTACGGGGGGGGGACGGTCAGGGGGTGGCGGGCTGGAGCAGGTCCCAGCGGTTGCCGTACAGGTCCCGGAAGACGGCGACCGAGCCGTAGGGCTCGTGGCGGGGCTCCTCCAGGAAGGTGACGCCGGCCGCCTCCATGCGGGCGTGGTCGCGGGCGAAGTCGTCGGTGTGGAGGAAGAAGCCGACCCGCCCGCCGGTCTGGTCACCGACCCTGGCGCGCTGGGCGTCGCCCTTGGCGCGGGCCAGCAGCAGGGCCGTGCCCCGCGCCGGTCCGCCGGGCTCGACGACCACCCAGCGGGAGCCGTCGGGCCGGGGCGTGTCCTCGGTGAGGCGGAAGCCGAGGGCCTCGGTGTAGAAGCGGATCGCCTCGTCGTAGTCGTCGACGACGAGGGCGACCAGGGCGATGCGTGTCATCGGCACCTTCCGGGACGGGCGATTGACGGGAGAGGTTATACGTAAAACTCGCCGGACGCCAAGTCCCCGCCCCGGGGAACCGGCGCGGTGCGGCGCGGGTCAGGCGGTGCGGGCCCCGTCGAGCCGTGCCAGTTCCTCGCCGGTGAGGCGGAGGGCGCCCGCGGCGACGTTCTCGGCGAGGTGCACGGGGTCACCGGTGCCGGGAATGGCCAGGACGTGCGGGCCCTGGTGCAGGGTCCAGGCGATCTTGACCTGGGCGGGGCTCGCCCCGTGCGCCCGCGCCACCGCGCGCACCTCCTCCTCGTGGGCGGTGCCGGCGCCGCGTGGTCCGGCCTCGCCGGCGATGGCGTAGAACGGCACGAAGGCGATGCCCTGGGCGCGGCACTGGGCGAGGAGCGCGTCGGTGGCGGGGTCGTGGAAGCCGAGGCCGTACCGGTTCTGGACGCTCACCACCGGGGCGACGGCCTGCGCCTCGGCGAGGTGGCGGGGCTCCACGTCGGAGAGGCCGAGGTGGCGGATCAGTCCCGCCTCGCGCAGTTCGGCCAGGGCGCCGAAGTGCTCGGCGACCGAGTCCTGCCGCATGCGGCGCAGGTAGACGAGGTCGAGGTGGTCGCGGCCGAGCTGGCGCAGGTTCTCCTCGACATGGGCGCGCAGGTCCTCGGGGCGGGCGGAGGTGCCCCACTCCCCCGACCAGTCGCGGTACGGGCCGACCTTGGTGGCGATCACGAGGTCGTCGGCGTAGGGGGCGAGCGCGCTGTTGATCAGTTCGTTGGCGGAGCGCAGGGAGGAGAAGTAGAAGGCGGCGGTGTCGATGTGGTCGACGCCGAGTTCGACGGCCCGGCGCAGTACGGCGAGGGAGCGCTCGCGGTCGCTCGGGGTGCCGAGGTGGAAGGCGGCGCTGCCCGTCAGCCGCATCGCGCCGAAGCCGACGCGGCGGACGGGCAGGTCGCCGAGGTGCCAGGTGCCCGAGGACTCCGCGGTGATCGTTTCCGAGGTCATCGGCGGAGTTTCGCACACCCCGCGAGGCTCAGCAGTACAGGTTTCCGCCCGGGGAGACGCCGAGGATCTGGGCGAACTGCTGGTACTTGGTGACCCGGCTCTGGACCTGCGCGGGGTTCTTGCCGTCGCACTCCAGCGAGCCGTTGATGGACCGGATGGTCTGGCCGAAGCCGGCGCCGTTGACCATCGCGTTGTGCGGGGTCATGGTGCCGGGTCCGGACTGGGTGTTCCAGTACCACAGGCCGGTCTTCCAGGCGACGGCCGCGTCGTTCTGGACCAGCCAGGGGTTGCCCAGCAGGTCGATGCCGAGCGCGTCACCGGCCGCCTTGTAGTTGAAGTTCCAGCTGAGCTGGATCGGGCCGCGCCCGTAGTAGGCGGCCTGGCCGGCCGGGCAGCCGTAGGGCTGGTTCCAGTCGCAGTAGTGGGGGTAGTTGGCGGTGTTCTGCTCGACGATGTGCACGAGGCCGCCGGTCTCGTGGCTGACGTTGGCGAGGAAGGCGGCGGCCTCCTGCTTCTTGGTGGTGTCGCTGCCGGTGTTGGCGAAGCCGGGGTAGGCGCTGAGCGCGGCGGTGAGGCCGCTGTAGGTGTAGAAGGAGTTCCGGCCCGGGAACATCTGGTTGAACTGGGCCTCGCTGACGACGAAGTCGCCGACCGGCGTCTGCGAACCGCCGTCACAGGCGTACGGGTCCCAGTACCAGGTGCTGATGAGCGGGTCGTAACCCGGGTTGGCGTGCTCGGCGATGTAGGCCTTGCCGTCGGTGTAGCGGACGATGTCGCCGGTGTTGTAGTTCGCGTCGGCCGACCAGGCCGGGTAGCTCGAACACGCGGCGGCCGACGCTTCGTCGGCGGGCGCGAGCAACGGCACGGCGCCCGCGAGGGCGAGTGCGGTCACGACGGCGGATATGCGGCGCCTCGACACAGGCTTGTCTCCTTCTGCGGAGCACGGCCGCTCCCGTACAGGGTCGGAACGGAGCGGAACCTTGTGCGCACGTGCCGGTGGGACCGGCCACGGCGTGGGGGCGGCCGTGGAGGGGGGTGTGGAGGCACACTCAACCGCGTTGGTCTGTACCAGTCAAGGGTGTAGACCAGTCAACTCGATGACTCCCGCGCCGGGTTGGCATCGCCGGGTCAGCGGCGGGTCGCCGGGACCAGCCCGCGGTGCGACAGGAGGCGCTGGAGACGCGCGCGAGGTCGACGTGGCGTCGCCGGGTGGGATCCGGTCGCGTTGTCATGCCGACGATCGCGGCAGCTCCGCTCGAGGACGGTCGAGGAGAACCGGACCGGCGGCACTCGCGCGACGGTCGCGCGATCAAGCGATCCCGGGCCCCTCATCTCTACACATAAGGGCGAAATAAGAGCAGAATGGACGTATGCGGCGCTACCGCACACCGCACCTCAGGCCCAAGCCAAAGGAGACGACTCATGGCCAACGTCTCGCACCCTCGAGGTGACATCACCAGCCACCCGGACGCGCCGGAAATGCAGGCGCGCTACGCGCGCATGCTCGGTGGTCGCGACGTGGCGCTCGTGGACGGGCCGGTGTTCCTGCTCGGCCTCTACTGTGCCGTGTCCCCGTGGATACTCCACTTCACCACCAGCCAGCCCTCACTCGTGGCCCACAACCTGATCGTGGGCATCGCCATCGGTCTGCTGGCCCTCGGATTCACCCGCGCCCCGGAGCGCATGTACGGCCTCAGCTGGGCCATGTGCGCGATCGGCGTCTGGATGATCATCTCGCCGTGGATCGTCGGCTCGAGCCCGGACGCCGGCGTCATCTGGAACAACGTCGTCATCGGCGCCCTGGCCTTGATTCTGGGCATGGTCTGCGCCGGTACGGCGGCGCGGAGCGCCCCACGCAGGCACTAGACGCACCGGAAGGAGACGGCACGGGCCGGTCCCGCCGCGCGGGCCCGGCCCGTCGCCCGCGCTCCCGCGCCACCCCCAGCCCCTCCGCCCGCGGTCGCCGACGGGGCGGCACCGGCGGACTGCACCCGCTCATGGCGGGCAGACGCACCACTGCGGGGGTCTTGACACGAAGGGGTGGAGATGGAGATCGACGGCATCATCAGCGCCATCGTCATCGGTGTGGTCATCGGCGTGCTGGGCCGGCTCGTCATTCCGGGACGGCAGCGCATCGGCGTCCTGTGGACGATTCTCGTCGGCATCGTCGCCGCGTTCGTCGGATCGTGGATCGCGTCGGCGTTCGGCGTGGCCGACACCGACGGCGTCGACTGGGTGGAGTGGCTCATCCAGATCGGTCTGGCCGCGGTCGGCGTGGCCGCGCTGGACCGGTCCCGGTCGCGCCCCGGCCGTTGAGGACGGACGGACCGGCCGTCACCCGTTGCGGAGCCACGCCTCGTACCAGGTGACGGTCGCGTCCACGGTGTCCGCGAGCGGCGTCGGGGCGACCCCGAAGAACCGCTCGAAGGCGCTGGAGTCCACGATCTGCGGCTCCGTGTGCTGGTAGAACATCTCCTCGTACTCGGCCATCATCTGCTCGTCGAACGGACCGTAGGCGCGGGGCCGGTCGAGCACCACGACGTTCAGCGGGCGGCCCACCCGCTTCTCGACCATCGCGTGGATGTCACGCGTGCTGACGGCGGGCGCGGTCGGCAGATGCCAGACGCGGCCGTCGCCGTCGGGACGCTCACCGAGGGTGGCGAGGCCGGCCGCCACGTCCGCCATGCCGGTGTAGCTGTGCGGCAGGTCGATGTCACCCATGGCCACGACGTCCCCGCCGGTGAGCGCGCCGGGGAAGACCGCCGCACCCAGGGAGGAGTTGAGGACTCCGGGACCGACGAAGTCGGCGCTGCGGCCGAGCACCACGCGGGCCCGGCCCGACCGGTGGGCGGCGAGGTAGCGCTCGTCCAGCTCGGCGCGCATCCGGCCCTTCCGGCTGGTCGCCTTCCAGGGGCTGTCCTCGGTCATCACCGCTCCCCCGGTCTCGCCGTACGGGTAGAGCGTGTCGAGCACGACCAGCCGGGCCCCGCTCGCCTCGACGGCGGCCAGGACGGCCTCCTGGACCCTGGGCATCACCTCGACCTGGAGGTGATAGGCGACGTTGACGCAGTGGTGGACGACGGCGGCGCCGCGTACGGCGGCACGGGCGCCGTCGGCCGTGCTCACGTCGGCGGCGACGCGCTCGACGCCGTCGATCTCCGGACCCGATGCCCCGCGGTCCACGAGCCGGACGGGGTGCCCCCGGCGCACCAGCTCACGAGCGAGCGCCGTGCCGGCCGGGCCGGATCCCAGGACGGTGTGCGGGGTGTGCGGCTGCGGCGTTGTGGTGGACATGGCGCTCCTCATTGACTCGACCGACTAGAACAACTCTCTTTCGTTAGAGACTCTAACTCGCGCGAATGGCAATAGGCAAGCTGCTCCCGTGCGGGAGACATAGGCTGAGCGGGAAGGATCACGTCACGAGGAGGGTCGTACGCCATGGTCGTGAAGGACACCGAACTGCCCCATCTGCGCCGTTGTGTGGAGCTGGCGGCCGAGGCGCTGGAGGCCGGCGACGAGCCGTTCGGGTCGGTGCTGGTGGGCGGGGACGGCACGGTGCTGGCCGAGGACCACAACCGGGTGGCCGCCGGCGACCGGACCCGTCACCCGGAGTTCGAGCTCGCGCGCTGGTCCGCCGCCCGGCTGACCCCCGGGGAACGCGCCGCGGCCACGGTGTACACGTCCGGCGAGCACTGTCCGATGTGCGCCGCCGCACACGCGTGGGTCGGCCTCGGACGCATCGTGTACGTCGCCTCGTCGGAACAACTGGTGGCCTGGCTGACGGAGCTGGGCGTCGCACCGGCGCCGGTGCGGCCGCTTCCCGTGCGGGAGGTGGCGCCCGACGTGACCGTGGAGGGACCGGTGCCGCAGCTCACCGAGGAGATCCACGCCCTGCACCGGCGCTTCCACGCGGGACGCGCCTGAGCGGCCGGGGCGCCGTCGTCAGGAAGGGCCCCGGTTCGACGTGCTCAGCCCTCCGCGCCCCGTCGGAAGCGACGGTGGAGGGCGGTTCCGCCCAGCACGAGTGCGGCACCGCCGGCGAGGGCGGACAGTGTCCCGTCCGCGCCGGTGTGGGCGAGGGCCACCCGCTCCCGCGGCGGCGCGGCGTGCGGGGACGGTGCGGGCCCGGCGCGCTCCTCGTCGGGGGCGGACGGCTCGGGCTCCGCCGGGGGCCGTACGGCTTCCGGGGTGTCGCCGGAGTCGTTGACCGACTCGTTGCCGACGGCCGGGTTGCCGATGCCGGCCACGTTGACGCTGTTGCCGCTGACGTTCACCGGGAGGTGCACCGGCAGCTGCACCCCGTTGCCGGAGAGCACGCCCGGCGAATCCTTTCCGCTTCCCTCGGCGACCGCGCCGCCCGGCGCATCCCCGGGTGCGCCCCCCGAGGTGCCGCCGGACGCACCGTCCGTGGCCTGCGCACCGGAGCGCGACGCATCCGCATCCGCACCGTTGGCGCAGCGGTTGCCGGCGGCCGGGTTCAGGAGCCCGGCCACGTTCACCGTGTTGCCGCACACGTTGACCGGCACGTCCACCGGGAGCTGGACGGTGTTCCCGGAGATCAGTCCGGGTGAACCGGCCGAGGATCCGTCGGCGGCCGCACCGTCGGACGCGAACGCCGCGCACGCCGGCATCGTGACGGCCAGCGCGCCGGAGGCGGCGACGGCGAGCACACCGTTTCGGGTAACCCTTCTCATGAGGTTTCCTGCCTTCCAGACATGGTCGCGGGCGCTCGCCCGCACCGGTTAAACCCCGGGCGCACCATCCGAGTTATGGCTTATCGGTCTTTCACCCCATCGAGTGGGCGGTTCATCGAACGAGTGGCGCCCCGTCCGGTGTCTGCCCCGTCCGGTGCGCCGTCGCCCGGAGGCGCCGGGTGCGAAGCGCCCTTATGGTGAGCGAGGGCGCCGACCACCGGTCCGCGACGGGGCGTCCGGGAGGCATCGATGCAGGCCAAGCTGGAGACTCGGCCCTCGGCCCGGCGCCGCGCGGTCACCGGAGCGCTCGGCCTGGCACTGCTGGGTGCGGGACTGCCCGCCGCGGACGCCGCGCACGCCGCGACGACGGCGACCACCACGACCGCCGCCACCTCGCGGGACGGGTCGGGCCTGTCCCGGTTCTACGACCAGAAGGTCAAGTGGTCGGCGTGCGAGGGCATGGAGATGCCGAAGGACCTGCAGTGCGGCAAGGTCACCGTCCCCGTCGACTACGCGCATCCCAAGGGCAGAACCCTCGACGTGGCCCTGGCCCGGTACCGGGCGACCGGTGACTCACGAGGCTCCGTCCTGCTGAACTTCGGCGGCCCCGGCGGCTCCGGCATCAATGAACTCGCCGTCGGTGGAAAGGAGTTCATGCACCTCACCAACGGCTACGACGTCGTGACCTTCGACCCGCGCGGCGTCGGCCGCTCCTCCCCGGTCTCCTGCGGACCGGCCACCCTGAAGATCATGGAGGCCACGGACGGGGACGAGGCAACGGGTGACGCGAAGGACGTGCTGAAGCGGCTGCGGGACGCGGCGGCCGAGTGCGCCAAGTTCTCCGGTCCCGTACTGCCCCACATAGGCACGGTCGACGCCGCGCGCGACATGGACGTGATGCGCCGGGCGCTCGGCGACGACCGGCTCAACTACCTGGGCTTCTCCTACGGAACCCGGCTGGGGGCGGTGTACGCGGCCCAGTTCCCCGACAAGGTCGGCCGGATGGTGCTCGACGGTGTGGACACGCTGACGGAGCCGCTGACCGAGCAGGGGCTGGCAGGCGCGCGGGGGCAGCAGACGGCGCTGGAGAACTTCCTCGACTGGTGCGTCGAAGACGTCGCCTGCCCGTTCGGCCAGGACGCGCGAAGCGCCCGGGAGCAGGTGGTGCGACTCGTCGCCTCGCTCGACTCCGACCCGGTGCCGTCGGCCTTCGGCGAGCCCTTCACCGGGCAGGACATGGTCGGCGCGATCGGTCAGGCGCTGTACAGCCGGGACCTGTGGCCCTTGCTCGAGCGGGCGCTCGCTCAGTTGCTGGAGGACGGGGACACCCGCGGCCTGGAGGGCTTTTCGTCCGGCGGCGTCACCTTCCCGGTCCGTGCACCGGGACATGCGCCGGGACATGCACCGGTCCGTGAGGACACGGGCGGGGCCGGACTCACGGACGAGGAGGACGTCCCCATGGACAACCTCCCGGCCGCCCTGATGGCCATCAACTGCGCCGACGACCCCGACCGTCCCACCGCCGCCCAGGTCACCGCGTCCCTCGGGCCGCTGCGGGCACGGTACGAGGAGGCCTCGCCGGTCTTCGGCCGGTACCGGCTCACCCAGGTGCTCATGTGCTACGGCCGCCCCAAGGGGACGGACTACATCCGGGACGACGTGAAGAACCTCGACACCGCGAAGATGCTCCTGGTCGGCACCCGCGGCGACCCGGCCACGCCGTACCGCTGGACGACGGAGACGGCCGACCGGATCGGTCCCTCCGCCGTGGTCCTGGACAACCGCGGCGAGGGGCACACCGGCTACGCGTCCTCCGAGTGCGTGCACCGCAAGGTCGACGACTTCCTGCTCTACGGCTCCCTGCCGGCCGACGGCAGCTCGTGCGGCTCCGAGTCCCCCGGTGATGGGACCGACTGAGCGGCAGCCCGTTCCGAATGCCCGATATGCCCGTTGGTCCTATCGTGCTGTCATGGAGCACGATCTGAGTCCCGCCACCCTCGCCGGGCTGCGGCGCCCCCGCCCCTACCCGGCCGTGTCCGTACTGACGCCGACGCACCGCCGCGAACCGGACAACGCCCAGGACCGGGTCCGGCTGCGCAACGCGGTCGCCGCGGCCAAGAAGCAGCTGGAGGAGGATCCGTCGGTCAGCCGCGACCGGCGCGCGGAGGTGTCCCGCGAGCTCGACCGGGCCCTGGCCGAGGTCGACCTGACGTACGCCGAGGACGGTCTGGCGATCTTCGCCGCCCCCGGCGAGCACCAGGTCTGGACCCTGAGCCGTTCGGTGCCCGAGCGGGTGGTCCTCTCGGACACCTTCCTGACCCGCAATCTCGTCGCCGCGCAGGCCGCCGAGCGGCCGTTCTGGGTCCTGTCGGTCGCCGCCGACCGCGTCAAGCTGTGGAGCGGCGGCGCCGGCCGGGTCGTCGAGGAACACCTCGGCGGTTTCCCGCTGGACCGGCCGCCGGAGGACTTCGACCCCGAGCGCCAGGAGCGGATCGGCGACGCGCCGAGCACGTTCCGGGACGAGGGCACCCGCAGATTCCTGCGTGACGCCGACGCCGCGATGGGCAAGGTGCTGCGTGCGCACCCCCGGCCGCTGTACATCACCGGCCCCGAGCCGGCGCTGTCGCTGTTCGACGAGGCGGGCGCGCTCGCCTCGGACGCGGTGCTCGTCCCGCACGGCGGGCTCGCGCACGGTTCCGCCGAGGCGGTGTGGCAGGCGGTGCGGCCGGTCCTCGAGGACGAGGCGCGCGGGTCGGTCGAGGCGGTGGCCAGGGAACTGGACGCGGCTCGCGGCCGCAAGGACTTCGCGGCCGGCGTGGACGAGTTGTGGGAGAGCGCCCACACGGGTCGCGTCCGGCTGCTGGCCGTCGAGGAGAACTTCAAGGTGACCATGCGCGACGACGGCGAGCACCTGCTCCCGGCCCGCGACGGCGACCTCGACGCCCGCGAGGACATCGTGGACGAGATCGTCGAGCAGTGCCTCGAGACGGGCGCCGACGTGCGGTTCGTACCGGACGGCGCGCTCCGGGACGCGGACGGCATCGCGGGGGTGCTGCGGTACTGACGCACCCCGCCGCTCCGGGACCGTTCCTCTCCCCCCGCCCCCTTGACGGGCGTGAAAGCCTGTTCGCCGTACACGCACCCGCTGCTCGCGGGTGGGCGGCGGACGGTGAAGGGGCGGGCGCGGCGTGAGCGAACTTCTGGGTGTGGCGGTCCTGGGCGCCGGCCACATGGGTGCCGACCACGTACGGCGCCTCGACCGGGTGGTGAGCGGCGCCCGGGTCGCCGCGGTGGCGGACCCGGACGCCGAGCGGGCGAAGGAGGCCGTGGGCGGCATCGACGGGGTCGCCGTGCACACGGAGGCCGAGGCCGCGCTGGACGCGCCGGGCGTCGAGGCCGTCCTGATCGCCTCGCCCGGCGAGGCGCACGAGGACGCGCTGGTGGCCGCCTTCGCCCGGGGGCTGCCGGTCCTGTGCGAGAAGCCCATGGTGCCGGACGCTGCGGGCGCGCTGCGCGTGGTGGAGGCCGAGGCGCGCCTCGGCAGGAGGCTGGCGCAGATCGGGTTCATGCGGCGGTACGACGCCGAGTACCGGCAGCTGAAGTCGCTCCTGGACGGCGGGCGCCTCGGCCGGCCGCTGATGCTGCACTGCGTGCACCGCAACGTCTCCTCCCCGCCGCACTTCACCTCGGCGATGCTGATCAACAGTTCCGTCTCGCACGAGATCGACGCGGCCCGCTGGCTGTTCGGCCAGGAACTGAGCGCGGTGACCGTGCTGCGTCCGCGGCCGTCGGCCGGTGCGCCCGACGGCCTGCTCGATCCGCAGTTCGTGCTCTTCGAGACCGAGGGCGGAGCCGTGGTGGACGTGGAGGTCTTCGTCAACTGCGGCTTCGGCTACGAGGTGCGCTGCGAGGCCGTCTGCGAGTCGGGCAGCGCCCGGATCGGCCGGGCGCACACCATGGTGGTGACGGCGGCGGGCGGCGCGCGGGAGGAGGTGCCGCAGGACTACCTGGTGCGCTTCGCCGATGCCTACGACCGCCAGGTGCAGAGCTGGGTGGACGCCACCCGGCGGGGCCGGGTCACCGGGCCCGGTGCCTGGGACGGGTACGCCGCCGCCGCGGTCGCCGAGGCCGGGGTACGAGCGCTGGAGACGGGCGCACGCACGCCCGTCGAACTGGCGCCCCGCCCGGCCCTCCACGACCCGGCATAGAACAAGGGTCCGTCGAACGTCAGGGCGACGACATCCCCGGCCCCGCGCCTTCTTCAAGTCCCGTAGGAATTCTACGACTTGCTCCCGCCCCAGGGGGTCGCGCACGCGTACCCGAGTCACTCCGGGAAGACTGTGGCATATGCCGGAAGCACCACCGTATCGTGTGTTGCCGAATCCCTTACGGCGCGTGGCGGGCTGTGCAACAGTCGTAACGGTCCTTCCGTCACCCTCGGTTCCGCCTTGGTCGTACCGTCAGCACATCGGAGTGCGTCATGTCGTCCCATCTCTCCGCGGACCACCCGGCCGCCCAGCCCCCGGGGCACGGCTCGGTCGAGGCACTCATATCGCAGGCGCGGCGGCTGCGCGGCGACGTCGACGCGGTACGGCGGGACAGCCAGGAGGGCGCGGCGGACGCCCGGGGACGCTGGCAGCGCGCCCTGTACGACCTGGCACTGAACCAACTTACCGACCTGGACGCGCACTTGGCGCAGCTGCGGGACGGCCCGGCACCCGCGCCCCGCCCCGGTTCGCTGCTCAGCCGCGTCGGCAGCGCGGAGTGGAACCTGCTGACGGACGAGGCGGAGTGGTCCGGGGAGCTCTTCCACATCCTCGGCCGCGCCCCCGGGTCCGTCCCGCTGAGCCTCGACGAACTCCCGTCCCTGGTACTCGCCGAGGACCGCCCGAAACTGACCGCGATGGTCACGGACTGTCTCGTCGACGCCCGCCCCATCGACGGCGAGTTCCGCGTCGCCCACCCCGACGGGGCTGTACGCACCGTGCACATGATGGGCGAGCCCGTCCTGGACACCGACGGCAGCACCGCGTCGATGTGGGCGGTGCTGCGGGACGTCAGCGAACTGCGCCGCAGCCAACGGGTGGTGAGCGAGACCCGTGACTCGCTCCGGCACCCTCCGCCGCCGCCCTGGCACGGCCTGCTCCGGTTCCCGGAGGCGGGGCGCCCCGGTCTCGACCTGGCCGCCGCGCACCTCCCGCCGGCGGCGGGTCCGCGGTCCCGGTACGGCGGCTGGTACGACGCGTGTCCGCTCGGCGTGGACGGCGACACCCTCCTCACCGTGGGCGACTTCGAGACTCCGGGGACCGAGGCGCACGACCCGGCGGTGTTCGTCGGCGCCCTGCGCGGCCTGGCACTGGCCGGAACCCGGCCCGGACGGCTGCGAAGCGGGCTCGCCGCACTGCTCGAGGACACCGCCCTGCCGCCGGTGCGCGGCGCCGTGTACTGCGGCTACCGGCCGGGCACCCGCACCCTGACGTGGGCCGACGCCTCGGGCGCCGTCCCGCTGTTGTTCCGCGGCGGGACGGGCCGAGGGCTCTCCGGGCAGGCCGAGGCGACCCTCGAAGCGGGGGACCTGCTGCTTCTGCACACCGGGGCGCTCGAGCCGGCGGCCGTGCGGCACCTCCTCTCACTGGCCCCCCGGCTGGCAGGGGCGGGCCCGGCACAGGACGTCGTACGGATCGTGACGCACGAACTCGGTGACTTCCCGAGCCGTCAGGACGCCTGTGTGCTGGTGGCCAGGGTGACGCCCTAGGCCGGCGCGACCGTTCCGCCCGGGCCCTTCCCCCTGGGCGGCTTGCCCTTGGGCAGCGCCAGTTTGATCTCCTCGCGCAACTCCTGGATCTGCGGGTAGCCGGCGTACTCGGCGGTGAGCCGGTACATCTGGCGCAGCCGGTCCCAGGTCCGCTGGGAGGAGTTGGACCCCATCGACACCAGGGCCAGGCGGGCGTACCGGTCCGCCTGTTCGGGGTCGTCGGCGATGAAGCAGGCGGAGGCCATCGACAGGTAGTCGAAGATCTTCGACCGCTGCCGGCCGTCGATCCTGAGGGCCAGCGCCTTGTCCGCGTAGTGCTGCGCGTGCGCGGCGGCCCCCGGCTCGAACTCGGCGAGCGTCCGGTAGGCGAGGGCCTGCATGCCGTACAGGTCCTCCTCCTTGAACGTCTGCATCCAGTCCGGGGGCGGCACGTCCGCCTTGTCGGAGACGAAGAGGTCCTCGGCCCGGCCCAGGGTGCGGCGCATCGCCTGGCCCTTGCCCATGGAGGCCTGCGCCCAGGCCTCGATGGTGTAGAGCATGGCCCTGGTGCGCGGCAGCACCTGCTCGCCGGAGCCGGACTGGGCGAGCTTCATGAGGTCCAGGGCCTCGTCGGGCTTGCCCAGGTGCACCATCTGGCGGGCCGCCCGGGACAGGGCCTCGCCCGCCCGGGGCCGGTCGCCGCCCTCGCGCGCGGCGTGCGCGGCGATGACGAAGTACTTCTGGGCCGTGGGTTCCAGGCCGACGTCGTGCGACATCCAGCCCGCGAGGACGGCGAGGTTGGCGGCGACGCCCCACAGGCGCCGCTGGAGATGGGGTGGGTGGTGGTAGGCGAGCATGCCGCCCACCTCGTTGAGCTGGCCCACCACGGCCTTGCGCTGGAGTCCGCCGCCCCGGGCGGCGTCCCAGGCGCGGAACACCTCGACCGAGCGCTCCAGTTCCTCCACTTCCTGCGACCCGATGGGGGCGGCCTCGTAGCGGTCGAACCCGGCGGGGTCGGCGTGCAGGGGTTGGTGGAGGTCGGGGGCGTCGGCCGCCAGGGCCGGGTCGGTGTGCAGCCAGTCGTGCATGGCGCTGCTGAGTGCGGAGCCCGCGGCGAGCGCGGCGCCCGCGCCCACCAAGCCGCGTCGGTTGAGCATGAGGTCCATTCCCGTGAATTCGGTGAGGACCGCCGCAGTCCGCTCGGGCGCCCACGGCACGCCGTCGGGATGCTCTTCGCTCCCGTCGTGTGGCCGTTTCCCCGCACGCCCGTGCCGGACCAGACCGAGGTCCTCGATGGTCACGACACGGCCGAGACGCTCGGTGAACAGAACTGCCAGCACCCGCGGCACCGGATCGCGCGGGATCTCTCCCATGTCGATCCACCGCCGCACCCGCGAGGTGTCGGTCGCCAGCTGGGGGTGGCCCATGGCCGCCGCCTGCCGGTTGACCAGCCTCGCGAGTTCGCCCTTGGACCAGCCGGCCAGGCCGAACAGGTCCGACAGGCGGGTGTTGGGTTCTTTGCTCACGTCAAGCCCCCAGGTTCTCGGCTGAGTTGACAGTAGCCCCGTGCGGGTTGCCGGGCGACTATTCGCCACCGTTCGCCAGGGTGCGCCAGATGGTGTGCCACGGGCGGCCGGGTGTCAGGTAGGAATGCGCCACCCCGACCCGGTCGCCGCGGGGACACTCCCCAGGGTGGTCCCGGGCGGCCGGTCGGGCGGCGCGACGGCTTTCGGAAGGCGTGCCCCCGGCACCGAACGGACCGGACGGGCACCGCGCTTCAGGCAGGCACAGCAGGCACACGAAGGGATCTGTCTCGCCCATGTACGCAGCATCGTCCTCCGTGTCCGCCCCGCAGCGCTCGCTGCACCCCCGCCCGACGGCGGGCGGCGGCCCCTATCTCGCCCCCGCGCGTCCGGCGGCCCCGGTGCTCGGGGCGGGCAGGGCGCGGCACGGCGCGGGGCCCGGCACCCAGCCCCTCAGCGGAAGAATCGACCTGTCCGGCCCCCAGGGCGCCCAACTGCGCACGGCGATCGCCTCCGTGCACCGGATCTGCCCGGAGTTCTCCCCCGTGCAGGTGCTGCGGCGCAGCGGGCGGTCCGTGCTCCTGGTCGGCACGACCGGGCGCAGCACGGCGGTGGCCAAGTGCTTAGTTGACCACTCCCCCGCGTGGGCGGAGCGCAGCCGGCACGAGATAGGGGCATACCGCTCGTTCGTCCGGCAGCGCCCTCCGGTGCGGGTGCCGAGACTGATCGCGGCGGATCCGGACAACGGCACGCTGGTCATCGAGCGGATGCCCGGGCGGGTGGCGGCGTTGCAGCGGCACCCCCTGGAGGCCCCGTCCCGGTCCGACATCAGGGCGACGATCGGAGCGGTCTGCCGGCTGAACGCCTGGCGGCCGCCGGCCGGCACCTTCGACGCGCCGCTGGACTACGCGGCCCGGATCTCCCGCTACCACGAGCTGGGGCTGCTCACCGACCGGGACCTGGGCGACCTTCAGAAGCTGCTGCACGGCATCGCCCACGCCGGCGGACGCCAGGGCCTGGGCCAGTTCTGCCACGGTGACGCGCTGCTGTCCAACGTCCTGATGTCCCCGGCCGGTCCGGTGCTGGTGGACTGGGAGCACGCGGGCTGGTATCTGCCGGGCTACGACCTGGCGACGCTGTGGGCCGTCCTCGGCGACGCCCCGGCGGCCCGCCGTCAGATCAGCCAGATCGCCCAGGCGACGGGCACCGCGGCGCGCGACGCCTTCCTGGTGAACCTGATGCTCGTCCTGACCAGGGAGATCCGTACGTACGAGACGGCCGTGCAGCGTTCGATGCAGGACACGGTCGCCGCGTCGTCGGCGCCGGTCCACCCGGGTGCCGCGCCGACCGGCGAGGAGCAGCGGCTGCTGCTGCGCAGGCTGCACGACGACTGCCAGATGGCCCGGCGGGCCGTGCGGGCGGCGGTCGGCACGCGCTGACGGGACGGCACGAACAGAACGACGGTGCGCGGTGTGCCCCTCCGACAGGGGGGCGCACCGCGCTTTTCGTTTCCGTCGGCCCGGGTGTGCGCAGGGACCACAGGTGTACGCCACTGACGCCCCGCAGGCCCGTGGGCCGCCGCCACGAAACTCGCCGGACCCCCTGCTGACGTGGGAAATCGTCGCCATGACGGCATGATTGACGGATCGTCGGACCGCCGGGTACGACTGACCCAGCCCGGCCCCGCACGCCCGTCACGTCCCCCACGCCCGACCCGTCACAGGAGGCCGCTTTGCGAGGATCCCCCGTCGTGCCCGCCCTGGCCACCGCGGCGCTGCTGCTGCCGCTGCTCGGCGCGGCACCGTCCGCAGCCGCGCCCCCGGACGCACCGCCCGCCCCGGACCGCCTCCAGCGGGCGTTCGCCTCCGCGGCGGCCGAGTACCACGTGCCGCAGAGCGTCCTGCTCGGCGTCTCCTATCTGCAGTCCCGCTGGGACGCGCACGCCGGCGCGCCGAGCGTGACCGGCGGCTACGGCCCGCTGCATCTCACCGACGCCCGCACGGCACTGGCCGAGGCGCCCCGGTCCCACCACTCGGAGGGCGCCGAGGACCCGCGCGGCGACGACGCGCGCGCCCCGCTGCGCCCGGCGCACGGGGCCGCGCCGTCGTCCGCCGGTCTGCCGGCCCGGCTGGCCACGCTGCCGAGGGCCGCCGAGCTGACCGGGCTGAGTCCCGAGGCGCTGCGCACCGACCCGGCCGCGAACGTGTCGGGCGGCGCCGCGCTGCTCGCCGCCGCCCAGCGGGAACTGGGCGAGCCGCTCAGTGCGGACCCGGCGGACTGGTACGGGGCGGTGGCCCGTTTCTCGGGCGCGGAGGACTCCGCGACGGCGGCGGCGTACGCGAACGACGTGTACGAGGTCATCCGCACGGGTGAGCGGCGCACCACGGACGCCGGTCAGCGGGTCGCCCTGGCCGCCCGCCCCGGCCTGGCACCCGACGTCTCGCAACTGGAGGGCGGGGACCTGCGCGCCGCGTCCGCCGCCGGGACCGAGTGCCCGAGGTCGGTGTCCTGCGAGTGGATCCCCGCGCCGTACGAGGAGTTCGGCGACGGCGACTACGGCAACCACGACCTGGGCGACCGGCCGGCCTCCCAGCGGATCCGCTACATCGTGGTGCACGACACGGAGGGCACCTGGAACGGCGTCCTCAACATGGTGCAGGACCCCACCTACGTGTCCTGGAACTACACGCTGCGTTCCACCGACGGTCACATCGCCCAGCACGTGAAGGCGAAGGACGTCGCCTGGCACGCGGGCAACTGGTACGTCAACGCCAAGTCGATCGGCCTGGAGCACGAGGGCTTCCTGGCGGAGCCGGACGCCTGGTACACGGAGGCGATGTACCGGTCGTCGGCGCGGCTGGTGAAGTACCTGGCGAAGAAGTACGACATCCCGCTGGACCGGCAGCACGTCCTCGGCCACGACAACGTGCCCGGCACCACCACGGCCACCATCCCGGGCATGCACACCGACCCGGGCCCGTACTGGGACTGGCGGCACTACTTCCAGCTGCTCGGCCGGCCCTTCCAGCCGACCGCCGGGAAGAACTCCTCCCTGGTGACGATCCGCCCCGACTACGACGCCAACCGCCCCGGGTACACCGGCTGCGAGACGGCGGGCGAGCCCTGCGCGGCGCACGGCTCCAGCGAGGTGCGGCTGTACTCCGACCACGACGTGAACGCGCCGCTGAT
This sequence comes from Streptomyces coelicoflavus, assembly GCF_003112555.1. Classification (GTDB taxonomy): domain Bacteria; phylum Actinomycetota; class Actinomycetes; order Streptomycetales; family Streptomycetaceae; genus Streptomyces; species Streptomyces coelicoflavus. The sequence goes on along the minus strand of NZ_BEWB01000005.1, from coordinate 544,808 downwards.
CAAGGACATCGGTCTCGGCACCACCCCCACGACCGGGGTGAACGACCTGTCGTCGCGGGTCTCCACTGGCCAGCAGTACGCGGTGGCCGACCGCTGGGGCGACTGGACGGCCATCTGGTACCTGGGCCAGAAGGCCTGGTTCCACAACCCCGGGAAGAACCCGGCGGCGGTGCCCGCGTCGGGACGCGTGATCACCCCGAGGAAGGGCCTCGCGAGCGTCCCGGTGTACGGGCGGGCGTACCCGGAGAAGGCCGCCTACCCGGCGGGCGTGCCCGCCCAGGCGGTGTCGCCGCTGCCGTACACGCTGCCCGCGGGGCAGAAGTACGTGGTCGGTGAGAAGGTGCCCGGCGAGTACTACTACGCGGTCACCTTCGACGAGGCCTCCCACCGGGTGGTGACCGGCGAGGACCAGTACTACGAGATCCAGTACGGCCACCGGGTGGCCTACGTGCGCGCCGCCGACGTGACGGTCTCGGCCGCGCGGTAGCCGCCGCGCGGTCTCAGCCCTGCTGGAAAAGCTCCGCCGGGAGCGGCTTCAGCAGGGCGTACAGGTCGTCGGTGATGGGGCGGTCCCAGGCGGCGATGGTGACCAGGACGCCGTCGCTGCGGTCGAACTGGACGCAGGAGATCCGGCTCTCGGAGAGCTTGAGGCGGCGCACGATGAGGAGGTTGTCGCCCTGCATCACGGGGACGTCCTCGGCGCCGACGACCGTGATCTCCTCGTCGTTCTCCAGGGCGAGCAGCAGCTGGGCCACCTCGAAGGGGATCTCCCCCTCGGGGACCTCGCGGGCCGGGGAGCCGTCCGGGAGGTTGCCGATGATCATCGCGGGGCCGCGGCCGCCGAACAGGTCGTAGCGCAGGAAGACGCCCTGGCAGGTGCCGTCGGGCGCGGGCAGCAGGCCGGCGCCGAGGTTCCCGGGCCAGTCGCCCGGGTCCATGGCCAGTACGTCGAAGTCGGGCCCGGCGGGCGTGGCGCTGCGGCGGCGGAGGAACGACATGCCGCCATGGTACGTGGCCGGGCCGGGTGAACGGCGTGCGGGCGGACGCCGGCCGGGCTACGCGGTCCGCCGGTGCCGCTCCTGGTGGCGGGCCACCCGCGCCCGGTTGCCGCAGGAGGGCTTGCACCATTGCTGACGCGGGTGCTCCTTGAGGAAGTAGCGCACGCAGCGCGGTGCGTGGCAGGCCCGCAGCCGCTGCCGGTCGGGCCCCGCGAGGAAGCCGATCACGGCCTGTGCGAGGGCGGCGGCCAGGTCGGTCCGGGCGCCCTCGGCGGGTGCGGCGCGTACCACGGGTGCGGCGGTGCCGGTCCAGGCGAGGACGGGGACCGTGGGGGTGCGCGCGGCCGCCTCGTTCAGGCGTCGCACGGCCTCGGGCACGGGCAGCAGCCGGGCGGCGTCGGCTGGGCTCGGCTCGCCGGGGCGCACGGCGCGGGCGAAGAGCGCACGGGCGGCGGCCCGTACGTCCCGTACGGCGGCCAGGGCGGCGGCGTCGGCGGTGAAGCCCTCGCCGTCCGGCACGAGCCCGGGGTGATCCGTGACCCAGGCGGTGAGCCCGGCGGGGTCGGTCAGGTCGTCGGCGACCGAGCCGTGTCCGTCGTGCCGGAGGGTCAGCGCGAGGCCGAGCGCGATCCGGGTGTCCCTGCCGGGCGAGTCCTGCATGGGGCCGATGATAGGCACGCCGGGGCGGGGCCGGGTGTCACTCCTGCGGTGGAGCCGGGGGGACCACCGCGACCGGGGACGCGGCGTGCAGCAGGACGGCGTGGGTGACCGAGCCCATCATGCGGGCGGGGGCGAGCAGGCGGCGGCGGTGGCGGCCGACCACGACCAGGTCGGCGTCCCGGGAGGTCGCGACCAGGTGTCCGGCGGCGTCGCCCGGCGCGACGTACGGTTCGGCGCGGACGTCGGGGTGGCGCTCGCGGTAAGGGGTGAGGAAGCCGTCGGCGAGGACCCTGGTCTCACTCTCGAGGGAGACCTCGTCGATCACGGGGGGCACGATCTGGCCGGCGGCGGCCCAGGTCTGTACCGGCCACGGGTAGGCGGCGACCACCTGGAGGCGGGCGCCGCGCAGCTCGGCCTCGGTGAAGGCGAAGGACAGGGTGGCGTCGTCGGGGCTGTCCACGTGCAGGCCGACCACCACCCGGGGGCCGGGTTCGTCCGGCGCCTCGCCGTGGACCTCGCGCCCGGGCCGGGGCACCACGACGACGGGGCACTCGGCGTCGCGGGCGGCGGCCATGCCGTTGGAGCCGAGCAGCAGGCCGGTGAAGCCGCCCCGCCCCCGGGAGCCGAGCACCAGCAGTTGGGCGTCGGCGCCCAGTTCCGGCAGCAGGGCGCCCGGTACGCCCTCCATGGCGACGTACTCCGTCGGCACCGCGAAGGCGCGCCCCTGGAGGTGGGCGCGGGCCTGGTCGAGGGCCGGGTCCTCGGCGGTGTCCGGGGGGCCCGCGACCAGGACGTCGGTCTGGGCCCAGGCGGCGTACTGGCGCACGTGCACCACCCGCAGGGGTGCCTCGCGCCGGTGGGCGGCGTCGAGCGCCCAGTCCAGGGCGCGCAGGCCGTCGTCCGAACCGTCGACCGCCGCGATGACCGGCAGGGTGCTCATGGGTCCTCACCTCCGGAGTACGGACTTCCCCCCGGTGGCGGGGCAAACACCCCGGTTCGGCCGGTCGGCGCACCCCGCGGTCGTCCTACGTGAGGTCGAACTCCCCCTCCCGCGCTCCCGACACGAACGCGCCCCATTCGGCGGGGGTGAAGATCAGCGAGGGGCTCTGCGGACTGCCGCTGTTGCGCATGGCGATGAACCCCTCGACGAAGGCGATCTGGACATCCCCCAGGCCTCGGCTGCTGGACTGCCACTGCGCGTTGCTGAGGTCCAGCTCCGGCTTGTCCCAGCCCATGAGCGGTCGCTGTTGGGTGGTGCTCTCGGCCACGTCCGTGCTCCTCCCGGTTTCGTCGTCCGCGGGTCAGCCTAGCGATCCGGCCCGGCCGCCGACAGGCCGTGCGAAGGGATCGCCGGAGCCGGCGGGTCAGGAACCGGCGAAGCGGTCCCGCAGCTCCCTCTTCAGGATCTTGCCGCTGGCGTTGCGCGGCAGGGCGTCCACGAAGAGGACCCGCTTGGGGGCCTTGAAGGCGGTGAGCCGCTCGCGGGCGTGGGCGATCAGTTCGTCCTCGGTGACCTCGCCCCGCGGCACGACGACGGCCGTGACGGCCTCGATCCACCGTTCGTCGGGCAGGCCGACGACGGCCGCCTCGGCGACGGCGTCGTGGGTGTAGAGGGCGTCCTCGACCTGGCGGGAGGCGACCAGCACGCCGCCGGAGTTGATGACGTCCTTCACCCGGTCGACGATCGTGTAGTAGCCGTCGGCGTCCCGTACGGCGAGGTCTCCGGAGTGGAACCAGCCGTCGCGGAAGGCGGCCTCGGTCTCCTCGGGCTTGTCCCAGTAGCCCTCGCACAACTGCGGGGAGCGGTAGACGACTTCGCCGGGCGTGCCGTCGGGCACGTCCTTGCCGTCCTCGTCGACCACGCGCGCGTCGACGAACAGGACGGGGCGGCCGCAGGAGTCCATCCGGCCCTCGTGCTCGTCGGGGCCGAGGACGGTGGCGAGGGGGCCGATCTCGCTCTGCCCGAAGCAGTTGTAGAAGGCCAGGTGGGGCAGGTGGGCCCGGAGCCGTTCCAGGACGGGCACCGGCATGATCGACGCGCCGTAGTAGGCCTTGCGCAGGCCGCCGAGGTCGCGGGTGGTGAAGTCGGCGCGGTTCGCGAGGCCGATCCACACGGTGGGCGGTGCGAACAGGCTGTCGACCCGGCCCGCTTCGATCAGGTCGAAGAGGAGGTCGCCGTCCGGTGCGTCCAGGACGATGCTGGTGGCGCCGACCGCCAGGTAGGGCAGCAGGAAGACGTGGGTCTGCGCCGAGTGGTAGAGCGGCAGCGCGTGCGCGGGACGGTCGCCCGCGCTCAGGTCGAGGGCGGTGATGGCGCTCAGGTACTCGTGCACCAGCGCCCGGTGGGTCATCATCGCGCCCTTGGGCAGCGCGGTGGTGCCCGAGGTGTAGAGGAGCTGCACCAGGTCCTCGGCGCGGGGTCCGGGTCCGTCGTACGCGGGTGCCGACGCGAGGCGGGCGAGGAGCGAGCCGTCGGCGTCGCGCAGCGGCAGGGTGCGGGTCCCGCCGGGGAGGCGGGCGGCGAGGCCGGGGTCGGCGAGGACCAGGGCGCTGCCGGACTGGGCGACGAGGTAGGCGAGGTCGTCGCCGGTGAGGTTCTGGTTGACCGGGACGTGCACCAGGCCCGCGCGGGCGCAGGCCAGGAAGGCGATCAGGTAGGCGTCGGAGTTGTGGCCGTAGGCGCCGACCCGGTCGCCCGGGGACAGCCCCTCATCCAACAAAACGCTCGCCGCGCGGGAGACCGCGGTGTCGAGTTCCCCGTACGTCCAGGTGCGGTCGCGGTACTCCACCGCGACGCGGGCCGGAGTGCGTCGGGCGCTGCGCCGCAGCATCCCGTCAACGGTGCTGCCGGTGCTGTCGTGTCCGGGCGTCATGACATGATCCTCGGCCGGTGGCGGGGGCGGGTCAAGCCGTGTGCGCCGGTCCGCCGGCTCCTCGCTTCCGCCGCGCACACCCCATTGACACGGGCCGCCCCTGACAGGAAAGTTTCACTCCGCACGGCGATCCGGGAAAGATACTTTCAGCTTCGGCGGCGGGAGGCTCTTCGATGGCCGGTCAGGCGACGAACGGATTCACACGGCGTCAACTGGGTGCCGGGGCCCTGGCACTGGGCGGCGCCCTGGCCATCACCCCGTTCGCGGCAGGACCGGCACAGGCCGTCGCCGACCGGGGCCGCCGTCCCACCCTCCGGCACGGGTCCGCCGAACGCGCCGGGCTGCTCTCCGGCCATCTGCGCCAGCTCGTCACCGACGCAGAGGCGTTCCTCAACCCGTCGCCCAAGCACCCCTGGTACGCGGGGGCCGTGCTGCTGGCCGGCCGGGGCGGCACGGTGGCGCTGCACGAGCCGATCGGCACGGCGGTGCGCTACCGGGCCTACGACGAGGCGACCGACACCGGTGTCGAGTTCCCGGCGGCGCAGCAGATCCCGATGACCGGGGACACGGTGTTCGACCTCGCGTCGATCTCCAAGCTGTTCACCTCGATCCTCGCCGTGCAGCAGCTGGAGCGGGGCACGCTGGAACTGGAGGCGCCGGTCGCCACGTACCTGCCGGACTTCGGGCGGGCCGGCAAGGGGGACGTGACGATCCGCCAGCTGCTGACGCACACCTCGGGGTTCCGGGCCTGGATCCCGCTGTACAGCGCGCCCACGTACGAGGAGCGGGTCCAACTCGTCTACGACGAGGCGCCGGTGAATGCCCCCGGCACGGCGTACCTGTACTCGGACCTGAACATGATCTCGCTCCAGCTGGTGCTCGAGAAGGTCACCGGCCGCACCCTGGACGTGCTGCTGCGCGACGGGATCACCCGGCCGCTCGGTCTCGACCGCACCCGCTACAACCCGCCCGCCTCCTGGCGGCCGGGGATCGCGGCCACCGAGGACGCCCGGCTCCCCTGGTCCGGCCTGGACCGCGGCCTGGTGTGGGGCGAGGTGCACGACGAGAACGCCTTCAGCCTGGGCGGGGTGGCCGGGCACGCGGGCGTGTTCTCCTGCGCGTGGGACCTCGCCGTCCTCGGCCGGACGCTCCTCAACGGCGGCTCCTACGGCCGGGCGCGCATCCTGCGGCCGGAGTCGGTGGAGCTGATGTTCACCGACTTCAACACCGACTTCCCCGGCGACGAGCACGGCCTGGGCTTCGAGCTCTACCAGCACTGGTACATGGGGGCGATGGCGACTCCGCGCACGGCCGGGCACACCGGCTTCACGGGCACCTCGCTGGTGCTGGACCCGACGACCGATTCGTTCCTCGTCGTCCTGGGCAACTCCGTCCACCCGGTGCGCAGTTGGCGTTCCGGCTCGGCTCCTCGGGTGGCGGCGGGCACCAACCTGGCACGGGCGGTGCCGGTGCGGCCCGCGCACGGACGCACCGCCTGGTTCTCGGGGACCGCGGGTTCCACGACGGCCACGCTGACGCTGCCCGCGCTGGACACCTCGCCCGGGCGGGCGCGGCTGCGCTGCTCGCTGTGGTGGGACACCGAGCCCGGGTCGGACATCCTGGTCCTGGAGGCCTCGGCCGACGGCGGCGCGTCGTGGCGGCCGGTGCCGTTCACCACGACCCGGCGCGGCGAGGCGCCCCGGGAGCATCCGGCGGGCTCGGCCACCGGCTGGTCGGGGCGCGTCTGGCACCGGCTGACCGCCGGCCTGCCGTCCGCGCGCGGTCTCGTCCTGCGCTGGCGGTACACGACCGACCGGCTGTACGTGGGCCGCGGGGCGTACGTCGACGGGGTGCGCGCGGAGGCTGGCGGTGACGTCCTGTTCCACGACGCGCGCCCGGCGGACGCGGCACGCGTCGAGGCGGTGGGGTGGTCGGCGTCGGCCGACTGAGGGCCGGCGCGCGTCCGGCCCCGGGGGCCGTCAGCCGTCGCGCGGGCGTCGGTCGGCTCCGTCAGCTCGGGACGCCGTCCAGCACCGCCATCGCCGCGTTGTGCCCCGGCACCCCGCTGACCCCTCCCCCGCGCACGGCGCCCGCGCCGCACAGCAGCACGTTCGCCACACTGGTCTCCACGCCCCAGTGGCCGGTGCCCTCCTGGGCGTGCGGCCACGACAGTTCGCGGTGGAAGATGTTCCCGCCGGGCAGGCGCAGGTCGCGTTCCAGGTCGAGCGGCGACCTGGCCTCGATGCAGGGCCGCCCGTCGGCGTCGGTCGCCAGGCAGTCGGCGAGGGGTTCGGCGAGGTGGGCGTCGAGCTGGGCGAGGGTCGACTTCAGCAGTTCGTCGCGTACGGCGTCGTTGTCCCGGGCGAAGAGGCGGGCGGGCGTGTGCAGACCGAACAGGGTGAGGGTGTGCATGCCCTTCGCGGCCAGGTCGGGACCGAGGACGGTCGGGTCGGTCAGCGAGTGGCAGTAGATCTCGGAGGGCGGTGCGTCGGGCAGCTCCCCGGCGGCCGCCCGGGCGTGCGCGGCGGCCAGCTGCCCGTAGCCCTCGGCGATGTGGAAGGTGCCGGCGAAGGCCTCGCGCGGGTCGGCCTCGGGGTCGCGCAGCCGTGGGAGCCGGGTCAGCAGCATGTTCACCTTGAGCTGGGCGCCCTCGGCGGGCGGGGGCGGCGCCTCGCCCGTGAGGGCCGCCAGTTCCTGCGGCGAGGCGTTGACCAGGACGTGACGGGCGGCGCTCACGTGCTCGCCGTCGGCCGAGCGGTGGGTGACCTCGGCCGTCCGCCCGTCGGCCTCGATCCGTACCGCCTCGTGCCCGGTGGCGAGCACGGCACCGGCGGCGCGCGCCGCACCGGCCAGCGCGTCGGTGAGGGCGCCCATGCCGCCGACCGGTACGTCCCAGGCGCCGGTTCCGCCGCCGATCACGTGGTAGAGGAAGCAGCGGTTCTGGGCCAGGGAGGGGTCGTGGGCGTCGGCGAAGGTGCCGATCAGGGCGTCGGTGAGGGCCACGCCCCGGACCAGGTCGTCGGCGAAGTGCTCCTCGACCGCGACGCCGACCGGCTCCTCGAACAGGGCGCGCCAGGCCGCCTCGTCGTCGACCCTGCGGCGCAGTTCGTCCCGGGTGGGCAGCGGTTCGGTGAGGGTCGGGAAGACCCGCTGGGCCACGTGGCCGGTCATGGCGTAGAAGCGCTGCCAGGCGGCGTACTCCCGGTCGGAGCCGGTGAGCCGGGCGAAGGACTCGCGCGTGCGCCGCTCGCCCCCGCCGACGAGGAGCCCGGTGGGCCGCCCGCCGCGCTCGACGGGGGTGTACGAGGAGACGGTGCGGGCACGCACCCGGAAGTCGAGGCCGAGGTCCCGCACGATCTTCCGGGGCAGCAGGCTGACCAGGTACGAGTAGCGCGAGAGCCGGGCGTCGACGCCGGTGAACGGGCGCGTGGACACGGCCGCTCCACCGGTGTGGTCCAGCCGTTCCAGCACCAGCACGGAGCGGCCGGCCCGCGCCAGGTAGGCGGCGGCGACCAGACCGTTGTGGCCGCCGCCGACGATGACGGCGTCGTAGCTGCGGGAGGGGCGCGAGGTGCTGGGCGGGGTCGTCATGGCTCTTGGTAACACGGCCCGATCGGGGGCGGCCAGCCCGCCGCCGGCCACCGTCCGTCTGCCGGTGCCCGCCCGCCGCACGGGTCCGCGGTCAGCCTGCCGCCGCCCCGCGCAGTACCGCGACCCTGCGGTACAGCTCCGTGGCCTCGGCGGCGTGGCCGAGTTGCTCCAGGCAGTGGGCCTCGTCGTCGCGGGCGACGAGGGTGTCGGGGTGGTCGGGACCCAGGACGCGTTCGCGGGCCGCGGCGACCAGGCGGTACTCGGTGAGGGCGGCGGGCCAGCGGGCCAGCCAGCCCAGGGCGACGGCGACCTCGCGGCGGCTGACCAGTGTGTCCGGGTGGTCCGGGCCGAGGGTGCGCTCACGGAGCGCGCGGACCTCACGGGCCTCGGCGAGGGCTTCGGCCCAGCGGCCCAGCCTGCCGAGGTTGACGCCCAGGCCGTGCCGGGCGCGCAGCGTCTCGGGGTGCTCGGCGCCCTGGGCGCGGGTCCGGTCGTCGACCAGTTCCTCGTACACCGTCAGCGCTTCGCCGCAGCGGCCGAGGCGGCCCAGTGCGACGCCGGTCTCGTAGCGGGCGGCGAGGGTGTCGGGGTGGTCGGGGCCGAGGGCTCCGGCGCGGGCGGCGGCGACGTCGCGGTAGGTCGCCAGGGCCTCCTGCCAGCGGTCCAGCCGCCCGAGTTCGTAGGCGACCTCGTAGCGGGTGACCAGGGTGTCGGGGTGCTCGGGCCCGAGCACGCGGGACCGGGCCGCGGCCACCTCGCGGGCCGTGCGGTGGGCTTCCTCGGTACGGCCGAGCCGGCCGAGGTTGAAGGCCAGGTTGTGCCGGCAGCGCAGGGTGTCGGGGTGGTCGGCGCCCATGGTGCGCTCCCGGGCGGTCAGGACCGACGCGTACACCTGGTGGGCGTCGGAGTACCGGCCCAGCCGGCCCAGGGTGTACGCCATTTCCTGGCGGACGGCGAGGGTGTCGGCGTGGTCGGCCCCCAGCGTCCTGATGCGGGCCTCGGCGACGCCCTTGTACGCGCGCAGCGCGTCGGCGGCGCGGCCGGTGCGGCCGAGGACGAAGGCGGCCTCGTAGCGGCTGGCGAGCGTGTCGGGGTGGTCGGGGCCGAGCAGGCGCTCGCGTTCGGCGGCGACCGCGCGGTGCACCTCGCCCGCCTCGGCCCAGCGGCCGAGCCGGCCCAGGCTCAGCCCCGCGCGGTGCCGTCCGGCGAGCCTGACGACGGCCTCGGGCGCCGGGGACGGGTCCGGCAGGTCACCCGGGGCGGGCGCGGCGGTTCTGTGACCGGCGGCGGCCGGGGTCCCCGCGGTCGGGGTCCCGGCGGTCCGGTCACCGTCGGCCGGGGCCCCGGCGGTCCCGTACCCGGCGGGGCCGGAGGTCCAGGCGCCGGACAGACCCGCGCCGGGGTCCGGCGGCGTACTGCGCGGACCGGTGCCGGTCGCCTTGTGTCCGGTGGTCATGCCGCGGGTCCAGGACGGCAGCCCGGCGCGGCGGCCCAGCGGCGCGGGCGTCGGAGGCCGGGCCGCCACCGGAGCGAGCGCGGGTCCCGTACGCCCGGCGCTGATCCGGCGCCCCAGTTCGCGGGCGTCGTCCGGGCGCTCCCCGGGGTGTTTGGCCAGCAGGTCCAGGATGATCCGGTCCAGGTACCCGGGCAGTCCGGGGCGGTGGGTGCGCGGGGGCGCGGGCTCGGTGTCGCGGTGGCCGACGAGGATCGCCCAGGCGTCGTCGAGGTCGAACGGCGGGGCACCGGTGGCGATCTCGTAGAGCACGCAGCCCAGCGAGTACAGGTCGCTGCGCAGGTCGACCTCGTCGCCGCCGATCTGCTCGGGCGACATGTAGTGCGGGGTGCCCATGGCGATGCCGGTGCCGGTGAGCCGGGCGGTGAATCCCGCGTCGTGACCGAGCCGGGCGATGCCGAAGTCGCAGATCTTCACGGTGCCGTCGGCGGTCCGCACGATGTTCGCGGGTTTGAGGTCGCGGTGGACGATGCCCTGTTCGTGGGTGTAGGCGAGCGCGGAGGCGACCTGTTCGGCGATGTCGACGACGTCGGGGACGGGCAGCGGATGGCCTTTGTTGTCCTCGAGGAGCCGGCTGAGGTCGTATCCCTCCAGCAGCTCCATGACCAAGAAGAGCACGCCGTCCCACTCGCCGAAGTCGTGGACGACGGTCACCCCGCGGTGCTGGAGCGCGGCGGCCACTCGGGCCTCGCGCCGGAACCTCTCCCGCAGGACGTGGGTGAAGGAGTGGTCGTGCTGCGTGCCGAGCGGTTTGAGGCACTTGACGGCTATGCGACGGCCCAGCGACTCGTCCCGCGCCCGCCACACCTCGCCCATGCCGCCGCGCCCGATCCGCTCGAGCAGCCGGTACCGGCCCTGGATCAGCGTGCTGTCCCCCATGACTTCGCCGCCCCCGTGGTTCAGTCCGCCGCGCCCTCCCCTGGCCGGTCCAGTATGGCCGCTTGTCGTCCGATTTTGTATGGCGCCGGGCGTGCGGCCGGTCCGAGCCGCGCCATGGCGCGCAGGACGTGCCGGGGCGGCAGCTGCCGGCGCAGACGTGCCGGGATCAGGCGCAGCAGGGCGCCCGTGGCGCGCAGCCGCCGGGTGACGGTGGCGTGCGGGGGCGCCGGTCTGCCGTAGAGCTCGTGCGCGTACGGCGGTAGTGAGTCGTACGCAAGACGGGCGACCCGCCGCCACAGCAGCTCGCGGGCCGGGACGAGGAGGGGGTGCGTCGGTGGCCGGCGCAGGAAGTCGTCGACCTCGTGCGCGTCCGCTCCCGCGGCCAGCTCCGGCCGTACCCGCTCGAAGTAGGCGTCGAGCTCGGCCCGGTTCGCGGGTACGGAGGCGGGGTCGAGGCCGACGAGGCGGGCGCTGTGCCGGTGTTCGGCGAGGTAGCGGTCGGCGTGCGCGTCGGTGAGCGGGAACCCGGAGCGGCGAAGGACGTGCAGGTAGGAGCCGATCTCGGCGCAGTGCACCCACAGCAGCAGGGCGGGTTCGTCGATGCCGTAGCGCTCGCCCGTGTCGGGGTCGGTGGCGCCGAGCATGCGGTGGATCTTCCTGACCCGGGCGCCGGCCCGCTCGGCGGCCTCGGTGGTGCCGTACGTCGTGGTGCCGACGAAGCTCGCGGTGCGCATGAGCCGTCCCCAGGCGTCGCGCCGGAAGTCGCTGTTCTGCATCACGCCGCGCACGGCACGCGGGTGCAGGGCCTGGAGGTAGAGGGCGCGGATGCCGGCCACCCACATCATCGGGTCGGCGTGCGCCTGCCAGGTGACCGAGTCGGGGCCGAAGAGCCCGGGGTCGGCGTTCGTCCGCGTCGCCGTCATACCGGCAGGCTAACGCCGCCGCGCGGCCGGATCCCAGGGCTCAGCGCAGGGTGGCGAGGAACTCTCCGCAGGCCCGGGCGCAGTCGCGGCAGGCCTTGGCGCTCTCCTCGGCGCCGGGGTGGCCGTCGAAGACGTGCGCGCTCTCCAGGCACACCTGCCGGCACCACTCCAGCTGGGCGCCGATGGCGGCCTCGTCCACCTGGTTCTGCTCGGACAGCACCCGGCAGGTCGCGTCGCAGACCTCCGCGCACATGATGCCCCTGCGCCGTACGAGTTCCTGGTTCTCGGTCCCGTCCGGGTCCACGAGGCTCGCCCGCAGGGCGCAGGCTCGCGCGCACTCGGTGCAGGCCTGTGCGCAGGCGAAGCGGTCCTCGAGGAAGCGGAACAGTTCCTGCTGGGAAGTCGTCGTCGATGTCACACCGGGCGGGTTGCCGCCGGCGGCGGCGCCAAACCGCCGGGCCCGGTGCGGCCAAGGGCTCGGGGCCGTTTTCCGGGTGGGCCGCGGGGCACCCGTGCACCGCTCCCGCGGCCGGTGGGGGCGACGACGCCGAAGACGCACGGAGGTGCACGGACATGCCGGGACGACAGGAACTGCCGTCGACCCTGGAGCGCTCCCCGCAGGAGGCCCGGCGTACCTGGATCAAGGCCCACGACTCGGCCGTCGAGGAGTACGGCGAGGGCGAGCGGGCCCACCGGGTGGCGTACGGGGCGCTCAAGCACACGTACGAGAAGGTCGGCGACCACTGGGAGCGCAAGGAGGGCGGCCGCAAGGGCCCCTCCGACCCGCAGTCCGGGCGGCCCCGCGGACGGGGCGGGCGCAGCGGCGAGGGCGTCGACGAGAAGGCCTCGAAGGAGCACCTGTACGGCGTCGCCCGGCGCCTGGGTGTCGAGGGCCGTTCGAAGATGTCGAAGGCGGACCTGCTCGCCGCGATCAGGAAGGCCAACCGTTCGCGGACGCGAGCGTCGCGGTCGGGGTGAACGGGTTGGTGCCGCGGGCCGGGGGTACCCGCGCTCCATGACGAACGCATGGATGGACCTGGCAGCGGGCGGCTCCGGCGGCTTCCCCGTGTGGCTGATCATCGCGGCCGTCGTGGTGGTGGGCGTGCTGATCGGCGCGTTCGCTTTCGGCAGCCGGCAAAAGCGCCGTGAGCCGCCGCCGCCGACGGCCGACGAGCAGCCCCGTATGCCCGACGGCGGGCCCGTCCACGAGACGCGGGAGCGTCGGGAGCCGGACGAGATGCCGCGCAGCGACGAACGCACGCTGCCGCACGAGCTGGGTCACCAGGGCAGCCGTACCGCCTCCGACCAGCAGCGGCCCCGCTGGGACGAGGGCAGCAGCGGCTCCTTCGGCAGCGGCGGCCCGGGCGGACGCTGACCTCTCCCCCGTGCCGAAGGGTGACCGGGCCCGGCCGCGGCGTAGTTTCCGGCACGGGTGGTGGGGAACCCATGCGCCGTGCTGTCGCAGAGGAGAAGGGCCCGCGCCGGTGCGCGGGCCCGCCACACGGCCGAACACACCGTCAACTGGGCCGACGGGCGGCTCCCCGTCTCGCAGGGCGGGGGGCTGCTGCGCAAGGCCTTCCCCGAGCACTGGTCGTTCCTGCTGGGCGAGATCGCCCTGTACAGCTTCGTGGTGCTGCTGCTGACCGGGGTCTGGCTGACACTGTTCTTCGAACCGTCGATGACGGAGGTCGTCTACGACGGCTCGTACGAGCCCCTGTTGGGGCTGAGCATGTCGGAGGCCTACCGCTCGACGGTGGACATCAGTTTCGACGTGCGCGGGGGGCTGCTGATCCGGCAGGTGCACCACTGGGCGGCGCTGGTCTTCCTGTCGGCCATCGGGGTGCATCTGCTGCGGATCTTCTTCACCGGGGCGTTCCGCCGGCCGCGTGAGGTCAACTGGCTGATCGGGGTCACGCTGTTCGTGCTGGCGCTCGCCGAGGGCTTCGCCGGGTACTCCCTCCCGGACGACCTGCTGTCCGGGACGGGGCTGCGCATCGCGCAGGGGATCATGCTGTCCATCCCGGTCGTGGGGACGTACATCAGCATGTTCGTGTTCGGCGGCGAGTATCCCGGCGACGACATCGTGCCGCGGCTGTACTCGGTGCACATCCTGCTGCTGCCCGCACTGCTGGTCGCGCTGGTCACGTTCCATCTGATCCTGGTGTTCTACCTGAAGCACACGCAGTGGGCGGGCCTCGGGCGCACCAACCGCAACGCGGTGGGCAAGCCGATGTTCCCGCAGTTCATGACGAACTCCACGGGGCTGTTCTTCATGGTGTTCGGCGTCGTGACGGTGCTCGCGGCGGTGGCGCAGATCAACCCGATCTGGACGTACGGCCCCTACCGTCCGGACATCGTCTCCACGGGCTCGCAGCCGGACTGGTACGTCGGCTTCCTGGAGGGTTCGCTGCGGCTGATGCCGCCGTTCGAGACGGCGGTGGCGGGCCACACCGTCATGTGGAACGTCCTGGTGCCCGCGGTCCTGCTGCCGGGCGCCCTGTTCGCGGTGCTGTACGCCTATCCGTTCTTCGAGCGGTGGGTGACGGGCGACCACGAGGAGCACCACCTGTGCGACCGGCCCCGGGACAAGCCCGTACGGACCGGTCTCGGCGTCGCCGCGATCGTCTTCTACGGGGTGCTGCTCCTGGCCGGCGGCAACGACATCCTCGCCCACACGTTCCACATCTCGCTGAACCTGCTGACCTGGATCTTCCGGATCTCCCTCGTGCTGGCGCCGCCGCTCGCCCTCGTCGCCACCAAGCGGATCTGCCTGGCGCTCCAGGAGCGCGACCGCGAGCGCCTGGCCGAGGGCGAGGAGACGGGCGAGGTGCACCAGACCCTCGCCGGCGGTTACGCCGAGGTCAACGGGCCCCTCGACCTCGAGGAGGCCCACGTGCTGCGCTCCCGCCGGGAGCCCGAGCCGCTCGCACCGTCCCCGAAGGACGGCGAGGCACCGCACGTGGGCCGGCTGCGGGCGACGCTCAGCGGCTGGTACTACGACGACCGGGTCGACGTCGAGGAGGCGGAACCGCGCGCCCGCTCGGGCGAGCCGGAGCGCTGAACGCCCCGGTCGGCGTACTGGAAGACCAGGCCGCACACGCCCATGGCGAGCAGGCCGAAGCCGATCAGGGCGAGCCACAGGCCGAAGACGATGCCGAAGGCGAGCACCACGGCGGCCAGCGCGGTGGTGATCGGCCAGGGGCTGTGCGGCGGGAAGAACTCCAGTGGGCCCGCGGTGTCGACGACCTCGCCCTCACCGCGGTCCTGCGCGCGCAGGCCGCGTTTGCGGTACTGCACGCGCAGGAAGAACGCGACGAGCGAGGCCATGAGGAAGGCGAGGACGAGCGCGGCCGTGCCGGCGGGCTCGCGCGACCACCAGCCGTAGAGGGCGGCCTCGCCGCCGAAGAAGACCGCCACACCGGTGAACAGACGGGATTCGGTCCTCACTGCACCTGCCTCTGATCGTGTCGGGTGATCGCGGGGTGATGGAGGTCGAAGGCCGGGGATTCGGAGCGGATCCGGGGCAGCGACGTGAAGTTGTGGCGCGGCGGCGGGCTGCTGGTGGCCCATTCGAGGGAACGGCCGTAGCCCCAGGGGTCGTCCTGTTCGACCTTCTTCCCGTAGTGGTGGGTGTGCCACACGTTGTACAGGAACGGCAGCGTGGACAGGCCGAGGAGGAAGGCGCCGATGGAGCTGATGGTGTTCAGCGTGGTGAAGCCGTCCGCGGCCAGGTAGTCGGCGTAGCGGCGCGGCATGCCCTGCTGGCCGAGCCAGTGCTGGACGAGGAACGTGGTCTGGAAGCCGATGAACAGGGTCCAGAAGTGGATCTTTCCGATGCGTTCGTCGAGCAGTTTGCCGGTGAACTTGGGCCACCAGAAGTAGAAGCCGGCGAACATCGCGAAGACCACGGTGCCGAACAGCACGTAGTGCAGGTGGGCGACGATGAAGTACGAGTCCGTCAGGTGGAAGTCCAGCGGCGGGGAGGCGATGAGGACGCCGCTCATGCCGCCGAGCAGGAAGGTCACCAGGAAGCCGCACGCCCACAGCATGGGTGTCTCGAAGGACAGTGAGCCGTGCATCATCGTGCCGATCCAGTTGAAGAACTTCACCCCGGTGGGTACGGCGATGAGGAACGACATGAGGGAGAAGAAGGGGAGCAGCACGGCGCCCGTGGCGAACATGTGGTGGGCCCACACCACCGCGGAGAGAAAGGTGATGGCGATGGTGGCGCCGACCAGGCTGACGTAGCCGAAGACGGGCTTGCGGCTGAAGACCGGGATGATCTCGGTGACGATGCCGAAGAACGGCAGCGCGACGATGTACACCTCGGGATGGCCGAAGAACCAGAACAGGTGCTGCCACAGCAGCGCCCCGCCGTTGGCCGCGTCGAACACGTGCGCGCCGAACTTCCGGTCGGCCTCGAGCATGAGCAGCGCGGCGGTGAGCACGGGGAAGGCGGGCAGCACCAGGATCGACGTGAACAGGACGTTCCAGGTGAAGATCGGCATCCGGAACATGGTCATGCCGGGGGCGCGCAGGCAGATGACGGTGGAGATGAAGTTGACGGCGCTGAGCGTGGTCGACACGCCGCTCACCACCAGGCCCATGGTCCACAGGTCGCCGCCGGGGCCCGGGCTGAAGGTCGCGCTGTTCAGCGGCGCGTAGGCGAACCAGCCGAACGAGGCCGCTCCGCCGGGCGTCAGGAATCCCGCCACCACCATCAGGCCGCCGAACAGGTACATCCAGTACGACAGCGCGTTCAGCCGGGGGAACGCCAGGTCCGGGGCGCCGATCTGAAGGGGCATGATGACGTTGGTGAACCCGGCGAACAGCGGGGTCGCGAACAGCAGCATCATGATGGTGCCGTGCACGGTGAACAGCTGGTTGTACTGCTGGTTGCTGAACAACTGCAGTCCGGGGCGGGCGAGTTCACTGCGCATCAGCATGGCCAGGACGCCGGCGAGGAGGAAGAAGCCGAACGACGTCACCAGGTAGAGATGGCCGATCACCTTGTGATCGGTCGTCGTCGCCCACCGCACCAGCGCCCGCCCGAGCGTACGGTTCGTCCGCTGCCGAGCCGGTGTCCGGCGCGGCGGCTCGGTCCTTCTGTCCACCGCCATGCGGCGGAGAGTACCCAGGCGTCATGGGCCCAGACCTACGACCACGCCGTGGTCCGGGCCGGGTGTCCGGCGGATGGGCCACCTGGCGCACACGGCCGCGGGACGCGGGTCACGGGGCGTCCGCGCCGCCCGTGTCCTCAGCGCCTCCGGCGCCTCCGGTTCCGCCGGTGCCCCCGGACGGGCAGTCGTCGCTGGAGCGGCCGGCCAGGCGGCCGCCGGGCTGCTCGACGGCCACCTGCGCGCTCCCCAGCGCCGGGTCCTGCCGCAGCCGGGCGACGGCCACCGTGCAGGCCAGTTGGTCGATGGCCGTGTCGCTCAGGCTCCCGGCGGTCCGCGGCAGGTGGACGTTGACCACCGTGCCGTCGGTGCGGATGGTGGGAGCCACGGCGGCGGACGGCAGCTCGGTCGTCAGGCCCCTCCGCCGCTCCTGGGGGGCCGGCCCCTTGAACAGCATGAGCACGGTGCTGCTCAGGTCGGTCGAGCCCGCAACGGTACGGGAGACCGCCACCAGGTCGCCGTCCGCGACGAAGTAGAGCGGAATCTTGACGAGGGGCACCTCCTCGGGCACGGTCTCCGACGGCGCGGCCGTGACGCCCGGCCGCAGCACGCCGGTCGCGGGTTCGCCCGCCTCGACGACTCCCGTCTCGGGGATGCCGCAGGCGGTGAGCGGGAGCAGCGCCGCGAGCAGAACGGGGAGCGCCCGCCGGGCACTTCGACCGGGCCGGCCTCCGGGCGGATGCGGGCTCAGGGCCGTGGCGGCCGTCCGTGAGCGTGCCGACGGGTTCATGTCCGGGCCTCCCTCGCCGAGTCCATGTGCGGGCCAAAGTCCGTGAGCGGGACCGAGTCCGGTTCCGTGTGCGGGCCGGAGTCCGGCTCCGTGTACGGGCCCGAGTCCGGCTCCGGATCCGGAGACGGTTCCGGGTGCCGGGTCCGGTCCTCCGTGTCATCCGTTCTCAGGGGCAGGACGACCGTGAAGACGGCGCCGCCCTCCGGGTGGTTGGCCGCCCGGACGGTGCCGTCGTGCAGCCGTACGTTCTCCGTGGCGATGGCCAGCCCGAGGCCGCTGCCCTCGCTGCGGGCGCGGGCGTCGGCGGACTTGTAGAAGCGGTCGAAGACGTGGGGCAGGACGTGCTCGGGGATGCCGTCGCCGCCGTCGCGGACCGTGACGACGGCCTGCCTGCCGGCGCGCGGGTCGTTCCGGACCCCGAGTTCCAGGCGGACCGGGGGCGCGCCGTGTCTGAGGGCGTTGGCGACGAGGTTCGCCACGATCACGTCGAGGCGGCGCGGGTCGACCCGGCCGCGCAGCTCCCCCGGTTCGGGCAGGCCGGTCTCCACGGTGTCCTGCCAGCCGCGCGAGGCGAGCGTGCGCCGCAGCGACTCGGCGAGGTCGATCTCGTCGAGGTGCAGGGCCTCGGCGCCCGCGTCGAACCGGGAGATCTCCATCAGGTCGTCCACCAGGGCGGCCAGCTTCGTGGTCTCCGTGCTGATGAGGCGCACGGCCGTCGCGGTGTCGTCGTCCAGGCCGGCCGCGTCCTCGTCCAGCACGTCCGTGACCGCCGACATCGCCGCCAGCGGGGTCCGCAGTTCGTGGGAGACGTCCGCGGCGAAGCGCCGGGCGCCGGCCTCCATGCGCCGCAGTTCGGCCACCGATCCCTCCAGCGCCGCGGCGGTCTCGTTGAAGGTGCGGGACAGATCCGCGAGTTCGTCGGAGCCCTGCACCGCGAGCCGGGTGTCCAGGTGGCCCTCGGCGATGCTGCGGGTCGCCCGGCGCAGCGCCCGCACCGGCCGCAGGACGCCGCGGGCGGCGAGGAGCGCGATCAGGACGGCCAGCACCAGGGCCGGTACGGTGGCGCGCTCGATGGCGGTGACCAGCGCGTCGACGTAGCCCTGCTCCTCCTGCTGCGGCACGGTGAGGTAGACCTCGAGGCCGGAGGCGCGTCGTTCGGTGCCGTACTGGCCGGCGAAGGTGACGGGCATGCCGACGACCAGCGAGGAGCGGCCGTCCAGCGACACCCGCTGGAACACGGTGGCGCGGCGGGAGCGCACGGACTCGCGCATCGCCGGGGACAGTTCGCGGAACGAGTCGCCGGGGGCGGAGGTCGCGTCGGCGTCCCGGTAGGCGGCCAGCACCCGCCACGGCTGGGACCGCCCGCCCCTGGACACGTCGTCGGCGAAGGCTTGCAGGTCGGCCGCGTCGGGCGGGAACCGGTAGTTGGGGACCAGGGTGTTGACGCGGTGCCGGAAGTCCTCGATCACCGTGTCCTGGCTCTGCTGAAGGACCCCGGTCCGCGCCTCGCGGAAGGTCAGCGCGCCGGTGGTCACCGTGGCCACGACGGCGACGAGGGTGAAGGCCACCACCAGCCGCAGGCGCAGTCCCATCAGCGCGCGCAGCACCCGCGGGACCCTCACCGGGGGCCGAACCGGTAGCCGAAACCGCGCACGGTGTGGACGTAGCGCGGGCTGCCCGGAGTTTCGCCGATCTTGGACCGCAGCCGTTTCACGCAGGCGTCCACGAGTCGCGCGTCCCCGTGGTAGCTGTGCTCCCACACGGCCTCCAGGAGCTGCTGGCGGCTGAACA
Source organism: Streptomyces coelicoflavus (assembly GCF_003112555.1). Taxonomy (GTDB): domain Bacteria; phylum Actinomycetota; class Actinomycetes; order Streptomycetales; family Streptomycetaceae; genus Streptomyces; species Streptomyces coelicoflavus. The sequence continues at coordinate 525,673 of NZ_BEWB01000005.1, read as the reverse complement.
CCTGCCCGGCGGAGGCGGACAGGGTGAGCAGCAGCCGCAGTTCGGAGGGGCCGAGGAGGACCGGCTGTCCGCGGTGGGTGACGGTCAGTCCGGCCCGGTCGATGACCAGGTCGCCGTGGTGCTCGGTGCGCGGGGTGCCCGGCTCGTCCGGCGCGCCGCCCACGCGGCGGAGCACGGCGCGTATGCGTGCGTCGAGCACGCGGGCGCGGACCGGTTTGACAACGTAGTCGTCGGCTCCGGACTCCAGTCCGACGACGATGTCGGTGTCGTCGCCGCGGGCGGTGGCCATGATGATCGGCACCTGGTCGTGGGCGCGTATGCGGCGGCACACCTCGAGGCCGGACATGCCCGGCAGCATCAGGTCGAGGACCACGGCTTCGGGCCGGAACGACCGGAGCCGTTCCAGACCGTCCTCGCCCGTCGCGGCGGCGGCGACCTCGTGCCCCTGCCGGCGCAGGGCGAGCAGCACGCCGTCCCGGACGGCGCGGTCGTCTTCGATGATCAGGACCCGTGGCATGGAGCTCAGTATGCGCGTGCGCGGGAGGGAGTCCGCGTGCGGGTGACGGCTGTTACACAGCGGTCCAAAAGGCGTCCACGCGCGATCACACGCCCGCGGCACGCTTTGTGATCATGAACGAACGCCGCCGACCGAACCTCCCGCCCTCCTCCGCCCCGGGCCGCCGGCGCCGCGGCGGTCGTGCCCGCCGCCGACGGGGCGGCCGGCCCCGCCTGCTGTGGCCGGGGCTGGCGGCCGGGGCCGTCCTGGTGCTCGCCGGCGGCCTGGCCCTCAAGGGCGTCACGGAACCCGCCGGCCGCCCCGCCGACACGGCCGGTGCGTCGCGGTCGACGGAGACCGGCGGGCCGGAGGAGGCCCGGAAGGACGCGCCCAAGCCGGAGAAGGCGGAGGACGGCAAGAAGGAGGCCGGGAAGAAGGCGGACAAGGAGACGGGGGACAAGGAGACGGGGAAGAGGCCGGACCCCGGCTCGATTCCGTCGTCCGGGCCCGGGACCTTCGCCACGGCCGACGGCGGCGGCGACCGGGTCGGCGGCAGCGGGCGCACACTGACGTACGTGGTGCAGGTCGAGGACGGCCTCGGCATCCCGGTCCGGGAGGTCGCGACCGAGGTCGAGCGCGTCCTGGCCGACGAGCGGGGCTGGACGGCCGACGGGAGGACGGGTTTCCGGCGGGTGTCGGGCGGCGCGTCCGACTTCCGGGTGCGGCTCGCCACGGCGGGAACGGTGGACGACATATGCGGCCAGTACGGTCTGGACACCGGCGGCGAGGTCAACTGCAACGTGGGCCAGGACGTCATGGTCAACCTGAAGCGGTGGCTGCTGGCCACGCAGTACTACGCGGACGACGTGACCTCGTACCGGGCGCTGATCATCAATCACGAGGTCGGGCACTTCCTGGGCCACGGTCACGAGGGGTGCCCGGGGGCGGGGCGTCCGGCGCCGGTGATGATGCAGCAGATCAAGGGGCTGCACGGCTGCCGGACCAACGTCTGGCCCTACGACGCCGAGGGCCGGCCGATCACGGGGCCGGCCCTCGGCTGAGTGCTCAGGCCGCGTGGCCCTCGGGGGGTACGCCGTTGGCCCTGGCCGCGTCGGCGAGGGCCTGGGCGGCGGCCTCCGCGGCCTGGGCCGTGTCGCTGGCCGCCTGGGCCGCCCCGTCGTCCGACGGGTTCTCCCGGGTGGCCGGAGACTGGGGCAGCGCTTCGGTGAAGGCGCGGGAAACCCCCTGGAGCGCGGAGGTGACCTCGCTCGGGATGACCCAGAACGTGCTGCCCGAGCCCTGCGCCAGCTGGGGCAGCACCTGGAGGTACTGGTAGGCCAGCAGCTTGGGGTCGGGGTCGTTGCGGTGCACGGCCTGGAAGACCTCGTCGATGGCCCGGGACTGCCCCTCCGCCTTGAGGATCTCGGCGGTGCGGTTGCCCTCGGCGCGCAGGACCGCGGCCTGCTTGTCGCCCTCGGCGGTGAGGATCTGCGACTGGCGCTGGCCTTCCGCGCCCAGGATGGCGGCCCGCTTGTCCCGCTCGGCCCGCATCTGCTTCTGCATGGCGTCCTTGATGGACTGCGGCGGGTCGATCGCCTTGATCTCCACCCGGTTCACCCGCAGTCCCCACTTGCCGGTGGCCTCGTCGAGCACGCCGCGCAGTTGGCTGTTGATGGTGTCGCGCGAGGTGAGGGTCTTCTCCAGGTCCATGGATCCCACGACGTTGCGCAGGGTGGTGACGGTGAGCTGCTCGACCGCCTGGAGGAAGCTGGCGATCTCGTAGAAGGCCGCGCGCGGGTCCGTGACCTGGAAGTACAGCACGGTGTCGATCTCGACGACCAGGTTGTCCTCGGTGATGACCGGTTGCGGCTTGAAGGAGACGACCTGTTCCCTCAGGTCGATCACCGGATAGACGCGGTCGATGTACGGGATGACCACGCTGAGTCCGGGTTTCAGGGTGCGGTGGTAGCGGCCGAGCCGTTCGACGTTGCGGGCGCGGGCCTGCGGCACGATGCGCACCGCCCGCACCACGGTGAATACGGCGAGAAGCGCGACGATCACACCGGCGATGAGGAACGCCGAGGCCTCCATGGTCACTCCCGGGGATAGACGAATGCGGTGGTACCGCTGATCTCCAGAACGTCGACGGCCGCGCCCCGGGGAATCACCAGCGTCTCGTCGTAGGAACGGGCCGTCCATTCCTCACCGCCGATACGGACCCTGCCCTCCCTCCCCGTCACGTCGGAGACGACGTAGGCGGCCTGTCCGACCAGGGCGTCCACGCCGAATCGCGCGGTCTGGGGCTGGCGGAGGTGGCGCACCGCGACGGGGCGCAGGAAGAAGAGGGCGACCGCGGAGACGACCGTGAACACCAGGAATTGAAAGGGCGCCGAAAGTCCGGCCGCCGCGGACGCGGAAGTGATCAGGGCGGCCACTCCGAGCATTCCGAGCGCGGCGGTCAGGGTGAAGATCTCCGCCACGATCAGAACGGCGGAAACGATCAACCAGATCAGCCACGGATCCATTGCGGCCCCCTTTCCGCTTTGGAATTATTTTACCGGCTTTCGGGAAAAGCGGACCCGTTCGTCACGGGGAATCGCCGGGTCGCCGCGGGACGGCGCACGCCTCGGCCGGCGCGCGCCGTCCCGCCGCGGTCACGCGGTTCGTCGGACGGTCACGCGGCCGCGCAGGCGCCGAGGTCCTCCCAGACGCCCCACTCGCCGGTGGTGCCGGGCTCCTCCCCCGTCACCCACCACTTTGCGCGCCAGTTGTGGCCGCCGTAGGAGACGGTGTCGCCGCCCCCGTAGACGCTGCCGGCGTTCCACAGCGGCGCGTCGCAGGTGTCCGGGTCGCCGCCGCCGTCGCCGCCCCCGTCTCCGCCACCGTCGCCTCCGCCGGTCCCGCCGATGTTGACGTCGATGCAGGAGTAGAAGGCGTTGCCGGTGTCCGCCACGTTCCAGACGGCCAGGACCTTCTGGCGGCCGGTGAAGCCGCCGAAGTCGACCTGATGGCTCACGTCCGGGGCGGGCTGCGCACGGTGGCCGTCGAACTCGGCGATCTTCTGGTTGCCGATGAAGTACTGCCAGTTGGCGGTGGCGTGCCGCGCCGTGTGGTGCCAGGTGAAGGTGTGCGTGGATCCGACCGGGGTGACCCGCCAGCCCTTGCTGTCGTCGTCGAGTTCGGCGAACTGGCTGTTCCCGCCGCTGCAGCTCTTCAGCCCCTTGGGGCCCTCGACGCTCTGGGGCTCGTACTTGATCTGTCCGCAGTCGACGATCCCCGCGGCGCACTGGTCCTGCCGGCTGCCGGGCGAGGTCACCCACCCGTGGGCGCTGGCCGTGCTCGCCGGAAGACTCACGGCCAGCAGCGGAGCGACCAGCGCCCCGACCGCGAAGGCCACCCGTCTCTTGGTGCGCATCTCGTGCCCCTTTCAGATACCGGGATACAGGTCTAGACCTGACAACTTCAGGTCTAGACCATAGCGGCGAAGTCGGTCCGGTCAAGAGCCCGCGCAACATCAACCGCCAACCGGTTGTGCGGACTTGACGCCGCACCCCTCTCGAGGGCAAGTCGTCGCGCTATTGGTCTAGACAAGGGTCCCCGTGATGGTTAAAAGTCGAACCGGGCCGCCGTGTCTCCCCCCTCCCTCGGGACGCCGTCGGGCCCCGCCCCGTGCTGCGCGCCATCCCCACCGGTCGACCGATTCCGTCGGCGACCGTTGCGCAAGAGAGGAGCACCACCGTTGGAAGCGCTGGAAAAACGCAGGGAGCACGTGATCGCGCTCTTCCGCATCGTCGTAGGCCTGCTGTTCGCCTGCCACGGAGCCGCCACCCTGTTCGACGTCCTGGGCGGACCGCACGGAGCCGCACCCGGCTTCGCCGCGTGGCCCGGCTGGTGGGCGGCGGTCGTGCAACTCGTCGGCGGCACACTGGTGCTGTGCGGCCTCGCGACCCGTGCCGCGGCCATCCTGTGCTCCGGGTCCATGGCCTACGCCTACTTTGTCGAGCACCAGCCCGAGGGGCTCTTCCCCATCGAGAACGGCGGGGAGAGCGCGGCCATGTTCTGCTGGTCCTTCCTCCTGGTCGCCGCCCTCGGACCGGGCCGCTGGAGCCTCGCCTCCCGGCTCCGCCCCCGCCGGGGTGAGGCCGGCCGGCCGGTCAGCGAGACCCTGCCCACGGACACGCCGACGTCCGCCTGAGCGGGGGCGGCGTGCCGTCCACGCCGACGGTCGGCACGCCCGCTCCGCCCCGGAGGACGGACACGGTCACACCGTCGCCCACGGGGCCGAGCGCTCCAGCTGCGCCGCCAGGGCGAGCAGCGTCCCCTCCCCGCCGAGCCGGGCGGCGAACTGCACGCCGAGCGGCAGGCCTTGGCCGTCCCGGCCGAAGGGGACGGACATCGCCGGCATGCCGGTGACGTTGTACACGCTGGTGAAGGCGGCGTAGACGGAGGCGTGCCGGTAGATCGACCCGGGGTCGGACGTGTCGAGGGTGCCGAGCGGCGGCGTCGGCCGGGCGAGGGTCGGGCTGAGGAGGACGTCGACCTCGTCGAACGCGGCGCCGACCGCCCAGCCGATCTCCTGCGCCCGGCGCAGGGCGCGGCTGACGTCGGCGGCCGGAAGGGCGCGGTAGGTCTCGTACAGCACCCGGGTGAAGGGTTCGACGTCGTCGTCGGCCAGGGGCCTGCCGAGCCGTTCGAGACGGGCGTCGATCTGGGCGACCAGGTCGGCGCCCATCAGCATGCCCGAGGTGCGGCCGACGTCGTCGGGCCGGTACCGGGCGGTGGTCTCGACGACGTCGTGGCCCAGCCGTTCGCACAGCAGGGCCGCCGAGCGCACCGCCCGCGCGCAGTCGGGGTGCACCTCCGGGCCGTCCGGCAACGCGGTGAGCAGGCCGATCCGCAGCCGCCCCGGGTCGCGCCGGGCCAGTTCCGTGAACGGCGCGGCGGGCTCCGGTGCGGCGTAGGCGTCGCCGGGCAGCGGGCCGGCGGCGACGTCGAGGAGCAGGGCGCTGTCCCGGACGGTGGTGGTGAGGGCGTGGTGTCCGGAGACGAGGCCCGACAGGGTGGTGGGCCGGGGTGCGGGCGAGACGCGGCCGCGGCTGGGTTTGAGGCCGAACAGCCCGCAGGCCGCCGCCGGGATGCGGATCGAGCCGCCGCCGTCGCTGGCGTGCGCGACCGGGACCATGCCGGCCGCGACCGCGGCGGCCGAGCCGCCACTGGAGCCGCCGGGCGAGTGCGTCGTGCGGTGCGGATTGCGGGTGGGGCCGTGCAGCGCCGGTTCGGTGGAGGCGTTGAGGCCCAGTTCGGGGGTGTTGGTGGTGCCGAGGACGACGGCGCCGGCCCGGCGGTAGCGGGCGACCAGTTCGCTGTCGCGGCGGGCCGTGACCTCGGCGAACAGTCGGCTGCCGCCGGTCGCGGGCAGCCCCGCGACCTCGGTGCCGAGGTCCTTGACGAGCAGCGGCACCCCGTGCAGCGGGCCCTCGGGCAGTCCTGCGGCGATCTCGTCGAGGGCGGCCTCGAACCGGGTGTGGATCACCGCGTTGAGCCCGGGGTCGAGCTTCTCGATGCGGGCGATCGCCTGCTCGGTGACGGTACGGGCATCGCACGTGCCGTTGCGTACGGCGGCGGCCGTGGCGACGGCGTCGAGGCGGCCCCCGCCGCCGGCGTCTTCCCTCTCGCGGCTCACGTCCCTCACACCCCTCATGTCCCTCACGCCACGTATCCGGCGGGCTTGCCCCAGGTCTCGCGCCGGGTGGTGCCGCGGTCGACCAGGACGCAGCGGGTGCCGGTGAAGTTGGTGGGCATGCACTTGTTGCAGTGGATGCACAGCGAGGGCGTGGTGGCGTCCTCCCGCATCCGGTTGACCAGGTCGGGCTCCCGCAGCAGGGCGCGGGCCATGGCGACGAACTCGAACCCCTCGCGCATCGCCAGGTCCATGACGGGCTTGCCGGTGATGCCGCCGAGCAGGATCATCGGCAGCTCGACCGCGGCGCGGATCTGCCGGGCGTCCTCCAGCAGGTAGGCGTCGCGGTAGGGGTAGCTGCGCAGGAACCGGTCGCCGACCATCTTCACGCCGAGCTTCATCGGCTGGGGCATGATCTCGGCGAACTCCCTGAGCGGGGCGTCGCCCTTGAAGAGGTACATCGGGTTGAGCAGGGAGCTGCCCGCGGTCATCTCCAGGGCGTCGACGGTGCCGTCCTGTTCGAGCCACTGCACCACGGGGATGGCCTCGTCGAGCCAGAAGCCGCCGGGGACACCGTCGTCCATGTTCATCTTGGCGACGACCGCGATACGTCCGCCGACCGCGTCGTGCACGGCCCGCATGATCTCCCGGGCGAGGCGGGCGCGGTTGGTGAGGCTGCCGCCGTAGGCGTCGGTGCGGTGGTTGACGCGGGGGCTGAGGAAGGAGCTGGCCAGGTAGTTGTGGCCCAGGTGCACCTCGACGGCGTCGAAGCCCGCCTCGACGGCGCGGCGGGCGGCCTCGGCGTGGGCCTCGGTGACGCGCCGGATGTCGTCGAGGGACGCCTCCTTCGCGAAGCTGAGGGTGGTGGCGTGGAAGTGCCGGGACGGCGAGAGGGCGGGAGCACCGTTGCCCTTGGGGTTGGCGACGGGGCCGCCGTGTCCGATCTGGGCCGAGACCGCGGCGCCCTCGGCGTGCACGGCGTCGGTGAGGACGCGCAGGCCGGGCATCGCCTCGTCGGTCCAGTGGATCTGGTGGCGGTCGGTGCGTCCCTCCTTGGCGACCGCGCAGTACGCCACGGTGGTCATGCCGACGCCGCCGCGGGCGTAGGCGACGTGGAAGTCGACGAGGTCCTTGGTGACCAGGGACTTGTGGCTGAGCCCTTCGTAGGTCGCGGCCTTGATGACGCGGTTGCGCAGTTCGACGGGGCCCAGTTTGGCGGGCGCCAGGACGTCGGGGGCGGCGGGGGGCGCGGCGGGGCTGTCGGGCGCGGCGGGGGTCTGGGGGGCGGTCACGGGTGGTTCCTCCTGGGTTCGGCGTGGTGGCAGGCGATCCGGTGGCCGGGGCGGATCTCCCGCGGGGCGGGTTCCTCGGCGGCGCACCGTTCGGTGGCCAGCGGGCAGCGGGTGCGGAAGCGGCAGCCCGAGGGCGGGTTCAGGGGGGAGGGCAGTTCGGCGGCCCGTTCCTCGGCGGCGGGCGGTCCGGCGGGGGCGGCGGAGCCGAGCTGGGCCTCGGGGAGGGAGGCGAGCAGCAGCCGGGTGTAGGGGTGGACGGCCTCGTGCTGCATGCCGTCGGAGGGCAGCACCTCGCAGACCTTGCCGAGGTACATGACCATGACGCGGTCGCTGATGTTCTTCACCACGGACACGTCGTGGGCGATGAAGACCATGCTCAGCGCGCGCCGCCGGGTCGTCGTCTCCAGGAGGTTGAGGATCTGCGCCTGCACGGAGACGTCGAGACTGGAGACGGGTTCGTCGCAGATCAGCACCTCGGGGTCGAGCATGAGGGCGCGGGCGATGCAGACGCGCTGGCACTGTCCGCCGGAGAGTTCGTGCGGCCGGCGGTCCCGTACGGTCGCGGGGTCGAGGCCTACGTCGCGCAGGGCGGCGTCGACGCGGGCGTCCTTGTCGCGGGTGTCGTCGCCGGGGCCCCAGATCGACCGGCCCTCCCACACCAGGTCCTTGACCCGGCGGCGCGGGTTCAGGGCGGAGACCGGGTCCTGCATGATGATCTGCATCCGGGCGCGGGCGCGCCGCAGTTCGCGCGGGGCGAGGCCGGTGAGGGTGACGTCGCCGAGGCGGACGGTGCCGGCGTCGGGGGGCGGCAGCTGGATCAGGGAGCGGCCGACGGTGGACTTCCCGCAGCCGGACTCGCCGAGGATGCCGAGGGTCTCCCCCGCCGCGACCTCGAGGCTGACGCCGGAGACGGCGTGCACCTTCTGTCCGCGTCCGGCGGGGAACTCGACGACGAGGTCCGTCGCGGTCAGCGCGGGCGCGTCCCGGGTGGTGGTCATACGGCGGCCTCCTCGGCGGCGCCCAGCGGGTGGTGGCAGGCGACGAGCCCGCCGGCGTCGCGCTCCCCGGCGTAGGCGGTCAGGCCCGGGGACTCGGTGGTGCAGCGGTCGGTCGCGGTGTCGCAGCGGGGGGCGAAGCGGCATCCGGCGGGCGGGTGCAGCAGGTTGGGCGGGCGGCCCTCGATGGCGGGCAGCAGGGTGTGCGGGGGCAGGTCCAGGCGTGGGATCGAGGCGATCAGGGCGCTGCTGTAGGGGTGGCGGGGCCGGTCGAAGACGGCGGCGGTGTCCGCGTACTCGACGAGGCGGCCCGCGTACATGACCGCGACGCGGTCGGTGCGGCCCGCGACGGTGGCGAGGTCGTGGCTGATGAGGATGGTCGCCATGCGCAGTTCCTCGGCGAGCGAGCGCAGCAGGTCGAGGATCTGCTTCTGCACGGTGACGTCGAGCGCGGTGGTGGGTTCGTCGGCGATGAGCAGCCGGGGGCCGCAGGCGAGGGCCATGGCGATGACGACGCGCTGGCGCATGCCGCCGGACAGTTCGTGCGGGTACTGGCCGGCCCGGCGGGCGGGTTCGGGGATGCCTACCTGGCGGAGCAGGTCGACGGCCCGGTCGCGGGCGTCGGCGCGGCCGAGACCGAGGTGGAGCCGGAGGCTCTCGGACAGGTGGGTGCCCGTCTTCTTGACCGGGTTGAGGGAGGTCATCGGGTCCTGGAAGACCATGGCGACCTCGGTGCCCCACAGCGCGCGCCGTCCGGCGGGGGTGAGGGCGTGGACGTCCTTGCCGCCGATCCGGACGGTGCCGGAGACGGTGGTGCCGGGGCCGTCGGTGATCAGGCCCATGAGGGTGCGGCCGAGCACGGACTTGCCCGACCCCGACTCGCCGACGATGCCGAGGGTCTCGCCCTCGGACAGGGTCAGCGACACCCCGTCGACGGCCCGGACAGCGCCGCGGGGCGTGTGGAAGGCGGTACGTACGTCGGTGGCGTCGAGCAGCGGGGGTGCGGCGGTGCCGCGGGTGCCGTCGGTGGGGGCCGGTGCGGTGGTCGCGGCCTCTCGCTTCGGGGTCACAGTTTCACGCTCCTGGAGTCCCAGCGCCCGCGAGCCTTCTCGCCGACGACGTTGAAGGCGAACACGGTGAGGAAGAGGAAGGCGCCGGGCACGAGCACGATGTGCGGGTGTTCCTCGAAGACCCGGCCCTCCCCCTCGGCGATCATGTTTCCCCAGGTGGGTTCGGGGGGCTGGATGCCGAGACCGAGGAAGCTGAGGGAGGCCTCGGCGACGACGAGCACCGAGATCATCACGACGGCGAGGGAGAGCACGGGCAGCAGTACGTTGGGCAGCAGTTCGCGCAGCAGGATGCGGGTGCGGCCGGCGCCCATGGCGCGGGCGGCGACGACGAACTCCCGGTTGGCGTAGGCCATGGTGGTGGCGCGGGCGAGGCGCACCATGCCAGGAATGGTGAGCAGCGCGAGGGAGAAGGCGACGTTGCGCAGGTGCGGCTGGAGCACGGTCGCGAGGGCGATGAGCAGGATCAGCGGGGGCACGGCGAGCAGCGAGTTGGTGGCGATGCCCACCACCCGGTCGACGCTCTTCTGGAAGTACCCGGCGACCATGCCGATCGCCCCGCCGACCACGGTGCCGAGGGCGACCGCGGACAGGGAGATGAGCAGGGAGGAGCGGGCGCCGTAGAGCGAGCGGGCGAGCAGGTCGAGGCCGAAGGCGTTGGTGCCGAGGGGATGGCCGCCGGTGAACGTCGGGGTGGCGAAGACGGGTTCGGCGACGGTGCTCGCGACGTCGCGGTCCTCGGCGAGCGGCAGCCACGGCGCGCACAGGATGGCGAGGCCGAGCAGCAGCAGCCAGGCCGCGCCGAACCAGAACACCACGTCGAAGCCGGGCCCCGCCCACACCTTGCCGAGCCGGGAGGCCCCGGCGAGGAGCAGGCCGAGGCCGAGCAGCGCGACGGCGGCCTTGGCGGGCGTGACGAGTTGGGGCGTGGTCGCGCCGAACACCAGCAGGACCAGGCCGACGACGGCGAGGGCTGCGCCGATGAGCAGGGGCGGCGGGAAGGCGGTCCGCGTGCGCGGAGCGAGGTCAGACATGGACACGTCGCGTCCTCGGGTCGAGGTAGCCGTAGGAGAGGTCGATGCCGGCGTTGATCACCACGTAGATCACGGCGATGGTGAGCACGGCGCCCTGGACCATCGGGTAGTCGCCCTGGCCGGCGGCGTTGACGATCAGGGTCCCCATGCCGGGCAGCGAGAAGAGGTACTCGACGACGACGGTGGAGCCGATCAGCCGGCCGAGGCTGAGGCCGAGCAGGGTGACCAGGGAGAACGAGGAGGGGCGCAGGGCGTCGGTGAACAGGACGCGCAGCGGGTTCATGCCCTTGGCGCGGGCGGCGAGGATGTAGTCCTCGCGCAGCGTGACGATCAGGTCGCCGCGCAGCACGCGGGTGAACATGGCGAGTTCGGCCAGGGCGACGGTCAGTGCGGGCAGGAAGGCGTGGTGCAGGTTGCCCAGGAGGTCGCCGTCGCCGATCCGCACCCATTCGGAGCGCGGGAACCAGCCGGCCGAGTTGACCAGGACGAGGATCAGCAGCAGTCCGGCCAGGAAGCTGGGCACGGACAGGACGCCGAAGGTGCCGGCGCCGATGATCCGGTCGGCCGCCGAGCCCTCCCGGTAGGCCGACCACATGGCCAGCGGCACCGCGATCAGCAGGGCGATGACCAGTCCGAGGGCGGCGATCTCGAAGCTGACGGGCAGCGCGGACAGCACCCGGTCGGTGACGTCGCTCTGCGGGGGGACGACGGAGCGGCCGAGGTCGCCGGTGAGCGCGCCGCCGAGCCAGTCGAGATAGCGGGTGACCAGGGGCTGGTCGAGGCCGAGTTCGGTGCGCAGCGCGGCGTACTCGGAGGGCGCCCGGCCGGCGCCGAGGATGTCGACGGCGGGGTCGCCGGGCATCAGGACCACCAGGGAGAAGACCCCGATGCTCGCGATGAACAGCACGCCGAGGAGTTCCAGCAGCCGCAGGGCCGGCCGGCGCAGCGCGGCGACACTCATGGTTCCTCCAGATCTCGGCCCGGCGGCACCGCCGGGCCCGGGGCCGCGGGGGTCACTTGCCGATCCAGGCCTCGCCGAAGAGGGCCATGTACTCGTCGGTCGGCACGATGCCGTGCACGTTCTCGCCCCAGGCGGTGAGGGCGGCGCTGGCACCGAGGTTGATGAGGGGGACGTCCTCGTTGAACAGCGTCTGGATGTCGTCGAGGACGCGCTGGGTCCGTGCCTCGCCGGTCGCTCCCTGGAGCTCGACGAGGAGCTGGTCCATCTTCGGGTTGGCGTAGCCGCCGGGGTTGCCGTAGCTCTTGGAGTTCAGGACGCTCTGGAGGCGGTGGTAGGGGTCGCTCTCGGAGACGCTGGCCGCGCCGCGGCTGAGGTCGAAGTCGTGCTCCACGTAGGTCTTCGAGGTCCGGTCGGCGATGGAGGAGACGAGGTCGAGTTCCACCTTGAAGCCGACGCGTTCCAGCATCGCCTTGGTGACGACGGCCTTGGCCCGGGAGACGGGGTCGGTGCCGTCCATGTAGGTGACGGTGCCGTCGTAGCCGTCCTTCTTGGCTTCGGCGAGCAGCTTCTTCGACTGTTCGAGGTCGATGCCGAGGGGCTTCACGTCGGAGTGCCAGCGCGACTCGGGCGGGAAGATCTCCTGGCCGGGCAGTCCCTTGCCGTCGTAGGCGCGTTCGGTGTCGAGGGCGGGGTCGAGGGCCAGGGCCATGGCCTTGCGGACCCTGAGGTCGGCGCCGGGGCGGCCCTCGCGGGTGTTGACGACGACCATGTTGCCGAGGCCGGTGAGGGTCAGTTCGCCGGGGTGGCCGGCCTTGACCGCCTCGTCGACCACGTCCGGGCTGCGCATGTACACCACGTCGGCGGTGCCGTCGTCGAGTGCCTCGAGCTTGGCCCGGTCGGACTGCGGCCAGGTGAACCGGAGCGCGTCGAGGTAGGGCTCGCCCTTCCAGTAGTTCTTGTTCGCCTTGAGGACCATCTCCTCCTGGGGTTTGTACGAGCCCAGGGTGAAGGCGCCGGCACCGATGGGCCGGAACTTCTTCCCGGCGTGGGCGGCGGGCGCCACGATCATGCCGGGGGCCTGGGCGAGCATGGCGGGGAAGGTGGCCCACGAGTTGCGGAGGGTGAAGACGACGGTGGAGTCGCCCTTGGCCTCCATCTTGGCGAGGTTCGGGGCGAGCAGGGCCGTGTCGGCGCCCTTGTTCTCCTGGTACCACGTGATGCTGCCGATCACGGCCTCGGCGTCGAGCGGGGTGCCGTCGGAGAACTCGACGCCGTCGCGCAGGGTGAGGGTCCAGGTCTTGGCGTCGTCGCTGGAGCGCAGGTCCTTCGCCAGCCACGGCTCGTACCTGTGGGCGGCGGTGTCGTAGCGCATGAGGACGTCGTAGACGGCGGCGAGCGCGGAGCCGCCGGAGGCGCCGGTGGCGTAGGTGACGGCGGGGCTGAGGCTGCGGGCCTCGGCGTAGTCGGCGAAGTGCAGGGTGCCGCCGCGGACGGGCTCGCCGCCCGCGGGCTGCTTGCCGACGTTGCCGAACGTGTAGCGGCCGCGTTCGGCCTTCTGCCGCGTGCCGCTGTCGCTGCCCCCGTCGTCCGGTGAGACGCACGCGGAGGTGAGCATCGCCGCGGCGGCCAGGGCTGCGGCGAGTCGGGCTCGCGCCCGTGGTGCTCGCTTCATGTGTTCCTCCAGTAGTCCGGTGGGGGGAAGCGGTGGCGGTCCGGAGCCGGACCGGGTGAGTGGATGCCCGGATCGGTGGGTGGAAGCCGGGCCGGGTGGGTGGAAGCCGGATCGGGTGGGTGGACGCTACGGCCGGCGAAATCCGGCCGACGTGACGCATCCCACTCACCGGGAGCCGGGCGGGCGGGCCCCGGCGCGGGCGGGGCGGCCGTTCCGCGTCCGGCCGGGCCGTGACACGGTGTCCCGGTGACCGGAACCGGCCGGGGAGCGATCCCCGGTCCGCGCCGAGACTGACCCCGACCGCGATCCCCGTGAGGTTTCCGACGCACCAGGAGTCCCGATGCCCAGCGACACGGACCACCGCTCTGCCGCCCTCGCCCGAGTGGCCGCGCTCACCGGCCCGGGCGGCCGGTTCGAGCTCGCCGAAGACGACGTGCTGGGCGCCCGGCTGCCGGTCTTCACCCACCGGCAGCGGGCCCTGCACGAGGTACTGCACGCGTCCGTCGCGCACGCCGACCGCGACTACATCGTCACCGCGGACCGCCGGATCACCTTCGCCTCCCACGCGGCCCGGGTCGCCTCGCTGGCCCGGGTGCTGCGCGAGGAGTACGGCATCGCCAAGGGGGACCGGGTGGCCGTCGCCGCCGCGAACTCCCCGGAGTGGATCGAGACCTTCTGGGCCACGGTGTCGATCGGGGCGGTGGCGGTCGGGTTCAACGCCTGGTGGTCACCGCGCGAGATGGCCCACGGGGTGGCGAACGCCGAGCCGTCGCTGGTGGTGGCCGACGCCCGGCAGTCGGCGAAGCTGGCCGGGTGCGGGGTCCCGGTGGTGTCCCTGGAGGACGACGTGAGCCGCTTCGCCGCGGCCCACCCGGACGCGCCGCTGCCGTCCGCCGACGTCGCCGAGGACGATCCGGCCGTCATCCTCTACACCTCGGGCACCTCGGGCCGGCCCAAGGGCGCCGTGCACACCCACCGCAACCTGCTGGCGGTGGTGGAGTACCACCGGCTGAACGACGCCCTGCTGCACGAGTTCGGCGACCCGCTGACCGCCGAGGACCGCGTCTACCTGCTCACCCTGCCGCTGTTCCACATCGCCAGCCTGCACAACCTCGCCGTGCCGCGGCTGGCCACGGGCAGCAGGATCGTGCTGCACCAGGGCGCGTTCGACGTGGACGCGGTCCTGGCCCTGGTCGAGCGGGAACGCGTCACCAACTGGGGCGCGGTGCCCACGATGGCGCACCGGCTGCTCGAACACGGCGGCGCGGACCGGTACGACACGTCGTCGCTGACGGCGTTCGCGCTGGCCTCGGCGCCGTCGACGACGGCGTTCAAGGAGCGGCTGCGGCGCGAGCTGCCGTTCGCGAAGGACTCGCTCGTGGACAGCTACGGGCTGACCGAGTCGTGTACGGCGATCGCGGCGGCGAACCCGCAGGAGCTGGCGGCCGCCCCCGGCACCCTGGGCCGGCCGGTGACCGGCGTCCGGCTGGAGATCCGCGACCCGCTCGGCGAGGTCCTCGGCGAGGGCGAGGAGGGCGAGGTGTGGGTGCGCAGCATGTACAACATGCTGGGCTACTGGCGCGATCCCGGGGCCACCGCCGACACCATCGGCGCGGACCGCTGGCTGCGCACCGGGGACCTGGGGTGCCTGCGCGAGGGCCGGCTGTTCCTGGTCAGCCGCCGCTCGGACCTGATCATCCGGGGCGGCGAGAACATCTATCCGGCCGAGATCGAGACGGTGCTGGTCGAGCACCCGGACGTGGCGGAGTGCCTCGTCATCGGGACGCCGCACCCCGATCTGGGCCAGGAGGTGGCCGCGGTCGTGGTGCTCCGGCCGGGGGCCGAGGTCACGGAGGAGGAGCTGCGGGAGTACGCGGCGAGGGAACTGGCCTACTTCAAGGTGCCCCGGCGCTGGCGGCTGACCACCGAGGCGCTGCCGCGCAACGCCACCGGCAAGGTGGTCCGGCACTCGGTACGGCTCTGAGGGGCCCGGAGTACGCAGGGCCCCGGTCGCCGTACGCGGCCGGGGCCCTGCGCGGTGCCGGGTGGGTGTCCCGGACGCCGGGGTGCGTGCCTCGCCGGGTCAGAAGTGCGCGGGTCCGCGCAGCGTCGCCTCGGCGCCCCCGTCGACGTGGAGGACCTGGCCCGTGATGTGCGTGTTGTCGTCACCGGCCAGGAAGAGGACGGCCCGCGCCACGTCCTCCGGCCGGAGGTAGCCGTTGAGCGGCATCGGGACGGCGGCGTCCATGGCCTTCTTCATCGCGGGGTCGTCGAAGATGCCCGCGCTCATGGGGGTGAGCACGATGCCGGGTGCGACGACGTTCACGGGGATCCCGGCGTCGGCCCAGCCCTCGGCGACGGCGGTGCGCCGTGCCCACTGGGCGAGCGCCGCCTTGGACGAGGGGTAGAGCCGGCGCGCACGGCCGTCGGCGACGGCGCGTTCGGCATGGGCGAGGGCCTTGTCCTCGTCGGCGGCCAGGCAGGCGGCGACGACGTCCGGGTCGGTGGGCTGGGTGCCCGAGACGGAGCCGATGACGACGACGCGGGGCTGCCGGGCGGCGGCGAGGGCCGGGCGGAGCGCCGCGACGAACTCGGTGGTGCCGAAGTAGTTGACGGTGACCGTCGCGGTGCCGGGCACGGAGGTGCCGGCGCAGGTGACGACCGCGTCCACGACCCCGCCGGCCGCCCCGGTCGCGGCAGCGGCGGCAGCGGCGCGGCCTCGCGGGGTGGACAGGTCGGCGTCGATCTCGCCGCCGCGCAGGTCGACGCCGATGACGCGGTCGCCCCGGGCGCGCAGGAGGGCGGTGAGGGCGGCACCGATCCCGGAACCGGATCCGGTGACGACGACGTTGCGGGACATGGGGGCTCCTCAGGTCGGCCGGTGAAGTGCGGGCACGCTAGTCGGCCCGCTCGCGCGAGGTCCCGTCCACTCCCGGTGACCGGGCTGCGGGGCGAGCAGCAGGCGGCAGGCCAGCCGGATGCCGTCCTGCGCGTCCTGGGGCGAGGAGCGCTCGTACAGGACGGTGACGAGCAGTCCGTACCAGGCCTGTTGCAGCAGGCGGGCCACGCGGCGGTCGCGCTCGGTGGGGCGGCTCACGCCTGCCGTGCGCAGCATCAGATCGGCGAGGAGTTCGTCGGTGCGGCGGGCCGGGCCGCCGTCGTGGTCGACGGGTGCGGCGTTGTTGGCCCGCATCATCGCGAGGGCCAGCAGCGGCTGTTCGAAGAGCTGCCGGCTCGCCCCGGTGAGCAGGCCGGTCACGGCCTCCACCGGTCCGGTGCCCGGCGGTGGGGGCGGTGTCTCGGCGTCGAGCCGGAGTACCTGGGCGTACATGACGGCGGCGAACAGGTGGGTCTTCGAGGGGAAGTAGCGGTAGAGGGTGGCGATCGCGACGCCGGACTCCCTGGCCACGTCCTGCATCTGCACCCGGTCGAGCCCGTGTGCCGCGCCGAGCCGTGCCGCGCTCCGCAGGATCCGGGCGTGGCGCTGGCGCTGCTTGGCCGAGGTGGGGTGCGCGGGGGTTCTCTCGCCGCTCGTTCGGGGCACGGTCTGGCGTCCTTCCGTCGGCCGCCGATGCTTTCGCGTGCCGTGCGGGCCCGGTGCGCGGCGTTCCGGTCAGTGGGATCCGGCCGCCTGCGACGCGGGGCGCGGACTTGGATGGCCCTTCCCCCCGCCCTCTTCTCCCCCACCCCCCTTCGCCTCGTCCCCTCCCGTCTGTTCGCGTCCGAGAGAGGTGCCCCCATGCGGATCGGCATCACCAGTCCCGTCGTCACGGCCGTGCCCGGTGTCCACTCCCCGTGGGAGCGCGGTGCCGGCATCGAGGAGCTGGGGGCGGTCGCCGAGGCCGCCGACCGGCTCGGTTTCCACCACCTGACGTGTTCGGAGCACGTGGCGGTGCCCGTGGACGTCGCCGAGCAGCGGGGCGGTACCTACTGGGATCCGCTCGCCACCTTCGGGTACCTCGCCGCCCGCACCCGCCGCATCCGGCTCGCCACCCAGGTCCTCGTGCTGGGCTACCACCACCCGCTGGCCCTCGCCAAGCGCTACGGCACGCTGGACCGGGTCTCCGGCGGGCGGCTCGTGCTCGGGCTGGGAGTCGGCAGCCTGGAGGAGGAGTTCCGGCTGCTCGGCGCGGCCTTCGAGGGGCGCGGCGGAATCGCCGACGACGCCCTGGCGGCGCTGCGGGCCTCGCTGTCCCGCCGCGAACCGGCCTACCACGGGGAGCACTTCGGCTACGAGGGGTTCGTGGTGGAGCCGCACGCCGTGCAGGAGACGGTGCCCCTGTGGATCGGCGGTCGCACTCTTCGTTCGCTGCGGCGGGCGGTGGCGTACGGGAACGGCTGGGTGCCGTTCGGGCTGCCGCTGGACCGGCTGCGCGAGATGGTCGACGCGGCGCCCCTGCCGGAGGGCTTCGAGGTGGTGCTGAGCGCGGGACGCCCGCTGGATCCGTCCGGCGGCGCGGACGCCGCGGCGCGGGCGCTGCGCAAGGTGTCCGAGGCGGGGGCGACGCTGGTGAGCGTGTCGCTGGCGGCCGAGTCGTCGGCCCACTACGTGGAGCAGTTGGAGGCGCTGGCGAGGATCGCGGGCGTCGTGGCGGGCGAGGAGGAGGCGGCGTGAGCGAGCGACTGCCGGACGACGTCGAAGCGCGGCTGCGGCGTCTGGAGGACGAGCGGGACATCGCCAGGATGATGGCCTCGTACGGGCCGCTGGTCGACGGCGGCGACGCGGACGGTGTCGCCGCGCTGTGGGCGCCGGACGGTGTCTACGACATCGACGAGCTCTTCCTCGCGGGCCGGGAGCAGATCGGCGCGATGGTGCGGTCCGCCGCGCACCGTGGGTGGATCCGGCAGGGCTGCGCGCACGTCGTGGGGCCACCGCACATCACGGTCGACGGCGACGAGGCGGTCGCCGTGTGCCACTCGCTGATGGTGGTGCACGAGGAGGGCCGGTACGTGGTGCGCCGGGCCACCGCCAACCACTGGCGGCTGCGCCGTACGGACTCCGCCCCCGGGTGGGAGGTGGTCACCCGCACCAACCGCGTCCTGGACGGCCGTCCCGAGTCCCCGGCGCTGCTGGCGGGCGGGGTGCGCGGGGAGCGGGCCCAGGGCTGACCGGATTGCCCCCGGAAGGGGGGCGGTGACGACTTGTCACCGCCCCCCTTCCGCGTCGTGCGGCCCGGTCAGCGGGCGCCGTACACCGCCTGGGGCGTCTCGGCGGCGGCCAGGAGCTTCGTCGCCGTCTCCCCCGCCTCGGCCGGGGTCCAGCGGGCGCCCTTGTCGGCGGTGGGGCCCGGGCGCCAGCCCTCCATCACGGTGATGCGGCCCGCCTCCGCCTCGAAGACCCGGCCGCTCACGCCGGCCGAGGCCGCCGAGCCGAGCCACACGACGAGCGGTGACACGTTCTCCGGGGCCATCGCGTCGAAGCCGCCGGCGCCGGGCGCCGCCATGGTCTCGGCGAAGGTGTCCTCGGTCATCCTGGTGCGGGCGGCCGGGGCGATCGCGTTGACCTGGACGCCGTAGCGGCCCATCTCGGCGGCGGCCACCAGGGTGAGTCCGACGATGCCCGCCTTGGCCGCCGAGTAGTTGCCCTGGCCGACGCTGCCCAGCAGGCCCGCTCCGGAACCGGTGTTGATCACGCGTGCCTCGGGGACGCGGCCCGCCTTGGCCTCGGCGCGCCAGTGCGCCGCCGCGTGCTTCAGCGGCAGGAAGTGGCCCTTGAGGTGGACGCGCATCACCGCGTCCCAGTCGTCCTCGTCGAGGTTCACCAGCATCCGGTCGCGCAGGAATCCGGCGTTGTTGACCAGGGTGTCGAGCCGGCCGAAGGAGTCGAGGGCGGCGGCGACGAGGGAGGCCGCGCCGTCGCCGGTGGCGATGTCGCCGC
Source organism: Streptomyces coelicoflavus (assembly GCF_003112555.1). GTDB lineage: Bacteria > Actinomycetota > Actinomycetes > Streptomycetales > Streptomycetaceae > Streptomyces > Streptomyces coelicoflavus. The sequence goes on along the minus strand of NZ_BEWB01000005.1, from coordinate 506,598 downwards.
CGTGCGCGACGGCCTCGCCGCCGGCGGCGCGAATCTCCTCGACGACCCGCTGGGCGGGGCCGCCGCCCGCGCCGGAGCCGTCGAGGCCCACGCCGAGGTCGTTGACGACGACTTTCGCGCCCTCGGCGGCGAACGCCAGGGCATGTGCGCGGCCGAGCCCGCGGCCCGCGCCGGTGACGGCGACGACACGGCCGGCGCACAGGGCGGTCGGTGAGGTCATGAGGGTGTCCTTTCGGGTGGGGCCGGGGGCGGGGCCGTACCGCTCAGTGGCACGGGGCACTCCCCCGGCGTTCGCATCACTGCTACCTTCTGCCTAACAAACGTTTGGTGGAAAGGTAGCTGATCTGCTCATGGGTGTCTCCACCTCCGCCCCGCAAAAGGGCGTCGCCGTCGTCACCGTGGACTTCCCCCCGGTCAACGCCCTGCCCGTGCGGGGCTGGTACGAGCTGGCCGCCGCGGTGCGCGCCGCGGGTTCCGATCCCGAGGTGCGCTGCGTGGTGCTCACCGCCGAGGGCCGCGGGTTCAACGCGGGCGTGGACATCAAGGAGATGCAGCGCACGGAGGGGCACGGCGCGCTCATCGGCGCCAACCGGGGCTGCTTCGAGGCGTTCGCCGCGGTCTACGAGTGCGAGGTGCCGGTGGTGGCCGCCGTGCACGGCTTCTGCCTGGGCGGCGGCATCGGCCTGGCCGGCAACGCGGACGCGATCGTGGCGTCCGACGACGCGACCTTCGGGCTGCCGGAGCTGGACCGCGGAGCGCTCGGCGCGGCCACGCACCTCGCCCGGCTGGTCCCGCAGCACCTGATGCGGGCCCTGTACTACACCTCCCGCACCGCGACGGCCGAGGAACTGCACCGGCACGGCTCGGTGTGGCGCGTGGTCCCGCGCGGGGAACTGAGGTCGGCCGCGCTGGAGTTGGCGGATGAGATCGCCGCCAAGGACGGACACCTGATCCGGCTGGCCAAGGCCGCCATCAACGGCATCGACCCCGTCGACGTACGCCGCAGCTACCGCTTCGAGCAGGGCTTCACCTTCGAGGCCAACCTCAGCGGGGTCGCCGACCGCGTGCGCGACACCTTCGGCACCCACACTTCCGGCACCTCCGGCACCGACACTTCCGGCACGGACAAGGAGCAGCGAGCGTGACCCAGGACAAGACGATGACGGCGGACGACGTCGTCGGCCGGCTGCGCAGCGGCATGACGATCGGCATCGGCGGCTGGGGCTCGCGCCGCAAGCCTATGGCCCTGGTACGGGCGCTGCTGCGCTCGGACGTCACCGATCTGACCGTGGTGTCGTACGGCGGCCCCGACGTCGGTCTGCTGGCGGCCGCGGGGAGGATCCGCAAGCTGGTCGCGGCCTTCGGCACCCTGGACTCGATACCCCTGGAGCCGCACTTCACGGCCGCCCGGCAGAGCGGGGCGTTCGAGATGGTGGAGCTGGACGAGGCGATGCTCATGTGGGGCCTGACCGCCGGGGCGCAGCGGCTGCCGTTCATCCCGGTGCGGGCCGGGCTCGGATCGGACGTGATGAAGGTCAACCCCGCGCTGCGCACGGTCCGTTCGCCCTACGACGACGGGGAGGAGCTGGTGGCGGCACCGGCTCTGCGCCTGGACGCGGCGCTGGTCCACCTCAACCGGGCCGACGCGCAGGGCAACGGCCAGTACCTGGGCCCGGACCCGTACTTCGACGACCTGTTCTGCCAGGCCGCCGACCACGCGTACGTCTCCTGCGAGCGGATCGTGGACACGGCGGACCTGCTCAAGGAGCACGGTCCCCAGACCCTGCTGGTGAAGCGCCTGTTCGTGGACGGTGTCGTGGAGACGCCGAACGGCGCGCACTTCACGTCCTGCGTCCCCGACCACGACCGTGACGAGGACTTCCAGCGCGCCTATGTCCGGGCCGCCCGCGACCCCGAGGCGTGGCAGGCGTTCGAGGCGCGGTTCCTGTGCGGGGACGAGGCCGCCTACCAGGCCGCCGTCGCGGCCTTCCACCAGAACCGGCAGGACCACCAGGACCAGCAGGAGGAAGCATGAGCGTCACCGAGACCGGCCTGCCGGCCGCGACCCGCGCCGAGTACTGCGTGGTGGCCTGCGCCGAGGCCTGGCGCGGCGACGGGGAGGTCCTCGCCAGCCCGATGGGCACCGTCCCGGCCATCGGCGCGCGGCTGGCGAAGCTCACCTTCTCGCCGGACCTGCTGCTGACCGACGGGGAGGCGCTGCTCATGGCGGACGTCCCCGCGATCGGGCAGCGGCCGGGGGCCGTGGAGGGCTGGCTGCCGTTCCGCCAGCACCTGGCGCTGACGGCCACCGGCCGACGGCACGTGATGATGGGCGCGAGCCAGCTCGACCGCCACGGCAACCAGAACATCTCCTGCATCGGCGACTGGGGCCGCCCCACCCGGCAGTTGCTCGGCGTGCGCGGGGCGCCGGTCAACACGCTGAACAATCCGACGAGTTACTGGGTGCCGAAGCACTCGGCGCGGGTGTTCGTCGAGCGGGTCGACATGGTCAGCGGCGTCGGGTACGACCGGGCCGCGGCGGCCGGTCCCGCCGCGACCCGCTACCACCGCGTCCCCGAGGTGGTCACCAACCTGGGCGTCTTCGACTTCGAGACCCCCGACCGCACGATGCGGCTGCGCTCCCTGCACCCCGGGGTCACCGTCGAGCAGGTCACCGGGGCCACCGGCTTCGCGCTGACGGTCCCCGACGAGGTGCCCTTCACCCGGGAGCCGACCGAGGCGGAGCTGCGGCTGATCCGCGAGGTCGTCGACCCGAAGGGGCTGCGGGAGCGGGAGGTCCCGGCGTGAGCGCGCCGGGCGACGGGACGTTCGCGACGCCGCTCACCGAGCTGACCGGGGTGCGGTACCCGATCGTGCAGACCGGGATGGGCTGGGTGGCCGGTCCCCGGCTGGTGTCCGCCTCCGCCAACGCGGGGGCCCTCGGCATCCTCGCCTCCGCGACGATGTCCGTGGAGCAGTTGCGGGCGGCGGTGCGGGAGGTCAAGTCCCGTACGGGCGCGCCGTTCGGCGTCAATCTGCGGGCGGACGCCGGGGACGCCGCGGACCGGGTGCGGATCATCGTCGACGAGGGCGTGCGGGTGGCGTCCTTCGCACTCGCCCCGTCCAAGGAGCTGATCGCGCGCCTCAAGGACGCCGGTGTCGTGGTCATCCCCTCGGTCGGCGCCCGGCGGCACGCGGAGAAGGTCGCCGCGTGGGGCGCGGACGCGGTGATGGTGCAGGGCGGCGAGGGCGGCGGGCACACCGGGAACGTGGCGACGTCGGTACTGCTCCCCCAGGTCGTGGACGCGGTCGGCATCCCGGTGATCGCTGCGGGCGGCTTCCACGACGGGCGCGGTCTGGTGGCCGCCCTCGCCTACGGGGCAGCCGGCATCGGGATGGGCACCCGCTTCCTGCTCACCTCCGACAGCACCGTCCCGGCGGAGGTCAAGGCGAAGTATCTGGCCGCCTCGGTCAAGGACGTCACGGTCACGACGAAGGTCGACGGCATGCCGCACCGCATGCTGCGCACCGCCATGGTCGACTCGCTGGAGCGGGCCGGCCGGGTGACGTCGAGCCTGCGGGCGCTGCGGCACGCCGCGGCGTTCCGGAAGGAGACGGGTGCGAGCTGGCCGCGGCTGGTGCGGGACGGGCTGGCGATGAAGCACGGCAAGGAACTGACCTGGGGCCAGGTGCTGCTGGCCGCCAACACCCCGATGCTGCTCAAGGCCTCGCTGGTCGAGGGGCGCACGGACATCGGGGTGATGGCCTCGGGTCAGGTGGCGGGCCTGATCGACGACCTGCCGTCCTGCACGGAACTGGTCGGGCGCATCATGACCGAGGCGCAGGCCACGCTGAAGTCGCTGCCCCGCTAGACCGCTCGGGGGCAGGTGTGAGAGGGGGCGGCCCGGGGTTCCGGACCGCCCCCTCTCTCCTGTGCCTCAGAGGCGTTCGATGATGGTGACGTTGGCGAGTCCGCCGCCCTCGCACATGGTCTGCAGGCCGTAGCGGCCGCCGGTGCGCTCCAGTTCGTGCAGCAGGGTCGTCATCAGCTTGGTGCCGGTGGCGCCGAGCGGGTGGCCGAGGGCGATGGCGCCGCCGTTGACGTTGACGCGGTCGGGGTCGGCGCCGGTCTCCTTGAGCCAGGCCAGGACGACGGGTGCGAAGGCCTCGTTGATCTCGACCAGGTCGATGTCGTCGATGGACATCCCGGCCTTCTTCAGGGCGTACGCCGTCGCCGGGATCGGCGCCGACAGCATGCGGATGGGGTCCTCGCCGCGCACCGACAGGTGGTGGACGCGGGCGCGCGGGGTCAGGCCGTGTTCGGCGACGGCCCGTTCGGAGGCGATGAGCAGTGCGGAGGCGCCGTCGGAGACCTGGGAGGACACTCCGGCGGTCAGCCGGCCGCCCTCCACGACCGGCTTCAGGGCCGCCATCTTCTCCAGTGAGGTGTCGCGGCGCGGGCCCTCGTCGCGGGTCACGTCGCCGTAGGCCACGGTCTCGCGGTCGAAGCGGCCCTCGTCGACGGCGCGTGCGGCCCGCTGGTGCGAGCGCAGCGCGAACCGCTCCATGTCCTCGCGGGAGATGTCCCAGTTCCGGGCGATGAGTTCGGCGCCGTGGAACTGGTTGACGGGTGCGTCGCCGTAGCGGGCGCGCCAGCCCTCGGAGCCCGCGTAGGGGCCGTCGGTGAGGCCGAGGGGTTCGGCGGCCTGGCGGCTGGCGAAGGCGATGGGGATCATCGACATGTTCTGGGTGCCGCCCGCGACGACCAGGTCCTGGGTGCCGGAGAGCACGCCCTGGGCGGCGAAGTGGACGGCCTGCTGGGAGGAGCCGCACTGCCGGTCGACGGTGGTGCCGGGCACCTCCTCGGGCAGGCCGGCGGCGAGCCACGCGGTGCGGGCGATGTTCCCGGCCTGCGGTCCCACGGTGTCCAGGCAGCCGAGGACGACGTCGTCGACGGCGGCCGGGTCGATGCCCGTGCGCTCGATCAGCGCCTTGAGGACGTGCGCCCCGAGGTCGGCGGGGTGGACGGCGGACAGTCCGCCCCGGCGCCGGCCGACCGGGGTGCGGACCGCTTCGACGATGTAGGCCTCGGCCATGACAGTGCTCCTTGGTGGTGGATCGGGGGTGGGCCGGGGGCGTCAGCCGCGCGGGGTGATGCCCTCCAGGACCATGGACAGGTACTGCCGGGCGATCTCCTCCGGACTGTGGGTGCCGCCGGGGCGGTACCAGGAGGCGGCCACCCAGACGGTGTCGCGCACGAACCGGTAGACGAGCCGCACGTCCAGGTCGCCGCGGAAGACCTGCTCGGCGACGCCCCGTTCCAGGGTGCGCAGCCAGGCGTTCTCGAACTTCACCTGGGAGTCGGCGAGGTAGCCGAAGCGCGGCTGGGCGGACAGGTGCCGGGACTCCTTCTGGTAGATGGCGACCGCGGGGCCGTGCCGGTCGATCTGCCGGAAGGACTCGGTGACGAGGGCCTCGATGGTCTCCCGCGGTCCGAGTCCGGCGGCGAGCACGGTGTCGTAGCCGGCCCACAGCTCGTCCAGGAAGGCGGTGAGGATCTCGTCCAGCATCGACTCCTTGGAGTCGAAGTGGTAGTAGAGGCTGCCCGCGAGCATCCCGGCGGCGTCGGCGATGCGGCGGACGGTGGTGGCGTTGTAGCCCTGGTCGGCGAAGACCTGGGCGGCGGTGGCAAGGATCTCGGCGCGGCGCTCGGCGGCGGAGGACGAGGGGGTGGACGACGAGGACGTGGACGACGACGAGGCTGAGGAGTTGCTCTTCATCCGCTCATGCTCTCTGACTGCTGACCGAAACCGTCTCACCGGTCATGTACGACGCGTAGCCGCTGGCCAGGAAGACGATGACGTTGGCGATCTCCCACGGCTCGGCGTACCGGCCGAAGGCCTCGCGTTCGGTGAGCGAGGCGAGGAGTTCGGGGGTGGTGACCTTCACCAGGTGCGGGTGCATGGCGAGGCTCGGGGCGACGGCGTTGACCCGTACGCCGAAGTCGGCGGCCTCCAGGGCGGCGCACCGGGTGAGGGCCATGACCCCGGCCTTGGCGGCGGCGTAGTGGGCCTGCCCGCGCTGGGCCCGCCAGCCGATGACGGAGGCGTTGTTCACGACGACACCTCCCTCGCCGTCCTGCTCCTTGAACCGGCGCAGGGCGGCCCGGGTGCAGCGGAAGGTGCCGTTCAGCGTGACGTCGAGGACCTTGGCCCACTGGTCGTCGGTCATGTCGACGAGGTCCGCGGTGCCGCCGAGTCCGGCGTTGTTGACCACGACGTCGAGGCCGCCGTGGCGTTCGGCGGCGAGCGCGAACAGGGCGTCGACCTGCCGCTGGTCGGTGACGTCGCAGGGCAGCGAGGCCACGCGGTCGGCGCCGAACTCCTCGGCGAGGGCGGCGGTGCTCTCGCCGAGGCGCCGTTCGTGCGCGTCGCCGATGACGACGCGGGCGCCCTCCTCCAGGAACCGGCGGGCGGTGGCGCCGCCGATCCCGGCACCGGCGGCGGCGGTGACGACGGCGGTGCGCCCGGCCAGGAGCGAGTGCCCCGGCACGTACGGTGGCGGCTTCGGGGTCACGGGCGGGCCTCCTTGGGCAGGCCGAGGACTCGCTCGGCGATGATGTTGCGCTGGATCTCGTTGGACCCGGCGTAGATGGTGTCGGAGCGGGAGAAGAGGAACAGCCGCTGCCAGTCGTCGAGGTCGTAGGGCTCACCGGCGGCGAGCATGCCGCCCGCGCCGCACACGTCCATGGCGAGTTCGCCCAGTTCACGGTGCCAGGTGGCCCAGAAGATCTTGCCGATGGACGCCTCGGGGCCGGGTGCGCCGGACGCGACGCCGTCCAGCATCCGCAGGGCGTTGCATCGGATGGTCTCGAGTCCCGTCCAGGCGCGGGCGAGCCGGTCGCGGATCAGCGGGTCGTCCGCCGCGCCGTTGCGTCCGGCCGTCTCGACGAGGGTCTCCAGCTCGCGCCGGAAGCCGACCTGCTGGCCCAGGGTGGAGACCCCGCGTTCGAATCCGAGGGTGGCCATGGCCACGCGCCAGCCGTCGCCGGGGGCGCCGACGATGTGGTCGGCACGGGTGCGGGCGCCGTCGAAGAACACCTCGTTGAACTCGGAGGTGCCGGTCAGCTGGGTGATGGGCCGGACCTCGACGCCGGGCTGGTCCAGCGGGACCAGGAGGTAGGACAGTCCGTGGTGGCGCCGCGACCCGGGTTCGGTCCGGGCGACGACGAAGCACCACTGGGACTCGTGGGCCAGTGACGTCCAGATCTTCTGCCCGGTGACCACCCAGTGGTCGCCGTCGCGTTCGGCGCGGGTGCGCACGTTGGCCAGGTCGGACCCGGCGTCGGGCTCGCTGTAGCCCTGGCACCACAGTTCCTCGGCGGCGACGATCGGCGGCAGGAACCTGGCCCGCTGCTCGGGGGTGCCGAAGGCGATCAGGGTGGGGCCGAGCAGCTGCTCGGCGATGTGGTTGACCCGGGCGGGCGCGTCGGCCAGGGCGTACTCCTCGTGGAAGGCGACCTGCTGCTCGAGGGTCGCGCCCCGGCCGCCGTACTCCTCGGGCCAGCCGACGCAGGTCCAGCCGGCGGCGGCCATGTGCCGTTCCCACTCGAGCCGTTCGGCGAAGACCTCGTGCTCACGCCCCGGGCCGCCGCGGCCCCGCAGGGCGGCGAAGTCACCGGTGAGGTGGGTGGCCAGCCAGCCGCGGATCTCGGCGCGGAACTCCTCGACGCTGCTCATGCCGTTACGTTAATCTACCAAACACTTGTTAGGGAAGGAGGGCCGACGATGTCCGCTGCCCAAGACGGGACCGGCGAACCCGTGCGCTACGAGAAGCAGGGTCCGGTCGCGACGGTCACCATGAACCGCCCCGAGTACCGCAACGCCCAGAACTCCGCGATGACCTACGCCCTGGACCGGGCCTTCTACCGGGCCGCCGAGGACGACGAGGTGAAGACCGTCGTCCTCGCCGGAGCGGGCAAGCACTTCTCCGCGGGCCACGACATCGGCACCCCCGAGCGGGACGCCCACCTGCCGTTCGAGCGCCGCGCGGGACTGTGGTGGGACCACTCGGACAAGCAGGGTGCGGAGAGCCGCTTCGCCCGCGAGTCCGAGGTGTACCTGGGCATGTGCCGCCGCTGGCGGGAGCTGCCCAAGCCGGTCGTCGCCTCCGTGCAGGGCGCCTGTGTGGCGGGCGGGCTGATGCTCGCCTGGGTGTGCGACCTGATCGTGGCCTCCGAGGACGCGTTCTTCGCCGACCCGGTGGTGCGCATGGGCATACCCGGCGTCGAGTACTTCGCCCACCCGTGGGTGATGCCGCCGCGCGTCGCCAAGGAGTTCCTGTTCACCGGGGACCGCATGAGCGCCCGCCGCGCGTACGAGGTCGGCATGGTCAACCGTGTCGTTCCCCGCGAGGAACTGTCCGGTGAGACACAGGCGTTGGCGCTGCGCATCGCCGAAATGCCCCGCCTGGGCCTCGCGCTGACCAAGCGGGCCGTGAACCAGGCCGAGGATCTCCAGGGGCTGCACGCCGGCATGGACTCGGTGTTCGGCCTGCACCATCTGGCGCACGCGCACAACGCCGAGACCGCGCCGGACGCGCTCGGCGGCATGGACATCCGGGCGATGAAGAAGGCGGGCGGCTGATGGACCTCGACTTCAGCGAGGCGGACGAGACCTTCCGCGCCGAGGCCCGCGACTGGCTGGCGGCCCATGTGCCGGCCACTCCCCTGCCGTCCCTGGAGAGCGCCGAGGGCTTCGCCGCCCACCGGGAGTGGGAGGCCGAACTGGCCGCCGACCGCTGGTCGGTGGTGTCCTGGCCCGAGGAGTTCGGCGGGCGGGGCGCCTCGATCCTGCGCTGGCTGGTCTTCGAGGAGGAGTACTTCGCGGCCGGCGCCCCCGGACGCGTCAGCCAGAACGGCATCAACCTGCTCGCCCCCACCCTCTTCGAGCACGGCACCCCCGAGCAGCGGGCGCGGATCCTGCCCGCGATGGCGAGCGGCGAGGCGATCTGGGCACAGGCCTGGTCCGAGCCCGAGTCCGGCTCCGACCTGGCCTCGCTCAGGTCGACGGCCCGGCGCACCGAGGGCGGCTGGCTGCTCGGCGGCCAGAAGACGTGGTCCTCGCGGGCCGCGTTCGCCGACCGGGCCTTCGGCCTGTTCCGCAGCGACCCGGACGCCGACAAGCCCCACCGCGGGCTGACGTACCTGATGTTCCCGCTGGACGCCGAGGGCGTCACGGTGCGGCCCGTCGGACGTCTCGACGGCAGACCGGCCTTCGCGGAACTCTTCCTGGACGACGTGTTCGTGCCGGACGAGGACGTCATCGGCGAGGTGGGCCAGGGCTGGCGGGTGGCGATGAGCACCACCGGCAACGAGCGCGGCCTCACCCTGCGCAGCCCGGGCCGTTTCACCGCCGCCGCCGACCGGCTGACCGCGCTGTGGCGCGAGCACGGCGACCCGGCCGACTCCGCGCTGCGCGACCGGGTCGCCGACGCGGTGATCGGCGCCCGCGCCTACCGGCTGTTCTCCTACGCGGGCGCCTCCCGCATCCTGCACGACGAGGGCGGCCCGGCCGGCGCCGCCTCCAGCCTCAACAAGGTCTTCTGGTCGGAGCTGGACATCGCCCTGCACGAGACGGCCCTGGACCTGCTGGGCCCGTACGGCGAACTCGCCGACCACGCCCCCGAGTCGCCGGACCACGGCGCCTGGGCCGAGGGACACACCTTCTCCCTGGCCGGGCCCATCTACGCGGGCACCAACGAGATCCAGCGCGACATCATCGCCGAGCGGCTGCTCGGCCTGCCGAAGGGACGCCGGTGATGCGGTTCCTCCTCGACGCCGAGCAGCGGGAGTTCGCCCGCTCCCTCGACGGACTCCTCGCCTCCTCGGACACCCCGGCGGCCGTACGGTCCTGGGCCGCCGGGGACCATGCCCCGGGACGGGCGCTGTGGGCGCGGCTGTCCGAGGCCGGGGTGTTCGCCCTCGCGGTGCCGGAGCGCCACGACGGGCTCGGTCCGCTGCCGCTCGACCTCGCCGTCGCCTTCACCGAGCTGGGGCGACACGCCGTACCCGGCCCGCTGGTCGAGACGGTCGCCGCGGCGGCCCTCCTCGACCGGCTCGGCGACCCGGACGCGGCCGCCGCGCACCTCCCCGGCATCGCCTCGGGCAAGACCGTCGCCGCCCTCTGCCTGACCGCCCTCGGCCCGTACGCCCTCGACGCCGACGCGGCCGACACGGTGCTGGTCGTGGACGGCGACGTACTGCGCGCGGGCGCCGCGCCGGGTCCCGTACAGCCGTCGGCCGACCCGGCGCGCCGCCTGTCTCGGCCGTCTTCCGGCGGGACGGTGCTGGCCCGGGGCCCCGCGGTGGCCTCGGCCGCCGCACACGCCGCCGACGTCGCCGCGCTGGCCACCGCGGCCCAGTCCCTGGGGCTCGGCCGCGCGCTGCTCGCCCGGACCGTCGAGTACGTCAAGCAGCGCACCCAGTTCGGTGTGCCCGTCGGCTCCTTCCAGGCCGTCAAGCACCGGCTGGCGGACACGCTGATCGCCCTGGAGTTCGCCGAGCCGCTGGTGCACGGCGCGGCACTCGCTCTCGCCGCCGGTTCTCCGGAGGCCGGCCGGGACGTCGCCGCCGCCAAGGCCACGGCGGGCGAGGCAGCCCACCGGGCCGGGCGCACCGCCCTTCAACTGCACGGGGCGGTCGGCTACACCGACGAGCTGGACCTGTCCCTGTGGATCCGCAAGGCCCGTCCGCTGCGCGACGCCTGGGGCACCCCGGCCGCCTGCCGGGCCCGCGTCCTGGCCGCCTGACCGCGCGGCACCACCGCGCGCCACACACCCGAGGGGAGCAGCCCGATGAGGCTGACGGAGGAGCAGGAAGAACTGCGGTCGGCCGTACGGTCGTTGCTGACCCGGCACGAAGGGGAGGCGGCGTGGCGGCCGTTGACCGAGCAGGTCGGCGTCGCCGCACTCGCCGTACCGGAGGAGTACGGGGGCGCGGGCGGCGGCGCCCGGGACGTGCACGTGGTGATGGAGGAGCTGGGCCGGTGCCTGAGTCCGCTGCCGGTGCTCGGCTCGGCGGTGCTCACGGCGGGGGCGCTGCTCGCCTCCGGCGACAAGGAGGCCTGCGGCCGCCTGCTGCCGCCGCTGGCCGAAGGGCGCTCGGTGGGCACGCTGGCCTGGGCCGAACAGGGCTCCTGGGACCCGGCGGCGGTGCGCACCCGCGCCGTACCGGGGCCCGGCGGCGGCGCCTGGTTCCTCAGCGGCGTCAAGGAGCACGTGCTGGACTGGCCGGACATGGACGTGCTGGTCGTCGCGGCCCGGACGGCGGCCGGTGTCTCCCTGTTCGAGGTGGCGGCGGACGCGCCCGGAGCGCGCCGCGAACCGGTCGTCACGATGGACGGCACCCGGAGCCAGGCCCGGTGGGCCCTGGACGGCGCCGAGGGGCGCCCGGTCGGGGTCGCGGGCGACGGGGAGCGGGTCCTGGCGCACGTGCGGGACCTGGCCTGCGCGGCGCTCGCGGCCGAGCAGGTGGGCGCCGCCGAGCGCTGTCTCGAACTCACCGTCGCCCACGCCCGCGACCGGGTCCAGTTCGGGCGGGCCATCGGCTCGTTCCAGGCGGTCAAGCACCGGCTGGCGGACGCCTACGTGCTGGTGGAGTCCGCGCGTTCGGCCGCGCTGGGCGCGGCCTTCGCCGCCGACGAGGACCCCGGCGCACTGCCGCGGGCCGCCGCCGTCGCCAAGTCGGTGTGCTCCGAGGCGTTCTCGGCGGTGGCCGGGGAGACGATCCAGCTGCACGGCGGGATCGGCATCACCTGGGAGCACGACGCGCACCGCTACTTCAAGCGGGCGCACGGAGCGGGCGAGCTCTTCGGCCCGCCCGCCTCGCACCGGGCACGGCTCGCCGCCGGGCTCGGACTCACCTCGCAGTGAACCGCCGCCCCAGCTGACCGGAGAGGCCAGTGGACATGGACACCGACACCGACACCGACATCGACACCGACACGGACACGGACACGGACACGGACATCAACGACTCGTTGGACTTCACGGGGCGCGTGGTGCTCGTCACCGGCGGCACCAAGGGCATCGGTGCCGCCATCGCGGAGGCGTTCCTCGCGGCCGGGGCCGACGTGGTGGTCTGCGGCCGCAACGCGCCGGGCACCCCGCCGGCGGCAGGGGGCAGGGAGGCGGTCTTCGTCGCCGCCGACGTGCGCGATCCGGCGGCGGCGGCGCAGCTCGTCGACCGTACGGTCGAGCGCTTCGGCCGTCTCGACGTGCTCGTCAACAACGCGGGCGGCTCGCCGGACGCGGACGCGGCGACCGTCTCGCCGCGCTTCGTGGAGAAGATCGTCGCGCTCAACCTGCTCGCGCCGTTCTACGTGGCGCAGGCGGCCTACCGGGCCATGCGGGCACGGCCGGGCGGCGGCTCGGTCGTCAACATCGGGAGCGTCTCCGCGCACGATCCGCAGCCGGGCACGGCCGCGTACACGGCCGCCAAGGCGGGGCTGCTGGCCCTCACGAAGGCGCTGGCCCTGGAGTGGGCGCCCGAGGTGCGGGTCAACCACATCACCACCGGCCTGATCCGCACCGAGAGCGCGGCGTCCGTCTACGGCGCGGACGGCGGCGCCTCGGTGGCCGGCGTGATCCCGATGGAGCGGATGGCCGTGCCCGGGGACGTGGCGCGGGCCTGCCTGTTCCTGGCGAGCGACCTGTCGGCGTACGTCAACGGGGCGGACCTCGCGGTGCACGGCGGCGGGGAGTTCCCGGCGCGGTTCCTCGCCGCGAGGGCGGCGGGCCAGGGGGTGTGAGGGACATGCCGGAGCCCGGGAGAGAGCGTGCCGCCTCTCCCGGGCTCGGGTCCGTCACGGCAGGTCGGGGGCCCAGGCCACGCCGTTGATGTGCGAACCGCCGTCGACGAAGAGGGTGTTGCCGGTGACGTACCGGGCGTCCTCGCCGGCGAGGAACAGCGCGGCCGGGGCGATGTCCTCGTCCGGGTCGCCCATCCTCCCCATCGGGTTCATGGCCCCGACCTGCCGCTCCAGCTCGGGGTTGGCGCTCATCCGCCGCCGGAAGGCCGCGCTCTTCGCGCCGGGGCAGATCGCGTTGACGACGACCCCGGTGGGGGCCCACTCCCGGGCGGCGGTGCGGGTCAGGGTGCGCAGGGCCTCCTTGGCGGCGTTGTACTCCAGGGTGCCCATGTGGGCGTTCACGCCGTTGAGGCTGCACATGTTGACGACCCGGCCCCAGCCGCGCTCCCGCATGTGCGGGAACGCCGCCCGCATCGCCCAGAACGGGCCGTAGAAGCCGATGCCCATACCCCGGGCCAGCATCTCGTCGGTCTTGTTCTCCACCCGGCCGAGGTCGCCGACCGCCCAGGCGTTGTTGACCAGGATGTCGACGCCGCCGAACTCCCGCACCGCGGTGTCGACCATGGCCAGCACCTGTGCCCTGTCGCCGACGTCGGTGCGCAGGAAGCGGCCGCCGATCGCGGCGGCCACCGCCCGGCCGGTCTCCTCGTTCACCTCCGCGACCAGCACCCTGGCACCCTCGGCGGCGAACCGCCGGGCCACCGCGGCGCCGATGCCGTCCCCGGCGCCGGTGACGATCGCGACGCGTCCTTCGAGCCGCATGATGTGCTCCTCCTCAGACCAGGTTGTCCTCCACCGTGAGGCCGAACGCCCCGCGGCCGTACATGGCGAGCGCGCGTTCCACGTCGTTGGCGACGTGCACGCTGCCCGCGTGGGCGTCGCGCCAGGCGCGCTCGACGGGGTTGCCGCGGCGCAGCGCGTTGCCGCCGGCGGTCTTGAAGAGCAGGTCGATCGCGGCGACGGCCCGTTCGGTGCCCCGGACCTGGTCGCGCCGGGTGCGCAGCCGCAGCTCCATGGGTATCTCCCGGCCCGCGGCGGCGAGTTCGGACAGCTCGCGCAGGTTGCGGTCCATCTGGAGGACGGTCGCGTCGATGTCGGAGGCGGCGCGCGCGATGGCGACCTGGGCGAAGGGGTCCTCGGTGAACCGGCCACCGCCCAGGCTGAGCCGCACCCGCTCCTTCATCAGCGACACGTACGACTCGTAGCCGCCGGACACCGCGCCGATCACCGGTGCCGTGATGGCGCTGGTGAAGATGGCGCCGAACGGCAGCCGGTACAGCGGCCCCTTGTTGACCTGCTGACCGGGCACCTTCAGCCGGGCCTGCTCGTAGTTGCGCAGCACCCGGTGGCCGGGCACGAACGCCGTCTCGACGACGATGTCGTTGCTGGCGGTGCCGCGCAGTCCGACCACGTCCCAGGCGTCCTCGATGGTGTAGTCGGACCGGGGCACTAGGACCGTGAGGAAGTCCACCGGCCGTCCCTCGGCGCCGACGACGAGGGCGCCGAGCAGGGCCCAGGTGGCGTGTTCGCAGCCGGAGGAGAAGCTCCAGCGGCCGGTGAGCCGGTAGCCGCCGTCGACGGGGGTGAGCCGGCCCACCGGCGCGTACGACGAGGAGATGCGGGTGTCGGGGTCCTCGCCCCAGACGTCGTCCTGCGCCCGGCGCGGGAACAGGCCGAGTTGCCAGGGGTGCACGCCCAGCACCGAGGCTACCCAGCCGGTGGAGCAGCAGACGGCGGAGATCGCCCGCACCACCTGGTAGAAGTCGACCGGGTCGCTCTCCAGGCCGCCGTAGCGGGCGGGTTGGAGCATGCGGAAGACGCCCGCCCCGGTCAGTTCGCGGACCGTGGCCTCCGGTATGCGGCGTGCCTCGTCGGCGGCGACGGCCCGCTTGCCGATGCCGGGCAGCAGGGCGCGTACCGACTCCAGAACCTGATTACCCATCATGCGTCCTCCCGGCCCCGGGGGGCCGTGTCCGTGCGGTGCGTGGTGGCGCCGCGGGTGTCAGTCGGTGCGCAGCGCGGCCTTGTCGACCTTGCCGGCGGCGTTGCGCGGCAGCGCCCCCAGGACGACGACCTCGCGGGGGACCTTGAAGTTGGCGAGCCGCTCGCGGCACCAGTCGAGCAGGGCGACCGGGTCGCTCCCGGCGCCCGAGCGGGCCGTCACGTAGGCCCGGCCGACCTCTCCGAGGCGTGCGTCGGGGACGCCGATCACGGCGGCCTCCGCGACGGCGTCGTGTCCGGTGAGGACCTGCTCGATCTCGGCCGGGTAGACGTTGAACCCGCCGACCACGAACATGTCCTTGGAGCGGCCGGTGAGCACCAGGTTGCCGCGCGGGTCGAAGTGGCCGACGTCGCCGGTGGCCAGCCAGCCGTCGGCGTCGACGGCCGCCGCGCCGGCCGCCGGGTCGTCCAGGTAGCCGAGCATCACGTTGTAGCCGCGGACCAGGATCTCGCCGTCCCGGCCCGCGGGCAGCGGCCGCCGGTCGCCGTCGGCGATGCGCACCTCGACGCCGTCGATGGGGCGGCCCGCGGTCAGCGCCACGGTCTCCGCGTCGTCGTCGGCGGAGCAGACGCTGACCGTGCCGCAGGACTCGGTGAGCCCGTAGGCGGTGAGCACCTCGGGGAACAGTTCGGCCCGCATGCGCCGGACCAGGGCGACCGGCACCACGGCGGCGCCGGTCACCGCGAGGCGCAGCGAGGACAGGTCGAACTGGGACCGGTCGGGGGCGTCGAGCAGTTCGGTGTAGATGGTGGGCGGGCCCGGTAGGACGCTGATCCGTTCGGTCTCGACGGCGCGCAGGGCCCGGTTCACGTCGAAGACCGGTTGCAGCACCATCGTGGTGCCCCGCAGGAGACAGGCCAGTACGCCCGCCTTGTAGCCGAAGCAGTGGAAGAGCGGGTTGAGGATCAGATAGCGGTCGTCGCCGGTGACTCCGGTGCGTGCGCTCCAGGCCCGGTAGGTGGCGAGGTTCTGGCGGTGCGTGGTCAGCGCGCCCTTGGGGCGGCCGGTGGTGCCCGAGGTGAAGAGCAGGTCGGACGGGTCGTCGGGGCGCACGGAGGCGGTGCGGACGGTGACCTCGTCGTCGGGCAGGTGGGCGCCGTAGGCGAGGAAGGTCCCCCAGGGCAGGGTGCCGGGGCGGTCCTCTCGGTCACGTGCGCCGTCCTCGTCGCCGTCGAGCGTCACCACGGCTGCCAGGCCCGGCAGGGACGGTACGGGGTGCGTCTCCTCCCCTGCCTCCGCTGCCTCCGCGCCGTCCCTCAGCATGGCCAGGTAGTCCTTGCCGAGGAAGCCGTTCTCGACGAACAGCACTCTGGCCGCGCCGCGTTCGAGCAGCCAGCGGGCCTCGCCGCCCTTGTAGCGGGTGTTGACGGGCACCAGTACCGCACCGGCCGAGGTGACGGCGAGCGCGGCCACGACCCAGCGGTGACTGTTGGGCGCCCAGACGGCGATCCGGTCGCCGGGCCGGGTGCCGAGGGCGATCAGCGACTTGACGGCTGCCCCCACCTGGTCGCGCAGTTCCCTCCAGGTCAGCCGTACGTCGTCGTCCACCAGCGCCTCCCGGTCGGGGGCGCGGGCGGCGGCGAGGTCCAGGGCGCCGGGGATCGTGAGTGGGGGCTCGGGCTCGCTCATCTGCTCTCCGGGAGGGAACGGCGTACGCGGACGGTGGGAGTGCGGTGCTGCGGCGCGCGGGAGGGTGTGCCGCTCCCCCGGTCAGGTGGCGGTGGGCAGCAGCCGCTGGGAGGCCTCGTGCGCGCCGAGGACCAGTTCGGCGCGGGGGAAGCCGCTGCGCCGCTCGGCGGTCTCCGCGTTGCCGCCGGCGACCCGCACGGGTCCGTCGGCGAGGTGGTCGAGGCCCTCCCGGGCGACGTCGTCCGGTTCGGCGACGCGCAGGCCGGGCAGGTCCATCCGCAGGCCGGCGCGTTCCATCGCGGGGGTCCGGGTCACGCCCAGGACCAGTTCGAGGACGTGCACGTCGTACTCGCGCAGCTCCAGCCACAGACCCTCGGCGAAGACGCGGCTGAACGCCTTGGCCGCCGAGTAGACGCTGATCCGGGCCTGGCCCAGGTAGCCGGAGAGGGAGCCGACCAGCATGATGCCGCCGCGGCGCCGCTCCTTCATCAGGGCCCCGAAGTGGTGGGTGAGGGCGAGCTGCGCGGTGATGTTCAGGTCCAGCACGCCCTGGACGCCGTCGAGGTCGCCGGTGACGAAGTCGTGGCCGTAGGTGTTGGCGCCCGCGTTGAAGATCAGCAGCCCGACCTCCAGGCCGTCGGTGACCGTGCGGACGGCCGCCAGGGCCCCGGGGTCGAGCAGGTCGAGGGCGAGGGTGCGGACCTCGACGCCCCGGGCCCGCGCCCGGTCGGCGGTCTCGTGGAGCGGCCCCTGCTTGCGGGCGATCAGCACCAGGTTGATCCCGGCGTCGGCGAGCTGCTCGGCGAACGCGGCGCCGACGCCCTCGGAGCCGCCCGCGACGACCGCCCACGGCCCGTACACACTCTTGTCGATCATCGAGTACCTCTCCTCAGTCCCTGGCCGGCGGTGCGGTGACCGTAGAACGCGCCCCGCCGGTGGCGCCGCTGGGGATCCCACTGGCCGGGAGCGCACCGGGGGAGGTCATGTCCCGCACGGCCAGCGAGGCGAAGACCATCCCGGTGCCGATGGGGACGCCGGGGCCCGGGTAGACCCGGCCGGTGAAGGAGGCGCTGGTGTTTCCGGCGGCGTACAGGCCCGGGATCGGGTCCCCCGCGCCGTCGAGGACGCGGGCGTGGACGTCGGTGCGCAGGCCGCCCTTGGTGCCGAGGTCGGCGAGGACGAGGCGGGCCGCGTAGTAGGGCGGGCGGTCCAGCGGGACCAGGCAGGGGTTGGGTCCGGGGGCGTTGCGGGTGTCGGCGAAGAACCGGTCGTAGGGGTCCTCGCCCCGGTGGTGGTCCGGGTCGGTGCCGGTCGCGGCATGGCCGTTGAAGCGGGCGACGGCGTCGGTCAGCGCGCCGGCCGGGACACCGATGCGCTCGGCGAGTTCGGGCAGTGTGTCGGCCTTCACCCAGACGCCGGACGCGAGGTGCTCCTCCGGGTCGGCGGGCGGCACGGTGATGGCGGGCAGGCCGCCGCCCTCACGCGAGTCGAAGATCAGATGGGCGGGTGCCTGCGCGGTGGCGAGGGCGCGGCCCATGCGGTCGTACGGCAGTGACTCGTTGGCGAAGCGCCGCCCAGCCGCGTCCACGACGATGCCGCCGCGCAGGCCGAGGGTGAACGCGGCGCTGCCGTCCGGCCGTTCGGTGCCGGGGCACCACCAGGCCTCGTCCAGGAGGTCGGTGGCGGCACCGATGCGGACGGCGGCACGCAGCAGGTCGCCCGTGGTCGCTCCCGGGGGTGCCATGGTCCACGCGGCGGCCCCGGGTACACCGTGCTCGGTGCGCAGCGCGTCGTCGCCCTCGAAGCCGCCCGCGGCCAGCAGCACGCCGCGCCGGGCCCGTACGGTGACCGTGCCCTGCGGGGTCTCGGCCTCGACGCCGGTCACCCGGCCGTGCTCGGTGACCAGGCCGGTGACGCGGTGCCCGGTGCGCACGGTGGTGTTGCCGGTGCGGGTGGCGGCGAGCAGGAGGCGGCCTATCAGGGCGCGGCCGGCGGTCAGCGGGCCGTCGGGGTGGCCCTGGCCGGCCCGGTCCCGGTCGACCGCGGGGCGGACCAGGGGCAGCAGGTCGCCCAGCTCCTCCCGCGGAAGATCGCGCGGCACGAAGGACCGTCCGGCGTCCATGCGTCCCGGGGCGGCGACGTAGTCGGGGAAGGCCCGCCACTCGAACTCCACGGCCGGGTCGCTCTCCAGCCGGGCGACCAGTTCGGGCGCGTGCCGCAGGAAGGCCTCCCGGCGGTCCGGTCCCGTGTCACCGACGAGGGCCCGCAGATAGGTGCGGGCGGCGTCGGTGGAGTCGCCGAGACCGGCGCGTTCCTGCACCTGGGTGCCGGGCAGCCAGCAGGCGGCCCCGGAGTAGGCGGAGGTGCCGCCGAGCAGCGCCGTCCGTTCCAGGACGACCGTGTCCAGGCCGTCCGCAGCGGCCATCAGGGCCCCGGTCATGGCTCCCGCGCCGGATCCGACGACGATCACGTCGTGGATCGCGTCGCCGGTGGGCTCGCGTATGGCGTCGTGCGTGGCGTCGCCTTCCGTTCGGCCGTCCCGCATGGATGCCCTCCTGCCAGTCGGTGGATGTTCGATGGTGTTCGGGGGGTGAGGCTTCAGCAGACCGCGCCGGTGGCGGCAGGGGCGGGAGCGGTCCCACTGACCGGTACGAGGGCCGGGCGGCACCTGACGTGGGGCCCGGGGCGCGCGTATTGTCGAAGACCGTTGCCACGAGACGATCGAGCGCCTGGAGGGAGAGCGTGCCCAGAATCGCCGAGGCCAGGGCGGGGGCCGAGCCCAGTTCGCCCCGGCAGCACGCGCGCCGGCAGAGCATCCTGCGGGCGGCGGCGGACATCGCCGCCGAGACGGGGCTCGAGCGGGTGCAGATGCACGAGGTGGCCAAGTCCGCGGGGGTGGCGATCGGCACCCTGTACCGGTATTTCCCGTCGAAGACGCACCTGTTCACGGCCGTGATGGCCGACCAGATCGAGGGGCTCGGCGCGCGGCTCGCGGACCGGACCGCGCACGACTCGCCCGAGGACGCCGTCTTCGCGACGCTGGCGGGTGCCACCCGCAGTCTGCTGCGCCGGCCTGAGCTGGCCACCGCGATGATCCAGTCGGCGAACGCCGCCCGCGCCTCGACCGTCCCCGACCTGGCCCGGGTCGACACGGGCTTCCTCGACCTGCTGCTGCGGGCCTGGGGAGTCGAGGACCCCACGGAGCACCATGTCGCCCGGCTGCGGCTGCTGACCCTGCTCTGGTACGGCGTCCTGCAGTCCCGGCTCAACGAGCGGATCTCCCCGGAGGAGGCCGACGCCGACCTGCGGATGGCCTGCCGGCTGCTGCTCGCCCCCGGCGACGACGGGGTCTGACGGGGGCGAGGGGCCGGGTCCTTCAGCCCGCCGGGGTCTGCTGGGTACCCGTCGTGTCGAGCGCGGCGACACTGTACGCGGCGTAGTTCCGGTAGGGGTCCCGGCCGCTGAAGTACGGGGTGAGCTGGGCGTCGAGTTCCTCGGGGGTGAAGGTGCCGTCGGCGGCGGTGAACTTGTGCTCCACCGTGGGCGGCGCGAGCAGGGCGACCATGTCGCCGTAGACGACGAAGACCTGCCCGTTGATCCCGTCGGCGGCCGGTGAGGCCAGGTGGGCGACCAGGGTGGCGACGCGTTCGGGGGCCATGATGTCGAGGCCGCCCGGCGCGTTCACGCCCTCGCCGAAGGAGTCGGCGGTCATGGCGGTGCGGGCGCGCGGGCAGATGGCGTTGGCGCGCACCCCGTAGCGGGACATGCCCTGGGCGGTGGCCAGGGTGAGCGCGGTGATCCCGGCCTTGGCCGCGGAGTAGTTCGGCTGGCCGGGGGCGCCGAACAGGAAGGCCTCGGAGCTGGTGTTGACGACCCGGCCGTAGACGGGGGCGCCGGACGCCTTGGAGGCGGCCCGCCAGTGCACGGAGGCGGCGCGGGAGAGTCCGGCGTGGCCCTTGAGGTGGACGCGGATGACGTCGTCCCAGTCGGACTCGGAGAGGTTGAAGAGCATCCGGTCGCGCAGGACGCCCGCGTTGTTGACGACGACGTCGAGGCCGCCGAAGGTCTCCACGGCGGCCGCCACCAGGCGCTCGCCCATGGACCAGTCACCCACGTCGCCGGTCACGGCGACCGCGTCCGCGCCCAGGGCCTTGATCTCGGCGACCACGTCGTCGGCCGCCGGGCCGACGTCGTTGACCACCACGTTGGCGCCGAGTTCCGCGAGGGCGAGCGCCTCGGCCCGGCCGAGTCCCGCGCCCGCACCGGTGACGACGGCGGTACGCCCCTCCAGGGTGGTGTTCGTGGTGCGCATGCTGTGCCTCTTTCCGTGTTCCTGTTACGTGTTGTCGGACGTCAGACGAAGGCGATCGATACGGAGCCGAGTCCCTCGAACTCGGCCCGGAACTCGTCCCCCGGCCGCACGTCCACGGCCCGGGTGCACGAGCCCGGCAGCACGACGTGTCCGGCCTCAAGGCGCACCTCGTAGGAGGCCACCTTGCGGGCCAGCCACGCGACCGCCTCGGTCGGGTCGCCCAGTACGGCGCTGGTGTTGCCCCGGGCGATCTCCTCGCCGCCCCGGTACAGGACGGCGGCGACGTCGGCGGGGTCCAGGTCGGCCGGCCGGACCCGGGCGGCGCCGAGGAGCACTCCGGCGGAGGACGCGTTGTCGGCAATGGTGTCGGCGAGGCCGATCTTCCAATCCCTGATGCGGCTGTCGATGAGTTCGATGCTCGGTACGACGTACTCGGTGGCGGCGAGGACGTCCGCGGTGGTGCATCCCTCACCGGGCAGGCTCCGGCCGAGCACGTAGCCGATCTCGACCTCGATGCGCGGCTGGCAGTAGCGGCCGGTGTCGACGGGTGTCCCCTCGGTCAGCACCATGTCGGAGAGCAGGTGGCCGTAGTCGGGTTCGTCGACGCCCATCATCTGCTGCATGACCTTGGAGGACAGGCCGACCTTGTGCCCGTGGACCGTGACGTCCTCTTTCTGCAACTGCTCGCGGACGTTGCGGAGTTGGATCTCGTACGCGTCGGTGGCGTCGATGTCCGGCCAGGTGGTGGTCAGCGGGTCGACGGGGGCCCGGTCGCGCTGTGCGGTGCGGAGCAGTTCGGCGGCCTCGGCGCGCTGTGCGGGGTCAAGCATCGGGGGTCTCCTCGCGGGTCGGTGCGGCGGCGCCCCGGTCCGGGGCGAAGCGGGCGCGGCCGCCGGAGAGCACGGTGCGTCCGTCGTCGGCCGCCGCCTCGAAGCGGACTCCGGTGTCGTCGCCGGTCCAGCCGTGCAGGGCGAGCGCGTCGCCCGGGAAGACGGGGGCGGCGAACCGGGCCTCCAGTTCCGCCAGGTCGGCGGGGTGCGCGCCGAGGGTGTCGGCGAGCGGCAGCAGGGCCGCGGCGAGGGTGCACAGGCCGTGCAGGAACGGCCGGGGCATCCCCGCCGCCCTCGCCGCCTCGGGGTCGATGTGCATGGCGTGCCGGTCGCCGAGCAGCCGGTAGAGGGCGGCCTGCCGGGAGTGCGTGGGCACGGTCGGCCGGTGGTCGGCCGGCCGGTCCGGGCGGCGCGGTGCGGACGGTCCGCGTTCCCCGCCGAATCCGCCGCTGCCGGGGGCGAAGATCGACCAGGTGGCCGTGAAACGGTCGCAGTCCACCTCGACGTCGAACACGGCGGCGGAGCCCTTGTCCCACACGTCGGCGACCCGCGCGGACGTCACCAGCTCGCCGGAGCGCTCCAACGGGCGTTTCACGGTGAGGCGTTGGCTGCCGTGCACGGCGGTGGTGATGTCGAAGGCGCCGAGTGCGCCGAGGGCGTCGGGCGCCCACTGGGCGAGGGTGAGGGCGAAGGTGGGTAGGACGCGCAGGTCCCGCTCGTACACGAGGTCCAGCCGGTCGGCCGGGGCGCCGACGGCGAGGGCGTACAGGATGGCGTCGCGCTCGGTGTAGGAGACGGTGCGGGTGCCGAGGTCGTGGCCGTGCCACGTGCTGGTGCTGGTGCTGGTGCGGGTGCTGGTCATCGGTGGTCGGCTCCCAGGATCAGGCCGCTGGTGGGGACTCCGGTGCCGGCGGTGACCAGGACGTGGCCGACGCCGTCCGGCTGGTTGACGGAGGTGCCGCGGACCAGGCGGACGCCTTCGGCGATGCCGTTCATGCCGTGCAGGTAGGCCTCGCCGAGCTGTCCGCCGTGCGTGTTGAGGGGCAGCCGTCCGCCGAGTTCGAGGTGGCCGTCGGCGATGAAGTCCTTCGCCTCGCCCGGCTCGCAGAAGCCCAGCTCCTCCAGCTGGGGCAGGACCAGCGGGGTGAAGTGGTCGTAGAGGACCGCCGCGTCGACGTCGTCGGGGCCGAGGCCGCTCTGCCGGTACAGCTGCCGTCCGACCAGGCCCATCTCGGGGATGCCGGTGATGGTGGGCCGGTAGTAGCTGGTCATCATGTGCTGGTCGGCGCCGAGTCCCTGGGCGGCGGCGCGGATCAGCGCGGGCGGGTGGGGCAGGTCGCGGGCGCGTTCGGCGGAGACGACGACGAGGGCCTGGCCGCCGTCGGTCTCCTGGCAGCAGTCGAGCAGCCGCAGCGGCTCGGCGATCCAGCGGGAGTCGCGGTGGTCCTGGAGGGTGATGGGGCGGCCGTGGAACCAGGCGGCGGGGTTGTTCGCCGCGTGCTTGCGGTCGAGGACGGCGACGCGGCCGAAGTCGTCGGTGGTGGCGCCGTACTCGTGGAGGTAGCGGCGGGCGAACATGGCCACCCACTGGGCGGGGGTGCTCAGCCCGAAGGGGGTCATCCAGGCGTAGGCGGCCCGGTCGGCGGTGGTGTCCATGGGGCGGGCGGCCTGGCCGAGCCCGTAGCGTTCGCCGGAGCGTTCGTTGAACGCCCGGTAGCAGACGACGACTTCGGCGGCGCCGGTGGCGACGGCCATGGCCGCCTGCTGGACCGTGCCGCAGCCCGCGCCGCCGCCGTAGCCGATGCGGGAGAAGAACGTCAGGTCGCCCATGCCGGTGTTGCGGGCGACGTGGATCTCGGAGTTGGTCTCGGCGGTGAAGGTGACCAGGCCGTCCACGTCGGCGGGCTTCAGTCCGGCGTCGGCGAGGGCGGCGAGCACGGCCTCGCAGGCGAGCTGGAGTTCGCTGCGTCCGGAGTCCTTGGAGAACTCGGTGGCGCCGATGCCGGCCACGGCGGCGGCCGGGAGGAGCGTGCCGGTGGTCATGGCGTCACCTCCCCGGGCAGACGCACGGTGACCGTGCCGGTGACGTGGGCGCCGAGGCTGTTGGTGCCCTTGACGGCGATGTCGACGTGGCGGTCCGCGTCGGACTTCGCGGTGACCGTGCCGGTGAGCACCATGGTGTCGCCGGGGTGGTTGGGGGCGCCGAGCCGGATGCGGACGGCCCTGACGACGGCGGCGGGTCCTGCCCAGCCGGTGACGTAGCGGTCGACCAGGCCGTTGCTGGTCAGAATGTTCATGAAGATGTCCTTGGAGCCGCGCTCGCGGGCGAGTTCGGGATCGTGGTGCACGTCCTGGTAGTCGCGGCTCGCGAGCGCCGTCGCGACGATCAGGGTGCGCGTCACCGGGATCGTCAGGTCCGGGAGTACGTCGCCGACGGCGACCTCGGCGTAGGTGCGGGTGGCGGGGACGGCAGGGGTGTCCCGGACGGGGCTCATGAGGCCACCGCCGCGCCGGTCAGCAGGGCGCCGAGGCGTTCCAGGTCGGCGCCCGCTCCGCCCAGGGTGGTGGAGATCTGCTTGCCCCACAGGAAGTGCCGGTGCACCGGGTAGTCGGTGTCGACGCCGATGCCGCCGTGCACGTGCTGGACGCGGTGGACGGTGTTCAGACCGGCCTCGCTGGCCCACCACTTGGCGACCAGGGCGGCCCGGTCGGCGTCCGCCGCGTCGAACGGTTCCCGCAGCGCGTCCACGGCCTGCCACAGCGTGACCCGCATCGCGTCGATGTCGATGTAGCAGTCGGCGAGCTGGTGCTGCACGGCCTGGAAGGTGGCCAGCGGACGGCCGAACTGCGTGCGTTCGCCCAGGTGGTCGGCCGCGTACCGCAGGGCGCCCTCGGCCACGCCCACCTGGACGGCGGCCAGCGCCACGAAGGAGTCGCGGACCAGCGCCGCCACGGTGCCGTCGCCGGGCGTGCCCACGGCTTCGGCCGGGGCGCCGTCGAGGGCGAGGTGGCCGCTCATGTCGTACGTGGTGGTCTCGGCGGGCTCCCAGGCCGTTCCGGGGGCGTCGGCGGCGACCAGGAACAGGCCGGGGCCCGCGTCGGTGGTCGCGGTGACCAGGACGTGCCGGGCGCCGCCCGGCGCGGGTACGACGGCCTTGGTGCCGGTCAGCCGCCAGCGCGGGCCGTCCTGGGCCGTGCCGTCCGGCGTCGCCCCGGTGCGCGGCGCGAGCGGGTCGGCGGGGCCGAACTCCTCCAGCGCGACGGTCGGCCGTACCTCGCCGCTCGCGAGGCCCGGCAGCAGCTCCGCCCGCTGACGCGCGGTGCCGTGCGCGGCGACGGCGAGGCCACCGGCCAGGGCCGGCCACAGCGGTACCGGCGCCACCCTGCGGCCCTGCTCCTCCAGGAGGACGCAGAGTCCCGCCATGCGGAGTCCGGCGCCGCCGTCCGCCTCCGGCAGCACGGCGCCGAGCAGTCCGGCCGAGGCCAGGTCGGCCCAGAGGCGGGTGTCGGTCCGGGTGGGCGAGGTCTCGACCTCGCGCAGCCGCTCGGGCGTCGCCCGGTCGGTGAAGATCTCCCGCGCCAGGTCACGGACCGCTTCGAGCTCTTCTCCCAGGGAGAAATCCATCAGGGTGCCTCCGTCGGGGCGGGCCGGAACACCGGCAGGGTCAGATCGGGGTCGGCGTCGAGCCAGTCGAGGACCACGGGCATGCCGATCGCGACGTCGTCGGGCGCGACCCCGGTCAGGTTGGTGATGAGGCGGGTGCCCTCGGCGAGTTCGACGACCGCGACGACCAGCGGGAAGTCGAAGGCCGGGTGGCGCGGGTGGTGGTTGACGACGTAGCTGTACACGTGACCGCGGCCGGAGGCCTCGACGGTGTCCCACTCCAGCGAGTTGCACTCCGGACAGCAGGGCCCCGGCGGGTGGCGCAGGGTGGAGCAGGCGGCGCAGCGCTGGATGAGCAGCAGGTGCTGCTTGGCGCCCTCGAAGAAGAAGGCGTTGTCCCGGTTGATCGCGGGCCGGGGCCGCAGGGCCGGGGGCGGGCTCGGCTCCTCCACCGGTTCCGGTTCCGCCACCGGTTCCGGTGCCGGTGCCGGTGCCGGGCGGAACCGGAGGGTGCGCCAGCGCTGGGTGGCGACGGTCTCGCCGTGCTGGTCGGTGTACGTCTTGAGGGTGGTGACGAACCTGCCCGTGCCCAGCCCGGTCCGCTTCTCCGCCGAGATCGACTCCACGCTCTCCCGGACGGCGACGTGGTCACCGGGCTCCAGCTCGCGCAGGAAGGTGAACTCCGAGTCGGTGGCCACCACGGACGTGTAGCCGCCCTCGTCGAGGAGGTCGACCAGCTCGTCGAAGCCGTCCCGCCCGGCCGGCGGGGAGACGGTGGCGGCGTAGCCGCGCATCGTCCAGGCCTGGATCATCGAGGCGGGTGCCACCACTCCCCCGCGTCCGGTCGCACGGGCCGCTCCGGCGTCGGTGTAGACGGGGTTGGTGTCGCCCATCGCCTCCGTCCAGTGCCGGATCATCGGCTGGTTGACCGGGTCCTGGGCCGGGGTAAGGGGGCGCAGCTCGCGTCCGGTGAAGGCCCGCAGCCGCTCCTCGTACCCGGTGTCCTGTCGGGTGTCCTCCCGCCCGGTCACGCGCCACGCCCCTTGCGCGGCAGGCCGAGCCCCTGGGTGGCGACCATGTCGCGCAGGATCTCGTTGACGCCGCCACCGAAGGTGTTCACGACGCCCTGACGGGAGAGCTGTTCGACCTGTCCGGCAAGGACGGCGCCCGGTGACTCCGGCCGGATGCGGCCGGCCGCGCCGAGGATCTGCGTCAGTCCGCGCTGGACGGCGATGTGTGTCTCGGTGCCGTACGTCTTGGCGGCGCCCGCGTCGGCGCCGGTCAGGGTGCCGGCGGCGACGGCGCTGGTCATCTTCCAGTTCATCAGCCGCATGGCCTCCAGCCGGGCGTGGGTGCGGGCGAACTCCTGGCGCACCCAGGGAATGTCGGCCGTGCCGTTCTCCTTCGCCCAGTCCAGGACGCGTTCCCAGAGCTGGATCATGCGCCCGCCGAGGGCGGCGAGGCCGATGCGCTCGTGGTTCAGCTGGGCCGTGATCAGCCGCCAGCCGCCGTTCACCTCGCCCACGACGTCGGCGGCGGGGACGCGTACGCCGCTGTAGTAGGTGGCGGTGACGACCATGCCGCCCACCGTCCGGATGGGGCTCCAGCCGAAGCCCTCGTCGGTGGTGGGCACGATGAGGATGGAGATGCCCTTGTGCTTGGGCGCGTCCGGGTCGGTGCGGGCGGCGAGCCACACGTAGTCGGCGGTGTTGGCGCCGCTGGTGAAGATCTTGGAGCCGTCCACGACGTACGAGTCGCCGTCGCGCACGGCCCGGGTGGTCAGCGAGGCGAGGTCGGTCCCGGCCCCGGGCTCGGTGTAGCCGATGGCGAACACGATGTCGCCGGAGAGGATGCCGGGCAGGAACCGCCTGCGCTGCTCCTCGGACCCGTACGCCATGAGGGTCGGGCCGACCGTGTTGACGGTGACGAAGGGGAAGGGCAGTCCGGCCCGCTGGACCTCGTCGAAGAACACGTACTGGTCCTCGACGGACCGGCCCTGGCCGCCGTACTCGGTGGGCCAGCCGATGCCCAGCCAGCCGTCGGCGCCGAGCCGTTCGACGACCTCGCGGAAGCGGTCGCCGCCGACGCCCTCCTCGCCGACGCGACGGCGTTCGTCCTCGGGCATCAGGCCCGCGAAGTAGGCCCGCAGTTCCCGCCGCAGCTCGCGGTGCGCGGCGCTCTCACGCAGGTGCATGTGTCGTTCTCTCCTTGGTCGTCGCCGTCGTCGCCGTCGTCGCCGTCGTCACCGTTGTCGCCGTCATCGCCCTCGTCGCCCTCGTCGCCGCTCAGGGCAGGAAGCGTCCGCGGCCGTTGGCGAGGAACTCGTCGCGCAGGGCGGTCTTGTCGTCGTCGGTCATCGGCCCGTACGCGGGGCCGCCGCGGCCCGTCCAGCGGTACACGGGGTCGTCGGTGCGCCAGCCGTCGAGCTGCATCTCCTTCTTGCGCAGCTTGTTGGATCCGGTGGTGGGCAGCCCGTGCGAGACGCGTACGTAGCGCGGGGCGCCCTTGGTGCCCAGGTCCTCCTGGCGGGCCAGGAATCCGGGGAGGTCCAGGTCCTCGAAGCGGGTGCCGTCGGGGATCTCGACGGCGGCCATGACCTGGTCGCCGGAGCGGGGGTCGGGCACGCCGAAGACTCCGGCGGCGACGACGCCCGGGTGCCGGCGCAGGACGCGTTCGGTGAGCAGCGCGGAGATGTTCTCGCCGTCGACGCGGATCCAGTCCCCGGAGCGGCCCGCGAAGTAGAAGTAGCCGGCCTCGTCCACGTAGCCGAGGTCACCGGTCCAGTACCAGCCGTGCCGGACGCGTTCGGCGTTGGCGGCCGCGTTGTTCCAGTAGCCCTCGAAGCGGGCGGCGCCCTCGGTGTCGACGATCTCCCCGATGGCCTCCTCGGGGTTGCGCACCCGGCCGTAGGTGTCGAGCAGCGCGGGCGGGCAGGTCCGGCGGGTCGTCGGGTCGACGATGCGGACGCCGTCGCGGGCGGGCCTGCCGAGGGCGCCCACCGGGCCGTCGGCCACGCGCTTGAGCATGCCGGCGCCCTCGCTGGATCCGTACCCCTCGACGAGACGGCAGCCGAACCGGGTCAGGAACCGGTCGGCGTCCTCGGGCGAGGCCTCGGTGCCGAAGGCGTGGGTGAGCCGGTTGTCCGCGTCGTCCGGCGTCTCGGGCAGCGCGAGGACGTAGCCGATGGCCTTGCCGACGTAGGTGAAGTAGGTGGCGCCGAAGTGGCGGACGTCGGGGAGGAAGCCGGACGCGGAGAACTTGCGGGTGAGGGCGATGGTGGCGCCCGCGTGGAGGGCCGGCGCCCACAGGGCCATCAGGGCGTTGCCGTGGAACAGCGGCATCGGGCAGTAGCAGGTGTCGGCGCGGGTGATGTCGTACTTGGCGCTGTTGGCGGCGCCGAGCGCGGCGAGCCTGCCCTGGGAGCAGATCGCCGCCTTGGAGGTGCCGGTGGTGCCGGAGGTCAGCAGGAGCAGCATGGTCGTGGCGGCCGTGACGTCCGGGGCGGCGTGCGCGGGTCCGCGCCCGGCGTGGGCGGCGAGGGCGGTCGCGTACCCGGGGTCGTCGACGACGAGGAAGCGGTCGCGCTTCACACCGACGTCCAGGCCGTCGAGCAGGTCGAGGCCGGCCCGGTCGGTGACGATCAACTGGCACTCGGTGTGCCGCACTTCGCGTGCGAGTTCGGCGCCGCGCCGGGTCGGGTTGATGCCGACGACGGCCGCGCCGGCCAGCGCGGCGCCGCCGAGCCAGAAGACGTACTCGGGGACGTTGTCCAGGAGCACGCCGATGTGGAACGGCCCCTCGGTGCGCAGTTCGGCGGCCAGGGCGGCGCGCGCGGCGCTCTCGGCGACGACCTCGTCCCAGGTCCAGGTCCGTTCGCGGGTCAGCAGGCCGGGGTGGTCGTCCCCGGCGCGGGCGAGCAGCAGGTCGGCAATCGTCTGGTGTGGCAACGTCGGTCCCTCTCACCCGGTGGACGGGTCTGCCGGTGTCGTCGGTACGGCGACGGGGCGCCGGTGCGCCCGCGTCGTGTCGGTGGTCGTACGGCGCCCCTCGGGCCACGCCCGCCCGGTCCCTCCCGCCGTCGGCGACGCTAGCCGCGGGCGGGTCGGCCGGGCCGGGACGGTCCCGCTGACCGGGAGGGACGGGCGTGGGCGGGTGCCGGCGACGCCGGGAGGGCGTCCGGACCGGCGGCGCCGGGTGCTCAGTCGAAGTTGGCCTGGCCGCCGTCGAGCGGCACGGTGGCACCCGTCAGGTAGCGGGCGTCCGGCCCGCACAGCATCACCACGGCCCGCCCGATGTCCCGTTCGCAGTCGCCGACGTAGCCCAGCGGGATGGTCGCGCTGAACTCGGCGGCCTCCTCGGGGTGGGCGTCCTGCCACGTGGCGTAGGCGGGGGACACGGCGTGCGGGGCGACGGCGTTGACGCGGATGCCGTCGCGGCCCCACTCGTTGGCGGCGGCCCGGGTGAGGGTGCGCAGGGCCGTCTTGGCCGCCGCGTAGGCCCCGTAGGTGCTCAGGTCCCAGCGGACCATGGCGGAGGTGACGACGTTGACGATCGCTCCGCCGTTCCGCTTCAGGTGGGGGTGCGCGGCGTTCATGAAGGCGAACGCCGCGAACGGCCCGCTCTCGAAGCCCTTGCGGAACTGGGCGCCGGACAGCGACAGCAGGGGGCCGTAGCAGCCGGTGTAGGCGTTGTTGACCAGGATGTCGATGCGGCCGAAGCGCGCGGCGACGGCGTCGACCGTGCCGGGGATGCGGTCCGTGTCCAGCACGTCGAGGACGAACGGCTCCGCCTCCACTCCCCTCGCGCGCAGCAGCTCGCAGGTCGCCTCCAGCTTGGCCGCGGTGCGCCCGAGTACGGCGACGCGGACGCCCTCGGAGGCCAGTGCGAGGGCGATGCCCCGGCCCACTCCCTGGCCGGCGCCGCTGACGAGGGCCACCTTGCCGTCGAGGCTCCGTACCGGCTCTGTCATGGTCGTCTCCCTCCTCAGCTCGGCCGCGGCAGCTGCTTGTTGACGAACAGGCCCTCCGCGGTGACGCAGACCCGGCCGCCGGCCGTGATCTCGCCGACCGTGCGGATCCGCGAGCCGTCCACCGAGACCTGCCGTCCGGTGACGGTGAGGGGCTCGAACAACGGGGTGGGACGCAGGTAGCGCAGGGTGAGTTCGGCGGTCATCCCGGAGGTGCCCGCCCAGTGGTTGGCGACACCCAGGGTGTGGTCGAGGAGCAGCGCCGACACGCCTCCGTGCACGTGGCCGGGCGGGCCCTGGTAGGGCAGGTCGAGGGTGACGACGCCCTCGATGGAGCGGTCCTCCCGGCCGTGCAGGGTGAGCGGTGGTGCGACGGCGTTCTCCGGGCCGGTGACGGGGTCGTGGCGGGTGACGCCCTCGCCGCGCCACATCTCGGCGAGGCGTTCGGGGACGGTGGGGGCCTTCTCGGTGAGCCCGTCGGTGACGGCGTCGAGACGCGCGGCGATCTCGGTCATGTCGGCGCCGGTCCCGTCACCGGCCCGCAGCAGGGCGGTGACCAGGCGGCGGGCGGCGGCGACCGCGGCGTCGACGCCGTCGCTGCGGGGCTCGGCCACGAGGCGCGGGCCGGACGCGGATGCGGACGGGGATGCGGATGGGGATGCGGATGGGGACGCTGGGGTGCCTTCGGCGGCGCGGGCGTTCACGGGCGCACCGTCGCCGTCGCGTGGGTGAGCACGGGCGCGTCGTCGCGCTCGGGGCAGGCGGCGTGCAGCAGGAGTCGCTGGGTGCCGTCGTCGTCCGGTGGCCCGTCGCGCCACACGGACGTCACGATCGACTCGCCGGGGACGAGGGGTCCCGCGAAGCGCACGGTGAGGCCGGTGAGGCGGGTGACGTCGCCGCCCAGGACGCCGTCGACCAGCGCCTTGGCGACCAGTCCGTAGGAGGCCAGGCCGTGCAGGATCGGCTGTTCGAAGCCGGCCGAGCGGGCGAAGGCGGGGTCGGCGTGGAGCGGGTTGAGGTCGCCGTTGAGCCGGTACCACAGGGCCTGTTGGGGCGTCGTGGCGGTGGTGAGGACGGTGTCGGCGGGGCGGTCCGGTGCCGCCGTGTGCTCCTCGGGTCCGGGGTCGCCGCCGAAGCCGCCCTCGCCGCGGGCCCAGATGCGGGTGGTCGTGGTCCACAGCGGTTCGCCGTCGGCGCCGGTGGCCGACGACTCCAGGACGACGAGGGCGGCCTTGCCCTTGTCCCGGACCTCGGCGACGCGGGAGCGCAGGGTCGCGGTGCCCGAGGCGGGCAGGGGGCGGTGCACCCGCAGTCCCTGTCCGGCGTGGAGTACGGCGCGCAGGTCGACGTCGATGCCGGGCATCTCCAGGCCCGGTGCGGGGGCCTCGCCGGCGGAGGGACCGGTGCCGGCCACCAGGGCGAAGGTGGGCAGCACCATGAGCTTCTTCTCGTAGGTCAGGTGCAGCTCGGGGTCGGTGGCCGCGGCGGCACCGGCGCCCAGGCTCAGGTGGTACAGGAGGACGTCGCGCGTGGTCCAGCGGATCTCGCGGACGGCGGGGTCCGCGCGCAGCGCCTTGTCGCGGTCGATGGGCATGGTCGGGTCAGCCTTTCCGGGTGGGCTCGGGGTCGCGGGGCAGGCCGAGGAGGCGCTCGCCGATGATGTTCAGCTGGACCTCGGTGGTGCCACCCGCGATGGACAGGCAGCGGGAGTTGAGGAACATCCACATGGCGTCGTGGCGTTCGCCCTCGCCGGTGAGCGCGGCGTCGCCCTGCCAGTCCACGCAGGTCTCCCAGACCCGCTGCTGGTCCTCGACGCCGAGGAGCTTGGCGATGGACGCCTCGGCGCCGGGCTGCTGTCCGGAGACGGTGCGCAGCGTGGTGCGCAGGGCGAGGAGGGCGCCGGTCTGGGCGTCGCAGAGGTGGCCGCCGAGGGTGGCGAGGCGTTCCTCGCCCAGGCCGTCGGAGTCCGGGCCGTCGGGGTCCGGGCCGTCGGAGTCAGGGCCGTCGGGGTCCGGCCCGTCCCAGGCGGCGGCGATCTCCAGCAGGGTTTCCGCGCCGGAGCCGACGGCGTCGTGGGAGAGGGCGACGCGTTCGTTGGCGAGGGTGGTGCGGGCGAGTTTCCAGCCGTCGCCGGGCGCGCCGACGAGCAGGTCGTCGGGGACGAACACGTCGTCGAGGAAGACCTCGTTGAACTCGGACTCCCCGGTGATCTGCCGCAGCGGCCGGATGTCCAGGCCGGGGCTGGTCATGTCGAGCAGGAAGTACGAGATGCCCCTGTGCTTGGGCACGCCGGTGTCGGTGCGGGCGAGCAGGACGCCCCAGTGGGCGTCGCGGGCCATGGACGTCCACACCTTCTGCCCGTTGATCCGCCAGCCGCCGTCGGTCTTCTCGGCGCGGGTGGTGAGGCCGGCGAGGTCGGAACCCGCACCGGGTTCGCTGAAGAGCTGGCACCAGCGGATGTCGCCGCGCAGACTCGGGGCGAGGAACCGCTCGCGCTGGGTGTCGTCGCCGTGGGCGATGAGCGTGGGCACCACCCAGCCGCCGATGATCATGTCGACGGGGGTGAGGTCCGCAGCGGCCAGTTCCTCGGCGATCACGAGTTGGGCCACCGGGTCGGCGCCCTTGCCCCAGGGGGCGGGCAGGTGCGGGGCGGTGTAGCCGTGGTCGGCGAGGTGGACGGAGCGCTCCCTGCCCTCCAGAGCGGCGGCCTCCCGCAGTTCGGCGCGGATGCCCTCGCGTACGGTCTCGGCCTCGGGCGGCAGTTCGACGCCGAGCCTGCGCCGGGTGCCGTCCAGGGCGAGGCGGGCGACGCGGCGGCGCCAGGCGGCGGTGGGACCGAGGGCGACGCGCAGGGTCTGGGCGCGGCGCAGCGCGAGGTGCGCGTCGTGTTCCCAGGTGAAGCCGATGCCGCCGAGCACCTGGATGCAGTCCTTGGCGGTGACAAACGCGGCCTCGACGGCGACGGCACCGGCCACGGCGGCGGCCAGCGCGGCCTCGCCGGGGTCCGCGCCGCCGGGGTCGCCCGCGCGGGCCGCGTCCCAGGCGCAGGCGCGGGCCTGCTCGGCCTGGGCGAGCATGCGGGCGCAGCGGTGCTTGACGCCCTGGAACTGACCGACGGGACGCCCGAACTGCTCGCGCACCCGGGCGTAGTCGGCGGCGGTGGTGACGCAGCGGTCGGCGATGCCGGAGGCCTCGGCGGCGAACAGGGTCGCGGCGAGGTCCCGGGGGCGCTCCGGTGCGAGGGCGAGGAGGTCGGCGGCCGGGACGGCCACCGAGCGCGCGGTCACCCGGGAGGAGCGGCGGGTGAGGTCGTGGCTGCGGACGTCGGTGGTGTCGACGGCGGCGCGGGGCAGCACGAGCCAGGTGGTGCGGCCCCCGTCGGCGGCGGGCAGCACGAACACGTCGGCGAGGTGGCCGCCGACGACGAGTCCGGAGGTGCCGGTGAGGGTGGCCGTGCCGTCGGCGGCGCGGGTGAGGGCGAGGGTGCCGGGGGCGAGCGCGACGGCGCCGAAGGAGGTGCCGGAGGCGAGCGCGGCGAGGTGGGTGCGGTGTCCGGCGGCGTGCAGGACGGCGGAGGCGAGCGTCGTGGGCAGGAAGGGTCCGGGTGCCATGGCCCGCCCCAGTTCCTCGGTGACGACGGCGAGTTCGACCAGCCCGTATCCGGCGCCGCCCGCGTCCTCCGGCAGGTGCAGTCCGAGCAGCCCCTGCTCGGCGAGGCCGTTGAAGTGGCCGGGGAGGATCTCCTTGTCGGCGTCGGCCGCCTCGCGGAGGGTGTTCTCGGTGATGTGCCGGTTCGCGAAGGCGCGTACGGCATCGCGCAGGTCGCGGTGCTCCTGGGTGAGCCCGATGGTCATGGCGGCTCCTCAGACGCGTTCGATGACGGTGGCGGTGGAGTGCGCCCCGCCGGCGCACATGGTGATCAGCGCGGTGGACTTGCCGGTGCGCTCCAGTTCGTGCAGGGCCTGGGTGACGAGCCGGGCCCCGGTGGAGCCGACGGCGTGGCCGAGGGCGATGGCGCCGCCGTTGACGTTGACCTTGTCCATGTCGGCCTTGTGGACCTGGGCCCAGGACAGGACGACGGAGGCGAAGGCCTCGTTGATCTCGACGAGGTCGATGTCGTCGAGGGTCATGCCGGCGGTGCGCAGCACCCGTTCGGTCGCGGCGACCGGGCCGTCCAGGTGGTAGTAGGGGTCGGAGCCGACCATGGTGGAGGCCACGATCCGGGCGCGCGGGCGCAGTCCTTCGCGGGCGGCGCGCTCCCGGCTCATCAGCAGGACGGCGGCGGCGCCGTCGCTGATCTGGGAGCTGTTGCCCGCCGTGTGGATGCCGTCGGGCAGGACCGGCTTGAGTGCGGCCAGTGCCTCGGGGGTGGTGTCCCGCAGGCCCTGGTCGCGGGTGACCAGGGCGGTCTCACCGGTGGGCCCCTCGGCGCCGATCACCGGAGCCTCGACGCCGATGATCTGCTTCTCGAAGCGGCCCTCCGCCCAGGCCCGGGCGGCGTTGCGCTGGGAGGCGAGGCCGAGGGCGTCCGCGTCGGCCCGGGTGATGCCCCGGTGGCGTGCGATGCGCTCGGCGGCGGTGAACTGGTCCGGCATGTCCAGGGACCAGCTCTCCGGCACGGGCACGCCGGTGTCGGGCGTGAGGGCCTTGCCGAGGAAGACCCGGCTCATCGACTCGACGCCGCAGCCGATGCCGGTCTCGATGGCGCCGGAGGCGATCAGACCGGCGACCAGGTGCACGGCCTGCTGGGACGATCCGCAGGCGCAGTCGATGGTGGTGCAGGCGGTGGTGTGCGGGAGCCCGGTGTGCAGCCAGGCGTTGCGGGTGACGTTGTTGGACTGCTCACCGGCCTGGGTGACACAGCCCCCGATGACCTGCTCCACGGTGTCGGGGGCGATACCGGCCCGCTCGACGAGGCCCTTCTGGGCGAGGCCGAGGAGCTCCGCCGGGTGGAGCCCGGACAGGACACCGCGGCGCCGGCCGACCGGTGTCCGCGCGGCTTCGACGATGACGGCCTCGGTCATGGCTCTCCGTATGGGGTGAGGGGGCGTGGGGCCCGGGACTGGCTGACAGTGGTTCCTGCCGCTTCGAAGATTCCTGCTGCCCCGAAAACTAGAATTCGTTATCGAAGTGAGCAAGATCCAGTCCCGCTCAGTGGCCGCCGCCCCTGCCACCACCTCTCCGGAGCCGTCAGATGTGCGATCCCCCGTCCACCCGCAGCTCGGCCCCGGTGAGGTACCCCGCGTCGCGGGAGGCCGCGAAGGCGATCGCCCCGGCGATCTGCTCGGGTTCGGCGGCGCCGAACGGGGAGCGGATCCGCCCGTAGTAGGAGACGTCCAGGCCGGGCGGCAGCACGTGCGGCCCGGCCAGCGGCGTGGCGACCGAGCCGGGCGAGACGGGCACGACGCGGATGCCCCGGTGGGCGACCTCGGCGGCCAGGGACAGGGAGAAGCCGAGGACGGCGCCCTTGGAGGCGGCGTAGGCGGTCATGTACGGGTTCCCGTGCGCCGCGGCCGACGAGGCGACGTTGACGACGACGCCGGTGCGGTCCGGCAGCAGGGGCAGGGCCTCCCGGCAGAACAGGGCGGTGCCGACGGCGTTGACCGTGAAGAGCTGGTGCAGGTCGGCGACGGTCAGCCGGTCGATCGGTGTGGTGCGGTGGATCCCGGCGACGTTCACCAGGACGTCGAGGCCGCCGAGTTCGTCCGCCGCCGCCCGTACGGCGTCCACGACCGCGCCCTCGTCGGCGACGTCGGCGACCCGGGTCGCGATCCGCCCGGGACCGCAGGACGCGGCTGCCGTTTCGGCCAGTCCCGCGCCGGACAGGTCGACCGCGAACACCGCCGCGCCCTCCGCGGCCAGACGCAGCGCGGTGGCCCGCCCGATGCCGGATCCACCCCCGGTGAGCAGGACCTTCGTACCCTCGAAGCGGTTCATCGCGGCTCCTCTTCACTGCGTGTGCCGACGGACGGGGCGGCGGACTGTACGCCCGCCGGCCGCGGCGTCGGGGGCCCGGTCCCACCGACCGGGACCGCCCCTCGCGCGGCCCCGGACCACCGGTACCGGTCAGTGGGACTCACCGCCGTGGACCCGCAGGTCCGCGCCTACCGTCCGGACCGTGGAGTCCACGCGTCCTGAGGGGATGAGAGCAACGTGAGCGCAGTCGAGTCAGCACACGACGACGTCAGGGCCATCGAGGCGGCCGCGGCACCGACCCGCTTCGCGCGCGGCTGGCACTGCCTGGGCCTCGCCGAGAAGTACAAGGACGGCAAGCCGCACGCGGTGACGGCCTTCGGCCAGAAGCTCGTGGTGTTCCAGGCCGGTGACGGCACGCTCAACGTCCTGGACGCCTACTGCCGGCACATGGGCGGCGACCTCTCCCGGGGCACGGTCAAGGGCGACCAGGTGGCCTGCCCCTTCCACGACTGGCGCTGGGGCGGCGACGGACGCTGCAAGCAGATCCCGTACTCCAAGCGGGTCCCGCTGCGGGCCCGTACGGCGGCCTGGCCGACCCTGGACCAGGACGGCATGCTGTTCGTCTGGAACGACCCGGAGGGCAACCCGCCGCCCGCGGACGTGACCGTCCCCCGCATCGAGGGCGCCACGAGCGACGAGTGGACCGACTGGCTCTGGTACGAGACCGTGGTCGACGCCAACTGCCGTGAAGTGGTGGACAACGTCGTCGACATGGCCCACTTCTTCTACGTCCACTACTCCTTCCCGACGTACTTCAAGAACGTCTTCGAGGGACACACCGCCACCCAGTACATGCGCGGCACCGGCCGTCCCGACGCGCGCCCGCAGGAGCAGGACGGCAAGCCGAAGACCAGCGGCAGCAACTCGGTGGCCTCGTACCACGGCCCGTCCTTCATGATCGACAACCTCACCTACCACTACGAGAACGCCGACGACGTGCGCTCGGTCCTGATCAACTGCCACTACCCCGTGGACGCGAACCGCTTCGTGCTCCAGTACGGCATCGTCGTCAAGCGCTCGGCGTCCCTGTCGGCCGAGGAGGCCGAGGAACTCGCGGCGGGCATGGGTCAGTTCATCAAGCTCGGGTTCGAGCAGGACATCGAGATCTGGAAGAACAAGACCCGCATCGACAACCCGCTGCTGTGCGAGGAGGACGGCCCGGTCTACCAACTCCGCCGCTGGTACGAGCAGTTCTACGTCGATGCCGCCGACGTGACGCCGGAGATGACCGACCGCTTCGAGTTCGAGCTGGACACCACGCGGCCCGTGGAGGCGTGGCAGCGGGAGGTCGAGGCCAACCTGGCCCGCAAGGCCGCCGTCGCCGAGGGCCGGCCGGTCTGATGCGCGTCGGCCAACAGAACGACACCAGGATCGACAGCCGGGTCGACAACCGGCTCGACACCCGGCGCGCCGACGGGGTCCCGATGCGGCCGCTGGCCTGCGAGCGGTGCGCCGCCGAGGTGCTGGTGCGCAAGAGCAGCTGGCAGCAGACGAGCGTGCAGTGGACCGCGCGGGCCACGGCGGCCTGCGCGGAGCGGGACGCGGCCGGCGGAACGAGTGGGACGAGTGGGACGGGCGGAACGGGCGGGACCGAGGGGGCTTTCGAAGGCTGCCGGTCCCTGCGCGACACGATCCGCGAGGCGGCGCTGCGCGGCCGTATCGAGGTCGTGGACCCGGCGGGCCCCGGCCCCGGCCAC
The DNA here is from genome assembly GCF_003112555.1 of Streptomyces coelicoflavus. Taxonomy (GTDB): domain Bacteria; phylum Actinomycetota; class Actinomycetes; order Streptomycetales; family Streptomycetaceae; genus Streptomyces; species Streptomyces coelicoflavus. The sequence goes on along the minus strand of NZ_BEWB01000005.1, from coordinate 468,713 downwards.
GACACCGACGCCGACGCCGACGCCCACACCGATACCGGCCCCCTGCCCGGCCATCGAGCCTGAGCCCGCTCCCTCCCCCGGACCGTCCGCCGGGACACTTCCCCCGGGCCCGGCGGACACAACGGTGGGGCCGGGTACGCGCACCCCGCGCGTACCCGGCCCCACCGCGTTCAGGAGGCGGACCGAAGCCCCGCCGCTGCCGCCACACCGGCACGGCGGCCGAAGAACGTCCCGTCACCGAGCGACGTACCGCTGACGTACCCCTCGCCGTGGATGCCGGAGGCCGCCCGCCCCGCGGCGAACAGGCCGGGCAGGACGGCGCCGGACACGTCGAGCACGGCGCCGTCCACGGTGGTGCGCAGCCCGCCGAGGGTGAATCCGGCGACGCCCGTGCCCGCTCCCGCGCTGGGCCGCCCGCCCTGGTGGAAGCCGGCCCTGGGATCGATCGCCGCGAACGGCCCCTCCAACGGACGGAGCCAGCGCGCGTCCTTGTGGAAGTACGGGTCACGCCCGCGCGCCGCGTGCGTGTTGTAGGTGCCGACGGACGACTCCAAGGACCCCGGCGGCATGCCGAGTTCGCCCTCCAGCTCGCCGAGGGTCTCGGACACGAACCGGGGGACGACGCCCCAGCGTTCGCGCTCGGGCACCGCCTCGTAGCCCTCCTCGTCGACGATCACCCAGTACGGGGCCGGCTGCGTCAGCACGGCGGCCACGCTGAACAGGCCCGGGTAGACGTCCTCGTTGACGAAGCGCTGCCCGTGGGCGTTGACGAGCATGCCGCGCACGGCCAGGGCGGGCAGTGCGGTCAGGGCCAGTTCGACCACGCCCATGCGGCGGGTCGCGGCACCGAGGGCGGCGGCCATCCGGATGCCGCTGCCGTCGTCGAGGCCGTCGCTGACCCTGCCGTGGGCGAGCAGGTGCGGGGCGTGGTCGGCGAGCATCTCCTCGTTGTCGGCGAACCCGCCGGTGGTGAGCACCACTCCCCCGCGCGCCCGGTACGCCAGGTCCTCGCCGTGCCGGCGGGCGGTGGCGCCGACGACGCGGCCGGTGTCGTCCACGATCAGGGCCGTGGCCAGGGTGTCGGAGTGCGTCACCGCGCCCGCCTCCCCGGCGGCGGCGACCAGCTTCTCCATCACCAGCCAGCCGCCGAACGCCTCGGTGGCCGTGCGGTGCCCGCGGGGCGCGGGCCGGGCGATCTCGTTGTACGGCCAGGCGTTCTCACCCAGCCACATCAGACCGTCCCGGGTGGTCGGCATCCAGGTCGGCGCGTCCCACAGGGTCGGTTCGAAGGCCAGTCCCCGGTCCACGAACCACTGGAAGTGGGCGACGCTCTCCTCGCAGTACAGGCGCAGTTTCTCGTCGTCGGCGTGCGGTCCGAGGGCCGCCCGGAGGTAGGAGTACATCTCCTCGGGGCTGTCCTCGAAGCCGCAGGCCCTCTGCACCTCGGTGCCGCCGCCCAGGTACAGCTCGCCGCCCGACAGGGCCGACGAGCCGCCGGGGCCGCCCGCCCGCTCCAGGACCAGGACACCGGCGCCCGCCGACGCGGCCTCGAACGCGGCGGCGGCCCCGGCGCAGCCGTGTCCGACGACCAGTACGTCGGTCTCGGCGGCCCAGCGGGTGACCGTCCCGGCGCGGACTGGTGTCACCGGCCGGGCGGTGCTCACGCGTCGGTCCCGGGCGGCGGGGTGAAGGCGGCGAGCGGTTCGGAGCCGGACCAGTCGTGGCCCCAGTAGCTGTCGGCGGTGATCTCCTCGGCGGTGTAGTGCCGTTCGTCGACGCGCATGCCCTCGCAGCCGTACTCGATGTCCCAGCCGCCGGGGGCGCGCACGTAGAAGGAGACCATCTTGTCGTTGGTGTGCCGGCCCAGCGTGGAGGAGAGCGAGAAGTTCCGCTTGTTCACGTTGTCGAGGGCGCGGCCGACGGCGTCGAGGGTGTCGACCTCGACCATGAGGTGGACGAGGCCGGGTTCGCCGCTGTGCGGGGCGGGGCAGACGGCGAGGCTGTGGTGGCGTTCGTTGACGCCCATGAAGCGCACCCGGCGGGGCGGCGCGTCGGACGCCTGGCCGCCGATCCGGATCCCGCCGCGCGGCAGGAAGCCGAGCACCTCGGTGTAGAAGGCGACCGTGTCGTCCATGGCGGTGGTGGGCAGCACCACGTGCCCCATGCCCTGCCCGTCGGTGACGAACCGCTGCCCGAGGCCGGTCAGCACGGGGCTGTGGTCGAGGATCGGTGCGAAGAACACCTCGACGGGCACCCCCGCCGGGTCCTCGAAGGCGAGGCCGGCCTCGACTCCCCGGTCGTCGGCCTCCTCCTGGCTCAGCATCTTCACGGCCGTGCCGGACGCCTCGACGGCGCGGCCGACGGCGGCCAGGGCGAACTGGTCGCGCACCTCCCAGCCGACGGACAGCACGCGGTCGGTGTCGCCGGGCAGGACGACGAGCCGGGCGCGGCGCTCGTCCATGCGCAGGTGGAGAGCCTCGGGGTCGGGCCCCGATCCCTCGGCGAACCCGAGGGCGTCCACGGTGAGTTCGCGCCAGCGGTCGATGTCACGGGTCTGGACCCGTAGGTAGCCGAGTCCTCGGATCTGGGTCATGTCTGGTCCTCCTGGGTGGTCAGATCATCGAGCGCATCGGGCCCTGCGGCGGCTCCACGCCGATCTCCGTGAGGGCGGAGGCGTGGAAGACGGACCCGGGCACGTGGATGGCGTGCGCGAGACCCGTGTGGACGTCGCGCCAGAAGCGCTGGATCGGGTTGTCGAGCCGCATGGCGTTGCCGCCGGAGCGGGCCACGATCTCGTCGACGGCGCGGACCGCGCGCCAGGCGGCGGCGGCCTGGGTGCGCCGTCCGACGGCGCGGCGCTCGAAGGTGATCTCCTGTCCGGCGGCGACCATGTCGTACATCCGGCTGACGTTGTCCAGCAGCGCGGCGCGGGAGGCGGCGATCTCGGCGGCCGCGTCACCGACGGCGTAGAGCACGTACGGGTCGTCCCGCACGGCCTGCCCGGTGATCTGCACCCGGTCGCGCTGGTAGGCGAGGTGGTGGGCGAGGGCGCCCTCGCACATGCCGATGACGGCGGAGGTGATGCCGAGCGGGAAGGCGGCGGAGAACGGCAGCCGGTAGGCGGGGTTGGTCAGGCCGGACTCGGCGGCCAGGGAGCCGTCCACCACCTTGGCGTACTCGACGACCCGGTAGGCGGGGACGAAGGCGTCCTTGACGACGACGTCCTTGCTGCCGGTGCCGCGCAGGCCGACGACGTCCCAGGAGTCCTCGACGATCTCGTAGTCGGCGCGCGGCAGGATGACGTGCACGGACCGCGGCGGGCTCAGCCGGTTGCCGTCGGCGTCGGCGAGGAAGCCGCCGAGGAAGATCCACCGGCAGTGGTCGGTGCCGGAGGAGAACTGCCAGCGGCCGTTGAAGACGTAGCCGCCGTCGACGGGCCTGAGCAGGCCCATCGGCGCGTACGGGGAGGCGATCCAGGTGTCCGGGTCCTCGCCCCAGACCTCCTCCTGGACCCGCGGGTCGGCCATCGCCATCTCCCAGGGGTGCACGCCGACGACCCCGGCGACCCAGCCGGTGGCTCCGTCGCAGGCGGCGATCCGCATGACCGTCTCGGCGAACTCGCGCGGGTGCAGTTCGAGTCCGCCGTAGGCCTTGGGCTGGAGCATGCGGATGGCGCCGACGTCGCGCAGGACCTTGACGGCCTGGTCGTCGAGCCGGCCGAGGGCTTCGTTGGCGGGGCCGAGGGCGCTGATCTCGTCGGCGCGTGCCTCGACGGCCTCGAGTACGGGATTGGTCATGGCTGGGCTCACTTCCCCGGGGAGGTCGGTGCGGTGGCGCGGTCCCTCTCGGCGAGGCCGACCGCGATCTCGATGAGCTGGTCCTCCTGGCCGCCGACGAGTTTGCGGCGCCCGGCCTCCAGCAGGATCTCGGCGCCGGACACCCCGTACTTGCCGGCCTGGCGGGCGGCGTGCTTCAGGAAGCTGGAGTAGACGCCGGCGTAGCCCATGGTCAGCGACATGCGGTCGAGCAGGCACTCGCCGTCCATGACGGGCCGTACGACGTCCTCGGCGGCATCGATGATCTTGAGCACGTCGATGCCGGTGCGGATGCCCAGGCGTTCCGCGACGGCGGCGAACCCCTCGACGGGGGTGTTGCCGGCGCCCGCGCCGAAGCGGCGGGTGGAGCCGTCGATCTGGGTGGCTCCGGCGCGCACGGCGAGCACCGAGTTGGCGACGCCGAGGCCGAGGTTCTCGTGGCCGTGGAAGCCGACCTGGGCGTCGTCGCCGAGTTCGGCGACCAGGGCGGCGATGCGGTCGCCGGTCTCCTCCATGACGAGGGCGCCGGCGGAGTCGACGACGTAGACGCACTGGCAGCCGGCGTCGGCCATGATGCGGGCCTGCCGGGCCAGTGCCTCGGGCGGGCTGCTGTGCGACATCATCAGGAAACCGACGGTTTCCAGGCCGAGTTCGCGGGCGAGGCCGAAGTGCTGGACGGCGATGTCGGCCTCGGTGCAGTGGGTGGCGATGCGGCAGATCGAGGCGCCGTTGTCGGCGGCCTCGCGGATGTCGTCCTGGAGGCCGAGGCCGGGCAGCATCAGGAAGGCGATCCTCGCGCGCCGTGCGGTCTTCACCGCGGCCTTGATGAGTTCCTGCTCGGGGGTGTGGCTGAAGCCGTAGTTGAAGGAGGACCCGCCGAGGCCGTCGCCGTGGGTGACCTCGATGACGGGGACGCCCGCGTCGTCGAGGGCGGCCACGACGGAGGTGACGTGGTCGACGGTGAACTGGTGCTGCTTGGCGTGTGAGCCGTCCCTGAGGGACGAGTCGGTGACGCGGATGTCCAGGTCGGTGCTGTAGGGCATGACTCGTGTACTCCTCGGTGGGCGGGTCTCAGGCACCGGCGCGGCGGGCGGTGATCCGCTGGGCGAAGCCCTCGCCGACCTTGGTGGCGGCGGCGGTCATGATGTCGAGGTTCCCGGAGTACGGGGGCAGGAAGTCGCCCGCTCCCTCCACCTCCAGGAACACCGCCACGCGGGCGAGTCCGCCGCTGACCGGGGTCGGCTCGTCGAACTGCGGCTCGGTGCGCAGCCGGTAGCCGGGCACGTAGGAGGCGACCTTGGCGACGGTCTCGTGGATGGACGCGGTGACGGCGGCGTGGTCGGCGTCGGCGGGGATCGCGCAGAAGACGGTGTCCTGCATGAGCATCGGGGGTTCGGCCGGGTTGAGGATGATGATGGCCTTGCCCCTGGCGGCGCCGCCGATGGTCTCGATGCCGCGGCTCGTGGTGAGGGTGAACTCGTCGATGTTGGCGCGGGTGCCGGGCCCGGCGGACGGCGAGGCGACGCTGGCGACGATCTCCGCGTACGGCACCTCGGTGACCCGGGAGACGGCGTGCACGATCGGGATGGTGGCCTGGCCGCCGCAGGTGATGAGGGAGACGTTCGGCGCGTCGAGGTGGTCGCCGAGGTTGACGGCGGGCACGACGGCGGGGCCGATGGCGGCCGGGGTGAGGTCGATGGCCTGGATGCCGAGGGCGGCGTACCGGGGCGCGTTGGCCTTGTGGACGTGGGCGGAGGTGGCCTCGAAGACCAGGTCGGGCCGCTCGGCGCCGGACAGCAGCGGTTCGACGCCGTCGGCGCCGGTGTGCAGTCCGTGGTCGGCGGCGCGCTTGAGGCCGGGGCTCTGCGCGTCGATGCCGATCATCCAGCGCGGCTCGATGGTCTCGGAGCGCAGCAGCTTGTACATCAGGTCGGTGCCGATGTTGCCGGATCCGACGATCGCGGCGGTCGCCTTGGTCACTGTTTCGAACCTCATCCGAGTCGAGGGAGTCCAGAGAAGAAGAAGGGGTGGGGAGGCGGTCAGCCGTCGTAAGTGACCTTCAGCCGGTCGCTGACCGGGCGTGCCTGGCAGGCGAGGACGAGTCCGTCGGCCAGGTCCTGGGCGTCGAGGACCTCGTTGCGTTCCATCACGACCTCGCCCTCGACGAGGACGCAGGCGCAGGCGCTGCACGCGCCCTCCCGGCAGGAGTAGGGAGCGTCGAGTCCGGCCGCGAGGAGCACGTCGAGCAGGGGCCTGCCGCGGGGCCAGTCGACGGTGCGGCTGACGCCGTCCAGCTCCACCTCGGCCGTGCTGACGGGCCCCTCGGTGCCGGCCTCCGGGTCGTTGTCCGGCTCCGCGAAGGGGTCGCCGGTCAGGGAGGTGAACCGCTCGACGGTGATCCGGCCGGCGGGCACCCCCAGGTCGGCGAGGGCGCCCGTGGCCAGGTCCATGAAGGGGCCGGGCCCGCACACGAAGGCGGGACGGGCGGCGTACGGCGCGGCGAGGGCGCGCAGCCCGGAAGCCGTGGGCCTGCCCTGGAGGGACTCCAGCCAGTGCAGGACGGTGAGCCGGTCACCGTACTCCCGTGCGAGCGCGGTCAGTTCCTCGCGGAAGATGACGGACTGCTCGTCCCGGTTGGCGTAGACGAGGGTGACGCGGCCGGTCCCGGCGTGCAGTGCGGAGGTGAGGATCGACATGACGGGGGTGATGCCGCTGCCCGCGGCGAACAGGAGGAAGTCGCCGTCGAGGGAGTCGGGGGTGAAGGTGCCGGCGGGCCGCAGCACCTGGAGGGTGTCGCCCTCGGCGACGTGGTCGCAGATCCAGTGCGAGGCGTAGCCCCCCGCGGTGCGCTTGACGGTGACCTTGAGCAGTTCGTCGCGGACCGGTGAGCTGCACAGCGAGTAGCAGCGCGCGGCGCCGCCGTCCCGCTCGGAGGGCACCCGCAGGGTGAGGAACTGGCCCGGACGGTAGGCGAACGCGGCCCGGTCCTCCTCGGCGGGCTCCAGGACCAGCGAGTGCGCGTCGGCCGTCTCCCGGATCACCTTGACGACGCGTACGGTCAGCGGGCCGGGGCTCACGGCGCGTCCTGGGAGGTGACCGGCCCGGTGCGGTCGGCGGCGGCCGCGTGCCGGGCGGCGATGTGCCCGAACACGATGGAGGGGCCGATGGTGGCGCCCGGACCGGCGTACTCGCCTCCCATCACGGACGCCGAGGTGTTGCCGGTGGCGTACAGTCCGGCGATGGCCGAGCCGTCCTCGCGCAGTACCCGGCTGTGCTCGTCGCAGACCAGGCCGCCCTTGGTGCCGAGGTCGCCGACCTCGATGCGCACCGCGTAGTAGGGGGCCTTGTCGATCTCGTCGAGGTTGGGGTTCTTGAGGGTGGGGTCGCCGTAGTAGCGGTCGTAGGCGCTGTCGCCGCGGCCGAAGTCGGTGTCCTTCCCGCTGCGGGCGAAGCCGTTGAACCGCGCCACGGTCTGGGCCAGCGTGTCGCTCGGGACGCCGATCCGCTCGGCGAGTTCCCCGATGCTGTCGGCGCGGTGCACGGTGCCCTTGTCGTAGAACGCCTTGGGGAACGGCATGCCGGGCAGCACCTGGGCGAAGGGGTAGCGGGCGCGGGCCTTGGCGTCCATCACGAACCAGGCGGGGACGTGTCCGCCGGCCAGCTGGTCGTGGACGAAGTTGACGTACGGCGACGACTCGTTGGTGAAGCGCCTGCCGTCGCCGGAGACGATCACCGACGGCGGGATGCAGCGCTCCGAGACGAGCGGGACGGTGGCGCCGGAGGGGTGGTGCACGGACGGCATCCACCAGGCGTCGTCCATGAAGTCCAGTGCGGCACCGAGGGCCTGGCCGGCCGTGATGCCGTCGCCGACGTTCTCGACGGCTCCGGCGCTGTGATTGTCCCGGCCGCCCTCGGGGAGGTACTTCTCGCGCATCTCCGGGTTGTGGTCGAAGCCGCCGGTGGCGAGGAGCACGCCGCGGCGGGCACCGACGCGCACGGTGCGGCCGTCGCGGGTGACGACGACCCCGGTGACCTTCCCGGCGTCGTCGACGACGAGTTCGGTCATGGGGCTGCGCAGCCACACCGGTACGCCGGCGTCCTTGAGGGCCATGCGCAGGCGGGCGACGAGGGCGCGGCCGCCGGTGGCCATGTGGCGGCGGCGCACGACGTTGGAGGAGACCCGCCAGGCGGCCACGACCGACGCCCAGCGTCCGCGCCAGGTCCGCTTGACCATGGCGAGGTCGCGGTAGTCCTTCGCGGTGATCCACAGGCCGAGGGGGCCCTTGAGGCTGTTGGGCCGCTGGTGCTTCTCGTCCTCGCCGAGCCTGCGGGTGTCGAAGGGCAGCGCCTCCACGGACCGGCCGAGCGGGCGTCCGCCGTCGTACTCGGGGTGGTAGTCGGCGTACCCCTTGACCCAGAAGAACCGCATCCAGCGGCTCTTGCCGAGCAGTGCCATCGCGGCGGGCCCCTGGTCGACGTAGGCGTCGAGGCGGGCGGCGGGCACCCGGCCCTCGGTGAGCCGGTCCAGGTAGCGGCGGATCGACTCGCGGCTGTCGTCGTGGCCCTTGGCGCGCAGGGTGGGGTTGTTGGGGATCCAGATGCCACCGCCGGAGATGCCGGTGGTGCCGCCGTACATCGCGCCCTTCTCGACGACGACGGTGCTCAGTCCGCTGTCGGCGGCGGTCAGCGCGGCGGCCATGCCGCCTCCGCCGCTGCCGACGACGACGAAGTCGAACTCCTCGTCCCAGCCCTGCCGGGCGGGGGTGCTCACGCCGCGTCCTTGCGCGTCGCGTCCGCACCGGCCGATGCGTCGCGGGTCAGGAAGGCGAGAACGGCGCTCTCCCAGGCGGCCTTCTGCTCGATCATCACCCAGTGCCCGCAGTCGGGGAAGACGTGCAGCTCGGCGTCCGGGATGGTGCGCATGGGCAGGAGGGCCATGTCGACGGGGCTGACGCGGTCGTCGCGGCCCCAGGTGAGCAGCGTCTTCGCCTTCAGCCGGTGCAGCAGCGCCCAGTACGGTGCCTCGTCGGAGGCGGCCGCGGCGGCGGCGCGGGCGGCGAAGGCCTCGCTGCCGTACATCAGGCGGGCGCTCGCGAGCGTCTCGGGGTCGGTGGCCTGCGCCCAGCGCTCCTCGATCAGCTCCTCGGTCACCAGTGCCGGGTCGTACACCATGGAGTGGAGCCAGCGCACCAGGCCCTCGCGGGAGGGCGCGTCGGTGAACTCGGTGAGCAGTTTGATGCCTTCACCGGGCGCCGGGCTGAACACGTTGCGGCCGATGCCGCCGATCGTCACCAGGCGGCGCACCCGGTCGGGGTGGGCGAGCGCGAAGCGGGTGCCGACGATGCCGCCCATGGAGTTGCCGACGACGTCGACCCGCTGGAGGCCGAGGCCGTCCAGGAACCGCGTGACGGCCGAGGCCGCGGTCGCCATGGGGTGGCCGTCGGCCGGGTCGCTGACGCCGAACCCGGGGAACTCCAGGACGAGGCAGCGGAAGTGCTCGGCGAAGGTGCCCAGGTTGTGGCGGTAGTTGCGCCAGCCGGTGACGCCGGGGCCCGAACCGTGCAACAGCAGCAGGGGCGGACCGTCTCCGGCCTCGTGGTAGCGCAGCACACCCTGATCTGTGGGGAGTTCGCGCAGTGTGGAGTCGTGACTCAGCTCCGTCATCATTCCCTGCCCTCGGTGGACCTCGGTGGTCGGTGGTCCCGGACGGTAGTCAGGGCCGGCCGGGCGGCGCGGGAGGCGTCTCGGTCAGCGGGATGCGTACGGCGGGGGCGGGTTCGGCACGGCGAGGGGGGCCGGGCCGGAGGGTGGTTCCACTCATCGGGAACGGGCACCCGGCCCGGCCGGAGGGTGTCCTAGCTTCGGCCCCCTGCCCGCTCCCGGGCACATCACCGCACCGTCCCCCTCGAGGTGAAACCGATGACCGCAGAGTCCCTGTCCCCGCCCGAGGCCGCCGAGGAGACCGAGCCGACGCCCCTGCGGATGCGGCGCGTCATGGGCACCTTCGCGTCCGGCGTGACCGTGGTGACGGGGACGGGCCGGGACGGCGCCCCGGTGGGGTTCGCCTGCCAGTCCTTCGCGTCCGTCTCGCTCGAACCGCCCCTGGTCCTGTTCTGCGCGGACCACCGGGGGCGCGCCTGGCCGAGGATCAGGGAGTCGGGCCGGTTCGGCGTGAACATCCTCGGCGCGGAACAGACGGACCTGTGCGGCCGGTTCGGGTCCAGCAGGGGCCGCAAGTACGAGGGGCTGGACTGGGAGCTGTCCCGCTGGGGCACTCCGTCGCTGCCCGGCGTCCTGACCCGGGTGCACGCCGACGTCCACGCCGTGCACCCGGCCGGGGACCACGACGTGGTGGTGGGCCGGGTCCTCGCCCTGGAGACCGTGACCGAGCGGGATCCGATGCTCTTCTTCCGCGGCGGCTTCGGCGTCCGGAGCACGGCCGCGGCAGCGGTCTCGGCCCCCGACGTGTGGGGGTGGGGCGACCACTGGGGGTGAGCGGCGGGGCGTTCGGAGACCCGTACCGGTCCCGCCCGGCCCGCCCCGGACTCACCGGGGCCGGGGCGGTGCCCCCGTCTACTGCCAGTCGCCGTACTGTCCCGCGGCGAGCAGACGGTCCATGGCCTGCGCGGACCACGTCTCCTCCGGCACGGGGGCGGACGCCGTCCTGCGCGGCGCCCGGACCGGGGCCTGCCGGCGGGGGAACAACTCCCGCGACACCTGCCGGGCGGCGTCCACCACCAGCGGGGCGACCTTCTCCAGCGGCGACCAGGCGTCCCCCACCAAGGAGATCGCGGCGACCGGTCCGTCGGGGCCGCGCACCGCGGTGGCCGCGCAGGCGATGTCGGGGAAGCACTCTCCGCGCTCGAAGGCGAGCCCGTGCCGGCGCCGGATGCGGTCCAGTTCCTGGTGCAGGGTGCCCATGTCGCAGATCGTGCGCTGGGTCAGCCGGCCGATGGACTCGCCGGCCCGGGCCTCGACGTCCTCCGGTTCGAGCCAGGCGAGCATGGCCTTGCCGAGTGCCGTCGAGTGGGCCGGTGCCCGGCCGCCGACGCGCGAGGGGACGGTCGCGGCGAACCGGCCCCCGACCTTGTCCAGGTAGTAGACCTCCGCGCCGTCGAGGACGGCCAGGTGGACGACGAGTCCGGTCCGGAGCTGGAGCTGGTGCAACCGGGCGGCTGCGGCCTCGCGGATCCTGCTGTGCGCCCCGTCTCCGCCGCCGAAGCCGAGGGCCCGGCGCCCCAGTCCGTAGCCCAGGCCGGTGTGTTCGAGCCAGCGCAGCCGCACCAGCTGGTCGAGGATCCGGTGCGCCGTCGACCGGGGCAGCCGGGTGCACCGGGCCACTTCCTCCAGGGACAGCCGGGCTGTGCGGCCCTCGAACAGGTCCATGATGAGCGTCACCCGCTCGACCATCGACGGCGGCAACTCTCGACGGACCGGCGCGTGCTCGGTGGAAAGACCATCGACAGCCGTCATGGGAGCCTCCAGTCACAGACTGAAATGAATTCTTGTTTTCCGGAATGTAACAGCGCTCCCGAACGGTGAGAAGAGATACGGGCCGGCTCTTTTGCCGCCGCGGCCACCCTCGGCGCGCACCTCGGCGTGTGCGCCGTCTCACGCATCCCGATGCCGCCCAAGTTGCGTGGGTCACTGCGCAAATGCCCCTTTCGCCGCCATGCTCGAAGTACGAAGCGCCGCCCCGAAGTGGCCCGAAGTGGTGTGCGCCGCCGACGACTTGGCCGACGCACGTCGAAGTGAGCCACGCCACAGCACGCGTGACGCTGCCCCTCCCCCACGGCTCACCCGCTCCGCAGACTCACCCGCTCATCTGCTGCTCACCCGCTCCTCGCAGAATCCGTAGAAAGGTGCCGAACGTGGCCGCATACCTGTGCGCTCCCGCCGTGATACACGGCGAGCACTCCGTGGACACCCGAGAGATCGTGGCGGAAGTACACGGCAGGCACCCAGACGCGGCGTGGGCGCCGCGGATCGACGGCATCGCGGCCAGTACGGGTATCGAGACCCGCGGCTGGATGCTCCCCCTGGAGGCCGCCGTCGCGCCCGGCGCCGGGCGCGGTGCCGGTACGGCCGGCGCGGGGGCCGCCCGGGAGGCGCTGATCCGCGACGGGTTCACCGAGCAGGACGCGGACCGCGTGATCGCCGCTCTCGAGGCGGTGCCCGCGCCGCAGACCGTCCAGGAGCGCACCGCCCCGGCCTGGGAGGCCGTGCAGGCCTACGGGGAGCGTGCGGCGCGCGGTGCCCTGCAAGCCGCCGGTCTGGACGTCGCGGACGTCGACTGCCTGATCACCAGCAACTCCACCACCCCGGCGCTGCCCGGACTGGACGTCGCCCTGGCCAACCGGCTCCCGCTGCGCGGCGACACCATGCTGCTGCCGGCCACGCAGTGGGCCTGCGTGGCCGGGACCCGTTCGCTGGCGCTGGCGGCGGACCTGGTGGCGGCGGACCCGGACCGGGTGGTCCTGGTCGTGATCTCCGAGGCGCTGAGCACCACCTACCAGCCCGCCGACGACACCCTGGAGTCCCTGATCGTCCGGCTGCTGTTCGCGGACACCGCGGTCGCCGCGGTGGTCACCGGCCGCCCGAGGCCCGAGTCGGTGCTCCGGCTGGACGCCGCCTGGCACCACACCCTGCCGGGCACGCGGGACCTGCACCGCCTGGAGACGTGGGCGGACGGCACCCACTTCGTGATGGACCGGCGCGGGCCGCGGGCGGTGCAGGAGACGGTCACCGCGATGTGGGAGTGGCTCCGCGTCCGCTACGAGGACGACCCCGCCGCCTGGCACCCCGACGTCCTGCTCGCCCACCCCGGCGGCACCCGGGTGCTGGAGTACATGGAGCAGACGATGCCCGACGAGTGGCCGTCGGGACTCCTGGAGTACAGCCGGGACAGCTACACCACCGGCAACCGCGGGGGCGCCGCCGTGTTCGACATCCTGCGCCGGGCGCACGACGCCGGGCAGAAGGCGGGCAGCCGTGCCGTCCTGTACGCGGCGGCACCCGGCCTCACGGCCACCGCCCTCGAAGGGGAATGGCTGTAGGGGAGGCCGCGGGAGCGGGACGCCGTCACCTTCCGTGTTCGCGGTGCGGCCCGCCGGTGTGGGCGAAGCGTCCGCGGGTGTTATTGAATGGGGTGTGCGGTCGGGGTACTCGGGGCTCTTCCGCACGGGTTCGGGTACGGCCCCGGCACTGGGCCGGGGGTGGCGAGTGAGCTGAGGGAGCCGCATGGACTCCACACCCCCCTCTTCGTCCTCGTCGCCGTTCGACCTGGTCAGCAGCGCCCTGGGGCGCTACATCCCGCGGGGCCAGGCGGCGGCGCCCGGCCCCGCCGGGTCACCGTCCGACCCTGCCGGCGCCCCGCCGGAGCAGGACGTTCCGGCAGCGGGCCCCCAGGAGCAGATCCTCGGCGCGGTCAATCTCGACCGGGAGCTGAGAGTCACCCACCGCAATCTCGAGGCGCCCGTCTTCGCGGGGCTGGACGCCCCGACCGGGAGTCCGTTCGTCGATCTGCTGCCGCAGGGGGACGTACCGACGGTCACCCGCCGGTTGCGGCAGGTCCTCGAGACCGGTGAGGCGCACGTGGCCCGGGTCCAGCGGCTCCGCCGGGCCGACGGGTCGGAGCTGGTGGTCTCGATGAGCATCCTGCCCGCGGCGGCTCCCCAGGAGGGCCTGACCGTCTCCCTGATCGCCATGGCCAGGAGGCTGCACCTGTACGCCGCCGAGACCGCGATCGGCACCTCGCTGGACATCGGCGAGACCGCGCAGTCGCTCGCGGAGTCCCTGCTGGCCTGGGGAGACGTGGCCGCCATCGATCTCGACTTCGCCGTGTGGACGGGCGAGGGGGTCACCGAGCGGGCGCAGGACCGCATCCGGCTGCGCAGGGCGGCCCTGGTGCCGGACCGGGCGTGGCCCGAGGGCTATGTCACCCTGGGCGACGATCTCCCCGGCGAGGCGAGCCGCCTGCTGGCGCAGGCCATACGGCGTGCCGACACCCCGCAGTCCATCGTCATCCCCGACCGGGCCGCGATCGAACGCGTACTCGGAAGTCCGCGGCTGGTGCGTGCTCTGGTGCCCTCGGACCGCTCGGCGGGTGTGGCGTGCGTGCCCCTGGTCCTGGAAGGCGATCCGCCCGTCGTCCTGGGCGTGGCGGAGGTCTGGCGCCGGGCCGACCGTCCCTTCGCCGACAGCGAGCTGCTCGACCTGGAGGAGCTGGTCGCCAGGACCTCCCACCACGTGGACCTGGCCCGACAGCACCAGCGCGAGCACACGCAGGTGCTGGCCCTTCAGCGCCGGCTGCTGCCGCGGTCCGGCGGTGGCACCATCCAGACCGCCAGCGTCTACCAGCCCACCACCCCCGACAGCGCGGGCGTCGGCGGTGACTGGGTGAACAGCTTCCCGCTGCCGGACGGACGTACCGCGCTGGTGGTCGGTGACGTCGTCGGGCACGGGCTGGGCGCCGCGGCGACCATGGGCCAGCTGAGCATGGAGGCCCGCGCGCTGCTGTCCGCGGGACTCGCGCCCGACGAGGTGCTGGAGCACCTGGACGAGACCGTGACGCTGCTGGACGACGCGGAGACCGGGCTGGCGGCCGGTTACAGCGCCCTCGGGTCGACGTGCTGCATCGCCGTCTACGACCCGGTCAGCCACCGGGTGGCGCTGTCCAGCGCGGGCCACCTCCCGCCGATCCTGGTGTCGCCGGACGGACGTGCCGGTCCCCTCGCGCTCCGTCCGCACCCCGGCCTGGGCGCCGAGTTCGCCCTGCGGGAGCCGTTCGGCGTGCACACCTTCGTCGCGCCCCCGGGTTCCCTGCTCGCCCTCTACACGGACGGCCTGGTCGAGGATCCGGCCGTACCGATCGACGAGGGCATCGGCAGACTGTCGGACGCCGTGGCCTCGGTGCACCCCTGGGACCCGTTGCAGCAGGCCGCGCGGCGGGTGGTGTCCGAGGTGATGCCGGCGCGCCAGCGCGACGACGTGACCCTGCTGCTCGCGCGCATGATCGGCTACCGGAAGGAGGACACCGCGACCTGGCGGCTGCCCGCCCGGGACGACGCGGCCGTCCGGGCCCGCGAGCTGGTCTCCGCGCTGCTGCGGCAGTGGCGCACCAGGGACGGCACCCGGGACAGTGTGCTGCTCCTGGTCAGCGAACTCGTCACCAACGCGGTCCGCCACGCCGGCGGGCCCATCACCGTCCGGCTGATCCGGGACGGCCCCGGCCTGCTGTGCGAGGTCGGCGACACCGGCAACGGCAGACCGCGGCTCGGCCGGGCCGGGCTCCTCGACGACGGCGGCCGCGGCCTGCACGTGGTGCACCGGCTCACCACCCGGTGGGGGGTGCGCTGGACGGAGACGGGCAAGGTGGTCTGGGCGGAGGTCGTACGGTGAGGCGGCCGCGGGTCGGTACGTCCGGAGCGGTGCGGGCAACCGGGGCACGGTAGCCGGACGTCCGTCGAGGTGGAAGATCACCCGTGCACCCCGAGGGAGCCCCGAGATGACCGGCACGGCCACCCGTTACCTCTACCTCGCCCGGCACGGCGAGGCGTCACCGGACGAGAGCGACCTGACGGACTCGGGCCGGCGCCAGGCCGCCCTGCTCGGCAGGCGCCTGAGGGACGTCCCCTTCACCTCCGTCCACCACGGCCCGCTGCCACGGGCGGAGCAGACCGCACGTCTGGTCGCCGCCGAACTGAAGGGCGTCACCCCGCACGCCTGCGAGGCCGCCGGTGACTACGTGCCCCACCTGCCGGAGCGGTCCGAACTCCCCGCCGAGTCCGCGGACTTCTACCTGCGCTTCCTCGCCGGTGCCGGCCAGGAGGAACGCGAGCGCGGCCCCGAACTCGCCCGGCTGGCGCTGCGCCGGTTCACCGGGGCGGTCACGGACGGCGCGGAGGACCGCCACGACCTGGTCGTCACCCACAACTTCCTCATCGCCTGGCTGGTCCGGGACGCCATGCACGCGCCGAAGTGGCGCTGGCTCGGCCTCAACCACGGCAACGCGGCGCTCACGGTCATCCGGTACGCCCCCGGCCGGGCGGCCTCCGTCCTCGTCGCCAACGACATGCGGCACCTGCCCGACGAGCTGCGATGGACGGGCTTTCCCCCCGAAGTGCGCGTCTGACCGTGTCTCGGCCGTTGCGACTACGCCCGCGTCCGGGGCGCGGCCGTGCTGGCGCGCACGACCAGGGCGGGCTCGACGGAGGCGGGTTCCGGGGCAGCGCCCGGGTCCGCGATGTGCCGCAGCAGGTGGGCGACCGCGAGGGCACCCATCTCGGCGAACGGCTGGGCGACCGTGGTCAGCGAGGGCGAGCAGTACTCGGCGAGCGCGATGTCGTCCACTCCGACGACGGAGATGTCCCGCGGCACCCGGCGGCCGAGTTCGTGCAGGGCGCGGACCACTCCGAAGGCCATCTCGTCGCTGGCCACGAACACCGCGGTGACGTCGGGGATCTTGCCCAGGACCAGTCCGTTGCGGTAACCGGAGGCAGGCGTCCAGTCCCCCTCCAGCACCGGCGGCACGGGCAGTCCCGCCTCCTCCAGGGTGTCGCGCCAGCCGGCACCGCGGCTGGCGGCGTCGAGCCACTCGGCCGGCCCCGCGACGTGCCAGACCGCCTCGTGGCCCAGCTCAATGAGGTGACGGGTCGCCAGCCGCGCCGCCAGGGTCTGGTCGACGGCCACGACCTCGGTCGCCGGGGTTCTCGACCCGTCGACGGTCACGGTCGGTACCGAGCGGGTGAGCTGCTCGATCCGCGGGCTCACGTGGACCAGCGGCACCGAGAGGATCACGCCCTCCACGTCCTGCTCCGCCAGCCGGGACAGCGCACCCTCGATCGCCGCGGTGTCCAGTGACGCCGTGGTCGCGGTGCTGACCGCGTACCCGGCCCCGCGGGCCGCGGTCTCGATGCCGAAGATCAGGTTCGCCCGGGAGTAGAAGGTGGTCTGAAGCGTCACGACGCCGATCGTCCGGCTGCGCCCCGACGACAGCATGCGTGCCGCGTTGTTCTTGCGGTAGCCGAGCTGCTCGACCGCGGCGAGCACCTTGGCGCGGGTCTTCTGCTGGACGTTGGGGTGGCCGGCCAGGGTGCGGGACACCGTCTGGGCGGAGACGCCGGCGAGCCGGGCGACATCGGTCATCCCCGGCTGCCGCGCCGACCCGTCGTCGACCGTCCGCTTGCCCGGGGGCGTCCTGCCGGCTTCCGGCGTTCCCGATGACATCGCTCGCCTCTCCACAGAAACCGCGGCCCGAGCCGCCTGTGACACGTGATGGTCCGTACCGCAGTCTAGCCGGGCGAGACCCATTGGCATCGATAACATCCTCTGCCATAGTTTCCGCCAACGCACAGCTCGAGGGACGTTCCGCTCATTCGCCGGGAGCGCCGGAATGGCGCCCGAGGAGATGGAGTCAGCACCGGGTGGCAGCGCTAACATCACGGATCGAGGCCATGGGGAGCCGGGCCGAACCCCGCGGGGAAACGTCCGTGCCGCCCGCCCCCACCTCCGGCGCCCCTCGTCCCCGAACTTCGTCCGACCCGAGGAGGAAGCACCCGTGGATCCCATGGCACCCCCGTCACCCCGCCCGCCCGGCCGCAGACGAGTGCCGCGACCCGGCGCCGTCGCCACCGCGCTCGGCCTCACCGTCGGCATGCTGTCGACCGCCGCCGTCCCCGCGGGCGCGGCGCTGCCCCAGGCCGTGTCCGCGGCGGCTCCCGCGGCGACGCCGGTGGAGCTGAGCCGGGGCGGACTGACCGTCACCGTGGCCGAGGAGTTCCCCCAGGTCATCTCCTACCGGCTGGGGCGGCGCAGCCTCGACGGCAGGGCGACGGCCCTGGACAGCTTCACCATCAACGGTGCGGCCCACCGCGCCACCACCACCATGAGCGCGAAGGGCAGCAGGGCGACCTACACCTCGACCTTCGAGGACCTGCCCGATCTGACGATCACCTCCACCATCACGGTCACCAAGGAGACGACAGTCGTCTTCGCCGTCGAGAAGATCTCCGGCAAGGCCGCGTCGACCGTACGCACCCTCGCGGTCCCCGGTCAGTCCCTGGTCTCCGTGGACTCCTCCGACCCGGGCGCGAACCTCGCCCGGACGAAGATCTCCACGGACTCCACGACGACCGCCGACCGCTTCGTCCGCCTCACCGGCGACACCGCCCCGGACAAGGGGCCCGTCGGCACCCCGTACGCGTTCGTCGGCAACGCGCAGCTCTCGGCGGGCGTCATCACCAACGCGACCGAGGACTCGCCGCAGGACGACAACACCAACTGGAACACCCGCCTGCTGTCCCGCATCGTCGACGCGGGTGCGGGCCGGCGCCGGGCGGAGCTGTCGGTCGGCACGTACACCTACCACCCCGGCGGCGCGACCGACCCGAGGGTCGACACCTACGAGCTGCCCCGGGCGACCGTGGTCCTCGCCGCCGACGCCAACGAGGACGGCACCGTCGACTGGCAGGACGGCGCCATCGCCCACCGGGAGCACATGCGCAGCCCGCTCGGCGCGGAACGCGTGCCCGAACGCGTGGTCCAGCGGATCCCGTTCAACTTCGCGAGCCAGGCCACCAACCCGTTCCTGAAGACGCTGGACAACACCAAGCGCATCTCCATGGCCACCGACAACCTCGGCCAGTGGGTGCTGGAGAAGGGCTACGCGAGCGAGGGCCACGACTCCGCCCACCCCGACTACGGCGGCAACGAGAACGTCCGCGCGGGCGGCTGGAAGGACCTGAACCGGCTCACCCGCACGGGCGCCGACTACAACGCCGACTTCGCCGTGCACGTCAACGCCACCGAGGCGTACGCGCAGGCCAAGACCTTCACCGAGGACATGGTCGAGGGCCAGGCGAACGGCTGGGACTGGCTCAACCAGGCGTATCACATCGACCAGCGGAAGGATCTGGGCACCGGAGCCGTCCTCGACCGGTTCAAGCAGCTCCGCAAGGACGCGCCGGGTGTCAAGACCGTCTACGTCGACGCCTACTACTCCAGCGGCTGGCTGGCCGACGGTCTGGCCGCCGAACTGCGCAAGCTGGGCTTCGAGGTCGCCACCGAGTGGGCGTACAAGTTCGAGGGCTCCTCGGTGTGGTCGCACTGGGCCGCCGACAAGAACTACGGCGGCGCCACCAACAAGGGCATCAACTCCGACATCGTCCGGTTCATCGCCAACTCCGACCGCGACGTGTGGAACGTGGACCCGCTGCTCGGCGGGGCCAGCATCGTGGAGTTCGAGGGCTGGACCGGCCAGGACGACTGGAACGCCTTCTACCGCAACATCTGGACCGACAATCTGCCGACCAAGTTCCTCCAGCACTACCAGGTGATGGACTGGGACCCCGGCAGGTCCGCGAGGCTCACCGGCGGGGTGAGCGTGAAGTCCGTCGACGGCGAGCGGCGGATCTCCATGGGCGACGCCGAAGTCCTCAGGGGCGACACCTACCTGCTGCCCTGGGGGAACGCCGGGAAGGGCGACGGCACCTCATCGCCCGCCGATGCCGACAAGATGTACTTCTACAGTGCCTCCGGCGGCGAGCACACCTTCGAACTGACCGAACAGTTCGCGGGCAACAAGAACTTCACCCTCTACGCACTCACCGACCAGGGCCGGGCGAAGAAGGCCGAGGTGAAGGCCCACGACGGGCGGGTGACGCTCACCGCCGAGGAGGGGCGGCCCTACGTCCTGGTGCCCGTCGGCGGCAAGGCGCCCCACAAGAACGCTCACTACGGCGAGTTCACCGGGCTGTCCGACCCCGGTTTCAACGCCGGGAACCTCGACGACTGGAACGCCCGCGGCGGGGCGGAGATCGTCCGGGCCGGCAACGGGGACAACGTGGTCCGCCTCGGCGAGGGCGCCTCCGGCATCTCGCAGCGGGTTGGCGGTCTGACCCCGGGCAAGCGCTACACGCTCGGCGCCGACGTCGAGATCGCCCCCGGTGAGCGACGGGACACCACGCTGCGGGTGCGCGCCGGCGACGACACCCGGGAGCGGACCTTCGACATCACGCCGGCGCGGAACCGGATGGCGGCCGACGAGAAGCGGGACACGTACTCCCAGCGGGCCTCGGTCTCCTTCACCGCGCCGCGCGACGGCCGGGTCACCGTGGACATCGGGGCCGTCGCCGGCCGTGCCGCGGTCGTCCTGGACGACGTGCGCGTCATCTCGGACACCACCACGCCGCTCCCCCGGTCCGAGGACGGCACCGTCGTCGCCCACGAGGACTTCGAGGGCAACCAGCCGGGCTGGGGGCCCTTCGTCAAGGGCGACGCCGGCGGGGTCACCGACCCCCGCACCAGCATCAGCGACCTCCACGCGCCCTACAGCCAGAAGGAGTGGAAGAACACCTACTCCCCCTACGACTCCGGCACGTTGAAGGGCAGAGCCGTCGACGACGTACTGGCCGGCCGGCACTCGCTGAAATCGCATGCGGAGAACACCGGGCTGGTCCACCGCACGACCCCCGCCACGGTGCCGTTCGAGGAGGGTCACAAGTACCGGGTCTCCTTCTCCTACCAGACCAACATCGAGGGCCAGTGGGCCTGGGTCACCGGCGCGGACCGGGTCGCCGACGGGAGGACCACCTCCCAGGACATCAGCCGTGACGTCCTGGAGCCCGCCCTGGACACGGCGGCCTACTCCCGTGAG
Organism: Streptomyces coelicoflavus; assembly: GCF_003112555.1. Lineage (GTDB taxonomy): Bacteria > Actinomycetota > Actinomycetes > Streptomycetales > Streptomycetaceae > Streptomyces > Streptomyces coelicoflavus. Next base: position 448,244 of record NZ_BEWB01000005.1, on the reverse strand, counting down.
ATCGTCGCCGGCTGCGGGGACACCTGGGTCGGACTGCGCAAGCTCGGCAGCGCCCGGGGCACCGATCTCGTCCTCGACGACTTCACCGTGACCGACCTGGGCAAGGCCGAGGGCGGAGCCGCCTGCGCCGGCGTCACGGCCCCCTCCGGCGCCGAGCTGAGCCCCGGAGTGCCCGGTGAGTACGTCACGACGTTCACCAACCACGAGTCGGCCGACGCCACCAACGTCGGCATCGCACTCCAGGGCCTCCCCCAGGGCTGGAAAGCCGAGGTGACGGAGAAGGACGGCAACCTCTTCGGGAGCGTGAAGCCGGGCGCAACCGTCCGCACCACCTGGCTCCTCACCCCGCCGGCCGGCCCGACGGACACCTCGCCCGACTGGCGGGTGAGCGCCACGTACGCCCACGCGGGAGCCACCAAGACGGTCTCCGTGAACGGAGGAGCCGCACTGACCGACGAACCGGTGCTCGCGCCCGGCTCGACGACCGCGACGGCCGACTCGGAGAACACGTCCTCGGGGGCGGGCGAGGGGCCGGTGTCCAACGTCCTCGACGGTGACGCCGGCACCATCTGGCACACCGACTACACCACCTCGCAGGCGCCGTACCCGCACTGGGTGACGCTGGAGCTGGACGGCGCGGCCGACATCGACGGGTTCGGATACCTGGGCCGGCAGAGCGGGGGCCCGAACGGGCGCGTCGGAGACTACGAGGTCGCCGTGTCGGACGACGGCGAGACCTGGACGACGGTGGCCGCCGGCACCCTGAAGGACGTCCCGCAGACTCAGCGCGTCTCCTTCGACCGGGTCCGCGCCTCCTACGTCCGCTTCACCGCGCTCGGCGCGCTCAACGGGCAGCCCTACGCGGCCGCCGCGGAGATGCGCGTGTACGGCGTGCCGGTGGACCTTCCCACGGGCTTCCCGCCGGGCGAACGCCCCGCCGGCGCCCGCTGACGCCCACCGGCGCCGACGGTCCGCCGGAGGAGTCAGTCGAAAGTTTCGACGTACTCCTCCGGCGGTCCGAGTCCGGGCCGGTCGTGCAGGGTGATGCGGTCACCGAAGCGTTCGAGTTCGAGCACCGTCAGCCGGTTCTCGCCGGACCGCAGGAGAGGGGCGGGCAGGTAGAGCGTGGCCTGCGGCCCGATCTCCCAGTAGCGGCCCAGCAGGGTGTCGTTGACCCAGAGGAAGCCCTTGCCGAATCCGGGCAGGGCGACGAACGTGTCGGCCGGCTCGTCCACGGACAGGACGGCGGTGGCGAATCCGGTTCGACCGCCCGGCGGGGCCGCCGCGGCGGCGCGAGCCGTGTCCTGTTCCGTCCACCGGTCGAGCGGCAGGGGACGCGTCGTCCAGCCGTGCACCAGCCGGCGCTCCACCCGCACCCCGCCGAGGATGCCCTTGCCCTGACCGAGCAGCGGACCGTAGTTGATCCGCCCCTGGTTCTCCACCAGCAGCGCGAGCCGGACGCGCGCTCCGGTGCCGGAGACGGTGAACGAACCGCTCTCGCGGTCCAGTACGGCGACGGGTGTCCCCTCGACGAAGACCTGGGCGCGGTCGTGCAGGCCCGCCACGGTCACCTCGTGCTCCCCCGGTGGCAGCAGCGGCTCGGCCTCGTAGAGGACCAGGCCGGACGCCAGGGACAGTTCCTCGAAGCTCAGCGGCAGCGGTCCGGGGACGGGTGCCGCCGCCGCGCGCAGCGCGTCCAGCAGGGCCGCCCGCGGGGTGACGGGGAGGTCGCGGGGCGCGAGCAGCGGCGGGTCGGCGGGCAGTGGGCGTGCGGCCACGGCGCCGTCGAGCGCGGTCAGTCTCTCCCGCAGGGCGAAGAACTTCGGGGTGAGGGCGCCGTTCTCGGCGACGGGGGCGTCCGAGTCGTAGCTGGTGACGGTCGGCTGGAGCCGGCTTCCGTCGTGGTTGGCGCCCGCCCACAGACCGAAGTTGGTGCCGCCGTGCGCCATGTAGAGGCTTACGGAGCCGCCCTCGTCGAGGATGCCGCCGACGGTCTCGGCCGCGCTCTCGGCCGACCGGATGTGGTGCTTCTCGCCCCAGTGGTCGAACCAGCCGTTCCAGAACTCGGCGCAGAAGAACGGCTCACCGGAACGGCGCGAGCGCAGCAGCGCGGCGGCCCGGTCGGGGCGTGAGCCGAACGTCGCCGCCGCCAGCTCGCCGGGCAGAGCACCGCCGTCCTGCATGAGCGGGGTGGGTCCGTCGGCCGTGTAGAGCAGTTCGGTGATGCCCCGCTCGACCAGGCCGTCGCGGATGTGGCGGACGTAGGCGTGGTCGTCTCCGTAGCTGCCGTACTCGTTCTCGATCTGCACGGCCACGACCGGTCCGCCCCGCCCGGTCTGGAGGTCCGCGACGCGCGGGATCAGCTCGTCGAACCAGCGGTCGACGGCCCGCAGGAACGGGCCGTGGCAGGTGCGCAGCCGCATGCCGGGCGTGCCGGTCAGCCAGGCGGGCAGGCCGCCGTTGTCCCACTCGGCGCAGATGTAGGGGCCGGGGCGCACGACGGCGTCCAGCCCCTCCTCCTGCGCGAGCCGAACGAACCGGGCCAGGTCCCTGGGGCCGTCGAAGCGTACGTCGCCCTCGTCGCGCTCGTGGAAGTTCCAGGGGACATAGGTGTCGACGGTGTTCAGGCCGAGGGCGGCGAGCCGCCGGAGCCGGTCGGCCCACTGCTCGGGGTGCACGCGGAAGTAGTGCAGCGAGCCCGCCAGGATGCGGTGGGGGCGCCCGTTCCGCAGGAGGACGCCGTCGGCGTACGTCAGAGCGGCCGAGGGAATGTTATCGATACCTTCGCTGCGGTCGCGGGTGGTGGATCGCTTCACAACTCCCCCTGGGCACCATGTGCGGCTGTACGTGTGGATGCGTGCGCGGATGCGTGTGCGGATGCGGGCAGACCGTCGACAGCTGGAACTATGACAGAGAATGATATCGATGCCAATGATCGCTGTGCGCAACGGGAGGGCCGGCGGTGTGGGCGGCCTCACCAACCCCTACGGCCCCGGCACGGATATGGTCGGCGGTGGCGCGGCCGGGGCGGCGCCCCACCGAGCCGCGCTCGACGAGGAGCGCATCCTGGAGACACCGTGACAACCAAGTCCGCAGCGGCACTCCCCTGGTACCGGGAAGTGAGCCGCACGCAGTGGAAGTCGTTCTTCGCCGCCTGGATCGGCTACGTGCTGGACGGATTCGACTTCGTCCTCATCACGCTGGTCCTCACCGAGATCAGTGACGAGTTCGGTCTCAGCACGGTCGAGGCCGCCGGCCTGGTCTCCGGCGCGTTCATCACCCGCTGGCTCGGCGGCGCGGTGCTCGGCGCGGCGGGCGACCGCTTCGGGCGCAAGGCGTCGATGGTGGCGAGCATCCTGCTGTACTCGATCGGCACCTTCGCGTGCGGCTTCGCCTGGAACTACACCAGCCTGTTCACCGCCCGGCTGCTCATCGGGATGGGCATGGCCGGCGAGTACAGCGCGAGTGCGACGTACGTGCTGGAGAGCTGGCCGGCCCGGGTCCGCAACCGCGCCTCCGGCTTCCTCATCTCCGGATTCTCGATCGGTTCGGTGCTCGCGGCCGAGTGCTACAAGTGGGTCGTGCCGAGCCTGGGCTGGCGCTGGATGTTCTTCCTCGGCGTCCTGCCCGTGATCGTCGCCCTGTGGGTGCGCCGCGCACTGCCCGAGGCCGAGGAGTGGAGTGCCTCGGTCGGGGAGCGCTCGCAGCGCCCCAACCCCTTCCGGCCGCTGTTCGCCACCCGCGCCCTGGCCACGGTCAACACGGTCCTGGTGGTGCTGGGCACGGTCACCCTGTTCGCCGTGTTCAGCCCGGTCGGGGCCGGCGCGGTCCCCGTACTGTCGGTGCTCGCCGGCGCCTGCCTGGTCGCGCTGGCCGTTCAGCTCGGCGGCCGCAAGGGCTGGCTGCTGTACCTGTCCCTGATCGTCACCGTCTTCGTGGCGTTCCTGTACACCTGGCCGATCCAGGCCCTGCTGCCCACCTACCTCAAGAACGATCTCGGCTACACGCCCGGCCAGGTCACGGACGCCCTGTACTTCGCGGGCTTCGGCACGGCCGCCGGCTGCGTCCTGGCGGGCTTCGTGGGCGACTGGATCGGCACCCGCAAGGCGTACGCCTTCACGTTGGTCGCCTCGCTGGCGTTCGTCTTCCCGGTGTTCGCGACCAAGGACAACCTGTTCCTGATGGGCGTGCTGCTGTTCGCCCTGCAAGCGCTGAGCTTCGGCATCTCGGGGCTGCTGCCGCGCTACATCGGCGGTCACTTCCCCACCGGGAGCCGCGGTTCGGGGCTCGGGTTCACCTACAACGTCGGCGCGCTCGGCGGCGCCGTCGCCCCGGTCCTCGGCGCCCGGCTCGCCGAGGGGAGGTCCCTGGGCACCTCGCTGGCCCTGCTGACGTTCGCCGGCACGATCCTGGTGGTCCTCCTGGTCGGCTTCGACGTCCCGGCCCGCCTCAACCGGCTGATCGACCCCGACGCCCCGCGCGACCATCTGGCGCACGGGGTCCCGGCAGCGGACGGGCCGACGGCCGGGCCCGAGCCCGCCGCGTCGGCGGCCGGCGAGTCCCCCGGACGGCAGTCGGCCCCGCGACGCCCGGGCTCCGGCGGGCGAGACTGAGCCACGCCCTCCCGGCACACGGCCGACCGCCGGACGTCCGTCAGCCGCCGTGGCGTCCCGCCGCCCGGTGCGTCCGTCCGTCAGACCTGCGGCGTCCGCGCCGCGGGCCAGTCCAGGCCGCGGAGCTCGGCGTCCAGGCCACCGTCGCAGTACATCAGCGTGCCCACGCAGTAGCCCGACTTGGCGGACAGCAGGAAGAGCACCAGTTCCGCGACCTCGTCGGGACTGCCCGCCCGGCCCGCCGGTATGGACTTCAGGAAGGCCTCGATGCCGGCGGCGATCCGCGGGTCCTTGCGGCCCGCCCGGGTCATGGGGGTGTCGATGAATCCCGGTGCGACGGCGTTGAGGCGGATGCCGTCCGCGACGTAGTCGGCGGCGCGGGTGCGGGTGTAGTGGGCGATCGCCGCCTTGGTGGCCGGGTAGGTGAGGACGCCGCCCTCGTCGGTCTGCGCGTCCGCCAGCGCCCGGGCCGCCTCCTCGTCACCCGCCAGGCAGGCCGCGGCCAGCTCGGGGCTCCAGCCGGGCTGCGTGGTGGTGGAGTTGGACGAGGCGAGCACCACCGCGGACGTCCCCGCCGCGGCCAGTGCCGGACGCAGCCCCTCCAGCAGTCCGACGGCGCCGAAGTAGTTGACGGAGACCAGCAGACTCGCGGGCCGGCCCGCGCCGCCCGAGATCCCGGCGAACGGCACGAAGCCGTCGAGCCGCCCGTCGCACAGGCGGGTGACCTCGGCCGCGGCGGCGGCCCGTCCCGCCGGGGTGCCCAGGTCGGCCTCCACGTCGGCGTCGCGCAGGTCGACGCCGATGACGCGGTGGCCCTGTCCGACGAGCCGGGCCGCGATCGAGGCGCCCATGCCGGACGCGGCTCCGGTGACGGCGATGGTTCCCATGATGCTCTTCTCCTGGTGGTTCACGGTGCGGGTGATCAGTCGCGCGGGCCCGCGGCGGCTGGGCCTCTTCCCCGGCTGCCGGGACCGTGCACGCGCTTCAGCGGAGCTTCACGGCCCCGCCGTCGGCCATCACGGTCTGGCCGGTCATGTACTGCGCGTCGTCGCTCGCGAGGAAGGCGACGATGGGCGCGACGTCGCGCTCGGGGTCGCCGAAGCGGCCCAGCGGCACCGAGGCGGCGGACAGCGCGTACTGCTCCGGACGGGCCTCGGCCCACTGGGCCACCCCGGCGGTCAGGGCCATCGGGCAGACCACGTTGACCCGGATGTTGTGCGGCGCCCACTCGTTGGCGGCCACCCGGCTCAGGCCGCGGATCGCTTCCTTGGCCGCGGCGTAGGACGCCTGGTTCGGCTGCCCGTTGAGGCCGGCGCCGGAGCCGAAGTTGACGATGCTGGCGTTGCCGGTCTTCTTCAGTTCGGGCAGTGCCGCGAGCATGAAGTTGCGCGTCGCGTACAGGCCGGTGTTCATCGCGAGGTCCCAGTCCTCGTCCGTCTGCTCCTCGAACGGCTTCTGCCGCGACACGCTCGCGTTGTTCACCAGCACGTCCAGGGACCCGAAGCGGTCGACGGCGGTGGCCACGGCCGTGTCGGCGACCTTGCGGTCGCCGACGTCGCCCCGGAGGAAGACCACGGCGTCGCCGAGTTCGCCGGCGATGCCGCGCCCCGCCTCTTCATTCAGGTCGACGATCACGACCCGGGCACCGCGCGCGACGAAGAGCCTCGTGACGGCACCGCCGATGCCCGACCCGCCTCCCGTGACGATGGCCGTCCTGCCCTGGAGGCTGCGTGTGCTCATGGTGCTGTTCCTTTCGTGACCGCCCGGGACCCTCGGCGGGCCTATGTGTATGTTACATACACAGACTAGGCGAGGCAACGCCGGAGGAAACACCGCCCGGAGCACCGTCCAGAGAGGTGGAACCCTCTCCCTGGCCCCGGTCCGCCGGACGCCGGACGCCGGACGCCGGACGGAACCTAGCCCCCCTGTCCTGCGAGCGTGCCCAGGACGTCCGCAACCGGGGTGGGATCCAGGGGGCCGACGTGTGACGCCCCGGGGAAGTCGTGCACCCGGAAGCGGTTGCCGGATGTGGACGCGTCGGCTTCCGCGATCATCCTGTCCTGGAGCGCGGTGGCGATCGTACGGTCCCTGCCGAAACGCAGGTACGTGCGGGGAATGCGTCCCCAGGCGCCGGCCCGGCCGACCGCTCGGCCCGCATAGGCGGCGACGGGCTCGTCGGTCTGCATGCCGGCCAGGATCCGGCGGAAGTCGGCGTCGGGGTAGTCCGCGCAGATCATCTCCTTCAGGAGGGCCAACTCACCGCTGACGCCCGTACGGAAGTTCAACCGCAACACCCCGAGCCGGTCCGGGTCACCCACCGTCAGCTCCACCGGGCTGACGGCGTTCGCGTTCTCGGGTGCCGCCGTGCAGGCGTCCGCCGTGGGCAGGACGCGGCTGGGACAGAAGGCCGCCATGTAGCAGATGTGGTGAAGCAGGTGCGGGACGGCCTCGCCGACACGGCTGACCGACACGCCACCCAGGCTGTGCCCGACCAGCACCACCGGGCCGTTCCGTGCGGCCCGTCGCACGACGCCCGTGACGCGCGCCTCGTAGTCGTCCAGCCCGAGACCCTTCAGCGGGGAGGGTTCGACCGCCATCGCCGTGAGGTCCTGCCGCTGGTACGACTCGGCCACGAAGGCCTCCGCTCCGTGCCGCGGCTGGTCCACCATGACGACGCGGTGGCCGCGCAGCACCAGTTCCCGCGCGATCGGCATCCAGAACGCGCCGGCGCTGTGGGTACCGTGCACCAGCACGTAAGTGACGGGCCGTCGACGCGGGGCCGCCGCGGCCGGCGAGCTTGCGAGCCCGGTGCCCACGGCCATGCCCCCCACCGCGAGCCCGAGCCCGCGCAGCGCCGTTCGCCGGGTGGCTCCTTTTCGTTCTCCGTTCGTGTCGTTCATCATGAACACAACGCTATGAACGGCCCGTTCGGCCCACCAGCGGTCCAGCACCCGCACAGGGGGTGGACCCAGAACCACCCCGCGGTGCGCCTTGCGGGGCCCGGCCCGCGCGTCGGTCGTGTCTGCCAGGTCGGTATTCCCTGACCTCTGCCGACGTCGCCTCACGTGACCTGCGCGGTCACGAGGCCGACGCCGATCAACGTCCCGCAGTTCGGCGCGGCCGCAGGTCAGGCACTACTGCGTCCACTCGTACGCGTGATCGGAGACGAACTCGGCAAAGGCGCGCGGCGGACGGCCGGTCAGTTCGAGCACCGCAGTGCTGACCTGGTCTTCGCGTCCCTCCTTGATTCCGCGCTCGACGGCGGCGAGGGCGTCTGCGAACTCGGCCGGCATTCCGGAGGCACGGTGGGCGGCAGCCTGTTCCTCCTCCGTGATACGCCGCACCCGCACCTGTCTGCCGGTCCGCGCGGTGATGATCTGCGCGGCCTGTGGATAGCTCATCCCGTGCGGCCCGGTGATCAGGTAGTCGCTTCGAGCGTCCACCTCCAGGTCGGCCAACAGCGCGGCAGCACTGGCCGCGATGTCCCGCGCATCGACCCACCCGAGTTTGCCGTCACCGGCTGCCGTACGGATCTCACCGAGTCGACGGATGTGCTCGGCCAGGGGGTGCGGGCGCAGGAAGTTCTGCATGAAGCCGGACGCGCGGAGTACGACGCCTCCGGGCTGGGCCTGAACCTGAGCTGCCATCTCCACGGCGCTGGGCGCGTTCGGCAGAACAATCGCGGAGCCGAGCATCACGAGGCGCTGGATACCGGCCCGCTGTGCTTGGCGCAGAAAGGGCTCGACCAGCGGCAGCGGGTCCACACTCTCCACCGGCGGAAGCAGGAAGACCCGGTCCATCCCGTCGAGCGCGGGTCCGTATGTGGTCGGGTCACTCCAGTCGAAGCGGATCGCATCGGGGTCGGCCGCGGCTGGGTTCCGGCTGGCGACCCGAGCCCGCACACCAGCGTTGCGGAGCACTTGCACCAGCGTCTTGCCGGTCTTGCCGGTCCCTCCGGTCACGAGCACTCCGGACATCAGGCGTCCTTCCTTTCAAGCGAGTCGATCAGCCCGGCGAGAGTCCCGGCAGCGGCGGCCGCCGACAGCGGGCTCCAGTAGTCCCGGAACAGAGCGATCAGTCCGTCGCGGACCGTGAGAACCACGATGTAGTCCAGGAGGTAGGGCCGGGAGTTGGCCACGGTGCGGCCGGTGGCCGTCCACTCCACCACGACGGTGTCCGATTGATCCGTGGGCCGCACGGTAAGCGCGGCCACCTCCTTCATGTCCATCAGCTCCGGATAGTGAGCGAGGTAGGCGCGTACCTCCTCACGTCCGCGGAGAACGCGAGGGGAGCTCCCGGCTGCGAAAGGGAATTCCGCAATTCCGTCAGGAGCCCACAGATCCGCGACGGCATTCATGTCTTTGGCCAGCAGCAGGTCGATCATGCGGCGAAAAGTCTCCTCAGGCGTGCTGTGCACCATTCCTCCTCGTAGTCGACAAGCCGACCGGGCCACCGTGCACGGCAATTTGCGGGCGCGGAACGGACAGCTGAGCCCCGGACCAGCAGTGCGAGGCTCAGCCGTCCCTCCTGTGACACCATGGAAGAGTGAGCAGCCAGGAACTCGCAGACTTTCTCCGCCGCCGCCGCGAGGACCTGCGACCAGAGGACGTGCAGGCCGAGACGACGCTTCCACGAAGTCGGCGCGCCCGTCGGACACCCGGATTGCGCCGGGAGGAAGTAGCCGCCCTGGCGCAGGTGTCGGTGAGCTACTACGAACGACTGGAACGGGCGCGGGCGCCCCGACCCTCACCGCAAGTGCTCTCCGCCCTGGCGACGGCTCTCCAGCTCACCGAAGCAGAGCGTGACCATCTGGCCCGCCTGGCCGGACAAGTACTGCCGGCCGGCAACGACGGTGCGCCGGAGCACGTGCCCGAGGACGCCCAACAGCTGCTCGGCAGACTCGACGGCATCCCTGCCTACATCGTCAACGACCGGCAGGACATCGTCGCATGGAACGCAGCGGCTGCGGCTCTGATCACCGACTTCTCTCGTCTCACACCCGAGGAGCGCAACCTCACGCGCATCTCGACGAGATTCCGTGACACCCTCTGCACCGGCGCACCCGGTTCGGAGACCGATTTCTCTCGGCAGGTAGCCGCTCAATTGCGCGCAGCCAGCGTTCTGTACCCCACAGACAACGTGCTCGCGGAGTTGATCAACGAATTCGCGACCCACGATCCGGATTTTGCGAGCAGCTGGCGCAATCATGCCGTGCGCCCCATACCCGGCGTGCGAAAACACCTGCATCACCCCACACTGGGCGAGCTCGAAATCGACCGGCACACCCTCGGTCTGCCCGGCTCGGGTTTCTCCTTGGTGATGTACACGGCAGAGTCGGGCAGCCCCAGCGCCGCTGCGCTGAAGAGCCTTTGACCGCTGCCACCGCGGAAGCCACCGCGTCCGCCGAGGTCGGGCCGCGCGGGTGGAACGGCAGCCTCGGGACGGACAACTGCCCACTCTGCGGCGTCACGCGCCTGTTTCGAGTAGGCCCGGGGCAGCCGTGCGCCGGTGTCCGCCTCGGTCACGCCCCGGGAGCTTCGTGACCTCGTGACTGCTTCACCCGTTGGCGATGCGTTGCCGTGCCCGGAGCACCGGGACCGTGGGCACGATCGGCGGGGGCGTTCATCGCGGCCGGAGGCTCAGGAAGCAGCCACGTTACAGGCGATGGCGGCGTGGGTGTCCCCGTAGCGCGGGCGGGGCGCACCGGCGCCGCCGGACACCTGTGGCGGTTCGCCCGACGCGACCCGGGCCCTGCATCCGGTGCTGGTGCCCGAGGTGACTACGCCCAACGATGGACACTTTGTCCGCGGCGAGGAAAAAGGTGAGGGTCCTCGCACGGAAGGGGTTACGCCCGTCGGCGAAGGCCGCTAACTTCCTTGAGGTGCACCGGTCATGTTCGCGATGACCGGTGACTTCACGGCGCGACGGCGCGCGCCTGTACTCCCCGGCAGGACGACTCGGCCTGCCCACACCCCCACTCCTGGGAGACACCTGTGCGCACGACACCGTTAAGACCCCGTCCGTCGAGACCACGACGGATCCGCTCCCTGATGCTGGCCGCGGTGTGTGCCGTCGGCTGCTTCCTGCCGGCGACGCCGGCGGGTGCCTCGGAGCCGGCCGGCGCTCCGCTCGCGGCGGCCGCGGCACCCGAGGACTTCCAGCAGGTCACCCTCGCCAAAGGGGTGGCGGAGACCGGTGAGCCGATGACCCTGGCGGTGCTGCCCGACCGTTCGGTGCTGCACACCTCCAGGGACGGCACTCTGAGGATCACAGACGCGGCGGGCACCACCACGGTCGCGGGGAAACTGGACGTCTACAGCCACGACGAAGAAGGTCTCCAGGGCGTCGCGGCGGACCCCGGCTTCTCGTCCAACCGGTACATCTACCTCTACTACGCCCCCAAGCTCGGCACACCCGCGGGTGACGCGCCTTCCGACGGGCAGGCTTCGGACTTCACCCCGTTCGACGGCGTCAACCGGCTCTCCCGGTTCGTGCTGAAGGCCGACGGCACCCTGGACCTCGGCAGCGAGAAGAAGATCCTCGACGTGCCCGCCTCGCGCGGCATCTGCTGCCATGTCGGCGGCGACATCGACTTCGACGCGGCCGGCAACCTGTACCTGTCGACCGGCGACGACTCCAACCCGTTCGCCTCCGACGGCTACACCCCGATCGACGAGCGTGCCTCCCGCAACCTCGCCTACGACGCCCAGCGTTCGGCGGGGAACACCAACGACCTGCGCGGCAAGGTGTTGCGCATCAAGGTCAACGCGGACGGCTCGTACTCCGTCCCGGCCGGCAACCTCTTCGCCCCGGGCACCGCCGGGACCCGCCCCGAGATCTACGCCATGGGATTCCGCAACCCGTTCCGGATGAGCGTGGACAAGGCCACCGGGATCGTCTACCTCGGGGACTACGGACCGGACGCCGGTACCGCCAACGCCTCGCGCGGCCCGGCCGGTCAGGTCGAGTTCAACCGCATCACCAAAGCGGGCAACTTCGGCTGGCCGTACTGCACGGGCGCCAACGACGCCTACACGGACCACGACTTCGCCGCCGGCACCTCGGGCGCGAAGTTCACCTGCTCGGCACCGAAGAACGCCTCGCCCCGCAACACCGGCCTGACCGATCTCCCGCCCGCCCAGCCGGCCTGGATCCCCTACGACGGCGGGTCCGTACCGGAGTTCGGCAGCGGCTCCGAGTCGCCGATGGGCGGCCCGGTCTACCGCTACGACGCCGCGTCCCCGTCCGCGGTGAAGTTCCCGCAGGAATTCGACGGCGACTTCTTCGCCGGTGAGTTCGGACGCCGCTGGATCAAGCGGATCGAGACCGGCGGCGACGGGACCGTGCAGTCCATCAACGCCTTCCCCTGGAGCGGCACCCAGGTGATGGACATGGCCTTCGGCCCGGACGGCGCGCTGTACGTGCTGGACTACGGCACCGGCTACTTCAACGGCGACCAGAACTCCGCCCTGTACCGCATCGAACACGTCACCGGCGGCCGCGCCCCGGTCGCCCAGGCCGCGGCGAGCGTGACCTCGGGCCAGGCACCGCTGGCGGTGTCGTTCTCCTCCGCGGGCAGCTCCGACGCCGACGGCGACGCGCTCGGACACTCCTGGGACTTCGGCGACGGAAGCACCTCCCGCCAGGCCGACCCGTCGCACACCTACAACACCAACGGCCAGTACACGGCGACGCTCACGGTGACCGACTCCACCGGCAAGTCCGGCTCGGCCTCCGTACTCGTCACGGTCGGCAACACGGCGCCCCAGGTCAGGCTGGACCTGCCGACCGACGGCCGGATCCACGACTTCGGCGACGCGATCCCCTTCAAGGTGACGGTGAGCGACCCGGAGGACGGCAGCGTCGACTGCTCCAAGGTCGAGGTCACCTTCATCGTCGGCCACGACAGCCACGGTCACCCGCAGACTTCGGCCACCGGGTGCTCCGGCACCCTGCAGACACTGGCCGACGGCGAACACGACCCGAACGCCAACATCTTCGGCGTGATCGACGCCGAGTACACCGACCGGGGCGCGAACGGCCAGCCGGCTCTCACCACCCACGACCAGCACATCACCCAGCCCTCCCACCGGCAGGGCGAGCACTACGGCGACTCCTCCGGGGTCCAGGTCATGTCCCACTCCCCCGCGCACGGCGGCAAGACGGTCGGCAACATCGAGAACGGAGACTGGATCTCCTTCGAGCCGTACGCGCTGGACAACGCGACCGCCTTCACTGCTCGGGTCTCCTCGGCCGGCAGCGGCGGCACCATCGAGGTACGGGCGGGCTCACCGGCCGGCACCCTGCTGGGCACCGCGACCGTGCCGGTGACCGGTGGCTGGGAGACGTTCCAGGACGTCACCACCTCCCTCGGCAACCAGCCGGGCGGCTCCACCACCCTGTACCTGGTGTTCAAGGGCGGCTCAGGGGCGCTCTTCGACGTGGACGAGTTCTCCTTCACCACCAACGACGGCGGTACGCCGGGTCAGCGTTCCGGTGAGGTGAAGGGGGTGGGGGGCAAGTGCCTGGACGTCGACGGCGCGCAGACCGCCGACGGCACCGGCATCCAGATCTGGACCTGCAACGGCACCGGCGCCCAGAACTGGACCCTCGCCGACGACGGCTCCGTCAGAGCACTGAACAAGTGCCTGGACGTCTCCGGCGGCGGCACCGCCGACGGCACCAGGATCCAGCTGTGGACCTGCAACGGCAGCGGCGCCCAGAAATGGAACCCCCAGCCCGACGGCACCGTCCTCAACCCCCAGTCCGGCAAATGCCTCGACGCGTCCGGCGGCACCTGGAACGACGGCACCCCCGTCCACCTGTGGACCTGCCACACCGGACCCAACCAGAAATGGACCCTGCCGTAACCGAAGGAGGCGACACCCATGCGCAAGAAGCCAAGAGCTGCGTTCGGCCTGCTCGCAGGCGCCCTGCTCTGCGTGGCACCACAGTCCTGGGCGGCCGCCCCGCCGGCCCGGCCGCTCGACGCGGTGGTGGCCGACCCGGCCTACGAGGTCCTCGTCTTCTCCAAGACGGCGGGATTCCGTCACTCCTCCATCGACGACGGCATCGCGGCCCTGCGTGACCTCGGCACCGCGAACAACTTCACCGTCGACGCGACGGAGGACGCCCAGAAGTTCACCAGCGCCGACCTCGCCCCGTACGAGGCGGTCGTGTTCCTGTCCACCACGGGCGACGTACTGAACGACGCCCAGCAGAGTGCCATGGAGCAGTACGTCGAGGACGGCGGCGGATACGTCGGCATCCACGCCGCCGCCGACACCGAGTACGACTGGCCCTTCTACGAGGGGCTGGCCGGAGCGCTGTTCCACTCCCATCCGGCCGTCCAACAGGCCACGGTCCGGGTCGAGGACCGGGCGCACGACGCCACCGCCCACCTCGGCGACACCTGGCAGCGCACCGACGAGTGGTACAACTACCGCAGCAACCCCCGCTCCACCGCGCACGTGCTGGCCTCGCTCGACGAGTCCAGTTACTCGGGCGGGAACATGAACGGCGACCACCCGATCGCCTGGTGCAAGGACTACGAGGGCGGCCGTGCCTTCTACACCGGCGGCGGTCACACCGACGAGTCCTACACCGACCCCGCCTTCCGCCGGCACCTGCTCGGCGGCATCCGGTGGGCGGCGGGCATCACGCATGCCGACTGCCGCCCCGAGACGGGCTACCGTTCCCTCTTCGACGGCAGCGGCACCAGCGGCTGGAAGCAGGCGGGCCCCGGCGGTTTCACTCTCGCCGACGGCACGCTCACGTCCCACGGCGGGCTCGGCATGTACTGGTACCAGGCCGAGGAGTTCACCGGCGACTACTCACTGAAGCTGGACTGGAAGGCGAGCGGGGACGACAACTCGGGGGTCTTCGTCGGCTTCCCGGCCTCCGACGACCCTTGGTCGGCGGTCGACAACGGCTACGAGATCCAGATCGACGCCACCGACACCCCCGACCGCACCACCGGTTCCGTCTACGGTTTCCAGTCGGCCGACGTCGCCGCGCGCGACGCGGCGCTCAACCCGCCGGGCGAGTGGAACACGTACGAGGTCCGGGTCACCGGGGAGCGGCTGGAACTGTTCCTCAACGGTCGCAAGATCAACGACTTCACCAACACGGACCCCGTGCGCAGCCTCCGACAGGGTCACATCGGCATCCAGAATCACGGTGACGGTGACGAGGTGTCGTTCCGCGACGTCCGGGTCAAGCAGTCGGGCGGCGGTACGCCGGGTCAGCGTTCCGGTGAGGTGAAGGGGGTGGGGGGCAAGTGCCTGGACGTCGACGGCGCGCAGACCGCCGACGGCACCGGCATCCAGATCTGGACCTGCAACGGCACCGGCGCCCAGAACTGGACCCTCGCCGACGACGGCTCCGTCAGAGCACTGAACAAGTGCCTGGACGTCTCCGGCGGCGGCACCGCCGACGGCACCAGGATCCAGCTGTGGACCTGCAACGGCAGCGGCGCCCAGAAATGGAACCCCCAACCCGACGGCACCGTCCTCAACCCCCAGTCCGGCAAATGCCTCGACGCGTCCGGCGGCACCTGGAACGACGGCACCCCCGTCCACCTGTGGACCTGCCACACCGGACCCAACCAGAAATGGACCCTGCCCTAGCCTGCCGACGGTGAGGTGAGGTGACTGGAGGAGGCGGTCCGGGGGCGGTGTCGCCCCGGACCGCCTCCTCCAGCGCCTCCCGTACGGGTCCGTGCGAAGCCACCCCGCCATGGGGTGGCCCCGTCACCGGTCCGTGCGACTCCCGCGCGCGGACGCGGTGACCGCTCGGCCGGTGCGGAACCGGGGCGCGGGGCGGTGGCGGGGTCACTCACCCGGCCTGATGCGCCCGCGCCAGGCTCCGGTCTCGCCGCCGCGCTTCTCGATGTACTCCTTGAAGCGCTGCATGTCGCCCTTCACCCGCCGGTCGATGACTCCCAGCATGTCGCCGGTCTTCTCCGCGACGCCGGTGGGATCGACGTCCATGACGAGTTCGACCCGGGTGTGCGTGTCGTCCAGGCGCTGAAAGCGGACCGTGCCCTTCTGGTTGGTGTCACCCGTGGTGGTACGCCACGTGATGCGCTCGTCGGGGAGCTGGTCGACGATCTCGGTGTCGAACTCGCGCTTCACACCGCTGACTTGAGTGGTCCAGTGGTTGTGCCGCTCGTCGAGCTGCCTGACCTCCTCGACCCCCTCCATGAAATGCGGGAACTCCTCGAACTGGGTCCACTGGTTGTAGGCGGTGTGCACGGGAACCTCGACGTCCACCACTTCCTTGACCGTGCTCATCTGAGAACTTCCCTCTCTGTCGCGATCGTTGCCGCCAGGGACCGGCGTCCGGCCGGAGCCCCCTGGGCACGGGGAGGCGAGTACCCGAGCACCGCCCGTATAACGTCACTCCGTCGACGTCAGTCGGTGAAGAAGTCACCCAGGTCGGCGGAGAGCGGGGCCCGGTGCTTCCTCGGCCACATGATGGCCTGCGTCGACGCCGTGGCCCCGGACGTCATCGGCCCAGTCGCGCCAGACGGCGCGCGGGTCGCCGTACAGGTCCAGCCCTCCAGCATCGCGCGGACGACGTCCGGTCGTCGGGTGGCGGCCCGCCACTCGTCGTGGTTCTCCTGCCCCATGCCTTCCGGGTCGCCGCGGTACCACGCGTCGGAATCGGCGTTGACGACGGGTTCGGGGATCTCCGGCTGGGCAAAGAAGAACCAGTGCCAGCCACCCGGGTCACCGCGGAAGCGTGGTCCAGCACCGGCCGGAGCGCCACGGCGGCCCCGCGGTCGTGCCCGACGTGACGAACTCGTCGCCGCCCGCGGCCGATACGCCCCGACGACGAACGTCCCTCACGCCCGCAGCGCCCACCTTCTCGGAAGGCAGAGCTGCGTGTGTGTTGCGTTCCATGAGGCGGTCCCGCACCTGGCGCCCCGGACGAGGGCGCGCGCTTCTTCCGCGACCAGCCGGTCCGACCTCAGGACAAGGCGTCCGAAAGTCCCCAAGCCGCAGAGTCGCCTCCCCGCCACTCGACGAGGGGACTGCGGTCCAGATCCTCGCGCTCCAGCTCCACACCGTGCCGACGCACCAGCAGAATGACGTCCTGGGCATCGTGTGCCACGCCAACCGCCCTGCCCTGCACGGACATGGCACGGCCGCCTTCCGGAATGATTGGCGTGTGAACGACAATGGGAGCGGACCTGCCCTGTTCCGTCCCTGGAGGCTCGGGACACGCCCAGAGGCCACTTCCGATGCGGGACTCACCGGTGGTGCGCCGCGTGCGACCACGAGACACGAACCGAGCGTTGGCTTGTCTGTGTCCGAGCATCAAGCACTCCCCCTGTCAGCGGTGGTGACGGTGTGAGGGGGAGCGCTCCCGTCCGACTCCCATCGCACCGGATCATCTGATACTCCCGAACTCCCGCATCAGAGGTCCATGGGCGAAGTGCAGCAGAATCACGCATTGTTCATTGCCAGAGTCCGGCAATGAACAAGCCACAGCCGGAACGTCCCGGGTCTCCCACCGCTGACCATCGAAGTGAGACCGACTAGGGCCGCTCAGCCCTGCCTTCAGCACCGTGCTGCTGCCCAGGCGCGCCCCGGGGGTTACATCTTCTCCTTCCAGCCGATCCGCACCAGCCAGGCATTGACCGGCCAGGCCGTGAAGAAGCCGAGAACCATGGAGAGCTGCATCAGCATCCAGTAGGCGGCACTGGTCTTCGGCAGGCCGGGCGAGAAGATGACCTCCTGGTAGAGCCACATGCCGAGGAAGAGGCCGATCTGGAAGGCGACGATGGACAGGGTGTCGGCCTTCACGGCCGCCCAGACGCCCTTGAGCCGGCCGATGTTGCGCATCGGGACGATGGTGAAGTACTGGAAGAGGATGCCCAGGACCCAGGCGAAGGCGAAGTCCAGGGCGAAGTCGGCGTAGAGGGCCTTACCGGCGAGCGTGAGTGAGGCCGCGTACACGAGCCACTCGGCACCGATGTCCCCGAGAGTGCAGCCGGCCCCGCAGTGGCTGATGGCCTTCGACTGCACGTCCCACCTGGGCAGCTTGTCGGAGTCGGGCATGCCCTCCTTCTCGACCACCGGCTTCGAGGTGCGCCGGCCGCGCGTGAAGTAGAACCACAGGGCGGCCGGCCCCCAGTACAGGGCGGTGACCGGATACACCAGATTCATGATCCACATCTTCTGGCGGCGGCCGCCGAGAACGATGTCGGCCAGGATGACGAGCGCACTGGCGAAGGCCACGGCGAGACTGAACCAGCCCACCGCCTCGATCCAGCCCGCCGGCTGCACGTGCCGCTCCATCCGTTCACCTGCCCGCTGGTCGAGGTCGTCAGTGATCGGGGGCCAGGTACCCCGGAACGGGCCGGTCGGCACAGAGACGCTCGACCAGCGGCCCGGCCCGGACGCCCCACTTCGGAGCGGGGCCCGCAGAGTGGTCCTTCGGGGAACTCGTCGCCCGGCGCCGCCACCCGTTCACGGACGCTCCTAACGAGTCGCACCCCGGCCACCAGGATGATCGGAGCCGGAGGCGACCGGGCGGTCGGGCAGACGGAAGGATCGCACCACCGCGGTGACACAGGCGACGACCAGGCCGACGACCCAGCCGGCCAGACTCCTCAGCACGTCCACGATGCTCGTGGCGCCCTCGACGCCGCGCGGAGGGACCAGGCCTTTCGGATCGTAGACCAGAGCGAGCGAGTCCCCCGGGCGGACGGACCGTGTGCACCCCCGCCAGATCCGGGCCGTGGAGGGCGCTCCGTCACGGCCTTCCACCGAGCAGAGGTAGCGCCCCCTGGCCCCGGACGCCTCCTCACTCGCCTGGACGGATGTCACGACCACGGACCGTTCCTGCCCCCGGGCCGTGAGGACCACGCCGGCGGCGGCCTGAGGCGTGTGCATCGCGAGGCCCACGGCCAGGACGGCGACGATCCCCACCATGGCCCGGCCGGCGCGCACCAGGAGCAGGTGGAGGACAAGGCCCAGCGCGCACGCCAAACCCACCTCGCCCGCGGCGAAAGTGGACTCGCCGGTCCAGGCGCCGAAGACCCCGGCGCCCACGATCAGCCCTGCTCCAAGGACTCCGGCGAAGAGGCCCTCGCCGATCAACCACCGAGGCGGCAGGCCGGTGAACTCCGCCGGACCCCAGACCATGGCACGCACTTGACCCGCCGCGTGAGGCCCGCCCGAGGACGGGCCCCGGCGCCCTCTGCTCATACGTGGGCCCCCTCGCACCCGCAACGGGCATGGGACCCGCTCCTTCATTTCATTGCATTGTGCAAACCAGAGTACGGTGTCGTCATTCCCAGCCGAGAGGGGACGGCGCGGTGTCGGCGTCCGGGGCAGGAGGCTCCGCGCCCGCCTCGTTGAAGGCGGCCAGGGCGTCGATCAGCACCCGCCGCTTCTCCGGGAGAAGACGCTCGACGATGGCGACGATCTCCGTACGCCGCCGGGCCGTGACGTCCTCGACCGTGCGGCGTCCCTCCGCCGTGAGCCGCAGCAGTGTCTCCCGCCGGTTGTCGGGATTGACCTGGCGGTCCGCCAGCCCTGCGGCGATGAGCCGGTCCACCATGCGCATGGCCGTCGAGGGGGCGACGTGGAGGAGGTCGGCGAGAGCGACGAGTTTGGTGGCGCCCCGAGTGGAGAGGACGACCAGCATCCGGAACTGCGGCAGCGTGACCCGGTCCTCGACAGCGGACAGAGAACGGGCGGAGACCGCCACCAGCAGCCGGGAGGCGGTCAGCACCTCCCGCGTGACGGCATCGACGTCGTCCATGGCCCCCTCACGGGACTCACGCTCCACCACGGGGGTCCTTTCTACCCGGGATCCATCATTTAGACTGTGCAAAATTTTGCCTGCCGAAGTGATCGTACTCGGGTCTTCCGTCCCCTTGAGGCGGGGAGTGGACACCGCCCACCCTCTGGAAGGCGAGCATGACACCTGACGAAGCGGACCCCGCCAGACCACGCCTTCCGGCCGGCTGGCGTCGGCTGGCCGCTCGCGCGCCCATCCTCCTGTTCCGGGCCGGACTGGGGCCACTGCTCGGCAGACGGTTTCTGCTGTTGCACCATGTGGGCCGGGTCAGTGGAAGCGACCGCCGAGCGGTTCTCGAAGTCGTGGCGTACGAGGCGCCGTACCGCTGCTGGACGGTCGCCTCCGGCTTCGGTCCGCGCTCCGACTGGTATCGCAACCTGCATGCCCGGCCGAAGACGGTCGTGCAGTTCGGCAACCGCCACCACGCCGTCACCGCCCGTTTCCTCACTTCGGACGAAGGCGCCGACATCATGACGGACTACGGGCGGCGCCACCCGCGCACCGCCCGTCGGCTGTGCGCGCATCTGGGACTTCCCGCCGACGGCTCCGAATCGGCGCTGCGCGAGGCCGGGCGCACGATCCCCTTCGTCCGCCTCGAGACAGACACCTGTCCACCGGACGCGCCGCGCCGCGATGGCCATGACACACCGACTCCCCGGAAGTGAGCGACAGTGCCGAACCCCATCCCCGAGTCGGTGTGGCTACGATTCCTCACGGACAGCGAGGAAGCCATCGCCCGATCGGCACCGCGGGAGCCGTCCGCCCGGGAACGGACGGGGAGTCCGGAGAGGAACGGCCGTCTCGGCGACGCCTGGTACCGCGACGACGCACCGGCCGAGCACCCATGGCGCGACCTCGATACACGCGGGCGAATACGTCGCGTCGGGCGCATCCTGGCGGGCGCGGCCGCGCTCGCCGTTCTGCTGGGGCTCTTCACTTGCCTCCCCGAAGAGCCGCCGGGCCTGCCGACAGGACCCGAGGACACGCCGCCCCGGACGTCCAGTGCCGTTGTCGAGTCACCGGGCCCTGCTCCCACGTCCTTGCCGTCGGCGGACGCGGCGTAGAGCGGCCGCAGGACTCGCACGCGGTGCCCATTCGGCCCACCCTGTTCGCTAAGCTCCGGGCGGGACATGGCGCGGACGGGAAGTGCACCGCGAGCACACGACCGCCTCGGGGGCGGTGGGGGAGGCGGGGAGTTGACCGACGAATACCTGGTCGGCTACGAGCAGATCCTGACGGAGGCCGCCGCCACCGGGCGTCGGCTGACCCGGGACGAACTCGACTCCCGGCGCGCGCTCGGCGAGCGGGCGGCGGACGCCGGGCACGGGTTGCGCCTCCTGGTCAGCGAGCACCTGGCCGCCGCCCGGGCCATCTGGCCCCGGTTCTCCTCACCCACGAATTCGGCCCTCGCCGCCGTCCACCAGGCGATCGACGCGTTCGCCGAGGGCTACGAACGCGCTCAGCGCCTCGCCGTGCGGCACGAAGAGGCCGCGCGCCGCGAGTTCATCGACGACCTGCTCCACGGCCGAAGCGACCTGGGCCGCCTCGCCGAACGGGCCGAGCGCTTCGGACTGCGGCTCTCCCACGCCCACGCGGTCGCCGTCGCCCGGGGCGCCACCTCCTACGAGGAGGGATCCGGCGTCTCCCGCCAGGTGGAACAGGCGCTGATGACACGCTTCGGGAACCGCGACGTCCTGCTCACCACGAAAGACGGCCGGCTCCTGTGCATCGCCCCGGGCAACGAGGACGAGGTGCTGCCCTACTTCGCCAAGCAGGCCCACGCCGCCACCGACGGCGGCCAAGTCGCCATCGGGCGCTCGCACCCCGGCCCCGGCGGCGTCGTCCAGTCCTACGAAGAGGCACTCAACGCCCTGGACCTGGCCGGCCGGCTCGGCCTCGACGACCCGGTACTGCGCGCCGTCGACCTGCTCGTCTACCCCGTCCTGACCCGTGACCGCCAGGCCATGGCCGACCTCGTCCACGACACGCTCGGCCCGCTCACCACCGCCCGCGGCGGTGCCGGTCCCCTACTGGAAACCCTCACCGCGTACTTCGACGCGGGCTGTGTCGCCGCGGAAGCGGCGCGTCGCCTGTCGCTGAGCGTGCGGGCCCTTACCTACCGGCTGGAGCGCATCCACCACCTCACGGGTGCCGACCCCACGGATCCGGCCCACCGCTACATGCTGCAGACCGCGACCATCGGCGCCCGGCTCCTGGACTGGCCCACCCAAGAAGACTGAGCCCTGCTCCGGACGTCTCGCCACCGCCGCCGACGACGCGTGCACCGGAACGCTCCGAAGGATGCCCCGACCACCTTCGGGACAAGGACACGACCCTCCTCGCCCAGCTCACCGCGGCCTGCCCCGAGACGACCCGACTACCGCGCGCTCTAACGCGGAGATCCCCCGCACCACACGGCGGGTCGCCGCCCCGCACGTCGCCGGTGCTGAGCGGGTACCGTCCTGGCGGTGACGGGTGCGGCGACCCGGTCGCGGCGCCGGCTTTCTACCATGGCCCGCATGCCTGACACGAACACCACTGATCTCTGGGAGCGGCGCACCCAGGGACCGCTGCTGGCCCTCGCCGTACTCTTCGCGGTCGCCTATGCCCTGCCAGTGGTCATGCCCGACGCCCCGGAGCAGTTGCTGTTCGCCTGCCATGTCGCGAACTGGGTGGTGTGGGCGGCCTTCGCGATCGACTATGCCGTACGTCTGTGGTTGAGCGAGGACCGGTTGCGGTTCGTGCGGAGCCATCCGCTGGCGCTGCTGGCGGTCCTGCTGCCACTGCTGCGGCCGCTCAGGCTGCTCAAACTGGTGTCGATGCTCCTGCTCGCGGGGCAGCGGGCGCGGATGGCCTCACAGGTCAGGGTGACGACGTACGTCGCGGGGTCGTGTCTCGGGCTGCTGGTGTTCGGGGCGCTGGCGGTGCTGGAGGTGGAGCGCGGCAAGCCGGGGGCGTCCATCCAGACGCTGGGGGACGCACTCTGGTGGGCATTCACGACGATGACGACCGTCGGATACGGCGACATGGCGCCGACGACGGGCCTTGGTCGGCTGCTGGCGATCGGGCTGATGCTGTCCGGGATCGCACTGCTCGGTGTGGTCACCGCGAACATCGCGGCCTGGTTCATCTCCCGCTTCGAGAGGGACGATGCGGAGGAACGGCGGCAGACGGCGGCGATCGAGGCGCTGACGGAGGAGGTTCAGGCGCTGCGGGCTCAGGTGGCGGCGCTGCGGGCCCCGCAAGGGGCGCCGTCCGAGCTGAACGTTCTCCCGGCTCCGACACCGGCGCATGACTGAACGCCCCGGGCGTTCGCGGGAGGACGCACCGCGTCCGCCGTGCCGGGGCCGAAGGGAAACATCCGGACCCGGTATGGTGACCGCCGTCCCAGGTCCGGCCGGCCGGTGGCGCCTTGCCCTCTGTCGTGACAGGTGGATGCCCAGGTGCAGGAAGGAAGCAGGTGGCAGAACGTTTCGTGGCGGCACGGCACGCTCTGTTCACCGCTCACCCCGCCCGCACGGTAGTGCTGGCCTTCGCCGCCGTGGTCGTGATCGGCGCGGTGCTGCTCGCCCTCCCGCTCGCCTCGGAGGCGGACACGTCGACCGACTTCGTCACCGCCCTCTTCACGTCCACGTCCGCCGTCTGTGTGACCGGATTGGCGGTCGTGGACACGGGGACGTACTGGAGTGACTTCGGCGAGGGTGCGATTCTGGCTCTGATCCAGGTCGGTGGCTTCGGGATCATGACCATGGCGTCCCTGCTCGCCCTGCTGGTGTCCGGCAAGCTGCGTCTCAAACTGCAGCTCACCGCCCAGGCGGAGACCAAGAGCCTGGGCATCGGAGATGTACGCCGAGTCCTGCTGGGAGTGGCCGGCACCACCTTCGCCGTCGAGGCCGCCGTCGGTGCCGCCCTTTCCCTGCGCCTTCGCTACGGCTACGGCTTCTCCATTCGCGACGCGATGCACGAGGGCTACTTCCATGCCGTTTCCGCGTTCAACAACGCGGGCTTCGGGCTGTACGGGGACAGCATCACGCGCTACGCCGACGACCCGTGGATCACGCTCCCGATCGCCGCGGCCGTGATCCTGGGAGGTATCGGCTTCCCTGTCCTGCTGGAACTGCTGCGCCACCGCAACCGTCGCCGCACGACCGGCCGACGCAACTGGACGCTGCACACCAGGCTGACCCTCATCACGACGGCCGTCCTGCTGGCCACGGGCACGATGCTGACCTGCCTCCTGGAGTGGACCAATCCCGGAACGCTCGGAACCCACACCGTGCCGGACAAGATCCTCAACGGGTTCTTCCACTCGGCCATGTCACGCACCGCAGGCTTCAACGCCGTCGACATCGGCGCCATGCAGCCGGCGACGCTGCTGACGACCTGTGTCCTCATGTTCATCGGCGGCGGCAGCGCCGGCACCGCGGGCGGCATCAAGGTCACCACCTTCGCCGTACTCCTCGTCGCCATCACCGCCGAGGTGCGCGGCGAACCCCACTCCTCCGTCCTCGGACGCCGACTGGCCCCGCACGTCCTGCGTCAGGCGCTTACGGTCGCCCTCATGGGGGTCGCTCTGGCCATGACGGCCACACTTGCCCTGCTGAGCATGACATCACTCCCGTTCGAGGGCGTGCTCTTCGAGGCCGTCTCCGCCTTCGGCACCGTGGGCCTGTCCACCGGCATCACCGCCGACTTCCCCCGGGCCGGGCAACTGATCCTGGTCCTGCTGATGTTCGTCGGTCGGCTCGGACCGATCACCCTGGTCTCGGCGCTGGCACTGCGCGAACGCACCCGCCGCTACGAACTGCCCGAGGAGCGACCCGTCATTGGCTAACCCACTGCGCACCCTGCGCCGACGCAAACGCCACGCCGCCCGGCAT
This sequence comes from Streptomyces coelicoflavus, assembly GCF_003112555.1. Lineage (GTDB taxonomy): Bacteria > Actinomycetota > Actinomycetes > Streptomycetales > Streptomycetaceae > Streptomyces > Streptomyces coelicoflavus. The sequence continues at coordinate 423,934 of NZ_BEWB01000005.1, read as the reverse complement.
CCCCGCAGCAGTGACCAAAGGGTCGCCGTCATCGGCCTGGGCCGCTTCGGCAGCTCCCTCGCCAGCGAGCTGATGCGCCGAGGCTGGGACGTCCTCGGCATCGACACGGACGCCCGCCTGGTCCAGAAGCACAGTGACACCCTCACGCACGCGGCAGTCGCCGACTGCACGGATCCCGAAGTCCTGCGCCAGCTCGGCGTCCACGACTTCACCAGCGCCGTCGTCGGTATCGGCACGGACATGGAGGCCAGCATCCTGGTCGGCTCCAACCTGCTGGACGCCGGGGTACCCAACATCTGGGCCAAGGCCGTCAGCCGCCAGCACGGCCAGATCCTCGAACGCCTCGGCATCCACCACGTGGTCCTCCCCGAGCACGACATGGGCGAACGCGTCGCCCACCTGGTGACCGGCCGCATGCTCGACTTCATCGAGTTCGACGACGACTACGCCCTGGTCAAGACCATCGCCCCGCAGGTGGCCACCGGGGTCCCGCTCGGACAGAGCCAGGTGCGCACCACGTACGGCGTCACCGTCGTCGGCATCAAACGCCCCGGCGAGGACTTCACCTACGCCACCGCCGACACCGTCGTACAGGCAGGTGACGTCATCGTGGTCACGGGAAAGACCCGAGCCGTGGAGAACTTCGCAGACCTCGGCTGAACAGAAACCGGAGGACACCGCGTCCCGGCGTCTCATCCGGCTCGGCACCATGCCGACGTGCCAACAGGATGACGTCCTGGACTCCGTGTGCCACTCCGACGATCCTGCCCCGGAGCGACATGGCACGGCCCTCCCTGAGAGCGGGAAGGTGAACGACGATGGGTGCGGCCCTGCCCCGTTCCGCCCGGCGCGTCCTCTTCTGACCAACTGGGGCCACACCACTGGTGTGCCGCATGAGGACGGGCCGGCGTGCGGGGCGACGCCTCGCACATCCACCAGGGCACTCCGGGTTCACGACCGGCGGACGCGCCCGTCGTCCTCGCTCGACTCCCGCGTCTGCGCGTTGCTCGCAGGCTCGGGAATGCCGGTCAGGTCCTCGACGTCGAAGATTCTCGCGATGGGCACGTCGGTGCTGCTGTGAGCGATGATCGAGAAGGCAATGCAGACGGCGATGAGCGTGTATGCCTGCTCCCCCTGCGGAATCCCGGCCTGCAGCACGAGCAGCCCGTAGACCACGGACGCGAACCCCTTGGGGCCGAACCATGCGGCCACCAGCTTCTCCCGTCGGTCGAACCGCGTGCCGACGAGAGAGATCAGCATCGACGCCGGGCGCACCAGCACGATCGCCAGGAGCACGGCCACGTAGCCGGTCCAGGACAGGTCGGCGAAGAGCTGGGGCGTCAGCAGGGCGCCGAAGACCAGCAGTGCGGCGAACTTGGCCAGCTCCGCGAGTGACTCACCGAGTGGTTCGAAGGCCGTCTTGGCCTCGGGCGACACGGCGGTGAGCACGGCGCCTGCGGAGAACGCGGCCAGGTATGGGTTGGCATGGGTCAGGTGGCACGCGGCGTAGAGGGTGATCCCGGTGGCCAGTGGCAGCAGTGGCTGCAGCTTGGGTTCTGCTCCCAGCAGCCGGAACCGTACGAGTCCGTTGACCAGGAGTGGCAGCACCACGCCGAAGGCGAGACCCAGCCCGAGCTCCAAGGCGATCTTCCCGAAGGACGCCTCTGCGTGGCCGCTGGTCGGTCCGGCGGCGGCGATGAGGACGAGTACCACCGGCAGGGCCAGCCCGTCGTTGATGCCGCTCTCCACGTTCAGCAACTGCCGTAGCTTGGGCGGCACTTCCTTGCGGCCCACGATCGCCGAGGCGAACACCGGGTCTGTGGGGGCGAGGACGGCGCCCACGAGGAAGGAGGTCGTCCAGTCCAAGCCGACCAGGTAGTGGGTGATCAGCGACATGCCGATGAAGGCCAGGGGCATGCCGAGGCCCAGGGCGCGGGCCGGGTTCTTCCAGTTCTCCCTGAGCTTGGGGAAGGACACGTGCATGCCGTCGGTGAACAGCACCGCGAACAGCGCCAGATCGGCGGTGACCGCGACGATGTCGCTGTCCGGTGTGATGTGGATCAGGCCGAGGAACCCGTCACTGACGAGAGCGCCGCCGACGAGGAAGAGGAAGGACGTGGACAGCACGGTACGGGCCGCGAGTCCGGAGAGCAGAACCGCGATCAGCAGAGCGGCACCGAAAACCGCGACGAGCACCACAGAAACCAACTCCGATCGACGAAGACAGATGTTCCCTGCCGCCGACCAGACTTCCCGGCACTCCGAGACGGACTTTACACGCCTCTTACGCCTCCATGGCAGGTACCTGACGGGCAGCGCCGGACGCCACACGCTGCCGCGTTCCGGCACAATGCACGAGCACACGCAACCTGCGCCCCCATGCGCGCGGCCAAGCGGCGAGCACGGACACGCCTGTTCCCCTCCCGGAGCGGGGAACACGGGGCCGGCACGGTTCGTCGTGGCAAGCGGCTACGGAGCGGGCAGAGCAGTCGCTCGCAGTACCGCCCAGACGACGGACCCGTCAGGCGAACGCCCAGCCTGTGACGGGACCCGGCCCTACGGAAGTCAGCTTCGCGGACTCGTGGGACATAAGACTCGACCGGAAACTGTATGCCGAGCTTCAGAAAGCGTGTGAGGAAAAAGGAGAGAAGTGAGCCTTCGACGGCACCTCGGGAAGCTCCTGCGTGAGACCGGCGAGGATGGTCGGTCCAGCGGTTCCCCTCGCACACCGATCGCCTCGGGTGAGGCCGAGGTGTCGTTCACGACTGAGGTTCCGTGGCCCTCGCTGTGGAAGTTCGCGCAGTTCGCGTACATCGCCGAGCAGTACGGCTACCGCTACTCCGGCCTGGATCCGGAACTGCGGGATTCCGGCACGCCGTTCTTCGTCTTTCGACGCCTGCCGGACGCGCGCGAGCGCGCCGCTCGTACGCGGGAGCAATGTCCCGGCGCGCTCGAAGGCGGCCGGTTGCCGGGTATGCGTGCGTGGCCTGTTCCCGTGCTGACGCTGTCGCAGGCCCGGAGCGAGGTGAAGCTGCTGCATGCCCGGATCGCCATGGACTACTACGATGCGCTGGGGCGGCAGCGTATGCGTCCGTGGCTCATCGGAATCCCCGTGGTGTTCCTGCTCTTTCTGCTGGTGAACGGCGAGTTGCACGGGACAGGGCTGCGTGTCGCGGCCGGCATGGCCGCGGCACTGCTCGTCGCGTTGGCGGCTTCTCGGGTGTTCATGCGCCGTCGCCGTGCGGCGCACCAACGGCTGCTTGAGCGGTCCGGTGTCCGTTGGCCTCCATGACGGTGGCCGGGTGTATCGATGACGAGGGTCCGCCCGATGTGTGCGAGGCGCTCGCTGCGGGAGTCCAGAAGGTACCCCTTGCACGGCGTCGAGAACGCACAGCGACTTGGGCGACACCGTTGGACCGTCGAACGGACCATGGCCCGACTCGCCGGCTGCCGACGACTCCACCGCCGCTACGAGCGCAAGGCCGAGCACTTCCTCGCCGTCACGGGCATCGCCTGCACCCTCGTCTGCTACCCCCGCACGAGCTCCTGAACACACGCCGCAGACAGTGCCGCATGCAGGAGCATGGCCAGAAGATCAGATCCGAGCAGATCCGGAGCGCAGCTCTTCTCTGGCAAAAACACCGCGATGCCGAGTTCCCCGCCGACCTACGAGGCGTCGAGGTCGAAGACATTGACATGGTGCTGCTCGATGCGGACACCGCAGGATGCGCCTCCGCGTGGATCACCAACGACGGCACCCTCGATCCCCAACGCAGGCGCATCCTCCAGACCTGTGTCGAAAACTTGGGCCGAGTGGTTCCGCAGATCAGCGACCCATCAGGCCATCAGTACTACCAGCGCTTGCAGCAACTTGCCCTGCTCGTTTCGGGCGCCCTCGACACCACATGAGATGGCCTCCTACTGGCAGCAACCGCCACGACGTCACTCAGCTCCTGCCGCTGCTCGACGCCATCCCCTCGGTCCGAGGTCTGCGGGGACGGGGTCGAATCCTGCGCGGCGCAGGAGGGCGGTTCGTACTCGGCGTCGCGCTCGCCCTCTTTCTGTTTCCTTTGCTCGGGTCGTATCTGCCAGATCGGTATTCCCTGGCCCCTACGGTCGTCGCCTCGCGTGACCTTCGCGGTCACAAGGTCGATACTGCCTTTGCAGGACTCCTGTCGGTTCGTACTCGACTTGGCGCAGCCATCTGCCGGTGACCAGCAAGACACCGGTCACGGGCCCATCTGCCAACCCAGCTAGGAGATACCCTTGAGGATGCTGATCAACGTCCCCGAGACCGTCGTAGCGGACGCGCTGCGCGGTATGGCGGCCGCCCATCCCGAGCTGACCGTGGATGTCGAGAACAGGGTGGTCGTGCGGCGGGACGCCCCCGTGGCCGGGCAGGTCGCGCTGGTGTCGGGGGGTGGTTCCGGGCACGAGCCGCTGCACGGCGGGTTCGTGGGGCCCGGGATGCTGTCGGCCGCCTGCCCGGGTGAGGTGTTCACCTCGCCGGTGCCGGACCAGATGGTGCGGGCCGCGGCGGCCGTGGACAGCGGGGCCGGAGTGCTCTTCGTCGTCAAGAACTACACCGGTGACGTGCTCAACTTCGACATGGCCGCCGAACTGGCCGAGGACGAGGGCATCCAGGTCGCGAAGGTGCTGGTCAACGATGACGTGGCGGTGACGGACAGCCTCTACACGGCCGGCCGGCGCGGCACGGGGGCGACCCTGTTCGTGGAGAAGATCGCCGGCGCGGCGGCGCGGGAGGGACGGCCGCTGGAGCAGGTCGAGGCGATCGCCCGCCGGGTCAACGACAGCTCCCGCAGCTTCGGTGTGGCGCTCAGCGCCGTCACGACGCCGGCCAAGGGCAGCCCCACCTTCGACCTGCCCTCCGGGGAACTGGAGCTGGGCATCGGCATCCACGGGGAGCCCGGCCGGGAACGGCGGCCCATGATGACCTCCGGCGAGATCGCCGAGGCCGCCGTGGACGCGGTGCTGACCGACCTCGGCCCGCGCAACCCCGTCCTCGTCCTGGTCAACGGCATGGGCGCGACGCCGCTGCTCGAGCTGTACGGCTTCAACGCCGAGGTGCAGCGGGTCCTCGGCGAGCGGGGCGTCGCCGTCGCCCGCACCCTCGTCGGCAACTACGTCACCTCCCTCGACATGGCCGGCGCCTCGGTCACCCTGTGCGAGATCGACGAGGAGCTGCTCGGACTGTGGGACGCGCCGGTCAGCACCCCGGGTCTGCGGTGGGGCATGTGACGGTGGGCGGTGGAAGCATCGCGACGTACCTACCAGGCAAGGAGATCCTGTGCTCGACGCCGACTTCTTCCGCCGCTGGATGACGGCGACCACCGCGCTGGTCGACCGTGAGGCGGAACGGCTCACCGCTCTCGACTCACCCATCGGCGACGCCGACCACGGCAGCAATCTCAAGCGCGGGTTCACGGCCGTGGCCGCCGCGCTCGAGGAGGAGGCGCCCGCCACGCCCGGCGCCGTCCTGATTCTCGCCGGGCGGCAGCTCATCTCCAAGGTCGGCGGGGCCTCGGGGCCCCTCTACGGGACGCTGCTGCGGCGTACCGGCAAGGCGCTCGGGGACTCGGCCGAGGTGAGCGCGGGCCAGCTGGCCGAGGCACTGCGGACGGGGGTGGACGCCGTCCGGACGCTGGGCGGTGCCGCGCCGGGCGACAAGACCATGGTCGACGCGCTGGTGCCCGCCGTGGAGGCCCTGGGCGACTCGTTCGGCGCGGCCCGCACGGCGGCCGCGGAGGGGGCCGAGGCGACCACGCCGTTGCAGGCCCGCAAGGGCAGGGCCAGCTACCTGGGCGAGCGCAGCATCGGTCACCAGGACCCGGGGGCGACCTCCGCCGCGCTGCTCTTCGAGGCACTGAAGGAGGCGGCCGGTGAGTGACGGGCGGCAGCTGGTGGGCATCGTGCTGGTCTCCCACAGTGCCGAGGTGGCCGCCTCGGTGGCGGAGCTGGCGAAGGAGCTGTCGGGCGGCGCCGGGACGGTGGCCGTCGCCCCGGCGGGCGGTACCGCCTCCGGCGAGTTCGGCACCAGTTCGGAACTGGTCGCGGCCGCCGCCGCGTCCGTGGACCGGGGCGCGGGGGTCGCCGTGCTCACCGACCTCGGCAGTGCGGTCCTCACCGTCAAGGCGCTGCTCGCCGAGGGCGACGAACTGCCGGACCACACCCGTCTCGTGGACGCGCCGTTCGTCGAGGGCGCGGTGGCGGCGGTCGTCACGGCCTCGACGGGCGCCGACCTCGACGCCGTGGAGGCGGCGGCCGCGGAGGCGTACTCCTACCGGAAGGCCTGAGCGGCCGGTCCCGTCCCCGGAGGGGAGTCAGGGGCGGCCGGGTCCCGCCGGGTCCCGGCCGCCCCGGGCGGCTCAGCAGCACCCGTCCGGTTCAGGCCCCCTCCAGCTCCGGTCCCGGCCTGCTCAGCCCCCGTCCACGAACTTCCGCGCCAGCCGCTCCCCCGCCTTCTCGGCCGCGGCCGTGTCCTCGATGGGTTCGGCCTCGCTGCCCTTGAAGACGATGTACGTCACGTCGGAGGCCACGCCGCCGCCCGCCGGGTCCGCCGGGATGCCGAGCGAGCGGGCGGCCGCGTAGGAGGCCTCGCCGATGAGGTCGCTGGGGCCGACGTCGCCGACGACGGCGTACCGCACCCGGTCCCCGTGGACGAGGGCGGCGAGCGATCCGCCGCGGACGTCGTCCTCGCGGGGGTCCCAGGTGCCGCTGGGTCCGGGCACGACGACGTAGGGCAGGCGCTCCGCGTCCAGCGGCCGTCCGTCCGACTCCGTGTACGCGGTGGCGGGGCTGAAGTGCGGGTCGGTGCGGCCGTTGCACCGGTCGCCGGGCCGGCCGTCGCAGTCGATGTCGAGGTCGCCCTTCCAGTACACGGCGTCCCGTGAGCCGCAGACCGGGATGTCCGCCGGTGCTCCGGCGTCACTGCGGTAGCGCCCGCGCGAGACGGGGTCGCAGTCCCGCACCCTCGCCAGCAGGTCGGCGGCGCGGACCGGTCCCTCATGGCCGCTCCGCTTCTGACGGGCACCGGCCCCGGAGTCCGGTCCGACCCCGGAGGGGGATGCGGGCGGTACGGCCGGGAGTCGGGGGACGGGTCCGACCCGGACCCCGGACCGGTCGGCGCGCGGCGGCTCGACCCGGTCGGGGGCGCCGGGCAGCAGGATCCGTGCCGGGTCGGGCAGTGGCGGCGCGGGCGGAGCGTCGGGGAACGTCGTGGGGGCGAGCAGGACGGCGCTGGCCGCGACCAGTGTCAGCGACTGGACACGCACGATGTGGCCTCTCCTCGGGGGCAGGGACGAACACTCGGCCCCATCTGTCCCCGAAACGCGCACGCGACCACCTTTCGCAGGGCCAGACGGTGCACATCCGCTGTCCGTTCCGTGCGTCGCGGGGGACGACCGGGGGCGGGCGGGCCGTGCCTGTTCCGGCTCCGGCCCGTCCGGCCGCCCGCGCCGGCGCGGGGTCAGCGACGACAGCGGTCCACGCGCCTTCGACCCGAACCCCCCTTTCACCAAGTGGAGTTCGGCCGTGAGACGACCCAGCATACGTAACCCGTCCGAGTGACCTCGACTCACGGCCCTCTTGATGTGACCGCGTCACAGACGTCATATTGGTCCGGACCATTATGGGCCGGTGGGGAGGCAGAGCCGTGCGTGACGTTCCCGTTGCCGCTCTCGCGCGCCGGTGCGCCCTGCTCTGCGGGACGCTCGTCCTGCTCGCCTCCTGCGGCTGGGGCGCGGGCGAGGACGGCGGGGGCGGCGCACTGCCCGGGGCACCCACGGACGTCACCGCGGCGGCCGGCAGCGCGACGACCGTGCACGTGATGTGGCACGCGGTCGACGGCGCCGAGACCTACGAGGTGTATCGCGGCGGCACGCTGGTGAAGGAGGTGCCGGCGCCCGAGCGGATGCTGGACGTCACCCGGCTGCACCCGTCGACGGCGTACGCCTTCACCGTGCGGGCCCGGGACGCCGACGGGCGGCTCGGACCGCGCAGCCGGGAGGTGCGGGCGACCACTCCCGCCGCGGCGAGCGACGAGAACGCGCCGACGCGCCCGGGGAACGTGCACGGCAGGGCGGCGGGCAGCCGGGCGGTCCAGCTCACCTGGTCGGCCGCGAAGGACGACCACGACGTCGTGTCGTACGACGTCTATCAGGGTGACGCGAAGGTGCACAGCGTCGGTGGCGAGCAGACGGCGGCCGTGGTCACGGGGCTGCGGCCGGGCACCCGCTACTCGTTCACCGTCCGGGCGCGGGACGCCGCCGACAACGTCTCCCCCGCCGGCGCGCCCGTCCGCCTCACCACCCCGGGTTCCGACGACGGCCGCGCCACCGCTCCCACCGGTCTGCGCGCCGCCTCCCACCTGGCCGACGGGGCGTACTACCTCGACCTGTCCTGGATCCCGCCGCGTACCGACGGTCCGGTGACCGAGTACCAGATCCACCTGGACGGCCGTGCGGCGACCTCGCTGGTCTACGGGGCCGACGTCCCGCGCGACCGTGCCGAGTACAGCTTCTACGCCGGGCGCGAGGCCGGGGTCACGCACCGGGTGAAGGTCCGGGCGAGGCTCGCCGACGGCACCTGGGGCGGGTTCTCGGCGGAGCGGGAGGTGACCACCGGCGCGGGGTGACGTTCCCCGGCCGGCGCGGCACCGGGGCGGGGCGGTGAACGCGTCACCTGGGCGGTCGCGCTCCGCATGCGGGGGCGGCCGGCGCGCTGTTGGCTGCCAGAGGGGGCACGGGCGTTCCCGATCCCGGCGGCGCAAGGGATGTCCCGCCGACCGTGCCGCCGGAGGGCAGTCCACATGCGCATCTCATCGCCACTTCTCCGCTCCGGTGCGACCGTGGCAGCCGTCGCCGCGCTGCCCGTCGTCCTGTCCGCCGGACCGGCGTCGGCCGGGCCGGGTATCTCCGTGAGCACCACCGGGACCACGGTGTCGGTCACGACCACGGCCTGCGCCCAGCTCAACGGCAGTTGGGGCACCGCCTCGCTGCTCACCAGCAGCCAGCGGGACTTCGCCCAGGGGCGTCAGGTGGCACTGTCCGGCACCGGTTCGGGCCAGTCCGCGGCCTGGTCGGGAATCTCGCCGGGCACCTACACGGTGATCGTCATGTGCTCGAACAACAGCACCGCGGGCACCCAGACGGTCATCGTCTCCTCGGCGCCCTCCCCTTCGCCCTCGCCCAGCCGCTCCGCCACTCCCTCCCCTTCCGCGTCGCCGGGCGGCGTCATGGGCGGTCTCGGCGGGGCCGTCCAGGACTACGGCACGGCCACCCTGGTGGCGGGCGGCGCGCTGGTGGGTACCGGGGTCATCGCCGCGGCCTGGTTCCTGCGCCGCCGCTCGAAGCCGTACCGGTTCTGAACGGGGCATCCGGCCACCAGGAGTCAGGCCGGCTCATCGCCGGGCAGCTCGGCGAACTCGGCCAGGGCGTGCCGGATCCACTGGGTCCAGAACGTCTCCAGGTCGATGCCGGCCCGCAGCACGAGGTGCCGCAGCCGGTCCTCGGTGCTGTCCCGGCCGGGCGGGAAGTCCCGCTCCTCGATCTCCTCGTACTCGGCCAACTGCCGCTCGTGCAGCTTCAGATGGCGGCGCAGGTCCGCCTCGACACCGGCGGTGCCGACCACCGCGGCGGCGCGCAGCCGCAGCAGCATGGTGTCCCGCAGCGGTTTGGGGTCGTGCGGGGCGGCGGTCCAGCGGGCCAGTTCGGCGCGGCCCGCGGGCAGGACCTCGTAGGACTTCTTCTGGCCGCGGGCCGGCTGCTGGCCGGGCAGCGCCCGGATCAGGCCCTCCGCCTCCAGCTTTCCCAGCTCGCGGTAGATCTGCTGGTGCGTGGCCGACCAGAAGTAGCCGATCGACCGGTCGAACCTGCGGGTCAGCTCCAGCCCCGACGACGGCTTTTCGACCAGGGCGGTGAGGATCGCGTGCGGGAGTGACATGGCCTCATCCTAGGGACGGACCGCCGCTGCCCCGCCCGCCGCCCGCGCCCTCCCCTACAGCGCCGCCGCCAGCTCGGTGCCCTGCTTGACGGCGCGCTTGGCGTCCAGTTCGGCGGCCACGTCGGCGCCGCCGATGAGGTGCGCGGCGACGCCCGCGGCGATCAGGTCGTCGTACAGGCTCCGGCTCGGTTCCTGGCCGGTGCACAGGACGACGGTGTCGACCGCCAGCACGGTGGACTCGTCGCCGACGGTGATGTGCAGTCCGGCGTCGTCGATCCGGTCGTAGCGCACGCCCGGGACCATGGTGACGCCGCGGTGCTTCAGCTCGGTGCGGTGGATCCAGCCGGTGGTCTTGCCGAGTCCGGCGCCGACCTTGCTGGTCTTGCGCTGGAGCAGGTGGACGGTGCGGGGCGGCGCCGGGCGCTCGGGCGCGGCGAGGCCGCCGGGGGCGCGGTAGTCGGTGTCGACGCCCCAGAGGCGGAAGTACGTCTCCGGGTCCTCGTGGGCCTTGTCGCCGCCGTCGGTGAGGTACTCGGCGACGTCGAAGCCGATGCCGCCCGCGCCGAGGATCGCGACGCGCTCGCCTACGGGGGCGGCGTCGCGCAGGACGTCGAGGTAGCCGACGACGGAGGGGTGGTCGACGCCGGGGATGTCGGGGGTGCGGGGGGTGACGCCGGTGGCGACGACGACCTCGTCGTGGCCGGTGAGGTCGTCGACGCCGACGCGGGTGTTCAGGCGTACGTCGACGCCGTGGTCCGCGAGCCGCGTACGGAAGTAGCGCAGCGTCTCGTCGAACTCCTGCTTCCCGGGGACCTTGCGGGCGACGTTCAGCTGTCCGCCGATCTCGCTCGCGGCGTCGAACAGGGTGACCTCGTGGCCGCGTTCGGCGGCGCTCACCGCGCAGGCCAGTCCGGCCGGTCCGGCGCCGACGACGGCGACGCGCTTGCGCAGCCGGGTCGGGGCCAGGACCAGCTCGGTCTCGTGGCAGGCGCGCGGGTTGACCAGGCAGGAGGTGATCTGGCCGCTGAAGGTGTGGTCCAGGCAGGCCTGGTTGCAGCCGATGCAGGTGTTGATGGCCTCGGGGCGGCCGGCGGCGGCCTTGGCGACGAAGTCGGGGTCGGCGAGCATCGGGCGGGCCATCGAGACCATGTCGGCCGTGCCCTCGGCCAGCAGCCGCTCGGCGACCTCCGGGGTGTTGATGCGGTTGGTGGTGACGAGCGGGACGGACACCTCGCCCATCAGCCGCTTGGTCACCCAGGTGTACGCGCCGCGCGGCACGGAGGTGGCGATGGTGGGGATGCGCGCCTCGTGCCAGCCGATGCCGGTGTTGATGATCGTGGCTCCGGCGGACTCGACGGCCTTGGCGAGGGTGATCACCTCGTCGAGGGTGGAGCCGCCGGGCACCAGGTCGAGCATGGACAGGCGGTAGACGACGATGAAGTCCTCGCCGACGGCCTCGCGCACCCGGCGGACGATCTCGACGGGGAAGCGGGTGCGGTTCTCGTAGGAGCCGCCCCAGCGGTCGGTGCGGTGGTTGGTGCGGGCGGCGATGAACTCGTTGATTAGGTAGCCCTCGGAGCCCATGATCTCGACGCCGTCGTATCCGGCCTCGCGGGCGAGGCGGGCGGTGCGCACGTAGTCGTCGATCGTGCGCTCGATGTCGGCGTCGGTCAGCTCGCGCGGCACGTGGGGGCTGATCGGGGCCTGGAGCGGGCTCGGGGCGACCAGGTCGGCGTGGTAGGCGTAGCGGCCGAAGTGCAGGATCTGGAGGGCGATGCGGCCACCCTCGCGGTGCACGGCGTCGGTGACGACCCGGTGCTGCCCGGCCTCCGCCTCGGTGGTGAGCTTGGCCCCGCCCTCGTACGGGCGGCCCTCGTCGTTGGGGGCTATGCCGCCGGTGACGATCAGGCCCACTCCGCCGCGGGCCCGGGCGGCGTAGAAGGCGGCCATGCGCTCGAAGCCGCGCTCGGCCTCTTCCAGGCCGACGTGCATGGAGCCCATCAGGACCCGGTTGGGCAGCGTGGTGAAGCCCAGGTCGAGCGGGGTCAGCAGGTGCGGGTAACGGCTCATCGGGCCCTCCGTGCGCGGTGTGGTGCCTCTGTTGTAGAGGACCGCCACCCCATTGTGCAACTAGTTGCACAATGGGGTGGCGCACACCTCACCGCACGCGGACGGCCCGGCTCAGCGGCTTTCGAGCCGTACGTGCAGCTCCCGTTCCTGGTCGCCGGAGGCCGTGCTCAGGTCGTGCACGGTGAACAGGGAGTCCAGGGTGGTGCGGAACCTCTCGATCGCCCAGTAGCCGCCCTGCACGTCGGCCTCCACGGACGAGCCCAGCCGGGCGGGGTCGCACTCGCCTCCCCGGGCGTCGGCCACGTCGAAGGTGCCGAGCCAGACGGTCGGGCGCACCTCGTGGTATTCCCGGGTCACGTCGCCGGCGTGCCGGTCGGAGGAGAAGCACGCGCACAGGGTGTCGAACACGACCCGGGCGTCCTCCTTGCTGCATCCGCTCAGCTCCACCGAGACGGACTCCGGATGCAGTCGCTCACCGTCCATCGTGATCGCTCCCTCTCGTGGTCATGGGCCGGTACCACCAGAAAAGCACCACCCGCCGCCCGGCGCGAAGGGGCCGGGTCAGCCCCGCGTGAACCGGTAGGTCTTGCTGTCGGTCAGCACGCAGAAGCCGGGCGACACGACGATCACGCGCAGGGTGCCGGTGCGCCGGTCGTAGTCGACGCCCTCCGCCTCGAAGGAGCCCGAGCAGGCGCTGCGCAGGGGCAGCTGCCGCAGGGCGGTGACGTGTCCGGTGACGTCGGCGGTGCCGCCGGGTGCCGCCGACAGGTCGATTCGCAGCAGCGGCTTGGTGAGGCCGAAGAGCGTGCCCTCCGGATCGTCGGAGGAGCAGAGCAGCGTGGTCGCGTCCAGGAAGTCGCAGCCCTGGACGTCGCGCACGGCGTGGTCCAGGTGGACGGTGGCGGCCTGCGGGAGGTCGGCCGAGGGCGAGGTGGCGGGGTTGACGCCGGGGGTCGGGAAGACCAGGAGCCGGCTCATCGTGCCCCACTCGCCCGCCAGCATCCACTGGCCGTCCGGCGAGATCGCGGACCACGAGTTGTTCAGCGCCTCCCCGGGGCTCAGCGTGTGCACGTACTCCGACCAGCCGCCGTCCGGCGCCTGCACGCGGAACATCTTCGTGTTCCCGTCGTCGCGCTGGTACGGCTCGACGTAGTGGCCGTCGTAGGAGGCGTCGGGGTCGCCGACGTGGTTCCAGCCCCGGACGCTCAGGGCGAGCGGGACGGTGCCGATGCCGGTGTAGCGGTTGGGGCTGCCGGCCGGGACCTCGACCGAGGCCAGGCCCTGGCTCTCGGTCAGCGGGTCGGCGCGGTCGGAGCCCACCTCGGCCCAGGAGGCGGCGGCGGGGGCGTCGGCCGTCGCCGGGCCGGCGAGAGCGAGGGAGAGGGCGAGGACGGCGAGTCCGGTCAGGACGGTGTGACAACGTTGCCTGGCGCGCAGGGGCATGGGGGCTCCTCGGTGGGCGTGGCCGGGGCGGCACGGGCGGGGTCGGGCACTCGGCGCACAGTCTGGACCGCTCGTACAGTCATGTACAGACCAACTCCGGACGCGCTGGGTGCGGCGCGGGCCGCGCTTCGTGCGGCCCGCGCCGGCCGTGCTTCGTGCGACCTGAGCCGCGCTTCGTGCGGCGCGGGCCGTGCTGCGGGGAGATGCTGGAAGGAGACGGCGGAGCCACGGACGACCGGTCCCGTGCGCGGTGGAACGCGGTAGAACAAGGGAGCGGCAACGAAGGGCGTGCCGCGTCGGACGGTGAAGGCGGGGCACGGGATGAGTGCAGCGGGGTCTGCCGGATTCGGGGGCGAGCCGTCGCCGCGCGGGCCCGTGCGGCCCAGTGGACTGCTCGACCTGCTGAACGTGGCCTCGATCGTGCTGGACACCGAGGGCCGGATCGTCCTGTGGAGCCCGCAGGCCGAGGAACTGTTCGGGTACTCGGCGCCGGAGGCGCTGGGGCAGTACGCCGCCCGCATCATGGTGCACGAAGGCCATCTCGACCTGGTCGTGAAGCTGTTCGGGGAGGTCATGAAGACCGGCCGGAGCTGGGCCGGCGCCTTCCCGGTCCGGCACAAGGACGGCAGCACCCGCCTGGTCGAGTTCCGCAACATGCGGCTGCTGGACGACCGCGGCGACGTCTACGCCCTCGGACTCGCGGCCGACCAGTCGATGGTGCGCCGGCTGGAGCGGGACGTGGCCCTGTCCACGCGGGTCATCATGCAGTCCCCGATCGGCCTGGCCGTCCTGGACACCGAGCTGCGGTACGTGTCGGTCAACCCCGCCCTGGAACAGCTCAACGGCATCCCCGCCGAGGAGCACATCGGCCGGACGATCCGCGAACTGCTGCCGCGGGTGGACGCCGGCCCGCTGGAGGCGGCGGCACGGGAGGTGCTGGAGACCGGCCGCCCGGTCGTCGACCGGCCCGCGACCGGGCGGACCCCGGCCGACCCGGACGAGGAGCACGCCTGGTCGGTCTCGCTGTACCGGCTCGAGGACGCCCTGGGAGCCGTGCTGGGCGTGGCGGTCTCGGTCGTCGACGTCACCGAGCAGTACCGGACGGCGGCCGAGGCGGAGGGCGCGCGGCGCCGGCTGGCCGCCGTGGCGGACGCCTCCGCGCGGATCGGCACCACGCTGCGGCTGGACCGCACCGCCTACGAGCTGGCCGACGTGGCCGTGCCCGGCCTCGCCGACATCGCGGCCGTGGACCTGCTGGACGCGGTGGTGGCGGGCCGGCGCAGCACGCTGGGTCCGGCCGAACCCGCGGTGATCAGGGCGCTGGCCGTGCGGGCCGAGGACGCCGGGGACGCGCTGCGGGCGGCCGACCGGCCCGGCGAGGTCGCCCGGTACGGACCGGACCGCCTGGTCACCGAGTGCGTGCGCACCGGCCGTCCGGTGATGGTGACGCGGGTGGCGCGGGAGGACCTGGGGCGCATCGCCCGCTCCCCGGAGGCGGCCGACCTGCTGGGCCGGGCGGGCGTGCACTCGTACCTGGCCGTGCCGCTGATCGCGCGGGGCGAGGTGCTGGGCGCCCTGGACCTGAAACGGATCGCCAACCCCCTGCCGTTCGGCGAGGACGACCTGCTGCTCGCCCGGGAGCTGGCGGCGCGGGCGGCGCTCCAGATCGACAACGCCCGCTGGTACCAGAACGCCCGCGACACCGCGCTCACCCTCCAGCGCAGCCTGCTGCCGAGCCATCCACCGGTGACGGGGGGTCTCGAGGTCGCCTCCCGCTACCAGCCGGCCGGGGGCACCAGCGAGGTCGGCGGCGACTGGTTCGACGTGATCGAGCTGGCGGGCGGCAGGACCGCGCTGGTGGTGGGCGACGTGATGGGCAGCGGCATCGCCGCGGCGGCCTCCATGGGGCGGTTGCGGACCGCGACGAACACCCTGGCCACCCTCGAACTGGACCCCGCACTGCTGCTGGGGCACCTGGAGCGGACCACGGCGGGCCTGGACCAGGCCATCGCCACCTGTCTGTACGCCGTGCACGACCCGCACCGGCGGCAGTGCCGGATCGCCAACGCGGGGCACCTCCCCCCGGTCCGCCTGCGGGCCGGCCGGCCGGCCGAGCTGCTCGACCTGCCCACCGGGGTGCCGCTCGGAGTGGGCGGCGTCGCCTTCTCCACCACCACCGTCGACCTGGAGCCGGGCGACCGGCTGGTGTTCTACACCGACGGCCTGGTCGAGACGCGCCGGCAGCCGCTGGACGAGCGGCTGGACGCGCTCCTCGCCCTGCTGGAGGGGCCGGACCGCCCGCTGGAGGAGGTCTGCGACCTGCTGCTGCGCACCCTGCACGAGCCGGAGAACTCCGACGACGTGGCCCTGCTGATCGCCCGGGCCACACCGCCGGCGCGGTAGCGGTGCGCGGCCCGTCAGTCCCGGACGCCGATCACCACATGGGCGTACAGGTCCTCGCAGACCGCGAGGCGGGGCGTCAGGCCCGCCCGGGTGAAGGCGTCGAGGGCGGCGGCCGCCTGGCGTTCGCTCGTCTCGACCAGCAGGCAGCCGCCCGGCGCGAGCCAGCCCGGCGCCGCGGCCGCGACCCTGCGCAGCACGTCGAGGCCGTCGCTGCCGCCGTCGAGGGCGACCAGCGGTTCGTGGTCGCGGGCCTCCGCGGGCAGCAGGCCGACTTCGCCGGTGGGGACGTACGGCACGTTGGCCGCGAGGATGTCCACCCGGCCGCGCAGCGTGTCGGGCAGCGCGTCGAACAGGTCACCCGCGTACACCCGGCCGCCCGCGCCGGCGAGGTTGCCGCGGGCGCAGCGCACGGCGGCCGGGTCGACGTCGGCGGCGTGCACCTCGGGCCGGTCGAGGGCGGCGGCGAGGGCCGCGCCGACGGCACCGGACCCGCAGCACAGGTCGACGACGACGTCCGCGTCCGGCGCGTGGGCCAGGGCCTCGGACACCAGGAACTCGGTGCGGCGGCGGGGCACGAAGACACCGGGGGCGACGGCGACCCGCAGGCCGCGGAACTCCGCCCAGCCGAGGACGAGTTCCAGGGGCAGGCCGGTGACACGGCGGTCGACCATCGCGGTCAGTTCCGCGGCGGTGCGGGCGGCGGCCAGGATGAGCGCGGCCTCGTCCTCGGCGAAGACGCAGCCGGCGCCGCGCAGCGCGGCCACGACGGAGTCACGCGACGGGAGGGACGCGGAGAACGGGGATGCGCAAGGAGCGGGGGAAGGCGAGGACGAGGGTGATGCCGGGAAGGTGGGAGGCATGGAAGCCGAGAGCCTTTCGGGAACCGAAGGGCGCTCTCGCGGTCACTCGTTCGCGGTGACCGCACTGCCGTGAGGTGAGAGCACCCGGGCCGACACAGCGGTAATCGGTCTCACCTCCCGGTCGTCACGCGGCCGGGGCTGTCCGCGGCCGACGGTCACACTACCCCAATGATCAGACGGCGACGGCCTCCACGGAAGTAGTTGTTCACGCAACCTCGTAGCGGAGTTGTATTGTGCAACCAGCAAGGCGAGGAGGACCCGTGGCGGCTGCCGAGACACCGGACGAGACGACCGTCGGCCTTGGCGGACACCCTGCGGACGCGGCCGTGGAGACCATCCACCGTGAGCTGACGGCCTTCGCCCGCCGGGCGCGGGCCTCGGCGGGGCGCATGCATCCGGAGCTCTCGCTGGTGTCGTACACGCTGCTCGGGCACCTGGAGGAGCGGGACGGCCTCCGGGCCACGGACCTGGCCGCCCACTACGCGCTGGACAAGTCGACCGTCAGCCGCCAGGTGTCCGCGCTGGAGCGTGCCGGGCTGATCGAGCGGCGCGTCGACCCGGACGACCAACGGGTCCAGGTGCTGCATCTGACGGAGGCGGGGCGGCACATCCTGGGCCAGGTCACCGAGAGCCGTCGGGCCGCCTTCCGCGAGCGGCTCGCCGGCTGGCCCGCGCAGGACCTGATCCGCTTCGCCGCGTACCTGGAGCGGTACAACGCGTGGCCGGGCGGGGAGCCGGACCGGGCGGCGCCCCGGGACACGTACGGTGGGAGGGGTACACACTGATCACGCCGGCCGCCGGCACCCCGCCCCGACGGCCCGAAAGGCACCACCGCATGAACACCACCCGAGGCTTCACCGGGCGCCCGCGCACCGCCCGGCCGGGACTGCCGCCCGGCCAGTACGACGCGGGGGACGACTGGCCCGTGCTGTCCGCCGAGGTCACGCCCGACCTCGCGCCCGCCGACTGGACCTTCCGGGTGGGCGGCCTGGTGGCCCAGCCCCGCACCTGGGACCTGGCCGGGGCGCGCCGGCTGCCGGCCTCCGCGTATGCCGGCGACATCCACTGCGTCACCGGCTGGTCGAAGTTCGGGGTGCGGTTCGGGGGCGTGTCACTGGACGCCTTCCTGGACGCCGCGGGTCCGCTGCCGTCCGCCACGCACGCCGTCGCCCACGCGCACACCGGATACACCGCGAACCTGCCGCTCGCGGACCTCACCGGCGGACGGGCCTGGATCGTCTGGGAGTACGACGGGCGGCCGCTCGCCCCCGAGCACGGCGGTCCGGCACGGCTGGTGGTCCCGCACCTGTACTTCTGGAAGAGCGTGAAGTGGATCGCGGGCCTCGAGCTCCTCGACCACGACGAGCCGGGGTTCTGGGAGCACAACGGCTACCACGCGCGCGGCAACCCCTGGGAGGAGCAGCGGTACTCCGGTGACTGAGACAGCCACGCACACGGCGGGGACCTTCACTCCCCCGACGCGGTTCGCCGTGCCCGGGCGCATCGAGGTGACCGGCGAGGTGGCCGGGAACTGGCAGACCGCCACGCTCACGGAGATCCGCCGCGAGACGCCCCGCGCGTCGACCTTCCGCCTGGCCGTACCCGGCTGGGCGGGCCACCTGCCCGGCCAGCACCTGATGCTGCGGCTCACCGCCGAGGACGGCTACCAGGCCCAGCGCCACTATTCCCTGGCGTCCGCGCCGGACGCGTCCGGGCACGTCGAGCTGACCCTCGACCGGGTGCCCGACGGGGAGGTGTCCGGGTGGTTCCACACGGTGGCGCGGCCCGGTGACGAGATCGAGGTCCGCGGCCCGCTCAGCGGCTTCTTCGCCTGGCCGGGCGACCGGCCCGCCCTGCTCCTCGGCGCCGGCTCCGGAGTGGTCCCGCTGATGTCGATGGTGCGGCACCACCGGGCGCGGGGCCTGACGGTGCCGCTGCGCCTCCTGGTGTCGGCGCGCGGCCCCGAGGAACTGATCTACGCCGGTGAGTACGGCGCGGAGACGACGCCCGTCTTCACCCGCACGGCGCCGCCCGGGACACCCGTGGGCCGGCTGGCCGCCGCGCACCTGGCGCCGCTCCTGGCCGAGCCGCCCGCCGGGGGCTGGGAGGCGTACGTGTGCGGATCCAACGCCTTCGCGGAGCACGCGTCGCGGCTGCTGGTGGCGGCCGGGCAGCCGGTGGACCGGATCCGGATCGAACGCTTCGGCTGATCCCGCCCGGATCGTGAGCGAGGTCCGCCGGACTGGGTACCTGTCCAGTGCGGGCACTCGCACACGTGGCGCGACGCGAAGGAGCGGCGGCCTCCCCGCACTCCCCCGGCCGTCCCTCCGCTCCTCCGGTCGCCGTGATCGCGGGGAGGTCGACATGCGAACCCGGGTACGCGGCTGGCGGTGGCGGCGCAATCCGCTGCGGCGCCGGTCGGACGTCGTCGAGGCGTGGACCACCGTGTTCGTCGCCCTGTTGCTGTTCCTGGGCGCCCCGCTGCTGGGGGCCGCCACCGCCTGGTGGGGCTACGGGCAGGCCCGGGCGATCGTCGCCGAGCAGCGGGCCGAGCGGCACCAGGTCCGCGCCACGGTGGCGGACAGCACCCCCGAGTCGCTGTCGACGAACCAGCTGGGCGGACAGCACTCGTACCGCGCGACCGTCCACTGGAAGGCCCCGGACGGCACGGAGAAGAGCACCACGGCGCGGGTGCCGGCCGACGCACGCCACGGCGAAACGGTCGTCGTCTGGCTGGACTCCCACGGCGAGAGCGTGCCGCCGCCGTCGGACGGTGCCGAGATCTGGCAGCACAGCGCCACCATCGGCTCGTTCACCGCCATCGGGACGGCGCTCACGGTGCTACTCGCGCACCGGGCCGTGCGCGCGGTGTCCCTGCGTCGCCGCATGGCGGAGTGGGACCGCGACTGGGCGCTCACCGAGCCGCAGTGGACCCACCGCCGGGCCTGACGAAGCCCGGCCCGCACGGCCTCGCGGCAGCGTCCGGACCTGGCGGTTCCGTCGGCCGCTCACGTACGGTGTGATCACTCGTACGGTCTGACACATTCCCCGCGAAGGCGGTACTCGATGGCCCTGTTCGACCTTCCGCTCGACGAACTCCAGGCGTACCGCAGTGCGTCGGCCGAGCCCGAGGACTTCGACGCGTTCTGGAGCAAGACGCTCCAGGAGTCCCGCGAGTACGAACTGGACGCCCGTTTCGAACCGGTCGACACGGGGCTGTCCACGGTGCGGGTGTACGACGTCACGTTCGCCGGGTTCGGCGGTCACCCGGTGAAGGGCTGGCTGACCCTGCCGGCCGGGGCGGCCGAGCCGCTGCCGCTGGTCGTGGAGTTCGTCGGGTACGGGGGCGGGCGGGGGCTTCCGCACGAACATCTGCTGTGGGCGTCCACGGGCCGGGCCCACTTCGTGATGGACACCCGCGGCCAGGGCAGTGCCTGGGGCGGCGGTGGCGGCACCCCGGACCCCGTCGGCGGCACGCCCGCGTACCCGGGCTTCATGACCCGCGGCCTGGACGCCCCCGAGAACTACTACTACCGCCGGGTCTTCACCGACGCCGTGCGCGCGGTCGAGGCGGCCCGTTCCCACCCGCTGACCGACCCGGCGCGCACGGTCGCGCTGGGTGCGAGCCAGGGCGGCGGCATCACGATCGCGGTGGGCGGTCTGGTGCCGGATCTGGTCGCGGTGGCGCCGGACGTGCCGTTCCTGTGCGACTTCCCGCGCGCGACCACGCTCACCGACCGGCACCCCTACCGCGAGGTCGGTCTGTACCTGAAGACGCACCGCGGCCGGACCGAGGAGGCGCTGCGCACGCTCTCGTACTTCGACGGCGTGCACTTCGCGGCGCGGGGCCGGACACCGGCCCTGTTCTCGGCCGCCCTGGAGGACCAGACCTGCCCGCCGTCCACCGTTTTCGCCGCGTTCAACGCCTGGCCGCACGAGGACAAGAGGATCGAGGTGTACGACTTCAACGACCACGAGGGCGGCGGGCCGTTCCAGGAGGCCGCCAAGCTGCGCTGGCTGGGCCGCCACGCCTGAGGTTCGTGGGTGGTGTTTCGGCCGAACCGGCGGACCGGCCTTCCCAGCTGGTTTAGACCAATGGTAATTCTGGTGGCGCACCGAGCCCACGCGGCTACCGTACGTCATCATCAGGAGGCGCGGCATGGCCCGCACCACCCCCCACGTCCAGTCCACCCCCGACACCCGGCCGCCCCTGTACCGACGGGTGGCGGACCAGTTGCTGGCCGAGCTGCGCGACGGGATCGTCCCGCCGGGCGAACGGCTGCCCGGCGAACGCCGGCTGGCGGAGCACTTCGGGGTCAGCCGGGAGACCGTGCGCCAGGCGCTGGACGTGCTGCGCCGGGACGGTCTGCTCAGCACCGACCGGCGGGGCAGTCACGTCGCCCTGCCGGGCGTGCCGGCCGGAAGCCCGGCACCCCTCGTCTTCCCGGTGGGCGCCCGGGCGGCGGAGCCCCGCACCGGCGACCGGGCCACCGTGGTCTGGGCCCCGCCGCCGCCTGAGCACGCGGCGGCGCTGGGACTGGTGCCGGGCCGGGCGACCCTGGTGCACCGCTACACCTCGTCGGCGGCGGGAGGAAACGGCAGACGGACGGCTGTGACATCGTTTTCCGCCGTCGCGCTCGCGGAGGTGGAGGAGCTGGCCCGCTACCGCGACCGCGCCGACGGTGTCGCCTGCGCGCAGCTGCGGCGGGCCTACGACTGGATGCGCAGGGCCGGCCTGGCGTTGCACCACCGGGACACCATCACCCTCCAGCCCGACACCGCGTCGGTCCGGGTCGTGCGGCGGGTGCACGACCAGTACGCGCGGCCCCTGGAGATCACGGACCTGCTGGTGGACACCCGGCAGGACGCCCTGGTCTACGAGTTCACCCTGCCGGCGGCCGGCTGACCCGGCGGCCTACGCGAGCCGCCGGGCCACGACCAGCCGGGCCCGCGGACTGCCGTCGGGGCGGCTCCCGAACTCCGGCAGGGCGTGCAGGCCGGCCCGGAAACCGGCGCGGGACAACTCCCGTCCCACGTCCCCGAGTCGGAACGTCCGGTAGTACATGACGAACGGGGGCCGCCACAGCGCGTTGCGCACCCGCATCGCCGCGTCGAAGCCGAGCAGCGTCCAGTACCCCGCGGATCCGGGCCGGGGCGGGGCCCCGACGGGGAAGGCGAAGCAGCCGCCCGGCCGGAGTACGGAGCGCACCTGGCCGAAGAGGCCCGGCAGTTCGCGGGGCAGGAAGTGTCCGAACGCCCCGAAGCTCACGACGAGGTCGAAGGCGGGGCCGAACGGCAGGGCGCGGGCGTCCGCGCGCACCCAGGAGACCGCCGGGGCCGGGGGCAGGGCACGGCCGCGCGCGACCTCCAGCATGCCCGCGCTGAAGTCGACCCCGGTCACGCTCTCCCGGCAGACCCGGGCCAGGACGT
Source organism: Streptomyces coelicoflavus (assembly GCF_003112555.1). Lineage (GTDB taxonomy): Bacteria > Actinomycetota > Actinomycetes > Streptomycetales > Streptomycetaceae > Streptomyces > Streptomyces coelicoflavus. The sequence goes on along the minus strand of NZ_BEWB01000005.1, from coordinate 401,768 downwards.
CCACGCCGGCGCCGGTGCCGCAGCACAGGTCGAGCCCGGTGGCGAAGGGTCCCCGTGCCTCCAGCGCGCGGGCCACGGCGTCCAGTACCCGGTCCGGTGTCCGGTACGGGGTGTGGTCGAACTTGGGGGCGAGCAGGTCGTAACCCCGCTCGACCGACGACAGTGCCTGGACGGCGAGTTCACGCAGGGTGGGACCCTCGGGGCTGAACATCCGCTCAGCCTAGGGCCTGTCCGGCGGGCCCGGCGGGAGCGCGGCGCTCGTCGAGCACGGTGAGCACGCGCTCGCACCAGCGGGCGTTCTCCCGCTCGAAGGTGATCCCGGCGGCCAGGGTGAGATAGGGCCCGACGCGGTCGGCATCCCGCAGGTGCTCCTCCTCGGTACGGCCGTCCAGGAGGCGTTCGCGCACCCGCTCGTAGCGGGCGAGCTTGCCCAGCGCCCAGGCCCTGCGCTCCTCGACCAGCGCACGGACGGCCCGCGCGTCGACGCCGTCCATGGCCTGCATCTTGATCAGGAACTCGTCACGGATGGCGGTGGGCCTGCGGGTCGGCTCGGCGGCGAAGGCGCCCAGCTGCTCCCGGCCGGCCTCGGTGAGCGAGAACAGCCGCTTGGTGGGCCTGCGTTCCTGCGGCACGGTCCGGGCCTCGATGAGTCCGTCGCCCGCGAGGCGCTCCAGCTCCCGGTAGAGCTGCTGCGGCGTGGCGGGCCAGAAGTTGGCGAGCGACACGTCGAACACCTTGGACAGCTCGTAGCCCGAGGCCTCGCCCTCGAGCAGGGCGGCCAGGACGGCGTACTTGAGAGACATGTCGACACGCTAGCAAGCACGCATCACGCCGACTACTCTACTCCACACCTATTCAAATAGTTCAGTATGAAGGAGTGGCGATGCGGGCATTCCGCGAGGCGGTCGAGGCGCACGACCTGGACGCCGTCGAGGCACTGCTGGCGGACGACGTGGTCTTCGCCAGCCCCGTCGTCTTCAAGCCGTACCGGGGCAGGGCCGTCACGGCGTCGATCCTGCGGGCGGTCGAGCGCGTCTTCGAGGACTTCCGCTACGAACGCGTCATCGGCGAGGCGGACGGCCGTGACCACGCCCTGCTCTTCACGGCGCGGGTTGGCGACCGGGAGATCAGCGGCTGCGACTTCCTGCGCCTCGACGCGTCCGGCCGCATCGCCGAACTGACGGTGATGGTGCGCCCGTTGTCGGGTGCTCAGGCGCTCCAGACGGCGATGGCCGCGCAGTTCGAGCGGATCGCCCAGGAGGTGCAGAAGGCGGCCGGCTGATCCTGGCGCGGCGCACGCGGAAGGAATACGGAACAAAAGCCGGCTCGGCCGCGTTCCCCCTGGTGAGACGCCCGGGGCGGGACCTCGATCGTCCCGCCCCACCACCACGGCAGCTGATTCCGTGGTACGGTGCGGACAGCACTTGTGTACGCCCCCTCGATCGGGGCGCCGGTGCCAGTTTCCCTTCGGTTCGCAGACCCGCCCGTCCTGGTGCGACCGGCGCGTCCGCTTCTCAGCACGACCTCGTGAGCGGGGCTCTTCTTCACCCCGCTGTGTCCGAGGTGCTGTTCCCGCCGCCCGGAGGCGTGTCGTCCCGACCGCCCGCGGCTCTCCCTTCCTTCCGCATGTCCCATGCCCGTGTCCTCGAAAGGACCGCACACCATGACCACCACACTCGAACACCCCCCTGTACGGCAGTCCCCGGCCGAGACCGCGAGCGGCGTCCTCGACCTCGAAGCGGGCGGCAAGGGGCGCCTGCGGGGCGAGAGCCTGCGGCCGGAGCCCTCCGACCTCGCCCTCTCCCCCGCCCTGATCCGCCGGCACGGACTGCGCAAGGGCGACCTCGTCGAGGGCGTGCGCGGCGACCGGCGCACCCTGACCGACGTCGTGCGCGTCAACGGCCGTACGCCCGACGGGCGCGGCGGCCGACGGCACTTCGCCGACCTGACCCCGCTGCACCCGCACGAGCGACTGCGGCTCGAGCACCCGGCGGCCGGCCTCACCGGACGCGTCGCCGACCTGATGACCCCCGTCGGCAAGGGCCAGCGCGGCCTGATCGTCGCACCGCCGAAGACCGGCAAGACCGTCCTCCTCCAGCAGATCGCCGCCGCCGTGGCCGGCAACCACCCCGAGGCCCGGCTGATGGTGGTGCTGCTCGACGAACGCCCCGAGGAGGTCACCGACATGCGGCGCTCGGTGCGGGGCGAGGTGTACGCCTCGACCTTCGACCAGAGCGCCAAGCAGCACATCGCGCTCGCCGAGCTGGTGATCGAGCGGGCCAAGCGGCTCGTCGAGGCCGGGGAGGACGTCGTCATCCTCCTGGACTCCCTCACCCGGCTGTGCAGGGCGCACAACAACGCCGCCTCGTCCGGCGGCCGCACGCTCAGCGGCGGCGTCGACGCCGGGGCACTGCTCGGGCCCAAGCGGTTCTTCGGCGCGGCCCGCACGGCCGAGGAGGGCGGCTCCCTCACCATCCTCGCCACGGCCCTGGTCGAGACCGGCTCGCGCGCCGACGACTTCTACTTCGAGGAGCTCAAGAGCACCGGCAACATGGAACTGCGGCTGAGCCGGGAACTCGCCTCCCGCCGGGTCTTCCCGGCCGTGGACCTGACCGGCTCCGGCACCCGGCGCGAGGAGCTGCTGCTGTCCGCCGCCGAGACGACCGCCGTGCGCGGGCTGCGCCGGGTGCTGGGTGCGCGGGACGGGCAGTCCGGCCCGGAGACCCTGCTGGAGCGGCTGCGCCGCACACCGGACAACGCGACCTTCCTGCGACAGGTACAGCCCACGCTGCCCGCCGACTGAGGGCCCGCCACCCGCGGACGGACGGCCTCCGCCGCCACCCGCCGCCACCCGCCACAAACCGTCGGTCGCCGCTACGGCATCCGGGTGCTTGCGGGCGCGACCCGGCCCGGTCAGCGGGGCGGCTCGGGGGGCCGTTCCTACGTTTGCGGTATGACTATCGGATTCTCATTCCGGGCGGCTCGATCCACCTGCCTGCTCTGCGTGGCGGGGTTGCTGACCCTCGTGCCGGCCGCCGCGGCCGCCCGTGCGGAGCGGCCGGATCCCGGCCCGCCCGCCGGTGCGACGGCGCAGGAGGCGCCGTTGTACCGGTCCGGTACCCAGGTCCGGCCGCACCCCGGAGCGCCCCGGGTTCCCGATGTCTCCGCCCTGTCCTGGGTCGTGGCGGACGCCGGCACGGGAGATGTGCTGGCGGCGAACGACGCGCACCGCCGGCTGCCGCCGGCCAGCACCCTCAAGACGCTGTTCGCCCTCACGGTGCTGCCGGCCCTGCCGGGCGGCCTCCACCACGAGGTCGGTCCTGAGGATCTGTCCGGCATCGGTCCGGGCAGCAGCCTGGTCGGTGTCGTCGAGGGCGAGACGTACCGCGTCTCCGACCTGTGGAACGGCGTGTTCCTCAACTCCGGGAACGACGCCGTGCACGTCCTCGCCGCGCTCACCGGCGGCTGGAGCGCCACGGCTGCCCGGATGCAGGCCGAGGCCCGCGCACTCGGCGCCCGCGACACCCACGTCCGTTCTCCCGACGGGTACGACGCACCGGGCCAGGTCTCGTCGGCCTACGACCTCGCGGTCTTCGGCCGGGCGGGCCTGCGGCGGCCCGACTTCGCCCGGTACTGCGCCAAGGTCGACGCGATGTTCCCGGGCCGCGACGGGAGTTCGTACGGGATCATGAACACCAACCGGCTGCTCACCGGGGCCGACGGGGTGGAGCCGTACCCGGGACTGATCGGCGTCAAGAACGGTTACACCAGCAATGCCGGCAACACGCTCATCGCCGCCGCCCGCCGCGACGGACGGACCCTGGTCGTCACGGTGATGAACCCTCAGGAGGGCGGCGGCCACGCCGTGTACGAGGAGGCCCGTGCGCTGCTCGACTGGGGCTTCGAGGCGGACGGGGAGGTCGACCCCGTGGGATCGCTGATCCCGGAGGGTGCCCGGCCCCGGCAGGGGCCTCAGGCGGTGCCGGCCGAGGTGACCGCGGCGAAGCCGGCCGAGGACGAGCCGGGCTGGCCGGAGACCGGCGCGATCCTGGCGGTCGCGGGGCTCGGCGCGGGCGTGACGGCACTCGCCCTGCGGATCAGGTTCGTGCGGGACGACGGCAGTTGAGGCGACCGGGTCAGAACACCGAGAGGCCGGTCAGGGTCGTGAAGCGGTCCAGGGCCGCCACCCCGGCCACCGAGTTGCCCCGCTCGTCCAGGCCGGGGCTCCACACGCACAGCGTGCAGTGGCCCGGCACGACCGCGATGATGCCACCGCCCACCCCGCTCTTGCCCGGCAGGCCCACCCGGTGCGCGAAGTCGCCGGCCGCGTCGTAGGTCCCGCAGGTCAGCATCACCGCGTTGACCTGCTTGGCCCGGCTGCGGCTGAGCAGCCGGGTGCCGTCGGCGCGGATGCCGTGCCGGGCCAGGAAACCGGTCGCAAGCGCCAGGTCGGCGCAGGACGCCGTGACGGAGCACTGGCGGAAGTACTGCTCGAGCAGCACCGGTACCGGGTTGTCGATGTTGCCGTACGACGCCATGAAGTGGGCGAGGGCGGCATTGCGGTCGCCGTGCGCGGCCTCGGAGGCGGCGACCTCCTCGTCGTGGGTCAGGTCCGGGTTGCCGCTCTCCGCGCGCAGGAAGGCCAGCAGTTCACCGGCCGCGTCGCCGGTACGGGTGTGCAGCCGGTCGGTGACGACGAGGGCGCCCGCGTTGATGAACGGGTTGCGCGGGATGCCGTTCTCGTACTCCAGCTGCACCAGGGAGTTGAACGGGTTGCCGGACGGCTCGCGGCCCACGTGCTCCCACAGGGCGTCGCCCTCCCGGGCCAGGTCCAGGGCGAGGGTGAACACCTTGGTGATGGACTGCGCGGAGAACGGCTCCCGCCAGTCCCCCACCCCGTACACCGTGCCGTCCGGTTCGGCGACGGCCATGCCGAAGCGGCGCGGGTCGCGGGCGGCGAGCGCGGGGATGTAGTCGGCGGGCCGGCCGCTGCCCGGGGTCCGCTCGATCTCCTCGGCGATGCGCTCCAGGACCGGCCGGAAGGTCGTCGGTGTGCTCATGATCGCCATTGTCCTCCCCGGACCGCTCCGGACGGCGGAGGGCCGACGGTGGGTGACGGTGGGTGGACCCCAGTTCCGGGGTGGTGCTGGCCTCACCCCCGTTTCGGGGGTAGCCGTCATCCCCCCGCCGGAGGAACTGCCCACATACTGAGCCGCATGGTCAACCCAACGGTGCTCGTCGAGAGCCTGCCCACGCCCGCACAGGAGAAGGATCGCGAGAGGGGAAGCGACTTCTCCGAGCTCTCCCGGCGCATAGCCGACGCGGGGCTGCTCCGGCGCCGCCCGCTGTACTACACGGTGCGTTTCGGCGCCGTCGCCCTCGCGCTCGCCGGCGGTGTCGCCGCGTTCGTCGCCCTGGGGGACAGCTGGAGCCAGCTGTTCGTCGCGGTCGCGCTCGCCGTCGTCTTCGGACAGCTCGGACTGGCGGCCCACGACCTCGCCCACCGGCAGGTCTTCTCCCGCCGCCGTCCCAGCGAGGCGGGCGGGCTGCTGACGGCCAACCTGCTCCTCGGCATGAGCTACGGCTGGTGGATGAACAAGCACACCCGCCACCACGCCAATCCCAACCACGAGGAGAAGGACCCGGACGTCTCCCCCGACATCCTGGTGTGGTCACGGGGCCAGGCGAGCCGGGCGACCGGAATCCCGCGGTTCGTCGGCAAGCACCAGGCCGCCCTGTTCTTCCCGCTGCTCACGCTGGAAGGGCTCAACCTGAGCTTCAACAGCTTCAAGGCGCTCGGCGGCCGGGCCGTGAAGCGACCGCTCCTGGAGGGCACGCTGCTCGTGGCCCACTTCGTCGTGTACTTCGGCGGCCTCTTCACGGTCCTCTCCCCGGGCAAGGCGCTCGTCTTCCTGGCCGTGCACCAGGGTCTGTTCGGGATCTATCTGGGCTCGGTCTTCGCGCCCAACCACAAGGGCATGCCGATGATCGAGGAGGGCACGCGGCTGGACTTCCTGCGCCGTCAGGTCCTGACCTCCCGCAACGTGCGGGGCGGCGTGCTCGTCGACGCCTTCATGGGCGGCCTCAACTACCAGATCGAGCACCACCTCTTCCCCAGCATGCCGACCCCCGCCCTCGGCCGGGCCCAGGCACTCACCGAGGCGTACTGCGCCGAGCTGGGCGTGCCCTACCACCAGACGGGGCTGCTGGCCTCGCACCGCGAGGCCCTGCGGCACATGAGGAGCGTCGGGGAGCCGCTGCGCGCCGCGTCCTGAGCGTCGGGCGGCCGGTCAGCTGTGCAGCACGCCCGTGCCGAGCAGCCCGAAGAGCAGGACGCCGACCGCGATCCGGTAGATCACGAACGCGTTGAAGGAGTGCTTGGCGACGAACTTCAGCAGCCAGGCGATGGAGGCGTAGGCCACCACGAAGGAGACGAGGGTGCCGACCGCCAGGGGCGCGGCACCCGCTCCGGTGCCCAGGGCGTCCTTCAGCTCGTACAGACCGGCTCCGGTCAGGGCGGGGATGCCGAGGAAGAAGGACAGCCGGGTGGCGGCGACCCGGTCGAGGTCGAGCATCAGGGCGGTGGACATGGTGGCGCCGGAGCGGGAGAAGCCCGGGAAGAGCAGGGCGAGGATCTGCGAGCCGCCGACCAGCATCGCGTCCTTGAAGGACGTGTCGTCCTCGCCCCGCTTGTGCCGGCCGGTGCGGTCCGCCCACCACATCACGCCGCTGCCGACGATCAGCGAGCCCGCGACCACCCACAGCGAGGCGAGCGGACCCTTGATCAGGGGCTTGGCGGCCAGGCCGACGAGGACGATGGGGATGGTGGCGAAGATGACCCACCAGGCGAACTTGTAGTCGTGGTGGTACCGCTCCTCCCGGTCGCGCAGCCCGCGCCCCCAGGCGGAGAGGATCCGCGCGATGTCCTTGGAGAAGTAGACGAGCACGGCGGCGATCGCGCCGACCTGGATGACCGCGGAGAAGCCGATGACGGCGTCGTCGTCGACCGGGATGCCCATCAGTCCTTCGACGATCTTGAGGTGTCCGGTGGAGGAGACGGGCAGGAACTCGGTCACCCCCTCGACGGCTCCAAGGACTACGGCCTGACCGATGCTGATGGCGCTCATGGCATCCAGTTCCTACTACACGGAGCTGTGCGCCCGGGTCAGGTCCAGAGCGCGTCGGCCAGAGTCACCCCAGCGAACGCGGCCGCGAGGCCGGCCGCCACGCTCCCCGCCACGTTGACGGCGGCCTGCGTGCGCGCACCGGTCTCGGTGAGCCGGAGGGTCTCGTAGGAGAAGGTCGAGTAGGTGGTGAGCGCACCGCACAGGCCGGTGCCCAGCAGCAGCCGCAGCTCGGAGCCGGCCGCTCCGGCCAGGGCGGCGCCGGTCAGCAGGCCGAGGACCATGCTGCCGATCACGTTCACCGTGAAGGTGCCCCAGGGGAAGACGGAGTCGTGCCGGGACTGCACGGCGCGGTCGGTGAGGTAGCGCAGCGGGGCGCCGACCATGCCGCCCGCGACGACGAGCAGCCAGTTCACGACGGCCTCCGGCCCTCGTACCGGACGACTTCGCACGGGTCGAGGGTGACCAGGCCCTCGGTGACGAGTTCGTCGAGCAGCGGCAGGAAGTCCCGTACCCGCTCCTCGGTGTCGACGACGACGACGGCCACCGGCAGGTCCTCGCTCAGGGACAGCAGCCGGGTGGTGTGGACGATCGAGGAGGCGCCGAAGCCCTCGACGCCGCGGAAGACGCTGGCACCGGCGAGGCCCGCCGCGTGGGCGCGGTGGACGATCTCCGAGTACAGGGGGCGGTGGTGCCAGGTGTCGTTCTCGCCCACGAAGACGGTCAGGCGCAGGGCGCTGCCGGTCAGCCTCGTCATGACTGCCTCCACTTCAGGAACCGGCGGGTCGCCCATGCGGTGAGCCACACCGCCGTGAGTGCCGCGAGCGGGGTCGCGGCGAGGTAGGCCAGGCCGGTGCGGACCCGGCCGTCGGCGAACAGGGACCGGCTGTCGACGGCGTAGGTGGAGAAGGTGGTGAAGCCGCCGAGCACACCGGTGCCGAAGAAGGGCCGGACCAGGCGGTGGGCGGGCCGGACCTCGGTGACGACCACCATGAACACGCCGATCACGGCACAGCCGACGGCGTTGACCGCGAAGGTCGTCCAGGGGAAGCCCCCGGCCGGTGTCGGCCACCACAGGGAGGCCGCGTAGCGGGCGGCGGCGCCGGTGCCGCCGCCGAGCGCCACGACCGCGACGACCGGTGCCTGGCCGCTCCACCGCGCTCGCTCCGGGGCGGCCGGCCGGATCCGGCCGATGCCCCCGGTCCTCGGGACTGTCATGGTCGTACGTCTCCTACTCGCCGGGCAGGGGGATGCCCCCGGTACGCAAGTAGGGACCGTTGGCGGCCTCTGAGCCGCGGTTCGGGTACGGCGGGCCCCACCGCCGCGCCGCGCCCCTGCGGGCCGCGGCTGATGCTCAGCGTAACGCCGGGGCGGCGCCCGGGTCACTCCGGCAGGGGTGCCCGCGCCTACCAGCCCTTCTCGAACATCCGCGCCACCTCGGCGATCCGCACCTCGTCGCGCCGGTAGTACGTGCGGCGGCGGATCCTCCGGGCCCGGAGCAGGCCGAGGCCGGTGAGGAGGCCGAGGTGGGTACGGGCCACGCGGCGGGGCACACCGAGTTTGGCGGCGACCAGGCCCGCGTGGACGCCGTGCTCCACGGGGTCGACGCGGCGCTGCGGGGCGAAGTGCGCGGCCGGGTCCTTCAGCCACTCCAGGATGTCCAGACGCGTGCCGTGCACGGGGGTCCTCAGCATCTCGTCCTCCCTCCGTGCGGGCCCGCCCGTACCGTGTCCCTCCACTTTCCCGCAGCCGGGGCCCGATTGTCCGGCAACCGGGCCATTTGCGCATTCAACCAATATCGGTTGCGGTGCTAACGTTCGGCCATGGCAGCCAGGACCGCCGGTGCGCGGCTCGAGGAACGGTGGCGGGACATCCTCGCGGTGCACGCGCGCACGATGTGCGAGATCGACCGGGCGCTGCATCCGCACGGTCTGGGCGCGAGCGACTTCGAGGTGCTCGACCTCCTCGTGGCCGAGGCGCCCGAGGACGGCGACCGGTGCCGGGTGCAGAACCTGGCGGGCCGGGTCCATCTGAGCCAGAGCGCACTGTCCCGGCTCATCGCCCGGCTGGAGCGGGACGGACTGGTGCATCGCTCGATGTGTGCGGAGGACCGGCGCGGTGTGTACGTCGCGCTCACGCCCGAGGGCCGCCGGCTGCACGCCGAGATACTGCCGCTTCAGCGGGCCGCGCTGGCCCGCACGCTCGGCGACGCCGAGGACCCCCGCCCCTCCTGAGGGGGACGGGGGTCCTCGGCGGGTGAGGCGCCTTCCCTCAGGGGCGGGCCAGCAGGGTGCGCACGCCGTCCGAGGTGAGGGTGAGGCGGTGCTCCGAGCCGGCGTCGATGGACAGCGACAGGTCGTCGGCCGGCCACTGCGCGGCGAGTGCGCCGAGCGGCACCATGCGGTAGCGGGAGACGTACGGCAGCAGGTCGGCCATCTCCAGTTCCGAGGTGAACACGGGCACCACCTGGCCGCCGCCCTGCTGTTCCAGCACCGGCAGCGCCAGCATCCCGGGGTCGGCGGCGTCCTGGTCGTTCGCGTCGTCGGGCACCGGCACGAGGACGTCGCTGCTCGCGAGCGTGTCGAGCGCCGCCGTGTTGTCGGCGGTCTCGGTGGTCTCGGCGAGCGTGTCCAGCGCCCGCTGGGCGGGCGTGACGGGGTGGTCGTTCGCGGGTGTCTCCATGGCAGATTCCCTGGTAGCGGCGGTGATACGGCCCGCGCGGACGATCGGCGCCGACGCGGTCCAGCCTCGCGTACCCAGGGCCTCCGTGGCGCAATCCTGTTCGATGCCCCCGCCCGGTCCGGCACTCATCTGATCGGCGAGGGGCCCACTTGATCGATCAGAAACACGGTCGGGTTAGCATATGAGCGCCGCCTAGCTCGAAAGATAGAGACGTGACTGCCAACGACGACTCGTTCACCAACTGGAAACACCGCGAAGAGACCGCGGAATCGATGATCCCGATGATCGGGAAGCTGCACCGGGAGCAGGACGTCACGATCCTGCTGCACAGCCGTTCCCTGGTGAACAAGTCGGTGGTCAGCATCCTCAAGACCCACCGCTTCGCCCGCCAGATCGCCGGCGCGGAGCTGTCGGTCACCGAGACGATGCCCTTCCTGCGGGCGCTCACCACGCTCGACCTCGGGCCCTCGCAGATCGACATCGGCATGCTCGCCGCGACCTGGAAGAGCGACGACCGGGGTCTGTCGGTCGAGGAGTTCACCGCCGAGGCCGTCGCCGGTGCCACCGGCGCCAACAAGATCGACCGGCGGGACGGCCGCGACGTCGTCCTGTACGGCTTCGGCCGCATCGGCCGGCTCGTCGCCCGGCTGCTCATCGAGAAGGCCGGGTCGGGCAACGGACTCCGGCTGCGCGCGATCGTGGTCCGGGGCGGTGGGGAGCGGGCCGCCGAAGACATCGTCAAGCGCGCCTCGCTGCTGCGCCGCGACTCGGTGCACGGCCAGTTCCAGGGCACGATCACCGTCGACGAGGACAACAGCACCATCCTCGCCAACGGCAACGCCATCAAGGTGATCTACGCGGACGACCCGGCGCAGGTCGACTACACGGCGTACGGCATCAAGGACGCCATCCTCATCGACAACACGGGCAAGTGGCGCGACCGCGAGGGCCTGTCCAAGCACCTGCGTCCGGGCATCGACAAGGTCGTGCTGACCGCGCCGGGCAAGGGCGACGTCCCGAACATCGTCCACGGCGTCAACCACGACACCGTCAAGCCGGACGAGCGGATCCTGTCCTGCGCGTCCTGCACCACCAACGCGATCGTCCCGCCGCTGAAGGCGATGGAGGACGAGTACGGCGTGCTGCGCGGTCACGTGGAGACGGTGCACTCCTTCACCAACGACCAGAACCTGCTGGACAATTACCACAAGTCGGACCGCCGTGGCCGCAGCGCGCCGCTGAACATGGTCATCACGGAGACCGGTGCCGCCTCCGCCGTCGCCAAGGCGCTGCCCGAGCTCAAGGCGCGGATCACCGGCAGCTCGATCCGGGTGCCGGTGCCGGACGTGTCCATCGCGATCCTCAACCTCCAGCTGGCCCGGGAGGCGAGCCGCGAGGAGGTCGTGGACCACCTGCGCGAGGTGTCGCTGACCTCGCCGCTCAAGCGCCAGATCGACTTCATCAGCGCTCCCGACGCGGTCTCCAGCGACTTCATCGGCTCGCGCCACGCCTCGATCGTGGACGCCGGCGCGCTGAAGGTCGAGGGCGACAACGCGATCCTCTACCTCTGGTACGACAACGAGTTCGGCTACTCCTGCCAGGTCGTCCGCGTCGTCCAGCACGTCTCCGGGGTGGAGTACCCGACGTACCCGGCTCCGGCGGTCTGATCCGGTCCCGTCCCGGGGACGGGCCGGGCGAACGTGCCCGAGGGGCGGTGGGGAACAGGTTCCCCGCCGCCCCTCGGGCGTGCCGGTTCAGGACGCCAGCGCGTCCGCGAAGAGCCGGGTCAGCGCGGTCGGTGCCGTGATGGCGGTGCCCACGACGACGCCGTGCGCACCCGCGGCCAGGGCCCGGGCGGCCTGCTCGGGCGTGGCGACGCGGCCCTCGGCGATCACCGGGGTGTCCAGCGCGCCGGCGAGGTCGGTCACGAGTGCCAGGTCGGGGGCGTCCTGCACCGGGGAGCCCGGCACGTAGCCGGACAGGGTGGTGCCGATGAAGTCCGCCCCCTGGTCGGCGGCCGCGCGGCCCTCGCCGAGCGTGGACACGTCGGCCATGACCAGGGCGCCCGCCGCGTGGACGGCCTCGACCAGCTCGGCGAAGGTGCTGCCGTCGGGCCGCGGCCGGGCGGTGGCGTCGGCGGCGACGACCGCGGCGCCGGCCTCCACCAGGGCGAGGGCGTGGCGCACGCTCGGGGTGATGAAGACGCCGCTGTCGCCGTCCTTCCACAGGCCGATCACCGGCAGGTCGACGGCCGCGACGGTGGCCGCGACGACCTCCGGGTCGTTGACGCGCACGGCCGCCGCGCCGCCGGAGCGCGCCGCCAGGGCCATGCGGACCAGGGTGTCGGTGTGGCGCATCGGGTCGCCGGGAGGCGCCTGGCAGGACACGATCAGGCGGCCCTCGAGCTGCTCGGCCAGGGACGGGGGCGGGGTCATGACGGTGCTCCGGTGGTGGGGGGCTGGTGCAGGGGCAGGGTACGAGGCAGCGCGGCCGCCCCGAGGACCGCTGCGTCGGCGCCGCCCCGCGGCGGACGCGGGCGCAGGTCGCGCAGCGGGGGCATGAGTTCGGCGGTGAAGGCCGCGCACAGGGCGTCCCAGTACAGGGCACCGATGCGGGGCACGCCGCCGGCGACGACGACGCGGTGCGGTCCGAGCGCGTTGGCGAGGCCGCCCAGGGCCCGGCCCGTCGCGCGGGCGCCGAGGGTGATGGCGGTGGTGGCGTGCGGGTCGCCCCGGGCCGCGCGTTCGGCGACGGTCTGGAGCCGGTCGGCCGGCTCTCCGCCGAGCCGGGCGCAGTGGGCGGTGATGGCGGGGCCCGCCGCGACGGCCTCCAGGTGGCCGGTGGCTCCGCAGGTGCAGGGCAGCCCGTCGGCCTCCGGGCTCGGCAGGTGCCCCAGGTGTCCGGCGATTCCGGCGGCGCCGTGCAGCATGCGGCCCGCCGCGGCGACGGCGCCGCCGACGCCGGTGCCGACGGCGGCGTAGAGGAGGGTGCTGTCGTCGTCCGGGCCGTCCAGTTCCGTCGCGGCGGCGGCGCGTACGTCGTTGTCGCAGGCGACGGGGAGGCCCGTGCGGGTGGCGAGGCCCGCCGCGAGGGCGGTGCCGGCCCAGCTGCGGATGGTGTCGGTGGCGCTGGTGACGGTCCCAGTGACGGGGTCGATCACGCCGGCCGCGGCGACGCCGATCGCGGTGGTGCCGGGCGCCCACACCTCGCGGGCCGCCTCGGCCAGCGCGTCCAGGACCGCCCCGGCGCCCCGTGTCGCCGGGGTGGGCCGGGTGTGCCGGGCGAGCACCGTGCCCTCGGTCCCGACCAGGGCGGCGGCGATCTTCGTGCCGCCCAGGTCGAGGCCGATGACCGGTGCGTCCGGGTGCGGTGCCGTCATCGGACCGGCAGCAGCCCGGCGCCGCGCAGGTGCCGCTCGACGTGGGCGACGGCGTCCTCCCCGAGCTGGATCTGCGGGGCGGCGGTGGTGCCGTGGCCGAACACGCCGAGCAGCCGCAGGGCGTGCTTGAAGGCGCCGATGGCCGAGGAGTTGCGGCCCATCTCGTCCTCCGGGCCCGCGTCGACCAGGCCGAACAGCTCGACGAGCCGCTCCTGTTCCTTGACGGCGCGGTCCAGGTCGCCGCCGCGCACGGCGTCGTACAGGCGGACGTAGCCGGCCGGGTCGACGTTGCCGAGGCCCGGGACGACGCCGTCGGCGCCGGCCAGCAGGGCGGCGTCCACGGTCAGTTCGGAGCCGGTGAGGATGCTGAAGGAGGGGGCGGGGCCGTCGGCGCGGCCGTGGCGTCCGCCGAGTTCGACCATGAGGCGGCGCAGGCCGCCCTCGTCGCCGCTGCTGTCCTTGAGCCCGGCCAGCGTGCCGTCCTCGGCGAGTTCGCGCACCAGGGGGGCGGAGAGCTTGCTGTGCACGGAGACGGGGAGGTCGTAGGCGTACAGGGGCAGGTCGACGGTGGAGCGGATCGCGCGGAAGTGGGCGGCGATCTCGCGGGGGTGGGTGCGGGCGTAGAAGGGGGCGGTGGCCACCAGGGCGTCGGCGCCGGCCTTGCGGGCGGCCTCGGCGTGGACGAGTACCCGGGGGGTGGTCATGTCGATGACCCCGGCCAGGACGGGGACACGGCCCGCGACGGCCTCGACGACCGTGTCGAGGGCGACGGCGCGCTGCCGGTCGGTGAGGAAGGCGACCTCGCTGCTGGAGCCCAGGGCGAACAGCCCGTGCACTCCCCCGCCGACGAGGTGCTCGACGAGCCGGGTGAGCGAGGCGGTGTCGACTTCGCCCGACGCGTCCAGAGGAGTGCAGACGGGCGGCACGACGCCGCTCAGGGGCTGGGACGAGGACATGGTGTTTCTCCTGGGCTGTGCGGGTGGTGGTACGGGTGGAACGGGCCGCCGGGCGCCGGGGTGCCGGCGCCGGGCGGCCCGTGGCCGGCTACGGCTGGGTGACGGTGAACGTCTTGTCGCCGTAGGAGTGCTGGCGACCGCGGACCTCGTAGGTCGCGGTGGACCGCACGTCGCCCGCGGTGGCGTTCGCAGGGACCGTGACGGGGATCTTCATGTTCGCGCCCTGACCGGGGTCGAGCGCGGGCACGTCGGCCTCCGGTGCGCTCCAGCCGTCCGGCAGGTCGAGCGAGACCGTGCCGGCCGGGAGCCGCACGTCGTTCTGGCTGACGACGCGGACGGTGACGGTGGTGGTCCGCCCGGCGGGCAGGGAGGCGGGCGAGGTGACGGTGACCGGCGCGCAGACTCCGCCGAGCCACTGGAGGTCGAAGGAGGAGTAGGTGATGTGGTCGACGTTGCCCCGCTCCCACAGCAGGCCCATGCCCGGGTTGGAGCCCGTGCCGTCGCTGAGCGGGGTGAGCGTCGAGTAGGCGGCGGCGCCGGACTCGACGGTCCTGCGCACCGGCCAGGTCTGCCCGTTGTCGCAGGAGAGGCGGACGGTGAGGTTGCTGCGGCTGTTGGTCGTAGCGGTGTTGCTGAACATCAGCCACGAGGCGCGCGGGTGCGAGGCGTCCACGTTCGGCGCGAACCGCGTGACGGAGCCGTTGTTGGCCGGGTCCGGCAGCTCGGTGTCCTGCTGGAAGGGCGTGTAGGTGACGCCGCCGTCGGTGGAGTAGGCGACCGTCCGGTAGGGCCTGGAGCGGTTGTTGAGCATGACGCGGCCGTCGGACAGCTCCACGGTCTTGTTCTCGTCGCCGCCGGGACCGACGGGGGTGCCCATCCTCCAGGTGGCGCCGTGGTCGTCGCTGTAGGCGCTCACCGCGTAGTTGGCGCCGTCCTTGCGGATGGCGTACTGCTGGATCAGGCGGCTCTTGTAGGCGCCGTGGCGCAGCTGGATGCCCTCGCCGGAGGCGGCGAACATGCCGGCCCAGGAGGGGTCCTTGATGTCGGCGGTGATCCGCTCGTGCTTCCAGGTGAGGCCGTCGTCGTCGGAGTAGCTGTAGTCGGCCTGGAGGACGTCGGGGTCGCTCTCGTCGTTGCCTGTGGCCGAGCCGAAGAAGCCCTGGTTCACGGAGGCCGCGTAGAAGAGGAAGACGCGGCCGGTCTCGCGGTCGACGAGGAGGCTGGGGTCGCCGTACCCCTTGGGGGCGGCGTCCTTGCGCACGACCTGCTGGGGCTGCCAGGTGGTGCCGCCGTCGGTGCTGCGCCTGAGGACGACACCGATGTTGCCCGGCAGGTCGCCGAGGGTGGGCCGGGCGTCGTAGGCGGCGAGCAGGGTGCCCTTGGTGGTCCGGGTCAGGGCGGGGATGCGGTAGTAGGGGGAGCCGGTGCCTGCGGTGGCGAGGTCCTGCGAGGTGAGGGCGCCGGCGGCCGCGGCGGCCTTGCGGGGGGAGTCGGCCGCGTGGGCGGCGGGGACGGTGGTGCCCAGGACGACCAGGGCGGCGGTGCCGACGGCCATGGTGACTCTTCGCTGCATGAACAGGCCTCTTCTCGGGTGAGGGGTCAGGCGAGTTGGGGGTCGTGCAGTGCGGTCGGGGCGGTGGGGGCCTCGGGGCGGGGTACGGTGAGCAGCTCGCGCACCCAGGCGAGTTGTTCGCAGCGGTGGTGGCCGCCGCCGCCCTCGTGGCCGTTGAACTCGTAGACGCGCAGGTCTTTCGGGCCGCCGTAGCGGTGGTAGGCCGCGAAGCTCGTCGAGGGCGGGCAGATGTCGTCCATCATCGCGATGGAGAAGAGCGACGGGGCCGTGGCGCGGGCGGCCAGCAGGGCGGCGTCGACGTAGGACAGGGTGGCGAAGACGGTCTCGGTGCGGTCCCGGTGCAGGCGCAGGTACTCGGCGATCTCGGTGTAGGGCGGCCGGGCCGCGATCGTGGCGCCGCGCCGGATGTCGCAGAGGAAGGGGACGTCGGGCATCACCCCGGCCAGGCCCGGCACGAGCCCGGCCACCGCGAGGGCGATGCCGCCGCCCTGGCTGATTCCGGTGACGACGACCTTCCCCGGGTCGACGGCCGGATGCGCGCGGGCGGCCTCCACGAAGCGCACGGCGTCGGTGAACACCCGCCGGTAGTAGTGGTCGTGGGGGCTTTCGACGCCGCGGGTCAGGAAGCCGGGGACGGTGCCGTTCAGGGCGGCGGTGTCGGGGGTGTCGCCGCCGGCGGTGGACCAGCCCTGGCCGCGGGTGTCCATGACGAAGTGCGCGTAGCCGGCGTTGGCCCAGAGGACCTGCTCGTGCGGCAGACCGCGGCCCCGTCCGTAGCCCAGGAACTCCACCACGCAGCCGAGCGGCCCGCTCGCCCGGGCGGGCAGGTGCAGCCAGCCCCGGACTGGCTCGCCGGCGAAGCCGGGCACCGTGACGTCGTAGGTGGTCACCTCGGTCAGTCCGGTGTCCACCGGCGTGAAGCCGGGTGCGCCGCCGGCGTCCCGGGCCCCGTGGAGGGTCTGCTCCCAGAAGGCGTCGAGGTCGGCGGGCTCGTCGAGGTCGGGCCGCAGTGCCAGGCACTGGGCGAGGGTGAGGTCCGTCAGTGGCATGGAGGGGCCCCGGTGGGTGAGGCGTGCGCGCGGCGCAGCGCGGGGAACGGACGGGACCGGCCGGACCGGACCCGACGGGAGGGCGATTGCCCTCATCAAGAGCAGACGTCTGATGTCTGCTGATCGAGGACATTAGAGATCGGGACGGCGACCGTCAAGTGCCCGGGTCCGGCACCCGACAGGGAATGGGCCGTCGGCGCGCGCGAAAGAGGCGCCCCCGTTGGGGGACGCCTCCTTCACCGGTCCGCTGCCGGGTCAGCGCCGGGCGCGCGCCTCCGCGATCCGCAACCGCACCGGCGCGTAGTGCTCGGCGAGGGCCGCCGCGAACTCGACCGGGTCCCGGTCGCGCACGGCGTCCACGATGCGCTGGTGATTGGCGATGGTGGCCGCCTCGTGCTCGCGCGTGAACACGTCGAGGTGCGGCGCGACGATGACGTAGACGTCCCAGAACGCCGCGGACAGCTGACCGATGAGGTCGTTGCCGAGCGGGGCCAGGAGGAGGGTGTGGAAGGCGCGGTCCGCCTCGACGAAGCCGTGCCCCTCGCCCGCGCCGGCTCTGCGCATCTCCTCGACGTGGGCGTCGAGGCGGGCGATCTGCTCCTCGTCCAGGGACGAGACGAGCCGTTCGGCCATGCCCCGCTCGAACAGCTCGCGCACCTCGATGAGGTCGCTCATCACCTGGAAGTCGTCGTCGGGGCTGAGCAGACCGCGGAAGGTGAGGCTCTCCACCAGGGCGGACAGGCTGAGCCTGCCGACGTAGGTGCCGTGTCCGTGCCGCACCTCGACGATGTCGAGCGCGGTGAGGATCCGGATCGCCTCGCGCACGCTGGACCGGCTCGCGCCGAGCGCCTCGCACAGGGCGGGCTCGGTCGGCAAGGGATCTCCCGGGCGCAGGTCGTTGCGCAGGATGTAGGCCTTGATGCCGTCGACGACCTCCTGCCGCAACGGTTGTCGTGCCGTCTTGGGCTCCGGCTCTCTGCGCCGAATCGCCCTTTGCCCCACCGCCACCTCTTGACCCCTCTCACTTGCCCGGCTACGTTCCCACGTTATCAAGCATCAGACATCAGACGTCTGATGCACCGTCGGTGAGGCGCCGACCACACTCGCCTCCTCCACCTTGCTCGACTCTCATCTCCCGCCTGGAGGACTCCTTGTCCGCGCGCAGTGCAGCCGGCGTCGATCGCCGCACGTTCATGAGATACACCAGCGCCATCGGTGTGGCGACCGCCGTCACCACCGGCCTGACGGCCTGTGGAGGGCCGGCCTCCAGTGGAGACGGTACCGGTGACTCGGGCGGCGACGGCGGCACGATCGAGGCCGGCCTCTCCTACGCGCTGTCCACCGGCTTCGACCCGATGATCACCTCGGGCGCGACCCCGTACGCGGCCAACATGCACATCTTCGAAGGGCTGGTCGACCTCGACCCCGCCACGCTCGTGGCGCGGCCGGCGCTGGCGACCGGGATGCCCCAGAAGATCAACGCGACGACCTACCGGGCCACCCTGCGCGAGGGCGCGACCTTCCACGACGGCTCGCCGGTCACCGCGGACGACGTGGTGTTCAGCTTCGAGCGGGTCCTGGACGAGGCGAACGCCTCGCTGATGGCGCAGTTCGTCCCGTTCATCGACCGGGTCACGGCCGTCGACAGGTCGACGGTGGAGTTCAAGCTGAAGTACGCCTTCGCGCTCTTCCCCTCGCGCATATCCGTGGTGCGGATCGTGCCGAAGAAGATCGCGGGCGCCGACGCCAAGTCCTTCGACGCCCGGCCCGTGGGCTCGGGTCCGTACAAGTTCGTGTCGGCGGTCCGCGAGGACAAGATCGTCATGGAGGCGTACGACAAGTACAACGGGCCGCACCCGGCCAAGGCCAAGAAGATGATCTGGCGGCTGATGTCCGACCCGTCCGCCCGGGTCAGCGCGCTCAAGTCCGGCCGCGTGCAGGCCATCGAGGACGTGCCCTACATCGACGTCAAGGGCTTCACCGGCAAGGACAAGGTGGAGTCGGTCCAGTCCTTCGGGCTGCTCTTCCTGATGTTCAATTGCGCCGACGAGCGGTTCAAGGACAAGCGGGTGCGGCAGGCCCTGCACTACGCGCTGGACACCGAGAAGATCATCTCCACGGCGCTGCTCGGCAACGCCGAGGCCGCCACCGGTTACGTCCAGGCCACGCACCCGGACTACCGCAAGGCGGCCACCGTCTACACCCACGACGTCGCCAAGGCGAAGAAGCTGCTCGCCGAGGCGGGCGTGGGCAAGCTCTCCTTCACGCTGATGCTCACCGACACCGGCTGGGTCAAGGACGTCGCGCCGCTGATCAAGGAGAGCTGGGCCGCGGTCGGTGTCGACGCCCAGCTCGACATCCAGCAGTCCGCCGCCCAGTACGCCAAGATCGACCAGGGCGACTTCGACGCACTGGCCGCGCCGGGCGACCCGTCCGTCTTCGGCAACGACGCCGACCTGCTGCTGCGCTGGTTCTACTACGGCTTCTGGCCGGAGAACCGTTACGGCTGGAAGGGCAGCGACGCCTACAAGCGGACCAGGTCGCTGCTCGACAAGGCCGCCGCGGAGGCCGACGAGGCCAAGCGCATGGAGCTGTGGGGACAGGTGACCGACCTGGTCGCCGACGAGGCCGCCCTGTACCCGATCCTGCACCGCAAGCTGCCCACCGCCTGGCGGGAGGGGGCGCTGACCGGGTTCAAGCCGCTGCCCACCACCGGACTGTCCTTCATCGACGTCGGCCGGGGCTGACTCCGCACGCCCGGCCCGCCGGGCCGCCGCCGCGCCACCGCGGGCGGCGGCCCCCGCCCCAATCGCTAGGAACCTCACGATGGTTGCATTTCTCCGGCTCGCGCTGCGCCGCGTCGCGATGATGCCGGTGATGGTCCTCGGCATCGCGCTGCTGGTCTTCGTGGTCCTCCAGTTCTCGCCCACCGATCCCGCGTACAACGCGCTGGGCGAGTCGGCGAGCCCGGAGGCACGAGCGGCGTTCGCCGAGGCCAACGGACTCGACGACCCCCTGCCCGTGCGCTACTTCGCCTTCCTGGGCGATCTGCTGCGGGGGGACCTCGGCGTCACGATGTCGCCCAGTCAGCCCGTCACCGACCGGATCGCCACCGCGTTCCCCCTCACCCTGCAACTGACCCTGCTCGGCCTGACGCTGGCCGTCGTGCTGGCGCTGCTCTTCGGTGTGCTCAGCGCCGTCTACCGCGACCGCTGGCCGGACCAGGTCTTCCGGGTGCTGTCCATGGCCGGCATCGCGCTGCCGTCGTTCTGGATCGGTGTGCTGCTCATCCAGCAGTTCTCGCTGAACATGCCGCTCTTCCCGACCGGCGGCTACGTCAACCCGGCCGACTCCTTCTCCGGCTGGATCGAGAGCATGACGCTGCCCGCGCTCTCCCTCGCCCTGCCGGTCGCCTCGTCGCTGGCCCGCCTCATCCGCACCTCGATGGTCACCGAACTCGACCGCGACTACGTGCGCACGGCCAGGGGCAGCGGCCTGCCGCCGTTCCTGATCATCCGGTCGGTGCTGCGCAACGCCCTGGTCACCCCGCTGACCGTGCTCGGCGTCAAGGTGGGCTACATGCTCAGCGGCGCCGTCGTCATCGAGGCGATCTTCGACCTGCCCGGCATGGGCAAGCTGATCCTCGAGGGCGTCAACGGAGGCGACGTCGGACTGGTCCAGGGCACCGTGCTCACCATCGCGATCGCCTTCCTCGCGGTCAACGTCGTCGTCGACCTGCTCTACCTGCTCGTCAACCCGCGCATCAGGACGGTGTGATGTTCGCTCCACGCTCCCTCGCCGGGCGCCTCGCCCGGCCCGGCACCCGCCTGCGCCGGCTGCCCCTGCCCTCCCGGATCGCCCTCGGGATCCTCCTCGTGGTGGTGCTGGGCGCGGTCTTCGCGCCGCTGCTCACCCAGGACCCGCTCGCCACCGGCGTCCCGGCCCAGGCGCCGGGCGCCGACCACTGGTTCGGCACCGACCGGGCCGGCCGCGACGTGTTCGCCCGCGTCGTGCACGGTGCGCGCTACTCCCTGGTCATCGGCCTCGGCGCGACCCTGCTCGCCCTGGTCCTCGGCTCCGCCCTGGGTGCGCTTGCGGCCACCTCGCGCAAGCTCGCCGACGAGTCGGTGATGCGCACGCTCGACGTCGTCATGTCCTTCCCGCCGATCGCGCTGGCCGCCGTGCTCGTCGCGGTCTTCGGGCCCAGCGTCCCGGTCATCATCTTCACCATCGCCTTCGTCTACTCGCCCTCCCTGGCCCGCGTGGTGCGGGCCAACGTGCTGGAGCAGTACGGCGAGGACTACGTCGCCGCCGAGCGCGTCATCGGCGCCCGCCGCGGCTACATCGTGGCCCGGCACGTCGCGATCAACTGCGCGGCGCCGGTGCTGGTGTTCGCGACGGTCATGGTGGCCGACTCCATCATCTTCGAGGCGAGCCTGTCCTTCATCGGCGCCGGTGTGCAGGACCCGGACCCGAGCTGGGGCAGCGTGCTGGCCTACGGCCGGCAGATCCTGCTGTCGGGCGGCTGGTGGGCGACCCTCTTCCCCGGTCTGGGCGTACTGGTCACGGTGCTCGCGCTGAACGTGCTCTCCGAGGGCATGACCGACGCCGCCGCCTCGCCGGACACGTCCCGCACCGGCGGCACCGACACCGACGACAACGCCGCCGAGCTCGCGCCGGCGGTCGACGAGACCGAGGTGAACGCCGCGCTCGCCGAACTGGCGGCCCGCCTCGAGGCCATGGAGCCCGCCGTGCCGCCGGTCGCCGAGGACGCGGCCGACCTGCTGGTCGTACGCGACCTGTCGATCCGCTTCCCGGACCGCTACGGCGACACCCGCGTCGTCGACGGCATCTCGTTCACCGTCCGCGAGGGCGAGACCCTCGGCCTGGTCGGCGAGTCGGGCTGCGGCAAGTCCATCACCAGCCTCGCGATCATGGGCCTGCTGGCCCGCAACGCCGTGGCCGAGGGCGAGATCCGCTACCGGGGCCGCGACCTGCTGAAGCTGGCGCCCAAGGAGCGCCGGGCGCTGATGGGCCCGGAGATCGCCATGGTCTACCAGGACGCCATGTCGTCCCTGAACCCGTCCGTGCTGATCGGCACCCAGCTCAAGTGGCTCACCTCCCGGGGCGGCACCCGCACCCCCGCCGAGCTGCTCGAACTGGTCGGCCTCTCCCCCGAGCGCACCCTGCGCAGCTACCCGCACGAGCTGTCCGGCGGGCAGCGCCAGCGGGTCCTGATCGCGATGGCCCTGTCCCGCAGCCCGCGCCTGCTCATCGCCGACGAGCCGACCACCGCCCTCGACGTCACCGTGCAGGCCCAGGTCGTCGAGCTGCTGGTCCGGCTACGCGACGAACTCGGGTTCGCGATGGTCCTCGTCTCCCACGACCTGGCCCTGGTCGGCGACCTCGCCCACCGGGTCGCGGTCATGTACGCCGGCCAGGTCGCCGAGACGGGCGACACCCGCGCGCTGCTCACCGACCCGGCGCACCACTACAGCCGGGGGCTGCTCGGCTCGGTCGTGTCGCTGGAGTCGGGTGCCGAGCGGCTGCACCAGATCCGCGGTGTCGTGCCGGCCCCGAAGGCGTTCGGCGCCGGCTGCCGGTTCGCGTCCCGCTGCGCCGCGGCCACCGACCTGTGCGCCACCACCCCGCCGCCCGCCACCGACCGCGACGCCGGTCTCGACCACCTCTTCGCCTGCCACCACCCGGCGGCCGCGCACCGGACGCCCTCCGGCAACGGACCGGCCTCCGGGACCGGGCCGGCGAAGTCGCTGGAGAGTGCCCGATGACCGCCACCGAGGACAGCACCATGGACCCACTCGTCCGGCTCGACCGCATCCACGTACGGCACCGGGCCCGCAGCGGCGGCATCCTGCGCCGGGACGCCGTGCACGCCCTCACCGACGCCTCGTTGGAGGTCGGGCGCGGTGAGATCCTGGGACTCGTCGGCGAGTCGGGCTGCGGCAAGTCCACGCTGGCCCGCGTGGTCACGGGATTGCAGCGCCCCACCGAGGGACACGTCTATTTCCGGGGCCGGGACCTGTGGACGATGGGCGCCGCCGAGCGGCGTACCGGATTCGGGGCCTCGGTCGGCGTGGTCTTCCAGGACGCCTCCACCGCGCTGAACCCGAGGCTGCCCGTGCGCCGGATCCTGCGCGACCCGCTGGACGTGCACCAACGCGGTACGCGGGCCGAGCGCGAGGCCCGGGTGGAGGAACTCCTCGACCTGGTCGGACTGCCCGGCCACACCCTGGACGCGCTGCCGGGCCAGCTGTCCGGCGGTCAGCGCCAGCGCGTGGCCATCGCCCGTGCGCTGGCCCTGGAGCCGGAGCTGATCGTCGCCGACGAGCCCACCAGCGCCCTGGACGTGTCGGTGCGCGCTCAGATCCTCAACCTGCTGGTGGACCTGCGGGCCCGGCTCGGTCTCGGCATGGTGTTCATCTCGCACGACGTCCAGACGGTCCGGTACCTCGCGGACCGCATCGCGGTCCTGTACCTGGGCCGCGTGGTCGAGGAGGGCGGGGCCGCCGAGGTCTCCGGCGCCTCCCGGCACCCGTACACCGAGGCGCTGCTCTCCGCGACGCCGAGCCTGCTGGAGCGCCCCGACCGGATCGTGCTGCACGGCCCGGTGCCGTCGGCCACCAACCCGCCCACCGGCTGCCCGTTCCGGACCCGCTGCTGGAAGGCGGACGACGCCTGTGCCACCGCCTTCCCGGCGGCGACGGAGGGGCCCGGGGGACATCGGTGGCACTGCGTCCATCCCCAGGACAGCAGGGTTCCCGACGAAGTGGTGAGCGGAGGCTGACAGGTATCGGCCGGCCCGGGGCGGGGCATGCGTGTCTTGGCACTGCCCCGCCGGGCGCCGTGCGGCACGACGGCCGGCCGATACGAGAATGGTTCCATGAACGCACTGGATCGGCGCTCGCCCTGGGTCGGGGTGCTGGTCTGGTGCGTGGCGGTGCTGAGCCTGACCGTCCTGGCCGCTGCGGCCGTCGTCCGCAGCACGGTGCTCGACCCCCAGTTCTACGACCAGGTACTGGAGGACGAGCGCGCCTACCAGCGCTTCTACGACGAGGTGCTGGTGGACCCGGGCAGCACGCCGCTGACCAGTGACCTGCTGGAGCGGCTGCCGGTGCCGCAGTCGACCATCACCTCGAACCTCAAGGTGGTGATCCCCCCGGAGACGCTGCGGACCATGGGCGAGGGGCAGATCGCGGAGGTGGTCCACTATCTGGAGGGCGACCGCGACCGGCTGCGGATCACGGTCGACCTCGAGCCCGTCGTCGCGAACGTCGAACGGCTCAGCCAGGCGTACTTCGGTGACGCCGTCGCCGCGCTGCAGAAGCGGTCCGAACCCGACTTCCAGGCCTTCGTGCAGCGCCTGTCGGAACTGGTGGCGCGGGTGGTGGCCGGTGAGGCGCCGCTGGAGGAGCTGCCGACGCTGCCGCTCACCCACGGCCAGGCGGCCGCGGCGACGGACGCGCTGATGCGTCTGGTGCCGGACGGCGCGACGCGCGACGGCGTCAGACCGACCGTGCTGGCGGCGCTGGACCGGGGCGACGTGGCCTCGGCCCTGGCCGCGATCGCCCCGGTCGCCCTGACCGACCAGGTCCGGGACGCCGCCGAGGAGCTGCTGCGGGAGGCGAGACAGGGCACCTGGGTGGTGACCGTCGATCTCGAGCCCGGCACGGAGGCGCTGGCTCCGCTGGACCGGGCACGGGGCGTCACCCGGCTCTTCCAGGACGTGGTGGAACCGGCGGCAGCCGTGCTGTGCGCCGCCGCGCTCACGCTGCTGTGGTTCCTGACACCGTCGCCCGCCAAACGCCGGCTGATACCGCTGGGCTGGGTACCGGCCGCCGCCGCCGCCCTCATGGCGCTCACCGTGCTCCTGCTGCGGCTCACCCTGGGCGACACACTGTTCGGCACCCCGGCGTCGTGGCCACCGGCGGCCTCGGGGCTGCTCGCCGACGTGGAGGCCGCCGCGCTCGACCGGCTGCTGACCACCGCCGTCGTCGTCGCGGTGATCCTGCTGGCCGCAGGCGCCCTGCTGATCACCGTCGGCTGGGTCTGGCAGACCCGGCCCGGCGTGCCGGTCCTCACCGACCCGCGGCACGTCCCGGCGCTGACCTTCACCGTCACCGCCGTCGCCCTCGTCGGGACGATGCTGGCGCCGGTGGCGATCACCGGTTCGTCCCCGCGCATCTGCCAGGGCAGCGCCGAGCTGTGCGACGCCCGCTACGACGAGATCGCCCAGCTGGCGTCGCACAACGCGATGGCGACGACGGCGGACCGGTTCATCGGCCCTTTGCAGGACCCCGACATCGTCGGTCAGCTGGGCGCCGGATCGCGGGTCCTGCTCCTCGACACCCACCTGTGGGAGCGGCCCGAGGAGGTGGCGGAGCGGCTGAGCACCTCGGACTTCTCCCCCGCCGAGCGCCGTCGGCTGACCACGATCCTGGAACGGGTGAACCCGCCCCACTCCGGCCTGTGGCTGTGCCACTCGGTGTGCGGCGCCGGCGCCCTCGAACTGGAGCCGACACTGCGCCAGATCGGTGAGTGGCTGCGCGACAACCCCACGGAGATCGTGACGCTGGTCCTCCAGGACGGCGTGGACGCGGTGACGACGCAGGAGGCCTTCGTCCGGGCCGGCCTCTCGGAGCTGCTGTACGAGCCGGACCGGGACCCGGACCGCCCCTGGCCGAAGCTCAAGGACATGATCGACAGCGGCCGCCGGCTGGTCGTCTTCGCGGAGAAGGCGGACGGGCCCGCGCCCTGGTACCGGAACCTGTACCGGTACGCCATGGAGACGCCCTTCGCCTTCCGCAGCCCGGACGAGATGTCCTGCCTGCCCAACCGGGGCGGCTCGGACAAGCGGCTGTTCCTGCTCAACCACTTCGTCACGGCGGGCGGCGGGCTGCGCCTGGACGCCGGGGTCGTCAACTCCCGGCAGCGGGTGCTGGAACGGGCGCACACCTGTGAACGGCAGCGCGGCAGGCCGGTCAACTTCATCGCGGTGGACTACGCGACGATCGGCGACGCGCTGGGCGCGGTGAACGAACTCAACGCCGAACGGCTGGAGGAGGACGGCCCCCGCGTCCCGGTCGAGCGCTCCCCGGGCCGGCTGGAGGGCGCGGCGGAAGCCCGGCGACGCGGTGGTGTTCCGCGCCGCCGGGCGGGCGACCGCTGACCGGTCCTACTGACCGGCTCCTACTGACTGGCTCCTACTGGTTGATCTTGAACTGTGAGCCCGGTTCGATCCGTATGTCGCCCTCCGCCGAGTTGGTGATCGTGACGTCGGTCAGGGTCGCGCTGCCGCGGGCGCCGCCCATCGCGAGGATGCCGGAGCCGTTGTTCGACCTGTCGATGCGGACGTTCTCGATCTTCACGTCCGGCATCGCGCCGCCTCCCGTCTTGAACTGGATGCCGTCGTAGGTGGAGTCGAGGATCTCGGTGTCCCGGATGGTCACGCCCGGGATGTCCTGGCCCTGCGCGAAGAGGGTGATGGCGCCGAACTCCTGGTCCTCGTTCCAGAACGCGCCGCCCGTGCGGTGCAGGGCGTTGCCCGAGATGAGGGTCTGCCCGGAGAACGGCAGCGGGTCGTGGTCGGTGGCGAGCATGATGCCGGGGTAGTTCATGGTGTCGGAGACGACGTTGTTCTCGATGGTGTTGCCGTAACCCCCGTACACCGCGATGCCGTTGGCCCGCCACGGCAGCTGGATGGTGTTGTTGCGGAAGTGGTTGTCGTGGCCGATGTCCACGGACGTGTCCTTCACGTACTTGTTGGCCCAGACCGCGAGCGAGTCGTCGCCGGTGGTGCGGAAGGAGGAGTTGTAGACGGTGGAGTTGCGGGTGCCGTTGGAGAAGTTGATGCCGTCCGCGTAGGTGTCGCGGATGCGCATGCCGGTGAACTCCAGGCCGTCGGCGGGGCCCCACAGCTCCGGGATGTTCGAGTAGTCGCGGCCGACCCAGACACCGACGTTGGCGTGCTCGATCCACACGTTGCTGATCTTGGTGTTCTTGCCGAAGCGGCCGTTGAGCCCGACGCCGCCCTCCGCGTTGCCGTCGCCGCCGCGGATGGTGCCGGAGCCGAAGATGGCGAGGTCGGAGATCTGGGTGTTGTCGTCGATGTCGAAGCCGAAGTTGCCCTCGTGCGGGTGGTTGATGCCACCGGCCTCCTGCGGCGGGGTGAGGGTGTGGAGCTGGGAGTGCCACATGCCGGCGCCGCGGATCGTGACGTCGCTGATGCCGACCTGGTTGTACTGGCCGCGGTTCTGCGGGTCGTCGGTGAGGATCTTCTGTTCCTGGCGCCACTGCCCGGCGGGGATCCACACGCAGTCGATCCGGCCGTTCTGGTCGTCGGTGACGGCGCGCTGGATGGCGTCGGTGTCGTCGAGCCCGTCACCGGGGACGGCCCCGTACTCGGTGATGGAGGTGCACTCGGCGGGCTTGGTCTTGGCGGGCGCGACCTGCTCCAGGTCGATCAGGTCGATGACGTAGAAGGCGGCCGAGTCGCCGGAGTCGCGCTGGAGGCGGAACTCGGTGCCCTGCGGGAAGGTCCGGTCGAGGAGTGCGTGGGACTCGTCGAACAGGCGCCGGGCGTCGCCGCCGGGCCGGTTGGTGAGGCCCTCCGGGTCGTCGGTGCTGCCGTAGAGCCAGCTGTGCTTGGACGAGAGGTTGAGCTTCTGCACGAACTCGCCGTCGGCGTAGAGGCTGATGGTGGCCTCGGCTCCGCCGCCGCCGGGGGCGTCGGGGACGGAGTTGCGCACCACGATGGAGTTGGTGGGTGTGGTGGAGGTGAACTCGACGTACTCGCCGGTCGCGTCGAGCCGGACGGACTCGCGGCCCGAGGACTCGGTGCCGAAGTTGGTGTGCCCGAAGGTCCGGTTCGCGTCGGTGGTGAGCAGGGTGCCGTCGTAGCGGCCGTCCTCCGCCTCGTACTCGGTGTACGGCACGGCGGCGCCGCGTCCGACGACGAGGGACTTGGCGAGCACGTTGTTGTTCTCGTTGGTCTCGCTGACCCGTGCGGTGGCGTCGGCGGTGGCGGTGAGGGTGACGCCGCCACCGGTCGCCTTCCAGGTGCCGCTGATCGGCACGTTCACCGTGGCGCCGGCCGCGACCTGCCCGGTGGTGCCGTCCAGGGTGGTGGTGCCGGCCTGGATCCGGGTCACCGTGCCCGCCTCGACGGCGCTGGTGCCGCGGTTGTGCACGGCGACGGTGAAGGAGACCTCGGCGCCCACCGCCGGGTTGGCGGGGTTGGTGGTGACGGAGCGCACCTCGAGGTCGGGTCCGGGAGCCCGGTCGACGACGAGGCGGTCGGCGGCGGCGCGGCTGTTGTTGGTGTCGTCCAGTTCGGCGACGGTGTCACGCGGGTCGACGACCGCGGCGACCGCGTAGCTGCCGGCCGCGTGGGTGCCGGTGGAGACGGGCACTTCGGCGGACTCCCCGGGGTCGAGCGCGGGGACCGCGGCGCTCCCTGCGGTCGTGCCCTCGACGGTGACCTCTGCGGTGGTCGCGGCCGAGCGTGCGGTGCCGGCGTTGCGGACCGTGGCGTCGACGGTGACCTCGTCGCGCTCGTTCGGCGCGGCGGGCGACCAGTCGAGGCCGGTGACCGTGAGGTCGGGTGCGGGGGCGGCGGTGCCGAGCACCTGGAACTCGGCGACCTGGCCGCCGGGTGCGCCGGTGTTGGAGAAGAACCGGAGCCGTACGTCGGAGACGCGGCCGGTGACCGGGATGGTCACGGCGTTGTCCTGGGCCGGGCTGAAGGCGTAGTCGGCACGGTCGCGCAGCGAGGTGAAGCCGCTGTCGCCCTGGGCCCGGCCGAGCACCTGGATGCTCTGGGTGCGGGCGGACCACACCGGGTCGGGGTTGAGCTTGACGACGACACCGCTGACGTCGGCGTCGGCGCCGAGCTTCACGGTGAGGTCGGCCGGGTTTCCGGCGGCCTCCCAGTAGGTGGAGGTGGAGTCGTCGGTGGCGTTGGCGGCGACGTAGTTCTGGGTGGTCGAGGTGGCCTCGGCGGGCTTGTTGCGGGCGAGGTTGGTGCCGGTGGGCGGCGGGCCGGTGTCGACGTCGTCGCCGTACACCTCGAGTTCGGCCAGTTGGGCGGCGTTCCAGCCGGTGTTGCCGGTGATGTCGACGCGGACGTAGCGGGCCTCGGCGGGTGAGTCGAGGTCGATGGCGACGGTGCCCGCCCGCTCCGGGCCGAACGCCCGTCCGTCGGAGGCGTCGAGGGTGTGGAAGGTGGAGCCGTCGGTGCTGCCCCGCAGGGAGAGTGTCTGGGTCCGGTTCTCCCAGCCGGCGGGCAGTTTGAGGACCACGCGGTCGACGTCGCGGGCCGTGCCGAGGTCGACCTGGAGCCACTCGGGGAAGGTGCCGGCCGGTCCCTCCCAGTAGGTGGCCTGCTGTCCGTCGGTGGCGTTGCCCGCCGGGTAGGCGCCGTGCGAGCCGCCCGCCTTGGCGGGGCGGCCGAGGGCCAGGTTGACGTCGGCGGCGGCGGCGGTCACCGGCGCCGGTGCCGCCTGGGCAGTGGCGGTGAGGGGCAGCAGCCCGACCGTCATCAGCCCGGCGACGGCGGCGCCCGTGAGCGTCCGCCGGCCGAGGGATCTCCGTCTCATGGGGGTCCTCTGTTCCGTGGGGAGTCGGGGAGGGCGCGACGGTCCGGCAGTTGGGGAGAAGCACCGACTCTGCGCGCCAATTGAGCTGGACAGTCGATTCTTTGCGGAAAGTGCGTCATCAGGTTTCTAGCGCGTCATGTATTTGTCAACGGTCGTGACCAGGGCCGGAGTTGGCACGTAAACCGTTTGCGTCGCTTGCGTGGCCCTTGCGTGGCACGTGAACTGGCAACCAAGCACCCGAGCGGGTGGAGCGGGTCACCGGAAGCTCGCAACGCACGCAAGCCGTGCACGACGGAGAGCAAACAGAAGGGCCGGCCCGACACCCTGAGGTGTCGAGCCGGCCCTTGCCGGTGCGGGGTCCCCGCGAAAGGGGGACGGGGGGTCAGTCCGTGCCGGACTCCATCGCGGCGCGGTCCAGCAGCTCGTCGTCGGCGGAGACCTCGCCCCGGGAGGCGATGGCCTGCGCGCCGCCCTCGGGCATGGCACCGATCAGCCCGGTCGCGGCGGCCTGGGCGGCGCCGATGGCGGGGTTGGCGGTGCCGATGAGGCCAAGCCCCGCGTACTGCTCCAGCTTGGCGCGGGAGTCGGCGATGTCCAGGTTGCGCATGGTCAGCTGGCCGATCCGGTCCACCGGGCCGAACGCGGAGTCCTCGGTGCGCTCCATGGAGAGCTTGTCCGGGTGGTAGCTGAACGCCGGGCCCGTGGTGTCGAGGATCGAGTAGTCCTCGCCGCGCCGCAGCCGCAGCGTGACCTCGCCGGTGACCGCCGAGCCGACCCAGCGCTGCAGGGACTCGCGGATCATCAGGGACTGCGGGTCGAGCCAGCGGCCCTCGTACATCAGCCGGCCCAGGCGCCGTCCCTCGGTGTGGTACTGCGCGAGGGTGTCCTCGTTGTGGATGGCGTTGACGAGGCGCTCGTAGGCGGCGTGCAGCAGGGCCATGCCGGGCGCCTCGTAGATGCCGCGGCTCTTGGCCTCGATGATCCGGTTCTCGATCTGGTCGGACATGCCCAGACCGTGCCGGCCGCCGATGGCGTTGGCCTCCATCACCAGGTCGACGGCGGAGGCGAACTCCTTGCCGTTGATCGTCACCGGGCGGCCCTGGTCGAAGCCGATGGTCACGTCCTCGGGCGCGATCTCGACCGACGGGTCCCAGAACCGCACGCCCATGATGGGCTCCACGGTCTCCACGCCGGTGTCGAGGTGCTCCAGCGTCTTGGCCTCGTGAGTGGCGCCCCAGATGTTGGCGTCGGTGGAGTACGCCTTCTCCGTGGAGTCCCGGTAGGGCAGGTCGTGGGCGACCAGCCACTCCGACATCTCCTTGCGGCCGCCGAGCTCCGTCACGAAGTCCGCGTCCAGCCAGGGCTTGTAGATCCTGAGCTGCGGGTTGGCGAGCAGGCCGTACCGGTAGAACCGCTCGATGTCGTTGCCCTTGAACGTGGAGCCGTCGCCCCAGATCTGGACGTTGTCCTCGAGCATCGCCCGGACGAGGAGGGTGCCCGTGACGGCACGGCCCAGCGGCGTGGTGTTGAAGTAGGCACGCCCGCCCGAGCGGATGTGGAACGCCCCGCAGGTGAGCGCGGCCAGCCCCTCCTCGACCAGCGCCTCGCGGCAGTCGACCAGACGCGCGACCTCGGCGCCGTACGTCTTGGCACGGTCGGGCACCGAGGCGATGTCGGGCTCGTCGTACTGGCCGATGTCGGCGGTGTACGTGCAGGGGACCGCGCCCTTGTCACGCATCCACGCGACCGCGACCGAGGTGTCGAGGCCGCCCGAGAAGGCGATACCGACGCGCTCGCCGGTGGGGAGGGAGGTGAGGACCTTGGACATAGGAAGAGTATGCATGATTACGCATGACCATGCAAAGCCTCCCGGTCAGCGGGTGGGCATCGCCACGTACTGGTACTCCAGGAACTCCTCGATGCCGACCCGGCCGCCCTCCCGTCCGAGACCCGACTGCTTGACGCCGCCGAAGGGCGCGGCGGGGTTGGAGACCAGGCCGGTGTTGAGCCCGACCATGCCCACCTCCAGGCGTTCGCTGACCCGCAGGGCGCGGTCCAGGCCCTCGGTGAAGACGTAGCCGACGAGCCCCCAGGGGGTGTCGTTGGCCCGGCGGACCACCTCGTCCTCGTCGTCGAAGGCGAGGATCGCGGCGACCGGGCCGAAGATCTCCGTCGCCATCAGGCGGCTGTCCGGGGAGACGTCGGTGAGCACCGTGGGCGGGTAGAAGCAGCCGGGGCCGTCCGGCGTGGTGCCGCCGACCAGTACCCGGGCGCCGCGCTCCACCGCGTCGGCGACCAGTTCCTCGACCTTGGCGCGCCCCGCGGCGTCGATGAGCGGGCCGACGTCCACGCCGTCACCGGTACCGGGGCCCACGACCAGTGCCTCCATCCGCCGGGCCAGCCGGCCGGCGAACTCCTCAGCCACCGAGCGGTGCACGAAGAAGCGGTTCGCGGCGGTGCACGCCTCGCCCATGTTGCGCATCTTGGCGACCATCGCGCCGTCCACGGCGGCGTCGAGGTCCGCGTCGTCGAAGACGACGAACGGCGCGTTGCCGCCCAGCTCCATCGAGGTCCGCACGACGGTGTCCGCGCACTGCGCGAGGAGCAGTCGCCCGACGGCCGTCGAACCGGTGAAGGACAGCTTGCGGATGCGCCCGCCGCGCAGGAGCGGTTCGCACACCTCCCCCGCCCTCGACGTGGTGACGACGTTCAGCACTCCGTCCGGCAGCCCCGCCTGCTTGAGGATCGCGGCGAGGGCCAGGCTGGAGAGCGGGGTCTGCGGGGCCGGCTTGAGCACCATCGTGCAGCCGGCCGCGATCGCGGGGCCGATCTTGCGGGTGCCCATGGCGAGCGGGAAGTTCCACGGGGTGATCAGCAGACAGGGGCCGACCGGGCGCCGGGAGAGCAGCATGCGGTTGCGGCCGTCGGGGAGGACTCCGTGGCCGCCGTCGATCCGTACGGCCTCCTCCGAGAACCAGCGGAAGAACTCGGCGGCGTACGCCACCTCGCCCCGGGCCTCGGCCAGCGGCTTGCCCATCTCGGAGGTCATCAGGCGGGCCAGTTCGTCCGTGCGCTCCAGGATGATCTCGTAGGCCCGGCGCAGGATCTCGCTGCGCGCCCTCGGTGCCGTACGGGCCCACTCCTGCTGCGCCTGGACCGCCGCCTCCTCGGCGAGCCGGGCGTCCTTGGGGCCCGCGTCGGCGACGTGGGCGAGGATCTCGCCGGTCGCGGGGTCGTCCACGGGCATGACGGCGCCGTCCGCGGCGTCCACCCAGGCACCGCCGAGGAACAGCTGTGTGGGGGTGTCGGTCATGGGGTCCCTCCTGATCGCGGGTGCGCGGGCCGTGCGGGGCGGCTTGTGGGCCGGTTCGCGGGGCGGCACGTGAGCCGGTTCGCGGGGCGGGTCGTGGGGCGGCCGGTGGTGCGGTGCGCGGCGGCCGTCATCGTCCCGCCGCCTCCGACGTACCGGCCTCGACGGCGGCGGCCCAGGCCCTCAGTCCCTCGTCCACGGCGCTCTCGTCGATCACCAGGGCCGGGATCATCCGCACCACCTGGTTCCAGGCGCCGCAGAGCAGCAGGAGCAGTCCTTCGTCGACGGCGGCCCGCTGCACCCGGGCCGCGGTCTCCGGGTCCGGCTCTCCGTCCGCGGTGACGAACTCGCTGGCCAGCATCAGACCCATGCCCCGTACGTCGCCCACGGCCGGGGTGCGGGACGCCACCGCCTCCAGGCCGTGGCGGAGCCGGGCACCCATCGTCTCCGCGTTCTCGACGAGCTTCTCGTCGCGTACGACGTCCAGCGTGGCGCAGGCCGCCGCGCACGCGACCGCGTTGGCGCCGTAGGTCCCGCCCTGCGAGCCGGCCCAGGCCTTGCGCATCAGCTCCTCGGGCGCGGCGATGCCGGACAGCGGGAAGCCGCTGGCCAGTCCCTTGGCGGTGACGAGGATGTCGGGGGTGACGCCGAAGTGCTCGTGCCCCCAGAACCGGCCGGTGCGGCCCACACCGGTCTGCACCTCGTCGAGGATCAGCAGGAACCCGTGCCGGTCGGCGCGCTCGCGCAGGCCCTCGACGAAGGCGCGGTTCGCGGGCACGTACCCGCCCTCGCCGAGGACCGGTTCGACGATGACGGCGGCGGTGTCGGCGGGCGAGGAGATCGTCTGGAGGGTGTAGTCCAGCTCCTTGAGGGCGAAGCGGGTGGCCGTCTCCTCGTCCCAGCCGTAGCGGTGGGCCGTCGGGAAGGGGGTGACGACCACGCCGCTCATCAGCGGCGAGAATCCTGACCTGAAGCGGGTGCCGGAGGTGGTCATGGAGGCGGCGGCCACCGTGCGGCCGTGGAAGCCCCCGTGGCAGACCAGCACGTTGGGCCGGCCGGTGGCCTGGCGGGCCAGGCGCAGCGCGGCCTCGACCGCCTCGCTGCCGGAGTTGGTGAAGAACAGACTGTCCAAACCGTCCGGCAGCACCTCGCCGAGCTTGTCGACCAGGCGGCGCAGCGGCGGGTGCATGACGGTCGTGTACTGGCCGTGGACCAGGGTCGCGACCTGCTCCTGGGCGGCGGCCACCACCCTGGGGTGGCAGTGGCCGGTGCTGGTGACGCCGATGCCGGCGGTGAAGTCCAGATAGCGGCGGCCGTCCTCGCCCTCGATGTGCACCCCCTCGCCCCGGACCGCCACCACGGGGGTGGCCTGGCGAAGGTGCGGCGACAGTGCGGTCATGCTCGTCTCCCGGCCTGCTCGTCGGTCTTCTGCGGTCCCCCGAGCCTTCCCGCCCCGGCGGGCGCGGCAACGCCTGATCTGTCCGGCCGGGGCGGCGTGTCCGGACGATGTGTCAGGCGTTCGGCGTAACGTGAGGACACAGGGAGGCACCGTGAGCGAGAACCGGCAGCCGGGCCCGGCGGGCCGTTCGCCCTCCGTGGCCGACGTGCTGGCGCTGCCCGTCCTGGCCGGGGGCGATCCGCGGGTGGTCGCCGGCGAGGAGCACGTGGACCGTCCGGTCCGCTGGGTCCACATCACCGAACTGACGGACCCCGCCTCCTTCCTCAAGGGCGGCGAACTCGTCCTCACCACCGGCATGCCCCTGCCCGAGGACGCCGCCGGTGTCCGCCGCTACGTCGACGAACTCGCCGCCGTCGGTGCCGCCGCCCTCGTCATCGAGCTGGTCCGCCGCTACCACCGGCCGCCCGACGCCCTGGTCCGGGCCTGCCGTGCGCGGGGACTGCCCCTCGTCACGCTCGCCAGGGACGTCAACTTCCTGGAGGTCACCCAGGTGGTCCACACCCTGATCCTCGGCCACCAGGCGGAGGCGATGCGCAGGACCCAGGGCGTCCACGAGGCGTTCACCGCCCTCACCCTGCGCGGCGCCGGGCCCGAGGACGTGCTGCGTGCGGCGGCCGGGATGAGCGGACGCACGGTCGTCCTGGAGAACCTGGTCC
Source organism: Streptomyces coelicoflavus (assembly GCF_003112555.1). Lineage (GTDB taxonomy): Bacteria > Actinomycetota > Actinomycetes > Streptomycetales > Streptomycetaceae > Streptomyces > Streptomyces coelicoflavus. The sequence goes on along the minus strand of NZ_BEWB01000005.1, from coordinate 366,966 downwards.
ACCGGGCGCTGGTCTGCGAGCCCTCCGGAGGCACGGCGCGGGCCGCGCTCACGGACTGGGAACGGCGTTCACGCACCACGCCGGCCACCGACCGCGCGGAGGTCACGGGTCCCGAGGGCTGGCTCACGGCTTCGGTGGAGTACCAGGGGGAGCGGTGGGGCCGGGTGGTCATGCTCCCCGTCGTGCCGCCCGCCGTGCCGCCGGGCCCGGGTTTCGGACCCGAGGACGTCACGGTGCTGGAGCGGACCGCGATGGCACTCACCATCGCCCGTCTCACCCGCCCCACGCCCTGGGAACGCACCGCCCACCGCAACGTCCTGCGCGACCTGGTCGAGCAGCGGCACCGCTCTCCCGGGGACGCGCGGGCCCGGGTCGCGGCCCTCGGGCTGCCCGCGGACGACGCCCGCTTCGTCGCCGTCCTGGCGGACCTGCCCGCCCAGGAGGACGCCGGGGCGGCGGAAGTCCGGCTCGCCGAGGAGCTGGGCGCGACGGGAACGCAGGTGCTCGTCGGTCTCCTGTCCCCCGCCCGGCTCGGAGTACTGCTGGCGCTGCGCCCGTCCCGGCCGTGGCGCCAGGCCGTCGAGCGGCTCGGCCGCACCGTCCTGGACACGGCCCCGGGCGCGACGGTGTGCGTCGGCTCGCCGGCCCGCGACCTCGCCGACGTGGCCCGCTCGTTCCGCGAGGCGGTCCGGGTGGCCGAGGCCACCGAACCCGGCCTGCCGCTGCCGTCCGGCCGCTCCTTCCACGAGCGGGCCGACATCGGCCTGCGCCGGCTGCTGTTCGCGCTGCGCGACGACCTCCGCGTCCAGGACTACGCGGAGCGGCAGCTGGGCCCGCTCCTCGACCACGACGCCCGGCACGGCACCGATCTCGTCACGACCCTGCGGGGCTACCTGGACGCCGCGGGCAACAAGACGGTCGCCGCCCGCTCGTCGGGGCTTTCCCGGGAGACCGTCTACCAACGGCTGCGCACCATCGAGCGGCTGCTCGGCCGCGACCTCGAGTCCGGCGAGCAGCGCACCGAACTCCACGTGGCCCTGCACGCCGTCGACGCGCTGCGGGCGCGCCCGCACCCCGGAGGCCGCGACCGATGAGTTTTCCGCCGCCCACCGGTCGTAAGGGCGGACCGACCGCACACGAACTCGTTGAGGAACCCCGCATGCGTACTCTGATCAGCACCGCCTTCGTCTCGCTCGACGGGGTCGTGGAGGCCCCGGGCGGCGAGCCCGGCTACCGGAACTCCGGGTGGACCTTCAAGCTCGTGGACTTCCTCCCCGAGGCGTACGAGATCAAGGGCCGGGAGCAGGAGGAGGCCGCGGCGCTGCTCCTGGGCCGGGTCAGCTACGAGGCGTTCAGCCCGGTGTGGCCGGACATGGAGGAGTTCCCCGGGTACCGGACGATGCCGAAGTACGTCGTCTCCACCACGCTCACCGAGGACGACCTGGTCACCAACTGGGGCGAGACGACGATCCTGCGTTCGCTCGACGAGGTCGCGGCACTGAAGGAGACCGAGGGCGGCCCGGTCATCGTCCACGGCAGCGCGGCCCTGAACCGGAGCCTGTCGGACGCCGGTCTGATCGACCGCTACCACCTGCTGGTCTTCCCGCTCCTGCTCGGCGCGGGCAAGCGGCTGTTCAGCGACGCGGACCGGGACGCGCAGAGGCTGAGGCTCGTCGAGCACGAGGTGTACGCCAACGGCATCCAGAAGAACGTCTTCGACGTCGTGCGCTGAGCCGGCGGCGAGCGGTGGTGCGGCGTCCACCGCTCGCCGCCGGTGGCGGCTCAGGCGCCCTCGACGGCCTCCTGGGCGAACCCGGCGTGCAGCCGCCGCGTGTGGTCCACCTGCCGCTCCGGTCCGGTGAGCGCGACCGTGGCGGTGAGCCGCGGCTCGGTGCTGGACGCGGCGAACCGCAGCTCCAGGTCGCCCGGTTCGACGACGCGGCGGCCGTCGCGGCCGGTGAAGGAGGCGAGGTCGGCCGGGACCTCGACGCGCACCCTGCGGGCCTCGCCGGGGGCCAGCGGCACCCGCGTGTAGCCGACGAGGCGCTGCACCGGCTGGACGACGGAGGCGACCGGGTCGTGCAGGTAGAGCTGCACCACCTCGGTGCCGTGCCGCTCGCCGGTGTTGCGGACGGTGAGCTCCAGCGAGAACGTGCCGTCGGTCGGCGCCTCCTTGGTGTGCGCCACGAGATCGCTCCAGGCGAACGAGGTGTACGTGAGCCCGTGCCCGAAACCGAAGGCCGGTGTCGGGTCGATGTTGGACACCTCGCTGGCCTGGGCGAGCCGCGCCCCGAGGTAGGTGGTCGGCTGGGCACCCGGGCTGCCGGGCACGCTGACGGGCAGCCTGCCGGTGGGGCTGGTGCGTCCGCTGAGCACGCCCGCGAGCGCCGCGGTGCCCTCCTCGCCGGGGAAGAACGACTGCACGATCGCGGCGGACTCGGCCACGGCGCGGCCGAGCGCGTAGGGCCGTCCGGCGAGCAGGACGGTGACCACCGGCTTCCCGGAGTCGAGCAGCGCGTCGAGGAGCTGCTGCTGCGCGCCGGGCAGCGTGAGGGACTCGGCGTCGCAGCCCTCGCCGCTGGTGCCGCGGCCGAACAGACCCGCGCGGTCGCCGAGCACGGCGACGACGACGTCCGCCTCGCGGGCCGCGTCCACCGCCTCGCCGATGCCGGACAGGTCGCCGTCGTCGACGCCGGTGCCGCGGGCGACGGTGATGTCCGCGTCGGGGAACTCGGCGGTCAGGGTGTCGCGCAGGGTGGGCAGGTCGATGCCGACCGGAATCTCCGGGTGCCGCACCCCGACGTGCCGCGGGAAGGAGTAGCAGCCCAGTACGGCGGTCGCCTCGGTGGCGTTGGGGCCGACCAGGGCGATGCGGCGGGGCCGGGCGAGCGGCAGGACGCCGTCGTTGGTGAGCAGCACGACCGCCTTCTCGGCGATCTCGCGGGCCAGTTCCCGGTTCTCGGGCCGGTCCAGGTCGATCCGGCCGCGCAGCGCCTCCGGGTCGGAGAGGTCCGCCCCGTCGAGCGCGGGCGGGACCGGGCTCCAGTCCGGGTCGAGCAGTCCGAGCTCCGCCTTCTGGCCGAGGACCCGGCGCAGCGCCCGGTCGATGAGCGCCTCGGGGACCCGGCCCTCGGTGACCGCCTCGGCGAGCGGCGCGCCGAAGGTCTTCACGGTGGGCAGTTCGACGTCGACGCCCGCGTGCAGGGCGGCGCCCGCGGCATCCGCCCAGTCGGCGGCGATGCCGTGCAGGGTCTTGAGGAAGGCGATGCCGAAGTAGTCGGCGACGACGGTTCCCTCGAAGCCCCAGGTGTCGCGGAGCAGACCGGTCAGCAGCGTCTCGTCGGCCGCGGCCGGCACACCGTCGATGTCGGTGTAGGCGTGCATGACGGAGCGGGTGGCGCCCTCGCGGACGGCCATCTCGAACGGCGGCAGCAGGACGTCGGCGCGTTCGCGGGCGCCCACGGACGACGGGGCGAGGTTGCGGCCGGCGCGGGAGGCGGAGTAGCCGACGAAGTGCTTGAGGGTGGCGACGATCCCGGCGGACTCCAGGCCCCGCACGTAGGCGGTGCCGATGGTGCCGACGAGGTAGGGGTCCTCTCCGATGGTCTCCTCGACCCGGCCCCAGCGGGCGTCGCGGACCACGTCGAGGACGGGGGCGAGTCCCTGGTGGACGCCGACGGAGCGCATGTCGCGTCCGATGGCGGCGGCCATCCGGCGCACCGCGTCCGGGTCGAAGGTGGCGCCCCAGGACAGGGGGACGGGGTAGGCGGTGGCGCCCCAGGCGGCGAAGCCCGCCAGGCACTCGTCGTGCGCGAGAGCGGGGATGCCGAACCGGTTGGCCGACGTGATGCGGGCCTGGCTGCGCATGAGCGACAGGGCACCCAGCGCGGGGTCGACGGGGACCGTGCCGAACGGGCGGGTCAGCTGGCCCAGTCCGGTGGGGAGCAGCGCCTCGAGGTCGACGGCCTCCTCCATGTCGTGCTGATGCGGGGCGACTTCGCCGCCCTGGTCGGAGGCGCCCACCCACACTCCGTACAGCTGGGCGATCTTCTCCTCGAGGGTCATCGCTGCGACGAGCGCGTCGACTCTGGTGGCGACGGGGTGGTTGGGGTCGTTCCAGAGGGGGATTTCGGGGGTGGTCTCTACGGCCACGTCGGCAGTCACTTTCCTCCGACGCCCATCAGCCCCTGGACCAGGGCACGACGGGCGAACAGGTAGACGAGCAGGATGGGCACCATGGACAGCACCACGGCTCCCAGCAGACCGGGGATGTCGATGCCGTGCGCGGTCTGGAAGTTGTACAGACCCAGGGTGACCACCTTGGTGGACTCGGACTGGGTCAGCACCAGCGGGAACAGGAAGCCGTTCCACGCCTGGAGTGCGGAGAACACCACGATCGTGGAGAGCCCTCCGCGGGACAGCGGCACGACGAGCTGGAAGAACATGCGCCGCGGGCTGGCGCCGTCCATGGCCATGGCCTCGTACAGCTCCGGGGAGATGTCGCGCATGGCGCCGCTGAGGATCAGCGCGGACATCGGCAGGCAGAACGCGGCCGTGGGCAGGATGACGCCGAGCAGGTTGTCGTACAGCCCTGCTTCGCTGATCAGGTAGAACATCGGCACGATCACGGCCTGGGCCGGGATGGCGAGGCCGAGCAGGAACAGCCGGAAGATCGCCGACGTGGCCCGGCCGCGGCTGCGGACGATGGCGTAGGCGAGCGGCGGGACCAGCAGCAGCACGATGCCGATCACGCAGGCGGTGACGACGAGCGTGTTGAAGAAGTACTGGCCGAAGCCCGAGTCGAAGGCGCCGGTGAAGTTGTCCAGCGTGAAGCTGTCCGGGAGCGAGACCGGGCCGTTCTCGGCGTAGTCCTGGCGGGTGCGCAGGGTCGCGGCGAGCAGCACGAACAGCGGCAGTCCGACCACGAAGAGCCAGACGAGTGAGCCGGCGCCGGCCAGGTAGTTGGGTCGGCGCCTCATGACACACCCTCCATGGAGCTGCGCATCTTGTCGTAGCCGGAGACCCGGACGACGATCAGCGAGATGATCGTGGCCGCCACGACCAGGGCCAGGGCGATCGCGGAACCGGTGCCGTAGTCGAAGCTCTTGAAGGCCTTGTCGTACATGTAGTAGGCGCTGATGGTGGTGTCGGTGCCGGGGCCGCCCTGGGTCAGGATGAGGACGGTCTCGAACGTGGTCAGGCCGCCGACGATCATCAGGATCATCGAGGTGATCATGGAGGTGCGCAGCTGCGGCAGGGTGATGTGGAAGAGCTGCCGGTAGCGGCCCGCTCCGTCGATCTCCGCCGCCTGGTACAGCACCGGCGGGACCGCGCGGGCGGCGCCCTGGTAGATCAGCGTGTGGAACGGGGTGAACTGCCAGGTGCTGACGAAGGCCAGCACTCCGATGGCGGTGGTCTGTTCACCGAACAGGTTGCCGTCGCCGAAGAGCCAGGTCGCCTCCGCCGGGATGCCGAAGTTCGGGTCGAGCAGCGCCCGCCAGAGCACGGACACGGCCGTCGCGGACAGCAGCAGCGGAATGAAGTAGATGACGGACAGGACGGCGCGGTTGCGCTGGTGACCGGCGGCCCAGACGCCGAGCAGGATGCTCAGCGGGGTCTGGAGGACCACGCCGAGCGCGGTCAGCAGCAGGGTCAGCCAGATGCTCTTGAGCATCACCGGGTCGTCGATCAGGCGCGACCAGTTGTCGGTGCCGACGAACTCGGGCGGGCTGATCCCGTCCCAGCTCATGAAGGACAGCACCGCCACCATGATCAGCGGGACGATCGCGAAGAGGAAGAAGAACACTGCGGCGGGCACCGCCCAGCCGAAGCCGGGGCGGCCCACCGTCGTCGCGGACGAGGCGGGCGGCCGCCGCCGGGACTCCTTGCGGGGTCCGGCGGCGGGCCGTGCGCTCGTGAGGTGTGTGGTCATGAGCCGTTCGTCACTCGGTCGGGAGGGCCTGCATGGCCTTGATGAAGCCGTCCGTGTCGAGCTGTCCGTTGAAGAACTGCTGGATGGCCTTGTGCAGGTCCGAGCTGGCCTTCTGCGGGTAGGCCTGGTCCCAGGACAGCTGGAAGTTCGGGGCGTCGGAGACCAGGTCGTACTGGAAGCGCGAGTACTCGGGGGTGCCCGAGCTGTCGATGAACTTGTCGGTGTTGGTCGTGGTCGGCAGGTTGCCGATGTCCAGCTGCGCCTTGACGAACTCGTCGGAGTACATGAGCTTCAGGAACTCGGCGACGGCCTCGGGGTGCTTGGTCTTCTTCATCACCGAGTAGTAGTTGTTCGTGTTGCCGGCCAGGTTGGCCGGGTCGCCCTTGCCGCCCGCGACGGCCGGGAAGGCGGTGTAACCGAGGTCCTTCTCGGCGAACTCCTTGTGGTCCGTGAGCTGCTGGGAGTAGTACCAGGAGCCCATCAGCTCGAAGCCGGCCTTGCCGGAGGCCACCAGCTGGACCGAGCCGCCGTTGGTGTACTTGACGGAGTCGTAGTTCTTGCCGAAGGCTCCGGAGTCGACGAGCTCCTTGATCATGTCCAGTGCCTTCTTGCTGTCCGCGCTCTCCCAGGCGCTCTTGTCGCCGCCGACGGCCTTCGCGAACAGCTCGGGACCGGCTATGCGGTCGTAGAGGTACTGGAACCACATCTGGGTGGGCCAGACGTCGCCGCCGCCGAGCGCGATCGGGGTGACGCCCGCGTCCTTGAGCTTGTCCACGGCGGCGAGCAGCTCGTCCCAGGTCTTCGGCGGCTGGACGCCCGCGTCCTCGAGGACCTTCTTGTTGTGGAAGAGCAGGACCGGCTGGGTGCCGCGCATCGGAATGCCGTACGGCTTCCCGTCGACGACGGCGCTGTTGAAGACGGACGGGAGGAACTTGTCCTTGAGGCCCGGGTCCTTCTTGATGAAGTCGTCGAGCGGCAGCAGCAGGTCCGCCTTGACGAACGGCTTGATGCTGCCCCCGCCCCAGTTGAAGAAGACGTCCGGGGCCTGCGGGGTGTTGATGATCGTCTGGAGCTTCGTCTGGTAGTCGGCACCCGGGATGGTGTCGAGCACCACCTTGACGTCGGACGTCTTGTTGAAGGTGTCGACGATCTGCTGTTCGACCTTGTTGCTGGCGTCCCCGTAGACCAGGACATGGATCTTGCCGTCGTCCGACGACGCCCCGCCGCTCCCGTCACCGCAGGCCGACAGGCTCAGCGCCAGGGCGAGCGTCGCACCGGTGGCGACCAGTCTGGGCAAGCGCGCACGTGTCTTCATCGTTCGCCTTTCGAAAGTTTCGGCACCATCACCGAAAGTCCATGCTGGTCGGACAGTAAAGTGAGAGGGGATTTCGGGTCAATGGCCGTGCGCCTGCCGACTCAAAACGTTATCGATCGCATGGTCGACCCCATGGCCTATCCTGCGTGCATGCACGATGAAGTTGAGGTGGGAGCCAGGGTGACCCTGGCCGAGGTTGCGAAAGAGGCGGGGGTCTCTCCGCCGACAGTTTCGAAGGTCCTCAACGGTCGTTCGGATGTCTCCCGCACCACCCGGGCCAAGGTGGAGCGACTCCTCGAGATGCACGGCTACCGCCGCCGGGCCGCGGGCCGACCGCGCTCGCCGCTGGTCGAACTCGTCTTCCACGAGCTGGACAGCGTGTGGGCGATGGAGCTCGTCCGGGGCGTGGAGGACGTCGCCAAGGCCAACCGGACCGAGGTCGTGCTCACCCGCAGCGGCACCCGACACGCCCCCGCGCCGGACTGGATCGACGGCGTGCTCAGGCGCAGGCCGCTGGGGGTCGTGCTGGTCTTCTCCTCGCTCCCCGCCGAGGTCAAGCAGCGGCTGCGCGCCTGGAACATCCCCTTCGTCATCGTCGACCCGGCCGGCGACCCCGACCCCGACGTTCCGTCCGTCGGCTCCGCCAACTGGGCCGGAGGGCTGGCGGCCACCCGCCACCTCACCGACCACGGACACGAACGCGTCGCGATCATCACCGGGTTCGAGGACATGCTGTGCTCACTGGCCCGGCTCGACGGCTACCGGTCGGCGATGACGATGGCGGGCCTGCCGATCGACCCGGCGCTGGTCCGGTACGGCGACTACAGCGTGGAGAGCGGCTTCGAGCACGGCATGGCCCTGCTCGCGGGCCCCGGCCGGCCGACGGCGATCTTCGCGGGCAGCGACCTCCAGGCGCTGGGCGTGCTGGAGGCGGCCCGGGTCACGGGCCTGAGGGTCCCTCAGGACCTCTCGGTCGTCGGCTACGACGACGTGCCGCTGGCCCAGTGGTCCAGCCCGCCGCTGACCACCGTCCACCAGCCGCTGCGGCACATGGCCGAGGAGGCCACCCGCATGCTCTTCCGCCCGGACGACCCCGGCCGGGCGGGCCGGCGCATCGAGCTGGCGACCCACCTCGTCGTACGGCAGAGCACCGCGCCACCGGGCGGGGCACGGCAGGCGCCCGGTGGCGCGGGCGGGTGAGGAGGACCGCGGCCGCCTACCGGCCCGAGTCGCCGCGGACGTCGGGCAGGGACACGCCGGGCACGTCGGTCATGCGCGCGTCGTAGCCGGTGGCGGGATCGACGACGCGGCCGGCGGCCCACCAGTTCTCCCGCGCCGTCTCGACGGCCATCAGCATGACGTCCTCCGCGGGAACGCCGGCGGTGAGCCGGAGGTTGTCGACGATCGCCCGGAAGAGTTCCGCCTTCTCCTCCGCGCTGCGCTCGTTGAAGGACAGCTGGATGAACAGCGTTCGACGGCTGCGCGGTATGCCGAACACCACCGGTTGCATGACGAAGTTGTCGTCCGTGACCTCGTGGAAGACGTGGAACTGGTCGTCCCGCGGGATCTTCAGGACCTCGACCATGGACTCGTGGAGCGCCTCGGAGACGAGACGACGGTACTCGGGCGTGGTTCCCCTGCGCAGGGAGATGCTGATCAAAGGCATGGCACCGACGCTAGGAGGCCGCCGGCCATTCCGACAGCGAATGTCCGGCATGCTGGATATGCTGTGGACTCATGGGCATGGCCGATGTGACGCTGGTCGGACTGCGGGTGCTGCGCGAGGTGGCGGACCGGGGCACCTTCACGGCGGCCGCGCACAGCCTCGGGTACACGCAGTCGGCGGTCTCCCGGCAGGTGGCCGCGCTGGAACAGGCGACGGGCGCCCGGCTCTTCGACCGCTTCCCCGGCGGCGTGCGGCCCACCGGCGCGGGCCGCTCCCTGCTGCGCCACGCCGTCGCCGCCCTGGACGCGCTGGAGGCGGCCGACCGGGAACTGCGCGGGGCCCAGGACCCCACGAGCCGGGTCCGGCTGGGGTACTTCCCCGCTGCGGGCGCGGTGATGGTGGCCGACGCGCTGACCGCGCTGCGCCGGGAAGGCTCGCGCGTGCGGGTGACGACGCGGGAGGGGAGCACTCCGGCGCTGGTCCGCGCGCTGCGCAGCGGCACCCTCGACCTCGCGCTCCTGACCTCCCGTCCCCCGCACCGCTCCCCCGACACGGACGCCCCGCCGCTGCACGTCGAGCCGCTGCTGGAGACGCGCCTGGCCCTGGCGGTCCCGGCGGACAGCCGATTCGCCGACCGCGGTACGGCCGACGTGGAGGACATCGCCGCCGAACCCTGGATCGCCGGTCCCGGCGGCGCGGGTGAGCCGCTTCTCGGTGTCTGGCCCGGGCTGCCCGGCCGGCCCCGGATCGCCCACACCGCCCGCGACTGGCTGACCAAGCTGCACCTGGTCGCGGCCGGGGCGGGCATCACCACCGCCACACCGGCCCTGCTGCCCGTCGTCCCGCCCGGTGTGCGCTTCGTGGACGTCACGGGCGTCGCGGAGGAAGTACGGCGCGTCAACCTGGTGTCGCTGCCGGACCGGGGCACACCGCCGTCCGCGGCACTGGTGAACGCCCTGCGCGGGCGGGCCGCGGCTCTGGCCGGCTGACGCGCTCCCAGCACCACACCGCCCGGGCGCCCTGTGTGCTCCGCACCCGGCACGCCGTCACCGCCGCCGGCCGGAGAACAGAACTCCCCAGGAACTCCCTCTTTCCATCAGACCTCAACACCCCTACTGTGAGCGCGCGTTGACGGTGCGTGTTTCCTTCACGCGCCGCTTCCGACGAGCCGCGGAGGAACGTAACGATGCGTCACCTTCCCATGCGCGTACCGCGCGTCACCGGGCGCAGAGCCCTGGGCGCGATCACCGCCGGGCTGCTCGCCGCCGGAGGACTGGGGGTGAGCGCGCAGGCCGCCCCGGCCGCGGCGCGGACCCCGGCTCCGGCGCAGGCCCCGGCGGCGTCCGGCCACGAAGGGCTGGCCCTCACACCCCCGATGGGCTTCAACAACTGGAACTCCACCCACTGCCGTGACGAGTTCGACGAGTCGATGGTCAAGGGCATCGCCGACCTCTTCGTCGAGCGCGGCCTGAAGGACGCCGGCTACGAGTACGTCAACCTCGACGACTGCTGGGCGCTGCCCGAGCGCGACGCCGACGGCCGGCTGGTGCCCGACCCCGAGCGCTTCCCCAACGGCATCAAGGCCGTCGCCGACTACGTCCACTCCAAGGGCCTGAAGTTCGGCATCTACACCAGCGCGGGCACCAAGACGTGCAGCAGCATCGGATTCCCCGGCGCACTGGGGCACGAGTACAGCGACGCCCGGCAGTTCGCCGACTGGGGTGTCGACTACCTGAAGTACGACAACTGCAACAACCAGGGTGTCGACGCGAAACAGCGTTACACCACCATGCGCGACGCGCTGGCGGCGACCGGCCGGCCGATCGTCTACAGCATCTGCGAGTGGGGTCAGAACAAGCCCTGGGAGTGGGCCGGCGACCTGGGCCAGCTCTGGCGCACCACCGGGGACATCAGCGACTCGTGGAGCTCGATGTCGTCGATCATGAAGGCCAACCTCGCACTCGCCCCGTACGCGCGCCCCGGCGGATGGAACGACCCCGACATGCTGGAGGTCGGCAACGGCGGCATGACGGACACCGAGTACCGCACGCACTTCTCCATGTGGTCGATCATGGCCGCCCCGCTGCTGATCGGCACCGACCTGCGCACGGCACCCGAGTCGGCCTTCGAGATCCTCACCAACGACGAGGTCATCGCCGTCGACCAGGACCCGCTGGGCAAGCAGGGCGAGGTCGTCTCCTCCCGGGACGGCCGGTGGGTCGTGTCCAAGGAGATGGCGGACGGCAGCCGGGCGGTCGCGCTGTTCAACGAGAGCTCCCGCGCGCAGCGGATCGAGACGACCACGAAGGCCGTCGGCCTGCCGAAGGCGCGCGGCTACACCATGCGTGACCTGTGGAAGCACAGTGACACCAACACAACGGGCACGATCGCCGCGACGGTGCCCGCGCACGGCACCGTGCTGCTGCGGGTGGAGGCCGACCGGAAGTGGGCCCAGCACCCGCCCGCCCTGGACGTGGCCGCCGACGGCGGCGCGGTGACCGAGGCCGGACGGACCGAGCGGATCACCTCCGAGGTCACCGACCTGGGCGGCACCGCGGCCCACTCGGTGAGGGTCGCCCTGACCGGCCCCGAGGGCTGGCGCATCACTCCGAGGTCCGCCACGTCGGCGCGCGCCCTGAAGCCCGGCGGAACCCTGGCGACGGACTGGGACGTCACGGTTCCCGCGGGCACCTCCGCGGGCGACCGGGACCTGACCCTCACGGTCGAGCACCGCGCCCGTTCCGGCACCTGGCTCACTTCCACGGCACCCGTCACGGTGCGCGTCGGCGTGCCGCTGCCCGCGGGCGAGTCCGCCCTGTCGGACGCCGATCCGCTCAGCGCGTCGAACGGCTGGGGCCCCGTCGAGCGGGACCGCAGCGTGGGCGAGAGCGGCGCCGGCGACGGCGGGCCGATCACCATCGGCGGCGCCACCTTCTCCAAGGGCCTCGGCGTCCACGCGCCCAGCAGCGTCGAGTACTACCTCGGCGGCGCGTGCACCACGGTGACCGCGCGGGCCGGCGTGGACGACGAGTCCGGCGACAGGGGCAGCGTGGTCTTCGAGGTCTGGGCCGACGGCACCCGGGCCGCGTCGACGGGCACGGTGACCCACGCCGACGCGGCCCGCGCCCTCTCCGCCGACGTCTCCGGGGCGGACGTCGTCCGCCTGGTGGTCACGGACGCCGGGGACGGCATGGACTACGACCACGCGGACTGGGCGGACCTGCGGGTCACCTGCGCCTGAGCCACCGGCACGGGGTGACGCCCCCACATGGGCGCACCCCGTGCTTCAGGAGGAACCGGTGGGGTCGAACCAGGTGGGTGCGTCGGACAGGGCCTGCTTGATCCTGGTGTGCCCGAACTCCTTGATGTCCGGCAGGGCGTCCACCGCGAACCAGCCGACCTCCAGCGACTCGTCGTCGTTGACCCGTGCCTCGCCGCCCACGGCCCGGCAGCGGAAGGTGATGTCCATGAACTGGCAGACGTCGCCGTTGTCGTAGGTGACCGGCTTCATCGCCTGTACGAGGACCAGCCGCTCCACGGCGCACTGGACGGCGGTCTCCTCCTCGACCTCGCGCACGGCGCAGGCGGCGGGCTGCTCCCCCGGCTCCGGGATGCCTCCGATCAGCGACCAGCGCCCGTTGTCCGACCGCCGGCCGAGCAGCACTCTGCCCTCGTCGTCGAAGACGACGGCGGTGACTCCGGGGAGCCACAGGAGCTGGTGTCCGGCCGAGGCGCGCAGGTCGGTGATGAATTCGGGAGTAGCCATGTGCCCGACCCTAACCGGCCCGCCGGGCCGCTCCGGACGACGTCACGGGGCGTGCGACGGGCGTACGGCTACACGTCGCGGGCGCGCCGACCGCGCACACCGGCACCGACGGCCCAGCCGACTCCGCCGGCGGCGACCAGCACCAGGGCGATCTCGGGTGCGATGCCGAGCCGGGTGGCGGGCGTCTCGGAGGAGCGCAGGGGCACCTCCTGGACCAGGGAGTCGGCCACGAACATGCCGGTCTTCTGGGTGATCCTGCCGTCCGGCATGATGATCGCGCTGACGCCGCTGGTCACCGGGACGGTGACGGTCCGGCTGTGCTCGACCGCGCGGACCCGGGACATGGCGAGCTGCTGGTAGGTCATCTCGCTGCGGTCGAAGGTCGCGTTGTTGCTGGGCACCGAGATCATCTGGGCGCCGTCGGTGACCTCGGAGCGCACGGCCCAGTCGAAGGCCGCCTCGTAGCAGGTCACCAGGCCTACCTTGGTGCCGGCCATGGTGAACACGCCGGGCTCGGTGCCCCGGCTGAAGTCCCGGCTGACCATGGCGGTCCAGTCGTCGTTGATCGCCCCGATGAGCGAGCGCAGCGGCAGGTACTCGCCGAACGGCTGGATCTGCCGCTTGTCGTAGGTGTCGACGGGGCCCTTGTCCGGGTCCCACAGGATCTGCTCGTTGAGCAGCTTGCCGTCGCGGTCCACGACGCCGCCGACCGAGATGGGCGCACCGATCGCCTTGGCCGCCCGGTCGATGACGAGGCGGGCGTCGGCGTTGGCGAACGGGTCGATGTCCGAGGAGTTCTCCGGCCAGAGCACGAAGTCGGGGCGTGCCACCTTGCCGGCCTTGACGTCGGCGGCCAGACGCTGCGTCTCGCGCGCGTGGTAGTCGAGTACGGCGCGTCGCTGGGAGTTGAAGTCGAGGCCCGCGCGCGGCACGTTGCCCTGGACCACGGCGACGGTCGCGGTGCCGTCCTCCGCCTCGTCGCTGACCAGCGGCCGTGCGGCCACCGCGCCCACGACGGGTACCGCCACGCCGAGCAGTGCCACCGCCGCGGCACCGCGTCGTACCTCGTCGCCGCGGCGGGCCCGGAGGGCCAGGCGCACGGCCTCGCAGAGACCGAAGCCGCACAGGACGACCGCGAAGCCGAGAACCGGTGTGCCGCCGACGGCCGCGAGCGGCAGGAACACACCGTCCGCCTGCCCGAACGCGATCTTCCCCCAGGGGAAGCCCTCGAAGGGCACGCGCGCGCGTGCCGCCTCCCCCGCGGTCCACAGCGCCGCCGCCCACACCGGCCATCCCGGCAGCCTGGACACCGCGGCGACGCCCGCGCCGACGGCCGCCACGAAGAGCGCCTCGATCGCGGCCAGGGCGAGCCAGGGGCCGGGTCCGACCTCCACGCCGGTCCACACCAGCAGCGGCAGCAGGAAGCCGAGGCCGAAGAGATAGCCGAGGCCGAGTCCGGCCTTCCAGCCGCGGCCGCGCAGGACCTGGCCGAGGACGGCGAAGGCGGGCAGCGCGAGCCACCACAGGGTGCGCGGCGGGAAGCTGACGTACAGGAGCACTCCGGAGAGCGCCGCGGCGGCGGCCGGGACGAGGCGCCTGAGCCGCGCGACGGCCCGGGAGCCGGTCGTGGTCTGCGGCTGCGTACGGTCCGACTCGCCGACGGAGGTTGCGGTGGCTGTCACCCCCCGGAGTGTACGGCGGGTGACCTGGCGGCGGACAGGACGGTCCGCGGACGTCGGAGGGGCTCGGGCGACCCGTGCCGCACGTTTCGCCACAACCGGGCGCCGACCCGGTCCACAATCCGCCGACCGGCCGTTACGGTGTGGCCGAGCCCCGGTCGCCGGCCCGATGCGCCGGGCGGCGGGGGCCCGTCAGGTCGGGGGCGACGGGGGCGGGGGACACGGTGGGTTCGAGGCGGACGGCGTCCGCGGCCGGCAAGGCCGCCGACGGCGGGGGACGCGGGGGCGTGGACACGGCGGGGACGGCGATCCTCGCCGCCTGCGCCTCCTGGTCACTGATCACGGCGGCCGCGCGCGACGGGCGCCCGGAGGGCGTGCTGCTCGCGGTGCTGGCCGTGGCCGCGGGTTACGCCGCGGGGCGGATCGGCGGGGCACTGCTGCCGGTCGCCGCGCCGTGTGCCGCGGCGCTGGCCGGGGTCGCCCTCACGGTGGCCGTCCCGCATCTCGCGCCGGGACCGGCGATCACGGCGCCGCCCGGGCACGCCGGGGCGACCGCCGCCCTGCTCGCCCTGTCGGCGGGCGCCGCGTGCTGCGGGGCGTGGGCCGGCGGGGTTGCGGCCGTGCGCACGGCGGCACGGCTGCTGGCCGCCGGGATCGCGGTGACCGCCGCGGTACTGGGCTCGGTGGTGGGCTGCGTCGCGTGTGTGGCCGTGCTGCTGTGCTCGCTCGCCGCCGGCCGGGTACGCCGCCGCGGCGCGGCGATCGCCGGGCTGGGGCTCGGCGCGGCGGCGGTGACCGGCCTGACCTGGGCGGTTCCGGGCGGCCTGCTGCCGGACGGGCTTGCCGCGATCCTGGAGGGTCAGCTGACCTCCCGTCGTGTCCGGCTGTGGGCCGACGCGCTGGACCTGCTGCGGGGGGACGTGGCCCTCGGTGTCGGACCGGGCCGGTTCGGCGCACTGAGCCCCACGGCCGCCCAGGCACCGTCGCCGGACGGGCGGCCGCACTCGGCGGTGTGGCAGCAGGCGGCCGAGGAGGGGGTCGTGGGGGTGGTGCTGCTGGCCGCGGCCTTCGGCTGGGTGCTGTACGCGCTGTGGCGCTCGCCGCGCCCGACCCCGGTCGTCCTCACCGCGGGCGTGTCCCTCACCGGGCTCGCGGCGATCGCCGCCGTCGGCAACGCGCTGAGCTTCACCGCGGTGCCGCTGGGCGCGGGTCTCCTCGCGGGACTGGCCACGGCCCGCCCCTTCGCCGAGGAGCCGGTGCCCGGGGTACCGCCCCCCGGCGTGGGTGTACGGCCACGGGCCGGGAGCCGGACCCGGTGAGGCCGTGAGGGTCGGCGCCGCCGACGACCGGGCCCCCGGCGGGTCCCGGACCTGTCGCCCGGCGGGTCCCGGCGTTGTCGACCGGCAGGGCCGGAGCGCCGCGGACTCAGTGCGCCGGACTCAGTGCCCCGGGCTCAGTGCGCCGGGCCCGGTGCCTTCGGGCGCAGCCGGTCCTTGATGACCTGGACGGCGGCCTCCGCGTCGTCCACGGTGATCGTGAAGGTGTGGCCGTCCCACAGCCGCAGGATCAGGCCCTCCCCGCGTCGCACGACGACGGCGGTGCCCCTCTCCGGGCGCCACCGGTAGCCCCAGCCTCCCCAGTGACGCGGGGTGACGTGCGGCGCGAACTCGGCGCCGGCGACCTGCGAGAGGGGGATGCGGCGACGGGGCACCCCGATGTGGCCGCAGCGCACTTCCAGGCAGTCCTCGTCGACTCTCAGCGCGACGTGCACGAAGGCGAGCGTGCCGAACAGGACCAGCAGGCCCGCCGCGATGCAGCCGACGACGGCCATGGCGAGCGGGGCGACGCCGGACTCCCAGGCCGATTCGACGGCCAGGGCGATGCCGAGCGCCACGCAGGCGGCGCCGATGAGCGCCAGGAACCACTGGATCCGGCTGGTGGCACGGCCGGTCCAGACGTTCGGCTGGGGAACGGTCTCGCCGTGGCGATGCCTCATGGATATGAGGTTACTCATGTTTCGCTGCGCGGGTACCTCGTCGCACAGGGTGACTGGGCCGACTGGGCGGACGGGCCCGTCAGCCCGCCGGGGTGACCGCGTGCAGGAGCCTGCCCTCGTCGTAGGCAAGCGCGGGTGCGGGCAGGGCGCCCTCACGTCCGCTGAGCAGCACCGTCAGGGTGCCCGCGGCCGGGGCGCCGGGGTCGGGCCGGACACCGATCCGGCGCAGCGCCTGCGCGGCCACCGCCCCGGCGGATCCGTGCAGGACGAGGCGGGGGGCGTCGGGTCGCTGCACGGCGGCGCGGATGCGCTCGGCGACCAGTTCGTAGTGGGTGCAGCCGAGGACGACGGTCGTCACGTCGTCGGGCGTGAGGGCGGCCGCGGCGGCGACGGCCGCGGTGATCGCCGCCTCGTCCGCGTGCTCGACGGCGTCGGCGAGCCCGGGGCACGGCACCTCGGTGACGGGCGCCCCGCCCGCGAACTCCTCGATCAGATTCCGCTGGTAGGGGCTGCCGGTGGTGGCCGGCGTCGCCCAGATCGCCACGGGACCGCCGCCCGCCGCGGCCGGCTTGATCGCCGGCACGGTGCCGATGACGGGCACTCCGGGCTCGAGCCGGGCGCGCAGCGCGGGCAGCGCGTGCACGGTTGCGGTGTTGCAGCCGACGATCAGGGCGTCCGGACGGTGCGCGGCGGCGGCCTCGGCCACGGCGAGGGCGCGACCGGTCAGGTCCTCGGGGGTGCGCGGGCCCCAGGGCATGCCGTCGGGGTCCAGGGAGAGGATGAGATCGGCGTCCGGTCGCAGTCGCCGTACCGCGGCGGTGGCCGCCAGCAGACCGATTCCGGAATCCATGAGCGCGATCTTCACCCGGCCACCATAGACGATGCGCCGCCGCCGGCCCGTGCCGTGGTGCAGACTGCGCACGTGAGCGCCGATGTGTGGACTTCCGTCGTGACCGTCGTGACCTTCGTGTCAGCCCTCTCCCTCGCCGCCTGGCTGTGGCTGCTGCTCGCCCGGGGCTTCTTCTGGCGTACGGACGTCAGGCTTCCGGCCCGGGAGGAACCCGCCGTCTGGCCCTCGGTGTGCGTCGTCGTTCCGGCGCGCGACGAGGCGGCGGTGCTGCCCGCGAGCCTGCCCTCGCTGCTGGCCCAGGACTATCCGGGGCGGGCGGAGGTCTTCCTGATCGACGACGGCAGCACGGACGGCACGGGTGGGCTGGCCTGCGAGCTGGCCCGGCGGCACGGCGGGCTGCCGCTCACCGTGGCCTCGCCCGGGGAGCCGCCCGCCGGCTGGACGGGCAAGCTGTGGGCGGTGCGGCACGGCATCGACCTGGCACGCGCGCGTGAACCCGAGTACCTGCTGCTGACGGACGCCGACATCGCGCACGCGCCGGACAGTCTGCGCGCGTTGGTCTCGGCGGCCGGCACGGGCGGGTTCGACGTCGTCTCGCAGATGGCCCGGCTGCGGGTGGAGAGCCTGTGGGAGCGGCTGGTGGTGCCGGCCTTCGTCTACTTCTTCGCGCAGCTGTATCCGTTCCGGTGGATCGGTGGCGGCGGCGGCGCGGGGAGCGGGCGGAGGAACGGGACGCGGACGGCGGCCGCGGCGGGCGGCTGTGTGCTGCTGCGCACCGGGGCCGCCGAGCGTGCGCGGATCCCGGACGCCATCCGGCACGCCGTCATCGACGACGTGGCTCTCGCCCGCGCGGTCAAGGGCTGCGGCGGGCGGGTCTGGCTGGGCCTGGCCGACGGGGTGGACAGCGTCCGCCCGTATCCGCGGCTGCACGACCTGTGGCGGATGGTCTCGCGCAGCGCGTACGCGCAACTGCGGCACAACCCCTTGGTGCTCGCCGGAACGGTCGTCGGTCTGGCGCTGGTCTATCTGGTGCCGCCGGCCTCGGTGTTCGTCGGCCTGGCGGCGGGGGAGGGGGCGACGGCCGTGCTGGGCGGCGCCGCCTGGCTGGTGATGGCGGGGACGTATCTGCCGATGCTCCGCTACTACCGGCAGCCCTGGTGGCTCGCGCCGCTGCTGCCGTTCACCGCGTTCCTCTATCTCCTGATGACGGTCGACTCGGCGGTGCAGCACTACCGGGGGCGCGGCGCGGCCTGGAAGGGCCGCACCTACGCCCGTCCGGACGCCGTGCCCGAGGAGGGCTGAGCACCCGCCCCGGGGCGGGTCACTTGCGGCCGGGGGTCCAGTTCATGCCCCAGCCGTAGGCGTGGTCGACCGTCCGCTGCGGGCTCACCCCGCGATCGGGCACCAGGTAGCGGGCCTCGCGCTGGACGACGAGGTCGTTTCCGGTGTTGGTGATCAGCGCGAGGGCGCACACCGTCGAGGGCACGGTGCACTCGTCGAGCGAGAAGTCGACCGGGGCGCCGTACTGCGGCTGGAGCGTGACCGTGGCGTGCAGGTCGGCGAAGGAGCGGGCGCCCTCGTAGATGGTCACGAAGACGAGGATGCGCCGGAAGTACCGCTGGTGGTCGAGGCTGATGGTGAGGTTCTCGCCGGTCGACACGGCGCCGGTGCGGTCGTCGCCGTCGAGGTGGATGAACGGCGGCTGGTGCAGCGCGCCGAAGGCGTTGCCGAGTGCCTGGACGACGCCCTTGCTGCCGTCGCTCAGTTCGTACAGGCAGCACAGGTCGAGGTCGAGGTCGTCGTGCATGGCGACCGGGCGGCCGAGCTTGCGGGCCCAGCCCGAGAACTGCTTGCGCACCTGCCAGTTGAGGTTGACGCGCATGGCGCCGGAGGTGCCGCCCTGCTTGGTGAGCGAGACGGAGGGCGCGGCCTTGGTGAGCGTGACCTTGGTCAGGCGGACCGGGGCGGCGGAGGAGGGCGCGGCCGGGGGCGGCGGAGGCGGGGCGGCGGCCGGCCGTGGCGCGGGGGGCGCGGGAGGTGCCGGAGGTGCGGCAGGTGCCGGAGGTGCGGCAGGTGCCGGCGGGTGCGTGGTGGCCACGGGAGCGGGCGGGGCCGGCGGCGCGGGAGGCGCGGCCGGGGGCGCATGCTGCGGCTCGTCCACCGAGATGCCGTAGTCGGTGGCCAGGCCCTCGAGTCCGCTGTCGTAGCCCTGGCCGACGGCGCGGAACTTCCAGGTGCCCTGCCGGCGGTAGAACTCGCCGAGCACGAAGGCGGTTTCGACGGTCGCGCCCGGGTTGTCGAAGCGGGCGACGACGATGTTCCGCGCGGCGTCGCGGACCTCGATGTACAGATCCGGGACCTGTCCGAACGCGCCCCCGTCCGAGGAGGCGGCGAGGATCACGGTCTCGATCGCGGGCTCCACGCGCGCGAGGTCGACGAGCAGGCCGTCGGTCACCCGGCCGCCGGTGTCCCGCTTGCCCTCGTGCCGGACCGCGCCGGAGGAGTGGGCCGCCTGGTTGTAGAAGACGAAGTCCGTGTCGGACCGGACCTTCCCGCCCACCAGGAGGAGGGCGGAGGCGTCCGCGTCGGGCACGCCGGGGCCGGACCGCCAGCCCAGTTCGACCCGCAGTGCCGTCGTCGGCACCGGGGTGTTCGATCCTTTCGACATGGACATGTCTGCCCCCATCACGTGTCACCGAGCCGGGCAGCGTCCCGGCGAGTCGTCGATTTCTCGACACCCAACCTATTCTCCGCACCGCCCGCCCTTGGAGAGGCGTCCGGCAGAAGGTTCGGTCAACCGCCGGTAACCCGCCCGGAACTCGGCCTTTACCGCAAAACAGCGCGGCATGACGCCCCTTTTTGCCAAGTTCGCTCGCATTGGGGATACCGGGTCACTGCGGACACGGAAAACAACCCTCTTATCGGTCTCCCCAACCAGCACATCGTGGGCTTAACTTATGGCCATGACCTCCCCCCGCTCCACTTATGGCGGCGGCTACTACTCCGCCTCCTTCCCGGACACCCCGATCTACGACTCGCTCGTGGCCGAACGGGGCACACCGCAGATCGCCCCGATCCGGGTCCCCGCCGCGTACGACATGCCGAGCAGCAGCCATCTGCCCGCGCTGCCGTCCGCCCTGCCCGCCCTCCCGGCGGGCCCTTCGCAGCCCTCCTACGGATATCCGCAGCAGGCCCCGCAGCCCGCCCCGCTGCAGCAGGCCCCCGCCGCGTACATCCCGCACCAGGCGTCCGCACCGCGCGGATACCCCGGCCCCCAGCAGCCGCAGCAGCCCCGCCCGGCCGCGCCCGGCCCCGCGGGGTACGAGGCGATGCGCCCCGCGGCTCCCCGGCCGGCCCCCGCGCCGTACCAGGACCCGTACAACCAGCAGCAGTACCGCGGCTACTGAGCCGTCTCCGGGGTTGTCGGTGCCACCTGGCACGATGACCCCTCGGGGTACGCGCGGCTGCGGTCGATCCACGTCCATCCGGTCAAGGCGTTCCGGAGCCTGTCGCTCCAGGAGGCCGTCGTGGAGCCCTGGGGGCCGGCCGGAGACCGACGCTGGATGCTGATCGACGACGGGGGAAAGGTCGTCACGCAACGCACGCAGCCGCGCCTCGCCCTGGCCGCCGCCGGCCTTCTGCCCGGCGGCGGCGTACGGCTGTCCGCGCCGGGCGCGGCACCGCTCACCGCGCCGGTTCCGCGCGGGGCGGGCACGCGGACGAGGGCCCCCTTGCCATGAACCGCTTCCGGCCGAACCTGGTCGTCTCCGGCACCGAGCCCCGGGCCGAGGACCGCCGCTGGTCCCGCGTCGCCGTCGGCGAGGTGGTCCCGCGGGTCGCCAAGCCGAGCGGGCGGTGCGTCGTGACCACCACCGACCAGGCCACCGCCGGCCGCGTCGCCGAGCCCCTGCACAGCCTCGCCCGGCACCGGCGCATGGCGGGCAAACTGCTCTTCGGGCAGAACGTGGTCCCCCTCGGCGGCGGCACGGTCCGGGTCGGCGACCCCGTGCGCATCGTCGAGTGACGTGCACCCGTTCGCACGGAGCGGGCGGACCCGCCGGGCGAAGACCCCGCGCCCGGGCGAACGGGGCGGTGACGGGAACCCGTTGCGGGGTCCGCGCGTTGGGGTTTGTGAGAGGTTCATGAGAATCCGGCCGGCAGGGTCCACCGAGCGGGGGCGGCACGCTTGCCCCGCTCCGTCCGGATTCCGCGTGAACGGCTCGGCGGGGGAGGCGGAGCGGAGCGGGAAGGGGGCGCGGGCGTGCGAGCGATCAGAGGTCTCTGGCGCTGGCGAGGCAATCCCCTGTGCCGCACGAGCGACCTGGCCGAGGCCTGGGTGGCCCTGACGGCGCTGCTGCTGATGCTGTCCGTGGCGCCCCTGATCGGCGCGCTCATGGGCGGCGCGGCACACGGCGCGCTACAGCGTTCGGTGCGCGAACAGCACGAGTCCCGGCACCGGGTGACGGCCACCGTGATCCGTGCGCTGGAGCGTTCGCCCCTGAGTGTCGACCCGGAGGGTGCCTCGGGGGAAGACCTGCGCCGCCGTGTCCTGGCCGGCTGGACGGGGCCGGACGGCTCGCGGCACGAGGCGCCCGCCCTGGTGGGCATCGACGATCCGGCCGGCGGCGACCGGTTCGCGATATGGACGGACGCGCGGGGCCGCGAGGTGGCCCGCCCACTGGACCCGGCGACCGCGACCACGCACGCCGTACTCGCCGGGTTCGGCACCGCGGTGGCGGCCGCCGCTCTCCTGGAGGCCGCCCGGCGGACCGTGGTCTGGCGCATGGTGCGCCGCCGGTACGCACGCCTGGAGCAGGAATGGGAGCGGGCGGGACCGGACTGGGGCAGGACCGGCGCGGGCAGTTGACGGGCTTCCGCCTCCGGTCAACTCACCACCTGCGCGCACGCTACGGTGGACCGGCCGAACCGAATCGGCGACGATCCGCGTACGACGAGGTGGGGGCACAGCAACGCCATGGCACAGGGCACGGTCCAGGTGACGCACACCGGCACCTCGCGGTGGCGGCGCCGCACGGGTGAGTACGCATCGCTCTCCGCCGCCCTGGAGGCCGCGGCCGACGGTGACGTCCTCACCGTCGCCCCCGGGACCTACCGGGAGAACCTCGTCGTCCAGCGGGCGGTGACCCTGCGCGGCCCCGAGGGCGCCCAGGGCTCGGTGCGCATCGCGCCCTCCGACGGGGTCCCGCTGACCGTGCGCGCCTCGGCGGTGATCCAGGACCTGCACGTCGAGGGCCAGGACGCGGCGGCGCCCGCGGTGCTGGTCGAGGACGGCACACCGGAGCTGCTGGGCCTCAGGGTCGTCGCGCGTTCCGCCTCCGGGATAGAGGTGCGCGGCGACGCGCGTCCCACGGTGCGGCGCTGCACCGTCGACAATCCGGCCGGCGTCGGCATCGCCGTCCTGGACGGCGGGGGCGGCGTGTTCGAGGAGTGCGAGGTCGTCGCGGCCGGTCAGGCGGGCGTCGCGGTGCGCTCCGGCGCCCACCCCCGCCTCGAGCGCTGCCGGGTGCACCACGCCGCGGGTTCCGGACTGACGGCGACGGGCGAGGGCTCCGCCCTCGAGGCCGTGGGCTGCGAGGTCTACGAAGTGCGGGGCAGCGGCGTGCAGGTGACCGGCCGGGCCACCGCCCACCTGACCGACTGCGACGTGCACCGCACCACCGGCGACGGCGTCACCCTGGACACCGACGCGGTGCTCACCCTCGCCGACTGCCGCATCCACGACATCCCGGAGAACGCGGTCGACCTCAGGTCCCGCTCCGTCCTCACCCTGACCCGCACCAGCGTGCGGCAGTTCGGGCGCAACGGCCTGTCGGTGTGGGACCCGGGCACGCGGGTGGACGCCAACCAGTGCGAGATCTTCGACAGCACCGGCGACTACCCGGCGGTCTGGGTCAGCGACGGCGCCACCGCGGTGCTCGACTCCTGCCGGGTGCACGACGTGCCGGACGCGCTGTTCGTCCTGGACCGCGGCTCGCGCGTGGACGTCGTCGACAGCGACCTCTCCCAGGTCCGCAACACCGCCGTGTCGGTGAGCG
The DNA here is from genome assembly GCF_003112555.1 of Streptomyces coelicoflavus. Taxonomy (GTDB): domain Bacteria; phylum Actinomycetota; class Actinomycetes; order Streptomycetales; family Streptomycetaceae; genus Streptomyces; species Streptomyces coelicoflavus. The sequence continues at coordinate 343,706 of NZ_BEWB01000005.1, read as the reverse complement.
ACGGCGCCACCGCGCAGCTCGACGACTGCCGCATCCGGGACGCCGCCACCGGCGCCTGGTTCCGCGACCACGGCAGCGGCGGCACCCTGAACAACTGCACCCTGGACGGCAACCGCACCGGTGTGATCGTCACCAAGGGCGCCGACCCCACGATCGAGCGCTGCACGGTCGACTCCCCCTCCGAGGCGGGCATGTACGTGTCCGCCGGCGGCCGCGGCAGTTTCCTGAACTGCCGTGTCACGGGCAGCGCGGGCTACGGCTTCCACGTGATCGACGGCTGCCGTACGACGCTGAGGAAGTGCCGCACGGAGCGGTGCGCGCGCGGCGGGTTCGAGTTCGCGGAGGGCGGCCCCGACACGGCGTACGACTCGGGTCCGCTCGTCGAGGACTGCACCAGCGACGAGAGCACCGGCCTGACGGCGCCCGCCGCGCCCGAGCCGGTGGTGCAGACGGCGGCCCAGTCCCCCGGTCTGCTGGGCTCGATCCCCGGCCAGCGCACCACCGAGCAGGAGCCCCTGATCGCGGCCACCGCCCCGCCGGAGCCTGCCCGGACCTCGAAGGCCGTGCTGGGCGAACTGGACGCCCTGGTGGGCCTGGACAGCGTCAAGCGCGAGGTGCGGGCGCTGACCGACATGATCGAGGTGGGACGGCGCCGGCAGCGGGCGGGTCTGAAGGCCGCGTCGGTCAAGCGGCACCTGGTCTTCACCGGCTCCCCCGGCACCGGCAAGACGACGGTCGCCCGGCTGTACGGCGAGATCCTCGCCTCGCTCGGGGTGCTGGACAAGGGGCACCTGATCGAGGTGTCCCGGGTGGACCTGGTGGGCGAGCACATCGGTTCCACGGCGATCCGCACCCAGGAGGCGTTCCAGCGGGCGCACGGCGGCGTGCTGTTCATCGACGAGGCGTACGCGCTCTCCCCCGAGGACGCGGGCCGGGACTTCGGCAAGGAGGCCATCGACACGCTGGTCAAGCTGATGGAGGACCAGCGGGAGTCCGTCGTCGTGATCGTCGCGGGGTACACGGCGGAGATGGAGCGCTTCCTGTCCGTCAACCCCGGTGTGGCATCCCGCTTCTCACGCACCATCACCTTCGGCGACTACGGTGCCGGGGAGCTGCTGCGGATCGTGGAGCAGCAGGCCGACGAGCACGAGTACCGGCTGGCGCCGGGCACGTCCGAGGCGCTGACGAAGTACTTCACGGAGATCCCCAAGGGCCCGGCCTTCGGCAACGGCCGCACCGCCCGGCAGACCTTCGAGGCGATGGTGGAGCGGCACGCGAGCCGGGTCGCCCAGCTGCCCGATCCGAGCACGGACGACCTGACGCTGCTGTTTCCCGAGGACCTGCCCGAACTGCCCCAGGGGTGAGGCGGGGGCCGGGCGGGCCTCAGCAGTTCCCGGTCGCGTCGTCCGCCGCCGGGACGGACGCCGCCGCGCCGCCCGTGTGGCGCGGCGCCGGCACCTCCGGGCGCAGCCGGGCCAGCAGCCGCGCGCGTTCCTCGGCGAAGGCGGGATCGGCCTGGTAGTCGGAGTGGCCGAGGATCGGCGCCGGCAGCGGGTGGAGTTCGGTACGGCCGTACGTCAGCGGGTCCTTGAGGGGCGCGCGGTCCACCGCGGGGCCCGCGTCGCCCGGCAGCCGCATCGGGCCGCCGATGGGGTCGGTGCGCCGGTGGAGGTTGCGCCAGCAGTCGACCTCCTCGTGCAGCGAGGCGAGCGCGTCGGGGCCGAAGTGGGCCGGGAACCAGCGGCCGTACAGCCGCTCCAGCGGGGAGCCGTAGGTGAGCAGGGCGACGCGCTTCCGGGCGGAGGGCTCGAGCTGCCAGGACGCGGCGGCGGCGAGGACGCTGCCCTGCGAGTGCCCGGAGATGACCAGCCGCCCGCCGGTGGCTCGGGTCCAGATCGCCATGCGCCAGGTCAGGTCGGGCACCGCGCGCTCGGCGTAGCAGGGCGGTGCGAACGGGTGCGCGGCGCGCGGCCAGAAGGTGCCGACGTCCCACAGGATGCCGATGGTGCGCCGCGCGGAGGCGTCCTTGTAGGCGCGCCTGCCCCAGGTGACGAACAGTATGAAGCCGAGGCCGATGAGCCAGGAGCCCAGTTCCTGCGCGGTCTGCGCGGCGCCCTGGACGACGGCGTACGTGCCGCGCGCGGCCTCGCCCGGCACCTGTCCGGTCGTCAGGGCGCCCACCAGGGCTCCGGCGCCGAGGAGCAGGGTGGCGGTGGAGGTGATGGCGACCAGGAGGGGCGCCCGGTCGGTCAGGGTGGCCATGGCCCGGGTGAGGGCGATGCGCCGGGTGCGCCCGGGGTCTCCGGTCTCCCCCGGGTGGTCGGCTTCGACGGCGTCCCGTTCCGCGCGGGCGAGGCGCAGCGTGTGCCGGGCGAGCGCGGCGCACATCAGCAGGACGACGACGAGCAGCGGCGGGATGACGGACGCCTGCCAGGTCAGCAGGACGGGCGGGCCCTCGAGGAACGCGCCGGTGCCGTCCATCCAGTCGGAGACGCGCTGGGCGACGCCGCCGGACATGACGCCGCCCAGCGCGCAGGCCAGCATGGCGACGACGGGACCGCCCAGGCCCCGGACGGCGGCGCGGGCGTCGGGGCGGCTGCGGTGGAGCAGGTGGGCGACCACGGCCAGCGCGATGACGAGCAGCCCCTGCACCAGGGCGACGGTGCCGAAGGCCGTGTCCCCGGACAGCCGGCCCTCCGACGTCCACCCCGGGCGTGCCCAGCCGCCGTACAGCAGGGCGAGGACGAAGAGGAGGAGGGCGGCGAGCGGCAGGCGGCGCACGAGGTGTGCGTCGAGTTCCCGGTCGAGGCGGTTCTCGCTGCGGCCCCGGCGGCACACCACCGCGACCACGGCGACCGCCCCCGCGACCAGCGCCCCGAGCAGCGCCCACCCCAGCGTGTCGAGCAGCTCGGAGCCGCCCGGTCCGCGGTCGAAGCGGGCCGCCGGCAGGCCGACGCCCGCGGCGACGGTCAGCAGTCCGGCGGCGGTGTGCGCGGCGCGCAGCCGGGCCACCAGACGGCGCCCGTACCAGAACCCGGGGCGGCCCAGCGCGCCGTGGCGGGGCTCCTCCTCTGCGTCGGTCTCGCGGTCCATCGGCTGCTGGGACTCGTACGCACGCCAGGTGCGCAGCGACAGGTACCAGAGCAGCCCGGTCAGCGCGGCGGGCACCGCGGCCGCGAGGGCGAGTCTGCGGCCCGGCGTGCTCCACCAGCCGCCGTCCGACATCACCGGCGACAGGAAGCCCAGCCAGGAGTGCCGCTCGGCGCACGCGCGCGTGCCCGCGCACTGCCAGGCGACGAGGTCGAGGGCGACCTCGCAGGCGGCGGCGACCAGGAGCACGGTCAGGGTGAGGCCCGTGAGCCGCAGCAGCAGCCCGTAGAGGCGGACCGTGCGGATCCGGCCGTCGGCGGCGGGCCGCATCCAGTGGGCGATGTTGACGACCATGAAGGGCAGGAGGAGCAGCCACAGGGCGCGGGTGCCGTTGCCGGAGGTGAGGTTGCACCAGACGTAGGCCTCGGGCACCGGCCGGCCCCGGTAGTCCTCGGGCCGGGACTCGGCGTCGGCGTCCTCGGTGCGCCGGAAGACGGCCGCGACGTGGTCGCCGGTGATCCGCACGGTCCGCGGGTCGTCCAGCATCTCGGCCGGTGTCGTGCCGCCCACGCCGTGCACCAGGAGTTCCAGGGCGGTGCCGCTTCTCCCGTCCGCCCGGTCGGCCCCGGCCGTCCCGCCCTTCCCGGGCCTTTCCTGCGCCTGTTCCACTGTCCGCACTCCCCCGTGACGCGCCGTCGGCTCTGTCCGTGCGGGCACAAGGATCTCCATTCCTGGGGCCTCGTACACCCCTGGGCACGGAATCTCCCCGTTCCGTGTGACCGGTGCGGCCGGGGCGGGCGGTGGCGCGGGCCGTCGCGGGGCGTGCGAGGATGGGGCGTCCGCGCACGGGTGCGGGGAGAAGTCCTCATCGGAGCGAGTGCGTCGGCGTGTCGGACGGTTTTGCGGCGAAAGGACCGAAGCGTACGTGAGTGAGAATTCGAACCTCCTCGCGGAGCAGCGGCGCGCCCTGATCCTGGACGAGGTGCGCCGCCGGGGCGGGGTCCGGGTCAACGAGCTGACCCGCAAGCTCGGCGTGTCGGACATGACGGTCCGCCGCGACCTGGACGCGCTGTCCCGGCAGGGCGTCCTGGAGAAGGTGCACGGCGGAGCGGTCCCGGTGGCCGAGGCCAGCACCCACGAGCCGGGGTTCGAGGCCAAGTCGGGCCTGGAGCCCACCGCCAAGGAGGACATCGCGCGGGCCGCCGCTGAGCTGGTCGCGCCGGGCGCCGCGATCGCCCTGTCGGGCGGCACGACCACGTACGCGCTGGCGCACCGGCTGGTGGACGTGCCGGATCTGACGGTGGTCACCAACTCGGTGCGGGTGGCCGACGTGTTCCACGTGGCGCAGCGCACCTCGGGGGCGCGGCAGGGCGCGGCGACGGTGGTGCTCACCGGCGGGGTGCGCACGCCCTCCGACTCGCTGGTGGGCCCGGTGGCCGACCAGGCGATCGCGACGCTCCACTTCGACGTGCTGTTCCTGGGCGTGCACGGCATATCGGCCGAGGCCGGCCTGTCCACGCCGAACCTCGCGGAGGCCGAGACGAACCGGCGGCTCGTGCAGTCGGCTCGGCGTGTCGTGGTGGTCGCGGACCACACCAAGTGGGGCGTCGTGGGTCTGAGTTCGTTCGCGACGCTGGAGCAGGTGGACACGCTGGTGACCGATCCCGGCCTGTCGGCACAGGCCCGCGCGGAGGTCGCCGAGCATCTCGGTCTCGTCGTGGCGGGCGAACCGGAGCCCGCGGCCGACTGACGCCCGTGTCGCGGCCCGCGGCGGCCCCCTGCCGTGCGGCGCCGCCCCGCTGACACCCGGAGCGCGCGGGGCTATCGTGGCGCCACCCGGCCGATCGTCCGCACGCGCGGCTTCGCACCAGGGGGTGGTGGTCATGGCTCGCCGTCTGCGTCCGGTGGGTCTCGACTTCGTCGAGACGGCGCCGGTACGCCTGGTCTTCGCGCGCGACGTCTCGGCCGCTCCGGACGCGGTCTTCCGGGCCCTGGCCGAGGAGGTGCCCGGCTGGCCGGCCTGGTTCTCGGCGGTGACGTCCGCCCGGCCCATCGGTGACGGGGCGGGGCGCGAGATCCGGCTCAGGGGCGGTATGCGTTTCGTGGAGACGGTGCTGGCGGCCGAGCGGCCCGAGGTGTACGCCTGCCGCGTCGACGTCACCAACGTGCCGGGCGCCCGGGCGATGCTGGAGGAGTGGTGGCTGGCGCCGGCCGGTATCGGGACACGGGTGCGGTGGACGTTCGCGGCGGACGGCACCGCGCCGTTCCGTTTCGTGCTCGACCGGGCGCGTCCGGGGCTGGGACGGGCCTTCCGGGCCGCGGTCGGGTCGCTGGACCTGCGGCTGCGGCGGCCGTAGCCCGCACGGACGTGGTCAGCGGGGCCAGGTGCCCGTGCGCAGCAGGGACTCGATCGCCGCCGTGTACGGCTCGATGTCGAGGCCCTGTTCGGCGAGCCAGGCGTCCGAGTAGTACTTGTCGAGGTACCGGTCCCCCGGGTCGCACAGCAGCGTCACGACGCTGCCCCGCTCCCCCTTGGCCACCATCTCGGCGACGATCTTCAGCGCGCTCCACAGGCCGGTGCCCGTGGAGCCGCCCGCCTTGCGGCCGATGACGTGCTCCAGGGCCCGTACGGCCGCGACGCTCGCCGCGTCGGGCACCTTCATCATGCGGTCGATCGCGCCGGGCACGAAGCTCGGTTCCATCCGGGGCCGGCCGATGCCCTCGATCCGGGAGCCGTGGTCGCAGGACACGTCGGGATCGCCGGTGGTCCAGCCCTCGAAGAAGCAGGAGTTGTCCGGGTCGGCCACGCAGACGCGGGTGTCGAACTGCATGTAGTGGACGTAGCGGGCGAGGGTCGCCGAGGTGCCGCCGGTGCCGGCCGTGGCGACGATCCAGGAGGGCTCGGGGTACCGTTCCAGGCGCAGCTGGCGGAAGATCGACTCGGCGATGTTGTTGTTGCCGCGCCAGTCGGTGGCGCGTTCGGCGTAGGTGAACTGGTCCATGTAGTGGCCGCCGGTCTCCGCCGCGAGGCGGGCGGATTCCTCGTACATCCGCCGGGAGTCGTCCACGAAGTGGCACCGTCCGCCGTGGAACTCGATCAGGCGGATCTTCTCGGTGCTCGTCGTGCGGGGCATGACGGCGACGAAGGGCACGCCGATCAGCTTGGCGAAGTACGCCTCGGACACGGCCGTCGAGCCGCTGGACGCCTCGATCACCGGCCGGTCCGGCCGGATCCAGCCGTTGCACAGACCGTAGAGGAAGAGGGAGCGGGCGAGGCGGTGCTTGAGGCTGCCGGTCGGGTGGGTCGACTCGTCCTTCAGGTACAGGTCGATGCCCCAGCGCTCCGGGAGCGGGAAGAGGAGCAGATGGGTGTCGGCCGAGCGGTTGGCGTCGGCCTGGACCTTGCGGACGGCCTCTTTGAGCCAGGCGCGGTAGGCGGCGTCGCTGTGGTCGACGTCCAGGGTGGCGCCGGTGCCGGTCTGCTGGGAAGTGCTCACTTCGGGGGCTCCTTACGCTGCGCGCCGACGGCGGACAGCGCGGCCGACAGCTCGATCATAAACACCTTGCACACGCTTCTCACCTGCATAAACACCTCTTTGGGGGCCTCAAAGGCACCCCTGGGGCGACGCCGTGGAAGCGGTGGGGGCGCGGTGGGGGGCGCATTCGCGCGCGTGCTCCGGTCGCCTCCGGAAAGGGGCGGCGCGTACTGGTGCTCGGGGCGCGGTGCGGGCAGACTGCCAGCGGCGGGACCGGATTCCGGTCGCGGGCGCACACTGGAGCACGACACGAGCCGGTACCGGGAGCATCGCGGTCGGTGCACGGTCCGGCAACCGACGCGCACGAGGGGGCGACGGCCATGGCGGAGCCGGAGTTCAGGGCCACGGGGGTGCGGATCGGCAAACGGCTGCGGTCACTCACCCGGGCCGGGACGGTCCGGATCAGCGGTGGCCGGGTCGAGCTGCTCACCAGTTACGGCAGCGAGATAGACAGCGCCCCGGTGCAGGCGGTGCGGGCCTCCCGCCCGTGGTTCGGCCCCGAGGACCGCGCGCTGGCCGATCTCAACGGCAAGCGGTACCTGCTGACCCTCGGCGAGCGCGACCCCGCCCCCGGCGAGCCGGGTCCGCCCGCCGCCCGGCGGTTCATCGAGGCGGTGCGCAGGGCGGCCGGACGCCGCGTCTGAGAGATGTCCGTAACTTGCGGTGCCGAACCCCTTGCGTCACGCTGGTCTCACGTCACTCTGGGTTTACCGGCGATAACGCTGCGAACCAGCCCGCCGGCCATGACAGCGGGCGGCGTGCGCCGTGTGCGCCTCGCTGGATCCGAACTCCGTGTTCTTCCGGACCTCTATGTCGGGGAGTCGCAGCCGTGATCAGTCACCCAAGCAGACATTGCACGGTGGAGCTGCAAGCCCTGCCGTCGCGGATCGGCCAGGTCCGCAGAATCGTATCTGCGCAATTGCGCTACTGGCATATGGATCTCCTGATCGACCGGGCGGTGCTCGGCGTGACGGAGTTGTTGACCAACGTCCACCTGCATGCCCGGCCGGACAAGACGTGCACCGTGGAGGTGGAACTGCTCCTGGACCGGCTCACGGTCTCGGTGCGCGACCACGATCCGCGACTGCCCGTCGTGGACGACGCCGAGCCACTCGCGACCTGCGGGCGGGGGCTGGCCATGGTGGCCGCGATGAGCGAGAGCTGGGGCGCCCGGCCGGAGGGCGAATCGGGCAAGGTCGTCTGGTTCACCCTCCCTACGGCCGTCACCCCGGCGCCGCCCACTGCGCCACCCGTGTCGGCGCGTCCGCCGCGCCGTCTGGTCGAGGAGGTACCGGCCGCCGCCTTCGCGGAGGTCGAGCACCCGGTCGACCTCGGCAGCCCCCAACCCGCTCCCGCCCGGTCGGCCGTTGTCGGCTGACCGGGCGGTGACCGTCCGCTGCCGCGGGCCGTGCGTCACGGTCCCGGCGACGTCCGGAACGCGGATTCGCGTCCGGGGCGGCCGGCAACCGGCCCGACCGGTACCGGCCCTGACGGTGCGTCGGCCGTCCGGCGTGTTCGCACCCGCCGTCCGGCCCCGCGCGCCGGTGCGGCACGCGCCGTGGCGGGTGCCGCACCGGCGGCCGGGTTCGCCGGAGGTTCGCCGGGCCGGCGCGGGCTACTCGGTGGCGACGGCGCGCAGTACGTCCAGGCGGGATGCCCGCCGGGCCGGGCGCAGGCCCGCCAGGGCGCCGGCCGCGAGGCCTACCACGGCCACCACCGCGAGCCGCACGGGCGGCACGGCGAAGGCGAAGGCGCTGTCCGAGGCGCCGTCGGAGGCCGCCACGAGGACCCAGCCGAGGAAGGCGCCGAGGCCGAGCCCGCCGACCGTGCCGAAGGCGGCGACCAGGACGGACTCCCAGCGGACCATGGCCCGCAGCTGGGCCCGGGTCTGCCCGACGGCGCGCAGCAGCCCGAGTTCGCGGGTGCGCTCGTGGACCGCCAGGGTCAGGGTGTTGGCGATGCCGAGCAGGGCGATGAGCACCGCGAGGGCGAGCAGCGCGTAGACGAGGGTCAGCATCATGTCGATGCCGCCCGCCGAGGACTCGGCGTACTCGTCACGGGTCTGCACCTCCGGGTTGCCGTACTGGCCGGCGACCTTCTCGACCGCCGCCTTGCCCGCCTCCGCACTCACGCCGTCCTCGAAGGCGACGGCGACCAGGGTGTCGGAGTCCTGGGTGCGGTGCGGGGCCCAGGCCGCGCGGGTGATGACGTAGTCGCCGGCGAGTTCGGACTGCCCGTAGACCGCGCGGACGGTGAAGTCCGCGCTGCGCCCGTCGGTGAAGGTGAGGCGTGTGGTGTCACCCGTGGCCAGACCCTGCTTGTCCGCCTCGCTCTCGGTGACCGCGATGCCGTCGGTGCCGAGGCCGTCCAGTGAGCCGTGGACGGTACCCAGGTCGAAGGTGCGGTGCAGGGCGGCCGGGTCGGTGACGGTCAGCGCCCGCCCCTCGCCGTCCACTTCCGCGACGCCCCTGCCCAGGCCGACGGCGGTGTCCACCTCGGGCAGTTCCTGGACCGCGCCCGCCAGCCGCGGGCTGAGGCCGCTGCCGCCCGCGCCGAAGGACGGCGCGCTGACGGCGACGTCGCCCGCGAAGGACCGGGAGACGGTCTGGTCCATGGTCGCCTTGAGCGAGGCGCCGAACACCGTGAACAGCGACACGACCGCCACGCCGATCATCAGCGCCCCGGCGGTGGCCGCCGTGCGCTTGGGGCTGCGCAGGGCATTGCGCCGGGCGAGGACGCCGGTGACGCCGCGCAGCCGGTCCAGCGGGGCCCCCAGGACGCGTACGGCGGCGCTGGAGGCGACCGGCCCGAGCACCACGAAGGAGACCAGGGTGAGGACGGCGCCCGCTGCCGCCGACCAGACCGACGGGGAGAGCAGGACCCCGGCGAGCGTCACCGCGAGGGCGAGCGCGAGCAGCGCCGTGCCGGTGACCGCACGGGCACGGGAGGCGCCGGAGGTGTCGACGGCCGTCTCGCGCAGCGCGGCCAGGGGTGCGGTGCGCCCGGCCCGGGCCGCGGGCAGCAGGGCGGAGCCGAGGCAGACCACGACGCCGACGGCGAGCGGGAGCAGCAGCGACAGCGCGCTGATCACCAGGGCGCCTTCGGGGAAGGGGAAGCCGATCGCCGGGAAGAGGGCCTGGAGTCCGGCCGCGATGCCGATGCCGCCCGCGAGCCCGGCGGCGGACGCGGTCACCGCCACGGCGGCCGCCTCGACGAGGGTGGCGGCGGTGACCTGCCCGCGGGAGGCGCCGAGGGCGCGCAGCAGGGCGTTCTCCCGGGTTCGCTGGGCGACCACGATGGCGAAGGTGTTGTGGATCGAGAAGGTCGCGACCAGCAGGGCGATGCCGGAGAAGACGAGCAGGAACGTGGTGAACAGGGTCAGGAACTGGCTGGAGATCATGTCGGTGTTCTCCGCCGCCGACTCCTGCCCCGTGATTGCCTCGACGCCGTCGGGCAGTACGGGGGCGAGCCGGTCGACGAGTTCCCGCTGGCCGACGCCCGGCCCGGCCCGCACCTGGATGCTCGCCGCCTCGCCCGGCCGCGCGGTGAGGTACTTCTCGGCGTCGGCGCGGGTCATGCCGGTGTAGGTCACCTGGGCCATGCCGTCCTCGCCGCCGAAGGTGGCGAGTCCGACGATCGTGACCTCGACGGGGTCGGGGGTGCGCAGGGTGGTGGTGTCGCCGATCGCCAGGCCGCCCTTCTCGGCGGTGCCGCGGTTGACGACGACCTCGCCGGACTTCTGCGGGGCGCGGCCCTCGGCCAGGCGGTACGGGTTCAGCTCGGGATCGGTGATCCAGTTGCCGGCCAGGGTGGGCGGACCCTGGCCGCCGATCGGGTCGCCGTTCGCGCCGACGAGCTGACCCGCGCCCTGGATGCTGGGGGCGACGGCGGCGACGCCGTCCACCCGCTCCAGGGTCCGCACCAGCTCGGTGCCGACCGGCTGCCGTACGCCCTGGCTCTCGCCCGGTGTGGTGATGGCGTCCGCACTGCGCACCACGGCGTCGGTGCCGCCGGCGGCGTTGCCGAACATGCTGTCGAAGCTCGCGCGGAGCGTGTCGCCCATGACCAGGGTGCCGGCCAGGAAGGCGACGCCGAGGACCACGGCGAGGAAGGTCCCGGCGAAGCGGCGCTTGTGGGCCCTGAGCGAGGAGACGCTCAGACGGACGGGGACGGGGGCGTTCACGACGGCACCTCGAAGGCTTTCATCCGGTCCAGGACCCTGTCGGCGGTCGGCGCGTCCATGCGGTCGACGAGGCGTCCGTCGGCGAGGAAGACGACCTCGTCCGCGTGGGCGGCGGCGACGGGGTCGTGGGTGACCATGACGACCGTGCGGCCGGTCTGCCGGACGGTGCGGCCGAGGAGGCCGAGCACCTCGCCGCCGGAGCGGGAGTCGAGGTTGCCGGTGGGCTCGTCGGCGAAGACCACGTCGGGCCGTCCCGCGAAGGCGCGGGCCACGGCGACGCGTTGCTGCTGTCCGCCGGAGAGTTCGGCGGGGCGGTGGTGGAGGCGGTCGCGCAGTCCGACGACGTCGATCAGCGCGTCGACCCATTCGGTGTCGCCCCGCCGTCCGGCGAGGTCGAGGGGGAGGGTGATGTTCTCGGCGACGGTCAGCGTCGGCACCAGGTTGAAGGCCTGGAAGACGAAGCCGACGCGGTCGCGGCGCAGCAGGGTGAGCCGGCGGTCGTCGAGGGTTCCGAGGTCGGTGTCGCCGATGTGCGCGGCGCCCGAGGTGAGGGTGTCGAGCCCGGCGGCGCAGTGCATCAGGGTGGACTTGCCGGAGCCGGAGGGGCCCATGATGGCGGTGAAGCGGCCGGCCGGGAAGCCGACGCTGACGCCGTCGAGGGCGCGTACGGCGGTGTCGCCACCGCCGTACACCTTCACGGCGTCCACGACCCGGGCGGCGGCCCGGGTGACGGTCGTCGCGGTCATGCCGCACCGCCCTTGCCGGTCCGGCCGAACTGCTCGTCCAGCACGGACAGCCGGCGCCAGTACTCGTCCTCGTCGATCTCGCCGGAGGCGAAGCGATGGCCGAGCACCGTGATGGGCGAGTTGTCCTCGACGGCGCGCGGCCGCCCGGGACCGCGGCGTCCGCGCCACACCGTGCGGCGCAGCAGGGTGATGACGCCGCCGATGACCAGTGCCCAGATCACCGGGAAGAGCAGGATCCACGGGCCGGGCCCGCCGTCTCCGAACTGTGCCAGGGTCTCCATGTCGTCCAACTCCTCGGTCGCGATGTCCCTTGTGTCGCTTCCGAGCCTGACTCCGGGAGGGGGTCCGGGTCGTCGTACGGCCAGCGGCAGTGTGCGTACCCCCCGGGGAGTACTTCGGAGGTCCGCGTCTGCTTCCCCGGTCCCGGTCGACCTCTCGACGTCTGTAACTACTAGTATGTACAGTGCTCTCATGAGCACCTCGGAACGCCTGATCGAGTCGACGCGCGAGTTGTTGTGGGAGCGGGGGTACGTGGGCACCAGCCCCAAGGCCATCCTTGAGCGGGCCGAGGCCGGGCAGGGCAGCATGTACCACCACTTCAAGGGCAAGCCCGATCTCGCGCTCGCCGCGATCCGGCGCACGGCAAGGGAGATGCGGGCCGCGGCCGGTGCCGTGCTGGACGGTCCGGGGACCCCGTACGAGCGCATCGAGGCGTATCTGCGGCGCGAGCGGGACGTGCTGCGCGGGTGCCCGGTCGGCCGTCTGACGATGGACCCGGACGTGATCGCGGACGACACCCTGCGCGCCCCCGTGGACGAGACCCTCGACTGGCTGCGGGAGCAGATCGCCCAGCTGGTCGAGGAGGGCCGGGAACAGGGCGAGTTCGCGCCGTGGCTGGACGGCGAGGAGATCGCGGCGGCGGTCGTCGCGACCGTGCAGGGAGGCTACGTCCTGGCCCGCGCGTCCGGCTCCCCCGCCGCCTTCGACGCGGGCGTCCGGGGACTGCTGTCGCTGCTCAAGCCGCCGAAGTCCGTCCTGCGGTAGCGCAGCCGGCACCACCCGAGAGGACCGGAGGAGTCACGAACCGTGCATGCCATGCAGTACACCTTCACCCTGCCCGCCGACTACCCGATGGACGCCATCAGGGAGCGGGTGGCCCGCACCGGGCACCTGCTGGACGACTGGCCCGGGCTCGGACTCAAGGCGTACCTGGTCCGGGAGCGCGGCGGGGACGGCTCGCCGGTCAACCAGTACGCGCCGTTCTACCTGTGGCACACCGTGGAGGGCATGAACTCCTTCCTCTGGGAGGGCGCCTTCCAGCGGCCCACCGACGACTTCGGCCGGCCCGCGGTCCGGCAGTGGACGGGCCTGGCGTACGAGGAGGGCGGCCCCGCCGGATCTCCCGCGCGGGTGGCGGTCGTGCGGCGGCGGCCGGTGCCGGAAGGCGTACCGCTGTCGGAGGCGGCGGCGGACGCGGTGCGGGAGACCGGACGGCTTTCGGCCGTGGACGGGGCGCTGCTCGCGGCGGCGGTCGTGGACACCGGGTGCTGGGAGCTGGTGCACTTCTCGCTGCACGCGGGCGACGCGCCGGACGGCGTGGAGGGCGAGGTCTTCCGGGTGCTGCACCTGTCGGAGCCGGGGCGGGGTCTGCTGGCGAGGGGACGTCAGTGGTGAGCGCCGTCCGCACGGTCCTCGGGGACGTCGGCGGCGCGGAGCTGGGTGTGTGCGACGCCCACGACCACCTGTTCTTCGCCAGTCCCCGGCTGCCCGGCGAGGAGCTGCGCGACGCGGCGGCGGCCCGGGCGGAGCTGGCCGCGTTCCGGGAGCGGGGCGGCGGCGCGGTGGTGCAGTGGACGCCGTACGGGCTGGGGCGGCGGGCCGCCGACCTGCCGGCCCTGTCCCGGGAGACCGGCGTCCACGTGGTGGCCGCGACGGGGCTGCACCAGGACGTCCACTACGACGAGGACACACTCGCGGCGCTGCGGGGCCGTGCCGCCGACGTCTTCGTCGCCGAACTGACGCGGGGCATCGGGACGTCGGGCGTGCGCGCGGGACTGATCAAGGTGGCGGGCGGTTTCCACGCGCTCGACGCGCACGCGCGGTGGACCATGTCGGCGGCGGCCGAGGCGCACCACGCGACGGGAGCGCCGATCGCCGTGCACCTGGAGCTGGGTACGGGCGCCTTGGACGTGCTGGACCTGCTGTGCGGCGAGTCGGGGGTGCCGGCGGAACGGGTGATCCTCGGTCACCTCAACCGCTCCCCCGACCCCGTGGTCCACCGGCAGGCCGCCGCGTCGGGGTGCTGGCTGGCCTTCGACGGGCCGTCGCGGGCGCACCACGCCACGGACTGGCGGATGCCGGACGCCGTGCGAGACCTTGCCGAGGCGGGGTTCGGCGATCGGCTGCTGCTCGGCGGCGACACGACGACCGCGGCCGCCCGCTCGGTGCACGGCGGCCCGGGGATGCCGTACCTGCTGCGCCGTGTGGTTCCCCGGCTGGCGGCCGCCGTGGGCGAGGAGCTGGTGCGGCGCGTGCTCACCGAGAACCCCGCGCGGGCGTTCGCCGCCGACTGGCGCTGACGTCCGCCCCGCACACCGGCGCCCCCGAGGCGTCCGCCCCCGACACCGGCCGCCTTCCGACGTGTCCGCTCCGCACACCGGCCCCCACTCGACGGGAGACCCCTTCATGCCCTTCGTCCGCATCGACGCGCACGGTGGCCGCACCGGCACCGGCCGGCTCGACGCGCTCGGCCGGGCCGTCCACGACGCCCTGGTCGAGACCCTCGGCATCCCGTCCGACGACCGCTTCCAGGTCCTGACCGCCCACGACCCCGCAGGCGGCACCCTGCGCTACGACGACTACCTCGGCGTGCACCGGGACGAGGGCATCGTGTTCGTGGCGATCACGATGCGGGCGGGCCGGACGACCCGGCAGAAGGAGGCGCTGTACGGCCGGATCGCCCGGCTCGCCGAGGAGTACGCGGGCACGGACCCCCGCAACGTCTTCGTCACCCTGACCGAGAACACCTCCGCGGACTGGTCGCTGGGCAACGGGCTGGCGCAGTACGTAGGGTCGGGATCATGCTGAGACTCGGAATCCCCGTCATCGGTGTCACGGACCTCCCCCGCGCGGTCGCGTTCTGGACGGCGGCGCTGCCCCTGGTGGCCGCGGACGAGTGGCAGAGCGAGACGTGGCGGACGCTCGAGTACGCGGACGGCTCGGGGCGCGCCCTCGGCCTGCTGCGCAGCGACTCGCCGCCCGAGCCCCGGCCCCGTCTCCACCTCGACCTGTTCACGGACTCGGCCGGGGAGCAGCGGGCGGAGGTGCGACGCCTGATCGGCCTCGGCGCGCGGGCCGTCGAGTGGGAGCTGTACCCGCCCGACCCCGACTTCGTCGTCCTGGCCGACCCGGACGGCAACATCTTCTGCGTCGTCGACCTCAGCCACGCCCCGAGCGGCGGAGACCGGCCCGCGCCCTGAGGTGCGGGCACGTCCGGCCGCCTACGCCGGGACGCCCAGCGGGTCGTCCAGGACCGGCTGCCAGGCCAACTCGGCCGCGCCGACCAGGCTGTTGTGGTCGAGTCCGCAGGGCAGGATCGGCACCCCGCCGCTCTGGCCCCACAGACTGCGCCCGGCGACGACCGCGCGCAGCCGCTCGGGGTCGGCGTCGAGGAGCGCCCGGTGGAGCCCGCCGAGGACGATGCGGTCCGGGTTGAGGATGTTCACCAGTCCGGCGAGACCCAGGCCGAGGCGGTCGATGAGGGTCTCGGTGGCGGTGCGGACGGCCGGGTCGGTGTAGTGCTCGCGGATCAGGTCGTAGGACTGCTGGAGCAGGGACACCTCGGGTCCCGGTTCGCGCCGGGCCGCCGTGAGGAAGGCCAGCGGGTCGGTCTCCACGTCCAGGCAGCCGCGGCTGCCGCAGTGGCAGGGACGGCCCTCGGGGTTGACGGCGAGGTGGCCGACCTCCAGGGCGAGCCCGGAACTGCCGGTGTGCAGGCGGCCGTCGAGGACCAGGGCGCCACCGACGCCGCGGTGGCCGGTGGCGACGCACAGCAGGTCGCGGGCGCCGCGTCCGGCGCCGTGGCGGTGCTCGGCGAGGGCGGCGAGGTTGACGTCGTTGGCGGCGAAGGCGGGTCCCTCGATGCCCGCGGCGCGCACCTGCTGCGCGAAGATCTCCCGCACGGGCGCGCCGGCCGGCCAGGCCAAGTGCAGCGGGTTCAGGGCCAGGCCCTCCGGTTCCGCGACGGCGGACGGCACGGCGAGCCCGGCGCCGACGCAGCGCCGCCCGGTCTGCCGCAGCAGCTCCGCGCCCGCCTCGACGACGGAGCCCAGCACCTTCGCCGGATCGGCGTCGACGACCTCGCAGCCGGGCGCGGTGGCGACGATCCGGCCGCCGAGACCGACCAGGGCCGCACGGAAGCCGTCGGCGTGGATCTGGGCGGCGAGGGCGACGGGGCCGTCCTCGGCGACCGCGAGACGGTGCGAGGGACGGCCCTGGGAACCGGCGGCGGCCCCGGGCCTGGCGTCCACGCGGATCAGGCCGAGCGCCTCCAGTTCGGCGGCGACCGCGCCGGCCGTGGCCCGGGTCACGCCCAGTTCCGCGGTGAGGACGGCCCGGGTGGGGGCGCGTCCGGTGTGCACGAGCTCCAACGCGGGTCCGAGCGCAGCGCGCCCCCGGTCCAGCCGCGTCCTCGAGGTGGTCCCTTCCCCCGCCGCCCGGGGGTCCGCCTTGCCGCTCATGAGGGGGAGTCTCCCATGATCCGTCCGTGGCGCGGGCCCGGAGGCCGCTGACCCGGGGCGTGATGTCCAGCCGCCCGGCGAGTCCCAACTCGGGTGGCGCGGTGCCCGGGTGCACCCTCGGCACCCCGTGGTACGCGAGCCGGGACGGGCCGCCGAAGACGAACAGGTCGCCGCTGCGCGGCTCGGTGCCGGTGTGGGGCCGTCCGGCGGATCAGGTCGCGGGAAGGACGGGGCACCCTGTCCCCGCGTCTGCGGCATGATCCGCCGGACAGGCCTTCAGGGCGGGTGCGGGTCTCGGGTTGCCGATGCGGAAGACGCAGGTGTCGCCGAGGCTGCGGGAGACCGCGGGGGCGTCGGCGCGCTCGTCCGCGTCGCGGTGCGTGCCCATGCGGGCGTCGGGGTCGTAGAAGTTGACCGGCGCGATGTCGTACGGGGCGGGTGGCAGCGCGTCGGCGCCCAGCGCGTCGGTCACCGCCCGGCGGGCGAGGTCGTCGAGCCGGGCCGGGAAGGGCTTGACCGGGGCGCCGTCGCCGTCGACGGCGGTGGGGGCGTAACCGTACGGGGACCAGTGACGGCCCCGGCAGGCCTGCCGGGCGGTCATCGTGCCGCCGCCGGGGGCGCGCACCGTGCGCGGTCCGGCCGGGGGCGGGCCCGGGCGCCGCAGGCGTCCAGCAGCTCGCGCTGCCGTCCCGGGGCCGGCCGGTCCGGCACGGGGACGGCGCCGGGCGCGGGCCCGGCGCGGGCCCTGGGGAACAGCTCGGCGTCCATGCCCTCCGTCCTGCCTCCGGGAGCGGCCCCACCGGGCGCGACCAGCACCGGGCCGGCGCTCGGCTAGCCTGGACACACGATGAACGACCGCAGCACGAACGACCGCAGCGACAGTACGAACGGCAGCGGCGACCGCATGACCACGCCCTGGGGCGAGCACGTGCTGTCCCGCCATCCCGAGGACCCGCGTGACCGGCTCCGTGCCTGGGACGCCTCCGACGAGTACCTGCTGGGGCACCTTGCGGAGCGGAAGGTCCCGCTGGACGGCACGGTCGTGGTCGTCGGTGACCGCTGGGGAGCGCTGGTGACGGCGCTGGCCGCGCACCGGCCGGTGCAGATCACCGACTCCCACCTCGCGCGGGAGGCGACCCGGGCCAACCTGGCGCGCGCCGGTGCCGAGCCGGGCTCGGTGCGTCTGCTCACCACGCAGGACCCGCCGCCGGACCGGGTGGACGTGCTGCTGGTGCGGGTGCCGAAGAGCCTGGCGCTGCTGGAGGACCAGTTGCTGCGGCTGGCGCCCGCGCTGCACGGGGGCA
Organism: Streptomyces coelicoflavus; assembly: GCF_003112555.1. Classification (GTDB taxonomy): domain Bacteria; phylum Actinomycetota; class Actinomycetes; order Streptomycetales; family Streptomycetaceae; genus Streptomyces; species Streptomyces coelicoflavus. The sequence goes on along the minus strand of NZ_BEWB01000005.1, from coordinate 326,108 downwards.
CGGTCGTGGTCGGCACCGGGATGGTGAAGGAGATCCACACCTCGACGCTCCGGCTGTTCGAACGGATCGTCGGCCCGACCCGGACCTCCTTGGCCGTGAAGAAGGCCCGGCTGATCTTCGCGGAGCCCGATCCCGCGCTGCGGCGGCCGGCCAACCCCTGGCCACTCGCCTACCGGCTGCCCGACGAGATCGGGCCGCTCGCCGGCCGCCCCGTCGTCAACCACGCCGGGGTCTTCTGCGCCGACCGCCTCGACGTCGGCACCCGCTTCTTCCTGCGGCACCTGCCGGACACCAGGGGTGTCGGGCGGGTCGTGGACCTCGGCTGCGGCAACGGTGTGGTCGGCACGGCGGTGGCCCTGGCCGATCCGGACGCGGAGGTGCTGTTCACCGACGAGTCGTTCCAGGCGGTGGCCTCGGCGGAGGCGACGTACCGGGCGAACGAGGTCGCGGGCCGGGCGGAGTTCCGGGTGGGCGACGGGCTGGCCGGGGTGCCGGACGGCAGTGTCGGCCTGGTGCTCAACAACCCGCCCTTCCACTCCCACCAGGCGACGACCGACGCCACGGCGTGGCGGATGTTCACCGGGGCGCGGCGGGTGCTGCGCCCCGGCGGCGAACTGTGGGTCGTCGGCAACCGGCACCTGGGCTACCACGTCAAGCTGCGGCGCCTGTTCGGCAACAGCCGGCTGGTGGCGGGCGACCGGAAGTTCGTGGTGCTGAAGGCGGTCAAGGAGTAGCCGGAGGGGAGGCGGGGGCGGTCCGCGCGACCACCTGGATGAGCGTCGCCACCGTCCGGGCCATGGCCTCCCTCCCCGCGGTGAGGTAGCCGCGCGAGTCGACCGCGTCGGGGCGTGCGGCGAGATGCTCCCTGATCGCGCCGGTCATGGCGATGTTGAGCGCGGTGCCGACGTTGACCTTGGCGATGCCGCCCGCGACGGCCGCGGTGAGTTCGCCGTCCGGCACCCCGGAGGAGCCGTGCAGGACGAGCGGCACGTCCAGGGCGCCGGACAGTTCCTTGAGCAGGTCGTGGTCGAGGGCCGCGGTGCGCGTCGTCATCGCGTGGGAGCTGCCGACGGCGACCGCGAGGGCGTCCACGCCGGAGTCGGCGACGTAGGCGTGTGCCTCGGCGGGGTCGGTGCGGGCGCCGGGCGCGTGGGCGTCGAGCGGCGGGGCGCCGTTCTTGCCGCCGACCTCTCCCAACTCGGCCTCGATCCACAGCCCCTGGGCGTGCGCCCAGTCGGCGGCGGCCCGGGTCGCCGCGAGGTTCTCCGCGTACGGCAGCCGGGCGGCGTCGTACATCACGGAGCTGAACCCGGCGTCCGCGGCCTGGCGCAGCAGGCCGTCGCTCTGGACGTGGTCGAGGTGCAGGGCGACGGGCACGGCGGCGCCCTCGGCGGCGGAGACGGCCGCGCGGGCCAGGGGCAGCAGGCGGCCGTAGCGGTACTTCACGGCGTTCTCGCTGACCTGGAGGACCACGGGCATCCCCACGGACTCGGCGCCGGCGACGACGGCCTCGATGTGCTCCAGGGTGATGACGTTGAAGGCGGCGACGGCGGAGCGGCCGGCCGCGGCGCGGCCGACCAGGTCGCCGGTGGTGGCGAGGGGCACGGTCTGGTTCCTTCCCGGGCTTCGGGCGTGGGCGTCAGGGGGCGAGGATGACCGAGCGGGTCAGATGGCGCGGCCGGTCCGGGTCGAGACCGCGGGCGGTGGCGACGGCGACGGCGAGCCGCTGGGCGCGGACCAGTTCGGCCAGCGGATCCAGCGCCGCGGGCACCCACGTCGCGCCGGTCTCCCGGACCTGCTCGGCCAGCCCTTCGGGCGCCTCCCCGAACATCCAGGTCGCCGTGCCCGTCGTGCTGATGCTGATGGGGCCGTGCCGGTACTCCATCGCCGGGTAGGCCTCGGTCCAGGACAGGGAGGCCTCGCGCATCTTCAGGCCCGCCTCGTTGGCCAGTCCGACGGTCCAGCCCCGGCCCAGGAAGGTGAACTGGGTGCGCTCCACGAGCCCTTCGGGCAGGTCGGCGGCGAGCGCGGCACGGGCGTCGGCGACGACGGCGTCGGTGTGCAGGCCGAGGTGGGCGCGGAGCAGCGTGAGCGCGGTGGTCGCGAACCGCGTCTGCACGACGGACCGTTCGTCGGCGTAGTCGAGGACGACCACGTCGTCGGCGGCGGTCATCACCGGCGTCTCCGGGTCGGCGGTGAGGGCGACGGTGCGCGTACGGCCCTTCAGCTCCGTGAGCAGCTCCAGTACTTCGGTGGTGGTGCCGGAGCGGGTGAGGGCCACGACCCGGTCGTACGCCCGCCCCCGGGGGAACTCGGAGGCCGCGAAGGCGTCCGTCTCGCCGAGGCCCGCGTCCTCGCGCAGGGCCGCCGCCGACTGCGCCATGAAGTACGAGGTGCCGCATCCGACGATCGCCACCCGCTCCCCCGCCGCGGGCAGCGCCGCCGTGTGGCGTGCCGCCTCCCCGGCGGCGCGCGTCCAGCACTCGGGCTGGCTGTTGAGCTCGTCCTCGACATACGTCATGTCGCACACTCCCCGAACACGGATTGATTGTTCCTGCAAGATATAGCGAGCTTTCGAGCACAATCAAGCAATCAGAGGGAACAGTACGGTGCGCTAGGGTCGGCGGGGATCGAGGAACGGAGGCGCGGATGTCGCGCGACGCCCGCTGGAAGGCGCTGCTGGAGCTGCTCGTCGAGCGCGGCCGGCTGGACGTCGAGGAGGCGGCGACCGAGCTCGAGGTCTCGGCCGCGACGATCCGCCGGGACTTCGACCGGCTCGCCGAGCAGCAGATGCTCGTGCGTACGCGCGGGGGCGCGGTGGTGCACGGGGTGTCGTACGAGCTGCCGCTGCGCTACAAGACCGCCCGCCGCGCCTCGGAGAAGCAGCGCGTCGCACAGGCGGTCGCCGCGCTAGTGGCGCCCGGCGAGGCGGTGGGGCTGACCGGGGGCACGACCACGACGGAGGTGGCGCGCGCCCTGGCCGTGCGCGCCGATCTGGCCTCCGGCACCCCCGCGCTGACCGTGGTGACCAACGCGCTCAACATCGCCAACGAGCTGGCCGTCCGGCCGCAGTTCAAGATCGTGGTGACCGGCGGGGTGGCCCGCGCCCAGTCCTACGAGCTGATCGGGCCGCTCGCGGACGGGGTGCTGGGCCAGGTGACCCTCGACGTGGCGGTGCTGGGCGTCGTCGCCTTCGACGTGGCGCACGGTGCCGCGGCCCACGACGAGGCGGAGGCCGCGATCAACCGGCTGCTGTGCGACCGCGCCGAGCGGGTGGTCGTGGCCGCCGACTCCAGCAAGCTGGGCCGGCGGGCGTTCGCCCGGATCTGCGCGACCGGGTCGGTGGACACGCTGGTCACGGACGGTGCGGCCGACCCGGAGCTGGTGCGGGGGTTCGAGGAGGCGGGGGTCCGGGTCGTCACGGCCTGAGGACATCCCCTGAGGGCGGCGGCGGTCAGTGTCCGTGGCCGTCGGCGTGCTCCGGCGTGGCGGCCGGGGCGGACTCCTGCGCGCCCGGTGCCGATCCGGCGCGCACGGTGAACGCCGCGGTGTGGACCTCGCCCTGGTGCCGGAAGTCCAGGAAGAGACGGTAGGCGCCGGCGCTGGGCGCGGTGGCCGTGAAGGAGACCTCCGGGCCGGGCGCGGTGGTGCCGTCACCGGGTTCGCCGTTCGGGTGGACGTGCAGGTAGGCGAGGTCGCCGGAGCGCAGGGCGACCAGATGGCCGTAGGCACCCAGGTAGGGCTGGAGGTCGTTGACGGGTTCGCCGTCGCGGGACACCTTCAGCTTCAGCTCGCTCGCCTTGCCGGGGTGCAGGGCTCCGGCGAGTTCGACCTCGTAGCCGTCGGTCCGGGCGGTGGCGTCCGGGACCGGGAGGCGTGCGGGCCGGTAGCGGCCGGAGGCGGCCAGGTCGGCGCCGAGGGTGAGGTTCTCCGCTCCCTTGCCCGCCGGGGTGAAGTCGGCGAAGACGCGGTAGCCGCCCGCCGCGGGCAGGTCGACGGGGGTGCTCCAGGTGCCGTCGGCGGCACGGGTGGGGTGCAGGTGGCGGTAGGTGACCAGGTCGCGCGAGGCCAGGACGAGGTGGAGTTCCTTGTCGTGCTCGCGCTGGTACGCGGTGACGGCGTCGCCGTTCGCGTCCCGGACGGTGAAGCGCAGTTCGGCGCTCCGGCCGGCGGTGACGCGCGGGGTGGCGAGGTCGAGGGTGTATCCGCCCTCGGAGATCTGCAGACCGCCGGGCGGGGTCCTCTCCTGCCCCTCGTGGCTCTTGTCCCCGTGCTGCCGCGCCGTTGACCCGCCGTGCTCGTCGTGCGGCGCGGGTTCGCTCTCCGCTACGACCGGGTCCACTCCCCTGCCCACGCCGTAGGCGGTGCCGAAGGTGGCGGCCAGTGCGGCGGCGAACGCGGTGATCCTCAGTCCGGTGTGCATGGCGGTCCTCTCCTCGAATTCGGGGTCTCCAGCTCACGCGGAGGCCTCTCCATGCACTTCACAATACCCCTAGGGGGTACCCGGTCAAGCGATTCGACGGCTTGCGTCAGATACCCCTTGGGGGTATACATGGAGTCGCCGGGCCGGATACCCCCGCCCCGTATGAGTTCCGACGCCAATCCGGAGGAAGCAATGACCTCGAACGTCACCGCCCCCGTCACCACCACCTACGCCGTCGCCGGCATGAGCTGCGGCCACTGCAGCGCGACACTCACCGGGGTGATCGGCGAGCTGGAGGGTGTCACCGGCGTCGACGTCGCGCTCGACACCGGCCACGTCACCGTCACCTCCGCCGCCGAGCCGGACGACGCCGCGATCGCCGAGGTCGTCGACGAGGCCGGCTACGAGCTGACCGGCCGCCGCTGACCGGCCCGCACGCCCCCCCGTCGAACAGCCGCACCGCCGGGGCCCGCACGCCGGGTCCCGGCCGGCGGCCCGCACCAGGAGCAGCCATGACCACCAGTACGACCAGCGCACCAGCCGAGGTGGAACTCGCCATCGGCGGCATGACCTGTGCCTCGTGCGCCGCCCGGATCGAGAAGAAGCTCAACCGGATGGAGGGGGTCACCGCCACCGTCAACTACGCCACGGAGAAGGCCAGGATCAGCCATGCCGCCGACGTCTCCGTCCCGGAGCTGATCGCCACGGTCGAGGCCACCGGGTACACGGCCCGCGAGCCCGAGCCGGTCCGCCCCGGGCCCACGGGCGACACCGAGCAGGCCGAGCCCGCCGACCCCCTGCGGCCGCTCCGGCAGCGCCTGGTCACGGCCGTGGTGCTGGCGGTCCCCGTCATCGCGATGGCGATGGTGCCGGCGCTCCAGTTCGAGTACTGGCAGTGGCTGTCGCTGACCCTGGCGGCGCCCGTGGTGACGTACGCCGCCTGGCCCTTCCACAGGGCCGCCTTCACCAACGCCCGGCACGGCGCGGCCACCATGGACACCCTGATCTCCGTCGGCACGTCGGCGGCGTTCCTGTGGTCGCTGTGGGCGCTGTTCCTCGGCACCGCGGGCACGCCCGGCATGACCCACCCCTTCGAGCTGACGATCGCCCGCGGTGACGGCTCAGGGAACATCTACCTGGAGGCGGCCGCCGGGGTGACCGCCTTCATCCTCGCCGGGCGCTACTTCGAGGCACGCTCCAAGCGCAAGGCGGGTGCCGCGCTGAAGGCGCTGCTGGAACTGGGCGCGAAGGACGTCACCGTCCTGCGGGACGGCATCGAGGAGCGCGTCCCCGTCGGCGAGCTGAAGACCGGGGACCGCTTCCTGGTGCGCCCCGGCGAGAAGATCGCCACCGACGGCACGGTGGTCGAGGGCACCTCGGCCGTCGACGCGTCGATGCTCACCGGCGAGTCCGTGCCGGTCGAGGTCGGCGTGGGCGACGGGGTCACCGGAGCGACCCTGAACGCGGGCGGCCGACTGGTGGTCGAGGCGACCCGGGTCGGCGCGGACACCCAGCTGGCGCGGATGGCGAAGCTGGTCGAGGACGCGCAGAACGGCAAGGCCGCCGCCCAGCGGCTCGCCGACCGCATCTCCGCCGTCTTCGTCCCCGTCGTCATCGCCCTCGCGCTGGCCACCCTGGGCTTCTGGCTCGGCAACGGCTCGGGACCGGCCGCCGCGTTCACCGCCGCCGTCGCCGTCCTGATCATCGCCTGCCCCTGTGCCCTCGGCCTCGCCACCCCGACCGCGCTGATGGTCGGCACCGGGCGCGGCGCCCAGCTCGGCATCCTCATCAAGGGCCCCGAGGTCCTGGAGTCCACCCGCAAGGTCGACACCGTCGTCCTCGACAAGACCGGCACCGTCACCACCGGCCGCATGACGCTGCTCGCCGTGCACACCGCCGAAGGCACCGAGGAGGCCGAAGTGCTCCGGCTGGCCGGGGCGTTGGAGCACGCCTCGGAGCACCCGATCGCCCGGGCGGTCGCCACGGGCGCCGCCGAACGCATCGGCACCCTGCCCGCCCCCGAGGACTTCGCCAACGTGCCGGGGCTCGGCGTCCAAGGCGTCGTCGAGGGCCATGCGGTCCTGGTCGGCCGCGAGAAGCTGCTCGCCGAGTGGGCCATGGAGCTGCCCGCCGGCCTGGCCCGCGCGAAGACCGCGGCCGAGCAGACCGGCCGCACCGCGATCACCGTCGCCTGGGACGGCGAGGCCCGTGCCGTCCTGGAGGTCGCGGACGCGGTGAAGGAGACCAGCGCCGAGGCGATCACCCGGCTGCGCGGCCTGGGCCTGACGCCGGTGCTGCTGACCGGCGACAACAAGGCAGTGGCCGCCTCCGTCGCCCGCGAGGTCGGCATCGACGCCGAGCACGTCGTCGCCGAGGTACTGCCGCAGGACAAGGTCGCCGTCGTCAAGCGCCTCCAGGGCGAGGGCCGTTCGGTGGCGATGGTCGGCGACGGGGTCAACGACGCCGCCGCGCTCGCCCAGGCCGACCTGGGGCTCGCCATGGGGACCGGCACCGACGCCGCCATCGAGGCCGGCGACCTCACCCTCGTCCGCGGGGACCTGCGGGCCGCCGCCGACGCCATCCGGCTGGCCCGCAGGACGCTGGGCACCATCAAGTCGAACCTGTTCTGGGCCTTCGCCTACAACGTCGCCGCGCTGCCGCTCGCCGCGGCCGGACTCCTCAACCCGATGATCGCCGGAGCGGCCATGGCCTTCTCCTCCGTCTTCGTCGTCGGCAACTCCCTGCGGCTGCGGGGCTTCAAGGCCGCCGGCTGATCCACCACCGCGCCGCCGGGCCGCCGGCCGACCCCTCGAGGGCCGGCCGGCGGCCCGGCGCCGTGTGGTCCCGGTCGTGCCGGTCCGCACCCCGGAACTCGGCCTCCTCGCTCCCGCCGTCCCCCGGACGGGCCCCGCCCACGCGCCGTCGCGCCCGGCCGCGACCAGGGTGGTTCGGGTCCCCTCTCCCCGCGGAGCGAGGAGCCCATGACCGAACCGACCAACGCCGACGGCGACACCCGTGGCCCGCTCGGGCCGGCCCCGGCGCCGGCCCCCGCACGCCGGCGGGCCGTCGCTGCCGTGCTCGGGGATCTGCGTGCCGTGGACGGCGCGCTCTACGCCGCGGTGGCCGCCACGTCCACGCCCACGCTCGACCGGGCACTACGGCGCCTGTCCCATGCCGCCGACCATTCGAAGGTCTCGCTGGGGATCGCCGCCGCGCTCGCGCTGGGCGGGGCGCGGGCACGGCGGGCGGCCCTCGTCGGTGTGGGGGCGGTCGCCGTGGCGTCGGCCTCGACGAACCTGCTGGGCAAGCGCCTGGTGCACCGGGCGCGGCCGGACCGGGAGGCGGCACGCGTGACGGTGGACCGGTATGTGCCCATGCCCCGGTCGGCGTCGTTCCCGTCGGGGCACACGGCCGCCGCGGTGGCGTTCGCCACGGCCGTCGGCGTGGTCCTGCCCGAGGCCGCCGTGCCGCTCGGCGCGCTGGCGAGCGCCGTCGGCTACTCGCGGGTCCACACCGGCGTGCACTATCCCGGTGACGTCGCCGCGGGCGCCGTCCTGGGCATCGCCAGTGCGGCGGCCGCGTTGGCGGCGGCGGCGCCTGCCAGGGTTCGTCAGCCGAACACCTTCACGGCCTGGTAGTACGTCCACGCGGTGCTGTTGCAGGCGGTCTTGGTGGCCCCGCCGTAGCGGGCGCAGACCCGCTTGAGGTCCTCGTAGAAGGCACTGTCCAGGCGGGACTTGTTGGCGTCGAAGGTGCCCGCGTCCTTGTAGTTGCGGTAGCCGAAGTCGTGCCGTGCGCAGGAGGTGCTGAAGGGGAAGCCGAACGGGTTGTCCGGCGAGGAGGAGCAGTAGTCGGTGGTCCAGTCGAACCCGTAGGCGGACCAGGCGGACTTGTCCGCCCGTGCCGCGGTCCAGGCGTTGTAGCTGGACGCACTGGTCTGCGTCCAACTCGCCAGTACCTGTGCCTTGTCGGAGGGAGCGGCCTCGGCGGTCGCGGCGGTGGCGACGACGGTGGTCACCGCCAGCGCGGCGGCGGTGAGTCCGGTGGCGAGTCTGCGGTGCATCCCAACACCTCCATGAGGATGCGGCCCGACTCTCGGGCCGCAGGTTCATGTCAAGATGATGCGCACCTGGACCCCCTGTTCACACCTCTTTCACCCCAACCCGCCGTGAACTCTTCGGTTTTGAGCTACGCGCGTCCTTCAGGGGCCCAGTCGGGATGACCGCCGTGCATGGCCGCGTAGAAGGGGTCGCCGGGCCCGATCTCCCCCGCGTGCACCGGCCGCCCGGTGAACGCCGCCTTGTACAAGGCCGCGGCGAACTCCAGCGTGGCGCGGGCCTCGAAGCCGCTGCCGGGCGGTCGGACCCCGGCGTCCCAGGCGTCCAGGACGGCGCCGAGCTGCGCCGTGTGGGAGCTGGGCACGTCGGCGGGCGGGGTGCGCCAGGCGGCGGCGCGCTCGGGCGCGACGTGCCGGGCCGGGGTGTAGACCCAGTCGTCGTTGCGGTGCCCGTACAGATGGGTCAACTCGACCGTCGCGTCGCGGCAGTCGACGCGTATCCGGCTCGTCTCGTCCGGGGAGAGCACGCTGTTGACGACGGTGGCGAGGGCGCCGCTCCCGAAGCGCACCAGGGCGGTGGAGACGTCCTCGCTCTCGGTGTCGTGCACCAGGCGCGACGCCATGCCCCGTATCTCCGCCCAGGGACCGAGCAGATGGAGCAGCAGGTCGTACTGGTGGATGCCGTGGCCCATGGTCGGGCCGCCGCCCTCGGTGGACCAGCGCCCGCGCCAGGGCACCGCGTAGTAGGCGGCGTCGCGGTGCCAGGTCGTCTGGCAGTGGGCGACCAGCGGGGCGCCCAGCTCGCCGCTCGCGATCAGGTCGCGTGCGTGCGCGGCGCCCGAACCGTACCGGTGCTGGAAGACCACGGACGCGTACGCCCCGGACGCCTCCTCGGCCGCGGCGATGTCGTCGTACTCGGCGAGGGAGAGGCACAGCGGCTTCTCGCACAGCACCCACGCACCCGCCTCGAGCGCGGCCACCGCCTGCTCCCGGTGCAGGGACGGCGGCGTGCCGACGAGCACCAGGTCGGGCCGTACGGCGTCCAGCATCGCGCCCGTCGAGGCGTACCCGGTGACGTCGCCGGGCGCCTCGGCGCGGAAGGCGTCGAGCCGCGCGGGGTCCACGTCGACGGCGGCGACCAGCTCGGTGCGGTCGGCGTGGGCGGCGAGCGCCGGCAGGTGGCCGCCGGTGACGATGGCACCGGTGCCGATCACCGCGACCCGGCGGCGGGCGGGGCGTGGGGACATGCGGTCCTCCTCGGACGGCGGGGCGCGGCACGCGGCGCACGCACACCGTGCGGCACCGCGTCGCTGGAGAAAGCGCTTTCAGAGCAGACCGACCATAGGCGGACCGCGTCACCCCGGACAACCCCCACCGTTTGCGGGCCGGGCGCACCCCTGGTCGACTGTCGCGGGGGGAACCCGGGCCGGCGGCAGCGCGCCGGCCCGCCCTTCAGTCCTCTCCAGAAGGAGTACAGGCGTGAGTTCCCCGAAGCCGAAGCCCCCGTCGTCCGCGGAGCACCGGTCGGACGGCAGCCAGCCCTGGCTGCACCAGAAGGGCCGGACCATTCAGGAGTTCGGCACCGTCAAGCAGTTCCCCGTGGCCCTCACCATGGACACCCGGCTGTACTCCTGCCAGCGGCTCAACAAGGTCCTGGCGGACACCCGGATCCTGCACGACCTGTACAAGAAGTACCACTGGCTGATGCGCGGGGCGACGTTCTACCAACTGCACCTGCTCCTCGACAAGCACGCGGGCGAACAGCTGGAGCTGATCGACACCGTCGCCGAGCGCGTCCAGACACTCGGCGGCGTCGCGGTCGGCGACCCCCGGCACGTCGCCGAGATCACCACCGTGCCGCGCCCGCCGGACGGGGTGGAGGAGGTGCCGTCGATGCTCTCCCGCCTGCTGGAGGCGCACGAGCTGATCCTCACCGAGTGCCACGACGCGGCGGCCCGCACCCAGGAGTACGGGGACGACGGCACCAACGACCTCCTGGTCTCCGAGGTCCTGCGCACCAACGAACTCCAGGCGTGGTTCGTGGCGGAACACCTCGTGGACACGCCGCTGGTCCACGCCTGACCCCGGCCCGGACATGGCGCACCTGTCCCAGGACGCCGACGGCGGTCCCCCGGCCGGCGGGCGGTGGTCCGCCTTCCGGCGGTCGCCGTTCTGGCCGGCCACCGTTCTGGTGCTGATCCTCGCGGCCGCGGCCGGCCTCTTCGCGGGCTCGTACACCTACTCGATGGCGAACCCGACGCCGCGCCTGATCCCCACGGCCGTGGTCGGCTCGTACGAGAAGGCGGCCGGCCGGGCCTATCTCCGCGGCCTGGAGAAGGCGTTGGACACCTCGGTGAAGGTGCATCCGTACGAGACCCGCGCCGCGGCCCGCGAGGCGATCGAGCAGCAGGAGGTCTTCGCGGTCTTCGAGCTGCGCGACGACGGGCGCAGCGCCGCCCTCGACGTGTCCGGCGCGTCCGGCGCCTCGGTCGCCGAACTGCTCTCGCAAACGGCACCGGCCGTGGGCAAGAAGCTCGGTGTCCGGGTCTCGGTGCGGGACGTCAATCCGTTGCAGAAGGGCGACCCGCGCGGGCTGGCGATCTTCTACATCTCGCTGGCCGCCGTGATCATCGGCTTCGTCGGCGCGATCCAGCTCAGCGTGCACGCGCGCACGCTCACCCCCGTCGAACGCATCCTGTTCACGATGGCCTACGCGCTGCTCGGCGGGTTCGCCATCGCCGCCACGGTGGACTGGCTGCTGGGCGCGCTGAACCTGCCGTTCGCCCAGTCGTGGCTGATCCTGGCGCTCACGATGTTCGTGTCCGGGATGGTCTTCACCATGTTCAACACCATGTTCGGCCGCTGGGCGATGCTGCCCACCTGGGGCCTGATGGTGATCATCGGCAACCCTTCGTCCGGCGGCGCGGTGTCCTGGCCGCTGCTGCCGTCACCGCTCGGGACGATCGGCCGGTGGCTGCCGCCCGGGGGCTCGGTCAACGCGCAGCACACAGCGGTGTACTTCCAGGGCCACCAGCACGCCTTCCCGTACCTGGTGCTGGGCGGGTGGGCGCTGTTGTCGTGCACGGTCTTCTGGGTCTGGCGGCACCGGCATCCCGGCGGCCGCGAGCGGGACCCGACGGGAGCGGAGGACACCTGACCCGCGGGTCGCGGGCCCCTGTCGCCGGCGCCGAGCGGCTGCGATCATGAGGCCGGAAGACCCGCCTTCGGGAGTCCGCGCTTCCGGAGGCACCGGCTTCCGGGAGTCCCCGCCTTCGGTTGGAGTGCACATGGCCCTCGACGTCGACGCGATCCGCGCGCAGATACCCGCCCTGAAGTCCGGCTCGGCCCGCTTCGACGCGCCGGGCGGCACCCAGACCCCGCAGCCCGTCATCGACGCGATCGCGCAGGCGCTGTCCAACCCGCTGGCCAACCGCGGCCGCACCACCGAGGGCGAGCGCAACGCGGACGGCATCGTCGCGGACGCCCGCGCCGCGCTGGCCGACCTGCTGGGCGCCGAGCCGCGGGGCATCGTCCTCGGCCGCAGCGCGACCCAGCTCGCCTACGACCTGTCCCGGACGCTCGCCAAGTCCTGGGGGCCCGGGGACGAGGTGGTCGTCACCCGGCTGGACCACGACTCCAACATCCGGCCCTGGGTCCAGGCGGCCGAGTCGGCCGGCGCGACCGTGCGGTGGGCCGACTTCGACCCGGCCACCGGTGAACTGCGTCCCGAGCACATCGAGGCGGTCCTCTCCCCGCGCACCAGGCTGGTGGCGGTGACGGCCGCGTCCAACCTGATCGGCACGATGCCCGACCTGCCGGCGATCGCCCGGCTGGCGCACGGTGTCGGCGCGCTGTGCCACGTGGACGCGGTGCACTACGCCTCGCACGCCGTCGTCGACCCGGTGGCGCTCGGCGCGGACACGCTGGTGTGCTCGCCGTACAAGTTCCTCGGCCCGCACCTGGGGGTGCTGGCGGCCCGGCCGGAGTTCCTCGAGACCCTGCGTCCGGACAAGCTGTTGCCCTCCAGCGACGCCGTCCCCGAGCGCTTCGAGCTGGGCACGCTGCCGTACGAGCTGCTGGCCGGCGCCCGTGCCGCGGTGGACTTCCTCGCCGGTCTGGAGCCGGACGCGCGCGGCACGCGCAGGGACCGGCTGGTCGCCTCGTTCGCGGCGCTCGAGGCCCACGAGGACGTCCTGCGTGAGCGGATCGAGCGGGGGCTGGCCGGTCTGGACGGCGTCACCGTGTACTCGCGGGCCGCACGGCGCACGCCGACCCTGCTGTTCACCGTGGCGGGCCTGCGCCCGGCCGACGTGTACGGGCGACTGGCCGAACGGGGTGTCGACGCGCCCGCCGGGTCCTTCTACGCCCTGGAGGCCTCGCGCCGCCTGGGCCTCGGCGACGCGGGCGCCGTCCGGGTCGGACTGGCGCCCTACACCAGCGCGGACGACGTGGACCGCCTCCTGACCGCGCTGGCCGGCCTCGGCCGCTGACCCGGGCGGTCTCACGACAGCGGTACGGTCACCTTCCCCTCGCCCCGCGCGCTCGCGCCGCCCGCGACCCGGACGGTGAAGGGGCGGTCGGTACCGGTCGCGGTGACCCGCAGGACGTCCCCCTCCCGCCGCACGCGGAAGCTCGCGGCCGGTGTGCCCAGCAGGTCGGGCACGCCGGCCTCGGCCGTGTAGCCGGCGTCGGCGGACGGGTGGACGAGCAGGGTCGGGGCGTCCAGCCAGTCGCCGTCGGGGCGGCTGTCGTCGGAGGCCAGCGGCAGGACGGCGCCCTCGCGGACGTACAGCGGCAGGCTGTCGTAGCCGTGCCGTTCGGTGCGCCAGGCCGGGCCGGTGACGCGCTCGCCGGACAGGAGGTGGGTCCAGGTGCCCTCGGGGAGGTAGACCTCGACCTCGCCGTCCTCGGTGAAGACCGGGGCGACCAGGACGTCGGAGCCGAGCATGTACTGGCGGTCCAGCGGGCGGCAGGCCGGGTCGTGCGGATACTCCAGGACCATCGGCCGCATCATCGGCACGCCGGTGCGGTGGGCCTCGGCGGCGACGCCGTACAGGTAGGGCATCAGGCGGTGCTTGAGGAGGGTGAAGCGGCGGGCGACGTCGACGGCCTCCTCGCCGAACTCCCACGGCACCCGGTACGACGAGGAGCCGTGCAGGCGGCTGTGCGAGGAGAGCAGGCCGAAGGCCAGCCAGCGCTTGAAGACGGCGGGATCGGGCGTGCCCTCGAAGCCGCCGATGTCGTGGCTCCAGAAGCCGAAGCCGCTCAGGGACAGGGACAGACCGCCCCGCAGTGACTCGGCCATCGCCTCGAAGGACGACCAGCAGTCGCCGCCCCAGTGGACGGGGTACTGCTGGCCGCCCGCGGTCGCCGAGCGGGCGAAGAGGACGGCCTCGCCCTGCCCGCGCTCCTTCTCCAGGAGTTCGAAGACGGTGCGGTTGAACAGGTGCGTGTAGTAGTTGTGCATGCGCTCCGGGTCGGAGCCGTCGTGCCAGACCACGTCGGTGGGGACGCGCTCGCCGAAGTCGGTCTTGAAGCAGTCCACGCCCTGGTCGAGCAGGGGCTTGAGCTTCCCGGCGTACCAGTCGCGGGCGGCCGGGCTGGTGAAGTCGACCAGGCCCATGCCGGCCTGCCACAGGTCCCACTGCCAGATGTCGCCGTCCGGCCTGCGCACCAGGTGCCCGAGGGCGGCGGCCTCCTCGAACAGCGGGGACTTCTGGGCGATGTAGGGGTTGATCCAGGCGCTGACCCTCAGCCCCTTGGCCTTGAGCCGGGCGAGCATGCCGTCCGGGTCCGGGAAGACGTCCGGGTCCCATTCGAAGTCGCACCACTGGTACTCGCGCATCCAGAAGCAGTCGAAGTGGAAGACGGAGAGCGGGATGCCGCGCTCGGCCATGCCGTCCACGAACGAGGTGACCGTCTGCTCGTCGTAGGAGGTGGTGAAGGACGTGGTGAGCCACAGGCCGAAGGACCAGGCCGGCGGCAGGGCGGGGCGGCCGGTGAGGGCGGTGTAGCGGGTGAGGACGTCCTTGGGGGTGGGCCCGGCGACGACGTAGTACTCCAGCGTCTGGTCCTCGACGCTGAACTGCACCTGGCCGACGGACTCGGAGCCGACCTCGAAGGAGACCGCGCCGGGGTGGTTGACGAAGACGCCGTACCCGCGCGAGGAGAGGTAGAACGGAACGTTCTTGTAGGCCTGTTCGCTGCTGGTGCCGCCGTCGGCCTGCCACATGTCGACGACCTGGCCGTTCTTGACGAACGGGGTGAAGCGCTCGCCGAGGCCGTAGATCTGCTCGCCGACGCCGAGGGCGAGGCGGCCGAGCATGTGGTGGCCTCCGTCGCCGGTGGTGGCGAAGGCGGTGCCCTTGGCGTCGGCGCGGGTCAGCTCGCGTCCGTCGGCGTCGTGGAAGGTGAGGCCCCAGGGGCCCTCGCGGTCCAGGCGGAGGGTGAGCGCGCCGCTGGTCAGCTCGGTGACGGAGCCGTCCTGGCGCACCTCGCCGGCGCCGTCCGCCGCACCGCTGAGGGCGAAGTCGGGACCGGGCCGGCGTTTGCCGGCGTGGTGGGTGACGCGGACGCCGATGACGCCCTCGGCGGGAGAGAAGCACTCGACCGTGAGGAGCGGCGCGTTGAGCGTGTCCCCTCGCCGCGTCACCTTCTTCACGGCGGCATGGGCGGTGAAGCGCTTCGATTCGGGACGTACATCGCGTACCTCGGTGGCGTACGAGAGGTGCACGCCCTCGCGGATGAGCCAGAAGCCGTCGGTGAACTTCATGATCTTCCTCGGGTGGGGCGGGAGCTGTCGGATGGGGAGCACGGTGGCCGTCTCACAGCGAGTTGATCGTACACAAGACAAATTCCGGCGCCGCGGCGTTTGCCGCACATACAGCGCTCTGAACAGGGACTATTGCCTCACAGAACAGCTTCGCCACCACCCGGGGCGAAGAGGGAGGGGCCACTTTGCTCTAGCGCGGAAGCGGGTCCGTGACGTATTAGTCATCACACCAAACAAATCGGTC
Organism: Streptomyces coelicoflavus; assembly: GCF_003112555.1. Lineage (GTDB taxonomy): Bacteria > Actinomycetota > Actinomycetes > Streptomycetales > Streptomycetaceae > Streptomyces > Streptomyces coelicoflavus. The sequence goes on along the minus strand of NZ_BEWB01000005.1, from coordinate 310,612 downwards.
CGGCGACGAAGCCGGACAGTACGACAGCAAGGGCCGCACCATGTCGAAGCGCTTCACCTCGCTCGCCTTGACAGCACACCCTCCGGCTGCCACACGCCGCGGGCGAGGGCGCTCAAGCCGAGCCCTCGCCCCGTTCACCGCCGCATCCGTGCTGGTCGCCGGAGCGGCGCTGGCCGGCTGCGGACAGCAGCGCGACGCCGGCACGTACACCGTGATGAACTCCTCGACCGACGAGTCGTACCACCGCTGGGACGCGGAGGCGATGGCCCGCTGCGGCAAGGAGCTGGGCGTCACCATCGAGCAGCAGAGCGTCCCGGCGGCGCAGGTGATGACGAAGGCGCTGCGCATGGCGTCGTCCAAGTCGCTGCCCGACATCGTGCAGTTCGACGCGTCCGAGATGCCGACCTTCGCCGACGCGGGCGGCCTCGTCGACCTCAGGACGCTCGGGCTGAGCACCGAGGACATCCCCGACGGCATCGTCGACTTCGGCTCGTACAAGGGCACGTACTACGGCGCGGCCCGCTCCGTGAACACCCTCGCCCTCTTCTACAACAAGGACGTCCTCGACGAGGCGGGTCTCGATGTGCCCACCACCTGGGACGAGTTGCGGCGGACCGCGAAGGAGCTCACCGAGGGAAAGCGGTACGGCCTGGCGCTCAGCGCGGGCGGCGCGGAGGACGGCGTCTTCCAGTTCACGCCGTTCATGTGGTCCAACGGGGGTGACGAGACCGACCTGGACGGCCCGAAGGTGGTCGAGGCCCTGGACTACTGGAAGAGCCTGCTGAAGGACCGTTCGCTGTCGAAGTCGACGGTCAACTGGACCCAGGCGGACGTCAACGACCAGTTCATGGCCGGGAACGCGGCCATGATGATCAACGGTCCGTGGCAGGTGGAGACCCTCAACAGCGACAAGTCGCTGCACTGGGGCATCGCGCCGATCCCGGTGCCGGAGGCCGGTGACGACTCGGTCGGGCCGCTCGGCGGTGCGGTCCTCACCGTGCCCAACACCGGTGACGAGGGCAGGGAGAAGACGGCCGGGAAGATCGTCGCGTGTCTGTCGAGCGAGAAGGAGCAGCTGACCTACGCGCTCAACAGCTGGATGGTCCCGGCCAACGCGAAGGCCGCGGCCGTCTGGCGCGAGAAGGTGCCCGAGCTGGACTCCCTCGCCGACCAGGTGGCCGTCGCCCGGTCCCGCACGGCGAAGCTCGGCGCCGGCTGGTCGAGCGTGTCGCTCGCCCTGCAGAGCGCCTTCCAGTCGGCCCTGACCGGCCAGTCCAGTGAGACCGCCCTGAAGCGCGCCCAGCAGCGGGCCACGAGCGGGAACTGAGGTACGCCCCCATGACCACGCCCATGCCCACGTCCACGTCTTCCGTCGGCGCGCAGGCGCCCGCGAAGACGTCCGCGTCGCCCGCCGCGCCGGACCCCGGCCGGATCGCGCGCCGCCGCAGGCTCGCCCAGTGGGGGTTCGTCGTCCCCGCCGTCGTCTTCATGCTGCTGTTCTTCGGCTACCCGCTCGTGCGCAACGTCGTGATGAGCTTCCAGGACTACACGCCGAAGACCTTCTTCACCGGTGAGGCGCCCTTCAACGGCGCCGACAACTGGTCCAACGTGTTCCAGGACGCCCTGTTCGGCAAGGCGCTGTGGCACACGCTCGTCTTCACGGCGGGCTCGCTGCTCGGCCAGTTCTGCATCGGCCTGGCGCTCGCGGTGTTCTTCAGCCGGCGCTTCCCCCTCAACGGGGTGCTGCGCTCGCTGATCCTGCTGCCGTGGCTGGTGCCCATGGTGGTGTCCGGCATCGTCTGGCGCCGCATCCTCGACCAGGACACGGGCGTGCTGAACTCGTTCCTGGACACGCTCGGGATCGGCGGTCACACGCCCTGGCTGACCAGCCCCGAGATGGCCCTGGTGTCGGTGATCCTGGTCAACATCTGGATCGGCATCCCGTTCAACATGGTCATCCTGTACGGCGGTCTCCAGGAGATCCCGAAGGAGCTGCACGAGGCGGCCGCGCTGGACGGCGCCTCGGCCTGGCGGACCTTCCGTTCGGTGACCCTGCCGATGCTCAAGCCCGTCGTCACGGTCGTCCTCGTGCTGGGCTTCATGTCGACGGTGAAGATCCTCGACCTGATCCTCGCCCTGACCGACGGCGGCCCGGCCGACGCCACCCAGACGCTCGGCACCCTGACCTACCAGAACTCCTTCGTCCAGCTGGACTTCGGCGCGGGCGCCGTCGTCGGCAACGTACTCATCCTGATCTCCGCCGTGTTCGCGGTGTTCTACCTGCGGGCCAACCGCACCGAGGGGAAGTGACGTCCATGGCCTCGCACACGCCCACCGCCTCCCGGCGCCGCTGGGGTTCCACCGTCGCCGGCGTTCTCATCCTGTGCGTGATGCTGTTCCCGCTGTACTGGATGCTCAACACCGCGCTCCAGCCCGACTCGGGACTGCTCCAGGTCGACCCGGTGCCGGGCGGCCTGGACTTCTCCGGCTTCTCCAAGGCGATCAGCGACCAGGGCGGTCACCTGCTGACGTCGCTGGCGGTCTCGCTGGGCGCGGTCGCCATCTGCCTGGCGATCTCGGCACCGGCGGCCTACGGGCTCGCACGGTTCGGGCTGCGCGGCTCGCGCACCATCGTGTTCGGCACGCTGATCACCCAGATGGTGCCGGGCATCGTCATCGCCAACGCGCTCTACAACTCCTACGTCGACCTGGGCCTGGTCAACTCCTACTTCGGCCTGATGCTGGCGGACGCCTCGCTGGGCATCCCGTTCTCCATCGTGCTGATGCGCTCCTTCATGGTCTCGATCCCGGGCGAGGTGATCGAGGCCGCGCAGATCGACGGAGCCGGACCGGTCCGCACCTTCGTGCGGGTGGTGCTGCCGATGAGCCGCAACTCGCTGATCACGTCCGGGCTGTTCGCGTTCCTGTTCTCGTGGAGCGACTTCATGTTCGCGCTCACCCTGAACACGACCGACGAGGTCAAGCCCATCACCCTGGGCATCTACCAGTACATCGGCGCGCACGTCGGCGACTGGGGCTCGGTGATGGCCGCGTCGGTGCTGTCGGCGGTGCCCGCCGCGATCCTCCTCGTCCTCGCCCAGAAGTACATCGCCGCCGGGATCACCGGCGGCTCCGTCAAGTGAACCCCGTACACATGGAATTGAGCTGTACAGCATGAGCGACTACCCCGGTTTCCCGCCCGGTTTCGTCTTCGGCGCCGCGACCGCCTCGTACCAGATCGAGGGCGCGGCGGCCGAGGACGGACGCGGTCCGTCGATCTGGGACACCTATAGCCGCACCCCCGGTCTGGTCGTGAACGGCGACACGGGTGACGTGGCCTGCGACCACTACCACCGCTACCCCGAGGACGTGGCTCTGCTGCGCGACCTGGGCGTGGACTCGTACCGCTTCTCGATCGCCTGGCCCCGCGTCGTGCCGGACGGCTCGGGCGCGGTGAACCCGAAGGGTCTGGACTTCTACTCCCGCCTGGTGGACGAACTGCTCGCGGCGGGCATCGAGCCGGCCGCCACCCTCTACCACTGGGACCTGCCGCAGGCACTCGAAGACGTCGGGGGCTGGCGGGTGCGGGAGACGGCGGAGCGGTTCGCCGAGTACACGGCGGTGGTCGCCGAGCACCTGGGCGACCGGGTACCGCGCTGGATCACCCTCAACGAGCCGTGGTGCAGTTCCTTCCTCGGCTACTCCATCGGCCGGCACGCGCCCGGCGCGAAGGAGGGCCGGGGCGCGCTCGCCGCCGCCCACCACCTGCTGGTCGGCCACGGGCTGGCCGTGCAGGCGCTGCGCGCGGCCGGGGTCCGCGAGGTCGGCATCACGCTCAACCTCGACCGCAACCTGCCCGCCACCGGCTCCCCCGACGATCTGGCGGCGGTGGTCCGCGCGGACACCCAGCACAACCTGGTGTGGACCGAGCCGATCCTCGCGGGCCGCTACCCGGCCACCGAGGAGGAGACCTGGGGCGAGCTGATCACCGGGGAGGACTTCAGGCGGGAGGGCGACCTGGAGCTGATCTCCCAGCCGCTGGACTTCCTCGGCGTCAACTACTATCGGCCGATCGTGGTCGCCGACGCCCCGCACCGCGAGGGCGACCCGGCGCGGCGGGTGGCCACGGACAACCGGTACGAGGAGGTACGGCTCCCCGGCGTGCGGCACACGGCGATGGACTGGCCGGTCGTGCCGGACAGCTTCACCGACCTGCTCGTTGCCCTGAAGGAGCGGTACGGCGACGCGCTTCCGCCCGTCCACATCACCGAGAACGGCTCGGCGGAGGACGACGCGCCCGCCGCCGACGGCACGGTGCACGACGCGGACCGGGTCGCCTACCTGCGCGACCACCTCACCGCGCTGCGGGCGGCGATCGACGCGGGCGTGGACGTGCGCGGGTACTACGTGTGGTCGCTGCTGGACAACTTCGAGTGGGCGTACGGCTACGACAAGCGCTTCGGCATCGTGCGGGTCGACTACGACACGCAGGAGCGCACGCCGAAGGACAGCTACCGCTGGTACCGGGAGATGATCGCCGCGCAGCGCGGCTGACGGAGCGGGGGGCGGGGCACGGGTGCCGAGGGCCGCCGGGCGGCTGCCCTCGGCATCGGCGCGCGGCGGCGCGGTGGGGCGGTGGGCGGTGGGGCGGTGGGGCGGGTCCTGAAAGCAGCCTTGCCCGTGTGCGGCCCCACCTCTAGCCTGATTTTGTGCCGCAAATAAACAAAGCCCGATCGCACAGCGCCGTGCCGGGCACCCGCGACGACCTCACCCGTCTCCGTGCCGCTCTGACCGCCTTCTTCGCCCTCGACGGCTTCGTCTTCGCCGGCTGGGTGGTCCGCATCCCCGCCATCAAGGAGCAGACCGGCGCCTCCGCCAGCGCCCTGGGCCTCGCCCTGCTCGGTGTCTCGGCCGGTGCCGTCGTCACCATGACGCTCACCGGCCGGCTGGTCCGCCGCTACGGCAGCCATCCCGTCACCGTCGCCTGCGCGGTCCTGCTCTGCCTCAGCATCGCGCTGCCCCCGCTCACCCACTCGGCGCTCGCCCTCGGCGCCGTGCTCCTGGTGTTCGGGAGCGCGTACGGCGGGATCAACGTCGCCTTCAACAGCGCCGCCGTCGACCTGGTGGCCGTACTGGGGCGCCCGATCATGCCCAGCTTCCACGCGGCGTTCAGCCTCGGCGGCATGGTCGGTGCGGGGCTGGGCGGCCTGGTCGCCGGGTCGTTGTCGCCGACGCGGCATCTGCTCGCGCTCACCGTGACCGGTCTGCTGGTCACCCTGGTCGCGGGCCGTGCCCTGTTGCGCTGCGAGCCCGCCGTGCCGCCGGACCGCGCCCCCGAGGAGAACTCCGGACGGGACGGCGCCCCGCGCCGCCGGGACCGCCGTACCCGCCGCCTCGTCGTCACCTTCGGGCTGATCGCGCTGTGCACGGCGTACGGCGAGGGCGCCATGGCCGACTGGGGCGCCCTGCACCTGGAGCAGGACCTCGACGCCTCGCCGGGCCTGGCGGCCGCGGGGTACTCGTGCTTCGCGCTCGCCATGACCGTCGGCCGGCTGACCGGGACGACGCTGCTGGAGCGGCTGGGCCGGACGGCCACGGTCGTGGCCGGCGGCACCACCGCCGTGGCCGGCATGCTGCTCGGCTCGCTCGCCCCGTCCGTAGGGGTGGCGCTGTTCGGCTTCGCGATCACCGGCCTCGGCCTCGCCAACATCTTCCCGGTCGCGGTCGAGCGGGCCGGAGCGCTCGGCGGCCCGAGCGGTGTCGCGACCGCCTCCACGCTGGGCTACGGCGGCATGCTGCTGGGCCCGCCCGCGATCGGTTTCATGGCCGACTGGTTCTCCCTCCCGACGGCGCTCACCAGCGTGGCGGCGCTCGCGGCGGTCGCGGTGCTGGTCGCGGTGGCCACACGGCGCGCGGGGGTGGCCGGCTGAGGCGGGTCTCCCCCGAACACCCGCCCGCTCTGGGACACTTCACGACATGGACACCAACGGGGGACGGCGCTCGCAGCGCGAAAGGGACGCCGTCACGGTCGAGATCGGCTACGCCCTGTGCAGCGCGGCGTTCGCGGCTGCCGTGCTGTTCGGGGCGGTGGCGGGACCGGCGTATCTCTTCGGTCTGACGGGCGGACCGCGCGCCGCGCTCGTCGGGTCCGGGGCGGTGTCGGCCGTGGTGGTGTTCCTCGTCCGGGTGGTGAGCGTGCTGGTCCGGTTCGCGCGGGGTGGTCAGCCGAGCCAGCCCGGCCGCACCAGCCCGGACTCGTAGGCGAGGACCACCAGTTGGGCCCGGTCGCGGGCGCCCAGCTTCACCATGGTGCGGCTGACGTGGGTCTTGGCGGTCAGCGGACTGACGACGAGTCGCCGGGCGATCTCCTCGTTGGACAGTCCGATGCCGACCAGTGCCATCACCTCGCGCTCCCGCTCGGTGAGCCGGGCCATCTCGCCGGCCGCCGCGGGCTCCTTGGAGCGGGCCGCGAACTCGGCGATCAGCCGGCGCGTCACCCCCGGTGACAGCAGCGCGTCGCCGTCCACCACCGCACGGACGGCGCGCAGGAGTTCCTCGGGTTCGGTGTCCTTGACCAGGAATCCGGAGGCGCCGGAGCGGATCGCCTCGAAGACGTACTCGTCGAGTTCGAAGGTGGTGAGCATGACCACCTTCACGTCGTGGAGCCCGGCGTCACCGGTGACCTCGCGGGTCGCGGCGAGGCCGTCCAGCAGCGGCATGCGGATGTCCATGAGGACGACGTCTGGGCGCAGTTCGCGGATCGAGCGCACCGCCTCCTCACCGTCGGCGGCCTCCGCGACCACCTCGATGTCCGACTGCGCGTCCAGCAGCGCCCGGAACCCGGCCCGGACCAGCGACTGGTCGTCGGCGAGCAGTACGCGGATCACCGGTCGTCCCCCTTCACCTGCGTCGTGTGCTTCACGTGCGCCGTGTCCTCACGTGCGTCGGTTCCTTCCGCGTGCGCCGTGTCCTTCACGTCGGCCGGCAGGGTCGCCAGTACCCGGAAGCCGCCGTCGGGACGCGGGCCCGCCTCGATGGTGCCACCGAGGGCCGCGGCGCGCTCCCGCATCCCGGCCAGCCCGTTGCCGCTGCCGCCCGCCTCGGCGCCCGTCGCGGGGCCGTCGTCGTCGACGCGCAGCCGCAGTGTGCTCCCGTCCCTCTCGAGGCGGACCCGCGCGTGCCGCGAACCCGAGTGCCGCACGACGTTGGTGAGTGCCTCCTGCACGATGCGGAACGCGGCGAGATCGGTTCCCGGCGACAGACGCGGGGCCTTCCCCGACACCTCGACGGTCAGACCGGCGCTCGCCGCCTGCTCGACCAGTTCGGGGAGCCGGTCGAGGCCGGGGGCCGGAGCGCGGGGCGCGTCCCCGGGGGTGCGCAGGGTGTCGAGCACCTGCCGCACCTCGCCGAGCGCCTCCTTGCTCTGGTCCTTGATGGTGGTGAGCGCGGATCGGGCCTGCTCCGGGTCGGTGTCCAGGAGGGCCAGTCCGACGCCCGCCTGCACGTTGATGACGGAGATGCTGTGCGCGAGTACGTCGTGCAGCTCGCGGGCGATCCGCAGCCGCTCCTCGTCGGCGCGCCGGCGTGCCGCCTGGGCCCGCTCGGCCCGTTCCCGGGCCCACTGCTCGCGGCGGGCCCGGGCCAGCTCCGACAGGGCCGCGATCGCCACGACCCAGGTGGCGACGACCAGCTCCTGCCCCCAGGACGCGGCCGAGTCCCCGGACGGCGGCAGCCACCGGTAGAGCCAGTGCGCCAGCAGGGCGTGTCCGGCCCACAGCGTCCCCATCGCCGCCCACGCGGCCTTGCGGTGCCCGGCGACGACGGCACTGAAGCAGGCCACCGCGACGGCCACGAACACCGGGCCGTACGGGTATCCGGCGCCGAGGTAGACCAGGGTGGTGACCGCGGTGCCGAACACGACCGCCACCGGATACCGCCGCCGCCACAGCAGGGCGGCGCCCGTCACGAACAGCAGCACCCGCGCGAAGGGGTCCAGGGCGGCCCGCTCGGCGGCCTGGGCGTGGGCGGCGAAGTTCGAGCCGAACAGCACGAACGCCGTGACGAGCACCGTGGAGCGCCAGGGCCACCGGGGGCGGCGCTCCTCGTCGCCCCGCCGGTCCCACCACGCGGGCCCGTGCCGCCACCACCGCGGTGCCCGGCCCCCGGGCTCGTGCTGTCCGTCCATGCCCGCCACGCTAGACGCCTGGCACGTCGGGCGGCGTCACCCGCGCGTGGTGACCACGCGTACTCCCGGCGAAGTACGCCCTTCGCGGGCGAGAGGTCAGGGGCCGGCCGTCTCCCCCGCCGCCGGCTCGGACGGAGCGGACGACGCGGGCGGGTCGGACGGTGCGGCCGGCTCCGCACGCCGGTCCATCGCCGCCAGTGCCCGCTGCGCCAGCGGATGGCCGCGGACCAGCTCGCCCAGCGAGGTCGAGCCCTGCGTGATGTCCTTGAACGCCTTCCACGCCGGACGGAACCCCGTCAGGGCCGCGTGGAACAGCCCGGGCCGGCGCTCGAACACCGTCAGCATCCGCTTGCCGACGCTCATCTCCACGCCGAGCCCGGCCTTGATGGCGAACGCGTAGTTCAGGGCCTGCTTGCGCGCGTCCACCGCGTCGTGCGCCTCGGAGACGCGGACCGCCCACTCCCCCGCGAGCCGGCCCGAGCGCAGCGCGAAGGAGATGCCCTCGCGGGTCCACGGCTCCAGCAGCCCGGCCGCGTCGCCGCACACCAGGACGCGGCCGCGCGACAGCGGCGAGTCGTCCGCGCGGCAACGCGTCAGATGACCGGAGGAGATGCTCGGTTCGAAACCGGCCAGCCCGAGCCGGGCCACGAAGTCCTCCAGATACCGCTTGGTCGCCGCGCCCTCGCCGCGCGCCGAGATGACCCCGACCGTCAGCGTGTCGCCCTTGGGGAAGACCCAGCCGTAACTGCCGGGGATCGGGCCCCAGTCGATGAGCACCCGGCCCTTCCAGTCCTCGGCGACCGTCTCGGGCACCGGGATCTCCGCCTCCAGGCCGAGGTCGACCTGGTCCAGCTTCACCCCGACGTGGGCGCCTATCCGGCTGGCGCTGCCGTCCGCGCCGACGACGGCCCGGGCCAGCACGGTCTCGCCGCCCTGGAGGACGACGGCGACCGTGCGCCGGTCCGGGACCGCCGACCCGTGCTGCTCCACCCGGGTCACGGTGGCCCCGGTGCGCAGCTCGGCGCCCGCCTTCTGGGCGTGCTCGACCAGCTGAAGGTCGAATTCGGGCCGGTTGATCAGCCCGAACAGCATCTGCCGGGAGCGCCGGGTCCGGGTGAAGCGCCCGTTGTTCGAGAAGGTCACCGCGTGCACCCGGTCCTGGAAGGGCAGCTCGAAGCCGGGTGGGAGGGTGTCGCGCGAGGGGCCGATGATGCCTCCGCCGCACGTTTTGTAGCGGGGCAGCTCGGCCTTCTCCAGCAACAGCACGCGCCGCCCCGCGACCGCCGCCGCGTAGGCGGCCGATGCCCCCGCCGGTCCCGCGCCCACCACGACCACGTCCCAGACCTGACGCGCGTCGTCCGCCGAAGAGTTCTCGCTGCTCACGATGGTCTACTGCTCCGATCAAACCGCCTGCCGCACCTGACCCCCGCATCCTACGGCGGGCATCGCCGCAGGCCACTGTGGGAGGATCGGCCCATCATTCCAAGTACTCCTTGGTACAACGTCGCACCCACAAGGAGCGTGCCCATGTCGCCGAATCCGGTCGCCGAGACCGTCGCTTCGCTGATGCCCCGCGCGAAGGAGGAACTCGCCGCGCTGGTGGCCTTCAAGTCGGTGGCCGACTTCGACCAGTTCCCGCGCAGTGAGAGCGAGGGCGCCGCGGACTGGATAGCGACGGCGCTGCGCGCCGAGGGTTTCCAGGACGTGGCCCTGCTCGACACCCCCGACGGCACGCAGTCGGTGTACGGGTACCTGCCCGGCCCCGAGGGCGCGAAGACGGTGCTGCTGTACGCCCACTACGACGTGCAGCCGCCGCTGGACGAGGCCGGGTGGCTCACTCCCCCGTTCGAGCTGACCGAGCGCGACGGCCGCTGGTACGGGCGCGGCGCCGCGGACTGCAAGGGCGGTGTGCTGATGCACCTGCTGGCGCTGCGCGCGCTCAAGGCGAACGGCGGCGTGCCGGTGCACGTCAAGGTCATCGCCGAGGGTTCGGAGGAGCAGGGCACGGGCGGCCTCGAGCGGTACGCCGAGGCGCACCCGGACCTGCTGGCCGCCGACACCATCGTCATCGGCGACGCGGGCAACTTCCGCGTCGGACTGCCGACGGTCACCTCCACGCTGCGCGGCATGACGCTGCTGCGGGTGAAGGTCGACACGCTCGAAGGCAACCTGCACTCCGGACAGTTCGGCGGCGCGGCGCCCGACGCGCTGGCCGCCCTGATCCGCGTACTGGACTCGCTGCGCGCCGAGGACGGCTCGACGACCGTCGACGGCCTCGCGGCGGACAGCGAGTGGGAGGGCCTCGCCTACGACGAGGAGCAGTTCCGCCGGGACGCGCGCGTGCTGGACGGCGTGGAGCTGATCGGTTCCGGTTCGGTCGCCGACCGCATCTGGGCGCGGCCGGCCGTCACGGTGCTCGGCATCGACTGCCCGCCGGTCGTCGGCGCCACCCCGTCGGTGCAGGCGGGCGCGCGGGCGCTGGTGAGCCTGCGCGTGCCGCCGGGCGTGGACGCGGCCGAGGCCACCAAGCTGCTCCGGGCCCACCTGGAGGCGCGGACGCCGTGGGGCGCCCGGGTCGCCGTCGAGCAGATCGGCCAGGGCCAGGCGTTCCGTGCCGACACCACCAGCCCGGCGTACCAGGCCATGGCCGACGCGATGGCGGTGGCGTACCCCGGCGAGGAGATGCAGTACGCCGGTCAGGGCGGCTCCATCCCGCTGTGCAACACGCTGGCGGCTCTCTACCCGGACGCGGAGATCCTGCTGATCGGGCTGAGTGAGCCGGAGGCGCAGATCCACGCCGTGAACGAGAGCGTCTCCCCCGAGGAGCTGGAGCGGCTGTCGGTGGCGGAGGCGCACTTCCTGCTCAATTACGCGGCGGGCTGAGCCGGGTCGCGTTCCGGGTCCGGCCGTCGGCAGAGGGGCCTCGCCACCCGGCGGGGCCCTGCCCACGGTCGTCCCGTGGACGTCGTCGGACTCCTCCCGCGTCCGCACCTGCTGCGCTTCCCGGTCGGTCGGGCCCATCTCCGGCGTGACGGGGACGAGGTGACGCCGATCGACGCCGGGCATGCCGGGTGCGGTGCGCGGATCGCCGCGTACGCGCGGGCCGCCGGCCGCGTGCGACGGGTCGTGCCCACCCACTTCCACGAGGACCGTGCGGGCGGGGCGGCCGAGGCCGGCGCGCTCGCCGGGGCCGACGTGGTGGCGCACGCCCTGGACGCGCCCGTCGTGCGCGGGGAGGTGCCCCGCCCGCCGCCCCCGCTGGAGGACTGGGAGCGCCCGCCGCACGAGGACGCCCTGCGGCGACTCCCGCGCGGCGGCTTCGACCGGCCGGCCCGGGTGGCGGAGGTGGTGGACGGACGGGGACGTCCTGGACTTCGGCGGCGGGACGCGGGTGGTCCATGCGCCGGGTACACGGACGGGAGCATCGCCCTGTACCTGTTTCGGTCATCGGGGATCCGGTGACCGCACGGGCCGGGGACGTGCTGCGCGCGGCGGCGCGGACGTACGGAGTCCCCGGGCGGTCTCAGCCGACCGGCGTGCCCGCCTCCAGATAGTGGGCGGCACCGCGCTCCCGGGCCCGCAGCGCCCAGCGCAGCCGCTCGTAGCGGACCGGGGGCAGCAGGGCGGCGGCCTCGTCCTCGGTGGCGAAGCGCCAGGCGCGCAGCTCGGAGGCGGGCAGCAGGACCCGGTCGGCGTCCGCGGAGTCGAGCCGTCCGCCGTCGAACAGCAGCCGCAGGCCGCCGTGGGCGGGGGGTGCCGGTGGTTCCCAGTCGACGACGAGCAGGGCCGGTACGTCGTCGAGGCAGAGCCCGGTCTCCTCGGCGACCTCGCGCATACCGGCCCGGGCCGGCGCCTCGCCGGGTTCCACGACGCCGCCGGGGAACTCCCAGCCGGGTTTGTAGGTGGGGTCGACGAGCAGGACCCGGTCCCGGTCGTCGAAGAGCAGGACACCGGCGGCGACGGTCTCGCCGGTGGGCTCCGGAGTCTGCACGATCTCGCAGGCCGGTGCCTCCCCCGTGCCGACGGCCTCGGCGACCCGGGCGGCGGCCTCGTACGGGGTGAGGGCGCCGGTGTCGACGGGATGGGCGTCGGCGGTGAGCCAGGAGGCGAGGGCCGCGCGGTAGGGCTCGATGTGGTCGTAGGACCACTGCCGGACCCGCATCTCGCCGTCCGGGAGGCCCTCGGGTATCTCGCGGCTCGCTATCCGCTCGCGCAGGATCGTTTCGGCCGGAGCCAGCAGGACGTGCCGGACCTCGATCCGGCGGGCGGCGAGGCCACCGAAGATCTCGTCCCGGTACTCCTGACGCAGCAGGGTCATCGGGACCACGAGCGTCCCGCCGAGGTCGGCCAGCAGCGCGGCCGCCGTGTCGATCACCAGCCGGCGCCAGATCGGCAGGTCCTGGAAGTCCCCCACCTCGGCCAGGCGTTTGGGCGGCAGCAGCTGCGCGAGCGCGCCGCCGACGACCTCGGGGTCGAAGAGTGTGCTGTTCGGGATCAGTTCGATCAGTTCCCGTGCGGTGGTGGTCTTCCCCGCACCGAACGCGCCGTTGATCCAGACGACGGTCACAGGTCCCCCTCTTCTGTTGGCCCCCTGTGGCTTGCCCGCTTCACCCTGCCACGGAAACCAGGCCGAGTTGAGCCGCGTGAAAGGGCATATGACAACGGCGCCGGCACCCCTCGGGGGCACCGGCGCCGTGCGGTCCGGCCGGGCGTGCGGGCCCGGCCGGCGGGTGTCAGCCCCGCTGTCCCAGGGCGTCGTCGTCGAGGGTCAGGCTCTCGGTGGCGACGGTGTCCTGGAGGGTGCTGACGGTGTCGTCGACCCCGAGACCGAGCGGGAGCTCGCTCGGGGCCGCGTGGGACGGGCTGACGGCCGCCACGACGAAGCCGGTGGCGAGGGACGCGAGGGCGAGCATGCTGCGCTTCTTCATGCCCCGTTCAACTACGCCGACGCGCCGGGGTCACGGGCAGGACGGGCAAGCCTCGGAAGACCCCGGTTCCCACCGGCCCCCGGGCCGGACCCGCAGGGCGGCCGCAGCCGCCGAACCCGGACGTCCCGCGACGGTCGTCGCACAACCCGCCCTGCCCTGACGCCCCGCGGCGGGTGCGTACCGGCTCCCGCGCCCGGACCGGCGCGACGGCCGTGACGCCCGCCGTAGCGGGACGGGCGCGACGGTCCTCGCACCCGCTTCGTCCATGACGTCCAGGCAGCCGGCCCGAGGCGGGTGCCCACACACGCACGGCGGCCGTGGCACCCACCCGCACCCGCCCGCGCCCAGACATGCACCGCGGCCGTCGCCCCGCCGCGCCCAGACGTGCGCGGCACTCGCCGCACCCGCCCGTGCTCAGACGTGCGCCGCGGTCGTCGCGCCCGCCGTCCGCGACAGGGCAGCCGCGGCCGCGCCGACCAGTCCGGCGTCCGTTCCCATCTGGGCGGGGACGACCACCAGGCGCTGGACGAAGGACAGCGTCGCGTAGTCGGTCAGCGCCTTGCGCAGGGGGGCGAAGAGGACGTCCCCCGCCTTGCCCACTCCCCCGCCGACCACGGCGATGTCGATCTCGACGAGGGTCGCGGTCGCGGCGATACCGGCGGCCAGCGCCTGCGCGGCCCGCTCGAAGGACGCGACGGCGACGGGGTCGCCCAGCCGGGCGGCGGCGGCGACCGCGGCGGCGGAGGTGTCGCCGTCGGGGCGGGGCACCCAGCCCCCTTCCAGGGCGCGGCGGGCGATGTTGGGGCCGCTGGCTATGCGCTCCACGCAGCCGCGCGCACCGCACGGGCAGGGGTCGCCGTCCAGGTCGACGCTGATGTGGCCGATGTGGCCGGCGTTGCCGGTCGGCCCCGGGTGCAGCCGGCCGCCCAGCACCAGACCGCCGCCGACGCCGGTCGAGACCACCATGCACAGCGCGTTGTCGTGCCCGCGGGCGGCGCCCTGCCAGTGTTCGGCCGCCGTGATGGCCACCCCGTCGCCGATCAGTTCGACGGGCAGGCCCCCGGTGGCCGCCCGGACCCGGCGGACCAGCGGGTAGTCGCGCCAGCCGGGCACGTTCACCGGGCTGACCGTGCCCGCCGAGGCGTCCACGGGGCCCGCGCTGCCGATTCCGACGGCCGCGGCCCGGCCCCACAGCGGCGACGTGGCCAGTTCCGCGAGGACGGCCTCGACGGCCCCCATCACGGTGTCACCGTCCTCCCGGGCGGGTGTCGCACGCTGTGCGCGCGCCTGGATGCGGCCGTGGCCGTCCACCAGCGCGCCGGCGATCTTGGTGCCGCCGATGTCCAGCGCTGCCACTAGGTCGGTGTGCATCAGAGTCGGATCTCCCCGTCGGACCGAAAGCGAAAAAGCCGTACAACACGAGCGCGCGGCAACCGGCCCCGTGATGGGGACGAGGGCCGGAGAGTGCGATGGACAGTGTCTCCCGCATCTGACAACGTTGTCCAGGCTCTATGCTCGACGCCACATCCTCATACAAGCCCATGACCGACACATCCCCCCGGACAGCAGGAGCCGACGCAATCCCGTGGACGACAGGACAGGACACCGCATCGTGCCCGACGTGACCCGCCGCGCAGACCGCCTCCCCGGGAACCGTTACGGCAACCGCCCGACCATGAAGGACGTGGCAGCCCGGGCGGGAGTCGGCCTCAAGACCGTCTCCCGGGTGGTCAACGGAGAGCCCGGCGTCACCCCGGAGACCGAGCGCCGCGTCCAGGAGGCCATCGACGCGCTGGGCTTCCGCCGCAACGACAGCGCGCGGGTGCTCCGCAAGGGCCGCACCGCGAGCATCGGCCTGGTCCTGGAGGACCTGGCCGACCCGTTCTACGGGCCGCTCAGCCGCGCCGTCGAGGAGGTGGCCCGCGCCCACGGCGCCCTGCTGATCAACGGGTCCAGCGCGGAGGACCCGGAGCGCGAGCAGGAACTGGTCCTCGCCCTGTGCGCGCGGCGCGTGGACGGTCTTGTGGTCATCCCGGCCGGGGACGACCATCGCTATCTGGAGCCCGAGCTGAAGGCGGGCGTCGCCACGGTGTTCGTGGACCGGCCGGCCGGGCAGATCGACGCGGACGTGGTGGTCTCCGACAACTTCGGCGGGGCCCGCGACGGCGTGGCCCACCTGATCGCGCACGGGCACCGCAGGATCGGTTTCATCGGGGACATGCCCCGCATCCACACCGCCGCCGAGCGGCTGCGCGGCTACCGGGCGGCCATGGAGGACGCGGGCATACCGGTCGAGGACGCCTGGATGTCCCTGGGGGTCACCGACCCCGAGCGGGTGCGCCGGGCAGCCGAGGAGATGCTCGCCGACCCGCATCCGGTCACCGCGATCTTCACCGGCAACAACCGGGTGACGGTGACCGTGATCCGGGTCCTGGCCGGACACACCAGGGGCGTCGCCCTGGTCGGCTTCGACGACATCGAGCTGGCCGACCTGCTCCAGCCGGGCGTCACCGTGGTCGCGCAGGACGCCGCCGCCCTCGGTCGCACCGCGGCCGAGCGGCTCTTCCGGCAGCTGGACGGCACCCTCCTCGCCCCCGACCGCATCGAACTGCCGACCAGGCTGGTCACCCGGGGTTCGGGCGAGCTGCCGCCGTCGGACTGAGCGGACCGCGCCGCCCCGGCCGCCGGGAGGAGACCCACCGTGTCGCAACCACCGTCCGAGGGCCGCGAGCCCGCGCCGCCGCCCGGCGGCGACCGCACGCTGCGGGCGCTCGGGCTTGACGGTGTGCCGCGCGAGGAACCGCTGCTGTACCCGGGGGCGTGGCCCCGCGAGTCCGGGCTGCTGGACGGGGACCGGCTGCTGCCGCTGGACCGGCCGTCGTGTCAGGAGTGGGAGGAGGGGGAGGGCCGGGTGCCGGTGCTGGCGATCGGCTCCAACGCGAGCCCCGGTCAGCTGCGGCACAAGATGGCCGAGTTCGGCATCGGCTCGCCGATCCCGATGGTGAGGTCGCGGGTCACGGGGCTGGACATCGGCGTCTCCGCGCACGTGAGCCGCATGGGCTACGTGTCCGCCTCGCCGGTGGGTGCCCCTGGCTCCGTGCGGGAGCTGTTCGTCCTGTGGCTCGACGCCGGGCAGCTCGCGGTGATCGACGCGAGCGAGGGCGTGCCGATGGCGGGCGGCAACTTCGACCGGGTCTGGCTGCCCGCCCCGGACGTGCGTGTCGAGCCCGGGGACGGCTCGGTACTGCGCGGCGCGTACGCGTACGTCAACCGGCACGGGGTTCTGCACGACGGCACCGGCGCGCCACGGCGGCATCCGGGCGAGCAGCGGCCCCTGATCACCGAACTGCTGCACGGGTCGGCCCGGCTGCGGGAGCTGTTCGGCGTGACGCCGGAGGAGTTCTGCGCGCGGGCGCGCGCGGACCGGCGGCTGTGCGACCGGGGGACGCGGCTGTTCGCCGAGGAGCAGCGGGTGACGGCGTCCGGCCTGGAGCGGTACGCGGGCTCCGGGCCGGACGATCCCCTCGCCGGGGGCCGGACGCCGTCGGCGGGACCTACTGCGCCGATGCCGTGAGGTCGCCGCGCCGCGGGCCCGAGAAGCCCTCCAGGTCGGCGCGGGTCAGGCCGGTCAGCCGGGCGACCTCGCCGATGTCGAGCGCGCCGCAGTCCAGGCCGCGCAGCAGGTAGCCGCTGAGGGCCTTGGCGGTGGCGGGCTCGTCCATCACGTCGCCGCCGGTGCGGTTGGCGTAGCGGGCGAGGCGGGCGGCGGCCTGTTCGAAGCCCTCGCGGTAGAAGGCGAAGACGGCGGCGTACCGGGTGGGGATGTGGCCGGGGTGCATGTCCCAGCCCTGGTAGTAGGCGCGGGCCAGCGCGCGGCGGGTGAGGCCGTAGTGCAGGCGCCAGGCGTCGTGGACCTGCGCGGTGGGGCCGACCGGCAGGACGTTGGTCGAGCCGTCCGAGACGCGTACGCCGGTCCCGGCGGCGGCGACCTGCATGACCGCCTTGGCGTGGTCGGCGGCCGGGTGGTCGCTGGCCTGGTGGGCGGCGGAGACGCCGAGGCAGGCGCTGTAGTCGAAGGTGCCGTAGTGCAGGCCGGTGGCGCGGCCCTCGGCGGCCTGGATCATGCGGGCGACGGTGGCGGTGCCGTCGGCGGCGAGGATGGACTGGCTGGTCTCGATCTGGATCTCGAAGCCGATCCGGCCGGGCGTGAGGCCGCGCGCCTCCTCGAAGGCCTCCAGGAGCCGCACCATGGCGGTGACCTGCTCCGGGTAGGTCACCTTGGGCAGGGTGAGGACGAGTCCTTCGGGCAGGCCGCCGGCCTCCAGCAGGCCGCTGAGGAAGACGTCGAGGGTGCGGATGCCCCGGGCGCGCACCGGAGCCTCCATGCACTTCATGCGGATGCCCATGTACGGGGCGGCCGTGCCCTGCTCGTACGCCTCCGCGATCAGCCGGGCGGCGCGGGCGGCCGCCTCGTCCTCCTCGGCGTCCGTACGGTTGCCGTAGCCGTCCTCGAAGTCGACGCGCAGGTCCTCGATCGGCTCGCGCTCCAGTTTGGCGCGTACGCGGGTGTACACGGGCTCGGCGAGGTCGTCGGCGAGGCCGAGGACGGCGGCGAAGGAGGCGGCGTCCGGGGCGTGTTCGTCGAGGGCGGCGAGCGCCCGGTCGCCCCAGGAGCGGACGGTGTCGGCGGCGAAGACGTCACCGGGTACGTAGACGGTGTGGACGGGCTGGCGAGTGCCCGGGTCTCCGGGGTAGCGGCGCTCCAGCTCCGCGTCGACCGGTGCGAGGGAGGCACTGATCTCCTCGCCGACGGCGCCCGCGAGGCTCGTTGCCACCTTCTCCTGCTGACCCATTCGACACCCTCCTGATGTTCATTTTTCCGCTGAACGGAATCTGTTATCCGTAGAGTGAAGTTATCTGCCGGTCTCTCGCCGGTCAACACCATCCTGCGCGCGCACCGAGGCCCCCGCGACGTCCGTGGACGTCTCCGGGGGCCTCGGTGTGCGGAGCGGCGGGAAGGGTCAGCCCTTGCGGGTCTTGACCTCGTCGGTGAGCTGCGGGACGACGTCGAAGAGGTCGCCGACGACGCCGTAGTCGACCAGCTCGAAGATCGGGGCCTCGGCGTCCTTGTTGATCGCCACGATCGTCTTCGAGGTCTGCATGCCGGCGCGGTGCTGGATCGCGCCGGAGATGCCGGAGGCGATGTACAGCTGCGGGGAGACGGACTTGCCGGTCTGCCCGACCTGGTTGGTGTGCGGGTACCAGCCCGCGTCCACCGCGGCGCGCGAGGCACCGACGGCCGCACCGAGGGAGTCGGCGAGCGCCTCGATGATCGCGAAGTTCTCCGCGCCGTTGACGCCGCGGCCGCCGGAGACGACGATCGCGGCCTCGGTCAGCTCCGGACGGCCGGTCGACTCGCGCGGCGTGCGCGAGGTGACCTTGGTGCCGGTCGCGGCGGCGGAGAAGGAGACCGACAGGGCCTCGACCGCACCGGCGGCCGGGGCGGCCTCGACGGCGGCCGAGTTCGGCTTGACCGTGATGACCGGGGTGCCCTTGGAGACGCGGGACTTGGTGGTGAAGGCGGCGGCGAACACCGACTGGGTGGCCACCGGGCCCTCGTCGCCGGCCTCCAGGTCGACGGCGTCGGTGATGACGCCGGAGCCCAGGCGCAGCGCCAGGCGGGCGGCGATCTCCTTGCCCTCGGCGGAGGAGGGGACCAGCACGGCGGCCGGGGAGACGGCGGCGACGGCGGCCTGGAGGGCGTCGACCTTCGGCACGACCAGGTAGTCGGCGTACTCGGCGGCCTCGTGGGTGAGGACCTTCACCGCGCCGTGCTCGGCGAGGGCGGCGGCGGTGTCACCGGCACCGTTGCCCAGCGCGACGGCGACGGGCTCGCCGACGCGGCGGGCCAGCGTCAGCAGCTCCAGGGTCGGCTTGCGGACGGCACCGTCCACGTGATCGACGTAGACGAGAACTTCAGCCATGGGACTTCTTCTCTCCTGCTTGCGAAAGATGAGGGGCGGTAAGGGCGGCAGGGCCTCAGATGAACTTCTGGCCCGCGAGGAACTCGGCGAGCTGCTTGCCGCCCTCGCCCTCGTCCTTGACGATCGTGCCCGCGGAGCGCGCCGGACGCTCGGCGGCCGATTCGACGACCGTGTAGGCGTTCTCCAGGCCGACCTCGTCCTCGTCGATCTCGAGGTCGGAGAGGTCCCAGGACTCCACCGGCTTCTTCTTCGCCGCCATGATGCCCTTGAAGGACGGGTAACGCGCCTCACCCGACTGGTCGGTGACCGACACGACCGCCGGCAGGGAGGCCTCCAGCTGCTCCGTGGCGGAGTCGCCGTCGCGGCGGCCCTTGACCGTGCCGCCCTCGACCGACACCTCGGACAGCAGCGTCACCTGCGGCACGCCCAGGCGCTCGGCGAGCAGCGCGGGGACGACGCCCATGGTGCCGTCGGTGGAGGCCATGCCGGAGACGACCAGGTCGTAACCGGCCTTCTCGACCGCCTTGGCCAGCACCAGGGAGGTGCCGATCGCGTCGGTGCCGTGCAGGTCGTCGTCCTCGACGTGGATCGCCTTGTCCGCGCCCATGGACAACGCCTTGCGCAGCGCGTCCTTGGCGTCCTCGGGACCCACCGTCAGGACGGTGACCTCGACGTCGTCGTCCGAGTTCTCAGAGATCTGCAGCGCCTGTTCGACCGCGTACTCGTCCAGCTCGGAGAGCAGACCGTCCACGTCGTCCCGGTCGACGGTCAGGTCATCGGCGAAGTGCCGGTCGCCAGTGGCGTCGGGCACGTACTTCACAGTGACAACGATCCTCAAGCTCACGCCGGCTCTCCTACTGCGTCGACATTTCTGTGCTGCCTCTTGCAGGCAGCATAGGCGCCCCAAGCGGCCGATCCCGGTCGGGGCGACCTGCGCTCCGCCCGGAATATTACTCGTCAGTACACCCAGTTCTTTCCCGCTAAGCAAGCGCTTTGAACTGTGACCTTCGCAACGCAGCGTAACCGGAACTCGACGCCTCCGCAGAAGCCGTCCCGCTGACCGGTCAGTCGCGCAGTCCCCGGTAACGCCCCTGGTGGTACAGCAGCGGCTCACCGGCTCCGGCGGGGTCGCCGAGGAGGACCTCCGCCAGCACGATCCGATGGTCCCCCGCGGGCACCCGGCCGGCCACCCGGCACACGAGCCAGGCCAGCACGCCGTCCAGCACGGGCACACCCTCGGGCCCCTCCCGCCAGACGGTGGGCGCGGCGAAGCGGTCGGCGCCGCTGCGGGCGAAGGTGGCCGCCAGCTCCTGCTGGTGCTCGCCGAGCACGTGAACGCCGACGTACTGCGCCTCCGACACCGCGGGCCAGCTCGACGAGCCGGTGCCGATGCCGAAGGAGAGCAGCGGCGGGCGGGCGGAGACGGAGGTGAGGGACGTGGCCGTGAAACCGACCGGCCCGCCGGGACCCCGCGCGGTGATCACGGCGACGCCCGCCGCATGCCGCCGGAAGACGGACCGCAGCAGGTCGTCGGTGGCGGGCCGCGGCGAGGCGAGGCCGGGTGTGACCGTCATACGGGGTGGTCCTTCTGTGTTGCGCCGCGGTCCCGGGACCTCGGAGCGGGGCACGGGGGCAGGCTGACGATGGGTGGCACACACAGTCAATTACGTCCCGGGATCTCGGAGCTGTGGAGAAGACCTCACCGCTCGGGTGGCGCTTGTCACACCGCCGCACCCAGCGCGGCGATCACGTCCGCCGTGCGCGGCTGCCCGACGGCACGCCGTACGACGCGGCCGCCGGCGTCGAGGACCAGCACGGTGGGGGTCTTGAGCACGCCGAGGGCGCGGACCAGTTCCAGGCGGGCCTCGGCGTCGATCTCGACGTGGGCGACGCCGGGGACCATGCCGGCCACCTCGCCCAGTACCCGCCGGGTGGCCCGGCAGGGCGCGCAGAAGGCGCTGGAGAACTGTACGAGCGTGGCGCGGTCCCCGAGTTCGGCACCGAGGGCGGCCGCGTCCAGTCGCGGGGTGCCGGTCCCGGACCGCCTGCCGTCGTCCTGCTCGCCCACCAGTGCGCTCCCGTCCCGCCGCCACCGCGGCTGTCCCGGGCGCGCGTGCCCGCGCGCCGCCGATCCGGTCCTCCGAAGGTGCAGCGCCCCGGAGGCGGCCAGGATTCCCGCCGACCGTCGCGTTTCGGCCACCAAACGGCCGTGTGAGTGATGAGGATCTCCCCTCACACGGGCACCAAGGCTGGTACACCGGCCGTTCTTGGGGCACGATCGGCGACAAGCCGAAAACCTACGGCTGCGTAACTTTCGACTGGGAGCCCCCTTCCCAGGCTGACAAGGAAGGGTCCGACCCGCCCATGGCAGAACTCGCCTACCGCCCGGCCATCGGTCTCGCCCGCACCCTGTTCAAGGTGTGGGACCTCAAGATCGACTGCCAGGGTTCGGAGAACATCCCGCGCTCGGGCGGCGCCGTACTGGTGAGCAACCACATCAGCTACCTGGACTTCATCTTCGACGGCCTGGCGGCGCTGCCCCAGAAGCGGCTGGTGCGCTTCATGGCGAAGGAGTCGGTCTTCCGGCACCGGGTTTCCGGCCCGCTGATGCGCAACATGAAGCACATCCCGGTCGACCGCAAGCAGGGCGAGGCGGCGTACGCGCACGCCCTCGACTCGCTGAAGTCCGGCGAGATCGTCGGGGTCTTCCCGGAGGCGACGATCTCCGAGTCGTTCACGCTGAAGAGCTTCAAGTCGGGTGCCGCGCGCCTGGCGCAGGAGGCGGGCGTCCCGCTGATCCCGATGGCGCTGTGGGGCACCCAGCGGCTGTGGACCAAGGGCCACCCGCGCAACTTCAAGCGCAGCCACACCCCGATCACCATCCGGGTCGGCGAGGCCATGGAGGCCTCCCGCGAGCAGTACGCGGGCGCGATCACCCGGCGGCTGCGCGAGCGGGTGCAGGAGCTGCTGGAGGCGGCGCAGCGTGCCTACCCGGTGCGTCCCAAGGGGGCCGACGACACCTGGTGGATGCCGGCCCACCTCGGCGGCACGGCCCCGACGCCCGAGCAGCTGCGCACGGCCCAGGCGCACTGAGCCGGGCGTTCAGAGCGCGGTGGGGAGGGTCTCCCACAAGTGCGGGCGGTCGGTGGCCGCCTTGAGCACCTCCAGCACCTTCGGATGCGGCGCCGCGTACAGCTCCGGGTAGTCCGCCTCCCCCGCCGCGTGGTCCGGCGTGAAGGCCAGCCGCTCCCGCCCCAGGGAGAACCGCGCGTTCACGCCGGGCTTGTTCCCCCGCGGATCCTGCCGGTGCCAGGCGCCGTCCAGGCGTACGGCGACCAGTCCGTGCACCACGTCGAACCGCTGGTAGCACAGCGCGGTGGGGATGTCCTCGGCCCGCAGCAGCGCGGCCAGCGCGTGGGTCTTGGCGTAGCAGATGCCGGTGCGCCGCTCCAGCACGTCGGAGGCCCGCCAGGTGACACGCGGATCCCCGGAGTCCTGTGAGTGCGGGATGGTGTCACGCACGAAGTCGAAGGCCAGCCGCGCATAGTCATACGAATCTGCCGCCTCCTGGGCGAGCAGGCCGGCCGTCTCCCGTACGCGCGGGTGGTCGTGGTCGATGGCCTCGTCGGCTGCCAGATAGGCGGACAGGTCAGGGGTTGTCTGGATCGGCTCCATGCCCGCAGAGCATAGGAAAGCGATCACCCGTCAGTCAATGACTTTTCAGGTGACCGCATACCTATGCAATTCCGGGAGATGCTCCCGTCAGCGCGCCATCTCCTCCTTGAGGGCGGCCACGAACGCGTCGACGTCGTCCTCCGTGGTGTCGAAGGCGCACATCCAGCGCACGTCGCCGGCGGCCTCGTCCCAGAAGTAGAAGCGGAACCGCTTCTGGAGGCGCTCGCTCACCTCGTGCGGCAGCCGCGCGAAGACCGCGTTGGCCTGCACCGGGTAGAGGATCTCCACGCCGTGCACGGCGCGCACGCCCTCGGCCAGGCGCTGGGCCATCTCGTTGGAGTGCCGGGCGTTGCGCAGCCACAGGTCCTTGGCCAGCAGCGCCTCCAGCTGCACGGACACGAAGCGCATCTTGGACGCCAGTTGCATGGACAGCTTGCGCAGGTGCTTCATGTGGCGCACCGCGTCCTGGTTCAGCACCACGACCGCCTCGCCGAACAGCGCGCCGTTCTTGGTGCCGCCCAGGGAGAGGAGGTCGACGCCGACCGCGTTGGTGAACGTGCGCATGGGCACGTCCAGCGAGGCGGCGGCGTTGGCTATCCGGGAGCCGTCCAGGTGCACCTTCATGCCGTGCGCGTGGGCGTGCTCGCAGACGGCGCGGATCTCGTCGGGCGTGTAGAGGGTGCCCAGTTCGGTGCTCTGGGTGATCGACACGACCTGCGGCATGGCGCGGTGCTCGTCGTTCCAGCCGTACGCCTGCCGGTCGATCAGGTCGGGCGTGAGCTTGCCGTCGGGGGTGGGGACGGTGAGCAGCTTGAGGCCGCCCATGCGCTCGGGGGCCCCGCCCTCGTCGACGTTGATGTGCGCGCTGTCGGCGCAGATCACCGCGCCCCAGCGGTCGGTGACCGCCTGGAGCGCGACGACGTTGGCGCCGGTGCCGTTGAAGACCGGGAACGCCTCGGCGCCGGAGCCGAAGTGGCTGCGGACCACGCGCTGGAGGTTGTCGGTGTAGTCGTCCTCGCCGTACGCGACCTGGTGACCGCCGTTGGCGAGCGCCAGGGCGGCCAGCACCTCCGGGTGGGCCCCGGCGTAGTTGTCACTGGCGAAACCGCGGACCTCGGGGTCGTGATGGCGACGCGCGTCGGTCTTCGGGGGGTTCACGGCTTCTCGGTCAGCCACAGACGGTTTCCGTTCACTTCCGCGGCGGGCTTGTCCCAGACACCGGCGACCGCCTCGGCGAGGTCGCGCACGTCCGTGAAGCCCGCGAACTTCGCGTTGGGGCGCTCGGCGCGCATCGCGTCGTGCACCAACGCCTTGACCACCAGGATCGCAGCCGCCGACGTCGGTCCCTGCTCGCCCCCCGCCTTGCGGAAGTAGTCCGCCATGGCCAGCGTCCACGCCTCGGCGGCGGCCTTGGCGGCCGAGTAGGCGGCGTTGCCCGCGGTGGGGCTGGACGCGCCGGCGGCGCTGATCAGGACGTAGCGGCCGCGGTCGCTGCGCTGGAGCGCCTCGTGGAAGGCGAGGGAGGTGTGCTGCACGGTGCGGACGAGCAGCTTCTCCAGGAGGTCCCAGTCGCCGAGTTCGGTCTTGGTGAAGCTCTTGCTGCCGCGCCAGCCGCCCACGAGGTGGACCATGCCGTCGACGTGGCCGAACTCCTTCTCGGTGCGGTCGGCCCAGGCCCGGGTGGAGTCCAGGTCGAGCAGGTCGACCGTCTCGCCGGTGACGGTGGCGCCGCCGTGCGCGTAGCGCGCCGCGTCGACCGCCTCGGCCAGCCGCTCCGGGTCGTTGTCCGCGCCGACGACGGTCGCACCCGCCTCGGCGAGCCGCAGCAGCGCGGCCCGTCCGGCGGGTCCGCCCGCTCCTGCCACCGCGATCACCGCGCCGTCGAGCGCCCCGTTCCCCATGGTCCTCGCCTCCCGAGCCTGCTGAGCCTGTGTCTGCCGTACATCTTCCCGCGTGCCGCCGCCGTCGCTCACGCGGCGGCCCGCTCGGAGCCGTCCGTGGCCGCGGTGATGCCCCGGGTGGAGGCGATCACCTTCTTGAGCTTCTTGGACAGGGCCTCGTAGAACATGCTCAGCGGAAACTCGTCCGGAAGCACGTCGTCGACGAGTTTGCGCGGCGGCAGGGTCAGGTCCAGGGCGTCGGGGCCCTTGGCCCACTTCGAGCCCGGGTGCGGGGCGAGGTAGGTGGAGACCAGCTCGTAGCCGGCGAACCAGTGGACGATCTTCGGGCGGTCGATGCCGTCGCGGTAGAGCTTCTCGATCTCGGCGCACAGCTCGTTGGTGACCTGCGGGGCGCGCTGCCAGTCGATGAAGAGCTTGTTGTCCGTCCAGCGGACGACGTCGTGCTTGTGCAGGTAGGCGAAGAGGAGCTGGCCGCCGAGGCCGTCGTAGTTGCGCACGCGCTCGCCGGTGACGGGGAAGCGGAACATGCGGTCGAAGAGCACCGCGTACTGCACGTCACGGGCCTGCGGGACGCCGTCCGCCTCCAGCTTCACGGCCTCCCTGAACGCGGTGAGGTCGCAGCGCAGCTCCTCCAGGCCGTACATCCAGAACGGCTGGCGCTGCTTGATCATGAACGGGTCGAAGGGCAGGTCGCCGTGGCTGTGGGTCCGGTCGTGGACCATGTCCCACAGCACGAACGCCTCTTCGCAGCGCTTCTGGTCGTGGACCATGGCGGCGACGTCCTCGGGCAGCTCCAGACCCAGCAGGTCCACGGCGGCCTCGGTCACGCGGCGGAAGCGGGCGGCCTCGCGGTCGCAGAAGATGCCGCCCCAGGAGAAGCGCTCGGGGGCCTCCCGCACGGCGATGGTCTCCGGGAAGAGGACGGCCGAGTTGGTGTCGTAGCCGGCCGTGAAGTCCTCGAAGGTGATGCCGCAGAACAGCGGGTTGTCGTAGCGGGTGCGCTCCAGTTCGGCCAGCCAGTCGGGCCAGACCATGCGCAGCACGACCGCTTCGAGGTTGCGGTCCGGGTTGCCGTTCTGCGTGTACATCGGGAAGACGACCAGGTGCTGGAGGCCGTCCGCGCGGTTCGCGGCGGGCTGGAAGGCCAGCAGCGAGTCGAGGAAGTCGGGCACCTCGAAGCCGCCGTCCGCCCAGCGGGCGAGGTCGGTCACCAGGGCCTCGTGGTAGGCGCGGTCGTGCGGCAGCAGCGGGGACAGCTCGCGCACGGCCTCGGTGACACCGCGTACGGCGTCCTCGGCGGCGGCCCGCTCCGGGGCGCCCTCGGCGTCGAAGTCGATCGACCCGTCCTGGGACTGCCATGGCCGGATCCGCTCCACGGCATCCTTGAGCACGGGCCACGCCGGGTGCTCAACCACCCTGTCCGCCGGAGGAACGTCGCCCTCCACACCCACCTGCACAAGAATTTCCGTCATGTCCCATCCTCCACGGGAGAAGCTAGCGTGACGACACCGTAGACATACGACGTTTCTCCAATCAAGGGGAGGCTCCGTAAATTATCCTGCCTGACCCCGGACTTCGCCGCATTTTTTCCTGTCGAGCGCCGGGTTCGTATACCCGGCGCGGCACGGGGGAAACGGTCCGGCAGGGCCGCTAGGCTGCCGCCCTGCCCACGCCGACGTCGACGGAAGCGAGTCGAGCCTTGAACTTCCTCACCATCGGTCACCGCGGAGCGATGGGTGTCGAACCCGAGAACACCCTGCGCTCCTTCGTCGCCGCCGAGCAGGCCGGCCTCGACGTCGTCGAACTGGACCTGCATCTGAGCAAGGACGGCGCGCTCGTCGTCATGCACGACGCCGACGTGGACCGCACCACCGACGGCACCGGCGCGATCGCCGACAAGACCATCGAGGAGCTGCGTGCCCTGGACGCCGGGCGCGGGGAGCGGATCCCGGTCTTCGAGGAGGTGCTGGACGCCGTCTCGGTGCCGTTGCAGGCCGAGATCAAGGACGCGGCCGCCGCGCGCGTCCTCGCCGAGGTGATGCTCCGCCGGGACCTGGTGGACCGGGTGGAGGTGATCTCGTTCCATGACGAGGCCATCGTCGAGATCGCCCGGCTCGTGCCGGGGGTGCGGACCGCCCTGGTCGCGCAGTACTACGGCCCCGAGGTCGTGGACCGCGCCGTGGAGGCGGGCGCCCGGACCCTGTGCCTCGACATCAACAGGATCACGCTGGAGATCGTGAAGAAGGCCCGCAAGGCGGGCCTGCGGGTCTTCTCCTGGACTGTGAACACCCAGGACCACTTGCGTCTGGTACGCGCCCTGGGCCTGGACGGTGCGACGACCGACTATCCGGAGATCAAACGCACCGGCCGCTTCACGGCCTGAGCGGCCGGAGCGGGCCGTTCCCGCGTCACGCCAGCGGCTTGACCAGCAGCTCGAACCGGAGGTCGTCGCGCTGCGGGATGCCGAAGCGCTCGTCGCCGTACGGGAAGGGGGTGGTCTCTCCCGTACGGCGGTACCCGCGGCGCTCGTACCAGGCGATGAGGTCCTCCCGCACGGAGATCACGGTCATGTGCATCTCCGTGGCACCCCACGTCTCGCGGGCCTGCCGCTCGGCCTCCGCGATGATCGTCTTGCCCAGCCCCTCGCCCTGGAGCGCCGGGCTGACGGCGAACATCCCGAAGTAGGCGTGCGCCCCGCGGTGCTCGAGCTGGCAGCAGGCGATGATCCGGCCGTCCCGCTCCACCGTCAGCAGGCGGCTGTCCGGCGCCTTGACGACCTCCAGCACGCCCTGCGGGTCGGTGCGCTGTCCCTGGAGGATGTCCGCCTCCGTGGTCCACCCGGCCCGGCTGGAGTCTCCCCGGTACGCGGACTCTATGAGCGCGACGAGCGCGTCCACGTCGGCGTCGGTGGCGTCGCGGTAGGTCAGTGGGCTGTCGGCGGTGTCCATGGGGGCGTCTCCGGTTCGTTCTCGGGCGCGGCGCGGGCACCGATGAGCGTAACGCCGCCGGCGGCCGCCACTACGCTCGGGACGCATGGTGCACGTACTCGGCAGCCGGACCCTGCTCCGCCCCACCGACCCCGACCGTTCCCGCGCCTTCTACGGCGAGCAGCTCGGTCTCGCCGTCCACCGGGAGTTCGGCACGGGCCCGGAGCGGGGCACCGTCTACTTCCTCGGCGGCGGCTTCCTGGAGGTCTCCGGACGTTCCGGGACACCCGTCACCCCTGGTCTCGCCCTGTGGCTCCAGGTCGAGGACGCCGCGGCGGCGCACGAGGAACTGCGCGCCAAGGGGGTCGAGATCGTGCGGCCGCCGGTCGAGGAGCCGTGGGGCCTGGTGGAGATGTGGATCGCGGACCCGGACGGCACCCGGATCGTGCTGGTGGAGGTGCCCGCGGAGCATCCGCTGCGCTACCGGCCGGGCATCTGAGCCGCGCGGGACGTACCGCGACCGGTGTGCGTGGGTGCCGGATGGCCGCGGTCCCGGCCCGGCCTTAGCGTGCTGGAGGGGGACGGACGGTTCCCGGCCACCGCGGAAGGACGCCACCACGATGAAGCTCCATGAACCGGTGCCCGGCGGGCCCTGCTGGGCGGAGCTGGGGACCACCGACCTGGAAGCGGCCAAGCGGTTCTACACCAGGCTGTTCGGCTGGTACCCGCGGACGGACCCCCGGCAGCAGGCGGGGGGCTACACGATCGCCCGGATCGGCGACGCGGCGGTCGCCGCCCTGACGCCGCTGTACCAGCCGGGACAGCCGGTCGCGTGGAACGTGTCCTTCGCCGTGCGCGACGCGGACGCGGCCGTACGGCAGGTGACGGCGGCCGGCGGTGCGGCCCTCCAGGGACCGACGGACGTCTTCGACTCGGGCCGCTTCGTGGTCGCCGCCGATCCGGCCGGGGCGGTCTTCCAGCTGTGGCAGGGCCGCTCGTTCCCCGGGGCCGGGCTGTTCAACGCGCCCGGCTCACTGGGCTGGGTGGAGCTGCTGACCCGGGAACCCGACCGGGCAGCCGACTTCTACGAGACGGTGTTCGGCTGGAGCATCACGCCTTCGCAGAGCTATCCGCAGTGGGGCATCGACGGGGCGGACTTCGGCGGCATGGTGACGATGGACGACAAGTTCCCGCACGAGGTGCCGGCGCACTGGCTGCCGTACTTCGCGGTGGCGGACGTGAACACCGTCGCGGTCGACACGACCGACGGCGGCGGCAGCGTGCTCATGGAACCGACCTCGGTGCCCGACGGACCGCGCATCGCGGTACTCCGGGACCCGCAGGGCGCGATGTTCGGCGTGTACCGGGCGGGCGACGAACGCTGACCGGGACGGCGTGGGGAGGCCGCCACCGGGCGTCGGTCGACGGGCGTCGGGCGACGGGCGACAGGCGGCGGGCGGTCAGGCCCGCAGCGCGTCCAGGCGGCCCTCCAGCTGGCCGAGGAGTCCGCCGAGGAGCGCCGCCAGCTCGCCCTGCCGCACCCCGTCGACACCGGACAGGACGGCGGACTCGTAGGCGAGCTGTTCCGGCAGGATGCCGTCGACGAGGTCGCGTCCGGTGTCCGTGAGGCGGAGGTGGGCGACCCGGCGGTCCCGGGTGTCGCCGCGCCGCTCGACGAGGCCGCGCTCGGTGAGCTGCTTGAGGCGCTTGGTGACGGCGGCTCCGGAGGAGAAGGTCTCCCTGGCCAGCTCGCCCGGTGTCAGCTCGTGCCCGGTGCGGCGCAGCGCTCCGAGCAGATCGAACTCGGCTCGGCTGAGGCCCGCCCGGCGCAGCGGCGCGTCCTCGGCCTGCTGGAGGAGGGCGGCGCAGCGGTTGATGCGGCCGATGATCTCCATCGGCCCGGTGTCGAGGTCCGGGCGGACGGCACGCCACTGGCGCACGACGGCGGCCACGGTGTCCCCACCCGGTCCTGCCGCCCCGCCGTCACCGGCTCGCCCGTCACCGGCTCCCCCGTCGTGGGCTCCCCCGTCGGTTGCGGTCATGGCCGTACGTCCTCCGTTCTCGTGCCCGTGTCCCGGTCCGGACGCGCTGCCTGGCGTCGCACCGCCTCGGCGAGCGTACGGTGTCCGGACTGCTCGGCCAGCACGACCCTCTCCTGGGGCAGCGCGCGTCCCCACCATTCACCGGCCGCCGCGTCGGCGGTGGCCCGCAGCTCGGTCAGCGCGGCGGCCAGCGACCGGCGCGCGGCTTCCAGGGCGCCGGGGGCCGGCTCGGGCTCCGCGAGGAGGCGCGCGGCACGCTCCCGGGCCCGGTCGGCCGCGGTCACCGCCTGTTCGACGCGGTTCCCGGCCCGCCGGTTGGTGACGACGACGGCGGCGAGGAAGCCGACCAGGGCCCCGACGAGGGTGTCCACGGCCCGCTCGGTCATCAGGTCGCCGGGGGCCTGGTAGCCGGCGAACTCGGTGACGAGCAGGGCCATCGGGGTCACGCAGACGCTGCCGAGCCAGTAGTTGCGGGTGATGAGTGCCTCGGCGCCGAAGTTGAGGGCGAGGCAGCACAGGACGAGCAGCACCTGCGCCAGGTGGGCGAGCGGGGCTATGGCGGCGAAGAGCAGCACGCCGGCGAGGTTGCCGACCACGCGCTGCACGGCCCGGCTCCAGGTCAGGGTGAGGTTGGCCTGGTAGAGCGCGGCGGCGGTGACCAGGGCCCAGTAGGGGCGGCCGATGCCCAGGGCGAGGGACGCGTAGCCGGCCAGCGCGCAGCCGAGGCCGGTACGCACGGCGATCGGGGCCAGCGGGCCGAGCCGCCGCCACAGGGGCGCGGGGCGGGCGGCGAGTTCGGCGTCCACGCCGAGGAGTTCGTCGCCGTCGGCCGGGGCGTCGCCGATGCGGGGGATCCGGCCGCCGCCGCGCAGGGCGTGGGCCCAGGCGCGCAGCCGCTCGGGGTCGGTGTCGGCGGGTGCGGCCAGCGCGACCTCGGCGCGGACGACGAGGCGTTCCAGGGCGTGCCGGGTGGTGGCGCGGGCGCCCGTGGACGGCAGGGCCAGCAGCGTCTGCCAGGCGGCCTGTACGGCGGCGTACCCGGCGGCGCGGGCGGAGGCGTGGCCGTCGCCGGTGCCGCGGGTGGCGGCGTACGCGGCGGCGGCGTTCAGGGCCTGGGCGGTGGCCCGGCGCTCCGGTCCGTGCGGGCGGACCAGGGCGGGTGCCATGCCGACGAGCCAGGCCCAGACGCCCGCGGCGGCGGCCAGCGCCAGGTGCCCGGGGATCTGGGCGAGGGTCTGCGGGGCGAAGAGGGCGGCGGAGCTGATGAAGGTCAGGATCACGTTGCCCGGCGGGCCGACGCGTCCGGCGTCGCACAGGGCCTTCTGCACGGCGGCCAGCAGCGCGCCGACGGTGACGAGGACGACGGCGTCGCGGGTGAGCGAGGCGGTGACCAGGGCGACGGCGACGCCGCCGAGCATGCCGAGTACCACCCACGCCAGGGTGCGGGCACGGGCGGCGTAGGGGCGGTTGTGGGCGTAGAGCGCGCACAGGGACCCGGCCATCGTGTACATCGCCAGGTCGAGCCGGCCGAACGCCAGCAGGAGCAGGTTGGGAGGGGCGACGGCGGCGACCGAGCTCAGGGCGGGCTTGAACCAGATCTCCGAGGGACGTCGCAGCCGCAGCACGCCGGCCAGGGACAGACGGCGGACCGGTGAGGGGCCGGGGGTGGGGGTCGCACTGCTCATGTCTACGAGATTAACAAGTGTTTTACTCGTGAATCAAATGCTGGACGTGTGGCCGCCCACGCCACCGACCAGCGACGAACACCGCGGTGAGGTCGCGCGCTCCCCCGAATGACCCCGCGTGCCCCCTTGCGCTCGCGTGCGCGCCGCATGGGCCGGGCAGTCCTTGACCGACCGTGGCCCGCGGAACGGGGAGGTGCGTGTGCACGGACCGGCGTCGTCCGGATGGCTGCTGGTCGCGCTGTGCGCGGCGACCGGCGTCTACTGCCTGCTGCGGATGCGCAGCGTGGTCGAGGAACAGCGCAGTGCCGCGGGCGGTGAGGCGCTCATGGGGTTCGGCATGGCGGCCATGGCCGTGCCCGCGGCGGTGTTCACCCCGCCGGCCTGGGTCTGGCCCGGCTACGCGGTGGTGTTCGGCGCCGCGGGGCTGCGGGCGTTGTGGGCGGTCCGGTCCGGGCGCCACCATCTGCACCACCTCGTGGGCGCCGCGGCGATGGTCTACATGGCGGTGGCGATGACCGGCTCCCCGGCCCACGCGCATGCCCACGGCACGTCCGGCACGCCGGTACTGACCGGTGCGCTGCTGCTCTACTTCACGGGATACGTCCTGCTGGCCGGCGTACGCCTGATACCCGTCGTGGCAGTGGCCGGGGGCGGCGCGGGGGTGCCGCCCGTACCCGCGCCCGGCGGTGGTCCGGGGGCCGGCGGCCGGGCGGCGACCGGGTGGGGCGACCGGCCGGAACTGGCACGGGCGTGCCGCCTCTCCATGGCGATCGGGATGCTGGCCATGCTGCTTCCCCTGTGACGGCCGCCGGCCGAGACCCGGGTTGCCCAGGACCCGGCCGCCCTGGGACCCGGCCGGGGCGGGCCCGGGACCCGGGTTGCCCGGGGTTCGCCGTGTGCAATCGTTGCCTGCGTCACTTTGCGCCTCGGGCCGTACTGCCGACGGCGCGGCGCTCATAGGCTGCTCCCATGATTCTCCCCGCGGCACTGCTGCTGCTCGGCGCGCTCACCGCCGTGCTCGCCCCCAGGCTGCTCGCCCGGGCCGACTGGCCCGATCGCGAACCGGTGGTCGCGCTGTGGGTCTGGCAGTGCGCGGTGGCGGCGGTGATCGTGTGCTGCGCGCTGTCGATGACGTTCAGCGCGGCGGCGGCCTGGCACGCGGTGGGCGGGCCCGTCTTCGCGACCGCTCCCGGCCCGGTGGTCGAGGCCTACGCGCTGGGCACGTCCGGCCTCTGGGCGGACACGACCGCCCTCACGCTGGCCTGCGGCGGTCTGTGGAGCGTCGCGATGCTGACCCGGGAGGTCGTGCGGGCCCGCTCGCGGCGCCGGGTGCGCCGCGCGGAGCTGAGGCATCGCGCCCCGCTGCTCCCCGGCGAGGAGCCGGGCCCGGGCCGGCTCGTCGTCCTGGAGGGCGAGCGGCCGGACGCCTGGTGGCTGCCCGGCACTCCCCCGCAGCTGGTGGTCACCACCGCGGCACTGCGCCGTCTCGAGGGCCGGCAGCTCGACGCGGTGCTCGCCCACGAGAAGGGGCACGCGCAGGCGCGGCACGACTGGCTGCTGAACTGCTCCACCGCGCTGGCGGACGGTTTCCCGCAGGTCCCGGTCTTCGCTGCGTTCCGCGACGAAATGCACCGGCTGGTCGAACTCGCCGCCGACGACGTGGCCTCCCGCCGCTTCGGCCGGCTGACGACGGCCCTGGCCCTGGTCGAACTCAACGAGGACCGCGGCGTCTTCGGTCCGTGTCCGACCGCCCAGGCCCACGTCCCGCAGCGGGTCCATCGCCTGCTCACCCCGCCGAACCGGCTGACGGCGGGCCGGAGGCTGCGGCTGACGGCCGCCGCCGCACTGGTACCGGCGGTGCCGGTACTGGTCGCCTTCGCACCGGGACTTCGGGCTCTGGGATAGCCGGCCGCCGGGGAACTGGCCCCGGAACCGCCGGTTCGGCGAGGATCGCAGCATGCAGACGCCACCGGTCGACTCCCCGCCCGCCCCGCCGCAGCCGCGCACCGCCCTCCGCGTCACCTGGGTGCTGGCCGTGTGCTCCGCGCTCGTGCTCACCCTGGTGGCCGTGGAGTGGGGCCCGTTGCTGCGGCTGGACGACGACATCGCCGGCACGACCCACCGCTGGGCCGTCGACGAAGGCGGCGTCACCCATGCCATGCGGATCCTCACCGACTGGGTGTGGGACACCTGGACGATGCGTCTGCTGTGCGCGGTGGTGGTGCTGTGGCTGTGGTGGCGCCGCGCGGACCGGTGGACGGCCGTGTGGCTGGGGACGGCCTGTCTGCTGGGCAGCCTGCTGCAACAGGCCCTCAAGGCGGCGGTGGACCGTCCCCGCCCGGTCTGGCCCGACCCCGTGGACTCCGCGCACTACGCGGCCTTCCCCTCCGGGCACGCCATGACCGCGACGTTCGTGTGCGGCCTGCTGGTGTGGCTGCTGCACCACTGCGGCGCGGGCCGCGGCCTGCGCCGGGCCGGCCTCGCCCTCGCGGTGGTCTCGGTGGCCGGGGTCGGTGTGACCCGGGTGTGGCTCGGCGTCCACTGGGCCACGGACGTCCTGGGCGGCTGGCTCCTGGGCGCCCTGGTCGTGGCGCTCGCGGTACTGGTGCACCGGCACCGGCATCCCGCGAGCCGCGTCCGCCCCTAGGATCCGGCCCATGACCGCCGTGCTGTTCGACTTCTCCGGGACCCTGTTCCGCATCGAATCCACCGAGGCCTGGCTGCGCGCGGCCCTCGACGACGCCGGACTCGAGCTTGCCGCACCGGCGTTGGCCGAGACGGCCGGTGCGCTCGAGCGAGCGGGGGCGCTGCCCGGCGGCGCACCGCCCTCGCGCGTACCGGAGGAACTCGCCGAGGCGTGGGAGACCCGCGACGAGAGCTCCGCGCTGCACCGGGCCGCGTACACGGGTCTGTCCCGGCAGGTGTCACTGCCGGACGCCGGCCTCCACGACGCGCTGTACGAGCGGCACATGTCACCCGGCGCGTGGAGTCCCTACCCGGACGCCGCCGAGGTGCTGGCCGCGTTGCGCGGGCGCGGCGTCGCCGTGGGGGTCGTGAGCAACATCGGCTGGGACCTGCGGCCGGTCTTCCGCGAGCACGGTCTGGACCGGTTCGTGGACACCTATGTCCTGTCGTACGAGCACGGCATCCGCAAACCCGATCCCCGGCTGTTCGGCGTCGCCTGCGCGGCCTTGGGCGTGGAGCCCGGACGGACGCTGATGGTCGGCGACGACCGGCGGGCGGACGGCGGAGCGAAGGCGCTGGGGTGCGGGGTGCACTTCGTGGAGCACCTGCCGGTGGCCGAGCGCCCCGACGGACTGCGACCGGTGCTGGACCTGGTGCGCTGACCGGCGCCGACACGAGCTGCGCGCACCTTCACGGTCAGCCGTCCCCGTAGCCCGAGGCAACCGGTGGGTGGTGCCGTCCGCCTCGGACGATCCCCCGTGTCGCCCGAGGCAGACGGTAGCCGGAGCGGGCCCCTGAGGCCCGTCCGCCTGCGCCGAGTATAGTTGGTTGGTAGCCAGTCAACGCAGGAGTACAGCATGTCCCCGCGCAGCGCCTCGGTCAATGAAGAATTGCGGCGGCGCTCGAAGGAGCGTCTCCTGCAGGCCGCCGTGGAGCTCGTGGGCGAGCGCGGGTACGACGCGACCACGCTGGGCGACATCGCGGACCGGGCGGGCTCGGCGCGCGGACTCGTGTCGTACTACTTCCCCGGCAAGCGCCAGCTGGTGCAGTCCGCCGTGCACCGGTTGATGCACCGCACCCTGGAGGAGGCCCTCGAGCGCGAGCCGTGCACCACCGACGGGCGTGAGCGGCTGGCGCGGGCCATCGACGCGATCCTCGGACTGGCCCGGGAGCGGCCGGTGCTCATGCGCCAGCACATGGCGGGCCTGCTCCAGGCCGAGGTGGGTTTCGTGCCCTGTCCGGAGCAGCGGCGGCTGGCGGAGCTGCTGCGGGACACCGTGGCCCGGCGCGGTTCGACGGACGTCGACCACGACTACCCGATGTTGCGCGCCCAGCTGATGGGCGCCGTCTTCGCGGCTCTCGTGCCCGGCGTGCCGATGCCGGTGCCCGAACTGCGCGCCGAGTTGTTCGAACGCTACCGGCTGGACTGGGAGCTGGGTGTCCCGCCGGACGCCGAGGCGTCCGGCGGGACGTCGTACGACCCGGACCTGTCGCGGTTCTTCGCGACCGGCGTACCGGATCGGCCGGACCGGGCCGGCCGGCCAGACCAGACCGACCGGACGGACCGGACCGCTCAGTCGAAGTAGTCCGGCTGCGTCTGCGTGTTGAGCTCCCGCAGACGGACCCGCTTGGCCGGATCGGTGCGCCGGTCGCTGAGCTTGAGGACGTCGAAGCCCTTGGCGATGTCGTTCGAGTAGATGTAGCCGTTGTAGTAGTACGCCGACCACGAACCGCCGGTCTGCATCGTGTCGGTGCTCAGCGGACCCCGCTCGAAGTAGGCGATCTCCCTGGGCCGCGAGGAGTCGGTGAACTCCCAGACGGAGACACCGCCCTGGTACCAGGCCTGGACCATGATGTCCTTGCCCTTGACCGGGATCAGCGAACCGTTGTGGGCGACGCAGTTCTCGGTGTCCGCCTGGTGGCGCGGGATCTTGAAGTAGCTGCGGAAGACCAGCTCGCGGTGGTCGCCCCGGCCGACGATGTCGTAGATGCCGTCGGCGCCGCGGTTCGGGCCGATCTCCGCGTTGCAGGTGGCGGCGCCGCCGCCGCCCAGCTCGTCGGTGAACACGACCTTGTTCGCCTTCTGGTTGAAGGTCGCCGAGTGCCAGAACGCGAAGTTCACGTTGTCCTGGACGCGGTCGATGACCTTCGGGTGCTCGGGGTCCTTGATGGAGAACAGGATGCCGTCGCCCATGCAGGCGCCGGCGGCCAGGTCCTCGGAGGGCAGGACGGTGATGTCGTGGCAGCCGGTGGTCTTGGAGACGCCCGGGTTGGTGGGCCCGCCCGGGTTGCCGCCGCCGTCGGGGCCCTCACCGGGGAAGAGCACGGGGAAGCCCACGAGGGCCGCCCGCTCGGGTGCCTTGCGCGGCACCTTGATCACGGAGATCCCGTCGTGCGGCGGTTGGCAGTCGGGGTAGGCGGCGTTCGGCGAGTACGAGGAGACGTAGACGTAGACGTTCCTGCGCTCGGGCACCAGCGTGTGGGTGTGCGAGCCGCAGGCGGTCTCGACGGCGGCGACGTACTTCGGGTTCCGCTTGTCGCTGATGTCGAAGACCTTCACGCCCTCCCAGGAGGACTTCTCGGTCGCGGGCTGCGTGGTGCTGTTGCAACTGCTGTCGCTGCGCGAGGAGTCGGTCGACAGGAAGAGCAGGTCCCCGGAGACGGATATGTCGTTCTGCGAGCCGGGACACAGCACCTGGGCGACGGTCTTCGGCTTCTTCGGGTTCTTGATGTCGAAGATGCGGAAGCCGTCGTAGTTGCCGGCGAAGGCGTACCGGCCCTGGAAGGCCAGGTCGGAGTTGAAGCCGGACAGCGCGTCCTTGGGGATGTTGGCCAGGTGCTCGATGTTGTCGGAGTGGACTGCCTCGTCCTGACCGGGTATCTCGTCGTTCTGGATGGCCTCGCGCACCTCCGCGCGGGCGCTCTTGGACACGTCCTTCGACGTGGCCGGAGTGTCCCCGGGGTCGGGGGTGGCGACGGCCGGGCCTGCGGTCAGCAGGGCGGCCAGGAGTCCGGCGGCCGCGGCCGCCACCCCCAGCCGTCTGCGCCGCGCTCGCGGGTCGTTCAACAGGGTCACTGTTTCCTCCCAACGTCCGTTCCGGTTGGAACGGTTCACGCTTCCGGCAGTATCGTCGTCGCCATGCTCATATCAACAGGGGGCAACAAACACGCAATGAAGTTTTTTGATCACTGACGCGCGGAAGCGTGCTAGGACGGTCGTCGCACCCACGAGGTGTTCCGCATCCCTCCGCCGGGGGTGCGCCCCCAGCCACAGGAGGTCGTCGTGTCCCTTCGCCCCGGGTTGTCCAGCGCGCCGCTCGTCACGGCCGCCATGACGGCACTGGCCGTGCTCGCACTGGGGGCCTGCGACTCGGGTTCGGACACCGGCCGGGCGGCCGCCGCCGGGCCTTCGGTGATCGCCCCCGGCAAGCCGGGCGAGGGCAACCGGACCCTGTCCGCCGAGGACGCCGAGAAGCAGCGCGCCGACGACGACTCCCCCAACTCGGCGGACGTCTCCTACGCGCGCATGATGATCCAGCACCACGCCCAGGCGCTGGAGATGACCGAACTGGTCCCCGGGCAGGCCCGGTCGGGGCAGGTCAAGAAGCTGGCCGAGCGGATCTCGGCCGCACAGGGGCCGGAGATCAAGGCGATGGAGGGCTGGCTCGAGACCAACGGCGAAAAGGTGACGGGCGGCGGGCACGACCACGCCACGATGCCTGGCATGGCCACCGAGGCACAGCTGAAGAAGCTGCGCGCGGCCGAGGGCAAGGCCTTCGACCAGCTCTTCCTCACCCTGATGATCACTCACCACGAGGGCGCGATCAGCATGGCCACGGACGTGAAGTCCGAAGGCAACAACGTGCTGATCGAGGAGATGGCCGACGACGTGGTCGCCCAGCAGACGAGCGAGATCTCACGGATGCGCGCGATGCTGTGACGCGGCGACGGCCGGGCGGCGGCGCGGGCCCGCGGACACGTCTCAGCGGCGCGCCCGGCGCGGCGCCAGGAATCCCTCGTCGCGCGCCTGACCGATCAGCCTGAGCGACCTGCGCCTGCTGTGCCCGGTCGCGCTCATCACCGCGAGGACCGGGTCGCCGCCCTCCGCCCGGGCCGCCCGGTACTCCTGGGCGACGAGCCTGCGCCCCTCCCGCCCGCGCGGCCACGCCGGCCGGGCCCGCCGCGACGCGGCCGGCGCGCCACCGGCGGGGGCCGGCACACAGGCCTCGAACAGCGGGTTCTCCAGCCAATCTGCGAGCACGGCGAGGTCGTCGAGGGACAGCGCCGGCTGGGCGCGCACGTCCTCGACCCGCACGCTCCGGCCGGACAGCACGGCCAGCGCGTCCACCCGGGCACCGTCGGCGAAGGCAAGACGGACGTCGAACCACGAGGTCGTGACGCCGCCCTCGCTCACCGCCCAGGCATGGCGCACGGACATCTCACCGTCGTCCGGACAGCGGTCGGAAAGCTGAAGAGAACGATCAACGAAGGATGCTTCCAGCACCTACGCAACGTAACCGAATGATCACATTCCATACGAACGGAACACGCTCCGTTCAACGGACGCGGCACCCTGTCAGCGGAGCGGGCCCGCCGGGCAGGCGGCTCCCACCCCGCCGGCCAGCCGCCCCCGCCCGTCAGCCGCCCTCGACGGCGGCCGCCTGCCGTGCCGCTGCGGCCAGCAGGGCGTCGAGCAACCCGGGGAAGAGGGCGTCCAGATCGTCCCTGCGCAGACCGTTCATCTTTGCCGTACCGCGGTAGGTCTGCCGGATCACACCGCTCTCGCGCAGCACCCGGAAGTGGTACGTGGTGGTGGACTTGGTGACCGGCAGGTCGAAGTACGAGCAGGCGAAGAGTGCTCCGCCGTCGGCGGCCAGGTCCCGCACGATCCGCAGCCGCACCGGGTCGGAGAGCGCGTGCAGCACCCCTTCGAGCCGGATCTCCGCACGCGTCGGGTGGGGCAGCTCGCGGGTGCCGGCGGCAGTGGCGACGGGGGTCACGGCGGCTCCAGTCGGTCGGGGGCACCCCACCGGTCGGGCGGGGTTCCCATTGTACGAAGGACGCCGTAGTTTGACACCCGACGTACTACGAGAGTTACCGTACGAGCCGTCCCGTCCCGCGACC
Organism: Streptomyces coelicoflavus; assembly: GCF_003112555.1. Taxonomy (GTDB): domain Bacteria; phylum Actinomycetota; class Actinomycetes; order Streptomycetales; family Streptomycetaceae; genus Streptomyces; species Streptomyces coelicoflavus. The sequence continues at coordinate 271,476 of NZ_BEWB01000005.1, read as the reverse complement.
CAGGGAGCAGCCCGCCATGAGCGCCCTCTTCGAGCCCCTCCGGCTCCGCGACACCACGATCCCGAACCGGGTCTGGATGCCGCCGATGTGCCAGTACTCGGCCGCGCCCGAAGGCCCCTCGACGGGCGTGCCCGGCGACTGGCACTTCGCGCACTACGGCGCCCGCGCGGTGGGCGGCACCGGCCTGATCGTGGTGGAGGCCACCGGCGTGTCGCCCGAGGGCCGCATCTCCCCGCAGGACCTCGGACTGTGGAACGACACGCAGGTAGAGGCATTCCGCCGGATCACGGGCTTCCTGCGCTCCCAGGGCACGGTCCCCGCGGTCCAGCTGGCCCACGCGGGCCGGAAGGCCTCCACCGCGCAGCCCTGGAAGGGCGGGGCGCCGGTGGGACCGGACGCGTACGGCTGGCAGCCGCTGGCCCCCAGCGCGCTCGCGTTCGACGAGCGGCACCCGGTACCGACCGAGCTGACGGTCCCGCAGATCCAGGAAGTGGTCGGCCGGTTCGCGGACGCGGCACGCCGGGCGCTGGACGCCGGTTTCGAGATCGCCGAGATCCACGGGGCCCACGGGTACCTGATCCACGAGTTCCTGTCGCCGCACTCGAACCACCGCACCGACGCCTACGGCGGCTCGTACGAGAACCGCACCCGGTTCGCCCTGGAGGTGGTCGACGCCGTACGGGAGGTCTGGCCCGACGACAAGCCGCTGTTCTTCCGCGTCTCGGCGACCGACTGGCTGGAGGAGGGCGGCTGGACGCCGGAGGACACCGTCCGCCTCGCCGGCGACCTCCGGGCCCACGGCATCGACCTCCTCGACGTCTCCACCGGCGGCAACGTCCCGCGCGTCCGGATCCCGACCGGGCCGGGCTACCAGGTCCCGTTCGCCGCACGCGTGAAGGCCGGGAGCGCGCTGCCGGTCGCCGCCGTCGGCCTGATCACCGAGGTCGAGCAGGCCGAGAAGATCCTGGCCAACGGCGAGGCCGACGCGGTGCTGCTGGGCCGCGAGCTGCTGCGCAACCCGTCCTGGGCCCAGCACGCGGCGCGGGAGCTCGGCGCGGACACCCGGATGCCGGAGCAGTACGGCTGGGGCATGTGAGGCGGACGGCCGCCCGAGCCGTTGACTAGAAAGCGCTTACCCTCTACGGTCCGTCCATCAGCATGACCGTCGCGAACACCGCGGCTCCACTCTTCCCCACAAGTGGGGCCGCGTGTTCGCGCTCTCGGTCATGATGACGCACGACGTCCACGTACATGTTCCGTTCCACCCCCACTCCCTCTGGAAGGGACCAGAACATGACCCCTGCGACACGACCGCGCACGCGACGCGCGGTGACCGGCACACTGGGCGCATTCGGTCTGGCGGTTGGCATGCTCATGACCTCCGGCGCCTCCTCGGCACAGGCCGCCACGTGGCCGACCCCGAACGGCAGCGAAGGCGTCTCCTCCACCATTCCGGTCTCCGGCACCAAGGACTACGGGATGAAGCGCCTGTACGGCACCGGCGACCTGGGCTCGGGCGGCCAGGACGAGGACCAGGGACCGATCCTCGAACTGGCTCCCGGCGCCGTCCTGAAGAACGTGATCATCGGTGCCCCCGCCGCGGACGGCGTCCACTGCAAGGGCAGTTGCACGCTCCAGAACGTCTGGTGGGAGGACGTCGGCGAGGACGCGGCGACCTTCCGGGGCTCCTCCTCGTCGAACGTGTACACGGTCTCGGGCGGCGGCGCCAAGGAGGCCGACGACAAGGTGTTCCAGTTCAACGGCGCCGGAACGCTGAACGTCTCCGGATTCGCCGTCAAGAACTTCGGCACCTTCGTCCGGTCCTGCGGCAACTGCTCGACGCAGCACAAGCGCACCATCAACCTCAGCGGCATCGAGGTGAACTGGAAGGGCGGCCGGATCGCCGGGATCAACACCAACTACGGCGACAGCGCGACCCTGCGCAACATCACGATCGTCGGGGACAGCGGCAAGAAGATCGTCCCGTGCCAGAAGTACATCGGCAACGACGACGGCGACGAGCCGGACTCGAACGGCTCGGGCGCCGACGGCACCCACTGCAAGTACTCCTCGTCCGACATCACCTACAAGTGACGCGTCAGGTCCGGGCGTCGTACGCCCGGACCTGTCCGGACTGCTCCCGCTGGTACCGCGCGTAGGCGTCCCGCAGGGCCGCCCCCGGCCAGTCGGGCGGGAGCAGCTCCGCGGGCAGTACCGGATCCTCGAGCAGGTGCCGCACGACGGCCGCGAAGGCGGTGAGCCGGCCGGCCGGGCGCCGGGCCCCGCCGACGTGGGCGAGCAGCGCCCGCGCCGTGTCCGCCCAGTCGCCCAGCGGCCACAGGCGAGCGGCCAGTTCGGCGGCAGGGGAACCGGGGCGCGAGACGAGCCGCTCGGCCACCCGGTCGAGAGCGGTGGGCAGCGGGCGGTCGAGGTTGGCGGGACGCAGCCACACGCCCTCGCGGAGTTCGGCCAGGCGCAGGGCGGTCAGCCGGGCGCGCAGCTCGGCTCGGGCGGCGGGGCCGCGCCCCGTCGCGGTGATCACGAGCGTCTCCCAGTCGCCGTCCCACGCGCGCGTGTGCGGGCGCAGCGCCTCGTCCTGGCGCCGCTGGCGCTCCAGCAGGCGTTCGCTGAGCCGGTAGCCGGTCTCCGTGCGCCTCAGGTCCCCGGCGGCGGCCATCCGGCTGAGCGCCGCCCGCGCGGTGGAGGCGCCGACGTCGAATCCCTCCACGAGCCGCACCAGCTCCCGCCCCGGCAGCTCCGGGGGGTGGGTGCCGAGCAGCAGGCTCAGGATCACCGACCGCGCGGACAGCGGACGCGGCACGAGCCCGCCGGAGACCTCGGAACCGCTCATCAGCGCGCGCAGGTGTCGTTCGTCCACATGGGCACGTACTGTACGTGCGCCGACCGTGTTGCACTATTGCTGCGGCCGCAGAGATAGTGCAACACTCGGGCCATGACCACACGCGCGCAGGAGCCGCCGTACGAGCCGTACGAGCCGTACGAGCCGTCCGAGCCGTCCGAGGAGCCCTGGAACGGTCCGGAGGGCTACGCGACGCACGACGTCACCAATCAGCCGCCCCCCGTGGCCCCCTACGACGCGTCGGACGACACCGCCCTGCTGGAAGGCGTGCGGCGGGAGGGCGCCGGGTGGGCCGAGGACGGTCTGCGGCGGCTGGGCCGGCGGGCGGGGAGCGTCGAGGCGCAGGAGTGGGGCGACCTCGCCAACCGCCACGAGCCCGTGCTGCGCACGCACGACCGGTACGGCAACCGGATCGACGAGGTCGAGTACCACCCGAGCTGGCACCACCTGATGCGGGTGGCGGTCGGCGAGGGCCTGGCCGGGGCACCGTGGGCCGACGGCCGGGCGGGCGCCCACGTGGCGCGCACCGCCGGCGGACTCGTCTGGGGGCACACGGAGGCGGGGCACGGGTGTCCGACGTCGATGACGTACGCGGCCGTCCCGGCACTTCGCGCCCAGCCCGAGCTGGCGAAGGTCTACGAGCCGCTGCTGACCTCCCGGGAGTACGAACCGGGGCTGCGGACGCCCGCGGACAAGCGCGGTCTGCTGGCCGGCATGGGGATGACCGAGAAGCAGGGCGGCTCGGACGTCAGGACCAACACCACGACGGCCACCGCGACCGCCGAGCCGGGCGTGTACACGCTGCGTGGGCACAAGTGGTTCACGTCTGCGCCGATGTGCGACGTGTTCCTGGTGCTGGCCCAGGCGCCCGGCGGCCTGTCGTGCTTCCTGGTGCCGCGCGTGCTGCCCGACGGTACGCGGAACACCTTCCGGATCCAGCGTCTGAAGGACAAGCTCGGCAACCGGTCCAACGCCTCCTCGGAGCCCGAGTTCGACGGGACGGTGGCCTGGCTGGTCGGGCCGGAGGGGCAGGGCGTCAAGACGATCATCGAGATGGTCAACTGCACCCGGCTGGACTGCGTGATGTCCTCGGCGACGCTGATGCGCAAGACCCTCGTCGAGGCCGGCCATCACGTACGGCACCGCAGCGCCTTCGGTGCCCGGCTGGTCGACCAGCCGCTGATGCGCAACGTCCTGGCCGACCTCGCCCTGGAGTCCGAGGCCGCGACGACGCTCACGCTGCGGCTCGCCGGTGCGGCCGACCGTGCCGTGCGCGGCGACACCGGGGAGGCGGCGTTCCGGCGGATCGCCACCGCTGTCGGCAAGTACTGGGTGACCAAGCGGGGGCCGGCGTTCACCGCGGAGGCCCTGGAGTGCCTGGGCGGCAACGGCTACGTGGAGGAGTCGGGCATGCCCCGCCACTACCGCGAGGCACCCCTGCTGTCGATCTGGGAGGGCTCGGGGAACGTCAACGCCCTCGACGTGCTGCGAGCGCTCGGCCGCTCCCCCGCCTCGGCGCACGCCCTCTTCGGCGAACTCGCCCTCGCGCGCGGGGCCGACGCCCGGCTGGACGCCGCGGCGGCCCGGCTGGAGTCGGGACTCACCGAGGCGTCCGAGACCGGTGCCCGCCGGCTGGTGGAACTGATGGCCCTCACCCTCCAGGCCTCCCTCCTGGTCCGGCACGCCCCGCCCGCCGTCGCCGACGCCTTCTGCGCGACCCGGCTGGGCGGCGACTGGGGGCACTCCTTCGGCACGTTGCCGGACACGGCCGATCTCGACGGGATCCTGGCGCGGGCGCTGCCGGGCGAGGGCTGACCGGACCGCGCGCGGACACCTCCGCGGGCTCGACATCACCGTCCTGACCTGGGGCGAAGCCCTTTCCAGGGGTGACTGTCAGTGGCTGGGTGCAGACTGGCCCGTGTCCGAGACGAAGGCGTCGACCAGGACGCCGCGGAGGTGATCGGCATGACCGAGGTACTGCTCGCCGTGGGCACCCGCAAGGGCCTGTTCATCGGGCGCCGGCGGGGTGGCACCTGGGAGTTCGACGAGAGTCCCTACTTCAACGCACAGGCGGTCTACTCGGTCGCCCTCGACACCCGCGGCGACACCCCGCGGCTGCTGGCCGGGGGCGACAGCGCGCACTGGGGACCGTCGGTCTTCCACTCCGACGACCTGGGCCGGACCTGGACCGAACCGGCCGCGCCCGCCGTCAGGTTCCCCAAGGAGACCGGCGCCTCGCTGGAGCGGGTGTGGCAGCTGCACCCGGCGGCCGCCGAGCCGGACGTGGTGTACGCGGGCACGGAGCCGGCGGCGCTGTACCGCTCGGAGGACCGCGGGGAGAGCTTCGAGCTGGTCCGCCCGCTGTGGGAGCACCCCACGCGGTCGAAGTGGGTGCCGGGCGGTGGCGGTGAGGGGCTGCACACCGTCCTCACCGACCGGCGCGATCCGCGGTCGGTGACGGTCGCCGTCTCGACCGCGGGCGTGTTCCGCACGGCCGACGGCGGCGCGAGCTGGGCGCCGTCGAACTCGGGGGTCTCCGCCGTCTTCCTGCCGGACCCCGACCCGGAGTTCGGCCAGTGCGTGCACAAGGTCGCGCGCGACGCGGCCAATCCGGACCGGCTGTATCTCCAGAACCACTGGGGGGTGTACCGCAGCGACGACGCGGGCGCGCACTGGACGGACATCGGCGAGGGCCTGCCCTCGACGTTCGGCTTCGCGGTGGCCGCCCACCCGCACCGGGGCGACACGGCGTACGTCTTCCCGATCAACGCCGACGCCGACCGGGTCCCGGCGGACCACCGGTGCCGGGTCTTCCGCACCGCGGACGCGGGCAAGAGCTGGGAGCCCCTCTCGGCGGGCCTGCCCCAGGAGGACCACTACGGCACGGTGCTGCGCGACGCGCTGTCCACGGACGACGCCGAGCAGGCGGGCGTCTACTTCGGCAACCGCAACGGCGAGGTCTTCGCGTCGGCCGACGACGGCGACAGCTGGCGGCAGTTGGCCTCCCACCTGCCGGACGTGCTGTGCGTGCGGGCGGCGGTCGTCGGGTGAACCGGACCGGGGGGACCGGCCTTGGCCACCGGTTGATCGGCGTCACCCGTACGGCAGTAGGGTGACGCCCGTGGCACCACGACCCTTGAATGAAATCGTCGAAGCGGGCTGGGCGAAGGCCCTGGAACCCGTCGCCGGACGGATCACCTCGATGGGTGAGTTCCTGCGCGCGGAGATCGCCGCCGGACGCACCTACCTGCCGGCCGGGGCGAACGTCCTGCGGGCGTTCCAGCAGCCGTTCGACGACGTACGGGTTCTGATCGTCGGACAGGACCCGTACCCCACCCCGGGACACGCCGTCGGGCTGTCGTTCTCCGTCGCGCCCGAGGTGCGCCCGCTGCCCGGCAGCCTGGTGAACATCTTCCGTGAGCTGAACGCCGACCTGGGCCTCCCGCAGCCCTCCAACGGAGACCTGACGCCCTGGACACAGCAGGGTGTGCTGCTGCTCAACAGGGCGCTCACCACGGCCCCGCGCAAGCCCGCGGCGCATCGTGGCAAGGGCTGGGAGGAGGTCACCGAGCAGGCGATACGCGCGCTCGCGGCGCGCGGCAAGCCGATGGTGTCCATCCTCTGGGGCCGCGACGCCCGCAATCTGCGGCCGCTGCTCGGTGACCTGCCGGCGGTCGAGTCGGCGCACCCGTCCCCGATGTCGGCCGACCGGGGCTTCTTCGGTTCACGTCCGTTCAGCCGGGCCAACGACCTGCTGATGCGTCTGGGAGGTCAGCCGGTCGACTGGCGTCTGCCGTGAGCGGCGTCGGCTTCCTGGCCGTGGACTCCGGCGGTTCGGGGCTGCGGGTCGTCGTCGGCACCGTCGGCGGCGACCCCGGTCCGCTGGGCCGGCGTGTCTCGCGCGAGCCCGTTCGCACCGGTCCGCGCGGGATCGACCCCGGCCACCTCTTGGCGCAACTGCTGCCCATGGCCAGGGCATTGACCGAGGAGACGGGCGTCGCCCGGCTCGGCACCGTCGTCGTGGGCGCCGCCGGGCTGGCCACGCTGGGCGACGCCCTGCGCGCCGAACTGCCGGGCGCGCTGGCCCGGGAGCTGGGCGTGCGGACGGTCGCGCTGGCCGCCGACGCCGTGACCGCGTACGTGGGCGCCCTGGGTCCCCGGGCGGGGGCGGTGGTGGCCGCCGGTACCGGCCTGATCGCCGTCGGCACCGACCTGTCCCGCTGGCACCGGGCGGACGGCTGGGGACACCTGCTCGGCGACTGCGGCAGCGGTGCCTGGATCGGGCGGGCCGGTCTGGAGGCGGCGCTGCGCGCCCATGACGGGCGGGAGGGCGGTTCCACGCGGCTGCTGGCCCGGGCCGAGGCCCGGTTCGGTCCGGCGGCGGGGCTGCCCGGGCAGGTGTATCCGCGCTCCGACCGTCCCGCCGTCCTCGCCTCCTTCGCTCCCGAGGTGGCCGCCTGCGCGGCCGCCGACCGTGTCGCCGCGGGCATTCTGCGGGCCGCCGCACGGCACATGGCCGACTCGGCAGCCGCGGTCTGCCCGGCCGGCGGCGAGCCCCGGGTCGCGGTCACCGGCGGGCTGCTGCGGATGGGCGACCCGCTGCTCGTGCCGCTGGGGGAAGAGCTGGCGAAGCGGCTGCCGCAGGCGCGGCGCACGACCGCGGAGGGTGATCCGCTGGACGGCTCGGTGCGGATCGCGACCGACCTCGCGGCCGGCTCGCTCACGCTTCCGGGTGACGACGGAATGCTGTGGGTGACGCGTGTGCCGGGCGGCTGAGAAGTGGTCCGCCGGCGAGGTGAATCGTGCCGATGTCGGCCGATCCGTACGTCACTCATCAGACAAAACCGGACGGATACCGCTCACCTGCACCCTCCCCGAACAGGGAAACCCCGGAAACCAGTAACATGCGGCGCCATGAGCTCCCCCACTGGGCCCGCGTCCGGCCTGCCAGTACGAATGCCGCGCCCCCGCCAGCCCGGACGGCACCGCCGTCCCGAACCACTGGTGGCTCCCGAGGGCGCGCCGGCGCTTGTCCTCGCGGTGCCGGGGACGCCCAGCAGCGCCACCCGAAGCCTCGCCGACGAGGTCATCAGCATCGCCCGTTCCGAGCTGCCCGGGCTCGACGCCCGGATCGGTCACCTCGACGGGGACGACGACACCGAGTTCCCCTCCCTGTCCGCCGTGCTCGTGCGGGCCGCCGAGGAGCGCACCGCCCGCTTCGAGCAGGCCCGCGCCGCCGGCCTGGACGTGAAGGAGCCCGAGGGCCCCGTCGCGGTCGTCGTGCCGCTGCTCGCCGGGCCGGACAACGCGCTGCTGCGCCGGATCCGGCAGGCCGTCATGGACAGCAGGATCGCGGCCGAGCTGACCGACGTGCTCGGCCCGCACCCGCTGCTGGCCGAGGCGCTGCACGTGCGGCTCTCCGAGGCAGGCCTCGCCCGCGCCGACCGTGCCCGTCTGTTCACCGTGGCGACCGCCGCGGACGGCATCATCCTGGCCTCCGTCGGCGGTGACGAGGCCGTCCAGGCGGCCGGGATCACCGGCATGCTGCTCGCCGCGCGTCTCGCCGTGCCGGTGATCGCGGCGGCGCTGGACGAGGAGGGCTCGATCGCGTCCGTGGCCGAGCAGCTGCGCTCCTCGGGCTCGCAGCAGCTGGCGCTCGCGCCGTATCTGATCGGTCCGGAGATCGAGGCGTCCGTGCTGGAGGAGGCGGCCAAGGAGGCGGGCTGCTCCACCGCCGAGCCGCTCGGTCCGTACCCGGCGATCGGCAAGCTGGCGCTGGCCAAGTACACGACGGCGCTCGGCATCTCGCCGCAGCAGGCGCAGGGGGCGCCGGTTCAGTGACGTGCGCGTGCGCGCGCATGTCCGGCTGTTGGTGAAGGGGCCCGCTCCGAGAGAGGAGCGGGCCCCTTCGGCGTTGTGGCGCCGCCGGTCGATTCGGGCACCGGGGGAGGCACGATTGCCCGCGGCTACGGGGCGAAGATCACGCAGGAGGCTGCCGGGACCGGCAGGGAACCCGTGCGGCGGGGGATGCCGGTGGTGGGGTCCAGGGCGAACCAGGTCACGTCTCCGGAGCGTTCGTTGGCCGCGTACAGGAAACCCTCCGACACGGTGATGTCGCGGGGCCAGTGGCCGCCGCAGGGCACGGTGGCGGCCAGGCGCAGCCCGTCCGGCTCCACGACGAACACGGACAGGACGTCCTCGCCTCGGGTCGCGGTCCACACGAAGCGGCCGTCGGGCGAGACGGCGATGCCGGACGGGTAGGCGTCGCCCGCCGGGGCCCCCGGCAGCACCGGCACCTCCGTGAGGGGCTTGAGGGCGCCGTCGGCGGCGTCCCAGTGGCAGACGGTGACGGTCGGCGCCAGTTCGTTGACGACGTAGGCGTGGGAGCCGTCCGGGTGAAAGGCCAGGTGCCGCGGTCCCGAGCCGGGGCGCAGCGCGATCTCCCGGTGCACGGCGGGGACACCGTCGGCGAGGGTGCAGACCCGCACCGAGTCGGTGCCCAGGTCCACGCTGACGGCCCATCGCCCGCTGGGGTCGGGCCGTACCTGGTGGGCGTGGGGTCCCTGCTGCCGCTGGGCGTGCGGTCCCGAGCCGGTGTGCCGCAGGACGCCGGACGCGGACCGGGCGAGGGTGCCGTCGGCGCGGACCGGCACGGCGGTGACGGTGCCGGAGCCGTAGTTGGCGGTCAGCACGTGCCCGGCGTACAGGCACAGGTGAGTCGGTCCGGCGGCCTCGACGGGCACCGGCCTCCCGGTGGGCTCGGGCCTGTCCCCGCTCACGCCATAGGCGGCCACCGCGCCCTCGGCCGTCTCGCTGACGGCGTAGAGCGTGTCGCCGTCGGGTGCCAGGGCCAGGTAGGACGGGTCGGCCAGACCGTCCGTGCCGCTCACGACCGTGAGGGCGCCGCTGTCGGGGGCGACGGTCGCCGTCAGGATCCCGGGGCCGCCGGCCGCCGTGAACGAACCGATGAATGCCCGCCGCTGCCGCCTGCCACCGTCCGTCACCGCTGCCCCTCTCGTCACTGACCGACCGAACCGATCGACGCCCGGGAGCGACGGTAGCAGTCGATCACTTGCGGTCTAGACCAAACGGGTGTCGCGAGTACGACGGGTACGACGGGTCAGGCGCCGGCCAGGCGCGAACCGGAGGGGCTGCGCAGGGGCGCGGCGAGTTCGGCGAGGGCGTGTTCCAGGTCGTGGAGGTGAGCCAGGGCGGGTTCGGCGGCGCGCGGTCCGCCCGTACGGGCGGGGACAGTGCCCCCGCCGGTGAGTGCCTCGACCGCGGCCTCGACACGCCAGCAGGCGGCGGCCAGCCGGGCGTCGTGCGAGGCTTCGGGGTCGGCGGCGACGGCGACGAGGCCGCGGATCTCCCGCGCGCAGTCGTCGAGCAGGTCGAGGACCCGGCGGGCCCGCCGCCTGCGGCCGTACATGGGGCTCAGCGGGTGCACGAGCGGAGCGACGGACAGCCGTACCCGGCCGAGCAGCTGCTCCAGTTCCGCCACGCGCGCCGCCGGGTCGGCGCCCTCCGTACCGGCGAGGCGGGCGGCGGCCTGAGCGGTGCAGGCGTGCACGCAGTGCAGGGCCCGCTGGATCCAGACGTCGGTGACGGCGTGCGTGGTGACCGGCAGGACGAAGAGCACGGCGAGCGCGGCACCGAGCGCGCCCACGCCGGTCTCGGCGAGCCGCAGGGCGAGCAGGCCGGGGCTGAGGAAGCCCAGGAGGCCGTAGAGCAGCTCGGCGAGCAGGGTCACGCAGAGCATCATCCAGGTGTAGGAGACCGCGGCGCTGTAGAAGATGCCGAACACGCAGGCGGCGGCGAGCACGGCGGTGGGCACCGGAGCCCCGGCCACCGGCACGGCGATCAGGAAGCCCAGGCCGATGCCGACGACCGTGCCGAGGACGCGGCGGAAGCCGCGCACCAGCGTCTCGCCGCGCGAGGTGGTGTTGACGAACACCCACCAGGTGGCGCCTACGGCCCAGTACCAGCGGTCCCCGGACACCAGCTGGCCCACGACCAGGGCGAAGCCCGCGCCCGCGGTGGCCTGCACGGCCTGCCGGGTGGTGATGCGGGCCAGCCCGGTGCCGGCGGGCGGCGCGGGGACGGCAGGCGCGGGCCGGCGGCGCTCGTAGCACCACAGGCCGAACCGCACCGCCGCGGCGGCGGCCACGGACAGCAGGACGGCGGCGTACATCTCGGGCAGCCGGTCCGTGGTGGCGTGCAGGAACTGGGCGATGAAGAAGGTCATGAAGGCGAACACGCCGAGGCTGTGCCCGCGCGGCCCCCAGCGGCGCGCGTACACGCCGGCGCCGACGACGGCGAGGAAGGTGAGGTCACGGGCCACGGGCAGGTCGTGCAGCGCGGCGGCGGCGGTGAGCACGGGCAGCCCGGCGACCGGCAGCAGCGCGGTGGTGACGGCCTGGCCGCGCACGGTGGCGTCGGTGACGGTGAACAGCGCGAGCAGGGCGGCGAGGCCGCCGATGATCGCGCCGATCAGGGAGGTACCGGCCATCCCGCACACCACGACGGCCAGCCCGATGCCGAGGACGGCCCGGGCGGCGAACCGCAGCCGGGACCGTCCCGGGTCCGGGCTCACGAACACCTTCTTCAGCACTTGATTACCGCCCCCTCGCTCACTCACGCCCACTGGCCCGGAAGTCACCGCATGCAAAAGGCGCCGCGGGGTCCGCAGCGCCATCGACGCGTCCATAGGAGCACCTTTTCCACCAGTGGCTCAACTCGTCGCTGAGACACTGGGCCATTGGTACACTGATCACGGCATGCCTGCGGCCATCGGAGAGCCAATGGCCGATGAGAGGAGCCGGACCCGCGATGGCCGTCGACGAGCTCGACACCCGCATCCTGCGGCTGCTGCTCGAGCAGCCGCGCACCAGCGTGCGCGAGTACGCCCGCCTCCTCGGGATCGCCCGCGGCACCCTCCAGGCCCGCCTCGACCGGCTGGAGCGGGACGGCGTGATCACCGGCACCGCCCCGTCCCTCTCCCCCGCCGCCCTGGGCCACCCGGTGCTCGCGTTCGTGCACATCGAGGTCACCCAGGGACACCTGGACGAGGTGGGCGAGGCGCTGGCGGCGGTGCCGGAGATCGTCGAGGCCTTCTCGATCACCGGCGGCGGGGACCTGCTGACCCGCGTCGTGGCCCGCGACAACGCGCACCTGGAGGACGTGGTGCAGAAGCTGATCAGCCTGCCCGGCGTGGTCCGCACCCGCAGCGAGGTGGCGTTGCGCGAGCGGGTGCCGCACCGGCTGCTTCCGCTGGTGGAGTCGATCGGACGCTCGGCCCGCAGGTGATCCTTGGCATCCTGGACACCATGAGCACCATGGGCGCACTCGGCGGCATCTCGGTCGTCTTCGATCTCGACGGAACCCTCGTGGACAGCGAGCCGAACTACTACGAAGCGGGCCGGCGCACCCTCGCCGAGTACGGCGTTGCGGACTTCACCTGGGCCGACCACGAGGCGTACGTGGGCATCAGCACCCGGGAGACGGTCGCCGACTGGAAGCGCCGGTACGGCCTGCGGGCCACGGTCGGGGAACTGCTCGCCGTCAAGAACCGCCACTACCTGGGGATCGCCCGCACCTCGGCCCGCGCGTACCCCGAGATGCGGAGGTTCGTCGAGCTGCTGGCGGACGAGGGCGTACCGATGGCGGTGGCGTCGGGTTCGTCGCCCGAGGCGATCGGGACGATCCTCGCCCGCACCGGCCTGGACGCGCACCTGCGCACGGTCGTGTCGGCCGACGAGGTCGCGCGGGGCAAGCCGGCCCCCGACGTGTTCCTGGAGGCGGCCCGCCGGCTGGGGGCGGAACCGGCCCGCTGCGTGGTCCTGGAGGACGCCGCTCCCGGAGCCGCCGCCGCGCACGCGGCGGGGATGCGCTGCATCGCGATCCCGTACGTCGCGGACCAGGCCGACGCCCCGGAGTTCGCCACCGCGGGCCTTCTGCTGCGCGGGGGCCAGGAGGAGTTCACCGCGCGGGCGGCCTACGACTGGCTGGCGCGAGGGGAAAAGAATTGAGCAACTGCCCGGAACGGTGATCAGAACTCCGCCCGTATCCGTACCCCCTGGTGTCCGAGCCTGTCTTCGCCCCCGGGAGGCACGATGCGCGTCACGCGCACCACGGCAGGGACCGCCTTCGTGGCCGGTGCCCTGGTCCTCACTCTCACCGCACTCGCCTACCCGACCATGCTCGGGGTGCAGAACGCGGGCAACGACCAGGCCCGGATCGTCACCAACACCCGGTACGGGCCGCTCACCGAGCAGGACCGGGACTTCGTGGTGAAGGTGCGTGCCGCGGGGCTGTGGGAGCACCCGCTGGGACTCATGGCCATGGAACGGGGGACGTCACCCGAGATGAGGGAGGCCGGTGAGCACCTGGTCGTCGGCCACTCCCGGCTGGACGCCACCTGCCGCAGGATCGCGCCGGAGCTGGGCATCACCCTGCCCAACCTGGCGTCTCCCCAGCAGCAGCAGTTCGTGTCGACCGTGGACGGGACCCGGGGCAAGCAGTTCGACACCACCGCGGTCAACATCATGCGGATCACGCACGGCCAGATCTTCCCGGCCATCGCCAAGATCCGCGCCAACACCAAGAACTCCCTGGTGCGGCAGCTCGCCGACCAGGCCAACGACACCGTCCTCGACCACATCACCGTGCTGGAGAAGACCGGGCTGGTCAATTTCGACCAGGTCAACTTCCAGCAGACCGCCCCGCCCAGCCTGCCCAAGGTGCAGCTGACGCCGCCGGCTCCGCAGCCGGGCGAACCGGTGCTCTCGCTCACCGCGCCGCCCGGGCTCGAGGTCAACACGTCGGCACCGTCACCGAGCCCGACGGTGCGCTGACGGTCCGCCCGCCGGCGGTGCGCCGACGGGGTCGCCCGCGGGGGGGCCGGGTCAGCGGTGGTGCGGGGGGGCGGGGTCAGCGGTGGTGCGGCCTGCCGCCGCGGCCACCGCCCTTGCCCTTGCCGGTGCTTCCGCCCCGGCGGTTGCCACCCGTGCCGCGCCGGGCGGCACCGCCGGTCTGCTTTCCGCCGGCCTTTCCGCCCGCGGCGCCCGACCCGCCCGTCCTGCCGCCGCCCGTCCTGCCGCCCGCCGGTTTGCGGCGTGCCGGGGTGCTCGCCTCCGCGCGCCCGTCCTTCGAACGCGTCGGTTCGGGCTGCCGGCCCCGGGTGCTGTTGACGGTCCGGCCCCGGACGATGCCGATGAAGTCCTCGACCCGGTCCGTGTGCGCGTCCTCGGGCCAGCACAGGGCCACGCCCGATTCGGGGGCGTCCGTGACCGTGCGGTAGGTGAGGTCCTTGCGGTGGTGCAGCCGGGCCAGCGACAGGGGCACGAGCAGCACGCCGATCCCGGCCGCCACCAGTTCGACGGCGTCCGCGGTGGTGTCCGGACGTTCCAGCGCGGGCCGGCCCGGCAGCCTCTCCCACCCGAGGACGTCGTCCAGGGGGTGCAGCACGATCTCGTCGGCGAGGTCCTCGACGGTCACCTCGTCGGCCGCGGTGACGAGGTGGTCCTTGGGGATGAGCACGACCGTGGTCTCGGTGTAGAGCGGGATGGCGCTGAGCACGGTCCGGTCGACGGGCAGCCGCAGCAGCCCGGCGTCGGCGTCGCCGTCCAGCAGCACACCGCCCGCCCCGGCGGCGGGGACCTGGGTCAGGGAGAGGGGGACGTCCGGCAGCCGCTCGTTCCAGATGCGCACCCATTTGTCGGGCGTCACCCCCGGGACGTACGCGAGCCGGAACGAGGGGGGAGCTTCCGAGCCTGTCACCCGGCCAGGTTACCGGGCGTGGTCGGGAGCCACTCACACGATCGATACCCTTGACGGCATGACGTCGCACCAGAACACCCAGACCATGAAGCCCGCGACCGCGGCGAAGAAGCTGGGTGTGTACCTCGAGGCCACACCCACCGAGTTCCGGGAGGGCGTCGTCACGCGCGCCGAACTGAACGCGCTTCAGGCCGACCCGCCCGAGTGGCTGCGCGAGCTGCGGCGCGACGGTCCGCACCCGCGCCCGGTGGTGGCGGCCAAGCTGGGCGTCTCCATCGCGGGCCTGCACCGGGGCGGGGTCTCCGAGCCGCTCACCACGGAGCAGATCGACGCGCTGAAGCAGGAACGCCCGGAGTGGCTGGAGCGCGAGCAGGCCGTGCAGGCCGACGTGCGCAAGGAGGCGGTCCGCGTGAAGAAGCTGCACGCCGAGCGGGCGGAACGCGCCGAGCGCGACTGACCGGCGGCCCTGCCCCGCGGTTCTCCCGCTCACTCCTCGGCCTTCACTCCTCGCCCCTCACTCCTCGGCCTTCTGCGCCGTGAGGCTCCACGCGTACTGCAACCAGTCCGACACCACGACCGCGCTCAGGCCCGCGCACAGCAGCCGTGCCGCCCGGGGCGCGACGGCGTAGGTGCCGACGAGTCCGCCGGCCACCCAGGCCGAGGTGCAGAACGGGCACGAGATCAGGTCACCGACGGCGCGGCGCAGACCGGTGCCGCGCCCGGCGTCCATCACCTCGTTGGCGTTGCCGTGACCCTCCCGGCTGGTGAACGGCGCCCGCAGGAAGCTGGTGACCTTGTCCTTGGTGAGCAGCCGGGAGGCCTTGAACGTCGCCGTTCCCAGCAGGGCCACGTCCCAGGCGGGCACGGTGTCCGGCAGCCGGACCCCACGGCGCCACGCCGTGACCGCGAACACACCGGCGCTCGCCGCGAAGGTCGTCGCGAGCGCCGCGTATCCGGCGAGGGGCGTTTCCTCCCCGTCGGCGTAGCGCTGCTCAACGTCCGTCATGGGTGTCTCCTCGATCTCAGTGGGATGCTCCGGTGGGGCGCTCCCGGTGGGGTACCGGGCCGCCGAAGAGGTCGGCGCAGTCCGCGGGCAGGTGGGAGAGCAGACGGTCGACGCGCTCGCGGGGCACCGCTTCGGCGAGCGTGGCCAGCACGGCACCGGCGTCCCATTCGGCGGTGCGCGGCCGGGCGCCGGTCTGCTGGGCCACCCGCCGCAGGAACTCCTGGCGACCGAAGGACTCGGGACGCCCGCGTTCCGGCCGGAGCGCGTCGTCCAGTGGTGCGGGCAGGCCGTCGGCCAGACCGGCGGCCTCCTCCGGGGTGACGCGGGACGCGATCACCCACAGGACGGCCATGGTGACCTGCTCTGCCTCGTCGTCGCTGTGGAACTCACCGCGGTCGCGGACCCGGGTGAGGAATTCGTCGAGCCGCACGACGTCGCCTCCTTGTGCCGGTTCGCGCTCCGGGGCGGGTGCCCTGGGCTCGGCCGGGAAAACGGAGGCGCTCACCCGGTACGGGCATCACGGCCGTAGGCGCGCTCCCGGCGTCGTACGCGTGCGCGGGACCCGTCGGCGACGTCGGTCACCAGGGTCAGGGCGTCCCCGTTCTCGGTGAACAGCGCGTGTCCGGCGGCGATCCGCTGCTCCCGCGCCGGGCCCGGTGCGGTGAGCCGCCGCAACGCGCCCAGCAGCTCGGCCTCGTCCTCGGCGACCTCGGAGACGCCCAGCGCGGCCATCCGCCGCACCCCGTCGGCGCCGTGGCCGGGCAGGGGACGGTGGCCCACGACCGGCAGTCCGGCGGCGAGCGCCTGTACGGCGGTCTGCCCGGCCGCGTTGTCGACCAGCGCCCGGGCGGCGTGGAGCAGGCCGGGCATGTCCGTCACCCAGCCCAGGGCGAGGACGCCCGGTGCGCCGGACAGCGTGCGGCGCAGCCGCCGGTTGCCGCCGCAGAGCACGACCGGCAGGAAGCCGTGGTCGGTCAGGAGCCGGACCGTGGCGTCCAGGTGCGAGCCGACGCCCCAGGCACCGGCGGACAGCACCACGGCGGGCCGCCCGGGACCGAGTCGGCCGAACACGTCCCGCCACCCGGCCGTCCCCGGGGCACCGGTGGAGCCGGCGAAGAACTCCGGTGCCACGACGGGGCCGCACCGTTCTGCCGGCCGTCCGGTACTCCCCCGCGCCTCGCGCGCCGCGTCCTCGGTGAGGCACAGGTAGTGGTCGTTGCCGGGATGGAGCCACTGCCGGTGCACCTCGAAGTCGATCACCAGGACGGCCGTGGGCACGGGCAGCAGCCCGCGGTCCCGGAGGTGGCCGGTCAGCTGGGCGCCCAGGTGGAAGACGGGCACGACGACGTCCGCGCCCGTGCGCCGGGCCAGCTCGCGCAGTCTGCCCCCGGCCAGCCTGGCCAGGGGCGTACCGCTGGGGCGGCGTCCCGGGCCGGGACGCAGGAAGAGCCGGTACACGCCGGCGTACGCCCAGGGGAAGTGCCGTACCGACCCGCGGTAGAGGCACCTGAGGACGGTGCCCAGGCCGTACGGCAGGAGGGCGAGGACGTCGACGGTCTGGGCGGTGTCGCCGCGCTCGCGCGCCCGGCGGACCAGTTCGGCGGCGACCGTGTCGTGACCGGCGCCCATGCTGGCGCTGACCACCAGCAGACGTCTGCCGCCGTGCGGGCCGCTCGGAGCACCGGACGGCTGGGGCGCTGACGGGCTGCGAGGGTGCACAGCGGACCAGGTTGCCGACGTGCGGGGTTCCAAACCACCGCGCATCAGGGCGTTTCGGATGCCCTGTCGGGGATACTCCGTGACCGCCCGTCCGGCCGGACGCCGGAGCCGACCGCCCGGTCGGACGGTCCCCGGTGCCCGCCCCGAGCCAAGGTGGTCCTCATGGTCCATGCGTTCTCCCGTCCCCGGTCCGTACCCGGACCGCAGGTCGTCGCCCCCGACGCGGACCACGCGAGGCCCCGGCCCCGGCCCGTGGCGGACCGGGGCACGCGGACCCGCACGGCGCTCGTGACGGGGGCGTCCTCCGGCATCGGCGCGGCCGTGGCCCGCCGGCTGGGTGACGAGGACGGCTGGCGTCTGGTGCTCACCGGACGCGACCCGGTGCGGCTGCGTCAGGTCGCCGACGACACCTCGGCCACCGCCTTCGCCGCGGACCTCACCCTTCCCGGAGCCGACCGGCAGCTCACCGACTTCACCACGGCCACGTCCGGCCCGGTTGACCTGCTGGTGGCCGGAGCCGGGGTGGGCTGGGCCGGGGAGTTCCTGGACATGCCCCCGCACACCATCGACGAGGTGTTCGACATCAACGTGCTGGCCACGCTGCGCCTGGTGCGGCTGCTGCTGCCGGGCATGGTGGCTGCGGGTACCGGGCGGGTGGTGCTCATCGGATCGCTGGCGGGCAGTGTCGCGGTGCGCGACGAGGCCGTGTACTCCGCCGCCAAGGCCGCGGTCGGCGCCTTCGCCGACTCGCTGCGCTACGAGTTGCGCGGCACGGGCGTGGGGGTCACCCACGTGGTGCCGGGCGTCGTCGACACACCGTTCTTCGAGCGTCGCGGCACTCCCTACCGGCGGTCCAGGCCACGTCCGGTGCCTCCGGAGCTCGTGGCCGACGCGGTGCGCAGCGCGGTGGTACGCGGCCGGGACGAGGTGTACGTGCCCTCGTGGCTGCGTCTGCCGTGCCGCGTACGGGGCGCGGCTCCGGGCCTGTACCGGCGGCTGGCCGCGCGGTTCGGATGACCGGGAGCCCGCCGCGGTGAGTGTTCTCACCGTCGTCCTCGCCCTGTTCGCCGCGCTGTCCAACGCGGCGGCGTCGGTGCTTCAGCGCCGGGCCGCGGCGCAGGACGAGGACCGGACCGGGGCCAGGCACACGGCGCTGCGCTCGCTGCTGCGGATGACGCGCGACCGGTACTGGGTCGGCGGGGCGGCGCTGCTCGCGCTGACGACGGTGTTGCAGGCGTCCGCGCTGGCGGTGGGCAGCCTGGCCGTCGTACAGCCGCTGATGGCCACCGAACTGCTGTTCACGCTGGTGGTGGGCAGTGCGGTCTTCCACCGGCGTCCGGACTCGCGCACCTGGCTGGCGTTCGCGGCCCTGGCCGTGGGGCTCGCGCTGTTCCTGGGCTCCGCCGCTCCGGCGCCCGGCCACGACACCGCGACCGGGGGCCGGTGGATCTGGGCGGGGCTGGCGCTGTTCGTACTGATCACGGTCCTCGCCTCGGTCGGCAGCATGGTGCACGGCGCGGCCCGCGCGGCGCTGTTCGGGTCGGCCTCCGCGGTGGGATTCGGGGGCACGGCGGCGCTGCTCAAGGAGCTCACCGGACGGCTCCCCCAGGGGGTGGGCGAGGTGCTGACCCAGTGGCCGCCGTACGCGACGGCGGTGGTGGGTGTGGTCAGCTTCCTGCTGTTGCAGAGCGCCCTGCGGGCGGGGACCCTGGCGGCCTCGCAGCCGGCGCTGACCCTCGGCGACGCGCTGACCAGCGTCGCGCTGGGCTGGGCCCTGTTCGGCGAGGAGATCCTGCTCGGGGTGCGGGTGCTGCCCGAGCTGATCGGCGTGGCCCTGATCGGCCTCGGCAGCGTCGGACTGGCCCGCGCTCCCTCGGTCCACGGCGCCTGGGACACCGCCACGGCGGCACGGGACGGTCCCGAGCGCGCGGCGCGGCGATGAGCCGACCGAGACCGACGAGCCGGGACCGACGGGCCGGGACCAGCGAGCCGAGCCAGCGAGCCGGGACCCGATGCCCAAGACCAGTCGACCGAGGCCGGTAGACCGAGACGGCCGGAGGGGCCACCCATGCGCCAGAAGATTTCCGCCGGGCGGGCGGGATACGTCGCCGCGCCGGTCGCCGCCGTCGCCCTGGCCCACATCGGCCCGGCCGCGACCTGGCTCCCCGGCCTGCGCCGGCGCCGGTTCCCCGGACTGGCCGGGCAGGGCAGCCCGGGTCATGTCGCCCTCACCTTCGACGACGGCCCGGATCCGGCGTCCACGCCGCACTTCCTCGACGCACTCGACGGACTAGGGGTACGGGCGACGTTCTTCGTCCTGGGCGAGAATGCCGTACGGCATCCGGCGGTGGCCCGTGAGCTGGTCCGGCGCGGACACGAACTCGCCGTCCACGGATGGACGCACGACCGCCCCTGGTGGCCTTCGCCGGCCCGGGACGCGCGCGAGTTGGCTCGTGCCGCCCACGCGGTGGGCGAGGTGGCCGGCCGGCGGCCCCTCTGGTACCGGCCGCCCTACGGCATCCTCACCTCCGGACGCTGGGCGGCCGCCCGCCGGGCCGGGCTGCGGCCGGTGCTGTGGACGGCGTGGGGCAAGGACTGGCGGCACGACGCGACGCCCGCCTCGGTGCGCGCGACCGTCGCGGCGGACCTGCGCGGCGGCGGCACGGTCCTCCTCCACGACACCGACCACGCCTCCGCGCCGGGAAGCTGGCGGGCCGCGCTCGGCGCGCTGCCGGGCATCGTGCGCGACTGCCACGAGGCGGGTCTCGCGGTGGGCCCGCTGGGCGAGCACGGGACGGGCCCGACCGGGGAGGAGCCGGGAGCTGGGGACGAGCCGGGAGCCGGGGAGGAGCCGGGAGCCGGGCGAAGCGGGTGGACCGTGCGGAGCGCACCGTTTCGGTCGCCGGCGCCGGGATAGCCGTAGCGTCATGAAGGACAGCGACGATCAGCGGGCGGCGGCACCGGACACGTCGTGCCCGCCGTGGGCGCTGCGAGTACGCCGTACTCGCCGACGGCGAGCGGGGTGCGGTCCTGGACCCCCGGGGCCGGATCGTGTGGCTGTGCGCCCCGCGATGGCACGACGACGCGGTGTTCTCCGCGCTGATCGGCGGAGCCGGTCACTTCACCGTGGAGCCCGCGGACCCCTGGCACGTCTGGGGCGGCTCCTACGAGGAGGGCACGCTGATCCGGGTGAGCCGGTGGGTGACCGCCGGCTGCGTGATCGAGTGCCGCGAGGCCCTGGCCCTGCCGTCCCGTACGGACCGGCTCGTGCTGCTGCGCCGTATGCGGGTGGAACGGGGCGAGGCCCGGCTGGACCTGGACCTGGATCCGCGGCCCGGCTTCGGTACGGCCCGGATGCGCGAGCCCCGGCGGGAGCACGGCGTGTGGACGGCCGAGGCGGCGAACCTGCGGATGCGGCTCGCCGGAGCGCCGGACGCGGTGTGGCGGGACGGGTCCGGGCTGTGCGGCGACTTCCGGTTGCGTGAGGGCGAGACGCACGACCTCGTCCTGGAACTGTCGACCGGACGGGAGACAGAGCCGCTCGACGCCGACGCGTTGTGGCGGGCCACCGAACGGGAGTGGCGGCGGACGGTTCCGGACTGCTCGCGGCTGGTCGCGCCCCGCGACGCACGGCACGCGTACGCCGTGCTCCGCGGCCTGACCAGCGTCTCCGGCGGGATGGTCGCCGCGGCCACCACGTCCCTGCCGGAGCGGGCCAACAGCGGGCGCAACTACGACTACCGCTACGCGTGGTTGCGCGACCAGTGCTACGCCGGTCTCGCCATCGCCGCGCACGGCCCGCACCCGCTCGTCGACGACGCCGTGCGTTTCGTCGCCGAGCGCATCCTCGCGGACGGCGACGAGGTGCGTCCCGCGTACACGGTCGACGGCCGACCGGTCGGGCACGAGCGCTCCCTGCGGCTGCCCGGCTATCCCGGGGGCAACGACCACGTGGGCAACGACGCGGGCGCGCAGTTCCAGCTGGACACCTTCGGCGAGGCGCTGCAACTGTTCGCCGCGGCGGCCGCGCACGACCGGCTGACCGAGGAGGCGGAACGGGCCGCGGTGGTCGCCGTGGACGTGGTCGAACGGCAGTGGCTGAAGCCGGAGGCCGGTCTGTGGGAGCTCGAGGACCGGTGGTGGACCCACTCCAGGCTGAGCGTGGTGTGCGGTCTGCGCCGGATGGCCGAGGTGCTGCCCGGGAAGGCGGGGCGCCGGTGCGCCGAGCTCGCCGACACGGTGCTGCGGGAGACCGGGCGCCGGTGCCTGCTCCCCGACGGCCGCTGGCGGCGGGCCGAGGACGACGACGGGCCCGAGGCCGCGCTGCTGGTGCCCATGGCCCGCGGCTGCACCTTCGGGGACCACCACGACGCGGCCACCCGCGCGTACGTCGAGTCCCGCCTGGCCGAGGACGGCTACCTGTTCCGCTTCGAGCATCCCGGCAAGTCGCTCGGGGAGGCGGAGGGAGCCTTCCTGCTCTGCGGCTTCACGATGGCGCTCGCCACGCACCGCGTCGGCGACCGGGTCGGCGCGTTCCGCTGGTTCGAGCGCACCCGGGCGGCCTGCGGACCGCCCGGGTTGTTCGCCGAGGAGTACGACGTGCGCCAGCGCCAGCTCCGCGGCAACCTCCCGCAGGCCTTCGTGCACGCCATGATGCTGGAGTGCGCGGTGCGCCTGGCCGACGAGTCGAAGCTGCCCTGACCTTCGGGCACCCGCCCGGGGCCGTCCCCGCGGCGGGCCGTACGCCGGCATCCGGCGACGTCACGCGTCCGCCGCGGTGCATCACGCGCGGCCGGGCCCGCCACCTGAACCGGGCGGCGGGCTCGACCCCGGGGCTAGGACGGTCGTCCAGCGGGCCGGGCCTCCTGGCGGACTCGGCGGCCCGGCAGGCCCCGGCGGACTCGACAGGCCGGCAGGCCCCGGCGGACTCGACAGGCCCTGCCGTCTGGGCGGACTCGGTGGGCCCAGCAGACCCAGCAGGCCCAGCAGGCCCAGCAGGCCGGATGAACGCAGGACCGCTGGGCCCCCGCAGGCGTCACCGGGCCCGGTGCGCGCCACCGGCCGGTTCGGCAGGGGCCCGTCCTCCCCGCCTCAGGCGGCAGCCCCCGTCACCTCCCGGTGGATCGGTGCCGCCCCGCCAGTCAGGGGCGTGCCCGTGCCGCCGCGGCGGAGGGCGACGATCTCCGCCGCGATGGACAGGGCCGTCTCCTCGGGGGTGCGGGCGCCGAGGTCGAGGCCGATCGGTGAGCGGAGCCGGGAGAGCTCGTCCTCGGTCAGGCCCGCCTCGCGCAGCCGTCGGTCGCGGTCCTCGTGGGTGCGGCGCGAGCCCATCGCGCCGACGAACGCGACCGGCTTGCGCAGCGCCTCCACCAGCAGCGGCACATCGAACTTGGCGTCGTGGGTGAGCACGCACAGCATCGTGCGCCCGTCGGTCGGGGTGTCGCGCAGGTAGCGGTGCGGCCAGTCGACGACGACCTCGTCGGCTTCCGGGAAGCGGGCCCGCGTGGCGAAGACGGGCCGGGCGTCGCACACCGTGACGTGATGTCCGAGGAACTTCCCCGCCCGTACCAGCGCCGCGGCGAAGTCGACCGCCCCGAAGACGATCATGCGGGGCGGCGGCACGCTGGACTCGACGAGCAGGGTGAGCCCGCCGGGACAGTGCGATCCGTCCTCCGAGAGCCCGACCGTGCCGGTGCGCCCGGCGTCGAGCAGGGCCCGGGCCTCGGCGGCCGCGGTGCGGTCCAGGTCGGGGTGACCGCCGAGACCGCCCTCGTGGGTGCCGTCGGGGCGGACCAGCATCGCCCGGCCCAGCAGCTCGGACGGGCCCCGCACCACCCGGGCGAGGCCCGCGGTCCCGCCCCGGGCGGCGGTGGCCAGCGCCGCGCGGAACACCTCCCGCGACGGTGCGTCGGCGCCGACCGGCGTGACCAGGACGTCGACGATCCCGCCGCAGGTCAGGCCGACCGCGAAGGCGTCCTCGTCGCTGTAGCCGAAGCGTTCGCGCACCGTCTCGCCGCTGCGCAGGGCGTCGGTGCACAGTTCGTACACCGCGCCCTCCACACAGCCTCCGGAAACCGAGCCGATCACCGTGCCGCCACTGTCGACGGCGAGGGCGGCGCCGGGCCCGCGCGGTGCGCTGCCGCCGACGGAGACGACAGTGGCGACGGCGAACTCCCGGCCCTCGGCGAGCCAGCGGTTCAGCTCGTCGGCGATGTCAAGCATCCGTGCCGCCCCCGGCCGTGGGCACCCCCGCCGCGAGCACCCGGTCGGGCCGGATCGGCAGGTTCCGGTGGCGCACGCCGGTCGCGTGGCGCACCGCGTTGGCGACGGCAGCCGCGGCGCCCACGATGCCGATCTCGCCGACGCCCTTGATGCCGACCGGGTCGTCCGGGTCGGGGTCGTCCACCCAGTCCGCCTGGATGTCGCCCACGTCGGCGTTGGTGGCCACGTGGTAGCCGGCCAGGTCGGGGGCGTACAGGGCGCCGCTCGCCCGGTCCCGTACCGCCTCCTCGTGCAGGGCCATGGAGATGCCCCAGACCATGCCGCCGACGAGCTGGTTGCGGGCGGTGAGCGGGTTGACTATCCGGCCCGCCGCGAAGATGCCGAGCATGCGGCGCACCCGCACCTCGCCGGTGGCGGTGTCCACGGCCACTTCGGCGAACTGTGCCCCGAAGGAGTGTCGTTCCTTCTGCGCGAGGCGGCCCAGGGCCTCGGTGGTGTCGGACCGCACGGTGATGCCGTCGGCCGGGATGTCGGCGCCCAGGGCGAGGCGCTCGCGCAGTTCGGCGGCCGCGGCCGTGATCGCCCAGGCCCACGAGCGGGTGCCCATCGAGCCGCCCGCGATCATCGCCGGCCCGAAGTCGCTGTCGCCGATGCGGACCCGGACCCGCTCGGGAGCGACCTCCAGCGCGTCGGCCGCGACCAGGGTGAGCGCGGTGCGGGCACCGGTGCCGATGTCGGCGGCGGCGATCCGCACGGTGAAGTTCCCGTCCGCCTCCGCGGTCAGCAGGGCCGTGGAGGGGCCGGCGCCCGAGTGGAAGGAGGCGGCGGCCGTGCCCGTGCCCAGCAGCCAGCGTCCGTCGCGGCGCACGCCGGGGCGCGGGTCGCGCTCGGCCCAGCCGAACCGCCGGGCGCCCTCGCGGAAGCAGGCATCCAGATTGCGGCTGCTGAACGGCAGCCCCGAGACCGGGCCGACCTCGGGCTCGTTGCGCAGGCGCAGCTCGATCGGGTCGACGCCGCAGCGCTCGGCCAGTTCGTCGAGGGCCGACTCGATGGCGAAGGAGCCCGGCGCCTCGCCCGGCGCGCGCATGAACGTCGGCGACGGCACGTCGAGTGGCGTGACCTCGTTGGCCGTGTGGTGCGCTTCGGCGTCGTACATGACCCGGGCCACGCCCGCGCTCGGCTCGACGAACTCGTAGACGGTGGACGTCTGGTTCAGCGAGCGGTGCTCCAGGGCACGCAGCCGGCCGTCGGCGTCGGCGCCGAGCCGCACCCGCTGGACGGTGGGGCTGCGGTAGCCGGCCAGCGAGAACATCTGGCGCCTCGTCATCACCACGCGCACCGGCCGCTGCAGTTGGGTCGCGGCCATCACGGCGGCGACCTGGTGGGCGCGCAGACCCTTGCTGCCGAAGCCGCCGCCGATGTGCTCGGAGCGCACCCGCACCGCGGACGCGTCCAGCGAGAACATGCTGGCCAGTTCGGTCTGGATCCAGGTGGTGCCCTGGTTGGAGTCGACGACCTCCAGCCGGCCCCCGTCCCACCGGGCCGTGGCGGCGTGCGGCTCCATCATGCTGTGGTGCTCTTCGGGCGTGGTGTACTCCTCGTCCACCACGACGGCGGAGGCGGTGAGGCCGGCCGCCAGGTCGCCCTTGGCGGTCTCGCCGGGCATGACGCCGCCGGCCGGGTGGGCGCCCGGGTGCCCGGTGGTGAGTTCGGTGTCGTGCGGTTCCTCGTCGTAGGCGACGACGAGGGCCTCGGCGGCCTCCCGGGCCTGCTCGGGCGTCTCGGCGACGACGAGCGCGACCGGCCAACCCACATGGTGCACCCGGTCCTGCTGGAAGACGGCGGCCGTGGGGTCCGGCGGGATGCCTAGCAGGCCGATGTAGTCGGTGTCGACGCGCGGGGCGTTGCCGTGGTGCAGGACGGCGAGCACGCCGGGCATGGCGAGGACGGGCTCGGTCTCGATCGCGCGCACCCGGCCGCGGGCCGCGGTGGACAGCACCAGCCAGCCGTGCGCGAGGCCGGCGAAGGGGATCTCGCCGGCGTAGCGGGCCGCTCCGGTGACCTTGTCGCGGCCCTCGACGCGGGTGTGGGCGGTGCCGACGGCGCCCTGGGCCGTCGTACGGCCGGTGGTGGCGGTCGTCATCGGGCGGCCTCCCCGGCGAGTTCGGTCAGGACGGCCACGACGAGGTTGCGCATGAGGGTCACCTTGTATCCGTTGTCGGGCAGCGGCCTGGCGGCCGCGAGTTCGGCGTCCGCGGCGGCGGCGAAGGTGTCGCCGTCGGCCGGTGCGCCGGTCAGCACGGCCTCGGCCGCGCGGGCCCGCCAGGGCCGCGAGGCGACCGCGCCGAAGGCCAGCCGGGCCTCGCGCACGACGCCGTCCTCGATGTCGAGCGCGGCGGCGACCGAGCCGATCGCGAAGGCGTACGAGGCCCGTTCGCGGACCTTGCGGTAGCGGGAGTGGGCGGCGACCGGGGCGGGCGGCAGGGTGACGCCGGTGATCAGTGCGCCGGGCGGCAGTGCGGTCTCCCGGTGCGGGGTGTCACCGACGGGCAGGTAGAAGTCGGCCAGCGGCAGCTCGCCCGGGCCGTCGGGGGTCTCGTACTCCACGGCGGCGTCGAGAGCGGCGAGGGCCACGCCCATGTCGGAGGGGTGTACGGCCACGCAGTGGTCGGAGGCGCCCAGCACGGCGTGGTTGTGGTGCTCGCCGCCGATCGCGGAGCAGCCGCTGCCGGGGGCCCGCTTGTTGCAGGGCCTGCTGAGGTCGGTGAAGTAGCCGCAGCGGGTGCGCTGGAGGAGGTTGCCGCCGACCGTCGCCATGTTGCGCAGTTGTCCGGAGGCGCCGGCCAGGACCGCCTGGGTCAGGACCGGGTAGCGGCGGCGTACCTCGGGGTGGGCGGCGAGGTCGCTGTTGGTGACGGTGGCGCCGATGCGCAGGCCGCCGTCCGGGGTCTCCTCGATGCCGTCCAGGGGGAGTTCGCGGACGTCGACGAGCCGGGCGGGGCGTTCGACCCCGGTCTTCATCAGGTCGACGAGATTGGTGCCGCCCCCGAGGAAGCGGGCACTCGGGTCGGCTGCGAGCAGGGCCACGGCACCGGAGACGTCGTCGGCGCGCTGGTATTCGAACTCCCTCATGCCGCCGCCTCCTTCGCCGTCCCGGCCGGGGTGCCGTCGTCGTCACGGGCGGCCTCCCCGTGGGCTTCCGCCGCGCGGGTGACCGCCTGCACGATCGAGACGTAGGCGCCGCAGCGGCACAGGTTGCCGCTCATCCGTTCGCGTATCTCGTCCGGCGTCAGGGGTGGGGGGCCGGCTTCGGGACGTACGTCCTCGGTGGCGGCGCTGGGCCAGCCGGCCGCGTGCTCCTCGATGACGGCGATCGCCGAGCAGATCTGCCCGGGGGTGCAGTAGCCGCACTGGTAGCCGTCGAGGTCGAGGAAGGCCTGCTGGACCGGGTGCAGCCGGTCGCCTTCGGCCATGCCCTCGATGGTGGTGATCTCACGTCCTTCGGCGGCGACGGCGAGGTTGAGGCAGGAGACGGCGCGCCGCCCGTCGACGAGGACGGTGCAGGCTCCGCACTGGCCCTGGTCGCAGCCCTTCTTGGTACCGGTGAGATCCAGGCGCTCGCGCAGGGCGTCGAGCAGGGTGGTGCGGTGGTCGACGGTCAGCTGGTGCTTCTCGCCGTTGATGTTCAGGGTGACGGCGCTGGACGTCGACGAGGGCGTTGGGGCCATGGTCAGCCTTCTTTGGTGTCTGGTGACAGCGGGATGTCTGTTGACAAGGAGAAATGGGCTGTAGGCAGTGGGGGGTCATTCGCGGCCGGTCGACCACCGGCAGGCTCACGCGGCCGCGTCTGCCGCTAGACTGGGCGGGCAACCGGACAACTGTCCGCTCATGAAAAACGTAACGGACAGTTGTCCGCTTAGCAAGGTCGGGATTCGGCCACAACCCGAAAGGGGGACGAGTGCCGCAGCCGATGAAGGACAAGCCGGACACTCCCTTGCGCTCGGACGCCCAGCGCAACCGCGAACGCATCCTGGCAGTGGCCACGGAGGAGCTGACGCACTGCGCGAACGCCCCGTTGAGCGCCATCGCCAAGAAGGCGGGGGTCGGGCAGGGCACCTTCTACCGGAATTTCCCGAACCGCGAGGCGCTGGTCCTGGAGATCTACCGCTACGGGATGCAGCAGGTGGCCCAGGCCGCGCCCGAGATGCTGGCCACCCGGGAACCCGACCTGGCCCTGCGCGAGTGGATGGACCGCCTCGCCGAGTTCGCCATGACCAAGGCGGGTCTGGCGGACGCGATCCGGCTGGTCACCAGCGCGCCCGGGGCGCCGGAGAAGCCGCGCCCCACCCCGCTGGAGGACGCGGCCGAGCTCCTGCTCCGTGCCAACCACGAGGCCGGCACGATCCGGCCCGGAGTGACCGGAGACGACTTCTTCCTGATCCTCGGCGGTCTGTGGGTGATCGGCCCCGGCGAGGACCGGCAGCCGCGGGTCACCCGGTTCCTGGACTTCGTCATGGACGCCCTGCGTGCGGGAGCGCCAGACCGGTGACCGCGCCGCGGAAGCGGTAGCGGCGCTCGGGCCGCCCGGCCACGCCGTAGCGCAGGGAGACGTCGGCGCTGCCCACGGTGTGGAAGTGCTCCAGGTACCTGCGGGCACTGACCCGGGAGATGCCGGTCAGCGCGGCGCACTCGCTGGCGGACAGTGTGCCGTCCGCCTCCCGCAGGGTCCGCTCGACGAGTTCGGCGGTCTCCACGCTCATGCCCTTGGGCAGCACGGGGGCCGTGGCCGCCTGCGCCGTGGCCCCGGCCAGTACGCGGTCGACGTCGGCCTGGCTGCGCACGACCGTGCCGAGCAGCCGGCCCCGCTGGAGGGCGTAGCGCTCGAGCCGGACCCGCAGATCCTCGAACTCGAACGGTTTGAGCAGGTAGTCGACCACGCCCTGCCGCACGGCACCGCGCACCGCCTCCACCTCGCGCGCCGCGCTGATGACCATGACGTCGCAGTCGTGGCCCGCGGCGCGCAGGCGCGGGATGACGTCGAGACCGAAGACGTCCGGCAGGTACAGGTCGAGCAGGACCAGGTCGGGGCGCAGCTCCCCGACGGCGGTGAGCGCCTGCTCCCCGGTGCCGGCGACACCTACGACCCGGAAGGGCTCGACCCGTTCGACGAACGCGCGGTGGACGCGGGCCACCATGAAGTCGTCGTCGACCACGAGCACGCCGATCGGGGCGGCGGCACGGGGCCCGTGCGGGGTCGCGGCGGTGGGGGCGGTCGCGTCGGACGTGCCGCTCGTTGCCGTCATGGTGCTGCTCCTTCCGCCACCGCGTCGGTGAGGTGGCTGACGGTCATGCGGGCGGTGAACATGGCCCCGTCGGGGGTGTTGGTCACCGAGATCTCACCGCCGTGACGTTCGCAGACCAGCCGGGTCAGCGCCAGACCGATGCCGCGCTCGCCCTGCCGGGCGGCCTTGGTGGTGAAGCCGTGGGAGAAGACCTCCCGGGCCAGTTCGGGCGCCACGCCGGGCCCGGAGTCGCGGACCACGATCTCGACGCTCGCGGCGTCCTGCCGCAGTTCGACCTCGACCCAGGCCTCGTGTGCCTCGCCCGGGGCCGCGGCGGCGTCCACGGCATTGTCGACGAGGTTGCCGACCACGGTCGCCACGTCGGCGGCGTCCGCCGGCTCCAGCCGGTCCAGCGCGGTGCGGTCCGAGACGCGCAGGGCGACCCTGCGCTCCGCCGCGAGGGAGGACTTCGCCGTGATCAGCGCGGCCACCGCGGTGTCCCGGACCCGGCGGCTGAGGGTGACGTCCAGGGACTGCCGGCGCTGATTGAGACCGCGGACGTAGCGCACGACCTCCTCCTGTTCGCCGATCTGGATGAGCCCGGAGATGGTGTGCAGTTGGTTGGCGAACTCGTGGGCCTGGGCGCGCAGCAGCTCGGAGGTGCTGCGGAAGGAACCGATCTCCCGTTCCAGGCGGGCGAGTTCGGTGCGGTCGCGCAGGGTGGTGACCGAGCCGAGGGGGCGGCCGTCCTTGGTGACGGTCATCCGGTTCATGACCAGGACCCTGCCGCGGCGGACGACGACCTCGTCGCGCGGTTCCGCCGCTTCGGGCGTGGCCCCGGCGAGTACGTCGCGCAGCCGCCCCTCGATGCCGAGCCCGTCCAGGCTCTGGCCCACGCAGTCGGCGGGCAGGTCGAGCAGGCGCCGGCCCATCTCGTTGACGAGGGTCAGCCGGTGCTGCGGGTCCAGGGCGACGACGCCCTCGGCGATGCCGTACAGCATGGCCTCGCGGTGTTCGGCGAGGCCCGCGATCTCGCGCGGCTCCAGGCCGAGGGTCTGCCGTTTGACACGCCGGGCCAGCAGCCAGGACCCGGCCACCCCGAGGCCACTGGCGATACCGAGGTAGGCAAGCAGGTAGGAGGAGGCCCCGCTGAGGCGCTGCCACACCGTCGGGTCCGCCTCGCCGACCATGACCGTGCCGAGTTTCCGGCCGAGGGTCTGCCGGGTGGCCCCGAGGACGGGGACCTGGGCGACGAGTTCCCGGCTGCCCTGCACGCTCAGCGGCCCCGACCAGCCGCTCGAGGCGCCGGCGCCCTTCCCTCGCGGCAGCCTGGCGCCGATCAGCGTGGGGTCGGTGGAGCTGACGACGCGGCCGTCGGCATCGGCCACCGTGACGGAGGTGACCCCGGACTGGGTCTGGGTGGAGTTGACCAGCGGGGCGAGCGCCTCCTGCGGCACGGGGCGCAGCAGCTGGCTGCGGACCAGCGGCGTGGCGGCCAGCTGTTCGGCCAGGGCGGTGACCCGGCGGCCCTCCACGCGGTTGAAGGTGGCCTTGGACTGGGCGAGCGAGACGGCGGCGACCGCGAGCAGGACGACCACGACGATGGCGAGCTGGAGGACCAGCATCTCGCCCGCGAGGGTCTGACGGCGGAAGGTGGGGGCCACGGCGGACTCGTTCTCGGCTCACGGATGTTTCGGGGGCGGGGACGGGGACCGGACGGGGATGCGGTGACCGGCGGGGGGGCCGGCGGGTGTGCCGGGTCGCCATCATGGCCTCCACCTGCGGCAAGGGAAAGGGATGTGCCTTCGATGTGCCTGCTTCGCAATGAACCGGCGATCCGACAGCGATGTTGACCACGCGGCCCCGGCGACCGCAATGAACACAACCTCCCTTGGTTCCGCAAGGAAGACACGAGGCAGACGCGCGGGCACCATGTGGCCCACGTCACCCTCCCCCACAGGGCTCCCCCTACCTCTCTACCCAACCGACAGGTGGTGTCATTCGTGCGCCTGCGCACCCCCCTTGCCCTGCTCGGGGCCGCCGTGCTCGTGCTGGCCGGACCGCCGTTGCTCTCCTCGGGCGACGACTCCGACTCCGGCACCCAGATCCCGGGCCTGCGCTTCATGGTTCCCAACACGCCCGGCGGCGGATACGACATCACCGCCCGCACGGCCGCGAAGAACGCCGAGGACGCCGGACTCACGCACAACATCGAGGTGTTCAACCTGCCCGGCGCGGGCGGCACCGTGGGCCTGAGCCGGCTGGTCAGCGAACACGGCAACGGCAAGCTCGCCATGTCCATGGGCCTCGGCGTCGTGGGCGCCGTCCGCTCCAACCACGCGCCCAAGACCCTCGCCGACGCCACACCGATCGCGCGGCTCACCGAGGAGCAGGACGTCGTGGTGGTCGCCAAGGACTCGCCGTACAAGACGATCGACGAGCTGGTCGACGCCTGGAAGAAGGACCCGGGCAAGATCCCCGTCGGCGGTGGTTCGTCGCCAGGCGGGCCCGACCACCTCGCCCCGATGCTGATGGCGCAGGCCGCCGGTATCGAGCCGAAGTCGGTCAACTACATCCCCTTCGACGGCGGCGGTGAACTGCTCGCCTCGATCCTCGGCAACAAGGTCGGCTTCGGGGTCTCCGGCGTCGGCGAGTACCTGGACCAGATCAAGGCCGGCGAGCTGAGGGTGCTCGCGGTCACCGGCCCCGAGCGGGTGGACGACCTCGCGGACGCGCCCACGCTCATGGAGTCCGGCTACGACGTGAACTTCACCAACTGGCGCGGCATCGTCGCCCCGCCCGGCCTCTCCGAGGCGCAGCGCACCAAGCTGACCCGCCTCTTCGAGGAGCTGCACGACTCCCCCGAGTGGAAGAAGTCCATGGACCAGAACGGCTGGGACGACGCCTTCCTGACCGGTGAGAAGTTCGGCGACTTCCTGGACGCCCAGGACGAGCGCGTGGTGTCGGTGCTGAAGGAGCTGGGACTGTGACGACACGGACCGAACTCCCCGACGACCGCGGGGCAACGGCCGCCGGCCCGCGCTCGTGGCTGCGCGAGCACTCCGAACTGGGCGTGTGCGTCCTGTTGCTGGCGCTCGGCGTGCTCGTCCTGACCGACGCGCTCACCATGGACGTCGACATCACCCAGCGCGGCCCGGTCGGCCCCAAGACCGTGCCGATCGTGGTCGGCGTCGGCCTGCTGGTGATCGCCGCGCTGCTCGCCGTCGACGTGCTGCGCGGCGGCCGGGGCGAGGCCGAGGGCGGCGAGGACGTCGACCTGTCCGAACCGGCCGACTGGCGCACGGTGCTGCTGCTGTCCGGGATCTTCCTCGGCGCCGCGGCCCTGATCGAGCCGGCCGGCTTCCCCGTCGCGGGCGCACTGCTCTTCTGGGGCGCCGCCTTCGCCCTCGGCAGCCGCCGCCCGGACCGCGATCCGCTGATCGCCGCGGTGGTGTCCCTGATCACCTACGTCGTCTTCGACCAGCTGCTCGGAGTGCCGCTGCCCGGCGGTCCGCTGATGGGAGTGCTCTGACATGAACGCCCTCAACTCCCTGATGGACGGCTTCGGCACGGCCCTCACCCCGGTCAACCTCCTGTGGGCCGCCCTCGGCGTGCTGCTCGGCACGGCCATCGGCGTCCTGCCCGGCATCGGTCCGGCGATGGCGGTGGCGCTGCTGCTGCCGGTGACGTACGGCCTGGACCCGGTCGCCGCGTTCATCATGTTCGCCGGTATCTACTACGGCGCGATGTTCGGCGGTTCGACCACCTCCATCCTGCTCAACACCCCCGGCGAAAGCGCCGCCGTGGTCGCTGCCATGGAGGGCAACCCCATGGCCAAGGCGGGGCGCGGCGCGCAGGCGCTGGCGGCCGCGGCCATCGGTCACTTCGCGGGCGGCATGATCGGCACGATCCTGCTGGTGGCGCTGGCCCCGACGGTCGCCGACCTGGCCGTGGACATCGGCGCGCCGGACTACTTCGCCATCATGGTGCTGGCGTTCATCGCCGTCACGTCGGTGCTGGGTTCGTCGCGGATCAGAGGCCTGGCCTCGCTGCTGATCGGTCTGACGATCGGTCTGGTGGGCCTGGACCAGATGACCGGCCAGCAGCGGCTGACCTTCGGTTCGCTGCAACTCGCCGACGGTGTGGACGTGGTGATCGTGGCGGTCGGTCTGTTCGCGATCGGCGAGGCGCTGTGGGTGGCGGCCCATCTGCGGCGCGGGTCGGCCGAACCGATCCCCGTGGGCCGCCCCTGGCTCGGCCGCGGTGATGTGAAGCGCACCTGGAAGTCCTGGCTGCGCGGTCCGCTCATCGGCTTCCCGTTCGGCGCGATCCCGGCGGGCGGAGCGGAGATACCCACCTTCCTGTCGTACGTCACGGAGAAGCGGCTGTCCAAGCACAAGGACGAGTGGGGCAAGGGCGCCATCGAGGGTGTGGCCGGACCCGAGTCGGCGGCGTCGGCCTCGGCCGCGGGCACGCTGGTCTCCATGCTGACCCTGGGCCTGCCGACGACGGCGGTCGCCGCGGTCATGCTGGCCGCCTTCCAGCAGTACGGCATCCAGCCCGGCCCCCTGCTGTTCGAACGCGAGCCCGAGCTGGTGTGGGGTCTGATCGCCTCGCTCTTCGTCGGCATGGTGCTGCTGCTCGCCCTGAACCTGCCGCTGGCACCGGTGTGGGCCAAGCTGTTGCGCATCCCGCGTCCGTACCTCTACGCGGGGATCATGTTCTTCGCCGCGGTCGGCGCGTACGCGGTCGGCGGCGAGGTGATCGACCTGGTGATCCTGCTGGTCATCGGTCTGATCGGGTTCGGCATGCGGCGTTACGGCCTGCCCGTCCTGCCCGCCGTGATCGGCGTCATCCTCGGCCCGAACGCCGAGCAGCAGCTGCGCCGCGCCCTGCAGATCAGCGACGGCAGCGTGTCGGGCCTGGTCAACACGCCGTTCTCGGTGACGGTGTACGCGGTGATCGTGCTGCTGCTGGCCTGGCCGCTGGTGAAGCGGCTGGTGGGCCGGGGGCGGGCACGGGCGAACGCCTGACCACCGCCCCTCAGAACGGCACCGGGCGGCTGCCCCACCTGGCCGAGCCGGATGGTGCCGGCGACGCGGGACCGGGTACGGATGCGAACGGCGAGGTACTCGCACCGTCCCCGGCCCGCTCGTGCTCACGCCCAGACTCCAGAGCACGCTCACAGAAGGCGAACCCATGATCTTCATCACGGCGAAGTTCCAGGTACTCCCCGAACACGCGGACCAGTGGCCGGAGATCGCCGGCGAGTTCACCCGGGCCACCCGGGCGGAACCCGGCTGCCTCTGGTTCGACTGGTCGCGCAGCGTCGAAGACCCCACGGAATACGTCCTGGTCGAGGCGTTCCGCGACGACGAGGCGGGCGCGGCCCACGTCCAGTCCGCGCACTTCCGCGCCGCGCAGGAGAAGCTGCCGCCCCACCTCGCCCGGACGCCGCGCATCGTGAACGCGACGGTCGACCAGGAGGGCTGGTCGGAGCTGGGCGAGATGGCGGTGGAGTAGTGCTCTCCTAGCGTTTCACCCGGCCACGCACAGCGAGGACGGCCAGACCGAGGAGTGCGGGTTCGACGAGCCGGGAGGCCATCTCGGTGTAGTTGCCGGCGGTGGTCAGGTTCTGGCCGGAGGAGCGGAAGGCCACCGAGTTGATGACCACCCGCAAGGACTTCTCGAACCTCTTGGTCGACAGACGCTCGCGGTAGGGCCCGTCGGGATTGACCGGCTCGGCCCCGGTGGTGGTCAACGTGAGGCGCCGGCCGGTCAGCGTGCCGGTGCTCTGGGGCTTCGGGTCGTCCTTCGGAAGCCCCCACAGCATCATCAGCAGCACGGTCGTGGCCATGCCTCCGAGCAGCCAGCCCAAGGCCCGGGAGGCGCGCAGACCGTATCCGGACAATGCCCAGTAGGTGGTGAGCAGGGCCCGTTCGCTGCGGGGGATGTCGTGGGCGTGGCGGCGCATCTCCATCTCGCCGTAGTAGAAGTCGGCGGCGCCGGGTTCGTGCTTGCCGTCCTCGAAGGCCTTGCGCAGTTGTCGGTACACCGGCGCCAGTGCCGCCGGTTGCAGTGGCACGTCTCCGTCCGGCGCGGGTACCCAGCCGCCCGCGCAGGTGGGGCGGCCGGCACGCCAGTGGTGCTCCTCGGCCAGTGCTCGCCGTGGAGTCCAGCGCACCGGCACCCATCCGCGCCGGCGTAGACCGGTGGGGGTGGTGGCGAACGCGTACAAGCCGTCCAGCCGCAGCTGGTCGAGGTGGACGGTTCCGGCGAACAGGCACTCGGTGAGGTCCACGTCGGTCAGCACCAGGTGAGCCGCGTCCACGCCACGCAGCGATGCGGCCCGCACGCGGGGGTCTGTCAGTCCGGTCTCGGGGACCTCCTGCCCGTCATGGGTGAACGGTTTCGCCTGGGCGGTGATGCTCACTGGGTACTCCAGCACCGCGTCGCTCAGGTCCACGGTGGCGTGCCGCAATCGCAGCACGGCCGTTGAAGCCCACCTGGTTCGGCGGCAGCCCACGGTCGCCGCGGCTGCCTCGATGGTCACGGCGGTCCCGAACACCGCCTCCGTCAGGTCCAGTGATCCGCCGCACACCAGTGGCCCCACGGTTGCGACGTGCGTGAACAGCACCCTGCCGAACGTGGCATCACCGGCGATCGTCACCCCGCCGAACCGGGCGTCGCCGCCGAAGGCCACTTCGCCGAAGCCGGCGTCGCCGCCGATCGTTGCCCTGCGGAACGTGACGTCGCCGGCGAAGGCCGCGCCGACGAACTGGGCGTCGCCCCCGATGGCCGCTCCGCGGAACGCGGTGTCACCGCCCAGGACCGCGCCGCCGAACTGGACGTTGCCGCCGATCGACGCACTCGCGAACCAGGTGTCGCTTCCTATGCGAGCTCTGGGGAACTGGGCGTCCCTGCCGATCTCCACCCTGACGAACCAGGCGTACCCGCCAATGGTGGCCCTGGCGAATTGAACGTGGCCGTCGACCTTCGCTCCGTCGAACTGGGCGTTGCCGCGGATCTCGACCCTGGAGAACTGGGCATCGCCGCGCATCTGCGCCCCGGCGAACGTGGCGTTGCCCGCGATCACCGCCCTGGTGAAATCGGCGTCGCCGTTGATCTCCGCCTGCGCGAAGTCGGCGTCCCCGCCGATCTCCGCCCCGCCGAAGTCGGCGTTCCCGGTGAACTTGGCCAGTCCGAACCGGGCATGGCCGAGGTGGGCTCTGGCTGTACGGGGATCTGTGACGGCGTCGAGCAGTTCCCTCAGCAGTTCCTCCGACAACGGGGTGCCGCGGTGGTCGACATCCGCGCCGGGGCGCAGGCCGGCGAGGTAGGCGGAGCGTTCGGCGTCGCCCAGATGGGCCAGGCACGCCGCGTGGGGCTCGACGATGAGGCCCCGGCACCCGACGTCGTTCGCCGTGCCGCCGTACCGGCAGTACGGCCAGGGGGGAGCGTCCGGGTTGGCGTCGGGCGGGGTGGAAGTCATGCCTCTGAGACGTGGAGCCGATACGCCTGGTTGCGTACCGCTGCCGCGAACGGGGCGTAGACCGGCTCAACGGCCGGCCGGGGGCTCGAACGACCCACGCGGTCGGATCCGTTCTACGCGCCGGCCCGGTGGAGTTCCAGGGTCGTGGCGAGGCGGATGACGGCAGTGTGCCAGTGGGACGTGGCGGGGCCCGCGCCGTGGGTGCGGAGGGTGGTTGTCACGGCGGAGACCTTGTCCGCGGTGGTGTGGAAGCCGGTTCGGTGCAGGCGGGCGGCTGCCGATTCGAGCGTGTCGTGGTCGGTGGCGGCCAGGTTCTTCAGGCCGTGGTGGGCAGCATCGGCGAGGGCGGCGAGGGCCTGTTCCAGGGCGGTGGTGAGGGGGTCGTCCGGGGCATGCGGGGCGACGGGGAGGGCCGTGTCGCCGTCGCCGGGGGCGAGGTCGGGGACGAGGACTCCGTGGGAGGTGCGGACGGCGAGAGGGGCGAGGAGGACCCTGCCCCGGTCGTGGCGGAGGGTACCGCTGATCCGGTCGGCGGTGCCGGAGGCGAGGACGCCGGCCAGGGCGTCCAGGGTGCCGGGGCAGTGGGGGTTGTGCGCGCTGCTCAGCAGGACCTCGTTGCCGGCCGGGTCGTGAAGAACCGCTTCGAGGCGCTGTGCGGCCGGGTCGTACCGCACGGGTCCGGCCTCCGCGACGGCGAGGACACGCATGGACTCGGCCTCCACCCGAGGGCGGACGAGGCGGGGAGGGAGGCTACCGGGGGCGGGGAACTGTGCGGCGAGGTCGGTGACCAGCAGCCCGGGCGGCAGGTCGTCCCAGGCGGTGCCGACGGGGGTGACGGAGGTGGTGGCGATCCGGCCGCGGGAGATCTCCACCGCGCGGCCGGCCGTGCGGGAGGTGGCCTCGCTGACCACGTTGGCGGCGGCGAGGGTGCGCAGGTTCGTACCGAGGATCCTGCGGGAGCCGAGGTCGTGACCGGTGGGCGCCTGCCCGTCGGGCAGCTCCCAGCGTTTGTGCAGAACGAGGACGACACCGGCGTCGGGGTGGGCGAAGAAGACATCGGCGGTGCGGTCGCGGGCGGTGCCGTCGACGTGGCAGCCGAGGGCGACGAGACGAACTCGGCGCAAGGCGGTGCGGGCCGTCTCGGCAGTGCCCAGGACGACTGCGGGGTCGGTGGGGGCGGCGCGGTGACGGGCGTGCAGTTCGGCGAGGAGCAGGGCGTGGGTCTCGCGGTCGTGGCGGGCGCCGCGGACGGCGTGCTCGGCGAGCTGGTGGCGTATCCCCTCGAGGGCCGCGGCGGGCCAGTGGCGGCCGGCGGCCGTGAGGGCGGCGCCGGCACGGCGGAGGGTTCCGTCCAGGACGGGGCCGGCCTGGGGTACGCCTTCGACGAGGAGTTCGTCGACGAGGTCCATGGCTGCGCGGTGGGCGCCGTCGCCGTGGTCCGGGGTTGTATCCCTTCCTCCGACGGTGACTCGGTCGCTGCCCTCGGTGTCGGCGGCGCGGAAGGCCCAGACGGCGAGTACGACCGTCGCGCCGCGCAGCGGCTCGGCGGCGTCGGTGACGGCGAAGCCGGGGCGGTGGGGCACGGGGAAGCGGACGGTGCAGGCGGGGAGTTCGACGGTGGGAACGGGGTCGGCCGGGGTGGGGCGGTGGAGGACGGCCCGGTAGCCGCGGTCGCGGGTGCGGCGTGCCGCGGTGAGGGCGGGACGGCCGAAGGCCTCGGCGAGGGCCGTGTCGTCGATGCTTCCGGGGGACCAGTCGGTGAAGGGTGCCGGGGTGTCCGGTGCGGTCGCGGTGCGCTGGTAGGCGAGGACGAGGCCGATGCGGTGACGGCAGACTCCGTGGGCCCCGCAGCTGCAGCGGGCGTCCTGGAGGGTGGCGCCGGGGGGCAGCCGGGTTTCGGTGCCGTCGGGAAAGCGGCCGTGCACGGTGTGGTCGTCGGTGACGTCCAGGTCGGGGCCCGCTCCGGCGTCGAGGTCCTTGGCGGCGCGTTTGACCAGGCCGCGGTTGGCGAGAGCGGCGAGGGTGTCGGGGGTGAGGGCGATCAGGTCGGTGCGGGTCACG
Organism: Streptomyces coelicoflavus; assembly: GCF_003112555.1. Lineage (GTDB taxonomy): Bacteria > Actinomycetota > Actinomycetes > Streptomycetales > Streptomycetaceae > Streptomyces > Streptomyces coelicoflavus. Next base: position 233,056 of record NZ_BEWB01000005.1, on the reverse strand, counting down.
CCGTTCGTCCTCCGTGGGCCATTGTCTCGGCGACGAATTCGGCGAGGTGGCCGGGGGTCATGGCGCCGATGTGTGCGCCGGCCTCGGCGAGGCGGCCGGCCAGGTCGCGGTCGTAGGCGGGGGCGGCCTCCTCGTCGAGGGCGGCGAGGCCGAGGACGGTGACGCCCTGTCCGGTCAGGTCGCGGACGGTGCGGGTGAGGCGGTGGGCGTCGCCGCCCTCGTAGAAGTCGGTGATCAGGGCGACGATGGTGCGGCGCGGGTTGTCGACGAGGCCGGCGCAGTAGTCGACGGCGCGGGCGATGTCGGTGCCACCGCCGAGCTGGACCTTCATCAGGAGTTCGACGGGGTCGGTGACGTCGGAGGTGAGGTCGACGACCTGTGTGTCGAAAGCGACCAGGTGGGTGCGTAGTCCGGGCAGGCCCCAGAGGCAGGCAGCGGTGACGGCGGAGTGGATCACGGATCCGGCCATGGAGCCGGACTGGTCGACGAGGAGGACCAGCTGCCACTGCTCGAGGTGGCGGCGGGTGCGGGAGTGGAAGTGGGGCTGCTCGATGAGGATGCGGCGGTCCTCGGGCCGGTAGTGGGCGAGGTTGGCGCGGATCGTGGCCCTGAAGTCGAAGTTCCGGGCCAGGGGGGTTCGGCTGGGGCGGCGGGAGCGGGCTCCGGTGAGGGCGCGCCGGATCTCCGGCCTCAGCCGCTCGGTCAGGTCGCGCACCACGGCATCGACGATGCGCCGGGCGGCGGCCAGAACCTGCGGGTTCATCAGGTGCTTGGTGCGGAGCACGGCCCGCAGCAGGCTGGTGCTGGGTTCCACGCGGAGCAAGACGTCGGAATCGGTGACGATCTCGTCGATGCCGTAGGTCTCCACGGCGTCGCGTTCGAGGCGTTCGACCGTCTCCCGGGGGAAGAGGCGGTGGATGTCGTCGAGCCAGTCGACGACGGCGAGCGTGGAGGGGCCGTCGCCACCCTCCCGGCCGTCGGCGGTGCCGCGGCGTTCGCCACGGCGGGCGAGGTCGTCGTCCCGGCCGTAGAGCCACTGGAGGGCGGTGTCGCGGGCGGCGTCCGGGCCGTCGAGGCCGCCGGTGCGGCGTTCGGCGGGGGCGCCGAGGATCAGCCGCCAGCGTTCCAGTCCCGCACGGGGGTCGTCGGGGTTCATCGGGGTGCTCCGAGGGCGTGCCGGTCGAGCAGCAGGTCGGTGTGTTCCTCGAGGGCCGCGGCACGGGCGAGGAGCAGCGGGTCGGCGCTGGTGCGCAGCAAGGTGCGGGCGGAGCCGTGCAGGTTCCGGCGGTCGAGGAGGAGGTGCGCGACGCGTTCGCGTTCGCGGGGCGGGAAGAAGGCGAAGGCCTGGCGCAGGGCGGGCAGGGCGTGGAGGAAGACGTCGTCGGTCATGGTGGTGACGACGCCGTCCAGGGTGTCGAGCAGGGACTGTTCGCCCTTCGGGGCGGGCCGCAGGACTTCTTCGCGGGCGAGGGTGAGCAGGCCGGCCAGCCAGTCGCCGAGGACGGCGGGGTCGGCCGCGGCGGCGAACGCTTCGGCCTCCCCGGCGGGTTCGGCCGGAGCTCCGAGGGCGCGGCGCAGGCCGAGGGCGGCGCCGCGCAGGTCGGCGGGGGCGTGCCGGTCGCGGGCGATGCGGGCGGCGGTCGCGGCGGCGGTCTCCGGGGTGAGAGCAAGGGCGGGCGCGGCGTGGAGGAGGGCGTCGCGGGCGGCGGTCAGGGCGCGCAGGCGGGGGACGTCGACGCCGGGCGGGCCGCCGTGGAGGCCCTCTACGAGGTGGAAGAGCCGGTCGACGGCGTGGTCGAGGACGGTGCCGAGCAGCGGTTCACGGGCGGTGCCGAAGACGCGGTCGTGGCGCCAGAGTCCCAGGACCACGGCGAGGGCCCGCCCGAGGGGGCCTGGGTCGGCGGTGGTACGGATCCGGTGGGCGAGGCCGTCCAGGAGGTCGCGGGAGAGGGTTCCGGCTCCGCAGAGGACGGCGTCGAACAGGAGGGCGGCGGTGGTCCCGGCGTCGGCGGCCGTACCGGTGTCGCGGAGGCGGCGGGTGAGGAGGGCTGCGGCGGCCTCGTCGGGGCGGGCTCCGTAGGCGCCGGCCTCGGTCAGTGCGGCGTCGCGGCCGGTGCGGGGGCGGGGTTCCCAGGTTTCGTGGTCGCGGGGGTCGGCTCCGTGGTCGGGACCGGTGACGCGGGTGTGGCCGGGGATGCCGAGGATGCGCAGCTGGTGGAGGAAGCGGCTGCGTTCGAGCCCTCGGGGGTTGGTGAGGTCGAGGTCGAGAGTGCGGTCGCCGTCGAGGCCGAGGCGGATCTCGTCGGCGGTCACGTGGTGGACCAGGGGTGGCAGCGGGGTGTCGGGGTGGAGGCGGCCGGTGCGCTCGCCGGTGCAGGCGGCGACCGTTTCGACGACGGCGGGGTGGGCGCCGGGCCTCAGCGGGCCGTCGGTGTTCCAGGGGAGCGGCTGGTCGAGGTCGTCGGTGATCAGTGCGGCGGCGAGGCCGTCCAGGACGTCGACACGGGCGGGGTGGGGGTGTCCGCGGAGGGCGGCGAGGCCTTCGGTGAGGGTGTGGGCGGAGATCAGGGCGGCGGTGGAGGCGGGGAGGTGGCGGGCGCGGAGCCGTTCCACGACGGTGCGACGGAGGGTTCTCGCGGCCGCTTCGGGGCCTTCGTCCCACAGGCGCTGGTAGTAGCCGGGGGACGGCATGCCGGACTGGTAGCCGGCGAAGGCGTCCATCTGGCGGAAGGAGTAGGGCACCAGGAAGCTGCCGCCCACGGCCCCGTCGGGCGGGGCGGGCACCGGGGGCCATGCGGCGGGTTCCGCCCCCGGAGTCGTGCCGGGGGCGGTGGTGAGGGCGCGCAGGGCGGGCTGGTGGAAGCCACCGGTCACCACCAGGACCGGCCGGTTGCCGGCGTGTGCGACCGCGGCGCGGACCCAGGAGGCCATGTACTGCTCCCGGGCGCGGTCCCCGTCGTCGGCCTCGGTGTCGCCGCGCACCAGGGCGAAGTAGGCGTCCAGGCGGTCCCGCAGGCCGTCCGGATCGGCGATCTCGAAGAGGCGGTCCCACAGGGCGTCCACGGTGTCGACCCGGTAGCGGGCGCGGAGCCGTTCGGTGGCGCGGCTGTAGCGGGCCTCGGCGTCGGCGTAGCGGTTGGCCGCGCCGTCGGGGCGGTCGGTGAAGGCGTGGTGCCAGGCGGGCAGGTCGATGAACCGGACCTCGGCGCCCGCGGCACGGCCCTCGGTGAGTGCCACCCATTCCGGGGAGTACGCGCACAGCGGGGCCCAGGAGGTGGAGACCCTTTCGGTGCCGCGGTGGTGACTGAAGACGGCGATGGGCAGTTCGTGTCCGAGGAGCAGTTCGCCGATCCGGTCGTTCATGTCGGCGGGGCCTTCGACCAGGACGTATGCCGGGCGATGTGCGCGGATCGTGCGGCGGACCAGGCCGGCGCAGGCCGGTGAGTGGTGGCGCACCCCCAGGAAGGTGACGCCGGCGTCGCTCACCGTTGGTCCAGCAGGTGCCGGGCCTCGTGGAGGGCCTGCCACTGGGCGCCCCGGCGCAGGCGGGCCTGCTGTTCGAGGAAGCGGCGCAGGCGGGCGAGGTCCTCGGGGCTGTCCTTGGCGGCGGTGCCGGCGAGACAGGAGACGATGTCGGCGGCGTTGCCCGCCTCGCCGCGCAGGAACCAGCCGCGCAGGCCGACGGCGTGGGCCGTGGAGACGGCTTCGGCGGTACTCATCACTGCGGAGGGCCGGTCGCTCTGGCCGGGTGCGCCGCGCAGTTCGCGGAAGGTACCGACCAGTACCTCGAGGACGTCGGGGTCGGGTGCCCGCTCGACTCCGGACTCGCGGAGCAGGGCGGTGGACTCGGCTTCGACGAGGGCGAGTTCGGTGTCGAGGTCGGGTATCGGGAAGACAGTCTCGAAGTTGAAACGGCGTTTGAGCGCGGCGCTCATCTCATTGACGCCGCGGTCGCGGGTGTTGGCGGTGGCGATGACGTTGAAGCCCTGGCGGGCGAAGACCATGCCGTCGTCGCCGTCGAGTTCGGGGACGGCGACGACGCGTTCGGAGAGCAGGGAGAGCAGGCAGTCCTGGACCTCGAGGGGGCAGCGGGTGATCTCCTCGAAGCGGACGATGCGTCCCTCGGCCATGCCGCGGAGCATGGGGGCGGGCACCAGGGAGCGGCGGGAGGGGCCTTCGGAGACCAGCAGGGCATAGTTCCAGGAGTACTTGATCTGGTCCTCGGTGGTGGCCGCGCCGCCCTGCACGGTGAGCGTGGAGGTGCCGCTGACCGCTGCCGCGATGAGCTCGGAAAGCAGCGACTTGGCCGTGCCGGGTTCGCCGACGAGCATCAGACCCCGGTTGGTGGCCAGGGTCACCAGGGCCCGTTCGACGAGCGAGGGGCTGCCGACGAACTTGCGGCTGATGCCGGCGTCGGGGTCTCCGACCACGAAGCGGAGGGCGGCACGGAGGCTGAGCTGCCAGCCGGGCGGCCGCGGGCCGGTGTCCCCGGCACGCAGCCCGGCGAGTTCGTCGGCGTGGCGCACTTCCGCGGGCGGGCGCTGCAGGCGGGGCGGGTGCGGGTCGCTCACTGTGGTCATGGCGGGGCTCACTTGGCGGTGACGTCGGTCAGGTCGGCGAGGATCTCGGAGGCGACGACGGGGTCGATGTCGCCGAGGCGGTGCGGGTAGGTGTGGCTGCGCCAGTAGTCGCCGGGGGCGGTGTCGATCCAGATGGTCTCGAGGGTCTGGTCGGGGAACTCCGCGACCATGCCGACGGCGATGCCCCCGTCGAGGGCGATGACGAGGTGGCGGTCGCGGGTGATCGGGCGGGAGACCCAGCGTTCCACGCCGTTGTCCTCGGGCGTGCCGCGTTCCCAGCCGCGCTTGGTGAGGCCGAGGAGTTTGCCGACGGGGACGGTGACGCCCTCGAAGCGGGTCAGCCGGTGCCCGTTGGCCTCCTCGTCGGTGAAGGTGTGCACGGGGCGGCCGAGCTGCGGGAAGGGCTGGAGGATCTCGTAGTCGGCGAAGAGGTCGGCCCAGGCCCCGAGTTCGTCTCCCAGATGGAGGGGGTGGGCGAGGCGCACGGTGGCGTCGGCGGGGAGAGTCCATGCGTCGTCGTGGACGTCCGCGAGGGTGAGGTCCTCGGCGACACGGAACGCGGTCACCCTGCCGTCGCCGTCGCCATCGCCGTCACTGCCGCCTTCGCCGTCGCTGCCGCCGAGCCAGACCAGGCGGCGCACCAAGTGGCGCAGAAGGGGGTGCTCGACGAGCAGTTCGCGGAACTCGGCGGCGGTCCAGGAGCGGCCGGTGACCATGGCGGCCTCCAGGCGGCGCAGTTGGTCGGAGGCAATGGTTCGGACCTCCTTCTTGAGGGCGGCGAACCGCTTGCGCTCGGCGGGGGCGAGTTCCGGGTCGTCCTTGACGCCCGGGGCCGGCAGGGCCTTGCGGAGCTTGCCGGTCTCGTCGCGGACACAGGGGCGGAGCTGCTCGTCGAAGGTGACGGTGAAGCGGCGCGGGCCGTAGTCGATGACGGTGCTGCCGTCGTCGGCGAGGCCAAGATCGGGGACCAGCCGGTCGGCGAGCTGGTCGGTGGTGAGGCCGACGTTTTCGGCGACCTCGTCGATCTTCTCCCGGGCTCGCTTCTTGAGGGCCTTGAACGGCACCCGCTGGGAGATGCCGTGCAGATGGCGCAGGGCGGTGTCGGTGCCGATCTCAGCGAGGACGGTGAGGCCCTCGACGGCCCGGTGGTGGGCGTTCTCACCGGGCCAGGCACGCACGAGGGGGGTGAGACGGCGGACGGTCTCGTCGTCGCCGAGGAGGCCGAGGGCGTGGAGGGCCCAGCTGTCCTTGGCCGGCATGCCGTGGAACCGCCACGTCTCGAAGAGGGACCAAGCGAACTCGGCGAGGGAGCCGGCGTCGCACTGCTCGGTGACGACGGCGAGGCCTGGGTAGACGTCACCGGGCTTGGAGATCTGCAGCATGGCCGTCATGTGGCGGACGGCGTCGGCGGGCAGGGCGCCGCGGCCGCCGGTGAGCCGGATCTGCGGGAACAGGGCGGGGTCGGCCCAGGTGCAGGGGGTCGGCATCCTCGCCGGGAGGGCGGCCTCCAGCGGATCGCCGGCGAGGAGGTCGGCGACGATCTCCTCGGCCTCGGCGCCGCAGCCGGCCGCCGTTTCCCGCACGGCCTCGGCGCCCACCTCTGCGGCGAGTTGCCGCAGGGCGTGTTCGGCGTGGTTGCGGAGCGTGCCCGCCGGGCCGACGGCGTCGGGAACCAGGTGGACGGCCGCGGCCCGGCCGTGGCGGCGGAGCCAGGCGAGAACCGTGGGCCTCAGCGACTGGCGGCGCACCAGCCACTCGGCCATCTGCCGGGCCACCTCGACGCTGCGGTAGGGCAGCAGCAGGCCGCCGGCGGTGGCCGGGTACCGGGCGGCGAGCCGGCTCAGCATCGGCAGGGCGTACAGGCCGTGGCGGGCGGCGACGGGCCTGAGGTGGCTCTCGGTGTCCCAGACGTGCTCGGGGGCGAAGGCGTCGAGCAGTGGGCGTACGACGTCCTCGGGGCCGGTGACGAAGAGGCGGGCGGCGTGGATGTTGCCCCGCCATGTCCCCTGCTGCATCTGCTGGATCTCGCGGGACCAGTCGTGCTCGCGCCACCAGGGGGTTTCGGCGACGACGGTGGCCGCCCAGGCCTCCTGCTCCCCGGGCTTCCAGGCCACCTCGGCCTGCGGCGCCCCGGGGACGTCGCGGGCCACGCGTGCCTTGCGCCTGGTGCGCTTCCGGGTCCACGGCGGGGCGACCAGCAGGGCGGGGAGCGCTTCCGCAGGCGCTTCGGCGTCCCGTTCGCCCCGCTTCAGCAGCGGTGCGACGACGGCTGCGGACGCTTCGGGCAGGGCGGGCAACATCTCCTTCGTGAGCTCCGCGTGGGTCACCACGTGCAGCGGCAGCAGCATCCGGGCGAGGGACGCCTGTTCGCCGTCGCCCGCCGCGGCGGCGGAGAGCAGCCGCAGGGCGCGCCGCGGGTAGCGGTTCATGGCGTCGAGCAGGGCGGCGCGGACATTGCGGTCGCCGCCCTTCTTCAGCAGCAGGCGGAAGGCGTCGTCGGTGGGCAGTTCGGCGGCCCAGCCCGCGACGTCCCGGTGGCCGTCGGACCCGTAGGCACCGTCGAACGCGTCCTCCAGCAGGGACCCGACGGCGGGACCGAGCCGGTTCGCGAGGGTGGCGAGCAGCGGGAGTTTCCAGCCGTTCCAGCCGAGTCCTGCTCCTTCGCGGATGAGGGCGATCTGCTCCGGCCGGTACAGGGAGAGAAGGAGCATGCGCCACAGGGCGGAGTCGTCCGGTATCGGGCCGTCGCAGCACTCGTCGACCCAGGCATGCTCATCGGGTACCAGGTAGGAGATCACGCTGCGGCGCTCGACGCTGTCCCGGAGGCCGGCGAGGGCCTCGACGGTCCGCCGTCGGGTCTCCTCGTCGACCGCCGCGAGCAGCTCCCGGACACGGGCGGCGGGCTCCCACACATAGTAGGTCTGGTAATCGGTCACCCTCCGCAGCGCCGCGTCGTACCGTCGGGAACCTGCCTGCTTGTAATGGGGGTTGACACCTCCCAGCTCCACGACGGCACAGGCGGCGAACGGCAGGCCGTGTTCGGTCACGCAGGCGTCGACGAGCACGTCCACCATCGTGTAGTGCCAGCCGACGGCGATCTCCACGGCGGCTCCGAGCGGAGAGGGCCGGCCCTCCCGGTGGGCCCGGCCCTCCTTCACCAGCTCCGGGTCGCTGCCGGAGGAGGAGAACATCTCCTCGAACCAGGCCGCCTCCTGCGCATAGCGGCGAGCGGCCTTCTCCACCGCGTCCTCGGCCGGCTTCGCGGCTGCCCGGGGCGCGGGCAGGGCCCGCAGCCAGGCGGCGGGCATCTCGAACCGGTCCTCGTCGGCGATTTCCTGGTGCATGGCGCTGTTCCTCCCCGTCACCCGTTGCACGGGGACCTCATGAGCAGTTGCCGATCACGTTAGACCTCGGCACTGACAACGGTCGGGCCCGTGCACGCACTCCGGGGGCAGTTGGTGCGGCCGGACTTGCCCTCCGCGGTCCCGCACCGCGTCGGCGCCCTATCCGAGGAAGCTCAACCGCACCTGGCGGTCGTGATTCGAGACGTTCGTGTCCACCAGGCACACCGACTGCCAGGTCCCCAGTTCCAGGCGGCCGCCGATCACCGGCAGCGTCGCGTGGGGCGGGACGAAGGCGGGCAGGACGTGGTCACGGCCGTGTCCGGGGCTGCCGTGGCGGTGCTGCCAGCGGTCGTCGGCCGGGAGCAGGGTGTGCAGGGCGGCCAGCAGGTCGTCGTCGCTGCCGGCGCCCGTCTCGATGATCGCGATTCCGGCGGTGGCGTGCGGGACGAAGACGTTGAGGAGGCCGTCGCGGCCGGACGCCGTCTCGCGCAGGAAGGACTCGCAGTCGCCGGTGATGTCGGCGACCCGCTCCGCCGAGCCGGTGGCGAGGTTGAGGATTCGGGTGGTGAAGGCATCTGGCATGACCCCATCCTGACACCAGGGGAAGATCGGGGCCTCCGGCACCGTTGGTAGAAGCGTGAACAACACACGCGAGGTCGAGGTCGTCGTCGTCGGTGCCGGTCAGGCCGGGCTCGCCGCCGCCTATCACCTGCGGCGCACGGGGTTCGAGCCGGAGCGCGACTTCGTGGTGCTCGACCACTCCCCCGGTCCCGGCGGCGCCTGGCAGTTCCGCTGGCCGTCGCTGACCTACGGCAAGGTGCACGGGATGCACGCCCTGCCGGGCATGGAGCTGACCGGGGCGGATCCGGAGCGGCCGTCCGCCGAGGTGGTCGGCGGGTACTTCGCGGACTACGAGCGGACCTTCGACCTGCGGGTACTGCGGCCGGTCGACGTGCGCGCCGTGCGCGAGGGGACGGACGGGCGGCTGCTCGTCGAGACGTCGGCCGGGTCCTGGTCGACGCGTGCGCTGATCAACGCGACCGGTACCTGGGACCGGCCTTTCTGGCCGCGCTATCCGGGACAGGAGACCTTTCGGGGGCGGCAGTTGCACACCGCGCGGTACGCCGGACCCGAGGAGTTCGCCGGGCAGCGCGTGGTCGTCGTGGGCGGCGGTGCCTCGGGGACACAGCACCTGCTGGAGATCGCCCCGTACGCGGCGGCCACCACCTGGGTGACCAGGAGGCCCCCCGTCTTCCGCGAGGGGCCCTTCGACGAGGAGGCGGGCCGGGCGGCGGTGGCGCTCGTGGAGGAACGGGTGCGGCAGGGGCTGCCGCCGAAGAGCGTCGTCTCGGTGACCGGGCTGCCGCTGAACGACGCGATCCGGGCCGGGCTGGAGTCGGGCGTGCTGGACCGGCAGCCCATGTTCGACCGGATCACTCCCGAGGGTGTGGAGTGGAGTGACGGGCGGCGGGTGGCCGCGGACGTCATCCTGTGGGCGACCGGGTTCCGCCCCGCCGTCGAGCATCTGCGGCCGCTGCGGCTGCGGGAGGCGGGCGGCGGTGTCCGGATCGAGGGAACGCGCGTAGCCGCCGATCCGCGGATCCATCTCGTCGGCTACGGCCCCTCGGCCAGCACCATCGGCGCCAACCGGGCGGGGCGCGCGGCCGTGCGGGACATCAGGAGGCTGCTGGCCGAGGGGGAGCCGGTCGCCGCGTGACGCCCCGACCGGTCACTTGGCGGCCTCGGCCTTCTTCGAAGCGCTTTCCTGGAGGCGGTTGAACTCCGCCACGTTGCGCTGGTGTTCGGCGTAATCGGCGGTGAAGCGGGTGTCTCCGGGCTTGACCGTGACGAAGTACAGCCAGTCACCGGGCGCCGGATTGATCGCGGCACTCATCGCGTCGTCGCCCGGATTGGCGATGGGGGTGGGCGGCAGCCCCATGCGCTGGTACGAGTTGTAAGGACTGTCGATCTTCGTGTCCTTGGTGGTGGTCTTCAGGGTGGAACGGCCCAGGGCGTAGTTGATGGTGGAGTCCATCTGCAGCGGCATGCCGCGTTCCAGCCGGTTGAAGATCACCCGGGCCACCTTGGCCATGTCCTCCTCGGTGGCGGCCTCCGCCTGCACGATGCTGGCGATGGTGACCGCCTGGTAGACGTTCAGCGCGTTGCGCTGGGCGCCCGCCGCGACCGGAGCGCCGGTGAACCTCTTGTTGGCCTTGTCGACCATGGCCGTCAGCAGCTTCTCCGGGGTGGGGTTCTCGCCGAGCGGATAGGTCGCGGGGAAGAGATAGCCCTCCGGGTTGCCCTCGGCGTCGTTCGGCAGCTTGAGGTTGACTTTGGCCAGGGATTTCTTGGTGGTGCCCGCGGGCAGGGCCAGGACCTTGTCGACGGCCCCGTAGACCTGGGTCGCGCGCCAGCCCTCCGGGACCACCAGCGACGTGGGGGCGGACTCGCCCTCGTCGTCCGTCGTCAGCAGCGGCACCGCCACCGCGGTGGCGGCCACTACGGCGCCGACCGCGATCAGGGCGGCACGGCCCCGGCGCGTCAGCCGGATCGCTCTCCGGGGGCTTCTGGGACCGCGGAGACCTCTGACGCCTTTCAGAGCCCCTCTGGGGCCTCTGGCGCTCCTCGCGCTTCTCGCGCTCCGTGGTGGAGTGTTCATCTGCATGCGGGCACGGTAACCCCCATATGCGTGCAAACCCGGCATATCTTCATCTTGTCGGCTCCAGTCGGGTGTCCCGGCGGACCAGCGCGGCGTACTTCCCGTCCTGCGCCAGCAACGCCTCGTGCGTGCCCTGCTCGTCCAGGCGCCCGGAGTCGAGGACCACGATCCGGTCGGCGCCCTGGACGGTGGAGAGACGGTGGGCGATGGTGATCGTGGTGCGGTTGGCGGACAGGGCGTCGATCGCACCCTGCACCGCGGCCTCGGTACGGGTGTCCAGGGCACTGGTCGCCTCGTCCAGGACCAGGACGGGCGGGTCGCGCAGGATGGTGCGGGCGATGGCCAGGCGCTGCTTCTCCCCACCGGAGAACCGATGCCCGCGCTCGCCGACCACCGTGTCGTAGCCGTCGGGCAGGGCGGCGATGTGGTCGTGGATCTGCGCGGCCCTCGCCGCCGCCTCCAGCTCCGCGTCGGTGGCGTCCGGCTTGGCGAAGCGCAGGTTCTCGGCGACCGAGGCGTGGAAGAGGTACGTCTCCTGCGAGACGATGCCGACCGCGCGGGCGAGGGTGTCGAAGTCGAGGTCGCGCACGTCGACTCCGTCGAGGGTGACCCGGCCGCCCGTCACGTCGTAGAGCCGCGGCACGAGGTGGCCGAGCGTGGACTTGCCGGCGCCGGTGGGGCCGACGACGGCGAGACTGCTGCCCGCGGGGACGGTGATGTGGATGCCGTCGAGCACCGGGCCGCCCTTGCCGCCGTAGCCGAACTCGACGTTCTCGAAGCGGACCTCGCCCTTGACGTGATCCAGGTGGACGGGGTCCTCCCGCTCGGTGATGTCGATCGGCAGGTCGAGGTACTCGAAGATGCGCTGGAAGAGCGCGAGCGAGGTCTGGATCTGCACACCGGTCGACAGCAGGCTCACGGTCGGGCGGAACAGCCCCTGCTGGAGCGAGACGAAGGCGACGATCGTGCCGAGGGAGACGTCGGGGCCGCCGAGTTGCAGGGCGATGCCCGCGGTCCAGTAGATGACGGCCGGCATGGCGGCCATGACGATCGTGATGACGGCCATCCGCCAGCGGCCCGCCATGTTCGACCGCACTTCCAGATCGACCAGGCTCTCGGACTCGTCCGCGAAGGCGCGGGTGAGCGAGTCGGAGCGGCCCATGGTGCGGCCGAGCAGGATGCCGCTGACGGAGAGCGACTCGGTGACCGTGGCGGCCATCGCGGCCATCTGCTTCTGGCGCCGGGTGGTGATCTTCCTGCGTTCCCTGCCGACGCGGCGGCTGATCCACACGAAGACCGGGAGGAGCAGCAGTGAGACGACGGTCAGGCGCCAGTCGAGGACGACCATGGCGACGATCGTGGCGACCACGCCGGTGAGGTTGGAGACCAGGGAGGTGGCCGTGGAGGTGACGGTGGCCTGCATGCCGCCGATGTCGTTGGCGATGCGGGACTGGACCTCGCCGGTACGGGTGCGGGTGAAGAAGGCCAGGGACATCCGCTGGAGCCGGCCGTAGACGGCGGTGCGCAGGTCGTGCATGACGCGCTGGCCCACGGTGGTGGAGATCAGGGTCTGCAGTACACCGAAGACGCTGGAGAGGACGGCGCCGAAGATCATGCCCAGGGCGAGCAGGCTCAACAGGCCCGTGCGCCCCTCGGGGATCGCGACGTCGAGGATCTCCCTGAGCAGGAAGGGCGTGGCGACCGACACCAGGGATGCGGCGCCGACCAGCGCGCCGACGACCGCGAGGCGGCCTCGATAGGGGCGGAACAGCTTGAGGATGCGGCGCACCTGCCGGGGCTGTTCCTTCGCGTCGGCGGGTGCGGTCCAGGCGGATTCGCGATCGGGGTGCATGTGCTCCTTCGGAGAGGGCGACGGGAGGTCCGCGAAGCCCTCCGGGCGGCAGACCGTCGGGTACTGCCGCGGGCACGCGCGGATCTCATGGATCGTAGGTCATTGTTACCTATACTCACAATGAACGTCATCCTGATATTGTTCCCGCATGACCGCCCCAGATCCCGACGGCCTGCTCGCCGAGCAGTTGCTGCGGCTCACCCGCCGGGTGCACCGCATCCAGAAGCGCCATCTCGAGCACCGCGACCTCGGCATCACCCCGGCCCAGTCCCGGCTGCTGCGCACGCTGGCGCACTACGGCTCGCCGCCGCGCATGGCCGACCTCGCCGAGCGCCTGGAGGTCGTACCCCGGGCGGTGACGACACTGGTCGACGGGCTGGAGACGGCCGGGAAGGTACGTCGCGTCCCGGATCCCGCCAACCGCCGCGTCATCCGGATCGAACTCACCGACGACGGGCGCGCGGCCCTCGGGGAACTGCGCGCCGCACGCCGGTCCGCCGCCGAGGAGATCCTCGCCCCGCTGAGCGACGGGCAGCGCGCGGTGCTGGGCGGACTGCTGGACACGCTGATCGACGGGCCGGACGACGGCCGGGGCCACCGTCACACCGCCTGAACGTGGGATCAGGCTGCTCCCGGATCCGGCTGCCGCGGGCTTCCGGGAGCCCGCGCTCAGGCTTTCAGGTTCGCCCTGTCCCCCATGACCACCACGGGGTGCAGGTCCGGGTCGAGCGTGCGCAGCAGGTACTCCATCGCCGACTTGGGCAGGCTGACGCAGGCCGATGTACCGCTGCCGTGGTCCATGTGGAGCCAGATCGAACCGCCCTTGGCCGAACCCTCGGGGCGGGTCGGGTCGTTCGGCGGGGTTCCCTCGACTCGGTTGTAGTCGATGGCGATGACGTAGTCGAAGTCGTGCCAGTACGACTTCGCCCACCAGTGCGGGGCCGCGAAGCTCGCGGACCGGCTGTAGGGCAGGCCGGTACCGGGGGCGGGATCCGGGTCCGGCAGCACGCCGCCCGCGTCGCTGAGCGTGAACACGCCGACCGGGCTGCGCTTGTCGTTCTCGTGGTGGTGGGTCGTCCACCCCTTCGTGCCGTTGTGCGCGTCCCAACCGCGGGCGCGGTGCCAGGCGGAGCCCTGCTTCGTGTAGAGCACGGCCGTGGAGTCGGCGGAGTCCCTGCCGTCGCCGTACACCGCGAGGACCTGGCGCGAGTCGGCGGGGATGCGGCGCTGGAGCCGGTCGCCGACGCCGGGGACGGTGGTCGGGTCGGCCGTCCCACCGCTCCGGCCCTCCCCGGCGGGGGGCGCGCTCGCCTCCTTGTCCGCCCGGTGGCCCGTCGGGCCGCCGCAGGCGGACAGCGCCGTCACCGTCAGCAGGGAGCCAAGGGCCGCCATCGCGACCGCCGTACGCCGTACGCCACCACTCGCCATCCGTCCATCGTCGCACTCGTCCCGGGCATGCCGTCATGACCCCGGCGGGCGAACGCGGGTGGAGCGCCTCGGACGGACTCGGCCTGTGCGCCGCGGGCGCGTGCGGGCGACGTGCGGTGGTCCGGAGCCGGATTTGTGTCGCACCGCGGAAAACCGCTTGATTTTGGACCCGCGGCGACGCGAACCTTTCACGGTTTGCAGCCTCTTGATGCCGCATAGCGACGGCACCTCCTGACACGAGCCACTGGGACGTCATGCAGATCCAAGACCTTCCGTATCCCGACCCGGGCGTGCCGGACGCACGCTCGGGCCCCCGATTCCTGTGGTGGCTGTTCCGCAACCAGCTCGATGGCCAACTCAAGTCACTGGCCTGGGGCCTGCTGCACTTCGCCTCCGTCTCCGCCCTGCCCTTCTGCGTCGGTCTCGCCATCCAGTCGGTCGTCGACCGCTCGGGCGGACGCCTCGCCCTCGCCGGCGGCCTCATGGTCCTGTGCTGCGCGGGCAACGCGGTCGGCGACACCTTCCTGCACCGTGCCGCCGTCACCAACTGGATCACCGCGGCCGCACGTGTCCAGCAGCTCCTGGCCCGCAAGACGGCGCTGCTCGGTTCCGCGCTGACCCGACGCGTCGCGGCCGGAGAAGTCGTGGCGGTGTCCACCGGTGACGTCGAGAAGATCGGCTGGTTCGTGGAGGCCGTCTCCCGCTTCACCGCGGCCGCGCTCACCATCGTGCTGGTCTGCGTGGCGCTGGTCGTCTACCAGCCGGCGCTCGGCGTCGTCGTGATCGTGGGCCTGCCGGTCCTGGCCCTCGCGGTGCTGCCCCTGCTGCCCCGAGCCACCCGGCGGGCCGACGTCCAGCGCGACAAGGCCGGCCGTGCCACGGAACTCGCCTCGGACACCGTCGCCGGACTGCGGGTGCTGCGTGGCATCGGCGGCGAGGAACTCTTCCTCGACCGCTACCGCGGGGCCTCCCAGGAAGTGCGCCACGCGGCCGTGCGCAGCGCCCGCATGTGGTCACTGATCTCCGCGATCCAGGTGCTGCTGCCGGGACTGCTGCTGATCGCGGTGGTCTGGCACGGCGTCCACCTGGCCCGCGAGGGCCGCATCGGCGTCGGCGAGCTCGTCACCGTCTACAGCTCCGTCATGATCCTCACCTACCCCCTGCGCCACTTCGAGGAGATCGCCATGGCGTACTCCTTCTCCAAGCCCTCGGCCAAGCGGGCCGCACGGGTGCTGGCCCTGGAACGCGCCACGGACACCACGGGTTCGCGGGAGGCCGAGACCCCCACCGGGGACCTGTACGACCCGGCCACCGGTCTCCTGGCTCCGGAGGGGTGGTTCACCGCCGTGGTGTGCGGTGACCCGGACACGGCCGGACGGCTCGCGGAACGCCTCGGCGGGCATCCGTCGGAGAAGGGGACGTCGGCCCTGCTGGGCGGCGTGCCGCTGGACGAGCTGCCCCTGAAGTCCGCGCGGACCGCCGTCCTGGTCCAGGACAAGGACCCGGTGCTGCTCTCCGGCACGCTTCGCGAGCTGCTGGACGTGCCCGCGTCCGGTGCCGTCGGCGCCGAGGACGCGCTGGCCGCCGCGCAGTGCGGTGACGTGCTGACGGCACTCGCACAGGGCTCGCTCGGCACGGACGACCCGATGGACGCCCGCATCACCGAGCGGGGCCGGTCGCTGTCGGGCGGGCAGCGCCAGCGGCTGGCACTGGCGCGGTCCCTCATCACGGACCCGGGGGCGCTGGTCCTGGACGAACCGACCTCGGCCGTGGACTCGCACACCGAGGCGCGGATCGCGGAAGGCGTGCAGGCCCTGCGCGCGGGGCGCACCACGGTGGTGTTCACCTCGTCCCCGCTGCTGCTGGACCGCGCCGACCGGATCGTGTTCCTGCACGACGGCGAGGTCGCGGCGGTCGGTGCCCACCGGGAGCTGCTGCACACCGAGCCGCGGTACCGGGCCGTGGTGACCCGCGAGACCGAGGAGGAGACCGCGGCGCACCTCGACGGCGTACCGGCCGGGAGGGAGCCCGCGAGGCCGCCGCGCGACGACGCCAATGAACGCGGTGACGGCCGCAATGACGGCCGCGTTGACGGCCGTGAGGGCGCCCTGAGTGACGACGACGTACTGCACCGACTGGAAGAGATCGAGGAAACGGCATGATCGGCGTCGCGCCCCCGTCCTACGACCCGGCGGCCCCCACCACGGCGAGCACCCTGCCCGTCGGCGCCCGCCCGACCGTGCGCGCGTACGTGGGAGAGCTGCTGCGCCGGCACCGTCGGGCCTTCCTCTTCCTCGTCACCGTCAACACCGTCGCCGTGATCGCCTCGATGGCTGGCCCCTACCTGCTGGGCGGGCTCGTGGAACGGGTCTCGGACGACACGCGCGAGTTGCACCTCGGCCTCACGGCCACGCTCTTCGTGATCGCCCTCGTCGTGCAGGCCGTGTTCGTGCGCGAGGTACGGCTGCGGGGGGCGATGCTCGGCGAACGGATGCTGGCCGATCTGCGCGAGGACTTCCTCGTGCGGTCGGTCGGTCTGCCGCCCGGCGTGCTGGAACGGGCCGGTACGGGTGACCTGCTCTCGCGCATCACCACGGACATCGACCGGCTCGCCAACGCCATGCGCGAGGCCGTCCCCCAGCTCGCGATCGGCGCCGTCTGGGTGGTGCTGCTGCTCGGTGGCCTGGTGGTCACGGCACCGCCGCTGGCACCCGCGGTGCTGATCGCGGTGCCGCTGCTGGTGATCGGCTGCCGCTGGTACTTCCGCAGGGCCCCCGCCGCCTACCGCTCGGAAGCCGCCGGGTACGCCGCCGTGGCCGCGGCGCTCGCCGAGACGGTGGACGCCGGGCGCACCGTCGAGTCCCACCGCCTCGACGCCCGTCGCATCGAGCTGTCGGAGCGCCGGATCGCGGAGTGGACGGCCTGGGAGCGGTACACCCTCTGGCTGCGGTCGGTGCTCTTCCCCGTTATCAACGTCACCCATGTGACCGTGCTCGCCTCCGTCCTGCTCATCGGTGGTGTCTTCGTCCTCCAGGGGTGGATCGGGGTCGGTCAGCTGACCACCGCGGCCCTGATCGCGCAGATGCTCGTCGACCCGGTCGGCATCATCCTGCGCTGGTACGACGAGCTGCAGGTGGCCCAGGTCTCGCTGGCCCGGCTGGTGGGCGTGCGGGACATCGAGCCGGACGCCGGTGACGGCACGCTCTCCCCCGACGGGCGGCACGTGCACGCCGACGGGGTGCACTTCGGCTACCTCGAGGGTGTGGACGTGCTGCGCAAGGTGTCGCTGGAGGTCGCCCCCGGCACCAGGCTCGCCCTGGTCGGCCCCTCGGGCGCCGGCAAGTCCACGCTGGGCAGGCTGCTGGCCGGCATCTACGGTCCCCGTGAAGGCCGGATCACGCTGGGCGGCGCGGAGCTCTCCCGGATGTCCGCCGAACGGGTCCGCTCGCACGTGGCCCTGGTCAACCAGGAGCACCACGTCTTCGTGGGCTCCCTGCGCGACAACCTCCGCCTCGCGAGGACCGCCGCCACCGACGCCGAGCTGTGGGCGGCGCTGGGCGCGGTCGACGCGGACGACTGGTCCCGTGGGCTCGAGGAGGGCCTCGACACCGAGGTCGGCTCGGGCGGCTTCGCGCTCACCCCCGCGCAGGCCCAGCAGATCGCGCTGGCCCGCCTGGTTCTGGCCGATCCGCACACGCTGGTGCTGGACGAGGCGACGTCGCTGCTCGACCCGCGGGCCGCGCGCCATCTCGAACGGTCCCTGGCCCGGGTCCTGGACGGCCGCACAGTGATCGCGATCGCCCACCGCCTGCACACTGCCCACGACGCGGACGTCATCGCCGTGGTCGAGAACGGCCGGATCAGCGAACTGGGCAGCCACGACGAACTCGTCGCGGCGGACGGCGCCTACGCGGCGCTGTGGCGGTCCTGGCACGGGTAGCCCTGTCGCGCGTCCTTCCGGGGACGGGGTGGTCCCGGACGGGGTGGTCCCGGACGGGGCGGTTCCAGGCGGAGTGACCACTCCCGGACGGGCCTGCCGGAGCGGGGCTTCCCGGTGGGGGCCGGCCCGGAACCGCCCTCGGAACCACCCCGCACCGTCCGCCCCGGACGGGACTCGGTGCTGCCGGACGACTCAGGCGGGGGCCCGACGGCAGGCCGGGCGATGGGCAGCGCACCGGACGGGGGTCCGACGCGTCGCCGATGCAGGGCCGGTCGGCGTGGGCCGGGCGGGCCGTCGGAGCCGGAGGAGCGGGCCCGGCGGTCACCCCGGCGGGGCCCGTGCCGTTGCGCGGTTCCGAACGGGAGTGGAAGGCTGGGAAGAGGCACCGGCTCGAGGCAGGCCCCGGGACCGTACGGTTCCGCAACGGGTGACGCCTGTGCCCCGTGCAGCGGCGACCCGCCGCGGTCCACGGTGAGAAGGGGCCGGTCCCCACCCCCTGGAGGTACCCGTGAACAGCGTCGACGGATGGGGAGATGACGTCTACCAGCCCGACGGATCCGAGCAGAGGGAGGACACCGGCCTCCTGGACGGCGAGGACACCCTCGAGGAGGACGGCGTCGCCGATCCGCTCGACCGGGGATGGTCCCCGCCCGAGCGGCCCTGGGCGGTGGAGCACACCGGTGTGACGGCCGCCGAACGCCACCGCGGTGAAACGCTGGACCAGCGGCTCGCCGAGGAGCGTCCGGACGAGCTCGCGCCCGACGGCGACGGGCTGGGCGATTCCGACGGCACCGACGGAGAGCTGCTGGACAACGAGGTCGGCGCGGACCGGTCCGGCCGGCTCGTGGCACCCGACGAAGGGGCGCACGAGGACGAGGAGCCGGCGCTGGTAGCCATGGACGTGGGCATCGACGGCGCGGCGGCCTCCGCCGAAGAGGCCGCGATGCACGTGGTCGACGAGGACTCTCTGCCGGGCTGACGCCACTCGCGACGGCGGGCCCGCGCCGTCGCCCCGATGATCCCCGCCGAACGAGGAGCCGCCATGCAGCAGGACAAGCACCCCGAATACCGGCCCGTCGTCTTCCGCGACCGCAGTGCCGGGTACGCCTTCCTGACCCGGTCCACCGCCACCAGTGACCAGACCATCGCGTGGGACGACGGCGAGACCTACCCGGTGGTGGACGTGGAGATCTCCTCGGAGAGCCATCCCTTCTACACGGGGAAGGCCCGAACGGTGGACTCGGAGGGGCGCGTCGCCCGCTTCGAGCGGCGGTACGGCGCGGGCGAGGGGCAGGACGCCGGGGAAGCCGGCTGAGACGGCCCGGCCCGCGTCACTCAGATGAAGTTGAGTGCCGCGGCGCCGCCCACTCCCCCGAGCAGCATGAACACCGGCATCAGTACCTTCAGCTCCACCCAGCTGCCCGCACGGAACCGCATGGCCTTCGGCGGCCCGATGGGGTACCAGCGCTTGCGGCCCACGGGTATCGGCCAGAGTATCGGGCACCCGGAGACGGTCAGCGCGTCCCCGATGTCGTGCACCAGCGCGCCGAGCACGATCGGCAGGCCCAGCCACAGGTACTCCTGGCCCGGTGCGGTGAACAGCCAGTCCGCGCCGCCGTCCGGCTTGTCCAGGATCCCGGCGAGGATCCATGCGCTGGTCCCGGCCAGCAGCCACACCAGCACGTCGCTGCTGGAACCGCGGGTGGCCCGCCAGAGCAGACCCTCGATGGCCAGCACCATGTGTACGAACAGGATCGCCAGGACCGCCCACCGGCCGCCCATGATCGCCAGCGCCGAGGTTCCCCCGCCGATCAGGACCGCCCACAGCCAGGTGTGCGTCAGCGTGCGGTGTCCGCCGGAGCGGCGTGGGTCGCCCCGCTTCCTGGTGGCCTTGTAGACGGCGGCGGACAGCTTGTCGACGATCTCGCACAGTCCCCGTGAGACCGGTCCGAAGGCCCGGGAGATGGTGGCCGCCTTGTGGTCGAGGTCCGGAGCGAGTGCCGCTCCGGCACAGATCAGGGCCCCGGCGAGCAGGACCGGCCAGGGCATCGGGTGCCCCGCGGCGGCGGTCGCCGCTCCGACACCGAGCCACGCCGCGGCGCCCGACAGTGAGTGTGCTGGTCCCATCATCGCCGTTGCCCGCCCCATTTCTCGTGTGCCGCTGTGCAGTTGTCCGGGTCCGCTGTTGCCGCGTCGGCGACCCAGCGTAGCGTTCGTGATCTTCACGCGGACAGCCGATTCCCCCATCGCGGCCCGCGGCAGGCAAGATGGGGGCGTGACCCTCATCGATCAGCTGCCGCGGACCGCCGACCCCGATGCCCTGTACGAAGCCTTCGAGGCGTGGGCCGAGGAACGCGGTCTCACGCTCTACCCTCATCAGGAGGAGGCGCTGATCGAGGTGGTCTCCGGCGCGAACGTGATCGTGTCGACGCCCACCGGCTCCGGCAAGAGCATGATCGCGGCCGGCGCTCACTTCGCCGCGCTGGCCCGGGACGAGGTCACGTTCTACACGGCTCCGATCAAGGCGCTGGTGTCGGAGAAGTTCTTCGAGCTGTGCAAGATCTTCGGCACCGAGAACGTGGGCATGCTGACCGGTGACGCCTCCGTGAACTCCGACGCACCCGTCATCTGCTGCACCGCCGAGGTCCTGGCGTCGATCGCGCTGCGTGACGGCAAGCACGCGGACATCGGCCAGGTCGTCATGGACGAGTTCCACTTCTACGCGGAGCCGGACCGCGGCTGGGCCTGGCAGATTCCCCTGCTGGAACTTCCGCAGGCGCAGTTCGTCCTGATGTCCGCGACACTCGGTGACGTCTCGTTCTTCGAGGGGGACCTCGCACGCCGTACCGGCCGTCCCACCTCGGTGGTCCGTTCGGCCACCCGTCCGGTGCCGCTGTCCTACGAGTTCCGCTACACCCCGCTCACCGAGACGCTCACCGATCTGCTGTCGGCCCGGCAGGCTCCCGTGTACATCGTGCACTTCACGCAGGCGCAGGCCGTGGAGCGGGCGCAGGCGCTCATGAGCATCAACATGTGCACGCGGGAGGAGAAGGAGCGGATCGCCGATCTGATCGGCAACTTCCGCTTCACCACGAAGTTCGGCCGCAATCTCTCCCGCTACGTGCGGCACGGCATCGGGGTCCACCACGCCGGCATGCTGCCCAAGTACCGGCGACTGGTGGAGAAGCTCGCGCAGGCCGGTCTGCTGAAGGTGATCTGCGGAACGGACACGCTCGGCGTGGGCGTCAACGTCCCGATCCGCACCGTCCTGTTCACTGCGCTGACGAAGTACGACGGCACCCGGGTCCGCACGCTCAGGGCGCGGGAGTTCCACCAGATCGCCGGCCGGGCCGGGCGCGCCGGGTTCGACACGGAGGGTTTCGTCGTCGCCCAGGCACCCGAGCACGTCGTCGAGAACGAGAAGGCGCTCGCCAAGGCCGGTGACGACCCGAAGAAACGCCGCAAGGTCGTCCGGAAGAAGGCACCCGAGGGCTTCGTGGCCTGGTCGGAGAGCACGTTCGAGAAGCTGATCGGCTCCCAGCCGGAGCCGTTGACCTCCCGCTTCCGGGTCACGCACACCATGCTGCTGTCGGTGATCGCCCGCCCCGGCGACGCCTTCTCCGCGATGCGTCACCTGCTGGAGGACAACCACGAGCCGCGCAGGCAGCAGCTCAGGCACATCCGGCGGGCGATCGCCATCTACCGCTCGCTGCTGGACGGCGGCATCGTGGAGAAGCTCGACCAGCCGGACGCCGAGGGACGCATCGTGCGTCTGACGGTGGACCTGCAGCAGGACTTCGCCCTGAACCAGCCGCTGTCCACCTTCGCTCTGGCCGCCTTCGAACTGCTGGACCCGGAGTCGCCGTCGTACGCGCTGGACATGGTGTCGGTCGTGGAGTCCACGCTGGACGACCCGCGCCAGATCCTCGCCGCTCAGCAGAACAAGGCGCGCGGCGAGGCCGTGGCCGCGATGAAGGCGGACGGGGTCGAGTACGAGGAGCGCATGGAGCGCCTCCAGGACGTCACGTACCCGAAGCCCCTGGAGGAGTTGCTCTTCCACGCCTACGACACCTACCGCAGGAGCCACCCCTGGGTCGGTGACCACCCGCTGTCCCCGAAGTCGGTCATCCGCGACATGTACGAGCGGGCGCTGACCTTCACCGAGCTGGTCTCCCACTACGAACTGGCCCGCACCGAGGGCATCGTGCTGCGCTACCTGGCCAGCGCCTACAAGGCCCTCGACCACACCGTCCCGGACGACCTGAAGTCCGAGGACCTGCAGGACCTGATCGAGTGGCTCGGCGAGATGGTGCGCCAGGTCGACTCCAGTCTCCTCGACGAGTGGGAGCAGCTCGCCAACCCGGAGGAGATGACCGCCGAGGAGGCGCAGGAGAAGGCCGACCAGGTACGGCCGGTCACCGCCAACTCGCGCGCCTTCCGGGTCCTGGTCCGCAACGCCATGTTCCGCCGGGTCGAGCTCGCCGCCCTCGACCACGTCGGCGAGCTGGGCGAGATGGACGCCGACGCCGGCTGGGACGCCGACGCGTGGGGTGAGGCCATGGACAAGTACTGGGACGAGTACGACGACCTCCGCACCGGCCCCGACGCCCGCGGACCGAAGCTGCTGATCATCGAGGAGGAGCCGCAGAACGGGCTGTGGCGCGTGCGGCAGATCTTCGACGACCCGAACGACGACCACGACTGGGGCATCAGCGCGGAGGTCGACCTCACCGCCTCCGACGCGGAGGGCCGTGCGGTCGTCCGCGTCACCGATGTCGGCCAGCTGTGAGCACAGGAGACTCCCACCGATGACGAATCCGGCCGAGAGCCTCGTCGCCCTGCTCGACCTGGAGCAGATCGAGGTCAACATCTTCCGGGGCCGCAGCCCCGAGGAGTCGCTGCAGCGCGTCTTCGGCGGCCAGGTGGCCGGCCAGGCGCTGGTCGCCGCGGGCCGCACCACCGACGGCGACCGCCCGGTGCACTCGCTGCACGCGTACTTCCTGCGTCCCGGTCGCCCCGGTGTGCCGATCGTGTACCAGGTCGAACGGGACCGGGACGGGCGGTCGTTCACGACCCGCCGGGTCACCGCCGTGCAGCAGGGACGCACGATCTTCACGCTCACCGCCTCCTTTCACAAGCCTGAGCAGGGGAGTTTCGAGCACCAGTTGCCACCGGCCCGCAAGGTCCCGGATCCCGAGTCGCTGCCGACGGTCGCCGATGAGGTACGGGAGCACCTGGGCGAACTGCCGGAGCAGCTGGAGCGGATGGCACGCCGCCAGCCCTTCGACATCCGCTACGTCGACCGGCTGCGCTGGAGCCCCGAGGAGGTCGAGGGCGCCGAGCCCCGCAGCGCCGTGTGGATGCGTGCGGTGGGGCCGCTCGGCGACGACCCGCTCGTGCACACCTGCGCCCTGACCTACGCGAGCGACATGACGCTCCTGGACGCGGTGCGTATCCCGGTGGAGCCGCTGTGGGGCCCCAGAGGGTTCGACATGGCGTCGCTGGACCACGCCATGTGGTTCCACCGGCCGTTCCGCGCGGACGAGTGGTTCCTGTACGACCAGGAGTCTCCGATCGCGACCGGAGGCCGCGGGCTCGCCCGTGGACGGATCTACGACACGGAAGGACGGATGCTGGTGTCCGTCGTCCAGGAGGGCCTCTTCCGGTCCCTGTAGGTCAGGAGTCTCTGCGCCACAGTCGGCCGAACAGGCCGCCTGGCCGTCCGGGTCGCTCCGCCGGGCGTGGTCCCTGGAGCTCTGTGCCCTGCCGCGCGCCGGCCACCGTCCCGGGCCGCAGGGGCTCCGCCGTCTCGCCGGGCACGGGCTCGGAACCGGACTCGATCGGCACGGCGTGCAGGGCCGGGCGGGGTGCCGGACACTGCCGACGGGCCGCTTCCACCGCTGCTGCCAGGTCCGACCGGAGCCAGTCGATCTCGTCCTGGTCTGCGGCTGTCACGATCTCCTCGGCGAGCTGTGCGGCCGGGGATTCCGGCGAGCCGTGCGCCGCCGTCACGGGACGGAACCGGCGCAGACGGGAGCGGTCGTACGGGTCGGTGACGACCTCCGAGACCTCGGCTGCGTCGAGCAGCGACGCCACGGCCGCGGCCCGGTCCCACGGGTCGTCGGCCGCCTGGCGGAGCAGGAAGCCCAGGTGCCTTCCCCGCCAGTTGCGGGGCCGCAGGTCCAGCCCCTCCCCCAGTTGGGCCCGGAGGACTTCGGTTGTGCGGCCCGTCAGCAGTGTCGCGTTGCGCTCGTCGGCGGCGAACCGCCGTAGCTCCTCGGCCAGGTAGAGCCAGACGACGGCGCGGTACCGGTTGACGTAGAACTTCACCGGTACCAACAGCCCCAGCCGTGCCAGACGGGTGAACCGTGCCCTGGTCACGTGCATGAGAGCCGCGCCCTCCGTGGTGCCGACGGTCCGGACACCGGACCGAAGCCCCTCGGCGAAGCCGTTCGCCGCCCGGATCCGGTCGATCTCGTCGCGGGGGACTCGCCACCCCCCTGCCACGCGGTCGGGAATCGTGCGGACACGGCCGAGGTGCACCGCGAGGTCGAGTTCGCTTCGCCTGAGCCCCAGTTCCCCTGCCGCGCGCTTCGGCGCGACAGAGGCGTCGCAGGTGGTGCCGGGCCGCTCGACGGCTGCGCCGGCCCTGTGCGTGACGGTGTTGCCGGACATGGTTCGTCTCCCCCGTGGAGTGTGTGGCAGGCGCCGTTCGCACCCGCTGACACAAAACCGTAGCCGCAGCAGCGACCTCCGTGGCAGGCCTGTGGACAACCCTGCGCCAGCCCCCAACGGTCCGCGAAAGTGCAGGTCAGGGCTCGGTGGGGGATATGCGTCGCGGCTGCCGCGCATCGACGTCGAGGTGCTCGCCCACCCGGTTCACGAGCAGCGTCATCTCGTACGCGATCTGCCCGATGTCGGCCTCCGCGCCGCTCAGCACGCACAGACAGCTGCCCGAACCCGCCGCGGTGACGAACAGGACCGCGTCGTCGAACTCCACCATCGTCTGCCGTACCCGACCGGCGCCGAAGTGCCGGCCCGAGCCCTTGGCCAGACTGTGCAGCCCGGACGACACGGCGGCGAGGTGCTCGGCGTCCTCGCGTCGCAGGCCTGTGCTCGCCCCGGTCACCAATCCGTCGTTGGACAGGACCAACGCGTGCCGTACGTGCTCGACGCGCGCCGTCAGGTCGTCAAGCAGCCAGCCGAGTCCCTGGTTCTGCACCATGGTCCGATAACTCCCCGTGTCTCCCCGTACGCGTTGCCTCCCCCTGGCCGGGGGATCCGTCCGCCAGCCTTCACCACGCCCGTGCTCCGGGCAAGGAGGATGGGGGCATGGCACAGAAGATGACCGATGAGGAATGGCGGGCCTTCGTCTCGGAAGGCACGCGCACCGGAAAGCTCTCGACCGTGCGGGCCGACGGCAGCCCGCATGTGGCGCCCATCTGGTTCCTGCTGGACGGGGACGACTTGGTGTTCAACACCGGCAAGGACACCGTGAAGGGGCGCAATCTGGTCCGTGACGGCCGTATCGCCCTGTGCGTGGACGACGACCGGCCGCCCTTCGATTTCGCGGTGCTGCAGGGCCGGGCGCGGATCTCGGAGGATCCCGGTGAGCTGCGGCACTGGGCCGCCCGCATCGCCGCACGGTACATGGGTGAGGAACGCGCCGAGGAGTTCGGGGCGCGCAACGGCGTTCCGGGCGAACTCCTCGTCCGGGTCCCCGTGGACAAAGTCCTGGCCCAGAGGTCGGTGGCGGACTGAGGTCCGGATCGCGGGCCACGAGGCCGATCCCGGCAGTCACGCAGGTGAGGTGAGGCGGCGATGCGGGAGCCGTCTCGCGCGGCGGCCACGAACAGGCACCCGCCGTCCTGGGACGATCGCGTCATGTTCCGACGTGTGCGCTGCGGCATCTCCCGCCCTCTCGGGGGATCATGCGGAGCATGAGTGACGACCACACGCACGTGCAGGAGTTCTTCGGCTCCCGGGCCGCCGACTGGGACCGCCGGTTCCCCGACGACGGACCGGCCTACGCGGCCGCGGTCGCCGAACTCGGGCTCCGGAAGGGTGATCGCGTACTCGACGCGGGATGCGGCACCGGGCGCGCCCTGCCGCCGTTGCGTGCGGCAGTGGGGCGCTCCGGGCAGGTCGTCGGCGCCGATCTGACCCCTGCCATGCTGCAGGCCGCCGTACACGCCGGGAGGGACCGCGACGGGTGTCTGCTGCTGACCGACGTGGCCGCGCTGCCGCTGCGTTCTCGGTCGCTCGACGCGGTGTTCGCGGCGGGGCTCATCGCCCACCTGCCCGATCCGGCCGGAAATCTGCGGGAGTTGGCGCGCGTCGTGCGCCCCGGCGGTGTACTGGCGCTCTTCCACCCGGTCGGCAGGGCGGCGCTCGCGGCCCGGCAGGGGCGCCGGCTCACCCCGGACGACCTGCGAGCCGAGCACAACCTCCGTGTGCTGCTGACCGGTTCCGGGTGGGACATGACGGTGTACGTCGACGAGGAGTCCCGCTTCCTGGCACTGGCGGTACGAGCGGCATGAGTCAGCCGCGCCCGGCGACGGCGACGGGCCGAACTCGGCCGGCTGCGCGAGACGCTGGCTTCACTCGGCGGCCGACGTGCCGATGTGACGGACCGGACAGCCCCGGATGCCGGGGACCGGGCTGGTGCCCAGCTCCGCCAGTTGGTAGCCGTTCGGATATCCCTTGATCTCCCTGTTCTGTCGGGCATGGTGCGGAGCACGCCTCGGCGGCAGCAGTCGGACCGCCCGCCCGCGCAGCCTGACGGCACGGCGCACGACCGCCCGGGTGGCGCTGCTCGGCGGTGCGTAGCCGAAGGCCCGCAGGAGGTGGTCGTCGAGCAGGGCGAGGGTCCCGGCACGCAGCAAGGGTGCGAGGGGGCGCGGATACCAGGAGGCCATGAGGTCGAGTGTGGCGTCGGAGACACGGCGCCCGCCCTCGTCCCAGGCGAAGTGGGCCGCCTCGTAGGCGTCGAGGCAGGCTTCGAACTCCTCGTAGGAACCGGGAATGTCCTTGATGCCCATGTGCCGGCCCAACGTGCGGTAGTGGACGGCGGAGGCGACGGTCTCGTGGCGGGACATCCGGCGCCATCCGTAGGCGTCGATCCAGCGTTTGGGGGTCACGACGAACGTGCACAGGACATACCGCATGTCCTCGTTGGTGATGTCGTAGCTGCGGTGCATCCGGTTGATGCGCCGGATCGCCGTGCGCCCCTGCTCGCTGTCGAAGCCGTGCTCGACGACGGCGTCGAGCAGCAGTGCCGTGTCGTCGTACCGCTTCTGGGGCCGGTCGGTGAACTCCGCCGTCTCGGCGAGCAGCCGGCCGATGCTCGGCACGGCGTAGGTGCGGTAGAGCGCCAGCTCCAGGGCGCGGGCGAAGTCCCAGGGGAACTCGTAGGCCGAGGAGAGCCGGTAGATCTCCGAGGCGTTCCCGTAGGGGTCCATGCGCCTGATCTGTGCCAGTAGTTCGAAGCGCCGCACCATGGCTGCCCCCTTCTGCCGTCGGAGCTTCGACTCTACGTTGAGTAGCAGGACATGTACCGCCAGGCAGGGTGATCACAAGGGGAGGGTGATCCATTTGTTCGACAGGATCCGCGGGGCCTGGGACAGATCCCGCACCGCCCGGCGCTCGGAAGCGGCGAAGAACCAGCGGACGGGGGGCGGGTCGCGTTCCCACAACTTGTTCGAGGCCGCGGCCGCGTACGTCTCGGCGTGTGTGGACGACGACCAGGACCGGATCGACGAGGCGGCGGGCCGGGTGTCGCCGGAGGCCCTCTCCTTCGGGGTCAACGAACTGGCGTGCCGAGCCGTGATCGCGCTCGCGCGGGAACGGGACGAGCCGCCGCGGGACGTGGCCCGCGCACTCCTGGGGCTGCCCGTGACCTGAGTGCCGCCTCCCCCGGTGGCGAGTGGTCGATTCGCCCCCGTCCAACCGGAAAACTGCAGCTCGGGTGCGTCTGGGAGTCGTGACAAGGGCTTCCCGGGCACACTAGGGTGCCCGCCATTGGACAAACCGATGGGGAGGCTGGGATGGCCGGGACGGACGAGGACGCCGTCGCCGCCGCGGACGATGCGCTCTATGTGCTCACGGCGGTGCTGCTGACGCCGGCGAAGTTTCCGAGTGTGCTGGGCGACGACTACCCGGAGGCGTGCGCCGCACTCGGTCTGCCGCCGCTGGCCGACGGCTACGGTCTGGTGCTCGGTCAGGACGGTGACGGCGCCCGGTGGACCGTCGTGGTCGACGACGTCTCGCTGGTCGCCGTCGCGGTGGCGTCCTGGGACTGCGGCATGGAGTACGACCTGTCCCCGGACGAGCGTTCGGTCGTCACCGCACTGCCCGGCTGGCCTCTCGCGGTCGCCGTGGCGGCACCCGGTGTGCCCGTGCCGCACGACCCGGAACCCGACTCCGCCGACCGGCCCGCGCTGTGCCCGCCGGACACCACTGTCTGGGGCCCGGCTCAGCGCCGTCTGGGGGCCGACGAGATCGCCCTGCAGTGGGCGCAGTGGCGGGAGCAGATCGACGACGCGGAGTTCCCGACGCGGGACGGCGACACCGGTTCGGCGGACGGCGCCCCCCGCGCGGGGGAAACCGGAGCGAGCAGCGACGAAGGCGCACGGGCCGACGCCTCGGGCGGTCGCGCCGCCGCGGACGACCGGACCGGCGCGGGCACCTCTGGACACGACGGCGTCCGGCGGGTGCTCACCGAGGCCCGCGCCTACGTCGACACTCCGCCGCCGCTCGGCCGGGTCCGGTCGTCGTTCGCTCCGGGTGACGCGCGGACGCTGCGTGCGGACGGCCCCGGCTGGTCGCTCGTCGCCAGGACCGACGACATCGCGTTCATCCTGCTCGACGAGGAGCCCGGCGAGGTCCTTCCGGTGGGGCGAGGCCCGTCGCTGCCCGGACTCCTGGAGGCGCTGGACAGGATGGCGGTACGTCCTAGCTGAGCATGAACGGGGAAGGCCTCCGGCAGGAAAACCCTTCCGGTCCTCGCCGCCCCGGCCCGCGCCCCCGGCACCCCGGGCAGAGGGCGTCGCGGCGTCAGCGCCTCAACGCCCTATCTCCCTGCGCGAGACACGGCGCAGCCTGCGTCGCTGCGAGGGGTCCAGGGCGAGGTAAGCGGCGGCCGGGACTCCCAGAACTATGAGCAGGGCGGCCCACCAGGGCAGCCAGATCAGCAGGATGAGCCCGGCCGCCACACCACCTGCTGCGACCTTGGCGTTCTTCGACATGGTGTCGCCTCCTTCGCGGCCACTGCCGCTCTCTGTCCTGAAAACGGGCACGCGCTCCCGGCGGTTCCGTGCACCGACCCTGAGAACTCCCTGAGGACCGACCCCTACGCGTCCCTGAGAGCACACCGTCGGCAGAGTCCGCGGAGACACCGAAGAAGCCTCTCCCCTTCTGAAGAGTGACTCATGCCATATCCCGTTCGCGGCTCGCGTTGCCGACGATCAGGTACGATCGGCCGCCGCATCCCAGCTAGTCAAATTTGAGGAATAAGTCATCGCTGCGCAGAAGGATTCTTCTCCCACCCCTTCCGAGATCTCCGCGCTCGTCGGCTGCTGCGCTGTTTTCCTGCCCGGCGAACCGGCCCGCACCAGCACGGTCGCGTTCTGGCGGCCCGACGGCGAAGCACCCAGTGCCCTCCCGTCGGGGACTCCGAGAAGCCTGACGGTCGTGCTGCCCGGCGGCGACGGCGTGGAGGCGGTCAGCGTGCCCGCGGTGCTGCTGCCGCTACGGACCGCCCTGCCGGTGCTCACACGCGCGCGTGCCGGCACCGACGGCCACCGGGCATCGGTCTTCTGGGGTGCGGTCACCGTCGAGGCGCTGCACCTCGTGGCGCGTGGGCTGTTGCTGCCCGGCCTGTCCGCGGCCGACCACGACGCCTGGCGTGCGGGACCGCTGGATGCGGAGCAGACCGAGCGGATCCGCCATCTCGCCGCGGCCATGCCGCCCGAGGCGCACGCGGTCCCGGTGGACGGCACCGGCCCCCTGCGGCTGCCCGACCCGGAAGGCCTGGTGCGGTCCTTCCTGGACGCCGTCGCGGACACGCTGCCCCGCTCCCCCGCCGCCGAACTCCTGACGGCCGGGCCCGCCTATGCCTCCTGGGAGCCCCAGCGGTCGCCCGAGTTGCGTGAGTGGGCCTCGGACGTCGCCGCCGGACACGACGCGGGCGTGCGGCTGTCCCTGCGCATCGAGGTGCGCGGGCTGTCTGCGTCGGCTTCCTCGGACGCCAGGCCGACGTTCCGGGTGGTGCCCCAGGTGCACAGTGTCAGCGATCCCGCACTCGTCGCGGACACCGCTCAGGTGTGGGCCGGTACCGTGGGCGAGGCGTTCGGCACGCGCGCGCGGATGGACGCCCTGCTCTCCCTGCGCCGGGCGGCGCGGGCCTGGTCCTCCCTCACGCCCCTGTTGTCTGCCGCCGTACCGGACGCCGTCGAGCTCACCGACGAGGAGGTGGCCGAGCTTCTCGGAGCCGGCTCCGAGGCGCTCGCCGGCGCGGGAGTCGACGTCCACTGGCCGAGGGAACTGGCCCGGGGTCTGACGGAGCGTGCCGAGGTCGGGCCGCCCGACGGCGACCCGGCGTCGGGTGCGACCGCGTCCCAGGCCGGCCGGTCGTTCCTGTCGGCAGACGCGCTGCTCGCCTTCAACTGGACGTTCGCCCTGGGCGGCAAGGGACTCACGCGCGAGGAGCTGGACCTGCTCGCCGAGGCCAACCGCCCCGTCGTGCGCCTGCGCGACCAGTGGGTGCTCGTCGACCCCGGGGACGCCCGCCGCGCCCGCGCCCGGCAGGACCACAAGGTCACGCCGGTCGACGCGCTCGCCGCGGCCCTGACGGGCTCGACTGAGGTCGACGGACGGCGTGTGGAGGTGCGCCCGACGGGATGGCTGGCGACCCTGCGGGAGCGCCTGGCCGACCCCGAGGCGCAGGAGGCCGTGGCACAGCCCGCCGCCCTCGATGCCACACTGCGCGATTACCAGCGACGGGGCCTCAGCTGGCTGGTGCGCATGACCTCGTTGGGACTCGGCTGCTGTCTCGCCGACGACATGGGGCTCGGGAAGACCATCACACTGATCGCCCTGCATCTGCACCGGCAGACGGACCCGGACGCCGCCGGCCCCACCCTGGTGGTCTGCCCTACCTCCCTGATGGGCAACTGGCAGCGGGAGATCGAGCGATTCGCGCCCGGCACACCGGTGCGCCGCTTCCACGGCGCACGCCGCGACCTCGACGACCTGGCCGACGGCGGGTTCGTGCTGACCACCTACGGCACCATGCGTCTGGACAGCGACCGGCTCTCCGCCGTGCCGTGGGGCATGGTCGTGGCCGACGAGGCGCAACACGTGAAGAACCCGTACTCCGAAACCGCGCGGCAACTGCGGTCCATCGGCGCACGCGCCCGTGTGGCGCTCACCGGCACGCCTGTGGAGAACAACCTCTCGGAACTGTGGGCCGTCCTCGACTGGGCCACCCCGGGGCTGCTGGGCCGCCTCGGCACCTTCCGCCGGCATTACGCCCAGGCCGTCGAGAGCGGGCAGGACCCGGCCGCGGCGGAGCGACTCGCCCGGCTCGTACGGCCCTTCCTGATGCGACGCCGCAAGTCGGACCCCGGAATCGCGCCGGAACTGCCGCCCAAGACGGAAACGGACCATCCCGTGTCGCTGACCCCGGAGCAGGCGGGCCTGTACGAGGCGGTGGTGCGCGAGGCGCTCTCGGAGATCGCCGGGGCCGACCACATGGCACGGCGCGGCATGATCGTGAAGCTGCTGACGAGCCTCAAGCAGATCTGCAACCACCCGGCGCAGTTCCTCAAGGAGGACCGGCCGAAGATCACCGGCCGCTCCGGGAAGCTGGAGCTGCTGGACGAGTTGCTCGACACGATCCTCTCGGAGGACACGAGCGTGCTGGTGTTCACTCAGTACGTGCAGCTGGCGCGGCTCCTCGAGGAGCATCTGGCCGCGCGCGGCGTGCCGTCGCTGTTCCTGCACGGCGGCACGTCCGTCACCGCCCGCGAGTCGCTGGTGCGGCGGTTCCAGGACGGCGAGGTTCCGGTCTTCCTGCTGTCGCTCAAGGCGGCCGGCACCGGACTGAACCTCACGCGCGCGGAACACGTCGTGCACTACGACCGCTGGTGGAACCCGGCCGTCGAGGCACAGGCCACCGACCGCGCCCACCGCATCGGGCAGACCCGCCCCGTGCAGGTGCACCGGCTGATCGCCGAGGGGACCATCGAGGACCGCATCGCCGCGCTGCTGAACCGCAAGAAGGAACTCGCCGACGCGGTTCTGGGCACGGGCGAGGCCGCGCTCACGGAGCTGACGGACGCGGAACTGGCCGATCTGGTCGAGCTGCGAGGGGGTACACGATGACTCGGTACGACAACGACGTGGAACGGACGTTCGTCGCGCTGCCGCCCGCACAGGGACGGGGCTTCGCGCAGACCTGGTGGGGCCGCGCCTGGCTGAAGGCCCTGGAGGACGCGGCGATGGACACGGCCCAGGTGAAGGCGGGGCGCCGCCTCGCACGCGCGGGAGCGGTCGGCGCGGTCTCCGTGCGGCCGGGACGCATCACCGCGGTGGTCCAGGACCGGGACCGTACGGCACATCGGGCCGACGTGCTGCTGGAGCGGCTCTCCGACGCGCAATGGGACCGCTTTGTCGACATGGCGATCGAGCGGTCCGGGCATGTCGCGGCGCTGCTGGACCGCGACATGCCGCCGCACCTGGTGGAGGACGCCGCGGCCGCGGGCATCGACCTGCTGCCGGGCATGGGCGACCTGGAACCGGAGTGCGACTGCGGCGCCTGGGACCACTGCGGGCACACCGCCGCGCTCTGCTACCAGGTCGCCAGGCTGCTGGACCAGGACCCCTTCGTCCTGCTGCTGATGCGGGGGCGTGCGGAGAGCACCGTTCTCGACGCCCTGCAGACGCAGCGCTCCACGCCCGCCGAGGAGGTCGCTTCGCGCGCGGAGGGGGTGGACGCCGCGGAGGCGTACGCGGTGGGGCAGGTGCTGCCTCCGTTGCCCGCGGCCCCCGCTCTCCGGGAGGGTCCGGGTGCACCGCCGTCCCTGGACACCGAGACGGCGCCCCCGCCCGGCGTCGACCCGTCGGCCCTGGTTCTCCTCGCCGCCCGCACCGCGACGGAGGCCCACCGCCTGCTCGCCGAAGCCCTGCGGAGCGGGCACGACCGGCAGGCCGTGCATCCCGGTCCGAGCGCGGCGCAGGACGCCGTGCGCCTGGCGGCGGGAGATCCCGGGCCGGGCGTGCTGGACCGTCTCGGCGAGGGCTCCGGGCGCACGCGCGGGCAACTGGCCTTGGCCGTACGCGCGTGGCGGATCGGCGGCGCGACCGCCCTGTCCGTGCTCGAGGAGGAGTGGGCGGTGGAGGGCGACACGCTCGCACGCGCGCGTGCGGCACTGGAGTCCTCCTGGGAGGAGGGCGACCGGCCCTCCTTGCGGGCGCGGGCAAACCGGTGGACCGTCGTCGGCGCACCGCACCAGATCCGGCTGGACCACGACGGGCGCTGGTGGCCGTACCGCAGGGAGCACGACCGGTGGGCCCCCGTCGGCGGTGCGGCCCAGGATCCGGCGACGGCCCTGGCTTCGGCGGTCCTCGCCGCGGGGGACGAGCTCTGACGCCCCTTCGGTCCTGCCCTGCCCCGCACTGTCTCCTTGTCGCTTTCCCGTCCCGTTGAATGCGCACGGGTCCGGGGGCTGCTGACTACCCGCGAAAGCTCCGGCCCCGTCCGCGAAGGAGGGGCCGGAGCTTTCACGCGGAGGCGGGACCGGTCAGCGGGCGCCGAGGAGGTGGTCCATCGCGAGCTGGTCGAGGTGCTCGAAGGCCATGCCGCGCGCGGCGGCCGCGTCCACGTCGAAGGTGTCGTAGGCGCTCCGGTCGGCGAGCAGGCCGGCGAGACCGTCCTCGGCGGTCGGGCGGGCCAGCTCGTCGAGCCTGGCCGCGGCCAGGGCCTCCTGCACCTGCGGGTCGGCGCGGAAGGCGGCCGCCCGGTCCTTGAGGATCAGGTAGTTGCGCATGCAGCCGGCCGCCGACGCCCACACGCCGTCGAGGTCCTCGGTCCGCGGCGGCTTGAAGTCGAAGTGCCGCGGCCCCGCGTACCCGGCCCGCTCCAGGAGGTCGACGAGCCAGAACGCGGCCCGCAGGTCGCCCGCACCGAACCTCAGGTCCTGGTCGTACTTGATACCGGACTGGCCGTTGAGGTCGATGTGGAACAGCTTGCCCGCCCACAGTGCCTGGGCGATGCCGTGGGGGAAGTTGAGACCGGCCATCTGCTCGTGGCCGACCTCCGGGTTCACGCCGTAGAGTTCCGGCCGCTCGAGACGCTCGATGAACGCCAGCGCGTGCCCCACCGTGGGGAGCAGGATGTCACCGCGCGGCTCGTTCGGCTTCGGCTCGATCGCGAACTTCAGGTCGTAGCCCTGCTCGGTGACGTACTCGCCCAGCAGGTCGAAGGCCTCCTTCATGCGGTCCAGTGCGTCCCGCACGTCCTTGGCGGCGCCGGACTCCGCGCCCTCCCGGCCGCCCCAGGCCACGTAGACGCTCGCGCCCAGCTCGACCGCGAGATCGATGTTGCGGATCGTCTTGCGCAGCGCGTAGCGGCGCACGTCCCGGTCGTTGGCCGTGAAGGCGCCGTCCTTGAACACCGGGTGGGTGAACAGGTTCGTCGTCGCCATCGGCACCTTCATGCCGGTCGCGTCCAGCGCCTGCCGGAACCGCTTGATGTGCGCCTCCCGCTCGGCGTCGCTCGACCCGAACGGAATCAGGTCGTCGTCGTGGAACGTGACGCCGTGGGCGCCCAGCTCCGACAGCCGCCGCACGGACTCCGCCGGGTCCAGGGCCCGCCGGGTGGCGTCACCGAACGGGTCACGGCCCTGCCAGCCGACCGTCCACAAACCGAACGTGAACCTGTCCTCGGGAGTGGGCTGGTAGTTCATTCCGCGGCTCC
Organism: Streptomyces coelicoflavus; assembly: GCF_003112555.1. Classification (GTDB taxonomy): domain Bacteria; phylum Actinomycetota; class Actinomycetes; order Streptomycetales; family Streptomycetaceae; genus Streptomyces; species Streptomyces coelicoflavus. The sequence goes on along the minus strand of NZ_BEWB01000005.1, from coordinate 198,275 downwards.
TCACTCGATGCCGATCAATCGCCGCCGACTATTTCGTCATGGCGCTTTACAAATTAGTATGCACACACGGTCCTGGGAAGGGACAAGGTGTGTCCCCGAAGGAGTGAGTCCGGGTCCCAGGACCCGCGAGAGAGGGAGAAGCCCGATGTCAGCAGCCGAGGGTCCGCTCGTCGTCGGCGTGGACACGTCCACCCAGTCCACCAAGGCGCTGGTCGTCGACGCGGCCACCGGCCGGGTGGTCGCGAGCGGTCAGGCGCCGCACACCGTGTCCTCCGGGACCGCCCGTGAGAGCGATCCCCGTCAGTGGTGGGACGCGCTGAGCGACGCCCTGGCACAGTGCGGCGACGCCGCCCGTGAGGCCGCCGCGGTGTCCATCGGCGGGCAGCAGCACGGCCTGGTCACGCTGGACGAGCAGGGCGAGCCGGTGCGTCCCGCCCTGCTCTGGAACGACGTGCGCTCGGCCCCGCAGGCCCGCCGTCTGATCGACGAACTGGGCGGGCCCAAGGCCTGGGCGGAGCGCACGGGCAGTGTGCCCAGCGCCTCCTTCACGGTCACCAAGTGGGCCTGGCTGGCCGAGCACGAGCCGGAGGCGGCCCGCGCCGTCAGGGCCGTGCGGCTCCCCCACGACTACCTCACCGAGCGCCTCACCGGTGAGGGGACCACCGACCGCGGCGACGTGTCCGGCACCGGCTGGTGGGCGTCGGGCACGGAGGCGTACGACGAGGGGATCCTCGCGCGCGTGGGGCTCGATCCGGCGCTGCTGCCCCGAGTGGTGCGGCCCGGCGAGGTGGCCGGTACCGTGCGCGACGGCCACGGCCTGCCGTTCTCCAAGGGGACCCTCGTCGCCGCCGGCACCGGCGACAACGCGGCCGCCGCGCTGGGGCTCGGGCTGCGCCCCGGCGTCCCGGTGATGAGCCTCGGCACGTCGGGGACGGTGTACGCCGTCTCGGAGCACCGGCCCGCCGACCCGACCGGGACCGTGGCGGGTTTCGCGGACGCACGCGGCGACTGGCTGCCTCTGGCGTGCACGCTCAACTGCACGCTCGCCGTCGACCGCGTCGCGGCCCTGCTGAACCTGGACCGGGAAGCCGTTGAGCCGGGTACCAGTACCACGCTGCTGCCCTTCCTGGACGGCGAACGCACTCCGAACCTCCCGCACTCCTCCGGCCTCCTGTACGGGCTGCGCCACGACACGACCGCCGGCCAACTGCTCCAGGCCGCGTACGACGGCGCCGTGCACTCGCTGCTCGGCGCGCTCGACCTGGTCCTCGACGCCGACGCGGACCCGTCCGCGCCGCTGCTGCTGATCGGCGGCGGCGCCCGGGGGGCGGCCTGGCAGCAGACCGTTCGGCGGTTGTCGGGGCGCCCGGTCCAGATCCCGGAGGCCAGGGAACTGGTCGCGCTCGGTGCCGCCGCGCAGGCGGCCGGTCTGCTGACCGGGGAGGACGCGGCCGCGGTCGCCCGCCGCTGGAACACGGCCGCCGGGCCGGTGCTCGAGGCGGTGGAACGGGACGAGGCGACGCTGAACAGGATCACCGGGGTACTCTCCGACGCGGCACCACTGCTGGAACGCGACGCGACCTCCCACTGAGGAGGTGCTCGCACGGGCGGGCATGCGTGAACCGTTCCTGCGGGACGCCGGAGGGACGGGGCGCCCCCAAGTGAAGTCGTTTCGGGGCACCACGACCGGCGCGTCCCGGCGTCGGCCGGCGAGCGCATGGACCACGGCCAGTGGTCACCGGCCGAGGTTGCCCTCCCGGGCCGCCGGCAGCGAGCCGCTCCGGCGGGACCACCGCCCGGTACCGGACCGAGCGACGACAGACCAAGGACTGACGGAGGCATGACCGCACCGCCGCACGAAGCCCACCCGGCACGCCCCGGGCGCGCGCTGCCGGACACCCAGCAGGGGATGCGCCGCCGCAACCTCGCGCGCGTGATGCACGCCGTCAGCGCCGAGGGGCCGCTGTCCCGGGCCGCCGTCGCCTCACGGATCGGGCTGACGCGAGCGGCGGTGTCGACCCTCGTGGACGAACTCGTCCGCTCGGGCCTCCTGGAGGAGCTGGGCCCCGAGCGTCCCGGCCGCGTGGGCCGGCCCGGGTCCGCGCTCGCCGTCAGCGCACAGGGCCCGGCCGGTATCGGTGCGGAGGTCGGCGTCGACCATCTCGCGGTCTGCGCGGTCGACCTCCGCGGGCGGGTACGCGCGCGTGCCGTTCGGTACGGGAGCAACCGGGGCCGTTCGCCGGAGCCGGTTCTCGAGCAGCTCACCGGTCTCGTGGGGCGGGTCGTCTCGGAGGCGGAGGCCGAGGGGCTGTGGCCGGCCGGGCTCGCGGTCGCGGTGCCGGGTCTCGTGGCTCGGGACGGCCGCACCGTCGTGCGCGCCCCGAACCTGGACTGGCACGACGTGGACCTCGCCACACTGCTGCCCGCGGATCTGCCGCCGACCGTGGACAACGAGGCCAACTTCGGTGCGCTCGCCGAACTCTGGCTCGGTGACGGCACCCCCCGGGACTTCCTGCACGTCTCGGCCGAGATCGGCATCGGTGCGGCCGTGGTGTTCGACGGCCGGCTGGTGCGCGGCACCCGCGGGTTCGCAGGTGAACTCGGTCATGTGCCGGTCCGTCCCGACGGGCCGGCCTGCGCCTGCGGCGGGCAGGGGTGCCTCGAGCAGTACGCGGGTGAGAAGGCGGTACTGCGCGCGGCGGGCGTGGAGCCCGGGGAAGACCGGGTCGGCCTGCTCGCGGGGCGTGCCGCGGAGGGAGACGAGGACGTACGGCGTGCCCTGCGCGAGGCGGGCACGGCGCTCGGCATCGCCCTGACCGGTGCGGTCAACCTGCTGGACCCCGAGGGAGTGGTGCTGGGCGGCGCGCTGGCCGGACTCGCGCCCTGGCTGGTGCCGTCGCTGCGCGAAGAACTCGCCCGGCGCACGGCCGGCCCGGCCTGCCCGGTCGCGGTGTCGGAACTGGGCCCACAGGGACCGCTGCTCGGCGCCGCGCACTCCGTGGTACGGGCGGTCCTGGACGACCCGGGCGCGGTGGCGCGGCGGACCTGACGCCCAATACGCCCCGCCGCGCCAGCGACAGCGCCACCGGCAGCGGCAGCGGCAGCGGCAGCGGCAGCGGCAGCGGCAGCGGCAGCGGCAGCGGAGCGACCGTACGGACCGCGCGACGATCGCACGGCTCCGTGCCGTCGCCCGACCACCGCCCGCGACGACCGCTGCGGCGACGACCACAACCTGCGACGACTCCGCGGCGACGGCTGAACCGCCCCCGCCGCAGGATCCCCGGAGGATCAGCGCCGTACTCCCCCGCGCTCCTTGCCCCCCTGTTCACTCGATCGAGTGAGCACGTTGTCCACAAGGCGGTGCCTGTCCACGGAACGGCGCGGCGCTCTACTGCGCAACCCCCGTCCCCCGTACGGTGATTCACGCGGACGCACCCCGCCCACGGGGCGGTCGGAAGTCCGCGTCGGCTTCCGCTCCGCAACCATGTCGCTCCGTCATGCCGAACAGCTGAGCACCCACCCCCCACCGGGCCCAGGGCCCCACCGACGAAAGGGCAATCCCCATGGACAGCGAAGGGACAGCACCCGTTCCGAGCAGGCGGCGGCTCCTGAAGGGCGCCGCGCTGGCCACCGTCCCGTACGCCCTGCTCTCGGGCACACGGGCCGCGGCGCAGGCCCGTACCGTCGACCACCCCGCCGTCGACCGCACCGCCCTCGGCTACCCCACCCTCGACTGGCAGCCGGCGAGCGCGTCCAACTACAGCCGCTCGACCCGCCCCACGGCCTACCCCGTCGACTACGTGGTCGTCCATGTCACCCAGGAGACGTACGCCGACACCCTGTCCATCTTCCGCGATCCGGAGAAACAGGTGTCGGCGCACTACGTCGTGCGGTCCTCCGACGGGCACGTGGCCCAGTGCGTCCGTGAGGCGGACATCGCCTGGCACGCGGGCAACTGGGACTACAACACCCGCAGCATCGGGATCGAACACGAGGGCTGGGTGGACCGGCCCGACTACTTCACCAACGCCCTGTACGAGCAGTCGGCCCGGCTCACCGCCGCGATCTGCACCGCCTACGGCATCCCCAAGGACCGCACGCACATCATCGCGCACCACGAGGTGCCAGGCAGCGACCACACGGACCCGGGACCCTTCTGGGACTGGACCCGCTACATCAGACTCGTCAACTTCGCCTGACCCGCCCGCCGTGCTCCGCCCCGTCCACCCGGAACACCGTATTCGGGTGATCCGGCTGGTCGAAGTGGTTGTCCGAGCGTAAGCACGGAGTCACGATGTCCCGAACCGCAGGAACGTCCGGGGAGGCCGAGTTGACCGATTCATGGCTGGCTCTGGAACCGGGGGCCGACCCCGTGGAGCGGGCGCGCACCCTGCGTCGGGCCCACGAGACGTTCACCGAAGCGGGGACGGTGCCGCGTCCCGTGCGCGCCGTCGTGGCGGATTCGTGGCGGCGATCCGTCCGGGCGGGCGTCGGCCCGGACGGCACCGCGAACGTGGAACTGATGGACGGTGACCTCGGCGCCTACCGGGCCGAACACCCCCTGGCCCGGGTGATGCCACTGGTCCGGGAGCTCCTTGGCACGTTCGCCGCCGACGGCGAGCATCTGCTCGCGGTGTGCGACGCGCACGGCAGACTGCTGTGGGTCGAGGGGCATCCGGCCACCCGGCGCCGGGCGGGCGGGATGAACTTCGTGCCCGGGGCCCGCTGGGCGGAGTCGGCCGTCGGGACCAACGCGCCGGGGACGGCGGTGGCCGTCGGCCGGCCGGTGCAGGTCTTCGCGGCCGAGCACTTCATACGCCGGGTCCAGCCCTGGACCTGCGCCGCCGCCCCGGTGCACGATCCCCGCACCGGGCGGGTGCTCGGCGCCGTGGACATCACCGGCGGGGACCGTCTGGCACACCCGCACAGCCTGGGTTTCGTACAGGCCGTCGCACGTGCCGCGGAGTCGCAGCTGGCGCTGCTCGCTCCGGAGCGGCCCGGAACCGCGTCGGCCGAACTGACCGCGCTGGGCCGGGACGAGGCGCTGCTGGACGCGGAGGGCCGCCGGGTGCGGCTGAGCCGGCGGCACAGTGAGATCGTCGTGCTGCTGGCCCACCACCCGGAGGGCCTGACCGGCGACGAGTTGCTGTGTGCCCTGTACGAGGACGAGACGGTGCCGCCGGTGACGCTGCGGGCGGAACTGGCCCGGCTGCGCGGCATCCTGGGGCCCGGGCGGCTGGCCTCCCGGCCGTACCGGCTCACGATGCCCGTCGAGACCGACGCCGCCGTTGTGGAACGCCGCCTGGGGGCCGGCGCGGTCACGGCCGCCGCGACGGCGTACGCGGGGCCACTGCTCCCCGGCTCGCAGGCTCCCGCGGTGCAACGGCTCAGGCGCCGGCTCGCCGACGGTCTGCGGGCGGCGCTGATCGCCTGTGGCGATCCCGACCTGCTGGCCGACTGGGTACACGCACCGTGGGGGGAGGACGATCTCGACGTGTGGCGCGCACTCGCGGCGGTCCGGCCCACGGCGGCGACCGGCTCCCGGCTCGCGGCGCTGGAGTCCGAGCTGACGGCGTCGGACACGTGGTGAGCGCCGGCCGGCGAGCTGCCCTCCCGGAGACCGGACGGTGACGACGGCGCACGCAACGTCACTGCAACCTCCCGCTTCCTAGCCTCACGCGCAGAGCTGTCCAACGGCGGGCAGCGCTCGATGAGGGAGGCACAGAGGATGACCCGTTACGCGGCGCCCGGCACCGAGGGCGCGATCGTCTCCTATCAGTCGCGCTACGACCACTTCATCGGCGGGGAGTACGTGCCGCCGGCGCGTGGGCGGTACTTCGAGAACCCGTCCCCGGTGAACGGCCTGCCGTTCACCGAGATCGCGCGCGGCACGGCGGAGGACGTGGAGCTGGCGCTCGACGCGGCGCACGCTGCCGCTCCTGGCTGGGGTCGTGCATCGGTGACCGAGCGCTCCGACATCCTGCTGAGGATCGCCGACCGCATGGAGGCGAACCTGGAGCGTCTGGCGGTCGCCGAGAGCTGGGAGAACGGCAAGCCGGTGCGCGAGACACTGGCGGCGGACATTCCGCTCGCCATCGACCACTTCCGCTACTTCGCGGGTGCCGTCCGCGCCCAGGAGGGCTCACTCAGTGAGGTCGACGACGACACCGTGGCGTACCACTTCCACGAGCCGCTGGGGGTCGTGGCACAGATCATCCCGTGGAACTTCCCGATCCTGATGGCGGCCTGGAAGCTCGCCCCTGCCCTGGCCGCCGGAAACGCGGTGGTCCTGAAGCCGGCGGAGCAGACCCCGGCCTCGATCCACTACTGGCTGAGCCTGGTGGCGGACCTGCTGCCGCCCGGCGTCCTGAACGTCGTCAACGGCTTCGGCGTGGAGGCGGGCAAACCGCTGGCATCCAGCCCCCGGGTGGCGAAGGTGGCGTTCACCGGGGAGACCACCACCGGGCGGCTGATCATGCAGTACGCCTCGGAGAACATCAAGCCGGTCACGCTGGAGCTGGGCGGCAAGTCGCCGAACATCTTCTTCGACGACGTCTGGGCACGGGACGACGACTTCCGCGACAAGGCGCTCGAGGGCTTCACGATGTTCGCGCTCAACCAGGGCGAGGTCTGCACCTGCCCGTCCCGGGCCCTCGTCCAGCGCGGCAGCTACGCCGAGTTCATGGAGGCGGCCGTCGCCCGCACCGAGCTGATCAAGCCGGGCCATCCCCTGGACACCGACACGATGATCGGCGCACAGGCCTCCAACGACCAGTTGGAGAAGATCCTCTCCTACCTGGACATCGGCCGGCAGGAGGGCGCCAAGGTACTCACCGGAGGCGAGCGGATCGAGCACGACGGCGAGCTGAAGGGCGGCTACTACGTCCAGCCGACGATCTTCGAGGGCCACAACCGCATGCGGATCTTCCAGGAGGAGATCTTCGGCCCGGTCGTGTCGGTCACGTCCTTCGACGACTTCGACGACGCGATCAAGACCGCCAACGACACCCTGTACGGCCTCGGCGCGGGAGTGTGGACCCGCGACATGAACACCGCCTACCGCGCGGGCCGCGCGATCCAGGCGGGACGCGTGTGGACGAACTGCTACCACGCCTACCCTGCGCACGCCGCGTTCGGCGGCTACAAGCAGTCGGGCATCGGCCGGGAGAACCACAAGATGATGCTGGACCACTACCAGCAGACGAAGAACATCCTCACGTCCTACAGCCCGAAGAAGGTCGGCTTCTTCTAGAGCCTCGAAAGGGGGTGCCTGGAAACACCGATACGCTCCAGGCACCCCGGCCCGCCCCGCCCGACCCCTCCCGCTCCACCCTGCCGAAACACCTTCGAGCGCCCGGAGTTCGGCTGTCAAAAGCATCCATACCAGGCGTCCTCATGGGCTACCGTTCTGATGTGGACTCGGGGAAGATCCAGCAGTACTACAAGGTGGGCATGGACGTGATCGTCCACCTGGGGGGCGGCCGTTCCGCGCGAGGGTTACTCGTCGAGGTCGGCAACGGCAGTGTGGTGCTGGCGACGGAGCGCGGGCCGTCGCTGGTGAACGCCGACGCCATCGAACTGATCGAGGTGGTGGGCACCGCGCCCCCCGCCGTCGGCCCGACGGGCGTCGCGCCCGGGGGCGCCGAGCCCGGCACACCCTCGGCGGCGGGGGCGCCGAGCGCGCCCGGCAGCACGTCCGACGACCGCGCCGGTTCCGTGCCGGGCCGACCCGATGCCGCGCCTGCGGCTCAGCCGAACGCCGCCCCGCTCTGGCCGGAGCTGGACGCCGAGTTCGCCCCCGGCGAGACCGAGTTACGGCTCAACAAACCCTCCTTCAAGCGGGATCCCGTGGTCGACCTGGGCTACAGCCTGCGAAAGGAGGTGGAGCAGCACCTGGCCCGCGCGAAGAACCGGCTGGAGTCGGCCCGCCTCGCGCGCGACGCCGCCAAGGCCGGAAGCGCCCTGCGCGACCTCGCCGCCGCCTCGCAGACCAGCGGGTACCCACCGGGCCTGCATCTGGCCGCGCTGACGCTGCTGGAGTGGCGCGAGGGCGACGCGACTCGGCGGCAGGCCGAGGCCTGGATGGAACAGGCCGCCCACCTCGGCGGCCGGTACGTGTGGGACCTGGCGGCGCTGCGGGCCCGGGGCGGACGTACCGGGGACGCGATGGCCGCGCTCAGCGGGGCGCTGCGTACGGCTCCGGTGGAGAACGCGGACGACCGGCTGCTGCGCGCCTTCCTGGACCTGGCCCTGCGGACGGGAAACGTCGCCGAGGCCGCGTACACCCTCGCGGGCGCGAGCGAGGCGGACGCCGCGCAGAGGCGTGTCGCGGCTCGAGCCGCGCTGTACCTCGTGGCGCGGCTGCTCCCGGAGCGGGCCGGCCCCCTGGAGCCCTACCTCGACCGGCAGGTCATCGCCCCGGGGGACCTGTGCCGCATCCTGGACGTGCTCAGCCCCGGTACGTCGGAACGGCTCGGCCTCGAGGCAGGCGGCGCGGACGCTCCCCCGTCACCGCACTCGCACCCCGCACCGGCCCTCCCGCCCGCCTCCCGCAGCGGCGGCCCTTCGGCCTCGGTACCCGTTCCGCACCGCTCAGGGGAGTCACCGGCCGCCAACGGCCGTCCCACCCCCTCCGCCTCCCCGTCGCCGGTGCCGGCGCCGGTCCTCCCCCACACTCCGGGAAAGGACCTCCACCGGCAGAAGGAGACGGCCAGGCGGCAGTTCCAGCAGGGCAACTTCGCCGCGGCGATCGCCATCGCCCGGGGTGCGCTCGCGGAGTTCCCCTCCGATCCGGACCTGACCGGGATCGTCGCCCATGCCGAGGCGGAGCTGACCGCCCGGGTGACCGAGCGCGGTGGCGCCGTCGCGTCACCGAAGGCCGCCCCTGCGCCGAGGCCGCCCAAGGCGCAGCCGTCCCGCCCGCGCAACACGCTGTACGCGCAGGCCCAGTTCGCGGACACCCGGTCCAAGGACTGGAAGAAGGCCGAGGCCCTCTACCGTCAGGCGATCGCCGAGGACCCGGGGCACGAACGCGCGCGACGGGCCCTTGCCTGGGGATTGCACCGCTACCAGCGCAGTGACGAGGCCCTGGAGGTGTTGCGCGAGCCCGGCGCGGTGGTGCAGGAGACTCTGCAGCACCAGAACATGATCATCACGATCCTCACCGACCGCAAGCGTCTTCCCGAGGCGGCCCGCCTGCTGGAAGAGCTGCTGCGCGGCGAGCATCCCAACCAGACCCGCACCGGCCTGCTCAAACGCCTTGTCGCCGTCTACCAGCGGCAGCGCGACAAGCAGCGAGCCACGGACGCAGCCGAGCGGCTCCTCGCGCACGGGCCCCGCAACCCCGAGTTCCGTTCCATCCACGACGCGGTGACCAAGGCGGTGCGCACCGGTGTGTGGGACAAACTCGACGAACTCCTCGCCAGAAGCGAATGGCAGCCCGAGCAGTCCGAGTCTCTGAGCCCCGTCATCCGAATGCACCTCAACCGCTGTGAGTACGCCGGTGTCGCCGCCGTCCGCATCCAGGAGGGTTCGCTCGGCGAGCAGGACGTGCTGGAACTGACGAAGCTCATTGAGCGGCTGGGCACCTCACGGCCCGCCGACCGGGCCGAGTTCAACCTGTCCGCGGCCCGCATCCTGCGCGACATCAGCCAGACGACCGACCCGCGCTTCCTGCGCTCCCTGCGTGCCTTCGGCGCCGCGATGGGCGACCTGTGCGCGGCCGAGCGGCGGCCCTCCGACGTCACCCGCGCCTACTACACGGAGGCACTGGCGCTCGGCGGTGGCTGGGACAACATGGCCGAGCTGAAGGTCAAGCAGTTCGTCACCTCCTACCTGGACCCCGGCTGGGAGGAGCCCAAGAGCCGGTCCACCTTCACGGAGTGCGTGCACTGGGTCCTGGAGGACAAGAGCCGTCACAAGCCCCTCACCATGGGCCTGGTCGGGCTTCTCTCGGTGTCGCCGGTGCGGGTCCGCCGCGAGATCATGTCAATGACCTACCGGGACAACCAGATCCGCGACGTGCTGTTCCGGGAGCTGCGCGACTTCCTCAGCGACGGTTCGGTGTCGACCAGTCAGGACGCGTACCGGCAGCTGTGGGACGAGGCACAGCGCAATCACGTCCGCCTCGTGGACCAGCAGCGCACGATCCTTCAGGCGCTGCTTCAGCGGACCGACCCGCTCGGCACCCTCACCGAGGACCGCAACGCCCTGGAGAGCACGTCCGACACGGCGTACACCGCGCCGCTCGACCGGGACCGCCTGGTCAAGGCCGCCGGAGTACTGGCGGAGCTGCGCGCGTACCTCGAGCAGCCCTCGTACCTGGAGCAGGAACGGCTGTCCTCGCGCATCGGTACGTCGATCCGCGAACTCGTGGCCACCATCGAGCGGTTGCCGACCCGGCTCAGTGTCGAGTACCTCGTGCCGCTGCTGACCAGTCTCGACCAGGCGCTGACGGCACACTTCGCACAGGTGCAGCGCGCCGCCGAACCCACCGACCTCGCGGTCAAGGAGGTTCTGTCGGCGTACACCCCGGACGCGGCGAACGTCATCGAAGTACAGCTGTCCGTCACCAATCCGCCGCACCGGTCCCCGGCCGGCGGGGTGCAGTTGCGGGTGCTGCCGAACGACGAGGACTACGAGCGGGTGGACAGCCCCGTCCCCGTGGCGCACACACTGCGTGACGAACAGACCGAGACCTGCACGGTGTCCCTCACGGTGACACCGAAGGCGATCCGCGAACAGTTCGCGACGCTGCGGTTCCGTCTGGAGTACTCCTCGCGGTCCGAGCGCATGCTGGCCAGCGAGGCCAGCACGCTGTCGCTCCAGCTCAGCGATGTCCAGCAGTGGGAGGCAATCCTCAACCCGTATGCCGAGGGCGCCCCCGTCAGAGACCGTCGGATGTTCTTCGGCCGGGACGCGCTGCTCGGGATCCTCGTGGACACCTTCCATCGCAACGACGCGACCTGCGTCGTGATCTACGGCCAGAAGCGCGTCGGCAAGTCCTCCGTCCTGCACCACTTGCAGGAGGAGCTGAAGCCTCCCGTTCTCGCGGCGAAGTTGAGCCTGCTGGAGATCGCCACCGAGATCGATCACGGGCAGCTGCTGTACCTCATCGCGACCGCGTTCCACCGCAGGCTCGAGGAACTGGAGGACGCGGGGCACCCGCCGCTGGACCTGGACCGTCCCAACCTCACCGCGTTCACGGACAGTGATACTCCGAATCTGCACTTCGACGCGTACATGTATGACATGCGGCAGCGGATGCGGCGCAGTGAGGCGTACCAGAACTGGCGGCTCGTGCTGCTGCTGGACGAGTTCACCGTGTTGTACTCCGCCATTGAGCGGGGCACGCTGCCGCGGGAGTTCATGAAGTCGTGGAAGGCGATGCTGGAAGGGAAGATGTTCTCCAGCGTCGTCGTGGGCAACGATCTGATGCCCCGCTTCCTGAAGGCGTTCCCCAACGAGTTCCAGGTGGCACGCCAGGAACCCGTCTCCTACCTCGACCAGGAGTCCGCGGAGGCCCTCATCACGGAGCCCATCACGCTGCCCGGGGGCGAGAGCCGCTACCGGGGCGACTCCGTGCAGCGCGTCATCGAGCTGACCGCGCGCAGCCCGTACTACATCCAGCTCTTCTGCAACCGTCTGGTGCAGCACATGAACCGGCTGCGCCAGCCCCTGATCGGCCCCGCCCATGTCGACGCGGTCGCCGCCTCCCTGGTGAAGGGCGAACGGGCCCTCCCGCAGGAGCAGTTCGACAACCTCCTCACCCCGGGCGACGCCGATGTCAGCGAGCTGCGGGACGATGTGGTGCTCTCCGTGCTGAAGGGTGCCTTGGAGGGCGTCGGCAAGGACGTGTATGTGGACGGCCGCAAATCACGTGAACTCGTCGACGGGCAGCGGGTGGTGGAGGACCTGCTGCGGCGGGACGTGATCGAGCTGGCGTCCGAGGGCCGCTACCGCATCAAGGTGGGGCTGTTCACCGAGTGGCTGTCCCACAGAAGGGCCTGAGCGCATGGAGGACCTCTCACACGTCTCCCTTCCCGGTCAGGGGCGCGCCAACCCGTTCGCCACGGTCGGGCACCCCGTGCACGGAGACGCGCACGTGGGCCGCGCGGAGCAGCTGCGTATCGTACGGGAACGAGTTCTGGAGCAGCCGGTCGCCGGGGCGACGGCGATCATCGGGCCGCCGCGCATCGGCAAGTCCTCACTCGCCTACCACCTGTTCATGCGACCCAACGCCCGCGTCATGTACCCGCGGATGCTGCCGGTGTGGATGAACGTCCGTACCCAGGGCGGCATCGAGAAGGTGCTGCGCCGGCTGGTCGACGACGTGTGGGAACTCATCGAAGAGGCTGCTCCCGACTCCGTCGGCGACCGGCGCCTCGTCCGCGCCCGCGACCGCGCGCTGGCGGAAGGCGCACCGTGGATCGAAGTTCAGGTGGAGACACAGGAGTTCCTGCGACTGGTGCGGCGCCGCGACTGGCGCGTGGTGCTGGTGCTCGACGAGTTCGACGCGGCACGCGAGGTGTTCCGCGACCGGCCCGGAACCTTCCAGGCGCTGCGTGAGATGGCGTACAACCTGGACTGGAACATCGGCCTCGTCACCACGTCGCGCCGCGAGCTGCGCGACATCGTGGACATGGCCGATCCCGACGAGTCGACCTTCGCCGGCATTTTCCGCTCGGTGTTCCTCACCTGCTTCGACGACGGCGACCTCACCCGGCTGGCGTCCCGTGCCGCCAATCCCCCGGGTCCTGTGGACCGGCTGGCCGAGCTGACGGGTGGGCACCCCTACCTGGCCAGCGTCCTCCTGGACCGGGTGTGCTCCGCCGGCCCGCCGGAGAGCCCCCTGGCACAGGCGGTCGAGCGACACGCGGGCCCGCTCCCGGCCGAGTTCCACTACTACTACCGGGACCTCGTGGACCTCCTCAGGGCGGACGGACGGCTGCGGGCCATCCTCGAGGTCGTGCTCGGCCCGCAGCTCGAGGTCACTCCGGAGGATGCCCAGGTCCTGCTGCAACAAGGATTACTGGTGGTCCGCGGGGACACCTACCAAGCGTTCTCCTTGAACTTCCAGCACTATCTGACCACGATCGGGCGCGGTCTCGGTCATTGGGACAACTGGATGACCGTCGAGCGTCGTGTCCGCGATCTCATCGAGAGCGGATTCACCGAGCGGTACGGCAAGGACTGGGAGGCCGGTCTGCGCAAGGCCCGCGGTCCCAAGGTCGCTCCGCTGCTCGACAAGTGTTCCGAGCTGCGCGACCGCGAGTCGCGCACCTACGGCGACCGTGCCTCCGAGCGGCTTCTCGACTTCACCTACCCGCGCGATCTCTACGACCTGATGGCCTCGCACTGGGACGTGTTCGGCAAGCTCCTCGGCCGCGACAAAGCGTACTGGGAGACACGGTTCGCCCTGCTCGCGAAGGTGCGCAACCCCATGGTGCACAACCGCATGGGTGTGGTGACGCCATTGGAGCAGTCCATGTTCCGCACCTACTGCGACGAACTGATGGCGGTCCTGGACCGGATCGACGGCGCCCCGGCCGGGGCCTGAGCCGGGCCGCCGACCGGCGCACCGAGGCGCGGGCTGGAGATCCGCACGATGTCGCCGTACTCGTGGGCGGGCGGAGGTCCGTGGCGCACCGCGCCGGAAGCAGGCCGGGGACGCCGCCGCGCTGCTGCGACACGGGGAGCCGCGCCGGATCGTCGACCCCGGGTTCGCCGGGCCGTGCCGTCGGCGTCGCACCGGCGTGGGAGCCGTTGAGGCCCCCGGCGGCCAGGAGGCCCAGGTGTCACCCGCTGCGGACCTCGGTGTTCTGGCCGACGTGCAGCAGCCAGCGTCCGTCGTCCTGCCTGGTCATGACGTACAGCGGGGTGCCCTCCGTGTCGCCCTCCGCCGAGTGGTAGACCTGCCGGACCTTGACCGCCGCCACGTCGGGGCGCAGGAACCGCGTGTGTGCCACCTCGTAGGTGACGTCGCCGTCCCAGACGGCGTCCGGCAGCACCGCGCGGGTGAACGCGGCGATCGCGTCGAGGCCGAGCAGCACCTTCCCGTGGGCGGTGGTCCAGAGCGCGTCGGGATGGAAGAGGGCGAGGAATCCTTCGGCGTCCTTGGCACGCTGGGTGCGTTCGACGGTGGCCACGACGTGCTCGATGGCCTCGATGTCCGCGGACTCGGCTTCGGTGGGTGCGGGCTCAGTGGGTGCGGGCTCAGTGGGTGCGGCTTGAGCGGGTGCGGGGTCAGTGGGTACGACTTCAGTGGGTACGGCTTCCGGGTTCATGCGGATCACTGTGGTACCTCGACCGCGCTTGAGGTCAAGGGACGGCCGGCGCGGTGGTGACCCGCCGGGCCGGGCGGCCGAGGCGGACCGGCACTCCGGGTGAGTAGAGGACGCTGACCGGTGCTTCCGTCGGGGCGGGTATCCCCGCGCTCGCGACCAGGTCCTCGTCGCACGAGACGAGCCGGGCCCGGTGCAGGGGCCAGCGGGGGTGATCGTTGGGCAGGTACGCGGCCCCGCCGAAGAACATGTTGTGCATGCCCCAGCGGGCGGTGAGGAAGTGCTCCAGGGGCGTGGGCTCGTCGATGCGTTCTCCGGTCCGCACGGTGATGCGGCTGCGGGCACCGCGCGGTCCCGGCCAGCGGCGGGTACTGGTGTAGGTCACGGTGTCGCCCTCCGGACGAACGGTCATGCGGGACCACAGGTACGGCAGCCGGAAGCCGACGCGTCCCATCACCACCGGCAGCAGCCGCGAGGCGTCCATCGAGCGGAAGACCACGCCGCGCCGCCCGTGCGCGTCCACGCTGTACAGACGCACGTTGGTCTCCGGGAACGAGCCGAGGTAGGGGATTCCGGGCAGCCGGAACCACCCGACCCGGTGCATCCGGAAGGCGACGAGTCCGACGTAGGTGAGTCCCTCGTGCGTGTCGGGGACCGTGCCGCTCGGCATCAGTCCCGCCACGACGGAGGGCTCGACGGCCCAGTGGACGAAGGCGAGGTCGAGCCACTCCTGGGTGAGGAGCGGCATCCGTATCGCCGCTGGGGCGTCAGGGGTGACGGCGCTGGGATCTGGCACGGCGCAAGAATGGCAGACGACGGGTCGTGCGGGCCGGCCGGCCACCGCCGGACACCCCGTGGTTGACCCTCGACCTGGTCAAGGGCTCAGAGTTCCGGACGTGGAGAGCGAGATGCGCAGCATTGGGGAAATGGCCCGCGACAGCGGACTGGGTGTGAGCGCCCTGCGGTTCTACGACCGTGCCGGCGTGCTGGTCCCCGACCGGGTCGATCCGGCGAGCGGCTACCGCTGGTACGCCCCGGAGCAGCTCGACGAGGCCAGGGTGCTCGCGCGGCTGCGGCGGGCGGGCATGCCGCTGGCGGACATCCGGCTGGTCCTGGCCGGCTGGTCCGGCGCGGACCCGGCCCTCGTGCGACGGCTGCTCCAGGCGCACCTGCGCCGTCTCGAAGCGGGGCTGACCGAAGCCCGCATCGAGTTCTCCACGCTCCGAGCGCTACTCGACCACAGGGAGAACCCCATGACCGCTTCGCCGCGTACCGACACTGTCCGACTGTCCCTTGGCTCGACCGAACTGGCGGGCGCGATCGACGCGGTCCGTTTCGCCGTCGGCAAGGACCCCGAACTGCCGATGCTCGGCGGGGTTCTGTTCGACGTCGACGGCGACACGCTGCACGTCGTGGCCACCGACCGGTACCGGATGGCCGTCGCGCGCATGGCCTCCGGCTCCGACCCCGCCTCCGCGTCCGCGTCCGCGTCCGACCCCGCCTCCGCCGGACACGGTGGACCGCGTGAACAGGTCGTCGTGCCCGCCCCGCTCGTCGACGCGATGCGCGCGCTGCTGGGGGGCGACGAACCCGCCGGATTCGCCGTCGAGACCGACCGCGTCACTCTGGAGGCGGGCGAGCGCCAGGTGTCGGGGCAACGTCTGGCCCACGACTTCCCCGACTACCGCCGTCTCGTCCAACTGCCGGCCGGGCGACGGGTCGTCGTCGATGTGCCCGCGCTCCGCGAGGCGTTGGAGACCGGCCCCGTCCGCACGGCCGAGGCGGGGGAGCCCGGCCCGTCGGCGCGTGACGTCAGCGTGCTGGCGACGACCGACGACGGAACGGTGACCGTCGTCGGGGACGGCGAAGCGGACGGGAACAGCGTCGGCGTCGACCGCGGGTTCCTGCTGGACGCGCTCGCGGCCGCGGACCGGGACCGGCTCGTCCTGGAGTTCGGGGCCGCCCCCACGGCGCCGCTGGCGATCCGCCGCACGGACGACGAGGGGACGTTCTCCCTGCTGATGCCGGTCCGCCTGGACCACTGACGGCCGGGGACCCCGAGGCCGCCGGCGCCGGCCGGGCTCGCGAGCGCGGGACACCGGCCCCGAGCGCGGCCTCGGCCGCGTCCTCCTCCTCGGCCCCCGTCCTCGCGATCGCCCCGCCGGGCCGGCGCGGGTCACCGTAGTATCGGATGATCTCGTGGGGGAAGGCGGGCGGACATGGGCAGGCAGCGTCCCGGCACGCCGACGCTGGAGGAGGTGGCCGCCCTCGCCGGCGTGGGCCGGGGCACCGTCTCGAGGGTCGTCAACAACGCCGCGGGCGTGCGGGATTCGACGCGCCGCGCCGTGCAGCGGGCCATCGCCGAACTGGGGTACGTCCCGAACCTCGCGGCCCGTTCCCTGGCGGGGCACCGCGCCGACGCCGTCGCGCTGGTGATGACGGAGCCGGACTGGCGGCTGTTCGGGGAGCCGTTCTTCACGGAGGTCGTCCACGCGGTCGGCGACGCCCTCACCGACACCCCGGTGCAACTGCTGCTCACACTGGTCCGCACGGACACCGAGCGGCAGCGTTTCGTGGAGTACGCGCGGGGCGGCCGGGTCGACGGAGTGCTGCTCATGTCCGTGCACGCCGAGGATCCGCTGCCGGACATGCTCGCCAAGGCGGGGCTGCCGACGGTCATGCTGGGGCGGCGTTCCGGCGAGGAGAGCGTCACCTACGTCGACGCCGACAACGCGGGCGGCGCGCGCGGCGCGGTCAGGTATCTGCTGGACGCCGGACGGAGCAGGATCGGGGCCGTCAGCGGACCGCTGGACATGTACGTCGCCCAGTGCCGCCTGCGCGGGTACCGGGAGGCACTGGAGGCGGCGGGCGTGGCGGCCGGGGCGTCGCTGGTCGTCGAGGGGAGCGACTTCACGGAGGAGAGCGGCTGCCGGGCGATGACCGGTCTGCTCGCCCGGCATCCGGACATCGACGCGGTGTTCGCCGCGTCGGACACGCTCGCCGCCGGTGCGCTCAACGCGCTGCGGGCGGCGGGCCGCCGGGTGCCGCAGGACGTGGCGGTGATCGGCTTCGACGACTTCCACCCGGCCCGTCCCACCGACCCGCCGCTGACGACGGTCCGGCAGCCGCTGGAGGAGATCGGCCGCACGATGGTGCGGCTGCTCCAGGAGGAGATGGAGGAGTCTCCCGTCGCCTGGCGCCACGTCATCCTCCGCACGGAACTGGTGATCCGCGACTCCGCATGAGCGGGGTCCGAAGCGGGTCCGCGCGTCCCGGGCCGACGCTCGGGCGACTGCTTCGCCGGGAGCGCTCCCCACAGGGCGGGGCTGTCACCTGGGGCTTCGAGATTTGTTCGACAACTTCGGCACGCACAGTCTTGTCAGGAACATGAACCGCTCCTACAGTCCTCAATCAACCGGTAAGTGGGAGCGCTCCCATCAGTGGGGAGTTGGGAGCGCTCCCGCACCGGCCCCCTCCTTCCCCCCGCACCCCCGGAGAGGCCCCATGCGAACGTTACGGCCCCGAGCCCGCGCCCGGCGTGGCCTCCTGGGCGCCCTGAGCGCCGCCCTGCTGGCCTTCGCCCTCCTCGCGTCACTCGCGACCGCCGCGCCGCCGGCCCAGGCGGACACCACGATCTGCGAACCCTTCGGGACGACGACGATCCAGGGACGGTACGTCGTCCAGAACAACCGCTGGGGTTCGAGCGCCACCCAGTGCGTCACCGCCACCGACACCGGCTTCCGCGTCACGCAGGCCGACGGCTCGGCGCCGACCAACGGGGCTCCGAAGTCGTACCCGTCGGTCTTCAACGGCTGCCACTACACGAACTGTTCGCCGGGCACCAGCCTCCCCGCCCGGCTCGACACCGTCTCCAGGGCGCCGTCCAGCATCTCCTACGGCTTCGTCGACAACGCCGTCTACAACGCCTCGTACGACATCTGGCTGGACCCGACCGCGCGGACCGACGGGGTCAACCGGACCGAGATCATGATCTGGTTCAACAAGGTGGGGCCGATCCAGCCCATCGGGTCGCCGGTGGGATCGGCGACCGTGGGCGGACGGACCTGGGAGGTGTGGAGCGGCGGCAACGGCTCCAACGACGTGCTGTCGTTCGTGGCGCCGTCGGCGATCACCGGCTGGAGCTTCGACGTCATGGACTTCGTCCGGGCGACCGTGGCACGCGGACTCGCCCAGGACGACTGGTACCTGACGAGCGTGCAGGCAGGCTTCGAGCCCTGGCAGAACGGCGCCGGGCTGGCCGTGAACTCGTTCTCCTCCACCGTCGAGACCGACGGCACCCCGGGCGGCACGGACCCCGGTCCGGACCCCGGCGAGCCGGGTGACGCGTCGGCGTGCGAGGTGTCGTACGGCACCAACGTGTGGCAGGACGGCTTCACCGCGGACGTCACCGTCACCAACACGGGAACGGCGCCCGTCGACGGCTGGCAGCTCGCCTTCACCCTGCCCTCCGGTCAGCGGATCGGCAACGCCTGGAACGCCTCCGTCACGCCGTCCACGGGCAGCGTCACGGCGACCGGCGTGAGCCACAACGCCCGGATCGCCCCCGGCGGCAGCTTGTCGTTCGGCTTCCAGGGCACCTACAGCGGCACGTTCGCCGAGCCGGCCGGATTCCTGCTGAACGGCACCGCCTGCACCACGGCCTGACGGCCGGCCCCGCCCACCGCCTCCCCGCCCGTCCGGTCGAAGCGCCCGCCCCGGACGGGCGGGGGTTCCATCACGACCCTCGCCCTTGTCATGAGCTGATCATCAGTGAGACCGTTGGGAGACCCCTATGGCTCGACGCAGCAGATTCCTGTCCTTGGCGGCGGTACTGGCCACCTTGCTCAGCGCGCTCGGCATGACCTTCCTGCTCGGGCAGGGGCGGGCCGAGGCGCACGGCGTGGCGATGATGCCCGGCTCCCGCACCTATCTGTGCCAGCTGGACGCCAAGACCGGCACCGGCGCCCTCGACCCGACGAACCCGGCCTGTCAGTCCGCGCTCGACCAGAGCGGGGCGACGGCACTGTACAACTGGTTCGCCGTGCTCGACTCCAACGCGGGCGGCCGCGGCGCCGGTTACGTACCGGACGGCACCCTGTGCAGTGCCGGTGACCGTTCCCCGTACGACTTCTCCGCCTACAACGCCCCGCGCGGCGACTGGCCCCGCACCCACCTGACGTCGGGTGCGACGATCCCGGTGCAGTACAGCAACTGGGCGGCCCACCCCGGCGACTTCCGGGTGTACCTGACCAAGCCGGGCTGGTCGCCCACGTCCGAACTGGGCTGGGACGACCTGGAGCTGATCCAGACGGTGACCGACCCGCCGCAGCAGGGCTCGCCGGGGACCGACGGCGGCCACTACTACTGGGATCTCGCGCTGCCCTCGGGCCGCTCGGGCGACGCGCTGATCTTCATGCAGTGGGTGCGTTCGGACAGCCAGGAGAACTTCTTCTCCTGCTCTGACGTCGTGTTCGACGGCGGCAACGGAGAGGTCACCGGCATCCGCGGTTCCGGCAGCACCCCGGACCCGGACCCGACGGATCCGACCGACCCGACCGACCCGCCCACGCACACGGGTTCCTGCATGGCCGTGTACTCCGTGGAGAACTCCTGGAGCGGCGGCTTCCAGGGCTCGGTCGAGGTGATGAACCACGGCACCGAGCCGCTGAACGGCTGGGCGGTGCAGTGGCAGCCCGGCAGCGGGACCACGCTCGGCGGGGTGTGGAACGGTTCGCTGTCCAGCGGCTCCGACGGCACGGTCACGGTCCGGAACGTGGACCACAACCGCGTCGTACCACCGGACGGGAGCGTAACCTTCGGCTTCACCGCCACGTCGACGGGCAACGACTTCCCGGTCGACTCGATCGGCTGCGTCACCACCTGACGCCGCCTGACGTTCCCGGCACGCGGTCGGCGGGGCCCCGGCAGGGTCCCCGCCGACCTCACGTGCCGGTTACGAATCACTCAACCTCTGGTTGCGAAGCGGTGATCGGGCGACGATGGGGCCATGACTCTGGCCCAGCGCGCCTTTGAGCGGCTGCACGCCTGGCCCGACCTCTCCGCGGGTCCGGCCAGTTGCCGAACCGGACGGGCGCTGCGCTCCGTCCGCGACGAGATCGTCCACTTCCACTCGGACCGGGACGTGGACCTCCACCTCACCCACCGGGCCATCCAGCGCTTCCAGTACGACCTCGGCGGCTCCACCGCCATCCGGCTGGTGCCCAACTCCCGTTGGGTGACCGTGCACCTGGACTGCGACGCGGACGTCGACCTGCTGCTGAGCCTGACGAGCATCGCGCTCAAGGCCCACCAGTCCCGGCCCCCGGCCGACCTCGCCGCGGGCCCCTCCGGACTCTCGGGGCCCGCCGGCTGCAACTACCACCGGGTCACGGTGCTTCCGCGCTCCGCGGCCGGGGAGGCCTGAGCCCGGCCGCGGCGAGGAGCGCGCCGACCACGCAGAGGGCGCCGGTGACGATCACGGCCAGGTGGACGCCGTTCATGAACGCCTGCCCGCTCCCCTGCGCCACGGCGGCCCGCATCCCGGCCGGCATGTCGCCGGAGACGGGCGCCACGCCCATGGCCACGGCGTCCTTGGCCTCCAGGAGACCGTCGGCCACGGCGGCGGGCACGCCCGCACGGGTGAGCTCGCCCGTGAGCGTCGCCCCGACCTTGGCGCTGATCAGGGAGACCAGCACCGACGTGCCGAGCGCCCCGCCGATCTGGAGGGTCGTCGCCTGGAGGCCGCCCGCCACACCGCCGTCCCGGACGGGCGCGTTGCCCACGATGGCGTCGGAGGACGCGGCCATCACCATGCCGACACCGAGGCCGAGCGCGACGAACGGCGGCCACATCGTGGCGTAGGAGGAGTCGGTCTGCCAGGTGAGCATGCCGAAGCAGGAGGCCGCCTGGAGCAGCATGCCCAGCGGCATGGTCAGCCGGGGGCCGAAGCGCTGGGTGAGGGCCGCGCCCAGGGGCGAGGCCACCAGCGAGGCGAGGCTGAGCGGCAGCGTCCGCACGCCCGCCTCGACCGGCGTGAAGCCGCGCACGTTCTGCAGGTACAGCATGACGAAGAAGATCACGCCGAGCATGACGAAGAAGTTGAGCGCGGTGACGATCGCGCCGATGGTCAGCGCGCGGCTGCGGAACAGGCGCATCGGCAGCAGCGGGTGCTCCACACGGGTCTCGTGCCGGCCGAACACGAGCAGCAGGACGAGGCCGGCGGCGACCGCGCCGAGGGTGCCGGCGGAGGTCCAGCCCCAGGTCTCGCCCTTGACGACGCCGAAGACGACGGCCAGGAGACCGAGGGCGAGCAGGACGAGGCCGGGTATGTCGAAGCGTTCCCGGCCGGTGGCGTCGCGGCCCTGCGGGAGGACGAGGGCGCCGAAGACGATGGCGGCGACACCGATGGGGGCGTTGATGTAGAAGACCGACTCCCAGTCGACGTGTTCCACGAGGAGGCCGCCGACGATGGGTCCGAGGGCGGTCGCGACGGCGGAGACCATGGCCCAGATGCCCACGGCCATGGCGAACTTCTTCGGCGGGAAGACGGAGCGGAGCAGTCCGAGGGTGTTGGGCATCAGCAGTCCGCCGAAGGCGCCTTGGAGGGCGCGGAAGGCGACCACGCCCTCGATCGAACCGGACAGGCCGATGGCGACGGAGGCGAGGGTGAAGCCGGCGACGCCGACGAGGTAGTAGGTGCGGCGTCCGAAGCGGTCCCCGAGCTTGCCGCCGAGGATGAGGGTGGCGGCGAGCGCGAGCAGGTAGGCGTTGGTCACCCACTGGAGTTGGGCGGTGGACGCGTGCAGGTCCCGGCCGATCTCGGGGTTGGCGATGGCGACGACGGAGCCGTCGAGCTGGACCATGAACAGCCCGAACGCGACGGCGAGGAGGGTGAGCCACGGGTTGGACCGCGGACGGCCGGGCGCCCGTGGGGCGGGAGCGGTCTCGGCCGCGGGCACGGCGGAGTGATCCACGGATGTGGACGGCATGGCGGAGCCTTCTCTTCCGGAATTACGGGGGTGCCGCAGCGAGGGCGGGGTGGTGCGGGAAGGGGTCGCTGCGGGAAAGGGAACGGCGCGCCACGAAGGGCGGGCCGGGTGTCAGTGAGCGCCGGGGTGGAGGTGCCGCGTCAACGCGTCGAGGGCGTCCAGGGCGGAGCCGAGCGCGCCCTGCTGGCCCTCGGTGAGGGAGGTCAGGGCGTGGCGGATGAACGCGGTCTCCAGTTCCCGCACCTCGGACAGCCGCTCACGGGCCGTGGCCGTGAGGTGGAGGTGGGCGACCCGCTTGTCGGCACTGTCCCGCCTGCGCTCCAGGTCGCCCTGCTCGGTGAGCTGGGAGACCAGGGCACTGACGTTGTTCGGCTTCATCAGCAGGGCCTCGGCGGCCTCGCGCACCGTGGCGCCCTCGCGCTGCGCGACGAAGCGCAGCAGGGCGATCTGGCTCTCGGGGGGCTTGGGGTGCGGGAACCGGGCGGTGACCTGCCGGTCCAGCGCCCGGTGCAGCGCGGGAAGGCACGCCGCGAGGCCGGAGGCCACGTGGTCGATGTCCCGGCGGGGGGCGTTGGAGTCGGTCACCCGCGAATAATAGGTATGACCTGATAGGTATGTCAAAAGAGGTAGTTCCGGGCGGCTGCCACCGCCACCACGCAACGCACTCGCAACCTTCCCCGTGATGGCATACGCGGCATGGGCGACACATACGAGGAGACCCCGCGCGTCGGGCTGACCGCCGAGGCGTCCGCGCTGCTGCGGCGGCTCCGCGAGACGCACGGCCCGCTGATGTTCCACCAGTCCGGCGGCTGCTGCGACGGCAGCGCCCCCATGTGCTACCCGGCCGGCGAGTTCCGCACCGGCGCCTCGGACATCCTGCTCGGCGAGCTGACGGTCGACGGCGTCGAGGAACCGGTGGAGTTCTGGATGTCGCGCAGCCAGTACGAGGTGTGGTCCCACACCCGTCTGACCGTGGACGTCGTCCCCGGCCGGGGCAGCGGCTTCTCGCTGGAGGCACCCGAGGGGGTGCGCTTCCTCATCCGCTCCCGGGTCGTGGACGCCTAGGCCGTTTCGTTCGGATCACCGCACCCTCGTGTGTGAGGGCGGCGGTCGAGTGTGCAGTGCCTCCGGCGGCCTCTGTAGCCTGGCGGCGCCGACGTCGGGGGGAGCTGACCGTGGAGAACATCCTGTCCGTGGCCATCGGGGCCGCTATCGGCCTCATGGGCGCGGTGTTCGGTTCGTGGTTCACCGCGCACCGGCAGGACCGGATGTGGCTCCGCGAGCAGAAGCTCAAAGCCGGGATCGGCTTCAACACGGCCGTGGTTCAGCTGCTGGACCACCTGAAGGAAGCACGGCTGAGTGACGACGGTCCCGGAGCCAACGAGTTGGCCAGCCAAATGCAGCAAGCGCGCTCAGCCCTCTACCTGCTCTGCGCCGGCGACACCGTCGATCTCGCCGATGCTCTCGCGCGTAGGGTCTGGAGCACCCGGCCCACCGACGGCAGGGACGACCGCCGGGCCGAGTTCCGAGAGACGTTGGACCTCCTGCATCGCTTCACCCGGCAACTCCGGCAAGAAATCGCCAGATCGTAGCCCCCATGGGATCACGGGGACGCTCGACGGAGTTGCGCTGCTTGCAGGCGTCACGATCGAAGGCCGGTGGTCTGCCGCCTCGGCGTCGGGAACACGCAAGCGGACCATGACGTCGGTGAAGGCGGGTGCGTCGCCGGCCCGTCCGGCGGTGAGGACGAGGGCCCGTTCCGGCCTCCGGTCCGGGAGCAACGGCCCGATGCGCGCCCACTGCGCGTCAGTCAACGGCACACCCGGACCAGCGACCGGCCGATCCAGACGAAACTGCCCAGCCCTCGGGCACCTCCCAGACGTTCTACGGTCTGAGGCTGCTCACGATCTCCGCCGTCGCGGTCAGCCCGCTGCTGATGGTCGGGGCGATGCTCGTGCTCGCCAGGTAGAAGCCGAGCAGCAGGCACACCAGTGCGTGCGAGATCTTCAGCCCGCCGTTGCGCAGGAAGAGCACCGCGAGGATGAACAGCAAGAGCACCACAGAGATGGAAACGGCCATCGTCAACCTCCTCCGCCACGTCCACTTCGCGGCGTTCGGCCGCAAGTGTGGCGTAGCGGAGGGTTCGTCCGGGCGGCTGACCTGTCCTCCGAACGAGTGGTGTTCCGGCGCCGCCCCTACCGCTCCCGGTGGGCGTCGAGGAAGGCCTCGAGACCGGCGAGGTCGTCGGTGTTGAGATGGTCGACTCCGGCGGCGACCAGTTCGGCCCACAGGGCGTCCCGCGCGGGCCCGGCCACGTCGGGCGTGGCCCAGAAGCGCACCCGCTGCCCCCGGGCATGGGCCGCGTCCACGATCTCCCGCAGCCTGCGCCGCTCGGCGGCCGGGAAGGTGCCCACGCCCTGCCAGGTGAAGTTGTGCGTCCAGTTGTCGCTGATCAGGGGGACGAAGGAGGCCGGTGCGGCGGTGCCGAGGTCGGCGAGCCGGCCGTCGTAGAAGGCGCGGCGGGTGCGCTGGGCCTCCATGGGCGCGCGGGCGGCCCGGTCGCCGGAGACCACCGCGGTGACGGCGCCCGGGAACACGCGTCCGTGGGCGTAGGAGGTGAACAGGTGCTTGTAGCGGCGCAGTCGGCGGTCGAGTTCGAGGTACGTCGCCTCACCCTCGGTCTTGATGTCGATCAGCAGTTGCAGGGAGCCGCGGTCCCGCCGGTAGACCCGGCCGTGGTGCGCGCGGACGCGGGCGGCGAGCGGGTCGAGGTAGAGCGACTCCAGGGTGCGGGACGGGTCGAGGTCCTCTGGGTCGTGGGCCACGAGGAGTCGGCCGCCGACCAGGTAGATGTCGGCCTCGACGCTGCCGAAGCGGTGGTCGAGGGCGTCGAGGAGGGGGCGGGGGTGCTCGTAGTCGTTGTGGGCGTGCGCGCGCCACAACGGGCGCGGCCCGTGCCTGCCTTCGGACGCCGACGCGGTACCGGCGGGCAGGGCGACCGCGCCCGCGAGGGCGGCGCCGAGGGTGGTGAGGGCTCTGCGTCGGGTGGTGAGGGCCATGCTCTGCCTCCCTGGAAGTGCCGTACGGGACCCCAGTGAGTATGGGGCCCCGGTGGCCTCGGGGAGCAGAGCCGTGCGGGGAGTTGGCCGGACCGCCGCCGGTCGTTCACCTCCGGTGACCCACTCGGCCGGCACGGTTCGCGGACAGGACGTCGGTGCGTCAGGGCGTCAGGGCGCGCGCAGGTCGACCAGTTCGGCCAGGACGGCGCGGTGGGTGCCCGCGGCTCCGTAGGCGATCGCGTCGGCCTTGGCCCGCTTGAGATACAGGTGGACCGGGTGCTCCCACGTCATGCCGATGCCGCCGTGCAGTTGCAGCGCCTCCTCGGCGGCGTGGACGGCGACCTGCGCCGCGTACGCCTGGGCCGCCGCGACGGCCACGTCGGTGTCCTCGCCGGTCGCCAGGGCGTCGGCGGCGCTGCGGGCGGCGGCGCGCAGGCCCGCCACCTCCAGCCACAGCCGGGCCAGCCGGTGCTTGAGCGCCTGGAAGCCGCCGACCTGGCGGTTGAACTGCCTGCGTTCCTTGAGGTAGCGGACCGTCTCGGCCAGCAGCCAGTCGGCGAGCCCCAGTTGCTCGGAGGCGAGCAGCCCGGCACCGGCCCGCAGCGCCCGGCGCACGGCGGGGCCGGTGTCGCCGAGCCGGCGCCCCGGCACGCCGTCGAGGGACACCCGCGCCACCGGCCGGGTGGAGTCGAGGGAGACCTGTGGAGTCACCGTCGCGTCGGCGGAGCGGACCGCGTACAGGCCCCCGTCGTCGGCGGGCACCAGCAGCACGTCGGCGGCCGACGCGTCCGCGATGCCCGTCAACTCGCCGTGCAGGACGCCGTTCTCCAGGCGCGCCTCCGCAGCGGCGCCACCCGGCGCGACGTGCAGCCCCACGGCCAGCGCGGCGACGGTCGTGGCCGCCGCCAGTTCGGAGAGCAGGTCCTCGGCCCCGCAGGCCAGCAGCGCCTCGGTGGCGACGACCGCGCTCGTCAGGTACGGCACCGGCGCGACCGCACGCCCCAACTCCTCCAGGATCACGGCGGCTTCGCGGTGGGTGGCGCCCTGCCCGCCCAGTTCCTCGGGGATCAGCAGGCCCGCCAGGCCCATCGAGTCGGCGAGGGACTTCCACAGCGGCAGGTCGTGGAGGGCGGCCGACTCGGTGCGGGTGATGACGCCCGCCGGGTCGCAGTGGTCGGTGAGCAGGTCCCGGACGGCGGCGCGCAGCGCCTCTTCCTCCTCCGAGTAGAGGAGAGCGGGTTCCGGCTGTGCGCTCATCGGGCGAGGTCCTTCCATGCGACGTCCTTGTCGGTGCGCGGTTCGGCGGGCAGGCCCAGGACGCGCTCGGCGACGATGTTGAGCAGGACCTCGCTGGTCCCGCCCTCGATGCTGTTGCCCTTGGAGCGCAGGTAGCGGTATCCGGCGTCGCGGCCGGTGAAGTCGACCAGCTCGGGGCGGCGCATGGTCCAGTCGTCGTAGAGCAGGCCCTCCTCGCCGAGGAGTTCCACCTCCAGGCCGCTGATCTCCTGGTTGAGGCGGGCGAAGTTCAGCTTCATGCCGGCGCCCTCGGGTCCGGGCTGGCCCGCCACCAGTTGCTGGCGCAGGCGTACACCGGTGAGGCGGGCGACCTCGGCCTCGACCCACAGGCCGAGCAGCCGCTGGTGCAGGTCGTGGGTGCGCAGTTCGGGGCGCTCCCGCCAGGTCGCGGCGATCTTGCCGATCATGCCGCCCTCGCGGGGGATCGGAGTGCCGCCGATGGCGACGCGCTCGTTGTTGAGCGTGGTCTGCGCGACCCGCCAGCCGTCGCCGACCTCGCCGAGGCGGCGGGAGTCGGGGATGCGGACGTCGGTGAGGAAGACCTCGTTGAACTCGGCCTCGCCGGTGATCTGGCGCAGCGGCCGCACCTCGACGCCGGGGTCGGTCATGTCGCACACGAAGTAGGTGATGCCCCGGTGCTTGGGCACGTCCGGATCGGTGCGGGCGATGAGGATGGCCCAGCGGGCGAGGTGGGCGCTCGAGGTCCACACCTTCTGTCCGTTGACGATCCAGTCCTCGCCGTCCCGGACGGCCCGCGTGCCGAGCGCGGCCAGGTCGGATCCGGCGCCCGGCTCGCTGAAGAGCTGGCACCAGACCTCCTCGCCGGTCCACAGCGGGCGCAGCAGCCGGCGCTTCTGCTCCTCGGTGCCGTACTGGAGGATGGTCGGGGCGGCCATGCCGAGGCCGATGCCGATGCGCCGGGGGTCGTTGTCGGGGGCGCCCGCGGCCGCCAACTCGGCGTCCACGACGGCCTGGAGGGAGCGCGGGGCACCGAGTCCGCCGAGGCCCTCCGGGTAGTGCACCCAGGCGAGTCCGGCGTCGAAGCGGGCGCGCAGGAAGTCCGGGCGTCCGGTGGCCGCCGGCGGGTGAGCGGCCAGCAACTCCCGGGTACGGCGGCGCAGTTCCGCTGCGTCGGTCATGCGACGGTTCCCTTCTCCAGCTTCTCCGGTCCTGTCTTGTCCGTTCATGCCTTCTCCGGTACGACGGCCACCCGGCCGGTCGTCCTGCCGTCGGCGACGCGCTGCACGGCGTCCGCCGCTCCGGCGAGCGGCACCCGCTCGCTCACCAGCGGCTTGATCGCGCCGTGTGCGGCCAGCTCGGTGAGCTGCTCGTGGCAGTGCCGGACCAGCCCCGGGTCCTTGGTGTTGTACAGGCCCCAGTGCAGGCCGAGGATCGCGTAGTTCTTCACCAGCGCGTGGTTGAGTGCCGGGCTCGGGATGGTGCCGCTCGCGAAGCCGACGACGACGATCCGGCCCTCGAAGGCGACCACCTTGGCGGACTGGGCGTACGCCTGGCCGCCGACCGGGTCGTAGATCACGTCGGCGCCCCGGCCTCCGGTGGCCTCCTTGACGGCGGCGACGACGTCCTCGCCGTGCCGGTCGACGACCAGGTCGCAGCCCAGCTCGCGGGCGACGGCCGCCTTCTCCGGTCCGCCGACGACGCCGATGACGGTGGCGCCGGCCGCCTTGCCCAGCTGTACGGCGGCGCTTCCGACGCCGCCCGCGGCGGCGTGGACGAGCAGGGTCTCGCCGGCCTCGAGGCGGGCCCGGCGGTGCAGGCCGAACCAGCCGGTCTGGTAGCCGATGTGCAGGGCGGCCGCCTCGGCGTCGTCCAGGGAGTCCGGCGCGGGCAGCAGGGCGCGGGCGTCGGCGAGGGCGTACTCGGCGAAGCCGCCGTGCGGCAGCGCGGGGTTGGCGAGGACGCGGCGGCCGTCCTCGGTCTCGCCGCAGATCTCCACGCCCGGCGTGAACGGCAGCGGCGGCCTGACCTGGTACTGGCCCCGGCACAGCAGGGCGTCCGGGAAGTTGACGTTGGCGGCGCGGACCTTCAGCAGGACCTGGCCCTCGCCGGGCGTCGGGGGCGCCACGTCCCCGAGGCGCATCACCTCGCCCGGCTCGCCGTTCTCGTGCACCTGCCATGCCTGCATGCGGGGCCTCCACCGACTGCGTCGTCCGACCGGGTCCTTCGCATACTAAGCGGTCGCTTGCCGTGAGGGGAACAGCTTCCGCCCGGTCGCGCGTCACGATCGCCGTGCGTCGCGGCCGTCAGGACCGGGAGGGCCGGGCCCGTACGTGCATGCGCTCCCCCTGCGGGCCGAAGAGGCTGAGGAACTCGGCCGGCCCCTCCCCCGTCGACCCGAACCAGTGCGGCACCCGGGTGTCGAACTCCGCGGCCTCCCCCGCCGACAGCACCACGTCGTGCTCGCCGAGCACGAGCCGCAGCCGCCCGGAGAGCACGTAGAGCCACTCGTACCCCTCGTGGGTGCGCGGGTCAGGCTCCTCCTTGCGCTGGGGCTCCAGCACCTTGAACGCCTGGAGGCCGCCCGCCTGACGGGTCAGCGGCCAGTGTGTGCGGCCGTGGCGCACGATCGGTTCGGCACGCACCCGGGGGTCGCCGACCGGCGGGGCGCCGACCAACTCGTCCAGCGGCACCTGGTGGGCCTGGGCGATCGGCAGCAGCAGCTCGAGGCTCGGTTTGCGCAGGCCCGATTCCAGCCGCGACAGGGTACTCACCGAGATACCGGTGGTCTCGGACAACGCCGTCAGGGTCACCTCCCGCTCCTTGCGGAGCTGACGGAGCCTGGGTCCGACACCGGCGAGGACATCATCTGCGGTCGTCATGTGTTTATTGCAGTTCCGGCAAACTTGTTTGTCAATCCCGTACCGTCTGAGCGACCTTCTACGTGGAGGTGGTCACCATGACCCAGAACACGAACCCGAAGGACCTGAAGGACACGTCCGGGACGTACGACGTGGTGGTCGTCGGCGGCGGCGCGGCCGGACTCTCCGCCGCGCTCGTCCTGGGCCGCTCACGGCTGCGCACCCTGGTCGTCGACGCCGGCGAGCCACGCAACGCGCCCTCGGCCCACATGCAGGGGTACCTGACCCGGGACGGCATGTCCCCCGCCGAGTTCCTGGCCCTCGGCCGGGAGGAGATCGCGCGCTACGGCGTGGAGCTGGTCCGCGACCGTGCCGTGGACGTCTCCCGGGGCGAGGACTTCGCGGTGGAGCTGGCCGGCGGGGACACCGTGCACGCCCGCCGGCTGATCGTCACCACCGGGCTCAGGGACGAGCTGCCGGCCGTACCCGGGGTCGCCGAGCGGTACGGCCGGGACGTGCTGCACTGCCCGTTCTGCCACGGCTGGGAGGTGCGGGACGAGCACTTCGGCGTGCTGGCCACCAGCCCGCTCAGCGTGCACCAGGCCCTGATGGTGTCCGGCTGGTCGGACGACGTGACGCTCTTCCTGCACACGGTCGCCGAGCGTGAGCTGTCCGACGACGACCTGCGGCGGCTCGCCGCGGCCGGGGTCAAGGTGGTGCCCGGGGAGGTCGCGGGTCTGCGGATCGAGAACGACCGGCTCACCGGGGTCCGGCTGGCGGACGGCACGGCGCACGACCGCACGGTGCTGTTCGTCGCCCCGAAGGCGGTTCCGCAGACCGGCCTGATGGAGCGGCTGGGGGCCGAGCTTCAGGAGACGCCGTTCGGCGCCTACCCCGTGGTGGACCCGACCGGCCGGACGACCGTGCCGGGCGTGTGGACCGCCGGCAACGCGATGGGCTTCGCCGAGCAGGTCGTCCACGCGGCCAGCGGCGGCTACCGCGCGGCGTCGGCGATCGTCGGCGACCTGATCATGTCGGACCTGGACGCGGCCGTCGCGGAGTGAGTCCGCTCCCGGGCGTCCGGGGAGGGCGTACGCGGGACCGCGCGGCAGCCGCGGGGTGTGCGCCCGCCCTCCGCGGTGCACCATGACTGCATGCTGCTTGCCCGGTTGGCCCAGGTGTCCCGGGAGGTCGCCGCCACGTCGGCGCGGTCCCGCAAGACCGTCCTGCTCGCGGAGCTGTTCCGCGAGGCGGAGGCGGCGGACGTGCCGGTCGTCATCCCGTACCTGGCGGGGCGGCTCCCGCAGGGCCGGATCGGCGTCGGCTGGAAGGTACTGAGCCGGCGGGTCGCGCCCGCCGCCGGACCGACCCTGACCGTACGGGACGTCGACGCCCGGCTCACCCGGCTCGGCGCGGTGTCCGGCGCCGGGTCGCAGGCCGAGCGGGCCCGGCTGGTCGGCGAGCTGATGGGCGCCGCCACGGAGGACGAGCAGCGGTTCCTGATCGGCCTGCTGACGGGTGAGGTACGCCAGGGTGCCCTGGACGCGGCCGCCGTCGAGGGCCTGGCCGCGGCGACGGAGGCGCCCCCGGCGGACGTGCGGCGCGCGGTGATGCTCGCGGGGTCGCTCCAGGCGGTGGCCGAGGCTCTCCTGGCCGACGGCCCCGGCGCCCTGGACCGCTTCCGGCTCACCGTCGGCCGGCCCGTGCTGCCGATGCTGGCGCACAGCGCGTCCTCGGTGGGCGAGGCGGTCGGCAAGCTGGGCGCCGCCGCCGTCGAGGAGAAGCTGGACGGCATCCGCGTCCAGGTGCACCGGGACGGCGGCACCGTACGGGTGTACACCCGCACCCTGGACGAGATCACCGGCCGGCTCCCCGAGGTCACCGGGGCGGCCCTGGCGCTGCCCGGTGAGCGGTTCATCCTGGACGGCGAGGCGATCTCCCTCGACGCGGACGGGCGTCCCCGCTCCTTCCAGGAGACCGCCGGCCGGGTCGGCTCCCGCACCGACGTGGCCACAGCGGCACGGGCGGTCCCGGTCTCCGCGGTCTTCTTCGACGCGCTGTCCGTCGACGGCCGCGACCTGCTCGACCTGCCGCTGACCGAGCGGCACGCGGAGCTGGCCCGGCTGGTCCCCGAGCCCCTGCGGGTACGGCGCACGCTGGTGCGCGGGCCCGACGAGACCGGGGCCGCGGAGGAGTTCCTCGCCGAGACGCTGGCGCGCGGGCACGAGGGCGTCGTCGTCAAGGGGCTGGACGCCGCCTACAGCGCGGGCCGGCGCGGCGCGTCCTGGCTGAAGGTCAAGCCCGTCCACACCCTCGACCTGGTGGTGCTGGCCGCCGAGTGGGGCCACGGCCGCCGCACCGGCAGGCTCTCCAACCTCCACCTGGGCGCCCGCACCGCCGACGGCTCCTTCGCGATGCTCGGCAAGACCTTCAAGGGCATGACCGACGCCCTGCTGGCCTGGCAGACCGAGCGCCTGCGGGAACTGGCCGTCGAGGAGCACGGCTGGGGCGTGACCGTACGCCCCGAACTCGTCGTCGAGATCGCCTACGACGGTCTCCAGCGCTCCACCCGCTACCCGGCCGGCGTCACCCTCCGCTTCGCCCGGGTGGTCCGCTACCGCGAGGACAAGCGCCCCGAGGACGCGGACACCGTGGAGACCCTGCTCGCCGCGCACCCCGGGGTGGCCCCGTGAGGCGCAGCGCGGGCCTGCTGCTGCACCGGCGCGGTCCCGGCGGGGAGCTCCAGGTGCTCCTCGGCCACATGGGCGGCCCCTTCTACACCCGTCGGGACGCCGGGGCGTGGACCGTCCCCAAGGGCGAGTACGACCCCGAGGAACCGGCGTGGGAGGCGGCCCGGCGCGAGTTCGAGGAGGAGCTGGGGCTGCCGCCGCCCGAGGGCGAGGCGGTGCCGCTCGGGGAGGTGCGGCAGGCGGGCGGGAAGCTCGTCACGGTCTGGGCGGTCGAGGCCGACCTCGATCCGGCGGCCGTGGTTCCAGGCACCTTCACGATGGAGTGGCCGCCGAGGTCGGGACGGACCGAGGAGTTCCCCGAACTGGACCGGGTGGCGTGGTTCGCGCTGGACCGGGCCCGCGAGGTGATCGTGAAGGCGCAGGCCGCGTTTCTCGACCGGCTGGCTGAGCACTCGCACTGACGAGACACCACCAGGAACCACCCGCCAGGAACCACGACGAACGACGCGGCCCGTCCGCGTTGCGGTGCCCCGCGCCGCGCGCCAAGGTCGAAGCACGCATGCACTCAGGGAGGTCGGCCATGCCCATCGCGACGGTGAACCCGGCGAACGGCGAGACGCTCAGGACGTACGAGGCCATGGGCGAGGAGGAGATCGAGCGCCGGATCGAGCTCGCGGAGGCCACCTTCCGCACCTACCGGACCACGGGCTTCTACGAGCGGGCCGGGCTGATGCGCCGGGCCGCCGATCTCCTGGAGGCCGACCAGAAGGAGATCGGCAAGGTCATCACCACGGAGATGGGCAAGCCGGTCAAGCAGGCCCGCGCGGAGGCGGCCAAGTGCGCCAAGGCGATGCGCTGGTACGCCGACCACGCGGCGGAGCTGCTGGCCGACGAGGAGCCGGACGACGCCGACGTGAAGGACTCCGGCGCCTCCCGGGCGCTGGTCCGCTACCGGCCGCTGGGCCCGGTGCTCGCGGTGATGCCGTGGAACTTCCCGCTCTGGCAGGTCGTCCGCTTCGCCGCGCCCGCTCTGATGGCGGGCAACGTCGGGCTGCTCAAGCACGCCTCGAACGTGCCGCAGACCGCCCTCTACCTGGAGGACCTGTTCCACCGGGCGGGCTTCCCCGAGGGCTGTTTCCAGACCCTGCTCATCGGTTCCGCCCAGGTCGACGACGTCCTGCGCGACGAGCGGGTGCGGGCCGCCACCCTCACCGGCAGCGAGCCCGCGGGCCGCGCGGTGGCCTCCACCGCCGGACAGATGATCAAGAAGACGGTGCTCGAGCTGGGGGGCAGCGACCCGTTCGTCGTCATGCCGTCCGCCGACGTGGACCGCGCCGCCGAGGTGGCGGTGACCGCGCGCACGCAGAACGCCGGGCAGTCGTGCATCGCCGCCAAGCGGTTCATCGTGCACACGGACGTGTACGACGCCTTCGCCGAGCGCTTCACCGAGGGCATGCGGGCGCTGAGGGTCGGCGACCCGATGGACGAGGAGACCGAGGTCGGCCCGCTCTCCAGCGAGCAGGGACTGAACGACGTGGTGGAGCTGGTCGACGACGCGGTGCGCGGCGGCGCGACGGTGCTGTGCGGCGGCGAACGGCCCGACGGGCCCGGCTGGTACTACCCGCCGACCGTCCTGGCGGACGTCACCCGCGACCTGCGGATCCACCGCGAGGAGGCCTTCGGGCCGGTCGCCACGCTCTACCGGGCGGCCGACCTGGACGAGGCGGTGCTGATCGCCAACGACACGGACTTCGGGCTCAGTTCCAACGTGTGGACGCGCGACGACGCCGACGTGGACCGGTTCGTCCGGGACCTGGAGGCGGGCGGGGTGTACGTCAACGGGATGACGGCGTCCCACCCGGCGTTCCCGTTCGGCGGAGTCAAGCGGTCGGGCTACGGGCGTGAGCTGTCCGGGCACGGAATCCGCGAGTTCTGCAACATCACCACCGTATGGCACGGAGCGTGAGCCCTCCGCGACTACGATCCCCTTTGTGAACCGCGAAGTGACCCTGCCTCTGATCGTCGACGACCGCGGCACGCTCCAGGTCGCCGCGTCCGACGTGAGCAAGCTGCTGCGCACGGTCGGCGGGCGGTGGCTGCGGCTGGTGGAGACCGGCGAGGAGAGTCTGGACGAGGACACCGTCGCGGCCCTCACCATCGAGCTGGCCAAGCTGGCCGACCGGATCGACGTGGCGTGCATCGCCCACAGCAGCGGCCGCTCCTCCTGACGCCTGCCCGGTACGACGCCTGGCGGTACGACGCCTGCCCCGGACGGCGCCTGCCCGGCACGCGCCTTCCCCGAGACGGCCCTTCCCCGAGACGGAGTAGCCCCGCGAGAGATCGCCGCCCGGGTGGGTGATCGTGGACGGGCACCCCTGAAAAGGTGCAGCACTTTCCGGCCGGGGGGCGCAAGCCTTCCGCGAGGCGAAAGCAGGCACGGTTCATGGCGACTTTGTGCAGACCCTCGGTGTCCGTCCCGGAGCACGTGATCACGATGGAGGAGACGCTGGAGCTGGCGCGCCGGCGTCACACCGACCATCCTCAACTGCCGCTCGCGCTCCGGCTGATAGAGAACACCGGGGTCCGCACCCGGCACATCGTGCAGCCCATCGAGGAGACGCTGAAGCACCCGGGCTTCGAGGACCGCAACAAGGTCTACGAGCGGGAGGCGAAGTCCCGCGTACCTGCCGTGGTCCAGCGTGCCCTCGACGACGCGGAGCTGCTCACCACCGACATCGACGTGATCATCTACGTCTCGTGCACGGGCTTCATGATGCCCTCGCTCACGGCGTGGCTGATCAACGAGATGGGCTTCGACGCCACCACGCGGCAGATACCCATCGCCCAGCTGGGCTGTGCGGCCGGCGGTGCGGCGATCAACCGGGCCCACGACTTCTGCACCGCGTACCCCGACGCCAACGCGCTCATCGTGGCCTGCGAGTTCTGCTCGCTGTGCTACCAGCCCACCGACCTCGGGGTGGGCTCCCTGCTCTGCAACGGCCTCTTCGGCGACGGCATTGCCGCCGCGGTGGTCCGCGGCCGGGGCGGCACCGGAGTGCGCCTGGAGCGCAACGGCTCGTACCTGATCCCCAAGACCGAAGAGTGGATCATGTACGACGTGAAGGCGACCGGTTTCCACTTCCTGCTGGACAAGCGGGTGCCGGCCACCATGGAACCGCTCGCGCCGGCGCTCAAGCAGCTGGCGGGCGAGCACGGTTGGGACGCCGCCGACCTGGACTTCTACATCGTGCACGCGGGCGGCCCCCGGATCCTCGACGACCTCAGCAAGTTCCTCCAGGTCGACCCGCACGCGTTCCGGTTCAGCCGGTCCACGCTCACCGAGTACGGCAACATCGCCAGCGCCGTCGTCCTGGACGCGCTGCGCAGGCTCTTCGACGAGGGCGGGGTCGAGGAGGGGGCACGCGGGCTGCTGGCCGGTTTCGGTCCCGGCATCACCGCGGAGATGTCCGTGGGCTGCTGGCAGACCGCGGACCTGCGGCGGAGCGTGCGGCAGGACCTGACGCGGGGTGTGTCCCCGGGCGTGACGCGGAGTGTGAGGCAGACATGAGCGAAGAGACGATGTCCCGGACCGTGCCGCCCGTACGGGACTGGCCGGCCGTCGACCTGCCCGGCAGCGACTTCGACCCGGTGCTCACCGAGTTGATGCGGGAGGGTCCCGTCACCCGGATCTCGCTGCCCAACGGCGAGGGCTGGGCCTGGCTGGTGACCCGCCACGACGACGTGCGCCTGGTCACCAACGATCCGCGGTTCGGCCGCGAGGCCGTCATGGACCGGCAGGTCACCCGGCTGGCCCCGCACTTCATCCCGGCCCGCGGCGCGGTCGGCTTCCTCGACCCGCCGGACCACACCCGGCTGCGCCGCTCGGTGGCCGCCGCCTTCACCGCGCGGGGCGTGGAGCGGGTGCGCGAGCGGTCCCGCGGCATGCTCGACGAACTGGTCGACGCCATGCTGAAGGCCGGTCCGCCCGCCGACCTCACCGAGGCGGTGCTGAGCCCCTTCCCCAT
The DNA here is from genome assembly GCF_003112555.1 of Streptomyces coelicoflavus. Lineage (GTDB taxonomy): Bacteria > Actinomycetota > Actinomycetes > Streptomycetales > Streptomycetaceae > Streptomyces > Streptomyces coelicoflavus. Next base: position 162,116 of record NZ_BEWB01000005.1, on the reverse strand, counting down.
CGCGGTGATCTGCGAGCTGATGGGTGTGCCGGCCACCGACCGGCACGCCATGCACACCTGGACCCAGCTCATCCTGTCCTCCTCGCACGGCGCCGAGGTCAGCGAGCGGGCCAAGAACGACATGAACACCTACTTCTCGGATCTCATCGGGCTCCGGTCGGACAGCACCGGCGAGGACGTCACCTCGCTGCTCGGTGCCGCCGTGGGCCGGGAAGAGATCACCCTGGCCGAGGCGGTCGGGCTCGCGGTCCTGCTCCAGATCGGCGGCGAGGCGGTCACCAACAACAGCGGGCAGATGTTCCACCTGCTGCTGAGCCGCCCCGAACTCGCCGAACGCCTGCGTTCCGAACCGGAGATCCGTCCCCGGGCCATCGACGAACTGCTGCGCTGGATCCCCCACCGCAACGCCGTCGGGCTCTCCCGGATCGCCCTGGAGGACGTGGACGTCAAGGGCGTGCGGATCCGGGCGGGCGACGCGGTCTACGTGTCCTACCTGGCCGCCAACCGCGACCCGGAGGTCTTCCCCGACCCGGACACGGTCGACTTCGACCGCTCCCCCAACCCGCACGTGTCCTTCGGCTTCGGCCCGCACTACTGCCCGGGCGGCATGCTGGCCCGGCTGGAGTCGGAGCTGCTGGTCGACGCGGTCCTGGACCGGGTGCCGGGTCTGAAGCTCTCGGTGGCGCCCGAGGACGTCCCCTTCAAGAAGGGCGCGCTGATCCGCGGGCCCGAGGCCCTGCCGGTGACCTGGTGAGCGGCCTGGTGGCGGCGGCCGAGGGCCTGCTGGTGCCGCCGGGGCAGGGCCGGGTGGTGCAGGCGCCGGCCCAGCACGTGACCTTCAAGGTGACCGGTTCGCACTCGCGGATGGCGTCCACCTTCGAGGTGATCGTGCCGCCGGGGTTCGACGTCGGCGCGCACGTGCACAGCCGCAGCGAGGAGCTGTTCTACGTGCTCGAGGGCGAGCTGGACGTGCTCGCCTTCGAGCCGAGGATCCGCACCCCCGACAACTGGCGCACGTGGGAGTCGCCCTCGGGCAACCGGGTGGTGCGCGCCACCCCGGGCACGGTCATCGTCGTACCCCCGGGCTGCCCGCACGCCTTCGCCAACCCGACGGGCGAGCCGGCCAAGATGTTCTTCCAGGCCAGCCCGCCCCCGGACCACGAACGCTACTTCGAGGAACTCCTGGAGATCCTGGGCGACGGGGGCCCACCGGACCACGAGGCGATCGAGGCCCTGCGGGCGAAGTACGACATCGAGCAGCTCACGCCGCTGCGACACGGTTAGCGGATCGGCATGCCCGCCAGCGTCCGCGCGATCACCAGCCGCTGGATCTCACTCGTGCCCTCGAAGATCGTGTAGATCGCGGAGTCCCGGTGCATCCGCTCCACCGGGTACTCCCGCGTGTAGCCGTTGCCGCCCAGGATCTGGACCGCCTGGGCGGTCACCTTCTTCGCGGTCTCGCTCGCGAACAGCTTGGACATCGAGCCCTCGGCCGCCGTGAACGGCTTGCCGTTGATCGCCATCCAGGACGCCCGCCACACCAGCAGCCGCGCGGCGTCGATGGAGGTGCGCATGTCGGCGAGCTGGAAGGCGACGCCCTGGTTGTCGATGATGGGGCGTCCGAACTGCTCACGGGTCTGCGCGTACTCCAGCGCCACCTCGTACGCCGCCCGGGCCGTGCCCACCGCCATCGCGCCGACGGCCGGGCGGGACGCCTCGAAGGTGGCCATCGCGGCGTTCTTCACGCGCTCGCCGCCCTTCTTGGCCTTCTCCCGGGCGCGGGCCAGTCGGGCGTCCAGCTTCTCCTTGCCGCCCAGCAGGCAGGAGCCGGGCACCCGCACGTTGTCGAGGACGACCTCGGCGGTGTGCGAGGCGCGGATGCCGTGCTTCTTGAACTTCTGGCCCTGGGACAGCCCCGGCGTGGCCGGCGGGACGATGAAGGAGGCGTGGCCCTTGGAGCCGAGGTCCGGGTCGACGACCGCGACGACGACGTGGACGTTGGCGATGCCGCCGTTGGTCGCCCAGGTCTTGGTGCCGTTGAGCACCCACTCGTCCTTGGCCTCGTCGTACACGGCACGCGTGCGCATGGAGGCCACGTCGGAACCGGCGTCGGGCTCGGAGGAGCAGAAGGCGGCGACCTTGACGTCGTTGGCGTCGCCGTACATCTGGGGGATCCAGGTGCCGATCTGCTCCTCGGTGCCGTTGGCGAGGACGCCGACGGCGGCGAGGCCGGTGCCGACGATCGACAGGGCGATGCCCGCGTCGCCCCAGAACAGCTCCTCCATCGCCATGGGGATGCCGAGGCCGGTGGAGTCGAAGTACTGCTGGGCGTAGAAGTCCAGGGAGTAGATGCCGACCTTGGCGGCCTCCTGGATGACCGGCCAGGGGGTCTCCTCGCGCTCGTCCCATTCGGCGGCCGCGGGGCGGATGACGTCGGCGGCGAAGCCGTGCAGCCAGTCCCGGACCTCCTTCTGTTCGTCGCTCAGCTCCATGGTGAACTCGGCCATGTCCCCTCCAGTGACGCCCGTGCATGTTACTTGCGGTAACCCCGAGTCTGTTACCGACGGGTAGGAAAAGTCAACTCCCGGAACCCCCTCGCCCTCCCGTTCGATGGCCCTGGTCCCGTGAGTGTTAGTTTGCGCAGGCGTCACCGAAACAGCACGGGTGGGGAGAGCACATGAACACCACACAGCGGGCCGATCCGCAGACGTCCGCCGACCGCAGACGGCGCGAGCTGCTCGAGGCCGCCGACCGGGTGGTGCTGCGCGACGGTCCGCACGCCTCGATGAACGCCATCGCCGCGGAGGCCGGCATCACCAAGCCGATCCTGTACCGCCACTTCGGCGACAAGGGCGGACTCTACGCCGCCCTCGCCGTCCGGCACACGGACGCCCTCCTCGCCTCGCTGCGGGCCGCCCTGGACGCCCCGGCGGAGCGGCGGCAGCGCGTCGAGGCCACCCTGGACACCTATCTGGCGGCCATCGAGGCCCGCCCGCAGGTGTACCGCTTCCTGATGCATCCGGCGGACGGCGGCACCGCACCGGGCGACCAGTCCGAGCAGGGCTTCGACGTCGGCAGGCACTCGGCGCCACTGCTGCGGCGCATGGGCGAGGAGCTGGCCCAGGTCATCGAGGAGCGCCTCGACGTCGGACCGGGCACCCAGCAGCTGGCCCGGGTGTGGGGGCACGGGATCGTCGGCATGATGCACGCCGCCGGGGACTGGTGGCTGGGCGAACGGCCCTGCCCCCGGGAGGAGTTGGTCCGCAGCCTGGCCGACCTGCTGTGGGGCCGCCTCGCCGAGGCGGGGGACAAGGCGGGCGGCCCCGGGTTCTGACCTCCGGTCTCCCCCGGTCCGTCGTCGGTGCGGGCACTCAGCGGCGCCAGGACGCCCGCGCCACCTGCCGCATCAGCTTCCGGTGGCGCCGCCCGGTCAGGCGATCGGCGTAGACCCGCCCCTCCAGATGGTCGCACTCGTGCTGGAGGCACCGCGCGAAGAACCCGGTCCCGCGCACGGTGACCGGCTCTCCGGTCACCGTGAAGCCCGTCACCACCGCCTCGTCGTGCCGCTCGGTCCCCGCCTCCAGGCCCGGCAGCGACAGACAGCCCTCGGGACCGCGCACCACCACCCCGCCGGTCTCCACCAGCCGGGGGTTCACCACGTGCCCGAGGTGCCGCTCCTCCTCGTCGTCCGGGCAGTCGTACACGAAGACGCGCAGCGCCTCGCCGATCTGGTTCGCGGCCAGGCCCACGCCGTGGGCGGCGTACATGGTCGCGAACAAGTCCTCCACGAGCGCCGCGAGTTCCGGACCGAAGTCCGTCACCTCCGCGCAGGGGGCGTGCAGGACGGGGTCGCCGAGGAGGGCGAGGGGACGGACGCGCCCGTGGGCGCCCGGGATGGAGCCTTGTCGCATGGCGGTCAGAGTAAGGTCCCTGTGTCCCCCGGCGGCACGCGCCCACCGCCGGAACCCGGTGGCCGGTGCCGCGATTCGGGAGTGCGAATGGATCTCGATAGGCTGAGGTCCACACCACGTGGCCGTCAGGCTTCACAGGCTTCAGGCGCGGCGCGTACGGCAAGGAGGATCGAGAACTGATGGCAGGCAACTCGGACCCGCTCACGCCGCGGGCCAAGATCGCCGTGACCGCGGGCAAGGCGGTCGCGGCGGCGTCGCGCGCCGCGGGGCGCGGCAGCGGTTCGGTGATCGGCGGCCGGGTCGCGCTGAAACTCGACCCCGACCTCCTGCACCGGCTCGCCGGGCACCTGGACGTGACGCTCGTCTCGGCGACCAACGGCAAGACCACCACCACCCGGCTCATCGCCGAGGCGCTCAAGGCGGCCGGCCCGGTCGTCTCCAACGCGCTCGGCGCCAACATGCCGGCCGGCATCACCTCGGCGCTCGCCGGTGGCGCGGAGGCCCGCTACGGGGTGATCGAGGTCGACGAGAAGTACCTCGTCGGCGTCGCCCAGGCCACCGACCCGAAGTGCATCGCGCTGCTCAACCTCTCCCGCGACCAGCTGGACCGCGCCGCCGAGACCCGCATGCTCGCCGAGAACTGGCGCGAGGGCCTGGCCGGCTCCAAGGCCGTGGTCGTCGCCAACGCCGACGACCCGCTGGTGGTGTGGGCGGCCTCCTCCTCCCCCAACGTGATCTGGGTCGCCGCCGGGCAGATGTGGAAGGACGACGCCTGGTCCTGCCCGTCCTGCGGCGGCGTGATGCAGCGCCCCGGCGACGACTGGTTCTGCGGCGAGTGCGGCTTCCGCCGCCCCACGCCGAGCTGGGCCCTGTCCGGCGACCACGTCCTCGACCCGCACGGTTCCGCCTGGCCCATCCACCTCCAGCTGCCGGGCCGCGCCAACAAGGCCAACGCCGCCTCCTCGGCCGCCGTCGCCGCCGTCTTCGGGGTGCCGCCGCAGGTCGCGCTGGAGCGCATGTACCAGGTGCAGGCGGTCGCCGGGCGCTACGACGTCGTCCAGTTCCAGGGCCGCGACCTGCGCCTGCTGCTCGCCAAGAACCCGGCGGGCTGGCTGGAGACCTTCTCCCTGATCGACCCGCCGCCGGCCCCGGTGATCCTCTCGGTGAACGCGCGCGGCGCCGACGGCACCGACACCTCCTGGCTGTGGGACGTGGACTACACGCGGCTGTCCGGCCACCCGATCTGCGTGGTCGGCGACCGCAAGCTGGACCTCGCGGTGCGCCTGGAGGTCGCGAACCAGCAGTTCCAGGTGTGCGAGGACCTCGACCAGGCGGTGCAGCTCTGCCCGCCCGGCCGCATCGAGGTCATCGCGAACTACACCGCCTTCCAGGACCTGCGCCGCCGCGTCGGCAACTGACCGCGAGACTTCAGGGGATTTTCGTGAGCGACAACCAACTGCGGATCGTCTGGATCTACCCGGACCTGCTCAGCACCTACGGCGACCAGGGCAACGCCCTCGTCGTGGAGCGCCGGGCCCGCCAGCGCGGCCTCGACGTGGCCCGGCTGGACGTGCGCAGCGACCAGCCGATCCCGACCTCCGGCGACATCTACCTGATCGGCGGCGGCGAGGACCGGCCGCAGCGGCTCGCGGCCGAGCGGCTGCGGCGGGACGGCGGACTCAACCGGGCGGTGGAGAACGGCGCGATCGTGTTCTCCGTCTGCGCCGGCTACCAGATCCTGGGCCACGAGTTCATCAACGACCTCGGCCAGCGCGAGCCCGGCCTCGGGCTGCTCGACGTGGTCTCCACCCGCGGCGAGGGCGCCCGGTGCGTCGGCGACGTGCTCGGCGACATCGACCCCCGCCTCGGCCTGCCCCCGCTGACCGGCTTCGAGAACCACCAGGGCGTCACCCACGTCGGGCCCAGCGCCCGTCCGCTCGCCCAGGTCCGCTTCGGCAACGGCAACGGCACGGGGGACGGCACGGAGGGCGCGTACAACGACACGGTCTTCGGTACGTACATGCACGGCCCGGTCCTGGCCCGCAACCCGCTGATCGCGGACCTGCTGCTCAAGCTGGCCCTCGACGTGAACGCACTGCCGCCGACCGACGACCGCTGGTACGAGGCGCTCCGCAACGAGCGCATCGCGGCTGCGCAGCAGCCTGCGTAGTCACAGTTGCGCAGCAGCCTGCGTGACGCCTACGGTCCCGGCCCGTCTGATGGCACATCCGCACAGGTGAGCGGCTGCGTCCAGTAGGCGGACGCGTGGTTCGGTCCCGCCCCCCGGTACCGCTAGGGTGGCGGGGATCGAGCCGGACAGCGCGGTCCGGACCCGTGCCACGTTGAGAAGGTTTTTCGGGCTATGCGCATTGGTGTCCTCACGTCCGGCGGCGACTGCCCCGGCCTGAACGCCGTCATCCGGTCCGTCGTGCACCGTGCCGTCGTCGACCACGGCGACGAGGTCATCGGTTTCCGGGACGGCTGGAAGGGCCTCCTGGAGTGCGACTACCTCAAGCTCGACCTCGACGCGGTCGGCGGCATCCTGGCCCGCGGCGGCACCATCCTCGGCTCCTCCCGGGTCCGTCCCGAGCACCTGCGGGACGGCGTCGAGCGGGCCCGCGGCCACGTCGAGGAACTCGGCCTCGACGCGATCATCCCGATCGGCGGCGAGGGCACCCTGAAGGCGGCCCGGCTGCTGTCGGACAACGGCCTGCCGATCGTGGGCGTGCCGAAGACCATCGACAACGACATAGCGGTCACCGACGTCACCTTCGGTTTCGACACCGCGGTGACCGTCGCCACCGAGGCCCTGGACCGGCTGAAGACCACCGCCGAGTCCCACCAGCGGGTGCTGATCGTCGAGGTCATGGGCCGGCACACCGGCTGGATCGCGCTGCACTCCGGCATGGCGGCCGGCGCACACGCCGTCGTCGTACCGGAGCGGCCCTTCGACATCGACGAGCTGACCGCGAAGGTCGGCGCGCGTTTCTCCGCGGGCAAGCGGTTCGCGATCGTGGTGGCGGCGGAGGGTGCCAAGCCCAGGGCGGGCACCATGGACTTCGACGAGGGCGGCAAGGACGTCTACGGCCACGAGCGCTTCGCCGGGATCGCCCGCCAGCTCTCCATCGAACTGGAGGAACGGCTCGGCAAGGAGGCCCGGCCGGTGATACTCGGGCACGTCCAGCGCGGTGGGACGCCCACGGCGTACGACCGGGTGCTGGCGACGCGGTTCGGGTGGCACGCGGTGGAGGCGGTGCACCGCGGGGAGTTCGGGAAGATGACGGCGCTGCGCGGGACGGACATCGAGATGGTGTCGCTCGCCGACGCGGTGGAGGCGTTGAAGACGGTGCCGGACGCGCGGTACGCGGAAGCGGAGTGTGTTCTCTGACCTGCCGGTCGGAGCTCGGGCCCTGAGGTGATTCGCGGACCGCGGGCCGTAGGTGGCTTGTCGCGCAGTTCCCCGCGCCCCTGAAGGGCGCGTTTCACCGCCCCCAGTCGCAAGCGCGGCCGGGGGCGGTTCTAGTCTGGCTTCGGACAAGCGGTGTTCAACCGCGCTCAACCCCCATGAAACAGGAGCGGGCGGATGGATCACGGCGGGCACGGCATGACGATGGATCTGCCGCCGTTCACGCTGGGGCGGGGGCTCGCCTGGTCGGCGGACCCCTTCTTCCTCGTCGCCTGTCTCCTGGGACTGGCGCTGTACGGCTGGGGCGTCGTCCGCCTGGTGCGGCGCGGCGACAAGTGGCCGGTCGGCCGGACTGTGGCCTTCGTGTCCGGTGTGCTGAGCGTGGCCCTGATGATGTGCACCAAGCTGAACGACTACGGCATGGTCATGTTCAGCGTGCACATGGTGCAGCACATGGTGATCAGCATGGTGTCGCCGATCCTGCTCCTGCTCGGCGCCCCGATCACGCTGGCGCTGCGTGCGCTGCCCCCGGCGGGCCGTGGCCGCAAGGGCCCCCGTGAGCTGCTGCTGATGCTGCTGCACAGCCGCTACATGCGGATCATCACGCACCCGGCGTTCACCATCCCGCTGTTCATCGCGAGCCTGTACGCGCTGTACTTCACTCCCCTCTTCGACACGCTGATGAGCTCCCAGGCCGGGCACATCGGGATGATGGTGCACTTCCTCGCCGTCGGCGTGGTGTTCTTCTGGCCGATCATGGGCGTGGACCCGGGCCCGCACCGGCCGGGCTACCTGATGCGGATGCTGGAGCTGTTCGCGGGCATGCCGTTCCACGCGTTCTTCGGCATCGCGCTGATGATGGCCTCCTCGCCGATGGTCGAGACGTTCAAGAACCCGCCCGCCTCACTCGGCATCGACGCCCTCTCCGACCAGAACGCGGCCGGCGGCATCGCCTGGGCGTTCAGCGAGGTCCCGTCCGTCCTCGTGCTGCTCGCGCTGTTGTTCCAGTGGTACGCCTCGGAGGAGCGCCAGGCCCGGCGCAGCGACCGGGCCGCCGACCGCGACGGCGACAAGGAGCTGGCGGCGTACAACGCCTATCTGGCCTCACTGAACACACGCGGCGGCTGAACGGGGCACCATGGAGGGCAACGGACACGAGGAGGGTGTTGCGATGCCCGGTTCCACGGACAGTTCGACGAAGACGATGGGGGCGTTCACCATCGGAGGCCTGGTCGCGGTGACGGCCTACACGGTGGCGCTCGGGAGCAACGGCTGGTTGTGGTTCGGCTGGGTCGTGCTCGGTCTGATCACCCTGGGGCTGGTGGCCACCCGCAGCGCCTGAGCCCCCGCGCGGGGCACCCGCGTCACTCGGCGGGCCGGCTCAGTCACGACCGAGCCGGCCCGCCGAGTGCACACCCGGCTGGTACTTCGGCAGCCGGACCGTGATCTTCATGCCCGCGCCGACGGCCGTCTCGATGACGAGGCCGTGGTCGTCTCCGTAGACCTGCCGGAGGCGGTCGTCGACGTTGGACAGTCCGATGCCGCCAGACGGGCTGACCTCGCGCGCGAGGATGCGACGCAGCAGGTCCGGGTCCATGCCGGCGCCGTCGTCCTCGATGACGACCAGGGCCTCGGCGCCCGCGTCCTGGGCGGTGATCTGGATGCGGCACCGGTCGGCCTTGCCCTCCAGCCCGTGTTTGACGGCGTTCTCGACGAGCGGCTGGAGGCAGAGGAAGGGCAGCGCGACCGGCAGCACCTCGGGGGCGACCTGGAGGGTGACGGCGAGGCGGTCGCCGAAGCGGGCCCGTACCAGCGCCAGGTAGTGGTCGATGGCGTGCAGTTCGTCGGCGAGGGTGGTGAAGTCGCCGTGCCTGCGGAACGAGTAGCGGGTGAAGTCGGCGAACTCCAGCAGCAGCTCACGGGCACGCTCGGGGTCGGTGCGCACGAAGGACGCGATCACCGCGAGCGAGTTGAAGATGAAGTGCGGGGAGATCTGCGCGCGCAGCGCCTTGATCTCGGCCTCGATGAGGCGGGTGCGGGACTGGTCGAGGTCGGCCAGCTCCAGTTGGACGGAGACCCAGCGGGCCACCTCCCCGGCCGCGCGGACCAGGACGGCGGACTCGCGGGGCGCGCAGGCGACGAGGGCGCCGTGCACCCGGTCGTCCACGGTCAGCGGGGCGACGACGGCCCAGCGCACCGTGCAGTCCGGGGTGTCGCAGGTGAGCCGGAAGGCCTCGCCGCGGCCGGTCTCCAGCGGTCCGGCGAGTCGTTCCATGATCTCGGCGCGGTGGTGGGTGCCCACGCCGTCCCAGACCAGGACCTCCTCGAGGTCGGTCAGGCACAGCGCGTCCGTGCCGAGCAGGGAGCGCAGCTTGCGGGCCGACTTCCCTGCGGTCTCCTCGGTCAGGCCCGCCCGCAGCGGGGGTGTGGCCAGCGAGGCGGTGTGCAGGGTCTGGAAGGTGGCGTGCTCGACCGGGGTGCCCAGGCCGCCGAGGTGCTGCGGGCGGGCCGTGCGCCGCCCCAGCCAGAAGCCGGTGGCCAGCAGCGGGAGCAGGGCGACGGCGAGGCCCGCCAGGAATCCGGCCGCGGAGCCGCTCATCGCGTCGTCTCCTCTCGCTGCCCGGTCCCGGCCTGCGGATCGCCCGTACGAGGGTCCTCCGTGGGCGGTTGGTGGGCGCGCAGGCCCTTCGCATGCAGCTCTTCCGCGCGCAGGTCCTCCGCCCTCAGATCCTCCGCGCGCAGGTCCTCCGCCCTCAGATCCTCCGTGCCCAGTTCCTCCGGCAGGTGGAAGCGGGCCAGGATCGCCGCCGTCCCCGCCGGGACCCGGCCCGGGGTGGCGAGGGAGACCAGCACCATCGTGAGGAAGCCCAGCGGCACCGACCACAGGGCGGGCCAGGCCAGCAGCGCGTGCAGCGCCCCGCCCCCGCCGGGGAGGCCGCCCATCGTGGCGGCGACGGCGAGCAGGGCTGAGCCGCCGCCCACCAGCATCCCGGCAGCCGCGCCGGGCGGGGTCAGCCGTCGCCACCAGATGCCGAGGACGAGCAGCGGGCAGAACGAGGAGGCGGACACGGCGAAGGCGAGGCCGACGGCGTCGGCGACCGGCAGCCCGCCGACCAGCGCGCTCGCCGCCAGCGGCACGGCCATGGCGAGCAGGGTGCCCAGCCGGAAGTGGGGCACGGCGCGGGACGGCAGCACGTCCTGCGTGAGCACGCCCGCGACGGCCATGGTGAGCCCGGACGCGGTGGACAGGAACGCGGCGAAGGCACCGCCCGCGACCAGCGCGCCGAGCAGGTCGCCGCCCACTCCGCCGATCACCCTGTCCGGCAGCAGCAGGACCGCGGCGTCGGCCTCCCCGGTGAGGGTCAGCTCGGGGGCGTAGAGGCGGCCGAGGGCCCCGTAGAGGGGCGGCAGCAGGTAGAAGGCGCCGATGAGGCCGAGGACGGCGACGGTGGTGCGGCGGGCCGAGACGCCGGTCGGGCTGGTGTAGAAGCGGACCACGACGTGCGGCAGGCCCATGGTGCCCAGGAACGTGGCCAGGATCAGGCCGTACGTGGCGTACAGCGGGCGTTCCGCGCGGCTCTCGGCCCGGGACGGCGACAGGGCGTCGTCGGCGCCGCGTCCGGCGGCCGGGACGGGGGTGTCCGCGGCGAAGGTGAGGCGGGTGCCGGCCTCGATGCGGTGGGTGCCGGCGGGCAGGGCGACGCGGGCGCCGTCGCGGGCACGGCCGTCCACGGTGCCGTCGACGGTGACCGTCAGCGGCTCCTCGAGCTTGAGGGTGAGGGTGTCGTCGATGCGGACCGAGCGCTGCTCACGGAAGGTGGCGGGCTCCTCGAAGGGGCGGCCGGGGGCGCCGTCGCCCTGCCAGGCCAGCACCAGGAAGAGGGCGGGGACCAGCAGGGCGGTGAGCTTGAGCCAGAACTGGAACGCCTGGACGAAGGTGATGCTGCGCATGCCCCCGGCGGCGACGATGGCGGTGACGACGACGGCGACGATCACCCCGCCCAGCCAGTCGGGCGCCCCGCTGAGCACGGTCAGCGTCAGCCCGGCGCCCTGGAGCTGGGGCAGCAGGTACAGCCAGCCGACCCCGACGACGAAGGCCCCGGCGAGCCGCCGCACCCCCTGGGAGGCAAGCCGGGCCTCGGCGAAGTCGGGCAGCGTGTAGGCCCCCGAGCGGCGCAGCGGTGCGGCGACGAAGAGCAGCAGGACCAGGTACCCGGCGGTGTAGCCGACCGGGTACCAGAGCATGTCGGGACCCTGGACGAGGACCAGTCCCGCGATGCCGAGGAAGGAGGCGGCGGAGAGGTACTCGCCGCTGATGGCGGCGGCGTTGAGGCGGGGGCCGACGGTGCGGGAGGCGACGTAGAAGTCGGAGGTGGTCCGGGAGATGCGCAGGCCGAAGGCGCCGACGAGGACGGTGGCGACGACCACGAGGGCGACGGCGGGTATGGCGTAGCTGGAGTTCATGGTGCCTTCACGGCCTCGTCCGGCATGGTCACCGGTCCTCGACGAGCCGCACGAAGTCGCGTTCGTTGCGCTCGGCGCGGCGCACGTACCAGCGGGCGAGCAGGACGAGCGGGGCGTACAGGCCGAAGCCGAGGACGGCCCACTCCAGACCGCGGGCGTCGGGCAGCACCGCGAACAGCAGCGGGAGCGGACCGACGAGGAGACCGAGGACGGCGAGGGCGGCGAGGCCGGCCCGCAGCTGGCTGCGCATCAGGGAGCGGACGTAGGTGTGGCCGAGGGTGGTCTGCTCGTCGATCTCGGTGCGCGGGCGGTAGTGGCCCAGGGGCTGGGAGTGCCGTCCGCGCGAGCGGAGCCGGGCGTGCGGGACGGGGCGCCTGGGCGGGGCGGTGACGGTGACGCGGCGCTCGGTGGGGTCCTGGGGCACGGTTCACGGCCTCCGCATGAGCAGGTCCCGCAGCTCGCGGGCGTGGCGCCGGCTGACCTGGAGTTCCTCGGTGCCGACCAGGACGCTGACGCTGCCGGCGTCCAGGCGCAGCTCGCCGATGTGGCGCAGGGCGACGAGGTGACGGCGGTGGATGCGCACGAAGCCCCGGGCCCGCCAGCGTTCCTCCAGGGTGGACAGGGGGATGCGGACGAGGTGGCTGCCCCGGTCGGTGTGCAGGCGGGCGTAGTCGCCCTGCGCCTCGACGTGGGTGATCTCGTCGACGGGCACGAAGCGGGTGACGCCGCCGAGCTCCACGGTGACGTGGTCCGGGTCGGGTTCGTGCACGGGGATGCGCGGGGCGGGCACGGCGGCGGCGCCGCGCCGTTCGGCGGCCCGGCGCACCGCTTCCGCCAGCCGCTCCCGACGCACCGGTTTGAGCACGTAGTCGACGGCCTTGAGGTCGAAGGCCTGGACGGCGAAGTCCTCGTGCGCGGTGACGAACACGACCAGCGGCGGCCGGGCGAACCCGGTGAGCAGCCGGGCGAGGTCCAGCCCGTCGAGGCCGGGCATCTGGATGTCGAGGAAGACGACGTCGATGGCGTCGGGACCGTCGGGGCCCGACTCCAGGGCCCGGTTGATGCGGCGCAGCGCCTCGGTCGCGTCGCTCGCGCCCTCCGCGGTGCCGACGCGGGGGTCGGCGTTCAGCAGGTACACGAGTTCCTCGAGCGTGGGGCGTTCGTCGTCGACAGCCAGGGCGCGCAGCATGAAGGTGGAGTGTAGGGGCGATCCGGGCGCCTGCACACGCCTGCGACGTGGCCGTATCCCCTGGATACAGTGCCCGCATGAACAGCAGGCCCGCTTCCTTCGACGAACTCGACCGGAAGATCGTCACCGCCCTGATGGAGAACGCCAGGACCTCCTTCGCGGAGATCGGCGCGGACGTCGGACTGTCCTCGACGGCGGTCAAGCGCCGGGTGGACCGGCTGCGCGAGACGGACGTGATCACCGGGTTCACGGCCACGGTGCGGCCCTCCGCGCTGGGGTGGCGCACGGAGGCGTACGTGGAGGTGTACTGCGAGGGGGCGGCGCCGCCGCGGCGGCTCGCGGAGGTCGTGCGGGGCTACCCGGAGATCACGGCGGCGATGACGGTCACCGGCGGAGCGGACGCGCTGCTGCACGTGCGGGCGCGGGACGTGGAGCACTTCGAGGAGGTGCTGGAGCGCATTCGTGCGGAGCCGTTCATCCGGAAGACGATCAGCGTGATGGTGCTGTCCCACCTGATCGCGGACAGTCCGGAGGCGGGAGCCGCCCTGCCCGCTCCGGACGGCGCAGCAAACGTGCGCTGACCGGGCGAAAAACGCAGCGATCCTGCGGGAACGCGCAGCCTTCCTCGCTTGTCGGGCTCGGGTGTCACTTCCTACCGTGGTGTCAACACCCCGTCACACACCGTGAAAAGCGGAGGTACCCCTCTGTGACCGAGTCCCGTGTGCCGCGCCGGCGGCGCTTCGTGGTCTGCGAACCCAGACACTTCGCCGTGCAGTACGCGATCAACCCGTGGATGAGCACCGGCCGACCGGTCGACGTCATCCGCGCCCTCGACCAGTGGCAGGCGCTGGTCGACACCTACCGTGCCCACGGACACACCGTGGACACCGTCGCGCCGGTCCCCGGTCTGCCCGACATGGTCTTCGCCGCGAACTGCGCGGTGGTGGTCGGGGGCCGGGTCTTCGGTTCCCTCTTCCACGCGCCCGAGCGGCGTCCCGAGTCCGTGCCCTTCGAGGCGTGGTTCAAGACGGAGGGCTTCGAGGTCCACCATCCCGAGTCGGTCTGCGAGGGCGAGGGCGACCTGGTTCCGGCCGGCCGCTGGATCCTGGCCGGCACCGGGTTCCGCACGACCCGGGACGCGCACCGCGAGGTGCAGGAGTTCTTCGGCGTGCCGGTGATCTCGCTGACCCTGGTGGACCCGTACTTCTACCACCTGGACACGGCGCTCTTCGTGCTCGACGACGGGACGGACGCGGAGGCTCCCGGCGCCGGCGGCGGGAACATCGCCTACTACCCCGGCGCCTTCTCGCCCGGCAGCCGCGAGGTGCTGGAGCGGCTGTACCCGGACGCGGTGCTCGCCACCCGCGAGGACGCGCTGGCGTTCGGGCTCAACTCCGTGTCCGACGGACGGCACGTGTACATCGCTCCGGCGGCCAGGGGGCTGGCCGAGCAACTCGACGGCCGCGGCTACGTGCCGGTCCCCGTCGACCTGTCCGAGTTCCACAAGGCCGGTGGCGGCATCAAGTGCTGCACCCAGGAGATCCGGGAGACCCGCTCATGACCGCACCCGCCCGCAGCACCCGCGGCTCCGACGAGCTGATCCGCGCCGAGGAGCCCGTCCTCGCGCACAACTACCACCCGCTGCCCGTCGTCGTGGCCCGCGCCGAGGGCGCCTGGGTGGAGGACGTGGAGGGCCGCCGCTATCTGGACATGCTGGCCGGCTACTCGGCGCTCAACTTCGGCCACCGCCACCCGGCGCTGGTCGAGGCCGCCCACCGGCAGCTGGACCGGCTCACCCTCACCTCGCGCGCCTTCCACAACGACCGGCTGGCGGGCTTCGCCGAACGGCTGGCCGCGCTGACCGGCACGGACATGGTGCTGCCGATGAACACCGGCGCGGAGGCGGTGGAGAGCGGCATCAAGGTGGCCCGCAAGTGGGCGTACGACGTCAAGGGCGTCCCGGCCGACCGGGCGACGATCGTGGTCGCCGCGGACAACTTCCACGGCCGTACGACGACGATCGTCAGCTTCTCCACCGACGAGACGGCCCGTGCCGGCTTCGGTCCCTTCACGCCGGGCTTCCGGATCGTGCCGTACAACGACCTGGCGGCGATGGAGGCGGCGGTCGACGAGACGACCGCGGCCGTGCTGATCGAGCCGATCCAGGGCGAGGCGGGCGTCCTCATCCCGGACGACGGCTATCTGGCCGGGGTGCGGGAGCTGACCCGGCGCAAGGGCTGTCTGTTCGTCGCGGACGAGATCCAGTCCGGTCTCGGACGCACCGGGCACACCCTGGCCGTCGAGCACGAGTCGGTGGTGCCGGACGTGGTGCTGCTCGGCAAGGCCCTGGGCGGCGGCATCGTCCCGGTGTCGGCGGTGGTGGGCCGCCGGGACGTGCTGGGTGTGCTGCATCCGGGCGAGCACGGTTCGACGTTCGGCGGCAATCCGCTGGCCGCCGCGGTGGGCACGGCGGTGGTGGAGCTGCTGGAGACGGGCGAGTACCAGCGCCGGGCGGCCGAACTGGGCGCGGTGCTGCGCGAGGGGCTGGCCGCCCTGGTCGGCAGGGGCGTCGTCGGCTTCCGGGCACGGGGGCTGTGGGCGGGCGTCGACGTGGACCCGGCGCTGGGCACCGGTCGCGAGGTCAGTGAGCGGCTGATGCGCGAGGGCATCCTCGTCAAGGACACCCACGGCTCCACGATCCGGCTGGCACCGCCGCTGACCGTCACCGCGGAGGAGCTGTCGGGCGCTCTGGGGACGCTGGAGAAGGTCCTCACCTCCTGACCCGCCCCCAGGGGTTCACCGAGCGGCTCGGCGGTCCTCGTCGAGCCGCTCCACGTGCGCGACGTTGTCCCGGTCCTCGGCGTCCGTACTCGGGCCGCCCGCGAACCAGGCGTCGAGGATCTCGCGCAGCACCGGAGCGGACGTCAGCCGCAGGCCGATGGCGAGCACGTTGGCGTCGTTCCAGCGGCGGGCCCCGTCGGCGGTGTACGCGTCGGCGCACAGGGCGGCGCGGACGCCCGGCACCTTGTTGGCGGCGATGGACGCGCCGGTGCCGGTCCAGCAGCACACGACGGCCTGGTCGGCCCGTCCCTCGGCGACCTCGCGCGCCGCCCGCTCGGAACAGGCGGCCCACCGCGGGTCCGCCCCGGGGTTCAGTGCGCCGTACGCGCGCACCTCGTGACCGCGTGCGCGCAGTTCCTCGACGAGGAGCCGGGCCACGGGTTCGTCCATGTCGGAGGAGACGGAGATACGCATGTGCGAAGCGTACTCACCGGCCGCTCACCTCATCGGCCCAATCACATGACCGAAGTCACGACCATACCCAGCATGATCGGGGGAACGGGTACGAGCTGAGAGACGTACGACCGAGCAGCGCTCCGTCCGGAGTGTCTGCGCGTGGAAAGGGAGGCCGCCACGTCCCCCACCGAGAACGGACCGGAGACCGACGCCGCGGCGGTGCGCCGCCACCCCGCCCTCTTCCGGGCGATCAAGCGCCGGCAGAACCCCCGACTGCGCCGGTCGGACATCACCGTCACGGACGAGGCCGCGGTCAAGCGAGCCGTCAAGGCTGCCTCCCTCGGCAACGCCATGGAGTGGTTCGACTTCGGCATCTACGCCTATCTGGCGGGCACGATCGGCCGGGTGTTCTTCCCGTCCGGGAGCGACACCGCGCAGTTGCTCTCCTCGTTCGCCACGTTCGCCGTGGCGTTCCTGGTGCGGCCGATCGGCGGCATGGTCTTCGGCCCGATGGGCGACAAGATCGGCCGCAAGAAGGTGCTGGCGCTGACCATGATCCTCATGGCGATCGGCACGGCCGCCATCGGGTTCATCCCCAGCTACGACTCCATCGGCTTCTGGTCGCCGCTGCTGCTGATCCTGTTCCGCCTGCTCCAGGGCTTCTCCACCGGCGGCGAGTACGGCGGCGCGTCCACCTTCATCGCCGAGTACGCGCCGGACAAGCGGCGCGGTTTCTTCGGCAGCTTCCTGGAGCTGGGAACGCTGGCCGGGTACACCGCCGCCGCCAGCCTGGTCACCGCCCTGACCGCCGTCCTGGGCAGCGACGGCATGGACTCCTGGGGCTGGCGCATCCCGTTCCTGGCCGCGCTTCCGCTCGGCATGATCGGTATCTACCTGCGGCTGCGGCTCGACGACACGCCCGCGTACCTGAAGCTGGAGGACTCCAACGTCCACGTCTCGGAGGCCGCGACGGCGGTGGAGACCACCGCACGGGGCGACCTCGCCAAGATCTTCCGCACCCACTGGCGGGCGCTGGTGCTGTGCATCGCGCTGGTCGGCGCGTACAACATCACCGACTACATGCTGCTGTCGTACATGCCGACGTATCTCTCGGACGAGCTGGACTACAGCGAGAGCCACGGCCTGATGATCCTGGTGGCGACGATGGTGCTGCTGATGCTGATCATCAACCAGGTCGGCCGGCTGTCCGACCGCTTCGGGCGCAAGCCCGTCCTGATGACCGGCATGATCGGGTTCTTCGTGCTGTCCGCACCGGCCTTCGTGCTGGTGCAGGAGGGCAGTCTGCTCGCCGTCTCGGGCGGCATGCTGATGCTCGGCCTGTCGCTGGTCTGTCTGCTGGGCACGATGTCGGCGGCGCTCCCGGCGATGTTCCCGACCAACGTGCGGTACGGGTCCCTGTCGGTCGGCTACAACCTGTCGGCTTCGCTGTTCGGCGGGACCACGCCGCTGGTGATCACGGCGCTGATCAGTGTGACGGGCTCCGACATGATGCCCGCCTACTACTCGATGGCGGCGGCCCTGATCGGTGTGATCGCCGTGGCCTGCATGAAGGAGACGGCCCAGAAGCCGCTGGCGGGCTCCCCGCCGTCGGTGCAGACCGAGGAGGAGGCGGCGGAGATGGTGGAGGCGCAGGCCCCGACGCCGAAGTTCTGACACCGCGGTCACGGGCACACGCCGGGGCGGTGGGGTTCGGTGCGAACCCCACCGCCCGTCGGCGTGTCAGGCGTTTCTCAGCGGTGTGTCACAGGCGCTGCCACAGGGCGGGGACGTTCGGCGGCTCCCAGCCGGGGTAGGCGGTGTGGCCCTGGATGCACCGGTAGCCGACGCCGTCGTAGGTCACCACGTCCCCGGCCGCGTAGGTGGCTCCCAGCCGCCAGGTGGTCTCACCGCCGCCGTCGCCGGAGACGGTGAGGGTGTAGGTGGTGGTGTGGGTGACGGTGCCCGTGCCCGTGAGGGTCAGGGTGTAGGTGCCGCCGGCCGTACCCGCGGCGACCTGGACGGTGGCGGTCGAGGACTGCCCGGAGGTGACCGAGTCCGGGGTGAAGTCCACGCTCACGCCGGTCGGCGCGCCGGACGCCGACAGCCGCACGTTCTGCGCGTCGCCGCTGGTCGTGGCGGTGTTCACGGTGACCGTCGCGGAGCTGCCCGGGTCGACCGTGCCCGAGGACGGGTTGGCGGAGATCGAGAAGTCGTCCTGCGGGTCGGGTGCGTCCCCGACGGCGGTCTTCCAGATCGTGTAGGCGATGCCGTCGGCGCTGCGGTTCAGCGCGGTGGCGTTGATGTTGGACGTGGTGTCGCACGCGGAGTGGTAGCAGGGGTCGTAGGAACGGCCCGCGGTGCCGCCCCACTTGGCGGCCTCCGTGGACGACTTGACGGCGGAGGCGCCGGTGGCGTAGCCGGAGGTGGGAATGCCGACCTGCTGGAACGAGTAGTCGTCGGAGCGGCCCTGGCCCTCGACGTTCTCCTGCGGGGCGAGGCCGAGGGAGGTCCAGTACTCGCGCATCGGGGCGGAGGCCGCGGAGGTCAGGTTGTTGATGAAGTAGCCGCCGTTGACGGAGGCGACCATGTCGAAGTTGTAGTACGCCTTGATCCGCGAGCGCTCGGTCGAGCCGAGCGTGCGGGCGTAGAAGTCGGAGCCGTTCAGGCCCTGCTCCTCGTCGGTCCACCAGGCGAAGCGGACGCGGTTCTTCATGGTCGGGTTCTGCTCGGCCAGGGTGAGCGCCGTCTCGAGGAGCGCGGCGGAGCCGGAGCCGTTGTCGTTGATGCCGGGGCCGGCCGCGACGCCGTCGAGGTGGGCGCCGAACATGTAGACGCTGTTCGCGTCCCCCTTGGGCCATTCGGCGATCAGGTTGTTGCCCGCGCCGGCGGAGCAGCCGGAGGTGCAGGTCTGCTCGGTGACGGTGTAACCGGCCGCCTGGAGCCTGCCCTTCACGTAGGCGAGGGAGGCGTCGTAGCCGGAGCCGGTGGAGCGGCGGTTGCCGCCGTTCTGTGCGGCGATGGAGCCGAACTGCGCCAGGTGGGCCTGCACCTGTGCGACGTCGACGTCGGGCGGCGTGCCGGGGTTGTTCCCGCCGCCGACGGTGAGGGTGTACTGGGCGGTGTGGTTCTTGCTGCCCGCCGTGCCCCTGACCGTGAGCGAGTAGGTTCCGGCGGCGGTGCCCGAGGTGGTGGAGACGCGCATCGTCGAGTTGGAGCCGGAGGTGACCGTCGAGGGGCTGAAGGTGACGCTCACGCCGGGCGGGGTGCCGGTGGCCGTCAGGGACACCTGCTGGGCGCTGCCGGTGACGGTGGAGGTGTTGACCGTGGCGTTGACCGCGGAGCCGGCCTCGACGTCGCCGCTCGCCGGGCTGAGGGCCAGCGAGAAGTCGGTCTCCTGCCGGGTGCAGGTCGGATCGCCGCTCTGCGCCGGGATGTCGATCGCGTTCCAGGCCGCCTTCGTGGCGTCGAACAGGTCGCAGGAGGCGTCCAGTTCCTTCGCCGCGGTGAGGGTGGCGGAGCGGTACCGCTTGTAGGTCATGCCGCTGGTCTTGAGCAGCATCCCGCCGTAGAAGATCTTGCCGGCGTTCTGGATGCCGATGCCGGTGACCTGGCTGCCGTCGCAGGTCGGGCTGGAGGGCTTGCCGCCGCCGGGGTCGGAGCCCTCGGCCAGCAGGTAGAACCAGTGGTTCATGGGCCCGGCGGCCGCGTGTTCCTCGGTCCTCGGGATGGCGGAGGAGTAGCAGTTGGGGTCGTTGTTGACCAGCTGCGGGTTGTACATGTTGCGGATCGGGCCGCGGCCCTGGAGGTTGATCTCCTCGCCGACGGTGTAGTCGGGGGTGTCGTACCCGGAGGGCTGGTCGGCGTAGGCCTCGGTCAGGGCGCCCATGATGTCGCCGGTGGCCTCGCCCAGGCCGCTCTCGTGGTTGGCGCCGCCGGGGGTGTAGCTGTCCAGGCCGTGGCCGTACTCGTGGCCGACCACGTCCATGCCGGCGATCCACTTGCCCGCGCTGTTGTGGCCGATCGTGACCCGGGAGCCGTCCCAGTAGGCGTTGAGCTGGTTGAGCCCGACGGAGGTGGGCCAGCTGCCGCCGTTTCCGTTGTGGCCGTTGCGGCCGAGCCAGTCGCGGAGCATGTCCCACTCCTTCTGCGCCGCGTACATGACGTCGACGCAGCCGGTCTCACGGCTGGAGGCGTTGCCGGTGCCCCAGTCGTCGTCCGGTCCGGTGAACAGGCCGCCGTTGTAGTCCGAGCACTGCAGGCCGGGGCGGGTGGTGTCGCGCAGGGCGTACTGGCTGCCGGAGCGGGACGTGTCGATGGTCAGCGGGTCGGGGCCGTTCCACTCGCTGTGGCCGGTGCCTGCCTTCACGTCGTCGTACTTGTCGACGACCTTGCCGGTGCGGGCGTCCACGAACACGTGCAGCTTGCTGGGCACGTGGTCCTTGGTGGTGCCGACGAGCACGGTCTCCCAGGCGAGGGTCTGGACGTCGTCCTTGACCCGGACCACCAGCCGCTTGGAGTCGACCTTGTCGACCTCGGCGAGCTGCTTGCGGCTGGTCCTCACCGCCTGCTCGGCCTCGATCGCGGCCTCGGTGGGCACGGCTATCGCGGCCTCGGTGGCGGACCGGACGGCGCGGACCCCGCCCTTGCCGTCGGCGAGGACGACGGCGTCGCCGCCGACCACCGGCAGGCCGTGGTAGGTGCGCTCGTAGGCGACGGAGAAGAGGTTCTTGTCCCAGGGGGTGACCTGGTGGCGGTCGTACTGCTCGTCGGGGCCGCCGGCGACGAGGGCGTCCAGGCCGCTGCGGACGGCCCGGTCGGCCGCGGCCACGGCTCTTTCGACGGGGGTGGGTTCCGCCGCGGAGGGCGCGGACCGCTCCGACGCCGAGGCGAGGGAGGCCGGTACCACCACCCCTGCGAGTGTCATGGCCAGGACTGTCCCGGCCACCGCGGTCTGTCTGAGCATCGTGGCTCCTTGTGAGAGTGGGGGCTCCTTGCGGGCCGGCCCGGGCCAGGACATGCCGGACGCGCAGCCTGGGGTGCGGAGACGCGTCCATCGGGTGTGCGAGTGTCATTTGCATGTCATGTCGCGGGCTGGCGGAACCCTCACACCCCGTCGCACCGGAATCAACGACTCCGCGAGCTTGGTCCAGACCTGTCAAAATCCGGCAAGTACGGGTGCGCCCGGGGACGCCCCCGCCCACGGCGCAACCGGGGCCCCTCGCCTCACTCCCCCGCGTCCAGCAGCCGCTCCCGGTACTCCCGGACCTCCGGCAGGTCGGCCCACTCCCCGCTGAGCCGGCTGTGCAGGCCGCGCAGTTCGGCGGTGACCATCGACTCGCGTGAGCGCACGGCCTCCGGCAGGACCTCCGAGGCGACGGCGACTGCGGCGCCGGGGTCTCCGGCACACGCCCAGCTGTCCGCCAGGCGCAGGGTGAGCAGCAGCCGGGCGCCCCGCATCTGGGGCGGCACCTGGGCGCGCGAGCGTGCCGTGGCGTCGACCGCGCGCCGGGCCGCCGTACGGTCCCCGGTCGCCACGGCGAGGTCGCGCAGCGCTCCGCCGATCGCCGAGTCGACCCGCATCGCGCCCTCGGCCCCGGCCATCCACGGCGCCTCCAGGAGGTCCCGCCGGTCGAGGCGGGCGAATCCCCGCCGGGCCAGGGTGATGTGACGGCGGCACTCCGCGGCGTCGCCCGCCAGGGCATGGCCCCGCGCCAGATAGAGGTCCGACAGGGTGGCCGTCCAACGGCGCCGCCCGTCCACCGCGCCGATGCCCCGGGCGTACCCGAGCATCAGCGAGGGGTCGCCGTCGAGGCGGACCAGGGTGCACATGTCGCTGAGCAGGGTGGCGCGGGCCGGCACGTCGTGGACGGCGTCCGCCCAGCGCAGTCCGTGGCCGAACCACGCCATCGCCACGCCGATCTGCCCCCGCTCCATCCGCAGCCGCCCGGCGACCTGCGCGTACTGCGCGCCGAGCCGCAACTGCCCGTACGGCAGCCGTCCGGCGGAGTTGACCTCGCCGGCCCAGCGGGCCAGGGCGCGCAGCAGTCCCTCGACGGCCGTCACCCGGCCCTCGTGTCCGAACGCCTCGCGGATCAGACAGGCCAGGACGGCGGTGAGGCCGTGCAGCAGCTCCGCGTCGCCGACCGCCTCCCCGGCGCCGGTGCCCCACACCGGTGCCGGGCCGCCGGCCGGCCCCGGCCCGCCGAGCAGCGCCGGTAACTCACCCGGCTCGGGCACCGCGCACCCGGCGGCGCCGTGCAGCGGGCACACCAGGCCCTCGGCGGGCAGCCGCGCGGGCCACATCCGGGGGTCCGGGGCGCCCTGCCCGCCGGGGACGTCCGCGCCGGGCAGCGGCGCGAACAGCGCCGGGTCGGCCGGGAACCGGCCCGTCCGCCGGGGCACCTCGCGCGGCTCGGCGAGGATCGCGGCCAGCTCGCCGTCCGTCTCCAGCACCGCGTCGAGCCGGCGCACCAGCCCCACGGGCGGCTCGCGCAGACCCGCCTCGAGCTTGCTCACGGCCGAGTGGTGGTAGCCCACCCGCAGGCCGAGTTGCAGCTGGGTGAGCCCGGCCGCCCTGCGCAGGGAGCGCAACCGCCGCCCGAACTCCGCCCACGGAGCCCCGGCCGCCGCCCCGGCCGATCCACCGGTCATCCGCCCTCCCCCGGTCGCGCCCCCGCCGCGGGCCGTGTGCCGGCCTGGCTTCGCGCATCGCGCCACCGGACAGCACAGAGGACGGGGCAGGCCGCGTCAATCGAGTTGACCGAAGAGCGGCCGAACCGGTCCCGGCCGGTTCCGGCACGGCCGGGCTACGATCGATCACCGGTCGCGGACAAGCGGACGACCGGTCGGGAGCCCGGAGAACTGGAGACACACCGTGTTCTACTACGTGCTCAAGTACGTCCTGCTGGGCCCGCTGCTGAGGGTGGCCTTCCGCCCCAGGATCGAGGGCCTGGACCATGTGCCGGGTTCGGGGGCGGCCATCGTCGCGGGCAATCACCTCTCGTTCTCGGACCATTTCCTCATGCCCGCGGTGCTCAGACGCCGCATCACCTTCCTCGCCAAGGCCGAGTACTTCACCGGGCCGGGCCTCAAGGGCAGGCTGACCGCGTTCTTCTTCCGCAGCGCCGGGCAGATCCCCGTCGACCGCTCCGGCAAGGAGGCGGGGCGGGCCGCGATCCGCGAGGGACTCGGCGTGCTGGACAGGGGCGAGTTGCTCGGCATCTATCCGGAGGGCACCCGCTCGCACGACGGCCGGCTGTACAAGGGCAAGGTCGGCGTCGCGGTGATGGCGCTCAGGGCCGGGGTGCCCGTCGTGCCCTGCGCCATGATCGGCACCTTCGAGGCGCAGCCGCCGGGCCGGAAGATCCCGAAGCTGCATCCGGTGGTGATCCGCTTCGGCGAGCCCCTCGACTTCTCCCGCTACGCGGGCATGGAGGGCGAGAAGGCCGTGCTGCGCGCGGTCACCGACGAGATCGTCTACGCGATCCTCTCGCTGTCCGGTCAGGAGTACGTGGACCGGTACGCGGCGGACGTGAAGGCCGAGGAGGCCCGGAAGGCGGCCGAGAGCCGGAGGTTCCCCCGGCTGCCGCGCCGCTAGGTCCTGGCGTCACATTCCCGTCGTCCGCCCGAAGGCGGTCCCGGCGGCGTCAGGCCGGGGCTTTCGGGGTTCCCTCGTCTGCCGTCGGCAGAGGGGCGTGGCCGCGGGGCGGCGATGCGCCTACGGTCGCCGTATGACACATGCGGTGGTGCTCGGGGCGACGGGACAGATCGGACGGGCGGCGGTGGCGGCGCTGGCCCGGGACGGCTGGGCGGTGACGGCCGTCTCGCGGGGCGGCGACCGGGACGCGCGGTGGCCCGGTGACGTGCGGGTCGTGCGGGCCGACCGGGAGGACGACGGGGCGCTGTCCGAGGCGGTCGGCGAGGGCTGCGACGTCCTGGTGGACATGGTGGCCTACGGGGAGCGCCACGCACGGCAGTTGGTCTCGCTCGCCGGACGGGTCGGCTCGGCGGTGGTGATCTCCAGCGTGTCGGTCTACGAGGACGACAAGGGCCGCACCTTCGACACCCAGGGCGAGCCCGGCGGCTTCCCCGAGTACCCGGTGCCGATCACCGAGGCGCAGCGCACGATCCGCCCGGGCGACGCCTCGTACAGCACCGGCAAGGCGGCGCTGGAGCGGGAACTCCTCGCGGCGGGCGACCGGTTGCCGGCGACGCTGCTGCGGGCGGGCGCGATCCACGGCCCGTACTGCCGGACGCCGCGGGAGCTGTACTTCGTCAAGCGCAACCTCGACGGACGGCGCCGGCGCGTGCTCGCGTACGGCGGTGCGAGCCGCTTCCACCCGGCGAGCGTGCGCAACATCGCCGAGCTGATCCGGCTGGCCGCCCCGCGGCCGGGCACGCGCGTGCTGAACACGGTGGACCCGGACGCCCCGACGGTGGCGGAGATCGCGGCGGCGATCGACGCGGTGATGGGCGTCGAGACCGAGGACGTGCTGATGGACGGCCCGCCGGTGGACGGCGTGGGCGACGCCGTGGACCACTCCCGCGCCGGTGGTGTGCGACATGAGCGCGGCGGAGGACCAGTTGGGCTACCGCCCGGTGGCCCGCTACGCCGACACCCTGCCCGAGACGGTCGCCTTCCTCGAGGAGCGGCTGGCGGGACGGGACTGGCGCGAGGCGTACCCGAAGATGGCCACGGCGTACGGCGACCTCTTCGACTACGCGGCGGAGGACGCCTGGTTCGAGCGGCGGTAGCGGCACGGGAGGGCACGAGAGGGAGGGGGCGACCGGCACGGCCGGTCGCCCCCTCCTTTCCGTCTCCGTCCGCCGGGCTACGGCTTGGGCGTGGCGTGCGGCGCGCAGGTCACGTCACGGGCGTCCAGCTTGCCGGTGAGCAGGTAGGCGTCCACCCGGTCGTTGATGCACGGGTTGACCAGTCCCGTCACGCCGTGCGAGCCGGCGTCCCGCTCGGTGATGAGCCGGGATCCCTTGAACCGCTGGTGCAGTTCGACGGCACCGGCGTACGGGGTGGCCGCGTCGCGCTCGGACTGGACGATCAGGACGGGCGGAAGTCCCTTGCCGGTCTTGACGTTCAGCGGGGTCTGCTGCTTGACCGGCCAGGTGGCGCACGGCAGGTTCATCCAGGCGTTGGCCCAGGTCATGAACGGGTGGTCGCGGTGGAGCCGGGTGTTGTCCCGGTCCCAGGTGTTCCAGTCGGTGGGCCACTTGGCGTCGGTGCACTCGACGGCCGTGTAGACGGCGTTGCCGTTCTCCGCGGAGGCGTTGCCCGCGGTGTCGGACAGGTCGGGTGCGGCGGCGTCGACGAGGGCCTGGGTGTCACCGGCGACGTACTTGCTGAAGGTCTCGGCGATCGGCGCCCAGGCGGAGTCGTAGTAGGGGGCGCTCTGGAAGAAGGAGATCAGCTCGGCCGGTCCGACGACGCCGCCCAGCGGCTCCTTCGCGGCGGTGGCGCGCAGTTTCAGCCACTGGTCCTGGACCTCGGCGCGGGTGTCGCCGAGGTGGTAGGTGGCGTCGTTCGCGGCGACCCAGTCCTGCCAGTCCTTCCAGCGGCCCTCGAAGGCGACGTCCTGGTCCAGGTTGGCCTGGTACCAGATCTTGTCGCGGGAGGGGTTGACGACGCTGTCGACGACCATGCGGCGGACGTGGTCCGGGAAGAGCGTGCCGTAGACGGCTCCGAGGTAGGTGCCGTAGGAGACGCCGAGGTAGTTGAGCTTCTTCTCGCCGAGGGCGGCGCGGATGACGTCGAGGTCGCGCGCGGTGTTCGGCGTGGTCATGTGCGGGAGCATGTCGCCGCTGCGCTCGAAGCAGCCCTCGGCGTACTCGCGGGCGAGCTTGCGCTGGGCGAGCTTGTCCGCCTCGGACCCGGGCACGGGGTCGGCCTTGGGCGCCTTGACGAACTCCTGCGGGTCGACGCAGGAGATGGGCGCGGAGTGGCCGACGCCGCGCGGGTCGAAGCCGACGAAGTCGTAGGCCTTGGCCGCGTTCGCCCACACCGCGCTCTTGCTCGTGACGCGGGCCGGGAAGCGCAGGCCGGAGCCGCCGGGGCCGCCGGGGTTGTAGATCAGGGCGCCCTGGCGCTCGCTCTTGCCGCCGGTGTTGCCGATGCGGTCGACGGCGAGCTTGATCTGCTTGCCGAACGGCTTGGCGTAGTCCAGCGGCACCGTGACGTAGCCGCACTGGATGGGCTTCGGCAGGTTCCAGCCGGCGTCGCAGTCCTCCCAGTCGACGCCCGCCCGGGCGGCGCGGGCGGCGGCGATGGTGGCACCGCGCGCCTCCCGGTCCCAGCCGCGCGCGTGGCCGTCGGCCGGGGCGGCGCTCGCCGCGGGCGCCGAGACGACTCCGGCTATCAGCGTGGCGGTGACCAGCGCTCCGGCCGAGCCGAACCCGGCCGCCCTCCGCCGCATGCTGCTCTTCCTCAAGAGGCCCTCCCCGTACGTGTTCGCGACAAGTACGGGGATCCTCGCGGCTGTGGGTTCCCTGGGAACAGAGTTGGTGTTACTTCTTTGCCAATCCGATAAACGGATCGGCGCGTTCGATCGACGGACCCTCCGGCACGCACCTCAGTCCAGCGAGGCCAGCGCCCCGTCCAGCAGGCGCCGCAGCCGCAGCCCGTCCGCCGCGACGGCGGTCACCAGCGCGACGGGCCCGGTGAGCGGCATGACGGCCGCACCCTCCTCGAAGACCCGCGGCTCCGGTGGTTCACCGGCGAACTCCGGCCGTACGACGACCAGCTGGCCGACCGCGCGGTGTCCGGCCAGTCCGGCCGGTCCGTCCCAGCCGCCCGGCGCGCCGGGCCCGCAGGCCAGCTCCTGGTCGAGGACGCACCGTCCGGCGGTCCGTACGCTCAGACGGCTGGTGAGGCTGCCGGGTTCCTCCCCGGCCCGCCCGAGCACCTGCTCCTCGCGCAGCAGCAGCCGGGCACCGGCGGCGAGGTCGACGGACGTGGTGACCCGCAGGTCACTGCCGCCGGCCGAGATCAGCTGCTCCGGCAGCCAGCACAGTTCGGCGTCGTCGTCGACGGTGAGCCGGACGTCGTAGCGGGCCCCGGTCCTGTCCTGGCCGGGCAGGGCGAGTGTGGCGGCGGCCGAGCCGACCCGCAGGCGGGCACCGCTCGCCGCGTGGACCTCCACGGTGAAGTGGTCGCCACCGAGCGGCCCGCTCATCGCGCCGACCAGCATCACCCGGGCCTCGGCTCCGCTCCCCCGGGTCCGGCGCACGGCGAGGGGGCCCTCGCCCTCCAGCACCGGCAGGACGGTGCCGCCGCGCCCGTCGCCGCGGGCGAGCACACGGGCACTCGCCCGGACACCGCCCGGGACGGCGGTCACGCGGTCCACGCGGCGATCCGCTCCCGCACCCACCCGGCGACCTCCCGTACCCCGTCCTCGCTCCACAACGACTGGAGCACGACGGGCAGTTCACCGCGCACCGACTTGGCGTCGGCGGCCATCCGCGCCAGGTCGGAGCCGACGTACGGCGCGAGGTCGGTCTTGTTGACGATCAGCAGGTCGGCGGTGGCCACACCGGGCCCGCCCTTGCGCGGGATGTCGTCGCCGCCCGCCACGTCGATCACGAACACCTGCGCGTCGACGAGGCCCCTGGAGAACGTGGCGGTGAGATTGTCCCCACCGGACTCCACCAGGACCAGGTCGAGCGGCCCGACCTCGTCCTCCAGGTCCTCCACGGCCTCCAGGTTGGCGGAGATGTCGTCCCGGATCGCGGTGTGCGGGCAGGCACCGGTCTCCACGGCGGTGATCCGCTCGGGCGGCAGCACCGCCTCCCGGAGCAGGAACTCGGCGTCCTCCCGGGTGTAGATGTCGTTGGTCACCACGGCGAGGGACAACTCCTCCCGGAGCGCCCGGCACAGGGCGGCCACGGTGGCGGTCTTCCCGGACCCGACGGGGCCGCCGAGCCCGATCCGCAGTGCCCGCCGCGTCCCGTCGGGCCGACGCGCGTCGGCGGAGACGGCGGCGGGGGATTCGAGGTGATGGTCAAGATGCATGAGCAGTTCCTGTCAAAGTCGGGATCGGCCATATCAGCCCGTCCGGCGTTTGAGGACGAGGCCGTTCAGGCCGAATGGGGGTCCAGGGGGCAAAGCCCCCTGGCGGGGCAGAAGGGGCAGTGCCCCTGGGGTCGGGAAGGGCAGGGGCGGCGGGGGCGAACCCACCTACGAGGCGAACAACCGCACAGGCCAGGCGGCATGCGCCTCCGCCCCGATCTCCAGCAGCGGCGCGGACCGCGCGGGCAGCACGCCGACCCCGTCGGTCACGACGCGCTCGGCTGTCCCGACGGCCTCCCGGGCCGCCCGGTCCACCTCGTCGGCGAGCCGCGCCAGCACCCCCGTCGCGTCGAACGGATCGAGACCGAGCAGCCGCACCACGGCCGTCGCTGGTCCGCTCACGCCTTCGTAGAGCGAGCAGTACGCCGCGTCCGGCGCGCCGAGACCGGCCGCCCGTGCGGCCAGCCCGAGTACGACGGGCTGATGGGCCCCCTTGGGGAACCGGGAGGCCAGGGCGTCGAGTTCGGAGCTCGGCCAGGTCGCGCGGGCGGCCCGCGTCAGCTGCCGCCCCAGTCTGCGCGCCGCCACCCGCAGCGCGGGCGACGGGGTGCGGGCGTCGGCGGCCCGGTCGAGTTCCCCGGGGTCGACCCCGAGGGCGGCGGCCGCCGCGACGCACGCCGCGACGACCCCGCTCGTGTGCAGCCGCCCCCGGCAGAATGCCTCCAGGCTCGCGGCGTCGGTGATGCGTCCCGCCCGGACGGCGGCCTCCGCCCCGCCGGAGTGGGCGTGCCCTCCGGCGGGGAAGCGGCCGTCCGCGAGGACGAGCAGTGCGGCTCGGCTCATTCCGGCGCTCAGAAGAGGAAGTACCGCTGGGCCAGCGGCAGCTCGGCGACGGGGGCGGGCTCGACGAGTTCACCGTCGATGGTCACCGCGAAGGAGTCCGCGGCGACCTCCACCCGGGGCAGCGCGTCGTTCTGCCGCATGTCCGCCTTGGTCCGGCCGCGCGTGGACCGGATGGGCACGAACGCCCGCCCGAGCCCGAGCCGCTCCGCCAGCCCGTCCTCGACGGCCTGCTCGGAGACGAAGTTGACCGAGTTGGTGGCGGGAGCGCGCCCCAGCGCCCCGTACATCGGGCGCGGCAGGACCGGCTGCGGCGTCGGGATGGAGGCGTTCGCGTCGCCCACCTGCGCGTACGCGATCTGGCCGCCCTTGATGACGAGGTGCGGCTTCACGCCGAAAAAGCGGGGGTCCCAGAGCACCAGGTCGGCGAGCTTGCCGGTCTCGACGGAGCCCACCTCGTGCTCGATGCCCTGGGCGACGGCGGGGTTGATCGTGTACTTGGCGACATAGCGACGGGCACGGAGGTTGTCCGCGCGGGTGTCGCCGGGCAGGAAGCCGCGCCGTCGCTTCATCACGTGCGCCGTCTGCCAGGTCCGCAGAACGACCTCGCCGATACGGCCCATGGCCTGGGCGTCCGACGACATGATGGAGATCGCCCCCATGTCGTGCAGGATGTCCTCGGCCGCGATGGTGCTGGGCCGGATCCGGGACTCGGCGAAGGCGAGGTCCTCGGGGACGGCCGGGTTCAGGTGGTGGCAGACCATCAGCATGTCGAGGTGTTCCTCGACCGTGTTGACGGTGTGCGGCCGGGTCGGGTTGGTGGACGCCGGCAGCATGTTGGGCAGCGAAACCGCCGTGATCATGTCAGGCGCATGGCCGCCGCCGGCGCCCTCGACGTGGAAGGCGTGCAGGGTGCGCCCCGCGACCGCGTCGAAGGTGTCGCCGACGAAGCCGGCCTCGTTCAGCGTGTCGGAGTGGATGGCGAGCTGGACGCCGGACTCCTCGCACACGTCCAGGCAGGCGGAGATGACGGCGGGGGTCGCGCCCCAGTCCTCGTGGATCTTGAAGCCGAGGACGCCGGCGCGCAGCTGGTCGCGCATGGACTCCTTCGACATGGTGCTGCCCTTGCCGAGGAAGCCGATGTTGACGGGGCTCGACTCCAGGGCGGCGAACATCCACGCCAGGTGCCAGGAGCCGGGCGTGACGGTGGTCGCCTTGCTGCCCTCGGCCGGGCCCGTGCCGCCGCCGATGAGGGTGGTGATGCCGGACGCCAGGGCCTCGTCGACGGCGCTCGGCGCGATGAAGTGGACGTGGGTGTCGATGCCGCCCGCAGTGACGATCTTGCCGTTGCCCGCGACGACCTCGGTCTCGGGGCCGATGACCAGGTCGGGGTGGACGCCGTCCATGGTGTCCGGGTTGCCGGCCTTGCCGATGCCGGTGATCCGGCCGTCGCGGACGCCGATGTCGGCCTTGACGATCCCCCAGTGGTCGATGATCACGGCTCCCGTGATCACGGTGTCGGGGGCGCCCTCGGCGCGGGTCGTACGCGCCTGCCCCATGGACTCGCGCAGTACCTTGCCGCCGCCGAAGACGGCTTCGTCGCCGGAGCGGCCGGGGCCGCCCGAGCGGTCCTCCTCGATCTCCACGAGGAGGTCGGTGTCGGCGAGGCGGATGCGGTCGCCGGTGGTCGGGCCGAACAGGTCGGCGTAGGCGGGACGGGACAGTTCAGGCATCGAGGGCACCTCCGGTCGCGCCGCGCAGCCCCACGACGACACGGGCGCCCGCGAGCGGGATCAGCCGTACGTCGACGGGGATGCCGGGCTCGAACCGGACGGCGGTGCCGGCGGCGATGTCCAGCCGCCTGCCGTGCGCCGCGGCGCGGTCGAACTCGAGACCGGGGTTGACCTCGGCGAAGTGGTAGTGGGAGCCGACCTGGACGGGCCGGTCGGCGGTGTTGAGCACGGTCAGGCGGGTGACCTCGCGGCCTTCGTTGAAGGCGACCGGCTCGTCGGCGAACAGAATCTCTCCGGGAATCAAGACCGCCGCCCCGTCAGATGATCGGATCGTGGACGGTGACCAGCTTGGTGCCGTCGGGAAAGGTGGCTTCGACCTGCACGTCGTGGATCATCTCGGGGACGCCCTCCATGACCTCGTCGCGCTGGATCAGCCTGCGTCCGGTGGACATGAGTTCGCCGACGCTGCGCCCGTCCCGGGCACC
Organism: Streptomyces coelicoflavus; assembly: GCF_003112555.1. Taxonomy (GTDB): domain Bacteria; phylum Actinomycetota; class Actinomycetes; order Streptomycetales; family Streptomycetaceae; genus Streptomyces; species Streptomyces coelicoflavus. Next base: position 130,835 of record NZ_BEWB01000005.1, on the reverse strand, counting down.
TTCGAGGATGTGCGCGGTGATCAGCGCGACGACCTCGGGATGGTTGAGCTTGACGCCTCGTGCGCGGCGCTTCTCCGCCACGTCCGCGGCCACATGGATGAGCAGTCTCTCCTGCTCGTGCGGGGTCAGTTGCATTTACCACCTCACAGGGCATCACGCCAGGACCCGACGGTCCGGCTGCCGCGGCCACCGCGACGGCTCTAGATGTAACACACATGAATGGGCCGGTATGCACCCACCGGTGCCGGAGAAACCGCAGGTGGATCGGGGTGCAGAGTAGGGCTACAGTGTGACGGCCACGTCACCCGGTTTTGACCGATTGATTACCGGTGCCGTTGGCGATGTCCCGCATGCCCGTTCTACGACGGGTCCGTCCCGCGATGCTCCGCGGCGATGCCGAAGCGGTGGCGCTCGCGGGGCACCGAGGCGGCGGCCGGGTCGTGGACCGTGGCGACCGAGGTGACCACCGGGGCGTCCGAGGACTCCTGGACCTCTTCCAGACGCTCGAGGTCGGCGGCGGAGACGAGGGCGACGAGAGGCTTGCCGTGCCGCGTCACGACGACGCGCTCACCGCCGTACACCACCCGGTTGATCAGGTCGGCGAGCTCAGCCCTGGCTTGCGTCACCGGAATCTCGTAGGCCATGACCCCAGCTTACGGTTTCGCCCGAATCCGCCTCCGGAAAGCGTACGTCCTGTACATTTTTTACGGAGACAGCGCAGCAGAAGACGGCTCTGCCACGAGGAGGGGTTCACCATGACCCGACCGTCCGCCCGCCATGTCCTGCCCGAGTTCACCGAGCGCACGAGCGCCGGGGCCCGGACGACGGATCCCTACTCCGAGCTGCTCCGGGAGCGGATCGTCTTCCTCGGGACACCGGTCGACGAGACCTCCGCGAACGACGTGACGGCGCAGTTCATGTACCTGGAGCACCAGGCGCCGGACCGGGACATCGAGTTGTACGTCAACTCGCCCGGGGGCTCCTTCACCGCGATGACGGCGATCTACGACACGATGCGCTACGTCGCCTGCGACGTGGCGACGACCTGCCTCGGGCAGGCCGGTTCGTCCGCCGCGGTGCTGCTGGCGGCGGGCACCCCGGGCAAGCGCGCCGTACTGCCGGGCGCCCGGGTGGTGCTCCGCCAGCCGGCGCTGACCGAACCGGTGGAGGGGCAGGCGAGCGACCTGGCCGTCCACGCCGGCGAACTCGTCCGCGTCCGCGCCCGCCTGGAGGAGATCCTCGTACGCCACACGGGCCGCAGCCCCGGGCAAGTGCACGAGGACATCGAGCGGGACACCGTCCTGGACGCCCAACAGGCGCTGGAGTACGGCCTGGTGGACCGGATCGTGGCGGACCGCAGGGCGTCGTCCGCCTCCTCCCCGGCGCCCGGCACGAGGTGAGCGGGCCGGTGCTGCCACCCGAGTTGCCCCCGCTGCCCGCCCTGACCCGTGCCGAGGCGGAGGTCATCGACCGCTATCTGGACGTCGTCGACCTGCTGGGCCGGATCAACCCCGGGCGGGACGGCGACACCTACCGCGGGCTGAGGGCCGCCCAGGCGCTGGTCGGCAAGGCGACGGCGCTGCGGGACGCGCTGGCTCTGATGCACCGCCGCGGCGAGACGGAGGTGCACGCCACCACCCTGGCCCGGGCGCTGCGGGTACTGGACGGCGAGCGGCGCACGGCGCGGGTCGGTCTGCCACCGGGTTCCGCGAGTTGAGGGAGCCCGAGTCGAAACGGACCAAAAGGCGTACCCCCTTTCGGCGTAGGAACACGTCCGATTCTCAACCGGCCGAAGTTGCGGCACCCGTGGCCGCGGTAGGCGCGATGCCGCACTCCACCGCTGGTCCCGGGGCCGCCGCCGCACTCGACGGCATCCCGGAGTCCGACGCGTCAACCCGAACGGATGAGCGGCGCGTAACAACACAAAGGGCACGTTCCATTGGGAATTCCCCTTGGGGCGGGACAAGATCCGTGACTGACGACAAGCCCCCGCCGCAGCGGCGGGGCGGTCCGGGCGGACGCCGAGTCCTGCCGCCGTCCGGACGACCGGTCGCGAGGGAAGTGGATCGGCAGGAGTGGAGGACCCGAGCACGACGGGTCGCCGGCACGGCCGTCTGAGCAAGAGGCGCCGGGCCGAGCGGTCCTTGGGGTGAAGCCGCACTCGTGCGGCCGGGCAACTTCGCCAGCCCGAATCCGACAGGTCATCCTTCACAGGCGGCTGACGAAGGGTTGCGCATGTCCGCGCTCAATCGTGTCCCGTCCCTGATGGCTCGTGCCGGTACGGCCTCGGTCCTCACCCTCGCCGCCGTGGGCGGCTCCGTCGTGGTCCCCGGTGCCGCCGCCGAGGCGGCCGCGGCGGGCCATGCGACGAAAGCCCTCAAGATCGCGGCCTCGAAGAAGGGCTCCCCGTACCGGTGGGGCGCCACCGGCCCCCACCGGTTCGACTGTTCCGGCCTGACGCTGTACTCGTTCAAGAAGGCCGGCAAGAAACTGCCGCGCACGGCGGCCCAGCAGTACAACAAGACGCGTCACGTCTCCGCCAAGAACCGCAAGGCCGGAGACCTCGTGTTCTTCCACTCCGGTCGCAGCGTCTACCACGTCGGCATCTACGCCGGCAAGGGCAGGCTCTGGCACGCCCCGAAGACCGGGGACGTGGTCCGCCTCCAGAAGATCTGGACGTCAAGCGTCTGGTACGGCCGGGTCAAGTAGCCCGCCCGCGGGGGTGGCGGCGGGCTGTCCCGCCGTCGCCCCCGCGGGTGCGCCCGGCCCGCGCGGGGGCGTCCAGGGCAGTTCGATCGAGACGGTCTTGCCGCCCTCGCGCGTGGGCCGGACCCTCAGCTTGCCGCCGCACTCGGCGGTGAGCCATCGGATGATCACCATGCCCCGCCCGTTGTCCTGCTGTACGGCCGCGGGCAGGCGCTTGGGGAACCGCGGATGGCTGTCGGTGACACCGATGCGCAGCCGCTCGTCGCGGTCGAGGACGAGGTCCACCGTGAAGGTGGGCGACTGCCCCAGGGTGTGCTGGACCGCGTTGGTCGCGAGTTCGGAGACGATGAGCCGGACGGTCCCGGACAGGTCGGTGTCGGCCGGCAGCCCCCATTCCGCCAGGGTGCCGACCACATAGGTCCGCGCGGCGGCCACCGAGGCGGGATCGCTCGGCAGAGTGACGGATGCTTCCAGATGGTCTGCCATGGCGACGTCGTCCCTTTCTCACGGGACCGCAGGCCCGACACGGAGCGGATCGTTCGAGTACGGTCCCGGACTGGTGCTTCGCCGCCAGACTGCCATCACCAGGCCCAGGAAGGGCGGCGATCCACCAAGATATGCATATATCTGTCGCTCGAAGCGGTGAACTCTGCGACGGCAGAGCGTATTTGGGCGACTCATAAGGAGTAAGGGAGTTGTCCCATGCAGCACGGTCCCGTGGTGCGCCGCCGGAAGCTGGGCGCGGAACTGCGCGCCCTGCGCACCTCGGCGGGCATCACCAGCGGCGAGGCGGCCCGGCTCGTGGGCTGGCACCAGTCGAAGGTCAGCCGGATCGAGACCGGGACGAGCGGGACGAAACCGGCCGACGTGCGGTTACTGCTGGACGTCTACGGCGTGCACGACGAGCAGTTGCGGGGGCTCCTGGTGACGCTGGCGCGCCAGGACGGGACGGGCGGCCGCAACGACTGGTGGCACGCCTACCGCGGGGTGCTGCCCCCGACCTACCGCGACTTCATCAGCCTGGAGTCGCAGGCCAGCGCGATGCGCACGCTGGAGACCACCGTGGTCCCCGGTCTGCTCCAGACGCCGGAGTACGCCCGCGCGGTGACGCGGGCCGCGGTGGACCAGCTGCCGGAGGGACGGCTGGACACGCTGGTGGAGGTGCGGCTGGCCCGGCAGGACGTGCTGCGGGCACAGCCGCCGCTGGCGCTGAGCGCGGTCCTGGACGAGGCGGTGCTGCGCCGGGAGGTGGGCGGCCCCGGCGTGATGGCCCGTCAACTGGCCCGGCTGGTCGAGGCCGCGCGACTCCCCCACGTCCGGCTCCAGGTGCTCCCGTTTGCCGCCGGGGCGCACATCGGTGTCACCGGCCCTTTCGTAATCTTCTCTTTTTCGAGCACTTCTGATCTCGACGTGGTTGTTCTCGACCACTTGACGAGTAGCCTGCACCTCGAACGGAAAGAAGACCTAGAGGCCTACACCGAGGCCTTCAACGCCCTTCTGATCCATGCCCTTTCGCCCGAGGACTCGTTGGACTTCATCGCCGCGACCGCGGCAGGCGCGTAAGGAGGCACCATGTCAGGCTCCATGTCCGAACTTCCCCGGAACATCCCTGTCAGCACGGATATGACCGGCGCCCGGTGGCTGCGCAGCAGCTACAGCACCGGCGCGAACAACTGCGTCGAGACGGCCCGTCCGCCGGCCGGCCCCTGGGCCGGGCTGCTCGCCGTGCGCGACTCCAAGAACCCGGCCGGCCCCGCCCTGCTCTTCTCCCCCGGGAGTTGGACGGCGTTCACCGCCGGCGTCCACCGCGGCTGACCACTCCGGACGCCGGACGACGCACGGCCGTGTCACGCCGACTCATGGCCGCGTTTCGCCGATCACCCGCACTGCGCGTTCGATCTGGTCCCCGGAGAGGTCCCCACGAGCGGTCAGCCTGAGCCGTGAGATCCCGTCGGGCACGGAGGGAGGGCGGAAACAGCCCACGGACAGGCCGGCCGCTCGGCAGTCGGCCGCCCATCGCACGGCCTCCTCCGGGGAGGGCGCACGCACCGAGACGACCGCGGCGTCCGGACGTACCGCGTCCAGACCCGCGGCGGTCAGGCGTGCGTGCAGTTCGGCGGCGACGGCGCGGGCCCGCGCCGCACGCTCCGGCTCGCGGCCGAGCAGCCTGAGCGCCGCCAGGGCCGCTCCCGCCGCGGCGGGAGCGAGTCCGGTGTCGAAGATGAACGTACGGGCCGCGTTGACCAGGTGGTCGACGACCCGGGCGGGCCCCAGCACGGCGCCGCCCTGGGCGCCGAGCGACTTGGACAGCGTGACGGTGACGACGACGTCGTCGCGGCCCGCGAGGCCCGCCCCCTGCGGGGCGCCCCGGCCGCCGTCCCCGAGGACGCCGAGCCCGTGGGCGTCGTCGACGACCAGCCCGGCCCCGTGTTCCCGGCACGCCCCGGCGAGCGCGGTCAGGGGCGCGGCGTCGCCGTCGACCGAGAAGACCGTGTCGGAGACGGCCACGGCGGGTCCGTCGTGCGTCGCCAGTGCCTTGCGCACGGCGTCCGGGTCGGCGTGCCCCACGACCTGGGTGGTGCCGCGGGCGAGCCGGCAGCCGTCGATCAGCGAGGCGTGGTTGCCCGCGTCGGAGACGACGAGACTTCCGTGCGGGGCCAGCGCGGTGACCGCGGCGAGGTTGGCCGCGTAGCCGGAGGAGAGGACGAGCGCCGCCTCGAACCCGCAGAACTCGGCCAGTTCGCGCTCGAGTTCGGTGTGCAGTGCGGTCGTGCCGGTCACGAGCCGTGAGCCGGTCGCGCCGCCGCCCCAGGTCCGCGCGGCCCGGACCGCCCCCTCGACGACCTCCGGGTGCCGGGCGAGTCCCAGGTAGTCGTTGCTCGCCAGGTCCAGCAGCGGCGACACCGCCGGACGCGGGCGCAGAACCCGTACGAGTCCGGCCTCGCGGCGCGCCCGGTCCTGCTCGTCGATCCAGCTGAACGCCATGGGGCGGCCCTCCGGGGTTTTGTAGGCAATGAACAGACATTAGCGGTCCGGCCACCCCCGCGAGGTGTGGCAATACCCACACGTCGATCTGTCAGTGTTGTGCGAAGTCTCCTTGGCCGCGGACGGCCCCGTACGACAGGATCGGCTCTCATGGACCTGCTGAACACGCTGGTGGACAAGGGGCTTCGGCGCGAGTCGCCGACCCGCGAGGAGGCGCTCGCCGTCCTCGCCACTTCCGACGACGACGTGCTCGATGTGGTGGCCGCGGCCGGCAAGGTGCGCCGTCACTGGTTCGGCCGACGGGTGAAACTCAACTACCTCGTCAACCTCAAGTCGGGCCTGTGCCCCGAGGACTGCTCCTACTGCTCGCAGCGGCTGGGCTCCAAGGCGGAGATCCTCAAGTACACCTGGCTCAAGCCCGACCAGGCCTCCGCGGCCGCCGCGGCGGGGGTGTCCGGGGGTGCCAAGCGGGTGTGCCTGGTGGCCAGCGGACGCGGTCCGACCGACCGGGACGTGGACCGGGTGTCGGACACCATCAAGGCCATCAAGGAGCAGAACGAGTCCGTCGAGGTGTGCGCCTGCCTGGGCCTGCTCTCCGACGGGCAGGCGGAGCGGCTGCGGGAGGCCGGGGCCGACGCCTACAACCACAACCTCAACACCTCCGAGTCGACGTACGGCGACATCACGACCACGCACACGTACGCCGACCGGGTGGACACGGTGAACAAGGCGCACGCGGCCGGCCTGTCCGCCTGCTCGGGTCTCATCGCGGGCATGGGTGAGAGCGACGAGGACCTGGTCGACGTGGTCTTCTCGCTGCGCGAGCTGGACCCGGACTCGGTGCCGGTCAACTTCCTGATCCCGATGGAGGGCACGCCGCTGGCCAAGGAGTGGCACCTCACCCCGCAGCGGTGCCTGCGCATCCTGGCGATGACGCGGTTCGTCTGCCCGGACGTCGAGGTGCGCATCGCCGGCGGGCGCGAGGTGCACCTGCGCACGATGCAGCCGCTCGCCCTGCACCTGGCCAACTCGATCTTCCTCGGCGACTACCTCACCAGCGAGGGCCAGGCGGGCCACACGGACCTGGAGATGATCGCGGACGCCGGTTTCGAGGTGGAGGGCGCCGGCGAGGTCACGCTGCCGGAGCACCGCGCCGCCGTGCGGGGTGGCGGCTGCGGCTCGCACGAGGGCGGGGCCGGCTGCGGCTCGCACGAGGGCGGGGGCGGCTGCGGCTCCCACGAGGGCGCGGACGGCGACGCGGGCTGCGGGTCGCACGCCGGTGGTGGAGTGTGCGCCCCTGCACCGGCGGCACGCGCCGAGGAGCCCCGCACGGACCTGGTGGCGGTGCGCCGCCGCGGCGCCGGTACGGACCTCGCGCCCAATGCCTGAGCCCGCGCTGAACGTCGCCGAGTTGCTGGCCCTCGACCGGCGGCACGTCTGGCACCCCTACGGGCCCATGCCCGGCCGGCAGGACCCGCTCGTCGTGGAGTCGGCGAGCGGGGTGCGGCTGCGGCCCGCCGACGGCTCCGGCGAACTGGTCGACGGGATGTCGTCCTGGTGGTCGGCGATCCACGGCTACAACCACCCGGTGCTGAACGAGGCGGCACGCGAGCAGTTGGAGCGGATGAGCCACGTCATGTTCGGCGGGCTCACCCACGAGCCCGCCGTGCGGCTGGCGAAGCTCCTTGTCGACATGTCACCCGAAGGGCTGGAGCACGTGTTCCTCGCCGACTCCGGGTCGGTGTCGGTCGAGGTCGCCGTGAAGATGTGCCTCCAGTACTGGCGTTCGCTCGGCCGCCCCGGCAAGCGGCGCCTGCTCACCTGGCGCGGCGGCTACCACGGCGACACCTGGCAGCCCATGTCGGTGTGCGACCCGGAGGGCGGCATGCACGAGCTCTGGTCCGGCGTCCTGCCGCGCCAGGTCTTCGCGGACGCGCCCCCGGCGGAGTACGAGGAGACGTACGCCGACCACCTGCGGTCGATGGTCGAGCGGCACGCCGACGAACTGGCCGCGGTGATCGTGGAGCCGGTGGTGCAGGGCGCGGGCGGGATGCGCTTCCACTCCCCCGCGTACCTGCGGGTGCTGCGCGAGGCGTGCGACGCGCACGGCGTGCTGCTGGTGTTCGACGAGATCGCCACCGGGTTCGGGCGCACGGGCGCGTTGTTCGCGGCGGAGCACGCGGCGGTGACGCCGGACGTGATGTGTGTGGGCAAGGCGCTGACCGGCGGCTACCTCACGATGGCGGCCACCCTGTGCACGTCGCGGGTGGCCGAGGGCATCTCGCGCGGCGAGGTGCCGGTGCTGGCCCACGGTCCGACGTTCATGGGCAATCCGCTGGCCGCCGCGGTGGCGTGCGCGTCGATCGGGCTGCTGCTCGGGCAGGACTGGCTCGGGGAGGTCAAGCGGATCGAGGCGGGCCTGGGCGCGGGGCTCGCGCCCGCCGCCGAGTTGCCGGGGGTCCGGGACGTACGCGTACTCGGCGCGATCGGAGTGGTGCAGCTCGACCACGACGTCGACATGCGGGCGGCGACCCGGGCGGCGGTGCGCGAGGGTGTGTGGCTGCGTCCGTTCCGCGACCTGGTCTACACCATGCCGCCGTACGTCACGGGCGACGCGGACGTGGCACGGATCGCCCGCGCGGTGTGCGCGGCGGCACGGGAGGGATGAGATGCCGGTACTGGTGATCACGGGCACGGGTACGGAGGTCGGCAAGACCGTCGTGACCGCCGCCGTCGCCGCGGCGGCGCTGGCGGACGGCCGGTCGGTGGCCGTGCTGAAGGCCGCGCAGACGGGCGTGGGTCCGGACGAGGCCGGGGACGCCCGGGAGGTGGCCCGGCTCGCGGGTGACGTGACGGTCGCCGAAGTGGCCCGCTTCCCCGAGCCCTTGGCACCGGGCACGGCCGCGCGCCGGGCCGGGCGGGCGCCGGTGCACCCGCCGGAGGTCGCGGAGACCGCTGCGAAACTGGCCACCGAGCACGACCTGGTGCTGGTCGAGGGTGCGGGCGGGCTGCTCGTACGCTTCGACGCGGCCGGCGGCACGCTGGCGGACGTGGCCGGTCTGCTGGGCGCACCGGTGCTGCTGGTGACGTCGGCGGGGCTGGGCACGCTGAACACCACGGAGCTGACGGCGCGCGAACTGCGGTCCCGGGGGCTGGAGCTGCCGGGGCTGGTGATCGGCAGCTGGCCCGGCTCCCCGGACCTCGCCGCCCGCTGCAACCTCGCGGACCTCCCGGACGTGTCCGGCGCTCCCCTGCTCGGCGCCGTCCCGGCCGGAGCGGGGTCCCTCGTCCCGGCCGGTTTCCGGTCGGCGGCACCGCAATGGCTGGCACCGCCGCTGCACGGCACGTGGGACGCGGAGGCCTTCGGCACGCGGCACGGCGCGTGACCGACGACGCGCCCACGACGGACGGCGCGGGGCAGGCGACGCCCCGCACCGGCGGGACGCCCCGGGGCACGGGCTCGTTCGGTGCTGGGCAGGCGCCCTGACCAGGGGGTCTTCTGTACGCGTCGCCCGTGACGGCACCTGCGGGCGGCGCCGGGGCAGGCGGCGAGGGACCACACACCGCCGGGACGTCCGTGATGGGTGGCCCCGGAGGGTGCGGGACCGTGCCACTCGCCGGCACTGCGGCGGGCGGGTGCCCGGGGTGGACGCATTCACCCTGGCCGGGTGGTTTCGGCAGCCGCCGCCGGTCGCCGCAGCCGGCCCTCGGGGCGGCGCCGTACCCCGACGGGCCGCCGGACCCCGGAGCTCCGGCCCCTGGCCGAGCAGGCGGGCTCCGGGCGAGTCGCTCGCGCGGTGGGTGCGCCGGGCCTCGGCGGGGGAGAATCGCGGTAAGGCACCGCCTCGTGAGGGAGGTCCCCATGCCGCTGCGATCCGCCCGGACCCGCGGGGTGCCGCGGGACGCCGTGCACCATCCGCTGTTCGCCCGCTGCTACGCCCGGATCAGTGTGGGTGCCGAGACCCGGATGGGCATGGCGCGCGTCCGTGAACGGCTGCTCACCGGGCTCTCCGGGCGGGTGATCGAGGTCGGCGCGGGCAACGGGCTGAACTTCTCGCACTACCCGGGCACCGTCTCCGAGGTCGTCGCCATCGAACCGGAGCGCGTGCTGCGGACGTTGGCGGTCGATGCGGCGCAGCACGCCCGGGTACCGGTGGACGTGGCGCCGGGCGCGGCGGAGGCGCTGCCGGTCAAGAGCGAGGCCTTCGACGCGGCCGTGGTCTCGCTGGTGCTGTGCAGCGTCCGGGACGTGCCGCGGGCGCTCGCGGAGTTGCGGCGGGTGTTGCGGCCCGGCGGGCGGTGCGGTTCTTCGAGCACGGCCGGGGCGGCGGGCGGGCGATGACCTTCACCCAGCGCGCGCTGGACCGGACGCTGTGGCCTCCGCTGTCCGGCGGCTGCCACCTGTCCCGGGAACCGGTCGCGGCGCTGCGGGACGCGGGGTTCGTGCTCGGGCCCTACCGGCGGACGATGATGCCGGAGAACGGGCCGGCGTTGCCCAGTTCGTACTGCGTCCTGGGCACGGCCTGGCGGCCCTCCTGAACCGTGGCACGGTCACACGCTCCACCGGCGGAGTTCGTCCGCGATCTCCTCGACCGACGCCTCGCCCCGCTTGACCAGCAGCGCGAGGTCCCGCACCTGCTCGGGCACGGGGGTGACCTTGATCCCGCTCGCGACCAGGTAGGCGTAGGCGACCGCGGAGGCGAACAGGGCGTTGGAGCGTTCCAGCGCAGGGACGTGGATCAGCAGTTGGAGCAGTGCGGCGGCGCGGGCGTGCGGAGTGGCGTAGACGGGGGTGTCGAATATCTCGGCCCGGTGGCGGGCGACGGCCGCGACGAGCGCTCCCCTCGGTGACCCGGGGGTCACCGGGGGTGCGCTGCTCGGCGAGCATCAGCAGCCAGGCGAGATCGATGGTGAGGTCGTTCATCCGGGGCGCGAGGGCTCAGCGGCAGCTCAGTGCCGGCCCTCGCCGGCCTCCTCGGCGAACACCTTCTCGTACTGCCGCATGAAGTCGGCGGCGGCCTCCACGAAGGTGTGGCCGGCCTCGCCGGTGTCCTGCCGGACCAGTTCCTCGATGTAGCGGTTGACGCTCATCCCCCGGGACAGGGCCTTCTCGCGGGCCGCCCGGGCGGTGCCCTCGTCCACCCGCACGTTCAGCTGGGCCTTCTGGGTCTTCGCCATACCTAGAAGCTAGCGCCGGGACGCTAGCAGCGGCAAGGCCCGGTCGCCGCGGCGGTCCGCATGCCGGAAACCCCGGGCCGGGGTCCGGCGCCCGTGGTGGGATCGCGGCATGACGGATCTGCGCATACGGCCCGCCGGGCCCGAGGACCTGGACACCGTGCTGGCCTTCTGGAAGACGGCCGCCGAGGGAACGAGCATCAGCGACGACCGGGACGGAGTGGAGCGCCTGGTGGCACGCGACCCCGGGGCGCTGCTCCTGGCCGAGCGCGGCGGGGAGCTGGTGGGCACGGTGATCGCGGGCTTCGACGGCTGGCGCTGCCACCTGTACCGGCTGGCGGTGCACCCGGACCACCGGCGCCGGGGCATCGGCTCGGCCCTGCTCGCGGCGGCCGACGAGCGGTTCGTACGGCTCGGCGGGCGCCGCGGGGACGCGATGGTGCTGGTGCGCAACGAGCGGGCCCAGCATGCATGGCGGGCCGCCGGGTACGAGCCGCAGGAGCAGTGGCGGCGCTGGGTGAAGCACCTCACCCGATGAGCGGCCGCGAGGCGAAAGGTTGAAGGCTTGAACATCGGGCGGACCTCCGGTTCCTGGCCGATCATGGTTTCGAGGTGACCCGATGACCGAACTGCTCCTGCTGCTGGTGGCGATCCTGCTCTCGCTCGCGTGCGGCGCCTTCGTCGCGGCCGAGTTCTCGCTGACCACCGTCGAACGGGGCGAACTGGAGCGCGCGGCGGAGCGCGGCGAGCGGGGCGCGGCGAGCGCCCTGAAGGGCGTACGGAACCTGACCTTCCAGCTCTCCGGCGCGCAGCTGGGCATCACCGTCACCAACCTGGTGGTCGGCATGCTCGCCGAGCCGTCGGTCGCGGCGCTGATCTCCGGGCCGCTGGAGGATCTGGGCGTGTCCCGTTCGGCGGCCTCCTCGCTGGCACTGGTGCTGGGCACGGCCCTGTCGACGGTGTTCCTGATGATCGTCGGCGAGCTGGTGCCGAAGAACTGGGCGATCTCCTCGCCGCTGGCCGTGGCCAAGCGGGTGGGCGGCCCGCAACGCTGGTTCAGCGCGGTCTTCCGCCCTTTCATCACCCATCTGAACAACACCGCCAACCGCGTCGTGCGCCGCTTCGGCGTGGAGCCCGCCGAGGAACTGGCGTCCGCGCGCGGGCCGCAGGAGCTGGCGGCGCTCGCCCGGCACTCGGCCAAGGAGGGCGCGCTGGAGGCCGACACCGCCGAGTTGTTCGTGCGCACCCTGAACCTGGCCGACCTGACGGCGCAGCAGGTGATGACCCCGCGGGTCCAGGTCGTGGCCCTGGAGGCGCGGGCGACGTGCGAGGACGTGGCGAACGCGACCCGGGCGACGGGACTGTCCCGGTTCCCCGTCTACCGGGAGTCCCTCGACGCCGTGGTCGGCACGGCGCACGTCAAGGACGTCCTCGCGGTGCCCGCCGAGCGGCGGCCCGGGATGCCGGTCGCCGACCTCATGCGCGAGCCGCTCCTGGTCCCCGAGTCCCTGACCGTGGACCGGCTCCTGGACCGGCTCTCCGGACGGCGCACGATGGCCGTGGTGATCGACGAGTACGGCGGGACGGCGGGCGTGGCCACGCTGGAGGACATCGTCGAGGAGGTCGTCGGCCAGGTGCGGGACGAGCACGATCCGCACGAGACGCCCGACGTCGACCCGGCCGGCACGGACGAGGAGGGGCACGCCCTGTACTGGGCCGACGGCTCGGCACGCGTGGACCGGCTCGAGCGGCTGGGGCTGCGGGTGCCGGAGGGGCCGTACGAGACGGTCGCGGGGCTGGTTGCGGCCGGTCTCGGGCACATCCCCGCCGTCGGCGACAGCGTTGACGTCTCCGGCTGGCGGCTGGACGTCGTGGACGCCACGGGACGCAGGGCCGCCAGGGTGCTCATGCACGCCCCGCTGAACGACGCGGCCGGCCCGGGCTCCGGCGCCGGGGAGGACGAAGGGGAGGCCGGCCGGTGACCGCCGTACAGCTGCTGATCGGTCTGGCGACGCTGGTCGTCAACGCGTTCTTCGTGGGCGCGGAGTTCGCGCTGATCTCGGTGCGCCGCAGTCAGGTGGAGCCGTACGCGGAGGAGGGCGACGCCCGTGCCAGGCGCGTGCTGTGGGGCCTGGAGCACGTGTCGGCGCTGCTGGCGGCGGCGCAGCTCGGCATCACGCTGTGCACGCTGGTCCTCGGCATCGTCGCGGAACCGGCGATCGCGCACCTGCTGGAGCCGGTGTTCCACGCGATGGGCGTGCCGTCGGGGGCCGGGCACGCGGTCTCCTTCGTGATCGCCCTGGCGCTGGCGACGTATCTGCACATGCTGCTCGGCGAGATGGTGCCCAAGAACATCGCGCTGGCCGAGCCGGTGCGCAGCGCGCTGATCCTCGGGCCGCCGCTGGTGGCGCTGTCCCGGGCCCTGCGTCCGGTGATCTTCACGGTCAACGCCTTCGCCAACGGGCTGCTCAAGCTGCTCAGGGTCGAGGCGAAGAACGAGGTGGCGGCGACCTTCACGGACGCGGAGCTGGCGGAGATCGTCAAGGACGCCGGCGAGGCGGGGCTGATCGACGACCGGGCCAGGGAGCGGCTGCACGACGCCCTGGAGCTCGGCCGGCGGCCGGTGCGGGACGTGGTGCTGCCGCTGGAGCGCGTCGTCCACGCGCGCGTGGGCATCACCCCGGAGCAGCTGGAGCGGCTGTCGGCGCAGTCGGGGTTCTCCCGTTTCCCGGTGGTGGACGACGGGCGGCGGATCGTCGGCTACCTGCACGTGAAGGACGCCCTGGACGCCTCGCCGCGGGACCTGCCGTTCCGGCTGCGGGACATGCGCCCCATCGCCCGGGTGCGCGAGCGCACCCCGCTGGACGACGTGCTCACCGCCATGCGGCGCAGCCGCACCCATCTGGCGGCCGTGCTCGGCTCGGACGGGCGGCTCGCGGGCCTGGTGACCATGGAGGACGTACTGCGGGAGCTGTTCGGGCAGCGGACGTGAGCGGCGACGGCCTACCGGGCACTGCCATTGCCATTGCCGCTGCCGCTGCCGCTGCCCGAGGGTGACCGACCGGCGGGTATGTGCAGGGGCTACCATTTCGTTCGCCATGCAGACGAACCCCACATACACCAGTCTCGTCGCCGTCGGCGACTCCTTCACCGAGGGCATGTCGGACCTGCTGCCCGACGGCTCCTACCGGGGATGGGCCGACCTGCTCGCCGCGCGGATGGCGGCCCGCTCCCCCGGTTTCCGGTACGCCAACCTGGCGGTGCGGGGAAAGCTGATCGAGCAGATCGTCGACGAGCAGGTGGACGTGGCCGCGGCCATGGGAGCCGACGTGATCACGCTGGTCGGCGGGCTCAACGACACACTGCGGCCCAAGTGCGACATGGCCCGCGTACGGGACCTGCTGACCCAGGCCGTGGAGCGGCTCGCGCCGCACTGCGAGCAGCTGGTGCTGATGCGCAGCCCGGGCCGTCAGGGTCCGGTGCTCGAGCGGTTCCGGCCTCGGATGGAGGCGCTGTTCGCCGTCATCGACGACCTCGCGGAGCGGCACGGCGCCGTGGTCGTCGACCTGTACTCGGCCCGGTCGCTGGCCGATCCGCGGCTGTGGGACGTGGACCGGCTGCACCTGACCGCCGAGGGCCACCGCCGGGTCGCGGAGGCGGTGTGGCAGTCGCTCGGCCACGAGCCGGAGGACTCCGAGTGGCACGCGCCTGTTCCGGCGACGCCGCCGCCGGGCTGGATGGCGCGCAGGACCGCGGACGTCCGGTTCACCCGGCAGCATCTGCTGCCCTGGATAGGCCGCAGGCTGACCGGCCGCTCGTCCGGGGACGGCCTGCCGCCCAAGCGCCCGGACCTGCTGCCCTACGAGGACCCCGCGCGGTGATCCCCGGCACCACGGGCGCTTCGTAGGTTCCGACGAACGGCCCCGCGGCGCCGACCTGCACGAATCGCCAGTAGAATCCGTCCACGTGACTTCCGCTCCCGCCAAGCCCCGCATCCCGAACGTCCTCGCCGGACGCTACGCCTCCGTCGAGCTCGCCACGCTCTGGTCGCCCGAGCAGAAGGTGAGGCTCGAGCGGCAGCTCTGGCTCGCCGTGCTGCGGGCCCAGAAGGATCTGGGCATCGAGGTGCCCGACGCCGCGATCGCCGACTACGAGCGCGTCCTCGACCAGGTCGACCTGGCCTCGATCGCCGAGCGCGAGAAGGTCACCCGGCACGACGTGAAGGCTCGGATCGAGGAGTTCAACGACCTCGCCGGGCACGAGCACGTGCACAAGGGCATGACCTCCCGCGACCTCACGGAGAACGTCGAGCAGCTCCAGGTCCGGCTCTCCCTCGAGCTGATCCGGGACCGCTCGGTGGCCGTCCTGGCCCGCCTCGGCAAGCTGGCCGGCGAGTACGGCGAGCTGGTCATGGCCGGCCGCTCCCACAACGTCGCCGCGCAGGCCACGACGCTGGGCAAGCGGTTCGCCACCGCTGCCGACGAGCTGCTCGTGGCGTACGGCCGGGTGGAGGAGCTGCTCGGCCGCTACCCGCTGCGCGGCATCAAGGGTCCGGTCGGCACCGCGCAGGACATGCTGGACCTGCTGGGCGGCGACGCGGGCAAGCTCGCCGAGCTGGAGCAGCGGATCGCCGGGCACCTGGGCTTCTCCGAGGCCTTCACCTCGGTCGGCCAGGTCTACCCGCGCTCCCTGGACTACGAGGTCGTCACCGCCCTGGTGCAGCTGGCGGCGGCGCCCTCCTCGCTGGCCAAGACGATCCGGCTGATGGCCGGGCACGAGCTGGTCACCGAGGGCTTCAAGCCCGGCCAGGTCGGCTCGTCCGCGATGCCGCACAAGATGAACACCCGCTCCTGCGAGCGCGTCAACGGCCTCATGGTGATCCTGCGCGGCTACGCCTCGATGACCGGCGAGCTGGCGGGCGACCAGTGGAACGAGGGCGACGTGTCCTGCTCGGTGGTGCGCCGGGTGGCGCTCCCGGACGCGTTCTTCGCGCTGGACGGGCTCCTGGAGACGTTCCTGACCGTGCTCGACGAGTTCGGTGCCTTCCCGGCCGTCGTGGCCCGGGAGCTGGACCGCTACCTGCCGTTCCTCGCTACCACCAAGGTGCTGATGGGCGCGGTGCGGGCCGGAGTGGGCCGCGAGGTCGCCCACGAGGCGATCAAGGAGAACGCCGTCGCCTCCGCACTGGCCATGCGCGAGCAGGGCGCCGAGCGCAACGAGCTCCTCGACAAGCTGGCCGCCGACGAGCGCATCCCGCTGGACCGTGCCGCCCTGGACGCCCTGATGGCCGACAAGCTCTCGTTCACCGGCGCCGCGGCCGACCAGGTCGGTGTCGTCGTCGGACGGATCGACGCGATCGTCAAGCGGCACCCGGAGGCCGCCGGCTACACCCCGGGAGCCATCCTCTGACCCGCTTCACCCGGGCCGAGCTGGAGGCCGCCCGCGACCGTCTGCTGCCGGACGTCGTCGCGGACGGCCTCCACGTGCTGTTCTGCGGCATCAACCCGGGCCTGCTGTCGGCGGCGACGGGCCACCACTTCGCCCGTCCCGGCAACCGCTTCTGGCCGGTCCTGCATCTGTCCGGGTTCACCCCCCGGCTGCTGAAGCCCTCGGAGCAGGACGAGCTCCCGTCCTACGGGCTCGGCATCACGAACGTCGTGGCGCGGGCCAGTGCGCGGGCGGACGAGCTGACCGCCGAGGAGTACCGGGAGGGCGGGCGGCTGCTGGTCGCCAAGGTGGCGCGGCTGCGGCCCCGTTGGCTGGCCGTGGTCGGTGTCACCGCGTACCGGATGGCCTTCGACGAGCGGAAGGCGCGAGTGGGGCCGCAGGAGCGGACGTTCGGCGGCACGCGGGTGTGGGTGCTGCCCAACCCTAGCGGGCTCAACGCGCACTGGACGGCGCGGACGATGGCGGAGGAGTACGCCCGGCTGCGGGTCGCGGCGGAAGCGCGGCCGTCCCAGGCGTAGGCCGGGTGGTCACGGTGGCGCCTCCTCGGTGACGACCGCGAGCAGCCGCACCTCGTCCGCGGCGTCCCGGTCGGCGACGGCCACCGCGACCCAGCGGCCGGTGCCCTCCGCCTCCCAGAGGTACGCCACGCGCGCGTGGACGCTCAGGCCGGCCCACGGCTCGGGTATCTCCTCCCGCTCGGTCCGCAGCAGGACCGTCCGCAGGTTCCAGGGGGCCGTCTCGCCCCAGCGCGGGGCGAGCCGTTCGTAGAGGGCGTCCCGCCCCTTCTCGTACTGCTCCACCGTCGCCGCCCGTTCCGCCGGGTCGCTGCCGCGCAGGCCGTGACTGCTCGCCAGCACGGCCGTGAAGCGCCCGGGACCCGCGGCGCCCCCGTCCGACGGGCCGTGTTCCGCCGGGAAGGGCCGGAAGCACAGCTCGTCGATGAGGGCGAGGTGCCGCGCGATGTCCATGTGTCCAGTAAACCCGCCGCCACTGACAATTGGCGGGCCGTCAGTCCGGCCACCGCGTTCCGGTGGTCAGGCGTCCCGGTGGTCAGGCGTCCCGGCGGCGCAGCTGCCAGAATCCGGCGAGGAGCGCGACCGCCGTCCAGACCGCGGTCACCGCGAGCCCGGTCCAGGGCCCCAGGGTCCCTTCGTGCGTCTGGTACAGGACGATCTGCCCGGCCTTGTCCGGCAGGAAGTCGGCGACCGTCCCCGCGGCGTCCCCGATGACGAAGGAGACGATCAGGATGAACGGGATCAGGGTGGACAGCGTGGCGACGCCGCTGCGGAACAGGGTGGTCAGGCCGGCCGCGAAGAGGGCCATGAGCATGAGGTAGATCCCGCAGCCCACGACGCCCCGGACCTGCTCGCCGGCGGTGAGCCCGTCCGCCGCCGCGCCGAGGCCCGCGCGAGCGGCGAGCAGGGCGGCCGACGCGGTGAGCAGTCCCACCCCGAGGACGGGGACGGCGACGACCGCCAGCTTCGCCGCGAACCACCGCCCCCGCTGCGGAACCGCGGCCAGGGTGAGCCGGATCCCGTTGCCCTGGTACTCGCTGGAGACGACGACGGCGCCGAAGGCGATGGCGGCGATCTGGCCCGGCATGATCCCGGACAGGGCCATGAAGAGCGGGTCGAAGTCCGGATCGGAGGTGTCGGACACTCCCGCCAGCGCGGAGAACGCCGTGGTGGCGGCGAACAGGGCCAGCAGGGTGCCGCACAGCGAGCGCAGGGTGAGCACTTTCAGCGCCTCCGCGCGGAGGACGGGCGCGAGGTTCATGGTCAGGCCTCCTGGGGCTGTGCGGTGAACTCGGTCTCTGTGGCGGTCAGGTCGAGGTAGGCCTGTTCCAGCGTGCCTTCGTCGGCGGCCAGTTCGAGGACGGGCACGCCCGCGCCGGACACGATCCGGCCGACGTCGTCCACGCGTGCGTGGTGCACGGTCCAGTACCCGTCGTCGTGTTCCACGGCGTCGTGGCCGTGCCGGGCGAGAGCGGCCTTCAGAGCGGTCGCGTCCGGCGTCCGGACGCGGACCCGCGGCCGCACGCGGGCGTCGATGAACTCCCGCATCGGCGTGTCGGCGAGCAGGCGGCCCCGGCCGAGGACGACCAGGTGGTCGGCGAAGGACGCGGTCTCGTTCATCAGGTGGCTGGAGACCAGGACCGTGCGCCCCTCGGCCGCGAGGCGGCGCAGCAGTTCGCGGATCCAGATGATGCCCTCGGGGTCCAGCCCGTTGGACGGCTCGTCCAGCATCACCACCTCGGGATCGCCCAGCAGCGCGGCGGCGATGCCCAGCCGCTGGCGCATGCCCAGGGAGTACGTCTTCACCCGGCGGCGGGCCACGGACGCGATGCCGGTCTCCTCCAGCACCTCGTCGATCCGTCGCGCGGGGACGCGGTTGCTCGCGGCCAGAACGCGGAGGTGGTCCCGCGCGGTGCGCGAGCCGTGGGCGGCGTGCGCGTCGAGCAGGGCGCCGACGTGCCGCAGCGGCTCCTGGAGGGCGGTGTAGGAGCGTCCGCCGACGGTCGCGGTCCCCGAGGTGGGCCGGTCCAGGCCCAGCACGAGCCGCATGGTGGTGGACTTGCCGGCGCCGTTGGGGCCGAGGAAGCCGGTGACGCGGCCGGGGCGCACGGTGAAGGTGAGGTCGTCGACGGCTCGTCGGGTGCCGTACTCCTTGGTGAGGCTCTGGACGTCGATGCTGGTCATGGCAGCAGCGTGCCGGTCCGTGCGGGGGCGGGGCCTCCCCCACCGGTGGAGACCTGCTCCCCCGTGCGGGGGAGGCCGGGTGTCGGTGGCGGCTGGGAGGATGGGCGCATGGTCCGTTTGCTGCGCCCGTTCGGCCGGGTGGTGACGTACACACGATGGCTGCACCTCTTCATGGCCGTGGTGTGGCCCGCCATGTGGATCTTCGTCGACGAGGCGTGGGCGTTCGCGTCGGTGCTGCCGCTGGCGGCCGCCGGGCTGGTGCCCGGGATGCGGGTGGTCGAGGGTGTGCAGGCCAGACTGCTGCTGACCGGCCACCGCCCGGACGACGCGACCATGGACATCGTCGTCGCGCCCTCCGCGACCTGGGCCGACCGTGCCCGCACGGTCGTGTGGCTGGAGGCCCGCCTCGTCATCGGCTCCTGCGTCGCGATGCTCACCGTCCAGCTGCCCGTCCTCGCCATAGACCTGATGAACGCGGCGCGGGGCGGCCGCCAGGGGGACGGCTCGTACGTCCGCCTCGCGGGCGACCACTGGTGGTACGGCCTGCTCTCGCCGCTGCCGCTGCTGCTGCTCGCCGCGGTCGTGGTGGGCTCGGGGCAGCTCATCACCCGGCTCGCCCTCCGTCTCCTCGGCCCGTCCGCCGCCGAACGGCTCGGCGCCCTCGAGGAACGCACCGAGCAGCTCCTGGAACGCAACCGCATCGCGCGCGAGTTGCACGACTCCATCGGTCACGCGCTGACCGTCGCCGTCGTCCAGGCGGGTGCCGCGCGCGCGGCGAACAGCGCCGAGTTCACCGACCGGGCCCTGACCGCGATCGAGGAGACGGGGAGGGCGGCCCTGGAGGACCTCGAGCGGGTGCTCGGCGTGCTGCGCGAGGCGGATCGGCCGGTGAGCTCCAGACCGACGCTCACGGACGCCGACCGGCTGCTCGCATCCGCGCGCGCCTCCGGGGCCGAGGTCGGCGCGGAGTTCACGGGGCCTCTGGAGACGGTGCCGGGTGCCGTCTCCCGTGAGGGCTACCGCATCCTCCAGGAGGCGCTGACCAACGTGCTGCGGCACGCGGGCGAGGTGCCGACCCTGGTCCACGTCGCGGTGGCGGACGGTGCGCTCACCCTCGACGTGCGCAATCCGCTGCCGGACGACCGGGCCGCCCCCGGCCGCGGGAGCGGGCTGCGCGGCATACGGGAGCGGGCCGCGCTGCTGGGCGGCCGGGCGCACACCGGGCCGGACGGCGCCGGTGACTGGCAGGTGCGTGTCGAGCTGCCGTTGGGCTGATCTACGCTGGCCGGATGCCGGTCAGAGTGCTCCTCGTGGACGACGAACCCCTGGTACGTGCCGGTCTGCGGGCCGTGCTGGAGGCGCAGCCCGACATCGAGGTGGTCGGGGAGGCGGCCGACGGGGCGGCGGTCATTCCGCTGGTGCGGCAGGTGCGGCCGGACGTGGTCGCCATGGACGTCCGGATGCCGCTCCTCGACGGCATCGAGGCCACGCGCGCGCTGCTGCGCACGGTGGCCGACCCGCCGAGGATCCTGGTGGTGACGACCTTCGAGAACGACGAGTACGTGTACGAGGCGCTGCGCGCCGGCGCGGACGGGTTCCTGCTCAAGCGCGCACGCCCGGCCGAGATCGTGCACGCGGTACGGCTGATCGCCGAGGGCGAGTCCCTGCTGTTCCCCGCCTCGGTGCGGCAGCTGGCCGCCGAGTACGGCGACGGCGGCGGCAACCGGGCGGCCCGCGCCCTGTTGGAGCGGGCCCGGCTGACCGAGCGGGAGGGCGAGGTGCTGCGGCTGATGGCGCGGGGGTTGTCGAACGCGGAGATCGCCGCGCGGCTGGTCGTCGGCACGGAGACGGTGAAGTCGCACGTGAGCGCCGTACTGGCGAAGCTGGGGGCGCGGGACCGCACCCAGGCGGTGATCACGGCGTACGAGTCGGGGTTCGTGGCACCCGGGTGAAGCGACGGCCGCACGCCGGACGGGGGGGCGGGGGCGGGCCGGAGCTCGCCGGGGGTCGGCGGGCCGAGTACCATCCGGCCAACACGCGCACTAGCTGGGAGGACGGACCTTGGCAGGCCTGACCGGCGGGGATCCGTCGCTGCTGCGGAGGATCAACTCCGCCGTGGTGCTGCACGCGTTGCGTGCGACGGACTCCGCGACGCTGACCGAGATCACCCGGGTGACGGGGCTGTCCCGGCCCACCGTCGAAGGCGTCGTGGAGGGGCTGATCGAGGCCGGTCTGGTCGTCGAGGCGGCCGCCGACGGAGCCGCCGCCCGGCGGCAGGGACGGCCCGCGCGGAGGTTCCGGTTCCGTGCGGAGGCCGGGCACCTGCTGGGCCTGGAGATCGGCCCGCACCGCGTCGCCGCGCTCCTGTCCGACCTGGACGGCCGGGTGATCGGTGCCCAGGCCAAGGACGTGGACGAGAACGCGTCGGCCGACGAGCGGCTGGAGCGGCTGCGCACGGCCGTCGCCGAGCTGCTGCGCCGGGCCGGTGTGGCGCGCGGCTCGCTGCGGGCGGTCGGCGCCGCCACGCCCGGCATCGTCGAGGCGGACGGCACGGTCCGGCTGGGCACGGCGCTGCCGGGGTGGACGGGGCTGGGTCTCGGCGAGCGGCTCAGCCGTTCCTTCAAGTGCCCGGTGCTGGTGGAGAACGACGCGAACGCGGCGGCGGTCGCCGAGCACTGGAAGGGCTCCGCCACCGAGTGCGAGGACATCGTGTTCGTGCTGGCCGGGCTCAGTCCCGGGGCCGGGGCGCTGATCGGCGGACGGCTGCACCGTGGGTACGGCGGGGCGGCCGGGGAGATCGGGGCGCTGCATCTGCTGGGCCGGGACGTGACGCCGGAGACGCTCCTGTCGACCACGGACCAGCCGCTGCACCCGCTGGACGAGCAGGCCGTCGCCAAGGTCTTCGCCGAGGCCCGGGGCGGCGACGAGCGGGCTCGCGCGGCCGTCGAGCGTTTCATCCAGCGGCTGGTGCACGACGTGGCGGCGCTGGCGCTGGCGCTCGATCCGGAGATGGTCGTCATCGGCGGCTGGGCGGCCGGCCTCGACGGCGTACTGGACCCGTTGCGGCGGGAGCTGGCCCGCTACTGCCTGCGCCCGCCGCGGGTGGCCCTGTCGCTGCTCGGGGAGGCCGCCGTGGCCACGGGCGCGCTGCGGCTGGCCCTCGACCATGTGGAGGAGCAGTTGTTCGCGGTCGAGGGCGCGACGGCCCGCCGCTGACCCCGGCGCACGTCGCGCCGGCGGCGGTTCCGGCCCGCCGGGGTCCGCCCGGCCGCGTCCCGGCACACACCCGCGCCGGGACGCCGGTGTCCCGGCCGCCGGGTGAGACCCGGCCTGGAGCGTTCCCCGGACCGGTCGGGTTGCGGGTGCAGGTGCAGGTGCGGCAGCAGACCGCCGGGCCCCCGGTGGCGGCGGGGGCGACGCGTGGGGCTGGGACCGACCGGGCAGGCTCGGCGGCGGACGGTGGGTCGGACCGGGTCGGGTCGGGTCGGGTCGGGTCGGGTCGGGTCGGGTCGGGTCGGGTCGGTCAGGATGCCTGGGTCTGGGGGCCGTGGTGGATCTCCACGTCGCCGGAGTCGCCGAATGTCAGCCGGCAGGTGTCCGCGCGGTAGGTGGCGACGGAGAGCGCGGCGGTGCGGCCCTCGGCGAGGTAGCGGGTGGTGACCACGAGGACGGGCGCGCCGGGCAGACGGTCCAGTTCCTTCGCGTCGTCCGCGCCGGCCGAGCCCAGCTCGACGGCGCTCTCCCGCCGCTCCAGTGCCCCGCGCTGAAGTTCGCGCAGCACGGCACGCGCGCGTGCCGTGCCCGAGGGCGCGTCGATGGCGGGGAGGCCGGGCACCGAGGACGCCGGCACGTACAGCAGTTCCGCGGCGACGGGCTGGCCGTGGCTCACCCGGGAGCGGCGGACGGTGTGGACGGGCTCGTCGCGTTCCGTCCCCAGGGCGTCGGCCACGGCCGCGGGAGGTGCGGCGAGGACGCAGTCGGCCGGTTGCCAGGCGTCGTCGGCCGTGCCGGGCCAGGCGTGCTCCCTGGTGTCGACGGCCACGCCGACGCGCGGCGGGGCTACGGTCGTACCGACGCCGCGACGGCGTTGCAGCCGGCCCTCCAGCTCCAGCTGCTCCAGGGCCTGCCGGAGGGTCGCGCGGGCGACGCCGAAGCGGGCGGCCAGGTCGCGTTCGTTGGGCAGGATCTCGCCCACCTCGAACTCCGAGTCCAGGGCCTCGGTGAGCACGGTCCTGAGGTGCCAGTACTTCGGCTCCGGCACCGATTCCAACTGCGTGGTCCCCACCCTGTCCTCCGCAATCGCCGTGGTCCGGCGGCGTTTTGACGCCCTTGTTTATTAAAGGTTGTTGCAGTTCTCTGCGACCATAAAACGCCCCATCCCCTTGGTCAAGACCAATCCCGCGACAGGACGGCCCCGGCCCCCGTCGCGGAACGGGGGCCGGGGCCGTGGGGCGGGCTGAGGAGCGGCGGGCCCTAGGGCGCGTCGGCCAGAGCGGTCAGCTTGTCCGGGTTCCGCACGATGTAGACCGCCTGGATACGCCCGTCGGCGACGTCCACCTGGACGACGGAGTCGGGCTTGCCTCCGGAGCGGACCAGCACGGCCGGGCCGCCGTTGAGTTCCAGGAAGTGGAAGGTGACGTCGGGAATGCCCTGCCGGGCGACGCCGAGCAGGAAGCGCCCGACCTTCTCGGAGCTCTCCAGCACGCGCAGCGGCGCCTTGGAACGGCCTCCGCTGTCGCCCACGAGCCGGACGTCCGGCGCGAGCGTGGCCAGCAGGCCGGCCAGGTCGCCCTCGACCGCGGCGGCGAGGAAGCGCTCGGTGAGGTCGCGGCGCTGCGCCGGGTCGACGTCGTAGCGGGGCCGCCGCTCCTCGACGTGCTTGCGGGCGCGTCCGGCGAGCTGGCGCACCGCGGCCTCGCCGCGCTCCAGCATGGCGGCGATCTCCGCGTAGGGGTAGCCGAACGCCTCCCTGAGGACGAACACCGCCCGCTCCAGTGGGGAGAGCGACTCCAGGACGACGAGGACGGCGAGGGAGACCGAGTCGGCGAGGACGGCCCGCTCGGCGGTGTCCGGCACGGCGTCCCCGAAGTCGGTGACACAGGGCTCGGGCAGCCACGGACCGACATACGTCTCGCCGCGGGCCTTGACCTGGCGCAGCCGGTCGACGGCGAGGCGGGTGGTGACGCGCACCAGGTAGGCCCGGGGCTCGCGCACGGCGGCCCGGTCGGCGCGGGACCAGCGCAGCCACGCCGCCTGGACGACGTCCTCCGCGTCGGCCAGGCGGCCCAGCATGCGATAGGCGACGCCCAGGAGGACGGGCCGGTGCTCTTCGAAGACGTCGGTCGCGGTGTCGGTGGTCACCGCTCCATCCCACCGGACGCGTCCGGTGGTGTCCAGGCGGCGCCGCCCCGGCCCGGCACCGGGGGCTACCCGTCGGTAGCTCCTACTGACAAGCTGTCTACCCGACGTCGCCCCATTACGTGTTCCCGACAAGGAGTCCCATGTCCGCGACACTCACCTTCACGGCCCCCACCGGCCACGGCCCGCAGGACATCGCCCTGGCCTACGACCGGGTGGGCACCGGCGAGCCGTTGCTCCTGCTGCACGGCATCGGTCACCACCGGCAGGCCTGGGACCCGGTGGTCGACATCCTCGCCACCGAGCGCGAGGTGATCGCCGTGGACCTGCCGGGCTTCGGGGAGTCGTCCGCGCTGCCGCACGGGCTGCCGCACGACCTGTCGACGACGAACGCGGTGCTCGGCGCCTTCTGCGCGGCGCTGGGTCTCGACCGTCCGCACGTGGCGGGCAACTCACTGGGCGGCCTGCTGGCGCTGGAGCTGGGCCGGCGGAACCTGGTGCGCTCGGTGACGGCACTGTCCCCCGCCGGCTTCTGGACGCAGGCCGAGCGCCGCTACGCCTTCGGTCTCCTGACGGGCATGCGCCGCACCGCACGCGCCCTGCCGCTCCCCCTGGTCCAGCGGCTGTCCCGCACGGCCGCCGGCCGCACCGCCCTGACCAGCACGATCTACGCCCGCCCCGGCCGGCGCTCCCCCGAGGCCGTGGTCGCCGAGACCCTTGCCCTCGCGCACGCCGAGGGGTTCACCGAGACGCTGCGGGCCGGCCGGAGCGTGCTGTTCACCGATGACGTGCCGGGCATCCCGGTCACCGTGGCGTGGGGCGGCCGGGACCGGCTGCTCCTGCCCCGCCAGGGCATACGCGCCAAGCGCACCGTCCCGCACGCCCGGCTGGTGCGGCTCCCCGGCTGCGGCCACGTCCCCATGAACGACGACCCGGCACTGGTGGCCCGCGTCGTCCTGGACGGCAGCCGCGCTCAGGAGGCGAGCGCGGCGAGGACCTCCTTCAGCACGGTCGCGTTGTAGGGCATGCTCACGTGCGGGGTGTGGTCGTCCGGGTCGATGTCCTGGAGGACGATGTTGTTGACGTAGCGCCCCGCCGTCTGCTCCAGGGCGCACGAGGTGTACGGGGTGACCACGTCGTCGTACCGGGTGGCGATGACGGTGTGGCGGACGCCCTCGGTCGTCTCGCCGAGATCGGCCAGTTCCCGCTGGAAGGGGTGGTCGTGCTGGAGCTGCGGCCAGGCCGGCACGATCTCCCCGACGGCGCCCTGTTCGAGCAGTTCCACGGCGCCCGGGATCTGGCGGGCCAGGTTCATCAGGCCCTGGGCGGTGACGCCGTGGTTGCTGGGTGAGATGCCGACGAAGTTGTGCACCTTGGGCCCGCCGCCCAGCGCGTTGAGGAAGTAGCGGGGCATCATGCCGCCCTGCGAGAAACCGACGAGGTCGACCTTCTGGGCGCCGGTGCGGCGGAGTACCTCGTCGACGAACTCGGCGAGCTGCCGCGCGGAGTGCTTGATGTCGCCGAGTCCGAAGATCACCGGGTTGCCGTGCTGTCCGTAGTCGAGCCGGAAGACCCGGTGCCCGTGTTCGCGCAGCAGGGGCGTCGCGGTGTTCCAGGTGTAGCCGCGATTGCCGAAGGTGCCGTGCACCAGCACCACCGGACGCGGATGTTCCTCGCTCGGCGGCGCGTTCCAGTCGTCCTCTCCCGCCTGTACGTCGACGGTGGCGATGACCTGCGCACCGCCGGCCTCGGCGATCGCGCCAAGGCGGTGCGGGGATTCGACGACGTCCGTGACGACGTCGTCCGAATTGATGCCGGGAAGGCGGGGGTTGAGGAAACTCACGATGTTCTCCCTTGCGTCGGGAAATGCGGCCGAGGTGGAACGGACTTCTCAGTCTCACGTCCATCGAATTCCGCAACGATCCCTCGACCGGGGGAAAGAATTCATTCCATGGAGTAAATAGGGTTCATGTTTTCGAATCGTGCGCATCGAGGGTCCGGAACGTGCGCCGCGGCGTGCGTCGCGCTCACCGCGCGCCGTCGGCCCCTCGTCAACACGCGGACAGGGACGAACCGTTGTGAAGCGGGGGTCGG
This sequence comes from Streptomyces coelicoflavus, assembly GCF_003112555.1. Taxonomy (GTDB): domain Bacteria; phylum Actinomycetota; class Actinomycetes; order Streptomycetales; family Streptomycetaceae; genus Streptomyces; species Streptomyces coelicoflavus. The sequence goes on along the minus strand of NZ_BEWB01000005.1, from coordinate 104,370 downwards.
GGTGTGGCCCGAGCGTAAAGACAGGTGAGACGGACACCGCCAATGAGGTCGCAGGGCAAGGGGGTTGGGTCATGGCCGCAGGTCCCGATGTTCCACAGGTGCCGGAGGTGCCGGACGCGTGGCAGCCCCTGCTCGGGCGGCCGGCCCTGGCGGAACTGCTCGGACATCCGCTCGCGGGCGCCGCTCTGACGGAGATGCGCCGGCTGCTGCCTCCGCACGTCGCCCTGCACTCCCTGCGGACGTTCCTGCTGGCCGACGCCTTGGCGCGCACCAACGGGACGGCCTACGACCGGGTGGGGCTGCTGGCCGCCGCGGCGTTCCACGATGCCGGGCTGGTGGGGCGCTCACGGCTGGGCCGCGGTGGCTTCCCGTGCCGCTCCGCCCAGTTGCTCGACGCGTTCCTGGCCGGGCACGAAGTCGGCATGGGGCGTCGCACGGCTCTGACGCGTGCGGTGCGCGACCACATGCGGCCGTTTCCCGCGCGCGACGCCGGGCCCGAGGCGCGGCTGCTGCACTTCGGTGCGTGGCTGGACGTCACGGGGCGCGGGGAGCGTCATGTCCCGGGGGACCGCCGGCGGTTGGCCGCTCTGGCGCCCACTCCCTGGTTCGCCGTGTCCTTCTCCGCCCGGGTGGTGGCCTGCGGGCTGCGCCGGGTGCTGCCGGGGCCTCCCGTCACCCGTCGGTGACCGGGCGGGCCGGCAACTCGTCCTTCCCGTTGCGAAAGGAACCGCCAACATGCAAGAAGACCAGCGTGTTTTCGATGTCGCCATCGTCGGAGGCGGCATCGGCGGGACGATTCTGGGGACCGTCCTCGCCCGCCACGGCGTGCGCGTGCTGCTGCTGGAGGGCAGCGGTCATCCCCGGTTCGCCATCGGAGAGTCCACCGTCCCCGAGACCACGTTCGGCCTGAGGGTCCTGGCCCGCCGCTACGACGTGCCCGAGCTCGAGCACCTGGCGACCAACGCGGCACTGCGCCGCCACGTGTCGTCCAGCTGCGGGGTCAAGCGGAACTTCAGTTTCGTCTACCACCGGGAGGGCGAGCCGACCCGGCCCGACGAGTGCACGCAGTACCCCACCTGGGGCCCGCCGCTCGGTCCCGACTCGCACTACTTCCGGCAGGACGTGGACGCGTACATGTTCCACGTCGCCGTGTCCTACGGCGTCACCGCGTACACCCACACCATGGTCGACGACGTGAAGTTCGAGGAGGACGGGGCCACCCTCGTCACCCGGGACCGCGGCAGCTTCCGGGCGTCGTACGTGGTCGACGCCGGCGGGATGCGGGCCATGCTGCCCGAGCGGCTCGGGCTGCGGCAGGAGCCGCCGTACCGGACCCGCTCGCGCACCATCTTCACGCACATGGTGGACGTGCGCCCCTTCGACGCCGTGTCGCCGCCGCGCGAACAGCACCGCATGCCCAGCCCGTTCAGCCAGGGCACGCTCCACCACATGTTCCAGGGCGGCTGGCTCTGGGTGATCCCCTTCGACAACCAGTCGACCAGCACGAACGAGTTGTGCAGCGTCGGCCTCAACCTCGACCTCGACCGGTACCCCCGCCCGGACGACGTGTCGGCGGAGGACGAGTTCTGGCAGCACCTGCGCCGGTTCCCCAGCGTGGCGCGGCAGTTCGAGCGGGCGCGGGCGGTCCGGCCGTACGTGTCCACCGACCGCACCCAGTTCGCCTCGCAGAAGGTCGTCGGCGACCGGTGGTGCCTGCTGCCGCACGCCAGTGACTTCATCGACCCGCTCTTCTCCAGCGGGCTGGCGGTCACGGTGATGGCGCTCAACGCCCTGGGCCACCGGCTCATCGACGCCGTGCGCCAGGACGACTTCGACACCGCCCGGTTCGCGTACCTGGACCACTGGACCAAGCGCATGTTCCGGTTCTACGACGACCTGGTGTCGTGCAGCTACGTCGCGTTCGACGACTTCGACCTGTGGAACGCGTGGAACCGGGTGTGGACCCTCACCACGCTCTACGGCACCAACGCGCAGAACCAGGCCGCCGTGGCCTACGAGAAAACGCACGACCCGGCCTGCTTCGACGTCCTGGAGATGCCGCCGTACCGGGGGCTCCAGGGTATGGACAATCCCTGGGTGGAGCGGATGTTCGACCAGTCGCGCGACGCGGTACTCGCCTACCGGGCCGGTGAGTCGACGAAGGAGCAGACGATCGCCCGGATCTACGAGGTGCTGGGCGAGAGCGGCCTCGTCCCGTCCGTCTGGGGGACCCTGGACCCCGAGAACCGCTGCCCGGCCGGGGTGTTCACGCTCTGGCCGCTGATGAAGATCCTGCTGTGGGGCAAGTACCGCTCCCCCCGGCACGTGCGGGGTACCTACTTCACCGGCGGCGCGCGGCTGGTGGGCAAGGAGGCGGTCCAGGCGTACACCGGCGAACTGCGCGCCGGCAGCTCGCTGGTCCACCAGACCGTACGGGACATGTGGGTCAACTGGAACCGCGACTGGGCACGTCGGCCCGCCCCTCGGAAATGAGCGCGAAAAAACATTTCCGCCGACTCGCGGAACCATACATTCCGGTTTGCCCCAGGAGAGGCTCGGGTAGGAAAACCACATGGCCGACAAATAGAAAGTCGGCCGCGGTTCCCCCTGCCCAATCCGAGAGACAACGGGCTGCAATCCACCATGGTGCGACATTCCACCTGCCAATCGCCCGCTGAATGCTCCTGGGAAGACATCTTCCAGCACCAGGACCGCCTCATGCGATTGGTTCGACGAAGACTGCCGAGTTTTCAGGACGCCGAGGACTGCGTCCAGGAAACCATGGCCCGCGCAGCCGCTCACGCCGCGTTGGACAGGAATCGGCTCGGTTCCTTTCTGACGTCCGTGGCGCTCCGCCTCTGCATCGACTTCTACCGGGACATGGAGCGCCGCAGCAGGCTTCTGCAGCGCGCAGCGTTCGTGGACACCTTCGGCACCACCGAGGACGACGTCTGCGACCAGGACTTCGGCCGTTGGCTGCTGAGCCAGGTGCAACACCTGCGCGGACGGGAACAGGAGGTCATACTCGCCCGGGCCAAAGGAATTTCCACCGCGGAATTCGCTCGCATGCACAACATTTCCGTCAAGGCGGCCGAAGCCGCTTTCACCAGGGGACGCGCCCGCTTGAAAAGCGCGTGCGCGAAATCCCTGGAAGGCTGCCCCGGGTAACAGCCGGCACCCTCACCTCTCCCCTCACAGAGAAACGGAAAGGGACCACACTCATGGGCAACAGCAAGAACATCCAGGACATCATCAAAGACCTGATCGGCGATATGACCGACAGCTGGAAGGAAGCCTTCGACGACCTCCTGAACCGAGACGACACGGACTCGTCGAGCGGCTCCGGCAGCGCCGTCAACACGCTGGCCGGGCTTCCCCCGAACGCCCTCGCCGCGCTGGCCGGGGCCGTCAACCCGGCCACCGCGCTCGCGGGTGTCGCCAACCCGCTGGCCGCCCTCGGCGGAGTCGGCGGGATCGGTGCCGCCAACCCGCTCGCCGGCCTCACCGGTGCCGTGGGCGCCGCCAACCCGCTCGCGGCCGCACTGGGCGGGGCGGGCAACCCCCTGGCCGCGATGGGCGGCGCCGCCAATCCGCTCGCCGCGGTCGGCGGCGCGGCCGGTGCGCTCGGCGGGCTCGGTCAGCTGGCCGGAGGCCTCGGACACGCGGCGAGCGGGGCGGGCGACCTGATGTCGCTCCCGACCCAGCTGACCCAGCTGACCCAGGTGCTCCCCAAGCTCCTCGACGCGGTCCAAGGCCTCCAGAACGCGGCCAACCTGCCGGCCCAGGCCGGACAGCAGGGCCTCGCCGCGCTGCAGGGCCTCGCCGGGCCGCTCCAGGGCCTGGCGGGGCAGCAGGGGGGCGACAAGCCCCACGGCGGTCAGTCCTCGTCCTCGAGCTGACCGGTCGTACCACCACCGCGCCGGCCGGCTCCGCGCGCCGCGCCGGCCGACGTTCGTACGCGCGTCGCACCTGAGGAGGATCACACACGATGACGTCTGTCGTCGGCGACCGGCTACGTCTCGTGGTCAAGGTCCTTGGCAGCCTCGTGGCCGACGAGGTGGGTCTGGCGGCCCGGCTGCGGGGGCGTACGAAGCGGGACGCGCGGTCCCCGGCGGAGGGCACCGACGCCTCCGCCGGGTCCGACCAGCGCCGCGCCAAGGCGGTGCGGCACGCACTGGAGAGCCTCGGGCCCTTCTACGTGAAGCTCGGTCAGATCCTCTCCACCAGGCCGGACATGGTCCCCGAGTCCATCCGGGACGAACTCCAGAACCTGCACGACGAAGTCGACGTCCAGCCGTTCTCGGAGTTCGAGCCGGTGCTGGCCCGGGACCTCGGGCCGGACTGGAAGCTGCGCTTCGACGACGTCGAGACCTCGGCCCCGCTGGGGGCGGCGTCCCTCGCCCAGGTCTACCGGGTGACGCTGCCCGGCGGGCGCGCCGCCGTGGTCAAGATCCAACGGCCCGGCATCCGCGAGGGCGTGCTCGCGGACATGGCCCTGATGCGCCGGGCGTCGCGGATCGTGGCCCGGGTCGCTCCGCGGTTCAACGAGGTCATCGACATCGAGGCGATGCTCGGCTCGGTCTTCGACGCCATGGAGCCGGAGCTGGACTTCACCGGCGAGGCGCGCAACATGGACGAGGCACGCGAGCACATCCGGCCGTTCCGTTCCCTGGAGGTGCCCCGGGTCCTGCACGCCAGTCCCCGGGTCCTCGTCCAGTCGCTGGCGGACGGGAAATCGGTGCGGCACGTCGACCGCGCCCACTTCACGGACGCCGAACGCGTGGAGATCGGCAAGGACCTGCTGCGCTTCATGTACCACGGGTACTTCGTCCACCGCTTCTTCCACGCCGACCCGCACGCGGGCAACGTCTTCGCCGCGCCCGGGGGTCCGGCGACCCTGATCGACTGGGGCATGGTCGGCCGGCTGGACCGGCGGACCAGCCTGCAACTGCTGCCGCTGTTCATGACCCTGGCGCAGAACGACGGCGCGGGCCTGGCCCAGCACTGGGCCGGGATGGGGCGGATGACGCCGTGGGCCAACATGCCCGCGTTCGCCGCCGACATGGCGGCCTTCGTGCCGAAGGTCTCCCATCTGGCCCTGGAGGACATGAACTTCGGCGTCTCGCTCACCACGGTGCTGGCCAAGGCGACCAAGCGGGGCATCGGTTCGCCGCCTGCGGTGTCGCTGCTCGGCAAGTCGTTCGCGAACCTGGACGGCTCGGTGCGCTGTCTGGCACCCGAGATCACCCTGCCGGAGGTGTTCCAGGGGGAGGTGCCGAAGATCCTGTTCGCCCTCGGCCGCGAGTTCCTCGGCCGCAACCAGTTCGCCCGGAACTCCATGGAACTGCTGCTGGCCGCCGTCACGAGCCCCGACCAGGTCCGGGGCGTCATGTCCGACGTGGCCAACCGGCAGTTCGCGCTGAACATCCACGAGCCGCGCACCCCCGCCGCGATGGGCGGCCAGCGGCCCACCCGCCCCTCCAGGGGCATGCTCGCGCTGGGTGCCGCCGCCTTCCTGCTGGGCCGCCGCCGCTCGGGCTGACCCGGCCCCCGCACGGCCCTCGCACGGCCCTCGCACGGCCGCCGCGCGCCGGCCGGCCCCGCCTTCTGACATCCCGTCACGATCCGCCGTTCCCAGGAGGTCCCATGCCGGAATCCACCCGCCCCCAGTCGGCCACCGCGCGGCGGTCATCGTCCGTACCGGCCGCCCGAGCACCGGAGGGCCTCTCGCACGCGGCGCTCTGGACCGCCGCGGCGCACGCGGCGGAGGCGCTGCGGCCCACGCCGTACGTCCTCGACCCGTGGGCCGCCGACTTCCTGCACGCGGCCCGGTTCCAGGGGGGTCCGCCCGGTGACGGGCCGATGCAGCGCCTGCTGCCCGACTGGCAGGTGGTGCGTTCCCGCTTCTTCGACGACTACCTGCTGTCCGCGGCCCGTTCGGGCTGCCGGCAGGTGGTCGTCCTCGGGGCCGGCCTGGACACCCGCGCGTTCCGGCTCCAGTGGCCCACCGGGGTGCACCTCTTCGAGGTCGAGGTCCCCTCCGTCCTGGCCTTCAAGGAACCCGTGCTGGACGGCAGCCCGGTCACCTGCGGTCGCCGCACCACCGTCGGCGCCGGCGTCACCGGGGCGTGGGGCGAGGCGCTCGTCGCGGCGGGCTTCGACCCCGGCAGGCCCACCGCCTGGCTCTGCGAGGCCCCGCTGTACTTCCTCCGCCCCGGCCAGGTGGCGGCCGTCGTCACCACGATGACGGAACTGTCCGCCGACGGCAGCACCTTCGGCGCCGAGTGCGTGAACTCCCGGGCGGTGGACTCGCCCCTCGTGGCACCCTTCCTCAACGCCCTCGCCACGATCGGGGCGGCCTGGAACTGGCAACTCGCCGAGCCCGAGGAGTGGTGGGCCGAGTACGGCTGGGAGGCCCGGGTCGCCGACCTCTTCACCCTGCCGTACGCGATGGAACGGCTGGCCCTGTACCTGCCGCTGGTCGGCGAGGCGGCCGCCAAGTGCGCCTTCCTCACGACCGGAACGCTGCGCGGCACGCGCTGAGCCCGCGTGCCGCGGACGAAGCCCCGTGACACGGACGATGCCCCGTGACAAGGACGAAGCCCCGGGCGGCGGCCCGGGGCTTCGCGCCGTACTCCGAGGCGTCAGCGGCGTTCCAGCTCCAGCAGCGCCTCCAGCCACAGGTCGGGGAGTTCGTCGGCGGTGCGCAGCGCCACGTCGTGCACGACGGTCAGGCAGGCGGTGTCGTGCTGGCTGGTCAGCGTCACCACGCTGCGGATGCCGGAGGCGACGCTCGTGTAGACGGCCGCCCGCCGGGCCGCGAGCCCCTGGTGGACTAGCGCCGTACCGAAGTTCACGCTGCTCACCGGCCCTGCGACGAGCCTGCCGTGCACCAGCCGGACGCCGACCCGGGCACCGACGGACCGCGGGGTGGCCGCCAGCAGCACGCGCATGGAGTCGCGCCGCCGGCCCGTCCGCAGCCCGTTCATCGCGGCCACGACCCGGGCCAGGGCCCGCCGCGGGGACTCCTCGTCGCACGGCAGCAGGATCCGGGCGGTGATCATGCGGTTGCCCGGTGCCCGCTCCTCGCCCCGGGCGCGGACGGACATCGGGATCGCCACGGGCAGCGGCGGATGGACCGTGCCGGTCTCCTTCAGGTGCCAGGTGTGGACGGCGTGGGACAGGGCGGCGAGGTAGACGTCGGTCACGGTGGCCCCGTACCCGCGTCCGACGGCGCGGAGCCGGGCGAGCGGGGTCTCCGCGTGGCACACGTCGACGCGTCCGGTGCACACGCCGTCGAAGGCCGGTTTCGCCGTGGCCGCGCCGAAGGCCCCCGCCAGGTCCCCCAGCGTTCCCGCGAGGCCGGCGGCGGTGGGCAGGCGGCGGGGCTGCGGAACCGGCCCGCCCTCCGGGTCGTCGCCGAGCAGGGCGCGGGCGGTGTAGGCGGCGCCCACACCGTCCTGGAACGCGTGGTCGGTGCGGTAGCAGAGCGTGTGGCGGCGCGCCGGACCGTGTACCAGCCACACGTCCCAGGGCGGGCGGCCGTCGGCGTTCATGGGACGGGACAGCATCAGCCGCCCGGTCGCCGATCCGTCGGTGTCCTCGGGCAGCCACGCCTCGTGCACGTGCCGGTCCGCCGTGATCCGGTCCACCCGCCGGAACCTGCGGCGCTCCCGCGCGATGCGGTAGTGCAACGCCGGGATGCCGTGGGCGCGTTCGGCCACCCGCGCCCGGAGCGAGTCCAGGGTGGGCGCCGCGCCGTCGAACGCGAACGCGAACACGACGGGGAGCGGCCGGCCCCGCGCGGCCAGGTGAAAGGCGACATCGACGGTGCCCATGGTCACGGACGGCGGCAGGCGGCCGTCCCTGCCCAGGCTGAGTCGCAGCATGTGAACCTCCCGGTCGGTCTCAGGAACTGGAATGGGACACCACCGCACGACGGCCGTCAGCAGACACGCCGCACGGCCCACCCGTGTGCGTCCACACAGGCGCGGAGCAGGGGGCGCACGGGGCCGCTCAGGGGCAGACGGGGGGCGCGCGAGCGGTGCCAGGGCAGCGGGTCGCCGGGGTCCGGCTCGCCGAGCAGGGCGCCCGCCACGTACGCGCCGTGCGCCACGGAGAGGGCGAGGCCGTGGCCGCCGCAGCCGCCGATGTACCAGACGTCGGAGTACCCCGGTACCGGCCCGACCACCGGAAGGTCGTCGGCGGTCATGCCGATCCGGCCGGACCAGCGGTGGGTGACCCGGACCCGGGCCAGGTCGGGGTGCAGGGCCCGCAGCCAGCGCTCCAGCCGGGCCCAGGCGCGCTCGCGCACCGCCTGGAGCCGGGGCGCGGCGAGCCCGGCCGGAACCGCGGCGGTGCCGCCGCCCGCGACCAGGCCCCCGTCCGGGAGCAGACGGAAGTACGGCGCCAGCGGCACGGCGTCGACCACGGCGGGTCCGGCGCGTCCGCCCAGCAGCCCGTACGCGGCGGGACTCAGCGGCTCGGTGGCGACGGCGTACACCTCCAGCGGCAGGATCGTGCCGACCGGCAGGTCCAGCGCCTGCGCGGCGGAGTTGACGGCCAGCACCGCCTGCCCGGCGTACAGGCGGCCGTGCGGCAGGACGAGCTCCGGGCCGACCAGGTCGCCGGGGCGCAGGGCGAGCAGCGGGCTGCGGCCGTAGAAGCGCACGCCCTTGTCGGCGCAGGCGCGCGCGAGGGCGCAGGTGAGGGCGGCCGGGTCGAGGGTGGCGGCCGGGCGGTGCAGGAGCGCGGCGCGGTAGGACACCGCGACGCGTTCGCGGATGCCGGCCGGGGAGAGGACGGGGACGTCCAGGCCCAGTTCGCGGCCGGCGCGGGCCTGGCGGGCGAGTGCCACCAGGCCCGCGGGAGAGCGGGTGGCCATGAGCTGCTCGCCGGGCCGCAGTCCGCAGGGCACGTCGAGCCGGGAGCACAGGTCGAGCACGTCCCGTACCGCCTGCTGACTGGCCCGGTGCATCCGGCGTGCCGTCCGGGCGCCGAAGCGGCGCACCGCGCGGTCGAGGGCGGGGCCTGCACGGGGGCCGAGGAGACCGGTGCCCCGGCCGCTGGCCCCGGCGGCCGGGTGCTGTGCGTCGATCACGGCGATGTCGAGTCCCGGGGCGCGTTCCGCGAGGTGGTAGGCGCAGGACAGCCCGGCCAGACCGGCCCCGACGACGGCCACGTCCGCGGTGACCACGCCGTGCAGTTGGGGCTGCGGCGGCAGTTCCGCCCGGTCCCAGCACGGCGTTCCGGCCGGCTGCCCACTCATCCGGCGGCGTCCGGCACCGGCTCGGTCAGCGCGCCGAACCTGCGGTCGTGCCACAGCAGGGGGCGGCCGGCGCCCACGTGCACGGCGGCCACCCGGCCGACGACCAGGTGGTGGTCGCCGTAGCGGCGGACGTCTTCGGTGAGGCACACCGACCAGGCGAGCGACCCGGCCAGCACGGGGACGCCCAGCACCTGCCGGGTGTCCGTCCCCGCGAACCGCTCGGCCGCGGTGGTCGTGGGGGACGCGAACCGGCCGGCCAGGTCCTGCTGTTCCTCGCGCAGCAGGTGCACGGCGAAGGTGCGCCGGGAGCGGACGGCGGCGAGGGTGCGCGAGCCGTCCCGCAGACAGGCCAGGAGCAGCGGCGGCCGGGCGGAGAGCGAGGTGACGGCGGAGACGGTCATGCCGAGCGGGCCGTCCTCGCCGCGGGCGGTCACGACGGTCACCCCGGCGGCCAGCTTGGCGTAGAGGCCGAGGCAGCGGGCGGCACCCGGCCCGGGTTCCTCGTACAGGGGCTCCCCGTGCGGGGGTCCGCAGACCGGGGGCGGGGTCTCGGCGGTCGCCGCCGCCCGGTCAGCCACGAGCCGCAGTCGCGCGTTCATCGATCACCTCCGCGTCCGCCAGGCCCCGCAGCACACGGGCGATGTTGGTGCGCACCGTCGACTCGGCCACCGGGTCGAGGATCTCGGCCAGTGAGGGGATGCCGAGGTCGAAGGCGGCGGTGAAGACGACGAGCGTGCCGCCGTCCCGCGGCTCGCACCGCCAGCTGCCCTCGAAGGTCTGGAAGTCGCCGCTGAGCTGCTCGAAGGCGAGGGAATGGGTCTCGGGCGAGTAGGTGTCGCGCTCCCGCCAGCGCATCAGGCCGCCCCGGAACTCCACGGTCCAGTCCGAGACGGTGGAGCCGTCGGGCAGCGGCGGCTCGACGCGCACCTCGCGGAAGACGTCGCTGTACTGGGGGTAGCGGCCGAAGTCGCTGATGCGGCGGTAGACGTCGGCGGGTGCGAGGCCCTCGGCGAGGGCGTGCAGGACCACGTGGCGCATGGGGCGTTCGGTTCCTTCCGGATGGTGGGCAGACGCGGGTGCCGGGGTGTTGGGCAGACGCGGGTGCCGGGATTTGGCACGCGCGGGTGCCGGGGTGTTGGCAAACGCGGGTGCCGGGCAGGACGTTCAGCGCGTCGGCCGGTCGGACATGCGGTCGGCCGTGCTGCGCAGGGCCTCGGCGAGGGTGGTGAGGAACAGGTCCAGCTCCGCGTCCGCGACGACGGCCGGCGGGGTCAGCCGCAGCACCCGGGTGGAGTTGAGGGAGTGGTTGACGAGGACACCGCGGGCGATCAGTTCAAGGAGGAGTTCGCCGACCGCCTGTTCCTCGGCGAACTCGATGCCGATCAGCAGTCCCCGGCCGCGCACCTCGCGGACCGGACCGCCCTCGTACGGAGCGCACACCTCCCGTACGGCGGCGAGGAGGCGCAGGCCGAGCGCGGCGGACCTGGCCACGGTGTTCTCGGCCTCCATCGCCCGTACGGTGGCCAGCGCGGCGGCGCAGGCGATCGGGGACGCACCGAAGGTGGAGGTGTGCAGGTAGGGGTCGCGGCTGAACGGACCGTAGGCCTCCGCGGTGGCGGCCATGGCGGCGATCGGTACGACACCGCCGCTGAGCCCCTTGCCGGCCAGCAGCACGTCCGGGCACACCCCTTCGACGTCGACGCCCCACCAGGTGCCGAGGCGTCCCATGCCGGTCTGGATCTCGTCGACCACCAGCAGGGCGCCGTAGGCACTGCACAGGGCGCGCACCTGCCTCAGGTAGCCGCGGCGGGGGATGCGGACACCGCCCTCGCCCTGGACGGGTTCGACGATGACGCAGGCACGGTCGCGCCGGGCCGCGAGCGCCTGTTCGAGGTCGGCCGGGTCGTCGTAGTCGACCTGGGTGACGTCGGGGAGCAACGGCTGGAAGGGCGTCTGGTAGGTGGCGTTGGCGGTGACGCTCAGGGCGCCGAGCGTCTTGCCGTGGAAACCGCGCCGGGTGGTGATCACCGAGGTGCGGCCGTGGGCGCGGGCGAGTTTCAGAGCGGCCTCGGTGGCCTCGGCGCCGGAGTTGACGAAGTGCACGTAGTCGACGCCGGGCGGGGTGTGGGCGGCGAGGGCCTGGGCGGCGCGGGCGGCGACGGGTTCGAGGAAGACGCGGCTGGCCAGCGGGTGGGTGTCGATCTGCCGGTGCACGGCTTCGACGACGGCCGGGTGGCGGTGGCCGAGGATGAAGACGCCGTAGCCGCCGAAGTCCAGGAAGCGCCGGCCGTCGTCGGCGTGGATCCAGGGGCCCTCGGAGCGGACCTCGGCCATGCCGCCCATGACCCGGCCCATGACGGCGCGGCCGGAGCCGATGTGCTTCAGGTAGAGGTCGACGACATCGGCCCGGTCGGCGGCCGCGCTGGGCTCGGCGGGCTCGGAGGCTTGGGCGTCCGGCGCGGCTCGGGCGGTTCGGGCGGTTCGGGCGGTTCGGCCGGCTTCCGCAGAAGGGGGCGACACGGTCATCACGCCACCTCCGTGCCGACCGCGGCGGCGGGCTCACGGTGCCGCCCGGACAGACCGGCGCGGTCCGCCGCCCAGCTCTCCAGGTTGCGTACGAGTGCGGCGCGGATGTCCGCATGGGTCACACGGGTGCCGCAGTCGGGGGTGCCGAGGGAGGTGTCGAACGGCAGCTCGCGCTGGAAGACCAGCAGCAGTTCGGCGTAGTGCCGGAACCGCTGCCGCACCGAGGCGGGCAGTGAGGTGCCCTCCAGCATGGGCAGCAGCAGCCGGTGGACGGCCTCGACGGGGATGAGCCGGGGCCGCGGTGGCCGGGGCAGGCCGTGGTGGACGGCGAACTCGGCGCAGGTGTCGGCGATCTCGCTCAGTGCGGGGGCCTGGCTGCCCGCGGTGAGCCAGTACTCGCCGCTGCCGACGCCACCGCGGATCAGGGTGCCGACGGCCCGGGTGACGTAGTCCTGCGGAATCATGTCGACCCGCGCCTCGGGGGCGCCGGGCAGCACCGGTACCTGGCCGAGGACCATCGCGCCGATCGTCTTGGTGAGGCCCTGCTGTCCGGCGATGCGGCCGGTGGCGGAGTGGCCCATGACGACGGAGGGCCGCACGATGGCGCCGGGCAGCCCGGCCTCGCGTGTCAGTTGCTCGGCCCTGCTCTTGGAGTCGAGGTAGGCGGCGGCGCCGGGGAAGCGCTCCCGGTCCTCGTCACTCGGCGTGTTGGCGACGAACGCGGTGCTGACCAGGTAGAAGGGCGCGTCCGCACGGGCGGCCAGGTCGAGCATCGTCTCCGCGCCGACGGTGTTGGTGCGCACGATCTCCTCGGGCGGGGTGCGCCAGTTGGTCTGGGCGGCGGAGTGCAGCACCACGTCGACGCGCAGGGCCAGTTCGTACCACTCGCCGGCGCCCAGTCCGAGGCGCGGGGCGAGAAGGTCGCCCTCGACCTCGCGCACCCGCGGATCGTGCAGGGGCCTGCTGCGGCGCAGACAGAGCAGGTCGTAGTCGGGTGCCAGTTCGTCGATCAGGGCCCGCCCGAGGACTCCGGAACCGCCGGTCAGCAGCAGGGTGGGACGTTCGCGCACGGTGGCGCGGGACGGTGCGGGAAGGACGGTGGGACGAGTGGCGTTGAACGGCATGGTGGGCTCCCCTCGACGGGTTTCGACTGCCGTGGAACGTGGGGGCGGTGGGACGGCGGCCGGTACTGGGCTCCCCGGGTCCCGTAGGTCACGCGATGGCGAGCGGACCGTCGGCCAGGTAGGCCGAGAGCGGTCCCGTCATGCGCGAGCGCGACGGCGGGTGCAGGGCCAGCCCGTTGGCGCAGGCGGCCAGGTGTCCCACCTCGTCCGAGGTCATGAAGTTCAGTCCGCCGAGCAGTTCGACCGCGCGGGGGACGATGCGGGCGAGGGCGTCCTGGACGCCGTAGCGCACGCACAGCGACTGGGCGAGGGCCGACTCGTCCACTTCCCCGGCGTCGACGCGGCGGGCGACGCTCTCGGCGGTGGCCATCGCGGCCTCGGTCTCGACGAAGAGGCGCACCCGCTCGTGCTCGGGGACCCGCTCATTCAGCAGCACCCGTTCCACCAGGGCGGACGCGGCCCCGAGGTAGCTGCCCGTCATCAGCACCTGGAACCAGACCAGGCCGGCGGTCTGGAGCTCGTCGAGACGGTCCCCCGAGGTCGTCGCGGTGCGCAGGACGAGTTCCGGCGGGACGAGGACGTCGGTGAGCGTGACCTGTTCGCTCTCGGCTCCGGCCAGGAAGGTGCTGGACCAGAAGCCGCTGACGCTCAGGCCCTCGCTGTCGGCGGGCACGAGGGCGACGGCGAGTTCGTCGCCCTGCCCGTCCTCGCGCGGGATCACCACGCCCGCGGTGAGCACGTCCATCGAGTGGGCGAGGCTGCACGGCCGTTTGACGCCGTTGACGCGGATGCCGTCGGCGGTCACGGCGGCGCTCATCGACGGGTCCAGGATGCCGGCGCCGGGGCGCCCCTCGGCGAAGCCGGAGGCGATGACCCGGTTGCTCGACGCGACGCCCTCGATGAGCATCCACTCCAGGCCGTCACCGAGGCCGCCGAGGCCGACCAGGGTGGCCATGGAGAAGTGGTGCATGGTGGTGGCCACGGCCAGGGACGGCGAGCGGCTGCCGATGGCCCGCTGCACCCGCAGCGCGTCCAGCGCGGTGGCGCCGCGCCCCTGGTGGGACTCGGGGACGAGGAGTCCGGGGCCACCGCTGTCCCGGAAGAGCCGGATGCCCGGGCTGCCCGGCCGTTCCAGTTCCATCAGGGGGATCTCGCGCAGGGCGGGGTCCAGGTCGGGCAGCAGCTTGGCGAGGGTGGTGCGTTCGCGCTCGAGGAATCTCATGGGCGTGCGGTCCTCCTGGACGGATGGGGGCGGGGCGGGACTGCGGTACGGACGGGACGGGCGTCCAACCGCGCGACGGCCTGGACGGACGGGCGAGCAGCCGCGCTACGGACAGGACGGACGCGCGTGCAACCGCGCGACGGACGGGACGGAGGCGGAGGCAAAGGCCCAGGCACACCGGCCGGGGCGGCGGCGGCCCTCAGACGGCGTTGGTGGCGCGCAGGAGCTGCCAGACGGCCCCGGGCCGGGGCCGGCCGCGGAAGGCGATGTACTCCGGGAGCACGGCGTGCGGGGCCCACTTCTGCTTGTACTCGAGCTGGGAGGCCGCGGGGTAGATCGCCTCGCCGTGCTCGGCCAGCAGGCGGGCGAACCGGCTGAACAGGCCGCTGGCCCCGGGCAGTTCGTGGCTCGGGTCGAGCCCGGTGAACGGCGTGAACCCGAAGTGGAGCCAGCCGGCTCCGTCGGCGGTCAGCCGCTCCATGACGGTGGCGTTGAGCGCCTCCATCACGCCGGGCGGGGCGTCGGGGCTGCGACGGCTGAGGTCGTGCAGCATCCCGGGGCGGCTGCCGTACACCGGCGAGTAGTTGACGTAGCCGACCGTCTCGCCGCCGATCCGGCCGACGAACAGGCGCCGGTGCCGCTGAAGGCTGCCGGTCCGCTGGCCGACCAGGAACCGCAGCTCCTTGACGTGCCGCCCCTTCTCCCGCAGCCAGCGCTGGTCGAGACGGTCGAGCTCGGCGCAGTCGTCGCCGTCCCGGACCTCGGCGATCTCCAGGCCGGCCCGCCGGGCGCGCGAGATCTTGTTCCGCAGGCGCACGAACCGTGAGCCGCGCAGCGTGAAACGGCCCAGGTCCACGGCGTACGAGGCGCCGATCTGGTTGACCGTGAAGCCGCGCGCCGCGTACAGCTCGGCGTCCGCCCGTTGCAGCTGTACGGCGACCAGGCGGCGTCCGGTGTGGGCGGCGAAGGCCTCCAGGAGTCGCGTGCGGTGCTCGGGCGCCGTGAAGGGACCGCCGAATTGCAGGACGTAGCGCCCGGAGGTGCGGTAGGCGCAGGCACCGTCGAACCGGTCGTCCTGGAAGTACGAGTTCCCGCTGTTGAGGGCGAGAAAGGAACTGGGGTTGTCGCTGTACGCGGCGAGCGTGTCAAGTACGGACGGCATCGGTGTCCTCCAGGGAATTCCGCGCCGCACCGATCGCGTCGGGCACACGGGAGCCTCGAGAGTCCGTTTCCGGTTGGTATTTCTGCTCGAACAGCCGGAACGCCGGGTTGGTTTCCGGTTCGAAGGCGACACCGAAGGGTTTCAGGGAGTTCCCGAAGAGCGCCCGGTCGCCCATCAGGTGGATCGGAAGGGCCAGCAGCGCCCATTCCGGCCGGACGAACAGGGCCCACGCCCCGGCCAGGACGCCTGCGGTGACCAGGCTGTGCATCGTGTTGTAGGCCACGTAGTAGCCACGCGGAACCGGTCGGTCCGGGTGGCGCCGGAAGGCGATCGCGCCGGGAACGTATCCGATGGCGTCGATCACGGCGAACAGCAGCACGAAAACGCCCCAGCGGATTTCCGTACGGTGCTGGACCGCGAGCACGAGCGATACGGCGAGAAAGCCCAGCCATTCGAGTCGGGAGAGAGCGAAGGTGACCTTCGTCTCGAAACGGTTCTTGGCGTCCACGGGCGCTCCTGAATTGCGCTGACGATTCCGGGGCCGGCATCGGCCTGCCCCCTCGCTGTGGTCTGTCACTCGGTTTACGCACCGACGGCTCCAACCCCTCGTAAAGTGGGGGCGATTGGGACGGATGATCCTCGGGGGGCTGTTTTCATGACGTCAGCGTGGGAGTTGCTGCTGCCCGCCGCGTCGGCGCCGGCACGCGCGCGTGGCCGCGCACTTCAGGAGGCGCTGCGGGGCGCGGTCCGCTCGGGCCGGCTCGCCGCGGGCACCCGCCTGCCCTCGAGCCGGGACCTCGCGGCCGACCTCGGCGTGTCGCGGGGGCTGGTCACGGAGGCGTACGAGCAGCTGACGGCCGAGGGCTATCTGCGCAGCGGACGGGGTGCGGGCACCTGGGTGGGCGACGCCGTACGGGCGGCCCGGCCCCGCGCGCGGGATCTCGCCCCGCGCTCCCGCGGCGACCTGGCGGACTTCGTGCCGGGGACACCGGACCTGTCGCTGTTCCCCCGTTCGGCGTGGGCCGCGGCGCAGCGGAGCGTGCTGACGGACCTGCCGCACGAGAGCCTCGGCTATCCCGACCCGCGGGGGCTGCCCCGGCTGCGGTCCGCCCTGGCCGAGCTGCTCGCGCGGCGCCGGGGCGTGGTGGCGGACCCCGAGCGGATCGTGGTGGTCTCCGGGGTCGCGCAGGCGACCGCGCTGCTGGCGAGCGTGCTCCACGCGCGCGGGACGCGCACCGCGGGCGTCGAGGACCCCGGCAGCCCCCAGCACTGCGCGCTGTACGCCTCGGCGGGCGTCGGCACCATCCCGCTGCCCCTGGACGGCGAGGGACTCGCCCTGGGCCCGCTGCACGCCTCGGGCGTACGCGTCGTGGTGACGACCCCGGCCCACCAGTTCCCCACCGGGATCGCCTACTCGGCCCGGCGCCGTGCCGAACTGCTCGCCTGGGCACGGTCCGTGGACGGCCTCGTCCTGGAGGACGACTACGACGGCGACTTCCGTTACGACCGTGCCCCCGTGGGCGCGCTCCAGGGGCTCGATCCGGAACGCGTCGCCTATACGGGCTCGGTCAGCAAGTCCCTCGCCCCGGGGCTGCGGCTGGGCTGGCTGCTGGTGCCGGACTGGCTGGCGGACGACGTCGTCGAGCGCAAGCGCACCACCGACCTCGGGCATCCGGCCCTCGACCAGGCGCTCTTCGCCCGCTTCGTCGAGCACGGCGACTACGACCGCCAGCTCCGCGTCTGCCAGCGTGCCTACCGGGAGCGCCGCGATGCCCTGGTCTCGGCACTGGCCGAGCACTTCCCGGGCGCACGGGTCACCGGCATCGCCGCCGGCCTGCACGCCATCGCCACGCTGCCCGAGCGGTGCGGGCCCGAGGAGCGCTTCCTCGCGCGCGTGGGGGAGGCGGGTGTCGCGGTGCGCTCACTGTCGGCGTACGGGCACGGCGGGGCGGCGGGTGACGAGGTGGCAGGTGCCCCGCGGACCCCGGAGCAGGTACGGCTGGTGCTGGGGTACGCGCATCTGGCGCCGGGGCGGATCCGGGCCGGGGTGGCGAGGATGGCGGCGGCCGTGTGAACCCGGCGGCCCTGCTCGCGCCGACTACGGCGGCCCGGCTCGTGGTGATCGGGCCGATCCGATCCGCGGTGGATACGGCGGACCGGCCCGCGGTGGATACGCCGACCCGGCTCGCGGCCGATACGGCGACCCGGCCCGCTCGGATACGGCGACCAGGCCCGCGGATACGGCGACCAGGCCCGTGCGGGTGCGGCGACCTGGCCCGCGCGGGTGCGTCGACCCGGCCCGTGCGGGTGCGTCGACCCGGCCCGCGCGGGGTGCGGACCGCTCACCCGTCCCGGTTGTTCACCCGCATTTTCCCCGGGCGCCGCGCCGTGCCAGTAGGTCTGGCTGCGCACAGTGGCCCGAACACCACCCGAGAACGGGCCGGATCCCGTCCCTGGAGGCACCTCCATGTCACCACGTCCGTTGCCCGGCCGCCGCAGCGTGCTGCGCGGTTCACTCGCCGCGTCGGCGGCCCTGACCCTGCCCACCGCCCTCGCGGCGGCGCCGGCGTTCGCCCGTTCGGGGCGGCCGGGGGCGGGCTGGGGCGTACAGACGGGAGACGTGACCTCCCACTCCGGTCTGGTGTGGGTGCGGTCCGACCGTCCGGCCCGGATGATCGTCGAGACGTCCGCGACCGAGTCGTTCCGCCGCCCGCACCGGTGGCACGGCCCGCTGCTCGGGCGCGACACCGACTTCACCGGCACCACACGGCTGCGCGGCCTGCCGCCGGGCGAGCAGATCCACTACCGGGTCCTCCTCGCCGACCCGGACGACCCGCGCCGCACCGGTGAGCCGGTCTCCGGCACCTTCCGCACCGTGCCGGTCCGCCGGTGTGACGGCGTGCGCTTCGTGTGGTCCGGCGACCTCGCCGGCCAGGGCTGGGGCATCAACCCGGACCTCGGCGGCTACCGCATCTACGACGCCATGGGCGCCCTGGACCCCGACTTCTTCCTGTGCAGCGGCGACAACATCTACGCCGACGGCCCCATCCCGGAGACGGCCGCCCTGCCCGACGGCGGCACCTGGCGGAACGTCACGACCGAGGAGAAGTCCAAGGTCGCCGAGACCCTCGCGGAGTTCCGCGGCAACTTCCGCTACAACCTGCTCGACGAGAACCTGCGGCGCTTCAACGCCCAGGTCCCGTCGATCGTCCAGTGGGACGACCACGAGGTGCGCAACAACTGGTACCCGGGGCAGGTGATCGCCGAGACGGACGACCGGTACCGCGAGAAGAGCGTCGACGTGCTGGCCGCCCGCGCCCGGCGCGCGTTCGGCGAGTACTTCCCGCTCTCCACCCTGCGCCCAGGCGCGCGCGAGGGGCGGGTGCACCGGGTACTGCGCCAGGGCCCGTTGCTGGACGTGTTCGTGCTGGACATGCGGACGTACCGCAACGCCAACTCCCCCGGCGGCCGGCGCGTGGACCCCCAGGGCATCCTGGGCCGCGAGCAGTTGGACTGGCTCAAGCGGGAGCTGGCCCGGTCGCGTGCGGTGTGGAAGGTGATCGCGGCGGACATGCCGATCGGTCTGGTCGTGCCGGACGCCACCGAGGGCGAGGCGAACATCGAGGGGATCGCGCAGGGCGATCCCGGCGCACCCCTGGGGCGCGAGCTCCAGATCGCGGAGCTGCTGCGCTTCGTCAAGCACCGGCGGATCACGGGCACGGTGTGGCTGACGGCCGACGTGCACCACACCTCGGCCCAGCACTACCAGCCGTCGCGGGCGGCGTTCGGCGACTTCGAGCCGTTCTGGGAGTTCGTGTCCGGGCCGCTCAACGCGGGCGCGTTCCCCGCCAGTGCACTGGACGGCACCTTCGGTCCCGAACGCGTCTTCGTGAAGGCGCCGACCGCCTCGAACGTCTCGCCGGCGGGCGGCTACCAGTTCTTCGGCGAGGTCGACATCGACGGCGGGAGCGCCGAGATGACGGTGCGGCTGCGCGAGCAGGACGGCACGGTGCTGTTCACGAAGGTGCTGCGGCCGGGCCGGGTCGGCCAGTAGTCCCGTAGCCTGTCGCGGGTGAGCCGCGCACCGGCGTCATCCCCCGGTGCGCGGCCCCGTGCGCGCTGTCGGCGCGTGCGTCGAACTACCGTCCCCGAGCGTCCGTTTGCGCTGGTCACAGCGATTGTCAGTGGGCGCCTCTACGGTTTTTCCATGACGCGATCTTTGCAGGCCGTGACCTATCGACGACCCTCCGTGCTGGAGTCCGCGGCGGGCGGGCGACGCCTGGGACTGGAGACCTCCCGGGGCGCGACGCCCGCCGGTGCCGTGGACCATCCGGAGTTCTTCGCGGGGTTCCTGACGTCGCCCCAGAAGGCGTCCGCGGCGCTGCTCGCGGTGGCCGACGTGGCCGCCGCGCGGTACTACCAGCCGCAGCTGCGCGCCTCGCTCGACCCGGTGGTGACGGGCAGCGGCGACCGACTGCGGTTCGAATCCTTCTCCGGCTGCGGCGGGGTGTACGCCCGCCTGGACGTGCTGGAGGCCGGCCTCGACGGCGGGGAGGTCGGACACGGCACGACGAACGTCGACGTCAACGACCCGTTGCGCGAGGCCCTGTCCCGGATCGGCGCCGACGACCCGCTGCATCTGCGCGTCGGCCCCGAGGAGCTGGCCGTGACCACGCTGGACGGTCCGGTCGTGGAGAAGAAGGTGCCGCTGCCCGACCGGTGGCTGCGCGGCTTCGCCGAGGCCCAGGTCATAGCGGCCGGCTTCGACCTGCGGGCCGAACTGGACGCGGCCGAGGCGGTGCGCTTCCTGCGGGCCCTGCCCCGCGGTGGCAGGAGCGGAGCGGGCGGCCCCCGGTGGGTGGTGCCGTCGGGTCGTACGCTGCGGCCGACGACGCGTGCGGTGCCCGGCGCGGTGTGCCTGCCCGGCCCGGAGCGGCTGGTCGCGCTGCGGCGCGTTCTGCGGCACGCCACGGCCCTGCGGGTCTACGGGCCGGCGGTCGCCCCGGGGAGTGCCGCCACCGCCTCCGCCACCGCCTCCGCCTGGGAGGTACTCCTGCCCGGCATGCGCCTGACCCTCACCCTGTCCCCCGACGCCGCACGCGGGTTCTCCGGAGAGGGCGGTGTGCTCAACGCGCTCGCCACCGACGAGGCCGCCGGGGACGCCGAGCTGGTCTCGGTGCTCCTCGCCTGGGAGCCGCGGATCGACATCGCCGACCTGGCCGCCGCCTCGGGGCTGACCGCGGAGCGGGTGCGTGCGGCACTGGTCCGCCTCGGCACGTCGGGACGCGTCGGGTACGACACCGCGGAGGCGGCCTACTTCCACCGGGAGCTGCCGTACGACGCGGAGCGCGTGGAGCGCCACAATCCCCGGCTGCGTTCGGCCCGTGCCCTGGTGGCCGCGGGCGCGGTCGCCCTGGACGGCCCGGTCGGGACGGTCACGGCCGAGGACGGTCACGTGCACCGGGTGCGCGAGGAGGCGGGGGTCCTCACGTGCAGCTGCCTGTGGTGGGCCAAGTACCGGGGCGGGCGCGGGCCGTGCAAGCACGCACTGGCGGTACGGATGGTACGGAGGGGCGCCGCGGACGCGCGGGGGACGGTTCGGATCGACGGGGGTGCGCGATGACGACGGTTACGGAGACGCCTGCGACCGGGACCAAGACCGGGACCGGGACGGCGGAAGCGACCGGGCTGCTGATGGGGGCGGTGCGAGCGGGGCGGACGGCCGAGGTCGTGTCACTGCTCGACGGCATGACGGACGGGGAACGGCGCGCCTGCTTCCCCGGGTTGAAGGCCGTCCGCCAGGAGCTGCGGGCGGCCCGCTGGTCCGCGGAGTCCCGCCTGGCCCACCCGGCACTGCACGCGGCCGGGGCCGCCTGCCAGACCGGCGCGGCGGCCGTGGCGAGCTGGCTCGCGGCCGTCGACATGCGCTGGTCGCAGGCGTCACCGGCGGTCCTGCTGCATGTGCTGGGCGACCGGGACCCCGGGTGGCTCGCAGACGTGGTGCACCGGCTCGCCCGGCGCCCGGCCGGCTCCAACGTGTCGTACGAGTTGATGGCCGGCCTCGTGCGGCTGTCCGGTTGCCCGGTGCCCACGACGGAGGCGTATGTCCAGGGCTGGCTGGACCACGTCGGCGGCGCCTGGCAGCGCGGCGGCACGGTCTGCGACCGTCTGCGCCGGGACCCGCACGTGTCGGAGCTGGTCGCCGCCCTCTTCCGCACCGAAGGCGTCGGGGCGCGGCTGGGCTGGCTGTCCGGCGACGGACCCGACGGCTGGACCGGCGCGCTGGCCCGGCTGACCTCCGAGGGCACACTCGACCGGCGGACGATGGTCGACGCGTGTGTGGCCCGGCTGCTGCGCGGTGGCACGCCGGCCGAGTTGCGGGTGTTCCTGCGCCTGCTGCACGACCTGGCGCTCACCCGTGAGGAGGAGCGGCTGCGGACGGCCGACTGGACGGCGCTCGCCTCGGACGCGGTGCCGGCGGTGGCCTCCCACGCCCAGTCGGTGCTGGGTGCCCTGGCCCTGGCGGGAGAGCTGGCGCCGCGGCGGTTGGCGGAGGTGACCGACGCGGTGCTGTTCCGCAGCGAGAGGAAGCTCGTGCGGGCACAGCTCGTGCTGCTGGGCAAAGTACTCACGCGGGATCCCGCCGCGGCCGACGCGTTGCTGCCGGCCGCCGCCCAGGCGTTCGGGCACGAGGACTCCGACGTGCAGGAGCGGGCGCTGAAGCTGGTCGAGCGGCACCTCCGCAAGGTCACCGACGAGGTGGTCCGGGAGGAACTCGCCGGTGCGGCGGAGCAGTTGGTCCCGGCTCTGCGCGCACGGGCGGTCCGCACCCTGGGGGCGACACCGCCGGACTCCCGGGCGTTCGCCCACGAGGAGGTGCTGCCTGCCGTGCCGGAGCGGGCGCGTCTGGCTCCCGCTCCGGATTCGGCACTCGAAGTCGCCGAGGAGATCAGCGCGCTGCTGGCCTCGGGGGGTGACGTGTCCGCCTTCGAGCGCGCCCTGGACGGGCTGGTCCGGCACGCCCACCGGGACCGGGAGGCGTTGCTGGAAGCCCTCGAACCGGTGGTCGCCCGGCGCTGGTGGGCCGAGCGCGAGCTGCGGCCGGGCCACCCGTCGGACCAGTTCTTCGCTCGCCACCCCGAACTCTTCGACGGCTCACGGGCGTTGGACCTCCTGCTCGCGACCCTGCACGGGAAGGTGAGCACGGACACCCTGCACCGGATGGTCCAGGACGGGGTGCCGGATTCGGGCTGTGTGCACAACTCGCTGGCCCGCCCCTTCGAGGCCCGCATGTGGGAGGTGGCGCACCGGCTGCGCACCGATCCCCCGCCGTTCCTGCTGGCCACCCCCACCTGGGGCACCGGCCTGCTCGAACCCGGCGACCTGGTGGACCGCCTGGACGCCTACCGGCGTGCGGGCACCCGGGTGGCGCCGGTCGACTTCGGCCAGGCACTCCTGCGCGTGCGCCGGGACGCCCGGACGGCGGCGGTGACGTCGGTGCGGCGCGCGGCAGCGCTCGGGACCGAGCAGGGTGACCGGCTGGCCCGCCTGCTGACCGGCGAGTGGACCGCCCCTTCCGCCACCCGGCGGCCGACGGCGACCCGCATCCTGATGGAACTCGGGGAGGTGCCCGAACTTCGGGCGGAGGAGTTCCCCGCCGCTCTCCGGCTGCTGGGGCGTCCGGCGAGTCCCTTCTCGGACCGGTGGTACTGCGGCCACTGGAGGGGCGAGATACGGCAGCACTGGTTCGCCCTCCTGCCCGAGCGGCCGGAGTTGGTGGCCGCCCGGCTGGTGCGGGACGTGTCCGAGGCGGCCGTGGACGACCAGCGGGGCGCCGCCGCCGCGGTGCTGCCCCACCTCGCCGACGCGGACGGCGAAGCGGGCGAGGCGGTGCACCTGTGCCTGGCCTACGGGCTGGGTGCGCGGCACGCCGAGGACCGGCTGGCCGCCGTGGACGCCCTGCTGGTGCTGGCGGCACGCGGCCGGCTGGACCCGGAGCGGCTCGGCGCGGATCTCGGGCAGTTGGTGCGGCGCGGAGAGGTGAAGCCGGTGCGGCTCGCCGACGCGGTGCGCACCGCCTCGGCGACGGGGGCGAACGCCACGGTGTGGGCGGTCCTCCGCGAGGTGCTGCCCGTACTGCTCGCCGACCTCTCCGCCGGCGCGGCGACGTCCTCGGCCCGTGGGCTCGGTGAGCTGCTGGCGGTGGCGGCCGAGTGCGCCGAGCGGACGGGCGCCCGGGGCGGGCTGCCGCACCTGCCGGGGGTGGCGGACCGGCGCGGCACGTCCCGGCTCGTGACGCAGGCGCGACGGCTGCGGGACGCGCTGGCGGAGGAACCGGCCGCCACCTGACTCCAGACCTGGCCAAAGAGGGACGAATGCGACGGAAGCCTTCTTTACCCATCGGTCACAGTGCGTTCGTGATCACGCAACACCGTTCCTTCACAGTGGGTGCATGAGTCGAGACATGTCTGATGTGACGCAAGCCGTGGCCCATCTCGTCGAGCACGGTCCCGTGGTGCCCGTCATGGTGCTGGCCTCGCTGGCCGCGCTGATCGCCACGGCGGGCTTCCACACCCGGTGGTCACGCCGCCACGGGCAGGCGCCGCCGGCGGAGGATACCGGCGCCCGGCCGCCGACCGCCGAGCGGCCGGCCGGGACTGCGGCAAGTGGGGCTGGACCGGCCGGGGCCGGGGCAGGAGCGACCGGACCGGCCGGGACCGGGCCGGGTGGTGAGAGCGCCCTGTGGCGGATGCGGACGACGGTGCGGGACGCGCCGGGATCGCTGGCCGTGCTGTGCGCGGCCCTGGCCGACCGGCGGATCGACATCCTGAGCCTGCAGACACACCCGCTGGCCGACGGCACGGTGGACGAGTTCCTGCTCCGTGCCCCGGGTGAGCTGAGCGGTACCGAGCTGGCCGACGTGGTGACGGCGGCGGGCGGTGCCCGGACCTGGACCGAGCGGGCGGACGCCCACGACCTGGTGGACGCGCCGACCCGGGTGCTGGGCCTGGCCACCCGTACGGCCCTGGACGCCGCGGAGCTGCCGTTGGCACTGCGGCAGTTGCTGGGCAGGTGCACCATCAGGTCCCTGCCCGCGGGGGCGGGGGCGGAAGCCGCCGGCACCGTACCGCCGGAGGGCACGCTCGAGGACACGGTGTTGCGGCTGCGTGCCCCGGAGGGCGGGGTGATCAGCGTGGAGCGGCCCCAGTTGCCGTTCACCCCGGCGGAGTTCGCCCGGG
The DNA here is from genome assembly GCF_003112555.1 of Streptomyces coelicoflavus. Lineage (GTDB taxonomy): Bacteria > Actinomycetota > Actinomycetes > Streptomycetales > Streptomycetaceae > Streptomyces > Streptomyces coelicoflavus. The sequence goes on along the minus strand of NZ_BEWB01000005.1, from coordinate 79,829 downwards.
CGCGGGCCCTGGTCGAGCTGGACGCCCGGCTCGGTCCGCGGGTCCCGCGCGGCGGGGACGTGCTGACGCTGCCCGAGGGGAGCGACATCACGGTCCGCCGGGCCGACACGCGGGACGTGGAGGCGGCGAAGGCGATGCACGAGCGCTGCTCGGCGCGGACGCTCGGGATGCGCTACCACGGCCCGGTCGGGGACGCCGGCCGGTATCTCAACCACCTGCTCAGCCCGCGCTTCGGCCGCACCCTCGCCGTGCAGACCGCCTCGGGGCGCGTCGTCGGGCTCGGTCATCTGCTGTGGGACGGCGACGAGACGGAGGTCGCGCTGCTCGTCGAGGACGCGTGGCAGCGGCGCGGCATCGGCGGCGAACTCCTCGGCCGGCTCGTGTCGATGGCGGCGGAGACGGGGTGCGAGAGCGTGTACGCGGTCACGCAGGCGTCCAACACCGGCATGGTCGCCGCGATGCGCGGCCTGGGCCTCCCCCTCGACTACCAGATCGAGGAGGGGACCCTGGTCGTCACGGCCCGTCTGGATCCGTCGGCCCGGTCCGCGGCACGCCTGCCTCAGGGAGAGCCGATAGGCCAGGAATGACCGGCGGGCTCGGCAGGACCGGCAGGACCGGCAGGCTCGCCGGAGCCGGCAGGACTGCCGCGACTGCCAGGACTGCCAGGCCCGGCCGGCAGGCGCAACGGCCGGCGCGGGCGTGACGGCCGGTCACTCGGCCGGTGACAGCGCCTCCCGCAGCGGGATCGCCCCGGCCGTCCGCTCCCCCAGCGCCCGGTCCAGGTCGGCCCACAGGTCGTCGACGTCCTCGAGGCCGACCGACAGCCGCAGCAGCCGGTCGCCGACCCCGGCGCCCCGCCGGTCGTCCGCGTCCACGATGCGGTGGCTGATGGACGCCGGGTGCTGGATGAGCGTGTCGACGCTGCCGAGGCTCACGGCCGGGGTGATCAGCCGGACGCCGGCGATGACCTCGTGCGGGTCGCCGTGGACCTCGAAGGAGACCATCGCGCCGCCGATGCGCGGATAGTGGACGCGGGCCACGCGCGGGTCGGCGGCCAGTCGCCCGGCCAGCTCGGCGGCGTTGGCGGACGCGGCGCGTACCCGGACGGGCAGGGTGGACAGTCCCCGCAGCAGCAGATAGCCGGCCAGTGGGTGCAGCACGCCGCCGGTGGCGAAGCGGACCTGCCGCAGCCGCCCCGCGAACTCCTCGTCGCACGCGACCACTCCGGCCAGCACGTCCCCGTGCCCGCCGAGGTACTTGGTGGCGCTGTGCAGCACCAGCCGCGCACCGTGTTCGGCGGGCCGCTGGAGCACGGGCGTGGCGAAGGTGTTGTCCACGAGCAGCGGCACCGATCCGCAGGCGTGGGCGACGGCCCGCAGGTCGACCTCGGCCAGGGTCGGGTTGGCCGGGGACTCCACGAGCACCAGGCCGGTGTCCGGTCGCAGCGCGTCCGCGACGCCGGCCGGGTCGGTCCAGGTGACCTCGGACCCGAGCAGCCCGGCGGTCAGCAGATGGTCGCTGCATCCGTACAGGGGCCGTACGGCGACGACGTGCCGCAGCCCCATCGAGCCGCGGACCAGCAGGACCGCGCTCAGTGCCGCCATGCCGCTGGCGAAGGCGACGGCGGCCTCGGTCCCCTCGAGGCGGGCCAGCGCCGTCTCGAAGCGGGCGACGGTCGGGTTGCCCAGGCGGCCGTAGACCGGCGGTCCGTCCGGCTCGGCGCCGGTGGTGGCGAACGCGTCGATGCGGGCGGCCTCGCCGCGGCTGTCGTACGACGGGTAGGTCGTGGACAGGTCGATGGGCGGGGCGTGCAGTCCCTGGCCGGCGAGGTCGTCGCGGCCGGCGTGCACGGCTTCGGTGGCCAGTGCCCTGCCCGTGGGTGCGGTGGTGCGTACGTCGTCGAACGGTGACGTGTGCGTGCGCGCTGAGTCCATGCCCGAAGAGTGAACACCGACCGGGCCTGCGGGGCGGTTCTCCGTGCTACGTTCGGCTCATGGCCGATTCCGTCGCACTGGATCCGGTGGATCTTCATCTGCTGCGGTTGCTGCAGAACGACGCCCGGACCACCTACCGCGATCTCGCCGCCCAGGTCGGCGTCGCCCCCTCGACGTGTCTGGACCGGGTGACCCGGCTGCGGCGGGCCGGGGTGATCCTCGGCCATCGGCTCGAACTGGACCCGGCGAGGATGGGGCGAGGTCTCCAGGCGCTGCTGCTGGTGCAGGTGCGCCCGCACCGGCGGGAGCTGGTCGGCCCGTTCGTGGAGCGGATCCGGGCGCTGCCCGAGTCGCGCACCGTCTTCCACCTCACCGGTCCGGACGACTACCTCGTGCATGTCGCGGTCGCGGACATGACGGATCTGCAGCGGCTGGTCCTGGACGGGTTCACGTCGCGGCGGGAGGTGGCCCGGGTCGAGACCCGGTTGATCTTCCAGCAGTGGGAGTGCGGCCCCCTGCTGCCGCCTGCCGAGCCCGCGCCCGTCCCGGGGGCGGCTCCCGGCACCACGCCCTGAGCGAAATCCGGCCGCCCGGGCCGTCGGGCCGGGCCCGACGGGCTGACGCGGCACCGGTATCCGTATGAGGATGTCCGCATGTCAGAGACCAACAGCCCGCTGCCCCGCGAGGTCGCCGACGCCTACGTCGACGAACTCATCGCCCTCGACCCGGTCACCGGTACCTATCTCGGTGTCGCGGAGAGTTCCAGCCGTCTGCCCGACTTCTCACCCGCCGGGCAGGAGGCCCTCGCGGAACTGGCCCGCACCACCCTTGCCCGGCTGGACGAGGCGGAGCGCCGGCCGGGCGGGGACAGCGACGTGGAGCGGCGTTGCGCGCGGCTGCTGCGCGAGCGCCTCACGGCCGAACTCGCGGTCCACGAGGCCGACGAGGGCCTGCGCTCGGTCGGCAACATGGGCACCGCCGCCCATTCGGTGCGCGAGGTCTTCACCCTCACCCCGACCGGGACCGACGAGGACTGGGCCCGGGTCGCCGAGCGGCTGCGCGCGGTGCCGGCGGCGTTCGCGGGCTACCGCGCGTCCCTGGCCCTGGGCCTGGAGCGCGAGTTGTACGCGGCGCCGCGTCCGACCGCCACCTTCGTCGAGCAGCTCGGCGAGTGGGCGGACACGGGCGAGGGGCGCGGCTGGTTCGAGGACTTCGCCGCCGACGGCCCCGAGGCGCTGCGGGCCGAGCTGGACGAGGCCGCGCGGGGTGCGACCGCCGCCGTGGCGGAGCTGCGGGACTGGATGCGCGACGTGTACGCCCCGGCGATCGAGGGCGCCCCGAACACGGTGGGCCGCGAGCGCTACGCCCGCTGGTCGCGCTACTACAACGGCACGGACCTGGACCTGGACGAGGCGTACGCCTACGGCTGGGCCGAGTACCACCGTCTGCTGGCGGAGATGAAGGCGGAGGCCGAGAAGATCCTGCCGGGCGCCGAGACGCCGTGGGTGGCGCTGGCGCACCTGGACGAGCACGGCAGGCACATCGAGGGCGTCGACGAGGTCCGGGACTGGTTGCAGGGCCTGATGGACCAGGCGATCGAGCAGCTGGACGGCACCCACTTCGAACTCGCCGAGCGGGTACGGAAGGTGGAGTCGCACATCGCCCCGCCCGGCAGCGCGGCCGCGCCGTACTACACGTCCCCGTCGGAGGACTTCTCCCGCCCCGGCCGCACCTGGCTGCCGACGATGGGCCAGACCCGCTTCCCCGTGTACGACCTGGTGTCGACCTGGTACCACGAGGGCGTCCCGGGCCACCACCTCCAGCTCGCCCAGTGGACGCACGTCGCGGACGACCTGTCCCGCTACCAGGCGTCCGTGGGCATGGTCAGCGCCAACGCCGAGGGCTGGGCGCTGTACGCGGAGCGGCTGATGGACGAGCTGGGCTTCCTCACGGACGCCGAGCAGCGGCTCGGTTATCTGGACGCGCAGATGATGCGGGCGGCCCGGGTCATCGTGGACATCGGCATGCACCTGGAGCTGGAGATCCCGGCGGACTCCCCCTTCCACCCGGGTGAGCGCTGGACGCCGAAGCTGGCGCAGGAGTTCTTCGGTGCGCACAGCAGCCGCCCGGCGGACTTCGTGGAGAGCGAGCTGACCCGGTACCTGACGATCCCGGGCCAGGCGATCGGCTACAAGCTCGGTGAGCGGGCGTGGCTGCTCGGCCGGGAGAAGGCCCGCGAGCGGCACGGCGACGCCTTCGACCCGAAGGCGTGGCACATGGCGGCCCTCTCCCAGGGCTCGCTGGGTCTGGACGACCTGGTGGACGAGCTGTCGCGGCTGTGACGTCCGCCCGCCTCGGGGCTCACCGTCGGAAGCCGCCCTCCGAGTCGATCACCTGACCGGTGACCCTTCCCCAGCTCTCAACTACGTTCGAGCCGGGGAGACCCCTATCGCCTCGTCCGTGGCGAGCCACGCGACGAGGCGGGCCGGGTCGTCGGGCATGCCCCACCGCCCGGCGGGGAAGAGCGCGGCGACGGCGTCGTAGTCCTCGCCGGTCAGGTAGTCGGTGTCGACCGGGCCGGGGTTGACCGCGTTCACGGTGACGGCGTGCTCGGCGAGGGCCGTCGACAGGGAGCGCGTGACAGAGGCGAGGGCACCCTTCTGGAGCGCAAAGGCGATCTCGCCGGGCATGCCGCCCGCGATGTCCTGGCCGGAGGTCATCATCACGACGCGTCCGCCGGGTGTGCGGGGCGGCAGCGCGGCACGGCGACGGGCGTAGGCCTGGATCAGCAGCAGCACCGAGCGGGTGTCGACCTGCCAGTGCGCGTCGAGCATGGCGGCGTCGATGGTGTCGAGGGTGCCGTCGGAGCCGCTGAGGGCGTGGTTGGCGACGAGGATGTCCAGCCGTCCGCCGAGCACTTCGGCGGCGGTGGCGACGAGTTCGCCGGGTGCGTCGGGGCGGGTGAGGTCGCCGGGGCCCGCGTGCACGACGGCGTCCGGGTCGCCGAGCGCGGCACGTACGGAGTCGGCCACGTCCTCGGGGCGGTCGGCGCCCCAGGGCATGGCGGCGTCGTGCGGCACGTGGTGGTGCAGGTAGACGCTCGCCCCGTACGCGGCGAGCCGCCGGGCCACGGCGTGGCCGATGCCGCCGCGCCGGCTGGCTCCGGTGACGAGGGCGGTCCGGCCGCGCAGGGGCAGGGGATCGCGGCGCAGTTCTTCGGGTCCGGGATGGGGAAGTCGGGGCATGGGCACCCATCATGGGCGGCCCCCGACCACCGCGCACGTCAATATCGTGGCCGGCTACCGGTCGGCGAGCCGCCGCAGGTGTACGAGGCTCAGCCAGGTCTCCGGTCCGGGGCGCACGTCCGCCGCGCGCACCGCGTACCGGCCGGGGTCCAGCGTGACCCGCACTCGGCCGGCGCGGTCCGATGCGGCGCCCGGCCAGGCGGCGTCGAAGAGGACCACGGGGCCGGGGACGTGCCAGGACACCTCGGGCTCCCACTCGGCCGTGTCGAGGGCGGCGGGGACACCTGCCAGCACTTCCTGCTCGGAGTCCGCGGCGCACCAGCGGACGAAGGTGGCGTGGTCGGGGAGGTAGGCGGTGGCGGCGGGTTCGTCGCCGAGCACCAGTGCGGTGGAGTCGCCGACGGGAAGGAGTCCGACGTAGCCGTCGACCTCGCAGGCCCGGTCGTAGTCGGAGTCCGTCTCCTCGCCGTCGGCGCCGGTCCAGAACGGCAGGACCGTCTCCGGGACCGCGATCAGCGGCCCTCCGCCCGACTCGACCCACTCCACCGCGCCCGGCTCCGCGTATCGCACCATGCGGCAGAACCTACACGCCGCTCAGCAGCCGCAGTCGGCCGCGTCCACCGGAACGGTCAGGGGGTCGGCGGCGGGCCGCTCGGTGCCCTGCCGGGTCCCGAACTCGAAGCCCTCGCGCACCCAGTACTCGAAGCCGCCGAGCATCTCCTTGACCCGGTACCCGAGTTCGGCGAGGGCGAGGGAGGCACGCGTCGCGCCGTTGCAGGCGGGGCCCCAGCAGTACGTCACCACCGGCACGGCGGGGTCGAGGAGTTCTCCGGCCTGCTCGGCGACGAGCGCGGTGGGCAGGTGGACGGCACCGGGGACGTGGCCCTGGTCCCAGGACTCGGTGGACCGGCAGTCGACGAGCACGAACCCCGGGTCGCCCCCGGCCGCGAGCGCGGCGGCGACGTCGGAGACGTCGGTGTGGAAGGCGAGGCTCGCCCGGAAGTACGCGGCGGCCTCGGCGGGCGCGGCGGGGGGTGTGCGCAGAACGGGATTGACGTGCCCGACGGCGGTGGCGGTTGTGGCGGTGGCGGTGACGGTGGTGGTGACGCTCATGGTGGGGCCTCTCCTCGGTGGATCCTCCGACCCGAAATCTATGCACCACCCCGCACCGCCTGAAGGGCGTTTCCCCGGCGTACGCCTTGTTCCACCAGGGAATCCGTGCTACTTCTGCCGGATGACCGAGTATTCCCCGGACGGCACCGACTGGCGCATCCTCGAGGCGCTCCAGCGGGACGGGCGGGCCAGCTTCGCCGAACTGGCCCGTGCCGTCTCGATGTCCGCGAGCGCGGTGACCGAGCGCGTGCGGCGCCTGGAGGAGGCCGGGATCATCCAGGGGTACGCGGCGGTCGTCGACCCCGAGCGGCTGGGGCTGCCGATCCTGGCGTTCGTGCGGCTGCGCTATCCGGTCGCCAACTACAAGCCGTTCCACGACCTGGTCGCGGTCACTCCGGAGATCCTGGAGGCGCACCACGTCACGGGCGACGACTGCTTCGTCATCAAGGTCGCGGCCCGTTCGATGCGGCACCTGGAGGAGGTGTCCGGCCGGATCAGCGCCCTGGGTTCGGTCACCACGAGCGTCGTCTACTCCTCACCGCTCCCCCGCCGCCCCCTGGGCCGCTGACCCACGCGCGCAGGCGGGAGCGGGCGTGCTCGGCCCTCAGCCGGCGCCCCGCTGCCGCAGTACCGACCCCGACCGCCCCTTCACGACCTCGAGTTGGGCGTGTATGCGGCGCCGCAGGTCGGCGACGTGGCTGACGATGCCGACGCTGCGGTCCCGCTCGCGCAGCGCGTCGAGGACGTCGAGGACCTCGTCGAGGGTCTGGTCGTCGAGGCTGCCGAAGCCCTCGTCGATGAAGAGGGTGTCCAGGCGGACGCCGCCCGCCTCGTCGGTGACGACGTCGGCGAGGCCGAGCGCGAGGGCGAGCGAGGCGAAGAACGTCTCGCCGCCGGACAGCGTGGCGGTGTCACGCTCCCGGCCGGTCCAGGCGTCGACGACGTGCAGGCCGAGGCCACTGCGGCCGCGCCCGGTGCGGTCGTCGGAGTGGACGAGGGTGTAGCGGCCGGAGGACATGCGCAGCAGCCGGGCGGTGGCCGCGGCGGCGACCTGCTCGAGCCGGGCGGCCAGGACGTACGACTCCAGGCGCATCCGGCGTTCGTTGTCCGCCGAGGTGCCCGCGGTGAGCGAGGCGAGGCGGGCGACCCGGGTGTGCTCCTCGCGCAGCGGGGCGAGCCCCCGTACGGAGGTGGTGGCCCGCGCGGACAGCCGGTCCAGCTCGGCGCAGCACCGGGCGGCGGCGTCCCGGGACGAGGACGCCTCGCGCAGGCGGCGGCCCGCGTCGACGGCTGCCCGTTCCGCCGCGGCGAGGTCGGCGGGCGGCCGCCGGGCGGCGTCGGCGGTGTCGGCCTCGGCGAGGACCGCGCGGACGGCGGTGTCCTCCGACTGCCAGGCGTCGAGCCGCCGTTGCAACTCGCGGTGGGCGGTGTCGTCGAGCAGGGCGGCGGCCGCGTCTCCCGGGGTGTCGAAACCGGCCCGGAAGGCGGCGTCGGCGAGCCTGGCGTCGGCGTCCTTGAGCCGCTGGGCGGTGTCCGCCGCGACGCGGGCTGTGTCGGCCGCATCCGTGAGCAGCGCGGCCTGTCGCTCCAGCTGGGCCGCCCGCGCCGCCACGCTCTCGGCGGCACCGCGGGCCCGCGCCAGCTCCTCCTCCAGGACGGCCTGTTCCCGCTCCAGCCGCTCGCGCCCCGCGACCCGGGAGGCGGACCGGACCGCGGCCTGCTGCTGAGCGGCGACGCGTTCCTCGCGCTCGCGCTCGGCGCCCCGCAGTTCCTCCTGTGCGGCGTGCAGCCCGGAGGCGGCCGCCCGGGCCCGCGTGTACTCCCGCTCGATCTCCCCGGCCTCCTCGGCCAGCCTGGCCGTGGGCGCGTCGCCGGCCTCCGCCGCGGCGGCGGCGAGCGCCTCCCGTACGGTGCCCAGCTGCCGTTCGGCATCCGCTCGCCGTTCGTCGGCCGCCTGGTAGGCGGCGAGGGCGCGCTCCTCCGCCTCGCGGTCGACGTGGCCGGCGCTCTTGCGTGCGGGGGCGGGGTGCTCGGTGGCGCCGCACACCCCGCAGGGCGCGCCGTCGGTGAGGTTGGCGGCGAGTTCGGCGGCGATGCCGTGCAGGCGCTGTTCCTTGAGGTCGAGCCAGTGGGCGCGGGCCTCGACGGCGTGTTCGGCCGAGGCGAGCGCCTGCCGCCGTGCCTTCTCCGTGTCGTCGGTGAGCCGGTCCCGTTGCCGGGCGGCGTCGAGCCGCCGCCGTGCCGGGTCGCGCTGTACGGCCAGCTGTTCGGCGCGGGTCGCGGCCTCCTGCGCGGAGTCGACGCGGCCCTGGAGCCCGGCGCGGGTGGTCTCCCAGTCGGCGAGCCAGGTCTCCGCCTCCTGCCGGACGTCGTCGTCGGCGCGTTCCTGGCGGTCGAGGCCGGCCCGCTCCTCGACCAGTTCGGTGAGGCGTCGTTCGGCGCGCCGGGCCGACTCGAGGCCACCCAGTTCTTCCGCGGCCCGGCGTGCGGCGGCGGCGAGCCCGGTCGCACCCGCGCCGGCGAGCGCCTGCGGCAGCAGGGCACGCGCGCGTGCTTCCGCGGCGGTCGCCCTCAGGTGTTCCGTGTCGGCGGCCTCCCGCAGTTCCAGCGCGGGTGCCACCGCCCCGGCCTTGCGGCCGCGCTCCATGCGCTCCTGCGCGGCGCGGTGGGCGTCGGCCCGCTCCGCCAGCCGGGCGGCACGCGCCCGTGCCTCGGCGAACCGGCGTTGCAGCCGGTCGAGTTCGCGGGTGTCGGCCAGGTCCCGTTCGGCTGCGGCCTGCGCGGACTCGGTGGCCGTCAGCCGGCAGTCGGCGACCGCCAGCAGCTCCCGGGCGGTGCCCCGGGCGACGGCGGCGGCGCGGAGGACCGCCTCGGCGAGGCCCGGCTCGCCCGGCGCCAGCTCGGGCAGTTCCATGGCGCTGCCCGCGGCCTGCTGCATCCGGTGCGCGTCGGCCAGCAGCGCGGCGTCCCCTTCGCGGACCCGGGCCTCGGTCGCCCGGCGCCGTTCCGCGAGGTGCTTCTCGACCTCGGCGAACCGCCGGGTGTCGAAGAGCCGCCCGAGCAGCTTGCCGCGTGCCTCCGCGTCGGCGCGCAGGAAACGCGCGAAGTCGCCCTGCGGCAGCAGCACGACCTGGCAGAACTGCTCGCGGCTCATGCCGAGCAGCTGCGTGACCTCCTCGCCGATCTCCTGGTGGGACCGGCTGAGGTCCCGCCACGTTCCGGCCGTGGCGTCGTACTCGCGGAGCCAGGTCTGCGCCTTGTCGACGGTCGTGCCCCTGCCGCGGAGCTTGGGGCGTTCCCAGGGCGGCTGCCGGGTGATCTCGAGCCGGCGTCCCGCGACGGTCAGTTCGAGGCGCACCTCGGTACGGGTGCCGGCGGCCGCGTGGTCGCTGCGCAGCGTCATGCCCTGGCCGCTGCCGCCCTGCCTGGCTCCCGGCACCGAGCCGTACAGCGCGTAGCAGACGGCGTCGAGGACGGAGGTCTTGCCGGCGCCGGTGGGGCCGTGCAGCAGGAACAGCCCGGCGGCCGACAGGTCGTCGAAGTCGACGCTCTGCGAGGCACCGAAGGGCCCGAAAGCGGTGATGTCCAGCCGGTGCAGCCTCACCGGGCCACCTCCCGCACGCTCTCGTCCGCGCGCACGGCGTCGAAGGCGTCCCGCAGCACGCCCTGTTCGTGGCCGTCGGGCCCGGCGCCGCGCACATGGGTCACGAAGTCCTCCGCGATCTGCTGGTCGCTGCGGTCGGCGAGGCGCCGGGCGTAGGACACGCCGGGCTCGTCGGGGGCCCGCTCGGGGTCGAAGACGAGGCTGAGCGTGTGCGGGAACCGCTCCGTGAGCCGGGCCATGGGCTCGTCGGGGCGGACCGGGTCGGTGAGGGTCGCCTCGACCCACGCGTCCTCGTGCGGGCTCAGCTCCGGGTCGGCGAGCAGGTCCTCCAGCGTGCCGCGCAGCCGGGCCAGTGCGCGCGGCACCGGACAGTCGATCCGCTCGGCGGTGACCGACCCCTCGGCGCCCAGATCGACGAGCCACATGCTCTTGCGGTGCCGGTGCTCCGAGAAGGAGTACGGCAGCGGGGAGCCGGAGTAGCGGACGCGCTCGGTGAGGGTCTGGCAGCCGTGCAGGTGCCCCAGCGCCACGTAGTCCACGCCGTCGAACACACCGGAGGGCACGGCGGCGACCCCGCCGACGGTGATGTCCCGCTCGCTGTCGCTCTGCTCGCCGCCGGTGACGAAGGCGTGCGCGAGGACGACGGAACGGGTGCCTCGCGCACGCGTGGCGAGGTCGGCGCGCACCCGGTCCATGGCGGCGGCGAGCACGGCCTCGTGCCCCGCCTTCTCAACCCCGAACTCGGCCTTCACGAGCGCCGGTTCGAGGTACGGCAGCCCGTAGAAGGCCACGTCCCCGTGGGCGTCGGCCAGTACCACGGGGGTGCCGCAGCCCGCCGGGTCGGTGCGCAGGTGGATGCCGGCCCGGTCGATGAGCCCGGCACCGACCCCGAGCCGGCGGGCCGAGTCGTGGTTGCCGGAGATCATCACCGTCGGCACACCGAGGCCGGCGAGGCGGTGCAGGGCGTCGTCGAACAGCTCGACGGCGGCGAGCGGCGGCACCGCCCGGTCGTACACGTCCCCCGACACGACCACGGCGTCGACGGCGTGCTCGCGCACGGTCTCGACGAGGTGGCCGACGAACCCGGCCTGGGCGCCGAGCATGTTCACCCGGTGGAACGCCCGGCCGAGGTGCCAGTCGGAAGTGTGCAGCAGTCGCATGATCCCCGAGACTAACGGGAGGGTCCGACAGCCCGGGCGGTAACTCCCGTTTCGCCCCGACCACGGCGCCGCCAAAGACCGTTACATCCCTGTTGTCCGCCTTGTCTAGGCGTCCCCGTACGCCTCTCCGCCCAGCTCGAGGCCGGCCGCTCCCGCGGTGGCGTCCGCGAGCCAGGAGCGGAAGCTGTCCACGTCGGCCTCCGGCAGGCCGACCTCGATGGTGACGGCCTCCCCGTACCGCACGTCGCGCACCGCGCGGCCCGCGGTGCGCAGGTCGTTCTGGAGCTTGCCGGCCCGCTGGTGGTCGACGGTCACCGTGGCCAGGCGGAACCGGCGGCGGGTGAGGGTGCCGAGGTCGTCCAGGGCTTCGCCGACCGCGCCGCCGTAGGCGCGGATGAGTCCGCCCGCGCCGAGCTTGACGCCGCCGTAGTAGCGGGTGACGACGGCGACGACGTACCGCATGTCGCGGCGCAGCAGCATCTGGAGCATCGGGACGCCCGCGGTGCCGCCCGGTTCGCCGTCGTCGCTCGCCTTCTGGACCCCGGCGTCGGCGCCGATGACGTACGCCCAGCAGTTGTGGGTGGCGTCCGCGTGCTCCTTGCGCACGCCGGCGACGAACGCCTGGGCGTCCTGTTCGGTGGCGGCCGGGGCGAGGGCGCAGAGGAAGCGCGAGCGGTTGATCTCGGTTTCGTGCACGCCCGCGCGGGCGACCGTTCGGTACTCGTCCTGCATCCGGCCAGCCTATGCGCTCGGCGTGCCGCGTCCTCCGGCCCGGTCGTTCCGGGCGGGGGCGGGCCCGCGGCCGGTCAGTACACGGTGCCGACGTCCCGGGTGAGATGGAGGCCGAGGAACCGGTCGGCGTACGCGCAGATCTCGAACCGGGCTCCGTCCGCGAGGTCCGGGTCGGTCTCCACCCGGCGCAGGACGCGCAGCACCCCGGGGGCGTCCAGGTCGTCCTCCCAGGCGGCCCGCAGCCGGTCGCGCACCTCGCCGGGGACCGGACGGGAGGGGTGCCGGGCCCAGTCGGCGACCGCCCGGCGCCACCGGGCGAGGGTGTCCCGGGCCTCGTCCAGCGTGGCCGTGTCGAGCTCCACGCGCGCGTGGTGGTGCCGTTCCAGCAGGGCGAGGCGCACGGCGTCGGGGTCTGCGAGGTCGGCGAGGTCCAGGTCGGCCGGGTGCACGGGGGCGACGGCGACGGCCGCCACGTCCGGAACCGCTCCCCCGCTCCCGTCCCCGTCCCCGCTCCCACTCCCGCCCAAGCTCTCGCCCACGACGCGGACGCCCTGTCCGGTGCCCGCTCCGTGGCCCGCTCCGTCCTCGAAGGGCCGGATGCCGAGGGCGGCGGCGTCCTTGCGCAGCCGTTCCCCCGCTTCCGCGCCCGTGAGCACGGCCCACACCGGGGTGCCGTCGAGTTCCAGGACGCGCACCAGCAGGTCCGCGACGAGCATGACGCGCAGGGCGGTGGCGTCCCGCCCCGGCGGGTGCGCCTCGACTCGCGTCGGGGCCCGCCGGGCGGGGGCGGCGGGGGCGGATTCTCCGGTCCGGGCGTCGATGATGCGCAGCACGGGGCGAGCGTAGGCGGCGTGACTCGACGGCGCACCGGGGCGCGCTCGGGGCACCGCTCCCGCCGCCCCGGGAATCCCGGCACGCCGCCGTCCGTTGTCCCGAGCGGGTGGCGCGATCCGCGGGCCGCCCCGAGAGCACGAGCCGAGAGCACGAGGAGGCCGCCGGTGTACGGCGACGAGGAGACCGTCCGCAAGATCCTCACCGAGTCGGGCGACACCTGGGCCGTGGTGGGCCTGTCGAACAACCGGCAGCGCGCCGCCTACGGCGTCGCCGAGGTGCTGCAGCGCTTCGGCAAGCGCGTCGTGCCGGTGCATCCCAAGGCCGAGACGGTGCACGGCGAGCAGGGGTACGCCTCCCTCGCGGAGGTCCCGTTCGACGTGGACGTCGTCGACGTCTTCGTCAACAGCGACCTGGCCGGCCCGGTCGCCGACGAGGCGGTCGCCAAAGGCGCCGAGGCGGTCTGGTTCCAGCTCGGCGTGGTCGACGACGCGGCGTACGAACGGACCCGGGCCGCGGGCCTGGAGATGGTGATGGACCGCTGCCCGGCGATCGAGATCCCGCGGCTCGGCTGACCGCGCCGGGGCTCAGCCGCCGGTGCCCGCAGCGGACTCGATGACCACCACACGGGCCCAGTCGGGCGGTGTGTCGGGAACGTAGTCGGGGTCGTCCTCGTCGTAGGAGCGGCTCCGCTCCCGGGGGAACAGGCCCACCACCGTCCGGCACGCGGGCCGGGTGGCCGGCCAGGGGGTCTGCCCGTCGGTCAGCACCACCACGGCGTCCGGCGCGGGACGCGAACGGAGCGCCTTCGCGAAGCCGGCGCGCAGGTCCGTTCCGCCGCCGCCCACCAGCGGGATGCCCTCGTCCCGGCACAGGGAGTGCGCGACCCGGGCCGACGCGTCGCACGGCACCACGCTGACCAGGTCGCGTCGGCCGCCGACGGCGCGGGCGATCGCGGCGACCTCCAGGAGCGCGCTGCCCAGTTCGGCGTCGCTGACCGATCCGGAGGTGTCGACGACCACGGCGACCCGGGGCGGTCTGCGCCGCAGACTGGGCAGCACCACGCCGGGGGTTCCGGCCGAGCGGCGCGACGGCCTGCCGTACATGTAGTCCTCGCCCGCACCGCCCGCGGAGGTCGCCGAGCGGACCGCCGCCCCCAGCAACTCGCGCCAGGGCTGCGGCGGATGGAACACCTGCTCCGCCCAGCGCCGCCAGCCCTTCGGCGCGTTTCCGGGGCGGGCGTTGATGCCCCGCGCCACCCGGAAGCGCACCGCGTCGCGTTCCTGTTCGCTGAGTCCGTCCGCGCCGTCGGGACCCAGGTCCCACTCCCGGTCGAGACCGTCGGCACCGCTGCCGCAGTCCAGCCAGGCCAGGCTCTCGGTGAGCCGCCCGAGCCGGAACTGGCGCAGGTAGTCCTCCATGAGCTGCCCGTCGGGCAGTCGCAGGAACTCCGGGTCCACCGCGCCTTCGGGGCGGACCAGCCCGTCGCCGAACGCGTCGTCGTTGATCTCGCAGTCCGCGGCGATGTTCATCCGCAGCCGTTCCGCTGGGCCGGTCAGTCCGCGCTCGCGGGCCACCCGGTCGCTGCGCCCGTGGTGGTCGCGCAGCAGGTGCGAGACCTCGTGCACCCAGACGCCGGCCAGCTCCTCCACGGACGTACGGTCCACGAAACCGGGCGAGACGTAGCACCGCCAGTGCCGGTCGACGGCCATCGTCGGCACCCCACGCGACGGGACGACATGCAGGGCGAACAGCGCCGTCGCCAGGTAGGGCCGGGCCCGGGCGGCCTGCAACCGGGCGGCGAAGAGCTTGTCGAGGTCGATCCTCACCCGGCCCGGCCCGGCCGTCTCCGCGCCGGACGTCTCCGCGCCGGACGCCACCCCGCCCGGAGCGGTCCCCCTCGGCGCCGGCAGGACCGGCGCCGAGGGACCGGACCGGGTCACCGCGGACCGAACGGCGCTCGCCCCGCCACCGTCCGCCGTGTCCCCGTCCGCCGTACCCCCGTCCGGCCTGCCCCCGCACTGCCTGTCCCCGTCCCGTGCGCCGACGCCCGCTCCGGGCGAGGTGGACGCACCGCCGTCCCCTCCGGTCGGGCACCCCGGCGCCTTCGGCTTCATCGGCTTCATCGGCTTCTTCGGCTTCATCGGCCCGCCTTCGCGGTGCCCGCGATGCGTGCCGCCGCTCGGTCGGCCGCTCGGTCCGCGCGGCGGGACAGGGACATGGCCCCGGCCAGCCGGTCGATCGAGGCGGGCACGTCCCAGCCCTGCTGCCGCAGCGTGGCGAGTGTCGTCGCCGGGACGACCACGACGTCCGGGGCGCCGCTCTCCATCGCCCGGGCCAGCAGCGTCCACGCCGCGTCCCACCGGGACTTGTCCGGCCGCTTGCGTACGGCGGCCACCACGCCGTCCAGCACGGCCTGGCGCAGATCTCCCCGTTCGGGCAGCACCGCGCCCGTCGGGTCGGCGAGCAGCGTCTCGGGGTCCGGGAGGTCCATCCGGTCCAGGCCCGCCATCAGTTCGAGCCCGGGGCCGTCCCCGACGGTCCCCCGCACCAGCAGGGAGAGCACCTCCCTGGACGAGCCGGCCGCGGTCGCGAAGGCGATCAGGCACAGGGTCATCTCCCAGCTCCGCGGAGACGGCCAGGCGCCGCCCCGGCGTGTCTCGCCGCCGGGCAGCCGGTGTACGAGCCCGGGCCGGGCGGTGAGGAACTCGCACACCGCCCGGCGCGCGTACCGCACCGCCTCCCCCAGCGCTGCCGGGTCGAGGCTCGGCAGTGTCGCCCGGGGCCAGGTTCCGCCGAGGCCCCGTACGACGACGTCCTGGTCGTGGGTCCACTGGAGATGGACGAACCGGTTGGCCAGGGGCGGGCTCAGCTCCCAGCCGTCGGCCGCCGAGGACCGCGGGTTGGCGGCGGCCACGATCCTGACGCCGGGCGGCAGACGCAGCGCGCCGATCCGCCGTTCGAGGACGAGACGCAGGAGTGCCGCCTGCACCGCGGGCGGGGCGGTGGACAGTTCGTCGAGGAACAGCAGCCCCCGGCCCGCCCGCACCAGGCGCACGGCCCAGTCCGGCGGGGCCATCGGAACGCCCTGTTCGGCCGGGTCGTCGCCGACGACGGGCAGCCCGGAGAAGTCGGACGGCTCGTGCACGCTGGCGATCACCGTGGTCAGCGGGAGGTCCAGGGCGGTGGCGAGCTGGGTGAGGGCCGCGGTCTTGCCGATGCCGGGCTCTCCCCACAGCAGCACGGGGAGGTCGGCGGCCACGGCCAGGGTGAGGGCCTCCAGCTGGGTGTCGGGCCGCGGTTCGGTGGTCGTGTCGCGCAGCAGGGTCAGCAGTTCACCGGCCACGTCGAGCTGGGAGGGCATGGCGGGGTCAGTTGTCATCATTTGTCATCACCTGAGGGTCGGTTGTGGGCGGGATGCCGCGTGGGGTGGGGAGTTCGGCCCCGGGGCCTCGGTGGGGGCCGCAAGTCCCCCGGGGTCAGTCGAAGGTCGCGTGGCGCGGGCGTGAGCGGCCCTGGCGTGGCCGGTGCCGGTCCGGGACGCGTCCCGCCGGGGGCTCGTCGAGGCCCGCGCGGAACATGCCGTGGGCGATCCGCCGTCGCGCGGCGGCCTCCAGGTCGTCCCGCAGGGCGCCGTCCCGCAGGCGTGCGGCGGGGCCCAGCAGGCTCTCGACGACGGCGAGGGCACCGGCGGTGTCCCCGTGGTTGAGGCGTTCGCGGATGTCGGGGAGGCACTCCGGACGCCGGTGTGCCTCGTCGATGGCCTGGAAGCAGGGCAGCGGCGTGCCGGTCAGCGCCGCGAGCAGTTCCTCGCGGCGGGTCTCGGCCGGATCGTGGTCCAGTGCCGCGAGGGCTCCGTCGACGAGGCCGATCCGGTGCCGGGCTCCGCGGCAGTCGACGATCCGCGGGCCCGCCGCCGGGTCCCAGGCCCGCGGCGGGGCGGCCGGCACAGGGCGCCGGCCCGGAGCCAGTGCCGTGGCGACCAGTGGATGCAGCCGGTCCGCCCCGATCGCTCCGGCGCGGACCAGTTCCAGGTCGGGCAGCATCCAGGTGGCCGCGTCGGGGAGCATCGGCAGCCCGGACGAGGGGCCGCCCGGGGGCAGTGCGGCGATTCGCGGCAGCGCCGACGGGTCCCCCTCGCCCGGGTCCGTCTCCAAAGCGATCCGCTGTCCGGCTCCGACCCGTACGACGACCGTCGTGGAACCGGTGTCCTCGGCCCGGAGCAGGATCCGCGCCTCGGCCGCCCACCGGCCGACGGCGCAGCGCCGCCCCGGCGGCACCGTCCCCGGCGGTCCCGGGACGCCGGACGGGGCGTCGGCGGGCGGTGGCAGGTCGGCGCCCGAGCGGACGCGCAGTTCACCGGTTCTGCGCGCGTCCCACAGGTGACGGTGCAGGTCGAGCCGGAAGCGCCGGCTGGGCCGGGGGTGCGGGTGCCGTGCGGTGCCGGTGTCCGGGCCCGAGCCGTCCCACAGGGCGAGGCTGATGCGCTGACCGCCGTCCGCCCAGGCGGGCGGGGTGCGGACGACGAGGTGCACCGGGCGTACGCCGTCGCGGTCCTCGGTGTCGTACCGGGCCAGGGTGAGGGTGAGGCCCGGGCGGAGCAGGCCGTCCGGGGCGATCCTCGGCATGTGCCAGCGCAGCAGGTCGGGAGCGAGGTGCCGCAGGTCGGTCCGGAGCCGGGAGGCGAGCGCGTGGCCGTGGGCGCGGGCCGCGGAACGCAGGTCGAGGTCGACGTCGACGGCCGCGGCGGCGCACGCGCCCGCCCAGTCCCCGGCACGGCGGCGGGTGGTCGCGGTCTCGATCATGGAGGGCGGCACGGCGAACTCGCGCACGCGCTGCCAGGAGGAAAGGCGGGAGTCGGAGTACCCGTTCACGAGGTGAGTGGCCATCAGCACTCACCTTGCGTGGACGGGTCCCCCAATCTGCCGAGTGGAGGAGTAGTCATCGCGGGGAGCATAGCTTCGCCGACCGGGGCCCGCCAGGAGTTTTCCCGTGGCGAGTGCCGCCGCGACCGTTCCCGTGGACCGGGGCGCCGTCGACATGATGTCGCGCGGCGGCTCAGGCGACGCCGAGTCCTTCCAGCACCTCGGCGCCGGGCAGCTCCGCGAACGCCTTGCCCGGCACGAGCAGCTTGCCGCGCCGGCGTCCGCTGCCGACGAGGACGTACGGCAGGTCGACGACGGCCGAGTCCACCAGCACGGGCCAGTCGCCGGGCAGGCCGACCGGCGTGATGCCGCCGTACTCCATGCCGGTCTCGCCGGTGGCGGTGTCCATCGGGGCGAAGGAAGCCTTGCGCGCCCCGAGGTGCCGGCGCACGACGCCGTTGACGTCGACCCGGGTGGTGGAGAGCGCCACGCAGGCGGCCAGTGTCGTGCCGCCGCCGCGCTTGCCGGTGACCACCACGCAGTTGGCGGACCGTTCGAGCAGCTCACGGCCGTAGTGCTCGACGAAGGTGGCGGTGTCGGCCCATTCCGGTTCGGTGTCGACGTAGAGGAGCTGGTCGGCGGGGACGCTGCCGCTCCACAGGCGTACGGCGTCGGCGACCGGGCGGGTCAGTTCGCCGAGGCAGTCCGGGGCGGGCGTGGCCCTGTCGAAGTTCCCGATGGGTGCGTGCATGGCGGCACGCTAACAAGGGCCGGCGTCCTGGAGAACGGCCGTCTCAGCGGACGGGCGGAACCGACACCGCCATGATCATCTCCATCGGCGCGTCGCCCTCGTTGCCGTAGGTGTGCGGGGTGTCGGACTCGAAGGAGGCGCTCGCGCCCGCCGGGACGCGATGGGCCGCCCCGTCGACGGTGAGGGTCAGCTCCCCGGCCGTCACGTGCACCAGCTCGACCGTGCCGGCCGGGTGCGGGTCGGAGGGGCTGCTCTCGCCCGGCATCAGCCGCCACTCCCACATCTCCAGCGGCCCGGGCGCCTCCGCTCCGGCGAGGAGCCGGCTGAAGCTGCCGGTGTCCGTGTGCCAGAGGCGTACGGCCTGTTCGGCGGGGACGACGCGGACCGTGGGGCCCTGCTCGTAGTCGAGCAGGGTGGTGATGCTGACACCGAGCGCGTCGCCGATCTTCACGACGGTGCCGAGGCTGGGATTGGTGCGGGCCTGTTCGATCTGGATGAGCATGCCGCGGCTGACACCGGCACGCGCCGCCAGCGCCTCCAGGGTGAAGCCGCGCTCGGTGCGCCAGCGCTTGACGTTGCGCGCGAGGGACTGGGTCAGCAGGTCGAGGTCCGCCACGTTCCGTCCAGTAACTTGTGCGTCATCCGGCTTGTGCATGATGCTGCATGACGGGGTGCACTGCACTGGACCACGGTCCCCCGCACCCGAAGGCCCACCGAACTGTACTGCGGGGCGCGGCGACGGTGCCGTTCGCCCCGGCTTCCGCTCAGCCCTCCGCGGCCGGTTCGGCCAGCCTGCCCGCCGGGTCCGCCGGGGCGTCCAGCTCGGCGAGCCGGGCCACCGCCTCGTCGTCCAGCTTGGACAGCTCCCGCAACTGCCCCGGCGTGATCCCGTCCGGAATCGGCACCGGAGCCGGGGTCCTGAGCGGCGGCTGCCAGCCCTCGGCGGGGGTCCAGCGCCGTACGACGCGGGCGGGGGCGCCCGCCACCACGGCGTGGTCGGGGACGGTGCCCCGGACCACGGCACCGGCGGCCACGACCACGTTCCGGCCGATCCGGGCACCCGGCAGGATCACCGCGCCGGTGCCGATCCAGCAGCCGGGGCCGATCTCCACCGGGTCCATCCGGGGCCACTGCTTGCCGATGGGCTGGTGCGGGTCGTCGTAGGAGTGGTTGGTGGAGGTGACGTAGACGTACGGGCCGAAGTAGCAGTCGCTGCCGATGGTGACGGCGGTGTCCGCGATGACGTGGCTGCCCCGGCCGAGGACGACTCCGTCGCCGATGCGCAGGATCGGCTCCGGACCCAGGTCGAGGTCGGGCATGAGCCCGGCGGTCAGCGTGACCTGCTCGCCGACGATGCAGTGGGCGCCGACGTGGATCCAGGGCTCGCCGAAGACCGTGCCGAGCGGGAAGGCGAGCCGGGTGCCCGTGCCCAGTGCGCCGAAGCGGAAGCGCCCGGGGTGCGCGGCGGTGACGGAACCGGTGCGCTGCACCCAGGCCCAGCCCGCGTGGACGGCCCGCTGCGCGAGGCGGCTCCGCCAGGACGAGAACGTGTTCTTGCGGTGGGGCACCCGCTCACGGTAGTCCGCGGGCGGCGCGGCCAGGGCCGTACCGCGCTGTGATCTTCACCCCACCGGGTGGCGTACGGTGCCGTACGACACCCGAGCAGGAGGCGAAGATGACGCAGAAGGCGCTGATCACGGGCATCGGCGGCAAGGACCCGAAGGTGGACGCAGAGGCCTTCGTGGCGCCGACGTCCACGGTCATCGGAGATGTGACGCTGCACGCCGGGGCGAGCGTCTGGTACGGCGCGGTGCTGCGCGGCGACGTCGAGCGGATCTCCGTCGGCGCGGACAGCAACGTCCAGGACAACTGCACCCTCCATGCCGACCCCGGTTTCCCGGTCACCGTCGGCGAGCGCGTCTCCATCGGGCACAACGCCGTGGTGCACGGTGCCACCGTCGAGGACGACTGCCTGATCGGCATGGGCGCCACGGTCCTCAACGGCGCGGTGATCGGCGCCGGTTCACTGGTCGCGGCCCAGGCCCTGGTCCCGCAGGGGATGCGGGTGCCGCCGGGGTCGCTGGTGGCGGGGGTGCCGGCGAAGGTGAAGCGGGAGCTGACGGAGGAGGAGCGTCAGGGGGTCACGCTGAACGGCACGATGTACGCGGCGCTGGCCGGGCAGCACGCTCAGCTCCGCGGGTGAACAGGGGGACTGCGGACCGAATGTCGGCCGCGGGCCCGGTTGTGGCCGGTCGCGCAGTTCCCCGCGCCCCTTTGGGGGCGCCTCACTCCCCGGCGACGACCGGCTCGGGCTCCGGCTGGGCCCTGCCCGCCCTCCGCTTGACGATCAGCATGGACGCGACGCCGATCAGGACGGCCACCACCAGGCCCAGCCAGGAGAAGCGCTTGAGCCAGTCCTCGGCGACGACGCCGACGTAGTAGATGACGGCGGTGGTGCCGCCCGCCCAGACGATGCCGCCGAGGACGTTGGCGATCAGGAACTTCCAGTACGGCATCCGCAGCACTCCGGCCAGCGGGCCCGCGAAGATGCGCAGCAGGGCGACGAAGCGGCCGAAGAAGACGGCCCACATGCCCCACTTCTGGAAGGACCGCTCGGCGGTGGCGACGTGTCCCTCGCTGAAGTGCTTGGGGAACTTCCCGCCCAGCCAGGCCAGCAGCGGCCGGCCGCCCTTGCGGCCGATGGCGTACCCGATGGAGTCGCCGATCACCGCACCCGCGCTGGCGCAGGCACCGAGCACCAGCGGGTCGATTCCGCCGTGCTGCGACGACAGCAGGGCCGCCGACACCAGGATGATCTCGCCGGGCAACGGGATGCCCAGGCTCTCCAGACCGATGACGAGTCCGACGACGGCGTAGACGGCCGCCGCGGGCACCGTGTCGAGCCACTCCTGGACGTGCAACGCCCCACCCTCCGCTTCGGATGCGTGTTCCCGGTGCGCCTCGTACGAGGCGCACCGGGAAGCGTACCGGGTCGGCGGGGGTCAGCTGTTGGGGCGCAGGGTCCATATGACGGTCATCTCACCGGTGACGGCCCCGTCCTCGCGCCGGATGGCGACGCTCACCGGGAACTCGGGGCGGTCGCCGGCGTCCAGTTCGGCGACGACGTCCGCGGCGGGACGGCCGAGGGTCGCGGTGGCGGTGACCGGACCGAGGGCGATCTTCTTGAAGGCGATCTCCGCGGTGACCGGCAGCGGCACCGCCCGGGAGAGCTGGTCGCCGAAGGCGGCGAGGACGATCGCGCCGCTGGCCGACTCGCCCAGCGTGAACATGGCTCCGGCGTGCGGTCCGCCGACGTGGTTGCGGTACTCGCTCTGGTCCGGGAGGGCCAGAACGGCCTTCTCGGCGGTGGTTTCCAGGTACTCGAGGTTCAGGGTCCGGACCATCGGCACCGTGGCGGCGAGCAACTCGCCGATCGACATCTGATCTGCGCTCATGACGTCAGGTTACCCGCGAGTAGCTTCCAGGACCAGGCACCCGTGAAGATCGCCGTATGCTGAGCGCCCATGTGGCCAGGAGAGCAGTCACCCACCGGCGGACCCGACCCGCGGCAGCAGCAGCCCAACCCGTACCAGCAGCCCGGCTACCACCAGCCGCCGCCCGCGGGACAACATCCGCCCGCCCCCTGGAACGCCCCCACGGTCGCGTCCGGGGGACCGTCCGGCGAGGGGCCGGGCGGCGGCCGGGCGAAGGTGGTGGCGGTCGTCGCCGCCGCGGCCGTCGTGGTCGCCGCCGCCGTGACCGGGGTCGTACTCCTCGGCGGCGGTGCGGACGACGAGGCCCGGCCCGGTCCGACCGCGTCCTCCCCGGCCGCCTCCTCCCCGTCGGCGTCCGCCGCCGACGACCCGCGCGGCAGTGACGACGACCCGACGCCCACCGTCGAGGGCTGGACGGTCGTGGCCAATCCCGACCAGGGCCTCGCCTTCGACGTGCCGGGCTCCTGGGCACCGCAGTCGCGCAGCTGGGTCACCTACGTCACCGAGGACGACGACCCGGAGGAGAAGCCCCTGGTCGCCATGAAGGCGCCCGCCGTCCTGAAGGAGAAGTGGTGCGGGTCGGACGGCGACCGGGACGGCTCCGTCGACTACACGCCCCTGGCCGGCGCGGGCACCCGGGGCAACAACGGCGCGCGGAGCACCGAGGAGATCGCCCGGAACGACTCCGCGGACTGGGTCTACGGGGCCTTCGCCCAGCCGGACCGGGACAAGGTCGCCACGGAACCGGTGACGCGCTTCACCACCGCCTCCGGCATCGAGGGCAGCCTCGCCACCTCCCGGTCGTCCGGGGTGGCGAAGCAGGGCAAGTGCGACGTGAACGGCAAGGCGACGACCTTCGCCTTCGAGTCCGCCGACGGCGACCTGGTCTCGTGGTCGTTCTACGGCGCCGCGGACGTCGCCGACGAGGTGCCCGACTCCACCGTCCGCGAGATCCTGGCCACCCTCAGGGAGTACACCCCGTCGGACTCCTAGGCGGCCGGAGTCCCGGGCGGCAGGACTGCCGGCTGCCGGACTTCGGTACGTCCCTGACAAGGGCCGGTGACCGAATCGTGTCCTGGGCGGCATTAGGGTGACTGCTCATGTGGCCAGGACAGCAGCCGCCCGGGGGCGAGCAGAACCCGCAGAACCAGAACAATCCGTACCAGCAGCCGGGGTACCAGCAGCCGAATCCGTATCAGCAGCCCGGCTACCAGCAGCAGCCGGGCGCGTACGGCCAGCAGCAGTGGAGCACGCCGCAGCCGGCCACCGTCGCGCAGCCGGCGACGGGCGGCGGTGGCGGGGGCGGCAACCGGACGAAGCTGGTCGCGATCGTCGCGTCCCTCGCCGTGGTGGTGGCCGCCGGTGTCACCGGGTTCCTGGTGCTCGGCGGTGACAAGGACGACCAGGCGGACGACGGCAAGGGCGAGAAGGTGTCGGCGAGCCCGACCGTGGAGAAGTCCGAGTCCCCCACCGCCGACCCGAGCGCGTCGGGCTCCGACGAGAACCCGCGCGGGGGCGAGGGGGCCAAGGCCACCATCGACGGCTGGAAGGTCGTCGCCAACCCGCGCTTCGGCACCATGTTCGACGTGCCGGCGGACTGGGAGATCGAGAGCACCGACACCAGCGTCGGCTTCGAGTGGGAAGAGGACGGCAAGACCGACCGCACCAGCGTCACCGCACCGGCCTACCTGAAGTCCGAGTGGTGCACGACCGACGAGAACAAGGACGGCCGCAAGGAGAGCACCGCGCTCGCCACCGCCGGCACCCGTGGTGAGAGCGGCGCCAAGAACACCGACCAGGCGGCCGAGACACGGGTGCCGTGGTGGATCTACGGCGGTTACACGCAGCCCGACAAGAAGAGCGTGAAGTACGGCAAGCCGAAGGCCTACACGACCACGTCCGGCATCAAGGGCAGCGTCATCACCGCGCACTCGGAGGGCACGCCCCAGAAGGGCAAGTGCGACAGCGAGGGCAAGGCGACCACCTTCGCGTTCAAGAACGGCGCGGGCGACTTCGTCACCTGGAACCTGTACGGCGCCAAGGGCGTCAAGGAGGAGGTCCCGGACGCGACGGTCCAGAAGATCCTCAGCACCGTGCGCCTCACGGAGGAACCGCCGACCGAGTCGTAGGCACGGCGGGCCGGACGGGGCGCCGCTCAGCCGATGCCGAACGCTCCGGCGGGCGGCTCGGGCGACGGTACGGCGTCCTCGTCGCGCACCGGCCGGGCGTCGCCGGTGAAGTCCCGCAGGGCGGGCCCGTGCGCGACCCTGGCCGGGAAGGCGTCGGCGGCGGTGCGCCGGGCCAGGGCCGCGGTGTCCAGCGGCCGGTGCGCCGCGACGAGCACCGCGTTGCCGAAGCGGCGCCCGCGCAGCACCCCCGGTTCCGCGATCAGCGCCAGCTCCTCGAAGAACGCGGCGAATCCGGCCAGTTGGCCGCGCAGGAAGCCGAACGGCGCCCCGTCGGCCAGGTTGGCCACGTAGACGCCGTCGGCGCGCAGCACCCGGTCCGCCTCGCGCACGTAGCCGACGGAGGTCAGGTGTGCGGGCACCCGTGAGCCCCCGAAGACGTCGGCGACCAGTACGTCGGCCGAGTCCGCGGGGGCGGTTTCCAGCCAGGTGCGGGCGTCGGCACCGTGGGCGGTGATGCCCGCGCCCGGCGGCAGCGGGAGGTGCTCGGCGACCAGCTCGAGCAGGCCCCGGTCGGCCTCCACCACGTCCTGCCGCGAGCCGGGCCGGGTCGCGGCCACGTACCGGGGCAGGGTGAACGCGCCGCCGCCCAGGTGCAGCACGTCCAGCGCACGCCCCGGCTCGGCCACCGTGTCCAGGACGTGGCCGAGCCGGCGCGTGTACTCGAACTCCAGGTGCGCCGGCTCGTCCAGGTCGACGTACGACTGCGGCGCCCCGTCGACGGTGAGCAGCCAGGCCCGCTCCCGGTCGACGTCGGGCATGAGCTTGGCGGTGCCGTGGTCGGTGACGCGGCTGACGGGTACGGCTTCGTTCACCCGTCCATTGTGCCGGTGCCCGGTGGGGCGCTCACTTCCCGGCACCGCACGGCACTCACTCCACCGCGGTCACGGTCCCCGCGCCCACGGTGCGGCCGCCCTCGCGGATCGCGAAGCCGAGCCCCGTCTCCAGCGGTACCTCCCGCCCCAGTTCGACCGTCATCGTGACGGTGTCCCCGGGCCGGGCGACGGCCACCTCGCCGAGGTCCACGTCGCCGACCACGTCCGCGGTGCGGATGTAGAACTGCGGCCGGTATCCGGTGGTGAGCGGGGTCGAGCGCCCGCCCTCACGCGTGGACAGCACGTACACCTGGGCCCGGAAGCGCCGCGCCGGCACGACGCTCCCGGGGGCGGCGACCACGTGCCCGCGGCGCACCGTGTCGCGGGCGACCCCGCGCAGCAGCAGCGCCACGTTGTCCCCGGCCTGCGCCTCCTCCATCGGCCTGCCGAAGGTCTCCAGGCCGGTGACGACCGTCTCCACGGACGCCCCGAGCACCTCGATCCGGTCGCCGACGCGCACGGTGCCGCGCTCGACGGCGCCGGTGACGACGGTGCCGCGGCCGGTGATGGTGAGCACGTTCTCCACCGGCAGCAGGAACGGCGCGTCCAGGTACCGCTCCGGCATGGGCACGTAGGTGTCCACGGCGTCGAGCAGCGCCTCGACGGAGGCCGTCCACCGCGGGTCGCCCTCCAGGGCCTTCAGCCCGGAGACCCGTACGACGGGCACGGCGTCGCCGCCGTATCCGTGCGCGGTGAGCAGTTCGCGCACCTCCAGCTCGACGAGGTCGGTCAACTCCTCGTCGCCCGCGTCTGCCTTGTTGAGCGCGACCACGATGTGGTCGACGCCCACCTGCCGGGCGAGCAGCACGTGTTCGGCGGTCTGCGGCATGATCCCGTCCAGCGCGGAGACGACGAGGATCGCGCCGTCGAGCTGGGCGGCGCCGGTGACCATGTTCTTGACGTAGTCGGCGTGGCCGGGCATGTCGACGTGCGCGTAGTGCCGGGTGTCGGTCTCGTACTCGACGTGCGCGATGTTGATGGTGATGCCGCGCGCCGCCTCCTCGGGGGCGCGGTCGATGCGGTCGAACGAAACGTACTGGGTGGTGCTGCCGGCCCCGCGCTCGGCGAGGACCTTGGTGATGGCGGCGGTCAGGGTGGTCTTGCCGTGGTCGACATGGCCCATCGTGCCGATGTTCAGATGCGGTTTGGTGCGGACGTACGCCGTCTTGGACATGGCGGTACCTCGAAGCCTCGTGGCGGTGGTGGGGACCCCTGGGGCCGGCCGACCCTCCCCCTGCGGGGTCCGCCGGACGATCCGGGGAGGGTCAGCTTCGGGCGCCGTCGACTGCGGCGGTGAAGTGGGCGACGGCAGCCTTCGGGGCATCCGCGACCGCGGATGCTGCGAGGTGGAAGGCGTACCGGAACATGACGCCGATCATCGCCGACGCTTCGTCGCACGTCGAATGGTTTTTGAGGGAACGGCAGTTCGAGAAAACGGCATGCCGGTACTCCGTACTACGGACCGATGGTCCGCAGCGCCTCCCGCACGGACAGCGGTGCGAGCCGGGTCCGGTGCCCGGCCACGAAGGCACGGACGGCGTCGGGGTCCGTCTTGGCGTACTCGCGCAGGCACCAGCCGACGGCCTTGCGGACGAAGAAGTCGCCGTGGCCGGACTGGCGCGTGCAGTAGCCGAAGAGGCGGTCCGTGTCGGTGCGTTCCTTGTAGCGCAGCTGGTGGAGGAGCGCCGTCCGCACCAGCCAGAGGTCCTCGTCCTCGATCCAGGCGTCCATGTCGGCCGTGAGACCGCGGTCGGCGGTGACCAGTCCCCCGACGACGTGCGCGGCGAGCAGGTCGACGGTGTCCCACCAGGGGACGGTGGTGAGCAGATGCCGGACCACGGGCAGGAACCCCGACGAGCAGTGCGTCACGTACCGGCGCAGGTAGTCGACGGCGAAGTAGTGG
This sequence comes from Streptomyces coelicoflavus, assembly GCF_003112555.1. Taxonomy (GTDB): domain Bacteria; phylum Actinomycetota; class Actinomycetes; order Streptomycetales; family Streptomycetaceae; genus Streptomyces; species Streptomyces coelicoflavus. The sequence continues at coordinate 53,136 of NZ_BEWB01000005.1, read as the reverse complement.
TACTCGCGCTCGGGCAGCCGCCAGCAGCGCAGTGCGATCGCGGTGCAGTCCGGCTCGTCGGGGCGGGGCACTCCCGCCAGCACGGTCCGGGAAAGGGAGCGGCGAACGGGCGAGGTCATGCCCAGGAACGGCGCCACGTCCTTCATGTACGCCCGCAGTCCGACGGCCCGCCCGGGGTCGGCCGCGGTGGGGTACTCGGCGGTGAGCCGCTCCAGTACGGTGTCGGCGAGAGCGCTCCGCGGCGCGTCCGGAACCGGCCGGGCTGTGACGCTCATGAGACGCAGCATACGGCGATCACACACATTTGTCGGTTAGTGTCACCGGATGCTCGATGCCACCACCCGCTCTGGGGGCACCGCCACGGTCTCTCCCCGGACCGCCACCGCGGAACTCGCCGTCGCCACCGCCGCCGGACCGGTCGCACCGTCCGGTTTCACCGCCCGTGCGACGAGAGTGCTGCTGTCCCCGTGGTCGCGTCTCTCCCTGCTCGTCGCCCTGCTGGCCGCGGCCGCGACGGCGGTGTTGCTGTTCCAGCCGCAGGAGTTGCTGACCAACGGCTGGCCGCCGCAGCTCGGCGGGGCCGCGGCTGCCCTCGCCTACGCCGTGGCGTACGGGCTGTGCACCGTCGCGTTCGTGCCGCGTCCGCTGCTCAACCTGGCGGCCGGCGCGCTGTTCGGCTCTCAGCTGGGCCTCGCCTCGGCGCTGGCCGGGACGGTGCTCGGCGCCGGGATCGCCTTCTGCCTGGGCCGCGTGCTGGGCCAGGAGGCGCTGCGTCCGCTGCTGCGGGGCAAGTGGCTGAAGGCCGCGGACGGGCAACTGAGCCGGCACGGCTTCCGGACGATGCTGGCGATGCGGATCTTCCCGGGGGTCCCCTTCGCGGCGTCGAACTACTGCGCCGCCGTCTCCCGCATGGGCCTGCTGCCCTTCCTGCTGGCGACGGGGCTCGGTTCGATCCCCAACACCGCCGCCTACGTCGTCGCCGGCGCCCGCGCCTCGACGCCCACCTCGCCGGCCTTCCTCATCGCGCTGGCCTGCATCGCCCTGCCGGGGCTCGCGGGTGCGGTGGTGGCCTGGCGCAAGCGGCACCGGCTGCGCGGGCACTGAGCCGGCGCCGATCGGGCACTGACGGGGCGTTACACCACTTCCAGGATCATGGCGTTGGCGAGACCGCCCGCCTCGCACATCGTCTGAAGGCCGTAACGGGCTCCGCGTTCGCGCAGGGCGTGGACGAGGGTGGTGGTCAGGCGGGTGCCGCTGGCGCCGAGGGGATGACCGAGCGCGATGGCGCCGCCGTGCACGTTGACCTTGTCCAGGTCGGCACCGGTCTCCTGCTGCCAGGCCAGTACGACGCTCGCGAACGCCTCGTTGACCTCGAAGAGGTCGATGTCGCCGAGCGACAGTGACGCCCTGCGGAGCACCTTCTCGGTGGCCGGGACGACGCCGGTGAGCATGAGCAGGGGGTCGGAGCCGGTCACGGCGAAGCTGTGCAGCCGGGCGAGCGGCCGCAGGCCGAGCCGGGCCGCCGTCTCGCCCGAGGTGATGAGGACGGCCGAGGCGCCGTCGTTGACCGGGCTCGCGTTGCCCGCGGTGACGTTCCACTCGATCTGCGGGAACCGTTCGGCGAAGGCCGGGTCGTGGTAGGCGGACCTCAGACCGGCGAGGACCTCGACACTGCTGTCCGGGCGGACGCACTCGTCGCGCGACACACCGTCCAGGGGCGCGATCTCGGCGTCGAAGCGGCCGGCGTCCCAGGCGGTGGCGGCCTTCCGGTGGGAGGCGACGGCGAAGGCGTCCATGCGTTCCCGCGTGAGCGACCACTTGGCGGCGATCAGTTCGGCACCGATGCCCTGCGGAACGAGCCCCTCCGGGTAGCGGGCGGCGACGCCGGGGCCGAAGGGGTCGGTGCCGGGCGGCACGTTCGACCACATCGGCACGCGGCTCATGGACTCGACCCCGCAGGCGACGACGAGGTCGTACGCGCCGGCCATGACGCCCTGGGCGGCGAAGTGGACGGCCTGCTGGGAGGAGCCGCACTGACGGTCCACGGTGGTCGCGGGGACGGACTCGGGGAAGCCCGCCGACAGCAGCGCGTAGCGGGTGGTGTTCATGGCCTGCTCGCCCACCTGGTCCACGGTGCCGCCGATGACGTCGTCGATCAGTGCCGGGTCGACCCCGGACCGCTCGACGAGGGCGCGCAGCGTGTGCGCGAGGAGCTCCACGGGATGGACGTGGGCGAGGGCGCCGTTCGGTTTGCCCCTGCCCATGGGAGTGCGTACGGCTTCCACGACGACTGCGTCACGCATGGTGCGGACCTCCGGTGGTCGGCGAACTGCCGGTGCGGAACTACCAGTGAGTAGGAAATCTGGACTCACCATAGCCGAGCGAGTTGGAATTTCAAACCCTCTCCCGTTCCTCGCCTAGACTGGCCGCCATGGCCGCCGCTCCCAAGAACCCGCGTCCCTGCTCGATCGCCGACACCCTGGCGCTCGTCGGCGAGAAGTACTCCCTGCTCGTCCTGCGCGAGGTCTGCCTGGGCAACGGCCGCTTCGATCAGCTGGTGCGCAACACCGGCGCCCCGCGCGACGTCCTCGCCACCCGGCTGCGGCGGCTCGTCGACGCGGGGATCGTGGCCAAGGAGCCGTACAGCGAGCGTCCGCGGCGCTTCGAGTACCGGCCGACCCCCGCGGGTCTCGAGCTGGAGCCCGTGCTCATGACGCTCATGGCGTGGGGCGACCGCCACCTGCGCGCGGACGGCGACCGCCCCATGGTGATCGAGCACGTCTGCGGCCACGAACTGGTCCCCCAGGTCACCTGCCCGGCCTGCGGCGACGCCGTCCGCCACGAGGACCTGACCGCCCGTCCACAGGTCCCCGGCTGGACGGTGACGGGCCCGGCGGTGGCGTAGGCACCCGCTCCCCCCCCCCGTCGTCCGGGGTTCATTTTGGGGCGCTACGCTGCCCCTCGGCACGCCAGGTCCCGATCACCGCACGCGACGGTTCGGCGTGTCCGCCGACCGTTTCTCGCCGTTCCCCGATCGCCGCTTGGACTGACGCAACTCCATGTCTTGGTTTGAATCCCTCGTCCTCGGACTCGTCCAGGGACTGACCGAGTTCCTTCCCGTGTCCTCCAGTGCGCACCTGCGGCTGACCGCGGCGTTCTCCGGCTGGCACGACCCGGGCGCGGCCTTCACGGCGATCACGCAGATCGGCACCGAGGCCGCGGTCCTCATCTACTTCCGCAAGGACATCGGGCGGATCATCTCGGCCTGGACGCGCTCGCTCACCGACAAGTCGATGCGCCACGACCCCGACGCGCGCATGGGCTGGCTGGTGATCGTCGGCTCGATCCCGATCGGCGTGCTCGGCCTGACCCTGAAGGACCAGATCGAGGGCCCCTTCCGCGACCTGCGGATCACCGCGACGATGCTGATCGTCGTCGGTGTGGTCATCGGCATCGCCGACCGGATGGCCGCCCGGGACGAGAAGGGCGGCCGGCACCGCGCGCCGCAGCAGCGCAAGGAGCTGGAGAACCTGGGCGTGCGGGACGGCCTGATCTACGGCCTGTGCCAGGCGGCGGCCCTGATCCCCGGTGTCTCCCGCTCCGGCGCGACCATCAGCGGCGGCCTCTTCATGGGCTACCGGCGCGAGGCGGCCGCCCGGTACTCGTTCCTGCTCGCGATCCCCGCGGTGCTCGCCTCCGGCGTGTTCGAGCTGAAGGACGCGATGGAGAGCGACCACGTCTCCTGGGGGCCGACGCTCTTCGCGACGGTCATCGCCTTCGCCACCGGGTACGTGGTCATCGCGTGGTTCATGAAGTTCATCTCCACCAAGAGCTTCATGCCGTTCGTCTGGTACCGCATCGCACTCGGCATGGTCATCATCGCCCTGGTGGCGACGGGTGCCCTCAGCCCGCACGCCGCGGAGTCCGCCGGCTGACCGCAGCCGCTTGTGTAGCCGTCCGGTAGCGCAGCGTCAGTGCTTGCCCCTAGGCTTGTCCGCATGTCCCCCGATTACGTGACCCCTGGTTCCGTGCGGTCCGCCGCGGAACTGAACGATCAGATCCGTGCGCTGTGGCGGCGCGCGGGCGGGACCCTGTCCGCGCAGGAGCGCGTGGAGTACGAGTTGCTGGTGGTCGAGTGGGCGACCGCGATCCGGGGCCAGGTCATCGAGGCGGCCTGAGCCGGGACGACCCGGGCCGGGACGGCCGCGGCCGAGGCGCGAGCCGGGACACCGTGGCCGAGGGACCGGTGTCGAGCGGACCGGTGCCGGGGGCCGTCCCCGTTGCGGAAGCGGCCCCGGCCGCGGGCCCCGGTCAGCGCCCGCCCGCCACCCGGAGCACCGTCCCCGTCGTGTACGACGCGTCGGGCGACAGCAGCCAGGCGATCGCGGCGGCGATCTCCTCCGCCCGGCCGGCGCGCCCCATGGGCACGGCCGCCCCCATCCGCGTCGCCCGGCCGGCATCGCCCGCCGCCGCGTGCATCTCGGTGTCGATCACCCCGGGCGCGACGGCGTTGACCCGGATCCCGTCCGGGCCCAGCTCCTTGGCCAGGCCCAGCGTCAGTGCGTCGACGCCCGCCTTGCTCGCCGCGTAGTGCACGTACTCCCCCGGGCTGCCGAGGGTCGCGGCGCCCGACGACACGTTGACGATCGCCCCGCTGCCCCGCGGTGTCATCAGCCGTGCGGCCCGCCGGGCGCACAGCAGCACGCCCAGCAGGTTGACGTCGAGGACCCGGCGCAGGTCCGCGGTGTCGCTGTCGGCGAGCCGTCCCAGCGGGCCGGTCACGGCCGCGTTGTTCACCAGCCCCGTCACGGCGCCCAGCCGCTGTTCCGCCGTCTCGAAGAGGCGCTCGACGTCGGCCTCGACGGACGTGTCCGCCCGCACCGCGACTCCGCGGCCGCCCGCCTCGCGCACCCCTGCCACGACCGACTCCGCGGCCGCCGAGTCGCGCGCGTAGCCGACGACCACGTCGTGCCCGTCGGCCGCGAGGCGCAGACAGGTCGCGGCGCCGATCCCCCGGCTGCCGCCGGTGACCACGGTGATGGGTCGCGTCATTGATGCCTCCAGGTCTGACCCAAAGCCTTCGATCGATCATCGATCATCTTAGGGAAGGAGTCACGCGCCGGACAGGCCCCGGTGTGATCAACTGAATTCGCCGTCGTCGCGGGCGCACGGTGTGCGGATGATCGGGTAGGCAGCATCGGTAAGGAGGCGCCCATGAAGCAGCTCGACCACTGGCTCGCCTCTCCGTGGCGGCGTTCGGCCCTCGCCGTGCTCGCCGGGGCCCTGCCCGTGCTCGCCTTTCCGGGCCCCGCCCTGTGGTGGTGGGCCTGGTTCGCGCTGGTCCCCTGGATCCTGCTGACGCGTACCGCGCCGGGCGGCAGGCGTGCGGCGTACGACGGATGGTGCGGCGGGTTCGGCTTCGTCCTGGCCATGCACCACTGGCTGCTGCCCAACCTGCACGTGTTCACGTTCGTCATCGCCGCGCTGCTCGGCGCGCTGTGGGTCCCGTGGGGCTGGCTGGTGCGCCGGACGCTGGGCGGGGCGCCGTCCGCCGGCCGGGCCTGGGCGGCCCTCGTGGTACTGCCGTCGGGCTGGCTGCTCGCGGAACTGGTCCGCTCCTTCCAGGGGCTCGGCGGCCCCTGGGGGATGCTCGGCGCCAGTCAGTGGCAGGTGGCCCCGGCGCTGCGGCTCGCCTCGGTGGGCGGCGTGTGGCTGCTCAGCTTCCTGGTGGTCGCCGTCAACGTCGCCCTCGCCGTCCTCGTCGCCGTGCGCCGGGCGAGGGTGCCGGCCCTGGCCGGGCTGGTCGCGACGGCCGCGGCCACCTCGGCGGCCTGGGTCTGGTCGCCGCGCCCCGACACCGACGAGCGGGCCGCGATCGCCGTGGTGCAGCCGGGCGTCGTCGCCGGGGCGGACAGCGCCGACCGGCGGTTCGACCGCGAGGAGCAGCTCACCCGGCGGCTCGCGGACCGGGACCTCGACCTGATCGTCTGGGGCGAGAGCAGCGTCGGCTTCGACCTGGACGACCGGCCGGACCTCGCCGGGCGGCTGGCCGCGCTGTCCCGGGAGACCGGCGCGGACATCCTGGTCAACGTGGACGCGCGGCGCTCCGACAAACCCGGCATCTACAAGAGCTCGGTGCTCGTCGGCCCCGAGGGCCCGACCGGCGACCGGTACGACAAGATGCGACTCGTGCCCTTCGGCGAGTACGTGCCGTTCCGCTCGCTGCTCGGCTGGGCGACCTCCGTGGGCAAGGCGGCGGGCGAGGACCGCAGGCGGGGCACCGAGCAGGTGGTGATGGACGTCGGCGACGGCCTGCGGATCGGGCCGATGGTCTGCTTCGAGAGCGCGTTCCCCGACATGAGCCGCAGCCTCGCCGCCGACGGTGCCGAGGTGCTGGTCGCCCAGTCCTCGACCTCGACCTTCCAGCACACCTGGGCACCCGAGCAGCACGCCTCGCTCGCCGCGCTGCGCGCCGCCGAGACCGGCCGGCCGATGGTGCACGCGACGCTGACCGGCGTCTCGGCCGTCTACGACGCGAACGGCGCCCGGATCGGCTCCTGGCTCGGCACCGGCGCGAGCACGTCACGGGTGTACGAGGTCCCCGTCACCCACGGCACCACTCCGTACGTCCGCTACGGCGACTGGACGGTGTACGGGGCGCTGGTGACGCTCGCGGCCTGGGGCGCCGCCGAGGGTGTGCGCGTCGTGCGGCTCAGGCGGGGCCGTCCAGCACGGCCCGGACCACCCGCTCGCACAGCTCATGGGTCTCCAGCGCGTCCCGGGCACTGAGCACCTCGCCCGAGCGCACGGCGTCGAGGAAGGCGAGCACCGCCTGCTCGATGCCGCGCTGCCGGGCCACGGGGACCCAGTCGCCGCGCCGCCGCACGGTCGGCTGGCCCTTGTGGTCGATCACCTCGGCGAGGTTGACCACCTGGCGCTTGGTGTCCTGGCCCGAGACCTCCAGGATCTCCTCGGCCGAGCCGCTGAGCCGGTTCATCACACCGAGCGCGGTGAAGCCGTCCCCGGCGAGCTGGAGCACGACGTGGTGGAGCAGGCCGTCCTCCGCGCGGGCGCGCACGGTCACGTCGTCGACCGGTCCGGGCACCAGGAACCTCAGCGTGTCGACGACGTGGATGAAGTCGTCGAGGATCATCGTGCGCGGGTCCTCGGGCAGTCCGGTGCGGTTCTTCTGCATGAGGATCAGCTCGCGCGGGTGCTCGGCGCACTGCGCGTACCCGGGGGCGTGGCGCCGGTTGAAGCCGACGGCGAGGCTGGTGCCGCGGTCCTCGGCGAGGGCCACCAGGCGCTCGGAGTCGGCGAGTTCGTAGGCGAGGGGCTTGTCGACGTAGGTGGGGACACCGGCGTCGAGCAGCCGGGTCACGATCTCGGGGTGGGCGGCCGTCGGCGCGTGCACGAAGGCGGCGTCCAGGCCCTGGGCGAGGAGCGCGTCGAGGTCGGCGTGGCGCTGCGCCGGCGGGATGCGCAGCTTGTCGGCGACGCGGGTGAGGGTGGCGGGGGTACGGGTCTGGAGGTGCAGTTCGATCCCGGGGAGGGCGGCGAGCACCGGCAGGTAGGCCTTCTGCGCGATGTCGCCGAGTCCGATGCAGCCGACCTTCACGGGATGTGCTCCTCTAACGCTCGTTGTGCTCGCCGACCTGGGTCCGCCGGGAAGCATACGGGGGCTGCGGCGGCCGCCAGTCGGCGATCCCGTCGAAGCCGCGCAGGAACAGGGCGGGACCGGCCTTGGACAGGGCGAGGATCGCGGCGTCGCGGACGGCGGTCCCGGCGCGGTTGCGCATCAGGTTGAGGCGGGCCACCTTGACGGCCTGGCGGGCGATCGCAGTGGTGCGGGGCAGCCGGGCGGCCGTGTAGGCGGCGAGGTCCAGGCTGTGGTGGGCGAGCACGACCGCGTCCTCGATCGCCTGGTTGCCGCCCTGGCCCAGGTTGGGCGGCATGGCGTGGGCCGCGTCCCCAAGCAGGGCGACCCGGCCGCGGTGGTAGGCCGGAAGCGGCTCGGCGATGTGGTGCACGTCGTGGCGCAGGACGTCCTCGGGACGGGCCGCGGCGAGGACGGCCGGGATCGGGTGGTGCCAGTCGCCGTAGCGGTGCAGCAGTTCCGCCCGCTCGTCGGCCGCGTGCCCTCCGGCCGGCGCGACGGCGGCGGCGTAGGCGTAGACCCGGCCGTCCCGCAGCGGATGCGTGCCCCAGATGCGGCCCCGGCCCCAGGTCTCGTGGGAGGCGAACTCCACGCCGGGGACCGGGATCACGACCCGCCAGGTGGTGAAGCCGGAGTAGACGGTGCCGGGGTGGTGCGGGAACAGCGTGCGGCGTACGACGGAGCGGATGCCGTCGGCGCCGACGACCAGGTCGGCCTCCAGCTCGCCGTCCGGCGTGCGGACCCTGGCCGGACGGTCGCGGTCGCCGGGGTCGGCGAGCATCGCGTCGGCGCCGGTGCGGACGGCGTCCGGCGGCAGCAGCGCGGACAGGCGCTCGACGAGGGTGGACCGGTGCAGCAGCACCAGCGGACCGCCGAAGCGCGCCTCGGCTGCCTCGGCGCTGGACCGGGAGAGCCAGCGCCCTGCGGGGGTGCGCAGTCCCCCGTCGCCCTGCCAGGCGGCGAGGTCGCGGATCTCGTCGCCGAGACCGACCACGTCCAGGGCGCGCAGGGCGTTGGGCGACAGCGAGATGGCCGCGCCGACCGGCCGGAGCGAGGGGGCGCGCTCCAGCACGGTGACCCGCAGGCCGCTCAGGTGCAGGGCGGCCGCCGCGGTCAGGCCGCCGATGCCGCCGCCGATCACGACGGCCGTCCTCGTCCTCGTCATGACACTCCTCGGCACTCGGCCCGTCTCGAAACTACAGATGTAGTAGCACGCGCCTCCGACTGTACTACAGCCGTAGTGAGGCCGGTAGATTGATCTCCATGTCCGCTCCTGCCGCACCTTCCGGGCCCTCGTCCGGCGCGTCCCGCGCCGACCTCGTCGCCGACGCCGCTCTGGCGCTGCTCGCCGAGCGCGGGATGCGCGGGCTGACGCACCGGGCGGTCGACGAGGCGGCCGGGCTGCCCCAGGGCTCCACGTCCAATGTCGCGCGGACCCGGCAGGCACTGCTGGAACTGACGGTGCGACGCCTGGCCGACCGGGAGGCGCGGGTGCTGGCCCTGCACGAGATGCCGGACCCGCGCGCCGGCCTCGACGCCCTGGTCGACGCACTGGCACTGGCGACGCACCGCGCCCTGACCCGCAACCGCGCGCTGACGCTGGCCCGGTACGAACTGGCCCTCGAGGCCACGCGCCGCCCCGAGCTGCGGGCGCACTTCGACGCGGCGGGCGCCCGCTTCCGGGAGCAACTGGGCGCCCTCGTCGCCGCGATGGGCTCGGACGCCCCGGCCCGGCACGTGCTCTCCCTGGTCGCCTGGGCGGACGGCCTGATGTTCAGCTGCGTGGCCGGAACCTTCCACGCCGAGGTGCCGGGCCTCCCGGACGTGCGGGCGGGGCTGCGGGAACTCCTGGACGGCATGCTGGGCGACTCGCGTCGCGGTGTGCGCGGTGATCTGCGCGGCGGTTCGCCGGAGGGCTGAATTCCCTTGGTGGGACAGGCCGGTCTGGGCGAGGATGCCGCCATGACGACCGAACGCAGTGAACCCCCCGTCGACGCCGACGAACGCGCCATGCTGGAGGGCTGGGTCGAGTATCACCGGCAGACCCTCGCCTGGAAGTGCGAAGGGCTCACCGACGAGCAGTTGCGGACGGCCGCCGTGGCACCGTCGACGCTGACCCTGATGGGCCTGGTCCGGCATATGGCGGAGGTGGAGCGCAGCTGGTACCGCAGGGTGCTGGCGGCCGAGGACGCCGGCCCGATCTACTACTCCGACGAGGACCCGGAGGGCGAGTTCCGGCTCACCGGGGCGGACACCTTCGCCGAGGCGCACGCCACCTGGCAGGCGGAGATCGAGGCGGCCCGGCGCAACGCGGCCGGAGTGCCCCTGGGCGAACCGACCCGGGGCAGGCACCTGCGCACCGGGGAGCGCTACACCCTGCGCTGGATCCACACCCACATGATCGAGGAGTACGCGCGTCACAACGGGCACGCGGACCTGATCCGCGAGCGCCTGGACGGAGCCACGGGCGACTGACGTCACCTCCGGTCGCCCACGGCACTCCGTACGGGGCCGGAGATCACCCGTGCGGGGCAACCTCCGCTTGTCCGGCGCCGGTCGGGGGGCCCGAAGCACCAGAGTGGCGCGGGTGCATCGAACGACGACCACCGCAACGCTTCTGCTGACCGTGGCTGTCTCGGCCGCCCTGACCGGCTGTACGACCGTCCAGGGTCCGGCCGCGGCCCAGCCGTCCGCGTCCGGGGCCCGCTCGTCCGCGCCGCACCCGGACGGCCCGGCCGAGCCACGGGTCGTCCAGGCCCCGGCCCGGGAGGCGCTGGAGATGATCGGCCCCTCCCCCGCGCCGGAGTCCGCCACCGCGTCACCACGCCGTACGCAACCCCGGGCACCCGCTGCCGCGCCGCGCGATCAGCCGGCCGGCGGTGCCCCCGCACCGCGGTCCGCCCGCCCGGCGGCGCCCGAGCACACCCGCGCCCCCGCACCGCCGCACGACAAGGTGCCCGACCTGCCGGGCGCGGCCGGCGGCGGCACCGGCGCGAAGGCGGACGTGTGCTCCCTCGGCAAGCGGTACGGCGGCTGGCGGCCGGGCAGCCCCGAGGCGCGCATCTGCGAGCAGGCGTACGGCCACTGAGGCCGGCCGGTACCCACCGGGCCGGCCGGCCCTACGGTCGCTGCCTCGGCGGTCGGCCCCGCCCCTCCGGCCCGTCGGACCCGTCGGGCCGGTCGTGGCCGTCCGTGCGGGGACCGGCGCCGTTCAGGCGCAGCTCCAGCCGGTCGATCGAGGCGCGTACGCCCTCTCCGTAGCGGTCCGGGGCGAGGGCCCCGGCCGCGGCGCGGGCGCGCCCCAGGTGCAGACGGGCCGCCTCGCGGTGACCGAGCCGCTCGTAGTCCGCGGCCAGGTCCAGGTGGAGCGAGGGGTACAGGGCGCGGGCGGCGGGCGTGTCCTCGTGCCGGTCGGCCCGCCGGTCCTCCGTCAGCTCCTCGGCGGCCGACAACGCCCTCAGGTCCCACGTCAGCTCCTGCGCCGGATCGTCCTGGGTGTCGGCGAGGTAGCGGGCCAGCGTGCAGCGGTGCAGGGGGTCACCGCGCTCGCCGATCTCGGCCCACAGGGCGAGGTAGCGGTCCCGGGCCTCCTCGCGGTCGCCCGCGTGATGCAGCATGGCGACCTGACCGATCCGTGTCAGCACGGCGTCCGGCGCCGCCTGCTCCTGTCCCTTCGCCACCAAGTCCTCCGTGCCCTCGTCGCCTGTGCCGACGACGCTAACGGCACGCACCCGCTTTCCCGGTCAGGCGGCACCGGGACGTGCGCGGGCCGGTCGGGCGACGGACCGGCCCGGTCGCCGGGATCAGCCCAGGTTCGGAACGGTCCAGTCGATCGGCTCGTGGCCCTGCGCGGCGACCGCCTCGTTGATCTGCGTGAACGGGCGGGAGCCGAAGAACTTCTTCGCGGACAGCGGCGAAGGGTGGGCCCCCTTGACCACGACGTGCCGCGTCTCGTCGATCAGCGGCAGCTTCTTCTGGGCGTAGTTGCCCCACAGCACGAAGACCGCCGGGTCGGTCCGGCCGGCCACCGCGCGGATCACCGCATCGGTGAACAGCTCCCAGCCGCGGGCCTTGTGCGAGTTCGCCTCCCCGGCGCGCACCGTGAGCACCGCGTTGAGCAGCAGGACGCCCTGCTCCGCCCACGGCATCAGGTAGCCGTTGTCCGGGATCGGGGTGTCCAGCTCCGCGTGCATCTCCTTGTAGATGTTCCGCAAGGACGGCGGGACCTTCACACCGGGCCGCACCGAGAAGCACAGCCCGTGTCCCTGCCCCTCGCCGTGGTAGGGGTCCTGGCCGAGGACCAGCACCTTCACCCGGTCGAAGGGCGTGGCCTCCAGCGCGGCGAAGACCTCCTCGCGCGGCGGGTAGACGGGGCCGTTCGCCCGCTCCTCCTCGACGAACCGCATCAGCTCCTTGAAGTAGGGCTCTTGCAGCTCGCCGCCCAGCACCTCGCGCCAGGACTCGGGCAGGATGGCGATGTCGGTCACGTCAACTTCCTTACGCTGTGCGGTCGCTTCCGGTCCCGTAGAACCTACCGGCGACCACTGACAACGGGGGCGCCGGGCGGCGCCGGGCGGCGCCGGGCGGCGCCGGAAAAGCGTTGTCCCGCGGCGGAGCGGGGCTGGTAGGAAGTGGGCATGACCTCCGACGCGATGAGCCCCACGGAACGCCTGCTCGCGGAACGCGCCTGCGAACGGCTGGTCGTCGACCTGGTCCGCCGTCTCGATCTCGGCGACCCCGGATCGGCGGCCGACCTGTTCACCGCCGACGGGGTCTGGCAGTGGCCCCACGGCGACCGTCGTGTCGAGGGCCGGGAAGCGCTGCGGACGTACTTCGGCTCCCGGCCGGCGGACCGGTTGTCGCGCCGGGTGATGACGAACATCCTCGTCACCGTGGACTCCGCGACGACGGCGACCGCGACCTCGTACCTGACGACCTACCGTGTCGACGGATACGTCGACGGGATGGTTCCGCCGCGGCTGCCCGCCAACGTCGGACACTACGAGGACACGTTCCGGAAGGTCGACGGCGAGTGGCTGCTCGCCGCGCGGACCCTGTTCCTCGCCTTCGGCGGCGGCACCGAGCGGCTGGCCGCCCCGTCTACCAGCTCGTCTTCCGGTGGAGCTGCCACATCATCATGATCGTCGACGGGTCCAGGGCCTGCTCCGCGCCCGAGATGTCCGTGCTGGCGGCGACGTACTGCTTGCCCTGCCACAGCGGCAGCAGCCGTACGTCGTTCACCATGATCTGCTGCGCCCGCTCGAAGTCCCGCTCCACGTTGCCGCGGTCGCTCTCCCGGCGGGAGCGCGGCAGCAGCTCACCGGTGATCTCCGGGGTGAGGTAGGGCGTGCCGAGCGCGTTCTGCTTGCCGACGAAGGGGGCGATGAAGTTCTCCGCGTCCGGGAAGTCCGGGGACCAGCCGCGGCCGAACACCGGGTACTCGCCCTTCTGGTAGCCGGCGACGTACGTCTTCCAGGGGCGGCTCTTGAGCGTCACCTCGAACAGGCCCGAGGCGTCGAGCTGCCGCTTGATCTCCTTGAACTCCTTGCCCGTCTCGGAGCCGTAGCGGTCGGTGGTGTACCAGAGGGTGAGCGGGACCGGGTCGGTGATGCCGGCGTCCTCGAGCAGCTCGCGGGCCTTGGGGACGCTGGGGTCGCCGTAGTCGTCGAAGAAGCCGGTGGTGTGACCGGTGAGGCCCTTGGGGACCATCGAGTACAGCGGATCGACGGTGTCCTGGTAGATCTTGTGCGCGATCGCCGCCCGGTCGATCACCTGGGCGACGGCCTGGCGCACTTCCTTGCGTCCCGCCCACGGGTCCTCGGGGTTGAAGACGAGATAGCTGATCTCCGTGCCGCTGCCCTCGACGAGCTGGAGGTTCTCCTCCTTGCCCTCCTTGCCCTGGAGCGTGATGACGTCGTCGGCGGCCAGGCCGCGGTAGGTCACCTGGATGTCGCCGTCGCGCAGCGCCTCCACCATGCCGGCGGAGTCCTTGAAGTAGCGGATGGTCACCGCCTTGTTGTGCCGTTCGGCGAAACCCTTGTAGCGGTCGTTGCGCACGAGTTCGGCCCGTGCGCCGTCCTCGTAGGACTGGAGCGTGTACGGGCCGGATCCCACGATTCCGCTGCCTTCGCGCAGGGCGTCCGCGGGATAGTCGTCGGGATTGACGATCGACATGGCGGGCGTGGCGAGCACGAACGGGAAGGTGGCGTCGGGCTTGTTGAGGTGGAAGACCACCTCGCGCTTGCTGGGCGCCTGGACCCGTTCGAGGCTGCCGAGCAGGCCGGCCGGGCCGCCGTTGACGTTGATGTCCTTGATCCGGTCGATCGAGTACTTGACGGCCCGGGCGTCGAGGGCGTCGCCGTCGGAGAAGGTCAGGCCCTCGCGCAGTCGGCAGGTGTACACCTGGTTCTTGGTGTCGGTGAACGAGCACTGCTCGGCGGCGTCGGGCTGGGGCGCGGTGGCACCACTGGGGTAACTGAGCAGCGTCTGGTAGATGTTCCGGAACAACTCCCAGGAGCCGTCCCACGAAGCGGCCGGATCGAGGGTGCTGGGGGCGCTGGTCGTCCCCACGACGATCGGCTCCTCGTCGTCCGAACTGTCGGACGACAGGATGCCGCACCCGGTGACCAGTGAAGATATGGACACGATGGCCGCGATCCGCCGCAGGCCCCGCTTCCGGTTGAACACGCGCACGCTCCTCGATCCGCCGTGCCAAGGGTCGGCAGACCTTACCGCAGCACAACGCCCCCTGAACCCCCTTCTGAACAGGGGTTTTGATCATTTGGCGATGACTACGTTGTCATCGTGCACCGGGTTCCGATACGCGGACACGGGCGCCGTTCTCATCAACGGCACCCGTGTCCGGGATTGATCTTGAGAGGGCCTCGGGGTCGAGATCAGGCCACGCCGGCGTTCAGGAAGATGCCGCCGTCGACGACGAGCGTCTGTCCGGTGACCCAGGCGGACTGCTCCGAGGTGAGGAACTCGGCGGCACCGCCGATGTCGGAGGGCACGCCGAGCCGGCCCAGCGGGTAGCCCGAGGCGGCCTCTTCCTCACGGCCCTCGTACAGGGCGGCGGCGAACTTGGTCTTCACGACCGCCGGGGCGATCGCGTTGACCCGCACCCCGGGCGCGAACTCGTGCGCCAGCTGCGCGGTGAGGTTGATCAGCGCGGCCTTGCTGACGCCGTATGCGGCGATGAAGGGCGAGGGCGAAAGGCCCGCGACCGAGGCGATGTTGACGATCGCGCCGCCGTTGTCCTTCTGCCAGGCGTGCCAGGTGCGCTGGGCGAAGCCGAGCGCCGAGATCACGTTGGTCTCGAAGACCTTGCGCGCGACGTTCAGGTCGAGGTCCGCGATCGGCCCGAACACCGGGTTGGTACCGGCGTTGTTGACCAGGAAGTCGACGCGTCCGAAGGCCTCCATCACCCGCTCGACGGCGACGGCCTGGTGTGCCTCGTCGTGCGCCTTGCCGGCGACGCCGATGACCCGGTCGGCGCCGAGCCGCTCGACGGCCTCCTTCAGCGCGTCCTCGTTGCGGCCGGTGATGCAGACCCGGTCGCCGCGCGCGACCAGCGCCTCGGCGACGCCGTAGCCGATGCCGCGGCTGGCGCCCGTGACGAGCGCGACCTTGCCGGACAGTCCGGGCGTTTCAGTCATGTCAGTGTTCCCAACCGTTCCTGGTCTCCGTGTTCACTGTTCGCTAGTCGAGCGGTCCGCCGGCCACGTACAGCACCTGGCCGGAGACGAAGCCGGCGGCCTCGCCGGTGAAGAAGGCGATGGCGTTGGCGATGTCGTCGGGCTCGCCGACGCGCGCGACCGGGATCTGGGTGGCCGCGGCGGCCTTGAAGTCGTCGAAGCCCATGCCGACGCGGTCGGCGGTGGCCTTGGTCATCTCGGTGGCGATGAAGCCGGGGGCCACGGCGTTGGCGGTGACGCCGAACTTGCCCAGCTCCTTGGCGAGGGTCTTGGTGAAGCCCTGGAGACCGGCCTTGGCGGCGGAGTAGTTGACCTGCCCGCGGTTGCCGAGGGCGGAGGAGGAGGACAGGTTGACGACGCGGCCGAACCCGGCGTCCACCATGTGCTTCTGGCAGGCCTTCGTCATCAGGAAGGCACCGCGCAGGTGCACGTTCATGACGGTGTCCCAGTCGGAGACGCTCATCTTGAACAGCAGGTTGTCGCGCAGCACGCCCGCGTTGTTGACGAGGATCGTCGGCGCGCCCAGCTCCTCGGCGATCCGTGCCACGGCCGCCTCGACCTGCGCCTCGTCGGAGACGTCGCAGCCGATCGCGAGCGCCCTGCCGCCGGCCGCGGTGATCTTCTCCACGGTGTCCTTGCAGGCGGCCTCGTCGAGGTCGATGACGGCGACGGCACGGCCCTCGGCGGCCAGTCGTACGGCGGTGGCGGCGCCGATGCCGCGCGCGGCTCCGGTGACTACGGCGACCCGCTGCTCAGTGGTGGACATTCGCTGCTTCTCCTCGTCCTGGGGATGCGGCCCGTGCGGAGCGTGCGCCCTGGGTGAGCGACCGCTTAGTACCTTCCGCAGACGTGACGCTAGAAGCCCTGGCACCCGGTGTCAACGGGACACCGGGCCGGTGTGATCCATTACCCGGCCCTCCCGGCGCGCCACTCGCCCCCGGTCGCCCGATCGGCCCAGCGCTGCGGGCCGCCCGGCCGCCGGGCCCATAGCGTCGAAGCGCGAGCCACCCGTGGCCGGAAAGGAGGCGTCCATGCGCCGTCGTACCGGTGCAGCAGGCATAGCCGTCGCGATCGCCGCGATCGTGCCGCTGGCCGACCCCGCACCCGCCCAGGACCTCAACGCGGACCTGGGCCAGGACTGCCGGAGCTTCACCTACCAGGAAGCGGTACCGATCGGGCTGGACACGGATCCGGGCAACCCGGATTCGCCGTGCCCGGACGCGCTGTACGAAGACCCGTCCGCCGACGCCCCGCTGGACGAGGGCCGGTCCGACGACGGCCGGCTCGACGGGGGCGGACTCGGCAACGGTCGCCCGGACGAGGGGCTGTCCGACGGAAGCGGACCCGGCCAGGTCCGGCCGGACGGGAACGGCTCCGGCGGAGGCGGACTCGACGGAGGCCGTCCGGACGGAGGGGGTCTCGACGGAAGCGGTCCCGGCGGGGGCGGTCTCGACGGGAACGGAACCGATCCCGGCCGGCCCGGAGACGGCCGGTTCGACGAGGGCCTGCTCGACCAGAACCGGCCCGGGACGTCCCACTCCACCGGCCAGGGCTCGTTCGGCCAGGGCGGAATCCGTGAGATCCGGGACGCGGACGGCGGCGTGGGCGGCGGCGCGGCGCATCCGCGGGACCAGGACCCGACGATCTCCGCCACCTCCCAGCCGCGTCCGGCCACGACGGCGCCCGCCCCGGTCGTCACCGCACCCGCGCCCGTCGCCTCCCCCGCCGTGACGCCCACGCTCGGCACCCAGGGCGGCCTGGGCGGCGCCTCGGGCACCGGGCCCAGCGACTGGGACATCGGTATCGGTCTGACCTTCGTCACCGGCGCCGCGCTCGCGACCGGCTTCGTGGTCCGGCGCCGCCGACGCGCCTGAGGCACGGCTCGGCCCCGCGGGTGTCCGACCACCCGGGGCGGGCCCCGTCCCCCGCCGCGCTCAGCGCACCAGCAGGTCCAGGAGCCGCTCCGTCTCGGCGGCCGGGTCTGCCGTCAGGCCGGTGTGGACGGGGCCGGGCTGGACGATCGTCGAGCGGGGGGCGATCAGCCAGCGGAACCGGCGGCCGGGGTCGTCCCCGGCCGCCTGGCCCGCCGCGTCCCCTCCGGCGCACACGCCCTCGACGGCATCCAGCGCCGCCCGCACCCCGGGCAGGTCCACCCGCGGGTCCAGGGCGAGCAGCCGGCCCTCGTCGAGGTGGGTGCGGGCACCGACGTAGGACCTGGCCCGGCAGTAGACGAGGACGCCGGCGTTGACGCACTCCCCGCGCTCGACCCGCGGCACCACGCGCAGCAGCGCGTACTCGTAGACGTGGCGGTCGCTCACCGCTCCCCCTTGGTTCACTTGACGCGTTCGTGGATCGTGGCGGCCCGCGCGAGCAGCGGCGCGGCGTAGGCCCTGCGCAGGTCGTCGGGGGTGGCGAAGCCGGGTTCGTCGCGCAGCCAGACGTCCGGGATCTCGGCGGTGACCTCGGCGAGGAGTTCCTCGGTGACCAGCGGCGCGAGCGCGGCGGCGGCCGAGCGGACGTCCGGCGCGAAGCGCGCGAGGGCGTGGTCGGCGGCGTCGTAGGGACGGGCGGCGGAGGCCTCGGCGCCGGGCCAGTTGTGGTGCCAGATCATGGTGGCGCCGTGGTCGATGAGCCACGTCTCGCCGCGCAGGCGCAGCAGGTTGGGGTTGCGCCAGGAGCGGTCGACGTTGTTGACCAGCGCGTCGAACCAGACGATCCGTCCGGCCTCCTCGGCGCTCACCCCGAAGGCGAGCGGGTCGAATCCGAGCGCGCCGGAGAGGAAGCCCATGCCGAGGTTGGTGCCGCCGCTGGACTTGAGCAGCTCCTGCACCTGCTGGTCGGGTTCGCCGAGCCCGAGCACCGGATCGAGGTCGACGGTCACCAGCCGCGGCACCCGGAAGCCCAGCCGGCGGGCGAGTTCGCCGCAGACCACCTCGGCGACGAGCGTCTTGCGGCCCTGTCCCGCGCCGGTGAACTTCAGGACGTACGTGCCGAGGTCGTCCCCCTCGACGAGGCCCGGCAGCGAGCCGCCCTCACGCAACGGCGTGATGTAGCGGGTCGCGATGACTTCCTTCAGCATCGCCCCAGGCTACCGGCGTGGCGCGGGGGCGCCGCACCTGGCCGGTGTGCGGCCGACAGCGAATCGACAGCCGTGTTTTACGCCCGCCCGACCGCCGGCCCGACAGCATCTCGGCACGGTCTGAACAGCACGTGCCACGGGACCGTACCTCTCGGCAGATCATCACGCGTCCTCCCCGGAAGGGAATCCCAGCATGACCAGCGCATCGTTTCATCCCGCAGCGGGACCGGCCCGTCGTACCGTCGTGGCGGCGGCCGGAGCGGCAGGGCTCACCGCCGTGCTGGCCGCCTGCTCAGGCTCGGACGACGACGCTTCGGCCGACACCGGCACCGCCCCCTCGGACGCCGCCTCCCAGGAGGCGGGCAGCAGCGGTTCGGGCGGCGGCGAGAACGCCGGGGCGGGGCCGGCGCTCGCGGCGACCGCCGACATCCCGGAGGGCGGCGGGAAGGTCTTCCCCGACCAGAAGGTGGTGGTCACCCAGCCCGCGGCCGGTGAGTTCAAGGCGTTCTCCGCCACCTGCACCCATCAGGGCTGCGCCGTGAAGAGCGTGGCCGACGGGGTCATCAACTGCCCGTGCCACAACAGCAACTTCTCGATCACCGACGGCAGTGTGCAGGGCGGTCCCGCGCCCAAGCCGCTGCCCGCCGTGCAGATCACGGTCAGCGGGGACTCGATCCGGCTGGCCGGATGACCGTGACGCAGCGCCGGGGGCGCCGGATCATGATGACCCCCGGCGAACTGGAGGCGTTCCTCACCGCCCAGCGCACCTGCCGGGTCGCCACCGTCTCGGCCGACGGAGCCCCGCACGTGAGCACGCTGTGGTTCGTGTGGGACGGCTCGTCGATGTGGCTGTACTCCGTCGTGCGCAGCCGGCGCTGGACGGACCTGCGGCGCGATCCGCGGGTGGCGATCGTCGTCGACACCGGCGAGGAGTACGGCGAGTTGCGGGGCGCGGAGCTGTCCGGCCGGGTGGAGTTCGTGGGCGAGGCGCCGCGCACCGGCGAGCTGTGCGCCGAACTGGACTTCCCGGAGACGCTGTTCGCCCGCAAGAACTTCGGCATGCAGGAGATGCCGCACGACGGCCGGCACGCCTGGCTGCGGCTGACACCGGAGAAGGTCGTCTCCTGGGACTTCCGCAAGCTGGCCTCCGCCTAGGCGGGCACGCCGGGGCCGGGGCCCGCCGGGCGCGGGGCCGGGGCCCGCCGGGCGCGGGGCGTGGGACGCGCCGTGCGCGGGTCACCGGGCGCGGGGCGTGGGCACGCCGTGCGCGGGTCACCGGGCGTGGGACGCGCCGTGCACGGGTCGCACGGGTCGCCGGGCGCGTCTCACCCCGCCTGGCCCACCTCCTTCGCCGTCGCCCGCAGTGCGTCCACCGCCGCCCGGATCGACGGGCGGCGGTCGGCGTCGGCCCGCCAGACGACGTACACGTGCCGGCGCACCCGCTGCCTCAGCGGCACCGTGACGACGTCGGCGGGCATGGGGTGGCGTCCGAGCAGCGGCGCGATGCACACGCCGAGCCCCGCGGCGACCAGCCCGAGCTGGGTGTGGGTCTCGGCGGCGCGGTGGCCGACGATCGGCTCGATGCCCTTCGACCGCAGCGTGAACATCAACCACTCGTGGCAGAACTCGCCCTCGCCCCAGGTGATCCACTCGTCCTCGGCGAACTCGGCTAGGTCCACCTCGTCCCGGGCCGCGAGCCGGTGGCCGACCGGCAGGGCGACGTCGGCGGGATCGTCCAGGAGCGGTGCCTTGACCAGACCGTCGGGCAGCGGGATCGGCTTGTTGTACCAGTCCAGCACGACGGCCAGGTCCAGGTCGCCGCGCACCACGCCGCTGATGCCGCGCTCCGGCTCCAGCTCGGAGGAGCGGATGCGCAGCGCGGGGTGTCCGGCGCGCAGCGTCGCCAGCGCGGCGGGGAAGAGTCCGCGGGCGGCCGTGGGGAACGCCGACAGTCTCAGCTCGCCCGCCACCTGCCCGCGCTGCGCCTCCAGGTCGGCCTGGGCCAGCTCGACCTGGGAGAGGATGCGGGCCGCGTGCTCGGCGAGCAGCCGGCCGGCGTCCGTGAGCCGGACGCCGCGCCCGTTCTTGGCGAGGAGCCGCTGACCGGCCTCCCGCTCGAGCTTGGCCATCTGCTGGGAGACGGCCGAGGTGGTGATGTGCAGACCGGCGGCGGCGCCGCTGACCGAGCCGTGCCGGGCGAGGGCGTCCAGGGTCCGCAGGCGCTCCAGGTTCAACATGTAAGCGATGCTACGAGATATTCCGTGCGAAATCTCGATTGTGCTACGAGGACGGCTGCCGCATCGTTGCCAGCATGAGCAGCGTCCCGGCCTCCTCCGCCCCCGTCCCCGTCCCGGCCAAGCCCCGCCGCGTCCTCGACTGGCGGCTGCGTTTCGGGGCCCTCTCCCTCGTGTGGGGGTTCAGCTTCCTCTTCATGAAGGTGGGCACCGAGAGCTTCGCGCCGTTCCAGGTGACGCTCGGGCGGCTGGCGTTCGGTGCGGCGGTGGTCGCGGCGGCGATGGCGGTCAAGCGGGAGCGGCTCCCGCGCGGGGCGTGGACGTGGGTGCACCTGACGGTCGCCGGGTTCCTCCTCAACGCGCTGCCGTTCTCCCTGTTCGCCTTCTCCGAGCTGACGATCCCCTCGTCGCTCGCGGGCATCTGCAACGCGACCTCGCCGTTGTGGGGTATGGCCCTGTCGCTGGTCGCCCTGTCCGAGGACCGGCCAACGCGGCGCCGGGTGGCCGGCCTCGGCGTCGGCTTCCTCGGCGTCCTGACGGTGCTGGGCGTCTGGCAGGGCTTCCACGGCCTCGACGTCACGGGCACGGCGCTGGCGCTGCTGGCCTCGCTGAGCTACCCGGTCGGATGGATCTACGTGCGGCGCACCCTGGCCGGCTCCAGCCACTCCCACCTCTCGCTGACCGGCACCCAGCTGGGTCTCGCCACCCTGCAACTGGCGGTCGTGACGCCGTTGTTCACTTCGGTGCCGGCCTCCTTCCCGGTACTCCCCCTGCTGGCGGTCGCGGCCCTCGGCGTCCTCGGCACGGGGCTCGCCTTCCTGATCCAGTACGACCTGGTCGCCGAGGTCGGCCCGACGACGGCCCAGATGGTCACCTACTTCACCCCGGTCATCGCCACGGCCGCGGGCGTCGCGCTCCTCGGCGAGTCGCTGTCCTGGTCGACCCCCGTCGGCGCGGTGATCGTCCTCGCCGGCGCGGCGCTGACCCAGTCCCGGTCCGGGACCCGCCGGGGCGGGGCGGCGCCCGCGCCCCAGGCACCGTCCCCGGTTCGCCGGGCATCGCGGGTCTGAGGGGCGGGGCCGCTCAGACGTAGCTCCGCGGCGGCCCCGCCCCGGGCCCCGCTGCCGCCGCGACAGCCGCTGCCAGCGGCCCGAAGTCGGCCTCCCCCAGCGTCGAGACGGTGATCCTGATGCCGGGCGGGGTGCTCAGGCGGAAGCGGGCGCCGGGGGCCACGGCCCAGCCGCCGTGCAGGAGCCGGGCCACGGCGCCGGTCTCGTCGGGCACCGGAATCCACACGTTCATTCCGGTGCGCCCGTACCCGGCGACCCCGTGTTCCGCCAGGGCGCCGAGGAGCGCGTCCCGGCGTCGCCCGTACACCCGGGCCACCGCGCGGGCGTCCACCGCGCCGTCCGCCCACAGCCGGGCCACGGCGCGCTGGGTGACGCGGCTGACCCAGCCGGGGCCGAGCCGCTGACGTCCCCGCACCCGGTCGAGCGTGACCGGGTCGCCGACGAGCACGGCGAGCCGGAGGTCGGGGCCGCAGGCCTTGGCGGCGGAGCGGACGAAGGCCCAGTGACGGGTCGTACCGGCGAGGGGGTACGGCGGGAGGTCGACGATGCCGTGGCCGTGGTCGTCCTCGATGAGCAGCGTCCCGGGGTGCTCGCGCAGCACCGGCCGCAGCGCACGCGCGCGGGCCGCGCTCACCGCCGCGCCGGTCGGGTTCTGCGCGCGGTCCGTGACCACCAGGGCACGGGCGCCGGCCGCGAGGACCCGGCGCACGTCCTCGGGCAGCGGCCCCTGGTCGTCGACCCCGACGGCGACCGTGCGCAGACCGAGCGCGGGCACCAGATCGAGGAGGCTGCCCCAGCCGGGGTCCTCGACGGCGACGGCGTCCCCGGGCTTGAGGTGGGCCGCGAGGACCCGCTCCATCGCGTCCAGCGAGCCGGACGTCACCGCCAGGGGCCCGTCCGGCACTCCGTCCGCGTCCAGTTCGGCGCGGGCGACGCGGGCCAGCTCCGGGTCCACGGGCTCGTGCCCGTACAGCACCGGTTCGCGGTCGCCCTGCTCCGCCGCCGCGGCGAACGCCGGGCCGAGGGCGGGCAGCAGGGCCGGGTCCGGGTTGCCGTCGGACACGTCGCGCACCCCCTCGGGCACCTCGACGCGGATGAACTCGCGTCCGGTGGTGGCCGGTTTCGCGCGCACCCGGCTGCCCCGCCGGCCGGCCGTCTCGATGACCCCGCGCTCGCGCAGGGTGCGGTAGGCGGCGGCGACGGTGTTCGGGTTCACCCCGAGACGCTGCGCCAACTCCCGCATCGGCGGCAGGGGTTGACCCGGTTCCAGTTCTCCCGAGCCCACCGCGCGCTCGACGCTCGCGGAAATCTCCGCAGCGCCCCGCCCGGTGATCGGATAGTCTCCTAGCACAAAGAAGATTATGCACTAGTGCAATGGAGAACGCCATGCAGGGGACCACGGGGACGCCGTCGCAGCCGGCCGACACCTACCCGCCCACCGACCGCACCGTCCCCACCCGCTCCCCCGACCGGGCCGCGTACGACAAGGAGCTGGTGCACTCGATACTCGACGAGGGCTACGTGTGCCACCTCGGCTTCGTCCGCGACGGCGCCCCGGTGGTCCTGCCGACCCTGTACGGCCGCGTGGGCGAGCGCCTCTACCTGCACGGCTCGACGGGCTCGCGCCCCCTGCGGATGACGGGCGCGGCCGACCCGGGGCTGCCGGTGTGCCTGACGGTGACCCACGTCGACGCGCTGGTGCTGGCCCGCTCCGCCTTCCACCACTCGATCAACTACCGGTCGGTGGTGGTGCACGGCACGGCCCACGAGGTGACGGACCCCGAGGAGCGGCGCACGGCCCTGGACGCCCTGGTCGACCACGTCGTCCCGGGCCGTTCCCGCGACTCCCGGCCGGCGAACAAGAAGGAGCTGGCCGCCACCGCCGTGATCCGCCTCGACCTGAACGAGGTCTCCGCCAAGCTCCGCACCGGCGGGGTGAACGACGAACCGGAGGACCTCGCCCTCCCGCACTGGGCCGGTCTCGTCCCGTTGCGCAAGGGGTACGGGACTCCGGTGGCCGATCCGGGTCTGGACCCCGCCACCGCACTGCCCGACTACCTGTCGGCCGGGTGACACCGGCCCGGGCGGACGGCGGCGGCGCCCCGCCGGCCCCTCGGCCTCAGGCCGGCGTCGGTCGCGTCCCGGCCTCCCTCACCTGCCGCGCCGCCCGGGTCTCCGCCACCGCGAGTCCCGCGACCGAGCCGAGCATCAGCAGCGTGCCGGCCAGGGTCGCCGCCGTGATGTGCTCGCCGAGCAGCAGGACGGCGAGCGCCGCCGCGCTGACCGGCTCGAGAAGCATGATCACGGAGACGGTCGCGGACCGGACGACGGCCGCGCCGGCGAAGTAGAGCCCGTAGGCGAGGGCGGTCGGGACGGCCGCGACGTACGCCAGCAGCCACAGGAGCCGGACCGGTTCGGCGGTGTGCGGCACCAGGCCCTCGGCCAGGGCGAGCGGCAGCAGGCACAGACTCGTGACGGCGAACGCACCGACGGAGGTGCTGCCGGCGTCCGCCCCGCCGCCCCTCCCCCACCAGCGGGTGAGCAGCGTCATCACCGAGTACCCGGCGGCGGACAGCAGCGCGAGGAGCACGCCCGGCAGCCGGACGGTCGTACTCCCGCCGCCGAGGACCAGTACCGCGAGCCCGGCGAGCGCGCCGACGACGGCCGCGGCGCCGCCCGCCCCCAGGTGTTCGCCGAGGGCGAGGCGCGCGCCGAGGGCGATCAGTACGGGCCCGGCGCCGAGGGTGACGACCGTGGCGACGGCGAGCCCGGTGGACTGTACGGCGGCGAAGTAGGCGGTCTGGAACACCGCGAGCCCGAGCCCGGTGACGCCCGCCCGCAGCGCCTTTTGCCCGAACGGTTCACGGACGGCCGGGCGCACCCGCGGGCGCAGCGGGCGGGCGGCGAGCAGCAGGACGAGTCCCACCGCGCAGCGCCAGAACGACAGGGCGACGGGGCCCATGTCGCTGGCGCGGTAGACCAGTGAGGCGGCGGCACCGGCGGTGCCCCAGGCGACACCGGCGACGATCAGATAGAGGAGGCCACGCCCGACGGGCAGGCCGGAGACGGCATTCGACACGAGTTCTCTCCGCAGACGCGCACGGGGCGCGGAAGTTCGAGGCGTCCCGGAACGAACGACCGGGGCGCGGGGACTCTCGTCCGCGGGCAGCACCGTCCGGCCCGGCGACCACGCGCCGGGCTCGTCACAGGGGCCCGCCTCAGGCGGCCGGAGGCGGGAGGACGAGTGCGTCGGAATGCATGGTCCGCACCCTAGGTCGCCGTCCCTCGGCTCGACAACTCCCTTTCGGGTCCCCCACCGGCCACCGGGCCCGCCGAGCCCTTCGCGGGGGTCGAGGACTGGGCGATGAGGGCGCCGGCCAGCACCACGACGCCGCCGACGATCTGCGGGGCGGAGAGGTGCTCGCCGAGCAGCACCCAGGCCAGGACGGTCGCGATGACCGCTTCGAGGCAGGCCACGACTCCGGCGACCTGCGGCGACAGGCGGCGCACGGCGACGATGCCGGTGACGTAGGCGAGCACCGTGGCGACGAGCACGATCCAGGCCAGCAGCAGGACGGCGGCGACGGACGTGCCGTCCATGGCGGCGGTGCCGGTCAGGACGGACCAGTCCATCGACCAGGGCCGGGCGACGACGGTGAGCACCGCGGCCCCGACGAGCAGTCCGTAGGCGATGACGCCGAGCGGGTCGGGCGCCTCCTCGCCGGCGTCGCTGCCCTGGTCGGACAGGACGAAGTAGCCGACCTGGCAGCAGGCCGCGCCGAGTGCGAGCAGCAGTCCGAGGGCGTCGAAGCCCAGTCCCGACCAGACCTCGACGACGCAGGCGAGCCCGCCGACCGCCAGGACCACGCCGAGTGCGGCGGCCCGCGTGACCGGCCGCCGCTGCACGAACCGCACCCAGCCGAGGACCAGGGCGGGTGCCAGGTACTCGACGAGCAGCGCGACGCCCACGGGGATGCGCGAGATGGCGGCGAAGTAGCAGGCCTGCACACCGGCCACGGCGAGCAGGCCGTACCCGGCGACCAGGGCGGGGCGGCGGCGCGGCAGGGCGCGGTGGCGCACGGCGAGCGGCAGCATCACCAGGGCCGCGCCGGCCACGCGCAGCCAGACCACGTGGAGGGGATCGAGTCCGGCCTCGATCAGCGGTTTGGCGGCGACTCCGGAACCTCCGAAGGCGACCGCGGAGCCGAGTGCCAGGCCGAGCCCGGTGCCCTTGCCGCGGTTGCCCCGGGCGCTGTCAGACGTATGCACCGGCACATGATGACAGGGGTCGACATGACCGTCACCCCCAATGACACCTGTCTCACCGACTGGACGGCGGAGCGGCGCCCCTCGGCGAGCGGGGACGGGACGGGCTCAAGGCGTCGGCTCGAAGTGGCTCTCCACCCGGGCCAGCACGGCGTGCGGCTCGACGGCGGCTCGGGCCAGCACCTCGACGGCGCGCGTACGCGGGTCCGCGACCAGGGCGGCGAGCAGGTCCACACCCCCGGTGCGGGCCGCCCCGCGCCGGGCCGCACGTACGCCGGCGTCCTCCATGGCGGCCGCGGCCGGCGCGGAGAACCCGTCGACGCCGGACACGACGGGTACGGCGCCGGAGTCCTCGACGGCACCCTGCCAGCGCAGCCCGTAGCCGATGCTGCGCTGCACGAGGTAGCCGAGGACGCGGGCGATCCTGGGCCCGTCCCCGAGCAGCGCGCGGGCCTCGGCGTCGCACTCCAGCAGCGAGTGCAGCAGGTGGGCCGTGTCGATCTGCCGGTCCCCGTCCCGCACCGCTCGGCGGCGGGCGCCGGAGACCGCCGAGGCCAGTTCCGCGCTGAACCGGTCCTCGAGGTCGGTGCCGTCCGGCCACCGGCCGCCTTGCTCGCCGGCCGACTGCCGGGGGATACGGGGTTGCACGTATCCCAGCTCACCAGTCCCTCGCGGCCCGGTCATCCCCGGCGGGAAGCATTTCGCCGTCCCACACAGAGTGGACCCGCCCGGACGGAATCTCCTCCTTGCGGATGAGATCAGGCCGTTTCGGTCCTCCGGGCGCGCGCCGCCTTGCCTTGCGCCCCCGGGGGCAACCGAAACCCGCCCTCGCGGGTCGGACAGGGGCATGAGGAGCAGGTGCTGGCTGGTGTCGCTGCCCGCCGTCGACGGCAGGCAGTACGTGTACCGGGTGGACGCCCCGGCGGAGGCGTTGCCCGCCGATCTGTTCTGGGAGGCGTGGCACTGCCACGACGAGAGCGCCTTCCCGCGCGCGTGGGACCTCTTCGACGCGGCGGTGATACGGCGGGTCGACTGAACGGCACGCCCCGGGGCCGCTCCGCCGCACACTCCACGGCACGCAGAGGGCCCCGCGGATCCTGCCCGCGGGGCCCCTGCGTTCCGGCCGGCGTCAGTCCTCGTCGGCGAGGATCAGGTACAGCTTCTTACGGGCCTCGCCGATGACGGCGAGCGCCTTCTCCCGCTGCTCCTTGCTGCCGGTCTTCCAGACCTGGCCGAAGGCCTCCATCAGGCCGAACCCGGCCTGCCGGACGTCGTTGAGGGCGTCCCAGTCGACGCCCCGCGAGGCCTCCTCCCAGGGCGCCTCCGGGCCTTCCTCGGCCGCGGTGCGGCCCGCCTCGGTGAGCGCGAAGAGCTTCTTGCCGCCCTCGCTCTCGCTGGCGATCAGCCCCTCGTCCTCCAGCAGCTGGAGGGTGGGGTACACCGAACCGGGGCTGGGCTTCCACGCCCCGCCGCTGCGCTCGGCGATCTTCTGGATCATCTCGTAGCCGTGCATCGGCCGGTCCTTCAGGAGAGCGAGGATCGACGCCCGTACGTCGCCGCGCCGCGCCCTTCCCCTGGGCCCGCCCCTCCCTCGGCCGCCCCAGGGGCCGCCGTGACCGAAGCCCGGCCCGAAGGGACCGGCGGGGCCGCCGGGACCACCCGGACCGAAGGGCCCGAAGGCGGCACGCCGGGCCTCGAAGGCACCTCGTCCGAAGGGCCCGAAGGAGCCGCCCTCGCCGTGACCGTGTCCACCGTGTCCGCGCTCGTATCCGTGGTCGCGCATCGCCATCACTCCATTCAGTCGTTGATCTGTCGCGATGCCTCAACGATATATCGGAACGTATCGCACGGCAAGCCTCTGCCGACTGCCAGGTCAGTGGGCGGACGCCGACAGACCCGACCGGCACGACAGGCTCAGGCGGCCGTCGTGGACTTCGGCGACCCGGTCGACCGCCGTGAGGTGCGTGCGGTCGTGGGTGACCAGAACGGTGGCGCTCGCCTGCTGGTGGGTGAGGCGGGTGATCAGGTCGATCACGGCGGCACCGCGTTCGTGGTCGAGGGCGCTGGTGGGCTCGTCGACCAGGAGGACGGTGGGCTCGTTCATCAGGGCGCGGGCGAGGGCGACGCGCTGGCGCTGGCCGCCGGAGAGCTGGTGGGGACGCCGGCCCGCCTGCCCGGCCAGCCCGACCGCGTCGAGGAGTTCCATCGCCCGGCCCCGGGCGGTACGGGGCTTGCGACCGTCGATCTGTGCCATGACCTGCAACTGTTCGGCGGCGGTGAGGGAGGGCAGCAGGTTGGGCTGCTGGAAGACGATGCCGATCCTGTCGCGGCGCAGAGCGGTCAGCTCCCCGCGGCTGAGGCCGGTGGTGGGGATGCCGTCGACGGTGACGGTCCCGGCGTCGGGGGTGATGAGGGTGGCGGCGACGGCCAGCAGGCTGGACTTGCCGGATCCGGAGGGGCCGACCACGGCGGTCAGGCAGCCCCGGGGGACGTCCAGACCGACCCGGTCGAGCGCGGTCAGGCGGTCCTCTCCGTCGGCGTAGGTGAGGGTGACGTCGGTCAGGTTCAGGCTCATCGGGCGCTCCCCAGGGCGGTCAGCGGGTCGACGGAGGTGATCCGGCGGATGGACAGGGCGGCTCCGAGGGCGCCGAGGACGATCGTCACGGCGGCCGGGAGGAGGACGGTCGCGGGAGTGAGGAGGAACGGCACGGCGGAGCCGGCGACAAGCGCTCCCAGGGCGGCTGCGATTCCGGTGCCGATCAGGGTGCCGCCGGCCAGCAGGACGACGGCCTGGCCGAGGGCGTCCTTGAGGAGGCCGGCCGTGGAGGCGCCGAGCGCCTTGAGGACGGCGACGTCACCGCCGCGCTGGATCGTCCACACGGTGAAGAAGGCGCCGATGACGAGGGCGGAGATGGCGAACAGGAAGCCGCGCATCAGCTGGAGGGAGCCGTTCTCGGAGGTGTAGGAGCCGATGGCGGACAGCGAGTCGTCCTTGGAGAGCGTCCTGGTGCCCGTCGCCCGGTCGGTGGCCGCCACGTCGGCGCCGGGGGCGGTGTTCAGGGCGATCACGGTCGCGGTCGGGCCGTCGCCCCCGGTGGCGGTGGGGGGCGCGGTCTTCCGCCAGACGTCCAGGCTGGTCCACACGACCGGGGTGTGGCTGAAGAAGGCGTCGCCCCGGACGGCTGCCGCGGTCAGCCGCTGACCGGCCAGGTCGAAGGTGTCACCCGTCGTGACGCCGAGGTCGTCGGCGGCCGTCGTGGACAGCACCGCCGTCCGCTGGTCCAGCCTGCCGCTGTCCGGGGCGAGGCGGGAGCCCGGCCGGACGCCGAAGGCGGAGACCCCGGTGCTCCGGTCTCCGGCGGTGGCCTTGGTGGTGGTGATCCCCAGCGGTTCGGCGCCGGTGACCCCGGGCGCCTGTGCCCACCGCTGCCACTGCCGCTCGGTGACGGTGGAGTTGGAGTACGACGGGTCCTGTCCGCCGCTGGGCGCCTGGAAGGCGATCCGGTCGGCGGGCAGACCGGTGACGGCGGAGATGTTCTGCTGCCCCAGACCCGCCGTCAGTCCGGACAGCAGTCCCACCAGGAGGGTGATCAGCACGATGACGGTCCCCATCAGGGCGAAGCGCCCCTTGGCGAACTTGAGGTCTCTCCAGGCGACGAACACGGTCTCTGCCTGTCCTTTCCGGCGGGGGCAATCGGTACGACCCCACCGTCGCCGCCGGCTCCCCCCGCGCGCGTCTGGCGCAGGACCGCACTTCGCGGGCCGGAAGGCGGCACCCGGTTTGTAACTTTCGATGGAGGCTCCCGGGCCCCGCCTTTCGTAGCCTGGACACACTGTGAACGCTTCCGCTCCCGCCCTGACCCCGACCACCCGGGCCCTGGCCTGGTGCCTGCACCTGCTGGTCGTCGGTCTGCTCGTCCTGGTCGCCGCCCGCGCCGTGACGGACGGCCGGTCCCACGCCGGGCCGATCGTCGCCGTCGCGGTGGTGTGCGGCCTGGTGTACGCGGCCGGGCCGGTGCTGCCCCGGGTCCGGCTCGTCCGGCGGGTCGCGGCCGCGTGGCTGGCCGCCGTGGGGGCCGTGTGGCTGGTGCTGCTGGCGCTCTCCCCCGAGGCCGTGTGGGTGGCCTTCCCGCTGTACTTCCTCCAGCTCCACCTGCTGTCGCGCCGGGCGGGCCTGGCCGCCGTGACCGCCACCGCCGTCGCGGCCGTCGCCGGGTACGCCGCCCATGCCGGCTCCTTCGGCCCGGCCATGGTGATCGGTCCCGCGCTCGGCGCCGCCGTCGCCGTCGCCGTGGTGTGGGGCTACCAGGCCCTGTACCGCGAGAGCGAGCGGCGCAGTCGGCTGATCGAGGAACTGACCGCCACCCGTGCCGACCTCGCCCGCGCCCAGCACACCGCCGGCGTGCTCGCCGAGCGCGAGCGGCTGGCCCGCGAGATCCACGACACCCTCGCCCAGGGGCTGTCCAGCATCCAACTGCTGCTGCGCGCCGCCGAGCGCGCCCTGCCCGAGCGGCCCGACGCCGCCGCCGGCCACGTCGTGGCGGCCCGGCAGGCCGCCGTGGACAACCTCGCCGAGGCCCGCCGCTTCGTCGCCGCCCTGACCCCGCCCGCCCTCGACGGCACCACCCTGGCCGGCGCCCTGGAACGCCTGTGCGCCACGACGTCCGCCCGGCACCGGGTCACCGCCCGCTTCCACCTCACCGGTGTCCCGCTCCCGCTGCCGACCGCCCACGAGGTCGCCCTGCTGCGCATCGCCCAGTCGGCCCTCGCCAACACGGTCCGCCACGCCGACGCCACCACGGCCGAGGTCACCCTCAGCCACCTCGGCGACCACGTCGCCCTGGACGTCGTCGACAACGGCACCGGCTTCGACCCGGACGGGCTGCCCCCGGCCGACCCCGAGGCGGGCGGCTTCGGCCTGGCCGCCATGCGGGCCCGCCTGGACGCCCTCGGCGGCACCCTGAGCATCGAGTCCGCACCCGGCCGCGGCACCGCCCTGGCCGCCCGGCTGCCGTTCACCCCGCCCACCGAACCCGAGGCCCGCCCGTGACCGAGACCCCCGTCCGCCTGCTCCTCGCCGACGACCACCCCGTGGTGCGGGCCGGTCTGCGCGCCGTACTGGAGACCGAGCCGGGCCTCGAGGTGGTGGCCGAGGCCGCCACCGCGGAGGAGGCCGTCGCACGCGCCGCGCACGGCGACATCGACGTCGTACTGATGGACCTGCAGTTCGGCAAGGGCATGAACGGCGCCGAGGCCACCGCCGCCATCGCCGCCCGCCCCGGGGCCCCGCGCGTGCTCGTCGTCACGACGTACGACTCCGACGCCGACACCCTGCCCGCCATCGAGGCCGGCGCCACCGGCTACCTCCTCAAGGACGCGCCGCCCGAGGACCTGGCCGACGCCGTGCGCACCGCCGCCGCCGGCCGCACCGCCCTCGCGCCCGCCGTCGCCGACCGGCTCATGAACCGGCTGCGCACCCCCGGCACCACCCTGACCCGGCGGGAGACCGAGGTCCTCGCCCTGGTCGCCGGCGGGCTGTCCAACCAGGCCATCGGGCGCCGGCTCCACCTCACCGAGGGCACGGTCAAGTCCCACCTGGCCCGCATCTACGCCAAGCTCGACGTCGACTCGCGCACCGCCGCCGTCGCCACCGCGGCATCCCTCGGTCTGATCCGGCGCTGACCGGGCACATGCCGCCGGCCGGGGGCCGCTGACGGGCACCGGTGCGGGCCGCGGCCGCGAAAAACGGGCCGCCACCGCGCGATTGGCCTTGGTCCGCGACTCCGGTCGGCGTCTAGCGTCGGGGCATGCGCATCCGAATCGTCGACGCCTTCACCGACCGGCCCTTCGCCGGCAATCCCGCCGGGGTCGTGCTCCTCGACGCCTTCCCCGGCGACGACCGGCTCCAGCGGATCGCCCTGGAGGTCAACCACTCCGAGACGGCGTTCGCCCACCGGCTGCCCGCGGGCGGCGAGGCCGACTGGGCGCTGCGCTGGTTCACACCGGCCACCGAGGTGGCGATGTGCGGCCACGCGACGCTCGCCACGGCCCACGTCCTGCACACCACCGGCGCCCACGAGGGGCCGGTGCGGTTCGCCACCCGCAGCGGCGTCCTGATCGCGGCACCCGGCGAGGACGGCTCGATCACCCTGGACTTCCCGACGGCGCCGCTCACCGAGGTCGAGGCGCCGGCGGGCGTCGGCGGGGCTCTGGGCGCCGAGCCGCTCACCGTCCTGGACACCGGACCGAACATCGGGGACCTGCTGGTCGAGGTCGCCGACGAGGAGACGGTGCGCGGCCTGGCGCCGGACCTGCCGGCGCTGGCCGCACACTCAGAGCGCGGCATCATCGCCACCGCCCGCGCGGAGGACCCCGCCCGTGGCTACGACTACGTCTCCCGCTGCTTCTTCCCCAACGTCGGCATCGACGAGGACCCGGTCACCGGCAGCGCCCACACGGCCCTCGGGCCCTTCTGGTCCGAGCGTCTCGGCCGCCCGGACCTCACCGGGCTCCAGGCCTCGCCCCGCTCCGGCCGGGTGCGCACGGAAGTGCGGGGCGGGCGCACGCTGCTGAGCGGGCACGCGGTGACGGTGATCGACGGCGAGCTGCTGGCCTGACCCCGCGGCGGCTCGAGGCCCCGGCGGGTCACGCCGTCGGGAGCCAGTCCACCTTCCCGGCGAGCAGGCCGTAGCCGACGAAGGCCCCGATGTCGAGCAGCGAGTGCGCCACCACCAGCGGGCCCACGCGTCCCCAGCGGCGGTACAGGTAGACGAACACGACGCCCATCACCATGTTGCCGACGAACCCGCCGATCCCCTGGTAGAGGTGGTACGACCCGCGCAGCACCGAACTGGCCGCCAGTGACGCGCCCGCTCCCCAGCCGAGCTGGTCCAGCCGGCGCAGCAGGTAGCCGACGACGATGACCTCCTCCAGGACGGAGTTCTGCACCGCCGACAGGATCAGGACGGGGTACTTCCACCACACGTCGGGCAGGGCCTCGGGCACCACGGTGAGGTTGAAGCCCAGGCCGCGCGCGGCGAGGTAGAACGCGATGCCGGTGCTGCCGATGACGGCGGCCACGGCGGCCCCGCGCCCCAGGTCCGGCCACGGGCGGGTGCGGTCGAAGCCGAGGGTGCGCAGACTGCGCCCCTCACGCAGCAGGAAGTGCGCGACGAGGGCGACCGGGACGAGTGCCGTGGTGATCCCGAAGAGCTGCCAGGCCAGGTCGAGCCAGGGACGGCCGGGCGCCGCGGAGGCGTTGAGGGTGGCCGCCTGGTCCTTGAGCCCGCCGGGC
Organism: Streptomyces coelicoflavus; assembly: GCF_003112555.1. Lineage (GTDB taxonomy): Bacteria > Actinomycetota > Actinomycetes > Streptomycetales > Streptomycetaceae > Streptomyces > Streptomyces coelicoflavus. The sequence continues at coordinate 19,839 of NZ_BEWB01000005.1, read as the reverse complement.
CGGGTGACCGAGCCGATGAAGCTGATGAGGGCGGACACGCCGCTCGCACCGAGCGAGAGCGCCAGGACGAGCAGGGTCTCGTCGCGCAGGATCCGCCGTGTGAGCCGCTCCTCGGTCAAGGGCTGTTCGCCGAGTCGCTTCTGAGGGAACGCATCGTCCACCGGGCCCGCCTCCGCCATGCACACCTGCCTCCAGCTGGGACGTCACAGCTTGCCCGATCAGTATGGGGCGGCGCGCGGCGGGGGCGGGTCCGGCGGCGGTCAGCTCGGCGGCGCCGTCTCCGGCAGGCCCACCGGCCACAGGTGCACGGGGTCCCCCTCGCGCATCAGCTCGACGTAGCGGCGGGTCGTGGCGGCCAGCGCGGCCTCCCGGGACAGGCCCGCCTCCAGCGCCCGGTGGAACGTGGCCGCCTGCCAGGAGGCGCCGTTGACCCGTCGCCGGCACCGCTCCTCGATCACGCCGAGGTAGAGGTCCCGGTCGGCGGGTTCCACGCCCCACGCGTCCAGCCCGGCCTCGGCGAGCGGCAGCAGTTCGTCGCGTACGAGGACGGCGGCGTCGACCTCGGTGGTGCCGCCGAGGCGGCCGCGCCGGGGCCACTCGAAACGGGCGTCGATGCCGTGGCGGCACGCGGCCTCGAAGTTGGCGGCCGCGGCCTCGAAGGGCAGCCGGGTCCACACCGGCCGGGGCTCCTCAGCGAGCGCGCGCACGACCCCGTAGTAGAAGGCCGCGTTGGCGATGACGTCGGTGACGGTGGGTCCGGCGGGCAGGACCCGGTTCTCGACCCGCAGGTGCGGCACGCCGTCGGCGATGTCGTAGACGGGACGGTTCCAGCGGTAGACGGTGCCGTTGTGCAGGACGAGTTCGGAGAGCGAGGGCACGCCGCCCGCGTCGAGGACGTCCAGCGGGTCCTCGTCGTCGCAGATCGGCAGCAGGGCCGGGAAGTAGCGCCGGTTCTCCTCGAAGAGGTCGTACGCCGAGGTCACCCAGCGCTCCCCGAACCAGGTGCGCGGCCGCACGCCCTGGGCCTGGAGTTCGGGCGGGCGGGTGTCGGTGGACTGCTGGAACAGCGGGGGCCGCGACTCCCGCCACAGTTCGCGGCCGAAGAGGAAGGGCGCGTTGGCGCCGAGGGCGATCTGCGCGGCGGTGACGGCCTGCGCGGCGTTCCACACGTCGGCGAAGCGGTCGGGGGTGACCTGAAGGTGCAGTTGCACCGAGGTGCAGGCGGCCTCGGGGGCGATGGACTTCGAGGTACAGGTCAGGCGCTCCACGCCCTCGATGTCGAGGGTGAAGTCCTCCCCGCGGGCGGCCACGATCTGTTCGTTGAGCAGGGCGTAGCGGTCGACGGCGGAGAGATTGGACGAGACCAGGTCGTCCCGGTCCAGCGTCGGCAGAATACCGATCATCGCGATTCCCGCGTCGACCTCTCCCGCCTTGCGGTCCGCATATGCCAATGACGTGCGGATCTCCTCGGCGAGCCGGTCGAATACCCGCCCGCCCAGGCGGTGCGGAGCTATGTTGACCTCCAGGTTGAACATGGCGAGTTCGGTCTGGAAGTCGCGGCTCGCGATGCGCTCGAGGACTTGCGCATTCAACATTTTCGGCATCCCGTCGGCACCGACGAGATTCAATTCGATCTCCAGCCCCATCAGGTTCTTCGGACGGTCGAACCGCTTCTCCGCCAGAAGTCGCTCCAGGCCCGTCAGGCACCGCTGGAGCTTGTCGCGGTAGCGCTGGCGATCGGACAGGTCGAACTGACCTGCCTCGACCTTCTCCCCCATGGAAGAGTCCCTTCTCGGAGCGGTGTGCGGAAGATCCGGCCGCCGCTGGCCGGCCGCCGGTCAGGTGGGATGATGCCCAGCCGAAGCGATCGATAACGTCCCCGCACCGGCCCGGCAGCCGCTACGCTGTGCCGGTGTGACCGGTGGCACATTCACCGGGCATGGCGCGTCGAGCGGTTTCCCGGGCCGGCAACTCGTGAAAAACGCCGACGACAATTGGCCGACCGCTCGGTGAACATTCCCCGAGGTCATCGCCGTACACCTGGTCCGGAATCCGGAGGATTCCCGCATATCGGCGGCCGAATTCAACCTTGTACTGGTTGCCGGAATCGGCTAGCCGAAACACAGTCTGAACACATGTCGTATAAACTCCGCGGACAGGCAGCGGACCGGAGCCCACGGTCGAAGGATCCTGCCGTCGAGCTGACGCGTGGCAGGCCTCTCCCACTTCTCGTTTCCCGGACCCGGTCCCTGCCTCTCCCAGCCCTGTGAGCCGACAGCGTCGTCCGCCCCGCCCTCGCGCCACCGTGCCTTCGAATGAGAGGCGACCCATCATGCCCCTGTGTGTTCCCCAGGCCCCCGCGCCCGCCCTGCGCTCCGTCCTGACCGCCCTCTCGTCGCCCACCGCGGTCCGCGAGGCCCGGACACCCGCCCTGCTGCGCGCCCAGGGACCCGCCACACCGGAACTGCCGCTCCCCGTGCACGTCCTCGACCGGGTCACGGAGCAGGGCGTGACGGCCACCCGACTGACCGGGTGGCGCTTCCACATCCGGTGCGGCGACCTGTCGGTAGCGGCCGCGGAGACGATGCTGACCGCCGACGGCTGGGCGTTCTCGCACTTCTTCGAGGGCCCCTACGTCGCCTCGACCGAGCGCGCGCTGCGGCAGGCCGACTCGATGGCCCAGTCCTACCAGCCGCGCCTGCTGTCGGTTCCCGAGCTGTACATGCTCACACTGTGGCTGCACGGCGACTGCGCCGCGGACGCCGCGGCCGGGCACCCCGCGGCCACCGACCTGCTGGTGCCGCTGGCACCGGCGCCGCCCGGGATCGCGGCCCACCTGCCGCACCGGGTCGCCGAACTGCTGCCGGTCCTCACGCACCGGATGACGCCGACGCGGCTGCTGGGTTCTCCCGCCTGACCCGCCCGCGGCCTGCGTCCGGCCCGGCGGCCCGGTCCTGACCGCCGGCCCACCCGCGCGGACTAGCCCCAATCGGCCATGCCGAACCACCCGAAATGACAGTGCAGTTGGGCTGAACCGTCCGCGCGGGTGACGCGTCATCAACCTGTGAGAAGCGGTGCTGCGAAATACCTGCGGATCGACTCCCGCGGGGCAACACTGGGTTCGGACCGACTCAAACAACGGGGGGCGGCCATGAACGAGGTTCCACGCCGCGGTACGGACAAGACAGCCGACTCACTCATCACCACAGACCGAGAGACCCCACTCATGTGCCAGCACCAGCCACCGTGCCCGTCAGCCGTCTCCGCCGACCGGGAGTCCGCCCGTCTCGTGGCGCACCACCCGGAGCAGGGGTGGAGCCTGCTGTGCAACGGTGTCGTCCTGTTCGAGGACACCGGTGAGCTGCTGCCGGACGGTCGGGCGATCGCCCCGCACCGTCCCGTCGGCGCGGGCCTGACGACCGCCGCCTGACCGGGAGCGGGGCGGTGCGACGCCACTGTCCCGGCGCCTCATGGGGCGGTACGACTTCCCCGGGGCGGCCGTTTTCCGGAAGACTCCCGGCTGTTGCGCGGTCGGTGTCTGCGGAGGTGGGGAAGTGGCATTGGACGGGGCCCGGGCGAAGACGGCTTCCGGCGGCCGGGGCAGGGTCACGATCACGGACATCGCCCGCCGCGCGGGGGTCTCGGTGCCGACCGTGTCCCGGGTGGTGAACGGCCGGTCGGACGTGTCGCCCGGGACCAGGGCGCGGGTGGAGGAACTGCTGCGCCGGCACGGGTACCGCAAGCGCGCCGCCGCGCCCGGGCGCCGGGCCGCCCTGCTCGACCTGGTCTTCAACGACCTCGACAGCCCCTGGGCCGTGGAGATCATCCGCGGGGTCGAGGAGGTGGCCCACGCCGCCGGGGTCGGCACCGTGGTCTCCGCGGTCCACGGCCGCTCGGGCGACGCACCTCGGTGGATGCGCAATCTGCGGGCCCGGGCCTCGGACGGCGTCGTCCTCGTCACCTCGGCCCTGGATCCCGTGCTCCACCAGGAGCTGCGCATCCTCGGCGTGCCCCTGGTCGTCGTCGACCCTGCGGGCTCCCCGGCACTGGACGTGCCCACGGTCGGCGCGGCCAACCGGGAGGGCGGCACGGCGGCCACCGAGCATCTGCTGGCGCTGGGGCATCGCAGGATCGGCCTGATCGCCGGGCCGCCGCGGCTACTGTGCTCGCGGGCCCGCCGCGACGGCTACCGCGCCGCCCTGGAAGGCGCCGGCGTCGCCGTGGACGAGTCGCTGATCGTCCCCGGCGACTTCCGTCACGAGTCCGGCTTCGCGGCCTGTGAAGCCCTGCTGGCTCTGCCCGAGCCGCCGACGGCGGTCTTCGCGGCCAGCGACCAGATGGCGCTCGGTGCGATCGAGGCGCTGCGCCGGCGCGGGGCGAGGGTGCCGCAGGACATGAGCGTCGTCGGTTTCGACGACCTTCCGGAGGTCCGCTGGTCGGCGCCGCCGCTGACGACCGTGCGCCAGCCGCTCGCCGAGATGGGCCGGGTGGCCGCGCGCACGGTGCTCCGCCTGACCCGCGACGAGGATCCGGACCCGCCGCGGGCCGAACTGGGCACGGAGCTGATCCTGCGCGCCAGCACGGCACCCCCGCCGGGGATCGCGACACCGTCCGGTTGAGCCGTCCGCCTATGCCCTGCGCCCGAGCCTGCGGCGCGGCGCACGCACCACGACCTGTCCCCAGCTGACCTCGCCCGTGATCTCCACCCTCAGCACCACGGGCACCCCGGTGTCGACGCTCCTCGGCGTCTTCACCTCGCCGTAGCTGGTCACGAGTGAGTCGGTGTCCACCACGATGCCGGGCCGGGTCAGGATCTTCAGCGCCCCGGCCCGCAGGTCGAGGTCGATGCGGAGGGTGTCGTGCGTGATCACCGCCCGGGCGAGGTCCAGCGTCACCTCGCCCCAGGCGGACCGGATCTCCATGCGCCGCGGCACCACCCAGCCCTCGCCCCGCCGGGTGGACGTGCCCTGCTGCTCGATACGGACGACGTCCTTGGCCGCGGGGGCCGCGGCGCCGTCCGCCGCGAGCGGCAGGTCGGCGGTCAGGGCGGCCAGCTCGTCCTGGGTGCGTGCGGTGAGCGCCGCTCCCACCCGGTCGTCCAGTTCCTCGGCGGTCAGCCTGCCGTCTCCGGCGGCGGCGCTCAGTATGTCCACGGCCCGGTCCCGGTCCGCGTGCGAGGCGCGGAGCGCGGGCGTCACGACACCCTGTGAAGACTGCACCGGCATGGCTCGACCCCGATCTCCCCGGGCGTCCCGTGAACGCCCCACCACTGCGAGGAACTAACGCTATATCGCGTCATACTCCATAGCCAACCCCTCGTCCACCGTTTCCGTCCCGCGGCCTATCGTGACCCGCATGGAGTCCTACACGATCGGCCGGGCGGCGCGGCTGCTCGGCGTCAGCCCGGACACCGCGCGCCGCTGGGCCGACGCGGGCCGGATCGCCACCCGTCGCGACGAGGGCGGGCGGCGCGTCGTCGACGGGCGCGACCTGGCCGCGTTCTCGGTCGAGCTCGCCCGCTCCGGCGGCGCCGACGAGGAGACCCCGTACACCTCGGTCCGCAACTCGTTCCCGGGGATCGTCACCGCCATCAAGCTCGGCGACGTCGCGGCCCAGGTCGAGATCCAGGCCGGCCCGCACCGGCTCGTCTCCCTGCTGACCAGGGAGGCGGTGGAGGAACTCGGCCTCGAGGTCGGCGTCGAGGCCACGGCGCGGGTGAAGTCGACGAATGTACACATCGACAGAACCTGACCCACGCGTCCCCCCGGCTGCCGGCACCGCCCTCACCACCGGCGCCGCGGTGTGCGCAGCAAGGGCGACGACATGCCGAGAGGCTCCGTCCGGGCCGTGCGAGCCCGGACGGAGCCTCTCTCACTCCCGTGTCGGGGCTCAGTCCTCGTACGCGTCCAGCGGCGGGCAGGAGCAGACCAGGTTGCGGTCGCCGTAGGCCTGGTCGATGCGGCGCACCGGCGGCCAGTACTTGTCGGCGGCGGACACACCGGCCGGGAAGACGGCCTCCTCGCGCGTGTACGCGTGGTCCCACGCGCCGCCGAGCGCGGCCGCGGTGTGCGGGGCGCCGCGCAGCGGGTTGTCCTCTGCGGGCCAGGCGCCGGAACCGACCTTCTCGATCTCCGCGCGGATGGCGATCATCGCCTCGCAGAACCGGTCCAGCTCGGCCAGGTCCTCGGACTCGGTCGGCTCGATCATCAGCGTGCCGGCCACCGGGAAGGACATCGTCGGCGCGTGGAAGCCGTAGTCGATCAGCCGCTTGGCGACGTCGTCGACGCTCACGCCGGTGGCCTTGGACAGCGGACGCAGGTCGATGATGCACTCGTGCGCGACCAGCCCGCCGGGGCCGTTGTAAAGCACCGGGAAGTGCGCCTCCAGGCGCTTGGCGATGTAGTTGGCGGACAGCACGGCCACCTGCGTGGCGCGCTTGAGCCCCTCACCGCCCATCAGGCGGACGTACGACCACGAGATCGGCAGGATGCCCGCCGAACCCCAGGGCGCCGCCGAGACCGGGCCGACGCCCGTCTGCGGACCGGCCGCGGGCTGCAGCGGGTGGTTGGGCAGGTACGGCGCCAGGTGCGACCGTACGGCCACGGGGCCGACGCCGGGACCGCCGCCGCCGTGCGGGATGCAGAAGGTCTTGTGCAGGTTCAGGTGGGAGACGTCGCCGCCGAAGTGGCCGGGCTTGGCCAGGCCGACCAGGGCGTTGAGGTTGGCGCCGTCGACGTAGACCTGGCCGCCCGCGTCGTGCACCTGGGCGCAGATGTCGGCCACGTGCTCCTCGAACACGCCGTGCGTCGAGGGGTACGTGATCATCAGCACGGCCAGCTCGTCGCGGTGCTTCTCGATCTTGGCGCGCAGGTCCTCGACGTCGATCTCGCCGTCCTCGGCGGTCTTGACGACGACGACCTTCATACCGGCCATCACGGCGCTGGCGGCGTTGGTGCCGTGCGCGGAGGACGGGATGAGGCAGACGGTGCGCTGCTCGTCGCCGTTGGCCCGGTGGTAACCGCGTACGGCGAGAAGTCCGGCGAACTCGCCCTGCGACCCGGCGTTGGGCTGGAGCGAGACCTTGTCGTACCCGGTGACCTCGGCGAGCCGTTCCTCCAGCTCGCGGATGAGGGTGAGGTAGCCCTGGGCCTGCTCGGCGGGCGCGAAGGGGTGCAGCGCGCCGAACTCGGGCCAGGTGACCGGCTCCATCTCGGTGGTCGCGTTGAGCTTCATGGTGCAGGAGCCCAGCGGGATCATGCCGCGGTCCAGCGCGTAGTCCCGGTCGGCGAGGCGGCGCAGGTAGCGCAGCATCGCGGTCTCGGAGCGGTGCTGGTGGAAGACGGGGTGGGTCATGAAGTCGTCGGTGCGCAGCAGCGCCTCGGGCAGCGTCTCCCCGGTCTCCGCGTCCAGCGACTCGACGTCGCCCTCCACGCCGAAGGCGTGCCACACGCCGCCGACCTGGGCGCGCGTGGTGGTCTCGTCGCAGGCGAAGGACACGTGGTCGGCGTCGACGAGCCGCACGTTGATGCCGTTCTCGCGGGCGGCGTGCACGATCGCGCCGGCCCGGCCGGGCACCCGCGCGGTGACGGTGTCGAAGTAGGAGCCGTGGACGATCTCGACGCCGCCGGCGGCGAGACCGGCCGCGGTGATCGTGGCGTACCGGTGGGTGCGCCGGGCGATGGCCCGCAGCCCCTCGGGACCGTGGTAGACGGCGTACATGCCGGCCATGACGGCGAGCAGCACCTGCGCGGTGCAGATGTTGCTGGTGGCCTTCTCGCGGCGGATGTGCTGCTCGCGGGTCTGGAGGGCCAGGCGGTAGGCCTGGTTGCCGTCGGCGTCCACGGAGACGCCGACCAGGCGGCCGGGCAGGCTGCGGGCGAACTTCTCGTGGACGGCCATGTAGCCGGCGTGCGGTCCGCCGAAGCCCATCGGCACGCCGAAGCGCTGGGTGGTGCCGACGGCGATGTCCGCACCCAGCTCGCCGGGCGAGGTGAGCAGCGTGAGGGCGAGCAGGTCGGCGGCGACGGTGACGAGGGCGCCCAGCTCGTGCGCCCGGTCGATCACCGGCTTGATGTCGCGGACGGCACCGGAGGCGCCCGGGTACTGGATCAGGACGCCGTTGATCTCCCGCTCGGCGACCTCGGCGGGGATGCCCTCGCTCAGGTCGGCGACGACGACCTCGACGCCGGTCGGCTCGGCCCGGGTCTGTATCACGGCGACGGTCTGCGGCAGGGCGTCCGCGTCGACCAGGAAGAGGCCCTTCTTGTTCTTGCCCATGCGCCGGGACAGCGCCATCGCCTCGGCGGCGGCGGTGCCCTCGTCGAGCAGCGAGGCGCCGGAGGTGGGCAGGCCGGTCAGCTCGGCGACCATCGTCTGGAAGTTCAGCAGGGCCTCGAGCCGCCCCTGCGAGATCTCCGGCTGGTACGGCGTGTACGCCGTGTACCAGGACGGGTTCTCCATGACGTTGCGCAGGATCACCGGCGGGGTGAAGGTGCCGTAGTAGCCGAGGCCGATCATGGAGTCGAGGACCTGGTTGCGGTCGGCCAGGGAGCGCAGCTCGGCCAGCACCTCGGCCTCGGAGCGCGCGCCCGGCAGGTCGAGCCGGTCGGCGTTCTTGATCACATCCGGCACCGCGGCGGCCGTCAGTTCGTCGAGCGAACCGTAACCGACCTGCGCGAGCATCTTGGCCCGGGCCTCGTGGTCGGGGCCGATGTGGCGCTGCTCGAACGGCGCTGCCTGTTCGAGTTCGGAGAGCGGAGTGCGATGGGCGGTCATTGCGGAGGCCTCCTGGTCTGACGACCTTCGAGGGGCACCACGGCGCGGGTACCCGGACGGCCTCCCCCTCTGTCATCTCAACCTGAGAGCTTCACCGGAGGAGCCCGGAGGCTCTTCCGGCTTTCACCGTCGGTGAGAGCGGAAGCCGTCGACACCCGCCCTGCTTTCCAGAGTGACCTCGTCCGTGCGGTACGTGAGCCTGAGAGATTCCGGGGAGGATTTGCTCCTTCGGCGCCTCCGGTGGTGTCCGGAGGACTCTCCCGCGCGGGGTCAGCGGCCGTTTGCCAGCGTACCAGCGAGGCACTCGTGAGAACTTCGAGTGGCCGACCGACCACATGTGCTCTTTTGTAGTACTTACGGATGATTAGGCGGCTGGTGTGCGACCCAGTGCGGCCCAGTGGTGCGATCAAGTGGAGGGCCCCGTGCGTACTGACATCGATCCGCGGAACCTGATCGGCCGCAAGGCGTTCGACCGCGACGGCACCAGGATCGGCACCGTGGACGAGGTGTACCTCGACGATGCCACCGGCGTCCCCGAGTGGGCGGCGATACGGACCGGCCTCTTCAGCAGGGACGCCTTCGTCCCCCTGGAGCCCAGCGAGCTGGTCGAGGGCACCCTGCGCGTGCCTTTCGACCGGTCCCTGATCAAGGAGGCGCCCGACTTCGGCGTCGGCCGCCATCTCTCGCCGGAACAGGAACTCCAGCTCTACCACCACTACGGCCTGGACGTGGCGGCCGCTCCCCCGCCTCCCGACCACGACTTCGGCAAGCTGGCCGGCAAGGGCAACGACGACGGCTGACCCGCCGCCCGCGCCACTCCCGCCCGCACTACCCGGCCACCCGTCGCGCGGAGCCGCCCCCACCGGGCGGACCGACGGGTTCTCCACCGGGTCTTCGGACCACTGGGGAGACCAGTGGCAGGGGGTCCGCCGGGGCCAGCTCCGGGTCGTCCACCGGGAACGTCCGCACCCGGCCGACCTCGGAGTACGGCGTCTCGAACCGCACGGTGACCCGTCCGAGGCCGCTGCCCTGCACCCACCCGTGTCCGAGCTCCGCGTGCCGTACGTCGTGCCCGGCGGGCCACCGGCGCTCGGCGGGCGAAGGAGCCTGCTCCTCGACGGGCCCGGCCTCGGGCTCCTCGGCCGGTTCCTCGGAAACGTCACCCGCGGCCTGCGCGAACAGGTCCTCCTGCGTGTAGTCGGCGAGCCCGCTGACGCCCACCCCGAGCAGCCGCACGCCGCCCGTGGTGTCCACCGAGTCCAGCAGTCTGGCGGCGGCCTCCCGGACCACCGCGGGGTCGTCGGTGGGCCCGCGCAGCGTCTCGGAGCGCGTCAGCGTGGAGAAGTCGTATCGGCGCACCTTGAGCACGATGGTCCGCCCGGACAGACGGGAGGCCCGCAGCCGCCGCACGCAGCGGTCCGCCAGCCGTCCCACCTCGACGCCGACCCGCACCCGGTCGTGGATGTCCACGTCGTAGGTGTCCTCGACCGACACGGACTTGGTCTCCCGCTCGGCCACCACGGGCCGCTCGTCGCGTGCCAGCGCCATGGCGTACAGCGCGTGGCCGTGCGCCTTGCCCAGCAGCCGCACCAGCTCGTCCTCGCCCGCCTCGGCGATCTCGCCGACCGTGGTGATCCCCGCCCGGCGCAGGTGGTCCCCCGTGGCCGGTCCCACTCCGGGCAGCGTCCGCACGGTCATCGGCTCCAGCATGGCCCGCTCCGTCCCCGGTGGGATGAGGACCAGTCCGTCGGGCTTGGCCTCCTCCGAGGCGATCTTGGCGAGCATCTTGGAGGCGGCGAGCCCGACGGAGCCGGTGAGGCCCGTGACGGTGCGGATGTCGGCGCGCAGCTTCACCCCGGCCAGCCGCGCCGAATCCGCGTCCCGGGCTGCCTGGCCGGCCTCCAGGTCCACGAAGGCCTCGTCCAGGCTGAGCGGCTCCACCAGGGGCGACAGCTCCCGCAGCAGCCGCATGACCTGCTCGCTGATCGACCGGTAGAGCTCGAAGCGCGGAACGAGATAGGCGGCGTGGGGCGCCAGCCGGCGTGCCTGGCCCATCGGCATCGCGGAGTGCACGCCGAACACCCGCGCCTCGTACGAGCAGGTGGCGACCACGCCGCGCGGTCCGAGACCGCCCACGACCACGGCCTTCCCGCGCAGACTCGGCTTGGACGCCTGCTCCACCGAGGCGAAGAAGGCATCCATGTCGAGATGCAGGATCGTGGGCGCGGTTCTCACGTCTCCGATGCTGCCCTACGCCACTGACAATGCCCTCACCGGACGGCTCCGGGGCGCGGCGGGGTCAGACCGCCCGGTTGTTCCGCCGCCGGGCCAGTTCGTCGGCCGGATTGTGCCCGACCAGGGTCTCCCCCGTGTCGATCCGCTCGCCGTGCAGCTGGGACAGCGCGCTCTCCACGTCCCGCCACACCACGCCGACGGCGATCCCGAAGATGCCCTGGCCGCCCTGGAGCAGGGCGTGCACCTCGTCGGGCGAGGTGCACTCGTAGACGGTGGCGCCGTCGCTCATCAGCGTCATCCGCTCCAGGTCGCGAAAGCCGCGCTCCCGCAGGTGCTGGACGGCGGTGCGGATGTTCTGGAGCGACACCCCGGTGTCGAGGAAGCGCTTGACGATCTTCAGCACGACCACGTCGCGGAAGCTGTACAGCCGCTGCGTCCCGGATCCGTGCGCGGGCCGCACACTGGGCTCCACGAGGCCCGTGCGCGCCCAGTAGTCCAGTTGCCGGTAGGTGATGCCGGCGGCCGCGCAGGCCGTCGGCCCGCGATAGCCGATCTGCTCGGACGCCATGGACGTCGCCCCTCCGCTGGTCGGCAAGGCTGCCGGTCGCTGTGGACCGGGATCGGCCGCGCCACCGTGCCGGGCGTGGCCCGCGCCTGCGCGAAGCCGGGAACCCGGGGGAGGGTACGGACCGCCTGCCCCGAGGCTGTGCCCGGGGCCACCCCCAACCGTACCGTCGCCGCTGATTCTCACGCCGACCTCCGTCCTTGACCTGCCTCCTCGAAGGTAGGCAGTCACCAAGGGTGCGTCAACGATCGCCACACTCGGCACGCCGAGTGATAATCACCCTACGAGTGGTTTCGCGTGCCCAGTTCCGGGAAAGGCTGGTCGGATGTGCCCGGACGGGGCCCGTGAGGCCCCGAATCCGCCCCGGCCGCACACCTCACTGGTTGCTGGTTCCGAAGTCCTCGGGCGAGATCTGGTCGAGGAACTCGCGGAACTTCTCCACCTCGTCCTCCTGCTCGTCCGGGATGGAGATACCGGCTTCGTCGAGGAGCGTCTCGCTGCCGTAGATCGGCGTACCGGTGCGCAGGGCGAGCGCTATGGCGTCGGACGGCCTGGCGCTGACCTCGACCCCGCTCGCGAAGACCAGCTCGGCGTAGAAGACGTTGTCCCGCAGGTCGGTGATGCGCACTTCCGTGAGCTCCTGCCCGACGGCTTCCAGCACGTCCTTGAACAGGTCGTGGGTCAGCGGCCGTGCGGGAGCCATGCCCTGCTGGGCGAAGGCGATCGCCGTCGCCTCCCCCGGTCCGATCCAGATGGGAAGGTAACGGTCGCCGCCCACCTCGCGCAGCAGCACGATCGGCTGGTTGGAGGGCATCTCGACCCGGACACCTACGACATCGAGCTCGTTCACACAGCAACCCTAGGCCGTGCCCGGGACGTTTGGGTAGTCGGGCCGGGATCGGGTGGGCGATCCGGGTCCGGACCGGGGGTCGATTCCGGACGCTCGCCCCTGCCCGCTTCAGGGCAGCCGCACGCCCAGAGCGGTCTGCACCAGGGCCGCGTGCAGTTTCACCGCGAGCCCCGCCAGCTCCTTGGTGCGGGCTTCGGCGTGTGCCCTGGTCTGGGGGTTGCGGTGGCGCTTCAGCGGGGCCACCACCTGGTCCACGAGCCCGGCGTCCCGGTCGGCGGCCGCCTTCATCACCCGCAGGTGCCGCGGCTCGATCCCGAACCGCCCCAGCTCCACCACCAGCGACGCCACGGTGACCGCCTCGGCGTCGTACGCCCCGTCGGCCAGCGGGGCGAGGAGTCCGTACGACTCCCACTCCTTCAGCTCCTGGTCGCCGATCCCGGCGGCGGCCAGCAGCTCGTCCCGCCCGATCCGGGCCACCGTCGGGCCCTCTGCGGGCTCCGGTACGGCCTGCTCCCCGTCCCGCTGCCGGCCGACCCTCGGCAGGGAAACCGCCTCACCGCGCTCCACGGCGTCCAGGTGCTCGCGGATCACCTTGAGCGGCAGATAGTGGTCCCGCTGCATGCGCAGCACCTGGCCGAGGCGCTCGACGTCGTGCGCGCTGAACTTGCGATACCCGGCCGGGGTCCGCCGCGGCTCGACGAGACCCTCCGACTCCAGGAAACGGATCTTGGAGATGGTGATGTCGGGGAACTCGTCACGCAGCGCGTTCAGCACCGCGCCGATGCTCATCAGCCCACTGTCCGTGGCGGCGGCGCCTTGCCCGGCACCGCCGCTCGGTGTTTGAAACATGGACCTTCCCTGGAGGTTCCCCGGGCGGGGGCCCGGGGGCGGGTCAGTAACCCCGCTGGCTCGCGTAGAACACCAGCCGGTACTTGCCGATCTGCACCTCGTCGCCGTTCGACAGGGCGACCTGGTCGATGCGCTCCCGGTTGACGTAGGTGCCGTTCAGGCTGCCGACGTCGGCGACCGTGAACGAGCCGTCCGGGCTGCGGCGGAACTCCACGTGCCGGCGCGAGACCGTCACGTCGTCCAGGAAGATGTCGCTCTGCGGGTGACGCCCGGCGGTGGTCAGCTCACCGTCCAGCAGGAAGCGGCTGCCCGAGTTCGGGCCGCGGCGCACGACCAGGAGCGCGGAGCCCAGCGGCAGCGCGTCGACGGCCGCCTGCGCCTCGGGAGAGAGCGCCGGCATCGCCGTCTGGCCGGTGACCTCGGCGTCGTAGGCCTCCAGACCCGAGATGGAGATCGTGGAGGTCGTCTCGGACGCGCGCTCCGGGACCGCACCGGGCCGCAGCGGAGCGCCGCAGTTGGAGCAGAAGCGGCTGTTCTCCGCGTTGCGGTTGCCGCACCTCGTACACACCAGGGCCGACATGGACGGATCCTCCTGCCGCGGCTGCCCCGCCGGGGCGTTCGACGCGTACGGGTCGGGGTTGAACCCTCCGCCCGTACCCGGGGCCGAGGGCTGGCCGAAACCTATGCCGCCGGACTGAGAAGGGTCAACAGACGGCGCGCCGGGACCACCCACCTGGTCCCGGAACATCGGGCGTGAGCCCTCCGCGTCGGGCTGGGCGCGATGACGGGCGGTCGCGTTCTCGCCGCCGCCCTCTCGCGCGCTCTTGCCGAACAACTTCGCAAACAACTTCACGGGCGATTCCCCTTGACCGAAACAGACCCGCCCGTGGGGCAGGACGAACCCTTGCTGAACGCACTGACCGACCCGGACACCTTCACAACGTCCGTCTCCACCAGACAGTTTCCACCACGCACCACCCAATCGGTGCGCCGACCCCCCGCAACCTCATGCCCTCGCCGGACGCCCCCCATGCACCGCCGGTTCACTGGGAGGACGACCGAGCGTAGTCAGGCCGCTCCGCCGCTCGCAAGGCGTCCACGACGATCTTGCTCGACCGCTCAACAGTAACGGTGGCCTGTTCCTTCTCCAGAGTCTGCACCACTCCTCCAGGAATGTTGAGAGCCGGTTCGAGGTCCTGCGGCTTGCCGATGACCTGGAAACGATAGGGCGCGTTGATCTTGTTCCCGTCGACGCTGACGGAGTTGTCGGCGTCGGCGAGGTACGTGCCGGCGACGACCCGGACCCCGTTGACCTGAATCGCCTCCGCACCGGCCGCGCGCAGCTCCTGGATGGCGTCGAGCAGCATGTCCGCCTCGACCGTCCCCTTCGTGTCGTCGATGGTCACCGTGATGCCGGGCCCCTGCGCGGCCACGGTGCCCGCGAGGATGCCCAGTTGCCGCTCCTTCTCGAGCGTCTGCTTGCGGGCCTCCTCCGCCTGGTCCGAGCTGTTCTCCAGCTCGTCGCGCTGCTTCTCGAGGCCCTGCTTCTCGTCTTCAAGACGCTGAGTACGGTCGTCCAGTTCATCGAGGATGCGGACCAGATCCTCCTGGCGGGCGCCACGCAGCGCGCTGTCGCTGTCACTGTTGGACGCCACCTGGACGGCGAGGCCGAAGCCGAGCCCGAACAGGAGCAGGGCCACGATGAGTTGCGCCCGCGTGAGGCGCGGCGGCCACAGCCCCTTCAGGAGCCGCTGCCTGCCGGTCAGCCCGTTCCCCTCCTGCCGCGTCTCCTGCGGCGGGTCGGCCACCCGGTCGTCCGCGTCCGGGGTCTCCCCGGGTGCCACTTCCGCGGGCAGCTCCTTGCGCAGCCGGCCCGGCCCCTGCTCGTCCTGGTCGCTCATCGGCCTCACGCCCGGAAGACGTGGCGTCGGATCGCCGCGGCGTTGGAGAAGATGCGGATGCCGAGGACCACCACGACACCGGTGGACAGCTGGGCGCCGACGCCCAACTTGTCGCCCAGGAACACGATCAGCGCGGCGACGACCACGTTCGACAGGAACGACACCACGAAGACCTTGTCGTCGAAGATGCCGTCGAGCATGGCCCGCAGACCACCGAAGACGGCGTCCAGCGCCGCCACCACGGCGATCGGGAGATACGGCTCCACGGCCGCCGGCACCTCGGGCCGGACCAGCAATCCGGCCACGACTCCCACGACGAGGCCCAGTACGGCGATCACGATGTGCCCTTCTCGGTTATCGGCTGTGCTGTACGTACGATCAGACTCGGTGCGGCCGGCAGCTTGAGGTCGTCCGCGACGGAGAGGGCGGTCCGGATGCCGTAGCTCTCCTGCAGGGCATGCAGGTACAGCCCGTCGGCACTGTCCTGGAACGCCCTGCTCAGCCCCTCGCCGTCCCCCACCGCGAGCACCGTGTACGGCGGCACCAGCGGCCTGTTGTCGACCAGTATCGCGTCACCCGCGGCCCTGATCGCCGACAGCGCCGTCAGACGCTGTCCGTTGATGGAGATCGCCTCGGCGCCCGACTCCCACAGCCCGTTGACCACGCGCTGCATGTCCCGGTCCCGCACCCGGCCCGTGTCGGAGAATCCGGAGGTACCGCGCGGCTTCCCGTCCGCCCCGGTGCCCACGTCCTTGGCGTCGTCGACCACGAGCTTCACACCCGGACCGTGCACCTCGACGGCGCCCGCCAGCATGCCCACGAGGTCGGACCGGTCGCCGTCGCCGCTCTTCTCCAGCGCCTCGCGCCGACGCGCGTTCACGTCGTCGCGCAGCTCGTCGACGCTCTTCTCCAGCTTGTCGGCCGCCGAGGTCTCCGCCTCTATGCGGTCGACGAGCTCTTCGCGCTCCTTGGCGACGACGGGAGCGGCGACCCGCGCCTGGGCCGCCCCGACCGTCACGACCAGGGCCGCGAGCACCAGACCGGCCGCCAGACCCAGCTTGGCACGGAGCGTCTTGGGCATCCCGCCGCCGCCGTCGGCCTTCTTCCGCGCGGCGGCCTCGGCGTATCCGTCGTCGAGGCTGTGGTCCATGACGTTCGTGAGCAACGACATGGACGCGTCCGGGCGCGCGGGCCGCGTGGATGTGCTCCGAACGGGGGGTGGCTGCGGCATGCCGCACATCGTCGCACGCCACCGCCACTACCTCCGAACGGCCCCACCGGCGTGCCGGACAGGCCCCCTTGGGGACACTTGTCCGGCACGCACGCGTGCGGCGCGTTCTACCGGCCGGCGCTGTCCACCACCGCGGCCCACTCGTCCAGCAGCGCCTGCGCGGAGGCGTCGTCGGGGCCCTCGGCCCACAGATGGGTGACCGCCTCCGCCGGGTCGGGCAGCACCATCACCCAGCGCCCGTCCGTCTCGACCACCCGCACCCCGTCCGTGGTGTCGACGAACCGGTCTCCGGCCGCCTCGACGACCCGTCGCATCACCAGGCCCTTCACGGCCCACGGAGTGGCCAGGTCACGCTTGAGGACGTGGGCGCGCGGGATCCGCGCGTCGATCTGGCTGAGCGTGAGCTGCGTGCGCGCGACCAGACCGATGAGCCGCACGAAGGCAGCCGTGCCGTCGTAGACACTGCTGAATTCGGGGACGATGAAGCCGCCCTTGCCGTCGCCGCCGAAGATCGTGCCTTCCTCGCCCCCCACTCGCGTCAGGTCGTCCGGGGAGGTGGTCGTCCACTCGACCTGCGTGCCGTGGTACGCGGCGACCTGCTCGGCGATCCTGGTGGTGGTCACCGGGAGCGCCACCCGGCCGCTGCGCCGCTCGGCCGCGATCAGGTCCAGCATCACCAGCAGAGCCCGGTCGTCCTCGATGATGCGGCCCTTCTCGTCGACGAGCGACAGCCGTTCACCGACGGGGTCGAACCGCACACCGAACGCGGCCCGCGAGGACGCCACGATCTCCCCGAGGCGCACCAGACCGGAGCGCCGCATGTCGGCCGACTCGGTGGGCCTGGCCTCGTCGAGACCGGGATTGATCGTCAGCGAGTCGACGCCGAGCTTCCCGAGCAGGCTCGGCAGCACCAGCCCCGAGCTGCCGTTGGAGGCGTCCACGACCACCTTGAGCCCGGACTCCGCGATACCGGTGATGTCGACATTGCGCAGCAGTGACCCGGTGTACGAGTCGAACACGCTGGACGGGAAGTGCAGGTCCCCGATCTCGCCGGGGAACGCCCGCCGGTACTCCTGCCGCGCGAAGACCCGGTCCAGTTTCCGCTGGCTGCCCTGCGAGAGGTCGGCGCCCTGGCCGTCGAAGAACATGATGTCGACGGAGTCCGGCACACCGAGGGTGGTCCGGATCATGATCCCGCCGGCACTGCCCCGCGCGGTCTGCTGCCGCGCCACGGGCAGCGGTACGTTCTCCAGGTCGCGTACGTCGATGGCGCTGGCCTGCAACGCGGAGATCACCGCCCGCTTCAGCGCACGGGCACCGCGGGAGTGGTCGCGGGCCGTGGTGACGGTGGACCCCTTCTTGAGGGTCGTCGCGTACGCACCGGCCAGCCGCACGGCGAGCTCCGGGGTGATCTCCACGTTCAGGATGCCGGAGACCCCGCGGGCACCGAAGAGGTGCGCCTGCCCGCGGGACTCCCAGATCACCGAGGTGTTGACGAAGGCACCGGCCTCGATGGTCTTGAACGGGTAGACCCGCACGTTGCCCTGGATGATCGATTCTTCACCGACCAGGCACTCGTCACCGATGACCGCGCCGTCCTCGATCCGCGCGGCGCGCATGATGTCGGTGTTCTTGCCGACCACGCAGCCCCTCAGGTTGCTGTGCGGTCCGACGTACACGTTGTCGGCGACCACGGCCTTGTGCAGGAAGGCGCCGCTCTTGACGACGACGTTTGACCCGATGACCGTGTGTTCCCGGATCTCGGCGCCCGCCTCGACCTTGGCGTAGTCGCCGACGTACAGGGGCCCGCGCAGCACGGCGTCGGGATGCACCTCGGCGCCCTCGGCCACCCAGACGCCGGGAGAGATCTCGAAGCCGTCGATGTCGACGTCGACCTTGCGCTCCAGGACATCGGCCTGGGCCTTCACATAGCTCTCGTGGGTGCCGACGTCCTCCCAGTAGCCCTCGGCGACGTAGCCGTAGATGGGCTTGCCTTCCTTCATCAGCTGCGGGAAGACATCACCGGACCAGTCCACGGGCACGTCGGGGTCGACGTAGTCGAAGACCTCGGGCTCCATGACGTAGATCCCGGTGTTCACCGTGTCCGAGAAGACCTGCCCCCAGGTCGGCTTCTCCAGGAAGCGCTCGACCTTGCCCTCTTCGTCGACGATGGTGATGCCGAATTCCAGCGGGTTGGGCACGCGCGTCAGACACACGGTGACGAGCGATCCCTTTTCCTTGTGGAAATTGATCAGGTCGGTGAGGTCGAAGTCGGTCAGGGCGTCGCCGGAAATGACGAGGAAGGCATCGTCCTTCAATGCCTCCTCGGCGTTCTTGACGCTTCCGGCGGTACCGAGTGGCTTCTCCTCGTTGGCATAGGTGAGCTCCATTCCGAGCTCTTCGCCGTCACCGAAGTAGTTCTTGACCAGCGAGGCCAGGAACTGGACGGTGACGACGGTCTCGTTGAGCCCATGCCTTTTGAGCAACCTGAGCACATGCTCCATGATCGGCCGGTTGACCACCGGAAGGAGCGGCTTGGGCATGCTCGAGGTCATGGGACGAAGGCGCGTGCCTTCGCCTCCAGCCATCACGACGGCCTTCATGTCGGAAGCGTCCTCCTCTGAGAGACGACGGTTTAGCCGACTTCACCCGTCCAGGGTCCCGCACTTTTCGTGCGCGGGCCATCCGGCCACTTGGGCCGCACAATCAGCGAGTTCAATCGGCTGCGACGTCCGCACGAACCAGGCGGCGGACCTGCACCACGTAGAGAACACCTGCCCACCAGTACAGGGTTGTACCCCATCCGGCGAACGCCCATCCGAAAACGGCGGCGAGTGACGCGATCCATCCGCTTCCGTCGCTGAGCAGAAGCAGCGGGAAGGCGTACATGAGGTTGAAGGTCGCGGCCTTGCCCAGGAAGTTCACCTGTGGCGGCGGATAGCCGTGTCGCCGGAGGATGCCCACCATCACCAGCAGCATCGCTTCCCGGGCAAGCAGTACAAGGGTCAACCAGAGCGGGAGAATCTCGCGCCAGGTGAGTCCCACCAGCGTCGACAGGATGTAAAGCCGGTCAGCCGCCGGGTCCAGGAGCCGGCCGAGGCTGCTGATCTGATTCCAACGCCGCGCGAGCTTTCCGTCCAGGTAGTCGCTGACTCCGCTGAGGGCCAGCACCAACAGCGCCCAGCCGTCGCTCTGCGGGCCGCCGAACTCGGGCCGCAGGATGAGCCACAGGAACAGGGGCACGCCGGCCAGGCGCGCCATGCTGAGGATGTTCGGGATGGTGAGGACCCGGTCGGTCTGCACGCGGGTCTCCTGGACCTCCACGCGGGGGCCTCCTGGGGGAAACGAGCCAATGATGCTCACTGACCTTACCTCAACGCAAAAAAGCTCTGGCTCTCGGGCTGCGTGCCCAAGAGCCAGAGCTCTAAAAGGA
>NZ_BEWB01000004.1 GCF_003112555.1 Streptomyces coelicoflavus | reverse complement strand
TGGCCGCAGTCCTGGCCACCGCCGACGCGGATGACGACGTGGAGTGGACGGTCTCGCTGGACTCCACCATCTGCCGGGCCCATCAGCACGCGGCTGGGGCCGTGAAAAGGGGGCTGCGCGACGGTCGGAACCCGACGATCACGCACTCGGACGTTCTCGTGGCGGCCTGAGTACGAAGGTACATCTGGCCAGCGATAACCGGGCACGGCCGTTGGCCCTCTACGTCACCGCTGGTCAGGCGGGTGATGCTCCGGCATTCGAGGCCGTCATGGCGAGAATCCGCGTCCCGCGACACGGACTCGGCAGGCCCCGGACTCGACCGGAGACCGTCCTCGCGGACCGCGCCTATTCTTCCCGCGCGATCCGTAGCCATCTCCGACGGCGAGGCATCCGCGCCGTCATCCCGCAGCCTGCCGACCAGGTCGGACACCGCCTGCGGAGAGGGCGAGCCGGAGGCCGGCCACCAGGCTTCGACGCGGAGGCGTACAAGCAGCGCAACACCGTCGAACGGTGCATCAGCCGCTTGAAGCAGTGGCGTGGTCTGGCGATGCGCACGGACAAGCTTGCCCTGGCCTACGAGGCTGCTTTGCACTTGGCGGCCATCCTGATCTGGTCCCGCTCGACGCGGTGATCAGAGCAGCTCGTGCACGACCAGACGCGACTGCCTCCCTGAAAAGACGCTTCGCAGGGCTCGAGCTTCGCGGTTCCGGGCCGCGAAGACTCCTCGTTTGTCCACGTGCACGACCAGGACGTCATAGCTGTCGATGACCTCGGAGATGCCCCGCGTCTGGATGGTGTCCCGCCAGGCTTCCGTGTTCCGGCCAAACCACTCCGGCAGTCCGCAAGGCTCAGCCACGGCGTCCCAGAAGTCATCGAGCGTCTCGATCGACCTACCCCGCAGGTCAACCACCAGCTCCGACTCAATCCTCTTGGCCATCACGACAGAGTAATCGGCCCTCATCCAAGGCGTCAGACCTCCAAAGAGACAGGACCTAGGCCGACCGGGACCGCGCCATGAACCCAGAGGCCCCTGGTCCGGCCCCCGTACGTGAGTGAGGCTGTGAATCAGGGGATTACCGCAAGACGAGGCGATCGTCATGGAACGACTCCAGATGACAAGGCGCCCGCGCCCACCGCGCCGGCCGGATCCACCCGACCTGCGTACACCGTCGGGACGCCCCATGCCGTACTAGCCGATGTGCCGGGCGACCGACCAGGGCCGAGTCCGGGCCGGCCGACGGCCCGGGTCCCGCCGAGGCTCCGCCCGGTCGACGATGCCACCGTGCGATGTGCCGTTGGTGATCCCACGACCGCCGAAGATCCCGAGTGCGCAGCCGGCGACGTGCTCACAGATACCCGCCTCCCACGGACACCACTGCCCGGACGTCCAAGAAGGAGCGCCCTCATGAACGCCACCAGCCTCCCGCCCCCTCACGAGGACGAGGCGGTTCTGCTCGGCCACGGGGCGGGCAGCCGGACGACCGGCGACCTGCTGGACACCCATGTGCTGCCCGCTCTCGGCGGACGACCGGGCGCCCTGGAGGACGCTGCCCTACTGCCCGACCACCCCGACCTCGTGATCAGCACCGACGGCTTCGTCGTCAGCCCCCTCTTCTTCCCCGGAGGCGACATCCGCTCACTGCCTCCCGAGCGGGGCTTCCTCGTGAGCGCGGGGACGGAATCGGCGCTCGACTACCTCAGTGATTTCCGCGTCACCGCCGCCGACCTGGAGGTGTTCGCCTCCGCCCTGCGTCGGCCCACCGCCGACGTCGCCGCCCTGAGTGGCATGACGTTCACCGGCGAGGTGCGCGCCGTGCCCGAGGGCCGGATCGTGTACGCGGGAGAGCCACTCCTGGAGGTGACCGCTCCGATCTCGCAGGCCCAATTGGTCGAGACCTTTCTGCTCAACCAGATCTCGCACCAGACGGCCGTGGCGTCCAAAGCGGTGTGCTCCGTCCTGGCTGCTGCCGGACACCCGGTGGTCGACTTCTCGCTGCGCCGCACGCACGGCACCTGCGCCGGGCTGCAGGCCGCCCGCACCGCGGCGCTGACAGGCTTCGCGGGCACCAGCAACGTGGCCGCGGCCGTCCGATGGGGGCTGCCCGCATCCGGCACGATGGCCCACTCCTACATCGAGGCGTTCCCCGACGAGGAGGCCGCCTTCCGCGCCTTCGCCCGCTCCCATCCCGGGCCCGTGACCTTCCTGGTGGACACGTACGACACGGAGCGCGGGGTGCGCACGGCAGCCCGGGTCCTGCGTGACCTAGAGCGGGGGCCAGGCTGCGCCGTCCGGCTCGACAGCGGCGACCTGGATGATCTCTCCCGGCGGGCCCGCAGCGAACTGGACGCCGCCGGCCTGCCCGGCGTGCGCGTCATCGCCAGCGGTGGCCTCGACGAGTACCGGGTCGACGCCCTGGTCCGCTCGGGCGCGCCCATCGACGTCTACGCGGTCGGCACCCGTGTCGGCACCTCCGCCGACGCCCCCTACCTCGATTCCGCCTACAAGCTCGTGGAGTACGACGGCCACCCGGTCATGAAACTGGCGTCGGGCAAGACGACGCTGCCGGGGAGCAAGCAGGTGTACCGACGTCCGGGCCACCCGGACATCATCGCGCTACGGGAGGAAGAGGCACCGGCCGGTTCGGAACCACTCCTTCGCACGCTGATGCGCGACGGACGTTGCTTGAGCCAGCCAGACGCCCTGCCCGCGGCACGAGTCCGCCTGACGGCGGACCTGGCGGCTCTTCCCTCCGAGACCCTCCGACTACGCTCTCCTCAGCCGGGGCGGGCCGTAATCTCGGAGCGGCTGTCCGGGCTGGCGGAAGGGCTTCGGGAACAACTGCTCGCCTCGCATCTCCTCCCCGGGGCCCAAGGGGCACCGGCTACATGGCGTGAACCACCGATGTAGTCGGCTGGCGCGTCACGCCGACAGCGGGCAGCGTGGACAGAGACGGGAAGCACGTACGAGTGAGGTGACTATGCAATCCTCTGAGCCGACAGCACGCGTGGTCGTGGGCGTGGACGGGTCCCCTTCCTCCTATGCCGCGCTGCGCCGGGCGGATCGGTACGCGACGCTCGGGTAAGGTCTCGGCGCTGGTCACCTGGCTCACAGGCGACTCACACGCCACCGTCACTCAAAATCCGTAGCTCCGTCTCCGGAGGACTGGCCATCGAGTTCGTCACTGTGCAGTGGGACACCACCGCACGCAGGGCAGCCACTTCCTCCGGCGGCAGGCTCCGGCGCCACGACGGTCAGGGACAGGGAAGCCACGTCGGCCGAGTCGATTCCATTGCCGCGCCCAACGGCGCACCGCTCACGACTCGGCCGCCGAGGTGATGCGCCGCCCGGTCAGACGTTCCATGTTCACGGCCAGCCAGTCGATCCGCCGTCCCCCGGCCCAGGGCCTGGCGTGCGCGGCCTCGTCCAGCCGTGTCGCTTCAACGGGATCTGTCACGGCCCGGCAACGACCCACGACCAGGACGCTCCATCCCTGGCTCATGGCGTCGTCCACCTGGTCGACCTCGAAGGCGACCCGCTGGTCCACGGCCGAGGCCGTTGTGGAGTTGGGGGCGGTACGGAAGGCCACGGCCCCGTCTGTCACCTCGTAATTGACCGGAAACACGGCAGGACCGTCCTCCGAAGTGAACGCGATGCGTCCCACTCCGCGAGTGGAGAGCAGGCCCCGGCACTCCTCTTCGCCGAGGTCGAGCAGGTGCGGGTCGCGCAGCGCCGATCCCCGCCCGGGCGGTCGGTCCGTGCCACCTCCCTGCAATGCGCCGTACGTCGTCCCCAAGGCGTCTGCCAGCCGCACCAGAGTGCCGGAGCCCGGGTCGGCTGTACGCGTCTCCGAGTAGGACAGATAGCCGGGTGCCATACGTGCTCTCTCGGCAACCGCTTCGATGCTGAGACCCTTGCGGCGACGGGCTGCGGCCAGGCGCCGCCCCACGTCCCCCGCGTCACCGCCGTACACCGAGCCGTGGTGCGTCCGGCCGGCAGTCCGCGTCGCCTGCGGCATCGGCCGCCGCGGTTCCCCGAGCCGGTCCACATGCGCGTCGGGGCCGGGGAACACCAGCGTGACGTCCCCGGTGTCCGACCAGCGCACGTCGTACGGGGGCGTCCCGTCGTCGTGGTGCAGGCCGACTATCTCACCGTCCCGCCGAGTGACACCGGTGGAAGGGCTCTCCACGACAAGCCGGTCGCCAACGTGTGCGTACATGACCGTCCCTCTCCGTAGATGAGGCTCCCTACCCAGGGTTACGCGCCGGCGCCGTGCCCACTAGACGGTTGAGGGTCCCGACGTGGTGCCGAACGGCCCTCTTCGCGCGTGCACGAAGGCATAAAGCGCGGCGGGATCCCCCCACGGGCGTGGTGGTGACCCGACAGGGTGGCTGCGTCGGCTCTCTGCGGGCATCGACGGGAGGCGATCTCCTCGTCGGCCGTCCGCACGTCGACGCGTCGTAGACGTCCTACGAAGCACCGCGAACGATCAGGGCCGGACGACCCATGAGGAACCCGGGCGGTGCCCGAAGGGCCCCTGTTGCACCGGATCCCACGGCGTGAGGCTGGAGACGACAGCCGGAGGTGGTCACGATGCGCGGAAACAGAACCATTCGACGGTCTCTGTGGCGCTGGCGCCGCAATCCGTTGCGTCGGCGCGAGGACGTGCTCGAGGCATGGATCCTGCTGATCGTCTGGCTCGTCATCGCTCTGGTGGGCCCCGTCGCAGGAGTGCTCGGGGCACAGGTCTCCGCCCACAGCGCCGCCCAACGACGCGCGGAGCGCCATGCCGTCACCGCCACGCTCGTGTCGGACGTGCCCCACAACGCGCTGGCCGACGGGACGACGGGGGGCCGCGTCGACGCGACCGTGCGCTGGACGGCGCCCGACGGTACCTGGCACTCGGGCAAGGCCGCGGTCGACGGAGCACTCAAGGCGGGTTCCCGAGTGTCGGTCTGGACGGACCGGCAGAACAACTTGACGCCCGCGCCCCCGACCGCAACACAGGCAGGCGTGGACGCCGCCTTCATGGGTGCGGCCTCGTCGTTCGCCGTCGTCACGACGGCGGCTGCCGGCTACTACGGAGCCAGGTTGGTCCTCAACCGTCGGCGTCGCACGGCGTTGGAGGACGAGTGGCAACAGATCGGATCCCAGTGGGGACGCACGGCCAGCTGAGCCGAGCCGCGTGGGGACCTGATGTCCCGGAGCGTCGCTGGGGAAGAGTTCTCCGCCGCCCACCGGGCTCCGAGTGGAGCATCTCCACAAGTTCTGAAGCGCGCCACACGCTGCAAACCCAAGCTGCCCAACTTCCTGACGGCACCCCGCTGGCCCGCCGACATGCCGGGGGGATGCGACCAGACCCCATTGCTCAGGCAAAGCAGACTGCATGCTGGAGCAGACGACCGTGCGTCGGGTACGGCTTGGTGCCCTACCTCCTGCTTCTCTGTCCACACGCCCAAAAAACTGCCCGTCGGCATCGATATCCTTACCAAACCCCGCCCTCCGTCGTAGCCGGCTACCTAAAGAAGCCCGGTGGGGGTGGTCCCCACGGGGCTTCGCCGTATCACCGGCGCTGTCACGCGTCTGTCACCAACTACGCCGACGCCCCCGGACCGCAACGCCCTGACCTGCCACAACCCGCCCAATATGGACTGACGTGGACGCCCGAAGACGGTCTCTACAACCTGTGCCATGTGGTACCGAGGGACGGCCCCAAGATCAGGACTGGTAGGTGTTCTGGCCCGTCAAAGCGGTATTGCAGCGTCTCGGTCTTGCCTTCGGTCACGGGTTCACACCTTCATCTGTCACGATCTGTCACACGCCCCCTTGCGAGACCTCCCCATGCCTCCGCCGCTGGAAGCAGGTCCGCCACGTCCGGCTTCACGTACCACTTCTTCGTCGTCTTCACGTCGGTGTGCCCGGCCCACCTGACGAGCAGGTGATCCGGCACCCCGTTGTTGGCGAGGTACGTGAGGCAAGACGCCCGAGCATCGTACAGACGGACCCTGCGAAGACCGTTAAACGGCGACCTGGCTGTTCTCGATGCGTCCGGCGGTGTCAGTGCATTGGCGCTGGACCCCGACCGTGGCGGTGCCTTCTTGAGATCGCCGGTCTCATCGACGACCAACACCGCATCGTCGTCCTGCAGTTGCTCGACACCGAAGCCGCGGAGGTCGTCGCGGACTGCATCAGCATCCCGCCTGGCCCTGGACGGCAGATGCTGCGAGCCGTCCGGGGTCGCGTTCCCGGCCTGCTCGGCGAGCTTCCAGCAGTTCTTGCGCGGCAGGTCCGACAACAGTCCAAGAACGAACTCCCTTGCCCGACGCAGCGGTTCCACCCGCGCGGACCGCGGCGCGATGCGGCCCAACAGGGACTCGAACGTGTCCTGCCAACGGGCAGGATCTATGCTGTGACATGCGGCCACCGACCGATCTTCTGTCTTCACACACTGATGGTCACCGGTGGGGGTGCCTGTTCCCGGACCGGCCCGCCAACACGATCATGATCTGCGGGCGAAGTGAGGCCCGGCCCAACCGGTGGCGGCCACTACCTCCCGCGCGATGTCAGCGACGAGCCGTCCGTCCGTCGGCACTCGCACGGTCTCTGCGAGGGCACGCTGGTCCAGGAGCCGTGCCTTGCGGATACTTCCTGCCAGCTCGTGTTCCAGCTCTGAGCCGAGTTCTCGGCCCACCAGCCGCTCGCGGGCGGTGGCGTCGGAGGCGGTGAGCAGAACTCGTACGATGCCCACTCCGGCCCCCATGGCACGTTCGAACATGCCCGCCGCTTCCGGCAGCACACTCAGGGTGTTCGTATAGATCAGGCGTCGGTAGCCACGCTGGGCGAAGTTCGTCCACACGGCAGTCAGGTTGCTCTCGGTGATCTCCGCGCGGTGAGGGTCTCCCTCTGGTGCCGGATGCACCTGCCCCATGAAGTCACCATCGATAATCGCGTGAGCGACCGCCTCGGTGCGCAGCAGCGCGGAAACCTCCCACCCCACCGTCGTCTTGCCGACACCAGCTCGTCCGCCGATGAGCAGTACTTCTGCGTGATCCATGGAGGCAGCGTGCCAGCGGGCGACCACCTCACGCGAACGGTCAGAACAACCGGCCGCCAGGAATTCCCGAAGAGAACACCCCGGAGGTCAACGGGCCCCCGTGCGTCGGGCTCGACGCGGGCACGGACCTGCTTGCGGGAGCCGACGGCGTCCTCCGCCCCCGATTCCTCCCAGGCTCGGCAGTCGTTGCGGTTGCCGGGCAGGGGCCGGCCGACCACGACGACCAGGCGGGTGTCGGCGTCGATGACGACCTGGTGGTTGGTGGAGCAGCGGCAGTTCTTCGACTGCTCGGCGAGCGCGTGGTCGCGGATGGGCACGAGGGTGCCGTCCACAATGAGCGCGGTGTCCTTCCCGAACCGCCGGCGCGACTGGAGCGCGAGGAGCTCGCCGAGGCGGTCCGTGATCCGGCAGGCCGCTGATTTCGAGACACCGAACAGCGGCGGGTCCGGCCCTCCAGCGACGGGCTCCACGGTCGGCCACGATGTCCGCCAGCCGCAGGTTCCCTGCGTACGGCCGTCACCAACTTGCTGAAGCGGCACGGGCTCAGCCCGGCGAACGGGGCTGTCCGGGACGGTCCCGATGCCGTGATCACGCCGGCCACCGGAAGATCGTCCCACCTGTGATCAGGTGCCACAGGCAGCCTTCCAGGTTCCAGATCACTCGCTTGACCTCAACCGCGCTTGCGGTCCTACGTTCTTCGCATGACCTGCACGGTGTGCGGGCTCCACACTGAAGTACTGGGAGGGGACCTTCCATGACGACCCAGCAGCTCTCCGACGCCGAACTCGCCAGCCAGCCGGCTGCGTACTGGACCGGTGTCGCCTACGAGGCGCTCATCGCGTACATACGGGCCCGGCAGGCCGAAAAGGGCTACACCCAGCCCCAGTTCTGGCTGCTGCGCAACCTGTCGAAGAACGACATCTCGCCTGACGGAGAGGGGATGACCCTGCCCGAGCTGCGCCAGGCCATGGCCTCCTACATCCGGCCCGAGGACGATCTGGCGGCGGAGGCCGAAGTACTCCTGGAGCGCGGCTGGTTGACCCGGGACGCCGAGAAACGGCTGTGGCTCACCGCAGAGGGAGAACAGGCCCGCGTCGACATTGCCGGCCTCGCGCCCTCGATCGTCTCCGTCCTCCACGAGGGCATCGACGACGCAGACTACGTCACCACGCTGAAGGTGCTCCAGCGACTGATCCGCAACGCGGGCGGGACGGCCGCCTGACAGGCCGCGAGCCCGGGGCAAAAACACCCCGGGCATGACCACGCTCCCGTGCGGTCCGTCCGTCCGTGACGGGCGCACGGCCGTGCCGGAGAGCACCCGTATAGGTGCACACGGCACGCTTCCCGGGTCCGGATAACGGTCGGGTCTCACCTGTCGGAACATCCCCTGGTCACGAGCCGTGACGTGAGATACGTCACTAAAAGTTCGGCAAAGACGTGGTACAACAGCGCAACTTCGCAGGTCGATCGGCCAGGCATCGACGGCGAAGAGCCGACCTGTTGTCGACCTGCACACCGCTTCAGCCCGGCCCGGTCACGGTGCGACACCGTTCCGTGCACCCCGGGTCCGCTCACCGGACAACGACGTTCGCCCAGAGACCGCTCAACCAGGCGAGACACCCCACCCCGCCCCACCAGCGTCACCGAGGTAACCACCGTGTCACTCGACTCCGTCACCCAGTCCGTCGACGAAGCAGTCAGCGGATTCTTCGAGCCCATAGCCAAGTGGCTGGGAGAAGTCGTCTTCTACACCGTCCCCGTCGGCGGGACCGATCTCCCGCTCATCGTCGCCTGGCTCGTCGTCGCCGGCCTCGTCTTCACCGGCTGGTTCGGCCTCATCCAGCTCCGCAAGTTCAAACTCGCCGTCGACGTGGTGCGGGGCAAGTACGACGAGAAGGGGTCGACCGGCGAGGTCAACCACTTCCAGGCGCTGACCGCGGCCGTCTCCGGCACCGTCGGCCTCGGCAACATCGCCGGTGTGGCCGTCGCCGTCTCCATCGGCGGCCCCGGCGCCACCTTCTGGATGATCCTGTGCGGCCTGCTCGGCATGGCCACCAAGTTCGTCGAGGTCACCCTCGGAGTGAAGTACCGCGAAGTACACCCCGACGGCACCGTCTCCGGCGGCCCCATGCACTACCTCCCCAAGGGCCTGACCGAACGCTTCGGCAAGAACGGCAAGATCCTCGGCAAGATCCTCGCGGTCCTCGCCTCCTTCCTGATCCTGTTCTTCGGCCTCTTCGGCGGCAACCTCTTCCAGGTCAACCAGTCCTACGCGCAGCTCGTCTCCGTCACCGGCGGCGAGGACGGCGCACTCGGCTCCTCGGCCGGCGCCCTGTTCTTCGGCATCCTGATCGCCGCACTCGTCGGCATCGTCCTGCTCGGCGGCATCCGCTCCATCGCCAACGTCACCAGCAGGCTCGTGCCCGCCATGGCCGGCATCTACATCGTCGCGTGCCTGATCGTGATCCTGGTCAACATCACCGCCGTCCCCGACGCCCTCACCTCCATCGTCGAGGGCGCGTTCAACCCCGAAGGCGTCGCCGGCGGCGTCCTCGGCGCACTGATCATCGGCTTCAAGCGGGCCGCCTTCTCCAACGAGGCCGGCCTCGGCTCCGCCCCGATCGCCCACTCCGCGGTCAGGACCAAGCACCCCGCCAGCGAGGGCCTGGTCGCCCTGCTCGAACCGTTCATCGACACCGTCGTCGTCTGCACGATGACCGCCCTGACCATCGTCATCGCCAACCCCGCCAGCTGGGGCGAGGCACGCGCCGGCGAGGACATCGGCGGCGTCACCATCACCTCCGACGCCTTCGAGACCGTCCTGCCCTGGTTCCCCTACATCCTCACCGTCGCCGTGCTGCTGTTCGCCGTCTCCACGGTGCTGACCTGGGGCTACTACGGCCTCAAGTCCTGGACCTACCTCTTCGGCCGCAGCCGCGCCAGCGAAGTGACCTACAAGGTCGTCTACACCGTCTTCGCCGTCGCCGGCTCGCTGCTCACCCTCCAGACCCTGATCGACATGGCCGACGCCTTCCTCTTCACCCTCGCCGTCATCAACATCATCGGCCTCTACCTCCTCGCCCCCGTCGTCAAGCGCGAACTCGGCACCTTCCTCGAGTTCGTCCGCGCCCGCAAAGCAGACCCCAACGCCGGCAACGGCGACGACGACCAGGAGCCGGTGAAGACCACCGTCTGACCGCTCACACGGCCCGGCTCCTCAGGAACGGGCCCGTGCCCACCCCGCGCCTGGGTGGAGCACGGGCCCGTTCGCCGTGCCCGCACCGACGGCAAGGGCGGACAGCGCGTGTCCTTACGCGGGGACCGGCGGCAGCCCGTGCCGGCGAGCGTAGGCCGCACGGCAGCTCTTCGCGCAGAACCCCAGGGTCCGGCCCTCGTGCTCGAGGGTGACGGCCCCCCGCCCCAGTCGCACGCTCATGCCGCACATCGGGTCGACCGTGACCCCCTCGGGGAGGCCTGCACCGGCGGCATCGGTTCGCGCGCGGTACTCCGCCGTCATGCGGCCGACGACCTCATCGGCGGTGCCGGGCTTGCCGTCCATCCCGATGCTTCCGTCGGCGATGCCGACGACGTTGATGCACAGGTGACCCTCGGGGCGCTGCCATCCGTACGAACGGTCGAGGCGGCGCACCGCGCGACGCACCATGCCGATGGTGGTCCGCGACATCTCGGTGCGCCACGCCTCCGGCACCGTGAGGGTGACCCACAGCGGCGGCACGTTCCCCGGCCGCCACGGACCGTCGCCGGTGGTCCAGCTGTCGAGTTCGCGGAAGCCGACGTGCGTCATCGCGCGCGCACGGCGCATGGTTTCCTCCGCCACGCCCTCTTCCGCGCCGACCAGCACCCGACAGACGTCGGCGGCGAGTTCTTCGCGGTCGTCAGCGGTCAACGCACCGCGCGGGCAGGCGATCTCGATGAGGAACATCGGGGTCCTCCAAGGGTCGGACGCGTCCTGCCACTGTACCCCCGGGTGGTATGGAAGTCCTCGGACCGCAGAGGTGGTCCACGGGTCCTCGCGCCGTCGTTTGGCCGGGCGGCTCCGGGGCACTCAGGCCCCGGCCGGCTCGACGGCACACGGGCGACTGCGCAGGGCGAGGAGGCCCCGGAGATGACCGACAACACCGAGGTTCCGGGCGCGAACCGGCTCTCCGGGCCGCAGCCCGAGGTGGCGCGTGCCGCCGGTTACCCGGACGCCCCGCCCCGCATGGGTTTCTTCACGGACACCTCCGTGTGCATCGGGTGCAAGGCGTGCGAGGTGGCGTGCAAGGAGTGGAACGCGATCCCCGAGGACGGCCTGGAGCTGACCGGCATGTCCTACGACAACACCCAGGGGCTCGGCGCGGACACCTGGCGGCACGTGGCCTTCATCGAACAGCGCAAGCCACTGGGCGGACAGGAACCCGGCGTCGGCCACGAAGCCGTCGACGTCTTCGCAGCCGCCGGTGCGCTGGGCACCTCCCCGTCCTCGCCGGGTCCCGGCGCGACCGCTCCCGCGCCCGGTGGCGGGTCCGCCGCCGCACCCGGTGACGGGCCGCCGGCCGCCGCGCCCGCCGGGGAGATCTCCCCCGTGGCGCCGGAGGGCCGTACCGAACTGCGCTGGCTGATGTCCTCCGACGTGTGCAAGCACTGCACCCACGCCGCCTGCCTGGACGTCTGTCCCACGGGCTCCCTGTTCCGCACCGAGTTCGGCACGGTCGTGGTCCAGGAGGACATCTGCAACGGCTGCGGCTACTGCGTGCCCGCCTGCCCGTACGGCGTCATCGACCAGCGCCCCGACGACGGACGGGTCTGGAAGTGCACGCTGTGCTACGACCGGCTCGGCGTCGGCATGGAACCCGCCTGTGCCAAGGCCTGTCCGACCGACTCCATCCAGTTCGGCCCGCTGGACGAACTGCGCGAGCGGGCCGCCGACCGGGTGGCCCGGCTGCACTCCGCCGGGGTCGCGGACGCCCGCCTGTACGGCGCGGACCCGGGCGACGGGGTCGGCGGCGACGGCGCCTTCTTCCTGCTCCTCGACGAACCGGAGGTGTACGGCCTGCCCCCGGACCCGGTCGTCACCACCCGCGACCTGCCCGCCATGTGGCGGCACGCGGCGACGGCCGCAGCCTCGCTGGCCGCGCTCGCCGTCGTCAGCTTCGCCAGGAGGCCGCGATGAGCGGCTCGGACGTGACCCGCGACGGCGTCGAGGGCGCCCGCCCCGGCCGCGACGCCCTCACCGGGGCCCACGCCGGCCGCCGCCGTCGGCGCAGGGGGCGGGGCCGGGGCGAGCGGGCGATGGTGCCCGACGCCGAGTTCTCCTCGTACTACGGCAAACCGATCCTCAACAAGCCGACGTGGAAGCCCCTCGACATCGCGGGCTACCTCTACCTCGGCGGACTCGCGGGCGCCTCCTCGTTGCTGGCCGCCGGCGCGCACGCCACCGCGCGGCCCGCGCTCGCCCGGACGGCCGGGCTCGGGGCGGCGGGTGCCGTCTCCCTGTCCCTGGCCGCGCTGGTGCACGACCTGGGCCGTCCCGGCCGCTTCCTCAACATGCTCCGGGTCTTCAAGCCCACCTCCCCGATGAGCGTGGGCTCGTGGCTGCTGGCCGGTTACGCGCCGCTCACCGTCGTCGCCGCCGCCACCGACGTCGCCGGCCGGTACCGCCCGCTGGGCACCGCCGCCACCGTGTCCGCCGCCGTGCTGGGCCCCGCGGTCGCCACCTACACCGCCGTACTGGTCGCCGACACGGCCGTGCCGTCCTGGCACGAGGGGCACCGGGAGCTGCCGTACGTCTTCGCCGGGTCCGGGGCCACCGCCGCCGCCGGGCTCGCGCTGGTCTGCGCGCCGGCCGGTCAGACGGGCCCCGCGCGGCGCATGGCCGTGCTGGGCGCCCTCCTCGAACTCGGGTCGTTCCGGCTGATGAAGCGACGCATGGGGCTGGCCGCGGAGCCCTTCGAGAACGGCAGGGCCCGCACGCTGCTTCGCGCGGCCGAGACGCTCACCTCGGTGGGCGCCGCGCTCGGGGCCGGCCCCGGCGGGCGCAACCGGGCGGTCGCCGCGATCGCGGGCGCGGCCCTCCTCACCGGTTCCGCCGCCCTGCGGTTCGGTGTCTTCCACGCCGGGATCGCGTCGGCGGAGGACCCCAAGTACACGGTGCTGCCCCAGCGGGAGCGGCTGGCGGCCGCGGCGCGGTCCCAAGAGCCCGGCGGTGCTCCCCCGGCGTCCTGAGTCAGCCCGCGCCCAGCTGCCGGGCCAGGTCGGCCACCGAGCCGGCGGTACGGTCGGCGGGCCGCCGTGCCGACGGGTACGGGACGGGCGTGCGCCGCACCCACGCCGTGCCGAGGCCCGCTCGTGCCGCGCCGTCGATGTCCCAGGGGTGCACCGCGACCAGCGTCGCCGCGGCGGCCGGGACTCCGGTCTCGCGCAGGGCGTACGCGTAGGCGTCCGGCGCCGGCTTCCAGCGCCCGTCGGCTCCCTGGACGTCGAGGTGGGCCGCGAAGCACTCCGCCAGTCCGGCTCGGCGCAGGACGGCACGGCTGGTGTCCGCCGATCCGTTCGTCAGGGTGACCAGGCGGTGTCCGGCCGCGTGCAGGGCCCGTACGCCCTCGGGGACGTCCGGGTGGACGGGGAGTTCCGGCAGCGCGCCCAGGACGTGGGCGGCCGCGGCCTCGGGGTCGGCCGCCGGGGCGCCTTCCCGGGCGAGGTGGGTGAGCAGGGCGTCCCGCGCCACGGTGGCGAAATCGGCGCGGCCGCCGGCCAGGGTCAGCGCGATGCCGTCCCGCAGGACGCCGGCGAACCACTCCGGCAGCAGCCGGGCGGGCAGGCCGATGTCCGCGAAACGGGGCGCGAGCGCGGACAGGTCGGTGAGGGTCTCGTTGACGTCGAAGACCAGGACCTCGGGTCCGCGCACCGCGGTCTCCTCTCCGGGCCGTGTCCGACCGACTCCACGGACTCTACGGACCGGCCGGACGGTCCGCGATCGGACGGTCCCGTGGAGGCTCCCCGCGGTTCCGGGTGATTGCCCCGGGCCCATCGGGGCACTCGCGCCGACGATCGCCACGACGGGACGCACGGACACGACGGGACACGACGAGAAGGGCAGGAGTGATGGGCGTACGCACCTGGATCGACTCCTGGCCGGTCTACCGCCAGCTGAAGGGGACCGATCCCCTGGGCCGCGGGGCCGCCGCCAAGAGCGGGACCAGCGCACGTCTCACCCCGCGCGTCGCCTCCGCCGACCGGGTCGTCAAGTCGATCTGCCCCTACTGCGCGGTGGGCTGCGGACAGAACGTCTACGTCGAGGACGGCCGCGTCACCCAGATCGAGGGCGACCCCGACTCCCCGATCTCCCGCGGCCGCCTGTGTCCCAAGGGTTCGGCCAGCCTCCAGCTCACCACGGGCGGCGCCCGCGAGCACCACGTCCTGTACCGCCGCCCGCACGGCACCGAGTGGGAGCGGCTGGGCCTGGACACGGCGATGGACATGATCGCAGACCGGGTGATCGCGGCACGGCGCTCCGGCTGGCAGTGGGAGGTCGACGAGACCCGTACCCGGCGCACCCTCGGCATCGCGAGCCTCGGCGGGGCGACGCTGGACAACGAGGAGAACTACCTGATCAAGAAGCTGTTCACCGCCCTGGGCGCGGTACAGATCGAGAATCAGGCGCGTGTTTGACACTCCTCCACCGTTCCCAGTCTGGGAACCTCGTTCGGCCGCGGCGGCGCGACCACCTTCCAGCAGGACCTTCAGCACTCCGACTGCATCGTCATCCAGGGCTCGAACATGGCCGAGTGCCATCCGGTCGGGTTCCAGTGGGTGATGGAGGCGAAGGCCCGCGGCGCGAAGGTGATCCACGTCGACCCGCGTTTCACCCGCACCAGCGCCCTGGCCGACGTCCACGTGCCGCTGCGCGCGGGGTCGGACATCGCCTTCCTCGGCGGGATCATCAACCACGTCCTGCGGACCGGGAGTTACTTCCGCGACTACGTGGTCGCCTACACCAACGGCCCGGTCGTCCTGAGGGAGGACTTCCGCGACACCGAGGACCTCGACGGCGTCTTCTCCGGTCTCGACCCGGACAGCCGCAGCTACGACAACGGCAGCTGGCAGTACGAGGGCACGGAGATGCAGGCGGCCTCGGGCCAGCGCGACCAGGAGTACGACCGGCGGACCCGGGCCGGCAGCAGCGTGACGGAGGCCGCCCGCGGCGAGGCGCACGGCTCCGGCGGTGCCGACATCGGTGAGGGCGAACCGGTGCGGGACGAGACCATGTCCCATCCGCGCTGCGTCTTCCAGGTCCTCAAGCGGCACTACGCCCGCTACACGCCGGAGGTGGTCGAGCAGGTCTGCGGCGTGCCGCAGGACGTCTTCCGCCAGGTGTGCGAGCTGGTGACGGAGAACTCGGGGCGGGACCGCACCACGGCGTTCGCCTACGCGGTCGGGTGGACCCAGCACACGGTGGGGGTGCAGTACATCCGGGCGGCCTCGGTCCTCCAGAGCCTGCTGGGCAACATCGGCCGGCCGGGCGGCGGCATCCTCGCCCTGCGCGGCCACGCCTCCATCCAGGGCTCCACGGACATCCCGACGCTGTTCAACCTGCTGCCGGGCTACATCCCCATGCCGCACGCCCACCAGCAGCAGGACCTCGACACCTTCGTCGAGGCGGACGCGGCCCGCAAGGGCTACTGGGGCAACATGCGCTCCTACCTCGTCAGTCTCCTCAAGGCGTACTGGGGCGAGACCGCCACCGACGCCAACGACTTCTGCTTCGACTACCTCCCGCGGCTGACCGGCTCGCACTCCACGTACGAGACGGTCATGGCCCAGCTGGAGGGCGTCTGCAAGGGCTACTTCCTCGTGGGCGAGAACCCCGCCGTCGGCTCCGCCAACGCCAAGCTGCAGCGCCTGGGCATGGCCAACCTGGACTGGCTGGTCGTGCGGGACTTCTCCCTCATCGAGTCGGCCACCTGGTGGAAGGACGGCCCGGAGATCGAGACGGGCGAGATGCGCACCGAGGACATCGGCACGGAGGTGTTCTTCCTGCCGGCCGCCGCGCACACCGAGAAGGACGGCAGTTTCACCAACACTCAGCGCCTGCTGCAGTGGCACCACCAGGCCGTACCGCCGCCCGGCGAGGCCCGCAGCGACCTCTGGTTCGCCTTCCACCTCGGCCGGATCGTCCGGGAGAAGCTCGCCGCGTCCACCGACGAGATGGACCGGCCGCTGCTCGACCTGACCTGGGGCTACCCCACCAAGGGCGAGCACGCCGAGCCGGACGCGGAGGCCGTCCTCGCCGAGATCAACGGCCACGACGCCGACGGCAACCCCCTGTCGTCGTACGAGGAGTTGAAGGACGACGGGTCGACGGTCTGCGGCTGCTGGATCTACTGCGGGGTCTACGCGGACGGTGTCAACCAGGCGGCCCGCCGCAAGCCGGGACGGGAGCAGGACTGGGCCGCGAAGGAGTGGGGCTGGGCCTGGCCCGCCAACCGCCGGATCCTGTACAACCGCGCCTCGGCGGACCCGGACGGCCGGCCCTGGAGCGAGCGCAAGGCCCTGGTGTGGTGGGACGCGGACGAGGGTTCCTGGACGGGCCACGACGTCCCCGACTTCAAGCCCGACAAGGCCCCCGACCACCGGCCGCCGCCGGACGCCAGGGGGCCGGCGGCGCTCTCCGGCACCGACCCGTTCATCATGCAGGCGGACGGCAAGGCCTGGCTGTACGTGCCGTCCGGCCTCACCGACGGCCCGCTGCCCACGCACTACGAGCCGCAGGACTCGCCCTTCCCGAATCTGCTGTACGGCCAACAGCGCAACCCGGTCCGCCACTTGCTGCCGCCGCACCCGGACAACCGCTACCAGCCCAGCGGCACCGAGCCCGGCTCCGGGGTCTTCCCGTACGTCGCCACCACCTACCGGCTGACCGAGCACCACACCGCGGGCGGCATGTCCCGCTGGCAGCCCTATCTCGCGGAGCTCCAGCCGGAGTTCTTCTGCGAGGTCTCACCCGAACTGGCCGCCTCGCGCGGGCTGGAACACACCGGCTGGGCGACGATCGTCAGCGCCCGCGGCGTGGTCGAGGCGCGGGTGCTGGTCACCGACCGCATGGCGCCGCTCACCGTGCAGGGCCGACGGCTGCACCAGGTCGGCCTGCCCTACCACTGGGGTCCCAACGGCTACGCCACCGGCGACGCCGCGAACGAGCTGCTGCACCTGTCCCTGGATCCCAACAGCCACATCCAGGAGGCCAAGGCGTTCGCCGTCGACATCAGGGCGGGCCGTCGCCCGAGGGGTCCGGCCGCACTGGAGCTGGTGCGGGACTACCGGGCCAGGGCCGGCATCGACGAGGACACCGGCACCGCGCCGTAGGGACCGAGCCGCAGGGAGCGAGTCGTAGGGACCGAGCCGCGGGGGGTGCCGCGGTCATCCGAGGACGACGGAGTGGGCGCCCCTCGGCACCAGTTCGCCGATGACGGGGGCGCCCGGCACCTCGCCCGCCACCAGCAGTCCGCCCGAGGTCTGCGCGTCGGCGAGGAGCAGCCGGGTGTCGGCGTCGGCGTCGCCGAAGTCGGTGAACGGGGCCACCCACTCCAGGTTGCGCCGGGTGCCGCCGCTGACGTACCCGTCCCGGACGGCCTCCCGGGCCCCGTCGAGGCAGGGCACGGCGGCGGTGTCGAGCACGGCCGTCACCCCGGAGGCGCGGGCGAGCTTGTGCAGGTGACCGAGCAGGCCGAAGCCGGTGACGTCGGTGGCGCAGGTGGCCCCGGCCGCCAGGGCCGCCGCGGACGCGTCCCGGTTCAGCGCCACCATCGTCGCCACGGCCTGCTCGAACCGCTCGCCGGTGGCCTTGTGCCGGTTGTTGAGGACGCCGAGGCCGAGGGGCTTGGTGAGCGACAGCGGCAGTCCGGGGCGGCCCGTGTCGTTGCGCAGCAGCCGCTCCGGGTCCGCGACGCCGGTGACGGCCATGCCGTACTTGGGTTCCGGGTCGTCGACACTGTGCCCGCCGCCCACGTGGCAGCCGGCCTCGGCGGCGACGTCCAGTCCGCCGCGCAGCACCTCGCGCGCGAGCTCGAACGGCAGTACGTCGCGGGGCCAGGCCAGCAGGTTGACGGCGACGAGCGGCCGGCCGCCCATCGCGTAGACGTCCGAGAGGGCGTTGGCCGCGGCGATGCGGCCCCAGTCGTAGGCGTCGTCGACGACCGGCGTGAAGAAGTCCGCCGTGGAGACCACCGCCCGGGCCGGACCGCCGCCCGGCGCGGGCAGGGTGACCACGGCGGCGTCGTCGCCGGTGGCCAGCCCGACGAGCAGGGAGCCGTCCGCGGACGCCGTCCCGGGCCCGACGAGACCGTCGAGCACGTCCTCCAGTTCACCCGGCGGAATCTTGCAGGCGCAGCCGCCGCCGTGCGCGAACTGCGTGAGCCGTACGGGTGTGTCGCGGACGGTCGTCATAACTGGCCCTTCCGGTGGGTCGGTTTCGGTCGTGGTGGGGACACGGCGCTCCTGTAGCCTGGCCGGGCGGTGGAGGCGTGTGGGTGCCTGGTGGCCCTCCCGGTCTTCAAAACCGAGGTGTCCGAGGATCTCGGGCAGGCGGGTTCGATTCCCGTCCGCCTCCGCTTCCCGCGGTCTCCCGGCAGCGCCGGCGCTGGTCGTCCACGCGTTCGGTGTGTCCCTGCCGGTCCAGCAGCTCCAGCAGGGGCACGGCGACCCGGCGTGTGGTGCCGAGGGCGCGGCGCGCCTCGCTCAGCGTGAACGGCCGGGGCAGCGACCGCAGTACGGCGGCGGCCTCCGTGTCCGCGCCGGGCAGCAGCACGACGCCGTCGGCGACCCGCAGCAGCACGCCGGCCGCGACGGCGGCCGCCAGCGTCCTGTGGTCCAGCCCCAGTTCGGCCAGCCGGCCGGCCTCGGGAGCGCGGAACGGCGACCGGCGCAGGTCCGCCCTCAGGGCGTCGACCGCTGTGCGGACCGCGGGCGGCAGCGACGGCCGTGTGTCACCGGGGCCGTGCAGGCGCCCTTGACGGTGGCTCAGCACGACCCCGCCGGGCGTGTCGACGAGGGCCTGGACGAGGGCGCGGTCCGGCAGGCCGAGCAGGCGTCTGGCCGCCTCGGTGGGCAGCCCGGGGTCCAGCGGCTGGCGCTCGGCGTGTCGCGCCACCTCCGCTGCCAGGCGGTCGCGCAGTCCGGCCCAGTGCGCGGGGTCGGCCAGCCAGTCGCCGGTGACGGGCGGGCCGGGAGCGGTGATGCCCATGGCTTCCAGATCCGGGCGGCGGACGAGCCGGCGGCGCCGCAGTTCGGCGGCACCGTCCGGACGGCCGGTCATGACCGTCAGCTCGGCCGCCCTGGTCCGGGCCGCCCCGCGCCGCGTCAGCCCCGGCGGCGCCACGTCCAGCACGGTCAGGCCGCACGGGGCGCGCCGTCCGCCCGCCTCCCGCAGGACGGCCCGGTCGCCGACCCGCAGCGGGAGTCCACGGGGCAGGGTGAGCCTGGCGGTGTCCTCGCCCAGCGGCCGGACGGTCACCGGTACCGCGGCGGTCCCGATGTGCAGGGTGACCGTCCGGGGGAGCTCCGCCACCGGTTTTCCGTGCACCCGGACGTCGGTCAGGGTGGTGGGCAGCCAGCGGTCGGGGGTGAGCAGCACCTCGCCCCGGCCGAGCGGGATGTCGGCGCCGCCGTGGACGTTGACCGCCACCCGGGCCACGCCGCTGACCGACGTCCGCTCCTCGTGCAGGCATTGCAGTCCCCTCACCCGCAGGGCGTTCGTGCCGTCACCCGTCACGAGCCGGTCGCCGACGCGCAGGGTGCCCGCTCCCAGGGTGCCCGTGACGACGGTGCCGTGGCCGCGCACGGTGAAGGCGCGGTCCAGCCAGAGCCGTACGTCGGCGTCGGCCGGCGGGTCGGGCAGTGCGGCGCTCAGCCGGGCCAGTTCGCCGCGCAGTTCGGCGAGCCCCGTGCCCGTCACCGCGCTGACCGCGACGGACGGCACGGTGCCGAGGGAGGTGGCGGCCAGCCGTTCGACGGCGTCCGCCCGTACGGGTGCCGGGTCGGCCAGGTCACCGCGGGTCACGGCGAGCACGGCGTGCCGGACGCCGAGCGCGTCCAGGATCTCCAGGTGTTCCTGGGACTGCTGCTGCCATCCCTGGTCGGCGGCGACCACGAAGAGCACGCCGGGCACCGGGCCGACGCCCGCGAGCATGGTGGAGACGAAGCGCTCGTGGCCCGGTACGTCGACGAAGGCAAGGTGCTCGCCACCGATGCCACCGATGCCACCGACGTCGCCCGCGCTGCCCGTACGGCCAGGGACGTCCGGTGCGTCCGGTGCGTCCCGTGCATCCGGTGGGTCCGGGTCCAGCCGGGTCCAGACGAAGCCCAGGTCGAGCGTCAGGCCGCGGCGCCGCTCCTCCTCGTAGCGGTCGGGCTCCATGCCCGTCAGGGCCCGTACGAGGGCGGACTTGCCGTGGTCGACGTGCCCGGCGGTGGCCAGTACCCGCATGTCCCTACCTCTCCCCCGCCCTCACGCGGCGCACGGCCTCGGCCAGCCGCTCGTCGTCCTCGGCCGGCACCGACCCGAGGTCCAGCAGGCACCGCCCGCCGTCCAGCCGTCCGACCACGGGAACGACTCCTGCGCGCAGCGCGGTGGCGTACGGCTCGGGCAGGGACAGCGCGGCGCTCGGCAGCGTCATGCCGGGCGCGCCGCCCCCGCCGACGGTGGCCCGGCCGGCGACCGCCCGCGCGTCGACGCCGTCCGCCCGCAACGCGCCAGCCAGCCACTCGGCGCGGCGGGCGAGCTGCTCCGGGTCGGCCTCCAGGGCCTGTTCGGTCGGTGTCTTCGGACCGGTCAGCGTGGCTTCCAGCGCGGCCAGGGTCAGTTTGTCGACCCGCAGCGCCCGGGCGAGCGGATGGCGGGACATGGTGCGGACCAGATCCTCCCGGCCGAGGACGAGTCCGCACTGGGGCCCGCCGAGCAGCTTGTCCCCGCTGGCGGTGACCAGGGCGGCTCCGGCCTCCAGCTGGCTCCGGGCGTCAGGTTCCTCCGGCAGGCGCGGGTGGGGGGCCGGCAGTCCCGACCCGATGTCGGCGACCACCGGGACACCGAGCGGCGCGAGTTCGGAGATGCCGGCGGCGCGGGTGAAGCCGGTGATGCGGAAGTTGGAGGGGTGCACCTTCAGGACGAAGCCCGTCTCGGGGCCGATGGCCCCGGCGTAGTCCTGGACGGTCGTGCGGTTGGTCGTGCCCACCTCGCGCAGCCGGGCGCCGGTGGACACCAGGAGGTCGGGCAGCCGGAAGCCGTCCCCGATCTCCACCATCTCCCCGCGGCTGACCACGATCTCCTTGCCGGCGGCCAGTGCGGTGGCGGCGAGGACGAGCGCGGCGGCCCCGTTGTTGACGACGTGCACCGCGGCGGCGGACGGCACCCTGGCCCGCAGCGCGGCCAGCGCGGTCCGGCCCCGGGGGGCCCGTACGCCGGTCTCCAGGTCCAGTTCGACGTCGGTGGGTCCGGCGGCGTCCTGCACCGCCTGCCGGGCGGCGGCGGACAGGGGTGCCCGGCCGAGGTTCGTGTGGAGCAGCACTCCCGTCGCGTTGATCACGGGCCGGAGTCCGCACGCCGTCCGCGGCAGAAGGGCGATCGCCTCGTCGGCCACCGCGTCGGGCGGCACGGCACCCTCTCTGGCCCGCTGCTGTGCGCCGCGGACCGCCGACCTGACCCGTTCCGGACCGAGCCGGTCCGCCGCGTCCAGGAGACGGGGGTCGCGCAGCAGCACGTCGGTGCGGGGGATGCGCCGCCGTGCGTCCGGCACGGCGTGCGCCGCTTCGCCGGTCTCGACGGCACCGCTCGGATCCGCCGCCGCCCTCTCGCCGCGCAGCTCGGCCGCGTCCCGCTGTTCCACGTGTGTCCTCCGCTCCTGCCCGGCCGCGCACTGCCCGGGAACATGCATCGTTCCCCCAGTGCCCGTTGCGGGTTCCGGGACACGCCGGACGACGGCGACGGCGTATCGGCGGGCGCCTTGTCACATTTTGCGCGCGGGGACGGCCGGGAGGACCTTCTCGGTGATGTCGAGGAGGGCGTCGTCGTCGGGGAAGGCTCCGGACGTGCTCCACACGGTGATCTCGTAGTAGCCGCCGCGGTCCTTCGCGTCGAGGGCCACGGCCAGCGTTCGGGCCAGGGGGCCCTGCTCGACGGGCCCGCCGGACGCGCCGCCGAGGCTGATCTCGATCTTCATGGTGTGGTCGGAGGAGAAGACCGCGGGCCGGCCGAGGACCTCGGTCTTCTTGACGTCGATCTCGTTCCCGTAGTCCATCAGTTTCACGTACTGGGCGATCGACAGGTGGTTGTAGGTGACCGCGACGTTCACGGTGTAGGTGTCGAACTCCACTTTGGCCTCCGGCTGGGCGACCTTGCCGCCGGTCAGCGGAGCGGTGTTGTTGGAGGCGGACGCCCCGGTCGCGGTCTCCGCCGGCGTTCCGAGGAGCCGGGCCAGATCGGGCGTGTTGAGCGCCTCGCACAGCTCGGCGCCGGTCACCGTACGGGGCGGCTTCTTGTAGGCGCTCGGCAGCTCGGTTTCCTGTCCGTCCGGACACGAGACGGCGTGCGGCGTGCCGTGGGCCTCGGAGGGCAGCAGCTTCGGGCCCAGCCACACCGCGGCCCCGAGGGCCGCGAACACCGCGACGGCCGCGAACGCCTGGCCCCACGCGTTGGGTTCCTTCTCGCGCACGGTGGGAGCGGCGGGAGCGGCGGGAGCGGGACGCTGCGGCGCCGGGGCCGGGGCCGGGGCCGGGGCCGGGGCCGGAGTGTCGGGCGTCGTCCCGTCCACC
The DNA here is from genome assembly GCF_003112555.1 of Streptomyces coelicoflavus. Lineage (GTDB taxonomy): Bacteria > Actinomycetota > Actinomycetes > Streptomycetales > Streptomycetaceae > Streptomyces > Streptomyces coelicoflavus. The sequence continues at coordinate 764,965 of NZ_BEWB01000004.1, read as the reverse complement.
GAGGCGGCCGGAGCCGGGTTCCGGCGGGCGCGCAGGGCCTGGACCACCGTGTGCACACGCAGCGCGGTGGCCACCAGGAACACCGCGCCGATCACTCCCAGGACCCAGTCCTTCTCGTCGATGGCCATATACGCGATGCGTACGCCGAAGACGGACCCGACCACGATGAGGAGGGGTTCACGGACCCAGAAGGGCAGGAGACGGACGAGGAAACCGAGCATCCGGTGATCTCATCAGGGACATGATCACGTGAGCTGTGACGGAAGCCACGCTTCCGGGCCCGGTACTCAACCGTGATGGAACGGGGCCGCCGCTGCCTCCACGTCGCCCCCTCGGGGCGTTGCGCGTCTGACTGACACGCCAGTCAGCATGACAATGCGCTGGACATCGGTAGTTTTTCGCGACCTCGTGTTGAGTTTTCCGCAACACATGCCTAGGGTCGTGGCCCGTGGAAACCGACGACGTCCCCGACGGCGCACCGAGCGCCGACACCGCCGCCCGCGTCCGCGAGGTCATCGCGACGGCGGGCGTCAGCCAGCGCGAGTTCGCGCGCCGTGTCGTGATGGATCCGTCCAAGCTCTCGCGTTCGCTGAGCGGCACCCGCCGCTTCACGGCCGCGGAGCTGGCGCGGATCGCCGACGAGGGCCGGGTCGACGTGGGCCGGCTGCTCGGCACCCGGCCCCGCGAGAAGACCACGGCACCGGCCGTCGGCGTCGAGGGCGGGCGGCCGCTTCAGATCGTCCGGGAGACGGTGCGGCTGATCGCCGAGCACGGCTTCCACGCGGTGCGGGTCGCCGACATCGCCCGCGCCTGCGCCACCAGCAGCGCCGCGATCCACTACCACTTCCCCGGCCGCGCCGAACTCCTCGAGGCGGCCGTGCGCTGGTGCATGGACGAGGACACCGCGCGCCGCGCCGCCCTCCTCGCCGAGGCGGACGACGCGGCGGCGGAGCTGCGCCAGCTCGTCGCGCTGCAAACGCCGCGCACCGCGCAGCAGCGCCGCCAGTGGGCGGTGTGGCTCGACCTGTGGGCCGAGGCCGCGCGCTCCACGGCGGTGGGCCGGCTGCACTCCGAGTACTACCGGCAGTGGCGGGAGACCGTCGCCGACGTCGTACGCCGGGGTGTCGCCCAGGGCGTGTTCCGCGCCGAGGCCGATCCGCAGGCGGCGGCGCTGACGCTGACCGCGCTGATCGACGGCCTGGCGACGCACGTCCTGTCCGTGAGCGGCCCGTCGGCCGACCGTGCCGCGGACGCGATGCACACGGCGCTGACCAACCACGTCACCCACACGATCCTGGCTCCTCGGCCCTGAACGACAGGCCCCGAGCGGCCGGCCACGAGCGACGAGCCCTGCGCAACGAGCCCCGAGCAACGAGCCCTAAGCGACGAGCCCCGAGCCCCGAGCAACAAGCCTGACAACAAGCCCTGACCGGCAAGATTTCGGGAGGCCCCCGCATGCCCCTGACCGACAACGTCATCATCACCTGCGCGCTCACCGGTGCCGGCGACACCGTCCGCAAGAGCCCCCACGTCCCCGTCACCCCGGAGCAGATAGCGAGGAACGCCGTCGAGGCGGCCGACGCCGGGGCGGCCGTGGTCCACATCCACGTACGCGACCCGGAGACCGGCGCCCCGTCCCGCGACCCGCGGCTGTACCGGGAGGTCGTCGAGCGCGTCAAGGAGACCGGCACCGACGTCGTCATCAACCTCACCGCCGGTATGGGCGGCGACCTGGTCGTCGACCCGGACGACCCGCTCACCCACCTCCCCGGCACCGACCTGGTCGGCGGCCTGGAGCGCCTGCCGCACGTCGAGGACCTGCTGCCCGACATCTGCACCCTGGACTGCGGCTCGCTCAACTTCGGCGACGGCTCGAACCTCTACGTCTCGACGCCCGACATGCTGCGCGCGGGCGCCCGGCGCATCCAGGAGCTGGGGGTGCGGCCCGAACTGGAGATCTTCGACACGGGTCAGCTCTGGTTCGCCAAGCAGCTGCTCGCGGAGGGCCTGCTCGACGACCCGACCGTCTTCCAGCTGTGCATGGGCATCCCGTGGGGCGCGCCCGCGGACCCCGGAGTGCTCCAGTCGATGGTCAACATACTGCCGGACGGGGCACGTTGGGCGAGCTTCGCGCTCGGCCGGATGCAGATGCCGTGGGTCGCGCAGTCGATCCTGCTGGGCGGGCACGTCCGCGTGGGCCTGGAGGACAACCTGTACCTCGGCAAGGGCAACAAGGCGACCAACGCCCAGCTCGTCGAGCGGGCGGTGACCATCACCGAGTCGATCGGCGCCCGCGTCGCGACCCCCGACGAGGCCCGCGCCACCCTCGGCCTCAAGCCGCGCAAGTGACCCGCCGCGACGACGAAGGAGCCCCTCTCATGAACGCACCCGAGACGACCTCGCCGGAGAACGTCCGCCGTGTCGCCTGTGTCGGCGCCGGAGTCATCGGCGGCGGCTGGGTCGCCCACTTCCTGGCCCGCGGCTACGACGTGACCGCCTGGGACCCCGCTCCCGACGCCGAACGCAAGCTCCGCCGCCTGGTCGACGCGGCCTGGCCGGCACTCACCTCGCTCGGCCTCGCCGAGGGCGCCTCGGCCGACCGGCTGACCGTGGCGGACACCCTTGAACAGGCCGTGGCGGACGCCGAGTTCGTCCAGGAGAGCGCGCCCGAGAAGCTCGGCCTCAAGCAGGACCTGCTGGCCCGCCTGGACGCGGCGACACCGCCCGGTGTCGTCATCGCCTCCTCCACCTCCGGCTACCCGATGACCGACATGCAGACGTCGGCCGCGGACCCGTCGCGCCTGGTCGTCGGCCACCCGTTCAACCCGCCCTACCTGATCCCGCTGGTCGAGGTCGTCGGCGGCGAGCACACCGACGCCGCAGCGGTCGCCTGGGCCGCCCGCTTCTACGAGGCGGCGGGCAAGTCCGTCATCACGATGGACAACGAGGTTCCCGGCTTCATCGCGAACCGCCTCCAGGAGGCCCTGTGGCGCGAGGCGCTGCACATGGTCGCGAACGGCGAGGCGACGGTCCGGGACATAGACCTGTCGATCACCGAGGGGCCCGGACTGCGCTGGGCGGTGATGGGACCGATGCTGACCTTCGCGCTCGCGGGAGGTGAGGGCGGCATGGCGCACATGCTGGACCACTTCGGCCCGTCCCTGAAGTCGCCGTGGACGCGTCTCGAAGCCCCCGAGCTGGACAAGGAGTTGTACGACGCCGTGGTGGCGGGCTGCGACGAGGCGGCGGACGGCCGCTCCATCGCGGACCTGGTGGCCGAACGCGACCGGGGCGTCATCGACGTACTGCGCGCCACCGGGCGCCTGGACCGCGAGAAGGGATCCTCCCGATGACGGGGCTCCCGCTGTTCCGCAGCACGGTCCGCCCGGAGTGGATCGACTACAACGGCCATATGAGCGAGGCCTTCTACGTCCTCGTCTTCGGTCACGCCACGGACGCGCTCATGATCGGGACGGGCCTGGACTCGGGCTACCGCGAGTCCACGGGCTGCTCCCTCTACACGGTCGAGTCCCACATCCGTTTCCTTCGGGACGTGCCCGAGGCCGCCCATCTGGCGCTCCGTACCCGAGTGCTGGGCGCGGCGGCGCGCAAGGCGCGCTTCGTGCACGAGATGTACGTCGTGCCCGGGCCGGAGTCGGAACCGGTGCCCGACGCGGCCCCGGTGGCGACGACCGAACTGCTCGCGGTCCACGTCGACCGGCAGGCGGGCCGGGCCGCCGAGTTCCCGGCGGCGGTCCGGCGCCGCTTCACGGAGCTGACGGAGCCGGCTCCGGACTGGGCGGGCCGCTCCATCGCCGCCGTGTCCTGACGCCGCCGCGTACCGGGCGAGCGGGCCGGTGTCGAAGCCGACCTCGCCGTCGACCGCCCTGCGCAGGGCGTGTTCCGGTGTCCCGACGTCTTTGCTCGGTCAGGACGGGCGGGTGCCGTGGACGCGGTACGGCTCCGCGTCGGCCCACTTGACGTCGAGGCCGAGTCCCGGGCGGCCGGGGTCCGGGCGCAGGGCGCCGCCGTCGGGCGACAGCGTGCCGTCGAACAGCAGGTTCTCGACGCGCACGTGGTCGTGGAAGTACTCCAGGTGGCGCAGCCGGCGCACCGCGCAGAAGGCGTGGGCCGAGATCGCCGGGGCGCAGTGCGCGGACAGGTCGAGGTGCCGGACGCCCGACAGACCGGCGATCTCCAGGACGCCGGTGATGCCGCCGCAGCGGGTGACGTCGGCCTGGAGGCAGTCGACGGCGGGGCCGGCGGGGCCTTCGACGAGGTTGGCGAAGTCCTGGGCGGTGAAGGCGTACTCCCCCGCGGTGATCTCCAGCCGGGCCGGTCCCCGCTCGCGCAGCATCCGCAGCCCTTCCAGGTCGGCGGAGCTGACGGGCTCCTCGAACCAGCGCACGTCCCACGCATCGTGGAACCGGTGCGCCCAGTACAGGGCCTCCTTGCGGCCGAGGGCGCCGTTGGCGTCGGCGAACAGCTCGGGCCCGTCGCCGATCGCCCCGCGTACGGCGGTGAGGCGTTCGGCGTCTCGCTCGGGCTCCCGCGACGTCTTCAGCTTCACGCGGGGGATGCCCTGCCCGACCCAGCCGGCGAGCTGGCCGGCCAGCCGGTCCAGGGGGTAGTTGGTGAAGCCGCCGCTGCCGTAGACGGGCACCCGGTCGTGGCACGCGGGCAGGAGGTGGACCAGGGGCAGGCCGAGCAGCCGGGCCTTGAGGTCCCACAGCGCCACGTCGACGGCGGACAGGGCCATGGCCCCGACGCCGGGACGGCCCGCGTTGCGCATCCGCGCGGCCATCCGGTGGCTCAGCGCCGCCGGTGAGCCGATGCCCGCGCCCTTGATCAGGGGGGCCAGCACGGAGTGCGCGAACGTGGCGACGGAGAGGTCGCCGTACGTGTAGCCGAGGCCGGTCCTGCCGCCCGCGTGCACCCGGACGAGAACGAGGGTCGTGGAGTCCCACTCCAGGGTGCCGTCCTGCTCCTTGCCGCCGGGGCCGTCGGTGGGGACCTCGAAGGCGTGCACGTCGACCGCGTCGACCGTGCACGCGTCCAGGGATGCCGGGCCGCCTCCCCTCACGACAGCCACCCCGGACAGCCGCACACCCGCTTGACGCCCCACCGGGGCAGCCGTCGCAGCTCGTGGTCGGACACTTGCGTCATCGGGGGCTCCCGGGCAGGCGTGGAAGAACACTCCTGGAGTGCCTTCCCGCCACGCCGGTAAACCGGACGGCAGTCACTCGTTCGGTCATCCCGGGGCACTCGCGGCGCCGAGCGCCCGTCACACCACCGGCACCGGGTCGGCCGGTCCTCCGAGGAAGCCGCCGGACTGGTGCCGCCACAACCGGGCATAGGCGCCGTCCGCCGTGAGCAGCTTCTCGTGGGTACCCTGCTCGACCACGCGTCCGCGGTCCAGGACGACGAGGCGGTCCATGCCGGCGACGGTGCTCAGACGGTGGGCGACCACGAGGGCCGTACGTCCGTCCATGAGCCGCCACAGGGCGTCCTGGACGAGGAGTTCGCTCTCCGAGTCGAGCGCGCTGGTCGCCTCGTCGAGCAGCAGGATCGGGGCGTCGCGCAGGATGGCCCGGGCGAGGGCGACGCGCTGGCGCTGGCCGCCCGAGAGTTTCACCCCGCGCTCCCCCACCAGGGTGGCGAAGCCGTCGGGGAGCTGCTCGGCGAACTCCGTGACGTGGGCGGCCGCGGCGGCCGCGTGGACCTCCTCGTCGGTGGCGCCGGGGCGGGCGAAGGCGATGTTGTCCCGCAGGCTGCGGTGGAACATGGCGGGTTCCTGCGGGACGTAGGCGATCAGTGAGCGCAGGTCGGTCTGGCGCAGGCGGCTGATGTCCTGGCCGCCGATCAGGACACGTCCGCCCTCGATGTCCGACATCCGCAGCAGCAGCCGGGTGAGCGTGGTCTTGCCGCCGCCGGACCTGCCGACCAGACCGATCCGTGCTCCCGCGGGCACGTCCAGGTCGAGTTCCCGGAAGATCGGCTCGGCCCCGGCGTGGGCGAAGGTCACGGCCTCGAAGCGGACGCCGCCGTCCCGCGGCGCGAGCGGTTCGGGTTCGTCGGCGTCCAGCACGGTGGGCGGGTCGAGGAGCAGCTCGGTGAACTGCGCGGCCTCGGTCATGGAGCTTTCGAGGCGCCGGTAGATCTGGTTGAACTCGAACATGATCTGGGTGGCGTTGGAGTAGTAGGTGAAGGCGACGACGACCTCCTCGACCCCCTGGCCCGGACCGCCGAGGGCGAGGGCGACCACCAGGCCCAGCACGTTGGTCAGTACGCTCATGGGCGCAATCAGGGTGTCGACGCGCAGGTTGCCGTAGTCCCACGACTTCAGCGTCAGCCGCCGGGACTCCGCGACCCGGCTGCGGTGTTCGCCGCCCTCCCGCCGCTCGGCCGCGAACGCCCGGACGGTCTCCATGTTCATGAGGCTGTCGGCGACGTGGCCGGAGACCCGGGCGATCGCCGCCTCCCGGTCGTTGACGAGCCGCTGCCGGCGGCGGATCAGCGGGGTCGCCGCCACCACCGTCAGCGCGATCATCGCGAACAGGCCGACGACGAGCATCGGTTCGTAGCTCCACAGCACGACGGCGCCGAAGAGCAGGGGGACGAGGCTGCCCACGATCCGGTACGTCACCGTGTCGACGAAGTCCTCGAAGCGCTTGCCGAAGCTGAGCACGCGTTTGGTCAGGGAGCCCGCGAAGTTGTCGTGGAAGAACGCGGCGTCCTTGGCGAGGAGTTCGTCCATGCCGCGCACGTACAGGTGCTCCATGCCGAGGGCGTCCACCCGGTTCAGGCAGTGCTGCCCGACCCGCCACAGGCCCTCGGCGAGCAGCAGCGTCACGCCGAAGCCCAGGACGTACGGCAGTGCCGGGCCGAGGGCGAGCCCGTCGCCGTCGGCGGCCTGGCCGGCCAACTTGGCGATCAGCAGCGGCGCGACGTAGCGGATGCCGATGTTGCCCACGGCCGGCAGCAGCAGTGCGGGCAGCGCGAGCCGGCGCAGTCGCAACAGCTCCCGGAGGTAGTGGCGCAGTGCCAGGACGACCGCGCTCCTGCCCGGCGCCGGCCCCCGTGTGTCTGTGGTCCCCATCGCACTCCCGGTGGTTCGGAAGTCGGCAGTCTCCCGTCGGGCCGGGGTCGCGGTCCAGGCATTTACGGCGGACCGTCGAAAACCGGACACGGTGCGGTCGGCGGCCGGATCACCTTCCCGAGGGCAGGGGCCCGCGCGCGGACGTGTAGCCGCGCGTGACCCACTTCTGAAGGTGCGGGGCCCCGGCGAGCAGGGTCCGGTAGGTGTGGACGGCGTGATGGTGGAGGGCCTCGGCGACGGGCGCCTCGACCTGCTCGCGGCGCCACAGGAGCAGGTGCCGCTGCCACAGGGGGTCTCCCGCCAGCGGCTTGACCAGTACCCCGTCGACGGGACGCACGGTGGGCTGGACGAGGGACACCCCGAGCCCCTTGGCGATCATCGACTGCAACTGGTCGAGTACGTGGAACTCGTGGGTGTCGGCGGGCCGGAACCCCGCGGCCCGGCAGGCGTCGTAGAAGGCACCGGGCCAGCCCACCCCGTCGTCGGAGGAGACGAACCAGGTGTCCTCGGACAGCTCCTCCAGCGGGACCTCGATGCGGTGCGCGAGCGGGTGGCCGGCGTGGATCGCCACGAAGACCGGGACGGTGTTGATGGCGCGGTGCGCGAGAGCGGCGGAGTGCCGCACCGGCAGCCCCGGGTAGTCGACGCCCAGGGCGGCGTCGAGCTCGCCGGTCTCCAGGAGCCCGAGGAGGTCACCGGTGGCGTAGACGCTGCTGACGGAGACGGTGAGCTCCGGGCAGGCCTCGCGGAGGGCGTCCAGGAGGGCCGGCACCACCGGTGTGTTGGTGGCGCCCAGCCGGAGCCTGCTGACCGGTGCGGACGAGCCGCCCGTCCGCCGTCGGCCGAGGGCGTCGGCGCGCATCAGGATCTCGCGGGCCTGGCTGACGACGTCGGCACCGTAGGCGGTCAGCTCCACGCCCGTGCTGGCGCGCACGAACAGCCCCTCGCCGAGCAGTCGTTCGATCCGGCGCAGCTGGGTGCTCAGCGCCGGCTGGGTGTACCCGAGCGCCGCGGCCGCCCTGCCGACGCTCCCGGAATCCGCGATCGCGCACAGCACACGCAGGTGGCGCAGCTCCAGCTCCATCGGTACACCTCGCTGTGTGGCGGGCACGGGCGTCCATTATGCGGGCGGTGTTTCCGGCCGTCCGGTGCCCCTGGCCGGATCTCCCCGCTCGGTGCCGGACGTTATGGGTGGGCGGCGCCTTCTCCTATGGCCCGGTCCGTTGTCCCCGCGAATCCGTCGTGGAAATCTCGCGGGAGGCCGGACGGCCGGCCGCACCGCCGGTGCCGCCGCCCGGTTCGTCACCTCCCCGACGCACCCGTCACCCCCACGGCAGAGGAGTCTCCGGATGAATGAGCAGGGCGCCTTCGAAGGCGGGTGGGCGGACACGGAACGCAGACCGCCGTTGCAGGCGGGCGCGACGTACGCGGCCAAGCGGCGCTCGGCGGTGTCCGAGCGTTTCCCCGGTGAACGCGTCGTCGTCCCCTCGGGCGGGTTGAAGGTCAGGAGCAACGACTTCGACCACGCCTTCCGGCCGCACTCCGCGTTCGTCCATCTCACCGCCGAACTCGGCACGCACGCGGTGCCCGACAGCGTCCTCGTATTCGAGCCCACCGGAACCGGGCACACGGTCACCCTGTTCACCCGGCCGCGCTCGCCGCGCGACGGCGGTCCGAACGGCGCGGATTTCCACAGCGACCGGCGGTACGGCGAGTTCTGGACCGGCCGGCGCCGGACGCTGCCGGAGACGTCGGCCGAGCTCGGCGTCGAGGCCGCCGCGCGCGAGGATCTGGAGCGGGCCCTGCGCGGGCGGGTCCCGACCCGTGTGCTGCGTGGTGTGGACGCGCACGTCGACGCGCTGGTGGCGCCCCACGCCCGGGCCGACGCCGACGCCGAACTCGACCGCGTGCTGTCGGAGTTGCGGCTGGTCAAGGACGAATGGGAGGTCACGCAGTTGCGTACGGCCGTGGACTGGACGGCCGCCGGCTTCCGGGACGTCGTCGGCGAACTGCCCCGGGCCGCACAACTCGCCCGGGGCGAACGCTGGATCGAGGGCACCTTCAACCGGCGGGCCCGGCTCGGGGGTTACGGGCTGGGCTTCGAGACCATCGCGGCCGCCGGGGCACACGCCTGCGTCCTGCACTGGACGCGCAACCACGGCCCGGTGCGGGACGGGGACCTGCTCCTCCTGGACGCCGGGGTCGAGGCCGACTCCTTCTACACCGCGGACGTCACCCGGACACTGCCGGTCGGCGGCCGCTTCAGCGACGTCCAGCGGCGGGTCTACGACCTGGTGCACGCGGCTCAGTCCGCGGGCATCGACGCGCTGCGGCCCGGCGCCCGGTACGGCGACTTCCACGCGGCGGCGATGCGCGTGATCGCCGAGGGACTCGACGCGTGGGGCCTGCGGCCGTACGGCAGGACGGCGAGGACCCCCGAGTCCGACCTGTACCGGCGCTACACCCTGTGCGGTTCGGGTCACATGCTGGGGCTCGACTGCCACGACTGCGCCGGGGCCCGACGGGAGACCTACCTGGACGGCGTGCTGGAGCCCGGGCACGTGCTCACCGTCGAGCCCGGCCTCTACTTCCAGCCCGACGACCTGACGGTGCCCGCGGAACTGCGCGGCATCGGCGTACGGATCGAGGACGACTTCCTCGTCACGGCCGACGGAGCCCTGTGCCTGTCGTCCGAACTGCCCCGCGGCGCCGACGAGGTGGAGAGCTGGATGGCGTCAGTGCGCTGACCTCGGCGCAGGCCCCGCACGCCCCGCACCGGCTGCCGACGCAACGTGACATTGTATGGTGGGAGGTCATTGGCTGGTCGGACGCAGGAGCACGGATGCCGCATCTCAAGTCGCAGGCGATCTCCGTCCAGACCCACCTGCGCGATCAGGTCGCCAACGCGCTCCGGGCCGCCCTCATCGCCGGTGACCTGCGTCCGGGTGTCATCTACTCCGCCCCCACTCTGGCCGCGGAACTCGGCGTCTCCGCCACTCCGGTGCGCGAGGCCATGCTGGATCTGGCCCGGGAGGGCCTGGTCGAGGCGGTGCGCAACAAGGGATTCCGGGTCACCGAGATGACCGAGCGGGACCTCGACGAGTTCACCGAGATCCGCACGCTGATCGAGGTTCCCACCGTGGGCCGGGTTGCCACGACGGCGACCGCGGAGCAACTGGAGGCCCTGCGTCCGCTGGCGCGGCAGATCGTCACCGCGGCACGGGAGCACGACGTCCTCAAGTACCTCGAGGCCGACCACCGGTTCCACCTCGAACTGCTGGCCCTGGCCGGCAACCACCATCTCGTGGAGGTGGTGGCCGACCTGCGCAAGCGTTCACGCCTGTTCGGGCTGGGCAGCCTGAACGAGACGGGCCGGCTGGTCGCTTCCGCCGAGGAGCACGTCGAACTGCTGGACCTGATGGCGGCCGGCCGCAGCCGTGAGGCGGAGGAGTGCATGCGCCGCCACCTCGCACACGTCCGCACCCTGTGGGCGGACGACAGGGCGAACACCGAAGGCTGAAGCCGAGGACTGAAGCTGAGGGCTGAAGCCGAGGGCTGTAGCTGACGGCTGACGCGACGTGCGGCCGGCGGGCCGTGAGGCGCGCCCAAGTCGCCGTGCTCGCCGTGCTCGCCGACTGATTGGTGTGGACGGATACCGTCGGACCACTTCCCGCATCATGTCACCTGTGCAATGGTACATGGCACAACAGGTCGTGCTCATGCCAACTTTGGCATCGGCCGTGCCCCCGTCCGTTCGACGGCGCGGCCCTCCCCGATCCACGGCCCCCTCACCCTCCACGGGCCCCGCATCGCGGGGTCCCCACCCTCATGGGAGGCACAAGTGAGAAAGTCATTCGTCCGACGACGTCTGGGGGCGGCCCTGCCGCTGGCCCTGACCGTCGCCATGGGCGTCGGCCTGCTGACGCAGCCGGCCGACGCGCTTCCCGAAAGCCCGGCGGCCGGCTCCCGGACCGCGGACACGAGCGGGAAGCACACCGGTCCCCCGCCCGTGGCCCGGTCCGCCGGATCCGGGGCCGGGCACGTGGGCAAGGGGCGGCTCGAGGCGTCGGCGCTCCCGCCGCTGGCGGCGGGCAAGGACGCGCTCAAGCACTCCTACGGGACACCCGAGGCACACGGGAGACCGCAGGGCGCGGACGGGACCAGGACCGCGGCGGCCGCCTGCGACGTCTCCGCGTTCACCACCCGCACCGGCAGCGCACTGGTCCAGCAGATCAAGTCGTCGACGACCGACTGCGTCAACACGCTGTTCGACCTGACCGGGAACGACGCCCACCACGCCTTCCGCGAGGCGCAGATGATCTCCGTCGCCGACGCCCTGCGCGACGGTTCGGCGTCGTACCCGGGCAACGCCGGCACCGGTATGCCGCAACTGGTGCTCTACCTGCGCGCCGGCTACTACGTCCACTACTACAACACCGGTACGGTGGGCGGCTACGGCAGCGGTCTGCGCACCGCGATACGCGCGGGGCTCGACGCCTTCTTCGCCGCCCCGCACTCCCGCGACGTGAGCGACGCCAACGGCGAGACGCTCGCCGAGGCCGTCACCCTCATCGACAGCGCCGAGGAGAACGCCCGCTACATCCACGTCGTCGAGCGGCTGCTGGCGGACTACGACTCCTCTTGGAACTCCTCCTGGTGGATGCTCAACGCGGTCAACAACGTCTACACGGTGACCTTCCGCGGCCACCAGGTGCCCGCGTTCGTGACCGCCGTCGAGTCGGACCCCGGCCTGCTCGACGCCCTGTACGGCTTCGCCTCCGGGCACCTCTCGCTCCTGGGCACGGACCAGTCGTACCTCACATCCAACGCGGGACGTGAACTCGGCAGGTTCCTCCAGCACTCCACCCTGCGGAGCAAGGTACGGCCCCTGGCGACGGGTCTGCTGGACTCGAGCTCGATCACCGGCGCCACCGCCCCGCTCTGGGTCGGCGTCGCCGAGATGACCGCCTTCTACGACGAGGCCAACTGCTCCTCCTACGGCACCTGCGACCTGCCGGCGCAGCTTGCGAAGGCGGTGCTGCCGGTGACGTACGCGTGCAGCTCCGGTATCACCGTCAGGGCCCAGCAGATGACCTCGGGCGAACTGTCCGCCGCCTGCGACAGCATGCGCGGCCAGGACGCCTACTTCCACTCCGTCGTCCGGGACGACGGCCCCGTCGCGGGCGACACGAACGACTCCATCGAGGTCGTGGTCTTCGACTCCAGCACCGACTACCAGACCTACGCCGGTGCCATGTACGGGATCGACACCAACAACGGCGGCATGTACCTGGAGGGCGACCCGTCGGCGGCCGGCAACCAGCCGCGCTTCATCGCCTACGAGGCCGAGTGGCTGCGCCCGGACTTCCAGATCTGGAACCTCAACCACGAGTACACCCACTACCTCGACGGCCGCTTCGACATGTACGGCGACTTCAACGCCAACATCACCACCCCGACCATCTGGTGGGTCGAAGGCTTCGCCGAGTACGTCTCCTACTCCTACCGCGGAGTCCCCTACACGGAGGCGACGACCGAGGCGGGCCGCGGCACCTACGCGCTGAGCACCCTGTTCGACACCACGTACAGCCACGACACCACCCGCGTCTACCGCTGGGGCTACCTCGCCGTGCGGTACATGCTCGAGAACCACCGCGCCGACATGGACACCGTCCTCGGCCACTACCGGGCGGGAAACTGGAACGCCGCCCGCGCCTACCTGACCGGCACCATCGGCACCCGCTACGACAACGACTGGTACATCTGGCTGGCGGGCTGCGCGGCCGGTGACTGCGGCACCGGCACCGGGCCCGGGGCCGAGTGCACCGGCACCGACACCAGGGAGCTGGGCCGGGACTGCCGGCGGAGCGACCAGTCCGCCGGCACGGGCGACTACGCCTACCTGTACCTCCACGTCCCGGCCGGCACCGCCCGGCTGACGATCACCACGTCCGGCGGCACGGGCGACGCGGACCTGTACTACGGCGACGGCGGCTGGCCCGGCACCGGCGGCTACACGCGGCGTGACACGGGCACCGGCAACAGCCACACCCTGACCGTCGACAACCCGGCGGCCGGCACCCACTACATCAGCCTGTACGCGGTGGACGGCTTCAGCGGGGTCACCGTCGGCACCGACTACTGACCGGACTCGGACACCCGCGCGGGGACGTCCGGCGCGGCAAGGCCCGGGGTGGCTCGAAGCCGCCCCGGGCCGCAGGCGTACGCCTGGCCGTTCAGAGGGTGAAACCGGCCGGGTAGGGGTCCGTGGGATCGAGCAGGTACTGCGCGGTGCCGGTGATCCAGGCACGGCCGGTGACGGACGGGAGGACGGCCGGGCGGTCCCCGACCGTCGTCTCCGACAGGATCCGGCCGACGAACCGGGAGCCGATGAACGACTCGTTGACGAAGTCCCGGCCGGCCGGGAGCAGGCCGCGGGCGTGCAGTTGTGCCATCCGCGCGCTGGTGCCCGTGCCGCAGGGCGACCGGTCGAACCAGCCCGGGTGGATGGCCATGGCGTGCCGTGAGTGCTCGGCGGTCGATCCGGGGGCTTCGAGGTAGACGTGGTGGCACACGTCGATCTCCGGGTTCTCCGGGTGGGACACCGGGTTCTGCTTGTTGACGGCGTCCATGACGGCCAGTCCGGCGTCGAGCAGCCGCTGCTTGTGCGCCCGCTCGAAGGGGATGCCGAGGTCGTCGGTGCGGACGAACGCGTAGAAGTTGCCGCCGTAGGCGATGTCGTAGCGCACCCGCCCGTAGCCGGGGACGTCGACGACCTGGTCGAGTGCGTGGCAGTAGGACGCCACGTTCTCCAGGGTCACCGACTCGGCGTGGCCGTCGCGCACCCGCACGCGGGCCGTGACCAGTCCGGCCGGTGTGTCGAGCCGGACCCGGGTCTCCGGCTCGGTGACCTCGACCATGCCGGTCTCGACGAGGACCGTCGCGACGCCGATGGTGCCGTGGCCGCACATCGGCAGGCAGCCGGAGACCTCGATGAAGAGCACGCCGTAGTCGGCGTCCGGGCGGGTGGGGGGTTGCAGGATCGCCCCGGACATCGAGGCGTGGCCGCGTGGTTCGCACATGAGCAGGGTGCGCAGGTGGTCGCGTTCCGCGACGAACCGCTGCCGCTTCTCGAACATCGTCGCGCCGGGGAGGGCGCCCACCCCGCCCGTGATCACGCGGGTGGGCATGCCCTCGGTGTGCGAGTCGACGGCGTGGTAGCAGACCGTCGAGCGCATCGTCAGTTCACCCCCGCGTCGATCAGGGCCTGGGTGGCGGCGCGCACGACGGCCTCCGTCTGAGGGTCCAGCGGCTGCCGCGGCGGCCGGCACCCGCCACCGCGGCGGCCGGTCATCTCCTGGCCGAGCTTGATGGCCTGGACGAACTCCGTCTTGCTGTCCCACCGCAGCACCGGGTGCAGTCGCCGGTAGAGCGGCAGTGCCGTCTCCAGGTCGCCCCGGACGGACGCCTCGTACAGGGCGAGGCAGGCCCGGGGGAAGACCTGCGGGTAACCGGCGACCCAGCCCTTGGCGCCGGCGAGGGCGACCTCGAGGACGGTGTCGTCGGTGCCGATCATGAGGTCGAGTCCGGGGGCCAGTTCGGAGATCTCGTAGCAGCGCCGGACGTCGCCGGAGAACTCCTTGACGCCGACCACGAACCCTTCGGCGTGCAGCTTGGCCAGCAGGTCGGGGCGCAGGTCCACCTTGGTGTCGATGGGGTTGTTGTACGCGGTGACGGGCAGGCCCACCGAGGCCACCGCCTCGAAGTGCTCGAGTACGGCGCGGTCGTCGGCGCGGTAGGCGTTGGGCGGCAGGCACATGACCGCCTGGCAGCCCGCGTCCTTGGCGAACTGGGCGTGCCGCCTGGCCTCCTCGCCGCCGTAGGCGCCGACGCCCGGCATGACGGTGAACCCGGCGGGGGCGTGGGCGACGGCGGTCTCGACGACGCGGTCGCGCTCCTCGTACGTGAGGGTCTGGTACTCGCCCAGCGACCCGTTGGGCGCGACGCCGTGCATGCCCTGCTCGGCGAGGTGGGCGACGCTCTCGCCGTAGGCGCCGAAGTCGACCGAGAGATCGTCGTGGAACGGCAGGCTGGTCGCGACGATGACGCCGTGCCAGGGCTTGCGGGTCTCGCTCATGAACACTCCTTGTCGGTGTGACCGTTGTCCGTCGGTGCCTGCTGTGCCTGTGCTGCCCGCGGTGACTGTGCTGCCCGCGGTGACTGCGGTGTCTGCGGTGTCTGCGGTCCTTCGTCGAGGTCGGCGAGCGCCCCGAGGGTGACGGGTGTCGCGACGAGCCGTTCCGCGGGCTCGTAGGCCCGCCCCCGCGCCGTGAGGCAGTGCACGGCGGGTCCGCACATCCGCCCCTGGCACCAGCCCATGCCGGCCCGGGTCAGCTGCTTGACCTGCCGGTGGTCGTGGGCGCCGTCGGCACGGGCGGCCCGGACCGCTCCCGCGGTCACCTCCTCGCAGCGGCACACGACGGTCCCGTCGGTGAGCCACTCGGGCCAGGCGGGAGGGACCGGGTGGGCCAGCGCCATCGCCCGGGCGAAGGCGCGTTGCCGTGCCACCGCCGAACGCAGCGCGGTCGGGGGCCGGTTCGCCGGTGCGGGGTCGGTGCCGGAGTCGGCGAGGACCGACCGCGCGGCCAACCGGCCCTCGTTCACGGCGAGCGCCGCGCCGCCCACACCGCAGGTCTCCCCCGCGGTGTAGAGGCCGGGGACGGTGGTGCGCTGGTCCGCGTCGACGGCGGCCACCGCGTTGCCGTCCGCCGACTCCGTGAGGGCGCAGCCGAGGGGGACCAGCAGGTCGAGTTGGGGTGTGAAGCCCCAGCCGACGCCCACGGCGTCGACCTCGACGCGGCGTTCCGTACCCGGGCGCGGGCTGCCGTCGGGCGCCAGCGAGGCGATCCGCACCGCCGACACGCGTGCGCCGCCTTCCGCCGCGACGATCGCCGTGCGCGGGCGGACGGGGACGCGGTGGCGGGCGAGCGTGGCGGCGTATCCGGCTCCCTCGGCCCACTTGCCCGGGTTGCGCAGCAGGGGGACGGGGTGCCGCAGCCAGGCCCGCGGGTGGGCCGCCTCGCACACCGCGACGACCTCGACGCCGCGCGCGGCGAGACCGGCGGCCACCGGCAGCAGGAACGGGCCGGTGCCGCCCAGCGCCACGCGGCTCCCGGCCGCCACCCCGCCGCCCTTGAGGAGCGCCTGGAGTCCGCCGGCGGTCAGGACCCCGGGCAGGTCCCAGCCGGGGAAGGGCAGTTGCCGGTCGTAGGCGCCGGTGGCCACGAGGAGCCGCGGCGCCCGCAGGACGACCGTGGTCTCCCGAGGCGCGTCTCGGCGGTCGACCGCATGGACCGCGAAGCCGTCGCCCTCGCGGACGGCGGACCACGCGTGGTGCCCGAGGAGGAGGTCGAGCCGGCCCGCCGCCCGGTGCGCCGCCAACGCCCGGCACAGGGCACGGTAGGTACGCAGTCCGTGGTGCAGGTCCCCGGTCGCGATGGCCGCTCGGGCGTGCTCCGGCGGGTGCCGCCAGTACTGGCCGCCGACGGTGGTGCCGGAGTCCACCAGCACGACGCGCAGTCCGCCGGACAGCGCCGTGGCCGTGGCCGCCAGTCCGGCCGGGCCCGCGCCCACGACGACGAGATCCGCCGGCTCATTCATCGTCGTCCTCCCGCGTCGTGACGGTCATGCCGGGCCGGGCCGGCACCAGGCAGGCGCGCTGCCCGCCGGTGCCGTCGATCGTCAGGAGGCAGTCGAAGCAGACGCCGATGCCGCAGAAGACGCCACGCGGGCGGTGTCCCACGCGGGTACTGCGCCAGGCGACCCGGCCCGCGGCGACGAGGGCCGCGGCGACGGTCTGTCCCTCGACGAACGGCAACGGCTCACCGTCGACGGTGATCTCACTCACTGGGGCGCACCTCCGGGGCGAGGAAACGGTCGGGGAGAAGACCGGTGTGCGCGGCCGGGTCGGCGCCGCGCCAGGGGCGGCCGAGCAGGTGGGCCGTCACCAGCGCACCGGTCGCGGGGGCGAGGCCGATGCCCGCGCCCTCGTGACCGCAGGCGTGCACGACGCCCGGCACGCGCGGGTCGGGGCCGACGACCGGCAGATGGTCGGGACAGTACGGCCGGAATCCGCGGTAGGCGCGCATCAGGTGGACTCCGCGCAGAAAGGGGAAGAGCCGGCACGCCTGTGCGGCGAGCCTGGCGACCACGGCGGTGTTCATCGTGGTGTCGAAGCCGACGCGTTCGCGGCTGGCGCCGATGAGGATCGTGCCGCCGCGCGTGCCCTCCACGACGCAGGAGGTCTCCAGACCGGCGTCGGAGGAGGCGACGTTGGCGACGTAGTCGGCGGAGTAGACCTTGTGCCGGACCATCGGCGGCAGCGGTTCGGTCACCAGGACGAAGCCGCGGCGGGGCAGCACCTCGACGGGTGCGCCGAGCCGCCGGCCGACCTCGCCGCCCCAGGTCCCGGCGGCGTTGACGACGGCGTCGGCGGGCAGGACGTCACCGGCGGCCGTGCGGACGCCGGTGATCCGGCCGCCGTCCCGGGCGGTCACGGCGCCGGAGACCTCGCCGGTGCGGAAGCGCGCGCCGTGCCGTACGGCGGCTCGCAGCAGTGCGGCCGCCGCCAGCACCGGCTGGACCTGGGCGTCCTGCGGGTAGTGGATGCCGCCGGGGATCCCGGGCGCGAGGTGGGGTTCGAGGTCCCGCACGCTCTCGACCGGCTCGACGCGGACACCGGCCGCCTCCTGCCGGGCGGCGAACTCGCCGAGCGCGGTGAGGCTTTCGGCGGTGCTCGCGACGACCAGGCCGCCCTTGGGCTCGAGTTCGAGTGAGTCGGGGCCGAGCTCCCGGCCGGCCTCGTCCCACAGGGTGCGGCTCAGGTGGGCCAGGGCGAGTTCGGGGCCGGGTTCCTTGTCGGAGAGGAGGACGTTGCCCTCTCCGCGGCTCGTCGTCCCGGCGCCCACGGGTCCGCGGTCGACGACCGTGACGTCCAGGCCCGCCGAGGCGGCGTGGTAGGCGCAGGCGGCTCCGACGACTCCCGCGCCCACGACGACGACCTTGAGGGTCAACGGCTCCTCCTCCGTGTGCCACACCGCGTCTGTGCAATGTCACATGCCATGAGGCTATACATCCGGTCGGCGGAAGACAACGCCCCCTTCGTGCCCGGGAGTCAGCGGTCGACTGCGAGGTCCGCCGGGAGCTCGGCTCAGAGGTCGACTCGGGTGCCCAGGCCGGTCAGGGCGCCGACCGGGTCGAGGTCGGGGGTGCCGCGCGGCCACCAGTCCTCGCGGCCGGGCTCCGACTCGTACGCGTACCACAGCCCCGACCGGCCGAGTCTGAGCTGGACGTGGCCCCGGGGGTGGGTGAGGTGGTTGCGCCAGGGGCGGAAGGCGGGGAGGTCGGCGGCGAGCAGCAGGGGGCGGGCGCGGTCGAAACGGCCGGCCGGCGGGTCCCACGGCTCCTCCAGGACGTCGAGTCCCTGGGGTCCGCCCTGCCGCCAGGCGGCGACGGCCCGCGCCAGCTCGGCCGTGTCGCGCCCGGCGGCCGAGGCGAGGGACGCGTAGAGCGCGCGGGTGCCCGCGGTGAGCCCTGAGCCGGGGCGTGCCGCGGCGAGGCGGACGGCGTCCTGCCACAGCGTCAGCGTGCCGACCGGGTCGCGTCCGGTGGTGAGCAGGGCGTGGGCACGGGCGGCCGCGTCGGTGGCGAGCTGGTCCAGGGCGAACGGATCGGGACCGCCGGGGGCGGCCGGGTAGGCCGGGGGCTGTTCGGGATGCGGGGGCGCGGGCAGCGGCGCCGGGAGGGGCGGCAGGGCGCGCCGGGCCAGGACCTCACCGGCCCGGAGTCCGGGCAGCGGCGCCGGTCCCCGGTCCTGGGCGGCGCGTGCCGCGCGGGCCGCGTTCCGCCGGGACAGGGCGTCGAGCAGCGCGCGTTCGCCCCGGCCGCGCAGCAGGAGGAGCACGAAGGGGTCGGCGTCGAGCAGACGCGCCGTCTGGTAGCAGAGGGCGGCGGCGTGCTTGCAGGGGTGGCCGGAGTCGGGGCAGCTGCACTGCGGGGTGAGGTCGCCGGGGCCGGGAAGCAGCGGGACGCCGCGGTCGGCGAGGTCGGCCAGGGAGTGGGGAAGCTCCTTGTCGAGCAGGGCGGCGATGTGTCCGGGCCGCTCCACGGCGGCGTCCAGGAACCGGTCCCAGTCCGCGTCGCCGAGCGTGCGCAGCCGCACCTGGACGCGGTACGGCCGGGCGCGGCTGCCCTGCACGTAGGCGAGGACCAGCCCGGGCGTCACGGTGATGGCGTCCACGTGTCCCCCCTCGGCGTACCCGCGCCCGCGCTCCAGCCTCGCGACGTCCAGGGCGCCCTCCTCCAGCGCCCGCACCCAGGCGTTGCCCCACCAGGTCCCGGCGAATCCCTCGTCCACGGCCCTGCGGGGCGGAAGCGCGGGAAAGGTGCGCCGGAGATCGCCGTCACGGTCCGGGGCCGCCATCGAGCGGGGGGCGCGGGCTTGCGCGGCCGGTGCGGAGTGAGGCTCCCGGCCGCCCGCCGCCGCCGGGTGCGCCGGGTCCCGCGGGCGCCCCGACCGCTCGGTGGCGGACGACGCCCCTTCGGAGCTCTCCGCGCGCGAGAAACGTCCCAGCGGCTCGGAGGCGGGCGACGCCCCTTCGAGGCTCGCCGAGCGCGGTGCATGCTCCGGCCACTCGGGAGCGGGCCACACCCCTTCAAGGCTCCCCGCGCGCGAGAAACGTCCCAGCGGCTCGGAAGCGGGCGACGCCCCTTCGAGGCTCCCCGCGCGCGAGGCATGCCCCGACTGCTCAGGGTCGGCGGGCAGGCTCTCGGGGCTCGCCATATGAGCGGCGTGGCCCGGACCCCCGGGCCCGGGTTCCCCACCCTCGGTGTGCGCCGCGCGCCGAGCATGTCCCGGCCCCTCAGGACCGGACCGCGAACCTTCGGGGCTCACCGCGTGCAGGGCATGCCCCGACCGCACGGGACCGGCGGGCAGGCTCTCGGGGCTCGCCATATGGGCGGCGTGTCCCGGCCCCCCGGGCCCGGGTTCCCCACCCTCGGTGTGCGCCGCGCGCCCGGCATGTCCCGGCTGTTCGGAAGCGGTTGCCCCGCCCTCGGCGCTCGCCGTGTCCCTGGCGTGCGGAGCGGCAGTGGGCCCCGTAACGGGACCTGCGTCGGGCGACGTGCCCCGCTCCGGGTACGAGGCCGCCCGGTCCGCGCCGGAGGGGCCACCGGCCGGGCTCCCGGCAGCCGGGGCGTCCCCGGAGTGCGTCGCGTCCCCGGCCGGGTCCGCCTCCGGGGGCAGCCGGAACGCGTCCGCGGCGAAGTCCCGTACGGCGCGGGCACGGGCGTCGGCGGTGTCCGCGCCGCCCGGCCGACGCCCACGAGCGGCCGGAGGGGGCGTCCGCCGGGCGCTCGCCGCGCTTCCGGCCGGCCCGCGCCCGCTCGCCGCTTCCGCCTTCGCCTGCCGGCGGGCCGCCCGCAGCGCCTCACGCGCCACGTCCGCCGGCCGGCTGTCGTCCCGGTCGGCGGAGCCGGGAAGGGGCGCCCCGTCGGGTACGGTCCGGCCGGCCGGCTCGGTCATGTCGCCGTACCGGTCCGCTTTCCCGCCCGCGGCCGTCGGTTTCCCCGAACCCTGGGGCGCGCCGCCGCCTGCCGGATCCCCCGCATCCTGGACTCCCGGGTTCGGTTCTCCCGGCCCTGTCGAACCCGCCCGTCCCTCAGGGCCCTCCGGACGTGACGGAGTGCCCGGGGCGTCGAGGGCGTCGGTACCGTCCTCGACAGCGTCCGCCCCCGTGTGCCGTGCGGTCCGTGCGCCGCGCAGCGCGGCGCGCGCGATGTCCCCGGGGCGCGACGCGGGACGCTCCGCCGGTGTCCGGTCCGGGCAGTCCTCCCGGTCCTGGGCCGGCGCCGACGGTGCCGGCGCCCCGCGCTCCCCGTCCGCGCCCGTACACTCGCCGCGCTCGCGTGCCTCCCGCAGGGCGCGGCGGGCCTCGTCGGCGGGCCGGGGGGTCATGACGGCCTCCTCAGGGAGACGAGGTCGGACAGTTCACGGGCCGTCAGTTCGGTGAGGGCCGCCTCGCCGGAGCCGAGGATCGCGTCGGCCAGGGCCCGCTTGGACTGGAGCATCTCGGCGATGCGGTCCTCGACCGTGCCCTCGGTGATGAGCCGGTGGACCTGGACCGGCTGGGTCTGGCCGATGCGGTAGGCGCGGTCGGTGGCCTGTTCCTCCACCGCCGGGTTCCACCAGCGGTCGAAGTGGACGACGTGGCCGGCGCGGGTGAGGTTCAGGCCGGTGCCGGCGGCCTTCAGGGACAGGACGAGGACGGGGGTCGCCCCGCTCTGGAAGCGGTCCACCATCCGCTCGCGCTCCGGCACCGGCGTGCCGCCGTGCAGCAGGTCGACCGGGACCGCGCGGGTGGCCAGGTGGGAGGTGATGAGGCGGGCCATGCCGACGTACTGCGTGAAGACCAGTGCCGAGCCGTCCTCGGCGAGCACCGTGTCCAGCAGCTCGTCCAGCAGGGCGAGTTTGCCCGAGCGGGCGGTCATCCGGTCGGTCCCGCCCGGCGGGTGCGCCTCCTTCAGGAACAGCGCGGGGTGGTCGCAGATCTGCTTCAGCGAGGTCAGCA
This sequence comes from Streptomyces coelicoflavus, assembly GCF_003112555.1. Taxonomy (GTDB): domain Bacteria; phylum Actinomycetota; class Actinomycetes; order Streptomycetales; family Streptomycetaceae; genus Streptomyces; species Streptomyces coelicoflavus. The sequence continues at coordinate 743,239 of NZ_BEWB01000004.1, read as the reverse complement.
GCTTGAGGACGAGGCCGCGGCGGCCCATGCCCTCGGCCTCCTCGATGGCGAGCATCGACTCGCGCACCACCGCCTCGTACAGCGCGGCCTGTTCCCGGGTGAGCGGGACGGGGTGGTCCGTCTCGGTCTTCGGCGGGAGCTCGGGGACGATGCCCGGGTCGGATTTCCTGCGGCGCAGCAGGAAGGGGCGGATGAGGCGGGCGAGGCGCTCCACCGCCTGGTCGTCCTCACCGTTCTCCACCGCGCGCGCGTGCCGGGAGCGGAACGACTTCAGGGGGCCGAGCAGTCCGGGGGTGGTCCAGTCGAGCAGCGCCCACAGCTCGGAGAGGTTGTTCTCCACGGGGGTGCCGGTCAGGGCCACCCGCGCCGGGGACGGGATGGTGCGCAGGGCCTTCGCCGTCGCCGAGTAGGGGTTCTTCACGTGCTGGGCCTCGTCCGCGACGACCATGCCCCAGGGCTGCTCGGCGAGGGTCGTGGCGGCGGACCGCATCGTGCCGTAGGTGGTGAGGACGAAGCCGCCGGTCAGGTCGTCGAGGGTGCGGTCCGGGCCGTGGAAGCGGCGGACGGGGACGCCGGGCGCGAACCGCTCGATCTCCCGCTGCCAGTTGCCCAGGAGGGAGGCCGGGCAGACGACGAGGGTCGGCTCGGTGCGGGCCCGCTTGAGGTGCAGGGCGATGACGGTGACGGTCTTTCCGAGGCCCATGTCGTCGGCGAGGCAGCCGCCGAGACCGAGCGAGGTCATGAGGTCGAGCCAGGCCAGGCCGCGCAGCTGGTAGTCGCGGAGGGTGGCGTGCAGGCCGGGCGGTGCTTCGGCGGGGCGCACGCCCGCAGTGAGCCGGTCGCGCAGGGCGGCCAGCGCGCCGACGGGCACCACGTCGACCGTCTCGCCGTCGGCCTCCGCGCTGCCGGTGAGGGCGACGGAGAGGGCGTCGACCGGGTCGAGCAGGCCCAGGTCGCGCTTGCGGGCCCGGCGGACGAGCGACGGGTCGACCAGCACCCACCGGTCGCGGAGCCGGACGACCGGACGGTGGGCCTCCGCCAGGGTGTCCATCTCGGCCTCGGTGAGCGGGTCCCCGCCGATCGCGAGCTGCCAGCGGAACTGGAGCAGGTCCTCGCTCTCGAAGAAGCCCGTGCCGTCGGTCGCCGAGCCGGGCGCGGTCCTGATCACGGCGGTCGCGGTGATGTCCTGGGCGAGGTCGCGGGGCCAGTGCACGGCGACACCCGCGGCGGCGAGCCGGCCGGCCGCCACACCCAGCAGGTCGGTGACCTCCTCCTCGGACAGGGCGAGCACGTCGGGGACGTCCTGCTCGGTGAGCCGGTCCAGCGGCGGCCAGACGCGCGCCGCCCGCCGCACCGCGAGCGCGGCGTCCACGCGCGCGCGGGGGCCGAACGACGCGTCGGCCGTCCCCGACCACAGGTCCGCGGCGTCGGCCACGAGGGTGGGGTCGGCGAGGCTGTGCACCTGGACGACGGCCGCGCCCGCGTTGCGCACGCCACCGCTCCCGGCACCCGCCCCGGCCGCGCCGGCGCCCTCGTCCCGGTCGAACAGGTCGTACGCGGACAGGTCGAGGCGGAGCGAGATCCGTACGCCCGCGTCCATGCCCGCGGCGACCTCCGCGGCCCAGTCGTGGGCGTCGGGCAGACGCTGGGCCCCGCGGGCGGCGAACGGGCGTCCCGAGGCGTGGGGCGCGGCCGGGGTACGGGGCAGGGTGTCGGCGACCGCGTCCAGGAAGGCGCGGATCAGCGCCTCCGGCTCCGGCAGCCGGATCGGTCCCGGGCCGTCGAGCGGGACCGCGTGGCCCTCGGGTGGCAGGGCGGCGGCCACGGCCCGCAGGTGCGCGATGTCGTCGGGGTCGAGCGGGCCCGCCCGCCAGGCGTCTTGCCCGGTCGCGGTCAGGCCGGGCAGCAGCCGGCCGCGCGCGGTGAGCCGAAGGGCGTGCAGGGCCGCCGCGCCCCAGCAGGCGGTGGCCGGGTGGGCGGCCGGGTCGTGCCGGGCCCGTACCAGGAGGGGCAGCGCCTCGGCGAGCGGCAGCGTCACCGCGGGCGTGGTCCTGCGGCGCACTCCGGCGCCGTGGGGCCGCACGACGGTCAGCTCCGTCGGCCCGCCGGGTCGGCCGTCGCCCCCGCTCCCGGCGGCCGCTCCCCCGGCCTCCTGCCCGGCCACGGCTGCCCCGGCTTCCTCGGCTCCCTCGGCTTCCCCGACCATCTCGGTCCCGCCCACGGCTCCGGTGAGGCCGCCGGTGGATCCGTCGCCGGCAGGGGTGCCGGCCACCGGCCCGCCGTCGGGGTCCCAGAAGGCGATCCGTCCCTCGCGCGGAAGCGGCGCGGGCAGGAAGACGGCCGCGAGCGCGACGGGGACGGCCGCCGTCGGCCCCCCGGCCCGCGTCGCCTCTGCCACCGCCATGTCGCTCATACGTTCTGTCACCTCCCGCCCGTCAGCCCGATCAGATGTCTTCGACTCTACGGGCGGGGTCTGACAATCGGCTCCGACGGCCTGCCGCCGGGCCCCGGGACCTACGGAACGGTGTGCGAGACGACGTAGACCATCGGGTAGTCCGGGTTGCCCATGTTCACGACGACGTCCTGGGTCGGCGCGGGGTTCTCCTGCTCGTTGACGACGCCCCACCAGGATCCGGACCCGCCGAACTCCCAGCCGGTGACCCGCTGGGCGCGGTCGCTGATCGCGATCTTGTCCTTCCTCAGCGCGTCCCGGTCGACGCCCAGCCCCGCGAGGAAGGCGTCGAGGCCCGCGTTCGTGGTCTCGAACTGGACGTAGAGCCGGCTGGTCTTCCAGTTGTTCGTCTCGTAGTAGGCGACCTCGTCGGACGGGACCGGGACGGGCACCTCGTAGATGCGGCGCTGCAACTTCGACGGCCAGCCGTCGGTCATGCCGGTCGCCGCGTACTTCGCCTCCTTGTCCCTGCCGCTGTCGCGGCTCTGGCCGGCGGAGATCGCGAGGTAGCCGGCGGGGACGCCGATGAGCAGCACGATGATGAGCAGCGTGAGCGCACGGCGGCGGATCATGTGCCGGCGGTTCTCGCCCGGGGGCCCGGGCTCCTCCGGGGGCGCCGCCTGGTGGGGCAGGGTCTCCGTCACAGCGACTCCCGGGACTCACGGCGGGCCTCGGCGTACCGCTCGTAGCGTTCGTACCGCTCCACCCGGCGCCGCTTGGCGCGGCGGAACCGCCGGGCGACCAGCCGGGACAGGTCGGCGGCGCCGACCATGCCGGCCTCGGGGCCGAGCTGGGCGCGGACGATGTGGGCCTCGGGGCGGTAGCCGCGGCCGGTGAGCTGGCGCTTGAAGGCGTCGCGCGCGGGGCCGATCAGCAGGTCGTCGGCGGCGCTGACCCCGCCGCCGATCACGAAGCAGGACGGGTCGAGGGCCGCGGCGAGGTTGGCGATGCCGACGCCCAGCCACTGCCCGATGTCCTGGAGCAGCTCGACGCACATGGCGTCGCCCTCGCGGGCCAGCTCGGTGATCATCGGGCCGGTGATGTCGCCGATGCTGCCCTTGACGTGCTCGATGATCCCGTAGGCCACCGGCGAGTCGGCGGCGGCCAGCTCTCGGGCCTCTCTGACCAGCGCGTTTCCGGAGCTGTACTGCTCCCAGCAGCCGCGGTTGCCGCACGGGCAGCGGTGGCCGCCGGGGACGACCTGCATGTGCCCGAACTCGCCGGCGACGCCGTACTTGCCGCGCTTGACCTGGCCGTCCTCGAGGATCGCGCCGCCGATGCCGGTGCCGAGCGTGATCATGACGAGGTGGTCCTCGCCGCGTCCGGCGCCGAACCGCCACTCGGCCCAGGCGGCGGTGTTGGCGTCGTTGTCCACCAGGACGGGGACGGCGAGCCGGCCGGCGATGCGGTCGCGCAGCGGTTCGTTGCGCCAGGACAGGTGGGGGGCGAACAGGACGCGGTTGCGGTCGGCGTCGACCCAGCCGGCCGCGCCGATGCCCACGGCGTGCACGTCGTGCCGGTCGGAGAGGTCCAGGACCAGCTCGACGATCGTGTCCTCGACGACCTTGGGGCTCTTGGACTTGTCCGGGGTCTCCGTGCGGAGCTTCTCCAGGATGTTGCCGTCGGCGTCGACGACGCCCGCCATGACTTTCGTGCCGCCGATGTCGATGCCGACCGTGGGCACCCGGGGTGCCGTGAGGTGCGAGCGGCGTTCCCTCGTGCCCACGGTGCGCAGGACCGGGGCGCGGCGGGAGCCGATGGGGGCGGTGAAGTCGCGGTAGGTGCTCATCGGGTGCGATTGTGCCGCACGGCTCCGCCGGGTGCCGAATGGGACAGGGGGCGGCGTGATCGGTTCGTTGCCGGGTGCGGGTGCGTTGCGGCTGGTCGCGCCCGCGCGGCGGAGCCGCAAATCAGCACGGCCCCGCGCCCCTAGCGGCGTTCCAGTTCGTGGCGTAGATCGTCCAGCTCCGTTCCGCCCGCCATCTGCCTAGTCAGCTCGTCCAGGGTGATGTCCTCGCGCTCGTGGTTGCCCACCATCGTGCCGCGTTTCAGCAGCACGAACCTGTCCCCCACCAGGTACGCGTGGTGCGGGTTGTGGGTGATGAGGACGACACCGAGGCCCTGGTCGCGGGCCGCCGCCACGTACTTCAGGACGACGCCCGACTGCTTCACCCCCAGTGCCGCCGTCGGCTCGTCCAGCACCAGCACCTTCGCGCCGAAGTACACCGCGCGGGCGATCGCCACGCACTGGCGCTCGCCGCCGGAGAGGGTGCCGATGGGCTGGTCGACGTCGCGGAGGTCGATGCCCATGCGCAGGAGCTCGGCGTGGGTGGTGCGCCGCATGTGGTCGACGTCCATGCGCTTGAACGGGGCGACGCCCTTGCGCGGCTCGGAGCCGAGGAAGAAGTTGCGCCAGACCGGCATGAGGGGGACGACGGCGAGGTCCTGGTAGACGGTGGCGATACCGCGGTCCAGCGCCTCGCGCGGGGAGGAGAGGCGGGTCTCCTCGCCGTCCAGGCTCAGCGTACCGCCGTCGTGCTGGTGCAGCCCGGAGATGATCTTGATGAGGGTGGACTTGCCGGCGCCGTTGTCGCCGAGCACGCAGGTGATCTCGCCGGCGCGCACCTCCAGGGACACGCCTTCGAGGGCGCGTACGTTGCCGTAGTTCTTGCTGACGCCGGACAGCTCGACGAGCGCCGTACGGCCTTCGTTCCGCGTCATTTGGTGGCCTCCGCGCGCTTGCGGACCCAGGCGTTGAGCAGGGTCGCGAGGAGCAGCATCGCTCCGAGGAAGAACTTGAACCAGTCGGGGTTCCACTCGGCGAAGACGATGCCCTTGCTGGTCATGCCGAAGATGAACGCGCCGACCGCCGAGCCGACGGCGCTGCCGTAGCCGCCGGTGATCAGGCAGCCGCCGATGACGGCCGCGATGATGTAGATCAGCTCGTTGCCGACGCCCTCGCCGGACTGGACGACGTCGTAGGAGAAGAGCAGGTGCTGGCCGGAGATCCAGGCGCCGAGGCCGACGCCCATGTAGAGGCCGATCTTGGTCTTGGTGACCGGGACGCCCACCGCGCGCGCGGCGTCCTTGTTGCCGCCGACCGCGAAGATCCAGTTGCCGGCGCGGGTGCGCAGCAGGATCCAGCTGGCGACGGCGACCAGGGCGAACCACCACAGGATGGTCACCTTGAAGCCGACGCCGCCGACGGTGATCGTGGAGGCGAAGACGTCGTGGGCGGAGGGGAAGCCCTCCATGTCGGCGATGGACTTGGTGGAGACGGTGCCGTCGACGAGCTTGGTGAAGCCCAGGTTCAGGCCGGTCAGCATGAGGAACGTGCCGAGCGTGATGATGAAGCTGGGGAGTTTGGTGCGGGTGAGCATGAAGCCGTTGAAGGCGCCGATCGCCAGGGTGACCAGGAGCGACACGCCGACGCCGACCCAGACGTTGGCGGTCATCTGGTAGCTGAACATCGACGACACGAGGGCCGAGGAGGTGACCATGACGCCCGCGGACAGGTCGAACTCGCCGCCGATCATCAGCAGCGCCACCGGGACGGCCATGATGCCGATCGTGGAGGCGGCGTAGAGCACGGTGCTGAGGCTGGTGGCGCGCAGGAAGCTGTCGGCGAGGAACGCGAAGAAGACGAAGACGGCGATCGCGCCGACGACGGAGCCCAGCTCGGGGCGGCCGAGGAGTTTCCGCAGCACAGAGGTGTGCAGAATCCTTTCGTCAGCCGCCTTCACCTGCGTGGCGTTCACCGGGTGCCCCGCTTCGTGTAGTCGGCCAGCGCGGCGGCGTCGTCCTTGGTGATGATCTGCGGTCCGGTGAGCACCGGCCGGCCGCCGCCGAGGACGTCGGCGTTGTACTTGTACAGCCACAGCAGGTCGACGGCCTCGTAGCCCTGGAGGTAGGGCTGCTGGTCGACGGCGAAGCCGAGGGTGCCGTCCTCGAGTCCGGCGGCCACCTTGGCGTTGAGGTCGAAGGTGTCGATCTCGGCCTTGCTGCCGGCGCCCTGCTTGGCCTTGACGGCGGTGTCGGCGTAGGGGGCGCCGAGGGTGACGACGGCGTCGACGGACTTGTCGGTCTGGAGCTTGGCCTCGATGGCGGACTGCACGTCGGGCATGCTGGTGCCGTTGACGTAGAGCCGCTGAACCTTGCCGTCGAAGGTCTTCTCCACGCCGTCGCAGCGCTGCTCGTGACCGACGTTGCCCTGTTCGTGGAGCACGCAGATCGCCTGCTCGCGGCCCCGCTCGTTCAGCTCCTCGCCCACGGCCTCGCCCGCGATCGTCTCGTCCTGGCCGACGTGGGTGAGGGCGCCGAACTCCTTGGACTCCTCGGAGCCTGAGTTCACCGTGATCACCGGGATGCCCGCCTTGTGCGCGCGGGCGAGGGCGGACTTCATCGCGTCGGGCTTGGCGAGCGTGACGATGATGCCGTCGACCTTCTTGTCGATGGCGGCGTTCACGAGCTGGGCCTGCTGCTGGGCCTCGTCGTCGTGGGAGTAGAGGAAGTTGATGTTGTCCTTGACCGCGGCCTGCTCGGCGCCGCTCTGGACGATGTCCCAGAAGGTGTCGCCGTCGCCCGAGTGGGTGATCATCGCGAAGGTCCAGCGGGGGGTGTTCACCGCCGCCCTGCCCTCGGCCGACGCGGCCTTGCGGGCGTCCTCGGCGCGCTTGCCGCCGGTACTGCTGCAGCCGGCCAGGGACACCGACAGTGCCCCTGCCAGCGCGATGCCCACCCATGTCCGAAACCGTGCCACGAGGCCGTGCCCTTCTTGCCGTGCTGTGCTGGTCGTGCTGTGCGTTGCGTGCGCGCCGGACACGGGAGCCCGGCTGCCGGGTTCTGGAAACCCCAAACGCTCCATTGTCCGACACACAAGCGGAGCACGTGCCTCCGGGGATCGGCCGACGGTCACATTGTCCGGACATTGCGACGAACCCGCACGACGAAAGCCGCCGCCGGAAAGGCCGATCAGGACCGCACGAGCAGCTGGAACTCGAAGGAGTAGCGGGACGGCCGGTAGGTGTGGGTGCCGAACTCGACCGCGCGCCCCGTGTCGTCGAACGTGGTCCGTTCCATGGTCAGCAGCGGCGCGCCCGCGTCCTCGCCGAGCCGCTCCGCCTCGCCGTCGGTGGCGGCGCGGGCGCCGATGGTCTGCCGGGCGCTGTGCAGGGTGATCCCGGCGGCGCGCATCAGCCGGTAGAGGCCGGTGGCCTCCAGCTGCCCGGTGTCCAGGTCGAGGAGGCCGGGCGGCAGGTAGTTGCACATGTACGCCATCGGCTCCCCGTGCGTCAGCCGCAGCCGTTCGACGCGGTGCACGTCGCTCTCCTCGGCCACGCCGAGCGCGGCGGCGACCTCCGCGGCCGCGGGGACGACGGTGTTGACCAGGACCTTCGTGGCCGGGCGCTGTCCGGCCGCCTCCAGGTCGTCGAAGAGGCTGCTGAGCTCCAGCGGGCGCCGGACCTTGCTGTGCACGACCTGGGTGCCGACTCCCCGGCGGCGCACCAGCAGACCCTTGTCGACGAGCGACTGGATGGCCTGGCGGACGGTGGGCCGGGACAGACCGAGCCGCGCGGCCAGCTCGATCTCGTTGCCGAGCAGGCTGCCGGGGGTCAGCGCGCCGTGCTCGATCGACGCCTCCAGCTGCTGGGCGAGCTGGAAGTACAGCGGCACGGGGCTGCTGCGATCCACGCTGAGGTCCAGCGCCACGGTCGGGTCCACTTCTGGTTTCGGCACGCGCCGAGCGTAGCTCTGTGCGCAGGTGACGGGAAGTTGTGCGGTCCGATTGTCCGGACATACGGATTGACAGGGTGCGGGCTGTGAGCCCACTTTGTTTCCATGCGCATCGGGGTCATCGGTACGGGCCGCATCGGCACCGTTCACGCCAACACGCTCAGCCGCCACCGCGACGTCGGGTCCCTGATCCTCACGGACGCCGACCTGGCGCGGGCCCAGGATCTGGCCCACCGGCTGGGCGAGACGGCGGCGCCGGGGGTGGACGAGATCTTCCAGTGGGGCGTGGACGCGGTGGTGATCACCACGGCGACGCCGGCCCACGCGGAACTGATCGGCCGGGCGGCCCGCTCGGGGCTGCCGGTGTTCTGCGAGAAGCCGATCGCCCTCGACCTGCCCGGCACGTTACAGGCGATCGGCGAGGTGGAGGCCGCCGGGACGATCCTCCAGATGGGCTTCCAGCGCCGCTTCGACACCGGCTACACGGGGGCCCGGGAGGCGGTGCGGTCGGGGCGGCTCGGCCGGCTGCACACCGTACGGGCGGTGACGAGCGACCAGGCGCCGCCGCCTGCCGAGTACCTGCCGCAGTCCGGCGGGCTCTACCGGGACACCCTCATCCACGACTTCGACATGCTGCGCTGGGTGACCGGACGGGAGGTCGTCGACGTGTACGCCGCCGGGTCCGACGCCGGTCCGCCGATGTTCCGCGCGGCGGACGACGTGGACACCGGCGCGGCCCTGCTCACCCTGGACGACGGCACGCTGGCCACGGTGACGGCGACGCGGCTGAACGGCGCGGGGTACGACGTCCGCATGGAGCTGGCCGGGGAGCTGGACCAGATCGTCGTGGGCCTGGACGACCGTACGCCGATCGCGTCCACCGAGCCGACCGGGCCGCCGGCCGCGGACAAGCCGTGGACGGGCTTCGTGGAGCGGTTCGGTCCCGCCTACGAGGCCGAGCTGACCACGTTCGTGCAGGTGGTGCGGGGTGAGCGGGCCAACCCCTGCGACGGGCGGGAGGCGCTGCGGGCCCTGCGGATCGCGGAGGCCTGCGACATCTCCCGCCGCGAGCGCCGGCCCGTACGGCTCGCGGAGATCCCCGAGGCGCCCACCGCCTGACCGGGGCACTCACGGCCTGACCGGGGCACTGATGGCCTGACCGGCGCGCCTCAGTAGTCGCGCCACTCGTCCAGGACGTACTCGAGCACCGCGGGGTCCATCAGGGTGCTCGGCCGTACGTCGGTGCGGCGGCGGTCGACGGGGAACACGGTGGCCGCCTTCAGCACCGCCTCGTCCAGGTAGCGCAGCTTCGGCGTGTCCGGGGCGAGCCGGAGCGGCGGGGCCTCGGTTCCGGGGCGGGCGAGCACGAACCCCCAGTTGCCGAAGCTCGGTACGTCGATCTGGAACTCCGTCGTCGCGTACCCGGCCGTCTCGATGGTCTTCGCGATCGACCAGTAGGTCTTGGGGGCGAAGAACGGCGATCCGCTCTGCACCATGACCTGGCCGTGCGGCGCCAGCACCCGGCGGAGCAGATCGTAGAACTCCACCGAGTACAGCTTCGCCAGCGACGCCGAGTCCGGGTCCGGGAAGTCGATGATCACCGCGTCGTACTGCTGCCGGGCCTCGCGCAGCCAGGTGAAGGCGTCCGCGTTGACCACCTTGGCCCGCGGATCGTCCAGCGCACCGTGGTTGAGCTTGCGCAGCGGCTCGAAGGTGCGCGCCAGCCGGGTCATCGCCGGGTCCAGTTCGACCAGGGTGACGTGCCGCACGCCCTCGTGGCGCAGCACCTCGCGCAGCGCGAGCCCGTCCCCGCCGCCCATGACCAGCACGTTGGAGTGGCGGCCGGACAGCGCGGGGTGGACCAGGGACTCGTGGTAGCGGTACTCGTCGACCGAGCTGAACTGGAGGTCGCCGTTGAGGAAGAGCCGTACGTCGGGCTCCCCGGTGAAGGCGGTGGAGCGGGTGACCACGATGTCCTGGTACTGCGTGGTCTCGGAGTGGATGATCGGGTCCGCGTACATGTGCTGCCGCGCGGTCATCTCCAGGTCCTCCGCCAGCACGTACGTCGTGCCGAGCGCGGCGAGCACCACGGTGACGCCGGCCAGCAGCCCGGCCTTGGCCAGCCGGCCGGTCTGGCGGCGGAAGATGAACACCACGACGATGACCCCGGCGACCGCGTTGACCACGCCGACCACCAGGGCGCCCTTCAGCTGACCGAAGGTCGGCAGCAGGAACAGCGGGAAGCACAGGCCGCCGACGAGGGCGCCGATGTAGTCGACGGCGAACATGTCGGCGACGGCACTGCTCGCCTCCTGTTTGCGGATGCGCTGGAGCAGCGTCATCAGCAGCGGGATCTCGGCGCCGATGAGCAGGCCCACCACCAGGGACACGACGATCATCGCGGGCATGTAGAGCTGGAGCCAGGCGAAGGCCGCGTACAGCATCAGGACCGACAGTCCGCCGACCAGCGCGAGCACGCCCTCCACCACCGCGAAGGCGACGACGGGGCGGCGGCGCAGCGGTTTGGCGGCCAGCGAGCCGACACCCATCGCGAAGACCATCACGGAGATGACCACGGACGTCTGGAGCACCGAGTTGCCGATGAGGTAACTGCCCAGCGCGGTCAGGGCCAGTTCGTAGACGAGGCCGCAGGCGGCGCAGAGGAAGACGGCGAGCAGCAGCAGGAACCGCGCCCCCCGGGTGTGGCGGTCGGCCGGGGGGCGCGGGGGTGTCACGGTGGAGCGGTCGTCCAGGGCGGAGCTCATGGGGGGTGGTCCTCGGGGTGGTCCTGGGAGGGGTGCTCCTAGGAGGGGGTGCTCCTAGGAGAGGGCCGCGCCGACCATGGCGGCGGTGCCCAGGTACATGCCGGCCTGGACCCAGGCGGCGGGATGCGGGCGACGGTCGTCGCCGTCGTCGAGGGCCACCGCGCCCATCTGACCCGGCGTCAGCATGCCGATGACGATGCCGACCAGCGTCATCACCAGCACCCCGGCCAGACCGTAGAGGAGCGTGCTGAACAGGCCGTAGCCGAGGCCTTCTTCGGACTCGCTGGCCCGGATGGCCGACATGATGACCAGCCCGACCGCGACGGACTGGCTGCCGAGGAGCACGGCGGCGCCGCGGTTGCGGTCCCGCCACACCACGTGGAAGAGCTTGCCGGGTGTGACGAGGTCGAGGGCGACGAAGCCGACGGCCATCACGGCGAGGCCCACGACCCCGTAGAGCAGGGCCTGCCCGGCCGACTCGAAGATCTCGGTCACTGCGTTGCCTTTCTGGAGGGCGACTGTGGAGGCGTCTGGGGAAGGCGTCGTCGGGTCCGGAGTGCGCCGGGCGTCACTTGCCGGAGCCGGGGCCGCCGCCGCGGAAGCTGCTGGGGTTGGGCCAGTAGGTGAGGTGCTGGTGGTGCCGGCGGTAGCCGTTGCGGTAGTCCTCGATCTCGATCGTGCTGCCGCTCCGGTACGGCGAGACGGTCACCATGTCGTCGCCGTAGCGCAGGAACTCCTTGCCGCCGCCGGACGCCCGGTCCAGGGCGTCGCGGTGGCCGTCGATCGCGTCGGCGACCTTGGCCGGGGAGCTGTTCTTGTCGAGCCACCCGCTCCCGCCGGTGGTGTACGTCTTGCCGATCCAGCTGCGCGGGACGCCGTCCTCCCCGTCGCTGGAGCAGGCGGAGAGCAGGACCGTGACCAGCACGGCCGCCACCGTCCCGCGTAGGAGTCGAGCGCTGTTCATCGAGCCTCCAGCCGGCTGTGCGTCGATACGATGTGCCCGTCCTGCGGGTAGCTGTGCCAGGTGCGCCAGGCCAGTCCCGCGCCGGACCGCTCCTCGCGGGCCTCGACGACGACCGCCGTCACCGCTTCCGGAGACCCGGGGAAGACCCCGCACAGGCTGTGCTCCGCCGCGTCCGCGCGGCTCAGGGCGTCCGCGACCCGGGCGCTGAACTCCTCGGGACCGAGGCGTTCCGTGACGGCGCTGAAGTCGTAACTCCACCCCGCCAGCCGCCGGGTGTGCGTCGTCGGCAGCCCCCTGACCGCTTCCGGCAGGCACGCCACGGTCTCCCGTACCGGGCCCGCGAAGACCTGGTGGGACGCGCCGAGCAGCCTGAGTCGTACGGCGAGCCCTCCCACGAACACCTCACGTTCGGCAAGCGCCGGCCGTTCGGTCAGGTCCAGAGAGAAGCAGAGCTGATCCGCGGCCGTATCCAGGTAAGGGGCTTGCAGAGATACGGCGTGCATGCGGCTGCGGCCCCCCGGTCCGATAGTGCTACGAGCGGCGCTGAGTATGGCACATGAGTCAGCCGTGGCCGAAAGCGGCCTCTGGGCGGTCTCGTGGGCGTTCGGCCAACGGCCCGCTGTCCTGGGCCGGAAGGAGCGCCCTAGGGCCCGTCCGGCGGATCAGGTGACCTTCTGACCAGTCGTTCGCTGGTCGGGCATGGGTCGGGGGATCTGACGAACCGCGAGTGGTCGTTGCTGGAGCCGCATCTGCCACTTCCGGGCGGTCGGGGCGGCCGGTGGAACGACCACCGCACCGTGGGCAACGGGATCCTCTTTCGGGTCCGGACCGGTGTCCCGTGGCGTGACCTGCCAGAACGCTATGGCTCGTGGAAGACCGTCCATGAACGGCATCGCCGCTGGTCGGCAGACGGTACCTGGGACCGGATCCTGCACGCGGTCCGGGCCGCCGCCGACCTGGCCGGGCGGATCGACTGGTCGATGGTCGGCGTCGACTCGCCGTCCTGCCGGGCCCATCAGCACGCGGCCGGCGCCCGCACAGCCCGTCCGCGGATCCCGAAAAAAGGACGACGCCCCTGCAGAAACCGCCGCAACCTGCGAAGACCCCGCATCCGGCACACGATCCCGGAACCGAAGGACCAGCGGGCCAACCGCCGTCGGAAAGCAGAGAAGGCGGCAGGCCGACCGCTTCGACCGCGACCACTACCGGCGCCGCAACGAGGTCGAGCGGACCATCAACCGGCTCAGAACTCCCACGCCGTCGCGACCCGTTACGACAAGCGGGCGTATGTCCTTCAAGGCACCGTGACCGCCGCGGCGGTCAGGCTCTGGATCCGCCCGTGATCCGCCGTACAGACTCCAGGGGCGTCATGCGAACCGCGCGGTGCAGAGTGCGGCTCTCTGGTCGCGGTTCATTCCGTGGTTGCTGCTTTGAGGGAGTCGGTCAGGTGTTGGTGGGTGCGGATGAGGGTGAGGGCGGTGGTGATGAGGATGAGATCGAGGAGGGCGAGGGAGGCGAGCGGGGGTAGCCACACGGCGGCCACGCCGGCGGCAGTGAGGGCGAGGCAGGCGAGGAGGCGTTCCTTCCAGGCTCCGCCGGTGGTGGTGCCGAAGAACCAGGCGGTGGTGGCGAGGTAGAGCACGGGGCCGCCGAAGAGGAGCAGTGCGACGGTGAGCGAGCCGTGCTCGGTGGGGTGGGCGATGGCGAGTTCGCTGCCGACGGCGAGGGCGACCAGGGCGGCCAGGACCAGGTAGGCGCTGTTGACGCCGTGGCGGACCGACCGGACGGGGTCGGGGCTGTGGGTGACGGAGTCGGTGATGACGTCCTCGCCGCCGCCGAAGTAGGCCGCCCACAGGCACACCAGGGCGGTATAGACGCCGGCGGTCGCGAGCACGCTGGGCAGGTCGACGGGTGCATCGGTCATGGCGCGGCCCGTGGTGAGGACGGTTTCGCCGAGCAGGATGATGAAGAACAGGCGGAGGCGTTCGAGCATGTGCTCGGCGTCGAAGGCGAGTTCGCGGCTGTGGAGGGTGCGGCCGGTGCACATGGGTGCCCGTCCGGGGCCCGGCCGTAACGCGGCGGTGGCCCACCTGGACCTGCGTCGGGCCCGGGGAGGATCAGGTGAGGTGGGTGGCGAACCAGTCGATCATCCGGCCGGGGTTCTCGGGGAAGTGGTTGTAGCCGTCGAAGCGGCGGGTGGTCCCCTCGATCCAGTGCAGCTCCTTGTCCCCGGCGGCGAGGTTGTCGTAGATGGTCTGGACGTCCTCGGGCCGGGTGCTGGAGTCCTGGTGGACCTGGGCGATGAGGGTGGGTACGCGGACGTCCTTCGCGTATTCCAGCGGGGAGAGCTCGTCCAGGTCGAAGCCGGTCAGGTTCTTGAGTTCCGTCTCCAGCAGACCGATCCCGCCGGGCACCTGGGCCAGGGCGGTCTCCGCGAGCGCGCGCAGGGACACGGGCTGGACGGCGACGAGGGCCCGGACGCCTTCGAACTCCTCGGGGTGCCTGGACATCGCGACGATGGTGGAGTTCGCCCCCAGGCAACGGGAGAGGAAGCCGATACGGGTGTTGTCGACGCCCATGCGCGCACGCCCGTAGCGCACCGAGCCGATGACGTCGCGGTATTCGAACTGGCCGATGCCGACCAGGCCGCCGTTGGCTTCGCCGCTGCGGCCGTGGTTGCGCAGGTCGTAGGCGAGGACGTTGTAGCCGGCGTCGTGCAGGTTCTTGTAGTCGGGCAGGAAGTTGATCTCGAAGTCGGCGAAAGGGGTCGCGTACTGGGGCAGGTGCCCGGGGTAGCCGTAGCGGTTGGCCGGCATCGGGTGGTTGGCGATGACGAGCTTGTCGGAGTCGGCGGGGATGAACCATCCCTCCAGCGGGGTGCCGTCCTGCGAGGGGAACGTGACGTCCTCGTAGGCGAGGCCGTACGCGTCGGGGCGGCGCAGGACGGGGACACGGCGGGTGTAGGCGAACCCTTGGGCCAGGCTCGTGGCGATCGTCTCGGGTGTAGGCATGCTCACGGGTGACTCCCGATGGTCGTGCGGCGAGGGCCGGCCCGACCGAGCGGCGCGAAGCCGCTCGGTCGGGCCGGCCGGAGAGTGCGTCTGCGGGCGCGCCCGTCCCCGTCGAAGAAGGCGGGGACGGGCGGCTCAGAGGTGCTTGTTGAAGAACGGGATGAGTGCTTCGAGTGCGGGTCCGACGGCTTCGGGCTTGTCGTAGAGGTCGTAGTGGGAGACGTCCGGGATCACCAGGAGTTCCTTGTCCTGGGAGGCGGCCTTGTCGAAGACCTCGAAGGCGTCCCGGTAGGCGCCGAACTCACCCGGCTTGTTGCCGACGACGAGCAGCAGGGGCTGGGTCAGCAGCTTGTCCGCGAGGTGGGAGGCGTCGAACCAGACGGTGGGCGCGAGGGAGGAGAAGGACCACAGGTTGGTTCCGTTGGGGTGGGCGCCCCGAGGGGTCTTGTAGTACTCGGTCGCCTCGGCCACGTCGATGTGGAGCGGCGGAACCATGCCGAGCTCCTTGGCCTTCTCCACCGACGGCGGCAGGGAACTGTCGAGCCTCTGCTCACCTCCACGGGCCTCGGCGGTGCGCTGGGCCGCGATGGCCTCCAGTGTCTTGACGGCCGCGTCCGGAGACATGTCGCCCTGGCGCAGCAGGCGGCCCAGGTTGACTCCGGTGACTGTCGCGACCGCCTTGAAGCGGCGCTCGGTCATCGCGGCGGCCCAGGTGTAGCCACCGCCGGCGCACATCCCGAAGACGCCGATCCGGTCCTCGTCGACGTAGTCGAGGGTCACGAGGTAGTCCGCGGCGCAGCGGAAGTCCTCCACCCGCCACGTCGCGTCCTCCAGCTGGCGGGGCTCGCCGCCGCTGCCGGCCTGGAAAGCGGCGTCGAAGGCCAGAACGACGAAGCCCGCCTCGGCGAACGCCTTGCCGTACACCGACCCCGACGTCTGCTCCTTGCAGCTGCCGACCGGGTGGGCACTGACGATGGCCGGGTACTTCTGGGCGGGGTCGAAGCCAGGCGGGAAGTGGATGTTCGCCGCGACGTCCACGTGCTTGTTCTTGAAAGTAACGGTTTCCACGGCTGAGCCTCCTGAAAAGCGATGTCGCTCCGCGAGAATTACCAGGACGCCGAAATGGTGCGCTCCAGCCGACCCTCTTCTCCACGGCAATCGGATCTGCGGTGATTCCACCGTCACACATCCACCGACCGCCGTGCAGGGTAAGAATCCTTACCCCCCGGAAGAACCGCTTCTCGGGTGATCACGGCACTACTGTGGGGGCATGGGCAGGGACGCGAACCACAACGAGCTCGGGCAGTTCCTCAAGGCGCGACGAGCCGAGTTGATCCCCGAGAACATGGGGTTCACCGACGACGGACGACCGCGCCGGGTCCCGGGACTGCGCCGCGAAGAAGTGGCCCAGCTCGCCTCGATCAGCGTCCAGTACTACACCCGCGTGGAGCAGGGCCGCCTCAAGGCGTCCGCACCGGTCCTCGCCAAGCTGGCCGACGTGCTCCGTCTCGACCACGACCAGCGGACCTATCTCCTGGAACTGGCCGGCAAGGACGCCCCCCGCCCCCAGCGACCCGCAACCCAGAAGGTTCGCCCCCCGACCCGGCGCCTCCTCGACGCCCTCGGCTTCCCCGCGATCGTCCTGGGCCGCCGTATGGACATCCTCGCCTGGAACCCCCTCGCGGCAGCCCTCCTCACCGACTTCTCCCAGCTCTCCGCGAAGGAGCGCAACTACGCCCGCCTGGTCTTCTCCGACTCCGAGGTCAGGGCGCGCTACAAGAACTGGCACGCCATGGCGCCGGACTGTGTGGCCTTCCTGCGCATGGAAGCCGCACGCCACCCCGACGACCCCCGCCTGAGCGAACTCGTCGGAGACCTGTCGATAAAGGACCCGCACTTCCGCCGATGGTGGGCCGCCCACAACGTCGCCGCCCAGACCGCCGGCGTGAAGAAGATCGACCACCCGCTCGTCGGCGAGCTCACCCTCGACTGGGAAACACTCGCCTGCGTCAGCGACCCCGACCAGCAACTCGTCGTCTGGAGTGCCGAACCGGGCACGCCCAGCCACGAAGCGCTGGCCTTCCTCGCCTCCTGGGCCGCCACCCACACGCCGGCCGCCGACCAGGAGGAACACCCCGACAGACCGAAAAGCACGCGCCGCCACCACAGCGACCGCTGAAATTCCCCCCTCCGCGATGAACACCGCCGGACCGCCGGAGAAATCGACACGCGGCGCTTACGCGCTGGCCCTGTCCAGGAGGGTAGAAATTCCTACCCTCCCCAAAGCTCCGGCCCCATGTCACGGCGGGCTCGTACAGGTAGCAAAAGAAAGCACCGAAACCCGTAGGGAGTGTACTGGAATGGCAACCAAGGTCTTGATCCTCGGAGCCGGAGGGCAGATCGCCCGCTGGGCGGTGGAAATGCTGGAAAAGGAGGACGTCGAACTGACATTGCTGGCGCGCAGCCGTGATCGTCTCGCGTACGTGCCGACCGGAGCGCACGTCGTCGAAGGCAATGTCCTGGACGCCGAGGTACTCGGCAAGGCGGTGCGCGGGCAGGACGTGGTTTACGCGAACCTGGCCGGCGATCTCGACGTCCAGGCGGAACACATCGTCACCGCCATGCGGACCGCCGGCGTACGACGCCTGATCTTCGTCACCGCCCTGGGGATCTACGACGAGGTACCTGGTGAGTTCGGCCGCTGGAACACGGAGACGATCGGCGCCCCGGTCCTGGACACCTACCGTCGTGCCGCCGAAACCGTCACGGCTGCCGGCCTCGACCACACGATCCTGCGCCCCGCTTGGCTCTCCGACGAGGACGAGATCGACTTCGAGACCACGAACCGGAACGAACCCTTCAAGGGCACGGTCGTCTCCCGCAAGTCCGTGGCCGCTCTTGCCGTCGAGATCATCAAGGACCCCACCAGATGGGAGGGCGAGGACCTGGGAGTGGACAAACCCGGCACAGGCGGCGATCGCCCTGTGTTCGGCTGAAGCTGCCCCCCCCGACCCATGGCCGGGCTGGTCAGCAGGTCGCGTGATCCGCCGGACACGCCCTAGGACGCGTCGTCCCGGTACTCGTCCAGGAGCCCCGCGTCGTAGGTCAGCAGGGCGATCTGGACCCGGTTGTCGAGGTCGAGCCTGGCCAGGATGCGGGAGACGTGGGACTTGACCGTGGCGACGCTCATGTAGAGGTGGGCCGCGATGTCGGCGTTGGCCATGCCGCGGCCGACGGCGACGGCGACCTCGCGTTCGCGGTCGTTGAGGGCGTCCACGCGTGCCCGCGCGCGTGCGTGCCGTGCCTGCCGGGTACCGGGGGCGGTACCGGCCGCCTGCTCCATCAGCCGCCTGGTGACGGCGGGCGACAGGACCGGGTCGCCGGCCGCGACCCTGCGCACCGCGTCGAGGATCTCCGCGGGCGGGGTGTCCTTGAGGACGAACCCGGCGGCGCCGGCGCGCAGGGCGCGCAGCACCTGTTCGTCCGCGTGGAAGGTGGTGAGCACGACGACTTGGGGCGCGTCCGCGCGGGCGCGCAGCCGTTCGGTCGCCGTGAGGCCGTCCACACCCGGCATCCGGATGTCCATGAGGACGACGTCCGGGCGGGTGCGTTCGACGAGGGCACCCACCTCGTCCCCGTCGGCCGCCTCCCCGACGATCTCGACGTCCTCGGCGCCGCCCAGCATGAGGGCCAGCCCGGCCCGCACGAGCGGGTCGTCGTCGACGAGGACCAGTCTGATCGGTGTCATGGGCCTACCAAATCACGTCCGCCAGGGCGGGCTTCGCCGCCCCGGCGGCGTCCCCGGGCCACGGTGGCGCCGGCCGCCGTCTCACTCCCCCCACGGCAGCCTCGCCCGTACTTCGAAGCCGCCCTCGGGCGTGGGCCCGTGCTCCAGGGTGCCGCCCGCCAGCGTGGCGCGCTCGGTCAGCCCGATCAGGCCCTGCCCGGAGCCGGGTACGCGGGGCACCTCGCCGCGGGGCGGCGCGTTGCGCACCGACAGGGTGAGGCCGTCGCCCGGTGCTCCGGCGGCCGAGACGGTGACCTCGGTGCCGGGGGCGTGCTTGCGCGCGTTGGTCAGCGCCTCCTGGGCGATGCGGTACGCGGTGCGGCCGACGGAGGCGGGGACCGCGCCGGGGTCGGGGACGCGCTCGGCGAGGGTGACCTTCATGCCGGCCTCGCGGGACTCGGCGACCAGCGCGTCGAGCGCCGCGAGCGTCGGCTGGGGGCGGCCCGCGTCGTCGGGTTCCGCCGCCCGCAGGACGCCGATGATCTCCCGCAGGTCCTGGAGGGCCTCGTGCGCGCTCTCCCGGATGACGCCGGCCGCCCGCGCGACCTCCTCCCGGGGCGCGTCGGGCCGGAACTCCAGGGCGCCCGCGTGCACGCTGAGCAGCGTGAGCCGGTGGGCGAGGACGTCGTGCATCTCGCGGGCGATGGCCTCCCTGGCCAGCCGCTGCGCCTGCTCGGCCCGCAGCCGCGCCTCGGCCTCGGCGTGCCGGGCGCGGTCGCGCAGGCTGAGCAGGAGCTGGCGCTTGGAGCGGACCAGCAGGCCCCAGCCGAGCACCGTGACGCCGAGCAGCAGGGCGATGACGAGGGAGGCAAGGAACGGCAGCCCGGGTTCCGGGCGCATCCAGTAGTACAGGGGCGCCACGGCGAGGCTCGCGCCGCCGATCCAGGCCACGTACCGGAAGGGCCGGTGCACGGCGAGCGTGAACAGGGAGACGAGGACCGCGCCGCCCGCGGTGGCGGAGACGAGGGAGACGGGCAGCATCGCGACGGCCAGCCCGACCGGCCACCGGCGCCGGAGCCAGACGGCGGCGCAGGCCAGGGCTCCGATCACCTGGTCCGCGACGGCCATGGCCGGTGAGAGGTCCGGCTCCTGGTCCAGCACGTCGGCGGCCAGCAGGCCGATGCCGACCGCGAGCAGGAAGCAGGCGAAGTCGACGGCCCAGTCGCGTGCGGTGCGCCGGGGCCGGCCGCCGGGCCGCCGGGGCTGCGGGTACAGGTCCTCGACCAGCGCCGCCGGCAGGACCCAGCGCCGCTTCGCGAAGGCCGGGGGCACCGTGGCCTGCTTGTCACTGTTCACAGTCGACAAATCTATGCGGGACCGGTGGCCGGGACGGCCGGTCGGCAGGGGCCGTCGACCGAAGTCGCGCGATCGGCGACTTTCGGCGCGCCGGGGCCCGTGCGACGCGGCCTTCCGTCGGGCAGGGCTCGCCCCGCGGCCGATGTGTGTGGGGGGACCGCGGGGCGAGAGTCGGGATCATGAAGAAACTGCTGGAGTTCCTGGGATTCGTCGCCGCGCTCCAAGGCGTGATGGGCCTGGTGCACGAGTTCGCCGGCTGGAACGTGGGTCTGGTGCGGCGGATCGGTTTCCTCGACGGCTACGAGGTCTACGCGAGCGTGGCCCTGCTCGCTCTCGGCGGCGCGCTGTTCGCCGCCGCCGAGAGCCGCGGGTCCGCGTGAACGGCCGCCTCAGCAGCCGTAGTCGACGAGGTCGAACGACGCGTAGTGGTCGGCCGTGTAGTAGTCCTCCTGGTTCTGCTCACCGGTGACGATCCGGCGGGCGCCGCGGGTGTCGGAGCCCGGGGTGATCACCGTGTACTCGTGGTAGTAGCCGGAGGACTGGCCGGGGAGGATGCCCTCCCGGTTCTGGAAGACGGTCCCGTCCTGCTCGAAGGGGAAGGGGCCGCCCTGCTCGATCAGGTCGAGCGTGTCGTGGGCCTGGGACGGCAGGTCGCCGTAGCAGATGTCGCCGACCGCCGCGGGGGCGGCGCCGGCCGTGGTCGCGGAGACGGTGCCGCCCACGAGGAGGGCGGACAGGACTGCGGCTGCTGCGCCGAGCCGAGCGGCGCGTGGGGGGAATCGCATGAGTTCATGATGACGCGCGTAGACAGTGGCATGTCAATGACAAGGCCGTGGAGTTTCCCGGGACGTCATATGTGTTTTCCGCGTGTTCACGACGTCGACGTCGCACGCGCGGTGCGTGCGTCCCGCCGGTCAGGTCGACGTCCGTTCACCGCCAGCACGGGCGCGGCGGCCCGGCTGGGATGGACCCATGAACACGAACACGAACACGCACACGAACCCCCTGGCCCCCGCCCCGGCTCCGCTGGCCGGCCGTACCGCGCTGGTGACCGGCGGCAGCCGGGGCATCGGCGCGGCGACCGCCCTGCGGCTGGCCCGGGAGGGCGCGGACGTGGCCCTCACCTACGTGAACGGCAAGGACGCGGCGGAGGACGTCGTACGGGCCGTCGAGGCGCTGGGGCGCCGCGCGGTGGCCCTGCGGGCCGACTCCTCGGACGCCGAGGAAGCGGCGGGGTCGGTCGAGCGGGCCGCCACGGCGCTCGGCGGCCTCGACATCCTGGTCAACAACGTGGGCCTCGGCCTGCTCGGGCCGGTGGAGGGCATGTCCCTCGCCGACGTCGACCGGCTGCTGGCCGTGAACGTCCGCGGTGTCTTCCTGGCCTCCCAGGCGGCCGCGGCCCGCATGACGGAGGGCGGGCGGATCATCACCGTCGGCACCTGCATGACCCAGCGGGTGCCGGGCCCCGGCGGCACGCTCTACGCGATGAGCAAATCGGCGCTGATCGGGCTGACCAAGGCCCTGGCGAGGGAGCTGGGACCGCGCGGGATCACGGCGAACATCGTGCACCCGGGGCCGATCGACACCGACATGAACCCGGCGGACGGTCCCTACGCCGAGGGGCAGGCGGCCCTGACGGCGCTGGGCCGCTTCGGCACGGCGGACGAGGTGGCCTCGACGGTGGCGTACCTGGCAACCGCCTCGTACGTCACGGGCGCGGAGTACGCGGTGGACGGCGGCCACGCCGCGTAACCGCCACCGCCGCGCAACCGCCGCCGCGCAACCCGCCGGCGTACGCGCGGGGCGCACCGGTGCTGTCCTACCGGTGCGCCCCGCGGGTCGGTGCGGCGGCGGGTCAGCCGCCCAGCTCCTGGTGGCGGGCGGCGAGGTGGGCCGCGCCGTCCTCCGTCAGGGTGCCGAACAGGCGCAGGCGGGAGATGCCGCCGTCGGGGAAGATGTCCACGCGCGCGTGCGTGCCGACGGCCGCTTCCGGCAGGACGAAGCGGTGGTTGGTGTCGGGCTGCATCCGGGTGCGCGGGAGCACCTCGCGCCACTCGCCGTCCTCGCCGTCCTTGACGGAGACGGACGCCCAGCCGGCGCTGTTGCCCTTCAGGTACGCCGTGTCGATCTCGATCGCGCGGATCTGCGAGCGGTCCACCAGGCGGTACTGGATCCAGTCGTTGCCCCGGTCGCGGCGGCGGCGGGTCTCCCAGCCGTCGTCCATCTTGCGGGAGCGGCCCGGCTGGATGGTGTTGGTGGCCGGCGAGTAGAAGAGGTTGGAGGCGTCCTCGACCTGGCCGCCGTTCTCCAGGGCGACCACGTCGAAGGTGCCGAGGGCGGTGAGCCACGCCGGGTCGGGCACGACCTCGCCGTAGACGCGCAAGCGGGCGATGCCTCCGTCGGGGTGCTGCTTGAGGCGCAGGTGCGTGAAGCGCTGCTCGGTGGCGACGGCGAAGCCGTTGGCGGCGTGGCCGCCGACCGGGGTGCGCGGAACGAGGGTCGTCCACTTCACGTCGTCGGCGAGCAGTTCCTCCGGGGACGGCGAGCCCGCGACCGAGGCGCCCTCGACGGAGACGGCCTGCGGGTAGTTGCCGCGGAAGTGGGCGGTGTCGACGACGATGCCGCGGATCACGCCCGGGGCGCCGAGGCGGATCAGCGCCCAGTCGTGGTCCTCCTCGGTGGGCCAGGGCTGCTCGGCGGAGGCACCGCGGCGGCGGCGGGTCTCCCAGCCGTCCATGACCTTGCCCTTGTGCCCGAAGTGCTCGGGGTCGAACTCGGCGGGCTCGGGCACCAGCAGGTTCTCGCGCTGGGCGAAGAACTCGTCGTTGGCGGCGACGACACCCGCGCCGAGCTGCCGGTCGGCAAGGTTGGCGAACTGGGTGAAGGGCAGGTCGGCGGTGCGGTAGTCGGCGTACGGGTCGCCGCCCCCGTAGGGGTTCGCGTCGCCGGTGAAGCTGGCCAACGAGGTGTTCTGCTGGGCCGTCACGGTGATCAGGTGTTCCTTTCGAGGCTGTTCGGGGGGTACTGGGTTCAGGGAGTGTCCGGGCACGTCAGGCCCGGTCGAGGAGCTGTCCCTTCGGGTCGGTGAACGCGCCGTCCGCCACGATGCGCTCGCCGCGCAGCCAGGTGGACTTCACGACGCCGTACAGGGTCTTGCCCGCATACGCGGTGACGCGGTTGCGGTGCTGGAGGGCGGCCGGGTCGACGGTGAAGGTCTCGTCGGGGGCGAGGACGGCGAAGTCCGCGTCGTGGCCCGCCGCGACGGCGCCCTTGCGGGTGTCGAGCCCGACCAGGGCGGCCGTGCGCGTCGACATCCAGCGCACCACGTCCTCCAGGCCGTAACCGCGCTCGCGGGCCGAGGTCCACATGGCCGGCAGGCTGAGCTGGAGGCCGGCGATGCCGCCCCAGGCGGTGGCGAAGTCGTCGGTCTTGAGGTCGGCCGTGGAGGGCGAGTGGTCGGTGACGACGCAGTCGATCGTGCCCTCCGCCAGCGCCCGCCAGAGCAGGTCCTGGTTGGCGGCCTCGCGGATCGGCGGGCAGCACTTGAACTCGCTGGCCCCGTCCGGCACCTCCTCGGCGGTGAGCGTGAGGTAGTGCGGGCAGGTCTCGACCGTGACCTTCACACCGTCGGCGCGGGCCTCGGCGATCAGCGGCAGGGCGTCGCTGGAGGACAGGTGGAGCACGTGCACGCGCGCGTTGAACCGCTTGGCCTGCGCGAGGAGGGTGGCGATCGCGGTGTCCTCGGCGTCGCGCGGGCGGCTGGCGAGGAAATGGGTGTACTTGGGGCCGCCCTGCTGCGGGGCGGCGGCCAGGTGGTGCGGGTCCTCGGCGTGCACGATCAGCAGGCCGTCGAAGGCGGCGATCTCCGCCAGGGACCGGGCGAGCTGCTCCTGGTCGAGGTGCGGGAACTCGTCCACGCCGGACGGCGACAGGAACGCCTTGAAGCCGAAGACCCCGGCCTCGTGCAGCGGGCGCAGGTCCTTGACGTTGTCCGGCAGCGCGCCGCCCCAGAAGCCGACGTCGATGTGCGCCTTGTCGGCGGCGACCTCGCGCTTGGTGCGCAGGTTCTCGACCGTGGTGGTCGGCGGGATGGAGTTGAGCGGCATGTCGACGAGGGTGGTGATGCCGCCGGCCGCCGCGGCGCGGGTGGCGGTCCAGAAGCCCTCCCACTCGGTGCGGCCCGGGTCGTTCACGTGCACGTGGGTGTCGACCAGGCCGGGCAGGACGACGTGGTCGCCGACGTCCTCCAGCCGGGCGCCCGCCGGGACGGGGGCGTCGTACGGCAGCACGGCCGTGATCTTCTCCCCGGTGACCGCGATCGACGCGGCGCGGGTCCCCTCGGGAGTGATGACGCGCGTCGAGCGCAGCACCAGTTCAGCTTCGGACACCCGGAACCCCTTCTCTGCCTCTGCTTGTCTGCCTCTGCCGACGTCTCTGCCGTCGAATTTCAACGTTCTGTTGAAGGAGTCTTCACTCCCGCTCCGAGGCCGTCAAGAGGCACCCTTTGTGCCGGCATGCCCAATGACCCCGCTCTGGACGTTTCCACAAAGCGGAATTAGAATTCCAGCAAGCAGAACGTAGCTACGTACAAGCCGGTAGTCAACCGGGTGCCGGGTACGCTTCTTTCCTCCCGCCAGCCCCGAAAGGAACGTGCCGTGCCGACGTCCAGCGCCAGCACCACCGACTCCGCCAGGTCCGCGACCGGTGGCGTCCAGTCCCTGGAGCGCGCCTTCGACCTGCTCGAACGGATGGCGGACGCGGGGGGCGAGGTCGGCCTGAGCGAGCTCTCGGCCAGCAGCGGGCTGCCGCTGCCGACCATCCACCGCCTGATGCGCACCCTCGTGGCCTGCGGATACGTACGCCAGCAGCCCAACCGCCGCTACGCCCTCGGCCCCCGCCTGATCCGCCTCGGCGAGTCCGCGGGGCGCCTGCTCGGCACCTGGGCGCGCCCGCACCTGGCGCGCCTGGTCGAGGAGACCGGCGAGACGGCGAACATGGCCCTGCTCGACGGGGACGAGATCGTGTACGTCGCCCAGGTGCCCTCGAAGCACTCGATGCGCATGTTCACCGAGGTGGGCCGGCGGGTGCTGCCGCACTCCACGGGCGTCGGCAAGGCCCTGCTCGCGGACTTCCCGGCGGACGAGGTGCGGGCCCTGCTGGGCCGTACCGGGATGCCGGCCGCGACCGACAAGACGATCACCACGCCGGACGGCTTCATCTCGGCGCTGGAGGAGGTGCGGCGCCAGGGGTACGCGATCGACGACAACGAGCAGGAGATCGGCGTGCGCTGCCTGGCCGTCTCGGTGCCGGACTCCCCCACCGCCGCGGCCATCTCGATCTCCGGCCCCGCGGGCCGTGTCACCGAGGCCGCGACCGACCGGATCGTGCCCCTGCTCCAGCAGGTGGCGGCGGAGCTGTCGGAGGCCCTGCTGACCTCGAACGGCTCGGCGAACGGCTCGAACGGCGGCCCGGTCGCCTGAGGCCCTCCCGCCTGCGCGGCACTCAGCGGCGCGGCGGATCCCCGAACAGTTCCACGGCGTGACGGACCTCCGTCAGCCCCGGCTTGAGGGCGCTGACGGAGCCGATCGCACCGGCTATCAGCAGCAGGGAGCGGCGCAGCCGCGGCACCTCGGGGACGCCGTGGCCCGCCATCGCGGCGAGGTCGGCCAGTTCGTCCTCGGCGATCTGGCGGTCGGGGAAATCGGCGGGCAGCAGGGCGAGTTGACGGCGCAACCGGGACACCGCGGTCCGTAGCGCCACCACCCTCACGTCCTCGTCGCCGACCGTCACACGCCTCTGCCCCAAGCTTCGCAACACAGCCCTCCCCGCCCTCCCCCTCGCGCCCCCGTGGTGCGCGGGCCAGTAAACGCCACCCCACGCCGGACGCGCCACCACGCGGACCGAATTTCAGTCTCCGGAAAGTTTCCGGAAATGTCCTGCGCGCCAGTGTGTTTGGCGACCCGTCAGGTATGCAGGACGCATGACCGACAACGAGGCGCAGGCAGAAGAGCAGGTGGGCGGCCCGGTGGCGGGGCTGCTGCTGGCCGCCGGGGGCGGCCGGCGGCTCGGCGGCCGCCCCAAGGCTCTGCTGGAACACCGCGGACACCTACTCGTCGAACGCGTGGCCGACATGATGCGTGCGGCCGGCTGCGCCCGCGTGCACGTCGTCCTGGGAGCGCGCGCCGAGGAGGTACGCGCGCGGGCGGCGCTCGACGGCTGCGTTCTCGTGGACAACCCCGACTGGGAACAGGGCATGGGCTCGTCCCTGCGGGCCGGGCTCCGCTCACTGGCCGGGACCGGGGCGCGGGCGGCGCTGGTCTGCCTGGTGGACCAGCCCGGCATCGGCGCGGAGGCGATGGCCCGGGTGCGCGCCGGACACCGCGACGAGACGTCGCTGGTCTCGGCGGCGTACGCGGGCGTGCGCGGCCATCCCGTGCTGCTCGGCGCCGCGCACTGGGCGGGGATCGCGGCGACCGCCACCGGGGACCGGGGTGCGCGCGCCCATCTGAGGGAACACGAGGCGGAGATCGTCCTCGTCGAATGCGGGGACGTGGCCCGGCCCTACGACATCGACACCGAGGCGGACCTGGTCCACCTTGAGTGAGGGAGGTGGCACCGAGCGCCACCTTTCCTCGACCCGGAGAATCTCGACATCAACAAACCATTGAAGTTCCACGATGAGGAAACTACTATCCACTGACCAGAAGCACTCCGCTGCACGGCGAGTGCGTAATGCCCCATACGCACCCTCTGGCACCCGGTGCCACCGCTGAAGGAAGTGACAGCTCATGTCCGCACCAGCGCCGTCCACGCTGGCCATCGTCGACGCCGAGCCCCTGCCCCGGCAGGAGGAGGTCCTCACCGATGCGGCGCTCGCCTTCGTGGCCGAGCTGCACCGGCGGTTCACGCCCCGGCGTGACGAGCTCCTCGCCCGCCGTGCCGAGCGCCGCGCCGAGATCGCCCGCACCTCCACGCTCGACTTCCTCCCGGAGACCGCCGCGATCCGCGCGGACGACTCCTGGACGGTGGCCCCCGCTCCGGCCGCGCTGAACGACCGCCGCGTCGAGATCACCGGCCCCACCGACCGCAAGATGACCATCAACGCCCTGAACTCGGGGGCGAAGGTGTGGCTCGCGGACTTCGAGGACGCCTCCGCGCCGACCTGGGAGAACGTGGTCCTCGGCCAGCTCAACCTGGCCTCCGCCTACACCCGCAGCATCGACTTCACGGACGAGCGCACCGGCAAGTCCTACGCCCTGCGCCCGGACGCCGAGCTGGCGACGGTCGTCATGCGCCCGCGCGGCTGGCACCTCGACGAGCGCCACCTCCAGGTCGACGGCCGCCCGGTCCCCGGCGCCCTGGTCGACTTCGGCCTGTACTTCTTCCACAACGCCCAGCGTCTGCTGGACCTCGGCAAGGGCCCGTACTTCTACCTGCCGAAGACGGAGTCGCACCTGGAGGCCCGCCTGTGGAACGAGGTGTTCGTCTTCGCGCAGGACTACGTCGGCATCCCGCAGGGCACGGTCCGCGCCACCGTCCTGATCGAGACGATCACGGCCGCGTACGAGATGGAGGAGATCCTCTACGAGCTGCGCGACCACGCCTCCGGGCTGAACGCCGGCCGCTGGGACTACCTGTTCTCCATCGTCAAGAACTTCCGTGACGGCGGCGCCAGGTTCGTCCTCCCGGACCGCAACGCGGTGACGATGACGGCCCCGTTCATGCGGGCGTACACCGAACTCCTCGTCCGCACCTGCCACAAGAGGGGCGCGCACGCGATCGGCGGCATGGCGGCCTTCATCCCCTCCCGCCGCGACGCCGAGGTCAACAAGGTCGCCTTCGAGAAGGTCCGCGCCGACAAGGACCGCGAGGCCGGTGACGGCTTCGACGGCTCCTGGGTGGCCCACCCCGACCTGGTTCCGATCGCCATGGAGTCCTTCGACAAGGTCCTGGGCGACCGGCCCAACCAGAAGGACCGCCTGCGCGAGGACGTCGACGTCAAGGCGGCCGACCTGATCGCCGTCGACTCGCTCGACGCCAAGCCGACGTACGCGGGTCTGGTCAACGCCGTGCAGGTCGGCATCCGTTACATCGAGGCGTGGCTGCGCGGCCTCGGCGCGGTCGCCATCTTCAACCTGATGGAGGACGCGGCCACCGCCGAGATCTCCCGCTCGCAGATCTGGCAGTGGATCAACGCGGAGGTCGTCCTCGACAACGGCGAGCAGGTCACCGCCGACCTGGCCCGCAAGGTCGCCGCCGAGGAACTGGCGAACATCCGCGCCGAGATCGGCGACGAGGCCTTCGCGGCCGGCAACTGGCAGCAGGCGCACGATCTGCTGCTGACGGTGTCGCTCGACCAGGACTACGCCGACTTCCTGACGCTGCCGGCGTACGAGCAGCTGAAGGGCTGACGCCGTAGGCTCCGTACGTCCGTGCCCCCGGTGCCGTGTCTCGGCACCGGGGGCACGGACGCGTGTCAGCCGAGGTGGACCGACCAGTCCTGCTCGGCGGGCGGCTTGCCGTGCAGGTCGGGGACCCGCTTGAGCCAGTCGGGACGGCCCTTTTGGGTGCGCGCCGCGCGGGCGGCGTTCTCGGCGGCGAGTTCCTCGCGGCTCGGGAAGCCGGTGGGCAGCCACTGGCGGGAGGCCCGTACGCGCGCGTGCAGGTAGTCCACGTAGGCGGCGCGCACCGCGTCCGGCGTGTCGAGGTCGCCCTCGCAGGTCAGCCAGGCCGCCGGCACCCGGCCCACCACCTCGCGCAGCAGTTCCTCCGTCACCTTGGGCGCCAGCTCGGCGTCGGCGGCCGGGACGTCGGGTGCGTAGTGACCGAGGGCGTGGTGGCGGAAGTCGTACGCCTTCTCGGGCGGGGAGGCGCCCCAGCGGTGGTGGAAGACGAGGGCCGCGCCGTGGTCGATGAGCCACAGGCGCGGGGGCACGGTACCGAGAGTGGGCCAGACCATGAGGTTGGAGCTGTGCACGGTCCGGTCGACGTTCACGGTGAGCGCGTCCAGCCAGACGACCCGCCCGGCCTCCCGCGCGTCCACCGGGAACACCTCGGCCAGCTCGGGTGTGAAGTCGGCGCCGCCCGACAGGTAGTCCATGCCGAGGTTGAGCCCCGCGCTGGCGTGCAGCAGGTCCCGCACCTCCTGGTGCGGTTCGGCCTCCGCGATCGCCGGGTCGAAGTGCGCCAGCACCAGCTCCGGCACCCGCAGCCCCAGCTTCCGGGCCAGCTCCCCCACGATCACCTCGGCGACCAGCGCCTTGCGGCCCTGCGCGGAGCCGGTGAACTTCAGGACGTAGGTGCCGAGATCGTCGGCCTCGACGACGGCGGGCACGGAGCCGCCGGAACGCAGGGGTTCGACGTAGCGGGTGGCGATGACTTCGGTGAGCATGGGGCGAGCATATTGACCGGCTGGAAGACCGACCCGTCCTGTCCGCCGACCGCGCCCCTACGCGCCCAGCGCCTCGTCCGGTCCGAGCCGCACGAGTCCCTCTCGCAGGGCGACGGCCGCCGCCTGGGTGCGGTTGGGGCAGTCGAGCTTGGACAGGACGATCGCCACAGTGCGCTTGGCCACGTGTTCGGACACGTCGAGGGCCTGCCCGATCTGCCGATTGCTGAGCCCCTCGACCACCAGTTCGAGCACCCGTCTCTCGCGCTCGGTGAGCTGTCTTCCGGGGAACCCGGCCCGTTCCCCCACGGTGCGCCGTTCACGCCGGGGTGGCCGCGCGGCCGGCGCCGGCTGCGTTCCCTCGATGGACTTCCGCAGTGCCTCCTCGAGCCCGTGGACCGTCAGAGCGTCCTGGTCGAGGATCCCGTCACAGGGCACGACCGCGCCCGACGCGGCCCGTCGCACCTCCGCTCCGGGCAGCACCAGCAGGACTCGCACCCCGTTGCGGCGGACGACCTCGGCCAGCCGGGCGGCCCACGCCTCCTCACCGGTGCCGGATCCGTTGACACACCACATGACCACCACGTCGCAGGAGAGGATGAGCAGTTGAACGGCGTCCTCGGGGGACGCCGTCGTGAACTCCTCGGGCCGGAAGACGGTGCTCTGCTTCACCCGGGCCGCCTCCTCCAGCATGGCCGCGAGACCACTGCGCGCGACCTCGCCCCGCGCTACGACCGCGACCCTGACCGAACCCTGGTTCATCCGCGCCCCCGTCCATCCGTCGACCGGCTCCCCCTACCGAGCCGCCGTCGCACAACGTCAGCGATTATGGCCCGGCGGGGTGCGAATTCGCGCCACTTCGAGGGTTGCAGTAGATCGACGATCGTGTCACCACCGAGCGACACACAGCCGTCACGCCCCAGGCACGGAGGGCTGCCCGCACGTTCTCGGCCAGAAAGGTGCGGCGCCGGGCCGGTCGGTGCGTCCGGGCCGCCCGCAACGCGGAGAGCGGCGGTACGGGGGGGGACCCGTACCGCCGCTCTCTTCTCAGCGGACTTTGGGGTGGGGCGGTCGCGCGCCACGCGGGCTACCGCGTGGCGCCGGCCTCCTCCGACGGCACCAGGTGCCCGGTGCCGGTGAGCGAGGTCAGTTCGATGTCGGTGACACAGCGCACCTTCACCAGGTTCAGGGTCAGCGTGCCCTCGATGTGCACGCTGCCGACCCCCCGCGCGAAGTCCGCCCCGCTGAGGTCGCTGGCCGCAGCGTCGACGCGTACGCCGAGGTCCGTGCCGCCGGCCGTGTCGGTGAACTTGATGAAGACGTACCCCTTCTCGGCGACGCGCCGCTGGAAGTCCTCCACGGAGGGGGAGGGTCCGCCGACCGCTGTCTTCTGTCCCTCGGCCGAGAGGCGTCGGACGAGTTCGTCCATGAGTGGCTCCTTGTTCGGTGTCGCGAACGTTTGTCCCGGGCCGCGCCGTCAGCCGGCCGACTGCTCCATCTGCAGGCGCAGGCTCTTGGGTCGCATGTCGACCCAGACCTCCCTGACGTACTCGAGGCACTCCTCCTTCGAGCCGGCCGTTCCCGTCTCCCGCCAGCCGTCGGGGACGGCGAGGTAGGTCGGCCACAGGGAGTACTGCTCCTCGTCGTTGACGAGGACCTTCATCTGCTCTGCTTCCATGTCCGGGCTCCAGGGTCTGCGCTGTCGGGATGGGGGGGTACGCCGCCGTCTCAGGCGGACCGGGGGAAGAGCCAGGGCGCCTCCTGCCTGCGGCGCTCCTCGTAGGCGTGGACCTGGTCCTGGTGGGAGAGCGTCCAGCCGATGTTGTCGAGCCCCTCCATCAGCGAGTTCTTCTTGAAGGGGTCGATCTTGAACCGGTAGGTGCGCCCGTCGGCGGTGGCCACCGTCTGGGCCGGCAGATCGATGTGCAGGGTCGGCGACGCGCCCTCCGCCAGGCCCTCCGCGATCGCCTCCACCTCGGCCGCCTCGAGGCTGACCGGGAGGATGCTGCTGTTGAAGCAGTTGTTGTGGAAGATGTCCGCGAAACCGGGCGCGACCACGCACCGGAAGCCGAACTCCCGCAGGGACCAGGGCGCGTGCTCGCGGGAGGATCCGCAACCGAAGTTCTCGCCGGCGACGAGGACCGAGGCTCCCTGGTACCGGGGCGCGTTCAGCGGGAAGTCCGGGTCGGGAGTGGTCCCGTCCTCCAGGTAGCGCCAGTTGCCGAACAGGTGCCGACCGAAGCCGGTGCGGCTGATCGACTTGAGGAACCGGGCGGGGACGATGTCGTCGGTGTTCACGTTGGACCGCATCAGCGGCACCGCGGTGCCGTCGTGCGTGATGAACTTCTCCATGGGGTCCTTCCTCTACAGGTCGCGGACGTCGGCGAACCGGCCCGCCACGGCCGTGGCGGCCGCGGTCGCCGGACTGACCAGGTGGGTTCGGCCGCCCTTGCCCTGACGTCCTTCGAAGTTGCGGTTGCTCGTCGAAGCGCAGCGCTCGCCGGCGGACAGGCGGTCCCCGTTCATCGCGATGCACATGCTGCAGCCGGGCTCACGCCACTCGAAGCCCGCGGCGCGGAACACGTCCGCCATCCCCTCGGCCTCGGCGGCGCGGCGGACGGCCATCGAGCCGGGTACGACGATGGCCCGCACGCCCGGCGCCACCTTGCGGCCGGCGACGAACTCGGCGGCCAGCCGCAGGTCCTCCAGCCGGGAGTTGGTGCACGACCCGATGAACACGGTGTCGACCGGAATCTCGTCGATCCGCCGGCCGGGCTCCAGGCCCATGTACTCCAGGGCCTTCTCCCGCTCGGCGCGCAGGACGGGATCGCTCTCGGCCGCCGGGTCCGGCACGGTGCCCGTGATGTCGGCGACCATCCCCGGGTTGGTGCCCCAGGTGACCTGCGGCACCAGGTCGTCCACGTCGAGGTGGTGCTCGGCGTCGTAGCGGGCACCGGGGTCGGCGGCCAGCTGCCGCCACTGCTCGGCGGCCTGCTCGAAGAGTTCCCCGGAGGGCGCGTAACGCCGGCCGCGCACGTACTCGACCGTGACCTCGTCGGGGGCGACCATGCCCGCCCGCGCCCCCGCCTCGATGGCCATGTTGCACAGCGTCATGCGGCCCTCGATGGACAGCGCGTGCACGGCGGAGCCGGTGAACTCGATGACGTGGTGGGTACCGGCGTCGGTGCCGAGCCTGCGGATCATCGCCAGCGCGATGTCCTTGGCGCTCACCCCCGGGGCCAGGGCGCCGTCGATGCGGATGTTCATCGTGCGGGGCTTCTGCTGGAGCAGGCACTGCGTGGCGAGCACGTGCTCCACCTCGCTGGTGCCGATGCCCATGGCGAAGATGCCGAGGGCGCCGTGGGTCGAGGTGTGGGAGTCGCCGCAGACGACCGTCATGCCCGGCAGCGACAGGCCCAGCTCCGGGCCGATGACGTGCACGATGCCCTGGTCGTCGTCGTTCATGCCGAGGAGCCGGACACCGAAGTCGCGGGCGTTGTCCTCCATCGTCTCGATGCAGACGACGCTCTGCTGGTCGATGACGTCGATCAGGCGGCGTCCCGGCGTCGTCGGCACGTTGTGGTCGATCACCGCGACCACGGTCTCGGGGCGGTGCACCGGCAGGCCGCGTTCCGTCAGCCCGGCGAAGGCCTGCGGTGAGGTCGCCTCGTGCGTGAGGTGCCGGTCGATGTAGAGCATCGGTATCTCGCCGGGTTCGTCGCGCACCACGTGCGCGTCCCAGATCTTGTCGAACATCGTGCGGGGCATCGGGTGGTGTCTCCTTCGAGGGATGTCTCGTGGGCGGGGCGGGGCGGGGTGCCGCCTCTCGGGGCCCGGCTCAGGCAGGGTGGGCGGCCGGCGCCTTCGTGAGCCCCTCCTCCAGCTCCTGGGGGGTCAGTTCGCGGCCCAGTTCGTTGGCACGGGTCAGGAGCTGCTGGACGGCCTCCGGGGACAGCTCTCCGGGGTCGCGGCCGCTCAGCATGCAGGCCAGCCGCACGGAGCTCTGGCCGCTCCAGGGGCTGACGGCCACGGAGGGGCTGCCGCCGATGGCGGCCGGGTCCACCGCGGAGTACACGGTGCGCGACATCTCCCGCAGCCGCGCCTCGAGTTCGGGCGCGTGCGCCTCCCGGGCCCGGTCGGCGAGATGGTGGGCCTTGAGGATGGCGTCCGTGTGGATGCCGGACGAGGTGTGGCTGTAGCGCTTGCCGAGCACACCGTGCTCCGGGGGCTCCACGCCCACCATCTCCTGGTAGCAGGTGATCAGTTCGAGCAGCCGCGACATGTCCCACGGGACGGTCAGGCCGGCCTCCGCCTGGATCGCCGCGAAGTTGAGGACGATCTCCTCCAGGGAGGCGTTGCCCGAGCGCTCGCCGACGCCCCGCGCGACCACGTGGACCCGGTTCGCGCCGGCCGCCACCGCCGCCATGGCGTTGCCTAGCGCGTTGCCGGTGTCACGGTGGCCGTGCCAGTCCACCTGCATGTCCGGCACGCCCAGCGCGTCGAGTTCGTCGCGGACGAAGCGGATGATGCGGTAGGTGCCCAGCGGCCGGATGACCCCGATGGTGTCGGCGAGGGCGACGATGTAGGCGCCGCTCTCGACCTGGGTGCGGGTGATCGCCCGCAGGTCCTCGGGGGTGGTCTGGGTGGTGTGCTCGGTGCCCGCGATGACGGGGATCCCCATCTCCACGGTCTTCTTGATGAACGTCTCCATCCTGGTCAGGACGAAGTCCAGCCCCCAGCCCTGGACGAGGCGTCTCGACGGCGCGCTGCCCATGAAGACGACGGACTCCAGCGCGGGGTGGATCTCCTTGCACTCGACGGTCCACCGGAGGGATTCCTCGGTGCACATGGAGAGCACGGAGGGCACGATGCCGGGCAGTTCGTCCCGCATCCGGGCCAGCAGCTGCTTCATCCGCTCGTTGATCCGGTCCGCGTTGCCGGGGTAGATCCCGACCGTCGCGTGCCGGATGCCGAAGGCGTGGAGCAGGTGCAGGTAACGCATCATGTCGTCGACCCGCGGGTATCCCGATATGCCCTGGAGGCCGTCACGCAGGCACTCCGACAGGACGTGGGCTCCGGCGACCTGGGAGGCGAGCGGCTCGCCGGGCATGCTCGCCGGCAGCGGCGTCAGCGGGCTCGGGTCCCGGTTCCAGTTGAAGTTGACGGGGACGTCGAGGGAGTCGATGTCGTCCGCGGTGCTGTCGGTGTGTCCGTGTGCGTCCTTCTGCATGGTCTCTCCGTTTCGGAAGATCTCTTGCCGTCGACGACGCGCCGAAAGGCGGTGCGCGGGGTCAGTCCATGACGACCGGGTGAATGCCGACCGAGAAGCGGATGTAGTCGTCGGAATAGCCGAAGGTGGATCCCGGAATACCGGCGATCCCGGTCTTCTCCAGAACCGAGAAGCAGTCCTCACCGGCCTTGAGGCGGCACCAGAGGTAAATGGTCGCGTCGTCGTCCGTGTGAATGTTCTCGAAAAGGTGGTGTTCCTCGTCCAGCAGGCGCAGTTGCGCGCGCAGACGGGCACGGCGCAGCCGGTAGAGACCGCGGATCTTCTCCACCAGCTCGGGGCGCCGGGCGAACAGGGTGTGGTACGCCATGAAGCGCAGCTGCCATTCCCCGGGCAGGCAGCTCACGCTGTTCATCCAGCTCGGTCGCATGGCGGCGGACAGGTCCGCGTCTGCGAACACGGCCCAGCCGAACCGGTCTCCGGTCAGACTGAACGTCTTGGAGAAGCTGTTCACGTAGATCAGGCGGTCGGCGGCTCCGGGCACCGAGGACAGCGCCCGCATACGTGCCTCGTCCTCGGCGGGGCGTCCGGTGCCGATGTAGGCGAGGTCGGCCAGGACGTGGACGGGGTGGCCCCGGTCGGCGGAACGCCGTACGGCCTCCATGAGGGCGGTCAGTTCGCCGGGCGTGTACGCGAGGGAGGTCGGGTTGTTCGTCACGGTCAGGTAGAAGACCGTGACGTCCGGGTTCTCCCGCAGGTGCCGGGTGAGTCGCTCGTCGGTGAGTTTGAACCTCTCCTCGGCCGTGGTGTGCACGCGGTGCAGCCGGTATCCGTAGGTCTCGGCCTGCAGTTCCGGCATGTTGAAGCCGGGTGCCGCGAAGAGGAGTGCCCCGGGTGACTCGTTCCGGCGCCGGGCCGAGGCGGCCAGCCCGCGGAAGATCTTGTCGATGCAGTCTCCCGCCCCCAGGCCGAGCGCCACCTGCTCGGCGGTGGCGCTCACGCCCCACCGCGCCATGTCGGCGGCGAGCCGGCCGCGCAGCAGCGGGTTGCCGACCCCTTGGATGTCGTAGATCCGCGGGTCGTACCCGGCGTCGAGGAGGTCGCGCTCCTCGTCCGCCATCCGGTCCCGGAGCCACTGGTAGCCCTTCCCGGAGGCGGGCCGGCCGTGCAGGTCCTCGCCGGGCAGGGCGATCCCGAGTTCGTCGGCGAGCAGGCGGTAGTCCCGGGGGCCGCCCTCCTCCCCGTCGCATTCGTCGATCAGCCGCACGTTGACGTCGCCGATGGTCCGGTTGACGATCTCCAGCCGGACGGCGGCCGGGTCGAATCCCCGGTCCACGCACTCCCGTTCGAGGTCCGTGATCAGCCGGGCCATGACGCGGATGGGGGGTTCGGCCCCGTCGGCCGGGACGGACCGGTGGCGCCGGACCAGGTCGCGACGGGCTTCCCGGACGGCCGGGCGTTGTGCGCCGAGGCCGGTCGGGACGGCCCGGGGGGCGCTCTGTGACGTGGTCATGCGTGGGGGACTCCAGTCGTCTGTTCGTCGTGTGCCGCACGCGTACGGCGGGGCCGCGAGATGTCCGCCGGGGGCGGTGGGGGTCAGGCGGAGGCCGAGCGCACCCGGTCCGTGATGCGGCGCCCCATCTCCCGGGTACCGACGACCGTGCTGCCGGGCTCCACGAGGTCGGGGGTCCGCAGGCCCTCGCCGATCACCGCCTCGACGGCCTCCTCGACGGCGGCGGCCTCCCGGGCGAGGCCCAGGGAGTGCCGGAGCAGCATCGCGCCGGAGAGGATGGCGCCCACCGGGTTGGCGCGGTCCCGGCCGGCGATGTCGGGGGCGGAGCCGTGGATCGGCTCGTACAGCCCGAAGGTGCCTGCGGCCGTGCGCCGGGTCCCGAGGCTCGCGGACGGCAGCATGCCGATGGACCCCGTCAGCATCGACGCCTCGTCGGTGAGGATGTCGCCGAACAGGTTCTCGGTGACGACGACGTCGAACTCCGACGGTGTTCTGATCAGGCGCATGGCGCAGGCGTCGACCAGCATGTGCTCGTACGCGACGGTGGGGTGCTCGGCCGCCACCCGCTCCACCACCTCGCGCCACAGGACGGAGGAGCTGAGCACGTTGGCCTTGTCGACCGAGGTGACCTTCCGCTCCCGCCGCAGCGCGATCTCGAACGCGGCGCGCACGACGCGTTCTATCTCCTCCTCGGTGTACAGGAGGGTGTCCACGGCTTCGGTGCCGTGCGGTGCCCGGCGGATCTCGCTCGGCTTGCCGGGCACGGACTCCAGGCGTCCGTAGTAGAGCCCGGCCGACAGTTCCCGCACGAAGAGCAGGTCGGCGCCCTTGAGGTGCTCGGGCTTGAGCGAGGACGCGCCGTACAGGGCCTCCAAGGGCCGTACGGGGCGCAGGTTGGCGAAGAAGCCGAACTCCTTGCGCAGGCGGAACAGGGCCTCCTCGGGCCGGGGCCCGGCACCGCGGTCCGTGCCGGGCGGCAGGCTGCCGATGGCGCCGAAGAGGATCGCGTCGCTCTGGCCGCAGACCTCGAAGGTGCTGTCGGAGATCGCGGTGCCCTCGGCGGCGATGGCGTCCAGGCCGACGCGTCGCCTGTGGACCGTGAAGCGGTGCCCGTAGGTCTCCTCGACGGCGCGCAGCACCGCCAGTGCCTGGTCCGTCACCTCGGGGCCGACACCGTCGCCCGGCAGCACGGTGATCGTGGCTGCAGTCATCTGGTTCACCTTTCGCGTGCGTTCTCGGTGCTTTCCGGCCGGTGTGCGGAATGCGCCTTACCGGCCGGGGTGGAAGGAGCGCAGCCGGTCGACGACGGTGCCGCGCCAGCAGACCATGTCGTGGCCTCCCAGGAATTCGCTGAAGTCGACCTCGTACCCCTTCTTTTCGAGGGCGGCCACCATGTTCCGGTGGCTCGTCATCGGGTCGTGGTCGACGATCGAGCGCTCAAGGCTTCCGATGTCCATGGAGAATCGGATCGGGAGTTTCGGCGACTCCTCGAACCGCCGGGTCAGCCATTCCTCCTCCTTCTCCGGTACGTCCTTTCCGGGCCACCAGTACGACCCCGACTGGGAGATGACGCAGCCGAAGCGCTCGGGAGCGCGGTGGGCGGCGTACATCGCGGCCAGCGCGCCGAAGCAGGAGCCGCCGACCACGGTCTTCGCGGGGTCCGAGGTGATGTGGTAGTTGGCGTGCACCCAGGGCATCAGCTCCTGGTTCAGGTACGCGTTGAACGGGTCGTGGCAGGTCAGTTCGCGGGCGCGGATCTCCTGGTCCTCGTTGGTGTGCATCACCAGGACGTACGGGGGGATGCGGCCGGCGTAGAGGAGGTTGTCCATGACGGTCGTGATGGCCGCGAAGTTGTAGTAGGACCATCCGTCGAAGAGCAGGAAGACGTGGTACTCGTCGCCGTCGTCGGTGTAGCCGGGCGGGGTGTGGACGCTGACGTGGTGGCGGGTGCCGAGGACGGCGCTGTCCATGGTCTGCATCCTGCTGTGCCCCTTCGGCACGCCGCGTCGCGGGATGTTCCACGGCTGCTTGGGCGCTGCGGGCAGTTCCAGCACCGACACCCGGAACCGGTCGCGGTCGCCCGTGAGCGTGTATTCGCGGG
Organism: Streptomyces coelicoflavus; assembly: GCF_003112555.1. Taxonomy (GTDB): domain Bacteria; phylum Actinomycetota; class Actinomycetes; order Streptomycetales; family Streptomycetaceae; genus Streptomyces; species Streptomyces coelicoflavus. The sequence continues at coordinate 705,002 of NZ_BEWB01000004.1, read as the reverse complement.
GGTTGAGGGGGTCGGGCTCGTACTCGGGCAGGCGGCGCAGCACCTCCGCGTACGACTCGAAGGGCTCCATCGGGTCGTTGACCGAGAGCAGGTACGTGGTCCGCAGCCGGGAGGGCATGAGGTAGGACCGGTACCAGAGGTCGGTGCCCGGCATCCGCTGCATGCGGAACTCCCTGAGGTCGCCGCTGGGCGCGCTGCAGAAGAGCACGATGACGTTCTCGGTGTCGCCCGGGTCCCGCCACAGGAAGGTGACCAGGGTCAGGGACGCGTCGTCGGTCGGCTCCATCAGGGGGGAGCCGGTCTCGGCGGCCTCCTTCCAGAACTCCTCGACGGCCTCCTGGTTCCCCGCCTCGACGGCCGACGCGAGGGCGGCGATCCGGGGGCTGGTCATGGACGTCTCGGCCGCGAACGGCGCCTCGTCCCCGGGCGTCTCCCGGTCCGGGACCGCCGGCTGGGCTGCGGACATGGTCTTCGTCTCCTTGGGCCTGGCGGGCGCGCGCCGCCGTGCACGGTGCGCGCCGGCGATTCTCAGAGCAGGTCGAACAGTTCCGCGGCGTCCGCCTCCGCGTCGTCGCCCTCGTCGACGCTCTGGTCGATGACCCGGGCGAGCGCCTCCACCGTCCGGTTCTGGAAGACCGAGGTGAGCATGAGCGTGATGCCCCACCGGTCCTGCACCTCGGTGGCCATGGAGGCGACGAGGAGGGAGTGGCCGCCGAGGGCGAAGAAGTCGTCCCGGACGCCGACCCGTTCGAGGTCGAGGAGCCTGCCCCACAGTTCCGCCAGGACCCGCTCCGTCCCGGTCGTCGGCGCGACGTAGGTGTCGTCGGCCCGGGTCTGCCGGACGACGTCGGAGAGCGCGGGCAGGGCCTTGCGGTCCACCTTGCCGTTGGCGGTGAGGGGGAACTCGTCCAGGGCCACGAAGTAGCCGGGCACCATGTACTCGGGGAGCCGTTCGAGCAGGGCCGCCCGCAGTTCCTCGGGGCCGGGCCGGTCCGCGGCTCCGAGGTCGGGCCGCCAGGTGACGAAGGCCGTCAGCCGCTTGTCCGCGGCGGTGACCTCGTGGACGACCACCAGGCAGGAGCGGACGGCCGGGTGTTCGGCCAGGACCGCCTCGATCTCCCCGATCTCGATGCGGTAGCCGCGGATCTTGATCTGGTGGTCCTTGCGGCCCACGTACTCGATGGCGCCGTCGGGCCGGTAGCGGGCCAGGTCACCGGTGGCGTAGAGGCGCCCTTCGCCGAACGGGTCGGCGACGAAGCGTTCCGCGGTGAGGTCCGGGCGGCCCAGGTAGCCGCGGGCCAACTGGACGCCTCCGATGAACAGTTCGCCGACGACGCCGTCGGGCACCGGTTCCATCGCGGAGTCGAGGATGTACAGGCGGGTGTTGGCGACGGGGTGGCCGATGGGGACGGTGGCCGGGTCCGGCGTGTCGTCGCACTCCCAGAAGCTGACGTCGACCGACGCCTCGGTGGGCCCGTAGAGGTTGTGCAGCCGGGTGTCCGGCAGGGTCCGCCGGAACTCGTCGCGCACCTCGGGCGGCAGCGCCTCGCCGCTGCACATCACGTGCCGGACGCCCCGGCACCGGTCGGGGACGGTCGGCTGCTGGAGGAAGGCCTGCAGCATCGAGGGCACGAAGTGCAGGACGCCGATGCCCTCCCGTTCGATCAGGTCGGCCAGGTAGGCCGGGTCCCGGTGGCCCTCGGGGCGGGCGAGGTGCAGCCGCGCCCCGGTGATCAGCGGCCAGAAGAACTCCCAGACCGACACGTCGAAGCCGTACGGGGTCTTCTGCAGGACCCGGTCGTCCGCCTCGAGGCCGTAGGCGTCCTGCATCCACAGCAGGCGGTTGCAGATGCCCCGGTGGGACAGCATCGCGCCCTTGGGTCGGCCGGTGGATCCGGAGGTGTAGATGACGTAGGCCAGACCGTCGGGGTGCGCGGTGACGTCCAGCGGCTCCGTGCCGGCGTCGGGCCACGAGGTCTCGTCCTTGCCGAGTTCGAGCAGGCGGAAACCGGCCGTGCCGCCGTCGGCCCCGTCGGCCCCGTCGTGTCCATTGCGTCCGGCGTGTCCGTCGCGTTCGTCGTGTCCGGCGTGTCCGGCGTGTCCGGCGCTCAGGAAACCGGCCGCGTCCCGGGTGTCCGGCTGGGTCAGGACGAGCCGCACGCCGGCGTCCTCGGCCATGTAGGCGAGCCGTTCCCCGGGGTGGTCCGGGTCCAGCGGGACGTAGGCCCCGCCGGCCTTGAGGACGGCGAGCAGTGAGGTCACCAGGTCGAAGGAGCGCCGCATGCAGACCCCTACGCGGGTCTCCGGCCCCACCCCCAGGTCGCGCAGGGTCCGGGCCAGCCGGTCGGCCCGCCGGTCGAGCGCGGCGTAGGTCAGGTGCCCGTCCTCGTGGGACAGGGCCACGCGGTCGGGCGTGCGGCGGACCTGCTCGGCGAAGAGGCCCTGGAGGGTGGCGGGCCGCAGCGCGGCCGGGTCGTCGGTGGCGTTGCGCTCCCGCAGGATGTGCTCGCGTGTCCCGTCCGTCAGCAGCGGCAGCCGTGCGACGGGCGTGCGCGGTGCGGCCAGGGCGGCGGCGAGCAGCGTGCGCAGGTGTTCCTGCATGCCGGCGACGGTGTCCCGCTCGAAGAGGTCGGTGCTGTACTCGAAGGTGCAGCTCAGCCGCCCGTCGCGCCGCTGGATGCTCATGCCGAGGTCGAACTTGGCGACGCCCACGCCGTCGTCGGTCACGTCGTGTATCCAGGCGGGCTGCCGGGAGTCGGGCAGGTCCTCGAAGAGCTTGTCCAGCCCGGTGAACATCACCTGGAAGACCGGGCTGTAGCTGAGGCTGCGTTCGGGCTTGAGCTCCTCGACGATGCGGTCGAAGGGGACCTCCTGCCGGCTCTGCGCCTCCAGGAGCTTCCAGCGCACCTGGTCGAGGACGTCCGCGAAGTCGGGGTCGCCCGCCAGGTCCACCGAGAGCGCGACGGTGTTGACGAGGAACCCGATCAAGGGCTCGGTCTCGACCCGGCCGCGGCCCGCGACGGGGATGCCGATGACCACCTTGTCCTGCCCGCTGTAGCGGGAGAGCAGGACGGCGAAGGCGCTCAGCAGGGTGACGAAGTCCGTCGTCCGGTGCTCGACGCTCACCGTGCTCAGCCGCTCGCCGAGGTCCGCGGGGAGGGCGGCGGTGAGGTTGGCACCGCGGTAGCGCTGCACCGCCGGGCGGGGGTGGTCGGTCGGCAGCGAGATGAGCGCGGGCGCGTCGGCCAGTTGCTCCTTCCAGTACTCCAGGTGCGGCCGCAGGCGTTCCTCCTCCAGCCACTGCCGCTGCCACACCGCGTAGTCGGCGAACTGGAGGGCCGGCGGCTCGGGCGGGGTGGCGCCGGGGTCGCCGACGAGGTCGTGGAGCCGCAGCAGCTCGTCGTTGAGGAGGCCCACCGAGTAGCCGTCGAAGACCGCGTGGTGGGCGCTGAAGGCCAGCAGGGACTCGTCGCCGGGCAGGTGGATCAGCAGGGTGCGGAAGAGCGGCCCGCGGGCGAGGTCGAAGGTCTCCAGCCACAGCTCGCGGGTGACGGCGCGCACCGCCTCCGCCCGCCGCTCGGGCGGTTCGGCCGACAGGTCGGCCTCGTCCAGGACGACGGTCCCGGTCGGGGCGATCTCCTGCCAGACCCGTCCTCCGCTCTCCCGGAACGTGGTCCGCAGCACCTCGTGGCGCGTGATCAGCGCCGCCAGGGCCCGCTTCAGCCGTGCGGGGTCCGTCGGCCCGTCCCGGTGCAGCAGCCAGCCCACCGTGTAGAGCGGGCTGTCCGGGACCAGCCGGTCCATGTACCACAGGCGCTGCTGGTCGAAGGTGGCCGGGACGGGCTCGTCGCGGGGCACGGGGACCAGGTCGAGCGCGGGGTACGGCTGCCGTTCGCGGAGCAGGCGGTCCACTTCGGCGGCGACCTGGGCGAGGGCGGGCTGTTCGAACAGCACCCGCACCGGCAGGTCGACGCCGAACGTCTGCTGGACGCGGGCGGTCACCTTCACCGCGAGCAGCGAGTGCCCGCCCAGGGTGAAGAAGTCGTCGTGCACGCCGACGGCGTCGTGGCCCAGCACGTCGGACCAGATGTCCGCCAGCCTCGCCTCCGTCGCGGTCCGGGGCAGCGAGGCCGCGTCAGGGGCGGGCGCCGTGCTCTCGTCGGGCAGCGGCAGGGCCCGGCGGTTGAGCTTGCCGTTGCCCGTCAGCGGCAGTTCGCCGAGGGTGACGAAGGCCGAGGGCACCATGTACGAGGGCAGTTGCTCCTTCAGGTGGGCCCGCAGCGTCTCTTCGAGGCCCTGGGCGTCCGCGGGGTCCCCGGCGCTCCCGGGCGCGGGCACCACGTAGCCGACGAGCCGTTTGCCGGTACCGTCCGGCTGGGCGAGCACCGCGCAGTTCGCCACCAGCGGGTGCTGTTCGAGTACGGCCTCGATCTCGCCCAGTTCGATCCGGAAGCCGCGGATCTTCACCTGGCCGTCGATGCGCTCGATGAACTCGATGTTCCCGTCGGGGAGGTAGCGGACCAGGTCGCCGCTGCGGTAGAGGCGTCCGCCCGGCTCGCCGCCGAACGGGTCGGCGACGAAGTACTCGGCGGTCAGGTCGGGGCGGTTCAGGTAGCCGCGGGTCACGCCCGCACCGCCGATCCAGAGCTCGCCGGGCACGCCGGGCGGTACGGGACGCAGGTACGGGTCGAGGACGTAGAACCGGGCGTTGGTGATCGGCCGGCCGATGTGGATGAGGTCCAGGTTCTCGTCGGTGCGCGTGCCGGTGGCGAAGATCGTGGTCTCGGTCGGCCCGTAGACGTTGAAGAAGGTGCGGCCCGGTGCCCAGGTCCGGATGAGGTCCGCCGAGTACGCCTCCCCGCCGACGACCAGGGTGCGCAGCCGGGGCAGCGGGTCGTCGGTCGGCAGCGTGGCGAGGGCGCCCGGTGTGAAGTTCAGGCTCTCGATGGCCCGCTCGGAGAGGATCTTCTGCAGGTCGGCGCCGATCATACGGGTCCCGGGTGCCGGTATGTGCAGCGTGCCGCCGGTCACGAGCGGCAGGACGATCTCCCAGACGGAGAAGTCGAAGCTGGTGGAGGCGACCTGGAGGACGTTCTGCCGCCGGTCGAAACACGGATGGCGGCGGATCCACGGCAGCACGTGCTGGAGGTTGCGGTGCGCGACCATGACGCCCTTGGGACGGCCGGTCGATCCCGAGGTGTAGATGATGTAGGCCAGGTTCCGCGGGCTCACCTGCGCCGGCGGCGCGGTCCTCGGTCCGGCGGCCACGGCGGCCCAGTCGGTGTCCAGGCACAGCGGCGCCGGGGCGCCGTCGGGCGGCTCGGGCAGCCTCGGCAGCAGGTGGCTCTGGGTGAGCATCAGGCGCAGCCGCGAGTCCTCCACGACGTACCGCATGCGGTCGAGCGGGTAGCGGGGGTCGATGGGCACGTAGGCGCCGCCCGCCTTCAGGATGCCGAGCAGACCGACGATGCCCTCCAGGGAGCGGTCCAGGCACAGCCCGACGAGTACGTCGGGGCCGACACCGCGGTCACGCAGCCAGTGTGCGAGCTGGTTGGCGCGGGCGTCGAGTTCGGCGTAGGTGAGGTGCCCGTCCTCGTGGACCACGGCCACCGAGTCGGGGGTACGGCCCGCCTGTTCGGCGACCAGGTCGTGCAGCAGGACGTCCTCGACGGGCGCGGTGGACTCGCTGCTCCACTCGTTCACCGCCCGGGCCAGCTCGGTGTCGGTGAGCAGGTTCACCTGGCCGAGGCTCTGGCCGGCCCCGGTCACCAGCTCGCGGCAGAGCTGCTTGAGGTGCCCGATCATCGCCTCCACCGCGCGGCCGTCGAACCGGCGCGGGTCGTGGAGGAGGTTGATGCCGAGGCGCTCGCCCACCGTGATCACGGCGTTGAGCGGGTAGTGGGTCTGCTCCTTCGAGCCGAGCGCCTCCAGTCGCAGGGCGGCCCCTGCGTCGGTGTCCTCCTCGGGGTAGTTCTCGAAGACGAACAGGGTCTCGAAGAGGGGCGTGCCGGTGGGCATGCCGCTCCAGCGCTGGACCTCGCTCAGCGGGCTGTACTCGTACTGCCGCATCTCCAGGCTCTGCTCCTGCAGTTCCCGGAGCCAGGCGAGCACGTTCCGCTCCGCCGGCATCCGCACCCGCAGCGGGAGTGTGTTGATGAAGAGGCCGACCATGCCATCGACGCCCTCGATGTCCGCCGGGCGTCCCGAGGCGACGGTGCCGAAGACGACGTCCTCGCTCCGGGCGTAGCGCCCCAGCAGCAGTGCCCAGCAGCCCTGGAGGACCGTGTTGAGGGTGAGCCGGTTGCGCAGGGCGAAGTCCTGCAGTTCGGCGGTCTCCGCCTCGTCGAGGAAGTCCTCCGCCCAGCGGTAGGGAGCCGGCTCGTCCGGTGCCGCGGTGCCGCCGTCGGACGGGGTGCCCAGGTTGAGCAGGGTGGCGTCCTCGACGTCCTGGAGGGTGTGGCGCCAGTAGTCCTCGGCCTGTCGGAGGTCCTGCTCGCCGAGCCAGGCCACGTAGTCCCGGTAGGGCCGCGGCGCGGGCCTGTCCGCACCACGCCCCTCCAGCAGCGCCCCGTACCACCGCACCGCGTCACCGAGGACGAGACTGATGCTCCAGCCGTCCAGGATCGTGTGGTGGGCACTCCACACCAGCTCGTACGTCTCCTCACCGGTACGGGCCAGCAGCATCCGCCACTGCGGGGCGTCCTCCGGCCCGAAGCCCCGCACACGGTCCCCGGCCAGATACGCCTCCAGCCGCTCCCCCTGCTCCTCGACGCTCTCCTCACGCCAGTCCGCCACCTCCAGCGGAACCGGCAGATCCGCCCAGACCAGCTGGAACGCCCGGTTGTCCCCGGCCGTCCCGAAGCCCGTCCGCAGGATCGGATGCCGCCGCATCACCTGCGCCCAGCTCTCCCGGAACACCCCCACGTCCAAGTGCTGTTCGATGCGGAAGTGGTTCTGGACGTGGTAGAAGCCCTCGCCCCGGGCGTACTGGCTCTGGAACCACATCCCCTGCTGGACGGGGGTCTGCGGCAGGCAGTCCTCCAGGGGGCGGACGGTGGTGGCGCCCCGCCACGCGGGATGCTCGCGCAGACCCGCGACCAGGTCGTCCACCTGCTTCTGGTCGAGACCGGAAAGCTCCAGGTCCGAGGGCGTGTAGCCCTGCACGTCCGGACGCCGGGCCTCGACGGTCAGCGCCGAGAGCACGCCCAGCGTCCGCCCGGCCACCTCCCGGATCGTCTCCTCCCGGTGCGCGGACGGACTGTAGGTCCACTCCATGTGCAGCCGGCCGTCCCGGACATGACTCACCACGTCGATCAGATACGGCCGACGGTTCACCGGGGAGGTGTCGTAGCCGGCCATGCCCAGGGAGTCCGCGAATCCGCCGGCGAAGGTGCCGTCGAACCGGCCCAGGTAGTTGAAGCTGATCTGCGCGGCGGTGGCCGGGTCGATGCCCGGGGCGGCGCCGGAGGGCCCGTGGGTGAGGAGGCCGTGGCCGATGCCGTGCCGGGGCCGGGCACGCAGGAGTTCCTTGATCTCCTTGAGCCCGTCCGCCGGACGGTCCGCGGCGGGCACCGGCAGGTCCAGCGGGGAGATCGTGGTGAACCAGCCCGTCGTCCGCGACACATCCGTGTCCTCGAACAGGTCCTCCCGCCCGTGCCCCTCCACGTCCACCCGCACCCGGCCGCCCCCGGACCAGGCGCCCACCGCCGAGGCCACACCCGTCAGCAACGCGTCGTTGACCCGCGTCCCGAACACCGCCGGCACATCCCGCAGCAGCGCCCGCGTCTCCGCCTCACCCAGCACCACCTCGACGACCCGCCCGCCACCGACGGTGTCGTCCTCGCCCGGACCGTCCATGGGCACGGGGTGTACGGGCTGGGCCGTCTGCGTCTGCCAGTAGGGCAGTTCGGCCGCGGTCGTCCCGCTGCCGGCCTCCTCGGCCAGCCGGGCCGCCCACTGGCGCCACGAACTCGTCTTCTCCGGGAGTGCCGGGTCCTCACCCCGCCGGACCTGCCCGCACAGGGTTTCCAGATCCTCCAGGATCACCCGCCAGGACACCGCGTCGACCACGAGGTGGTGCGCGACGAGCAGCAGGCGGGGGGCGCGGCCGTCCTCCAGGCCGGTGAACAGGACGGCGCGCAGCAGCGGGGACCGGGACAGGTCCAGGCCCGCCTGGACGGCACCGGCCACCTCCAGCAACCGCGCCTCGCGCGCCTCCTCGGGGTACGCGGACAGGTCCTCGGTGTGCCACGGGACCTCGTCCGGTACGGGGGTCAGTTCCGCCTGCCAGGTGCCGTCCTCCTGGAAGAAGCGGGTACGCAGTCCGTCGTGCTGCTCCAGCACCCGGCGCACCACCGTCCGCCACTGCTCCGGCGACAGCCCCGCCTCCACCTCCACCAGCACCGACTGATTGACATGCCCGGCAACAGCGAAGTCCTGAGCGAAGAACCACCGCTGCACCGGCGTCAACTCCACCCGGCCCGTCACCACACCCTGCTCGGCCACCACCCGAGCCCCACCACGCGACTCCACCACCGGCGCCAACGCAGCAACCGACTGGAACTCGAACAACTGCTTCACCGTGAAAAACAAACCCAACTGCTTCGCCCGGAAAATCACCTGAAGACTCAGAATCGAATCCCCACCCAGAGCAAAGAAATTGTCGTGCACCCCCACCGGCACACCCGTCCCCAACACCTCACCCCACACCAGAGCCAGCTTCTCCTCCACCTCCGACCGCGGCGCCACAAAACCACCCTCACCCGCCGCCAAACCCTCACCCAGCAACCCCGACAACGCCCCCCGGTCCACCTTCCCACTCGGACCCAAAGGCAACTCGTCCACCACCACGAACACACCCGGCACCATGTACGCCGGCAACCGCTCCCCCGCAAACAACCGCAGCTCATCACCCCCCACCACACCATCCGTCACCACAAACGCCGTCAACCGCTTGACCGCACCCTCCTCCTGAACCACCACCGCAACACCCCGCACCCCGGAATGCCGCGCCACCACCTCCTCCACCTCACCCAACTCGATCCGGAAACCCCGGATCTTCACCTGACCATCCACCCGCCCCAAGAACTCGACATTCCCGTCCGGCAGAAAACGCGCCAGATCCCCCGTCCGATACAGACGACTCCCCGCCCCACCGAACGGATTCGCCACAAACGCCTCAGCCGTCAAATCCGGCCGCCCCAGATAACCACGCGCCAAACCCGCCCCACCCACAAACAACTCCCCCGCCACACCCACCGGCTGGAGCTGAAGGCGGGAGTCGAGGACGTACATCTGCGCCCCGTCGATGGGACGGCCTATGTGGACGCGTTCGAGGTCGGCGGTGTAGCGGGCGACACTGACGGCGATGGTGGTCTCGGAGGGGCCGTAGCCGTTGAAGAAGAGCCGGCCGTCGGCCCAGGTGCGGACCAGTTCGCGCGGGCAGGCTTCGCCTCCGACCGAGACGCAGGTCAGGAAGGGCAGGGTCTCGGCGGGCAGCGTGGCCAGTGCCGCCGGGGTGAGGTTGATGTTCTCGACGGCCTGCTCGGCCAGGAAGTCGGCGAGGTCGGTGCCGATCATCCGCAGCTCAGGCGGCGGCAGCACCAGGGTGCCGCCGGAGAGGAGCGCGGCGCAGATCTCCCACACGGAGATGTCGAAGCTCAGGGGGGTGCCCTGGAGGACGCGTGTGGGGGTGTCCAGGCCGTAGTTCTCGTTCTGCCAGCGCGCGATGTGGCGGATGCCGCGGTGGGTCACGGCCACGCCCTTGGGCCGGCCCGTGGAACCGGAGGTGTAGATGACGTAGGCCAGGTCGTCCGCCGTCACGTCCGGGGCGGGCTCACCGTCGGGCCACCGGTCCAGCTCGGCCCACAGGTCCTCCACGACCAGCACCCGCGCGCCGGTCTCCGGCAGCACGCCCAGCGTCGACCGTCCCGCCAGCACGACACCCAGCCGGGAGTCCTCGACCATGTGGGCCAGGCGCTCGCGCGGATAGGAGGGGTCCAGCGGCACGTACGCCGCGCCCGCCTTCACGATCGCCAGCAGCCCGACGACGGTCTCGATCGAGCGGGGGACGCACAGGCCCACCAGGCTGCCCCGTTCGACGCCCCGGTCGCGCAGCAGCGCGGCGAGACGGTTCGCCCATCGGTCCAGGGCCGCGTAGCCGATCTGCGTGGCGCCCTCGGCGACGGCGACCCGGTCGGGGTTCCTGCGGGCCTGCGCGGAGAACAGCTCGTGCAGGGGGGCCGGCCTCTGCGCCTGCTGCTCCTTGAGCTGGCGCAGGCGCAGACGCAGTACGGCCTGCTGCTCGGGGCTGAGGTTCTCGAGCTGAGGAAGCAGTTCACTCATGGTGGTCACTCGTCTCGGTAGCCGGGGCGGCGTGCGGGATCTGGGCCTGGAGATCGCTCGGCGACATGCCCTGAACTTCTGCGACGAGTCGTTCGAGAAGCTCGCGTTCTTCGGCGGTTCCGGCGGTTCCCGCCGCCAGCGCGGACAGGTCGAGGTCGGTCTCGTCCGTCCGTTGCAGGGGGACCGCGTTGCCCTGTCGGAGGATGTGGCGGCGTTCTTCGTCCGTCAGGACGCTGACGTCGCCCAGTCGCATGCCGGGCTCGCGCGTGAGCTGGGAGCAGACGCTGCCCAGATGGCCGAGCATGCGCTCGATCGTCTCGGGATCGAACCGTGCGGTGTCGTACTGGACGACGACGCTTAGCCGTTGCTCCCCGGCCGGCACGGTGGCCACCACGCCGAGCGGGTAGTTGATCCGTTCCTCGGACCGGGTGAGGTCGTAGCGCAGGGCGGCCTCGTCGTCCTTGTCCACCGGGTAGTTCTCGAAGACGAACAGGGTCTCGAAGAGGGGGGCGCCGGTGGGGAGCCCGCTCCACTGCTGCACCTTGTTGAGCGGGCTGTACTCGTACTGCCTCATGCGCAGGTTCTGCTCCTGCAGCTCCCGCAGCCAGGCGAGTACGGTGCTCTGCGCGGGCATCCGCACCCGTAGCGGCAGTGTGTTGATGAAGAGGCCGACGGTCCGCTCGATGCCCTCGATCTCGGCCGGGCGTCCCGAGGCGACGGTGCCGAAGACGACGTCGTCGCGGCCCGAGTAGCGGCCGACCAGAAGCGCCCAGCAGCCCTGGAGGACCGTGTTGAGGGTCAGTTGGTGGGTCTGGGCGAGTTGTTGCAGACGCCGGGTGTCCTCGGTGCCGAAGAGGAAGTCGTACTCGGCCTGCCCACCGGTCCCGGACGGCTCGGACCGTCCGCCCGCGTGCCGCTCGATGCTGAGCGGTTCGGCCGGCTGGACGTCCTGGAGGGTGTGGCGCCAGTAGTCCTCGGCCTGTCGGAGGTCCTGCTCGCCGAGCCAGGCCACGTAGTCCCGGTAGGGCCGCGGCGCGGGCCTGTCCGGAGCACGTCCCTCCAGCAGAGCCCCGTACCACCGCACCGCGTCACCGAGAACGAGGCTGATGCTCCAGCCGTCCAGGATCGTGTGGTGGGCACTCCACACCAGCTCGTACCTCTCCTCACCGGTACGGGCCAGCAGCATCCGCCACTGCGGGGCGTCCTCGGGCCCGAAGCCCCGCGCACGGTCCCCGGCCAGATACGCCTCCAGCCGCTCCCCCTGCTCCTCGGCGCTCCCGTCCCGCCAGTCGGCCACCTCCAGAGGCACCGGCAGATCCGCCCAGACCAGCTGGAACGCCCGGTTGTCCCCGGCCGTCGCGAAGCCCGTCCGCAGGATCGGATGCCGCCGCATCACCTGCGCCCAGCTCTCCCGGAACACCCCCACGTCCAAGTGCTGTTCGATGCTCAGGATCAGCTGGACGTGGTAGACGCCCTCGCCGTGCGCGAACTGGCTCTGGAACCAGAGCCCTTGCTGGACGGGGGTCTGCGGGAGGCAGTCCTCCAGAGGGCGGACGGTGGTGGCGCCCCGCCACGCGGGATGCTCACGCAGACCCGCGACCAGGTCGTCCACCTGCTTCTGGTCGAGACCGGAAAGCTCCAGGTCCGAGGGCGTGTAGCCCTGCACGTCCGGACGCCGGGCCTCGACGGTCAGCGCGGACAGCACGCCCAGCGTCCGCCCGGCCACCTCCCGGATCGTCTCCTCCCGGTGCGCGGACGGACTGTAGGTCCACTCCATGTGCAGCCGGCCGTCCCGGACATGACTCACCACGTCGATCAGATACGGCCGACGGTTCACCGGCGCCCAGTCCGGGCCCGCGGTACCGGACGACGCGGCGAAGCTTCCGGCGAACGATCCGTCGAACTGGCCCAGGTAGTTGAAGCTGATCTGCGCGGGTTCGGTCCCGTGGAGGGGGGAATCGGCACCTCCGTACGCGAGGAGGCCGTGGCCGATGCCGTGCCGGGGCCGGGCACGCAGGAGTTCCTTGATCTCCTTCAGCCCGTCCGCCGGACGGTCCGCGGCGGGCACCGGCAGGTCCAGCGGCGAGATCGTGGTGAACCAGCCCGTCGTCCGCGACACATCCGTGTCCTCGAACAGGTCCTCCCGCCCGTGCCCCTCCACGTCCACCCGCACCCGGCCGCCCCCGGACCAGGCACCCACCGCCGACGCCACACCCGTCAGCAACGCGTCGTTGACCCGCGTCCCGAACACCGCCGGCACATCCCGCAACAACGCCCGCGTCTCCGCCTCACCCAGCACCACCTCGACGACCCGCCCGCCACCGACGGTGTTTCCGTCGGCGGTTCCGTCCAGCGGCAGTTCGCGCGACGGCGTGGAGTGTGCTTCCCAGTAGGGCAGTTCGGCCAGCGTTGTCTCGCTGCCGGTCTCCTCGGCCAGCCGGGCCGCCCACTGCCGCCACGAACTCGTCTTCTGAGGCAGCACCAGCTCCTCACCCCGCCGGACCTGCCCGCACAGCGTCTCCAGATCCTCCAGGACCACCCGCCACGAGACGACGTCGACCACGAGGTGGTGCGCGACGAGGAGGAGTTTCCGCCCTCCGTCCTCCAGGCCGGTGAACAGGACGGCGTGCAGCAGCGGGGACCGGGACAGGTCCAGGCCCGCCTGAACGGCACCGGCCACCTCCAGCAACCGCGCCTCGCGCTCACCCTCCGGGCACCCCGACAGGTCCTCGACCCGCAGCGGCGTCTCCTCGGGCATCCCGGTCAGCTCGGCACACCAGGTGCCGTCCTCCTGGAAGAAGCGGGTACGCAGTCCGTCGTGCTGCTCCAGCACCCGGCGCACCACCGTCCGCCACTGCTCCGGCGACAGCCCCGCGTCCACCTCCACCAGCACCGACTGATTGACATGCCCGGCAACAGCGAAGTCCTGAGCGAAGAACCACCGCTGCACCGGCGTCAACTCCACCCGGCCCGTCACCACACCCTGCTCGGCCACCACCCGAGCCCCACCACGCGACTCCACCACCGGCGCCAACGCAGCAACCGACTGGAACTCGAACAACTGCTTCACCGTGAAAAACAAACCCAATTGCTTCGCCCGGAAAATCACCTGGAGACTCAGAATCGAATCCCCACCCAGAGCAAAGAAATTGTCGTGCACCCCCACCGGCACACCCGTCCCCAACACCTCACCCCACACCAGCGCCAGCTTCTCCTCCACCTCCGACCGCGGCGCCACAAAACCACCCTCACCCGCCGCCAAACCCTCACCCAGCAACCCCGACAACGCCCCCCGGTCCACCTTCCCACTCGGACCCAAAGGCAACTCGTCCACCACCACGAACACACCCGGCACCATGTACGCCGGCAACCGCTCCCCCGCAAACAACCGCAGCTCATCACCCCCCACCACACCATCCGTCACCACAAACGCCGCCAACCGCTTGACCGCACCCTCCTCCTGAACCACCACCGCAACACCCCGCACCCCGGAATGCCGCGCCACCACCTCCTCCACCTCACCCAACTCGATCCGGAAACCCCGGATCTTCACCTGACCATCCACCCGCCCCAAAAACTCGACATTCCCGTCCGGCAGAAAACGCGCCAGATCCCCCGTCCGATACAGACGACTCCCCGCCCCACCGAACGGATTCGCCACAAACGCCTCAGCCGTCAAATCCGGCCGCCCCAGATAACCACGCGCCAAACCCGCCCCACCCACAAACAACTCCCCCGCCACACCCACCGGGACCGGCTGGAGCAGACCGTCCAGTACGTAGGTCTGGGTGTTGTCCAGCGGCCTGCCGATGGGCAGCACGGCGGGCGTGGGGTCCTGCGGTTCGACGCGGTGGCAGGTGGCGAAGGTCGTGGTCTCCGTGGGCCCGTAGACGTCCACGACCACCAGTGCGGGGCACGCCTCGCGGACCCGGCGCACCGCTTCCGTCCGTACCGCTTCCCCGCCGGTCCACACCTCCGTCAGGCCCGCGAAGCAGCCCGGGTCCTGGTCGGCGAAGAGGTGGAACAGCGCCGCCGTGAGGAACACGGCCGTGACCCGGTGCCGGGTGACCAGCTCGCGCAGCGCCTCGGCGGTCAGCGCGGTCTGCGGGGCGACCACGGTCCGGCCGCCGGACAGGAGCGGCGTCCAGACCTCGTGGGTGGAGGCGTCGAAGGCCTGCGGGGAGTGCATGAGGACGCACTCGTGCCCCTGGGCGAAGCGGCTGTCCAGCGCCAGGGCGACCACGTCGGCGTGGGTCACGGCCACGCCCTTGGGCCGGCCCGTGGAACCGGAGGTGTAGATGACGTAGGCCAGGTCGTCCGCCGTCACGTCCGGGGCGGGCCCACCGTCGGACCACCGGTCCAGCTCGGGCCACAGGTCCTCCACGACCAGCACCCGCGCACCGGTCTCCGGCAGCGCGCCGGCCGCCGAGCGCTCGGTGAGGACGAGCCGGAGCCCGGCGTCCTCGGCCATGTGGGCCAGGCGCTCGCGCGGATACGTGGGGTCCAGCGGCACGTACGCCCCGCCCGCCTTCACGATCGCCAGCAGGGCGACGACGCTCTCGACGGAGCGCGACAGGCACAGCCCGACGAGGCTCCCGCGCCCGACACCCTGGTCCCGCAGCAGCGCGGCGAGGCGGTTCGACCGCAGGTCGAGCTCGCGGTAGGTGGCCCGGCGCTCGCCGTCCACGACGGCCGGCCGTTCGGGGGTCCGCCGCGCCTGCTCGCGGAACCGCTCCGGGAGGGACACCGGCGCGAGGGCCGCCGGGTTGCGGGGTCCGCGGCTCCGCTCGACGATCCGGTCGCGTTCTGCGGCGTCGACGAGCGGCAGGTCCCCGACGCGCTGTCCGGGGTCGGCCAGCGCCGAGTGGACGAGCACCTCGAAGTGGTCGGCCATGCGCGCGACCGTCTCGGCGGTGAACAGGTCGGTGGAGTACTCGAATCCGTAGTGCATGCCCTCCGGTGCCGACTGGACCATGAGGGTGAGGTCGAAGCGGGAGACGCCGACGCTCATGCCCTCGGCGATCAGGCTGTGCATCCACGGCTTGGGCTGGACGAGGGCCGACGGGTGGTCCAGGAGGGGCAGGCTCTCGTCGGCGAACATCACCTGGAAGACCGGGTTGTGGCTCAGGCTGCGGGTCGGCCGGATCGCGTCGACCAGCCGCTCGAAGGGGACCTCCTGGTGGCTCTGGGCGTCGAACAGGCTCTTGCGGACCTGGAGCAGGACGTCCTCGAAGGTCGGGTTGCCGCGCAGGTCCACCCGGAGGGCGATCGTGTTGACCAGGAACCCGATCATGGATTCCAGTTCGACGCGGTTGCGGTTGGCGATCGGCACGCCGATGACCAGGTCGTCTTGGCCGCTGTGCCGCGCCAGGAGGACCGCGTAGGCGCTGAGCGTGGTGATGTAGTTGGTGACCTGGTAGTCACGGCTCAGTTCCGCGATCCGGCGGGTCGCCTCCGGTGTCAGCTGCCGCCTGAGGAATTCGCCGCGCAGGCTCTGCACCTCGGGCCGGGGGAAGTCCGTGGGCAGGGTGAGGAGTTCGGGCGCTCCGGTGAGCTGCCGGCGCCAGTGCTCCAGCTGGTGCCGGAGCCGGTCCTCCTCCAGCAGGCCCTGCTGCCACACCGCGTAGTCGGCGTACTGGACGGCGAGATCGGGCAGCGGGCTCGGTTCGCCCGCGTCGAGGGCCCGGCAGATCTCCAGGAACTCCTGGCCGAAGACGCCGATCGAGTAGCCGTCGAAGACCAGGTGGTGGGCGCTGAGCGCCAGGAGCTGCTCCGTCGGCGACCACTTGACGAGCAGGGCCCGCAGCAGGGGCCCCTCGACCAGGTCGAACGGCTGGTCCCACCACCGGCGGATCTCGTCCCGGGTGCGCTGTTCGCTCCGGTCCTCGGGGAGTCCGGACAGGTCCAGCGTCGGCACCTCGACGGCGAACCCGTCGCCGACGACCTGCCAGACCCGGCCGTCCCGTTCGCGGAAGGTCGTCCGCAGGGGTTCGTGCCGGCGCAGCATGTGTCCGAGCGCCTCGCCGATCACCGGGACGCCGAGGGACGCGGGCAGGGGGACGAGCCAGTTGACGGTGTAGGAGGTGGTTCCGGGGCTCATCCGGTCGATGAACCACAGCCGTTGCTGGTCGAAGGTGGCGGGCAGTTCACCGTCCCGGGGGACGGGGACGAGGGGGCGGGCGGGCTGCGGCTGCCGCTCCTCCTGGCGCCGCCGTATCTCGCGGGCCACCCCGGCGATGGTCGGGATGTCGAAGAAGAGGCGGACCGGCACCTCCAGCGAGAACACCTGCCGGACGCGGGCCGCGATCTGCACGGCGAGCAGCGAGTGCCCGCCCAGCTCGAAGAAGTCGTCGAGGACGCCGACGGGTGAGCGGTCGAGGATCTGCTCCCACATCGAGACGAGGAGCGCCTCGGTGGTGTTGCGGGCCGGGAGCGCCGAGGTCGGCCCTGCGGTCCCGGACGCCTGCGGGAGCAGCAGCGCGCGCCGGTCCAGCTTGCCGCTGGAGGTGACGGGGAGGGCGTCGAGCGGCACCAGGTCGGAGGGCACCATGTAGCCGGGCAGCCGCTCGGCGAGGTGGGCATGCAGCCGCGGTACCAGGAGGTACTGGATCTCCGCCTTGAGGGGCTGGTTGGCGTACCGCGACCAGTCGTCTTCCTCGTGCTCCGGTCCGCTGTCCGGTGCCGTCGGGACCACGAACCGCGCGGCGTCCGGGGCCGGTTCCGTGCCGACGCGGGTCAGCAGGACGTCGTAGCCTCCGTCGGTGCCGTGGCGGCTCCAGTCGGGCGCGGCCAGGTAGCCGGCCTGCTCGGCGAGTTCGCGCAGTTCCTCCGGGTCGGCGCCGTCGGCGGGCCGGTCCTGGGCGCGCCAGGCCTCGACGGTTTCCAGGCCGGCCCCGCTCTTCAGCCAGCGCAGGGTGCGTACGGCCTCTTCGACGCGTGCGTTGGGCACGTTGCGCAGCCACATCCGGTCGGCGCCGGCGGCGAGCAGTTCCCGCAGGGCCGCGGTACCGAGGCGGTCGGCGGTCCAGTCGTGCTCGGGGCAGTCGGGTGCCTCGGTGGCGGCGTCCGGGACGGGCTCCCCGACGTGCAGGACCACCTGGTAGCGGAACATCGACATCTCGTTGAGGTGGCGGGCGCCCTTGGGCCGTACCTCCACGCGGTGGATCCGGCCGGTGCGGGCCGCCCACGCGTGGAAGAAGGCCGGGTCGAGC
Organism: Streptomyces coelicoflavus; assembly: GCF_003112555.1. Lineage (GTDB taxonomy): Bacteria > Actinomycetota > Actinomycetes > Streptomycetales > Streptomycetaceae > Streptomyces > Streptomyces coelicoflavus. The sequence continues at coordinate 687,447 of NZ_BEWB01000004.1, read as the reverse complement.
GTCAGCTCCTCCTCCTGCCGCACGCGCTGCTGGACCCGCTGCCACAGCTCCGCCCGGGTGGTGGTGTCCGGGGCGCGCTCCGTCTCGACGGCCGCGTGGAAGGCGTCGAGCAGCGGGAGGCTCCGTACGTCGCCGACGATGATCCGTCCGCCGTCGTCGACCCGTGACAGGGCCTGGTCCAGGACGCGGACCAGGTAGTCCACGTCGGGGAAGTACTGGACGACGGAGTTGACGACGACGGTGTCGACCGGTTCCAGGGGGAGGTCGCCGACGGCGTCGGCCTCGCACCGGTGCAGGACGACCGCGTCCTCGAGTTCCGGGCGGGAGCCGAGGCGGCCGCGGACGGAGGCGAGGGCGGTGGTGGAGAAGTCCGTGCCGTAGTACCGCCGGCATTCCCCGGCGAGCGGGAAGAGCAGCAGGCCGGTACCGCACCCGATCTCCAGCACGGCGCGCGGCTGGTGGGCGCGGATCAGCCGGACCGTGTCCTCCTGCCAGTCGCGCATCTCCTGCGGGGGGATGGGCAGCCCGGTGAAGCTGCTGTTCCAGCCGGAGAAGTCGTTGCCGTCCGCGGACTCCTTCGCCGCGTCGGCGTCGAAGGAGTCGTAGACCTCGCGCCAGCGTTCGACCCGCTTGCCGGCGAGCGGGTCGTCGCCGTCGCGGTGGCCGTCGTTCTCCAGTTCGCGCACGAGGGAGCGGGCGCCGCTCGGGTCCAGCACGACGTAGCTCACCAGCGACCTGTCGCCGGACCGGTCCTCGCGGACGATCGTGGCCGCGTCCCGGACCACGGGGTGTTCGTTCAGGGTGCTGTCGATCTCGCCCAGTTCGATGCGGTAGCCGCGGATCTTGACCTGGGAGTCGGTGCGTCCGAGGAACTCCAGGTTGCCGTCCGGGCGCCAGCGCGCCATGTCGCCCGTCTTGTAGAGGCGTTCTCCGGGGGCGCCGGCGAACGGCGACGGGAGGTACTTGGACGCCGTCAGGCCGGGTTCGTTCGCGTATCCGGAGCTGAGGCAGGGGCCGCCGATGTACAGGTCGCCCGGCACGTCGAGCGGGCAGGGGCGCAGGCTCTCGTCGAGGACGTGGTAGCGGGCGTTCTGGATGGGCTTGCCGTAGGGGATGCTCTTCCACTCGGGGTCGACGTCCGTGACGGGGAAGAAGTTCGACCAGACGGTCGCCTCGGTGGCGCCGCCGAGGCCGACGACCCGCACGTTGGGGAACACCGTCCGCATCAGGTCCGGCGAGTGGACCGGGATCCAGTCCCCGCTCATGAAGATCAGGCGCAGGGTGCGGGAGACGATCCGGTGGGCGCCGTCGCCGTCGGTGGGGAGCAGGGGGACCAGTTGCATCAGGGCCGCGGGGGCCGAGTCCCAGAAGGTGATGGGTTCGTCGGCGAGGCGGCGCAGCAGGGCGGCCGGTTCCTGGATCTCCTCACCGGTGGCGATCCGGATCGACCCGCCGGCGGCGAGGATGCCGAAGACGTCGTAGACGGAGAGGTCGAAGGTGAGCGCCGTCACGAACAGGACCCGGTCGTCGGGGCCGACGCCGAAGGTGGTGTTGACCCATTCGATCAGGTTCACCGCCGGGGCGTGGGCCACCGTGACGCCCTTCGGCGTGCCCGTGGAGCCGGAGGTGAAGATGACGTAGGCCAGGTCGTCGGCGGTGGCCCGGCGGGGAAGACCGTCGCGGGGCATGCCGGCGAGCGCCTCGGCGCGGTGCAGGGCGGGGGCCCCGTCGGCCGGGAGGTCCGGTGCGTCGTCGGCGGGGTCGAGGCACAGGAGGTGCGCGAGGTCCGGCAGGCCGTCCTCGGACAGCAGGCGGGGCACGAGGGAGTGCTGGGTGAGGACGCAGGTGGTCTTCAGCGCGTTGACGATCCAGTGCCAGCGCTTGACGGGGGCGTTGACGTCCAGCGGGACGTAGACGGCGCCGGCCTTGAGGATGCCCAGCAGGGCGGGGACCATCTCCGCGCGGCGTTCCAGGAGGATCGCGACGTGGTCGCCGCGCCTCACCCCGAGACGGGTGAGGAGGTGGGCGATCTGGTTGGCCCGCTCGTCGACCTCCCGGTACGTCCATCGCTCGTCCTGGAAGAGCAGGGCCGGGGCGTCGGGCGTGCGCCGAGCCTGCCGCTCGAAGAGCTCGTGGATGCACAGGTCCCGCGAGTAGGGCGTGTCGGTGTCGTTCCACTCGTGGACCAGCCGGTCGAACTCCGCGGGGGTGAGCAGGGCCAGCTCGCCGGTGCGGGCGTGGGGCCGGGCGGTGAATTCGGCGAGGACGCGGCGCAGGTGGCCCGCGGCCCGCTCGACGGTCGCCGCCGCGAGGCGCCGGGTGTCGTAGTGGAGGGTGAGCGCGAGGCGCCGGCCGGGGGTGGCGACCAGGCTCAGCGGGTAGGGGGCGTGGCTCTCCTCACGGACCCGGTTCATCCGCAGGGCGGGGCCGGGTCCGGCGGCGGCGCCGTCCTCGGTGTCCGTCCCGTCCTCGGCACCCGTCCCGTCCCCGGTGTCCGCCCAGTCCTCCACCAGGACGACGGTCTCGAAGAGCGAATCGCCCGAGCCGATGCCGCCGCACTGCTGGATGCGCACCAGGGGGTGGTACTCGTGCTCCCGGACGCGGGCGTACGTCTCCTGCAGCTCCCGCATCCACTCCGCCCAGTGCGCCCCGGGCGGCATGTGGACGCGCAGCGGGAGGGTGTTGACGAGGAGCCCCACCAGGTCCTGCGCGCCGGGCAGTTCGGCCGGGCGGCCGGGGGTCGTCACGCCCAGGACGACGTCCTCGGAGGTGGTGTAGCGGCTCAGCAGGAAGGCCCAGGCGCCCTGGACGAGGGTGGTGAGGGAGAGGCCGTGGTCACGGCCCGCGGCACGCAGGGCGGTGGTCTCGCGCTCGTCCAGGACGAAGGCCACCTGTTCGTACCGGACCGTCACCGGCGCACCGTCCGGCTCGCCGGCCGGTCCGTCTCCGGCCGGTCCGTCTCCGGCAGAGGCAGAGGCCGGGGCCGGAACCGGGGCCGGGGACTCGACGGGCAGCGGATCGGCCGCCGCGGCCCCCCGCAGCTCCTCGCGCCAGAAGGCCTCGGCCCGGCCGGTGTCCTGCGCCCTCCGCCAGTCGGCGTACTCCTCGAACGGGGTGGGCGCCGGGAGGTCGAGGGGTGTTCCCGCGAGCAGCGCCCCGTAGGTCCGCTCCACCTCGCGCAGTACCGTCTCCTGGCCGCGGCCGTCCGTCAGCAGGTAGTGCAGGCTCCACAGGACCTGGTAGCGCGCCTGCTCGAGGCGGGCCACGTGCAGCCGCCACAACGGCGCCCGGTCCAGGGCGAATCCCCGCTCGTGATCCTCGCGCAGCAGGGCGCCGCGCCGTTCGGCCCGCTGCTCCTCGTCCAGTCCGCGCCAGTCCTCGTGGACCAGGGGCACCTCCACGCGCTCCAGCACGGTGCGCGACGGCTGCTCGCCGGTGGGGTCGGGGAAGCAGGTCCGCAGCGCCGCGTGCCGGGCCGCCACCGCCGCCCAGGAGCGGCGGAAGAGGTCGGGGTCGATTTCCTGAACGACGTCGAGCAGGACCTGCGTGTGGTAAAGGCCGGCTCCTTCTCCGTGGCGGGATTGGAAGAGAATCCCCTGCTCGGTGGGGGACGCCGGGAAGGAAGTCTCCGCCCGCCGGCCTTCCGGGAAGACAGGGAGGTTTTCTGCCGAGTTACGAGAAGTACTCAAGACCACAATCCCCTGGAGTCATGAACGATGGTGCGCGCCGACGATCCGGCCCCGAACGAGGGGTGCGCCCCCGGCGGAGAAAGACCCGAATCAGTACCGAATCCCGATGTTCCGCCGGGCGCCGCACTGGACCCCGTGCGGGCCGGGACACGCGATGGTGAATCCGTTCTTCCCGGTCCGAAAATCGCGTCGGCGCGTCCTTTCGGCCGGCGTCCGACGGCGTCGGTTGTCCCGGTGTCAGGAGCGCTGGACCCGCTCCGACCTGACCTTCCACCCGCCCGGACCCGACAGCGGCGACCGCGTCGGGACGTCGTGGCGGGCAGGCGACACAAGAATCAATGCATCATGCATCTTCATTCCCGAAGCCCCCGTACCTGCACTGTTTCCCTGAGTTCACTAGCAATTCGAAAGACACTCACCCGCTCCCTCACGGGGAGCGGCGGTGGTGGTTTCACTCGTTCCACATCGGTGTGCATGTTCGTCGACTCGAACGAACGCTGTCAACAGATCCGATCCGCGGCCCGGCACCACCGCCCGAGCGGCTTTTCTGCTGCATCGTCACCACTGACCTGCACCGATTCAACATTGCACCACCCTGATTCGCGCGGGCCGGGCCGGACCACGCGTCGCGGAACTAGGAGAAAGTCCATTCATTGGTTTCACCGGGGGACGCCCGGGTGTGCCCCGGGGTGAGGTGGGAAAGCCATACGTGGTCCGGCCACGCGCCACCCGCTCGACCGGCCACGCGCCACCCGCCCGACCCGTCAGAAGCCCGCATTCCGGCCTCCCGCGGCCCCCACGGGCGTCCGCCGCATCGCGTTCCTACCTCTCCGGGAGCCCCGTCCATGGCCCTTGCACTGCTGACCTCGGCCCTGCTCCTCTGCCTCCTGGTGGCCGTCCACCGGTACCTGTACCGACGGCTCGTCAAGGACGTGACGGTCCCGGGCGGCCGGGGACGGCGCCTCGGCGCGGCGCTGGTGTGGCTGTCGGCCGCGCTCACCCTGCTCCTGCTGACCGCGGGACCCGCCGAGCCCTCCCCCGGCGTCCGGCGGATCGCCGAGCGCGTCGCCGCCGTGTGGCCGACGCTGCTGCTGTGCCTCACCGTCGCGCTGCTCCTCGGCGAGGCCGTCCGCCCGCTGGTCCGGCGTCTCGCGGCCCGTCGGGCCGCCCCCGCTCCGGACGCGTCCCCGCGGGAGGGGGAAGGCGGGGCTGCCACGGGCGCGGCTGCTCCCCGGGCTGCCGACGACGATCCCGCGCGCAGGCTCTTCGTGGCGCGCACCGTCGCGATCGGCGCCTCCGCCCTCGCCACGGGCACCGCGTCCGTCGTGCTGGCCCGGTCGGGCGAGCCGGCCGGACAGGATCCACGGGCGGAGGGGGTGACGATCGCGCTGCCCTTCACCGGCCCGTGGCGGGTGAGGAACAGTCCGGCCCGGCGGGTCCCCAGCCACGGCACCAGTCTCCTCGGCAGCAGTCACGCCATCGACTTCGTCGCCGTGGACGAGCGGCACCGCACGGCGGGGAGCCGGTCCTGGCGGACCTTCCTCGCCACCGAGCCGCCGGAGCTGTTCCACGCCTTCGGCCTGCCGGTGCTCGCCCCCGTCGACGGGCGGATCGTCGCCGCCCACGACGCCGAGCCGGACCACGAGGCGCGGCGGTCGCAGCTGGCACTGGTGCCGTACATGCTGGGGCAGGGGGCTCGGCTGCGCGAGGGGGTGCGCGCCATCGCCGGGAACCACGTGATCATCGCGCTCTCCCCGAGCGGTCCGTTCGTCGCCCTGGTGCACTTCAAGGCCGGTTCGGTCCGCGTCGCCGTCGGCGACACGGTGGTCGTGGGCCAGCACATCGCGGACTGCGGCAACTCCGGCAACTCGACCCAGCCGCACGTGCACGTCCAGGCCATGGACAGCGCCGACCTCTCCGTGGCCCGTGGGCTGCCGATGCGCTTCCCGGCGTACCGGGAATGGAGCCGGGGGCCGGGCGGCGGGTTCCGTGTCGTCGAGGGGACCGCGCCGCGCGAGGAGTCCGTCGTGGAGCCGTTCTGAGGACACCCCCGGCGGCCGGCGTCCGGGGGGGGGCGGGTACGGCGGTCGGAACGCCGGGGACGGCGGACGGGGCGCCGGGGACGGCGGACGGGGCGCCGGGCGGGAACGTCGTCGCCCGGCGCCCCGTCCGCGCGGGGTCAGGGCCTGCGGGTGATCACCCGGTGGGTCAGCAGGAACCCGCCGAGCGTCCAGGCCGCCAGGACGGCGAAGGGAAGCCCCGAGACACCGTCCGCCGGGGTGGCGAGCGTGTCCCGGACCGCCTCGGCCATGTACTGGAACGGGAGCACCGTGTGCACGGACTCGAACCAGTCCGGCAGCCGGGAGGCCGGGAAGGTGATCGGTGAGAACATCAGCGCCACGAAGACCACGAGTTGGGACATCAGCCGGGCGACCGGCGGAGCCATCCCGTACCCGATGCCGTACCCCAGCCCGATGGCCGTGAAGGCGGTCAGCAGGACGGCGGGGAGCACCAGCGGGCTGATGTCGAGGTCCAGGTCGAAGCGCAACCCCGCGACGACGAGCGCGGCCACCATGCCGGGCAGCGCGGTGAGCAGCGCGATCGTGGCGTCCGAGGCGATCAGGGCGCTTCTGGGCACCGGCAGGGAGCGGTTGAAGTCGAAGATCCCCTCCTGCTTGGAGGACGCCACCTCCTGGGGGCCGATCACCATGCCCACGGTGATGAGGCCGAGCACCGGGGCACCGGTCGCCAGGTAGAGCGCGGTGGCGTCGTCCATCTCCGGCACGAGGTAGGCGAATCCGACGATGATGCCCACGGCGAGACAGGTCTGGATGACGAGGTTGAGGGGCAGGGTCGCGCGGCTGCGCAACGCGGTCCATCCCAGCAACAGGCCGTAACTACGCAACCAGTGAGTCATCCTTCTCCCCCTCTTCCGTCCCCGGTCCGCCCGGCGTGTCCTCGCCGCCCACGAGTTGCAGGTACACGTCCTCCAGACCGACCGGCAGCAGGGCGAACTCGTCGATGTGCCCGGCGTCACGCAGCTCCTGGGCCCAGGCGAGGGCCGTCGAGGCCGCGCCGGAGGCGATGGGCACCGCCATCCGCCTGGAGGTGAGCAGGGGCGGCCCCTCGACGGGGAGGTGGGCCGGCAGCTCCGGCAGACGGTCCGGGAGGGCCGCGGTCAGTTCCAGCCTGAGGTCGCCGGGCGCCCGGGACCGCAACTGGGCGGCGGTGCCCTCCGCCATCACCTTTCCGGCACCCATCACGACGATGCGGTCCACGCTCCGTTCGGCCTCCACCACGTTGTGCGTGACGAGGAGCACGGCGTGACCACGGTCCGCGAGTTCGCGGATCTGCCGCCACAGCAGCCTGCGGCGCACGGGGTCCACGTCGTTGGTCGGTTCGTCGAGCATGGCGACGCGGCCGGGCTCGGCCGCCGCCATGCCGTAGGCGGTCAGGCGGCGGATGCCGCCGGACAGCCGCTCCCCGGTGGTGTCGGCCCACTTCCCGAGGTCCAGCGCGTCGATCAGCTCCCCGGTCCGCTCGGCGGCGGCCCGCTTGTCCAGGCCGCGGATCCGGGCCATCGTCCTGATGGCCTGCCTCGGGGTCACCCCGGTCAGCGGGGCGTGGCCCTGGGGCATCACGGAGACCACCCGGCGGGCCCGGGCGGGTTCGGCGACCGGGTCGCAGCCGTCGACGCGGATGGTTCCGGAGGTGGGCACCACGAGCCCGGCCACCTGGTTGATCAGCGTGGTCTTCCCGGCTCCGTTGTGCCCCAGCAGACCGACCACCTCACCGGCCTCGACGCTCAGGCTGATGCCGTCGTTGGCGCGGGTGCCGTCGCGGTAGCGCTTCACGAGTTCTCGGATGGTCAGCAAGATTCCGCCCGGTGCTGTGGAGGGGTGCGAGTGGGACGTGGCGACGGCGGGGCGCCGCCCAGTCTCGGGGTCATCGTGCGGTCCGCAGCAGCTTGTTGGCGGTGCCGGCCGGTACGCCGGTGAGCGTGTTCTTCACGGCCCGGTTCTTCAGGGCCTTGTTCACGGCCCGCGGTGAGGCGTGCGGCCGCTCGCCCAGCAGGAGCGCGGCGGCGCCGGACGCGTGCGCGGCCGCGACCGAGGTGCCGGACTCGGTGGCCGTGCCTCCGCCCGGCCGGGCGGAGGGGATGTCCACACCGGGGGCGTAGAGGTCCAGCCCCTTGCCGTGGTTGCTGAACGGGGCGACCCGGTCGGCGCAGTCGGAGGCGCCGACGGTGAGGCCCTCGGCCACCCGGGCGGGCGAGGAGTTCGCGAGGTCGACGCCGTCGGCGCCGGCCGACATCGCGTAGGTGACCCCGGCGTCGATGGAGCGGCGCACCGCGTCGTCGAGGACGTCGCTCGGCGGGGCCCCGATGACGAAGTTGGCGACCGAGGGCCCGTCGGCGTGCTCGGTGACCCAGTCGATTCCGGCCACCACCCCGGCGAGGGTGCCGCCGCCCTGCGCGTCGAGCACCTTCACCGAGATCAGCCGTGCCTTCTTGGCGACGCCGTGCTCCGTGCCGCCGATGACGCCGGCCATGTGGGTGCCGTTGCCGTGCTCGTCGCCGCCGTCGCCGCCGAAGGCGTCGAAGCCGAACCCGGCGCGGGGCCTCAGCTCCGGGTGGTCGTAGTCGATGCCGGTGTCGATGACGTACACGTCGACGCCCCGTCCCGCCGAACGGGGGTAGCCGTACGAGCCGTCGAGGGGCAGCGCCCGCTGGTCGATCCGGTCGAGCCCGCAGGACGGCGGGGACGACTGGACCGCCTTCGGGGAACGGGCACGGTGCACCACGGTGTTCTGCTCGACCAGGCGTACACCGGGGTCGGCGGCCAGGCGCCGGGCCTGCCTCGCGCTCCCCTCGATCAGCGCGCCTCGCAGCGCGTGGTCGAACGTGTCGCGCACCCGCACCCCGTAGGCGTCGGCGAGGTCGGGCTCCGCTCCGTCCTCGAAGACGACGAGGTAGCTCCCGTCCACCGCCCGGTCGCTGCCCGCGTTGGCGACGGTCGCGGCGTCGGTCGCGTGTCCCGGGGCCGCCGTCGCGCCCACGCAGAGCAGAGTGCCCAGAGCCAGGGCGGCCATCGGTGCTGGACGGCGACGGGCGAGCCGTTCTGACGACATTTCTGTCCCCTCGAGAGAAACGTTTTCACTTGGCAGGGCAGCGCGGTGCGCTCCCGGTGGACCAGTTCCGAACGCGTCGCGGACGCGCCGCCGGACTTCGCCGACCACGTTCCCCCGCGCGGGCGGCAACGCGCCGGGTCCGGCCCCGATCACTGAAAGAATTCCCAGACCTGCGGGCCCCGGCTTGCCCCGGCCGCACGGCGTCGCGGCGCGCGCGACAGCGGTGGAAGCAGCGCGATCCGCACGGCGTCAGGCGAAGGGCTGGGCCTGGCGTATCGAGTAGAGCCCGTCCTCGGGGGAGTCCACGAGGCGGGCGGGCGCGAGCCGGTCCCGCAGGGCGGCGAGCCGGGCCGGCACCGTCGCCCGCAGGGACACCCGATGGGCCCGCACGATCTCCTCGACGATCCGGTCGGCACTCAGCGCCTCGCCCGGCCGCCGGGCCAGTGCGGCGAGGATGTCGAACTCCTCGTCGGGCAGTTCGGTCGGGGCTCCGTCGACCAGGACGGCCCGTTCGCGCAGGTCGACCCTGACCCGCCCGGCCAGCAACAGGTCCGGCAGTGGCTCCTCGGCGGTGTCCTCGAGGGTCTCCTCGGCGGTGTCCGCGGTGGGGCCGGGCCGGGAGGCGCCCTCGGTGACGGAGGGATCGGCCGGCCCGTTGCGGCGTACGACGGCACGGGTGCGGGCGAGGAGTTCGGCCAGGTTGTAGGGCTTGACGAGGTAGTCGTCGGCTCCCAGGTCGAGCGCTCGCACGCACGACTGGTGATCGTCCCGCGCGCTGGTCACGAGGATCGGGACCGAGCCGGTGGCACGTATCGCGCCGCACAGCCAGAAGCTGTCGCAGTCGGCGAGGGCGAGGTCGAGCAGGACCGCGTCCGGCCGGGTCCGGTCCAGCAGGCTCAGGGCGGCCGCGCCGGTGGACGCGGACACCGCCTCCAGTCCCTGCTCCTCGAGAGCCGCGCCGAGGGCCACCGACACCCGTTCGTTGGGCTCAACGACCAGTAGTTTCACATCATCCTCGTTCTGGCGTGCTCGGTGTGGGGGTTGTCCGGCGTCCTGGTGTGCTCAGCGTCCCGAGGTCTGGCGCTGCGACCGGGGGCGGGTGCCCCCGCCGCATCCGGCCTCTGCCGTCTGCTGGTCCGAGCGGATGCAGTCGGGGAGCACCCTCGGCGGCCAGGCGCCGAGGCTGAACAGCCCCATCGAGTACGCCTTCGCCGCCAGCGCCGTCCGGTTGGGCACGTCGAACTGCCGCAGCAGCATGCCGACGTGGTACTCGATGCCCTGCCGGCTCAGGAACAGCTTGGCGGCCAGGCGCACCGTCGGGTCGCCCGCCGCGACGCCCTCGAGGACCTTCGCGCTGAGGGGGGCCAGCTTCCACCGGGAGCCGTCCCGCGCCGCGCGTTCGTCGGTCGTCGTCTCGGGCATGAACTGGACGACGATCATCTCGACCCGGCCGGCGTCACCGGTCACCGGGAACGCCGTGATCCTGCCGGACACCACGGTCCCGTGGACGGACAGGACGAGGGAGTGCCCGACGAGACGGGAACGGTGGCCCTGCACGAGCCGCCCGAACTGACGCAGCGTGTGCTGGCGCACGCTCGGGTGCAGGAACTCGACGAGTTCACGTCCGCGCAGTTCGTCCGGCCGCTGGGTGCACCGGGGCATCAGGGGATTGTTGACGGAACGCACCCGCAGATTCGCGTCGAGGACGGCGAGGGCGATTCCGGAATGCTCGAAAAAGGACTGGAAGGCGTCGCGGTACTTCTCAGTTCCTATTTCCGCGTCGCACCGGGAAGCGTCTATTTCCTGAAGTGTTTCGACGGGGCCCGGACTTTCGCCGCGGAGCGTAGCACACGCCTCCGTCACACGAAAGGGCCCCTCCACTGTGCCGGTCTTCGCGTGGGCCATACAAGCCCTCCTCCCCTCTTCCGAGCGTTCACTGGCTGCGAGCCAGGCTACGGAGCAGGGACGTCGGCGTGCAATCGGACCAGGGGCCCCCGACGAAAGACTGTGGTCGCCTCCGCACGGGTTCGGAGAGACCGTCACCGGGCACCGGCAAAGGGCGGGAAACGGCCCGTGGGAGCAATCGACACCCGCCGTCCCACCATGCTTTTCCGGCATTTCGGCCCACATTTTCCGGGAAGGCCGCGGCGGGAGCCGGTTTACCCGCGAGTAGCCCGTTCGGTGCACCCGTCCGGTCCCGCCGGCCACCGGTCACAGTCGGTCGGCGAGCACACCCGTGCCGAAGGCCGCCCTGCCCGCCATGCGGCGCACCGCCGGGACCAGCCCGGACCTGCCGTCCACTTCGAGCCGCTGGTACAGCCTCGTGAGGATCTTCTCCACCGCGCGGCGGGTGACTCCGAGCGCGTCGGCGGCGTCCTGGTTGGTGTGACCGAGAGCGACCAGCGAGGCGACCCGCCACTCGGTGTCGCTCAGATTCCCGCAGGCCACCGGTGCGCCGGGCGGCAGCGGCTGCCGCACCTCGGTCCAGCGCCCCAGCACCGCCTCGCCCGTCGCCTCCGCGATCCGGTCCGCCTCCGCGAGGACCTCGTCGGCTCCCGGGCGCCCGGCCGCCCGCATCCGGTTGCCGTACGCCGTCAACGACCGCCCCAGTTCCAGCTGGTTGCGGCTCGTCCTGAGTACGGCGACGGACTCGGAGAGCAGGGACAGGGCGTAGCGGCCGCGCACCACGGTGCCCCACATGCGCAGGATCCGGCCGAGCGCGCCCGGGGCGCCGAAGCGCCGCGCCCGGTCGCAGGCGTCGGCCAGGAGGCGGAGCGCGGCCTCCGGATCGCCGAGGCGGAGCAGCAGGGGCACGCACCACAGGTCGACCGGGAACAGGACCGGGTTGCACCAGCCCGCGGCCTCCGCGCGACGTGCCGCGTCCTGCAGGTCGGCCAGCACGACGGGCAGTTCGCGTTCCGGGGTCAGGGGAATGCGCAGCACCCGCAGGGCGAGCCGGCACACCGGCTGCCCGGCGCCCGGTCCCTGGACCAGCCGGTCGCGCAGCCGTTCCGCCAGCCAGGCGTCACCCGTCTCGACTGCCACGGAGGTCAGGCCGAGCACCGACAGCCAGTCGTGATCCTCCAGTGCGTCCACCGACGGGTCCTGGCCCGGGTCGCGGGAGGCCGCGCAGGCCCTGCGCGCGTCCGCCCGTGCGTCGGCGGACCGGCCCGCGTGCAGGGCGGTGAGCGCGCGCCAGCTCAGCACCGCCGTGCGCAGCCGCCGGTCGCCGCGCCCTCGCGCCGTCTCGAGTGCCATGTCCAGCCAGCAGTCGGCCGGTTCGCCGGTCTCCGCGACGGCCGCGCAGGCGATCGTCAGCGCACAGGCGGCGTACCGGGAGACCGCCGAGGCCGGTTCGTGCTCCAGCAGCCACCGGGTGCGCCGGGCGACCTCGTCGGACCGGAGCCGTCCGCTGTGTGTTCCCGCGAAGACCAGGACCGCCGTGAGTTCCCGCAGGGCCGCTTCGTCGGGCCCGGCGTCCGGGTCCGGGGCGAGGCTCCGCAGCCGTTCGGCGGCCTCGTCGTGGGCCGCCGGGTCTCCCGGGCCCGCCAGCCGTACCCGGGCTTCCAGCCGCGGCCCGAGGTGCCGTGCCCGCGGCGTGCCGGGGGCCGTCGCGGCGGCGGTACCGGCTCCCTTGCCGGCCGCGGCCGGCGCCTGCTCCCCGGCCCCGACGCCCGTGCCGGCCGCGGCCGGTATCCGCCGCGCGTGCCCGGCACCGGCCGGTTCCAGCAGCTCGGGGACGGCGTGCGGGGCGGAGAGGAACAGGGTGAGCGGTACGCAGGAGACGACCGCGGCGCGCTCCTCCACCGTGCCCAGCAGGGGCAGGGCCTGGCCCACGTGCCGCAGCATCGCGGAGGTGTCGGCCTCGCGTTCCACGTCGGCGAGGGCGGTCAGCAGGTCGCCGCGCCGCGGACTGTCGGGCGGGAACTCGCGCAGGGCGCGGCGCAGGCCCCGGACGGCGAGCGCGTCGTCGCCGAGACGCCACAACTCGCAGGCGGTGTCCCGCAGCAGTCCCGCGGCACCGGTCCAGTCGCCGGGGCCGACCTCCATGACGTGGCGGACCACGCGCTCGGCCGGTTCTCCCGCGACGTACAGCAACTCGGCCGCCCGGCGGTGCAGTCGGACCCGGTCGGTGAGCCCGACGCCCTCCTCCGCGGCCTCCCGGACGCAGTCCCACAGTACGGGCGGTGTCCAGCGGTCGGCGGCCCAGCCGAGCGAGGCCAGGGCTCCGGCCGCCCGGTCCGCCTCTCCCGGGTCCAGCTCCGCCAGGCGGGCGAGCACGTGCGTCTGTGCCCGGCCGCCGAGGAGTGCGGCGCAGGCGGCGAGACGGCCGACGGAGTCCGGGTGCCCGGTCAGGGCCGCGGCCACGCGGGAACGCAGCCGCCACGGCGCGGGCCGGGCGCGGGCGAGGTCGAGCAGGCGTGCGCGGGCGGGGCGTTCCGCGTGGTCCAGCCGCTCCAGCAGGGAAGCGACGAGGGCCGGGTTGCCCTCGGTGGCGCGGTGCCAGGCGCGGACCTGGCCGTCGGAGAGCACATGACCGTGCCCGCCGAGCAGCGCTCCCACGCCCTCCGGGCCGAGCGGTCCCGTGCGGACCACGTGGTCGGCGCGGTGCAGGACGTCCTGCACCCCGGACGTCTCGGTGGCGAACTCGCCCTCGCACACGGCGGCCACCAGGAACAGCCGGCCCTGCCCCGGGTCGTCGAGCAGCGCGGACAGCGCGGCCAGGGCGTGCTCCCCCGCCCACTGCAGGTCGTCGACGAGCAGCACGAGCGGACGGACGGTGGGGTCGGGAAGGGGTGCGGCCGGGTCGCCGAGGGACAGTCCGCGGGCCAGCCGGCTGCCTCGGGCCCGGCGTACGACGCAGCCGGCCTGTTCGGCGTGGGCGGCGACCGCGTCGAGGAAGGCCGACCGTCCCGTACCCGGCGTCCCGGTGACCGCCGTGAGCACCGTCCCGTCCGCCCCCATGCCGTCCAGCGCACGCCGGACCGTGTCGAGGCCCTGTTCCCGCTCCAGGAGCCGCACGGAGCCTCCGTTCACCGGCCGAGCCGGTCGGTCGTGGGGCGCCACCCGGTCGGCCCCGGCGAGCCGTCTGGACACATGGGCACGGGAGCGCCAACAACAACGCACATCGCTGTCATATCGTAAGGATTATGTGGTCGAGACGATCGAACCCGGCGCATCCGTATCCCTCGTTACCAGTGTTCCGCTCTTCCCGGACCGGGGCTTTCGCGGGGCCGACCGCGCCGCACGGGCCGTCGGCCTGCCCGGTCCGGGGCCAACACCGCGGCGCGCGCTGTGTGGTGGTGCTCGATCCGCCCGGCCACTCCTCGATGGCCACCGTCACCCACCACGTCAGCACCGCGTACGGACGGGAGGCGAATGTGCGGCGGGTGGGCTGCCTGCCCGAAGCGGCCGGCACGGAGCACGCGGTGCTGCGACGCCTGCTCGGAGCGCCGCCCGCCGGCCACGGCGCACGGTACGCGCCGCACACGGTGGTCTGCGGTCTGCTGGCGCGGGGGCCGCTGGTCCTCGCCATCGACGACGCGCAGTGGTGCGACGAGGGCACGCTCCGTTTCATCGACGAGTTGATGCGCTCCTCCCACCACGAGACGCTGACCGTACTGCTGCACCTTCCGCGCGGAGTGCCCACCCCCGCGGCGGCGGCCTTCCACGAACTGGCGACACGGGACTACTGCACGGTCGTCGACCCGGGCAGCCCGCGGCCGGCCGGTACGACCGCGCCGGCCTCCGAGGACGTGGCCGAACTGGCCCGCCGCGAGCCCCGGCTGCTCGCCGTCGCGCGGGCCGCGGCGGCGCTCCACAGCACCGAGCCCGACCTCGTCGGCGCCCTGGCCGGCCTCCCGTCCCAGACGGCCGACCGCCTCCTGGAGGAGGCCGGGACACGCGGCCTCCTCCCCGGCCCCCTGCCCGCCCACGGGACCCGCCTTCTGTGGGACACCCTCTCGGAGAGCGAACGGCAGCGGTGGTACGCCCAGGCCGCGGAGATCCTCAACGACGCGGCCGCACCCGTGGAACAGGTCGCCGACCTGCTGCTGGAGCAGAGCAGGCTGGACCGTCCCTGGATGCGTACCGTCCTCAGGGAGGCGGCGGCGGCTTCCCGGCACCACCGTCCGGCCGCCGCTGTCGCGTACCTCACGCGGCTCCACGCCGCCGGCACCGAGGACGCCTCCGTCCGCCTGGATCTGGCCGAGGCACTGGTCGACATCGATCCGTCGGCGGCCCGCGGTCACCTCGCCCACCTCGCGGACGCGCCCTCGGGCACGGTGGACCCGCCGGTCCGGGAACACGCGGCCGGCCTGCTCCGGCTCGTCGCCCTCATGCTGCACGAATCCCCCGACGGCCCCGCCGCGCTCGGCACCCTGCTGCGGCGGACGGCCGCCGGAGGACCGGACGTACCACCGGCCGGGCCGGCCGCGCGGGACACGGGCACCACCGCCGCCGCCGCGGGCCCCTCGTCCTCGACGCCCGTCCCCGCCACGCCCCTTTCGGCCACCGACCGGGAGCTGACCCGCCCGACCGAGCACCTGCTCCTCGCGGCACGCGCCCTGCGCACCGCGCTGACCGCCGACGGGCACGAGGCACGGGAGGCGGCGGTCGCCGACGCCCGCCGCGTCATCTGGTCCGGACGTCCGCACACGGCCTGGGCGGTGGTCGCCGCGGCGCGGGTCCTCACCCTGGCCGACGACACCGCGACCGCACTCGACCACTTGCAGCGGATCGTCGCGGACAGCGCCGAACGCGAGGAGTTGTGGGCGGAGTCGCACGCCGCCTCGGTGCGTGCCCAGGTACTGGTCGAAGCGGGCCGGGCGGCCGAAGCCGCCGAGGCCGCGGCGGCCGCGTCCCGTCTCGCCGAGGCGGAGGGCACGACGGGGGGAGGCCCGCTGGCCACGATCGCCCTCGTCCGCGCACTGGTTGCCCGGGGCGACCTCGACCGGGCGCAGGAGGCGCTGCGCCGGATCGACGGCCGGCGCCTCGACGACTGCGTCTGGGAACACCACCACCACCTGACGGCTCTGGCCCTGTTCGAACGCGGCCGCGGCCGGCCCGAACAGGCCCTGCGTCTGCTGGAGCGGTGCGGTGCGAGTCTCGACGCGGCCGGGGTGCGCAACCCCGTGCTCACCCTCTGGTGGCTGCACAGCACCGAGTTGCTCATGCTGCTGGACCGGCCGGGCGACGCCGCACGACGGGCGGAGCACGGACAGGAGCTGGCCGAGCGCTGGCTGACACCACGCAGCATGGGCCTGGGCCTGCTGGCCCGGGGCATGGCGGCCGGTCCCCGCGACCGCGTGGAGCTGTTCACCGAGAGCGCGCGCGTTCTCGCCCAGAGCTCCGACCGGCATGCCCACGCCCTGGCCGAACTCCACCTCGGCAAGGAGTTGCTGCGGCGGTCGGACCGGGGCGCGCAACCCCGGCTGCGCGCCGCCCTGGCGACCGCGGCACGGTGCGGCCTGGTCACCGTCGCGGACGAGGCCCGGCGGGCGCTCCGCTCGGCGGCGGACCGGCACGCCCCGGCCGCGCTCAGCCAGGCCGAACGCCCGGTGGCGGAGCTGGCGGCCGCCGGGAAGTCGAACCGGGCGATCGCGGACAGCCTGTGCCTGACCGCCCGCACGGTCGAGTACCACCTGACGAACGTCTACCGCAAGCTCGGCGTCACGGGTCGCGCGGGCCTGACGAAATGGTTCGCGGCCCACCGGTCGCAGCCCGCTTCCGCCCGGGCGCCCGGCGGCGTCTCGTGAACACGGCTGCCGTCACCCCTTGTTCGACCGGATCCGTCTCCGACCTCGTGGAGCGGTCCGACGAACTGGCCGTGTGGGAGCGGGCCGTGCGCCGGGCCGTGGACGGCGGGACCACGACCGTGGTGGTCCGCGGGCGCCCGGGTACGGGTCGCAGCGCCCTGCTGTCGGCGGGCGCCGAACTCGCCCGGCGATCCGGCCTGCACGTCGTGACGGAGCCCTCGCAGGCCGCCCCGGACACCGGACCGTGGGCGCTGTTCACCGACGACGCGTCCGCCGCTGCCGGGGCGGAGGCGGCCTGGTCCTCACCCGGAGCCTCCTCCCGGCCGGGGCCCGTGCTCCGGGCGCTCACCGGGGGGTGCGACGTCGCGCTCCCGCTACCGCTCGACGCCCAGCGGGGCCGCCGGTACGAACTGTCCCTGGGACCGCTGACCGACGACGGCGTGGGCGCGCTGCTCGTCCGCGCGTACGGCCGGGACGCGGTCGGCGGCCTGCGTACGGCCGCGACCGCGGCGACCGGCGGCAACCCGGCGGTCCTGTGCGCCGCGCTCCGGCGGTGGCCGGGCACACCGCCCGACGCGGCCGCGTTCGCCGCGCTCGCCGACCAGGTGGGACGGCACCATCTGCGGACGGTCCTGGCACGGTCCTCCGGACAGGCGTCCGCGTTCGTCACGGCGAGCGCGGTGGCCGCGGGCCACTTCTCGTTCCGCCAGGTCTGCGAACTGGCCGGGCTCACCCTGCCGGAAGGCGAACGCGCCCGCACCGAACCGGCGGTCGCCGGCCTGCTCGGCCCACTCGTCCGTCCCCGGGTGTACGACCCGCTGGTGGCGGAACGGCTGCTCGGCCTGCTGGACGCCGGCCGGCGCCGGGCGCTCCACGAGCGTGCCGTGCGGCTGGCGCGCGAGGAGGGCTTCGCACCGGAGGTGCTCGGGCTGCTGGTCTCCCGGATCTCGCTGGACGAACCCTGGGTGGCCGACGCGCTCCACGCGGCGGGGGCGGCCGCGCGACGGTCCGGCGACCACGACGCGGCGGTGGTCCTCCTGGACCGCGCACTCGGCCACGCCGCCGCGGCCCGCCCGCGTACGGAGACGCTGCTGGAACTGGCGAAGGCGCAGTGGGCGCGGCGGCCCGCGGCGGCCGAGCGCGCGTTCCGTCGGATCCTGCTGGAGGCCGGGGGCCCGGACCCCTCCGGGGCGGTGCCGTTCGCCGCCGACGTGCTGGCGATGCACGGCGGGGACGACACGACCGCGGCGCTCGGCGCGGCGGCCGCCCGCGCGAGGACGGGAGTGGAACGGCGGACGCTGCGCGGCCTGCACGTGCTGGCGGTGGAGGCCAGTCCGACGGGGTCGGCCCGCGTACCGGACCTCCCGTCCCCGGGCCCGTGGGAGGCCGGGGAGGCACCGGGCTTCGACGCGCCCCGCGCCGCGGCCGGGGCGTGGCGGCACTGTCTGGCCGGCCGGCGGATCGGCGAGGCCCGGCGACTGGCCGGAGCCGTGGTGATCCGGGCGGGCAGGGGCGGGCTGCTCACCCCCCGGCTGGTCGCCTCGCGTGTGCTGGCCGCCACCGAGGACGTGGCACCGGCCCGCGCCGAGTCGCTGCGGATCGCGGCCGAGGCCCGGCGGCGCGGCATGCCTCCCGTGGCCGGGCACGCTCTGCTGGACCTCGCCGAACTCGCCCTGCGCACCGGCGAGCCCGAGCGGGCCGGTCAGTGGCTGGCGGAGGCGACCGGCGAGGTGCCCCGGCGGGACTGGCATCCGCGGACGCTGTCCCGGCTGACCGCGGTGGAGGTGCTCGTCGCCGTGGAGACCGGAAGGACGGACCTGGCGGAATCGGTCCTGGCCCGCTCGGGCTGCCCGCCCGGCCGCGACGAACACGGTCTGGGCTCCGCCCAGTTGTTGTTCGCGCGGGGCTTCCTGTGCCTGCGCACCGGCCGTCCGTCCGAGGCGAGGGCCTACCTGCGCGAGTGCGGCCGGATGGCACGGGCGCTGGGCTGCGTCAACCCGGCCGTCCTTCCCTGGGCTTCGCACCTGGCCGTCGCGGAAGTGGCCTGCGCGGCCCCGGACACCGCCGCACACCTGGTCGCCGAGAGCCTCACGGCCGCCCGGTCCTGGGGTGCGCCGGGTACGGTCGGGGCGGTGCACCTGTGGGCGGGGCTCGCCCTGTCCGGCCGTGCGGCACTCGTCCACATACGGACCGCGCTGCGTCTGCTGGCCGACATGCCGCCCCGGCGCCTGTACGCCCGTGCGGTGGCGGCCCTGGCCTCCGGCCCGTTCGACACCGGACTGCCGCAGGAGGCGCGTCGCCTGCTCGACGAGGCGGTCGGGCGGGACCGTGCCTTCCCGCTCACGGCGGAGGTCGCCGCCCGCCTCGCCGCACCACGTCACTCGAACCGGTCCCGGCTGAGCCCGGCCCAGCTGCGGGTCGCCCTGCTGGCGGCGGAGGGGTGGTCGAACACGGCCATCTCCCGGGAACTGTCCGTCGGTGTCCGCACGGTGGAACTCCACCTGACGCACACCTACCGCGCCCTGGGCGTCAACGGCCGCTCCGACCTGCCGGTGGCACTGGGCCACCCGTGAGACCGGTCGCCACCGTCCGGCCGGACGCCCGGGCCGGCAGGTCCAGTTCCGCGCGGACCGTCTTGCCGACGGGCGACCGGTCGAACACACCTCACCGGTCGGCGAGCGCGTCCACGAGCAGCAGCCCCCGGCCGTGCTCGGCCTCCGGCGCGGCCGTACTCTCCGGTCCGCACGGCCGACGCTCCCCGCGACTGTCCGACACGTCGATCCGCAGCGTGTACGCGTCGAGCCGCAGCAGCACCTCGATGTCGCGCCCCGGCACCCGCCCGTGGGTCACGGCGTTCGCCGCCAGCTCCGCGACGAGCAGCGCGGCCGTGTCGGACACCGCCGAGCCGTACGGGACGCCCCACGCGTCCAGACGGTGCACGACGAGATGCCGGGCCAGGCGGGCACCTCTCGGGGTGGAGCTGAACCGCTGGACGAACACACGCGCGGTGACCGGGAGTCGGGGGGTGGAGGCTGGTCTCATGCCGCCCATCCCACCTGCGACGACGCCTCCCCACCAGATCGGCGACCCGTACGCACGGTGAGCGTACGGGTGCGGACGGTACGGGTCGGGCTGACCCAGGAGGAGTCCGCGCCACGACTCCCTGAGCCTGTCGCAGCAGATGCGAGAGGGCGTCACCGTCGGGCTCGGCTCCCGGGACGGGGAGGTCGGTCACGCAGAGACGTCCAGGGCGGCCCGCCAGACGGGACTGTCGACGTAGTGGTTGTCGAACCGCAGCGCGGAGGCGGCGATCTCCTTGGCGTCGGCCTCGCCACGCATCACCCGGCCGAGCAGGCGCAGGTAGTCGAACCGGCCCATGCCCGGCGTGAACACGAACAACACGTCCGCCTCACAGCCCGGCGCTGCGGCGAAGGCGTGCGGGGTGTGGGGCGGCACGGCCAGGAAGTCGCCCGCCTCCAGGACGGTGACCTCCTCGCCCACCAGTACCTGGAGGGACCCGCTGATCACGAAGAACAGCTCCGTCGCCTTGGTGTGGAAGTGGGCGGGTGCCCCCACGGCTCCCTTGGCGAACGTGGACCGGTAGCTGGTGAAGCCGCCGGCGGTGCTGTCGGAGTCGGCCAGCAGCGTCATCACACTGCTGGGGTCGGCACAGGTCTCGGCCTCGGCGTGACGGGTCAGCACCGGCCGTCCGCCGGCCTCTGTGATCTTCATGTCGCGTCCTTTCCAGTCCGGTGTAAGGGGAGTTGTGCGGGGAGTCGAGAGGGGCATGAGGTCTCCGGGTCGGGAGGCCGCCCTGGTGCGGTGGAGCAGGTGTCAACCGAAGATCACAGTGGGTTCGCCGGTGTACCAGGAGTTGTCGATGCGAAGCCGGCGGATGACCCAGCGGTCGCCGTCGCGGACCAGGTCGACGTCGTAGGGGTTCTTCAGCAGCGCGTGTGTGGCGGGGTCGGCGATGAGCAGGTGCTGGGCTTCCACCAGGGCGGTGAGCCGGGCGGTGTCGCCGTCGATGGTGATCCGCGTGTTGGTGATCTGGTGCGTGGTGTCCACCCGGCCGGTGAACATGGCCAGAATGGTGGTGACGATGGTGTCGCGCCCGGACATCAGCGGTGGCTCGGCCCCCCACTTGGAGGCGGCCGGGCGGAAGTCCAGCTCGGCGTCGGCGGCGAAGGCCGAGGCGAACAGCTCCTTGTCCTTCAGGTCCTGGCCCAGGCCGAAGCGGTGGAGCGCGTCGGTGATCTCCGCCCGGTCCCTGAGTTCCGCGACGGTCGCGGCGGCGTCGTGCGCGGGGGCGGTCAGGGCTCGGTCGTGAGTGACGTACATGATGTTCTCCTGTGCGGGCGAGGTGGCCTTTCAATGCCTCCGATCCTGCTGCGGTCCGGATGGGGCATCAATGCACGTCTGCGCAACGGCCGTTGAGCCTCGATTAACGATGGGAGGGCGCGGGATGCTGGAGCGGCACGAGCTGGAGGCGTTCCTGACGCTCGCCGAGGAGCTGCACTTCGGCCGCACCGCCGAGCGCCTGCACGTCTCCACTGCCCGGGTCAGCCAGACCGTCGCCAAACTGGAACGCCGCATCGGCGTCCCGTTGTTCAACCGCACCAGCCGCCGGGTAGAGCTGTCCCGGACGGGACGGCAGCTGTATGACGAGATACGCCCCGCCTGGGCCCGGATCACCGACGCCTACGAGCGGGCCGTCGACGCCGGGCGGGGGCTGACCGGGCTGCTGCGGGTCGCCTTCACCGGGCCGGCGGCGGGCCAGCTGTTGGCCGGGGCCACGCAGGCGTTCCGCACCGGGCACCCCGACTGCGAGGTCCAGATCAAAGAGGCGCACCTGCCGCAGGTCCTGCCGTGGCTGCGCAGCGGTGAGGTGGACCTCGCGCTGACCTGCCATCCGATGCACGAGGAGGGCATCGTCATGGGGCCGGTCCTGGTGCGGGAGGCTCGCATGCTCGCCGTGCCGGCAGGACACCCGTTCGCCCGCCGTGTCACCGTCTCCGTGGAAGACCTGGCCCGGGTGACCGTGCTGCAGATGCCCGAGACGCTGCCGGAGTCCCTGCGCCAGGACCGGGCACCGCGCCGGACCCCCGCCGGGAGACCGATCGCACTCGGCCCGTCGGCCTCGACGTTCAACGAGACGCTGACGCTCGTGGGCGCCGGGGAAGGGGTCTTCGCCGTCGGCGCCCACACAAGGCGCTACTCCGTCCGCCCCGACGTCGTCTACGTCCCCTTCGAGGACGCCGCGCCGGTGGACTGGGGCCTGGTATGGACCGCCGACGGTGCGACAGCCCGCGCTCGCGCCTTCAGCGAGGCAGCGCTCAGCCTGGTGCCGTCACCTGCGCCCAACCCCTGAGCTCACGACCGGCGACCCCAGCGTTCTCGGCGAAGCCGAGCCCTCTCCATCTTCCCGCCGTTCATCCGCGGGAGCCGTGCTCGTCGTCGTGCCGGCAGCGACCGCGGAGGAGTTCCACCCCGTCGCCATCCAGTTCGTCGCAGTACGTCGCCCGTCCGGTCATGGCCATCACCAGCGCCAGGGTGGGGCCGGACACCACGGGCCCGGAGCCGGTCGTGAACGTGCCGTCGTCCGCGGCGAGTCGCAACCCCGCGACGCGCTTCTTGGCGACCACCACCATGTCCGAGCCCTGGTAGTACTCGGCCACCCGTGTGACGACGTCGATCGGGTAGGCGTGACGGATGCCCAGCGGACGCCGTATGTCCTCTCCGTGGACGAGCGTCTCGCCCAGCATGGCGATGGCGGGCAGCGGCGGCTTGGTCGTGCTCGGGACGATGTGCCGGAACCGCGCGAGGGTCTCGGCCGGATCCGCGCCGAGCTGCTCCGCCAGCCTCACGGCCACCTGCTTGTCGAAGTCGAACCGGCAGCGGATCACCCCGGCCAGCCAGCGGACGGTGTTGAGGCTCGCACCCGCCGTGAGATGCGCCAGCACCTCGCGCACCGTCAGACCGGCGCACAGCGACGGCGTCGCCCACTGCGCCTCGGTCAGCTCCGCGAGATCGGCGGCCAGCGCCGCCCGCTCCGTACGGATCGACGCCCAGATGCCACTCCCGTGGCCGCGTTCCGCGGTCAGCTCCGGATCAGTCATGCGGGAGGGTCTCCTGTCGTCGGCGTGCGAGGGTGGTGATCGTGGAGGAGACTCTCATCCCCGCGCGAAGTCATCGCCCGCGAGTGATGTTTCGCCACGAGGCACCAGATCCAGCTCCGCGCGCACCGTTTTGCCTACGGGTACGCGGTCGAACACGCCCCACCGGTCCGACCGTTGCACGAACATACGCGCGGTGACGGGAAGTCGGGGAGCGGGGGCTGGTCTCATGCCGCCCATCCCACCTGCGACGACGCCTCCCCACCAGATCGGCGACCGGTACGCAGGGTGAGCGTACGGGTGCGGACGGTGGACAGTAGGAGTAACCGTCCGTGAGCATGGGCCCGTTGAGTGGGCGTGACGGGTGGGAGGTGTCCCGGATGACGGACGGTACGGGCGGGGCGGGTGAGCCGGAGGCCTCGGACAGCCTCAAGGCGTTCGGCGAGGTCGTCAAGGCGTTCCGCAAACGGGCGGGGCTGACCCAGGAGGAGTTCGCGCCGCAGGTGCGGTACTCGGTGCCGACGGTGGCGTCCATCGAGCAGGGGCGGAGGTTCCCACCGGTCGACTTCGTGGAGCGCGCGGAGCAGACCCTCGACGCCTTCGGCGCGCTGCGGGGTGCGGCACGGCACCTGTCGCGGCAACCGGGGCTGGCGAGCTGGTTCCGGCAGTGGGCGCGGTTCGAGGCGGAGGCGGTGAGTCTGTACACGTACGAATGCCGCCTCGTTCCGGGCCTGTTGCAGACCGAGGCGTACGCGCGCACGCTCTTCACGAACCAACTGCCGCCACTCGGTGACGATCAGATCGAGGCGCAGTGGGTGGCACGGGCGGAACGACAGCGCCTGTTGAGGGAGCGGCCGAACACGGCGTTCAGCTTCATTCTGGAGGAGCACTTGTTTCTGCGGCGCATGGGCGGTGCGGAGGTCACACGGGAGCTGATCGACCACGTGTTGGGACTGGCCGAGTTGCGGAACGTCGAGGTGCAGGTGATGCCCTTGGTGCGCAACGCCCACGCCGGTTTGGATGGCCCGATGCAGCTCCTGGAGACGCCCGACGCACGCTGGTTCGCGTACAACGAGGGTCAGCGCGGGGGGATGTTCGTCCCCGAGCGGAAGGAGATCAGCGTCCTCCAGATGAGGTATGCCAGGATGCGGTCACAGGCTCTCTCCCTCGACGACTCCCTGAGCCTGTTGCAGCAGATGCGAGGAGCCTCATGAGCACTATGGAACTGGTCTGGTTCAAAAGCTCGTACAGCAGCGGCGGCGACGGCGACTGCGTCGAGGTGGCCCTGTCCTGGCACAAGTCCAGCTACAGCAGCAGCGGCGACGGCGACTGCGTCGAGGTGGCCTCCTGCCCCGGCACGGTCCACGTCCGTGACTCCAAGGTGCGGCAGGGAGACCAGCTCGCCGTGTCCCCGGCGGCCTGGACCCGCTTCCTCTCGAACGCCTGGTAGGTCAGGGTCAGGGGGCCGACGTCCGGGTGGAGGAGGTGCTTGGCGTCCTGGGTCTTGAAGCTGCGGCCCACGGGGTCGAGGAACGTCATACGGGCCAGGTTGTCCGCCGGGTCGAACGGGGCGTAGAGGGCGTCGGCCAGGGCGGGGCCGCGCGCGGCGTGGGCAGAGCGGCCGTGGCGCTGCTCCACGCCCGCGGCGCCCGCGTCGTCGCCGTCGGCCTGCGCCCGACATCACCGCGCTGCCGGACGCGTACACCGCCGACGGCGGCTTCACCGCGGTGTGACGCCGGTCCGGCCCCGGGAGGTGCTGACCGGGGCCGGGCCGCTCATGCCTCGCACAGCGGGTTGGGCAGCGGCCGGTAGCGGGCGTCGGCACCGTCCGCGCCGGTCCAGCGGAGCAGGAGGTTGGTCTTGGCGGGGAGGGTGGGGGCGGCGAGCAGGGCCGGGATCTCGGGGAGGTCGTGGCGGGCCAGGGCGCGGCGGACGGCGGGCCAGGGGTCGAGGCCGGGGTGGTGTTCGGTGAGCGCGGCGGCGATCTCGTACAGGTGGTTGACGACCAGACAGTAGACCAGGCGCTCCCAGCCGGCCGCCCGGGGCGTGTCCGGCAGCAGTTTGACGCCCTCCGCGTCCCGGAAGAGGGCCTGTACCGGCATTCCGGCGGCGTCGACGGCGACCAGGGTGTTCTGGAGGTGCGCCTCGAGGACCACGCCGTCGTCGTCGAAGGCGGTCAGGACGGGCGGCACGACGGCGGCGAGGTACGCCTCCCACCAGGCACCGGGAGAGGTGGTGTCCTGAAGGGGGCTGCCCTCGAAGCCCTCCACGAGGGCGGCGGCGAGCAGCGGGGTGGCGCCCGGCAGGACGCGGCCCCGCAGTCCGTCCCGGACGACGACGGCCAGTTCCTCGAAGGCGAAGTCCGCGGTGCGGTAGCCGCGGTCGGCAAGCCAGACCGCCGGGGGGCCGATGGCGTCGAAGGCCTCGGTGACGGCGGTGTCGGTGCGGCGCAGCCTCAGCAGGTCGTGCCGCCACAGGCGCCGGATGTCGTTGGTGATCCGCACGTCGAGGCTGAACTTGAGGAAGAGGTCGGGGTCGGGAGCGTACAGCGTGCGGATCGCGGCGGTGGGCCACACGAAGAAGCCGGTCGTGCCGAGGCGCAGGAGCCGGCCGTCGGCGAAGGCCGGGGCGAGGGTGCCCGCGGCCAGGTCGAGCTGCCAGGGGTGGGCCGGGAGCACCCGGTAGCCGGGCGGGGCGCCGGCCAGGGCGTCCAGGGCCGCGGTGTCGCCCTCGTCGACGACCGT
Source organism: Streptomyces coelicoflavus (assembly GCF_003112555.1). Classification (GTDB taxonomy): domain Bacteria; phylum Actinomycetota; class Actinomycetes; order Streptomycetales; family Streptomycetaceae; genus Streptomyces; species Streptomyces coelicoflavus. The sequence continues at coordinate 662,011 of NZ_BEWB01000004.1, read as the reverse complement.
GTCCTCGCGCACGGCGAGCAGCGTCAGCGGGAAACGGGCGTAGGCCTCGGGCGCGTACGGCAGCCAGCCCGCCTGCGGGCCGCCGCCGCGGGCCTTGGGGGCGGGGTGGTGGGTGTGGCCGGTGACGAGGGCCTGTTCGGAGCGCAGGTACGGGTCCGCGGGCGGGGTGGCGCGGGCGCGGACCGCCAGCAGCGCGGCGACGGCGTCCCGGCTGTCGGTCATCTCGATGGGCAGTTCGTGGTTGGGCAGGCCGGTGTGGCGGCGCAGTTCCTCGGCGACGAGCTTCACCAGTTCGGTGTGGCCGACCGGGTGCCAGCCGCCCGCCGCCGTGCCGACCTCGGGCCCGGCGGGGCGGCGGCCGGGGCGGACCCGCAGCAGTCTGCCGCCGGGCAGCCGGTAGACCGGGCGGGGGCCCGGGTCCGGCAGGGGTTCGGCCACCTCGCGCAGCAGGCAGTTGAGCAGCGGCACCGCCGCGTAGGCGTCGGCGCGTTCGGCCGCGCTCTGCGGGGCGGCGTCGGCGCCGATGTGCGGGGGGAGGAAATCCACGCGTTCCACTCGTTCCCTACGGTCTGTCCATGGCGGAGAGGCGGAGACGATCAGTATGTCTGGCGTCGTACCTGTGCCGTGTCGTGCCGTGTCCTCCCAGTCGTATCCGACTCGTACCCGACTCGTACCCCGAGGAGCCCGCCCGTGCATCGTTCTTCCACCGCCGAGGCCGGGGTCGCCCGCGAAGTGGCGGCCGTGCGGCCCGGTCTGCTCCCGGGCCTCACCGCCGAGCTGCCCGGCGCCCGCGCGGCCGTGCTGACCCGGCTGTGGCGTGCCCTCGCCTTCGAACCGCTGCCGTGGATCGAGGGGCGGGGGCGGTCCGGGGAGAGGCTCGTCCTGCGCCTCCGGGACGGCCGCCGGCTGACCGGTCCGGCCGCCGACCCGTACCGCACGGACGCGTACGTCGCGGTCGTACGCCTGGGCGAGGCCGCGTACGACGACCCGGAGCGGCTGATGACCGACCTCGCCGTACCGCACTCGGCGGAGTTCGCCGCCGAACTCGGTCACAGCGTGGCGTCGTTGGCGCTGTCGCGGGCGGCTCAGCCCAGGACGGTGGCGGCGGGGGCAGCGGGGGCGCGGGAGAATCACCCGGACGAGTGGCCGGACAACGCGTGGCCGGACGACGCGTGGCCGGACAGCGACTGGAGCTGGGAGCGGCGGGTCGTCGACGGTCATCCGTACCACCCCGGCTGCCGCGCGCGGCCGGGCTTCTCGGTGGCGGAGCAGCTCGCGTACGGGCCCGAGCACGGGCCGGTGGTGGGGCTGGGCCTGGTACCGGTCCCGGCGGCGGAGTGCCTGGTGACGGGGGTGTGGCCCACGGAGCTGCGGGACGGGGCGCGGTTGCTGGTCCCGGTGCATCCGTGGCAGGCCGCGCATGTGCTCAGGACGCCCTTCGCGCCGGGGCCCGCCGCGCATCCGCTGATGTCCCTGCGGACCCTCGCCGTGCCGGGATCGGTGCACGTCAAGACCGCGCTGAGTGCCCGGCTGACGTCCTCGGTGCGGGACATCTCGGTCGCCTCGATCGCCGCTTCGGCGGACCTGTCGTCGTTCGGGGAGGAGCTGGCGGCGCGCATGGACGGCCTGCTCCACGTGACCCGCACGCTGGGCGCGGCCACCGCCCACTCCCCCGACCTGGCCGCCGTACTGCGCGAGTCGCCGCGGGTGTACGCCGCACCGGGCGAGCACGTCGTCCCGGTGGCCGCTCTCGCGACCACGGAACTGCCGTACTCGCCCGCGTGGTTGGCGTCCTTCGTCCGGCTCACCCTCGTCGTCGGGCTGCGTGCGCTGGAGCTGGGCGTGGCTCTGGAGGCACACGGTCAGAACCTCCTCGTCGTGCTGTCGCCCACGGGCGAGCCGCTGCGCCTGGTCTACCGCGACCTGGCCGACATCCGTGTCTCCCCGTCCCGGCTGGCCCGGCACGGCATCGCCGTGTCCGGCCTCCCCGCCCGGGTGCTCACGGACGAACCCGCGGCGCTGCGCCGCAAGTTGTTCGGCTCGTTGGTGGGCGGCGCGCTGGCCGCCACGGCCGGCTCGGGACCGGCGCTGCGGAAGGCCCTGGAGGCGGTGATGCCCGAACTGCCGCGCACCGATGACCTCGTGGCCCTGCGCGAGGAGCCGCTGCCGGTGAAGGCGCTGACGCTGATGCGGACTTCACCGGCGGGGTCGGGCGATCTGTGGGCGGAGCTGCCCAATCCCCTGCGGGGCGCGTGAAGTCACCGCGTCGGGGCGCGTGAAGTCGCGCCGTCGGGGCGGGTGAAGTCGCGGCATCGGCGCGGTCTCGTTTTGGAACGCGGCACCCCTGATCAATAGGATCCGCCGATGATCACAAGAACACGGCTGGCGGCGGGTGCCTGTGCCCTGCTCGCCGCGCTGGCGGCGGGGATGGCGTTCCCGGCCGGGGCGGTCGCCGGTGAACCCACGGGTGAGGACGCGCCGAAGGTCGACCTCGTGCTCGACGTCAGCGGTTCGATGCGGACGCGGGACATCGACGGCGGTACGCGCATGGCCGCGGCGAAGCAGGCGTTCAACGAGGTGCTCGACGCGACGCCGGAAGAGGTGCAACTGGGCATCCGCACGCTGGGTGCCGACTACCCGGGCGACGACCGGAAGACCGGCTGCAAGGACACCGCGCAGCTCTACCCGGTGGGCCCGCTGGACCGCACCGAGGCGAAGACGGCGGTGGCGACCCTCTCGCCCACCGGCTGGACGCCGATCGGCCCCGCGCTGCTGAAGGCGGCCGACGACCTCGAGGGCGGCAACGGCTCCAAGCGCATCGTGCTGATCAGCGACGGCGAGGACACCTGCGCCCCGCTCGACCCGTGCGAGGTGGCCCGCGAGATCTCCGCCAAGGGCATCGGGGTCACGATCGACACGCTGGGCCTGGTCCCCAACACGAAGCTGCGCAAGCAGCTCAGCTGCATCGCCGAGGCGACCGGCGGCACGTACACCTCGGTCGAGCACACCGACGAACTGACCGACAAGGTCAACCAGTTGGTGGACCGCGCGGCCGACCCGGTGGTGACGCCGGTGGCCACCGAGGGGGCGGACGCGTGCGCGAAGGCGCCGACGCTCAAGTCGGGGCTGTACACCGACCGCGAGGAGTTCGGGCAGCAGCGCTGGTACCGCGTGGACGTGGAGCCGGGCCAGGAGCTGCGCGCCTCCGTGAGCGTGGGCGCCGACCGGGCCGTGAACCCGTCCTACGGCGTGCTGCTGCGCGCGGTGACCGTGCACGGCCGGGAGATCGTGCGCGGCGAGGCGGCGGGCAACGGCCGTACCGACGTGCTCTCGACGGGACTGCGCTACCCGAAGGCGGAGAGCGACGAGGAGGACGCCCCGGCCGAGGCCGTGTGCCTCCAGGTCACCAACTCCTTCTCCGTCGCCTCCGGCGTGAAGACCACGCCGGGTCTGCCGCTGGAGCTGACCGTCGACGTCGTGGACGGTCCGGGCGACTCCGACGACGTGGCCGCCTTCGGCCTCGGGCGCGGCTGGTGGCTGCTCGGCCTGCTGGTGCTGGTCGGCTTCGTCGCCGGTCTGCTGTGGGGCTGGCTCTCGCGCTGGCGGTTCGCGGTCTGGAGGACCAACTGATGCGATTCACCCGAGCGTTGACCGCGGCCTTCGTGCTGCTCGGCCTCGCCGCGGCACCCGCGGCGGCCGACTCCTCGCCCTCCGCGAGTCCGTCCGAGGGCGGTGACGCGCCGACCACGGCGGGCACGTCCTTCCGTACGGCGGCCGAGTTCGAGCAGGGGCAGGTCGCCACGGCCGACGGCGCCGCCGGCGACTACCTGTACTGGTCGTTCCCCGCCGACGCGGAACAGCGTCCCACCGTGAAGGCCACGGTGAAGCTGCCCGAGACGCACGCCGCCCAGACCTGGCGGATCGACGTGTACGACGGGCTGCGCCGCCGCCAGGCCTGCCAGTGGGGCGCCCAGACCCGCACCGCGGACGCGGGCACCTCCTCCCTGGAGCTGGCCTGCGTCCTGCGCACCGTGCGCGCCTGGTCCGAGCCGTGGGCCAACGACCCGCTGCCGGGCACGTACTACCTCCGGCTGACGGCGGTGAACGTGCCGGCCTCCGACCTCGGCGTGCCGGTCTCCGCCGAGGTCCGGGTGGAGTCGAAGGACGTCGGCGGCGCCGCGGCGGTGGACGGTTCGCTGGCCGAGCCGCTGGTGCCGGGCATCGCGGTGACGTCCGGCACCGGCGAGGACGACGAGGACGGCAAGAGCGCCGTCCTGTCCGCCATCGAGCCGGAGGACGGCTGGTCGTCGGGCTGGTGGTCGGACCGCTGGGTGTGGAGCGGGATCGGGGCCGTACTGGCCGCGCTCGCGGGCATCGGCGGTTACGCGCTGACCCGCGGTTCGGGTCGGCCGTCCCGGGTGCCGCCGGGCGCCTGACCTCTCCGACCTCCCCGACCTCTCCTCAGAAGGCCCGCCCGCGGCGGGCCTTCTGCCGTTTCACCCTCCCGCAGCGCCTTTCAATCCTCCCGCAGCGCCTTTCAGCCCTCCCGCAGCGCCTTGGCCGCCGGGCCGTCGCCGGTGACCTCGACGCGGCCGTCGCGCACCGCGTCCCGCAGACCGGTCTCGCCGCGTCCGAGGGCCGCGCACGTCACCGCGTCCAGCACGAGCCGGGCGTCGGGTTCCCCGGGCGCGGGCCCGTCGCCGTACACGGGACCGCCCGCACCGTCGGCAGGGCCGTCGGCGTACAGGTGGAAGTCGCCCTCCTCCAGCCGCACTTCGACCAGTCCCTCCGCCGCCCCGGCCGCCCGCAGGGCCCGCAGCAGCGGCAGCGCGAACCAGTGCGCCCGTACGGCGTCCGTGGGCCGCCGCTCCCCCAGCTCCCCGGCGCCCCACGCGCCGAGGGCCTCGAGGACGGGCAGCAGGTCCCGCCCCCGCGCGGTGAGTTCGTAGACGTACGCCGCGCCGGGCGGGGGCAGCCGGCGCCTGGTCGTCAGCCCGTCGCGCTCCATGTCCTTGAGCCGCGAGGCGAGTACGTCCGTGCTGACGCCGGGGAGGTCGGCGTGCAGGTCGGTGTAGCGCCGCGGACCGGCGAGGAGCTCCCGGACGATCAGCAGGGTCCAGCGGTCGCCGACGGCGTCGAGGGCGCGGGCGGCGGAACAGTACTGGTCGTAGCTACGGCGAGGACGTGGTGACATGCGACGCAGTGTAGACAAGTTGTTGGACTTTCCAAGCTGCTACTTGGTAAAACCAAGCAACACCAGATTCCGGAGGGGAAGCCGCGCATGGAGTTCCGGCAGTCGAACAAGCTCAGCGAGGTCTGCTACGAGATCCGCGGCCCGGTCATCGAGCAGGCCAACGCGCTGGAGGAGGCGGGCCACAGCGTCCTGCGCCTGAACACCGGCAACCCGGCCCTCTTCGGCTTCGAGGCGCCGGAGGAGATCGTCCAGGACATGATCCGGATGCTGCCGCAGGCGCACGGCTACACGGACTCGCGCGGCATCCTCTCCGCCCGCCGGGCCGTCGCCCAGCGCTACCAGGCGCTCGGCCTGGAGGTCGACGTGGACGACGTCTACCTGGGCAACGGCGTCTCCGAGCTGATCTCCATGGCCGTACAGGCCCTGCTCGAGGACGGCGACGAGGTCCTGATCCCCGCCCCCGACTTCCCCCTCTGGACGGCGGTGACCACCCTCGCGGGCGGCAAGGCGGTGCACTACCTCTGCGACGAGCAGGCCGACTGGTACCCGGACCTGGCCGACATGGAGTCGAAGATCACCGACCGCACCAAGGCGGTCGTCATCATCAACCCCAACAACCCCACCGGCGCCGTCTACCCCAAGGAGATCGTCGAGGGCATCCTCGACCTCGCCCGCCGGCACGGCCTGATGGTCCTCGCCGACGAGATCTACGACCAGATCCTGTACGACGACGCCGTGCACCACTCGGCCGCCGCCCTCGCCCCCGACCTGGTGGTGCTGACCTTCTGCGGCCTGTCCAAGACCTACCGGGTGGCGGGCTTCCGCTCCGGCTGGCTGGTGGTGACGGGGCCGAAGCAGCACGCGAAGGACTACCTGGAGGGCCTGACCATGCTGGCCTCCATGCGCCTGTGCGCCAACGCGCCCGCCCAGTACGCCATCCAGGCCGCGCTCGGCGGCCGCCAGTCCATCCACGAGCTGACCGCCCCCGGCGGGCGGCTGCGCGAACAGCGGGACGTGGTCTGGGAGAAACTGAACGAGATCCCCGGCGTCACCTGCGTCAAGCCCAAGGGCGCCCTGTACGCCTTCCCGCGCATCGACCCGGCCGTCCACAGGATCCACGACGACGAGCGCTTCGTCCTGGACCTGCTGCTCAGGGAGAAGATCCAGGTGGTGCAGGGGACGGGCTTCAACTGGCCCTCCCCCGACCACTTCCGCATTCTGACCCTCCCCCACGCGGACGACCTGGAGGCTGCGATCGGCCGCATCGGGCGGTTCCTGAGCGGGTACCGGCAGTAGGCGGCAGACGCCACCGGAAACGGCCGGGCCGACGGACTCGCCGTAGCCTGGTGGCATGGGTGATCTTTTTCTGGTCCGGCACGGTGAGACCGAGTGGTCGCGCTCCGGGCGGCACACCGGGCTGACGGACGTCCCGCTGACCGAGAAGGGGCGGGAGCAGGCGCGGAGCCTGGTGCCGTTGATCCGGTCGCACCGGATCGGGGCCGCCTTCGTCAGCCCCTTCCAGCGGGCCCGGGAGACGGCCGAGCTGATCGGGCTGCACGAGATGCGCATCGAGCCGGACCTGCACGAGTGGGACTACGGCGGCTACGAGGGGATCACGACCGTCGAGATCCACCGGAGCCGGCCGGACTGGTTCCTGTTCACGGACGGGGTCGCGCCCGGACCGCCGGACCACCCCGGGGAGACGCCCGAGCAGGTGGGCGAGCGGGCCGACCGGGTGCTGGCCACGGTGGAGGCGGCCTTCGCCAACACCGAGGGGTGCGTGGTGCTGGTGGCGCACGGGCACTTCCTGCGGGTGCTGACCGCCCGGCACCTGGGCCTTCCCGCGTCCCACGGGTCGCTGTTCCAGTTGGGCACGGGCACGCTGTGCCGGCTGGGCACGGAGCACGGGCGGCCGGTGATCGCCGCCTGGAATGTCAGACCTCCGTCGTAGTCTTCGAAGGCGTCACCGGTGAGCCGAAGAGAGAAGGGGGACGCGCCGTGGCCCTGTCTCCCACCGCCGCGCAGCGGCGGATCATCGACGCCGCCGATCCCGCCACCGGGCGGTTGCGGGGGACGCCGGCCCAGCTCGCGGCGCTGGTGAAGCGCGGGCTCGCCTTCCGGCATCCGCGGCCCCCGCACGACCACTTCCTGACCCCGGCCGGGCACCGGACACGGGAGGCGGGCAGCGAGCCGGACGGAGTGACGGCGGCGCACGGGACGCCCGCCCCACCGGACGCCGCGGGTGTGTTCGCCGCGCGGGTCGGCGGGGAGGACACCGCGCCCGGCGGCACGGGGACCGCGCGGCTGCGGGAGGTGCGCGGCGCCTGGCAGGGGCTGCTGGAGCTGCGCCGGATGACGCACCCCGACGGGAGCACCGACCGGCCGTGCGCCTGGGAGCGGTCGCACCTGGTGCGGGCCGCCGCGCTCGCCCTTGAGGCGGCCGGGCACCGCCCCGCGGGCCCGGACGGCGGGGACGGGTACCGGGTGCGGGCGACGCCGCAGCCGGAGGCCGTCGCCGTGTACGAGCCGGACGGCGCCGCGCTGCGGGGCTGCGCGGAGACGCTGGAGCGGGCCGGCTGGCACGTCGGGGAGCACACCGAGCCGCGCACGCGGGCCCGTTACCTGCTGGCCTCCCCGCGGAAGGTGTGACGCCCGCATGTCAGGATCGGTCCGTCCCTACAGGTGCGAAGAGAGGCAGCAGCGGTGAGCGAGCCGTTTTCCGTCCCGGTGACCGTCCGCGGGTACGAGACCGACACCCAGGGCCATCTGAACCAGTCCGTGTACCTGAACTACGCGGAGCACGCCCGCTGGTCGCTGCTCCGGGCGGCCGGGATCAGCCAGGCCGGGCTGGTCGCGAGCGGGGTCGGACCGGTGGCCCTGGAGACGACCATCCGGTTCCGGCGGGAGCTGCTCGCCGGTGACGAGGTCGCGGTGAGCTGCGTGTTCGAGTGGGGCGGGGGCAAGACCTTCCGGATCCGTCAGGTCGTCACCAAGGCCGACGGCACCGTCGCCGCCGAGATCGACGCCGTCGGCGGGCTGATGGACCTGACCGAGCGCAGGCTGGTGCCCGATCCGCGGCAGCGCTTCAAGGAACTGGCGGCGGAGCCGGAGCTGTTCGGGCTGTAGCCCCGGCCCCGCCGCGCAGCTCCCGGCGTCACGGCATCGCCGCCGCCCGGGACGCCTCGGTGATCTCGTCGCCCGCCTCCATCGGGTGGGTGACGTCCTCCGCCTCGCGCTCCCGGCCGCCGATGTGGTTGAAGACCAGGTTGAGCAGGACGGCGGCCACACAGCCGGTGGAGATGCCCGAGTCGAGGATGATCCGCGCGTTCTCCGGGAACGAGTGGTAGAACTCCGGCGCGGCGATCGGGATGATGCCGACCGCCAGGGAGACCGCCACGATCAGGACGTTGTTGTCCTTGTCCAGGCTCGCCCGGACCAGGGTCTGGATGCCACTGGCGGCGACGGAGCCGAAGAGGACCACGCCGGCGCCGCCCAGGACCGGACGCGGGACGACGGCGATCAGCGACGCCGCCATCGGGCACAGGCCCATCAGGACCAGGAAGCCGCCGCCGACCGCGACGACGTAGCGGCTGCGGATCTTCGTCATGGCGACCAGGCCGATGTTCTGGGCGAAGGCGCTGCACATGAAGCCGTTGAAGAACGGGCTGAGGGCGGAGCCCAGCGTGTCGGCACGCAGGCCGGCCGCAATGGTCTTCTCGTCGGCCGGGCGCTCCACGATCTCTCCGAGGGCGAGCATGTCGGCCGTGGACTCGGTCATCGAGACGACCATCACCACGCACATGGACAGGATCGCGGCGATCTGGAACTGCGGGGCGCCGAAGTGGAAGGGGGTGGGGAAGCCGACGATGTCCGCGTCCGCGACCGGGCCGAAGTCCGTGACGCCGAACGGGATCGCGATGAGCGTGCCCGCGACCAGACCGAGCAGCACGGCGATCTGCTTGACGAAGCCGCGGGTGAAGCGGCGCAGGACCAGGACGATGACGAGGGTGAGGGCGGCCAGGCCCAGGTTGGTCGCCGAGCCGTAGTCGTCCGCCGCCGGAGCGGGACCCTGCGCCCAGCCGAAGGCCACCGGGAGCAGGGATATGCCGATCAGGGTGATGACGGTGCCGGTGACGACCGGCGGGAAGAAGCGGATCGCCTTGCTGAAGAAGGGGGCCGCGAGGAAACCGAGGAGTCCGGCGACGATGACCGCGCCGAAGATGATCGGCAGGGCGTCGGACTTGTCGTCGGTGGAGGCGACGACCGCGGTCATGGGGGCGACACCGGCGAAGGTGACACCGTTGACGAAGGGCAGCCGGGCTCCGATCTTCCAGATGCCCAGGGTCTGGAGGAAGGTCGCCAGGCCCGCGGTGAACAGGCAGGCGCCGGTGAGGAAGGTCAGCTCGGTGGCGCTCAGGCCGATGGCCGCGCCGACGATCAGGGGCGGGGCGACGACCCCGGCGTACATGGCGGCCACGTGTTGCAGGCCGGTCGTCGCCATCTTCAGTGGCGGGAGTTTCTCGTCAACAGGGTGGTCGGCCACGGCGGCGTTCCTCCGGTCGGTTACACGTCGGCTCTGACGTGGGTGTCAGGGAGGTGGTGCGGGTGCTGGTCGTGCGGGACCGGGACGGACCGTTCGGGGGAACGGGCGACCGCTCCGGGGCGTGCGCGCAGGGGCGCACACCCCGGAGTAGGCCACCGTGGACCCCGCTCGGGTCCACGGTTACCGGCCGGGAGCCGTCCCTCCCGGCCGGAGATCAAGTGGTGTTCTGTTGTGCGGTGTTCGGCTCAGTCCTGCGCGGCGATCCGCGCCAGGCGCCGTGCCTCGTCCCGGGTGGAGCGGGCTACGGCGTCCTCGTCGACCGTGAGCAGCCTGCCGTCCTCGACGATCTGCCGGCCGTTCACGAACGACGCCGTGACCGGTGCGGGGGCGCCGAGGACCAGGGCGGTCACCGGGTCGGTGATCGAGGAGTGGGCGAGGGTGTCCATCCGCCACAGCACCAGGTCGGCGAGCTTGCCCGCCTCCAGGGAGCCGGTCTCGGCGGCCCGCCCGAGGACCCGGGCGCCGCCGTGGGTGCCCAGGCGCAGCGCCCTGCGGGCGTTCAGCGCGGCCTCGCGGTGGGCGCCGAGGCGGTTGATCAGCAGGGCGTTGCGCAGTTCGGTGTGGAGTTCGCCGGACTCGTTGGAGGCGGTGCCGTCGACGCCGAGGCCGACCGGGACGCCGGCGGCGAGCAGGTCGGGGACCCGGGCGATGCCGGCGGCCAGGCGGGCGTTGGAGGAGGGGCAGTGGGCGACGCCGGTGCCGGTGCGGGCGAAGGCGGCGATGTCGGAGTCGTTCATGTGGACGCAGTGCGCCATCCACACGTCCTCGCCGAGCCAGCCGGTGGACTCGAAGTAGTCGGTGGGACCCATGCCGAACAGCTCGTGGCAGAACTTCTCCTCCTCCACGGTCTCCGAGCCGTGGGTGTGCAGCCGCACCCCGAGCCGGCGGGCCAGCTCGGCGCCCTGGCGCATCAGTTCGGTGGAGACGGAGAAGGGTGAGCAGGGGGCGACGGCGACCTGGGTCATCGCGTCGAAGGAGGGGTCGTGGTGCTCGCGGACGGTGGCCTCGGTGGCGGCGAGCGCGTCGTCCAGGCTCTCCACCGCGAAGTCCGGCGGCAGCCCGCCGTCGGACTCGCCGCGGTCCATGGAGCCGCGGGCGAGGGTGAAGCGCACACCCATGTCGCGGGCTGCGCGGACGATCGCGCCGGACAGGTCGCCGGCGCCGCGCGGGTGGATGTAGTGGTGGTCGGCGGCGGTGGTGACGCCGCCGCGGGCCATCATCGCGAGCGAGCCCTGGGCCGCCGCGTGGGCCATCGGCTCGTCGAGGCGCGCCCAGGTCGGGTACAGGGCGACCAGCCAGTCGAACAGGTTGTGGTCGGTGGCCAGGCCCCGGGTGAGCCACTGGTAGAAGTGGTGGTGGGTGTTGACCAGGCCGGGGGTGACCAGGTGTCCGGTCGCGTCGATCCGGCGTACGACGTTGTCCAGGTCCTCGGGTGCCCGCCCCGCGCCGACCGCCTCGATCCGGTGGCCGGCGAGCACGACGTGGCCCGAGGCGTACTCGGTGTCGTCCGCGTCGACGGTCGCGATGGCGCAGTTCTCGATGACGATGCGATCGGCTGCCGCGGGGGCGGCGAAGCGATCGGCTGCCGCTGATGCTGCCATGCTGCTTCCTTCTCTCTCGGTGCGGCCCGTGGACGGGGAGTCGAGTACCCACGGGGAGGGCACGGCAGGACCCTAGGAGGATTTGAGTGCCGGGGCCGGGTGACGGCTCCGGGTGCCGAGGTGGTGGAAGAACAGGTTGAGGGCGACCGCGACGATCGCCCCCGCGCTGATGCCGGAGCCGAGCACGGTCTGTGCCCAGGCGGGGAACTCGGCGTAGAAGGTCGGCGCGGCGAGCGGGATGATGCCCGCGCCGAGCGCCACGGCGACCAGGATGATGTTGGAGCTGTCGTCGAGTCCGGCCTCGGACAGCGTACGGATGCCGCTGACCGCGATCGAGCCGAAGAGCACGATGCCCGCGCCGCCCAGGACCGGCATCGGGACCAGTGAGACGACCGCGCCGAGGACCGGGAAGGCGCCGAGGACGAGCAGGGTGGCGCCGGCGACGGCGACGACGTAGCGGCTGCGCACCCGGGTGAGGGAGACGACGCCGACGTTCTGCGCGAAGGCGGAGGTGGGGAAGCCGCCGAAGACGGGGCCGACCAGGGTGGCGAGGCCGTCGGTGCGCAGGCCGCGGGTGATGACCTTGGCGTCGGCGCGGCGGTCGCAGATCTCACCGAGGGCGAGCATGCCCGCGGACGACTCCGTCATCAGGACCAGCATGACGATGCACAGCGGCAGGATGGCGGCGGGCTGGAACTCGGGGGCGCCGAAGGCGAAGGGGGTCGGCAGGGCGGCGACCGGCGCGGAGTCCAGGGCGCCGAAGTCGGCCATGCCGAAGGGGATGGCGGCCAGGGTGCCGATCAACAGGCCGAACAGCAGGGCCACTTGTTTGACGAAGCCCTTGCCGAAGCGCTGGATGACCAGGATCACCGCGAGGGTGAAGGCGGCGAGCGCGAGGTTGCGCATCGAGCCGAAGTCGGCGGCGGTCTTGTCGCCGCCCTGGGCCCAGCCGACCGGGACCGGCATCAGCGTGACGCCGATGAGGGTGATGACCACGCCCGTGACCAGCGGTGGGAAGAAGCGGAGCAGTCGGCCGAAGAAGGGGCCGACGGCGAGGCAGAAGACACCGGCGACCATCACCGCGCCGTAGACGGCGGGGAGTTGGCTGCCCTCGGTGTTGGTCTCGACGATGGCGAGGATGGGCGCGATACCGGCCGAGGAGGCGGCGTTGACGAACGGCAGGCGGTTGCCGACGAAGCCCTTGACGCCGAGGGTCTGGAGCAGGGTGGCGACGCCCGCGATGAGCAGCGAGGCCGCGATCAGCCGGGTGCGGCCCTCGAGGTCGAGTCCGCAGGCCTGGCCGATGATGAGCGGAGGAGTGACGACGCCCGCGTACATGGCGGCGATGTGCTGGAGCGCTGCGGGGACGAGCCGCGAGGGGTGGAGCTTCTCGTCGACCGGGTGCACGGACGTGACGGCGTCCTCGGTGTGCACCGGTGGCGGGGTGGGACGTGAGCCTTTCGCCGGCTCCGTTGCAGGCTGTGCCATGGTGTTTCCTCCGGTGTGGCGCGCCACCCGCCCCGGGGGGCGGGGCGGGTGGCGCGCGTCCCGCGTCAGAGGTTGGTCATGTCGACCGGGATGAGTTGCTCGGCGCCGTCGCGCAGGATGGTGGCCTCGATCAGGCCGTACGGGCGGTCGGCGGCGTAGTACACCGCGCCGTCCTTGGCGTCGTTGTCGATCCCGAAGGGCGACAGGTCCGAGCGGAAGTGGTGCTTGTTGGGCATCGAGAAGCGGATCTCGTCGACCTCGTCGCGGGAGTTGAGCACCCGCACACCCATCTCGAAGAGGGTCTGCTGGAGCGAGTACGAGTAGGTCTCGGCGAACGCCTGGAGCGCGTGCTTGCGCACCCCGCTGTAGGAGCGGTCCCAGTCGGGGGCGTGCGAGTCGATGCCGTCCCAGTTGTGCCGCCACCAGGTGGAGACGGTGGTGGCGAGAATGCGGTCGTGGTCCTCCTGGAGGGTCGTGTACTTGTCCTTGAGGAAGCCGAAGAACTCGGAGTTGGTCGAGTTCAGGACGGTCAGGTCCTTGAACCCGGAGAGCACCTGGATGCCGTGGCCGTCGTAGGTGATCTGCGCGACGCGGGTCTCCTGGCCGGTGCGGACGAAGGAGTGCGCGATCTCCTCCGCGCCGACGAAGCGGGCGCCGCCCTTGGAGGTCTCGATCCGCTCCCAGCCGTACTCCTCGACGCGGATGCGGGCCCGGTGGATCGGCTCGTTGTTGTCCACGAAGTGGCGGGCGAGCGCGACGCCGAGGTCCTCGGCGCTCTCGATCCCGTGCTCCTTGGCGAAGGCGAACACCGTGTTCTTGGTGGTGTCGGTCGGCAGGACGTTGGCGTTGGAACCGCTGCGGTGGACCTCCTCCATGTCGCCGGACAGGGCGACGGAGACGTTCAGGTCCTTGATGTGGTGCGTGTCGCCGTCACGCGTGATCTTGACGACGCGGTTCTCTGCCTTGCCGTACTGGTTCTGTCCCAGGACGAAACGGGTCATGATTCGGTCAGCTCCCTCGGTAAACGGAGTAGCCGAACGGGTTGAGCAGCAGCGGAACGTGGTAGTGCTCGCCGGGCACCACCGCGAAGGTGATGGTGACCTCGGGGAAGAACACGGGCCGGCCGTTCTCGCTGTCCCGGAGCGCGGGGGCGTCCTGCTGGGCCGCGGCTTGTTTCTTGGCGAAGTACGTCTCGGTGTCGAAGTCGAGCCGTACGTGGGTGGTGCCCTCCGGCAGGGCCGGGAGGTCCTTGCACCGGCCGTCGGCGTCGGTCGCGGAGCCGCCGAGCGCCTGCCAGTCCGCTTCGCGGCCCGCACGGGCGGCGAGGCGGACGGCGACGTCCCCGGCGGGGCGGCCGACGCTGGTGTCCAGGATGTGCGTGGACACGGAGGCGGTGGTGCTGGTGCTCATGGTCGGGCGTCCTGTTCGACGAGTCGGGTCAGGCGGATGCGGTTGATCTTCCCCAGTTCGGTGCGGACGATCTCGCGCTCCTGCTCGGGCGAGTTGCCGATCCGCTCCTTGACCGCGTCCCGCATCTGCTCGCCGGTCCTGCCGGTGGCGCAGATCAGGAAGACGTGGCCGAACTTCTCCTGGTAGGCCAGGTTCAGTTCGAGCATCTCCGCCTTGAGTTCCTCGGCGGCGCCGGCCATGCCCGCCTGTTCGCGGGACGAGGTCGGGTCGCCCGGCTTGGGCCGGCCGATCGGCGGGTGCCCGGCCATCGCCTCCGCGAGGTCCTCGGCGGTCAGCCCGGCCATGGCGGCGTCGCTGGCGGCGTACAGGTCCTCGGGGGTGGCGAAGGGGCGGGCGGTGAGCAGGTGCCGGGCCCACGCCGTGGCGGCGCACGCCTCGAGGAGCTCGGCGCGTGCCGAGGACTCCTCGAGGGTGTTGAAGCGGGCCAGGCCCGTCGCGGAAGTGGACGTCACGGGAGCCTCCGTGGCCTTGTGCTGGGCGGGCGTGCCGATAGCTAACGCCCTCGGAAACAAGCCGTCAACACTTTGTTGAAAATTCGGGGTCAGAAAAGCCGCCGTCCGGTTACCGGACGACGGCTTCGGGCGCGCGGGAACCGTGCAGGTCAGGTGCTCTTCTCGCGGTTGAGGTAGTTGTACACCGTGAAACGGCTGACGCCGAGGGCGCCCGCGACGGTCTCCACGCCGTGGCGTACGGCGAAGGCACCACGCGCCTCCAGGGCCCGTACGACCTCCTGCTTGGCCCTGCGGTCCAGGTCGGCCAGCGGCCTGCCCTGCCGGCGCTCCATGGCGGCCAGGATGTGGTCGAGGGAGTCGGCGAGCTGGGGCAGGCGCACGGCGACGACGTCGGCACCCTCCCAGGAGAGCACGACGTCCTCCCGGCCGGCCTCGTCCGGCGGCAGCATCTCGCCGCCCATGGCGTCGACCAGGGGCTTGACGGCCGCGATGAACGGCTCCTCGGCCGGGCCGGTCACCGCTCGCCCTCCGCTTCGGCACCCTCTCCGACCACGTTGACCTGGAGCGAGATGCGGGTGGCGCCCGCCTCCAGGGAGCGGCGCAGCAGCGCGTCCACGGCGGTGAGCACCTGGTCGGCGCCGCCTTCGGCGGTGTTGCCGAAGGGGCCGACGTCGACCGCGTCCAGCTCGGCGGCCTCGACGACCTCCCGGGCCACCACCGCGTGGGCGGGCGCCTCGTCCAGGTCGAAGGGTTCGGTCGTGAACTCCACTCTCAATCGCACGCGGTCAACCTAACGCGGGGTGACCGCTTTGCGCCGCCCCCTCTTGACAACAGCCGCACTCCCCGGGCAACCTTCCATCAAGCAGAAACGAACTTCCGTAATACGGAAACACACCCTCGAGCGGAAGGGAGCGCGGCACCCGATGGGATTCGCAGACCAGCGCTTCAACGTCAACCTGTCGATCCTCTTCACGGAACTCCCGCTCCTGGAGCGTCCCGCGGCCGCCGCCGCGGCCGGCTTCACCGCGGTCGAGCTGTGGTGGCCCTGGATCGACTCGCCCACCCCCGAGCAGTCCGAGCTCGACGCGCTCAAGGCGGCCATCGAGGACGCCGGCGTCCAGCTCACCGGTCTGAACTTCTACGCCGGGCAGCTGCCCGGACCCGACCGCGGCGCGCTGTCGATCCCCGGCGAGGAGTCGGACCGATTCCGCGCCAACATCGACGTGGCCGCCGACTTCGCCAAGTCGCTGGGCTGCACGGCGCTCAACGCCCTGTACGGCAACCGCGTCGAGGGCGTGGACCCGGCCGAGCAGGACCGGCTCGCGCTGGAGAACCTGGTCCTCGCCGCCCGCGCGGCCGACCGGATCGGCGCGATCCTGCTGGTCGAGGCGCTCAACAAGCCGGAGTCGCCGCTGTACCCGCTGGTGTCGGCGCCGGCCGCGATCGAGGTCGTGGACAAGGTCAACGAGGCCACCGGGCTCGGCAACGCCAAGTTCCTCATGGACCTCTACCACCTGTCCATGAACGGCGAGGACCTGGCGCAGGTGATCGACGCGTACGCCGCGAAGACCGGCCACGTCCAGATCGCCGACAACCCGGGCCGCGGCGCCCCCGGCACGGGCTCCCTCCCCCTGGAGGACCTGCTCGACCGGCTGGCGAAGGCCGGGTACGACGGCTGGGTCGGTCTGGAGTACAAGCCGGGCGACGACCCCAGCGCCCAGTCCTTCTCCTGGCTGCCGGCCGGGGCCCGCGCGGCCCGCTGAGCGCCCCCCGCAGAACTCTTCACAGATTTTCCAGAGAGGTACCCATCATGAGCACGCTCCCCAAGGTCGCCTGGGTCGGTCTCGGCATCATGGGCTCGCCCATGTCCGAGAACCTGATCAAGGCGGGTTACCAGGTCACCGGCTTCACCCTGGAGCAGGAGAAGCTGGACCGCCTGTCCGCCGCCGGCGGCACCGCGGCCGGCTCGATCGCCGACGCCGTGCGCGACGCCGACGTGATCGTCACCATGGTGCCCGCGTCGCCGCAGGTCGAGGCCATCGCCTACGGCCCCGACGGCATCCTGGAGAACGCGAAGTCCGGCGCGCTCCTCGTCGACATGTCCTCGATCACCCCGCAGACCTCGGTGGACCTCGCGAAGGCCGCCAAGGACAAGGGCGTCCGCGTCCTGGACGCCCCCGTCTCCGGCGGCGAGGCCGGTGCGATCGAGGCCGTGCTGTCCATCATGGTCGGCGGCGAGCAGGCCGACTTCGACGAGGCCAAGCCGCTCCTGGAGGCGCTCGGCAAGACCATCGTGCTGTGCGGTCCGCACGGCTCGGGCCAGACCGTGAAGGCGGCCAACCAGCTGATCGTCGCCGTGAACATCCAGGCGTGCGCCGAGGCCGTGGTCTTCCTGGAGAAGTCCGGCGTGGACCTGAAGGCCGCCCTGGACGTCCTCAACGGCGGCCTGGCCGGCTCGACGGTGCTGACGCGCAAGAAGGACAACTTCCTCGGCCGCGACTTCAAGCCGGGCTTCCGCATCGACCTGCACCACAAGGACATGGGCATCGTCACCGACGCCGCCCGCAACGTCGGCGCCGCGCTGCCGGTCGGCGCCGTGGTGGCCCAGCTGGTCGCGTCGCTGCGCGCCCAGGGCGACGGCGGCCTGGACCACTCGGCCCTGCTGCGGGCCGTGGAGCGCCTGTCCGGCGCCCAGGTCTGACCGCCGTACGCAGCACCTCATGACCTCCGGGTGGCGCCGCCGCTGACACCTGTCCTGTCGCGCCCGAGCGGCGGCGCCGCCCGGAACCCACTTCAACAAACTGTTGACGTGCCTCCGCCCCAAATCTAGGCTCCACGAAGCGGAAACACCTTTCCACTCCAGGTCACCCCGCATGTTTCCGCTGATCCCTCGTCTGCAAGGCCACGGAAGGTCCACGATGTCGCAGCGCGTGCTCACCACCGAGTCCGGCGCCCCGGTCGCCGACAACCAGAACTCCGCTTCCGCCGGCATCGGCGGCCCCCTCCTGATCCAGGACCAGCACCTCATCGAGAAGCTCGCCCGCTTCAACCGCGAGCGCATCCCGGAGCGCGTGGTGCACGCCCGCGGCTCCGGCGCGTACGGCCACTTCGAGGTGACCGACGACGTCACCGGCTTCACGCACGCCGACTTCCTGAGCACGGTCGGCAGGCGCACCGAGGTCTTCCTGCGCTTCTCCACGGTGGCCGACTCGCTCGGCGGCGCGGACGCGGTCCGCGACCCGCGCGGCTTCGCGCTGAAGTTCTACACCGAGGAGGGCAACTACGACCTCGTCGGCAACAACACCCCGGTGTTCTTCATCAAGGACCCGATCAAGTTCCCGGACTTCATCCACTCGCAGAAGCGCGACCCGTTCACGGGCCGTCAGGAGCCGGACAACGTCTTCGACTTCTGGGCCCACTCCCCCGAGGCCACGCACCAGATCACCTGGCTGATGGGCGACCGCGGCATTCCGGCGTCGTACCGGCACATGGACGGCTTCGGCTCGCACACCTACCAGTGGACGAACGCCAAGGGCGAGTCCTTCTTCGTCAAGTACCACTTCAAGACGGACCAGGGCATCCGCTGCCTGACCGCCGACGAGGCCGCGAAGCTCGCGGGCGAGGACCCGACCTCGCACCAGACGGACCTGGTGCAGGCGATCGAGCGGGGCGTGTACCCGTCCTGGACGCTGCACGTGCAGCTGATGCCGGTGGCCGAGGCGGCGAACTACCGCTTCAACCCGTTCGACGTGACCAAGGTGTGGCCGCACGCCGACTACCCGCTCAAGCGGGTCGGCCGGCTGGTGCTCGACCGCAACCCGGACAACGTCTTCGCGGAGGTCGAGCAGGCCGCGTTCTCCCCGAACAACTTCGTCCCGGGCATCGGTCCCTCCCCCGACAAGATGCTCCAGGGCCGCCTGTTCGCCTACGCGGACGCGCACCGCTACCGCCTGGGCGTCAACCACACCCAGCTCGCGGTGAACGCCCCGAAGGCCGTGCCCGGCGGCGCCGCCAACTACGGCCGCGACGGCCTGATGGCGGCCAACCCGCAGGGCCGGTACGCCAAGAACTACGAGCCGAACTCCTACGACGGCCCGGCCGAGACCGGCACCCCGCTGGCCGCCCCGCTCCCCGTGTCCGGCCACACCGGCACGCACGAGGCGCCGCTGCACACCAAGGACGACCACTTCGTGCAGGCCGGTGCGCTGTACCGGCTGATGAGCGAGGACGAGAAGCAGCGCCTAGTGGCGAACATCGCCGGCGGCCTGTCCCAGGTCTCGCGCAACGACGTCGTGGAGAAGAACCTCGCGCACTTCCACGCGGCCGACCCCGAGTACGGCAAGCGCGTGGAGGAGGCGGTCCGCGCCCTGCGCGAGGACTGACCCACCGGCTCGCGCACGGAACCCGGCGGGGAGGCCGGGGCCGTGTGCGCGGCCCGCGCAGGCGGCCCGGATGAGGGGTGACCGCCAAGTGCCGGCGC
Organism: Streptomyces coelicoflavus; assembly: GCF_003112555.1. GTDB lineage: Bacteria > Actinomycetota > Actinomycetes > Streptomycetales > Streptomycetaceae > Streptomyces > Streptomyces coelicoflavus. Next base: position 642,723 of record NZ_BEWB01000004.1, on the reverse strand, counting down.
GGGCAGGGCGAGGACCGCGGCGGCCAGCGAGCCAGTGCGGTGGTGAAGGGCACGGACGCTTCTCCTACGACCTGAGGGGAGGAGCGGTTCCGGCCCGTCGCACCGCCGCGGTCCCAGCCACCCGCCTCTCGTGCTCCAGAGGCGCCACACACTCCGTCCGGCGACGCGAACGACCTGTCGCGCCCAGCCTCGCGCCGCCGGACGGGTTCCACGTGAAGAAACCTTCGGCCAGAACCCTCACCGAGAACCCTCACCGGCCGAGAAGCGCCGGATGCGGACGGTCCCGCATCCGGCGCTTCTCGGCGTTTGCCGAGGTGCTCCTACGTGCTCCGGCGTGCGGATCGCCCGCCCGCGCAGCAGCCTGGAGGCATGGCTACGGCACACCCACCCGAGCACCCGCACATCGTCGTCCACTCCCCCGCCCTGGACGGCTCCCGGCGCGTCACCTCCGGGGACGAGCCCCTGGGCGTCGCCTCGCACGTCGACGACGTCGCCGAACTGCTGCGGCTGGCCGACCTCTACGTCACCGACGTCGAGGACAGCGACCTGGTCGAGTGGCAGGGCGGCGGCCCGGAGGACTGGCCGGGACTGCACGAGCACCCCGGTGGCTGAACGCGCGTAGGAGTTCCCCGCAGCGGGCACAACTCCGGCACGACACGAGGCGCACGGGGGTGGGGTCGTGGACGGTGTCACGGAGATCGGGTGGGAGCCGCACCAGATCGCGCTGCTGGGCGGCGGGCCGCCGGCGGCCGTCACGGTGGCCTTGGTCGCCCTGCACCTGCTGGGGGCCGTCGAGACCGGACCGCGCAGGACGCTGTGCGCGGCGGGACCCGAGCCGGAGGGCCTCGGGCCGTTCGAGGGGACGGTCCTGGACTGTCTGCACGAGCCGCTCACCGCTCGTGAGCTGGTCCGCCACCCGGACGTGCGCCTCGCCGTGGCCCTGACGCGCATCCCGCTCGCCGAGGACGGGTTGCTCGGCCATCCCTGGCTCAGGCCGACCCGCGGTGCCCGTCGGCGCGTGGAGTTCTGGCGGGAGCGGCACCCGCTGCCTGCGGTCAGGCACGGGCTGACGGACGAGGACACGCTGCTCGCGGTCGCCCTGCACGGCGATGCCGCCCTGCGCCTGCTGCTGCCGCGCTTCGCGTTGCGGACCGGGCTGACGGCCCCGGGCGCCGCGGCCGGCTCGGTGCGCTTCTCGCTGGGCCGGGGCAGGTTCCTGAGGTGGCGCGACGAGTACGAGGACTCGATCTCGGGCGACTGGGGCGGCACCGGCCACCACGGGGACCATGCGGGCGGCTGCGGCTCCGGGGGCGGTGGCGGCTCGGACTGAGCGTGGACCCAGGGGTCCCGCGCGCACAGGGGCCGCGTCCGTACAGGGACCGCACACACGTGAGAACGGCCCGTCCCCCCGAGGAGAGGGACGGGCCGTTCTCGGCACTCGGCGCCGGGTCCGTCAGACCTTCAGCGTCCTGACCGCGGTCGGCGCGTGCCCCGGCTCCGTGGCCACCTCCTCGAACTCCACCACGTTGGAGATGTCGTTCGTGCCCGACATGGAGATGTTGGTGACGCGCTCCAGGATCGCCTCGACGACGACCGGCACCCGGTGCTCGGCGGCCAGCTTCTTGGCCTGCTCCAGGGCCGCGCCCAGCTCGGCGGGGTCCGTCACCCGGATCGCCTTGCAGCCCAGGCCCTCGGCGACCTTGACGTGGTCGACGCCGTAGACGCCCAGCTCGGGCGAGTTGATGTTCTCGAACTCCAGGTTGACCTGGAAGTCGATGTCGAACGCCCGCTGCGCCTGGCGGATCAGGCCCAGGTAGGAGTTGTTGACCAGGACGTGCACGTACGGGATCTTGTGCTGCGCGCCGACGGCCAGCTCCTCCAGCATGAACTGGAAGTCGTAGTCGCCGGAGAGCGCCACGACCTGAGCGTCCGGGTCGGCCTTGGCGACGCCGAGGGCGGCCGGGACGGTCCAGCCGAGCGGTCCCGCCTGGCCGCAGTTGATCCAGTGCCGCGGGCGGTAGACGTGCAGCATCTGGGCGCCGGCGATCTGGGAGAGGCCGATGGTGGAGACGTACCGGGTCTCCGGGCCGAAGGCCTTGTTCATCTCCTCGTAGACGCGCTGCGGCTTGATCGGGATGTCGTCGAAGTGCGTGCGGCGCTGGAGGGTGGCCTTGCGCTCCTGCGCGGAGGCGGCCCAGGCGGAGCGGTCGGGCAGCTTCCCGGCCGCCTTCAGCTCGCGCGCGACCTCGACGAACAGCTCCAGGGCGGCCTTGGCGTCGGAGGCGATGCCGTAGTCCGGGGCGAAGATCTTGCCGATCTGGGTCGGCTCGACGTCGACGTGGACGAACTTCCGGCCGGCCGTGTAGACGTCCAGCTTGCCGGTGTGGCGGTTGGCCCAGCGGTTGCCGATGCCGAGGACGAAGTCGGACTCCAGGAAGGTCGCGTTGCCGTAGCGGTGCGAGGTCTGGAGGCCGACCATGCCGGCGTTCAGGTCGTGGTCGTCGGGCAGGATGCCCCAGCCCATCAGGGTCGGCACGACCGGGGTGCCGGTCAGCTCGGCGAACTCCACCAGCAGGTCGGCGGCGTCGGCGTTGATGACCCCGCCGCCGGCCACGAGCAGCGGGCGCTCGGCGGCGTTGAGCAGGCCGATCGCCTTCTCGATCTGGGCGCGGGTGGCGACGGGCCGGTAGACGGGGAGCGGCTCGTAGGTCTCCGGGTCGAACTCGATCTCGGTCGTCTGGACGTCGATCGGCAGGTCGATCAGGACCGGGCCGGGACGGCCGGAGCGCATCAGGTGGAACGCCTGCTGGAAGACCCCGGGGACCTGCGCGGCCTCCAGGACGGTGACCGCCATCTTCGTCACCGGCTTGGCGATCGAGGCGATGTCGACGGCCTGGAAGTCCTCCTTGTGGATCACCGCGGTCGGCGCCTGGCCGGTGATGCACAGGATCGGGATCGAGTCGCCGATCGCCGAGTACAGGCCGGTGATCATGTCGGTGCCGGCCGGGCCCGAGGTGCCGATGCAGACGCCGATGTTGCCGGGGTGGGTGCGGGTGTAGCCCTCCGCCATGTGCGAGGCACCCTCGACGTGGCGGGCGAGGGTGTGCTGGACACCGCCGGACGCCTTGAGCGCCGCGTAGAAGGGGTTGATCGCCGCGCCCGGCACACCGAACGCGTCGGTGACGCCCTCGCGCTTGAGAATCTCAACTGCCGCTCGGGCAGCGGTCATACGAGCCATCGAGTACTCCTGCTCCGGCTGTCGGATTCACACTCCCGTCGCGCCCCGCGGTGAGCTTCTTCCGTAGCAACTTCCGTATAGCGAAATTTGTTTTCTACGATCTGGAAGTAATGTAAGTGGGCAGCCGGAGGCCGTCAAGAGAGGACGATGGGGGTCATGTCCGAGACCATCTCGGTGTGCTGCACCGCCTGCGGGCGCCGGCACCGCTACACGGCACCGTCCTATCCCTGTGCCTGCGGGGCGCCCGTCGCCCCCGAGTTGGACCCGCGCGGGGCGGTGACCGCGGTCACCCACCGGTCGTGGGACGAGGAGTGGGTCGGGGTGCGCTGTGCGGCCTGCGGGGCGGAGAGCCGGTGGCCGCGGCCGGAGCTGGGCTGCCCCTGCGGGACGGTGCTGTGCGTACCGGTGGACCCGGCGGCGACGGGCCGGTCCGGGCGCACCCCCGGGTCACGGGTCCCGGCGCACCGGGCGGTGCCGATCCGCACCGCCCGCGACGCGGTCACCGCGGCCGTCCTGTACCTGCGCGGCCTCGGCCACCGGGACGTGCGCCGCGCCGACCAGCGGCCCCTGTCCGGCATCGGGCTGGCCGCGCCCGGCATCGTCGTCCAGGTGGATCCGACGGTGGGCCCGGCCTCGGTGCGGGACGTGGAGTGCCTGTGGCTGACGGCGATGGCGGAGTCGGCGCGGGGCGTCTACTTCTCGCTGGCCGGGTACGCCGAGGACGCCCGCGCCCGCGCGGACCTCCTGGACCTGCCGCTCTTCGTGCTGGACCCGTCGGGGGTACCGCGCCCGGTCAACGCGCCGGCCGTGACGCTGGACGCCACGGCCGGCTGAGTCGTCGAGGGATCACGTCACGGCGCTACGGGCGGGCGTAGCGCTCCCGCAACTCCACCTTGCGCACCTTGCCCGAGACGGTCATCGGGAAGGAGTCGACGAGCTGGAGGCGGCTGGGCACCTTGTAGTGGGCCAACTGCCCGTCGCAGTAGGCGCGCAGCTCCTCCAGGGTGAGCGGGTCGGCGGCGTCGCGCGGGACGACGCAGGCCAGCACCTCCTCGCCGTAGCGCTCGTGCGGTACGCCGACCACCTGGACGTCCGCGATCTTCGGGTGGGCGTACAGGAACTCCTCCACCTCGCGCGGGTAGATGTTCTCGCCGCCCCGGATGATCATGTCCTTGATCCGGCCGACGATCTCCACGTATCCGTCCTCGCGCATCACGGCGAGGTCCCCGGTGTGCATCCAGCGGCCCGGGTCGATGGCCTCGGCGGTCTTCCCGGGCTCCTCCCAGTAGCCGAGCATCACGCTGTAGCCGCGGGTGCGCAGTTCGCCCGCCGCGCCGCGGGGCACCGTCACGCCGGTGACCGGGTCGACGACCTTGACCTCGATGTGGGGAAGGACGCGGCCGACGGTGCCGGTGCGGTGTTCGAGGTCGTCGTCCATGCGGGTCTGCAGGGAGACCGGGGAGGTCTCGGTCATGCCGTAGCAGATGGAGACCTGCTCCATGTGCATCTCGGCGACCACCCGCTTCATCACCTCCACCGGGCACGGGGAGCCCGCCATGATGCCGGTGCGCAGGGAGGTGAGGTCGTAGGAGGCGAAGTCCGGCAGGTTCAGCTCGGCGATGAACATCGTCGGGACGCCGTACAGGGACGTGCACCGCTCCCGCTGCACCGCCTCCAGCGTGGCCGCCGGGTCGAAGGACGGGGCGGGGATGACGATGCACGCGCCGTGGGTGGTGACGCCCAGGTTCCCCATGACCATGCCGAAGCAGTGGTAGAAGGGCACCGGCAGGCACACCCGGTCCTGCTCCGTGTAGCCGACCGTGCGGCCCACCCAGTAGCCGTTGTTGAGGATGTTGTGGTGGGAGAGAGTGGCCCCCTTGGGGAAGCCGGTGGTGCCGGAGGTGTACTGGATGTTGACCGGGTCGTCGCAGCTCAGCTCGGCGGCGAGGGCGTCGGCCCGCTCCCGCGGCACCGAGGCGGCGGCCGCGGTGAGCGCGTCCCAGGACGGGTCGCCGATGTAGACGGTCTCGCGCAGCGCGGGGCACCGGCCGCGGACCTGCTCCACGATCGCCCGGTAGTCGCTGCTCTTGTGGGCGAGGGAGGCGACCAGCAGGGTGATGCCGGACTGCTTGAGGACGTACTCCAGCTCGTGCGCCCGGTAGGCCGGGTTGACGTTGACCATGATGACGCCGATGCGGGCGGTGGCGTACTGGACGAGGACCCACTCGGGGCAGTTGACCGCCCAGATGCCGACCCGGTCGCCCTTGGTGACGCCCTTCGCCAGCAGCCCGCGCGCCACCTCGTCGACGGCGGCGCCGAACTCGGCGTAGGTCCAGCGCCGTCCGGACGGGACGTCGACGAGGGCCTCTCGGTCGGGGTGGGCGGCGATCGCGCGGTCGAGGTTGGCGCCGATGGTGTCCCCGAGCAGCGGGGTGGTGCCGGTGCCGTGGGCGTAGGAGAGTTCGGTCACCGGAAGTCCTCCTCGCGGTACTCGTTCGCGGAGCCCGCCGCGGTGGCCTCGCGCAGTTCGATGCGGCGGATCTTGCCGGAGACGGTCTTGGGCAGTTCGCCGAACTCCAGGCGGCGCACCCGCTTGTAGGGGGCGAGGGTGTCGCGGGAGTGCTCGAAGAGCACCTTCGCGGTGTCCGGGCCTGGCTCCCATCCGGCCGCGAGCACGATGTACGCCTTCGGCACGGCGAGCCGCAGCTCGTCCGGGGCGGGCACGACCGCGGCCTCGGCGACCGCCTCGTGCTCCAGCAGGGCGCTCTCCAGCTCGAAAGGGCTGATCTTGTAGTCGGAGGCCTTGAACACGTCGTCGGCCCGGCCGACGTAGGTGAGGTAGCCGTCCTCGTCGCGCGCGCCGATGTCGCCGGTGCGGTAGTAGCCGCCGGCCATCGCCTCGGCGGTGCGGTCGGGGTCGCCGTGGTAGCCGGTCATCAGGCCGACGGGGCGCGCGGACAGGTCCAGGGCGATCTCGCCCTCGTCGGCGCCGGGCGCGCCGGTGACCGGGTCGAGGAGTTCGACGCGGTAGCCGGGGCTGGGGCGGCCCATCGAGCCGGTCTTCAGCACCTGGCCGGGGCTGTTGGAGACCTGGACGGCGGTCTCGGTCTGCCCGAAGCCGTCCCGGATGGTGCGTCCCCACAGGCGGCGGACCTGCTCGATCACCTCGGGGTTGAGCGGCTCACCCGCGGCGACGACCTCGCGCGGCGGGGTGGCGAGGCGGGTGAGGTCGGCCTGGATGAGCATGCGCCACACGGTCGGCGGGGCGCAGAAGGTGGTCACCCCGGCCCGGTCCATCTCGGTCATCAGCCGGGTCGCGTCGAAGCGGGTGTAGTTGTACAGGAAGACGGTCGCCTCGGCGTTCCACGGTGCGAACAGGTTCGACCAGGCGTGCTTGGCCCAGCCGGGCGAGGAGATGTTGAGGTGCACGTCGCCGGGCTTGAGCCCGATCCAGTACATGGTCGCCAGGTGCCCGACGGGATACGACACGTGGGTGTGCTCGACGAGCTTGGGGCGGGCGGTGGTGCCGGAGGTGAAGTACAGCATGATCGGGTCGTCGGCGGCGGTCGGGCCGTCCGGGGTGAAGGCGTCGGAGGCCGTGTACACGTCCTCGTAGGCCCGCCAGCCGGGCGCCGTCGTCGCGCTGCCGCCGACGGCGACGCGGGTGTAGTCGCCGGGCACGTCGTCGAACTTGCCGGTGTCCTCGGCGCGCACGATCACGTGCTTGACCCGGCCGCGGTCGACGCGGTCGCGCAGGTCGGCGGGGCCGAGCAGGGTGGTGGCCGGGATGACGACCGCGCGCAGCTTCATCGCGGCCAGCGCGGTCTCCCACAGCTCCACCTGGTTGCCGAGCATCACCAGGATGCGGTCCTCGGGGCCGACGCCCCACTCGCGCAGGCGGTTCGCGACGCGGTGGGAGCGGGCGGACATCTCGGCGAAGGAGACCCGGACCTCGCGCCCGTCCTCCTCGACGATGTGCAGCGCGGGACGGTCGTTGCCGTCGGCGATGACGTCGAACCAGTCCAGCGCCCAGTTGAAGTGCTCGGGGCGGGGCCAGCGGAACCCCTCGTAGGCGGCGGTGTAGTCCTCGCGGTGTTCCAGCAGGTAGTCCCGTGCGCTGCGGAACTGCTCCGTGGCCGTCGTCATCTGTCCTCCTCGGTGCCGGACCTTGCCGGGCGGCTCTGTGCCATCGTCTAATCCGTGATGTGGGTCTCACTACCCCCGAACGGGGGTGTGCGTCCCGGGACGGCGACCCTGGACGGGGCGTGTGCGTCCCGGGACGTGGTCGCGAGGGAGGACGGACGAGTGGCGGTGGACGCGGCTCAGGCGGCTCAGATCCGCAGCGCGCTGGTGCGGCTGCGGCGCACGACCGGGCTGCCCGTCGCCTTCGGCGGGCTGGTCGAGTCCGGGCAGCGCCAGGTGCGCATCAGCGAGCTGAGCGGCACGGCCACGGCGGCGCTCAGCGCGCTGGCGGTGACGGCGGGCAACGGGCTGGGCGGCCGGGCGGTGGCGCTGTCGCGGCCGTGCGCGGTGACGGACTACTCCGTCTCCCGGCAGATCAGCCACGAGTACGACCTGCCCGTCGCCGCCGAGGGCCTGCGCTCGGTCCTCGCGGTGCCGGTGGTCGTACGGCGCCGGGTGCGCGGCGTGCTGTACGGCGCCCTGCGCACGGCCCAGCCGCTGGGGGACCGCACGCTCGGCGCGGCGGTGGCGGCGGCGCGGGACGCGGAGCAGGCGCTGGTGCTGCGCGACGAGGCGGACGAGCTGCTGGCGGCGGCCTCGCCCCCGCCGGCGCGGACGGCCGGGCCCGGGCCGGCGGACGGCGCGGCCTGGGAGCAGGTGCGGGAGGCGCACGCGGCGCTGCGGGCGCTGGCGCCGAGGATCACGGACCCGGCGCTGCGGGACGAGCTGCTGGACGCGTGCGGGCTGCTGGCGGCGGGGAGCGGGCCCGTCCCGGGGCCCCGGCTGGCGCCGCGCGAGGTGGACGTGCTGGCCTGCGTGGCGGCGGGCGCGACGAACGGGGCGGCGGCGGAGCGGCTCGGGGTGGGACCCGAGACCGTCAAGAGCTATCTGCGCTCGGCGATGCGCAAGCTGGGCGCCCGCACCCGCACGGAGGCCGTCGCGGCCGCCCGCCGGACGGGGTGGCTGCCGTAGGACGCCGGCTGCCGCAGGGCGGTGGTCGCCGTGGGACGGTGGCTGCCGCAGGACGGTGGCCGCCGTGGGACGGGATGTCCGGCGCTGCGCGCGGGCCCGGACGGGAGCCCCGTGCGTCCGGGCCGGCCGGGGATTTCCCGCGGTGATTGCTTTCGACGCTTTGGGATTTTGTTATTCGGCTCACCTGGCCGACCCCCCGTAATGCAATGCCGCGTTGCCTAATATTGGCCCGGACACGACACACGGAGGGGAGCGGTCACCGTGCCACGGGACTTCGCGGAGGCTGCCGGTTGCCGCTCCGACCTGGTCATCGGGCGGGAGGACTCGTTCGAGGCGGCGCGTGAGCAACTCACCCGGGGCGGCAGTGTGTTGCTGCACGGTCCCGCCGGAATTGGAAAGTCGACGGTGCTGCGCACCCTGGCCGCCGAATATGCCCGTACGGCCCGCACCGTGTTGCGCTGTTCGGCCACCGAGTCCGAATCCCATCTCCCGTTCCTGGCCCTCGCCGACCTCCTCGGCCCGGTCCTCGACGAGGTGTCCCCCGTCCTGCCCGCCGCCCAGCGCACCGCACTGGAGTCGGCGCTCACCGGCCGCGGCGAGTCCACCCTCCAGCGCGACGGTCTCGCGCTGCGCCTGGCCGTCCTGTCCGCGCTGCGCGCCCTCGCCGTCGCGGGGCCCGCGCTCGTCGTCGCCGACGACCTCCAGTGGCTGGATCCCGCCAGCGCGGAACTGCTCGGCTTCGCCGCCCGCCGACTGGGCGACACCCCGGTTCGGCTGCTGTGCGCGGTGCGCACCGAGGGACCCGAGACGCAGGACGCGGAGTACGACCGCCATCTGCGCGCCTCCCCGCCGGACACCCGCGCGGTGCGCCTGGGGCCGCTGACCCGCGCCCAGGTGTCGGCGCTCCTGGACGAACGCGGCTACGCGGGCCTGCACCGTGCCACGGTCCGCGACATCCACCGCACCAGCGGCGGCAATCCGCTGTTCGCCCTGGAGTTGGGCCGGGCCCTGGCCGAGAGCCCGGCCGCCCCGCGCCCGGGCGAGCCGCTGCCGGTGCCGACCTCGCTGCGCGCCCTGGTCCTGTCCCGCCTGGAGATGCTGTCGGACGAGGCGCGCCGCACCCTCCTGGTGGCCAGCGCCGGCGCCCGCCCCACCCCGGCCCTGCTGCACGCGGCCGGCCGGGACGACGCCGAGGCGGAGACCGCGCAGGCGGCGGCGCTGGGACTGCTGGCACCCGACCCGGAGGGTCCGACCGTACGGTTCGCGCATCCGCTGATCTCGGCCGCGCTGTACGCCGAGGCCCCGGCGCCGGAACGGCGGGCCGCGCACGCGGCGTTGTCCACGGCAGCCTCCGACCCCATCGAACGTGCCCGGCACCTGGCGCTGGCCACCACCGGCACCGACCCGCGGGTGGCGGCCCGGCTGGCGGAGGCCGCGGCGCTGGCCCGGGACCGCGGGGCGCCGTCGGTGGCCGCCTCGCTGGGGCTGCTCGCCGCCCGCCACACCCCGGCGGACGGCGCCCCCGGCCCGGACGGGCGCCGGCTCACGGCGGCCGAGGACGCCATCACCGCGGGTGAGCCGGACCTCGCCCGGGACATCGCCCGCGAGGTGCTCACCCGGGCCACCGCGCCCGGTGAGCGGGTACGGGCGTGGATGGTGGTGATCGAGGCGGCCGGGCAGGCCATCGGCGAGGTCGACGCCGTCTTCCCGCAGGCGCTGGCCGACGCGGGCGACGACCCGAGGCTGCTCGCCCTGGTCCACTACCAGTTGGCCTGGCGCTCCCTGGTGGTGCAGGGCGACTTCGCCCAGGGCCGGGAGGACGCCGCGCACGCGGCCCGGCTGGCGGCGCGGGGCGGGGACCGGCGCACCGAGCTGCTGGCGCTCGCCTTCCAGGCGCAGTCGGAGACCCTGATGGGCCACCCGGACGCCGCGGCGACCATCCAGCGGGCGCTCGAGGAACCGCAGGACCCGCGGGTGGCGTGCCATCACAACGGTGCGGGCTCCTCCCGGTTCCGGTGGCTGGTGATCAACGACCGGCTGGCCGAGGCGCGGACCGCCGTCACCGCGCTGCTGCGCGAGGTGCGCCGGCGCGGCATGGCCGAGAGCGAGGTCCACTACCTGCGCTTCCTCTCGGAGACCGAACTGCATTCGGGCCACTGCGGCCGGGCCCTCGAACTCTCCCGGGAGAGCCTGACCCTGGCGCGCGACGCGGGCATCGGGGAGGGCGCCGGCGTGATGCAGGCCGCGCTCGCCGAGGCCGCGGGCGGCGACCCGGACCGGGCGCTGGAGCTGGCGCGGGAGGCGGTGCGGCGCACCGAGGAGGACGGCGACGCCGTGTACCTGTCGCGGGCGATGGCCGCACTCGGCCACGCGCAACTGGTGGCGGGCGACGCGGCGGCGGCCGTACGGACCCTGCGCCGGGTGCGGGAGCTGGAGGCGGGGGCGGGCATCACCGACCCGGCGCGCGGCCGCTGGCAGGGGGACCTGGCGGAGGCGCTGGTGCGCACCGGGGAGCCGGCCGAGGCGATGGACGTCATCGAAGTCACCCGGTCGCACGCGCTGCGGCTGGGGCGCGGGAGCGTGCTCGCCGTCCTGGACCGGTCCGAGGCGCTGGTGCGGGCGGCGCGGGGCGAGCACCGGGCGGCCGTCGCCCGGCTGACGTCGGCGCGGGAACGGCTGGCCGGCCTCGGGTTCGGCCTGGAGGAGGCACGGGCGGTGTTCGCCCTGGCCGAGCTGCACGCCGAACGGCCGGGGCGGACCCCGGAGCCGGCGTCGTACGACGAGGCGGCGCGGCTGTTCCGGCGGTGCCGGGCGCTGCCCTGGCTGCGCCGGGTGGAGGCGGCCGTCGCGGCGCGGGCGGCCGGACCGGCCCCGGTGCCGTCCGCCGAGCCGGACGGGCTGGCGGGGCTCGCCTCGATGGAACGCCAGGTGGCCGCGCTCGTCATGGAGGGCGCGACCAACCGGGAGATCGCCGCGCGGCTGTTCGTCAGCGTCAAGACCGTCGAGGCGACGTTGACCAGGGTCTACCGCAAACTCGGGATCCGTTCCCGGGTCGACATCGTCCGACTGGCGGCCGGCCGGCGCCCCGACTGAACACGGTCGGGTTTACCGGCGGTGCACCGAGGGTTTTCCCTGCCCGCCGCCCTTAGGGGGTTCCCTCATTGGGTGGTCCGGACCGCCGGTTCTAGCGTGAACACGTGCCGCCAGCCCGGGCATACGGGGGTCTGTCCCGAGACCCCCGTCCCAACCCCCCACACCGGGCGCCCCCCACCGGCGACCACTTGAGGAGACTCATGTCCGGGCCCACCCGTTCCAGACCGGTCGCCGCCACGGCCGTCGCCGGCGGCATGAACCCCTGCCAGGGTGAGTGCGGCGGACCCCTGCTTCCCGGGGGCGCCCTGGCAGGTTCACCGATCTCCTGAGTATCCCTCAGGTGCAAGACCGGGGGGCGCTGCGGGCCTCCACGAGCGGCCCGCAACGCCCCCTCTCCATCTCTGCCCCGCGTCGGTCCCGGTTCTCCGTCCCGGTCCCGGTCTCGTTCTCCGTCTCGGTGTGTCAGTCGCGTACGGTCCCGAAGCGGACGTCGTACGCGGCCCCGGCGTGCATCGTCGCGAGCGTCCGCCCGCCCTCGGCCACGATCTCGTCCCGCTGCTTCTTCGCGAGCCGGCCGAAGGGCTCGACGACGAGGGCGCCCTCCTCGAGCTTCCACACTCCGGCCACGAAGCCGTCGACGAGGAGGACGCGGTAGGCCTGGTTCTTCCGCCAGGTGCGGCCCTTGTGTTCGGGCGGGACGAGGCGGGTGCGGTCGGCGTGGGAGAGGAGCAGGTTGTCGAACTCGGGCAGGAAGCGCGGCGGGGCCGGGGTGTCGGGATCGGGGCGCGGCGCGTCGGGGAGGTCGAAGAGTTCGGTGCCGTTCGGGTCCCGGAAGACGACGAGGCGGGGGCGGAGCCGTTCGAAGGCGTCCCGGAGCCGGGTCAGGCCCGCCCAGGTCTGCATGTCCTTCACGGACGCGGGCCCGAACGCGGCGAGGTAGCGCAGCACGGTGTCGTCCGGTGCCGGCGCCGGACGTGCGGGCCGTCCGAGCCAGTGCTCGGCGGTGGTGAGCGTGACCTGGCCGCTCCTGCCCCACAGTCCGCGGGGCGTCACCTGGACGAGCGGGAGCCGGCAGCGGGCGGCGACCGACAGGGACTGCGGGTCGGCGTCGGGCCACTCGGCGAGGAGTGCCTCGCGCAACTGCCCCATGGTGCGCGGCTCGGCCTCGACCAGTTCACGGGCGAGGACCGCGAGCCGGTCCAGGTCGACGCCGGTCAGCCCGTTGCGGAAGGCGTGCAACTCCCGTTCCCTGGCGGCCTGGACCAGGGGCCGCAGGGTGAGGCAGTCGTCGGCGGTGTGGGTGTGGATGGTCGAGCGCATGGTGACGAGCCGGGCGACGCGGCGGTCGGCCATCGGCGCGGACAGGTCCTCGGGTGTGAAGCCGTCGAGGCGGGCGGCGAGCGCGTAGTACGGGGGCTTCACGTTCTGCGCCTGTAGTCCGAGCAGGTGCGCGACGGCGGCCTCGGCGGTCGTCGCGGCGCGGCGCAGGAGCAACTGCCGGGCGAGGGTGGCGCGGTTGAGGGCCCGGATGCCGAGGACGGGGGCGGTCGTCGCTGCCTTGGTCGTCATGCGGGGCACGTTAGCGGGGAATGCGGACAGATGCTGTCCGCCATGGTGTCCGTGATGCCGCCCGTGATGCCGCCCGTGGTGCCGCCCGTCAGCGTGCCCGTCGCTCGCGGGCGGTCCGTACGCTCATGCGGACCCGGACCGCCAGCGGGTGCGGAGCCAGGGAGGCACGGGCCTCGTCGAGGGCGCCGTGGGTGAGCCGGCGCAGGACGGGGCCCGGCTCGGCTCCGGGTTCGAGCAGCACCCGTACCTGGGCTCGGGAGCGCTTCTTCCCTGCGGGCAGGCTCACGTGGGCGCGGCGGACGCCGTCGGCCGCCTCCGCGCGCCGCGCCACGACGTCGGCCAGCGCGCGGGAACGCAGGGTGAGGGGCGGCCCGGCCAGCGGCAGCCGGCGCCCGCCGCCGCGGCGGAACTGGGCGAGGAACCAGGCGAGGCACAGCAGCAGGGCGCACGCCGTGCCCGCGACGACGACCGGCGTCCACCAGCCGTGCCCGCGCAGGCCGGCGAGGCCGGCGCGGTCGAGCAGCACCGTCCCCGTGTCCGGGGCGGGCCACCATCCGGGCAGCCGCCGGGCGAGCGCGTCCGGGGTGAGCGCCAGCCAGGCGCCGCCGGCCAGCAGGGCCGCCCCGGTCAGCGCGAGCAGCGTGCGGTTGACCGCGTTGCGCAACGGGTTCACGATTCCCTCTCCTTCGCCGTGTCCCACCCGGCCGGCCGGCCCTCACCGGCACCCTCAACGGCACCGGCACCGCGCCCACCGTCACCGTCCGCCGCGGTCGGCTCCGGCCCCGCCACCCCGGCCGTGGACGGCCCCCCGCCCGCGGGCTCCGCGCCGGGTGGGCGCCAGTGCGGGTCGGGGCGGAGGGTGATGCGGGGCGTCAGGCGTCGGGGCAGGCCCAGGGTGGTGAGGGTGGCCTCGGTCGTGGTGCGCAGGGCGGTGCGGGTCGTTAGGCGGTCGCCGAAGGCCAGGCGGGCCCGTACGCGCACGCGGCGTCGGCCGCAGCGCACGCGGACGTGGGCCACGCCGGGGACGGCCGACACGGCGTCCCGCACGAGTTCCGCCGCGGCGGCGCGGTCCAGGACCGCCCGTTGAGCGTGCCGGCCGGGTACCGGCGCCATGGGGAGGACGCCGCGCAGGCCCGGGGTGAGGGCGAGGCAGAGCAGCCAGGCGCCCAGAACGGCGGCGACGGCGCCGCCCGCGACGACGGCGGTGTCACCGGGGCCGTGCGTCGCCAGCCAGTCGACCGCCCCCGCGCGCGGGCCCGCCGGACGCCGGCCGGCCAGGTGCACCGACAGGACGTCGTACAGGAGGAACGCGCACGCTGCCGCCGCCGCCAGGGCCACGAGTGCGGCCGGGGTCCGGCGGGCCGACCAGGGGCGCCGGGCCGTCCGGCGGCCTGCCGGGGCGTCCTCGTGGGCCGGGGGCGGCTGCGGGGCCGCCCGGTCCGGGGACAGGGAGTGGACGCGGACGGTCGCCGCCCGCACCGTGAGGCCGCTCAGTTCTGCCACCCGGTCCGCCATCCGGCCCCGGACCCGTTCCCCGGCCTCCCCGAGCACCGCCGGGTACGGGAGCCGCACGTCGACCGAGACGTCGGCGCGGCGTCCGTGCACCGTGGCCGTGCCGTGGGTGACCCGGGCGCGCCGCCCGGCGAGGTCGGTCTCGGTGGCGGCCCGCTCCGCGATCCGGCGCACGGCACGGTCGGCGACGACGGTCCGGCCGCGCTCGGCCGGTGCCGTACGGGCGGGTCCGCGGACACCCGCCGCCGTGCGGGCCGCTCCCCCGGCGGCCGCTGCCGTCCGGACGGGCCCCGCGGAACCCGACACCGTGCGGGTGGGTTCCCCGGCGTCCGGCGTGCCCGTCATCGGGGCCTCCGGTCGCCGGCGGCCAGGAACTCGCGCCAGTCCGTGCCGTTGTCCACCAGGCGCCCCAGCACCCCGCCGACCGCGCCCAGCGCGGCCACCAGCAGGAACGCGCCGAAGCCGCCGAACCAGCCGGCGAAGGCCAGCGCCATGCCCACCAGCATGCCGATCACCGCTCTGCTCATCACTCACCTCCGCCTAGGAACCGGCTCCGGAAACCGTCCGTCACTCCACGCGCGCCTCCGCCGGGCGCTCCGGGTCCTCCTCGTCCGGCAGGTGGACGTCGTTGACCGTGATGTTGACCTCGACGACCTCCAGGCCGGAGATCCGCTCGACCGCGTCGATCACGTTCTCCCGGACGTCCCGGGCGAGGTCGGCGATGGGCACGCCGTACTCGACGACGAGGTCCAGGTCGATCGCGGTCTGCCGCTCGCCGACCTCGACCTTGACGCCGCGGCCGACGTTCGGCCGGCCGCCGGGCACCCGGTCGCGGACCGCGCCGATGGTGCGGGACAGGCCGCCGCCCATGTCGTACACGCCGGGGATCTCGCGCGCCGCCATGCCCGCGATCTTGACGACCACGACGTCGGCGATGGACGTGCGGCCCCGCGTCGCGGCCGGTTCGGCGGCGCCGGCGGAGCCGCCGCTGACGGTCGTCGCGCCGCCCTGCGTGCCCCGTCCGGTGCCGCCGGCCGTGCCCGTGGTCCCGTTCTTCTTCTCGGACTTCGTCTCGATGGTGGCCGTCTGTGCTGCGGTCGTCATGGTGTCCTCCGTCAACCGTGGTCGTTCGGTTCTCTGGGCGTTGGACACGGACGGCCGTCCGGTCGTTACGCCGCTGCGGGAATTTCTTTTCTCCGGGTGCTCGCGTAACGCCGGGGGCCGTCGGTGTGTCCCACGATGGGAACGACGTGGAGTGGAGTGGAGAGGAGCGCGCGTGCCGGGAGACGACGGACTGCTCGCGGTGCGGGCCGCCGAGGGCGACGAGGAGGCCTTCGAGGTGCTCGTGCGGCGGCACGCGCCGGGGCTGCTGCGGCTCGCGGCGAGCATGCTGGGCAGCCCTTCGGAGGCGGAGGACGCGGTGCAGGACGCGTTCGTCAGCGCGTGGCGCAGGATCCCCGGGTTCCGCGGGCAGTCGGCCTTCGCCACCTGGATGCACCGCATCGTCGTCAACCGGTGCCTGAACATGCTGCGTTCCCGGCGTCCGGTGACCGACCTCGACAGCGTGCCCGAACCCGAGGCGCCGGACCACGCCGTCTCCCCGGCCCGGGCCGCCGAGTCGCACGCCGCCGCGGTGGCGCTGGGCCGGTCGCTGTCCGAGCTCTCCCCCGAGCAGCGGGTGTGCTGGGTGCTCAGAGAGCTGGAGGGCCAGTCGTACGAGACGATCGCGGAGACGGTCGGGATCAGCCCGGAGGCTGCCCGCGGCCGGGTGTTCCGTGCACGACGCTGCCTGACGGAGGCGATGACCGCATGGCGATGAACAGCGGCGCGGAGCTGCCCGGGCCCGGCACCGGCACCGGTCCCGCGACCGGACCCGGATCCGGCGGTGCGGACGGGTCCGCCGACGACGAACGGCTGGCCTGCGGGCGGCTGCTGTCCGAGGTGTGGGAGGCGTGGGAGGACGGTGCGGGTGCTCCGGACCGGGATCCGCACCTGCGCGCCTGCCCGCACTGCTCGGCGGCCGTTCGGCAGTTGGACCTGCTCGGCGTCGCGGTGCGCGAGGCGGGCGGCGGCCGGGAACCGGAGTGGGACACCGGGGCGCTGACCGAACGGGTCATGGACGTCGTGCGGCTGGAGCTGCGGCCCGGCAGGCCGCTGCCGCTCGGGGAGCGCGAGGAGGACCTGTGGGTGCGCGAGGCGATGGCCGCCAAGGCGTTGCGGGCCGCCGCGGAGACCGTGCCGGGGGTGCGGGCGGGCTCGTGCCTGATCCGGCCCGCCGAGTCCGGCGGCTCCCCCTCGCGGGGACCCGTCCGCGTACGGCTGGAGGTCGTCGTACCGCTCGCGCCGCGGCTGCGCGACCTCGCGGAGGAGGTGCGGCGGCGGGTGCACGGGGCCGCGGACGACGCCCTGGGACTGCCGGTGGACCACGTGGACGTCCACATCACCGACGTGACGGAACCGGCCGGGACGGACCCGGAGCATCCGGCCGGTACGGAAGAAGGGAACCAGCCGTGACCGCAGCCGCCACCGGCCGTGACGCCGTCGCCGGCACCGTCGCGCGGGTCGCCGCCGGCGTCCCCGGCGTCGCCTTCCTGCGGCCGGGCCTCGCGGACCTGTTCCGCTCCTCCGCCCGCACCGCGTCGCGGGCCGCCGCGGGGGACACGCCCGCGGGTGTGCGGGTGAGCCGGGCCTCGGAAGCGGGGCCGTGGGAGGTGGACGTGCAGATCGTCGTCCACCGCGGTCACCGCGCGGTGGCCGTCGCCCGCGCGGTGCGCGACGCGGTGACCGCCGCGCTGTCCGGGGCGGCGCCCGGCGCGCAGGTGACGGTGACCGTGACCAACGCGGTGTGAGGAGCGGGCGGGGTCCCGGCGGGCGGCCCGGTCAGCAGGTGGGCCGGTAGGGCAGCCGGGGCAGGAGCTCCCGCCAGCGGGCGGGGGTGAGGTCGCCGCCGGTGCGGTCGCAGACCCGGCCGAGCGCCCGGTCGGTGTCCAGTGTCCAGATCCTGGCCGTCAGGTCGTGTCCCACCGAGGCGAGGGTGTCTCCGCCGGGGGCGAAGGCGACCGACGTGACGGTGTCCAGGTGGCCGGTGAGCGCGTCGCCGAAGGCCTCGGCACGGGCGGGGTCGGCCACGTTCCACAGCCGTACCGCGTGGTCCTCTCCGCCACTGGCGAGGGTGCGGCCGTCCGGCGCGAAGGACACCGAGGTGACGCCGCCGCGATGACCGGTCAGCTCGCCGCCCAGCGGGCGGGCCCGGCCGGGGTCGGTGACGTCCCAGAGCCGCACCGTGCGGTCCCGGCCGCCGGTGGCGAGGACGTGACCCTTCGGGGCGAAGGCCACCGCGTTGACCCAGTCGCCGTGGGCGGTGAGGGGCTTGCCGACGGCGCGGGGCCGGTCGCGGTCGCGTACGTCCCACAGCCGGGCCGTCTTGTCCTGGCTGCCGGTGGCGAGGGTGCGGCCGTCCGGGGAGAAGGCCACGGAGCCGACCCAGTCGGTGTGGCCGGTCAGGGGCGTGCCCACGGGGCGTACGCCGTCGGGCTCGCGCACGTCCCACAGGCGGACCCGCCCGTCGACGCCGCCGGTGGCGAGGGTGCCGCCGTCCGGGGAGAAGGCCACGGCGAGGACGCCGCCGGGGTGGGCGTCCGGGACGGTCGCCGCGGGGGCGGGCCGGGCCGGGTCGGAGACGTCCCACAGCCGGAGGGTGCCGTCCTCGGCGCCGGACGCGACGGTGCGGCCGTCGGGCGCGAAGGCCGTGGCCAGGACGGGTGCCCCGTGGCCGGAGAGGGGGCGCGGCAGCGGGCGCGGCGCCCCCGGACGACCGACGTCCCAGAGCCGGACCAGGGCGTCGTCGGTGCTGGCGGCGGCGAGCAGCCTGCCTCGGGGGTCGTAGGCCACGGAGGTGAGCGGGTTGGTGAAGTCGGTCAGGACGCTGTCCGGCAGGTGCCACACGCGGACACTGTGGTCGGCGCCGGTGGTGGCGAGGGTGCGGCCGTCCGGGCCGTAGGCCAGGTCCCACAGGCCCTCGGTGTGCCCGGTGAGCGGTTCGCCGATCCGGTGCGGACGGGCGGGGTCGGCCACGTTCCACAGGACGACGGTGTCGTCCTGCGCGGCACTGGCCAGGGTGTGCCCGTCCGGGCTGAACTCCACCGACCACACGGCGGCGGTGTGCGCGGTCAGCGGCTCGCCCAGCGGGCGCAGACCACCGGCGGCCGGCCCGCCCGGGCCCGCCCCGTCCGTACCCGCCCCGTCCGTGTCCCTCCCGTCCGTGTCCGCCACCTCCCACAGGCGCACCGTGTCGTCGTAGCCGGCGGTGGCGAGGGTGTCGCCGTCCGGGGAGAACGTCACCGACCAGACCGCCGCGTCGTGCGCGTGCCGGGGCGCACCGAGCGGGACGGGTCCGTCGGTGCCGTCCGGGCGCCACAGCCGTACGGTCCCGGTGTGCCCGGCGGTGGCCAGGGTGCGGCCGTCCGGGGCGAAGGCGACGTCCCGGACGCTGCGCGCGTCGGCGCGGGCCGGTGCGCCGACCGGTGCGGGCCGGGCCGGGTCGGTGAGGTCCCACAGGCGCAGGGTGCCGTCGTCGCCGACGGTGGCGAGGGTGCGGCCGTCGGGGGCGAAGGCGACGGACGTGACGGACTCGCCCGCGTGGCTGACGAGGGGGTCGCCCAGGGGCCGGGGCCGGGTGCGGTCCCGGGTGTCCCACAGCCGGATGCCGCCGCCGTGCCCGGCCGCCACCAGTACGGTGCCGTCCGGCGCGTACGCCACGGCGCCCACCGGTGCGCCGGTGATCCGCAGCGGCTCGCCGAGCTGCCCGCCGGAGCCGGCCGTGTCCCACAGCCGTACGGTGCCGTCGTGGCCGCCGCTGACGAGGGTGCGGCCGTCCGGGGCGAAGGCGACGGCGCTGCCGATGTCGTCGTGTCCGGGCAGCCGGGTGGACAGGACCCGGCCCGCGTCCGTGGTGAGCGCGGTGCGCAGTTCGGGGGTGGTGCGCATGCCCAGCGCGGCGACGTCGAGCCGGGCGGAGAGGGCGGCGTTGGTCCCGCGCACCCGGTCGGCCTCCGCGGTGATCCGGCCGAAGACGGCGTCGTCCCGCTCGGCCTGGGCGGTGGCCCGTGCCCTGAGCGCGACGACGGCGGTGCCCGAGGCGACCAGGACCAGCAGGGCGAGGACGGCCGACAGCCCCCGCCGCAGCCGCACCGCGCGCCGCCGCCGCTGAATCGAGGCGGCCAGGAAGTCGCGCTCCGACGGCGTCAGCTCCCCCGGCGCCGGCTCCCCGCCGCGGGGCTCGTCGGCGAAGGCCTCGCGGGCGGCGGCCAGCCGCGAGCCCGCGTAGAGCGCCGCGTTCTCCCGGCCGAGGGCCAGCCAGGTGCGGGCGGCCTCGGAGAGGGCGCGGTGGACGCGGAGCCGGTCGCGTTCGGCGTCGATCCAGCCGCGCAGCCGGGGCCACGCCGTGATGAGGGCCTCGTGGGCGAGTTCGACGGTGCCGTCGTCGAGGGTGAGCAGCCGGGCGGCGACCAGCCGGTCCAGTACGGCGCGGGTGCCGTCGGGGTCGCCGAGGTCGAGTTCCGCGTGCCCGGCGGGGCGCCGGGTGTCGGGGGTGCCGTCGCCCGGGGCGACCAGCCGCAGCAGGATCCGGCGGGCCAGGCCGGCCTGGGGGGCGGTGAGTTCGCCGTACACCTCCTCGGCGGTGCGGACGACGGCGCCGCGCAGCCCCCCGGCCGCCTCGTAGCCGGTGACGGTCAGGGTGCGGCCGGTGCGGTGCCGCCAGGTCTCCAGCAGCGCGTGGGACATCAGCGGCAGCCCGCCCGGCGCGTCCTCGACCTCGTCGAGCAGCCGGGTGGTCAGGGCGCGTTCGACGACGAGTGAGGACGCGGCGGCCGGCCGGACCACGGCCTCCCGCAGCTCCTCCCGGCTCATCGGGCCGGCCAGCAGGGTCGCGTCCTGCAACGCGGCCGTGAGGCCGGGGTGTTCGGCGCAACGTCCCAGGAAGTCGGCGCGCACGGCGACCACGACGCGCAGCCGGCTGTCGGCGGCGGTGGCGGTGAGGAGCCGGTCGACGAAGGCGTTCCGCTCGGCCGGGTCGGCGCAGAGGGTGTACAGCTCCTCGAACTGGTCGACGATCAGCCAGGTGTCCGCCTCCGTGTCCGGCACGGGGTCCAGGCGGTCCGCGTGGGTGGTCATCGGTGCGGCGCCCGGGGTGAGGACGCGTACGGCCGCGGGGGCGGCGGCCGCGTCGGCACCGGCTCCGGCGCCGGGGGCGCGCAGGCGCGGGATCAGTCCGGCCCGCAGCAGGGAGGACTTGCCGCTGCCCGAGGGGCCGAAGACGGCGGTGAAGCGGTGCGCGCGGGTCAGTCCGTCCAGCCGCTCCACCAGCCGGTCGCGGCCGAAGAACAGGGCGGCGTCGTCGGGCTCGTAGCGGGTCAGGCCCCGGTAGGGCGGGCGCGTCCCGTCGTCGGCGCCGGTGAGTGCGGCGGCCTCCGCGCTCGCCGCCCGCCAGCGCCGCTCCCACTCCCCCGGGTCGCCGCCGCAGACGTCGACGTAGGCGAGGGTCACCGCGAGGGTGGGCAGCTGCCGTCCGGCGGCCGCCTGCGACAGGGCGGTCACCGAGAACGGGACCTTGTCCGCCATCGTCCGGTACGTCGGGCGCCCCACCGACTCCCGCAGGGCGCGGAGTTCGGCGGCGAACCGCTGCACCGGTCCGGCCTCCGGGTCGAGCCGTCGCTCCCGGCGCCCCACTCCGTTTCCGCCCACGTGTTCCCGTCCCGCCGTCGCTCTCGCCGTCGCTCCCGGTACCCGTCCGGGCGCCCACGGTAGGGAGCCGCGGGAGCGGGCGGCAAGCGCGGGGCTGCTCACCGGGGGGTGGCGCACGGGGAGTTCACGGCGCCTTCACGCGAGGTCCGCAGCTTCCCGCTCGCTCCGCGGCGGATTCCGCATTGTTCAGTGCGGAGCGCGGGCTGCTGAACAACGGCGCGGCGCGGTGGAATCGGTGGCCGGGGGAGTGCGGGGCGGCACGACCGGCGGGTCCGTCGCGGTCGCGCCACCCCGCACCCGTGTCTCCGTCCGCTCCCCCGCCCGCCGGGGACGGCCGGCGGCAGCCGAAGGCACGTGAAGGAAGTGATCCGATGACCACCGACGCGACCCGCCGGCCGCGGAGTGTGACGCTGGCAGTGGTGCTGCTGATGCTGGGGGCGCTGGTCGCGGCGACCACGGCGACCGGCCCGCAGGGGCCGGCCACCCTGGTGCTCCTGCTGCTGGCGGTCTGCTTCTGGTTCGCGGTCCGGGCGGGTCGCGGCCGGCGCACCGCCCGGACCGCGGCGAGTGGTCTGACCGCGGCGCTCCTCGTCGTCGCCACGCCGTTCGCCCTCGACGATCCGCTGTACGGCGGCACGACGCTGCTGGTTGCCGCGCTGCTCGCCGTCCCGGGCGTGGTCCTGCTGTACCGGCCGGCCGCCGAGGCGTACGTGCGGGCCCGCAGCGGGGACGACGACGTGGAGTACGAGGAATGACCGGGCCGCGCGAGCCCGATCCGCTCGCCGTGGCCGTCGGCAACGCCTCGCTGCTCGGGGCGGGTTACCTGCTCCTGGGGCGCCGGGCGCTGTTCTGGGCCGCCGCGGCGGTGACGGCGTCGCTGCTGTGGCTGACGTACACGACCTCCCGGACGTGGTGCGAGCTGGTCGTGGCGCTGTGGTGGGCGGCGCTCGTCGCGCACGGCTGGTGGCTGGCGCGGCGGCACCCGGCGGCGGGGCCGCGGCGCGGGCAGCGGGTGCTCGCGCTCGCCCTCACGGTGCCGGTGCTCGCGGCCGCCGGATGGGTGCGGTTCGACGCGTACGGCATCGAGGACCGCGTCACCCGGGCCCGCGCGGACGGGAGTTGCCGGGCCGCGGTGGACGCCCAGGAGGAGGTGGCGTTCCGGCACCGGCTCCTCGCCGCGCCGGTGGCCGCCCGGGGCGACACGGTGGTCGGGGCGTGCGAGCGCCTGGACACGGCCGCGGGCCGTCTGAGCGGCGGGCTGGCCGGCGACCTGGACCTGCTGGGGTCCGCCTTCGACACGCTCGGGGCGGTGCTCGGCGAGCCCGGCAACGAGCGGACGGTCGAGGCCACCCTGGAGCGCTACCTCGGACGGCTGCCCACGGACGACGGCTGCCTGAACGTACGTATCGCGGACTGGCTGCGGGACCGGAGGACCGGCCCGAAGGACCTGACCGGCCCCGCCTCGGCCGCCTCGGCCCGGATCGCCCCCGGGGCGCTCGCGGAGTGCGGCGACGCCCTCATGGGCGACGAGGAGTGGGCGGACGCCCGGGAGAGCTACCGGCGGCTGCTCGACGAGCATCCGGGCGACAGCCGTGCGGACGACGCCCGCGAGGGGATCAGGAAGGCGGGCCTGGCGATCGAACTGGTCCGGGTCAGGAGCCTGGTCGAAGCGGCGGACGGGATGGGCTCGGGATACTGCCGGGAACCGGCGAAGTACTCGGCGGCCCCGGCCTACCGCAGGGGCGAGAGCGGTGCCGTGTTCGTCGGCGACACCGAGTACACGGACAAGCTCCCGGAGGCGTGGCGTGCCGACGCACCCGATGCCGCGCTGGTGGTGTGCGCGGACGAGGCCGATGCGGGGAAGGTCGTCGAGACGTGCCGGTACCGGGACCACAAGGGCCGCATCGGCAGTGTCAGGTTCAACAAGCTGGCGGTCCGGGTGAAGGCCTACGCGCTGCGGACCGGGAAGCTCGTGACCGACCGCACCGTGCAGATCGGCGGCGAGAGCTGCCCCGGCACCCTCGGGTACTTCGGCTCGCTGCCGTCGCGGATGGCCGTCACGCCGTCGAACGCGGACGTGCGCGACGCCTTCGGGCCGGTGGTGGGGCGCTGACCGGCCGCCGCGGTCGCCGTACCGGTGGTTGCCCGGGCGCGGGCGGGGCACCCGGGGTCACTGTGTACGAACGGGAGCGCGACAGGATCCTGGTGACCGGCTGGTTCAGCTTCCTGCACGGGGAGGCGACGGCCGGGGACGTGCTGGCGCTGGCCCGGGTGGAGCGGGTGCTGCGGGACGCGGGGCTGGCGTACGACGTGGTGTGGAGCCCCGGGTTCCGCGCCGACGGCACGCACTTCGCCGACGTGGACCCGGCGGCGCACTCCCGGCTGGTGTTCGTGTGCGGGCCGGTGCACGGGACGCAGGTCGAGGAGTTGCACCGGCGGTTCGCGCACTGCGTGCGGATCGCCGTCGGCGTCTCCGTGGTCGACCCGGAGTCCCCCGCCGTCACCGGTTTCCACCGGGTGCTGGCCCGGGACGCCGCCGGAAGCGGCCCGGGGCCGGATCTCGCGGCCCGCGCTCCGGCGCTCCCCCCGGTGCCCGTCGTCGGGGTGGTGCTCACCCACGGGCAGCACGAGTACGGGGGACGGCGGCGGCACGAGGAGGTCGCCGCCGTGCTGACGCGCTGGCTGGCCGGCCGGGACTGTGCCCGGCTGGAGCTGGAGACCCGGCTCGACGCGCACGACTGGCGGCTGTGCGGCACGCCGGCCCAGCTGGAGGCCGTGCTGTCCCGGCTCGATCTGGTCGTCACCGACCGGCTGCACGGGCTGGTCCTCGCGCTGCGGGCCGGTGTGCCGGTGCTGGCGGCGGATCCGGTCGAGGGCGGCGCGAAGGTGACGGCGCAGGCCCGCGCCTGCGGCTGGCCGGCGCTCGTACCCGCGGAACGCCTCACGGCGGCGGCCGGGGCGGCGGCGGAGGGGCTGCTGGGACGCTGGTGGGACTGGTGCCTGACCGACGGGCGGGCGGAGGCGGCGCGGATCGGCGCCGGGTTCCGCGCGGCGGACGCGGTACCGGACGCGGCGGACGGCCTGGTCGCGGTGTTGCGGGCGGCTGCGGAGGCCGGGGCGGGGCGATGACGGCCCGGGCGGACGGTTAGTCACGGGACGGCGGGGGCACTCGGCGGTGGTCGGTCCGCCCCCGGGAGGAAACATCGTGTCCATCGGCCGGCTCCCCGATCACGAGCAACGCATACTCGACGAGGTCGAACGAGCCCTGCGCCGCGACCGCCGCCTCGACCGGCGCCTGCGCACGCTGCGGCTGCGCCGCTGCCCCGACATCGCCCGCGTGGCGGCGTACCGCCCGCGCACCCCGACCGTGCTTCTGCTGCTCGCCGTGGCGGTGACGCTGATGGTCGTCGGCATCGTCACCTCCGCGCCCGGCGTGATCTGGGCGTTCGCCGGCGTGTGGCCGGTGACGCTGTTCGCGGTGTTCCGGCTGTTGTGCCGGCGGACGGAGGGTTAGGGTCTCGTACGTCGTACGGGTTCCAGGTCAGCTTCCGGTTCCGGTTCCGGTTCAGCCGGTGTAGCTGCGCGCCGTCGAGTCGCGCTGGGCGGGTTCCAGCGCACGGAGCCGGGCCTCGACCTCCGGCGGCAGCACCCGGCGTTCACGCAGCACCCACGGCAGCGCGGCGGTCGCCTCGGCGAAGGCGCGCAGGGACGCGGTGTCGCGGGGGACGGTGCGGGCGAGGTGGACGGTGCGGCGCAGGGCGACACCGAGCGGTCGGCGCAGCCAGGTGAACCACAGGGTGTTGCGGATGCCGTGCGACCGCCGGACCGTCGAGTCCCTGGCCCGGGACGGGTGGTGATGGACCGTCAGGTGGTCGGCGTACGTCAGCCACCAGCCGTCGGCGGCCAGGTCGGCGGCGAGCAGCTCCTCCTCGCCCCCGAGCCACAGCCGGGGGTGGAAGCCGCCCGCGGCGCGGAAGGCGTCGGTGCGCAGGACGGTCGCGGCGGCCAGGAAGGAGCCGAGCGCCGGTCCCGGGAGCCAGCCGGGGCGGGGCACGGGCGAGTCGCGCAGTTCCTCGACGATCGGGTCCTCGGTGCCGTCCGGTTCGACCAGGATGCGGGCGGTGACGGTGCCGACCGCCGGGTACCGGTCGAGCAGGTCCGCGGCCCCGGACAGGGAGCCGGGCGCCCACCAGGAGTCGTCGTCGCAGAACGCGACGTAGGGGGTGCGGACCTGACGGATCGCCAGGTTGCGGCCGACGGCGCCGAGGTTGCGGCCGGGGCGCAGGAGCCGTACGCCGGGGTGGTGGCGGGTGACGGCGGCGGCGGTGCCGTCGGTGGAGCCGTTGTCGGTGACGACGACCTCCGGCCGCTCGGGGAGTTCGGCGAGCCGGTCCAGGGTGCGCAGGAGTTCGGGGCACCGGTTGTGGGTGATGACGACGACGGTGGTCCGGGTGTCCGTCATGAGGCGGCTCCGTCGGCTCCGGCCGCCGCGTCGAGGAGGCGGGCGGCCCGTTCCACGTGCGGGGGCAGGGGCCTGCGGGCGCGCAGGGCGGCGGGCAGGCGGACGAGCGTCTCGCGCAGGGCGTGCCGGGCGTGCGGGTCGCGGCGGGCGTCGGCGGTGAGGGCACGGGTGCGGGCCAGGGCGTACGGGAGGGGGCGGCGCAGCCAGGCGGTGAGGAGTTCGTTGCGGCGTACGACGGCCGGGCGGCCGGTGCGGGGGCGCGGGTCCGGGTGGTGGTGGGCGACCACGTCGGGGCAGTGCGTGACGCCCCAGCCGCGGGCCGCCAGGTCGTAGGCGAGCAGGGTTTCCTCGGCGCCGAAGAACAGCAGCGGGTGGTAGCCGCCCGCGTCGAGGTAGGCGGTGCGGCGGGCGACGGCGGCGCAGCCGAGGAAGCCGAGCACCTGGGTGCCGGGGAGGTCGGTGGCGGTGCCGAGCGGGGAGTCGGCGAGCAGGTCGTTGAGGGGGTCCGCGGTGCCGGCGGGCCCGACGAGGGTGCGGGCGGAGAGCAGGCCGAGCCGGGGATGCGCGTCGAGGTGCCGGGCGGCGGCGCCCAGGGAGCCGGGGGCCCACCAGGAGTCGTCGTCGCTGAACGCCACGTACGGGGTGTCCAGGGCGCGGACCCCGTGGGTGCGGGCGAGGGCGCCCCGGTTGAACGGCAGGGCGAGCACACGGACCTGGGGGAAGTCGCGGGCCAGCATGGCGCGGGTGCCGTCGGTGGAGGCGTTGTCGACGACGAGCACCTCGGGCCGCTCGGGCAGGGCGAGCAGGTGGCGCACGGTCACGGCGAGGCTCGCGCGCCGGTCCCGGGTGGCGATGACGATGCCGACGGGGGCGGGCCGCGTGGGGTGGTCGGGGCGGGGCCGTTCGCGGGTGGTCGTCGGGCCGTGGGGCGCGGCGTGGTTCATGGTGCCTCTTCCGGGGCGTCCGGGGTGTGCGGGAGGTCCGGGGCGGCGCCGGGTGCGTCCAGCGCGTCCAGCGCTTCGAGTACGGCGCCGGGGGTGATCCGCAGCAGCGCGGGGTCGGTCGCGTGGCCGTGCGGGTCGCCGTCCGGGCCGGGGTGCCACAGGGCGCGGTGACGGGGGTGGGGAGGCGGGCCCCAGCGGCTGGGCGGGACCGGGCCGAAGAGGGTGACGGAGGGCGTGGCGTGGGCGACGGCGAGGTGGGCGACGCCGGTGTCGCCGCTGACGACGGCGCGGGCCCCGGCGACGAGGGCGGAGAGCCGGTCGTAGGGCAGGCCGCCGCCGAACAGGTCCGTGTCGGGCAGGTCGGCGAGCTTGGCCAGCCGGGCCACGAGGTCCGCCTCGTCCGCTCCCCCGGTGACGACGACCCGGTGCCCGCGTGCGCGCAGCGTCCCGGCGACGGCCGCGTACCGTTCCACGGGCCAGCAGCGGGAGGGGGCGCCGGCGCCGGGGTGCAGGACGACGGCGCCGGGGGCGGGGGACGGTGCGTCCGGGCGGGGCAGCCGCAGGTCGGCGGGGTCGGCGTCGATGCCGTACGCGCGCAGCAGTCGGCACCACCTCTCCCGCTCGTGCTCCTCGGCGTACCAGACCGGGCCGTCCACCTCGGGTGTTCCGGGGTGTGCGAACGCCAGCAGCCTGCGCGGCCGCAGGCGCGTCAGGAGGCGGTGACTGGGCGGTCCGTTGCCGTGCAGGTCGACGGCGACGTCGGGGGGCGGTCCGGCCCAGTCGAGGGTGCGCGGCACGGCCCGTCCGGGTGCGGCGGCGGGCAGCACCCGGTCCACGGCACCGGTCGCGGCCGCCACGGGGGCCAGCTCGGCGGGGCCGGCCAGCACCAGCTCGTGCCCGGGGTACGCCCGTCGCAGCGCCCGCAGGGCGGGTACTGCGGCCAGCAGGTCGCCGAGTCCGAGGGCGCGCAGGACCAGCACACGGGGCCCGTCCCCGCCCTCGCCCCGCACCGCCTCCGGGCCGCTCCTCGGCGCCCCGGCCCCGTCCGGGCGCCCCGCTCCGGCGCCCGGCGGATGCACGGGGTCCCCGGTCACCGGCCCACCGGCCGACCCGGGGGACGCGAAGCCGCCCTCCCCCGGCCCCGGTCCGAGCCGGGCTGCCGCCGGCGCGCCCGCGCCGTCCGGCCGGCCACCCGGGGGTCCGGCAGGACCGCCGCCCACCGGCCGGACCGGGGTCACCGCACCACCGCGGCCCTCGTCGCCGCGGGCGGCGGCGCGGGCCGCGGCGCGGGCGGCAGCACGGGCGGCAGCACGGGCGGCAGCACGGGCGGCGGCGCGGGCGGCGGCGCGGGCGGCGTGCTCCCGGCCGGCTCCGGCCCGGTCCCCGCCCGGCCGTCCGACACCGACGATCCCGCCGCCCGCCACCCCGACCACCCCGGCCGGGCCGTCCGCGGCGTCCGGTCCTCCATGGGCCGGTCCCGTCGGTGCCGCCGCCGTTCCCCCGCCGTTCGCGCGCCCTCCCGTGACGGCGGGCGGCCCGTCGCCGGACGCTCGGCCGGTCACCGGCATCGCCGTGGCGGGCCGTGTCCCGCGGCCGGCCGGCTCCGCCCCCGGCGAGGGGAGCGCGGGGGCCGGGGGCGGTGTGGTCACCGGCACGACGCCGGCGGGCGCCGGGGCTTCGCGCCTCATCGGGGCCCCTCCGCCGCGCGGGCCAGCAGGGCGGTGGAGGAGCGGCCGTCGAGGTAGGGCAGGAGGACCGCCTGACCGCCCCACTCCTGGAGGAGCGCCGCCTCGGGGAGGTCGGCGCCGGCGTAGTCGCCGCCCTTGACCCAGACGTCGGGGCGCAGTGCGCCGAGGAGGCGTTCGGGGGTGTCCTCGTCGAAGACGGCGACCGCGTCGACGCAGGCGAGGGCGCGCAGGACGCGGACGCGGTCGGCGAGCGGGTTGACGGGGCGGCCGCCGCCCTTGCGGCGCCGTACCGAGGCGTCGGAGTTGACGCAGACGACCAGGCAGTCGCCGAGCCGCCGGGCGGCCTGGAGGAGGCCGACGTGTCCGGCGTGCAGGAGGTCGAAGCAGCCGCCGGCGGCGACGACCGTGCCGTGCTCGGCGCGGATCCGGGCGGCCAGGGCGCCGGGGTCGTCGGTGTCGGGCAGGGCGGCGAGCGCCCGGTCGGAGCCGGCCGGCGGTACGGCGGCCGCGCCGCCCGCCGCGACGAAGGCCGTGGCGGCGCTCACCGCGCCCTCGACGGCCTCCCCGACCAGTGCCCCGTCGGCGAGCAGCCCGGCCGCGGTGGCCGCGAACCGGTCCCCCGCGCCGCAGGAGTCGCCGTGGTGGGCGGCGGGCGCGGGGACGAGGAGGGGGTGTTCGCCGTAGGAGAGGAGCGCGCCGCGCGGGCCGAGGGTGACCGCCACCGCGGCCACCCGCCAGTCCCGTACGAGGGTTCCGGCGTCGAGCGCGGCGGCGCGCAGTCCGCCGCCCGGCCGGCCCCGGTCCGGCGCGAAGCCGTGGGCCTCCTTCTCGGCGGGTGTCACCAGGCGGGTGCCAGGGACCGGTGCGCCCCCGCGCGGGTGCGGGTCCCAGACCAGGGGCGGGCGGGCGGCGAGCACGTCGCGCAGGGCGTCCGCCGCGCCCCGGCCGTAGTCGGAGACCAGGACGGCCCGGGCGGAGCGCAGCGCGTCCCGGGCCTCGTCGGTGGCTTCGCGGACCCGGCCGCCGCCGCGGTCGAGGCGGACGACGGGGCGGTCCTGCGCGAGGACGCGGGTCTTCTCCGGCAGCGTGCCCGACAGCGGCAGCGGGACCAACCTCAGCCAGGGTGCGAGCAGTTCGCGCAGGGCACGGCCGGCCGGGTCGTCGCCGACACCCGTGATCAGCGTGACCTCGCGGCCGTCGCGGGCGGCGAGGTACGCGGCGAGGGCGGCACCGCCGGGGCGGATCCGTTCGGCGCACTCCGAGACGACCGGGACCGGCGCGTCCGGTGCGAGCCGGTCGGCGGAGCCGGTCAGGTCGCGGTCGAGCAGCGCGTCGCCGACCACCACGAGCGGGGTCCTGTGAGCCTTGGTGGCAGCCATCCGTCCCGTCACCTCCGCTTCCGCTGCGCCGCGCGCCCGGCGCGCCCGGCGGCCCGTGTGCTCCGTACGCCCCGCTCCAGGGCCCCGTCGAAGGCCGCGCAGATCATGTGGACGGCGACGAGGTGGATCTCCTGCACGGTGGCCGTCGACGGGGCCTCGACGCACAGGGATTCGTCGCTGCCCGCCATGAGCGGGTTGGGGGCGCAGCCGGTGAGCGCCCAGACCCGTACGCCCGCCGCGCGGGCGGCGTCGGCCGCGGAGAGCAGGTTGGCGCTGGCGCCGGACGTGGACAGCAGCATCAGGACGTCGCCGTCGCGGCCGTGGGCACGGACCTGGCGGGCGAACACCTCGTCGACGCCGTAGTCGTTGGCGATGGCGGTGGTGGAGGAGGTGTCGGCGTGCAGGGCGATGGCGGAGAACGGCGGGCGGTCGTCGCGGTAGCGGCCGACGAGTTCGGCGGTGAGGTGCTGGGCCTGGGCGGCGCTGCCGCCGTTGCCCGCGGCGAGCAGCCGGCCGCCGCCGCCCAGCACGGCCGCGAGCCGCTCGCCCCAGCGCTGGGTGGTGTGCGCGGAGGCGCGGAACGCCCCCAGCGCGTGCTGGAGTTCGTCGCAGTGCCCGACGACGGGCGGGTGCACGGTCATGACGCCACCTCCGTGGACACGGCGTGTTCGGAGCGGGTCAGGCGGTACACCTGTTCCGCGCCGTCGGCGACGCGCGCCCAGGTGTAGTGCCGCAGGACGCGTTCGCGGCCGTTCCTGCCGTACTGGCGGCGCAGCCGCTCGTCGGAGAGGAGCGCGCGGGCGGCCCCGGCCACCGCCTCGGGGTCCTGCGGGGCGACCAGCCGGCCGGTGACGCCGTCGGCGACGGAGTCGCGGTGGCCGCCGACGTCGGTGGCGAGGACGGGTACGCCGCACGCCATGGCCTCCAGCGGCACGATGCCGAACGGCTCGTACACCGGGGTGCACAGCACCAGGTCGGAGCTGCGGAGCAGGGCGGGCATGTCGTCCGGGTCGACCGCGCCGAGCAGTCGGACCCGGTCGGCGACGCCGGCGCGGCGGGCGACGCCGGTCAGGCGCCGTGCCTCGGGTTCGGCCTCCACGGCGCCGGCGGGCGGGCCCCCGGCGATGAGGAGTTCGGTGCCGGGGATGTGGGCGAGGGCGCGGATGGCCTGGTCGTAGCCCTTGCGGGGGACGAGCCGGCCGCAGGCGAGGAGCCGGTGCGGCAGGCGCCGTTCGGGGGTGCGGCCGGTGTCGGCGGCGGGGTGGAAGTGCTCGGCGTCCACACCGCAGGGCACGACGGACACCTGGCGGGGCGGGACGCCCATGTCACCGAGTTCGACGACCTCGTCGGTGCAGGTGGCCAGGACCCGTGCGCAGCCGCGGCCGAGTTGCCGCTCGATGCCGATGCGCTCGTACGGGCTGGTGTCCCGCATGCCCTGGTGGCGCCGCTTGACGGTGCCGAGGGCGTGGAAGGTCTGGACGAGCGGGACGCCGTGCGGGCCGGCGCCGATTTGCGAGGCCATGCCGGACATCCAGAAGTGGGCGTGCACCACGTCGGGCCGCTCGCGGGCCCAGGAGCGGGCCAGGTGGGCGCCGAAGGCGGGCATGTGCGGGAAGAGGTCGTCCTTGGGGACGGGCACGGGCGGTCCGGCCGGCACGTGTTCGACGACCGCCCCGCCGGGCAGCGGCACCCGGGCGGGCAGGTCGATGGCGTCCCGGCGGGTGTAGACGGTGACGTCGTGGCCGCGCCCCGCCAACTCCTCGGCGAGACGGGCCACGTAGACGTTCTGTCCACCGGCGTCGACGCCGCCGAGCGCGGCGAGGGGGCTCGCGTGCTCGGACACCATGGCGATCCTCATCGGGTCACCTCCTTGAGCAGCCGCTCCCAGTCGTCCAGGAAGCGGGGCAGCCCGTAGTGGGCGAGGGCCGCCGCACGGGCCCCGTCGCCGACGGTCCGCGCGTGCAGCGGGTCGGCGAGGAAGTCGCGTACGGCGTCGGTCAGTACGTCGATGCGGTTGGAGACCACCCCGGCGCCGGGGGGCACGGCCTCGGCGACCTCGGTGGTGGCGAGGGCGACCACGGGCATGCCCAGGTGCATGGCCTCCAGCAGGGACAGGCCGAGGGAGGTCCAGCGGACGGGGTGGACGTAGACGCGGCGGCGGGCCAGTTCGGTGTGCAGGTCGCTCTGCGGGACGTCCTGGGTTCGGCAGCGGTCGGGGGCGACGCCGATGTGTTCGGCGAGGCCTTCGGTGCGCATGCCGAACACGTCGAGCGGGGCGGCCCGGGAGAAGACGGGGAGCAGGTCGGTGCCGGTCGTGCGGCCGCGCCTGATCGGCTCGTTGACGACGACGGCGGCGCGTTCCAGTTCGCCGGTCCAGCGGTGGCCGGGGTCGACGATGCCGTGTTCGACGACGGCGGTGTCCGTCGGGCCCGCGTCCCACATCAGCCGGTTGAAGTGGGTGACGTGGACGAGGGTGACGCCCGGGATGTCGGCGGCCGGGTGGCGGGTGCGGGGGACGTCGCCGTCGGGGGCGTTGTGCTCCAGGTACACCAGCGGCGGGCGGCGGCCCAGCCAGCGGTCGACGAGGCCGAGTTCGTGCGGGCGCTGGAGGATCACGAGGTCGATGTGCTCGTCCCGCAGCCGCTCCGGCGGTACTTCGACCACGGAGCCGGGCCAGTCCCAGGTGCGGGCGCGGCCGAGGCCGTCGGGGCCGCGGTCGGGGGTGACGGGGACGAGGTAGGTGTGCGGGCCCTGCACGAAGGCGGTGGTCCACGACCCGTGCACGTGCCAGATCAGGATCCTCATGTCTCCCCCATCGGGTTCTCGACGGCCATCAGCTTCTCGACGGCGGCGGCCACGTCGGTGGCCGTGACGGTGTCCAGGCAGGGGTGCCCGGGGACGGGGCAGTCCCGGGCCCTGCTGCCGGCGCAGGGCGCGTCCTGGTCGCCGAGCAGGACGTAGGGGACGCCGTACGGCCGCCAGCGCTCGGCGGGGACGACGGGGGCGAACAGGGAGACGACGGGGGTGCCGACGGCGGCGGCGAGGTGGGCGGGCGCCGTGTTGCCGGTGACGACCGCCCGGGCGCCCGCGAGGACGCCGGCCAGTCCGGGGGCGTCGGTGCGGCCGCCGAGGTCGGTGCCGTGCCGGCCGGCGACGTGTGCGGTGAGGTCGCGCTCGCCGGGGCCGCCGGTGACCAGCACGCGGTGTCCGGCGGCGGCGAGTTCGCGTACGGCCTCGGCGGCGCGCCCGGGGCTCCAGGCGCGGGCGGGGACGCTGGCGCCGGGGTGCAGGACGACGTAGGGGCCGGGGCCGGTGAGGGCGTCGGCGGGCGGCGGCGGGTGCACGCGCAGCCGTCCGTCGTCGGGGCGGGGGAACCCGGCCGCCCCGGCGAGGTCGAGCGCGGCCTCGGCCTCGTGGGCGTGCGGGGCGCGCCGGTGGCGCAGGTCGAGGAGCGAGCCGGGGTAGTCCACACTGTCCGCGGCGATGTACCGGACGCCGGCCAGGCGCAGCACCAGGGCGGTGGGCAGCGGGGACTGGTGGAAGGAGGTGAGGACGAGGGCCGCGTCCGCGTCGATCCGGTCCACGAGCGCGTCGATGTCCTCGCGGCTGACGTCGGGCGGCGCGAACCCGCCCCAGGGCGCCTCCCACACCAGCACCTCGTCCACGCCGGGCAGCAGCCGGGCGGCGGGCGCGCCGCGCGACCCGCACAGCATGGTGACGTGGTCGGCCCGGGCGGCGACGGCGCGTACGGCGGGTCCGGCGAGCAGGACGTCGCCGAAGCTGTCGAGCCGGGTGACGAGCGCCTTCATACCGGCCTCCCGGGGCTGTCGTCGGCGGTCGGCGTCCGCGCCGGCCCGCGGCGTGCGCGGTCGGCGACCGGGCCGTCGAGGACGGCCCGTACGGCGGTGAGGAGGTCCGGGGCGACGTGGGCCGCGGCGGCCGTCTCCTCGGGGCGGGTGCGGTCGTTGGGGACGAGGATGCCGTGGGCGCCGGCGCGTTCGGCGGCCTCCATGTCCGCGCCGATGTCGCCGACGACGACGCAGTCGGCGGGGCCGGCGCAGACGCGGCCGGCGGCCCACAGGACCATGCCGGGCTGCGGCTTGCGGCAGTGGCAGCCGTCGTCGGGGCCGTGCGGGCAGACCGCCCAGACGTCGAAGGGGCCGATCAGCTCGTCGACGCGGCGGTTGACGCGCCGGACGTCGCCGTCGCTGATCAGGCCGCGGGCCACGCCGGACTGGTTGGTGACGACGCCGACGCTGATGCCGTGCTCGCGCAGCAGCGCCACCGCCTCGCGGGCGCCCTCGACGGGGCGGACCAGGTCCGGGTCGCCGTTGTGGGGGACGTCGTGGACGAGCGTGCCGTCGCGGTCGAAGAGGACGGCCTTCACCCGGTTTCCGGCGGGGCTCATGCGGCCACCTCCCGCCAGGCGGGCGCGGCCCGGTGGCGCCAGAGCCCGCTGAGCCGGTGCCAGGTCGCGGCGGGCGGGATGAGCGCGCTGGTGACCAGCATGGTCGTGATCTCGTGCCGGGTGCGCGGTCCGGGCGCGATGCGGGCCCAGGCGAACTCGGCGGTGCCCGCGGCCCAGCCGGCCCCGGCGAGGGCGGCGGCCCGGGGGCGCCCGGCCGCGGCGAGGGCGAGGGCCGCTGCCCCGGCGGCGGTGATCGCGGCGTGGCGCCGGATGCGGCCCCGGGGCGCGACCGCCTTGGCCCACCAGTCGGGGCCGTGCAGACGCCGCATCAGGGCGTCGTCGGCGTTGCCGCGCTGCTGCTTCAGGGAGACCCAGCGCGCGGCGGGGCGTACGGGGTGGCGGGTGGTGCGGCGGCCCCGCCGGATGCGCCAGCCCGCGTCGAGGACGCGCAGCGCGAGGTCGGCGTCCTCGCGGAAGGCGCGGGTGAAGCGTTCGTCGAAGCCGTCGACCTGTTTGAGCACGTCGGTGCGGTAGGCCATGTCGGCGGTGATCCACCGGGCCCGCGCGAGGCCCGCGGTGCCGCGCTCCCAGTCGGTGGGGCGGCGCTCGCCCGGCAGCGGTACGGCGATCACGCCCTGTACGGCGCCGGTGTCGGGGGCCGCCTCGGCGAGGTCCTGGATCAGCTGGTCGCACCAGTGCGGGCCGACCTGGACGTCGTCGTCGAGGAAGGCGGTCCAGGGCGAGGTGACCGCGCGGGCACCGGTGTTGCGGGCGGCGGCGGGACCGCGTCCCCCGCTGCGCAGCACCACCGTGCGTTCGCGCAGGTCGCCGAGGACGGTCAGGGCGTGCTCCAGCGCGTCCGGGTCGGCGTCGGGGTCGGGCCGGTCGTCGACCAGGACGATCTCGTCGGGGTCGGGCCCGTGCGCGGCGACCAGCGCGGCCAGGCAGTCGGCCAGCGTGTCGCGTACGAGGGTGGGGACGACGACGGCGTACCCGGTGCGCGGGCCGCCGGTCCCGGGGTCGGCGCTCATCCGAACGCCCGTCCCCGGCGCACCGCGAAGGGGCCGATGGCCAGCAGGTCGACGGGTGCCGAGCCGAAGCACTCCAGCGCGTCGCGCGGGTCGTCGACCATGGGCCGCCCGGCGGTGTTGAGGCTGGTGTTGACGACGACCGGCAGCCCGGTGCGCCGTTCGAAGGCGGCCAGCATCCGCGCGACGAGCGGCTCGCGGCGCTCCTCGACGGTCTGGATGCGGGCGGTGCCGTCGACGTGCACGACGGCGGGGATGCGGTCCCGCCAGGCGGGGTCGACGTCGTGCACGAAGAGCATGTACGGGCTGGGCATCGGCCCGGTGAAGATGTCGGCGGCGCGGTCGGCGAGCACCATGGGGGCGACGGGGCGGAACTCCTCGCGGCCCTTGACGTGGTTGAGGCGTTCGAGGTTCTCCGCGCGGCCGGGGTGGGCCATCAGGGAGCGGTGCCCGAGGGCGCGCGGCCCGAACTCGCTGCGGCCCTGGAACCAGGCGACGACGCCGTCCCGGGCCAGTTCCTCGGCGACGGTCTCGGCGATGTCGTCCGGCTCCTCGTAGGGGATCGCGGCCGTCTCCAGCCAGGCGCGGATCTCGTCGTCGCTCCAGCCGCGGCCGAGGTCGGCGCCGGGCATCGGTTCGGGCGCCGCGCCCTCTTGGGCGGCGGCCACGTGCAGGGCTCCGCCGAGGGCGGTGCCCGCGTCACCGGCGGCGGGCTGCACCCACACGTGCCGGTACGGACCGCGGGCCGCGATCTCGGAGTTGGCGACGCAGTTCAGCGCGACGCCGCCCGCCATGGTCAGGGCCTCGCCGCCGGCCTCGCCGTGCAGCCAGTGGACGAGTTCGAGGAGCAGTTCCTCGAGGACGGCCTGGGTGCTCGCCGCGAGGTCGGCGTGGTCCTTCGTCCAGTCCTCGCCCTTGGCGCGCGGCGGGGCGAGGGCCGCCCAGTCGACGCCGTGGGCGCGGAAGCCGCCGTCGCCGGTGGCGTGGATGTGCTCACGGAGCCGGTCGAGGTGGCGGGGGGTGCCGTAGGAGGCGAGGGCCATCACCTTGTACTCGTCGCTGCTGCGCAGGAAGCCGAGGTGCTCGGTCAGTTCCTCGTAGACCAGGCCGAGCGAGTGCGGCAGTGCCTGCGTGGCGAGGACGTCGAGCTTGCCGTCGCGGTAGCGGCCGGCCAGGTGGGAGGCGGACTCGCCGCGGCCGTCGAGGACGAGGACGTCGTTGTCGGGGTGCGGTGAGGCCGGTCCTGCGGAGGCGGCGTGCGCCACGTGGTGCGGGACGAAGACGACCCGGTCGGGGTCGAGGCCGGGCAGCGCCTCGGCGAGGAACTCGGGGGCGCGGCGGGCGTATTCGAGTCGCAGCGGGTCCCAGGGGTCGTTCAGGCCCAGGTCGCGGGCGGGCCGGGCGAGCTTGGGGTCGAAGGAGTACGCGACGGCGTCCAGTTCCCCCGGCCGCACCCCGGCGTGCTCCAGGCACCACCGCGCCGACAGCTCCGGGACCTCCCAGGCGGAGAACGGCACCGGGCGCTTG
Source organism: Streptomyces coelicoflavus (assembly GCF_003112555.1). Taxonomy (GTDB): domain Bacteria; phylum Actinomycetota; class Actinomycetes; order Streptomycetales; family Streptomycetaceae; genus Streptomyces; species Streptomyces coelicoflavus. Next base: position 605,977 of record NZ_BEWB01000004.1, on the reverse strand, counting down.
CCGTGCTTGCGCCGGCTGAACCGCTCCTCCTCGGCGGCCGCGACGGTCCGGCCGTCGACGACGAGCGCGGCGGCCGGGTCGTGGAACAGGGCGTTGACACCAAGGATGCGCATGGGGCGGGCTCCTCTCTCGGCGACGCGGGTGCCGCGGGGCGGTTGCCTCAAACACTTGAAGACGGGTCACTTCCGGACAAAGGACGCTTTGTCACTCTTGGCGACCTTTCGGGACCTGCCTCAGGCGGCGACGGCGTGCGCGAACCAGCCGATGGTCCGCTCCAGCCCCTCGGTCCAGCTCACGACCGGCCGCCAGCCCAGCCGCTCCCGGGCAAGGGTGGTGTCGGGCTTTCGCCGGCCGGGGTCGTCGACAGGGCGTTCGACGAAGCGGATGCGGGAGCCCGAGCCGGTGAGGTCCACGACCCGGCGGGCCAGTTCCAGCATGGTGATCTCGTCGTCGCCGCCGATGTTCATCGGCCCGCTCTCCCCGGACGCGGCGAGGGCCAGGACGCCCGCCACGGTGTCGTCGACGTAGCACAGGGAGCGGGTCTGGCCGCCGTCTCCGGCGACGGTGAGCGGCATGCCGTCCAGGGCCTGCGCGATGAAGTTCGGGACGGCCCGGCCGTCGCCGGTGCGCATGCGGGGGCCGTAGGTGTTGAAGATCCGGACGATGGCGGCGTCGGTGCCGTGCACCTGGCGGTGCGCGGTGACCAGGGCCTCGGCGAAGCGCTTGGACTCGTCGTAGACGCTGCGCGGGCCGACCGGGTTGACGTTGCCCCAGTACGTCTCGCGCTGCGGGTGCTCCAGCGGGTCGCCGTAGACCTCGGAGGTGGACGCGAGCAGGAAGCGGGCGCCGTCGGCGTGGGCCCGCTCCAGGGCGTTGCGGGTGCCGGTGCTGCCGACGTCGAGGGTCTCCAGGGGCAGCCGGAGGTAGTCGGCGGGCGAGGCGGGGCAGGCGAAGTGCAGGACCAGGTCGAACCGGCCGGGCAGGCCGCGCAGGGCCGCCGGGTCGGTGGCGTCGGCCCGGACGAACCGGAATCCGCGCCGCCGTTCCAGGTCGGCCAGGTTGGCGCGGGACCCGGTGGCCAGGTTGTCGAGGCAGACGACGTCGGTGCCGGAGTCGAGCAGGCGGCCGCACAGGTGGGATCCCACGAATCCGGCTCCGCCGGTCACCAGGGCCCGGCGCCAGACGCGACCGTTCACGGGGCGCACGCTCACGGGGGTCTCGCTCACGGGGTCCTCCTCGCTCTCAAAACGTCACGCATGTGTCGGTTTGAGTAGCCCGGCCGACCCGCCACTACCTCGAACAGTCATTCGCAAGCGCACCCCGGGGGGCACTATAAACCGCGTATATACTCGCTGCGTATAGTCCTCGCATGCTTTCGCTGACCAGGAAGATGACCAGAACGGGGACCAGGTTGCGCGCGCTCGCGACCTTCACTGCCGCAGCCTCGCTGACGCTCGCGCTGAGCGGTTGCACCAAGCTGGAGACCGAATCTCCCAGCTCCGTCCGGAACGCCGCCGACACCCAGGCCCGGCCGGCCTCGCTCGGCACCGTCGACTGCGCGCACACCAAGTGCATCGCACTCACCTTCGACGCCGGACCGAGCGAGAACTCCGCCCGGCTGCTCGACATACTCAAGGAGAAGCAGGTCCCGGCGACCTTCTTCCTGCTGGGCAAGCGCCACATCGACACCTATCCCGAACTTGTCGAGCGCATGGCCGACGAAGGCCACGAGGTGGCCAGCCACACCTGGACGCACAAGATCCTCACGGATGCCGGCCCGGACGAGATACGGGACGAGCTGGAGCGCCCGAACAAGGAGATAGAGCGCCTCACGGGCAAGCGCCCCACGCTGATGCGCCCGCCGCAGGGCCGCACGGACGGCACGGTGCACGACATCTGCCGCGAGCTGGGTCTCGCCGAGGTGCTGTGGAGCGTGACCGCCAAGGACTACAAGACGAACGACTCCGACCTGATCACCGAGCGGGTCCTGGACCAGTCGTCCCGGGACGGCATCATCCTGCTGCACGACATCTACGACGGCACCGTGCCCGCCGTGCCCGGCATCATCGACGCGCTCAAGAAGCGCGGCTACGTCTTCGTGACGGTCCCCCAGCTGATGGCCCCCGGGAAGGCCGAGCCGGGCAAGGTGTACCGCTGACGGACGTGCCACGATCGTCCGGTGGCCACCTTCTCGATCGACCGCACCGTGCCGCTCGCCCCGGACGAGGCCTGGCGCCGGCTCACCCGGTGGGAGCGGCACGGCGACACCGTGCCGCTGACCCGGGTCACCGCCCGCCCGCCCGGACCCGGCCGCCGGGGCACGCTGGTCGTGGCCCGCACGGGCGCCGGACCGCTCGCCTTCGACGACGCGATGGAGGTGACGGTCTGGCAGCCGCCCCGGGGAGGGGCCCCCGGCCGGTGCCGGCTGGAGAAGCGCGGCCGGGTGGTCCGGGGCTGGGCGGAGATCGAGGTCCGGACGGACCCCGGCGGCCGGACGCGGGTGGTGTGGCGCGAGGAGCTGGACGTCCGGCTCCTCCCGGCCCTCCTCGACGGCGTCCTGGCCCGCTCGGGGCGCCTCGTCTTCGGCCGCACGGTCGACCATCTGCTGCGGCGCCCGTGAACCGGGGATTGCGGACGGAGTACGGGTCGCGGACGAGTTCGCGCCGCGGGCCTCGCGGGCGCCGTTTCCCGCGTACCGTGCCGACATGTCTCCGAGAGCGCGCACCTTCATCCAACTGTCCGTCACCGGCGCCCTGTTGACCCTGGCCGTGGCGGCCCCGCCCGCCTCCGCCGCCGACCGGGGCCACTCGGTCCCGTTGCGCATCGCCACCTACAACATCCACGCCGGGGCGGGCTCGGACGGCGTCTTCGACCTCGACCGGCAGGCCACCGCGCTGCGCGCCCTCGACGCGGACGTGATCGGCCTCCAGGAGGTCGACGTGCACTGGGGAGCCCGCAGCCAGGGGCTCGACGTGGCCGGGGAGCTGGCGCGACGGCTCGGCATGCGGGTGTCGTTCGCGCCGATCTACAGCCTCGACCCGGTGACGGCCGGGGAGCCCCGGCGCGAGTACGGCGTGGCGGTGCTGTCCCGCTTCCCGGTCCGTTCCGCGACGAACCACGAGATCACGCGCCTGTCCACGCAGGACGAGAACCCGGTGCCGGCCCCCGCGCCCGGGTTCGGCGAGGTGACGCTCAAGGTGCGCGGCGTGCCGGTGCAGGTGTTCGTGACCCACCTCGACTACCGGGCGGACCCGGCGGTGCGCGAGGCCCAGGTCGCCGACACCCGGCGCATCATGGCCCGCGAGCGGGCGGAGCTTCCGGGTGCCCGCCAGTTCCTGCTCGGCGACTTCAACGCCGAGCCCTCGGCCCCCGAGCTGGCACCGCTGTGGAAGGAGCTGCGGGACGCGGGCACCGGGACCCCGGACACGTATCCCGCCGAGGCACCGGTGAAGCGGATCGACTACGTGGCCGTGGGCGAGGGCGTACGGGTGCACGACGTCGCGGTGCCGGAGGAGCCCACGGCCTCGGACCACCGGCCGGTGGTCGCGGAGGTGTCGCTGGCCAGGAAGGCGCCCGGCCGGGGCTGAGGCCGGCTCTTCGGAGTCCCCGGCCGGGTGACGTACGGGAGCCGACAACCAAAAGCGGGGACCATCCCCGCGGGTGCGGGGAGCAGCGTGTCTCGTGTTCGCCGGTCAAGGGCGCGCAGGGACCATCCCCGCGGGTGCGGGGAGCAGGCCTTCGACGGACGCGGCAACTCCCACGAACCGGGACCATCCCCGCGGGTGCGGGGAGCAGACTGATTGACCTGCAAGTTTATGGGCGCAGGGGCTTATTCTCAGCGACTTTCACAGATTCCGGCAAATGCGACATGGGGTGGTGCCGATCCACAGGGAGGGACCTCGGGGCTGGCCGAGCGCCGTGCTGGCTGCCACCGCCCCTCCCGCACAGATTCCGGAAGCAGACCAAGCTGTTTGACCACCCACTTGCGCAGCTTGAGGTCCTCCTCCGGCAGCAGGACAGCAGCCCGGTGGGCGCTCGACGACGCCGGGCGGCCGTGGCCGTCCGTCCGAGCCGGGAGTGCTCGCACGTCAGCTCGAGCTCATACCTGGTGATCTCGGCGGCCCAACTGGCGTGCAGGACTCGGCTCGGTGTCCAGCATGTTCCAAGGGATCACCGAGCCCCTGCACTCGCGGCGCCTGCCGGCGGCGTAGCCCGCCCTGTCGCCCGGGTCTCAGGCAGGGCAGGATCAGTGCATGAGGATTCTCGTCATGGGCGGAACGTGGTTTTTGGGCAAGGCGATTGCGGAGGCCACGCTGTCCCGGGGGTGGGACATCACCACCTTCAACCGCGGTCGGTCCGGCGTGGACGTGCCCGGTGTGGAGGCGGTACACGGTGACCGCACGGTCCAGGAGGATCTGCGAAAGCTCGCGCAGCGCGGCCCGTGGGACGCCGTCGTCGACACGTCCAGCTCGGAGCTGCCTCCCCGCGAGGTCCGCCTGGCCACCACCACGCTGGCCAGGCATGCCCGCCGTTGGGTGCACCTCTCCACCGTCTCCGTCTACAAAGGCTGGCCCCACGAGCCGTTGACGGAGAGCTCTCCCCTGCTGCGGTGTCCGGCCGATGCCGACGGAGCGTTCGGCTACACCGGGGAGGACGGCAGCCCCACTAGGTACGGCTTCCAGAAGGCCGGAGGAGAACGTGCCGTGGCCGAAGCCTTCGGCGACGCAGCGGTCTTCCTCCGGCCAGGGGTCATTCTGGGGCCCGGCGAATACGTGGGCCGCCTGCCTTGGTGGCTGGAGCGCGCGAAGCGTGGTGGCCGAATGCTCGCGCCCGCGCCCTCGGAGCAGCGGATCCAGCCGGTGGACGTCCGGGACGTCGCCGCCTTCGCCGTGCACCTGGCCGCCGGTACCGGCAACGGTGCCTTCAACGTGACACATCCCGACGGGATCTCGTTCGGCGACTTCCTCACCGAGTGCTTGCGGGTCACCGGGAGCGACGGGACGCCGGTCTGGGTCGACCCGGCCGTGCTGACGAAGCACGGCGTGAAGCAGTGGACCGAGGTGCCCCTGTGGCGCACCCACGCCGGTGTCTGGGCGGTCGACTCCGCGCGTGCGGTCGAGGCGGGACTTCGCTGTCGATCGATCGCCGACACGGTGCGGGACACCTGGGAGTGGTGGGCGGGAGACGGGCGTCCCGTGGACCACCCGCGATGGGCGGAGCACGGGATCGGGGTGGAGAAGGAGGCGCGCGTCCTCGCCTCCCTGTGACCATGTGACCCGGTTCCTCTGCTCCGGGCCCTCAACGTCCCCTGTTGGTCTCTCTGGTCAGGGCGCGATCGCCAGGAGAGCCATGGACGGGCCGAGTCGGTAGGGCGGGGAGACCCGGGTGAACTCCTCGACCTGTTCGCGTAGCTGCGACGGGAGTTGCGAGCCGTGGTAGTGCGGCCGAGCCAGGTGCCTGCCGATCCGGGCCGTCCGGACAACGACGCCCGTTTTGCGCTGCTCGGCCGGCACGTCCCAGAGCGGCGACAGGGCCTCGGCCGCGCCTTCCACGTTGTCGGACAGGAGACGGGCGTACGCCAGGTCCGCTGCCGCGCCCGCCAGGACGTGGGGAGACTGCTCATCCTGCGCCCGCTGCCCGAGCAGGACGATGGCGCGGTCGGCCTCGGCCTCGGCTTGCTCCGCGTCCCCCATGAGCAGCGCCGTCGTGCTGTTGGACATGGCCAGCCGCTCCTCGGAAAAGCCGAACTCACCGCCCACCTCGTCGTGCAGCTCGTCGCGCGTGTCCTGGCCGCGGTCCTCGGAGAGCCGGATCGTGCGACGTGCCGACGCGATGTCGCCGAGGTGGGCATACGCGCGAGCGGCGATGGCGTGCAGGCGCCGTCGGGCGACGTCGCCAAGTCCGCCGTACGACAGTGCTCGCCGGGCCTTCGCCAGGGCCTCGCTCGACTGGCCCGAGTGGTAGGCGACATAGGCCAGAGTGCCGTCCGCGTAGGCCTGCAATGGTGCGAAGCGCGTGCTCTCCCCGTATACGGCCGTGGTGCGGGCCAGGGTACGGGCGCTGGGGAAATAGCCCAGGTCGAACGCCGCGACCGACAGAAGCGCGGCCGTCTGCCCGTTGAGGATCATCAGGGTCTGCTGCTGGAACGGAACCTGCGTGCGGTCCCGGTGTCGCTCGATCTCTCGGCGTAGAGTGTCGGCCGCTTCGTAGGCGCCTGCGGCCGCCAGGCCGTGATAGCGCCGGGCGAGGCTCACCACCTGGTCACGGAGTTCGTCGATGGTGTTGTCGGAGATGGACGCCGCGGCGGTCGCGCCGGCGCCGTCGTGGGCTTCACGTGCGGTCATATGAACTCGCTCTTCCAGGTCGAACACGGGTACCTGGGGATCGTCCGCCAGAGGCGCCGCGAACAGTTGCGCTGCCGTGTGCCCGGGCCACATGGCCTCCAGGACGTGGCAGGTTTCCGGCCCCGGTAACCCGGTGAGTTTGCCGCCGGTCCAGCGCCGGAACTGCGTCTCTCCGCACGTCGGGTTGTTGGGGCTGTGCCCGAAGAGGCGAACGCCGGTCTCGTTGAACCTCTTGTCGAACCGGCGGTAGGTGAGCTTGTCCCGGTCGCACAGCTTGGCGAGCAGTGTCCTCGGCTCGCTTCTCATTCCGCCTCCAACTCTGCGGCGCCACGCCTCACGGCCTGCGGATGGATCCCTTCCGCTGAAGGGGACCCCGGCTTTCCGTCGGGCGGCAATACACCTCGTACGGAAGCCACTTCAAAGCTATCCCGAGGCCAGGTGTGTCACCCGTAGGAGCCGCAGGAGCCATGGTCCAAGCCATGGCGGGGCCACGCGCAGTGAGTGAACGATGATCGCCGATCGTCACTGAAAGTGCACGTCCGAGCACAGTCGACAGACGAAGGGGGCCGACAGCGATAGCCCTTGCCGAGCGCATCACACCGCCGCCTCCCCTTCCCCCACTCCCAGAGCATCAAAGGAAACCGTCCCATGGCGCCTGCCACAACCGCCGTGAAATCTCCGCCCACTCACCCGCGCGTCCAGCTCGTCACGCCCGTTTCACCCGTTCCGCCCTGGACGCAGCGCAGGGAGGACCTCGAGCGCATCGTCGTCATGCTCCGGACCGGCCTCCCGGTTGACCGGGCGTTCGATGACGTGGCAGCGGTCTTCAGCGACGAAGCCGGCCCGGCCGAGGACGACATCCCTGTCCTCGTCGAGCGCTTCCGCGGAACCGGGGAAGTACAGGGCCACCTCGCGGCCCTGGTCGACGCCGCGAACGAAAAGCAGTCGGGCGAACCGGAATTCAGGGCGCGGCTCATCGCTAGGGCGGACGATGCCCTGGGGTCGTCGGCGCGTTCGGACGGCATGACACGGCTCAGTCACCTTCGCAGGCTCGCTCTCGCCGCACAGGACCTCCTGGAGTTGTTGCTGCTGCCCGACGACCCGGAGACGGCGCCGTGTCCGGTCTGACTCCACCACCGGCGGAGCCCGACGTCGTCATCATGCCCCCGGCCGAGGCGTACGACTTCGAGTACTTCCGTGCCCGAGTGGATGCCGGACTGCTCTCGCAGAGCATCGCCATCCGCGTGTTCCGCATGCCCCTCCTCGCCGTACCGGTGGGCGGAGTCAGACGCGGCGGCTGGTTCGGTGTCGACAGCCTTGCCGTGGCGCTGGCCGTCCGTGATGTCCTGGCGCCCCTCAAAGGCTTCCCCGGCGCCCGCATCACGTGGCAGTGCACACCGCGCTCGTCGTACGTCGTCGAGTGGGGGGACCGTCCTCCGGCCACATGGCTCGACGACAACGAGCGCATGGCCTTCTACGGACTCACGCGGCCCGCCCCCGGCCTTGAACCCCAACCTGGCCACCACGCCCGCGCTCAGCCCTCCTCCCCCGCCGTCTCCAGCTGTTCTTCCACAGCTCCGTACAGCCGCGGCCCTCGCTGAGAGGGGCCGGACGTGTGCATTCATGGATCAAGGAGTCTTCCCATGTCCCCCAGGCCTGCCGGAGCAACAACAGCGGTCCGAACGCAACGCGCAGCCCCGCCTGTCGACGGGGAAGTGATGAACGAGCGGATCGTTGTGGCCCCTCACCGCCGTAACGGCATGCCCCGCCGACGAGATGCGGCGCAAATGGGCGTGCTGCGTCGGATCACCGCCGCCAAGCTCAGGCACCGCGGGCTCGACGCGCTGATCGACGACGTCCTGCTCATTTCCTCCGAACTACTGACGAACGCCCTGCTGCACAGCGGGACGACGGAGATCATGCTGAACCTCGCCGTCCGGGGCGGATGCCTTCGCATCACTGTCATCGACGGCATGCCGGGTCGAGCGGAGCGCAGGAAGGTCGACGACGAGGCCGAGACAGGGCGCGGGCTGGGACTCGTTGAGGTCCTGGCCGAGCAGAGCGGCGGCACCTGGGGCACCAGCGAGGACGGCTCGGCGACCTGGTGCAGCCTTCGCGTACCCGCCGGGCAGAGACAGTGATACCGCCGGACAGCAGGCCGGCGCATAGCCGGCCATGCCCAGCACCGTCCTGGGCCCTGCCCGCCGGACCGGACGGCGTGGGCCAGGCCGCGGATCCGACCTCACTCCCCTGTGCCAAGCAGTGCCCCAGTTGCAGGCTGCACCCGCACGGCATGGCAGCCCGCACCTGGGGGCCTGAGATCCCCCGTCCCCGCCCGTGCCAGGGCGGACCTACTACCAAGGAGCATCAATGTCGATCCCGACCTACCAGCCTGCACAGCCGGCCGACGCCGTTGCCGAGCCCGTGCCCGTCGAGGAGTGGGAGCTGGACACCACCGTCACCCGGGCTCCGACTCCGATCGTCGAGGCATGCGGCACCGGTGACGGCTGCGCCAAGACCTGCGCCTCGTCCTGCGCGTCCAGCTGACGCCCATGCCCCTTGCGGCGGTGCGGGGATACCTTCCCGCGCCCGCACCGCCGTACCGAAGCACCGCCCACCGAGGAATCGCCGATGACGACGCGCTCCATCTTCCGCAGGCACGGTGACGTCCTGGTCCTGCGTGCCGCTGTTCTGCCGGTGCGGGCCCGCCCGGACGACTGGCCCGATGTCGATTCGCCCGACAGTTGCCGCGAGTGGCTCACCCGGGTCTGGTCCGACGACGCTTTCGTCGTTCCGCTGCGCGCGGCGTCTCCGCGGCTGGCCGGCTTCGTCGAGCGGGTCCTGGACGGCGACGAAGTCCCGCGGAAGCGTGTCCGCAGCGCGACCCTGTCCGTCGCCGGTTACCTTCTGCGGGCATCGGCCCGAGCGACGCCCTTCGGTCTCTTCGCCGGTGTGGCGCTCGCCGACGTCGGGCCGGTGTCCGCGAACCTCGGTACCGGTCACCGGGCCGTGGCGCGCCCTGACACCCTGTGGGTGGATCACGTGCGCCGTACGCTGCAGCGTCGTGCCGACGTGCTTCCGCATCTGACCATCCAGGTGGACACCCTGCCCTTCCGGCGTGGCAACACCATCTGCACACCCCGGCCGGGCGGACGCCTGGCGAGCGCGCCGGTGACCCGCCCCCTGGCAGTCCTCTTGAAGTCAGCGGCCACACCGGCGCCGGGCCGCCGCCTCCTCGATGCGCTGGCCGAGGCGGGCGGCACGCCCGAGCAGGCCGTCCGCCTGATCGGGCAGGCTCTGGAAGACGGGTACCTGACCAGCGATCTCACCGCTCCCATGACGGACGAGGACCCCGCCCGGCACATCGTGTGCACACTGCGGCCGCACGTGGACACGCTCGCCCCGGACACGGTCCGGATCATCGACCGCCTCGGGGAGATGGGACGGGTTCTCGCCCTGCACAATCGGGCTGAAGCCGAGGCGGCCCCCGGACTGCGCGCCCTGGCCGACAAAGGGATGCAGGAGATCGAGCCGGTCGACTGCCGGAGCAGGATCAGCCTGGACCTGTGCGTCGACGCTCAAGTCACCGTGCCGCCCCAGGTCCTGAACGAGGTGGAACATGCCGCGCACGCGCTCGTACGCCTGACCCGGGCTCAGGGGGAATCACCAGCATGGGCTGCCTACCAGACGCAATTCTGGGAGCGCTACGGCGCCGGGACCCTGGTCCCAGTCCGTGACGCTGCCGACCTGGCCGCGGGCATCGGGTTGCCCGCCGACTACCCGATGTCGGTGTGGAGCGAGGCGCCGCTCAGGGTGTTGCCGCGCGACGAACGGCTGGCGGCACGGGCCATGCAGGCGGCCATGACCGGGGAGCGCGAGATCGTCCTCTCGGAGCAGGACATCGACGATCTCGCCGGCAGCGGGCCGGAGCAGCCGACAGCGCCGCACGTGGAGATCGGTTTCAGGATTCGGGCCGTCAGCAGGGAAGCCGTAGGCAGCGGAAACTTCGCACTCGACGTGCGACCGGCGTGGACGGCCGGAGTCCTGTCCGGCCGCTTCGCCTCCGTCCTGGGACGCCGACTGTCGGACTTGTACCGGACACTGCCCACCAGGACCCGAGGGGCCCTGCCCGCACAGCTCTCCTTCGTGCCCGACTTCCCGCACGCCCAGAACGTTTCCCGTATCCCCGCCTTGCTGCCGTACGTCATCCCCGTGGGCGAGACCCGGACGACGTCGAACGGACTCATCGGCATCGACGACCTCGCCGTGCTCTCCACCGGCGAGCATCTGCACCTCGTCAGCATGTCCCGGCGGCGCATCGTCGAGCCGCACGTCCTTCACCCCCTCGCCATGGAGAAGCAGGCTCCTCCGTTGGTCCGGTTCCTGGCCCAACTGGGGCGTGGCTTCACGACGGCGTGGACCGCGTTCGACTGGGGCCCGGTCGCTTCCGCGCTCCCTTATCTGCCGCGTGTCCGCCACCGTCGCACCGTGCTGACCCCGGCGCGGTGGCAGCTGTCTGCCGCGGACTTGCCGGCCGGTCCGTGCGGGCCGGCCTGGCACAAGGCGCTGGACGCATGGGCGGCCACCTGGCGATGCCCCGCACGGGTGCAACTGCTGGACGACGACCGCAGCATGAACGTGGACCGGACCGAACCCCTCCACGCACGCCTCATCCACCAGCACCTTCGCCGCAACACGCACGCGGTGCTCGCCGAGGCCGTGAACGACGACGAACTCGGCTGGTTGGGCCACGCCCACGAGCTCACCGTCCCGCTGGCCACGACCCGCCCGCAGGCGTCGCACCCGAATCTCACCCACGCCCCCGTGGTGACAAATCAAGACCTGGCCCACGCCGGAGACGCTGAGCAGCGGTGGACTCAGGCAAAGGTGTTCACCCACCCCATCGCCATGGACCAGATCCTGACGCTGTGGCTGCCGCGTCTACTCGACGCGCTCGGGACCTCCGACGTGTGGTTCGTGCGGTACAGGTCCTTGCAGGAGACCGACCATCTCCGGATCCGTGTGCCGACCGGTGAACCGGACGGCTGCGAGGCTGCCCTGCGCCTGCGCGCCCTGTCCGACTGGACGAAGCGGCTCACCGAGGACCGCCTCGCCTCGCAGCTCGTGCTCGACGGCTACCGGCCCGAGACCGGCCGCTACGGCACCGGGGCCGCGATGGAGGCGGCCGAGGACGTGTTCGTCGCCGACAGCCTCGTAGCTCGCTACGCTCTCACCGACGTGCCCGCCCTGGAGAAGGAAGCGGTCTGCGCCCTGAACATGGTCGACATGGCGGAGGGGTTCCTCGGCACTGAAGACGGCCGGGCCTGGACGGCACGAACTCCGGCATGGACTCCGGCGCGTGGCACGGTCCGCCTCGACATCACACGGCAGACCGTCGACCAGGTGAAAACCGACCCCTTGCTGAACTCGACGCCCCGCCTCGCCCGGGCCGTCGCCCAGCGGCGGGCCGCGCTGGGGACCTACCGGTCGCAGGCCGACGCGAGCCGTCTGGGGCGGTCCCTCGAATCCCTGCTCCACATGCACCACAACCGGCTGATCGGGCCCGACCGGGACAGTGAGGCGGCGTCCCGCCACGCAGCACGGCAGGCCTGCCGGTCCTTGGTGCTGAGGAGGACCCCATGAACCACGACGACCTCGGCGGCGGCCTCGCCGGAAACGCCCTGTACGAGATGGTGATCGCCCGCGAGCGAGGCGACTGGGCGGCGGCCCATGCCGCGGCGAAGGCGATCAGCTCCCGCCCCGTCGCTGCTCACCCGGCACACGCGAATCTCTACCGAGGCGTACCCGCGGTCGCGTACATCCTGCACACCGCGGGGCACCCGGCCTACGCGCGGTCCCTCGCCAAGCTCGACGCAGAGACGGTCGCGATCGTCACGGACCGCCTGGACGCCGCGCACCGCCGCATGGGCGGCGGACGTCCGCCGCGCCTGCGGGAGTACGACCTGATCAGTGGTCTCACCGGACTCGGCGCGTACCTCCTTCTCCGTGGCCGCGACAACGTCCTCGAGCGCGTGCTGCGCTACCTGGTGCGGCTGATCACCGAGCCTCTCACCGTCGACGGCCACCAGGTCCCCGGATGGTGGGCAGCAACCGACCCGCGCGATGCCGTCGGCACCGGACGGTTCGCGCACGGCCACGCGAACTTCGGGATAGCGCACGGTGTCACCGGCCCGCTCGCCCTCCTCGCCCTGGCCCACCGCACCGGCCACACCGTCGACGGGCAGGACCACGCCCTGGCCGAGGCCATCACCCACCTCACCGCATGGACTCAGCCCTTCGACAACGGCAGCATCGGCTGGCCCGAACTCCTGACCCTGAACGCCTACCGGAAAGGTCCCGAGCCCGGAGCCGCACCGGGCCGGCCCTCGTGGTGCTACGGCACCCCTGGCATCGCGCGTGCCCTGCAACTCGCCGCGTTCGCCCTCCACGACGACGCGGCCCGCCACCTCGCTGAACGTGCAGCATTCCAGTCCGTCACCGACCCCCGGCAGACTGGCCAAATCACAGACGCATCGGTCTGCCACGGCTGGGCCGGGCTCCTCCTGGCCACGGCCCGGATCGCCTCCGACGCCGCGCTCCACGACCTCACCGGCGTACTGCCAACACTGCACGCACGCCTCGACTCCGCCGTGGCGCGCAACGAAGCACCCGAGGACGCCGGTCTACTCACCGGCAACGCCGGCGTCCTCCTCGCCAAGCACACCCTCAACACCGCCCACCCCCTCGCCCAGGGGTGGGAGACGTGCCTCCTCCTCAACTGAAAGCGAAGCGACTGTGAGCCAGACCCCCACCGCCGCCCGACTCCGCAACCGGCTCGTCGACGCCATCCTCAGCGAACGCGCTGTCCCCTCCGACGTGGAGCGAGCCATGCGGACCGTGCCCCGGGACGCGTTCCTGCCAGGCATCGAGCTTGAGAACGCGTACACGGACCAGGCCGTGACCATCAAGGACAACCCCGGCAAGCCCCTCCCGCTGTCCTGCGCATCGGTGCCGTCCGTCGTGGCGATGATGCTTGACCAACTCGGCGCCCGCCCCGGCGACAAGGTCCTCGAAGTCGGTGCCGGTACCGGGTACAACGCCGCCCTTCTCGCCGAACTCACCAGCGGCCGCAATGTCACCACGGTCGACATCGACTCCGACGTCGCCCTGCATGCGCGGTCCACTCTCAACGCCGCCGGCTACGAGAGCGTCACGGTGATCGAGCGCAATGGCCTGCTCGGCGTCCGCGAGAACGCGCCGTACGACCGGATCATCGCCACGGTGGGCGTCTGGGACATCCCGGCCACCTGGTGGGACCAGTTGGTGGACGGCGGACGCCTCGTCCTGCCGCTGCGATGGCGCGGACAGACTCGGTCAGTCGCCCTGACCCGTCACGGGGACGAGCTGGTCTCCGACGGCATGGAGCTGTGCGGCTTCGTTCCGATCATCGGGCAGAACGGCGAGAAGGCGGCTCCCCTCAACGCCGCCGACACGATCCGCGTCCACTACGACCAGGACCAGATGGTCGACGCCAACGCTCTCGCCAACACCCTGACGGCGGACGCACCCGTCGGCCAATTCCTCTCCGCGCAGCGGATCGGCGGTGAGGAGTCGTTCGACGGCGTGTGGCTGCGTGCCACAGCCGACGACAACCGCGTGTGCCGACTCGAAGTCACCCAGGAGGCCATGGAGCAGGACCTTGTCCGCAGGCCTGCCACACCAGGCCGCAGCCCTGTCCTGGTCGAAGACGACTCGCTGGCCTACCTGACCGTAACCCGTGAAGACGTCGACCCGGAGCGCCAATTCCGGCTCGGTGCGGCGGCGTACGGGCCACGCGGCGAGGAGCTGGCCCACGATCTCATCGCCCACATCGACACGTGGGGCGTCGCCCGCCTGGCCGTACCGCAGATGACCATCACTCCCTCCGCAACCCAAGCCGCGCCGGGCCACATGATCAGCAAGCCGGAGAGCCGGGTCACGCTCACCTACTGAGCCGACCCCGACGGCGTCCCCACCTGTATGAACGGGGACACCGCCCGACGAACCTTCATACGTGGAAGTCCCCGCGTCTTGCGGAGAGCAGGTAGCCGACCATGCGACGGCACTGTTCGGCGAGGGACCATCCTCGCGGGCGCGGGGAGCAGGCGTTCGCCGTGCTGCCGTTCGGCCTCGCGTTGGGACCATCCCCGCGGGTGCGGGGAGCAGATCAACATCAACCGCCGGTCCTGGTCCGTGACGGGACCATCCCCGCGGGTGCGGGGAGCAGGGGAGCGCTCCGGTGCGCGGGTCCATGAGGCAGGGACCATCCCCGCGGATACGGGGAGCAGCTCGCCGCACAGCGCCGCATCGACTTCCCCCTGGGACCATCCCCGCGGGTGCGGGGAGCAGTACTTCCGCCTAGCCGGGCATCTTGGCGCGCGGGGACCATCCCCGCGGGTGCGGGGAGCAGCGGGCCAACCCGGTGGGCGTGGCAGGGACGCGGGGACCATCCCCGCGGGTGCGGGGAGCAGGCCGTCGCCGATCCGGACCACCGATCCGCCGAGGGACCATCCCCGCGGGTGCGGGGAGCAGAGTTAGCCGCCCCGGCGCGGTTGGCGCGCGGGGGGACCATCCCCGCGGGTGCGGGGAGCAGATCGAGCAGGCGCCCGCCGCCCAGCTCGACGCGGGACCATCCCCGCGGGTGCGGGGAGCAGGTGGTGCGGGAGTCCACACCGATCGACCCGTCGGGACCATCCCCGCGGGTGCGGGGAGCAGTGGGCGATCTCGCGCCAGTTCAGGTCGTCGTGGGGACCATCCCCGCGGGTGCGGGGAGCAGAGTTAGCCGCCCCGGCGCGGTTGGCGCGCGGGGGGACCATCCCCGCGGGTGCGGGGAGCAGGCCTGAGGTGTGACCGCTCCGGTCACGACGAAGGGACCATCCCCGCGGGTGCGGGGAGCAGTGGACCGCTACCGGCTGCACGCTGACATGGGCGGGACCATCCCCGCGGGTGCGGGGAGCAGTGACCGCGGGCGAGGTGGTCGTGACGCAGGTGGGGACCATCCCCGCGGGTGCGGGGAGCAGGGCAAAAACATCCCGCCCGAGCAGCGGTGGCCGGGACCATCCCCGCGGGTGCGGGGAGCAGACGGCCGGGTACTCGTCGCGGCCGTTGCCGAGGGGACCATCCCCGCTGGTGCGGGGAGCAGGTCGGTGACGTCGGTGACGGTGAGGTCTTGGTGGGACCATCCCCGCGGGTGCGGGGAGCAGTCCGCCTTCAGCGCGTTGGAGACGTTGCGCAGGGGACCATCCCCGCGGGTGCGGGGAGCAGACCAGGCCGGACATGATCCCGTCGATCTCCTCGGGACCATCCCCGCGGGTGCGGGGAGCAGAGACTCGATAGCGCGGGTCTCTGGCCCGCCCCGGGACCATCCCCGCGGGTGCGGGGAGCAGCACGCCGACCAGCTGGCCTACATCCGGGAGACGGGACCATCCCCGCGGGTGCGGGGAGCAGAGGCAGTGTCGTCTGGGCACGGTCAGCATGCGGGGACCATCCCCGCGGGTGCGGGGAGCAGCGCGAGGACACCCGTCTCTCCCCGGTGGGGACGGGACCATCCCCGCGGGTGCGGGGAGCAGGTGTAGTCGATGGCGCTGCACACGTAGCTGGTGGGACCATCCCCGCGGGTGCGGGGAGCAGGAGTACGCGCTCCCCGACAGCCTTCCGCTCATGGGACCATCCCCGCGGGTGCGGGGAGCAGGAGATCGCCACACCGAACTACCAGGGTGAAATGGGACCATCCCCGCGGGTGCGGGGAGCAGGAAGAAGAAGGCGAGGATCACGGCCCAGATCGAGGACCATCCCCGCGGGTGCGGGGAGCAGGCGTGGCCGATCAGATGCAGGGCGGTGCGGGTGGGACCATCCCCGCGGGTGCGGGGAGCAGGCCTTGGCTGCGACCTTCTGCAGTTCGCTGACGGGACCATCCCCGCGGGTGCGGGGAGCAGACGAGGTGAGAACCGATGGACGCCCTAGTGCAGGGACCATCCCCGCGGGTGCGGGGAGCAGCCCACCGCAGTGGACCGCCACGGCGCGTACCGGGGACCATCCCCGCGGGTGCGGGGAGCAGACTTTTTGACCTGCGAGTTTACGGCCGCGGAGGCGTGTTTTCAGCAACCTTCAAAGATTCCGGCAAACAAGACATGAGGCAACAAGTGGTTCCTTACGCGTGGCCATGGTTAGCCGATCACCCTATGACTAGGAAGTGCCGTCTCTCAATGAATTCTCCTCTTTCCTGGTTCTGGTGGGGTGAGTCGGATTTTCCCTGTATGAATCACTCATGAGTGATGGGGGGAACGCCCGTTCCAGCCTGTTGCGTCGGCTTGGGGAGCCGGCCAGGGTGGTGTGGGCCAAGCATGATCGAACCACCGATGGGTGGCTTCCGCTGTGGCGGCACATGGAGGACAGCGCCGCAGTGGCGGGGCTGTTGTGGGACCGGTGGCTGCCTGTGGGAGTGCGGCGGCTGATAGCTGAGGCGTTGCCTCGGGGGGAGTCGGACGCGCGTGCCCTCGCCGTGTGGCTCGCTGGCGTGCACGACATCGGCAAGGCCACGCCGGCGTTCGCGTGTCAGGTCGACCAGCTCGCCGACGCGATGCGCGGTAAAGGGCTGGAGATGCGTTCGGCGAGGGCCCTGGGACCGGACCGACGGGTCGCGCCACACGGTCTGGCCGGGCAGGTGTTGCTGGGGGAATGGCTGGAGGAACGGCATGGTTGGGCGCCCGCCCGAACTGGGCAGTTCACGGTTGCTGTGGGCGGGCACCACGGTGTGCCGCCCGAGCATGGGCAGATCAAGGCCCTCTACGAGCAAGAGGAGTTACTGCGTACGCCGGGTACGAGCAGCCGCGTCTGGCGGCAGGCGCAGACGGAACTGCTCGATGCCTGTGCCGAGGAGTTCAGTGTGGCCGAACTGCTGGGTGGATGGCACAGGGTCAAGTTGCCGCAGCCGGTCCAGGTGCTGCTCACCGCGCTGGTCATCGTCTCCGACTGGATCGCCAGTAATCCGGACCTCTTCCCGTACTTCCCCGAGGGCGCATCCCATAAGGACGAGGAACGCCTTGCCGGCGCCTGGCAGGGACTGGATCTGCCGGAGCCCTGGCGGGCCGAGGAGCCGGACGGCAGCGCTCGGGAGCTGTTCGCCGCCCGCTTCGACTTGCCCGCTGGAGCCGAGGTACGCCCCGTCCAGGAAGCCGCCTTGGAACTCGCCCGGGAGCTGGAGACGCCCGGGCTGATGATCGTCGAAGCGCCGATGGGCGAAGGGAAGACCGAGGCGGCCCTCGCCGCAGCCGAGGTCTTCGCCGCACGCTCGGGTGCCGGCGGGGTGTTCTTCGCCCTGCCGACCATGGCCACCGGCAATGCGATGTTCCCCCGCCTGCTCGACTGGCTGGACCGGGTACCGGGGGTGGCAGGCTCACGCCGTTCGGTGCACCTGGCCCATTCCAAGGCGGCCCTCAACGAGGACTTCGCCGGCCTGATGGCCCGTACGGGAGGCGTCGCGGCCGTCGACGTGGACGAAGTGGCGCTCGCATCCCGGCCGGGACAGAACGAACAGCGCCGTGCGGGAGCCGAGCTGGTGGCGCATGCCTGGCTGCGCGGCCGTAAGAAGGCCATGCTGGCGTCGTTCGTCGCGGGCACCATCGACCAGCTGCTGTTCGCCGGCCTGAAGAGCCGGCACCTGGTGCTGCGTCACCTTGCCGTGGCCGGGAAGGTCGTCGTCATCGACGAGGCGCACGCCTACGACACCTACATGAGCGTCTACCTGGACCGGGTACTGTCCTGGCTGGGTGCGTACCGGGTTCCGGTCGTGGTGCTGTCCGCGACCCTGCCTGCCTCACGCAGACGCGAGCTCGTAGCGGCGTACTCCGGCTGTGCCGATGCGACCGCTGCTTCTGGGGAGGAGGTCGCGGCGGACGCGTACCCGTTGCTGACCGCCGTAGCTCCGGGCGGCGTTCCGCTGGTCCTGCGCCCGCAGGCGTCGGCCCGATCGACGCGGGTACGGGTCGAGCGACTGGCCGACGGCCTGGACGTCCTCGCCGACCGGCTGGAGGAAGAGCTGATCAACGGTGGGTGTGCTCTGGTGATCCGGAACACCGTCACACGGGTGCTCGAAACGGCTGACGCGCTGCGCGACAGGTTCGGTGCCGAGAACGTGATGGTGGCCCATTCCCGTTTCGTCGACCTCGACCGAGCGGGCAGGGACAAGGAACTGCTCCGCCTCTTCGGGCCCCCGGAGAAGACGGACGGCCGGCCTGCGGGCCGGCACATCGTGGTGGCCAGCCAGGTCGCGGAACAGTCCCTGGACGTCGACTTCGACCTGCTGGTCAGCGACCTGTGCCCGGTCGACCTGCTGCTGCAGCGCATGGGCCGTCTGCACCGCCACCGACGCGGAGCGGAACAGCGGGACCGCCCCGTACGCTTGCGCACCGCGCGTTGTCTGGTGACGGGAGCCGACTGGGACGCGGAGGTGCCCGCACCGGTGCGGGGATCCGTCGCGGTGTACGGGCGGCACGCCCTGCTGCAGTCGGCCGCAGTGCTCCTCCCCCACCTGGACGGCGGGCCCCGGCGGCCGGTGCGCCTCCCGGAGGACATCAGTCCTCTCGTACAGAGCGCGTATGGGGACGAGTCGGTCGGGCCGAACGGCTGGCAGGACGCGATGAAGACGGCGGCTGAGCGGTTCGAGCAGCACCGCGACGACCAGGCCCTGCGCGCCGCAGTCTTCCGTCTGGGGGACGTCGGCAAACCGGGGCGGCCGCTGTTCGGCTGGGTCGGCGCCGGCGTGGGTGACACCGACGACACCCCCACCGGGCGCGCCCAGGTCCGCGACAGCCGGGACAGCTTGGAGGTCGTCGTCGTGCAGCGACGCGGCGACGGCAGCCTCGCCACCCTTCCGTGGCTCGAGCCGGACCGGAAGGGTCGGCAACGGGCAGGCCTCGAGCTGGCGCAGGGCGCGACGCCCACAAGGTTCGCGGCCCGTACGGCCGCGAGCTGCGGACTGCGGCTCCCCCTGCAATTCTCCGGCGAGACCATGGACCTGGCCATCGAGGAGCTGGAACAGCTGTATCTCCCCAACTGGCAGGGTAAAGACAGCCCTTGGCTCGCCGACCAGCTGATTCTCGCTCTCGACGCGGACTGTCAGACCCACCTGGCAGGGTTCGTACTCCGCTACAGCCCAAGTGACGGTCTTGAGGTGACCCGTGACGAAGACGACTGAACCCTCCGGTGCCGGTGTAGAGGGGGGTGAGGTGCTGTCCTTCGATCTGACGAGCCAGCCCTGGATCGGTGTGCTGCGGTGCGACGGGTTCCAGGATGAGCTGTCGCTCCGCCAGGTCTTCGGCCAGGCCGATGGTCTGCGCTGCGTCGTGGGTGAACTGGCCACCCAGGAGTTCTCCTTGCTCCGTCTCCTGTTGGCCGTCGCGCATGACGCACTGGACGGCCCCGGTGGCATCGAGGAGTGGGCGGATCTGTGGGAGGACCCGGACTGCTTCGCTCCGGTCCAGGCGTATCTGGACGGACAGCGTGATCGGTTCGACCTTCTGCATCCGGTCGCGCCGTTCGGGCAGGCGGCCGGGCTGCGTACGGGGAAGGACGAGGTGTTCTCCCTCAACCGGATCGTGGCCGACGTGCCTGCCGGGGAGCCGTTCTTCAGCGCGCGGATGCCGGACGTGCGGCGCCTGTCCTTCGCCGAGGCCGCCCGTTGGGTCGTTCACGTCCACGCGTACGACACCTCCGGCATCAAGTCCGGCATGGTCGGCGACGACCGGGTCAAGGGCGGCAGGGTGTACCCGCTCGGCACCGGCTGGGCGGGAGGCCTGGGTGGCGTCTTCGTGGAGGGTGCCACGCTGCGCGAGACGCTGCTGCTCAATCTGGTGGCGGCAGACACAGAGCTGCTGGAATTCGCCGCCGACGACCGGCCGGCCTGGCGCCGTGAACCCTGCGGACCGGGGTCCGACGGGCGGTCCGCGACCGGTCTGCGCGACTTGTACACCTGGCAGTCGCGCCGGGTGCGTCTGCACCATGATGCGGACGGCGTCCACGGTGTCGTCCTCGGCTACGGCGATCCGCTCGTCTCCCGGAACATGCACCGCGGCGAGCCGATGACTGCGTGGCGGCGCAGCCCTGCGCAGGAGAGGAAGCTGGGACAGTCCCCCGTGTTTCTGCCGCTGGAACACGATCCGGCCCGTGGGGCCTGGCGGGGCATCGCCGCACTCCTCGCCGACCGGCTGGAGAGCACCGGCGGCGCCGAGGGGCCCTCCCGGCTGCGGCCGCGGATCCTCGAATGGGTCGCACGGCTCGTGACCGAAGGCCACCTCTCCCGACGCTTCCTCGTCCGTACCCGGGTGGTGGGTGTCCGGTACGGGACCCAGCAGTCCGTGATCGACGAGGTCGTCGACGACCGCCTGGAGATGCCGGTCGTCCTGCTGCACGCGCAGGACCCTGCCTACGCCGCGCAGGCCATCGCCGCGGCCGAGGACGCCGACCGGGCGGTGCGGATCCTGGGGGACCTCGCGGCCGATCTGGCTCGGGCGCGTGGATCCGAGCAGGAGGGTCCGAAGGACGTTGCCCGTGCTGAGGGATTCGACGCGCTGGACCATGCGTACCGCGGCTGGCTGTCCGGCATGGCGACGGCGACCGACCCGTTCGAGCACCGGCACACGTGGCAGCGTCAAGTGCGGCATACGGTGGGCCGCCTCGGCGACCGTCTCATCTCCGCCGCGGGTGACGCGGCCTGGGAGGGACGGATCCACACCGACCAAAAGGGCGGCACTCACTGGCTGAACGCGGGCCTGGCCGACGTGTGGTTCCGGGGGCGGCTGGCCAAGGCGGTGGGCGACCCCGACTCTCGCGGCGCCTCGGGTTCTTCAAGCCCTTCCCAAGCCCCAGACTCCGGCGGGAAGGGCACCGTTTCGGCGGAGGACGTCCCACCCGGGCCTGGGCCCACCGGTCCGACGGGAACCGAATACGCCGCGATCGATCCGGAGGTGCACGTATGACCGCGTTCGCATCCACGTCCGCCCCACACGCCGCAGTCCCCGTTCAGCAGCAGGTCGCGGACCTCGCCGCCGCGCTCATCGGGTCCTGGCAGGAGGGGTACCTCAAGGACAGGTCCCACGCCGTCGGCGCTCTAGCCCGACTGCGCCGCGGTGCGGGTCGTGAGGCGGGCGAGACACCCGACCTGTGGAGCCTGATCGACACCGGCCCACTCCACACCACGGCCGAAGGAGAACGGCCGCTGGGCGAAGAGGAGCTGGTGTACGCGGAGAACGCGCTGCACGCGGCCCTCACCCTGTGGGCGTTCCACCAGCAGTCGCGCGGCGTTCCCATGCACCGCCGACACACCCGTGAGCGGCCGGGCGGCCTGGGCGCGGCAGTCCGGCGCCTGATGCCGACCGACGGCACCGACGCCCCCGTCCGCAAGCGACTGGTCCGCGCGGGCACTGCCCCCGACCTCCCCACGCTCACCCAGCGGCTGCGCGACATCGTCGCCCTGCTGCGCAGCGCCAAGGCCCCGATCCCGCTCGACTACGCGCTCCTCGCCGGTCAGCTCTACCTCTGGCAGTGCCCCGACGGGCCCGCCGCCGTGCGACGGCGGTGGGGCCGCTCCTTCCACGAGCAGCTGCGAACCCGACCGGACGGCGAACAGAACACCACCCCTGCCTCCGACGAGAACGCCACCCCGGACACCGACAAGGACGCCTCGTGAACCGCATCTTCCTGGACGTGCACGCTCTGCAGACCGTCCCGCCCAGCAACCTCAACCGGGACGACACGGGCGCCCCCAAGACGGCCGTCTACGGCGGAGTCCCGCGCGCCCGTGTCTCGAGCCAGGCGTGGAAGCGTGCCATCCGGACCTGCTTCGCGGACGAGCACCTGCTCGACCCCGCCGAGCTGGGCGTGCGGACGAAGAAGATCGTGGAGCTCCTGGCCGACCGGATCACCGGACTCGACGAGTCCGTCGAACGGGAGACGGCGCTGCAGCTCGCCGACGAGACGGTCAAGGCCGCGGGCTTCAAGACCGAGATCCCCAAGCGAAAGGCCGACCAGGCGAAAAAGGACGGGAGCCCCGCCCCCGCTCCGGAGAGCAAGTACCTGGTCTTCCTCAGCTCTCGGCAGCTGGACGGCTTGGCCCGTCTCGCACTGGAAGGCGCCGCCGACATCACGTCGTTCCTCAGGACCAAGGAGAACAAGGCCCGGGCCAAGGAACTCGCGGACACCCGGCACTCCGTGGACATCGCGCTGTTCGGCCGAATGGTCGCCGATGTCGCCGACATCAACGTCGACGCCGCCGTCCAGGTCGCGCACGCCCTGAGCGTCCACCGCGTCGACAACGAGTCCGACTACTACACGGCCGTCGACGACGAGAACACCGACGAGGAGACCGGCGCCGGAATGATCGGCACCGTCGACTTCAACTCCGCCACGCTCTACCGCTACGCCGCCCTCGGCGTGCACCTGCTCGCCGACAACCTCGGCCAGGGTCTGCGTGAGGAAGAACCACGCACCGAGCCGGTGCGCCGGGCCGTAGAAGCCTTCGTACAGGCCTTCGTGGAGTCCCTCCCCACCGGAAAGATCAACACCTTCGGTCACCACACCGAGCCCGACGCCGTGGTCGTCAAGCTCCGTACCACCCGGCCCATCAGCTACGTCGCCGCCTTCGAGGACCCGGTCCGCAGCGACGGCGGCGGACACCTGCGCGAGGCCGCCGACCGGCTCGCCGCCTACGCCTCGGACGTCGAGCGCGCCTACGGCGACTCCGACACCACCCGCACCTGGGTCCTGCGGGTCGGCCCCGCCACGCGGAAGCTCGCCGACCTCGGCACCGAGACGGGCACGCTGCGGGAGCTGGCCGCCGCCGTCGGACAGGCCGTCACCGAACGGCTGGACAAGCCCGCATGAGCAGCACCGGCGTACTCGTCCTTCGCCTGGCGGGCCCCCTGCAGTCCTGGGGTGCCTCCTCCCGCTTCACCCGCCGCACCACCGAATCCGCACCGACCAAGAGCGGCGTCATCGGCCTGCTCGCCTCGGCAGCCGGCATCGAACGCGGCGACGACACGAACCTGGCTCCCCTGGCAGCACTCCGCTTCGGAGTCCGCATCGACCAGCCCGGCACCCGCATCCGGGACTTCCACACCGCGCACCACGGCGTCACCGGGGCGTCCATGCCGCTGTCCGAGCGGTTCTACCTCGCCGACGCCGTCTTCGTCGCCGCCGTCGAGGGCGACCCGGCACTGCTCACCGGCCTGCACGACGCCCTGCGCGGCCCTGTCTACCTGCCGTATCTCGGCCGGCGTTCGTGTCCGCCCTCCGAACCGGTCGACCTCGGGCGGTACGAGGACACGACACTCGAGACCGCGCTGACAAACGTGCCGTGGCAGGCCTCCGCCTGGTACCGCAGGCGCCACCGGACCCCGCAGTCCCTGACCGTTCTGCACGAGAGGGCCACCGACGGGCCCGCCGAGCCGGCCGACGTCCTGCGCGACCAGCCGGTCAGTTTCGACGCCGCCCACCGGCGGCACGCACTGCGGACCGTCGTCACCACCGCCGTACCCACTCCGATCCCTGCCGGCGGCGGCAGCCCGCAGGGGCCGCACGACCCGTTCGCCGCCCTCGATGCTCTGGAGAATGAGAGCGCCTGATGTTCCTCTCCCGCTTCCGCGTCAACACCGCGCGGCCCGGCGCTCGCCGCCTGCTGTCCTCGCCCCAGGCCATGCACGCGGCGGTCATGTCCTCCTTCCCCCACATCCTGCCTTCGGACAGTCCGGAGCCCGACGCACCGCGCGTGCTGTGGCGCCTGGACCAGCGGGGCCGCGCCGAGGTGCTGCTGTACGTCGTCAGTCCGGACCGTCCCGACCTGACGCATCTGGTCGAGCAGGCCGGATGGCCCGCCGTCGCCGGCCCGGAGGACCCCGGCTGGCAGACGCGCCCGTATGCCCCGCTCCTCGACCGTCTGGCTGTCGGCGACCGCTGGGCGTTCCGCCTGACCGCGAACCCCGTGCACACCGTCCGTCGCAAGGAGGGCGAGCCCCGCAAGCTCACCGCCCACCTCACGCCCGTTCACCAGATGGGCTGGCTGCTCGACGAGGAACGGCAAAAGCGCCTCGGCTTCCGGATCTGCGAGAAGCCGGCAGACCGACGTCTCCTGCCCGAGGGAAACACCCACCAGAAGCGGCCCCACTCCGGCGACCGGTACGAACTGGCCATACGGGACACCCGCTCCCTCGCCTTCGACAAGTCCCACGGCTCCGGCAGCCGCCGCGACAAGCCGGTCACCGTCATCACCGTCACCTTCGAAGGGCGACTGGAGGTCACCGATCCCGCCGCACTGCGCCGCTCCCTCACCCAGGGCATCGGCCGGGCCCGTGCGTACGGCTGCGGCCTCCTCACCCTGGCCCCCCTCACCGAGCCGACACGGCCAACGGCATGAGCACGGTCTCCCAACGCACGGCACTCACGCCACGGCAGCTCACCCGCACCGGCGAACGCCTCTCCTTCGTCTACCTGGAACGCTGCACGGTCCACCGCGACGCCAACGCCATCACGGCACAGGACGCGGAAGGCACCACGCACATCCCGTCGGCGACCATCGGCACGCTCCTTCTCGGCCCCGGAACACGCGTCACCCACCAGGCCATGAGCGTGCTCGGGGAGACCGGTGCGGCGGTCTGCTGGGTCGGCGAGCACGGTGTGCGCTACTACGCCTCAGGCCGCGCTCTCAGTCGCTCCGCCGCTCTCATGGAGGCCCAGGCCCGCCAGTGGGCCAACCAGCGCAGCCGCCTCGCCGTGGCCCGGGCGATGTACCGGCTGCGTTTCCCGGACGAGGACCCCACGGGTCTCACCCGGCACGAACTCCTTGGCCGCGAGGGCAAACGGGTCAAAGACTGCTACCGCACCGAAGCTACCCGCACCGGCGTCCCCTGGCTGGGCCGCCGCTACACCCCCGGCGACTTCACCAGCGGCGACGCCGTCAACCAGGCCATCACCGCAGCCGCCCAGTGCATGTACGGCATCGCCCACGCCGTCGTCACCTCCCTGGGATGCAGCCCGGCCCTCGGCTTCATCCACTCCGGCCACGAACTGTCCTTCGTCCTGGACATCGCCGACCTCTACAAGACGGAAATCGGCATTCCCCTCGCCTTCGACATAGCCGCACAGGACGAGGAGGACACGGTCCCCCGCACCCGCCGCGCGCTACGAGACCGCATCAACGAAACATCCCTCCTGAACCGCTGCGTCGACGACATCAGGCGCCTCCTGCTCCCGGAAGCAGTCGGCTCCAGCGGTTCCGCCGACGACCGGGACGTGGTCACGCTCCAAAGCGATCACGGTCACCAGGTCGCCTCCGGCACCAACTACGACGGCCCCGAGGACTACGGGGACGAGCTCTGGTGACCGTCATCGTCCTTACCAACTGCCCGGCCGGCCTGCGCGGTTTCCTCACACGCTGGCTGATGGAGATCTCCGCCGGGGTATTCGTCGGCAACCCCTCCGCCCGCATCCGCGACGCACTCTGGGAAGAAGTCCAGCAGTACGCGGGCCAGGGCCGCGCCCTGCTGGCCCACACCACGAACAACGAGCAGGGCTTCACCTTCCGCACCCACGACCACGCCTGGCACCCGACCGACCACGAAGGCATCACCCTGATCCGCCGGCCCGACCTCAACGCCCCTTCCCGTGGACCGGCTCCTCAGAACGGGCCACCATCCGGCTGGAGCAGAGCCGCCAAACGCCGACGCTTCGGCAGAGGCTGATGCATATTGAGTAACTTACGGCTGATTTGCCGGGACCAATGAAGATGCTCGAGAACCGCCTCCAGCGTCTATAAAGGTGCAGGTCATCCAGTCTGCTCCCCGCACCCGCGGGGATGGCCCGTGGTCGGCGAGTTTGGTGAGGGCGGCGACGAGCTGCTCCCCGCACCCGCGGGGATGGCCCCGTGAGCACCGCGAGCGGTACCACCGGGCGACGCTGCTCCCCGCACCCGCGGGGATGGCCCCGGACGTCGTGCCAACGCAACGCCAAGGAGGCACTGCTCCCCGCACCCGCGGGGATGGCCCGAGCGCGCTGGGCGACTCGGCTGCCCAGATGGGCTGCTCCCCGCACCCGCGGGGATGGCCCCGGTCTCCTGCGAGCACCCGGCGAGGGTGGCCACTGCTCCCCGCACCCGCGGGGATGGCCCCCGGTCGTCCTTCTTCAGCAGGCCGTAGAAGGCCTGCTCCCCGCACCCGCGGGGATGGCCCCTGGGAGCACCGCGCCCGGACCGCGATCACGATCTGCTCCCCGCACCCGCGGGGATGGCCCCTCGCGTGGGTCGTCGCCGACCGGGCACTCACCCTGCTCCCCGCACCCGCGGGGATGGCCCCGCGGCCGCGTCGCTGGAGGAACTGCGGCCCTGCTGCTCCCTGCACCCGCGGGGATGGCCCCTCCGCGTGCCCGTCCTGCCCGAGGTGCCACCCCTGCTCCCCGCACCCGCGGGGATGGCCCCTGGGACTGGCCAAGATGGCTGGCGTGGTCGTCCTGCTCCCCGCACCCGCGGGGATGGCCCCTTCCAGAGGGGCTTCTACTGCCCGGAGGCGGACTGCTCCCCGCACCCGCGGGGATGGCCCCGGGTTGCCGTTCGCGTTGACGAGCGTGCCGGGCTGCTCCCCGCACCCGCGGGGATGGCCCCATCGGTGAGTCCGCGCTCAAGCGGGACCTCGTCTGCTCCCCGCACCCGCGGGGATGGCCCCGGCATGTCGAAGGGGTCGCTGGTCCACAGCCGCTGCTCCCCGCACCCGCGGGGATGGCCCCTTCGGCTTCACCGTGGTGGTGTCCGAGTCGGATTGCTCCCCGCACCCGCGGGGATGGCCCCCCTGGCGGTGGCTGGGTACGGCGACGGCGAGCCTGCTCCCCGCACCCGCGGGGATGGCCCCTCACCTGGGGCTCCTTCAACGTCTTCGCGTACCTGCTCCCCGCATCCGCGGGGATGGCCCCGAACAGCCGGACTGGAACTTTTGGTGCTTCGTCTGCTCCCCGCACCCGCGGGGATGGCCCCGAGCGTCCGCAGCACCAGCCAGTGGTCCCGAGGCACACGCGGAACGCACCACCCGGCACCCGGGCCTCCGGGGCGCTACGCCACCGACCCGATGCGCCCCGTCGGCACCGCCGGGCCGTCGTGGTGGATGGGGGTGTGGGCGCCGGTCAGGGCGGCGCCCGTGCCGCCGTGGCGGGCCGCGACGATCTCGGCCGCGATGGACAGGGCCGTCTCCTCGGGGGTGCGGGCGCCGAGGTCGAGGCCGATGGGCGACCTGAGGCGGGCCAGCTCCAGGTCGCTCACGCCGGCCTCGCGCAGCCGGGCCTCGCGGTCCAGGTGGGTGCGGCGGGAGCCCATCGCGCCGACGTAGGCCACCGGGAGGCGCAGCGCCAGCCGGAGCAGCGGGATGTCGAACTTGGCGTCGTGGGTCAGGACGCACAGCACGGTGCGCGCGTCGACCTCGGTGCGCGCCAGGTACTCGTGGGGCCACTCGGCGACGACCTCGTCCGCGTCCGGGAAGCGGGCCGGGGTGGCGAAGACGGGGCGGGCGTCGCACACCGTCACGTGGTAGCCGAGGAACGTGCCGACCCGCGCCAGCGCCGACGCGAAGTCGATCGCACCGAAGACGATCATGCGGGGCGCCGGGACGGAGGACTCGACCAGCAGGGTGAGCGGTGCACCGCAGCGCGAGCCCTGCTCACCGATCTCCAGCGTGCCGGTGCGCCCGGCGTCCAGGAAGGCGCCCGCCTCGGCGGCCGCCGTGCGGTCCAGCTCGGGGTGGCCGCCGAAGCCGCCGGTGCGGGAGCCGTCCGCCCGGACGGCCAGCGCGCGGCCCAGCAGCTGCGCCGGGCCGCTCACGACGCGTGCCAGGGCCGCCGTCTCGCCGCGTGCCGCGGCGGCGAGGGCCGTGGTCAGGGCCGGACGGACGGGGTCGCCCGTCCGTACCGGGGCGACGAGGACGTCGATGACCCCGCCGCAGGTCAGACCCACGGCGAAGGCGTCCTCGTCGCTGTACCCGAAGCGCTCCACGACGGTTCCGCCGTCCTGGAGGGCCTGCCGGCACAGCTCGTACACGGCGCCCTCCACGCACCCGCCGGAGACCGAGCCGACCACCGTGCCGTCGGCGTCCACCGCGAGGGCGGCGCCGGTCGGCCGGGGGGCGCTGCCGCCGACGGCCACCACGGTGGCCACGGCGAAGTCGCGTCCCTGCTCGACCCACCGGTGCAGCTCGTCGGCGATGTCCAGCATTTGTCGGTCCTCCTCGGTCCTTACGGTCCTCCGGTCCTCCGGTCCTCCTCGAACCTTCCGGCCTCCTCGAACCTTCCGGCCTCCTCGAACCTTCCGGCCTCCTCGGACAACGGGTACGTGAAGGGTTCCCGTCGTGGCGGCTAGTGCACGCCCATCCAGCTCTCGATCGGGTTGAGGGCGAAGTAGACGATGAAGATCACCGTCAGGCCCCACATGAACGCGCCGATCTCCCGCGCCTTGCCCTGCGCGACCTTGATGGCGACGTAGGAGATGACGCCAGCGGCGACACCGGCCGTGATGGAGTACGTGAACGGCATCAGGACGACGGTCAGGAAGACCGGGATCGCGGTGGCCCGGTCGGCCCAGTCCACGTGCCGGGCGTTCATCATCATCATCGCGCCGATGACCACCAGGGCGGCCGAGGCGACCTCCTGCGGCACGATCGCGGTGATCGGCGTGAAGAAGAGGCAGGCCGCGAAGAACAGGCCGGTGACGACCGAGGCGAGCCCGGTGCGGGCGCCCTCGCCGACGCCGGTCGCGGACTCGACGAAGACGGTCTGGCCGGAGCCGCCCGCCACACCGCCGATGGCACCGCCGGCGCCGTCGATGAAGAGCGCCTTCGACAGACCCGGCATGCGGCCCTTGTCGTCGGCGAGCTTGGCCTCGGTGCCGACGCCGATGATGGTGGCCATCGCGTCGAAGAACCCGGCGAGCACCAGCGTGAACACGATCATGCCGACCGTCATCACGCCGACGTCGCCCCAGCCGCCGAACTCCAGGCTGCCGAAGAGCGAGAAGTCCGGCATGGAGACCGCGCTGCCGTGCAGCTCGGGGGCGCCGTTGGCCCACTGCTTGGGGTCGATGACCCCGGTGGCGTTCAGGATCGCGGCGACGATCGTGCCGGTGACGATGCCGATCAGGATGGCGCCGGGCATGTTGCGGGCCTGGAGCATGAAGATCAGGAGCAGGGTGCCCGCGAAGAGCAGGACGGGCCAGCCGGCGAGTTCGCCCGCGGGGCCGAGGGTGAGCGGGGTCGCCTTGCCCGCGTGGACGAAGCCGCCCTTGACCAGGCCGATGATGGCGATGAACAGGCCGATGCCCATGGTGATGCCGTGCTTGAGGGCGAGCGGGATCGCGTTCATGATCATCTCGCGGAGCCCGGTGACCACGAGCAGCATGATCACCACGCCGTACATCACACACATGCCCATGGCCTGCGGCCAGGTCATCTGCGGGACGACCTGCCCGGCGATCACGCCGGAGACCGAGAGCCCGGCGGCCAGGGCGAGCGGCACCTTGCCGACGAAGCCCATCAGGAGCGTGGTGAGCGCCGCGGCGAACGCCGTCGCGGTGATCAGGGCCTTCTGGCCCAGGGTGTCGCCCGCCGCGTCCTTGCCGGACAGGATCACGGGGTTGAGCAGGACGATGTACGCCATCGCCATGAAGGTGGTGATGCCGCCGCGCACCTCACGCGCGACCGTCGATCCCCGGTGGGATATGTGAAAGTACCGGTCGAGCCAAGACCGTCCGCCGGGGACGCGGGAACCCGCGCCCGCGTCTTCGGCGGTGATCTTGGGCTCCACTGACTGCTGGGTCATGGGGCCGTCTCCCAAGGTTCATAGGTGCACCCGTCCGGCCGCTGGGGCGGCCGCGGGATTTGGGATATGCACGACCCGGGGGACGGCCCGAGACGAACGCATGTGGTGTTACGCAGAACGGTGGTACGTCAAGTACCGCGAGCGGTGTGGGACTTGGTGAGTGCTCCGGGCGGCGCGGAGGGTGTGACGTTCCGTGCGCCGCCCGGAGGGTCTTGGTCCGCCGCCGTGCCGGTGAGGTGTTCCGGCCGTACCGGCGTGCGGTCGAGCGCCAGCCCGGTCGCGTCCCTGATGGCCGCGAGGACCGCCGGGGTGGACGACAGGGTGGGTGCCTCGCCGACTCCGCGCAGCCCGTAGGGCGCGTGGTCGTCGGCGAGTTCGAGCACGTCGACCGGTAGGGCCGGCGTGTCGAGGATCGTGGGGAGGAGATAGTCCGTGAAGGAGGGGTTCCGCACCTTCGCGGTCACGGGGTCGACGACGATCTCCTCCATCACCGCGATGCCCAGGCCCTGGACGGTGCCGCCCTGGATCTGGCCGACCACGGAGAGCGGGTTCAGCGCCTTGCCGACGTCCTGGGCGCAGGCCAGCTCGATCACCTTGACCAGGCCCAGCTCGGTGTCGACCTCGACGACGGCGCGGTGCGCGGCGAAGGAGTACTGGACGTGGCCGTTGCCCTGGCCGGTGCGCGGGTCGAAGGGTTCGGTCGGCCGGTGCCGCCACTCCTCCTCGACCTCGACCACCTCGTCCTCCAGGACGTCCACGAGGTCGGCGAGGACCTCGCCGCCGTCGGTGACGACCTTGCCGCCCTCCAGGAGCAGTTCGGCGGTGGCCCAGGCGGGGTGGTACGGGCCGAGCCTGCGGCGGCCGATCTCCAGGACCTTCTCGCGCACCAGCTCGCAGGCGTTCCTGACGGCGCCGCCGGTGACGTAGGTCTGCCGGGAGGCCGAGGTGGAGCCGGCCGAGCCCACCTGCGTGTCGGCGGGCCGGATGGTGACCTCGGCGACGCCCAGTTCGGTGCGGGCGATCTGCGCGTGGACGGTGACGCCGCCCTGGCCGACCTCCGCCATCGCGGTGTGCACGGTGACGACGGGGCGGCCGCCCGCGACCTCCAGGCGGACCCGGGCGGTGGAGTAGTCGTCGAAGCCCTCGGAGAAGCCGACGTTCTTGATGCCGACCGCGTAGCCGACGCCGCGTACGACGCCCTCGCCGTGGGTGGTGTTGGACAGGCCGCCGGGCAGCTGCCGCACGTCGGCGCCCTCGCTGGACTCCCACTGGCGCTCCGGCGGCATCGGCATCGCCTTGACGCGGCGCAGGAGTTCGGCGACCGGCGCCGGGGAGTCGACGCGCTGTCCCGTGGGCATGAGCGTGCCCTGCTCCATGGCGTTGATCCGGCGGAACTCCACCGGGTCCAGGCCCAGTTCGGCCGCCACCTTGTCCATCTGGGCCTCGTAGGCGAAGCACGCCTGGACCGCGCCGAAGCCGCGCATGGCACCGCAGGGCGGGTTGTTGGAGTAGAGGGCGAGGGCCTCGATGTCCACGTCCTCGCACACGTACGGCCCGACCGACAGCGAGGCGGCGTTGCCGACGACCGCCGGGGAGGCGGAGGCGTAGGCGCCGCCGTCCAGGACGATGCGGCACTTCACGTGGGTGAGCCGGCCGTCGCGGGTGGCGCCGTGCTCGTAGTGGAGCCGGGCCGGGTGGCGGTGGACATGGCCGAAGAAGGACTCGAAGCGGTTGTAGACGATCTTGACGGGTTTGCCGGTGCGCAGCGCGAGGAGGCAGGCGTGGATCTGCATCGACAGGTCCTCGCGTCCGCCGAAGGCCCCGCCGACGCCGGACAGCGTCATCCGCACCTTGTCCTCGGGCAGGCCGAGCACGGGGGCGATCTGGCGCAGGTCGGAGTGGAGCCACTGGGTGGCGATGTAGAGGTCGACGCCGCCGTCCTCGCCGGGCACCGCGAGACCCGACTCGGGGCCGAGGAAGGCCTGGTCCTGCATGCCGAAGCAGTAGTCGCCCTCGACGATCACGTCGGCGCGCCCGGCCGCCGCGTCGGCGTCGCCGCGCACGATCGGCTGGCGGTGCACGATGTTGGGGTGCGGGACGTGGCCGCTGTGGTGGTCGGTGCGGTGCTCGTGGACGAGGACCGCGTCGGGGGCGGTCGCGGAGGCCTCGTCGGTGACGAGGGGCAGCTCCCGGTACTCCACCCTGATCTTCGCGGCGGCGCGGCGCGCGGTCTCCGGATGGTCGGCGGCGACGATCGCGACCGGCTCCCCGTGGTGGCGGACCTTGCCGTGGGCGAGAACGGGCGTGTCCCGGATTTCCAGTCCGTAGTGGCGCACGTCCGTCGGCAGGTCGTCGTACGTCATGACGGCGTACACGCCCGCCGTGGCCAGCGCCTCGCTCGTGTCGATGGAGACGATCTCGGCGTGCGCGACGGTGGAGCGCAGGATCTGCCCCCAGAGCATGTCCTCGTGCCACATGTCGGAGGCGTACGCGAACTCGCCGGTGACCTTGAGGACGCCGTCCGGGCGGAGCGTGGACTCGCCGATGCCGCCCCTGGTCGTGGAGCCCTGGGTGAGGCCGGTGGGTGCGCCGTTGGCGGTCATGCTCCGGCCCCCTCGGAACGGCGGGCCGCGGCCAGGCGGACCGCGTCCATGATCTTCTCGTAGCCGGTGCAGCGGCACAGGTTGCCGGACAGCGCCTCGCGGATGTCCTCGTCGGTCGGGTCCGGGTGGTGCTCCAGCAGCTCGTCGGCGGCGACCAGCAGTCCGGGGGTGCAGAAGCCGCACTGGACGGCGCCAGCTTCGATGAACGCCTGCTGTACGGGGGCCAGTTCGATGTTCTCGCCGGTCTGCGAGTCGGTGCCCCGGGCCTGCCACCGCCGGGCCGCGTCCAGCGAGGCGCTCTCCCCGCCGCGGACACCGGTGGCTCCGCGGGCACCGGTGGCGCCGCCCTCGGCACGCTGCCGGGCGTACTCGGCGAGGCCCTCGACGGTGACGACCTCGCGGCCCTCGGCCTGGCCGGCGGCGACGAGGCAGGAGCACACCGGCACGCAGTCCAGGCGGACCGTGCACGAGCCGCACTCGCCCTGCTCGCAGGCGTTCTTGGAGCCGGGCAGGCCCATCCGCTCGCGCAGCACGTACAGCAGGGACTCGCCCTCCCAGACGTCGTCGGCCTCCTGGGGGCGTCCGTTGACGGTGAGGTTGACGCGCATCACGCGGCTCCTTCCGTGGTGCGGCGGGCGCCGCGGTACGACTCCCAGGTCCAGGTGAGCGTCCGGCGCGCCATGACACCGACCGCGTGGCGGCGGTAGGCGGCGGTGCCGCGGACGTCGTCGATCGGGTCGCAGGCGGCCGCGCACAGGTCCGCGAACCGCTTGACGGCCGAGGGGGTGACGACCTTCCCGTTGTCCCAGAAGCCGCCCTCCTCGAGCGCCGCGTTCAGGAACTCCTCGGCGGCCGTGGCGCGGATCGGGGTGGGCGCGGCCGAGCCGATGCCGGTGCGGACGGTACGCGTGTCCGGGTGCACGGCGAGGCCGAAGGCGCACACGGCGATGACCATGGCGTTGCGGGTGCCGACCTTGGAGAACTGCTGCGGTCCGTCGGCCTTCCTGACGTGCACGGCGCGGATCAGCTCGTCGGGCGCCAGCGCGTTGCGCTTCACGCCGGTGTAGAACGCGTCGATCGGGATGCGGCGGGTGCCGCGCACCGACTCGGCCTCGACCTCGGCGCCGGCGGCGAGCAGGGCCGGGTGGGCGTCGCCGGCCGGGGACGCGGTGCCGAGGTTCCCGCCCACGCCGCCGCGGTTGCGGATCTGCGGGGAGGCGACCGTGTGCGAGGCGAGGGCGAGCCCCGGCAGCTCGGTGCGGAGGTCCTCCATGATCCGGGTGTAGGGCACGGAGGCACCGAGCCGTACGAAGTCCTCGCCGACCTCCCACTCGGTCAGGTCGGCGACGCGGTTCAGGTCCATGAGGTACTCGGGCCTGCGATGGTCGAAGTTGATCTCGACCATCACGTCGGTACCGCCCGCGATCGGCACAGCGGTGGGGTGCTCGGCCTTCGCGGCGAGCGCCTCCTCCCAGCTGGCGGGGCGAAGGAAGTCCATGACCGGCTCTCTTCCTCGTCTGATCGGGGGTACGGGGTCGATCGGGGGCGTACGGATCGAGCCACATGCGGGTACGGGAGGCCCGGCTCGTTCATGTGCTGTTCACGTGGAATGGCCTCAGTACACCGTCGTGTGCTCCACCGGGGTCAGTCGCAGAAACCATGAAGGAGTTGGCTGGCCAGGGCGGGCATCTTGTAGATTCGTATGAACGGAGGTGCTCGGGAGCCTCCCTGTTCTTCTCCGGAATCGGGCGACACAGCCGCGTGACCTGGAACACTTCGAGACAAAGAACGGCGGCGACGAGAATGCGGCTGCGCGCACTGCTGGACACCGACGCGCTGGGCCTCAAGCTGCTCGGCGGCGAGGACGAGCTGGACCGTACGGTCCGCGGCGTGATGACCACCGACCTGCGGGACCCCAGCCGCTACCTCTCGGGCGGCGAGCTGGTCCTCACCGGCCTGGCCTGGCGCCGGGGCGCCGCCGACTCCGAGCCGTTCGTGCGTCTCCTGGTGCAGGCCCAGGTGGCCGCGCTGGCCGCCGGTGAGGCGGAGCTGGGGAGCGTGCCGGAGGACCTGGTGGTGGCCTGCGCCCGGCACCGGCTGCCGCTCTTCGCGGTGCACGAGGCGGTGGCCTTCGCGACGATCACCGAGCACGTCGTGCGCCAGGTGTCCGGCGAACGGGCCGGGGACCTCGCGGCCGTGGTGGACCGGCACCGCCGGATGATGACCTCGGGACCGGCGGGCGGCGGCCCCGACGTGGTCCTGGACCTGCTCGGCTCCGACCTCGACCTGCGCGCCTGGGTCCTCTCCCCCACCGGACGGCAGGTCGCGGGACCGAAGGACGCGGAGCCCGCCCTCCCGGCCGAGGTGTGCGCCAAGCTCGCGGCGGAACACCTCGCGGCCACCCGCGCGGGCCGGCGCGCGCCGCACCGGGTGTCCGTGGGCGCCACGACGTACAGCCTCTTCCCGGTGCGCGGCCGGGGGCAGCTCCCGTCGGCGGCCGCGGCGCCGCGTGTCCCGCAGGGCGCGGCGGCGGGCGGCCGGGAGGTGCGCGAGACGGTGCTGTCCGACTGGCTGCTCGTGGTGGAGGCGGACGCCGGGGAGTGGGCCGAGGAACGGCTCGACCTGCTGTACGGCGTCACCCAGCTGATCGCGGTCGAGCGGGACCGGCGGGACGCGGCGCGCACGGTGCGGCGGCGGCTCGCCCAGGAGGTGCTGGAGCTGGTGCAGACGGGCGCCGCGCCGGCCGAGATCGCGGCCCGGCTGCGGGTGGCGGCGCCGGTGCTGCTGCCCGGCCTCGGCGCGGCACCGCACTGGCAGGTCGTGGTGGCCCGGGTGGAGTGGGCGGACGGCGACGGGCAGACCGGCCGCATCTCGCAGACCCTGCTCGAGGAGATCCTCGTCGACCCGCACGCCACCGGCCCCGAGCAGTCGGACCGCATCGCCGTGGCGCACACCGGCGAGGAGGCGGTCGCCCTCGTACCGCTGCCGGCGGTCTCCAGCGAGCACGACGGCTCCGAGGCGGGGGTCCTCGCGGACGCGCTGCTCGAGTCCGTACGGGAACCGCTGTCGGCCGGTCTCGACGGGGACGGGCGCGTCACGCTCGGCGTCAGCGCGGCCGTGCACTCGGCGGAGGGGTTGCGCGGGGCGCTGGAGGAGGCCCGGCACGCGCGCCGGGTCGCCGCGGCGCGCCCCGGCCGGGTCTGCGCGGCGGGCCACCAGGAGCTGGCCTCGCACGTGCTGCTGCTCCCCTTCGTCCCGGACGACGTGCGGCGGGCCTTCACCGCCCGGCTGCTCGACCCGCTGCGGGACTACGACCGCCGGCACCGCGCCGAGCTGATCCCGACGCTGGAGGCGTTCCTCGACAGCGACGGCTCCTGGACGCGCTGTGCGAACCGGCTGCACCTCCACGTCAACACGCTGCGCTACCGCGTCGGGCGGATCGAGCAGTTGACGGGGCGTGACCTGTCGCGGCTGGAGGACAAGCTCGACTTCTTCCTGGCCCTGCGCATGAGCTGAGGCCCGGGGCGCGCGGCGGCCGCGTCGGGGCCCGGAGCGGTCCGGGGCGGTTCCAAACCTCGACGGCACGAAGACCACGACTTTGTGAAAAGTTTCACCCATCCTCTTGGCCGGGCCGCCGGATCCGTGCTGAGATGCGGCCACCACTCGAGAGCTCGATGGCGTGCTAAGGGGAGGGCGACGTGGCGCATTCCGCCATGGCTGGTTCTGGCTGGGGAACGACCGAAGGTGACGATCCGCTCCAGACCGCGGTATGGCGGCTGCGCTCGCGCGGCTGCTGGGCCGACGCTGCGGCCCTGCTGGAGCCGGTCACCGCGGACACCGCCTTGCAGCGGACCGCGCTGCTGGTGGAGCGGTGCCTGTACACGGAGCAGGGCTGGGCCGAGGCCGAGGACGCGCTGCGCACCGCGGAGGCCCTCGCCCACAGCGACGACGAACGTGGGGCCGCCGCCTGTGAACGGGGTCAACTCGCGTACGCCGCCACGGTGCACGGGGTGCGCGACCGGGCCGACGAGGCGCGGGCCGCGCTGGGCCGGGCGGCGGCGCTGATCGCGCCGGGCGCGGAGGGGCGGGCGCTGCTCGACTTCCGGCGCGGACTGCTCGCGGAGAACCTGACCCGGTCCCCCCAGGCGGCCCGCGCGGCGTACCGGCGCGCACACGCCGGCGCGACGGCGCACGCCGAGCCGCTGCTCCTGTCCTTCACCTGGCGGCATCTGGCGGGTCTGGCCCTGCGCGAGGGGGAGTTGACCGAGGCGCGGCACGGTTTCGCCGAGTCGCTGCGGATCCGCGAGGAGCTGGGGTACCTCGTCGGTACGGCGCCCGCGCTGGCCTCGCTGGCGGACGCGGAGTCGGAGCCGGAGGCGTCCCGGCTGCGGGAGGAGGCGCGGCGGCTGTTCCGGCTCCTCGGCGGTGTCCCGACGTGGCTGGCCCGGCAGTTGGCGCCGCCGGCGGCGGGTGCGGCGACGGCGTGAGGGGCACGCCCCCGGACGGGCGTCACGGGAGTCTGCTCCAGCGCGGGGCCGTGTTGGCCCAGGCCGCGTCCCACTGGGCGAGGTTGCGCCGGTACAGCACGAGTCCCGTGGCGGCGTGGGCGGCGAGACCGGTGATGACGACGCCGAGGAAGGCGAGGATCGCCCAGCCCATCGTGCGGCTGCGGATCTGCTCCGCGGACAGCGGCGGCTCGGTGATCCGGCCCTCGTCGTCGACCCAGACCAGGACGGTGCTGTCGGCCGGCAGCCCCGGTTCGACCTCGGTCGTCCCGGTCCTGCTCACCCCGTCGGGGCCGGTGAAGCGCACCGGGACCGGGTAGCGGGTCTCCTTCGCCTCGTCGGAGCCCGGCTCGGGGTGGCGCGGGGCGTCGTGGGTCAGGACGGCGGGGCGGTGGTCCCGGGTCCGCTCCTCGTGCTCGGCGGTGCTCCGGTAGTGCCGGTAGGCGCTGTCGCCGACTCCGAACATCGACGCCGGGGCGGCCACCAGCACGGCGAGCAGGATCCCGAGCGAGATCCACGCCCGCAGCCGGTCGCTGGACCGCCGCAGGGGGTTGCGCCGCCACCGCCACATCAGGAGGTACGGGTGCGGCGCGGGGTCGGGGCCGGCGGGCGGTGGCTGGGCGGGAGGAATCTCTCCGGCCATGGTGTGTCTCCTTCCTGGGGCGGGGCGGCCTGTCGGGTCGAGGCCACGAGGTCGCGCGCGGGACGCGGGGTACGGCCGGCACCGGGGCGGGCGCCGGCCGTACGAACGGGGGCGGGGATCGGGGGACGCGGGCGGGCGGGGCGGGGGACGCGGGCGGGGCGGGGCGGGGGACGCGGGCGGGGCGGGGGACGGGGGCGGCGTGTGGGAGATGTGGGTGCGGCGTTTCCGGTAGGCCGGGCCGGGGCGAGCGGCGCCCCGGTGACCGCCGGATCACCGGACCGCCGGTCCGCCGGAGGGGCGGCGGACTCCCGGGTCCCGGAGGCCGCGCCCGGCCGGCCGGGCATCCGGCTCCGGTGCCGGCTCCGGTGCCGGCTCCGGTGCCGGTGGGACTGGCCCCGGAGCCCGGGCCCGCCCGCCGGCGTTCCACCGGGGGACGTACCGGGACCGGGCGGCGGACCGGCCCGGCGCGGGTGGACCCCCGGTGGGTCCGCGCCCGGCCTCCGGAGGGGGTCGGCCGCCCCGGGGCGCCCGACCCGCGTACCGGCGTACTGGACACGAACCGGGACCGGGCGGTGGACCGGCGCGGGTGACCCTCCGCCGGGCCCGTGTCCGCCCTCCGAGCGGCCGGGCACGGACCGACCACGGTGCTCGGCCCACGTACCGGCACCGGCACCGGGCCGGGCGGTGGACCGTCCCGGTTCCGGTGGACCCGGCGGGTCCGTGTCCGCCCTCCGGGTGGACGGCCGGCACCGGGGTGCCCGGCCCCCGTGCTCCGGTGGACCGCAAGGCGTACCGGGGCCGGCCCGCGCCGGATCAGTGCGGGTGGCCCTCCGGTGGGTCCGTGCCCGTGGTCGACGGGTGGGTGTGGGCGGCCTCCAGGAGCTTCGCGGCGCCGCGCACGGCGGCCGTGTGGGGCGCGGGCACCGCGCGCAGCGGTACGTGCAGCCGGTCGGCGAGCCGGCAGGTGATCTCGGGGCGCAGCGCGCCGCCGCCCGCCAGCAGCGGCCCCCGGCTCAGCGCGTCGAGGGTGAGCGACGTGCCGTCCTGCCGCAGCATCGAGGTCGTCATGTCGGCCAGCGCCTCCCCGATCCGCGCGGACGGGGTGGTGTCGTCGATGTCCCCGGTGCCGAGCGCGGTGCGACGGGCGTCGAAGACGGCGCCGTCGACCAGGAGCACCACCTCCGTGAGATGGGCACCGATGTCCATGACGAGCAGCGGCCGGGACAGGTCGGCGCCCGCTCCGAGGGCCACCGCCCGCGCGCTGGGAACGGTCAGCACACTGCGCGGGCGCAGCACCTCCACGGCCGAACGGGCCTCGGTCCGGTAGGCCGGCCCGCCCAGCACCGGCGCGGTGACCACGACCACCGGGCGGGTGAAGCGGGGCAGCCGGTGGCCCAGCAGCCGGTCGAGCATCCGGGCGGTGCCCTGGGTGTCGACGATGGAGCCCCGCTGGATGGGGTACACCGCGCCCGCGCCGGGGAAGGTCACCGTCGGCACGTCGAGGATCATCCCGCGTCCGGAGACCCAGGCGCGGGTACGGGCGCTGCCCATGTCGAGGGCGACGCCGCTGCACTGCCGGCACAGCGGCCAGGGCCGGTGCCGGGACAGCACGGCGCGGGGCCGCCGGAGCAGGGTCATCGTCCGGCCTCCCGCACCTGCTGGCAGCGGGAGCAGTAGCGGGCCTGCGGCACGATCATCAGCCGGTCGCGGTCGATGGTGCGCCGGCACAGGTGACAACGGCCGTAGCGGCCCTCGTCCATGCGGTCGAGGGCCGCCTCGACGTCGGCGAGGACCATGCGCGCGGAGGCCGCCAGCTTGACCCGGACCTCGGTCTGCGCGGCGGACCGCCGCTGGATCAGCGCGTCGGTGCGGGACGGGACCGCCGCCATCTGCCGCAGCTGGTCCTCGCGGAACAGCCGCTGCTCCTGGAGGTTGTCCCGGAGCGCGGCGAGGTCCTCGGGCGACAGGGGCGACAGACGTGTGTCGCGGTCGTCGATGATCTGGTTGTTCACCACTTCACCCCTTGGGCAGGGCGGGAGGGACTGGTACGGGACGGAAGGGCGTGCTCAGGTGGCGGCGCGGCGCTGGCAGGCGACGCAGTACCGCGTGTAGGGGAGGATTTCCAGCCGCTCCCCCGGTACGGGCTTGCCGCAGCCCAGGCAGGTGCCGTAGGTGCCGTCCTCGACCCGGGCGAAGGCCTCGTCGATCTCCTTGAGCACCCGCTCGATCGCGGTCTTCTGCGCGGACATGAGCTGGTCGTCCGCCTGGCCGCTCTCGGCGAGGGCCTGCAACTGGGTGACGCGGGTGTTGCGGGCGTGTTCGAGACGCTGGCGCGCCTCGTGAGCGGTCAGCCGCTCGGGGCGGGGTTCGATGCGGGAGGCGTCGAGCGACACGGTGAAGGGTCCTTTTCTCGGAAGGTTCTGCGGGTTCTCGGAAGGTTCTGCGCAATCGCGAGCTTCTGCGGCATCGCGAAGGTTCCGCGGGTATGCCGAGCGCCGGGCCGATGGGGCCCGGTCATCCTCAACCCTGGCCGGGCCGTGCCGGGAAACCCATCGGGCGCAGGACCCATTTGCGTGGGGGCGCGGGATCCACTCGACGGTGCGCCGGTGCGGCCGTATGGGTATGCCGCGAGCCGGAAATGGGGGTCGGGCCCCATCGACCGGACGGGTCCCGGAGGGGCACGCTGGTCGCTTGCTCGGTCGCTACCTGGGCCGCAGCTCCCACCGAGGGTGCGCGATGACCGACAGTAGAGGCGTACCAAGTCGACACGTCGCTGAAGGAGGCGTACCCCCGGTGTCCCTGTTCTGGCGGATCTTCGGGCTCAACGCGGTGGTGCTGGGCTTCGCCACGGCGCTGCTGCTGTGGGCTCCGGTGACCGTCTCCGTGCCGATCCTGCTGACCGAGGCCGTCGTCCTCGTGCTCGGCATGGGCGTCATGCTGGTGGCCAACGGCGCCCTGCTGCGGTGGGGCCTGGCGCCGCTGGAGCGGCTCACCAAGCTGATGACCACCGTCGACCTGCTCCGTCCCGGCCAGCGGCTGCCGATCTCCGGCGGTGGCGAGGTCCCGGAGCTGATCCGCACCTTCAACGCGATGCTGGACCGGCTGGAGGCGGAGCGGGCCACGAGCAGTGCCCGTGTGCTGCTCGCCCAGGAGGCGGAGCGGCGCCGTATCGCGCAGGAGCTGCACGACGAGGTCGGGCAGAGCATGACGGCGATCCTGCTGGTCCTGGGCCGTGCGGCGGACGACGCCGACGAGCCGTTGCGCGACGAGCTGCACCAGGCGCAGGAGATCACCCGGGAGAGCCTGGACGAGGTCCGCCGCCTGGTGCGCCGGCTGCGTCCGGGCGTCCTGGACGACCTCGGTCTGATCAGCGCGCTGTCCTCGCTCACGCACGACTTCGCCACCCACACCGGTCTGCGGGTGGTGCGCCGCTTCGACGCCGATCTGCCGGCCCTGGACCACGAGACCGAGCTGGTCCTCTACCGTGTGGCGCAGGAGAGCCTGACCAACGCGGCCCGCCACGCGGACGCCGAACGGCTGGAGGTGGGTCTGGCCCACGCGGACGGCGCGGTGACGCTCACCATCACCGACGACGGCCGCGGGATCGAGGCGGCGCACGAGGGCGCCGGCATCCGTGGCATGCGTGAACGGGCCCTGCTCATCGGGGCCGCCCTCGACATCACGTCGGCGTCCGGCGCCGGCACCCGCATCCGGCTCACCGCACCCCTTCCCAGGAAGTAGCTCCCGACCATGTCCGACCCGTCCCTGCCCGAGCCGTCCGCCTCCGGCCGCCCCGCCGCCACGACGCCGGCCTCCTCCCCGGCCTCGGCGACGTCGGCGTCCGCGGCTTCCGCGACGTCCGCGACCTCCGCGACCTCCGCGACGTCGGCGTCCGCGTACGGCCCGTCCCAGGCGTCCGCCCCGGCGAAGATCCGCATCCTGCTCGCCGACGACCACGCGCTGGTGCGCCGCGGGGTGCGCCTCATCCTCGACCGGGAGCCGGACCTCGAGGTGGTCGCCGAGGCCGGCGACGGCGCGGAGGCCATCGACATGGCGCGGACCCACGAGGCCGACCTCGCGGTGCTGGACATCGCGATGCCCCGCCTCACCGGCCTCCAGGCGGCCCGCGAACTGGCCGCGCTGAAGCCGGGACTGCGCATCCTGATGCTGACGATGCACGACAACGAGCAGTACCTGTTCCAGGCGCTGAAGTCGGGTGCCTGCGGCTACGTGCTCAAGTCCGTCGCCGACCGGGACCTCGTGGCCGCCTGCCGGGCCGCGATGCGCGACGAGCCGTTCCTGTACCCGGGTGCGGTGACGGCGCTCATCCGCAACTACCTCGACCGGGTGCGGCACGGCGAGGAGACCTCCGACCACATCCTCACCCCGCGCGAGGAGGAGGTCCTCAAACTCGTCGCCGAGGGCCACTCGTCGAAGGAGATCGCCGAGATCCTCTTCATCAGCATCAAGACCGTCCAGCGGCATCGCGCGAACCTGCTCCAGAAGCTCGGGCTGCGCGACCGCCTGGAGCTGACCCGGTACGCCATCCGGGCCGGGCTGATCGAGCCCTGACGGACCCCATGAACCGCCCGTGGCTCTGGCCGCCCACTCCCCGGCCGGAGCCCCGGGCTTCCCCCACCCCAGGCCCGCTCATCCACCACGAAAGGGGACGGTGCATGCGCCGACGGCTCGCGACCGTGCTCACCGTCCTGCTGACCGTCCTGCTGCCCCTGGTCCCCGCCTGGCCCGCGGCCGGCTCGCACGCCGGTGCCCGCGGCCCCCTCGCGGCGGCCGCCGCCACGGCCGTGCCGCATCCGGCCCTCGACCTCCACGCCGACGACGGCTGCACACCGGTCTGCGCCGCCCAGCCCCGGGCCCGGCACGACCTGCCGGCCGGTCGTCCGACGGCACCGGACCAGCATCCGGCGACCACCGCGCACCCCGAGGGCTGCGCCGCCCCCGGCGGCCACGCACGGACGTCGTTCGCGCCCGGCCCGGTGCCCGCCTCCCCCGGCCGCACGAGCCACGACAGCGGCCGGG
The DNA here is from genome assembly GCF_003112555.1 of Streptomyces coelicoflavus. Lineage (GTDB taxonomy): Bacteria > Actinomycetota > Actinomycetes > Streptomycetales > Streptomycetaceae > Streptomyces > Streptomyces coelicoflavus. The sequence goes on along the minus strand of NZ_BEWB01000004.1, from coordinate 562,968 downwards.
CGCCACCCGTCTCCTCCGGCATCTGAGACACCACACCCGACCCTTCCCCTTCTTCCGCCGCGGCCGCGCTCGGCCGCCGCCGCGGTGTGCCCGCCGGAGGCCCGTGTTGAAACGCTCCCGTCCCCCTTCCCGCACCCGTTCGCGCTCGCGTTCCCGCTCCCTGAACGTCCGCGCGCTCCTCGCACTCGCCGTGCTGGCCGCGTCCGTGGCCATCGCCCTGACCATGCCGGTCCGCCTGGGGCTCGACCTGCGCGGCGGCACCCAGATCGTGCTGGAGACCCAGTCCACCGAGACCACCAAGGCCGACCGGGAGGCCACCGACCGCACCGTGGAGGTGCTGCGCGGCCGCATCGACGCCCTCGGTGTCGCCGAGCCGACCATCGTCCGCTCCGGCGAGAACCGCGTCGTCGTCGAGCTGCCGGGCGTACAGGACCCGAAGAAGGCGGCCGACGTGCTGGGCCGCACCGCCCAGCTCACCGTCCACTCGGTGCTCGGCGCGACGGAGACCCCGCCCGGCGAGACCGGCAAGGAAGGCGAGACCGGCAAGGAGGGCGAGGACGGCCGGGCCGCCAAGGACGGCGAGCGGGTGCTGCCGGACGAGTCCGGGCAGTCCCTGCGGCTGAAGGACGCCACGCTGACCGGGCAGGACGTCAAGGGCGCCGACGCCCGCTTCGACCAGCAGAACGGCGCGGGCTGGACCGTCACCGTCGACTTCAAGGACGCCGGCAGCGACCGGTGGGCCAAGGTGACCGGCGAGGCGGCCTGTCACCCGGCCGGCGATCCCCAGCGCAGGGTCGCCATCGTCCTCGACAACAAGATCATCTCCTCGCCGCAGGTCGACCCCTCCGTGTCCTGCGGCGGGGGCATCACCGGCGGCTCCACGCAGATCACCGGCTCCTTCGATGCCGCCGAGGCCCGCGACCTGGCCCTGCTCATCAAGGGCGGCGCCCTGCCCGTGCCGGTCGAGACCATCGAGCAGCGGACCATCGGCGCCACCCTGGGCGACGAGGCCATCTCGGCCGGCGCCTGGGCCGCCGTCATCGGCACCGCGCTGACCGCGCTGTTCATCATCTTCGTCTACCGCCTGATGGGCGCCCTGGCGACCGTGGCCCTGCTCTGCTACGGCCTGATCTCCTACGCCGCCCTGGCCGCGGTCGGCGCGACCCTGACGCTGCCCGGCCTCGCCGGTTTCGTCCTGGCGATCGGCATGGCGGTGGACGCCAACGTCCTCGTCTTCGAACGGGCCCGGGAGGAACAGGCGGCCCGGACCCGGCCGAGCACCCGGTCGGCGCTGACCGCCGGTTTCCGCAGCGCCTTCAGCGCGATCGCGGACTCCAACGTCACCACCCTGATCGCCGCGGCCCTGCTGTTCTTCCTGGCCTCCGGCCCGGTGAAGGGCTTCGGCGTCACGCTCGGCATCGGCGTGCTGGCCTCGATGGTCAGCGCCCTGGTGATCACCCGGGTGCTGGCCGAGTTCGCCGCGAGCCGCCCGGCGGTCTTCCGCCGTCCCGGCATCACCGGCATCTCGACCACCGGACCGGTCCGGGACGCCCTGCTGCGCCGCAACCCGTTCCTGATGAGCCGGCCGCGCCGCTGGCTGGCGGCCTCCCTGATCGTCATGGTGGTGGCGGGCTCCGGCATCCTGGTGCGCGGCCTGAACTTCGGCATCGAGTTCACCGGGGGCCGGCTCATCGAGTACTCCACCGCCGACCAGGTCGATCCCGACCGGGCCCGGGACGCCCTCGCCGACGCCGGCTTCCCGCGCGCCGTCGTCCAGTCCTCCGGGGACGGCGACCTCACGGTGCGCACCGAGGAGCTGACCGACGCCGAGGCGGCGACCGTCACCAAGGCCGTCTCCGAGCTGGGCGGCGAGACGGAGAAGCTCCGCGACGAGCTGATCGGCCCGAGCCTCGGCGAGGAGCTGCGCCGGGACGCCCTGATCGCCCTCGGCCTCGCCCTGGCCGCCCAGCTGGCGTACCTCGCGGTCCGCTTCCGCATGCTGTTCGGCACGGCGGCGGTCAGTGCGCTCGCCCACGACGTGGTCATCCTGGTGGGTGTGTTCGCCTGGCAGGGCAAGCCGATCGACGGGGTGTTCCTGGCCGCGCTGCTGACCGTGATCGGCTACTCGGTCAACGACTCGGTGGTGCTCTTCGACCGCGTCCGGGAGCTGATGGGCAAGGAACGCAAGACGCCGTTCGGCCGGCTCACCAACGACGCGATCCTCCAGACCCTGCCCCGCACGGTCAACACGGGCATGGGCGCGGTGCTCATCCTCGCCTCGCTGGCGGTCCTGGCCGACGACTCGCTCACCGACTTCGCGCTCGCGCTGCTGATCGGCGTGGGAGTCGGGACGTACTCCTCGGTCTTCACCGCCTCCCCGCTCGCCATCGAGCTGTACAACCGCGACGCCGGGTCCTCTTCCGCGCGCCGCAAGGGCGGCAAGGGGCGCGGCGCGGCGAAGTCCGGCAAGACCGGGAAGCAGGTGCCGGCGAGCCGCACGGAACGGCAGGAGGTTCTCTAGGACCCGCACGGAACGGCGGGAGGTTCTCCAGGACCCGCCCGGCCCGGCAGTGCGGGTGTCCTCGCTCAGGGGGGCGCCCGCGCTGCCGGGCGTCCGCGTTCAGCGGGCGTTGGTGAAGTGCTGCCCGACGAGGCTCCGCACCACGCCCTGGTCGCCGGCGATCAGCGCGTCGAGGAGCGCGGTGTGCTCGTGCGCGTCGGCGACCAGGTCGGCGCGGCCGCGCACGGAGGGCGAGTCGGCCGGCGGCCACTGGGCGCGGCGGTGCACGTCACCGGCGATCCGGACGAGCTGCTCGTTGCCGGCCAGCGCGAGCACCGCGCGGTGGAAGGCGCGGTCGGCCTCGGCGTAGGTGGCCGGGCAGCCCGACGAGGCGGCGCGGACGGTGGCCTCGGCGAGGGGACGCAGCCGCGCCCAGTGTCCGGCGGGCACCGTACGGGCCAGGCGGAGCCACACCGGGGCCTCGATGAGGGCCCGGACCTCGGCCAGCTCGGCCAGTTCGCGGTCGCCGCGTTCGACGACGCGGAAGCCGCGGTTGGGCACGACCTCGACGGCGCCCTCCAGGGCGAGCTGCTGCATGGCCTCCCGTACGGGGGTGGCCGAGACGCCGAACCGCTCGCCGAGCACGGGCGCCGAGTAGACCTCGCCGGGCCGCAGCTCGCCGGTGACCAGCGCGGTGCGCAGGGCGTCGAGGATCTGCCCGCGCACGGAGGAACGCCGGACCGGGGCGCGCGCGGGGGGCGCCGGGGGTTCGCCGTGGGTGTGCTCGCCGCGCGCCGGGCCGTCCGGCTCCCCGGTGCCCGGGGCCCGGTCCCGTGCCCGGTCCGCCGCTCCCGGCTGCACCGGGATCCGCACCGCCTCGTCGGCCGTACCCGCACCCGTACCCGTTCCTGCGGCGCCCTGCGCGCTGTGCTCCACGGGTCCTCCTGCGGGACGTGTCGGTACTTGAGGTCATTACGGCGGCTTGTCACCTGTCCGTCAAGCACCATAAGCGCAGGGGGCGTCAGTTCAAATCCGAAGGATCATGGGTAAGGTAAGGCTTACCTTTAAGCAGCCCGTTGTTCCGACGTGGATCGGTGGTCCCGCATGCCTGTCGCCCGTACGGCCTTCACGGACGCCTACGCGCGCCTGTCCGAGGTCCTGCCCGGGCTGGGCGTGACCGAACTGACCGCGGCCGACGGGGTCCCGGGCGGCGACGGCTGGGTCACGGCCGCCTCGCTCGCCGCGGGCGGTCCGGAGCTGGCCGCGTTCCTCGCCCGGGACGAGGCGCAGGTGCTGCGGGACTACGGGCAGCGGGCCCGGCCGGACGTGATCGCGAGCTTCGGCCTGCACCGGTACGCGTGGCCGGCCTGCCTGCTGATCACCGTGCCCTGGTTCCTGCACCGCCGGGTGCCCCGCCACCCCGCGGCCGACGTGGCCTACGACCGCACGGCCGCCGGTCTCCCCCTCGGCCGGATGGCCGTACGGGCCACCTCGTTCGCCTGCCTGCCCAGCGATCCGGCCGCCGCCCTGCCCGGCGCCCGTGTGGTCGCCGACGAGGAGGCGCTGCGCGCCGAGGTACGGGCCGCGGTTGCCGAGCACCTGGAGCCGGTCCTGGCCGGATTCGGCCCCCGGATGCGGCGGCGCGGACGCGCCCTGTGGGGCATGGCGACCGACGAGATCGTCGAGGGCCTGTGGTACGTCGCCCACCTGCTCGGCGAGCAGGAGCGGGCACGGCACGAGCTGGAGCTGCTGCTGCCGGGCGCCACCAAGCCCTACGTCGGGGACGCGGCCTTCCGCGAGCTCAAGGGGCCGGACGGCACCCCGCTGCACACCCGGGACCGGGCGAGCTGCTGCATGTTCTACACCCTGCGCCCCGAGGACACCTGCGCCACCTGCCCGCGGACCTGCGACGCCGACCGCGTCGACAAGCTGCTCGCCGCGGCGGGCTGAGTGCCCGTCAGCTAAGATCGTCCACGTTGTTCCACAACTCCCCCACGCGTGGCGGGAACTTTCCGTGGAACCACCCGTACGGGTAGTCTTAATCGAACTCAACTCCCGCCCCTCACGCGGCAGTTCGAGCAGAACGCCGCCCTGGGCACCCCCTCTGCACTCCCTTGGCGGCCTCTTGCCCCGAAACCCCCTGAGGGCCGCTGGGTTTGGGCCACCATGGCGGGCGTTACGCCCTATCCCACTGCAAGGGACCCCAGATGAGATTGACCGACATATCGCTGAACTGGCTGCTTCCGGGCGCCGTGCTGCTCCTGGGCATGCTGGCGGCGGTGGCGGTGCTCGCGCGCGGCAAGCGTTCCTCGGGGAAGGACGCGGGCGCGGACGACTCGTGGGAGCGCATGGAGGAGCGCCGCCGGCGCAAGGAGGCCCTCTACGGCACCTTCTCCTACGTCCTGCTCTTCTGCTGTGCCGCGGTCGCCGCGGCGCTCTCCTTCCACGGTCTGGTCGGCTTCGGCGAGCAGAACCTCGGCCTGAGCGACGGCTGGCAGTACCTGGTCCCGTTCGGCCTCGACGGTGCGGCGATGTTCTGCTCCGTCCTCGCGGTGCGCGAGGCCAGCCACGGTGACGCGGCGCTCGGCTCGCGGATACTCGTGTGGGCCTTCGCGTTCGCCGCGGCCTGGTTCAACTGGGTGCACGCGCCGCGCGGCCTGGGTCACGCGGGTGCCCCGCACTTCTTCGCGGGCATGTCCCTGTCGGCGGCGGTGCTGTTCGACCGGGCGCTGAAGCAGACCCGCCGGGCCGCCCTGCGCGAGCAGGGCCTGGTGCCGCGTCCGCTGCCGCAGATCCGCATGGTCCGCTGGCTGCGCGCGCCCCGCGAGACGTACCGCGCCTGGTCGCTGATGCTCCTGGAGGGCGTGCGCAGCCTGGACGAGGCGGTCGAGGAGGTGCGCGACGACCGGCGCGAGAAGGAGGAGAAGAAGCTGCGGCGGCGCGAGCAGGAGCGGCTGGAGCGGGCGCAGCTCAAGGCGATCAGCCGGGGCCACGGCCACCGCGGTTTCCCGGGCCGTGGCGGCCGTCAGGTCGAGGTCGAGGTGCAGCAGGTCGAGCGGGGCTCGGAACGCGCCACCGCGGAGCCTGCCATATCGACCCCGGAGCAACTGCCCGCAGGAACCCGGCGTCCCTCCCTCCAGCCCGTGCGGAGCGGGTCTGAGCAGATGGCCGTGGAGACCGTGGACCTCACCGCGGAGGACGACACCCAGGCCCTGCCCCGCCTGGACTCCCTGGAGCGCAAGCTCAAGGATCTGGAGCAGCAGTTCGGCTAGGACGGGCGCACCGCACCGATACGCTGAGGCGCCGGGTCACCCCGGCGCCTCAGGCCGCTTCGGCGCCTGCCTCCTCGCCCGGTTCCGCGCCCAGTTCGAACCAGACCGACTTGCCCACCTCGCAGGGCCGTACGCCCCAGGCGTCGGCGAGCGACTCGACCAGGACCAGCCCCCTGCCGTTGGTGCTCCCCTCCTGCGGGGCGCGCGGCCGGGGCTGTCCGCCCCGGCCCACGAAGTCCCGGACCTCGACCCGCAGGGCACGCGGCCCGACCGTCGCGGTCAGGACGGCGCCCTCGTCGGTGTGGACGAGCGCGTTGGTGACCAGCTCGCTGGTGAGCAGCTCCGCGACCTCCGACTGTCCGGGCCCGCCCCAGTGCCGCAGCAGCTCACGCAGGGCCCGCCGGGCCTCGGGCACCGCCCGCAGGTCGGCCCGGCCGAGCAATCGCCTGAGCTGTGACACCGCCTCCTCCTTCATGTCCCCCGTCGGCGCGCTGATGTCGCTTCCCCCTGTCTGTCCGGTCCGTCCCGTCCGGGTCGAACATCTTCACGGGGAAAGCCTTGCCCGTTCGGGCCCCCGGCAGTCATCGAGTTTCGGGCCGGGGGTCCGTACGGTCACGGCCGGGGCATGTTGCGCAGGTTGGAGCGGGCCATCTGGACCATGCGTCCGACGCCGCCGTCCAGGACGATCTTCGAGGCGGACAGGGCGAAGCCGGTGACCATGTCGGCGCTGATCTTCGGCGGGATGGACAGGGCGTTGGGGTCGGTGACGACGTCGACGAGGGCGGGACCCTTGTGCTTGAACGCCGCCTTCAGCGCCCCCGCCAGGTCCTTGGGCTTCTCCACCCGCACCCCGAAGGCGCCGCAGGCCTCGGCGACGGCGGCGAAGTCCGGGTTCTTGTTGGCCACGCCGTGCGAGGGCAGGCCGGCGACCAGCATCTCCAACTCGACCATGCTCAGCGACGAGTTGTTGAACAGCACGACCTTCACCGGCAGATCGTGCTGGACGAGGGTGAGGAAGTCGCCCATCAGCATGGTGAAGCCGCCGTCGCCGGACATCGACACGACCTGCCGGCGCCGGTCGGTGAACTGGGCGCCGATCGCCATCGGCAGGGCGTTGGCCATCGAGCCGTGGGAGAAGGAACCGATGATGCGGCGACGGCCGTTGGGCGAGATGTAACGGGCCGCCCAGACGTTGCACATCCCGGTGTCGACGGTGAACACCGCGTCGTCGTCGGCCATGTCGTCCAGCACGGCGGCCACGTACTCGGGGTGGATCGGGACGTGCTTGTCGACCTTGCGGGTGTACGCCTTGACCACCCCCTCCAGGGCGTCCGCGTGCTTCTTCAGCATCCGGTCGAGGAAGCGGCGGTTCTTCTTCTCCTTCACCCGCGGGATCAGGCAGCGCAGCGTCTCCCGGGCGTCGCCCCACACCGCGAGGTCCAGTTTGGAACGCCGGCCCAGGTGCTCGGGCCGGACGTCGATCTGGGCGATCTTCACGTCGTCGGGGAGGAAGGCGTTGTACGGGAAGTCGGTGCCGATCAGGAGCAGCAGGTCGCACTCGTGGGTCGCCTCGTAGGCGGCGCCGTAGCCGAGGAGTCCGCTCATGCCGACGTCGTAGGGGTTGTCGTACTGGATGAACTCCTTGCCCCGCAGGGCGTGTCCCACCGGGGCCTTGAGCTTCCCGGCGAACTCCATGACCTCGGCGTGCGCGCCCGCCGTGCCGCTGCCGCAGAACAGGGTGACCCGCTCGGCGTCGTCGATCATCCGCACCAGGCGGTCGATCTCCTCGTCGCCGGGCCGGACGGTGGGCCGGGAGGTGACGAGGGCCGTCTCGGCGGCCTTCTCCGGGGCGGGCTCGTCGGCGATGTCGCCGGGCAGGGAGACGACGCTGACGCCGCCCTGGCCGACGGCGTGCTGGATGGCGGTCTGGAGCAGCCTGGGCATCTGCTTGGGGCTGGAGATCAGCTCGCTGTAGTGGCTGCACTCGCGGAACAGCTGGTCGGGGTGGGTTTCCTGGAAGAAGCCCAGGCCGATCTCGCTCGACGGGATCTGCGAGGCCAGGGCGAGGACGGGGGCCATGGAGCGGTGGGCGTCGTAGAGCCCGTTGATGAGGTGGAGGTTGCCGGGGCCGCAGGAGCCGGCGCACGCGGCCAGCTTCCCGGTGATCTGGGCCTCCGCGCCGGCGGCGAAGGCGGCGGTCTCCTCGTGCCGCACATGCACCCATTCGATGCCGGAATGGCGGCGCACGGCGTCCACGATCGGGTTGAGGCTGTCCCCGACGACTCCGTAGAGGCGCTCCACCCCGGCGCGGGTGAGGATGTCGACGAACTGTTCCGCGACGTTCTGTTTGGCCATGGCTCCAGCTATGCCACAGCGAGCGGCCTCACGCCTCCCAAACGGCGGCGGCCGTACGGTCGTCCGCGTATCCCTTGACCCGCACGCCGCTGTCGGCGAGGAACTCCCCGAGTCCGGGCGCCGGGCGGCCCGCCCACCTCCGCGCGAGGAGTTCACCCAGCCCGGGCTCGTTCAGCAGCGGCTCGGCGAGGCCCGCGGTGCACATCAGGAGCACATCACCCGGGCGGGCTACGGAGGCCCGGAAGCGGAAGGGCGCGCGGGGCGGTTCCGCGGGCGGGCCGTCGTACGGCCCCGGGGCCGGGGTGATGCCGAGGTCCATGGTGAGCCGGTCGCCCTCGGGTGTCTCGCTGGGCGCGTCGTAGAGGGCGCCGCCCGGGGTGGTGCTCCCGGGCGTTCCTCCGGGCGTGGAGCCGAAGCCGAGGACGGGCTCGCCGGTGACGTCACCGGCGTCCGGCTCCATTTCCCGCCAGATGCCGTCGCGCAGTCGCAGCAGTCCGCCCGCGCCGACGCCGAAGAACACCCGGGTGCGGCACTCCGGGTCGGCGGGCAGCAGCAGGCAGCGCAGGGTGGCCGCGTACTCGTCCGGAGCGAGGCCCTGTTCGGCGGCGCCGGCGCGGAGTCGGCCGAGGCTGCGGTCGGTGAGCCGGTGCAGGCCGGACTTCAGGTCGCCGCGCCGGGCGGCCCGCAGGTCCTCGGCGAGCCGCGCGTGACTGCGCCCCACGGCCCGCCCGATCCACCGGCACACCTCGGCGGCCGCCCGGTGCGCCCCCGCGGTCGCGCGGGCGCCGGTCGCCATCGCCACCAGGACCAGCGCCTGCTCGCCGGTACCGAACCGGGCGACGAGCAGCGCGTCGCGCCGCGGCTCCCCCCGGTACCGGGCGGAGTCCCCGCGCACGGAGACGGCCCGCAGCGTGCACGCCCCGTACCGGGCGCCTTCCAGCACGGTGTCGGGGACCAGCCCGTCGAGTCCGTCCGGATCGGCGGGCGGCAGCGCGGTGGGCTCGGCGTCGTAGGTGGGCGGCCCGCTGCCGACATAGTCGCGGTCGGCGCCGTCCGGTCCGGCGGGCGGCGAGGGGGCGAACGAGGACGGCAGCGGGGGCAGGCCGGACGCGGTCCGGGGCGGCGGAACGGCGGCGGGCGGTTCGGTGAGGTCGGCGGCGCCGCTCCCCGAGGTGGTGAGCCCTCGCGGATCACCACCCCGGCTCCGGCCGCCGGACGCCGGGGACGGCGGGGGCGGGGGCGGGGGCGGCGAGGGCTCTGCGGTCCCGGACGCCGGCGGGGGCGCTGCGGGCGGTGGGGTGCCGGGCCGTGCGGGCCCCGGCGCCGGTCCCGCCGTGCGGGGGCCGGGGACGCCCGGGGGCTTCGCCGGGGCCCACCGAGGGGTCCTGGGTTCGGGCGGGGCGGGGGGCGGTGCCGCCGGGTCGTCGGGGCCGGGGCCGGGACGGCGGGCCACCGTTCCGGACGCCGAGGCGAAGCGGTCGTCCAGGGAATCGGGTGCGGCCGTGGGGCCGGTGTCGTCGGTGGAGTCGTCGTACAGCTGCCCCCACCAGTCGTCCTCAGGACCGGTGGGACCGGTGGGACCGGTGGGCCTTCCCCCCTGCTGACTCATGCTCCTGATTGTCCACCGAGGGAGCCGGATGAAAACGGGGCATCGGGAAATTCGGGCGGACCGTCGCGCGCCGGGCGGCGTGTCGGGGGACGCGTCGAACGGTTCTGCGAGGTGGGGTGGCCGAGCGGCCCCACCCCCCACGGGAGGACCGCTCGGCGACGCCACCTTGGCAGAGTGACCGGCGGTACGGCGATGATGTCCGCGGGCGGGTTTGTGCCGTGGCCGTTTTCCGCCATGGACGTCCCCGCCGGCAGAGATGATCATGGTTCCGGGGAGGGGCGACGCCTGATGCTGGGAGTGCTGGGGCTGGAGGACGCGCAGGAGTCGGCGTACCGCGCGCTGGTGTCGGTGGGGGCGGCCGACGTGTCCGACCTGGCGCGGCGGCTGGAGCTCGGCGAGCAGGACACCGAGCGCGCGCTGCGCAGGCTGGAGCAGAACGGGCTCGCCGCCCAGTCCTCGGCCCGCCCGGGACGCTGGGTCGCGGCTCCGCCGGGCGTCGCGCTGGGCGCCCTGCTGACCCAACAGCGGCACGAACTGGACCGGGCGGAGCTGGCGGCGGCCCTGCTGGCGGAGGAGTACCGGGCGGCGGCGGCCGAGCCCGCCGTGCACGACCTGGTGGAGGTGGTGACCGGCGCCGCGGCCGTCGCCCGGCGCTTCCTCCAGCTGCAACTCGGCGCGAACGACGAGGTCTGCGCGCTGGTCACCGACCGGCCGGTCGCCGTGACCGGCATGGAGAACGACGCGGAGGAGCAGGCCACCGGACGCGGTGTCCGCTACCGCGTGGTGGTCGAGCGGTCGGTGCTCGACCTGCCGACCGGCGTCACGGAGCTGACCGCCGCGCTGGCCCGCGACGAGCAGGTCCGGGTCGTGGACCGGGTGCCGACCAAACTGGTCGTCGCCGACCGCTCCCTGGCCCTGGTGCCGCTCACCGCGCACTCCTCGGAGCCCGCCGCGCTGGTCGTGCACGCGAGCGGACTGCTCGAGCTGCTGTCGGGCCTCTTCGAGGCGGTGTGGCGGGACGCCCTCCCGCTGCGCCTGGGCACCGCCGGCGTGACCGAGCACGGCCCGGACGGCCCGGACGGCACCGACCTCGAGATCCTCTCCCTGCTGCTCGCCGGTCTGACCGACGCGAGCGTCGCCAAGCAGCTCGACCTGGGCCTGCGCACGGTACAGCGGCGGGTGAAGCGCCTGATGGAGCTGACCGGGGTCACCACCCGGCTCCAGCTGGGCTGGCACGCCTACGAGCGGGAGTGGGTGGCCAGAGAGCCCAGGGAGCACGGAGAGCGCTGAAGGAGCCAGGAGCGGTCGAGAGGAGGCGGAGGAGCCCCGGACGCCGTGCCGGACTTCTGCGGGCCGGGCCGGACTCCGGCACCCTGGACAGATGGGAGCGTGGGACCTCCTCCTGACCGGCCTGGTCATTCTGCTCGGGCTGTGCGGCATCCTGCTCCCCGGCGTACCCGGGTCGTGGCTGGTGTGGGCCGGGGTCCTGTGGTGGGCGCTGAAGGATCCCCGGCCGCTGGCGTGGGCGGTCCTCGTCGGCGCCACCGTCGTCCTGCTGCTCTCCCGTGCGGTGCGCTGGGCGCTGCCAACCCGCCGCAGACGCCGGGACGAGGCCATGCGCCGGCTGACCTCGTACGGGGGTGCGGGCGCCGTCCTCGGCTTCGTGGTCGTCCCCGTGCTGGGCGCGATCCCCGGCTTCCTGGGCGGCATCTACCTCGCCGAGCGGCTGCGGCTCGGGCGGCACGGCGAGGCGATGGCGTCGCTGCGGACCGCGATGCGCCACGGCGGCGCCGATCTGCTGACGGAGCTGTTCGCGTGTCTGCTGATCACCGGGGCGTGGCTGGGAGCGGTGCTGGCCGGCTGACCGGGGCGCCCTCCAGCGTCAGCAGCCGCGTCTTGCGTTCCAGACCGCCCGCGTACCCGGTCAGGGAGCCGTCGGCGCCGATCACCCGGTGGCAGGGGCGGAGGATCAGCAGCGGGTTGGCGCCGATCGCGCCGCCGACGGCGCGTACCGCCGGCCGCGAGGCGCCGATGCGGGCGGCGATCTCGCCGTACGTCGTCGTCGCCCCGTAGGGCACGTCGTCCAGGGCGGCCCACACGCGCTCCCGGAAGGCGGTGCCCTCGGCGCGCAGCGGCAGCCGGAACTCCGTCAGCTCCCCGGCGAAGTAGGCCGCGAGCTGCTCCGCTGCCGCCCGGAAGGGCCCGGCGTCGCGCAGCCAGCCGTCCTGGACGCTCCGGCCGCCCTTCTGCCCGGGCACGGAGAGGGAGGTGAGCGCCCCGTCGGGGCCGGCGGTGAGGAGCAGCCGCCCGACGGGACTGTCGGTCTCGTACCAGTAGGTCGGGGTGGTCATCGGTCGTTCTCCCAGTCTCCTGCTGCGCGCAGGTGGTTCAGTGCGTACGAGCGCCAGGGGCGCCAGGTGTCGGGCACGTCGGTGCCGGGCGGGGCGACGTCCGGGTCGCCGAGGGCGCGGGTGCGCACGACGGCGACGGTACGGGCGTCCACGCCGGGCACGGCGAGCAGGGCGCGCTCGGCGTCGTCCCGGTCGGCGCCCGGGTCCAGGCGTACGGCGCCGTCGGCGAGGGCGGCGGCGAGGGCGCCCGCGGTGCCGTCCGGCGCGGCCTCGGCGAGGACGGCCGGTTCGGGGAAGAGGTGGGTGAGGGTGCCGCAGGGTGCGTCGAGCACCTTGCCGTACCGCTGGACGAGCCGCTCGGCCTCCGCGCGCCCCACCAGGGCCCGTACCGCCAGTTCGTCGGGGTCGGCGGTGCCCGGTGAGCGCAGTCCCGGGCGGGCGGCGACCAGCGGGGCGAGCCGGGGGTCGGCGCCGAGCCGCTCGTCGACGGCGTACGGGTCGGCGTCGAGGTCGAACAGCCGCCGCAGCCGCTGTACGGAGGTGGTCAGGTCGCGCAGGTCGGTGAGGTGGAGGCGGGCCTCCAGCCAGCCGCCGGTGCCGGTGCCGGGCCGCCCGGCCCGCCCCGTCCGTTCCTGGACGGCGACGATCCCGGTGCCGTACGGCAGGCGCAGGGTGCGCCGGTAGACGCGTCGGCCGCTTTCGCCGCTCACCTCCTCCACCCCGGCGACGGCCTCCCGCTGGAGCAGGTCGAAGACCGGGCCGGGCTGGTAGGGGCCCCGGTGGGCGAGGCGCAGCGGGACGCCGGCGGTGGGGGTGGCCGTGCGCCGGGCGGCCCGGTCGCGGGCCGGGGCGGCGGCGCGCAGCTCGCTCGGGGTGGCCGCGTACACGGCCCGGATCGTGTCGTTGAACTGCCGCACGCTGGCGAAGCCGGACGCGAAGGCGATCTCGGTCACGGGCAGTCCGGTGGTCTGCAACAGGACGCGCGCGGTGTGCGCCCGCTGGGCGCGGGCCAGGGCCACGGGCCCCGCGCCCACCTCGGCGGTGAGCTGGCGCTGCACCTGGCGGGCGCTGTAGCCGAGCCGTCCGGCGAGTCCGGCGACGCCCTCGCGGTCGACGACACCGTCGCCGATCAGCCGCATGGCCCGGCCGACGACGTCGGCGCGGACGTTCCAGTCGGCGGAGCCCGGCACGGCGTCGGGACGGCACCGCCGGCAGGCCCGGAAACCGGAGCCCTGCGCGGCGGCGGCCGTCGCGAAGAACCGCACGTTGTGCCGCTTCGGGGTGACCGCGGGGCAGCTGGGCCGGCAGTAGATGCCGGTGGTCTCGACGGCGAAGAAGAACGCGCCGTCGAATCGGGCGTCCCGGCTCCGCACGGCCTCGTACCTGCCGTCTTCGCGTGTCTTCTCGTACTCCGCTGTCGGTGTCACGCCCTCCAGTCTCCGCCAGACCGGAAATCCGGGCTGGCGGAAATCGGACATCGCGCTGGAGGGGTCCGGAGGGCCTGTCGGCTACCGCAGGCCGCCCCTCTTGGCCTCCATCGCCGCCTTGCCGATGGCGCCCCGGCGCTTCCACTCCTTTCGGATCTCGGCCCTCATGCGGGCGTCGGTCTTGGCGACGATGCGCTGGTTCTCCCGCATGAGCTTGCGGTAGCTCTCCAGCCGCCGTTCGGGCAGTGCGCCGCTGTCGATGGCGGCGAGGACGGCGCAGCCCGGCTCGCTCTCGTGGGCGCAGTCGTGGAACCGGCACTCCTCGGCCAGCTCCGCGATCTCGGCGAACACCTGGTCCACGCCGCTGCCCGCGTCCCACAGCCCGACGCCCCGCAGCCCGGGGGTGTCGATCAGTACGCCCCCGCCGGGCAGGGCGAGGAGGTTGCGGGTGGTGGTGGTGTGCCGTCCCTTGCCGTCGACGTCGCGGATGGCCTGGACGCCCATGACGTCCTCGCCGAGCAGCGCGTTGGCGAGGGTGGACTTGCCGGCGCCGGACTGTCCGAGCAGCACGGCGGTGCCGCCGGAGACGATGGCGGCGAGCACGTCGAGCCCCTCCCCCTGCTCGGCGCTGACGGACAGCACCGGCACGCCGGGCGCGGCGGTCTCCACGTCCTGGACGAGGTACGCCAGGGTCACCGGGTCGGGCACGAGGTCGGCCTTGGTGAGGACGACCAGGGGCTGCGCCCCGGACTCCCAGGCGAGGGCGAGGAACCGTTCGATGCGGGCGAGGTCCAGCTCGGCCGCGAGCGACACCGCGACGATCGCGTGGTCGACGTTGGCCGCGAGGATCTGCCCCTCGGACCGCTTGGAGGAGGTGGAGCGCACGAAGGCGGTACGCCGCGGCAGACACGTCCGTGCGTAGCGCGGGGTGCCGCCCTCGGGGTCGACGGCGACCCAGTCGCCGGTGCAGACCACGCGCAGCGGGTCGTTGGGGGTGACGAACGCGGTGTCGGCCCGCACGAGGCCGTCCGCGGTGACGACGTCGCACTGCCCGCGGTCGACCCGGACGACCCGGCCCGGCAGCAGCCCTTCGGCGGCGTAGGGGGCGAACTCCGACTCCCAGTCCGCGTCCCAGCCGTACGGGGCGAGCGGGTGCGAGGAGGAGAAGGCGGAAGAGGAGAGAGACGAAGCGAGGTTCAAGGGAAACCCTTCACAGGGCGGCCCCGGCGTCCGCGTGCGTACGCGGGAAGTGAGGTGGTGTCAGCCGGCGGCCACGGAGGTGGACTTGACGAACTTCCGGATGCGGGCAGTGCCCGGCTCAACGACAGCCATCGGTCAACACCTCCGAGATCCCGTAGGAGTGAGTGGCGCGGCGAAGCGGCCACCTGAACGCTGACCACTCTAACCACCGTCCGCGGGAGCGCACCACCGATTTACCTCCGGGTGCTCCCTAGGATTTCCGCATGGCACAGGAAGAGACAGAGAACACCGGCGGCGTCCGGCTCGTGACGGGTGCGCCGGCCGGCCTCGCGGCCGCGCTGCGCACCCGCCTGGCACCGCTGACGCCGGGGCGTGTCCTCGACGGCGCGGTCGCGTACGTCCTGCACGGCACGGGGCCGGAGGTCCTGGACGCACCGGGCGACGGCGGCGACGAGGGCGACGGCGTCGCGGACCGGCGGCCGGAGGCGGACCCGGAGGCCGCCGACGCCGCTCGGCTCGTGGTCCACCGGGACGCGCCGGCCGGCGTCCTCGCCCGGTTCGGGCGGCTGCTGCACGCGGTCGCCGGATCCGACCGGTCGGATTCCGCCGCCTGGCTCGGCACGCTGGCCGACGACGTGGTGGACGCCGTCTGGGCGCGGTCCGCCGAGTCCCAGGAGGTGCGGGCGCGGTGGACGCCCGCCCTCCTGGCCGAAGTCGCCCGCGTCGGCGGCGCGGGCGGGCGCACGCCCGTGCACACGACACTGACGACGCTGCTCCGCATACGCCCGGACAGACGCTGGCCGCCCCGGCGCACGCTCCTGGCGAACGAGGCCGGCGACGCGTTCCTCGCCCGGCACGCCGAGGCCGTCGCCGAGGTCGTCGCCGCGGCGGACACCGACCACCGCCGGTTCGCGGCGGTCCGGTGCGCTTCGAACGTCGAACGGCACGCCGCCCTGCTCGCCGCGCTGGCCGTGGACGAGGACGCTGGGGTGCGGGCCGACGCACTCGCCTCGCTGGCCTGGCTGGAGGGGCCCCGCCAGGTGGCGGTGCTGCGCCCGCACCTGCCGGCCGCGGCCCCGGACCGGCTCGCCGGTGTCCTGGGACGTCTGGCCGACCTCGACGGCGGTTGCGCGGCGATCGAGGACGCGCTGGAAGCGCCGGAAGGGCGGCCGCTGGACGCGGAGCGCGCGAGGCAGCTGCGCCGGACGGCCGACCGGGCGGCCCTGGCGAGTGGGCCCGGGGCCGCGGTCCCCGTCCCGCGGACGGTGCCGCCGGGCGACGCCGAACTCCTCGCGGAGCTGGACACCCGGGTCGCCGCCGCCCGCCTGGAGGGCGCCTCCTTCTGGCCCGGCGTCGAGCGGTGGCTGGCGCGGACGTCCGACGTCCGCGTGCTGCGGGACGCCCTGCGGCAGGCCGGGGCGACCGACGCCGACCGGCGGGTAGCGGCGCTCCTGACCACCCGCACCACCGGGGCGTTCGGCCGGCCCGTCGGGGCGGTCCTGACCCCCGGGGACGCCGTGCGGTGGTGGCCGCTGTTCGCCGAGCGGCCGGACCTGGTGGCCGAGTACCTGGACGGCTTCGACACCAGGACGCACCCCGATCAGGAGGCCGTCGACACCATCCACCTGATGCTGACCGTCCTCGAGTGCTTCCCCGAGGTGCCCGGGACACTGGTCCCCCGGCTGACGTCGATCGCGCTCGGCGCCTCGCGGCACCGCCTGGCCGCGCGCCGGGTGCTCGGCGACCACGCGGGCGCCCGGGACGCGGCGCGGACGGCGCTGGACGGCGGGTCCGAGACGGCGCGCCGGTCGGCGGCGGAGTGGCTCGCCGGTCGGGGCGAGCCGGGCGTCGTGGCGCCGGAACCGGGCTGGGAGTTCGGCGAGGGGGTGCTGGCCCCGGCCGCGCGGACCCTGCCGCCCGCGACGCTGTGGTGGCTCGACCGCTTCCGGGAGCAGGCCCTGGAGCGGGGCGTTCCGGCGCCCGACGTGGACCGGTGGCTCGGCCTCGCCCGCCCGATGCTGCGGATGGCGGCCGACGGGAACGGCCCGGTGGTGGGCAGGCTCGGCGGCCCGCTGATGCTCCCGCCGGACGTCCCCACCCCCGGCGACCGCCACGGGGCGGCCGGCGCGGAGGACGAGTACGCGTCGGACCACCAGCTCATCGCGACGCTCGACCTCTCCGCGGTGCCCCCGGGGGCGACCGACCTGCCGCTCCCGCCGGACGGCTCCCTGCTCCTGTTCGTCAACGCCGATCTGGAGCCCTGGCCCGAGGGCGGCGCCGTGTACGTGCCGGCCGGGGTCCCGGTGGAGGAACGGGAGTCGTCCCCCGACTACGAGGTCTACGAGTACGACACCCCGGAGGAACTGGACGCCGAGTTGCGCGACGTCGGCGACCTGCGGCTCGTGCCCGGGGTGTCCCTGCCGACCACACCGCCCGACGCCGCGACGCTCGCCCGGCACCCCCACGCCGAGACGCTGCGGGAGGTGTGGTCCGACCAGCGGGACGGCGGCGGGGGCTGGCAGCTCGGCGGTCACGCCGCCAACTTCGACGACTACGGCGACCCGGTGGCCGGCTCCGCCGAGCCGGACGACGAGGCTCCGCTCTCGGACCGCGACGCCTGGGTGCTGCTCGCGCAGTGGGCGGGCTTCCCCATGTCGATCCTGTACTGGACCATCACCCGCCAGGACCTCGCCGCCCGCCGCTTCGACCGGGTCGCCGTGCAGATGCAGGCCAACCCCTGACCGACGGGCCGCCGCGGGGCGCGTCCGTGGCTCAGACCTCCACGGGCGCGTCCGCCGGCAGGCTGTCCATGAAGGAGCTGACCGAGAAGACCGCGTTGCCGGCGCCGGGCGGGCCGTAGCCGGGGGGCGAGGAGAGGCCGAAGTCCTCCATCGTCTGGCGGTAGGCCTGGAGCAGGCGGATGTGGTACTCGAGCGGAGCGCCGTCGGGGTTGGTCTTGCCCAGCGGGGTGGTGGGCTCGGGGCACCAGGTGGTGAAGCGGGGCGTGATGCCGTGCGACATGAAGAAGCGCAGGCCCTCGGTGGTGGAATCGATGGCCTCGTCGACGGTCTTGAAGCCGAAGGGCTCGGCCATCTCCACGCCCGCGACGAAGTTGGGGATGACGTTGCGCGCGCCGAAGACCTCGGTGGAGTCGAGGATGCGCCGGTGCCACTCGTCGCGGCCGACGTAGCGCTCCTTGCCGGGGCAGTACATCTTGAAGAGGTACTCGTCCCACACCTCGAAGTTGGGGTGGTAGATCTGCACGCCGTAGTCCTTGAAGCGCTGGACGTCCGGCTTGGGCAGGGCCTGGGCGACGACCTTGCCGATCCAGCGGCCGGGGAAGTGCTCCTCGATGGCCTTGGCGTACCGCCCGTAGAAGTCGGCCTCGTCGAGTCCCTGGACCTTCGAGGTGATCGCGCCGCCGGTGAGCGTGTACGCGGTGGAGATCTTGGCGGTGTCGTACTTGTCGATGATCTCCAGCGCCTCGAGGACCTCGTCGACGTCCTTCACGCCCGTGTACGGCCGCCCGGCCGCCTTGTGCTGGCGCCAGTTGTGGTTGATGTCGCAGTACTGGCACTCCTCCTTGGCGCCGAAGTACTGGCAGACACGGAAGGCGGTCAGGTAGATCAGGTAGCCCCACTGGATGGTCGGGGCCACCTCCATGACCGACTTCCCGTTGGACAGCTTGTGCCGGTAGTACTCGGGCATGGGCGGCACACCGACGTCGGCGATCCGCTTGCCGTCCAGGTAGAGGCCGAGGACCCCGTCCTCGTTCGCGGCGACGCGGTAGGGGGAGGCCGGGTTCACGCGGACCGAGACGACGGTGCGGCGCAGGTCGTAGGGGCCGCCGGTGAGGATGATCTCCTCGGGCGGGCGGCGCAGGGCGGCCTCGCCCAGTTCGGGCAGGGTGCCGTGGTCGAAGGAGAAGATGAAGTACGACTTCGGCTTGACCTCGCCGCTCTCGTTGTCACTGAGTGCGGAGGGGTCGAAGGCGACGCCGCCGCGCAGCAGGTCCTCCTTGAAGACGGCCTCGCGCGGTACGTTCGGGAACCGCTCCATCAGATCCTCGACCAGCGCGGTACGGCTGTCCATCCCGTGTCTCCTCCCAGCTGCGGCGTTCGACTTCTCACGGTATGCCCCCGCGGGTGCGGCTTCCCGCGCGGGGCCCCTTCCAGGCCCGCCGGGTAGGTTTCCACGCTATGAGCGACATCACGGTGACCAACTGGGCCGGCAACATCACGTACACGGCCAAGGAACTGCTCCGGCCGCACTCACTGGACACCCTGCGGTCCCTGGTGGCCGGGAGCGAGCGGGTGCGGGTGCTGGGCAGCGGGCACTCCTTCAACGAGATCGCCGAGCCGGGCGCGGAGGGCGTCCTGCTGTCGCTGGCGGACCTGCCGTCCGAGGTGGACGTGGACACGGCGGCCCGTACGGTGCGGGTCGGCGGCGGTGTGCGGTACGCGGAGCTGGCCCGGCTGGTGCACGCGTGGGGGCTGGCCCTGCCGAACATGGCGTCGCTGCCGCACATCTCGGTCGCCGGGTCGGTGGCGACCGGAACCCACGGCTCCGGGGTGGGCAACGGCCCGCTGGCGTCGGTGGTGCGCGAGGTGGAACTGGTCGCGGCGGACGGTTCGACCGTGGTGATCGCCCGCGGTGACGAGCGGTTCGGCGGGGCGGTGACCTCACTGGGCGCCCTGGGCGTGGTGACCTCGCTCACCCTCGGCCTGGAACCGGCCTACGAGGTGGAACAGCACGTCTTCACCGAGCTGCCGCTGGACGGCCTGGACACGGCGACGTTCGAGACCGTGATGGCGGCGGCGTACAGCGTCAGCCTGTTCACGGACTGGCGGGCGCCCGGGTTCCGGCAGGTGTGGCTGAAGCGGCGCACCGACCAGCCGCTGGACGAGTTCCCGTACGCGGAGGCCGCCGCCGAGAAGATGCATCCGGTACCGGGCATGCCCGCGGTCAACTGCACGGAGCAGTTCGGGGTGCCGGGCCCTTGGCACGAGCGGCTGCCGCACTTCCGGGCCGAGTTCACGCCCAGCAGCGGTGCCGAGTTGCAGTCGGAGTACCTGATGCCCCGGGAACACGCTCTGGCCGCGCTGCACGCGACGGACGCGATACGCGACGTGCTCGCGCCGGTGCTCCAGACCTGCGAGATCCGCACGGTCGCCGCCGACGACCAGTGGCTGAGCCCGGCCTACGGGCGGGACACGGTGGCCGCGCACTTCACCTGGGTCGAGGACACGGCGGCGGTGCTGCCGGTGGTGCGGCGGCTGGAGGAGGCGCTCGCGCCCTTCGCGGCCCGTCCGCACTGGGGGAAGGTGTTCGCGACTCCGGCGGACGGGCTGCGTGCGCTGTACCCGCGGCTGGGCGACTTCCGGGCGCTGGCCGGGGAGCTGGATCCGGCGGGGAAGTTCACCAACGCGTTCGTGCGCGGGGTGTTGGGCGACTGAACCGCACCGGCGGGCTCAGGCCCGCCCGGCCCTGCGGACCGGGGTGAACAGCGCGGCCACGGCGATGAGGACGCAGCAGGTTCCGGCCACCAGGGCGACCGGTGTGGTGCCGTGCTCCTCCGCCGCCCAGGTGAGCACCGCCGCGCCGACGGGGGCGGCGGAGTACTGGAGGGTCCAGTAGGCGGAGGTGACCCGGCCGAGCAGGTACTCCGGGGTCACCTCCTGCCGCAGGGACATGGAGCAGGTGCCCGCCATGCCCACGCAGGCCAGGAAGGCGGCGCTGAGCAGGGCGACGGCGGGCACGCCACCGGCCCGGCCCAGGCACGCGAAAGCCAGGCCGCACACGGCCACGGCGCCGGTCCAGGTCCGTCCGAAGCCGAGCGTCCGGCGCACCGGGGCCACCAACAGCGCGCCGGTGATGGTGCCGAGGGCACCGACGGCCATGACGGTGCCGACCGTGCCGTCGTCGTGGCCGAGGTCGTGCTTGAGGTGGTAGATCACCAGGTCGTTCAGACCGAGGGTGAGGAAGCTGAAGCAGCACAACAGCACGGTGAGCGCGCGCAGCACGGGCTGGCCGCGCAGGAAGGCGACGCCGGTGCGCAGGTCCTGCCACAGTCCGGGGCGCTCTCCCTTTTCCGGGTCGTCGGCGGGGCGGGGCCGGAACCGGACGGCGGCGACGAGGCCGGCCGAGACGCCGAAGCTGGCGGCGTCCACGCCGACGGCCGCGGCCGGTCCGGACCAGGCGGCCACCACGCCGGCGCACAGCGGCCCGAGGACCCCGGCCGCCGCCGCGGTGGCGTTGAGGCGTGCGTTGGCCTCGGTGAGCTGTTCGGTGCCGACCAGGCCGCGCACGACGGTGACGTAGCCGACGGCGAAGAACATGCCGACGGCCTCGCACAGCGGCAGGACGGCGTACAGGAGCCAGACCTGCGGGCCGAGCAGCCACACCAGGGGAATCAGCCCGTACAGGACCATGCGCGCGAGGTCGCAGCCGATGAGCAGTCCACGGCGGTCGACGCGGTCGACGACCGTACCTGCGAAGACGGCGGCGAGGACGGCCGCCGCGCCGCCGACGGCGGTCAGCAGCCCCATCCGCGCGATCGACCCGGTCGCCTCCAGCACCAGCAGGGGCAGGGCGATCAGCGCGAAGGAGTCGCCGAGGACGGAGAGGGTCTGCGCAGCCCAGAAGACGCCGAAGTCCCGTTGCCGCCACAGCGGCCGGCGCTCCCCGGAGGAACGGTCGGGCGCTCGCCCCGTGTCCCGTGCCTCCTGGGTCACCGGCCCGCCGCCGCTCTCCCCCGCCGCCGCATGCCGGTCGCCTCCCCCGCCGCCCGCTGTCAGGTCCGCGGCCACCTTACGGAGCCGTCGGTGGTCCGCGCACGGCGGTTACGGACCTGTCGTCGGTCCGCGCACCGCGGTCCCGGACCCTGTCAGTGGTCCGCGCAGCACGGTGTCGGGTTTGGGTCCTCGAAGGGCACGAGAATGCCGCCCGTGGCGGGCATGGCGGCCAGGACGAGGCGGCCGTCCTGCCAGTGCGGCCGGACGTGCTCCCGGGTCACCAGCCGGGTTTCCGGGGCCGGTTCGCCCGGCGTGCCCAGCACCGTCACCCGGTCGATCGCGGAGCGTGCCAGCAGTTCGGCGAGCGTGAGCGTGCCGGTGAGGACGTCGGCACCCGGGAAGAGGACGGCACGGCCGGTTTCGTCGGGAGCGCCCTCACTCACCTCGTAGCCCTGCTCGGTGAGCCGGTCCCGGACGGTGCGCAGGACCGGCTCCGCCTCGGCGGCAAGGGACAGGGAGACGCGCGGACGACCGTCCCGCACCAGGTGTGTGCAGCCGAAGACGCCCTCCGGAAGAGCGAGTTCGGCGGCGAGCGCCCGGAGCAGGTGGTCGGCCTCGCGCAGGGTCGTCGTGCCCGTGTCGAGGCCGAGGACGTACGGCACGGAGGCGGCGGGTGTCACGACGGGAGGACCCACACCGGGTTGGAGTAGAACCACAGGTCGCGCCACGGGTCGGCGTCGCCGACGACGTCGATGGCGGGGCCCGCCGGGTCGACCTTGGCGCCCAGCGCGCCGACGGCGGACCGGTTGCCGTCGGTGCCGCGGGTGCGGACGTAGACGGGGCGGTCGACGCGGCCGAGGTCGTAGGTGAGGCGGACGGTGCCGCTGTCCTTGTTGACCTCGTACGACTTGACGACCCGCGCGGACGGCGCGGTGAAGGTGTCCTTGTCGGCGGCCGGTCCGGTCACGTCGCCCTGGATGACGTCCACGCGGGCCAGCTTGGGTACGAATCCCGCCCAGTTGGGGCCGCCGGCCAGGGCGACGTCGACGGACAGGGTGACCCGGGTGCCCCTGCGGACGTGCAGGGCGCCGCCGAGCGTGGCCCAGCGGCCGCCGCCGGAGACGCGGACGTCGAGGCCGCTGATGAGCTGCCCGTGGTCGACCCAGACGCGGCCGGCGCGGATGCCGTCCATGACGGCGGCGTAGGAGAAGCCGTCGGAGCCGACGTGGGTGCGGCTGTACTGGCCGGGCCAGAAGTCGTTCTGGGTGATGTCGATCTGCCCGGCGTAGACCGGGTCGTCGTAGCGGCCGTTGGCGTTGAAGTCGCCGCCGCCGCGGGCTCCGGTGTCGGCGTAGACCTGGTGGGAGTCGGAGTTGGCGGTGATCCACCAGGGGCGGCCCTCGGCGATGAGGCTGTCCCACAGGCCGCCGACGGTGGCGGTCATCCAGTCGAAGCCGCCCCAGGTGCGGTAGCTCTCCAGCGGGTAGCCGGCGAAGGAGTTGGCGCCCGGGCTGCCGTCGTAGATGCCGCGGGCGCCGCCCGGGCCCAGCGGCTTCGGCAGGCCGCCCGCCTGGTGGCCCGGGGCGCCCTCGAAGCCGACGGCGATCTGGTGGCCGCGGGAGGTGGCGTCGCGCCAGGCGCGGATCTCGTGCGGGGAGTCGATGCCCTTGCGCGCCGGGTGGTTGGCGAGCATCAGGGCGTCCTTGACCTTGCGCCGCTTGACCTGGTCGGCGAGGAAGGAGAGTCCGGCGATGGCGAGGGCCTCGTTGGCGGGGGTGGAGTCGCCCGCGCCCTTGACGCCGCCGTCGTAGTCGGTCTCGAACTGCTTGAGGACGGAGACCTCGTGCTTGCCGGGGTGGACGAAGACGGTGCCGTGCTCGGCGGCCGGGATGTTCCACTCCAGGCCCTGGAAGACGAGGGTGTCCTCGTGGGCGTCGCGGGCCTCGCGGATGTCCGGGTTGACCTTCTCCACGCCGATCTTCGCGTGGGTGGCGCTGCCGTGGTCGGTGATGACCAGCCAGTCCATGCCGTGCCGGGCGCCCTGGCGGACCTGGTCGACGACGCGGTACTTGCCGTCGCTGCTGTACTGGGTGTGGATGTGGTGGTCGCCGGCCAGCCAGAGGAAACCCTTGCCGCGGCGGCCGTTGCCCGCGGCCCGCGCCGGGGCGGCGGTGGCGGTCTGGGCGAGGACGGATCCGGCGGCCAGTCCGGCGCCGAGCAGCCCCGCGCGACGGAGCAGCCCGCGGCGGGACTGCTGTTCGGGACTCAGTGCCTCGTCGGGGACGCTGGTGTCGAAGGCGGCGGGCAGGGCCGACGGGGCGTCGTGCTCGTGGCCGTGCGGGTGTCCGTGGTGGTGGCCGTGCGCGTGTCCGTGTCCGTGTCCGTGCCCCATGCGTGTTCCTCCTGATTACCGCCGCCGTGCGCGGCTCCGAGGAGAATCGGCGCGGAAGGTGAACGTTGAACGACGTACGGGTGAGCCGCGACTGCCGCCCGCCCTGACCTAGCATGAAACCTAGGAATCCCAGGTTGCAGGAAGGTGGCCCATGCCCCGAGTGGGTCTTACCACGGACCGCGTCGTCGCCGCGGCAGCCGACCTGGCCGACGAGACCGGGTTCGAAGCGGTCACCGTCTCCGCCCTGGCCCGGCGCTTCGGAGTGCGCGACGCCAGCCTGTACACGCACGTCAGGAACCTCCAGGACCTGCGGGTCCGGGTCGCGCTGCTGGCCGGCGGGGAGCTGATCGAGGAGATCGCGCAGGCGGTGGCCGGCCGGGCCGGGAAGGAGGCGCTGGCCGCCTTCGCCGGCGCCTACCGGGCGTACGCCCTGCGCCACCCCGGCCGCTACGCCGCCACCCAGATCCGCGTCGACCAGGCCCTGGTGGCCGACTCCCCCGCCCTGCGCCGCACCGCCGAGATCACCTACGGCATGCTGCGCGCCTACGGCCTGACCGAACCCGACCTCACCGATGCCGTACGCCTGCTGCGCTCCACCTTCCACGGTTACTGCGCGCTGGAGGCCTCCGGGGGCTTCGGCGCCCCGCGCGACGTGCGGGCGTCCTGGGACAAGGCGGTCGACGCCCTGCACGTGGCGCTGGAGAACTGGCCGCGGGCGGACCGGGACGGGGAGTGTGTGGGGGCCGCCGGTTAGCCGGTCAGCGCCCGCACCTCGTCGTACGTCGGCGCCGGACCGCCCGGATCCCGGCCCGCCCGGAGGCCGGCGGCCGTCTCCAGGGCGGCGCCCAGTGCCCGCCGGTAGAGCAGCGAGCCGAGGCTGACGCGGGCCACGCCGAGGTCGGCGAGGTGCGCGAGGGAGGGGCCGGCGGGTGTGTACAGGATGTTGAGGGGGACGTCGAAGCGGGCGGTGAGGGACGCGATGCGGGCGGGGTCGGTGAGGCCGGGGACGAAGACGCCGTCGGCTCCGGCCTCACGGTAGGCGTCCAGGCGCCGCAGGGTCTCGGACCAGTCGCCGTCGCCCGACCAGTACGTGTCCGTACGGGCGTTGACGAACAGGCCGGGGGCGGCCCGGCGGACCGCGGTGATCTTCGCGGCGTGCCGGGCGGCGGGCCCGAGGGTGTCCTCCAGGTTGATGCCGACGGCGCCGACCGCGGCCAGCTGCCGCGCCAGCTCCCCCACCTCGTCGGGGTCTTCGCTGAACCCGTCCTCCGCGTC
The DNA here is from genome assembly GCF_003112555.1 of Streptomyces coelicoflavus. Taxonomy (GTDB): domain Bacteria; phylum Actinomycetota; class Actinomycetes; order Streptomycetales; family Streptomycetaceae; genus Streptomyces; species Streptomyces coelicoflavus. The sequence continues at coordinate 537,853 of NZ_BEWB01000004.1, read as the reverse complement.
GACGGAGAGCAGGAGGGGGGCCGAGCCGAGGGTGAGGGCCAGCCGCAGGGTCTCGTCGCGGGTGGCCGCCGCCCCGTCGGGCAGCCCGGCCGCCGCCGCGACGCCGAGGCTGGTCGTGCCGACGGCGCAGAAGCCGTGCCCGGCGAGGGCGAGCGCGGAGGCGTGGTCCCAGGCGCACGGGAGGAGCAACGGCTCGCCGGGGCGGTGGAGCTGGGCGAACGCGGTCACGACAGGTCACCCACCGCGTCGGCGTAGTACACGGACTCCGCCAGGTGGAGGGCGAGTTCGCGGAAGCTCCAGCCCTCGCCGGGCGAGTGGTCGAGCTGCTCGTCGGTGAGCGCGTCGAGGCGGTTGGCCCAGATCCGGGCGAGCCGGGTGAGGCGGCTGCGGGCCTCGTCGAGGTCCTCGCCGGTGAAGCGGGCGCGGTCGGCGTCCGTGGTGACCGCGGAGGCGTGCCAGTGGTCGGGCTGCGTCTCCTCCCCCGCCAGCCGGGCCTCCAGTTCCGCGAGGTGGTCGATCATGTGGTCGGCCACCCGGCGGATCGCCTTGTGCGGGGTGTGGACGCGCCCGTCGGCGTGCGCGGGCCGGCCGTCCCAGCGGGTCCAGGTGGCGGCCAGGGCGAGGACGTGGTCGACCATGCCGGTGACCGCGGCGGCGGGCGTGCGGGAGGTCGTGGCGGTTGGCGTGTGGTTCATGTCCCGCACGCTATGGGCCGGTTGTTTCGGCGCCGGCCGAAGTGTTCCGGCCCCTTCTCGAACGGCCCCGCCCCCGTCCGCGGCCGATGGCTCACAACACGCTGTCCGACCGCGCCCGCCGCGGGCCACGATGGCCCGCGGCCCGCGGTTGGCGGAGCGCGCCGGGCTGTTCGCATCCGGCGCCGGACTGCCGTCGGGGGGGGGTGCGGCGGCTCCCGTGCGACGGCTCAGGTCACCAGCCCGTGCCGGTAGGCGAAGACGACCGCCTGGACGCGGTCGCGCAGGTCGAGCTTGGTGAGGATGCGGGAGACGAAGGTCTTGACGGTCTCGGGGCTGATCACGAGGGTCGCGGCGATCTCGCTGTTGGAGAGCCCGTCCGCGATCAGGCGCAGGACCTCCGTCTCCCGCGGGGTGAGCGGGAGGTCGCGGGTGGTGCTGCCCTCGGCGGGCCGGATCCGGGCGGCGTAGCGGCCCACGAGGCGGCGTGTCACGTCGGGGTCGAGGAGCGCGGCGCCCATGGCCACGGTGCGGATGCCGTGCAGCAGCCGGTCCGGGGGCGCGTCCTTGAGCAGGAAGCCGCTCGCGCCCGCGCGCAGCGCCTCGTAGACGTACTCGTCGAGGTTGAACGTCGTGACCACGAGCACCTTGACGGGGTGCTGCACCCCGGCGCCGGCCAGCAGCCGGGTCGCTTCGAGGCCGTCGAGGACCGGCATGCGGATGTCCATCACCACGACGTCCGGGCGCAGTTCGCGTGCCAGGTCGACCCCGGCCTGCCCGTCCCCGCACTCTCCGACCACCTCCAGGTCGGGCTGGGCGTCGACGATCGTCGCCAGGCCGGTGCGGATCAGTGCCTGGTCGTCGCAGATCACGACCCGGACCGGCGCGCTCATGCCGTGCTCCCCCCGGGTATCCGGGCCCGGACGACGAATCCGCCGCCTCCCGGACGGTCCGTGCTGAACTCGCCGCCCAGTACGTCGACGCGTTCCCGCAGGCCGGCCAGGCCCCGCCCGCTGCCGCCGGGGGACGCGGCCCCCGTGCCGGAGCCGTCCGTGCCCACTTCCACCGTGATCTCTCTTTCTCCGTGGCGCACCAGGACGGAGGTCTGGGCGCCGTGGTCGTACTTGAGGGCGTTGGTCAGGGCCTCCTGCACGACGCGGTAGGCCACGAGGTCGGAGCTGCCGGTGGCCGCCGCCGGGGTGCCCTCCTCGGTGAACTCGACCGGCTGCCCGGCCCGGCGCGTCTGCTCGACCAGGGTGAGCACCCGGCCGACGGGTGGCGTCCTGGGCTCGGCGGTGCCGTGGTCGGGGTTGAGGAGGTCGAGCAGGTGCCGCAGGTCGGTGATGGCGCGGCGGCCGGTGTCGCTGACGGCGGCCAGCGTCTCGTCGAGCCGGTCGGGTGCGGCGGTCAGGTAGCGGGCCGCCTCGGACTGGACGACCATCGCCGTGACGTGGTGGGTCACGACGTCGTGCAACTCGCGGGCGATGCGGGTGCGTTCGGCGGTGCGGGCGTCCTCGGCGACCCGCCTGCGGCGTTCGTCCTCCGCGGCGCGCGCGGAGCGCATCCACGCGCCGATGCCCCATGCCAGGGCGAGGATCAGGTAGAAGGTCACGTACTCGACCAGCGTCTCGTCGCCGCCGCGCGCGTTCAGCCCGACGGCCATGGCCACGTAGGCCAGGGTGCCGGCGATCTGCGTGGCACGCCGGTACTTCTCCTGGTGGGAGCCGGCGTTGATCAGCACGATGGGGAGCGCGGCGCCCGCGAACAGGTGGTAGCCGCGGAGTTGGTCGAGGGCGAAGCCGACCGAGACCAGGGCGAGGCAGACGAGTGTCCACCGGCGCCGCACGGCCAGGGGGATGGACTGGAGGACGGCCGCCACCCCGGCCAGCGCGTCGGCGGGGCGGGTCGGCAGGCCGCCGATCTCCGTGCCCTGTCCCTGGAGCGAGGGCACCAGCGACGCGAGGAGCAGCAGCATCCCGAGCGGGAGGTCCCGGACCGTGACGTCGAGCCGGTGCCACCGCTCCACGATCCCTCGGCGATCGATCACCGGGGCAGTGTAGCGGCGGAGTCGACGCCCGCGGCACGCCGTCGCGAGCCGAACGCCACGATGTTCCCGCGCCGGTGCGCCAGCCACAGGAAGACCAGGGTGAGCAGCACCCCGAAGCCCACCGAGTACACGCTGCCCTCCGGGCCGAAGTCCCCGCCGGTGAGCAGCTTCGGGCCCGACACCGTGGCGTCGAGCAGGCCCTCGCTGTCGCCGTTGCCGGAGACCACGGTGCTGAAGACGCCGCCCGCGGCGAAGTTCCAGCCGAAGTGCACGCCGATCACCAGCCAGAGGTTGCGGGTGGCGGCGTAGGCGGCGGCGAGCATGAAGCCGGCCTCGACGGCGATGGCCAGGGCGCCCCACAGGGTGGCGTCCTCGTTGAGCAGGTGCATGAGGCCGAACACGATGCCGGTCAGGCCCAGCGAGAGGTACGTGCCGATGTGCTCCTCGATAATCCGGAACAGGACCCCGCGGAACACGACCTCCTCGGTCGCGGCGGCGGCGGCCATGAACCCGACGAGCCCGATCGCGCCCTGCACCGAACCGAGTCCGTCGACCTCGTAGTACCCGGAGGCGAAGAGGTTCGTGATGACGGCCCCGAACAGTCCGAAGCCGATCAGTGCTCCCCAGCCGGTCTTGGCCGCGGCGCCCTCCCGGGCCACGTCCAGGGCCTGCCGGCGCTCGGTCCGCCGCACCACCCAGGCGTACACGAACACCACCAGCGCGGCCGACGTGAGACCGACCACCAGCGTGAGCCAGTCGTTGTCCTTCACCGCCTGGACGGCGATGCCGCCGAGGGCGTACGCCGCCAGCACGGCCAGGAACTGCCACACGAATCTCACGGGAACTCCTTGGTAGGGCCCGTGACTCGAGTGCCGCGGGCTGCCATGGACGCTACGGATCCGGCGGCCGGAGATCGTCACCTCACGGTGGACACCTGTGTGTAGCTCGCACGGGGGACAAGGGCCCGGAACCCGGGTGGGCTCGTCGTAGCCTCGTGCCATGACCAGCGACTTCGCCGACGCCCTCGCCTCGGGCCCGCTCGTGCTCGACGGCGGGCTGTCCAACCAACTGGAGGCGGCCGGGCACGACCTCGGCGACGCGCTGTGGTCGGCGCGGCTGCTCGCCGACGACCCGGAGGCGATCACGCGGGCCCATCTCGCCTACTTCGAGGCGGGCGCCGACGTGGTGATCACGTCCAGCTACCAGGCCACCTTCGAGGGCTTCGCCCGGCGCGGCATCGGCGGGCAGCGGGCGGCCGAACTGCTGGCGCTCAGTGTGGAGTCGGCCCGGGAGGCGGCCCGCCGGGCGCGGGTGGGCCCGGCGGGCGGAGCGGGCCGCCGACTGTGGGTGGCTGCGTCGGCGGGCCCGTACGGGGCGATGCTCGCGGACGGTTCCGAGTACCGGGGTCGGTACGGCCTCGACGTGGGCGAGCTGGAGCGCTTCCACCGGCCCCGTCTGGAGGTCCTGGCCGCCGCACGGCCGGACGTCCTCGCGCTGGAGACGGTCCCGGACACCGTCGAGGCGGTGGCGCTGCTGCGGGCGGTGCGCGGTCTGGGCGTGCCCGCCTGGCTGTCGTACACCGTCGACGGGGACCGTACCCGGGCGGGCCAGCCGCTGGAGGAGGCCTTCGGCCTGGCCGCCGAGGCGGAGGAGGTGGTCGCGGTCGGCGTCAACTGCTGTGCTCCCGGGGACGTGTCCGGCGCGGTCCGGACCGCCGCCCGGGTCACCGGGAAGCCGGTCGTCGCCTACCCCAACAGCGGGGAGGTCTGGGACGCGCGGGCGCGGGCCTGGCGGGGGCGTTCGCTGTTCGCGCCCCGGCTGGTGCGGGAGTGGCGGGCGGCCGGGGCCCGGCTGGTCGGGGGGTGCTGCCGGGTGGGGCCCGACGCGATCAGGTCGATCGCGTCGGCGCCCTCCTCGGATTCGTCCTGACTCACAGCGAGAGCATCGCCAGGGGCGTGTCCCGGGTGACCTCCTCGACGCGTCGCGGGGTCAGGCCGGCCCGGTCGAACCACTCGGCGCTCCGGGTCAGCCAGGGGGTGATGTCCGGCTGGGACGGCTGGCCCAGGTCGGAGCTGTAGACGACCCTCGGCAGCAGGGTCAGGACGTCGGCGAGATCGCTCCAGGGCTGGTAGCCGAGGAGGTGGGTCAGGGCGGTCTGTTCGGTGAAGACCTGTTCCGCGCCGACGAGATCGGCGAGGTCCTTGCAGGTCAGCCCGGTCATGGGGTTGGCGGGCTGGTTGAGCATCAGGCGGGGCAGGTCGAGCCGTACGGCCTCCTCGATCAGCAGTCGCACCTCGTGGCCGTCGGCGTGTCCGGTGGAGACGACCACGGGGAGGTCCCGGGCGGCGCGCAGGAGTTCACGGACGTCGGGGCGGAGCGTGCCGCTGTCGTCGGTGACGGTGAGCGGACGCTGGCCGCCGGCGAGCAGGGGGTGGGAGGGGGTGCGGGCCAGGCGGCTGCGGTGCGCCCGGCCGGTGACGGTGGGCAGGTGGACGATCAGCCGCAGGCCGCTGTCCTCGCCGTGCTGGACGACGGCCTGTTCCACCGCCCTGGGGTCGAAGCCGCCGGCCAGGTCGTTGAGGACGATCGAACCCGAGACCGGCAGGCCCTGCTGCCGGGCCTCCCATGCCTGGGCGGCGGTGGATCCCAGGTGGTTCTTGAGCACCACCCAGCCGCCGTGCTCGGCGTAGCGCGCGGCCGCGGTGGTCGCGGTGTGGCGCCGCACGTACGCGTCGGGGCCGCAGTGGTAGTGGACGTCGATGAAGCGGGCGGTCCGCGCCCCGCCGTCAGCGGCCGTCATGGCGGCCCCCGTCCTCCCACGGGCGCGCGTAGCCGAAGCGGGCGCGGGCCCCGTCGAGCCGGTCGCCGTCGAGCACGGCGGCGCGGATGCGCGCCTCGGTGCGGTCGACCGCCTCGGCACGGCGCAGGACTTCTCCGGCCAGCGCGGCGGGCACGCGCAGCGCGCCGTTGTCGTCGGCGACGATCCAGTCCCCGGGGTCGACCGTGGTGCCCGCCACGTCCACGCTCACGCCCGTCCGGTCCAGGACCACCCGGTTCTTGCCGCTGACCATGGTGACGCCGGTGCTGAACAGGGGGTAGCCGGCGGCGCGGCTCTCCGCCACGTCGCGCACGGAGCCGTGGACGACGGTGCCCGAGACGCCGCGGTGCAGGGCGACGGAGCTGAGCAGGGAGCCCCAGTTGGTGCAGGTGAGGCTGCCGCCGTTGTCGACGACGACGACGGAGCCGGCCGGTACCTCGTCGATGTAGTCGGCCGCGTTGCGAAAGCCCCGGGCGTCGGGGTCCAGCGGGCGGTAGCGGACGGTGAAGGCCGGGCCGCAGGCGAGGGTGCCCGGAGTGCGCGGGCGGATGCCCGGCAGGACGCACGGCGGGGTGCGCAGGCTGTCCATGGCGTCGGAGAGGGCGGCGGTGTCCAGCCGCGCCAGCCTCCGGCGCAGCTCGCCGGTGTCGCCGGAAGGTGCGGTGGCGGTGGTCATGCTGGGTCCTTCGGGTGGGGGTGGCCGGTGAGGTGCCGGGTGAGGGTCCAGGCGGCGTACTGGGCGGCGCAGGCGGTGACTTCGGCGCCCCGGTTGGGGACGGTCAGGGTGTCCGTCCGCTCGTCCGTCCCGTCGCGCACCGTGCAGTCCAGGGCGACGGTGCCGGTGTAGGTCGTCCGGTCCCCGCCGTCCCACCGGCCGGACAGGGTGACCCGCAGGGAGCGCGAGCCGTCGCCGGTGGCGCGGGCGCGGGCCAGTTCGGCGGCGAAGAGGCCCCCGGTCAGCCGGTCGTCCACGTCCAGGACGACGTCGTGCTCGTCCAGCACGGCCGCCAGTTCCTGGACGGCGGTGCGATCTCGGTCGGTGACGACGTGGCGGGCCAGCGTGGCGTCGAGGCGCCGCGCGAGGTCCGCGGCGTCCTCGGGCGGGCAGGTGACGCGGATGTCGACGTAGGGGTAGTGCCAGCGGTAGGCGGTCCTGGCCGGGCCGCCGTACTCCTTGACCAGGGCGTCGACCAGGGCGGCCGCGTCCGCCTCGATGACGCCGAGGGTGCGGCGGAAGAGGGTGGTGGTCTCGGGCGGGCGGGGGATGTGGGGCAGGCCGTCGCGCAGCGACTCCTCCAGCATGGGCAGGCATTCGCGCGGCGGGCCGGGGAGCATGAGGACGGTGCTGCCCTGCGTCTCGGCGCGGCAGCCCCAGGCGGTGCCGTTGGGGTTGGGCAGCAGTTCGGCGTCCTCGGCGAACAGCGCCTGGCGGCGGTTGTCGTCGTGGACGGCGACGCCGAAGCGGGTGAGGCGGGCCACGACGGACTGCCAGGCGTCCTCCCGGTGTTCCAGCGGCCGGCCGAGCGCCCGGGCCACGGCGGCGCGGGTCACGTCGTCGGAGGTGGGGCCGAGTCCGCCCATGACCACGACGACGTCGTCCCGGCCCAGGCAGGAGCGGACCGCGTCGGCGATGCCGGCCTCGTCGTCGCCCACGGTGTGCCGGGCGCGGACCGGGATGCCGCGTTCGGCCAGCAGGCGGGAGGCGTGGCCCGCGTTGGAGTCCTCCAGGTCGCCGCGCAGGAGTTCGTCGCCGACGGTGACGACGGCGGCGGTCGGGGCGTGCGGGAGCGCGCGGCAGGCGTCGACGACCGCCTCGGCCGCCTCGGCGGTGGTGGCCGAGCCGCCCAGGTCGTAGGTGACCCGGTCGCGCCGGCGGGTGACGTGCCGTACGGCGTCCTTGACCGCGCCCGCCTCCTCGGTGAACCCGAGGTGGTCGAGCATCAGTCCGACGGTGAGGAACGCGGCCGTGGGGTTGGCGCGCTGCCGGCCCGCCAGGGCGGGGGCGCTGCCGTGCACCGGTTCGAAGTAGTTGCCGTTCTCGCCGATGTTGGCGCTGGGCGCCAGGCCGAGTCCGCCCATGACGCCGCCGCCGAGGTCGGAGAGGATGTCGCCGAACATGTTCTCGGCGACGATCACGCCGAACCGCTCCGGGCGCCGGGTCATCCACAGGGCGACCGCGTCCACGTTGAGCACCTCGTACGGGATCTCCGGGTAGTCGCCGGCGATGTCTTCGAGGCGGTTCAGGACGTACGCGCTGGAGTCGCGCAGGACGTTGGGCTTGTCGGCGAGGGTGACCCGCCCGTAGCCGTGGGTCCGGGCGGTCTCGAAGGCGAAGCGCAGGATGCGGTCCAGGCCGTGCGCGGTCTGGAGGCGCACGGAGGCGGCCGCCCCGGTGCGGGTGGAGCGGCGGACGTTGGGGTGGTCGGCGACCAGCGGCCACAGCGCGTCCGGCACGGGGCTGAAGTCCAGGCCCGCGTACAGGCCCTCGGTGTTCTCCCGCACCACGCAGTAGCGGTACGGGGTGGTGCCGCCGAGGTAGTTCTCCACCGGGCGCAGGTTGGCGAACAGGTCCAGGCGGCGGCGGAGCTGGATGATCGGTGAGACGTACCGCGGGGCGCTCGCGCGCAGTTCGGGGGCGAGTTCCGCCAGTGCCTCGCCGCGCGGTTTGGTGGTGGTGGCGCCGAGCAGTACGGCGTCGCTGCGGTCGATCAGGTCCCAGGTGCGGTCCGGGACGGGGGTGCCCTCGGCGCGCCAGCACTCCCAGCCGATGTCGCCGAATTCGAGGTCGAGGGGGAGGTCGAGGGCGTCGATCACCGGCAACGCGGCGTCCAGCACCTCCGGTCCGATTCCGTCGCCGGGGAGGACGGCGACGGTCTTGCGGTTCATGTGAGTTCAGCTCCCAGGAAGCGGGTGAGGGTGTGCCGGACGAGGTCCGGCCGGTCGGCGTGCGGGCGCATCCCGGCCCGCGGTACGGCGACGAGGCGGTGGTGCGGCAGCGGTCCCGTCGCCAGGTGTTCGCGCCCGACGAGCCGGGACCGTTCGCCGTACACGTGCCGCAGCGGCCCGGGGAAGTCCCGTACGGGGAGCCGGGCGTCGGCGTCGTGCAGCAGGCGCAGTCCGGCGGCCAGCCGGCGGGCCGCCGCCGGTTCGTCGGCCGCGGGGGTGCGGGCGGGGGCGTCCGGCGCGGGGGTGTGGGCGGGGGCGTCCGGCGCGGGGGTGTGGGCGGGGGCGTCCGGCGCGGCGGGCCGCTGGTGAGCGGCGGCGGCCGGTCCGTCGGGTCCGCGCACCACGTCCTCCAGCAGGCGGGTGGCCGCCGGCAGGCCCTCGGCGTCGGCCGTCGCGGCGATGCGTTCGAGTGTGGTGTTCAGCCGGTGGTCGGCGACCGTGGGTCCGGAGAGCAGCAGCACCTTGGCCCGGTGGGTCCACTCCTCGCCGAGCATGCCCTGGACGACGGCGCCGCCCAGGGCGTTGCCGACGAGGACGTCCGGGGGCGCGTGCCCCGACGGACCGTGCACGCCGGACGCCGGGCCCGGGTCCTCCCGCGGTGCGAGGTACCGGACCCAGCGGTGCACGAGGCTCCCCAGGTCGTCGCCGTCGCGCAGCAGGGACAGGGTGTCGTAGATCGTGACCCGGTGGCCCGAGTCGAGGAACGGGCCGGCGATCCGCCGGAAGAACGCGCCGTGGTCCCACCGAGCGAGGACGGGGGCGAGGACGATCGCGTGGCGCGGGGCGCCGGCCGGACCCAGCACGGCGTGGGCCGGGACCGGCGCCGTGTCGTGCGTGGGCTCGGACGGTGGACCGGGCCGGGTCACCGGGCGCCGGTGGCGGTGAGTTCGCGGGCCGCCGAGAAGGCGTCCGAGATACGGCCCTGGGGGAGCTTGGCGCGCTCCTCGACGGACAGGTCGAAGTGGCCCAGGACCAGGTCGGGCAGGGGCAGGGAGGGTGCGGCTTCCGCGAACTCGCCCTCCATGCGGTGGGCGAGGGCGAGGATCCGGCCCAGGTCGTGGCCCTCGGTGCGCCCGCCCCGGCCGAGGTAGGCCAGCCACTGTTCGGTGACGAGGTTGCCCGGCCCCTTGCCCATGCCCAGGACGGAGGAGTCGATCCACGTCGCCCCCGCTTCCACGGCGGCGATGGCGTTGGCCAGGGCCAGTCCGAGGTTGTTGTGGGCGTGCAGGCCGATAGCCGCGTCGGTCACCGAACGGACCAGGGTCACCAGCCGGGAGACCTCGCGCGGCAGCATGCTGCCGTTGGAGTCGGCCAGGTAGACGACGTCGGCGCCCGAGTCGCCCGACATGGCCGCCAGTTCGGCCAGGCGGCGGCCGTCGAGCTGGCTGACGCGGGTGATGTTGACGGTGGTGGTGAACCCGAGGTCCACGGCCCGGGCGAGCAGGGCGAGTCCGGCCTCGGGCGTACCGGAGGGCAGGCAGAAGCGCACCATGCGCGCGCCCGCCTCGTACATGCGTGGCAGGTCGTCCTCGGTGATGTTCTTCGGGTGCACGATCATGCACAGGTGCTCCGGCGGGACGACCTCGGCGAGGGCGCGTATGTAGTCGTCCGCGCCCAGTCCGGTCCGGCCGATGCCCGGCCGCGGCTTGAACGAGCCGTTGCGGTAGCCGATCTCGATCCACTCGATGCCGGCCGCGACGCTCTCCCGGACGTGGTGGCGTGCGTAGTCGAGCGGGAAGTCGAAGTTGTTGCGGTAGCCGCCGTCGCGCAACGTCACATCAAGATTGATGACCATTTCTACCCCTCCATGAATGGCGCATGCAACAGGCGGGGCGACGGCCCGCGCGGCTTTCCGCACGGGCCGACAAAGAATTGGGAAACCGTTCATTCTGTTGCGGGGGGTCCCGATGGACCCGCTCCGCATCACCCCGTTGATAAACCGCGAAGAACTTCGATATTCAACCAGCGTTGCACTGAAGGAAGTTCTTCGACACGGGACACGCTATCCCACGATGCGAGCGCGACCTTAATGCCCGGGTAAAGAATCAGACGGAGGTCTCTTTACCCGCGGACTTCCCATGCACGCGTGCACTGGTTTCGGTCAGCAGTTTCAGCCGTTCGGGATCCGCGTCCGCCCGCAGGGCCAGGGACATGCGAATGGCGACGGGCTCGCCGTCGAGGGGCAGCACCGCGACGCGGCGCGAGGAGACGGTGCCGGCCGCCGCCGGGTACATCGGAATCCAGCCGCCCGCCCCCGCGCCGATCTCGGCGAGGGTCTCCTGAAGACCGGTCGAGGGCGGGCCGAGGGCGGGCTCGAAACCCGCCTTGCGGCAGGCGAGGACCACCGTGTCGAAGAGCACGGGGTTCTCGGCGCGGGGGGCGATGCGCAGCGGCAGGCGGGCCAAGTCGGCCAGGCGCAGCCGGTCCCGGCCGGCCAACTCGTGCGCGGCGGGCAGCGCCACCACGAGCGGGTCCTGCCAGAGGCTGAGAAGCAGCAGGCCAGGAGCGCTTTCGAGGCCGCGGACGAAGGCCGCGTCGAGGCGTCCGGCACGCACCTCTTCCAGCCGGGTGTGGGCGTCCAGGGTCTGGAACTCGAAGCGGGTCCCGGCGCCCCGGTCGGGCAGCGCGTCCAGGAAGTCGTCGAGCCGCTGCCCGAGGGCGGAGCTGATGCCGACGCGGAAGGTGGCGTCGCCCTGGGCGGCCAGCCGCCGGGCCGTCGCGGCGAAGGAGTCCATCGCCCTGAGCACCTCACGGCCCTCGGGCAGCAGTGCCCGGCCGGCGGGCGTGAGGGTGACGGTGCGGCCCGAACGGTCGAAGAGTTCGGCGCTCAGCTCGCGCTCCAGGCGGCGCACCTGCTGGCTGACCGCGGGCTGACCGATATGCAGGCGTTCGGCCGCGCGGCCGAAATGCAGGTCTTCGGCGACCGCGACGAAGTATTGAATCTGACGCAGTTCCACGGTGTCCCCCTCTGCGGCCGGCGACCCCTTTACGGAATATGCCGAACACAGGCGGGTGGGGGCGCCGCGAGGGAAATCCTCGCATACCGCGGAGCGGCACCTCCCGGGGGAGGGCCGCTCACGGCGGGCAGCGACACGACGGGTTCTTCGGGTGGCGGTTCGGTGAGGATTTCGCCGATGCCGCGACGGAACCGGTCCGGTCCTTTTACTCGGCGACGGCCTCCTGAACCTCCTTGGGACGCTCGCCCGAGTCGGTCGCGGCGGTCGCGGCGGTCACCACGGTCGCGGCATCGTCGGACCGGGGGCTCCCGGTCGCGCGTCGCCGGGCCGCGAGCCACAGGAAGAGGGCGAACAGGACGACGCCCACCATCGACGCGGCCAGCACGAACCAGCCCAGCGCGAGGAGGTCACCGGCGGGCAGCCTGCTGGTCAGGTAGATGCCGAGCGAGGCGCCGAGCAGTTGCAGCGCGCCCATCAGCCCGGACGCCGAGCCGGCCGTCGTACGGAAGGCCGTCACCCCGGCGCTCATCGACAGCGGCAGCAGGAAGCCGTTGCCGAAGGTCATCACCGGCATGAAGACCAGCACCAGCAGGCCCCACCGCCCGCCCGCACCGCTCAGTCCCAGCCCGAGCATCAGCAGCGCGCCGGCCAGGAAGAACCCGTGACCGACCCACAGCAGTTCGTCGATGCGACGCCTGCGGACCAGGGAGCGCGAGGTCAGGTTCCCCGCCACGTAGGCGACCGAGACGGTGATGTAGCAGTAACTGGTCGTCTCGGTCGCCAGGCCCATCTTCTGGAAGACCAGCGGCGAGGCGGCCAGGTAGCCGAAGTAACCGCCGTAGGCGACCGCGAGGTTGACGGTGTAGGCCCAGAACAGCGGGCGGGTCAGCAGGCCGGGGTAGCCCTTGAGCGTGGCCGCCAGGTGCTTGCTGCGCCGCTGCGGCGGCAGGCTCTCCGGGATGCGCGCGACCATGACGACCAGCGTCGCCAGCCCGATCAGCGCGGTCACCGCGAACGGGGCCCGCCAGGAGACGTACGAGGTCAGATAGCCGCCGATCAACGGCGCGACGGACGGGGAGACACCCACGATCGGCATGACCGTGGCGAAGGTCCTCGCCGCGTCCTTCTCCTCGTACAGGTCGCTGATCACGGCCCGTCCGAGCACCATGCCGGACCCGGCGCCGAGCGCCTGGAGCAGGCGCCCCGCCCCGAAGACCTCGATGGTGGGGGCCGCCGCGCAGACCAGGGAGGCGGCGACGAACAGGCCGAGCCCGAAGACGATGACGGGTTTACGCCCGTACGCGTCCGAGATCGGACCGTAGACCGCCTGCGAGACGGCAATGCCGATCATGAACGCGCTGAACGTCCACTGCACGGACGCGACCTGGGCACCGAAGGCCTGCGCGGTGTCGGGCACGCCCGGCAGGTTGATGTCGGAGGCGAACAGACCACCGGCGTTCAGCGAGCACAGCACGGCCAGCAGCAGCCCGTAGGACGTCCGCGCGGGTCTCGGTACCGGTGTCGATGCGGTTCTCATGGCGACTCTCTGCGAAGGGGGATGCCGTCCCCGGCGGGAACGAGGGGGACGGGTTCCCGGCGGGAACGGCGGCTGCGGGCCGTCAGCTCCTGGCGGCGCGGGCGGCGAGGGTGTCCCCGCCGATCGACCAGCTGTCGGTGGCGATCTCCTGCACGGTCACCCACACGCTCTCCGGCTTGCTGCCGGTGGCGTTCACATAGGCGTCGGTCAGGGCGCGCACCAGCTCGCTCTTCTGCTCGGCGGTCTTGCCGGGGGTCTGCTGCACGTGGATCAGGGGCATGACGTGCTCCGGGGTTCGTTCTGGACTGCGGACACAACGGCTTACGCCCCGGCGCCGTGGGCCGGGGTGTCGCTGTGGTCCAAGTCCAGCACCGGGCGTGGGGCCGTCCAAGACGCAGTCCGCTCTGGCCACGATCACGAATCGTGATGAGACGCCGCTCGGGGGCCGCGGACGCGGCCCCGTGTCCCGGCCGCCGGTCAGGCGGGCTGCAACTCCTCGGCGGCGCGCCAGGCGTGGTCGGTGAAGCGGGCGGCCTGGGGGTGGGCACCGTGCGAGGGATAGGTGAGGTAGGCGGGCACGGTGGGTGCGCCGGTCAGCGGCATGATGCGCACCGAGGGGTGCGTGTAGCGGCGGGCGGCGGAGACGGGTGCGGTGCCCACGCCGAGGCCCACGGCGACCTGCTCCAGCCATTCGTCGAAGTTGCGGCACTCGGAGCCGACCACGGGCCGGCTGCCGGCCGGCCACATGTCGGGAAAGGTGGTGCCGCTGACGATGTTGACGATCAGCGGCAGCCCGGCCAGCTCCGCCCAGTCGAGTTCGCTGCGCTCGGCCAGCTTCCAGCCGGCGGGGACGGCCGCACTGCGCGGCTCCTCGTAGAGGAGGACACCCCGCAGCCCCTTCGGCAGCGGCGCGCTGCGCAGCAGGGCCACGTCCGCCCGGCCGGTGTCGAGTCCGGCCCGGGGGGTGTCGCAGCGGATGAACTCGACCCCGGTGCCGGTCGCCTCCGTGAACCGGGCGGCGAGCCGCGACAGGCCCTCGGGCAGTCCCCAGCTGAACCCGACGCGCAGTGTGTCCCCGTTGCGCAGGTCGGTCAGCGCGCAGTCGAGTTGGCGCAGAAGCGGGACGACGGCTTCCCGCAGGGCCTCTCCTTTGCCGGTGAGTTCCGTTCTGCGGGTGGTGCGCTCGAAAAGCCGCACGCCCAAAGACTCCTCAAGTGTCCTGATATTGCGCGTCAGGGTCGGCTGGGCGAGATGCAGCCGGTGTGCGGCGGCCGTGAAACCCCCCTCCTCGGCAACGGCCAGGAAGCAACGGAGGTGACGCAGTTCGACATTCATTCGTTGAGCGTATAGGTGGTTCGGTAACGTCATTTCTCCCACACCTTGCGCGGCGTCTAGTCTTCGTGGTGCCGCCGGGCGGACCGTGCGCTCGACGGCAACGGGGTTACTGTGCAGCGATATTGACGTGCACCGTCAATCGACATGGCGCAAAGATCGACCAAAGGGCGAGCAAAGGCGCCGGCTTCCGGCCGTCCCGCGGACGCGATGTCCGCCCACCCCCGATGGTTATTCCCTCAACTATTTCCGTTCGGCTTCCCGGCGCATTGCCGGGGCCTCGGCCGCGTCACCGGATACCGGCACGGCGCGCCGTCCGTTCGCCCTGCCCGAATGCCCGCTCCGCCACCGTAAACACTGAGAAGGATTGTGCTGTGCCGGTCATCACCATGCGCAACGGTCCCTTGGAACACGTCGTCATCGACGGCGATCCCGACCTCTCCCCCCTGGTCTTTCTGCACGGCGGACTCGGCTGCCTCGCGGCCTGGGGACGATTCCCCGCCCGGCTCGCCGCCGCCACCGGACGCCGTGCCCTCGTCTACTCCCGCAACGGCCACGGCGGCAGCGGACCCGACCCGCTCCCCCGCACCGTCCGCTACATGCACGAGCACGCCCACGAGGTGCTGCCGGAACTGCTCGACGCGCTGGGCATGCGCCGCCCCGTCCTGGTCGGCCACAGCGACGGCGCCTCCATGGCGCTGCTGCACGCGTCGGCGCACCCGGTACGGGCCGTCGTCGGGATGGGCCCGCACCTGTACTTCGAGGAGGAGAACCGCCGGGGCATCGAGAACGCCCGCGCCTCCTACGCGGCGGGTCCGCTCGCCCGGAAGCTGGCCATGGTGCACGACGACCCCCGAGGGGTGTTCGACCGCTGGAGCGGGGTCTGGCTCTCGCCCGCCTTCCGCGACTGGTCCATCGAGGGCGAACTCGACGTCACCGCACCGGTGCTGGCGATCCAGGGCGACGCGGACGAGTACGGCACCCTGGCCCAGGTCGACGCGGTCGAACGCGCGGTGGACGGCCCGTTCGTACGCCTGGTCCCCGAAGGCTGCGACCACTACCCCCATCTGGTCCGGCCCGGACTCGTCGTCGACGCCGTCCGCGGGTTCCTCGCCGAACCCGCCACCTCCGCCGCACACGCCGCACACGCCGCACACGCGGCGCACGCGGCGCACACCGATCGGATACCGTCCGCGGGAGCCGGCCGGTGACCGCGACGACCACGCCCCGCCTCGACGCCCTGCTGGCCCGCGCCGCACGCGACCACCCCGGGCGCACCGCTTTGGAGGGCGCCGGCGAGAGCTGGACGTACGCCCGGCTGGAGCGGGCCGTCGACGCGCTGGCCGCCCGGCTGGCCGCCACCGGCGTCGCCCCCGGCGACCGGATCGGCGTCCACGCGCCCAAGTCCCCCGCCACCGTCGTCGCCCTGTACGCGGTGCTGCGGGCCGGCGCGGTGGCCGCACCGCTGGACACCGCGGACCCACCGGAGCGAACCGCCCGGATGATCCGCAACGCGGGTCTGTCGGCGCTGCTGACCGTCGACCGCACCCTGACCGGGGCCCGCCGGGCCGTCGCCCGCGCCCGCGACGGCCGCCCCTGCGACGACGCGCCGGCCACCGCGGAGGCCCTCGACCACGGCCTGCACCTGCTGCGTTGCCTCGGCCCCGACGAGCGGCCGGCGCCACTGCCTCCGCCGACCGACCAGGGCGGCTACATCCTGTTCACCTCCGGCAGCACCGGCTGGCCCAAGGGCGTCCTGCTCTCGCACGAGAACGTCGCGCACTACGCGCTGTGGGCCGCGCGGGAGTTCGGGCTCACCCCGGACGACCGGATCGGCTCGCAGGCCGCCCTCACTTTCGACCTGACCACCTTCGACCTGTTCAGCGCCGCCGCCGCGGGAGCCTGTACGGTCCTGATGCCGGACCCCTTGCGGGTCTTCCCGCGGGACGTCGTCGCGTGGCTGACCGAACAGCGCGTCACCGCCTTCATGGCCGTGCCGTCCCTCTACCACGCCATGCTCCAGCAGGGCGGTGTCGCGGACGCCCCGCCGGCCACCCTGAGGATCGCGGCCTTCGGCGGGGAGCCGTTCGCCCCCGAACTGCTCGAGCGGTACCTGAGGTTGTTCGACGGGGTGCCGTTCTACAACCTGTACGGGCCCACCGAGACCAACGCCTGCACCTACTACCGGGTGCCGGCCGACTGGACGGCCGGCCGGGAACTGCCCATCGGCCGGGGCATCGGCGGCGTCCACGTCGACGTGCTCGACGACGAGGGCCGGCCCACGGACGGTGAGGGCGAGATCCACATCGCGGGCCCCGTCGTCTTCCAGGGCTACCTGCGCGGCGGGGCGCCCGAAGACCCCACCGTCACCGCCGTCTTCCGCGACGGCGTCGCCCGCCGCGCCTATGCCAGCGGTGACCTCGGCCGGATGCGGCCCGACGGACAGGTGCTGCTGCGCGGCCGGCGCGACCACCAGGTCAAGCGGCGCGGCCACCGCATCGATCTGATGGACGTGGAACACGCCGTCCTGGAGCTGAAGCAGGTGGGCACCGCCGCCGTCGTCGCCAAGGAGGGCCCCCGCGGCCCGGACGGCTCCCGCACCGTCGAGATCTGGGCCTACGCGCAGACGGATGCCACCGAGCACGAGGTCCTGGCCGCGCTGCGCGGCGTACTGCCCAAGCGGATGCTGCCCGACCGCGTCGTACCGCTCACCACCCTGCCCACCACCACCAGCGGAAAGGTCGACCGCCGCGCCCTGAGCGGCACGGCCGGCCCCGCGCACCCGGAGGACGTCACCGTATGAACAGCGTCGAAGAACTCTGCGTCCTGATCGGCAGCCGCATCACCTGGGGCCCCGGCGAGGACGCGAGCTCCCTGACCGCCGACACCCCGCTCCTCGAGATGGGCCTGGTCGACTCGCTGGCGATCATGGAGATCGTCGCGGCGCTCGACAAGGAGGCCGGCGTCACCCTGCCCGACACCGAGATCGTCGCCGCCAATTTCCGCAGCCCCAAGGCGTTGTGGGCCGCGATCGAGAGCCTCGCCGTCGAGGGCCGCCCATGAGCGCGACGACCACCGCGGCACCGCGCTCGTGCGCACCGGAGACCGAAGAGATCGTCGACGCCCACCGGGACCTGGCCGCGCCGGTGGCGGAGCGGATCCGGGACGCGGACTTCACCGCCGGGTGGAGGGCGATGGCCGACCTCGGTGTGCTCCGCCTCGCCCCGCCCGACGCCGCGGCGCCCGGACCGGTCACCCGCGCGCTCGCCATGATCGAGGGCATCGGGCTGGCGGGCGTCGACCCGGGCCTGTGCTACGCGCTGGCCTCCCAGGTCTTCGGGATGCAGTTCCCGCTGCGGGCCACGCTCCCGGCAGCGGCCTGGGACGCGGTCGCCGACGTCCAGGACGGCCGGACCCTGCTCTGCCACGCGCTGACCGAACGCGGGGGCGGCAGCGACCCGTTCTCCATGGAGACCCGCGCCGTGCGCGACGCCGACGGCTTCGTGCTCGACGGCGCGAAGACGTTCATCACCGCGGCGCCCGTGGCCGACCGGGCGATCGTCTTCGCCCGTACCGCCCCGGGGCGCTCACCGTTCGCGCTGTCCGCCTTCCTCCTCCCCCTCGATCTTCCGGGGGTCCGGCGCGGCGAGACCTTCGCCAAGACCGCGCTGCCGACCGTGCCGATGGGAGAGCTGGTCTTCGAGGGCGCCCGGCTGCCCGCGGGCGCGCTGCTCGGCGAGGAGGGTTCCGGGCTGGCGGTGATGGCCTCGACCACCGCCTGGGAGCGCTCCGTCGTCCTCGGGTACGCCCTCGGCCCGATGCACCGTCTGCTGACGCGCACCGTCGAGTGGGCCGCCGGACGGGACCACTTCGGCCGGCGCATGGGCGCCAGTCACCAGGTCGCCGCACGCGTCAGTGACATGGCCCTGGCGCTGCACCGCTCCCGCGTCCAGCTCTACGCGATGGCCGCCCGGCTCGACGCCGGCACACCCGCCCGGCAGCTGGCCGCCGAGGCCGCCCTCACCAAGATCTCCGTGTCCGAGGACTACGTGCGGATGACCGAGCACGCCACCGCGTTGTCCGGAGTCCGGGCCTTCCTGCCCGGCTTCGACCTCGCCGCGGACCTGTCGAGCCCCATGGCGGCCCTCACCTACGCCGGTCCGAACGACCTGCTCCGGGTGGCCGTGGCACGGCAACTCGGGCTGCCCGTCGAGAACTGACGGGCCGACGGCCCCTCACCCGTCAACCGGCCGATCGACACCGCGACCGGCCGGCATCCGACCGGCCGAGAACCGACCGATCGAGACCCGGTCGGCAGACGACCCACCCACCGGCCTGGCACCGACCCCCAAGGACTTCGATGACGCTGCCGACCCACTTCGACGATCTCCTCAAACTCGCCGCGGACACCGGCTCCGTGATCGCCCCGCTCGCCGCCGGCACCGACGCCGCGGACGACGACGGCCACGAGGCCTACCGCGTCCTGCGCGAGTCCGGGCTGCTCGCCCTGCTCGTGCCCCGGGAAGCCGGCGGCGCCGGCCTCGGCTTCGGCGACTACTGGCGGGTGCTGGCCGAACTCGGCGCGCACCACGGCGCCGCGGCCCTCGGCTTCAACATGCACCACGTCGTGATCGGCGCGCTCGCCGAAGCCGCCGGGACCCGGCTGTCCCCTGCCGCCGACGCCTTCCGGACCTGGATGCTGGGCGAGGTGGTGGACGGGCGCAAGATGTTCGCCTCCGCCACCTCAGAGGCGGGACGCGGCGCGAAGCTCCGCGGCATGCGGACCCGCTACCGCCGCTCCGAGGACGGCACGCACTACGTCCTCAACGGCAGGAAGGACTTCGTGTCCCTGGCCGGCGCCGCCGACTACTACGTCGTGGCCGCCGCCGACGGGGACGACGAGGGGACCGCCGAGGTCTCGCACTTCGTCGTCGCCGCCGACGACCCGGGCGTCGGCTTCGGCCCGGTGCGGCACATGTCGGCGATGTACGGCACCAGCACCGCGCCGATGACGCTGGACGAGGTGGCGGTGCCCCGCTCCCGCCTCTACCTCGGCGTCGAGGGCATGTCCCTGTTCAAGGTGGTGCGCGAGCCCCACTGGATGTTCGCCGGCTACACCGGCGCCTACCTGGGCATGGCGGAGGCCCTCTACCGGCACACCGTGGACCGTGTCACCGCCGCCCCCGGCCGCGCCGGCTCGCCCGTCGTGCAGCAGGAACTGGGCCGGATGTCCGCCCGTCTGCGGGCCGCCCGCGCCCTCGTTCACGAAGCCGGTGACCTGGTCACCGCGGAACGCGGCAGCCTGGAGGCCAACGCCATGGTGCACGCCGCCAAGTACGTCGTGGGCGAGACCGGCCCGCGACTCGCCCAGGACGCGCTGCGGCTGTGCGGCTCGGCCGCCGTCAGCCGCGGTCAGACGCTGGAACGGCTGATCCGCGAGGTCCAGTTCGCGCACGTGATGCCGGCCAAGCCGCACGAGTGCCTGGAGTACCTCGGAAAGGCCGCGACCGGCGTCAACCTCTACGACGCCCGGACCTTCTCGTGGTGACCCCCGCGAGCACCACCGCCTCGATGACCCCCGCGCCCCACGCCGGGGACGAACACGCCGTGCCGCACGACGCCTTCCGGGCCCTGATGGGCTCGCACCCCGGCGGTGTCGCCGTCGTCACCACGGCCGACGCGCGGGGCACACCGTACGGCTTCACCTGCACCGCACTGTGCTCCGTCTCCCTCGATCCGCCGCAGTTGCTGGTGTGCGCGGCAGCCGGCGGAAGCACCCTGCCCGTCCTCGCGGCCCGCGGGGCCTTCACCGTGAACCTCCTGCACGGCAGCGGGCGACGCGCCGCCCAGGCGTTCGCCGGTCCGGCCGCCGAGCGGTTCACCACAGTCCCCTGGCGGCCCGGGCACCTCACCGGACTGCCGGTACTGCCGCAGGACTCCCACGCCACCGCCGAGTGCCGAGTCGCGCGGACGGTCCCGGCCGGCGACCACACCATCGTGATCGGCGAGGTCCTGCACACCGAGACACACGTCCCGGCCGCCGAGGCCGCGCCCCTGCTGTACGGCATGCGCCGCTACGCGACCTGGCCGGTCTGACCCGGCCGCCCCGGCCCGCACCGTTCCGTCCATCTCCCCGCCCCGTGAAGGAGTCCGCATGTACCGCACCCTGATGAAGTCGAAGATCCACCGCGCCACCGTCACCCAGGCCGACCTGCACTACGTCGGCTCGGTCACCGTCGACTCCGACCTCATGCACGCCGCCGGCCTGCTCCCCGGCGAGAAGGTCGACATCGTCGACATCGACAACGGCGCCCGGCTGTCCACGTACGTCATCGAGGGCCCGGCCGGCACCGGCGTCCTCGGCATCAACGGAGCCGCGGCCCGGCTCATCAGCCCCGGCGACCTCGTCATCCTCATCGCCTACGCCGCCATGACCGACGAGGAGGCCGCCTCCTTCGTTCCCGACGTCGTGTTCGTCGACGAGCACAACGCCGTCGCCGGCCTGGGCTCGGACCCGGCCGAGGTACCCGCGGGCTCGGGTCTCAAGCGCGGCGACCTCGTCGCCGAGGTGTCATGACCCTCGCCGTGGTCAGCGGCGGCACCCGCGGCATCGGACGAGCCCTGAGTCTCCGGCTCGCCGCCCTCGGGCACCGGGTGGTCGCCCTCTACCGCGGTGACGACGACGCCGCGCGGCGGACCGAGAAGGCCGGTGACGGCCGGATCGAGGCGCTGCGCTGCGACCTGGCCCGGCCGGAGGAGGTCCGGGCGGTCTGCGCGTCGCTCACCGCCCGCCACGGGGCACCCTCCGTGCTCGTCAACAACGCCGGTGTCAACCGCGACCGGCCGTTCCTGTCGATGACCGACCGGGACTGGGACACGGTCCTGGCCACCAACCTCTCCGGTCCCTTCCACCTGACCCACGCACTGGCCCCCGCGATGGTGGAGGCCGGCGGGGGCTGCGTCGTCAACGTCGCCTCCACCACGGCGATCCGGCCGCGCGCCGACGGCGCCAACTACTGCGCGAGCAAGGCGGGCCTGCTCCAGCTCACCAGGTGCCTGGCCCTCGAACTCGCTCCGCACGTCCGGGTCAACGCCCTGCTGCCCGGGTTCACCGACACCGAGGAGGTGACCGAGCGCTACCGCCTGGACGACCCGGAGCGGCTCGGCGCCGTCCTGGACGCCATTCCGCGCGGCAGGCTCGGCACGGCCGAGGACATGGCCGACGCCCTGGAGTTCCTGGTGAGCGCGCGCAGCGGCTACGTCAGCGGGCAGCAACTCGTCGTCGACGGCGGCCACTTCATGGGATGACCTCCGCATTGTCCCCCGTCCCCGTCCCCTGTCCCCCCGTCCCCCGACCAACCAGGAGAAGAAGCGCATGCGACTGACCCAGCAACAGGCCGTCGAATACCACGAGCGCGGCTTCCTCATGCTCGAATCCCTCCTCGACGCTCAGGAGGTGGAGACACTGCGCGCCGCCTTCGAGCGCGACGCGAAGGTCCCCGGGCCGCAGGTGGTGACCGAGGACGGCGGCACGGAGGTCCGCGCCGTCTACTCCTCGCACCAACGGCAGCAGGAGTACGCCGGACTGGTCCGCGACCCGCGGATCCTGGCACCGGTGCGTCAACTGCTCTGCGACGACGTCTACGTCTACCAGTTCAAGATCAATGCCAAACCGCCCTTCGGCGGCGACAAGTGGGCCTGGCACCAGGACTTCCTGGCGTGGCGCATCGCCGACGGTCTGCCCGCCCCGCGCCAGGTCAACATCGGCGTCTTCCTGGACGACGTCACCGAGTTCAACGGCCCGGTCATCTTCCTGCCCGGCTCGCACCGGCGCGGACTGGTCCGGGAGGGCCGGTCGGCGTCCGCCAGGTCCGAGCAGCACCTCGACCCGGACGACATATCGCTGTCGCCGGGGCAGCTCGCGGAGTACGTGGACCGCCACGGCATGACCAGCCCCAAGGGTCCCGCCGGCTCCGTCGTGCTGTTCTCCCCGGAGATCGTGCACGGCTCCTCCCCCAACATGTCGCCGTTCGCACGCCGGCTGCTGATCGCCACCTACAACGACACCGCGAACCTTCCGCGGCCGGAGGGCGAGCCCCGTCCGGAGTACGTGGTGTGCCGGGACACCGCGCCGCTGCGCCCGCTGGCGGCCCCGTTCTCCCAGGTACCGTGCGCGGTGGCGTCGTGACCGCCCGCGCCGCGACGGCCGCCGCCACCGGACGCGCCGTCGTCCTGGAGGAGTTCGGCAAGCCGCTGTCGCTGCGGACGTTCCCGCTGCCCGGGCCGCCCGCCGGCGGCATGGTCGTGGCCTGCGGCTACGGCGGTGTCTGCGGGACCGACCTGCACCTGTGCCAGGGCCACCTGGACATCCCGGTCCCCCTCGTCCTGGGCCACGAGGGGCTGGGCGTCGTACGGGAGCTGGGTGCCGGCACCCACCGGGACGCCGCCGGGACACCACTGGCGGCCGGTGACACGGTGATGTGGGCGTCCTCCATCTCCTGCGGGGTCTGCCCGCCCTGCCGGCTGCACCGCGAGCCGACCCTGTGCGAGCGGCGCCGCACCTACGGCGTCAACCGGGCCCTCGCCGACGGGCCGGAGCTGTCCGGGGCCTGGGCCGACCACATCGTGCTCCAGCCGGGCACCGCCGTGATCAAGGTGCCCGACGGCACGGACCCGCTCGCCGCCATGTCGCTGGCCTGCGCCGGGCCCACCGTGGCGCACGCGCTGCACGAGAGGCGGCCGGTGCGGCTCGGCGAGACCGTGGTGGTGCAGGGCAGCGGTCCGGTGGGGCTGGCGGCCGCCGCCTTCGCGCAGCTGGCCGGGGCCGCCAAGGTGGTGATCGTCGGCGGCCCGGCCGGCCGGCTGGAGCGGGCCGCCGACGCCGGTATCGGTGACGTCCACCTGGACATCGCCGGTGCCGACGATCCCGCGGACGTCCTGCGCCGGGCGCGGGCCGCGGTCGGCGGGGACGGCGCAGACCTGGTGATCGAGTGCGCCGGTGTGCCGGCCGCCGTCGGCCAGGGCCTGGGCCTGGCGCGCCGGGGCGGCAGTTACCTCGTCATCGGCCAGTACACCGACGCCGGGGACACCACGCTCAACCCGCACCAGATCGTCCACCGGCAACTCGACGTGGTCGGTTCCTGGGCCTTCACCGGTGCCCATCTCGTCGAGTACGTGCGGCTGCTGCCCGCCCTCACCGGCCGGTTCGGCCTGGCGGGCCTGGTGACGCCGTTCCCGCTGGAACGGCATGCCGACGCGCTCGACGCGGTCGCCGACGGGTCGGTGATCAAGGCCGTACTCACGTCCTGACGCCGCCCGTCCCGGTGCACCCGACGGCCCGGCAGCCGCCCCCCGCGCGGCCGGGCCGTCACCGCTGCCCGGCGAGCAGCTCCAGCCCCTCCTCCGTCGCCCGGTCGTCGGGCAGGTAGGCCAGCAGGTGGTGGCCGGGCTCGTCCACGGCGGCGAGTTTGACGTACCGCAGGCGGAGATCGCCGGCCACCGGGTGCCGGAAATGGCGGACGGCGGGGTGGAACGCCGCCGTCTCCCGGCGGCCGTACCAGCGGGCGGCGTCCGGGTCGTGCAGCAGTTCCCCGGTGATCTCGGCGTACCGGCCGTCCTGCGGGTGCCGGGCCGCCTTCGCCCGGAACTGGCCGAGCAGACTCCGCGCCTCGGACTCCCAACTGGCCAGCAGCGTACGGGCGGGCGGCCAGCGGAACACCAGCCACAGCAGGTTGCGCTGCTTGGGCGCGAGCCGTGCCAGGTCGGTCAGCAGCCCCGAGTAGCCCGCGTTCCAGGCCAGCAGGTCCCAGTGCGGGTCGAGCACCGCGGCCGGATGCGGTGCCAGCGACTCCACCAGCGACAGCAGGTTCGGCGACACCCATCCCGGCGGCGGCCCGGCCGGCGCGGCCCGTTCGACGAAGGACAGCACGTGCGCGGTTTCGTCGGCGTTCAGCCGCAGGGCTCGCGCCAACGACCGCAGCACCTGCTCCGACGTACGGACCCGGCCCTGCTCCAGCCAGGCGTACCAGGACGCGCTGACGCCGGCCAGCTCGGCGACCTCCTCGCGCCGCAGTCCCGGGGTGCGCCGTCGCGGTGAGCCGGGCAGCCCCACGTCGGCCGGCCCGAGCCGCTCCCGGCGGGAGCGCAGGAAGGCTCCCAGCTCGCGCCGCGGGTCGCCGGCTCCCCCGCCGTTCACGTCCTCGGTCCTCCTCGGTTCTCCCCGCGCCACCGGCCCGGGCCGGCGCGACGCACCGCGCCCCAGGCTGTGAGCAAGGGTAATCGGCTGCGGGGCCGGGCGGGCCGGCCGCGGTGATGAGCTGGACAGGCCGGTCGGACCGTCCGGCGAACACCACTCGAGGAGCACTTTCATGGACCCGGCCGACTCGTCACCGACCACCTCCGCACCGCCTCCCGCCGACCCCGCCGACCCGGCCGACCCGGCCGCCGTGCCTCCGGCGACGCCCATGCCCGCGGCCACCCTGCGACTGCTGCGCACGGCCGGATTCGTCAGCAACTTCGACCGGTTCTGCATCACCCCCATGCTGCTGGTCATCGGCACCCGGCTCGGCGTCCCGCTGACCACGGTCATGCTCGCCGCCAGCGGCTACTTCCTCGCCTACGGCCTGATGCAGCCGGTCTGGGGACTGGCCAGCGACCGGCTGGGCCGGGTGCGGGTCATGCGGATCTCCCTGGCCGGGGCCGCCGTCGCCGCGCTCGCCTCGGTGCTCGCGCCCGGCGCGACGGTGCTGATCGTGGCGCGCGTCGTGGCGGGGGCGTGCTTCGCCGCGTCCATCGCCGCGTCCATCACCTACGTCGGCGACACGGTGCCCGCCGCGGTCCGCCAGCGGCCGCTCAGCGAGCTGATGACGGCCTTCGCGCTGGGCACCGCCGTGGCCACCGTCGTCGCCGGGGTACTGGCCCACTACGCGAGCTGGCGCGTGGTCTTCGCCCTGCCGGGCCTGATCGCCGCCTACCTGGTCGTCGCCCTGCGCCGGCTGCCGGAACCGCCCCGCGCGGAACCCGGCGCGCTCTTCGCCCCCTTCGCGATCGTCCTGCGCTCCCGCTGGCAGTGGTACGTCATGGCCGTCGCGCTGTTCGAGGGCGCCGTGCTGCTGGGCTTCCTCACGTACATCGCGCCTGCGCTGGAGGCCCAGGGCGCCTCGGCCGCCCTGGCCGGTGCGGTGACCGCGCTGTACGGCGTGGGCTCGATGGCCGCGGCGCAGCTGGTCAAGCGGCTGGTCGGGCGGTGGACGCCGGTCCGGCTGATCGTGGCCGGCGGGGTGCAGATGACGGTGGCGTTCGGCTGTGCCGCGGCCGACCGGTCGGTGCCCGCGCTGGTGGTGTGCGCCCTGCTGCTCGGCGGCGGCTGGTCATTCATGCACTCCACGATCCAGTCCTGGGCCACCGCGCTGTCCCCGGCGGCCCGTGCGACCGGGGTCGCGATGTTCGGGGTGGCCCTCTACGTCGGCAGCGCCCTGGCCAGCGCCCTCGCCGCCGGTCCCGCGGAACACCACGCCTACCACGGCCTGTTCCTCACCGCGGCGGTGCTCACCGTCCCGCTGACGGTGGCCGCCGCCGCGGGCCGCGCCCGCTACCGGGGCTGATCGGCACGGGCCGACGCCGGGAGCGCCCGCGCTCGGCCGCCTCGGGCGCGGTGGCGCTGCCCTGGGGAGGCCGGTACGGCATGTGCCAAGATGGCGCTGAACAGGCGTTCGGGGGCAACGGCTTCGACGGGGCGACGGCTTCGAGGGGTTCGACGGGGGGAGCGAACGGCATGGATCGGGGCGGGCGGACCGGACACCGCGCGGCGCCGGGGGCGGTGGTCGCCGTCGGAGTCGTCGGCGCCCTGGCGGTCGCCGCGCTCGCGCTGCGGCCCGCGGAGGAGCTGCTGCACTCGGGCCGGGGGCCGCTCGGCCAGTGGGGCATCGTCGCGATCGGGGCGTCCGCCGTCTGGACGATCGGGGTCTGGACGGCCGTCCGGCGCCTTCGCCCCCGGTTCGGCGCCGAGCGCATGGAGCTGCCGCCGGTCCAGGAGAGGCTGCGGGAGGCCGCCGCGCCGCTGCTGCTCTCCGCGACGGCCGTCATCGGCGTACTGGCCCTGGTCCTGCACCGGTTCTCCACCGGCGACGGCACGCCCGGCCCGCCGCCGCCCCTGGCGACGGAGCCGGTCCCCGAGCCGACGTTCGCCACTCCCCCGCCCCAGGAGCGCCCGCCCGGTCCGGGGGACCACTCCTCCCTGCCGCTGCATCTCGTGCTCGTCGTGCTGGCCGCGGTCGTCGTCGTGCTCGTCGTGGTGGCCGTCGTACGGCGGCTGCGCAGGTACCGGCTGAGCCTGCCGTACCGTCCGGGCCCGTTGCGGAGCACGGCGCCGCAGGACGACGACGCGCGACTGCTGCTGTCCGCCGTGCACTCGGGCCGCCGTGCCCTGGCCGGCACCGACGACGACGCCCGGGCCGCCGTCATCGCCTGTTACGCCGCGATGGAGGACGCCCTCGCCGCGTCCGGTGTGCGGAGACAGGCCTCCGACAGCCCGGCCGACCTGCTCACCCGCGCCGCCGACGCGGGCTTCGCCCCGGGCCCGGCCGGGCCGCGCCTCACCGCCCTCTTCCGCGAGGCCCGTTACTCCTCGCACCCGATGGACGGCGCGCACCGGGCGGCCGCGGCCGCCGCGCTGGAGGAGATCGCGTCCCTGCTCGGGGACCGGGCACCCGACCCGGTCCGGGACGGGGAGGCCGAGCGGTGAACCGGTTCCTGGAGGACGGTCCGGGGCAGGACATGCTGACGCTGTCCCGGCTCGGACTGCTGGGCGGCGCGGTCGCCGGCTCGGGCCTGCTGCTCGTCCTGCTCCTCGACGGCCCCGAGGCCGCCGGTGCGCTGGTGGCGCTGATCGTCGCCGTGGCCGTGCTCGTCGCCCGGTACGTCACCGGGGCGGACGCGGTCGACTCCGCGTACCGGGACGAGGTGCGGCTGTTGCGGACCCGGGCCCCGGGCATGGGCGAGTGGCGGCGCAACGTGAAGACCTCCACCGGACCCGACGGCGCCCTGTACTACCGCGCGGTGCTCCGGATCGAACTGCGGCGCCTGTACGCCGCCGCGCTCGCCGAGCACCACCACGTGTCCCTGGAACACCAGCCCGAGCGGGCCGCCGAGTTGATCGGCCCCGAACTGTGGCCGTGGCTGGGCCCCGTACCGCCGGACACCGGGCCCGAGGGCGAGGTGCCCGCCGACGTACTGCGCCGCCTCGTCGACCGCCTCGAAGCCCTCGGCGCACCCCGCGACAGCGACCGCGACCACGACCACGCGCCGGCCCGCACCAGCAGCCGTACCCGTACCCGCACCCGCACTCCCCGTACCGGTAAGGACCAAGCGAAGTGACGACTACCTCCACGCCCCCGCTCCGCACCGCCGAGCAGGTCGGCGAGCAGGCCGGTGCCGTACTGCGCGAGATCGGCCGTGCCGTCGTCGGCAAGCAGGACGCCCTCGAGCAGGTGATGCTGGCCGTGCTGGCGGGCGGCCACGTCCTCGTCGAGGACCTGCCCGGTCTCGGCAAGACGCTCCTCGCCCGCTCCTTCGCCACCACGCTCGGTCTGGACTTCCGCCGCATCCAGTTCACCCCCGACCTGCTGCCCTCCGACGTCACCGGGACGCCGCTGTACGACCAGCGCACCGGCGAGATGGTGTTCCACCCGGGCCCGGTCTTCACCCACCTCCTGCTCGCCGACGAGATCAACCGGACGCCGCCCAAGACGCAGGCCGCGCTGCTGGAGGCGATGGCCGAGTCGCAGGTGACCGTGGACGGCGAGACCCGGCCGCTCGCCGACCCGTTCCTGGTGATCGCGACCGCCAACCCGGTGGAGTACGAGGGCACCTACTCGCTGCCCGAGGCCCAGCTCGACCGGTTCCAGCTGCGGGTGCGGATGGGGTACCTGACCGCCCCGGAGGAGCTGGCGATGCTGCGGGCCCGCATCGACCGGGCCGCGCCCGAGGCCGTACTCGAAAGGCTGGCGGGGCCGGAGGACGTGCTGGCGTGGCGGGCGGTCGTCGAGGGGGTGGAGATCGACGACGACCTGCTGGAGTACGCCGTCGCGCTCGTCGGCGCGACCCGCGGCCACCCCCAGATCAGCATCGGCTCCTCGCCGCGCGGCGGACTCGCCCTGGTCCAGCTCGCCCGCGCCCGCGCCGTGCTGGACGGCCGCGACTACGTCGTCCCGGAGGACATCAAGGACCTCGCGGTGCCCGCGCTGGCCCACCGGGTGTCGCTGCGGCCCGAGTTGTGGGTGCGCGAGCTGTCCACGGACGACGTGCTGCGCGAGCTGGTCGACAGCGTCGGTACGCCGACGACGCGGCGTACGTCCGCGGTGCCGTCGTGACTCCGTCCGCACCGGACGCGGTACCGGACGCGGTACCGGCCGCGGGGCCCCGGCCGGACGCGCTGGTGGACCGCGCCCTGGAGGGCCGCACCGCGCCGGCGCCCCCGCCGCCCCGGCCGCCCGGAGGTCCGCGTCCGGGCGAGCGGACGCTGCGCCTGCTGACCGTGGCCGCCGTGGCGCTGGCCGCCGCCCTGCTCACCGGCCGGGGCTGGCTGCTCGCGCTCGCGGCGGCGCCGCTGGTCCTGCTCGCGCTGGCGCTGCCCCGCACCCCCGCCCGCCGCGTCGAGACGTCGGTGACCGTCGAGCCGAGGCGCTGCTTCGAGGGTGACACGGTCACCGTCCGCGTCGAGGTGGCCCACGACGGCGACGCCGTACGCCTCGACCCGGGCGTCACGCTCGGTCCCGGCCTGCGCCTCGACGAGGTGGCCGTCGGCCGGTCCTCGGTGACGTTGCGTCATACGGCGTCGACCTGGGGCCGCTGGTCGCTCGGCCCGGTGGACCTCGACGTGTACGACTTGGGCGGCACCGTGCGCCGCACCGTGCGGGTCGAGGTCCCCGAGGTGTCGGTGTTCCCGCACGCCGCACAGGCGAGGTTCACCCCGATCCCGGTACGGCTGCCGCAGCGGCTCGGCGAGCACGCCTCGCCGCAGCCCGGGGAGGGCGTCGAGGTCATCGGGGTGGGGCCCTGGGTTCCCGGGGAGCGGCAGCGGCGCATCCACTGGCCGTCGACGACCCGGCGCGACGCCGTGCAGCTGCACCGGTTCGCCGCCGAGCGGGCCGCCGACACCGTGATGCTGCTCGACGCGTTCGGGGACGTCGTCGACCCGGTGACCGGGCTGTCCTCCCTGGACGAGACGGTACGCGCCGCCGCCGGACTCACCCGGGCCTATCTGCGCACCCATGACCGGGTGGGGGTCGTCTCGACCGGCGGCACCACCCGCTGGCTGACGCCGGGCACCGGGGACGCGGCGTTCTACCGCATCGTCGAGAGCGTCCTCGACGTCCGCAAGGACCGCACCTTCGGCGGTGAC
Source organism: Streptomyces coelicoflavus (assembly GCF_003112555.1). Taxonomy (GTDB): domain Bacteria; phylum Actinomycetota; class Actinomycetes; order Streptomycetales; family Streptomycetaceae; genus Streptomyces; species Streptomyces coelicoflavus. The sequence continues at coordinate 508,124 of NZ_BEWB01000004.1, read as the reverse complement.
GGGCTGGAGCGGGTCCCGCCGCCCGCGCTGCCGGAGGGTGCCCTCGTGTACGTGTTCACCCCGCTCAGCGACGCACGGATCCTGTCGGTGCTGCGGGACGTCCAGGCGCGCGGGCGCCGCCCGGTCGTCGTGGAGATCCCGAGCGGCGACCCGCAGGTCGAACCCGGGGACGAGACGGGCGAGCTGGGCCTGCGGCTGTGGCGCGCGGAGCGCGACGCGATGCGGTTCGCCCTGCGGGACAGCGGGGTGCCGGTGCTCCGCCACACGGCGGGCGAGTCGTTGGATCTGGCGCTGGCGCCGCTGCGGTCGGGGCGGGTCGGCGGAAGGGGGCGCGCGGGATGACGGCGCTGGAGTCCCGGGTGGGCCTTCGGGAGTACCTGGGGTACTGGATCGGCACCGTGCCGGTGCGGGTGATCGCGGTGGCTGCCGTGGTGCTGGCGTGGCGGCCGTGGGCGACGGTGACCACGGCGGGTCAGGCGGTGCCGCTCGTCGGCGCGATCGCCTTCGCGGCGTGGGCGGCGCCTTCGCTCGACCGGCGGCCGTCGGTGGCGGCCGGCTGGTCCGCCCGGCTGCTGCGCCACCGGACGACGCTGCTCGCGGCGGGCGTGGTGGTGATCGCGGCGTTCGGCGACCCGGCCTGGTGGGAGGCCGGCTGCGTGGTCGTACTGCTGGTCGCCTACCTGGTGACGAGTGAGACGTGGCCGTGGCGGTGGGGCCGCGGGACCGCACGTGCGTGGGTCGAGGCGCTGGCGGCCTGCGCGGGAGCGGGAGTCGTGGCGGCCGCCGCCGCGGTGCCGGTGAGCGGGACCGGCTCCGGGCTCGGACGGCTGATCGCCGCCGGGGCGGTGGCGGCCCTCGCGGTGGCCGGTGGCCGGGCGGTGCGGGCGCGGTGGCGCGGCGATGCCCCGGAATCCGGTGTCCCGGCGCCCTGAAGGGCAGCGGCATTGCCCGTTCGGCGCCGGGAGATCCCCTTTCACGCAATCCCCCGGACAGCCGTTCCGCGATTCGGTCGCAGGACTTTCACACCCCGTCAATTTCCGTCCGCGCCCTTCATATGGCGCTGGTAGCGTGCCCAGCGCTTCACCCCCACAGAACGAAGTAACCGATCTTTGGATTTCACTTCATGACTGGTACGCCGGACGAGACCCCCACGCACACCTTCACCCCCGGCGGACGGCGCAGGCACCGCAAAGCGAGAGTGAGCCGCGTCGGCGCACGCCGGGCCCTCGTGCTCGCGATGGCCGTGCCCGTGGCCTCCGCCACGCTGGCCGGGACCTCCGCCTTCGCCGCCGACGGCAACGCCCCGCAGCAGCAGGGCATCTCGGTCGACGACCTCGCCGCCGAGGACGCGCAGTTGGTCGAGAACCTCAACGAGCGCCTCGCCGACGAGCGTCTGGGCACCGACGTCAGCGGCGTCGTGCTCGACGCCGACTCGGACACCGCCCTGTGGGACCACAACGGCTCCACTGCCCTCATGCCCGCCTCCAACGCCAAGCTCGCCACGGCCACCACGGCCCTGACGCTGCTGGGCGCCAACCACGAGTTCACCACCAAGGTCGTGTACGGCGAGGGCACCCTCACCCTCGTCGGCGGCGGTGACCGCACCCTCACGGGCGACGACGTCGCCGAGCTGGCCAGGACCGCCGCCGACGGCCTCAAGGCAGCCGGCCGCACCGACGTCCAGGTCCGGGTGGACGACAGCCTGTTCGCCGACCCGAGCCTCGCCGAGGGCTGGAACGAGGGCTACTACCCCACCGAGGTCGCGCCGGTCCGCTCCCTCGTCGTCGACGGTGCCGCCGTCCAGGACACCTCGATCGACGCGGGCAAGGTCTTCGCGAAGAAGCTCGCCGCGCAGGGCATCACGGTCGACGGCGAGGTGTCCCGCACGACGGCCAAGCAGTCCGACGTGCCGGTGGCCCAGCACAAGTCGGCGCCGCTGTCGGACATCGTCAAGAAGATGCTCAAGACCAGCGACAACAACATCGCCGAGACCCTGCTCCGCATGTCGGCCGTGGAGCTGGGCAAGCCGGGGACCTTCGAGGCGGGCACCGCGCTGGTCCGCCAGGTGCTCAGCTCGTACGGCATCTCCCTCGACAACTTCGAGATGCACGACGGCAGCGGCCTCTCCCGCGCCGACCGCATCCCGGCGGCGACCCTCGCGCAGCTCCTCGACGCGATCACGGAGTCCCCCGCCCTCGGCTCGATCCTCGAGGGCCTGCCGGTCTCCGGCGAGGCCGGTGCCAGCCTCGGCCCGGAGTGGGGCCGCTTCGACGACCCCAACTCCGAGTGCGCCGTCGGCAAGGTGCACGCGAAGACCGGCACGCTGACGGGCGCCATCGCCCTGAGCGGCGTCACCCGGACCGACGACGGCGACTGGCGGATCTTCTCCTTCATCGAGAACAACTCGACGGCCGACCCGAGCGACATCAAGGACGCCATGGACGGCCTCGCCGCGACCGTGAACGGCTGCTGGGCCTGACGCGTCGCACGTGACGGAGCGTGGAGATCCGGTGAAGGCCCCCGGGGGCAGGCGGGCGTGCCCCGTCAGTCCGCCGGGACACCGCACTCGAACCACACGGCCTTGCCGGGCTCCCGCTCCGTCACGCCCCACTTGTCCGCCAGCTCCGACACCAGCAGCAGCCCGCGTCCGCCCTCGTCCGACCCACCGGAGTCCAGGGGCACGGCCGGCACACCGTCCCCGCTGTCGTGGACCTCGACGCGCACGCCGTCCCCGCAGGGCAGCAGCCACAGCCGCAGCAGGAAGCCCCGGCCGGGCGGTACGCCGTGCAGCAGGGCGTTGGTCGCCAGTTCGCTGACGCACAGCACCACGTCGTCCGCGCGCCCGCGCACGCCCCAGTCCGCGAGCGTCTCCCTCGCGAACGCCCGCGCGGCGGGAACGGACCGGCGCTCACGGCGGTAGAGGCGCTCACGTGGGGACGGGGGTGGAGTTTCACTGTTCACGTGACGAGGGTCACGCTCCGTGGCCATGATGGGACAGTGCGCATGGCCGTACATCCGGGTTGTACGGGTGCGCGTTGGTGAACGTACGCGCGCGGGTGGGGAGTTCGACCTCATGGGCACGACGACACGGAGGAACGCCTCCGCGATGAAGATGGTGGGCGCGCTGCTCGCCCTCTACCGGCAGGCGGCCGGGCACACCCAACGGTCCCTGGGCGATCGCTTCGTCATCGGCGAGCAGCAGATCGCCTCGATCGAACAGGGCCGACGCCCGCTGAAGCCGGATCTCGCCGAGCAGCTCGACGAACTCCTCCAGACCAAGGGGGCGTTGTCGATCGCGCTGAGCAAGATGCCGGAGGTGGATCTGGTCCCGTTGTGGGCGGAGGAGTTCCTGGACCGGGAGCGGGAGGCCATCGCCATCTCGTCGTACGAGAACCAGGTGTTGCCGGGTCTGCTCCAGACGGAGGCGTACGCGTGGGCGGTGTTCCGCAGCCGCGTGCCCTTCTACGACGAAGACACGATCGCCCGGCTGGCGGCGGCACGTATCGAGCGGCAGGGAATCCTTCAGGGCAAGGAGCCGCCGATCACGTGCTTCGTGGTGTGGGAGCCGGTCGTGCACGCGCCCTTTGGCGGGCGACAGGTGTGGGCAGAGCAGCTCCGTCACCTTCGCGTGTGTTCCGAGCTACCCGGGCTCATGTTCCAGGTGCTGCCCTTGGACCGCGCCAGTCACGCGTCTCTCGACGGCCCGTTCGTCCTGCTCGAAACCCCCGAACACCAGCGGCTCGCCTACACGGAGAACCAGCGCGGCAGCCAACTCATCGCCGACCCGGATGAGGTGGCGATCCTTACGCAGAAATGTGCGATGCTGCGGTCTCAGGCCCTCACCCCCGAGGACACGAGGGATCTACTGGACCGTCTCCTGGGAGAGCAATGAGCAGCACCGCACTTCGGTGGTTCAAGTCGAGCTACAGCGGCAGCGAGGGCGGCAACTGCATCGAAGTCGCCTACGAGTGGCACAGGTCCAGCTACAGCGGCGACGAGGGCGGCAACTGCGTCGAGGTGGCCGTCGAACCCACCGCCATCCACATCCGCGACTCCAAAGCCCCGCAGGGACACGTCACCGTCGGACCAGACGCCTGGGCCGCGTTCCTCGGGGCCCGGTGACGTCGGCCTTCCACAGGTCGTACTCGGGGTCGAGCGGGCCGTAGGCCGTGTGCGGGGCGCCGTCGCCGAAGACCCGTACGGGATGCGCGGCGTCCCACGCCTCCCACCCGGGGTCGCCGGACTCCACGAACCGCACCCACGCCCCGTGCATCGCGTCGGCCAGCTCCTGCGGCGCCCCCTCGCCCGCGAGTCTGCGCGCGTCGGGGCCGTCGCCGGAGTCGAAGACGAAGCCCAGCTCCAGGGCGTGGCAGGCGCCGAGGCCGGGCAGGCTGGACGGCCAGGCGAACTCGTAGACGTACGAGGACCCGGGCCGCGCGTCGGCCACGCGGTGCATCGGGATGCGCAGCAGGTGGTCGGTGACCAGCTGGCCCACGATTTCGGCGGTCCCCGCGTCAGGGCGTGCCGCGCGGTAGCCGCGGATCACCTCGTTGCCGCAGTGGCAGCGGGCGCGGGCGCCCGCGAGGGCCACCGCGCCGAGACGGTCGACGCGTTCGACGAGGCCGCCGGGGACCAGCCAGAGCCGGTACTCGTCGCGGGTCCAGCCCAGCATGAGGTCGACGCCCGGTGCCGCGTCGCCGTCGACGAGCGCCTCCAGAGGGTCGCGGGGCAGCACGTCGCCGTCGACGACGAGGCCGAACCCGGGGCCGCCGAGCACGGGGCTGCTGAACCGGCCCACCTCGGCCTGGGCCCGCAGCAGCTGCCCGCGGTCGGCGGCGGCGAAGGCCTCGGCGGTGGCGGGGATCTTCAGGCGGGCGGCCATGCGCCGGACCATGCGCCGCACCTTGTCGCGGTCGGCGGCCTCGGGTGCGCCGCTCTGGAGCACGGCGCGCCGGAAGAGCCCCTGGGCCGCGGGCGCGGCGAGCAGCGCGCCGGTGCTGATGGCGCCCGCGGACTGTCCGGCGACGGTGACCCGGTCGGGGTCGCCGCCGAAGGCCGCGACGTTGTCCCGCACCCACCGGAGGGCGGCGATCTGGTCGCGCAGGCCGGCGTTGGCGGGGGCGTCCGGGAACAGGCCGTAGCCCTCCACACCCAGTCGGTAGTTGATCGAGACGCAGACGACGCCGTCGCGGGCGAAGGTGTGGCCGTCGTAGACCGGTACGGCCGAGGAACCCCTGGTCAGCGCGCCGCCGTGCAGCCAGAACAGGACCGGCAGGCGGGCGCCGGGCCCGGGCTCGGGGGTCCAGACGTTGAGGTTGAGGCAGTCGTCGCCGGCGATCGCCGGGTCGGACAGGTACCGGGCGAAGGCCTCGGAGTACGGCGGTTTCGGGGCCGTGGGGCCGAAGGACCCCGCGTCGCGGACGCCGTCCCAGGGCTCGGGGGGTACGGGCGGGCGGAAACGGCCCGGCCCGAAGGGGGGTGCCGCGTAGGGGATGCCGCGAAAGACGGCGACACCGTGCTCGTACCTGCCGCGTACCGCGCCGTGAACCGTCCTGACCACGGGGTTCGTCTGGCCTGACCGCATGCGCCCACCAGCCCTTCGCCGCACTCTCGTACCGCTCAAGGCATAGCGCCACGCGACCGGGGATCTATTCCGGGAGGCCCCGGTCGCCACGGCTGGGGGACAATGGAGACCACGCACGCGATGCGCGACCGAGGAGGCTGCCGTGACGGACGCACCCGTAAGGATCGCCGAGGCCGACGGGCAGCACGCGGTACTGGCCTTTTCCGGAGACCTGGACGCGCCCGCGCTGGGCGTGCTGGAGGAGCTGCTCCTCGACCCGCGGCTGCGCGAGCCGGGGGCCTGGACGCTGGAGATGAGCGGCCTGGACCACATCGACCTGGCCTGCGCCTACGCGCTGCTGCGGACGGTGACGCGCACGCCGGAACCGGTCGCCCTCACCGTCCGGGGCGCCCGCCCGGCCGTCCACCGAACGCTGCGGCAGGCCGGTCTGGACACGGTGGCGACCTTCACGGCGTAGCCGCATCCACCGCATCCACCGGGGCGCCCGATCAGCCGCCCTCGTCCACGCGGTTGTCGGGGGCTCCGTCGCCGAACGGCGGCAGGTCGCCGCGCTCGACCGGCGTGGCGGGCGCGGGTTCGGCGGAGGGCAGGAGGCGGTCGGTCTCGGCGGCGTCGGGGCGCTGGGCGGCGAGGGCGGCCGCGCGCAGGACGTCGCGCGGTACGGCGTCCTGCTCGGCCGAGACGCGTACGACGTGCCCCTCCTCGGGCAGCGCGTACTCGTGCCGTCCGGCGCCGGTGCGGTACCAGGCGTCACCGTCGCGCTCGCAGGTGGTGTGCTCGCCGGACATGTCGCCGACGGGCTGGCCGGGGCAGGTACCGGCGGTGATCGAGCCCCGGTCGACGGCCAGGCGCAGTAGCGCGTTGGTGTCGCCGTCGACCCAGGTGGCGGAGAACCCGTCGTCGCCGAGGACGCCGACGGACTGCTCGGCGAGGGTGAAGCCGGGGGCCTCGGTGACGTAGACCAGTTCGGGGGCCACGCCCATCGCCTGGGCGCGGACGGTCAGTTCCCCTTCACCCGGTGCCTCGGCCGGGGACTCGTCCGGGGTCTCCTCCACGACCGTCGCCGAGGCGGCCCCGGACGGTGCGCCCGCGTCCGCCTTCTCGGAGCCGCAGGCGGTGAGAAGCAGCGGGGCCAGCAACAGCACCGGCAGGACGCGCGCATGACGGATCATGCGGCCATCCTGCCGCACCGGCGTTCCACGCCGTGGAGTCCCGGTCACTTCGGTTCCGGGTGACTTCCGGTGTTCGAGAAATCCATTTCACGTATACCTCACCAGACCACATCGGCGATTCCCCGCGGGCGATGCAGGCTCCGGTGGTCCCGCACCACACGCCGGGCCAAAGCGACCCTTCCTCCCGATTTGCGTCCAACATTGGTGCTCAGCAGCCCAGTTGACGTGCCCACAGCGCCCTAGTACCGTCCGCTGAAATCGATTTCTAAGCTGGCCGACCCGAGTCGCACCGGGAGCAGAGACCCATGCCCAGATCCGCCCCGCCTCGCAGACCCGCGAGAGTCCTGAGCCGTGCCCTGGCCACGGCCTCCGTCGCCCTCGGCATGATGCTGACCGCCCTGCCGTCGAGCACGGCAGCGGATGCTCCGGCCCCGGAGCCACCCGTCGTACGGGCCTCCGCCCTCGCCGCCGGCTCCCCTCCGGCCGGCGACTTCTTCTCGACCGTCGCGGTGGACCCCGCCGCCTCCGTGGGCGCCCCCGCGGCCGGCGACAACCAGGCCCACGGTGACCTCTGGCCCAACTGCTGGGCCGACGACGACAACGTGTACACCGCGTACGGCGACGGGGTCGGCTTCGGCACGGTCGGCAGCGACATCGGCGTGGCGAAGATCTCCGGCATGCCCGGCGGGCTGAGCGGCACCCAGCTCTCCACGGACGTCGGCCAGATATGGAACGCCGGCCACAACCGCAAGCCCACCGGCATGGCCTGCGTGAACGGCGACCTCTACCTCGCGGTGCAGGACCTGGCGCACGACTTCAACGACGCCCCCGCCGCGACGATCGCCAGGTCCACCGACAAGGGCCGCACCTGGACCTGGGACCGCAGCCGCCCCATGTTCGGCGGCGGTGTCTTCACCACGGTGATGTTCCTGGACTACGGCAAGAACTACGCCAACGCCCCCGACGACTACGTCTACGCGTACGGCCTGGACCACAACTGGCGGGACTCCTTCGACGACACCGTCCCCGACCCGGTCGACCTGTACCTGGCCCGCGTGTACAAGAACTCCGTCATGGACGAGAACGCCTGGCAGTACGCCTCCGGTACGGACGCCTCCGGCAACCCGGTCTGGTCCGCGGACATCGCCCGGCGGCAGCCGGTCCTGCACGACGACCGCCGCGTCTACCAGGACGTGTTCACTCCCGGCCGGGCGCGGAACATGACCGTCCTCGGGCAGGGCGGCGTGGTCTACAACAAGCCGCTCGACCGGTACGTCTACACCTCGTGGACCGAGTACACCTTCGAGTTCTACGAGTCCCCGACCCCCTGGGGGCCCTGGAAGCACTTCGCGTCCAAGGACTTCGGCGGCTACCCCTGGACCCACACCAAGCACGGCGGCTACGCGACCACCATCCCCTCCAAGTACATCAGCGCCGACGGCAAGTCGATGTGGCTCCAGTCCAACGTCTGCCCCTGCGGCGGCGGTTACCCGGCCGGCGACCACTGGGCGTACACCTTCTCCCTGCGGAAACTGAGTCTGGAACCGCGCCGCGACACCGTCCCCGACAACGCCGCCGACCCGAACCGCAACCTCGCCCGCGAGCCCGGCACCGTGCCCGTCCAGCGGGCCACCCACTTCGGCAAGGACGGGTACTACGCCGACGGCAACCGCGACCAGAGCGAGGACGACTGGAACGACGAGCGCAAGACGGAGAGCTGGTGGGGCTACACCTGGCCGCGCCAGTACATGATGAACAGGGTCACCTACACCACCGGTGACATGTTCGCCGACGGCGGCTGGTTCGCGGCCGACCTGAGGGTGCAGGTACGGCGGGACAACCGGTGGGTGGACGTCTCCGGGCAGCGCGTGGGTCCCGACTACCCGTACGGCAGCTCCGCGGGCCCGCACCGGACCTACACGTTCTCCTTCGACCCGACGGCGGGCGACGGCGTGCGGATCGTCGGACGGCCGGGCGGCGACCGGACCTTCACCTCGATCGCGGAACTCGAGGTCCACTACGGCGACGCGGGCGGGCTGATGCTCGGCGGCTCACCGACCGACGTGACGGGTGACGGCAAGGACGACGTCGTCACGTTCACCCGCGGCAGCGGCGCCGAGGTCTACGCGGCGCCCTCGGACGGCACCGCGTTCACCGGCGGCGGCAAGTGGAACGACCACTTCGCGCCCGCCGGGGAGACACCGCTCACCGGTGACTTCAACGGGGACGACAAGGACGACGCGATCACCTTCACCCAGGGGTCGACCGCCGACGTCTACGTCGCGCCCTCCACCGGCACCTCGTTCGCCACCGGGGAGAAGTGGAGCGACCACTTCGCACCCGGCGACGAGGTCCCGGCCGTGGGCGACTTCGACGGCGACGGCACCGACGACATCGTCACCTTCACCCAGGGCGACACCGCCGGCGTCTACGTGTCCCTCTCCAACGGCACGACCTTCGGCACCGGCGGGAAATGGCACGACCACTTCGCGCCGCGCGGCGAGTTCCCGGCCGTGGGCGACGTGAACGGCGACAGGAAGGACGACGTCATCACCTTCACCAAGGGCACCGAGGCCGCCGTCTACGTCGCCTTCTCCGACGGCGAGTCCTTCGGGCCCGCGCGCAAGGTCCTCACCGGCTTCTCCACCGGCGCCGAACTGCCGCGCGTGGGCGACTTCGACGGGGACGGCCGCGACGACATCGCCTCCTTCACCGCCGACGCCGACGCCGAGGTCCGCGTCGCCCTGTCCGACGGCGAGGGCTTCGTCACCAAGGGCGTGTGGCACGAGGCGTTCTCGGGTCCCGGCGCCTTCCCGTACGTCGGTGACTTCGACGAGGACGGCCGCGACGACGTGGTCTCCTTCGACCACACTCCCGGGGCCGACGTGCACGTGGCGCTCTCCACCGGCACCGCCTTCGGGGCGTCGAGGAAGTGGAACGACTTCTTCGGCCTCCCCGGCGAGACCTCTCTCTGAACGCCCCGACGCTCTCCCTGACCCCAACCCTCTCCCCCGTACCCACGGCTTCCGGACGCGCGCCCCTGCTCGGGCGCGCGCTCCGGTCAGTCGTGCGCCCACACCGACCGACGGCGACCGCCGTTCCCGAGGAAGGACTTCCGAAGTGCGAAGACGGCAGCTCAGTCTGGGCCTGGCCGGCACCGCCGTGCTGGCCCTGGGCTCCCTCCTGCTTCCCGCCCAGCCGGCCTCGGCCGCCGGCCCCCGCCCGGACTTCCGCGCGCCCTGGCCGTGCGGAGAGGGACGGGACTACTACCACCACTCCTCCGAGGTCCACAACGCGATCGACTTCAACATCGCGGGCTCGGCCGACCTCGGCACCCCGGCCCTGGCCTCGGCGTCCGGCACCGTGATCGACGCGGTGCCCATGCCCAACAGCTCCGGGTACGGCAACTACGTGCGCGTCGACCACGGGGGCGGCTGGACCAGCCTGGTCGCCCATCTGGACCGCATCTCCGTCGCCAAGGGCCAGTACGTCCGCACCGGCGACGAGCTGGGCAAGGTCGGCAACACGGGCGAGTCGTTCGGGGCCCACCTGCACTACGAGCAGGAGGCCGACGGCCAGAACATGCCCATTGTGGTCGACCGCGTGGCACTGCGCTACAGCGCCACGGCCGCCCGCCACACCAGCGGCAACTGCGGCACACCCCAGCCGTTGCTGGCCGGGTCGCCGACGGACTTCACGGGTGACGGTGTCGACGACATCGTGACGTTCACCCAGAACGCGGAGGCGGACGTCTACGTCGCGCCGTCCACCCGCGCGGGATTCGGCGAGGCCAAGGAGTGGCACGACTTCTTCGCCCCCGGCGGCGAGACCCCTCTCACCGGCGACTTCAACGGCGACCACAAGGACGACGTCGTCACCTTCACCAAGGGCCCCGACTCCGACGTCTACGTCGCCCTCTCCAACGGCAACAACTTCGGAACCGCGACCGTCTGGCACGACCACTTCGCACCCGGCAGCGAAGTCCCGGCAGTCGGTGACGTCAACGGCGACGGCTACGACGACATCGTCACCTTCACCCACGACGCCGACGCCAAGGTCTACGTCGCCCTGTCCAACGGCAAGGACGGCTTCCACACCGCCACGGTCTGGCACGACTTCTTCGCCCCCGCCGGAGAGTTCCCCGCCCTCGGTGACATCGACGGCGACGGAGACGACGACCTCATCACCTTCACCCAGGGCACCACCGCCGACGTCTACGCCGCCCTCTCCAACGGCAAGGACGCCTTCGGCACCGGCAAGTTGGTCCACGACCACTTCGCCCCCGCCGGAGAACTCCCCCGCATCGGCGACGTGAACGGCGACAAGAAGGACGACATCCTCGCCTTCACCCAAGGCACCGAATCCGACGTCTACGTCGCCCTCTCCGACGGAAACAAGTACGGCCCCGGCACCCGCTGGAACGACTTCTTCTCCCCCACCGGCGAATTCCCCTACGTCGGCGACTACGACGGCGACGGCAAGGACGACATCGTCACCTTCACCCACAACACCGACGCCGACGTCTACGTGTCCGTCTCCAACGGCACCGACGCCTTCGTCGACGGCCGCAAATGGCACGACTTCTTCGGCACCCCCGGCGAAACCAGCCTCTAGCCACCACCCGTACCCACATCGAAAGGGCACACCCATGCCCCGTCCCAGACGTCTGTCCGCCTGCGCCGCGGGATTCGCCCCGGCAGGCCTCCTGATAGCCGTCGGCGCCGCACCCGCCCAGGCCGCCGATCCGACGCCGAAGCCGCCCAAGAACCTGGCCAACGCCGAGGTCCTGGACGCCTCCTGCTATGTGCCGCCGACCCACGACCCGAGCGTCCTCGTGAACGTCCTGCGCGTCGCCCGCGCCCACAACGCCAACCCGAAGGTCACCCTGGCGGCCTTCGAGGCAGGCTGGGTCGAGTCGCACATGAACAACCTGCCCTGCGGCGACAAGGACTCCATCGGCGTCTTCCAGCAGCGTCCCAGCTACGGCTGGGGAACCGTCGAGCAGATCATGGACCCCTGGTACGCGGCGACGCAGTTCGTCACCCGCGCCATCGTCAAGGACCGGGCGAACCCCGGCGCCACGGCCGGCCAGCTCGCACAACTCGTCCAGGGCTCCGCCTTCCCCTCCCGCTACGACGAGGCGGAGGCCAAGGCCCGCGCACTGCTGGCCGAGGCGGAGCGCGGCACCGCCCTCTTCGGCGGAGGCCCCACCGACTTCACCGGTGACGCCAAGGCCGACATCGTCACCTTCTCCCAGAACGCGGAGGCGGACGTCTACGTCGCATCGTCCACGGGTGATGTGTTCGGCGAGGCGAAGGTGTGGCAGCAGTTCTTCGCCCCGGGCGGGGAGACCCCGCTGACCGGCGACTTCAACGGCGACCAGAAGGCGGACATCGTCACCTTCGCGCACGGTCCCGAGGCCGACGTGTACGTGTCGCTGTCCAACGGGGACGGGTTCGGTCCGGCGACGGTCTGGCACGACTTCTTCGCGCAGCGGCACGAGGTCCCGGCGGTCGGTGACGTCAACGGCGACGGCTTCGACGACATCGTCACCTTCACCCACGACGCCGACGCCAAGGTCTTCGTCGCCCTGTCCAACGGCAAGGACGGCTTCCACACCGCCACGGTCTGGCACGACTTCTTCGCCCCCGCCGGAGAGTTCCCCGCCCTCGGTGACATCGACGGCGACGGAGACGACGACCTCATCACCTTCACCCAGGGCACCACCGCCGACGTCTACGCCGCCCTCTCCAACGGCAAAGACGCCTTCGGCACCGGCAAGTTGGTCCACGACCACTTCGCCCCCGCCGGAGAACTCCCCCGCATCGGCGACGTGAACGGCGACAAGAAGGACGACATCCTCGCCTTCACCCAAGGCACCGAATCCGACGTCTACGTCGCCCTCTCCGACGGAAACAAGTACGGCCCCGGCACCCGCTGGAACGACTTCTTCTCCCCCACCGGCGAATTCCCCTACGTCGGCGACTACGACGGCGACGGCAAGGACGACATCGTCACCTTCACCCACAACACCGACGCCGACGTCTACGTGTCCGTATCCAACGGCACCGACGCCTTCGTCGACGGCCGCAAATGGCACGACTTCTTCGGCACCCCCGGCGAAACCAGCCTCTAGCTCCTACCTCAGGGGGAACCCTTGTCCCATCGCAGACAGTTGAGAACCGGCGCCGCCCTCCTGGCCGCCGCGCTCGTCTCGGCCTCGCTCAGCCTGGCCGGCAGCGCGAGTGCCGCCTCGGCCGACGGCTCCACCATGAACGACGCCTTCGCCGCCGCGAGTGAGGAGTTCGACGTCCCGCGCGATCTCCTGGTCGCCGTCGGCTACGGCGAGACCCACCTCGACGGCCACGCGGGCGAGCCCAGCGCGGCCGGCGGCTACGGCGTGATGCACCTCGTCAGCAACCCGGAGCGCCGGACGCTGGAGAGGGCGGCCGAGCTGACCGGTCTTCCGGCCGCCGCGCTGAAGCGCGACACCCCGTCCAACATCCGGGGCGGCGCCGCCGTTCTGCGCTCCTACGCCGACTCCCTCGGTCTCGACGCCGGTGAGCGGGACCGTATCGGCGAGTGGTACCCGGTGGTCGCCGAGTACGGCGGTGCGGATCGGGCCGGCACGGCACGGCTGTACGCCGACACCGTCTACGGCCTCCTCAACCAGGGACTGAACCGTCGGGCAGCCGGCGGCGAGCGCGTCGGCGTGGAGCCGCGGAAGGTCGAACCCGACCGGGGCGAGTACGAGAAGGCACGCCCGCCCGGAGTCTCCACCGGTGACGGCGAGCAGGCCGAAGTGTCCGTGCTGAGCAGCGACTACGGACCGGCCCACTGGGTCGCCGCGCACCCGAACAACTACCAGCCGGGGCGTTCGGCGCCGATCGACAAGGTCGTCATCCACGTCACCCAGGGCTCGTACGCGGGGTCCATCAGCTGGTTCCAGAACGGTTCCGCGGGTGTGAGTTCGCACTATGTGGTCCGTTCCTCGGACGGCGACGTCACGCAGATGGTGCGCGACGCCGACACCGCGTACCACGCCCGCAGCGCCAACCCCTCGTCGCTGGGCATCGAGCACGAGGGGTACGTCGACAACCCCTCGTGGTTCACCGACTCCATGTATCGCTCCTCCGCCGCGCTGACCCGCCACCTGTGCGACCGGCACGGCATCCCGAAGGACCGCGCGCACATCCTCGGCCACAACGAACTGCCGGGCAACGACCACACCGATCCCGGACCGCACTGGAACTGGGACTACTACATGCAGCTCGTCACCAGCGGTGGCGGCCCCGGCCTGTTCGGCGGCTCGCCGACGGACTTCACGGGTGACGGTGTCGACGACATCGTGACGTTCACCCAGAACCCGGAGGCGGACGTCTACGTCGCGCCGTCCACCCGTGCGGGATTCGGCGAGGCCAAGGAGTGGCACGACTTCTTCGCCCCCGGCGGCGAGATCCCTCTCACCGGCGACTTCAACGGCGACCACAAGGACGACGTCGTCACCTTCACCAAGGGCCCCGACTCCGACGTATACGTCGCCCTCTCCAACGGCAACACCTTCGGAACCGCGACCGTCTGGCACGACCACTTCGCACCCGGCGGCGAAGTCCCGGCGGTCGGTGACGTCAACGGCGACGGCTTCGACGACATCGTCACCTTCACCCACGACGCCGACGCCAAGGTCTACGTCGCCCTGTCCAACGGCAAGGACGGCTTCCACACCGCCACGGTCTGGCACGACTTCTTCGCCCCCGCCGGAGAGTTCCCCGCCCTCGGTGACATCGACGGGGACGGAGACGACGACCTCATCACCTTCACCCAGGGCACCACCGCCGACGTCTACGCCGCCCTCTCCAACGGCAAGGACGCCTTCGGCACCGGCCAACTCGTGCACGACCACTTCGCCCCGGCCGGTGAACTGCCCCGCATCGGCGACGTGAACGGCGACAAGAAGGACGACATCCTCGCCTTCACCCAAGGCACCGAGTCGGATGTCTACGTCGCCCTGTCCGACGGAAACAAGTACGGCCCCGGCGTCCGCTGGAACGACTTCTTCTCCCCCACCGGCGAGTTCCCCTACGTCGGCGACTACGACGGCGACGGCAAGGACGACATCGTCACCTTCACCCACAACACCGACGCCGACGTCTACGTGTCCGTCTCCAACGGCACCGACGCCTTCGTCGACGGCCGCAAATGGCACGACTTCTTCGGCACCCCCGGCGAAACCAGCCTCTGACCAGTACGAAAGGAACCTCTGTGAATCGCAGACCCGGGAGACTCCTCCCGGCCGCACTGTCGCTGGCCTCGCTGGTCGTCGGCTCGCTGTTCGCCGGCGCGGGTACCGCGTCGTCCGCACAACTGCCCGGCCACGACAAGGCACCGGGCGTGACCACCGAGGCAGTCACCACCGCCGACGTCAAGGCCGCCGGTGTGCTGTCGCGCGCCGAGCGAGTGGCCAAGCTGACCGGGCCCGGCTCCACCAGCGCCACCGATGCCCGCTGGCAGCTGAAGGCGACCGACCTCGGCATCATGTGGGACAACGGCAAGGGCGAGATCCTCACCGCGTTCGGTGACTCGTACGGCAACGGCTGGACGGGACCGGGTGCCGCAGTCGGCGACCCGGCCACCCTCGACTGGCGTTGCAACCTGGTGGCGCGCAGCGGGGACCACAATCTGGCCGACGGCATGAACATCGACAGCATGGCGACGGACCGTCCTGGCCACGCCAAGCAGGTCCTGCCGTGCAAGCGCGTCGACAACGACGAGCTGACCACCATCCCCACGGCCGGCATCTCGGTCGGCGACCGGCAGTACATGCACTACATGTCGGTGCGCCGCTGGAGCGCGAAGGGCGGCGAGTGGTTCACCAACTACTCGGGCATCGCCTACTCGGACGACAACGGCGAGAACTGGGTGAAGGACGCCGACGCCCGCTGGCAGAACGACGCGGGCTTCGGCAACAAGTTCCAGATGGCGGCCATGCTCAAGCAGGGCGGCTACGTCTACCTGTACGGCACCAAGAACGGCCGCTTCGGCGACGCGTACCTGTCCCGTGTCCCCGAGGGGCAGCTTCTGGAGCCCGGTGCCTACCGGTACTGGACGGGCGGTGACTGGGTGACCGACTCGTACGCCGCGACGCCGGTCGCCGGTGGTCCGGTCGGTGAACTGTCCGTGCAGTACAGCCGCTATCTCGGCCGGTTCGTGATGATGTACCTGGACGACCCGGGCGGCTCGGTCGTGATGCGGACCTCGGCGACCCCGTGGGGGCCGTGGAGCGGCAAGCAGGTGGTCGCGTCGGGCGCCGACTACCCCCAGCTGTACGGATCGTTCATCCACCCCTGGTCGGCCGACTCCAACAGTCCCTACCTGTACTTCGCGATGTCGCAGTGGCAGCCCTACAACGTCTTCCTGATGCGGGTGCGGCTCACCGGCGGCGGCATGGCGGGCGGTTCCCCGGCCGACTTCGACGGCGACCAGAAGGACGACGTCGTCACCTTCACCCAGGACGACCGGGCGGACGTCTATGTCGCGAGGTCCACGGGCGACGGGTTCGACGGCCGGGAGGTGAAGTGGAACGACCACTTCGCGCCCGGCGGGGAGACACCGTTGACCGGCGACTTCAACGGCGACCGGAAGGACGACGTCGTCACCTTCACCCACGGCGCGAACGCGGACGTGTACGTCGCCGCCTCCGACGGCAAGTCCTTCGGCACGGGCCAGAAGTGGCACGACCACTTCGCCCCCGGCCGCGAGGTGCCCGCGGTGGGCGACTTCGACGGTGACGGCATCGACGACATCATCACGTTCAGCCGCGAGGACACGGCCGACGTGTACGTCGCCCTCTCGGACGGCGGCGCCTTCGGCGCAGGTCAGAAGTGGCACGACGACTTCGCGCCGTGGGCCCAGTTCCCGGCCGTCGGCGACGTCGACGGTGACGGCCTGGACGACATCGTCGCCTTCACCCAGGACGCCAGTAACGACGTGTACGTCGCCCTGAACGAGGGCGGGAAGTTCGGCGCCCCGTACAAGGCGCACGACCACTTCGCGCCGGAGGGCGAGCGGCCCAGGGTCGCCGACGTGAACGGAGACGGCTTCGACGACGTCGTCACCTTCACCGGAGGCGAGGCCGCGGACGTCTACGTGGCGCTGTCGGACGGCGCCGTGTTCGGCGGCGGCCAGAAGTGGGCGGACTTCTTCGCGCCCGACGGCGAGTTCCCGTACGTCGGCGACTACGACGGCGACGGCAACGCCGACATCGTCACGTTCACCCACAACGACCTAGCCGACGTGTACGTGAACGTGTCCAACGGCCGGGACGGGTTCGTCGACGGCCGCAAGTGGCACGACTTCTTCGGCCTCGCCGGAGAGACGACCCTGTGACGCCGGCAGCGTAGCTCCGCGCCTGCGACCGGCCGCCGGCCGCGGTCCCCCGTACGGGTCCGCGGCCGGCGGCCGTCGTGACGGGCCGGTCCGGCGTCCGTTTTCTTCAAGACCGGTGCCGCGTCCCCGCCTACGGTGACGTCATGACCGCACGATTCAACGCCATCGGCCTCGTCGTCTCCGACATGGCCGCCTCCGTGACCTTCTACCGCCGGCTCGGCTTCGCCTTCCCGCCGGGCTGCGAGGAGCAGCCGCACGCCGAGGCCGGGTTGCCGGGCGGGATCCGGCTGCTGCTGGACACCGAGGAGTCCGTCCGTTCCTTCACGCCGGGGTGGCAGCCGCCGGCCGGGGGCGGGCGGCACTCGCTCGCCCTGCTGTGCGACACGCCCGCCGAGGTGGACGCCTTCTACGACGAACTGACCGGAGCCGGGTGCAAGGGCGAGCGCGAGCCCTGGGACGCTCCCTGGGGGCAGCGGTACGCCGTCGTCAACGACCCCGACGGCCACGGCGTCGACCTGTTCGCGCCGCTAGCCGCGCAGTAGCTCGCCGGGGGTCGCACGCGCCAACTCGCGTACGTCCCGCGCCAGATGGGCCTGGTCCGCGTAGCCGGTCCGGGCGGCCGTCTCGGCGAGGGGCGTGCCGTTCCTGGCCAGGGCGAGGGCACGTTGCAGACGCAGGACGCGGGCCAGCGTCTTGGGACCGTAGCCGAAGGCCGCGAGGGAGCGGCGGTGCAGGCGCCGGGCTCCGATGCCGAGCGCGTCGGCGGTGGCGGCGACCGGGCGGCCCGCGTCGAGGGCGGCGACGATCCGGCCGAGAAGCGGGTCCGGGGGTGCGGTGTCGGCGGCCCGGGACAGGGCGGCCTCCTCCAGGCCGGTCGCCGGGTCGGGGGCCGCGTTCACCCGGTCGGTCAGGCGCCGCGCGCGGTCGGCCGGCCAGAGGTCGGTGAGGTCGACGCGGCGGTCGCGCAGGGCGTCGGCGGGGACGCCGAGCAGGGCGGGTGCGGTGCCGGGGTAGAAGCGGACGCCGGCCCACGGTCCCTGGGCGCTCCCGGTGACATGGGCGCGGGTGTCGGGGCCCGCGACCAGGAGCCGGCCGTCGTACCAGAGCAGGTCCATGCAGCCGTCGGGGAGGACCCGTCCGGGACCGGACCCGGACGGCATGTTGGTCCACACCACCGCGCCGGTCAGCCGGGACGCCCGCTCCGCGTACACGCCTGCCAGGTTACGCCGGGGCCGGGGTCTGAGCCGGGGCCTGAGCGGGAGCGGCAGACGGAGACGGAGTCGGGACCCGGTACTCCTGCGGGCTGACGCCGTACACCCGCTTGAAGGCGGTGGACAGGGCGAAGGCGCTGCCGTAGCCGACCCGGCGGGCGATCGCGCCGAGGGTGTCCTCGCTGTCGCGCAGCCGGTCGGCGGCCAGGGCGAGGCGCCAGCCGGTGAGGTATCCCATGGGCGGTTCGCCGACCAGGTCGGTGAAGCGGCGGGCGAGCGCGGCGCGGGAGACGCCGGTCCGCTCGGCCAGGGTCGCGACGGTCCAGGGGTGTGCCGGGTCGTCCTGGAGCAGCCGCAGTGCCCGGCCGACGACCGGGTCGCCCAGCGCCCGGTACCAGGCGGGTGCCGCGGCCGAGGGCCGGGCGAACCAGGCCCGCAGCGCGGCGATCACCAGCAGGTCCAGAAGCCGGTCCAGGACGACCTCCTGGCCCGGTTCGTCCCGCGTGACCTCGTTCATCAGCAGCGGTGTGAGGGGGTTGTCCCACGCCTCTGAGGTGAGGGACAACAGCGGCGGCAGCGCGTCGAGGAGCCGGCCGCCGATCTCGCCGCGGACGAGGTAGGTGCCGATGAGCAGGACCGCCTCGCCGTCGGCGCGGTCGCCCCAGGTGCGTACGCCGAGGTCCATCGAGCCGTTGAGGGGGCGTCCGTCGGGGTAGCTGCACGCACCGCCGGGCAGGATCACCGCCTGCGGTGCGGTGGCGGGGTCGTCGGCGCAGACGTACGGGTCGGGGCCGCGCGCGACGGCCAGGTCCCCGGCCCGCAGGCGCAGCCGCTCCCCCGTGTCCGGCACGATCCAGGCGTCGCCGCGGACCATCAGCATCACGGTCAGCGGCGCCCCGTCCTCGACGCGCACGGCCCAGGGCGGGTCGAAGCAGGCGCGGATCATGAAGGCTCCACGGGCCCTGGGGCCCTCCAGCAGTCCGGCGAGTGCGTCCACGGTGCCAGTGTCCCGGTTCGGCGCGCCGGGCGTCACCGAGGGGTGCCCGGGACCTCCTCACTCCGTGCGGCGGCGTCGTCGAGCGCTCTCCTGGCCGCCGCGACGACGGTGCCGTCGGTGAGGAAGTGGGTGTCGTCGTCGGCCGAGGTGCCGCCGGCGCCGAGGGGCACCCAGCCGGCCGCGCGCCGGGGGGTCGCCCGGGTCTTGGCGGAGAGGTGCACCGAGGTGGCGCCCGCCGCCAGCAGAGCGGCGATGTCGTCCGTCCGTACTCCGCCCCCGGCGGCCACGTCGGTCCCGGGAGCTGCCGCGGCCATGGCGCCCAGCACCGTGCTTCCCCCGATCGCGGTGGGCGCGCCGCCGGAGGTGAGGACGCGGGTGATGCCGAGCCCCGGCAGCGCCGCGACGGCGGCCACGGGATCGCTCGCCTGGTCGACCGCGCGATGCAGCGTGACCTGAGCGGCGGGGTCGGTGTCCCGAGCCGCGTCGGCGAGGGCGGTGAGGGCGCTGGTGTCGAGACCGCCGTCCGCGGTCAGCGCCCCGACGACGACGCCGCGGGCGCCCGCGCGCAGGGCGCTGCGCACCTCGGCGGCCATCAGGGCGATCTCCTCGGCGTCGTACACGAAGTCGCCGGGGCGGCAGCGGACGAGGACGTGGACGGGCGGCCCGGACTCGACGGCCGCCTCGACCGTCGCGGTCGAGGGGGTCAGGCCGCCGAGTTCCAGTGCGGTGCACAGCTCGACGCGGTCCGCCCCGTTCTCGCGGGCGGTGCGGGCGCCGGCCGGGGAGACGACGGCGATCTCGAGGCTGGGTCGGGGGCTCATTCGTCGTCCCCGGTCAGCGGCCGGTCGGCGGCCGGGATCAGGCGGGCGGTCAGGTCCGGGTCGGCCATGGCGGGGTCGAAGGGGAACAGGGGCCGGCGGACGCGGTGGTGGCCGAGGCGGACCAGGTCCTGGTCGACGCCTCCCGGGGTGAGGGCCATCTTCCAGTCGGCGGCCATGGCGAACAGCTCGGGCTCCAGGTAGCCGATCTTCACGACGACGACGTCGGCGCCGCGCGGGTCGAGGTCCAGGCCGGTGAAGTCGTGCTCGTGGTGGTAGGGCTTGCGCAGCTCGGTGAGGATCACGTAGGCGCTGCCGACGCGTACGACGACCTCGGTGCGGGCGTCGCGGTCGCCGAGCCGGACGGCGTGCACGACACCGGTGAGGGTGACGGGTCCGGCGTGGCGGTCGTCGACCTCGGCGCCCGCCGTCACCGTCACCGTGGCGCCGACGCCCGCTTCGGCGGCGTGCCGGACGGCCTCGGGGCCCGGCACCGAGGCGTACAGGACGGTCGGCCCGTCCTCCTTCTGGAACTCGGGGCGGGCGAGCAGGCGTGCCAGGCCCCAGGTGACGTCGCCGGCGCCGCCCGCGGTCGGGTTGTCGCCGGTGTCGCTGACGTAGTACGGGCGTCGCTCGCCGGCCAGGGCCTCGTCGAGGATGTCGTCGAAGGTGCCGGTGGGGGCGACGAAGTCGAAGTCGTGGCGGGCGTCCCAGAAGCCGCGGGCGAGCCGTTCGGCGCCCGCGGACACGGCCCGCTCGTCGTGGCCCGTGACGACGACCGCGGCCCGGTTGCGGGGTTCGTCCGCCCAGGCGTAGCCGACCCAGATCGCCGCGTCGATCACGCCCTCGTCGGCCTCGACCTCGGGAACGGCCCCGTACACGCTCTTCGCGGGCTCGATCCGGGTGGAGGTCTGCTCACCGGCCAGCAGGACGGGGACCGGCACCCACGCCTTCAGCGGGCGGGGGGCGCCCGAGGCGAGGTGGGTCAGCAGGTTGCGGACGGCTCGTTCCTTGGTCTCCATGTGGTCCTCGTGCGGGGCCATCCGGTAGCACGTGATGAGGTCGCTGCGGTGGACGAGGGCGCGGGAGACGTTGCCGTGCAGGTCCATGGAGGTGGAGACGATCACGTCGTCGCCGACGACGGCGCGCACCCTCTCGAGGAGCACGGCCTCGGCGTCGTCGACGCCCTCGACGGTCATGGCGCCGTGGATGTCGAACCAGAGGCCGTCCAGCGGGGGCAGGGCGGCGAGCCGGGTGAGGAGTTCCCCGGTGAGTTCCTCCCAGGCCGCGGCGGTGACGGTGCCGCCGGGCAGCGACTTGCCGACCAGGGCGCCGTGCCAGTCGGCCGCCTCGCGCAGCTCCTCGCCGGCGGCGAGGAAGGGGTAGCGGTCCAGGACCTCCTGGCCGCGGGAGGGGTGGAAGGCGGGGGCCTGGGTGCGGGCGGGCGAGAAGGTGGACGACTCGATGCCGAGTCCGGCGATGGCGACGACCGGGCGGCGGGAGGGGGCGGAGGCGGGGGTGCTGGGGTGGGACATGGCTCCTCGTTCGTGCGGGTGGTGCTCGTGCGAGTGATGCTCGTGCTGGTGATGCTCGTGCGAGTGGTGCTCGTACGGGTGGTGCGGGGATCGCTCAGGGAGTGGCGGGGGTCTGGAACCGGTCCGGGTCGAGCTGGGCTCCGCCGACCTCGCGCAGCGCCTGCGCGAGCGCCCGCTGGAGGGCGAACTGTCCGGCGCCCAGCAGGCCGGCGTCGGCGCCGAGGACGGCGCGTTCGATGGCGAGGTGTTCGGTGACCAGCGGGTGGCAGCTCTCGTACAGCTGGCTGCGGACGGCGGCGACGAACGGCTCGACGGTGGAGAGGATGCCGCCCAGGTAGACGGCGTCCGGGTTGAAGAAGTTGACGTTGGCGGCGAGCACCTGGCCCAGGTAGTCCCCCGCCCTGCGCACCGCCCGGTTGGCCTCCGGGTGCGCGTCGGTGGCCAGCCGCACCACGTCCTCGGCGCTGCTGACATCGACGCCCTCCTCCCGCAGCACCCGGACGAGGGCGGCACCTGAGGCGACCGTCTCCAGGCAGTCGGTGTTGCCGCAGGAACAGGGCACGTGGTCGCCGCGGGCGATGCGGATGTGGGTGATCTCCCCGGCGGCACCCGTGCCGCCGCGGTAGAGCCGGCCGTCGACGAGGGCGGCGGCGCCGATCGCGGTGCCCGTCTTCACCATGATCACCTGCTGGTGGCGGCCCTCGCGGGCGGTGTGCTCGCCGACGGCCATGCAGTTCGCGTCGTTGTCGGCGACTGCGGGGACCGCGAAGCGCTCCCGGAGCCAGGACTCGACGGGGAAGCGGTTCCAGCCGGGCATGCGGGAGGGCTGCACGACGCGTCCCGTGGCGGTGTCGACCGGGCCGGGCAGGGAGAGTCCGACGCCCCGCAGCCGCGCCCTGCCGTGGCGTTCGACCAGCTCTTCCAGGGTGGCGGCGAGGCCGGTCAGGGCAGCCTGCGGGCCCTCGGCGATCACCAGCGGCACGGTGGAGACGTCACGCAGCTCGCCGCCCGGCAGGACCACTCCGACGCGGGCGTGTCTGCCGCCCAGGTCGGCGGCGACGGCGAACTCGTCCTGGCCGCCGAGTCTGAGCACCTTGCGCGGGCGTCCGCCGGTGGAGGACTGGGTCCCCTCCTCGGCGACCAGGCCGTGCTCGACGAGCTGGGCCACGGCCACCGAGACGCTGGAGGCCGCGGCACCGAGCAGCTCGGCGAGCTGGGCCCGGGAGGTCGCCCGGCCGGAGGCGACGAGTTCGAGGGCGCGCGCCGCCAGCGCCGAGGTGCCGGCCGTCTTCCGGCTCCGCGTACTTATTTCATTCATGTACGTACTTACTTCCCCACGGTCGGTCCGATGCAGACAGTACGCCTGAAACGCCGTCCCGTGAATGGGTATTCGCCCAGTAAATCGCCACGGTGACAGCGTCCGGACTTTTTTCAGAACCGGAGATACTTAGTTGTTACCCAACTTTGTTTGTACCTGCGCCGAGGCAGGCGTTAGCTGACCTCCACGCCATTCACCTGGAGGAGATACATGTCCCCTGCTCGCACAGCGACACGCCGACGCCGGGCGCTCGTCGCCGGCGCATGCGCGGCCGTGGGTGTGCTGCTCAGCGGCTGCACGGGCGGTGTCTCCGCCCCGTCGGGCTCGAAGAACGAGATCAACTACGCCCTCCCGGCGAACTTCACCCCCAACTGGATCGTCCCGATCGGAACGCCGGGGCACCTCAACACCAACAACTCCTCCATATCCCAGGCCATGTGGGAGCCCTTGATCGCCTACGACGGCTCCGCCGGCGAGATCGGCTGGAACAAGGACAACTCCCTGGCGACGGACGCGGAATTCGCCGCGGACAACAAGAGCGTCACCATCACCCTCGGCGACCGCCACTGGAGCGACGGCGAACCGGTCACCTCCCGGGACGTCGAGTTCTGGTACAACCTGGTCAGGGCGAACAAGAAGGCGTGGGCCAGCTACAGTCCGGGCAAGGCACCGGACGTCTGGACCTCTTTCAAGACCCTCGACGACCGGCACTTCACCCTCGAGTTCGACCGTGCCTACAACCGGCAGTGGATGCTCGCCGACGAGCTGAGCATGATCCGTGTGATGCCCCAGCACGCGTGGGACAAGACCAGCGACTCGGGGCCCGTCTCCGACCTCGACCGCACCGCGGCCGGCGCCAAGAAGGTCTGGACGTACCTGATCGACGCCGGCAAGAAGATCTCCCACTACGCGAGCGACCCGCTGTGGAAGAAGGTCAGCGGACCGTACCGGCTCAAGTCCTTCTCCACCTCCGGCCGGGTCGAGTTGATCGAGAACGAGAAGTACGACGGCGGGGGCGCGGCCCACGTGAAGCAGATCAACCTGCTCTCCTTCACCACCGTGGCCGCCGAGGAGAACGCGCTGCGGGCCGGCACCGTCGACTACGGCTACATCCGGGCCTCCGACCTCGGCATCAAGAAGTCCTTCACGGACCTCGGCTACCACGTCGAACGCTGGTCCGGCTGGGCCGTCACCTACATGCCGTACAACTTCAACAACCCGGAGATGGGCCCGGTCTTCAAGCAGTTGTACGCCCGGCAGGCCATCCAGAAGTCGGTCGACCAGAAGACCCTGTCCGAGGTGCTCTACAACGGCACCGCGGTCCCCACGTACGGTCCCGTCCCGCAGGGGCAGCCGTCCGCCTTCCTCTCCGAGGAGCAGAAGGCGGAGCCGTACCCGTTCTCCAACTCCGAGGCGCGCAAGCTGCTGACGGACCACGGCTGGACCGAGCAGGACGGCACCATGGTGTGCACCTCTCCGGGCGAGGGCGCGGGGCACTGCGGCGAGGGGGTCGAGGAGGGCACCGAGTTCAGGATGCGGGTGCTCGCCCAGTCCGGCTCCACGGAGACGGACAACATGATGAGCGCCCTCCAGTCCTCCTTCGAGGAGACCGGCATCGACTTCGAGATCAAGACCGCGCCGGTCAACTCGGTCCTCTCGCAGACCGGGCAGTGCGAGCCGGACGACCCCGCCTGCAAGTGGCAGCTCTCCTTCTTCGGCAGCGCGGGCAGCTGGTACTTCCCCGCCTACCCCAGCGGTGACGCGCTCTTCGCGAGCGGCGGCGGCTCCAACTTCGGCAACTACTCCAACCCCGAAGTGGACCGGCTGATCGACCGGACGACGACCTCCTCGTCGTCCGACGCCATGCTCGCCTACAGCAAGGCCCTCGCCGAGGACCTGCCCGTGATCTGGCTCCCCGAGCCCGACTACCAGGTCTCCGTGATCAGGGACGGGCTCGGCGGGTTCGCCCAGGACTCCCTCGCCAACTTCCATCCCGCCATGTGGGCGTGGACGAAGTGAGCCCGGGCCCGGTCCGCCTCACCCGCAGCCGCCCCGTCCGCATCCAGCCACCCGGAAAACCATGAGCACTTACTCCTTCCTGATCAGGCGGGTCCTCCAGGCCCTGGCGGTGGTCCTCCTCGTGACCGTCGTGGTGTTCTGCCTGCTGCACGCCCTGCCCGGGGGGCCGGCCCGCGGCATCCTCGGCCCGCAGGCCACCGCCTCGCAGATCGCCGCCTTCAACCACGAACAGGGGCTCGACAAGCCGCTGCCGGTTCAGTACCTGTACTTCCTGAACCAGCTGGTCCACGGCGACCTCGGCATGTCCTACACCCTCAACGAACCCGTCTCCCAGCTGATCACCGAGCGGCTGCCGAAGACGCTGCTGCTGACCGTCCTGTCGGCCGTCATCGGCCTGCTGTTCGCGGTGCCGCTCGGCGTGTGGCAGGCGGTCCGCCGCAACAAGCCGGCCGACTACGTCATCACCACGCTCAGCTTCATCGCCTACTCCACCCCCGTGTACTTCCTCGGGCTGATCCTGGTCCTCGTCTTCAGCCAGGTCCTGCCCTGGTTCCCGGCCCAGGCACCCCAGGGCAACAGCGTCGCCGACATCCTCGCCCAGCCCCAGGGACTGGTGCTGCCGGTGGTGGCGGGCGCGGCCACGATGGTCGCCGTCTTCAGCCGCTACATGCGCTCGGCCACGCTGGAGAACCTGACCGAGGACTACGTGCGCACGGCGCGGGCCGGCGGCACCCGCCCCCGGGCCATCCTGACGCGGCACGTCTTCCGCAACTCGCTGACCCCCGTGGTGGCCATGCTCGGCTACTACGTACCGGTCCTCTTCGGCGGCGCGCTGGTGGTGGAGCAGCTCTTCAACTACCCCGGGATGGGCCTGCTGTTCTGGACCGCCGCCCAGTCCTCCGACTATCCCGTGCTGCTGGGATGCGTCCTGGTCATCTCGATCGCCACGGTGACCGGCACCCTCCTGGCCGACATCCTGCAGCGCGTCATCGACCCCCGAGTGAAGGCAGGCCGGTCATGAGCTCCCTCGCCTCCCTGGACGGGCTCGAGTCGAAGCCCGCGCCCGCCGTCTCCGGCACCCGGCTCGCGGTCCGCCGCTTCCTGCGCAACCGCCTCGCCGTGGTGGGGCTCGGCGTGGTGGTGTTCTTCGTGCTGTTCTGCTTCGTGGGCCCGCTGGTCTACGAGACCGACCAGACGCACACGCTGCTCCAGCAGGTCAACCAGTCGCCGAGCGGCGCCCACTGGCTCGGCACCGACGCGGTCGGCCACGACGAGCTGGGCCGGCTGATGTACGGCGGCAAGGTGTCCCTGATCGTCGGTCTGTCGGCCGGTGTCCTCGCCACGGTCATCGGCACCCTGTGGGGCGCCGCGGCCGGATACGCGGGCGGCTGGATCGACGCGGTGATGATGCGCGTGGTGGACGCGGGCATCGCCATCCCCGCCCTGTTCATCCTGCTGGTGGTCTCCGCGATCACCACCCCGGACCTGACCGGCCTGGTCCTCATCCTCGGCCTCATCTCCTGGCTGGTGCCCTCGCGGCTGGTGCGGGCGGAGACCCTGACGCTGAAGAACCGGGACTTCGTCCTCACCCTCCGCGCGATCGGCGGCGGCCACGGGCGGGCCATCGTCCGGCACATCCTGCCGAACTCGGTGTCGACCGTCATCGTGGCGGCCACCTTCCAGATCGCCGACGCGATCCTGCTGGTGGCCTACGTCTCCTACCTCGGTCTGGGCGTCCAGCCCCCGTCCACCGACTGGGGCGGCATGCTCTCCACGGGAATGACCGCCGCCTACTCGGGCTACTGGTGGCTGATCGTGCCACCCGGCCTCGCCATCATCCTGGTGGTGTGGGCGTTCAACGCGATCGGAGACGGACTCCGGGACGCATTCGACGTGAGGGGGCGCGCATGAGCGCCGTTCGACGACCGGCCGCTCCCGTCGCCGGGGAGCACATCCTCGACCTCGACGACCTGGGCGTCGAGTTCACCACGGAGACCGGCACGGTACGGGCCGTGCGCGGCGTGTCCCTGCACGTCGCGCCCGGCGAGACGCTCGCCCTGGTCGGCGAGTCGGGCTCGGGCAAGTCCACCGTCGCGCTGGCCGCCATGGGACTGCTGTCCGGCAACGCCCGCGCCACCGGAAGGGCCGTCGTGGACGGCACCGACATCGTCGGCGCCGACGAGGAGCGGCTGTCCGGGCTGCGCGGCTCGACCGTCTCCATGGTGTTCCAGGAGCCGGCCACCGCGCTCGACCCGCTCAGCCGGGTCGGCAAGCAGATCGCCGAGGTCATCCGCAACCACCGGCGGATCTCCGCGGCGGACGCCGCCGAGCGCGCCGTCGAACTGCTCCGCCGGGTCGGCATCCCGGAGCCCGAGCAGCGGGCCCGTTCCTACCCCTTCCAGCTCTCCGGCGGCCAGCGTCAGCGCGTCGTCATCGCCATGGCCATCGCCAACGAACCGGCGCTGCTGATCGCCGACGAGCCCACCACCGCGCTCGACGTGACGGTGCAGGCCGAGATCCTCGACCTGCTGCGGCGGCTGGCGGCGGAGACCGGCACCGGGGTCCTGCTGGTCACCCACAACATGGGCGTCGTCGCGGACTTCGCCGACCGGGTCGCGGTGATGTACCAGGGCGCCCTCGTGGAGACGGGGTCCGTCGAGGACGTACTGCTGCGTCCCTCGCACGACTACACCAAGCGGCTGCTGTCCGCCGTGCCGCGGCTCTCGGTCGCCGAGGCCGACGGGCCCGGTGAGCGGCCGGCGCCGGAGCCCGACGCCGCGGCCGCCGGAGAACCGGCGGTGGAACTGAAGGACGTCTCCGTGGTCTTCGGCCGCGGGAAGCACGCGGTGCACGCCCTGAAGGGCGTCTCCTTCGCCGTCCACCCCGGGGAAACCCTGGGCCTGGTGGGCGAGTCGGGCTCCGGCAAGTCCACCGCCTCCCGGGTGGCGCTCGGCCTGATCGGCCCCACGGCGGGCTCCGTCACCCTGTTCGGCGCCGACCTGGCCGCCACCCGTGCGCGGGCCCGGCGGGCGCTGCGCGCCGGCATCGGCGTCGTCCTCCAGGACCCGGTCGCCTCGCTGGACCCCCGGATGACGGTCGGCGAATGCGTCGCGGAACCGCTGCGGGTGCACCGCCGGAGACTGTCCCGGAGGGAACGGGAGGCGCTGGTCGCCGACGTCCTCGACCGGGTCCGGCTGCCGCGGGAGATGGCCCGGCGCGCTCCGCGCGAACTGTCCGGCGGCCAGCGCCAGCGCGTGAGCCTCGCGCGTGCGCTGGTCCTCGAACCCCGGCTGCTGGTGGCGGACGAGCCCACCAGCGCCCTGGACGTGAGCGTGCAGGAAGCGGTCCTCGAAGTGATCCGCGAACTCCAGGAGGAGCTGGGCTTCGCCTGCCTGTTCGTCTCCCACGACCTGGCCGTCGTACAGCAGTTCGCGCGCCGGGTGGTCGTGATGCGGGCCGGGCGGGCCGAGGAACAGGGACTCACGTCGGCCACCCTTCTCCACCCGGAGACCGACTACACCCGGCGCCTGCTGGCGGCGGTGCCCGTGCCCGACCCGGTCGTCCAGCGCGGCCGCCGGGCCGAGCGGCTGGCGACCCTCGCCGCCGGGCGGACGGAGGAGCAGGGGTGAGCAGGCACGACACGCCGGTCTTCGCCGGGGTGGACATCGGCGGCACCAGCACCCAGGTGGTGCTCTGCGACGGGGAACTGACGGTGCTCGACCGTGCGGAGACGGCCACTCCGGCCGGCCGCGGCGGCCGGGCGATGATCGCCGCCGCACTCGACGCGCTCGCCGTCGTACGGGCGCGCACGCCGGGACGGCTGGCCGCCGTGGGGGTCGGCGCCGCCGGAGTGGTGGACGCCGCCTCCGGTCACGTCCTGGTGGCGAGCGACTCCTTCACCGACTGGGCCGGCTTCCCCGTGACCGCCGCCCTGCGGACCGCGCTGGGTGTGCCCGCCTTCCTCGACAACGACGTCAACGCGTTCCTGCGCGGCGAGATCGCGTGCGGCGCGGCGGCGGGCGAGGAGGACGTCCTCGGCATGACCCTGGGCACCGGCGTCGGCGGGGCGCTGTGGACGGGCGGAGAGCTGCGCACCGGAGCCCACGGCGCGGCCGGCGAGATCGGCCACGTCCCCGGTTTCGGCGACCTGCCGTGCACCTGCGGGGGCCGGGGCCACCTGGAGACGCTGGCCTCCGCCCGGTCCCTGCGGGCGCGCTACGGCGAGCGCACCGGGCGGGAGCTGACCGCACGCGAGGTGGCCGACGCGGCCCGGGCCGGGGACGCGGACGCCCGTGCCGTGTACGCGGCGGCGGGGGCCGGGATCGCGCGCGCGATCGTGATGACCGCCGGCCTCGTCGACATCGGCACGGTCGTGGTCGGGGGCGGCGTCAGCGGCGCCTGGACACTGCTCGAACCGCTGATCCAGGAACGGCTCGCCGCGGAACCGCCGATCAGCGGGCACCCCGTCAAACTGCTGCGGGCGGCTCTGGGCAACGACGCCGTGCCGCTGGGCGCGGCGGCCCGGGCGCGCCACGAGCTGACCGGCCGCTGAGCCCGCCCCTCGACAGGCGTACTAGGAGGCCTCGGGCTTGTCGTGGCCGTGGCCGTGCCCGTGCCCGTGACCGCCGTCATGGTGGTTGTGGTGCGCGGGCGGCGCGCTCTTCGGGTGGGTGCGCAGGCGGGCCGTGACGTCCTCGGGCGGCAGGAAGCGGGACCAGCGTTCCGGGAACTCGGAGGGCATGTCCGGGTCGCCCTCGCCGTTCGCGGAGGTGCGGGCCACGTATTCGGCGACCTGGGCCTGGCGCAGCCGCTCGTTGGCCTCGCGGGCGGCCGCGGTGGCGGCGGCCGGCCACACCCGGTCGATGGCCGCGTTGACCGCCGCGCCGACGAGCACCGCGAACGCGGACACGCCGATCCACAGCAGTACGGCGACGGGCGCGGCCAGGGAGCCGTAGATGGTGGGGCCCTCGACGGTGCTGGTGAGGTAGATGCGCAGCAGGAAGCTGCCCAGCACCCACATGGCGAGGGCGACCAGCGCGCCGGGGACGTCCTCGATCCACGGGGAACGCACGGGCACGGACACGTGGTACAGCGTGGTCAGGAAGGCCACGGACAGGATGATGACGACCGGCCAGTACAGGACCTGCACGACCGTCGTCGACCAGGGCACCACCCGCACCACGGCGTCCGGTCCCGCCACCATCAGCGGCAGCGCGATCGACCCGATCAGCAGGGCGACGATGAAGAGGAGGAAGGCCATCAGGCGGGTCCTGACGATGCCCCGGACGCCGTCGAGGCCGTACATCACGGTGATGGTGTCGATGAAGACGTTCACCGCTCGGGAGCCCGACCACAGGGCGAACAGGAAGCCGATGGAGATGACGTCGGGCCGGCCGCCCTTCATCACGTCGTCCAGGATCGGCTCGGTGATCTGCTTGACGCCCTTCTCGGAGAGCACCGCGCGGGAGGCGTCCAGGATGTTGGTGCGCAGGCTCTCGGTGGTGTCGGCGCCGATCCAGGAGTCGACGTAGCCGAGCAGCCCGAGGAGGCTCAGCAGCAGGGGCGGCACCGAGAGCAGGGTGAAGAACGCGGCTTCGGCGGCGAGGCCGAGGATGCGGTACTCCATGCACGAGTTGACCGTGTCCTTGAGCAGCAGCCAGGCGGTCCTGCGTTTGGAGACGTTCCGGTACAGAACTCGGGCACGGTGGAGCCGGCCCGAGGGCCGTTCGGGGGAGTCACTTGCTGGCTGCACGCCCTAAAGGTATCCGGCGCTCGGGGTGGCACTCATCCACGGACGCCCGGTGATCCCGGACCGGGTCCGCCGCGGCCCCGGGGCAGGGTAGGTTCACGTCCATGGCAGGCAGTACCCACACCGTGACGAATCAGGCGCCGCCGCTGACCGGCTACGACGTGTTCGCCGCCGACCGGGCCCTGACGGAGGCCGTCGAGCGGCATCTGGCGGCGGAGCTGCGCGAGGAGGCGGTCGCGGAGCTGTCCGGGACGGGCCGCGGCTGCGGGGCGCCGCAGACCCAGGAGTGGGGTGCGCAGGCCGACGCGCATCCCCCGGTGCTGCGCACCCACGACCGGTACGGCCACCGCGTCGACGAGGTCGACTTCCACCCCTCCTGGCACCGGCTGCTCGGCAAGGGCGTCTCGGCGGGGCTGACCGACGCCCGGTCGCGGCCGGGCGGGCACGTACGGCGTGCGGCGGGGTTCGTCCTGTGGACCCAGGTGGAGGCGGGCGTCTGCGGCCCCCTGTCCACGACCCACGCGGCGGTGCCCGTCCTGCGCGCCGACCCGGGGCTGGCCGCCGAGTGGGAGCCCCTGCTGACCTCCCGGGTCTACGACCGGGGGCTGCGGCCGGCCCGGCTGAAGGCCGGGGTGCTGTTCGGGACGGGCCTGACGGAGAAGCAGGGCGGCAGCGACCTGCGGGCGAACACCACGTCGGCGCGGCCGCTGGCCGAGGACGGGACGTACGAGCTGACCGGGCACAAGTGGTTCTGCTCGGCGCCGATGTCGGACGGCTTCCTGGTGCTGGCCCGGGCTCGTGGAGGGCCGACCTGCTTCCTGGTGCCGCGCGTGCTGGCGGACGGCACCCGCAACGCGTTCCTGATCCAGCGGCTCAAGGACAAGCTGGGCAACCGGTCCAACGCCTCGGCGGAGGTCGAGTTCGCCGGGACCTGGGCGCGCCGGGTCGGCGAGGAGGGGCGCGGGACGGCCGCCGTCGCCGGGATGGCGGAGGCGACGCGGCTGGACTGCGTGCTGGGGTCGGCGGGGCTGATGCGGCAGGCGGTGGCGCAGGCGGTGCACCACTGCGCCTACCGGGAGGCCTTCGGCGGGAAGCTCGCCGACAAGCCGCTGATGCGCAACGTCCTGGCGGATCTCGCGCTCGAGTCGGAGGCGGCCACGGTGCTCGGGATGCGGCTCGCGGCGGCCTGCGACGCCGCGGAGGCCGGGGACGAGCGGGAGCGGGCGCTGCTGCGGCTCGCGGTGCCCGCGGCCAAGTACTGGGTGGCCAAGCGGTGTGCGCCGGTCGTGGTGGAGGCGGCCGAGTGCCTGGGCGGCAACGGGTACGTCGAGGAGTCCGGGATGCCCCGCCTGGTGCGCGAGTCGCCGTTGAACTCGGTCTGGGAGGGCGCCGGGAACGTGCAGGCACTGGAGGTGCTGCGGGCGCTGGAGCGGGAGCCCGCGGCACTGGACGCGTATCTGACGGAGGTGGGCGCCGCGCGCGGGGCCGATCACCGGCTGGACGCGGCGATCCGGGGGCTGCTGACGGAGCTGGCCGACCTCGCGGCCGCCGAGGGGCGGGCGCGGCTGCTGGCGGAGCGGCTGGCGCTGGTGCTCCAGGGCGCGCTGCTGGTGCGGTACGCGCCGGCCGAGGTCGCCGACGCGTTCTGCGCCTCGCGGCTGGGCGGCGACGGGGGCGCGGCCTTCGGCACGCTGCCGCCCACGCTCGACCTGGCGGCGGTGGTGGAGCGGGCCCGGCCGGTGGCCTGATCCCGGCCGCGTGGCGCGGGGGTGGTGCTGCGCCGACACGGCACCACCCCCGCCACACGGGCCCGATCAGGCCGCGTACGCCGCTCGGGACGGCGTGGTTCAAGTTTGGACACCCGCGAGGCGGTCCACCAGGGTTGCAGGGGGTTGCAACTTGCGGTCGGCTGTGTGCGGACCGTGCCCGCCGGGCATGGGCAACCGGTCACTATGAGACGAACATTCGGCTTCCGGAAGGACGAGGTCCCGTGGCGCTCTCGCCCATGGACGTGACGCAGTTCGCCGCCGTCGACACGG
The DNA here is from genome assembly GCF_003112555.1 of Streptomyces coelicoflavus. Lineage (GTDB taxonomy): Bacteria > Actinomycetota > Actinomycetes > Streptomycetales > Streptomycetaceae > Streptomyces > Streptomyces coelicoflavus. Next base: position 475,296 of record NZ_BEWB01000004.1, on the reverse strand, counting down.
CGCGCGCGGCCCGGATGCTCAGCGAGGTCCGCTCCGCGAGACTCTCCGGCGGGCGGGCTCCGGTGGCGCCGCGGCCGGTGATCGAGCAGTCCTGGGACCGGATGCTGCGCAGCGGCGTCGATCCGGAGCACGACTTCCGCTCCGGGCTGCTGGCGCCGGACGAGGTACGGCGGCGGCGCGCGTCCTCGGAGCTGCGGCACGTCCTGCCGGTGCTGCGGGAGGCGCTGCTGCCGGTCGCGGACGTGGCCCACCACATCATGGTGGTCGCGGACGAGGACGGCCGGGTGCTGTGGCGGGAGGGCAGCGCGCGGGTGCTGCGCCGGGCGGACGGGCTCGGCTTCGAGCTCGGGGCGGACTGGCGGGAGGAGGTGGTCGGCACCAACGGCGTGGGGACGCCCGCGGTCACCCGGCGGCCCGTACAGGTCTTCGCCTCCGAGCACTTCGTCCGGTCCCAGGCCACCTGGACCTGCGCCGGGGCGCCGATCACCGACCCGCGCAGCGGGCGGCTGCTCGGTGTGGTCGACGTGAGCGGGCCGCTGGAGACGATGCATCCGGCCACGCTGGCCTGGGTGGACTCCGTGGCCAAGCTGGCGGAGGCCCGGCTGCGGGAGTTGCACACCCGGTCCCTGGAGCGGTTGCGGGCGGTGGCGGCGCCGGTGCTGGCCCGGCTGGAGGGGCGGGCGCTGGTGGCGGACCGGGACGGCTGGACGGCGGCGGTGACGGGGATGCCGTACCTGGACCGGGTGGTGCTGCCCAAGTCGCCGGAGGCGGGGGCGCGGTGGCTGCCGGCGTTCGGGGCGTGCACGGTGGAGCCGCTGGCGGAGGGCTGGCTGGTGCGGGCCACGGCGGGGCCGGTGCCGCAGGGCGCCACCCGGATCGTCATCGACCTCGGGCAGCCGCGCCGCTGGTCGGTGCGGGTACTGGGGGGCGCGGAGGACTGGGCGCGGGAACTGAGCCCGCGGCACGCGGAGTTGCTCTACCTGCTGGCGGTGCACCGCAGTGGGCGCAGTGCCGCCGGGCTGGCCGAGGACATGTTCGGCGACCCGGCCCGCACGGTGACGGTTCGGGCCGAGATGTCGCGGGTGCGGAGGTACCTCGGGGCCTACCTGGAGCACCGGCCGTATCGTTTCTGCGAGGACGCGGAGGTCAAGGTCCTGCTCCCGGCCGACCCCCGTGACCTGCTCCCGCACTCCACGGCGCCGGCGGTGGTGGAGGGGCGGGCCGTTCGACTGTAAAGACGGGTCGATTTCGCATATTTGCATCGTCTGCGTCCACCGGGCCGCCCGTCTGCCGTAGCATCGTCCACGGACCGCCTCATCCGCTCCTCGGTCAACGCGACCACCGTCGAGCACAGTTGGTCCGGTGTCCGTGGAGGTTCTATGAAGCAGCGCGGCAGACACCGCCGGCGCAGACGGGGCAGGGCGCTGCGCGCCGCCCTGACCGGCGCGGCCCTCGCGCTGACGGGTGCCGCCACGCTGATCAGCGCCTCGCAGGCCACGGTCGCCGACGACCCCGGCACCCTCAAGCCCCTCACCTCCGCCGCCGACACCGACGCGCTGCGGCTGACCGAGCGCCGGGTGCCGGCGGAATGGCTCGACCGGCTCTCCGCCGCGATGGGCGACCCGGTGGGCGTCGACACCGTCCTGGACTCCGCCGACCGCACGCTGCGCGACGGGGCCGACTGCACGGCCGGGGAGCGCGAGTCGCTGCCGGTCTCCCCCGCCGCCACCCGCGCCTACTGCTGGGACGAGGCCGACACCGACGGCTGGCGCCCCGGCGCGGTCACCACCTCGGGAGAGGCCGAGGAGGACGGCCGCTGGGCCGGCCACCGGGTCATCCTCTCCGCCTGGTCCCTCGACGACGGCACGCCCCAGGGCGGTCTCGCCCGGGTCTCCTTCGTCAACGCCGACGACCCCGGCCGGCTCGGCTACACCTCGGCACTCCTCGCCGTCCCGGTCGACGGCGGCCACGACTACCGGGGGCTCGCCTCCCCCGTCACCGGCATGGTCTGGTACCAGGACAAGCTGCTGGTCACCGCGGGCGCCGGGGACCGCGACGCGCTCTACGTGTACGACGTGCAGCGCATCCAGCGCGCCACCACCGCGGCGGACGCCGTCGGCCGGGTGCCCGGCGGCTGGGCGGCGGGCGGCCACCGGTACGTGCTCCCCGCCATCGCCTCCTACCGGCTCCCCGACACCGACGACGCGGCCCGCCCCGGCGCGATCTCCCTGGACCGCGGCACGACCCCCGACAGCCTGGTGGCGAGCGAGCACGTCGACGCGGACGGCGACCGGCCCACCCGGCTGTGGCGCTACGCGCTGCGCCCCACCACCGACGTCGAGCGCGGCGGGCTGCCCGTCACCGACCCCACCGGGCACGTGAACGCGGTGGAGGCGTACGAGACCGGGGCGGCCGAGGTCGGCGGCGTGCTGTCGTACCACCCGCCGGGCACGGCCCGGACCGACTGGTACCTGGGACGCGCGGCCGGCGGGCAGGACGGACGCGGGACGCTGTGGCGCCAGGACCGGGAGGGCGCGCGGGCCTCGGAGTGCGGCGCGGACCGGTCGCAGCAGTGCTGGAGCGGACCGGCGGGCTCGCTGTCCTACTCGGAGCGGACCGGCGAGGTCTGGTCCCAGTCCGGCCGCATGCTGTTCGCACTGCCGCTGTCGTCGATCGAGGACGCGCTCGACTGACCCGCCGTCGCGGGTGCGGGCGGCGCACCGGCCCGCGCGGGCGGGAATCGACAGATCCGCGGAGCGGATGATTCCCTGACCGGCATGACCAACATCGCCGTGACCACGTGGTCCCTGGAGCAGACGGCGCCCACCGATCTGCTGCCGGCCGCCGCCCCGGAGGGGGACGTGCGGATCGTCCGCGCCGAGGTGCCCTCCCCCGAGTTCAGCCGCTTCCTGTACGCCTCGGTCGGCGGCGACATCCGCTGGACGGACCGGCTCGGCTGGAGCCACGCGCGGTGGCGGGAGCATCTGGAGCGGCCGGGCGTGGAGACCTGGGTCGCCCACGACCGCGGCACGCCCGCCGGATACGTGGAGCTGACGCCCGGCGACGACGGGGTGGTGGAGATCGAGTACTTCGGCCTGATCGCGGCCTTCCGCGGCCGGCGCATCGGCGGCCATCTCCTCTCGTACGGCACCGCCCGCGCCTGGGACCTCGCGGAGCGCTGGCCGGGGCTGGCCACCACCAAGCGGGTCTGGCTGCACACGTGCAGCAAGGACGGCGAGTACGCCATGGACAACTACCAGCGCCGCGGCTTCCGCCTGTTCGACACCAAGGTGGAGGAGGAGGCGGACGTGGCCACTCCGGGTCCGTGGCCCGGGGCCTTCCCCGCCTGACCTGCGCCGACACGTCTGTTTTCGGCCGTCCGGCCGACGGGCCGCCGCTCGTGTGACCAACGACACCCTTGTCTCGCTGTACGAGACAAGGGTGTCCACATTTTGGATTAAGCTGGACCTGGTCCAGATCGCCGTGCCAATCTTCCGTCATGCCTGGAACTGGAATTGCCTTGGTGAGTCGGCGGCACGTCGACCTCGGCCGCATGTCCAGCGCCATCTGTCCGGGCCGCTGAGAGCACCCTCCAGCACCTCCGGATCCCCCGCATTCACCTCGCTCCCGCGCAATGACGCGCACGCGTGTCCCACGTATCCCTACGTACGCCCACGTAGTGCCATGCGCCATGCGCGCAGGTCAGAGCCTCCCACCCGCCACCCGACCACCGCCCCTCATCGACGGCGCTGCGCGCCGACCCCCACTCGATGCTGTTCCCGAAGGACGTGTCAACCATGGCCGCCACTCCGCCGAAGCCTGCTGCCGCGAGCCCCCGCCGCAAGGTGAGCCGTCACCGCGGCGAGGGCCAGTGGGCGGCCGGACACTTCACCCCGCTCAACGGTGCCGAGCAGTTCAAGAAGGACGACGACGGTCTCAACGTTCGGACACGTATTGAGACGATCTACTCCAAGCGCGGTTTCGACTCGATCGACCCCAACGACCTGCGCGGACGCTTCCGCTGGTGGGGCCTGTACACGCAGCGCCGCCCCGGCATCGACGGCGGCCGCACCGGCCTGCTGGAGCCGGAGGAGCTCGAGGACGAGTACTTCATGCTGCGCGTCCGCGTCACCGGCGGCCGGCTCACCACCGAGCAGCTGCGGACCATCGGCGAGCTCTCCGAGACCTACGCCCGCGGCACCGCCGACATCACCGACCGGCAGAACATCCAGTTCCACTGGGTCCGCATCGAGGACGTGCCCAGCATCTGGGAACGTCTCGAGGCCGTCGGCCTGTCCACCACCGAGGCCTGCGGCGACTGCCCGCGCGGCATGCTCGGCTCCCCGGTGGCCGGCGTCGCCGAGGACGAGATCATCGACGGCACGGCCGCCCTGGACGAGATCGCCCGCCGCTACCTCGGCGACCCGCGCTTCTCCAACCTGCCGCGCAAGTACAAGACCGCGGTCTCCGGTTCCCCGCTGCTCGACGTCGCCCACGAGATCAACGACATCTCCTTCGTCGGCGTGGTCCACCCCGAGCACGGCCCCGGCTTCGACCTGTGGGTCGGCGGCGGACTGTCCACCAACCCCAAGTTCGGTGTGCGGCTGGGCGCCTGGGTGCCGGAGGCCGAGGTCCCGGACGTCTGGGAGGGCGTCACCTCGATCTTCCGCGACCACGGGTACCGGCGGCTGCGCAACCGCGCCCGCCTGAAGTTCCTGGTCGCCGACTGGGGCCCGGAGAAGTTCCGCCAGGTGCTCGAGGACGACTACCTGGGCCGCAGGCTGATCGACGGCCCGGCGCCCGAGATGCCCGCGCAGCAGTGGCGCGACCACATCGGTGTGCACCGCCAGAAGGACGGCCGCTTCTACGTCGGCTTCGCGCCGCGCGTGGGACGCATGGACGGTTCCGTGCTCACCAAGGTCGCCGAGCTGGCCGAGAACCACGGCTCGGGCCGGGTCTCCACCACCGTCGAGCAGAAGATGATCGTCCTCGACGTGCCCGGCGACCGGGTCGACTCGCTCGTGGAGTCCCTGGAGGCGCTCGACCTGCGGGTCAACCCCTCGCCGTTCCGGCGCGGCACGATGGCCTGCACCGGCATCGAGTTCTGCAAGCTCGCCATCGTGGAGACCAAGGAACGCGGCAGCGACCTGATGGACGAACTCGAGCGCCGGATGCCCGAGTTCGACGAGCCCATCACCATCAACATCAACGGCTGCCCGAACGCCTGCGCCCGCATCCAGACCGCGGACATCGGCCTCAAGGGCCAGCTGATGACCGACGCCGAGGGCCGGCAGGTCGGCGGCTACCAGGTGCACCTGGGCGGCGCCCTCGGCCTGGAGCCGAGCTTCGGCCGCAAGGTGCGCGGCCTGAAGGTGACCTCGGACGAGCTGCCGGACTACATCGAGCGTGTCCTCACCCGCTTCCAGGCCGAGCGCGAGGACGGCGAGCGCTTCGCCGCCTGGGCGGCCCGGGCCTCCGAGGAGGCCCTGTCGTGAGCGAGCGCGCCGCGCCCTTCTACTGCCCCTACTGCGGCGACGAGGACCTGCGTCCCGGTGAGCAGGGCCACGGCGCCTGGGAATGCGGGGCCTGCAACCGCGCATTCCAGGTGAAGTTCCTCGGGCTGCTCGCCCGGGGCCTTCAGCCCAACTCCACGGGAGGGGAACCGGCATGACCGCGGTTCAGGAAGAACGTACGACCGAGGAACTCAAGGCACTCGCCGAGCGGGCGGGCCGCGAGCTGGAGGACGCCTCCGCGCTGGAGATCCTCCGGTGGGCGGCAGAAACGTTCGGCAACCGGTTCTGCGTGACCTCGTCCATGGAGGACGCGGTCGTCGCCCACCTCGCCTCCCGCGCCCTGCCCGGCGTGGACGTGGTGTTCCTCGACACGGGTTACCACTTCCCGGAGACCATCGGCACCCGCGACGCGGTCGAGGCCGTGATGGACGTGAACGTCATCACGCTCACCCCGCGCCAGACGGTCGCCGAGCAGGACGCCCAGTACGGCCCGCGGCTGCACGACCGCGACCCCGACCTGTGCTGCGCGCTGCGCAAGGTGAAGCCGCTGGAAGAAGGGCTCAGGGGCTACCTGGCCTGGGCGACCGGGCTGCGCCGCGACGAGTCGGAGACCCGGGCGAACACGCCGGTCGTCGGCTGGGACGAGAAGCGGGGCAAGGTGAAGATCTCGCCCATCGCCAAGTGGTCACAGGAAGATGTGCAAACGTACGTCACCGAGCACGGCGTCCTCACCAACCCGTTGCTGATGGACGGCTATGCCTCCGTGGGCTGCGCGCCCTGCACCCGTCGTGTGCTGGAGGGCGAGGACGCCCGAGCCGGACGCTGGGCGGGCCGCTCGAAGACCGAGTGCGGGCTGCACGGCTGACATGACGACCACCAAGGGACCGACGGCCACTGGGCCGACGACCACCGGACCATCGAGATCCAGGGAGAACCACGTGACGACCGGAGCCACCGTCTGGCTCACGGGGCTGCCCAGCGCCGGCAAGACCACGATCGCCCGCGAGCTGGCCGACCGCCTCCGTGAGGAGGGCCGGCGCGTCGAACTGCTCGACGGCGACGAGATCCGCGAGTTCCTCTCCGCGGGCCTCGGCTTCGACCGCGCGGACCGGCACACCAACGTGCAGCGCATCGGTTTCGTCGCCGAACTGCTCGCCCGCAACGGTGTGACGGCGCTGGTCCCGGTGATCGCGCCGTACGCGGACAGCCGGGAGGCGGTGCGCGGGCGTCACGAGGCGAACGGCACGGCGTACGTCGAGGTGCACGTGGCCACGCCCGTGGAGGTGTGCTCGGTGCGCGACGTGAAGGGCCTGTACGCCAAGCAGGCCGCGGGCGAGCTGACCGGCCTCACCGGGGTCGACGACCCCTACGAGGAGCCCGTCAAGCCCGACCTGCGCATCGAGTCGCAGGACCAGACCGTTCAGGAGTCCGCCGCGGCGGTCCACGCCCTGCTCACCGAAAGGGGACTGGCATGACGACGACCGCCGAAGCGGCGCGGGAGGGCACGGCGGGTCCGTACGCCCTCTCCCACCTGGACGCCCTCGAATCGGAGGCGGTGCACATCTTCCGGGAGGTGGCGGGCGAGTTCGAGCGGCCGGTGATCCTGTTCTCCGGCGGCAAGGACTCGATCCTGATGCTGCACCTGGCGCTGAAGGCGTTCGCGCCGGCGGCGGTGCCGTTCTCGCTGCTGCACGTGGACACCGGGCACAACTTCCCCGAGGTCCTGGAGTACCGCGACCGCACGGTCGAGCGGCACGGGTTGCGGCTGCACGTCGCCTCCGTGCAGGACTACATCGACCGCGGGGTGCTGCGCGAGCGCCCCGACGGGACCCGTAATCCGTTGCAGACGCTGCCGCTGACGGAGCGGATCCAGGCGGAGAAGTTCGACGCGGTCTTCGGCGGCGGGCGCCGCGACGAGGAGAAGGCGCGGGCCAAGGAGCGGGTGTTCTCGCTGCGGGACGAGTTCTCCCAGTGGGACCCGCGCCGCCAGCGCCCCGAGCTGTGGAACCTCTACAACGGCCGGCACGCCCCCGGCGAGCACGTCCGGGTCTTTCCGCTGTCGAACTGGACCGAGCTGGACGTGTGGCAGTACATCGCCCGGGAGGGCATCGAGCTGCCGCAGATCTACTACGCCCACGAGCGCGAGGTCTTCGCCCGCTCCGGGATGTGGCTGACCGCGGGTGAGTGGGGCGGGCCGAAGGACGGCGAGACGATCGAGAAGCGGCGGGTGCGTTATCGCACGGTCGGTGACATGTCCTGCACCGGCGCCGTCGACTCCGGCGCCGACACCATCGAGAAGGTCATCGCGGAGATCGCCGTCACCCGGCTCACCGAGCGCGGTGCGACGCGGGCCGACGACAAGATGTCCGAGGCCGCGATGGAAGACCGCAAGCGCGAGGGGTACTTCTAACCATGACCAGCACCCAAGAGCCCGTCGAGCCGGTGTCGGTGTGGCAGTTGTCGGAGTCGACGCTGCTGCGGTTCGCCACCGCCGGGTCGGTCGACGACGGCAAGTCCACGCTGGTCGGCCGGCTGCTGCACGACTCCAAGTCGGTCCTCACCGACCAGCTCGAGGCCGTCGAGCGGGCCTCCGCCGGCCGCGGCCAGGACGCCCCGGACCTCGCGCTGCTCACCGACGGCCTGCGGGCCGAGCGCGAGCAGGGCATCACCATCGACGTGGCCTACCGCTACTTCGCCACCCCCCGCCGCCGCTTCATCCTCGCCGACACCCCCGGGCACGTGCAGTACACGCGGAACATGGTCACCGGCGCCTCCACCGCCGAACTCACCGTCATCCTGGTCGACGCCCGCAACGGCGTCGTCGAGCAGACCCGCCGCCACGCCGCGATCGCCGCCCTGCTGCGCGTCCCCCACGTCGTCCTCGCCGTCAACAAGATGGACCTGGTCGACTACCAGGAGTCCGTGTTCGCGGCCATCGCCGAGGAGTTCACCGCCTACGCCACCGAACTGGGCGTCCCCGAGGTCACCGCCATCCCCATCTCCGCACTCGCCGGGGACAACGTGGTGGAGGCGTCGTCGGTCATGGACTGGTACGGCGGCCCCACCGTCCTCGAACACCTGGAGACCGTGCCGGTCAGCCACGACCTGGCGCACTGCCACGCCCGGCTGCCGGTGCAGTACGTGATCCGGCCGCGCACCGCCGAGCATCCCGACTACCGCGGCTACGCGGGCCAGATCGCCGCCGGTACCTTCCGTGTCGGCGACGAGGTCACCGTGCTGCCCTCCGGCCGCACCTCGACCGTGTCCGGCATCGACCTCCTCGGCACCCCCGTCGAGGCCGCCTGGACACCGCAGTCGGTGACACTGCTGCTCGAGGACGACATCGACATCTCCCGCGGCGACCTGATCGTGCCCCGCGAGGACGCCCCGGCCACCAGCCAGGACGTCGAAGCCACCGTCTGCCACGTCGCCGACGCGCCCCTCACCGTCGGCCACCGGGTCCTGCTCAAACACGGCACCCGCACGGTGAAGGCCATCGTCAAGGACATCCCCGCCCGGCTCACCCTGGACGACCTCTCCCTGCACCCGCACCCCGGGCAGCTCGTCGCCAACGACATCGGCCGGGTGAAGATCCGCACCGCCGAACCCCTGCCCGCCGACTCCTACGCCGACTCCCGACGCACCGGCTCCTTCATCCTCATCGACCCCGCCGACGGCACCACCCTCACCGCAGGCATGGCCGGGGAGTCCTTCGCCGCGCCGGAACCGGTCAAGGACGCGGCCGAAGCCGACGGGTGGGACTTCTGAGCATGGGTTCCCCCGATTTCTACTCCACGTTCGCCAAGGAGGGCGGCCGCGTCGGCAGCGGCTTCCTCGGCAGCGGGCAGGGCGGAGTGGCGCGATGTGCGCGCTGACGTACGCGCACCGCTCGCGCGCCCTCACCCTCCACAGCCGAAGACCTGCCGACCTCCCGGCCACGACCTGACACCTCGGACGAACCGACAGGCGTGCGTGCCGGACCAACGAGAGGAACCCCTCCCGTGCCTGCCACCTCCGCCCTGCGCCGCACGCTGGCGGTCATAGCCGCCCTTCCCCTGCTGACGCTGGCCGCCTGCGGCTACGGCTCGCAGGCGAAGGACGACGACACGGCGAAGATCGCCGCGGGCGCCGAGAAGACCGACGGTCTCGACTCCGTCCGGATCGGGTACTTCGGCAACATCACGCACGCCACCCCGCTGGTCGCGAACCAGAAGGGCTTCTTCCAAAAAGCGCTGGGCGGCACCGAGGCCAAGTACGCGGTCTTCAACGCGGGTCCGTCCGAGATCGAGGCGCTGAACTCCGGTTCCATCGACATCGGCTGGATCGGCCCGTCCCCGGCGATCAACGGCTACACCAAGTCCGGCGGCAGGAACCTGCGCATCGTCGGCGGCTCCGCCTCGGGCGGCGTGAAGCTGGTGGTCAACCCGGACAAGATCAAGACCCTCGAGGACGTCAAGGGCAAGCGCATCGCCACCCCGCAGCTGGGCAACACCCAGGACGTCGCGTTCCTCAACTGGATCGCCGAGCAGGGCTGGAAGGTCGACGCGCAGAGCGGCAAGGGCGACGTCACCGTCGTCCGCAGCGACAACAAGGTCACCCCGAACGCCTACAGGTCCGGCTCCGTCGACGGTGCCTGGGTGCCCGAGCCGACCGCGTCCCGGCTGGTCGCCGAGGGCGGCAAGGTCCTGCTCGACGAGTCGGCACTGTGGCCGGACGAGAAGTTCGTGATCACGAACATCATCGTGTCGCAGAAGTTCCTCAACGAGCACCCCAAGGCCGTGGAAGCAGTCCTCCAGGCGTCGGTCGACACCAACGCCTGGATCACCACCCACCCCGACGAGGCGAAGGCCGCGGCCAACGCCCAGCTGGAGAAGGACTCCGGCAAGGCCCTGCCCGCCGACGTCCTGGACCCGGCGTGGGAATCGATCAGGGTCACCGACGACCCGCTGGCCGCCACCCTCGACGCCGAGGCGGACCACGCCGTGAAGGCCGGCCTCCTCGAGCAGCCCGACCTGAACGGCATCTACGACCTCACCCTGCTCAACAAGGTCCTCAAGGCCAAGGGCAAGCCCCCGGTCGACGACGCCGGACTCGGCGTCGAGTAGAGCACCCACCCGGAACCCGACCACCCAGGAGGTGACGACCATGGCCACGACCACGACCCTCGCCAAGGCCGCCGACGGCATCGAGCCGGCCACGTACGCCGCCCGGATCGAGCACGTCTCGAAGTCCTTCGCGGGCCCCGCCGGGCAGCAGCTCGTCCTGGACGACATCACCCTCGATGTCGCCCCCGGCGAGTTCGTCACCCTCCTGGGCGCCTCCGGCTGCGGCAAGTCAACGCTGCTCAACCTGGTGGCCGGCCTGGACAAGCCCAGCGCGGGCGGCATCACCACGGACGGGCGACCGGCCCTGATGTTCCAGGAGCACGCCCTGTTCCCCTGGCTGACCGCGGGCAAGAACATCGAACTCGCCCTGAAACTGCGCGGCGTGCCCAAGACGGACCGCCGCGACAAGGCCGAGGAACTGCTCGAACTCGTCCGCCTCAAGGGCGCATACGGCAAGCGGGTGCACGAGCTGTCCGGCGGTATGCGCCAGCGCGTCGCGATGGCCCGCGCGCTCGCCCAGGAGAGCAAGCTGCTGCTGATGGACGAGCCCTTCGCCGCACTGGACGCCATCACCCGCGACGTCCTGCACGACGAGCTCACCCGCATCTGGCGCGAGACGCAGCTGTCCGTCCTCTTCGTCACCCACAACGTCCGCGAGGCCGTACGCCTGGCCGAACGGGTCGTCCTGCTGTCCTCCCGCCCCGGACGCGTCGCGCGCGAGTGGACGGTCGGCATCCCGCAGCCGCGCCGCATCGAGGACACCGCCGTGGCCGAGCTGTCCGTCGAGATCACCGAAGAACTGCGTGGGGAGATCCGCCGCCATGGCCAGCACTGACACGACGCGTCCCGCGAAGGAGAACGGCGACCTCGCCGGTCTGGAGGCGGGCCTGGACGCACTGGAGTCGGTGCAGCAGGGACGCACCCCACTGCGGCAGACCCTGGTCGAGAAGGTCCTGCCGCCCACCGTCGCCGTGCTCCTCGTGCTGGCGGTGTGGCAGGGCCTGGTCTCTTTCGAGATCGTCGACGATCCGACCAAGCTGCCCGCCCCCTCCGACGTGTGGGACGTGGTCCACCAGGCCTGGCTCCAGGGCGAGTTGCTCGGCTACATCTGGACCAGCGTCTCCCGCGGCCTGCTCGGCTTCTGCTTCGCCCTCCTCATCGGCACCCCGCTGGGACTCCTCGTCGCCCGCGTGAAGTTCGTCCGCGCGGCCATCGGCCCCATCCTCTCCGGCCTCCAGTCCCTGCCGTCGGTGGCCTGGGTGCCGCCCGCCGTGATCTGGCTGGGCCTGAACAACACGATGATGTACGCCGTCATCCTCCTCGGCGCCGTGCCCTCCATCGCCAACGGCCTCGTCTCCGGCGTCGACCAGGTCTCCCCGATCTTCCTCCGCGCCGGCCGCACCCTCGGCGCCACCGGACTCAAGGGAACCTGGCACATCGTGCTGCCCGCCGCACTCCCCGGCTACGTCGCCGGCCTCAAACAGGGCTGGGCCTTCTCCTGGCGCTCCCTGATGGCCGCCGAGATCATCGCCTCCTTCCCCGACCTCGGCGTCGGCCTGGGACAACTCCTCGAGAACGGCCGCAACGCCAGCGACATGGCCATGGTCTTCGAAGCCATCCTCCTCATCCTGACCGTCGGCATCGCCATCGACCTGCTCATCTTCAGCCCGCTCGAGCGCTGGGTCCTGCGCAGCCGCGGCCTGCTGGTGAAGGGCTGAGGTACGCCATGTCCACGCCGGTGCTTCTCGTCATCGCCCACGGCAGCCGCGACCCGCGGCACGCCGCGACCGTGCACGCCCTGGTCCGCCGGGTCAGGGCGTTGCGTCCGGACGTACGGGTGGAGACCGGCTTCCTGGACTTCAACGTGCCCTCGGTGCAGGGCGTGCTGGAGTCCTTGGAGACGGAGGGGGTGCGGGATGTCGTGGCGCTCCCGCTGCTGCTGACGCGCGCCTTCCACGCCAAGTCGGACATCCCGGCGGTGCTGGCGGCGGCGCCGCCGCGGCTCCGGATCCGGCAGGCGGAGGTGCTCGGCCCCTCGCCGCTGCTGGTCTCGGCGCTGGAACGGCGCCTGTACGAGGCGGGCCTGACGCCCGCCGACAAGTCCTCGACCGGGGTCGTGCTGGCCTCGGCGGGGTCCTCCGACCCGGAGGCGATCGCAGTGATCGCTGAAATCGCGCGGGAGTGGCGGCACACCGGTTGGTGCGCCGTGCGGCCTGCGTTCGCCTCCGCATCCCTTCCGCGCACCGAGGACGCGGTACGGCGGTTGCGCGAGCTGGGCTGTGCCCGCGTCGCCGTCGCCCCGTACGTCCTGGCGCCGGGTTTCCTGCCGGACCGTATCGCCCGGGGCGCGGCCGGTGCGGACGTGCTGGCGGACGTCCTGGGTCCCGCGCCGGAGGTGGCGCGGGTCCTGCTGGAGCGGTACGACGCGGCGCGGGTGCCGGTGGCGCTGGCGGTCGGGGCCTGAGACCGGGAACTCGTCAGGCGCCCGTCAGCTCCACCAGCTTGGTGACCGTGTTCCAGTTGCGGCTGGTGGCGATCAGGCCCTTGTTGACGCGGGGTTTGGCGAGGGCCTCGGCCAGTTTGGAGCGGCCCAGGCCGTCCGGTGCGTAGAGGTACAGGGCGCGGTCGCCGAGGCGGAACTCCTCGGGGTGGAAGGCCGGGGCGTCGATCGCCGCGAAGCGGTCCGCGTCGACGGGCGCGGAGAAGTAGGTGACGTGCAGCTGCTTGCCCTCCAGCTCGGCGGCCGGGAACGGGCACGCCTCGACGATCCCCTTCAGATAGGCGTGGTCGCGCACGATCACGTCCACGGGGAAGCCGAACCGCTTCTCGATCGCCTCCGCCAGTTCCGCGGCCAGGGTGTCCTCGTCGCCGTGGCCGGACGCGAAGACGGCCTGTCCGCTCTGCAGATGGGTGCGTACGGCGTCGTGGCCGAGGGAGGTCAGCAGCGCGCGGAGGTCGGCCATCGGGACTTTCCGGCTGCCGCCCACGTTGATCCCGCGCAGCAGGGCCGCGTACATGGTCGTCATCCGCACACCATAGAACGGCCGTCGTGCCCCGTGGGGGCGGGCACGACGGCCGGGTCCGCGCGCCGGGCGCACGTGCGCGTCACTCTCGCCGATGCGGTGCGCGGGGTTCAACCACTACACACGCCTGTGACTTAATCAACAACTCTTCCAAAAGGCTCCGGCACGCCACCGCACCCTGATCAACGCCCCTGGGATCGCCCGGTAGATGTAAGGGGCCGGGATCCTCCTCAGCGGTGAGTGCGGCGGTACGGAGGGATGAGTGCGACGCCGCCGCACGTCACCGGAGAGCACGACGCGACGGCCTTATGCGGCCCATACCTTCGAAACGCAAGGTGGCGGCAGGGGGCCGGCACCGCTCATGAGGGGGCAGGCCGGTCATGCGGAACCGAGAGACACGGGTGCGGGGCATAGCCGCCCGGGCGGGCGGCTGGAGCGCCCGGCACCGGTGGGCCGCCGTCGGGATCTGGGTGCTGTTCGTCGTCCTGGCGATGGGGCTCGGTTCGGCGGCCGGCCGGGTCGACGTCAAGGACAGCGACCAGATGGGCGGCGAGACGCACACCGCCGCCAGGATCGTCGAGGACGCCGGGATCGACGAGCCGGCCGGCGAGACCGTCCTGATCCAGGCGAAGGACGGCGGCGTCAAGGCCACGGACGCCGAGTTCCGGGCCGCGGTCGACGCGGTCGTCGCGGCGGTGGAGGAGACCGGGAAGGTCACGGGCGTCACCTCGCCCTACGACGCCAAGACGATCTCGAAGGACGGCCGCAGCGCGCTGGTGCAGTTCGACATGCGCGGCGAGGCGGACACCGCGGGCGAGCGGGTCGAGCCGGTGCTGAAGGCGGTCGAGGGCGTCCAGAAGGAGCACGACGCGCTGCGGATCGAGGAGATCGGCGGCGCCAGCATGATGAAGACGTTCGACGACGCGTTCGGCGACGACTTCAAGAAGGCCGAGTACTCGGCGGTGCCGGTGGCGCTCGGCATCCTGCTCGTCGCGTTCGGCGCGCTGGTGGCGGCGCTGGTCCCGGTGGCGCTGGCGATCACCGCGATCGTCGCGACGATGGGCCTGATGGGCCTGGTCAGCCACGTCCAGCCGATGAGCGAGACCGCCAACTCCGTGATGCTGCTGGTCGGTCTGGCCGTCGGCGTCGACTACTGCCTGTTCTACCTGCGCCGCGAGCGCGAGGAGCGGGCCGCCGGCCGGGACGCGCAGACGGCGCTCAGGATCGCCGCCGCCACCAGTGGCCGGGCGATCGTCGTCTCCGGTGTCACGGTGTGCGTGGCGATGGCGGGCATGCTGTTCACCGGCATCGCCGAGTTCGAGGCGATGGGCCTGGCCTCGCTGATGGTGGTCGCGGTGGCCATGGTCGGCTCGGTGACGGTCCTGCCGGCGCTGCTGTCCCTGCTGGGCGAGCGGGTGGAGAAGGGCCGCGTGCCGTTCCTGCGCCGGCGCCGGCCGAGCGGCGGCACCAGTGAGGGCAGCCGGTTCTGGACGGCGGTGCTCAAGCGCGTACTGGCCAAGCCGCTCCTCGCCGCCGTGGTCGCCGTCGGCGCGCTGCTGGCCGTCGCCGCGCCCGCGCTGGGCATGAAGACGCAGAACCTCACACTGGACCAGGAGTTCGGCGACTCGCTGCCCATCGTGCAGACGTACAACCGGGTCAACGAGGCCTTCCCGGGTGGTTCCGACCCGGCCGAGGTGGTGGTGAAGGCCGACGACATCAACGCGCCCGAGGTGCGGGCGGCGCTCGCCGACTTCCGGGAGCGGGCGGTCAGTTCGGGTGCGTCGCGCGGCCCGGTGGACATCACGATGCACGACGAGCAGAACGTCGCGCTGGTGTACGTCCCGCTGGTGGGCGGCTCCGACCAGGACAAGGCGGGCGAGAGCCTGGACAAGCTGCGCGACGAGGTACGGCCCGCGACGCTGGGGAAGGTCGACGGCGTCGAGGCACCGATCACCGGTCAGGTGGCGGGCAACAAGGACTTCAACGACCAGCTCGTCGGGTCGGTCCTGCCGGTCTTCGCCTTCGTCGTGGTCTTCGCCTTCCTGCTGATGCTGCTGTCCTTCCGCTCGCTGACGGTCGCGCTCACCTCGATCGTGCTCAACCTGCTGTCGGTGGGCGCGGCGTACGGCATCCTGGTCGCCGTCTTCCAGCACGGCTGGGGCGCCTCGCTGGTGGGCGCCGAGGGCGTGGGCGCCATCATCACGTGGCTGCCGCTGTTCCTCTTCGTGATCCTGTTCGGCCTGTCGATGGACTACCACGTATTCGTGGTCTCCCGGATCCGCGAGGCGCGGCTGCGCGGGCGGAGCACCCGGGACGCGATCCAGCACGGTGTGGTCACCACGGCGGGCGTCGTCACCAGTGCCGCCGTCATCATGGTCGCGGTGTTCGCCATCTTCGGCACGCTGTCCATGCAGTCGATGAAGCAGATGGGCGTGGGCCTGGCGGCGGCGGTCCTGATCGACGCGACGATCATCCGGGGCGTCCTGCTGCCGGCCGTGATGTCGCTGCTCGGCGAGCGCAACTGGTACCTGCCGAAGTGGCTGCACCGGCTGCCCGACCTGACCCACGACGAGTCGCCCGAGGCGATCGCGCCGACGGTCCGGGACGGCCAGGGCGAGCGCGGGGAGCGGGGCGAACCGGTCGGGGTCTGACCGGTTCGCCGCCAAGGCCGGAGGGCCCGTCGGTTCCGGGGGAACCGACGGGCCCTCCGGCCTTGTTGTGCCGGGTCAGACGCGCGCCGCGGCCAGCTCCGCCTCGATGAGGTCGGCGGCCCGCCGGGTGCCGCCCTCCTGGGCCATCTGCGCCTGGATCTCCTTCAGCCGCCCCGCCGCTTCCGGGTCGTCGACCAGGGCGAGGGCGGCGGTGCGCAGCGCCTCGGCGGTGGCCTCCTCGGTGGCGAGGGTACGGGCGACGCCGAGGCCCTCGAGCATGCCGGCGTTGCCGAACTGGTCCGCGGCCTGCGGTACGGCGATCATCGGGGTGGCGGTCGCCAGTCCCTCCTGGCTGCCGCCCGCGCCCGCGTGGGTGACGAACAGGTCGGCCTGCTGGAGGACCGCCAACTGCGGTACCCAGGAACGCACTTCCACGTTGTCCGGTACGTCGCCCAGCTCGGCGGCGCCGACGTGCCGGCCGACCTGGAGCACGGTGTGCCAGCCGGGCAGCTCGCCGAAGGCCTTGACGCACTCCCGGTAGAACGCGGGCTGCTTGGTGAAGGCCGACCCGAGGGAGACGAGGACGACCTTCTCCGCGCCCTCGGGACGCGTCCACTCGCCCTCGGCGCTGCGGTCCCCCTGGCAGGCGCCGACGAAGGTGTACGCCTTCTCGTCCACCCGCTCGGCGTTGGGCTGGAGCGCCTTGGGGATCAGCACCAGGGAGCGGTCGGGGCGGCCGACGAACGGGTCGGGGTGGTCGGTGATCCCGTTCTCCTCCAGCCAGGCGTGGAAGCGGGCGTAGTACGCCTGCCCGCGCTCGGTCTTCAGCGGCTCCTCCCACATCGGCTCGCCGACCTCCTGCTCGTACCCCTCCCAGGCGACCATGCAGGGCGACAGGGAGATCACGGGCACGTTCCAGCGGCGGCCGAGGACGCGGGCGGGGTAGGAGCCGATGTCGTGCAGGATCAGGTCCGGCTCGTCGCCCTCGTAGGCCTCGGCGATCTGCGGGAGTGCCTGGATCGCGTCGTCGAGGAAGGGCTCGACGTTGTCCAGCAGGGTGCTCCCCCACGCCTCCGGGTCGGCGTCGGGGCCGGGCAGGATGCTGTTCCAGAGCTTGGGTTCGGCGCCCGTCTCGGCGACCTTGTCCGCGAGGAGCGGCGGGATCGCGTACGTCACCCGGTGCCCTCGTGCGACGAGCTCGCGGATCACCTCCAGGCTGGGGTTCACGTGGCCGTGGGCGGCGATGGAGAACATGGCGATGTGCGCGGGGCGACTGGTCATGCCACGACCGTACGCGAGACGAGACGTCTCGTGCAACTCTTTTCGGTTCATCTCGTGCGGCTCCTCGGTGTTCATCTCGTGCGGCTCCTTCGGGTCCATCTCGCACGACTCCTTCGGGTTCATCCCGTGGGACTCCTTCGGGTTCATCCCGTGCGGCTCCTTCGGATTCATCTCGTGGGACTCCTTTCGGTTCACGGCGCCAGTTCCTCGTGCAGCCGCAGCCACCGCTCGGGCGCGACCTCGCCGACGAGTGCGCCGGGGTCGAGCCGCGCGGCACGGAAGGCCGCGTCCACCCGGCGCCGTGGGTGGGCGCGCCGCAGGGAGGCGTGCAGTGAGCCGCCGACGCCCGAGAACCCCAGCTCGACCAGGTCCGCCCAGCCGTGTCCGGCGGCGGCGCCGATCAGGGGGACGGGACGGCGTTCGATGCGGAGGATGCCGGCGTCGACGCGCGGCGCCGGGCGGAAGCGGAGGCGGCCCACCCGGCCCACCAGCCGCCACTCGTGCCGTGGCCAGGTCAGGACCGTGAGCAGGGTCCAGCGGCCGTAGTCGCCGGTGCGTTTGCGGGCGTACTCGAGCTGGGTGATGAGGGTCGCGTCGGTGAGGCCGGGCGCGGTCAGGCACCAGTCGACGATGTCGGCCGTGCGTGAGAAGGGCACGTTCCCGGCGACCGAGAACGGTGTGCGCGGTGGCCGGGCGGCGAGGAAGTCACCCGGAACGACGCGGACGTGCGGGCTGCGCGCGAAACGTGCGCGGAGTCCGGGGACGAGCCGTGGGTCGATCTCGTAGGCGTGCAGCTCGCGGCTGCGGCGGGCGAGCGGCTCGGTGAGCGCGCCCTTGCCCGCGCCCACCTCGAGCACGAGGGGAGGGCGTGAGCGGTCGGCGGCGGCGAGCCGGGCGACGTGCTCGGCGGTGGAGCGGTCGGCGAGGAAGTTCTGCGAGAGCGTGCGGGCACGCTGGGTGGGGCGGGCCATGGCCTGCGGTCCTTGTCTTCCGTGACAGGAGGGGAAAAGGGCAGCCGAAGGCCCTGACCGGAAGACGAAGGCAAAAAGGAACGCGGAGGCTCAGCCCCGCCGCACGCGCAGGGGACGCGTCGGGCGCGTCGGGTGCGTCAGCGGCGGGGGGACCCCGGGCCGGTCAGGGCTCCGGGTCCGCGCCGCATCCTGATGGAGTACGTGCAGCCCCGGCCGAGACCGGAGTTGAAGATCGCGTTGAAAGCTGCCACGGACGCGACGCTAGGCGGGCGGGCGCCCGGCGGGCAACCGGTTTTCGCGCGGGCGGCCCTCGGCGGACCGCCCGCGGGCGGCGTCAGCGCTGGTAGCGGGCGAGGACGAGATTGCCGTCCTCCTCGAGTCTGTGGCGCAGGTCCTCCATGCCGATCGCCCCGCTGTAGTACTCCTGGAGCGCCGGGGTCGCCACCTTGTCCTTCCACTCGGCGTAGCCCCGTACGGACTGCGCGGGCGCCGGGCGCAGGTGCTCGGCGAGGGCGGTGCCGGTGGCCCAGCCGTGCTCGTCGGTGTGCAGGGCGGGATCCTTCAGGGCCTGCTCACCGGTGGGCAGCATCCAGTCGCCGAGCGCGAGGCGCACCATGTTGTCCGGCTGGAGGAGGAAGTCGACGAACGCGGCGGCCTCCTTCTTGTGCGGGCTGTCCTCGGCGATCGACAGGGTCTGCGGGCTGACGCCCTGGGCGAGCCCGTCGGCACCGGCCGGGGCGGGCAGCACCTGCCAGTCGAAGCCCTCGGGGGCCTGCTGCTCGATCTGCTGGCGGTAGGAGAAGCCGAGCGGCACCATCGCGTACTTGCCCGCGAAGAAGCCGGGCAGCGTGTCGGAGCCGCCGCTGCCCAGGGTGGTGGGCGAGGCGCTGTGGTCGGTGTCGACCTGGTCGTGGACGGTGCGGGGCACCACCTGGTCACCCGTCTCGAAGCGGACGGTCACCTTGCCGTCGGCGCCGCGGTGGAAGAGCTTTCCGCCGGTGGACAGGGAGAGGTTGAGCGTGGCGGACACGGGCTCCTTGAGCGGCCAGGCCACCCCGTACGTCCCGTCGCCGCTCAGCTCCTTCGTCACCTGCCGGAACTCCGGCCAGGTCCAGGGGTGTTCCGGCGTCGGTATCCGCACGCCCGACTCCTTCAGCAGGGTCGCGTTGGCGATCAGCACCCGCGGCTCCTGGAGGAACGGCACGCCGTAGATGCCGTCGCCGAAGGCGACCGTCTCCCAGCTGCGCTCCGGTATGTCCGACTTCAGCCGCGCGGGCAGCAGTTCGGTGAGGTCGGCGAGGTAGCCGCCGTAGGCGAAGTCGGCGAGGTCGTCGGAGGCGTCGTGGATGATGTCGGGCGCCTCGCCGCCCTCGAAGGAGGTGAGGAGCTGGTCGTGGACGCTGTCCCAGCTGCCCTGGACGTACTCGACGCGCACGTCGGGGTGGCCGGCGTTCCACTCCCGCACCAGTTCCTTGTTGGCCTTCACCGACTCGTCCTGCCAGGCCAGGGACTGGAAGCGGAGGGTGATCCGGCCGTCGTCCGCCCCGTCGCCGCCGCCCGAGCAGCCCGCGAGCAGCAGGACGGCACAGGCGAACAGGGTGAGGATCCTCGTACGCGTCCGCGTCATCAGCTCTTCACCGCCCCGGCGAGCATGCCGCCCGTGATCCGCCGCTGGATGAGGGCGAAGACGAGCAGCGAGGGCAGCGTGGCGAGGAAGGCCGCCGCGGCGAGCGGTCCGAGGTCGGCGACGCCCTCGGCGCCGATGAAGTGGGTGAGGATCACGGGCAGCGTCTGTTTCTCCGGGGTCTTCAGCAGCACCAGTGCGAAGAAGAACTCGTTCCACGCGGTGATGAAGGCGAACAGGGCCGTCGCCACGATCCCCGGGGCGAGCAGCGGCGCGGTCACCGAGACGAGGGTCCGCAGCCGTCCGGCGCCGTCGACGGCGGCCGCCTCCTCCAGCTCGCGCGGCACGGCGCGGACGTATCCGGCGAGCATCCACAGGGCGAACGGCAGCGACCAGACGACGTACACCATCACCAGGCCGGGGACCGAGTTGATCAGGCCGAGGTTCTTGAGGACCAGGAACAGCGGGATGATCAGCAGGACGAAGGGGAAGGCCTGGCTGACCACGACCCACCCGGTGGCGGCCTTGGTGAGCCGGCCGCGACGGCGGGCCATGACGTACGCCATCGGGGTGGCGATCAGCACCGCGATCACGGCGGCGCCGAGCGCGGCGAGCAGGGAGTTGAGCCCCGCGCGCAGCAGCGGCTGCTCGTCGAAGGCCTGCCGGAAGTTGTCGAGGGTGGGGTGCTCCGGGATCCAGGTGGGGTGCAGACTGGCCAGCTCGCGCGGCGGTTTGAACGCGATGGAGATCAGCCAGAGGAACGGGAAGGCCAGGAAGACCAGATACGCGAGCAGCGCGGCGTACTGGCCCACGCGGGCCCCGGTCGAGGTTCTCACGCCTCGTCACCTCCCTTGGTTCCGCCGCGGAGCCGGCCGACGAGGAAGACGGCCAGCAGGATCGAGATCACGGCGACCATGACGCAGCCCATCGCCGCCGCGTAGCCGAACTGGCCGTAGCGGAAGGCCTCTTCGTACGCAAAGAGCATGGGCAGGCGGGTGCGGCCGCCGGGGCCTCCGTTGGTCAGCACGTAGACCAGGGCGAAGGAGTTGAAGTTCCAGATGAGGTTGAGCGCGGTGATGGCGAGCGCGACGGGTCTGAGGGCGGGCCAGGTGACCGTGCGGAAGCGGCGCCAGGCGCCCGCGCCGTCCACGGCGGCCGCCTCGTGCAGTTCGCGCGGGGTGTTCTGGAGTCCGGCGAGCAGGGCGACCGTGGTCTGCGGCATGCCGGCCCAGACGCCGACGACGACGACGGCGGGCAGGGCGGTGCCGAGGCCGCTGAGCCAGTCGTGGCCGTTGCCGAGGCCGAGGTCGCGCAGGGTCTCGTTGAGGATGCCGGCGTCCGGGTTGTAGACCAGCCGCCACATGATGCCGACGACGACCTCGGGCATCGCCCAGGGGATGATCGCGAGGGCGCGGGCCGCCCAGCGCAGCCGGAGGTTCTGGTTGAGCAGCAGGGCGAGGCCGAGTGCGAGCAGGAACTGCGGGACCGTCACCCCGACGGCCCACACCAGGCCGATCCGGAACGACTCCCAGAACAGCGTGTCGTGCAGCAGGTCCCGGAAGTTCAGGGCGCCGATCCACTCGGTGGGCTCCGTGCGGCCCGACTGGGCGTCGGTGAAGGCCAGCAGGATGCCGTAGAGCAGCGGCCCGACGCTGAGGACCAGAATCGGGATCAGCGCGGGCAGCACCAGGAACCAGGCACTGTGGTCCGGTCCGCCCCGTGGACGGTCCGGGCCGGGCGCACTGCGCGCCGGTCTCCTCGACTCGGTCACCAATGTCACGTAATCAACCCCTTTGCGCGGGCCGGACGGGCCTGGCCATGGTCGTGAAGTGACCGTGTCCCGTCAAGGGCCCGCGTACACGCTCCCACCTGTGCGAATGCGACACTGACCGACGGACGGCGGGAACACCGCGACCGGCGGGACACAGAGCACACCGAGGGCACGGAGGCGCGAGACGATGGACGAGGCACGGGCGCGGGAGGTGCTGGCCGCGGCGGACGTGCTGCCCGGGCCGGCGCGGGAGGCGCGGCTGCTGGCCCTCGGCGAGAACGCGGTGTTCGCCGCCGGCGGCCTGGCGGTCAAGGTGGGCCGCGACGCCGAACTCCTCGCACGGGCGCGCCGGGAACTGGCCGTCGCGCTCTGGCTGGAGGAGGCGGGCGTGCCGGCGGTGCGGGCGGCCGAGCCGACGGCGCTGATCGTCGACGGGCACCCGGTGACCGTGTGGCGGCGGCTGCCCGACCCCGTGCGGCCCACCGAGCCCCGGGACGTGGCCGCGCTGCTCCGGCTGGTCCACGAGCTGCCCCTCCCCTCCTCCTTCGAGCTGCCGCCCCGCGAACTGCTGGGCGGTGTGGAACGCTGGCTGCGCCTGGCGGGCGACGTGATCGACCCGGCGGACGCCGCGTATCTGCGCGAGCGCCGGGACGGCTTCGCGTCGGCCGCCGCCGCGCTCACCCCGCGGCTGACGCCGGGACCCATCCACGGGGACGCACTGCCCCGCAACGTGCACGTCGGTCCCGACGGGCCGGTCCTGATCGACCTGGAGACCTTCTCCGCCGACCTGCGCGAGCACGACCTCGTGGTGATGGCGCTGAGCCGGGACCGCTACGGGCTGCCCGCCGAGGCGTACGACGCCTTCACCGCGACCTACGGCTGGGACGTGCGCGAGTGGGACGGCTGTGCGGTCCTGCGCGGCGCCCGGGAGACCGCGAGCTGTGCCTGGGTGGCCCAGCACGCGCCGAGCAACCCGAAGGCGCTGGCCGAGTTCGAACGCAGGGTGGCGTCGCTGCGGAACGAGGACCCCGGAGTCCGCTGGTACCCCTTCTGACCCGTGGGTGTGCGCGTCTGACCCGTGGGTGTGTGCGGGGCCGGGGTCACACCCGCTGGTCGGCGGGCTCCTCGGCCGGCTCGCGCAGCGGCCAGGTCCCGTCGACGACGGCCGTGGCATCGCCCTTGCGGCGCAGGAAGCTCTGGAAGTCCGCCGCCCACTCGGCGTACCACTCGATCTGGCGGCGGTGCAGGTCCGCCGGGCCGAGGGCCGCGACCTTGGGGTGGCGGCCGGCTATCGCGCGGGCCAGCCGGGCGGCGGCGAGGGCGTCGGCCGTGGCGTCGTGGGCGGCGTCGAGCGGGACGCCGTACTCCCGGCAGACCGCTTCCAGGTTGCGCTTGCCCCGGCGGTAGCGGTCGACGGAACGGTCGATGGTGTACGGGTCGATGACGGGGGCGGGGTCCAGGCCGCCCAGGCGCTCGCGCAGGGACGGCAGTCCGTGGCGCCGCAGTTCGGCGGAGAGCAGGGTGAGGTCGAAGGCCGCGTTGTACGCGACGACCGGGACGCCGGCCTTCCAGTGGTCCGTGAGGACGCCGGCGATGGCGTCCGCGACCTGGTCGGCGGGGCGGCCCTCACTGGCCGCGCGTTCGTTGCTGATGCCGTGGACCGCCACCGCGTCCGCCGGGATCTCCACGCCGGGGTCGGCCAGCCACTCCCGGCGGCCGAGCGGCTCCGAGTCCCTGACCTCTATCACGGCCCCCGTGACGATGCGCGCCTCGCGCGGATCGGTGCCCGTCGTCTCCAGGTCGAAGCCGATCAGCAGCTCCCGGTGCCAGCCCATGGGCGGTCCCCCTTCTTGGTGGTGCGTTCCCCCAGTGGTCTCCACCTTCGCACGGGCCACTGACAATCAGAGGACCGCATTCCGCTTGTGCCCGCCCGGCCCCGTGTCGGCCCCGGAACGGACGGCGTTCACGACACCGGGCGCGAATCCGCCCACATCAGCTCGAACTCCTCGCGATAGGTGGGGAAGAGTCCGCCTTCGTCCAGCCGGTCCGACTTCACCACCTTTCCGCCGTTGCGTCCGTTGCGCAGGACGAGGACCGGCGCCTCCATGCCCCGGGTGCGGCGCAGGTAGGACTGCACGACCGCGACGCCGTCGGCGCCGTCCCCGTCGACGAGGTAGGCCGTGAAGCGGGGTGTCTCGTCGAAGACCTGGATCTCGAAGGCGCCCGGGTCCCGCAGCCGTGCCCGCACCCGGCGCATGTGCAGGATGTTCATCTCCACGGCGCGGCTCAGCTCGCCCCGCTTGATGCCCAGTTCGCGCTCGCGGCGCTTGATGGCGCTGGAGGCCGGGTTCAGGAAGAGCAGCCGCACCCGGCCGCCTGCCTCGGCCATCCGCAGCAGGCGGCGGCCGGAGAAGTTCTGCACGAGCAGGTTGAGGCCGATGCCGAGGGCGTCCACGCGGCGCGCGCTGCCGAACAGGTCCTCGGCCGGGAACTGGCGCAGCAGCCGCACCCGGTCCGAGTGCACGGCGACCACGTCGGCGTAGCGGTCCCCGACCAGGTCCTCCACCGCGTCCACCGGGAGCCGGCGCGCGGACGGCACGTCGCTGCCCGCGCCGAGCACCTCGAGCAGTCGCGCGGAGGCCCGTTCGGCCTGGTTCAGGACCGCCTCGGACAGGGCCCGGTTGCGGGAGACGACGTTGCGGGTGACCTCCAGCTCGTCCAGGGCCAGTTCGACGTCGCGGCGCTCGTCCACGTAGGGCTCGAAGCAGGGCCAGTGCTGCACCATCAGCTCGCGCAGCTGGGGCAGGGTGAGGAAGCTGAGGACGTTGTCGTCGGCCGGGTCGAGGAGATAGCCCTTGCGGCGGCTGACCTCGCGCACCGCGACCGCGCGCTGCACCCACTCCTGGCCGGCGGGTCCGGCGGCGGCGACCACCCAGTCGTCGCCGTGCACCGGTTCGTAGACCGGCCGCAGGACGGCGGCCACCACCGCGCGCAGCCGCTGCTCGACGAGGTTCAGCCAGATGTAGGCCCGGCCCGCCCGCTGGGCGCGGGTGCGCACCTCGTGCCAGGCGTCGGAGTCCCAGTCCAGCTCCGGACCGATCGCGCCCGCGCTCATCGGCCGCGCCAGGGACACCGCACCGGGCGGGACGTCCGCGGAGTCCCCCTGATGACCCTCGTCACCAGGCGGCAGCTCCAGCCCTCCCGAGCCCACCCGAGTACCGCCTTCCGCTCCCCCGGTCACTGCCGGGGACACCCCGTCCCAACGATCAAGGAAGGGTACTCCGCCAGCGGTCCGCGGTGCAGCCCGATGGACGGGCCGGTTTTCACCAACCTCCTTGATCCACAGGCGTGTTCCTCCGGCGCTCACACCGGGGAGTGAGCGGATTCATAGCGGTGACGTGGCCGGGTGCCGGAACGGCGGCTCCGCGCCCGCCATGGGAGCGGACCGAGGGAACGCCTCCCGGGTGGGTAGGAGGACGTACGTGCTAGGTGGTCGCCTCACTTTCGGGGAGACTTCCGGGGGACTCGGAGCCAAGGCGTCCGCACCGGCGCCCCACACCTGAAAGAGTCGTGTTCATGCAGGTCTGGCCTGGAGAGGCGTATCCACTGGGTGCCACGTACGACGGCGCCGGCACCAACTTCGCGGTCTTCACGGAGGCCGCCGACCGAGTAGAGCTGTGTCTGCTGCACGACGACGGCTCGGAGACGGCGATCGAGCTGCGGGAGAGCGACGCGTTCGTGCGGCACGCGTACGTGCCGGGCGTGATGCCGGGCCAGCGGTACGGGTACCGCGTGCACGGCCCGTACGCCCCGGAGCGCGGGCTGCGCTGCAACAGCGCCAAGCTGCTCCTCGATCCGTACGCGCGTGCGATCAGCGGGGAGGTCCAGTGGGGCGAGGAGGTGTACGGCTACCACTTCGGCGCACCCGAACGGCGCAACGACCTCGACTCGGCCCCGCACACCATGACGTCGGTCGTGGTCAACCCGTACTTCGACTGGGGCGACGACCGCCGTCCTCGTACGGAGTACCACCACACGGTGATCTACGAGGCCCATGTGAAGGGTCTGACCATGCGGCACCCGGGCCTGCCCGAAGAGCTGCGGGGCACCTACGCGGCCCTCGCGCACCCGGCGCTCATCGAGCACCTCACGGGACTCGGGGTGACCGCGCTGGAGCTGATGCCGGTGCATCAGTTCGTCAACGACCACCGGCTGGTGGACATGGGCCTCAACAACTACTGGGGCTACAACACGGTCGGGTTCTTCGCCCCGCACAACGCCTACGCCTCGTGGGGCGACCGCGGCCAGCAGGTGCTGGAGTTCAAGTCGGCGGTCAAGGCGCTGCACGAGGCCGGGATCGAGGTCATCCTCGACGTCGTCTACAACCACACGGCCGAGGGCAACCACCTGGGCCCGACGCTCTCCTTCAAGGGCCTCGACAACCCCTCGTACTACCGGCTGGCCGACGATCCCCGTTACTACATGGACACCACGGGCACCGGGAACTCCCTGCTCATGCGGTCCCCGCACGTCCTACAGATGATCATGGACTCGCTGCGGTACTGGGTCACCGAGATGCACGTCGACGGCTTCCGTTTCGACCTCGCGGCCACCCTGGCCCGGCAGTTCCACGAGGTGGACCGGCTCTCGTCGTTCTTCGACCTGGTGCAGCAGGACCCGGTGGTCTCGCAGGTGAAGCTGATCGCCGAGCCGTGGGACGTGGGCGAGGGCGGCTACCAGGTGGGCAACTTCCCGCCGCTGTGGACCGAGTGGAACGGCAAGTACCGGGACACGGTGCGGGACCTGTGGCGCGGGGAGCCGCGCACGCTGGCGGAGTTCGCCTCCCGGCTGACCGGTTCGTCCGACCTCTACCAGGACGACGGGCGCCGCCCGCTGGCCTCGATCAACTTCGTGACCTGCCACGACGGCTTCACCCTGCACGACATGGTGGCCTACAACGACAAGCACAACCACGCCAACGGCGAGGACAACCGGGACGGCGAGAGCCACAACCGCTCCTGGAACTGCGGCGTCGAGGGCGACACCGACGACCCGGCGGTGCGGGAGCTGCGGGCCCGGCAGATGCGCAACTTCACCGCCACCCTGCTGCTCTCCCAGGGCGTCCCGATGATCAGCCACGGCGACGAGTTCGCCCGCACCCAGCGGGGCAACAACAACGCCTACTGCCAGGACAACGAACTGGCATGGGTGGCCTGGCCCGAGAACGGCCACGACCTCCTGGAGTTCACCCGCGCGATGGTGTGGCTGCGCAAGGACCACCCGGTCCTCCGCAGGCGCCGCTTCTTCCACGGGCGTCCCGTGCAGGGCACGCACGACGAGCTGTCGGACATCGCCTGGTTCACCCCGGAGGGCGCCGAGATGACCCAGCGGGACTGGAACTCGGCGCGAGCCTCCGCGCTCACGGTGTTCCTGAACGGCAACGCGATCTCCGAGCCCGGCCCCCGCGGGGAACGCATCGCCGACGATTCGTTCCTGCTGATGTTCAACGCCTCGCCGAAGCCGCTCGACTTCGTGGTGCCGGTCGACCACGGCCGGCAGTGGGAGGTGGTCGTCGACACCGCGCTGACGGAGGGGGTGCCCGCGGGCACCGGTCCGAAGGTGCAGGCCGGGGACCGGCTGACCCTGCTGGACCGCAGCCTGACGGTGCTCCAGCGACCCGTGTAGGGACCCTGCCCCGGTCCGGCCCCCCTGCACCCGTGCAGGGGGGCCGGTGACAGGAAAGGCATCGGGGCGGGTACGTAGGTTTCCATGACACCTGAGCGACCCGACCCGGTGCCGTCCCCGGCCTCCCCCGCCTCCCCCGCCTCCGCCGCCTCCGCCGTCTCTCCCGCCTCCGCCGTCTCTCCTTCTTCCCCCGTCCCCTCGGCCACCTACCGGCTCCAGCTCCAGCCGGACTTCCCGTTCGGGGCCGCGGCGGCGGCCGTGCCGTCTCTGGCCTCGCTCGGCGTGTCGCACCTGCACCTGTCCCCCGTCCTGGAGGCGGTCCCCGGCTCGCGGCACGGATACGACGTCGTCGACCACGCGCGCGTGCGCGCCGAACTGGGCGGCGAGGAGGGGCTGCGCGCGTTGTCGCGCACCGCGCGGGAGCACGGTCTGGGCCTGGTGCTGGACATCGTGCCCAACCACATGGCGATGTCGCCGCGCCACAACCACGCCCTGTGGGAGGTGCTGCGCGAGGGGCCCGGGTCGCCGTACGCGCGGTGGTTCGACATCGACTGGCGGGCGCAGGGCGGCCGGCTGCTGCTGCCGGTGCTGGGCGCCCCGGTCGGCGAGGTGCTGGACGACCTCCGGGTCGACGGGGACGTACTGCGCTACCACGAGCACGCCTTCCCGCTGCGGGAGGGCACCGCGGGCCTGCCGCTGCCGCGGCTCCTCGACGCGCAGTGGTACCGCCCGGTGTGGTGGCGGCTGGCCCGCACCGAGCTGAACTACCGGCGCTTCTTCAGCATCTCGGAGCTGATCGGCGTCCGCGTGGAGGACCCGGAGGTGTTCGACGCCACCCACGGCACGGTCCTGCGGCTGCTGCGCGAGGGCGTGGTCGACGGCCTGCGCGTCGACCACCCCGACGGCCTGGCCGACCCCGACGGGTACCTGGAGCGGCTGCACGAGGCCAGTGGTGGCCGGTGGACGGTGGTGGAGAAGATCCTCGCGGACGGTGAGCGGCTGCCCGCCGCCTGGCCCGTCGCCGGCACCACGGGGTACGACGCTCTGCGGCACGTCGACGGGCTGTTCACGGACCCCGAGGGGTACGGGGGACTGCTCGAGCGGTACCGCGGGTTCGCCGCCCCCCGGGCGGACCGGGGCGGGGACTGGGCGGCGACGGTGCGGTGCGCGGCGTACGAGGTGCTCGGGCACGAGCTGGCCGCCGAGCTGGACCGGCTGACCCGGGTGGCGCACCGCCTGTGCGTGGACGCGCCGGAACCCGCCCTGCGCGACCGGGCGCCCTGGGCGCTGCGCACGGCGCTGCGGGAACTGCTGGTCCGTATGGAGGTGTACCGGCCGTACGCGTCGGTGGACCCGGCGACGGTCGTCACCGAGGAGGCGGCGGCCGAGGCGCGGCTCGCATTCGCGGTGCCCGAGGAGGCCGGGGCGGTGGACGTCGTACGGGACCTGGTGCTGGGGCGGTACGGGGACGGTCCCGGTCCCGTGGAGTTCCGGACCCGGTTCGCGCAGACCGCGTCGGCGCTGCGGGCCAAGTCCGTCGAGGACACGGCCTTCTACCGCTACGTGCCGCTGCTGTCGGCCACCGAGGTGGGCGGCGACCCCGGCCGTCCGGCCGTGTCCCCGGAGGAGTTCCACGGGTACTGCGCGCGCGTGCAGCGCGACTGGCCCGCGACGGGCACGGTGGTCTCGACCCACGACACCAAGCGGAGCGCGGACGTCCGCGCCGCGCTCGCGGTGCTCACCGAGTGCCCCGAGCGGTGGGCGTACGTCCTGGCGGAGGTCGCCCGTGCGGGCGGGGGCCTGCCGGACGGCCAGGCGGCGTGGGCGGCGTGGCAGACGGTGTTCGGGCTGGGCCCGGCGGACGAGGAGCGCGTGCGGGAGGCGCTGCTGAAGCATGTGCGCGAGGCGGGCGTGCACACCAGCTGGACGGAGCCGGACCCCTCCTACGAGGAGGCGGTGGCCCGGTTCGTGGCGTCGGGGCCGTGCGGCGCGCCGGGCGCCCGGGTGGCCGCCCTCCGCAAAGCGCTCGAGCCGCACATCCGGGCCAACGTCCTCGGCACGGCGCTGGTCCATCTGACGATGCCGGGCGTGCCGGACCTCTACCAGGGCACCGAGCACGAGTACCTGGCGCTGGTGGACCCGGACAACCGCCGCGCGGTGGACTTCCCGGCCGCCGGGGCCGGGCACGGAGAAGCCGGGGAGAAGGCGGCGGTGACACGGGCGGCGCTGGCGCTGCGGGCTCGGCGGCCCGGCACGTTCGGTGACGCCGCGACGTACGAACCGCTGCCCGCCGAAGGCCCGGCGGCGGCGCACTGCGTGGCGTTCGCCCGCTCCGGCGGGGCCGTGACGGCCGTGACCCGGCTGTCGCTGCGGCTGGCCGAGGCGGGAGGCTGGCGCGGCACGACGCTGCCGCTGCCACCCGGCCGGTGGGCCGACACGCTGGCGCCGGGGCGGCACTTCACGGGGCACGCGCGCGTGGCGGACCTCTTCGCGGACACGCCGGTGGCACTGCTGGAGCGCGTGGAGGAAACGGAGGAGCACGGCGGCTGAGGACCGCCGGGGACGGAGACGGGCGGGCGGGCCCGGACGGAGTTCGGGGTGGGTCGGGGTGGGTCGGGGTCGCGGGGGTCAGTCGCGGTGCATCGGGACCGCGGCCTCGGGCCCCCGGCCGGGGTCGCCCGTGCGGGAGCCCGCGGCGGAGCGCCGGCCGGCCAGTTCGAACGCGGCGAGCACGACCCGTGTCTGGTACTCCACCTGCCGCCCGACCGGTATCCAGTGCGCCGCGCAGCCGTCGCGGTAGTCGGCGCAGCCCTCGTCGACGAGCCGGTCCAGTTCGGGCAGGACGCCCGCCGGATCGCCCCCGGTGCGGGTGACCAGCTGGTGCAGCAGCCCCGCGGTCCGCAGGGACAGGCGCCGTCCGGCCAGCCGCAGCGCGGCGAGGTGGGACGTGTTCATCGGCGGCAGCGAGCGGCCCGTCCCGTCGTCGGTGTCGGGGTCCCAGGCGTCGGCGAGCCGGGGACAGACCAGCAGGTAGTCGTCGACCGGCGCGAGCAGGTGGGCCGCCTCCGGCACCGTGGCGAGGTGGGGCCGCAGGCGGGCGAGGACGCGGTGCAGGCGCCGGGTGTCGTGGCGCAGGGTGCGGCTCACGGCGCGCAGCACGGCGTCTCGGTCGGCCGGGGGCGAGCCGTCCGACACGGCCGCCACCCCCCACATGGGTGCCTCGACGACCGCGGTGACGGTGCCGTAGCGGCGCGGGTGGCACCACGTCGAGTCGACGGCGGCCTCGGTGATGGCGGCGGTGAAGTCGCCGCGGCGGGGCGGTGGGATGCGGTAGACGGCGGGGCCGAGGTCGGGCCAGTACAGGGTGTCGTAGGCGCCGAGTTCACGGGGTACGCCGAGCCGGGCGGCGGTGTGGGAGACGCGCTGGGCGAGGCCCGGCAGGTCGTGGGTCAGCTCGACGAAGCCGCCGCCGACGTCCACGCCGTGCAGGGAGCACTGGAGGAAGGGCCGCAGTTCCTCCTGGAGTGCGAGCAGGGTGCGGGTCTCCGGCAGCGTGGCGCGGTCCGGGCCGTCGGGCAGCCACTCGGGCTGTTCCAGGAAGCCGGGCCGGAAGAAGTTCCGCGCGTAGCGGCCGAGGGTGTAGGGGCCGGTCAGCCAGCCCTCGTTGCGGCGCAGTCCGTCGGGGTCGACGCACAGCAGCAGGTTCCAGGTGGCGTCGGCGCCCTCGGTGAGCCGGGGGTCGGCCACGGCCCGCTCGGCCAGCCGCAGGGTGGTGGCGCCGCCCACCGGTTCGTTCGCGTGCGGTCCGGCGACGACGAGGACCTGACGGCTGCCGTGGCCGACGGAGAGCAGCAGCAGTGGGTGACCCGCGCGGGAGGTGCCGACACGGCGCAAGCGGGCGTGCCGGGGATGCCGGGCGACGAATGCGGCGGCCCGGGCGCCCAGTTCGTCCACGGTCGGGTAGCGCAGGAGGGGCGGCAGAGCACACCTCCACGAAGCGGGCCGTCGGTTCACCTGGTGTGCGTGGTGTACGCACAGTCAGTCACGACTTGGGGGGTACGTCAACACCGCGAAAAGCAAAGAGGATCCGGGCGCGTCAGTTCGCCGCGAGGCGGAAGGCCATCCGGCCGAAGCCGATCTGATCGCCCTCGCGGACGACGGCCGCGCCGATGACCCGACGCCCGTTGACCGTGGTGCCGTTGGTGGAGCCCAGGTCCCGCAGCACCCACATGCCGCCCTGGCGGCTCAGCTCGGCGTGCACCCGGGACACCGTCTCGTGGCTCAGCCGCAGCCCGCTCGCCGGGTCGCGCCCTATGCGCAGGGGGTGGCCGGAGCCGGGGTGGGGCAGCAGCAGCTTGGGCAGCCGCTCGGCCCGCCACGCCCGGCCGAGCCGTGCGCCGAACCCGGACACGGCCTCGACGGTGCCGAACACCATCCGCGACAGCCGGCCCTCGCTGTGCAGGTCGGCGGTGAGCACGGCCAGCTCCTCGAGGCGGCGGGCGGCGAGCGCCAGCTCCATCCGGCGGATGAACGTGTCGTGCGACAGGCGTCCCATGGCGACGCCGTCCCGGAGCACACTCAGCGCCTTGTCGCGCTCCGCGTCCGACACCCGGGCGGGATACGTGTTGAACTCGAAGGACGACGTCACACAGCTGATTGTCGGTCAGCGGGGGCCGGGGTGTCCAGCAGACGGCCCGTCTGCCAGGGCGTACAGCGGGGACACCCGGGCGCCGCGGCGCCGCTTGGCCCCGATCGTGGTCGTGCCCGCGTGCAGGGCGGTCGTGCCGTGGGCGTGGGCGTCCTCGATGGGGAGGTAGTACATGAGGTTGAAGCAGAGGTGGGGGACGCGGTGTTCGCGGTCGTGGGCGGCCGCGCGGAGATCCAGGTGATTGCCGACGCGGGCGGGCGGGTCCTGGTCGCGCCCTCGGCCTCGCCTGGGCGGACATCCCCGCCCTCCGGACCGTCCCGGGCACCGGAGCCCCGTTGCTCCGTACGGCCTGACCCCGGTGCCGGTGCCCGGTTCCGGTGCGGTCCGGTGGCGGACGGCCGGGCCGGGCACCGCGGCGCGCGAGCACCGCCGCACGGAGGGAATCCCCAGCGGAATGATCCACGGTGGAGGACCATGGACGGGTCAGGGCCGCAGACGAAGGGGAACCGTCCGTGCAGTTCGAGGTGTGGGCACCGCAGGCCGGCCGGGTGACGTTGCAGTGCGACGGCGCCACGCGCGCGCTGGAGCGCGATCCGGAACGGCCGGGGTGGTGGAGCGGCGAGGCCCGGGCGCGGGACGGCTCGCGGTACGGCTTCGCGGTGGACGACGGGCCGGTACTGCCGGACCCGCGTTCGCGGCGCCAGCCGGACGGTCCCGACGGGCTGAGCGCGGTCGTCGACCACGGGCGGTACGCGTGGCGTGCCGACTGGGCCGGGCGTCCGCTGCCCGGTGGCGTGCTGTACGAGCTGCACGTGGGGACGTACACGCCCGAGGGGACGCTCGACGCCGCCGCCGCGCGTCTCGACCACCTGGTGCGGCTGGGCGTCACGCACGTCGAGCTGATGCCGCTGTGTCCCTTCCCCGGGCGGCACGGCTGGGGGTACGAGGGGGTCTCGCCGTGGGCGGTGCACGAACCGTACGGCGGGCCCGAGGCGCTGAAACGGTTCGTCGACCGGGCGCACGACCTCGGTCTCGGCGTGGTCCTGGACGTGGTGCACAACCACCTGGGCCCGTCCGGCAACTACCTGCCCGCCTTCGGCCCGTACTTCACCGACACCCACCACACACCGTGGGGCGTGGCCGTCAACCTGGACGCGCCCGGCTCCGACGAGGTGCGGGCGTACCTGGTGGACAGCGCGCTCGCGTGGCTGCGGGACTACCGGATCGACGGGCTGCGCCTGGACGCGGTGCACGCCCTGGTGGACACGCGCGCGTGCCACTTCCTGGAGGAGTTGTCGGCCGCCGTGGACGCCCTGGCGGCCGACCTGGACCGGCCGCTCTTCCTGATCGCCGAGTCCGACCTGAACGACCCTCGGTTCATCACCCCGCGCGCGGAGGGCGGTCTGGGGGTGCACGCGCAGTGGAACGACGACTTCCACCACGCGCTGCACGCCGCGCTGACCGGGGAGTCGCAGGGCTACTACGCCGACTTCGCGCGCGATCCGCTGGCGGCACTCGCCAAGACGCTGACCCGGGGGTACTTCCACGACGGCACCTACTCCGGCTTCCGGGGCCGCTCGCACGGCCGCCCGCTGGACCGCGGCCGGGTCGCCGCGCACCGGCTGACCGGCTACAGCCAGACCCACGACCAGGTCGGCAACCGCGCCCAGGGGGACCGCCTGGCGTCCCTGGTCTCCCCCGGGCTCGCCGCCTGCGCGGCCACGCTGACGCTGACCGCGCCGTTCACGCCGATGCTGTTCATGGGTGAGGAGTGGGCGGCGGGCACTCCGTGGCAGTTCTTCACCGACCACACCGACCCCGAGCTCGCGGAGGCGGTACGGCGCGGCAGGCGGCGGGAGTTCGCCGCGCACGGCTGGCGCGAGGAGGACGTGCCCGACCCGCAGGACCCGGCGACGCGCGAGCGCTCCTGCCTGGACTGGTCGGAGCCGGAGCGGGAGCCCCACGCGCGCGTCCTGGACTGGTACCGGCGGCTGATCGCCCTGCGCGCCGAGCAGCCGGACCTGACTGACCCGGACCTGGCCGACACCAGGGTGGCGTACGACGGCACGGCGCGCTGGCTGGCCTTCCGGCGCGGCGACATCCGGGTGGCCGTCAACCTGGGCACCGAACCGGCGGTGATCCCCCTGGGCAACCGCCCCGCGCGGGTGCTCGCGGCGTGGGAACCGGTGGAGGGCCCGGGGTCGAACGGGATACTGCGTGTGCCGGGCGAGTCGAGCGTGGTGCTGGTGCAGGAGTGAGCCGGGGGCCGGGCCGTCAGGCGGTCTCGTCCCGGCCCTCTTCGCGCAGCTCCGTCACGCGTTCCAGGAGGATCGGTTCCCAGGCGTGCCGCAAGCGGGTCCTGAGCAGGGGCACGGTCGCGGGCAGCGGCCCGCCGGAGTGGCCGCCGAGTGCCTCCGCGAGGTGGACGACCGCGTCGCAGCGGGCCAGCCACAGGCCGCGCAGGCAGGGCCGGGCGCCGTAACCGGCGAGGGTGGCGGCGCGGACCGCGGCCGGTGAGCCGACGGACAGGGCGAGGCCGGCGATGTCCTCGGCCGGGTCGCCGAGTACCGCGTCGCTCCAGCCGAGGACGCCGCGTACCCGGCCGTCGGCGCCGACCACGAGGTGCGACCCGGTGAGCCCGTGGTGGACGAGGACCGCCGCGCCCGGCTGGACGCCGAGCTGGGCCGCCGCCTCCCGGGTGAGCCGCTCCGGACGCGCGGCGTCGAACTCGTCCGCGGCGGCGAGGCGGCGGGTGGCGCGTTCGGCGGACTGCCGCAGGGTCTCCAGGGAGCGCGGGGCCGCCCGCGGCACCCCGAGCGTCTCGGCCTGGCGCAGAGGCACTTCGCGCAGGCCGGTGAGCAGCGCCGCGAGGTCCGCCTCGCCCAGGGCGGACACGTCGTGGTCCTCGCCCGAGCCGCCGGCCACCTTGGCGTCCAGCGTGTAGGCGAGGCCCGGTGCCCACTCGCCGTGCGCCACGCTGGCGGGCACCGCGACCGGGACGTACGGCCGGACCAGTTCGCGCAGGCGCAGTTCGCGGCGTCTGCACACGCTGGTCTCCCGGTCGGGGGCCAGCCGCAGGACGTGCCGGGTGCCGACCCACCACGTGCCGGGTCCGACTCCGTCGGTGACCGGCCGGACGTCGGGTTCCGTGTTCCCGCCCAGCAGGGAGCGGACGAGCCGGCGGACGGTGTCCGCGGTGGGTGTCGGTGCCTGGGTCATCTCGCGCCGTCGTCTTCCGGGTCTGCCGGGGCGTTCGGGGTCCGTCGGTCGCTCTCACTCGACCATGACCATCTCCCGGCTGGTGTCGTTGAACCGCCGGCCACCGTCCTCGGTGACGGTGACGATGTCCTCGATGCGTACCCCGAACCGCCCGGGAAGATAGATGCCGGGCTCGACGGAGAAGCACATGCCGGGCACCAGGGGCCGCTCCTCGCCCTCGATCATGTACGGCGGTTCGTGCGTGGTGACGCCGATGCCGTGTCCGGTGCGGTGGATGAAGTACTCGCCGTATCCGGCGTCCGCGATGACCGCGCGGGCGGCGCGGTCGACGTCCTGGCAGGCGGCGCCCGGCCGCACCGCCCGGAAACCGGCCTCCTGCGCCTCGCGGACCAGGTCGTGCACCCGGCGTTCCTCGTCCGTGGGTTCACCCACGTGGACGGTGCGGGAGGTGTCGGAGCCGTAGCCGTCCTTCAGGCCGCCGAAGTCGAGGACGATCATGTCGCCGACCTCGATGACGCGGTCCCCGACCTCGTGGTGCGGGTTGGCGCCGTTGGGTCCCGAGGCGACGATGGTGAAGTCGACCTGGGAGTGCCCGAACCGGCGCAGCAGGCCGGCGAGGTCGTCGGCCACCTCGGACTCCCGGCGTCCACCGAAGCGGACCTTCCGGATCTCCTCGAAGGCGGCGTCCGCGGCCGCGCCCGCCGCCGCCAGCAGCTCCAGCTCCGCCGTGTCCTTCACGGCACGCAGCATGGGCAGCGCCTCGGTCAGGGAGGCGTACGACGTGTCGGGCAGGGTGCGCTGGAAGGCCAGCAGGTGCATCGCCCAGGCGTTGTCGCTGATGCCGAACCGTCCGGACCCGTCGAGGAGGGCGGCGGTGGCCTCGTAGGGGTCCTTGCCGTCGGTCCAGTCGCGCAGGGTCAGGGCGGGCGCGCCGGCCGCCTTCGCCGCGTCGGGTGCCTCGAGCGTCGGGACGACGAGCACGGGGTCGCGGTCCGGGGCGAGGACGAGCAGGGTGAGCCGCTCGGTGTCCGCCGTCGGCGCGTAGCCGGTGAGCCACACCAGGTCGGGGCCCGGGGCCACAAGCAGCCCGGCCAGGCCGGCATCGGCGGCCGCACGCGCGGCGCGCTCCATGCGGGCCCGGTAGTCGTCGGCGGTGAAGGAAGCGGCGGGCCTGCTGCCGGTCATCCGGGCCTCCCGGGGCACAAGAGTGAAGGGACCACGGGCAGCATCCTGCCCTCAGGACGCCTGCGACGCGAGCCGATTGGCATTGCCCGGCCCGCCCGGCTAATGGTTGGATGCCAGCCAAGCATTAACATCGGGGGCGTCGCGGCCGTCACGCGGTCCGGGCGCCCGGAGGAGGCCGGCACCGTGCTCGTACTCGCCCACATCAGCGATCTGCACCTGGACGGAAGCCCGCGGGCCACGGAGCGCGCCGAGCGGGTGCGCGACCGGCTGTGGCGGCTGCCGGGGCGGGTGGACGCGCTCCTGGTCACCGGGGACATCGCGGACCACGGCACGGAGGCGGAGTACGAGGAGGCGGCCGGCATCCTGGGGCTGCGCGACGGCTCCGCGCCGTTCCCCGTGCTGACCTGCCCGGGCAACCACGACAGCCGCGCCCCCTACCGCAAGGCGCTGCTCGGCCGTCCCGCCGCCGACGGGCCGGTCAACGCCCTGCACGCCTTCGACGGCGGCGCGGTCCTGATGTGCGACTCCAGCGTCCCGGGCAGCGACGAGGGCGAGCTGGACGAGGAGACGTACGGCTGGATCGAGGCGTCGCTCGACGGACTCGACGCCGGCCTTCCGGCCCTGCTCGCCTTCCACCACCCGCCCGTTCCCCTGCACCACCCGCTGCCCGACTCCTACCCGCTGCGCCGCCCCGAGCGCCTGGCCGCGCTGCTGGAACGGAGGCCGGGGGTCGCCGGGCTGATCACCGGTCACGCCCACACCCCCGCCGCCACCGTGTTCGCCGGGCGGCCGCTGGCGGTGGGCCCGGGGGTGACGTGGACGCTGCGGCTGCCCTGGGAGGGCGAGCAGGTCGCGGACCGGGACGCGCCGGTCGGGCTGGCCTACCACGTGCTGGACGACACCGGACGGCTCACGAGCCACTTTCGTACGGTCGCCTGACGGCACGCTCACGTGACGACACCGGGTACGGCGGTCAGCTGCTGGTAGCCGCCGCTCCGGTGGCGCACGGTGAGCTCGACCTCCTCGCCGGGCTCGGCACGGGCCACCGCGCGGGCGAGGTCGGCGGCCGAGTCGACGCGCATCGTGCCGACCGTCAGCAGGACGTCGCCCCGCACCAGGCCCGCCGCGTACCCGGGGCCCGGCACGTGGACGCCCACCACCCGGGCCCCGGGCTTCTCGTCGTCCACGGCCTCCACGCCCAGGGTCGCGCCGGCCGGTGCGGCGGACGGGGACGCCCCGGGCGACGGGTCCGCGGGCGCGGCCCGCGTGCCGCCTCCTGCTCCGTCCGGCCCCGGTGCCCCGGCCTGCTGCCTCATCTCGGCCAGCTTGCTCATGCCGATCACCGTGGCACCCACCGTGCCGAGCCCCACGCCCGCGAGGACGAGGGTGGCCGCGGCCAGCACGCCGAGCAGCAGGGTGACCGGCCGTCGCCGGCGCCCGGCACGGCAGGGTCCGGTCGTGTCGGGTCCGGTGCCGGGCCCGGGGTCCCGGCCGGGCATCGGCTTGGGACGCAACGCTGTCTGTTCCATGGATCGCCTCCGGCAGGTGCTCTACCCGGCGCACCGGCGCGTGACGAGCCACGAAAGAGTGAGACTGAACGCCGGTCAGGGCGTCGGAACGGGGCTGCTCCCCGGCACGGTGACCGGCGCGGGGAACGGCCTGGGCACGGGCGCGGCCGGGATCCGGTCCGGGAGGAAGCCGTGGGTGCGCCCCGCCAGGTACTCGGCCTTGTAGCGCGGGACGCTCCGGTGCCAGTTGAGGATGCCCGCCATCCAGTTCTGGAGGTCGGTGACGTACCCGTGCATGATGGCGCGCGCCTCGTCGGACAGCTGGAAGTCGTCGTAGACCACGGGGAGTTCGTGCGCGACGACGTGCTCGAACTGGCGCATGCGCTGGTTCATCAGGTCCTGCACCACGTTGAGGGCGGCCGGGTAGTCGACGCCGAAGAAGTTCTGCACGACGAGGACCGCGTTGTGGATCTCGCCCTCGTACTGGATCTCCTTCTGGTAGGAGAAGACGTCGTTGAGCAGGCATGCGTAGTCGATCGCCGCGTTCTCCAGGGAGCGGACGGGACCGCTGCGGTAGACCTCGGGCGGCACCGCCGGGCCGTGCCCGGCGCGGCACAGTCCCAGGGTGAGGTCGGAGCCGAAGGTGGCGCGCCGCATCTCCAGGTAGTCCACGGGGTCGGGGACGCGGTTCTGGATCTGGTTGGACAGCTCCCACACCCAGGACTCGGTCATCGTGTCGACGGCCGTCCTCAGCGGGCGCCGCTCCTCGGGCGTCATGCCGGCCGTCGTGCGCGCCCACAGGTCGGCCAGGGAGCGTTCCATGGCGTTGGCGGGCGGGGGGACGGGCTCGCCGTCGAGCGGCATGCAGGCCGACAGGCGGGCGGTGGTCAGCCGGGCGGCGGCGAGGTCCCGGCGGTGGCCGTAGACGAGTGGGTAGTAGTCGTCGCCGTAGGTGCCGAAGGCCAGCCAGCCGGAGGCGAGGTCGAGCTGGTCCTGGGTGGCGTCCGGGTCGAGGCCGGCGGCGCACAGGGGGAGGTCGCAGCTCTCGAGCTTGTCCTCGTCCCAGACGCCCTCGCTGAGGATGCCCATGCTCAGGCACCACTGGGACAGGTGCCGCCGGGCGCCCTCCAGGGCGGGGCTCAGCTCCAGCGGGTAGGGCATGCGGATGTCGGGGATGACGGACGGGCCGACCTCGCGGTAGGGCACGTGGGTGTAGGGGCGGGCCCGCCGGGTGGCCGCCGCGGCGAGCAGCGCGCCGACGTCCGCGGCGGAGGTGCCGGGTCCGGTCAGCGACTCCCAGCCCGCCACCGGACGCTCGCCCTTGTTCATGTAGCGGCTGGAGCGCATGTGCCATTCGTGGCCGCCGGACTGCCAGTCCTGCAAACCCTTCGTGTACGCGGCGATCGCCGCCAGCTCCGGCGGGGTCAGGCCGTTCTCCAGGGCGACGGCGGGCACTTCGGTGAACGCGGTGTGCTCGAACTGGTGCAGCCGGGAGGTGAGGACGTCGTTGACCAGCTCGGCGGCCTCCTGGGTGGTGCAGCCGAAGAAGGTCTCCAGGACCAGCACCCCGTTGCTCAGCTCGCCCTCGTCCTCGACCTCCCGCTGGTAGGAGAACAGGTCGTTGCGCAGGTGCACGGCGTCGGAGAACGTCTCCATGAGCACCCTGAGCGGCCTGGTCCCGGCGACGGCGGCGGGCACCTCGGCGGTCGCGTACTCCACGAGCCCTGCCGACCAGGGGGCGCCGCCGACCTTGCGGCGCATCTCGATGTACTCGACGGGGTTGGCGACGCGCCCCTCGTTGATGTTGGACAGCTCCCACATCGACTCGTTGAGCAGGTGCTCGGTGGCGACGGCGAAGCGGCGGCGCCAGTCGGCCGACATCGCGGGCACCGTGCGGGTCCACAGGTCGGCGAGACCGGCCTCGACCGGGTTCTCCGGCTCGGGCATCCCGGTGGCGTCGTCGAGCGGCATGAACAGCGGGAGCCGGTCCAGGTGGGCCTTGCCCGCGAGGCGGTCCTGGCTGCGCTTGAACTTCTCCAGGAAGTGGTCGTCGAAGAAGAAGACCCACACGTACCAGTCGGTGATGAGGGAGAGCGCCGGCCCGTCGCAGTCGGGGTGGGTGTAGGCGCAGAGCAGTCCGTAGTCGTGGGCGTCGAGGTCGGACTGCTCCCAGACCCCGGAGCCCTCCAGCATGCCCATCTCGCGCGCCCACGTCGTCGAGTGGGCGCGGGCCTCGTCGAGATGCGGGTTGAGCCGCGCGGGATGTGGCAGGTAGAAGTGCGGGAGCTGGAAGGGCTGTTGCGTCATGGCCGGGCACTACCCACGGCCCTCCGGGGGCATCCACCGGGCGGCACATGATCACACCATCGCGTGAATCGGCCCGGAATGCGGGAACTTCTCCCGCAGTACCGCCCTCGGCAGCCCCGCAGTACTCCCGCAGTGCTGCCTCAGCGCCTGACCTGGATCAGCGCGTGCGTTCCGCTCGTCCGCCAGCGCCGTTCACCGCTCTCGTCCAGCGCGGCCACGGTCTTCGCGTCGAGCCCGGTGATCACGTCGGACTTGAGCGTGCGCAGCGCGGCGACCGGGCCGGGGAAGTACGCGGTGACGTCCGCGAAGGAGGTGGTCGGCGGCCACCACCGGTCACCCACCAGGCGCCGGTAGTTCAGGTCGCCCTTGAGGACGGTCACGGTGGCCGAGGCGAAGTCCTCCCGCAGGTCGGCGGGCATGTCCGCGTACGGCAGCGGGGCGCAGGAGAAGGGGTGGGCGCGGACGGTGACGCTGCCGTCGGTGAGCGCGGTCCAGAGCCGCTCGCCGTACGCGGCCGCCGTACCGCCCGCTCCGACGAGCCGTCGCAGGGCGTCGAGCACGTCGGTGGGCGTGGCGTCGGAGACGTAGTACGGATACGGCTTGACGTGCAGGACGGCCCGGTCCACGCGGCCCTCGGCGAGGAGGTGCGAGACGAGGAGCAGGTCGGGGACGAGTTCGCGGCCGGCGTTGTCGGCGACGAGGCACAGGGAGACCGGGTCCTGCCGCGGGGCGCCCGTACCGGGGGCCGGGAGCAGGGACCACAGGGTGTCGCTGTCGTCGGCGACGAGTGGTTCCGTGTCGGTCCCGGTGGCGGCGCCGCGGTCGGAGAGGCGGAAGCCGAGGTCGGCGCGGTTGCCCCAGAGCGAGCCGTGCAGCAGGGCCCGGTTCCGCTCGTCGGCGGGCAGCCCGTCCAGGCCGTCGAGCGCGGCGAGTTCCTCGTCCGTCTCCGGCGCGTCGAGTTCGGCGAGCTTGGCGGGCCGGAACGGGTCGACGCCCTGCCACGGGCCGGGGCCGAAGTAGCCGACGGCGTCGAGGAGGCGGCGGTAGAAGTGGCTCTCGGCCCACAGCCAGGGCACGTCGTACCAGGAGCGGCCGGCGTACGCGTCCATGCCCCAGGCGGCCCAGCGGTCCCGGTCGCGGCCGGTGGGGTCGGCGTCGGCGGGCAGCGGCTCGACCACGCCGTCGGCGCAGCTCGCGAGCAGCGCGTCGAGTGTGTGGCGCCGTTCGGGGTCGAGGGGGAAGGCGTCCCGCACCTGCCGCACGATGGCGGGGTGCCGCTCGGCGAGCACGCCGTGCGGGAAGGATCCGGGTTCGTCGCCGAGGATGACGGGGGCGGGCACGGACGGGGTGTCGGGCATGCACGTCACCGTACCGGCCGGACCGCGCGCCTCCGCGTTCCCGGACGGTTGGGCCGCGGGCGGTCAGGGCGCGCCGGTCTCCCGTTCCAGACGGGACGCGAGGGTGAGGTAGCGGGCGCGCCGGGTCACCGGGACCATGCCCCGGATCAGGATGTACCACATCTGGGCGAGGCGGCGGGGCTGGCGCCCGGCCGGTTCGAGGGTGCCGCTCACCACGCGGGTGCCGACGACGGAGCAGACGAGGGTGTGGGCGACGGAGTCGACGTCGATGTCCGGGTGCACGTCGGACTGCCGCACGGCGTCGAGCAGCCGGGACATGGCGATCTCCCGCCACTCGGTGAAGGGGTGCGGCAGCGGCGGCCGGACCGGCACCCCCGCGGTGGCGAGCCGCAGCCCGGCCCGCAGCACGGGGCCCTCCTCGCAGAGCCTGGCCATGCCGAACGTGAGGCGCATCAGGGCCTCCAGCGAGGAGTAGCCCCGCCCGTCCAGGTCCCTCGCCAGCCGGCGGGAGGTGCGGGACTGTATCTCCATGATGGCGTGGGCGAGGTCTTCCTTCGCCGCGAAGTGGAAGTACAGGGCGCCCTTGGTGACCCCCGCGTGGGTGACGATCTCACTGAGGCTGGTCGACTCGTAGCCGTGACGGTCGAACAGGTCGGCCGCGGCACCGATGATCGTCGCGCGGGTCTGCTCGGCGCGTAGCTGCCTCGCCATCGGCTGAACTCTCCTGGGCTGGAACTCGACAGACCGTGCCGCCTGTCTTTACCCCCTGTACACGATAACTCACTGACTAACTGCCCATCAGATCGGCCTCCGTACCGTCCGGGATTCCGCTTCCGCCCGCTTTCGCCGTCCCGATCATCACGATGCGGCACCGACAACTGGCAACGGTTCGCTGGTCACTTGACTACCAGCCGTCACACACGGTTTGCTCCGGCCAGGCGAGTTCACCCGGTTGGCGCACTGACCCGCGGCTCCGGGCCACCTCGTCCCGTTCCTCCTGCTCGGCCGCACAGCGAGGTGCCCCCGCCCCCATGAGTACAGCTCCCCCGCCCACCCGCTCCCCCGCCCCCCTGCGCACCGCGGCCCTCGCCGCCGCCGTCTGTCTGCTGGCGGCCGGCTGCTCCGCCCTGGGCGGGGACGAGGACGGCCCGGCGGCCGACGCCGCGGGCGGTCCGGGCGGCGACCGGATGAAGATCGTCATGGTCACCCACGGCGGTGAGGGGGACGCCTTCTGGGACCGGGTGCGCAAGGGCGCCGAGGCGGCGGCCGCCAAGGACGGCGTCGAGCTGACCTACGCCGGGGACGCCGACACCGCCGACCAGGCCGACCTGGTGCGGGACGCCGTCCGCGACAAGGCCGACGGCATCGCCGTGACCCTGGCCAAACCGCAGGCGATGAAGGCGGTGGTCGCCGAGGCCAAGGCGGCCGGGATCCCGGTGGTCGGCCTCAACTCCGGCATCGACGCCTGGCGTTCCACGGGGCTCCTGGAGTACTTCGGGCAGGACGAGAGCGTCGCGGGCCGGGCCGTCGGCGACAAGCTGAACGACCTCAGGGCCAAGCACGCCCTGTGCGTCATCCACGAGCGCGGCAACGTGGCCCTGGAGGCCCGCTGCGCCGGGGTGAAGAAGACCTTCGAGGGCGAGACCGAGATGCTCTACGTCGAGGGCACCGACATGAAGGCGGTCGGCGCGGCCGTCACGGCGCGGCTGCGCCAGGACACGAGCATCGACGAAGTCGTCATGAACGGCGCGGCGTTCGCCCTCACCGCGGTCGAGTCGGTCGACGAGGCGGGCAGCAAGGCGCACGTCGCCACCTTCGACCTCGACAACGACCTGGTCGCCGCGGTCAAACGCGGGGACGTCCAGTTCGCGGTGGACCAGCAGCCGTACCTCCAGGGCTACCTCGCCGTCGACGCGCTCTGGCTGTACCGCACCAACGGCAACGTCAGCGGCGGCGGGGTGGCCCCCGTGCTGACCGGCCCGGCGTTCGTGACCCGCACCAACGCCGACTCGGTCGCGGAGTTCGCCGCGGGCGGCACCCGGTGACCGGGGCGACCAGGGGGTGTCGTTCGGATCAGGTCGGCTCCAGGCAGCGGTGCCTTGCTGCCTACCCGAGCGGGGGCTGGTGCGTGCAGCCGCAAGGCGGAGGAGGGCGGCAACGCGACGGGGGTCCCCCCGCGCGAGCGCAGTCGAGCGCGGGGGAGTTGGCAACCGACGACAACGCCGCAGATGTGCGTGCCAGGCCCCGCGACCCCGGCAAGATCCAAACGACACCCCCCAGGTCCCACGGCCGACGGCACGCGCCCGCCTCCGCTCCCCTCCCCCACTGATCGCCTAGGACGACGATGTCTGTACGGAAAGGTGCCCGGCGCCGCCTCGGCTCCATACGTCTCTCCCTGATCCTCCTCGCCCTGGTGCCCGGCGTCACCCTCGCGGCCGTGTGGGGCGTCACGACGACCCAGATGTTCTCGGAGGGGCTGCGGCTGCGTGCGCAGACCGAGTTGAGCCGCGACACCGGGGCCATGGGCAC
This sequence comes from Streptomyces coelicoflavus, assembly GCF_003112555.1. Lineage (GTDB taxonomy): Bacteria > Actinomycetota > Actinomycetes > Streptomycetales > Streptomycetaceae > Streptomyces > Streptomyces coelicoflavus. Next base: position 430,918 of record NZ_BEWB01000004.1, on the reverse strand, counting down.
CGAGGCGGCCCTCGCCCTGCAGAAGGAGCGCAGTCTGTCGGCCGCCTGGCTCGCCTCACCGGGCGGCGACCGGGCGGCGCTGGACGCGCAGCGCAAGAAGACGGACGAGGCGGTCGCCCAGCTCGTGGGCCAGTCGGACGCGATCGAGAGCGCTCCCGACCGGATCTCGGACCGGATGTACTCGGTACTCGGCTCGGTGGGCAGCCTGGAGTACTACCGCAACCAGGTGGACGACCCCACCGACATCACCCCCGACCAGGCACTCGACCAGTACACCTCGATCGTCGACGAGCAGATCCACGCCTTCCAGGAGCTGTCCCAGGTCGACGACGGAGACCTCACCTCCCGGGCGGGCCCGCTGGTCGCCCTGGAGCACGCCGCCGAGCTGGCCTCCCAGGAGGACGCCCGGCTCACCCTCGCCTGGCCGTCCGACCGGATGGACCAGGAGCAGTGGACCGCCTTCACTCAACTGGTGCACACCCGCCGCTGGCTGGTGCGGGACCAGATCCTGCCGTCGTTGACCGGCTCCGCGAAGACACAGACCGAACGCATCCTCGCGAGCTCCGAGTGGAAGTCCCTCCAGGACGTCGAGGACCAGGTGCTCGAGGCCCGTGCGGCGGACGGGGACGAGCACGGGCGGATCGACCTGCCGGACGCGCGGCAGCGCTGGAACACGGCCTTCGACGCGATCTCCGCCCAGTACACCCAGCTCGTCCGGCAGCAGACGGACGGCCTCCTCGACCGCAGCGCCGAGGAAGCGAGGGGCCTGCTGATCAAGGCCGGCATCCTCAGCGCGGGCGGGCTGATCGCGCTGCTGCTCTGCATCGTCATGTCCTGGCGCATCACGCGCTCGCTGTCCCGGCGGCTGCGCGGTCTGCGGCTGGCCACCCTGAGCCTGGCCGAGGAACGGCTGCCCGACGTGGTGGCGAGGCTGGAGCGCGGCGAGAAGGTCGACGTGGAGTCGGCGACGCCGCCGCTGGACTACGGGCAGGACGAACTCGGCCAGGTGGCGCAGGCGTTCAACACCGCGCAGCGCACCGCCGTGCACACCGCCGTCGAACTCGCCGACACCAGGCGCGGCTTCCAGAAGGTGATCCTGGGCATCGCGCGGCAGAGCCAGAACCTCGTCAACATGCAGCTCGGCAAGCTGGACGCCCTGGAGCGCGAGCACACGGACCCCGACATCCTCAGGGGCCTGTACGAACTGGACTCCACGGCCAGTCAGTTGCGGCGCTACGAGGAGAACCTCGTCATCATCAGCGGTGAGCAGCCCCGGCGTACGTGGCGCGAGCCGGTGTCGCTGGTGGACATCCTGCGCAGCGCCGTGGGCGAGGTCGCCGAGTACCAGCGGGTGGAGCTGCACGCCGACGAGGAGGTGGCCCTCGCCCCGCCCGCGGTGGCCGACGTGATCCACCTGCTGGCCGAGCTGATCGACAACGCCACCTCCTACTCGCCGGCGCCCAACCCGGTCGGGGTGCGCGCGGCGCTGGTGGCCAAGGGCCTGGCCGTCGAGATCGAGGACCGCGGGCTCGGCCTGTCGGAGGAGGACTACGCCTCGTTCAACGCCCAGTTGGCGGTGGCTCCCCAGTTCGACGTGGTGGCGCTCGCCGACGACCTGCGGCTCGGCATGTTCGTCGTCGCCCGCCTGGCGCACCGGCACGGCATCACCGTCACGCTGCGCCCCTCCCCGTACGGCGGGACCACGGCGATCGTGCTGATCCCGCACGACATCGTGGTGCGCGGGACGGACGGCACCGGCACTCCGGCGAACGGCGGCGGCACGCCGCGGACCGCCGGGTTCCCGCACGTCCCCGCACCCGCCCCGGCCGACCCGTCTCCGGCGTCGGCCCCGTCCTCGTCGGAACCGGGCACGGAGCCGGTGCGGGGCGCGGAGCCGGTGCGGGGCGCGGAGCCGGTGCCGGACGCGGGCCCGGTGCCGGCGGTCGTCCCGGCCGGCGGTGCGCGGCCGGTACGGTCGTCCCGGCCGGCGCCGCCGAGCCGGTCCGCGGTCCTGGCCGGCGCCCCGGGCGGCTCCCGCGACGCTTCGCCGGGCGGCACCGCCGAGGAGCGCGGCGGCCTGACGCCGTTGCCCCGCCGGGTGCCGCAGACCAGCCTCGCCGCCGAGCTGCGCGACGAGGACCACGACGGCCGGCGGGACGGCGCGCACGGTCCGTCCGGCGACGACTACGCCGACTTCACGGCCGAGCGCGCCGCCTCGTCCCTCGCGGGTTTCCAGCGCGGCACGCTGCGGGCCCACACCGACGACGACACGGCCGACACGGACGCCACGGACCCCGGCATCCGCACCGATGCCGACGGGCCCGCGCCCTCCGCCGCCTCCGCCGCCCCCTCGACTCCCCCCGCCGACCGCCGACCGCCGACGAAGGACTCGCGATGACCCGACCCTCCCCCGCCACGCACACCGAGCTGGACCAGTTGCTCACCGGACTCGTGGAGCGGGTCGCCGACGTGAACCAGGCCGTGGTGCTCTCCGAGGACGGACTCGTCGTCAGCAAGTCCACCGGGTTCCTGCGCGACGACGCCGAGCGGCTGGCGGCGACCGCGTCCGGCCTGATGAGCCTCAGCAAGGGCGTCAGCATGGACTTCCGGGGCGGTCCGGTGCGCCAGGCGCTCATCGAGATGGCCAACGGCTACCTGATACTCACCTCCGCGGGCCCCGGCGCGCACCTGGTCGTGCTCACCGGGCCGAACGCCGACGTCGGCGTGGTGGCCTACCAGATGAACATGCTGGTGAAGAAGATCGGCGAGCACCTGAGCGCGGCACCGCGGGCCACCGCGGGACCCGGCGAGTGACGTGACCGGAGGCGACGCGGGGGGCCGGCTCGTGCGGCCGTTCACCCTGACCGGCGGCCGGACCCGGCCCAGCCGCGCCGACTTCACCCTCATCACGACGGTGACCGCCGTCGAACCGCAGCCCGTCCGGGCGGCGCGGCCGCAGCCCGAGCACCTGCGGATCCTGCGGCTGTGCGCCGAGCCCCTCGCGGTGGCGGAGGTCGCGGCCCGTCTCGACCTGCCGGTGAGCGTGGTCGTCATCCTGCTCTCGGACCTGCTGGAGGCCGGCCGGATCACCGCCCGGCCGCCGCACCTCGTCTCCCGTGCCACTCCCGACCTGGACCTGCTGCAGAAAGTGAGGGACGGCCTTGGCCGGCTCTGAGCGCGTCGCCGAGACGGCGTCCACGGCACCCGCACGCTCCGCCGCGCCGGACGCGGTGAAGATCCTCGTCGCGGGCGGTTTCGGCGTCGGCAAGACCACGATGGTCGGATCGGTCAGCGAGATCGCCCCGCTGCGCACCGAGGAACCGCTGACCGCGGCGGGCCTGGGCGTCGACGACCTCGCCGGCATCGAGGAGAAGCGGGCCACCACCGTGGCGCTGGACTTCGGCCGGATATCCATCGGCCGGGACCTGGTGCTGTACCTCTTCGGTACGCCCGGTCAGCAGCGGTTCTGGTTCATGTGGAACGACCTGGCGATCGGGGCGCTCGGTGCGGTGGTCCTGGTGGACGTGCGCAGGCCGGAGTCGAGTTTCGCCGCGATCGACTTCTTCGAGCGGCGGGGCATCCCGTTCGTCGTCGCCGTCAACGGCTTCCACGGCCGGCACCCGTACCCGGCCGCGGAGATCCGCGAGGCCCTCGCGCTGCCGGAGCACGTGCAGGTGCTGCTGTGCGACGCGCGGGAGCGGACCTCCAGCCGGGACGTCCTCATCGCCCTGATCGACCAGCTGATCGACGCCGCGGCCGGGACCGCGGCGTCGTGACGGCGGCCCCGGCGACGGCTCCGGCAGCGGCTGCGGTCAGCCGAGGCCCGCGGACTTGAGCCATTCCTTGGCCACGTCCAGCGGGTCCTTCTTGTCCAGCTGGACCTGGGCGTCGAGGTCGAGGAGCGTCTTGGTGTCCAGCTTGGCGGAGACCGCGTTGAGCGTGGCCACGCCCTCCTCGGACAGCCCCTCCTTGTTGACCAGCGGGGTGACGTTCGCGTAGCCGAAGAGGTTCTCCGGGTCCTTCAGGACGACGAACTTCTCCTTGATGATGGTCGGGTCGGTGGTGAAGACGTCCGCCGCCTGCACGGTGTTCTTGGTCAGCGCCGACTGGGTCAGCGGACCGCCCGCGTCGAGCGCCTTGAACGACTTGAACTTCAGCCCGTACACCGACTCCAGCCCCTTGAGGCCCTGCTGCCGGGTCTGGAACTCGGGGGAGCCGCCGATCACCAGGTCCGGTGCGACGTCCTTGAGGTCGGCGAGGGTCGACTCGGCGGTGAGTCCGTGCTTCTTCGCCGTCTCGGCGTTGACGCTCACCGAGTCCTTGTTCTCGGCCGGTGAGGACTCCAGCAGCGTCAGCTTCTTGTCGAGCTTCGCCTTCGCCGCCTCGTTGACCGCGTCGGCGGACTCCTGCTCGGCCTTCGGATCGAGGTAGGCGAGGAGCGAGCCGTTGTACTCCGGCAGCACCGTGACGGACCCGTTCTTCATCAGGCCGTACGTGGTCTCGCGGCTGCCGATGTTGTGCTTGTAGGTGACCTTGAGTCCCTTGGCCTTGAGGGCCTCTCCGTAGATGTCGGCGAGCAGGGTGCTCTCGGCGAAGTTGTTCGAGCCGACGACGACGGTGCCGGCCTCCGCCTTCTCTCCCGCCAGCGGATTGTCGGACGTGTCGTCGGAGTCGGAGGAACAGCCCGCGAGCAGCGCCGCCGCGGCGGTGAGCGCGACGGCGGCCGCGCCGGTGTGCCTCGTCCTGGACCTGCTGCTCTTGGCGGTGAAAGTCATCCGTCGATCCAAACGAGCCACTTGCCGATCAGTCAAGAACGGCCTGGTTACGGTTTCCCGGCCACCGGGTGCGTGGTCAGCGCCGGCGCACTCCCGGCGACACGGCCAGCCGCCCGGCCGCCCAGAACACGGCGAGGGTGACGAGTGCGAGCAGGGCGGTCAGCGTGGCGCCGCCGACCACCTTCTCGTAGTCGCGCTGGTAGAGCCCGTCGATGATGTACCGGCCGAGCCCGCCGAGACTGACGTACGCGGCGATGGTCGCCGTCGACACGACCTGGATGGCGGCCGAGCGCAGTCCGCTGAGGACCAGCGGGAGGGCGACGGGCAGTTCGACCCGGAAGAGGATGCCGGTCTCGTGCATGCCCATGCCGCGCGCCGCGTCCACCGGGGCGGGATCCACGGAGCGGACCGCCTCGTAGGTGGTCACCAGGATCGGCGGGATCGCGAGCACGACCAGGGGGACCATCACGGGCAGCAGACCGATGCCGACGACGACGGCGATCAGCACCAGCAGACCGAAGCTGGGCAGGGCGCGGGCGGCGGTGGCGACGAAGGCGACGGCGTTGCCGCCGCGTCCGGTGTGGCCGGTGAGCAGCCCGACGGGCAGCCCGATCGCGGCGGCGAGGCCGAGGGCCATCAGCGTGTACTGGACGTGCTCCACCAGGCGCGTGGGGATGCCGTCGTAGCCGTGCCAGTGGGCGCTGTCGCTGAAGAAGGCGTTGACGAAGTTCAGGACGTTCACTTGGCGGCCGCCTCCCGGGGCTCGGGCCGCGCGGCGGCCTCCTTGGGGCGTTGCCGCCTGCCCCGCGGCATCCACGGGGTCAGCAGGTTGCGGACCAGGACGAGGACCGCGTCGCACAGGATGGCCAGTACGGCGGTGGTGAGGACGGAGTTGACCGCCAGTTCCGGCCGGCCGTACTTCTGGGCGTCCGCGAGCAGGTTGCCGAGGGCGCCCTGGTTGCCGATGAGGGCGCCGACGCTGACCAGCGAGATGCTGGAGGCGACGGCGACCCGCAGTCCGGCCAGGATCGCGGGCACCGCGATCGGCAACTGCACCTGGAGGTACCGGCGCAGCGGCCCGAAGCCCATGGCCGTGGACGCGGCCAGGGTCTCCTCGGGCACCGACCGCACTCCGTCGACGATCGCCGGGACGAGCACCACCAGGCTGTACACGGCCAGCGGGATCATCACCGTCAGTTCGGTCTGGCCGGTGTAGTCGATGAGGACGACGAAGACGGCCAGCGACGGGATGGCGTAGAAGACGGTCGTCACGCCGAGCACGGGCGGGTACAGCCAGCGGAAGCGCACACAGAGCTGGGCGAGGGGCAGCGCGGCGAGCAGGCCGGCCAGGACCGGCAGCAGTGCCTCGCGCAGGTGCAGGCCGATCAGTCCGAAGTAGGTGTTGTCGAGGTCGCTCGGGATGTCGAAGAAGCCGTTCACGGGGCGACCTTCGTGATGTCGGCGGGCTCCTCGGCCCGCGCGTCGCCGGGGTTCCCGGCTCCGTGGGCGGTGCGGATCGCCTCGCCGATGGCCTGCTGGGAGACGACGCCGGTGACCCGCCCGTCGGTGTCCACGGCGACGGCCCAGCCGGTCGGGGAGAGCACCGCGCAGTCCAGGGCGGCCCGCAGCGAGTCGGTGCCGGGCACGAACGGCCGCCCGTAGGGCAGCAGCCGGCCGGCCGCGAGGTCCCCGGCGCTCAGGTCGTCCGGTGCGGCCCAGCCCAGCGGCCGGTCGTCCGCGTCGGTCACCAGCAGGTGCGCGGCTCCGTCGGCGGCGGCGAGCTGCTCGGCGCCGGCGTCGGCGCGCACGACCGGTCCCGTGGTCAGCTCCAGGGCGGCGGAGGGGAAGAAGGAGAGCCGCCGGATGCCGCGGTCGGCGCCGAGGAAATCCTCGACGAAGTCGTCCGCGGGGTCGGACAGCAGCTCGGCGGGCGGTGCGAACTGGGCGAGCCGGCCGCCGGTGCGCATCACCGCGACCATGGTGCCCAGTTTGATGGCCTCGTCGATGTCGTGGGTGACGAAGACGATGGTCTTGCCCAGTTCGTCCTGGATGCGCAGGAGTTCGTCCTGGAGTCCCTTGCGGACCACGGGGTCGACGGCGGAGAACGGCTCGTCCATGAGCAGCACCGGCGGATCGGCGGCGAGCGCCCGGGCCACGCCCACCCGCTGCTGCTGGCCGCCGGAGAGCTGGTACGGGTAGCGCTTGCCGAGGGAGGCGTCGAGCCCCACGCGTTCCATCAGCTCAGCCGCCCGCTCGCGGGACTTCTGCTTGCCCCGGCCGAGCATGCGGGGCACGGTGGCGATGTTGTCGAGGATCGTGCGGTGCTGGAAGAGCCCCGCGTTCTGGATGACGTACCCCATCGACCGGCGCAGCGTGGTGACCGGTTGCCGCTGGAGGTCCTCGCCGTCGAGCAGGATCGTTCCCTCGCTCGGTTCGACCATCCTGTTGATCATCCGCAGGGTGGTGGTCTTGCCGCAGCCCGAGGGTCCGACGAGGACCGTGATCGAGCGGTCGGGTATCTCCAGCGTCAGCCGGTCGACCGCCACGGTGCCGTCCGGGTACCGCTTGGTGACTGAGTCCATCCGTATCAAAACGCCGAAAACCCTTCGGGACTGGCAGAAGCTGCCCGCTCCGGCCGCGGTCTGCGGGGCCGTCGCCGGTCGAGTGTAGACGGCTGATCCGCGGGGCCCCCGTTGCTCCGGGGCGACTCCTTCCCGCTGCCCGGGGGTTCACACCGGAATCCGCGGGCGCTTCCCGGCCCGGCGGCCGCCTTCCGGTCAGCTGTCGGTCACCTGTCGGTCTGCTGTCGATCGGGCGAGGACGGTCCCCACGCCCTGGGACGCGGGCGGCCGGTGGCGCAGTATGAGCGGGTGGAGAAAGTACGCCTGCTCGTGGTGGACGACGACCCGCCCATCGCCGACCTCGTGGCCACCGTCGCCCGCTACGAGGGCTGGGAGGCGGTCACGGCCAACTCGGGCGAACAGGCGCTGCGCCTGGCCGCCGGGTTCCGGCCGGACATCGTGGTGCTCGACCTGATGCTGCCCGACGTCGACGGCTTCGGGGTCCTGGACCGGCTGCGCGGCGCCGGGACGATGGTGCCGGTGGTCTTCCTCACCGCACGCGACGGGGTGGCCGACCGGGTGGCGGGGCTGACCCGCGGCGGCGACGACTACCTGGTCAAGCCGTTCGCGGTGGAGGAGTTGATGGCCCGGCTGCGCACCGTGCTGCGGCGCAGCACCGGGCCGGGTTTCCGGCGCTCGGTGCTGAAGGTGGCGGACCTGGTGATGGACGAGGACTCCCGTGAGGTGCGCCGCGGCGAACGGCGGCTGGCGCTGACGCCGACCGAGTACGAGGTGCTGCGCTACCTGATGCGCAAGTCGCCGGCGGTGCTGACCAAGGCACAGATCCTCGACCACGTGTGGGAGTACGGCTTCGGCGGCCGGTCCAACGTCGTGGAGCTGGTCGTCAGCCGGCTGCGCCGCAAGCTGGACGGTGCCCACGGCACCGCCGGCTCGGGTGAGCCGCTGATCCAGACGGTGCGGGGCTTCGGCTATGTGATCCGGCAGGCGGCCGGGTGATACGCCGGTGGTGGCGCGCCTACCGCGGCTCGCGGCTCGGCACCCGGCTGGCGCTGGGGCTCGGGGTGCTGTCGCTGGTGGTGTTCGCCGTGGTCGGCACGGTGCTGACGACCTACATGCGGGAGTACCTGGAACGCCAGCTCGCCGACCAGATGAAGCTGGTGCAGGTGGTGCAGTCCAAGGACGCGGCGGCGCACGGCACGGTCGAGCGCAAGCCGTACTACGGCTGGTACACGGCCGTGTACGACGTGTCCGGCGGCTCGGCGGACCTGCGCACGCCCGCCGAGGTGCCGGCCGACAGCGGGGCGCTGGCCGCCCTGGCGCGGACCATGGCCCGCTCGGACGAGGACCTCACCCGTACCGTGCGCATCGGCGGGCACGGCCCCTATCTGCTGCGGGCCTGCGAGGTCGAACCGGGGGTGGTGCTGGTGAGCGCGGCGCCCCTGGGCGACGTCGAGGACACCGTGGAGCAGCTGATCACGGTGCAGGTAGTCGTCTTCGGGCTGGCGCTGGCGGCCCTGGTGGTGTTCGGCCGGCGGATGCTGCGGCGCGGTCTGAAGCCGCTGAGCGACATGGCGAGCACCGCCCACGGCATCGCCTCGCACGACCTGACCGAGTCGGCCGCCCGGCTCTCGCTGCGGGCCGACGGGCGGGACGGCGGCCAGGAGGTGGCGGAGCTGCGGACCGCGTTCAACACGATGCTGGAGCACATCGACGCGTCACTGGCGGTGCGTGCGCGGGCCGAGCAGCGGCTGCGCCGGTTCGTCGCGGACGCCTCCCACGAGCTGCGCACCCCGCTGATGTCCGTACGGGGTTACGCCGACCTCTTCCAGTACGCGCCGGCCAACGCCCCCGGGGAGCGGGAGCGGCACCTGGCCCGGCTGCGCGCCGAGGCGGCCCGGATGGGGACGCTCCTGGACGACCTGCTGCTGCTCGCCCGGCTGGACGCGGACGAGGTGGAGGCGCCGCTGCGGTGGGAGGAGGCGGACCTGGCGGAGCTGGTGCGGCAGGCGGCCGAGGCCTTCCGCGCCGCCCGGCCCGACCGTCCGCTCACGGTGACGGTGGCGTCCGGGCCGCAGGCGCCGCTGCTGCGCCTGGACCCGCAGCGGATCCGGCAGGTGCTGGACAACCTGCTCACCAACGCGGCCGTGCACACCCCGCCCGGCACCAAGGTCTCGGTCACGGTCTCCGGCGCGCCGGGGACGGCCCGGGTGTCGGTCGCCGACACGGGCCCCGGTGTCCCGGCGGCCGACCGCGACCGGATCTTCGACCGCTTCTACCGCGTGGACAAGGCCCGCAGCCGCGACCGGGGCGGCAGCGGCCTGGGCCTGTCCGTCGCCGCCTCACTGGTGCGGGCGCACGGCGGCACGATCGAGCTGGCCGACGGGCCGGGAGCGACGGTGTTCACGGTGACGCTCCCGGCCGGCCGGCGGTGACCCGGACGACAGGCCCTAGCCCTCCGTGGGCGCGAGCCGCAGCGAGATGCTGTTGATGCAGTACCGCTGGTCGGTCGGGGTCGGGTAGCCCTCGCCCTTGAAGACGTGCCCGAGGTGCGAACCGCACCTGGCGCAGCGCACCTCGGTGCGGACCATGCCGTGGGAGCGGTCCTCGATCAGCTCGACCGCGTCGGTGTCGCTCGGGTCGTAGAAGGACGGCCAGCCGCAGTGCGACTCGAACTTGGTCGTGGAGGTGAACAGCTCCGCACCGCAGGCGCGGCAGGAGTAGACGCCCTCGGTCTTGGTGTCGGTGTACTCACCGGTGAAGGCCGGCTCCGTGCCGGCCTGGCGCAGCACGGCGTACTCGGCCGGGGCCAGCTCCGCCCGCCACTGCTCGTCCGGCTTCTCGACGTCGTACGACATGAGTCCTCAGCCCCTTACTTCTTGCTTCGGCTTGCTCGACAGCTCGTCGAGGATGCGCGGTCCGAGGTCGGTGACGTCGCCCGCGCCCATGGTGAGAACGAGATCACCGGCCTTCGCCATTCCCGCGACCAGGGCGGGCGCCGCGTCCTTGTCGTGGACCGGCGTGACGTCCGCGCCCGCGGCGCGGGCCGCCTCGATGATCAGCTCGCTGGTGATGCCCGGGATCGGGTCCTCGCGGGCCGGGTAGATGTCGAGGACGACCGAGGCGTCGGCGAGGTTCAGCGCCTGGCCCATCTCCTTGCCCAGCTCCTGGGTGCGGGAGAAGAGGTGCGGCTGGAAGAGGACCAGGATGCGGGCGTCGCCGACCGCGGCGCGCATGGCCTCCAGGTCGGCGGTCATCTCGGTGGGGTGGTGGGCGTAGGAGTCGACGACCTGGACGCCGGCCGCCTCGCCCTTGAGCTGGAGGCGCCGCTTGACGCCGGTGTAGGCGGCCAGCGCGGGGGCCAGCTCGGCGGCGGGGACGCCGAGGGCCGCGCCCGCGGCGAGGGCGGCGACCGCGTTGTGGGCGTAGTGGCGGCCGGGGACGGAGACGGCGAAGGTCAGCTCGGCCCCGTCGATGACGACGGTGACCTCGCTCTTCAGGCCCTGCGGGACGACGGACAGGATGCGCACGTCGGCGTCCTCCGACTCCCCGTACGTCACCGTCCGTACCCGGCCGGCCAGCCGCCGGGTCAGCTCCCGGGCGCCGTCGTGGTCGGCGGCGATCACCAGGGTGCCGCCGGGGACGATCCGGTCGGCGAAGGTCTCGAAGGACTCGTAGATCTCGTCCATCGAGGCGTAGTTGGCGTGGTGGTCCAGCTCGACGTTGAGGACGATGGCGACCTGGGGCGCGTACTTGTGGAAGCTCCGGTCGCTTTCGTCCGCCTCGGCGACGAAGATCTCGCCGTCGCCGTGCAGGGCGTTGGAGCCGGGGGCGTCCAGGTCGCCGCCGATCGCGTACGAGGGCTCCAGGCCCAGCGCGGACAGGGAGACCGCCAGCATCGAGGTGGTGGTGGTCTTGCCGTGGGTGCCGGCCACGGCGATCGGGCGCAGGCCGTTCATCAGGGCGGCCAGGGCGTCGGAGCGGTGCACGACCGGGATGCCCAGCTCGGCGGCGCGGGCCAGCTCCGGATTGTCCTCGCGGATGGCCGAGGACACGACCACGCAGCTCGCGTCGTCGGCGAGGTGGTCCGCCGCGTGCCCGATGTGCACGGTGGCGCCCAGCGCGCGCAGCGCCTCGGCGGTCGCGGACTCCTTGGCGTCGCTGCCCGCCACGGCGGCGCCGCGCTGGGCGAGGATCTTGGCGATGCCCGACATTCCGGCGCCGCCGATGCCGATGAAGTGCGGTCGGTCCATGGCGGTAGGAAGGCCGGGTGCCATGCGCTGTTCTCCCAGGGTGATCCGTGCGTGATCCGTTGACGGGCGCGCCCCCTCGGCGGGGGCGCGGCACCAGCCTATGCCTTGCTGTGGGAGAAGAGTTTCAGGACCGGTACGCCGACCTTGTGCCGGGCCCGGGAGGCCCAGTCCCGATGGAAGAACTCCTCCACGTAGTGGGGATCGGTCAGGACGATCACTTCGTCCGCCGCGATCTCCATGACCAGGGCCTTGAGCTCCTCCAGCGGGTGGTTCTCGATCAGCCGGCCCTCGGCCCGGGCGCCGGACGCGCGCAGGGCGGCGAGGGACACCTCCAGGGCACGCTCCCCCACACTCTGCGCCTCGCGCCCCTCCGGGGTCTCCCCCTCCCGTACGGCGTCGTCGAGCTCGCCGAGCGCGACGTCGTCGATGGCCCGCAGCAGCCGGTCGGCCTGATCGCCGCGCGGCTGGAGCAGCACGTGGAAGGCGACCTGCTCGTCCCCGTGCAAGGTCGTGACGAACTCCACGTCGGCGGACGTCAGGGCCTTCTCGATCATCAAAACGCTTGTGAACACCAGGCGCCCCTTCTCCTTCGAGGGCCCGTGGGCCCACCCTCCGTAGGCCGTACCGGACCCTGCGGAAACCATCCTGCCCCGCCATCGCACGGGTACTGCCGGATTCAGTGTGCCCGGCGCGGACTAAACGGAACGGAAGATTCCGCCGATTCCCGGATGTGCGGTAACGACCGAACGGCTGTCCGGTCGTCGCCGCCCACGCATGCCCGGGATCGTCCTAGTCACGCCGGTACCGGCTGAAGAGGAAACCTTCCTCCTCCAGCAGGGACGCCAGTGCGAACCGCCGCGGGACCTCGACCGCCGGTCCGCCCGCGATCCGCTGCGCGTCCCCCGCCGTCATCATCGGGGAGACGGTCAGGCACAGCTCGTCGAGCACACCGGCCGTGACGAACTGCCCCAGCAGCCGCGGTCCGCCCTCGGTCAGCAGCCGGGTGTGCCCCAGCCCGGCGAGCGCCGTGACGGCACGGGCCGGGTCGACGCCGACGCCGTCCCCGGCGATCACCACCCGGGCCCCGGCCTTCTCGGCGGCCGCGATCCGGTCGGGGGCCGCGGCGGCGCCGGTCAGGATCAGGGTGGGTACGAGGGGGGAGGTGAACAGCGGCAGGGAGAAGTCCAGCTCCAGGCTCGCGCTGACCACCGCGATCGCCGGCACGGGTGCCTGGCCGGCCGCGCGCCGCGCCTCGGCGAAGTCCGCCCGAGCGCGTGCCGGACGGTACCCCTCCTGGCGTACGGTCTCGGCGCCGGCGACCACCACGTCCGCCAGCGCGCGCAGGGTGCCGAAGATCCGCATGTCGGCCGCGCTGGAGATGGGCTGGGAGCGGCCGTCGTGCTGGGCGGCGCCGTCGAGGGTGGAGACCATGTTGGCCCGCAGCCACGCCCCCCGCCGCCCGTCCGGCTCGGGGTAGGCGTAGGCCGCGGCCAGCTCGGCGAGGCTCCACTCCCGGTCGGTACCGTCGAGGCCCGGGCCGGCTGTCCGGTCGGTCACAGGGGGCACGGGGGGCGCAGGGAACAGGCGTCGCATGCCGTGCAGTGTTCCACGCACCCGGCCGCACAGCCGCCCCAGCCGCGCAGCCGTCCTAGCTGCGCAGCCGTCCTAGCTGCACCGCCGCGCAGCCGCCCAGCCGACCGAGCCGCCCCAGCCGCGCCGCCCCGCCGCCCCGCCGCCCAGCCAACCGAGCCGCCCCAGCTGCGCGCCGTCCCACCACCCCGCCGTCCCACCACCCCGCCGTCCCGCCGTCCCGCCGCCGCCCAGCCTCCCCAGCCGTGCAGCCGTCCTAGCTGCACCGCCGTCCTAGCTGCACCGCTGCGCAGCCGCCCAGCCGCGCAACCGCGGAGCTGCCCGCAGCCGCCCAGCCGCCCAGCCGCGGGCAATCGTGCCGCCAGGGGCGGCACGGGTGGGCGCGGCGGCACCCCGCAACGCCGGGTCACGCGCCCCACCCCCGCTCCGCAGCGACGCCGGACGCCCACACACCACCCCCGGCCACCGCACCCCCACCCCCACACCTCCGCGCAGCGCCCCGTCACAGCGACACCCGCCCCCGAGCAGGGCCTACCATGGACCCCCGTGTCCTCCTCCTCCCCCGCCCCCGGTTCCACCCCCTCCGGCCGCCCCCTCATAGCCGGGGCGGCGTCCGAGTCCGCCCCGCTGTCCCTGTGCGCCCGCGAGCCCCACGTCCCCGCGGACCGCCTGGTCGCCGAGATGGTGCCCCCGCCCCGCTTCGACTCGGTCCGCTTCGGCACGTACATCCCGGACCCGAACCAGCCCAGCCAGACCGAGGCCGTGCGGGTCCTGGAGGGCTTCGCGGGCGGACTCGGCGAGGCCCCCGGCGCGGCGTCCGGCGGCAGGCGCGGGTTCTTCGGGTTCGGCCGCGGCAAGACGCCGAAGGCCCCGGCCGGCCCCCGCGGTGTGTATCTCGACGGCGGCTACGGCGTCGGCAAGACGCACCTGCTGGCCTCCCTGTGGCACGCCACCCCCGCCGAGCCCTCCCGCAAGGCCTTCGGCACCTTCGTGGAGCTGACCAACCTCGTCGGCGCCCTCGGCTTCCAGCAGACCGTGCGGACCCTGTCCGGGCACCGTCTCCTGTGCATCGACGAGTTCGAACTGGACGACCCCGGCGACACCGTCCTCGTCTCCAGCCTGCTCGCCCGGCTCGTGGAGGCGGGTGTGGCGCTCGCCGCCACCTCCAACACGCTGCCCGGCAAGCTCGGCGAGGGCCGCTTCGCGGCGGCCGACTTCCTGCGCGAGATCCAGGGCCTGTCCGCCCACTTCCGCGCCCTGCGCATCGACGGCGAGGACTACCGCCACCGCGGTCTGCCCGAGGCTCCGGCGCCGTACTCCGACGACCAGGTGACCCGCGCGGCACAAGCCACGGAAGGCGCCTCCTTGGACGACTTCCCCGCCCTCCTCGACCACCTCGCCCGCGTCCACCCCAGCCGCTACGGCGCCCTGACCGACGGTCTCACGGCCGTGTGCCTCACCGGGGTGCGCCCGGTGCCGGACCAGTCGACGGCGCTGCGGCTGGTGGTGCTCGCGGACCGGCTCTACGACCGTGAGGTGCCCGTCCTGGCCTCCGGGCTGCCCTTCGACCGGCTCTTCAGCGAGGAGATGCTGAAGGGCGGGTACCGCAAGAAGTACTTCCGGGCGATCTCCCGGCTCACCGCGCTGGCCCGGGACGCGGCGCGGCTCGTCGACTCGGCCTGAGAACAGTCCGTTCGCGCCAACCCACCCGCGATTTTCAGGCTCTCTTCCGCCCGTAACATCACGTTAACCCTGCAAAGCCCATTGCAGGGTTAACGTGTTTCTTGACCGTGCGTTGACCATTCATTGACCACGCGCTGGTCGAGTCATGACGGT
This sequence comes from Streptomyces coelicoflavus, assembly GCF_003112555.1. Classification (GTDB taxonomy): domain Bacteria; phylum Actinomycetota; class Actinomycetes; order Streptomycetales; family Streptomycetaceae; genus Streptomyces; species Streptomyces coelicoflavus. The sequence continues at coordinate 415,885 of NZ_BEWB01000004.1, read as the reverse complement.
GCGCCGACCATGCACCGGCCCACGGTTGAGGCGTGAAGTTCCTGGAGGGGGGCCACATGTTCCTGCGCGCGACGACGCGGACACGACTCCCGCTCCTCGCCGTCCTCCTGGTGGCCCTCCAGTTCTTCGCTCCGTCGGCATCCTTCGCATTAGCGCACACGGGCCGTGACGTCATGGCCAACACCCAGCCCGGAATCATCCTCTCCGGCCCGGCGTCGCACGAAGAACGGGTCACGTGCCACCACACCGGCCGGCCGGGCCACCCCCACGGACCCGCGCGCGTCCGCGACCGGCACCGCACCGCCGCCGCGCCCCAGCCCGAGCCGCCCGAGCGCCCGCTCTCGCACCGGCACACCCCGGCCACCGGCGAACCCCTCGCGTCCGGCGCGGCGGCCCACCACCGGTCCAGACCCGCGCCGGACCACTCCCCCGCGGCACTCCAGGTCTTCCGCTGCTGACGGACGGACGGCACACCCCCGTCTCTGTCCCGCCCGTCCGACGCGCCCCCACGCGCGCCAGGAGGAAACCGAATCATGCAACCCCTCATCGACAACGCCCGTACGTTCGGACAGCGCCCTGAGGAGTTCGCCGGGCACGCCCAAGGCCAGTCGCCCGAAGTCCTGTTCATCACCTGCTCCGACTCCCGGGTCGTCCCGGCCCTGATCACGGGCGCCCGGCCCGGCCGGCTCTTCGAGCTGCGCACCGCGGGCAACATCGTCCCGCCCCACGACTCCGAGCGCCCCTCCGGTGAGGCGGCCACCGTCGAGTACGCCGTCCAGGTCCTCGGCGTCGGCGACATCGTGGTCTGCGGCCACTCGCACTGCGGCGCCGTCGGCGCACTCGTCCGCGGCGACGACCTGACCGCCGTACCCGCCGTGCGCGACTGGCTGGCGCACGCGGCCGACGAGCCGAGGCCGGGCGATCCCGCCGACCCGACGGTCGCGGAGGCCGTACAGCACCACGTACTGGCGCAGCTGCTGCGCCTGCGCTCCTACCCCTGCGTCGAGAGGCGGCTGGCTGAGGGCCGGCTGCGGATGCACGGCTGGTACTACGAGGTCCACACCGGTCTCGTGCGGCAACACCGCGCGGACACCGACACGTTCGAGACCCTGTGAGCGCCGGCATGTCACTCGTGTCCGACCGGAACCGGAAGTTCCCGCACTGGCGGCAGGACCTCACCGCCTCCCTCGTCGTGTTCCTGGTCGCGCTCCCGCTGTGCGTGGGTGTGGCCGTCGCCTCCGGTGTCCCGGCCGAACTGGGCCTGGTCACCGGCATCGTGGGCGGCCTGGTCACCGGATTCCTGCCGGGCAGCAGCCTCCAGGTCTCCGGCCCGGCCGCCGGACTGACCGTGCTGGTCTTCGGCGCTGTCGACCAGTACGGACTGCCCGCGCTCGGCGTGATCGTGCTCGCCGCCGGGGTCGTCCAGCTCGTGATGGGCGCCCTGAGGCTGGGGCGCTGGTTCCGGGCGATCTCCCTGTCGGTCGTCGAGGGCATGCTGGCCGGCATCGGCCTGGTGCTCATCGCCGGTCAGCTCTACTCGGCCGCCGGTCTGGAGGCCCCCGCCTCCGGCATCGACAAGCTCACCGGCCTGCCCGGGGCCGCCGCCGACGTGCTCGGCAGCACGGAGGCGCTCACCTCGCTCGCCCTCGGCGCGGGCACCGTCGCCGTGCTGGTGCTGTGGAAGCGGCTGCCGAAGCGGGCGCAGACCGTGCCGGGCGCTCTGGCCGCGGTCGGCCTGGCCACGGCGGTCACGGCGGCGTTCGGCCTGTCGGTCGCGACCGTCGAGGTGAGCGGCCTGCTGGACGTCGTCCAGCCGCCCGGCACCGACGCCTTCGGTGAGCTGGCGAACGTGGGCTTCCTCGGCACGATCGTCGCCTTCACCCTGATCGCCTCCGCCGAGAGCCTGTTCAGCGCCGCGGCGGTGGACCGGCTGCACGACGGGCCGCGCACCGAGTACGACAAGGAGCTGATGGCGCAGGGCGCGGGCAACACGGTCTGCGGTGTGCTCGGCGCCCTGCCGATGACCGCGGTCATCGTGCGCAGCTCGGCGAACGTCGGGGCCGGCGCCCGGACCAAGGCGTCCCGGGTGCTGCACGGCGTGTGGCTGCTGCTGTTCGCGGCGCTGCTGCCGTCCACGCTGGCCCTGATACCGCTGCCCGCGCTGGCGGGGATCCTGGTGCACGCGGGCTGGAAGCTGATCCCGTTCCGCGGGCTCGTGTCGCTGTGGCGCGGGCACCGGGGCGAGGCGCTGATCCTGGTGGTCACGGCCGTCTCGATCGTCGCGGTCAACATGTTCGAGGGCGTGCTGATCGGTCTGGCCCTGTCCGTGGTCAAGACCGCCTGGGAGACCTCGCACCTCAGGATGGAGACCGTCGACAAGGGCGCGGGACCCGTCCAGGTCCACCTCACGGGCAACGCGACCTTCCTGCGGCTGCCGAAGCTGCTGGAGAGCCTGGAGGCCCTGCCCCAGGACCGCCCGGTCGAGCTGGACCTGTCGGGTCTGCACCACCTGGACCACGCCTGCCGCACGGCCCTGGAGAACTGGGCCGAACGGCACAGCGCCGCCGGCACGGACCCGGTGAAGGTCACGGAACCGGAGAAGGCGGGGGTGTAGCGCGACGACCCCGCCCGGCACTTCCCGCGCGCCCCCGCAGGGAAGTGCCGGGCGGCTTCCCCGTCCGGTCCCCACCCGGTCGAGCGGTGACACGAGCGACACGCGTGGTTCCCGGGGCTCCTGGCAGGTGATAGACACGGCGGGGTCACAATCCTGTCCGCCAGCAGGAAGGTCACCGTCATGTCCGCAACCCGACGCCAGGTGCTCGCCCGTACCGGAGCCCTGGGCGCAGGCATCGCCTTCACCGGCGCCCTCTCGGAGCTCTTCACCGGCACCGCTGCCGCCCAGTCCCTGGGCCACACCGGCTACGGCCCCCTCGTCCCCGACCCCGACGGTCTGCTCGACCTGCCCAGGGGCTTCCGCTACCGCGTGCTGTCCCGGGAGGGCGACGAACTGCGCTCCGGGGAGGGCCCGGTGCCGTCCAACCACGACGGCATGTCGGCCTTCCCGGGCAGACACGGCCGCACCCACCTGGTCCGCAACCACGAGAACCGCGCCGACGGCCGCGTCCCCGTCCCCACCGTCAAGGGCCTGACGTACGACCCGGAGGGCAAGGGCGGCTGTACGGCGCTGGAGCTGGACTCCCGCAACCACGTCCTGTCCGAGCGGGTCGCGATCGCCGGCACGGCCGTCAACTGCGCGGGCGGACCCACGCCCTGGCACACGTGGCTGACCTGCGAGGAGACCGAGGACCGGGCCGGCACCAACGGCTACACGAAGGACCACGGCTTCATCTTCGAGGTCGACCCGGTCGAACCGCACCGCACCGGCGCGGTGCCGCTGACCGCGATGGGCCGCTTCCAGCACGAGGCGATCGCCGTGGACCCGCGACGCGGGGTCGTCTACGAGACGGAGGACGCCTTCGACCGGCCCTTCGGACTGTTCTACCGCTTCCTGCCCGAGAAGCCGCTGGGCGGCCGGGGCTCACTGCGGGCGGGCGGCAGGCTCCAGGCGATGCGCGTGCCGGGCGTGCCCGACCTGTCCTCGATCCAGGAGACGGGCGCCACCTTCGACCGCATCGAGTGGGTGGACGTGCCCGACCCACTGGCCGACGGGACGCCGATCCGCTTCCAGGACTTCGGCCGGGGCGGCATCACCCACGCGCAGAAGCTGGAGGGCTGCTACTGGGGCGGGCGGAGCGTGTACTTCGTGTCGTCCTTCGCCCACAGCGACGAGGGCTCGGCCGCCGACCACTACGGGCAGATCTGGCGCTACGACCCCGAGCGGCGCCGGCTCACCCTGGTGATCGTCTTCGGCCCGGACACCGACGTGCAACTGCCGGGCGAGTCCCCCGACAACATCTGCCTCGCGCCCAGCGGTGGCCTGATGGTCTGCGAGGACGGCAACGGGGCGCAGCACGTCTTCGGTGTGACCCGGCGCGGCGAGGTGTACGCCATGGCCCGGGGCGCGCAGAACATCGGCACGGAGGAGGAGCCCGAGTGGGGTGAGTTCGCCGGCGTCACCTTCTCCCCCGACGGCGACACGATGTACGTCAACTGCTACACGCCCGGCACCACCTTCGCGGTGACCGGCCCCTGGCGCGGGTAGCGGCGGGGCACAGGCAGGGCGCGCCGTCCGGTCACTGAAGCCGCCACCCCGGGGTACCCGGGCCGCATGACTCAGAACGTGCAGGTCAACGGCTCGTACTGGCTTCAGACGGCACCGGGCGGTGCGCCCCGTGCCGCGCTCGCCGAGGATCTCGACGTCGATGTCGCCGTGATCGGCGCGGGTGTCGCCGGGCTCAGTACGGCCTGGGAGCTGGCCCGGGCCGGGCGGAGCGTGGCGGTCCTGGAGGCCGGGCGGGTCGCCGCCGGCGTCACCGGGTACACCAGCGCCAAGCTGACCGTGCAGCACACCCTGGTCTACGACAGGCTGCGCCGCACCCGCGGCCCCGAGGGCGCCCGGCTGTACGCCCGCTCGCAGTCCGAGGCGATCGAGCGCGCCGCCGGGATCGTCGCCGAGCTGGGCATCGACTGCGAGTGGGAGGCGCGCGACGCGTACACGTACGTGCGCGACCCGGGCCGCGTCGACGAGGTGCGGGCCGAGGCGGCCGCCGCGAAGGAGGCGGGGCTGCCGGCGTCCTTCGTGACGGAGACCGGGCTGCCGTTCCCGGTGGCGGGCGCCGTGAAGGTGACCGGGCAGGCGCAGTTCCACCCCCTCAAGTACCTGCGGGCGCTCGCCGCGGACCTGGAGGCGCACGGCGGGCGGATCTTCGAGGACACCACCGTCCAGGGCCTGGACGAGGGCGAGCCCTGCCGGGTGAGGACGGAGGCGGGGGCGACGGTCACCGCCCGGGACGTCGTGGTCGCCACCCACTACCCGGTCTTCGACCGTGCCCTGCTCTTCGCCCGCCTCTCCCCGCGCCGCGAGCTGGTCGTCGCCGGGACCGTCGAGGCGGACCGCGACGTGGACGGCATGTACATCACCCCGGAGGAGAACACCCGCTCGGTGCGCACGGCACCCCTGGACGACGCGGGCCGCCGCCTGCTCCTCGTCACCGGGGAGCACTTCACGCCGGGCACGGGCGACACCCGCGAGCGCTTCGCGACCCTGGCCGCCTGGGCGGACGAGCACTTCCCCGGCGTCGAGCGCACCCACGCCTGGGCCACGCAGGACATCGACCCCACCGACACCGTGGCGATGGCGGGCCCGCTGCACCCGGGCGCACACCACACGTACGTCGCCACCGGCTTCGGCGGCTGGGGGCTGAGCGGCGGCATCATGGCGGGCCGGCTGCTGACCGCGCAGATCACCGGCGAGGAGTGCGCGTGGAGCGGGCTGTACGACCCGCGCCGGCTGCGCACGGCGGTGCGCGAGGCGCCGGCGCTGCTCAAGACGCAGGCCGAGGTAGCCCGGCACTTCGTCGGCGACCGGCTGCGGCCCACCCCGCCGGTGGAGGCGCTGCCGCCGGGCGAGGGCGCGGTGGTCCGGGCGGGCGGTGACCGGCTGGCGGTCTACCGGGACGAGGCGGGCACGCTGCACGCCGTCTCGGCGCGCTGCACCCACCTGGGCTGCCTGGTCGGCTTCAACGCGGCCGAGCGTGCCTGGGAGTGCCCCTGCCACGGCTCCCGCTTCGACACGGACGGCAAGGTGACCGAGGGCCCGGCGACGAAGCCGCTGGAGCAGCGGGACATCTGACGCCGGGGGTCTGAGCCGGGTGGGTGACCGGGTCGGCACGTCGACCCACATAGTCATACGAACCGAACATCTCACTTCTACGTTCGTGCGGTGATCAGTCTCGTACGACGTACCACCGCACTCTGCGTCCTCGGCGCCGCCCTCGCCGCCTGCGGCACCTCCGGCACCGGTCAGACCCCCCGTCCCGCACCCTCGGCCCCCGCCCCCTCCTCCTCCCCGTCCGCCTCCCGGACGCCCACCCTCGCCCCGGGCCCCGCCGGCCTCACCCCCGTCTTCGAGCACGGGCCCCGCACCGACGGCGCGAAGGACGGCAGGAAGAACGGCAAAACGGTCGCCCTCACCTTCGACGCCGACATGACCGCCGACCAGGGGCCGCGAGCGGCATCGGGCGAACGGTTCGACAACCCGCAACTGATCGCGACGCTGCGGAGGCTGAGGGTGCCGGCCACGGTCTTCATGACCGGCCGCTGGGCCGAGGAGTACCCGGACCAGGCCCGCTCCCTCGGCCGGGACCCGGGGTTCGAGATCGCCAACCACTCCTACAGCCACTACGCCTACACCGACGACTGCTACGGCCTGCCGACGGTCTCCAAGGACGACATGCGCGCCGACCTGGAGCGCGCGTACGCCGCCTTCGAGAAGGCCGGAGTGCCGAATCCGATGCCGTACTTCCGCTTCCCCGGCGGCTGTTACGACAAGGCGGCCCTCAAGGAGCTGTCGGCAACGGGTGTCACCGCCGTGCAGTGGGACGTGGTGAGCGGGGACGCGTTCGCGACGGACGCCGACGCGGTGACCCGGCAGGTCCTCGACGGGGTGCGGCCGGGGTCGGTCGTCGTCATGCACTGCACGCGCAGCGCCGCCCCGGTGACCGAAAAGGTGGTGCGGGCGGTCGTGCCCGAGCTGCGCCGCCGGGGCTACCGCTTCGTCAAGGTCTCCGAACTGATCGGCGCCGCGAACGGGCGCGGCTGACGTCCCGCGCCGACGTCCTACGCTGGAGACATGACCAGCGACCACGACCAAGGCCCGGACGGCTCCGGCTCCGGCTGCGAGCCCGGCGGTTACTCCCTGATCGACTCGGCGCCCCGGCCGCCCAGGGCCGACGGCCCGCCGTACGCGGACTGCGTCGTGTGCCGGGAGCCGACGGAGTACCCGGAGTCGTACAAGGGGATCACGCTCTGCCCGGTCTGCGAGTGGCAGGAGGCCCAGCGGACCGCCTGTTCAGGCTGACGTCCTGCGCGAGCTGAGCGCACAGGCCGCGGCGGTCGCGGCCGCGGCGACGACCGCCGCCCCGGCCAGCGGCAGCAGCGGCAGCGGGACCGCGCCCGACTTCGACCCGGTGACCAGGCCGCCGACCGCCGCCCGTGCCGGGGACCCCGACGCCACCAGCGCCAGCAGGGCCGCCAGCAGCAGCGCGGGCACCGCGCGGCTTGGCGAGCGCAGCACCGGCCAGGCGGTGAGCGCGCCGACGGCGGTGCCGAGCAGGGCGCACACCAGCGCGGCGAGCAGTCCGGCGCCGCCGGCGGGGAGCAGCGGTACGCGCGTGCCGTGACCGGTGCTGACCGGGTCGCTGATCAGCGTCACGACGACGGTCGCCACCGCGCCGAGGACGGTCGCGGCGGCCAGCGCCACGAGCACGGAGGCCAGATGGGCCCGCGCGGGACCGCGGGCCGCGGACACGCACCCCCGCGCGGCGGGCGGCTCACCGGTGACGCAGATCCGCACCAGCCAGGCCGCGACCGGCAGCAGCACGGCCGCCGCCCAGCCCAGCGAGTCGAGCACCGGCTGCCCTCCCTGTACTCCGACGCCGAGCGCGGCGGCATACAGGACGACGGGCGGCAGCCAGCGCTGGGAGCGCAGCAGGAGGGCCGCCTGGTAGCGCAGGAGAGCGGTCATCGGGGGTCCTCCGGGGCGTGCACGCTCACCACGTGCCAGGGCGGACGGGCGGTCAGGAGCGTGCGCAGCAGGACGTCGGAGTGCGAGGCGGGGACACCGATCGTGTGGGACCCGGGGCCGGTCTCCTCCGTCGAGGCGGCCGTCCGGTACGCGTCGGCGGGCAGTGCGGCGCCCGGCGGCCCCTGTACCCGGACGACGACCCGCGGTCCGGCGGCCGCCGGGGCGGGACCGGTACGGCGGTGCAGCGTGCCGTCGCGCACGGTGTACACGGCGTCGGGCGCCCCGGCCAGGCGGCCCGGATCGTGGTCGACGAAGACCACGGCACCGCCCCCCGCCACCCGTTCGGCGACCGCCCGTTCCAGCTCGCCCCGCGCGCCCGCGTCGAGCCCGGTCCAGGCCTCGTCGAGGACCAGCAGTTCCGGCTCGGCGACCAGCGCCTGCGCCACCGCCACCTTCTGGCTGCCGCCCTTGGACAGCCGGGAGAGCCGTGTGCCGGCGTACCCGGCGGCCCCCAGCCGCTCCAGCCACTGCCCCGCCGCACGGGCCGCCGCCCGGCGGGACAGCCCGTGGACGGTGCCGAGGTGGGTGAGGTACCCGGCGGCGGTGAAGGGCAGGGCGGGCGGGAAGCGTTCGGGGACGTAGGCGGTACGGGGGCGGCCGGTGACCCTGCCCTCGGTGGGGGCGTCGATCCCGGCGAGCAGCCGCAGCAGCGTGGACTTGCCGGTGCCGTTGGTGCCCTCGACGCGGACGAGGGTTCCTGGCGGCACGCCGAGGTCGACGCCGCGCAGCACCCAGGGGCCGCGGATGCCGTACCGGCGGCCCACGCCGTCCAGCCGTAGCTCGCTCTGCATGGGGCTCATACTCTCGCGGGCGGGAGGCCCGGCGGCCCCGGTCGGGCGACTTGGCAGACTGTAGGGCGTGAGCAACGACCCGACGACGCCCGTCCCCGCCTCCGTCCCAGCCGCGGCCCCGGCCGCGGCGCCGACCCCCGACAGTCCCTTCCGCGCCGAGCCCGGCGACCGCGACCTCGCGCCGCAGTTCGTGCTCCCGCTCGTCGTGCGCATCGAGCGGGCGGCGCCGCCACCCCGTACCGACGCGCTGGAGACCGCGGCGCGCGCGGTGCTGGTGATGCTCGGCGACGAGCGGTCGACCGGTGACGGCGCGTGGGCGCGGGCGATGCGGGACTGGCAGGACGCGCGCATCCGCAAGGTCGTACGCCGGGCCCGGGGCGCGGAGTGGCGGCGGGCCGAGGCACTGCCCGGCATCACGGTCACCGGCAAGAGCGCCGAGGTGCGGGTCTTCCCGCCGGTCCCGCTGGACGGCTGGCCCAAGGACCTGGCCCGCCTCCAGGTCTCCGGCACCGACCTCGACGACCCGGAGCCGCCGGCCGCCGCCGACCCCGCCGCGCCGGTGCTCTGGATGAACCCGGACCTGGACATGTCGGCGGGCAAGGCGATGGCCCAGGCCGGCCACGGGGCGCAGCTCGCCTGGTGGGCGCTGTCCGACGGCGAGCGGTCGGCGTGGCGCGAGGCGGGCTTCCCGCTGTCGGTACGCACCGCGGACCCGGCCCGCTGGGGCGGCCTCACCACCGGCGGCCTGCCGGTGGTGCGCGACGCCGGCTTCACGGAGATCGCGCCGGGCTCGTGCACGGTGGTCGCGGACCATCCGGCGCTGCGGCGGTAGGAACCTCAGATGTTGCTCTGAACAAGCCCCGCCCGTGGTTCGGCCCGGGCCGGGCGGGCGATATCCCCGGCATGTGTGCGGCGAAGGGGGACGCGATCATGGGGCGAACGGCGCGACTGGGCACCGGAATCGGATGGCGGCCGGAGATCGCGGACGCCGTCGAGCGGATGCCCGGCATCGACTGGGTCGAGGCGGTGTCCGAGAACCTGTGTCCCGGGCATCTGCCCGACTCGCTGCTGCGGCTGCGCGAGCGCGGGGTCACCGTCGTACCGCACGGGGTCTCCCTCGGGCTCGGCGGCGCGGAGCGGCCGGACGCGGGGCGGCTGGCGGCGCTGGCCGAGCGGGCGGAGGTCCTGGGGGCGCCGCTGGTCACCGAGCACATCGCGTTCGTCCGGGCGGGCGGCGCGCTGACCGCCTCACCGGCGCTGGAGGCGGGGCACCTGCTGCCCGTGCCGCGCACCCGTGACGCCCTCGACGTGCTGTGCGAGAACGTGCGCATCGCGCAGGACGCGCTGCCCGTACCGCTCGCCGTGGAGAACATCGCGGCGCTCGTCGCCTGGCCGGACGAGGAGCTGACGGAGGGCCAGTTCCTCTACGAGCTGGCCGACCGGACGGGGGTGCGGCTGCTGATCGACGTGGCCAACCTGCACACCAACCACGTCAACCTCGGCGCGGACCCGGCCGAGGCGCTCGCCGAACTGCCCCTGGAGGCCCTCGCCTACGTCCATGTCGCGGGCGGCTTCGAGCGGGACGGCGTCTGGCACGACAGCCACGCCCACCCCGTCGCGCAGCCGGTGCTCGACATCCTGACCGACCTCGCCTCGCGTGTCGCACCGCCGGGCGTCCTGCTGGAGCGGGACGAGAACTTCCCCGACGGCGACGGGCTGAGCGGTGAGGTGGAGGCGATCCGCACCGCCGTCGCGAAGGGGCGGGCGGGGAGTTGCGCGGCCGTGACGGGCGGGGCGGCGCCACGCACCTCCTCTGGCGCCGGGTCCGGGTCCGGGTCCGGGTCTGCCGGCGACGCCGTACGCCAGCGGCTCGGGCTCGCGCAGGCCGCGCTGCTGTCCGCGCTGGTCGCGGGGACGCCGGTGCCCGAGGGGTTCGACCGGGTGCGGCTGGGAGTGCAGGCCCGGGCACTCGCCGGGAAGCGGGCCGACGTGGTCGGGAAGGTCGCGCCGGAGCTGCCGGTGATCCTGGGCGCGCGGTACCGGCCGGCCTTCCTCGCCTACGCGCAGGGGTCCCCGCTGACCGGCGGCTACCGGCGGGACGCCCTCGACTTCGCCGCGCACGTGCTGCGGACGGCGCCGGGGGACGAGGACCCGGCCGTGCGGAGGGCGTTGCGGGAGTGGTGGCTGGACCGGTCGGGGCCGGTGCCGCGTTCCAGGCGTCCCGGGGCCCGGCTGGCCCGTGCGACCAGGCGGGTTCTGCTGCGCCGCTGAGCCGGGGGACGGCCTCGGGGGACATCACCAAACGGAACGTCACATACCCACAACACCGTGTCCCGGAATGTGAACAGGGCGTGGCGCCGGCGAAAGCCTTGGCATAGATATACGGCATGTTCTGGGTCCTTTTCCTCCTGTCGGCCTGGGCCGTCGCCGGCCTCGCCTGTCTGCGGCTGTGCCTGGCCGCCGTACGCGCGGCCGCCGTCGGCCCGCGCGCCGCGGCTCCCGAGCACACGCTGACCCTGTACGAGGCGGCGTTCCTGTCCGGCGGCCCGCGGCGGGTGGCCGACCTGACCCTCGTCTCCATGGCACGCCAGCGGCGGCTGCTGCTCGCGCACACCGGCTGGGCGACGGTCGTGGACCCGTGCGGCCGGGACGACATGGAGCGGTCGGTCATAGGGGCGATAGGCCCCGGGGGACAGTCCCGGATAGCGCCGGTACGGGCCGCCGCGGCCGCCGCCGACGCGGTACGGGGCCTGGCCGACCGGCTGGTCGGCGCGGGCCTCGCCGTACCCGACGGCGGCACCGGCGGTGTCACGGCCGGGGTGCGGCGGGTGCGGGTCGCCGCGGTGGCCGTGTGCGCGCTCGGCCTGGCCGCTCTGGCGCTGCCGCTGCCCGCCACCGAGCCACGCCCGCTCATCGCCCTCTGGTTCGCGCTGCCGCTCGCCCTGACGCTCGGGTGCCTCGCCATCACGCGCATGGAGATCCACCCGCAGGCGCGCTGGGCCTCCCCGGCCGGGCAACGGCTGGTCGGCGCCCTCGTCCGGCAGGCGGACGGCACGGCGGACGACCGGACCTTCCTCACCTCGGTCGCCGTGCGGGGCGTGCACGCGATCGGCGAGCCGGACCTGCGGGCGGCCTTCGCCCATCGCGAGAAGTACGCCGGGGACCACTGGGAGCGCCGGGCCTGACGCGCCGGGGGCGTGCGGGGGGCACTCGGCGGCGACACCCGCGGGCGGTGCTTGCCCCGCCGGGCCGCCGCACCAAACATCCCTTGTGTCACACCGTGCACCGAAGGGATACGCGATGCGAGCTGCCGCCCTCTACTCGGCCGCCGGGTCCTTGCTGCTGACCACCCTCGCCGCCGTGCCCGCGGAGGCCACCCCGGCGCCCGCGGCCGGGCCCGGGTCCGCCGAGGCGAGCGGGACCGCCGTGGCCGCCCGGCGCGCGGCGGCGGCCGGGATCGAGTTCGGGGCGTGCCCGAGGGCGGAGAAGCTGCCGGACGGCATCCGCTGCGGCACGGTGTCCGTGCCCCTGGACTACGCCCACCCCGACGGGAAGCGGATCGAGCTGACCGTGAGCCGGGTGCGGGCCACCCACAAGGACCCCGAGGGCGGCGGACGCCGGGTGGACGGACAGGGGGCCCTCCTCTACAACCCGGGCGGCCCCGGCGCCTCCGGGCTGTACTTCCCGCTGGTCGGCATGGTGCCCGAGTGGAAGCGGATCGCCGCCGCCTACGACCTCGTCGGCTACGCCCCGCGCGGCGTCGCGCCCTCCGCGCCGCTGTCCTGCCAGGACCCCGGCGACTTCTTCAAGGGGCCGCGCCCCGCCCCGACGCGGCCTTCGGACGCGTACAAGGAGCAGCGGGCCGCCGAGGCCGAGGCGTACGCGCGCGACTGCGCGGAACGGGGCGGGGACGCGCTGCGGCACTACCACTCGCTCAACAACGCCCGTGACCTGGAGGTCGTCCGCGCCGCGCTGGGCGAGCGGCGGCTCACCTTCATGGGCGCGTCGTACGGCACCTACCTCGGCGCGCTGTACGCCGAGCTGTTCCCCTCGCACGTACGGCGGATGGTGTTCGACGCGGTGGTGAACCCGGACCCGGAGCAGGTCTGGTACCGGAACAACCTGGAGCAGTCGGAGGCGTTCGAGGACCGCTGGGACGACTTCAAGGAGTGGGTCGCCGGGCACGACGCCGTGTACGGGCTCGGGGACACGGCGCGGCAGGTGCAGGACGCCTACGAGGAGGCGAGCGCACGGCTGGCGGCGGAGCCCGCGGGCGGGACGGTGGGGCCCGCGCAGTTGCAGGGCGCGATGCTGAAGGCCGGGTACTACGACGACTACTGGCCGCACCGTGCCGAGGCGCTGTCGGCCTATCTGAAGGGCGACCCGCAGCCGCTGATCGACCAGGCGGGGACGCGGACCGAGGAGGGCGCCGTCGCGGCGGAGAACTCCAACGCCGTGTACACGGCCGTCGAGTGCAACGACGCGCCCTGGCCGGCCGACTTCGAGGTCTGGGACCGGGACAACACCCGGCTGGCCCGCCGGGCGCCGTTCGAGACCTGGGACAACGTGTGGACGAACCTGCCGTGCGCCTACTGGCGGGTGCCCCGGCAGCAGCCCCTCGACGTGCGCACCGCGCCGGGTGAGCTGCCGCCGACGCTGGTCCTGGCCGCGGAACGGGACGCGGCGACGCCGTACGAGGGCGCGCTGGAGCTGCGGCGGCGGCTGTCGGGCTCGGTGCTGGTGACCGAGCGGGACGCGGGGACGCACGGCATCGCGGGCGGGCCGAACGACTGCGTCAACGGCCACCTGGAGGCGTACCTCCTCGACGGCCGCCTCCCGGCGCGGGACACGTCGTGCGCCCCGCGCCCGGAACCGGAGCCGAGGCAGGCCGCGGCGCCGAAGGCCTGACTAGGCCAGCCCGGCGACCAGCTCGCCGATGTCCTTCCGACGACCCGTGAAGAACGGGATCTCCTCGCGGACGTGGCGGCGGGCCTCGGAGCCGCGCAGGTGGCGCATGAGGTCGACGATGCGGTGCAGCTCGTCGGCCTCGAAGGCGAGGATCCACTCGTAGTCGCCCAGCGAGAAGGAGGCGACCGTGTTGGCACGCACGTCCGGGTAGCCGCGGGCCATCTTGCCGTGGTCGGCGAGCATGCGGCGGCGGTCCTCGTCGGGCAGCAGGTACCAGTCGTACGAGCGCACGAACGGGTAGACGCTGATGTAGTTGCGCGGCGTCTCGTCGGCCAGGAAGGCCGGGATGTGCGAGCGGTTGAACTCGGCGGGGCGGTGCAGCGCCATGTTCGACCAGACCGGCTCCAGCGCACGGCCGAGCTTCGTGCGGCGGAAGAGGTTGTACGCCTCCTGGAGCTGGTCGGCGGTCTCGGCGTGCCACCAGATCATCAGATCGGCGTCCGCGCGCAGACCGGACAGGTCGTAGGTGCCGCGGATCGTCACGTCCTTCGCGGCGAGCTGGTCGAACAGCTCCTGGACCTCGTCGGCGTACCCGGCGCGGTCCTCGGGGAGGCCGTCCTTGAGCTTGAACACGGACCAGAGGGTGTACCGGATGACCTCGTTGAGGTCCTTGGCCAGCTTGCCCTTGTTCGGGATCCGCTCGGCGGCGGGGGTGGAGGCGTCGTCACTCATGGCCCTATTCTCCCGCTCCGCCGTGCAGACTCCGCACCGGGTGGGCCGTGAGCTCCTCCACACCGCGCAGGTCGCCCCGGATCTGGTCGGCGGCGGCGTACGCGCTCGCGATGCTCGCCGGGATGCCGACGCCGTCGTACGCCGCGCCGCACACCGCGAGGCCCGGGAGTTTCGCGACGTGTTCGCGGACGCGGGCCACGCGCGCGTGGTGGCCGACGGGGTACTGCGGCAGGCCGTCCTGCCAGCGGGTGACACGGGTGGCGACCGGCGCGGCGGTCAGGCCGGTGGCCTCGCCCAGGTCGTGCCGGGAGACGGCGACGAGGCCTTCGTCGTCGCGGCCGAGGATCTCCGTGTCGCCGTACCGGCCCACCGAGGTGCGCAGGACGACCAGGTCCGGGTCCTCGTCGGCGATCCAGCCCCACTTGCGGGAGGCGAAGGTGGACGCCTTGATGGTGTGCCCGTCGACCGGCGGTACGAGGAAGCCGCTGCCCTCGGGGAGCGCGGCGGCGTCCGAGCGGCGGTAGGCGAGGGTGACCAGGGCCATCGAGGCGTACTCCACCGCGGACAGCTCGGCCGCGGCGGCGGGCGCCTCGGCGCGCAGCAGCTCGGCGGCGGGACCGGCCGGGACGGCGACGACGACCGCGCCGGCGTGCAGCACCCGGTCGCCGGCGACGATCCGCCAGCCGTCGGACGCGGTGCGGCGCAGCTCGGTGACGGGCGCCCGCGTGAGGATCTCGCCGCCGCGCGCGCGGACCGAGTCGGCGACGGCGGGCGGCAGGGTGCCGATGCCGCCCTCGATGCCCATGAACACCGGGCCGCTCGGCGGTGAGGTGGCCGTGCGGCCCTGGAGGGCGCGGACGGCCTCGGTGAGGGAGGTGTGGGTGCGGGCGGCCTCGAAGAGCTGGGGCACGGCCGAGCGGAGCGAGATGCGGTAGGCGTCGCCCGCGTAGACGCCGCCCAGCAGCGGCTCGACGAGGCGGTCGACGACCTCGCGGCCCAGGCGCGCGGCGACGTATTCCCCCACGGCCACGTCGTCGCCGACCTCGGTGCGGGGCAGTTCGGCGTCGCGTCCGATGCGGGCGAGGCCCTCCGCGGAGAGCACGCCGGACAGGGCGGCGGCGGTGCCGGGGACGCCCATGACGTGGCCCTTGGGCATGGGGCGCAGCGCGCCGCGGGTCCACAGGGAGGCGGTCGCGGTGGACGGCGGCTGGAGGCGGTCGGCGAGTCCGGCCGCGCGGGCCAGGCCGACGGCCTCGGGGCGGCGGGCCAGCATCGACTCGGCGCCGAGGTCGACGCGTACGCCGGCGATCTCGCCGGGCAGCAGCTTGCCGCCGACGCGGTCGGACGCCTCCAGGACGGTCACCCGGGCGCCGGCCTCCAGGAGGCGGTGGGCGGCGGCCAGTCCGGCGATGCCGGCTCCTACGACGACTACGTGTCCGGGGCCCTGTTCCGGGGGGAACTCGCCCGCCGGGGTCTCACTTGCGCTCATGCCCCCAGCGTCTCAGACGCCACCGACACCGCCCCGGGGCCGGACGGCCCAGGCCCCGGGCCCACAGGTTCCCGCGCGACCCGTTCGCCCGTCCGGCGCCCTTCCGGCCGCGAGTCCGGCCGCGAGTCCGGCCGCGAGTCCGGACCGTGATCTCTTCGGGACCGTTCCGCGCCGTCGCACGACCCTCCGCGCGCGTCGTAGAGACATCAGCCGCTACGACCCCGGGGGGTACCCGCGATGCAGGCACGACGAGCGACCACGAGGAGGTCCGCGCCGCCCGCCCGGGCCCTGGCCGGCCTGCTGCTGGTGACGGCGCTCGCCCTCACCGGATGCAGCGCCTCGGACGCCGGCTCCGACGGGGGCGGCAAGGCCGCCGCGCCGCAGCAGGGCTCGCAGGCGGAGGGCTCGCAGGCCGACGGCAAGGCAGGCGCGGCCGGTGAGGCCGGGTCCGGCCGTGCCGGGGAGAGCGCGCCGCCCGAGCTCGCCGCGGCCCACCTCATCCGCACCGTCTCCCTGAGCGTTCAGGTCAAGGACACGTCCAAGGCACTCGACGCGGCCCGCACCGCGACCGAGAACGCCGGCGGTTACGTCGGTGACGAGAGCACCAGCCGGGACGCCGAGGGCCACGAGCGCACCGAGGTGACGCTCCGCGTGCCC
This sequence comes from Streptomyces coelicoflavus, assembly GCF_003112555.1. GTDB lineage: Bacteria > Actinomycetota > Actinomycetes > Streptomycetales > Streptomycetaceae > Streptomyces > Streptomyces coelicoflavus. Next base: position 399,603 of record NZ_BEWB01000004.1, on the reverse strand, counting down.
GTGGAGCGATACGAGGACGTCCTCGACGAGCTGGAGGGCGCCGGGAAGCTGCTGCGGCGCGAGGCGAAGGCCGAGGACGTCACCGACCAGGTGGTGGACGTGGACAGCCGCGTCAAGTCGCAGCGCGCCAGCGTGGCCCGCGTCCGCGAGCTGATGGACCGGGCGACGGAGCTGGACGACGTGGTGACCCTGGAGGGCGAGCTGAGCACCCGTCAGGCGGAGCTGGAGGCACTGCTCGCCCGGCAGGCCTCCCTGAAGGACCGCACGAGCCTGGCCACCGTCACCCTCTCCCTGTCGGAGACGCCGGTGAAGCACGTCGAGAAGAAGGAGGACGAGGACCCCGGGTTCCTGGACGCGCTGGCCGGCGGCTGGGACGCCTTCGTGACGATGCTGCGCTGGCTGGCGGTGGTGCTCGGCGCGGTGCTGCCGTTCGCGATGGTGGCGGCGCTGCTCGCGCTGCTGTGGCTGCGGGTCGTGCGCCCCCGGCTGCCGCGCCGTCCGCAGGCGCCGAGCGGGCAAGAACCCGGGGCGGGGGACTGAAGGATCCCGCCCACGTAGCGTGTTCGCATGAACATGAGCGCTGGCGGCGGGAAGAGGGAACGGCTGGTCGTGATCGGCGGCGACGCCGCGGGGATGTCCGCGGCGTCGCAGGCGCGTCGGCTGAAGGGCCCGGACGAGCTGGAGATCGTGGCGTTCGAACGCGGTCACTTCAGCTCGTTCTCGGCGTGCGGCATCCCGTACTGGGTCGGCGGCGACGTGGCCGAACGGGACGCGCTGATCGCGCGCACGCCCGAGGAGCACCGCGCCCGGGACATCGACCTCAGGATGCGCACCGAGGTCACGGAGATCGACGTGGCCGGCGGGCGGGTACGCGCGCGTGACGTCGATTCCGGGGCCGAGTCCTGGACGTCGTACGACAAGCTGGTGATCGGGACCGGGGCGCGGCCGGTCCGGCCCGAGCTGCCGGGCGTCGACGCGGCCGGCGTGCACGGGGTGCAGACGCTGGACGACGGGCAGGCGCTGCTCGACACGCTGGCCCGCACGCGCGGCCGTCGCGCGGTGGTCGTCGGCGCCGGGTACATCGGCGTGGAGATGGCCGAGGCGCTGATCAACCGCGGCTACGAGGTGACGGTCGTCAACCGCGGCCGGGAGCCGATGGCCACGCTCGACCCCGACATGGGCCGCATGGTGCGCACGGCCATGGAGGGTCTGGGCATCACCATGGTGAACGGCGCCGAGGTCACCGAGGTGCTGACCGGGGACGACGGCCGGGTCCGGGCGGTGGCGACCAAGGACGCCGAGTACCCGGCGGACGTGGTGGTGCTCGGCATCGGGGTCCGTCCCGAGACCGGGCTCGCCGCGGCGGCGGGGCTGCCGCTCGGCGCGCACGGCGGGCTGCTGACGGACCTGGCGATGCGGGTGCGCGGCCACGAGAACATCTGGGCGGGCGGCGACTGCGTGGAGGTGCTCGACCTGGTCTCCGGGCAGGAGCGGCACATCCCGCTGGGTACGCACGCCAACAAGCACGGGCAGGTCATCGGCACCAACGCCGGCGGCGGCTACGCCACCTTCCCGGGCGTGGTCGGTACGGCGGTCAGCAAGGTGTGCGACCTGGAGATCGCGCGGACCGGCCTCAGGGAGAAGGACGCGCTGCGGGCGGGGCTGCGGTTCGTGACGGCGACCATCGAGTCCACCAGCCGCGCGGGCTACTACCCGAACGCCTCCCCGATGACGGTGAAGATGCTGGCGGAGCGGCGCACCGGGCGGCTGCTCGGCGTGCAGATCGTCGGCCGTGAGGGCGCGGGCAAGCGGGTCGACATCGCCGCGGTGGCCCTCACGGCCGGGATGACGGTCGAGCAGATGACCGCCCTGGACCTCGGTTACGCACCGCCCTTCTCCCCGGTGTGGGACCCGGTGCTGGTGGCCGCCCGCAAGACGGTGCGGGCGGTCGAGCAGCAGGGCTGAGCGGCGTAGCCGAGCGGCAGCGCGGGAGCGCGGGAGCGGCTCAGCCGAACAGCAGGGCTGAGTGACGCAGCCGAGCGACCGTGCCGGGCGCTACGCCGTTCCGTTGATCCGGTCGATGGCCTGCCGCGCCTGCTCGGCCGGGGGCCGGGCCGGCAGGGAGGACACCGAGGCCGGCGCGGTCGCCGGCACCGGGGAGCCCACCGCGGGCGGCTGCTCACCGGCCGGCCTGGCGTGGGACGCGGCCCGCGTGGAGCGCAGCCGGTGGCTCACCGCCTCGTCCAGTGTCACCGGCCGCTGCGTCTGCGCGGCCAGCCGCCCCGCCTCCTGGCCGAGCCGGGCGACGTCCTCCCAGGGCAGCCGGAGCACGAGGGCGACCTCGGCCTCGCCGTCGGGCAGGGCGTGCAGCGCGGGAGCCGGTGTGACCCGTTCGTTCATCGCCTGTTTCCTCACGTCGTCCCCGCGCCCCGCCTTCCCCGGGCCGCGGGCGGTTGAGAGGGCATACGTACACACGGACGGGGGCGTTCAACGGGCGAACCGGTTCGCCGTCCGCCGGGCGGGCAGAAGTGTCTCGTGGTCATCCCCGTCCATGACGTGAACCCGGCGCGCCGCACCCCGTGGGTGACGTACGCCCTGATCCTCGCGAACGTCCTGGTGTTCCTGTTCACCCCCGGCATGACCGGGTCGGCGACGGGCGACGGCAGCCTCGCGCAGATGTGCGACCTCCAGGCGTTTCTGGACCACTGGGCGGCGGTGCCGCAGGAGCTGCTCCAGCACCGGATGCCGCGCCTGGTGCCCACCGGCGCCGTCGGGGTCGGCCCGCAGGGGCCGGGCTGCGTGGTCGCGCCGCCCGGCTACGACAAGTCGCCGGAGCTGAGCGTCCTGACGGCGATGTTCCTGCACGGCGGCTGGCTGCACCTGCTGGGCAACATGCTGTTCCTGTGGATCTTCGGCAACAACGTCGAGGACCGGATGGGCCACGTCCCCTTCCTGCTCTTCTACGGCGTCTGCGGCTACGCGGCGACCTACGGCTTCGCCCTCCTCAACTCCGGCTCGGGCGCTCCGCTGATCGGCGCGTCGGGCGCGATCGCCGGGGTGCTCGGCGCCTATCTGGTGCTGTATCCGAGGGCCCGCGTCTGGGTCCTGGTGCCCTTCCTGATCTTCCTGCCGCTGCGGCTGCCGGCCTGGCTGGTGCTGGGCTTCTGGTTCGGGCTCCAGGCGGTCTACTCCTCCGGCGGGGCCGTGTCCGACGCGGGCACGGTGGCGTACGTGGCCCACGTCGTCGGCTTCGTCGTCGGCATGCTGATCGCCTGGCCGCTGCGGCGGGGCACCCGTCCCCCGCCCGAGCCGCGCGGGCTGCTGTTCGGCAGGCGGGCGCGACCGGGGTGGTGAGTGGCGGGCACGGCATGCCCCCGTGGGGTCAGGCCGGGGTCGCCTCGCTCCGCGCGACGGGGGCGGTGGGGGCGGTCCAGCGGATGCGGGTGCCGCACAGCGCGACGGCGCCCGCAGAGGCGGCCACGGCGCCCATGCCCCAGGCCAGGCTGCTCGCACCGGCGACGAAGCCGATGAGCGGCGGTCCGGCCAGCAGTCCCGTGGTGCCCATGGCGGCGACCAGCGTCAGCGCGTCCGAGCCCTGCCGGGCGGCGGCCGCGTAGACGCAGGGGGTCACGGCCGCGATGCCCAGGCCCATGCAGGCGAAGCCCGCCAGGGCCGGGGCGACGCCGCCGCTGACCAGGGCGGCGGCGAGGCCGGTGGCGGCCACGGCGCTGCCGAGGAGGACGACCCGTCCGTCGCCGAAGCGGCTGCGCCAGCCGTCGGCGAAGAGGCGGGCGACGACCATCATCCCGGACACCACGGCGATGCCGAGCGGGGCGAGTTCCGCCGACGCCTCGGCGACGTCCTTCAGGTAGAGGGCGGACCAGTCGTTCATGGCGCCCTCGGCGACGGTGCCGAAGACCATGGCGCAGCACATCCACAGGGTCGGGCGGGAGGGGAGGGTCCAGCGACGGCGGGCGGGCTCCGGGTCGGCGGGGGCTTCCGCGGCGGCCGGTTCCGTCCCGTCGGGCGTGGTCGCGTCGTCGAGCAGTCCGGTGCGGGCCGTGGCACCGAGGGCGACGAGCAGCGCGACGGCGACCCCGAAGTGCGCCGCGACCGATCCGGTGGCGGCGGTCATGCCGGAGGCGAGCAGGGCCGCGAGCAGGGAGCCGGCGCTGAAGACGGCGTGCAGCCTCGCCATCGTGTTGCGTTCGTGCCGTGCCTCCAGGGCCGCCCCCTGCGCGTTCATGGCCACGTTCAGGCAGCCGACGAGGACGCCGTCGGCACACATCACCAGCAGGGCCACCGGGTAGTTCGGCGCCGCCGCCAGGGCGAGCAGCAGCAGGGCGAGGCCGAGCTGGGACAGCAGGGACAGCCGGCGCGAGCCCATGCGGCGCATCAGCCAGGCGACCGCGGGGAAGGACACCGCCGCGCCGACGCCCGCGGCCATGAGGAGGACCCCCACCTCGGCCGCGCTCAGGCCGAGGTCGGATTTGATCGCGGGAATCCGCGCGGCCCAGGTGGCGTACTGGAAGCCGAGGGACAGGAACAGTGCGGCGATCGCCAGCTGGCCGCGCCGGAACGGATCGTGGAGACGGGACACGCGCAATCAGCTCACTTCGCGCAGGGTGGGGGCGGGCGGGGGCGGGGAGAGGGACGGGCGGGGCCGGGTCTGCCGGGCGGCCGCCACCGGCCTGGACATGTAGACGGCTTCGCCGCCGTACTCGCCGGCCGGCACGACGCCCGGCTCGGGCACGAAGCCGCGCGCCGTCCAGAAGGGCTCGGTGCCGCCCACGGCGACCAGGGAGATCCGCTCGTCGCCGCGCGCCCGTGCGGTGCCGGTGAGGTGGTGCAGGAGGTGCCGTGCGAGTCCCGTGCGGCGCAGGCCGGGGGCGACGACGATGTCGTGGAGGTGGAGGTTCCCGGGTGGACACGCGGTCGCGGTCCGCTGCTCGCCCCGCGCCAGGTCCGGGTAGCGGTGCGGCGGATACGGCAGGGCGAGCAGGTAGCCGGCCGTGCGGGCGCCGACGTCCACGACGAAGCAGGTGTCCGGGGACGCCGCCGCCCTGGACTGGAGCGCGGCCCGGCCCTCCGACAGGCCGAGGCCGGTGTAGGCGTCCCGCTCCAGCGTGACGACCGCGTCCCAGTCCCCGTCGGCCAGGGTGCGTACGCGTACGGTGTCAGCCATCGGCGCCGGTCCCCTCCTGGCCGCCCGCCCAGGCGTACGGCAGCGGGGCGAAGCCGTTGAAGCCGAGGGTGGTGTAGCTGGTCGCGTAGGCGCCGCAGGACAGCACCCAGACCGGGTCGCCCGAGGCCAGCGCCCGGGGCACCGGGACCAGTCCCTCCTGGTGGGAGTAGGCGTCGTCGCTGTCGCAGGTGGGTCCCGCGACCACGGCCGGGACGTACGGGCCGTCGGGGTGGCCCGGGAAGACCAGCCGGTACTGGAGGGCGTCCATCTCGTACAGGCCGTTGAACTTGCCGCAGCTCAGGTAGAGCCAGTGCTGCCGTTCGCCGTCCGCGGCCCGGCGTTCGGTGAGCCGGGCGACGTGGGCGCGGATCGCCCCGTGGTCGGCGACGAGGTGCCGTCCCGGTTCGACGACGAAGTCCAGGGGACCGCCGTGGATCCGGCGCAGTTCGTCCATGCCCTCCCGGATCACCGCGAAGATCTTGTCCAGCGGTGGGTCGAGAGGGGTGCCGCGCCGGTCCCGGTAGCCGAGCGCGGGCAGTCCGCCGCCGAGGTTGACGTGGTCGACGCGGATGCCGCGCCGGCCGAGGGTGCCGAGGACCTCGCCCAGGTCCTCGACGGCGCCGTGCCACGCCTCGCCCGTCATCTGCTGGGAGCCGACGTGGACGGACAGGCCCGCCGGCACCAGCCCGGCGTCCCGGGCCGCCTCCAGTACCCGGACGGCGTCGCGGGGCGGGCAGCCGAACTTGTTGCTCAGTCCCCACACCGCGCCCGCCCCGCCGGTCGCCACCCGGCAGAACACGCGTGCGCCGGGGGCGTGTTCGGCGAGGGCGGCCACGTCCTGGAGGCTGTCGGTGGCGAAGGTGCGCACGCCCAGCCGGTACGCCTCGGCGATGTTCCGGTCGGACTTGACGGTGTTGCCGTAGTGCACGCGTCCGACCGGCATGCCGGCCCGCAGCGCCTGCTCCACCTCGCCGGGTCCGGCCGCGTCGGCCCCGGCGCCCCGGCGGGCCAGGGCGGCGAGGACCTCGTCGACCGGGCAGGCCTTCATCGCGAACCGCACCCGTACGCCGGGCAGTTCACGCAGGAGCGCGTCGTGGCGCTCCTCGATGCCGGCCAGGTCGTACACGAGCCGGTCCTCGGTGGCGGCGGCGAGGGCGGCGGCGAGGGGCGCGCTGAGGCCCGCGGCCGTCGGCGCGCTCACCGCGGCTGTCCCTCGGGCAGCTCGACGGGGGTGGCCCTGGCGGCGGTCACCATCCCCTCCCACGCCTCCGTGAGCAGCGCGAAGTCCGCCATGTCGTCGCGCGCCTCGTCGAGGAGGTGGGCGCGGCGGCCGGCCAGGTGGTCGGCGACGTCGGCGTATCTGCCGCCGAGCCGCCGGTAGGCGGTGTCGAGGGCGTCGAGCCTGCGGACGTTCTCCCCGGTGTCCAGGCCGGTGCTCTCGCGGGCCAGGGCGGCGACGGCGCCGGGGCGGGCCCGGCCGTGCTCGTCCAGCAGCGCGTCGCCGGCTTCGGCCATGCGGTCGTAGACGAAGTGGAAGTAGAGCATCGACAGCAGGAACTTGGCGAAGCGGGTCTGGTAGGCGAGGAAGCCGGGGCCGGTCCTGCGTTCGCCGGTGTGGTAGTTGACGATGTTGCGGTTGTGCAGCACACCGGGCAGCCGGGCGTCGTGCACGAGGTGGATGAGGAAGTAGTCGCTGCCGATGGTGTCCCGGGCGGGCGGCAGCGGAACGCGTTCGGCGACCGTCGCGCCGTGGAAGGCGATGTTGCACATGTCCACGCGCATCGGGTCGACCACCGTCAGCAGCGCGTGGTCGGCCGCGAAGGGTTCGGTGCCGGCGCCGGTGAAGGACTCCTCGACCAGTGCGTGCTTCCGCTCGGCGGACCAGCCCTCGGGCGCCCAGAGGGAGACGACGTCGCGGTAGACGTCGGGGTCGGCGTCCCGTATCCGCGCGATGTCGACGGAGAGTTCCCCCACGAAGGAGCTGCCCACCATGGCGACCCGCCGCTCCAGCAGGGCGCCGGTCAGGGTCGACTCGGTGACGTGGGGCACGGCGTCGGCGGCGCGTGCGCCGAGGGACAGCAGCTCGTGGTGGACGGGGAAGACCGGACGGCCGTCCACGCTCTGGTAGCGGCTGTCGGAGTCCCTGCGGTGGACGGACTCGCAGCCGAGCGCGGCCGCGATCAGGAAGGCGCGGTTGGTGCAGGCACCGTAGGACAGCCCGTCGGGGAGCATCAGGTCGAGGAGCAGTCCGGGCTTGGTGCTGCCGGAGCGTGCCGTCACCCGGGTGAGGAAGTCGCGCTGGGCGGCCTCGTCGAGGTGGTGGACGGTGATCCGGGGGTGGTCCGGCAGGAGCCGCAAGGCGTCGGCGTGGGCGGCGCGGTCCTCGGCCGGGCAGGAGTCGAGGACCAGCAGGTGGACATCGATGTCGAAGTGGTCGGCGGCGTGGGCGGCTTCCGCGCCCAGGGCCGTGATCGTGTCCGGGCAGTGCCGGTTGGTGGGGAGGGTCAGGCAGATGCTGCGCATGCGGCGTCCCCGGTGGCCTCGTCGGTCGCCTCGTCCGTGCGGTCGCCGTCGGTGCCGGCGTCCCCGTGCCAGGAGGTCAGGCCCAGCAGTTTCGCGCCCAGTTCGGTCAGTTCGGCGGGACCGTAGCGTTCGGACTCGTGCCGGTGGGCGTCACCGAGGAGGGTGGCGTTCCAGTCGGGGGTGGCGAGGGTGCGCCAGGAGTCGACGCGGGAGTCGCGCAGGGTGCGGTGGGTCTCCAGCGCGGGCATCATCGACAGGTACTGGACCGCCCGGACGCCCTCGCCGGAGACGTTGGGGGCGACTCCGTGGGCCAGCAGGCCGTTCCAGATGAGCAGGTCGCCGGCCTCCAGGTCGGGCCGTACGACGGGCATGTCCTCGCGGTCGATCGCGGGCCGGATCGGGTCGCGGTCCTCGGGCTGGAGGGCCTTCCAGCGGTCGAAGCGGCGGAACAGCTCGGGGCAGCACTGGAAGCCGCCGTGGTCGGGCTTGGTGTCGTTGAGCGCGATGATGCCCTGGACGCGCTGGGGCAGGACGCCGAGCGTGGTGTCGACGTCCCAGTGCAGCTCGATGTCGAAGCCGCGGTCCGGCTTGTCGATCAGGGCGCGGTCGCGGTTGCCCGTGTTGGGCGGGTTGAGGTTGAGCCGGTCCAGGGTGACCCACAGCTCCTCGCAGTCCCACACGTCGACGAAGGCGTCGTAGACGCGCTGCGTCTGGCGGCTGTCCCAGATGAGCTGGTGCTGGTACGCCTCGACGAAGCCGTAGATGTGCAGTTCCCGGTCGAGGTCGGAGCGGTATTCGCGGTCCTGGTACCAGGTGTCGGGGCGTTCGGGGTCCAGGCCCTGGAACTCCCAGGCGAAGTCGAGCAGCCGGCGCGCGGAGCCGGCGGGTATCGCCTCCTTCACGACGACGTAGCCGTATGTCTGCCAGTGGGCGAAGTCCTCCTCGGACAGCACCCGCAGCGGACGGGTCTTGTCGAGGTCGCGGAGCTGGGTGCGGGCCAGGTAGGTGTCGGCGTCCGCGCTGAAGTAGGGCAGGTCCGACGGTGCTCGGTGGAGGTAGGAATCGGGCGTCGCCATGGGGTGCTCCAGATCCTCGCCGTCGCCCCGTGCGGGCGACGGCGGTGCGCACGACGGTGGTCGGCCGTCGCACATGAGGTCGGTGGTGGCAGCGGGAGCCCGCTCGCGGCACGGGGGCGGGAGCGGGGCGACGGGGCGGCTCGGACGGGGTGGTCCCCGGTCCGCGCCCTCGTCCGGAATGGTCGTCTCGTCCGGGGTGGTCGTCACGGAAGTCGTCGCCACGGCAGCGGTTGCGCAGTCCGGCCGAGGCTGATGTCCGGCGCGGTAACTGGAGTCACATGGGCCCCTCGCCGAACTTGCGCCTCACAATGGACTAGACCAAGGGAAGGTGTCAACACCCCTCCGGACTAGGCAAGTTGTTACTTCCGAGTTGGGCGACGGCACCCTTGACACGTCTGGTTAACCTGAACGCGCACCCCCTTGGTCTATACCAAGAAGTCATCCGAAAGGCGCGGTCGATGTCCTCCAGCAAGCACAGCAGCGAGTTGCGTCGGCTCGCGCTCTCCGTCCTTCAACCGGGTTTCGTGGGCACCGAGGCCCCCGACTGGATCCTGCGCGACATCGGCGACGGACTGGCCTCCGTCGTGCTCTTCTCCCGCAACATCGTCTCCACCGAGCAGGTCGCCCGGCTGACCGCTCAGCTGCGCGCCGAGAACCCCGACCTGATCGTCGCGATCGACGAGGAGGCGGGAGACGTCACCCGCATCGAGTCCGCCACGGGCTCGTCCCGGCCGGGCAACTTCGCCCTCGGCACCGTCGACGACGCGGAGCTGACCGAGGCCGTCGCCGCCGACCTCGGCCGGCAGCTGCGCACCGCCGGGGTGAGCCTCGACTACGCGCCGAGCGCGGACGTCAACTCCAACCCGGACAACCCGATCATCGGCGTGCGCTCCTTCGGTTCGGACCCGGACGTGGTCGCCCGGCACACCGCCGCGTGGGTCCGCGGCCTCCAGTCGTCCGGCGTCGCCGCCTGCGCCAAGCACTTCCCCGGCCACGGGGACGTCGCCGTCGACTCCCACCACGACCTGCCGTCCTACCCGGCCGGGCGGGACGAGATCGCCGCCCAGGCGCTGCCCCCGTTCCGGGCCGCCGTCGCGGCCGGGGTGCGCGCGGTCATGAGCGGCCATCTGCTGGTGCCCGCCTACGACCCCGGCCTCCCGGCCACGCTGAGCCGGGCCATCCTCCACGGCCTGCTCCGCGAGGAGCTGGGCTTCGACGGCCTGGTCGTCAGCGACGCCATCGAGATGGGCGCCGTCACCCGCCGCCACGGCATCGACGGCGCCACGGTGAAGGCGGTCGCCGCCGGGGTGGACGCCGTCTGCGTGGGCGGCGAGAGCGCCGAGGAGGCCACGGTCGCACTGCTGGCCAAGGCGCTGACGGCCGCGTTGACCGGCGGGGAGCTGCCCGAGGAGCGGCTGGCCGAAGCGGCGGGCCGGGTACGGGAGTTCGCCCGCTGGTCGGCCGGGCTGCGGGCGGCCGGGTCCGCGGGCGAACCGGCCGGCGACGGCATCGGGCACGTCGCCGCACGCCGGGCCGTGCGGCTCACCGGCGCCGCGCGGGCCGCCCTGCCGCTGACGGCCGCGCCGCACGTGGTCGAGCTGGCGCCGGTGACCAACATGGCCATCGGCAAGGAGACCCCGTGGGGCGTGGCGGAACCGCTGCGCGAGCGGCTGCCCGGCACGACCTCCGTGCGGGTGCGCGGACAGGAGCTGGAGGAGGGGACGGTGGCGCTGGAGAGCTGTGCCCTCGCACCGGCCGCGGGGCGCCCGCTGGTGATCGTGGCCCGCGACGCGGCCCGGCACGCGTGGATGAGCCGTGCCGTGACCGGTCTGACCGCCGCCCGTCCGGACGCGATCGTGGTGGAGATGGGCCTGCCGGGCACCACGCCCGCCGCGGCCGCCCAGGTCTTCACCCACGGCGCGAGCGCGGCCTCGGGGGTGGCCGCGGCGGAGGTGCTCACGGACGGGTCCGCGGGCTGAGTCGCAGCCCTTCTGTACGGGGCCCCGGCACGGAGTGCGTCAGCGCGCGGTCTGCGTGTGGACGTACTCCACGAGGCGGGTCAGGGCGTCCGGGTCGGTGGTCGGCAGGACGCCGTGGCCGAGGTTGAAGACGTGGCCCTCGAGCCCCGCCGCCGCGTCCAGGATCTCGCGGGTCTTGGTCTCGACCGCTTCCCGCCCGGCGAAGAGGACGGCCGGGTCCAGGTTGCCCTGGAGCGCCTTGCCGGGGCCGACGCGCCGGGCGGCCTCGTCCAGCGGGACGCGCCAGTCGACGCCGACGACGTCCGCGCCCGCCTCGCCGAGGAGGCCCAGCAGCTCCCCGGTGCCGACGCCGAAGTGGATGCGCGGCACGCCGTACCCGGAGACGGCCTCGAAGACCTTGCGGGAGGCGGGCAGCACCGAGCGGCGGTAGTCCGCGGGGGACAGCGCGCCGACCCAGGAGTCGAAGAGCTGGACGGCGCTCGCGCCCGCCTCGATCTGCACCTTGAGGAAGGCGGCCGTGATGCCGGCGAGGCGGTCGAGCAGGTCGGCCCACAGCTGCGGGTCGCCGTACATGAGGGCCTTGGTGTGCTCGTGGTTGCGGGACGGGCCGCCCTCCACGAGGTAGCTCGCGAGGGTGAACGGCGCGCCCGCGAAGCCGATCAGCGGGGTGGCGCCCAGCTCGCGGGTGAGCAGGCCGAAGGCCTCGGTGACGTAGGCGACGTCCTCGGGGGTGAGCTCGCGCAGCCGCGCCAGGTCCGCGCGGGTGCGGATCGGGTCGGCGACGACCGGGCCGACGCCCGGCTTGATGTCGAGGTCGATGCCGATGGCCTTGAGCGGGACCACGATGTCGCTGAAGTAGATCGCCGCGTCCACGCCGTGCCTGCGCACCGGCTGGAGGGTGATCTCGGCGACCAGTTCCGGCCGCATGCACGACTCGAGCATCGGGATGCCCTCGCGCACCTTGAGGTACTCCGGCAGTGAGCGCCCGGCCTGCCGCATGAACCACACGGGCGTGTGCGGCACCGGCTCACGCCTGCACGCCTTGAGGAACGCGGAGTCGTACGTGGCGGTCGGCTGCTTGCCCGCGGGGCTCTGGTTGGCACTCACACGGGCAAGTCTCGCATGTCCCCCGCACGGCGCCGGACCGTGGGTGGGACGGCTCCCGCGCCCCCGCGGGACCGCGTGATCCGGACATCGCGCCCGCACGCGGGTGTCCCTCCCTGCGCCGGGCCGCCGTTCCGCTTAATGTTCCCCGCATGGCTGCGGCTCAGGGACGACTGTCGGACGGCGCTGGCGGAATGGACGACGCGAAGGGGACCGAGGAAGAGGCCCGGCACAAGGGGAGTCACAACGGGAACGACCCGAGTGGCGCGAGTGGCGGGAACGGCAAGAGTGGCGGGAGTGGCGGGAGTACGGCGCCGCCGGCCTTCGCGGCCGCCGTGGAGGCACTCAGGGCCGCGCGGCTGCGGCCGCAGATCGAGGTGGAGGCGACCCGCGCACCGCAGCGGCTCGCCCCGCACGCGTACGCGCTCGAAGCCGCCGTCGTCGACGGCGACGAGGACCTGGCCGACGGGCGGCTGGTGCTCCTGCACGACCCGGCCGGGCACGAGGCCTGGCACGGGACCTTCCGGCTGGTGACGCTGGTGCGGGCCGAACTCGAGCCGGAGATGGCGGCGGACCCGCTGCTGCCGGACGTGTGCTGGTCCTGGCTGACCGGCGCGCTCCAGGCGCGCGGGCTGACGTACGGGGAGCCCAGCGGCACGGTCACGCGTGCGAGTTCCCACTACTTCGGAGGGCTCTCGGCCCGGCCGTCCGCCTCGCAGATCGAGATCCGGGCGTCCTGGACGCCGCGCGAGGGTCTGGGCGGCGTCCCGGACACCGCGGCGCACCTCTCCTCGTGGTGCGACCTGCTGGCCCAGGTCGCGGGCCTGCCGCCGGCCGCGCCGGGCGACGCCTCGGTCGTGACGCTGCCGCAGCGGCGCGGCCCGCAGTCGCGCTGACACTCCACCAGCGGGCGTTCATCGTTCCGGGCGTGGGGTGCGCACGCCCGGAGGAGGTTCCGTCACTTTGTCGACACGGCCACTTTCGGCCTCGTATCGACAAAGTGTGAAACCGTTCGATCTTCGAATGATCGACAGCGTGTCCGAATTGCTCGGATTGTTACTCACCAGATCGTGATCATTCTCTAAAGGCGGACGCGTTCGGTGCCGAAGACGACTGTGACCTTGAAAGCACGGTTCATCCCGGCTTCACCCCCATGAGCCGGCTCCGTCCCCGCACCCCAGGAGGCCTGGTGTCCGTTCTCCTCGAGCAGCCTGCAAGCCTGGTCGCCTACCGCCCGAACAAGCCGACCGCCATGGTGGTCGTGGCCGACCCGCGCGTCCGTTCCACCGTCACCCGCCATCTGTGGGCGCTCGGTGTGCGCGACGTCATCGAGGCCTCGTCCGTCGCGGAGGCTCGTCCCCGCATCGGCAACCCCCGCGACATCTGCGTCGCCGACGTCCACCTCCCCGACGGCTCCGGCCTGACCCTGCTGTCGGAGACCCGCGCCGCGGGCTGGCCCAACGGGCTCGCCCTGTCCGCGGCCGACGACATCGGCGCCGTCCGCAACGCCCTCGCCGGCGGCGTCAAGGGCTACGTCGTCACCGGCACCCGTACCAACGTCGGGCTCCCCACCCGGCCGGGCGCCGCCCCCATCGGCGCCGCCGCCGCCCGTCTGCACCGCCGCCCCCCGGGCGCCCCGAGCCACCCGGGCGGCTACCGCGAGCTCTCCGGCCGCGAGGTCGAGGTGCTGCGCCTGGTCGCGGAGGGCCAGTCGAACAAGGCGATCGGCGTCTCGATGGGCCTGTCCGCACTGACCGTCAAGAGCCACCTGGCCCGCATCGCCCGCAAGCTCGGCACGGGCGACCGCGCCGGGATGGTCGCGGTGGCCCTGCGCACGGGCATCATCCACTGACCGCTCCGACCCCCGTCCTGACACTCCCCGCTCCCCGCCCCCCGCTCCCCCGACGACGTCCGGTGAAGCCGATCTTTCACTGACCTGACTGGTTTACGACCCCCCGGCGCCCGCCGACGGAACGTTCCGTCGGCGGGCGCCGTCGATCCACCGATACCCTTGACAGGTGACCGACGCCCACGAAACCGCAGCAGACCGTCCACAGCGCACCACCGGAGGCGCCCCTCCGGAAGACGCCGGATCTTCTGTGGGCCGGGCGCCGATCCCCTTGCTCGAACCACGCGAGGGCATTCCACCGGTGATCGCCGACGCGGACGCCCTCGCCGAGGTGACCGCCGCCTTCGCCGCCGGGAGCGGCCCCGTCGCCGTCGACGCCGAGCGCGCCTCCGGGTACCGCTACGGCCAGCGCGCGTACCTGGTGCAGCTGCGCCGCGCGGGCGCCGGGACGGCGCTGATCGACCCGGTGGCCTGCCCCGACCTCTCCGGTCTCGGCGCCGCGATCGCCGACACGGAGTGGGTGCTGCACGCGGCCACCCAGGACCTGCCGTGCCTGCGCGAAATAGGGATGGTGCCCACCCGCCTCTTCGACACCGAGCTGGCCGGGCGGCTCGCCGGGTTCCCGCGTGTCGGCCTCGGCGCGATGGTGGAGAACGTCCTGGGCTTCGTCCTGGAGAAGGGCCACTCGGCCGTCGACTGGTCGACGCGCCCGCTGCCCGAGCCCTGGCTGCGCTACGCCGCGCTCGACGTCGAGCTGCTGGTCGACCTGCGGGACGCCCTGGAGAAGGAGCTGGACCGGCAGGGCAAGCTGGAGTGGGCCCGGCAGGAGTTCCACGCCATCGCCTCGGCCCCGCCGCCCGAGCCGCGCAAGGACCCGTGGCGCCGCACGTCCGGCATGCACAAGGTGCGCCGGCGCCGTCAGCTCGCCGTGGTGCGGGAGCTGTGGCAGACCCGGGACCGGATCGCGCAGCGCCGGGACGTCTCCCCCGGCAAGGTGCTCGGGGACGCGGCCATCGTCGAGGCGGCACTCGCGCTGCCGCCCAACGCGCACGCACTGGCCGCGCTGAACGGCTTCGGGCGGGTGAACCGCCGGCAGCTGGAGCAGTGGCAGGTGTCGGTCGACCGGGCCAGGGTGCTGTCCGAGTCGCAGCTGCCGCAGCCCGGCCAGCCGGTGACCGGCCCGCCGCCGCCGCGTGCCTGGGCCGACAAGGACCCGGCCGCCGCGGCCCGGCTGACCGCGGCGCGCGCGGGCGTGACGGCGCTGGCCGAGCGGCTGAGCATGCCCCAGGAGAACCTGATCACGCCGGACACCGTGCGCCGGGTCTGCTGGGAGCCGCCCGCGACGGTCGACGCCGAGTCGGTGGGCGCGGCCCTCGCCGGGCACGGGGCCCGTCCCTGGCAGGTGGAGCAGGTGACGCCCGTACTGGTGGCGGCGCTGAGCGGGGAGACCTCGTAGCCGGACCGGCGGATTCCGGCCAAGGTCGGGGTGCGGCACGTCCTCCGGTGGTGTGACGGGCGGTGTGACCTTCGCCGCTCCCGCCGGGGGGACTGGGCAGCTACGTTACTCATAAGTAGCATGGGGCTGAGCGCGCGCTCAGTGCATGCGTGCCGCAGCAGTGCCATCCCGCACCCTGGAGGAGAGCCATCGTGCCTCGTACCGTCAGGGACGTCGTCTTCGTCGACGGCGTCCGCACCCCGTTCGGCAAGGCGGGCCCGAAGGGCGTCTACCACGAGACCCGCGCCGACGACCTGGTCGTGAAGGCGATCCGGGAGCTGCTGCGCCGCAACCCCGGTCTCGACCCCAAGAAGATCGACGAGGTCGCCGTCGCCGCGACCACGCAGATCGGCGACCAGGGCCTGACCATCGGCCGCACCGCCGGCATCCTGGCGGGCCTGCCCACCTCGGTCCCGGGCTACTCCATCGACCGCATGTGCGCGGGCGCCCTGACCGCCGTCACCTCGGTGGCCGGCTCGGTCGCCTTCGGCGCGTACGACGTCGCGATCGCGGGCGGTGTCGAGCACATGGGCCGCCACCCGATGGGCGAGGGCGTGGACCCGAACCCGCGGTTCGTCAGCGAGAAGCTGGTCGACGAGTCCGCCCTGTTCATGGGCATGACCGCCGAGAACCTGCACGACCGCTACCCGTCGATCACCAAGCAGCGCGCCGACGAGTACGCCGTGCGCTCGCAGGAGAAGGCCGCCAAGGCCTACGCCAACGGCCAGATCCAGGCCGACCTGGTGCCGGTCTCGGTGCGCCGCACCAACGAAGAGGCTGGCGAGACGGGCTGGGGCCTGGTCACCGCCGACGAGCCGATGCGCCCCGGCACCACGCTGGAGAACCTGGCGGGCCTGAAGACGCCGTTCCGCGTGCACGGCCGGGTCACCGCGGGCAACGCGGCCGGTCTGAACGACGGCGCCACCGCCTCCCTCATCGCGAGCGAGGACTTCGCCCGCGAGAACAACCTCCCCGTGAAGATGCGCCTGGTCGCGTACTCCTTCGCGGGCGTCGAGCCGGAGGTCATGGGCTACGGCCCGATCCCGGCCACGGAGAAGGCCCTGGCCCAGGCCGGGCTGTCCATCGACGACATCGGCCTGTTCGAGATCAACGAGGCCTTCGCCGTCCAGGTCCTCGCCTTCCTGGAGCACTACGGCATCGCCGACGACGACGCGCGCGTCAACCAGTACGGCGGCGCCATCGCCTTCGGCCACCCGCTGGCCTCCTCCGGCGTCCGGCTGATGACGCAGCTGGCCCGGCAGTTCGAGGAGCAGCCGCACGTCCGCTACGGCCTGACCACCATGTGCGTCGGCTTCGGCATGGGCGCGACGGTCATCTGGGAGAACCCGCACTTCGAGGGGGACAAGTGAGCACCACCGCAGAGCTGCTGAAGGGTGCGGCCGAGCTGTTCCCCGGCGAGGTCGTCACGCAGGCGCACGTACGCCACTTCGACCTGCCCCTGGGCGCCGGGCGCTTCGCCCTCGTCACCCTGGACAACGGCCACGACCACACCAAGCCGACCACGCTCGGCCCGCAGTCGCTGGCGAACATCGACGCCGCGCTCGACCAGGTCGAGAAGGAGGCCGCGGACGGCGACATCGTCGGCGTCGGCGTCACCGGCAAGCCGTTCATCTTCGCGGTGGGCGCCGACCTCAAGGGCGTCGAGCTGCTCAAGCGGCACGAGGACGCGCTGGCCATCGGCAAGGGCGGCCACGACGTCCTCAAGCGCCTGGCGAACCTCGCGGTGCCGTCCTTCGCGTACTACAACGGCGCGGCCATGGGCGGCGGCGTGGAGATCGGCCTGCACTGCACCTACCGCACGGTGTCCGCGGCGCTCCCCGCCTTCTCCCTCCCCGAGGTCTTCCTCGGCCTGGTCCCCGGCTGGGGCGGCTGCACGCTACTGCCGAACCTGATCGGCGCCGACAAGGCCGTCTCGGTGATCATCGAGAACAGCCTCAACCAGAACAAGCAGCTCAAGGGCAAGCAGGTCCACGAACTCGGCATCGCGGACGCGATCTTCGAGGGTGCGGACTTCCTGGAGCAGTCGCTGCTGTGGACGGCGTCCGTCCTCAAGGGCGAGATCACCGTCGAGCGTCCGCTGATCGACCGCGGCGAGGCCTGGGACCAGGCCGTCGCCAAGGGCCGCTTCATCGCCGACGGCAAGGTGCACGGCGCCGCCCCGGCCGCCTACCGCGCCCTGGACATCATCGCCGCCGCCAAGAACGGCGACCTCCAGCAGGGCTACGACGCCGAGGACCAGGCCCTCGCCGACCTGATCATGGGCGGCGAACTGCGCTCCGGCATCTACGCCTTCAACCTGGTCCAGAAGCGCGGCAAGCGCCCCGCGGGCGCCCCGGACAAGTCGCTGGCCCGCCCGGTCACCAAGGTGGGCGTCGTCGGCGCCGGCCTGATGGCCTCGCAGCTGGCGCTGCTCTTCCTGCGCCGCCTGGAGGTGCCGGTCGTCCTCACGGACATCGACCAGGAGCGCGTCGACAAGGGTGTGGGCTACGTCCACGCCGAGATCGACAAGCTGCTCGGCAAGGGCCGTATCAACCAGGACAAGGCGAACCGCCTCAAGGCCCTGGTGACCGGCGTCCTGGACAAGGCCGAGGGCTTCGCGGACGCGGACTTCGTCATCGAGGCCGTCTTCGAGGAGATGGGCGTCAAGCAGAAGGTCTTCGCCGAGGTCGAGGCGGTGGCCCCCGCGCACGCGATCCTGGCCACGAACACCTCCTCCCTCTCCGTCTCCGAGATGGCGTCGAAGCTGAAGCACCCCGAGCGGGTCGTCGGCTTCCACTTCTTCAACCCGGTCGCGATCCTCCCCCTGCTGGAGATCGTGCGCGGCGAGCAGACCGACGAGGCCTCGCTGGCCACGGCGTTCGGCGTCGCCAAGAAGCTGAAGAAGACCGCGGTCCTGGTCAAGGACGCCCCGGCGTTCGTGGTCAACCGCATCCTGACCCGCTTCATGGGCGAGATCCAGAACGTCATCGACGAGGGCACGCCGGTCGCGGTGGCGGAGAAGGCGGTGGAGCCCCTCGGCCTGCCGATGTCCCCGCTGGTCCTCCTGGAGCTGGTCGGCCCGGCCATCGGCCTGCACGTCTCGGAGACCCTCAACCGGGCCTTCCCGGAGCGCTTCACGGTCTCCCCGAACCTGAAGGCGGTCGTGGAGGCGGGCAAGCGCGGCTTCTACGTCTACGACAGCGGCAAGCCGGAGCTGGACCCGGAGGTCGCCGCCCTCCTCAAGCAGGGCGACTCCGTCCTGACCGAGGAGCAGGTCCGCGACCGCGTCCTGGACGCGGTGGCCCAGGAGATCGGCCTGATGCTCGACGAGGGCGTCGTCGCCGAGGCCCAGGACATCGACCTCTGCCTGATCACCGGCGCCGGCTGGCCCTTCCACCTGGGCGGCATCACGCCGTACCTGGACCGCGAGGGCGTCGCCGAGCGGGTGAACGGGAAGCGGTTCCTGGAGGCGGGGGTGGCGAGCGTGCCGGCGTAGGCACACTGCTCGCAGCCCGGGAGGGGCCCCACCGGAAGACCGGTGGGGCCCCTTCGCGTGCCGTGGCGCCGCTCAGTACCCGTAGGGCGCGGCACCCGTCGTGGCGTGGGCGACGGCGAAGGGCACCAAGGTGGCCGGGGACTCGGTCCCGACGGCGTCCACGGCGAACACCTCGACGCTGTGCCTGCCCTCCTGCCAGGGCCACCCGGAGTCCCAGGTCCAGCGGCCGTCGACCGCGACCGGGCCCCCGCCCAGGAGCGTGCCGGCGGCTCGGAAGCCCACCTGCGCCGCGCCCCGGGCGAGGCCGGTGAAGCGCACCGCCGTCCCGGCGATCTGCTCGTACGCCACCGGGGAGTGCACCGTCGGGGCCGGCAGCTGTCCCTGTCCCTGCCCCTCCATGAGGGGCGCTCCGGCGGACGCGGGGGCCGCTGCCGGGGCGGCACCGCCCACGGCGGCGTCCACCGTGGTGAACGCTACGACGACGCCCTTGGTGTGGCCCCCGTCGGCGTCCCAGGCGACGGCCTTCACCTGGTGCCTGCCCTTGCTCCACGGCTTGCTCAGCTGCCAGGACCACGTGCCGTCGGTCGCCACCGACGGCGAGCCGAGGAACTTGCCGTGCTCCCACAGGCTCACGCGCACGGCTCCACGGGCAACGCCACTGAAGTACACGCCGTTGACGGGCAGTTCGGTACCCGGAAGCGGATGCGTCACCGTGGGCGGGGCGATGCCGGTGGGCTTGTCCCGCGAGGTGTCGGACAGGTACGCCTCGATCGCCGACGTGTCCCGGTCCGGCTCCTCGAAGCCGTTGCGCACCATCCCGAGCCGCGGCGGGAGCCCGTCGGCGAGCATGTTCAGCAGCCCCATCAGGAAGGGGACGTTGCGCCGGGTGACCTGGGCGTGGCCGGTGATGTAGGGGGACTCGCTGAAGATGAAGTTGAAGTTGTCGTGCCCCTGGAAGAGGCCGAGGAACGGCTCGACCTGCTCCGCGTACTGCTCGTCCTGCGGCGAGGACAGGACGTAGATGTTGGAGTGCCGGCCCGCCCCGGAGCGCGCCAGGTCGGGCAGGATCGCGTCGACGGCACGGACGTTCTCCTCGGGCACCCCCTCGCCCAGCATGAAGCGGGCGACCTTGGGGTGCACCGTCCTGACGTAGGTGCCGACCAGGAACTGCGGCACGAGGGCGACGATGTTGCCGAAGCCGTACCGCATGCCGAAGTAGAGGGCCGCGCTGCCGCCCTTGGAGCCGCCCCACATGGTGACGCGGTCGGGGGTCAGCCCCAGGGCGTTCATCACCTTGGAGATGACCCCGACCACGGACTGCTCCAGGCCGAAGTCCATGCCCTCGCACAGGTAGTAGCTGTTCATGCCGTGGAAGCGGTCACGGATCCAGAGGATGTTGGCCCGTACCGGGTCCAGGACACCGTTCGACCATCCGTAGTCGTCGGTGACCGCGAAGTTGGCGAACACGACGACGAGGTGGCGGTTGCCCCCCTTCGCGTGCGTGAACCGGTACTCGACGGGATGGGTCCCGGAGGTGTCGATCCCGCTGATCAGCTCTCTTGCTTTCGACGGTGCTTTGGGCATGTGCGGCTTCCACTCATGAGTTGTTCGGCATGGGTCGCTCGGACGGTCAGTACCGCGGCATGACGTACCCGGCCGGTGCTGAGGAGGGGGTGACGGTGAAGGGGACCTGGGCGGGAGCGGACTCCGTGCCGTCCGGGCCGAGCGCGACGACCACTACCAGATGCTGCCCTTGCGGCCACACCACGCCGGGGTTCCAGGCCCAGGTCCCGTCGGGCAGGGTCCCGTTGGCGCCGAGCAGTGCGCCGTTCTCGTAGAACCGGATCTCCACCGCTCCGGGCGCGATGCCGCGGAAGCCGACCGCCGTGTCCGCGACCTCCTGATGCGCCGCGGGCACGGAGACGACGGGCGGCAGCATCCCCGGGACCGCCACCCCGTCCGTGGTGGTGAAGGCCAGTTCCGTCGTCGGCGAGTGGAAACCCGACGCATCGACCGCGAAGACCTTGACGCGGTGCTCTCCCTCGGTCCACGGCCCGCCGCGCTCCCACAGCCAGCTGCCGTCGGCGGCGACCTGCGGAGAGCCCAGGAACTTGCCCTTCTCCCACAGGCTCACCCGCACCGCTCCGTGGGCGGTACCGGTGAACCGCCAGCCCGTCCGGGGCAGCTGCCCGCCGGCCGCCGGCACGGTCACCAGCGGAGGCCCGAAGGCTCCCTGCTCCTTGACCTTGGCGGTCGCACCGAGGAAGTCGTCGATGGCGGAGGTGTCCCGGTCGGGCTCCTCGTAGCCGTGGCGGGTCAGTCCGAGGCGTGGGGTGATCCCCTCGACCAGGAGGTAGGCGAGCCCCAGGAGAGGCGGCACGTTCCGCACCGTCACCTGGTTGTGTTCCCGGATGAAGGGGGACTCGCTGTGGAGGTAGTTGAAGTTCGGGTATCGGCGCAGCGGTTCGAGGAAGGGCTCGACCTGGCTGCGGTACTGCTCGTCCTGCGGTGACGACACCAGGTAGATGTGGCACTCGAGGCCGGCCCCCGACGCCAGCAGGTCGGGCAGGACCGAGTCCAGGACCCGGGCGTTCTCCGCCGGCAGGCCCTCTCCCAGCATGGACCGGCCGACCTTCGGATAGGTCTCGCGCACGAAGGTGCCGATGAGGAACTGCGGGACGCAGGCGACCACGTTGCGGAACCCGTAGCGCAACCCGAAGTAGAGAGCCGCGCTGCCGCCCTTCGAACTGCCCCAGAGCGTGACGTCGTTCGGGGTGAGCTCGAGGGCGCGCATCACCTTGGCGATGAGATCGGCGACGGACCGCTCGACGGAGAAGTCCATCTCGCGGCACAGGTAGTAGGTGAGCCCGCCGTCGAAACGGTCACGGATCCACAGGATGTTGGACCGCAGGTCGTCGAGGACACCGGTGGACCAGCCGTAGTCGTCCGGAGCCGCCAGGTTGGCGAAGACCACGGTCAGGTGACGGTTGCCCTTCTTGGCGTGGGCGAACCTGTACTCGACGGGGTGTGCACCGGAGGTGTCGATCCCGGTGATGATCTGGCGCCCCTTCGACGCTGCTTTGGGCATGTGCGGCTTCCACTCGTGAGGTTGATCCGGTTCGGCGGCCGTGCGGGTCAGTACGGCGGCGGGTAGTGCCCGGCGGGTGCGGAGGCGTTCACCACGGTGAAGCCGGCCGCTGCGGGCGGGGACTGGCTGCCGTACGCGTCCACCGCCACGACCTCGACCAGGTGCGGCCCCTGCGGCCACGGCCGGCCCGCGTCCCAGCCCCAGATCCCGTCCGGCGCGACCGCCACCGCGCCCAGGAACACGCCGTTCTCCCGGAAACCCACCTGTACCGCGCCGGGCGCGGTGCCGTGGAACGCGACCGACGCCCCCACCTGCTGCTGCGGCGCGGGGACGGAGACGACCGGCGCGGCGGGCGCGGCCGGGCCCGCGGCGGGACCGGACACCACCGTGAAGGGCACCTCGATCCGGCCGGAGTGGAAACCGGCCGGGTCCACCGCGAAGATCTTGACCAGGTGCTTGCCCGCGGCCCACGGCTTGGCCGCCTGCCAGGACCAGGTACCGTCGGCCGCCACGTCCGGCGACGCCACGAACTTGCCGTTCTTCCACATGCTCACCCGGACCGCTCCCGGGGCGAGCCCCTCGAAGCGGACGCCGGTGTCCGGGACCTGGCCGTTGAAGGCCGGCGCGGTCACCACCGGGGGCGCGAACGCGTCGGTGTCCTGGACCTTCGAGGTGGCGGAGAGGTAGGCGGCGATGTCCGACTGGTCGCGGTCGAACTCCTCGGCCGCGTGCCGCACGAACCCGAGGCGCGGGGCGTAACCGTCGGCCAGCAGGTTCAGCAGACCGACCAGCGCGGGGACGTTCCGTCGTGTCACCGTGGCGTGGCCGGTGATCGTCGGCGACTCGCTGTACATGAAGTTGAAGTTCTCGTAGCCCTGGAACATCCCGAGGAAGGGCTCCACCTGCACGGTGTAGTGCTCGTCCTGCGGCGAGGAGAGCACGTAGATGTTGGCCCCGGGGTTCGCCCCGCCGCGCACCAGGTCGGGCAGGAGGGCGTCCAGGACCCGGGCGTTGTGCGGCGCCTGGGCCCCCTCGCCGAGCATGTACGCGGAGACCTTGGGATGCCGCTTCTCCAGGGCGTCGCCGATGAGGAACTGCGGGACGATCGCCACGACGTTCCGGTAGCCGTAGCGCAGCCCGAAGTAGAACGCCGCGCTGCCGCCCTTGGAGCCGCCCCACAGCGTGACCTGGTCCGGCGTGAGGCCCAGCGACCGCATGACGTTCGAGATGAGGTTCTGTACCGAGTCCGCCAGGCCGAAGTCCATGTTCCGGCACAGGTAGTAGGCGTTCATGCCGTCGAAGCGGTCGCGAATCCACAGGATGTTGGCGCGCACGTTGTCGAAGACGCCGTTGGACCAGCCGTAGTCCTCGGGCGCCGAGAAGTTGGCGAACACGACGACGAGGTGACGGTTGCCGCTCTTGGCGTACGAGAACCGGTACTCGACCGGGAACGCCCCCGACGCCTCGATCCCGTTGAACAGCTTGCGGCCGCTCGAGGGTGCTTTGGACATGTACGGAACTCCACTCTCAGGGGCAGATCGTCGGATTGGCTCCGAATCATCTGATCGGACATGATGTCGGGATGCCTCCCACGGCTTCCCCGCTCACGCCTCGCCGTCGCCGACGCCTCGGCCTGTTCGCCCTGGCGTCGGTGCTCGCGGTGTCGGGCCTCCTGGCGGCGGTGCTGAGCCCGGACGGCGCGCACCGTGCGCGGCCGCGGCTCTCCGACGGCACCCTGACGGTCGCCACCTGGAACATGTGCGGCGTCCGGCAGTGGGGTTGCGCGGACACCGGCAGCGATGCGGCCAAGCGGCGGGCGGTGGAGCGGCTGGTGCGGGCGGGCGCCGACGTCGTACTGCTCCAGGAGGCCTGCGCCACGCACGCCGAGTCGGTGCGCGCCGCGCTCGGTGACTCCTGGCAGCTGGCCTTCCGCTCCTACACCTGGCGCACCGGCGCCGGGCACGGGGGAACGGTCCGCTGCGAGGGGCAGGGCCTGGGTTCCGCCGGCATCGCGATCCTCTCGGCCCGCCCGCTGTCCTCGGTGCGGTCGGTGCCCTCGCGTCAGCCCGTGGCCGGGGTGGGACGCGGCATCCTGTGCGCGAGCGTCGCGGCCGTCGACGTCCGGGTGTGCAACGCGCACCTGAGCGTTCCCGACGCCGACCGGGCGCACCCCACGTGGGAGTACCGGGACGACCAGTTGAGGGCGCTGGTCGCGGCGGTGCCGGGGCGGCGCTCCGTGTTCGGCGGCGACTTCAACCTGAACCCGCCGGGGGCCCGCAACGCCTCCGGCTGGGTGTGGCCGTCCGTCGCCTACGACACGTACCGGGAGTGCGACCAGAGCGCCGCGCCGGACCGGTCGGCCAGGCCGACGCACGTGTCGGGCCACAAACTCGACTACCTCTTCACCGGGTTGCCCAAGTCGGCCTGCACGGTGCGCGACACCGGCGTCTCCGACCACCGGGCGCTGCTGATGCGTGTGGCGACCCGCTGAGGCGACGCCGGAGCGGCGCCCGGCCCCGCCTCGGAGGGCGGGGCCGGGCGCCGGACGCGTGGACGACGGCGTGGTCATGGGGTGCAGGCCGGCTGCCCGGTCCTCGCCGGGCCGGTCCACGCCTCGGAGGTGTGTTCCGGGCCGGGCGGTGCGGGCAGCGCGGGCAGGGCACTCACGGCCCGGTCCGGACCGGTTCCGGCGGGCACCGGCCGGCGCGGTGCGGAGAACCAGTTGCTCGTGTGCCCCCGCACCGGGGTCATGGGGCGCCCCGAGTGCCTGGTGTCGACGGTGCCGACGGCCGGCGCGTGGGCCTGACCGGCCGCGAGGTCCCCGCCCGCCACGAGCATCCGGTCGGCGAGCCGGGCCGAGGCGTAGCCGTCGTCCAGGTCGCAGAACTCCCGCTGGAACCAGCGGTACCGCTCGGCGTAGGCCTCCTGGACCCGGTCGATCTGTTCCACCGCCGACACCAGGACCTCGGAGGTGTCCAGCAGGGGTCCGGGGGCGCTGCCCGCGAAGTCGAAGTAGAAGCCGCGCAGGGTGTCCCGGTAGTGCTCCAGGTCGTAGGTGAAGAAGAGGATGGGCCGGCCGGTGTTGACGAAGTCGAACATGAGCGACGAGTAGTCCGTGATCATGATGTCGGTGATCAGGGAGAGGTCGGCCATGTCCGGGTAGTCGGAGACGTCGAAGACGAACCCGTC
This sequence comes from Streptomyces coelicoflavus, assembly GCF_003112555.1. Taxonomy (GTDB): domain Bacteria; phylum Actinomycetota; class Actinomycetes; order Streptomycetales; family Streptomycetaceae; genus Streptomyces; species Streptomyces coelicoflavus. Next base: position 374,619 of record NZ_BEWB01000004.1, on the reverse strand, counting down.
GCCCGCGCCCGGCACCGGGTCCACGACGTTGGGGTGGCGGCGGACCAGCAGGACGTGTTCGTCGCCCAGCCTCGCGCGGGCGTCGGCGAGGTCGATGCGGAAGTCCAGCTTGTACTTGCCCGGCGCGTAGTACTGGTCGTCGCGCCACGTGGGGGCGTACATGACGACCCGCTTGCCCTCGGGCAGGCCGATCCGGCGCCGGATCTCCTGCTCCCGCTGCTCGGTACCGGACAGCCGCAGGATGTCGTTGCGCGGGTAGCCCGACTCCACCATCTCGCCGGGGAAGCCGAAGGCGCGCTGGAGGATGGGGGTGGAGAAGCTGTTGGGCGACACCAGCATGTCCCAGTTCTGCACCTCCTTCTCGACCCGCTCCAGGTAGCGCTGGTCCGCGAAGTGGATGGACTCGATGTCGTGGCCGATCTTCTTCAACGGGGTGCCGTGCCACGTCTGGACGACGATCTGCCCCTCCCGCTTCTGGAACCAGTCCGGGAGGTGGTTGTTGGCGACGACGTACCTGCTGGTGGCGAGGGCCTCGTACCATTCGGGCGACCACATGCGGATCGGGATCGCGGTGTGCGGCACGTCCACCTGGTCGTCGCGCACCACCCACAGGTGTTCGAGGTCGGTGCCGCGCCGCAGCAGTTCCTCGTGCAGGGCACGGGGGCTGTCCGAGTACTGGGTGCCCTTGAAGGCGTCGAAGAGGACGGCGGGGCGCACCCGCTGCCGGCGGGCCGCCGGGTACGCCTTGGTGCGCAGCAGCTTCTGCCGGTAGGGGCCGCGGGCATGGTCGGGCATGGCCGAGTGGACCAGCAGGGACAGCCGGTCGTAGGCCTCGGCCTCCAGTTCGTAGCGCCGCTCGTTCGCCTCGTAGTCCTCGGGGAAGGCCGGGATGAGGTCCTGCTCGATCTTGACCATGAGGTCTTCGAGGCGGTCTTCCCTGGCCACGGACGACAGGTCCTGGCGGCGCAGGAAGAAGTCCCAGCGGCCGGCCGCGAGCGGGATGTCCCCGGCCAGGGTCCGCATGGCGGCGGGGCTGAGCAGGCACCGGAACTCGTTGCCGTTCCACTCCACCGGGACCTCGCGCTCCGCGCCGTGCGCGCGGGAGCGGACCACCAGGTGCGCGTCCTGGTACTCCCGCGGCGACAGGCGGTCGGCGGCCAGGTACTGGCCGTGGATCTCCAGCACGCCGTCGGCGCGCCAGGAGAACGCCTTCGCCGTGGGCAGGGTGGCCCGCTCGAAGAGCACCAGGTAGCCGGAGCCGTTGCGGTGGACCACGACCTCGCGGTCGCCTTCCCGGGTCTGGAGGGAGTCGGGCATGCGGTAGTGCCCGTCCGGCGTCTCCTCGGCCATGACCGGGTAGATGGCCGTCTTGCGGCCCTCCACGTGAAGGGTCGTCTTCCAGCCGTTGCTGCCCATGCTCCAGGACTGCGGAATGTCCGTGCCCGCGTCGGCGTCGGCCCGGAAGGACGGCACCAGTGAGCGCAGCGGAAGCCTGGCCGCGAAGGTGCACCAGCCGTCGCCGCCCGCCGTGAAGTAGACCTTGCCGTCGTGCTGGCCCGAGCCGCTCAGACTGGTGACGCGCAGCTTGCCCCACTCGGGCACGCGGGGACCGAGGTACACGCCGCGCAGCTCCAGCTGGTCGCCGACGACGCGGTGCGCGGTGATCCGGCAGCGGACGATCTCCACCCGGAGCTTCAGCTTGCCCTGGAGGAAGACCGGGAGGATACGGGTGTTCTTGTCGACGTAGCGGTACGGCGGGTTGGCCGCGGTTCCGGCCCCGCCCCGGTCGATGCCGCGGTACCGGAACAGCCCGCGGCTGAGGACGCCGGTGGCCACGTCCCAGGTTCCCTCGACCCACTCCCCCTTGCGCTTCAGGCGGGTCGTGTCGATCCGGGCCTCGAAGCCGGCCCAGTCGTAGCAGTAACGATTCTGGTTGGAGCGCTCGGTGGCCTGGGGCGCGTAGGTGGTCTTCGCCGTGGTGATCACCATGCGTCCCTGCTTCTTGTTCCGCAGGGCGATCGCCTTCACCGACATGTGCCGCTTGTGCACGTTGATGAAGCGCACGTACGCGGTCCCGCTCAGGGTCAGCAGGTGGCCGTTGGTGCTCCAGCGGGCCTCGCCGAGCGAACCGTGCAGGGAGAGTTCCTTGTCGAGCCGGAACGCCTTCTTGTCCAGTCCGACACCGCGGTCGCCGAGGTAGGGGTACTTCAGGTAGCGGTGGAAGCGGCGCTGGACCGGCATCGGACCGCCGCGGCGCTCGAACTCGATGACCTCCAGGAGCTCGGTCAGCCGCCACTCGCGCACCAGCAGCCACTTGACCCGGGCGTCCGCGGGCAGTTCGTCGATGATGGTGAGGTCGGCCTCGTCGAGGAAGTCGTTGGCCCACTGCATGAACGACTGGCGGTACTCGTCGTCCGCGTCCGGCAGCACCTTGAGGTGCAGCATCAGGTCGGACTTCAGGCAGGCCATGTCGTACTTGCGCTTGCTCTCCTCGTACTGGCGCGAGCGCCGGTCCGCGAGGAAGCGGCTGACCGACTGCACCGCCGCGACCCGGTCGCGCAGGTTGGACAGCTCCGTGTGGCGCTGGGTGATGGACGGTGCCGCCCCGCCCTCGCGCCGGCGCCAGAAGTAGACGATGTCGGTGATGACGTCGACCTTGGCGGCCCGGAAATGGGCGTACATGTTGACCCAGGAGTCCTCGTACATGACGCCCTCGGGGAAGGCGATGTAGTGGTAGTCCCAGAACGACCGGCGGAACATCTTGTTCCAGACCGTCCGGTCGTAGATCAGCGCCTCGAACCTGGTGATGTGGGTGCCGCGCCGGTTCTTCTGCATCGGGCCCTTGTGCAGCGGTGACTGCCACTTCTTGGTGGAGTTCATCATCTGCACGTTGCCCGACACGAAGTCCGACTCGGATCCCTCGAGGGTGCGGACCAGCAGGCCGTAGGCGTACTCGGGGATGACGTCGTCGCCGTCCACGAAGGCCAGGAACTCGCCCCGGGGGTGCATGGCCCGCAGCCCGGTGTTGCGCGCGTGTCCGGGACCCTGCGAGTGCTGGCGGATCAGACGGAAGCGCGGGTCGGCGGCGCAGAAGTCGGCGGCGATGCGTGTCGAGCCGTCGGTGGAGCCGTCATCGACGAGGATCACCTCGAAGTCGCGGAAGGACTGCCGTGCGATCGATTCCAGGCACTCGGCGAGATAGCTCTCGACGTCCTGGAAGGGCACGACAATGCTCAGACGCGGATGATCCACCAACTCGTACTCCTACCAAGACATTTCGCGCCCAGCGGGCTGTTGCCGGTCCACACTGGACATCCCCACCCCTGGCCGGTGGCGGCTCGCGGGCCCCCTGCACCGCCTCGTGCGCCACCGGCAAAACCCCTGACGGCCGGAAAGCCCCCCTTCACGGCCGTCACAGGTCCGCCACATCTTATGTCACTCTTAAGGACGGTCAAGGCCAGTTAATGTGGCGTACATCGCTGTTACCCGCTATGGTTCCCCGTTCGTAAAAATCCCTGAGTGTGGGCGCATATAGTTCTCGCACTGACAGACCGCATAGCGGGCCGGCCTCCCCCCACCCGGGCCCTGCGACTCCGCCTCCGCGGAGCCCGTGAGGAGAGGAACCGAACACCATGTCGCACAGCGCCACGACGGAGCCCCGGCGTGCCCGCCGGGCCGCGCCGGACGGCGGCCGTCGTACACCACGCCGCCGAAGGCGCTGGGGCCGGATCGTCCTGCTGTCGCTGGTGGTGCTGTTGCTCGCCGTCGGCGGCACCGGCTACTGGCTCTACAGCAGCCTGAACGGCAACATCGACGGAGTGGACCTGGACAAGGCCCTCGGCGACGACCGCCCCGAGAAGCTGCCGACGTCGGGACAGAACCTCCTGGTCCTCGGTTCGGACTCGCGGTCCGGGGACAACGCGTCGCTCGGCACCGGCAAGGTCTCCGGGGCGCGTTCGGACACCGCCCTGGTGGTGCACATACCCGAGGGCCGCAAGCAGGCCGTCGCCGTGAGCATTCCGCGCGACACCCTCGTCACCCGCCCGGAATGCACCAAGTCCGACGGCTCCGCCCTCCCGGAGGCGAAGCGGGTCATGTTCAACTCCGTGTACTCGCTGGCCGGACCCGCCTGCGTGGTCAAGACGGTGGAGAAGATGTCCGGGGTGCGGATGGACCACTACATGGAGATCGACTTCGCCGGCTTCAAGGGACTGGTCGACGCCATCGGCGGGGTGCCCGTCACCATCGACGAACCCATCAAGGACACTTCCAGCGGCCTCGACCTGAGTGCCGGCACCCACACCCTGGACGGCACCGAGGCCCTGGCCTTCGTGCGGACCCGGCACGGGGTCGGCGACGGCAGCGACCTCGGCCGCATCGGGCTCCAGCAGCAGTTCCTGATCGCGCTGCTGAGCGAGGTCAAGAAGCAGGACCTGTTCGGCAGCCCCACGAAGACCTACAAGATCGCCGACACGCTCACCGCGGCACTCACCACGGATTCCGACCTGGCCTCGCTGACCAGCCTGGCGGACTTCGCCCGCAGCATGAACGGGGTCGACCCGGCGACCATGGAGACGATCATGCTTCCGGTGGCCTACGACAAGATCGATCCGAACCGGGTCGTGGCCGCCGAACCTCAGGCGGGCGACCTGTGGAAGGCCGTGCGCTCGGACTCCGAGATCCCCGAGTCCGCCAAGAAGTCGCCCGCGACCGGCGGCTGACCCCCCGGACCTCGCCAGGACGGGCCCGCGGGATCGACCCGCGGGCCCGTCGCGCGCTGCGTGCCGGGGATGCGGTGACTCCCGCTCAGTGCCCGGGGGCTCCCGCTCAGTGCCCGGGTGCTCCCGCTCAGTGCCCGAGGGACTCCCACCGGCCGAGGGACAGGCCCCCGGCGGCGTCCTGACGGGCCACCCTGGGCGCGCCGTCGTCTCCGACCAGCGCCATCACCACCCGCCCGTGTCCGTCCCGGGCCAGCGCGGGCACGCCCTGGCAGGGTTCCCCCAGTGCGTACCACCAGAACCCGGCCGCCTCGTTCTCGGTACCGCCCACGCCGAGCACGGCGGAGCCGTCGCGGTCCCGGCCGGCGAGGACGACACTGTCGTAGCCGTCCACCACCGTGCGCAGGCGGGCGCAGGGCTCTCCGGTCGGCGCGCCGCCCAGCGAGACGGGCCAGTCGCCCTCCCGCCAGGCGCCCACACCGCCGTTGCCGGTGTCGGTCCAGAAGTACGTGGCGCGCTCCGGTGCGGTCTCCAGCGCGGTGACCGTGCCCGGCACCGGTCGCAGCGCCAGACCCTGGGGACCTTCGAAGTCGCCGCCGGGCGCGGTCTGGCGCCACAGGAGTACGCCCGACTCCGTGGCGGCACAGACCTCCAGCCGCCCCCCGGCAAGGGAGACGCACGCGGGCGGGGCGTCCACGCCGGCGCCCCGCAGATCCTCCCAGGCCCGCCACTTGCCGTTCGGGGCCTCACGGCGCAGCGCCAGACCTCCGTGCGCGTTCGGCACGAAGACGTGCACGGTGCCGTCGGCCGCGACGGCACCGAGGGGCCGTCCGAGGTCCCGGCCCTGTTCCGGGTCGCGATGGGGGTTGCCGAGCGAGCGCCACTCGGTGAAGGCCAGTCCGGTCTGGTACTGGATGGCGTGCACGACGTCCACGCCGGTGCGGCCGTCGGACCGCTCGCGCTCTCTGCGGCCGAGGAAGTGAACGTAGGTGTCCGACCCCTGAACCACCGTCAGATGGGTCAGTCCCTTCACCGGGACGAAGTGCGGTCCGCTCCATTCCGGGCCGCCCACCGCGGTCTCGGTCCAGCGCACCAGGCCGCCGTCCGTGGGCACGTAGAGGCTGAGCCGCCCGTCCCTGCCCAGGGTGAGCCAGTCACCGGCCGGTGTCGGCGCGGCACCGCGTGTCCGCTCCTCGTCACCGGGACCGGTCCGGCGGGCGGCGCCGACGGGGCCTGCCGACCTTCTCCGCATGGCCTGCTGCACCTTCCTGAAGCCCGCCCCATCTCGGACAGGGACCGTCGAACGCCGAACATCATATGCCGTTCGTTCACCAGTTCCCCATGGGCTGGTCACGAGGCCGTCGCCAGGCGGTCAGACCGCCTCCCAAGCCCCCAGTGCCAGCCCCGCCTCGTCCTTCCGCCGGCTCAGCAGCAGCTGTCCGCTCGACGGGGACAGGGTCGCGGCCACCAGGCGGCCGTCGATGTCCAGGGTCAGGGAGACGGTCGCGTCGGACGGCAGGGCGGGGCCCGACTCGGTCCAGGCCGCGCCCATCTCCTCCATTTCCGAGGGGTACGCGGCGAAGGCGACGCGGCCGCCGGCCGCCGCGCGCTGGGCGACCAGCGTGCAGTCGTGACCGTCTATGACGGTGCGGACGGCGGACACGGGGCCGGGGCCGGCGGCGGACACCAGGGGTACGGGCTTTCCGCCGGGGCGCCAGGCGCACAGCTCACCGGTGCCGTCGTCGGTGTAGAAGACCGTGGTGTGCTCCGCGGAGGTCGCCAGGGCGCGCAGGGTGCCCGGGCGGACCGCCGCGTCGAGGCGCTCCCCCGGCACCGGTCGCGCGCCCGGCTTGTCCTGGCGCCAGTGCAGGATGCCGCCCTCGACGGGCGCGTACACCTCGACCAGGCCGGAGTCGGCCGTCACGGCCGCCGGTGCCTCCTTGACGCCGCGGCCCTTCAGGTCCCGCCAGGGCTCCCAGCCGCCCTTCTCCTGCTGGGCCACCATGCTCAGGCCACCGCCCCCGTTGCGGACGAAGACGTGGGCGCGGCCCTGTGCGTCGACCGCGACGGCGGGGGTTCCGGTGCGGTCGCCCTGCTTGTTGGGGTGACCGGCGGGCTGCCAGTCCAGGGGCGCGAGCAGCGGCCGGAAGTGCGTGGTGTGCACGAGGGCGCAGCGGCCGGCGCCGGTGGGGCGCCAGGCGACCAGATGGGTGTAGCCGTCCGGTCCCCGGCCGACCGCGATGCCGCCGTCCGGGCGCAGTTCCTGGTCGCCGCCGATGCGGCGCGGGGGCTCCCACGGCCCGGCCGGGGCGCGTTCGGCACGCCACAGGGCGGCGTCGTTCGACGGGAGGTACACACTGAGGCGGCCGTCGCGGCCGGTAAGAAGCCAGTCGCCATTCACCGCATCACTCTAAGCGGGGCCGTCGGCTCCGTGTCGGTCGGGTGCCGCCGTCCCCGTGCGCGGAGGGGACGACGGCGGGGCGTGCGACCCTGACGGGATGGAAGGCAACGCACCCCTGCTCGTGATCGTCGACGCCGCGAACGTCGTCGGCTCGGTGCCCGACGGCTGGTGGCGGGACCGGCGCGGGGCCGCCGAGCGGTTGCGGGACCGGCTGGCGGCGGACGGGGTGCCGGGGCGGGCCGGGCCGGTGGAGGTCGTGCTCGTGGTCGAGGGCGCGGCCCGCGGGGTGGAGTCCGTGCCCGGCGTACGGGTGGAGTCGGCGCCCGGCAGCGGGGACGACCACATGGTCGAGCTGGTCGCGCGGGCGGCGGACGACCGCGCCGTCCTGGTCGTCACGGCCGACCGCGAGCTGCGCCGCCGGGTGACGGAGCTGGGCGCGGAGGTGGCGGGGCCCAGGACGGTGCGGCCAAGGTGAGAACCGGTCGCGCACGGCGCCGGGGCCCCGCCCCCGGCGGTGGTGCGAGGGGTCGGCGACGCTACGTGCCCTTCGGGCCCGACGGCTCGGCCGGTGCCTCCTCGCCCCGGGCCAGGCGGCTGTGGGTGCGGCCGTAGAAGAAGTACACGACGAAGCCGATCGCCATCCAGATGGCGAACCGGACCCAGGTCTCGGCGGGCAGGTTCAGCATCAGCCACAGCGAGGCGGCCACGGACACGATGGGCAGCAGCGGGACCAGCGGGGTGCGGAAGGCGCGGGGCAGGTCCGGCCGGGTCCGGCGCAGGATGATCACGCTGATCGCGACGACGACGAAGGCGAAGAGCGTGCCGATGTTCACCAGTTCGGCCAGCTCGCTCAGGCTGGTGAAGCCGGCGACGATCGCGATGATCACGCCGAGCAGGATGGTCGGCCGGTAGGGGGTGCGGAACTTCGGGTGGACGTGGGAGAAGAAGCGCGGCAGCAGTCCGTCCCGGCTCATCGCGAAGAACACGCGGGTCTGGCCGAGCAGCAGGATCATGCAGACCGTGGTCAGGCCGACCGCGGCGCCGAAGCTGATGACGCCGGAGAAGAACGGATGCCCGGTGGCCTTGAACGCGTCGGCGAGCGGGGCGTCCACGGAGAGCTCGGTGTAGTGCTGCATGCCGGTGACGACGATCGAGACGCCGACGTACAGCAGGGTGCAGATGATCAGGGAGCCGAGGATGCCGCGGGGCATGTCGCGCTGCGGGTTCCGGGTCTCCTCGGCGGCGGTGGCGACGATGTCGAAGCCGATGAAGGCGAAGAAGACGACCGAGGCGGCCGTGAAGATGCCCATCACCCCGAAGTTGGACGGCGCCCATCCGAACATCAGCTGGATCAGTGGTGAGTGCAGTCCCCCGCCCGCCTCGACGGGCTGCGACTTCGGGATGAAGGGGTCGTAGTTGGCGCCCTTGACGAAGAAGGCACCCGCGATGATCACGATGAGGACGACCCCCACCTTGATGGCGACGACGACCGAGGTGATCCGCGCCGACAGCTTCATGCCGAGCACGAGGACGGCGGTGAGCACCAGCACCAGGGCGGCGGCGAGGATGTCGAAGCCGAAGCCCTCGGCGCCGTCCCTGCCGCCCAGCTCGGCCGGCATGTGCCAGCCCGCGTTGTCCATCAGCGAGCGGATGTAGCCGGACCAGCCGACGGCCACCACCGCCGTGCCGAGCGCGAACTCCAGGACCAGGTCCCAGCCGATGATCCAGGCGGGCAGTTCGCCCAGTGAGGCGTAGGAGAAGGTGTACGCGGAGCCAGCCACCGGGACGGTGGAGGCGAACTCGGCGTAGCACAGCGCGGCGAGCGCGCAGACGACTCCGGCGACGACGAACGCCAGGGCCGTGGCGGGGCCGGCGTTGTCCTTGGCGACGGTGCCGGTCAGTACGAAGATGCCGGTGCCGATGACGACGCCGATACCGAAGACGGTCAGGTCCAGCGCCGAGAGGGATTTCTTGAGCGCGTGCTCCGGTTCCTCCGTGTCCCGGATGGACTGCTCGATCTTCTTGGTCCTGAAGAGGGTGTTGCTCACGGGGACCTCCCACGCTTGTCGTCCTCGACATGATCGAGAGGGGGCGTACTGCGTATGCCCCGGCGTGGGCGATTTCACGCGGATGGGCCGGTTGCGCCACTGCAACGAGTGGCGCGACCGGCCCATCCGGCGGAACGCGGAGACTTTCCGGGTGCGCGGTGTCGGTCGCGCGGTCCGCGGCGTCAGTCGCGGGCGGCCTCCACCTGGTCCACCCCGGCGCTCGCACGGTCGTACCGGCCGTCGAGCTTGGCGACGAGGCCGGTGACCTGGCGGGCGATGTCGGGCGCGGTGAGCCCGATCTCGGCGAGGACCTCGGCGCGGGAGGCGTGGTCGAGGAAGCGCGGCGGGATGCCGAAGTCGCGCAGCGGCACGTCGACGCCGGCGTCGCGCAGGGCCTGGGCGACGGCGGAGCCGACGCCGCCGACGCGGGAGTTGTCCTCGACGGTGACGACCACGCGGTGGCGCTCGGCGAGCGGGGCCATGGCCTCGTCGACGGGCTTGACCCAGCGCGGGTCGACCACGGTGGTGGAGATGCCCTGTTTGTCCAGCAGGCCGGCGACCTCCAGGCACATCGGCGCGAGGGCGCCGACGGAGACCAGGAGCACGTCGGGGGTGTCGGTGCCGGGGGCGCGCAGGACGTCCATGCCGCCGACGCGGCCGACGGCGGGTACGGCGGGGCCGACGGCGCCCTTGGAGAAGCGGACCACGGTCGGCGCGTCGTCCACCTCGACGGCCTCGCGGAGCTGGGCGCGGACCTGGTCGGCGTCGCGCGGGGCGGCGAGCCTGAGCCCGGGGACGACCTGGAGGATCGACATGTCCCACATGCCGTTGTGGGAGGCCCCGTCGGTGCCGGTGACGCCGGCCCGGTCCAGCACGAACGTCACGCCGCACTTGTGCAGGGCCACGTCCATCAGGACCTGGTCGAAGGCGCGGTTGAGGAAGGTGGCGTACACGGCGAAGACCGGGTGGACGCCGCCGTGGGCGAGGCCGGCCGCGGAGACCGCGCCGTGCTGCTCGGCGATGCCGACGTCGTAGACGCGGTCGGGGAAGGCCTTGGCGAACTTGTCGAGGCCGACCGGCTGGAGCATCGCGGCCGTGATGGCGACGACGTCCTGGCGCTCCTTGCCGAGCTTGAGCATCTCGTCGCCGAAGACCGACGTCCAGTCGGCGCCGGAGGTGGAGATGGGCAGGCCGGTGTCGGGGTGGATCTTGCCGACGGCGTGGAAGCGGTCGGCCTCGTCCTGGAGGGCGGGCTGGTAGCCGCGGCCCTTCTCGGTGAGGCAGTGCACGATCACCGGGCCGCCGAAGCGCTTGGCGCGGGTGAGGGCGGACTCCAGGGCCTCGAGGTCGTGGCCGTCGATCGGGCCGACGTACTTGAGGCCGAGGTCCTCGAACATGCCCTGCGGGGCGATGAAGTCCTTCAGGCCCTTCTTGGCGCCGTGCAGGGTGTCGTAGAGCGGGCGGCCGACGACCGGGGTGCGCTCCAGGACCTCCTTGGTGCGGGCCAGGAAGCGCTCGTAGCCGTCGGTGGTGCGCAGGGTCGCCAGGTGGTTGGCGAGGCCGCCGATGGTGGGGGCGTAGGAGCGCTCGTTGTCGTTGACGACGATGACCAGCGGGCGGTCCTTGGCGGCGGCGATGTTGTTCAGCGCCTCCCAGGCCATACCGCCGGTGAGGGCCCCGTCGCCGATGACGGCGACGACGTGGTCGTCACGGTCGAGGACCTGGTTGGCCTTGGCGATGCCGTCGGCCCAGCCGAGGACGGTGGAGGCGTGGCTGTTCTCGATGACGTCGTGCTCGGACTCTCCTTGCGAGGGGTAGCCGGACAGGCCGCCCTTCATCTTCAGCTTGGAGAAGTCCTGGCGGCCGGTGAGCAGCTTGTGCACGTAGGACTGGTGGCCGGTGTCCCAGAGCACCTTGTCCTTCGGCGAGTCGAAGACCCGGTGCAGGGCGAGGGTGAGTTCCACCACGCCGAGGTTGGGGCCGAGGTGGCCGCCGGTCTTGGAGACGGCGTCGACGAGGAAGGTACGGATCTCCTCGGCCAGCTGAGTCAGCTCTTCCAGGCTGAGCCGGTCCAGATCGCGCGGTCCCGTGATGCGGGTCAGCAGCGGCACCCGTGCCTCCTTGCAGTAGAGCTGTTGCCGGGCTCGTCGAGTCTAATGTTCCGCTCCGGCGGAACGTGTCCGGGCGGTGCGTCGTACGTCACGCGTTCGGCCTTACCCAGCGGCGGACGGTTCTACGTGTCCCCGGTCCGCCGCACCTCATCCCGGCCTGCGGTGTCCGGCTCTCCGCCGACGGCTCCGGCTTGGGGACACCTTTACCCGGATGGTCCAGTGGGCCGGACGCACGGTGTCCAGGCCCGGCGACGCCCGCCCCGGCATATTGGTCTAGTCCCATTCTGGTCCAGACCATTGCGTCCCCCGGCGCTCCGGCGATATCCCCGTATCCGGCAACACCCCTGCACAGCACGGGTATCGACGCTCCACCCCCACACACACCGGGACTGACATGAGACGCATGCGTTCCATCCGCGCGGCCCTCACCGCGGCCGCCACCGCCGTGGCCGCGATGGGCCTCGCCCTGTCCGGCACCGGCCCGGCCCAGGCGGCGACCCCGCTGCCGGACCGGGTCTTCGCGCCGTACTTCGAGGCCTGGACCGGCGAGAGCCCGGCCGCGCTGGCCGCCCAGTCGGGTGCCAAGCACCTCACCATGGCCTTCCTCCAGACGGCGACCCCGGGCTCCTGCACGCCGTACTGGAACGGCGACACGTCGATGCCGATCGCGCAGTCGACCTTCGGCGCCGACTTCGACACCATCCAGGCGAACGGGGGCGACGTCATCCCCTCGTTCGGCGGCTACACGGCCGACACCACCGGCACCGAGATCGCCGACAGCTGCACCGACGTCCAGCAGATCGCCGCGGCCTACGAGAAGGTCATCACGACCTACGACGTCTCCCGGCTCGACATGGACATCGAGATCGACGCGCTGGACAACACCGCGGGCATCGACCGCCGCAACAAGGCCATCAAGCTGGTCCAGGACTGGGCCGCCGCGAACGGCCGTGAGCTCGAGATCTCCTACACGCTCCCCACGACCACCCGCGGCCTCGCGAGCAACGGCGTCGCCCTGCTCGAGAACGCCGTGCGCAACGGCACGAAGGTCGACGTCGTGAACCTCATGACGTTCGACTACTACGACAACCAGCCCCACGACATGGCCAAGGACACCCAGACGGCCACCCAGGGCCTGCACGACGTCCTGGCCCGGCTCCACCCGGACAAGTCCTCCGCCGAGCTGTGGCACATGATCGGCGTCATCGAGATGATCGGCGTCGACGACTTCGGACCGGCGGAGACCTTCACCCTGGACAACGCCCGCACGGTCTACGACTGGGCCCTGAAGCAGGGCATCAACACCCTCTCCTTCTGGGCGCTCCAGCGGGACAACGGGAGCTGCGCGGGCGGCGGCGCGGCCGACAACTGCTCCGGCATCCAGCAGAACACCTGGGACTTCTCGCACATCTTCGCGCCGTTCACCGGCGGCAGCACCGCCCCGGCGAACGACTTCTCCCTCTCCGCCGGCCCGGCCTCCGGCACGGTGACCGCGGGCGCCTCGGCCACCACCACCGTGAAGACCGCGGTGAAGTCCGGCGAGGCGGAGACGGTGCGGCTCAGCGCGAGCGGGGTCCCGGCGGGCGTCACCACGTCCTTCAGCCCCGCCTCGGTCACGGCGGGCGGGCAGTCGACGCTCACCCTGGCCACCACCGACCGGGCGGTTTCCGGGACGTACCCCGTCACCGTCACCGGGACCAGCCCGTCCGGCAGCCACAGCACCACGTACTCCCTGACCGTCACCGGCGGCAACGGCAGCCAGTGCACGGCCGCCCCGTGGGACTCGGGCGCGATCTACACCGGCGGGCAGCAGGTGTCCCACGAGGGGCACACCTGGAAGGCCAAGTGGTGGACGACCGGCGAGGAGCCGGGGACGACGGGCCAGTGGGGCGTCTGGCAGGACCTCGGCGCCTGCTGAGCGGCACACCGGCGACAGGAGAGCCGGCGGAGACGCAAACGAAGCGGTCCGCCCGTCCAGGGCTCAGCTGGGCGGGCGGACCGTCGTCGGCCGTGCGGCGGCTTGCTACGCGCGACCGGCCGTCTTCTGCGTCTTGCGGGTGACCGCGTCGATGACGACGGTCGCCAGCAGCACGCCACCGGTGATCATGTACTGGACCGGCGAGCCGACGCCCTCCAGGGCGAGGCCGTACTGGATCGAGACGATGACCATCACACCGAGCAGCGCGTTCCAGGTGCGGCCGCGGCCGCCGAACAGGGACGTACCGCCGATCACGGCCGCGGCGATGACGTTCATCAGGAACTCACCGGTGCCCGCGCCCTGGTTGGCGGCGGCGATCTTCGAGGCCACGAAGAGACCGCCCAGCGCCGCGAAACCGCCGGCGATCGCGAAGACCGAGATCCGGACCAGTTCCACGTTGATACCGGCACGGCGGGACGCCTCGACGCTGCCACCGAGGGCGAAGATCATGCGACCGTAGGCGGTGCGGCGCAGGACGAAGTCCGTGAGCAGCAGGAACGCCAGGAAGATGACCACGGCCAGCGGCAGGCCCTTGTACTGGTTGAAGACGAACGCCACGACGAAGGCCAGGACCGCGAGCAGCACCGTGCGCACGATGATCTCGTTCAGCGGCCGGGACGGCACCCCGGCGGCCGCACGGCGGCGGTTGTCGAAGAACGCGGTGAGGAAGTACCCCGCGGTCACGACGATCGCCAGGCCGTAGGCGGCGGCCACGTCGCTGAAGAAGTAGCTGGTCATCTTGACGACGATGCCCTCGGAGTCGAGGTTCACCGTGCCGTTGCTGCCCAGGATCTGCAGCATGAAGCCCTGCCAGAACAGCAGTCCGGCCAGTGTCACGGCGAAGGCCGGCACACCGATGCGGGCGAAGAAGAAGCCGTGGATGGCACCGGCCACGGTGCCGGTGAGGATCGAGAGCAGCAGGGCGAGCCACTCGTTCATCCCGTGCGTGACGCTCAGCACCGCGAAGGTGGCGCCCGCGACACCGCTGACCGAGCCGACCGACAGGTCGATCTCGCCGAGCAGCAGGACGAAGACGATACCGACGGCGATCATGCCGGTGCCGACCATGGCGACCGACATGTCGGAGAAGTTGCCGGCGGTGAGGAAGTTGGAGTTCAGGCTGGTGAAGATGGCCCAGATGACCAGCAGTCCGACGACGACCGGGATGGACCCGAGGTCACCGGCCTTCATCTTCCGCTTGAACTCGCCTATGTAGCCCGCGAAGCCCTGCTCGCGCACCAGCAGCCGCGGGTCGACCGCGGTGGCCGCGCCGGAGGCCGCGGCGGGGTTCTCGACCGCCTGGTCCTCGGCGGGAGTGGAGGTCTTGTCGATGCTCACTTCTTGATCTCCCCATTGGTGCGCGCCGCACGACGGGTCACGGCGTTCTCCGTGGCGCCCGTGATGGCGGAGATGATCTCTTCCTGCGAGGTCGACTTGACCTCGAAGACGCCGTTGTTGCGCCCGAGGCGCAGGACGGCGACCTTGTCGGCGACCGCCTTGACGTCGGCCATGTTGTGGCTGATGAGGATGACGGCGTGGCCGCGCTCGCGCAGCCGCTCCACGAGGTCGAGGACCTGCGCGGTCTGCTCGACGCCGAGGGCGGCGGTGGGCTCGTCGAGGATGACCAGCTTGGGCTCGCCGAGCATGGACCGGGCGATCGCCACCACCTGGCGCTGACCGCCGGAGAGCGAGGCGATCGGGATGCGCACGCTGGGGATGCGGATGGACAGCGTGTCCAGGAGCTCGCGGGAGCGGCGCTCCATCTCCACCTCGTCCAGGACGCCGCGCCTGCGGATCTCCCGGCCCAGGTAGAGGTTGCCGACGACGTCGATGTTGTCGCACAGCGCGAGGTCCTGGTAGACGGTCGCGATGCCGAGGTTCTGGGCGTCGTGCGGCCTGTTGATCGAGACGGCCCTGCCGTCCCACTCGATGGCGCCCTCATCGATGGGGTGCACGCCGGCGATCGTCTTGACCAGCGTGGACTTTCCGGCTCCGTTGTCGCCCACCAGGGCGACCACCTCACCGGCGTGGACCTCAAGCTCTACGTCGGTGAGCGCCTGGACGGCACCGAATCGCTTGGAGACCCCGCGCAACGCCAGCACGGGCGTAGCGGACACGTGAACCATCTCCTTCGCCGCCTGACCCGGCGGGAGGTTGTGCAGAAGTTTGTTGGGGGGGGTGTTCCGTCCGGCGCCCCGCGTAGCTTGCGGGGCTGATGAGTGCGGGGCGCCGGAGGAGCCGGGGCGGGCGGTCCGGGCCGCTCACGCGGCACGGGACGCGGATCCGCTTACTTGAGGCCGATCTTGTCGCAGGCGGCCTTGTACTTGTCGGTGCAGATCTCGTCGATCGTGTAGAAGCCGTCCTTGATGACGGTCTCCTTGATGTTCTCCTGGGTCAGCGAGACGACCGGGACGATGACCGCGGGAACGCCCTTGGTGGTGGCGCTGTCGACCTTGTCGTTGGCGATGGAGTCGAGCGACTCGCCCTTGGCCAGCGCGACGGCCATCTCGGCCGCGGTCTCGGCCTCCTTCGGGTAGGACTTGAAGACGCTCATGTACTGCTCACCGGTGACGATGCGCTGCACGCCCGCCAGTTCGGCGTCCTGGCCGGTGACCGGGATGTTCTTGATGCCGGCGCGCTTGAGGGCGGTGATGGAGCCGCCCGCCATGCCGTCGTTGGCGGAGTAGACGCCGTCGATGTTGTCCTTGCCGAGCGCGGAGATGGCCGCCTGCATGTTGGCGTTGGCGTTCTCCGGCTTCCACTCCTTGGTGTCGTACTCGCGGCCGATCTTGACCTTGCCGTCGAGGACGGAGTGGGCGCCCTCCTTGAACTGGGCGGCGTTCGGGTCCGTGGAGGAGCCGTTCATCATGACGATCTGGCTGTCCTTGGCCTTGTCGCCCAGCGCCTTCAGGAGCGCCTCGCCCTGCGTCTTGCCGACGGTGACGTTGTCGAACGAGGTGTAGGCGTCGATCGGGCCCTCGGCCAGGCGGTCGAAGGCGACGACCTTGATGCCGGCGTCGTGGGCCTTCTTCACCGAGCCCGCGATGGCCTTGTAGTCCACCGCGTCGATGATCAGCACGTCGACCTTGTTGGTCACCATCGTGTCGACCTGCTGGTTCTGCAGGCTGGCGTCCTGCTTGGCGTTGGCGTAGACGACCTCGCCCTTGTTGTTCGTGAGCTCCTTGACCTTCTTCTCGATCATGGGCTTGTCGAACTTCTCGTACCGCGCGGTCTGGTTCTCCGGAAGGAGCAGACCGACCTTGATGTCGTCGCCCTTCTTCGCCGCCGAGTCGGACGAGTCGCTGCCGCCGTCCGATTCCTTGGCGCTGCCACAGGCGGCGAGCGAGACGGCCATCGCGGTGGTGGCAACGGCAACGGCGGCACGACGCATACGCGTGTTCACTTCACAAACCTCCCTGACGAGGCCGCGACGTTGCGGCCGAGGTGGCTGGAAGTCAACTCGGCCACACGTGCGACGTCAAGAAGTAAATCCTTAACGAGATGACAACGGTGCCATCCGTGCTCTAAGTGAAGGCAGGCGTGGCCGCCGGCAGAGCGCCGGTCGCAGACCCGTCCAAGAGCGTCGAATCGCCCATCTCGCTCAGCGCCAGGGCGAGCGCCCCGAGCACCTCCGCACGGCCCCCGAGGGCCCCGGGGAGCACGGAGAGTTGGCGCGCCGCGCTGGGGATGGCGTACCGCCCGACGGACTCTCTTATCGGCCCGAGCACCAGCTCGCCGGCCTCGGCGAGATCGCCGCCGAGGACGACCCGGCTCGGGTTGAGCAGGTTGCAGAGGTTGGCGACTCCACTGCCGATGTGGCGGCCGACGTCGGCGATCACCCGACGGCAACCGGGGTCACCGTCCCGGGCCAGCCGCACCACGCCCTCCATCGTCAGATCGGGGCCGTGGCCGGGCTGGAGGAGCGGAAGCACATAGCGTGCTGCCGCGAAGGTCTCGAGGCAACCCCGGTTTCCGCACCGGCAGACGGGGCCGGCCTCATCGAGGGTGATATGCCCGATTTCTCCCGCCGTGCCGCCGGGACCGCGGTAGATCTTCCCGTTGATCACCAGACCGGCGCCGACACCGCTGGCGACCTTGATGTACGCCAGGTCCCGCACCCCCCGGCCGCTGCCCCAGACCAGCTCGCCCAGGGCGCCGAGGTTGGCGTCGTTGTCCACGTGCACCGGCACGCCGAGCCGCCCCCGCAGCTCCTCGGCGGGCCGGGTGCCGCCCCAGCCGGGCAGGATCGCGGTCGAGCCCAGCGTGCCGGACTCCACGTCGATCGGGCCCGGTACACCGAGCCCCACTCCGGCGATCTTGGCGCGGTCCACGCCGGTGGCCGCGATCAACCGGCTGACCAGCTGCTCCGCCCGGTCGAAGCCCTGGGCCGCGGACGCGTCGACGTCCAGGGGCTCGGACTCCTCCGCGAGCACCTGGTGGGCGAGGTTGCCGATCGCGACGCGCAGGTGGGTGTGCCCGAAGTCCACGCCGATGACGATGCCCGCGTCGCCGCTCAGCGAGACGCTGCGGGCCCGCCGGCCGCCCGCCGAGGTGGGGGTGACCTCCACCGTCCCGCCGTCCTTCAGCTCCCGGACGATGTTCGAGACCGTGGCCGCGGACAGGCCCGTCGTCCTCGCGATCTCCGCCTGCGTGAGCGAACCGGCGAGCCGTACCGCCCGTACGACGCGTTCCAGGTTGGCTCGGTGCAGCGACGACTGCGACCCCGGAGTCTCCACGACGACCTCCTGCGCGCGGGGCCGCTTCGATGAGGCCCCTTCCATGTGCAACTAGTGAACCCTAAGCAGAGCCGTTCGGGTCACCTACCGTCAAGAGGTTGAACCGCATCCGGGTATCCCATGTGGGCGGCACCGCACATACGAGCATGCCGCCCCCGGGGTTCCGGGAGCGGCATGCGGAGGAGGTTTCCGGGGTTTTCCCGGGGCCGGAGGCGCTACTTCAGCGCACCCGCGGTGAGCCCCTGGACCACCTGGCGCTGGAAGACGATGTACGCGGCCAGCACCGGCAGCATCGCCATGACGAGGCCAGCGAACAGGCCCGACCAGTCGCCCTTGTACCCCTGGCTGACCGCCAGCTGCACCAGGCCCTGGGTGAGGACGTGCTTGTCCGGGTCCGTGTTCAGCACGGTCGGCAGCATGTACTGGTTCCACTGGCCCAGGAAGTTGAAGATCCCCACGCTGATCAGGCCGGGCTTGGCCATGGGCAGCATGACCTGGAAGAACGTCCGGGTGTGCGAGGCCCCGTCCACGAAGGCGGCCTCGGCCACCGAACTGGGCAGGGTTCTGAAGAACCCGGTCAGGAAGAACACCGTGAAGGGCAGCGAATAGGCGATGTAGACCAGGATCAGCCCGTGGATGGTGTTCAGCATTCCCATGTTGTCCACGACGTAGAACAACGGGACCAGGGCGAGCATGATCGGGAAACTCATGCCGGCGATGAACAAGTAATAGATGAACCGGTTGCCGGGAAAGTCGAACCGGGCCAGTACGTAGGCCGCCATGGAACCCAGTACCAGGGTGCCGACGAGCGAACCGCCCACCACCAGGACGGTGTTGAGGAAGTAGTCGCTCATGTGCGCCTGGGACCAGGCCCGCGACCAGTTGTCGAAGTTCAGCTTGTCGGGCAGCGACCAGGGCGAGCCGAAGATGGAGGCGTCGTCCTTGAAGGAGGTCATCACCGCCCACACCAGCGGCATGCCGACCATGATCGCCCAGATGACGAGGACGCCGTGGGAGAAGACGTTGAGGGTGGTGCCCTCCTTCTTCCCCTCCTTGAGTCCGCCGGGGGCGGCCTCGGTCTTCAGGACGGGCGTGCCGGGCTCGGCGGGCACGGGGGCGGGGGTCTCGGTCGTCTTCATTGATCAGTACTCCAGCCGCTCGCGCCGGCCCAGTCGCATCACGACGGCGGCGAAGGCCAGCGTGACGAGGAGCAGGGCGACGCCGATGGTGGTGGCGTAGGCGGCCTGACCGTCACGGAACGCCTTCTGGTACACGTACAGGACCATGACGGTGGTCGAGTAGTCGGGTCCGCCGGGGCCGGTCGTCATGATCTGCACGACGGCGAAGGACTCGGCGCCCAGCGCGAGGATGCCCATGTAGACCCAGCCGGACTGCACGGTGTCCCAGAGCAGCGGCAGGGTCACCTTGAAGAAGGTGGTGGCGCGGTCCGCCCCGTCCAGCAGCGCGGCCTCGTACAGCTCCGCCGGGATGGAGGCCATGCCCGCGGAGAAGAGGACCACGAAGAAGCCGACCGTCGACCAGACCAGCACCGCCATCACGCACCACAGGGCGATGTTGGGGTCGCCGAGCCACAGCGGCTGGAGGGAGTCCAGGCCGATTCCGCGCAGCAGGGAGTTGATCGCGCCGCTGTCCGGGTTGTAGGCGAACTGGAACAGCAGGGCGACGATCGCGATGGACAGGACCTGCGGGAAGAAGTACACGATCTTGTAGAAGCCGGAGCCGCGCACACCGGTGATCGCCGGGCCGCCGCGGCGGCGCCGTCCGCCCACGTTGATCATGAAGGCGAAGAAGAGCGCCAGGCTGAGTGTCACCAGCGGCACCAGCAGCGCGAACATCACGCTGTGCTGCAACGACTTCCAGAAGATGTCGTCGTCGAGCATCCGCGAGTAGTTGTCGAAGCCGACCATCTTGTACTCGGGACTCAGCCCCGTCCAGTCCGTGAACGAGTAGTAGATGGACTGGATGAACGGCCAGATGACGAAGAGCGCGTACAGCCCCAGGGGAACCGCCAGGAACCCCACGATGAACCGGTACTTGCCGTGCTGCATTGCTACCGACCCCGATCTGCGTGCGGGCGGCGCCGCCAGGGCCCGCCCGGCGCGGTGGCGCCGGACAGGCCCTGGTGACGCGTCCTCACTGGTGCTTGTAGTGCTTGATCGACGAGTCCTTGGCGGCCTCGTCGGCGTAGCCCTGGATCTTCTTGATGGTCTCGGCCGGGGTCATCCGGCCCGCCATCATCTCGCCGAGGCAGCCGACGCCGATCTTCTCCTTCTGGAGCTGCACGTACCAGTCCTGCATGCGGGGGTTCACCACGTTGTCGCCGGCCAGCTCCAGGGCCGCGACACCGGACTTGAGGCCCGGGGTGAGCTCGATGCCGTCGGTGCCGCCGTTGTAGGCGCTCAGCGACTTCACCTTGCTGGTGAAGTTCTTGGAGGACGCCTCGCTGAGCATGATGCGCAGCTGCTCCATGCCACCGGACCCGTTGGCCGCCTTGGCGGGGACGATGAAGGGCTCGCCGCCCGAGGCCCACATGGTGCCGAAGGGCATCTTGTCGGAGTCGTCGATGCCGGGCGGCGCGGACACGGCGAGGTCGAAGTCGGCGGGGATGACCTTGGCCGACTCGTTCTCCACCCAGGAGCCGTTGGGGATGAAGAGGGCGTCGCCCTTGGCCCACGCGGTCTGCGACTGGATGTGGTCCAGGCCCGGGGTGCCCTTGAGGACGTAGCCCTTCTTGAACAGCTCGTACCAGGCCTCGAAGACCGTCTTGACCGCCGGGTGCTTCCAGGCGTTCGGCTCGAGGTTGTCGATGGCGTTCAGCACCTCGACGCCGCCGACCTTGGCGATCATCGGGGACATCGAGAAGGGGATGTAGTACGGGTACTTGCCGGCGTAGGTCCAGCCGGCCATGCCCTTCTTCTTGGCCTTGGCGCAGACCGCGAGCATCTCGTCCCAGGTCTTGGGGTACTCCGCGTCCAGGGAGTCCAGGGCCTTCTGCGAGTACCAGTTCCCGTACACCGTGTAGGCGTAGTACAGGATCCAGACCGGGTCGCCGTCGAACTGGCCCATCTCCACGATGCCGGGGCGCAGCGTGTCGCGGACCTTCTTGTTCGGGTCGTCGTAGGACGGGGCGTCGAGCAGCGGGGTGAGGTCGGCGAGCTGCTTCTTGCCGACCAGGACGCCCATGTCCATCTGCTCGGCACCGGAGTTGTCGACGAGGTCGGGCGGGTTGCCGCCGTTGAAGCGCGGCTGGAGGGTCGACTGGATCTTCTGGGTGGCGGAGAACTTCACCTCGGCCTTCGGGAAGGCCTTCTCGTACAGCTTGACGGCGTCCTCGGCGTACTCCTTGCCGAAGCCTCCGTCGAAGAGGACGAACTCCATCTTGGCGCTCTCGTTGACCGCCAGCGGGTTCTTCGCCGACTTCTCGCCCGCCTCGGCCTTCTTCTGGTCGTCCCCGCCGCCGCTCGCGCAGGCGGACAGGAAGCCCATGGCCGGTACGGAGACCAGGCCGAGCGCGGCGGACCGCTTGATCAGATCGCGGCGGCCGACGCCCGTACCGTTGTTCTCGGCGGAAGTGGATCCCATGCTCAAGTCCTCGCCTTCTCCAGGACTCAGGCGGTGAACCGGATCCTCCCCGGCACCGCGATCGGGTCACGCTGGGTCGTGCTGATTCTTGCTGGGCCGTACTGGAAACGCAGGTTCTTCGATGCGGTCACGGATACCGTCACCGCTGTTCGGGCGCTTGGGCGGTTCCTCGTCGCGGTTCCCCCCGTATCCCCCGATGGGCGACAGGTATAGTCCACTTTCCGTCGGCGGAGCAAGATCGAATGCAAGGTTCCCGGTACGTCTTTTCCGAGTTGAGACCTCCCGGAAATATGAGTGCCCCGTGCATCGCATGCCGTAGGAATCCCCGCCATAACCCCCGAACGCCACATCCAACACCCTTGACATCACTTGCCACTTGACCCCTACTGGTCCTTGCGCAGTTGAATTGACAACGTTGTCCCCAGCGCTGGGAGGGTGGCCAGGACATGCAGTACAGAGTTCGGCACAGATGGGGTCCGGCGGTCGTGACGGCGACCGCCTTCGCCTTGGCGGTGGGCTCGCAGGGGGCCGCGGTCGCCCTGCCCGGCGCGCCCGCGAAGGCCGACCGGGAGTTCTCGTCGTCCTTCGAGAAGGGCGACCCGGCCCCGGACTGGACCGACACCGTGGACACCGGGGCGGACGGCGGCAAGCGGGCCTCCGGTGTGGACGGCGGGTTCAGCACCGGCATACCGGGCAACGTCACGGAGCACGTCACCGGGGTGCGGGCCAGCGCCGAGAACACGGGCGGCGGGGAGGTGAAGGAGAACCTCGTCGACAACGAGCCGGGCACCAAGTGGCTGACCTTCGCCCCGACCGGCTGGGTCGAGTTCGACCTGGACGCCCCGCAGAAGATCGCCAAGTACGCGCTCACCTCGGCCAACGACCACGACGAACGCGACCCGGTGGACTGGACGCTGAAGGGCTCGTCGGACGGCGAGAACTGGCAGACGCTGGACACCCGCTCCGGGGAGAGCTTCGGCGAGCGTTTCCAGACGAAGACGTACGAACTGTCCGAAACCGGAGAGTTCCAGCACTTCCGGCTGGAGATCACCAGGAACAACGGGGCCGGCGACGCCCTCCAGCTCGCCGACGTCCAGCTGGCCACCGCCGACACCGAGGTCCCCGCCCCCGAGAACATGCTCTCGGGGGTGGACGACGGCCCGGCGGGCTCGCCCACCGCGAAGGCGAACGCCGGCTTCACCGGCACCCACGCACTGCGCTACGCCGGCCGCCACACGGCGGACGGCCGGGCCTACTCGTACAACAAGGTCTTCGACGTCGACGTGCGCGTCGACCGGCGCACCGAGCTGTCGTACAAGATCTTCCCGTCGATGGCGGACGGCGACCTCGACTACGACGCCACGAACGTCTCGGTCGACCTCGCCTTCACCGACGGCACCTACCTGAGCGACCTCAAGGCCACCGACCAGCACGGGTTCCCATTGACGCCGCGCGGTCAGGGCGACGCCAAGATCCTCTACGTGAACCAGTGGAACAGCGTCGAGTCGGGCATCGGCACGGTCGCGGCGGGCAAGACCGTCGACCGGATCCTGGTGGCGTACGACTCCCCCAAGGGCCCGGCGAAGTTCCGGGGCTGGCTGGACGACGTGGAGATCAAGCGGGCCAAGCCCGAGCGTCCCAAGGCCCATCTGTCCGACTACGCGCTCACCACCCGCGGCACCAACTCCAGCGGCAGCTTCTCGCGCGGCAACAACTTCCCCGCGACCGCCGTGCCGCACGGTTTCAACTTCTGGACGCCGGTGACCAACGCCGGTTCGCTCAGCTGGCTCTACGAGTACGCGCGCGGCAACAACGACGCCAACCTGCCCACCCTCCAGGCGTTCAGCGCGAGCCACGAGCCGAGCCCGTGGATGGGCGACCGGCAGACCTTCCAGGTGATGCCGTCGGCCGCCTCCGGCACCCCGGACACCGGCCGCGACGCCCGCGAGCTGGCCTTCCGGCACGAGAACGAGACCGCCAAGCCGTACTACTACGGGGTGCGGTTCGAGAACGGCGTCAAGGCCGAGATGACGCCGACCGACCACGCGGCGATGATGCGCTTCACCTATCCCGGTGACGACGCGAGCGTGATCTTCGACAACGTGGAGAACAGCGCCGGCCTGACCCTGGACAAGGAGAACGGCACCTTCTCGGGCTACTCGGACGTCAAGTCCGGGCTGTCCACCGGCGCCACCCGCCTCTTCGTCTACGGCGAGTTCGACAGCAGGGTGACCGGCGGCGACTCCAGCGGCGTCAAGGGCCACCTGCGCTTCGACGCCGGCCGGGACCACGCCGTGACGCTGCGCATCGCGACCTCACTGCTGAGCGTGGACCAGGCGAAGGACAACCTGCGCCAGGAGATCCCGAAGCGCGCCTCCTTCGACAAGGTCAAGCGCGACGCCCAGAAGCAGTGGGACCGGATCCTCGGCAAGGTCGAGGTGGAGGGCGCCACGCAGGACCAGCTGACCACGCTGTACTCCAGCCTCTACCGCCTCTACCTGTACCCGAACGCGGGCCACGAGAAGGTCGACGGGAAGTACAAGTACGCCTCCCCGTTCTCCAAGGCGGTCAAGGACGACACCCCGACCGAGACCGGCTCGAAGATCGTGGACGGCAAGGTCTACGTCAACAACGGCTTCTGGGACACGTACCGGACCACCTGGCCCGCGTACTCGTTCCTGACCCCCTCCCAGGCCGGTGAGCTGGTCGACGGCTTCGTGCAGCACTACAAGGACGGCGGCTGGACCTCGCGCTGGTCCTCCCCCGGCTACGCCGACCTGATGACCGGCACCTCCTCCGACGTGGCCTTCGCCGACGCCTACGTCAAGGGCGTCGACTTCGACGCGAAGGCCGCGTACGACGCGGCGGTCAAGAACGCCACCGTGGTGCCGCCGTCCTCCGGCGTGGGCCGCAAGGGCATGGAGACCTCGCCCTTCCTCGGCTACACCAGCACCGAGACCCACGAGGGCCTGTCGTGGGCGCTGGAGGGCTACCTCAACGACTACGGCATCGCGAAGATGGGCGAAACGCTCTACAAGGAGACCGGCGAGAAGCGGTACAAGGACGAGTCCGCGTACTTCCTCAACCGCGCCCAGGACTACGTCAACCTCTTCGACGCCAAGGCCGGCTTCTTCCAGGGCAAGGACGCCAAGGGCAACTGGCGCGTGGACTCCGAGAAGTACGACCCGCGCGTGTGGGGCTACGACTACACGGAGACCAACGGCTGGGGCTACGCCTTCACCGCCCCCCAGGACAGCCGGGGTCTCGCCAACCTGTACGGCGGCCGCGACGGCCTCGGCGACAAGCTCGACGAGTACCTCTCCACCCCGGAGACGGCCTCCCCGGAGCTGAAGGGCTCCTACGGCGGCGTCATCCACGAGATGGTCGAGGCGCGCGACGTCCGCATGGGCATGTACGGGCACTCCAACCAGGTCGCCCACCACGCCCTGTACATGTACGACGCGGCCGGGCAGCCGTACAAGACGCAGAAGAACATCCGCGAGGTGCTCCAGCGGCTGTACACCGGCAGCGACATCGGCCAGGGCTACCACGGCGACGAGGACAACGGCGAGCAGTCGGCCTGGTTCCTCTTCTCCTCGCTCGGCTTCTACCCGCTGGTGATGGGCAGCGGCGAGTACGCCGTCGGGTCCCCGCTGTTCACCAAGGCCACGGTGCACCTGGAGAACGGCCGCGAGCTGGTCGTCAAGGCGCCGAAGAACAGCACGAAGAACGTCTACGTGCAGGGCCTGAAGGTCAACGGCAAGCGCTGGAAATCCACTTCGCTCCCCCACTCGCTGCTCGCCAAGGGCGGCGTCCTGGAGTTCGACATGGGCGCGAAGCCCTCCTCGTGGGGCACCGGTGAGAACGCGGCGCCGCCGTCGATCACCAAGGACGACGAGGTGGCGACCCCGCGCGCCGACGCGATCACCGGCGCAGGCGCCCTGTTCGACAACACGTCGGGGACGGACGCGAGCGTGACGTCCGTGGACCTGCCCGTGTCCGACAAGGGCGTCGAGGCGGTCCAGTACACGCTCACCTCGTCGGCGGACCGTGCGCAGGCGCCGACCGGCTGGAAGCTCCAGGGCTCGGCCGACGGCACCACCTGGCGGACGCTGGACGAGCGCTCGGGCGAGTCCTTCGCCTGGGACCGGCAGACGCGGGCGTTCTCGGTGAAGTCCCCGGGCTCGTACGCCAAGTACCGGCTGGTGCTGGACGGCGAGCACACGCTGGCGGAGGTGGAGCTGCTGGCGTAGCCGGCACACCCGGCCGGTGAACGGACGGACGGGCGGGCGGCGGGTCCGGGCTTCGGCCTGAATCCGCCGCCCGCTCGTGCCGCCCCATTCCCCTGAGCCGGTGCATGCACCAGGATGAGCGGGCGCCGTCGGCGGCCGCCGGGGCGCGTCACGCATCGTCAGGGGGAGCACATGCGGACATCCATCGGCACACGCGTCACGGGGCTGGTCACGGGCGCACTGCTGGCGGCGGGGGCGCTCTTCGCGACCGCCGCGCCGGCCCAGGCCTACAGCCCGGACCCCAGCGTCTCGACGTACTACCGCCAGACGAGCAGCTGCCCGTGCAGCGGCGGCAGCCTCAGCGACCCGTTCGACGGCACCTACTTCGCGCACGACGCGGGCGGCACGGCCGTCAAGATGGAGCTGAACGACGCGGGCTGGTTCATCGGCAAGGTCGAGTTCCACCCCGACGGCGAGAAGCTGTGGGTGTACGACACCAAGAACGACGGCGACGGGTTCTACGTGGCGATCGGCTACTCGTCGGGCGGTTCGTACCACGATCTGGGCACGTACTCGGCGCCGGGCACCTCGGCCACCGTGGACATGACGGTCAAGAACTTCAGCATCCCGGACGGCGCGTCCGTGGACCTCACGGTCTACGACGGTTCCGGCCGCTCCGACTACATCGCCGCCGCGCGCGGCACCGGCGGGGCGGTCGCCTGACGGCATGACCGACGCCCTCGACCCGGCCTGGCTGCCGGACGACGCCTTCCGCGCGGTCGGCACCCGGCGCACGCTCGTGCGCGGCACCGGACCGCTCGCCGACACCGTGCGCGGTGAAGTGGCGGCGGCCTGTGCGCGGTTCGGGGGCGCCCTCGTGGACGAGGGCGCCCCGGCCGGCCTCGTGCTGGAGCTGACCGACGGGGGCGCCTCCGGAGTCGGGCCCGGGGGCGTCGGGGACTTCGGCGACGAGGGCTTCGGCTACGCCCGTGCGGACGGCCGGGCCACCGTCACGGCGTCCGGCGGGCGCGGCCTGCTGTACGGCCTGTTCCACGTCGTGCGGCTCGGCGAGGCCGCGTTCCTGGGCGGTCCGGTCCGTGAGGAGCACCGCCCCGCTCTCGCGCTGCGGATGCTGGACCACTGGGACAACGTGGCCGTCCACCCGGTGATGGGCCAGGTCGAGCGGGGTTACGCGGGCGGCTCGCTGTTCTGGTCCGACGGCCGGGCCCGGGACGCCCTGGACCGCGTACGGGCGTACGGCAGGCTGCTCGCGGCCTGCGGGATCAACGCGGTCTGCGTCAACAACGTCAACGTCCACGAGACCGAGGCGCACCTGCTCACCGACCGGATCGGCGAGGTGGCGGCGATCGCCGCCGCGCTGCGGCCCTACGGCGTGCGCACGCACCTGTCGGTCACCTTCGCCGCGCCGGCCGTCCTCGGCCCGCTGCCCACCGCCGACCCGCTGGACGCGCGGGTGCGGGACTGGTGGGCCGGGGTGACGGAGCGGGTGTACGAGGCGGTCCCCGACTTCGGCGGGTACGTGGTGAAGGCCGACTCGGAGGGACAGCCCGGCCCGTTCGCGTACGGCCGCACCCACGCGGACGGCGCCAACCTGCTGGCCGCCGCACTCGCCCCGTACGGCGGCACCGTGCACTGGCGGGCCTTCGTCTACGACCACCGGCAGGACTGGCGGGACCGGTCGACGGACCGCGCCCGGGCCGCGTACGACCACTTCGTGCCGCTGGACGGCGAGTTCGCCGCGAACGCGGTGCTCCAGGTCAAGCACGGCCCGATGGACTTCCAGGTGCGCGAGCCGGTGTCGCCGCTGATCGGCGCGATGCCGGGCACCCGGCTCGCGGTGGAGATGCAGGCCACGCAGGAGTACACGGGGCAGCAGCGGCACGTGTGCTGGCTGGGCCCGATGTGGAGCGAGGTCCTGCGCTTCCGGCCGGACGGCGAGGTGGCCGTCGGGCGGCTGGCGGACGCCCTGGTGGCGGTGTCCAACGTGGGCGACGACCCGTTCTGGACCGGCCACCCGCTCGCGCAGGCCAACCTGTACACCTTCGGACGGCTCGCCTGGGACCCGGCGGCGGACCCCCGCGCCGTCCTGGACGAGTGGATCGCGCTGACCCATCCGGGCGCCGGGCGGCGGCTGACCGAGGGCCTGCACGCCGTCCTCGACGGCTCCTGGGCGGCCTACGAGAAGTACACCGCCCCGCTGGGCGTCGGCTTCATGGTGCAGCCCGGGCACCACTACGGGCCGAGCGTGGACGGCTACGAGTACAGCCCCTGGGGCACCTACCACTTCGCCGACCGCGACGGCGTCGGCGTAAACCGCGGCGCGGCAACCGGCACGGGGTACGCGGCGCAGTACGCGGAGCCCTGGGCGAAGCTGTTCGAGTCGCCCGGGACCTGCCCCGACGAACTGCTGCTGTTCTTCCACCACGTGCCCTACGGCCATGTGCTGCACAGCGGGAAGACCGTGATCCAGCACATCTACGACACCCACTTCGAGGGCGTCGAGGAGGCCGAGGAGGCCCGCCGGGTGTGGGCGGGCCTCGCGGACCTGGTCGAGCCCGCCCGGCACGCGCGGGTGGCGGAGCGGTACGAGGAGCAGGTCCGCTCCGCCCGGGAGTGGCGCGACCAGGTCAACAGCTACTTCCTGCGCAAGTCCGGGGTGCCGGACGAGCGGGGGCGGACGATCCACTGAGGGCTCGGCGCCGTGAGCGGCCGGTGCCGGTGATGCTCCCTCACTAGGCTGCCCGAGTGTTCTCATACGACGGGTTGACCTCGCCGGAGCGCGAGTTGTGGGACGCGTTCCCGCAGGGGCGCCGCGTGGACCTGCGCACGGGAGTGGCCGCTGACGACCGTGCCGCCGGGGGCGTCCGGTGGGGCCCCGGGAGGACGGTCCGGGCCGCCGTGGTCGTGGCGCTCCTGCTGGGCGCGAACGCCGCACAGCCGGGGGCCGTCGCGGGTCTCAGGCTGGCCGGGGCGCGGTTGACGGGGCGCCTCGACCTGGCCGGCGCGGAGGTCGGTCACGCCCTCTGGCTCGAGGACTGCTGGTTCGAGGAGTCGGTGGACCTGCTCGGGGCCTCGACGCGCACGCTCGTGATCACGGGCAGCCGCATACCGGGCGTCGAAGCCTATGCGGCCCGCATCGAGGGAACGCTCGACCTGCGGCGCTCCGTGGTGGAACGTCTCGGCTCCTCGCCCTTCAACCACGTGAGCACCGCCCTGTCCCTGAGCGACGCCCGGGTGACCGGCGGCCTGCTCCTCGACGGGGCGGAGATCAGCGCACCCGGAGGGTGGGCCGTGGCGGCCGGCGGCCTCGTCATGGAAGGGGGCCTGACCTGCCGGGGCGGGTTCGCCGTGCGGGGGGAAGTGCGGTTGCCGGGGGCGCAGTTGCCGGGCGGACTGTTCATGCGAGGGGCCCAGCTGCTGAGCCCCGGCCCGACCGGGGCGGCTCTCACCCTGGACAACGCCGTGGGCTCGACGTTCGACTTCTCCGACGGGTTCGTGGCGAACGGGACCGTCCGGCTGCGGGGCGCCCGGATCTCGGACAGCCTGACCTTCGCACGCGCCGTCCTGAGCGGGCCGGGTGACGGCCGCGGCCCGTCCCTGGCCGCCCCCTCGATGCAGGCCGCCGATGTCGACCTCACCCTCGCCCGCGTTCCGTCCGGCGCCGTGGACCTGCGGGGCGCACAGGTGTCCAGCCTCCACGACGGCGAGCACAGCTGGCCGGACGTGGTGGAGCTGGACGGCTTCGTCTACGGCTCCGTCACGGTGGACGAGGCCGGGGAGCGACGGGAGGCGGTGGGGCGGCGGGACTCCGTGGCCCGCCGGGTGGCGTGGATCCGCCGCAGCCCCGGCTACCACCCCCAGCCCTACGAGCAGTTGGCGGGCTGGTACCGGAAGGCCGGCCACGACGACGACGCCCGCCGCGTCCTCCTGGCCAGACAGCGCCATCGGCGTCGTACGCTGCCCCGGGCCGCCCGAGTCTGGGGCCACCTGCTCGACGCCACGGTCGGCTACGGCTACCGCCCCTGGCTGGCCGGTGTCTGGCTCCTCGCACTGACCTCGCTGGGCACGCTGGTCTTCGGCGCTCACTCCCCCGTTCCGGTCAAACGGGGCGAAGGCGCCCCGTTCCAGCCCCTCGTCTACACACTCGACCTCCTGATCCCCATCGGCGGCCTGGGCCAGCGCACGGCCTGGTACTGGCCGGACAGCGGCCTCCAGTGGCTGGCCTACCTGCTGATCGCCCTCGGCTGGGTGCTGACGACCGCGGTCGTCGCGGGTGTCACCCGCGTCCTGCAGAGGAACTAGCAGAGGAACTGGCGGCGGCCCTAGTTCCCCGCCGCGCCTGACGGTCATGCCGTGAACTCCTCCCGGGTCTCGTCGATCACCGGCCGGCTGCTGTGCAGCAGGGAGAGCAGCAGGGGCGCGGCCAGCAGGGCGGGCAGGGCCTCGGTCAGCAGGGCGGTCAGGGCGGCGGCCAGGAGCAGCAGCGAGGCCGCGCCGAGGGTGGCGCGGGGGTGCCGGAGCAGGAAGTACGCGGAGAGGCGGGCGGTGTCGCGGGCGCGGAAGGTGAACAGGGAGGTCAGGACGAGGGCGTGCGCGCCCCACAGGAGGGACCCGGCGCCCACCAGTGCGAGCAGTGCCGCCCACCAGCCGGGCAGGCCGGTGGCGCCGAAGTGGGTGAGCGTGAAGGCGATGACGGTGAGCCAGGCCAGCAGCGGCGCCCACAGCCGCAGCGCCGGGAGGGCGCCCAGCCGCCAGCCGCGCGTGTAGGCGCGGGCCGGGTGGAGTTCGGTGAGGTCGGCGCTGCGGTGGTGCAGGGCGTAGACGGCGGCGGAGAGGGCGGGGCCCAGCGGCAGCAGGCACAGGGCGGCCAGGGGGAGGTTGGCGGGGTCGGGGGCGAGCAGGAGGAGACCGGCGAGGCCGGGTGCGGAGGCGAGGAGCAGCAGGGCCTCGACGGTGAGCAGGGTGTGGACCAGGGCGGCGGCGCGGGAGAGGACGCCGGTGCCGAAGCCGGCGGTGCGCGCGGTGCTCACTCCGGGTCCTGGCCCGGCTCCGGGTCCCGGCCCGGCTGCGGGTCCCGGCCCGGCTCCGGGTTCCGGCCCGGCTCCGGGTTCCGGCCGAGCTGCGGGTCCCGGCCGAGCAGGCGGCGCTCGTCCCACCAGGTGGGGGTCTCGTCCTCGACGGGGCTCAGTTCGGCGAAGGTGACCTCGTGCCGGGCGAGGGTGAGGGGCAGGTCGACCCGGCCGTCCTCGATCGGCAGCCTCCGGTGGGTGCGGGCGGGCTCGGCGGCCTCGTGGAGGACGTCGAGCCGGTGGGGGTGGGGCGAGCGCGGGCTGCCCATGCGGCGCCAGGCGGTGTACGCGTTGCCGTGCTCCTCGTCCACGCTCAGGCGCCGGACGAACGCCTCGCCCCGTCCACCGGCCGCGTCCTGTGCGCCGACCGGCACGGACAGCCGCAGTACGTGCGCCTCCGGCCCGGGGGCGGCGCCGGTCGGGTCGACGGGCGCCCAGGCCAGCACGGTGACCCGGCCGTCCGGGTGCCGGGTGACGAGGTGGTCGTCGCCGCGGGTCAGCAGGTCGGGGCCCATCCGGGCCAGGAAGGCGTACAGGTGGAAGGTGGGCTTCCTGACCTGCCGGTGGGTGAGCAGCCCGAAGCCGCCGTGGAACAGGGCGGTGGGGACGCCGGCCTCCTCGAAGACGTCGCTGAACGTCCAGTACGAGAAGGAGTCGACGAGGTCGCCGCCGCCCGCCAGGACCGGGGCGAGGTAGGCGGCGTGGAAGGCGGTGTCGTGGACGTGGTTGTCGGGCCGGTAGGAGGAGTTGAACTCGGTGATGTGCACGGGCGCGTCCGCGAGCCGGGTGCCCTTGAGGGTGCGGCGGGGCTCGGCGAACTGGTCGAGCAGCTTCCCGGCCGGGGCGAGCGTCTGGTGCACGCCGAAGGGGACGTGCTGGGCGGGCCCGGAGCTGTAGGCGTGGCGGGAGACGAAGTCGACGGGGACGTCCCGGCGTTCGGTGAACGCGGCGAACCGCTCCAGCCAGTCGGGCCCGGCCCCGGGCGACACCGCCGGGCCACCCACCTGGAGTTCAGCGTCCACCTCCTTCACGGCGTGCGCGGTGGCCTCGTAGAGGCGGTGGTAGGCGTCCTGGTCCGCGTGCTGCCAGAAGTCGGGCAGGTCGGGTTCGTTCCAGACCTCGACGGGCCAGGTGCGCACCTCGTCGAGGCCGTAGCGGTCGACGAGGTGGGCGAGCGTCGCCTGGACGAGCGCCGTCCACTCGGCGAGGTCGCGGGGCGGGGTGACGTTGCCGCGCCACCAGAAGACCGTCTGCTCGCCGCTCGCCAGGCCGCCCGGCATGAAGCCGAGTTCGAGGAAGGGACGGACGCCTGCCGCCAGCCACGCGTCGACGACCTGGTCGACGTGAGTGAAGGAGTGGTGGACGTACCGGGTGCCCCGGTGGGTGTAGGGGCGGTGGACGGCCATGCCGTCGCTGAACAGGCCGTGGCCGCGGACGTACCGGAAGCCGATCTCGTGCTGGAGCAGGGCGAGGGAGTCCTGGTGGTCGCGGCGCAGGGCGAGGTCGAGGCGGCCGGTGCCGACGCAGGTGCGCCAGGCGTCGGGAAGGGCTCCGGCCGCCTCGGCGGGGACGTGGACGCGGGTCACCCCTGCTCCTTCCTGAACCGCTCGTGGGCCTTGTTGTGCACGTCGACCAGCCGGTCCATGTTCTTGGCCTTCAGCTCGGTCAGGTAGGCGTCCCATTCCGACATGGGGCGCTTGCCGAGGATGAACCGGAGGGTGTTCTGCCGGACGTGGTCCTTGAGGGGCGTGTCCCAGAGGGTGGCCTGTTCCTGCTCCACGGACTGGAGGGGGTGGGCCGGGTCGACGGGGAGTTGTTCGCGCCGCGACATGACCTCCTGGAACTTCTTCTCGTCGGGACTGAAGGCGGAGGAGACCAGCTCCCAGCTGCCGCCGTAGGAGAAGACGCCGTTGTAGAAGCCGTAGTCCTTCTGGAGGTCCTTGGGTGCGTCCGGGTCGGAGCCCATGAGGCTGATGCCGTCGGCGACCCGGTAGCCGCCGCCGGACTCGCTGTAGGTGACGCCCTCGACACCCCACTTGGTGAACTTCTGGCCCTCGTCGGAGTACCAGAGCCAGTCCACGAACTGCATCAGGGCGACGAAGTCGTCGCGGTCCAGGGCGTCGCTGGAGATCATCATGCCGTTCTCCAGGCGGGAGCCGCCGAGCACCACGGGGCCCGCCGGTCCGAGCGGGACGGGGACCATCTCGATCTTCGCGCCCTCGACCTGCCGCTGGAGGTTGTACCGGTAGTTCTGCACCAGCTCCTGCGGGTTGGCGCTGATCGCGAAGGACTTCTCGGAGAGCAGCTTCTTGACCGCCTCGTCGTCGCTCTGGGTGAAGCCCTCGGGGTCCACCAGCTTCTCGTCGACGAGCCCGCGCAGGTACTCGATCATCTGCCGGTAGCCGTCCGTCGCGCCGGTGAAGACGAACGCCCCGGCCTTCGCGTCCCAACTGGTGTTCAGGTACGACCAGCCGGCCCGGACGCCGTGGGCCTGGCCGATGTAGCCGAGCAGGGCGCCGCCCGGCTCGGGCTGGTTCCAGCGGTCGGAGAAGGGGTGGCTGCCGGGGTACTCCGACTTGAGCGCCCGGAAGACCTCGGCCGTCTCCTCCAGGGTGGAGGGCGGCTTCAGGCCCAGCCTGCCGAGGACGTCGGTGCGCAGCGCGAGGGAGTAGTTGGCCTTGGCCCGCTCGTGCATCCCGGGCAGCAGGTAGTACTTGCCGTCGGACTGGCGCAGGGAGTCCACCTCCGGCGTCAGCTTCCATCGGCGCACCTTGTCGCGGAAGTTGGGCATCAGTTCCACGTAGTCGCTGACGGCGAGGACGGAACCCGACGCCACGAAGGGGGTCTCCTGCCCGGGGTAGGTCTTGGGCAGGAGCAGCGGGGCGTCGCCCGCGCCGATGAGCAGGCTGCGCTTCTTCTCGTAGTCGCTGAGCGGCACGTCGGTGCGCTCGAAGGTGACGCCGGTGCGCTTGTCGAGCTCCTTCCAGAGCAGCCAGTCGTCCTTCGGCGGGTAGTTGGGGTTGCTGAGGTGCAGCAGCGAGAAGCTGAGCGGCTTGGCGGCCTTGAACCGCTGGCCGGTCCGGTACTCCTTCATCGCACCGTCTCGCTTCTTCGACAGGTCCTTGGAGTCCCCGCCGTCGTCGCCGCTGCCGCAGCCGGTCAGCGCGGCGAGACCGGCGAAGCCCGCGGCCGCCAGGACCTGCCGCCGGGAAAGGGGTGCTGCGTTCTTCACGGTTGCTCCCTCGGTGTGGCTGGGACTCAGCCCTTGACGGCGCCGAGCATCACGCCCGACACGAAGTAGCGCTGGACGAACGGGTACACGCAGAGGATGGGCAGGGCGGTGAGCACGATGGTGACGGCCTGGATGTTGGCCGCGACCTGGGTGAGCTGCTCGGTGCCCGCGCCGGCGGCGGTGCCCCCGGTGGCGCCCGCGATGAGGTTGCGCAGATAGACGGTGACCGGCATCAGCTCGATGCGGTCCATGTAGAGGAAGGCGCCGAACCAGGAGTTCCAGAAGGACACCGAGTAGAACAGCACCATGGTCGCGACGACCGCCTTGGACAGCGGCAGCACGATCCGG
Source organism: Streptomyces coelicoflavus (assembly GCF_003112555.1). GTDB lineage: Bacteria > Actinomycetota > Actinomycetes > Streptomycetales > Streptomycetaceae > Streptomyces > Streptomyces coelicoflavus. The sequence goes on along the minus strand of NZ_BEWB01000004.1, from coordinate 340,122 downwards.
AACAGGATGCCGTACGTGTTCAGGCCGTCGATCTGGGCGGCCTCCTCGAGTTCGTCCGGCAGGCTCTCGAAGAAGGCCTTCATCACCAGCAGGTTGAAGACACTGATCGCGTTCGGGAGGGCCAGCGCCCACACGGTGTTCTTCAGGTCGAGGCTGGTGATCAGCACGTAGGTGGGGATGAGCCCGCCGGAGAAGAACATGGTGAACACGGCGATGCCGACGAGGACTCCGCGCCCCTTGAGGTGCTTCTTGGACAGGACGTAGGCGTAGCAGGTCGTCAGGACCATGGCGATGGCGGTGGAGACGACCGTGTAGAAGACGGTGTTGCCGTAGTTGCGCCAGAAGGTGCCGTCCTGGAAGACGATCTCGTACGTGGTGAGGTTGAAGCCCTTGGGCCACAGCGTCACCTCGCCGGCCCGGATCTGCCGCTCCCCGCTGAAGGAGCGGGCGACGATGTTGAGGAACGGGTAGAGGGTCACCACCACGACGCCGGTGAGGATCAGCCCGTTGACGCCCTGGAAGACGCGGTAGCCGCGGGTGGGCCGGTCGACGCTCACCACAGGCTGGTCCCCACCGTGCGGCGCGAGAGCAGGTTGGCCGTGGTGATCAGCACCAGGCCGATGACGGCCTCGAACAGACCGATGGCGGCGGCGTAGCTGAAGCTGTTGGACTCCACGCCGGTGCGGTAGAGGTAGGTGGAGATCACGTCACCCGTCTCGTAGGTCAGCGGGTTGTAGAGGAGCAGGATCTTCTCGAAGCCGACCGCCAGGAAGGTGCCGATGTTGAGGATCAGCAGCGTGATCATGGTGGGCCGGATGCCGGGCAGGGTGACGTGCCAGATCTGCCGCCAGCGGTTCGCGCCGTCGATGCGGGCCGCCTCGTAGAGGTCGTCGTCGATCGTGGTGAGCGCGGTCAGGTAGAGGATGGTGCCCCAGCCGGCGGTCTGCCAGATCTCCGAGCCCACGTAGATGGTGCGGAACCACTCGGGTTCCTGGATGAACCGGACCGGGTCCTGACCGAACCAGCCGAGCACGTGGTTGACCGGGCCGTCGGTGGCGAGCATCTGCAGGGTGATGCCGGCGACGATCACGATCGACAGGAAGTGCGGCAGGTACGACACCGACTGCACGAACCGCTTCAGCGCCCGCGTGCGCACCTCGTTGAGGAGCAGCGCGAGCACGATGGGGATGGGGAAGCAGAAGACGAGGGTGAGGCCGCCGATCCACAGGGTGTTGCGGAAGACCTGCCAGAAGGTGGGGTCGCTGAGGAACATCTCCACGTAGCGCAGCCCGACCCACTGCTCCCCCAGGATCGACCCGCCGGGTTCGAAGCGGCGGAACGCGATCACGTTGCCGATCATCGGCAGATAGCGGAAGACCAGGAAGAACAGCAGCGGCAGCAGGGCCAGTGAGTACAGCTGCCAGTCGCGGCGCAGCGCACGCCGCCAGCCGGGCGGCGCGGTGGAGGTGCTCATGAGTCGGCCTCCCCGTGGGATACGGAAGACCGAAACATTCGGTCCTCCGTCGGTAACTTCGCGGCAACCTAGAGCTACGAAGAAAGCGGTGTCAATGACCTGTGCATGCCTGATTCGCAGACCGCGCAGGGCACGGTGAACCCTGGGCGGGACGGCCGGTCGACACCTGGGAAGAGTCGCGCGGAGCTGTTACCGTCGACCGCACCTTTCTGGACCTGCACCGCAACGATCGGTCGTCCGATCGCTGTCCCGTCCTTCCCGAGCCCGCTGCGAGGTGCCGCCGTGCCCGCCTTCGACCTGCCGCCGACGGAACTGGCACACCACCGTCCGGACCTCGACGAACCCGAGGACTTCGACGCCTTCTGGCACGCCACCCTCACCGGGTCACCGCCCGGCGAATTCCTGGTGTCGGCGCACCCGGTGGAGACGGGACTGCGGCTGACGCGGACCTGGGACGTGACCTTCCGGGGCTTCGGGGGCGACCCGGTGCGCGCCTGGTTCAGCAGACCCGCCGGGGCGGGCGGGCCGGAAGAGCCCCTGCCCGCGGTCGTCGAGTACGCCGGGTACGGGCGCGGACGCGGCCTGCCCCACGAGCGGCTGACCTGGGTGGCCGCCGGGTACGCGCATCTGCTGATGGACAACCGGGGCCAGGGCGACCAGTACGGCTGCGGCGGCGACACCCCGGACCCGCACGCGGACGCACCCGGCGGCCCCGGCCCGGCGGCACGGGGGCTGCTCGACCCGCACGACCACCACTACCGACGTCTGATCACCGACGCCGTACGCGCGGTCGCCGCGGTGCGGGCACTGCCCGGCGTGGACCCGGCGCGCGTCGCGGCCGTCGGCAACAGCCAGGGGGGCGGGCTGGCGCTGGCGGTCGCGGGCCTGGTGCCGGACCTGGCGGCCGTCCTGGTCTCCGCGCCCCTGCTGTGCGGCATCCGACGCGCCCTCGACCTCACGGACGCGGGGCCCTACGGCGAGATCGCCGCGTACCTGTCGGTGCACCGGGGCGCCGAGCGCGCCGCCTACCGCACCCTCTCCTACCTGGAGGGCGCCTCCTTCGCCCGCCGCGCCCAGGCGCCGGCCCACTTCGGCGTGGGCCTGCGCGACACGGTGTGCCCGCCGAGCGGGGCGTACGCCGCCTTCAACCGGTACGGAGAGCTGTCCGGCGCGGAGCCCCGCAAGGAGATCCACGCCTACCCCTTCAACGGGCACGAGGGCGGGGACGCGGTACATGTGCGGCGTCAACTGGGGTGGCTGGCAGGGGTCTGGGCGACCGACTAAGGCAACTTCCTTGCCCTTTCGGTGCGTTTGCGGCTCCTTCCCGTATCAATTTCATGTAATCCGATTGACATGTAAAAGCCATGTGTAAGGATCACGGAGTTATCGGGATCATGCTGTGCCCGATCCCGGCACCCGATCCCTTCCGCATGACCATATGGAGGACCCACGTGGCCAAAAGCTCCGGCCTGAACACGCGTCGCGCCCTGGCGCGTGCCACGGCTGCGGCGCTCACCGCCGCACTGGTGGCGACCGGTGCGAGCAGCGCCGTCGCCGCGGACGGACCTGGACGTTCCGCGTCGAAGGCTCCCGTCGATGTGAAGGCGTCCGACGCCTCGAAGTTCAGCACCTCCGCCGAGGAGGACTACGCACCGATCAACGGCCTGTACGGCGTGGACTCGGCCGGCGACATGTGGGCCTACGTGCCCAACGGTGATGGCGGCCTGGAGTCCCGCGTCGACAACGGCTACGGCTGGCAGAACTCGCGCTTCATCACCCAGGTCGACCACGACGCCGACGGCTTCTCGGACGGTATCTGGGACGTCACCGGCAGCCAGCTCTACTACACCCAGTGGGGCACCGACCAGCAGCTTCTCGTCGGCAACGGCTGGAACATCTACGACCGGCTCCTCTCGACCGGCGACCTCGGTGGCGCCGCCGCCGACGACCTGCTGGCGCGGGACAAGTCCGGCGTGCTGTGGCTGTACCTCGGCTACGGCAACGGCAAGCTGACCCAGCGCTACCGGGTCGGCGGCGGGTGGAACGCCTACACCCACATCGCCGGACAGGGAGACCTGACCGGTGACGGCAAGAACGACATCGTCGCCAAGGACTCGTCCGGCGTGCTGTGGCTCTACAAGGGCACCGGCAACTACAAGGCGCCGTTCACGTCCCGCACCCGCATCGGCGGGGGCTGGAACACGTACAACAACATCCTCTCTGTCGGCGACATCGACATCGACGGCATCACGGACCTGGTCGCGCGCGACAAGAACGGCGCGCTGTACCTGTACAAGGGCACCGGCAACGCCGCCTCCCCGTACAAGTCCCGGGTGAAGATCGGCAGCGGCGGCTGGAACACGTACCGCATCCTGTTCTAAAGCCGTGAGCACTGCCTTCTAGAAGGCAAGCGCGAGGGCCGCACCCCCGTCACCGGGGATGCGGCCCTCAACCGTTGTGCGCCGCCGCCTACTTGCGGATCAGGCTGCGCAGCACGTACTGCAGGATGCCGCCGTTGCGGTAGTAGTCCGCCTCACCCGGGGTGTCGATGCGGACGACCGCGTCGAACTCGACGCCGGTGTCGGTGGTGACCTTCACCGTGCGCGGGGTGGTGCCGTCGTTCAGCTCGGTCACGCCGGAGACGGAGAAGGACTCCTCGCCGGTCAGGCCGAGGGACTCGGCGGTGCGGCCCTCCGGGAACTGCAGCGGCAGGACGCCCATGCCGATGAGGTTCGAGCGGTGGATGCGCTCGTACGACTCGGCGATGACGGCCTTGACGCCGAGGAGCGCGGTGCCCTTGGCGGCCCAGTCGCGGGACGAGCCGGAGCCGTACTCCTTGCCGGCCAGGACGACGAGCGGGATGTTCTGCTCGATGTAGTTGCGGGAGGCGTCGTAGATGAACGACACCGGGCCGCCGTCCTGCGTGAAGTCGCGGGTGTAGCCGCCCTCGGTGCCCGGCGCGATCTGGTTGCGCAGGCGGATGTTGGCGAAGGTGCCGCGGATCATGATCTCGTGGTTGCCGCGGCGCGAGCCGTAGCTGTTGAAGTCGCGGCGCTCGACGCCGTGCTCCGTCAGGTACTTGCCGGCCGGGGTGTCGGCCTTGATGGCACCGGCGGGCGAGATGTGGTCCGTCGTCACCGAGTCGCCCAGCTTGGCGAGCACCCGGGCACCGGAGATGTCCTCGACCGGGGCCGGCTCCATGCCCATGCCCTCGAAGTACGGGGGCTTGCGCACGTAGGTGGACTCGGCGTCCCACTCGAAGGTGTCGCCGGTCGGGATGGACAGCGCCTGCCACTGGGCGTCGCCCGCGAAGACGTCGCTGTAGGACTTGGAGAACATGTCCTCGCCGATGGCGTTGGCGACGACGTCGTTCACCTCGGCCTCGGAGGGCCAGATGTCCTTGAGGAAGACCGGGTTGCCGTCCTGGTCGGCGCCCAGGGCGTCCTTGGTGATGTCCACCTTCATGGAGCCCGCGAGCGCGTACGCGACGACCAGCGGCGGAGACGCCAGGTAGTTCATCTTGACGTCGGGGTTGATCCGGCCCTCGAAGTTGCGGTTGCCGGAGAGCACCGAGGTGACGGCGAGGTCGTGGTCGTTGACGGCCTTGGAGACCTCGTCCGGCAGCGGGCCGGAGTTGCCGATGCAGGTGGTGCAGCCGTAGCCGACCAGGTTGAAGCCGACCTTGTCGAGGTAGGGGGTCAGGCCCGCCTTCTCGAAGTAGTCGGTGACGACCTTGGAGCCCGGGGCGAGGGTGGTCTTGACCCACGGCTTGCGGGTCAGGCCCTTCTCGACCGCCTTCTTGGCCACCAGGGCGGCGGCGACCATGACGTACGGGTTGGAGGTGTTGGTGCAGGAGGTGATGGCCGCGACGGTCACCGCACCGTGGTCCAGCTCGTAGGTCGTGCCGTCGGGGGCGGTCACCGGGACCGGGTTGGACGGGGCGCCGTTCGGGGTGACGGCCGGGGAGTCGGAGGCCGGGAAGGACTCCTTGCCCGCCTCGTCGACGACGTCCACGTAGTTGAGGACGTCCGACTTGAACTGCTGGGCGGCGTTCGCGAGGACGATGCGGTCCTGCGGGCGCTTCGGGCCGGCGATGGAGGGGACGACCGTGGAGAGGTCCAGCTCCAGCTTCTCGGAGAAGTCCGGCTCGGCCTTCGGGTCCAGCCAGAGGCCCTGCTCCTTGGCGTACGCCTCGACCAGGGCGACCTGCTGCTCGCTGCGGCCGGTCAGGCGCATGTAGTTCAGCGTCTCGTCGTCGATCGGGAAGATCGCGGCGGTGGAGCCGAACTCCGGCGACATGTTGCCGATGGTGGCGCGGTTGGCGAGGCTGGTGGCGGCCACGCCCTCGCCGTAGAACTCGACGAACTTGCCGACGACACCGTGCTTGCGCAGCATTTCGGTGATGGTCAGCACCAGGTCGGTGGCGGTGGTGCCGGGGGTCAGCTCGCCGGTGAGCTTGAAGCCGACGACGCGCGGGATCAGCATGGAGACCGGCTGGCCGAGCATCGCGGCCTCGGCCTCGATGCCGCCGACGCCCCAGCCGAGGACGCCGAGGCCGTTGACCATGGTGGTGTGCGAGTCGGTGCCGACCAGGGTGTCGGGGTAGGCCTTGCCGTCACGGGTCATGACGACGCGGGCCAGGTGCTCGATGTTCACCTGGTGGACGATGCCGGTGCCCGGCGGGACGACCTTGAAGTCGTCGAAGGCGGTCTGGCCCCAGCGCAGGAACTGGTAGCGCTCGCGGTTGCGGCCGTACTCCAGGTCGACGTTCTGCTTGAAGGCGTCGTTGGTGCCGAACTTGTCGGCGATGACGGAGTGGTCGATGACCATCTCGGCCGGAGAGAGCGGGTTGATCTTGTTCGCGTCGCCGCCGAGCTCCTTGACGGCCTCACGCATGGTGGCGAGGTCGACGACACAGGGCACACCGGTGAAGTCCTGCATGATCACGCGGGCCGGCGTGAACTGGATCTCCTGCGACGGCTGGGCCTGCGAGTCCCAGCCCCCGAGGGCGCGGATGTGGTCGGCGGTGATGTTCGCGCCGTCCTCGGTGCGGAGCAGGTTTTCCAGCAGCACCTTCAGGCTGTAGGGAAGGCGCGCGGAGCCCTCGACCTTGTCCAGCCGGAAGATCTCGTACGACTCGTCGCCCACCTGCAGTGTGCTGCGGGCGTCGAAGCTGTTCGCCGACACGACAGTCTCCTTCATTTATGTGCGCGTACCACCGCATCCCGCCGCCACGCCCTCTTGGCCGATCCGCTAAGGTAAGGCTAAGTTAGGTAACCCTTACCGTCGGACCGACAGCAGCGTGTGGCTGCGGCACGCCTCGGCAGATATCTCGATGTCGAGATAACTCTAGTACATAGGGGCGGCCCGGTCATGTCCGGGCGCCGTGTGGCGTACGCCCCACCCCGGGTGACCCGTACGGCCATGACTACGCCGGACGGGGGTATCCGATGCGGCGCCCTCACCGACAGCAAGCCGGACGTCGTACGACATCGATGGATTTGCCGGGACCTTTCGGCCGACGCCGCACCACGGCGAACCGGCACCGCCGATTCTCCGAACCTCCGACGAGGGAGGTTTGACCCCGCGTCACCCGAACGGACCCCCCGAGATGTGCGATCTCATATCTGAGATAGCCTCAACCCCATGGCAGACGACTACCTCGTACGCATCGGCCGACTCATCCGTGACGCCCGGCAGCACCGCGGCTGGACGCAGTCACAGCTTGCGGAGGCGCTCAACACCAGTCAGAGCGCCGTCAACCGCATCGAGCGCGGCAACCAGAACATCAGCCTTGAGATGATCGCCCGTATCGGCGAAGCGCTGGACAGCGAGATCGTCTCCCTGGGGTACGCGGGTCCGATGCACCTGCGCGTGGTCGGCGGCCGTCGCCTGTCCGGCGCCATCGACGTCAAGACCAGCAAGAACGCCTGCGTGGCCCTGCTGTGCGCCTCGCTGCTCAACAAGGGGCGCACGGTGCTGCGCCGGGTCGCCCGCATCGAGGAGGTCTACCGCCTCCTGGAGGTGCTCAACTCCATCGGCGTGCGCACCCGCTGGATCAACGACGGCACCGACCTGGAGATCGTGCCGCCGTCCGAGCTGGACATGGAGGCCATCGACGCCGAGGCCGCCGTCCGCACCCGCTCCATCATCATGTTCCTCGGCCCGCTGCTGCACCGCATGGACCGCTTCCGGCTGCCCTACGCCGGCGGCTGCGACCTCGGCACCCGCACCATCGAGCCGCACATGATCGCGCTGCGCCGCTTCGGCCTGGACGTCGCCGCGACCGAGGGCCACTACCACGCGGTGGTCGACCGCACGGTGCGCCCGGACCGCCCGATCGTCCTGACCGAGCGCGGCGACACGGTGACGGAGAACGCCCTCCTGGCCGCCGCCCGCCACGACGGCGTCACCGTCATCCGCAACGCCTCGTCCAACTACATGGTCCAGGACCTCTGCTTCTTCCTCGAGGCCCTGGGCGTCCGCGTCGAGGGCATCGGCACCACCACCCTCACCGTGCACGGCATGCCGGTCATCGACGCCGACGTGGACTACTCCCCCTCCGAGGACCCGGTCGAGGCGATGAGCCTGCTGGCCGCCGCGGTGGTCACGGAGTCGGAGCTGACGGTGCGCCGGGTCCCGATCGAGTTCCTGGAGATCGAGCTGGCGGTCCTGGAGGAGATGGGCCTCGACCACGACCGCACGCCGGAGTACTTCGCCGACAACGGCCGAACCCGCCTGGTGGACCTGACCGTCCGCCCCTCCAAGCTCGAAGCGCCGATCGACAAGATCCACCCGATGCCCTTCCCGGGCCTGAACATCGACAACGTCCCCTTCTTCGCGGCCATCGCGGCCTCGGCCCAGGGTCAGACCCTCATCCACGACTGGGTCTACGACAACCGCGCCATCTACCTCACCGACCTGAACCGCCTGGGCGGCCGCCTCCAGCTCCTGGACCCCCACCGCGTCCTGGTCGAGGGCCCCACCCGCTGGCGCGCCGCCGAGATGATGTGCCCGCCGGCCCTGCGCCCCGCCGTGGTCGTCCTCCTGGCGATGATGGCGGCCGAGGGCACGTCGGTACTGCGCAACGTGTACGTCATCAACCGCGGTTACGAGGACCTCGCGGAGCGGCTGAACTCGATCGGGGCGCAGATCGAGATCTTCCGGGACATCTGAAAACTCTGAGAAGAGAGTAGCGTTGAACCCGCCCTGAACTGCAGAAATGCGGGACGGGAAGGGTCTCCGCTTCGTCTGTGGGACTTCTCAGGGACTTTCGGGCCGGGCCGAGGAAATGCGGACGCGGTTGCCGAGGGTCTCGCGCTGTACCGGAGAAGCTCCGACGACGTCTGCCGGAGGCGGACGAGTTGCACGGCACATGCCGGGGCTGCACACGCGGCTCCGGCAGATGTGATCGCGATCTTTCGTTGGATGACTGTGAGGGCGATTCACGAGGTGGTGTGACCGCAAGGCGTGCCACTGGTGAGGACTGCGAGACATGGGCATAGTTGGCGCCCAGGCCCCAACTCGCGACTGCCCGGAACACGCGCACATGCACGGGTCTCAACGGCGAGTGGCCCGCCTCGCGCCTCTCACAACAGTCACGAACTCCAGGCACGGACGAGAGCCATCACGCCCAACGCCAAGATGGCCCCGCACCCCACGGCTATCCATCCCATCGAGCCGCCTCCTCGCATCGAGTATCAGAGTCTCCGCACAGAGGGTGAACGTCTGTACCGTCGACGGTACTTTTCGCGTTCCCGAGCCTCGGCCCCGGGCGTCAGGCTGCCTGCATCGGAAATCGAAGTCAGCCTCATACAGCAGGCTTCTCGTAATCTCCAGATCCAGGACCTCAGCCAGCCACCGGATGTAGCTACAGCGGCCGCGCCTGGTCGAGCGTGCGCCTCAGGTACCGTTTCGATGCGGGAGCAACGGCGCCAGGAAGCGACTCGGTTCTCCGTGCCAGGTGATGGCAAGGGCGTCACGGGCGCGGGTGGCCGCGACGAAGAGCAGCGAGCGCGCCCGGTGCAGCTCTCGCCGATGGCGGCTCGGGTCGGTGTGCTCCCACGTGTCCACGGAGGTGCGGGGGACGAGGCCCTCGGCCACCCCGGCGATGATCAGGCAGCGGTACTCCAGTCCCTTGAAGCGGTACATGGTGCCAATGTGGACGCCCTGATCACCGCGCGGCCCGTCCTGCGTGATCTCGGTCGGGGTGATGCCGCGCCGGGTGAGGCGTTCGGCGAGCTGGGTGACCATGTCGTTGGTCGGGACGCAGATCGCCGTGGACTCGCGGGGCACGTCTTGCCAGGCCCGCAGCTGTTCCACGACGAGGTCCATCTCCTCGTCCCAGCTCCGCGCACCGCGCAACGACGGAGCCGGGCCGTGCAGGACCGAGCGGTACCCGGCGAGGGTGTCGCTGTCACCGTCCAGGTCGTCGTAGTCGGCGTCGCCCAGCACCCGGATCGCGTCGCGGAGGATCTCCCGGGTCGTGCGATAGCTGAGGGTCAGCCGGGAGGACCGGCCGCGGATGTGGACACCGAGGCTGCCGAGGGTGACCTGGTTGTCGTAGATCCGCTGGTGCGTGTCGCCCACGAGGAAGATGTCGTCGGCCTCGGACGGCGCCATGGAGCGCAGCATCTTCCAGTGGGCGGCGCTGAGGTCCTGGGCCTCGTCGACCACGATGTGCCGGTACCGATGGCGCAGTCGGGCGCCGGAGCCGGCCTCGACGTGGAGGTTGTCCAGGCCGCCGCGGTCCTCGCGTTCCTGTGACCGTCTGTCGATCCTCGCCCTGCGGGCCATCTCCAGGCGCGCCGCCCGTTCGGCGACCTGGCGGTGGGTCTCCAGCCCCTTGGTCTCCAGCCGTTGCGTGAAGCGTTCGGCGAGTTGCCAGATGCCGGCGCGCTCGGCGCGGGTGACGCTGCGCCCCCTGCCGGCGCGCCGCACGGTGAAGTAGTCGCTCCGGGAGGCCACGGCCTGGCCGAGGATGACCTGGTTCCATTCGTCGCTGAGGAACTCGGCGCTCCAGCGGGTCTCTCCCGCCTCCACCAGCAGGTCTCGCCACTCGCGGAGCGCCGCCGTGTCGTCGATGCGCCGCTTTGCGTTGCCCGGGTCGGCCTCGCTGACGATGCGGGTGGCGAGTTGGTCGACGTGCGCGATGTCGACCCTGGCCAGTACGTCGGGTCCGCCGAGGGAGAGGAGCCGGGAGCGGAGGTCGGCGGCAAGGTTCCGATTGAACGTGGTGAACAGGACAGGCTTGGTGTGGCCTGGTGGGAGCTGTCGCACCAGATGGCAGACACGGTGGAGGGCGACGATGGTCTTGCCCGTTCCCGGGCCACCACCGACCCGGGCCGGGCCGGAGTAGCGCCGGTGGACCAGCTTCTCCTGGGTGGGGTGGAGGAAGATCTTCCAGCGCCCGAAGTCGCCTTCCTCCAGGATGCTCTGCAGGAACTCGTCGTCGGTGATCGCCACGGTCTGTGAGCGGTCGACGGCTGCCTGCCAGTCGGCGGGGTCGAGGTTGCTCTCCGGCTCTTCGACCGCGACGGGCGCGGTAACCTCGTCCATGACCGTTTCGTAGGAAGCACCGTCGCGCAGCCGGAGGAGGACCTCCCCGGTGTGGCGGGGCGCGTACTCGGCGAGGCCGAGCAGTTCGTCGTCCGTGGTGAGTTTCCGGACGATGGGGATGAGCGGTTCGGCGACGCCGAGATCGGCGAGCTGCTCGTCGGTGTAAGTCCCGAAGAGGGGTTCTTCCGGCTCCTCCAACGGCTTCGGAGGGGCCGGTTCGGGAGCGGGCACGGGCGTCGGAGCCGGGACTGGAGCGGCGGGCGGGGTGAGTCCGCGGCGCAGCACGCTCTCCTCGACGACCTGGAGGTCGACGTATTCGATGGCGCCGGTGATGTGGTTGATGCCGTAGTTGAGCCGGTCCAGGTTCTTGTGGACGTGGCTGCGGTGCTTGACCGAGACGAGCAGCCAGTCGTCACCGCCGAGGCGAATCATCAGGGCCCGCCACTCGCGGTTGACGCGTGCCGACCAGAGACGGTCGTGGCCTTCCAGCTGCTTGAGGTTGAATCCGCCGGCGTCGGGGTTGCGGCGGAAGTCGTGCTGGAACTTGTAGAACGCCCCGAGGACCGCGCGGTCCAGTTTGACGATCTCCTTGTCGGCCTTGTCCAGCAGGCGCAGCGTCACGCCCGTCCTCGGCGCGCCGGTGACCGTCATCGCTCGTTCTCCTCGTGGTCGTGCGTTGCTCTGTCCGCGTCGTGGCCGGCCAGCGCGGCGAGTTCGTCGAGGTCCCATTCCACCGCGGTACGGACCTGCCAGCCCGCGTCCCGGTAGGCCCGGTCCCGTTGTTCGGCGTCGATGTCGCGTCGGGTGGCGGGGTCCGGTCGGTGCGCGAGGACGATGCCCACGCGGGGGCCGGGCCAGGCGAGTTCGGCGGGCCAGGCGGCCGTTCCCAGTTCGTAGCCGGCCTCCGGGGCGGGCAGGCCCCGGTCGGCGAGCGCCCTGGTGAGGGCCAGCAGGCCCGGCTCGTCGACGAGGTACTCGATGACTTCGTCCCAGGCGGGGTCGCGCACGGCGGCCGGAGCCTCCTCGGAGCCCTGCCCCTCCGCGACCGGCTGCCGCCCGAGGACCGACTGCGATCCGGCGATCGGCTGCCGTCCATCCGGAACAGATTCCTGCCGGTGCCGCCGTGAGCTGAGCCATCCAGCGCCGCCGGTGACCGCCAGCTCGGCCGGGTCGAACGCGGGGAGCATGCCGGTCGTGAGCTGGACCCCGTCGCCCTCCCCGGCGTCGAGGAACTGAAGCAGGTTGCTCCAGTAAAGCCACGCCTGCCAGCGTCTGCGGTGGGCGGTCTCGTCGGCGTTGACCGTGTCCGCGCTGTCGTCGAGGACGGTCAGCGCCGTCCAGGCAGCCGCGCTCTGGCCCCCGCGCAGGTCGAGCGCGATGGTGAGCGGGCACCCCGAGGCGTCCCGCGTCGCCATGACCTGGACGGCGCCCTGTCCCTGGGCCAGCCGGTGACCGTGCAGCGCCTCGCTGATCCTGCGCCCGGTCTCCTTGCCGGCGGCCAGGGCCCTGCTGGTCGCCGACACGGCGGCGAAGCCCGCGAGGGCGCTCTGGGTGCGGCGCCGCCAGGCGTCGGGGTCGGGGTCGGTGAGGTAGCCGATGAGCGTCTCGACCGGGTTGGCCCACACCAGCCTCGGCAGGTCGCGGGTGTCTCCGGCGTGCATGCGCCGGTGGACGTCCATGGCTGTCTGCTGCGCGGTGTTCGGATACGGCTTCCACGGCGGGTCGGCCCGGGGCGTGGTCCGGCCGGTCCAGGCCTGTACGTCGTCCCAGGTGAGCTGGAAGACCTGCCAGCCCTCCGCGCGCAACCTGGCGCGCTTGACGGCGTCGACCTCGGCGGTGAGGTGCTCGGGACTCGCGTGGTAGCGGTAGCCGTCGAGGTAGACGGCTACCCGGTGGTCGTCGTCGGTGCTGCGGAAGACCACGTCCGGCCGGGTGTAGTCGAGCGGGGTCTGGGTTTCCATCTGCCAGCCGCGGACGGTGCCGTCGGGCGCGGTGAAGCGCAGGGTCGTGTCCCGGGTGCCGTCGGGGGTGAGAGCGGTGCGGACGCTGACGTCGTCCACGCGCTCAGCCCATTCGAGCAGCCCGCGCCGGAAGAGTGCCTCCAGCTCGCTCTCCACCTGGTGCACCAGGGTGATGTCTCGAGCGGTGGCCACCGGTCCGACGCTCCAGTGGTCCGCGGTGCGACCGAACAGGTCGCCGAGCATGTCGAGGGCGTGCTCGCGGGAGACGAGTTCGTACTCGCCGTCGGTGACGTGCCGCAGCAGGCAGCGGTGGCACGCGGGCCGGCCCTGGCCGACGCACACGCACGTCTCGATGACCTGCCGGGCTTCGTCCAGGACGCCCTTGAGGCCCTCCCGGCCGGCGAGGCGGTGCAGGTAGCCGGTGCCGCCGGGGAGCGTGTCGTACAGGACGAGGAAGTGGCGGCGGAGCGGGGTCTCACCGCGTTCCTCGGGCATGGAGTCGGTGACGACCGCGAGATGGTCGGGGTCGCCGCCGTAGCTGCGGGCGATGCCGGCCAGCAGCAGCGCCTTGAAGGACGCGAGCCGTTCCCGGGTGTGGGCGGTGACGGCGGGGATGAGGATGCGCAGTGCGTCGGTGCGCAGTTCGTAGGCGAGCAGCACCCGCTCGCCGCGTCGTACGGCGTCGGCTCCGGCGCGCCGTCTGGGGCACCACGGCCGGTGGTACTTGGCGTGTGCCGAGGAGTCGCCGGCGTCGTGCGCGGCGGGTCCGCCGTCCGGGTCGGCGTAGCCGCAGGCGTCGCAGACCCAGAAGGGGTTGAGGCGGACCTCCTGTCCGGCGAAGGCGGTGTCCGCACCGCCGTCCACGCGGGCGGCGCCGACATTGAGGTGCCGGACGTGCGCCTGCCGGGTGAACTCCCAGCCGAAGGTGGCGTGTTCGTGTTTCCAGGCCTGTTCGACGTCGTCGGCGTCGATGTCCACGGCGGGGACGACGGTGTAGTGGCGCCGCTCCCGTTCGTCTCTGTCGTCGCGGACGCGGACGTCGTCGCGTTCGTCCCGGGAGGTGACGCGGCGCGGCACGAGCACCTTGTGCAGGCAGCCGACGTCGCCGATGGCCGCGGACCGGCAGCGGGGGCAGGAGGACGCGTCGTCCTCGGCAAGGTGGGTGCGGACGTGGCCGCAGTCGGGGCACACCCGCCACCAGAGCCAGGCGGGACGGCCGGGCCCGCCGATGTCCACTCCGGTGACGCGGTGCTTGTAACCCTGGACGTAGTAGTGGTTGCCGGGCGCGAACTCGGTGAGGGCGAGGCGGGCGGGGCGGCTGTGGCGGAGGGTCTTGCTGTGGTTCTCTCGGCCGCCGTCGGCGGTCTTCTCGGTCCAGGTGAGGGTGGCCTCCAGCTCGGTGGCCGAGTCGATGAGGCTGTAGTTCGGCAGCAGGCCGAGGTCGACCAGGGCGCCGTGCGCGGTGGTACGGCTGATCTCCCGGGAGATGCGGCCTACCTCGCGCCGCTCGGCCCGCAACTCGCGCCCCTGCCGTGCGTGGTCGGGGTCGCCGGCGACGAGCAGCCCGTGCGCCCGGTCGATGGCCTCGGTGCGGCGCTGGAGGTCCGCGCGGCGCTCCTCCCAGCGCCTGCACGCGGCGACCAGAGCGCCGGCCAGTCCCTCCTCGCCGGGGTCGGTGGCGTAGGCGGTGAGGGCGGTACGGGCCTGCGGGCTGACGCCCGTGCCGCGGCTCTCGTCGTACGGGGGGAACAGGTCCAGGAAGCCCCGGACGAGTCGTTCGCCGTCGGCCAGCGCGGCCTCGGTGAAGTCGGCCTGCCAGGCGGAGGCGCCGAACAGTTCGGTGGCCCGCCCGGGCAGCGGGCGCAGCGGTGTCCCGTCGGGGGCGGTCAGCCGTCCGGCGCCGGCGAGGTCGAGGAGGTGGGCAAGGTACTGTCGGCGCAGGATCTCGGCCGCGGACAGGTAGCAGCCGGGCGGCCGGACCTCCCCGGCGATCATGAGGCGGGGTTCTTCGAGGTAGTAGCGGTCGCGCGGCCCCCGGTCGACCATGGTGAGCAGGTAGGCGTTGCCGGTGGAGCGGCCCGCGCGGCCCACCCGCTGGATGTAGTTGGCCGGTCCCTTGGGCAGTGAGGCGAGGACGACCGCCGAGAGGTCGCCGATATCGATGCCGAGTTCGAGGGTGGGGGTGCAGGACAGGACCTGCGGGTTGGCGTAGTGGACGCGGGTGCCGTCGCGGAAGGCCTTCTCGACCGCCTCGCGCCGGGCGCGGCTGAGGGTGCCGGTGTGTTCGGCGGTGTTGATGGTGAAGACGCCGGCCTCGCGGTACATGCGCCGGTAGAAGTCGTCGGTGTAGTCCCGTTGCCTCAGTCCGCTGTCCAGGTCGCGGCCGGTGCCGAGAGTGCCGCCGCAGCGGTAGCGGGGGCAGGGCTGACCGTGCCACTGGCCGGCCAGGTCGGGGTGGATGGTCTGTTCCCAGAAGCAGCGCGGGCAGTGCGCGGTGGCGTCGGGCAGCGTGTCGTCGGCGAGTCTGCGCACCCGGATGTGGCCGGGCTGGAGTCCGTAGACGCGGGTGGCACCGTCGAGCGCGGTGCGCGCGGAGACGACACCGACCTCGGCGAGCGCAGGCAGCAGCCGACTCAGGAACGTGGCGGCGGCCTCCGGGCGCAGGCCCAGGGAGCGTACGGCCCAGTCCTGGTACCAGCCGAGCCGTCCGGTGAGGACGTCGAAATCCTCGCTGCCCTGCTTGGGGCTGCCCAGCAGGAAGGCGGGCGCGGAGACCCCCCGGGGGAAGGCGGGCATCCCGTTCTCGCGTCCGCCCCAGATCGCCCATCGACGGACCCCGGCCTGGTCCAGCCAGGGGTCCAGCCAGGCGTGCCGGACAGCTCCCCGGATGCGCATGCGCTCCAACAGACCCCGGACGAAGCCGATATGCCGGTTGTATCCGGGCACGGACCCGTCGGGCAGGGCGATCTCTCCCGGCGTGGTGAGGAGTGTCTCCCGTACGAGTTCCGCCACGGCGTCGGGGTCCTGGAGGGGCACGTCGGCGGCGACGGTGCGGGTCAGTTCCAGGGTGCGGCCCTGCCTGGAGCGCAGGCCGAACTCCATCACGGTGGCGAACGCCAGGCGTTGCGCGATCAGTTCCCAGGTGGGCCGGGAGCCGCGGCTGCGGCCGGAGAGCAGCGTGTCCACACCCCTGACCAGGTGCAGGTCGGGTGGGATGACGGCGGCCTGTACGGCCTTGCTGTCGACGACGTCCGCCATCAGGTCGGCGGCCAGGTCGTTCAGCGTGATCGGCTCGTCCTCGTCGATGCGGCTGGCGAGCAGAGCACGGAGCGAGAAGGTGTACGAGCGGCTGGCGACGTATCCGGCGCGGTGGGCGGCGTCCTGTACGGAGTCGTTGAAGAGGAGGGTCTTGTCCTCCCCCAGGTTCTTGTCGAGTTCGCCGCCGGTGAAGAGCTGGGTGACGGCGGCGGCGGCGAGCGCGGCGAGGCCGGTGCCGAGGTAGCGGACGGAGTTGAAGGTGCGGCAGGCGGGGCACTGGTCGCGTTCGGCGGCCCGGTCGCCGTCGAGGTCGGCGTGGACGAACGCGGCGTTGTGAAGGGTGCGTGGTCGGCGCGGTCCCTCGCCGTCCGTCGGGGCGGTGAAGTCGGCGTCGGGTGACAGGGGCCGAAGCCGCCCGCCGTGGCCCTCCAGCACCATGACGGAGGGGCCGCCGCGCCGACGCTCCGCCCCCGCCCCGAAGGCGGCCTCGTGCACCTCTCGCGAAGTCGCGGCGATCATGTTGCGCACCCGACGCTTGTCCCGGCCGACGGAGGCGCGGCGGATCTTCGTGGCGTTCAGTTCGAGCTCGGCGGGGTCTACCTCGGGCGAGTACGCGGCCCAGCCGGACCGTCCGCACTCGCGGCAGAACACGGCCGGCAGAAAAACCTCGGCGGGCGGGGGCGCGCTGTCGTCGGCCGGTACGGCGGCCTGCTCGGCGGCGTCGAGGGGTACGGCGGGTCCCTCCCCGTCGTACGGGGACGGCTGGGCGGCCGGGCCGGGGTCCTTGCGGGTCAGCGCACCGCCGGAGGTCACCCGTTCGTCGTCCCAGCGGAACTCGGCGCGGGCGGCGCTGATGCCCCGCAGCACACGGGAGACCGAGCGTACCCAGTGGTGGATCTCGATGGACAGCAGCGGCCGTCCGGGGTGGTCCGGGTCTCGGGCGTACGAGAGGAGGGCGATGTACCGGGCCAGGCCCTGGGCGGCGACCCGCGGCTGCTGCTGCACGGCCATGCCCCAGTGGTAGGCGTAGCGGGGCAGCACCTCGGTGATCTCGGCGATCGTCCTGGGCGTGCCGTCGAGAATCTCGAGGACGGCGGCGGTCAGCCGGTGCCGGCGCAGCACGGCCCCGAGATCCTCCGGGCTCGGCCCGCTCAGCCCGGTGAAGGCGGTGACGAGGTCGTCCATCGCGCCCGCGTCGCGGGTGGGGTCGCCGAGTCCGGCGACCTCTTGGGGCGAGGGGAACGGCAGGCTGAAGTCGCTCTCGCCGGTGAAGTCCTTGGTGGAGCGCCGGTCCTCCCCGACGACCGCGTCGGGCGGGAACGGCACGCCGAAGACCTGCTCGGCGACTTCCAGCATGCCGGGGCCGCCGCCGGGGCGGGCCGCCGCGCCCCGCGCGCCGCTGTCGGTGGCGCCGGTGCCGTTCTCGCCGAGGGTGGCCGACGTGGCGACGGGGCAGACCGGCCCCAGTGGCCGTCCGGGTTCGGCGAGCCCGGTGACCGAGCCGAGGCGGCGCAGCAGCATGGCGACGTCCGTGCCCTGGGCGCCGTCGTAGGTGTGGAACTCGTCGAGGACGACGTAGGCGAGCGCCGAGTCCTGCCACAGCCGCTGGTCCTCGGGCCGTTGCAGGAGCAGGTCGAGCATCTTGTAGTTGGTGATCAGGATGTCCGGCATGGTCCGCCGGATCTCGTCCCGGTCCACGGTGATCGCCGGATTGGCCTGCTTGAACTCCTGCGACGGCCGGTCCCCGATGTAGAGCCCGGCGCCCACCCCGGCCTCCCGCAGCCGGGTGTCCTTCGGGTCGTTCAGCCGCTTGCCGATGCGGTGGGCCTGGTCGGTGGCCAGGGCGTTCATCGGGTAGAGCAGGATCGCCTTGACGCCCTCCTGCCCGGCCAGCCGCTGGCGGTAGCAGTGGTCGAGGATCGGGACCAGGAACGACTCGGTCTTGCCGGATCCGGTGCCGGTGGTGACGAGGGTGGGCCGGGCCGTGCCGTGCAGGGTAGACAGCCGCTCCCAGGCGGCTTCCTGGTGCCGGTACGGGGTCAGCTCGGGGTGCCAGGTCAGATGCCGCTTCCAGTCCGTGCCGACGGCGGTGCGGAAGGGGGTACGGACGCGGAGGTAGGGGCCGCGGAAGATGCCGTCCTCGGGGTCGCCCAGGAAGTTCTCCAGGGCGCGGCGGGTGCTCTCGTCGGCCAGCGCGTACGTCGTCGCGAGGTACTGGCTCAGGCTGGCCCGTACCTGGTCGGCGGCGAGAGTGGGACGCACGCGCGGTCCTCCTTGGTGCGGATGGTTCCGGCGGGCGGCCGGTCAGGGGCCTACGTTAGCCGGGGCGGCCGGGCGGGCTCCGGCCGCCTCAGCTGCCGAGCTTGTGTCCGATATGGGCGATGTGCACCCTGCGGGTGGCCTTCAGGAACCGGAAGTGCAGCCGCCCCGCGCCGGGCGTGAAGCGCAGGTGGGTGTCGAAGTACTGCTGCGTGCCGTCGATGTCGGTGAACTCGCAGTAGTCACGCTTGCGGGTCGGGTGTTCCGGTGTCACGAACGAACCCCACTGCGGCTCGTCGAGGCCGCCCGCGGCGTCCCAGAGCTGGATCGCGCGGTCCATCTCCGCGAGGCGCTTGCGGACCGGGTGGACCCAGTACTGTTTCAGGCCCCGCAGCTGCTCTTCGACGTGCGGCAGGAAAGACAGGTGAGGGAAGAGGTCCGGGCACTGTTCCCACAGCTCGGCTCCGGTGCGGATGCCGCTCAGGTTGTCGCGCAGTGCGGCCTGCGTCTCCTCTCGGATCCAGGGCAGGTGCGTGTCGACGTGCTCGCGGGTGGCGGCGTGCGGGACCTCGACCTCAGAGAACGCCGATCCGCCGTCCTCCTCGTCGAGGAGCTCTTCCCGTCGGAGGAAAACCCGGTCCGCGTTCCAGCGGGGCTCCAGCAGCAGGGACACACCGGCGCCGCCCATCAGGTGCGCGGCGCCGAGTCCGGTCACCGGTACGCCCTCGTGGCTGTAGGCGACGTCGGAGAAGGTCTCCCCGTCGGGGTAGACGTCCTCGTGCGGGTACTTGGTCTGCATCAGCAGCAGCCGCTGCCACAGCTCCTTGGCCCCCGGACTCCCGACCCACTTGGCGATGGGATGATCCTTCGCCAGCCGTAAGGCGTTCACGGGCTCCCGGGCTACCAGCACCGTGCCTGGCCGGTCCACCCTCGCGACCGCGACGATAGCCTTCACCAGCTCGGTCATGGCGCGGTTGACCCGGTCCGGGTCCGCCGTCGTCTCGCAGGACTTCTCGTTCAGGAACAGCTGCGGCACGTCTCCCCCTCCGCGATGGTGTGCGCTGCCCCGCCTCCCCAGGCGGGTGTGTCAGCCGATGAGCTGGTCGAGCGTGTTCTCCAGCTCGTCGAAGAACCCAGTGGGCCACTGGTCGAGCATGCCGTCCGAGTCGACCCGAGGGGTGACGACCTCCACGCCGGTTCCGTCGCCGCGGAAGTAGTGGAACACCGCCTGCGCAGGGGTGATCCGTCCCTGCTTGACGGCGAGCCGCACGCCGTTGATGACGTGGTCGCTGTGCGACTCCATGATCACTTGCGCGCCCTGCGCGGCGGTCGCTGCGGCCAGCGTGGCCATCTGCGTCTGACCCTGCGGATGCAGGTGCGCCTCGGGGTTCTCCAGGAGCACCAGGGAGCCGGGACGGGCCGAGAGGCAGGCCACCACGATCGGCAGGACGTAGGTGAGGCCGAAGCCGACGTTGCTGGGACGGCGGCGCCGGGTGGGGCCGAGCGCGCCCTGGAAGCCGTACGAGAGGCGCACGGCGTCGGCGCCCTCGATGGCGTGCGCCTGGATGTCCACGCCCGGGCACAGGTCGCCCATCCAGGCGGTGGCCTGGTCGATCAGGAGGTCGGATGCGGCCTTCGGGTGATGCAGGGGTCCCTCGGGCACCTCGTCCCGGGCGTGATGGCGCAGGAAGTTGACGGTGTGTTCGCCGCGTACGCCGAGGAAGCCGCGGCCGATGACCGCGTAATGGTCGCGCGGGTAGAACTCGGCGGGCGAGATTCGGTCGGCGTGCAGGTACTGGAAGGGCGCGGTGAGGAACGAGGGAGCCACAGCCTCGGGCCCTGTGGGCGCGGCGACTCCCTCCGAGGTGGACGGCAGGTCCACGTCCAACAGGGGCAGCAGGTTCTGCTCGAGTTCGTATCCGACGGTCCAGCCGTAGCGGTACGGTCCCTCGTCGACGCCGAGACCGATCCGCGCCTTGTCTCCCGCGAAGTCCTCGTGCAGAACGTCGTCCCCGGTGCCGAGGCCCACGAGTTCTCCGTTGAGCAGGAAGCCCTGGTTGGGGCGGTCCAGACGGAGGTCAGGGCTCTGTGCTTCAGGCCGGTGCCTGGAGATCTCCAGGCTGCCCGTCTCGTACGACTGGCGCAGCAGTGCGATCGACTGGAGGACGCTGCTCTTGCCGGACGAATTCAGTCCGGTGAGGAGGGTGAGGAGGCCCAGGGGCAGTGACATGTCCTGGAACGCCTTGAAGTTGCGCAGCGTCAGTCGGTCGATCACTGTTCGGCCACCCCTCGGAACAGTCGTGCCACGTGCTGGAAGCGGGTGCGGATCCTCGCCGGGTCCCCGGTGCCCACGGAGATCGACCGGTCAAAGTCCCAGTCGTCCATGAGCTCGACGAACCTGGAGCGCACCGTCATGCGCGACGCTACCAGCCTGGCCCGCTCGTGATCGTCGAGAAGTGCCAGATGGACGGAGATCGTCTCGAACAGTGCCTTGTTGATGGCGGGAGAACTGCGCTTACCGCCACGCCACTTGCGGAAGGCATGCTCGTCGAACAGCTCCCGCGCGCACCGCATGGCCACCCGGAACTCCCGTGCCAGTTGCTTCCGCCGCTCCTCCGTGAGGGCGTTGACGTCGTACATGGTGCTGGTGAGGAACTGGTCGAAGTCCTTCGCCGTGTGCTCGGCCGGATTGCTCAGGCGGAAGGCGAGGAAGCGCAGCACCATCTCCCGGTCGGCCATCCGCTCGTTGGACACGCTCCACCGTGTGGCCTCGCCGAACGCCGGGTCTTCGGCGAGGTCCGCGAGGTACTCCCGGACCACTCCCCGCACCAGCGCGTGCCTCAGCTCCTGCGGTGTCAGCGGCAGGCCCGTGGTGTTGATCCGGGAGAACACGTTGTGCTTGACGACCTCCGGGGTACCCTGCTGCATGATGTGGACCGTCAACTGGGTCTCGCGCAGCCGGATCTTCAGCCGGCCGGTCAGGTCCTGGTACGTGCTGCCGTGGAAGTTCCAGAGGTAGTCCAGGCCCCGGAGGGTGAGCGGCCCCAGTCCGGTGAGCCCAGGCTCCATGAACCGCGCGATGGCGGTGAGCCGCTGCACTCCGTCCACCACGGCCCACTTGTCGTCGCCGTCCTGGGCCATGTGGAAGTTGGAGATCGGGATGCGCAGCAGCAGCGACTCGATCAGCCTGCTCTGGTCTCGGTCCTTCCAGACCCCGGCCCGGCGCTGGAAGTCCGGCGCCAGGTCGATCATGCCCTCCCGCAGCCGGGACAGCAGCAGGTCCACGGTGGTGGTCTCGGTGTGGATCTTGATGCTGTCGGGCCGGAAGGGGGCGGAGATGCCGTCGGCGTCGGTGTAGCTCTCGTCCTCCTCGTCGGCGGGCAGCTCAAGCTCCACACCGGTCGGCCGGCCGTCGGACCCGATCTCGAGGGGTGCGCCCAGCGGTAGGAAGAGCGCGTCCGGGTCGTCGACGTCCGCCGCGACGGCGTACCCGCGGCTCCCCGCCGACCGGTCCCGCCCGGCGCCCCGGCCGTCGGCACTGCCCTCCAGGTCCGCCATGCTCCCCGTCGCCCTCCGCAGCCGCCCGATGCCGTACTGGTCCAGCCTATAGACGGGCCTTCCCGTCTGTCAGCGCGACAGGTCCAGCTCGGCGACGACCGTCTTGCCGACGGGGACGCGGTCGAGTACGTCCCACCGGTCGGCGAGCGCCTCCACGAGGAGCATGCCCCGGCCGTTCTCCGCGAGCGGCTCCGTTTCGGGGCGGGCGACGCCGGGAGCCGGGGGCCGGAGCTCACCTCGGGTGTCGGAGACCTCGATGCGCAGGGTCCGGCCGAGGAGCTTGACGGTGACCTCGAAGTCACGGCCGGGCACCCGGCCGTGCGTGACGGCGTTGGCGGCGAGTTCCGCGACGAGCAGAGCGGCGGTGTCGGACGCCTCACTGCCGTGCGGGACGCCCCAGGTGTCGAGCTGGTGCAGGGCAAGCCGGCGGGCGAGGCGTGCTCCACGGGGGGTGGAACTGAACCGCTGGGTGAACACACGTACGGTGACGGGCGCCTGGTGGGTCGCGGGGGTGGGCGGTGGTGTCATATGCCCAATCTGGCTGCGGGCTCGGGCGGTTCGCCAGCGCCGACCCGCGTACGCAGAGTCAGCGTACGCACACATTCGGTGGACAGTACGTGTCACTCCGCGTGACGATGGAGCCGAGCCAGAAGCGGTACGGGCGGTGACGGTGCGCGGGAGGTGGCCGACGGTGGCCTACGAATGTACGGACGGCGGTACCGGGGCGAGCGGCGCGGAACCGGGGGCGTCGGACAGTCTGCGCACCTTCGGCGCGGTCGTCCAGGCCCTGCGGGAGCACGCGGGCCTGAGCCGCGAGGAGTTCGGCGCCCTGGTCCGCTTCTCCAAACACACGGTCGCCTCGGTTGAACAGGGGCGCCGGATGCCGGACCGGGACTTCGTGGAGCGCGCGGAGGAAGCCCTCGGCAACACGGGGGCACTGCGGAAGGCGGCGCCGCATCTGTCGCGGCAGGCGGGGCTGGCGAGCTGGTTCCGGCAGTGGGCTCGGCTGGAGGCGACGGCAATCAGCCTGTACACCTACGAGTGCCGGGTGGTGCCGGGTCTGTTGCAGACGGAGGCGTACGCGCGGGCGGTGTCGTTGAACGTGCCGCCGCTGCCCGACCCGGAGGAGCTGGAGGAGCGGATCGCGGCGCGGATGGCTCGGCAGGAGCTGCTGGCGGTGACGCGGAAGCCGCCGACAGCGTTCAGCTTCATTGTGGAGCAGGCGGTGCTGGAGCGGTGGACGGGTGGGGAGGCGGTGACGCGGGAGCAGTTTGACCGGTTGCTGGGGGTGGTCGAGGGGAACTGGAATGTGGAGTTTCAGGTGATGCCGCTGCGGCAGCCGTCGCATGCGGGGGCGGACGGGCCGATGCGTCTGGCCGAGACACCGGACAACCAGTGGTTCGCCTACTCCGAAGGGCAGCAGAACGGACGGCTGATCGCCCATGCGAAAGAGATCAGTCTGCTCCAGCAGCGGTATGCGAAACTGCGCTCGCAGGCCTTGACCCCCGAGGACTCCTTGGGCCTGTTGAAGCGATTGCGAGGAGCGCTATGAACACGTCCGACCTGGCCTGGTTCAAGAGCAGTTACAGCGGCTCGCAGGGTGACGACTGCATCGAGGTGGCGAACGGCACGCACGCGATCCACGTCCGGGACTCCAAGGACCAGCGGAGCCCCGAACTTGCCCTCTCCCCGGCCGCGTGGAGCGACTTCGTCTCCTACGCCGGCCAGAACTGACCCTCACGCCCCGCGCCGGAGCCGTCCGACGCGGGGCGCTGCCCTTCACTTGCCCTTGGCTGTGGCTTCCTGTAGCCGCGCGGTGAAGTAGGCGTGCGCCTCTCGCATCTCCTTCTCGCGCTCGGCCTTGTAGAAGGGGGCGGTGTAGCCCTCGGGGGGCTCGGCGCGGCCCTGCTTCTGGTAGGCGAGCAACTGCTCGTAGTGGTCCTTGGTCTGGCCGAAGCCGTACGTATGCCGAGCGCCCGCAATCTTCCGCTCGTTGGCGTCGAACCAGGTGACCGCATCGAACTCCTGCATGATCGGGAAGCGGGACTTGTACATGGCAGCGAGAGCGTCTGCACTCACTCCGAGCCAGACCGCGACAAGGGCATCGATCTCCACGAGCGCGGCTCTGCGCGCCCGCTCGCTGCGCAGCGGGGTCGACCGCTCCCACGTTGGGCCGACCTCGTGGAGAGGCTGCATGGCTGGCCATTCCACTGCCCAGGGTTCGTAGCCGGGCCAAGTCGACTCGTACAGCTCCTCCCACAACTCCGCGTAGGCAGCCGTGAGGCAGTTCAGGCGCAGGGTTCGCAACAAGAGTGCCGAGGCCAGCGGGTGGTCGGCGGCCGGCGCGGGGAGCCGCCTGGCCGGAGCCACATCAAGGTTCCTTACTCGGGTTGTGCGCAGCAGGTAGTCCACCGGGAGTGAAGCCCAGAAGCCGGCTAGCAGGGCAGTGCTTCGGTTGGCAGACAGCGCGCCACTGCGCAACGCATCAATGTGTGCGGCGCCTGGGGGCAGCAAAGCTGTGTAAAGGGCCCTCTCCGTGTCGGGCGCGATCATCTTGCGCCACGCCACCCGGTAGAACTCCGTGTACGGCCTCCGCAGCCGCCGCAGCAGCTCCGCCTCCACCTGCTCCTCGGTGACCTCCGACGCCGCCACCCCGAAGCGCCCTGCGGCAGCGTTCCGCGCCCGTGTCACCTCACGTGCGGACGCCTTGAGCTGCTCCAGAGTCCGGCCGTCGCTCCACACGTCCTGTGCGGCCCGGTACACCTCAGGCTTCGCGACGTAGACGTACTCGGACTCGGGCATGGCTTCGTCCGGCAGCGTCATCGGGTTGAGGCCCAGAAGGTCGCTGCTGCCCTGGCTCGGCTGCTTGAACATCGGGTTGGCGAGGCCGATCTGCGGGCCCTTGAGGATGACCTCGGACCAGTCGGCCGGCCGTCGGATCACGCCCGAGTCATCCGGCGTGTTGTAGTCGATGAGGTCGTCGTCCTTGGCTGTCTTCTCGTTGTAGCCGCTCGTGATCTGCGGGTCCCAATCACCCAACCGCACCGGATAAGCGGCGAGCGCCTCAATAGCCTCAGCCTCAGCCGTACTGACCGGCGACAACAGCCTCGTCTGCCGGACGGGCTGTGCTTCTTCACCCGCCAGGTTCTTCCACCGTGCCAGTGTCGCTTCATCCACCCGGACAATCCGCTTGTAGTGCGGACGTTCGTCCCAACGCCCGGCGTACTTGATCCCCGGGTCCGGTCCCGTACCGTCATCCTGAGCTGACAATCGCAGAGCGTCCACGGACACCAGCCAAGAAAGGTGATCGAAGCCGATCTCACCTTCCGACCCGTAAATGTGTACGCCGAAGTGGCTCGCGTGACCAACGGGCGGCGGGAAGAAGCGGTTCCCTTGATTCACGAAGTCGCCGTGTACCCGCAGCCTGGTGTACGCGGCCTCGCGCAGCCGTCCTTCCTTGTCGCCGCTGAAGTGTGAGCCTGGATGGACAAGTCCCACCGTGCCGTTCCGAGACAAGTGCTCCCACGTACGGCACATGAACGCTCGATACAAGTCCGGACGTGTTCCCGAAATCAGCGGATACGTCACGGCACTCCCCAGCCACTCGGCCGTGCCCGTCGTCGCGGTCAAGTCACGGAGGTATGCCGCGCGATGAGCGGCATTCTCCAGTACCGCCGTCTTGCGCTCCCTTCGTGCCGTGACCGAGGACTTCTCCACGAGCTGGAACCACGGTTCGAACTCGGCGAGCACCACGCTCTCGTTCCAGTCCGGCCGCACCCAAGGCGGATTCCCCACCTGAAGGTCGAACCCGCCCCCCGGCCCCCGGAACACATGCGCGAAGTGCAGCTCCCAGTGGAAGAAGCCGTGGCCGTCCTCCGCCTTTATGTCCTTCTCCGTCGTGCCCGCGATGTCCTCGACCGTGTTCAGCCAGGGGAAACGGAACGGCAGGCGGCCGGGCGCGTCCATGCCGAGGATGCCGTCGAGGCGTACCTCGATGTCCGACAGGAACTCCAGTGCCCGGTCCACCGGCATGTCCTCGATGCCTTCGAGGGGTGAGCCCTCCGGGTCCCTGGTGCCGAGCAGGGCCTCCAGGAAGTCCAGCCAGTCCCCCATGTTCCGCAAGGGGATGCACGGCCGGCGCGGGTCGGTGATCCGGGCCTCGCGGCCCGTCGTACCGCGCTTGCTCCGGGTCTCCAGGCCGGCCTCCTCGTCCGCCGCACCCAACTCGCCCTGTTCACCGTCCGGATGGTCGAACAGCCCGGCCGCCCGCCACAAGCGGCGGTCCACGGGAGACTCCACCGGCTCCACGGGCTCCACCGGCCGCACGGCGGAGGCGAGCAGCCCAGCCACCGACCCCTCGTCGACCAGCGTGCCGCCCGTCTCGTACACCGGGTCCGTGCCGTCGAGTTCGCTGGCCTTGTCCAGCGGCCAGAACCACAGCGCGCACCACGCGTCCATCACGGTCTTGAGGCGCCAGTACGGCGTGCCGTGGCGGGTGAGGTCGTCGAGGACCTTCTGCTTGTCCTCCGCCTCCGCCCGCGAGGTCTGCTCCAGCCAGTCCGCGCCCCACACGTCGATGCGGCGGGAGACCGCCCGTTCAGAGAGTTCGAGGCGCGTCGCGACGAGCGACCACAGGAACTCGGCGCGGCGGGCCAGGGCCTGCAACCGGCCCAGTTCGGTCTTGTCCGCGGCCTTGCGCCACCGGTCGTAGCGCTTCTGCCGGGCCTCGGCGGTCTCGGCGCCGCGCTCCTGGAACGGCTTCGGCGCCTTGGGAGCCTTCTGGACGCCCTTGCGCCACGCCCCCAGCACCTTGGCCTCGTCCTCCGCGAGCTTCTTCGCCTCGGACTCTGCCGCGACCGCGCCCCAGCCGATGGCGGGCAGCAGGAACTGGTGGACCGCGCCGTCGGGCAGCGGGCCGGCCCGGAAGGGCAGGTCGGTCGGCGGGACAGTGTTCTTCTTCGCCAGCCACCCGCCGCCCGGCAGAGCGTCCGCCTTGTAGATCTTGCGGCCCGCGCCGATGAGTGAGTTGCCGCGCCGCAGGTGCAGGCCGAACCAGGGGGCCCGCATGCCGGGATGCATGGAGTTGAGCCAGAGGGAGACCTCGGCCAGTTCCACCGCCGTGGCGTTGAGGTCGACACCGTAGGCGTTGTGCAGGGCGATGTAGGCCTTGGTCTTCTGGAGTTCGAGCTGCCGCAGCTCGGGGTCGACTCGGCGGCCCAGTTCGCGTTCGCGGCGCCGCAGGTACTCGGCGGCCACCTGGTCGATGGCCTCGTTGAGGAAGGCGCCGGAGCCGAGGGCCGGCTCGCAGATCGTCCAGGTCAGGAGCTCCCTGGCCGGGGTGACGGTGCCGTGCTGGTCCAGCCGGTGCTTGAGGGCCAGCTCGACGGTGACCTCGGTGAGGGACTTCGGGGTGTAGTAGGAGGCGGAGGTCTGGCGGTCGCGGCCTGCCAGGCGGTAGACGAACGAACCCGTGGGGTGGACCACGCGGTCCTTGCGGCCGGTCTCCTCGTCCGTCCGGGTGACGAAGACCTTGTCGTCGTAGTGCTGGACACGGGAGGCGGGGATCGTCCAGCTGCCGCCCGACTCGTCGCCCTTCTTGGCGACTTCGTACAGCTCCTCCTCGGCGATGGAACCGGTGTAGGACATCAGGCCCTCGTACACCGCGCCGAGCTGGTTGATGCCGAGCTGGGCGTACGAGATGAAGCCGCCGCGCTCCTTGCCCCGGCCCTTGGTGAGCATCAGGCGGCGCAGCACCTTGTGCAGGGTCTCGTTGCGCAGCCGGGTGTCCAGGAACGGGAGGCGCTTCTCACCTTCGCCGCCCCGGTAGGCCCGGTTCTCGATGCGGTCGTCGGCGATGAGACGGACGGCGTCCTTGGTGAACAGCTCGGAGTGCAGGGCCTCGAAGCGCAGGCCCGCGCTCGTGCTGCGGGCGGCGGCGCGGCGGGCGCGGTCGGCCTCGCGGACGCGTTCGGTGTGCTCGGCCGGGGTGATCTCGCCGACCGCCAGGAGCCGCGCCGCCTCCCGCTCCGCCTCGGCGGCCGCGCGGGCGGCGGTCTCGGCGGCCAGGTCCTCGGGCTCGGTGCCGTAGCGGCGGTGGCCCTTCTCGACCTTGTCGAAGAGCAGGTCCAGCGACTCGTACAGGTGGAAACCGCGCCGGGAGCGCTCGCCGACGAGGTCGCGCAGGACGAGGTCGCCGAGGCGCTGGAGGCCGTAGCCCTGCTCGTACTCGGGATAGTCGGAGGGCAGAATGCCGAGGGTGGGGCTGGCCTCCGCGTAGAGCAGGAACAGGATGCGGTAGAGGTAGCGCAGGGACTCTCGGCTGAGTTCCTTGGCGAGGCGCGCCGGGTCGTCGAGGTCGGCGGGGGTGATGCCGTTCTCGGGGTCGCGCAGGCGTTCCAGGACGGCGTTCGCGATCCACTCGACGCTCAGGCGCAGCCCCTCGCGGAGTTCGGTGGAGACGCCGACGGCGTGCTTGCCGGACCGGTCGACGAAGGAGGCGAGGGGGGCGGTGCCGCCCTCGGTCGGGACGCGCAGCGCGTCGGCGCCGAAGAGGGCGGCGAGTGTGTCGAGTTCGCCGCCGTGGCGGTCGTCACGGCGGTGGAGGGACGCGTCGAGGTCGGCGGCGAGGTAGCGGCCCTCTGGCCAGGCGAGGCGGTCGGCGAGGACGATGACGCCGCCGACGAGCAGGAGGACGTAGCGCGGAGGCGCGTCGCAGGCGAAGAGGAAGTCGGTGAGGGCCTTGGCGTCCTGGAGGGGAGGCGCCGACTGCTCCAGTGTCACGGGGTGGAGCAGTCGGCCGGCGCCGTCCGGGTCGAGGGCGGCGTCGGGCTGGGTGGTCCAGCCGCAGGAGACCGCGTAGAGGCCCGGTTCGGCGTGCACGACCTGGACGGCGTACGCGTGATCGGTGCGGTGGACGGTGACGGGCTGCTCGTGCGCGGCGGTATAGCCGAGGGCGTGCAGGGTGTCCAGATGCGATTCGGTCAAGCGCTTGCGCCAGCCCTCGGGCTGGGGAGCGCCGGGTTCGGCGAGGGCTTCCGCGTCCTTGGCGAGGGCTGCGCGGCCCGCGAAGTAGGGGCCGTGCAGGGCGCGCAGGCCCTCGCGGGGGGTACGGGCGCGCGGCGGTACGGAGTCGCGGCCGAGGCCCTGGCGATCGGCCTCGGCGACGGCGTCGGCGTGGCGGCGGCGTTCGTCCTCCTCGAAGGCGGCCCAGCGGGAGAGGAGGCCGTCCTTCGCCTTGAGATCCTTGGGGAGGACTTCGGCGAGATAGTGGGGCGAGAGGTAGTCGCCGTGGTTGACCAGCGAGTCGTACGTCACGTCAGTTCTCCGCCTGGGCGTCGGACGGGTGGGCGTCGGCTGCGGGCTCGTCGGCTTCGGGGGTGTCCGGGCCGCCGGGGCGGGCGAGGACGGCGAGGACGCGCAGCAGCGGGCGGCCGGTGGTGTGCAGTTGGTCGAGGAGCCGGGCCAGTTCGTCGGCGGTCTCCTCGACGACGCGTTCGCGGCGGCCCGTGACTCCGGGCAGCAGGGAGTCGGCGCGCCACTGGGCGACGTGGGCGCGGTAGGCGGCGAGAGGCTCGCTGATCCGCTCCTCCCACTGGGCCCTACCCTCGTCCAGGTGGTGGCGGGCCGCGGCGACGGCGGCGGGCACGAGGGTCTGGAGCCGGTCCAGGTCGCGCGGGCCGCCGGTGCGGGCGAGCCGGGGGCCGACCTTCGCATCGCGCAGCGCGTCGGCCATGGGCCGCACCTCGGGTGTGCCGGTGCCGTCGGCGTCGAGCCCGGTGACGGCCATCCAGCGCACCACGGTGGGGCGGCCCAGGGCGTTGGAGTGGATGCCCTGGACCAGGAAGACAGGGCTGTCCACGTGCGGCGTGGTGATGACCGGGGCTTCCTGGCGGCCGAACTCGACGAGGACCTTGTCCGTCAGCCATTCCACCACCGGGTGGATGTCGGTGAGGAAGGAGACCTCCGGCCACATGCTGGTGCTGCTGTCCCTGGCCTCGGTGAGCTTGCGCTGCGCGAGGGTACGGTCGAAGGTGACCAGCATCCGCTCGGCGACCCGCTGCTCCTTGAGATAGGAGGGCGGGAGGGCCTTGAGGCGGTGGAGCAGGTCGGGGGCCTGGGCGGGAGAGAGCGAGAAATAGGCGCCGCCCTTGGCGTCGGTGCCGGAGGAAAGGCCGATCGCGTCCTCGGCGCGCTCCTGGTAGACCTCGTCGAGGGCGGTGGAGACGAAGGCGGCGGTGTCGCCTTCGAAGAGCGAGATCAGTTCGGCGCGTGCGGGCAGCTCCTGCTCGGTGATCGTGTCCACCTGGCCGAACAGGTCGGCCAGGGCGGTGTCGTCGGCGCCGGGACCGTCGTCCAGGAATTCCTCGACGGTGCCGCCGCGGACCAGCTCCTTGATGAGCCGGCGCTCTTCCTCCTCGGCGCGGTAGAAACCGGACACGGCCTCGGCGGTGCCGTCCAGTTTGTGCGCCTCCTCCTCACGGCGGAGCAGCTTCTCGGCGACCGTGCGGTCGTCCTTGGCGCCGGGTACGGCCGAGGTGAGGATCAGCGCACTGAACTGGGGCTCGTACGTCTGCCCGTACCGGTCGATGCGGCCGTTGCGCTGCTCGATGCGGATCAGCGACCACGGGATGTCGTAGTGGATCAGGTGGTGGCACTGGCGGTGCAGGTTGACGCCCTCGGAGGCGACGTCGCCGGTGAACAGCAGCCGGACCGGGGTGTCGGCGAGGCCGAACGCCTCCAGGACGTCGCCCTGTTCATCGTCGCTGAGGCCGCCGTGCATCACGGACACGGCCTTCGCCGTGCCGTCGGCCGCGACGGGGAAGCCCAGCCGGGCGGGGACGACCTCGGCCAGCCACTTGAGCGTGCGGACGCGCTCGGAGAAGATCACGGCCCGCGTGGTAGACCGGGGGCCGACGCCGATCTCCCGCAACTGCTGGACGAGCGCGTCGAGTTTGGCGGAGTCGCCGGGCGCGCTGCCGTCTCCCATACCGGCGACGATCTCCCGCAGCCGGGCGAGGGCGGCCTGCTCTCCGGCGATGGCCGGGTCGGGGCGCAGCCCCTTCTCCTCGGCCCTGCGGACCCTGTCGCCCAGCGCGGTGATGCGGTTGGCGACCGTCTCGCCGAGAGCGACGTGGGAGGAAAGGAACGTCTTGAGCAGGTTGTAGGCGAAGACGGCTTCGGTGGCGACCGAGGCGGGATCCTCGTCCGCCGTGCCGAACTCCGTGCTCTTCGGCGCAGCGGGAATCCAGTGCTCGGCCAGTTCGGCGAAGACCTGCTCCTCGGCCTCGGTGGCGGCACAGTGGAGGGAGACGGTGGGGCCGCGGTCGGGCCACTCGGTGCCCATCTCGTCCCGGACCTCGCGGCTGATCTTGGTGCGCCGGATGTAGAGGTGGCCGAGGTCCTCGGCCGGGTCATAGTGGTCGCGGTCGGCGATGGCGGCCGGGTCGAGCAAGGAGATCAGGTCGGCGAAGGACCGCTTGTCACCGTTGTGCGGGGTGGCGCTGGCCAGCAGCAGGGCGTCCGTGCGCGGGGCGAGGATCTCGGCGAGGGCGCGGCGCTGGCTGCCCGGGTTGATCAGGTTGTGGGACTCGTCGATGACGACGGCGTCCCAGCGGATGCGCTCCAGGTGGTGCCGGTACTGGCCGATGTTCTTGAGGGTGTCCACGGAGATGATCACGCGCTTGTAGTGCGTGAACGGGTTCCGGCCGGCCGGCAGCTCGCGCTGGATGCGCTGGACGCCGAGCGAGTCGAGCCGCACGAGCGGGATCGAGAAGCGGGTCCACAGCTCGTGCTGGAACTGCTCCAGGATGCTCTGCGGGGTCACGACCAGGATGCGCTCGCCCCGACCGCGACGGATCAGCTCCGCGAGGGTCAGGCCGATCTCGAGCGTCTTGCCGAGACCCACTACATCGGCGATTAGGACCCGCGGGCGCAGATTGCGCATCGACAGGGCCAGTTCGGCGGGGCGCTGCTGGTAGACGAGCGGGTCCAGCAGGAAGCCGTCCGCGAGGGCGAGGCCGCGCTCCGACTGGGGCAGCGGGGTTTTGCGCAGGACGGCTTCGAGAAAGAGGCGGCTGCTGCGGAAGTACGAAGAGGTGTCGGGGATCAGGCGGGTCTTCTCCGGATCGAGCAGTTCCACCTCGTCGATGCCGCTGAAGAAGACGGCCTCCTCATCGCGCACGAACTCCGAGACGCCGACCGCCTCGATCCGTTCCCCGTCGTGGTCGGTCGTGGTGGTGTTGCGGACCAGCCACTCCTCGTCCCGTACGGAGATCTGCGCCCCCGGCGGGAACCGGGTCCCCTCCTGTGTCGCCCCCTGGTCGGTCACCCGCGGCCCCTTCGTCTTCCCGTGCGTCGTGCGGTCCTGCGACGGCAAGTCTGTCACGGAAGCGGAGGGGTCCGTACGGGCTTCGGGGCGCGGACCGCGGCTGCTCAGAAGCGTGCCTCTCGGGCGTACGCGGCGCGGATCCGCTCGGCGATCCTCAGGGGTGCCGAGGGGGGGACGCCGATGGCCCCGCGGCTTCGTGGCGGGGCCCCGCTCTCCTCGGGAACGGTCTCCCGCGGGGCGGGGGAGACGGCGTTCCCGGCTTCCTCGCCGGCTTCGGCGTCGGCGTCGTCCCGCCCAGTCCCGGCGGGCACCGACGCGTCCGGCCGCTCCCCGTCCTCGGCCGCCGTCGGGTCGATGGCGCCGGGCGTGTAGGCGTGGGTGTCGGTTCCGGACGCCTGGCCGGGGGGCGGCGCGGGAAGGTGGGGCACGACGGTTTCGGGCGTCAGGTCGGTCAGACGACGCTTGGCCTGGAGAGCGGTCAGCCCCTGGTCCCGGATGGCCCGTACCAACCGCTCGATGACCTCGGGCAGGGCCGGCCGCGCAGTCGGATCCGGGGCCAGCATGTCCGTGATCAGCGATGCCAGCTCCGGTGGGACACCCGTGAGGTTGGGCGGGGTGTGCGGGTCCTCAATCTTCAGGGCGACGGCCTGCCAGGTCGGCCCCTCGTACGGGTAGTGCCCGGTCGCGGCGAACAGCAGTACCGCACCCAGTGCGTAGACGTCGGCCGACTGGTCCAGCCGGTGCTCGCCCCGGGCCTGCTCCGGCGGCATGCAGAGCACGCTGCCGACGACGAAGCCGGTCGCCGTCAGGGTGGTACGGCGTTCCGCGAGCACGGCGAGACCGAAGTCGATCACCTTCGGACCATACGGGGACAGCAGGATGTTCGGCGGCTTCAGGTCCCGGTGGAGCAGCCCCGCGTCGTGCACCGTGCCGAGCCCTTCCGCCAGCAACGCGCCCAGGCTGGCGGTCTCGGCGAGCGGCAGCGGACCATGTCCGGTGACGAGCGTGCGCAGGTCCGGTCCGGGGACGTACTCCACGGCGAGCCAAGGCTGGTCCGCGTCCGCGTCCGCGCCCACGAACGCGGCGACGAAAGGCCCGTACACCGTGCGCAGACTGTCCACTTCGGACACGAAGCGCGCCCGGGTGTCCTCATCGAGGACAGACGGCTTGATGACCTTCACGGCGGCCTGGTGGCCGGCCGCGGACTCCCCGAGAAACACCTCTCCCATGCCGCCGGACCCGATCCGGCATACGAGCGAGAAGCCCCCGATCTCCCTCGGGTCCTCGTCCCTCAGTGGTTCCACGTCGCCAAAGCCTCCCCTGCGTGACCTGCGACCGCTGCTATGGAAGGCGGACCGGCCCAGAACGCAGCCAGTCTATGCAAGGCCGCGCGCTGCACGTTCGCCGCCAGGTGCGGACGCCGGGCCCGCTCGCTCAACTCCTGACCGAGGCGAAATACCGCGGCCACACCGTGGCAACTCAGGTCGAGTTCCATCACAGCCAGACCGGACACCGCTCTCCTTGAGACTTCCCTGTCCGTGCTGAACAGCACGCGCGAAGCTGCGACCGTGAGCGCGTGACTCAGACGACTCCAGTGATCTTGAATGCGGCCCAGAACAGCGGATTCTCGGCGACCTGCTGGTCAAGGTGGCTCCGCCAGTCCGGAAGTATCGTGTCGATGGCTGATTCGGCGGCGCCCGCCGGACCTGCCCCAGAGGGCACGTGCCACCGATACTCACGTAGGTAGCGGATGGTGTCGGCGTAAGCGCTGTGGGAGTCCAATCCAGCACCGAGGTGTGCGTGGAGCACGGCGGAGAACACGACACCCTGCAGGTCCGTGATGTCCCACAGGGTGGAGATGACCGCTTTCGCTCCGCGGGCGAGGAACACGGACTCGATGCTGCGCAAGGTCTGCACGGTACGGCCGGTGCCTTCGTGCGTGCCTGTTCTGCAAGCGTTCAGGATGACCAGGTCGACACTGGAGAAGATTCCGTCTGCGAGGATCCCACTGGAAGTGAGCATGGCCTTCCCGAGCGAACCGCCGTGCAGGGCGAGTCCGGCGGCCCAGCGATTCGGGTGGGTCAAGCCGTGTGCCGCGACGTGGACGATCCGGGCCATGGGCATCATGTGCAAAGCGCGGGCCGGAGTCGCCTCCTCTTCCATGACAACTTCCACGCTGTCGTGAAGACCTTCGATCACATGGGCTTCGCACAGTGGGCCGCCAATCAGCTCGAGGCCGGGGAGGTGACCACCGCCGTGTGCCACTACCAGCACCTCGACCACAGCCGCTTGCCGCTGGGAACTCTCGATGGCGGACACGAGTCGAGCCGTAGGGGCGTAGACCACCTGCTCGAAAGCATCGATCAAGGTGGGGGTGCGCGCGCTGCCGAGCGGAGCTGCGTGAAGGGGCAGGAGCTCCAGCGGAGCTGTGGGGCTGAGCACCAACCGACGGACTTCATGGGGCGTAACCGTCTCGATGATGGCTTGTGCCGGCCCACCGCACTCAGTAACCAAGTGCTCCAGGTAGTCGTGCCACTTACGTTGGGGGTGATCCGGTGCTTGCCGCCTCCATTCATCGACCGCACCGGCGAGAGGTACGAGGGGAAACCCGTCACACGTAATTAGATCGAAGTGCGAGTGGCCCGCACTGGTCCGGCACACCGCAAGCTGGAGAGTTCCGTACCGGTTGATGAGGTGGACGAACGCACTCTGTTCGTCCACGGAGGGTCTGTCGGAGCGGTCAGTCCATCGTGGCTTGCCCTTCCCACGCCCCGTGGCCGCCCGAAGCAGTTCCAGAACTCTCTGCCTGTCCTCGGCAGCGGCCTTCAGTTCCGTATCTCCCTCCAACGGCCCTTTTCCGTCGAGCAGGTCGGCGGCATACCGAGAGCGAAGCCAGGCGAGATGGCGTGCGGCTGCGATGAAGGACTGGTACTCAGGGGCGTCGGACTCCAGGGCCAGCTCGTCATGAATGTCCTCGCCCTTGGCGGTTTCACAGGTCTGGAAGGCGACCTCTGCGGCCTGGTCTCGGCCCTCAAGGGCGATCCTCTGCCTTATCGTCTGCGTCTCGTCACCGACCAGCCGACGAAGCGCTGCGATCGAGGCTTCCTTTGCCCGGGCGCACACCTCTTCCGGAAGACCGAGCCGGATACTGCCCACTGCCCTGAGCTCACCGTCGCCTACCAGCCGGACGACGCTGAGACGGGCGTACCCAACGGTCGCAAGATGGAGCAGTTCCAGAGCATGTTCCACCCAGGAGAGGGAGTAGGTGTAGGGGGCCTGGAAGGGAGGGGCGGGGTCGGCCGGATGTGCGGGGAACTGGAACCACAGTCTCAGACCGTCATCGTAGTCTTCGACCTCGAAGCCGTGCCGTGTTGGCGGCTCCATCAGCATTCGCACGGCCGCCATATGCGCGTCCGTCTCCACTGTGGCCAACCAGACGGGGTGAGGACCTGCCTGCCTGTGGAAGAAGCGGGTACCGCACGTGATGATTTCCTCGGCCGCCCAATCGGGCACCGAGGAGTCCCGGGCGCCGGAATCCGGTTGCCACAATAAAGCGTCGTCTGGGTCCAGTTCGGCTCGATGCAGGCCCCAGCCCGCCCGAAGGCACTCCTCGCCGTACCGTTCATCCTCCGTCATGGGCGTGAACAGCTTGACCTCTTGTGCCGTCAAGTGAGAGGCCAGTTGGCCCATTCGGGCATCCCACGCTTCGAAATCTCTGCGTAATCCCATCAAGAGGTCTGGCGAAAGACCCCGGACACGCTGCACAGTCTCTTCTAGATCGACGCGGTGGTACCAGCGGTTCAGAACCTCCGTGAGCTCCGGTCTGTCGGCCAGCCCTGGCCTGGTGCTCAGGAAGGCGTCCGGGAGGGTGATCTTCATCAAGCCTCTGGTGACGAGGAACTGCGTGCACCCCCTCGCCGTTCCGGTGGCGGACTCGTGCAGGAGATCCGTAGGCAGGAAGGTGAAGGGGTCCTCCGTGTTGTCCAGGACGGCGTCTACAACCCGGTCGTCCTCAAGGCACCAGACTGCCTTGAGCTCGTCGCGGACCTTCTCCGGTGGATGTGTCGACAGTCGGCGTCCCGCCCACAACTCGATCAGCAAGGCGTGCAGTCCGTACACATCCCACCACTGCTCCCACGGCACGCCGCCCTTGCGGACCGTGCGGAGGACCGGCATGACAAGGTCGCGGGCCACCACCGATCCGGGTACTCCTAGGAGGACGAGGCCGGTCGATCGAAGTCGATCGCTAATGGTCTGCGGAGAGCGGCACTCAACATCGTCCGTCGCGACGCGGGTCAGCACAGTGGCGAGTGTCAGTTGATCATCCGCGACCCATGAGGGGAACACGTCGGACCGGCATGTCTCGGGCCTGAGACCGTGGCAGACCCGAGCTGCCAGACTGTCAACCCACGTGGTGCGTAGGCGCAGCAGATGGTCCTGCATCAGTTGTCCCAGCCTCCCCAACAGTGGGCAATCATCACGCCAGTATGTCTGTGGTACCTGCAAGTCATCGTGGGATCAGGCGACATTGGGCCATCAGTTCGTCAGGATCCTGCACCCGCTGTTCGGAAGGGCATACGACGATGCCGCACGCGCCCACCACAGTCACCCAGGTAGTGATCGTTCTTCTTCTGGTGCTCCCCGGCGTGACCTACCAGTTCGTCCGCGAACGCGCCCGTGGCCCGGTCCCGGGTCACAGAGACCTCGGAGAGCGCATACTCCGAGCCGTGACCGCGGGTATCGCTCTCGACACCCTCTACGTCCTGCTCGCCGGCCCATGGTTGGTGCATCTCGTCTACGACCGTCGCCGAGGCTGGCTGACCGGCGCGGCCGACAACCCTCGCGTCGCCGCGCTGACGGCGACGACCCTGTTGATCGTGGTGCCGGCCGCTGCCGCCTGGCTCACCTCATGGCTGGGCTCGCGAGGAAGCCGGTCCACCTACGACCCGACCCCCACCGCATGGGACAAGGTCTTCCAGCGCAGGAGCCACTGTCTGGTACGCGCCCGACTGAAGAGCGGCCTCTGGGTGGGCGGGTACTACGGCGAGCGGTCCTACAGCTCTGGCTATCCGGAAGCCGCAGACCTGTACTTGCAGACCGCATGGGCCATGTCCGGCGCCGGATCCTTCGAACGTCCACTGCCGCGTTCCGGCGGAATCTATATTCGGATGGATGATGTGGAGTTCCTCGACTTCATCGAGGTGCTTCCCGGGGCCGAAGAAGGGGACACGGCAGGTGACCGAGACACGACCACAGTTGGACCCCAACGGGAAGAGGGGGTACCGGCCCGTCGGCAATCGGCCCGAGCCGACTCAGGCTCCGCCGACGCCGGCTCCGACCGCTGAGCCGGACAACGGCGCCGGCACGGCCGACGAAGAATGACGCGGCGCTCAACACCCCGCCCCGGACCAGGCACTGGGTCGCGAGCCAGGTCGACCTGTGGAATGTGACGGTCATCCGGGCCAAGTCGCAGCTGCTCACCGTCGGCAGCCTCGCGTTGTGGCAGGAGCAGAGCGGCTTGCCGGCCCTCCTCCCCGCACGCTCGGCGCCGCTGGAAGCGGGCGACGACGGCGCTCCGGCCGAAGCGGGCACGCCCGACCCTGCGGCCGAGGCCCGCGAGGACCTGGCCGACCACCTGCAGCGGTACCTGACCGGACGGGTATCACTGATCTGGAGCGGACCGTGCAAGTGGGCGGGCACCTGGTGGACCTGCTGTTCACCGACGCCGGCGAGGATACGGCGGTGCTCAACGACCCTGGACCGAGACCCAGCACGGACCCCGCGCCTCCGGCTCCTCCACGCGCGAGGTGACCTGCTCACCGGCCTGCCCTCCGGGGGCCACGGCGCTCAACCCTGCCTGGTGAGCCGGACTGTGCGGGTGCCCGCCTGGCGGATCCTGTCGGGCGAGCACGCGCTGGCACCGCTGATCGACTGAGCCGCGCACAGGACGGCCGACCTTTCCTCGGAGCCTGGCCGACGGCCCGTTCAACCGTCGGACAGGCTCCGTACGACGTGCGTCATGTGCTGAAGGTTTCCCGCCTTCAGCCACTCCGTGGGCCCGCCCACACCCTCACTGCTCGTGAGCGGGCCGTTCGCACAGTCACTCAGCCACTCCTCACCCGGCCCGGCCCCAGAACCCCGGAATTCAGCCAGTTCGATGACCCGGCGGGCCGCGGCGCGGTTGACGGCGACCCGGTCCGGCCCTCGGGTCAGCGTCTTGACGACGAAGTACGAGCTGTCGGTCGTGTAACGGAGCGCCCCCCAGGGTGGGCCGCCCTTCCTCCCCGGCGCCGGGGCCTGCGCGAGGGCGCCGGGGGGCTGCACTGCGTAATCGCCGTAGCCAAGCAGCGGAGCGTAGGCCCGGCCCGTCGCGCGCACCTCGTGCCACATGCGCCATTCCGCCCGCGGCGCCTCGCACGATCCCTCCTCCAGCATGTCGGCGGTGGCTCGCGGAAAGCCGCCTCCGAGCAGGGCGGCGCTCCGCCAGACGGCCAAGGGCGTCAGCGCGTCGAGGGCGCGCAGCGCCTCCTTGCCCGCGTCGGGCCGGTCGTCGAGGACCGCGCCCATGTCGAGCAGCAGATGCAGGGGCATCTCCGGACCGGTCAGCGCCAGCAGGCCCCTGACGCCCTCCCCGAGGCGGCCGTCCCACTCCCCCGTGACCCGCACCCGTACGCCCAGGCCGCGCAGGCAGCGCTGGGCCGTCTCCACGGCCGCCGCCTGCTGCTCCGCGGTCCTCTCCGGCCCGGTGACCGGTCGCAGCCGTCCCAATTCGCAGTAGACGGTCAGTGCTTCGGCGATAGCGGCGGTTTGAGCGTCCTCACCGAAGGGAGCGTCGATCCATCCGCCGCGACGGCTCACGGCACTCACCCGATCCATGTACGTGCCGACCACCGCAGCCAGCGTCTCCGGCAGCACCCCTGGCAATGGCGGCAGGTTCCACAGCGGACTAATCGCAACCTGGACGTCCGGCCAGAGCCGCCGGAAGGCCCCGGCCGCATGCGGCTTCGTCGGCAGAACGGGAACGTAGAGCGGTCCGGACATCGCGGTTCCCCCCTCGGCACCGTCCGTGAGCGTCCCTTCCCGCCAGGGTCCATCCGCCTCGGAGCAGTTGAAAAGAGGGAGATTTCGGCCCGCGTGGCCGATGTGGGCAAGTGGCTGGTGAGGGTGTGACGCGAGTGTCCGCTTCCTGATGCTCGTGGTCGGTCAGACCCCTTGAAGGGTGGTCGGCCATGAGCAAGGGGAGTCCCCTGGGACTCTTCTGGGACTTCCGGCTGCAAGAACTGGCACGAACGTGAAACAACCGAAAGCCCATTCGCGCAGGTCAGTGTCCCGCGATCGACTATCACTGCAGGTTATTGCGCTGGCCGGTCCCTCCCGGGACATCTGAAGGGTCTGAGGAAAAGCAGCGCGAACCCCCCCTTACCTGCACAGATGCAGGGCAGGGGGGAACTCGCAGTTGCCCCTGGGACTTCTCTGGGACATACACGTCACGTGTGCGTTCATCGAGAACGGTTCTCACCAGGGGCCAGGTGATACAGCCGCAGGCCAGCGCGAGCAAGCTGACGCTCCGAGCGCCTCGCCCGAAGACCCCAAGCGTCACGTCCGGCCAGAGCAGCGTGGTCTCCGCCCCTGCGACCGGAATCCGGCGGCGGGTCCGCAGCACGGTGCTGGTGACGCCCGCGTCCTTCTTCACAGGGCCGGAAGGATCTCGGCCCACTCTGACGACAAAGGCGAAGAAGGTGCCAGGGACGACTTCCCGCTATCCGAGAGCATCGCGGTGGACATCGGTATCGGTCGCCGCCAGCACCGCGACCCGAGTCCGGGTGGGATCGAGCACGGCGAAAGCCAGGTCCGAGGTGTCGTGGTGGAACCAGTCCGTAAACGCCATGAACCGCAGCCACCGGTGATCTGCCGCGCGCCGCACCACTTCAAGGAGAGGTACCCCGGCGGGCGACCCCATCAGCGCGTAGAGACTCTCCCAGGCGTACAGCCTGGCGTACGCACCGCCCTGCCCCTGGCCGTTCACTCCGCCGACGTACGAAGCCGAGAAGAGTTCGTTGAGTACATCGTCGGGTGTCGTCTCGCAGGCGAGCGCGCTCCCCCGGCGGCTGCCCGCACCCGCCAGGCAGCGCAGGGGCAGTTCCTTGATGAAGGAGATGCCGAAGTCGTCGGAGCTGAGCGGGCTCGGCAGCGTGAAGAACCGTGCCTCGGGCTCACGGGTCCACCCCCCGGCTTTGAAGGGTTGGGCAGCGGCGTTCGCCCGTCCGTCGTCCAGAGTGTTCACGGCACCGCGACCGGCGACCGCACCGCCGTCGGTCGAGGGAGCCTCGGGGAAACGCGACCGGAGCTGCTTCGCGGTCTTGATCGACCCCAGTCCCCGGACACGAGTCGTGAACCGATGCTCGATGTCCAGTCGCGTTCTGGGCAGCCGAGCCAGCGGGTGCCCCAGCTCACCCAGCTTCTCGGCGTACGCGTCCAGGGAGCGCCGGCCAGTCCCCGAGCCGATCAGTGCCAGCTCTCCGAGGAGGCAGGCCCGCAGCTCGACCGCACGTCCCAGGACCCCGTCCGGCAACTCGCGGAACAGAGGCTCGATGTCCCGCAGTTGCTGAGTCCTGACCAGCTTCGCGGCCACGGAGCGCAGCAATCGATCGCCTTCGCCAGGGGGAATGGCCTCTTCGGGCAGCAGCCGGCTCACGAGGTCCGCAGCGAACGTCACACAGTCCCGCGAACGGGTGTCGGCAAGGGTCTCGGCGATCCGCCCGACGGTCCGCGCCGCAGAGGCTCCACGGGGCCCTTCGCCGGCCACCGTCCGGCACAGCCGCTCCGCCGCCTCGTACATTCCTTCCGGCCCGAGCTCAGCCAGATGCTGCGACTCCGGCCCGGGCCGCTCCTGACGATGCCGTTCGGAAGTGGCGCCGCCGGGCGTCTCTTCGTTGTGGCTCACGCTCCGAGTCTACGAGCAGGAGATCAAGTAACTTTGCTGAGGCATAAGTGCCTTGAGTGGAGCCGTGCGACGGGGGAAGAACGTGGGAAACCGGCCAACCGATTGGCATGTCCTTGATCTGGACAAGGACCCGACCCCCGGCGATCCGCAACGAGTGCGCAGGCTGGCGAAAGTCCTGCACGACTTCGCTGACGACGTGTCCGACGCCCTGCGCCTGGTCAAGGGCATGGCGGGAGAGAGCACGCTCGCGGAGTGGGCGGGCAAGTCGGCCACGGTCTTCAAGGAGGAGTTCTCGGGGGTCCCGAAGAACTTGAAGAAACTGGAGAAGTCGTACGGGATGTGCGGCGACGCCCTCTCGGAGCTCCATCAACCGGCACGAGCGTGAAACAGCTGCAAGACCATTCACCCAGGTCAGCAGCCGATTCCCGCACAACGTTACAGGTCACCGAGCTGGCTGGTCTCTCCCGGGACATCTGAGAGCGACTTTTCCGGGGCGCACGGGGTGCGACGCAGGCGGGGCCGGAGGGACGTGTCGTCCCTCCGGCCCCGCCGTGCTGCCTGGGCCCCGCCGGCCTCCGCGCGGGACCGGTTGTCCCGGGGGCTCAGGCGGTCGGTGGGTCCGCCGGTCAGTAGGCGGAGTCGACGTTGTCCATGGAGCCGTACTTGTCGGCCGCGTAGTTGCAGGCGGCGACGATGTTGGCGACCGGGTCGGTGATGGAGTCCTTCGTGCCCTTGACGTGGTAGGCGTCGAAGGTGGGCTGGATCGTCTGGAGCAGGCCCTTCGAAGGAATGCCGTTCTGGGCGTTCACGTCCCAGTTGTTCTGCGCCTTCGGGTTGCCGGACGACTCGCGCATGATGTTGCGGTGCAGGCCCTCGTAGGTGCCCGGGATGTTCTTCGCGTCCATGACGTCCAGGGCGGTGCGGATCCAGCCGTCGAGGTCGTCGCCGTGCTTCTTCTCGCCGGCCTTGACGATGGCCTTGATCTTGTCGGTCTGGGCCTGGGTCTGCGCGGTGGACGCCTTGGCCGGCTCGGCGGCGTGCGCGGGGCTCGGGACGAGGGTGAGGCTGACGGCGGCGGCGCCCGCGGCGGCGAGGGAGGCAACGGCGGACTTGCGGATGTGGGGACGGCGCATGAGGGCGTGCACGGGTGTACCTCTCCATTCGGGAACGTGATGGGGAGGCCGACGGGGGGTCGGCGACGCGGTGTCCGCGTTGGACGCGGCTTCGCGTCATCAGGGCCGGTGTCTGGATCACGGACGGGCTCTTCTCCCGTCCGGTCCCGGCGCTCGGCTCCCCGGTACGCAGAACACACTGCGGAACGCTCCGGCGTCGCGACAAGTGTGTGACCTACTACGCCGCTTCGCAGACCGGCCGCCCCACTCGTCCGGACGGCCGACGATTACGGGGGCGAGCGGCCGTCGGACGTCTACTAACTCCGGTCCCGTGTGACGTGAGCCCTGTGCGCGCCCTCACAGAGCCGGTCACCCAGCGACCATCTCTGGTCACCCTGCGGAGACAGCTTCCTCACTGCACGAAACGGCGCAGTCACCTTTCGCGTCAGAGTTGTCCGGCGACGCCGACCACTCGATAGAGACACACGAGGATGATCGCCGCGCAGACGGACTTGGACAGCGGGCGTCGCGAGAGCGACGTCACGGCCACCGCCGCCGAAAGGGCGGCGATACCGACGCACAGCAGCGCTCCGAATGCCCCGTCGTTGTCCCGCCGTCCCGGGAACGCAGCCGGATTGTCCGTTTCGACCGTCATGGCGAAGCTGAACAGCACCAGGGCCGCCGCCACCGCGTACAGCACGGCAGCACCCCAGGACTTGATGACGGAGGAGGCTCGTGTCGTTGTCATCCGACCAGTCCCTCCGACGAGTCGAAG
The DNA here is from genome assembly GCF_003112555.1 of Streptomyces coelicoflavus. Classification (GTDB taxonomy): domain Bacteria; phylum Actinomycetota; class Actinomycetes; order Streptomycetales; family Streptomycetaceae; genus Streptomyces; species Streptomyces coelicoflavus. The sequence goes on along the minus strand of NZ_BEWB01000004.1, from coordinate 296,896 downwards.
TTGACGGTCTCAGGAATTCTGGTCAATCACCCGTCATTCCCCAGAAGGCGAATCCGCAGGGTGCACCCTGTTCATAGATGGCGGTGCAGCAACCGGACCCGCGAAGCACTGGCGGAAGGCGCCGCCTCGCGGTCGCATAGACAGATTCCACAATTTCCCGCGTGGGCTTGTCCGTGCCGAAATACTGAACAACCTCTTGCGGAAGGAGCAGTCGAACCGTTCCGTCTTCATCGTATTCGGGATCATCGGATTCGATGACACGATCGACGTCGATGATCGAGTGAGCCCCCTCCTCCTCGAGCGCACCACTGCTCACCAAGTCGGAAAGCGATGCAATCGAAGGGTCGAAGTCGCTCCAGGATTTTACGAATTCACGCTCCCGCAGCTCGTCCAATGCGGACTGCGCGCCGTCACAACCTTCGATGAAGTAATGCCATCGAGACGCCCCCAAAACATTTCTCCATTCTCGGAAAATCTGACTTGCGAAGACGGGCGGGCGCACCTGTCAGAAAGCGCACCCGCCCGTCAGTCTGCCCTATTAGAAGGCAATCGCGCAAGCAGGTGCTGCCGGCCCGCACAGCGGCGCAAATACCTTCGCACCCCACCAGAGTGCGGTACCAAGAGCTGCGGCACCTGCGCCGACCTTCACCGGCTCAGGCACGCGCACGGGTTTGGGCTCCGGACGCGAGGTCGCCATGTAGAACTCTTGATAATTGACTACTCCATGTTCAGTAGCCATACCGCCGAAGAAATCGGAATTGTCCAGTTCGAGGAACTGACCCCGCTTCACTCCGGGCCCAACCAGCGGATGCGGAAGCCGGAAACCGGGCTTGATGTCGAGACCGGCGTACTGCGGATCGCGACGCATGAAATCTATATACCATTCCACGTCGTCCTTTCCGTAGCCTTCGGCCGGCGCAAAACGGTCGTTCGTCCACGGCATCCGCGCCTTGTGCTTGAGTTCCCACACATAGAGTGTGTTCCCGTCTCGGTACGTCATATCCGCACCTCCGTCTTCGCCGGTGCCCTCCTTGGAGCCGCCCAGCACAGGGGCCTCCATCTGGACACGCGTGATCCCCGACGGACCGTACTTGGCCTCGGCGAGGCCCACCAGGTACAGCCACATGATGTCCTGAGCCGCGTTGTGCATGCTCGTACCGGCCCCAGCCGCTTTTGCAGATGTCGAGCCGCTGTTTGTGGCACACGGCCCGATGAATCCTGGCGTCCCGCAGCCACCCGACGGAGTGCTGCTGCCACCGCCATCCATCGGCGCGGGCATGTGGCCGTCGAGTTCCACGTTGCTGACCGGGTTGCCGCCGGTGAAGGCGTACCGGTTGCCGGTGAACGGGTCCGTTCCCAGGCCCATGTCGGCGAGGGCACCGTTGTACATGTCCCGGGTGGTGAAGCGGTTCAGGCCCGGGTTGTAGTCGCGGAAGCCCATGTCGTAGGTGCCGGACTGGGCGTCCCAGCGCTTGGAGTTGTAGCGGTAGGGGTTGTAGTCCTCCTTGGTGGGGTCGGTGGTGTCGGGCTTGTCGATGCCGGTGAACTCGGACTCGTCGTTGGAGCCGTAGGCGGTGTAGCCGTAGGTGGCCTTCGTGTCGCCGTTGTCGTCCGTCAGCGTTTCGACGTCGGTGTGGCTGTTGTAGCCGTAGTAGCCGTCCTCGGTCGTCCCGTCGGTGTTGTGCTTGATCTGCGACAGGCGCTGGCCCCACGGGCTGTACTGGTAGGACTTGGTCAGCTCGCCGGCGACCTTCTCGTCGAGGACCTCACCGGACAGGCCGAGGTACTCGAAGTCGGTGGTCTTGCCGTCCGCCGTCTTCGAGGCGGTGCGGTCCAGCGGGTCGAAGGTGTACGTGGTGGACTTCATCGCGCCGGTGTCGTCCATCTTCTGGGACTCCACGACGTGGTCGAAGCCGTCGTACACGCTCCGGGAGATGATCTGCCCCTGCGACGTCACCGACTGCTGGCGGCCGAAGGGGTCGTAGGTGTAGTCGGCCGTGACGCCGGAGGTCGTCGCGGTCAGCAGGCGGTTGCGGTCGTAGTGGTAGGCGGTCGTCGTGCCCTTGACCGTCTGACTGACGACGTTGGCGTTGTCGTCGTGGACGTAGGTTTCCGTGCCCGCGCCGTTGCCCGTCTTGACGGACTCGGTGAGCCGGTTGGCGGGGTCGTAGGTGTAGTTGGTCGTGGAGTCGAGGTACGCCGCGTGGTTGTCGGCGTCCATCTTCTTCGCGACGTCCTGCGCCTTGTTGCCGTTGGGGTCGTAGGCGTAGGTGTGGGAGGCGACCAGCGTGGTGCCGTCCGCCTTCTTCTCCGTCGTCGACTTCAGGGCGCCGTCGAGGTAGTAGGTGTAGTCGACGGTGTTGTCGTTGGCCTTGGTCTCCTTCAGCTTCGTGCCGCGGGCCGTGTACGTGTACGACGTCACCTTCGGGTCGGTGTCGGTCGCCGTCTTGCCGACCGAGACGGTCTTGACCAGTTCGCGCAGGTCGTAGGTGTACTGGGAGAACTGGCTGGGGTGGGTGACCGTCTCCGGCTGCCCGTTGGCGTCGTACGTGTACGACGTGGCCTTCTTCTCCGTGCCGGACAGGGACTCCGTTACCTTCTGGACCTGGTTGAGGCCCGTGTAGGCGACCGTGTAGGCGTCGGTCCGCGTCCCGGACGACGTGTCGTCGATCGAGGTCAGGTTGCCGTTGACGTCGTAGCCGTAGGTGAACGTCTTCTGTTCGGTGTCCGTGTCGGCGGAGTTGTCACGGACCAGCTTGACCGCGTCGGCCACCACGGTGCCCGTGCCGCTCTGTTCCAGCTTCAGTTCGGTGTCCTCGCCCTGCTCGAGGGCGTAGTCGCCGAGGGCGACCCAGGTGCCGGGGCCGGTCGTCTGGTTCCTGGTGACGGCCGGTTCGGTGGTGGTGCCGTGGGTGAGGGTGTACTCGGCGGCCGTGGCAGCGCCGGTCACCTCCGGATACTTCACGTACGCGGTGTACGTGCCGTCCTCGGGGACGTTCAGCGTCCACGTGAACGCGTCCGTGCCCGTGCCGGCGGCGTGGGTACGGTGGTCGTAGCCCTGCTGGCCGGTGCTGTCCCCCGCTGCCCAGGTGCCGGTGGTGGCGGTGTTCTGGGTGTCGGAGTTGTCCACCAGGACCACCGACCTGCCCACCGGGACACCGTCGTCCGCCTTGGACCTGAGTTTGCCGTCGGGGTAGTACGACCACGTCATCGTGCGGTTGGAGGATCCGCCCGCCGATGTGAGGGTGCGGGCGGTCTGCCGGCCCAGGTCGTTGTAGTCGTAGGTCGTGGCGATGGACCACGGGTCCGTGGAGGACCTCACCCAGCCGTTGTCGAAGTGGTCGAACACCGTGGTGTTGCGGACCGTCTGCCCCTCGGAGGGCGGCAGCGAGGTCTTCGCCACCCGGCCGACCTTGTCGTACACGGTCTCGGTGTAGACGTTCGGGTCGTTGTGGCGGGCGTCCGCCGGGTCGTAGGGCTGGTACTGCTTGACGGGCCGGTTCAGCGCGTCGTATTCGGTGCGGGCGGTGAACGCCGTGGTCGTGTCCGCCGCGACGGCCCGCGGGGTGATCACCTTGGTGGTGTTGCCGACCTCGTCGTACTCGTACCGGGTCGTGCGGTAGGTGATCGTCGTGGTGCCGCTGTGCGGGACCTTGACCTCGGCGGTCTTGCCGCGCTCGTCGTAGGTGGTGAGCGTGGTGTTGTTCTCCGCGTCCGTGGCCGAGGTGACCAGGGAGTCCTTGTCGTAGGCCCGCTTGGTGGTGTTGCCCGCGGCGTCCGTGACCGAGGTGACGCGGTGGTTCAGGTCGTAGGCGGTCCTGGTGGTGTAGTCGGCCGTGTCGGCCGTGGCGTTCTTCTTCGGGTCGACGACCTCGGTGGTGTTGCCGACGTTGTCGTACCCGTAACTGATCGTGTCGCCGTCCGCGTTGACCACGGAGGTGAGCTGGTAGATCTCGTCGTAGTGGTTCGTCGTGACGTAGTCGGCCGGGTCCGACGTGGTCAGCGTGCCCTTGGGCTCGGTGGTCGCGGTGAGATGGCCGGCCTTGTCGTAGGTGTAGGTGGTCCTGCGCTCGTCCGAGGTGGTGGTGTCCTTCGGCGCGGTCGCCGAGGTGATCTGGTCCGCGGCGTCGTACACGGCGGTGGACACCGCTCCGTTGGGCGCCGTCGACGTGGTGACGTTGTCGTTGGCGTCGTACTCCGGGGCGGGCGTGGTGATCAGGTCACCCTCGTCCTGGTTCTTCGGCACCGTGCTGACCAGGGGGCGGCCGAAGGTGTCGTACGTCTGCGTGGTGACCTTGTCGTAGGCGTCGGTCACCTTGGTGACCTGGCCGCGTTCGTCGTAGACGAAGTCCGTGGCGTGGGCCAGCGCGTCGGTGATCGTCTCCGGGTTGCCGGTCGCGTCGAAGGCGCTGTAGGTCGTCGGGTTGCCGTTGGCGTCGACGGCCTTGGTCAGCTGTCCGTGGGAGTTGTACTCGTAGGTCGTCGTGTAGTCGTCGGCCGTGGCCGTCGCGACGCCCTTGGGGTCGGTGACCGTCTTCAGGTTGCCGAAGGTGTCGTAGCCGAACTGCCAGGCGCGGCCCTCGGGCGAGGTCTTGCGCCACAGGTCGGCGGCGAAGCCGTCGGCGCGGGTCTGGTAGTCGTACGTGGCCGCGTTCGCCGGGTGCGTGCCCGGAGCGCATTCCGAGGCGTCCGGGACACCGGACTTGTTGTTCTCGGCGTCACGTGACCAGAGGGGGTAGCCGGTCTTCTGGTCGTAGCAGTAGGCGGTCTTCGCGCCGTTGGCCTCCTCCAGGTAGGTGACGTTGTTGTCCGCGTCCCAGCTCATCTTCGTGGTCTGGGACTTGGCGTTGGTGGTCTGGACGGGGCGGCCGTAGTCGTCGGTGACGTACTTCGTCGCGTGGCTTTCGGCGTCCGTCACGGTGGCGTCCGTGAACTTGGGGTTCGCCGCGTCCGCCGCGTAGGTGAAGCCCGTGTCACCGCCGAGGCGGTCGGTGAGGGTCTTCGTCCACCAGTGGTACTTCGGGTCGTCGCCGGTCTTGGGGGCGTAGTACGCCAGGTCGGTGCCGTTGCCGCGCGGGTCGGTGGCGGTGACCAGCTTGACGTTCTTGTTGCCCTGGGTGGCGTCGTAGGTGAAGGCGAAGACCTTCGGCTGGGCGGAGCCCGCGCCGTCGGTCAGCTTGGTCAGCAGCGCCTTGTCCGAGTACTCGAAGGTCAGCTTGCGGCCCGAGACGTCGGTCATGGACCGGACGTGGTCCGCGACCTTCGGGAAGGGTGCGTCGGCCTTGTCGTAGTAGGCGACGGTCAGCGACTTCCGGCCGGCGGGGTCGGTGATGTACTTGAGGAACTTGGTCGGCTTGTTGTTGGACTTGCGTTCCTCGTACGTGTACGTCTGCGTGTTGCCGTTCTTGTCGACCGTCGAGGTCAGATAGCCGTCGCAGCCGAAGAGGAAGCGGGTGCCGTCCGGGCGCAGCAGGGTCCAGGCGTCCGGGACGGGGTCCTTGCTGGGCTTGCAGTCCAGGCCGGCCTTGGCCGACAGCCGGTAGTGGACGCCCGCCGGGGCCTTCCAGGTGCCGTCGTCCTGCTTGCGGAAGACGTGGGTGGTGCCGTCGCCGTCGGGGAGGCGCACCTCGGTCGGGTTCGGGTTGGGGTGGAAGTCCAGGGGCGCGCCCAGGCGGACGGGACCGGCGAGTTGTGCGGACCAGCCCGCGCCCGAGACGGTGTCGGAGGTGTCGAGCGAGTTGTAGGAGAAGCGCGCGAACGTCGTCAGGCCGCGGCCCGGGTTGGTGAACGCGTTGTAGGACCACACGCTGTTGCCGGAGGCCAGGTTGTTCATGACCGTGGAACCGGCGCCGGTGTTCTTGCCGGTGTAGGAGTAGAACTTCTCCAGGCCCAGCTGGTTGGAGGTGGGGTCCTCGACCGCCACGCTCTGCTTCAGCGGCGGGATGGCGTTCGTGCCGGCCGACAGCCAGCTGCCGTCCGCCGTCTTGCGGACGTCCCAGCCGAGCGCGTACTCGCCGCGCTTGTTGCCCGAGTCCGAGTTGACCGGTGTGGAGACCTTCGCCTGGATCGTGGCCGACTTGCCCGGCAGCAGCGCCGGGATCGGGGTGGCGAGCTGGTTGCCGCCGGTGGTGACGTCCGTGCCGTCGGGGAGCTTCCAGGTGTAGGACAGCTCCCGCTCGCCCTCCGCCCACTGGGCGGAGGTGGTGTTGGTGACCGTGAAGTCCACCGTGTAGGTGGTGTTCGGGGTCATCCGGGACGGGGTCTGCGGGGCGTAGTACGTGTCCTCGGTGGTGGAGTCGACGTAGATGACCTGCATGTACGGGCGCAGCTGCGGATCGGCGGCCTCGGCGGACAGGAACAGGGTGCGCTCCTGCGGGCCGGAGGCGGACTCGTCCTTCAGCTTCACCGCGACGCCCTTGTTGCCGGCCGGGTCGTCGATCCAGCTCTGCATCAGGCCGGTCGCGTCCCACCAGTGGCGGCCGACGTCCGACACGCTCGCCACGGTGTCGGAGACGGCGGCGGACATGTCACCGCCCGCGCTGGACCAGGCGGTGGTGGAGGCCGCGTTGTTCCACGTGGCCTGGGTTTCGGAGAAGTCCCGGGTGAGGGCGTGGAGTTCGTAGATCGCGCCGTCGGTGTCGGTGGTGGTCTCCGCGCCCCACATGTACATGCGGTTGTTGATGACCGTGGCGGTGGACGGGATGTCGTCGGTGGGGAACTTCAGCACGGCCCGGGTCCTGCCGTAGGTGCCGGAGTTGTTGCCGACGCTGAGCCACTTCTGGTCGACGTCCCAGGAGCGGATGGTGTCCTGGTTGGTGGACGGCTGGGCGGAGGACAGGGTGGTGTCGGTGACGCCGCCCTGGCTGCCCTGGATGATCTTCATCGTCCGGCCGGCCTTGGGGATGCCGACGATGCGGGTCGGGGAGCCGAGCAGTTCCCCGCTCTTCGTCTTCACCGCGATCTGGTAGTAGTACGACTTGTCGATCTCGTTGGCGGCCGAGTCGGGTGTCGGGACGGCGGTGGTGTCCGTGTAGGTGGTCTCCGACGCGCCGATCGGCGCGATCAGGGTCGCCGCGGACGGGGTGAAGGCCTGCTGCGTGGAGCGGTGCAGCTGGTACTCCACGATGTCCAGGCCCGCGTCACCGGTGGTGTTGGCGTACGCCTTCCAGGACAGCTCCGGGCCGGTGGAGTGCACCACGGTCGGCGAGTTCAGCGAGGTGCCGACCTTGCCGTAGGTCACCGTCAGCCGCGGGACGGTCGACGTCTCGCCGCCGTAGGCACCGTCACCGGCCTCGTAGCGGGGGCCGCCGAGCGGTCCGGTGGACGACTCGTCCTTCGCCGTCAGCACGAAGCCGTGGTTGGCGGCGGTGCCGCTCACCCACTTCTGCACCGTGTCGGCGACCGGGAACTCGTGCCACTGGTTGTACTCGCCCTTGTTCTTCACGATCTGGGCCGGGTTCACCAGCCGCACCGCGTCCGCGAGCACCGCCGTCGAGGACGAGGCCGGTCCGTCGCCGAGGACGACCTTGCCGACCGTGCCCTTGGTGAACGGCAGCTGGCCGCCGCCGTTCAGCGACGCCCAGACGCCGTTGGTGCCGGCCGTCTGGTCGACGGTGAAGGTCTGGGTGCCGTCCCGGTGCGTGACCGTGTACGGGGCGTTCGTCGCCCGGTCGAAGGCCGCGACGTAGTGCACGTCGATGCGGTAGGTGCCGCTGTCGGTGACCTTCGGCTGCCAGGTGTAGGTGTCCCCGGCGACCGTGTCCTTGTTGTAGTGGTAGTCGTCGCCGATCGCGTACTGCGTCAGCGTCGAGCCGGAGGCCGGCCACGATCCCTTCGCGGCCGTGGTGCCCGCGTCGCCGTCGTCCGCCTGGACGCTGGTGCCGGACAACTCGCCGACCAGGCCGGAGGTGTTGGACCAGGTCGCCGTCGACTCGTCCCAGGCGCCGGTCGCGCGGTGCGCCTCGATGGTGACGTCGTTGCCGTTCGTCGTGTGCGACTGGTCGAAGTAGACGCCCAGCCGGGCGCCGTCGACCTTCACCCCGTCCGGGATCTCGTCCAGGGGGAACTTCAGCAGCGAACGGGAGGTGGCCGACGCGGACGTCTTGCCCGCCGCCAGCTTCCAGGAAGAGTTGAAGTTCACCCCCGGCTGGTCGGACAGGACCATGGTGTCCTGCGAACCCGACGGTGACGGCGCGATCGTGATCGTCGGGTCGATCACGACCGGATACTGCCGCTCCTTCGCCGCCAGCCACTTCGCGTCCGGCGTGACGGTCAGCTTCCAGCCGTCACCGTCCCGCCGGAGCTTCTGCGTGACCTCGGCGCTGTACGCGTACCCGTACGGCGACGACGCCGACTTCTTCGCGTCCGTCATGTACGGGGCCGGTATGACCAGCACCGGAGTGTTGGGCAGCTCCCCGAAGAACGCGATCGAGCCGTCCTCGCGGGCCTTCGGTGTCAGCCCCTCCGTGTCCAGCGTGAACGTGTACGTCACGGGACCGGCGGGCCGCTCGGACAGGGTGATGTTCTCCTTCACCCGGCCCGGACCGACCACGTAGGAGAGATCGGCGCCGCCGACCGCGTCCTTGTACGTGACGGTGGCGTCCTTGGCCTCCGGCTTCAGCCGACCGCTCGCGCCCTCCAGGCCGAGGGTGACCGACTGGCCCCCGTCACCGGCCTCGAAGCGCAGCAGGCGGTCCGGGTCGGACCCGAACCAGCTGCGGCCGGTGTTGCTCTTGTTCGCGAAGTCGAACCCCTTGGCCCTGGTCTCGGCCACCCGGGTGTCGATCGCCTTCCAGGACATGCCCGCCGGGTCCTTGTACGAGGTCGGCGCGGCCGTCAGCTCCGCCTCCACCCGCCCGTCGGACAACTGCCAGAAACGCGCCGTCGGGGTGCGGCGCGAGGTCAGCTCCTTGACCCGCTTCGCCTTCGGCGCGTTCTTCCCCTTGGGAAGCTTCTGCCGGTCGGCCATGCCGAGACCGCCGTACGACGGCGGCTCGGGGGTCTCCTTCTCGTCGTCCCCGAGCCAGCCGGAGACGGTGTCGATGAATCCCTTGTCACCATCCTTTCCGGAATTGGACGGTGGGGCCGCATAAGCGACCTGCGGCAATAGCGTGCCCGCAATCGCCGCAGCCACCAGACAGGAGAGATATCTCCTGTAAGGCACCTTCACGTGCATACCTTTCGCCATCGGCGGCCCAGTCCGCCGAACGCGAAACGGGCGCGCCGAACGAGCCGTCGCGGAGAGTTCCGCCCGGCTTTGTGCATAGCTGTGCAGCACCCTGCGAGCAGGCGAAACATCGGCTCGCGGGGCATGGCGGCGGGATTATCGACCGAGTGACTGAGGACATGTCAAGCGACCGGACATACCGCGCATTTGAAAGGACGAAACGCTGCTGCTTCGCCCCTTTATGTCCACTCGCTCGCGTTGTGCACTCCGGGTGTTGTATAACCGCCCGGTTCAACTTCAGTTGCAAGTCGCATCGATCCGGACCATCGAAAGCTGAGCCCCGTTCATGTCAGCCAATGAATCCTCGGTAAACACAGCGGACGGCAGCCGGGCCGGTGTCCTGATCGCCGTCTTCCTGCTCCTCGCCTGCGCCGGCCTCGTCGGCTACGGACTGCTCGACACCGAGGACGACCCGAAGCCGGCCGCGACCCCGACCGCCGCCGTGACCTACGAAGTCACCGGCGACGGCACGGCCGAGATCTCCTACCTCGGCCCGGACGAGGACGGCAGAGCCTCCGTCGTACGGGACGCCGAACTGCCCTGGAAGCACACCGTCCAGGTGCCGCTCGGCGAAACCCCCACCGTGGCCGTCGTACTCGGCGAGGAGGGCGGACAGGCGGCCTGCACGCTCGCGATCCGCGGCCGGCACGTGCAACGGGCGACGGCCATGGGCGAGTTCGGGCGTGCCACCTGCACGGGCGCTCTGCCCGCCGACGGCAACTGATCACGGCGTACACACTTCACGAGGGGTGGGCATGAGCCCGAGGGGAATCCGCGCACGGCGTTCCGGGGTGCCGAAGCGCACGATCTGGCTGGCGGCCGGGACCGTCGTCCTGGCAGGTACCGGAGTGACGGCGGTGTCCGTGACCGGAGGCTCCGGGGGCACCGGCGCCGACGACACCTCCCGGCCCGCGCGGGCGCACACGCTGGCGCTGGACGGCAAGGACGCGAAGAAGCGCGAACTGCCGCGCACAGAGACGCAGTTGTTCTCCCTGGTCGGTGTCTCCTGGGAGGACGGCGCGGACGACTTCGAGGGCACCGCGCAGATCCGTACCCGCAGCGCGGAGAGCGGCACGTGGACCGGCTGGCGCGACCTCGACTTCGGCATCCGGGCGCCGGAGACGGAGGAGGGCGACGCCTCGGGCGTCCGCGGTGCCTCGGAACCCCTGTGGGTGGGGCCGTCGGACGCGGTCGAGGCCCGGGTGATGGCCGACGGCAAGGAGACGGCCGTGCCGGACGCGCTGCGGCTCGACATGATCGACCCGGGTGACGAGCGGGGCGGCAAGGGCCGGGGCGGGAGCAGCGGCAAGGGCGGCAACGGCGACGGGAACGGCAGGGGCAAGCCCTCCGCCGGGCCCGCCACCGGGGAGAGCGCCTCCGCCACGGTCGGTGCCCCGCCCTCCGCCGGGGACGCCGGGCCGACCACCGCCCCCGAGCCGTCGGCCGAGCCGACCCGGGAGCCCACGGACGCCCCGGCCACCGGACAGCCGGCCGCTTCCGGCTCCCCCGCCCCCTCCGAGGAGCCGGTCCAGGAGCCGACGGCCGAGCCCAGCGCCCCGGCCCCGAGCGAGGAGCCGCCGGCCTCCGCGCCCAGCAGCCCGGACGAGCAGCCGACGACACCGGCGCCCTCGGCCGAACCGACGCAGGAGCCGACGCAGGGGGCGACGCAGGAGCCGACGCAGGGGGCGACGCAGGAGCCGACGGAGGATGCCGCCACCCCCGCGCCGAGCGAGGAGCCGGCCTCGGAGCCCACCTCGGCCCCGACCACCGAGCCCACCGCGGAGCCGAGCGCCCAGCCGGAGCCGACCGGGGCCACGTCACCGGCCGCCCCCGCCGCCCCCGCGATCGTCAGCCGCGCCGAGTGGGGCGCCGACGAGTCGCTCGTCGCCGACCCTCCCTCCTACCTGGACAAGGTCGACGCGGTCTTCGTCCACCACACGGCGGGCACCAACGCCTACGACTGCGTCGACTCGCCGGCCGTCGTCCGGGCCATCCTCACGTACCACGTGAAGACCAACGGGTGGAACGACATCGGCTACAACTTCTTCGTCGACAAGTGCGGCACGGTCTTCGAGGGCCGTGCGGGCGGCGTCGACAAGCCGGTCCGCGGCGCCCACACCTACGGCTTCAACGGCTACTCGGCCGGTGTCTCGCTCCTCGGCGACTACGAGAACGGCGGCACCCCCAGCGCCGCGGCGAAGCAGGCCATCGCCGACCTCGCCGCCTGGAAACTGAATCTCCACGGCGTCGACCCCCGGGCGGAGGTCACCCTCACCGCGGCCGGCGACACCGGCGTGTACGAGACCGGCGAGAAGGCCACCCTGCACACCGTCTCCGGCCACCGCGACGGATACGCCACGTTGTGCCCCGGACAGGCCCTCTACGACGCCCTGCCCGCCATCCGCACGGCGGCCGGCGCCTCACGCTTCACCACCCGATAGGCCAGTTCCCGTATTCGCCCCCGTACTCGTCCTCGATGAAGGAACCTCTTCGTGCTGCCCGAACACGCCACTCTGCCCGTACGCCCCCACAGACTCGCCGTCGCCGTCGCCGCCTGCGGTGCCCTGCTCCTCACCGCGGGCTGCGGTACGGACGAGGGCGACACGGCGTCGGAGCAGGTGGCAGCAGACGCGGGACCAGGCTCGACCGAACCGGGCGCGACGGCCGCGGCATCCCCCAGCGGGTCCGAATCCGCGTCCGCCTCCCCTTCGGCGTCGGCCACCCCGAGCGACAGCACCTCGCCGACCACCAGCGCGACCCCTTCGGTTGCCGGTGAAGCCGGTGAAGCCGACGACGCGGCGGACGGCGACACGGCGGGAGGAACTCGACCCGGTTCCGGTTCCGGTTCGGGCACCGGCACCGGCACCGGTACTCAGCCGGAACCGGCACCTGGCGCAGACGCCCCGGACTTCCCCGTCCCCGTCGAGGCCGGCAACGCCACGCAGTTGATCACAGTCGAGGCCCGTGGCTCCTACGCCACGGTCACCGCGTGGGCCAAGGGATCCGCCGGCTGGAAGGAGCAGTTCTCCACCGGTTCCGGGCGGGTCGGGTCCAACGGCGTCACGAACGGGGCGACGCGGCGGCAGGGCACCTGGACCACCCCCACCGGGACGTACACGATCACCGAGGGTTTCGGCGTGGAGGCGAGCGGCACGAGCATGCCGTACCACGTCGTCACGGACGACGACTGGTGGGTGGAGGACCCCGAGTCGAAGTTCTACAACTCCATGCACAGCGCACAGGGCGCGGACTTCCCGCTGACCGAATCCGGCGACCGCGGCAGCGAACACCTCATCGGCTACCCCACCCAGTACGCCAAGGCCCTCGTCATCAACTTCAACCGGTGGCCCGCCACCCCCGGCCGCGGCGCCGGCATCTTCCTTCACGTCAACGGCAGCGGTGCCACGGCAGGTTGTGTCTCCGTCCCGCGGGCCACCATGGACCGTTTCATGAACTGGATCGAACCGTCCGCCCATCCCCGTATCGCCATCGGCTGACATTCCCGCGGTCGGGACAGGGACGCGGAGCGCACACCCACGGCTTCCGGCATCGCCACGAGGATCGGCTCCACGGACTCGTCGGCATCCCCCGTCGGCGTCCAGGAACACGGGCTCCTGCGACTCCGTGACTCAGGCAGCCGCGATCGCGTCGTCCGGGCCCGTCCGCTATTCCGGCCCGGCCCGTTCCGCGTCGTGCGGCGGGGCTGCGTCTCGTCGCGCGGCCGGCCGGAGCAGGACCAGCAGCGCGGCGAGGGCCGCCACCCCGGCCAGGATCAGCAGGACCAGCCGGTCGGAGACCGCCGCGCCGATGTCGGACAGCCGTTCCTCCAGGGCGAACTCGGTGTCGGTACTGAGCAGCGACGGCAGCGCGGAGGTGCCGTCGAAGGCCAGGAACGCCACCCCGAGCGCGACGAAGAACAGGCCGCCGACGAGGGCGGTGCTGTGCAGGGTCAGCGGGCCCGCCCGGAAGGTGCGGCCCCGCAGCCAGCGTTTGCGGCCCAGGTCGAACCGGTCCCACAGCAGGGCGAGTACGAACATCGGAACCGCCATGCCGAGCGCGTAGACGGCGAGCAGCACACCGCCGTGCAGGGGGTCTCCGTCCACAGCCGCCACGGTCAGGATGGAACCGAGGATCGGTCCCGCGCAGAATCCCGCCAGCCCGTACACCGCGCCCAGGGCGAAGACCGACAGCGCGGAGCCCGAGCGGCGCCCGCCCGCGGCCTGTGCCATCCGGCGGGAGCCGAAGCCCAGCCCGGCGATCTGGGCCACGCCGAGGGCGATGACCGTCCACCCTCCCGCGGTCACCAGGGCGTCCCGGTGGCCGTAGAAGAGGCGGCTGGCGAACGAGCCGGCCACGCCGAGCGGCACGAGTGTCGTGCACAGCCCGACGTAGAAGAGGCCGGTGCGCGTCACCAGCCGGGTGCGGCTGGTGAAGGAGTAGGCGAAGAAGGCGGGCAGCAGCAGCGCGCTGCACGGACTGAGCAGGGCCAGCAGCCCGCCGAGGAAGGCCATCGCCAGGCCGGCCTCGCTCATCGTCCGGCCTCCTTCGCCGCCTTCGCCGTCTTCGCCGCGCTCTCGACGGCTTCCTCGAAGGTGTCCGTGGGCTGGGCGCCCAGGATCGGTTTGCCGTTGACCAGGAACGCCGGGGTGCTGGTCACGCCGAGGTTGTAGCCCTCCTCCTGGTCCTGGAGCACGGCGTTGCGGGCCTGTTCGGAGGCCATGTCGGCCTGGAAGCGCTCGATGTCGGCGACGCCCGCCTCGCGGGCCATGGCGATGACGTTCTCGGCGTCGAACGCGCCGCTGTTGCGTTCGCGCGGCTTGCCGTAGGCGACGTCGTGGAACTCCCAGAACTTCTTCTGCCGCCCGGCCGCCCAGCCGGCCAGCGCGGCCCGCTCGGACTCCTCGCCGAAGATGGGGAAGTTGCGCCACTCGATGCGCAGGACGCCCTTGTCCACGTACGAGCGCAGCAGTTCGGGCTTGGTCTCCCGGGCGAACCGGCCGCAGAAGGGGCACTGGAAGTCGGAGTACTCGATCAGGACGACCGGGGCGTCCGCGCGTCCGACCCCCAGCGGGTCGGACGCGTCGCGGCGGGCGAGGGCGAGCAGGCCCGGGTCGGCGGGTGCGGGGGCGGGGTCGGCGGAGCCGGTGACGGCCGCGGATTCGCCGGCCTTCTTCCCGCTGGTGTCCGAGCCGTCGAGCGTGAGCGCGAAGGAAGCGGTCACCGCGGCGGCGGCGAGCACCGCCACGGCGCCGACGGTCCGCCTGCGGTTGCGGCGGGACGGGGAGGGGGTGGATCCGGTGGATCCGGTCATGGGGCACCTCGGATGGTGAGGGAGGGAAAGGGGAAGGGTGTGGGACCGGGCCTCGGGTCAGGCGGAAGGCGTGACCGGGCACTCGGTCCGGGAGGACAGCCGACGCAGCGCCGCTTCCGCCAGCAAACCCGCCGACAGGACGGCCAGCAGCGGCTGCAGCGGAGCCCAGTAGCTCAGGGCGCCGGAGGCCCCGAGGAGCACGAGGACGAGTTTGTTGCAGACCGGGCAGCCGACTGCGAAGAAGGACAGCACCCCGCCGATCGCGCCGAGACGGCCGCCGTCGGCGGCTTGCGGCTCCGGGGAGGACGAGGGCTCGCGCACTGCGGGCCCCCGTACATAGGTGCTCAGGACGATGCCGGCCAGTACGGCCGTGACGGCGAGGGCGGGGTAGTTCCACCACTGCACGGGGACCGACCGGCCGAACAGCGGATTGGGTACCACGTCGGTGGGCGCGCCGACCAGGACCGCCGTGGCCAGCGCACCCGCGCCTGCCACCGCCCACTGTCGGGACCGCCAACCACGCAGTGCCTCACCCGCCCGCCTGAAGGAGCGCGGGGAAGAGGACATGCCGAAGAACTCCGTTTCCGAGGATTGAGGGACGCGGCCTACGGGCCGGTCTAAATCCGCAGAACGGAGTGGAGGGTCGCCGGGGGCGGATCGGGGCCGCCCGCCGACGGACCGAAGTGCTGTGACGGG
The DNA here is from genome assembly GCF_003112555.1 of Streptomyces coelicoflavus. Lineage (GTDB taxonomy): Bacteria > Actinomycetota > Actinomycetes > Streptomycetales > Streptomycetaceae > Streptomyces > Streptomyces coelicoflavus. Next base: position 281,663 of record NZ_BEWB01000004.1, on the reverse strand, counting down.
AGAGGCGCGGGATCGGTGTGCGGGGACGCGAGACCTGACCGGCCTCCCGAGGCGGACGGCGGCGGAGGGTTCTCTGCCCGCTGCACGTTGTGGTCCGAGACGGCCTTCTTGCCGCACGGGGCGGCCGCGTCGTCCGGCGGTTCGGCGGCGACGGCGTTGGTGGAGGCGACGACGAGGGTTTGTACCCGCTCGGCGGTGGGCGGCTGCGTGTCCTGCCCGGCGCGTTCCGCGTGTCCGAAGACGCACAGCAGCGCCACCACGCCCACGAGCAGAGCCAGCGCACCACGCAACCGGGCGTGTGCCCGCCCGTGTACCGCTCGCCTCATCGCCGCTCCCGCGCTGTTCGTGTCGCGGCCAGCCTAGGTCACCCGCGCCGGTGCCCGGTCCCCCAGGGGCCGGGACCCACCGGGCGCACCCTTTCCGTCGGCCGCCGCCCGGGGCGCCCCGGGCGGTTCGGCTCCGGCGCCTCAAGGGGTCCTTTGACGCTTTTCGTACCGGTCACGATCGAACCGGTGTGAATTCGGGATTGGGTAAGTATCGCAGAAATCGTTCACTCGACTGCCGCGCATCCGACGGAGTAGGCAGACGTTACTTCGGATATGACCGAGGAACACGGGGAATTGACGGCGCTTGGCCCGTACACCTACAGGCCCGGCAGATCTCACTGTCCGTCACCGAGCGACGGGACTCTGACCAGAGGCGGGCACCCCGTCCCTCTCCGTGTGACCGAACCGGTCCTGCAACGCTTCCTCGACGTCATGACCGAGTTGGAGAGCGGCCTCGCCGAACGGTGGGGCCGGGCGCAGGGCTCCCTCACGTGCACCAGGGCGGAGTGACCGGCTCCTCGTGTACGAAGATCACACTCACCCCCGCATGCCGTACGGCGAAGGGTCGTTCCGTACCACGGGCACGGGCCGGCACCGGGCTCCCCAGGACGCCTTCCAGGAAACCCTGGTTCCGCCCGAACCCGGCTGGGACCCGGCCGAGGAACTCGCGTTCCTGCTCCAGGACGCGATGGAGCAGCAGACCGGCGTCCCCTCTCCCTCTCCCTCCGCCACGGACACTTCGGCGCTCGCACCCGCCCCGGGCACACCGCTGAGCAATCTCCAGGAGATCACGGCGGAGCTGCCCCCGTTGAGGGAGTCCCCGACGAGTCACCGCAGGGTCCGCAGAGGGAGAAAGGTGAGCCGGCTGCGCGCCGCGAGCCTGTTCGTCGCCGCGCTCGCCGCGGTCATCGCGGCCTCCGTGAGCCTGTTCGGCGGCATGGTGGCCTACGAGCCGTTGCGCCTGGCCGCCGTGACCCGCACCCGGGGCAGTGTCGTGTCGTGGTGGCCGCTGCTGGTGTACGGGCCCTGGCTGGTGGCCTCACTGGCGGTGCTGCGGGCCGCGCTGCACCAGCGCCGTGCGGTGCACTCCTGGGCCGTGGTCCTGCTGTTCTCGGCCATCGCGATGCTGCTGTGCGTCGCGGAGGCGCCCAGGACCGTCAGCGACGCCGCGGCGGCCGCCCTGCCCGGTCTGGCCTCCCTGGTCTGCTTCCAGCAGGTCATCCGGCAGATCACGCTCACCCGTCCGCCCCGGCGGGCGGTGCCGCGTCACCGGCAGCGTGCCGCGGTCACGCCGGGTGACGATCCGTCGGGCAAAGCGGCCGCCGACCCGGTGTCCCTTCCGCAGCAGCGGCAGAATCCCGTGCGGTCGCCGCGGCCGGGCACGGGCCCCGGGAAAAGAATCTGACCCGGATCGGAACGAGGCGGTCGAAGCAGGGCGACGAAACAGGGCGACCGAAACAGGCTTCCATTTCCCTCCGGCGACTGCCCGGAAAGGAAAACGTTCGGAAAGGAAATCCGGAAGTCGTTTCGGTCGTCTTCCGGGCGGGTCCGCGGCCGCCGCGGCGGGTCAGGACGCCGTCAGGGTCACGTCCTGTGCCTGCCGGGCGTGGAAGCTCGGGAGGGGCACGATGCCCATGGGGCGCAGTTCCATCACGGTGGCCTCGACGCGGGCCGCGCCCGGCTTGAGGACGACCGTGTCGGGCGTGCCCGTGTTGACCCAGCGGTGCTCCAGTCCGTCGCAGACCGCGCGGGTGCCGCCGACGCCGTACCGGACGGACGGGTCGCTCTGGCTCACGGTGGAGCTGACGAAGACCGGGCCGCTGCCGCCGGTGCAGCGGTAGGTGCCGGAGAGGGTGACGCTGCCGTCGGCGGCGATACGGCCGACCGGGTCGACGGTCACCGACTCCGCGACGAGACGGGCGTCGTCGGGGGCGGCGGGCGCGGCCGGGGCGGCGGGCGCGGCGAGCAGGAGCAGGGCGGCGCCGGCGGTGGCGGTGAGGGCGGTGAGGGCGGCGGATCGTACGCGCATGGTGGGAACCTCCCGGTCGGTCGGAATGAGGGGTTCCACTGGTACCGGGCGAAGGGGCGGGCGGCAGTGACCGTCACCCCTTCGGTGGCGAGTCCGCGTCGACCGTCGTGGAACCGTCGCCGGCATGTCCGGGTGTTGTCACGCTCGCCACCCGGGTCTTGGCGGCGGCTCGCCGGCGGGTGCACGGTCGGTGCACGCGACGGTCCCGACGACGGGACGGTCTCCCGACGTGGAGGTGCGCCATGTGTGCCCACCGGCCTTCCTGCCCCGCGACCGACACCCGCGCGCACGTCGTCGCCGCCCACCCCGAGCAGGGGTGGCAGCTGCTGTGCGACGGCACGATCGTGTTCGACGACACCGGCGAACTGCGGCCCGACGGCCTGGCCGTCGCCCCGCACCGGGTGCCGGGCGGGCGCCCGGCGGTGGCCGCCTGACCGCTGCCGCCCCGCGGGCGCGGCAGCGGCCCCGGGATCAGTGCTTCTCGGCGATGAACTCCCGCAGCAGGGAGGCGAGCAGCTCCGGCTGGTCCTCGGGGATCAGCGTCCGGGCGTCCTCCACCTCCACCAGCCGCCCCTGCGGGAGGAGTTCGGCCAGGCGCCGGCCGTGGGCGCGGGGCATCATCAGGTCCTCGGTCGCCCAGACGACCAGCGCGGGCCGGTCGAACCTCCGCAACCCCTGGGCGGCTTCCAGGAGTTCGTCGCGGCGGACGTGGGTGCCGTAGTGCCGGAAGTCGCGTCTGATCGCCGGGTCGGTGCGCAGCGGGCGCAGCCAGCCGTCGACGACCGCGTCCGGCACGGGCCGCTTGGTGAGGGCGCCGATGCCGACGGGCAGGCGGCGCAGCGGCTTGAGGCCCAGGGTGCGGACCAGTGCGGACACCCCGCCGGGCATCCGGCAGGCGACGCCGATCAGCTTTCCCGGCAGGCCCGGCGGGTAGTTGTCGAACGCCTCGCACGCGACGAGGGCCAGCCGCGCGAGGCGCTCCGGGTGCCGGGCGGCCACCGTCTGGGCGCGTCCGCAGTCGTTCTCGACGAGGGTGACGTCGGTGAGGTCGAGGCGGTCGAGGAACTCGGCGACCATCTCGTTGACCAGGTCGGGTGTGGGCGGGCGGCGCATCGGGCGGCGGTGGGCGCCGTAGGGCAGGGTCGGCGCGATCACCCGGTGGTCGGTGCGCAGGTCCGCGAGGACCTTGCGCCAGACGGTCCTGTCGTGGACGAGGCCGTGGAGGAGGACGACGGTCGGGCCGTCGCCGCCGGTGTCCTCGTACTCGATCGTTCCCGCTCTCAGTTCGATGTCCGGCATGACGGCACTCTACGGCCGGCTCGGCACTCCGTACCCGGAGAAGCAGAGGATGCCGTCTTCCTCCGGCCGGCCGTCCTCCTCCGGCCGGCCGTGGTCGCCGGTCCGCGGGAAGAACAGTGACCCCGCCGAGACTTGAGACGATGGCCGCCCCGAACGAGTTCGGCGCGGCGAGCTCGATCTCACCTACGGAAGAGGGAAGACGGATGACAGCGAGCGAGCACTTCGACGTCGTCGTACTGGGAGCGGGCCCCGGCGGCTACACCGCGGCGGTGCGCAGCGCGCAGCTCGGGCTGAGGACGGCCGTCGTCGAGCCGAAGTACTGGGGCGGGGTGTGCCTGAACGTGGGCTGCATCCCCTCCAAGGCCCTGCTGCGCAACGCGGAACTGGCCCACATCCTGACCCGGCAGGCCGACACCTACGGCATCCGGAGCGGCGGTCCGATCACCCTGGACTTCGGCGCGGCCTTCAAGCGCAGCCGGGAGGTGGCGGACGGCCGTGTCGCCGGCGTGCACTATCTGATGCGCAAGAACGGCATCACCGAGTACGACGGCCGCGGCACCTTCACCGACGACCGCACCCTCCGGGTCGCGCTGTCCGACGGCACGAGCACCACGGTCACCTTCGACCACTGCGTCATCGCGGTGGGCGCCACCACCCGCCTGCTGCCCGGCACCGAGCTGAGCGCCCGCGTCGTCACGTACGAGGAGCAGATCCTCACCGAGGAACTGCCCGAGCGGATCGTCGTCGCGGGCGCCGGGGCCATCGGGGTCGAGTTCGCCTACGTGCTGCACAACTACGGCGTCAAGGTCACCCTCGTCGAGTACGCCGACCGGATCGTGCCCGCCGAGGACGCCGACGTCTCCAAGGAACTCACCCGGCACTACCGCAAGCTGGGCGTGGAGATCCTCACCTCCACCCGGGTCGACGCGATCGACGACTCCGACCCGTCGGGCCCGGTCCGGGTGACCGTCACCCAGGGGGGCACCCAGAAGGTCCTGGAGACGGACAAGGTCCTCCAGGCCATCGGCTTCGCGCCGCGGGTCGAGGGCTACGGCCTGGAGTCGACCGGCGTGCGGGTCGGCGACCGCGGCGAGATCGAGGTCGACGCCCGCGGCCGCACCAGCGTGCCGCACGTGTACGCGATCGGCGACGTCACCGGCAAGCTGATGCTGGCGCACGCGGCCGAGGCCATGGCCGTCGTCGCCGCCGAGACCATCGGCGGGGCGGAGACCATGGAGATCGACGACTTCCGGATGATCCCGCGCGCCACCTACTGCCAGCCGCAGATCGCGAGTTTCGGCCACACCGAGGCCCAGGCCCGCGAGGCCGGCTTCGACGTACAGGTCGCCAAGTTCCCGTTCACCGCCAACGGCAAGGCACACGGCCTGGGCGAGCCGGTCGGCTTCGTCAAGGTGATCAGCGACCGCCGGCACGGCGAGCTGCTCGGCGCGCACCTCATCGGCCCCGAGGTGACCGAACTGCTGCCCGAGCTGACCCTGGCCCAGCAGTGGGACCTCACCGTGCACGAGGTCGCCCGCAACGTGCATGCGCACCCCACGCTCGGCGAAGCGGTCAAGGAGGCGATCCACGGCCTCGCGGGTCACATGATCAACATGTGAGGTCCGGGAAGGGAGAAGGCGGGGGCGCCCTACGGCAGTACGGCGAACCCGTCGATCTCCACCAACGCCCGTTCGTCCCACAGCCGTACGACCTCCACGACCGCCATCGCCGGGTAGTCGCGGCCGGCCAGTTCGCGCCAGGTGCGGCCGAGATCCGCGGCGTGGGTGCGGTAGGCGGCGACGTCGGTGGCGTAGACGGTGACGCGGGCCAGGTCGGCGGGGGTGCCGCCGGCCGAGCGCAGGGCGGTGAGGAGGTTGGTCAGGGCCTGCTCGAACTGGGCGGGGAGGGTGTCGCCGGTGATCCTGCCGTCGGTGTCGAGGGCGGTCTGGCCGGCCAGGAACACGACGCGGGTGCCGGTGGCGACGACGGCGTGGGAGAAGCCGGTGGGCGGGGACAGTTCGGGCGGGTTCACCCGTTCGGCGGTCATGCTCCGGCCTCCTCGGTCGTGGTGTCGGTCTCGTGCGTCCGGGGCACCTGGTGCGTCCGGTACAGCTCCTTGGCGACGATGCCGCGCTGGACCTCGCTCGCGCCCTCGTAGACGCGCGGGGCGCGCACCTCTCGGTAGAGGTGTTCGAGGAGGTGTCCGCGGCGCAGGGCGCGGGCGCCGTGCAGCTGGACGGCGCGGTCGACGACGTACTGGGCGGTCTCGGTGGCGAGGAGTTTCGCCATCGCGGCGCGCTTCGGGACGTCCGGGGCGCCGGCGTCGTAGGCCGTGGCCGCCGCGTACACCATCAGGCGGGCCGCCTCCGTGCGCAGCGCCATCTCGGCGACCTGGTGGGAGACCGCCTGGAGGTCGCGCAGCTTGCCGCCGAAGGCGTCGCGGGCGGTGGTGTGCGCGAGGGTCGCGTCGAGGGCGGCCTGCGCCATGCCGACGGCGAAGGCGCCGACGCTGGGGCGGAACAGGTTGAGGGTGTCCATGGCGACCCGGAAGCCGCGGTCGGGTTCGCCCAGGACGTCGTCCGCGGTGACGGGCACGGCGTCGAAGTCGAGGGCGCCGATGGGGTGCGGCGAGAGCATGTCGAGCGGGGTGCCGGTGAGGCCGGGGCGGTCGGCGGGGACGAGGAAGGCGGTGACGCCGCGGGACCCGGCGCCGGGGGTGGTGCGCGCGAACACGGTGTAGAAGTCGGCCTCGGGGGCGTTGGAGATCCAGCACTTCTCGCCGGTGAGCCGCCAAGCGGAGGCTCCCGCGCCGTGCCCGGTCTCCGGCTCCGCCCGCAGCGACAGTGCCGCCGCGTCCGAGCCCGCGTCGGGCTCGCTGAGGGCGAAGGCGGCCACCGCGGTGCCGTCGCTCACGCGGGGGAGCCAGCGGGCGCGCTGGGCATCGGTGCCGTGGGCGTGCACGGGGTGGGCGCCGAGGCCCTGGAGGGCGAGGGCGGTCTCGGCCTCCGTGCAGGCGTGGGCGAGCGACTCCCGCATCAGGCACAGGTCGAGGGCGCCCGAGGTGAACAGGCGCGGCAGCAGGCCGAGGGAGCCGAGCTCGGCGACCAGGGCTCGGTTGACGCGGCCCGGCTCGCCCTTCTCCGCGAGCGGGCGCAGCCGTCCGGCGGCGAGGGCGCGCAGCTCCTCGCACCAGGTGAGTTGTGCCGGTTCGAGCGAGAATGAGGTCATCGCCGGTCCCTTCCCCTGCTCCCCTGCGTGCTTCCCCGCCCACCGGACGGGCCTCGGGCCACGGCCGAGGTTATCGCGCCCCGTTGACTGTCGTCACCAACACGATACGCTCGTTGCGCGAGCCCACCACGACAAAGGGGGCGAACCGCCATGGCCGATCCGCGCCACGCGGACCCGCACCGCTCCGCCCACGTCGACACCTTCGCGCGCGACCACCTGCCACCGCCCGAGCAGTGGCCGGAGCTCCTCTTCGACCTGCCCGGGCTGCGCTACCCCGCCCGGCTGAACTGCGCCGCCGAGCTGCTCACCGGCCCGCCCGACGGCCGCCCGGCCTTCCGCACCGCGTCCGGGGACACCTGGAGCTACGGCGGGCTGCGGGAGTGCGTCGACCGGATCGCGCACGTGCTGACCGGCGACCTCGGCGTCGTCCCGGGCAACCGGGTGCTGCTGCGCGGCCCCACCACCCCGTGGCTGGCCGCGTGCTGGCTGGCGGTGCTGAAGGCGGGCGCGGTGGCGGTCACCGTGCTGGACCGGCAGCGCCCGCACGAACTGCGCGCGATCTGCGGGATCGCGGGGGTGCGGCACGCGCTGTGCGACGTCCGGTCCGTCGACGACCTCGCCAAGGCGGAGATCGACGGCCTGCGGATCACGACGTACGGCGGGGACGCGCCGGACGACCTGGAGGCCCGCACGGCGTCCGGCGCGGCGCCCGGCACGCCGTACGAGGCCGTCGACACGGCCGCCGACGACGTGGCGCTGATCGCCTTCACCTCCGGCACCACCGGGCGCCCCAAGGGCTGCATGCACTTCCACCGCGATGTGCTGGCGATCGCGGACACCTTCTCCGAGCACGTGCTGAAGCCGCGGCCGGACGACGTGTTCGCGGGCAGCCCGCCGCTCGGTTTCACGTTCGGGCTCGGCGGTCTCGTCGTCTTCCCGATGCGGGCCGGGGCGAGTGCCCTGCTGCTGGAGCAGGCGGGCCCCAGGCAGCTGTTGCCGGCGGTCGCCGAGCACCGGGTGTCGGTGCTGTTCACCGCGCCGACGGCGTACCGCGCGATGCTCGACGAGCTGGACGCGCACGACGTGAGCAGCCTCAGGCGCTGCGTCTCGGCGGGCGAGAACCTGCCCGCGGCCACCTGGCGGGCCTGGCACGAGCGCACCGGCCTGCGCATCATCAACGGCATCGGTGCCACCGAGTTGCTGCACATCTTCGTGTCCGCAGCGGACGACGCCATCCGGCCCGGCACGACGGGCGTCCCGGTGCCGGGGTGGCACGCGCGCGTGCAGGACGAGTACGGCGCGCCCGTGCCCGACGGGGAGCCGGGGCTGCTCGCGGTGCGCGGGCCGGTCGGCTGCCGTTACCTCGCCGATCCGCGCCAGCGCGAGTACGTGCGCGACGGCTGGAACGTCACCGGGGACACCTACGTCCGCGAGCCCGACGGGTACTTCCGGTACGTGGCACGCGCCGACGACATGATCATCTCCTCCGGGTACAACATCGCGGGACCCGAGGTGGAGGACGCGCTGCTGCGCCATCCGGACGTGGTGGAGGCGGCCGTGGTGGGCCGGCCCGACCAGCGCCGGGGGCAGGTCGTGGTGGCCCACGTGGTGCCGCGGGAGGGGGCCGGGCGGGACGCGGACGCGCTGCGCGAGTTCCTGCGGTCGGAGCTGGCGCCGTACAAGTGCCCGCGCGAGATCGTCTTCCTGGACGCGCTGCCCCGCACGGCGACCGGCAAGCTCCAGCGCTACCGCCTCCTCGACCCGCCCGGCCCCGGCCCCGCCCCGGCCCCCGGTGCTCGTCCGGATCCCCTGGGCGGCCGGGCCTGACGCCGACGACATAAGATGATCAACGTGTCCGACCAGCACGTACAGCACGCCCCGAGGTCCCTCATCGTCACGCTCTACGGAGCGTACGGCCGTTTCGCGCCGGGCCCGGTGCCCGTCGCCGAGCTGATCCGGCTGCTCGCCGCGGTCGGGGTGGACGCGCCCTCCGTACGCTCGTCGGTGTCCCGGCTCAAGCGGCGCGGGCTGCTGCTGCCCGCCCGTACGGCCGAGGGCGCGGCGGGGTACGAACTCTCCGCCGAGGCCCGCGAGTTGCTGGACGACGGAGACCGGCGCGTCTACGCCACCGCCGCACCCCACGAGGACGGGGGCTGGGTGCTCGCCGTGTTCTCGGTGCCCGAGTCGGAGCGGCAGAAGCGGCACGTCCTGCGCTCGCGCCTGGCCGGCCTCGGTTTCGGCACCGCGGCGCCCGGTGTGTGGATCGCCCCGGCCCGGCTGTACGAGGAGACCCGGCACGCGCTGGGCCGCCTGGGCCTGGACTCCTACGTGGACTTCTTCCGCGGCGAGCACCTGGGCTTCACGGCGACCGCCGGGGCGGTGGCCCGCTGGTGGGACCTGGCCGCGATCGCCAAGGAGCACGAGGCGTTCCTCGACCGGCACGCGCGCGTGCTGCACGACTGGGAGCGCCGGAAGGACACCCCGCCCGAGGAGGCCTACCGCGACTATCTCCTCGCCCTGGACTCCTGGCGCCACCTGCCCTACGTGGACCCGGGGCTGCCGGCCCGGCTGCTGCCCGTGGACTGGCCCGGCACCCGCTCGGCGGCCGTCTTCCGGGCGCTGCACGAGCGGCTGCGCGACGCGGGCGCGCGCTACGCGGGCATGGGACCGGAGACGGGTCCGACCTCACTCCCCGGACAGTGAGTCGCGTCACATTTTCGCGGGATCGGCGAACCCTCAGCTCTCTCAGACCCTCTTCTCAGGTTTCTCACCTACCGTGCGGACGCATGAGTCTCGCGCGCAACTTGAACCGGGCCCTCACCGTCACCACCGGCCTCCAGGTACGGAGAGCCCCCCAGGCGGCGAAGGGGAAGCCGAAGGGAAGGCCGGGGAAGAGGCCGGCCGACGCGCGGCCCGCGGCCCGGCAGGAGGCCGCGTACCGATGTCCGTCGGCCGAGGAACTGCCGACCGAGCGGCTGCTGCGGCGGCCGGTCTTCATCATCTCGTCCATCCGCTCCGGCTCCACGCTGCTGCGCATGATGCTGGGCGCCCATCCGCGGCTGCACGCCCCGCACGAGCTGCACATCGGCCGGCTGGAGGTCACCTGCGCCAACTGGTTCTCCGAGCGCGCGATGGGCGCCCTCGACCTCCGGCGCGGCGACCTGGAGCACCTGCTGTGGGACCGCGTCCTGCACCGCGAACTCACCCGGTCCGGCAAGGACTTCGTGGTCGAGAAGACCCCGGCCAACGCGTACATGTACCAGCGCCTCAAGGACTGCTGGCCCGACGCGCGCTTCGTCTTCCTCCTGCGGCACCCCGTGTCGATCGCCCGTTCCTGGCACGAGACCGACCCGGTCAAGCGGCCGCACGACACGGCCGTCACGGACGTGCTGCGCTACATGACGGCCGTCGAGGAGGCCCGTACGGCGGACGCCGACGGCTTCACCGTGCGCTACGAGGACATCACCGACGACCCCGGGCGCGAGATGCGCCGCCTGTGCGCGTACCTGGACGTCGACTACACGCCGGCCATGCTGAGCTACGGCAGGAAGGGCAACGCCGAGCTGGTCAGGGGCCTGGGCGACTGGCGCGAGAACATCCGCACCGGCACCGTGCAGCCGGGGCGCGCGCTGCCCGGGGAGGAGGAGATCCCCGAGCGGCTGCGCGCGATGTGCGCGGCCTGGGGCTACACGTCCTGACGCGGGCCGTGCAGCGTGAGCCTCGGCTTGGGCGCGTCCGTGCGCCCGGTGCGCGGCGGCCGGCTGCCCGCCCGGTACGGCGCCGGCCAGACGGCGCCGGGGCCGTCGTAGCCCTGCTCGGCGGCGGCGTGCAGGGTCCAGTGCGGGTCGTAGAGGTGCGGGCGGGCCAGCGCGCACAGGTCGGCGCGTCCGGCCAGGATCAGCGAGTTGACGTCGTCCCAGGAGGAGATCGCGCCGACGGCGACGACCGGGACGCCCGCCTCGTGCCGGATGCGGTCGGCGTACGGCGTCTGGTACGACCGCCCGAACTCCGGCCGTTCACCGGACACCACCTGCCCCGTGGACACGTCGACGGCGTCGGCGCCGTGCGCGGCGAAGGCCCGGGCGATCTCCACCGCCTCCTCGCCGCTCGTGCCGCCCTCGGCCCAGTCGGTGGCGGAGATCCGTACCGTCATGGGCCGTTCACCGGGCCAGACCTCGCGTACGGCGTCGAAGACCTCCAGCGGGAAACGCAGCCGCTTCTCCAGTGAGCCGCCGTAGGCGTCGGTGCGGTGGTTGGTGAGCGGGGAGAGGAAGCCGGAGAGCAGGTAGCCGTGGGCGCAGTGCAGTTCGAGCAGGTCGAAGCCGGCCTGCGCGGCCCGTTCGGCGGCCGACCTGAACTGCTCGCGCACCTCGACGAGTTGGGGCCGGGACAGCTCACGCGGCGTCTGGCTGCCGGGCCGGTACGGCAGCGGGGACGGCGCCACGAGGGGCCAGTTGCCGTCGGGCAGCGGTTCGTCCATGCCCTCCCACATCAGCCGGGTCGAGCCCTTGCGGCCGCTGTGGCCCAGCTGTACGCCGATCGCGGTGCCGGGTGCGCCGGCGTGCACGAAGTCCGTGATCCGCCGCCACGCCTCGCCCTGCCGGCCGGTGTAGAGGCCCGCGCAGCCGGGCGTGATGCGGCCCTCGGCGCTGACGCACACCATCTCGGTCATCACCAGGGCGGCACCGCCCAGGGCCCTGGCCCCGAGGTGGACCAGGTGGAAGTCGCCGGGGACGCCGTCGGTGGCCGAGTACATGTCCATCGCGGAGACGACGACGCGGTTGCGCAGGGTCAGACCGCGCAGGCGGAACGGGGTGAACATCGGGGGCGTGTCCGGCGGGCAGCCGAACTCGCGCTCGACGGAGTCCGTGAAGCCGGCGTCGCGCAGCCGCAGGTTCTCGTGGGTGACCCGGCGGCTGCGGCTGAGCAGGTTGAAGGCGAACTGGCGCGGCGGCTGGCCGAGGTACCGGTCCAGGTCCTCGAACCACTCCAGGCTGGCCTTCGCCGCCCGCTGCGTGGAGGCGACGACGGGGCGCCGCTCCTCCTCGTAGGCGGCGAGTGCCCGCGGGAGGGTGGGCTGTTCCTCGAGGCAGGCGGCGAGCGCGAGGGCGTCCTCGACGGCGAGTTTGGTGCCGGAGCCGATGGAGAAGTGGGCGGTGTGGGCGGCGTCGCCGAGCAGGACGATGTTGCCGTGCGACCAGCGTTCGTTGACGACCGTGCGGAAGGTGGTCCAGGCGGACTTGTTGGACCGCAGGGGGCGGCCGCCGAGGGCGTCGGCGAAGATCTTGGCGCAGCGGGCGCTGGATTCCGCTTCGTCGAGTTCGTCGAAGCCGGCCGACTGCCAGACCTCCTCGCGCATCTCGACGATGACGGTGGAGGCGGCTTCGTTCTGCGGCCCGTAGGGCCTCGTTGAGGGGTGGTGGTCGGGCGACGGGCGGGAGTAGGGGTAGCCGTGCAGTTGCATCACGCCGTGCTCGGTCTCGGCGATCTCGAAGCGGAAGGCGTCGAAGGCGAAGTCGGCGGCGAGCCAGATGTAGCGGCAGCGGTGGGGGGTGAGGTGCGGCCGGAACACGTCGCGGTAGGCCTCGCGGGTGGCGCTGTGCACTCCGTCGGCCGCGACGACGAGGTCGTGGGTCCGCGCGAGCCGGTCCGGGGGCGGTGCCACGGTACGGAAGCGCAGGTCCACGCCGAGGTCGCGGCAGCGGTCGTGGAGGATTTCGAGGAGGCGGCGGCGGCCGAGGGCGGCGAACCGGTGCCCTCCGGAGGTGTGGCGGGTGTTCCGGTGGACGATGTCGATGTCGTCCCAGCGGACGAAGTGGGCCTTGAGGGCCTCGTAGACGGTCGGGTCGGCGTGTTCGATGCCGCCGAGGGTTTCGTCGGAGAGGACGACGCCGAAGCCGAAGGTGTCGTCGGGGGCGTTGCGTTCGTAGACGGTGACCTCGCGGTCGGGGGCGAGGCGTTTGAGGAGGGCGGCGGTGTAGAGGCCGCCGGGGCCGCCGCCGACGATCGCCGCGTGCAGGGGGTGGCTTGTCTTCGCGGGCGAGTGCGGGTCTGTTGTGGTTGCTCGCGCAGTTCCCCGCGCCCCTGAGGTTGCCATGCTCCCCCGTGTCGACACCATCGCCTTACCTCCCTTGCCACTTCGGTGGGCGCTTCTCCGTGAAGGCCGCGTGGAACTCGGCGTAGTCCTCGCCCGTCATCAACAGGGCCTGGGTCGAGGCGTCCAGTTCCACCGCTGCCGCCAGCGGCATGTCCAGCTCGGCGGTCAGGAGGGCCTTGGTCTGGGCGTGGGCCAGGGCCGGGCCGTCGGCGAGGTGGTGGGCGAGGGTGTGGGCGGCCTCGTCGGCACGGCCCTCTTCGGTCAGTTCGCTGATCAGGCCGATGCGCTCGGCCTCGGGCGCGCGGACCGTGTCGCCGAGCATCAGCAGCCGGGTGGCGTGGCCGAGGCCGACGACACGGGGCAGCAGGTACGCGGCGCCCATGTCACCGCCGGAGAGGCCGACGCGGGTGAAGAGGAAGGCGAAGCGGGCGGACGGGTCGGCGACGCGGAAGTCGGCGGCCAGGGCGAGGACCGCGCCCGCGCCGGCCGCGACCCCGTGCAGGGCGGCGATCACCGGGAACGGGCACTCCCGTACCGCCCGGACCACCTGGCCCGTCATCCGGTTGAAGTCGAGCAGCCGGGCGGTGTCCATGGACAGGGTGGCGCCGATGATCTCGTCCACGTCGCCGCCGGAGCAGAAGCCGCGCCCCTCGCCGGCCAGGACCAGCGCCCGTACGGACCGCTCGCGGGACAGCTCGGCGAGCAGGTCGCGCAGGTCTGCGTAGGCCTCGAAGGTGAGCGCGTTGAGCTTGTCGGGGCGGGCGAGGGCGACGGTGGCGACGCCGTCGGTGATCTCGACACGCAGGTGCCGCCAGTCGGGAGTGGGGGCGGCGGAGCCGGTGAAGGGACTCATGACACTCGAAGTTATCACTCTTTCGTGACTGTCGTCACGGGTGCGCGATAGAACGTCGGAGCGTCGGTGTCGAGGGTCTTAGGTCCCTGGGGGTGCCCGTCGAACGGCTCTGCCGGGTGGCGCCGTACCATTCATAAGGTTGAAAGCAGGACAGGACGCCCCTGCTCCACGAAACGGACCCGCCGTGCACGATCACTCCCCCGCTCCAGCCTCCTGGCGCATCGCGCTGCCGCACTCCGCCGCGGCCGTGCCGGTGGCGCGTGCCCTGGTGCGCAACGCCCTGGCCGAGCTGGAGCACACGGCGGACGGCGACACCGCGGAGCTGCTCACGGCGGAACTGGTCGCCAACGCCGTGGAGCACACCTCCGTCGGGCGGACGCCGATCGAGCTGGTGGTGGAGCTGCGGCCGACCGGCTGCCAGGTCGAGGTGCACGACCCGGACCCGGCGCCGCCGGCCGACCTCACCCGCACGGACGTGGAGCCGCCCGACCCGTGGCGCGAGGGCGGGCGCGGTCTGCTGCTGATCCGCGCGCTCAGCTCGTCCTGCGGCCACCGGCCCGCCGGGGCGGGCAAGGCGGTCTGGTTCAGGCTTCCTGCGGTACCCGCTCAGCGTCGTCGGCACTGACGGCCGTCGTCCGGGCCAGGCGGGAGTGGCGGCGGCCGTAGGCCGTGTAGACCAGCAGGCCCACCGCGAGGAACGCCGCGAACTGGAGCCAGGTGGCCCCGCCCGTCTCGTACATCAGGTACAGGCAGAAGCCGACGCCGAGCAGGGGCGTCGCCGGGTACAGCGGGACGCGGAAGGTGCGGGCGAGGCCCGGTTCGCGGCGCCGCAGGGTGATCACCGAGACGTTGACGGCGGCCATCGTGGCGAGGGTGCCGATGGTGCACAGGTTGACCACCGCGTCGAGCGGGGCGAAGGCCGCGGGGAGCGCGAAGACCACGCCGACGATCAGGGTGCCGGCGACGGGCGTCGAGGTGCGCGGGGAGACCTTCTCGAAGACGCGCGGGATCAGGCCGTCCCGGGACATCGACATCAGGATGCGGGTCTGGCCGTACATCACGGCGAGCACCACCGAGGCGATGGCGACGACCGCGCCGAAGGCGACCACGGCCCCGCCGATCGCCGAGCCGGTGACCTCGTCGACGACGTAGGAGAGCGCGGCGGGCCGGTCGCCGACCTGGTCGCCGCCCACGGCGCCGATCGCGGCGACGGCGACCGCGCAGTAGAGCAGGGTGACCAGGCCGATGCAGACCAGGATCGCGACGGGGATGTCCCGGCGCGGGTTCTTGGCCTCCTCGCCGGCCGTGGTGATCGCGTCGAAGCCGATGTACGAGAAGAAGGCGGCCGTGGTGCCGGCGCCGATGCCGCCGAGGCCCGCCGGCGAGAAGGGGGTCAGGTTGCCGTCCTCGAAGGCGTAGAAGCCGATGGCGCAGAAGGCGAGGAGTACGGCCAGCTTGAGGACGGCCATGGCGGCCGTGGCGCGGGCGCTCTCCCGCACGCCGCGCACCAGGAGCACGCAGGCCAGGGCGATGACGATCACCGCGGGGAGGTTGACGGCGCCGCCGTCGCCGGGGCCCGCGGACAGTGCCTGCGGGAGCCTGAGACCGAGGACGCTGTCGAGCAGCTCGTTGACGTACTGGCTCCAGCCGACCGCGACCGCCGAGACGGACACGCCGTACTCCAGGAGCAGGCACCAGCCGACGAGGAAGGCGGTGCGCTCGCCGAGTCCGGCGTAGGCGAAGGAGTACGAGGAGCCGGAGACCGGGATCGCGCCGCCCAGCTCGGCGAAGGCGAACGCGGTGAACACGCAGGTGATCGCGGCCAGGACGAAGGAGACGACGACGGCCGGGCCGGCCTCGGCCACCGAGTCGGACAGGCCGACGAAGATGCCGGTGCCGACGATCGCGCCGACGCCGAAGCAGACGAGCTGGAACAGGCCCATCGTGCGCTTGAGGCCGTGGCCCTCGCGGTCGGTGCCGGATTCGGCGATCAGGAGGTGGGGGGACTTGACGCGGGAAGCGGGCATGACGGGTGGTGCTCGTTTCTGGTGGTGCGGGGGGCGCGACGGTGGTCGCGGCCGGCGGCGCCGGAAGGGGTGGCTCCGGAGCCGCCGGTCAGCATAGGGCCTGGTGGGGGAGGCGGTGTGGACGAGACTCAGGCGAGGGTGGCGACGAGGACGGCCTTGATGGTGTGCAGGCGGTTCTCCGCCTCGTCGAAGACGACCGAGTGCTCCGACTCGAAGACCTCGTCGGTGACCTCCAGGGAGTCCAGCCCATGGGCCTCGAAGATCTCCTGGCCGACCTTGGTGCCCAGGTCGTGGAAGGCGGGCAGGCAGTGCAGGAACCTGACGTCCGGGTTGCCGGTGGCGCGCAGGACGTCCATCGTCACGGCGTAGGGCGCGAGGGCCTTGATGCGCTCCGCCCAGACCTCCTTGGGCTCGCCCATGGAGACCCAGACGTCGGTGACGACGAATCCGGCGCCGCGCACGCCCTCGGCCACGTCCTCGGTGAGGGTGATGCGCGCACCGCTGGCCCCGGCGAGCCGGTGCGCCCGGTCGACGACCTCCTGGGCGGGCCAGTAGGACTTCGGGGCGACGATGCGCACGTCCATGCCGAGCAGGGCGCCGGTGACCAGGTAGGAGTTGCCCATGTTGAAGCGGGCGTCGCCGAGGTAGGCGAAGGTGATCTCCCGCAGCGGGCGGTCGCTGTGCTCGGTCATCGTGAGCACGTCGGCGAGCATCTGGGTGGGGTGCCAGTCGTCGGTCAGGCCGTTGTAGACGGGGACGCCGGCGAAGGCCGCCAGCTCCTCGACCTTGGTCTGGCTGTCGCCGCGGTACTCGATACCGTCGAACATGCGCCCGAGGACGCGGGCGGTGTCCTTCACGGACTCCTTGTGGCCGATCTGGGAGCCGGCCGGGTCGAGGTACGTGGTCGAGGCGCCCTGGTCGGCGGCGGCGACCTCGAACGCGCAGCGGGTGCGCGTCGAGGTCTTCTCGAAGATCAGCGCGATGTTCTTGCCCTGGAGGTACCGCGTCTCCGCCCCGGCCTTCTTCGCGGCCTTCAGCTCCGCGGCCAGCTCGACCAGGCCGCGGAACTCCTCCTCGGTGAAATCGACCTCCTTGAGGAAGTGGCGGCCGGTGAGGACGGTCGGGACTGTCGCCATGGGGGCGCTCCAGAGGTGCAGGTCGGGGACTGACTTCTGGAAGTCTATACGAACTTCTGAATTTCTATGCGGGGCCAGTCTCCGTCGGCTCCAGTCTCCGTCGGGGCCAGTCTCCGTGCAGGGCGGTTCGCTATACAGCGCGGGTCTCTATACAGGCCCTCGCTCCACCGGGCAGCTCATGCAGCGCGGCCCGCCCCGGCCCCGGCCCAGTTCGCTGCCCGGGATCTCTATCACCTCGATGCCCTGTTTGCGCAGGTGGGTGTTGGTGGTGGCGTTGCGTTCGTAGGCGACGACGACGCCCGGCTCGACGGCCAGCACGTTGCAGCCGTCGTCCCACTGCTCGCGCTCGGCCGCGTGCACGTCCTGGGTGGCGGTCAGGACCCGGATCTCGCCGAGCCCGAGGGCGGCCGCCATCGCGCGGTGCATGTGCTCCGGCGGGTGGTCGGTGACCTTCAGGTCCTTCTCGCCGGCGCCCGGCTCGATCGTGTAGGAGCGGAGCATGCCGAGCCCGGCGTACTGGGTGAAGGTGTCGCCGTCGACCATCGTCATCACCGTGTCCAGGTGCATGAAGGCGCGCCGCTTCGGCATGTCCAGGGCCACGATGGTCCGGGCGGACCCGGCGGCGAACAGCTTGTGCGCGAGCATCTCGACGGCCTGGGGCGTGGTGCGCTCGCTCATGCCGATGAGCACGGCGCCGTTGCCGATGACCAGGACGTCGCCGCCCTCGATGGTGGAGGGGTAGTCGGCCTGCCCCTCGGACCAGAGGTGGAAGGTCTCGTCGCGGAACAGCGGGTGGTGGCGGTAGATCGCCTCGAAGTGGACCGTCTCGCGCTGCCGGGCGGGCCAGCGCATGGCGTTGATGGAGACCCCGTCGTAGATCCAGGCCGAGGTGTCCCGGGTGAAGAGGTGGTTGGGCAGCGGGCCGAGCAGGAAGTCGTCCAGCTCCATGGCGTGGAAACGCACGGAGGTCGGCTCCGGGTGCGCGTCCAGGAACTCCCGCTTGGTCATGCCGCCGACCAGCCACTCGGCCAGCTCGTGGGCGGGCAGGGTCTCGAAGGCGGCCCGGAGGTGGTCCGTGGCCAGCACTCCGTACTCCTTCTCGTCGAAGACCCGGTCCAGGACGAGCCGCCGTGCGGCCGGGACGTCCAGGGTCTCGGTGAGCAGGTCGCCGAAGAGGTGCACCGCCACCCCGCGGTCGCGGAGCACGTCGGCGAACCCGTCGTGCTCGGCGCGCGCCCGGCGCACCCACAGCACGTCGTCGAAGAGAAGGGCGTCCTTGTTGCTGGGGGTGAGCCTTTTGAGCTCGAGATCCGGCCGGTGCAGGATGACGCGGGTGAGCCGCCCGGCTTCGGAGTCGACTTGGAATCCCATGCCTCCATCCTGACCAATCGGGCGGGTGTTCACCCCCTGCTTTCGCAGACCGGTGCGACCCGGGTCAGCGACCGGGCCGGGGCAGGAGCAGCTCCGGGCGGGCGAGCGGGCGGCGGGTCGACCGACCCGGGTCCAGGACCGCGCGGGCGACGATCCAGCCGGACAGCGCGCGAGGGTCGGTGGCGTCACGGGCCAGGTCCTTGGCGTAGCCGTCCAGCGCGGTGGCCGGATCTCCGGCGGCGAGGTGCTCGTCGGGGGTGCGGGGGGCCGCGGGGCGGAGCGCGAAGGCGTGGGTGCGGGTGTCGGACCAGAAGCCGCGGTCCGGGCGGAGGCGGAGGGCGCCGTCGTCCGGTCCGGCCGGCGCGCGGTCGTCGTCCGGCGCGGCGACGTTGCGCAGCCGCCACTGGGTGCGGTGCAGGACGGCGGCCGTGCGGGCCCGGCGCAGGGCGACCGGGTCGACGGGTACGCGCAGCCAGCCGTCCAGCGTCCGGGCGAGGCCCTCGACGAGCCGGCGCCCGGGCGCGGTGAGCCGGGCACTGGTCAGCAGGGTGCGCACGACCAGCCGGCACTGCAGGCGGCGCAGTGCGAAGTGGTACGCGGCGGCCTCGGCGTGCGCCGGATCGGTCAGCCGGTCGTGCCAGAAGCCCGCGACGCCGGTGAAGGCGTAGGCGCCGTGCAGCAGCCCGGTGAGGTGGCGCGGGTCGGCCCGCCAAGGGGCGTAGTAGCGCTCCTCGCGGTCGTCGTCGAGGAGCGGGAAGAGGTGGAGCAGGGCGGCGAGCTTGCTGTGCTGGAACTCGTGGACGAGGGTCTCGGCGAGGGCGAGGGCGGATCCGGGGCGGGATATCACCATCGCGCCGAAGGAGTCGCCGCTGGAGGCGGAGACGGCGACGGTCGGTGGGGCGGGCGGCGTGAGAGCGGTGCGGCCGTACGGCACGACGGCCCGGACGGCCGCCGGGTCCAGCCGCCCCGGACCCTGGCCGGTGCCCGCCCCGGCGAGGATCGCGACGGCGTCGTCGAAGACCCGCTGCCACTGAGCCGCCTCACCGGCGGCGAGCCGGGCGGGCGCCACCGGGTCGTCGAGGTCCCGGTAGGGGTCCAGGTCGTCGAGGGGTATGGCGACGGTGCCGGTGGGGGTGGTGTGGGTGAGGGTGCGCAGGGGGAGCCAGGCGGCGGCTGCGGCGGCCCCCGTACCCGGGGCGGAGCCCGCCGCGGGGGCCGGCGGAGCTTCGGCCGGACGGGGAGCGGGCGGCACTCCGGCCGGACGGGGAGCGGGCGGCACTCCGGCCGGACACGGGCCGGACGGACCGGGGCCGGACGGGCGTGGTCCGTCCGGCTCGCCTCCGTCCGCCGGTGATGTTGTGGGGCGGCACGTCACGGAGGCGCGGGAGCCGTCGGGTGCCGGGGGTCCGGAGAGGGTCAGTTCGCCCGCCTTCGCCGTGGCCCGTGCGACGGTCGGTCCCGGTGGTGCGGCCGGCAGCCGGAGCAGGCCGAGGACCGGCAGGTGCAGGGCGCCGTCGGTGAGGGGGACCGTGAGCGACGTCTCCGTACCGGCGCGCAGGGCCGCGGTGAGCGCCAGGACGTTCAGCCGGCCTGCCTCCGCCCACAGGGGCGGCCCCGTCGCGGTGCCGTGCACCCGGCGCAGCATGTGGGCGATCCAGCCACCCGTCGTCGGCGCGAGCAGCAGCCGGTCGACCGGCTCGGGCGCCCGTTCGGCGGCCGCCTTGAACGTGTCCCAGGCCTCGGCGACCGGGGTCAGCGGTGTGGGCAGCTCCGCGAGCCGGTCCAGCAGCGTCCGCAGCAGGAGCAGCCGCCGCGCCCGCTCACCGCGTTCCAGGAAGGCGACGGCCTCCGCGGATCCGCCTCCGGCGGCCAGTTCCGCGAAGAGCCGGTCCGGCACGCGGAAGGGGGCGGGGCGCGGCTCGCTGGTCATGGGCGGGGACCTCCGGTCGGGGGCGGGCATGCGGGGGTCCCGGCGGGCGCGTGGCCCCGCCGGGGGCGGCGTCCTCGGGTTCCGTCCTCCGGTGCCTTCGGGGCTCTGTCGTCGGGCTCCGTCGACGGGCGCGGTCGGTGCCTATTCGGCCCGGGCGCCGCCACCTCCGCCCTCGCCGCCCCTGATGCTGCCGCGTGCGCGCAGGACCTCCTCGAGAAGGCGGGCGGTGGGACGGAGCGGTGCGAGTCCGTCCACGGCGGTCAGGGGCAGCGCCGCTACGTCCGCCAGATCCGACTCCCAGACGTCGACGCGCCCTGGGGCGACCGGCTGTTCACGGGTGGCGACTTCGGCATGGCACAGAGCGGGCGGCCGGTCCAAGATGCTCCCCCTTCTCGCACGGTGGCACTCGATGCCCCGTGTCCTTTTTCCATCATGACCATTCCGACCCATGTCGAAAACCGTACGATCACGCCACCCGATCAACCGCCGGTACGCGGCCCCTCCGCGGAGTCCGTCAATTCCCGCAGGGCCGAGGCGAGTTCCCCCTTCCGTGCCGGATCGTCGTCGACGGACACCACCGCGTCGAACAGCTCCCACAACGCGCGTGGATGGTGCCGCCTGAGCCCGTTGAGGATGCCCGTGGCGTCCGTACGCGCCTTGGTGTGGCGGGGCAGGGTCCCGGTGACGCGCGGGCCCAGTGTGGCGACCACCGTCTGACGCTCGGTCGGGTCGCTCATCAGCGGATACGCGAGGAGGGCCTCGACGGCCCGCAGCAGCGGGGAGACCTGCCGCTCCCGCTCCCCCGGCCCCACCGGGGTGAGGATCTCGGTGCGTTCGGGGCTGCGCAGCCGGATCTCGGGATACTGCAGAGTTCGACCCGCGTCCCTGAGGGCGGCGATACGCGTTCGTACGGCCGGAAACAGTTCCTCCGCATCGGGCGGGGCGGGCAGTACGGAGGTCCGGTCGGCCAGCAGGGCGAGCAGGACGTCGGAGAACAGGCCCGTGGCGCGCACGGGGTCGTTGGCGGCGGTCCGGCCCCGCCCGGCGGCCCGCAGCACGGTCTGCCGGTGCGCGGTGCTGCGCCGTCCCACCGGCAGCGCGTCGGGCGGCAGCGGTTCCCGGAACGCGAGCGCCTCCTCGAAGGTCTCGCAGGCGTCCACGATCCACAGCTGGTCCGCGAAGCCGGGCACGGCGTCGCCGGCGTACCGGGCGAGCGCCGAGTCCAGGTCGATGCCCAGCTTGTCCTCGGTGGTGGCGTCCGCGCAGAACAGCCGCAGCTGCCCGGACCGGTCGAGGACGCCGTGTCCGCCCCACCACACCCAGAGCACGTCGCCCCGCACGGCGGGGAGTTCACGGACCAGGGCACGGCGCAGGGTGGCGTGGTCGGCGGGCGCGTACGGCACTTCGGGAACGTACGGCGGCAGCGGGGCGAGGTGCAGCCGGATGTTGTCCCCGGGCACGCCGGCGGCGCGCAGCAGCCGGTGGAAGCGGACCGCGTCCCGGGCGGGGCCGGGCAGGTCCCAGCCGGTGCCGGCGTCGTAGGTCTCGACGCCGACGACGAGCGCGTGCACCCGCGCCGGGTCCGGGGCGGGGACCGGGCCGGTCACGGGAGCCGGTCCACGATGTGCCGGTACACGGCCGGGTTGGTCCAGTAGGCGCTGTGCGCGGCCGGGAAGGGCTGCCGGCTGTCGACGGCGACGTCCGTCACCCGGCCCGGGAACAAGCCGGCGCCCAGGTAGGAGAGCAGGTCACGGGGGTCGTAGAGGTTCAGCCAGTCGGGGAAGTGGTCCGGCAGCGGCGCGGGGTGTTCGAGGGAGGGCAGGGACCCGGACTCGTACAGGAACGGCCCCTGGGAACCGGCCGTGACCAGCAGCCGCACCTGGGGCAGCGGGGTGAGGACCAGAGTGTCCAGGGCGATGATGCCGCCGAGGCTGTGGGCGACGACGGCGACGGGCGGCTCCAGCCCGGCGAGCAGGGTGCGCAGTCCGGCGCGGACCGCCTCGCCGCGGCTGAGGTAGCGCAGGACGTCCCCGGCGGCCGGGTGCGCGGCCTCGGTGAGCGCGCGGCGGCGGCGGACGACGGCGCGGGAGGCGGCGGAGCCGGCGACCCGCAGTGCCAGGGAGCGCACGCCGCGCTCCGTGCCGAGGGCCGGTGCGCCGAGGGCCCGGGCGAGCCGGTCGGTGACGGCGTCCCGGGTGGCGCCGGCCGGGACGAGGGGCAGGTCGTCGTCGAGGATCTGGGCGATGACCTGGGCCGTCAGGCAGCGGGCGGCGAGGCCGGGGAGGTCCTGGGGGGCGAGGGCCGCCGCCGCGGCGCCGAGCAGCGGGTGGGCGGCCAGGCCGGCGGCGGCCCGCGCCAGCCCGGGCCCCAGGTCCGCGGCCGGTGCGTCGCCCTGGGCGGCGAGGGTGGCCAGCCGGGTCCTGAGGGGCTGGTCCGGTGGCAGGGAACCGGGTGGCAGCTCGGCCGCCGGGGCGGCTCCGGCAGCGGTCCCGGAGCCGGCGGCGAGGGTGAGTTCGGCGTACGGGTCGGCGTAGAGGGCGGCCCAGGCTTCCGTGTCGTCGTCACCGGCGCCCGGTACGGAGGGGCCGCGCCGGCCGGCACCGGAGACCGGCGGCAGGCTCGCCCCGTCGGCGGCGAGCGTCGCCCCGTGCTCGCCACCCCAGTAGTACGGCACGACGCGCAGTCCGTCGCGCAGGCCCGTCACCCCAACGGAGAAGCGCCCCGCGAGCGCAGAGAAGCCCGGTTCGCGAACTCCTGTGCCGTGGATGAAGACGACCGCCGTCATGTGCCCCCCGTGCTCCTGGTGAAGACCGCTGTACGACCTGCGACGAAATACCACGCCTCCCTCAGTCTAGGGAGGTTGGCGCAAGCGGGCAGAGGTTGGCCCGCGAACAAGTGAACTCTGCGGAGGCACAGTTGAGCCCGGACGCGACGATCACGCACCTCGTGGGTGCCTCGGCTCTCGTCCTGGTGGCCGCCCACGCCGCCGGGTGGCTGGCCCGGCGGCTGAGACAGCCGTACATCGTCGGCCAGTTGTCGGCGGGCATCGCACTCGGCCCCTCCCTGCTCGGCACGGTGGCGCCGGACGCGTACGCGTCGTTGTTCCCGGAGGAGATCGCCCCGGCGCTGACCGGCTTCGCGCAGTTCGCGCTGGTGGTCTTCCTGTTCGCGGTGGGCTACGAGCTGGATCTCAAGATCCTCGGCGACCGGGCCCGCGCCTCGCTGACCGTGGCCCTCGCCTCGTTCGCGGTGCCGATGGCCGTGGGCTGCGGGGGCGCGCTGCTGTTCGGCGAGCGGCTGCACGAGCTGGGCATGCCGAGGGACCTCTCCCCCGCCATGGTGGTGTTCGCCGGGGTCGCCCTGTCGATAACGGCGGTACCCGTGCTGACGGCCATCGTGCGGGAGAACGAACTGTCCCGCTCCGTGCCGGGTGTGGTGGCGGTCGCGGCGGCCGGGGTGCTCGACGCGGTCTGCTGGGTCGTGCTGGCCGCCGCACTGATCCACGGCGGCGGCGGGGAGGCGACGCTCGACTGGCCGTGGCGGGTGGCGCTCGCCGTCGGTTTCGTCACCGTGATGGCGCTCGCGGCCCGGCCGGTGCTGCGCCGGCTGCTGTGGCGGACGCGGATGGAGCCCTCGCTGCGGCTGGCTCTGCTCATCGGCTTCGCCCTCGGGTCCGCGTGGGTCACGCACTCCCTCGGGCTGCATGTGATCTTCGGTGCCCTGCTCGCGGGGGTGGTGGTCCCGCGTGGGGAGGACGGCACGCTCGAGGCGGACCTGCTGCGACCACTGCACGACGTCAGCTCGCTGCTGCTGCCGTTCTTCTTCGTGGTCTCGGGGCAGTCCGTGGCGTTGAACAGCATGAACGGCACGGGCTGGGCCGTGCTGCTGGCGGTGACCGTGCTCGCCGTCACGACGAAGGTCGGCAGCGGGACGCTCGCGGCCCGGCTCAGCGGACTGGACCGGCACGACGCGCGAACCGTCGGCGTACTGCTCAGCGCCCGGGGCCTCACTGAGCTGATCGCCCTCGAAGCGGGGCGCCAGGCGGGTCTGTTGAGCGCCCCGTTCTACACGGTGCTGGTCTTCATGGCCCTCGCCACCACCCTGTTCACCCAGCCGCTTCTGCTCCTGACCCGCCGCCTGGCCGAACGGAGCCGGCCCGCACACCCCGTGCACGGGTCCCCCGCGGCCCCGCGACCCCAGGACGGGACGTCGACGGCGCCGGCGGCGGACGTGAACTGAGCGAACCCGGCTGCCCGGGCGGCCGGGCGGGCAGGCGGCCGGGCGGGCGGGCGGCCGGGCGGCCGGGCGGGCGGGCGGCCGGGCGGCCGGTTACATCGGGACCGGCGCGATGTCGCACTCGATGCGCCGGCGCTGACGGGCCGCCAGCAGCCAGGGGTGGTCGGCGCGGACCACGCGGGTGAAGCCCTCGACGGCCTTGCGCTGCAGCTCGTCGGCCTCCGCGCCCCTGCCCAGACCGCGCAGGTCGAGGGCGAGGTTGGCCATGCAGGACAGGGTGACCGGGTGGTCCTCGCCGGCGACCTCCGCGAGCAGCGGCAGATTGGCCTCGTCGATGTCGCGGGCCCGGTCGAAGTCCAGGCGTGCGTAGGCCGTACCGGCCCGTCCCACGTCGGCGGTCAGCTTGACGACGTGCCGCTCCCCCACCGTCTCGGTCAGCCGGCGTGCCGCACCGTCCTCCTCCTCCTGCGCGCTGTCCAGGGCTCCGAGCGTCCGCAGCGTCGCTGCCAGGGTGACCCTGGCCAGCAGGGTGCACACGTGGTCCTCGCCGAGCCTCTGCACATAGCGCCGCACGGTGCGCTCCGCCAGCTCCCGGGAGCCCTCCAGGTCCCCGGCCAGGCGCAGGTCGACGGCGACGTTGGTCGCCGTGGCCAGCGAGTCGAAGTGATCCTCCCCGTAGCGGCTGACAAAGTGCCGCAGGGTTTCCTGCGCCAGCTCGGCACCCGCTGCCAGCGCTCCGTCCCGGCGTCGGCACACGGCGAGGTTGCGGGCGGTGCGCAGGGCGAGCGGATGCTCGTCACCGAGCGCGGCACACGCCCGGCGGTACACGTCCTCCTGGGCCTCGCGGGCACCGGGGTAGTCGCCGCTCTCCCGCGTGTTGATCGTCGCGCAGTTGAGGGTGTTGAGCGTGTAGAAACTGGTGGACCCGAAGTGCACGTCGCGCAGCCGGGCGTTCTCCTGGTCCAGCGGCAGTGCTTCCCGGAACTCTCCGCACAGCCGCAGGTCGACCCCCCACGAGTGGGTCGCGCGGAGGGTGGAGGGGTCGTCGAGGCCGAACAGGGACCGGGCCAGTTCGGTGGCCTCCTGGCTGAGCCTCCGCGCCTCCTGGAGCCGGCCCTGGTAGCGGCGGGCGTCGGCCGTCTCGCACAGTGAGTCGATCAGCTCCTCGGGCTCGACGCCGAGCCCGCGGGACGTCTCCAGCGCCTTCTCCACCAGCGGGATGGACTCCGGCACGTGCCCGGTCTGCCGCAGCAGGAACGACAGGCACTTGGCCATCCGGATGACGTGGATGTCCTCCTCGCCGGAGGCCGCGAGCCAGGCGCTGTAGGTCTGCCGGGCGAACTCCGCGGAACCGTCGTGGTCACCCCAGTAGTACAGGAACCACACACTGTCGGCGACGAGGTCCCGTACCCAGGTGTCGGTACTGGTCACCGCGTGCGACGCACGGAGGTGGGGCAGCAGCGACTGGTACTCGGCCCATTCCAGCGGAGAGCCGTAGGGTCCCGGCTTGGCGGCCGACAGCAGCTGGTGCGCGGCGCCCCGCATCCGCTCCCGCTCCTGCGGACCGAGCTTGGCCAGGAGCACGGTCTGCAGCAGGCGGTGCATCTGGAGGGTGTTGGAGCGGGTGTCGACCTTGATCAGGGAGAACTGGCTGAGGTCGCGGATGGCGCGGTTGAGCTTGATCGAGTCGCGCAGCAGGGGGTCGATCTCGGCGGTGATGCTGACGCCGCGGCTGCCGCGCAGGATCGAGCGCGGGATCGGCTCGGGGGCCATGCCGGCACAGATGTCGAGGAGCTGCCTGGCACCCGGGTTGTTCTGCTGGATGCGCTCCAGGGAGAGGTCCCAGGCCGCGGCGACGGAGACCGGGTAGTCGGGATTGGGGTCCAGTTCCAGGATTTCGGGGCTGCGCTGGGCGAGCAGGTCGAGGTAGTCGTCGACCAGCATGCCGGTGACGGCGCGCCAGGCGCCCGCCTGCTCCACGGCCAGCGGCAGGTCGCCGAGGGCCTCGGCGAGCCGGTCGGCGTCCTCGGTCGTCAGGTGGGGCGAGCGCCTGCGGAGCAGCTCGACGGACTCCGACCGCTCGAAGACGCTCACCGGCAGCGGGTTCGCGACCCGCTCCCAGCCGCGGTTGCGGGAGGTGACGATGACCTTCCCGGGCCCGTTGGCGGGGAAGTACTGGCGCACCACGTCGATGTCCTCGGCGTTGTCGAAGACGAGCAGCCAGTCGGCGTGCGGGGTGCCGGCACTCAGTGCCTCCAGCACGGCGGGGACCGCGGTGTTCGCGGCCGGGGCACCCCGCTCGTGGCCGGACGGAGCGATGCCGAGCCGGCCGGCCAGGTTGGCCAGCGCGGCCAGGATGAGGCTCTCCTGCTCGGCGGGGATCCAGCAGATCACCTTGTAGTCGTGCTGGTGGGTGTAGATGTACTCGAGGGCGAGCTGGGACTTGCCGACGCCGCCGAGACCGTGCAGCGCGTGCGGAAGGACCGCGGCCGTGTCCTGGTCACTCAGTTGTTCCTCCACGGCCCTCAGCAGCCCCTGCCGGCCGACGAACGAGGTGTTCCGCAGGGGAACGTTCACCAGTAGGGCGGACGTCGCAGTCGTGGTGCTCTGCATGAGCTGCTCAGCCTCCGGGGCTTCGAGTGGGGTCGCGTCGGTTACCAGGGGCGGCACGTGGTCTCCAGGGTCGTCGGGGTTGCCTGACGCTGGATCACTGCCTTCTCGGCCGCCGGATGATCCCCCGCCGCCCGCAGGGTTCACCTCAGTGGGTGTACCCGCGGGCAAACCGGCGCCCACCCGTTCGGCCGCACCGGGCGACCGGCGCCCGGAGATTCGGGGTTCGATGCGCCTGGCCCGTTCGGAGTAGGGCCCCGAGAGAGCGCGCATCACGGCCAGTTCACTGCGCACCCAGCCGTGCTCGGCCGGGTCGGGCAGAGCGGCCCCGGCCGGGTCGTGCAGCGCCGCGCGCAGGGCGACGCCGCGTCGGCCCGCCGCCGGCAGTTCACCCACCATGCTGACGGTGCGGGCGAGTTGGCTGCGGGTCGTGGTGGCGAGCAGTGCCTCGCGCACCCCGTCGGCGAACTCGGGGCGGCCTTCGCCGCCGCTGTCCCAGTCGATCAGGCCGCCCATGAGGATCTCGGCGAGGTGGTCGGGGCCGGTCTCCGGCATGGTGCGCCGCCGCATCTGTTCCACCAGGTCGAACTCGAAGGGGATGGCGGCCAGTTGGGTGGCGAGGCGTCGTGCGGCGGGAGTGGCGAGCGTGAAGAAGCGCCGTACGGCCGCGGTGGCGGCGCGCGAGAGGCGCGGGGCGCGCAGACCGGGCGCCGGCGCGCCCTTGGCGAGGGCGCCCGCGAGGACGACGGGCAGGGACCGGCGCACGCCCCGCTCGCCGGTGACGAGATCGGCCCAGGTCCCGAGGGAGCCGGGTTTGAGGGAGAGCACCGGCACCGGTACCGAGCCGTCGCCGGCTTCGGGCAGCGGGCGCAGCGGGTCGGGGCCGCCGGGCGGCGCCCAGTGTCCGAGGCCCTCGTTGGCGGCGCCGAACCCGCCGGCCTCCAGGACCGCCTGGTACGGGTAGAGGGAGGTGCGGTGACGCAGGTGCGGCGGCAGGAGGTGGACGAGTGCCGTCGGGCCGGCGTGGCCGAGGCGGCCGAGCAGGTCGTCCGCGGCCGGAGCCGCCCAGCCGTGGGCGAGTCCGTCGGTGACGACCAGGAAGACCCGGCCACCGCGGCCGTCGAGGAGTTCGGCGGGGTCGGCGGCGGCTCCGTCGCCGGAGCGGCGCAGGGTGGCGGTCCCGGTGCGTGGTACGTGGACCCGGACGGCTCGGACACCGCGGAAGGCTCCGCTGTGTTCGGCGGCCTCGGTGAGGCGGGCGCAGGTCTCCTGCCAGATCCGCATGGTCGGGGCGTCGTCGATCAGCAGGACGAGGTCGAAGGCGGTCGCCCGGGCGGGGCGCAGGAAGGGCAGCCACAGGCCGTCCGACAGGCCCTGCTCGGCGGTGGCCTCCTCGTCGAGCTCGAGCGTGTGACGGGAGGGAATGCGCCGGGCGAGTTGGTGCAGGGCTCGGGCGAGCAGCGCGGTGGTGCGGCCGGGACCGGGCTGCGGGCGCTCCTCGGGGGGCAGCAGCGGCTGCCCGGCGTGCAGGGTGAAGGTGCCCTCGTGGTCGGGTAACAACCGTGGCCCGGCGGCTCGTTCGACGGCCACCGCGGTCGGCGGGCCGATGGACGTGCTCCGGTCCGTGAGGTCGGACGGCGGTGCGGGCCGGGTGCCCGGGCCCTGGCCGGGGACGTCGGGTTGTGGGAGCGGCGCGGCGTCGGCGGCACGCGCGTCGCCCGCCGCCGGGGACGGCACCGGTGGGGCCGCGTCCCCGACGTCGCTCCCGGGCCGGGGATCGCCGTCGGACGGGGTGGGCGTCCCGGTGGCGGCCGGGTGGGCCGGTGGTGCGGCGTCGGGTCCCGTCGCCGGTTCCGGGTGGACCGTGCCGGGGCCGCCGTGGCGATCCCAGTACGCTGCGAGCCAGACCGCCTCGGCGACCTCCCGCCAGTGCGCGTCGGCCGGCTCCGGGGCGTCCGCGCCCCGCTGTTCGCGGACGGCCGGTCCCTCGGGCAGGGCAGAGGTGTGCGCCGCTCCGTGCCCACTCGCGCCTTCGACGGACTCGGCGAACGCCGACGGAGGCGACGTCCCTGATACGGCGTCACCGTCGCCCGGTCCGGATGCGCGCTCCCTGGGAAAGCCGGTCATTCAGCGGCCCTTCGCGAGGTCGCGGAGCAGCATTTCCACGAGCTTACGCCCGTCACCGTGCGCCTGGAAACCACCCGCGGTAGTCATCTGGACAGCGTTGAGCAACTGGTCCAGGGAGTGGGTGCCGCCGGACCGGATCCGGCCCAGGAACTCGTCCACCAGGAGCTCGGTGCCCTCCGGCCGGACTCCCAGGTGCCCTTCCACCAGGGCGAGCAGCTGCTCGCGGCCGGGGATGCGCAGCTCCAGCGGCAGGCAGCGGCGGCGGAAGGCGGCGGGGAACTCGCGCTCTCCGTTGCTGGTGATCACCACGACCGGGAACTCCCGGCACTCGACGCGGCCGCTTCGCACCAGCGCCTGGCCGCTGGGGTCGCTGGTGTGGACGCGCGCGGTGTCGGCGGCGTCGCGCACCAGCTCCGGGACGTCATAGCTTCCGTTCTCCAGTACGTGCAGCAGGTCGTTCGGCAGGTCGATGTCGCTCTTGTCGAGTTCGTCGACAAGGAGCACCCGGGGCCGATCGTAGGGCAGCAGCGCGGTGCCCAGTGGCCCGAGGGTGATGAAGTTCCCCAGAACAGGCGGCAGTTGACTGTGTGTTGATACGACTGACGGGTCGGCGTCGCCCGCCACGGGGTCCGCACCCTCCGGGGTGGCCGCCGCCGGTCCGGTCGCGTCCGCTTCGCGGGCCGCGGTGCCGCGCGGTCCGGCCTGCCAGGCGGCGATGGCCTGGGCGCGGCCCATGGCGTCGTGGGTGTACAGCCCGTCCCGCAGCGTGGTCCGGCTGACGATGCTCCACTCCAGGACCCTGCCGAGGCCCAGTTCCCTGGAGATCACGTAGGCGAGGGTGGACTTGCCGATACCGGGCGGCCCCGTGATCAGCAGCGGCCGGCGCAGCAGCAGCGCCGCGTTGACGGTGTCGATCTCGTCGGGGCCCAGCTGGGGAGTGACGTCGCCGGGACCCAGCCGGCGCACCGCGGCCTCCGGCTCGTCCGGCGGGGCGGGCTGGGACGGTACGCCGAGGAAACGCCGCCACGGCGGCGCCTCGGGCAGCGGGGGCGCGACGGCCGGCGGCCGGCCGGTGCCGTGGAACACGCGCCAGCCGTTCGGGGACGTCTGTTCCTGCGTGTTCATGCCGGTGCCTCCTCGCCGGCGCTCTCGCCGGGGTCGTTTGTGTGCATGTCGACGACTCGGGTGGGATCGTCCCAGAAGAACCCGATGTGGCGGCCCAGAAGACGGCCGGGGCCCTGCTGGTTCAGTTCGGCGTTCTGCCGCAGGCGGTGGATGGCGAGCGGGATCTGCCCGGGCCTGGGCACCGCCGCGAACACGGCGGTCACCACTTCGCGCCGCTCCTCGGGGAAGGCCCCCCTGCGGTCCCACACCGCCAGGCCGATGCCTTCGGCTATGGCGGCCTTGAGCGCCTCCATGGCGGGGTCGTGGGCCGGTGCGTCGAGCACCACCGCCGTGTGCCTGGTGTCCCCCGCGAGTGTCGCCTGCCACGCGTCGAGCCGTCGCGCGTCCGGCTCGCTCCAGCCGTGCACGCCGACCCCGTGCCGGCGCAGTGCGTGCCAGCGCTCCTGCCACTGGTGCCGCACCAGTGCGTCGTCGGTGCGCATCCGCTCCAGGCTGCGTAGGTGCACCCCGTACTTCAGCCCGAGCGGCAACGGCCGCCCGTCGCCGACGCGGTACGTCAAGCTCGCCACATCGTGGTTGAGGAGGTCGTACGGAAGGACGAACTCCACGTACGCCGACGGCTGCCCGCGTCCACCGGAGCCGGGGTCCCCCGGTCCGGTCCACATCCGGGCGCCCTGCCGCAGCGCGTCGTCGACGGCCGGGCCGAGCGCGTCCAGGGTGGTCACGGCCGGCGCGCCGGGCTGCGGATCCCACCGGCCCGGAGCGGTGTTGAGCCAGGGCCGTACGACGACGTCGTCGGAGCCGTCCCGGGCGGGCTCGACCGCGACGATCAGGGCGCGGGGGATGTCGGGGTCCTGCACGATGTGGGCGCGGGCCTGCCGGCGCCGCTCCAGCTCTCGCGGGAGACCGGCCCGTTTCACCCAGTCGTCGACCCAGTCGGTCAGCGCGGTGCGGTGGCCTCGCGTGGCGGCCAGCGGGGCCGCACGGTCGAGGAGGAGGACGGCGGGCGGCAGGCCGTCCGGCTGGGTGTTCCACGCGAGGACGTGGAGGAAGAGCTGTTCGGGTAAGAGCCCGCTCGGCAGGTCGAGGCCGTTGAGTTCCTCGGCGAGGTCGTCGCGCAGCCGGCCGGCGGGCAGTTCGCCCCGCGCGAGGACGGCCCGCGCGGCGGCCTCGTCGTCGCTGCCCAGCGGGCCCGGCGGTGCGTCGGGGCCGGCGGGTTGGCCGGGGGTGATCAGCCGGTCCAGTTCGTCGCCGGCGAGCGGTCCTTCGAGGAGGCGCACCACGGTGACGAGTACGCGTTCCCCGCCCGCCACGTTCAGCGCGGCGCGGACCAGGGTGACCACGTCCTCGCGCTGTTTGACACCGCGCAGGTCGACGGTGCGGCCCAGCTGGTCCCCGAGCACCGCGGCGAACTGGACCCGCCCCTGCGGGTCGTCCGTGCAGCCGAGTGCGCACAGTGCCTCGGTCAGCTCCAGCAGCAGTGCCAGCCCGCGTGCATGCCCGGAATCGCCCTCGGCTCCGCCGAATCCCGTGGCTGTCTCCACCGACTGTCCCCCATGAGTCGGTACGTCCCTGACCGACCTGCGAAGTTAGCACGGGAACTGACGGTTAACCAGGGACATGTGGGGTTCGGGCGGCGTCGGTCCGGCCGAGCCGCCCCTGGTGGGCGACTCGGCCGAAAACGTGCGTCACAGGCGCGGGTCCACCGGCTCCGACTCCAGCGCCAGCACCCCGAACACCGCCTCGTGCACGCGCCACAGCGGCTCGCCGTCCGCGAGGCGGTCCAGGGCCTCGAGGCCGAGGGCGTACTCGCGGACCGCCAGGGACCGCTTGTGGTTCAGGAACCGGTGCCTGAGCCGGGCGAGGTTGTCGGGGCGGGTGTACTCGGGGCCGTAGACGATCCGCAGGTACTCCCGGCCGCGGCACTTGATGCCGGGCTGCACCAGGCGGCCCTTCCCGTCCTTCGCCAGGGCGCCGACGGGCTTGACGACCATGCCCTCGCCGCCGCGGCCGGTCATCTCCAGCCACCAGTCGACGCCCGCCGCGACCGACTCCGGGTCGCCGGTGTCGACGTACAGCCGCCGGGTGGTCCGCAGCAGGCCGCTGCCGTCGTGCTCGACGAGCCGGTCGAGGAGGGCGAGCTGCTCGTCGTGCGGCAGTGCGGCCAGGCTGCGGCCCTGGACGGCGAGGATCTGGAACGGCGCCAGGCGGACGCCGTCCAGGCCGTCGGTGGGCCAGCAGTAGCGGCGGTAGGCGTCGGTGAACGCGGCCGCGTCGGCGGACCGGTCGCGCTGGCGGGCCAGCAGGTCGCCCACGTCGACGCCGCGCGCCGCGGCGCCCTCCAGCGCGGCGAGCGCGCCCGGGAACACCGCGCCCGAGGCGGCGCCCACGGCGGCGTACTGGGAGCGCAGCAGGCCGGACGCCTTGAGCGACCACGGCATCAGCTCCGCGTCGAGGAGCAGCCAGTCGGTGGCCAGTTCCTCCCACAGGCCGGCCTCGCCGACCGCGGTGCGCAGCCGGTCGAGGATCTCCTCGGTGAGCGACGCGTCGTCCAGGAACGGGCGGCCGGTACGGGTGTAGAGGGACCCGGTGGGGCCTCCCCCACTCTCGGCTGCGCTCGAGCGGGAGGTACCCCCACCACCGAACCGGGCGCGGGCGGCCTCCGCGTCGCGGCAGACCAGGGCCACGGCCCGCGAGCCCATGTGCTTCTCCTCGCACACCACCCGCGCGACGCCGTCCGCCGCGTACTGCGCGAAGGCCTCCTTCGGGTGCTCCAGGTAGCCGTCCACGCCGGAGGTCGCGGTCGGTGCCATGGTCGGCGGGAGGTACGGCAGCAGGCGGGGGTCGGTGGCGAAGCGGCTCATGACCTCCAGGGCCGCCGCGCCGTTCTCCTCGCGCACGGTGATCCGCCCGGCGTGCCGGGTCTCCACCGTCCGGCGGCCCTGGACGTCGGCCAGGTCCAGCGGGCGGCCGTCGTGCCCGCCGGGCGCCTCGGTGCGCAGCGGCTTGGCCGGCTCGTACCAGACCCGCTCGGCCGGTACGTCGACCAGCTCGCGCTCCGGCCAGCGCAGCGCGGTGAGCCTGCCGCCGAAGACGGCGCCGGTGTCCAGGCAGATGGTGTTGTTGAGCCAGGTGGCCTCCGGGACGGGGGTGTGGCCGTAGACGACGGCCGCGCGGCCCCGGTAGTCCTCGGCCCACGGGTAGCGCACGGGCAGGCCGAACTCGTCGGTCTCGCCGGTGGTGTCGCCGTAGAGGGCGTGGCTGCGGACCCGGCCGGAGGTGCGGCCGTGGTACTTCTCGGGCAGACCGGCATGGCAGACCACCAGCCGGCCGCCGTCGAGGACGTAGTGGCTGACCAGGCCGTCGATGAACTCCCGTACCTCGGCGCGGAACTCCTCGCTCTCGCCGTCCATCTGCTCGACGGTCTCGGCGAGTCCGTGGGTGTGCTGGACCTTGCGGCCCTTGAGGAAGCGGCCGTACTTGTTCTCGTGGTTGCCCGGCACGCACAGCGCGTTGCCCGACCTGACCATGGACATCACGCGGCGCAGCACGCCGGGGCTGTCCGGGCCGCGGTCGACGAGGTCGCCGACGAAGACGGCGGTGCGGCCCTCGGGGTGGACGCCGTCGGTGCCGTAGCCGAGCTTGCCGAGCAGGGTCTCCAGTTCGGCGGCGCAGCCGTGGACGTCGCCGACGATGTCGAAGGGGCCGGTGAGGTGGGTGAGGTCGTTGAACCGCTTCTCGGTGACGACGGTGGCGTGCTCGATCTCCGCCTCGCCGCGCAGGACGTGCACCTTGCGGAAGCCCTCGCGCTCCAGGTGACGCAGGGAGCGGCGGAGTTCGCGGGTGTGGCGCTGGATGACCCGGCGGGGCATGTCGGCGCGGTCGGTGCGGCCGGCGTTGCGCTCGGCACAGATCTGCTCGGGCACGTCGAGGACGACGGCGATGGGCAGCACGTCGTACTTCCGGGCCAGGTCGATCAGCTGACGCCGGGCGTCCTGCTGCACGTTGGTCGCGTCGACGACGGTGCGGCGGCCGGCGGCGAGCCGCTTGCCCGCGATGTAGTGCAGGACGTCGAAGGCGTCGCGGCTGGCGCTCTGGTCGTTCTCGTCGTCGGCGACCAGGCCCCGGCAGAAGTCGGAGGAGATGACCTCGGTCGGCTTGAAGTGGCGCCGGGCGAAGGTGGACTTGCCGGAGCCGGAGGCGCCGATCAGCACGACGAGGGAGAGGTCGGTGACGGGCAGGGCGCGGGCCCGCACGGAGGTGTCCTCAGTGCTGCCAGTGGTGCCGGTGGTGTCTGCGGTGCTCATGCGGCCTTCGCCTCCTTCTCGGTCGCGGTCGCGGTCGCGGTGGTGGTCGGGGTCCCGGTCGTGGTCTTCAGGGTGAACAGGGCGAGCTGCGTGGGCGGGCCGACCTCGGGGTCGTCGGGTCCGACGGGGCGGAACTCCACGTCGTAGCCGTGCCGTTCGGCGACCGTCCCGGCCCAGGTGCGGAACTCCTCGCGGGTCCACTCGAAACGGTGGTCGCGGTGGCGGACGTGACCGGCCGGGAGGGTCTCCCAGCGCACGTTGTACTCGACGTTGGGAGTGGTGACGACGACGGTGCGGGGGCGGGCGGAGCCGAAGACGGCGTACTCCAGGGCGGGCAGCCTCGGCAGGTCGAGGTGCTCGATCACCTCGCTCAGCACGGCGGCGTCGTAGCCCTTGAGACGCTTGTCGGTGTAGGCGAGGGAGCCCTGGAAGAGCCGGACGCGCGCGGCCTGCCGCTCGCCCATGCGGTCCAGCTTGAGCCGCCGGGAGGCGATGGTGAGGGCGCGCACCGACACGTCCACGCCGACGATCTCGGTGAAGCGCGGCTCCTTGAGCAGCTCGCGCACCAGGTGCCCCTCGCCGCAGCCGAGGTCGAGGACGCGGGCGGCCGCATGGTCGCGCAGCGCGGTGAGGATCGCCTCGCGGCGGTGCACGGCCAGCGGGGTCGGCTTCGGCTCCTGCTCGGCCTCCGCCTCGACCGCGTTGTCGATCTCCTCGACCTCGCTGTCGTCGGTCTCGGCCAGCCGGATCAGCTCCAGCCGGTCCATCGCCTCGCGGGTCAGGGACCAGCGGCGGGAGAGGTACCGGCTGGTGATCAGCTTCACTTCGGGGTGGTAGTACAGCCAGGCACCGCCGGCCCGCATCAGCTTGTCGACCTCGTCCGGGGCGACCCAGTAGTGCTTGGCGTCGTCGAGCACCGGGAGGAGGACGTACAGGTGGCGCAGGGCGTTCGCGAGGGTGAGGGTCTCGGACTCCAGCACGAGACGGACGTAGCGCGAGTCGCCCCACTCGGGGAACGCGGTGTCCAGCGGGACGGACTCGACGTCGACCGCCCAGCCGAGCGGCTCGAACAGGCGGCGTACGAGGTCGGGGCCGCCGCGGGCGGGCAGCGCCGGAATCTCCACGCGCAGCGGCAGCGGCCGGTCGGCGCGCTCGGGGCGGGCCTTGCACACGCCGCGCATCGCGCTGGAGAAGACGTTGCTGAGCGCGACGGCGAGGAGCGACGAGGCCGCGTACGGGCGGTCGTTGACGTACTGCGCGAGTGCGGCGTCGGGGGCGCCGCCGCGGCCCTTGCCCTTGCCGCGCCTGACCAGCGCCACCGCGTCGACCTCCAGCAGCAGCGCCGCCGTGCAGCGCTGCTCCTCCGCCTCGGGGTAGAGCACGTGGGCCGTGCCGAAGGAGGTGGAGAACGCCTGCGCCTTGCCCGGATGCTTGTGCAGCAGGAAACCGAGGTCGGTCGCGGGGTGCTCGGGGGTGCCGGTGGTGGTGACGGTCAGGAACATGGGCCTCTCCGGCCGGGTCGGTGGTGCGACGGACGAATGCCGGCGCCGTACGTGCGGGAGCCCCCGGGGCGGTACCCCGAGGGCTCCGGCAGGACGCCGGTCACACGATCGCACAGGGCGGGTGACCGGCGCCTTCGGTTATTCGACGGTCGGCTGTCCGGCTGTCGGGTCCGGCTCTCCGGCTGTCGGGGCCGGCTCTCCGGCTGTCCGGCAGGGGCTCAGGACAGCTGCGACTGGACCTGGGAGGAGATCAGCTCCAGGTGGTCCAGGTCGTCGAGGTCGAGGATCTGGAGGTAGATCCGCTGGGCGCCGGCCTCGGCGTACCGGCCGATCTTCTCGACGACCTCCGCCGGGGAGCCCGCCAGGCCGTTGGCCTTCAGCTCCTCGACCTCGCGGCCGATGACGGCGGCGCGCCGGGCGACCTCGGCGTCGTCCTTGCCGACGCAGGCGACGAGGGCGTTGGAGTAGGTGAGGGCGTCCGCGCCGCGGCCGGCCGCCTCGGCGGCGGCCCGTACCCGGCCGAACTGGCGCTCGGTGTCCTCGATGGAGGCGAACGGCATGTTGAACTCGTCGGCGTACTGACCGGCCAGCCGCGGGGTGCGGGTGGCGCCGTGGCCGCCGATGAGCACGGGCACCTTGGCCTGCGCGGGCTTGGGCAGCGCGGGCGAGTCGGTGAGGTCGTAGAACTTCCCGTGGAAGTCGAAGGTCTTGCCGGCCTCGGTGGCCCACAGACCGGTGACGATCGCCAGCTGCTCCTCCAGCCGGCCGATCTTCTCCTTCGGGAAGGGGATGCCGTACGCCTTGTGCTCCTCCTCGAACCAGCCGGCGCCCAGGCCCAGCTCGACGCGGCCGCCGGACATCTGGTCGACCTGCGCGACCTGGATGGCGAGGACACCGGGCAGCCGGAAGGTGCCGGCGGTCATGAGGGTGCCCAGGCGGATGCGCTTGGTCTCCCGGGCGAGTCCGGCGAGGGTGATCCAGGCGTCGGTGGGGCCGGGGAGGCCGTCCGCGGCGCCCATGCGGAGGTAGTGATCGCTGCGGAAGAAGGCGTCGAAGCCGAGGTCCTCGGTGGCCTTGGCCACGGTGAGCAAGGTGTCGTAGGTGGCCCCCTGCTGGGGCTCGGTGAAGATACGGAGATCCATGACTCCCATCCTGCCTGCTCGGCGCGGGGGTACGGCACAGGCTCCGGTCGCGGCGCGCGGAACGCGGGGGCCTACCCCGCCTCCCGCTCCGGTAAGTGCGCGTCGCGGTCCGCCAGTTTGCGCAGCATCTCCAGGACGCGGTCCCGTGACTCGTCCGCCGCGTCGATGGCCTCCATGCACTGCCAGTACGTCGCCTCGTCGCCGGCGGCGCAGGCGACGGCCACCAGGGCGATGCCGGTCTCGCCGAGCAGGGTGCCCAGGCGCATCAGGGCCTGCCGGGCGTCACCCAGTTCGGTGAGCTGGGAGGCGCGCAGCTCACCCGGGGCCAGCTCCGGAGTGCGCAGCACCCCGCAGCCCCGGCCCGCCAGCTCGGTCAACCCGATGGCCTCGCCGCGCAGTTCGGGTGGTCCGTGGACCGCCAGCCGACTGCCGATCGCCTGCGCCAGTGCCTGCACCTGCCACACCTCCGTCAGGACCTCCGGCACCTCGCCGCCGGCGGCCAGGGCACGCCCACTCGTCACGATGAGCCGCACAGCGTCCATGCGCTGCCCCCGTCTTTTCCGACGCGCGCGCGGCGCGTCCGCCCGAACTCCGTTGTCCACTACCCAGAGTGAAGGCGTGTGGGGCGAAAAGCTAGAGGAAGGCGGAAATCTTCGGACACCTTTGTGATTTCTGGCCGGATCGCGACTGCGGAGAGTGATAACGGAGTCATCGACTCCTCCGGCTCAGCCTTCCGGTGCGCCCGTTTCGCCCGCCACCGGGAAGCGGCTCTCGTTGCGCTCGATCTTCGCCTCCAGCGCGGCCAGCGGGTCGACGCCGAGCACCTCGCAGAACTGGAGGAGGTACGCCAGCACGTCGGCGACCTCGTCCCGGACCCGGTGGGCGGTGTCCGCGTCGGTCATCACGCGGGCCGACTGCTCGGGCGTCAGCCACTGGAAGATCTCCAGGAGTTCGGAGGCCTCCACGCTGAGGGCCGCGGCCAGGTTCTTGGGGGTGTGGTACGGCTGCCAGTCGCGCGCGGCGGCGAACTCGGCCAGCCTGCGCCGCAGGGCCACGAGGTCACGGGGATCATCGGTCACGGGCTCAGGTGTACCACCGTGACACCGCCCGGCCCGCCCGTCCGTGCCGTCCCCGCCTCCCCGGCCGCCCGCTCCGCCCACGACGCGTCGGCGACCGCCCCGAGGAGGCGGATGTGCCCGCGGTCGCACATCCGCGCCGCCAGCCGGAGCAGTTCGGCACGCTGGCACACGTCGAGGCCGCGGTCGAAGCCGTCGGCGAGGACGGTGAGCGTCTGCAGAGCGGCCGGCACCTCGCCGGCCGGGTCGACCGCCAGTACGCCGGGGCCGGTGAACAGCACCAGCGCGAGGGCGAGGTAGCGCAGTTCGCCATAGCCGAGGCGGGCGAGTCCGGTGCGGGTGCCGTCGCCCCGGTCGATCAGCGCGCGGACCACGCCGCCGGCGTCCGGTTCGGCCAGGACGTCCTCGACGGGACCCGCACATCCGGTGCGCACCGCCGCGACGAACTGCGCGTGCCGCCGGCCGCACTCGGCGCGGGTGCGCCACAGCACGTCGGCGAGGTTGTCGCAGCCGCCGAGCAGGTGTCCGGAGCCGGTGGGCACGGGCTCGCGCATCCGTTCCGGGCGCGGGTCGCAGGCGAAGACGGAACGCAGGGCCACCACCATCTGCTCGGCCGCCGCGAGCACCCTGCGCTGCCCGTCCGTCTTGCCGGCCACCCGCAGCGGCAGCAGCGGGGTGCCGAGCCGGTCGTCCGGCAGGGGGGCGCGGGTCACGGGCGCCGACCCGGCGGTGTGCCAGGCCGCCTGCACGGCGCGGCGGCCCGGGTCGCGCAGGGCCGTCTCGAGGAGCACGACGCCGTCCGCCGACAGCCGCTCCCCCACGATGCGCAGCTCGGGCTCGGCCTGCACGGCGACGTCCAGGTGCACCGGTCCCTCGGCCCCGTCGGCCGTGCAGCCGATGCGGAAGCCCCGGCGGCGCTGGGCGTCGGGCCGGGCACGCTCGGGCACGCAGGCACCGGCGTCCGGGAACACCGCGCCGAGTTCCGCGCCGCCGCCGAGCCGGGCCAGCGCGTCGTACGCCCTGAGCGCGCTGGTCTTGCCGCTGCCGCTGGGCCCGGCGAGCAGGGTGAGCGGACCGAGCCGCAGCACGGCGCGCCGGTGCCCGGCGAAGGCCGCCAGCCTCAACTGGGTGACACGGGGCCGGTCGGCGTTCGCCGCGACGGACGCCGGCGACGCGACGGACCCGGGCGCCGCGGCGGCCCCGAACAACGCGGCGGACGCGGTGGACCCGGCGGACGCGGTGGCCCCGGCGGACGCCGGTGACGGGAAGGACGCAGGTGACGCTGCCATATGCGGACCGTAGAACTCCGCGGGACGGCGAACCGTTTTGCCCGGACGGCTTTCCTACGATCGGGGGACCGGGCGGTCAGGGCCGGGGGCCACCGTCACTCCCCGGGAACTCCGCCCTCACCGGTCACGCCTCCTCCCGGCCCGGGGCCACGCCTCTTTCCCCGCCCGCGGGCCGTCACATCCCCGGCACCCCCACCGCGCCCTCCATCAGCCCGTTCACCTCGGTCCCCGCCGGGGTCAGCAGGAAGACGTTGCGGTCGACCCGGTGCATCCCGCTGGCCAGGCCGAAGACGACGCCGGTACTGAAGTCCAGGACCCGCTTGGCGACGTCGCCCTCTGCGCTGGTCAGGTCGAGGAGGACCGGAATGCCCGCCATCAGGGTCTCGGCGACCTCGCGGGCGTCCGCGAACACGTTGACCCGCAGCACGACGAACCGGCGGCGCCGCTCCGTCTCCGCCTCCGGCATCGCCCGGTGACCGACCGCCGACGGCCAGGCATCGCGCCCGCGCAACGGAACGACCTGGGCGAGCCCTTCCCACTGTTCATCGGTGACGTCGTGGCTGTTCACCGGCTCCCCCGATTTCACTCGCCTTCATTGCCTGCACCAGCCAATTCTTACGCCAAGTCACCCGTTCGGCCCAACAGCGACACGGTTGGCGACGCTCCGTGTCCGGTGATTGCGCGGTGCGGGGCCGGGTACTCAGCGACCGCCGTCGGCCCGGGCGGGCACCGCCGCCGTGCCGACGGACGTACACCGTCACACGGAGGAGTGCCCATGGGTGCGCTGGATCTGCCCGAGCCCGTCACGCGCGAAGGGGCACCGCCGCCGGTCGACACCGCCGCCCTCGAGGCGGCCCTGCGCGCACGGGTGGACGGCGAGATCCGCTTCGACGCCGGGAGCCGGGCCGCCTACTCCACGGACGCCTCCAACTTCCGCCAGACCCCCATCGGCGTGGTCGTCCCGCGCACCCCGGAGGCCGGGGCAGAGGCCGTGGCTGTGGCTCGGGAGTTCGGCGCGCCCGTGCTCTCGCGCGGCGGCGGAACGAGCCTGGCCGGGCAGTGCACCAACGCGGGCGTGGTCCTCGACTGGTCCAAGTACTGCACGCGGCTGGAGTCGGTCGACCCCGACGCCCGCACCTGCGTCGTACAGCCCGGCATCGTGCTCGACGACCTGAACCGGCGGCTCGCGCCGTACGGCCTGCGCTACGGGCCCGAGCCCGCCACCCACCCCAACTGCACCCTCGGCGGGATGATCGGCAACAACTCCTGCGGGGCCACCGCGCAGGCGCACGGCAAGGTGGTGGACAACATCGCCCGTCTCGAGGTGCTGCTGTACGACGGCACCCGCTTCTGGTGCGGCGAGACGAGCGACGAGGAGTACGCCGAGATCGAACGGCAGGGGGATCTGCGGGCGGCCGTCTACCGGCGGCTGCGGACGCTGCGCGACACCTACGGGGACGAGGTCCGCCGCCGGTTCCCGGACGTTCCCCGCCGGGTCTCCGGCTACAACCTGGACTCGCTGCTGCCCGAGTACGGCTTCGACGTGGCGGGGCTGCTGGTGGGCAGCGAGTCGACGCTGGTCACGGTGGTGCGGGCGGAGCTGGAACTGGTGCCGGTGGTGAAGGAACGCTCGCTGCTGGTCCTGGGCTTCGACACCATCGACAAGGCCGCCGACGCGGTGCCCGACATCCTGCCGCACGAGCCGATCGCGCTGGAGGGGGTCGACGCCCGGCTGGTCCGCGACGAGCGGATCAAGCACCTCAACCCGAAGGCGCTGGCCGAGATGCCCGAGGGCAACGCCTACCTGATGGTGCAGTTCGGCGGGGACACCGTCGACGAGGCCGACGCGCGGTCGCACCGGCTGCTGGAGGCCCTGCACCGCTCCGAGCACGACGCCGACTGCGCGTTCCTGGACGACCCGTCGCACGAGCAGGACCTGTGGCAGGTCCGCGAGGCCGGGCTCGGCGCCACCGCGCACATCCCGGGCAAGCCCGACACCTTCGAGGGCTGGGAGGACTCGGCGGTCGCCCCGGAGAAGCTGGGCGACTACCTGCGGCGACTGCGGGCCCTGTTCGACGAGTTCGGGTACCTGAGCGACACCGGTCCGAGTCTGTACGGGCACTTCGGGCAGGGCTGCGTGCACACCCGGATCCCGTTCGACCTGTACACCGCCGACGGGGTGGCGACGTACCGGAGGTTCATGGAGCGGGCGGCGGACCTCGTCGTCGAGTTCGGCGGTTCGCTCTCCGGCGAGCACGGGGACGGGCAGAGCCGGGGGGAGCTGCTGTCCCGGATGTTCGGCGACCGGCTCGTCGAGGCGTTCGGGCGGCTGAAGGCCGTCTTCGACCCGGGGAACCGGATGAACCCGGGCAAGGTCGTCGCACCGTACGGGCTGGACGAGAATCTGCGGCTCGGTGGTGACTGGGCCCCGTTCGAGCCGCGTGACCTGCACTTCCGGTTCCCGCACGACGGGGGTTCGTTCTCCCAGGCCGCCAACCGCTGCGTCGGCGTCGGGAAGTGCCGGCAGCACACCAGCGACGGCACGGTGATGTGCCCGTCGTACCAGGTGACGCGGGAGGAGGAGCACTCGACGCGAGGCCGGGCGCGGCTGCTGTTCGAGATGCTCGACGGGCACGGGGACGGCGCGCTCCGGGACGGCTGGCGCTCGGAGGCGGTCAAGGACGCCCTCGATCTGTGCCTGGCCTGCAAGGGCTGCAAGAAAGACTGTCCGGCGGACGTGGACATGGCCACGTACAAGGCGGAGTTCCTGTCCCACCACTACGCGGGCCGGCCGTGGCGCAGGCCTCGTTCGGACTGGTCGATGGGCTGGCTGCCGGCGCTCGCGCAGGTGGTGGGCCGCACCCGGCTCGGGCCGGTCGTCAACGCGCTGACGCACGCCCCGCTGCTGTCGGAGGCGGCGCGGCTGGTGGCGGGGGTGGCGGACCGGGAGGTGCCGCTGTTCGCGGAGCGGACCTTCGAGCAGTGGTTCGCGGACCACGAGCCGGAGGGCGACGGGCACCGCGGGCCGGTTCTGCTGTGGCCGGACACCTTCACCAACCACTTCCACCCGCACATCGGCCGGGCGGCGGTACGGGTCCTCGAACACGCGGGCTGGCGGGTGGAGTTGCCGCACGAGCCGCTGTGCTGCGGGCTGACCTGGATCTCCACCGGGCAGCTCGGCACGGCGGAGCGGGTCCTCACCCGTACCGTGCGCGCCCTGGCCGGCCACGTGCGGTCCGGCGGACTGGTGGTGGCGCTGGAGCCGAGCTGCACGGCCGTGTTCCGGGCGGACGCGTCGGAGCTGTTCCCCGGCGACCAGGACGTGCTGCGGCTGGCGGAGCAGACGGTGACGCTGTCGGAGCTGCTCACCGAGCACTCCCCCGGCTACGAGCCGCCGCAGGTCCCCGACCGCTCCGCGCGTGCGCTGGCCCAGGTGCACTGCCACCAGCACGCGGTGCTCGGCTGGGAGGCCGACCGGGAGCTGCTGCGCCGGGCCGGGGTGGACGCGGAGCGGCTGGACTCCGGCTGCTGCGGGCTGGCCGGCAACTTCGGCTTCGAGCGCGGCCACCTGGACGTCAGCGAGGCGTGCGCGGAGCGGGTGCTGCTGCCTCGGCTGCGGGAGGAGGACGAGTCGACCGTCGTCCTCGCGGACGGGTTCAGCTGCCGCACCCAGATCCACGAGTTCGACAGCGGCGGCCACGAGGGCGTGCACCTGGCGGAGCTGCTGGCGTCGGCGCTGCCGGCCGGTCCCGCGGCCGGCCCGGAGGTCCCGGGCAGCGCGTACGGCACCGCGCCGGGCGCCCGGCCGGCGGCTCCGGGCCGCCGGGCACGGGCGCTGGCCCTGGCGGGCACGGCGGTGGCCGCCGCCGCGGGCGTCGCGGGGGCGGCGGCAC
The DNA here is from genome assembly GCF_003112555.1 of Streptomyces coelicoflavus. Taxonomy (GTDB): domain Bacteria; phylum Actinomycetota; class Actinomycetes; order Streptomycetales; family Streptomycetaceae; genus Streptomyces; species Streptomyces coelicoflavus. The sequence continues at coordinate 238,060 of NZ_BEWB01000004.1, read as the reverse complement.
TGGCCCGCGGCCTGCGCCGCCGCTGAGGTCTCAGGCCCGGGAGGCGCTGTCCTGGCGGCTGGCCAGGGCCCAGATCACGAACACGTCGATCGCCATCATGATCACGGACCAGACGGGCGAGTACGGCAGGAACAGGAACTGGGCGATCAGGCTCAGCGAGGCGAGGACGATGCCCGCCATGCGCGCCCACGTCATGTCCTTGAGCAGGCCGTACCCGGTGACGAACACGAGGGCGCCCAGGATGACGTGGACGATCCCCCAGCCGGTCAGGCTCATCTCGTAGACGTAGGTGCCGATGCGGGCGTACACGTCGTCCTCGGCGATGGCCGCGATGCCCTGGAGGACGGCGAGGGCACCGCTCAGCAGGAGCAGTACGCCCGCGAAGACGACACCGCCGGTCACCCAGCCGCTGCTGCGGTCGCCCGAGCGCTGGGCCCAGGAGGCGTCGCCGCCGTGGGACGGCCGGCCGGGAGAAGGTTCGGCGTGCTGGCTCATGAGCGGAGTCCTTTCTGTGTCCCCCGTACGGGGCAGCTGACCGCCTGCGCCGACGGCACCGACGGGTCGTTCAGAGCCTGCGGGCGTCCGCCCTCCCCGGCCACGTGGGTCCGCCGGACGGGTGAACCGCGCACCGGACGTGCGCGTGCGGGCGTCCCCGGCCTCGCGTTAACTGAACGGCACCCGAGGGCCACGGCTGACCGAGGGACCTCGGGGCGGAAGAAGGAGGGCGTGTGACGAGTCGGCGGCTGCCCCGGCGGGGCCCGCGGGGGCGGGTTCCGTGACCGCGCCGGCGAACGCCGTCCCGGAACGGGCCGAGCAGTCCCTGCGGCAGACCCTGCTCAGCCCCGGCTACCGGCGGCTGTTGCTGCTGTGCGTGCTGCTGGGCGTTCCCATCGCGCTGGCCTGCTTCTTCTTCGTAGGGCTCCAGCACGAGTTGCAGCACTGGGTGTGGACCTCGCTGCCCGAGGCGGCCGGATACGACACCCCGCCGTGGTGGTGGCCGCTGCCCGCGCTGGTGCTCGCCGGGCTGGTCCTGGCGCCGATCGTGACCCGGATGCCGGGCGGTGGCGGCCACCTGCCGGTGAACGGTCTGGGCGGCGCGCCCGTCGGCCCCCGCGCGCTGCCCGGCGCGGTGCTCGCCGCGCTGGCCACGCTGCCGCTGGGCGTGGTCCTGGGCCCGGAGGCTCCGCTCATGGCCGTCGGCAGCGGGCTCGCCCTGCTGGCCCTGCGGCGGGCGGGCGCGGGCGGCGACCAGCGGGCGGGCGCGATCCTCGCCACGGCCGGCTCCACCGCCGCGATCTCCACCATCCTCGGGGGGCCGATCGCGGCGGCGGTCCTGCTGATCGAGGGGGCCGGGCTGGCCGGCACCCAGCTGGTCGCCCTGCTGCTGCCCTGTCTGCTGGCCAGCGCGACGGGCGCCCTGGTCTTCACCGGCTTCGGGCAGTGGACGGGGCTCGAGATCGGCGCGCTGGCCCTGCCCGAGCTGCCGCCGCAGGCCGGTCCGGACGCGGGCGACTTCCTGTGGGGCCTGCCCACCGCCGCCCTGATCGCCGTACTGGTCACGCTGGCCCGCGGCCTGGGGCACCGGACCGTGGCCTGGACCCGGCACCGCACGGCCGCCCGCACCGTCGCCTGCGCCACCGCGGTCGGTGTCTGTGTCGCCGCGTACGCGCTGATCACCGGCCGCTCCCCGGCCGAGGCGGCGCTGTCCGGCCAGGCCACCCTCGCCCAGCTCGCCGCACACCCGCACGCCTGGTCGGTGGGGGCCCTGGTCGCCCTGGTCGTGTGCAAGGGGCTGGCCTGGGGCATCGCGCTGGGCGCGCTGCGCGGCGGCCCGATCTTCCCGTCCGTGCTGCTGGGCGCGGCGACCGCCCTGGCCTGTTCCGGGCTGCCCGGGTTCGGCGCGACACCGGCCCTCGCCCTCGGCATCTCCGCCGCGGCGGCCGCGGTGACGGGCCTGCCCCTGGCCAGCGCGGTCCTGGCGGTGCTGCTGATGGGCCGGGACGCCCACGACCAGATGCCGCTGATCGTCATGGCGTCGGTCGTCGCCTTCGTCGTCGCCCAGCTGGTACGCCGGACCGTGCCGGAGACGGGCGGGACGGCGCCCGGCGGAGCACCGGCGCCGGGAGCGGCACGGTGACCGGCCGCCGCCCCGCGCCCCGCTGCGAGCCCCGCCCGCGCGCCGGCCGCCGTACCGGCTGGGACGCCGTCCGGCCCTGGCTGGTACGGGCCGGGATCGCGGTCGCCGTGGTCGTGGCCTACTTCCTGCTCCCCCTGGACCACCTGGGCCCGCAGCGGCCCGTGCTGAGCTGGGTGCTGTTCGCCCTGCTGCTGACCGTCGTGGCCGTACTGCTGCTCCGGCAGATCCGGCACGTCCTCCTGGACCGTCCGGACAGCCGGCCGGGGGTGGTCATCTCGCTGCTGATCGTGCTGTCCGTGCACGTCTTCTCGGCCACGTACTACGCCCTCGCCAAGCAGCCGGGCGAGTTCAGCGGACTGCACACCCGGCTCGACGCGCTGTACTTCACCGTCGTGACGCTCGCCACCGTCGGGTACGGGGACATCACCCCGCGGGGCCAGGCGGCGCGGCTGGTGACCGTCCTTCAGATCGCCTACAGCTTCGTCTTCCTCACGGCCGCGGCGACCGCGCTGACCACCCGGCTGCGGGACATGGTGGTCCGCCGGCCCGAGCGGGGCCGGTCCCGCTGAGGCGGGGTGCCCGGCACCACAGGCGCGGGGAGATCTTCGCCACCCCGGGCGAGGACGGGCGACGGCGGCCGCCGGACCGGCGGGGCCGGGCGTTTCCGCAGCCCCGGGGCCTGCCGGACGGTCCGGCCGGGTGCGGGGCGGGCCCGGGGCGTGGTTGTGCGCACCCCCGTGGGAGCACTACTGTCGCCACGCCTTGGTGAACGGGAAATCCGGTGTGATGCCGGTGCGGCCCTCGCCACTGTGAATCGGGAAGTCCGGCTCCGGCCCTGGGGCCTGTCGTCACATTCCCGTCGTCCGCCCGAAGGGCGGGCCCGGCGGCGTCAGGTGCGTGCTCTCGGCGTGCCGAGCGTCGACCGGCGTACTGGTTGTACGTGGTCGGCGCCCGGTGCGGCGAGAGTGCGTGCATGGCGTCGCCGGGCAGGCGGGAATGTGACGACAGGCCCTAACGGGCAGCCACTGGATCGCTTGCGGTCCGGGAAGGCGGAGCACGGGCGGTGGTACCCGTAAGCCAGGAGACCGGCCAAGGCGCGTCGTCCATCCACGAGGTGCTGGAGAGGGTCTGCTGAGCCATGCACATAGCCGAGGGCTTTCTGCCACCGGCGCACGCGATCGCCTGGGGTGTCGCGTCCGCGCCGTTCGTCGTCCACGGAGTACGGTCACTCACCCGTGAGGTCAGGGAGCACCCGGAGAGCACACTGCTCCTCGGCGCGTCCGGGGCCTTCACGTTCGTCCTGTCGGCCCTGAAACTGCCGTCCGTCACCGGGAGTTGCTCGCATCCGACCGGCACCGGTCTGGGCGCGATCCTGTTCCGGCCGCCGATCATGGCGGTCCTGGGCACCATCACCCTGCTGTTCCAGGCGCTGCTCCTCGCCCACGGCGGGCTGACCACGCTCGGCGCCAACGTCTTCTCGATGGCGATCGTCGGCCCCTGGGCCGGGTACGGCGTCTACCGGCTGCTGCGCCGCTGGGACGTGCCGCTGATGGTCACCGTGTTCTTCGGCGCGTTCGTCGCCGACCTGTCCACGTACTGCGTCACCAGCGTGCAGCTGGCGCTGGCCTTCCCCGACCCGGGCAGCGGATTCCTGGGCGCGCTCGGCAAGTTCGGGTCGATCTTCGCCGTCACGCAGATCCCGCTGGCGGTGAGCGAGGGTCTGCTCACGGTGATCGTGATGCGGCTGCTCGTGCAGTCCAGCAGGGGCGAACTGACGCGGTTGGGCGTGCTGCTGACGAAGTCGGCCACCGCGGCCGCCAAGTCCGGGGCGGTGGCCCGATGAGCCGGAACGCGAGGATCAACGCCCTGCTGCTGCTCGCCGTGGCCGCGCTGGCGGTGCTGCCGCTGGTGCTGGGGCTCGGCGACCACAAGGAGGAGCCGTTCGCCGGGGCCGACGCGGAGGCGGAGACGGCGATCACCGAGATCGAGCCGGACTACGAGCCGTGGTTCTCCCCGCTGTACGAACCGCCGTCCGGGGAGGTGGAGTCGGCGCTGTTCGCACTTCAGGCCGCGCTCGGCGCGGGCGTGCTGGCGTACTACTTCGGCCTGCGCCGGGGCCGGCGGCAGGGCGAGGAGCGGGCGTTGACGGCTTCCGGGGACGCGACGGCACCGGGGAACACCCCCGAAGGGGACTGAGTGCTGCCGATCGACGCGGCGGCGCACGCCAGTCGCTGGCGCCGCCGCCATCCCGTGGACAAGGCCGTGCTCGGTCTCGGTCTGACCGTGCTCGCGATTTCGCTGCCGCCCTGGCCGGGCGCGGCGCTGGTGCTGGTGACGGCGCTGACGGTGCTGCTCGGCCCGGCGGGCGTGCCGGGGCGCCGGCTGTGGCGGGCCTACCGGGTGCCGCTGGGCTTCTGCGTGACGGGGGCGCTGCCGCTCCTCGTGCAGGTCGGGGGCCCGGAGGGGTTCCTGTCGGCGGCCGACGGCGGTGCGGTGCGCGCGGGTGAGCTGCTGCTGCGCACCTCGGCGGCCTCGCTGGGGGTGCTGCTGTTCGCGTTCACCACGCCGATGTCCGACCTGCTGCCCCGGCTGGTGCGGGCCGGGGTGCCCGCGCCGGTCGTGGACGTGGCGCTGGTGACGTACCGGATGAGTTTCCTGCTGCTGGACTCCGTGCACCGGATCCGGCAGGCGCAGGCGGCGCGGCTGGGCCACACCACGCGGGCGGCGGCCTGGCGTTCGCTCGGCGGACTCGGCGCCACCGCGTTCGTACGGGCCTTCGACCGGGCGGCGCGGCTCCAGTCGGGGCTCGCCGGGCGCGGTTACGACGGCACCCTGCGCGTGCTGGTGCCCGAGGCCCGTGTCTCGGTGCCGTTCACGGCGGCGAGCCTCGCGCTCCTCGCGACGCTGGCCGGCCTCACCCTCGTACTGGAAGGACCCCTGTCGTGAGCGAACCGGTGCGGCCGTCCGAACCGGACCCGGCCCCGGACCTGGTCGCCCTGCGGGGCGCCTCGTTCGCCTACGAGGAGGGTCCGGACGTGCTGGCGGGCCTGGACTTCGCGGTGCGCGAGGGGCGGGCGCTGGCGCTGCTCGGCCGCAACGGCAGTGGCAAGACCACGCTGATGCGGCTGCTCAGCGGCGGACTGAGGCCGCGCGCGGGCACGTTGGCGGTCGCCGGGGAGCCGGTGACGTACGACCGCAAGGGGCTGACCCGGCTGCGGACCACGGTGCAGTTGGTGGTCCAGGACCCGGACGACCAGTTGTTCGCGGCCTCGGTCGGCCAGGACGTGTCCTTCGGGCCGCTGAACCTCGGGCTGCCCGACGCGGAGGTCCGGTCCCGGGTGGCGGAGGCGCTGACCGCGCTGGACATCGCGGCGCTGGCCGACCGGCCCACGCACCTGCTGTCGTACGGGCAGCGCAAGCGGACCGCGATCGCCGGGGCCGTGGCGATGCGGCCCCGGGTGCTGATCCTCGACGAGCCGACCGCCGGGCTCGACCCGGACGGGCAGGAGCGGCTGCTCGCCACCCTGGACCGGCTGCGGGCCGCCGGCACCACCGTCGTGATGGCCACCCACGACGTCGACCTGGCCCTGCGCTGGTCGGACGACGCCGCCCTGCTCACCCCGGACGGTGTCCGCACCGGCCCGACCGCCCCGACGCTGGCCCGTACCGACCTGCTCCGCCGGGCCGGTCTGCGGCTGCCGTGGGGCGTCGCGGCGGCCGGACTGCTGCGGGCGCGGGGGCTGTTGCCCGACTCGGCGCCCGGCCCGCGTACGGCGGAGGAGCTGGCGGCGCTGGCCGACTGACGGGACCGTCGGGACGGGGCTCAGCCCCGGGGACGGCTCAGCTCGGCGTCCTGCTCCCGCTCCTGCGCCTGCCCCTCCGCCTGCCCCTGCTCCGGGCTCGCCACAGCGGTCGCCTCGGCGGCCCGGCGGGCCCGGCGACCCGGCAGGACGGCGAGGACGACGGCCGTGCCGACGGCCATGATGACGCCGCCGACGAGGCTGGTCGTCGAGACGCCGTGGGCGAAGGCCCTGTTCACGGCGTCGGCGAGGGCCTGCGCCTGCTCGGGTCCGGCGGCCGGGTTCGTGGCGAGCCGCTCGGCGACGGCGAGTCCGCCGCCGACCGAGTCCTGGGCGGTGTCGAGGGCGGCGGCCGGAAGCCGGTCGCCGACGAGCCCGGACAGCTCGTCCCGGTAGGAGGTGCCGAGGAGGGAGCCCAGGACGGCGATGCCCAGGGAGCCGCCGAGTTCCAGGGCGGTGTCGTTGGCGCCGCCGCCCACGCCCAGCTCGCTCTCCGGGAAGGAGCCCATGATGGTGTCGGTGGCCGGGGAGACGCTGAGGCCGATGGCGAGGCCGAGCAGCAGCATCGGGGCGAGGAAGTCGGCGTAGGTGGAGCCCTGGTCGATCAGGACCAGCAGGAAGACGCCGACGGTGCCGATCGCCATGCCGGAACCGACCATGGCCCGCACACCGAGCTTCGGGGTCAGCCGTCCGGTCACCGCGGCACCGACGAACACGGCACCGGCCAGCGGCAGCAGCCGCACGCCGGTCTCCAGCGCGCCGAAGCCGAGCACGAACTGCAGGAACTGCGTGGCGTAGTAGATGGCGCCGTAGGTGCCGAAGAAGAAGAACAGCACCGCGAGCATGGAGCCGCTGAAGGGCCGCAGCAGGAACCTGCGCACGTCCAGCATGGGGTGCGGGTGGCGCAGCTCCCAGGCCACGAAGCCGGTCAGGCCGACGGCGGCGACGACGGCCGCGGTGACGGGACCTGCGCCCCAGCCGAAGTGCGGGCCCTCGATGGTCGCGTAGACCAGGCTGCCGACGGAGACGATGGAGAGCAGCCCGCCGACATAGTCGATGCGGCCCGCGCCGGCCGCCTTCGACGGCGGTACGAGGATCAGGGCGCCGACGACGGCGAGGACCGCGACGGGGACGTTGACCAGGAAGGTCGATCCCCAGGCGTGGTCCTCCAGGAGCCAGCCGGCGACCAGCGGCCCGACGGCGATGGCGAGTCCGGAGGTGGCCGTCCAGGCCGTGATGGCACGGGCCCGCTCCCCCTTCGGGAAGACCGCCACCAGCAGGGACAGCGTGGCCGGCATGACGACGGCGGCGCCGACGCCCATGACGGCGCGGGCCGCGATCACCAGCCCCGTCTCGTGGACCAGGCTGCCCATCACCGAACCGCCCGCGAAGATCACCAGACCGGTGACCAGGGCGCCGCGGCGGCTGTACTTGTCGCCGATCGCGCCGAGGACCAGCATCAGCGCGGCGTACGGGACGGTGTAGCCGTCGATGACCCACTGCAGGTCGCTGCTGCTCAGGCCCAGGTCGGCCGTCATGTCCGGGGCGGCCACGATCAGGGACGTGTTGGCCATGACGACGATCAGCAGAGCCAGGCAGAGCACGAGGAGAGCCCACCAGCGCCGGGCGTAGGGCCCGGACATCTTCTCGACGGGGGTGGTGGCCAGTAGGGGCATGGGGGGCTCCCGGAGACAAGGGAGGGCAAGTTAATTGCCCATGAGTGAGCAGACAAGAGCAGCGTAATTTGTTGCACACGGACGTGCAAATAAGGCGCCCCCCGACCGGGTCGGGGGGCGCCTGCTGAACCGGGGGGGTACCTAGTCGACCGGGGCGGACCTCGCGAGCACGGCCGGGCTCACACCCTCGACCACGGTCCGGGCGCGCCCCTCCGGCACCCCGGCCGCGATGAGGATGGCGACGGCGGCCCGGGTGCCGTCGTCCTCCAGGGCACCGGTGTTGACCTGCTCGAGCAGCGCCACGACCATCGCTTCGAGACCCGCGCTCAGCACGGCGGGCGGCAGATGGGCCGGGAAGGCCCCGTCCCGCCGGCCGCGCTCCAGGATGTCGGTGACCTCGGCGCGGGCCGGGGCCAGGATCTCGGCCACGCGCTCGACGCCCAGGTCGTGCCGGGCGAGGGCCAGCAGCATGCGGTAGCGGTCACCCACGGGCCACATCAGCAGCGTGAAGTGGGCGAGCGCCCGGTCGGCCGGTTCGCCGGGGCCCACCGCGTCGGCCATCGCGTCCCGCAGCGCCTCGGACGCCTCCTCGGCGAGGGCCTCAAGGAGCGCAGCACGCCCCGGGAAGTGGCCGAAAAGGGTACGCCGTACGACGCCGGCGGCCCGGGCCAGCTCCTCCAGCGTGGTGTCCGGGTTTCGCCCCAGCTCCCGGCGGGCGGTGGCCAGGATGCGCGCCCGGTTCGACCGCGCGTTGCGGCGCTGCGGCTCACGGGCGACGGGCTTGGTCACGGGAACCTCGGGGCGGGACGGTGCGGGGGGCGCGGGGTGGGCGGCGTGGACGTGGTCGTACATTCTGGCACGGGGGCACTCCCCGGAAGGACACCAAGAACACCAAGGGCACCAAGGACACCAAGGACACCAAGAGAAACACCCGAGAGAACACCGAGAAGGACGACGAGAAGGACGAGGTCTCCGCGATGGACACGACGTCGGCGGCCGTGGCAGGTGCCGTCACCTTCCTCTGGCTCGGCATGGTGCTGGCGATCTCCTTCCTGGAGGCTCCGCTGAAGTTCCGGGCCCCCGGGGTGACGATCCCGGTCGGGCTCGGCATCGGCCGCATGGTCTTCCGCGCCCTGAACCTCGCCGAGGCCGTCCTCGCCGTCGCCGTGGCCGTCGCGGTCGGCACCGGCGGCCCCTCGGCGACGGTCGTGACGCTCACCGCCGTCGCGGTGGCCGTACTGGCCGTGCAGCTCGGCGCCGTACGCCCCCGCCTGAACCGCCGTTCCGACGCGGTGCTCGCGGGCGAGGACCCGGCGGAGAACCGCTCCGGCGCGCACCTCCACTACGTCGCCCTGGAGATCGTGAAGGTCCTCGCCCTGCTCGCCCTGGGCTGCACCGCCCTGGCGGGCTGAGGCACAGCGGCGGCGGGTTCCGCGGGTCGCCCCCGAGGGCACTTCGGGAGAGCGTCAACACGTGGCGGGCACCGCGCACTTGACGGCTCCCCCGGCTGCGCTTAGCGTCCGTCCCGGCGGTCTGGACATCAGACGTCTGCTGAGCTGACTGCGCGGACGCGTCGAATCGCCCTCCCGGAACCTACCCGCGACCGGGCGTCCCCTGGTGAACACGGCTGAGGTGAGCATGGAAGAGAACGGGCGCGCCGGTACCACGAACGGGAGGCGCAGGATGCTTGCCGGAGTGATGGGCGCGGCCGCGGCCGGAGCCCTCATCACCCCGCGCGCGGCCGCCGCCTCCCCGCCCACCGGCACCCGGAGCACGTCGGGGCTTCCCGTCGTGGCCGTGGGAGAAGACTGGCAGCAGGCGCTGGCGGCCACGAGCCGGGTACAGCTGGAACCGGGAGCCACCTACACACTGAACGCGCCGGTGGAGCTTCCGGACGGCTGCCTCATCGTGGGCAACGGCGCCACCGTCACCGTCGGCGACACCTCGACACCGGCGCTGCGGATCACCCGTAGACGCGGCGTCACCGTCTCGGGCGTGCGCTTCCGCGGCCAGGCGGACGACCCGCTCGGCACCGCCATGGTGACCGGCCACGTGGCCATGACCGTCACCCGCAGCAGTGACGTGCGGGTCGTCGACTGCGACTTCGAGCGGTGGCGGGGCGCCGGCGTCGTGGTCACCGGTTCCGCCACCGACGACTACATGAGCGCCCGCACAGTGGTGAGCGGCAACACCTTCGACCGCTGCTACTTCGGCGTGTCGGCGGCGGACCGCAGTGAGTACTCGCTGTTGACGGGCAACATCTTCACCTCCTGCCGGCTGGCGGTGTGGAACTCCTCCGGCAACTGGAACATCCAGGGCAACACGGTGGTCGCCTGCTACGGCGCCTACTACTCCCTCGCCGCCACCAGTCCCTACGGCCGGCAGAGCGCCGACAACTGGAACCACGGCGCCGTCACCGGCAACACCTTCAACCACTCGAACGGCGGCGCGCCTGCGCGCTGGACGACCAACGTCGCCTTCCCCGTGAGCGGTTCGCCCCGCGATCCGGGCACCGGGGTGGTGGTCTCCGGAGTCCTGCCGCCAACCTTCAGCGGCAACACGCTGTGGTACACCGACGTGACCGCCGCCGACCTGGGCGGCGACCGGTGGGTACTGAACGGCTGCGCGCTGTCCGACCTGTCCGTGAGGTGTTCCGGATCGGTGCCGGTGCACCTCCTGGGCCATCAGGGCAACCACGCTCCCACAGTGTCGGGGAACGTGGTCGACCTGCTCGCGGATCTCGGCCGGTGACCTCCTCGTCCCGCTCCGGCGCCGCGGCGGGCTCCCCGACCGTCCAGCACAGGTCTCCGACGTCGAAGTACAGGTCCCCGCTGCCCCCGCTGTCCCCGCTGTCCCCGCTGTCCGCGCCGGCCCCGCCGGCCCTCGGCCCCGCTCACCTCGTCGGCGACACGGCCGGGCACCTTCAGCGCGGTGCCGGGCCGTCGTCCCGTCAACCCGTCGCCCACACACCCGCGCGCGCGGCGGTGCCCACCGCGCGCGCCGCGCGGTCGGCGTCGGCCTCGGTGAGGGGCCGGCCGGTGTTGAGCAACGCGTAGTAGAGCGGGGCGGAGACGGCCGCCACGACGCCGTGCGGATCGGTGCCGTCGGGGACTTCGCCCCGCGCGACGGCGTCGCGCACGCAGCCGGCCCAGGCGTCGACGCGTACGGCGTAGAAGCGGTGCAGGGCCTCGGCCGCCTGCTCGTTGCAGAGGGAGGCCGCGATCAGCGCCTTGAACAGGCGCCCTTGGCGGGGGTCGTTGAGCGTCTTGACGACCAGGCGCGCGTTCGCCCGGAGATCCTCCTCCAGTGTTCCCGTGTCGGCGCGGGGCAGCGACTGCTCCGCCATGTCCGCGAGCAGGTCGGCGGCGAGACCCCCCGGACTCCCCCATCGGCGGTAGACGGTCGTCTTGCCGACGCCGGCCCGGCGGGCGATCTCGCCCAGGTCGAGCATGTCGAAGCCCTCGGTGGCGAGCGTGTCGCCCGCCGCCTGGAGAACGGCCTCGCGGACACGGGCGGTACGGCCTCCTGGGCGCCGGGTTCCCGGGGCGGCTGAGTCCGGCATGACGACTACCTCTCCTCACTCACGACGCGCGCTTCTCACCAGCGGCAGCAGAGACCCACCTTATCGGAACCACAGTTCCTTTACCGCTTCGATGCGTGCTACGTTCTCCGCCGTAACGGAACCATGGACCCATTAGTGAGCATGGGAAGGGAACGTCATGCCCCCCGCCACCACCGTCGCCACCGATCCCGCCGCCGACCCCGCCGCCGACCGCGAGAGCGAACCGCAGCGGCTCACCGGCCGGTCGAAGCTGGTCCTCGGCGTCCTGCTGGTCGCCCAGTTCATGCTGGCCGTCGACTTCTCGATCCTGAACGTCGCGCTGCCCGCGATCGGCGACGGGCTCGGCTTCTCCCTCGCCGACCTGCAATGGGTCGCCACCTCGTTCGCGCTGTCGGCCGCGGGCTTCACGCTCTTCTTCGGCCGCATCGGCGATCTGATCGGCCGCAAGCGGATCTTCATCGGCAGCCTCGGACTGCTGGGCGTCGCCTCGCTGGCCGGGGGCCTCGCCACCAGCCCCGAGGTACTGCTCGCCGCCCGCGTCGCCCAGGGTCTGGCCACCGCCGCCGCCACCCCGGCGGGCCTTTCCCTGCTGACGACCTCGTTCGCCGAGGGCCCCCTGCGGCAGAAGGCGCTCGGCATCAACGGCGCGCTGATGTCGGCCGGTTTCACCACCGGCGCGATCCTCGGCGGAGTCCTGACCGACCTGCTCTCCTGGCGCTGGGCGTTCTTCGTCAACGTGCCCGTCGCGCTCGCCGTCGTACTCGTCGCCCCGGCCGTCATCAAGGAGTCCCGGCCCGCCGGCCGACCCCGCCTCGACCTGCCGGGCGCCCTCACCGTCACCCTCGGTCTGCTCGGTCTCGTCTACGGCACGACCCAGGCCGGCGAGCACGGCTGGACCCACCCGCACGCGCTGACCGGACTGGCCGCGGGCGTGCTCCTCCTCACCGCGTTCGTCCTGGTCGAGCGGAGGGTGGCCGCGCCGCTGGTACCGCTCGGGACGCTGCGGCGCCCCACCGTGGCCTGGGGCAATCTGTTGGGCCTGCTCGCCTTCGTCACCGAGACCTCGCTGGTCTACCTGCTCACCCTGTACCTCCAGAAGACCCTGGGCTTCTCCCCTCTCGCGGCCGGCGTCACCTTCGGCGTCCTCGGCGCGGGCACCGTCGTCGGGGGTCTGCTCGCCCCCAGGCTGCTCTCCAGGACGTCCACGGTGACCGTCCTGGTCGGCGGCGGCCTCGTCCAGGCGGTCTTCACCGCGGCGCTGCTCCTCCTCGGCACGACGACCGGGGCGTCCCTCGCCCTGCTGCTGCCCGCCACCTTCTTCGGCGGGGTCGGCAACATGCTCGTCATCGTCGGCTTCATGGTCACGGCCACCAGCGGACTGCCGGACGCCGAACAGGGTTTGGCCACCGGCCTGGCGTCGATGTCCCAGCAGGTCGGCATCACCCTGGGGACGCCCGTGATGTCCGCCGTCGTCACCGCCGGATCCGCGGGCGCGGCCACCGCCTCCGCCGTCCACCGGGGCGTCCTCACGGCCGTCGCCGTCAACGCGGGCCTGGTCCTCGTCGGTGTCCTCGTCGCCGCACTGTTCCTGCGGAGCCGCGCCGGCCGCCCGGCCGCGTGACCGCGTACCGCGTACCGCGTGACCGCGTCACCGCCCGCCGCCGCCGTCCCGGACGAGGACGGCGGCGGCGGCGGGCGGTCAGGTGGGCCGGTCGGCGGGTCGGGCCCGCGCCGGGTCGTCGGGCAGGGGCAGCAGGATGCGGAACGTGCAGCCCCGGCCGGGGGCGGTGTCGAGGGTGACGCGGCCGGCGTGCGCGGTCACGAGGGCGTGGGCGATGGAGAGGCCGAGGCCGGAACCGCCGGTGGCGCGGGTGCGGGAGTCGTCGGTGCGGTAGAAGCGGTCGAAGACGTGGGCGCGTTCGCTGTCGGTGAGGCCGGGCCCCTGGTCGGCGACCTCCAGAACGGCGTGCGGCCCCACCGTGCCGACGCCGATGCGCAGGGGCGTGCCGGACGGGGTGTGGGTGACGGCGTTGCCGATGAGGTTGGTGACGACCTGGCGCAGCCGGGCCTCGTCGGCGTGGGCGGGGGCGCTGGCCGGTTTCCCGCCGCCCGGTCCGGTCAGGGTCACCGGGCGCGTGCGGTCCAGGGCGCGTACGTCGCGCAGGGCGTCGGCGGCGAGGGTGCGCAGGTCCATGGGGGCGAGGTCGAGGGCGAGGGCGGGTGCGCGGGCGGTGTCCGGGCCGCTCTGCGCGGCGACGGTGTCCTCGTCGAGGCGGGCGAGGAGGAACATCTCCTCGACGAGCCGGGTGAGGCGTTCGGACTCGGCCGCGATCCGCGTCATCGTCCGGTCGACGTCCTCGCGGGTGGGCGTGGCACCCATGCGGTGCAGGTCGGTGTAGCCCTTGATGCCGACGAGCGGCGTGCGCAGTTCGTGGCTGGCGTCGGCGAAGAAGCGCCGGGTTCTCGCCTCGGCCTCGGTGCGGGCCCGGAAGGCGGTGTCGATCCGGTCGAGCATCTGGTTGATGCAGGTGGTCAGGCGCCCCACCTCGGTGTGCGCGGCGGCGGGTCGCGGGACGCGGTGGGAGTAGTCGCCGGAGGTGATCGCGGTGGCGGTCTCCTCGATCCGGGTGAGCGGACGCAGCCCCGAGCGCACTGCGAACCAGCCGGCGACTCCCAGGACCGCGAGCAGGGCGACGCCCGCGGTCAGGGAGAGGTTCCGGGTCTTGGTGATGGTGCGGTCGACCTCCTCCATGGAGGTGGCCACGACGACGGATCCGCCGCTCTCGGCGAGGTCCGGCGGCACGGCCTTGGCGGGCTGCGCCACGGCGACGACCCGCCAGTCGTGCTCTCCGTCCCGGGCGGACACGGTGAAGGGCCGGCCGCCGTGGCCGAGGACGGCCGCACGGTCGAGCCGGGGCAGGTCGGGCCCGCCGCCCGAGGGCGCGGTACTGGCGTCGAACGTCCGGCGGGCGGCACCGGCTTCGTCCACGTACGTGACGGTGGTGTCGCCGAGCACGCCGACAGCGCGCACGCTCGGCGGGGTGCCGGTGCCGGGCGGCGGGGACAGCCGGGCGGAGATCTCACCGGTGAGTGCGAGCCGGTCGTCGACCCGGTCCTGGAGGTAGCCGTGCAGCGCGGTGGTGACGAGCAGCCCCGTGCCGAGCAGACCGACGGCGACCAGGGCGACGGACAGGCACAGCAGCCGGGTGCGCAGCGACGTCCGGCCCAGCCACGCCGCGGGGGACCACGGGCCGAGCCGCTTCACGGGCGGGGCTCGCGGACGACGTAGCCGACGCCGCGGACGGTGTGGATGAGCCGGGGTCCGTCGGCGTCACCGGGGTCGACCTTGCGGCGCAGATAGCTGATGTAGGTGTCGACGATGCTGGGGTCGCCGCCGAAGTCGTACTCCCAGACGCTGTCCAGGATCTGGCTCTTGGTCATGGTCCGTCCGGCGTTGGCGACCAGGAAGTGCAGCAGGCGGAACTCGGTCGGCGACAGGCGCACGGTCCGGCCCGCCCGGGTGACGTGGTGGCTGTCGGGTTCGAGGTGCAGGTCGCCGACGGTGAGGCGGACCGGTGTCTCGCCGCGGGTGCGTCGCAGCACGGCGTGGATCCGCGCGATCAGCTCCTCCAGGTCGAAGGGTTTGGTGACGTAGTCGTCGCCGCCCAGGCGCAGTCCGTGCAGCCGGTCCCGGCGGTCCTCGCGCGCGGTGACGAACAGGACCGGGACGTCGCCGCCCCGGCCCGGCCGCGGGGAGCGGGGCTGGGCGCGCAGGCGGCGGATCACCTCGAAGCCGTCCATGTCCGGGAGCATGACGTCGAGCAGGACGAGGTCCGGGGTGCGCCGCGCGGCCAGGTCGAGGGCTTCCAGGCCGGTGGCGGCGGCGTCGACGTCGAACCCGGCGTAGCGCAGGGCGGTGCGCAGCAGTTCCCGGACGGTGGGCTCGTCGTCCACGACCAGCAGGTGGTCCGTGCGGCCCGCGGGGCGCGAGGGGGGTGTCGGTGCCGCCATGGTCGTGTTCGCCTTCTCGGGGAGGTCTGCTACGGCTCGGGGAAGGGGAGTCTGCCGGGGAAGCCACCAGGAGAACACACGGCTTCTCAGGAGGCCGAGTCGGACGTGAGGGCGCGGCGCCCGTGCGCGGGCGTGCCGCCGGTCGTCTCCTGCGCCCGTGCGCGACGCCGTGCCCGCCGCCCCTGCAGACGGCTTCCGGCGTAGGCGGCGAGGGCGGCCACGACGAACGCGGTGAGGGCGGACAGCCCGGGGCCGGTGTCGAGGCCCGCGTCCAGGCCGCCCATCTCCCGGCCCATGAGACTGACGCCCATCCGCAGCGAACCGCGCGCGAGGTAAGGGAGCACGAACGTCGCGACGCCGGCCGCGACGCCCATGCGCAGGGCGGTGTCCGCGTGGCGGTCCAGCAGGGAGTCGGCGTCCTGACGCGGGGTGCGGGCCGGGGTCCGGGCGGCGGCGACGTACCCGGCGGCCGTCAGCAGGAGCACCGCGAGCAGCAGTCCCATCGCCCACAGCGGCACGCCCGCGCCCGCCCAGTGGCCGAGATCCACCGACCGGTCCGCGCCCGACGTGCCGTCCTGCTGCCCGGCGCCGAGCATGCCGAGCATCCCGCCGCCCTCGGGCCGGGTCCGTCCCACCCCGGCCTGCCAGGACGTGCCGGTACCGGCGGTGAGCACCGCGGCGATCAGGTTGGGCCCGGCGAGCAGCAGCACCCCCGCGACCTCCGCGCCGCGGCCCCGTCCGGTCAGGGCCGCGGCACCGGCGAGGACGGCGACGGCCAGGGCGGCGCAGCACAGCACGGCCGCGGTCCCGGTCAGGGTGGAAAGGACGGCGTTCCACTTGGTCCGCAGTCCGCTCAGGGCGAGGGGGCGGGGCAGTGCCGTCCGGCGTGCGGCGAGGCAGCCGACCGCGAGGACGGCGGCCACACCGAGAACGCCGGGGAAGGCGGTGCCGACGACGTCGGTCCGGAATCCGACCGAGGACAGCTCGGAGGCGAGACCACCGCCACCGCCACCGCCTCCCCCGAATCCTCCGAACCCGCCGAACCCGCCGAACCCGCCCGACCCGGCGCGCTCGCCCATCCGGTCCTTCAGGCTCTGCGGCAGCCGTGCGGTGCCCGTCGCCAGGACGGCGCACACCGGCAGGGCCGCCGCCGAGGTCACCAGCGCGCCGGCGCACCGCGCCCACAGCATCGCCGGGGCGGGCCGGGCCCGGCGGCGCAGCGGCCGGAAGAACACGAGCGCCAGTACCGCCGCGCCCAGGAAGGACAGGGTCAGGGGTGTCAGCGTCGCCCGGCCCGCCAGCGCGATGCTCAGGCCGCCGTCGCCCCCGCCGAACAGCCCGGCGAGGCCCCCGCCGCCCGCGGAGCCGCCGGGCTCGGCGGCCGACTCCAGGGTGACGCCGCCGCCGACGGCCGTGCTCACCAGCGTCGGCACCAGCCGGGAGACCGGTGCGACGCCGTCGGCACCGAGGAGGGTCAGGGCGGCCCAGGCCGTGGCGGCCATGGTGCCGAGGGCGGCCACGACGGCGAGGGCGCCTTCGAGGACGTGGCGCCAGGCGGGCGGGGAGGGCGGGCGCGGGCAGGGAGTCACTGCGGGCATGAGGAGGCTCCTGTGCACGGGGGGGCGAGAGAAGTGGGATGTCAGTTGACGGGGAGGCGGCCCGCGGCAGCCCCGACGGACTCGCCGTCGCTCGCCGCGTCGTCACCGCCGTGCGCTCCCCGTCCCAGCCGCTCGCCCTCGATGTCGAGGTCGGGCACGAGCCGGTCCACCCGGCGGGGCAGCCACCAGGCGCTCCGGCCCAGGAGGGCGAGGACGGCCGGGACGAGCGTCATCCGGACGACGAACGCGTCGAAGAGGACGGCGGCGGCGAGTCCGAAGCCGATCGTCTTGAGGATCTGCTCCTCGGACCCGAGGAACGCGGCGAACACCGAGACCATGACCACGGCGGCGGCGGTCACCACCCGCGCGCTGTGCTCGAACCCGCTGACCACCGACTCCTTCGGCGACCGCCCGTGGACGTACGCCTCGCGCATCCGGGTCACCAGGAACACCTCATAGTCCATGGCGAGGCCGAAGACGACCCCGACCATGAAGATGGGCATGATCGACACGATCGGCCCCGGTTCCGTGACGCCGAGCACGGACCCCAGCCACCCCCACTGGAAGACCGCGACCACCGCGCCGAGCCCGGCCAGCACCGACAGCAGGAATCCGAGGGCGGCCTTGAGCGGGACGAGCAGGGACCGGAAGACGGCGATGAGCAGCAGGAACGCCAGCCCGACGACCAGCGCCAGATACGGCGGGAGCGCGTCGGACAGCTTCTGCGAGACGTCCGCGTTCATCGCGGTCGTGCCGGTGACGAGCACTCTTGCGTCGCTCGCCCGTTCGAACTCCGGGTCGCGCAGCGCGTGGACGAGGTCGGTGGTCTCGGTGCTGCCGGGCGACGCGGCCGGTACGACGTTCAGTACGGCGGTGTCGCCGGAGGCGCTGAGCCGGGGCGGGCCGACGGCGCTGACGTCGTCGCGGCCGTCGATCCGCCCGGCGACCTCCTCGGCGGCCCGCGCGGCACCGGGGTCGCCGCCGTCGCCGTCGCCGCTGTCGCCGGTGTCGCCGGTGTCGCCGGTGTCGCCGGCCTGGACGACGACGGTGAGGGGGCCGTTGTAGCCCGGCCCGAAACCGTCGGCGATCAGGTCGTAGGCGCGGCGCTGGGTGGTGGAGACGGGCTTGCTGTCGTCGCCGGGCAGTCCCGTCTCCAGGGAAGCGGCGGGCAGCGCGACCACGCCGAGCAGCGCGGGGACGAGGGTGACGGCGATCAGGACGGCGAGGACGACGGTGCCGGCCGCGGCGAGGCCCATCTGCGTCAGCATCGGGATGCCCACCACGGACAGACCGGCCAGCGCGATGACCACGGTGAGCCCGGCGAACACGACCGCCGAACCCGCGGTGCCCACGGCGTGGCCCGCCGCCTGGGTCCCGTCCCGGCCGCGCGCGAGTTCGGCCCGGTAGCGCGAGACGACGAACAGGGCGTAGTCGATGCCCACGGCCAGTCCGATCATCACCGCGAGACTGGTCGTCGTGGCGCCGAGGCCCAACGGTGCGGCCAGCACCTTGATGGCCAGTGCGCCGACGCCGACACCGAGCAGCGCGGTCAGCAGCGGGAGACCGGCCGCGAGCAGCGAGCCGAAGGTGACGACGAGCACCACGGCGGCCACCGCGAGCCCGACCGCCTCCGACGAGTGCCCGCCCGGCATGGCACTGACGGCGTTGCCGCCCGCCTCGACGGACAGTTCGGGCGACGCGGCCCGCTCGACGGTTTCCTGCAACGCGGTGCGGGAGTCCTCCTCCAGTTCGGCGGCGGACACGGCGTAGGAGACCTGGGCGTAGGCGGTGGTGCCGTCCTCGCTCACGGACCGGGTGGCGAAGGGGTCGGTGACCCGTACGACCTGCGGCCCGTCCCCGAGGGCCCGCACCGTGTCCTCGATCGCGCCGCGCGTCGCGGCATCGGTGACCTTGCCGTCCTCGGCGCGGAAGACGACCCGGGCGGCGGCGCCGTCGGCGTTCAGTTCGGGGAAGCTCTGCTCCAGCAGGTCGTAGGCCTGCTGGGCCTCGGTGCCGGGCATGGAGAAGTCGTTCGGCGGTGCGGCGGGAGCGCGCCCGGCCAGCACCGCCGCCCCCACCAGCAGGGCCAGCCACAGCAGCGCGACCAGCCGGCGCCGCCGGAAGGAGAACCGGCCGAGCCGGGAGAGGAGTGTCGCCACGGAAAGGGCTCCAAGTCGGGTCGGGGCTCACAGAACATCCGGGCGTGACGCTGTCAGCCCTCCCTGACCGGATCCGGAGAGATCCTGGGAGCTTTCTGAGAACCCCGAGCGGCCGTCCCGGACCGCTACGCGGAGGAAACGGGCAAAGCCGTCACCGGTGCGGCCGGATTCTCAGAAACCTCGTACTCCGCCCAGACCGTCTCGCCCGGCCCCGTGATCCGCGTGTCGGGCGAGGCGTGGGCGGGGGTTCATCGGCGGCTGAGCGCGCGCAGCCGTTCGTTGCGCCGCTCCAGGGCCTCTTGCGTGGTCGGGAACAGCGTGCCGCCACCCTCGCCGACCCGGTCCTGAGTGCGGGTCACGAGGTCACGCGCCCCGCGCTCGTACGCGGCGAAACCCGCCTCGTGGTCCCCGTCGGCCAGGGCACCGGCCAGGTGGTACGCGCCGACGAGGGCGAGGCTGGTGCCCTGGCCGGTGAGGAACGAGGGTGCGTGCGCGGCGTCGCCCACCAGCGCGACCCGGCCGCTGGACCAGCGGGGCATGCGGATCTGGCTCACCGCGTCGAAGAACAGGTCGTCCGCGTCGTCCAGGGCCGTCAGGATGTCCGGGACCTTCCATCCGGCGTCGGCGAACACCTGGGCGACCAGGTCCCGTTGGGCCTGCGGGTCGCCGAAGGCGTCCTGGGGCGGTTCGGGCCGGGCGAAGTTCAGGAAGGCGTGGACCTCGTCGTCGTCCCCCACGGCGTAGAGCGCGGCGGTCCTGCCCGGGGTGTTCCACATGACCGTCTCGTGGGACAGGCCGAGGGTGTTGGGCATGGTGAACACGGCGAAGCAGTGGCCGAGATACCGGCGGAACCGCTCCTCCGGGCCGAACACCGTCTCCCGGGTGCGCGAGTGCATGCCGTCCGCGCCGAAGGCGAGGTCGAAGGTACGGCTGCCACCGCCGCGGAAGGTGACGTCGACTCCGTGCCCGGACTGGTGGAGGGTGTCGACGGAGTCGTCGAACAGGAACTCCACGTCGTCCCGGACGGCCATGTACAGCGCGTCGGTCAGGTCGCCGCGGCGGATCTCCAGGTCCCGCCCCGTGGTACCGCCGGTGACGGCGTGCGGGTGGAGCGAGGCGACCTCGCCGCCGTCCGCGTCGAGGAAGGTGAGACGGCGCAGGTCGACGTGCGCGTCGCGGAGTTGCGGCAGGATCCCCATCCGCTCCACCACGTCGAGTGCGGCGCCGCGTACGTCGATGGGGTAGCCGCCGCTCCGGATGGTGCGGGCCTTCTCGACCACGGTGACCGCGTATCCGTGGCGGTTGAGCCAGTAGGCCAGGGCGGGCCCGGCGATGGCGGCTCCCGAGACGAGGGCCGTGGGTCGGGGCGTGGTGCGGGTCATGCGGTGACTCCCTTGCGCATGGTGCGGGTGACGAAGAGGGCCAGCGTCGTGACGACGCCGGCGATGACGAAGCCGGTGACGTAGGCCGATTCGGCGGCGACGTCCGAGCCGGAGGGTGTGGCGGCGGTGAGCAGCGCGCCGCCGAGCTGGCCGCCGACGGCGTAGCCGAGGACGCGGCTCACCAGGATCAGGCTGGTGGCGATGCCGGTGTCGTCGCGGTCGACGGCGGTGGCGGTGCTGGTCATCATCGCCGTGACGCACAGCCCGTTGGCCAGCGCGATCAGCGCCTTGCCGACGACGAGGTGCCAGACCTCGGTGTGCACGGCCGCCAGGACGACCAGGGAGACCGCCATCGTGACGACGCCGGTGGTGACGACGGCCCGGGAGCCGAAACGCCGGTCCCCCATGCCGCCGAGGGGTCCGGCCAGCGTCGCGGCGACGGCGCCGGGCAGCAGGAAGAGGCCGATCTCGGTGGCGCTCGCCCCGAAGCCGTAGCCGTCGCCGCGCTCGTCGAGGAGCTGGGGGACGAGGTACACGGCCATCGCGGTGCCCAGGCAGATCACGAAGGTCAGCACGCAGGCCTTCCAGATCGCGGGCCGTGCCAGCATGCGCAGGTCGATCATGGGCGAGGCGGCGCGCCGTTCCACCCGTACCCAGCCGGTGACAAACGCGGCCAGCACGAGCACGAGGGCGGCGAGCACGAGCGGCTGCGAGGCCGCCTCGGGTGCCAGCGCGAGGACGAGCATGAGCGTGACCAGCATCCCGCTCAGGAGCAGCAGGCCGGGCCAGTCGATCCCGGCGCCGCCGGTCCGGCCCGGCGGATCGGCCGGCATCAGCCGGTGCACGAGCAGCGTGGTCGCGACGACCGCCATCGTGGGCAGGGCGAACATCCAGTGCCGGGAGAGCTGTTCGGCCACCGGCCCGGCCGACAGCATGCCGACCATGCCGCCACCGACGAAGAGGCCGCTGACCACGCCGATGGCCACCTTGGACTCGCCCGCGGGGAGGTGTTTGCGGACCACGATGAACGACAGGGGCAGCGCCCCGACCATCGCGCCCTGGAGTACCTGGCCGAGCAGCAGGACGGGCAGGTTCGGGGCGAGGGCGGACACCGTGCCGCCGGCCGAGACCACCGCCATCAGCAGGATCAGGACCCGCTTCCCGCCGTAGCGGTCCCCGAACTTGCCCGCCAGCGGGGTGACGAGCGCGCCGGTGATGAGGAGGACGATGCTGAGCAGCGCCCCCTCGGACTGGCTCATGTCCAGTTCGCGTTCCAGGAGCGGGATGGTGGGCGACACCACCGACTCCAGGGCGCCGGTGGACAGCGCCAGCAGGCCGAGCGCCCCTACCGCGGCCTTCCCGATGCGGGCCGGTGGCGCGAGGGTGGGCGTGGTCGCGTTCGTGGTCATGGGCGCCCGGCCGCGGTCGCGCCGGCCGGCGCACCGGTGTCGAGCTCTTCCTGTCGGGTCGTCATCTCTGCCTCCTTGTCCGTGCGGGCGCCGTCCGCGGGCGGTACGGCGGTCCCTGGGCGACGGGAGGCAGAGTGCGGTGACGCCCGTGCGCCGGGCGTCATACCGGGGAGCCAAGGTGGGGGTGCTACCGGGGTAGGGGGTGGGGGCGGTGACCGGGCCGATCGGTCAGAGCCGGGTGCCGATCCGCAGGAGGGCCTGGAGCAGCGGGACGGCGGGGACCGCCGGGGAGACCACCTGGGAGCCGAAGTGGACGGCGACCATGTCGAGTCCGGGCGAGACGAGCAGCCGCTGGCCGTGGATGCCGCTGGCCAGGTAGGAGCCGTGGGGGTCGTTGGGGATCCACCACAGGTCGTGGTAGGAGAGCGTGGCCGGGGAGTCGCGCGGCGCGGCGGGGAACCGCACCCGGCGGGGGTAGCCGTCGGGGACACCGGCGGCGATCCTCGTCGCCACCTCCTCGGGCACCACCTGCCGGTCGCCCACCGCCCCGCCGCGGCGCAGCATCTCGCCGAGGCGGGCGACGTCGCGTGCCGTGGCGCTGAAGCCGCCGCAGGCCGCCTCGACGCCCTCGCCGTCGAGGATGTAGTAGGCGTCCTCCTCGGCGCCGATCTTCGACCAGATCAGCTCGCTGAGCAGGGCGGAGGTGGTGAGTCCGGTGACCCGGCGCAGAACCTCGGCGAGCGCCTCGACGTTGCCGTTCTCGTAGCGGAACCCGGTGCCCGGCCGGCCGGTGGCGCGGGCGGTCAGCAGGTGTTCGCGGATGGTGGTGGGCCCGGTGTAGCCGAACGGCCGCAGCTGCGGGGCGATGACGGCGTGGTACCGCTGGGCCTCCATCGCCTTGTCGAAGGGCCGGCCCGCGTAGGCGACCTCGGTGCCCATGTGCAGCAGGTCCTGGACGGTGGCGTCGCCGAAGGCGGTCCCCGCGAGGTCGGGGACGTAGCCGTGGACGGGGGCCGACCGGTCCAGGAGACCCTGGTGGGCCAGGATCGCCGCCATCAGTCCGACGTACGACTTGGCCGCCGAGGCGTTGAAGTGCGGGGTGTGCGCCCGGGTGCCGTGCCGGTACGTCTCGTGGACGACCGCGCCCCGGTGCAGCACCAGGAACGCGTCCGTCTCGGCCGCGGTGAACAGGTCCTCCAGCGTGGTGGTGCCGCCGCCCGGCCCGATGTCGGGCGTGTGCAGGTCGACGGGGCGCTCGGGCAGCGCACGGGCGGGCTCCGGGCCGCGCCACACGCGGCGGCTGGGGGCCAGTTCACGGCCGGCGGACGTGAAGCGGCGGATCCAGGCGGGGTCCGTGTAGCCGCGGGTCCATCGGAGATCACCCAGCCGCGTCGTGCCGTTCATGGACAACTCCCCCACTCCAGGGTCTTGAACAATGACGCCGCTAACGTACAACCTGTTCGACATCGGGGGACAGAGTCCTTCCTCCAGAACCGCAGGAGAGCCCCATGGTCGAACCGTCCACGCCCGCGCCGCCGCGTGAGCCCGTCACGGCACCACCGCGCCGCCCGGCGTTCGACCGCCGACGGGCCTGGCTGATCACCGCGATGATCGTGGCGTTCATGCTGATCAACTACGCGGACAAGTCCGTCCTGGGCCTGGCGGCCGTGCCGATCATGGACGAGCTGGAGATCAGCAACAGCACGTACGGGATGATCTCCAGCTCGTTCGCCCTGCTGTTCAGCCTGTCCGGGCTGGTCGTCGGCTTCGTGTCGGCGCGCGTCTCCAGCCGGGTCCTGCTGTTCACGATGGCCGTCGTCTGGGCCGTCGCCCAACTGCCGGTGCTGTTCGTGGCGTCGGTGCCCGCGCTGGTGGCGGGGCGGGTGCTGCTCGGCGCGGCGGAGGGCCCGGCGGCCTCGATGTCGATGCACGCCCTGTACAAGTGGTTCCCCGCGAACCTGCGCGGCCTGCCGTCGGCGCTGCAGATCAGCGGTGCGGCCCTGGGCACGCTGTTCGCGGCGCCGGTCGTGACCTGGCTGATCACCGCCTTCGGCTGGCGCTCCGCCTTCGTGGTGCTCGCGGTGACGAGCACGGTGTGGAGCCTGGTCTGGTGGAAGGTGGGGCACGACGGCCCCTACGGCGAGGACAGCGCGCCGGGCACCCGCACCCGGGCACCGCGCGACCACGCTCCCGCGCCGCGTGACCACGCCCCCGCTCCGCACGACCGCGACGGCGCCCTCGCCCCGGCCCCGGCCTCAGCCACGACCCCGGCCCCTGCCCCGCGGGAGCGGCTGCCGTACCGGCGCCTGCTGCTGAACGGCACGGTGCTCGGCAGCATCGCCGGGGCGTTCGGCGCTTCCTGGGCGCTGGCGTTGAGCCACGCCTGGCTGCCCGTCTACCTGCGCACCCGGCTCGAACTGACGCCGGGCGGCGCCGCCGCCGTGATCAGCGCGATCTCCGCGTTCAGCCTGGTGCTGCTGCTGTCGGTGCCGCCGCTGGTGGACCGGCTGCGCCGCCGAGGCCGCTCCGCCCGCTGGACGAGCGGCGCCCCGCAGGGGATCGCGGTGCTCCTGGCGGCCCTGGCCATGGCCGCCCTTCCGTTCGTCGACGGCCCGGCGCCCCATCTCGTCCTGCTCGGCCTGGCGTTCGGCGGCCACGCCATCGTCTTCCCGCTGCACTACATGACCGCGTCCGCCGTCGTCCCGCCGGTGCAGCGCGGGGCGGTGTTCGGCGTCGTCGCGGCGACCGGCACCCTCCCGGGCCTCGTCGCCCCCTATGTCACCGGGCACCTGCTGGACTCCGCCGACTCCCCCGGCGCCGGCTACACCCACGCCTTCCTGCTGTCCGCCGCCGTCATGCTGGTCTGCGGGCTCCTCGCCCTGGCCGCCATCCGGCCGGAGCGCGACGCGCGGCGCCTGAACCCGGCTCCTCAGGCGGAGGGTTCGAAGCCGCTGGCCCAGTAGCGTCCGCGCATCGCCAGGTCGAGCAGCATCCGCACGACCTCCTCGGCGGGCAGGGACGGCGTCTCCTGCTCCACCCACCAGCGCAGCACGCCGAGCTGCTCGCCCACCCACACCCG
Source organism: Streptomyces coelicoflavus (assembly GCF_003112555.1). Taxonomy (GTDB): domain Bacteria; phylum Actinomycetota; class Actinomycetes; order Streptomycetales; family Streptomycetaceae; genus Streptomyces; species Streptomyces coelicoflavus. The sequence continues at coordinate 213,247 of NZ_BEWB01000004.1, read as the reverse complement.
GGCGAGCAGCTCGGGGTCGATGCGCGGCTCCACGGCGTTGCGCTCCGCTCGGGCGCGGAACTCCTCGGCCGTCGCGCGTGCGCAGGCGTCGGCGAACATCTGGAGCGGCTTGCCGTCGCCCTCGCCGCGCAGCACGATCCGGTACAGGTCGCGCTCCTCGCGCGCGTGCCGCAGCATCTCCAGGACCGGCTTGCCGGTGAAGCCGACCGCGCTGTCGGCGACCGCCGGGGCCAGCCGCTCGGAGAGCCCGGCCAGCAGGTCGGCCGTCACGCGGGCGAACAGGTCCTCCTTGTCCCGGAAGTGGGCGTAGAAGGTGGCGCGGGCCACGTCCGCCCGCTCGGTGATGTCCTCCACCGTCAGCGCGGTGAAGCCGCGCTCCAGGACCAGTTCGATCAGGGCCGCCCCCAGGGCACGGCGTGACCGCCTCGTCCGTCTGTCCTCGGCCATGAGCCCCTCCTCCGTCGTCCGGCCCGGTGCGGTGCCCAGTGTAGGAGACTCTTGACACCCCAGAAGTTATTGAACACTCTGTATGTAAACAGCCTCATTGTTAACTTCCTGAAGTCCCTCAGCCCCTCAGCGCAGAAGCCCAGAAACCCAGAAGCCCAGAAGTCTCCGTCCTCGTTCACGGAAGCAGGCCCCATGAATCTCGGCACCTACCTGACCCGCAGTGCCCGCTACTGGCCCGAATCCCCGGCCCTCGTCTGCGGCGACCGTTCCTGGACGTTCGCGGAACTGGACCGTGCGACCGGCCGTCTGGCCTCCGCCCTCTCCGCCCGCGGCCTGCGCCCCGGCGACGCGGTGGCCTCGCTCGCCTGGAACCGCGGCGAGCTGGTGGAGGTGGAGTTCGCCCTGTACAAGGCCGGGTTGACCCGCGCGCCGATCAACGCACGCCTCGGCCGGGGCGAGGTGGAGCACATCCTGCGCTACGCCCCGGTCCGCGCCCTGATCTTCGACGCGGCCCACCGCGAGGACGCCCTCGCCGCCATCGCCGCGTCCGGCACCGGCTGCCTGCCCGTACCGCTGGACGCACCGGCGGACCCGGGCCCGGACGAGATCCCGTACCCGGCCCTCCTCCAAGAGGGCGACGACGCAGGGAGCTTGGTGGAGGTGGACGAGGACACGCCCTGCGTCCTGAACTTCACCTCCGGGTCCACCGGGGCCCTGAAGGCCGCCGTGCAGACCGTCGGCAACCGGCTCGCCAACATGCGCAAGCTGCTGATGTCCGACGAGTCCCGGCCCCGCCCCGGCACCCGCTACCTCGCCTGCGGCCCCATCACCCACGCCACCGGAATGGGCCTGCTGGCGGGCGTCTTCGGCGGCTCGACGACGTACGTCCTGCCGGCCTGGAGCCCGAAGGCCTTCCTGGAGACGGTCGAGCGGGAACGCATCACCGCCACCTTCCTCGTGCCGGCCATGGTGAACACGGTCCTCGCCCACCCCGGGGCCGCCGGCCACGACCTCTCCTCCCTCACCAGCGTGCGCGTCGGCGGCGCGCCCATCTCCCCGCGGCGCCTGCGCGACGCGGTCGAGTTCTTCGGCCCCGTCCTCGCCCAGGGCTACGGCCTCGGCGAGACCACCAGCGTGGTCGCGGGCCTGAGCGGCGCGGAGATCGCGCACGCCGTGAAGGAGGACGCGGAGCTGCTCCAGTCGTGCGGCCGGGCGATGTACGACACCGAACTGCGCGTCGTCGACGAGGCGGGCCGGGAGCTGGCCCCGCGCGAGGTCGGCGAGGTCATCGTGCGCGGACCCGACTGCGTACGGGAGTACTGGCGGGAGCCGGAGCTGTCGGCCGAGACGTTCCGCGACGGCTGGGTGCACACCGGCGACCTGGCGTGGATGCGGGAGGACGGCTACCTCTTCCTCGTCGACCGCAAGAAGGACATGATCATCTCGGGCGGCTTCAACATCTACTGCACCGAGGTCGAGGCCGCCCTCTACGAGCACCCCGCCGTCCAGGAGGCGTGTGTCGTCGGCGTCCCGGACGAGCAGTGGGGCGAGGCCGTCAAGGCCGTCGTGGTCCGCCGTGCCGGGTCCGAGGCCACCGCCGACGAGCTGATCGCCTTCTGCGCCGACCGCCTGGACCGCTTCAAGAAGCCGCGCTCCGTCGAGTTCACGGCCTCGCTCCCCCACAACCGCAACGGCAAGCTCGACCGCAAGGCCGTCCGCGAACCGTACTGGGCCGACGCCACCCGCCGCGTCAACTGATTCATCTCTCACAGGAGTTACGCAGTGACCTTCTCCCTCCACCCCGCTTACGACGACCCGCGCACCGCCGAACTGGTCGAGCGCCTGCGCGACTACCTGGACGGCGAGCTGGCCGACTACGAGCGCGACCGCGGCATCACCCGCGCCACCCGCCTCACCCGCGCCGACCTCGAACCGGTCTGGCGGCGCAGCCGCGAACTGGGCTTCTACGGCATCCACCTGCCCGAGGAGTACGGCGGCCAGAACCTCACGTACACCCAACTGGCCGCTCTCAAGGAGGAGGTGGGCGCCTCCGGACGCGTCCTGTCCCACTGCGTGCTGGGCGACATGGGCGGGCCGCTGCGCGCCGGCGACATCCTCAAGCACGCCACCCCGTACCAGCTGGACACCTACCTGCGGCCACTGATCCGCGGCGAACGGGCCTGCTGCTTCTCCCTCACCGAGACCGACGCGGGGTCCGACGTCCGCTCCATGCGCACCGTCGCCGTGCGCGACACCGGCGGCGACCGCGACGGCTACCGGCTGACCGGGCACAAGGTGTTCTCCTCCGCCGGCCCCTTCGCCGACTTCGCGATCGTCGTCGCCCGGATGGCCGGGACCGGCGAGCAGGAGGGTGACAAGCCCCGCTTCTCCGCCTTCCTCGTGGACCTCGACAGCCCCGGCTGCCGCGTCGAGGACGGCGCGACGCCGATGTCCGGCGAGCACATCGAGAGCGACGTCGTCCTCGACGACTGCTACGTCCCCGCCGCGAACCTCCTGGGCGAGGAGGGCGCGGGCATGCGCATCGCGCTGGGCCGGGTCACCACCAACCGCCTCCTGCACTGCCCCACCGTGCTGGGCGCCACCCGCCGCGCCCTCCGGCTCACCCTGGACCGGACCCGCACCCGCCAGGTCGCCGGCCAGCCCCTGCTCATGCTCCAGGCCATCCAGCACAAGGTCGCCGACATGGCCACCGAGCTGTACGCCGCGCGCTCCATGACCTACGCCGCGCTCACCGCCCTCGACCAGGGCCGGGAGGTCCCGGCCGAGGCGTTCATGTGCAAGCTGTTCGTCGGCGAGTCCGCCTTCCGCATCCTCGACCAGGCCGTGCAGATCCACGGCAAGGAGGGGCTCACCCAGGGCAACGAGGTGGAGTACCTGTTCCGCAAGATCCGCATGTTCCGCGTACTGACCGGAACCTCCGAGATCCAGCGCAACGGCATCGCCAAGCTCCTCGCCTTCCAGCACTGAACCCTCCCGTCCGGTCCGGCCGATGCCCAAGGGCGCGGACGACCCGCACCGAGGGACGGCTCGAGCCCGGGGGCCGGGAGGGAGCCCGTCACGGTCGACATGACCATGATGGACGGGTTCAGCCCGGTTTCGCCGCGCCCCGGTCGGCCGCGTTGTGGGACCATCGGAGGACCCACTCCCGTCGGAACCGACGGCGAGGCTGGTGACCAACCGGTATCGGTGGTGCACATGAGCCAGGACGGGCCCCTGAGGACCATCGGTCTCGACGCCTTCGACGCGGCGCTCACGGCCGTCGTCATCACGCACGGACCCGAACACCGGATCGCCTACACCAACCCGTCCCACCGGAACATGTTCGGCGACCGCCCCCTGGGCACGCCGGTGCGCGAGGCGTTCCCCGATCTGGCCCGGACCGCGTACTTCGACACCCTCGACCGGGTGCTGGCCACCGGCCGTGCCGAGGTGCTCACGGCCGCTCCCGCCGCCCTCACCGGTTCCGGAACCGAGAAGCGGCCGTCATACGCCGGCTGCAGTGTGTCGCGGCTGACCTCGGCCGACGGAACGCCCGGGATCCTCGGGGTGTGGCTGGAGATGACCGAACAGATGACCGAGGCGGAGCGGATCCGCATCGTGGCCGAGGAACGCCGACGCGCCTTGCTGCGGTACGCCGGCCTGGTCACCGCCGCCGGTTCGCAGGTGATCTGGGTGATGGCCCCCCGCGGCGGGGTCGTCGAGCGCAGCCCCGGCTGGGAGCAGATGACGGGGCAGCGCTGGGAGGAGTACCGGGGCGACGGTTGGGCGGAGGTCATCCACCCCGACGACCGGGAGCCGGTCCTGCGGGACTGGTACCGGGCGCTCGCCGAGGTGCCGCCCCGGTTCACCGTCTCCTACCGGGTGCGCACGGTCGACGGGAGCTTCCGGCGCGTCTCCGTCGAGGCCGCGCCCGTCATCGACGGCGACGAGGTGCTGGAGTGGGTGGGCACCTGCCGGGACGTCGAGCAGGAGTGGCAGGAGACACGCCGCGAGGAGCTTCTGGCCCGTGCCAGTGCCGCCAGCGCCGGGATCATGCGGCTGGAGGAGATGCTCCTCGCTCTCACCCGTGTGATCGTGCCCGCCGTGGCCGACAGCTGCACCGTCTACCTCCTCCCCCAGGCACTGCCCCACCCGGGCGGTACCCGGTCGGCCGAACGCGTCGCCGCCACCACCCGGCCGGACCTGCCCGAGCTGCCACCGCACCGGGAGGAGCACCTGAGCCCCGGCAGTCCCCTGGCACGCGCCGTCGAGCAACGTGCTCCCGTCCACGCCGTCTTCCCGCCCGGTTCGCCCCCGCCCCAGCTCGCCCCGTCGGGTGAGGAGCCCTGGCTGGCGGCCGGAGCGAACAGCGTGATCCTGCTGCCCGTCGTCGTCGAAGGAACGGTCGCGGCCCTGGTCACGGCCTCCGTGAGCGGGAACCGCCCGCCCCTGGGCCGACCGGAGAGCGAACTCCTGAGGCTTGTCCTGAAGCAGGCCCACGCACCGCTCCGCAGCGCCCTGGAGTACCAGCGCACCAAACAGGTGGCACTGGCCCTCCAGCGCAGCCTGCTCACCGACCCACCGGACCTGCCCGACCTGGAGCTCGCCGTCCGCTACCGGCCCAGCAACGCCGCGGCCGAGGTCGGCGGGGACTGGTACGACTCCTTCTCGCCGACCGACGGAACCCTCGTGCTCACCGTCGGAGACGTCACCGGGCACGACCTGCCCGCAGCGGTCAACATGAGCCAGCTGCGCAACATGCTGCGCGGGCTCGCCCTGGACCGCCGGGAATCCACCGGCGACGTCCTGCGCCGCCTGGACCTGTCCGTGCAGACCCTGTATCTCGAGTGCACGGCGACCTGCATCCTCGGCCGCGTGGAGCGGGAGGCCACCGGCCTCTTCACGTTCCACTACTCGGTGGCCGGGCACCCGCCACCCCTCCTCGTCGGGGCCGACGGCACCGCCCGCTTCCTCACCGAGGCCCAGGACCCGCTCCTCGGCCTCGTCCCGGACCCCCACTACGTCAGCGCGGCCGAAACCCTGCCCACAGGTTCCACACTGCTGCTGTACACCGACGGACTCGTCGAGCGGCGCGACGAGGACATCGACGTCAGCCTCGAACGGCTGCGCCGACACGCCATCGACGCGGCACGGCTGCCACTGGACGACTTCTGCGACGCGCTCCTGGCAACGGTCCCCGCCGCCGACGGCGACGACGACGTGGCCGTCGTGGCACTGCGAACCCCCGCACCCTGTGAGAGGCCTGCCACCACCGAGCGGGTCCAGCCTCCGCACGGGCCGCGGGCTCGGCCGACATGACCACCGCGCCCGGGCCGTCGGGGCGCGCCCCGCACACCGGCATGGCCCTGCCGGCCCTCGTCCACGCCCTGCTCACCGCGGGGTGGGAGGCACCCCGGCCGGGCGGCCGGCCGGGGTGCCTCCCACCGTGGACGCCGAGGGTCAGCGCCGGAGGGTGAGGACGCCCGGCCGCCACGGCAGCCGGTTGTACTCGCCGCCCGCCGCGGGGTCCTTGCCCTGGTAGAGGAACTGCAGGTTGCAGGGGTCGATGGTCATCGTCTGGTCGGGGTTGTCGCGGACCAGGTCACCGTGGCTGATGTCGTTGGTCCAGGTGGCGCCGCTGTTGGCCCGGCCCGCGAAGGGGTTGCTCTCACTGGCGGCCTGCGGGGTCCACGACCCGTTCAGGCTGGAGGCTGTGAAGGAACGGAAGTAGCGCCCGTTCGCCCCCATCGCCTCGACGATCATGAGGTACTGGTTCTGGCCCTTGACCTTGTAGACCTGTACGCCCTCGAACAGGTTGGCCTTCGTGTCGCTCATGATCGTCGTGTACGAGGAGCCGAAGTTCCCCGGGAAGTTCCCGATCGGCATGCTCGCCCGGTAGATCTTGCCGTTGTCACCGGCGAAGAACAGGTACATGTTCTGGCCGTCGGCGATCAGCGTCTGGTCGATCGGCCCGGTGTCGGAGCCGGAGATGCTCCCGGTGAACAGCGGCTGCGGCGCGGACCAGCCGTTGGGGTTGGTGGGGTCGCTCGACGTGCGGTAGATGAAGGGCCACGCACCCCACTGGTACGCCAGCACCCAGATGTTCTTGGGCGCGAAGTAGAACAGCGTGGGCGCCACCGCGGCCTGGCTCATCCCGGTCTGGCCGGCCGATGCCATGTCCGACCAGTTCGTGAAGGGACTGAACATCATCGAGCCGTACGACGACCCCGACACGTTCGACGCGTAGACCAGGTGCCTGCCGTTGTGCGTCACGGTGGTGAAGTCCTTCACCGCGGCCCATCCGTTCGCCGGCTGGGCCAGGACACCCGTCGAGGACCACCGGTACGTCGACGGGAGGGCGCACGTGCCGTCCGTCGGCGGCGTCCCGGTCAGACCGGTCCACTTCTGGTTGCTGCCGCCGTTGCACGTCCACAGCTGCACCGCCGCGCCGTTGGCCGTACCGTTGTCCTTCACGTCCAGGCACAGCCCGGACTCCACGCCGACGACCGTGCCGTCGGAGTTCACCCGCCACTGCTGGTTCGCGGCACCGCTGCAGCTCCAGATCTGCACCCGGGTACCGGCCGTGGTGGCGTGGTCCGGGACGTCCAGGCACTTGTTGCCGTACACGGTCAACTGGCTGGAATCCGTCAGCGTCCACTGCTGGTTGGTCCCGCCCCAGCAGTCGTAGATCTGCAGGTACGTGCCGTTGGTCTGCTCGGCGCCCACCACATCGAGACACCGGCCCGAACCGACACCGCGCAAGGCGCCGCTGTCAGCCGCCCGGGCCGGGGCGGTGGCGACGAGCATCGCCGCCAACGCGGTCAGGGCCGCGACCACGGCGGCGAGTGCCACAGACGGACGTCTGCGACTGAAACTTCCTCTGAGCATGGGGACTTCCTCAACCTCGAGACGAAGAGAGCACGGAGATTGGCAGGAGCATGACAGGCGTTCGGTATATCGAACCCCTGTCGAAGTATCGAGCAGCCTGAATGATAGAGAGCCGGTGAGTGACGTCAATACCTCCCGCATACGTCGACATCGATGTCGAAACATTCGCGATATCCCGGGGGCGAAACGTCGCACGTCACACCACCCGATGGCCGACATGCGACCCATCGACTTCATCCGACGATGCTCATCAGGAGTGATCTCGAGGGTTCAGCGCCCGACTCACCGCGCACCCGAAAGTTTCGGACCAGGAACAGAAACTTTTCTCGCGGGAAGTCTTGACGATGCATCATCAACAGCTCAATCATCCTGTCTGGAAAACCGGCCGCAGATCGACATCTCGAACAGCGCAAGCCCTCGGGGCAATCCGTACCGGCCGGGCCCGCCCCGCGCTCCAGTCCTTCCGTGATGTCCACCTTGGAGGCACATCAATGGGCTCGTACGCCCTCCCCAGATCCGCCGTCCGGCGGAAACTCCGCGGCCTGCTGCTGGCGCTGGTCGTCGGCGCCACCGCTACGGCCACCGCACTGGTCACGCCGTCGACCGCCCAAGCCGCCGAGAGCACGCTCGGCGCAGCGGCGGCGCAGAGCGGCCGCTACTTCGGTGTCGCCATCGCCTCGGGCAGGCTGGGCGACTCGACGTACGCGTCGATCGCGAACCGTGAGTTCAACTCGGTGACGGCCGAGAACGAGATGAAGATCGACGCCACCGAACCGCAGCGGGGGCAGTTCAACTTCAGCGCCGCCGACCGCGTCTACAACTGGGCGGTGCAGAACGGCAAGGAGGTGCGCGGTCACACCCTGGCCTGGCACTCCCAGCAGCCCGGCTGGATGCAGAACCTCAGCGGCAACGATCTGCGCCAGGCGATGATCGGCCACATCAACGGCGTGATGGCCCACTACAAGGGCAAGATCGCCCAGTGGGACGTGGTCAACGAGGCCTTCGCCGACGGCAGTTCGGGCGCCCGGCGCGACTCCAACCTGCAACGCACCGGCAACGACTGGATCGAGGTCGCCTTCCGCACCGCTCGCGCGGCCGACCCGGACGCCAAGCTCTGCTACAACGACTACAACGTCGAGAACTGGAACTGGGCCAAGACCCAGGCCATGTACAACATGGTGCGGGACTTCAAGCAGCGCGGCGTGCCGATCGACTGCGTCGGCTTCCAGTCGCACTTCAACAGCGGCAGCCCCTACGACAGCAACTTCCGCACCACCCTTCAGAACTTCGCCGCCCTCGGCGTCGACGTGGCCGTCACCGAGCTCGACATCCAGGGTGCCTCGCCCACGACCTACGCCAACGTGGTCAACGACTGCCTGGCCGTGTCGCGTTGCCTCGGCATCACCGTCTGGGGTGTGCGCGACAGCGACTCCTGGCGCTCGGAGCACACGCCGCTGCTGTTCAACAACGACGGCAGCAAGAAGGCCGCCTACAGTGCCGTCCTCAACGCGCTCAACGACGGCGACACCTCGGAGCCGGAGCCGCCCGTGGAGGGCGGGCAGATCAAGGGCGTCGGCTCGGGCCGCTGCCTGGACGTGCCCAACGCCAGCACGAGCGACGGCACCCAGGTCCAGCTGTGGGACTGCCACAGCAACAGCAACCAGCAGTGGTCGTACACCGACGCCGGTGAACTCCGGGTCTACGGCGACAAGTGCCTGGACGCCGCCGGCACCGGCAACGGCGCCAAGGTCCAGATCTACAGCTGCTGGGGCGGCGACAACCAGAAGTGGCGCGTCAACTCCGACGGATCCATCGTCGGCGTCCAGTCCGGCCTCTGCCTCGACGCCGTCGGGACCGGCACCGCCAACGGCACGCAGATCCAGCTCTACTCCTGCACGAACGGCAGCAACCAACGCTGGACCCTCACCTGATCCAGCAGGACACCGTTGACGACCCCGGGCCGCCGCCACGATGGCGGCGGCCTGCGGGGCGCGCCCCATGGCCCCGAGAACGAACGTGCCGACCGCGGCCGCAGGGAGGTCCGTGAGGAGGTGCCACAGAGCCGGTACGGCCGCCGCTTCGAGGAAGCAGTGCGTCAGTGACTCCGGTACACCCGGTGCGCGGTGAAACGTGGCCGCGGCCCAAGTGCCCTGTGCCGCGGCGTCCAGCGCCCAGGCGACGGCGGACCCGGCAATCACGATGACGGGTGCCGAGGCCGGCCCGGTCAGCGGCTGCCCGACACGCCATTTCTCATGGGATCGGGGGCCGGCGCCGCCGGCCAACACGACGACGATCTCCATGCCGATACCCACCGGCCATCGCCGTCGGTGCGGCTCCGTTCGTCGATGCGTAGCCGTCCAGCCGGACGCGGGTACCACGCGTCACCACGTTCTCCCCCTCAGCCACAACTCATCATCACGGCACCGCGGTGGCGGACAGGGGAGCGTTCGGACGCCGGTCGTCGGTCAACTCGTCGAAGCACGACTCGTCGGTGGCCAATGCGGTGGAGCGGGTGAGGTTCCGCGCGCTGCTGTGACGGGCGTTGAGTATCCACCCTTGCTTCTTGTAGGTGGCCAGGACATAGGAGCCGCCTTCCGCAAGCGGTACTTCCTCCGAGGGCTGGGCTTCCCTCCAGCCGCGGGCACCCAAGACGGTGAGCAGGGCGTTGAAATCCTTGCGAGCGTCAGGGGAAGGGTAACCGGACGCGGACCACGACACCACGCACGGTGCCAGTTCGGCCGCCAGTTCGGACGACCGGCTGGGCGCCGGGAATCCCTTCGTGGTTTCCCCCTCGGGCAGTCCGGCGGCCGCTATGGCCTCGTTCAGGTCCGTCTGCACGGCCTTCTGGTCGAAAGGTGCCGGCGCATGCCCGGTGTCGGCGCTGCATCCGGTGACGAGTATCAACCCGGCGGCGGCCGCCGCTCGTCGGGCTCTCCCGGCGGTGGTTCGCATGTGCCTTTCCCTTGCAGGAGGACGGCTGGTCACCAGTCGTCGCCGATGTCGAAGTTGGCGGCGACGGGCATGCCGTCCCTCTCGAACGCGATCAGGAGGTAGGTCCCGAGGTCGTCGAGGCCGTCGTACAGCCTCTCGGCGAGTTCCCAGGTGGCCACCCGCTCGGAGCGGGAGACGGGGACGGCGTAGGCGGGAACCCTGTCGAGGGGCCGGCCCTCCTCCGGATCGTCCACGATGAGGTGGAAGCTGAGTTCGTCGTTCTCGAACCAGAAGCGGTAGCCGCCCGAGGCGTCCCGGCCATCGCCGTCGGTGTCAAAGGTGATCCCCATGACGCGTTCCACGTCGGCACGCAGTTCGCGGGCGAACACCGGGCAGTCCCATGCGGAGTGGGCCGGGCCGACACGGACGTCGAAATCTGCCTTGAATCCGGTCCCGAATGCTTCAAACCGTCCCACGCGTATGTCCTTGCACTTGAGGCGCGGGGGCCCGGTCCGTCCGAGGCCGGGCACCCGCGATCCGATGTACGAGTCGAGTGCTAGCCGACTTCCATGTCCAGCATATAGTTCCGCCCGAAGACGATCACTCGCTGCATGACCCGGCCCGGCTTGTTGAACTGCCGGAACGCCTCACGGGCGTCGTCCTCGCTCGTGCCGCTCTTGCGTGTGTCGATGACCACCAGATCGGTCTGCTGCTGTTTCTCCGAAGAGCGCAGCGCGTCCCGCATACGGGCCATCTTGTCGCTCTTCAGCGATTTGAAGTCGGCCCGCATGTCGTCGACCCACGCGTCACCCGCGTGCGGCGGTCTCTGGTCGTCGTTCCTGGACATCACCTTGTGGCCGTGAATGGCGAGGGTGAGCGCGATCTGGAATTCTTCATCCTCGGCGAAACCGAATTCGGACGCTCCCTTCTTGGTGTTCTTCCGCTTCCCAGGACTCGTCGATCCGCTCCATGATCTCCTCGGCCTCCTCGCGGGACGGACCCATCATTTCCATGAGGTCCTTGGCGAGGTTGTAGACGCCGCAGCCGTCTCTGGCTCCGCGGCGGCAGACGCTCTCGTCGATGTCCTCGATCTCCTCTTCGAGGTAGTTGGTGAGATCCCACTTGCCGTCGAGGATCTGGTTCACCCGCTCCTTGCGGAGCTTGGCGGCGATGTCCGCGTTGGTGAAGAGAATCTGTTCGAGGTAACGGCCGTATCGGGGTGCGTTCGCCGGAGCACTGCCGGATCTGCCGTCCTTCTGCACGTAGGCGGTGCCGGAGGTGGTGCTGGAGCCTCTCGGTTTCCAGCCCTTGGCCTTGGCCTGTTCCGCCGTGTCGGGGCGGCCGCCGGTGCAGGAGATCGCGCCGGTCCAGCAGTCGGCGAGGATGAGACCGCTCGGGTCGCTGAACGTGGTGGGATTGTTGTTGGCGTACGCGTAGCCGTTGAGGGACTGGTGCTGGTCGAGCGCCAGCATCGGGTCGACGCTGAGGAACTGACCGGTCGACGGGTCGTACTCACGGGCGCCGACGCTGGTGAGACCGGTGCCACTGTCGGCGGGCTTGCCCAGGAAGCCCTTGTCGTCGGGCCAAGTGCCCACTCCACCGCCGCGGGTGGCGCCGAACGGGGTGGTGTAGCGCCTGCTCAGCGCTTGGGTGCTGTCACCGCTGATCGCGAGGGTTCCGGTGCCGTGGTGGTCGGCCGAGAGGAACGTCAGTTTCTCGGTGCCGGAGGCGTTGCTGCGCAGGGCGATGGCGGCGCCCCCGACCGTGTAGGAGCGGTTGGCCCACTTCTTGCCGGCCTTGAGGTGGACCTCGGTAGCGCCGAGGTACAGGACGGTCTCGCCGTTCGCTGCGTTGTCACGGCGGATGAGGAGGGTGCCGTCGGCGTCGTACAGGTAACCGGTGGCAGTGGTGCCTTCGGTCAGCTCACTGAGGCGGCCCTCCTCGTTCCACAGCAGGGACTGCTTGGTGGTGGAGCCCACCGACTGAACGCGGGTCTCGGTGTTGCCCGTGTCGTCGTACGTGTACTGGGTGGCGGCGCTGTCGCAGGCGCCGGGCGCCGTCGACGTGGTGGTGGCTGTCAGCCGGTGGCTGCGGGCGGGGTCGTGGCAGTAGGTGGTGGTGACGTCGGATGCGCCGTGGTGGGTCTCGGTGGCGCGCTGGTCCGACGCGGTGTAGGTGTAGCTGCTCCAGTACGGGGCGGGGCCGCCGAGCTTGGCGGCGGTGCGGCCACTTTCGGAGCAGTCGGCCGTCTTGGGCGTCCATGCCTGGGTCAGGCGCCGCCGGCCGTCGTAGGCGAAGCACTGCTGGTCGGCGCCGGTGCCGGTGTCGACATGGTCGTGGATGGCCGTGACGTTGCCGCTCTGGTCGTAGCGGTATTCCAGATCCTGGACGGGCCCGCGGGTCTGGTCGTCGGTGGACTGGGTCAGCAGCCGCCCGGTGCCCGCTTCGTAGGTGCGGGAGATGAAGACGCGTTTCGCGGCGGTCGAGGTGCCGAGCCGGTACTGATGGACCTGGCCGAGCGCGGAGTAGTCGACGCCGAGCAGGTAGCCGCTGATGCCCGACTGCTGGACGGGCAGCCCGGCGTCGTTGTACAGAGTCTCGACCGTCTCGGCGGCCAGCCCGCCGGCCGCGGCCGGTGGGCGACGAGGGGCTCCGGGCCGGTGACCAACATGGCGCCCGTCGATGCGATGTCAGGGGGCGCGCCACCGAGCAGGAACTCCAGTCCGACCCCGCAGGGGTGGGGGAACCTTCAGGTCGGTGGCCGATAGCGGGCCGCGATCACCGTCGCGCGGTCGCGCAGGGCAGCGCGCAGCCACTGCGGGGCCTCCACCTCCGCGTACATGGCGTGCTCCCACAGCGCCCACTCCGCGTGCCGCGCGTCCTGGAAGACGACGTGCAGCCGGAGCCGGCCGTCCTCGTCGGTCTCCTCGGAGCGGACCTCCAGGGCGGTGGCGACCAGGGGCTCCCGGCGGGCGGGATCCACGCGGACCACCACGACGGTGGTGTCTCCGCCGGTCCGGAACCGCACGTTGCGTTCGCGCCAGGCCCGGTCCAGGTCGACCGTGTCCGAACGCTGCGCTGGTTCGTCGAGTTCCTCGGCCGCGAGGACCCGGCTCAACCGGTAGGTGCGGTCCTCGGTGCCCCGCTTGGCCAGCAGGTAGCCCTGGTCCCTGACGGTGACCAGGCCGATCGGGTCCACCGTGCGCCACGTCGGGGGCCGGCCAACCGCCTCGTAGTAGATGCGCAGTCTGTGCCCGGCGAACACCGCCCGCCGGACCTCGGCGGCGAGGGAGTCCGGGACCTCCTCGGGGGCCACGCGACGCGAGAGGAGGTCGGTCTCCGGGTCGATGAGCAGCCGCTGGGCCGCTCCGGCGGCGGTGTCCCGCAGCCCCTCGGGCAGCGCGTCGACCACTTTCAGCACGGCTGAGGCGAGCGCCGATCCCAGTCCGAACAGCTGCGCGCCGCGCCGTGATCCGGCGACCACGAGGGCGAGCGCCTCGTCGTGGTTCAGGCCGGTGAGCGCCGTCCGGAAGTCCGGCAGCAGCGCGAACCCGCCGTGCCGCCCGCGCTCCGCGTAGACCGGGACGCCCGCCGCGGAGAGGGCCTCCATGTCGCGCAGCACCGTCCGGGTCGACACCTCCAGCTCACGGGCGAGCGTCTCCGCGGTCGTCCGGCCGCGCTGACGCAGCAACAGGACCAGGGAAACCAGCCGGTCGGCGCGCATGGGGGAACCGTAGCGAAATACATGACCAAAGGTGTCACGTATTCCTGCCAGGGTTCATCGCACGACGTCAGAGCACGGCGGTCGCCCGAGCGATGGGCGGCATGCGCGGTGCCATGAAACGAACGGAGCGGATACGGCGATGCAACGCAACGCGGTCAACCCGGTGTCGTGGTCGGTCGGGATGGGATTCAACCAGGGCGAGGTCGTCTCCGGGCACTCGCGCACCCTGTACATCTCGGGCCAGACGGCGATGAGCAACGACGGCAGGCCCGAGCACGACGGTGACATGGCGGCGCAGTTGGCGCTGGCCGTCGACAACGTCGAGGCGGTGCTCGCCGAGGCCGGCATGACCCTCGCGAACCTCGTCCGGCTGAACGTCTACACGACCGACGTCGATCTGCTCTTCCAGCACTACGGTGTGCTGGCGGGCCGCCTGGGCGCCGCCGGTGTCGCGCCGACCACCACCATGCTCGGGGTGACGCGGCTGGCGATCCCCGGCCAGACGGTCGAGCTCGAGGGCACCGCCGTCGCATGACGTGCCGGCCCGTCTCCCCGGAGCCCGGCATGCCATGCGTCAGGACTCCAGGTACCGGAGTACGGCCAGGATCCGGCGGTTGTAGCCGGTGGTGTGCGCCAGTTCGAGCTTGTCGAAGATCATGTTGAGGTTCTTCTCCACCGCGCTCAGGGAGATGTGCAGCTTCTCCGCGATGGCCGCGTTGGTGTGCCCCTGCGCCAGGGTCTCCAGGACGCTGCGCTCGCGGGGGGTCAGCCGGGCCAGCGGGTCGGTGTGCGTGCTGCGGACCACCAGCTGCCGTACGACCTCCGGGTCGATCGCGGCGCCGCCCGCCCGGATGCGTTCCAGCGCGTCGAGGAACTCCTCCACCTGGGCGACCCGGTCCTTCAGCAGGTACCCGACCCGCTCCGCGTTCGACGTCAGCAGCTGCGCCGCGTAGTTGCGCTCCATGTGCTGGGACAGGACCAGGACTCCGACGCCGGGCCACCGCTCGCGGATCTCCAGCGCCGCCCGCAGGCCCTCGTCCGTGTGGGTAGGCGGCATCCGGATGTCCACGACGACCAGGTCCGGCGGCCGGGCCTCGACCTCGCGCAGCAGGGCGACGGCGTCGCCCACCGCGGCGGGGACCTCGTGGCCCTCCTCGGTGAGCAGCCGGACCAGCCCCTCTCGCAGCAGGGTCGAGTCCTCGGCCAGCATTACGCGCACGGCAGCTCCGCGGTGATCGTGGTGGGCCCCCCAAGGGGGCTGTGGACGTGCAGTCGGCCGTCCAGGGCGCGGACCCGGCTGTGCAGCCCGGTCAGCCCGCTGCCCTCCGGCCTCGCGCCGCCGACGCCGTTGTCCTCGACCCGGATGACGAGGACCGGCCCGTACGTGCGGACGCTCACCCGGATCTCCGTGGCGGCGGAGTGCTTGGCGGCGTTGGTCACCGACTCCGACACGACGAAGTACGCGGCGGTCTCCACGGAGGCGGGCAGGGGTCCGTCGAGCGCGAACTCGGTCCGCAGCGGAATGCCGCACCGCTCCGACACCCCGGCCAGCGCCTCCTGGAGCCCCAGGTTGTCCAGCGCCGTCGGATACACCCGCCAGGCCACTTCCCGCAGTTCCGTCAGGACCTCCTGCGACTCCCTGTGGGCCTGCTCCACCAGACTGCGTGCCTGTTCGGGCGTACGGCCGCCGCGACGGGCCCGTCCGAGGAGCATGGCCAGCGCCACCAGACGCTGCTGCACCCCGTCGTGCAGGTCCCGTTCGATGCGCCGGCGCTCGGTGTCGACGGCCTGGAGCACCGCCGCCCGGCTGGTGGCCAGTTCGTCGATGCGCTGCTCCATCAGCTCGCGCCGCGAGGGACCGAAGCACTCCCGGGCCAGCCGCGCGTCGAGGGCCGCCAGGGAGAACAGTCCCTGCACGTCCAGGAAGAGCAGCACCCCGCCGAGCAGGACCTGGCCGACCAGTTCCCACCAGCCCAGGGTGCCCCGGACGAGGGACGCGACGAGAAGGCCCGCGAGGAGGGCGCCGACCCCGAGCAGGCCGGCCACGACGCCGGTGATCAGGCCGGCGTACGTGCGGGCGGCCAGGTAGCGCAGGACGCGCCGGTCGGGCACCGGCCGGGCGGGGAAGCGGTCCCCGAAGAAGACGGAACGGCGACGCCGCTCGAGGGCCGTCAGCCGTCGGGCCCCGGCGGTGAGGACGACGAACGCCCGCCGCCGGGTGCGCGGCCACAGCAGGGCCGGACCGAGCAGGGTGCCGGGGACGACGAAGTACAGCAGCCCCAACAGCGCGGTCAGGCAGCCGAGAAGGACCCCGGCCGCCCGCAGGGGCGGCGCCGGCGACGGGGCCGCCGTGGTCGCACCGCCCGGCGGCACGGTTCCGGGGGCCGTCGGGAAGTGCTGGGTGGTCATGTCCGCCGGTTCCCCCTGCACGGTCGCCGAGCGTAGTCGCGCCGCGCACCCCGGGCAAGATCGTTCGGTCGGTGTGAGAAGGCGGCCGGTCACGACGTACGGCGGTGCTGGGCGGTGCCGCGGGAACGGAGCCTGACCGCGATGCCGAAGGCCAGTGCGACGACCACCAGTACCAGGACGCCCTTGCTGACCACACCGACGTAGTCACCGACGGTCTCCCACTGGTCGCCGAGCCAGTAACCGCACATGACCAGCACGGTGTTCCAGATCAGGCTGCCCAGAGCGGTCAGTGTCAGGAACGTCGGCAGCGGCATGCGCTCGAGGCCGGCCGGCACGGAGATCAGACTGCGGAAGATCGGCACCATGCGGCCGAGGAGGACGGCCTTGGTGCCGTGCTTGGCGAACCACGCCTCCGTCCGCTCCAGATCGGAGGTCCTGACCAGGGGCAGCGCGGACCAGATCGCGTACATCCGCTCACGGCCGAATAGCGCACCGATCCAGTAGAGGACGGCGGCGCCCAGCACGGACCCGAGCGTGGTCCAGAACAGGGCCGAGAAGAGACTGATGACGCCCTGTCCGGCGGCGAAACCGGTCAACGGCAGGATCACCTCGCTCGGCAGCGGCGGGAAGAGGTTCTCCAGGGCGATGGCCAGGCCCGCACCCGGTCCGCCCATGGTGTCCACCAGGTCGGCGGCCCATCCCGCGATGCCGTCGGCGGGTTCCTGTGGCAGCGCCAGGGTGATGTGGTCCATGTCGAGGTCTCCAAGTACGAAGCGCACGCCGCGAGCCGGTGCCGCGATCCATTGATCAAGCTAGAAGTCCCAGCTCAGTGCCGGTATGCGGATAGCCGTCGGACTCGTACGGTTTCCCCCCGCCCGACCCTGCGGTTTTCCGCAGGGTCGGGGTGTGCCGGGACCGGTCGGAAAATCCGGTCGCGCGGTTCGGCCGGTGGGATACGCTGTGCGGGATTCCGCGCGGCAGGTTGGCTGCCGCCCCGCTCGGCGCGCTCGGCGTCGACACGCACCGCGTGCCCTGCCCGGAAGGAGGCGAGAGACATGGACCGTGCCGACTGCGTTGCGGCCATAGTTGTCTCCGGCCGTGTGTCCTCCCTCCTCTGCGGCACGCGGTAACTCCTCCCCCCTTCCCGTTTCCTGTCCTCGGCGCCTTCCTGAGACGCCACGTCACGAGACGTCCTGGCCCGCGCGGTTCGTCGCCGCGCCGACCGCGGGGGCGCGTGCCCGAAGACGGGCCCTTCTCTTGCTGATTCCGTGATCCCGGCGTTGCCCGCCGCACGACCGTCAAGAGCTCCGGCGTGGACGACACACGGCCGGTGAGGCAGGCCCCGGGTGCTGTCCGCGGTTCCCGCTGCCCCACCGCCCTGCCGTGTCCCCGTGCTGTGTGCACCGGCCCGTCGCCACCGCGACCGTCCCCGGCCGGCTGTCCCGACAGCACTTCGACACGAAACGTGCGTGATCTCCATGAGCAGGAAACGTCCCGGAGGGGAATCCCTCCCGTCCGTGGCACCCAGGGCCACCGATGCGACGTCCACCGACCGTTCCCCGGACCACGGGGCACCCGCATCCGCGCCCGCGCCCGCACCCGCACCCGCACCCGCACCCGCACCGGATCCGAAGCGCTGGTGGGCGCTGGCCGTCATCGCCCTCGCCCAGCTGATGGTGATCCTCGACGGCACCGTCGTGAACATCGCGCTGCCCTCCGCACAGAGCGCGCTCGGCATGTCGGACGCCGACCGGCAGTGGGTGATCACCGCCTACACGCTGGCCTTCGGCGGGCTGCTGCTGCTCGGCGGCCGGATCGCCGATCTGGTGGGCCGCAGGCGCACCTTCGTCATCGGCCTGGCCGGGTTCGCCGCGGCCTCCGCGCTCGGCGGGGCGGCGGCCGGTCCCGGGATGCTGTTCGCGGCTCGGGCCCTGCAAGGTGCGTTCGCGGCGGTCCTTGCGCCGTCGGCCCTGTCGCTGCTGACGACGACGTTCACCGACCCCAAGGAGCGGGCCAGGGCGTTCGGGGTCTACGGTGCGCTGGCCGGCGGCGGCAGCGCGGTCGGACTGGTCGTGGGCGGCCTGCTGACCGAGTACCTGACCTGGCGCTGGTCCCTGTACGTCAACGTGCCCATCGCGCTGGCCGCCCTGCTCGGCGCACCGGTCTTCCTGCGCGACCGCTCCGGCCGCCGCGGCGGGCACCTGGACGTGCCGGGCGCGCTGCTGGGCTGCGGCGGGCTCGTCGCCCTCGTGTACGGCTTCAGCGAGGCCGAACCCCGCGGCTGGTCCAGCCCGTCCGTGGTCACGCTGCTCGTGGCCGGCGTGGTCCTGCTCGCCGCCTTCGTGCGGTGGCAGAGCCGTACGGCGCATCCCCTGCTGCCGCTGCGCATCGTCAAGGACCGTGTGCGGGCCGGGTCGCTCGCGACGATGGGCTTGGCCACCGTAGGCATGTTCGGCGTCTTCCTCTTCCTGACCTACTACCTTCAGGCCGTCCTCGGCTATCCGCCGGTGCGGACGGGCCTGGCCTTCGTGCCGATCTCGGCCGGTATCGTCATCGGCTCGACCCAGATCGCGGCCCGCCTGCTGCCCCGCACGGCGCCGCGCGCCCTGATGTCGTCCGGCATGGTGCTGGCCGCCGCCGGCATGCTGCTGCTCAGCAACCTGACCGTGCATGCGCGGTACGTCCCGCAGGTGCTGCCCGCCCTGCTGCTGCTCGGTCTGGGCATGGGCCTGACCTTCATGCCGGTCTACGCGACGGCCACCGCCGGCGTGCCCGCGCGGGACGCCGGGGTGGCCTCGGCCGTCCTCAGCACCGTCCAGCAGATGGGCGCTTCGCTGGGCACCGTACTGCTCAACACCGTCGCCACCGGCGCCACCGGCCGTTACGTCCACGCGCACGATCCGGCCCCCGGTGGCGCGGCCCTCGACGCGGGCATGGTGCACGGCTTCTCCGTCGCCTACCGGTGCTCGGCGGGCGTCCTGCTGCTCGCCGCCCTGGTGGCGGGCCTCGTCGTGCGGCGCAGGACGACGCCGCACCACGCCGGAGACGACGCACCGGCCTAGCGAGCCGGGCGCCGTGTCCCGCCACCGTCCCTCTCACCCCCTCGAAGGATCCCTCCGTGAAACCCCTGACCGAGCGCGACATCCGTACCTCGTTCGTCAACTGCTCCAAGGGCGAGGCCAAGCGCATGCCCCTGCCCAAGAACCTGGCGGACCTGGACCACTGGGACGACCTGGACTTCCTGGGCTGGTTCGATCTCTCCGCACCCGATCGCAGGTATCTCGTCGTGGAACGCGCCGATGAACTCGTCGGCCTGTCCCTGCGCACCACCTCGGGCAACCGCGGCTTCCTGCGCCGCAGCCTGTGCTCGCTGTGCCTGACCACGCATCCCGGCAGCGGTGTGTCCCTCATGACCGCCGCCAAGGCGGGCCCGGCCGGCCGCGAAGGCAACTCGGTGGGCCTGTACATCTGCTCCGACCTGGACTGCTCGCTGTACGTACGGGGCAAGAAGAAGGCCGCCCCGGGTGGTCGCATGGAGGAGTCCCTCACCGTCGAGCAGCAGATCGAGCGCCTGCGCGGCAACCTCGACGCGTTCGTGGAGAAGCTCTTCCACTGAGGCCGGCAGGGGCTCGGCGGCCGTCGTCGCCGGGCCCCTTTCCACTCGCCCTCAAGGGGCAGCGGAACCTAAGGCGGCACCTCTCCCGTCCCGTCCGGAGGCCCGCGCCGATCCGGCGATCGTAATGACATCCATTTTCATGTAACCTCTGCCTCGCTCACCGATCGCACCGGAGGTTCTCATGGCCGTACCCAAACGCAAGATGTCGCGCAGCAACACCCGGCACCGCCGCGCGCAGTGGAAGGCCACGACGCCGCAGCTGGTGACGGTCACGGTGGACGGCGTGCCCTACCTCGTTCCGCAGCGGCTGGCCAAGGCCTACGAGCGCGGCCTCCTCCGTCCGGAAGGCTGACCCCGGCATGACCCACGCCCCCTCGCGGCGCCTCCCCGTCACCGTCCTGTCGGGGTTCCTCGGCGCCGGAAAGACCACCCTGCTCAACCACGTCCTCGGCAACCGCGAGGGGCTGCGCGTCGCGGTCGTCGTCAATGACATGAGCGAGGTCAACATCGACGCCGCTCTGGTGCGTGGCGGCGGGGCCGCCCTGTCCCGCACCGAGGAACGCCTGGTCGAGATGACCAACGGGTGCATCTGCTGCACCCTGCGGGACGACCTGCTGGAGGAAGTGGACCGGTTGGCGCGCGAGGGGCGTTTCGACTACCTCCTCATCGAGTCGTCCGGCATCTCCGAGCCCATGCCGGTGGCCGCCACCTTCGCCTTCGCCCGGGACGACGGCGCCACCCTCGGCGACCTGGCCCGGCTGGACACGATGGTCACGGTCGTGGACGCCGCCAACTTCCTGCCGGAGCTGGCCGGCGGCGACGAGCTGGCCGAGCGGGGCCTGGACCAGTACGAGGGCGACGAGCGCACGGTCAGCGACCTGCTGATGGACCAGATCGAGTTCGCCGACGTCATCGTCCTCAACAAGCTCGACCTCGTCGACACCGCGTCCGCCGACCGGCTGCTGGCCACCCTCGCCCGCCTCAACCCCGCCGCCCGCGTGGTGCCGGCCGTGCGGGGCCGCATACCGGTGGGCGAGGTCCTGGGCACCGGCCGCTTCGACCTGGAGCGGGCGCAACAGGCTCCGGGCTGGGTCAGGGAGCTCAACGGCGACCACGTTCCCGAGACGGAGGAGTACGGCATCTCGTCGACCGTCTTCCGCTCGGCAACGCCCTTCCACCCCGGGCGGTTGTGGACGTTCGTGACGGAGGCACTGGACAGCGGCGCCTACGGGCAGGTCCTCCGGTCCAAGGGCTTCTTCACCCTCGCCAGCCGGCCCCGTGTGACGGGACTGTGGTCGCAGGCCGGGTCGGTGGCGCGCTTCGAGCCCTCCTCCGCACGTGACGCCGACAGCCCCTTCGCCCAGGAACTCGTCTTCATCGGTACCCGGCTGGACGCGGAGCCGCTGCGGGCCGCCCTGACCGACTGCCTCGTCCGGGAAGGCGAAGCCCTGCCCGCTTCCGACCCCTTCCCCGCCTGGGACACCTACGGCTTCGACGAGAGCTGCGCACACGAGCACGACCCCCTCACCACCGTGACGGGGCGCTGAACCTCCGGGTCGGACGGTGGTCGCAGCCACGGCACCGTCCGGCCCGGTGCACACCTGTGCCGGAGAAGAGCTGTCCCGGGGCGACGCCCCGCTGGGCGCTCCTCCGCGGAAGTCCACCGCCCGGGCCCGTCGCCCGGGCGGTCTCGCGCGCAGGCCCGTTCGACGGGAGCACGGCGGCGAGACCGTCGGCGGACCGCGGTCAGCCCGTGGTGTACCTCAGGTGCGGGGCGACGCTGCGGAGTTTCTCGCAGGTCTCCTCGATCTCGCGTTCGGGGCTGGACTGAGCGGTGACTCCCGCGCCCGCGCGCAGCCACGCCCCGTCGCCCTCACCGAGGAGGGTGCGCAGGACGAGGGCGGCGTCGAGGTCGCCGTCGGTGCTCCCCCGGAAGACCGCGCCGGCGTACAGACCGCGGCGTCCCTGCTCGTGGCGGGCCAGTGCCTGGAGGGCGGAGCGTTTGGGGACGCCGGTGGCGGTGATCGCGGGGAAGAGGGAGGCGAAGGCGTCCCACGGTCCGGCATCGGGCCGCAGCCGGCCGGTCAGCCGCGAGGCGAGGTGCTGCACCGAACCGCGCGGCCGGACCGCCATGAACTCCTCCACGGCGACGGACCCGGGCCGGCACACGGCGGCCATCTCGTCCCAGGCCAGGCGCACGGACACGGCGTGCTCGTGTATCTCCTTGGGATCGGTGAGCAGTTGCGCGCGCAGGCGCTCGTTCTCCGCCGGGTCCGTGCCGCGGGCGCGGGTGCCGGCCAGCGGCTGGGTGCTGACGCGGCCGTTCTCCCCGACCTCCAGGACCGTCTCCGGACTGAACCCGGCCGCCCGGTGGCCGCCGAGATCCAGCAGGTAGGAACGGGCCGGTGTGTTGGCCCGGCGGCCGGCGAGGTACGTCGCGGGGAAGTCCACGGGTGGTCCGGCGGGCAGCGGGACCTTCCGCGAGACGACGGCCTTCTCCAGGAGCCCGGCACGGATGTCCTCGACCGTGCGGGACACCGCGCTGCCGTAGGCGGCGGTGCCGGCCGCGACGATCCGCTCGGTCACGTCCGGAGTGGTCCCGTCCGGCGGGAGCTGCCGGGTCGCCGGCTCCGCCAGCAGGTCGGCGACCTTGCGGAGCCACGCCTCGTCCACCGCGCGGACCACGGTCCGGTCGCCGGTGAGGGTCACCTCGACGGACGGGATCAGGGCGTGCAGCAGAGGTCCGTCACCGGCGGCCCCGGGGTCGGCATGGAGGAGGTGGGCCAGTTCGAAGGCCGCCCAGCCGTAGAAGTGACGACGTGCGCCGTCCTGCGCCGCGGACAGGGCGGCCAGTGCGTCGGCGAACGCCGTCAGTGGCCTGCCGTCGGTGGGGGAGGTCCAGGTGCGCCCCGCCGCCCGCGCGGTGATGGTGGTCGGGTGCGCGGTGAGGTGCACGGCGGATCCCGCCGCGAAGTGCCAGACGCCGCCCGCCGCCTCGTAGACCATGTACTGGTCGGCGAGGGCGGCTTGGGCCAGGCGGGTGGCGGCGGCCGCGAGGTCGGGGCAGGGCTCCAGGGTGCTCGTGTGTACGAGTGCAGGAACGGAACTCGCCCATGGGTCCCACATGTTCCTCAGACCGGTGCTCATCGTGTCGTGCCTTCCCTCTGACGCTGCTGCGGTGTCCGGTGGTTCGCTGGTACGGGGTGGGGGGTCATGTCCGTGCCGCCTCCAGCCGCCAGCCGTGGGCCCGTGCCCGCCGCTGCCAGAAGGACGCGTAGGTTCCGCCCGCCGTGACCAGGTCGTCGTGCGTGCCTCGCTCGGTGATCCCGCCGCCCTCCAGGACCAGGATCTGGTCCGCGTGCACGACGGTGCTCAGCCGGTGCGCGATGACCAGCAGCGTCTTGCGGTCGGCCAGGGTGCGCACGGCCTCGGCGAAGAGCGCCTCGTTCTCCTGGTCGAGTGCGGCGGTGGCCTCGTCGAGGACGAGGATCGGGGCGTCCTTCAGCAGTGCGCGGGCGATGGACACGCGCTGACGCTGTCCGCCGGACAGCCGTGCGCCTGCCTCCCCCACTCTGGTGTCCCAGCCGTCGGGCAGCTCCGCGATCACCCGGTCGAGCCCGGACAGGGCCGCGGCCGAGGCGAGTTCGTCCGGGGCGGCGTCCGGCGCCGCGATCCTGACGTTGTCCTCGATGCTTCCGTCGAAGAGGTAGACGTCCTGGAAGACGAGGGAGACGTGGGCGGCCAGGTCGTCGGCCGCGATCTCGCGCACGTCGACCCCGCCGATGCGGACGGTGCCCTCCGTGGTGTCCCGGAAGCGGGCGATCAGTGCGGCGACCGTGGACTTGCCGGCGCCGGAGGGCCCCACGAGGGCGGTCATGCTGCGCTCGGGCAGGCGGAAGGTCACGCCGTCGAGGACCGGGCGTGCCGCATCGCCGTCGGCCGTCCCGTCGTCGTAGCGGAAGCCGACCCCGGTGAGCTCCACGCTCGCGTCGCGGGGGGTCTTCGGCTCGGCGGGCCGCGGGAACGGCGGTTCGTCCAGGACAGCGCCGAGCCGTTCCAGGGTGTTGCGGGCGATGCGCAGGCCCGCGCCGGCCTCGGCGGCGGACGACACGCTGTCGATGAGGCGGACCAGCAGGACCAGCAGCGCCAGGAGGGTGGGCACCGTCAGTGACCCGTCGAGCTGCCAGGACACCCCGAGTGCGAGCAGCAGGGCGAACACGAGCCGGGTGGCGAAGGTGAAGGAGACCAGGCCGGGCAGGCCGCGCGCGATGAGGCGCCGGTCGGCGCGCGCCTCGGCCACCAGGGCGTCGTCCAGTGCTCCGTACCCCTCCGCGGTCCGGCCGAACGCCCGCAGGACCGGCTGGTTGCGGGTGTACTCCAGCACCCGGTCGGCGGACTCACCGATCGCGGCGTCGCGGCCGAGGTCGAGTCGGCGCATCAGCGCACCGCTGCCCTGCTGGACGGCGAACAGCACGGGCGCGCAGACCAGGAGCACCAACGCAGTGCGGACGTCGAGGAAGAAGGTGGCGACGACCAGCGTCGCCGGGGTGAGGAGGGAGGTGATGAACGGGCGCAGCAGGTGGGCCGGTGTGCTCATCACCTGGATGACGTTCTGGCCGGCCAGCCTGCTGAACTCGGCGGTGCGGCCGGCGGTGAACCACCCCAGCGGCAGCCGCAGCGCCTGGTCGGCCAGTCGGCGGTGCAGCACCCGGGAGAGCGTGGAGCCGACGGTGAACCCGCCGCTCAGGGCGGCACCCTGGAGCACCGCGTAGGCGAGTACGCAGCCGGCGAACGCCGACAACCAGGGCCACACGTCGTCGGGGTCCGTGCCGAGCAGGGTCTCGAGGACGGGCACGAGGAGGGCGAAGGCGACGCCCTGGAGGACGGCCGCGCCCGACTGGAGGATCAGCAGCCGATTCAGTGGACGGGAGCCTTCGGGTCCCAGGACGCGGTAGAGCTGACGGATCATCGTGCACTTCCTTCTCGGATGTCGTCCGCCGCGCGGCCGGTCCCCGTCGTCGCGGGCCGGTGGTGCGGTGTGCCGTCGCTCTCGAACGGGCCCGCGGTGTGCTGGGCCTCCCAGAGCGCGGCGTAGCGCCCCCGGGCGGCCAGCAGGTCGTCGTGCCCGCCCTGTTCGGTGACGCGTCCGTCCTCCAGGACCACGATCCGGTCGGCGGAGCGGACGGTCGACAGGCGGTGGGCGATGACGAGGAGGGTGCGGCCGGCCGCGAGCGCGGACAGCGCGTCCTGGATCAGTGCCTCGGAGTGCGGGTCGGCGTACGCGGTCGCCTCGTCGAGGACGAGGACGGGGGCGTCGGCGAGCAACGCCCTTGCGATGGACAGGCGTTGTGCCTCACCGCCGGAGAGGGTGACGGTCCGGCCGAGTTCGGTCGCGTAGCCGTCGGGCAGCTCCGTGATCCGCTCGTGTACGCGGGCGGCGCGGGCGCACCGCTCGACCTCCTCGTCGGTGGCGTCGGGGCGGCCCAGGCGGATGTTGTCGGCGACGCTCGCCCGCAGCAGCCGTACGTCCTGGAGGACGAAGCCGACCCGGCGGTACAGCTCGGTCGCGGGGATGTCGCGGAGGTCGACGCCGCCGAGGGTCACCGTGCCGGCCGTGACGTCGTGGAAGCGGGGCAGCAGTGACGCCAGGGTGGACTTGCCGGAACCGGACGGCCCCACCAGTGCGGTGACCGTGCCGGGGGCGAGGTCGAGGTCGACACCGCTGAGGACGTCGGTCCGACCGTCGTAGGTGAAGGACACCCCGCGCATCGAGATGTGGTGGCCGTCGGGCACGGCGGGGTCGGTGGGCTCGGGGAGGGTGGGGGCGTGCAGCAGCTCCGTGATGCGTACGGCGGCGGCCTGACCGGCCCGGATCTGCTGGATGCGGGGACCCACGACCCCCATGGGGGCGGCGACGGCGGGGCCGAGCAGCAGGAAGGGGACGAGTTCGGCGCCGGTCATCCAGTCCCGGGTGACGAACAGGGCGCCCAGCGCGGACAGGAGCAGCAGGACCACGGCCGGTGCGACGACCAGGATCGCGGCGGTGGAGCTGACCAGGGTGGAGCGGACCCAGCCGGAGAAGAAGCCGGCGAAGCCCTCGGTCGCGCGGACGAAACGCTCGTGGGCCCTGTGCCCGCGTCCGAAGCTCTTGAACACGGCGATGCCGGAGGCGAACTCCACGGCGGCGACGGAGATCCGGCCCACCGCGGCGCCGAACTCGGCCATCTGGGCCGCCGCGCCGGTCATGGCCCGGCTGAACAGGAACACGCCCAGCAGCAGGGGCACCACGCTGACGAGGGCGAGAGGCCAGTCGACCGTGAGCAGGTAGGCCAGTGCCAGGACGGGGGCGGTGAGAACCGCCACGACGTCGAGCAGCGTGTGGGCGAACAGTGTGTGCAGCGCGCTCACGTCCTCCTGCACCGCCTGTTTGACCTCGCCGGTGCCCCGGTCGGTGAGCCGGCCGAGCGGCAGCCGCCCGATGTGCCGGGCGAGCCGCCGGCGGAGGGCGAGCTGGAGGTCGTTGTCGGCGATGTGGGCGAGGGCACCGGCCGCCGTGCCGCACACCAGGGCGACGAGGCCCGACGAGCAGGCCAGCACCACCAGCGGCCACAGGGCGTCGCCGTCGGCCGGGGACTCGCCGGTGAGCCGCTCGGCGATGCGGGAGACGGCGATGAAGGGGACCACTCCGGCGAGGGCGGCCACGGCTTGGAGGCCGACGGCGATCGCCAGTCGCCCGCGGACGGGTTCGGCGAGTGCGCGCAGCGGCGGCGGGGTGACGCGGGTGCCGGTGCCGCCGGCGGCGGTGTCCGGGGCTGCCGGGTCCGGGCCGGGCTCGGGCGGTTGTGACTTCACTTGACGAGTACTCCGATTTCGGGGATGGGCCTGCCGCCCGCCTCGGTGATGCGGCGGCTGGTCATACCGGCCTCGCGGGCCAGCCGGGCGACGTCGAAGGTGTGCCAGTCGTAGGTGTCACAGACCTCGCGCACGGTGCGGCCGTCGCGCAGCACCTTCCAGGTGGTGGTGAAGCGCATGGCGTCGCCCTCGGTGGGTTCTCCGCCGATCCACCACTCGTACGTCTGGCGCCCGATGGTCTCCCTGAGGGACATCACGGGTGGGATGACGCGGGGCGAGGACACCCCCATCAGCTCGACGACGATGGGCGCGCCGTCCGGAAGGCGGTCCGCGAGCCGTTTCCACAGGGCGACGCGTTCGGGGGCGGTGAGATGGCCGGCCACGCCGAAGATGACGACGGCGGAGAGCCGTTCGGGCAGGACGAGGTCCTGGGCGGCCCCGTCGACGACGGTCACGCGCCGGCGCAGATCCGGGTCGCGGGCGACCCGGGAGGTGAGCATGGCGCGCATGGTGGCCGACGGCTCGGCCGCGAGGATCTCCGCCCCGGGCAGGGCGGAGGCGATCACCTCGGTGACGCGGCCGGTGCCCGCGCCGATTTCCAGCACGGGCCCGTGGGACACGTCCAGTCCGGTGAGGACGCGGGTCAGCGGGGGGCCGCTGCTGGCGGTGTGCCGGGTGGCCACCAGCTCGTAGAACTCGGCCGAGGTCGAGTAGTAGTCGATCACGACGTGCTCCGGGTGGGGGCGGGCGTGGCGGGTCGGGTGCGGGTGGGCGTGCGGCACGGGGCCGGGCCCGCCGCGTGGTCACGGTTCACGGGGTGCTCGGCCAGGTGTGTGCGCCGCCGGTGGTCAGCGAGGGGTCCAGCCTGCGCAGGACGGCGGCGACGACCTCGCGGCGCCGGGGCGTGAGGTAGAAGTGGTCGCCGGGGAAGACCCGTACCTCGGTGCGGGCGGTGGTGAGGTCCGCCCAGCCGCCTGCCCGGTCGCGGCTGCGTTCCTCGCCGAGTTCGGGGTCCGCGCTGCCGGTCAGGACGTGCAGGGGGCAGGACAGTGGCGGCCGGTCCGCCGGCCGGTGGGTCTCGATGATCCGGTAGTCGTGGCGTACGGCCCTGAGCACCAGGGACCGCAGCCCGGGGTCGTCCAGGACCTCTCGGTCGGTGCCGCCGAGGCGGGCCAGTTCGGCGCTCAGCGTCTCGTCGTTCTGGCGGTGCAGGTCTCCGGTCACGGCGGTGCCGGGGGCGGCCCGGCCGGACGCGAACAGCCGGCGTGGGCCGGGGACTCCGCGGCCGGTGAGCTCGTGGGCCAGCTCCCAGGCGACGGCGGATCCCATGCTGTGCCCGAAGAGGGCGTACGGCCGGTCGAGCAGCGGTCCGAGGGCGTCCGCCACCGCGCTCACCAGCTCGCGCATGTCAGCCGCCTCGGGGTCCTCGAAGCGGTCCTCGCGGCCGGGGTACTGGATGGCGAGGAGTTCCACCTCGGGGGGCGTCAGCGCCGCCCAGGACCGGTAGAAGCCCGCGGTGCCGCCCGCGTGGGGCAGGCAGACGAGCGTGTACCGGGGGGCGGACCCGCCGCTCCACCGCCTGATCCAGGGGCTGTCGGCCCGGGCCGCGCGGGGGGAGGGCCTGGACGCCTTCTGCGGGACGGTCACCAGGTCACCCTCAGTTCCTCGAGGCCGAAGGTGGCCGAGTCGTGCTTGACGACGACGTCGTCCCGGTCCCCGGCGAGCCGGAGGGTGGGGACGCGCCGGATGAGGGTCTCCAGGGCGACCTCCAGCTCCAGCCGGGCCAGGTGCTGTCCGACGCACTGGTGGACGCCGTAGCCGAACGCGACGTGGTGGTTGTCGGTGCGGTGGAAGTCGACCCGCTCCGGCTCCTCGAACTGCTCGGGATCGTGGTTGGCCCCGGCCAGGAGGGCGATGACGCCGTCGTCGGCGGGGATCGTCCGGCCGGACAGGTCGATGTCCTCGGCGGCCACGCGCAGGGGAATGGAGTCGGCGACGGACAGGACGCGCAGGAGTTCGTCGACGGCGGCGGGCATCAGGGAGGGGTCGCGGCGCAGTTCCCCCATGAGCTCCGGCCGGTCCAGGAGGAGCAGCGTGCTCAGGGCGATCATGCTGGTCGTGGTCTCGCGGCCGGCGTTGATGGTGATGCCGAGGGTGGACAGCAGCTGGTCCGTGGTCACGTGGCCGGGGACGAGCTGCTCGGTGACGAGCTTGGAGATCAGGTCGTCGCGGGGCTCCTCCCGCCGCTTGCCGACCAGTTCGGCGAGCAGGCCGAAGAGGCCGCCGAGGGCTTCGGAGACCTGCTCGGCGGTGCTGTTGCGGGAGCCGGAGATCCGGGTGACGTCCCGGAAGTACTCCAGGTTCTCGCGGGGGACACCGAGCAGTTCGCAGATCACCGAGGTGGAGACGGCGTTGGCGTAGGCGGGGACGAGGTCCGCGGGGCCGCCGGCGGCGAGCATGTCGTCCAGGATCTCGTCCACGCGTGCCTGTACGGCGGGGCGCATCGCCCGGACCCGGCGCACCGTGAACACCGGCAGGAGCATCCGCCGGTACTTGGTGTGCTCGGGGGCGTCGGTGCGGATGAAGGGACGGAACCTGGCCCCGGCCTCCTGTTCGCCCTCGCCGAGGGCGGGAAAGCCGGGGCGTCGGATGTCGGCGCTGACACGGGGGTCGGAGAGCAGTTCGCGTACGTCGTCGTAACGGGTGACCACCCAGGCTTCCTTCTTGGTGGGCAGGGTGACACGGGCGACCGGGTCGTGGGTGCGCAGGGCGGCGTACTCGGCGGGCGCGGCGAAGGGGCAGCCGCGCTGGACCGGGAAGTCCCGGGGCGGGGCGGCGGGTTCCGGCGCGGTATCCGTGCCGAGGGGGCCGGGGGCGTGGGACGCCGTGGAGGTCTCTGGGCTGTTCATGGGGTGTCCTAGCCGTCGGTGGAGGAGGAGACGAGTGGAGGGGCGGTGTGCGAGGCGTCCGGGCCGTCGGGCGAGGGCCGCGCGTGCGGCAGTTGCGGTCGGTCGGCCGGGCCGGGGCTGCCCGGTGCCCGGGTGAGCACGGCCAGCGGGGGTGCTCCGGGGCGGGTGGGCAGGGCACGTGCCGTCAGGCCGGACTCGGTCGCCACGTCCTTCAGCCCGAAGGGCGCCCAGCGGTAGGAGTCGCGCACCTCGCGTTCCGGTCGGGCGGCGCCGTCCCGGTAGACCCGCCAGGTGGAGTGCAGGCGCATCACCGCGGCCTCCGTCTCGTCCGGTGCTCCGCCGAACGACCACTCGTAGCGGTGGTGTCCGGCTACGGCGGTGGCGAGCCGGGTCTCGGGAAGGGTCAACGAACGCTCGAACTGCATGAGTTCGACGACCACGAGCCCGCCGGGAGCCAGCCGCCGGGTCAACCGCCGCCACAGCCGGGCCCGTTCTCCGGCGTCGAGGTGGCCGAGGACCCCGCAGAGCAGAACGACGCCGATCCGGTCCGGGAGTTCCAGGTCCGGGGCGGAGTCCGCGGTGACGGTCACCCGGGCACGCAGGTCCTCGTCGCTGAAGACCCGGCTGGTCAGCACGGCGCGCATGCCGACCGACGGTTCGCAGGCGATGATCTCCGCGTCCGGCCGGGCCCGGGCGACGGCCTCGGTCACCAGACCGGTGCCCGCGCCGATGTCGACGACCGGACCGGTGCTCAGGTCGGCGTCGGCGAGGAGGGCGGCGATCGCGGGGGCGCTGGAGGTCGCGGTGTGCTCGGCGGCGACGAGGTCGAAGAACTCCGCCGACGGAGAGTAGGCGGCGGCGTCCGCCGGGCGGGGCGGGGCGGTCCGCGGTGAGGGGCCGTCCGGCTCCCCGGTGGGGGCCGCCCGGCCGCCAGGCGGGGAGGCCGGTCCCGGACGGGACGTCGTCTCGTGCGGGAATCCCTCCGGGGCGGGGAAGACGTCTCTGACCGCCAGGGGCCGGGGCGCGGCCGGCCGGACGATCTCGGGTGGTCCCAGCCGGGCGGCGAGGTCGGTCCAGATGCGGCACACCGCCAGGTCGTACTGGCCCGCGCGCAAGGCGTCGCCGCCCTGCGCGACCGCCTCGCGGAGTCCGTCGAGGGCCGCACCGATCGCTTCGGGCCACAGATCGGAGAAGACCGTACGGAAGGACCCCGTGGTGCCGACCACGGCCGTGGTCCCGAGCCCGAGCCGGCCGGTGCCCGGACCGTCCAGGACGAACCGCCGGTCCGCGTCCCGCCCGATGTGCAGCCGGGGGCTCCACAGCACGGGGCCGTGGGTGTCGGCCAGGGTGAGCACACCGCCCTCGGTTCCCAGGGAGATCCGGTGCCAGTGCAGGGCGTGGTTGTCCCGGTCGGCGGGGTCGAGCTGGTGGTGCACCCGCAGGGTGAGGGGCACGCCGGCGAACACGCCGTGCAGGGAGCGGAACGGCTGCGGCCCGATCTCGGCGGGCAGTGGCGCCGGGTCCGCGAACCGCCAGGGCCGCAGCGTGCCCGTCGCCCGGCCGAGGATGTCCACCAGGGGGTGCATCAGGTGGACGGGAGTGGCGGCGTCCACGAACAGCGGCCGCTGTTGTGCGACGAGCCGACGGGCCGCCTCGACGAAGGCGCGGACGGGGGCGACGTGCGGGTAATGGGTGTTGAGGCGGTACTGCACTCCCCGCTCGCGGGCGTGTCTGAGGTTGGCCGTCAACTCGGTGAGGTGGACGGGGTGTTCCTGGAGGACGTGGATGCCCCGGTCCATGAGCGCCCGGGCCAGGTCGGTTCCCCCGCCGCCCGATATGGACGAACTCACCGCGACGCAGGCGGCGTCGATGTCCGCCGGGAGGTCGTCGACGTCCGTGAGGAACGGGACGCCGAGGCTCTGGGCGTACGCACGGGAGGCTGCCGAGCCCCGGCTCAGAATGCCGGCCAGGGTGTAGCCGGGGCGCCGGCGTACGGCCTCGGCGTAGAAGCGGCCGAAGTTGGTGCCGCAGACCAGTACGCGCAGCGGCGACGACGCGCTCACAGCACACCTTCTTCCACCTGGTCGGCGTCGGCCGCCGCGCCGGTGAGCCGGAGGTCGGCCGCCCCGTGCGACCGCAGGTGCCCGACCACGGTGTCCGGGTCCAGCACGTCGCAGGCGAAGTGCACGCCCGCCGGGATGCCGCCCCGCAGTACCGCGTCCACCGCGAGCGCGCCCACGGCCGCCGTGAGGCGGTAGCTGCTGGCCGCGCGCAGGGTCGCTCCCGCGGTCGCCGGCCGGCCCGACGCCGTGCCCGCCAGTGCGAAGTCCATGACGTAGTAGGGCTTGCGTCCGGCCAGGTCGAGATCGGCGGCGAGGATCAGCCGCTCCGCGAGCCGGTCCGGGTCGTCACCGGCCGCGAGCCGTCCGGGCAGGAGGTTGAGCAGCGCGCGTACGGCGGGGCCGGGGTGCACGTTGTACCAGTCGAGGCGGTCCAGGCCCAGGACGGTGGCGAGGCGTTCGCTCTCCCCGCTGAGATAGGGCTGCACCGCGACCCGTCCGGGGAACGCCTCGTGTTCCGTGTCCTCGGCCGTGCGCAGGACGCGCGGCACACGGCGCCCGCCGCGGACGGCCGCCAGCGCCTCGCCGTAGGCCGCTCCGTCCGCGCCGCCGGAGGTGAGGGACAGCATGAGGTCGTGCGCCACCGTCGGCGAACAGGTTTCCAGGCCACCGCAGTACGCGGTCAGTGCGGTGGCGTCGTCCAGTCCCCGCCCGGCCAGCCAGCGCGGCAGCAGGCTCGACAGTCCGGGCAGCGCTCCCGCCGAAAGGACGACGGCGCGGCCGTCGCGGGCGGGGTCGCCGTCCGCGAGGAGGTCCTCGGCGGCCGGGTCGTCCCCGGCCACGTCGACGCAGTGGGCGCCCGCGGCGAGTGCCGCGGAGGCCACCGTGGCACGGAGCCGGTAGGTGGGGCCGACGCAGTTGAGGACGATGTCGCAGCCCTCGGTGAAGGCGCGCAGGCCGTCCGGTGCGGTGGCGTCGGCCCGGACCGTCCCGTCGCGGCCGACGGGGTCCTCTTCGGCGACCGCGCGCAGGGCGGACTCGGTCCGCCCGCCCAGGCGGAGCCCGGTGTGGCCGAGGGCGCGCAGCTCCCGTACGGCGGCCCGGCCGACCGCCCCGGAGGCGCCCAGGACCCCGATCACGGTCCTGGTCATCGGGTGATCGCCCCCCGGGTCAGCTCGCCGAGGGTCTTGAGGATCCCGGGCGCGTGCTCGACGGACAGGCAGCTGTAGTGGTCGCCGCCGATGTCGAGGATGTCCAGGTCGCCCAAGGTCAGTTCCTCCCAGTAGGTGGTGACGGCGTCCTTGCTGCCGGGGAAGGGGTAGGCGCCGTCGTGGCGCAGGAAGGTGATGTCGCCCGCGTAGGGCTCGGCGTCGTAACGGGTGATGGCGAAGACGCTCTGCCGGAAGGCGAGGAAGAGCCGGGTCATGTGGTCGGGCTCGTAGGTGCCGGCCGAGGCGGGCACCGCCTCGCACATCCGGGCGATACGGGTGGCCCGGGGCACGCCGGCGAGGTGCCGGAACGGGCTCGCGACGTCCTCGAACTCCTCGGGCAGCGCGGCGAGTCCGCCGTCCGGCAGCACACCGGGACTGGCGGCCAGGACGGCGTCGGCCGCCGCGGCCACCCGGTACTGGTCGTCCGGGAAGCCGAGGTCGGCCGGGTCGATGCCCATCATGACGGCGAACGAGTACTCGGCGAGGAGTTCGTCGTCGAGCCGGAAGCGGGGGCTGTGGCTGCTGATGACGGTGAGGCTCTCCACCTCCGCCCCCGACTCGGCCAGGTTGCGGGCCACTTCGGTGGCGATCAGGCCGCCCAGGCAGTAGCCGACGACGTGGAAGCGGCTGCGGCCGTCCGCCGTCAGGGCCCGTGCGTAGTCGGCCGCCATCTGCTCGATGAGTCCCTCCGGCGGCGCGGCCAGGAACCCGTTCAGGTCCGGGACCTCGACGCCGACGACCTCGGCGAGGCCCGGTGAGCGGCGTCTGATCTCGGTGATCAGCGCCCGGTACGGCATGATCGTCGCGGTCCCCGCGTGCACCAGCACGGTCGTCGGCTCGTCCTCGGAGCGCGAGCCGTGCAGGTGGATCACCGGGTTCGTGCGCACGGCGTCCGCCACGGGCGTGTCCTCGGCACCGGCCAGGCCGCGCAGGAATCCGGCGAGACCGGCGACCGTGGGGCGGCGCAGCATGTGGCGCAGGACGACCTCCCACTCCAGGTCGGCCGCCCGCGGTACGCGTTCGCGCAGCCGGCCCACCATGCGTGCGACGAGGAGCGAGTCCCCGCCGAGGTCGAAGAAGTCGTCGTTGCGGGTGACGCGGTCGACCGCGAGGAGTTCCGTCCACAGCTCGGCGAGGCTGTTCTCCAGCTCGTCCTTCGGCTGCTCGTCCACGACGACGGGGGCGCTCTCGCGGGGCAGCCAGGCCCGCAGCCGGGAGCGGTCGGTCTTGCCGTTGGCCGTGCGGGGCAGGGTGTCGACGACCTGCCACACCGAGGGGAGCATGTACTCCGGGAGCCGGGTGGCCGCCGTGCGGGCCAGCTCGCCCACGGGGACGTGGTAGCGGTCGTCCTTCAGCGTGGCGAGGAAGACTTCCTGGCCGGTGAGTGCCAGGGCGTCGCGGGCGTCGGGCAGTGAGGTGATCTCGGACGCCCCGTGTGCGGCGAGGAGTTCGCGCCACTGGGCGTGGGTGAGGAAGGACTGCCCGGTGTGCTCGCGCACGTCGGTCCAGGTCCGGCCGGCTACCTCCAGGAACTCCATGGAGACGAGCAGCGGGAGGTTCTCGTCGCGGGTGTTCTCCACGAACACGAGCTGTCCGCCCGGTACCAGCAGTTCCCGCAGCCGGCCCACGGCGGCGTCCGCGTCGGCGGCGGCGTGCAGCGTGTTGGCGCAGATCACGACGTCGAAGGTGTTCGGCGACAGCTGCTGGGCGCGGGGGTCCTCGTCGACGTCGAAGCGCTGGTAGCGGACCCAGGAGTGGTCGGCGAAGCGCTCGCGGGCCTCGTTCAGGAAGAACGCGGAGGCGTCGGTGAACAGGTAGTCGACGCCGTACTCGGCGAGGACGGGCACCAGTTCGCCGGTGGTGCCGCCGACACCGCCGCCCACTTCGAGGACACGCAGCCGCTCCTCGCCGGTGTGACCGGCGGCGATCTCGCGCAGCGCGGCGACCACCGCGCGGTTGAGATGCCGGATGGCGAGGTTGTCGCGGTAGGCGGCGTCCGCGGCCTCCGTGGCGGCGCCGGGGAAGAGCAGCTCCTGGATGCCCGTCTCGCCGGAGACCAGTTCGGGCAGCCGCTCGGCACAGGTGTGCATGACGGTGAGCAGCTCCGTGCTCCAGCCGATCTCCTGCTCCAGCGCCGCGGCTTGGTGCCGGCGGCGCTCCCGCTCGGTGTCGGAGACGGGGACGAGGCCGGTGTAGGTGCCGTCCGGGTCCCGGTGGGTGAGCCGGTCGCGGGCGGCCAGGGCGCGCAGCCAGCGCCGCACGATGTGCCGGTGACGTGGCGTGGCGCGCAGGGCCGTGCCCACGTCCTCCGCCGTGCGTGCCGCTCCCCCGTCGAACACTCCGGAGGCGGCGAGGACGTGCGTCATCTCGGCGATCGCCATCTCGTCGAGGGCGGCCAGGAAGTCGGTGAGCCGCGCGGCGTCGACGGCCCCGGAGGCTTCGCTCACGGCGTCGGCCGCCGCCCTGCGCGCCTGTGCCCGTCCCGCCGCGACGGACTCGTCGCCGTCCCTGGGGGGCACCCCGGAAGGACCGGTCGTCCCACCGTCCTTGCGGGCCGTCTCCACGAACGCGGCCAGGCGCCGTCCCCCCGCCGCCGAGTCGTCGACGACCACGGCGCCCGCCGCGACCGCAGGGTGGGCCTGTACGGCGGCCTCCACCTCGGCGAGTTCGACCCGGTAGCCGCGGATCTTGACCTGGGCGTCCTCGCGGCCCAGGAACTCGATGGTCCCGTCGGGGAGGTACCGCCCGAGGTCACCCGTGCGGTACAGCCGTCCTCCGGTGACGGGGTCGGTGAGGAACCGCTGTGCCGTGCGCTCCTCGTCGCCGAAGTAGCCGAGGGCGACGCCGGCGCCGCCGATGTACAGCTCGCCCGGCACCCATTCGGGGCGGGGCCGCAGGTGCCGGTCGAGCACGGCGAACGTCTGGTTGGTCAGGGGCTTGCCGTACGGGATGCTCGGGCGGGCCGTGTCCACGTCGCCGATCGGGTGGGCGATGGACCAGATGGAGCCCTCGGTGGCGCCGCCGAGCGAGATGATCTCCAGCCCCGGCAGGAGTGCGCGGGCCTGGTCGGGCAGGGCGACCGGTATCCAGTCACCGGATATCAGCGCGAGCCGCAGCGAGACGTCGTCGGCAGGGGGCTCGGAGCGGAGCCAGTCGCACAGCATGTGGAGCTGGCCGGGGACCGAGTTCCAGACGGTCACCCCGTGGTCGCGGACCAGCTCGGCCCAGTGGGAGGGGTCGCCGCGCCGGTCGGCCGCGGGCAGGACGAGGGTGGCGCCCACCGCGAGCGGTCCGAACAGGTCGTAGACGGACAGGTCGAAGCCGAGGCCCGCGATGCCGAGGACGCGGTCGCGTCCGGTGACGGCGTGGCGGCGGTTGATGTCCTCGACGGTGTTGAGAGCGGCGCGGTGACTGATCATCACGCCCTTGGGCGTACCGGTGGAGCCCGAGGTGTAGATGATGTAGGCGAGGTCGTCGGGGTCGCGCCGGGCTCCGCCCGTGTGCGGCGTGGCCGCCGGGTCCTCGGGGAGGAGGTCGACTGCGACGGCTGTGACGTTCTCCGGGAGGTCGTCGAGTTCGGCGAGCCAGGACTGGGTGAGGACCGTGCGGACGCCCGCGTCCGCGACGATCGTGTCCCGGCGGGCCGGTGGCTGAGCGGTGTCGACCGGCAGGTAGGCGCCGCCCGCCATAAGGGTGCCGAAGACCGCGACGACCTGTTCCCAGCCCTTGTCCGCCCAGATCGCCACGGGCTCCCCGGGACGCAGCCCGGCTGCGGTCAGGGCCTCGGCCAGAGCGCTCGCGCGGGCCACGAGCTGTCGGTAGGTGAGGGCGAGTCCGGGGGCCCGGACGGCGGTCGCGTCCGGTGTGGCCTGTGCCTGGGCGAGTACGGGTTCGTGGAGCAGGGCGTCCGGCAGGGGCCCCTCGGTCGCGTTGACCGCGCGTCGGCGTACCGCCTGTGCCGCGGGCAGGGTGATGCGGGCCGGGGCGTCCCAGGCGGCGTCGCCGGCTTCCGGCTCGGCCGCCAGCGACCGTACGAGTGCCGTGTACGCCTCGAACATGGCGTCGGCCACCCCGTGGGCGAGCGCGCCCTCCCGAATGTCCCAGGACAGGCTCAGGGTGTCGCCGCGGTGCATGACCTGGCAGTCGAGCCATACCTGCGGCGTCCGGGTCACCGCGTACCTCACCTCGGGGGGTACGCCCTCGGAGGTGGCGCCGGTGCCCAGGGCGCTGGTGAAGACGACCGGCATCAGTACCGGGGCGCCCGCCGTGCGGGAGAGCTCGGCCAGCACCTCGGAGCCGGTGAAGAGGGGATGCGCCAGGTCTTCGAGGAGCTGCTCTCCCACCGCCCTGGTCCGTTCGGCGAAGGTGGCCGGGGCGTCGAGGTCGACGGTGAGGAGTTCGAGCGAGGTGAAGTCCCCGACGAGGCGGCCGATGTCCTCGTGCAGGTCGGGCCGGTCGACGGTGGGCACGTTGAGCGTGAAGCGGCTGGTGCGCGACCAGGCGCCGACCGTCTCGGCGTACGCGGTGAGCAGGGCCGTCGACACGGTCAGTCCCCGCCGCGCGGCCCGCTCGGTGAGGCGGTCCCGGTCGGCCGCGGGCAGCAGGATCTCCAGCCGCCGGAACGTCACCGGGCCGTCGGGGGCCGGAGTGCGGTCCGGCTCTCCGGGATCGCTCACCGCGCCTTCCCAGGCTTCGGCGAGGGGCAGTTCGGGAGCGGGTGGCAGGGTGTCGAGGCGTCCGTGCCAGTAGGCGCGGTCGCGGGTGTGCGCGTCGCTGTCGGCGAGGGCGCGGCGGGCCAGGACGTAGTCGCGGAAGGTGATCCGCGGGGCGTCGGAGAGGGCGGCGCCTCCGTAGCTCTGCTGGAACTCGGCCAGCAGGATGCGCAGGCCGGCGTGGTCGACGACGAGCATGTCGAAGGAGAGGTGGAGCACGGCCCGCTCGGCGGTGCGGGTCACGTGCACGTCGAAGAGCGGCCACTGGTCGGTGGGTGCCTCGCGGGTGGCCAGGCGCGTGCGGGTGCGCTCCGCCTCCGCCTCGGCGGTGGCGGCCGGGAGTGCGGTCAGGTCGTCGGTGCCGACCACGAGGGCGGGCACGTCGGGCAGGACCCGCTGGTAGCCGTCGGGGTGGACGACGGCGCGGAGCATGTCGTGCCGTTGGACCAGTCCCCGCCACACGGAGGTGACGCGGTCGACGTCCAGGTCCGGGTATTCCAGTTCGACGTAGGCGTGGCAGCCGACGCCGCCGTAGGCGTAGGCGTCGGTGCGGCCGATGAGGTAGGCGGCCTGGATGTCGGTCAGCGGGAACGGTTCGTGGCGGTTGTCCGGGTCGGCGCGCAGGGCCGGTTCCCCGGCCTCCAGGTGGCGCAGGAGGGCTTCCTTGTGCGTGCGCAGTTCGGCCCGGTGCGCGTCGGTGAGCCGGCCCTGCGGGGCCCGGAAACGCAGTTGTCCGTCCTGGGCCCACAGCACCACGCCGTCGTCGGCGTAGCGGGCCAGCAGTTCAGCGATGTTCACAGCTCTCCGGTCTCGTAGGCGGTCTCGTGGGCCGCGAGCGTTCGGTTGACGTCCGCGGCGAGCGCGGCGACGGTCGGTGCGGCGAAGAAGCGGCGGACGGGCACGGCGGCCCCGAGGCGGCGCTCGATCGCGGTCAGCAGGCGCAGTGCGGTGAGGCTGTCGCCGCCGGTGGTGAAGAAGTTGGCGTTGCGGTCGGGCACCCAGTGCGGCAGGTACTCGCTCCAGAGTCCGGCGAGGGCCGCCTCGGTCCGGCCGCGTGGCGGCTCGGCTCCCTCGGACACCGTCTCCGGTCCCGCCAGAGCGGCCAGGGCCGCCCGGTCGACCTTTCCGTTCGCCGTGAGGGGCAGGGCGGACAGGAGCCGGATGCGGGACGGAACGGCGTAGACGGGGACCCGTTCGGCCAGCAGGGCGAAGAGGCTCTCGGTGAGCTCCGGGTTCTCGACCGGCCCGTGGGGAGCCTGCTCCCGGGCCGGTGCGGTGCCCGCGGTGGGGTCCTGCGGTACCGCGAAGGCGGCCAGGCGCTTGTCGGTGCGCTCCCCCACGGCCACGACGGCGGCCCGCAGCACGGCCGGGTGTGCTTCCAGGGCGGCCTCGATCTCGCCGGCCTCGATCCGGTGGCCGGCGATCTTCAGCTGGCTGTCGAGCCGGCCGAGGAACTCCAGCAGTCCGTCGCCCCGGTACCGGCCCAGGTCACCCGTCCGGTACCAGCGGCGCCCGTCCTGTTCGACGAACTTCTCGGCGGTGCGGGCCGGGTCGGCCAGGTAGCCGCGGGCCAGCCCCGCGCCGCCGATCCACAGTTCGCCGGGCGTCCAGTCGGGGCAGTCCCGGCCGTCCCCGTCGACCACGCGGTAGTGCTGCCCGGTCAGGGGGCGGCCGTAGGGGATGGAGACCCAGCGGGGGTCCGGTTCGGTGACGGTGAGGGTGTTGGACCAGATGGCGGCTTCGGTGGCGCCGCCCATGGCGACGAAGGCGCAGGGCCGCGCAGTCCGGGCCCTCAGCCGGGCGGGCAGGTCGAGGCCGATCCAGTCGCCGGAGACCAGTGCGGTCCGCAGCCCGGCGATCCGGCCGCCTTCCCCGCCGCCCTGTTCGTCGGCGTCGAGCAGCAGGTCGAGCAGGGCGGGGACGGTGTTCCACACGGTGACGCCGTACCGCTCCAGCAGGCCGGGCCAGCGAGCCGGTTCCCGCCGCTGGTCCTCGGTGGGCAGCAGGAGGGAGCCGCCCGCGGCGAGCGGGCCGAAGATGTCGTACACGGAGAGGTCGAAGTCCAGTGCCGACAGGGCGAAGACGCGGTCGTCCCCGCGGATGCCGTGCCGGGCGTTGATGTCCGCGACCGTGTTCCAGGCGGCGGCGTGGGTGATCTCGACGCCCTTGGGCTCCCCCGTGGAACCCGAAGTGAAGATCACGTAGGCGAGGGAGCGGGGAGGCGTCGTCCACGGTGCGGGCAGCGGCTCGTGCTCCTGCGTGTCCGCGAAGGACAGGGCGCGAGGGGCCGTTCCTCCCGACGCGGGCCAGTCGCCCACGACCACGGGAAAGGCGGCGGTGGCATGCACCCGTTCCAGCCGCGCGGCGGGCTGTTCCAGGCTCAGCGGCACATAGGCGGCACCGGCCGCGAGCACACCGAGGACCGCCGCGATCTGCTCCGGTCCCTTGGGGAGGGTGACCGCGACCAGGTCTCCCGGCCGCACGCCGGCGTCCACGAGCGCGGCAGCCGTCCGCAGCGACCGGTCGGCGAGTGTTCCGTACGTCGTCTCCTCCCCCGCGGTCGTGACCAGGGCGGTGCGGTCGGGGGTGGCCGTCGCGCGGGTGAAGAACGACTGGTGCAGGGGGCGCGGCGTCACCGGGTCCAGTGCGGCCTCGCGTGCCGCCGCGGCCCGCCGTTCGTACTGGGAGGCGGGCAGCAGGCCGGGCAGCGGTGCGTCCCAGTCACCGGCGACGGCGTACCGCAGCAGCCGCTCGTAGGCGCCGAACATCGCGTCCAGCACCCCTTCGAGGAAGAGCTCGTCGACGGCGTCCCAGGTGACGACCAGGTCTCCGGACTCCTCGGTGACCTGGTTGTCCAGGCAGACCTGCGGGGACTGGGAGATGCCCCAGACCTTCGCGGGGAAGCCGGTGCCCGGTCCGGCCAGCGTCGCGTCCCCGACGCCGATGGCGCTGGTGAACACCACGGGGGCGGCGGCGTCCACCGTGCCCGTGCGGCGGCCGAACTCCCGCAGCAGCCAGTCGATCGGCACGTCCGCGTGGTCCAGGTCCGCCGCCTGACGCCGCTGGAGGGCGGCTGCCGCGGCCGGCCAGGACGTGCCTTCGCGCCGGTGCCCCGCGAGTGACAGGGACGTGAAGTCCCCCAGCACCCGCTGGACATGGGGGTGGACGTCCCGCCGGTTGAAGAGGGTGAGGGTGACGGTCACGGCGTCGGTCCCGCTCCAGGTCTCCAGGACCTCCGCGTACAGGGCCAGCAGGACGGTGGAGGGGGTCAGGCCGTGCCGTGCCGCCTCGCGCTTGACCGCCCGCCAGTCCTCGGCGGGCAGGCTCAGCCGGCGCCGCGTGAAGACGGGCGCGTCGAGTGCCGCCGGGTCCCGGGCGAAGGGCAGGGCGGGCGGGGGCGGCAGTTCGGACAGGCGGGCCTGCCAGTGGGCGCGGGCGAGGGCGGTCGACTCCGGGTCGGCGGGGAGGCGGGTCAGGTAGTCGCGGAACGACACGTCCACGGGCGGCAGTTCGTGATCCGGGTCGGCGTAGAGCGTGTTCAGTTCGGCGTAGAGCGTGGTGATGGAGAGCGCGTCGAGCACGAGGTAGTCCAGGCCGACGCCGATACGGGTCCGTACTTCGTCGGCGCTCTTCCCGGCGTCCCCGTCCTCGCTCTTCCCGGCGTCCCCGTCCTCGCGGTAGCGCACCGCCTCGAGGGCGAAGAGCGGCCACCGGGCGGGGTCGCGGACCTGCTGGGACAGGCGGGCGCGCAGACCGGCCAGCGCCTCGGCCGCTTCGCCGGGGCGGGCGTCCTCCACCGGTACGCGCACCGGCGGCACGTCGGGCAGGACACGCTGGTGCCCGTCCTCCACGACCGCGCGGAGCATCCCGTGCCGCCGGACGAGGGTGTTCCAGGCACGCTCCAGCCGCTCCAGGTCGACGTCCGTGCCGTCGAACTCCGTGTAGTGCCAGGTGCCGACGCCGCCGAGCGTGAAGCGGGGGTCGCGACCGGTGTGGTAGGCGGTCTGGACGTCCGTGAGCGGGA
Source organism: Streptomyces coelicoflavus (assembly GCF_003112555.1). Taxonomy (GTDB): domain Bacteria; phylum Actinomycetota; class Actinomycetes; order Streptomycetales; family Streptomycetaceae; genus Streptomyces; species Streptomyces coelicoflavus. Next base: position 171,464 of record NZ_BEWB01000004.1, on the reverse strand, counting down.
AGGGCTCGTGGGCGTGGTCCGGGTCGGGCACCAGAGCGGGCGCGGCGACGGGCGACGCCTCCGCTCCGGTGGCCGCCGTGGGGCGCAGGGTCTCGCAGAAGTGCCGGAGCACGGGGTGGGCGAACAGGTCGGCCACGCGGGCGCCGGGGAATCCGGCGGCGCGCAGCCGGCCGATCATCCGGGTCGCGACGAGCGAGTCGCCGCCCAGCAGGAAGAAGCTGCTCTCCCGGCCCACTTCGGGCACGTCGAGGAGCTCGGCCCACTCGGCCGCCACGGCGCTCTCCACCGGGTCGTCCGGCGCCGACGCGCGCGGCCCCTCCTGCCCGGCGGCCTCGGTCAGCGCCCGGTGGACCGCCGTCCGGTCGAGCTTGCCGTTGGCGGTCAGCGGCAGGTCGGCCAGGACGAGGACGCGCTCGGGCACCATGTAGGCGGGAAGTCGTCGCGCCGCCCGGAGACGGACCTCGTCCGGGCCGGGTGCCTCGCCGCGTGCGGACACGGCCGCGGCCAGGTGCCGTCCGGGTGTGTCGAGGACGGTGGCGACCGCGTGCAGGACCGCGGGGTCGTCCTCCAGCGCGGACTCCACCTCGCCCAGTTCGATGCGGTGGCCGCCGATCTTCACCTGGTGGTCGGCGCGCCCGAGGAACTCCAGTACTCCGTCGGACCGGTACCGGGCCAGATCGCCGCTGCGGTACCAGCGCTCGCCGTCGTACTCGACGAAGCGTTCCGCCGTGCGCCCGGGGTCCGCACGGTAGCCGTTGGCCACACCGGGGCCGCCGATCCACAGCTCGCCGGGGACGAGATCGGGGCAGTCGCGTCCCCGTCCGTCCACGACCCGTGCCCGCATGTTGCGCAGGGGGACGCCGTAGGGGACGGACTTCCAGGCCGGGTCGGTCTCGCGCACCTCGAACACCGTGGAGTGGACCGCGGCCTCCGTCATGCCGCCGAGCGCCACGAAGCGGCAGCCGGGCACGAGCGCGCGGAGCCTGCGGGGCTGGTCGAGCCCGACCCAGTCCCCGCCGAGCAGCACCATGCGCACGGAGTCCCCGAGGCCCTCGTCCTCGCCCGCGGCCATCAGCAGGTCGAGCAGGGCGGGCACGCACTGCACCAGCGTCACCCCGTGCTCACGGATCAGCCGCGCCCAGTGGTGGGCGTCCCGGCGGTGGTCCTGTCCGACGGTGACCACCCGGCCGCCGAGGGACAGCGGGGTGAAGATGTCCCACGCGGCCAGGTCGAAGTCGAGCGCGGAGATCGCGAGGGTGCGGTCGGCGGGTCCTAGCCCGAGGTGCTCCTCCATCGCCTCGACGGTGTTGACGACCGCCCGGTGCGACATCTCGACGCCCTTGGGCAGTCCCGTGGAGCCCGACGTGAACAGCACGTAGGCGGGCAGGGCGGGGTCGGGCCGCACGACCGGTGCGGGCCGGAGCCCCGTCGCGTCCTCCAGGAGCAGCACCGGGGCCGGGGCGTCCGCGCAGAGGGGGGCGTGGTCCCGGTCGGTGAGTACGGCGGACGCGCCGGCCACGGAATGGATGCGTTCCCGGCGTACGGCGGGCTGTTCCACGCCGACGGGAGCGTATGCCGCGCCCGCGGCCAGGATGCCGAGGACCGCGGTGATCTGGTCGGCGCCCTTGGGCAGGGTCACGGCGACGGTGTCGCCCTCCCGCACGCCGTGGGCGTGCAGCAGCGCGGCGATCCGCCGGGCCGCGTGGGCGAGTTCGCGGTAGGTGAGGGTGTCGCCGGTGGTACGGACCACCGCGGTGCGGCCCGGCTCGGTCTCGGCGAGCCGGAAGAAGCGGGTGTGCAGGGCGCGGTCCGGGACCGGCGTGGGGGGCAGGGCCGCCACCGCGCGCCGGGGCAGGACGTCGGGGGCGAGCAGGCCGTCCACCGGCCGGGCCCACGCGTCGGGGTCCGTGATCAGGCGGGTGACGAGGCGGCGGTAGGCGTCGAACGCGGCGTCCGGCACACCGGCCTCGAACACACCGTCGCGCACGTCCCAGTTGAGGAGCAGGCCGCCGTCGAGTTCGGTGACCTGGGCGTCCAGGTAGACCTGGGGGCCCTGGGAGATGATCCAGGACGGGCGGCCGAAGGACTTCTGCACGTCCTGCTCGAAGATCTCCCCCAGTCCGATGGCACTGGTGTACACAACCGGGGCCAGCACCGGGGCCCCCTCGGCGCGGGCGAGGTCGCGCAGCACCTCCACCCCGCCGTAGGCGCCGTGGGAGATGCCTTCCTGGAGGCGTTCCTGCACGCCACGGGCCTGCCGGGAGAAGGGAAGGGCCGCGCTCATGTCCGCGTCCAGCAGGACCGAGCCGCTGAAGTCGCCGACCAGGCCCGCGACGTCCGGGGTGAACATCTCCCGGTCGAACAGCGGGAGGTTGAGCAGGAAGCGCCGGCTGCCGCTCCAGGTGGCGATGACCTCGGCGAAGGCGGTGGCGAGGGCTGCGGCGGGGGTGATGCCGTGCCGGCGCGCCGCGTTGATCAGCGCCGCCTTGCCGGAGGGACCCAGCCAGTGGTGCAGGCGGCGGGAGTGGGTGAGCACGGTGTCGTCGGCGCTCACCGGCGTCAGCGGGTCGACGGTCGTCGGCAGGCGCGGAGCGCGGGGCAGGCCCGGCAGCCGCTCCCGCCACCAGGCCGCGTGCCGCTCGCGTTCCGCCCGTCGTCGGGCGTCGTGCTCCGCCAGGTACCGGCGGTAGTCGAGGGCGAGTTCACGGGGCGGTTCGTCGGGAGACTCGTAGAAGCGGCGCAGGTCGGCCAGGAGGACCCGCAGGCTCAGCGCGTCACCGGCCATCATGTCCAGGTCGATCTGCAACCGGGTCCCACCGTCGGGGAGCAGGCAGAGGGCCACGCGGAAGACGTCGCCGGAGGTGATGTCGGGGCGGGCGTGGGTGTTGCGCTCGCGCAGCAGCTCCAGCTCGGCCGCGGCGTCGGCGGCGGTGTACTCACGCAGGTCGTGGACGGTGAGGGAAGCACCCGGCGCGCCGAAGCGCTGCCGTCCCTCCTCGTCGAAGACCGCCCTCAGCATGCCGTGCCGCAGCACGAGCGCACGCACGGCGGTGTCGAGCCGGACGGGGTCGACGTCGTGGCCGTCGAGTTCGACGTAGAAGTGCGCGGCGACGCCACCGAGGGGCTGTCCGTCCTGGCGGCCGATCCAGTAGGCGTGCTGCATCGCCGCCAGGGGGAACGTCTCCGTCGGCCCTTCGCCCGTCACCGCGTCGAGCGGCACGGGTGGTGCGGTGGCGGCTGCCTCGGCGGGTTCTCCCCGTCCCAGCAGGGCTGTCCAGGCGGCCAGGGTCGGGGTGCGGGTGAGGTCCTGGAAGGTGACCGTGCTGCCTTCGCGCCGCCAGGTGCCGGCCAGGGACATCAACATCAGTGAGTCGAGACCGAGTTCGAAGAGATCCCGGTCGTCGTCCAGCTCGTGGGGCGCCGTCCGCAGTGCGCGTGCGACCGCTTCGCGCACTGTGGCCGGCGCGTGAAGGGTTCCGTCGCCTTCCGCCGTCCGCGCCTGGACGGCTGCTTCATCGCTCACTGAGGGGACCTTCCGGTCGGATGGGGTGGCCAGTTGAGGGCCGGCGTCCGAAACGGGACTCTCGTCCGCCGGGCCGTAGCGCCACTCTAGGTTGAAATGATTATCATTTCTAGACTTCACATCGTAGTCACACAACGGGCCGCGGCACCAGGGCCCGGGAGCGAAGGAGAGAGGGCGGAACCACATGACCGAGAAGCAGAACGGCTGGTCGAACGCGGAGTCGGCGCGCTACCGGGCCGTCGGCCACTGGGAGGGGGTCACCTTCGGTGCCCGCCTGCGTCGAGCGGGCACCGACGGTGGAGACCGTGCCGCCCTGGTCGACGGGGACCGGCGGTGGACCTATGCGGATCTGGACACCGAGGCCGACCGCGTCGCCCACGGACTGCGGGGGCTCGGTGTCGAGCGGGGCGACCGCGTCGTCGTCCAGCTCCCCAACTGCGCCGAGTTCGTCCTCGTCTGGTTCGGGCTGCAGCGCCTCGGGGCGGTCCCGGTGCACGCCATGCCCGGCCACCGGCGCCGGGAGATCGGTCATCTGGTGCGCGTGTCGGGTGCGGTGGCCTGTGTCGTGCCCGACCGGCACGCCAGGTTCGACCACCGGGAGCTGATGCGCGAGGTACGGGCGGAGCAGGGGCCGGGCGGTTCGCTCCGGACGGTCGTCGTGGTCGGTGATCCCGGTTCGGAGAGCGGCTTCGTCCCGTTCGAGGCACTGCGGGCGGCCCCGCCGTCCGTGCCCGGCCGTACCGCGCCGGACGCCCGGCCGGCGCCGGGAGCCGACGACGGCGGAGCGGACTCCGCAGACGTCGCCCTTCTGTTGCTGTCCGGCGGCACCACCGGCCTGCCCAAGCTCATCCCGCGGACGCACGACGACTACGCCTACAACGCCCGTGCCTGTGCCGGGGTCTGTGCCCTCGACGAGCGGACCGTCTACCTGGCGGTGCTGCCGGTCGGGTTCAACTTCACCTTCGCCTGCCCCGGTGTGCTGGGCACCCTCATGGCCGGGGGGACCGTCGTGATCGCCCCGGATCCCAGCCCGCAGACGGCGTTCGCGCTCGTCGAGCGGGAGGGCGTGACCCTGACCTCGCTGACCCCGCCGCTCGTCACCCACTGGGTGGACGAGGCTGCCTCCGGTTCGTGGGACCTCGGCAGCCTCTCGGTGGTGCAGGTCGGCGGGGCGCGGCTGCCGGAGGAGCACGCCCGCAAGCTCGGTCCGGCGCTCGGGGCGACCGTGCAGCAGGTCTTCGGCATGGCGGAGGGACTGATCAACCTCACCCGCCTCGACGACCCCGAGGACCTCGTCTGCGCCACCCAGGGCCGGCCGATATCCCCCGACGACGAGATCCTGGTGGTGGACACCGACGGCCGGCCCGTGCCGGACGGTACGGCCGGCGAACTGCTCACCCGGGGCCCGTACACGCTGCGCGGTTACTACCGGGCCGACGAGCACAACCGCACGGCGTTCACCCCGGACGGCTACTACCGGACCGGCGACGTGGTGCGCCGGCTGCCGACCGGACACCTCGTCGTGGTGGGCCGGATCAAGGACCAGATCAACCGCGGCGGTGAGAAGGTCGCCGCCGTCGAGGTGGAGGAGCAGTTGCTCACGCATCCGGCGATCACGGCCGCGGCGTTGGTGGGCGTGCCGGACGAACGCTGGGGCGAGCGGACCGTCGCCTTCGTGGTGTGCGACGGCGAGGCTCCCGGCGTGCGGGAGGTGGCCGCGCACCTGCGGGAGCGCGGGCTGGCCGGATACAAGAGCCCGGACGAGGTCGTCCGGGTGGCCGGCCTCCCGCTGACCGCGGTCGGAAAGATCGACAAGGCAGCGCTGGCGCGGACGTCGCTCCGGCCGTGAGACGTGTCGCGGAGGAGCGCCCACGGGGCGGGGCGCTCCTCCCGACGCCCGTAAGACGCCCTTCACCCCGGCTGCTCCGGCACGGCGAGGACGGGACGGCCCACGCGGGTGAGCAGTCCTCGGGTGACGGGGTGCCCGGGGTCCGCCAGGACCCGGTCCGCTGGTCCGGCTTCGACGACCCGTCCCGCGTCCAGGACGACGACCTGCTCCGCGCGGGCGGCGACGGCCGTCAGGTCGTGCGTCACCATGACGACCGTCAGGCCCAGCGTGCGCCGCAGGGAGTCCAGCAGCTCCAGGACCCGGTCCGCGGTCTCCGGATCGAGCGCCGAGGTGACCTCGTCGCAGACGAGGGCGCGCGGCTCGGCGGCCAGCGTCCGGGCCAGCGCGACGCGTTGACGCTGCCCGCCGGACAACTCCCCGGGCCGGCGCGTCAGTACGTCGTCCCGCAGCCCGACCAGTCCCAGCAGCCGTACGGCTTCTTCGGACGCCTCCCGGGCCGACCGGCTGCGCAGCCCCCTGAGTGGGCGCGTGAGCGCGTCGGCCACGGACTCGCGCGGGTTGAGGGCCCCGCGGGAGTCCTGCGCGACGAGGTGCACCGCGGCCCCGCGTCCGTGCGGCGCGCCGCCCTCACGCCACTCGACGCTCCCCCGCACCGGCCGGTGCAGTCCCGCGAGGCATCGGGCGAGGGTGGTCTTCCCCGACCCCGACGCACCCACGACGGCGGTGCAGGAACCCGCCGGAACGGTGAGGGAGACGTCGTGCAGCACGGGGACCCGCCCGTGGACGGCGTGCAGGCCCCGGGCGGTGAGCCCGCCGGAGGCGGTTTCGTGCAGGCCCCGGGCGGAAAGCCCGCCGGAGGCGGTGAGGTCCGCGGCGGCGGCGCGGAGAGCCTCGGAGCGGGGGCCGGTGGCCCGGGGGATCCCGGAAGGGCGGACGGCCGGCGCCGGCCCGGGCTTCTCGCGCGCGGTGATCCGGCCCTGCTCCAGCCGTATGACGTCGTCCGTCACGGACGCGATCCACTCCGGGTCGTGGCTGACCAGCAACGCGGCGCGGTCCCCGGCGGAGAGGGCCTCGGCCAGCAGTCCGCGCATACCGTCCGCCAGGACCGGGTCCAGGCCGCTGGTGGGCTCGTCGAGGACCAGCAGGGCGGGCCGGCCCGCCAGCGCCAGGGCGAGGGCGACCCGCTGGGCCTGTCCCCCGGACAGTTGCCGGGGCAGCCGCCGCCGGAACGCCCGGTCGGCCGGCAGCCGCACGGACGTCAGCAACTCCTCCACCTGCTGGGAGACTTCGGCTCTCCCCGTCACGGAGGAGCGGCGCAGCCGCACCGCCTCGGCGAGCTGTGTGCCGATCCGGAGTGCGGGGTTGAGTGACGAGGCCGGGTCCTGCCCGAGGAACGACACCACCCGGCCACGCAGCCGGCGGGCGTCCGCCCGGTCGAAGGGATCGAGGCCGGCCACCCGGACGGTTCCGCCGCGGAGTCGCAGGCCGGGGCGCACATGACCGAGCAGGCTGTGCGCCAGACTGCTCTTGCCCGATCCCGACCTGCCGACGATCCCCAGCACCTGCCCGTGCGACACCGAGAATCCGACGTCGTGCACGACGGGCGGCCCACCGGCCGCGGGACCCAGCGTCAGGGCGTCGATCTCCGCGAGCGCACCGGTCGCGGAAGGGGGAGCGGAGAGGGGAGCGGGGGCACGGCCGGTCATGCGGCTCCCCTCCCCACGGTGTCCGCCAGCCGCCCGGCCAGCAGGCCGACGCAGACGGACAGCAGCACCAGCAGCAGTGCCGGGGCGAGGAACGGCGTGGCGGCCAGCGTCGTGCCGGGAACGTTCTCACTCACCATGCGGCCCCAGTCCGGCGTCGCCCCGCCCGGTCCGAGACCGAGGAATCCCGCGGTGGCGGTGAGGTGGAGGGAGGCGACCAGGCGCAGCGCGGTGTCCATCAGCGCCGGTCCGGCGATGTTCGGCAGCACGTCGTGGCGCAGTACGGCCAGCCGCGTGTCGCCCCGGGCCAGGGCGGCCTCGACGTACCCGCTGCTGAGCACCGTGTCCGCCGCGGCGCGCAGCACGCGGGCCGAGAACGGGGCGGTGGCGAGGGCGACGGCTGCCACCAGGGCCGTCGCGCTGCCGGGGAACCCCGCGGCGAGGACGAGGACGACGAGGAGAGCGGGGAGGACGGCCAGGGCGTCGACGCAGCGGAGCAGCAGGTCGCCCAGCCGGCGGGACACCATGGCCGCGAGAACGCCGACGGCCGTCCCGACGGCTCCGGCCGCGGCCGTACCCGCCAGCGCGGTGAGCACGATGGTGCGGCCGCCGCCGAGCACCCGGCTCAGTACGTCCCGGCCCAGCACGTCGGTACCGAGGAGGAACCGGCCGTCGGGCTGCTGGAAGGGCGCGGCGAGCTGCGCGGTGGGACTGTGCGGCGCGACCAGCGGCCCCAGCAGGGCGAGCAGGAGGACGAGCAGGGTGCCCGCTCCGGTGAGCAGGGGCGGCCTGCGGCGCCGGAGGACGCCCGTCCGGGCGGCGCGTGACCGCTTCCCCGGTGGTGTGAGGACGGTCGTCATCGGCCGTGTCCTTCCCGCGCGCCCAGCAGGCGGGCGCAGATGTCGCCGGTCAGCAGCACCACGAGCATCACCCCGGCGAGTACGGTGGCGATGCCCTGCACCATGGGTATGTCCCGTGCCGCGACGGCCAGTTGCAGTTCCCGGCCGATGCCCGGGTAGTCGAAGACGTTCTCCACCACCACCGCCGAGCCGACCAGGGCGCCTGTGGTGAGAGTGAGCGCGTGGACGGCGGGCCCCGCGGCGTTGGGCAGGATGTGGCGGACGGCGAGCCGTATCCCGCGCACTCCGTTGAGCCGTGCGGCTTCGCAGTAGGGGGTGGCCGCAGCGTCCGCGACGGAGACCCGCAGCAGCCTGGTGGCCACCGCGAGTCCGACCGCGCTGAGCGTCAGGACGGGCAGGATCAGCGCGTGCGGCACATCGAGCGGCGTACCGCCCAGGGGGATGACGGAGACACGCGGCAGGAGCTCCAGCCACACCGCCAGTACCGCGACGAGCAGCGCGGCGACGACGAACTCCGGTACGGCGGCCAGGATCTGGGCGGCCGTCGAGACGAAGCGGTCGGCGCCGCCCCCGCGCAGCCCGGTCCACAGGCCCAGCAGCGCGGCCAGTGGCGCGGTGACCGCGAGCGTCAGTCCGGCGAGGAGCAGGCTGTTGGGCAGGCGGGTGGCGAGGACGTCGGTGACCGGCCGGTCCCCCACGAAGCCGTGGCCCAGATCCCCCCGGACGGCGTCTTCCACCCAGTGCGCGTACCGTTCGGCGGCCGGCCGGTCCAGCCCGAGTTCGGCGCGGACCTCGGCGCGCTGCGCCGCCGAGGCGTCCACCCCGGCGACCGCGCTGACCGCGTCGCCCGGAAGGACCGCCGTGGTCGCGAAGACGACGGCCGACAGCACGACGAGCAGGACGGCCGCCCCCACGAGGCGACGACCGGCGAACGCGATCAGGCTCACGCCAGCGACGCCTGCGAGAAGCCGGGGAACTGCTCGAAGAGATCGTCACGTATCCCACGGACGCCCTTGGCCCGGGCGTTCAGGTTCGGTTTGAAGACCGGCAGCACCTGGTTGCCGTCCTCCCAGCGCGTGCGTTGCGCCTGCGTTCCCAGCTTCCCGGCCTCGGCCGGGTCGCGCTCGGCGCGGGCCTTCGCCACGAGGGTGTCGGTCGCGGACTCCTGCCAGCCGAACGCCGACGGCGATCCACCCGCCGTGCTCATCTGGTAGGTCGACAGCGCGGGAATGGGCATCTGGTACGAGCCCGCCAGCGGCAGCGCCGCGTAGGCGGGGAAGTCCGCGTAGAGCTGTCCGGCCGGCAGCTCACGCACCGACGCCCCGACACCGGCCTTCTTGAGGTCCTCGACGAAGAGAGTGGCCATCTCGACCATGCCCGGCGTCTCCGGGCCGGTCGTCAGCGTGACCTTCATCCCCTTGGCCCCGGCCTCCTTGAGCAGCGCCCGGGCCCGCTCCGGGTCGTGGGCCCGCTGGGGCAGGCCCTCCGCGTAGTCGGGGAAGCCGATGGAGGGCAGGTCGTTGCCGATCTCGGCCTTGCCGTAGAACACCGTCTTCACCATGGCCTGCCGGTCGACCGCGAGCTTGAACGCCTCGCGCACCCGGGGGTCGTCGAAGGGCTTGACCTTCATGTTCATCTGGAAGGACAGGCCGACCAGGTACGGGCTCCGCGTGGGAACGAGTTCGACGTTCCCGTTGTCCCCGAGGGTGCGCGCGGTGACGGGTGAGAGGTCGTGTGCGAAGTCGATCTCACCGCCGGTGAGCGCTCCGGACCTGGCGGTCGAGTCGGCGATCGACCGCAGCTCCAGTCCGTCCAGGTGGGGTACGTGGCCGTAGTGGTCGTCGTAGCGCTCGAACGCCGCGCCCTGGCCGGCCGTGAACTCCGTCAGCCGGAAGGGGCCGCAACTGGGCATGCCCTTGCGGAAGTTCCTGGTGCCGTCCTTGACGACGAGGAAGTTGCCCTGACAGAGGATCATGCGGCCGTCGGCGATGGGCCGCAGGGTGGGCAGTACGACCTTCAGGTCACCGTCGGCCTTGGCGTGCGCCAGGTCGAAGTTGGCGGCCGCGAGCCGGTAGACGGGCAGTTTGCTGTTGGCCGCGAGGGTGCTGAGCGAGTGCAGGACATCGGCGGCGGTCAGCCGGGAGCCGTCGGTGAAACGGACGCCGGGCCGCACGTGCAGGGTGTAGGCCGACAGGTCGTCGGCGATGTCGATGCCCTTGAGCACGCCGTAGCGCACCCCGTCGGGGCCGCTGGGGTCCAGGTTGCCCAGCGTGCCGTGCCAGGCGCGGGCACGCACCAGGTCGAGGGCGGACGGGCCGTTGAAGAAGTCGAGCGTCTCCGAGGCGCCGCCTCCGACGAAGGCGGCCCGCAGCGTGCCGCCCGAGCGGGGTGAGGAACCCAGACCGGACTCGCGGTCCGATGCGGGCTCGTCGGTGGAGCACGCCGCCAGCAGGCCGGGGCCCACCGCCATTGCCGCGGCTCCCGCCGCACCGCGGCGCAGGAAGGCACGGCGATCGATCTGTCTGGACATGCTTCTCCTTGACGTTCTGCTGGGCTGATCAGGAAGCCGTGGCACTCGCACGGCGTGTGATGCGGGGCCCGACGGGAGAGCTGGGACCGGCAGGCCGGCAGCGCTCGTGGACCACCGCGATGCCTGCGGACTACCGCAGGGTCAGGGCGCCGGACGGGCAGGCCCGCACGGCCTCACGCACCGCATCCGACCGGGACGCGGGAGGCTCCCCGTCCAGGACCAGGACGAGCCCTTCCTCCTCGTCCTGGTCGAAGACGGCCGGCGCGGCGAGCACACACTGCCCCGCTCCCACACACCGGTCCCGCTCGACACTGATCCTCCGGGCTTCGGACGCCCGGCCTGCCACGGTCATGAGGGCCCCTCCCCTGCCGCCGTCCGGCGGCCACCTGTTCGGCAGTCAGACAGTAGTCGGTAATGACTTCCATATTCAACAAGAGCGCACGGTGGAACCGACCGGTGTCTCTCGACGGACATGTGGAAGGAACGACGAGGTCCGGTCAGTGACCGTCCACCGTTCCGGAGAGTTCGTTGGTGGCCTTCGGCAGCGTCACGGACGTCAGCTTCTCGCCCGAGTCCAGGTCGAAGGCGTGCAGTTGGCGCTTGCCCGGTTCCGAGACGTAGGCCGTGTGGTCGCGGACGAAGAGGGTGGGCCTGGGCTGCTGCCAGTCCAGGGGCTCGGTCCAGTCGCCGACCGCTTCGATCCTCTTCTCCACCTTGCCGGTCTCCGGGTCGATGACGTGGAGGACGCCGTTGGTGCCGAGTACGAGAGCTTCGCCGTGCGGGCCGCGGGCGAGCGAGCGGAAGGAGTAGCTGGTGCCGAGGTCGACGAGCTTCATCTCCGCCGTGCGGGTGTCGATCAGCGATATGCGCGTGGGCCGTTCCAGCTCCGCGTCGGGGTCGGTCTTGTAGTCGCCCAGGAGGATCGGCGAGACGTCGCTGCCGGCCTGGTTGCCGGTGCGGGCGTAGTCGTCGGGGGCGTCGACCTTGGTGAACTCTCCGTCCTTGTAGAGGAGTACGCCGTCCTCGCAGCCGAGGCCGACGACGTCGCCCTGGGCGGCGGCCTCGCCGTGCACGCCCGGGCAGTTCTCGGCGCGGGCGATCTCCTTGTTGTTCCTGTCGAGGACGAGGGCCCCGGTGCGCTTCTCCTCGGTGCCCAGGGTGGTGACGAGTTCGCCGCCGGCCAGTTCGATGGCGACACCGTGGTGGGCCTCGGCGGAGGTGTAGGTGCGGCCCTTCGGCTGCTTCCCGCCGGCCAGGTCCGCGGGGTCGAAGACGTTCACCTCTCCCGTACCGTCGGTGAACAGCACCGTCCTGCCGCCGTGCCGCACCACATGCCCCGGCTTCGCGCCCTTGAACTCGGCGTCCGTGAACGTCTGTCGGGCCGCGTCGAACACGCGGAAGCCGCTGTCGGTGGAGACGATGACGTGGTCCTCGTCGCCCGCCGGGTTGACCCGGTTGAAGCCGGGCAGCTCGATAGTCTTCGCCGGCTTCAGGGTCTCGCCGTCGAGGACGTACAGTCCCCCGTCGTAGGAGGCGACCAGCGGGTTCTCGACCGCGGTGGCCGCACTGCTCTTCGTCTGCTTCTCCGGTTCGGCGTCGGACGAGGCGTCGTCGCTGCCGCCGCATGCGGTCAGCGCCAGGGACGCCGTCACGGCGAGGGCGGTGCCCGTGAGCATGCTGGCGCGTGTCGACCTGTTCATGGTGTGTCTGTCCTCTCCGGCCCTCAGGGCACGGGATCGTGTGGTGGAGCGGCCGGCGATCCGTACGCCGGCCCTCGGGGAAGCCGGTCAGTCGCGGGTGAGGCCCTCGGTCATCGCCGAGGTGTTGGCGCGCATCATGCGCAGGTAGGTGTCGGCGCCCTCGCCCTTCTCGGTCAGCGACTCGGAGTACAGCGGGACGACGTCCACGTCACCGCCCATTTCCTGGCGCAGGACCTCGGCGAGCCGGGTGGGCTGGGAGGAGTCCGCGAAGACGGTGCGCACCTCGGCCTGCTCCATGGCCCGGGTGAGCGAGCGCAGATCGGAGGAACTGGGTGAGGCGAGTGTCGTGCCGCTGGGGACGACCGCGCCGATCACGCGGAAGCCGAAGCGGTCGGCGAGGTACCCGAAGACGTGGTGGTTGGTCACCAGGGCACGGCGGCCCTCGGGGATGGTCGCGAAGGACTTCTCCATCCACGTTGTCAGGTCGGCGAGTTGGCCGTCGTAGTGTGCGGCGTTGTCGCGAACGGCCTTCTCGTTCACGCCGTCGACGTGTTCCACGACCTGGTCGGTGATCAGGCCGGCCGCCTTGCGCACCCGGTCGGGGTCGGTCCAGAAGTGCGGGTCGGGCTCGCCCGCCTCGTCGTTGGGACCGCCCTCCTCGCCGGTGTGGAAGGCCAGGGGATCGGCCGCCTCGCCGGCGGCGAAGGTGGCCACTCCCGACGCGCGGGCCGCCTCCACGTGCCGGAGGACGTTCTCCTCCAGGCCCAGGCCGTTGTAGACGACCAGGTCCGCGTTCTCCAGTTCGGCGGCCTGTACGGCCGACAGGCCGAAGGAGTGCGGGTCGGCGTTGGGCTTCATCAGGACACTGACGTCCGCCTCGTCGCCGACGATCTCCCGGGTGATGTCACCGAGGATGTTGGTCGTCACGACCACCCTGGGCCGCTCGTCGCCGCCGGAGCAGCCGGTCGCCGTACCGGCGACGACGAAGAAGGTGACCAGGGACAGCAGCAGGGCGCGCACCCGCGCGGCCCCCACCCGTACGCTCATCGGCCCGTCTCCACCATCAGGGACGGCCGGATGTCGAGGTCGAAGGTGCGGGCGACACGGAGGTCGTCGTTGTAGTCGATCTCGTACACGCGCTTGCCCGCCGGGTCGTTGAGGTAGGCCCGGCTCCGGTCGACCTCGATCACCGGTGCCGCGGCTTCGCCGGTGGCGGCCTCGGGGACGTCCTTCAGCAGGCGTTCGGTGACCGCGGTCTCCTTGCCGGTGGACAGGTCGTAGCCGTGCAGGGCTCCGTCGGTCTCCAGGACGACGAGCGGGGAGCCCTCACCGGCGGTGTTGGCGGCGACCACGGGGCCGGTCTCGATCCGTTTCCAGGCGCGCTCGGTGACATCCAGGACGTGGACGGCGTCCGCCCCCGCGGGTGCGGTGAGCGTGGTGCTGCCCGGACGGTGCCGGAACTCCGTGGCCCACGCCGTCTTCGGCACGTCCTCGCCGAAGGGGATCTTCTCGGCGGTGAAGGTGCCGTCCTTCTCGTGGACGAGCAGGGCGCCGTCGGCGCAGCCGAGGACGACCCCCCGCCGGGTGACCGCGTCGCCCTTCGGGTCCTCGCACACGGACTCGGGGGCGGCGACACGCTTGCCGGACCGGTCGAGCACGACGACCTTCGCGGGGGCGTCACCGTCGCGCGTGAGGCCGATCAGGTGTTCCGCGTACGGTACGACGGGCCCGGCGTAGGTGCCCGGGAGCCGGTCCGGGGCATCGAGGGGGCCGGGGGCGCCCTTCTCCAGATCGGCACGGGGGTGGACGCCCGCCCTGCCGTCCGCCGTCGTGACCACCGTCACCCCCGCGTCACCGCGGACGCTCGCGCCGGGGCCGCCCGGAAGTTCGCCCGCCTCCTTGATCTTCGCGCTGTAGTAGTGCACGTGGTCGCCGTGGTCGACCGTCCAGGCGCCGCTGTCGAGCACGTGGGTGCCGTCCGCGCCGTGGAAGTAGCCGAAACGGCCGTCGGTGGTGAGCGCGGTGACGCCGGCCTTGCGCGCGGTGTCGTGGAGTTTTCCGGTGATCAGGTCCAGCACTCGGGTGTCGCCGGTGCCGGGGTCGCCGAGCAGGAGCCGGGACTGCTGCTCGGCGGCCTCGGTGGCGCCCTCGACGTAGCCGTGGGGGGTGGCGGGAGAAGAAGCGCTGTTCGGGCTGGACTTGGCGTCGTCCTGGCCGGCGCAAGCCGCGGACAGCAGGGCCGCGGACAGGAGCGCCGGCACCAGGGGGGTGACATTTCTTCGGACGAACAAGGAGATCGCCTCAGGTTTCGTTCGGTCGGGTCGTGGGGGCGTGAGCGGTGACCGTGGCGGCACGGACGGGGAGAGCGGCGCGGCGTGCACGACGCCGGTGCCGGACCCCGGACACCAGGTGGGACAGGAAGAAGAGGCTGACCGCGAGGGCCGAGACGGTCGCGCCGGCCGCGGTGCTCAGGTGCCAGGAGAGCAGCAGGCCGCCGAAGGTGGCGGTCGCGCCGAGGACCGCGGCGAGGACCATGACGCCACGCACACCGCGCGCCCAGGGCAGGGCTGCCGCCGGCGGGGCGATGAGCAGGCCGAGGACGAGCAGCGTGCCCACGATGTGGAACGAGGCGACGATGGCCAGCGCGAGCAGACCGAGCAGCACGGCGTGCGCCAGTCGGGGGCGCAGGCCGAGCGTCCGGGCCTTGCGCTCGTCGAACGCCAGGGCCAGGAAGGCACGGTGACCGAGCACCGAGACGGCCAGCGCCAGCAGCAGCGCCACTCCGAGGAGGACCAGGTCGCTCTCGCGTACGGCGAGGACGTCACCGAAGAGGAACCCGGTGAGGTCCACGGCGAACGACTGCGAGCGCGACACGATGATGACACCCAGCGACAGCATGCCGACGAAGAGCAGCCCGATACCGGTGTCCTGGGACAGCCTCGGTGTACGGCCGAGGGCGGTGACACCGGCCGTCATGACGACCGCACTCACCACCGCGCCCACCAGCAGGTTGCCCCCGAGCAGCGCGGCGACCGCGACGCCCGGCAGAAGGCCGTGGGACATGGCGTCACCGAGGAAGGCCATCCCCCTCAGCACCACCCACGTCCCCGCGAGGGCGCATATCGCCGACACCAGGATCCCGGCCCACAGGGCCCGCTGCACGAAGGCCACCTCGAAGGGGGCCGTCAACCACTCCATACGAGGACCCTACAATGACAATCATGTTCAATAAACACCGCCCGGAGCCGCTGGACGACGAACCGGGCAATGAGCGCGTCCGGTTCAGAGACCTCGACGCGGGCTACCCGGGCCGTTCCGTACTCCGCCAACTCGACGCGCACATACCGTCCTTGGCCATGACCGCGCTCGTCGGGCCGAACGGCAGCGGGAAGTCCACCCTGCTCGGCGTCCTCGCCGGAGTGATCGTCCCCACATCCGGACGGCTCCAGTACGCGGAGGGCCGCCCACCGGCCTTCGTCCCGCAGCGCGGCGCCGTCGGGGACGCACTCCCCCTCACGGCACGGCAGACCGTGGAGATGGGCCGCTGGGGAGAGCGGGGGCTGTGGCGGCGGCCGACCCGACGGGACCGGACCGCGGTCGACTCCGCCATGGACCGACTGGGCGTCGCCGGCCTCGCCGACCGCCAGCTCGGCGAGTTGTCCGGCGGGCAGCGCCAGCGCGTCCTCATCGCCCAGGGCCTCGCCCAGCAGTCCGACCTGCTGCTCCTGGACGAGCCGACCACCGGGCTCGACCCCGAGGCCCGGGAACGCATCACGGCGCTGCTGACGGAACTGGTCGCCGACGGCACGACCGTCGTCCAGGCCACGCACGACCTCGAGGCCGCCCGCTCGGCCGACGCCTGCCTGCTCCTCAGCGACGGACGACTGCTCGGGCAGGGCCCACCCGAGCACGTACTCACCCCGGCGACCCTGTCCCGGATCTGGCAGCCGGCGTGAAAGGACGAGGTCGGCCGCCACCTGGTGGTGCGAAACGGCCGTCACCACCCCCGCACCGTGACAACGGCGACCGGGCCGAAGCCGCCCGGGAACGTTGGCGCGCGAGCACCGGAGCCCGCCTGGTGCCCCCGGTCCGCACGGCCGCCCCGTTCGAGCACGGCGTCCTGGCCGAGCGTTCTGAGAGGATCACAGCATGAACGGCCAACGCCGCACCGCCACCGAATCCCACCGGTCCTTTGCCGAACCGGTCCGGCTCGACCTGTCCGACCCCGACACCCTGCGTCATCTGTGGGACCTTCAGCGGGCCTCCTACGCGGTCGAAGCCCGGCTCATCGGCTTCGACGGCATCCCGCCCCTGCACGAGTCCCTCGAGCAGTTGCGCGCATGCGAAGAGTCCTTCATCGGAGTTCGCGACGAGCGGCGACTTGTCGGAGCGGTCGCGTGGACCCGCTCCGGGAACGGGGTTCTGGACATCTGCCGCCTCGTGGTCCATCCCGTCGCGCATCGCCGCGGCGTCGCAACGGCACTGCTCGACGCGCTGGACTCGATCGAGCCCGCGGAACTGACCGTCGTCTCCACCGGAACCGCCAACCTGCCCGCGGTCGAGCTCTATCGTCGGCGCGGCTTCAGACCCGTCGGAGAACGCCGGATCGCGCCCGGCGTCGCCGTCACGCTGCTGGAACGAAGGAACGCATCGGTCGAGGCCACCTTCACCGACGCCAACGGCAACGCGGTCCCCCAGACCATCACCCGCCGCGCCCACGACGTCCGGTAGCCCCGCCCGGCCGGCCGGCCTCACCTCTGTATCACCCAGCTGGACGCACTTCGGGGCGGTGCGGCCAGCCTCCCTCCGGCGTGTCCAGCAGATTGGATGATCGAGGCCGTCCGCCTGTCGCCACAGTGCGGCACGGGCCCGTCCGATCACACCGCCACTGGAGGATGCTCGCATGTTCCGCTCGTTGCGTGCGGCGCCGGTTCCTGCGGGAAGCCGTGCGGACCGGGACGACAGCACCTCGATCCGCACGCCTCCCACCCGTGCTGTCGCACTGGTGACGGTCGCGGTGACGGTGGTGACGGTCGTCCTCGGCGCGGTGACCGGAACCGCCGTGCTGCTGATCGGGCTGCTGGTGTTTCTCCCCGCGTTCGCCTCCGCACTGTGCACACCGCGTCAGACGGCGTTCGTCTCCGCCTGGGTGAGCGTCGTCGTCATCGTGCCCGTGGCCCTGTCCACGGAGCAGCTCGCCGACCGGGTGACCCTGGCACTGTTCGCCCTCGGCTTCGGCGCGTTGGCCGTCTGCGGATCCTCGCTGCGCATCACTCGCGAGGGTGCGCTGGTGAGTCTGCGGTCGACCGCCGCCGCGATGCAGCGGCAGATCCTGCGTCCGCTGCCGCTGCTCACCGACGACGTACTCGTGGACGGCGTGTACGAGCCGGTGCAGCAGGACAAACTCGTCGGGGGCGACATCTACGACGTGGCGGCCACCCCCTGGGGCACCCGGGTCCTGATCGGCGACGTCCAGGGAAAGGGGCTGGCCGCCATCGGCATGGCGATCGACGTGGTCGGTGCCTTCCGTGAGGCCGCCCACCGCGAACCGACGGTGACCGCGCTCGTGGACTCGCTCGAGGCAGCGGTGGTCCGCCACAACGGCTACGCGGAACAGCGCGGTGAGCCGGAACGGTTCGTCACCGCCGTCGTCCTGGGCGTGGACGCCGGTACCGAGACCCAGTTGGTCACATGCGGACACGTCCCGCCCTACCTGCTGCACGACGGGACCGTCTCCGCCGTGGACGGCGGGACGGAGCATGCGCCACTCGGCCTGGGGGACCTCGTCGACGAGCCGCGCACGGTGTCCTGGTTCCCCTTCCCCGCCGGGGCGACGCTGCTGCTGTGCACCGACGGTCTCACCGAGGCCCGCTCCCCCTCCGGCGCCTTCTACCCGCTCGAGGCACGCCTCGCCGGCCGCGTCGACATCACCGCGGGCCACCTCACCCACGCACTCGTCGACGACGTCCACGCCTTCGCCGAGGGACCGCAGCAGGACGACCTGGCCGTACTCGCCGTACGCCGCTCACCGCACCGAATCAGCAGTACGTCGGCGTCATCGCCCCTCGGAACGGCTCCGGCAGCGTGAGCCGGCGTCGGCCCGGGTGACGATCCGCAAGGCATGGGCGACCACTTCTGCGCGCCCCCAAGTTTTCCGACCACGCGGTGAATCGCGGGAGGCAGGTCGAGCACCAGCGACCCACCTGAAGGACCCATGAAACCGCAGGTGAACGCAAGTGAGTCGGCGCTTTGGGCACCTTGCCCAAACCTCGGAGCATCATACGAGCGTCATCGCTGAGGGATTCATGACCCCTGCCAGTACGGCCGACCGCTCGGCCTCCACGGCCCAGTGGCCGGACCGCCCGACGAGCGAAGTGGTCAGTTGTCGGGCTTCTTCTTCGAGCGCCGAGGGGCGGCGGCCCGGGTGGGGTGAGCGCCGGCCTCGGCCTGCTGGGCGCACACGGCGTTCGTCACGAGCTCGCGCGCGTACGCGGCGTCCAGCCGGCCGGGGCGGAAGAGGATGCGGTACATGATCGGCGCCACGACACGGTCGATCAGCAGTTCCGTCTCGGGCACCGGCTCCCCCCGCTGCACCGCACGGGCCAGCACGACGTCGATCTGCTCCGCGGCATATGCCGAACACCGACCGGCATTGGTTCCGTCGGGGTCGCCGAGCAGGGCGTCCCGGATGTAGGCGCGCCCGGGCGGCGAGGCCATCTCGTCGACGAACTGTTCCGCCCACGCGTCGAGATCGGCCCGCAGGCTTCCGAGATCGGCCGGATCCGCTTCCGGGCGCAGTCGTTCGACGGCCACGTCTGACAGGAGTTCCTGCAGGTCGCCCCAGCGACGGTAGATCGTGGAGGGGGTCACGCCCGCGCGAGCGGCCACCATCGGGACCGTGAGCGCGTCGCGGCCCACCTCCCCTACGAGTGCACGTACCGTCGCATGGACGGACTCCTGTACGCGTGCGCTGCGCCCGCCGGGGCGGACCATGGGCTTGGGACTCATGCGAACCACCTTAATGCGATTTTGTTGCTTCTAGGAGGTGGCCGGCGTCGGCGACCCGCGGGGCTGCGTGTCCGGGCGGCCGAGCACGGCGGACGCCTCTGCAACGACGCGACCGCATGCCGGCTGGAACGTCCGCCTTCCCTCAGGCAGCGAGGGGAGCAAGCCGCCCCGCGCCGGCCACCGACTCCTCGTAGACCCGGCCCACACGGAGCACCGTCGCGTCGCGGAAGGGGCGCGCCATCAGCTGCATACCGATCGGCAGTCCGGCGCGGTCGTGACCGACCGGCAGGGTGAGGGCCGGGACGCCGGTGATGTTGGCCGGGGCACAGAGGCGGACGTAGCTGTCCGACACGGCCTCGGTCGTGCCATCGGCCCACTCGACGGTTTCCTGCCCCGCCTCGGCGGCGGTCATCGGCACCGTCGGCGCGGCGAGGACGTCGATTCCGTCGAACATGCGAGCCCAGGCGTCTCGCATCATGGTGCGGGCCCGCTGGGCGCGGAGGTAGTCGCCCGCAGAGGTGAGTTCACCGGCCTCCAGCAGGATGCGAACGTCCGCCGCGTACAGGTCGGGGGTGGCCCGCAACGACCGCTCGTGGTAGGCGGTGGCCTCGGGAACCATGAGCCCCCACTGAACGGCCTGGATGTAACGCGCCATCGGGATCTCGACGTCGACGAGCTCCGCCCCCAGCTCCGCCAGCCGCTCGATCGCGTCGCGTACGGACTCCTCGACCTCGGGCACGACCCGGTCGAAGTAGTGGTTCCGCGGTACGCCGACCTTCAGTCCTCGCAGGTCGCCTCCCGGGAAGCGGTCCGGCATCGGGCCGGACACGCTCGCCGGGTCGCGCGGGTCGTGGCCGGCGGTCGCCGACAGCACCAGCGCGGCGTCCTCGACGGTGCGGGTGAGAGGGCCCACGTGGTCCAGGGACCAGGACAGCGAGGTCACGCCTGTGCGTGGGACCAGGCCGTAGGTCGGTTTGAGGCCCACCACGCCGTTCAGGGCAGCGGGGACCCGGATGGAACCGCCCGTGTCCGTGCCCATGGCGAACGTCGCCCCGCCGGCGGCGACAGCCACCGCCGAGCCGCCGCTCGACCCGCCCGCGACCCGGCTGTGGTCCCAGGCGTTGTTCGTCTGCGGAGTGGTCAGGCCGTAGGCGAACTCGTGCGTGTGCGTCTTGCCCAGGAGGACGGCCCCGGCGGCGCCGAGCCGTTCGGCCACCCGGCTGTCACGTTCCGCCACGTGCCCTGCCCGGACGTGCGAGCTCGCCGTGGTGGGCATCCCCTCCGCGTCGATCAGATCCTTGAGCGCCATGGGGATCCCGTGCAGCGGCCCGCGCGGTCCGCTTCCGGAGATCTCCCGTTCGGCGCGGACCGCTGCGGCCAGGGCCGCGTCGGCGGCGACGGTGACGTAGGCGCCCAGCCGTCCTTCGACGGCGGCAATACGGGCGAGTACCGATTCGGTGAGTTCGACGGGGGACAGCTCCCGTGCGCGCACCGCACGGGAGGCTTCGGTCAGCGACAGCTCAAACGGTTGCATCGGCGTTCCCCTGTCCGGCTCGGTAGGAGGACGCGGGAGGGGTCTCGCCGAAGTCGAGCTCGCGCAAGGTGCTGATCACGGAGTGGATGTAGTTGGCCGTCATGGCCACTCCTTCGTGTCGGCCCTCCCCGAGGGGGAGCCCCGCCCGCAGCGCCCCTCGGGCTGTTTCTTGGGGGGTGAGTTCGCTGGTCATGGCTTCCTTCCGGATCCGTGCGGCGCGACGGGCCGGGGTTGGTACAGGACCTCCGCCCACCACAAAAGCAAACTGTTTGCTTTAGTCGATCGTAGGACCTACGGTGCCTTAAAGCAAACCAATCGCTTTTAGTACTGGAAGGACCCTCATGCGGAGCGCACCTTCCCGTCCGGACGCCTATGCCGGCTGTGTGGCCGTACTGGCGACCGTCGCAGTCGCGACGCTGACCGCGCCGCTGCGCGGTCGGCGCCGGACACCGTCCCCGGACACCCACCCCCGCCCGGCGACGAACAACTACACATCCGCCTCACCCGACACACCCGCTCCAGACATTTCCGCCCTCGCAACCCACAACAGGCAGGAAAGGCCACCGTGTTCACCTCATCGCACACCACCAAGTCCACTACTCCCTCCACCTCTTCCTGGACGGTGGGCAACCACACCGTACGACGCATCGACGAAGTGGTCCTGCCCGCCCGGACCGGTCCGTGGCTGCTGCCCGGGGCAACCACCGACCTCGTGAGCCGGACTCCCTGGCTGAGCCCCGAATTCGCCGACGAACAAGGCGTCCTGCGCCTGGCGAGCCACAGCTTCGCCGTCGAGGTGGACGGCATGCGGGTGCTGGTGGACACCGGCATCGGAAACGGGAAGCGGCGCGCCAACCCCGCCTGGCACAACCTGAACAGCGATTACGAAGCACGGCTACGGGCGGCGGGCTTCGCGCCGGAGAGCGTTGACCTCGTGGTCCTGACCCACCTCCACGCCGACCACGTGGGGTGGAACACGCGTGCCCAGGGCGACGCCTGGGTACCCACCTTCCCGAACGCGCGCTATATCGCCTCACGCACCGAGTGGGACTACTGGGCGGGTGTCGACATGGAGGAGGCGCGCCGGCAGATGTTCCGGGACTCGGTCCATCCCGTCCGGGAAGCAGGACTGCTCGACCTCATCGATGTCGCGGAGGAGGGCACGGACGTCGCACCCGGCATCCGTCTGCTGCCCACCCCCGGCCATACACCGGGCCAGGTAGCGGTGGAACTGAACAGCCGTGGCGAGACCGCATTGGTCACCGGTGACAGCATCCACCACCCGGTCCAGATGGCGCATCCGGAACTCTGCAGCTGTGTGGACGTCGCCCCCGAACTCGCGGCCAGGACCCGGAACCGGGTGCTCGGCTCACTGGCCGGTACGTCAACTCTCCTGCTGGGGAGCCACTTCCCGGCGCCGACCGCCGGACACGTGCTACGCGAGGACGGCGGGTACCGACTGGTCCCGGCTCCCTCAGGGGTCACGCCCATCGGCGGCTGAAGCGGATCGGAGCACCCGGGACGTGCCGCGCACCGAGGCGCACCGAGTCCATGCGGGTGACGTCCTGGGCGTCCGCGACCGGACGGCCCGGGAGCGGCTAGGGCGTCGCCGAAATCATCCGTACGACCCCCGCCACACCCTGTAACCGCAAGTCAGGCGAGTTTGAACAAGAGTGAGTGCGCCCGACCCGCTGTACGGAAGAAAGCAGGTCGAGCGACCCTCCTGGGCGGCACAACCGCAGGTCAGACGTCCTTCGCGGCCGGTTCGAGGATCGCCACGCACTCCACATGGTGCGTCATCGGAAACAGGTCGAACACCCGAAGCGTCCGCACCCGGTACCCCCCGTCCCGGAAGTACCCGAGGTCCCGGGCCAGTGCCGCCGGGTCGCAGGCGACGTAGGCGATCCTGCGGGCGCCCAGGGACGACAGGTGCTGGACCGTCTTGCGGCCGGCGCCCGCGCGGGGCGGGTCGAGGACGATGAGGTCGACCTCGTCGATGCCGGTGCGGGGCAGGACGGACTCGACCTTGCCCTGCTCGATGCGGACGCGGTCGAAGGCGGCGAGGTTGTGGCGGGCGTCCTCGACGGCGCGCTTGCCGGACTCGATGCCGAGGACCGCGCCCTGGTCGCCGACGCGGTCGGCCAGGGCGCCGGCGAAGAGGCCGACGCCGCAGTAGAGGTCGAGGGCCATGTCGCCCTTGCGGGGCAGCAGGCCCTGCATGACCGCTGTGACCAGGGTGTCGGCGGCCTTCGGGTGAACCTGCCAGAAGCCGCCGGAGCCGACCCGGTAGGTACGGCCGTCGGCGCGCTCGCGGACGAAGGGGCGGCCGTGGACGCGGTGGACGCCGCCGTCCTTCTCGCCGACCCGCATGACCGAGACCGGGCGGTCGAGTTCGACGAGGGGGAGGCGGGCGCCGGGGCGGGGGGTCAGGATGACCTGGCGGTCCTGGGAGCCCGTCGCCGCGATCGCCTCGACGGACGCCATGCCGGGCCAGTCACGCCCCTCGATGCCCAGCTCGCTGACGCCCTCCGCCGCGATCATGCAGTGGTCGATCGGCTCGACCTCGTGGGAGCGGTGCTTGCGAAGGCCGGCGCGGCCGTCCGCGTCCACGGCGTACTGCACGCGGGTGCGCCACGACGGGACCTGGCCGGCGGGCACCTTGTCGCCCTCGGCCGGCATCACCGTGCCGTCCCAGCCGGCCTCCTCGGGGGTGAGGCCCGCCAGGCGCTGGAGCTGCTCGGCGACGACCTCGCCCTTCAGGCGACGCTGGGCGCCGGGCTTGGCGTGCTGCCAGTCGCAGCCGCCGCAGCGGCCGGGGCCGGAGAAGGGGCAAGGTGCCTCGATGCGGTCCTTGGAGGGGTCCAGGATCTCCACCGCGTCCGCGCGCAGGAAGCGGGCGCCCTCCTCGCCCTCCGTCACCCGGGCGACGACCCGCTCACCGGGCAGCGTGTGCCGGACGAACAGGACCTGGCCCTCGGACGTGCGGGCGATGCAGTGTCCGCCGTGGGCGACGGGGCCGACCTCGACCTCGTACTCCTCCCCCACCAGCGAGACCGCCTCGGACACGGCTCGCTTCTCCGCCTGCGACTTGTTCGGTTCTGCCTGCATGGCGGGGTGACTCCAGAGAACGGGGGCGACGGGCGCGACAAAGGACAACAGCCGTCCAGTCTACGTGGACGAGGAGGAGTCCTTCGGACGGTCCTGGTGGGAGTGCTGGGCCGGGCCGCGCCGGACCGCGCCGGGGGCGTTCCAGTTCTGGCGCTTGCGGGCACGGCGCCGGGCCGCCTCGGAGGACTCCAGCTGGTACGGGACGGACGTGACCATGACGCCCGGCGTGAACAGCAGGCGGCCCTTGAGGCGCAGCGCGCTCTGGTTGTGCAGCAGGTGCTCGTACCAGTGCCCGACCACGTACTCGGGGATGATCACCGAGACCGCGTCGCGCGGTGACTCCTTGCGCAGGCTCTTGACGTACTCGATGACCGGCCGCGTGATCTCGCGGTACGGCGAGTCCAGGACCTTGAGGGGTACGGCGATGCCGCGGCGCTCCCACTCGTCGCGCAGCGCCTTGGTCTCGGCCGGGTCGACGTTGACGCTGAGCGCCTCCAGGCTGTCGGAGCGCATGAGCTTGGCGTAGGCGAGGGCGCGCAGCGTGGGTCGGTGGATCTTGGAGATGAGGACCACCGAGTGGACGCGGGAGGGGCGCACCATGTCGTCGCTCGGCGTCTCCTCGGGGTCCTCGGGGGCCGCGATCTCCTCGGCGACGCGGTCGTAGTGCTTGCGGATCGCCGTCATCGTCGCGAAGAAGATGCACATGCCGAGCAGCGCGACCCAGGCACCGTGGGTGAACTTCGTGGCCAGGACGACGACCAGGACGAGGCCGGTGAAGAAGGCGCCGAAGGCGTTGATCGCGCGGGAGCGGATCATGTGGCGGCGCTTGGCCTGGTCGCGTTCGCCGGCCAGGTTGCGGTTCCAGTGCCGGACCATGCCGATCTGGCTCAGCGTGAAGGAGACGAAGACGCCGACGATGTAGAGCTGGATCAGGCGGGTCGAGTCGGCGCCGTAGACGACGACCAGGAGCATCGCGGCGCCGGCGAGGAGCACGATGCCGTTGGAGAAGGCCAGGCGGTCACCGCGGGTGTGCAGCTGGCGGGGCAGGTAGCGGTCCTGGGCGAGGATCGAGCCGAGCAGCGGGAAGCCGTTGTAGGCGGTGTTGGCCGCGAGGAAGAGGACCAGGGCGGTGGCGGCGGCCAGGATGACGAACAGGAAGCTGCCCTCGCCGAAGACCGCCTCGGCGACCTGGGAGATCACGGGGTGCTGGACGTAGTCCGCGCCGACGGCGACGCCGTTGTGGAAGAGGTCGGTGGCCGGGTTCTCGGACATGCGCACGTCGGTGGCGGAGGCCAGCGCGATGATGCCGCAGAACATGGTGACGGCGAGCAGGCCCATCATCGCGAGGGTGTTGCCCGCGTTCTTCGACTTGGGCTTGCGGAAGGCCGGGACGCCGTTGGAGATCGCCTCGACGCCGGTGAGGGCGGCGCAGCCGGAGGAGAAGGCGCGCAGCAGGAGGAAGATCAGGGCGAAGCCGGCCAGGCCGCCGTGCTCCGGTTTGATCTCGAAGTCGGCGGTCGGGGCGCGCATGCTGTCGCCCAGGACCAGACCGCGGAACGCGCCCCACACGATCATGATGAAGACGCCCGCGACGAACACGTACGTCGGGATCGCGAACAGGGTGCCCGACTCCCTGACCCCGCGCAGGTTCATCAGCGTCAGCAGCAGGATGACGGCGACGGCGCACAGGACCTTGTGCTCGACGACGAACGGGATCGCCGAGCCGAGGTTCTCGATGCCGGAGGAGATGGAGACCGCGACCGTCAGGACGTAGTCCACCAGCAGGGCGCTGGCCACGGTCAGACCGGCCTTCGGGCCCAGGTTGGTGGTGGCCACCTCGTAGTCGCCGCCGCCGCTCGGGTAGGCGTGCACGTTCTGCCGGTAGGAGGCGACCACGGTGAACATGAGGACGACGACCGCGACCGCGATCCAAGGGCTGAAGTGGTACGCCGACGCACCCGCGATGGACAGGACGAGCAGCACCTCGCCGGGGGCGTACGCCACTGAGGACAGCGGGTCGGACGCGAAGACGGGCAGGGCGATGCGCTTCGGCAGGAGCGTTTCCCCCAGCCGGTCGCTGCGCAGTGCGCGCCCGATGAGGATCCGCTTGGGCACGTCGGTCAGTTTGGACACAACAGAGGATCGTAAGGGCTCGAACGCGCGACCACCCAACCGCCACCCCCGTGCCGGCCTTCGACCGACCTTCGACCGATCTCCGTCCGGCCTCCGTCCGCCCTCCGTCTGCTCTCCGGGTGAATTCGCGGGGCGGTGCGGCAGCGGATGGAGCGGGTGGCGGCGTTCGCATGGCTATATGACGAACACCGCCCGTCGCCCTGTGAGGGAGATCCCATGCATCTGTCCGCGGAGCTGATCGGCGGCGTGGTCGCGCTCGTCGGTCTCGGCATCCTGGCCTTCGCCAGCGTGCGCAGCATCGGCCGGCGGGGATCGTCGGCGGAGGGCTGACGCGAGCGGCCCAGGCGGGCGGCTCAGGCGGGCGGCTCAGGCGAACGGGGAGTCGCGGCCCTCCAGCATCTCGTTCAGCGTGTGCTGGATGGTGTCCTTCACCTCGCCCGCGAGCTTCTCCACCACCAGCGGATCCTCCGCGGCGTCCTCGGGGAAGGCGTCCGTGTGGATCGGGGCGCCGAAGCGGATGGTCCACTTGGTCGGCATCGGGATCAGGCCTAGCACGCCGAGCAGCGGGAACGTCGGGGTGATCGGGAAGTACGGCAGCTTCAGCATCCGGGCCAGGGTCGGGGCCGAGCCGATCATGGGGTAGATCTCCTCGGCGCCGACGATCGAGCACGGCACGATCGGGCGCCGCGAGCGCAGCGCGACCGCGGCGAAGCCGCCCCGGCCGAAGCGCTGGAGCCGGTAGCGCTCCTCGAAGGGCTTGCCGAGCCCCTTGTACCCCTCCGGCATCACGCCGACCAGTTCGCCGGAGCCGAGCAGCCGCATCGCGTTCTCGGGGCACGCCCGGACATGGCCCGCCTTGCGCGCGAGGTCGCGGACGACGGGGAGGTCGAAGGCCAGGTCGGCGGCGAGCAGCCGCAGCCTGCGGTGTGCGCCGTGGTGGTCGCGCAGGGCCACCTGGAGCATGAGGGCGTCCAGCGGCAGGGTGCCGGAGTGGTTGGCGACCAGGAGCGCTCCCCCGTCGGCGGGCACGTGCTCCATGCCCTCCAGGTCGACCCGGAAGTACTTCTCGTACAGCAGCCGCAGGACGGGGAGCAGGTAGTCGTCCGTCAGCTCCGGGTCGAAGCCGAAGTCGTCGACGGCGCCCTCGTCGGAGGTCAGCCGGGCGAACGCGTCCGCGCCGCCGGCCAGGACCTCGCGCAGCACCTCGGCGGTCAGGGACGCCTCGGCCTCTCCGAAGGGGATGTCTCCGGTCATGCGTGCCTCGTCTCGGATCTGTGGGTGGGGTCGGGTGTCGCACCCGGTACGGCGGCCCGCCTCGCCCGGGGCGGGCCGCCGTACCCGTGCGACGGGTGTGCGGGTGGTGTCAGTACACGTAGGGGACGAACTTCGCCGTCCGTGCCGCGTACGCGTCGAACGCCTCGCCGTAGCGCTCGGCGAGGTACTTGTCGAGCATGGGGATGTTCAGGAAGACGAACATGCAGACCATGATCAGGGGGATGGCGAACGCCCACACCGTGCCGGTCACCAGCGCGAACCCGGAGAAGAGCACGGCGTCACCGAAGTAGTTGATGTGCATGGAGTGCTTGAACAGGCCCTCGGTGTAGAGCTTGCCCTTGTTCTCCGGGCGCTTCTTCCAGAGCTTGCGCTGGTACTCCGACCCCGTGTTCAGGTAGGAGCCGAGGAGGTACAGCACGACGCCCAGCCAGGTGAAGACGCTCACGCCGGCGTCGTTGGTGCCGCCGAAGTACGCCATCGTGCCGTGGATCACCAGGACCCAGACGCCGATGGTGGACGCCTCCGACCAGTCCATCTTCCGTTGCAGCATCACGAAGTTCGTGGCGATGAAGCGCAGCAGGTAGAGCACCGACAACGCGGCCAGCAGGGCCCGGCGCAGGGTCGCCGCCTCGTCGAAGTCGGTGCCGAACCAGTCGGCCACGGTGTCCGCGCCGCCGAAGAGGAACCACACCGCGCCGGCCACGGCGACGGTGTTGAAGGTGGTCACCAGCGTCTTGGGGCCGGTCGACGCGTCGTATCCGCCGTACATCTCTCACTCTCGCTCTCTCTTGTCCGTCCCCCGTCTTCGGGTCTACGGGCGCGCGGCGGCGTCCTCCCTGGGCTTGGTGCCGCGCCGTCCGCCGCCGGTTCCCCGGCCCGCGGCCTTGGCCCGGGCCGTGGCCCCCTCGCGCCCGGCCTCGTCCGGTGCGGGCGCCGGTTCCCGGGCCGCTTCCCCGGCCGAGGGGGTCGTCGGCGCCGGTGCCGGCTCCCGTGCCGCGGTGGCGTCCGCGATCAGCTTGGCGCGCATCGAGACGTACTTGGCGTTCATCTCGTCGACGGGGATGAACTTGTTCACGCCGCCGGCGCTGATCTTGGGCTCCTGGTGTTCCATGATGCGGACGTCCTGGGGGTCCTGTACCCACTTCTCCATGTAGAGGGACGCCCACGGCAGCAGCCGGCGCAGCGGTTCGATCCGCAGGACCGGCTTGACCTGCTCGTACTCGTACCAGCGCAGGATGTGTTCCGTGTTCTCGTCGTCGATCGGGACCAGCCAGGAGGTGGTCTCGAACTGTTCGGTCTGCACGTGCACCATGCACGGGAAGGTGAACGTGATGACGTAGTGGGTGGTGTTGGCGGGGTCGTCCTCCTGGCAGTGGTCGAAGGAGTAGCGGATGGTCTGCCCCTCCGCCTCCGTCTCCACGTGGTGGTTGGTGATCCGGGTGGCGGCGAGGTAGCGCTCGCGGCCGTCGAGGCCGAGCTTGCTCGGCGTGCCGTACAGGAGCAGGTAGTCGATGTAGTTGAACCAGTGGTCCCGGTGCACGTAGGTCACGTGGTAGAACTCGAGCAGGCTCTCGATGTAACGGGTGTAGTGCACCGGGCGGGTCCAGCGCTTGGTGGCGTACAGCTTCTGGTTGTCCGTCACCTCGGGCGGCGCCTGGACCGGCGGCAGGTCCGCCGTGGGGCGCTCGTCGCCCCACCACATCCACACCAGTCCGAACTGTTCCCGGACCGGGTACGTGGCCACGCGCAGCGAGCCGGGGATGCGGGCCTGCGCGCCCATGGCGGGGATCACCCGGCAGGCGCCGTCGGCTCCGTAGCGGAAGCCGTGGTACGGGCACTCGATGGTGTTGCCCTTCATGCGGCCGTCGCCGAGGTTGGCGCCCTTGTGGGGGCAACGGGCGCCCTGGCAGACGAGGTTGCCGTCGATGTCGCGCCAGAGCACGAGGTCCTGGCCCATGCGGCGCACACCGAGCGGCTTGTCGTTGCGCACCTCTTGCGTCTCGACGATGGGGTACCACTGGTTGGGGATCATCGGGTCGTCTCCCGTCTGGGTGGGATTCCTTGAATCCGCCCCGTGCGGGGCGGCCGTGGTCTGCGTTGCGGCGCGGGCGGCGCTCAGTCGCCGCCGGCTCCGGCCGGGGCCCGGTCGGCCACGGGCGTGCTCCGCGGGTCGGTGTCGGCGCTCCCGCCCGCCTCGGCGTCCGCGCTCTGGCCCGTCTCGGCGTCCGCGTTCTCGACGACCTCGACCGTGCCCGCGTCGCCGTCGACGACGATCAGGTCGCCGGTGTGGATGCGCTGGGTGGCGTCCTTGGTGTTCACCACCGACGGCACGTGGAACTCGCGGGCCACGATGGAGCTGTGCGAGAGCATCGACCCGATGTCGGTGACGACGCCGCCCGCGATGGCGAACAGCGGCGTCCAGGAGGCGTCCGTGTACCGGGTCACGAGGATCTCCCCGGCCTCGAACTCGTCGGCCTGCCACACCAGGTCCTCGACGATGCGGGCGCGGCCCACGATGCGTCCGGGACTGGCGGCCAGGCCCTCGAGCCGGGCACCGTCGGCGGCGGGCCGGACCGAGGCGGTGATGTCGTGCACGCCGACGAAGGTCAACGGCGGTTCCGGCAGCCGCTTGTTGTGCTCGTGCAGCCGGCGGGCCGCGTCGACGCGGGCCCGGTCGAAGACGCGTACGGCGTCCTCGTCGCCGGCGAGGTAGCGGCGTACGTCCTCGAAGTCCAGGTGGGCGACCTCGTCCAGGGAGTGCAGGACGCCGTCGGCGACCAGGCGCCGGCCGACCTCGTAGACGACGTTCCGCACCAGCCAGATGGACGTGATCATGGACATCCGGGTGGTCTCCCGCAGCTCGCTGCACAGGGCGTACAGGGAGATGACGGTGTCCAGGATCTGGCGCTTGGGCATCGGCAGCCGGTCCAGCACCTCGCGGGAGTCGTCGGACCAGGCACTGCTGCGCCGCAGGATGTCGTCGATGGAGAAGCCGTCGGCGACGTAGCGCCGGATCATCTGGAAGATGTACGACGGGTCGTCGATCCACCGCGGGTGGGTGATCTCCATCTCCTGGTGGCCGCGGGTGCCGTTGGCGCGCAGGAAGGGCTCCATGTGCCGGTCCCAGAAGCGCTGTCCGGCGGGGTCCTCGCGCAGCAGCCGGGCGATGTCCTCCAGCGGCTCGTCCTTGATGATCCTCAGGACGGCCGGGTCGTTCTTGGCGGCCTGGGCGACCGCCCAGACCTCCTTCGCCGACTCGACGGTGCGCAGGCTGGACATGTCGGTCTTGACGCGGTTCTGGAGGCCGGTGCCGTCGCTGCCGAGCCAGCGGGCACACAGCTCGGTGAGCAGGCCGTAGAACGCGAACGCGTTGATGTAGTACGGCATGTAGCCGACGTGCATGTCGTGGAACCAGGCCAGATCGCGGTGGAGTTCGCCGTGCAGCTCGCGCCGGCTCATCCGGGTGAGGTCGAGGCCGCGGGCGCGGTCGAACTCGTAGAGGCGGGCGTCGACCATCTGCTGCGAGCGGGACTTCATCTGCGTCATCTCACGGGCCGTGTGCTGGAGCCAGTGGACGGCGGACCGCAGGTCCTCCATGCCGCCGGGGAAGGTGCCGAACGGGTTCTCGTAGGAGGCGAGGTCCACCTCCTCACTGACGAAGCGGCTGGTGAAGTGGCGCTGGTCGCGGGTGGGCAGGCACTGGGCCAGCAGGTAGGAGCTGTAGGAGATGTTGAGGTAGACGTGCCCCTGGTAGAAGCCCATGTGCAGGTCGGCCTCGCCGGTGTCGCGCACGCCGAGGGCGCCGGCGCAGTCCGTGTGGACGTTGCGCTGGTAGTAGCGGGCGAAGCTGAGGCCGAGCGGGGACATCAGGCCGACGAAGATCTCGCCGATGTCCATGCGCGACCACAGGGTGCCGTTCAGGACGGGCTCCGGCTGCGGGGCGACGTACGGGCTGAGCGCGCCGGACGGGGCGGCGGGAGCGACGGGGCGGGTGGTGATGGGCCGGGTCTGGAACAGGTGGAAGACGCCGTCGCGCACGCCCCACTCGATGTCCTGCTCGCTGCCGTAGAGGTCGCGGATGCGGACGGCGAGGGCGCCGAGTTCGCGCAGCTGGTCGTGGGTGAGGCAGGGGACGCTGCGGGACGCGGCGTCGACCTTCGTCATGCCGATGCGGCCGGGCTCCAGCGGCGCGCACTTGGTGACCTTGTAGCGCACCCGTTCCTCGACGACCTCCAGTTTCTCGTCGTCGACGACGAAGAAGTCGCTGGAGACCTGGCCGGAGACCAGTCCTTCGCCCAGGCCCTGGCAGGCCTCCACGACGAGGCGGTGCGGGCGGGGGTTGACCGGGTCGACGGTGAACATCACGCCGCTGACGTCGGTGTGGATCATCTCCTGGACGACCACGGCGAGGGAGTCGGGGGCGTCGGTGTCCCGGTAGACGGTGGCGCGGTCGGACCACAGGGAGGCCCAGCAGCGCAGGACCGCGTCGAGGACGTCCTCGTCGCCGCAGACGTCGAGGACCGTGTCGTGCTGGCCGGCGAAGGACTGAGCGGCGGAGTCCTCGCGCAGTCCGGAGGAGCGCACCGCCACACGGGGGCGGCCCATGCCGCCGTAGGCGTCGAGGACGGCGTCCGCGATCGGGGCGGGCATCCGGGTGCCCAGGATGCGCTCGCGCATCGTGCGGGGGTCGGCGCCCGGTGCCTCGGCGGCGATCCCGGTCTCCCGGAGGTAGGCGTCGAAGAGGGCGGTGGTCAGGCAGAACGCGGGCGGGACGGGCAGTCCGGCGGCGGAGAGCTCTGCGAGGCGGGTGCCCTTGCCGCCCAGTTCCCCCCGGTGGCCTCCGGCCGGGGCGCCCGTGCCCAGGGTGACGACACAGGCGGCGTGGCCGGCCGGGTCCGTGACCGGGGTGCCGGTTTCCGTGGCGGTCGTCGAGTCGCTGACGTGCGTGTCCATGGCGGGTGTGTCTCCTCGGCGGTCAGGCGTGCGCGACGCGCTTGCTGGTGCCCGTGAAGGCGTGGAACTGCTCGCCCGGGACGATCCGGGTGGCCTCGACGTCGTCGAACCCGGCCTGGCGGAGCTGGTCCGCCAGCGCGTCGGCCTGCGGCAGCGGGCCGCCGAAGTCGGCGTAGGTGAACCAGAGGTTGAGCGCCTCGAGGCCGACGTTGCCGCCCTTGCAGGAGGTGGTGAGCAGCAGCCTGCCGCCGGGTGCCAGCAGGTCGTGGGCCCGGCGCAGGGCGTCGACGCGTTCGGCCTCGGGGAAGTAGTAGATGTTGTTGTGCAGGGTGACGAGGTCGAACTGGGGCTGCGCGTCGAGGGTGCGCAGGTCGGCCTGCCGGGTCTCGACCCGGTCGGTCAGTCCCCACTCGGCCATGTTCGCCGCGGCGCTGTCCGCCACGTCCTGCTGGAGGTCGACGGCGAGCGCCGACAGGCGGGGGTTGAGCTCGGCGGCGTAGCGGACGTAGGCGCCGCTGCCGCAGCCGACCTCCAGGAGCCGGACGGGCGCGTCCCGGTCCAGGGTGCGGGCGATGGCCTCCTCGACCAGCGGCTGGATCACCCGGGTGGAGCGGGCGATGACCAGGCCGTCCTGGTCGTCGAGGGAGAAGCGGCGGCCCTCGCGCAGCATGCGGGGCCCGTTGAGCAGGGCGGGCACGTGGAAGCGCAGGACCTCCTCCAGGGCCGCGGCGATCGCGTCGTTGCCGGGCTGGGCGAGCGCCTTGGCGGGCAGGCTGCGCAGCTTGTAGCAGCCCTCGCGCTTGGTGAGGTCGCCGAGGCGGATGCCCATGTCCAGCCACTCCTTGAGGCGCGGCAGGTCCTCGTCGGCGACGCCGAGCCGTTCCGCCAGCGACTCCAGGTCGCAGGGGCGTACGGCGAGGGCGGCGAGCACGCCCGAACTCGCCGCCGAGGCCAGGAAGGCGGCCCGGTACACCGGCTCCACGAAGCCCTTGGACAGGGCGAGGAGCAGGGGCATGTGCGGGTTGCCGAGAACCTTGGTCACGGTGCGCAGGTCGGTCAGCGGCGCCTCGACGCGGCTGCCGACGCTCTTGGCCAGGCTCAGAATGTCCATGTTGCTTCCCTTGTTGCCTTCCTGTGCGGGGTGGTGCCGAGGGCGTCGAGTTCGGTGCCCAGGTGGGCGAGCAGGCGGTCGCGGGACGGGCCGCCGTTCAGGAAGAAGTGGTTGCCCGGCAGGTGGCGCCGCAGGAACGAGCCGGTGGTGTAGGGCCGCCAGGCCTCGACCATCTCCGGGGTGGCGATGGGGTCGGCGGTGGCGGAGAACGCGGTCGTCGGGCAGTCCAGCGGCGGCCGGGGGTGCCAGCCGTAGCGCTCGCAGGCGCGCAGGTCGGCGCGGAGCACCGGGAGCCTGCGGTCGAAGTAGGCGGCGCCGAGGGTGTCCGCGTCGCCGAGTCCGCCCAGGTCCCGGATCACCTCGCGCAGCGCGGCGTCGGACAGGGTGTGGTCGGCGCGGTCGCCGTACAGGTGCGGGGCGCGGCTGCCGGAGACGAACAGGTGCCGGGGCGTGGGCCGTGCGCGCCGGCGCAGCACGCAGGCCACCTCGTAGGCGAGCAGGGCGCCCATGCTGTGCCCGAACAGGGCGTAGTCGTGGGCCAGTCGGTGCTCGTCCAGGGCGTCCGCGACCGCTTCGGCGAGGGGTTCCATGGTGTCGTACGGGTTCTCGCGCAGGCGCAGTCCGCGGCCGGGCAGTTGTACGGGCACGACGGCGACCTCGTCGCCCAGGTGCTCCTGCCAGCCGCGGAACGCGGAGACGGTGCCCCCGGCGTAGGGGAAGCAGACCAGGCGCAGCGGGGCGGTGGCCGGGTCGGGGGGCTCGGCGGCCGGTGCCGCCACCGGGCGGGGGAACCAGGCGGACCGCTGGGAGAGCAGGTCAGCGGGCGACATGGGCGCGTCCCTCGGGCGAGTCGAGCCAGGCGACGGTGCGCCGCATGCCCTCCTGGAAGTCGACCTCGCCCTTGAAGCCCAGCTCCTCCTGGGCGCGCCCGATCGGGTAGGACTGGTCGCGGTCGAAGAGGTGGACGGCGTGCCGGGTCAGGACGGGCCGGGAGTTGATGCGCAGGGCGCCCCACAGCTTCTCGGAGACGGTGGCGACGGCGGTCGCGACGGGGGTGGGCAGGCTCAGCCAGGGGGCCTTCACGCCCAGGCCCTCGGCGAGTGCCTCGACGTAGGCGCGCCAGGTGGTGTCGTGCGGGTCGCGCAGGTTGTAGGCGCGGCCGGCGGTGTGCTCGCCGGTCGCGGCGGCGATGATGCCGTCCACGGCGTTGGAGACGTAGAGCAGTCCGGCGGGCACCCGGCCGCCGCGGATGTACACCATCTGCTTGCCCAGCAGCAGGTTCGCGATCTCGATCACGAAGTCCTTGCTGCCGGGGCCGTAGACGGAGACGGGGCGGACCACGGTGACCGGCAGGCCGGTGCGCTCCGCGGCGGCCCGCACGGCGCGCTCGCCGAGCATCTTGCTGCGGTTGTAGGGCAGGCCGATGTCGCGCGGGGCGGTGGTCTCGTCGCAGGGCCGCTCGGGGTAGCCGTAGACGTCGGTGGTGCTGAGGTGGACCAGGCGCTCGACCGTCCCGGCCTCGTGTGCCGCGTCCACGAGGTTCTTGGCGCCGTCCACGTTGACCGCGCGGAACCGGTCCCAGGGGCCCCAGTCGGCCGACAGCCCGGCGCAGTTGTAGACGTGGCGGACCCCGCTGGTGGCGCGGCGCAGGCTGTCGGTGTCACCGAGGTCGCCGATGGTGACCTGGGCGGCGGCGCCGGCGAAGGCGGCGCGGTCGCTGGTGGAGCGCGCCAGGACGCGGACGCGGTGCCCGCGCTCGGCCAGGCGGTGCACCAGGTGACCGCCGATGAAGCCGCTGGCACCGGTGACCAGGATGTCGGGGGCGGCGGCGGACGGGCTGTCTTGGCTGAGTGAGGACATGGATCACACCAGGAGGTCGAGGGAGTGTTCGAGGTCTGCTTCGCTGTGGTCCGCGTTGATGAAGAAACGGAGCCGGCACTGGTCGCGCG
The DNA here is from genome assembly GCF_003112555.1 of Streptomyces coelicoflavus. Lineage (GTDB taxonomy): Bacteria > Actinomycetota > Actinomycetes > Streptomycetales > Streptomycetaceae > Streptomyces > Streptomyces coelicoflavus. The sequence goes on along the minus strand of NZ_BEWB01000004.1, from coordinate 136,228 downwards.
GGACGGCGGGGTAGCCGATCGGCATGACGTTGACGCCGCGCTCGAGGAGCGAGTTGGAGAGCGCCATCGTCTTCTCCCAGTCGCCGGTGATCACGGGGATCACCGCGGAGAGGCGGGAGACGCCGACGTCGAGACCGCGGGCGCGGGCGCCGGCCCGGAAGAACTCGGCCAGCTCCTGCACCCGTGCGACCCGCTCGGGCTCGTCCTGGACGACGCGCAGCGCCTCCAGCGCGGCGGCGGCGTTCGCCGGGGAGATGCCGGTGGAGAAGATGTGCAGCGGCGCGGTGAACTTGAGGTACTCGATGATCGGGCGGCGGGCCGCGATGTAGCCGCCGAGGCTGCCCAGCGCCTTGCTGAGGGTGCCCATCCACAGGTCGACGTCGGCCGGGTCGGTGCCGTAGTGCTCGCCCACGCCGCGGCCGGTGCGGCCCAGGACGCCGATGGAGTGCGCCTCGTCGATCATCAGCATCGCGCCGTGCCGCTTCTTGACCTCGATGAAACGCGGCAGGTCGGGGATGTCGCCGTCCTGGCTGTAGGCGCCCTCGATGACGACCAGCGCCCGGCGGTGCGAGGCCCGCGCGCCGGCCAGGATGCGGTCGAGCGCGGCCCAGTCGTTGTGCGGGAAGGACCGGCGCCGGGCGCCGGAGAGGATGCAGCCGCGCACGGTGCTGTCGTGGATCCAGGCGTCGTGCACGACCAGGTCCTCCGGGCCGAACAGGTGGCCGACGGTGGCGACGTTGGTGGCGTGGCCGCCGGAGAACACGATGGCCGCCTCGGCGCCGACGAACCCGGCGATCTCCGCCTCGAGTTCGTGGTGCAGCGGGGTCTCGCCGAACAGGAGCGGGGTGGCGGAGGCCGAGGTGCCGTAGCGGTCCACGGCGTCCTTGGCGGCCTGGCGCACCCGCGGGTGGTGGGAGAGCGCGAGGTAGTTGAAGGCGGCGAAGTTGACGACCTTGGTGCCGTCGACCGTGGCGAGCGCGGAGTTGAAGCCCTCGTGGGTGCGTCCGTAGGGGTTCGAGCCGCTGGACTCGGTCTGCCGGAGCCTGCCCTGGAGTTCGGCGTACTCCGCCCAGTCCTCGAAGGCGCGCTCCTGCCGGACGGGGGCGGCGGGTACCGGGGCCGGGTCGGGGGCGGCGGGCACGGCCGGTACGGGGGCGGGGGCAGCCGGCACGGGGGCGGGGCCAGCCGGTACGGCGGTGGGGGCAGCCTGGGCCGGGAACGCCTGCGGCGGGTACGGCTGGGGGACGTAGTAGGCGTACGCCGGGGCGCCGTGCGGCGGGTAGCCGTACGGGTACGGGTACGGCACGCCGGGCTGCGGAACCGGGGCGGCGACGGCGTAGCCGTGGGGCGGGGCCGGGAACGCGCCGTAGGGGCCGTACTGCGGGGCCGGGGCGGGCGGTACCGCCGCTGCGGCCGCGGGACGGGCCGCCGGTGCGCCCGCGTCGGTGTGGGCACCGACGGTGTGGGCGCCGTCGGTGTCCGCGCCGTCGCGGTCGTCGCCGGGGGAGAGCCGGCCGATGATGTCCTGCACCGTGGGGTCCTCCGGCAAGTCCTGGAAGCTGTGGATGCGTTGGGGGAAACGGGCGGTGAGCCGGCGGTGGAGGTCGGTCCGCATCAGCGAGTCGAACCCCAGGTCGAGGCCCAGCCGGGCGTGCACCGGCAGATCGGCCACGGGGAATCCGCAGACGCGGGCGACGGTGTCGAGCACGGTGCGGGAGACCTCGCCCGCCGGGTCCGGCAGGGCCGTGCCCGTCGCCGTGGGCTGGGGCGGCATGGGATCGCCTTCCTGGTGGGGAGTGGGGGCCTGGAACCGGTAGGTCCGGCGCTCGAAGGGCGTGTGCGGCAGCGGGACCCGGGCGGGCGGGCGCTCGCCGTCCAGGGCGGACCAGTCCACGGTTCCGCCGGCGCAGTGGTGGGCGCCGAGCGACCGGAGCAGCGTGCGCCGGTCGGGGGCGCCGCGGCGCAGCGAGGGCAGCCACAGTGTCGGGCGCGCGTCGCCCGCCGGGGCGTCGGCGACGGCGGAGCGGCCGAGGTTCAGCAGGGTCGGGTGCGGGCCGATCTCGACGAAGGCGTCGCAGAACGGCCCGTGCTCTGCGTCCCGGTCGCGCAGGCGGGCGAAGCCCTCGGCGAAGCGCACGGTGCCGAGCAGGTGCCGGACCCAGTACTCCGCGTCCACCCGCTCCACGGGTTCACCCGTGGCGTCGGAGATCCAGGGGACGCGCGGGGCGTGGAACTCGACGGCGCGGGCGGCCTCGAGCAGCGGTTCGGCGGCGCCGGCCATCAGCGGCGAGTGGAAGGCGTGCGAGACGGCGAGCGGCCGTACGGTGACGCCCTCGCGCTCGAGGTCCCCGCGCAGCTCCGCGATCCGGTCCGCCGGGCCGGACAGCACCAGGTGCCGGGGCGCGTTGACGGCGGCGAGGGCCACCCGGCCGTGACCGGCCGCGGCGCCGCGCACCGTGTCGGGGTCGCCGACGCAGGCGATCATCGCGCCCTCGCCGGGCTGTTCGTCCATGGCCCGTCCGCGGACGACGGCGAGCGTGAGGGCGTCCTCCAGGGAGAGGACGCCGGCGACGCACGCGGCGGCGAGGGCGCCGACGCTGTGCCCGAGCACGGCGGCCGGGCGTACTCCGCAGCTCTCCCACAGGTCGGCGAGGGCGACTTCGAGGGCGACCAGGGCGGGCTGGCAGTAGCGGGTGCGGGCCAGGTCCTCGGCGTGCTCCGGGTCGAAGAGCAGGTCGAGCAGCGGGATCTCGCCCAGGCCGCGCAGCACCTCGTCGGCGCGCCGCAGGGTGCGGGCGAAGACGGGGTGGGCGTCGTACAGTTCGCGGCCCATGCCCGGGTACTGGGTGCCCTGGCCGCCGAAGAGGAAGGCGACGGTGGGTGCGCCGCCGTGCGCCGGTCCGCCGCGGGCCACGTCGAGGGCGGGCTCGTTGCGGGTCAACGCACCAAGAGCGGCGTCCAGTTCGGCCGGGGTTCCGGCGGTGAGGACGGCACGGTGGGGCAGGTGGGAGCGGCCCGTGTTGGCGGAGCGGCACAGTGCGGCGAGCGACGCGCCGGGGTGGGCCGCGAGGTGGGTGCGGTACCGGCCGGCCAGGGTGGTCAGGGCGGTCTCGGTGTGCGCGGACAGGGACAGGGCGTGCACCGCACCGTCGGGGGCGCCGGACTGGCCGGCGGGCGCCGGGGGTTCGGGAGCGGACTCGACGATCACGTGGGCGTTGGTGCCGCCGAAGCCGAAGGAGCTGACGCCGGCGCGGACCGTGCCGTCGGCGGGCAGCACGCGCCGGGCGGTGGGCACGGCCAGGCCCGAACCCGTCCAGTCCAGGTGCCGGTTGGGCGTGGTCAGGTGCAGCAGCGGCGGTACGTCCCGCTGCCGCACCACGAGCACCGCCTTGATCAGCCCGGCGATGCCGGCGGCCGCCTCCAGGTGGCCGATGCCGGTCTTGACGGAGCCGACCAGGCAGGGCGCGTCGGCGGGGCGGCCCCGGCCGTAGACGCCGGCCAGCGCCTCCCATTCGACGGGGTCGCCGAGGGCGGTGCCGGTGCCGTGCGCCTCGACGAAGTCGATCTGTCCGGGCTCGACGCCGGCCCGCTCCAGCGCCCCGGCCATCACGGCACGCTGGGCGCTGGTGCGGGGCGCGGTCAGGCCGTTGGCGCGGCCGCCGTGGCCGAGCGCGGAGCCGGTGAGCACGGCGTGCACGCGGTCGCCGTCGGCCAGCGCGGCGGACAGCGGCTTGAGGCACACCAGGCCCGCGCCCTCGCCGCGCACGTAGCCGTCGGCGCCGTCGTCGAAGGTGCGGCAGCGTCCGCCGGGGCCGAGCATCCCGCCGCGGGCGAGCGCCGCCGGGAGCCCCGGCGTCAGCATCAGGTTGACGCCGCCCGCGAGGGCGACGCCGCACTCGCCGTCCCGCAGGCTGCGCAGGGCCGTGTGGACGGCGGCGAGCGAGGAGGAGCAGGCGGTGTCGAGGGCGAGGCTCGGCCCGTTCAGGTCGAAGAAGTACGAGAGCCGGCCCGCCGCGACGGACTGGGCGTTGCCGGTGGCCGAGTGCATGTCGACGACGTCGGGGTGGGGCATCTGGAGGTCGGCGTAGTCGTGTCCGCTGACCCCGACGAAGACGCCGGTGTCGGAGCCCGCCAGGGAGGAGGGTGCGATGCCGGCGTCCTCCAGGGTCTGCCAGGCGACCTCGAGGAGCAGCCGCTGCTGCGGGTCCATGCGTTCGGCCTCGCGGGCGGAGATGCCGAAGAAGCGGGCGTCGAAGTCGTAGACGTGGTCCAGGAACCCGCCCGGACGTCCGTCGGGTCCCGCGACGCCGGCCGCCCGGTCGGCGGGGGCCTCGCCCACGGCGTCCCGGCCGTCGCGCAGCAGCCGCCAGTAGCTGTCGGCGTCGGGGGCGCCGGGGAAGCGGCAGCCGATGCCGACCACGGCGACGGGCTCGTCGGCGGGGGTCCGGCGGGCGGGGCCGTGCGGGAGCGGGTGCGGGAGCGGGGTGCCGTCGGTGCCGGGGTGCGGGACGTGGGTCCCGCCGCCGGTCGTCGCGTCGGCGGTGACGTGCGCCGCCAGGGACTCGACGGTCGGGTGGTCGTAGACGGTGGCCGGGGTGACGGGCGTGCCGAGCCAGTCGCCGAACCGGGCGGCGAGGGCCACGGCCTGCTTGGAGTCCAGGCCCAGTGAGGTGAAGGGCACCGTCGGGTCGATCACCGAGGGGCGCAGGCCCAGCCGGGCGGCGACGGCACGCCGCAGCCAGGTCGCGGCCTCCGTCCGCGTCCGCCCCGGCGCGGGTGCGGGTGCGGCGTCGGCGAGCGCCGTCCGGCACAGTTCGGCCAGGGCGTCGGCGCCGTCCGGATCGGGGCCGGCCAGGAGTGCGCCGACGTCGAGGGGGACGCCGAGCCCGTCCGCCAGCCGTTCCACGACGGTCAGCAGCCGCGGGTAGCGCGGGGTTCCCTCGGCGGCGTCGGAGGCGGCGAGGGCGTCGGCGACGAGGGCGGCCGTACGGTCCCGGGTGCCGGGGACGGCGTCGTGCGGCCGGGTGCCGTCCGGTGGTGTGCCGTCCTGCACGACGCTCGCGGCCACCACGGGCAGTTCGAGGTCGAGCAGCTGCTGCCGGCAGGCGCTGCGCTGGATCTTGCCGCTGGTGGTGCGCGGCACCGAGGAGCGCCTGAGCAGCACGACGGTGTGCGGCGTCACCCGGTGCTCGTCGGCGATGGCGGTGCGCAGGCGGGCCAGCAGGGCGTACGGGTCACCGGCGCCCGGCCCGCCGATCTCGTAGGCGAGCGCCAGTTGTTCGCCGTCCGCGGTGGGAATGCCGAACGCGGCCCCGTGCCCGGCACGCAGGCCCGCGCCGACGCGTTCGGCCGTCTGCTCCACGTCCTGCGGGTGGATGTTGCGGCCCTGGACGATGATCACGTCCTTGGTCCTGCCGACGACGAAGAGCTGGCCGTCGTGGCGGAACCCCAGGTCCCCGGTGCGCAGCCACGCGGCGTCGGGTCCGTCCTCGACGCGGGCGCCGAAGACGTCCGCACCGGCCTCGGGGCGCTTCCAGTAGCCGCGGGCGACGTTCGGTCCGGCCACCCGGATCTCGGCGACGGTGCCGTCGGGGACCCGGCGGCCGGTGGCGGCGTCGACCAGTGCGACCTCGACGTCGGCGACGGGGGCTCCGCAGCCGACGACGCGGGTGGTGCGTGCGCCGCCCGGTTCCGCCCGGCGCGCGGTGCCCGCCTCCAGGGCCGCCGCGTCGAAGGACTCCACCACCGGCGCCTCGTCCGGTTGGGCGCCGGTGACCATGAGGGTCGCCTCGGCGAGGCCGTAGCAGGGCAGCAGCGCGGTGCGGTCGAAGCCGGCCGGCGCGAAGTACTCGGCGAACCGGTCGAGGGTGTCGGGGCGGATCGGCTCGGCCCCGTTCAGGGCGAGGCGCCAGCGGCCGAGGTCCAGGCCGGCCCGCTGTTCGGGGCTGATCCGGCGCAGGCACTGCTCGAAGCCGAAGTTCGGCGCGACGCTGGTGGAGGCACCCGTGCGGGAGAGGGTCTCCAGCCACAGCAGCGGGCGCCGCACGAAGGTCGCCGGGGCCATGAGGTGCGCGGGGAAACCCCCGTACACCGGGGTGAGGATGCCGCCGATGAGGCCCATGTCGTGGTACGGCGGCAGCCAGGACACCATGCCGGAGCCGGCGTCGTGGCCGAGCCTGAGGTGGATGGAGCGCAGGTTGCGCACCAGGTTGCCGTGCTCGACCATCACGCCCTTGGGCGCGGCGGTGGAACCGGAGGTGTACTGGAGGAAGGCCAGGGAGTCCGCCGTGCGGCCGGGGTCCTGCCAGGGGGCGCTGGAGTCGCCGGTGTAGAGGTCCTCGGTCACCAGCCAGCGCACGCCGTCGAGTTCGGTGCCGACGTGGCCGGTGCCGCGGGCGGCGACCGCCTCGCGGACCTTGCCGGTGGTGAGGGCGTGGGTCGCGCCGGAGTCGCGGGCGATGGCGGCGAGGCGGGGCACCGTCTGCCCGAACCGGGCGTTGTCCGGCGGGTAGGCGGGGACGGCCACCGCGCCCGCGTACAGGCAGCCGAAGAACGCGGCGAGGTAGTCGAGGCCCGGCGGGTGCAGCAGCAGCACCGGGCCCTCCCCCACCCCGGCGCGCCGCAGGTGTGCGGCCACCTCGCGGGCGTGCAGGTCGAGTTCGCGGTAGGTCCAGGCGACGGAGGTGCCGTCGCCGTCGGTGAGGAAGCGGTGGGCGAGGGCGTCCGGGGTGTGCTCCGCCCGGTGCCGCAGCAGGGCGGTGACGGTCTCCGGTTCGGGTCCCTGCCAGTGCGCGCGTATCTGCTCCGCCGGCCCGTGACTCACGTTCTTCTCCATGGATCGCCGGGCCACTCAGCGGGCCGTTCCGAGCGGCGCCGCGGCGCGGGGGGCCGCGTCGACGCCGAGTCGGCGGTAGTCGGTCTTGCCGTTGGGGTTGAGGGGCATCTCGTCCAGGTGGACGGCGGTGTGCGGGACCATGTAGGTCGGCAGGTGCCGGGCGCAGTGCTGCTTGAGCTGCACCAGGCCGATCCGGTCGGCGCCCTCGCGCAGGGTGTAGTAGAGCCGCAGCCGGGCCCGGGGGCCGGAGCCGTCGACCAGGACGGCGGCGTCCGCGATGCCGGGGTGGCGCAGCGCCGCCGCCTCGATCTCGCCCAGCTCGACGCGGTAGCCGGAGAGCTTCACCATGCGGTCCTTGCGCCCGCGGTAGACGAGCCGGCCGTCCTCCTCGTAGCTGACCAGGTCGCCGGTGGGGTGCACGCCCCGGCAGTGGGCGGCGGAGACGGGGTCCTCGGCGCGCCGCCAGTAGCCGGGGGTCACGCACACGCCGGACACGTGGAGTTCGCCGATGGCGCCGGGCTCGCGGACGGTGCGTCCGGCGTCGTCGACGACCGTGGTGCCGGCGCCGGGGATCGGCAGGCCGATCGGCACCGGCGTGGCCCGGTGCAGGTCCTCGGGGCGGACCCGGTGGTAGGTGCAGACGTTGGTCTCGGTGGGGCCGTAGAGGTTGTACAGGGGGGTGCCGGCGGGGAGCAGTTCGCTCAGCGCGCGCAGGTGCGGGACGGGGAAGACCTCGCCGGCGAAGAGGACGTGGCGCAGGCTCGCGGCGTGCTCGGGGGTGAGCGCGGCGGAGGCGGTCAGCAGGTGCAGGACCGACGGTACGGAGTACCAGACGGTGACCCGGTGCCGGCGGATGCCCTCGGCCAGGGCGGTCACGTCCTTGGTCGCCGCGTCGGGGACGATCCACAGCGCGGCGCCGCAGGACAGCGCGGTGAACAGGTCGAAGGTGCTGAGGTCGAAGTTGAAGGAGGCGTGGCCCGCGAACACGTCGTCGGGGCCGACGTCCAGTTCGTCGCGGGCCCACGCCACGAAGTTGGCCAGTGAGCCGTGCGAGATCTGCACTCCCTTGGGCGTGCCGGTGGACCCCGAGGTGTAGAGGAGGGCGGCGAGGTCGCCGGGGGTGAGGGAGGGCAGCAGGGTGACACCGCCCGCGCGGCCCCTCTCCCAGCTCTCCCAGGGGGCGACCGGGGTGCCGCCCACGGCGTCGGGCAGCCGGTCGCCGACGGCCACGACCGTGGTGACGGAGGCCGGCAGGTCGTCGTCCCCGAGCAGGGCGGCGTGGTGCGCGTCGGTGAACAGGACGACGGGTTCGGCGTCCGCCAGGATGGTCCGCACCCTGCTCACCGGCTGGCCGCCGTCCAGGGGGACGTAGGCGCAGCCGGCCTCCAGGGCGGCGACGATCGCCTCGGCGTAGCGCGGCTGCTTGTCCATCCAGACCGCGACGCGGTCGCCGACGCGCGCCCCGAGGCTGAGCAGGTGGGCGGCCACGGCCTCGACCCGGGCGGTGAACTCGCCGTACGTCAGGGGGTCGGAGCCGACGAAGGCGGGCCGGGCCGCGTGCTGTGTGGACGCGTCCTGGGGCAGGCGTATCACGGAGGGAGTGGTGGCGCTCATGGCGTGGGGCCCTTCTCCTTGACGTGCGTGGGTGGCTCGAGGGCCAGGCCCGGCCCGGCAGGGAGGGGGCCTGCCGGGCGGGGCCGGGCGTACGGGGCGGACGGAGACGGCCGCTACGGGGTGGGCAGCACCCCGGTCTCGCGGGCCGCGTCGACGAAGATCTCGGCGGCCAGGTCCAGGTCCTGCGGGGTGTGTTCGCAGGTGACGCTGACCCGCAGCCGGGCGTCGCCGAGGGGCACACCGGGGTAGACGACGGTCTGGCAGAACAGGCCGCGGGCGCGCACCGCCCGGCCCATCTCCATCGCGCGGCGTTCGTCGCCGATGACGATGGGCAGGATCGCGCTCTCGGAGTGCTCCAGGTCGAACCCGGCCTCCAGCAGCCGGCCGCGCAGCGTGCCGATGTTGGTCCACAGCCGCTTGAGGCGTTCGGGCTCGGCCTCGATGACGTCGATGGCGGCGATCAGCCCGGCGGCGACCCCGGCGGGGATGTTCGCGGCGAAGACGTAGGAGTTGGAGTAGTAGCGCAGGTACTCGACGACCTCCTCCTCGCCGACGACGAACCCGCCCATGCCGGCCAGGGTCTTGCTCATGGTGCCCAGTTCCAGGTCGACCTCGCCCTTGAGGCCGAAGTGCTCGGCGGTGCCGGAGCCGCGGACGCCGAGGACGCCGGTGGAGTGGGCGTCGTCGATCATGACGCGGGCGTCGTACTCCTTGGCCAGGCGGACGATCTCGGGCAGGTCGCACACGTCGCCGTGCATGCTGAAGACGCCGTCCGCGACGATCAGCCTGCCGCCGGTGCCCTCCGCGGCGCTGCGGCTGAGGATCCGCTCCAGGTCGGCCATGTCGTTGTGCCGGTAGATCTTGCGCACCGCCCCGGAGAGCCGGGCTCCGTCGACGATGCTCATGTGGTTGAGGCGGTCGACGACGAGGGTGTCGTAGCTCTTGACCAGGGCCGAGATGGCGCCGAGGTTCGCGGAGTAGCCGCCGGGATAGACGATGCAGGCGGGCCGCTGCTTGAAGGCGGCCAGCCGGCGCTCCAGTTCCTTGTGCAGCATGTTGGTGCCGCCGATGAACCGGGAGCCGGTGTGGGTGGCGCCGTAGGTGCGGGTGGCGTCGACGACGGCCTCGATCACGCCGGGGTGGTTGGCGAGGCCGAGGTAGTTGTTGGAGGCGAACATGAGGAACTCGCGTTTGCGGCCCTCCAGTTCGTCGAAGATGACAGCGCGGTTGCCGCACTTGGAGTGCAGCGGCATGCCGTACCAGTACAGGCGGTCCTTCTCGCGGGAGCGCAGGTAGCCGGCGAAGCTGCGGGTCTTGGCGAACAGGTCGGGGTCGCGCTGCTCGGTGAAGTCCTTCATCGAGCGGTGGTCCCAGCCGTCCGGGTCGGGTCCGGGTGCCGAGCCGGGGGCCCGCCGCGGCTCGGGCGTGTCCGTGCCCGCGCCGCCGGCCGCCTCCGCGCCCGTGGCCGTGTTCCGGACGGCCGGGTCGCAGGCGCGCAGTGCGTCGGCCAGGGCGCGCAGGGTCGTGGCGCCGGCGAGGTCCGGGGCCGGCCCGGTGAGGCCGAGCCGCTCGGTGGCCTCGGCGACGACGGAGGTCAGGACGACCGAGTCGACGCCCAGCTCGCCCTCCAGGTCGGCGTCGAGGTCGAGTTGGTGCCGCTGGTACTGGGTCTGCCGCATGGCGGCGGCGACCACGGCCTCGGTGACGGGGTCGGCGGCCCCGGCGTCGGTGGCGGCGGGGGCGGGTGCGCCGGATCCCGCGTCGGCTGCCAGCGCGGCGCGCACGGCGTCGACGAGTTCGCCGATGGTGGCCGGACCGGCGGGCAGTTCGGCGGACAGGGCGAAGTGCTCGCGGACGGAGAGCAGGACGGACTCCATGATGACGGAGTCGATGCCGAGGTCGGCCTCGAAGTGGCTCTCCGGCCGGAGGTGACCGACGTCGTACAGGGTGCGGGCGGCGATGACCTCCACGACGCCGTCGTGGACCCGCGCGGTGTCCGGGTGGGTGCTCACGGGGTTCGTCATGCGGCGCCGCCCCCCGCGTTGTCCCGGAGCCGGTCGACCAGGGCGCAGATCGCGTTGACGGACCTGAAGTTCTGCGGGGTGACCTCCGGCAGGGGCACCGTGACGCGGAACTCGCCCTGCAAGTAGTGGACGAGGTCGAAGATGGCGGCGGAGTCGATGATGTTGAGCTCCGCGATGGGGGTGTCCGGCTCCAGGCCTTCGGCGTCGCCGCCCATCCAGGCGTCGGCGATGTAGTCGGTGATCAGTTTCCGAGGAGTCATGGTCGTCCTTGGTTCATCGGTCGTCTGCACGCGCCGGGACCGGACCCCGCTCCGGGGCCGGCCCGCCGCCCTCAGACCGGATCGATGGCGGGCCAGGTCAGGGCGGCGGCACCCCAGGTGAGTCCGCCGCCGAACGCGGTGAGCAGGACCCGGTCGCCGGGCCGGAAGGTGCCCCGGGCGTGCGCGTGGTCGAGCGCGAGCGGGATGGAGGCGGCCGCCGTGTTGCCCACCTCGGCGATGTTGCCGACGCTGCGCCCCCGGGGAATGCCGATCTCGTCGGCCAGTCGTGCGGTGATGCGGTGGTTGGCCTGGTGGCTGACCAGCCAGTCCACGTCCTCCACCCGCCAGCCGGCCCGGTCGAGCACGCTCGCCGCGCACTCCCCCATGCGCTGGACGGCGAGCCAGAAGACCCGCTTGCCCTCCATGGTGAAGTAGCGGTCGGCGGAGTCGGCCGGTGCCGCCTCGCCCGGCCGCGGCGGGCCGCCGGCCGGCACGGTGATCAGGTCCACGCCGGTGCCGTCGCTGCCCAGCCGCAGCGGACCGAGGGCGCCGGTCTCGTCCGCCTCGCCGGCGCGCAGCACGACGGCGCCCGCGCCGTCACCGAAGATCACCGAGGTGGACCGGTCCGCGGGGTTGAGGATGCGGGAGAACGTCTCCGCGCCGACGACGAGGACCCGTTCCGCGGCACCGGAGGCGATCAGACCGGACCCCGCGGCGAGCCCGTAGAGGAATCCGGAGCACACCGCGGCCACGTCGAACGCCGTGATCGGGCCGGTCCCCAGCCGGGCGGCCACCGTCGGCGCGGTCGCCGGGCAGGGCCGGTCCGGGGTGGTGGTGGCCACGACGACCGCGTCGACCGCGTCCGGGGTCAGGCGCGCGGACTTCAGCGCCCGCTCGGCGGCGCCCACCGCCAGGTCGGAGGTGTGGGTGCCGTCCTCGGCGACGTAGCGCTGCGCGATTCCCGTGCGGGCCCGGATCCAGGCGTCCGAGGTGTCCATGGTCCGTTCCAGCTCGGCGTTGGTGACGCACCGGGACGGCAGACAGGAGCCGATGCCGGCCACCACGGACGCCCGGGTCACCGGACACCGCCCACGGAGCGGCTCCGGTGTGCGGGCTGCCGGGACGTGCGGCGGCGGAGACGGGAAACCACGTGTGTGCTCCTCGCGTGATGGACGGTTTAGCGGCCGGCGGGTGCGGGGAGTAACTCGGGCACCCCGGCCGCCCCGAGTCTGGCCGGGGCACCTGACCGGGCGCTGACGGCCGGCTGACCGCGGCTCCCGCCCGGCCGGCGCCGCCCGGGGGTCAGCGAGCCGTCAGCGGGCCGTCAGCGCGCCGTCCCAGACTTGCCGGAGCGTCGCATCGCCGCCGCACCCGCCCCCGCAGCACCCCGTCGGCGGGCCGGGACGGCGTTCGGCGACCGATCCACCCAGGAAAGGCGGACCACACTGATGAGCACCACCTACGACAGGCTCGTTGATCTGCTGGTCGACGGTTTCGCGGTGGACCGCGCTGCGATCCGTCCGGACGTGACCTTCGAAGAGCTGGAGATGGACTCGCTGTTCCTCGTGGAACTGCTCCTCGTCATCCAGTCCGAGTTCGGTGTGAAGATCAGCGACGACGCCGCGGTCCCGACCGACACCATCGCCCACGCGGTGGCGCTGGTCGACAACGAGACGGCGGCCCCGGCGTCATGACCGACCGCTCCGTCGCCGTGACCGGGCTCGGTCTGGTGACCGCGGCCGGCCTGGGCACCGACGCCACCTGGGAAGGGGTGTTGCGCGGGGAGTCGGCGGGAGCCAGGGACGACCGGCTCGCCGGACTGCCCGTGGACATCGCCTGCGCGGTGCCGGGCCTGGTGCCGGCGCGCCACGTGGACCGGCGCAGCGTCCTGATCCACGACCGCTTCGTGCAGCTGGCCATCGTGGCCGCCCGGGAGGCCGTGGCCGACGCCGGCCTCGATCCGCGGACCTGGGACGGCGCCCGGGTGGGTGTCGTCGTGGGCTGCGGCCTGGGCGGCGTGTCGACGTGGGAGACGCAGCATCGGCGGTTGCTGGAGCGCGGTCCCGAGGCGGTCTCCGCGCTGCTGGTGCCGATGCTGGTGCCCAACATGGCGGCCGGGCACCTCGCGATGGATCTGCGGGCCCTCGGCCCCAACCTGGTGACCGCGACCGCCTGTGCCTCGGGCGGCACCGCGCTCGGCACCGCGGCCCGGCTGCTTCAGGACGGGACGTGCGACATCGTCGTGGCCGGCGGCAGCGAGGCCGGGGTCAGCCCGCTCATGGTCACGGGCTTCGCGCAGATGGGCGCGCTGTCCCGCAGGACCGAGGAACCGGCCGCGGCGTCCCGGCCCTTCGACGCGGACCGGGACGGCTTCGTGATCGGCGAGGGCAGCGGCATGCTCGTCCTGGAGCGGACCGCCGACGCCGAGGCGCGCGGGGCAACGGTCCGCGCCCGGCTCGTGGGTCACGGCGCGTCGGCCGACGCCCACCACGTCACCGCACCGGATCCCGAGGGCGCCGGCGCGCTGCGGGCGATGGAGGCGGCCCTGGGGCAGGCGGGCGTGAGCGGCCGCGACATCGACCACGTGAACGCGCACGGCACCTCGACCCCGCTCAACGACGCGGTGGAGGCCGCGGTGCTGGGCCGGCTGCTGGGCGACGGGGCGACCGTCACCTCGACCAAGGGTGTCCTCGGGCACACGCTGGGCGCCGCCGGTGCCATCGAGGCGGCGCTGACCGTGCTGTGCGTCGAACGGTCCACCGTCCCGCCGACGGCGAACCTGCGGCGGCAGGATCCCGCCGTCGAGCTGGACGTGGTCGCCGGCGCTCCGCGGGAGCAGAAGGTGGAGCTGGCGATGAGCAACTCCTTCGGCTTCGGCGGGCAGAACGCGGTCCTGGTCTTCGCCTCCCCGTGACGGCCGGGGCCACGCTCCCCCGGCCCGCAGCCTCCGAACCCCGAACCCCTCACGAGTGTCCCGCCGTTCGGGACGCCCCTCGTCAACCTCCGGAAGAAGCTGTCCCGTGACCGGAAGAAACCTGATCCTCCAGCGCGTCGTCGGCGCCCTCTACATCCTCGCGGGGATAGGCAAGTTCTTCCCGCAACTGGAGTCGGTGGAAGGGCGCCTCGACGACGCCTCGGAAGCCAACGACGGAACCGTGATCTCCGGCCCCGTCGACTGGCTGGACCGGTACCCCACCGGCGTGATGTGGTTCGTCGCCGTCGCGATGGTCTCGGCCGGCCTCGCCCTGCTGTGGAACCGCCGGGGTCTCGTGATCGCCGCCCTCTACGGCCAGTTGCTGATGCTGGTGCTGTTCGTGGTGATCCTGGTGAGCAGTGTCCCCGAGATCCTGGTGATGGACGCCGCGTTCTTCGCCGCCGCGATCTACCTCCTGTACCGGTACCACACGTCGCCGGGCACGGATGCCGCCGCCCCGGCGGGCTCGGCCCCGGAAGCCCGGTGACCCGGCGATGACCTTCTCCGTTCCCTCCGACGCGCTGGACGTCCTCGAGGACGAGGTCACGCGGGCGCTGCGCACCACCGACGACCGGAACCTCACCATTCTCGGCTACGGGGAGGTGACGCTGGTGCTGCGGCTGGAGACCGACGCGGGCTCGTTCGCGTGCAAGCGGCTTCCGGTCTTCCCGTCCCGGGGGCGGCTGGACCGGCACTCGGCGCTGGTCGACGACTACATCACGCGGCTGGACAAGGGCGGCGTCACGGTCGCCGAGACCCGCATGTGGCACCGACCGCTGCCGGGCGGCCGGGCCGTCGCCTACTGCGTCCAGGAGGCGCTGCCCGAGGAGCGGCTGTGCTCGCGGCTGCTGCACACCTCCGGCGACGCGTGGTGCGAGGGGTTCTTCGAGCGGTTCCTGGACCGCGTCGAGGCGACCGTCACTCCCCGTCTGGGGCTCGACGGACAGGCCTCCAACTGGATCGAGGTCGACGGCGAGCTGGTCTACCTCGACGTGACCACCCCGCTCATGCGCGACGAGCGCGAGCGTGAACTCCTCGACGTGCCGCTGTTCTTCACCTCCCTGCCGTGGCTGCTGCGGGACCTGGTGCGGCTGGCGATGACCAAGTCGATCTTCGACAAGTTCTACACGCCGCGCGGAGTGGTCCTCGACTTCCTCGGCAACCTGCACAAGGAGCGCCTGGAACGGCTGGTCCCCCGCTTCGTCGAGCAGGCCAACGCCCGCCTGGATGAGCCGCTGGGCACCGGGGAGATCGCGGCCTACTACCGTGACGACGCGCGGATGTGGGAACTCATCCAGCGGCTGCGCCGGGCGGACCGCTTCGTCCACAACAGGGTTCTGCACCGCCCGTACCCCTTCCTGCTGCCCCGTCATGTCGCGCGGTGAGACCGCGGCGGTCCCGGAGGCGGACGGCCTCGCGGGCCAGGTGGTGCTCGACGTGTCCCGTCCGCTGCGCGTCACGCACCTCACGCCGGCGTCGCGGCGGCTCACCCTCGCCGTGGTGTCCATCGGCTGGCTGCGCGGGCAGGGTCCCGAGGCCCTCGCCGCGCTCCGGGAGCGGTATCTGACGCCGGCCGAGACGGAACAGGCGGCCTCGCTGCGCGCCCCGCGCCGGCGGCACGAGTGGCTGGCCGGCCGGCTCGCGCTCAAACACGCCGTCAGCGCGCACGGCCGACGGCACTGGGACTCGGCCCGGGAACCCCGCGCCGTCGAGGTGCGCACCGTGGTCGGGGGCATCCAGGCCGGCCGGCCGGTGGTGGACGCCCCCGTGGAGGTGGGTCTGACGCACTCGGGGGACTTCGCGCTCGCCGTGTGCGGACCGCATGCGATCGGCGTCGACCTGGAGCACGACCGGCCGATGCCGCCGACCCTGGCCAGAGTGCTCGACCTGGAGTGCGACCCGCGGGCGCCGTCGCCGCACGCCCGGCGGCTGGCGGCCATGCCGGCGGCGCTGCGCTGGACGTGCAAGGAGGCCGTGCTCAAGTACTACGGCTTCGGACTGCGGGTCGACGCCCGTGAGGTGGCGCTGACCGGGTGGCTGCCGGACGGCCGCTTCACCTGGCGGCCGGGGGGCGGGCTGCTGCGCCACGCCCCCACCGCCGAGACGCGGCGGCCGACGGGGTGGGCCGGCGCGGTCCACGGCCACCACCTGGCCCTCGTGGGGCGATGACCCCGGCCTTCGAAGAGGAGACGTCATGACGACCCGCAGGACGGACCGGACCGCCACGCCGGTGTCCACGTTCACCCAGGCGCTCGAGGCGGCGGCGGAACCGGCGGCGCTGAGCCCCTCCTCGCACAACTGCCAGCCGTGGGGCCTCGGCCGGGCCACGACCGGGACGGCGCGCCGGGCCGCGGCGGATCTGACCGGCGAGGACGCGGACGAGTACCTGGTCCTGGCCCTGGACCGCGGCCGGGAGCTGACGGCACTCGCCGCACACGCCGTGGAGATGGAGGTGAGCTGCGGCCTCTACTGGCGCATCCTGCTCCGCGGGCTGGCCGCCCAGGGCTGGACGACCACCGCGGCACGCGTCCTGGACGACGGCACGCCGTTGGGGGGCGGCGGCTCTCCGTTCGGTGCCGGGTGGCCGGCGGCGTGGACGCCGCTGTGCGTGGTGGCGCTGCGTCGCGGGGCGCCGGGCGGGGAACGGCTGGGCGACCTCCACGAGACCGCGCTCGCCCGCCGCACCCACCGTGGGCCCTACCGGCCGCAGCCGGTCCCGGCCGGGCTGCTGCGCGACCTGGCGGAAACCGACGCGGCGGAGGGCGGAGCAGACCCGGTCCACGTCCGGCACCTGACCGGACCGCGGGACCTGCGTGCGTTCGCGGCCTTCGTCGCGCGGCACGCCGGGCGCGACTTCGGGCATCGCGCCGCCTGGCGGGAGACCCACTCCTTCCTGCGCCGGGACCTCGCGGACGCGGCCGCGCGGGGGGACGGGTTCACGCCGGAGCAGCTCTTCGGCCCGATGTCCCGGCCGCGCCGGGCCGCGATGCGCTGCGCGCTGGCGCCGGTCACCATGAACCTGCTGGGCAAGGTCGGCTACCACCGGGTGCTGGCCGCCGGGCTCGCCGACCTCGTGCGCCGCACCCCGGCCGTGGTGACCATGGGCTTCGCCGGGCGGGCGCCCGGACGTGCGGACCTGCTCCGGGGCGGAGCCCGGCTGGCCGACTACTGGTGGCGGGCGACCCGGCACGGACTGTCCCTCCACCCCGTCAGCATCGTCATCCAGCACGAGGACCTGCGCGCCCGGCTGGAGCGGGAACTGTCCCTGCCCGGCCGCACCTTCTTCGTGAGCCGGGTCGGTGTGGCCGGCGCTCCCGCGCCGCGCTCCCACCGGCGCGCCGACGCCGCCGGACACGTGGCGTTCTGAGCCGGACCGGCACGGGACCAGCAGCATTCACACCATTCCCGACAAGATCTTCATCAGGGTGAAACAGCTTCGTACCAGGCTCTCACCCGGCTATCGCAAGCCACTCTCCAAGTACGCACATGCGTGCTACGTTTGGCGGCATGACGCATATCGGGGGAATGCCGAAGAAAGGCGTGTGCCACCGACCCGGCAACGCCGGGCCCGACCCGCGCCGCCCGTGCCATTCACATCCTTCCCGGCCGAAAGCTCACGTATGACAACCCGTGTCCTGGTGTGCTGCGACCGCGTCATCCTGGGCGAGGGAATGCGCGCACTGCTGGAGCGACACCAACTGAAGGTGCAGGTCGAGACCACCCTGCGCGGCTCGCTCAGCACCGCCACGGAGACCGGTCCCGACGTACTCATCGCCGTCGCGCCCCTGGTGACCGTGGATCACATCGACAAGCTCACGGAACTCGCCCGACTCGCCAAGACCATTCTGCTGACCAAACCGGAGAACACCCACCGCGCATTCGAGGCGCTGCGCGTGGGCGTACGCGCGGTATTGTCCGCGGAAACCTCGGTCGAAGAATTGGTGCACGTCATCAAAACCGTCACAGAAGTGAACGCCATTATCGCTCCCGAAGAGGCCCAGGAAGCCCTCACTCGCTATTGGCGGAGCAAGGCGCCGAAGAATCTGCGTCCGGAGCTGACACCTCGGGAAACAGAAGTGCTCGTCTTATTGACCCAGGGAAAGACGAACACCGAGATGGCCGGCGCCCTGTCCGTCTCGGCCACCACGGTCAGGTCCCACGTACACCGGGTCCTGCGCAAACTGGGTGCGGCGACCCGCGCACAGGCCGTCGCCATCGCCTACGAGTCGGGGCTCCTGGGCAGCTGCCCGGGCTACGGCTCCCCGTCCCGCTGAGAGCCCCGCGGGGCCGTACGGTTTCGTCGCCGTACGGCCCCTTCGTACTCCGTGCCGCGTTAGCGGACGGGTCACGTCAGGGCAGTGCCCGGTAGCCCGGTTCCACGCGTTCGCCGCTCATCTCCTCGACCACCGAGGCCATCGTGTCGAATGCGTCGGCCAAACCCTGAAAGGCCTCCGATTTCATGTCTTGGGAGAATGCGTCCAGTGCGCTCACCGAGATGATCTCGAAGTAGTGGAATGGAGCGTCCCGTTCCGTGCTCACCCGGTGCACGCCGAAGGCGCGCACGCTGGGCAGCCGGGGACAGGTCGCGTAGTCGGCGTCCCGGACCCAGGCCTCGAAGCGGGCCGGGTCCACTCCGTCGCGCAGACGGATTCGGTGGATGATGACGTCCATGTCTCGCAGCTCCCTGGCTGTGCGGTCAGCGGCGTGCCGCGGGACGCCGGCGCCCCAGGCCCAGCGCTCGCGCGACGTTGTTCTTCTGGATCTCATTGGTGCCGGAGAAGATCCGGGCGGGCAGCGCGTCCCGCAGCAGGGACTCGGCCTCCCCGTCCATCACCCCCAGCGCGCCTCTCAACTGGACGGCGTCCAGTCCGAGTTGCACGGCCGCCTCGCTGACCGCGATCTTCGCGAGGGCCGGGCCGATCTCGTCCGCCGTGCCGTCGGCCAGTGACCGCGCCGCGCGGTAGAGCAGCAGCCTGGCCCCCTCGTAGCGGCCCAGCATGTCGACGATGCGGTGGCTGACCGCCTGGAACTCCCCGATGGGCGTGCCGAACTGCTCCCGGTCCCGGGCGTGTTCCACCGTGGACTCCAGCACCCGGCGCATCGCTCCGAGGTAGGCCGCGAACAGGCAGGTGCGCTCCCACTTCATCGACCCGGTGAAGATGCTCGCCCCGGCGCCCTCCGCCCCCAGCACCGCTCCGGCCGGGACGGGACAGTCGTCGAAGTGGACGTCGGCCGTCGGGGAGCCGCGCAGCCCCACCTTGTCGTACGGCTGCCCGACCGTGAGCCCGGGGGTGGACGCCTCGACCAGGAAGGTGGTCAGCCCGAAGAAGCCGCCCCGCGGGTCGGTGGCGGCCTGCACCACGAACACGTCGGCCACCGGGGCGTTGGTGATGAAGCACTTGGCACCGTTGAGGACGTAGCCGCCGTCGACGGCCCGGGCGCGGGTGCGCAGATGCAGCGCGTCCGACCCGGCCTCCGGCTCGGTGATGGCGTGCGCGGCGATCCGCTCGCCGGAGCTGAGGGCCGGCAGCCATGCGCCGCGCTGCTCCTCGGTGCCGAACTCGACGATCGGCATGACGGCGGCGAACAGGTGCGCGGCGACCGAGAAGGCGAAGCCGGTGTCCGTGCAGCCGTACCCGAGCGCCTCCATGGTGGCGGCCGCGGCCACCGCGTCCAGCCCGCTGCCGCCGAACTCGCCCGGCACGGTGGTGCCCACCAGGCCCTGTTTGCCGGCCAGCCGCCAGCGCCGCCGGAAGTCCTCGGCGTCGGCGAAGCAACCGGGAGAGTCCAGCTCGCGCCGGGCGAAGCGCACGACCATGTCGCGCATCTCCGCCGTCTCGGCGTCGAACCCGGCCTCGAAATCGAAGTTCATCGCGTTGCGTCCGTGCCTTCCTCGAGGAGCAGGTGGTAGTTGATGCCGCCGGTTCCGAACGCGCTCACCGCGGCGCGCCGCGGCCGGTCGTGCCCCGCGGGCCAGGGCAGGGCCTCGGTCGCCACCCGCGCCGGTACGGCGGCCAGGGCGAGGTCGGGGCTGAGTTCGCTCAGGTTGACGCTGGGCGGCAGGGTGGCCCGCCGCAACGCCTGGAGGGTGCGCAGCAGTCCGGCCGCGCCGGCCGCCGCGAAGGTGTGGCCGAGGAACGACTTGGCGGACCCGATGTGCAGCGGCGCGCTGCGCCGGCCGGTGCCGTACACCTGTGCGGCGGCGGCGACCTCCACCCGGTCGCCCAGCCGGGTACCGGTGCCGTGGGCCTCCAGGTAGTCCACCTCGTCCGGGCCGAAGTCCACCTGGGCGAAGGCCTGCCGCACGGCCCGTGTCTGGCCGTCGACGTCCGGGGCGATCAGCGACTTCGCGTCGTTGGAGGCGCCGACCGCGCGGAGCACACCGAACACCGGGTCGCCGTCGCGGCGGGCGTCCGTCAGGCGTTTGAGCAGGAACAGCGCGCAGCCGTCGCCCGGGGTGAAGCCGTCGGCGGCCGCGTCGAAGGGGGTGATCCTGCTGTGCGACAGCAGGCCCAGCGCGGAGCAGAGCACCATGTCCCGGGCGTTGCAGGGCAGTTCGACGCCCCC
Source organism: Streptomyces coelicoflavus (assembly GCF_003112555.1). GTDB lineage: Bacteria > Actinomycetota > Actinomycetes > Streptomycetales > Streptomycetaceae > Streptomyces > Streptomyces coelicoflavus. Next base: position 115,954 of record NZ_BEWB01000004.1, on the reverse strand, counting down.
GGCGACGGCGTAGTCGGCGGCGCCGGAGCGCAGCCGTCCCACGGCGACGTCGAGCGCCGCCAGCGAGGAGGCGCAGGCGGCCTCCACGGCCACCGGCACGGCGTCCAGGCGGTGTTCGTTGCCGATCAGGGCCGCGATGCCGCTGGCGACGCAGCCGTCCCAGGTGGTCGGCAGGTCGACCGGGCCGGGATCCGTGAACCGGTCGCGCACCAGCTTGGTCAGCGCCTCGACCTCGTCCGGCCCCAGTGCGCCGAGCGCGGCGAGGGAGCGGACGTCCGCCTCCAGGTCGTCGAGGCACAGGCCGGTGTGCAGCCGGCGTTCCCTGGACAGGCCCAGGTTGCTGCCGACGACGACGGTTCCGACGCCCTCGAGCGTGTGCGACGGGCGCCCGTGGCGGGCGAACATCTCGGTCGCCACGTGGAGTCCGAGGCGCTGGGCCGCGTCCATCGCGGCGTACCGGTGCGGCGGGATGCGCAGCCCGGGGGGCGGCGCCGACGGCACGGGGACGGGTGCGCCAAGGTCGGTGTAGCTGCGGCCGCGGGCGAGCGCGCCCGGGGCGTGGTAGAGGTCGCGGTCGAACGACTCGGGCGGCAGCGGCCCGATCCGGTCCCGCCCGGAGAGCATGGTCCGCCAGAAGCCGTCCGCGTCGGGCGAGTCGGCGAAGCGCCCGCCGAAACCGACGATCGCGACGGGCTCCCCGGCACCGCGCACCGACGACGCCGCACCGGCGCCGCCGTGTACGGACCGGCCGGCGCCGCCGCCCACCGACGAACCGGCGCCGCCGCGCCCGACGGCCGCGCCCCTGCCCTCGTCCTCCCCCTCGCCCTCTCGCTCGTCCTCCCGCTCGCCCTCGCCCTCGCCCGTGGGGCTCTCGGCGACCGGGGCACCCGTCGTGGCACCGGCCGAGGCACCCGCCGAGAGGCCGTCCGCCGGGTCGACGGGCGGCTCCGAAGCCCCGGCGGCGGCCGGTACGTGCTCTTCGAGCAGCACGTGACAGACCGTTCCGGTCAGCGAGGCGCCCAGCACCGCCGCCCGCCGGGGCGTGCCGTCCGCGGACGGCCGCCACGGCTCCGCCGCGCGCGGCACGCGAAACGGGCTGCCGTCCGCCGGACCGGCGGACGTGCCGGACCGTGCCGGGGGGACGGTGCGGTGGTGCAGGGCCAGTGCCGCCTTCGTGACACCGGCGAGCCCGGCGTTGGCGAAGGTGTGGCCGAGCCGGTCGCGCACGCTGCCGAGGGCGACCGAGTCGCGCGCCGCGCCGGTGTGGATCGCGGCGATCGCGTCCTGTTCGGCGCGCCCCACGGCGGCGGTGCCGTGCCCCGCGCATTCGACGAGGCCCACCGATCCCGGCGTGACGCCCGCGGTCCGGTGTGCGGCCTCGGCGGCGGCCCGGCGGTGCCCGGCCGACAGCGAGTAGCGGAAGGTGCCCGGCCGCGCCTCGTGCCGCAGCGCGCAGTCCAGTACCGACGCGTACACGCGGTCGCCGTCCCGCCGCGCGGTCGAACGGCGCTTGAGCAGCAGCGCCCCGAGCCCTTCGGCGAGTGCGGGGCCGTCCCCCGCCTCGTCCGGCCCGGCCGCGATCCCCTTCGCCGCGAGCGCCCGCCGCGCGAAGCGGCCCTCGTCGCGCTGCCCGACCACGACCAGGGCGGCGTCGGTCAGCCCGGCACGCAGGCTGTCCACGGCGTGCGCGAGGGCCCAGTACGAGGTGGCGTCCGCCGACTCGACGGCGAGGGTGCGTCCGCGCAGCTTGAAGGCGGACGCGATGCGCGCCGGGATCGTACTGGCCATCTCCCCCACCCGGTCGTGCGGTGAGGCACCGAGCCGGCGCGCCAGTACGTCGTTGAGTTCCCGCTCGGCGTCCCGCGGGTCGGTGCCGGTGTGCCGCCAGGGACCTTCGGCGAGGGTCTCCGCCAGGTCCCGGGCGTAGCGGGCGCCGTCGACGCGCAGCGCGTTGGCGTACTGCCGGTCCAGTCCGAGGCAGGTGCCGACGACGACGTCCGTGCGGCCCGGGAGGCCGCCGGGGCCCGTGGCGTCGTCGAGGCACTGGCGGGCCGCCTCCACCATGAGCAGTTGCAGGCGGGCCATGGAGGCCGCCTGGGCCGGCGGGATGCCGAACCGTGCGACGTCGACCTCGATGTCACCGAGACCGGCCGGTGCCGGTCCCGCGCCGGTGCCGGACGGCGGCGCGCCGGCGACCAGCAGCCGCCACAGCTCCTCGAGGCCGCGGGCCCGGGGGTAGAGGGCGGACATTCCGACGATGGCGATCGGTTCCGCGGGGCCCGGCGCCGCCGGTGTCGCCGGCACCGTGTCCCTTTCGTTGGGTGTTTCGTTGTCTGACAACGTCTCGTTCCTGTTCACGAGGGCGTCGGCCGCGGCCGGGGCGGGGCCGTCAGGCGGTGAGCAGGCTGGTGCCCGCCGGGGAGTAGGGCTCCCGCCACAGCGCGGACGGCACCTTCAGGACCGGATCCTGCGCGAGGATCTCGGCGTGCCGCCGGCGCAGCAGCGCGCCCGGCTGGACGCCCAGTTCCTCGTCGAGCCGTTTCCTGGCCAGGTGGTAGGACTCCAGGGCGTCGCCCTGGCGTCCGACCCGGTAGAGGGCGACCATCAGCAGCTCGCAGAACCGCTCGCGCAGCGGGTACTGCGCCACCAGCTGCTGGAGCATCGCGATCGCCTGGGCCTCTCCGCCGAGCAGGAGCATCGCGCTCACCAGGTCCTCCAGGGCCGTGAGCCGGCGTTCCTCGAACAGGGCCGCGGCACCCCGGCAGCGCCTTCCCTCTCCCGCGTCGATGAGGGCGGGGCCGCGCCACAGCCGCAGACCGGTCTCCAGCAGTTCGGCGGCGCGCGCGGGGTCGGCGGGGAGCAGGGACGCGCCCTGGGAGGCGAGCCGCAGGAAACGGTTGCCGTCCACGCATCGCGGGTCGATCTCGAGGAGGTAGCCGCCGAGCACGGAGCGCAGGAAGCCGCCGGCCCGCTCGGGGCAGGCCCGCTCGTTGATCACTTTCCGGGCCCGCGCGGCATGCGCCTGGAGGGCGTTGAGGACGTTGTCGGGCGGGGTCGCGCCCCAGAGTTCGTCCACCAGATCCGCGAGCGACACGGCGCGGCCGGCGTCGACGGCGAGCGTCGCCACCAGCGTGCGGACCTTGCCGGCCCGTATCCCGCCGCCGCTGTGCGACGTGTTGATCGACACGGGACCCAATATGTTGATTTCCACACATCCCCCGAAGTTGTACAGGCTGTGTCCTCGGTCCGAGGGGTCGGCCGCGCGGCGCCGGACGGCCCGGTGGGGCCGGGTCGCCGCGCGTGCTCCCCGCACTCCCGTGAGCGGACGGGGTGCCGGGTCCGGGCGGTCCTGACCGGCCCCCGGAGGGCCGCCGCCCGGTTTTTGGCTGGCTCGCAGCCAGTTTTCGAACCGGGGTCCATCGTGGCAAGCCCTCACCCACCCGTCATCCACCGAACGATCGGATTCCGGCCTCAACACACGCCCCGTGGAGGGGGACGCCACCGTCAAAGTGTTGAGGCGCGACCGCGCTCCGGTTCAACGGAACTGAACGACGCGAACGAACCACCCCGGCGGGGTCCGGCGGCGGCGGACCGGCATGATGGTGGCCTGCGGCCCTCAGCGGGGCCGCAGGTGTTTGCCCGTCGAGCCGAAAGAGGAAGATGAACGGGATGTTCACCCCGGTAAGAGGGCTGAGAAGAAGAGTGGTGTGAGCCGTGCACATTGTCATCATGGGCTGCGGGCGGGTGGGCTCAGCGCTCGCCCAGACCCTGGAGCAGCAGGGGCACACGGTCGCCGTGATCGACCGGGACCCCACCGCCTTCCGACGCCTCGGTTCCTCGTTCGGCGGCCGGCGGGTCACCGGGATCGGCTTCGACCAGGACACCCTGCGTGAGGCGGGTGTGGAGGAGGCCGGTGCCTTCGCCGCCGTCTCCAGCGGGGACAACTCGAACATCATCGCCGCCCGCGTGGCGCGCGAGATGTTCGGCGTGGAGAACGTCGCCGCCCGCATCTACGACCCGCGCCGTGCCGAGGTCTACCAGCGCCTGGGCATCCCCACCGTGGCCACCGTCCGCTGGACGGCCGACCAGATGCTGCGCCGGCTGCTGCCCTCGGGTGCCGAGCCGCTGTGGCGCGACCCCACCGGCGGTGTCCAGCTGGCCGAGGTGCACACCTCCTCGGCCTGGGTCGGTCACAAGATCAGCCGCCTTCAGGAGGAGACGGGCGTGCGGGTGGCTTTCGTCACCCGGCTCGGGGAGGCGATCCTGCCCTCCTCGCAGACCGTCCTTCAGGAGGGTGACCTCGTGCACGTGATGATGCGCACCGACGAGGTCCACAAGGTCGAGGCGGCGTTCGCCAAGGGTCCCGAAGAGGAGGGCGGTCACTGATGAGGGTCGCCATTGCCGGAGCCGGCGCGGTCGGCCGTTCGATCGCGGGCGAGCTGCTGGAGAACGGCCACGAGGTCCTGCTCATCGACAAGGCGCCGACCGCCATCTCGGTCGAGCGGGTGCCGATGGCGGAGTGGCTGCTCGCCGACGCGTGCGAGATCACGTCCCTGGACGAGGCGGCGCTCCAGCGCTGCAACGTCGTCATCGCCGCCACGGGCGACGACAAGGTCAACCTGGTCGTCTCCCTGCTGGCCAAGACGGAGTACGGCGTTCCGCGCGTCGTCGCCCGGGTGAACAACCCGAAGAACGAGTGGCTGTTCAACGAGTCCTGGGGCGTGGACGTCGCCGTCTCCACCCCGCGGCTGATGTCGGCCCTGGTGGAGGAGGCGGTGAGCGTCGGCGACCTGGTCCGGCTGCTGCGTTTCAGCCACGGCGACGCCAACCTCGTCGAGCTGACGCTGCCGGAGGAGTCGGCCCTGGCCGGCACCCAGGTCGGCGACGTCCAGTGGCCCGAGGACACCTCGCTGGTGACGATCATCCGCGGCACCCGGGTGCTGACGCCGTCCCGGGAGGACTCCCTGGAGGCGGGCGACGAGCTGCTCTTCGTGGCCGCGCAGGCCCGCGAGGAGCAGCTGGAGGACCTCCTGTCGGCCCGCAGGCGACCGGAGGGCACGGTCTGAGCGGGCGGTACGACGCGGTACGGCGGTGGGGCGCCCGGAGTTGTCCGGGCGCCCCACCGCCGTATCGGGTCGTCCTGCGCGTCAGGCCCTGCGGTGCCTGCCGCCGCGCGGGTCGGCTGCCTCCCCGTCGGCCCCGGGCGGTCCCGGGAGGGCTGCGTCGGCCTCCTGCTGGCGCCGTTCCCGCTCGGCCTTCTCCGCCTTCTCGGCCTCCTCCGCCGCCTCCATCTCCGCGAACACGTCGATGGGAGCCGGCGCCTTGGCCAGGAAGACCCAGGTCAGCCAGACGGCGAGCAGGAAGGGCGGGATCTTCAGGGTGACCAGGACCCAGCCGAGCTGCTCGGTGTCCGCCCACCAGTACAGCGGGAAGAGGATCGCGCTCTTGGCGAGCAGGATCAGGCCCCACGCGTAGCTGGCCTTGGTGTAGGCCTTCTTGCGGCCCGGGTTGCGGGTGCGCCAGGAGAGGTTCTCCTTGAAGACCGGGCCGAGGATCAGGCCGATCAGCGGCACCCCCGCCAGCGAGGTGACGATGTACGCCAGCGCCAGGCCGAGGGTGTAGAGCATGCCCGGCAGATAGAAGTTCTTGGCGTTGTCGGTCATCATCGCGAAGACCACGCCGAAGGCGACCCCGAAGACGCCGCTGAAGGCGTGCTTGACGGTGTCCTTCATCGCCAGCCGGACCACGACCAGCACCACGGACACGGCCAGGGCCGCGATCGCCGACATGTGCAGGTCGTTGTTGAGCGTGAAGATGGTGACGAAGAGCAGGCCCGGCAGCACCGTCTCGACCATGCCGCGCACGCCGCCGAACGCCTCGAACAGCGCGGCCTCCGTCACCGCCCGGGCGTCGTCGGCCTCTGTCGTGTCTTCGGTCGGCTTGTCGAGCGACGTCACCGGCTACTCCCGTCCGAGGGGTCTCAGTTCGTATTTCGGGTTGAAGAGCACCCGGCGGCCGTGGCTCATGGAGATCCGGCCCGATGCGATGAGCTTGCGCCCCGGCTCTATGCCCACGATGGAGCGTCTGCCCAGCCACACCACGTCCAGGGCGGCGGACCCGTCGAACAGCTCGGCCTCCAGGGCCGGGACGCCCGCACGCGGTCGCAGGGTGACCGTGCGCAAGGTACCAGTTACCGACACGACCTGTCGGTCCTGGCAGTCTCCGATGCGCGTGCACCCGGCGGTGTCGGCGTCCTCGCGCAGTTCCTCCGACTCCAGGTCCTCCTGCGACGAGGAGAGCCGGTCGAACATGCGCCGGAACCGGCCCACCGGCTTGTCGGAACGCGGAGCAGCACTCATATCTGAAGCGTACCGGGGCCCGCCGACGGCCATGCACCCCTCTGGGGACGGGATGGCGAGACTCACGTCGCCCTCACGTCCCGTGCACTCCCTCTCACTTCTCGAAGCGGTACCCCATGCCCGGCTCGGTGATGAAGTGCCGCGGGTGCGCGGGGTCCGCCTCCAGCTTGCGGCGCAGCTGGGCCATGTAGACCCGCAGGTAGTTCGTCTCCGTCCCGTACGAGGGACCCCACACCTCCTGGAGCAGCTGCTTCTGGCTCACCAGGCGCCCGGTGTTGCGCACCAGCACCTCCAGCAGATGCCACTCGGTGGGCGTCAGGCGTACGTCCTTCCCGCCCCGGTGGACCTTCTTCGCGGCCAGGTCGACGGTGAACTCCGCGGTGTCCACGACGACCTCGTCCTCGCCACCGGGGACGGGTTCGGCCCGGCGGACGGCGGCCCGCAGCCGGGCCAGCAGCTCGTCCATGCCGAAGGGCTTGGTGACGTAGTCGTCGGCGCCCGCGTCCAGCGCCTCGACCTTCTCGTCCGAGGAGTGCCGGGCGGACAGCACCAGGATCGGCACCCGGGTCCAGCCGCGCAGTCCCTTGATCACCTCGACGCCGTCCATGTCGGGCAGGCCCAGGTCGAGCACCACCACGTCGGGGTGGCGGGCGGCGGCGAGCTGGAGGGCGGTGGCACCGTCGTGGGCGGCGTCGACCTCGTAGTGGCGCGCCTTGAGGTTGATCACGAGGGCGCGCACGATCTGGGGTTCGTCGTCGATCACGAGGACGCGGGTCATCCGGCGGCCTGCCTTTCTGCGGTCGCGCTTTCTGCGGTCGCGTCTTCCGCGGTCGCGCCTTGCACGGTCGTGTCCGGCGCGGTCGCACGTTCTGCGGTCGTGGGCCGGGGGGCCGTCGTGGAGGCGCCGGCGGCTCCCACCGCGCGCAGGGTCAGGACCATGGTGAGTCCGCCGCCGGGGGTGTCCTCCGCGTTCAGGGTGCCGCCCATCGCCTCGGCGAAGCCCCGGGCCACGGCCAGGCCGAGCCCCACCCCGGCCCCGCGCGGGGCGTCGCCGTGGCGCTGGAAGGGCTCGAAGATGCGGTCCTTGGCCTCGTCCGGCACTCCCGGCCCCCGGTCGACGACGCGCACCTCGACGCGGTCGGCGAGGGCGCTGGCGGCGACCAGGACGCTCCGGTCGTCCGGACTGTACTTGACGGCGTTCTCCACCAGGTTGGCCAGCGCCCGCTCCAGGAGCCCGGCGTCCACGGCGACCATGGGCAGCGTCTCCGGGATGTCCAGCTCCGTGCTGCCCTCGGGGACCCCGCCGAGCGCCATCGGCGCCACCTCGTCCACGTCGATCTCGCGGATCAGCGGGGTGACGGTGCCCGTCTGGAGGCGGGACATGTCGAGCAGGTTGCCCACCAGGTGGTCGAGCCGGTCGGCGCCCTCCTCGATGCCCTCGAGGAGCGCCGCCCGGTCCTCCTCGGACCAGGCCACGTCGTCGGACCTGAGGCTGGTCACCGCCGCCTTGATCCCGGCCAGCGGGGTGCGCAGGTCGTGGCTGACGGCGGCCAGCAGCGCGGTGCGGATGCGGTTGCCCTCGGCCAGCGCGCGGGCCCGGTCGGCCTCCTCGCGCAGGCGGCGCCGGTCCAGGACGACGGCGGCCTGCGCGGCGAAGGCGGCCAGTACCCGGCGGTCCTCGGCGGGCAGGACGCGGCCGGTCAGCGCGAGTGCCATGTGGTCGCCGACGGGCATGTCCACGTCCGCGTCCTCCGGGCGGTCGACCGGGGGCCCCGACCCGGCGCGCCCCGCGCAGGTCCAGGGCGCCACGTCGTCCTCCCGTTCCAGGAGGGCGGCCGACTCCATGCCGAACGTCTCGCGCACCCGCTCCAGGAGCGTCTCCAGACTCGTCTCGCCGCGCAGCACGTCCCCGGCGAGGAAGGACAGGATCTCCGACTCGGCGCGCAGCCGGGCGGCCTGGTGGGTGCGGCGGGCCGCGAGGTCGACGACCGAGGCCACGGAGAGCGCGACGCCCACGAATATGGCGAGCGCAAGCATGTTCCTCGGGTCGGCGATGGTGATCCGGTTGACCGGCGGCGTGAAGAACCAGTTCAGCAGCAGTGACCCGACCGCGGCCGAGGCCAGCGCCGGATACAGCCCGCCGAGCAGGGCGGCCGCCACGGTCAGCGCCAGGTAGAGCAGGACGTCGTTGGCGAGCCCGAGGTGGACGGTGTTGAGCAGCAGCGTCAGCAGCACAGGACCGCCCAGGCCGGCGAACCAGCCCCAGACGATCCGGGACCGGCCGAGCCGCGCACCCCGGGCCACCGGCAGTCCGCGCCCCTTGGCGACCTCCTCGTGGGTGACGATGTGGACGTCCAGGTCGGGGCCGGACTCGCGGGCGACGGTGGCGCCGACGCCGGGTCCGAAGACGTACTGCCAGGCCTTGCGGCGCGAGGAGCCGAGGATGATCTGGGTGGCGTTGACACCGCGGGCGAAGTCGAGCAGGGCGGCCGGTATGTCCTCGCCGAGCACGTGGTGGAAGGTGCCGCCGAGGTCCTCCACCAGGGTGCGCTGCACCGCCAGCTCCTTCGGGGAGGCGGAGGTCAGCCCGTCGCTGCGGGCTATGTACACGGCCAGCACCTCGCCGCCGGCACCCTTCTCGGCCAGGCGCGCGGCCCGGCGTATCAGCGTCCGGCCCTCGGGGCCGCCGGTCAGGCCGACCACGATGCGTTCGCGCGAGCCCCAGATCTTCGAGACGCGGTGCTCGCTGCGGTACTGCTGGAGGTACTCGTCGACCCGGTCCGCCACCCACAGCAGCGCCAGCTCGCGCAGGGCGGTGAGGTTGCCGGGGCGGAAGTAGTTGGACAGGGCGGCGTCGACCTTGTCCGGCTGGTAGATGTTGCCGTGGGCCATGCGCCGGCGCAGCGCCTGGGGCGACATGTCGACCAGTTCGATCTGGTCCGCGCGGCGCACCACCTCGTCCGGCACGGTCTCCCGCTGCCGTACGCCGGTGATCGACTCCACGACGTCGCCGAGGGACTCCAGGTGCTGGATGTTGACGGTCGAGACGACGTCGATCCCGGCGGCGAGGAGTTCCTCGACGTCCTGCCAGCGCTTGGCGTTGCGCACGCCGGGGACGTTGGTGTGGGCCAGCTCGTCCACCAGCGCCACCCGGGGGGCGCGGGCGAGGACCGCGTCCAGGTCCAGCTCGGTGAAGACCCCGCCCCGGTACTCGACCTCCCGGCGCGGTATCTGTTCCAGGCCGCGGAGCATCACCTCGGTGCGCGCCCTGCCGTGGTGCTCGACGAAGGCCACCACGCAGTCGGTGCCCCGTTCCACGCGACGGTGGGCCTCGGACAGCATGGCGTACGTCTTGCCGACGCCCGGTGCCGCGCCGAGGTAGATCCGAAGCTTGCCGCGTCCCATGGCCTCATTGTCTTCCGGTCGGCGCCGAGTGCGCAGCGTCGACCCTACGACCCGCAATCGCGGCAAAAGGGGCGGGGGTGCGGATGCCGGTCGTCCTTGACGGAACTCTGACGGCCACCGCCCCGGGCGGTGTCACTCCTCGGCGACCTCGCCGTCCCGCAGCTCCAGCACCCGGTCGGCGAGGTCGAGCAGGGTGGTGTCGTGGGTGGCGACCAGGGCGGTGACCCGCTCGCTGCGTACGACGGCCCGCAGCAGCTCCATCACCGAGTGCCCGGTCTCGGCGTCCAGCTGGCCGGTGGGTTCGTCGGCGATCAGCAGCGCGGGGTTGTTGGCGAGGGCGCGGGCGACGGCGACCCGCTGCTGCTGGCCGCCGGACAGCTCACCGGGGCGCTGGGCGGCGTGGTCGGCGAGGCCGACGAGGGCGAGCAGCAGCTCGACGCGCTCCTCGCGTTCCCGGGGCGCGGCCCGGCGCAGGCGCATCGGGACGCCGACGTTCTCGGCGGCGGTGAGGATCGGGATGAGACCGAAGGACTGGAAGACGAAGCCGACCCGGTCCCGGCGCAGGGCGAGCAGTCCGTCCTCGTCCAGCTCCGCGAGGTCCCGGCCGTCGACCTCGACCCGCCCGGTGTCGGGGGTGTCGAGGCCGCCGACGATGTTGAGCAGCGTGGTCTTCCCGGATCCCGACCGGCCCTTGAGGGCGACCAGCTCACCGCGCGGCACGTCGAAGGAGACGCCGCGCAGGGCGTGCACGGCGGCGCCGTCGCGGCCGTACGACTTCCGCACGTCCGATACGCGCACCATGGTCCCGGTGGCCACCTGGCTCATGTCGCAACCTCCCCCGTCGTACGCCGTGGAACCGGGCGCCAGTATCACCGGCGCGGGCGGCGGGTTCAACGGCCGGGACCGGATCACCCGGGCCCGTACGAGCACACGTCCGCCACGACGCCGACGGCCGCGCCCTCGAAGGGGCGCGGCCGTCGGCGTCGTGGCTCGCGTACGGCGGAAAGCCGTACCAGGTGTGCGCTAGCGCACCTCGGTGATCTCCGGTCCGCGCTGGAGCTGGCCCATGCCGCCGGCGAAGCGGGAGCCCTCCTCCTGCTGGACACCCTCGGGGACCATCTGCGCGTCGTTAGGCAGCTTCAGGACGATGGGGTCCCGGGGGGCCATCGGGCCGTCGCCGCGGACGACGACCGTGTCCCGGAAGATCTGCTCCAGCAGACCGGCGGCCTGCGGCTGCACCGCGCCCTGGCCCGAGATCACGCCGCGCAGGAACCAGCGGGGCCCGTCCACACCGACGAACCGCACGACCTGGAAGCCGCCCGTGCCGTCCGGCAGCTGCACCGGGACCTGGGCCCGCAGCTCCCAGCCCAGCGGACCCTCGACCTCGTCGATGATGCCGCCCTGCTGGGTGATGCCGGAGCCGATCTCCTCGCGCACCTCGCCCCAGATGCCCTCGCGCTTGGGGGCGGCGAAGCCCTGGAGCTGGATGGCGCTGTCGCGCAGCACGACGGTCGCGGCGACGATCGCGTCGCCCGCGACCTCCACCCGCAGTTCCATGCCGTCGACCCCGGGGATGAACAGGCCGCCGAGGTCGACCCGGCCCTCGCCCGGGTCGCGGACCTCGGTGCTGTCCCAGGGCCCGTCGGGGCGCGGCTCGGGCTCGAGCCGCACGCGTTCGCGCTCTTCGTCCGCCTCGGTGTCGACGCTGTCGACGACCTGCTCGGTCTCGCCGGCCGCGTCCTCGGCGGCGTCGTTCTTCTTGCGACGTCCGAACACGTCACTGTCCTTCCCGGTCGGATACGACCGAAGCGTATCGATTCCCACCCGTCGGGCCGCCTTCGGCGACCTGACCGCTTGTGCCGCTTGCAGGGTCCAATCCGGCGTGGCCGCCGGTGGATCCGAAGCCCCCCTCGGCCCGCGCCGAGCCGGGAAGCTCCGCGACCTGACGGAAGCGGACCCTCTCGACCTGCTGGACGACCAGTTGGGCAATCCGGTCGAAGCGCTCGAACCGCACGCTTTCGCGCGGGTCGAGATTCACCACGATCACCTTGATCTCCCCACGGTACCCGGCATCAATCGTCCCCGGGGCATTCACGAGGGCGACACCGCAGCGGGCGGCCAGTCCGGAACGTGGGTGCACGAAGGCCGCGTACCCCTCGGGGAGCGCCACAGACACGCCCGTGGGCAGAACGGCGCGTTCGCCGGGCGCCAGCTCGCAGTCGGCGGTGGTGCGCAGGTCGGCGCCCGCGTCGCCGGGCTGCGCGTACTCCGGAAGCGGCACGTCGGGGTCGACACGGCGGATCAGCACCTCGAGCCCCGCGCCGCTCACGGGTTCACCTCGAAGGCGCGGGCGCGGCGGAGCTGGTCGGGGTCGTCCATGGCGGCGCGGATCTCCTCCTCGCGGCCGTTCTGGACGAAGTGCTCGACCTTGACCTCGATGAAGAGGGCGTCGGCGCGGACGGCCACCGGGCCGTCGGGCCCGCCGATCCGGCCGGTGGCGGTGGAGTAGATCTTGCGGCCGGCCACCGCGGTCACCTCGGCCTCGAGGTACAGCGTCGTGTCGACGGGCACCGGCCGGCGGAAGTCGGTCTCGAGCCGTCCGGTCACCGCGATGGTGCGCAGCAGCCAGTTCAGCGAGCCCAGCGTCTCGTCCAGGGCGGTGGCCAGCACGCCGCCGTGGGCCAGGCCGGGGGCGCCCTGGTGGGCGGGGCGGACGACGAACTCGGCGGTGATCGACACGCCTTCGCCCGCCCGCGCCTGGAGGTGCAGTCCGTGGGGCTGGTCGCCGCCGCAGCCGAAGCACTGGCCGTAGTGGGCGCCGAGCAGCTCGCCGGGGGCGGGCGCGTCGGGGTGCCGTACGGGTTTCACGGCGTCGGCGGGGGGCTGAAGACCTGGGGAAGTACCACTCACAGGCGCAGACCTTACCCGTGCGTCGGCCGAACACCGACCCCGTGCCAAGCTTGGTTCATGCAGCTCTCCACGGCCCCGTACGAAGAACGCCTCACCGCACCCCGCTCCTGGTGGCTGGTCTCCTTCCTGGTGGGGCTGGCGTTCGCGCTGATCCTGCTGCCCTTCGGCACGCTGCCGATGCTGGGCGGCCTGGCGGGCGGCACGGCGGTGGCGGCGGTGGCGGCCAGTTCGTACGGCGCGGTCCGCATCCGGGTCGTGGGGGACTCGCTGATCGCGGGCGAGGCGAGGGTGCCGGTCTCGGCGCTGGGCGAGGCGGAGATCCTCGATCCGGAGGAGGCCCGCGCCTGGCGCACGTACAAGGCCGACGCCCGGGCGTTCCTGCTGCTGCGCGCCTACATTCCGCGGGCGGTGCGGGTGCTGGTCACGGACCCGGAGGACCCGACTCCGTACCTGTACCTGTCGACGCGCGAGCCGGAGCGGCTGATCGAGGCCCTGACGGCGGCGAAGGCGGCTGCCGCGTAGCACCTTGCCCGGCGGTCCCGGTCGGGACGGGGCGCGGCACCGCGTGGGGCGCCGAAGCGGTCCGGTCCGTGCGGCCCGCAGGGCGGTCGAAGGGTGTTGGCGCGGTCGGTGGGGGCGACAGGGCCCCGGTGCGCGGCAGGATCCGTCCGGCCGGAGCCGTCGCTCGTCCGGGACGGGCCGGCGGGCGGGCGGGGGCGGGAGTGGTCAGCGCTCGTCTTTGCCGAAGCTTTCCCCGCGGCCGGGCCGGCCGGGTCCGATCCCCTTGGCGATCTCACCCATGTCCAAGGCGTCCTGCGGCCGTTCCAGCGCCGGGAGGTCCTCCAGGGCGCTCCAGGCGACCTGGTGCCTGCGCAGGTCGGTGCGGATTCTCGCGGCCAGCTTTCTGGTGTCGCGGCGGTTCATGACGGCGCCCACGGCCGCGCCCACCATGAAGGGCATCAGGTTCGGCAGGTCGCGCACCATCCGCTTCATGATCTGCTGGCGCAGCTGGCGCTTCATGTGGCTGTTCATCGCCGAGCCGAGGGTCGACGGCTTGGACACGTCGACGCCGCGTTCGTCGGACCAGGAGTTCAGGTACGCGGTGCTGCGCTGGGCGAGGCCGCCGGGCGGGCGTACGCCGTAGACCTCGTGGAGTTCGGCGATCAGCTTGAGCTCGATCGTCGCGACGCCGGTGATCTCGGCGGCCAGTTCGGTGGGCATCGCGGGCGGTACGGGCAGCATCGCCGCCGCTCCGATGCCCGCTCCCACGGTGGCCGTGCCCTTGGCCGCGCCGGCCACGAGCCGGTCGGCGAGCTCTTCGGGGCCGAGGCCGGGGAACTGCCCGCGCAGCGTCGCCAGGTCCCGGACGGGCACGCGGGGTGCCAGGTCGATGATCCGGTCGGCGAGGTGCCCCAGGGCCGCTCTGGCGCGGGCGCCGCCGTTGCGCACGCCCTGTCCGGCCTTCTCCCGGAACGCCGCTGCCCGGCGCCGGGCAGCGGGTGCCGGAGGCCGCGTGGTCGCCGGGAGGTCACTCCGGTCGGCCACTGGCTCGAGCGGGGCCTTACCTGTATCGGTCGGGCCCCGCTCGTCGTCACGCGCGCTGTAGGGACCGTCGGACGGCCCTTGGTCCGCTCCTCGTCGGGAGAAACGGCGCTTCCAGGGAGGGGTCGAGCCGGTGGTCACGGCCGACCCCGCCTCAGTCGCAGTCGCGGCAGATGGGCTGGCCGTTCTTCTCCCGGGCCAGCTGGCTGCGGTGGTGCACCAGGAAGCAGCTCATGCAGGTGAACTCGTCCTGCTGCTTCGGAAGTACACGGACGGCCAGTTCCTCGTTCGAGAGGTCGGCGCCGGGAAGCTCGAGGCCTTCCGCGGCCTCGAACTCGTCGACGTCGACGGCCGAGGCGGACTTGTCGTTCCGCCTCGCCTTCAGCTCTTCGAGGCTGTCCGAGTCGACGTCGTCGTCGGTCTTGCGTGGAGTGTCGTAATCGGTTGCCATGGTCACTCTCCCCCTCTGGGTGTCTGCGGTGTCTTCAGCGCACGTAACGCGTGAGAGGCCGGACTTGTGCCCGACCCGAGGCGGAGATTTTGCCTCACATCAAGGTCTGTTACTCAATCGACACCCAACCGGACCTCTCTCGAGTGATCGGCTTGGATGGCGATGGGGACCGTACACGGTCCGAATGCCGCACTTCAAAGGCGTCTCACCGTGTACTTCCCGTGATCTGGACCCCTGAAAACCGGGATTTTCCCGGCTTTCCGACAGGGTGCATGATCACGGAGAGTAGACGGCGGGAAAGTCTTCGTTGTGATCGATCACACACGCGACTCCTGGGCCGGTGGCCTGGAAATTCCGCTCAAAGCGAACATCCTCGGGTCTCGGTGAGATGTCGGGGTCATGATCTCAGACGGGCAGCGTCACGCGCATCACGAGCCCTCCGCCCTCACGCGGCTGGGCGTAGATGTGCCCGCCGTGGGCCCGGGCCACGGACCTCGCGATGGAGAGCCCGAGCCCGACGCCCTTGTCGCTGCCCGTCCGCTCGGTGCGCAGCCGCCGGAACGGCTCGAAGAGGTTGTCCACCTCGTACGCCGGGACGACCGGGCCCGTGTTGGTGACCACCAGGACCGCCTGTCCGCCCTCCACGGCCGTGGTGACCTCCACCCAGCCCTGTTCCGCCACGTTGTAGCGCACGGCGTTCTGGACGAGGTTCAGGGCGATCCGCTCCAGCAGGACGCCGTTGCCCTGGACCACCGCGGCCTCGCGGGTGCCGCGCAGCTCCACGCCCTTGGTGTCGGCCTCGGCGTGCACCTGGTCGATGGCCTGGCCGGCCACCTCGGCGAGGTCCACCGGTTTGCGCTCGACGATCTGGTTGTCGCTGCGTGCGAGCAGCAGCAGGCCCTCGACCAGCTGCTCGCTGCGTTCGTTGGTGGCCAGCAGCGTCTTGCCGAGCTGCTGGAGCTCCACCGGTGCGCCAGGGTCGGACAGGTGCACCTCCAGGAGGGTGCGGTTGATCGCCAGCGGCGTGCGCAGCTCGTGGGAGGCGTTGCCCACGAAGCGCTGCTGGGCGGTGAAGGCCCGCTGGAGCCGCTCCAGCATGTCGTCGAAGGTGTCGGCCAGCTCCTTCAGCTCGTCGTCCGGGCCGTCCAGCTCGATCCGGCGGGAGAGGTCGGAGCCCGCCACCGCGCGCGCGGTGCGGGTGATCCGGCCCAGCGGGGACAGGACGCGCCCGGCCATGGCGTAGCCGAAGGCGAAGGCGATCACGGCGAGGCCGAGGAGCGCCAGCAGGGAGCGGCTGAGCAGGTTGTCCAGGGCGACCTTGCGCTGGTGGTCCATGCAGTCGCTGATGGCCGCGTTGAAGTCGGACAGCGACAGGCCGCCGTTGTCGACGACCGGACAGGTGCTGCTGGAGACCTTGAGGTCGGTGAAGTCGACGATCTTGTACAGCGGTTCGTTGCCGGTGCGCACCGCCTGGGCGGCGAGCAGGTAGATGATCGACAGCAGCAGAATGCCGGCGATCAGGAACATGCCGCCGTACAGCAGCGTGAGCCTTATCCGGATGGTGGGGCGCAGCCACGGCAGCGGTGTGACCGAGCGCGGGTCCCACGTGGGCTTGGGGGGCGCCCCGGGGGGCGCGGGTGTCGTCGCCACGGCCGGTCAGATCCGGTATCCGGAGCCGGGGACGGTGACGATGACGGGCGGCTCGCCCAGCTTGCGGCGCAGGGTCATGACGGTCACGCGCACGACGTTGGTGAACGGGTCGGTGTTCTCGTCCCAGGCCTTCTCGAGCAGCTGCTCGGCGGAGACCACGGCGCCCTCGCTGCGCATCAGGACCTCGAGCACGGCGAACTCCTTCGGGGCGAGCTGCACCTCCTTGCCGTCGCGGAAGACCTCGCGGCGGTTCGGGTCGAGCTTGATCCCGGCGCGCTCGAGGACGGGCGGCAGGGGCACGCTGGTGCGCCGGCCCAGGGCGCGCACGCGGGCGATCAGCTCGCTGAACGCGAAGGGCTTGGGCAGGTAGTCGTCGGCGCCGATCTCCAGGCCCTCGACCCGGTCGCTGACGTCGCCGGAGGCCGTGAGCATGAGCACGCGCGTGGGCATGCCCAGCTCGACGATCCTGCGGCACACGTCGTCGCCGTGCACGAGGGGGAGGTCGCGGTCGAGGACGACCACGTCGTAGTCGTTGACGCCGATGCGCTCCAGGGCGGCCGCACCGTCGTACACGACGTCGACGGCCATGGCCTCCCGGCGCAGTCCGGTGGCCACCGCATCGGCGAGCAGCTGCTCGTCCTCGACGACGAGTACGCGCACGTCGCTTGTCCTTCCTGTGTCCACCCGCGTAGCGCTTCTCGGACGCACGAGGGCAGGGGGCTGGTGGGTGTGTTGCCTCCATCCTGCCCTTTTCGGCCATAAGTCGGCTGTAAGACGGGTGAGGGGCCGGTACCGAGGCCGGTGACGAAGAAGCGTGCGGAAAGACTGCGGAAGCGGGAATGCGGGATTTTCTCGCGCGGTTGAGGTTTCCGCGAAGGGGAGCCGGGGGAGGACGGCTTTACACCCCGCGATCACGCTCTGCCTGTACCGCGTTACCGCGCGGTACGCCGCGGTCCGCTTCCGCAGAGCGGGCGTGGGTGTCCGGCACCGTCGCCGCCCGGTGGGGCTGCGCTGGGCACTCCACCGGAGACGTGATCGTCCCTTCCGATCGGCACACCCCCGTGCCAACGACCCACGACCCAGGACGAGGGGGCGCAGCATGGACGCTTTCACCGCAGGACTTCTGCAGCGCATAAAGACGACCGAGTCCGACCTCTCCCGGGCCCGCGACGAGGGCGACGAGTTCCTTGTCGAGGTGGAGCTGGGCGAGCTCGACGATCTGCGCCGTCTCGCTGCCGAGCACGGTGTGGAGGTCAGCGCGACCAACGCCTGATCGGCCCGCGAAGGACGAGGCCCCGGCGAGATCCAGCGCCGGGGCCTCGTCGTGCGCGGTGCTCGTGCGCGGTGCCGTCCGGCGGCCGGGCAGGAGGCGGTCGCCGGGCCCCGCACGGGGTTGTCACCACCGGCCACGCCGCCGACGGAACGCCACTTCCCCGCGCCGAGGGCCCCACCTCGCGCTGGACCCTCGGCCCGGCAGGCTGCACACGGCCGGGGAGGCCCGGCCCGAGGCGCCGGAGGGCCGCGCCCCCGGCACTCCCCCGCGCCGGCCGGCACCCGGCTTCCGCCCGACCGCCGGAGGCCTACGCGCCGAAGTCCGCCAGGAGGCTCTGGAGCGGTTCGAAGACGGCCGGGGTGGCGGCGATGGTCAGGTCGGCGCCGGGACGCTCACCGGGGCGTCCACCCGTCACCGCGCCCGCCTCCCGGGCGATCAGGTCGCCCGCCGCGAGGTCCCAGGGATGCAGTCCGCGCTCGTAGTAGCCGTCGAGGCGTCCCGCGGCCACGTCGCACAGGTCGATCGCGGCCGAGCCGCCGCGCCGGATGTCCCGCACCAGCGGAATGAGCCGACGCGCGATCTCGGCCTGCTCCGCGCGGACGTCGGCGACGTAGTTGAAACCGGTGGAGACCAGCGCCTGGTCCAGCGGGGCCGCGGACCGGCAGGCGAGCCTGCGTTCGCCCTCCCAGGCACCCGTGGCCCAGGCGCCGCCGCCCAGCAGCGCGTGGTACGTCTCGCCCCGCATCGGGGCCACGACCACGCCGGCCACCCGCTCGCCGTCCTGCTCGGCGGCGATGGAGACCGCCCAGGTGGGAAGCCCGTAGAGGTAGTTCACCGTGCCGTCGAGCGGGTCGATGACCCAGCGGACACCGCTGGTGCCCTCCGTGGCGGAGCCCTCCTCGCCGAGGAAGCCGTCGTCGGGGCGGCGGTCGGCGATCAGCCCGGTGATCAGTTTCTCCGCCGCGATGTCCATCTCGGTCACGACGTCGATCGGGCTGGACTTGGTGGCGGCGACCGCGAGGTCGGCCGGGCGGCCGTCCCGCAGCAGCTCGCCGGCGCGGTGGGCCGCCTCCTGGGCGATCTTCAGCAGGTCGGCGTGGAGCGGGTCGGGCGTCACGTCGGTCACGGGGCTCCTCAGGCGTAGGGACTGTCGGCACCGGCCGCCGCGGGCCGGGGGGCACGGGCGGGACAGCAGCCGACCGGGCACAGGTTGTGGCTCGCACCGAGCGTGCCGAGGGCGCAGGGCGTGACCTCCTGCCCGCGCTCGTCACCCGCCCGCTCCAGGACGAGGTCGCGGACGGCCGCCGCGAAACGGGGGTCGGCGCCCACGGTGGCCGAGCGGCGCACCGGCAGCCCCAGCTCACCGGCCTTGGCGGTGGCCTCCGTGTCGAGGTCGTACAGGACCTCCATGTGGTCGGAGACGAACCCGATGGGCGCCATGACCACGGCGGGGACACCGGCCGCGTGCCGCTCTTCCAGGTGGTCGCAGATGTCGGGCTCCAGCCAGGGGATGTGCGGCGCGCCCGAGCGCGACTGGTACACGAGCTGCCAGGGGTGGTCGACGCCGGTGCGCTCGCGTACGGCGTCGGCGATCAGCCGCGCCACGTCCAGGTGCTGGCGCACGTACGCCCCGCCGTCACCGTGCTCCTCGACCGGTCCGGAGGTGTCGGCGGCGGAATTCGGGATCGAGTGGGTGCAGAACGCGATCTGCGCGCCCTCCCGGACCTCCTCGGGCAGCTCGGCGAGGGAGCGGACGACCCCGTCGACCATGGGCTCGACGAAGCCGGGGTGGTTGAAGTAGTGCCGGAGCTTGTCGATCTCCGGCAGCTCCAGGCCCTCGGCCTCCAGGGCGGCCAGCGCGTCCGCGAGGTTCTCGCGGTACTGGCGGCAGCCCGAGTACGAGGCGTACGCGCTGGTGGCGAGCACCAGGATGCGGCGGCGGCCGTCGCGGACCATCTCGCGCAGGGTGTCCGTCAGGTACGGCGCCCAGTTGCGGTTGCCCCAGTAGACCGGCAGGTCCAGACCGTGCTCGGCGAAGTCCTTGCGGAGGGCGTCCAGCAGGGCGCGGTTCTGGTCGTTGATGGGGCTGACCCCGCCGAAGAGGAAGTAGTGCTGTCCGACTTCCTTGAGGCGTTCCTTGGGGATGCCGCGCCCCCGCGTCACGTTCTCCAGGAACGGGACCACGTCGTCCGGGCCCTCCGGGCCGCCGAACGAGAGCAGGAGCAGGGCGTCGTAGGGGCTGGCATCGAGCACGTCTGGCATGCCCCGATCCTGCCACCCGGCACTGACAGCGGGGAAACGGCGGGGCACCGACCGTGCGTGTCACCAGGTCCGAGGGGGTGTCTTCGGGCGCGGTGACGAGTAAGCTGTATCGACTGCGTTCGCACCTTACGAAGCCGTCGCCCTGCCGTCGCCCTGCCGTCACTGAGCCGCTTCGGAGACCTCGTTGGCCAGTCCCTACCGCGCCCTGTTCGCCGCCCCCGGCACCAAGGGCTTCTCCGCCGCGGGCTTCCTCGGCCGGATGCCGCTGTCGATGATGGGCATCGGCGTGGTGACGATGATCTCCCAGCTCACCGGGCGGTACGGACTGGCCGGGGCCCTGTCGGCCACCATCGCGCTCGCCGCAGCCGTGGCCGGCCCGCAGGTCTCGCGCCTGGTGGATCGGTACGGGCAGCGCCGGGTGCTGCGCCCAGCGACCCTGGTGTCACTGGCCGCGGCGGCGCTTCTGCTGCTCGCCGCGCACTACGGGTGGCCGGACTGGGTGCTGTTCGTGGCCTGTGTGGGCATCGGCTGCGTGCCGAGTCTCGGCGCGATGGTCCGGGCCCGCTGGGCGGCCCTGTACCGGGGCACGCCGCAACTGCACACCGCGTACTCCTTCGAGTCCGTGGTGGACGAGGTCTGCTTCATCTTCGGCCCGATCGTCTCCATCGGCCTGTCCACGGCCTGGTTCCCGGAGGCCGGGCCGCTGCTCGCCGCCTGCTTCCTGGCGACGGGCGTCTTCTGGCTGACCTCGCAGCGCGCCACCGAGCCGGAACCGCACCCGCGCGAGCACACGGGCGGCGGCACCGCACTGCGCTCCCGGGGCCTCCAGGTGCTGGTCGGCACCTTCGCGGCCACGGGGACGATCTTCGGGGCCATCGACGTGGTCACCGTGGCGTTCGCCGAGGAGGAGGGGCACAAGGCCGCCGCCAGTCTCGTCCTCGCCCTCTACGCGGCGGGATCGTGCACGGCGGCCATGATTTTCGGGCTGCTGCGCTTCGCCGGGCCGCCGGAACGCCGCTGGCTCCTGGGCGTGTGTGCGATGGCCGTGAGTATGATCCCCCTCCTACTGGTCGGAAACTTGCCGTTTCTGGCCGCGGCGCTGTTCGTTGCGGGTCTGTCCATCGCTCCCACGATGATCACGACGATGTCCCTCATCGAAGAGCACGTGCCGCGCACGCAGCTCACCGAGGGCATGACCTGGGTGAGCACCGGACTCGCGGTCGGGGTCGCGCTCGGCTCCTCCGCGGGCGGCTGGGTGATCGACGCCTCCGGGGCGCGTGCCGGGTACGGGGTTCCGGCGGTGGCCGGGGCCGTCGCGGTCGCGGTCGGTTTCCTCGGGTACCGCCGGCTCAAGCGGCCGGCACCGCGTCGGGGAGGGACCGTTGAGCAGCACACGCACGGCGAGCGGCAGGACGAGCGGCCGGAACGGCACATGGCGTAACTGGGGCGGCAACGTCTCGGCGCGCCCCGCGCGGGAGGCCGCTCCCGCCTCCGTCGACGAACTGGCCGCCGCCGTTCGCAAGGCGGCCGAGGACGGGCTGCGGGTCAAGGCGGTCGGCACCGGGCACTCGTTCACGTCGATAGCCGCGACGGACGGTGTGTTGATCCGCCCTCAACTGTTGACGGGCATCCGCGACATCGATCGCGACGCGATGACGGTCACGGTCGAGGCCGGCACCCCGCTCAAGAGGCTCAACATGGCGCTCGCGCGTGAGGGCCTGTCGCTGACCAACATGGGCGACATCATGGAGCAGACCGTCGCGGGGGCCACCAGCACCGGCACCCACGGCACGGGCCGCGACTCCGCCTCGATCGCCGCGCAGATCCGGGCCCTGGAGCTGGTCACGGCGGACGGCTCGGTGCTGACCTGCTCCGCGGACGAGAACCCCGAGGTGTTCGCCGCGGCGCGGATCGGCCTCGGCGCGCTGGGCGTCGTCACCGCGATCACCTTCGCCGTGGAGCCGGTCTTCCTGCTCACGGCCCGCGAGGAGCCGATGCCGTTCGACCGGGTCCTGTCCGACTTCGACGAACTGTGGTCGGAGAACGAGCACTTCGAGTTCTACTGGTTCCCGCACACCGGCAGCACCAACACCAAGCGCAACAACCGCAGCGCCGGTCCGGAGCGGCCGGTGGGGCGGTTCCAGGGCTGGCTGGACGACGAGTTCCTCTCCAACGGCGTCTTCCAGGCGGCGAACTGGGTCGGCCGCGCGGCCCCCGCCGCCGTCCCGGCGATCGCCCGGATCTCCAGCAGGGCGCTCTCCGCGCGGACGTACACGGACACTCCCTACAAGGTCTTCACATCACCCCGCCGGGTGCGGTTCGTGGAGATGGAGTACGCCGTTCCGCGCGAGGCCGTCGTCGGGGTACTGCGCGAACTGAGGACGATGGTCGACCGTTCGCGGCTGCGGATCAGCTTCCCGGTCGAGGTGCGCACGGCCCCGGCCGACGACATCACGCTGTCCACCGCCTCGGGACGCGACAGCGCGTACGTCGCCGTCCACATGTTCCGGGGCACGCCCTACCAGGCGTACTTCACTGCCGCCGAGCGGATCTTCACCGCGCACGAGGGGCGGCCGCACTGGGGCAAGATCCATACCCGGGACGCCGAGTACTTCTCCCAGGTGTACCCGCGCTTCGGCGAGTTCACGGCGCTGCGGGACCGTCTTGACCCGGACCGTCTGTTCCTGAACGACTACTTGCGCCGGGTTCTGGGGCCGTAGCCGAGGCACCCGGGTCGGGGGCCCCGGTGCCGCCGGTGCCCTCCTCGCCGGTGGCGTCCGGGGTGGGCGCCGGGCTGGACGGCGTGCCACCGTCCTCCGTACCGCCGCCCTCCGCGGCACCGCCTTCCGGGCTCCCGGAAGGGGTGGCGGCGGGGGTGTCGCCGCCGGAACCGGAGCCCTTCGAGCCGCCCGCGTCCTCCGAGTCGCCCGGGACACCGGAATCACCCGGGTCCCGGCCGTCCTGCGCGTCCTCGGAGTCGCCGGAGCCGCCCGACTCCCCGGAACCCGGCGCGGACTCGTGGTGTCCGGTGAAGGCGCTGCCCACGGTGGTGCTGCGGCCGCCGCTCAGGCTCTGGCCGGAGGCGACCTCGTACGCGGTGATCCCGGCCATGGTGACGCCGAAGACGAGTGCCGCCGCGACCAGCGGGCGCCGCCAGCCCCGGGTCCGCGCGCGATAGATGGTCCCCTCGGTGAAATCGCCCGGGGCCGAGGCCGGTCCCGCGGCGGAAACCGGCCCCGCATCCGGCACCGTGACCGGAACCGACACGGGCCGCCCGCCGATCCGCACGGCGGTGACGGTGCGCTTCACCCGGATCTGCTCCCCGGTGCGCCGGAAGAAGTGCTGGAGCACCGAGCCCCCGCAGGTGGCGACGACACTGATCAGGCCGGCGCCGGCGATCGTGCCGTAGACGCCGAAGGAGGAGGCGAGTTTGGCGGCCACCACCGCGGCCAGGGCGCTGCCGGCGACCTGGGGCACACTCAGGTCGATCCGCCTGGGCTCCCCCTTCGAACTCACGTCGGCCTCCGCGTCATCGGACCTTTCACGCATCCTCGGACCTTGCCTTCCTTTCCGGCACGGGAGCGATCAACTGCACGAGAAAGGGACGTGCGACCGAAACCATTAGTTCCGTTTCTGGTGATTGCGTGAAGTACGCCACGTCCAAGATCGCGGCAGCCGCACCGGATGCGGCCGGACACCACCTCTTGCGAGAAGTTGGGCGGCGCGCCAATCCACGCACGTGGTCCGAATGGAGTACTGTTGCGAGCCCTGGAGCCGGTCTCCCGACAGGGGGTCCGGCACCTCGAAGGACCGCCGGGAGGGGGCTACTTGCACAGGGTGACCGAGTTGGTCACTTAGCGTTGCGAACAAGTAACCGTGCCATAACGGCGATCCAGGGCCCGTGCCCGACACGCCGGGCAACTCGGCAAGGTTGTGGCAGGCTGCACCCGGGCAGGTCACACTCGACAGAGCGGAAGCAGCGACGCACGTGACGTCGGCAGGCACCACCCGGGAGGTCCCCATGCCCGAACTGCGTGTCGTGGCCGTCTCGAATGACGGCACACGGCTGGTGCTGAAGGCTGCGGACAGCACGGAGTACACGCTTCCGATCGATGAGCGGCTCCGGGCCGCCGTGCGCGGCGACCGTCCCCGCCTCGGCCAGATCGAGATCGAGGTGGAGAGCCATCTCCGCCCCCGCGACATCCAGGCACGTATACGAGCCGGCGCGACCGCCGAAGAGGTCGCGCAGATGGCCGGCATCCCCGTCGACCGCGTACGGCGCTTCGAGGGCCCCGTGCTCGCCGAGCGCGCCTTCATGGCCGAGCGGGCCCGCAAGACCCCCGTCCGCCGCCCCGGCGAGAACTCCGGACCGCCCCTCGGTGAGGCCGTCCAGGAGCGGCTGCTGCTGCGCGGCGCGGACAAGGACACCGTCCAGTGGGACTCCTGGCGCCGGGACGACGGCACCTGGGAAGTCCTGCTGGTCTACCTGGTCGCGGGCGAACCCCACTCGGCGAGCTGGACGTACGACCCGCCCCGGCGGCTCGTCCAGGCCGTCGACGCGGAGGCGCGCGCGCTGATCGGGGAGTCCGACGACCTCGCCGCGCCCGAGCCCAGCTTCCCGTTCGTACCGCGCATCGCCCGGCTGCCGCGCGACCGGCCGCTGGACCGCACCCTCGACCGGGAGCAGCGGGAGCGGCCGAGCCTGCCACCGCCGCCGTCCGAGCCGGCCGAGGACACCGCGGCCACCGCCTCGGCCGAACGCGAACGCGACTCGCTCACCAGCCTGCTGGAGGCCGTACCGAGCTTCCGGGGCGACCTGGTGGTGCCCGAGCGTGCTCCGGAACCGGTGGAGGAGCCCGTCGAGGAACCCGAGGTGGAGGAGCCGCCCGCGCCCGCGGCGTCGGCCGGTTCCGCCTACGCGGACGTGCTCATGCCGCGCTCGGTGGCCAGCCACCGCGACCGCCTCACCGGTTCCACCGACCGCCAGGCCGAGGCAGACGGTGTCCGGCCGGGCCGCCGTGCGGCGGTGCCGAGCTGGGACGAGATCGTGTTCGGAACACGGCGCAAGAAGCAGGAGTAGCCCGCCTCCTGCCCGGAGCAGACGAAAGGGGGCGGGGCCGCACCGCGTGGGTGCGGCCCCGCCCCCTTTCACCGTCTCACCGCGGGCAGTCGCACCCGCGCACGGCCCTACTGCGGGTCCGGCCCCACCGCGACCGGGCGGTCCGGGTCCGACGACCACTCGGACCACGACCCCACGTACAGCGCCGCCGGGATGCCCGCCACCGCCAGCGCGAGCACCTCGTGGGCGCCCGACACACCCGAGCCGCAGTACACGCCGACCGCGCCGTCCTCCGTGGCCCCCAGGCTCTTGAAGCGCGCCCGGAGTTCCCCGGCCGGCAGGAAGCGCCCGTCGGCGGCCACGTTGGCGGTCGTGGGCGCGGACACGGCGCCGGGGATGTGCCCGCCGACCCGGTCGATCGGCTCGACCTCGCCCCGGTAGCGCTCCCCCGCGCGGGCGTCGAACAGCACCCCGGACCGCGCCAGCGCGGCGGCTCCGTCCGCGTCCAGGAGCCCCGCCGCGCCCGGCGCCGGCGCGAAGTCGCCCTCCGCGGGCGTCGGGACGTCCGTCGACAGCGGTCCCTCCCACGCCGTCAACCCGCCGTCGAGGACCCGCACGTTCGGATGACCCGCCCACCGCAGCAGCCACCAGGCTCGGGCCGCCGCCCACCCCTGTCCGCCGTCGTAGGCGACGACCGGCCGCCCCGACGACACGCCCGCCCGGCGCATCGCCGCGCCGAACTCCGCCACGTCGGGCAGCGGGTGACGGCCGTTCGCGCCGGGCGCGGAGGCGAGTTCCCCGTCCAGGTCGACGTAGACGGCACCCGGCAGGTGCCCGGCCCCGTACGCGGCCCGGCCGTCGAACGGCGGGGCCCCGGCCGCCTTCGCCGTGCTCAGCTGCCAGCGGACGTCGAGGAGGACGGGCGGGTGGGCGCCCGCCAGTTCGCCGGCCAGTTCGGATGCGGTGATGATGGCGTTCATGGCCCCATCCTGACGTACCGAGTGGCCGAGGCGTCGATGTCGGGCTACTCTGCCCGCCGGACAGTACCGATCACGAGGCGTACGGGTTCGGGCACATGCTGTACTGCCCGGGCAGGGCGGGCTGCCCCGAGAGCGCGAGCAGGCCCGAAGCGCCGCACCGGATCCGGTGCCGGCTTCGGCGCGAAGGCCGCGAAGGCCCGTCGGAGCGGAAGCGGACGCACGGCCCGCGGAGGGCCGAGAAGAGGGTGACGATGACCGACGCACGGGGATCGGACAGCCGGATCGGCGAGACGAACGCCCGGCGCGCGCCCGGCACGCCCTGCTGGGTGAGCCTGATGGTGCACGGACCGGCCGCCACCCACGACTTCTACGGAGCCCTGTTCGGCTGGGAGTTCCGGCCGGGGCCCCAGCAACTGGGCCCGTACGTGCGGGCCCTGCTCGACGGGCGGGAGGTGGCCGGTATCGGGCAGTTGCCGCCGGACCGGCAACTGCCCACCGCCTGGACGCCCTACTTCGCCTCCGACGACGTCAACCGGACGGCCGAAACGGTGCGCCTGTGCGGCGGCACGGTCGGCGTCGGTCCCCTGGACGCGGGCGAGGCGGGCCGCCTGGCCATCGGTTCCGACCCGTCGGGCGCCGTCTTCGGCATCTGGCAGGCGGCCGCGCACCTGGGCACGGCCGTCGCCGGGGTACCCGGCACACCGGTGTGGAACGAGCTGCTGACGTACGAGACGAGGGGCGTCGCCAAGTTCTACGAGACGGTCTTCGGCTTCGAACCGGCCCCGGACGCCGCCCCCGGCCGCGACCACGTCACCCTGCTCCTCGACGGCCACCCCGTCGCCGCCCTCCACGGCGTCGGCGACGCCCTGCCGCGCGACCGGGGCCCGCACTGGATGACGTACTTCGAGGTGGCCGACGCGGACGCGTCCGTGGAGCTGCTGGCCGGCCTGGGCGGGCACGTCCTCACGCCGGCCCGGGACACGGCCCACGGGCGGGTGGCGACGGTGGCCGATCCGGAGGGGGCGCGGTTCTCGCTGCTGCAGCGTCCGCGCTGACGCGGCGGGCGCCTCCGGCGACGCCGGAATACGCCTGCCCCACCCCGTGTTGCCGCGATCATGACGACGAATGCCGCGGAACCCGAGGTACTGCGCTACACCGCCTTCTCCAGCACCCCCGACGGCGGAAACCCCGCCGGTGTCGTGCTGGACGCCTCCGGCATGGACGACGCGGAGATGCTGGCCGTCGCCGCCGGGCTCGGGTACTCCGAGTCCGCGTTCCTGACCGCTCCCCCGGAGGGTCTGGGCGGCGGGGAGGGGCGGGCGTACAGCATCCGCTACTTCAGCCCCAAGGCCGAGGTGCCGTTCTGCGGGCACGCCACCGTCGCGGCGGCCGTCGCGCTCGCCGAGCGGACCGGTCCCGGGGAGCTGGTGTTCGCGACCCGCGCCGGTACCGTGCCGGTGACGGTGTCCGAGGAGGACGGGACGCTCAGGGCCACGCTCACCAGCGTCGAGCCGCACGTCGAGGAGGTCACCGACGCCGACCTCGGGGAGGCGCTCGCCGCGCTCGACTGGCCGGCCGCCGATCTCGACCCGGCCTTTCCGCCCCGGATCGCGTTCGCCGGCGCGCGTCACCTCGTACTCGCGGCGGCGACCCGCGCCCGCCTCGCGGAGCTGGCGTACGACTTCGCCCGCCTCGAAGCGCTGATGCACCGACTGGACCTCACCACGGTGCAGTTGGTGTGGCGGGAGTCGGACACCGTCTTCCACGTCCGTGACCCGTTCCCCGTCGGCGGCGTCGTCGAGGACCCGGCGACCGGCGCCGCGGCCGCCGCGTTCGGCGCGTACGCCCGTGACCTGG
This sequence comes from Streptomyces coelicoflavus, assembly GCF_003112555.1. Lineage (GTDB taxonomy): Bacteria > Actinomycetota > Actinomycetes > Streptomycetales > Streptomycetaceae > Streptomyces > Streptomyces coelicoflavus. The sequence goes on along the minus strand of NZ_BEWB01000004.1, from coordinate 88,206 downwards.
GCCTGGTCCCCGCGGACGCCGTCCTCACCCTGCATCAGGGCGAGGACCTGGGCCGGCCCGGCGAGCTGACGGTCACGCTGCGCGCGGACGACCCCCGGGTCCGGGTCGGCGGCTCGGGCACCCGCATCGGCTGAGCGCCTGCTCCTCCACGCCCTCACGCGTCCGAGCGTGCCCCTCCGGACGCGTCAGGCCGAGGAGACGGGCAGCACATCCGGCGACAGTGCCGCCGCCCGGGCCGTCGCGGCCGTCGTACGGCGTCGGTGGTGGCGGCGGCACAGCACCTCGTAGCCGATCTCGTCCGGGGACTGGGCGACGTCCCCGACGACCACCTGGGCGCCCTCGACGACCATGACGCCGCCGACGGTGCGGGCGTTGTGCGTGGCGCGGGCGCCGCACCAGCACAGGGCCTCGACCTGGAGGACCTCGACCCGGTCGGCCAGCTCCACCAGGCGCTGGGAGCCGGGGAAGAGCTTGGAGCGGAAGTCGGTGGTGATGCCGAAGGCGTACACGTCGACGTCGAGGTCGTCGACCACCCGCGCGAGCTGGTCGATCTGGTCCGGCGCGAGGAACTGCGCCTCGTCCGCGATCACATAGTCGACCCGGCCGCCCTGCGAGAGGTGGTCGACGACGTGGGCGTACAGGTCCTGGCCGTCCCCGACCTCCACCGCGTCGGTGACCAGGCCGAGGCGGGAGGAGAGCTTGCCCTCGCCCGCGCGGTCGTCACGGGTGAAGATCATGCCGGCCAGTCCGCGCGCCGAGCGGTTGTGCTCGATCTGGAGAGCCAGTGTCGACTTCCCGCAGTCCATCGTTCCGGAGAAGAACACCAGCTCGGGCATGAGGGGTTGGGCACCTTTCGGCAGGGACGGGGCGTGAGCGGTCAGGAGCGTACTTCGAGCAGCGGGACGAGCTGCTCGGCGGGGGTCATGGAGCCGTGGTTGCCGACCATCGCCGATTCCTTGGGCTCGCGCTCGGAGGCGATGAGCAGGACGTCGTCGCGGGCCGCGGCGACCACGTCGCCGATGCGGTCGTACACGCGGTCGTCGATGCGGGGGCCGAACCAGCCCGCCGCGATCGCCTCGTCCCGGGAGGCCACCCAGAACTGCTCGCCGAGCACCTCGCGCCAGCAGAACAGCACGTCGTTGTGCGCGCCGGGGACGGCGTAGACGTGGCGGGCGCGGCCCTCGCCGCCGAGGAGGGCGACGCCCGCCTTCAGCTCCCAGTCCTCGTCGAAGTCGATGCGGTGCTCCTCGTCGAAGGGCACGTCGACCATACCGTGGTCGGCGGTGACGTACAGGGCGCTGCGCGGCGGGAGCTGCTCGGCGAGGCGCTGGACGAGCCGGTCGACGTGGCCGAGCTGACCGCGCCAGGTGTCGGAGTCGACGCCGAAGCGGTGGCCGGCGCCGTCGACCTCGGCGTAGTACGTGTACACGAGGGCGCGGTCGGCGCGGGCCAGCTGCTCGGCGGCGCAGTCCATCCGGTCCTCGCCGGACAGGCGTCCGTGGAACTCGCCGCCGCTGAGCGCGACCTTGGTCAGCGGGGTGTTGGCGAAGGTGGGCGAGGAGACCTGCGCGGCGTGCACGCCCGCCTCGTGGGCGAGGCCGAAGACGGTGGGATACGGCTGCCAGGGGCCCGGCGCGGTCCACGGCTGCCAGCGCAGCTGGTTCATCAGCGCGCCGGTGTCGGGATTGCGCACGGTGTAGCCGGGCAGGCCGTGGGCGCCCGGCGGCAGTCCGGTGCCGACGGAGGCCAGGGAGGTCGCCGTGGTCGCCGGGTAGCCGGCCGTGATCGGGCGTCCGGTGCCGCCGCGCGAGCTGCCCAGGAGGGAACTCAGGAAGGGGGCGTCCTCGGGGTGCGCGCGCAGCTGCTCCCAGCCGAGGCCGTCGATGAGGAAGACGCAGTTGCGGTCGGCGGGGGTCAGTTCGGTGATCCCCGCGGTCATGCCGGGGACGCCGAGGCCGGCGGCCAGGGTGGGCAGCAGGTCGGCGAGGGAGCCCCGGCCGTACTCGGGTACGGGGGCGGAGTCGACGGGGAGCGGTTCCGGGTAGGTGTCCCAGGCGGTGTGCTGCGCCATCAGCGGGCGGAGTCCGCGGTCGCCTCGGAGAGGGCCTGGGCGAAGGCGAGCGCCTGGCGCACCGTCTCGGGGCCGTCGCCGGCCTCGCTGACGCGCAGGCTGAGGTCGTCGGCCGTGGAGCTGCCCGTGTAGCCGTGGTCCGCCTCGCAGTTGGGGTCACCGCAGGCGGCGGGCTCCAGGTCGAGGCGGGAGACGGCGCCCCAGCCGATGGTCAGCACGATCTCGCGGGGCAGCGTGCCCGGCTTGTACTGCTCGGGGTTGGCGACGACGCGGCTGACGACGATGGACGAGATCCGGCCGAGCTTGACGGACTCCGTGGACGTCGTGGCGTACGGCGTCGGGGAGGTGTCGTCGGCGGCCTGCTCGTCGGTGTGGCTGACGATGAAGCGGTTGCCGGTGAGGACGAGCACGGTCACGTGCCGGCGCACCTCGTTCTGGTCGAACGTCGTCTCCTGGTGGACCAGGTACGACCGCACGGGCTCGCCGCCCACGGCGGCCTCCACCGCCTCGGCCACGAGGGCCGGGTAGTAGCCGCTGCGCTCGATCGCCGCTCGCAGCCCCTGGGTCGTCGTACTGGTCTTGGCCATGCCGTCCATCCTACGGGGACCCACTGACTGCGAGGGACGCTCCTGCGGGTACCCGTCCGGGACGGTGCGCGGGACGCGTTCGGCCCTCGCCCGGCCGTGCCGGTGCCGTGCCCGAACCGTCCGCGGGCCGCGGCGGGTCAGTACGCCGGCAGGGTCCGCGGGCCCAGGTCGTCGCGGGCGGGCGGGGGTGCGAGGCGGACGGAGGCACCGAGGACGCTCAGGCCGTGCGGGGCGACCACGACCGGTTCCAGGGTGACCGCGACGACCTCCGGATGGTCGTCGACCAGCCGCGAGACCCGCAGCAGCAGCTCCTCCAGGGCGGCGGCGTCGACGGGGGCCGAGCCGCGCCAGCCGAAGAGGAGCGGCGCCGTACGAATCGAACGGATGAGCGAGGTCGCGTCGCGGTCGGTGACCGGGATCAGCCGGTGCGCCATGTCGCCGAGCAGCTGCGTGGCGGCGCCGGCGAGACCGAAGGAGAGCACCGCGCCCGCCGCCGGGTCGATGACCGCCCGTACGACCGTGTCGACGCCGCGCGGGGCCATGCCCTGCACCACCGGGCGCAGCTCCGCGGGCTTCCCGAACAGCTCGGTCAATTCGGCGTAGGCCCGCCGCAGTTGCTCCTCGTCCGCGAGGTCGAGCCGGACCCCGCCCAGGTCGGCGCGGTGACGCAGGTGGGGCGCGGTGGCCTTCAGGGCCACGGGGTAGCCGAGGGCCCGCGCGGCGGCCGCGGCGTCGTCGGGGGTGGGGGCGGGCAGGGCGCGGTGGACGTGGACGCCGTACCTGCCGAGCAGCTCGCAGGTCTCCTGGGTGCCGAGGGTGAGCCCCTGCCCGCGCGCGAGGTACCCCGCTATCTGCTCGGCGGCGCCCTTCTCGTCGATGTCCTCGTACTCGGGCACCTTGCCGGGGTCGGCGGCGTCGCGCCTCCACTGGGCGTAGGCGACGGCCTCGCCGAGGGCACGGACGGCACGCTCGGCGGCGGGGTAGGCGGGGATCAGGCGGGCCCCTTCCGGCGCCCGGACGGCGGGCGGCTGCTGGGCCGGGACGGCGGGCGCGGCCCCCTCGGCGGGGCGGGGACCGGCGTGGGAGACTCCGGGACCCGGACCGGCCTGGGAGACTCCGGAACCCGGCCCGGCCTGGGGGGCGCCGGTGCCCGGACCGGCCTGGGGGGCGGTGCTCGCCGCCGCCGACAGGGCTTGTGCCAGGCCGCCCAGCTCCACGTGGACCACGAGGACCGGTTTGGTGGGGACCGCGGCCGCCGCCGAGCGCAGGGCCTCCGCCAGCGCGGCGTCCCCGGCGGCCCCCTCCCCCACCGTCGGAATGGCGGTGACGACGACCGCGTCGCACGTGTCGTCGGCCAGGGCGCGGGACAGGGCCGCGTGGAAGTCGTCGGCCGAGGCGGCCGTCGTCAGGTCCAGCGGGGGCTGCGGGCGCAGGCCCTCGGACAGGCACGCGTCGTAGGTGAGCAGGCCCAGGGACTCCGAGTTGCCCAGGATGGCCACCCTCGGTCCGGCGGGCAGCGGCTGGCGGGCGAGCAGCAGTCCGGCGTCGACCAAGTCGGTGATCGTGTCGACCCGGATCACGCCGGCCTGCCGCAGCAGCGCGGAGACCGTCGCGTGCGGCAGCCGGGTCGCCCGTACGGCGTGCCCCTGGGGTGCCACGCCGCCGTGCCGGGCGCCCTGCACCACGACCAGGGGCTTGGCGGCCGCGGTCCGCCGGGCCAGCCGGGTGAACTTGCGCGGGTTGCCGATGGACTCCAGGTACATCAGCGCGACGTCGGTCTCCGGGTCGTCGTACCAGTACTGGAGGACGTCGTTGCCGGAGACGTCGGCGCGGTTGCCGGAGGAGACGAAGGTGGACACGCCGGTGACGCCGGTGACCCCGCCGCCGCGCCGGTGCAGCCGGGAGAGCAGGGCGATGCCGATGGCACCGGACTGGGCGAACAGGCCGATCCGGCCGGGGCGCGGCATCTCGGGGGCGAGGGAGGCGTTGAGCCGCACCTCCGGGGAGGTGTTGATGATCCCGAAGGCGTTGGGCCCGATGATCCGCATGCCGTACGAGCGGGCCTGCCGCACGAGGGCACGCTGGCGTTCGCGACCCTCGGGACCGCTGTCGGCGTACCCGGCGGAGACCACCACGAGTCCCTGGACGCCGTGCTCGCCGCACTCGGCGACGACGTCCGGGACGTGCGCGGCGGGCACGGTGACGACGGCCAGGTCGACGGGCCCGTCGATGTCGCGCACGGAGCGGCACGCGGGGACCCCGTCGAGTTCCTTCCGCTCCTCGGGGAAGGCGCTGTTCACGGCGTACAGGCGGCCCGTGTAGCCCGCGTCCCGGATGTTGCCGAGGATGCTGCGGCCCACACCGCCTGGTGTGCGGCCGGTGCCGACGACCGCGACCGAGCCGGGCTGGAGCAGCCGCTGGACGGAGCGGGCCTCCGCGCGGTGCTCGCGCGCGTACTGCACGGCGAGCGAGCGGTCGGTGGGCTCGAGACCGAACTCCAGGCGGACCACGCCGTCCTCGAAGCTCCGCTTCTGGGTGTACCCGGCGTCCATGAAGACCTTGATCATCTTGGTGTTGGCGGGCAGCACCTCGGCGGCGAAGCGGCGGATGCCCCGCTCTCGGGCGACGGCGGCGATGTGCTCGAGGAGCGCGGAGGCGACGCCGCGCCCCTGGTGGGCGTCCTGGACGAGGAAGGCGACCTCGGCCTCGTCGGCCGGGGAGGTGGCGGGTGTTCCGCCGGCGCCGATCCGGTCGTAGCGTACGGTGGCGATGAACTCGCCGCCGACGGTGGCCGCGAGTCCCACCCGGTCCACAAAGTCGTGGTGCGTGAAGCGGTGGACGTCCTTGGCGGACAGGCGAGGGTACGGCGCGAAGAAGCGGTAGTACTTCGACTCGTCGGAGACCTGCTCGTAGAAGCTGACCAGGCGCTCGGCGTCATCAACGGTGATGGGGCGGACGCGCGCGGTGCCGCCGTCGCGCAGCACCACGTCGGCTTCCCAGTGGGCGGGGTACTCGTGCCGGTCCGACGAGGTCTGCATGGGCCCCAGACTACGGCTCGCGTACGACAACGGCGCGGGGCAGTCTGTGGAGGACGGGAGCTCGGACCGAGGCCGCGGTCCGACTGCCACGCGGGACGGCGCGCACGGCCGTCCCGGCTCGCTTCACGATGTGGGAAACTGGTCTAGACAACCTGGTCTAGACAACCTCAACCCCTCTGAACACCTGAAGGGCAGCATCACATGGCTGAGCGCCGCGTCAACGTCGGCTGGGCCGAGGGTCTCCACGCCCGCCCCGCCTCCATCTTCGTCCGAGCCGCCACGGCCACAGGCGTCCCGGTGACGATCGCCAAGGCCGACGGGTCCCCCGTCAACGCGGCCTCCATGCTGGCCGTCCTCGGCCTCGGCGCCCAGGGCGGCGAGGAGATCGTCCTCGCCTCCGACGCCGAGGGCGCGGAGGCAGCCCTGGACCGGCTGGCGAAGCTGGTCGCCGAGGGGCTCGAGGAGCTTCCCGAGACGGTCTGATCCCGACGGACAGCACCACAGCACCACAGCACCACCGAAAGGCCCGCCGGTACCACCGGGCGGGCCTTTCTCCTTTTCCCTTCCGGAGGATCCCTTCAGGGCGTTCCTTTTCGGGCGACCCCTTCCGGGTGCTGCGTTTCAGACACTCTCTTCCGGACACCCTCTTCCGGGCGACAGAAATAGCGGTCCGGAATTCCCCGTCCTTTTGTACGGCACGCGTGTTACTTCGGCAGCCCCGCCGTGTTTACGGAATGTTGCGCATTCCTCACACGCTCCGTCCGCCCGCCGCCGGAGACGAATCGCAGCCGGTACGCCGACGCCGACCGTTCGGTGTGGAGGGTCATGAGCGCCCGCGCGCGGTCACTGTCGCCCCGGGCCACCGCGTCGACGATCGCGCCGTGCTCCGCCCAGTGCTCCACTGGCCCGGCCGGGGCCTCCTGGACGTACATCCAGGCGATCTTCTGGCGCAGCTGGGTCAGCAGCGCCGCCAGGGAGGGGCTGCCGGCCGCCCGGGCGAGGGTCTCGTGGAACCAGCCGTCCAGCGGGCGCAGGTCCTCGCCGGTCCCCTGCCCGGCCCGCTCCCGCCCCAGCCTGACCAGGCCGCGCAACACCCTGAGGTGGGCCTCGGTGCGCCGCCGGGCGGCCCGGGAGGCACCGAGCGGTTCCAGGAGTGCGCGGGTCTCCAGCAGGTCGGCGGCCTCCCGTTCGGTCGGTTCCGCGACGCACGCGCCCGCGTGCCGCCGGGTCACCACGAAACCCTCCGCCTCCAGCGTGCGCAGGGCCTCGCGGACGGGGACGCGCGAGACGCCGTAACGGCGGGCGAGGATTTCCTCGGTGAGCCGGCTCCCGCGACCGTGGACGCCGGCGACGATGTCGTCCCGGATCGCCGTGCACACAGAATGCGCCGGAATACGCATGACCGACCTCCGCCTTGATCCCTGAAACGTCGACGATGGACGCTTTTTCAGTGACTCTAGGCCAATCAAGCGAATAGGGAATGCGAAAAGCCCCGAATCAAGGAGTCGGGGCTTTTCTGGTGCGGCTGTCAGATGTTCACGCCGTGGGAGCGGAGGTAGGCGACGGGGTCCATGTCCGAGCCGTACTCGGGGCTCGTACGGGCCTCGAAGTGCAGGTGCGGTCCGGTGACGTTGCCGGTGGCACCCGAGACGCCGATCTGCTGGCCGGGATCGACCGACTGGCCGACCGAGACACCGATCGACGACAGGTGCCCGTACTGCGTGTACGTGCCGTCGTGCATCCGGATCACCACCTGGTTGCCGTACGCGCCGCCCCAGCCGGCCTCGACGACGGTGCCGACGCCGACGGAGTGCACGGACGTGCCGCTGGAGGCGTGGAAGTCGATGCCGGTGTGACTGCCGGAGGACCACAGGGAGCTGCCGGCCCGGTACGCGGTGGAGACGTAGGAGGCGGTGATCGGCGCGACGAAGGTGTTGAGGCGCTCGCGCTCCGCCTCCCGCGCGGCGCGCTCCTTGGCCTCGCGCGCCTCCTTGGCCGCCTCGGCCGCCCGCTCGCGGGCCGCTTCCCGGGCCGCCTCGCGGGCGGCGGCGTCCACGGCCGCCTGCTGCTGGGCGACGGCCTGGGCGTCGATCTCGTCGGCTATGGCGTCGCCGATGGTGACGACCGGGGTGATCCCGCTCTGCTCCACCTCGGCCTCGGCGGCGAGCGCCGGAGCCGCGAGGGTGCCGACGACGCCGGTGGTGGCGAGGGCCGCGACTCCCGCCGCGCGGGCGGTGGTGCGGTGCACCCGGCCGGTACGGCGGTGCTTCCCGGTGGCGCGCGTGAACGCCATGTAGGGCTTGTCCTTTCCTTCCCTCTCGCCTACCGGGTTAGCTGACGGGTTCGGAGGTGGAAGGTCTCCTACGGACCCCCTCGCGGTGCGCGCGGGCGTCCGATTCACCCCAGGGACTGCGATGGGTCCCCGGCTCCCCTGGCTCGCGCCGTACGGGGACTCGGCGATGACTGTCCGGTGCCGCGGATGCGGCGCACTGCCTGACGAACAGCCCGGAAGACGCTAAACGCGGCTGCGATCAATCCTCAAACGCAACAGGCTTTTTGTAGCGCACGCCACAGGGCAGACGGGCAACCACTGCCCCAATCCGGACATACGGCAGCCCTGGTGACACTCCGGTCACCAGGGCTGCCGCGCGCGCGTGCCGCTACTCGGCGGCCACCACGGTGACTTCACCGATGCCGAGGGCCTCGACGGGCGCCTTGATCTGCGCCGCGTCGCCGACGAGGACCGTCACGAGGCGGTCCACCGGGAAGGCGTTCACGACCGCGGCCGTGGCCTCCACGGTGCCCGTGGCGGCCAGTTGACGGTAGAGCGTCGCCTGGAAGTCGTCGGGCAGGTGCTGCTCGACCTGGTCGGCGAGCGTGTCCGCCACGGCCGCCGCCGTCTCGTACTTCAGCGGTGCCACGCCCACCAGGTTCTGCACGGCCACGTCGCGCTCGGCGTCGGTGAGCCCCTCGGCGGCGAGCTTGCGCAGCACCGTCCACAGGTCGTCGAGCGCGGGACCCGTGTTGGGCGTGTCGACGGAGCCGCTGATGGCGAGCATCGCGGCGCCCGTGCCGTCCGGCGCGGAGCGCAGGACCTGGCCGAACGCCCGGACGCCGTAGGTGTAGCCCTTCTCCTCGCGCAGGACGCGGTCCAGGCGCGAGGTGAGGGTGCCGCCGAGGCAGTAGGTGCCGAGCACCTGCGCGGGCCACACGCGGTCGTGCCGGTCGGCGCCGGTGCGGCCGATCAGCAGCTGCGTCTGGACGGCGCCGGGGCGGTCGACGATGACGACCCGGCCACGGTCGTCGGCGGTCACCGGGGGCACGGGGCGCGGCTCGGCCGTCGAACCGGTCCACGCGCCGAGGGTGTCGCCGAGCAGGGCGTCGAGGTCGACACCGGTGAGGTCGCCGACGACCACGGCGGTGGCCGTGGCGGGGCGTACGTGCCGTTCGTAGAAGGCCCGTACGGCCGCCGCGTCGACGGCCGCGACCGTCTCCTCGGTGCCCTGGCGCGGGCGGGACATGCGCGCGTCGGCCGGGAACAGCTCCTTGGAGAGCTCCTTGGCGGCGCGGCGGGCGGGGTTGGCCAGCTCGTGCGGGATCTCGTCGAGCCGGTTGCGCACCAGCCGTTCGACCTCGCCGTCGGCGAAGGCGGGCGCCCTGAGGGCGTCGGCGAGCAGGCCGAGGGCCTTGGCGAGGCGCGAGGCGGGCACCTCCAGGCTCAGCCGGACACCGGGGTGGTCGGCGTGCGCGTCCAGGGTGGCGCCGCAGCGCTCCAGCTCGGCGGCGAAGTCCTCGGCGGAGTGCTTGTCGGTGCCCTCGGAGAAGGCGCGCGCCATGATGGTGGCGACGCCGTCGAGACCGGCCGGTTCGGCGTCCAGGGGCGCGTCGAGGAGCACCTCGACGGCGACGACCTGCTGGCCGGGGCGGTGGCAGCGCAGCACGGTGAGGCCGTTGGCGAGGCTGCCGCGCTCGGGGGCCGGGAACGCCCAGGGCTTGGGCTCGCCGGCCTGCGGCTGCGCGTGGAAGTCCATGGTGGCGAGCTCGGTCACTTGGCCGCCTCCTCGTTCTCGTCGGTGGCGCCGGCGTCGGTCGTCCCGGCGTCGGTCTCGTCGGCGGGTGCGGTGGGCTCGTAGACGAGCACCGCGCGGTTGTCGGGGCGCAGGCGGGCCTTGGCGACCTCCTGGACCTCCTCCGCGGTCACCTCGAGCACCCGCCGCACGGCGGTGAGGGCGAGCTGCGGGTCGCCGAACAGGACGGCGTACCGGCACAGTTCGTCGGCGCGGCCGGCGACCGTGCCCAGGCGGTCCAGCCACTCGCGCTCCAGCTGGGCCTGGGCGCGCTCCATCTCCTCGGCCGTGGGGCCCTCGTCGGCGAAGCGGGCCAGCTCCTCGTCGACGGCGGTCTCGATGACCGGCACCTCGACGTCACCGGACGTCTTCACGTCCAGCCACCCCAGCGAGGGCGCCCCCGCGAGCCGCAGCAGGCCGAATCCGGCGGCGACGGCCGTGCGGTCGCGGCGCACCAGCCGGTTGTAGAGGCGGGACGACTCGCCGCCGCCCAGCACGGTCAGGGCCAGGTCGGCCGCGTCGCACGCGCGCGTGCCGTCCTCCGGCAGGCGGTACGCCGCCATCAGCGCACGCGCGGGGACCTCCTCCTCGACGACCTCGCGCAACTGCCCGCCCATGACGTCCGGCAGCGTGCCGTCCCGGGGCGGCTGCTTGCCGTCGTGCGAGGCGATGGAGCCGAAGTACTTCTCGACCCAGGCGAGCGTCTGCTCGGGGTCGATGTCGCCGACGACCGACAGCACCGCGTTGTTCGGCGCGTAGTAGGTGCGGAAGAACGCGCGCGCGTCCTCCAGGGTCGCCGCGTCCAGGTCGGCCATCGAGCCGATCGGGGTGTGGTGGTAGGGGTGGCCCTCCGGGTAGGCGAGGGCGGTCAGCTTCTCGAAGGCCGTGCCGTAGGGGACGTTGTCGTAGCGCTGGCGGCGTTCGTTCTTGACGACGTCCCGCTGGTTCTCCATGGACTCCTCGTCCAGGGCTGCCAACAAGGAACCCATGCGGTCGGCCTCCAGCCAGAGGGCGAGCTCCAGCTGGTGGGCGGGCATGGTCTCGAAGTAGTTGGTCCGCTCGAAGCTGGTGGTGCCGTTGAGCGAGCCGCCGGCGCCCTGCACCAGCTCGAAGTGGCCGTTGCCCTTGACCTGAGCGGAGCCCTGGAACATGAGGTGCTCGAAAAGGTGAGCCAGGCCGGTGCGTCCCTTGACCTCGTGGCGCGAGCCGACGTCGTACCAGAGGCACACCGCCGCGACCGGGGTCAGGTGGTCCTCGGAGAGCACCACGCGCAGGCCGTTGGCCAGGCGGTGCTCGGTCGCTGTCAGGCCGCCGGAGTCTGCCTGGGCTGTGGCCGTGTGACCCATGGGCATGTACGTCCCTTCGATCGCGAGATGTCTGGTGGGATCACTGGGTGAACCACCGGGTGGAATCAGTGGGCGGAACTGCGGAATTCCGCCGATCCTGCCACTGTATGCAAGCGTGCGGGCCACCGGCTCGGTTCCCGGACCTCGTACGCCGAGAGCGAGAACGCGGTTGACGGGCCGCCGGGGACGGCTGCGCGGACGGTGCCGCGGGACGAGGGCGTACCCTGCGGGCAGCGCCGGGCCGGCAGCCCGTGACGGGTCCTGGTCGGTCGCTGTCAGTGCCGCAGTCCACAATGGACGGCGTCAGATCACCGTTCACGCTTCAGCAAGGAGCCGGCAGCGATGGCCCGCCGTAGTACGAAGACCCCGCCGCCCGACGACACGTACGAGGAGAAGATCCTCGACATCGACGTCGTCGACGAGATGCAGGGCTCCTTCCTCGAGTACGCGTACTCGGTCATCTACTCCCGTGCGCTGCCGGACGCCCGCGACGGCCTCAAGCCGGTGCACCGGCGCATCGTCTACCAGATGAACGAGATGGGTCTGCGGCCCGAGCGCGGTTACGTGAAGTGCGCCCGCGTCGTCGGCGAGGTCATGGGCAAGCTGCACCCGCACGGCGACGCGTCGATCTACGACGCGCTGGTGCGCATGGCCCAGCCGTTCTCGATGCGCGTGCCCCTGGTGGACGGCCACGGCAACTTCGGCTCGCTGGGCAACGACGACCCGCCGGCCGCCATGCGGTACACCGAGTGCCGGATGGCCGAGGCCGCCGGCCTGATGACGGAGTCCATCGACGAGGACACCGTCGACTTCGCCCCCAACTACGACGGCCAGGAGCAGGAACCGGTGGCGCTGCCCGCCGCTTTCCCGAACCTGCTGGTCAACGGCGCCTCGGGCATCGCGGTCGGCATGGCCACCAACATGCCGCCGCACAACCTGCGCGAGGTGATCGCGGCGGCCCGGCACCTGATCCGGAACCCGAACGCCGACCTGGACGCGCTGATGAAGCACGTGCCGGGTCCCGACCTGCCGACCGGCGGACGCATCGTCGGCCTGCCCGGCATCCGGGACGCGTACGAGACGGGCCGCGGCACGTTCAAGATCCGCGCGACGGTGTCCGTGGAGACGGTGACGGCCCGCCGCAAGGGCCTCGTCGTCACCGAGCTGCCCTTCGCGGTCGGCCCCGAGAAGGTCATCTCGAAGATCAAGGACCTGGTCGGCTCGAAGAAGCTCCAGGGGATCGCGGACGTCAAGGACCTCACCGACCGCGCTCACGGGCTGCGCCTGGTCATCGAGATCAAGAACGGCTTCGTGCCGGAGGCGGTCCTGGAGCAGCTCTACAAGCTGACGGCCATGGAGGAGTCCTTCGGCATCAACAACGTCGCCCTGGTGGACGGCCAGCCGCTCACCCTGGGCCTCAAGGAACTGCTGGAGGTCTATCTCGACCACCGGTTCACCGTCGTCAGGCGCCGCAGCGAGTTCCGCCGCAGCAAGAAGCGCGACCGGCTGCACCTGGTGGAGGGCCTGCTCACCGCCCTGGTCGACATCGACGAGGTCATCCGTCTCATCCGCTCCAGCGAGAACTCCGCGCAGGCCAAGCAGCGGCTGATGGAGCGCTTCGCGCTGAGCGACGTCCAGACGCAGTACATCCTGGACACGCCGCTGCGCCGGCTCACCAAGTACGACCGCATCGAGCTGGAGTCCGAGAAGGACCGGCTGAACGCGGAGATCGAGGAGCTGACCCGGATCCTCGACTCGGACGCGGAGCTGCGCAAGCTGGTCTCGGCCGAACTGGCGGCGGTGGCGAAGAAGTTCGGCACCGACCGCCGCACGACGCTGCTGGAGTCGGGCGGCGCCCCGGTCGCCGCCGTGCCGCTCCAGGTGGCGGACGACCCGTGCCGGGTGCTGCTGTCGTCGACGGGGCTGCTGGCCCGCACGGCGAACGGTGAGCCCCTGGTCACGGAGGCGGGGGCCAAGCGGGTCAAGCACGACCTGATCGTCTCCGCGGTGCCGGCCACCGCACGCGGCGAGGTGGGCGTGGTGACGACCGCCGGCCGCCTGCTGCGGGTGAACGTGGTGGACCTCCCCCAGCTCCCGGAGGCCATGCCGACGCCGAACCTCGCGGGCGGCGCGCCGCTGGCGGAGTTCGTGTCCCTGGACGACGACGAGGACGTCGTCTGCCTCACCACGCTGGACGAGTCCTCGCCGGGGCTCGCGCTCGGCACGGAACAGGGCGTCGTCAAGCGGGTGGTGCCCGACTACCCGTCCCACAAGGACGAGCTGGAGGTCATCTCCCTCAGGGAGGGCGACCGCATCGTCGGCGGGGTCGAGTTGCGCACCGGTGACGAGGACCTGGTCTTCATCACGGACGACGCCCAGCTGCTGCGCTACCAGGCCTCGCAGGTCCGGCCGCAGGGCCGTCCGGCGGGCGGGGTGGCGGGCGTCAAGCTCGCCGACGGCGCCAAGGTCATCTCGTTCACGGCGGTGGATCCGGCGGCGGACGCGGTGGTCTTCACGGTGGCCGGATCGCGCGGCACGCTGGACGACTCCGTGCAGACCACGGCCAAGCTGACGCCGTTCGACCAGTATCCGCGCAAGGGCCGCGCCACGGGCGGTGTGCGCTGCCAGCGGTTCCTGAAGGGCGAGGACTGCCTGGCCTTCGCCTGGGCGGGTGCCGTCCCGGCCCTCGCCGCGCAGAAGAACGGCACACCGGCCCAGCTCCCGGAAATCGACCCGCGCCGTGACGGCTCGGGCGTGTCGCTGCCGAAGACGGTGTCGGTGGTGGCGGGCCCGGTCTAGGGCGCGCCGGAGGACGGTTCCTCGCCGTCGGGGTCCGGCACGTAGCGCAGGACGCCCCACATGCCGTGCTCGTCGGCGGGTGGGGCGTCGGTGTCCCGGCGGCACGCGTCGAGTTCCTCGCCGAGGACCGCCGCGTCGATGCCGGTGCCGATGAGGACGAGCTGGGTGCGGCGGACGGCGGCGCCGTCGGTGGCCGCGGCGGTGTCGGTGGCCGCGGCGGACGTCCAGGGCTCCGGGTAGAAGCGCAGGAAGCGCCCGACGGCGTGGACGGCGTACCGGTTCCGCGTGTCGTACGGGCCGAAGTCGACGTACCCCTTGATCCGGTAGAGGCCCTCGGGCCGGCTGTCCAGGAAGCGCATGAGCCGGCGCGGGTCGAGCGGACGGTCGGAGACGAACGACAGGGTGTCGTAGGCGGCGTGCAGGTGCCCGGAGTGCGCGCCGCCCGCGGAATGGTCGTGCAGGTCGTCGAAGGACAGCTGCCCCACCCGCTCCTCGCCGGGCCGGCAGTCGTAGAGGAACTCGGGGTCGATCCGGCCGTAGGTCGCGGGCACGACGGCGGCGCCGTCGGCGAGCGAGTCCACCAGTGCGAGCACGCGCTCGGTGTCGGGGGCCCGGTCGGTCTTGTTGACCACGACCAGGTCGGCGAGGGCCAGGTGCCGGTCGATCTCGGGGTGCTTGGCGCGGGTGTCGTCGAACTCGGCGGCGTCGACGACCTCGACGAGCCCGCCGTAGACGACTCGCGACTGCTCGCTGGCGAGCAGCATGCGCACCAGTTCCTGCGGTTCGGCGAGGCCGCTGGCCTCGATGACGATGACGTCGATCCCGGCCTCGGGCCGGGCCAGCCGCTCCAGATACCCGTCCAGTTCACTCGCGTCGACGGCACAGCACAGGCATCCGTTGCCCAGCGACACGGTGGAATCGCCGAGGGCGCCCGCGACGGCCATGGCGTCGATCTCGATCGAGCCGAAGTCGTTGACGACGGCGCCGATACGGCTGCCCCCGCTGCGATGGAGGAGATGGTTGAGGAGGGTGGTTTTTCCGGAGCCGAGGAATCCGGCGAGTACGACCACCGGGATCTGCTGCGGAGTCGGGCGCTGCCCCACCGTGCGACCTCTCTCTCACCCACGCGTACGCCGGCCCGCGGCAGGGCGTACGTCCACGTACGGAATTGCCTGCTCAGGATACGAGCCGGCGGAGTACCCGCGGAGTGAACGATTGTTAGCAGCACTTGGTGGGCAGACGTTTTGCATGGCGCCGGACCGTGCGACCCTCGCTTCCCTCCGTGCGCCTCCTCTCCGCCTCCCCGCCGATCAGCGCCGCTCGGCACCCTGGAGGCGGCAGCACCACGCATCGCTCGCCGGTCCCCGTCAGCCGACCCGCACTCGACGACCGGTGAGCGGTCGCCTGATTCGGGGGTTGACATGGTCACACGGAAAAGCATCACGGGGAGGTTCGGCTCCGTCGCGGCCGGAATGCTGGCGGCCGCGCGGCAGCGGCGACCGGACAGGGCCCGTCCGACCGAGCGGCGACTGCTGCTGGAGGAGTCGGCGATGCGGCGCGAGGCGCTGCGGCACCAGCAGCGCATGCACTGGGAGTTGCTGACCAGGGCGATCGACGACCCTTCCCTGGCCGAGGTCATCGACACGTACGACAAGAGCATTCCGGCCGCCCGGCGCCGTCAGTTCCTCTATGCCAACGCCTGGTACACCTACCTGTACCACTGCCACCGAGCAGGCCTGCTGGACCGGGAGGAGCTGTACCGGATCCTGCGCGAGTTCTTCCAGAGCCCCGTCTTCCGGGAGTACTGGGACGCGTCCGAGCACATGCGCGCCTCCCTCAACGAGGCGTCCGAGGAAGCCCGGCTGGGGCGCATGGTCGACGGCCTCGTCCAGGACCTCGACGAGGCCGATACCGACGAATGGTGGGTCGTGGGGACCCCGCCGACGGACTGACGGCGCGGGCCGCAGGCTGGGCCGAGCAGGTCAACGCGTCCGGATCCCGCGCGACACGACGGAGTGAGTTTCGGCCATCTCGTCACGTCTGCCTCATGAACCCCAGTACGGTGTGCTCGCCATCACTCTGGAGACTCATAAGGACCGGTACCTTTGAAGATCGTGCGCCGCATCGGTGTGCCTCCCAGCGCCCGGGGCAGTAACTCGGGATCCACCTGCCCCGACCTGTTCGAACTGAGCGACGGCAACTTCGCCGTCATCGGCACCGAGGCCACCGAGGCACTGGAGCGCGAGCTGCCCGCCGACGCCGCCCGGGCCGACTACGAGCGCATCGTGGTCATCAGCCGGGAGACCCTCATCCGGGCCAAGGCGGACATCCCCGACGCCTGACGTCACCGTGCCCTCGGCCGTACCCACCACCGGCCGCGCACGGACCCACCACCGGCGAGCAACCCGGCACCCCGTCCTTGCTCGACGCTCCCCCGACCAGGCCTGGCGCCCGAACGGCACCGGGCCTCTCGTGTTCCTCAGGCCACCGCCGGTACGCCGACCGGCGCTCCCGGCCCCACGTACCGGGCCGCCGGCCGGATGATCTTCGAGTCGGACGCCTGCTCCAGGATGTTCGCGCTCCAGCCCACCACCCGCGCGGCCGCGAACGTGGGGGTGAACATCTCGCGGGGCAGACCGCACAGTTCCATGACCACGCCCGCGTAGAACTCGACGTTGGTGTGCAGTTCGCGTCCCGGCTTCAGCTCGGCGAGGATCGCCTCGACCTGCCGCTCCACCTCGACGGCGAACTCCACCCGCGGACCGCCGAACCGCTGCGCCACCTCCCGCAGCATCCGCGAGCGCGGATCCTCCGTGCGGTAGACCGCGTGGCCGAAACCCATGATGCGGTCCCCGGCGAGCACCCGCTCGCGGATCCACCCGTCGATCCGGTCGGGCGTGCCGATCGCGTCCAGGGTGTCCAGCGCCCGGCTGGGCGCGCCGCCGTGCAGCGGGCCGGACAGGGCCGACACCGCACCGGCCAGGCAGGCCGCGACATCCGCGCCCGTCGACGCGATGACCCGCGCGGTGAACGTCGACGCGTTGAACCCGTGATCGATGGTGGAGATCAGGTACTGCTCGACCGCGCGCGTGCGCCCCTCGTCGGGCTCCTCACCGGTCACCATGTAGAGGTAGTTCGCGGCGTACGACAGGTCCTCGCGCGGCTCGACCGGCTCCAGGCCCTGCCCCAACCGGTACAGCGCGGTGAGCAGGGTCGGCACGGCCGCGGCGGCCACCAGGGTGTCCTCCCGTCGCTGGTCGGCCGACAGGTCGTACACGGGCCCGAAGCCCTGGGCCGCGCCCAGCAGGGACAGGCCCGTGCGCATCCCGGCGAGCGGACCGGAGCGTCCACCGGCCGCGGCGATGGCGGGCAGGGCGGCCCGCACCGCGTCGGGGAGTCGCCGCAGCGCCGCGGTCCCGGCGGCGAAGGCGGCACCGCGCCGGGCGTCCGGGAGTTCCCCGTGGACCAGGAGATGCCATACGTCCTCGAAGCAGCGGCTCTGTGCGAGCTCGACGGCGGAGTACTGGCGGTAGTGGTAGAAGCCCTCGATCCCTCGCACGTCGCCGACCTCGGTGTCGGCCACCACGACACCGGCGAGCCCGCGCGGCACCTCGACGGGCGGCGGTGCGGATGCCGCAGTTCTGTTGACGGACATGATTACCTCCTCGAACTTGACTTCACTGTCCATACTTGATGGATACTCTGTCAATATTGATTGAATCAACACGTGATTCCGTCACGGCTCAACAACCACCACCTCCGATCGCTACGGTGACCTCATGCATGATCAAGAGCCCGGCCACCCCGCCGCCGCCGAACGGCGTCTGACCACCCGGGAGGCGGCCGAACTGCTCGGGGTGAAGCCCGAGACCGTGTACGCGTACGTCAGCCGGGGCCAGCTCGGCAGCCGGCGCACACCCGGCGGCCGGGGCAGCACCTTCGACGCCGACGAGGTCCGGGCCCTCGCCCGGCGCAACCGGCGCGACGCCGGCACCTCCGCGGCGTCGGCGGCCGGCCAGGAGCTGACGGTGCGCACGCGTCTCACACTCATCGAGAGCGACCGGTACTACTACCGGGGCGTCGACGCGGTCGAACTGTCCGCCCGCCACACCTACGAGGAGGTGGCCGAGTGGCTCTGGACCGGGCAGTTGCGTCGCGGCGCCGCCTTCTCGGCCCCGGAGTCCTCCACGGCCGCCGCACGCCGGGCCGTCGACGCCCTGCCCGAGCACGCCGGCCCCGCCGACCGCCTCCGGGTGGCGGCGATCGCCGCGGCGGTCACGGACCCGCTCCGCTTCGACCTGGCCGAGGACGCGGTGCTGGGCACGGCGCGCACCCTCATCCCCACCCTCGTCGCGGCGCTGCCCCCCGTACTGCGCGACGGAGACGACCGGGCCCCGATCGCCCACCGCCTGTGGACCCGGCTCAGCGGGCTGGAGGCCGACGCACCGACGCTGCGCGCCCTCGACGCGGCGCTCTGCCTCCTCGCCGACCACGATCTGGCGGCCTCCACGCTCGCGGTGCGCGTCGCCGCGTCGGCGCGGGCCCACGCCTATGCCGCCGTGTCCGCCGGGCTCGGGGTGATCGAGGGACCGCTGCACGGCGCCGCCGGGGGCCTCGCCCACCGGATGCTGCTGGAGGTTCTCGACCTGGGCAGCGCGGCCCCGGTGGTCGCGGAGGAGCTGCGGGCAGGCCGGCGTGTCCCGGGGCTCGGCCACCGGCTCTATCCCGGTGAGGACCCACGCGCGCGTGCCCTGTTCGCGCTCCTGGAGGACATCCCCCGGGCGGCGCCCGCGCTCGCGGCGGCCAGGGACGTCCAGGCCACCGCCGCCCGCCACACCCCGTTGCACGCCAACGTCGACCTCGCGCTCGCCGTGCTCACCGCGTCGTCCGGCATGGCATCCACCGCGGCCGAGACGATCTTCGCCGTGGCCCGTACGGCGGGCTGGATCGCCCATGCCCTGGAGGAGTACGGGGAGCGCCCCCTGCGGATGCGGCCGAGCGGGCTGTACTCCGGTCCCAGGCCGCCACGCCCCCTACCGGAGTAGCGTCCAGGCGCGGTGGAAAGTCGCCGTGGCCCAAGTCAGGTTAGGCTCACCTCTGTGAGTACGTGCTCAACCGTCTCCTGGGACCTCGACGAGCCCCTTTCGGGCACCGCACCCGTCGCGAGGACCTGGTTGCTGCTCGAACAGCCCGGCCCGTGGGGCGCCAAGGCGCTCACCGCGAGCCACCTGGACCCCGCACTGGGGCGCGCCCTCGACGCGGCGGCGAAGGGGACGGGCGTACGCGTCGCGCTCATCCGCCGCCCCGGACGCCACGCGGACCGGGGCACGTCCGCCGAACGCAGGGTGTACGCGGCCCACACCGTACCGGGGAACGTCTGGCTGCACGGCGCCACGGTCGAGGACCCACGCCGACTGCTCGACCTCGATCTCGCGGCACTCGGCCGGGGCGACCGCCACGCCTTCGACTCCGTGCTGGGCGGCGGCCCCCACCGGGGCGATCCGCTCGCACTCGTCTGCACCAACGGCAAGCGCGACCGGTGCTGCGCGCTCCTCGGCAGGCCGCTCGCGGCCGAAGTCGCCGCCTCCGGAACCGACGGCGTCTGGGAGGTCACGCACCTGGGAGGCCACCGCTTCTCGCCGACCGTGCTCGTACTGCCGCACGGCTACGTCTACGGCCGGGTCCAGGCGCACGCCGTCAAGGAGATCCTGCACCGGGCGCGGGAGGACCGGATCGTCGTGGAGGGCTGTCGTGGGAACTCCGCCTGGGAGCGCCCCGGCCAGGCGGCCGAGCTGGCCCTGCGGTCGGCCGTCGCCGAGGACGCGGCCCAGGCACTGACGGTCGTACGGACGGACGGCGCCGCACCGCGCTGGGAGGTGACCCTGGCCCACTCGGACGGCCGGCGCTGGCGGGTCACCGTCGTGCAGGGGGCCTCGGCGCCACCGCGCCCGGAGAGCTGCGGAGCGGCGGTACTGGGCTCGCCCGCGCGGATGGAGGTCACGGCGGTGCGCGCGCTGCCGGCACCCGCGGCGGCGCTGGCGAGCTGACGCCGGGAGATCCACCGGTCCGCCCGGCGCGGTGCCCGCCGTCGCCGTCGCCGGGGAGATACACACCACACCCCGCTACGGCCGGCCGGCGGGCCCACGTACCGTCGTGGCCATGAGCTCCACTCCCTCCGCACGCCGACTGCGCCTGGGCCTGCCGCGACGGGTGTTCTCGCAGGTGCTGCTGATGCAGGTGGCGATCGCCGCGGGCGTCACCGTGCTCGCGACCGGGCTGTTCCTGGCGCCGCTCGGCGACCAGCTGGACGACCAGGCGATGCGCCGTGCCCTGGCGATCGCGCAGACCACCGCGCAGCAACCGCAGGTCGTGAGGGACCTGCGGACCACCCGGCCGGCGGCGGACGGGCCGGTGCAGGAGGAGGCGGAGCGGGTCCGCAGGGCCACCAAGGCGGAGTACGTCGTCGTGATGGACCGCGACGGCGTCCGCTGGTCGCACACCGACCCGGAGCGGATCGGCCAGGTCGTCTCGACCGACCCGGGTCAGGCCCTGGCCGGACGCGAGGTCATGGAGATCGACAACGGCACGCTGGGCCGCTCCGCCCGCGGCAAGGTGCCCCTCCGCGACGACGACGGCGAGATCGTGGGGGCGGTCTCGGTAGGCATCGCGTACGACAGCGTGCGGGCCCGGCTGATCCACGCCATCCCCGGCCTGTTCGCGTACGCCGGCGGCGCGCTCGCCGTCGGCGCCCTGGCGTCCTGGATCATCTCGCGCCGGGTGCAGCGGCAGACCCGGGACCTGGCCTTCTCGGACATCGCGGGGCTGCTGGCGGAGCGCGAGGCCATGCTGCACGGCATCCGGGAGGGGGTCGTCGCCCTCGACCGCGGGGGCCGGGTGCGCCTGCTCAACGACGAGGCGCAGCGCCTGCTGGGCATCGGCGGCGAAGCCGTCGGCGGCTTCCCCGACGAGGTGCTCGGCGCGGGGCGCACGGCCGACGTCCTGGCGGGCAGGGTGACCGGCACCGACCTGCTGACCGTGCGCGGCCAGCGGGTACTGGTCACCAACCGGATGCCCACCGACGACGGCGGTGCCGTGGCCACGCTGCGCGACCGCACCGAGCTGGAGCAGCTCGGCCGGGAACTGGACTCCACGCGCGGCCTGATCGACGCGCTCCGCGCACAGGACCACGAGCACGCGAACCGCATGCACACCCTGCTGGGTCTGCTGGAACTGGAGATGTACGACGACGCCGTGGAGTTCGTCGGCGAGGTGGTCGGCGACCACCGGGTCACCGCGGAACAGATCACCGAGCGGATCCGGGACCCCCTGGTCGCCGCCCTGCTGGTCGGCAAGGCGACCGTCGCGGCCGAACGCGGCGTCGTCCTTTGGGTCTCGGACCGGACGCTGCTGCCGGACCGCCTGATCGATCCCGGTGGCCTCGTCACGATCGTCGGCAACCTGGTCGACAACGCCCTCGACGCCACCGCCGGGACGCCGCACGCGCGCGTGGAGGTCGAGCTGCGGGCCGAAGGGCGCGCCGCCACGCTCACGGTGCGCGACACGGGCCCCGGCATTCCCGCGGACCACCGTGAGCTGGTCTTCACGACGGGCTGGTCCACCAAGGAGCCGCCGGCCCACCGCGAGCGGGGCATCGGACTCCCGCTGGTGCGACGCCTGGCCGAGCGGCAGGGCGGCACGGCGACCGTCGGGGAGGCGTACGGCGGGGGCGCGGAGTTCGTCGTGGCCCTGCCGGAGGCCCTCACTGAGCCGGAAGCGGAGCCGGAAACGGAACCGGGACCGGCACCCGAACAGGCACCGGAACGGGCACTGGCCCCCGAGTCCGCCCCCGCCGCCCCCGTGACCACCGCTGCCGAGAAGGAGTCCCGATGATCGAGGTCCTGGTCGTGGACGACGACACGCGGGTCGCGCGCGTCAACGCCGCCTACGTCGAGAAGGTGCCGGGCTTCCACGTCGCCGGTCAGGCGCACAGCGCGCTGGAGGCACTGGATGCCGCGCAGAGACTGCCCCGCGTGGACCTGATCCTGCTGGACCACCATCTGCCCGACCGGACCGGTCTGGAGGTCGTCCAGGAGATGCGGCGGCGTGGACTCCAGACCGACGTGATCATGGTGACGGCCGCCCGCGACGTGTCGACCGTGCAGGCGGCGATGCGGCAGGGCGCTCTCCAGTACCTGGTGAAACCGTTCGCCTTCGCCGGTCTGCGCGCCAAGCTGGAGGCGTACGCGGAGCTGCGCCGCACGCTCGACGGGGGCGGCGAGGCGGAACAGGCCGAGGTCGACCGGATCTTCGGCGCCCTGTCTGCACCGTCCGAGCCCGGGCTGCCCAAGGGGCACTCCCCCACCACCGCCGAACTGGTGCGCCAGTGCCTGCTGAAGGCCGACGGGCCGCTCTCCGCCCAGGAGATCGCCGAACGGACCGGGGTGAGCCGCCAGACCGCGCAGCGCTATCTGAAGCTCCTGGAACGCACCGGACGCGCCGTACTGACACTGAAGTACGGCGAGGCGGGCCGCCCCGAGCACCGTTACGCGTGGGCGACCCGCACCTGAGCGACAGCCCGGCACCGGGGCTCCGAGGCTCCGGGGGCGTCGCCGCTCCTACACGGCCCCCGCCCCGGTCAGCGACCGCACCTCGGTCTCGGCGTGCTTGGCCTCGTCCGGGGGCTCCGGGGAGGTGACGGTGCCCAGCCAGCCCGCGAGGAAGCCCAGCGGGATCGAGACGAGGCCGGGGTTCTGAAGCGGGAAGTACTGGAGGTCGAGGCCGGGAAAGAGCGACTGCGGACTGCCGGAGACCACCGGGGACAGCAGCACGAGCACCACGGACGGCACCAGACCGCCGTAGACCGCCCACACCGCGCCCCGGGTGGTGAAGCCGCGCCAGAACAGCGAGTAGAGCAGCACGGGCAGGTTTGCGGAGGCGGCCACGGCGAAGGCGAGGCCCACCAGGAAGGCGACGTTGAGGTCGCGGGCGAGGAGACCCAGCCCGATGGCGACCGCGCCGATGCCGACGGAGGCGACCCGCGCCACGGCGACCTCGCTGCGCGGCTTGGAGTGGCGACGCCGCAGGGAGGCGTACAGGTCGTGGGCCACGGACGCCGAGGAGGCCAGGGTGATGCCGGCCACCACCGCGAGGATGGTGGCGAACGCGACGGCGGCGACGACCGCGAACAGGACCGTCCCGCCGGTGGACTGCGCGCCGCCGCCGAGGTCCAGGGCGAGCAGCGGCACCGCCGTGTTCCCGGCGGCGTTGGACGCGCGTACGGTGTCCGGGCCGACCAGGGCGGCGGCACCGAATCCCAGCACGATGGTCATCAGGTAGAAGCCGCCGATGAGACCGATCGACCAGACCACGGACCGCCGGGCCGCCCGGGCGGTGGGCACCGTGTAGAAGCGGGACAGGATGTGCGGCAGTCCGGCCGTGCCCAGCACCAGGGCGAGCCCCAGACTGATGAAGTCGAAGCGGGAGACCCAGTCCCCGCCGTAGGCCAGACCGGGCGCGAGAAACGCCTCACCGTGGCCGCTGCGCTCCGCCGCCGTGCGCAGCAGCCGGTCGACGTCGCCGTGGAAGCGCACCAGGACGAGCGCGGTCAGCGCCACGGTGCCGCCGAGCAGCAGGACCGCCTTGACGATCTGGATCCAGGTGGTGGCGCGCATCCCGCCCAGCGACACGTAGATCACCATGAGGGCGCCGACGCCGATGACGGTCCACGTCCGCGCCGCCTCGCTCGTCCCGCCCAGCAGCAGCGCGACCAGGCTGCCCGCGCCCACCATCTGCGCCACCAGGTACAGGACGGAGACGGTGACCGAGGAGATCCCGGCCGCGATCCGCACCGGCCGCTCCCGCATCCGGGCGGCCACGACGTCGGCGAGGGTGAACCGCCCGCAGTTGCGCACGAGTTCGGCGACGAGGAACAGGACGACGAGCCAGGCCACCAGGAAGCCCACCGAGTAGAGCATGCCGTCGTAGCCGTAGAGGGCGATGAGCCCCGAGATGCCGAGGAACGACGCGGCCGACATGTAGTCGCCCGAGATGGCAAAACCATTCTCCATCGGCGAGAAGAGGCGGCCGCCCGCGTAGAACTCCTCCGCCGAGCCGTGCCGGTGGCGGCCCACCCATGTGGTGATGCCGAGTGTGACGGCGACGAACGTGCTGAACAGCAGCAGGGCCAGCGTCTGGTGGTCGCCCGTCACGACGCACCGCCTCTCACGCCGCGCGTCAGCTCCTGGGTGTCCCAGCGCAGTTCCAGCGCGGCGCGGTCCCTGCGCAGCCGGGCGTGCCGCGCGTAGGCCCAGGTGAGCAGGAACGTGGTGAGGAACTGGCCGAGCCCGGCGACCATCGCCACGTTCACCGCGCCGGCCACCGGCCGGGCCATCAGGGCGGGGGCCGTCGTGGCGGCCACCACGTAGGCGACGTACCACAGGAGGAAGGCGGCGACCGCCGGGACGACGAACCTCCGGTACCGGCGGCGGACTTCCTGGAAGGCCGCGCTCCGCTGGACCTCCAGGTACACGTCGGCCGCGGCCCGGGACGGCTCCCCCGCCGTCTCCCGGCGCACCGGCGACGGGGCCGGCACGGTGGCCCCGGGGCCGTCCGACTCGCCCCAGCCGGAGGCGAGCGCGTCGTACCACGGGTCGTCGTACCGCGGGCCGTCGTACCGCGGGCCGGGGGCCGTCTCGACGTAGGCCCTGCCCGGCACTGCGCCGTGGTCGGTCCCGCCGTCGGGACCACCCCCGGCGCGGCGGGACCGATCGTTGCTTGACTGCATGCCCAAGGATGGACAGAACGGGAAGATCCCCGACTCTTCTTCCCCCGGCACTTCACCCCATCAGGTGATTCCCCCTGAGGGTCCCCTCTGGCCGGACCGGCCCCGGGTATCGCTCCCGGGGGCCGGTCGGTGACCGAGCGTGGTCACGCGTCGATGCGCGACCGGTCCAGCGTCGCCGCCGAACTGGAGATGAACTCCTTGCGAGGGGCGACGTCGTTGCCCATCAGCAGGTCGAAGACCTGCTCGGCGGAGTCCAGGTCGGTGAGGTTGATCCGGCGCAGGGTGCGGCGCCGGGGGTCCATGGTCGTCTCCGCCAGCTGGTCGGCGTCCATCTCGCCCAGGCCCTTGTACCGCTGGATGGAGTCCTTGTAGCGGATGTTCTTGCTCTGGAACTCCATGAGCTTGTCGCGCAGTTCGCGGTCCGAGTACGTGTAGACGTACTTGTCCTGGCCCTTCTTCGGCTGGATCAGCTCGATGCGGTGCAGCGGCGGCACCGCGGCGAACACCCGGCCCGCCTCGACCATGGGCCGCATGTAGCGGTGGAAGAGGGTCAGCAGCAGGGTGCGGATGTGGGAGCCGTCCACATCGGCGTCGGTCATCATGATGATCTTGCCGTAGCGGGCCGCGTCGATGTCGAAGGTACGGCCCGACCCGGCTCCTATGACCTGGATGATCGCCCCGCACTCGGCGTTCTTCAGCATGTCCGTCACGGAGGACTTCTGAACGTTGAGGATCTTGCCCCGGATCGGCAGCAGCGCCTGGAACTCGGAGTTCCTCGCGAGCTTGGCCGTGCCCAGCGCGGAGTCGCCCTCGACGATGAACAGCTCGCTGCGGTCGACGTCGTCGCTGCGGCAGTCCGCGAGCTTCGCCGGCAGCGACGAGGACTCCAGGGCCGTCTTGCGGCGCTGGGCGTCCTTGTGCTGGCGGGCGGCGATACGGGTACGGGCCGCGGCGACGGCCTTCTCCATCACCACCCGGGCCTGCTGGGCCGCGTCACGCTTGGTCGAGGTCAGGAACGCCTTCAGTTCCTTGCTGATCACGTTGTGCACGATCCGGCGGGCCGCCGAGGTGCCGAGGACCTCCTTGGTCTGGCCCTCGAACTGCGGCTCGGCGAGCCGGACGGTGACGACCGCCGTCAGCCCCTCCAGGGCGTCGTCCTTGACGATGTCGTCCTCGGCGACGCGGAGCATCTTCTTCGTGCGCAGCACCTCGTTCATCGTCTTCGCCACCGCCTGTTCGAAGCCGGCGACGTGGGTGCCGCCCTTCGGCGTGGCGATGATGTTGACGAACGACCTGAGCGTCGTGTCGTAACCGGTGCCCCAGCGCATCGCGACGTCGACACCGAGGTCGCGGGTGACCTCGGTGGGCGTCATCTGCCCCTCCTCGTCCAGCACCGGGACCGTCTCCTTGAAGGAGCCCTGGCCGCTGAAGCGGAGGGTGTCGCAGACGGGCCGGTCACTGGCCAGGAACTCACAGAACTCGCTGATGCCGCCGTCGAAGCGGAACGACTCCTCGCCCTTGCTGCCGCCGTCGCCGAGACCGAACTCGTCCCGCACCACGATGGTCAGCCCGGGCACCAGGAACGCCGTCTGGCGGGCCCGCTGGTGCAGCGTGTCCAGGGAGAGCTTCGCGTCCTTGAGGAAGATCTGCCGGTCCGCCCAGTACCGCACGCGTGTGCCGCTGCGGCTCTTGGGGACCTTCTTGGTCTTGCGCAGTCCGTTCCCCGCGTCGAACCTGGCGTCCGGGCCCGTCTTCGCGAACGCGCCCGGGACCCCGCGGCGGAAACTGATCGCGTGGGTGTGCCCGCCACGGTCCACCTCGATGTCCAGGCGGGCGGACAGGGCGTTCACCACGGAGGCGCCGACGCCGTGCAGACCGCCGGAGGCGGCGTAGGAGCCGCCTCCGAACTTGCCGCCGGCGTGCAGCTTGGTCATGACGACCTCGACGCCGGAGAGGCCGGTCTTGGGCTCGACGTCGACCGGGATGCCCCGGCCGTTGTCCCGGACCTCCACCGAGGCGTCGTCGTGGAGGATCACCTCGATGTGGTCGCAGTAACCACCCAGGGCCTCGTCGACCGAGTTGTCGATGATCTCCCACAGGCAGTGCATCAGACCGCGGCTGTCGGTGGATCCGATGTACATGCCCGGACGCTTGCGCACGGCCTCGAGCCCCTCGAGGACGAGCAGGTGCCGCGCGGTGTAGTTGGATCCGTCCCGGTCTGCTCCTGCCAGCAGCGCAGTGGACGGCACGGATGTCTCGGCGGTCACGCGGTTCGCTCCTCGCTGAATTTCAGATGGGGCCCCGCTGGGTAAGGGCGCGGCTCGGTTCACCGATGAGAGGGTACCGAGGCCTGGTAGAGCCGTTGTAACGCCACCCTCGTCACTGACTCACCCTAGTCCACGGTCGCATGCGTGTTCGATCCCTCGATGGGGTGAAGTACACATCACGTTCCCTTCGAGGCATGAACCATTTAGGCTCCGGGCACGTCCTCATGAACAAACCGGCAACCCAGCCGGCGGGACCGACACTGACCGACTGCGCGAACCCGTACGACACACAGACACGCAATACGGCACATTCGCCGCCAATCGGCAACAGCCGGCCCCTCGGAAATTTTTTTCGAGGAAAAGCCACGAGCGGGAACGTTTTGGGGCTGGTTGGATGTTGACCCTGGTACGACAGCTCGTCGAGCTAGAGAAGAGGCGACGTGACTACTGTTCTGACTTCCGCAAGCCCGCTGACGGCCGCTGATCGCTGCGACCGCTGCGGCGCCCAGGCATACCTGCGCGTCGTCCTGCTGAGCGGCGGAGAACTGCTCTTCTGCGCCCACCACGGTCGCAAGTTCGAGCCGGAACTCAAGAAGATCGCCGCTGAGATACAGGACGAGACGGAGCGGCTGACGGCCGTTCCGGCATCCTCAGCCGAGGAAGAGCGCTGACCCGACGCGCCCGTCGACGAGCCGAATCGGCACAGGCCGATGAACGGGCGGCCGCCTCCGTTTCCCGGAGGCGGCCGCCCGTACTCGTGCCCGACAGGCCCTCAGCGGCCGTCAGGCGCCCTCGCGCTGCTTCGTGGCCGTACCGTCCCAGCCGAGCGTCTGGAGTACGGAGGAGACGCGCGTGTACACCCCGGGGCTGCCGGGGCGCCCGCAGCCACTCCCCCAGGACACCAGGCCGATGAGTCTGCCCCGGCCGACCAGCGGGCCCCCGCTGTCGCCCTGACAGGCGTCGCGGCCCCCGGCCTCCTGTCCGGCGCAGAGCATGGTCTTCGAGAGGTAGCGCCCGTCGTCGTTGCCCGGGTACGCCCGCTCGCAGGACGCGTCGGGGAGCACCCGTACACGGGACGCGTGCAGGCCGTTCGCGTAGTCACCGGCGCCCGAGGTGTCGCCCCAGCCGTAGACGAGAGCCTCCGTGTCGGGCGTGTACGCGGGATCGCCCTCCGCGGCCATCCCTATGACCGAGCCGGCGGGAAGCGCTTCGGAGAGAGTGAGCACCGCGAAGTCCCCCGCATTGCTGCCGTCGTCGTGCTCCGGGTTCACCCAGACGGAGCGGATGGGGATCTCCTGCCCCTGGTCGGACAGCAGATCGGTCCGGCCGGCGATGACCCGCAGGTCGTCCACCTGTTCCGGTGGCGATCCGAGTACCTCCTCCCCCAGGCAGTGGGCCGCCGTGAGGACGGTGGTCCGGCCGACGGCCACTCCCCCGCAGAACTGCCCCGCCCGGGTACCCCCGAACCGGTCACGGCTGGACAGGGCGACGGTCCACGGACTGTCGGACACTTCGACCGGAAAGCCCCCGACGACGATGCTGTCGGCGGCCGCCGGGGCGGCCGACCCCAGCGGTATCGCGGTCGCGGCGGCCGCCAGCACCAGCGGCCGGGCCAGTGTCCGGGCCAAGAGACGACGCATGCGGGCTCCTCACTCCTAGGTGGTCATGGGACACCCAGAGTGATCCAGTACGCGGTGTCGCGCACCCGCTGCCCAGCACGGAGGCCCGGTTCCGCACCTGGCGGGACCGGGCCTCGTTCGCTCGTACCGTCTACCGCGACCTAGTCGAGGTAGTCGCGCAGCACCTGGGAGCGCGACGGGTGACGCAGCTTCGACATGGTCTTCGACTCGATCTGGCGGATGCGCTCACGCGTGACGCCGTACACCTTGCCGATCTCGTCGAGGGTCTTCGGCTGACCGTCGGTGAGACCGAAGCGCATGGAGACGACGCCCGCCTCGCGCTCGGACAGGGTGTCGAGCACGGAGTGCAGCTGCTCCTGCAGCAGGGTGAAGCTGACCGCGTCGGCCGGGACGACCGCCTCGGAGTCCTCGATGAGGTCACCGAACTCGCTGTCGCCGTCCTCGCCCAGCGGGGTGTGCAGGGAGATGGGCTCACGACCGTACTTCTGGACCTCGATGACCTTCTCCGGGGTCATGTCGAGTTCCTTGGCCAGCTCCTCCGGGGTGGGCTCGCGGCCCAGGTCCTGGAGCATCTGGCGCTGCACGCGCGCGAGCTTGTTGATGACCTCGACCATGTGCACCGGGATACGGATGGTGCGGGCCTGGTCGGCCATCGCGCGGGTGATCGCCTGACGGATCCACCAGGTGGCGTACGTGGAGAACTTGTAGCCCTTGGTGTAGTCGAACTTCTCCACCGCGCGGATCAGACCGAGGTTGCCCTCCTGGATGAGGTCCAGGAAGAGCATGCCGCGACCGGTGTAGCGCTTGGCCAGGGAGACCACCAGGCGGAGGTTGGCCTCCAGCAGGTGGTTCTTGGCGCGGCGGCCGTCCTCGGCGATGATCTCCAGTTCGCGCTTGAGCTTGGGCGCGAGCTTGTCGGAGTTCGCCAGCTTGTCCTCGGCGAACAGACCGGCCTCGATGCGCTTGGCGAGTTCGACCTCCTGCTCGGCGTTGAGCAGGGGGACCTTGCCGATCTGCTTGAGGTAGTCCTTGACCGGGTCGGCGGTGGCACCGGCGGCGGCGACCTGCTGGGCCGGGGCGTCGTCCTCGTCCTCGTCGGAGAGAACGAAGCCGGCGTTCTCGGTGCCCTCGGGCTCCTCCGTCGCGGCCTTCGGCTCCTCGGTCGTCTCGTCCTCGAGAAGCTCGCCGTCTTCCTTCTTGGCGGCCGTCTTCTTGGCCGCCGTCTTCTTGGCGGTCGCCTTCTTCGCCGTCGCCTTCTTGGCGGTCGTCTTCTTGGCCGCCGCCTTCTTGGCGGGGGCCTCCTCCTCGACGGCGGGCTCGGCGGCGGGCGCCGCCGGGGTGGCGGGAGCGGTCGCCTTCCTGCTGGTCACCGTCTTCGCCGCGACCGTCTTCGTGGCGGTGCGCTTGGCGGGACTCTTCGCTGCGACGCTCTTTCGGGTGCGCTTGGGCTCTGCGGCACTGACCATCAGCGTCACACCCTCTTCCTCGAGGATCTGGTTGAGGCTGCGCAGTACGTTCTTCCACTGAGTGGCCGGAATCTGGTCAGCTTCGAAGGCCCGACGCACGTCATCGCCGGCGATCTGCCCCTCAGCCTTTCCCCGCTCAATGAGCGCCATGACAGAGACGGACTCGGCGATCTCCGGCGGGAGCGTACGGGATGTGCTGGCCGACACGAACAACCTCTCGGAACGTTGAAAAACGGCTTCCGGCCCCGTCCACGGCGGACAGGGGCCGACCACCGGCTTGGGATGGGCCGACGGTGCGGGCGGGCCGGGGAGATACACAGCGCCGTGAACGGCGGCCGTATTCCCTCCGCGGCTGTCACCTCTTAGGTCATCGTGTTGTTCCCAAGAGCGTTACGCCCAATCCGCGTGGCCCGAGTCACACCCCGTAAGCGATCAAAACTGCGCAGATGCGGATAAACAAGGTCATCAACTTGTCCGTCCCGACCTTGCCGGGACGGCTCAGCCTCTCATCACACCGTCGGACCCCGGGGAGCCACGAACGGCTCCGCGGGGTCCGACGACGGGGGCGGCGTGCCGGCCACTGCCACAGGAGGGGTATGGCGTGCCCGGACCGCGCCGCCGCGGCGGAGGACGGTCAGTGCTCGCGCGGGGCGGGCACGACGCGCTCCACCTCGGGGTGAACGGTCAGAAGCTGGCGCATGGCCGCCTCGGCCGCCGCGCCGTCGCCGGTGGCGAGGGCGTCGACGATCCTGCCGTGCTGCGCGAGCGACGCGTCGTTCGGCCGGTCACAGCCGGTGACCGGACCTCCGGAGACATGGAGGGCGGCGGAGACGATCCCGGAGAGGTGGTCGAGCATCCGGTTGCCCGCGACCTGGATGAGCAGGGTGTGGAACTCGGCATCGGCACGCGAGAAGGTGAGCGCGTCGCCCTGCCCCATGGCGTGCCCCATGATCCCGACCATGTCGGACAGCCGCTGCTGGACGTCCTCACGCCCGTGTCCGGCGGCCAGGCGCGCGGCGAGCGGCTCGATCGTCCAGCGCAGCTCGCCCAGCTCGCGGCGCTGGTCGTCGCGCTGCGGCCCGAAGGCGCGCCATTCGATGATGTCGGGATCGAGGAGGTTCCAGTCACTGACCGGACGCACGCGCGTGCCGACGTTCGGCCGGGCGCTGACCAGGCCCTTCGCCTCCAGCACGCGAAGGGACTCGCGCACCACGGTGCGGGAGACCTCGAAGCGCTGGCCGATCTCCTCGGGCACCAGCGGGCGGTCGGCTCCCAGGTCGCCCGAAACGATCATCTGGCCCAGCTGCTGGACGAGTTGCCCGTGCAGCCCGCGGCCACGGTTGCCCGCGGTGCGCCGGCCCACGCGGCCCAGCTCGGGCTCCACTCCTTCCCAGGAGGGCACCCCGACGCGGTCGACGGCGGGCGTCTCGGCGTACGGGTAGCGGTCGAGTTCGCCCGGGTTCGCGAGGCCGGAGTCGGCGGAGCGGGCGGCGGTCATCATGGTGTGCGCAAGGGTACTCACGCATCCTTTGTCGGCGCTGACCCCAACTCCCTTGAGGTCTTTGGTGAAAAGCACACGAAAGGGTGATCGCTCACCCCGTCGCAATTGACGCCTTATCGGAAAGAAATGGGCTTTCCCCGGGGAGTTGCGCACACGGTCGGAACGGAAGGGTGGGACAGCCGTCATCGAGCCCTGCTGCGCAGGGTCATGAGCAGATATGCGCAGAGCAGGGCGGTCAGCGACAACGTCATGGCCCCGCCCACGGGTTGGGCGACGAGGCGCAGCAGCTCCGCCACGTACCGCTCGCCCCCGAACGGCCACTGGGTCAGGAGGACCTCGCGCGTCCGCATCGGGAGACCGGCGGCGGTCCGCACGGACGGGCCGTCCCAGACCTTCTGTACGAGCGGTACGACGGCGACCGGAACGGCGACCACCGCCGCCAGCCCGGCGGTGGTGGACCGGAAGACACCCGCGGCCAGCACTCCGGACCACGCGCAGCCGACGACGAGTCCGAGCCAACCGGCGCTCAGCGCGGGCCAGTCGGCGGGGAGCCCCGTGAGCTCGGACCCGTAGAAGAGACGCAGCACCTGGGCGTCGCAGCCCACCGTCAGGACGGCCAGCAGCAGTGCGGCGGCCGCGGAGACGAGGAGCTTGGCGGTCAGCAGCCCCATGCGGCGGGGCACGGTGCCCCGGTCCGCCGCGAGGGCGGGATGGCGGAACTCGTCGCCGAAGGCGAGCGCGCCGAGCAGCCCGGCGCCGAGCGCGGCGGGCGGCAGTGGCAGCTCCCGCGGCCACGCGGCCAGGAGCCGCTCCTGCGGGGTGTGTCCGACCCGGGCGAGGACCACGGCGGTGACGGCGGACACGAGGAGCACGACCGCTCCGGTGACGAAGCCCGTGCCGACACCCAGCGCACGACGGAGTTCGTAGCGCAGGGGCCGTAGGGGGCTGGGGGCGGAACGGACGGAAACGGGCGGCGGAAGCATGCCGGCCGCGTCCCGGGCCCCCGGGGTGCCGGGCGTGAGGGCGCTGGACGGGCGCGGTGTGCGGTGCGGGCCGGCCTGGGGCGCGGAGGGCCCGAGGGCTTCGGAAGCGCTGCCGGGGGCCGGGGCGGGGTGCGGTCCAGGGGTCTCGCAGCGGGCGGTCCCGGACGCGGGCACGTCCACCTCTCCGTCCGTGGCGGGCGTCCGCCGGAGGCCGGCAGCAGGTCGGGCGTCGCCGGGGCTCGGCTGCGAAGCGGCGGCGGGCGGGGGCGAGGAGCCGGTGGGCGGGGGACGGTGCGTGCCCGGTGTCCCGGCGCCCTGCGCACGGTCGGCGTCCGCCTCCCGCCGCTCTTCGTGCCGGGCTGCGGGAACCGCCCCGGCCCCGGCGCCCATGTCGCCCACCTCGTCGGCGAGTTGGTGGACGAGGATGCCGTGCCGGAAGGCCGTCTCACCGATGTCGGCACACGTACTGCCGTACACCGCGAGCCGGTTGCCGCCCTCGCGCACCACCTCGACGGAACGGCGTGCCGTCCGCGCCTCCTTGGCCACCAGGACGGCGAGGCGGGCCGCGTGCGGGCTGCGGACGGCGACGCGGGGGCGCAACCGGGTACGGGAGAACTCCGCCGCCTCCTGGTCGGCGACGACTCTGCCCCGCTCCAGCGTGACGACGTGGTCGGCGCTGCGCGCGGCCTCCTTGGGATCCGCCGTGCTGAACAGGACCGTGCCGCCCTGGGCGGCGTGGGCGCGCAGTGCGCCGTGCAGCCGCCGGGCGTCGTGGACGGAGAGGGCACCGGCGGGGTCGTCGAGGACCAGGGTGTGCGGATCGGGCACGAGCGCGCAGGCCAGGCCGAGTCGCCGGTCCATCCCCCGGGAGAGGGTGCCGAGGCGTTCGTCGCGCAGGCTCTCGAGACCGGCCGACTCCAGGACCTCGTCGGCCCTGCGGACGGGAACCCCCGCTGCCGCGCACAGCATGCGGAGATGGCCGCGCACCGTACGGGCGGGGTGCCCCGGGACATCGCCCAGCAGCACGCCGACCTCGCGGGAGGGGTGGGCGATGCGGTGCAGGGGGCGGCCTCTGAAGTACGTCAGACCACGGCCGTGTTGGAGCTCGAGCATGAGTCTGAGCGCCGTCGTCTTGCCGGCGCCCGATGCTCCGAGCAGTGCGGTGACGCGGCCCGCGCGCGCCTCGAACGAGACGTCGTCGACGGCGGGCGGAAGCTCCTTGCGGGGGTTGCTGGTCAGTCCGAAGGCCTGGATCACCCGTAGCAAGATAGCGTGTGATATCCGGTTTTTCGGGCATCGCGCGGCCTGTCGGCACGGGGGCGGCACCGCTTCCACGATCCCTCCCCCACCGCGCGTGCCGGGGCCGCTCCGGCCTCGGCGTCAGACCTCGGGACGCAGCATCGGGGGGTTGAGGAGGGTCGCGCCGCCCGCCCGGAAGAGCTGGGCCGGCCGGCCTCCCTGCCGGGTGGTCGTCCCGCCGGTGGGCACGAGGAATCCCGGCGTACCCGTCACCTTGCGGTGGAAGTTGCGGGGGTCGAGCGCCACGCTCCACACCGCTTCGTAGACGCGGCGCAGCTCGCCGACGGTGAACTCGGGCGGACAGAAGGCCGTGGCCAGCGACGAGTACTCGATCTTGGAGCGGGCTCGCTCCACCCCGTCCGCCAGGATCTGGGCGTGGTCGAAGGCGAGCGGTGCCACCGCCTCTCCGGCGTGACCGTAGCCGCTCTGTGCCAGCAGCTCCTCGACCGGTGCCCAACGGGCGTTGCTGGCGTCGCCCCCCGCGCGCGGTGCGGGCAGGTCGGGGGCGAGTGCGAGGTGGGCGACGCTGACCACGCGCATCCGGGGGTCGCGCCCGGGGTCGCCGTAGGTCGCGAGCTGCTCCAGATGAGCACCGTTGTCCTGGGTCGGTGCGGCAGGGTCGTGGACGCACAGCCCGGTCTCCTCCGCCAGCTCCCGTGCCGCCGCCTGCGCCAGGTCCTCGCCGTCCCGTACGAACCCGCCGGGCAGAGCCCAGCGCCCCTGGAACGGCGACTCGCCCCTGCGCACCGCCAGCGCGCACAGGGAGTGGCGGCGCACGGTCAGCACGACCAGGTCCACGGTGACGGCGAAGGGCGGAAAGGCTGACGGGTCGTAGGGCATGCGGCGATCATAGTCGTCTGCCTGACGATAAACACTCCCTTCGCCCACGCTTCGAGCAGTGATCCACTCCCTCCCCACCTGCGTCCCACCGCCCGTGCCGGCCATCCGTTTCAGGGGCGCTCACCGTCCCCGGCGGTCCCGCGCTCTCCCGTGCGTGTCCCTTCGGGGCGTGGCTCCTGCCTGCCCGTGACCGCCGCCCCCGAGGCGTCGGGGCGGGCCCGGCCGGGTCGGGTGCTCCCGGGCCGGCCGCCCTCGGAAGGCGTGCGGGGACGCACGATCCCGGCGCTCGGCTCGTGGGCCCGCGCCCTCGTGCGGCGTCGGACGCCATGTGCCGAGGCGAGAGCGCGCGAGCGGCGCCGGCGACCGGGCTGCGCGGCGGACGGGGACCCGGCAGACGAGGGCTCGGCGGAGGAGGGCTCGGCCGGCGCCCGTTCCTCGGGCGCACCGCCGTGTCCTTCGTCGTTCGAAGCGCCGCCTTCCGTGTGCGCGTCGCCCTTCCGACCTTCACGCAGGCAGCGGCGGATCGACTCGGGGTCGAGGCCCTCGTTGCACGCCTGGTGCAGGAGCCGGGCGAAGAGGTAGTCGGGGTCCGCGCCGAGGGCCATGGCCAGCGCCTCCCGCGCCTCCAGTTCGTCACCGGTGGACCAGGCGACCCAGCCCGCGAGGGTGAGGGGCGCGGCGGCGTGTTCGCCGTACGGCACGACGCAGCGACGGGCCAGGGCCCGCCAGAGACGCATCGCCGGTGCCGCCTCGTCGCCCTCCATCCAGGCGGCCGCGCGGTCGCGTGTCGTACGGTCCTGGAGTCCCAGGATCAACGCCGCCGCCTCCTCGTCCCCGAGGAGCTGGTCGTCGCGCAGGTCCTCGGCCGGCACGCCGGAGACGGGCGGGGCCTCGGCGAGGCGTCGCATGACCCGCTGCGCCGTCTCCAGCGTCTCCCCGGCCACCTCCGAGCGGCCGTCGACGTCCAGGATCCGGGAGACCAGCGTCGTGGCGGCCGCGTCCAGGGCGGCCGCCTGTCCGTCCACCGCCGCGGTTTCCCGGGGGAGCATCCTGGCCCTCAGCTCACGGAGCGAGCCGCGCACCTGGATACCGGCGTAGGTGGCCGCCGCGGCCAGTACCGACGTACCCGGCAGCCCCATGGGGAGGCCCGCTGCCGGACAGCAGGCCTCTTCGTCGCAGCAGTACGACCAGAAACGCCCGGCCGAGATGCACAGCGCCTCGACGACGGGAACGTCGAGGGTGCCGCACTCGACGCGCAGCTTCTGGGCCAGCGGCCGCAGTCGCTCCATCACGTCGCGTCCGGTCTCGCCCGGCCCCGGCTCCTGGCAGAGGTAGGCGACCATCTGCTCGGCTCGCGCCCCTCGCCGCTCGCTTCCGTGCACCAGGCCGTGGACCAGCTGCCCGGCCGCGCCCTCCCAGTCGTCCGGGTTCTCGGGGATGCCCAGTCGCGCTCGACCGCCGAAGCGGCCCCGCCCGTCCCTGTCGCGCAGGGCGGCCAGGACGATGCTGTCCTCGGGGCGGTAACCGAGCAGGTACGGCAGGGCGTCGGCGAGCTCCGCGGGGGTGCGCAGGGTGACCTGGTGTTCGTCTCCGGGGCTCTCGCACGGGGTGCCGTCCGCCCGTCCCGGCTTCGCGGCGTCCGGGATGTCGCCGTTTTCGAAGGATCCAGTCGTTTCGCTGTGGTTCGTCATGGCTCGACGATCTCGCGGATCGGCAAGTCCCGCTTGCCCTGTGGATAACTCTCCGCAGCGGGCATGTCCCCCTCACCCGGTCCCGGCCACGGAGTGGTCCGTCGTTCCCCGGCTTCGGGGTGCAGCCCCCGCGCCCGCGCCCTATCCGGCCAGGGCGAGGACGAGCGGCAGCACCCGGTCGGCGCCGGCCTGGCGCAGGAGGCGCGCGCCCACGGCCAGGGTCCAGCCGGAGTCGGTGTAGTCGTCGACGAGCAGGACC
Source organism: Streptomyces coelicoflavus (assembly GCF_003112555.1). GTDB lineage: Bacteria > Actinomycetota > Actinomycetes > Streptomycetales > Streptomycetaceae > Streptomyces > Streptomyces coelicoflavus. The sequence continues at coordinate 51,569 of NZ_BEWB01000004.1, read as the reverse complement.
GGGCCGGGAGTGGCGGACAGTGCCGCGGCGAGCTCACCGGGCACCGTGAACGACTCCGCCAGGGCACGCAACCGCTGGGCCGAGTTGCTGCGGTGGGCGGCGTGGTCGTCGGCGTGCGGGGTGTGGGCGAGGCTGCCCAGCAACGGGAGCCTGCCGACGCGTGCCACTCCCCCGGCCAGTGAGGCGACCAGCTGGGGGCGGGTGCGGGAGGGCATGGCGACGACGCCCACGGGCCTCGCCACCGCGTCGGGAGAGCCGTCGGCCCAGCCGCCCGGCGAGCGGGCCCAGTCGGCCAGCACCGTCACGACGGCGGCGAGCACGTCGTCCGGGACCGACCCGTCCGCCGCCTGCGCCGACAGGAGCGGGCGCAGACGGTTGCCCCAGCCGATGTCCGAGAGCCTCCCCAGTGCCCGCCCGGTGAGGGCCTGCTGGCCCACGGGGATGCGGCCCTTGAGGTCCATGCCCACGGCCGCGAGCCCGGTCGGCCACATCTTGCGCGGCTCCACCTCCACGCCCGGACGGTCCAGCTCGCCCGTCGCCGCCGCGAGGGCCGCGGAGGTGACGGCGGGGTCGAGCCAGGGGCCGGCGCAGGTGTCGCAGCGACCGCACGGGGCGGCCTTCTCGTCGTCCAGCTGCCGCTGCAGGAACTCCATCCGGCACCCCGTGGTGGCCACGTAGTCCCGCATGGCCTGCTGCTCCGCCTGACGCTGCCGGGCCACCCACGCGTACCGCTCCGCGTCGTACGCCCACGGCTGCCCCGTGGCGGTCCAGCCGCCCTTCACCCGCCTGACCGCGCCGTCCACGTCCAGGACCTTGAGCATGGTCTCCAGACGGGACCGGCGGAGGTCCACCAGCGGCTCGAGCGCCGGAAGCGACATCGGCCGCCCGGCCTCCTCCAGCACCGCCAGAGTGCGCCGCACCTGCTCCTCCGGCGGGAAGCCCACCGAGGCGAAGTACGCCCAGATCGCCTCGTCCTCCCGCCCCGGCAGCAGCAGGACGTCCGCATGGTCCACACCGCGCCCCGCACGCCCCACCTGCTGGTAGTACGCGATGGGCGACGAGGGCGACCCGAGGTGCACGACGAACCCCAGGTCGGGCTTGTCGAAGCCCATGCCCAGCGCCGAGGTGGCCACGAGCGCCTTGACCCGGTTCGCCAGCAGGTCCTCCTCCGCCTGCAACCGGTCGGCGTTCTCCGTCTTGCCCGTGTAGGAGGCGACCGGATACCCGCGCTGTCGCAGGAACGCCGCGACCTCCTCCGCCGCCGCCACGGTCAGCGTGTAGATGATCCCGGAACCGGGCAGGTCCCCCAGCCGCTCCCCCAGCCAAGCCAGCCGGTGCGCCGCGTCCGGCAGCCGGAGCACGCCCAGCCGCAGGCTCTCCCGGTCGAGCGGCCCCCGCAGCACCAGCGCGTCCCCGCCGCCCGTGCCCAGTTGCTCCGCCACGTCGGCCGTGACCCGCGCGTTGGCGGTCGCCGTGGTGGCCAGCACCGGCACCCCGGCCGGCAGCTCGGCCAGCATCGTGCGCAGCCGGCGGTAGTCCGGGCGGAAGTCGTGGCCCCAGTCGGAGATGCAGTGTGCCTCGTCCACCACGAGCAGGCCGGTCGTGGCCGCGAGCTTCGGCAGAACCTGATCCCGGAAGTCCACGGAATTGAGGCGCTCCGGGCTCACCAGGAGGACGTCCGTCTCACCCCGCTCGACCTCGCCGTAGATCGTCTCCCACTCCTCCGGGTTGGCCGAGTTGATCGTGCGGGCGCGGATTCCCGCCCGCGCGGCCGACTCGACCTGGTTGCGCATCAGCGCCAGCAGGGGCGAGACGATCACCGTGGGGCCCGCGCCGCGCCGGCGCAGCAGGGCGGTGGCGACGAAGTACACGGCCGACTTGCCCCAGCCGGTGCGCTGCACCACCAGGGCCCGCCGGTGCTCCTCCACCAGGGCCGACACCGCCTGCCACTGATCCTCCCGCAGCCGTGCCGATCCCTGACGGTCGCCGACGAGCTCGGCGAGGACGGCGTCGGCTTCGGTACGGAGTTCCACGTGGTCCATTCCTCCATGCAACCCGATGGCACCGACAATCGGCGAATCGGGAGCTGCCGGAGCGGGTGCCGCGTCCCATGCGTCGCGCGGGGGTGCTCCGGGTAGGGATATAGAACGCACATCAGCCGATATGGGGCCTCGGTCTCAATTGCTCGTTGCCGCATCCCAGTTCGACAGGAAGAATTGAAGTCCGCTCCCCGCACGGCCTTCCGTGATCCGGCAGGGCTTCGCTGCGGTGCGCGCTCCCCGAATCCGACCCTGCCCGCAGTGTGGGCGCGTAGCCGAAGGGAGGAACGTGACCTTCGGATTCGCTCCGTCCTCGGCGGCCTCGTTTTCGTCGTCCGCCGCTTCCGCAACCCGCATGCTCGAACCGGCGGAGTGGGCCGCCGCCGGAATCCCGCTGCTGCGCAATCCTCGTGAGGTCGTCAGCGGGCTGCACGCGCGGCACCCGCTCGGACCGGCGACGGCGGTCGTGGCCGTGCTCGACCCGGACGAACGACTGCGTGCCAGCGCCTCGTTCACCAGCCGCCGCTCCCCCGCCGACGGCTGGATGTTCCGCAACGCGCTGCTTTCCCAGCTGCGCCGGGTCATCCCGCACGATCTGCGGCGCCGCACCCCGGTGCGCACCGCCGTACTGCTCTACTGCCGTGAGGGCGACGCGCGTTGGACGCAGGAGGACGGCGCGTGGATGTGGGGGCTGCGGGACGCGTGCACGCTGCACGGGTTGCGCTGCGGGGCGTACATCACGCTGACCCGGGACGGCTGGCAGGTGCTGGGCGAGGACCGCGGCGGACGCCGGCCCAACGCGGCGTCGGCACCGGAGCCCTTCGCCACGGCGGAGGCACCGCCCCCGCCGCATCGCACCGGCGGTGTCGCCTCGGACGTACTGCGCCGCGCCGCGGCCCGCTGAGCGCCACAGCGGCGGCGGGCCCGCGCACCGCTACGGGCCCGCCCGGGCCGTGACACGGCCCGCGCATGACCCGGTCGGCGTGCGGCCAGTGGGGTCCGGCCGGTCCGGCCCTGGCCGGAACCCGACAGGACCCGTACGGTCGTCCACGCCCCGGCGGCGGGCACAGCCGGAGGCTGTCCCCGCCGGCTGTGCCGCTCGGCGGAACGGGCTCAGACGCTCGCGCCCAGCACCGAGTTGATCCGCTGCGGGTCACCGCAGACGATCAGCAGGGCGCCGGCCCGGGAATGGGCCACGGCCAGGGCCGTGACGGCGGCGGCCTCGGGGCCGCCGTTGAGCGCGACCACGACCACGGCCCGCGACGCCGCACGGTCCGCGACGGCGGCGTCGGCGTAGAAGACGTCGTCGCCCGCGTCGTGCTGCGCCCAGTAGGCGGTGTCGCCGAAGGACAGTTCGTGGGCCGCCCACGGGTGGGCGTCGCCGGTGGTGATCACCAGCACGTCACCGGGGGTGCGCCCCGAGTCCAGCAGCAGGTCCACGGCCTCTTCGGCGGCGTCGAGCGCACCGTCGGGCGTGGCCGGGATCAGCTGGATCTGCGGAGTGGCCGGGGCGGTGGCCGCGGTGGCCGGGGCAGCCGGACCCGCGGGTCCGGGTTTGGCCGCGGCCGTGTTGTCGCGCGACGCGCGTTGCGCCGGCGGCGCCGGCCGCACCGGGCCGGGTCGGCCGGGGCGCGGCGGAGCAGCGGGACGGGGGCCGGGTACGGGGCGGGGGGTCGGCGCGGTGCGGCCACTGGCCGGAGTGGCGCGGGGACCCTGGGCCTTCTCGTGAATCTGAGGCTCCTCGGGAATGAGAGGCATGAGCTGATTTTTATCAAACACTGGTGCGGCTCGCGTCGGCGGGTGGCACATGCCTGCGAGCCGAACCGTCAGAAATCGAAGCCGAGCTGACCCTCGATTTCCGGAGCGCTTCCGTCCACCCAACTGCGGACCTTCTTGAGGTGCCGCCACTGGGGCAGCGCATCAAGATACGCCCACGACAACCGGTGGTGCGGGGTGGGGCCCCGCTCCGCCAGTGCGGCCTTGTGCACGGGCGACGGATACCCGGCGTTGTCCGCAAAGCCGAAGTCTGCATGGTCGACACCCAGTTCGGCCATCATTTTGTCGCGCTGGACCTTGGCGAGCACCGAGGCCGCCGCGACGGCGACGCAGGACTGATCGCCCTTGATCACCGTGCGAACCCGCCACGGGGTCCCGAGATAGTCGTGCTTGCCGTCGAGGATGACGGCTTCGGGGCGGACCGGAAGGGCCTCCAGGGCCCGCACCGCCGCCAGTCGCAGCGCGGCGGTCATCCCCAGCGTGTCGATCTCCTCCGGGGAGGCGTGCCCCAGGGCGTAGGACGTGACCCAGGCCCGCAACTCCACCTCGAGTTCGGTGCGTCGCTTGAGGGTGAGCAGCTTGGAGTCGGTCAGGCCGGCCGGGGGCCGGCGCAGTCCGGTGATCGCGGCACAGACGGTGACCGGGCCGGCCCACGCGCCGCGCCCCACCTCGTCGACACCGGCAATGACCTTCGCTCCGGTCGTGGCGCGAAGGGAGCGCTCGACGGTGTGAGTGGGTGGTTCGTACGGCATGGCGCCCCCAGCCTACGCCGCCGCGATCCGCGGGCGACACCCCGGTTCCCCGAACGGGGCCGGCCTCTCCGGCGGCCGGGTTCAGGGACCGCCGGGCCGCAGCAGCGGGACCATCAACTGGTCGATCAGTTCCTCGAGCTCGCGGTCCGGCCATTCACTCGCACAAATCTTGGAGCGATACATCATCATCGCCGGGATGGCGTCGAAGACGTATCCGTTGGCCGCGTCGGGACGGACCTCTCCCCGCTCCATTCCACGGTTGACGACCTCGCGGATCATCGCGAGGGTCGGCTCCACCACGCCCTTGATGATCACCGCGTGGAAGCGTTCGGCCTGCATGTTGTCGCATTCGTGAATGACCGATCGCAGCGCGAATCCGGGCCGGGAGAACATCGCGTCGCGCGCCCTGCGGCACAGTTCGAGCAGGTCCTCGCGAACGCTTCCGAGGTCGGGAACCTCGTCGAAGTCCGGCAGTCCGGAGCGCAGCGCGTCGGCGACGAGATCCTCCTTGGACGGCCAGCGCCGGTAGACGGCCGCCTTGCCGGTCTGCGCGCCGGCGGCCACGCCCTCCATCGTCAGCCCGTTCCAGCCGACGGTGCCGAGTTGATCCAGCGCGGCCTCGAGGATGGCGCGCTCCAGGACCGCACCGCGCCGGCGGGAGGGCGTCTGGGCGGAGGCGGCCGCCCAGTGCGAAGCAACCATGTCGAGGATCTCCAAAAAGCGGTGAAAACGGGTATTCGGGGATGAGGTGCACATCGCGCGGCCGCGACGGGGGACCGGACACGCGACGCCTCGATAAGTGAACGGTTGCGTTCACTGTCTCTCGGTCACTAACGTGGGAGCAACAGTGAACGCGAGCGTTCACTAAGTGATTCGTGGGGGACACATAGTGACAACCTCTTCTCTGATCAAAGACCAGAAGCCGGGAGCGGCCCGCCGGGAGGGGCATCCCGGCATCGCACTCGCCGTCATCGCGGCCTGCCAACTCATGGTCGTACTCGACGCGACGATTGTGAACATCGCGCTCCCGCACATTCAAAACGCGCTCGAGTTCAGCACCACCGACCTCACCTGGGTGGTCAGCGCCTACACGCTCACCTTCGGCGGCCTGCTCCTGCTCGGCGGTCGAGCCGGTGACATCCTCGGCAGGCGCCGGGTCTTCATGACCGGCATCCTGCTGTTCACCTTCGCCTCGCTGCTCGGCGGCTTCGCCCAGGAGCCCTGGCAGCTGCTGGCCGCTCGCGTGCTTCAGGGCATGGGAGGCGCGATCGCGTCGCCCACGTCGCTGGCCCTCATCACCACCACCTTCCCCGAGGGTCCGGAGCGCAACCGGGCCTTCGGCGTCTTCGCCGCCGTCTCCGCGGGCGGCGGGGCCATCGGCCTGCTGGCGGGCGGCATGCTCACCGAGTGGCTCGACTGGCGCTGGGTGCTCTTCGTCAACGTGCCGATCGGTGTGCTGATCGCCGTACTGGCGCCGCTCTACATCAGCGAGTCCGAACGGCACTCCGGCCGCTTCGACATAGCCGGCGCCGTGACGTCCACCGCCGGTATGGCCTCTCTCGTCTACGGCTTCATCCGGGCCGCGGACGAGGGCTGGCGGGACAACCTGACCATCGGCTCCTTCGCGGCCGCCGCGGTCCTGCTGCTGGCCTTCGTCCTCATCGAGCAGCGGGCCAAGGAACCGATCACACCGCTGAAGATGTTCGCCGACCGCAACCGCTCCGGCACGTACGTGATCATGCTGAGCCTGGCCGCGGCGATGTTCGGCATGTTCTTCTACATCGTGCTGTTCGTGCAGAACGTGCTCGGCTACACCCCCATCGAGGCGGGCCTGGCCTTCCTTCCGGTCACGGTCGTGATCGCGCTCGGCGCCGGACTGTCGCAGCGGTTCCTTCCCGTCTTCGGCCCGAAGCCGTTCATGATCGCGGGTTCGACGCTCGCCGCCGTCGGACTCGGCTGGCAGGCCCTCATCAGCTCCGACAGCTCCTATGTCGGCGGCATCCTGGGACCGATGCTGATCTTCGGCTTCGGCATGGGGCTGAACTTCGTGACGCTGACGCTGACCGCGGTCTCCGGGGTCGCCCAGCACGAGGCGGGTGCGGCGTCGGGGCTGCTCAACGCGATGCAGCAGGTGGGCGGATCGATCGGTCTCGCCATCCTGACCACGGTCTTCGGTACGGCCAGCAAGGACGAGGCGGAGAAGCAGGTGACGGACTTCCTCACCAACGCTTCGCCCGAGCAGAAGGCGCAGTTCGCCCAGACGCACCAGCTGCCCGCGCCCTGGTCGCACGACGTGCTGGCGCAGGGGATCTCGGCCGCCTTCATCCCGGCCGCCGCCATGGCCGTACTCGCCCTGGCCACGGCGTGGCTGGTGATCCGGGTACGCAAGAGCGACCTGGAGGCCCTGTCCGGCTCTGCCGGCCCCGGGGTGGGCTGACCACACGGCACCGCGGCCCGGGCGGGCTGCGACGGGCGTCCCGCACGCCCACCGCAGCCCGCCCCGCCGGAGGACGGACAGCACCAGGGACAGCAGCGCGACGCATGCCGACAGCGCCTCCACGACCCACCCCCTCATGACCTCTCGGCCCGCCCGGGGCCGATGCCCCGCACAGCGACTGTCATGACAACGCGCAAGCGGTCACGGAGAGTTCCCGCCGCATACGGAGAGTTTCCGTACGGAGCCGGTCAGGCGGACGTGGTCATCCAGGCGGGCAGCGCCTCGACCCGTGCCGTCCACTCGGCCGGGGGCGCCCCCGCCCTGCCGGCCGCGACCACCCCGCCCACGATGGCGCAGGTTGTGTCCACGTCACCGCCGACCTGTGCCGTCGTCCAGAACGCGGTCTCGTACTCCCCGAGGGCTCGGGCAGCGGACCAGAGGGCGAAGGGAACCGTGTCGTGCGCGGTCGTACGCCGGCCGCAGCCCAGGACCGCGGCGACCGTGGCCGCGTCACCGTAGTCGAGCATGTCCCGGGCGCGGCGCAGTCCGGCGCCCACCGCGCTCTTCGGCACCAGCGCGATCACCCCGTCGAGGAGCGCGTGAGCACGGGGTGGGCCGGACGGATCCGCGGCCAGCGCCGCGGCCGCCGCGACGGCCATGGCGCCCACCACCGCCTCACGGTGCTGATGCGTGGGGTAGGCCGAGATCTCCGCCTGGTGGGTCGCCTGTTCAGGATCGTCCGCGTACCAGGCGCCCAGCGGCGCGATGCGCATGGCGGCTCCGTTGCCCCAGGAGCCCTGGCCGTTGAACAGCGCGGCGGCCAGCTCACGCCAGTCGCCGCCCTCCCGGACCAGCCGCAGCAGCCGGTTGACGGCGGGACCGTAGCCCCGGTCGAAGTCGTGGTGCCGGGCGAAGGAGAGCGCCAGCGCGTCCTGGTCGATGCGGTGGTGGCCGGCCAGGACGGAGACCACGGAACAGGCCATCTCCGTGTCGTCCGTCCACTGCCAGATGCCGGGCGGCAGCTCGCGGCGCCCCAGCAGCGGGTAGTTCGCGGGAACGAAGAACTGCGAGCCCAGCGCGTCCCCCACCGAAAGTCCGCGCAGGCTGGAAAGGGCGCGGTCCAGGCGCCCGTCAGAAGCTGAATGAAGGGTCATCGCCCCGCCACTCTATCCGGTGATCCCGTACGGTTCCGGATCTCGCCAGCGTTCGAAGGGCCGGTCGAGTGCGTACTTGCCGTCCGCACCGAGAACGAGCATCCGCATCTCGGCGTTCCCCGGGTTGGACAGCGACTCGAACTCCGCGACCGTCCAGTGGAACCACCTCATGCAGAACAGCCGCATGGCGAGCCCGTGGGTCACCAGGAGGACGTTCGGCGGGTGGTCGGGGTCCTCGAAACTGCGGAACAGGCTCTCCAGGAAGTTCCCGACGCGGTCGTACACGTCGGCGCCGGACTCGCCCTGGGCGAAGCGGTAGAAGAAGTGCCCGTAGGCGTCGCGGTAGGCCTTCTGCAGCCGCACGTCGTCGCGGTCCTGCCAGTTGCCCCAGTCCTGCTCGCGCAGCCGGGGCTCCTCGCGTATCCGTATGAGCTCCGGATCGAGGTGGAAGGCGCGGAGTGTCTCGTGGGTGCGGCGGTACGGGGAGACGTACACGCTGATCCGCTCGTGGCCGAAGACCTCGCGCAGCCTCTTGCCGGTCTCCCCGGCCTGCGTCCGGCCCCGGTCGGTGAGGGCCAGCGCGTGGTCGGGTTCGCGCTCGTACACGGTGTCATCGACGTTGCCGGTCGACTCGCCGTGCCGGACAAGAACGATGCGCCGTGGTCGTGCCATGCCAGAACCCTAGATCGAGACGGCCGGAACCAGGCACTCGTACGGCCCCGTACGGCGTACGTCACACAGTTTCCACACCGGGAGGAGGGGGGGCGAGGGTGTGCGGGCCCGGGATCTCAGACGGTCCAGGAGGGTTCCAGCTGCACGATGTCGCCCGTCAGGGCCGCGACGTCGGCCTCCGTCTGGGCACGCAGGGCGAGCCGCTCCACCCGCTCGGTGCGGTACTTTCCGTGCTCGGCGGCCGACAGCCACATGGACAGCACGAGGTACTCGTTGTAGGCGTCTCCCGGCGCCTCGCCGAACAGCCCGCGGATCATTCCCGGCGAGCCGGCCATCGCCGGGTTCCAGACCTTCTCCTGCATGAGGACGTAGTGCTCGGCCCGCTCCTCGTGGACGCGGCACAGTGCCACCCGCAGCAGGTCGGCGTCGGTGAAGCGCGGCTCGAAGCCGGTCTTCACGTCGAACCGGTAGTCGAAGAGCCTGACCTGGGCGTCCTTGAAGGTGCCCACCTGGGCCGAGGCCAGGCGGTCGTGGGAGCGGGCCATGAAGGAGTCGTAGAAGGCACGGCTCTCCCAGAAGGCGAAGACGTGCGCCACGTCCGGCCGCCCCCGGCTCCAGCCACCCCCCTGTCCCCGAAAACCCGGCTCCCCCGGAAGCCCCGCCCACTTCCGCTGCCCCCGTTCGAAACCGCGGCGGTCCACCACGGTGCAGCGAATCCACTTGACCAGCACCGCGCCATGGTAAGGCCAGGGAACGTGGCACCGGTCACTCTCCGGAGGACCGCTTTCCCGCACCCCGGTCCCGGTGCGTGGCAGGATGGACAACCGGCCGTCACCGTCCGGCGGTTCGGATGGCCGGGCAGGGCGGGGGACCTGGGAAGGGGAAGTCTGTGAACGGCCTCAGCAAGGGCGTGCGCAAGGTCGAGGTCGCGCTGCGGTGGGACCCCAGTCCGGCCGGGCAGCCGGCCGCCGACCTGGATCTCGTCGCCGGGACCTATACGGCGGACGATCCGTACGGCGCTCCGGCCTACGTGGTGCACTTCGACAGCCGCTCGCCCGACGGCACGATCTATCTCAACCGGGACAGCAAGGACGGCAAGGGCTTCGGGTTCGACGAGGTCATGACGCTGGAGCTGGAGCGCCTGGACGCCCGGTACACGCGCGTGGTGGTGGGCGTCGCCATACAGCAGCGTGCCGAGGACCGGACCTTCGGCGACGTGGCCAATCCGGGCCTGCGCATCCGTGAGGGATACACGGATCTGGCCTCGGAGGATTTCGCGGGCGTCCGGAGCTCCACAGCGGCGACGGTGGCGGAGTTCGTCCGGGACGAGACGGGGGCGTGGGAGTTCCGGGCCTCGGTGCACGGCTTCGAGGGGGAGCCCGCGACGTTCACGCGTGTGATGGGCGCGGCACACCGCCCCTGACGGCGCACTGAGGCGGAGGGGGCGCCCGCCCGGGTGCGGGCGCTCCCTGCTACTGGGGGGGGGACGGCCGGTCGGCGAACGCGGCCGGCCGACGGCGGACTCGCTTCGCTCGATCATGGTCCGGAGCCTGTCATGGGCGCCGTCGGCGGACACCCCTGGTACGCCGGTTTCCGGCACACGTGCCGAAGAGGGCGCCGACCCGTGGTCGGCGCCCTCTTCGGCTGGTGCTCAGGGACGCGTCAGCCGCGGTACCGCCCGCGTTTCAGCGGGCGGGCCCGGCTTCAGCTGCAACCGCTGGTCGAGCCGCAGCCCTCGCAGATGTAGCAGGATCCGGCGCGCTGCATCTTCGTACCGCAGGAGAAGCACAGCGGGGCGTCGGCCTGGATGCCCAGCTGCATCTCCACCAGTTCGGCGCTGGTGTGCGCCTGCTGCGGAGCGGGCTTGGCGGCCTCGGCCTCGGCCTTCGGTGTGGCGACGGCGACCAGTTCCTGGGCGCGGGGCGCGGACTGGGCCAGGCCCTCGACGTCCAGCTCGTCGTCGGACGGCTCGTACGAGCCGGTCTCCAGGTGGCGCTGACGCTCCTCGGCGGAGTGGATGCCGAGCGCGGAGCGCGTCTCGAAGGGCAGGAAGTCCAGCGCCAGGCGGCGGAAGATGTAGTCGACGATCGACTGCGCCATCCGCACGTCCGGGTCGTCCGTCATACCGGCCGGCTCGAAGCGCATGTTGGTGAACTTCGAGACGTACGTCTCCAGCGGCACGCCGTACTGGAGGCCGACGGAGACCGCGATGGAGAAGGCGTCCATCATGCCCGCGAGGGTCGAGCCCTGCTTGGACATCTTGAGGAAGACCTCGCCGAGACCGTCGTCCGGGTAGGAGTTGGCGGTCATGTAGCCCTCGGCGCCGCCGACGGTGAAGGACGTGGTGATGCCGGGACGTCCCTTCGGGAGGCGCTTGCGGACCGGGCGGTACTCGACGACCTTCTCGACCGTCTCGCGGATGGCCGCCTCGGTCTTCTCGGTGATCTCCGCCTTCTCCGTGTCCTTGACCGACTTGGTCTTGGCGGAGAGGGGCTGGCCGACCTTGCAGTTGTCGCGGTAGATCGCGAGCGCCTTGACGCCCATCTTCCAGGCCTCGAAGTAGACCTCCTCGACGTCCTCGACGGTCGCCGACTCCGGCAGGTTGACCGTCTTGGACAGGGCGCCGGAGATCCACGGCTGGATGGCGGCCATCATGCGGACGTGACCCATCGCGGAGATGGAGCGCTCGCCCATCGCGCAGTCGAACACCTCGTAGTGCTCGTGCGCGAGACCGGGGGCGTCGACCACGTTGCCGTTCTCGGCGATGTGGGCGACGATCGCCTCGATCTGCTCCTCCTGGTAGCCCAGGCGGCGCAGGGCCTGCGGGACGGTGCCGTTGACGATCTGCATCGAGCCGCCGCCGACCAGCTTCTTGAACTTGACCAGGGCGAGGTCGGGCTCGAGGCCGGTGGTGTCGCAGGACATCGCGAGACCGATGGTGCCGGTCGGGGCGATGACGGACGCCTGGGAGTTGCGGAAGCCGTTCTTCTCGCCGAGGCGGAGCACGTCCTGCCAGGCCTCGGTGGCGGCGGCCCAGACCGGCGTGTCCAGGTCGTCCATGCGGACGGCCTTGGCGTTCTCGTCGGAGTGCTGCTTCATGACCCGCAGGTGCGGCTTGGCGTTGCGGGCGTAGCCGTCGTACGGGCCGACGATCGCGGCGAGCTCGGCGGAACGCCGGTAGGACGTGCCGGTCATCAGGGAGGTGATGGCGCCGGCCAGGGCGCGGCCGCCGTCGGAGTCGTAGGCGTGGCCGGTCGCCATCAGCAGGGCGCCGAGGTTGGCGTAGCCGATGCCGAGCTGGCGGAAGGCGCGGGTGTTCTCGCCGATCTTCTGGGTCGGGAAGTCCGCGAAGCAGATGGAGATGTCCATCGCGGTGATGACGAGCTCGACGACCTTGGAGAAGCGCTCGGCGTCGAAGGACTGGTTGCCCTTGCCGTCGTCCTTCAGGAACTTCATCAGGTTCAGCGAGGCGAGGTTGCAGGACGTGTTGTCCAGGTGCATGTACTCGCTGCACGGGTTCGAGCCGTTGATGCGGCCGGACTCCGGGCAGGTGTGCCAGGCGTTGATGGTGTCGTCGTACTGGATGCCCGGGTCGGCACACGCCCACGCGGCCTCGGCCATCTTGCGGAAGAGCGCCTTGGCGTCGACCTCCTCGATGACCTCGCCGGTCATGCGGGACGTCAGACCGAACTTGCCGCCGTCCTGCACGGCCTTCATGAACGTGTCGTTCACGCGGACCGAGTTGTTGGCGTTCTGGTACTGGACGGACGTGATGTCGTCGCCGCCCAGGTCCATGTCGAAGCCCGCGTCGCGCAGGGCGCGGATCTTCTCCTCTTCCTTGACCTTGGTCTCGATGAACCCCTCGATGTCGGGGTGGTCGACGTCGAGGATGACCATCTTGGCCGCGCGGCGGGTGGCGCCACCGGACTTGATGGTGCCGGCGGAGGCGTCGGCGCCGCGCATGAAGGAGACCGGTCCCGAGGCGTTGCCGCCGGAGGAGAGCAGTTCCTTGGAGGAGCGGATCCGGGAGAGGTTCAGGCCGGCGCCGGAGCCGCCCTTGAAGATCATGCCCTCTTCCTTGTACCAGTCGAGGATCGACTCCATGGAGTCGTCGACGGACAGGATGAAGCAGGCGGAGACCTGCTGCGGCTGGGGCGTGCCGACGTTGAACCACACCGGGCTGTTGAAGCTGAAGATCTGGTGCAGGAGGGCGTAGGCCAGCTCGTGCTCGAAGATCTCGGCGTCGGCGGGCGAGGCGAAGTACTTGTGGTCCTCGCCGGCCTTCCGGTACGTCTTCACGATGCGGTCGATGAGCTGCTTGAGGCTCACCTCGCGCTGCGGGGTGCCCACGGCGCCCCGGAAGTACTTGCTGGTGACGATGTTGACCGCGTTCACCGACCAGAACTCGGGGAACTCGACGCCACGCTGCTCGAAGTTGACCGAGCCGTCGCGCCAGTTGGTCATGACGACGTCACGACGCTCCCAGGCCACCTCGTCGTAGGGGTGGACGCCGGGAGTGGTGTGGACGCGCTCGACGCGGAGTCCCTTGCCCGCCTTGGTGCCCTTGGCGCGGGAACTCCGTGCCGGACCGCTCGCCGTCTCTGTCATGCCGCCTCCCTGTACGGGCGAAAACGCCCTGAAGTGCCCCGATTGTTCCCGTGGGCACGGTGTTCTGTCTGGTGTTGCGGGCATCTCTCGCCGCGCCCGCAACAGGTCTCTGCTCGCCGCCGTCCGGCCGGGCCCCGGGCGCCGAAGTCCGGGTCCGGCCCGCCGGTCAGTCGGCGGCGCCCGCGGGCTCGGGGACCTGTCCTGCCCCCGTGGACCCGCGGTCGTTCTCCTGGCTCCCCGCGCCGGCGTCGTCGCCCGGGGCGGGGCGCCCCGTCGTCTCCCTCAGTTCCGCGATCGCGGCCTCGAAGTCCTCGAGCGAGCCGAACGCCCGGTAGACCGAGGCGAATCGCAGATAGGCGACGAGGTCGAGTTCCTGCAAGGGTCCGAGGATGGCCAGCCCCACGTCGTGGGTGGTCAGCTCGGCGCTTCCGGTGGCCCGCACCGCCTCCTCGACCCGCTGGCCGAGCTGCGCGAGCGCGTCCTCGGTGACGGGCCGGCCCTGACAGGCCTTGCGCACCCCGTTGATCACCTTGGTACGGCTGAACGGTTCGGTGACCCCGGACCGCTTCACCACCATGAGCGAACACGTCTCCACGGTCGTGAACCGGCGGGAGCAGTCGGGGCACTGGCGGCGCCTGCGGATCGACGTGCCGTCGTCGGTCGTACGACTGTCGACGACACGGCTGTCGGGGTGCCTGCAGAAGGGGCAGTGCATGGTCTCCGAACCCTCCTCGCAGCAGACTCAACAGCCTCGGAAGGGCCTTCGGGCCCCTCGAAGCAGCCCCCAGCATAGGCGATCGCGGCGGGCTCCAAGACCCGGGGGACCACAACTTGTGGGCTGCTGATGCAATCCAACCACTAGATGTGGGGATTGGCTCATACATACACGCCCTGCACGCGTGTCGCGCCTGCGCGTACGCGCCCCGGGCACGCGAAGGACGCGCATGCGGAGATACCGTGAGCGCCGCGGGGAGGGGACGTGGGACTACCGCAACAGATGGGAGACCCGCCCCGTCGAACGGAACGCCGGATGGCAGACTGGGGCGACATCCCGCAGGTTGTCACCACGGCGGTGAAGAGTACAGCAATAGGCCCTTTTGTCCGCCAGGCACCACGGTAGCTATACACCCAGACATGCAATACGGACGACAGATTCACGGTTTTTCACTCGAACGTGTGTTTGGCGCAACCTTTCGAAAGCTACTACCGTTGTGCAGCAGGGAGACCATCGAGAGGGGCCGACGTGACCACCACCGCCGACAGTGCCACCATCACTGCCCAGGAACGCCCCCAGGGCCGTCCTGAGCCGGTACACGCGATGAGCGACGCCGCGAATCCCGAGGGGCACAAGCGCTCCCTGCCGGGGCGACCTCCCGGCATCCGGGCGGACAGCTCGGGACTCACCGACCGCCAGCGCCGGGTGATCGAGGTCATCCGCGACTCGGTGCAGCGGCGCGGGTACCCGCCGTCGATGCGGGAGATCGGCCAGGCCGTCGGGCTCTCCAGCACCTCGTCCGTGGCGCACCAGCTGATGGCGCTGGAGCGCAAGGGCTTCCTCCGCCGGGACCCGCACCGTCCGCGCGCCTACGAGGTGCGCGGCTCCGACCAGGCCGCCTCGGTGCAGCCCACGGACACCGCCGGGAAGCCGGCCGCGTCGTACGTGCCGCTGGTCGGGCGCATCGCCGCCGGTGGTCCGATCCTCGCCGAGGAGTCCGTCGAGGACGTCTTCCCGCTCCCCCGGCAGCTGGTCGGCGACGGTGAGCTGTTCGTCCTGAAGGTCGTCGGCGACTCGATGATCGAGGCCGCGATCTGCGACGGCGACTGGGTCACGGTCCGTCGCCAGCCGGTCGCCGAGAACGGCGACATCGTGGCTGCCATGCTCGACGGCGAGGCCACCGTCAAGCGCTTCAAGCGCGAGGACGGCCACGTCTGGCTCCTCCCGCACAACTCGGCCTACGAGCCGATCCCCGGTGACGACGCGACCATCCTCGGCAAGGTGGTGGCCGTACTGCGTCGCGTCTGAGCGCCACGGCGGGCGGGTACGCGCGACATCGCCCCGCCGACCAGACCGGGCCCCGGAACCTCTGCGCCGGTTCCGGGGCCCAGCGCTGTGCGGGACGGGCCGGCGCGCTCAGTCGCCCTGGGTCTGCTCCGTGCCCTCGCCCGCCCCGGCGGCGGCGTCCTCGGTCTGCTTCGCCTTCGCGTCGATCGCGGCGAGGGACTTGCGGACCTGGTTGCGGTCCGTGGTGAACCAGAAGTCGGGCAGCGACGCCTTCAGATAGCTCCCGTACCGGGCCGTCGCCAGCCGCTGATCCAGTACGGCGACCACCCCGCGGTCGCCCGACGCGCGGACGAGCCGGCCCGCGCCCTGCGCCATCAGCAGCGCGGCGTGGGTTGCCGCCACCGCCATGAAGCCGTTGCCCCCGGCCTCCTCCACCGCCTTCTGGCGGGCGCTCATCAGAGGGTCGTCCGGACGCGGGAACGGGATCTTGTCCATGACGACCAGCTGACAGCTCGGCCCGGGGACGTCGACGCCCTGCCACAGCGACAACGTGCCGAAGAGGCAGGTCCGCGGGTCGGCGGCGAAGTTCTTGATCAGCTCGCCGAGGGTCTCCTCGCCCTGGAGCAGGATCGGGTACTCCGGGATCCGCGAACGCAGTTCCTCGGCGGCCAGCTGGGCCGCGCGCATCGAGGAGAACAGCCCCAGTGTGCGGCCGCCCGCGGCTTGGATCAGCTCGGTCAGCTCGTCGAGCATGTCGCCGCGGTCGCCGTCCCGGGCGGGGCGGGCCAGGTGCTTGGCCACGTAGAGGATGCCCTGCTTGCGGTAGTCGAAGGGCGAGCCGACGTCGACGCCCTTCCACTGGGGCACGTCGTCGCCCTCGGTGCCCTCGGCGGCGAGGCCGAGCGACGCCCCGACACCGTTGAAGTCGCCGCCCAGCTTCAGGGTCGCGGAGGTCAGGACCACGGAGCGGTCGGTGAAGAGCTTCTCCCGCAGCAGCCCCGAGACGGACATCGGGGCGACCCGCAGCGAGGCCCCACTGGGCCGGTACGCGACTCCGCCGCGGGGCTCGTGCCGCTCGTACCAGACGACGTCCCACTCGGAGCCGTTCGTGATCCGCTCTGCCACGTCGTGCACGGACTCCACGGAGGCCAGCGCCTGCTTGCGGACCGCGTCCTCGTCCTGCACGGACTTGTCGCGGGTGGTGCCGATGGCCGAGATGACCGTACGGCAGGCGTCCCGCAGTGCCATCAGCGCGTAGCCCAGATCCTCCGGGATCTCCTCCAGGCGGCCCGGCAGCGCCAGCTCCATCAGCCGCTCGAAGCCCTCGGCGGCGGTCTGGAGCTGGTCGGCGGCCTTCTCGTTGACCAGCTTCGCGGCGCGGCGGACCGCGCGGTTGACCTGGCCGGGGGTCAGCTCGCCGGTGGCGACGCCGGTGACCCGGGAGACCAGCTCGTGCGCCTCGTCGACGATCAGCACCTCGTGCTGCGGCAGGACGGGCGCGCCCTCGATGGCGTCGATCGCGAGCAGTGCGTGGTTGGTCACGACGACCTCGGAGAGCTTGGCCCGCTCCCGGGCCGTCTCGGCGAAGCACTCGGCGCCGTAGGCGCACTTCGAGGCGCCCAGGCACTCCCGGGAGGACACCGACACCTGCGACCAGGCGCGGTCGGAGACGCCCGGCGTGAGGTCGTCGCGGTCGCCGGTCTCGGTCTCGTCCGCCCAGTCGCGCATCCGCAGCAGGTCCTGGCCCAGCCTGCTGGTGGGGGCGGCGGCCTCGAACTGGTCGAAGAGGCCCTCCTCCTCGTCCTGCGGAACGCCCTCGTGCAGCCGGTGCAGGCACAGGTAGTTCGACCTGCCCTTGAGCATCGCGAACTCGGGGCGGCGGCGCAGCTGCGGGTGAAGCACGTCAACCGTGCGGGGCAGGTCCCGCTCGACCAGCTGGCGTTGCAGGGCCAGGGTCGCCGTGGCCACGACCACGCGCTCCCCGTGAGCGAGCGCGGGCACCAGGTAGCCGAGCGACTTTCCGGTGCCGGTGCCGGCCTGGACCAGCAGATGGGAGCCGCCGTCGATGGCTTCCTCGACGGCTTCGGCCATGGCCACCTGGCCGGGACGCTCCGTACCGCCGACGGCGGTGACGGCGGCGTGCAGGAGTTCGGGGAGTGAGGGCTTCGTCATAGCGCGACCACCCTACGGCCCGGGACTGACAAACGGGTCGGCAAGGCGGGCGCCAGGGGCGGGAGTGACGGTGGAGGCAGCGGGCGCAAAGGTGGCTCCTGGGCGGCTGACCGGCGAAACGGGACGGAAGGGGCGACGGGCGGACGGCGCAGGCGGAGGGGCGACAGGCGGACGGCGCAGGCGGCGGACACCGGCGTCATCGCGGCTCCCGCGCCGCCCGATCGCGGACCATGAGGGCGGCGCGCTTGCCGGGCAGCTCCACCTCCGCCACCGGCCGGAACCCGGCGCCGAGGAACGCCGCGACGGACGGCCTGTTGCGGACGTCGGGCTCGGCGAGCACGCGCGTGCAGGCCGGGCGCCCCGCGAGGACGAGGTCGGCGACGGTCCGGATCAGTGCGGTTCCGAGGCCCCGCCCGCGGTCGGCCTCGTCGCCGATCAGCAGGTGGACGCCGGTGTCGTGCGGCCGGACGGGGCAGTACCGGGCCAGCGGGTCGAGGTCGGCCCGGTAGATCTCCCAGTAGCTCATCGGCACTCCGTCCAGCATCCCGACGCACGGGATGCTGCGTCCGTCCCCGGCCAGCTGGGCGCCCAGATGATCCACGGTGACGCTCCGGGGTCCGGTCAGCTCCCAGTACGCGGCGACGGCGGGGTCGTTCATCCAGCGGGCGACGAGCGGGGCGTCCCGTTCGACGTCGACGGGCACCAGGTGGAACACGCCGACGGGCGTGGCGCTCGGCCCCCAGTCGGCGATGCGGTCGAGGAGGTCCTCGCGCGCGTGTGCCCCGGCCGCCCGCGCCCGGTCGTTCCCCGCGCCGCGGAAGCGGGCGACGAATTCCTCCGGCAGGTGCAGGTCCAGGGTGTCGTCGGCGCTCGCGTCGGTGGAATTCACAGTGTCGTCCTTCGGAAGGGCGGCCCGCTCAGGCACGCAGGGGATTGGCGATGGTGACGTAGACGGACTGGGTGTCCACCGGGCCGACGAGTTCGTCGAGGCCGTGCAGCCGGGTCAGCAGGTTCGCCTTGCAGCGCAGTGACGGCGAGTCGAGGAGGTAGGCGGGGAGCGGACCGCCCAGCGGGGCGGGGCCCGAGACCAGCCGGCTGAGGAACCGGCGGAAGGCCGCCAGCAGCGGCCGCTCGTCGGCCAGCCCCTGGGAACCAAAGGCGCCGACGAGACCGAAGACGTTGTTGACGGCGAGGTAGTAAGCGAAGCGCTCGTCGGTGACGTCGTCGGCCACGAACGTGTCGCTGTGCGCACCGATCCCGGGCAGCCGGGCGTCGAGTTCCGTGCGCCGGGACTCGCGGAAGTAGTAGCCCTGGTTGTCCCGGTAGCGGCCGCCCGAGGGCCAGCCGTCGGCGTCCAGCAGGACGAGCGTGTTCTGCTGGTGCGCCTCCAGGGCGATCCCCGCGCGGGCGTCCAGCCACAGGACGGGACGCACGACGTGGTGGAGGTAGCGCAGGAACCACTCGACGGCGACGGCTGCGCGCGGCCGGCCGGTCCGCCCGGCGAGCCGGGTGACGAGGTCCGCCAGCCGGGAGCGCGCGGCGGGCCCGGACCCGTCCTGCCCGGTGGCGCCTTCCGTCGCCCGGGTGTGCGGCCGCGGGGCGACCAGAGCGGCCACGCAGGACACGTCGTCCGAGGGCCGGAAGGGGTTGTGCCGGACGACGACGTCGAGCCCTCGCGCGGGTGTGCCGTCCGGTCGGTCGACGGCGAGCCAGGCCGGGTCGCGGACGATGTCGAAGTCCGGGTGGGCCGCCCGCCACCGGCCGGACAGGCCGCGGCGCAGCAGGCGGTGGACCTCGACGCCGCGGTGGAGTTCCTTGCGGAGGTTCTCCCGCCGGGAGTTGGTGATGTGCAGAGCCAGCGAGAGCTTGAGCATGGCGGGGGCGCCCGTCCGGTGGACGGTGCGCACGGAGGACGTGGGATGCCAGGCCGGGCCCCGCGCGCCGAGGTCCCTGACCAGACCGCTGTCGAGCAGTGCGGTCAGGTCCGGCCGGTGCAGCAGCGCGCGGAACTGCCAGGGGTGCAGGGGCAGGAGGGCGTGCCCGTCCGGGGGCGCCGGCCCGTCCGCGCCGAGGCGGGCGGTGAGTTCGGTCGCCGGCAGCGGGCGGCCGCGCTCGGTCCAGGCCGAGTCGGTGGCGAGGACCGAGGGGGCGACGGCCAGCCAGTGCAGCGGGAAGGAGCCGCGCAGCTCCGGTGAGTACCGGTGGGTCTCCGCCTCGGTGAGGCCCTCACGGCTCTTCGGGGTGGGGTGCAGCGGGTGGCCGAGGAGAAGCGCCTGTTCGGCGTCGAGGAAGAGGTCGGGGGCGCCGGGGTCCCCGGAAGCGGCGTGCCGACCGCCCGGTCCGTCCGCGGGACGTTCCGCGCGGTCCCGGAGGAATACGGCGGTGCGGCGGACGGAGTCGGCGACGCGCGCGACGAGGTCGGGACCGTCGGGCCCGGGGGCGCCGGCGCCCTCGCGTACGAGCAGTGCGGCGAGCGTGACCGCGTCCACGGGCGGCGCCGAGGCGGGCGCGCCGGCCAGCCGTGGGGGACCGAAGCGGTGCCGTCCGGTCGGGGACCAGTAGAGGACGGGAACGGCCAGGGCCGTACCGCTGGCCGGGAGCGGGACCCGGAGGAGGCCGTCGTCGGGGGCGGGAGCGTCGGTCTCGCGGGCCCAGCAGCGGATCAGGTTCTCCGTGGCCTCGGCCTGGGCGGCGGCGTAGGGACCGAGACGGTCGAGCGGGTCGGCCGCCGAGGGCGCCACGGACAGCACGAGCAGCGGTGGGGGCGCGGGCGGAGACAGGAGTGGGGCGTCCGGGACGGTGCCCGCCCCTGGGGCCGGTCCGTGCCCGGAGGCCGGAGCGGGGGCGGGCTCCGCGGTGACCGGGCGCGCCGGGCCGGTCGGGTCCCCGGGTGCGGAGAGGGCCGCGGGGGCCGGTTCTGGTGCGGGGTCGGGGTGCAACGCGGGTCCTCCTGGCGTGCTGTGTCCGGGCGGTGCGACTCATCGCGGGGCGTGCTGCCCGCCTAACGCGGCGGGACCGCCCACGCGGTGGCGGTCCACCGCCCGTACGGCGTCGAAGAGCCGGTCCAGGACCGCCGACATCTGCTCCTCGGTGACGATGAGCGGGGGCAGCAGGCGCACGACGTTCGCGCAGGGCCCCGTGACGTCCACGATCAGGCCGCGGTGCAGGCACTCCCGGCGGACGGCGGCGGCGAGTTCGGCGGGCGTGCCGGGTGTGCCGGGTGTGCCCGCGCCCACGCCTGTGCCGATGCCTGTGCCCACGCTTGAGCCCATGCCTGTGCCCACGCCTGTGCCCGGGCGGCGCACGCCGTCGCCGGGGCCGTGGGCCGTCCCGTCCGGTGACACCAGTTCGACACCCGCCATCAGACCCCGCCCGCGTACGTCGCCGACGCATGCGAACTCCCCGGCCAGGGTGCGCAGTCGGGTCAGCATCCGCTCGCCCAGAGCGGCGGCGTGTTCGGCGAGGCGCTGTTCGCGGACGTGGGCGAGGGTGGCGGCGCCCGCGGCCAGGGCGAGTTGGTTGCCGCGGAAGGCGCCGGCCCTGGTCGCGCCGGTGTGCGCCGCGGCCGGGCGGCCCACGGTGTCCTTGCCTCCCGAGTCGCCCGAGTCGCCCAGGTCGTCGCGGTGAACCACCGCGGCCAGCGGCAGGCTGCCGCCGACCGCCTTGGCGAGGATCAGCACGTCGGGTGTGACCCCGCTGTGCTCGAACGCCCAGTAGGCGCCGGTCCGGCCCACGCCCGTCTCGGTCTCGTCGACGACGAGCGGGACGCCCTGTCCGGCCGTGCGGGAGCGCAGGCGCCGGACCAGGGCGTCCGCCACCGGGAGCACCCCGGCCTCGCTCCGGACCGGCTCCAGGAGGAGTGCGGCGGGCCGGTCCCGCTCCGCCCCGCCGTCCTCGGGGAGCGGCTCGGGGGCGTCGGAGACGGCGATCACCCGTGACCGTCCGGTGGCGGCGCGGACCAGCGAGGCGGCGGTGGCGACCGGATCGGTTCCGGTCGGGCCGCAGAACCGCACGCGCGCGCGGGCGGCGAGTCCGGGCGGCAGGGTGCGCAGCAGTTCGGTGACGAAGGCGTCCTCGACCGGCGTGGTGAGGTCCATGACGTGCAAGGGGGCGCCGGAGTCGAGGACCGCGCGGATCGCCTCCAGGACGACGGGGTGGTTGTGGCCGAGGGCCAGGGTCCCCGCGCCGGAGACGCAGTCCAGGTAACGGCGGCCGTCGGCGCCCTCGATGGTGAGTCCCCGGGCCCGCACCGGTACGACCGGCAGTGCGCGCGCGTAGGTGCGCGCGGCCGGTTCACGCGCCGGCTGTCGCCTCGAAGCGCCCCCCTGCACGGCACTCTCCCGCACGATTCCCCCGGCCCCGACCCCGGTACCCGCCACGTCCTGTCGACCTCCTGCTGTCCGGACGCGGCGGCGTGCCGGGCGCTCCCGGCCAGGGGGACCGCGTCCGGACAGCAGGCCCCCCACCGCTACCAACCCGGGACCGCTCACGGGGTTACGGCCTGCCCGAAGATCGTTGCCGGGCCGGGGACTTCGCGGTCCGCCCCGGCGGCGCGGACCGGCCTCACGGTCCGGCGGGACGACGTGTGCCAGGTCAGACGGCTGTGTCCGAACCGTTGCCGTTCTGTCGGAACTCCCCCACAGCCACCGCATAGTGTGTGATGCCGTTCCCGGTCGCCGTCGCTCGGCGGTTCGGCCGCGGCAGCACCACGTTCGTTCACAGCAGGGGGAGTCAACACCATGCGATCCATACGGCCGTCGTTCACCATGCGCGGGCACCGGCGCGGGAGGCGCGGAACCTCGTCGGCGGCCGCCGCCGTGGCGCTCGTCTCGGCGCTCGCACTCACCGCCACGGCGTGCGAGGACGGCGACCCCGAGGCGGCCGGCGACGCCTCGGCCTCCGCGTCCGCCGACGACGCCAACGGCGGCATCCGGATCCCGGACCACATCAAGGACAAGCTCAAAGAGCACGGGATCGACGTCGACGACTGGAAGAACGGCGCCTGGAAGAACTGGAACAAGGACGACTGGCTGCGCGAGGCGCAGGACTTCGTCAACCCGATCATCGAGGACCTGTGGGACCCGGACCGGATGCGGGACGCCGAGGAGCCGGACCAGGAGGTCGACGAGAACGACATCTCCGGCGACCAGGGCGTCACCGACCCGGAGCCCGCCCCCGTCGAGGCGGAGGCCGTACCGGCCAAGTACCACGACAACGCCGCCACGGCCGGCAAGCTGCTCTTCGACTCCCCCAAGGGCTCGATGGTGTGCTCGGCGACGGTCGTGAAGGACCCCGCCCATCCCGGCAAGTCCAACATGGTCTGGACGGCGGGTCACTGCGTGCACGCGGGCAAGAGCGGCGGCTGGTACCGCAACATCGCCTTCGTGCCGTCGTACAACGACGCGGACATGTCGGTCGAGGAGCTGCAGAACGCCACCAAGGAAGAGGTCGCTCCCTACGGCGTCTGGTGGGGCGACTGGGCGCAGACCTCGGACCAGTGGATCGAGCAGGGCGGTGCGACCGGCGGTCAGGGCGCCTCGTACGACTTCGCGGTGATCCATGTGACGCCGGAGAAGGGCAGCGGCGGCAAGTCGCTGGAGGAGACGGTCGGCGCCGCGCTGCCGGTGGACTTCGACGCGCCCGCGGTGCCGGAGATCGAGAGCATGAAGGCGATCGGCTACCCGGCCGCGCCGCCGTACGACGGTCAGAAGCTGTACCAGTGCCAGGACAAGCCCGGTCGGCTGTCGATCAACGCCTCCGACCCGACGATGTACCGCATCGGCTGCACCATGACCGGCGGTTCGTCCGGCGGCGGCTGGGTCGCGGCCGGCTCCGACGGCAAGCCCGCGCTGGTCTCCAACACCTCGATCGGCCCGGTGACGGCCGGCTGGCTGGCCGGTCCGCGCCTGGGCGAGGAGGCCAAGGGCGTGTTCGACGCGGTGAGCGGCAAGTTCGCCAAGTAGCGGCCTGACGCGTCACGGCACCAGGAGCGGCGACGGCCGAGGGCCCGCCCCCCGACATGGGGAGCGGGCCCTCGGCCGTCGCGGTACGTGCTCAGGCGAGCGGCGCCGGAACGTACGGCGTCAGCTCCGCCGCCAGTTCCTCGTGCACCCGCACCTTGAGCAGGGTGCCCTCCGGGGTGTGCTCCTCGGAGAGCACCTCGCCCTCGTCGTGGGCGCGGGCCACCAGCTTGCCGTGGGTGTACGGCACGAGTGCCTCGATCTCGACCGAGGGACGCGGCAGCTCGTTGTCGATGAGCGCGAGCAGCTGGTCGATGTTCCGGCCGGTGCGCGCCGAGACGGCGATGGCCCGCTTCTCGACCCGCAGCAGCCGCTGGAGCACCAGCGGGTCGGCCATGTCGGCCTTGTTGACCACGACGATCTCGGGCACGCCGGTGGCACCGACGTCCCTGATCACCTCGCGCACGGCGGCCAGCTGCTCCTCCGGGGCGGGGTGCGAACCGTCGACCACGTGCAGGATCAGGTCGGAGTCGCCGACCTCCTCCATCGTGGAGCGGAACGCCTCGACCAGGTGGTGCGGCAGGTGCCGGACGAAGCCGACGGTGTCCGCCAGGGTGTACAGGCGGCCGCTCGGCGTCTCCGCGCGGCGCACGGTCGGGTCGAGGGTGGCGAACAGCGCGTTCTCCACCAGCACGCCCGCGCCGGTGAGGCGGTTGAGCAGCGAGGACTTGCCGGCGTTGGTGTAGCCCGCGATGGCGACGGAGGGCACCTTGTGGCGCTTGCGCTCCTGGCGCTTGATCTCGCGGCCGGTCTTCATCTCCGCGATCTCACGGCGCATCTTCGCCATCTTCTCGCGGATCCGCCGCCGGTCCGTCTCGATCTTGGTCTCACCGGGACCGCGGGTGGCGAGGCCGCCGCCCTTGCCGCCGCCCATCTGCCGGGACAGCGACTGACCCCAGCCGCGCAGTCGCGGCAGCATGTACTGCATCTGCGCGAGCGCGACCTGCGCCTTGCCCTCCCGGGACTTGGCGTGCTGGGCGAAGATGTCCAGGATCAGGGCCGTACGGTCGATGACCTTGACCTTGACGACGTCCTCGAGGTGGATCAGCTGCCCCGGGCTCAGCTCACCGTCGCAGATGACGGTGTCCGCGCCGGTGTCGAGGACGACGTCCCGCAGCTCCTCGGCCTTGCCGGAGCCGATGTAGGTGGCCGCGTCGGGCTTGTCGCGGCGCTGGACGACGCCGTCGAGCACGAGGGCGCCCGCCGTCTCCGCGAGGGCGGCCAGCTCGGCCAGCGAGTTCTCCGCGTCCTGCACGGTGCCCGAGGTCCACACGCCGACGAGGACGACCCGCTCCAGGCGGAGCTGGCGGTACTCGACCTCGGTGACGTCCTCGAGCTCGGTGGAGAGGCCCGCCACACGGCGCAGGGCCGCGCGGTCGGAGCGGTCGAACTGCTCGCCGTCCCACTGCGAGTCGTTTCCGTGGCTCCAGGCGACGTCCTCTTCCATCAGGGCATCGGCCCGGAGGCCCTCGGGATAGGTCTGCTCGAGACGCTTGGTGTCCTGGGAGGGGGAAGAAGAGGAGGTCATTGGATCCTTACGCAGCAGGGAAACGGTGGGCGCGGCACATTCGCCGCGACATGGTGTACAACGTGCGGACCGCCGGGGAGATTCCCGCGGCCCGTACCGCGCCGTCCCGAAGATGGTCGCACGGCACGGGCCGTCTCGTCACCGGCTTATTCCCCGTGTGCCTTCCCCGACGCCTGGGCGGGTGTCTTCCCGGCGGCCTTCCCGACGGGGGTCTGCTTCCAGTCCGGGTGGCCGGGCATCGGCGGGGTCTTCTCCCCGTACAGCCAGGCCTGGAAGAAGGCGCCGAGGTCGCGGCCGGAGATCTCGGCGGCGAGCCGGACGAAGTCGGCGGTCGTCGCGGTGCCGTCCTGGTTGCGGGCGACCCACGTGCGCTCGAGGCGCGCGAAGGCGGCTTCGCCGATCTCCTGGCGCAGGGCGTAGAGCACGAGCGCGGCGCCGTCGTACACGTTGGAGCGGAAGATCCCGGTCTTGCTGCCGTTCTTCGGCGGCTTCGGCGCGGCGGGCGGTCCGCCCGCGGTGCGCCAGCGGTCGGAGGCCCCGTAGGCGGCCTTCATGCGCTCGGCCATGGGTTTGCCGGCGGTCTCCTCGGCGTACAGGGCCTCGTACCAGGTGGCGTGTCCCTCGTTGAGCCACAGGTCGGACCAGGTGGCCGGGCTGACGCTGTTGCCGAACCACGAGTGGGCCAGCTCGTGCACCATGATCGACTCGACGTACCACTTCGGGTAGGCCGGCTCGGTGAACAGCTCCCGCTCGAAGAGGGTGAGCGTCTGGGTCTCGAGTTCGAAGCCGGTGGTGGCGTCGGCCATCAGCAGGCCGTAGGTCTCGAAGGGGTAGCGCCCGACCTTCTCCTCCATCCACGCGATCTGACCGGGGGTCTTCGCCAGCCACGGTTCGAGCGCCGCGCGGTGCTTCGTCGGCACGACGTCCCGGACGGGCAGTCCGTGCGGGCCGGTCCGGTGCAGCACCGTGGAGCGGCCGATGGACACCTGGGCCAGCTCGGTGGCCATGGGGTGTTCGCCGCGGTAGGTCCAGGTGGTCGAGCCGCCGGTGCGGTCCACGCCGGCCGGCAGGCCGCTGGCGACGGCCGTGAGCCCGTCGGGGGCGGTGATGCGGAAGGTGAACCGTGCCTTGTCGGAGGGGTGGTCGTTGCAGGGGAACACCAGGTGGGCGACGTCCGCCTGGTTGGCCATGGCGAGTCCGTCGGCGGTGCGCACCCAGCCGCCCGGGCGGTCCTCGGAGTACACGGGGTCGCTGCTGTGCCGCACGGTGATCCGGGTGCGTTCACCCTCGTCCAGCTCGTCCTCGGGCGTGACGACGAGGTCCTCACCGGCGGTAACGAAGCCTGCGGGCTCCCCGTCGACCTCGACGGAGTCGACCTTTCCGTGGGCGAAGTCGAGGTTGATCCGGTCCAGGTCGGCAGTCGTCCGGGCGTCGATGGTGGTGACGGCCTTCAGGGGCTTGCTGTTGTCGCCGGAGTAGGTGAAGGCGAGGTCGTACGCCGTCACGTCGTAGCCGGGGTTGCCCAGCTGCGGGAAGAGGCGGTCGCCGACGCCCAACGGGGCCGGCGGTGCGCTCGCGGCGACCAGGCAGACGGAGACGGCGGAGGCGAGGAGCGCCCCGGCCCCGAGCCGGCGCCGGGAGCGTGCGCGGGGTCGCGGAGTCGGGGGGTGAGGGGTGTGCAGCATCCCTCACGGCTACCAGCGCACGCGCGCCCCGCGGCGACGGCGCGCGCCCGGAGCACCCGAACGGGTACGCCCCGGGTGTCCCGCCCCGGCTCCGGCACGGCGCGCCGGATCAGGCGCCGGTCGGCTGCGGCTGGGCCCGGCTGACGTCGTACACGCCGGCCACGTCGCGCATGGCGCGCATCAGGGCGGGCAGCCGGGCCGCGTCCGGGAGCAGGACGGTGTAGCTGTGCCGGACCCGCTGGTTGTCCGGGGGTTCGACGGTCGCGGAGACGATTTCGGCGCCCTCGACGGCCATGGCCTCGGTGAGGTCGGCCAGGAGGTGGGGGCGGCCGAACGATTCGGCGAGCAGGGTCACCCGGCAGCCGGTGCTCTCCCCCCAGCGCACCCCGACCTCCGCGCGGCCGGCGCTCTTCATGCGCGCCACCACGGCGCACTCCGCGCGGTGCACGGTCACCACTCCCCCGCGCACGGCGAAGCCGGTGATCTCGTCCGGGGGTACGGGTGTGCAGCAGCCCGCCAGCCGTACGGTGGCGCCCGGCGGGTCGACGAGGACGTCGGCGGCGGTGCGGGCGGGCGGTGCGTCCGCTGCCGGGCGCGGGGCGGCGGGGTGGGCGCCGGGTGCGGCGGGGCCGCGGGTCGGCTCGTCCGTCTCCGGCGCGTGCTCGGGGTGGGCGGCGAGCCGGCGCTGGATGGCGATCCGCGCGACGGGCGTGCGGGCGTGCTCGAGCCACTCCCTGGAGGGCTCGGAGGCCGGGTCCTGGCCCATCAGGAGCTGCACGGTGTCGCCGTCCCGCAGCACCGTGCTCATGGTCGCCAGGCGGCCGTTGACCCGGGCGCCGATGGTCGCGTGGGCGTCCTCCCCGTACTGGGCGTAGGCGGCGTCGACGCAGGTCGCGCCGTCGGGGAGGCCGAGGGTGCCGCCGTCGGGCCGGAAGACGGTGATTTCGCGGTCCTGGGCGAGGTCCTCGCGGAGGGTGGACCAGAAGGTGTCGGGGTCGGGGGCTCCGCGCTGCCAGTCGAGCAGCCGGGAGAGCCAGCCGGGGCGGGTGGGGTCGGCGCGCTC
Organism: Streptomyces coelicoflavus; assembly: GCF_003112555.1. GTDB lineage: Bacteria > Actinomycetota > Actinomycetes > Streptomycetales > Streptomycetaceae > Streptomyces > Streptomyces coelicoflavus. The sequence continues at coordinate 23,661 of NZ_BEWB01000004.1, read as the reverse complement.
GCCGTCGCCCGCGCTCTGGTCGTCGGACGGCTGGGCGTACGGGTTGCCGAGCGCGACCACACCCGCCTCGGCGACCTTGTGCATCTGGTGGGTGCGGATGAGGACCTCGACGACCTGGCCGTCCTGCGCCCGGGCCACCGCCGTGTGCAGCGACTGGTAGAGGTTGAACTTGGGGACGGCGATGAAGTCCTTGAACTCCGAGACGACGGGCGTCATACAGGTGTGGAGCTCGCCGAGGACGGCGTAGCAGTCGGCGTCCTCCTGGACGAGCACCAGGAGGCGGCCGAAGTCCGCGCCCCGGAGCGTGCCGCGCTTGCGGGAGACGCGGTGCAGGGAGACGAAGTGGCGCGGGCGGATGAGGATCTCGGCCTGGATGTCGGCCTCGCGCAGCACGCCCCGCACCTCGTCGGCGACGGCGGCCAGCGGGTCGTCCGCGCGGGCGGCGTTCTCCTGGACCAGCTCCCGCGTGTGCGCGTACTCCTCGGGGTGCATGACCGCGAAGACCAGGTCCTCCAGCTCGGACTTGAGCGCCTGGACGCCGAGCCGTTCGGCGAGCGGGATGAGGACGTCGCGGGTGACCTTGGCGATGCGTTCCTGCTTCTCGCGGCGCATGACGCCGAGGGTGCGCATGTTGTGCAGCCGGTCGGCGAGTTTGATCGACATCACGCGGACGTCGTTGCCGGTGGCGAGGAGCATCTTGCGGAAGGTCTCGGGTTCGGCGGCGGCGCCGTAGTCGACCTTCTCCAGTTTGGTGACGCCGTCGACGAGGTAGCGGACCTCGGCGCCGAACTGCTCGCCGACCTGGTCGAGCGTCACCTCGGTGTCCTCGACGGTGTCGTGCAGGAGGGAGGCGGTCAGGGTGGTGGTCTCGGCGCCGAGTTCGGCGAGGATCAGGGTGACGGCGAGGGGGTGGGTGATGTAGGGCTCGCCGCTCTTGCGCATCTGTCCGCGGTGCGAGGACTCGGCGAGGACGTAGGCGCGGCGCAGCGGGTCGAGGTCGGCGTCGGGGTGGTGGGCGCGGTGGGCCTCGACGACGTGGCCGATGGCGTCGGGCAGGCCCCGGCTTCGGGTGGTGGAGCCGAGCAGGGCGGCGCGGCCGAGGCGGCGCAGGTCGATCCGGGGGCGGGACTTCCTGCGGGGCGCCGGCGCGACGGCACCGGTGGCCGCGGGCGGCACAGGACCCGGACTCGTTGGATTCACGGCCTCCGCGTTCATGGGCACCTCCGGCTGCACGGACCGGCGGACGGGGAATCCCAGGGCGGACACGGCTCAGGGGATGGTGTCGGTCCCCCGTCCGGGCCGGTGCTTGATGCTATCGAGCCCATCACGTGCGGCCGACCGCCTCTCGCCGAGCGTGAAACGGATCACCCATTCGAGCGATGGTCCGAGGGTTTACGTTTTCGCACTGAGTGTCATGGACCGGGCTGTGGTTCACCTCGGCCGTGGTCACCGGGTCGTGGTTCAGGCGAGTACCCCTTCCAGCCAGGCGGAGTCGAACTCACCCTCCGCGACGATCACCGCGGGCCCGGTCATCTCGATCTCGCCGTCCGGGCGCTCGGTGATCACCAGGGTGCCGCCGGGCACGTCGACGGTGTACGTGGCCGGGGTGCCGGTGACCGCCGGGTCGGCGCCGTCCCGGCGGGCGGTGGCGACGGCGACGGCGCAGGCGCCGGTGCCGCAGGAGCGGGTCTCCCCGGAACCGCGCTCGTGCACGCGCATCGCGACGTGACCGGGGCCCCGGTCGACCACGAACTCGACGTTGACCCCGTCCGGATAGGCACCGGCCGGCGCGTGGGAGGGCGCGGCGTACAGGTCGCCGGCGTGGGCGAGGTCGGCGACGAAGGCGACGGCGTGCGGGTTGCCCATGCTGACGTTCCGCGCGGGCCAGCTGCGCTCGCCGACGCTCACCTCGACGTCGCCTTCGGGGAGCCGCGCGCGCCCCATGCCGACGGTGACGTCACCCTCGGCGGAGCCGCTGCCGGACCCGGCCTTGGCGATGTGCACGCGCTTGACGCCCCCGCGGGTCGCGATGGCGAGGTCGCCCTCGGCGGCATGCCCGGCGCGCTGGAGGTAGCGCGCGAAGACCCGCACGCCGTTGCCGCACATCTCCGCGACCGAGCCGTCGCCGTTGCGGTAGTCCATGAACCACTCGGCCTCGGCGGCCATGCCCTTGGCCTCGGGGTGCGCCGCGGACCGCACCACGTGCAGCAGTCCGTCCCCGCCGAGTCCCGCGCGGCGGTCGCACAGGGCGGCGACGGCGGCGGCGGGCAGGTCGAGGGCGTTCTCCGGGTCGGGAACGATCACGAAGTCGTTCTCGGTGCCGTGCCCCTTGAGGAAGGCGATCCGCGTGCTCATTCCTCGATCGTACGGGGTGGGCACGCCGCGGCGACGAGGGGCGGCCGGGCCCGGGACGGGGCGCTCCGTCAGCTCCGCAGGCGGGCGACCCGCCACACGGCCAGGACGACGACCGCGGCGACCGCCAGGGCGTAGACGAGGATCGTGCGCCAGTCGGCACGGCGCTCCGAGCCCCGCTGCGGGAGGCCCGGCCACGTGTAACCGACCCGGCGGGCGGCCATCATGCCCCAGCCGGCCGCACAGGAGCAGATCAGCAGCCCCAGCATCGCGATCACGGCGCCGCTGTCGCCGAAGTCGAAGGCGAGGGGGAAGGCGAACATCAGGGAGCCGAGCGCGGCCAGGCAGACGATGGGCGCGAGCTGCCAGATCCGCAGCCGGCGCTGGGGACGCAGCTCGACCTCGACCTCGTCCCCGTACATCTCGTCGGGCTCGGGACCGTCCGCCGCGACGCCCTCGGGCGTCTCGTCGGGTCCGTCGGGGCTCAGGGCGCCGCCGTCCGGCCCCGGTCCACCGTGGTCGGGGGTGCCGTGCTCGGTGCTCTGTGCGGTGTCGCGAGGGCCGGCCTCCATCGCCACGCGCCCTCCCAACTAGGACTCACTCGGTCGATCGAAGCTCGATGATGGCACGCCGCCGAAGGCCCGGATGACGGCCCGAGCGTCCCGATGCCATCACGTGATCAGGCTGTAACCGGTCGTTCGACCAACGACAGGGCGAGCCGCGGAAGTTCCGTGCGATCCGCCACACCGCCACTCAGCCAGTGCACCCGCGGGTCGCGCCTGAACCACGCGTCCTGACGGCGCGCGAAGCGCTTGGTGGCACGGACGGTCTCGGCACGCGCCTCGTCCAGCGTGCACTCGCCGGCGAGCGCCGCGAGGACCTGCTGGTAGCCGAGCGCGCGCGACGCCGTACGCCCCTCGCGCAACCCCTGCGCCTCCAGTGCCCGCACCTCGTCGACCAGACCGGCCTCCCACATCCGGTCGACGCGCACGGCGATGCGCTCGCCCAGTTCGGGGCGCGCCACGTCGACGCCGATCTGCACGGTGTCGTAGACGGAGTCGTGGCCGGGGAGGTTGGCCGTGAAGGGCCTGCCGGTGATCTCGATCACCTCGAGGGCGCGCACGATGCGGCGCCCGTTGCTGGGCAGGATGGCCCGTGCCGCCTCCGGATCGGCGGCGGCCAGACGGGAGTGCAGCGCACCCGGCCCGTGCCGCTCGAGTTCCTCCTCGAGGCGGGCCCTGACCTCGGGGTCGGTGCCGGGGAACTCCAGGTTGTCGACGGCCCCCCGGACGTAGAGGCCGGAACCGCCGACGAGGACCGGCCAGCGCCCTTCGGCGAGCAGCGCGTCGATCCGCTGCCGCGCGAGGCGCTGGTACTCGGCGACGGACGCCGCGACCGTCACGTCCCAGATGTCCAGCAGATGATGCGGGACGCCACCGCGTTCCTCGGGCGTCAGCTTGGCGGTGCCGATGTCCATCCCACGGTAGAGCTGCATGGAGTCGGCGTTGACGACCTCGCCGCCGAGCCGGTCGGCCAGGAAGACGCCCAGATCGGACTTTCCGGCCGCGGTGGGTCCGACTACGGCGATGACGCGGGGGGCGGGGGGTGCGCTGCTCACCGGACCAGTCTCGCAAACCTCCCGGCCGGCCCTCGAACGAGTTACGTGACGGTCCGCGGCCGGGGTCGTTGCCCGTTGCGAGGTTCCCGCTCCCCGGACCACCGGGTCATGGCCCCGGCCACGCAAACGGACGCACCGGATGCCGCGGGATTTCGCCCGCACGAGTAACGTATGGAGTTGATATGGGCGTTTTTGCACGGCTTTTTCGGAGGTCGAAGGGCACCGAGGAGACGTCGGTCGCCGAGACGCGGACCGACACCCCGGACGCCGGGAGCACCGCGGACGTGACTACGGCCGAGGCCGCGGAGACGGCCGACGCCGGTCCCCGGAACACGGCGGAGGCCGACGAAGCCGCCGGGGCCACCGCCGAGGGCGGCGACTCGGAGAGCGTCGGCATCCCCAAGCAGCAGTCGGCCGGGGAGGCCGTCGACAACGAGGCCGACAAGGGCGCCCGCACCTGACTGCCCCGTGAGGGAAGGCGAACCATGGGTCTCCTGGACAACTTGAAGGCCAGACTGGAACCGGCGAAGGGCAAGGTCTCCGACCTCGCCCAGCAGCACGGCGACAAGATCGACCGCGGTCTGGACAAGATGGCTCGGACCGTCGACGAACGGACGAAGGGCAAGTACAGCGACCGCATCCAGACGGGCACGGGCAAGGCCAAGGGCGCCATGGACCGCCTCGCCCACAAGGAGGACGACGGGGGCGGGGACACAGGCGGCGGAACGCCTCCGGCCGGACCGCCGCCGGCCTCCTGACTCCCCTGCGTCCTCGGACGGCCGCGGAGCCGAATGCCCTGCTCCGGGCCGTCCGCGGGTGCCCCGCGGGCGCCCGGGCCGCGGGGTCCGCGGGCGCGTGGGCCCGCCGGGTCCGCACGGGGGCTCCGGCGGCGACGGCTCGCTCAGCCGCTACGACCAGGTGGCCGCGACGTAGCCCACCCCGTACGGCGCGTCCTCGTACAGCAGGGTGCCGGCGAGGTCCGTGCCCTCGGCCGCACCCGCGAGGACCTGCCAGGGTGCCCGGCCGGACACCTTGAGTTCGCGGGCCAGTGCGACGTCCAGGGCCGCGAGGGCGGCCGGGTCGGCCGCGCCCAGGGCGCGCCCCACCTCCGCGTCGAAGGGCGCCGCCCGCTCGTCGAGGTAACCGGGCGCCTTGAGCGTGCGGCAGGCGCTGGCGTCGCCCAGCACCAGCAGTGCGGTCCGCCCGGACGCGGCGGCGATGTCCCGGCCCACGGCGGCGCAGCGCCCGGCCGGCAGTTCCTCCCCCACGCCGACGGCTTCGACCGGGGCGTCGGTCCAGCCGGTCCGCCCGAGCAGCCAGGCGCCCACGGCCAGACCGTGGGGCAGGTCGGTGCCGCCCGCGTCGCCGCTGTCGGCCCCCAGGTACACGTCCACGTCCACGCCGAAGCCGCGGAACGAGCCCCGCGCGCCCTGCGGGTGGACCACGGGGCCTGCCGCGTCCGCGGGCCCGACGAGCACCAGCCGGTCGGGCCGGGACGCGGCGAGCACGCCCAGCGCGTCCGTGCACGCGGCGCGTGCGGCGTCCAGCTCGGGTGCGGCACCCGCGGCGACCTCCGGTACGAGGAGCGGCGGGCAGGGGCAGACGGCGGCGGCGACAAGCATGATCGGCAGCGTATCCCCGTACCGCCGCCCCCGGCGGCACCCCCTGCGGTCAGTCGCAGCCGCAGCCGCTCGCCACGGCCGGCTGGGGCTCGGGGACGCCGATCTTCGGCAGGCCGAGGAGCACACCGGCCGGCTTGGCCTGCTCGGCCGTGTTGCGCTTCTCCCAGGCGTCGCCCGCGCGCGTGCGGCGCACGTCGAGGACCGCGCCCTCGGCGAGGAGGTGGTGCGGGGCGGCGTAGGTGATCTCGACGGTCACCACGTCACCGGGGCGGACCTCCTGCTCCGGCTTGGTGAAGTGCACCAGGCGGTTGTCGGGGGCCCGGCCGGAGAGGCGGTGGGTGGCGCCGTCCTTGCGGCCCTCGCCCTCGGCGACCATCAGCTCCAGGGTGCGGCCGACCTGCTTCTTGTTCTCGTCCCAGGAGATCTCCTCCTGGAGGGCGACCAGGCGCTCGTAGCGCTCCTGGACGACCGCCTTGGGGATCTGGTCCGCCATCTCGGCGGCCGGGGTGCCGGGGCGCTTGGAGTACTGGAAGGTGAAGGCCTGGGCGAAGCGGGCCTCGCGGACCACGTGCAGGGTCTGCTCGAAGTCCTCCTCGGTCTCGCCGGGGAAGCCCACGATGATGTCGGTGGTGATCGCGGCGTGCGGGATGGCGGCGCGCACCTTCTCGATGATCCCCAGGTAGCGCTCCTGGCGGTAGGAGCGGCGCATCGCCTTGAGCACCGGGTCGGAACCGGACTGGAGCGGCATGTGCAGCTGCGGCATCGCGTTCGGCGTCTCGGCCATGGCGGTGATGACGTCGTCGGTGAAGTCGCGCGGGTGCGGGGAGGTGAAGCGGACACGCTCCAGGCCCTCGATGTTCCCGCAGGCGCGCAGCAGCTTGCTGAACGCCTCACGGTCGCCGATGTCGGAGCCGTAGGCGTTGACGTTCTGCCCGAGGAGGGTGATCTCGCTGACGCCCTCGGCGACCAGGGCCTCGACCTCGGCGAGGATGTCGCCGGGCCGGCGGTCCTTCTCCTTGCCGCGCAACGCGGGGACGATGCAGAAGGTGCAGGTGTTGTTGCAGCCGACGGAGATGGAGACCCAGGCCGCGTACGCGCTCTCGCGCCGGGTGGGCAGCGTGGACGGGAACGCCTCCAGGGACTCGGCGATCTCGACCTGCGCCTCCTCCTGCACGCGGGCGCGCTCGAGCAGCACCGGGAGCTTGCCGATGTTGTGGGTGCCGAAGACGACGTCCACCCAGGGGGCCCGCTTCACGATGGTGTCGCGGTCCTTCTGCGCCAGGCAGCCCCCGACGGCGATCTGCATGCCGGGGCGGCTCGCCTTCTTGGGGGCGAGGTGGCCGAGGTTGCCGTACAGCTTGTTGTCGGCGTTCTCCCGTACGGCGCAGGTGTTGAAGACGACGACGTCGGCGTCGCCGTCGGCGCTTTCCGGCGCGCGGACGTAGCCCGCGTCCTCCAGCAGACCGGACAATCGCTCGGAGTCGTGGACGTTCATCTGGCACCCGTAGGTGCGTACTTCGTAGGTGCGCGTGCCGCCCGCTGACTGGCTCCGGTCGATGCTGCTCATGGCCACAAGGGTAGGCGGTCGCGACGGCAGTGAAGGCCGTCGCACGTCTTGACAGTACACCGTCAGGCTCGGTGTGATGCGTACGGCGCGCGTGTGGGAGCGCTCCCATAGACACCTCGCGCGCTGTCATGCATCCCTTCTCCCGCTGGAGGCACCCTGTGCTCACCCGAGTTCTGCGATTAACGCGCCGGCCCTGGACCGCGGTCCTGGCCGCCGTCGCGCTGGTGGTGCCGGTCCTGATGGCGATGCCCGCGAGCGGTGCGGCGGCGGCCGCGTGCCGCGTCGACTACACCGTCGACGCGTGGGCGGGCGGCTACACCGCCCAGGTCGAGATCACCAACCTCGGTCCCGCCGTGACCGACTGGCGTCTGACCTGGACCTACACCGGCGATCAGCAGGTGACGTCGGCGTGGAACGCGACCGTCACGCAGACCGGCGCGTCCGTCGTCGCCGTCGACGCCGGCTGGAACGGCGCGCTGTCCACGGGCGGCACCGCCGAGTTCGGGCTCCAGGGCACCTGGCGGTCCGCGGACCCCGCGCCGGAGGACTTCGCGCTCAACGGTCTCTCCTGCGGCGAGGACGGCGGCACACCGCCCACCACGCCGCCGCCCACCACGCCTCCTCCGACGACCGAACCGCCGGCCGCGGAGTGCGGTGACGCCGTGATCTGCTCCGGCTTCGAGGACCAGACCGGTTCCGAGCCGTCCGGCGACTGGCGGTTCACCGCGCCCGACTGCCGGGGCACGGGCACGGCCACCGTCGACTCCGCGGTGGCGCACGAGGGCGGCACGTCGCTCCGGGTGGACGGCCGGGCCGGCTACTGCAACCACGCCTTCGTCACCCATGCCGCGGACCTGTCGGCGGTCGGCCCGGTGATGTACGTACGCATGTGGGTACGGCACACCACCGCGCTGCCCGTCTCGCACGTCACCTTCGTGTCGATGCCGGACTCGGCCCAGGGCGGCCGGGCACTGCGCGTGGGCGGCCAGAACGGCGCGCTTCAGTGGAACCGGGAGAGCGACGACGCCACCCTGCCCGCGCAGAGCCCGGCCGGGGTCGCGCTGAGCAGCCCGCTGCCGACGGACGGCTGGCAGTGCCTGCGGTTCGCGGTCGACACCTCGGCCGGCCACCTGGACACCTGGCTCGGCGACGAGCGGATTCCCGGGCTGCACGCCGACGGGGTGCCGACACAGGACGTCGACCAGCAGTGGCTCGCCCGCGGCACCGCGCCCCGGCCGACCGCGCTGCGACTGGGCTGGGAGAGCTACGCGACGGGCGACGACACGGTCTGGTTCGACGACGTGGCCGTGGGCTCCGCGCCGATCGGCTGCTGACCGCCCGTACCGGCGCCGGGTGCGCGGCTCAGGGCTCGATGAGTCCCGCGCGGATCGCGTACCGGGTGAGTTCCAGACGGTCGCGCACGCCCAGTTTCTGCAAGAGGTTCGCGCGGTGGCGTTCGACGGTCTTGGCGCTGATGAACAGCAGCTCGCCGATCTCCTTGGAGGTGTGGCCCTCGGCGACGAGCTTGAGGATCTCCTCCTCGCGTTCCGTGATCGGCCGCTCGGGGAGGCCGCCACCGCCCTGCACGCGCTCCAGGTAGGAACGGACGAGGGCCCGTTCGGCCCCGGGATAGATGAACGGCTCGTCGCGCACCGCGGCCCGGCACGCCTCCACCAGGTCGCGGTCGGCGACGGACTTGAGGACGTATCCGCAGGCGCCCGCCTTGAGTGCCTCGAAGAAGTACTGCTCGTTGTCGTACATGGTCAGGATCAGGATGCGCAGCTCGGGCAGGCGCCGGGAGAGTTCGCGGGCCGCCTGGAGGCCGGTCATGCGGGGCATCGCGACGTCCAGTACGGCCAGGTCGACCTCGGTGGCGCGCGCGGCCGCGACCGCCTCGGCACCGTCACCGGCCTCCGCCACCACCGTCAGATCGGGTTCGCCGTCCAGGATGAGGCGGACCCCGCGGCGTACGAGGGTGTGGTCGTCGGCGAGCAGGACGCGGATCGGGGGCCGTGCTGGCATCAGGGGCTGTCTCCGGTTCGGTCTGCGGATCGGTCCCCCGGCGGCGCGGGGACGCGCAGGCGTACGTCGGTGCCCCCTCCGGGGGCGGGTTCGAAGTGGATCTCGGCTCCTATCAGCAGGGCCCGCTCCCGCATCCCGCGGATCCCGGCGCCCTCGGTGGCCGCGCCGAGGCCGGTGCCGTTGTCGCGGACGAGCAGTTCCACGCCCCCGCCCTCGGGCGGCGGCAGCGGGCGCAGGGTGAGGTGGGCGCGGTCGGCGCCGGCGTGGCGGGCGGTGTTGGTCAGGCCCTCCTGGGCGACCCGGTAGAGCACGAGTTCGGCCTCCGGGGCGAGCGGGGGCAGGTCACCGGGGATGTGGTGCTGGACGGTGAGCCCGTGGTGGGTGAACTCGGCGGCGAGCGAGCGCAGGGCGCTGGCCAGGCCGAGTTCCTCCAGGACGCCGGGGCGCAGCCGGCGGGCGATGCGGCGGATCTCGTCGAGGCCGGCCCGGGTGGCCTCCTGCGCCAGGGTCACCTCCTCGCGCAGCTCCCCGGGGACCCGGTCGGCGACGCGCTTGAGCTGGAGGAGGACGGCGGTGAGGGTCTGGCCCACCTCGTCGTGGAGCTCGCGGGCGATGCGGTGGCGTTCGCGCTCCTGGGCCTGCAACGCGCGGCCGGCGCCGGCGGCGCGTTCGGCCTGGAGCCGGTCCAGCATCGTGTTGTAGGTCTCGATCAGCTGCGCCGCCTCGGCCGGTCCGGAGACCTCGGGACGGGTGCCGGGCACCAGCAGGTCGGCGGTCGACATGGCCCGGCCCAGCCGGTGCAGCGGGGTGAGTCCGATGCGCAGGACGACCGCGTTGCCGGCCAGCAGCGTCGCGAGGCCGGCCAGCAGGACCAGGGCCTCTCCGGCCAGCACGGGGGTCGACACGGTGACCGGTCCCAGCAGCAGTGCGGTGGCGACGACCAGGCCGGCGGCGTTGAGCGAGAAGATCCGCCAGAACAGCGACACGTTCCTCTTCCCGCTCCTCCCGGCCTTCTCGCACGACACCCCCGCAGCCAGCTTCGCCGACCGCGACCGGCTGCGTATATCCGTCACGACACCCATATCGCCACCGTACGTGCGGATGGCAGCATGGCGAGGTCGCGGGCACGGCACCCACGTGCGGAAAGCGCAGCTGAGACGCGGCAGGCAACGCAGGACGAATGAGGGGAAAGCACGTGTCAGCTCCACGCCTGAGGGCGACGCCGCTCCCGGGTATCGGGGTCCAGTACGACCTGGTGACCCGCGAGCACCGCCACCTGTCGGTGGTGGCCCACCGCGACGGCGCCCGCACGGTGAACGTGTACCGGACCGACGACCCCGACTCCTGCGCCCACTCGCTGCGGCTGACGGGGCCCGAGGCGGGCGCGCTGATAGACGCGCTGAAGCCCTCCCACCACAGCGCGAGCCTGCTCTACACGACCGATCTGGGCCTGGTCGCCGAACGGATCGAGGTGGCCGCCGCCTCCCGGTGGAACGGGCGGCTGCTGGGCGACACCCGGATGCGGACCGACACGGGAGCCTCGATCGTGGCGGTGCTGCGGCGGGCCGAGGCGATTCCCTCGCCGGCGCCGGACTTCCGGCTCGTGGGTGGTGACACCTTGATCGTCATCGGCACCCGTGAGGGCGTCGACGCCGCCGCGGCGATACTCGGGCAGGAGTGAGCCGGTGCACTCCGCGGTACTGCTGATCGAGTTCGGTTCCATCATCCTGGGGCTCGGGCTCCTCGGCCGGTTCGCCGGCCGTTACCGCCTCTCCCCCATCCCGCTGTACCTCCTCGCCGGTCTGGCCTTCGGCGAGGGCGGCCTGCTTCCGCTCGGCGCGAGCGAGGAGTTCGTCGCGACCGGCGCCGAGATCGGTGTCATCCTCCTGCTGCTGATGCTGGGCCTGGAGTACTCGGCCAGCGACCTGGTCACCAACCTCAAGTCCCACTATCCGGCGGGTCTCGTCGACTGTGCGCTCAACGCCGTGCCGGGCGCGGTGGCCGCGCTGCTGATGGGCTGGGGCCCGGTGGCCGCCGTGGTCCTGGCTGGCGTGACGTGGATCTCGTCGTCCGGCGTGATCGCGAAGGTCCTCGGCGACCTGGGCCGGGTCGGCAACCGCGAGACGCCGGTGATCCTGAGCGTGCTGGTCCTGGAGGACCTGGCGATGGCGGTGTACCTGCCGATCGTCACCGCCCTGGTCGCCGGCGCCGGTCTGATGACCGGGAGCATCACGCTGGCGATCGCGCTGGCCGCGGCGGGCCTCGTGCTCTTCGTCGCGCTGCGCTACGGGCGTCTCATCTCCCGCTTCGTCTCCAGCGACGACCCCGAGAAGCTGCTCCTGGTGGTGCTGGGCCTGACGATCCTCGTCGCCGGTGTCGCGCAGCAACTCCAGGTGTCGGCGGCGGTGGGCGCCTTCCTGGTGGGCATCGCGCTGTCCGGGGAGGTCGCGGAGGGCGCGCACACGCTGCTGAGTCCGCTGCGGGACCTGTTCGCGGCGGTCTTCTTCGTCTTCTTCGGGCTGCACACGGACCCGGCCAGCATTCCGCCGGTCCTGCTGCCCGCCCTGGCGCTGGCGCTGCTGACCGCCGTGACGAAGATCGCCACGGGGTACTGGGCGGCGCGGCGCGCCGGGATCTCCGTCAAGGGCCGATGGCGGGCGGGCGGTGCGCTGGTGGCGCGCGGCGAGTTCTCCATCGTGATCGCGGGCCTCGCGGTCTCCGCCGGTATCGAGCCGTCCCTGGGCCCACTGGCCACGGCGTACGTCCTCATCCTGGTCGTCCTGGGCCCCCTCACCGCGCGCTTCACCGAGCCGCTTGCGATGCGCCTCTTCCGGCGCCGCGAAAACCCCGACCGCCCCGCCGGTCCCGCCGGCCCCGCGGAAGGGGCACCCCGGGCGACGGGGGCGGAGACGGGGGCGGAGGCCTCGGTGGGCGACTGACGTCGAGGCGTCCCGGGCCCCGCCCGGCCCACTCACGAGAACCCCGGCACCCGTGTGCCGGGGTTCTCGCGCACGGGCCCCGGGCACGGAGCGGTCGGCGGGACGGGTGCGGCCGTGTGAGCCCGGCCCTGGTCAGTGCGGGTGCGGGCTGGCAGGATCGCCCCCATGTCCACGCTGCTCTCCCGTATCGGCAGGCGCCGGGCCGTCCAGGCCACGGTCGCCGGTGCCGTCGCGCTCGGGCTGCTGCTGTGGTGGCTGCTGCCGCTGGGGGAGAAACCGCCGAGCGGGACGATCACGTTCAGCACCGGAACCCGCGCGGGTGTGTACCAGAAGTACGGCGAGCTGCTGCGCACCGAGCTGCGCAAGGACATGCCGGACCTGGACGTGCGGCTGATGACCAGCGCGGGCTCGCAGGAGAACGTCGAGCGGGTGGCGTCCGGGGAGGCCGACTTCACGATCGCCGCGGCCGACGCGGTCGAAACGTACAAACTGGCCGGCCGCCCGGGTGCCGAAGGGCTGCGCGGGGTCACCCGGCTCTACGACGACTACGTGCAGCTCGTCGTGCCGACCGACTCGGACATCCAGTCGGTGCGGGACCTGCGGGGCAAGCGGGTGGCCATCGGGCTGCCCAACTCGGGGGTACGGCTGATCGCCACCCGGCTGCTGAAGGCGGTGGGCATCGACCCGGAGACGGACATCACCCCCAGCGCGGACGGGATCGACACCGGCCCCGGACGGCTGGGCGACGAGCTGGACGCGTTCTTCTGGTCCGGCGGGGTGCCGACGGACGGCCTCAAGAAGATCGCGGAGAGTTCCGCCTTCCGGTTCGTGCCGATCGGCGACGACCTGGTCACCAAGCTGCACCGGTCGGGCGGCGCGACCCGCTACTACCGCACCACCAACATGCCGGAGTCGGCCTACCCCACGGTCCAGAACGGCGCCGTGGTGCCGACGATGGCGGTGTCCAACCTGCTGGTGACCCGCGCGGACGTCGATCCGCGGCTCACCGAGTGGCTGACCCGGACCGTCCTCGACAGCCGCGACGGCATCGGTGCGCACGTGCACTCCGCGCAGCTGGTGGACCTGCGTACCGCGATCTACACCGACCCGCTCGAACTGCACGAGGGCGCCCGGCGCTACTACCGGTCGGTCAAGCCCTAGACCCGCTCGGGCTCCTTGGGCGCCGTGCCGGTCCTGGGCACCGTGACCGTGACCCGAAGCCCGTGCGGCTCCTGGTGGCCGAAGGAGATCGAGCCGTCGCCCGCCGCGAGCAGCGCCCGGCAGATGGACAGGCCGAGGCCGGAGCCGTTGATGTTCTGGTGCCGGCCGCTGCGCCAGAAACGGTCCCCCACGCGGGTGAGCTCCTCGTCTGTGAGTCCGGGACCGTTGTCGGTGACGACGACGGTGGCGGCGTCCCCGGTGGAGGCGACCTCGACCCGGACACTCTCGCCGCGCGGCGTGAACTTCACCGCGTTGTCGATGACCGCGTCCAGGGCGCTCGACAGCGTCACCGGGTCCGCCCAGCCCGTGGTCGGCGGGCAGTATCCGACCAGCCGTACGCCCTTGGCGTCGGCCGTCGGTGACCAGGCGGCCACCCGCTCGGCGGCCAGCGCGCCGACGTCGGTGACCTTCAGGTCGGCCTGGCTGTGCTCGGCCAGCGCCAGGTCGAGCAGGTCGTCCAGGACCCGGGCCAGGCGTTTGCCCTCGGTCTGGACGGAGGCGATCTCCTCGTTGTCCTCGGGCAGTTCGAGGGCGAGCAGCTCAATGCGCAGCAGGAGGGCGGCGAGCGGGTTGCGCAGCTGGTGGGAGGCGTCGGCGACGAAGGCCCGCTGCTGCTCCAGAACGTCCTCCACGTGGTCGGCCATCTCGTTGAACGACCGGGCCAGGCGTCTGAGCTCCGGCGGTCCCCCGGACGGCGCGACCCGGGACTTCAGCCTTCCGGTGGCGATGTCGTGGGTGGTGGCGTCGAGTACCCGTACCGGCCTGAGCACCCAGCCGGTCAGCCGCAGCGCCGCACCGACGGCGAGCAGCATCGCGGCGAACTCCCCGGCGCCGATGACGAGCCAGCCGCGCAGGATACTCGAACGCATCGAGTCGGTCGGCGACTCGGTGACCACGACCGCGACCACGTCGCCGTCCCGGATGACCGGCGAGGCCACCACGAGCCGTCCGTCCTGCCAGGGCCACACCTGCTCGGGGTCGTGGCTGCGGCGGCTGAGCAGCGCCTCGTCGAAGGAGTCGCGGACCTCGCCGGTCTGCGGCAGGAACCAGGTCGTGGGCGCGTTGGCCATCGGGATGTGGTTGCGGTAGAAGACCCCGGCCTTGATGCCGTAGACCTCGTAGTAGCTGGTCAGCTCGGTCTGCAGGGTTTCCAGGCGTTCGTCCGTGTCCGTCCGGCGTGAGCCGCCCGAGCCGTCCTCCGTGACGAACTGGGCGAGCGCGGCGAAGCGCGCCGTGTCGTCGATGCGGTCGATGACGACCTTCTGCTGCTCCGCGCGGGCGACGCTGACGCCGAGAGGCACGCCGAGCGCGAGCAGGACGGCCGCCATCAGGACGATGAGCAGCGGGAGCAGGCGGGTGCTCACCCGGACCCGCTAGGCGGTGGGGGCGACGAGGCGGTAGCCGACGCCGCGGACGGTCTCGATCAGCGCGGGCATGTGCAGCTTGGAGCGCAGGGACGCGACGTGCACCTCCAGGGTGCGCCCGGTCCCCTCCCAGCTGGTGCGCCACACCTCGCTGATGATCTGCTCACGGCGGAAGACCACACCGGGGCGCTGGGCGAGCAGGGCGAGCAGATCGAACTCCTTGCGGGTGAGTTGGACAACCGAACCGTCCACGCTCACCTGGCGTGTCGGCAGCTCGATGCGCACCGCGCCGAGGCGGACCACGGTCTCGGTGCTCCCGGTGGCGTCCTCATGGGCGGTGCGCCGGCTGACGGCGTGGATCCGGGCCAGCAGTTCCCCGGTGTCGTACGGCTTGACCACGTAGTCGTCGGCGCCGAGATTGAGACCGTGGATGCGGGAGCGCACGTCGGCCCGCGCGGTGACCATGATGACCGGGGTGCCGGTGCGCTTGCGGATCTTTCCGCAGACCTCGTAGCCGTCCTGGTCGGGCAGACCCAGGTCGAGCAGGACGACGCCGAAGCCGTCGGCCTCCGGGACGAGCGCCTGGAGCGCCTCCTCGCCGCTGCGCGCGTGGGTGACGTCGAAGCCGTGCCGTGCCAGGATCGCGGACAGGGCGGCGGCCACGTGGTTGTCGTCCTCGACGAGCAGCAGTCTCATCCGGGCTCCCTTCGGTTCATCGGCCGTACGCTCGGGGCGGGTAGAAATCGGGACGGGCTCATGGACGGGCACGCGCGCGTGCGTCCTGTGCAGTGACGCCGATGGAGGGGGACGGCGTCAAGGGGCTTCCGGTTGCGGCCGCTCGAAGTTATCCGGCCGAGATGCGCCCAGCTCACAAGTGCTACGACTCGTGTCCGATTGCTATCGGATCGTGATGCTCAGATCTCGCTCAGATGTAGAGACGCGACGTGGCCCGGGTCACTACTGTCCTGCGAAACCCAGGAGGACGGAGCCCGAGAGCGATGACCGAAGTATCGGTGGCCAAGGAAGACAAGGCTGCGACCGGCGAACTGGTCGTCCTGAAGAGTGTCAACAAGCACTTCGGCGCGTTGCACGTGCTCCAGGACATCGACCTGACGATTCAGCGCGGCGAGGTCGTCGTGGTCATCGGACCCTCCGGGTCCGGCAAGTCCACCCTGTGCCGCACCATCAACCGTCTGGAGACCATCGACGACGGTTCGATCACGATCGACGGCAAGCCGCTGCCCGCCGAGGGCAAGGAGCTGGCCAGGCTGCGGGCCGACGTCGGCATGGTCTTCCAGTCGTTCAACCTCTTCGCGCACAAGACGGTGCTCGAGAACGTGACGCTGGGCCAGGTCAAGGTCCGCAAGGTCGAGGCCAAGAAGGCCGAGGAGAAGGCCCGCGCCCTGCTCGACCGGGTCGGCGTGGGCGCCCAGGCCGACAAGTACCCCGCGCAGCTCTCCGGCGGCCAGCAGCAGCGTGTCGCCATCGCGCGTGCGCTGGCCATGGACCCGAAGGTCATGCTCTTCGACGAGCCGACGTCGGCCCTCGACCCGGAGATGATCAACGAGGTCCTCGAGGTCATGAAGCAGCTCGCCGAGGACGGGATGACCATGATCGTGGTCACCCACGAGATGGGCTTCGCCCGCTCCGCCGCCAACCGCGTGGTGTTCATGGCGGACGGCCGCATCGTCGAAGAGGCCACGCCGGACCAGTTCTTCAGCAATCCGCGCAGCGACCGTGCCAAGGACTTCCTGTCGAAGATCCTGCACCACTGAGATTTCGGTGCGGCTCCGGCGCCCCGCGCCGACCGCACCGGCGGCCCGTTCCCGGGAGCCGCACCTGATCGCCTGATCCTCTGATCGTCCGATCGCAGCTCGATCACAGCCAAAGGATGTTCACCATGAAGCTTCGCAAGGTCTCCGCCGCCTCGGCCGCCGTGCTCGCCCTCGCCCTGACCGCCACCGCGTGCGGCGGCGACGACAAGGACAGCGGCTCGTCCGGTGGTGACGGCAAGAAGATCACCATCGGCATCAAGTTCGACCAGCCCGGCCTCGGCCAGAAGACCCCGGACGGCTACGCGGGCTTCGACGTGGACGTCGCCACGTACGTCGCCAAGAAGCTCGGCTACACCGAGGACCAGATCGAGTGGAAGGAGTCGAAGAGCGCCGACCGCGAGACCATGCTGCAGCGCGGTGACGTCGACTTCATCGCCGCCACGTACTCGATCACTCCCGAGCGCTCGGAGAAGGTCGACTTCGCCGGCCCGTACCTGCTGGCCCACCAGGACGTGCTGATCCGTGCCGACGACGACAAGATCAAGTCGCCGGAGGACCTGAACGACGCGAAGCTCTGCTCGGTCACCGGTTCGACCTCGGCGCAGAACATCAAGGAGAAGCTGGCCCCCAAGGCCCAGCTGCAGCCGTACCCGACGTACTCGGCCTGCCTGCCCGGCCTGCAGAACGGCGCCATCGACGCGCTGACCACGGACGACTCGATCCTCGCGGGTTATGCCTCCCAGTCGCAGTTCAAGGGCAAGTTCAAGCTCGGCGGCTTCAAGCTGACGAACGAGAACTACGGCATCGGCGTCAAGAAGGGCAGCGACCTCAAGAACAAGATCAACGACGCGCTCGAGGCCATGGTCGCCGACGGCGCCTGGGACAAGGCCGTCAAGGACAACTTCGGCCCGGCCAACTACAAGAACGAGCCGGCGCCGAAGATCGGCGACATCAAGAGCTGAGGCCGGGCCTGACGAGGTGCGCCGCCCTACGGCAGGGGCGGCGCACCGGGGCGGGCATCCCTACACCCGGAAGCGCGGGAGATCGTGTTCGACTTTCTTCAGGATTACGACCTGGCGGGAGCCATCTGGACGACAGTGCAGCTCGCTGTGCTCTCGGCCGTCGGCTCCCTGATCTGGGGCACCCTGCTGGCCGCCATGCGGGTCGGCCCGGTGCCGTTGATGCGCGGTTTCGGAAACGCGTACGTGAACATCGTGCGGAACATCCCGCTGACCGTGATCATTCTGTTCGCGTCGCTGGGACTGAACCAGACACTGGGCATCACCCTCGGCGGAGGGGGTGACTTCGAGACGATCAACTTCCGGCTCGCCGTCCTGGGCCTGATCCTCTACACATCGTCGTTCGTGTGCGAGGCGCTGCGCTCCGGCATCAACACGGTGCCGGTCGGCCAGGCGGAGGCGGCTCGGGCCCTCGGCCTGAGCTTCGGTCAGGTGCTTCGGCTGGTGGTCCTTCCACAGGCGTTCCGCTCGTCCGTCGTACCGCTGGCGAACGTGCTGATCGCCCTGATCAAGAACACCACGGTCGCCGCCGCCATCGGTGTGGCGGAGACGGCGCTGTTGATGAAGGAGATGATCGAGAACGAGGCACAGCTGCTGCTCATCTCCGCGGTCATCGCTCTCGTGTTCGTGGTGTTGACGCTGCCGACCGGCCTGATCCTCGGCTGGGTGGGCAAGAAGGTGGCGGTGAAGCGATGAGCTCGGTCCTCTACGACGCCCAGGGCCCGCGCGCCAAGCGTCGCAACGTTGTCTTCACGGCCGTCTTCCTGGTCGCCTTCGCCGCTCTCCTGTGGTGGGTGTTCAGCACCCTCAACGACAAGGGGCAGCTGGAGTGGGCCCTGTGGAAGCCCTTCTTCACCGGCACCGAGGCCTGGTCGACGTACATCTGGCCGGGTCTGCAGAACACCCTGAAGGCCGCGGCTCTCGCGGTGGTCATCGCCCTGCCGCTCGGCGCCGCACTGGGCATCGCCCGGCTCTCCGACCACAGGTGGGTCCGGGTACCGGCCGCGGTGGTGGTCGAGTTCTTCCGGTCCATCCCCGTGCTGGTCCTGATGATCTTCGGCCTGGCTCTGTTCGCGGAGTACACGAACGTCGGCCCGGACGACCGCCCGCTCTACGCCGTCGTCACCGGCCTGGTGCTGTACAACGCCTCCGTCCTCGCCGAGATCGTCCGGTCCGGCATCCTTGCCCTCCCCAAGGGCCAGGCCGAGGGCGCGATGGCGATCGGCCTTCGCAAGGGCCAGGTCATGCGGCTGATTCTGCTGCCGCAGGCGGTCACGGCGATGCTCCCGGCCATCGTCAGCCAGCTCGTCGTGATCCTCAAGGACACCGCGCTCGGTGGCGCGATCCTGACCTTCCCCGAACTTCTCGCGTCGGCCAACACCATGAGCGGCTACTACGGCGCCAACGTGATCGCCAGCTACACCGTGGTCGCGGTGATCTACATCGCGCTCAACTTCGCCCTCACGAGCTTCGCGAGCTGGCTGGAGCGCCGGCTGCGGCGGGCGAAGAAGTCGACCGGTGCGGTGCTCAGCGCGGACGACGTGGAGACCGCCGACGCCGGAAACGTCGGCAAGGTCTAGCACACCTGACACTCGGTCATCTCGTATGACCATCAACGGAGGCCGTGGCATGATCGCCACGGCCTCCGTCGCTTGACGCAAGCAGCGGCAATAGGTTGCATACGTTCTGTGACCGTGCACCCTGCTCCAATGTCCTGTTCACCCACGTCCCCCGGGACACCGCCACGGCCAGGGGGCGCCGCACCGTGGACCCGGTGATCATCACCGGAGCGGGGCCCGTCGGGCTCACGCTCGCCCTGGCGCTGGCGCGGCAGGAGGTGCCCTGTGTCGTCCTCGACGAGGGACCGGGCAAGGACGAACCGCGTCCCGCGCGCACCGCCGTACTGCGCGAGGAGGCCGTCGCACTCGTCGAGCGGCTGACCGGCGCACCGCTGACGGGGCTGGGTTCGCGTTGGGCCGGATGGCGGTCGATGCGGCGCAAGCAGGTGACGCGCGAGGTCGTGTTCGGCGACGCCGAACCGGCCCCCCTGCACATCGCCCAGCACGAGCTGGCCGGGGCCCTGCGCACGGCCCTCACCCGCGAGCGCCTGGTCAGGATCGCTGTGGACAGCCGACTGGACGGCATCGAGCAGGAGAAGTCGGGTGTCACGGCCCACACCCGGGGCCCGGCCGACACGTGGTGGCGCGGCAGTTACCTGGTCGGCTGCGACGGCCCCCGCTCCACCGTCCGCAAGCTCCAGGACATCCGCTTCCCCGGCCGTACGGCGGTGGAACGATACGCCGTCGCCGCACTGCGCACCGAACTCCCGTGGCCGGACGAGGCGCTGCTCCACCGCATGCCGCCGTGGCGGACGACCGGGCCGCCGGCCGGCGAGGTGGTCGGCCGCCCGCTGCCGGACGGCGTGTGGCGCCTGGACTGGCTGCTGCCGCCCGGCAAGGACCTGGTCACGCCCGAACTGCTGGTGAGCCGGGTCCGCGAGACCCTCACCGGATGGGCGGCCGACGGTCCGACCCCGGCATACGAGCTCCTCGACACCGGCGTCCACACGGTCCACCACCGCCTCGCCCGCCGCTGGCGGGTGGGCCGCGTGCTGCTGGCCGGGGACGCGGCGCACCTGCTGGGCGCGCTGGGCACGCAGGGCCTGGAGGAGGGGCTGCTGGACGCCGACAACCTCGCCTGGAAACTGGCCCTGGCCTGGCACCACGGGCCCCGCGAGGCGCTGCTCGACAGCTACCAGCAGGAACGGCGGGCGGCGATCTCCGCGCGGCTGCGCGCCGCCGACCAGTTGCTCCCGCTGGTGCGCGGCGGCGGCGGACTGCGCTCCTACGTGCCCGGCTCCGCCCGCGGCAACGACGCACTGCTGACGGACGGTCACCTCGGCCACGGCGCGCTGGGCGCGCAGGGGACGTACGCCGACTCGCCGCTCGCGCCCGAGGGCCTCGGCGGGGAGGTTTCCGTGGGCACACCGCCGGGGACACCCGTCACCGATGTGCGGGTCACGGCGGAGGACGGCACGTTCGTACAGCTGCGCGACCGGCTGGGGCGCGGGGCGCTGCTGGTGGTACTAATCGCGCCGGGCACCGGGGTGTGGGACCGCAAGCACTGGGTGACCGCCGGGATCATGCCCCGGTTGGCGGCCGCGGTGACGGCGCTGCCCCACCACGCCGAGCTGCTGGTCGCCGAGAGCTACCCGGGCGCCGCGGCGCACACCGTGCTGCTGGTGCGGCCGGACGGTCACGTGGTCACGGCGCTGAACGGGGTGCGCCCGGCCGACCTCTACGCGGCCGCGGAGAGCGCGCTGGGTGGCGCCACGTGCAGGACACAGACCTGCAGAAGGCACTTCGGTGTATCAAGCTGCTTGGAGCGGGAGTAGCTAGTGCTGTGACCGCATAGACACCTCACGACCCCAAGCCGTCAAGCCGCAGCCGTCAAAGCAGGTGGGAATGCGGTGTTCCCATCGAACAGTCTGCGTCGCTGGAGGCAGTGGAACATCTGTCCGGGCATGCGGTTGAAGAGGTTGCGCTGGGCGGCAGCATGCCAGTCGTCGTGCTCGTCGCGGCGGCGACGGTAGTGGTGGGCCATGGCTCCAGGCGAGGCCCGGAGGGCGGAGAAGGCCCAGCGGTAGCCGGCGTGGTTGAGGCGGTCGTTCTTGACCCAGCGGGGGGGGTGATGCTGGTCTTCTTGCCGGAGGCACGGGTGATGGGCAAGGCGCCGGCGTATGCCTTCAGGCCGCGGGCGTCGGTGAAACGGCTGCGGTCGTCCCCGATCTCAGCGAGCACCCGGGGGCCGAACTGGACGCCGAGGCCGGAAAGGCTGAGGATGATCTCAGCGTCTGGATGCTGAGGGAAAGCTTCCTCCACCGCCTGGGCGAGGTCGTCGGCAGCCGTGCAGGCGGCCTGGAGCTGGACCAGGAGGGCGAGCATTTGCTTGCCGAGCGCGTCCTCGACGAGGGCAGGTTGGTGGCTGTAGTCGTCGCGGAAGATCTCACGAAGCGTTCAGCCTCGGCTTCGATGCCGCGCTGACGGCCAGCTCGCTTGAGAGCGGCTTGGAGCTGGGCCCGAGTCAGTCGAGCAGCTCGCGTGGGAGTTGGAGCCAGCTTGAGGACTTCGTGGGCTTCAGAGCGGCAGAGGCCGTTCTTCCAGGACTCGATCGCCGTCAGGGCGGCTGGGTAGTACTCGCGCAGCAGGGAACGGAGCTGGTTGGAAATCTGCTGGCGGTTCCAGGTGGCGTCCTGCTGGGCGCGGGCGAGGACAGCGATGGCGCGGGCCAGGTCGCTGTCGTCGGGCAAGACCCGGTGGGCGTGCATGTCGGTGCGCAAGATGTTCGCGAGCACCAGGGCGTCGCCCGGGTCGGACTTCTTGCGCGAGACGCTGTGCCGGTCGCGGTAGCGGGCGGCGGCCATCGGGTTGATCGCGAAGACCTTCCGCTTGCCCTGCCGCAGCACGGCGACCAGCAGACCGCGGGAGGTCTCGATCGCCACCGGGATCGGGTGTACCTCGGCGTCGCCGTACTCGGCGAGCAGCTCCAAAAGGATCTTGTAGCCGGCCGCGTAATCGGTGATGTGGCGTTTGGCCAGCAGCTGACCCGAGTCGTCGACCAGGGCGACGTCGTGCGTCCTCTCGGCCCAGTCGATTCCGCAGTAGATCAAGGAATCCTCCCCATGGCGTGGGTGTTTGCGCTGGTCACGAGCGCATGAGGGCCACGCAGCGACCTAACTCCAGGACTCGGCGACAAGGCCGGTCCGCCACCTCACTAGCCGTTCGTGGCACCAGCGCGTCACACGGGCCTCGGTCTCGACGGGAGCTCGCAGCTCGGGCATATCGAGAGGTCACCATGCAGCGGGCTCGCACCACCAACGTCAACGGGCAAGCACGGCCTGGGGTGGCGGCGGTCACGCAGGCACGAGCGCTTCGCTCTTCGCTCAAGGCTTCTCAAGCCAGGCTGCGTGTAGGAATCCGTCCGACGCCCGCGCGACCACCACCACGAGCACGGGGACTGCACGCCGCTCTATGCGGAGGTCTCAATGAACCCGGTTCGCCGGAGGCGTCGCAGTCCCATACTCGAACAGCCCGTTGGAGCGACAACTGCTCTGTATGGGCCGCTGAGAACGAATTAGGTTCGCCGGGTTGGCCGTGTACTGCTCAACTCCTCGCCGATCCGGTGCTGATGATGCGTGGAGATCGGTGCAAGGTGACACCTTCCTGATCCATACTCTGTGGCGGCAGCGTCGGGGAGGGCATGTCCTTGCAGCACAGCAGTGGGATGACACGAGCAGTCGGGCGAGCAGCGGTCGTTGTCGCTGTCGCTGTCCTGATGAGCAGTTGTTCGTCGGACGATCCAGCGCAGGCCAAGGAGCGACAACGGGACTACTGCACCAAGCTGGGGACCTGGCAGGACACGGCGCACGCCACGACAGCCGGCGAGCCGGACGCCGATGCCGGTGACGGACCGGGTGCCCAGTCGCCCGAGTTCGACACCACCGAATCGGCAGGGCATGCGGTCATCGAGGCCTCGAAAAGGCTTGACCGGGCAAGCCCGGAACACGGTGGTACCGACATTGTCGATGACACCGTCAACGCGGTCGGCGGCGATATCGGGGCTGAGGGTCGTGCAGTGTCCTACTGCGACAACTCAGGCTTCGAGACCTTGGTCAGTTCGGCTGGCTAGTGCTGTGAGTGCATGCTTCGCCGGGTCGTTCAGGCCGCAGCGGCGAGAGAGCGTCCGCCCCAGCGATGCCCTGCTCTCTGCGGATGCGGGCGCGTTCCTTGCGTTCGGCGGCTAGGACGCCCAGGTGGCGGGCGTTGGCGTTGGGCCAGCGCAGATAGGCGGGCATGGCCCGGGTCTGCACGCTGTGGTTGCGGTGGTGGGAGTCGGCGATCGTGAACTGCCCCAGAGGCCCGAAATGGGCTTCGACCGGGGGCTGGCCCAGGAGACGTTGGTCGGGGTGAAGCACAGCTCGACGCGGTTCTTCTTCGCCCAGCGACGGATCTTGTCGCCCCTCTGGGCGGACAGATTGTCCAGGATGACGTAGACCGTGGCGCGGTCCGGGCACGCGGCCCTGATCGACCTCAGCGCGGCCAGGGTGTTCACCGCACCCTTCTTGCAGCGGTTGACACCCTACAGCCGGTCGTCGCCGACAGA
>NZ_BEWB01000003.1 GCF_003112555.1 Streptomyces coelicoflavus | reverse complement strand
TCCCGGCCCTTGGGCCGTTTCAACGAGGTGAGACTCTAGCGGACTCCCGGCTCCCGAGCTAATCGGGGGCCGCGTTCTTTCGAACGTGGATTCCTCATTCCGTGAATACACGCACCGACAGGAAGACGACGCCGACAGTGCGACGGTTCGTCGAAGAGTGGTTGGTACTCGCGGAATCGCTGTCCGGGGACCGACCGGGGTCGGCGCTCACTTCGGACAACTCGGAGAACTCTAGGAGTGCGGGGCAGGCGTGTCAAATCCCGGGTGGCGGGGGCCCCGCGGGCGTATGGTGGCGCTCGTGACGACGCGTACGTGTAGCCAGCTCTGGTGGGCCGCCTGACGGCGGCCGCCCACACGTATGCACTCGACGGCCGCCGCTTCGGCGGCCGTTCTCGTATCTCCCTCCAGGAGGGGCGGCCGGCCGGGGGCGGCGGTCCTGACCAGGAGGTGGAGAGATGACGCGGGTCTTCAGTGGGGTCAAGCCGACGGGGCACCTGACCCTGGGGAACTACCTGGGAGCGATGCGGCGGTGGGCCGCGGAGGACCAGCACCGGTCGGACGCCTTGTTCTGTGTCGTCGACCTGCACGCACTGACCGTCGACCACGATCCGGCGCGGGTGCGCAGACTGAGCCGGCAGGCGGCGTCGCTGCTGCTGGCGGCGGGGCTGGATCCCGAGTCGTGCACCGTGTTCGTGCAGAGTCACGTGGACGAGCACGCCCGGCTGTCGTACGTGCTGGAGTGCGTCGCGACCGACGGCGAGATGCGGCGGATGATCCAGTACAAGGAGAAGGCCGTGCGGGAGCGGGGGCGGGGCGGGAGCGTGCGGTTGTCGCTGCTGACGTATCCCGTGCTGATGGCCGCGGACATCCTGGCCTACGGGACGGACGAGGTGCCGGTCGGGGAGGACCAGACGCAGCACGTGGAGCTGGCGCGGGATCTCGCGGTGCGGTTCAACCAGCGGTACGGGCACACGTTCGTCGTGCCGCGGGCGACCGGTCCGGCGGTGGCGGCCCGGGTGATGAATCTGCAGGAGCCCGCTTCGAAGATGGGGAAGAGCGACGACACCGGGCCCGGGATCGTCTATCTGCTGGACGAGCCGGACGTGGTGCGTAAGAAGGTCGGGCGGGCCGTGACGGACAGCGGGCGGGACGTCGTCTACGACCGGGAGGAGCGGGCCGGGCTCGCGAATCTGCTGGAGATCCTCGCCGCCTGTACGGGTGGGGACCCGGCGGAGCTGGCGGGTGGGTACGACTCGTACGGCGCGTTGAAGAAGGACACCGCGGAGGCGGTCGTCGAGGTGCTGCGGCCGGTACGCGAGCGGCACCAGGAACTGTGCGCCGATCCCGGGTACGTGGAGGGCGTGCTCCGGGACGGGGCGGAGAAGGCGCGGGCGATGGCGCGGCCGACCGTGGACGCCGCCTACCGGGCGATCGGGTTGCTGCCCCCGGTGAACGCGGCGCGGTAGGCGCGGGGGCTGGTGGCGAGGCGGGCCGCGAAGTGCTGGCGCATCGTGACCTCGCTGCCGAAGCCCGCCCTGCGTGCGACCTCGGGCATGGGCAGGTCGGTGCGTTCGAGGAGCTTCTGGGCCGCGGCGACGCGCTGGTCCAGGAGCCAGCGCAGCGGCGTGGTGCCGGTGGCCGCCGTGAAGTGCCGGGCGAAGGAGCGCGGGGACATGCCGGCGCGGGCGGCCAGGTCGGCGACCGTGAGGGGCTCGTCGAGGTGGCGCAGGGCGTGTTCGCGGACGCCGGCGAGGGCGTCGGCGTCCCGGTCCGCCTGGGGGGTGGGGTGTTCGATGAACTGGGCCTGGGTGCCGGTTCGGAAGGGCGCGGTGACCATAGAGCGGGCGATGGTGGCGGCGGCCTCGGCGCCGTGGGCGAGGCGGACCAGGTGGAGGCAGAGGTCGATGCCTGCCGCGGTGCCGGCGGCGGTCCAGATGTTGTCGTCCTCTAGGAAGAGGGCGTCGGGGACGACCCTGACCCGGGGGTGGTGGGTCCGCAGGAGGTCCAGGAGCCGCCAGTGGGTGATGGCGCGGCGGCCGTCGAGCAGGCCGGCCTGGGCGAGGGTGAAGGCGCCTCCGCACAGGGCGGCGACGGTCGTGCCGCGCTCGTGGGCGCGGCGCAGGGCCCTGAGGACCGGGGCGGGTGCCGGGGTGAGGTGGTCGTCGAGGCCGGGGACGACGACGAGGTCGGCTTCCGCCAGCCAGTCGAGGGGACGGTCGGGGTGGAGGGCCAGACCGCCGCGCATCATGACCGCGGTGGTGTCGGCGGCGACGCGGCGCAGGTCGAAGGCGGGGGCGCCGCGGTCGGTGCGGTCGGTGCCCCAGACCTCGGTGATGACCGCGACGTCGAAGGCCCGGATGCCGGGGAAGGCGACGAGGGCGACGCGGTAGGGGTCTGCCGGGGCTGCCATGCATGGCAGTAAACCATCGATCGCTGACTTGTGGGCCTCTGGGGTTCGGTGCTGCCCGGCGGCACGATCGCAGGCATGGACATCGCGGAGAACGCAGCACTGGTGGTCGTGGACGTGCAGAAGGGCTTCGAGGAGCTCGGCTTCTGGGGGACCCGCAACAATCCGGCGGCCGACGACAACATCGCCGCCCTCATCGACGTGTGGCAGTCCACGGGGCGGCCGGTCGTCTTCGTGCGGCACGACTCGGTGAAGCCCGGGTCGCCGTTGCGGACGGGCTACGACGGGAACGGGTTCAAGGAGTACGTGGAGCGGCGGCGCGGGAAGGGGGGCGGGGCCGAGCTGCTGGTCACCAAGAGCGTGAACTCGGCGTTCCTCGGCACGCCCGATCTGGGGGCCTGGCTGCGGGCGGCGGGGATCTCGCAGCTCGTGCTGGCCGGGATCCAGACCAACATGTGCGTCGAGACGACCGCACGGATGGGCGGGAACCTCGGGTTCGAGGTCGTGGTCGCGTTCGACGCGACGTACACCTTCGGCCTGGAGGGACCCTTCGGCTGGCGGCAGGGCGCGGACGAGCTGGCTCGGGCGTCGGCGGTGTCGCTGCACGGGGGCGGGTTCGCGGACGTGGTGACCACGGAGGACGTCCTGAGCGCGGCGAAGTGAACCCCCGCGCGGAGCCCCCGCGCGGAGGGCTCGCGCGGCGGGCCCGCACCGGTCGTCAGTCCTTGGTGCCGGAGGCCAGTTCGCGGCTGCGGTCGCGGGCGGCCTCGAGGGCGGCGATGAGGGCGGCGCGGACGCCGTGGTTCTCCAGTTCGCGGATGGCGTTGATCGTGGTGCCGGCCGGGGACGTGACGTTCTCGCGGAGCCTGACCGGGTGTTCGCCGCTGTCGCGGAGCATCTTCGCGGCGCCGATCGCGGACTGGACGATCAGGTCGTGGGCCTTGTCGCGGGGCAGGCCGAGCAGGATGCCGGCGTCGGTCATGGCCTCGACCAGGTAGAAGAAGTACGCCGGGCCGGAGCCGGAGAGGGCGGTGCAGGCGTCCTGCTGGGACTCGGGGACGCGGAGGGTCTTGCCGACGGCGCCGAAGATCTCCTCGGTGTGGGTCAGGTGGGCGGCCGTCGCGTGGGTGCCGGCCGAGATGACGGACATGGCCTCGTCGACGAGGGCCGGGGTGTTCGTCATGACGCGGACGACCGGGGTGCCGGGGGCGAGGCGTTCCTCGAAGAAGGCTGTCGGGATGCCTGCCGCGCCGCTGATGATCAGGCGGTCGGCGGGGACGTGCGGGGCGAGTTCGTCGAGGAGCGTGCCCATGTCCTGCGGCTTGACCGTGAGGATCAGGGTGTCGGCGTTCTTGGCGGCCTCGGCGTTGGTGACCGGGGTGACTCCGTGGCGGGCGCGGAGTTCGTCGGCCCGTTCCCGGCGGCGGGCGTTGACCAGGAGGTCGGCGGGGGCCCAGCCGGCTCCGATCATGCCGCTGAGGAGGGCTTCGCCGATCTTGCCGGTGCCGAGGACGGCGACTTTCTGGGTCATGGGTTCGGTGCCCCTTCGGTGCGCTGTCCGTTCTTGCGTGCGTCGTCGTCATCCTCGCATTCAGGGGGGTGGGTCGGTCGTTGCGTCCAGTCCGCGGGACGGTGGTGGTGGGTGCCGCTGAAGGTTTTCGCCCCCGCCGCCCCTTCCCGTTCCCGTCCCTGGGGGCTGCGCCCCCAGACCCCGCCTTTGGGCCTGGACGGCCTTGTCCTCAAGCGCCGGACGGGCTGGTCGGTTATGCCGTTCGGCGTTTCAGGGTTGCCGCGCCCAGGGCCAGGACCAGGAGGGCGCAACCGGCGACGATCAGGGCGTCGCGGACGAAGGCGGCGGTCATGTCGGTGTGGCGGAGGACCTCGTTCATGCCGTCGACCGCGTACGACATGGGCAGGACGTCGGAGACGGCCTCCAGGGCCGGGTGCATGTCGTCGCGCGGGGTGAAGAGGCCGCAGAGGAGGAGCTGGGGGAAGATCACCGCCGGCATGAACTGCACCGCCTGGAATTCGGAGGCCGCGAAGGCCGAGACGAAGAGGCCGAGCGCGGTGCCCAGGAGGGCGTCGAGCAGCGCGACCAGGAGGAGCAGCCAGGGGCTGCCGGTGACGTCCAGGTCCAGGAACCAGACCGCGAGGCCGGTCGCGAGGGCGGACTGGACGATGGCGAGGGCGCCGAAGGCGAGGGCGTATCCCGCGATGAGGTCGCCTTTGCCGAGGGGCATGGCGAGGAGGCGTTCGAGGGTGCCGGAGGTGCGCTCGCGCAGGGTCGCGATGGACGTGACCAGGAACATCGTGATCAGCGGAAAGATGCCGAGGAGCGAGGCGCCGATGTTGTCGAAGGTGCGCGGGCTGCCGTCGAAGACGTAGCGCAGCAGGAAGAGCATCACGCACGGGATCAGCATCAGGAGCGCGATGGTGCGGGGGTCGTGGCTCAGCTGGCGCAGGACGCGGGCCGCGGTGGCCGTGGTGCGCGGGAGGCTCAGGGGGCGCGCGGGGGCCGGGGGCGTCGCCGCCCGGGCGGGTGCGGGGGCCGTGGGGGTGGTCATCGGGTGGTCTCCTTCGTGCGGGCCGCCGCCCGGGCCTTCGCCGCGTCGACCAGGTGGAGGAAGGCTTCCTCGACCGTCTCGGAGCCGGTGCGGGCGCGCAGGGCGTCGGGGGTGTCGTCGGCGAGGACCTCGCCCTCGCGCATCAGGAGCAGGCGGTGGCAGCGCTCGGCCTCGTCCATGACGTGGGAGGAGACGAGGAGGGTGGCACCGCGGTCGGTGGCCAGGGAGTGGAACAGGGCCCACAGGTCCCGGCGGAGTACGGGGTCGAGGCCGACGGTCGGCTCGTCGAGGACGAGGAGTTCGGGGGCGCCCAGGAGGGCCACGGCGAGGGAGACCCGGCTGCGCTGGCCGCCGGAGAGGTTGCCGGCCAAGGAGCCGGCGTGGGTGGCGAGGTCCACGTCGGTGATGACGCGGGTGACCTCCTCGCGGCGGTGGGCGGAGGCCGTCCGGCCGGGGTGGAGGATCTCGGCGAAGTAGTCCAGGTTCTGGCGGACGGTGAGGTCGTCGAAGACGGACGGGGCCTGGGTGACGTAGCCGATGCGGGTGCGCAGGGCCGGGTGGCCGGCCGGGCGGCCTAGGACGTCGAGGGTGCCGGCGACCTTGTCCTGGGTGCCGACGATCGCCCGCATCAGGGTCGACTTGCCGCAGCCGGAGGGGCCGAGGAGGCCGGTGATCCGGCCGCGCGGGACGGTGAAGCCGAGGCCGTGCAGGACGGTGCGGGTCCCGCGGACGACGGTGAGGTCTTCGGCGTGGACGGCGGGTGGGGCGGGGGTGCCGCCACCGTCGGGTGGCCGGGAGGAGTGTTCCGGCGAGTAATTCATCATGTGATGAATACTCCTCCCGGGCGCCCGGGGCGTCAAGGCGTCGCGCCGGTCCGCCGCGTCGCGCCGCGCCGCCGGCTCGCGCCGCCCCGTTGATCCGTCGCGTTGATCCGCCCCGTCGATTCGCTGCGTTGATCCGTCGCGTTGATCCGTCGCGTTGGTCCGCCGTGTCAGGCCGTCGGGGTCGTTCCGAGGAGGAGGTGGACGTCGTACGTCTCCTCGACGAGGCCGTCCGGGAAGACCGCCAGCAGGTGGCGGCGCTCCTCGGCGAAGAAGGCCGCGGCGCGCTCCTCGGCGTCGGTCAGGAAGACCGAGTGGCTGCCGAGGTTGGCCAGGTGGATGTCGAGGGGGACGCGTCGGCTCCAGCGGATCTCGCGGTGGACGAAGTCGAGGGTGCCGGTGGGGTCGGCGAAGCGGGCGTCGAAGTTCCGCTTCTCGGCGGAGAGGTTCAGGCCCGCGAAGTGCCGGTCGACGCGCCGGGCCGACTCCGCGATCCACGGCACGTCGAGGGCCTCGGTGTTCCACCACAGCGCCAGCGCGCCGCCCGGACGCAGCACGCGCAGCGCCTCCGGGACTGCCAGGGCGGGGTCGGTCCAGTGCCAGGACTGGGCGTAGGTGAGGAGGCCGGCGAGGGGGAGAGCGTTGCCGTTGCCGCGGACCACGGGCACGCCGGGGAGGGTGCGGCGGAACTCGGCGGCCATGCCGGCGCCGGGTTCCACGGCGATCACGTCGGCGCCGCGCTCGTGCAGGCGGGCGGTGGCGAGACCCGTACCGGCGCCGACGTCCACGACGCGGGCGCCTTCGAGGGGGCGGCCGGTCAGCTCCTCCAGGGCGTCGAAGAGGGCCGGCGGGTAGGAGGGGCGGTTGGCGGCGTACTGGGCCGCGGCGGCGTTGAAGGAGTGGGCGCGGGCGCGGTGGGCGGCCTGCGCGGGGGAGCCTTGTGCGGGGGAGCCTTGTGCGCGGGCGGCCGCTGTCGCGGTGGCCGCAGGCGGTGTGGAAGTAGTCGGTGCGGCCGGGGCGCCCGGGGTGGGGGCATCCGGGACAGGGGCGTCCAAGGTCGGGGCGCCCGAGGCCGGGGCGCCCGGGACAGGGGCGTCCAAGGTCGGGGCGCCCGAGGCAGGGGCGCCCGGGGCAGGGGCGTCCGGGACAGGGGCGTCCGGGACAGGGGCGTCCGAGGTCGGGGCGTTCGGGGTCGGCGGTGTCGTCATACGGCCATGGTGGCCGGGTGGGGCGGGGCCGCAGTAGCGGTTTCCGGGGCGGATCGCGGTGCGGGTCGTGCCGGGCGCCGGATCACGGGCTGCCGGCTTGTCGCGGGCGACACGCGCCGCGGGAGAGGGGGCCGGCCCGGCCTCCTGCCCGCTACTTCCGGCGGCGCTTCTTCGACGGGTTGCCCGTGCGGCGGGTCGTGCGCCGCTCGTACTCCTCGCGGGCCTTCTCGTACTCCGCGCGGTGCAGCTTCTCGCCCGGGGCCTCGGTGAAGGTGCGGAGGAAGTAGGCGAGGAGGGAGCCGACGAAGCCGATGGCGAGGAGACCTCGCAGGGAGGCCTGGCGGTCGGGATCGGGGCGGCGGGTGAAGGCGGACCAGGTGTGGCGGAAGGCCAGGGCGCTGCACACCGCGAACATGACGATCATCAGCAACGAGACGAAGCTGCCGATGTCGGCGATCTGGAGGCCCTGGTAGGCGAGGCGCAGCACGAAGCAGGCGGCCGCGGCCACGGCGAGCGAACCGACGGCGAGGCCCGCCCGGCGGGCCGTGTAGCCGTCGTCGTGGTGCACCCAGGTCGTGCCGTAGAACCGGAGGGGTTCGGGGCGGGGGCCCGCCTGGGTGTCCGGGGTGCCGTTCTTGCCGTTCTCTGCGCTCACGGGTCGATTATGGCGCGCGCCTCCCGGGGCGTGCGGTGCGGTCAGCCGCCCTGGCCCGCGCTGCCCATCGGGCCGACCTGCACCGGGGTGCCCGAGCCGTCGGTGACGGGCAGGCCGGCAGCGCCCGGCCAGTCGAGGGTGACCGACTTGGTCTCGTTCGGCGGGGTCACCACCAGGCCCGTGATGCGGACGCCGGAGCCGCCCGTGTCGTTGACCGGGTAGGTGATGCCGAAGGTCACCGTGTCCCCGTCCGCGAGGACGATCGTCGGGGCCTGCTCGCCCGTGCGCTCGGCCGACAGGGTGCCCGCGTTCGTCTTCAGGTCGACGCCCGCGTAGCCCTCGAGGGTGCAGTCCCGGCCGCCGCCGTTCTTCAGGTCCACCGCGACGGTGCCCCTGTCGTCGCCGCCGACCGTGGCGTCGATCGCCGTGATCTCCAGCTCGTCGGTGCGGCACTTGGCGGTCTTGCCGTCCTCGCCGGACCCGCCGGACCCGCCCGTCGCGTCGGAACCGTTGGGGGTCTTCCCCCCGGAGCCCGTCCCGCCCTCCTGGTCCGAGCCGGCCGATCCCGAGCCGCCGTCCGAGGAGGACGGGGCGGAGGCGGCCGGCGGGGTGGCGCTCTGGTCCGTGCCGTCGTCGTTCTGGCAGGCCGTGAGCGAGAGACCGGCGGCGAGGGCCATGGCGGCGAGGGTCAGCTTGCGAACGCGCATCGTTGTCTACCTCAGAGTCGGTTGGCGTGCCGGTCCGCCCGCACCCATCGGTGCGGGCGGCGTTTCCGAGCATCAAGAGCCACTCGGCCCGGCACGCCGTTCCTCCCGGAGACCTCCTAATACGCCGCTGGGACACCGCTGTTACAAGGTCAGCGGCACGCCACGGTCAGCAGCGCGGAGCCACGTAGCCGTCGCTGCCGGTGCGGATGTACGCGTCGGAGACGTACTGGCCGCTGCCGATGTTGTCCCAGATGTTCGAGGTGCCGTAGGGGCCCGAGACCCACTCCCCCGGGCGCTGGCAGTGGATCGAGACCCTGGAACCCTCGGACAGGACCCGCACCAGGCGGTAGTTGGTGCCCGGGCCGCTGCGGACGTTCAGACGGTAGCCCGGAGCGACCGGGTACGAGAGCAGGGCCGCGGTCGCCGCGACGGCTCCCCCGTCCGCCCCGGCCGCTTCCTCTTCCCCGTCACCGATGTTCCGGACCTGGTCGACCGACATGATGAAACTCCCCCCGTTGCACCCCGCGACGTTCGCGGGGACCGTTGATACCCCAAGAACAAGCCATGAAACACCAGTTCGCAACTCGCACGCGGACGTCGGCAGGCCGCCTCTGTGCCGTGCGCCCCATCGACTAGGCTCCGAGCATCGCTCGCGCGAACGAACAGCACGGGGGTGGTTCCATGGCGCCGCAGCGGGATGCCGGAGCGGACGCGGAAGCGGAACTTCCGGAGTACGCCGGTCACTACCGTCTGGAGTCCCGCCTGGGCTCGGGCGGCATGGGCGTCGTGCACCTGGCCCGCAGCACCTCCGGGATGCGCGTCGCGGTCAAGGTCGTGCACGCCACGTACGCCAGGGACCCCGAGTTCAGAGGGCGTTTCCGGCAGGAGGTGGCCGCGGCCCGGCGGGTGAGCGGGGCCTTCACGGCGCCGGTCGTGGACGCCGATCCGGAGGCCGGACGGCCGTGGATGGCCACGCTGTTCATCCCCGGCCCGACGCTCTCGGAGCACGTGAAGCGGAACGGGCCGATGGACGAGCCCCAGTTGCGCCGGCTGATGGCCGGGCTGGCCGAGGCGCTGCGTGACATCCACCGGGTGGGCGTGGTGCACCGGGACCTCAAACCGAGCAACGTCCTGCTCGCCGAGGACGGGCCGAAGGTCATCGACTTCGGCATTTCCCGGCCGAAGGACAGCGAGCTGCGGACCGAGACCGGAAAGCTGATCGGCACGCCGCCGTACATGGCACCCGAGCAGTTCCGGCGGCCCCGGGAGGTGGGTCCTGCGGCCGACCTCTTCACCCTCGGATCGCTCCTGGTGCACGCGGCGACCGGACGCGGGCCCTTCGACTCCGACAGCCCGTACGTCGTCGCCTACCAGGTCGTGCACGACGAGCCCGACCTGACCGGCGTTCCGGACTCGCTCGCTCCGCTGGTGCTGCGCTGTCTCGCCAAGGAGCCCGAGGACCGGCCCACGCCGGACGAGCTGATGCGGGAGCTGCGGTCGGTGGCGGCGGCCTACGACACGCAGGTGTTCATACCGGCTCCGCGGACGGACGGGGACCGGACCCCGCCGCCCGGGGCCGGCGCGGAACCCGGGCCGGGGGCTCCCGCCGGGTCGTCGGTGCGGGCGGCCGAGCCGTCGGTGCGAGGGTCCGGGCCGTCCGCACTGCGGTCCGGGCGGGTCGTACGGCGGCTGGGAAAGCGGTCGGTGCTCGTCGCCGGGGCGGTGGCCCTCGCCGTGATCGGGAGCCTGGTGGCCGTGCAGGCGTTCGGCGGTACCGAGCCCGCGGGCACGCCCACCGCACAGAGCGCGCCGGGCGGGTTCGGGACGTGGGAGGCGGTGCCCGCGGCCGAGGACGGCGGGATGCCGCAGTGCTCGTACGCGGCGCGGCGGCTGCTGTGCGCGCGGCCCGGTCTGGTCTTCGCCCTCGATCCGGCCGACGGGAGCACGCTGTGGCGGCACCCCGTCGCGGAGGCCGTGCGGAGCGAACCGCCGGTCGTGTCGGGCGGGCTCGTGCAGCCCGAGGTCGGCCTGCTGGGCCCGCTGGAGGCGCTCGACCCCGCGACGGGCGAGCCGGAGTGGCAGGAGGACATGCCCGCGTACGACGGGCTGCGCACCGTCGGCGACATGCTGCTGCTCACCCGCGCCGACGGCATGGTCACCGGCGTGGACAGCGCCTCGGGGAAGACGCGGTGGGCGCGCCGGATCCCCGGGCAGTCCGTGCCGTACTTCACCTCGTTCGCCGGGGAGCGGAAGCCGGCCGCGTACGCGACGAGCCAGAGCGGGGACGGGCGGCGGACCCGGGTCACCGCGGTGGACCCGGCGAGCGGGGACGTGCGCTGGGACGCGGAGCTGGCCGGGACGCTGACGCCCGTGGGGACCGCGGACGGGTCCCTGTTCCTCGTCGCCGAGGGGGCGACCTACAGCGACGTCGAGGCCGTGGTCCGCTACACGCCCGCCACCGGCGCGACCCGCCGGGTGGAGCTGCCGATCCCGGTCGAGCAGGCGTCGGCGGGCGTGCGCGGGGACACCGTGTACC
Source organism: Streptomyces coelicoflavus (assembly GCF_003112555.1). Lineage (GTDB taxonomy): Bacteria > Actinomycetota > Actinomycetes > Streptomycetales > Streptomycetaceae > Streptomyces > Streptomyces coelicoflavus. The sequence continues at coordinate 765,425 of NZ_BEWB01000003.1, read as the reverse complement.
TCATGGGCGCGGGCGGTTCGCTGGTCGCCGTCGACATGGCGGCGGGGAAGCAGGCCTGGCGGCTGGAGACGGGGGTGAGCCGCGGTTCGGCGCCGGTCTCCGACGGGCGGCACGTGTACGTCACCGCGCCCGACGGGCGGCTCCTCGGGGTCGACGCCCGCAAGGGCCGGCTCCTCGGGCAGACCCGGCCCCGGCTCGGCGCCGAGTCCGACAAGGTGCCCGCGTCGCTGCCGGCGCCGCTGCTCGCGGGCGGGCACGTGTACGCCGGGGCGCCCGACGGGACCGTGTTCGGGGTGTCGGGGCGGGACCCGGGGGCCTGGTAGGGCCGGGCCCGGGTCCCTCGCGGCGGCGTCAGCCCAGCTTGCTGATGTCGCGCACCGCGCCCTTGTCGGCGCTGGTGGCCATCGCGGCGTACGCCTTCAGGGCCGCGGAGACCTTGCGCTCGCGGTTCTTCGGGGCGTACACGCCGTTCAGGGCCTGCTCGCGGCGGGTCAGTTCGGCGTCATCCACGAGCAGCTCGATGGAGCGGTTCGGGATGTCGATGCGGATGCGGTCGCCGTCCTCGACCAGGGCGATGGTGCCGCCGGCCGCGGCCTCCGGGGAGGCGTGACCGATGGAGAGCCCGGACGTGCCGCCGGAGAAGCGGCCGTCGGTGACCAGGGCGCAGGCCTTTCCGAGGCCCCGGCCCTTCAGGTACGAGGTCGGGTAGAGCATCTCCTGCATGCCGGGGCCGCCCTTGGGGCCCTCGTAGCGGATGACGACGACGTCGCCCTCCTCGACCTGCTGGGTGAGGATCTTCTGGACGGCCTCCTCCTGCGACTCGCAGACGACGGCCGGGCCCTCGAAGGTCCAGATCGACTCGTCGACGCCGGCCGTCTTGACGACGCAGCCGTCCTCGGCGAGGTTGCCGCGCAGGACGGCGAGGCCGCCGTCCTTGGAGTAGGCGTGCTCGACGGAGCGGATGCAGCCGCCCTCGGCGTCCTCGTCCAGGGAGTCCCAGCGCTCGGACTGGGAGAAGGCCTCGGCGGAGCGGACGCAGCCGGGGGCCGCGTGCCACAGCTCGACCGCCTCCTGGGAGGGGGAGCCGCCGCGCACGTCCCAGGTCTTCAGCCAGTCGGCCAGGGACGGGCTGTGGACGGAGTGCACGTCCTCGTTGAGCAGGCCCCCGCGGTGCAGTTCGCCGAGGAGGGCGGGGATGCCGCCGGCGCGGTGCACGTCCTCCATGTAGTACGTGCGGTCCTTGGCGACGTTCGGCGCGACCTTGGCCAGGCAGGGGACGCTGCGCGAGAGGGCGTCCATCTCGGCGAGGCCGTAGGAGACCTCGGCCTCCTGGGCGGCGGCCAGCAGGTGCAGGATCGTGTTGGTGGAGCCGCCCATCGCGATGTCCAGCGCCATGGCGTTCCCGAAGGCGGCGGGGGTGGCGATGTTGCGGGGCAGGACCGAGTCGTCGTCCTGCTCGTAGTAGCGCCGGGTCAGGTCGAGGACCGTGCGGGCGGCGTTCTCGTAGAGCGCCTTGCGGGCGGTGTGGGTGGCCAGGACCGAGCCGTTGCCGGGCAGGGAGAGGCCGATCGCCTCGGTCAGGCAGTTCATCGAGTTGGCGGTGAACATGCCGGAGCAGGAGCCGCAGGTCGGGCAGGCGTTCTCCTCGATGCGGAGGATGTCCGCGTCGGAGATCTTGTCGTTGACCGCCTCCGACATCGCGTCGACCAGGTCGAGGGTGCGGACCGTGCCGTCGACCAGGGTGGCGCGGCCGGACTCCATGGGGCCGCCGGAGACGAAGACCGTGGGGATGTTCAGGCGGAGCGCCGCGTTGAGCATGCCCGGGGTGATCTTGTCGCAGTTGGAGATGCAGATCAGGGCGTCGGCGCAGTGCGCCTCGACCATGTACTCCACGCTGTCCGCGATCAGGTCGCGGGACGGGAGGGAGTAGAGCATGCCGCCGTGGCCCATCGCGATGCCGTCGTCGACGGCGATCGTGTTGAACTCGCGCGGGATGCCGCCGGCCGCGGTGACCGCCTCGCTGACGATGCGGCCGACCGGCGCCAGGTGCGTGTGGCCCGGCACGAACTCCGTGAAGCTGTTGGCGACGGCGATGATCGGCTTCCGCCCGATGTCCGCGCCGGGTACACCGGAGGCACGCATAAGGGCGCGGGCGCCCGCCATGTTGCGGCCGTGGGTGACTGTGCGGGACCTCAGTTCGGGCATCGTCGCTCGCTCCTTCGGAGAGTTATGACTGCCGTCGAGCGTACGCCGCTCATCCAGGGGTCGGGACGGGGTGTCCGGAATGCGGGACGCACGTCTCGTCGTACGCCGTCCGCGGGCGTCCTCGGGGGCCGGTGGAGGGCCTCACGGTCCGGTCAGGTGGCCCTGGACGACCGGCGCCAGGCGGGCGACGATCTGCTCCGGGTCGGCGGAGGCCAGCGGCTCCACCTTGATCACGTAGCGGAGCATCGCGCAGCCCACCAGCTGCGCCGCCGCCAGTTCGACGCGCAGCTCCGCGTCCGGGCTCTCCAGCCGGGCCGCCACGCGCCGCATCACCTGGGCGGCGATCAGGCGGCGGAAGACCGCGGCGGCGGTGTCGTTGTTGACCGCGGAACGGACGATGGCCAGCACCGGCTTGCGGGTCGTCGGGTTCTCCCACACGCCCATGATGAACCGCGTGAGCTGCTCCCCGATCCCGTCGAGGGGGCCCTCCCCGATCGCCTCGGGGGCCCTGAGGGCCGGTGCGAACGCGACCTCGATGGCCGCCTCGAAGACCTGCTCCTTGGTGCCGAAGTAGTGGTGGACCAGTGCCGGGTCCACGCCCGCCGCCTTGGCGATGCCGCGCACGGACGTCTTCTCGTAGCCGCGCTCGGAGAACTCCTCGCGGGCGGTGACGAGGATGCGGTCGCGAGTGTCCCCGGACTCCGTACGGCGCGGGCGGCCGCGGCGGCGGGTGGCTCCGCCGGCGTCGCTCACCGGCGTTCCGTCCGGGCCGCCTGGCCTTCCGCGAGCGGGGACGCCGGCTGTGCCAGGTGCTTGCGGGTGAAGGCCAGCGCCTCGGCGAGATCGGCCTCACGTTCGGCGCCGGACATCGCGCGCCTGGTGTTGACCTCGATGACGACGTGGCCGTCGAAGCCGGTGCGCGTGAGGTGTTCGAGGACCTCGGCGCAGGGCTGGTTGCCGCGGCCGGGGACGAGGTGCTCGTCCTTGGCGGAGCCCTTGCCGTCGGCCAGGTGGACGTGGCCGAGGCGGTCGCTCATGCGGTCGATCATGTCGAGGGCGTCGGTGCGGGAGGTCGCGGCGTGGCTGAGGTCGATCGTGAAGTGCCGGTAGTCGTCCTTCGTGACGTCCCAGTCGGGGGCGTACGCCTGCATCTCGCGGTCGCGGTAGCGCCACGGGTACATGTTCTCGACGGCGAAGCGGACGTCCGTCTCGTTCGCCATCCGCCAGACGCCCTCGACGAAGTCCCGCGCGTACTGGCGCTGCCAGCGGAACGGGGGGTGCACGACGACGGCGGACGCGCCGAGCTTCTCGGCGGCGGCGCGGGCGCGCTGGAGCTTGACCCAGGGGTCGGTGGACCAGACGCGCTGGGTGATGAGCAGACACGGTGCGTGCACGGCGAGTATCGGCATGCGGTGGTAGTCGCTGAGTCTGCGCAGCGCGTCGATGTCCTGGCTGACCGGGTCCGTCCAGACCATCACCTCGACGCCGTCGTAACCGAGGCGCGCGGCGATCTCGAAGGCCGTCGCCGTCGACTCCGGGTAGACGGAAGCCGTCGACAGAGCGACCTTCGCGTCCGGGGTTCGGATCACGTCCCTGGGGTTTGCCACGGGGGTCAGGGTACGGGGTGCCCTCCGGGGGGCGCGGGGTGCCTGATCGCCGTTGTGGTGAGTGCCATAGGACAAGTGCGGCTGTGTTGTGGTTGCTCGCGCCGTTCCCCGCGCCCCTTTCAGGGGCGCGTCTATCCCTGGCCCATGTGATCCAGGCGCCGCAGGATCACGCCCTCCCTCAGCGCCCACGGGCAGATGTCCAGGCTCTCCACGTGGAAGAGGTCCATCGCGGCCTCGGCCACCAGGGCGCCGGCCAGGAGCTGGTTCGCCCGGCCCTCGGAGACGCCGGGGAGTTCGGCGCGTTCGGCGCCGGTCATGGCGGCCAGGCGGGGCACCCAGGCCTCCAGGGAGGCGCGCTTCAGCTCGCGCTGGACGTAGAGGCCCTCGGCGGAACGGGCGGCGCCGGCGATCCGGGCCAGCTGCCGGAAGGTCTTCGACGTGGCGACCACGTGGTCGGGGGCGCCGAGGCGGCTGAACTCGCCGACCGTCCGGGCGATCTCCGTACGGACGTGGCGGCGCAGCGCCCTGACGTCGTCCGGGTGGGGCGGGTCGTCGGGCAGCCGGGCCGCGGTCAGCCGGCCCGCGCCGAGCGGCAGCGACACGGCGGCGTCCGGTTCCTCGTCGATGCCGTAGGCGATCTCCAGGGAGCCGCCGCCGATGTCGAGGACCAGCAGCCTGCCCGCGGACCAGCCGAACCAGCGGCGCGCGGCGAGGAAGGTGAGCCGGGCCTCCTCGGCGCCGGTGAGGACGGTCAGCTCGACGCCGGTGTCGTCCCGCACGCGTTCGAGGACGTCGTCGGCGTTGCTCGCCTCGCGCACGGCCGAGGTGGCGAACGGCAGCAGGTCCTCCACACCCTTGTCCTCGGCGGCCTGGAGCGCCTCCCTGACGACCGCGACCAGCCGGTCGACGCCGTCGGGGCCGATCGCCCCGTCCTCGTCGAGGAGCTGGGCGAGGCGCAGTTCCACCTTGTACGAGTGGGCGGGCAGCGGGCGGGCGCCGGGGTGCGCGTCCACCACCAGCAGATGCACCGTGTTCGAACCCACGTCGAGGACACCGAGTCTCATGTACGGAACGCTACTGCCGACGGCGCCCGCCGTGGTCCCGTCCTTCCGGTCCGGCGACTTACCCTGGAGCCGTGCCAAAGACGAAAAAGGCGAAGGACGAAAAGTCGGCCAAGAAGGACAAGAAGCACATCGCGGGCGACGAGAAGGGGCTCGACTTCGCGCGCGCGTGGGTGGAGTTCCCGGATCCGGCGGACGACGAGCAGGTCTTCCGCTGCGATCTGACATGGCTGACCTCCCGCTGGAACTGCATCTTCGGCAGCGGCTGCCAGGGCATCCAGGCGGGCCGCGCGGACGACGGGTGCTGCTCGCTGGGCGCGCACTTCTCCGACGAGGACGACGAGAAGCGGGTCGCCGGGCATGTGGCGAGGCTCACCCCGGACATCTGGCAGCACCACGCCGAGGGCACGCGGAACGGCTGGACCTCCGAGGACGACGAGGGCTCCCGGCAGACCCGGCCCTTCCAGGGCTCCTGCATCTTCCAGAACCGGCCGGGATTCTCCGGGGGTGCGGGCTGCTCGCTGCACATCCTGGCGCTGAAGGAGGGCCGGGAGCCGCTGGAGACCAAGCCGGACGTGTGCTGGCAGCTGCCGGTGCGGCGGACGTACGAGTGGATCGACCGGCCCGACGACACGCGCGTGCTCCAGGTGTCGATCGGTGAGTACGACCGACGGGGCTGGGGGCCCGGCGGGCACGACCTGCACTGGTGGTGCACCTCGGCGACCTCGGCGCACGGCGCGGGGGACCCGGTGTACGTGTCCTACCGGCCGGAGCTGATCGAGCTGATGGGCAAGGCGGGGTACGACCGGCTGGTCGAGCTGTGCGAGGAGCGGCTGGCCTCGCAGCTGCCGCTGCTGGCACCGCATCCGGCGGATCCGGCCCGCTGACACCCCCGGTCCGGGAGTCCCTACGGGGTGCCGGACGGGCTCGGGGCGCCGCTGTCGCCGTCGCCCGGCGGTGGTGAGGAGCCGTCCGGACCGCCGGTCGGGGACGGCTCGCCGGTCGTCGGGTCCGGGTCGGGCGAGGTCGGCGACGGGTCGTCGGTGGGCGTCGGGTCCGGGCCGGTCGGCGGCGGGGTGGACGGGTCCGGGTCCGGGCTCTGGCCCGGGTGGGACGGGGACGTGGTGTCGCCGGGCGTGCTGGGACGCGGGCCCGCCCGGGGCGGGGTGGGCGCGGGGCCGTAGCCCTCGATGGTCACGACGGCGCCCGCGGGCGAGACGGACACCCGCGCGCTCCAGTGGCCGGACGGCTCGCGCAGGTGGTCGACGTACACCCGGACCGTCACGGACTCGCCGGGGCGCAGGGTGCCCGAGGACTGGCTCAGGTAGAGCCAGGAGGCGCCGACGGACGCGGACCAGCGCACCGGGGCGTCGCCGTTCGCGGTCAGGGTGACCAGCGTGGTGTCGCCGTCGTGGCCGGCCGTCACCTTCAGGTGGCCGGTCCCCTTCTCGCCTGCGCCGGAGACGCCGACGACCTCCACGGAGACGTCGGCCCCGCCGTTCTTGCCGAAGCCGGTGCCCGGGGTGGTGCTCGCGTTGCCCGCGTTCTCGTAGCCGTAGCCGCCGCCCGCCGACTCGCCACTCAGACCGTCCGGGTCCTGTGCCTCGCTGGCGCTGGCCGAGCGGCCTTCCTCGCCCTCGACGACGGGGGTGCCCCGGTAGGCCGCCCACAGGGCGAGCACCGGGGCCGCCACGACGGTGGCGACGACGGTGGTGGTGACGGCACGCGCGCGCAGGCGGTCCCGCCGGGCGGCGCGGTCCTTGGGGTCCATCGGGAAGCCGCGCCGGTCGAAGCGGGGGGCGTTGCCCCGCGCGCGCGAAGCGTGGGCCGGGGCTCCGTGCAGGGCGGTGCGGGGCGCCTCCAGGACGGGCAGCTCGGCGGGGGTGACGCTGGTGCCGGGCCAGCGGCCGGGGATCGCGCGCTCGGCGGTACGGCGGCAGCGCGGGCAGTCGTCCACGTGCCGGACCAGCTCACGGCGCAGGGCGCTGCTGAGGACGTAGCGGTTGTCGCCGGTGAGGCGGGCGACGCCCGCGCAGGTGCCGGTCTCGACCACGGCGAGGGCGGCGCGGGTGCGCTCCACCTCGCAGGCGGCGGAGGCGAGCAGTTCGCGGGCGGCGGCCAGGTCCATGCCGAGGACGGCGGCCACCTCCTGCGGGGCGAGGTGGTGGCGCACGGCCAGTTCGAGGGCCTCGCGCTGCTCGGGGGTGGTGCCGGCGGCCTCGGGCCAGGCGAGGAGGGCGAGCTCGCTGCGGTGCCGCGCGTGGGCCTCGTCGTGGACGGGGGGCGCGGGGGCCGCGGGTGCCGTGGGGGCGGTGCCGGGCGCGGGGGCGGGGCGGCCCGCCGCGTGGCTGCTCGGACGTTTCTGCTTGGCCTCGGCCAGCTTGCGCAGACAGGCCCAGCGGGCCAGCGCGTACAGCCAGGCCCTGCGGTCGGCCGCGGCGGCGGGGCCGCGGTGGCCGCGGCGCTCGGCGAGCGCGAGGACGTCGCCCAGGGCGGCGGTCGCGGCGCCGTGGTCGCAGAGCACGGACAGGCAGTACGTGAACAGGCCGTCCAGATACGCGTCGTACGCGGCGTACCGCGCGGGCGGACGCTGCGCCGGCGGCTGGGCCGGCACCCTCGCCGCGGTGCGGTCACGCGCTTCCCGGTGCGCCCGGTGTGCGCCGGTCGTGCGGGTCGTGGTTTCCGGACTGCTCCTCATCACTCGGCGACCGTAGGGGGCTATGGGTGGCGCGAACTGGCGCGTTGGGCACTTTTAATCCGTACGGGTGAAACGATCCCTCATAAGGGGACAGGAAGCTGCGCTTCCGTGGCCGGGGCAGGGTCGCGGTCGTCCGTTCGTGGCCGTCGAGGGGCGTTCGTGCCCACCCGCGGGGGCGCCCACGGCGGACCGGGCGGGCCTGGCGGACCGGGCGGGCCGGGCAGGCCTGGCGGACCGGGCGGACCGGGCGGGAGGCGGACCGCGGGGTCCGCTGTCAGTGGCGGCGGTTACGGTTCGTGCATGGCTGCCCGTACGAAGTCCGCCAAGGAACGGCCGTCCTACCGCTGCACCGAGTGCGGCTGGCAGACGGCCAAGTGGCTCGGCCGCTGCCCCGAATGCCAGGCGTGGGGCACGGTCGAGGAGTACGGCGCGCCCGCCGTGCGCACAACCACGCCGGGGCGCGTGACCACGTCCGCGGTGCCGATCGGACAGGTCGACGGACGGCAGGCGACCGCCCGCTCCACCGGCGTGCCCGAGCTGGACCGGGTGCTCGGCGGGGGTCTGGTGCCCGGGGCCGTGGTGCTGGTCGCGGGTGAGCCGGGCGTCGGCAAGTCCACGCTGCTCCTCGACGTGGCGGCCAAGTCCGCGAGCGACGAGCACCGGACGCTCTACGTCACCGGTGAGGAGTCGGCGAGCCAGGTGCGGCTGCGGGCCGACCGGATCCACGCCATCGACGACCATCTGTACCTCGCCGCCGAGACCGACCTCGCCGCGGTGCTCGGGCACCTGGACGCCGTGAAGCCGTCGCTGCTGATCCTGGACTCCGTGCAGACGGTGGCCTCCCCCGAGATCGACGGTGCCCCGGGCGGCATGGCGCAGGTGCGGGAGGTCGCGGGCGCGCTGATCCGGGCCTCCAAGGAGCGCGGCATGTCCACGCTCCTCGTGGGCCACGTCACCAAGGACGGGGCCATCGCCGGGCCCCGGCTGCTCGAGCACCTGGTGGACGTCGTGCTGCACTTCGAGGGCGACCGGCACGCGCGGCTGCGGCTGGTGCGGGGCGTCAAGAACCGGTACGGGACGACGGACGAGGTCGGCTGCTTCGAGCTGCACGACGAGGGGATCACCGGGCTCGCCGACCCCAGCGGGCTGTTCCTCACCCGGCGGGCCGAGCCGGTGCCCGGCACCTGTCTGACCGTCACCCTGGAGGGGCGCCGGCCGCTGGTCGCCGAGGTGCAGGCGCTGACCGTCGACTCGCAGATCCCCTCCCCCAGGCGCACGACCTCCGGACTCGAGACCTCGCGGGTGTCGATGATGCTGGCCGTCCTCGAGCAGCGCGGCCGCATCAGCGCCCTGGGCAAGAGGGACATCTACAGTGCGACGGTCGGCGGCGTGAAGCTCTCCGAGCCGGCCGCCGACCTCGCCGTCGCGCTGGCGCTGGCGAGTGCGGCCAGTGACACCCCGCTGCCCAAGAACCTCGTCGCGATCGGCGAGGTCGGCCTCGCCGGAGAGGTGAGACGGGTCACGGGGGTGCAGCGCAGGCTCTCCGAGGCGCACCGGCTGGGCTTCACGCACGCCCTGGTGCCGGCCGATCCGGGCAGGGTCCCTGACGGCATGAAGGTCCTGGAAGTCGCGGACATGGGAGACGCCCTGCGGGTGCTTCCGCGCTCGCGTCGCCGAGAGGCCCCACGGGACGAGGGGGACCGCCGGTAGACTTTGCCCTGGTCTCGCCCGTCCGTACGACCGAATGTGCGACACGGGAGTGCCAGAAGAACCTGCGACCGGAGGAGTGCAGTGGCAGCCAACGACCGGGCAGCAGCTCCCGGAAAGTCCGGTGGGAGTGCCGGTGCCGATGGCCTGATGCGCGCCTCACTGAGCGCCGTGGCGCCCGGCACGTCCCTGCGCGACGGCCTGGAGCGGGTCCTGCGCGGGAACACCGGCGGTCTGATCGTGCTGGGTTCCGACAAGACCGTCGAGCAGATGTGCACGGGCGGATTCGTGCTGGACGTCGAGTTCACCGCGACCCGGCTGCGCGAGCTGTGCAAGCTGGACGGCGGCATCGTGCTGTCCTCGGACCTGTCGAAGATCCTGCGGGCGGGGGTGCAGCTCCTCCCGGACCCGACCATCCCCACGGAGGAGACCGGCACCCGGCACCGCACGGCGGACCGGGTCAGCAAGCAGGTCGGGTTCCCCGTCGTGTCGGTCTCGCAGTCCATGCGGCTGATCGCGCTGTACGTGGACGGGCAGCGTCGGGTCCTCGAGGACTCCGCCGCCATCCTGTCCCGGGCCAACCAGGCCCTGGCCACCCTGGAGCGGTACAAGCTGCGGCTCGACGAGGTCGCGGGCACGCTCTCGGCGCTGGAGATCGAGGACCTGGTGACGGTCCGGGACGTCTCGGCGGTCTCGCAGCGCCTGGAGATGGTCCGCACGATCGCCACCGAGATCGCCGAGTACGTGGTGGAGCTGGGGACGGACGGACGGCTCCTTGCCCTGCAGCTGGACGAGCTGATCGCTGGTGTGGAGCCCGAGCGCGAGCTGGTCGTGCGGGACTACGTGCCCGAGCCGACCGCGAAGCGGTCCCGTACGGTCGCGGAGGCGCTCGTCGAGCTGGACAAGCTCAGCCACGCCGAGCTGCTGGAACTGCCCATGGTGGCCCGGGCATTGGGTTACACCGGCTCGCCCGAGACGCTGGACTCGGCGGTGTCGCCGCGCGGTTTCCGGCTGCTGGCCAAGGTGCCGCGGCTGCCCGGCGCGATCATCGACCGGCTGGTGGAGCACTTCGGCGGTCTCCAGAAGCTGCTCGCCGCCAGCGTCGACGACCTCCAGACGGTGGACGGCGTCGGCGAGGCGCGGGCACGCAGCGTGCGCGAGGGGCTGTCGCGGCTGGCGGAGTCGTCGATCCTCGAGCGTTACGTCTGAGCCCGAGCGTTACGTCTGAGCCCGAGCGTTACGTCTGAGCCCGAGCGTTACGTCTGAGCCCGAGCGTTACGTCTGAGCCCCCGGGGCGCGTACGGTCAGTCGCTCTTGAGCACGAACGACGTCCGTACCTTCTCGAAGCCGGGCGCCTTGGCCTCCACCAGGTAGGTGCCCGCCTTGGCGGAACCCGCCGGAGGCGTCCCGCACTCGGGGGCGCTCGGCTTGCGGTCCCACTTCACGGTGTAGGCGATGCCGCTGCCCGCGGCCACCCGATACCGCAGGCTGCCCTTGCCCTCGACGCAGTCGTCGGAGGACCAGTACGCGTCGTCCGCGCCGGCCGGGGTGATGGTGAACACCGCGTGCTCCGGGCCGAGATCGACCTTGCAGTCGCTGCCCGAGGTGTTCCGCGCGGTCAGTTCGAAGGCCGGGGTCTGTCCCGGCGCGTAGTTGTTGCGGACGCTGCGCAGGCTCAACTTCACCGCTCCCGGCGTGCAGTTGGGCAGTCCCGACCCGGCCGGCAGCGCGTCGCCCGCGCCGACGCCCGTCGCGGCACCGCCCGCGGATCCCCCGCCGGCCCCGCCGCCCGATCCGTCGCCGGACTCTCCGCCGCCGGACCCGGATCCGGCGTCCGATCCGTCGCCGCCGCCGGAGGCCGATCCCGAACCCGAGCCGGAGCCCGAGCCGTTGGAGTCCCCGCCCCCCGACTCGTCGCGTCCACCCGGGGCCTGGCTGATCGCCGGGCCGGAGCCCGAGGGCCCCGGGGTGATGGACGGCGCCGGGTTCTTGCCGTCGGCCCCGTCCTTGGCGCCCTTGCCGCCGTCCCCGCCGCCGGCGACCACGATCCAGGTGATCAGTAGCGCCAACAGGGCGAGAAGAGACAGCAGTACGGCCCTCCGTCGCCAGTAGATGGTGGAGGGAAGCGGCCCGACCGGATTGCGCAGAGATCCCACGGCGCAAACTGTACGAGAGATCGGCGCGTTCCCTTGTCCCACCCGCCGTTGAGACCCGCAACTTTTACGGATCATCATCCCGGAGACCTGCCTCCACCCCTGTCGATCGACAGGAGACCCACGTGTCGATCGCAGGGTGTGACCGTATCGGGCACCCGCCTACCGTCCGTGAGCATGACCTTCTCAGACGACGAGTTGTACCGCGACATCACCGATTTCGCCCGGGACACCCCTGGGTGGGTGCGGGGGACGATGGAGTTGTGGACGGAGGCGGGGCTCCTGGTCTTCGGCGCGCTCTTCGTCCTGGTGTGGTGGCGCGCGCGACGCGGTGACAGCCGGGCGTTCGCCATCGCGGTCCTTGCACCTCTGGCCACGGCTTTGGCCTATGTGTGCAGTGAGCTGCTCAAGTCCGGTTTCACGGAGGAACGTCCGTGCCGGGCGGTCTCCGGGGCGGCGGCGTCCCTGGTGGAGTGCCCGGCGACCGGCGACTGGTCCTTCCCCAGCAATCACGCGACGATCGCGGGAGCTTCGGCCGTCGCCCTGCTGCTGGTCCGGCGTGCGCTCGTCCTGCTGACGGCGCCGCTCGCCCTGCTGATGGCCTTCTCCCGGGTGTTCGTCGGCGTCCACTACCCGCACGACGTCGCCGCCGGTCTGCTGCTGGGCGCCGTCGTCGCCGTGGTGGCCGTGCGGCTGGGCACGGGCGCGGTGACGCGGCTGGCCGGGACGATGCGGGGATCCGACGCGGCCGTGGCACGGTGGCTGACCGGGCCGGGTCCGGCCGCCGTCGCGCCGGCGGCCCGCTTCGCCCCCTCGCACCGGCGGCGTTGACCTGCCGGTGGTCCTCGCTCAGACCTCCGTCTCGACCAGGCCCGCCTCGTACGCGACGATCGCCGCCTGGACCCGGTTGCGCACCTCCAGCCGGTCCAGGACCGCGCTCACGTACGCCTTCACGGTGCCCTCGACCAGGTGCAGCCGGGCGGCGATCTCCGGGTTGGACAGGCCCGCCCCCACCAGGCCGAGGACCTCGCGTTCCCGGGGGCTCAGCCGTCCCGCGCGCAGGCGGGCACGCTCCTCGCGGGCGAGGCGGCCGCCGCCGGCGCTCCTGCCGAGGTCCTCGACGACGTAGCGGGCGACCTTCGGCGAGAGGAAGGCGGCGCCCTCCGCGACGGCCCGTACCCCGGCCATGAGTTCGTAGGGGTCGCCGGACTTGAGCAGGAAGCCCGTGGCACCGGCGGACAGGGCGCGGTTGACGTAGGCCTGTTCGGAGAAGGTGGTGAGCATGGCGACCGCGGTGCCGGGGGCGGACCGCAGGATCTCGGCCGCGGCCGCGATGCCGTCCAGGCGGGGCATGCGGATGTCCAGCAGGGCCACGTCCGGGCGGTGCGCGAGGGCCAGTTCGACCGCCTCGCGGCCGTCGCCCGCCTCGGCGACGACCTCGCTCTCGTCTCCGCTCGCCAGGATGGCGCGCACCCCGGCCCGCACCATCGCCTCGTCGTCGGCCAGCAGTACCCGGATCACCGTGCGGTCTCCTCGTCGTTGTCGGGTCGTCCCGCGCCGGGCACGACGTCCTTGGCGACCAGGTTCCCCCGTGCGTCGAAGCAGAGGCGGAAGTGGTCGACGGAGACGAGGAGTTCGCCGCCGGCGCGGTAGTAGCGGCAGTCGGCGCCCTCCGGCGGCGCCGGAGCACGGTCGCTCGGCGGGTCGTGGGCCTCCCGGTCCGGCAGGACGGCGGCGACCTCGGCGTACGGCGTGCCCGGGCGCAGTTTCGCGTACGCGCTCGGGGGGAGCACCGAGCGCGTCTCGGTGTAGGCGTACCAGGCGAACGCGACGCCGACCAGGACCAGTCCCGCACCGGCCGCGGCGCCCAGACCGAGGACGACCCGGCGGCGGGCGCGGGCCAACGGGGCGGCGGGCGCGAACGGGGCGGCGGGAGCGGACGGAGGGGAGGGAGGGGACGGAGGGGACGGATGACTCGGGGCAGCGGCAGCGGCAGCGGCCGGGGCAGCGGGGGCCCCGTCGGGGACGGACCCGGGGTCCGGCCGCCCGGCCGGGACATGTGCCCGGACGCGGAAGCCCGCTCCGTGCGGGCCCGCCCGGAAGTCGCCGCCGACCGAGGCCACGGCGGCGCGCAGCCCCAGCAGGCCCGTGCCGCCGCCCGTCGAACGGGAACCGGTCCCGGTCGGACGGTCGTTGGTGACGGTGACCGTCGTGCCGGACGGCTGCCCGGCGACCTCCACGACGACGGGGGCGCCCGGCGCGTGCCGGGCCGCGTTGGTCAGCGCCTCGCGCACGATCCGGTGCAGCAGCCGCTCGGTGAGGGAGCCGGGTTCCGGAACCCGGGGTGCGGGGTGCGAGGTCTCCCACCGCACGGGGAGCCCCGACTCGGCGGCGCGGGCGACGAGTTCCTCGACGCTCTCGCCCGGCGGGGCGAGCGGGACGGGTTCGTCGTCCTCGCGCAGGACACCGATGATGCGGTGCAGGTGGTCGGTGGCGTCGGCGGCCGCGGCCCGCAGGTCCGCCGCGGCGGCCCGGTGCTCGGCGGCGAGGCCGGGGGCGACCTGGAGGGCACCCGCGCGCAGGGCGAGCAGGCTCAGCTCGTGGCCCAGGCAGTCGTGCATGTCCTGGGCGATGCGGGACCGTTCGCGCAGCGTGGCCCGTTCCTCGGCGTGCCGTTGCCGCTCCTCCAGCCGGGCCGCCCTGAGCCAGCCGGCCTCGGCCAGCGCCCGGCTCTGCCGCCAGTAGCGTCCGGCCAGCCAGGGGAAGACGCTGCCGAACAGCAGGGTGCCTGTCAGGACGAAGGCCTCGGGCGCCGGGTCGGCACCGGCCAGGGCGATGCGCACGGCGCCCGCGGCACCGACGCCCAGGAACCCGGCGACCGCCGGGTGCGGTCGCGGCGCGCGCAGGCCGAGCAGCAGGGCGAGGACGCCGAGGGCGGGGCCGTAGGAGACGCTGAACAGGGCGGGCGCGGTGGCCAGCCCCAGCGCGGCGGCCAGGACGTACGCGGCGAGCGGCTGCCGCCGGGAGGTGGCGACGGCGGCGGCGAGCACCGCCAGCCCGGCCAGCTGCTGCCACGGAGCACGCGGTTCGTTCATGCCGAGCCGGTCCGCGGCGAGCGCGGGCAGCGCGAGCGCGCCCCAGAACAGGACCCCTTTCCCCACCCGCGCGCCGATCCGGCCCGGGGACGCACCCCCACGGGGGCCGGCCTCCCCGCCGGGCGGAGCGCATCCGTCCGGCGCCACCGCGGCATCCGGAGAGGTGGCCGCGCGGGGCGCCGCGTCCCGGTCGGCGGGCACGGTCCGGGCGGGCACAGTCCCGGCGGGCACGGTCCGGGCTGCCCGGGGCCTGCGGCCGTCGAGCGCGTTCGCAGCGGGAGCGGGGGCGGAGTCGGAGTCGGGGTCGTCGGTCGGCCGGGCAGGGCGCATGGCCTCGACGCTACAAGCGGAAGCGCCCCGCGCGCCCCTGCCGATCGTCAGGTGCCCCGCCCGCCACCGGGTGGCGGTGTTCCCGTGCGGAGGCCCTCCCGTGGCAGGATCGGAGGGTCATGACTGCGCCCACGAAGCCCTCGCCAGGCGGACCCTCCGACCCCGCCCCGTCCGGCGTGCCGCTGCACGCCCCCGTCATCGACTGGTTCGACGATCACGCCCGCGATCTGCCGTGGCGGCGCCCGGAGGCCGGCGCCTGGGGCGTGATGGTCAGCGAGTTCATGCTCCAGCAGACCCCGGTCAGCCGCGTCCAGCCCGTGTACGAGCAGTGGCTGGCCCGCTGGCCGCGCCCCGCCGACCTCGCCGCCGAGGCACCCGGTGAGGCCGTGCGGGCCTGGGGCCGGCTCGGCTACCCGCGCCGTGCCCTGCGCCTGCACGGCGCCGCCGTGGCCATGACGGAACGGCACGGCGGCGACGTGCCCGCCGACCACGCCCAGCTCCTCGCGCTGCCCGGCATCGGCGAGTACACGGCCGCCGCGGTCGCCTCCTTCGCCTACGGCCAGCGGCACGCCGTACTGGACACCAACGTCCGCCGGGTCTTCGCCCGCGCGGTCACCGGCGTGCAGTACCCGCCGAACGCCACCACCGCCGCCGAGCGGAAGCTGGCGAGGGCGCTGCTGCCCGACGAGGAGGCGAGCGCCGCCCGCTGGGCCGCCGCCTCGATGGAGCTGGGTGCCCTGGTCTGCACGGCGAAGAACGAGTCGTGCCACCGCTGCCCGATCGCGGCCCGGTGCGCCTGGCGGCTGGCCGGCAAGCCCGCGCACGACGGCCCGCCGCGGCGCGGCCAGACGTACGCGGGCACCGACCGGCAGGTGCGCGGGCGGCTGCTCGCGGTGCTCCGCGAGGCGACCGGACCGGTGCCGCAGGCGGCCCTGGACCAGGTGTGGCAGGAGCCGGTCCAGCGGGCCCGCGCCCTGGACGGCCTCGTGGCCGACGGCCTGGTGGAGCCGCTGGCGGACGGGCTGTACCGGCTGCCGCTGAGCTGACGCGCCGTCGGCACGGAGACTTCGGGTGTCTCTGTGACAGCCGCACCGCCGGGCAAATCGCCCGATGTCGCCATCAAGTGGGCCATCGATTTACCCGGTTCCTACTTCCGTTACACAACCGACGGACAGCCGAGGGTTCGCCGCAGGCTGCATCGCACAGCGCCGTGACAACGCTTCCCTACCTTCGTTTGCGTGCCCAGAGGGCACGGCACGACTACGGACCACAGTCAGTGGGCCGGCGGATGACCACCGTCGGCAAACGGGGATCGGAAGGCGGTTGACATGGGCGAGGTGCTCGAGTTCGAGGAGTACGTCCGCACCCGGCAGGACGCGCTGCTGCGCAGCGCCCGGCGCCTGGTCCCCGACCCCGTCGACGCCCAGGACCTCCTCCAGACCGCACTGGCGCGGACGTACGGGCGCTGGGAGACCATCGAGGACAAGCGGCTCGCGGACGCCTACCTGCGCCGGGTCATGATCAACACGCGGACCGAGTGGTGGCGGGCGCGGAAGCTGGAGGAGGTGCCGACCGAGCAGCTCCCCGAGTCCCCCATGGACGACGCCACCGAGCAGCACGCGGACCGCGCCCTGCTCATGGACGTCCTGAAGGTGCTCGCCCCGAAGCAGCGCAGCGTCGTGGTGCTGCGACACTGGGAGCAGATGTCCACGGAGGAGACCGCCGCCGCCCTCGGCATGTCGGCGGGAACGGTCAAGAGCACGCTGCACCGCGCGCTCGCCCGGCTCCGCGAGGAGCTGGTCGCCCGCGACCTGGACGCACGGGCGATGGAGCGTGAGGAGCGGGAGCGTTGCGCGGCCTGACCGACGGTCGGAAGTCCGGGGGGACCCGGATCACGTCCGGGGAACCCCGGAGAACCACGCAGGCGGCGAGTGCGGCGGTGGCCGTGTTCGTCGCCCTCGGCGTTTCCCTGTCCGGCTGCGGGACCGGCGGCACCGGCGCCCGGGACGAGGGCCCGGCCCACGCGGACACGGTGGGGGGCGCCGCCTCCCCGTCCCCCGAGCCGGCGGCGAAGGCGTCCCCTTCGAAGGTCCCCGACCGCGTGGACCCGGTGCGGCTCGTCAAGGCCGATCCCAAGGTCTCCGCGGAGGTCAAGCGCGAGCTGAAGCCGTGCGTCGCCGACGAGTACCCCGTCGACGTGTCCTACGGCAGGCTGACCGGCGGCTCGGTGGACGACGTCGTGGTCAATGTGCTGACCTGCGGTGACACGGTGGGGGTGGGCAGCTACGTGTACCGCGAGGAGGACGGCGGATACCAGAATGTGTTCAAGGCCGAGGCGCCGCCGGTCTACGCGGAGATCGACCGCGGCGACCTGGTGGTGACCAAGCAGGTGTACGACAAGGAGGACCCGGTGTCGAGTCCGTCCAGCGACAACGTGATCACGTACCGCTGGGCGTCGGGCCGGTTCACCGAGGAGTACCGCACCCACAACGACTACAGCAAGGCCGCGGGGAGCGCGCCCACCCCGGCCCCCGAGCCGGACGGCTGACCCGCCCGTCCCGCCGGCCGGCGTGAACCGATCGGCCCGCTCGCACCGATGACCGGGTGGAGGCGGTGCGCGGCCGGTCCGGCACCCCGTTCGACCCGACCACACCATGAGGACTGAGAGCACCGGGATGGCAGACCAGACCCACGTCCTGTTCGTCGAGGACGACGACGTCATCCGCGAGGCCACCCAGCTCGCCCTGGAGCGGGACGGTTTCGCGGTCACCGCGATGCCCGACGGGCTCTCCGGCCTGGAGTCCTTCCGGGCCGACCGGCCCGACATCGCCCTCCTCGACGTCATGCTCCCGGGCCTCGACGGCGTCAGCCTGTGCCGCCGTATCCGGGACGAGTCCACAGTGCCGGTGATCATGCTGTCGGCGCGGGCGGACTCCATCGACGTCGTGCTCGGCCTGGAGGCCGGCGCCGACGACTACGTGACCAAGCCGTTCGACGGGGCCGTGCTGGTCGCCCGGATCCGGGCGGTGCTGCGCCGCTTCGGCCACGCCGGGGGCGGCGGACGGGCGGAGGCGGGCGGCGCCGCGGAGACGGGGGGCGTGCTCAGCTTCGGCGACCTAGAGGTGGACACCGACGGCATGGAGGTGCGCCGGGCGGGGCGGCCGGTGGGGCTCACCCCGACCGAGATGCGGCTGCTGCTGGAGTTCTCCTCCGCGCCGGGCACCGTGCTCTCGCGCGACAAGCTGCTGGAACGCGTGTGGGACTACGGCTGGGGCGGGGACACCCGGGTCGTCGACGTGCATGTGCAGCGGCTGCGCACCAAGATCGGCCAGGACCGGATCGAGACGGTCCGCGGCTTCGGCTACAAGTTGAAGGCCTGAGCGGGGATACAGGGATATGCGGGGGTTCTTCCGACGCCGGACCGCCTCGCCTCCGGGGCGCCCGTACGACCACACGGGGCCGGGCGAGCACGCGGGACCGGGCGACTACGTGGGACCGGGCGGGCGCACGGGTCCGGGCGGACGCGCGCGACCGAACGAGCACGCGGGACCGGACGAGTACGCGGATCCGGGTGGACAAGCGCGTCCGGGCGGGCGTACGGGCCCGGCCGCCCGTGCGCGCGGTCTCGTCGCCCGCGGTCTCGCCGCCCGCAGGGTGCGCACCGGGCTGCGCTGGAAGCTGAGCGCGGCCATCGCGCTGGTCGGCGCGCTCGTGGCGATCGCGCTGAGCCTGGTCGTGCACAACGCCGCCCGGGTCTCGATGCTCGACAACGCCCGTGACCTCGCGGACGACCGGGTCCTGATAGCGCAGCGCAACTACGAGCTGTCCGGGCGGCAGAACTTCCCCAACGCCCAGATCGACGACCCCGCCCTGCCGCCGGAGCTGCGCCGCAAGGTCGAGGCGGGGCGGCGCGCCACGTTCGTCTCGGAGCGGGCGAACGGCGTGACGGACATCTGGGCCGCCGTGCCGCTCAAGGACGGGCACGTGATGTCGCTGCACTCCGGCTTCACCGACCGCAGCGCGGACATCCTCAGCGACCTGGACCAGGCCCTGGTCATCGGCTCGATCGCGGTGGTCCTCGGCGGCAGCGCGCTCGGCGTGCTCATCGGCGGCCAGCTGTCGCGCCGGCTGCGCAAGGCCGCCGCCGCCGCGAACCGGGTAGCGGGCGGCGAGGCGGACGTCCGGGTGCGGGACGCCATCGGCGGCGTGGTCCGGGACGAGACGGACGACGTCGCGCGTGCCGTGGACGCGATGGCGGACGCGTTGCAGCAGCGGATCGAGGCCGAGCGCCGGGTCACCGCGGACATCGCGCACGAGCTGCGCACCCCGGTGACCGGCCTGCTCACGGCCGCCGAACTGCTGCCGCCGGGCCGGCCGACCGAGCTGGTCCTGGACCGGGCGAAGGCGATGCGCACGCTGGTCGAGGACGTCCTGGAGGTGGCCCGCCTCGACGGGGCCTCGGAGCGGGCGGAGCTGCAGGACATCATGCTCGGCCACTTCGTGTCCCGGCGGGTCGCCGCCAAGGACCCGGCCGTCGAGGTGCGGGTGATCCACGAGTCGGAGGTCACCACCGACCCGCGCCGCCTGGAGCGCGTGCTGTTCAACCTGCTCGCCAACGCCGCCCGGCACGGCCGCTCGCCCGTCGAGGTGAGCGTCGAGGGCCGGGTGATCCGGGTCCGGGACCACGGCCCGGGCTTCCCCGAGGACCTGCTGGCCGAGGGACCGAGCCGGTTCCGCACCGGCAGCACGGACCGGGCGGGCCGCGGACACGGCCTCGGCCTGACCATCGCCGCCGGTCAGGCCCGGGTCCTGGGCGCCCGCCTCACCTTCCGCAACGTCCGCCCGGCGGGCGCCCCCGCCCACGTACCGGCCGAGGGCGCGGTCGCCGTCCTGTGGCTCCCGGAACACGCGCCGACGAACACGGGGAGCTACCCGATGCTGCCGGACCGGTCGAACGGCGGGGCGGCGGCTTCGCCGTCGGCGTCGCGGGAGGCGTCCCCGAAACGCTGACGTGCCGGGGGGCGGCTGGACGCCTGCGGCGGCCGGAAAACCCGAGGCCGGTGCCGCCCCGTCGTGACATGCTTCCCGCCGGGTCAGGAGTGCCGCGCCGACATCGAGGGGGACCACATGGAGCCGTCGGAGCTCCGCCGCGCGATCGAGGCGGCCCGGGCGACCGCTGCGGAGCTGGACCTTCGGGTCACCGAGGTGGCCGTCGTCCACGACTCGGACCGGGTCGCGCTGCGCCTGCTCCCGTGCGACGTACTGGCGCGGGTCGCGCCCGTGGGTCATCTGGCCGACTCCGCGTTCGAGGTGGAGGTCGCCCGTCGTCTCGCCGAGACCGACGCTCCGGTGGGTGAACTCGCACCCGGGGTCGCCCCCCGGGTCCACGTGCGGGACGGTTTCGCCGTCTCGCTCTGGACCTACTACGAACCGTTGCCCGCGGAGATCGCGCCGGCCGCCTACGCGGACGCCTTCCGACGCCATCATGCCGCCCTGCGCCGGATCGACCTGGCCACTGCACCGCACTTCACCGAGCGGGTCGCCGCGGCCCTCAGGGAGGTGGGCGACCGGCAGCGCTCCCCCGAGCTGCCCGACGCCGACCGGGCATTCCTCGGCGACACCCTCGGCGGCCTGGGCGCCGCGATCGGCACCGACCGGACCGGCGACCAGCTGCTGCACGGCGAACCGCATCCGGGCAACCTCCTCAACACGAAACGGGGCCCGCTCTTCATCGACCTCGCCACCTGCTGCCGCGGGCCGGTCGAGTTCGACCTCGCCCACGCCCCCGAAGAGGTGGGACGGCACTACGCGGGGGCCGACCAGGGTCTTATCGACCGGTGCCGCGCCCTGAACTGGGCGCTGTTCTCGGCCTGGCGCTGGCGCCGGGACGACCAGATGCCCGACCGGGACCACTGGAGGGCGGAGGGGCTCAACCGGGTGCGGGCCGCCCTCCGCGGATGGTCCGCACCGACATGACCGGATCCACGGGCGGCACCAGCCTCGCGGCGGCGACCGCCACGAGCCGTGCCGGTGCGGCGCCCGTGTTCAGGGCGGCCACGTAGGCGACGGCCTGGGCGGGAGACAGTTCGGGCACCCTCCGCCGAAGAACGCGCATGGCGTGGACCCGTCCCCGTTCGACCGTCGCCGCCCGCACCTCGTCGTGCAGATCGTCCACCGCGCTCCGCACGGTCTGTCCCCGGATGCGGGCCCGGTAGTCCGCCTCCCACGCCCCGCTCATGGCGGAGAGGACGCCGATCGAGTGGAGGCTTCCGTCCACGCGGTCGACCAGGTAGGGCCCGTTCCCGGCCAGCAGGAACCGATCGTCCCCGGTCCGCAGGTACTCCTCGGACGTCCAGTCGACGATCCACGCCAGCTCGTGCGCCTCCACGCCTGCCACAGCCATGCGCAGGGGGGCGAGGCCCGCCGCCGACTCCCTCCGGTAGGTGCGCTCCAGCTCTGCTTCGACGATCCGGATCGCGGCATCCCGCTCGGTCATGCGTGCGGCACCTCCCTTGTACGCGGGTGTCACAGGGGCAGGACCGGGATGCCCGTAGCCTGAGCCGCCGTGAGCATACGGATCGAAGCAGAGGTCAACCATCCGGTCAACGACGAGGTGGAGCGGGTGCTGGGGCTGGCCGCGGCCGCCGGTGCGCCCGTCATGGTCACGGTCGTGCGGGACAGGGGCCGGCCCCTGCTGCACGGGGTGCTGGTGCCTGCGGCGACGCTGGCGCTCTGGGAGCACTGGGCGCCCACCGCCTACCCGGCGGGAGACCGGGCGGAGGGGCCTGAGCCGGCTCACCCCGAGCAGTTCGGGCCGTTCACGCTCTTCCGGCGTCGCGTCGGTGGGCGTACGGCGGTCGTCCGCGACGGCGTGGTGGTCGCGGAGCTGATCGACCCCGCCGAGGCGCACTGGCTGGAGGAGAAGGCCCGCGACGTCCGCCAGGGCTTCATGGACCCGAAGCAGAAGGCGGCGTTCGAGGAGTTCCTCGCCCGGCAGGCGGAGCGGGGTGAGCGGTAGCGGGCGGGCGGGGCGAGACGGTGCGGTTCAAGTGCGTCGGCCAGGCGAACGAGTCGTCGCCGCGTCCGTGACCGACTCCGTCAACCGGCCGCGTGCCGGGTGGCGACGAGACGTACCTCTCGTGCGGCGCCCGGCGGTTCGAGGAGCAGGTGGGCGGCCTCGCGCCCCTCGTGGTGGACGCGCAGGCGCGGGCCGTCGGCGAGGACGCGCAGCTCCGGCCACGGGTGGCGCCACAGCAGCGCGGAGCGCTCCCACATCTGAAGGCCGCGACTGGTCACCACCAACTGGTACTGCGGCCCCTCGTGCGCCGCGGGCGGCGTGTGCTCGCGGTACGGGGGCCGGACGGTGTAGGTGCCGAGGACCTTCTCCCCCGGCTCCAGCGCTTCACGCCGTACAGCTCGGCGGCGGCCGATCCGTACTCCGGCCCAGCCGGCGAGCCCGGCGGTCAGCACGGCCGGTCCGGTCACCGCCCACCACGGCAACGCGGCCTCCACGCCCGCCAGGACGACCGCGGCGACCGGGAGGAGAGCCGTTCCGGCGGCGGTGGCCCACTCCGAGCGCCGACGGGGTCCGGTCCTGCCGTTCACGTCCGTGTCCATGCACCTGCCCCGTCCCTGTGTCGGCCCCGGCCCCGGCTCCGGCCCGGTGATCACCCCCGGAGGCCTGCGGCTCAGCCTATGCGGCGCACGACGAGGCCCCCGGGTGAACGATCCACCCGGGGGCCTGTCGAGGGGGGGGCGGGCGACAGCTCGCCGCGCGGTCAGACCGCCTCGGTCACCGGCGCCTTCGCCGTGGCGGGGTCGTCGTCGGCCGGGGACTCGGCCGGCTTCGGGCCCGCGCCCTTCAGCGGGACCTCCTTGACGAAGAACGCCGCGACCAGCGCGAGGACCGCCACCGCGGAGCCCAGCAGGAACGCGCCGTGGGTGCCGGAGGACACCGCGTGCTGGTAGGCGTCGCGGACCGCCGCCGGCAGGGCGTTCAGCGCGTCCGCGGTCAGCGTCGCCGACTGCTCCGTCGCCCTGGCGCCCTCCGGAGCCCGCTCGGCCATGGCGTCCTGGACCCGGCTGTTGAACAGGGCGCCCATGATCGCGACGCCGAAGGAGGAGCCGAGGGTGCGGAAGAGGGTGGTGGAGGAGGACGCGACGCCCATGTCCTTCATCTCCACGCTGTTCTGCGCCACCAGCATCGTGATCTGCATCAGGCAGCCCATGCCGAGGCCGACGACGGCCATGTACAGGCCGGAGGTGAAGCGGGTGGTGTCGGTGTCCATGGTGGACAGGAGGAACAGGCCGACCGTCATCAGTGCGCCGCCCGCGACGGGGAAGATCTTGTAGCGGCCGGTGTTGGTGGTGACCCGGCCCGCGACCATCGACGTGACGAGCATCGCGCCCAGCATGGGCAGGAGCAGCAGGCCCGAGTTGGTGGCGGACGCACCCTGCACCGACTGCTGGTACAGCGGCAGGAAGAGGGTGGCGCCAAACATCACGAAGCCGACGATGAAGCCGATGACCGACATCAGCGTGAAGTTGCGGCTGCGGAAGATGTGCAGCGGCAGGATCGGCTCCGCGGCCCTGGTCTGCCAGAACACGAACCCGACCAGCGCGGCGACGCCGATGCCGATCAGCTCCATGATCCGCGCCGAGGTCCAGGCGTACTCGGTGCCGCCCCAGGTGGTGACGAGCACGATGGCGGTGATGCCGACGGTCAGCAGCACGGCGCCCGGATAGTCGATCCGCGCCTTGCTGCGCTTCTTCGGCAGGTGCAGTACGGCGCTGATGGCGATCAGCGCGATCACGCCGAGCGGGATGTTGATGTAGAAGGACCAGCGCCAGCCCCAGTTGTCGGTGATGGTGCCGCCGACCAGCGGTCCGCCGATCATCGAGAGCGCCATGACACCGGCGATCATGCCCTGGTACTTGCCGCGCTCGCGGGGCGGTATCAGGTCGCCGATGATCGCCATGACGCCGACCATCAGACCGCCGGCGCCCAGGCCCTGGATCGCGCGGAAGCCGATGAGCTGGCCCATGTCCTGGGCCATGCCGCTGAGCGCCGAGCCGGCCAGGAAGATCACGATCGACGTCATGAAGACGCCCTTGCGCCCGTACATGTCGCCGAGCTTGCCCCACAGCGGGGTGGAGGCCGCGGTGGCCAGGGTGTAGGCGGTGACGACCCAGGAGAGGTGCTCCAGGCCGCCCAGCTCGCCGACGATCGTGGGCATCGCGGTGCCGATGATCATGTTGTCGAGCATCGCGAGCATCATCGCGATCATGAGGGCGAGCAGGACGACCCGTACGCTCCTCGGTTGCTTCACGGTGCCGGCTCCGCCGGTCGCCGCCTCCGTCTTGTCCGCCATCTCTCCTACTCCCCCAGCTACCGCTGCGCCACTCTCACTTACTTGCCGCCCGGCAAGTTGTCTACACTGGGAAAGGTAGGCGCGTAACTAGCCGGGCGTCAAGTAAGTTTTTCGGAAAGTGCGCGGGGCAGGAGGTGCGTAGGAGGATGGGCGGCACAATGAACGGCACCAAGCAGCAGCGACGCCGCGGGGACACCCGCCAGCGCATCCAGGACGTCGCGCTCGAGCTCTTCGCGGAGCAGGGGTACGAGAAGACCTCCCTGCGCGAGATCGCCGAGCGTCTGGACGTGACCAAGGCCGCGCTCTACTACCACTTCAAGACCAAGGAAGAGATCCTCGTCAGCATCTTCGAGGACCTCTCACGGCCGCTGGAGCACCTGATCGAGTGGGGGCGGGAGCAGCCGCACACCCTGGAGACGAAGCAGGAGATCATCCGCGGCTACAGCGAGGCGCTGGCCGGCGCGGCGCCGCTGTTCCGCTTCATGCAGGAGAACCAGGCGACGGTGCGGGACCTGCGCATCGGCGAGCTGTTCAAGACCAGGATGTTCGGCCTGCGCGACATCCTCATGGACCCCGAGGCGGACCTGGTCGACCAGGTCCGCTGCATCAGCGCGCTGTTCACCCTGCACGCCGGGATGTTCGTGCTCCGGGACCTCGAAGGCGACCCCGAGGAACAGCGTGCCGCTGTTCTCGAGGTCGCCACCGATCTGATCACCCAGGCCCATCGGGGAGCCGCGGGAGCGTAGTCACGCTCCTCAGACGGTCACACCCTTGGACTTCAGGAAGGCGACCGGGTCGACGGCCGAGCCGTAGTTCGCGGTCGTGCGGATCTCGAAGTGCAGGTGCGGGCCGCTGGAGTTGCCGGTGTTGCCGGACTTGGCGATCGACTGGCCGGTCTTCACGACCTGGCCGATCTTCACGTTGACCTTGGACAGGTGCGCGTACTGGGAGTACGTGCCGTTGCCGTGCTTGATCACGATCGCGTTGCCGTAGGCGGGGCCGTCACCGGCGCCGTTGCCGCCGGCCTTGACCACGGTGCCGCCGTGGGCGGCGACGACGTTGGTGCCGACCGGCACGGCGAAGTCCTGGCCGCTGTGCTTGTGCGCCCACATGCCACCGTTCTGGGCGAAGCTGGCGCTCAGCGCGTACTTCTTGACCGGGTCCACCCAGGAGGCGGCCTTCTTCTTGGTGGCGGTCTTCTTCGTGCTCGCGGAGGCCTTCTCGGCCTTCGCCGCCTTGGCCTGCGCGGCGGCCTGGGCCTCCACCGCGCTCGCGGCGGAGGTCGTGCTGGAGGCCGCCGTGGTGCCGGTGGCGGCCGCGACCCCGGCTCCCAGTGCGACCGAGGCTCCGAGGCCGGCGGCCATCACCGCGGCGCGGGTGCGGATGGTCGTACGGGAAGAACGGGACGTGACACGCGGGAACATTCGAACCTCATGGGGACGGGTGCAGAGGAATGCCCACCGGCGGGACGCACAAGGCGCTCACCGGGCGGGCTCAACCTTGGTAACCCGGCGACCCCGAACCGCACAAAGGTGTGACCTACGACCCTATTTAGTAATTCAGAGGGAAACCTCCCGACCCGTGCCAGAGCCGTCATTCTGGACAGAACCAGGTCAGAAACCCGGAAATCCCCCCTCACACCACCCCGGTATGTCCGTTTTCGTAGTTCTTGCGGCTGCCACTATTCCCCGTAGTACAGGGCAATCGGCCTGTGCGGCACGTCACCGGCGGCCATGATCGAAAGGCCCCCGAATGTGACGGGGGCTACTCCCGTCCCGGCTAACCCGCCCCCCGTACAAGGGCGTTCACCTAGGCTCGGAACATGGTCGACGTCACAGCACTCGGGGCCCGTGTCGCGTCCAGCGCGGTCACTCCGCTCGTCCGCCGGCTCTTCGTCCGGGACGGGCCGGGAGCGGGTCTGGTGGACCGCCCGGTGCGGATATCGGCGCTGGTGTCCTTCCGGGGCGAGAAGCGGACCGTCACGCCCAAGGACGTCGAGAAGATCGCCGGAGAGCTGGTCCGCAGGGCGCTGGCCGCCGCAGGCCCCGGCGAGGAGCCCGTCGGCGCCGCCGAGGCCGCGGTCGTCAAGGACGCCCTGGCCCGTACGCTCGCCCGGCTCGGCGAGATCACCGTCGAGGACTACGAGGCCGTCGGGCTCGGCCCCGAGCGCTTCGCCCGCGAGCTGAGCGCGGGCGTGCCGCTGGCCCCGTACGGGCTCGGCGAGGGCGGCACGCTGCTGTACGAGCGGCTGCTGCACACCGCCTCGCTGCACATCCTGAACTTCCTCACCCAGCGCTCCACCTACGTCGCCCGCCGGCAGACCGTCCAGGCGCAGCAGCTGGCCCGGCTGGTCCGGGCCGTCGACGTACTGCTGGAACGGCTGCCGTCCCGGTCGGCCGAGGACGCCGGGTTCGAGGAGCGCTACGCGGACCACATCGCCGCCCGGTACGGCACCCTCACCATCTACGGGCTGGACGCCGGGACCCGGGAGTGGCCGCTGGACACGGCCTATCTGAGCCTGGAGGCGACCCGGCCGCAGGCGGGACGGGGCGGGAGCCGGGGCCCGGAGTACCCGACCGTGGCCGCCGAGCAGGTCCTCGCCGGTCACGACCAGGTGTTCCTGCGCGGCGTCGCCGGGTCCGGCAAGACCACCCTCGTGCAGTGGCTCGCGGTCACGGCGGCGAGCCGGGTCTACGACCACGGGCTGCCCCACCTCATCGGGCAGGTGCCGTTCGTGCTGCCGATGCGCCGGATCGTCCGGCCGGGCGCCGAGCTGCCCTTTCCCGGCGACTTCCTGCGCGCGGTCGGCTGCCCCGTCGCCGGGGAGCAGCCCCCGGGGTGGGTGGAGCGCGTGCTGCGGGCCCGGCGCGGGGTGCTGCTGGTCGACGGCATCGACGAGGTCGCCGGGAACCGCCGTGCCGCCGCGCGGCGCTGGCTGCGCGAGCTGGTGCGGGCCTTTCCCGGGAACCTGTGGCTGGTCACCTCGCGTCCCTCCGCCGTACCGGAGGAGTGGCTGGCCGCCGAGGGCTTCAGCGAACTCGTCCTCGCCCCGATGGGCCGCGAGGGCGTCGCCACCTTCGTACGGCGCTGGCACCGGGCGGCCGAGGTGGACGCGTCGGTCGGCGAGTCCCTGCTGGCGTCCGTGCGCGGCACCCCGGAACTGACCGGGCTGGCCACCAACCCGTTGATGTGCGGCATGCTGTGCGCCCTGCACCGCGACCGGCGCGGTTTCCTGCCGCAGGACCGCAGGTCGCTCTACGAGGCCGCCCTGACGATGCTCCTGGAGCGCCGGGACCGGGAACGGGAGCTGCACGGCTTCGACGGGGTGCGCCTCGCCTACGCCACGCAGGTGCAGCTGCTCCAGAAGCTGGCGTGGTGGCTGATCCGCAACAGCCGGGCCGAACTGGACCGGGACGAGGCGCTCGGCATCGTGGAGCGGTCACTGCCCGCGCTGGACCTGGACAGCGCCGGTGGCGAGGACGTCTACCGGGCCCTGCTGCTGCGCTCCGGGCTGCTGCGCGAGCCCGCCGAGGGCCGGGTGGACTTCCTGCACCGCACCTTCCAGGACTATCTGGGCGCCCGGCTCGCCGTGCAGGAAATGGACTTCGGCCTGCTGGTCGACCACGCCGACCGGGACCAGTGGGAGGACGTGATCCTGCTCGCCCTCGCCCATGCCCGGCCGAAGGAGGCGGAGCACATGCTGCGCCGGCTGACCGAGCTGGGCACCCCGCGCGGGACGCTGCTGGCGGCGGCCGGGCTGCGGTACGCGGCCGAGGTGGAGCCGGAAACGCGCAGGCGGGTGGAGGAGGGGCTGGCGACGCATGTCCCGCCGGCCAGCAAAGCGGCGGCGCGGGACGTGGCGCAGGCCGGCGGCGATCTGGTGCTGAGCCTGCTGCCGGGGCCGGACGGCCTCGACGACGACACCGCGTTCCGGGTGGTGCAGACTGCGGCACACCTGCACAGCGAGGCCGCGCTCCAGTTCCTGTCCCGGTTCCGGGACCACACGGACGCGTTCGTCGGCACGCAGCTGGCCGCCGCGTGGCACGGCTTCGACCGGGACCAGTACGCCCGCGAGATCCTCGCCCACCTCCCCACCCAGTACGCCGTCGACGCGTACTCGGCCGAGGACCTGCGTACGCTGCGCTCGCTGGGCGGCTGGGAGCACATCCACGTGCGGGGCCCGTACCGCGTCGAGGACCTGACCTCACTGATCGTTCCCGAGCGGCTGCACCTCCTGGCCCTGGACGCCCCGCACCCCGTGGAGGGGCTGTCCTGGCTCGGCGCGTTCCCCGCCCTGCGGTCGGTCACCGTGTACACGGACCTGGACCCGGCCGTGGCACGCCAGGCGCCGCCCGGAGTGAGGGTCCGGAACGAAACCGCCCCCCCGTCCGCCGACCGCCAGGGGTAACCACGTCCATGGATGCCGTCGTCCGCACCCCCTCCCGTCTCGCCGCCCCCCTCGTCCACCGCCTGTTCCGCGACCCCGCCCGCCCACCCGTGTTCTCCGAACCGGTCCCCGGCCTCGTCACCTGGCGCGGCGCCGGGGCCACGGCCACCCCGGACGACGTCCACCGCACCGCCGCCGACCTGGTGCACCTCGCCGCCGAGCGGCACGCCGCGCCCAACGCCGAACTGGCCCCGGTCGTCGACGTCCTGGCCCGCACGCTGCTCGCGATCGCCGAGGTCGACGTCACCGACGCCGACGCCGTACGCCTGGGGCCGCAGGACTACGCGCGGCGGCTGCGGGGCGCGGTGCAGGGCGCCGACCGGGAACTGTCGCCGGACGCGGCCTGGTTCCACGACGCGCTCCTCGTGTCGGTGTGCCTGCACGTCCTGCACCACCTGGTGCGGCGCTCCGCCTATCTCCAGCGGCAACTGCCGGGGCGGGCGAGCCGGATCGCGCAGCTGGTCGACCTGGGCGACGCCGAGGCGGCGGCCCGGCACGCCGAACGGTCGGAGGAGGACGTGGCGTTCGAGGCCGAGTACGCCGAGTGGGTGGCCCGGCGGCACGGCTGGCTGACCATCGTCGGCGTGGACTTCCCCAACGCGCCCGACCGTTGGCCGCTGGAGGAGACCTACCTGAGCCTGGAGGCGGAGGAGCGCAGCGGCGGCGTGGGCGGCACCGAGGACGACCAGCGCACCGTGCTGCTCGCCGACCGTGCCCTGGAGGACCACGACCGGGTGCTGCTGCGCGGGGGCGCCGGGTCGGGCAAGACGACCCTGGTGCAGTGGCTGGCCGTGGCCGCCGCCCGCGAGGGCTCCCGGATCCCCTTCGTGCTGCCCGTACGCCGCTTCGCCCGCGAGGGCTTCCCCGCGCCGGACGACTTCCTGCACGCGGTCCGGCACCCGCTCGCCGACCGCGCGCCGGAGGGGTGGGTGGTGCGCACCCTGCTCGCGGGCCGGGCGCTGCTGCTGGTCGACGGCATCGACGAGGCGCCCGAGAAGACGCGCGGCGAGCTGCGCGACCGGCTGCGCCGGCTGCTGCGCGTCTTCTCCGGCAACGGCTGCCTGGTCACCTCCCGGCCCTCCGCCGTCTCCGACGGCTGGCTGTCGGGGGGCGGGCTGGCCGAGGAGGACTTCGTCGAGCTGTCCCTGGCACCCATGTCGCGGGACCGGGTGACGCGGTTCATCCGGGACTGGCACTCGGCGGCCCGCCTGGACGAGCAGAGCCGCTCCCCGGGGCCCCAGGGGCGCGAGCGGGAGCGGGAGCGAAGAACGCTGGACGAGTACGAGCAGCGGCTGCTGCACTCCGTACGCATCTACCGCGAGCTGCGCCAGCTCGCCACCAACCCCCTGATGTGCGGCCTGATATGCGCCCTCAACCGGGACCGGGCGGGCTCCCTGCCCAGCGGCCGCAAGGAGCTGTACGACGCCGCCCTGGAGATGCTGCTCCAGCGCCGCGACCCCGAACGGGACGTGCTGTACGCCGACGACGTGCGGCTCCAGCAGAGCACCAGGGAACGGCTGTTGCAGAAGCTGGCCCACGCCATGCTGGAGGAGGACGCCTCCGAGCTGACCGGCGAACGGGCGGTCGCCATCCTGGACGCCGCGCTGCCCGCGATGCCCGCCGCCCGCGCGCAGGGGGACGGCGCGACGATCTTCCGGCACCTGCTGCACCGTACGGGTCTGCTGCGCGAACGGTCGGGCGAGTCGGTCGACTTCGTCCACCGCACCTTCCAGGACTACCTGGCCGCCAAGGAGATCGTGGCCCGGGGCCGGTTCCCGACGCTGGTGGACCACGCCCACCAGTCCGAGTGGGAGGAGGTCATCCGCATGGCCGCCGCCCACGCCCGGCCCGAGGAGTGCGGCGATTTCCTGGAACGGCTGCTGGCGCCCGCGCCCGGACTGCGCCGCCCGCAGATCAACCACCGCCGGCTGATGGCCGCGGCCTGCCTCGACCATGTCGCCGAACTCGACCCGGCCGTCCAGCGCCTGGTCCACGACCGCACGAAGAACCTGGTGCGCCCGACCACCGAGCTGGCCGCGCGGGGCCTCGGCTGGGTCGGCCCCATCGTCCTGGAGCTGCTGCCCGACCCGGGCCAGGTTCCCGACGACCGGCAGGCCCTGCTGCTGGCCTGCACCGCGACCCGGGTCGCGGACGACGCGGCCATCGACTACCTGGCCCGGCTGCGCTCCCGCGCCGCGCTGCCGGTGCGTGCGGAACTGGCCCGGGGCTGGCGGCACTTCGACACCGAGCGGTACGCCCAGGAGATCATCGCCCACCTGGACCCGGACGGCCTCTACTTCCCGGTCTCCGACACCGCCGAGCTGGCGGCGCTGCGCGAACTCGGCGGGCGTGCGCGCATCCAGGTGGCCGGGGTGATGCGGGCCGAGGAACTGCTGGCGGGGCTGCTCCCCGACCGGCTGACCCACCTGTGGCTCAACGCGGAGCTGCCCGACACCGACCTCTCGTGGCTGTCCGGCTTCCCCCGGCTGCGGGTGCTGCGGGTCAATCCCCGGCTGCCGCGGGTACGGAGCGTGCCGAACGGGGTGGAGATCACGGCGTAGCCGCAGGCCGGGAGACTGACTACTGCTCAGTAACCCAATCGTTGCCGTCCGGCCACTTGCTGGGGCAAGCATGCACGCGACAACTTTGTGCCGTCAGGCATCCGCGCAGGCATGAGAGGACCCCACCCCCCATGACCGACCAGACCGGCCAGACCAGACAGACCCGGCGCACCTGGTGGCGTGCCACGGGCACGGCCGCCGTGGTCGCGGCGGCGCTCACCGCGACGGTCACGCCGTCCGTCGCCGCCCCGGCCGAGAAGCCGTCCGCGTCGGTGACGGCGGTCGCCGCCGCCGCGGACGACGTCGACTACGACACCTGGCAGCGGGACTGCCGCGCCGTGATGGACGCGGCGCTGCCCTACCTGAAGGAGCGGATCGCCGACTCCGCCCCGGGCGAGAAGCAGGCAATCGTCCTCGACATCGACAACACCTCCCTGGAGACCGACTTCGGCTTCAGCTACCCCCAGCCCGCCAACCGGCCGGTCCTGGAGGCCGCGCGGTACGCCCAGGAGCACGGCGTCGCCCTGTTCTTCGTGACCGCCCGCCCCGGCATCATCGAGGCACCCACCGAGTGGAACCTCGCCCACGCCGGGTACGAGTCCTCGGGGCTGTACGTCCGCGGCTTCCTGGACCTGTTCAAGGACGTCGCCGAGTACAAGACCGAACAGCGCGCCGAGATCGAGTCGAACGGCTACACGATCATCGCGAACATCGGCAACAGCGCCACCGACCTGTCGGGCGGCCACGCGGAGCGCACGTTCAAGCTGCCGGACTACGACGGCCAGTTGTCCTGACGGTCGTTATGCTCCCCTCGTCGACCGACCACGGGGGTGGCGCATGGAACCGGCGGTGCTCGGCGGGAAGTTGGCGTCCAGTCTGGTCGCCCCGCTGGTGAAGAAGCTGTTCGTGACGGGCGGCCCCGGCGCCGGACTGGTCGACCGGCCGGTCCGGCTGGACCGTCTGGTGTCCTTCCGGGGCGAGCGGCGCACGCTGGGCGAGAGGGAGGTGCGGCTGCTCGCCGGGAAGCTGGTCGGGGCCGCCCTGGACTCTCCCGGCGAGCAGCCCTTCCCGCGCGACGAGGCCGGGGCCGTGTCCGACGCCCTGACGGCGCGGCTCCTCGCCCTCGGCGACCTGGACATGGACGACGTGCAAGCGATGCGCCTCGGACACGGTGAGCTGGCCGCCCGGCTGCGGCGGCAGGCGGCCGGTTCCGGAGACGGACTCTCCACCGACGCCCGCTACTTCCTCGACTCGGCGACCGAGTGGGCCTGCCTGCACGTCCTGGAGTTCTTCACCCGGCGGTCGACGTTCGTCGCCCGCACGCTGGTGGCCCAGACCCGGGGCCAGTCCGAGCTGATCGCGAAGGTCGACGAGCTGATCACCCGGATCCCGCGTCCGGACGCCCGGGACACGGCGTTCGAGCGCCGGTACCTGCCGTACGTGGCCGCGCAGCACGACCGCATCACCATCTACGGCATCGACCTGCGCGACTCGTCGGACCGGTGGCCGCTGGAGGTCGCCTACCTGAGCCTGGAGGCGGCCGCGGAGGAGGAGCACACCGCGCTCCCCGGGGAGGACGCCGAGCCGGAACGCACCGTCCGCCTTCCCGCCGAGGCGGCGCTGACCACCCACGACCGCGTACTGCTGCGCGGCGACGCGGGCTCCGGCAAGACGACGCTGGTGCAGTGGCTGGCGGTGACCGCCGCGCGGGACGGGGACCGGGTCGCTTACGTGCTGCCGCTGCGCACACTGACCCGTGCGGGCGCGCTGCCCTCCCCCGCCGCCTTCCTCACCGCCGTGGGCTGCCCGCTCACCCCTCCGGAGGGCTGGGCGGAACGGGTGCTGGGCGCCGGCCGGGGCCTGGTCCTCGTCGACGGCCTGGACGAGATCCCGGCCGCGGAACGGCACCGCACGCGCGACTGGCTCCTCGCCCTGATCCGCGCCTTCCCCGGCAACCGCTGGCTGCTAACCTCGCGCCCCACCGCCGTACGCGCCGACTGGCTGGCGGCCGAGGGTTTCCGGGAGCTTGCCCTCACTCCGATGCGCCAGGACGACGTGACGACCTTCGTGCGGCGCTGGCACGCCGCCGCGGAGGCACCCGAGTTCGAGACCCGGCTGCTGGACTCCCTGCGCACCAAGCGCGACCTGGCCCGGCTCGCCACCAACCCCCTGATGTGCGGCCTGATCTGCGCCCTGCACCGGGAGCGGCGGGGCTACCTCCCCACGGGCCGCAAGGAGTTGTACGACGCCGCCCTGACGATGCTGCTGGCCCGCCGGGACCGGGAGCGGGGCATGGAGGCGGTGGAGCTGAGCGAGGAGGCGCAGCTGGAGCTGCTCCAGCGGCTGGCGTACGCGCTGGTGCTGAGCGGACGCACGGAGATGTCGGTGGAGACCGCCGAGGGCATCGTGGAGCGCGCCCTGCCGTCGGTGGCCTCGGCGGCGGGGCAGGGCGACGCGGCGACGGTCCTGCGGGCGCTGGTCCTGCGCAGCGGGCTCCTCCGGCAGCCCGGCCAGGGTTCACTGGATTTCGTCCACCGCACCTTCCAGGACTATCTGGGCGCGCGGTACGCGGTCGAGGAGGGCCACCTCGACGTCATCGCGGGGCGCGCGGACGACAGCCAGTGGGAGGACG
The DNA here is from genome assembly GCF_003112555.1 of Streptomyces coelicoflavus. Lineage (GTDB taxonomy): Bacteria > Actinomycetota > Actinomycetes > Streptomycetales > Streptomycetaceae > Streptomyces > Streptomyces coelicoflavus. Next base: position 731,558 of record NZ_BEWB01000003.1, on the reverse strand, counting down.
TCGTCCGCATGGCCGTCGCCCACGCCCGGCCCGGTGAGCGGGCGGTGCTGCTGCGCCGTCTGCTGGCGGAGGACACACCCCGGCTGACGTTGCTGGCCCTGGCGTGCCTGGAACACGCAACGGCCCTGGACCCGGCGGTGCGGGCGGAGGTGGAGGCGCGGGCGGGGGCGCTGATTCCGCCGGGGTCGACGGAGGAAGCGAAGGCCCTGGCGGAGGCGGGACCGCTGGTGCTGGAGCTGCTGCCGGGGCCCGAGGGGCTGACGGACGCGCAGGCGCACGGGGTGACGGTGACGGCGTCGCTGCTGGCGGGGCAGGAACCGAGCGGAGCGCTGGCGGTGCTGCGCCGGTTCAGGGACCATCGCTCCCTGGATGTACGGCGACAACTGGCCGGTACCTGGAGTCGCTTCGACACCGCGGGGTACGCCGCCGAGGTGCTGGACCACCTGCACCGGCACGACCTGCTGGTCGCCTGCGAAACGGCCGAGCAGCGCGCCGCCCTGGCGACCATGCGTCCCTGGCACGGGCTGTCCCTGCGGGGCGGCCACGCCGTCGCGGACGTCCTGGCCGCCGTGCCGTCGCCCGAGGCCGTGACCCTGATCGACGTGCGGGACAATCCAGCCCTGGACGATCTCGGGGACCTGCTGCCGTTCAGCTCGCTCGGCGGTCTGTGGGTCCAGGGATGCGACGCCGCCCGGGGTCTGGGGCAACTGGCGGGACTGCCGCTCGTCGATCTCGCCTGCGGCCGGATCTCGGACCTCACCGGCCTGAGCGCACTGGGTGCGCTGCGGCGCGTCTCCCTCGATCAGGAGCTGCCCGGCGACCGCCTCACCGATGTGCTGCCGACCGCTGCCGAGCTGGAGTTTCTCTTTCTGGGCAGGCACACCACGGACCGGACGGGCCTGAGGGGGCTGGAGCACTGGGCCGGGCTCTCCGAGCTCAGCCTCGGCCCGCTGGCATCCCCGTTGACGGCTGCCGACTGGAGCTCCGTGGTCGCGCTGCCCCGGTTGACCCATCTGCATGTCAACCGTGCGGTCCTCGCGGACTTCCCGGAGTCCGTCGAGGCCATGCCCGAGCTTCCGGGCGTCACGTTTCTGCGCGTCACCGCCCTGCACGGGGCGGAGGACCTTGCCGCGCTCGCCTCGCGCCTGCGGGGCCTGCGCCGGGTGATCCTCCAGACCTGTCCGGGCAGGCGGTTCGCCACAGACCGGTTCGCCGCCCTCTTCCCCGACGCCGAAGTGACCGTGGTCGAACGCTGACGCGGCACGGCGAAGGGGCTGGTCCGGGACCGAAGTCCCGGGCCAGCCCCTTTCCAGGCTCACCCCCGGAGGGCTACGCCTCCTTGCTCAGGTTGGGCCCCGCGCCGCCCGCCGCCTGCTCGATCGGCGGGACGTCGGGGAGGGTCGACTTCTCCTCGCCCCGGAAGGTGAAGGTCGCCGTGTCGCCCTCGCCCTCGGTGTCCACGACCACGATGTGACCGGGACGCAGCTCGCCGAAGAGGATCTTCTCCGACAGCGAGTCCTCGACCTCGCGCTGGATCGTGCGGCGCAGCGGACGCGCACCCAGCACCGGGTCGTAGCCCCGCTTGGACAGCAGCTCCTTGGCGGACTGGGAGAGCTCGATGCCCATGTCCCGGTCCTTGAGGCGCTCGTCCACCTTCTGGATCATCAGGTCGACGATCTGAAGGATGTCGTCCTGGCTGAGCTGCGGGAAGACGACCACGTCGTCGACACGGTTGAGGAACTCGGGCCGGAAGTGCTGCTTCAGCTCGTCCTGGACCTTGTTCTTCATGCGCTCGTAGTTGGACTTCGTGTCACCCGCGGCGGCGAAGCCCAGGTTGAAGCCCTTGGAGATGTCCCGGGTGCCGAGGTTGGTCGTCATGATGATGACCGTGTTCTTGAAGTCCACGACCCGGCCCTGGGAGTCGGTCAGGCGACCGTCCTCCAGGATCTGCAGCAGGCTGTTGAAGATGTCCGGGTGGGCCTTCTCGACCTCGTCGAAGAGGACGACCGAGAACGGCTTGCGGCGGACCTTCTCCGTCAGCTGGCCGCCCTCCTCGTAGCCCACGTAGCCGGGGGGCGAACCGAAGAGGCGCGAGACGGTGTGCTTCTCGCTGAACTCCGACATGTCGAGGGAGATCAGCGCGTCCTCGTCACCGAAGAGGAACTCGGCGAGCGCCTTGGACAGCTCGGTCTTACCGACACCGGACGGGCCGGCGAAGATGAACGAGCCACCGGGACGCTTCGGGTCCTTCAGGCCGGCACGGGTACGGCGGATCGCCTTGGAGAGCGCCTTGACGGCGTCCTTCTGGCCGATGACCCGCTTGTGGAGCTCGTCCTCCATGCGCAGCAGGCGGGACGACTCCTCCTCCGTGAGCTTGAAGACCGGGATACCCGTCGCCGTGGCGAGGACCTCGGCGATCAGCTCGCCGTCGACCTCGGCGACGACGTCCATGTCGCCGGCCTTCCACTCCTTCTCGCGCTTGGCCTTGGCGGCCAGGAGCTGCTTCTCCTTGTCGCGGAGGGAGGCGGCCTTCTCGAAGTCCTGCGAGTCGATCGCGGACTCCTTGTCGCGGCGGACGCCGGCGATCTTCTCGTCGAACTCGCGGAGGTCCGGCGGCGCGGTCATCCGGCGGATGCGCATCCGGGAACCGGCCTCGTCGATCAGGTCGATCGCCTTGTCCGGCAGGAAGCGGTCCGAGATGTAGCGGTCGGCGAGCGTCGCCGCCTGGACGAGGGCCTCGTCCGTGATGGAGACCCGGTGGTGGGCCTCGTAGCGGTCGCGCAGGCCCTTGAGGATCTCGATCGTGTGCGGCAGCGACGGCTCCGCGACCTGGATCGGCTGGAAGCGGCGCTCGAGGGCCGCGTCCTTCTCCAGGTGCTTGCGGTACTCGTCCAGCGTGGTCGCACCGATGGTCTGCAGCTCACCGCGGGCCAGCATCGGCTTGAGGATCGACGCGGCGTCGATGGCGCCCTCGGCGGCACCCGCACCGACCAGCGTGTGCAGCTCGTCGATGAACAGGATGATGTCGCCGCGGGTGCGGATCTCCTTGAGGACCTTCTTCAGGCGCTCCTCGAAATCACCGCGGTAGCGGGAGCCGGCGACCAGGGCGCCGAGGTCCAGGGTGTAGAGGTGCTTGTCCTTGAGGGTCTCGGGCACCTCGCCCTTGACGATGGCCTGCGCGAGGCCCTCGACGACGGCGGTCTTGCCGACGCCGGGCTCACCGATGAGCACCGGGTTGTTCTTGGTACGGCGGGACAGCACCTGCATGACCCGCTCGATCTCCTTCTCGCGCCCGATGACCGGGTCGAGCTTGGACTCACGAGCGGCCTGGGTGAGGTTCCGGCCGAACTGGTCGAGGACCAGGGACGTGGAGGGGGTGCCCTCCGCAGGACCGCCGGCGGTGGCGGTCTCCTTGCCCTGGTAACCGGAGAGCAGCTGGATGACCTGCTGCCGCACCCGGTTCAGATCTGCGCCCAGCTTGACCAGGACCTGGGCGGCGACGCCCTCGCCCTCGCGGATCAGGCCGAGCAGGATGTGCTCCGTGCCGATGTAGTTGTGGCCCAGCTGGAGGGCCTCGCGGAGCGACAGCTCCAGAACCTTCTTGGCACGGGGGGTGAAGGGGATGTGCCCGGACGGGGCCTGCTGGCCCTGGCCGATGATCTCCTCCACCTGCTGGCGGACCGCCTCGAGCGAAATCCCGAGGCTCTCAAGGGCCTTGGCGGCGACACCCTCACCCTCGTGGATCAGGCCCAGGAGGATGTGCTCGGTGCCGATGTAGTTGTGGTTGAGCATCCGGGCTTCTTCCTGAGCCAGGACGACAACCCGCCGCGCGCGGTCGGTGAACCTCTCGAACATCGTTAATCGCTCCTCAGAGCGGTCAGGCAGTGGGGGGAACTTCCCCTCCCTGTCCTTCCGCAGCTTAGTCCCGCAAGCGGGGACCGCTCATTCCAACTGCCGACACCGTCGATGGCCTCCTGACCCCTGACGCCGACATCTGCCACAACCCGATGGTGCGAGACGATGTTCCCGCAGGCCAGGCACTTACCCCACTCGCCAGTACGCCGATGGCGAACGCGAGACGGCCCGATCTGCATGTCGCCCCCTCCCACTAGGGATGTCTTACCCGCGGGGACTGACACTCCATGCCGCGCGCACCGGTTCCCTCCGCTACGGGCGAACAACCTTGCGCCTCCCCGCACCCCCGCAAGCCCCCTCTTGCCACTCCGTTCCAGCACTCTGCGCATTCACAACACCACCCAGCGTAACCCGAGCGCTCTTTCGACTGTTGCACTTGGCATGGTCGGCGCCTCGCACTCGGTCCCCGTCGCTCTCACGTCCCCCACGTTCCTCGCGTCCCCCGTGGTGCCCTCGCCGCGCCGGACCACCGAGGACGGCGGCCCGGTGTGGGAGCGGGCGCGGCAGTGGTACGAGAACGCGCTCGGGTGGCCGACGGCACCGGGGGAGCCGGTGCGGCTGCGCACGGGCGTCCGCTTCGACGTCCTCGACGTACCGGCCGACGCCGGGTACGCGACGTTGCAGCGGCTCGGGCGGGCCGGAGGGCTCGGCGCGTGCGCGCCGGTGCCGGGGTTCCCGGTGGCCGTCCGGGGCGAGCGGATGCTGCTGCTCGTGGCGGCGGGTGGCGCGGAGGAGCTGCCCGGTCTCCTGGAGTGGCTGGACTGGGGCTCACTGCCGCTCGGCCTGACGGCAGTCGGAGCGGGGGGTCTCGTGGACGCGCCCCTTGCCCCTGGACCCGGCCCTCGCGACTCCGGCCCGGAAGGCCGGAACGGCCCGACGCGTACGAACGGCACGGACGGGTTCGGCGTGAGCGGCCTGCCGCCGCGTCCCCCGGATCGCGACGGCCTGCGGGGGGCCGCCGTCTGGCTGCGACCCCCGGAGCCGGAGTGCGAGGTCGAATCCTCGCTGCCGGCACTGTCGGCACTCGGGGGTACCGGGACCCCGCCCGATCTCGCCCGACTGGTCCGCACCCTGGCCACGCAGTGCCACCGGGTGCGGCTCACCGCGGGCGGCCCACCGCGGGCACGGCCCGTGGCGCGAGTCGGCTGATCAGCCGTTGGCCTGCTCGTACGCCTCGCGGACCTTCGCGGGGACACGGCCGCGGTCGTTGACGTCCCAGCCGTTCTCCTTGGCCCAGGCGCGGATCGCCGCGGTGTCCTGGCTGCCGCCGGAAGCGGCGCGCGCCTTGCCGCGACCGCCCGAGGCACGGCCCCCGGTACGACGGCCACCCTTCAAGTACGGGTCGAGAAGACCGCGGAGCTTGTCCGCGTTGGCGGTGGTGAGATCGATCTCGTAGGTCTTGCCGTCCAGTGCGAACGTCACGGTCTCGTCTGCCTCGCCACCGTCGAGGTCGTCGACAAGAAGGACCTGAACCTTCTGTGCCACCGGATTTCCTTTCATCGATAACTTGAGGGCCGGGGGTCCGCCGGCGTCCGCCGTATCGCCGTCCCTTGATATATGCAGTACTGCAGTACGCCGGAAAGCAAACCGCTTTTGCCGGAAAAACACAAACCCCCGGCGGGAACCGGTAGCCCGACTCCGGGCCGGAAACATGCGCGTATCGGACATAGGGAACCCGTGAAGGGCACCCCGCTGGAATAAACCTCGAACGAGCGTGGTCGCCCGGCGCTCCCGGGCGATCACAGATGCAGAAGCATCCGGCTGTTGCCCAAGGTGTTCGGTTTCACTCGTTCGAGACCCAGGAACTCCGCAACGCCCTCGTCATAGGAACGGAGCAGCTCCGCGTACACATCGGTGTCGACCGGTGTCTCACCGATCTCCACGAAGCCGTGCTTGCCGAAGAAGTCCACTTCGAAGGTGAGACAGAAAACGCGGCGAACGCCTAGCCAGCGCGCCGTGTCCAGCAACTTCTCCAGCACCTTGTGGCCGACGCCGGCGCCCTTCAGACCGGGCTTCACCGCGAGAGTCCGCACTTCCGCGAGGTCTTCCCACATCACGTGCAGGGCGCCGCAGCCGACCACCTCGGCGTTGTCGTCCCGTTCCGCGACCCAGAACTCCTGGATGCTCTCGTAAAGCGTCACCATCGCTTTGTCGAGCAGGATGCGGTCACGGACGTACGCGTCGAGCAGCCGGCGCACGTCCGGGACATCGCTGGTGCGGGCCCGCCGGACGCTGATGGCATTTGGCATGGGGGGACGCTATCGCCCGCCGCCGTCCGGTACCGCGCCGGGTCCCGGCGCGGGGGTTTCCGGTCCCTGCACGATGCGGATGGCGTCTTGGAGGGCCTGGCGCTGTTCCTCGCTCATCATGCCGAAGAACGCGACGAGGGCCGCCGCGGGGTTGTCGCTCTGGGACCAGGCGTCGTTCATGAGGGCGGCGGCGTAGGCGGCGCGAGTGGAGACCGCCTCATATCGATAGGCGCGGCCTTCGGACTCGCGGCGCACCCAGCCCTTCTGATGGAGATTGTCCAGAACGGTCATCACGGTGGTGTACGCGATGGACCGTTCCTGTTGCAGGTCTTCCAGGACTTCTCGAACGGTCACGGGGCGGTTCCACTTCCACACCCTCGTCATGACCGCGTCTTCGAGTTCTCCCAATGGGCGAGGCACGCTTCGAACGATAGTGGGAGATGGGGACGATCGCGTGCCGGACGTGCGCGTCCGGGCGCGAACGTGCACAAAAGGGGGCGTACGGCTCCGCGGTGGAGAGTGCGGCAGCCGTACGCCTGTCGGTGCTTCGGTGCGGGTCAGGCTTCGGGGTGCGGGGACGCCTGCCGGGCGCCCTCCGCCCGCGCGAGGGCGGCGTCGACGACCGCGTCCTCCTTGGCCTTGTTGGCGCCGCCCTGGGTCTTCACGATCACCCGGATCAAGCCGATGAAGAAGACGGCCATCACGGCCGGGGGCAGGAGCGCGGAGACGTAGTCCATGGGACCAGGGTAGCCAGGCGCCGTCAGCCGGCGGCGAGGTGGTGCCGGGTGTCCGGGGCGGGCGGGGCCGGCGGGGCGGGCTTGCGGCGCGGGAAGACCTCGCCGGGGGTGGGGACGGGGCGCTTGGGGGCGGCCGGGGCGGGGCGCGGGGCCGGTTTCGGAGCGGGCTTCTGCGCGGGGTCGCCGTCGGGGCGGCGGCCGCCGGCGACGGCGTGGAGGCGGGTGCGCGCGGCGGGGAGCGTGACCGTGGCGGCGGTGACCGTGGCGGCGGTGACCGTGGCGGCCGTGGACGTCGCGGCCGCCGGGACGGGCGTCGTGGCCGTGGCGGCGCCGCAGCGGGCCAGCAGGGCGGCCGCGGCGGGGTTGCCGCGCAGGGCTCCCAGGGCGGCGAGGTCGTCCGCGCCGGGGCGGTGGCCCGCGTCCAGCGCCTCGTCGAGGAGCGCGAGGTAGCCGGTGGCGGTGCCGGGGAGGGCGGCGCGGTACCGGGCGAGGTCGGCCACCAGGAAGGCGCGCAGCCTGGCTCCCTCCCGCATCGCCTCGTCCAGCGACTCTGCGAGGTGAAGGCAGTCCTGGGCCTCCCGGGCCGAGACCGGGCTGGGGTTCAGGGCGAGGGCGAGGGCTCGCCGGAGCACACGCAGCTCCTGAGCACCGAACGCCATGCCGCCGCGGGGTCCGTAGGGCGTGGGCATGCGGCGACGATACGCGCTAATCAGACAAACTCGGCATAGGGGGCGCGGGTGTGGCGCGCTCCCCCACCCGGATGCCGGTGCCTCCGGCGGGGGCGCGGGGTGCCTGCGGCGGCCTGGGAGATACCCCCGGGGGCGGCACGGGTGGGCGACGGGGTTCGTCCCCCGCTCGAGCGAAGCCGAGAGTGGGGGAGGCACCGCGCAACGCCGGGCCGCACACCCCACCCCCGCGCCCGCACCCGTGCCGCGTCCTACATGCGGGACACGTTCCGTTCGTACACCAGCCGCAGTCCCATGAGCGTCAGCCACGGCTCGTGCTCGTCGATGACGGAGGACTCGCCCAGCACCATCGGCGCCAGTCCGCCCGTCGCGATGACCGTCACGTCGTCCGGGTCGTCGGCCAGCTCCCGCGCCATGCGGTTGACGACGCCGTCGACCTGGCCGGCGAAGCCGTACACGATGCCGGACTGCATCGCCTCGACGGTGTTCTTGCCGATCACGCTGCGCGGCCGGGCCACCTCGATCTTGCGGAGCTGGGCGCCCTTGACGCCCAGCGCCTCGACCGAGATCTCGATGCCGGGCGCGATGACGCCGCCGATGTACTCCCCGCGCGCGCTGACCGCGTCGAACGTCGTCGCCGTGCCGAAGTCCACGACGATCGCCGGACCGCCGTACAGCTCCACCGCGGCGACCGCGTTGATGATGCGGTCGGCGCCGACCTCCTTGGGGTGGTCGGTGAGGATCGGGACGCCGGTCTTGACGCCCGGTTCGACCAGGACCGCGGGGACGTCGCCGTAGTAGCGGCGGGTGACCTCGCGGAGCTCGTGGAGGACCGAGGGGACGGTCGCGCAGATGGCGATGCCGTCGATGCCGTCGCCCAGTTCCTCACCGAGCAGCGGGTGCATGCCCATCAGGCCCTGGAGGAGGACCGCCAGCTCGTCCGCCGTGCGGCGCGAGTCCGTGGAGATGCGCCAGTGCTCGACGATGTCCTCGCCGTCGAAGAGGCCCAGGACGGTGTGCGTGTTGCCTACGTCGATCGTCAGCAGCATGGCGTCTACTCCGCCGCTCGCAGGTCCAGGCCGATGTCCAGGATCGGGGAGCTGTGGGTGAGCGCGCCCACGGCCAGGTAGTCGACGCCCGTGTCCGCGTACGCCTTGGCGTTCGCGAGGGTGAGGCGGCCCGAGGCCTCCAGGGCGGCGCGGCCGGCGACCAGGGCCACCGCCTCCTCGCACTCGTCGGGCGTGAAGTTGTCCAGCAGGATCAGGTCGGCGCCCGCGTCCACGACCTCGCGCAGCTGGTGCAGGGTGTCGACCTCGACCTCGATGGGCACGTCCGGGAAGCTCTCGCGCACGGCGTTGAAGGCCTCGGCGACGCCGCCCGCGGCGACCACGTGGTTGTCCTTGACGAGGGCCGCGTCCGAGAGGGACATGCGGTGGTTGACGCCGCTGCCGCAGCGCACCGCGAACTTCTCCAGGCTGCGCAGGCCCGGCGTCGTCTTGCGGGTGTCGCGGACCTTGGCCTTCGTGCCGTCCAGGACGTCCGCCCACGCGCGCGTGGCCGTCGCGATGCCCGACATGCGGCACAGGAGGTTCAGCGCGCTGCGCTCGGCGGTGAGGATGTCGCGGGTGCGGGTGGTCACGGAGAGGAGCTTGTGGCCCGCCTCCACGCGGTCGCCGTCCTCGACGTGGCGCTCCACCTCGAACTCGTCCGTGCAGACGATCGACAGCACCGCCTCGGCGACCCTGAGGCCCGCCACGACGCCCGCCTCGCGCGCGGTGAAGTCGGCCGTGGCCACGGCGTCCTCGGGGATGGTCGCCACGGTCGTCACGTCCACGCCGCCCGCCAGGTCCTCCTGGATGGCGACGTTCGCGATGTCCTCGACCTCGACGGGGTCGAGGCCGGAGTCCAGCAGGAGTGCCGCGAGCGCCGGGTCGAGACCGCACTCCATGTAGGTGTCTTCTTCGTTGTCCGCGCCGCAGGCGCAGCCGTCGCCGCAGCCTCCGGTGGAGGCGAGGGGGAGTTCGGTGGGGTCGGAGGGGTTCACTGCTGTCACTGCTCCTGGGGACGGTGCGTCGGCTGGGCGCCGTGGACGGTCGGGGGGAATTCTGGCGTGTCCGTGGTGTGCACGGCGAGGGAACGGTCCGGGTTCAGGCGTACGACGACGTGGCGGCGCCAGGCCGTGTCGTCGCGCTCGGCGTGGTCCTCGCGCCAGTGGCAGCCGCGGGTCTCCTCGCGCAGGGTCGCCGCCGCGACCAGGACGCGGGCCACGCACAGGAGGTTGGTGGCCTCCCAGGTGTCGACGCCCGGCTCGGCCGTCTTGCCGTTGTCGTGCAGGGCCTCGCGGGCCTCGGTGTGCAGGGCGTGCAGCCGGTCCGCCGCGCGCGTGAGGGAGTCGGCCGAGCGCAGGACGCCGGCGCCGTCCGTCATGATCCGCTGGATCGTGAGGCGGGTCTCGGGCGGGAGGAGGGGGTGCTCCGGGTGGTCCGGGTGCGGCAGGGGGGCCGGCACGCGCGCGTGGAGGGCGCCGGCCGCGTGGCCCGCCGCCACGTCGGCGGCGATGCGTTCGGCGTAGACCAGGCCCTCGAGGAGCGAGTTGGAGGCCAGCCGGTTGGCGCCGTGCACGCCGGTGCAGGCGACCTCGCCGCACGCGTACAGGCCGGGGACCGTCGTGCGGCCGTGCGGGTCGGTGCGGACGCCGCCCGAGGCGTAGTGGGCGGCCGGGGCGACGGGGACCGGCTCGGTGACCGGGTCGATGCCGTGGGCGCGGCAGGCGGCGAGGATCGTGGGGAAGCGGCGCTCCCACATGTCGGCACCGAAGTGGCGGGCGTCCAGGTACATGTGCTCGGCGCCCTGCTCCTGCATGCGGCGCGTGATGGCCTTGGCGACGATGTCGCGCGGGGCCAGTTCCGCGAGTTCGTGCTGCCCGAGCATGAAGCGCACGCCGTCCGCGTCCACCAGGTGGGCGCCCTCGCCGCGTACCGCCTCGGAGACCAGGGGCTGCTGGCCCTCGGCGTCCGGGCCCAGGAAGAGGACGGTGGGGTGGAACTGGACGAATTCGAGGTCGCTGACCTCGGCGCCCGCGCGGAGGGCCAGGGCCACTCCGTCGCCCGTGGAGACCGAGGGGTTCGTCGTCGCCGAGAAGACCTGGCCCATGCCGCCGGTGGCGAGGACGACCGCGGGGGCGTGGACCGCCCCGACGCCGTCGTGCTGGCCCTCGCCCATGACGTGCAGGGTGACGCCCGCCGTGCGGCCCTCGGCGTCCGTGAGGAGGTCCAGGACGAGCGCGTTCTCCACCGTGCGCAGCCCTCGCGCGCGTACCGCCTCGACCAGGGCGCGGGAGATCTCGGCGCCCGTGGCGTCGCCGCCCGCGTGGGCGATGCGGCGGCGGTGGTGGCCGCCCTCGCGGGTGAGGGCCAGGCCGCCCTCGGTGGACTCGTCGAAGTGCGCGCCGGTCTCGATGAGGCGGCGTACGGCGTCGGGGCCCTCGGTGACCAGGGTGCGGACCGCTTCCTCGTCGCACAGGCCGACGCCGGCCACCAGGGTGTCGTCGAGGTGCTGCTGGGGGGTGTCGCCCTCGCCGAGGGCCGCGGCGATGCCGCCCTGCGCCCAGCGGGTGGAGCCGTCGTCGAGGCGGGCCTTGGTGACGACGACCGTCGTCAGGCCGGCGGCCTCGCAGCGCAGGGCGGCGGTGAGGCCCGCTACGCCCGAGCCGACGACCACCACGTCCGCGGCGACGGCCCAGCCGGGCGCGGGGGCGTGCAGTCGTATGCCTGTGCTGGTCACGAGGCGGCTCCGAGGGATCCGAAGGTGAGGTGGACGTTGTCGATCAGGCGGGTCGCGCCGACCCGGGCGGCGACGGCGAGGACGGCCTCACCGGTGTGGTCGTCGCCGATCTCGGTGAAGTCGGACGGGTCGACCAGGGCGAGGTAGTCCAGCTCCAGGGGCGGGGTGGCGCGGGACGCGTCGTCCAGCACCAGGCGGGCGGCGTCCCGGACGGCCGCGGCGCTGCCGGGGGCGGAGGTGGCGACGGCGTGGGCGTCGGCCGCCGCGCGGGACTCGCCCAGGGCGCCCAGCGCCTCGGCGCGCGCCCGGGTGGCGGGCACTTCGCGGGCCCGCGCGCAGAGCGCCTCCTGGGCGGCGTGCCGGTCCTGGCCGGCGAAGAGCGCCTGGGAGAGGGCGAGGGCCGTGCGGCGTTCCGCCGTCGAGAGGTAGCGGTTGCGGCTGGACAGGGCCAGGCCGTCCTCCTCGCGCACGGTGGGGACGCCGACGATCTCCACGCCGAAGTTCAGGTCGCGGACCATGCGGCGGATCAGCGCGAGCTGCTGGGCGTCCTTCTGGCCGTAGAGGGCGAGGTCGGGCCGGGTGAGGTGGAGCAGCTTGGCGACGACGGTGAGCATGCCGTCGAAGTGGCCGGGGCGGGAGGCGCCCTCCAGGCGCTCGCCCATGGGGCCGGCGGTGACGCGCACCTGGGGCTCGCCGCCGGGGTAGACCTCGTCGGCGAAGGGGGCGAAGACGGCGTCGGCGCCCGCCCGGCCGGCGATCTCCAGGTCGGCGTCCAGGGTGCGCGGGTAGCGGTCGAGGTCCTCGCCGGCACCGAACTGGAGCGGGTTCACGAAGACGGTGACGACGACCTCGCCGTCCGGTCCGGCGAGGTCGCGCGCCGTGCGGATCAGGGTGGCGTGGCCCTCGTGCAGGGCGCCCATGGTCATCACGACGGCCCGGCGGCCGCGGCGCACGCGCGCGTGCAGCTCGTCGGCGGTGCGCAGGAGGGCGGGCGGGGTGCGGGTCATCGGGCGCCTCCGTCGGTGCCTTCGTCGGTGCCTTCGGGGTCGTCAGTGCCTTCGGGGCCGTCGGTGCCCTCGGTGCCGGGGGCTCCGTCGGGGCCGGGCGCCCGGTCGGGGCCGGTGACACCGTCGGGGCCGGTGGCACCGTCGGGGCCGGGGGCTCCGGTGCGTCCGCCGGCTCCGGTGCGTCCGGTGGCTGTCGTGGCTCCGTCGGCGAGTACCCCGAGCAGGTCCTCGGCGAGTTCGGCCTTCAGCAGGCCGTGGTCCAGGGCGCGGTCGGCGGTCGCGCGGGCCATCGCCAGGTAGCCGGCGACGGCCTGGGGGGCGTGGGCGCGCAGCTCCTCGATGTGCGCGGCGACCGTGCCCGCGTCCCCGCGCGCCACGGGGCCGGTGAGGGCCGCGTCGCCGGAGCGCAGGGCGTTGTCGAGGGAGGCGCCCAGCAGCGGGCCGAGCATCCGGTCGGGGGCCGTCACACCGGCCGTGCGCAGCAGCTCCATGGACTGGGCGACCAGGGTGATCAGGTGGTTGGAGCCCAGGGCGAGCGCCGCGTGGTACAGCGGGCGGCGGTCCTCGGCGATCCACTCCGGCTCGCCGCCCATCTCGATGACCAGGGCCTCGGCGGCCAGCCGCAGCTCCTCGGGCGCGGTGACGCCGAAGGAGCAGCCGGCCAGCCGCTGGACGTCCACCGGGGTGCCGGTGAAGGTCATCGCCGGGTGCAGGGCCAGCGGCAGGGCGCCCGCGCGCAGCGCGGGGTCCAGGACCCGTGCGCCGTACCGCCCGGAGGTGTGCACGAGGAGCTGGCCCGGACGCACCGCCCCGGTCTCGGCGAGCCCGGTCACCAGGCCGGGCAGCGCGTCGTCCGGGACGGTCAGCAGCACCAGCTCGGCGTGCTGGAGGACCTCGGCGGGCGTCCTGAGCGGCACGTCGGGCAGAAGGGCGGCGGCGCGCCTCCTGGAGGCCTCGGAGACCCCCGAGACGGCCACCGGGCGGTGCCCTGCGCGCTGGAGGGACGCGGCCAGCGCGGGGCCCACCCGCCCGGCGCCGACCACGCCTACGGTGAGCCGCGCGGGGCGGTCCTTGGGGTCTGGTTGTGGGGCTGTGTTCACGCGACGGCGGCCTTCCCGTTCCAGTCCGCTCGGGGTACCGGACGATTTCTCGTCATGTTAACGCGATCGGTCCGGGCGGCGTCCGGTTGTCCACAGCCTGTGGGTTTCCGTGCGACGGTGGAGCACACACCGCGCGCGTGTGTCGGAACCTGTGGAGAAACCCGGGTGCCGGACGCACCGACCGCGCGCCATGATCACCGTATGAGTGATACGGCAGAGCGGCCGGAAGCGGCCGAACCGACGGAACCCGAGGAACAGCGGCACCAGCGGGAGCGGCGCGTGGCCGCCCTTCGCGGCGCGCGGCGCGTACTCGCCCGCCCGGGCTTCGTCTCGACCCTGCGGGAGCGCATCGCCCTGCTGGACGGGGCCGAGGAACTGTACGGCCTCGACGAGCCCTCCGACATGTACGGCAACGGCGTCGTGGCGGCCCTGGAGGAGAAGACCGCCGCCCTGCTCGGCACCGAGGCCGCCGCCTTCTTCCCGACCGGCACCATGGCCCAGCAGGTGGCCCTGCGCTGCTGGGCGGGCCGCACCGGCAACCCGGTCGTCGCCCTGCACGGGCTCGGCCACCCCGAGCAGCACGAGCGCAACGCCTTCGGCCGGGTGAGCGGGCTGCGCCCGGTACGGCTGACCGACGCGCCCCGGCAGCCGACCGCCGACGAGGTGCGCGGCTTCGACGAGCCGTTCGGGGCACTGATGCTGGAACTGCCGCTCAGGGAGGCCGGTTACCTGCTGCCCACCTGGGAGGAGCTCACCGAGGTCGTCGAGGCCGCCCGGGAGCGCGACGCGGTCGTGCACTTCGACGGGGCCCGCCTGTGGGAGTGCGCCACCCACTTCGGCCGCCCCCTGGCCGAGATCGCGGGCCTGGCGGACAGCGTGTACGTCTCGTTCTACAAGTCCCTCAACGGCTACGGCGGCGCCGCCCTGGCCGGCCCCCGCACGCTGGTCGAGGAGGCGAAGGCCTGGCGGCACCGGTACGGCGGTCAGGTGTTCCAGCAGTTCCCCACGGCGCTGTCCGCCCTGGCGGGCCTGGCGCGCGAGCTGCCCCGGCTGCCCGCGTACGTGGCCCACGCGCGCGTGGTGGCCGCCGCGCTGCGCGAGGGCCTCGCGGCGGCCGGGCTGCCGTGGGCGCGGGTGCACCCCGAGGTGCCGCACACGCACGAGTTCCAGGTCTGGCTGCCCCACGACCCCGACACCGCCGGTGAGGCCGCGCTCCGGCAGGCCGAGGAGACGGGGACGATGCTCTTCTCCAGCCCCTGGGACGCGGGCGGCCCCGGGCTCGCCCTCACCGAGGTCTCGGTGGGCGAGTCGGGCCTCGAGTGGACGGCCGACGACGTGCGGGCGGCGGTCGCCGACTTCGCGGCCCGGCTGAAGTCCTGACGGCCCGCTGACCCGCCACCGGCGTAGGGCCCGCCCTACCCGGCCGCGCGCGGGCGGTCGGCGAGCACGGCCCTGAACCGGCGGCGGTCGGTCGTGGGCGCGGGCGGCGGGGGCTCGCCGGGCCGCGACCGAGACCGCTCCGGGCCGCTCCCCGCGGCCGCGTCGATTGACGGCGGCGGTCAATCGACGGCGGCGTTGTCGGTGGCGGCGTGCACCATGGGGGCATGAGCGTGCGCATCGACATCACGGGGCTGCGGCCGGAGAGGATCGCCGTCGTGCCCTCCCCGCTGGCCGAGCTGGGCATGGCGCTGCACGCGCTGTCCGAGCCGGGGCACCACCCGGGGTTGCAGGGCTGGGCGACGGGGGTGACCGCCCGGCTCGACTCGCACCTGGCGGACCGGATGTGCGAGGCCGACTTCCTGTGGCGGACGACCTTCTCGGACCTGTTCATGCCGTTCGCCGGGGTGCCGGGCCGCAGCACCCTGCCCGGTGCCACCCTCGACGAGGACCTGGACCTGCTCGACAAGCTGGCCGACGAGCAGTTCGTCGACGCGGCCCTGGAGTTCACCTGCGCGCTGCCGTACAGCACCGCCGGGGTCTCGGCGCTCGACGACCCCGAGGTGCGCCGGCGCGCGCTGGATCTGGCCGCCGCGCGGGGCCCGCAGCAGCTGCGCTTCAGTGAGCGGCTGCTGGCCGACCCGCCGCGCATCCGGAGCTGGCTGCGGCAGTTCGCGCGGGACTGCGACGAGGCGTTCTTCGCCGAGATCTGGTCCCGGGTGCGTCACCAGCTCGCCGCGGACGCCCGTCACAAGACGGACCTGTTGCGCCACAAGGGCCTCGCGGAGGCGCTGTCCGCCGTGTCCCCGGCGCTGACGCTGGACGAGGACGCCGCCCGGATCACCGTCGACAAGCTGGGCGACGGCCGTTCGGCGACGGCGGACGGCGGTCTGCTGCTGGTCCCGACGAGCCTGGGCCGGCCGCACCTGATGGTCCTGCACCGGCACGGCTGGCAGCCGGTGCTGCACTACCCGGTCGGCTCCCCCGAGCCGGCCGCCCCGCCCTCGGTCGGGCAGCTCACGATGCGGATGACCGCGCTGTCCCACCCCGTGCGGATGCGGCTCTGCCGGTATCTGGCCCGCAGCGAGTACACCACGGGCGAGCTGGCGCAGGTGCACGGCATGACCGCCCCCGAGATATCCCGGCACCTGGGCGTGCTGAAGAAGGCGGGCCTGATCACCACCCGGCGACGCGGCCGGTACGTCCTGCACCAGCTCGACGTCACGGTGGTGGCCCGGCTGGGCAGCGACTTCCTGGAGGGGATCCTGCGCTGACGCCGGTCCCCGGGGCCGGCCTCAGTCGACCCGGATGTGCCGGATCCCGACGCCCGCCTGCCGCATCCGGGTGCGCAGCGCTCCCTCGTTGTTGGGCCTCAGGGTGAGCCCCGCGAGGACGGCGATGCGGTCGGCGGTCTTCGGGACGGTCGTGTGGTCCGTCCACAGGTGCTCGGCGAACTCCGGCTCGGCCAGCCGCTCGAGACAGTGGTCGAGCTGCCGTACGGCCCAGCTCTCCCGGCGCGGCCCGGCGCCCTTCCCGGACACGTACCGCAGGACCTGCCCGAGTCCGCGCTCGCGCAGCCGCCGCAGGACGGTCTCGCGTTCGGCGAGGAGGGTGAAGTGGTGGACGTCGTGGCCGAGTTCGCGCAGCCGGCCGACGGTCTCGGCGAAGTACCCGGAGTCGGTGACGGTCATGGGCGCGATGACGACGCCGTCGTGCTCGGTGAGGGCCAGGTCCAGCACCTCCACGACCCCCTGCCGCCAGGAGACCAGGTCCTGGAAGTTGTCGATCAGCGGCCTCCGGCCGCGGGCGTCCCGCAGCCCGGGCGGCAGCATGCGGCGCAGGCCGAAGCCGGCGTGCTCGGGGTCGCAGACGACGCTGCCGGGGAGCCGGCGCCGTATCTCGTGCGCGGTCTGTGTTTTTCCGCCCCCGAAGGGGCCGTTGATCCACAGGAGCATGCGCAGACCCTACCGACGCGGGGCCCTCCGCACAGGCCGTCAGCCGTGTCCGCCGCCGGCCCGCACCAGCCCGGTCTCGTAGGCCAGGACCACCACCTGCACGCGGTCGCGCAGGCCCAGCTTGGTCAGGATGCGGCCGACGTGCGTCTTCACGGTCGCCTCCGACAGCACCAGCCGCGCCGCGATCTCACCGTTGGACAGGCCCTGCGCCACGAGCACCATCACCTCGCGCTCCCGCTCGGTGAGCCGCTGGAGCTCCTTCTGCCGGGGCTCCTGGCCGGTGGCCGGCAGCATCGGCGCGAAGCGGTCCAGGAGCCGCCGGGTGGTGGAGGGGGCGACCACGGCGTCGCCGCTGTGCACGGAGCGGATCGCGGCGAGCAGCTCGCCGGGCGGCACGTCCTTGAGCATGAACCCGGAGGCGCCCGCCTTCAGCGCCGAGAACGCGTACTCGTCGAGGTCGAAGGTGGTCAGGATCAGCACCTTCGGCGCGTTCGGGTCCACGCAGATCCGGCTGGTGGTCTCCACGCCGTCGAGCTTGGGCATGCGGACGTCCATCAGGACCACGTCCACGGCGGTGGAGCGCAGCACCTGGAGTGCCTCGACGCCGTCGCCCGCCTCCGCGACGACCTCCATGTCCGGCTGGGCCGCCAGCACCATCCGGAACCCGGTGCGCAGCAGCACCTGGTCGTCGACGAGCATCACGCGGATCGCCATCGGGCCTCTTCTTCCTTCGCCTTGCAGGTGTCGTGCCCGCAGTGTCGTGCCTTACAGGTGTCAACGCCGCACATGCGTACGGGTGCGGTGGTCAGTGCGCGGGCTTCAGCGGCAGCAGTGCGCTGATGCGGAATCCTCCGCCCGGACGCGGGCCCGCGTCCAGGGTTCCGCCGACCATGCCGATCCGCTCGCGCATGCCGATCAGGCCGTGGCCCTGGCCGTCGAAGCCGCCCTCCTCGTACAGCTCGTGCGGGGCGCCCTTGCCGTCGTCCTCGATCAGCAGTCCGAGGCCGTCGTCGAAGTAGACCAGGCGCACGCTCGCGCCCGCGTTCTCCCCGCCGTGCTTGCGGGTGTTGGTGAGCGCCTCCTGCACGATGCGGTACGCGGTCAGCTCCACGCCGCTGGGCAGCTGCCTGGGGGTGCCCTCGACCTTGAAGTCGACGGGCAGCCCGGAGGTGCGGCACTGCTCGACGAGATCCTCGATCTGCTGGACGTCGGGCTGCGGGACGTACTCCCCGGCCTCCTTGTGCTCGCCGGTGCGCAGCACGCCCAGCAGGCGGCGCATCTCCGCGAGCGCCTGCCGCCCGGTGGAGGAGATGGTCTCCAGGGCCTTCTTCGCCTGGTCGGGCGCCGCGTCCAGGACGTAGGCCGCGCCGTCGGCCTGCACCACCATGACGGAGACGTTGTGCGCGACGACGTCGTGCAGCTCGCGCGCGATCCGGGCGCGTTCGGCGGCGACCGCGACCTTGGCCTGGGCCTCGCGCTCCTTCTCCAGCCGGGTCGCGCGCTCCTCCAACTGCGCGAAGTAGGCGCGACGGGTGCGGACGGAGTCGCCGAGCACCCAGGCGAGGGCGAAGGGGACCGCCTGGAAGACCGTCACGGCGATGGTGGTGCCCATGCCCAGTTCGCTGTCGGACCAGCGCAGCGTGGCGAGGGGCGCCGCGCACAGGCCGGTGGCCAGCGCGGTCCGGGAGGCCCAGCGGGCGCCGGTCGCGGCCACGGTGTAGATGATCACCAGGAAGGCGAAGTCGGCGGGCATCGTCGAGACGTCGAGCGTCAGCTGCCCCACGCCGATCGCGACGGCGAGCAGCAGCATCCGCTCCGGCATCCGCTGGCGCAGCGCGATCACGACACCGAGCAGCACGACGACGGGGATGATCAGCGCCAGGCTGTCCGTCCCGTCCGCACGCGTGCCGGGGTTCGCCGCAGAGACCAGGGAGATTCCGAGCACGACGAGGGCCCAGAAGGAGTCGACCCCGGTCGGGTGTCTGCGGAGGAAATCGTAGAGGCGCTGCACGTGACCCAGCGTAGGGAAGAGGAATAGGTGCAGGGGTCAACCGAAGGGCCGATCCGTACTCCCCCCGCATACTCCGCAAGGTGGAGGCTCCGGTCTTCTGTACGCCTGCGTGACCCTAACCTGAGCCCGTGACGACAGGGACGGCAGGGTTCAACGGGGCTGTGGAGACGGGTGGGGAGTGGCGGGGCTGGCGGGAGGCCGCCCAGGACGCGCTCTACGGGCCCGTGGGGTTCTACCGCACCGCTCCCGAGGGGCCCGCCGGGCACTTCCGCACGTCCGTGCACGCGTCGCCGCTGTTCGCGGGGGCCGTGGCACGGCTGCTGTGCCGGGTCGACGAGGCGCTGGGCCGGCCCGACCCGCTGGACTTCGTGGACATGGCGGCCGGACGGGGCGAGCTGGCCGCCGGGGTGCTGGCGGCGCTGCCCGCCGAGGTGGCGGCCCGCACGCGCGCGTACGCCGTCGAGGTCGCCGCCCGCCCCGAGGAACTCGACCGGCGGGTGCGGTGGCTCGCGGAGCCGCCGGACGGCGTCACCGGGCTGCTGTTCGCCAACGAGTGGCTGGACAACGTGCCGGTGGAGGTGGCGGAGGTGGACGCCGCGGGTGTGGCGCGCCGCGTGCTCGTGCGCGGCGACGGGGCCGAGCGGCTCGGGGAGCCGGTGGCCGGGGCGGAGGCCGAGTGGCTGGCCCGGTGGTGGCCGCTGACCGGCGAGGAGGGCCTGCGGGCGGAGATCGGGCTCCCCCGCGACGAGGCCTGGGCGTCCGCCGTGGCGGCGCTGGACGGCGGGGGCGGCGGGCTCGCGGTGGCCGTCGACTACGCGCACACCGCGGCCGCCCGGCCCCCTTTCGGAACGCTCACGGGCTTCCGGGAGGGACGGGAGACGGAACCGGTGCCCGACGGGTCGTGCGACATCACCGCGCACGTCGCGCTGGACGCGTGCGCGACCGCCCGCACCGCGAGGTGCACTCCGGAGTGCGCGCCCTCGGATGCGCTTCTGCGCCCCCAGCGCGAGGTCCTGCGCGCGCTCGGTGTCACCGGCGCGCGCCCCCCGCTCGCGCTGGCCTCCACCGACCCGGCGGCGTACGTACGCGCCCTCGCGGGCGCCTCCGGGGCCGCCGAGCTGACCGCGCGCGGCGGCCTGGGCGACTTCTGGTGGCTGCTCCAGCCGGTGGGGCCGGTCGACGCCGAGGGGCTACTTGTCGATGTCGCCGACGACGAAGAACAGTGACCCCAGGATCGCCACCATGTCCGCGACCAGCGTCCCGGGCAGCAGCTCCGCCAGCGCCTGGATGTTGTTGTACGACGCCGAGCGCAGCTTCAGCCGGTAGGGGGTCTTCTCGCCCTTGCTGACCAGGTAGTACCCGTTGATGCCGAGCGGGTTCTCGGTCCAGGCGTAGGTGTGGCCCTCGGGCGCCTTGAGCACCTTCGGGAGCCGCTGGTTGACCGGCCCCGGCGCCAGCTCGGCCAGCCGGTCCAGGCAGCCGTCGGCGAGGTCCAGGGCGTTGTGCGTCTGCGCCAGCAGGCACTCGAAGCGGGCCAGGCAGTCGCCCTCGGTGCGGGTGACGACCCGGAGCGTGTCCTGGAGCTCGCCGTAGGCCAGGTAGGGCTCGTCGCGGCGCAGGTCGAAGTCGACGCCGGAGGCACGCGCGATCGGGCCGCTGACGCCGTAACCGTGCACCGCCTCCGGGGACAGGGCGCCCACGCCCCGCGTGCGCCCCCGGAAGATCTCGTTGCCGAGCACCAGGTCGTCGAAGACGTCCATGCGCGAGCGCACGGCGGCGACGGCGGCACGCGCGCGGGTGGTCCAGCCCGCCGGAAGGTCCTCCTTGAGACCGCCGACGCGGTTGAACATGTAGTGCATGCGCCCGCCGGAGACCTCCTCCATCACGTTCTGGAGGACCTCCCGCTCCCGGAAGGCGTAGAACACCGGGGTGATGCCGCCCAGCTCCAGCGGGTACGACCCCAGGAACATCAGGTGGTTGAGCACCCGGTTCAGCTCGGCGAGCAGCGTCCGCGTCCACACCGCGCGCGTGGGGACCTCCATGCCGAGCATCCGCTCGACGGCGAGGACGACACCCAGCTCGTTGGAGAACGCCGACAGCCAGTCGTGGCGATTGGCGAGCATGATGATCTGACGGTAGTCACGGGCCTCGAACAGCTTCTCCGCGCCGCGGTGCATGTAGCCGATCACCGGCTCCGCGCTCGTGATGCGCTCGCCGTCCAGAACCAGCCTGAGCCGCAGCACGCCGTGGGTGGACGGGTGCTGGGGGCCGATGTTGAGCACCATGTCGGTGCTCTCCGCGGCACCGCCGATACCGACCGTGGTCTCCGTCGTAGGAGTCATGAACACAGTCTCCCCTACGTACGCTGGCCCCATGGAGACGGGGAGCCCGGACGACACGGGCAAGGCGGGGGCGACCGGGGCGACGGCTCCGGCAGGCGCGGCGGGCCCGGCGGGTCCACCGCGGGAGGAGCCGGTGTGGACCGGCCTGCCCCCAGGGCTGCTGCACATGCGGCGGCTGTTGCTGGTGGTGTGGCTGGGCCTGCTGACGCTCGCCGGGGGTCTGCTGCCCGTGCTGTTCCTGGACCCCTACTGGGCCGGTCTGGCGCTCCTGCCGCTGGCCCTGATGGCCTGGGGCTGGGTGATGCTGGAGCGCAACTGGCGCTCGTGGCGGTACGCCGAGCGCGCCGACGACCTGCTGATCAGCCGGGGCGTGCTGTGGCGGGAGGAGACCGTCGTCCCGTACGGGCGCATGCAGCTGGTCGAGGTCACCTCCGGGCCGGTGGAGCGGCACTTCGGCCTGGCCAGCGTGCAGCTGCACACGGCGGCCGCCGCGACCGACGCGACCATCCCCGGCCTCGACCCGGCCGAGGCGGAACGCCTCCGCGACCGCCTCACCGAGCTGGGCGAGGCCCGATCGGCGGGACTGTGAGCGGGCCCGGGGCGGAGAAGGGCCGGGCAGAGGGCGGTACGGCGGGCGGCACGACGGGCGGCACGACGGGAGTCGGGAGCGGCGCCGACGCCCCGGCGGACGGCTCCCAGGAGCCCGCCCCGGCACGCCGGGCGAACGCGGCAGACCCCGACGGCGTCCTGAAGGAGCCGGGCCCCGGCGCGGGAGCGGCCCCCGGTCGCGCGCCGGGGGCGGCCGCACGTACCACCGGCTCCCCCGACGTTCCGGGCGCCGGACCCCGCGTCCCTGGCTCCCCCGACGCGCCCGGCGCCCCGGATGCCGGGCCCGGTGCCCGTGGCGCCGTCGGTGAGGGATCGGGAGACGGCGCGGCCGAGCGCCCGGACGGCCCCCTCGGCGCGGGACCGGAACCGGCGGAAAACACCGGCGGTGCCACGGGCACCGACGCGGCCCGCCCCGTACCCGGCGGCGACACCGCAGCGGCCGAACCCGCGCCCGGCAGCGGCACCGCAGCGGCCCAACCCGCGCCCGGCAGCGGCACCGAGGTGGCCGGCCCCCCGCCCGGCGACGGCACCGAAGCGTTCGGCTCCCCACCCGGCAGCGGCGCCGACGCGCCTCCGCCCGCCGACGGAGTCGCCGAGCGCCGCCTGCACCCCGTCACGCCGCTGCGGCGGGCGTGGGCGCCGATCGCCGTGCTCGTCGGGTGGGCCGTGCACGACCCCGACCAGGCGCAGCGCCAGCTGACCCGGCTCACCACGACCCACCTGGTGATCGGCGTGGCCGTCCTGATCCCGGCCGCCGCCCTCTACGGCTTCCTCACCTGGTGGTTCACCCACTACTCGGTGACCGACACCGAGCTGCGCATCCGTACCGGACTGCTGTTCCGCCGCACCGCCCACATCCGCCTCGAACGCATCCAGGCC
Source organism: Streptomyces coelicoflavus (assembly GCF_003112555.1). Lineage (GTDB taxonomy): Bacteria > Actinomycetota > Actinomycetes > Streptomycetales > Streptomycetaceae > Streptomyces > Streptomyces coelicoflavus. The sequence goes on along the minus strand of NZ_BEWB01000003.1, from coordinate 708,848 downwards.
ATCGACGTCACCCAGCCCCTGCTGGCCCGGGTCGCGGGGGTCGCCAAGCTGAAACTCGACGTCATAGGCACCGGCAAGAAGGACGAGCTGGCCTTCCTGGGCGCCGACGAGGCGCGTGCCCTGCGGGCGGAGCTGCTCGCGCGCGCGGCGGGCTTCGCGCCGGAGACCGCGCACGAGGTCGGCGAGGCCCCCGCGCGGCAGCTGCTGCGGGTGCCGCCCGGCGTCCTCGCCGTCTCCCTCCTGCTGACCGGCGCGACCTGGGGCACGCTGCTCGCCGCCGCCGTCGTACCGACGCTGCTGTGGCTGGCCACCCACAACCTGTGGACGGTGCTGGCGACCGCCCTGCCGCTGGTCGGCGCCGCGGGCGCGAACAGCGCGGGCCGGTTCGTCGCGGAGTACGACTGGACGGTGGCCGAGTCCCCGGACGGGCTCCGCATCGACCGCGGCCTGCTGGACCGCGTCCACGAGACGGTGCCGCCGGGCCGGGTGCAGACCGTGCGGATCGTGGAGCCGCTGCTGTGGCGGCGCCGGCGCTGGGTGCGGGTGGAGCTGGACGTGGCCGGGTCGTCGAACTCCGTCCTGCTGCCGGTCGCGCCGCGCGAGATCGCCGAGTCGGTCGTCGCGCGGGTGCTGCCCGGGGTGACCGTGCCGACGGGACCGGAACTGTCACGCCCGCCCCGGCGGGCGGCGCGGTGCAGGCCGGTGTGGTGGCGCGGACACGGGCTCGCCGTCACCGACGCGGTCTTCGCCGTCCGGCACGGCCTGCTGCGCCGCAGTCTGGCGCTCGTGCCGCACGCCAAGGTCCAGAGCGTCCGCCTGACGCAGGGGCCCTGGCGGCGCGCCCTGCGGCTGGCCGACGTCACGGTGGACACGGGGGCGAACAAGACCGTGAGCGCACGGCTGCGCGACGCCGACGAGGCGGCACGGCTGCTGCGGAGCCAGGCGGAACGCTCCAGGACCGGCCGCCGGGACGCCCCGCCGGACCGCTGGATGGCGTGAGCCGGCGCCGCCCGCCCCGGCGGGTGCCGGGCGGTCAGGAGACCGCGCTGCGCAGCCCCTGGACGTCGATCTGCTCGGTCTCGTCGTGGGCGGTCAGGTCGATCACCTGGCTCACGTCACGGGACTCCTCGCCGGCCGGCTTGAAGGAGATCTCGCCCTCGGCCTTGTGCAGGGCGAGCGCCTCCTGGCCGACCACGTCGGCCAGGTCCTCGTTCTGCACGGTCTCCAGGGCGGCGTCGGAGGCGGTCGCCGCGGCCGCCGCGTCCTCGGGGGCCTTGGTGCCGAAGAAGTCGAAGCCGCCCTCGACCACCGGACGCCGGGCCGGAGCCGCCGGTACGACGGCCACCGCGGTCGGCACCGTGAAGTGCCCGTCGGCCCGCCGGGTGGGCTGCGCGGACTGGGTGGGCTGCGCGGGTCCCGCGTCGGACGTCGTCGGGGAGGAGGCGGTGGTGCGCTCGTGGCCGTCGGCCGCCTCGGGCTGCCCCTGCGCCTCGTCCTCCTGACCGGTCTCGGCCGGTGCCGCGCTCTCGCCGCCACCGCCGCCGTCGCCGTCGCCGTCACCGTCGGACCCGTCGGCGCCACCGTCACCGTCCGAGCCGTCGGCGTCACCGTCCTCGGCGGCCTCCTCGGCGGCCCCCTCGACGGCCTCGGCCCGGTCGTCACCGTCCGGGTCGGCGGGCGCGCCGTCGTCCAGGCGGGCCAGTGCCGCGTTCGCGCGCAGGAACAGCCGGGAGCCCTCGGGCGAGAACACCGCGGGGACGGCGGCCTCCGCGTCGCCCCCGCTCTTCCCGGCCGACGCCTCCTCGGCTTCCTCCGCCTTCTCGGCCACCGTCTTCAGCGTCTCCGGCGTCTCCTGGACCGGCGTCTCCTGGACCGGGGCGGGGCGTGCGGCGGGCAGCGCGGGTGCCTGCGGAGCGGCCTCGATCTCGAGCAGGCGGCGGCCCTCCAGCGCACTGGCGCGCTCGGTCTCCGCCGTGGCGTAGCGCCGCAGCAGCGAGGCGTGCTCGTTGCGCAGCCCCGCCAGCTCGGTGCGCTTGGCCCGCAGCCGGTGCTCCAGCTTCTGCCGCAGCTCGCGCGACTCCTCCAGGTCGGACTCCAGTTCGGCGACCCGCTCCTCGAACCGCCACTCGTCACTGGCCCGCGCGCGCGTGAGGTCGGCGACCCGCCGGCCCGCCTGGGCGTCCCAGTGCCGCATGACGACCGCGCCGGCCACAGCCGTCACCGCGGCGGCGGCGGCCAGTACGCGCAGGATCGGCATCTCGCCGAACAACCAGGGCCCGAGGGCGCAGACGACCGAAACACCTGCGATCGCCGAGGGAGGAAGCAGCCTGTGCAAAGGCGGGGAATGGCGGTGACGTCCACGTGGCATGGCCAGAAACTTACCGCGCGTAGGCGAATCTTGGCGCCCCGCCCCGTAAAAACTCGGCCGTCTCCGACGTGTTCACAGGGCGCGGGTAATCCACATCCCCGGCGGCCGGGGAATTACTCCCCGACTTCAAGATCATTCAGGACTCCCGAACGCCGGCCAGCCGCTCGTCCAGCCACCGCAGCGTCGCGGGAATCTCACGCCGCCAGGTATTGAAGTTGTGTCCGCCGCTTTCCAGGATGATCGACGAGATCCGCGTCGGCCTCTTCTCCTTCACCAGCCCGATGAACTTCAGCGTGTCCTTGTAGTTCGTCTCGCCGGTCCTGCTGCTGGTGACGAGCAGTGAAGTGTCCGGCGCCGGCCTGTTCTTGAGATACCACCACAGACTGGCCCGGTTCTCCCGGTCCTTGTCGCCCTGGAAGAGATCGCCCGTGGTGGGGTCGCTCGGCGCGTCGTAGTACGGGGAGAGCCCGGCCCCGGCGGCGTACACCTCCGGGTGGTGGGCGGCGAGCTTCAGGGCGCAGTAGCCGCCGGTCGAGTTGCCGACGACGCCCCAGCTCCGCGGCCCCTTGTCCACCCGGTAGTGGGCCCTCACCGCCTCGGGCAGGTCCTTCGCGAAGAACGTCTCCGTCTGCGGCCCGCCGGGTACGTCCACGCACTCCGTGTCGCGCGGCGGCGCCACCGTGGGCCGCAGCATCACCAGGATCATCGGCCGCATCCGGCCGGCCTTCGCCAGCTCCAGCGCCGTGCGCGGGTAGTGCAGTTTCTCCACCAGCGCCTCCGCGGTCCCCGGGTAACCGGTCAGGACGACGGCCGCGGGAAACGTACGGCCACGGTGGCGCGCCTGGAAGTACTCCGGCGGCAGGTACACGAACGCGGGTGACGCGATCCGCGACGTGCGCCCGACGACGCGTATCTCCTCGACCCGCCCCGAGACCTCGGGCCGCGACCCGCCCGCGGGCGTCACCCGCCGCTTCCCGACGACCTGCACCGGCCCGCCGTCCGCACCGGCGGAGTGGTCCACGACCACGCCCTGTCCGTCCTCCCGCCCGAACAGGTCGGCCCAGCTGCCGTAGAAGCCGAAGGACTGGTTGGCGACCAGCCCCACCGCCGCGAAGACCGCCACCTGGGTGGCGAGCAGCAGACCGACCCTGCCGAGTACGGCCCGCACGCTCCGGCGCGCCAGCCGCGGCCACAGCCACACCGTCCCGGCGAACAACAGCACCCCGGCCGCCACGGCCAGCGCCAGCACCTTGTCGCTCGTCAAACCCATGCCCCGCTACCGCCCACGCCTTCCGTGCGCCCGCCGATCCGTCCGCCGGTCCGATCGTCCGATCGTCCAGTCATCCGTTCGTCCGGGCTTTGTGATCAGAGGGGAGTGAACCTCTCCCTCCGAGACACCGTCCTAGAGGGCGCAATGTCGCCGGATGCCCGAAACGGGCCCGGATCCACGGTCTCTCGCAGAACTAACAGGTGCGATGTCTGTCAGGACAGATGAGGAAATGTCGGGCGCGGTTCCGGCGAGGTCCGCCCGCATACGGCGCATACCACGCGGCCCCCGTCCGGAGAGCGTCCCGCTCCTCGTCGGCCGCGCCTGTGTGCTCGTCGGCCTGCTGGACGTCGCGGCGGGCTCCTTCCCCCGCTTCCGGCACAGTCGTATGCACGCCCTGGCCGAGGTGCTGCCCGGCGCCTTCGGCCCCTTCGCCGCCGCCCTCTCCCTCTGCGCCGGCGTCCTGCTGCTCCTGCTGGCCCACGGCCTCAAGCGCCGCAAACGCCGGGCCTGGCGGGCGGCCGTGGCGCTGCTCCCGGTCGGCGCCGTCGCGCAGTTCACGTACCGCCACTCCCTGATCGGCGTACTGATCTCCCTGGTCCTGCTGGCCCTCCTCCTGCGCCACCGCACCGAGTTCGCCGCCCTCCCCGACCCGCGCAGCCGCTGGCGGGCCCTGGCCAACTTCGTCCTCATGAGCGCCGGTTCCGTCCTGCTCGGCCTCCTCGTGGTCAACGCCCACCCGCACCGCATGCTCGGCGACCCCAGCCTGGCCGACCGCATCACCCACGTCCTGTACGGCCTGTTCGGCGTCGAGGGCCCGGTCGACTACCGGGGCACCACCTCGTGGACGGTCGCCTTCTCCCTGGGCGCCCTCGGCCTGCTGACCGCCGTCACCACGATCTACCTGGCCTTCCGGCCCGAACACCCGGCGGCCCGCCTCACCGAGGACGACGAGACGCGCCTGCGCGCCCTCCTCGCCCGGCACGGCGGGCGCGACTCCCTCGGCCACTTCGCGCTGCGCCGCGACAAGGCCGTCGTCTTCTCCCCCAGCGGCAAGGCCGCCGTCACCTACCGCGTCGTCTCCGGTGTGATGCTGGCCAGCGGCGACCCGATCGGCGACGTCGAGGCCTGGCCGGGCGCCATCGAACGCTTCATGGACGAGGCCCGCGCCCACTCCTGGACGCCCGCCGTGATGGGCTGCTCCGAGACCGGCGGCGAGGTCTGGACCCGCGAGACCGGCCTCGACGCCCTCGAACTCGGCGACGAGGCGGTGGTGGACGTGGCGGATTTCTCCCTCGCCGGCCGCGCGATGCGCAACGTGCGACAGATGGTCAAGCGCATCGAGCGGGCCGGTTACGAGACCCGGGTACGGCGCGTGGCTGATCTCTCCGACGCCGAACTGGACCGCGTCCGCCGCGCCGCCGACGCCTGGCGCGGCACCGACACCGAACGCGGCTTCTCCATGGCCCTGGGCCGCGTCGGCGACCCGGCCGACGGCGACTGCCTGATCGCGACGGCGCACAAGCAGGACGCCGAGCCGGGCGAGTACGGCGACCTGAAGGCGGTCCTGCACTTCGTGCCGTGGGGCACGGACGGGGCGTCCCTGGACCTCATGCGCCGCGACCGCGCGGCCGACCCCGGCATGAACGAACTCCTGATCGTGGCGGCGCTCCAGGCCGCCCCGAAACTGGGCGTCGCGCGGGTGTCGCTGAACTTCGCCATGTTCCGCGCGGCGCTCGCGCGCGGCGAGAAGATCGGCGCGGGCCCGGTCCTGCGCGCGTGGCGCGGGCTGCTGGTCTTCCTCTCCCGCTGGTTCCAGATCGAGTCCCTGTACAAGTTCAACGCGAAGTTCCGGCCCCGGTGGGAGCCGCGCTTCGTCGTCTACCGCCGCTCCGCCGACCTCCCGCGCATCGGCTTCGCCGCGATGCAGGCGGAAGGGTTCGTCACGCTGCCGCTGCCGCGGTTCCTGCGCCGCCGGACGCCCGCGCGGCGCCCCTGCGCGCACCAGACGCCGGCGCGGGCGGCGTAGGACGGCCGCCGGTCCGGGGCCGCGGACGCGACGGTGGGTGCCCGGGCCGGCCCGGGCACCCGCCCGCACCGCCGTCGGAGGCAGCGGCACCCCGCCCGCACCGCCGTCGGAGGCGGCGGCAGCCACCCCGGGCCACCACCTACGCTGAACACATGAGCAAGCAGACCGGCCGCCGCCACCCTCTCGCGGGACTGACCGCCTGGGACCGCTGCGCGGTCATGGGCGTCGTCAACGTGACCCCCGACTCCTTCTCCGACGGCGGCCGCTTCTTCGACACCACGGCCGCCATCAAGCACGGCCTCGACCTGGTCGCAGAGGGGGCCGACCTGGTGGACGTCGGCGGCGAGTCCACCCGCCCGGGCGCGACCCGCGTCGACGAGGACGAGGAACTCAGGCGCGTGGTCCCGGTCGTGCGCGGCCTCGCCTCCGAGGGCGTCACGGTCTCCGTCGACACCATGCGCGCCTCCGTCGCCGAGCAGGCCCTCGCCGCCGGCGCCGCCCTGGTCAACGACGTGAGCGGCGGCCTCGCCGACCCCCGGATGATCCCGGTCGTCGCCGACGCGGGCGCCCCCTTCGTCGTCATGCACTGGCGCGGCCTCCTGGAGGGCGGCAACGTCAGGGGCACCTACGACGACGTCGTCACCGAGGTCGTCGACGAACTGCACGCGCGCGTGGAGGCCGTTCTCGACGGCGGCATCGCCCCCGAGCACGTCGTCGTCGACCCCGGCCTCGGCTTCTCCAAGGACGCCGAGCACGACCTCGTCCTCCTCGCCCACCTCGACCGCCTCCTGGCGCTCGGCCACCCCGTCCTCGTCGCCGCCTCACGCAAGCGGTTCCTCGGCCGGGTCCTCGCCGGGCCGGAGGCGACCCCGCCCCCCGCGCGCGAGCGCGACGCGGCCACCGCCGCGGTCTCCGCCCTCGCGGCGCACGCCGGCGCGTGGGCGGTCCGCGTCCACGAGGTCCGCGCCACCGCCGACGCCGTACGCGTCGCCCGCGCCGTCGAAGGCGCCCGGTGAACGCGCCGCACCTCGACGTCGAACAGGTCGAGGCCGCCAACACCGCCTTCTACGAGGCACTGGAGGAGGGCGACTTCGAGAAGGTCTCCGAGTTCTGGCTCACCCCCTCCGACCTGGGCGTCGACGAGTCGTACCACGACCCCGCCGACGCCGGTGTGGTCTCCTGCGTGCACCCGGGCTGGCCGGTCCTCACCGGCCGCGGCGAGGTCCTCCGCTCCTACGCCCTGATCATGGCCAACACGGACTACATCCAGTTCTTCCTCACCGACGTGCACGTCTCCGTCACCGGCGACACCGCCCTGGTCACCTGCACCGAGAACATCCTCAGCGGCGGCCCAGCCCCCGACGGCGGCGAGGAGCTCGGCCCGCTCGTCGGGCAGCTCGTGGTGGCCACCAACACGTTCCGCCGCACCCCCGACGGCTGGAAGCTCTGGTCCCACCACGCCTCCCCGGTACTCGCCGAGAGCGAGGCCGAGGAGGGCGACGAGACCCCTCCCTGACCCGGCGGAGCACGGCGCGGCAGCGACGTGGTCGGGATCACGGACCACGGGGCAGGGGCGGCTGTCAATCCGTGATCGACCGGGACCGCCAGGGAAAACGCACGGTGAAGAGTGCCTGCGCCCGCCCCTCCCCCGCACCCCGCGGCCCGGCACTGTCGGTGCACGCGGGTAGATTCGACTGGGGCCGACGTACCGCCCGCACGTGGTACGACCGGCCGAACCGACGACTGCAGGAGTGATTCGCGTGGATCGTGTCGCGCTGCGCGGCCTCAAGGCCCGCGGGCACCACGGTGTGTTCCCCAAGGAACGCGAGGACGGCCAGACCTTCCTCGTGGACATCGTCCTTGGCCTGGACACCCGTCCGGCCGCGGCCGACGACGACCTGGCGAAGACCGTGCACTACGGCATCGTGGCCGAGGAGGTCGTGGCCGTCGTCGAGGGCGATCCGGTCGACCTCGTCGAGACCCTCGCCGAGCGCATCGCCCAGGTCTGTCTGAAGCACGCGGGGGTCGAGGAGGTCGAGGTCTGCGTCCACAAGCCGGACGCGCCGATCACCGTCCCCTTCGACGACGTGACCGTCACCATCATCCGGAGCCGTGTATGAGCGCCCCCTTCGCCAAGGGTCCGAGCGACCCGACCGTACAGCCCGTGCCCGCCTCCGTCATCGAGCAGGTCGACGCCGCGGACACCACCCTGTCCAACCCCAAGCGCGCGGTGATCGCCCTCGGCGCCAACCTGGGCAACCGCCTGGAGACCCTCCAGGGCGCCATCGACGCCCTGGAGGACACCCCGGGCGTGCGCGTCAAAGGGGTCTCCCCCGTCTACGAGACGGAGCCGTGGGGCGTCGCGCCCGACAGCCAGCCCTCGTACTTCAACGCGGTCGTGATCGTGAAGACGACCCTGCCCCCGGACTCCCTCCTGGAACGGGCGCACGCGGTCGAGGAGGCCTTCCACCGGGTCCGCGACGAGCGCTGGGGTCCGCGCACCCTGGACGTCGACATCGTCGCCTACGCCGAGGTCGTCTCCGACGACCCGCGGCTCACCCTCCCCCACCCGCGCGCCCACGAACGCGCCTTCGTCCTGGCCCCCTGGCTCGACGTGGACCCCGAGGCCGCACTGCCCGGACGGGGCTCGGTCGCCGACCTCCTGGGCGCCGTCACCCGCGACGGCGTGGCGCCCCGCGCCGACCTGGAACTCCGGCTGCCCGAGTAGTCGTTAAGGTCGACGAGGACGACGAGGTCAGGACGACCGCGCCGGGGAACCGAAGGGACACCGGAACACCGTGAAAGAGCTGCGCATCAGGGTGCTGGCCGGCGTGTTCGTCGTCGCGGGGGTGCTGGCCTGGGCCGGCGCCCGCCTGTGGAACTCGGTCGGGAGCCTTCCGAGCGTCCCCCTCGCCGCCCCCGTCGTCCTCGCCCTGATCGCGGTGATCCTGCTGGCCACGGCGCTCTCGATCCGGGCCCGCCTGAAGGCCCAGCGGGAGCGGGTGCCCGGCGCCAAGGGCGTCGACCCGATGATGGCGGCCCGCGCGGTCGTCTTCGGCCAGGCCAGCGCCCTGGTGGCCGCCCTCGTCGCCGGCATGTACGGCGGCACCGGCGTCTTCCTGCTGGAGTACCTCGACGTCCCGGCCCGCCGCGACCAGGCGATCTACGCCGGTTCCTCGGTCGTGGCGGGCATCGCCGTCATAGCGGCCGCCCTCTTCATGGAACGGGTCTGCAAACTCCCGGACGACGAGGACGACGACCACCCGGGCGCGGCGTCGGCGGCGTGACGCGCCCGCCCCGCCCCGCGGCGGCACGCCCTCTCAGCGCGCCATGATCAGGCTCATCGCCTCGTTGCGCGTGGCGACGTCCCGCAGCTGACCCCGCACGGCCGAGGTGAGGGTCTTCGCGCCGGGCTTGCGGATGCCCCGCATCGACATGCACATGTGCTCGCACTCGACCACGACGATCACTCCGCGCGGCTCGAGGATCTCCATCAGGGAGTCCGCGATCTGCGTGGTGAGACGTTCCTGCACCTGGGGGCGGCGGGCGTAGACGTCGACGAGCCGGGCCAGCTTGGACAGGCCGGTGATCTTCCCGCTGGTGGACGGGATGTAACCGACGTGCGCCACTCCGCGGAACGGCACCAGATGATGCTCACAGGTCGAGAACACCTCGATGTCCTTCACGAGGACCATCTCGTCGTGTCCGAGGTCGAACGTCGTCGTCAGCACGTCCTCCGGCTCCTGCCACAGGCCGGCGAATATCTCCTTGTACGCCCGCGCCACACGCCCCGGAGTCTCCCTCAGGCCCTCGCGGTCCGGGTCCTCACCGACCGCGATGAGCAGTTCGCGTACGGCGTTCTCGGCCCGCTTCTCGTCGAACTCGCCGATCTGGCCCTCGCCGTCCAGCGTCACGGGGTCGGTCATCTGATGCCTCGTTCCTGATACGTCCTGCGAACGGCATACCGAAATGCCGCACCCCCCAAGGCTAGAACCTGGGGGGTGCGGCATACATTCCGGGCCCGGTGGGGCCGGGAGCGTGCGGAGGTCAGCTCTCCGGGCGGTCCTCCGGGGCCCGCTCGGGTGCCGGGGCGGGCTCCGCCGTGGTGCTCTTGGTGGTGGAGATCGCCGCCGTCGCGCCGTTCGCACCGTTCGTCAGGGCGAGCTCCTTCGGGGAGAGCACCGGCGGACGGGTCGAGGGCGTGCGGCGGGAGGAGCCGGTCCAGGCGGGCCGGGCCGGGCGCTTGACGATCTGGGCGAAGACCTCGGCGATCTCCTCCTTGCCCAGCGTCTCCTTCTCCAGCAGCGCGAGGACGAGGTTGTCGAGGACGTCGCGGTTCTCGACCAGGATCTCCCAGGCCTCGTTGTGCGCCGTCTCGATGAGCTTCTTGACCTCTTCGTCCACCAGCGCGGCGATCTCTTCCGAGTAGTCGCGCTGGTGAGCCATCTCACGGCCGAGGAACGGCTCGCTGTTGTCGCCGCCGAACTTGATCGCGCCGAGACGCTCGGTCATGCCGTACTGGGTGACCATCGCGCGGGCCAGGCCGGTGGCCTTCTCGATGTCGTTGGCCGCGCCCGTCGTCGGGTCGTGGAAGACGAGCTCCTCGGCCGCGCGGCCGCCCAGCATGTAGGCGAGCTGGTCGAGCATCTCGTTGCGCGTGGTCGAGTACTTGTCCTCGTCCGGGAGCACCATCGTGTAGCCGAGGGCCCGGCCTCTGGACAGGATCGTGATCTTGTGGACCGGGTCGGAGTTCGGTGAGGCCGCCGCGACCAGGGCGTGACCGCCCTCGTGGTACGCGGTGATCTTCTTCTCCTTGTCCGACATGATCCGGGTCCGCTTCTGCGGGCCCGCGACCACACGGTCGATCGCCTCGTCCAGCATGTGGTTGTCGACCAGCTTCTTGTCGCTGCGGGCCGTCAGCAGCGCGGCCTCGTTCAGCACGTTGGCCAGGTCGGCGCCGGTCATGCCGGGCGTACGGCGGGCGACGGCCGACAGGTCGACGTCGGGCGCGACCGGCTTGCCCTTCTGGTGGACCTTGAGGATCTCCAGACGGCCCTGCATGTCCGGGCGGTCGACGGCGATCTGCCGGTCGAAGCGGCCGGGGCGCAGCAGCGCCGGGTCGAGGATGTCGGGCCGGTTCGTCGCGGCGATGAGGATCACGCCGCCCTTGACGTCGAAGCCGTCCATCTCGACGAGCAGCTGGTTCAGCGTCTGCTCGCGCTCGTCGTGACCGCCGCCGAGGCCGGCGCCGCGGTGGCGGCCGACCGCGTCGATCTCGTCGACGAAGACGATGGCCGGGGCGTTCGCCTTGGCCTGCTCGAACAGGTCGCGCACCCGGGAGGCACCGACACCGACGAACATCTCGACGAAGTCGGAACCGGAGATCGAGTAGAACGGCACGCCGGCCTCGCCCGCGACGGCTCGCGCGAGCAGCGTCTTGCCGGTGCCGGGCGGGCCGTACAGCAGCACGCCCTTGGGGATCTTGGCGCCGACGGCCTGGAACTTGGCCGGCTCCTGGAGGAACTCCTTGATCTCGTGGAGTTCCTCGACGGCCTCGTCGGACCCGGCGACGTCGGAGAACGTCGTCTTCGGGGTGTCCTTGGTGATGAGCTTCGCCTTGGACTTGCCGAAGTTCATGACGCGGGAGCCGCCGCCCTGCATCTGGTTCATCAGGAACAGGAAGATGACCACGATGAGGACGAAGGGAAGCAGGGTGATCAGCAGTCCGACGAACGGGTTCTGCTTCGACGGCGAAACGGTGTAGCCGTCGGGGATCTGCTTGTCCTGGTACTTGTTCTGAAGTGTGTTGGCGAGGGTCACGCCCTGGTCGCCGATGTAGCTCGCCTGGATCTTCGAGCTGCCTTCGACCTTCTGGCCGTCCTTGAGCTGAACCTTGATGTTCTGCTCGTCGCCGGTGGTCAGCTTGGCCGACTCGACCCTGTTGTCGTTGATCGCCTGGACGACCTGGCCCGTGTCCACCGTCTTGTAGCCGCCGGACGAGCCCACGACCTGCATCAACACGACCACGGCAAGGACGGCCAGCACGATCCACATGATTGGCCCACGGAAGTATCGCTTCACGTCCATCCACACGGAGCGGTGTCGCCCCGTCCCTCCTGCCATAGTGAGTTTGATAAGACAGTTCTTCTGACGGTACCCCAGCGTGGCGGCCCTGAGCCGCACGGGCGGGCCGACGTCCCGTCTGCATGCTCCAACGGCGCGGGGGCCCCAGGGGTTCCCGGTGGCCCGCCCGAACGCCGTGGAACCGGCTGCGGGGCCGCGTCAGCCGCCGTACACGTGGGGCGCGAGCGTACCGACGAACGGAAGGTTGCGGTACTTCTCGGCGTAGTCGAGGCCGTAGCCGACGACGAACTCGTTGGGGATGTCGAAGCCGACCCACTCCACGTCGATGGCGACCTTCGCGGCGTCGGGCTTGCGCAGCAGCGTGCACACCTTGAGGGAGGCGGGCTCGCGCGAGCCGAGGTTGGAGATCAGCCAGGACAGGGTCAGGCCGGAGTCGATGATGTCCTCGACGATCAGGACGTGGCGGCCCTTGATGTCGGTGTCGAGGTCCTTGAGGATCCGCACCACGCCGGAGGACTGGGTGCCCGCGCCGTACGAGGACACCGCCATCCAGTCCATCGTGACGGGGGTGGACAGCGTGCGCGCCAGGTCGGCCATGACCATCACGGCGCCCTTGAGCACGCCGACGATGAGCAGGTCCTTGCCCGCGTACTCCGCGTCGATCTTCGCGGCCAGCTCGGCCAGCTTCGCGTCGATCTCTTCCTTGGTGATGAGCACCTTCTCGAGGTCGGCACCCATGTCGTTCGCGTCCACCCGCATCACTTTCGGTCGTCCCACCGGCCACTCCGGAGCGTCCCGGCGATCCGTGCGCGGATCGGTGGGAGGTCCGGATTCAGCCTTGCCGAATCACCAGTCTGCCACCCTGCCGCCGGGCGACGACTTTGCCGGGGAGGTTGATGGCCCCCTGACCGCGCCAGCCGGTGATCAGCCGGTCGACTTCCTCGATGTGACGGGCGAACAGCGCGCCGCCAGGGGCGCCCGCATCGAGGGCGGCGCGGCGCAGGATCCGGCGGCGTACGGCGGGCGGCAGGGCGTAGAGCCCCGCGCACTCCAGTCCGCCGGTGGAGTCGCGGACGCCGGCCTCGGCCTGGCGGGCCCAGGTGTCGAGGGCGTCGGCGTCGTCCCGGGAGAGTTGGGCCGTACGGGCGAGGGCCTCGACGACTCCCTTGCCGAGCGCCTTCTCCAGGGCGGGCAGGCCCTCGTGGCGCAGCCGGGAGCGGGTGTAGGCGGGGTCGGCGTTGTGGGGGTCGTCCCAGACGGGGAGGGACTGGACCATGCAGGCCTTGCGGGCGGTCTGCCGGTCGACCTGGAGGAAGGGGCGCCGGTAACGGCCGTCGGCCCCCGAGACCGCGGCCATGCCCGACAGGGAGCGGATGCCGGAGCCGCGGGCGAGGCCCAGCAGGACGGTCTCGGCCTGGTCGTCGCGGGTGTGGCCGAGCAGGACCGCGGCGGCGCCGTGGCGGGCGGCGGCGTCGTCCAGTGCGGCGTAGCGGGCGTCGCGGGCGGCCGCTTCCGGGCCGCCCTCGCGGCCGACGGTCACGGCGGTGGCCTCCACCGGACCGAGGCCGAGTTCGCGCAGGCGCAGGACGACCTCTTCGGCGCGCAGGTCGGAGCCGTGCTGGAGGCCGTGGTCGACGGTGACGCCGCCGGCGCGGATGCCGAGCCGGGGCGCCTCGAAGGCGAGGGCCGAGGCGAGCGCCATGGAGTCGGCGCCGCCGGAGCACGCCACGAGGACGAGCGGGGAGTCGGGGAGTCCGGACGCGCCCTCGGGCGTGCGTCCGGCGGCCGTCGCGGCGGGGACGCCGGCCGGAGTGTTCAGTTCGGTGAGGATGTCGTGGAGGACGCGGCGGACCGCCAGGCGTATCGCCGCGACCGCAGGATGGGGACCCATGTCCGGTGCCCTTCATGAAGTTGTCGGGGGTGAACCCGAGGTTCGGTCACGCAGAGTGTGTAGATGGTGACAGAAACGGGCCGTTCCCCGAGCATCGCACGCCTGCCGAAGCCTCACGGTCCCTCGGACGGGTGATTGGAGGGTCGTTCGACTGCCGTCGGCCGGAATCGTTTCACGCCCCGCCCGCGCGGCTCACGCCTCCGGCTTGCGGTGCACCCGCGCGATCCAGTCCGCCGGTTTGGCGATCTCCGCCTTGGTGGGGAGCGTGTTGGGCGAGGTCCAGACGCGGTTGAAGCCGTCCATGCCGCACTCGTCGACGACGGCCCGGACGAAGCGTTCGCCGTCCCGGTACTGGCGGAGCTTGGCGTCCAGGCCGAGCAGCTTGCGCAGCGCCATGTCGAGGCGGGAGGCGCCCTTGGCGCGACGCTGCTGGAACTTCTCGCGGATCTCCCCGACGCTCGGCACGACCGCCGGCCCGACGCCGTCCATCACGAAGTCGGCGTGCCCCTCCAGCAGGGACATCACGGCGGTCAGGCGGCCGAGCACCTCCCGCTGGGCGGGGGTCTGCACCAGCTCCACGAGCGAGCGGCCGCCGTCGTCCTCCTCCGCCTCGGGACGGCCCCCGGCCAGCGACTGGGCGGCCTCGCGGACCCGTTCGAGCACGGTCATCGGGTCCACGTCGGTCTCGGCCAGGAACGACTGGATTTCGCCCTCGAGGTGGTCGCGCAGCCAGGGCACGGCGGTGAACTGCGTGCGGTGCGTCTCCTCGTGCAGGGTCACCCACAGGCGGAAGTCGTGCGGCTCGACGTCGAGTTCGCGCTCCACGTGCACGATGTTCGGCGCGACGAGGAGCAGCCGGCCGCCGCCGTTCGCGCCGGCGGGGAGTTCCCGGGTGGCGGGGGCGAACGTCTCGTACTGGCCGAGCACGCGGGAGGACAGGAACGACAGCAGCATGCCCAGCTCGACGCCGGTGACCTTGCCGCCGACGGCGCCGAGGACCGCGTTGCCCGCGCCGCCGCCGCGCCGCTCCTGCATCTTCTCCAGCAGGGGTTTGAGCAGTTCCCGGAACCCGGCGACGTTCGCCCGGACCCAGCCGGGACGGTCGACCACCAGGAGGGGGGTGTCGTGGGTCTCCTCGGTGCCCATCCGGGTGAAGCCGCGGACGTGCTCCTCCGAGGACTTGGCATGGCGGCGGAGTTCGGCGACGACGGCCCGGGCCTCGTCGCGGCTCACCTCGGGGCCCGGCCGTACGAGCCGGGTCGCGGTCGCCACCGCGAGGTTCCAGTCGACCATGCCGGAATTTGCGCCGATGCTCGTCATGGGTCAACGGTACGGGAGCGCTGCCGCTGGGGGGCAGTCGTGCGGGGGCGCTGTACGGGCGGGGGTGAGATCGCGGCCCGGCGTTGCGGGGTGCCTCCCCCACTCTCGGCTTCGCTCGAGCGGGAGGTGCCCCCACCGCCCACCCGTGCCGCCCTGGGGGTACCACCCAGGCCGTTCAGGCACTGGGGGAGGCACGACTGCCCGCAGTTACGGGGACGCCAGCGCCGTCGCCGCTCTGTCCAGGGTCGCCTGGGCCGTGTACGGGTCCGTCGTGCCGTTGGCCAGGAAGGCGAAGCCGAGGAGGTGGCCGTCCGGGGTGGTGATCGTGCCGGCGAGGGTGTTCACGCCGGTGAGGGTGCCGGTCTTGGCGCGGACGAGGCCCGCTGCGCCGTCCGTGTAACGGCCGGCCAGTGTGCCGGTGAAGTGGGCGACGGGGAGGCCGGTGAGCACCGCGCGGAGCTGGGGGCGGGCGGGGTCGGCCGCCTCGGTCAGCAGGGCGGTGAGCAGGTCGGGGGTGATCAGGTCGGTGCGGTCGAGGCCGCTTCCGTCGTGGAACCGCGCTCCGTCCACCGGCAGGCCGAGCTGCTTCAGGCGGGCCGTGACGGCGGCTCCCGCCCCGGCGAAGTCGGCGCGTTTGCCGGTCGCCACGGCGGTGTGGCGGGCCAGGGCCTCGGCGAGGTCGTTGTCGCTGTTGGTCAGCATCCGCTCGACGAGGGCCGACAGCGGGGGCGAAGAGACGGTGGCGAGGGTGGTGGCGCGGCCCGTGGCCTTGGAGGGGCCGGGGGGCGAGGCGGTGATGCCGTGCTGCTTCAGGAGGTCCGCGAAGGTGCGGGCGGCGGCCGCCGCCGGGTCGGGGACGCGCGGGGCGGGGCCGCTGGTGGAGTCGTCGGTGCGGCCCTCGTCGGCCATCAGCGCGGTGACGCGGGCCAGGTTCTCGTTGACGCCGATCGGGTGCAGGTCCGGGCCGGCGTAGAGCGTCGTGTCGTACGACAGGGTCACCTTGCGCACGTCGCGCTTCTTCAGGGCGGCGGCGGTCTTCTCGGCGAGGGTGCGCAGGCTGGCGGGGCCTCCCCCGCTCCCGGCTCCTCCCCCGCTCCCGGCTTCGCTCGCGCGGGGGGACCCCCATGAGCGGGAGGTGCCCCCGTCGTCCTCGCGGGCGGTGAGGGTGGGGTCGCCGCCGCCGACCAGGACGAGTTCGCCGGTGTCGGGCTCCAGGGCGGTGCGGGTGGTGAGGCGGTGGTCGGGGCCCATGGCGGTGAGGGCGGCGACGGCGGTGGCGATCTTGGTGGTGGACGCGGGGGTGAGGGCGGCGTCGGAGTCGAGGCCGTACAGGCGCTTGCCGGTGGTGAGGTCGACGACGGCGGCCGCGCGGTGCCCGCCGAGCGCGGGGTCGTCCTTGAGCAGCGGGTCGAGGAGGTCCGCGAGGTTCCCGGTGCCGGGTGCGGCCTTGACGCCGCCCGGCGTGGTGGTGCCGCCCAGGCCGGTCAGTACGGCCCCGGCGCTGGGCGCGGGACGGGGCGAACCGGGCGCCGTACCGGAAGCCTCGGCTCCGTGGCCGTGATCTGCGCCACCCGTGTGGTCCAGCGCGACGGCCCGGTCCCGCTCGGCCGTACGCTGACCCGTGGAGTCCCAGGGGCCGGCGGCGGTCACCACACCGGCGGCCAGTGCCAGCCCGGCCGTGGCGGCACCGGCGGTGTACTGCCAGGTCTTCGGCCTCGTGATCCGGGTGAGCCGTGGCGCCGTGGCCCGTGCGAACCGTGTGACCCGCGGTCCGGTGGCCCGGGCAAAGCGGGCCAGACGGGGACGTACGGCATCCGCGGCCCGCGCCACACGCGGTCTCGCGGTCCGCCAAGGCCTCAGCTCTGGCACTGTCACCAGCCCCTTTCGCGATCACACACCTGCGTGAGGGACACTTAACCACCAGAACTATGTGCTGATCATGGAGGAGCGTCCGGTGGAGTTCGACGTCACGATCGAGATCCCGAAGGGTTCGCGGAACAAGTACGAGGTGGACCACGAGACCGGTCGTATCCGCCTGGACCGCCGCCTGTTCACCTCGACCGCCTACCCGACCGACTACGGCTTCGTCGAGAACACCCTCGGCGAGGACGGCGACCCGCTGGACGCGCTGGTCATCCTGGACGAGCCGACCTTCCCGGGCTGCCTCATCCGCTGCCGCGCGATCGGCATGTTCCGGATGACGGACGAGGCCGGCGGCGACGACAAGCTGCTGTGCGTGCCGTCGACCGACCCGCGCGTGGAGCACCTGCGTGACATCCACCACGTGTCGGAGTTCGACCGCCTGGAGATCCAGCACTTCTTCGAGGTCTACAAGGACCTGGAGCCCGGCAAGTCCGTCGAGGGCGCCGACTGGGTCGGCCGCACCGACGCCGAGGCCGAGATCGAGCGGTCCTACAAGCGCTTCAAGGACCAGGGCGGCCACTGAGCAGTCCGGTCTCTCGTAACGGGTCGCACGCACACGCGTGCGGCCCGTTCGTGTTTGAGTGACCATACTGAGGTCAACAGGAGGGTGTGTCGGTACCAGGGAGCGTTGCGCAGGTGACGGAGGCGGAGGAGCCCAAGCCGCAGTCGGACGAGGCCCGCAGTGCCTTCCGGCAGCCCAGTGGGATCGCGGCGTCGCTCGACGGCGAGTCGTCGACGACGTCCGAGTTCGAGATCCCGCAGGGGCTCGCCGTCCCGCGACACGCCGGGACCGAGGCCGAGACGACCTCGGAGTTCTCGCTCCCCGACGGCTTCGAGGTGCCGCAGGCCACGCCCGCGGACACCGAGGGCTCGGCGTTCACCATGCCGAGCACCCACAGCGCGTGGACCGCCCCGACCGCCTTCACCCCGGCGAGCGGCTTCCCGGCAGTGAGCCTGGCGGACGTGCCGTGGCAGGACCGGATGCGCGCCATGCTCCGGATGCCGGTGGCCGAGCGGCCCGCGCCCGAGCCCTCGCAGAAGCACGACGACGAGACCGGCCCCGCCGTGCCGCGCGTGCTCGACCTGACGCTGCGCATCGGGGAGCTGCTGCTGGCGGGCGGTGAGGGCGCCGAGGACGTGGAGGCGGCCATGTTCGCCGTCTGCCGCTCCTACGGCCTGGACCGCTGCGAGCCCAACGTCACCTTCACCCTGCTGTCGATCTCCCACCAGCCGTCCCTCGTCGACGACCCGGTGACGGCTTCGCGGACGGTGCGCCGCCGGGGCACCGACTACACGCGGCTCGCGGCCGTCTTCCACCTGGTGGACGACCTCAGCGACCCCGACACGAACATCTCGCTGGAGGAGGCCTACCGGCGCCTCGCGGAGATCCGCCGCAACCGGCACCCGTACCCCACCTGGGTGCTGACGGTGGCCAGCGGCCTGCTCGCGGGCGGGGCCTCGCTGCTCGTCGGCGGCGGGGCGACCGTGTTCTTCGCCGCGATGTTCGGCTCGATGCTCGGCGACCGGCTGGCGTGGCTGTGCGCCGGGCGCGGGCTGCCGGAGTTCTACCAGTTCGCGGTGGCCGCGATGCCGCCGGCCGCGATGGGCGTCGTGCTGACGGTGACGCACGTCGACGTGAAGGCGTCCGCGGTCATCACCGGTGGGCTGTTCGCCCTGCTGCCCGGGCGGGCGCTGGTCGCGGGGGTGCAGGACGGTCTGACCGGGTTCTACATCACCGCCGCGGCGCGTCTGCTGGAGGTCATGTACTTCTTCGTCAGCATCGTCGCCGGGGTGCTGGTGGTGCTGTACTTCGGGGTCCAGCTGGGTGCCGAGCTGAATCCGGACGCCAAGCTCGGCACCGGTGACGAACCGTTCGTGCAGATCTTCGCCTCGATGCTGCTGTCGCTGGCCTTCGCGATCCTGCTCCAGCAGGAACGGGCCACCGTCCTCGCGGTGACCCTGAACGGCGGCATCGCCTGGTGCGTGTACGGCGCCATGCACTACGCCGGCGACATCTCGCCGGTGGCCTCCACGGCCGCCGCGGCGGGGCTCGTGGGCCTGTTCGGGCAGCTGATGTCCCGCTACCGGTTCGCGTCGGCGCTGCCGTACACGACCGCGGCGATCGGGCCGCTGCTGCCCGGTTCGGCGACCTACTTCGGTCTGCTGGGCATCGCGCAGGGCGAGGTCGACTCGGGGCTGCTCTCGCTGTCCAACGCGGTGGCCCTGGCGATGGCCATCGCGATCGGGGTGAACCTCGGTGGCGAGATCTCCCGGCTCTTCCTGAAGGTGCCCGGCGCCGCGAGTGCGGCGGGACGCCGGGCGGCCAAGCGGACGCGGGGGTTCTAGGGCCTGTCCTAGCGGCCCTGGTTGTACGGGTACTGGTCGCCGTACTGCTGCGGCTGATCGCCGTAGCCCTGCGGGTACTGCTGGGCGTACGGCTGCTGCGGGGGCTGCTGACCGCCGTAGGGCTGGTTGCCGTAGCCCTGGTCGTACTGCTGCTGCGGCTGGTCGTACGGGTCGACCCGGCGGAGCTGGGTCGTCGCGTCGTCCATGACCGGGTACGAGGGCTGGGGCCGGTGCTGCTGGGCGGCCGGCGGGGTCGGGGCGGCCTCGGCGGCGCGCTGCTTCTTCTTGCGTTCCCGCAGGTACTCGATGGCGATCGGGACGACGGAGATCACGATGATCAGGACGAGGATGCCCTCGACGTGGGCCCGGATGAACTCGATCTGGCCGAGCCAGTAGCCCGCGAGGGTGACACCGGTGCCCCAGGCGACGCCGCCGACGACGTTGTACGTGAGGAAGGTGCGGTACTTCATGCGGCCGGCGCCCGCCACGATCGGGGCGAAGGTGCGCACGATGGGCACGAAGCGGGCCAGGACGATCGCCTTGGGGCCGTACTTCTCCATGAACTCGTGCGCCTTCTCCAGGTTCTCCTGTTTGAAGAGCTTGGAGTTGGGCCGGCTGAAGAGCTTGGGACCGAAGAACTTGCCGATCATGTAGCCGACTTGGTCGCCGAGGACGGCGGCGGCCACGATCAGGGTGCACACCAGCCACAGCGGCTGGCTGATGTACTCGCCCTGGGCGACGAAGAGACCCGCGGTGAACAGCAGCGAGTCGCCGGGCAGGAACGCGAAGAGTCCTGACTCGGCGAAGACGATGAGCAGGATGCCGGGCAGACTGAACGTCTCGATCAGATAGTCCGGGCTGATCCACTCGGGACCGAGCGCAAGGGTGGTCACGGGATTGTGGCTCCTGCTGCTGGGGGGAGGCGGGCTGGACCTGGCTGCCCAAACGTACAACGCAGCCGCGGTGCCCCAGGTTCCACGGGGCGTCTTGGGGTGCGCCGTGACGTTTCCCGGGGAAACCTGAGAACCATGGGTATTGAAGAATACGGCGGCGGCCAGGGCCCGCAGCCCGACGTGCTCGTCGTGACGACCAACGATCTGCCGGGCCACCGGGTGCAGGAGGTGCTCGGAGAGGTCTTCGGGCTGACCGTGCGCTCCCGGCACCTGGGGAGCCAGATCGGTGCCGGGCTGAAGTCGCTGGTCGGCGGTGAGCTGCGCGGTCTCACCAAGACACTGGTCGAGACCCGCAACCAGGCGATGGAGCGGCTGGTCGAGCAGGCGAGCGCCCGGGGTGCGAACGCGGTGCTGTCCTTCCGCTTCGACGTGACGGAGGCGGCCGACGTGGGCACCGAGGTGTGCGCCTACGGGACGGCGGTGGTCGTGACCCGGGAGTGAGCCGCGGGGGTGAGACCGGGCGGGAGGCCCGGGCCACGACCACCGCTCAGGGGGTGTGCCGGACGGCGTTGCCGAGGATCGCGTCGCGCATGTAGGCGGCGAGGCCCGGCTTGGCGGCGTCGATGTTCCGCGTGAAACGTTCGTCCGAGACGTACATGTCGCCCAGGCAGGTGTGCATCTCGTACCCGCAGTCGTAGTGGTTGCGGGCGATGCCCTGCCGGTGGTCCTCGGCGGCGTCCATGGCCCCCTCGGAGTCGGCGGGCTCACCGGCCTCCATCAGGGCCACGAAGCGCCGGGTGAGCTCGTCGGCCTCGTCCTGGATGCGCTGCCAGTCCTCCTTGGTGTACGAGGCGGTCTTCTCCTTGGACTGGCGGTAGGCGTCGGTGTCGCCCCAGCGTTCCTGGACCTCCTCCTCGTACTGGTCGGGGTCGAAGTCGCCGAAGACCTCGAACTTCTCCTCCGGGGTGAGGTTGATTCCCATGCTGCGTGCCTCCATGGCCTGCTCCACGGCCGCCGCCATCTTCTTCAGCTTCTCGATCCGGGCGGACAGCAGCTCGTGCTGGCGGCGCAGGTGCGCGCGCGGGTCCGCGGCCGGGTCGTCGAGCAGGGCGGCGACCTCGTCGAGCGGGAAGCCCAGCTCCCGGTAGAACAGGATCTGCTGCAACCGGTCGAGGTCGGCGTCGCTGTAGCGCCGGTGGCCCGCGTGGCTGCGCTCGCTCGGTACGAGCAGGCCGATGTCGTCGTAGTGGTGCAGCGTGCGCACCGTCACTCCGGCGAAGCCGGCCACCTGTCCCACGGAGTAGCTCACTTCCGCTCCCTTCTCTGACGCCCTCCACGCTGCCCCCTCACGTGACGTGAGGTGCAAGCCCGAACGTTCCGCGGGCCACGCCGCGAGCCGCCACGAGGCGTCGGCTCCCTCAGCCCGGGCTGCCGTGGGAGCCGGCCTCGAGGGCCGCGCGGAGCGTGGCCAGGGTCGAGGCGACACGGCTCAGCTCCTCGGGCGAGACCCCCGCGGTCAGCGAGACGAGCGCACTCTCGACCACCGGGCGGGAAGCCGCCAGCCGCCGGGCCCCCTCATCGGTGAGGCGGAGCACGGACGAGCGGCGGTCCTGGGGGTGTGCCACCCGCCGGCACCAGCCCGCGGCCACCAGCCGGTCGACCGCCTTGCTGACGGCCCCCACGGTGATCGCCAGTTCGCCGACGATGTCGAGCACGCGGCACCCCGGCAAGCGGTCGATGATCTCCAGAAACTCGAACTGTCCGATGCTCACCCCCTGTTCGTCCCGCAGCCGGGCGCTCACCGCGTTGTAGAGCCGGGTCTCGACGCGGACCAGGTCGACGAAAGCCGGGGTGATGTGGCTCACAGAACCTCCAGTAGATTCCCAGGAATCATATTCCCCGGAATACGGTTGGCCCGAACGGATGGATTCCCAGGAATCTATTCTCGCACGCCGACCCATGGAGGCCCACATGTCCCGACAGCAGCGCGACGCCCTGGACGCCTTGCTCCGTTCCGCCCCTCGCACCGAGACACCGCCCACTCCGGAAGAGCAGCGGGACGCCTTCGCCTCGGCCCTCACCCGCCCCGCGCCGGAAGGAGTGGCCACCCGCAGGACCGTCCTGGGCGGACGGCCGGCCCTGGAGCTGGAGCCGGACACGGCCTCCGGCCCCGGCCGACTGCTCTACCTGCACGGCGGCGGCTACCTCGTCGGCTCACCGGACACCCACGCGGGGCTGGCCGGTGAACTGGCCCGCCGCGCCGGGCTGCGCGCCCTGTCGCTGGACTACCGACTGGCGCCCGAGCACCCCTTCCCCGCGGCCGTCGACGACGGGCTCGCCGCCTATCGCGAGCTGCTGTCGACGGGTACCGACCCACGGGACCTCGTCCTGGCCGGTGACTCCGCCGGTGGCGGACTGAGCGTCGCCACCCTGCTCGCGGCCAGGGAGGCCGGGCTGCCGCAGCCGGCCGCCGCGGTCCTCTTCTCCCCCTGGGCCGATCTCACCCTCGCCGGAGAAAGCATCCGTTCCAAGGAGGGCGCCGATCCCATATTCACCGAGGCCGACGTGCGCGCCTACGCCGATCTCTACGTCGGCGCGGGCGACCGGGCGGCCCCCCTGGCCAGCCCGGTCTTCGCCGACCTCGCCGGACTGCCCCCACTGCTCGTGCAGGCCGGTGCGAACGAGGTGCTGCTCGACGACGCGGTCCGGCTGGCCGGCCGCGCGGGCGCCGCCGACGTCGAGGTCACACTCGAAGTCGGCCCCGGCCTCCCCCACGTCTACCAACTCCACTACGGCCGCCTCGACGAGGCGGACGCCGCACTCGACCGCGCCGCCCGCTTCCTCACCGCCCGCCTCGGCGCCGGGCACCCGGACGCCGGCCGTCTCGCACCGGTCCGCTGAAGGTCCGGCGCGGTCCCGTCCCGGATGCGGGGTCCGGGTCCCCGGCCTACCGTCGGTCGCATGTCACTGCACCAGGGCCCGCGCCCGTCCCGCGACAGCGATCGTGAGCGGCGCCGGCTCGCCGTGAACCCCTTCCACGCGGCGGCGAACCCGCTCGGCGGCATGACCGAGGCACCGCCCTCCCACCGGCTGCCCGACTCCCCGCTGCCGCCGGAGACCGCGTACCGGCTGGTCCACGACGAGCTGATGCTGGACGGCAACGCGCGGCTGAACCTGGCCACCTTCGTCACCACCTGGATGGAGCCGCAGGCCGGGGTGCTGATGAGCGAGTGCCGCGACAAGAACATGATCGACAAGGACGAGTACCCGCGCACCGCCGAGCTGGAGCGGCGCTGCGTGGCGATGCTCGCCGACCTGTGGCACGCGCCCGACCCGTCGGCGGCCGTGGGCTGCTCGACGACCGGGTCCAGCGAGGCGTGCATGCTGGCCGGGATGGCGCTGAAGCGGCGCTGGGCGCTGCGCAACGCCGACCGCTATCCGGCGAAGGACGTGCGGCCCAATCTCGTGATGGGCGTGAACGTCCAGGTCTGCTGGGAGAAGTTCTGCAACTTCTGGGAGGTGGAGGCCCGCCAGGTCCCGATGGAGGGCGACCGCTTCCACCTCGACCCGCAGGCCGCCGCCGAGCTGTGCGACGAGAACACCATCGGGGTCGTCGGCATCCTGGGCTCCACCTTCGACGGGTCCTACGAGCCGGTCGCCGACCTGTGCGCGGCTCTGGACGCCCTCCATGAGCGGACCGGCCTGGACGTCCCGGTGCACGTCGACGGGGCCTCCGGCGGCATGGTCGCGCCGTTCCTGGACGAGGACCTGGTGTGGGACTTCCGGCTGCCCCGGGTCGCCTCGATCAACACCTCGGGGCACAAGTACGGGCTGGTCTACCCGGGTGTGGGCTGGGCACTGTGGCGGGACGCGGAGGCGCTGCCCGAGGAGCTGGTGTTCCGCGTGAACTACCTGGGCGGCCACATGCCGACCTTCGCGCTGAACTTCTCCCGGCCCGGCGCGCAAGTCGTCGCGCAGTACTACAACTTTCTGCGGCTTGGCCGTGACGGCTACCGGGCCGTGCAGCAGAACGCCCGGGACATCGCGGGCTCGCTCGCGCGGCGGGTGGCGGCACTCGGCGACTTCCGGCTGCTGACGCACGGCGACCAGTTGCCGGTGTTCGCCTTCACGACGGCCGACGGCGTGACGGCGTACGACGTCTTCGACGTGTCCCGGCGGCTGCGGGAGGGCGGCTGGCTGGTGCCGGCGTACACCTTCCCGCCGCACCGCGAGGACCTCTCCGTGCTGCGGGTGGTGTGCCGCAACGGCTTCTCGGCCGACATGGCGGACCTGCTCCTCGACGACCTGGAACGGCTGCTGCCGGAGCTGCGCCGGCAGCCGCACCCGCTGACCCGGGACAAGGGCGCGGCCACCGGGTTCCACCACTAGGGGGTGTCGTTTGGATCAGGGCGGCTCCAGGCAACGGTGTCTTGTGGCCGGCCCGAGCGGGGTCTGGTGCGTGCAGCTGCAAGGCGGAGGAGGGCGGCAACGCGATGGGGGTCCCCCCGCGCGAGCGCAGTCGAGCGTGGGGGAGTTGACAACCGACGACAACGCCGCAGATGTGCGTGCCAGACCCCGCGACCCCGGCAAGATCCAAACGACACCCCCTAGCGGCTCAGCCGCCCGAACCTCGCCACCGCCAGCGGGAAGAACACCGCGAGCAGCGCCAGCGGCCAGGCGACGGCCGCCCAGAGGTGGCCGGACTCGCCGCCGGGGCCGCCGAAGAGGTCGCGGACGGCCGTGGCGGTCTGGGACATCGGGTTCCACTCGACGACCGTGCCCAGCCAGCCGGGCATGGAGTCGGGGGCGGCGAAGGCGTTGGAGAGGAAGCCGACCGGCCAGACCAGGATCTGCACCGCCTGCACCAGCTCCGGCTTCCCGGCCACCAGGGCCAGGAAGATGCCGATCCAGAGCATGGCGAAGCGGAAGAGCAGGAGCAGGCCGACCGCGCCCAGGAAGGCGCCGGGACCGCCGTGGGTGCGCCAGCCGAGCGCGTACCCGACGCCGATCAGTACGGTCAGGCCGAGCACCGACTGGAGCATGTCGGCGGCGGAGCGGCCGACCAGGACCGCGCCGTTCGCCATCGGGAGGGAGCGGAAGCGGTCGACGACGCCCTTGTCGAGGTCCCGGGTGACGGCGATCATCGTGCCCTCCAGGCCGAAGGCCATGGTGAGGGCGAGCATCCCGGGGACCAGGTAGTCGACGTAGTCGCCGCTCAGGCCACGGCCGCCGCCGACCAGGTAGCCGAACATCAGCAGCAGCATCACCGGGAAGACCAGGTTGACGACGACCGCCACCGGCTGCCGTCCCCAGCGGGCCAGCTCGCGGCGGGTCATGGTCCAGGAGTCGGACAGGGCGTGGGTCATGGGGGTGGGGGTGAGGGTGCTCGTACTCACGCGGCCTCCTTCGTGCGGTCGGTGAGGTGCAGGAACACCTCGTCCAGGGTCGGCCGGCGCAGCGCCACGTCCTCGGCCTCGATACCGGCCTCCTCCAGCGCCCGTACGACGCCGGAGAGCGCCGCCATCCGGTCGGTGACCGGGGCGCTGAGCAGCCGGCGGTCGGGGTCCACGCGGACGCCGGTGAGCGGCAGCAGGGCCACCGCGGCGCCCAGGTGACCGGCGTCGCGCAGGACGACGTCGACGCGGTCGCCGCCGGTGGCGGCCTTGAGTTCGTCCGCCGTGCCGTCGGCGACGACGCGGCCGGCGTCGACGACCGAGATGCGGTCGGCGAGCTGGTCGGCCTCCTCCAGGTACTGGGTGGTGAGCAGGACCGTCGTGCCGGCGCCGACCAGGGAGCGGACCGAGTCCCACACCTCGGCGCGGCCGCGCGGGTCGAGGCCGGTGGTCGGCTCGTCCAGGAAGAGCACCTCCGGTTCGGTGATGAGGGACGCGGCCAGGTCGAGGCGGCGCCGCATGCCGCCGCTGTAGGCGGTGACCGGTTTGCGTCCGGTGTCGGCGAGGCCGAAGCGGGCGAGCAGTTCGTCGGCACGCACGCGTGCCCGCCGGGCGCCCAGGTGATGCAGGCGGCCGAACATCTCCAGGTTCTGCCGGCCGCCCAGCTCCTCGTCGAGCGCCGCGTGCTGGCCGAGCAGGCCGATGCGCAGCCGTACCGCGTACGCCTCGGCGACGACGTCGTGTCCGGCCACCTCGACGCGGCCCGCGTCCGGCCGCAGCAGCGTGGACAGGATGCGGACCAGGGTCGTCTTGCCGGCTCCGTTCGGGCCCAGTACGCCGTGCACCGTGCCGCGCGTGACGGTCAGGTCGAGCCCGTCCAGCGCGTTCTTGCTGCCGTACCTCTTGCGTGCGCCTTCGACGGTGATCGCCGTGTCGGCCACTGTCACTCCCCCTTCGCTCTCTCTTCGCTCTCTCGTCGAGAGAGAGCTAGCCAAATTTGACTACCGGCCCACGAAGGTATGCCCTCACCCAGCCTTAGTCAAACTTGATTAGCGGGCGTCCCCGTAGTGCGGCCGCCCCGCCGCGAAGGGGTTCTCCTCGCCCTCGGCGAGCACGCCGACGAACGGCTCGCCCTCACCGGCGAAGGTGTAGGCGCCGCCCCGGACGCGTTCGATCAGGCCACGGGTCCACTCGGCGCCGGAGTCGGCCGAGTGGACCCAGTAGTTCATGATCTCGCCGATGTGCCCGTACTGGCCGGGCCCCTCGGCCGGCATGTAGTACTCGGTGACGGAGGCACGCCACTCCTCGATCTTCCGCACCCGCTCCTCCAGCAGCGCCAGGGCCTCCTCGCGCGGCAGGTCGACCATGAAGCCGAGCGCCGCCGTGAGCACGTCCGGCCGCTGGTCGTAGGCGGTGAGGTAGTCGCGGAGCAGGGCGAGGTACTCCTCGGTGCCCTGCTCCGTGATCTCGTACTCCACCCGCGGCGGGCCGCCCGCCGTGGACGGCGCGATCTCGTGCGCGAGGAGCAGTCCCTGTTTCGCCATCTGCTTCAGCGCGTGGTAGATCGAGCCGGGCTTGGCGTTGGACCACTCGTGCGCGCCCCAGTACTCCAGGTCGTTGCGCACCTGGTAGCCGTGGGCCCGCCCGTGCTGGCGGACGGCACCGAGCACGAGGAGACGGATCGCTGACATGGGGTCCAGACTAGATCCGGCGCCGGGCTCCGCCCGCCGGGGCCCTCAGAACGGGAAGCCGCTGCGCCCGTGCTGCACCGAGATCCACTTCTGCGTGGTGAACGCGTCCAGCATGGTCTCGCCGTTGAGGCGGCCGAGGCCGGAGTGCTTCTCGCCGCCGAAGGGGACGATCGGCTCGTCGTGCACGGTGCCGTCGTTCACGTGGAACATGCCGGTGTCGATCTGCTTGGCGAAGTTGACGCCGCGCTCGACGTCCCCGGTGTGCACGGCGCCGCTCAGCCCGTACGGCGTGTCGTTGACGAGGCGTACGGCCTCCTCCTCGCCGTCGAAGGGGATGAGGAAGGCGACCGGGCCGAAGACCTCCTGCTGGAGCAGCGCGGAGTCGGCGGGCAGGCCGGTGAGGACGGAGGGCTCGACCAGGTTGTCGGTGACCGAGCCGCGCACCAGGGCGGTGGCGCCCTCGGCGAGCGCCTGCTCGACCACGCCGGAGAGCGCGTCGGCCTGCGAGGAGTTGATCACCGGACCGATGACCGTCGACGGGTCGCGCGGGTCGCCGGCCTTGAGGGACTTCACCTTGGCGACGAACTTCTCGGTGAACTCGTCGGCCACCGCGCGGTCGACCAGCACGCGGTTGGCGGCCATGCAGACCTGGCCCTGGTGGACGTACCGGCTGAAGACCGCGGCGTCGACCGCGTAGTCGACGTCGGCGTCGTCGAGGACCACCAGCGCGCTGTTGCCGCCCAGTTCGAGGACCGAGCGCTTGAAGTTCGCGGCGCAGACGGTGGCCACGTGCCGGCCGACCTTGTCGGAGCCGGTGAAGGAGATCACCTTGGGCACCGGGTGCTCGATGAAGGCGTCGCCGATCTCCGCGATGTCGGTGACCACCACGTTGAGCAGGCCGCCCGGCAGTCCGGCGTCCTCGAGGAGCTTCGCGACCAGCGTGCCGCCCACGATCGGCGTGTTCTGGTGCGGCTTGAGGACGACGCCGTTGCCCAGGGCGAGGGCCGGGGCGACCGACTTCAGGGAGAGCAGGAAGGGGAAGTTGAAGGGGCTGATGACGCCCACGACGCCGACCGGCACCCGGTAGACGCGGTTCTCCTTGCCGTCGACCGGGGACGGGATGATCCGGCCCTCGGGCGCCAGCGCCAGGTGGACCGCCTCCCGCAGGAACTCCTTGGCGAGGTGCAGCTCGAAGGCGGCCTTCAGGCGGGTGCCGCCCAGCTCGGCGACGATCGCCTCGCTGATCTCCTCCTCGCGCTCCTCCACCAGGCGCAGCGCCTTCTCGAAGACCGCGCGGCGCGCGTACGGGTTCGTCGCGGCCCACTGCTTCTGCGCGCGCTCGGCGGCCCGGTAGGCGGCGTCGACCTCGTCGACGGTGGCTATCGTGATCGAGGCGAGCTTCTCGTTGTCGTACGGGTTGAAGTCGATGATGTCCCAGGAGCCGGTGCCCGGGCGCCACTCGCCGTCGATGTACTGCTGGGCGAGGTCGGTGAAGTACGACGACATGAGAACCCTCAATCCCCTCAACTGCCGCAGCCGCCGCGAGCGAGCCGCCTGATTGGGCGTCATCGTACTTATGTTTCAGGAGAGTTGGAGGAGACCTCGCAAAAGGTCCCGGCTCTCGTCCGGGCCCGGACTGTCCTGCTGGAGTTCCTTCAGCGCCGTCTCGTACTGGGTGACGTCCTCCTGCTTGTCCAGATACAGCGCGCTGGTCAGCTGCTCCAGGTAGACGACGTCCGAAAGGTCGGACTCGGGGAAGCTGAGGAGCGTGAACGCGCCACTCTCGCCGGAGTGCCCGCCGAAGCCGAACGGCATGATCTGGAGCCGAACATTGGGCCGCTCGGACATCTCGATCAGGTGCTGGAGCTGGCCGCGCATCACCTCGCGGTCGCCGTAGGGCCGGCGCAGGGCGGCCTCGTCGAGCACGATGTGGAACTCGGGGGCGTTCTCCGCGACCAGGTGCTTCTGGCGCTCCAGGCGCAGGGCCACCCGCCGCTCGACGTCCGCCTCGCCGGCGCCCTTCATGCCGCGCCGGACGACCGCGCGAGCGTACTCCTCGGTCTGGAGCAGCCCGTGCACGAACTGCACCTCGTAGACCCGGATCAGCGAGGCGGCACCCTCCAGGCCCACGTAGGTGGGGAACCAGCTGGGCAGCACGTCGGAGTAGCTGTGCCACCAGCCCGCGACGTTGGCCTCCTTGGCGAGGGAGAGCAACGAGTTGCGCTCCTGCTCGTCCGTGATGCCGTACAGCGTCAGCAGGTCCTCGACGTCCCTGGTCTTGAAGCTCACCCGGCCCAGCTCCATCCGGCTGATCTTCGATTCGGAGGCGCGGATCGAGTAGCCCGCCGCCTCGCGCGTGATCCCCCGCGTCTCACGCAGTCGCCTGAGTTGTGATCCGAGCAGCATGCGCCGCACCACCGATCCGGGCTCTCCCGCGCTCACGTTCGCCAGCCTCCCCAACCGTGTTCAGGGGCCGAAGTCTGCCACTAAAACACTCCGAGCAGTACTCGTCCGGTTACGGAAACGGAATTGAGTCAACGGAAACGTGCAGGCTCATGCACGCGGTGGGCCGGAACCGGCCGTCGAGGGACATGAAGAAGGGGCGAAGATGGCGGAAAAATTGACCAACAAGCGGTACGGGCAGGTCCATTTCGGTCACGTGCACGTGCATCTGCCCTTGCATCTGCGGTACGCATCCGAAACCATGGTCCCCGCACCACCGCGCCGCATCGCTACGACCGCGAACTCCCGGGAGTGCCTCGCATGGGGACGAATGGATCGACCATGCTCGAGCCGTTACGGCAGGGCCTTCCACCACTCGACCCCGCGGCCGTCTCCAACGCCGCCTCCTGCGCCCTGCCGCCCCGTTACGAGGCGGTGCGCGAGGCCCGGAGATTCACCCGCAGGACACTCGACGGCTGGGACACGGGCGACCGCTTCGACGACGTCTGCCTGGTGGTCTCGGAACTCGTCACCAACGCCCTGCGCCACGCGCTGCCCGCGGACACCCCGCGCCACGACGAGCAGCACGGTCCCGTACGGCTGCACCTGATGCGCTGGACCGAGCGGCTGGTGTGCGCGGTGCGCGACCCCAGTCACGACAGCCCGGTGGCCCGTGAGACGGACGACTTCTCGGCGGAGTCGGGCCGGGGCCTGTTCCTCGTCGACTCCTTCAGCGACAGCTGGGGCTGGCACCCGCTGGCCGGGACGCTCAACGGCAAGGTGGTCTGGGCACTGTTCCGGCTCTAGGGTCTGTCCGCCGGACAGGCCCTAGCCCGCACCGGGCCCGGTCAGCTCGCGATCAGGTGGTCGAACTCGCCGTCCTTGATGCCCAGCAGCATGGCCTCGATCTCGGCGCGCGTGTAGACGAGCGCCGGACCGTCGGGGAAGCGGGAGTTGCGCACCGCCACCGCGCCGTCGGGCAGGCGCGCGAACTCCACGCACGATCCCTGCGAGTTGCTGCGCCGGCTCTTCTGCCAGGCCGCGTCGTGCAACTGCGTGGCGGCCATGCCGTTGTACACGTCGTACACGTCGTGGTTCACAGGTCGCTCCCCGGTGTGCACTGGCTGATGTGGCCATTGATGCAGTGGTCAACTGATCCGGATCATAACCCTGTTCACGTGCAGATGCATGAGCAAATGCACGTGCACGCGCGGTGCTCCCGCGGTTACAGCTTTGGACGACCGCTTTACCGAGCCCTGCCCTCTACGACGCCGGGCCCCGGGAAGTCGTTCCCGCATGTGCCCCCGGATTCGAAGAATATGCAACAACATGCGACAACACCGGGGCCCGACCGGTACGGGCGTGCCCCGGTGTTGTCGCTGGTGCGTGAGGTACGGCGGGCGGATCAGCGGGAGCCGTACGGCAGCAGCGCCATCTCGCGCGCGTTCTTGATCGCCCTGGCCAGCTGCCGCTGCTGCTGGGACGTCACCCGGGTGACGCGGCGGCTGCGGATCTTGCCGCGGTCGGAGAGGAACTTCCGCAGCAGCTCGGTGTCCTTGTAGTCGACGTACGTCACTCCGTCCCGGTCCAGCGGGTTGGGGCGCTGCCGGGCGGGTGTGCGGTCGGCCTTGCGGGGTCGGGGCATCGGGTCAGACCTCCAGGAGGGTGTCGAAGGCGGGCGGCAGCCGTTCCCAGGCGGCCTGTCCCGCGGCGTACTCGGCGTCGGTCAGCAGGCAGGACTCCAGCAGCCGTTCCAGGCCGTCGCGGTCGAGGCCGGGGGACGTGAAGACCAGGTGCTGGCAGCGGTCTCCGTGCTCGGGGTGCCAGTCCAGCGCGGCGGCGGCGCGGCGCACGGGCGGCACCAGGTCCCAGGCCGCGTCGGGGAGCGAGGCGAGCCACGGCCCCGCGCTCTCCACGCACAGGGCACCGCCCGCGGCGTCCCAGTGCAGCAGCGTGTCCCCCTTGTCCGCGAGCCAGAACCGCCCCCGGCTGCGGGCCGCGGCGCAGGTCAGGTCCTCGAGCGCCGCGTACAGCCGCTCCGGGTGGAAGGGGCGGCGGCGGTGCCAGACCAGGGTGGCGACGCCGTGCGCGTCGGCCTCGGCGGGCAGCAGGGCGCAGGCCGGGTGCTGCGCGGCGGCCGCGGCCTCCACGTCGAACCCGGCGAGGGCGGCCCGCGCCAGCTCCGAGGAGGCGGACGCGGATGCGGGCGGGACCGGGGTGCCCGCCGGGTCACCGTGGCCGATCGGGACCCGGCGGGCGGTCGGATGGAGCTGGGAGAGCAGCTCGCGGTCCTCGTCGTCGGCCTCGGGCGAGCCGGGGAGGGACTCGGCGAGGGCGAGGACGGAGGCGTACTCCAGCTGCCGCGCGAAGGTGTCCGCGACGGTGCGCTGATCGGTGGCCGCGGCGGCGAGGCCGCCCTCGGCGAGGTCGTCGCCGTTGCCGAGGTACGGCAGGACGAGGGCCGGGTCGACGGCGGTGATCACGCCGGTGACGGTGAAGCCGCCGGCCGTGACCACCTCCGCCATCGCCTTGGGTTCGACGGAGTCCCACAGCTCGACCACCGCCAGCGGGGTGCCGCCGGCCCGATCGAGCCGGACCAGCTCGGGAACGAGGTCCTCGCGCAGGGCGCAGCACGCGCAGTCGTTGACCAGGGGGGCCTCGCCCGCGCCGAGGATGCCCGTGGCGTCCCGCACGGTCCGCACGACCGTGCCCGCGGCGGCCGTCGCCAGGTCGTGGTGGAGGACGACGCTGCCGGATACGTCGGCCAGCAGCCGCGCCACGGCCGCCCGGCGCGCGTCGGTGTGCAGCCCGCCGACGATCACCACCGGCAGGTCGTGGCGGGGGCCCGGCCCGCTCACGCCCCGCCCTCCTTCCCGTACCGGCGCTCGAAGCGCTCCACACGTCCGGCG
Source organism: Streptomyces coelicoflavus (assembly GCF_003112555.1). Taxonomy (GTDB): domain Bacteria; phylum Actinomycetota; class Actinomycetes; order Streptomycetales; family Streptomycetaceae; genus Streptomyces; species Streptomyces coelicoflavus. The sequence continues at coordinate 676,292 of NZ_BEWB01000003.1, read as the reverse complement.
GTGTCCAGGACGCGGGCGGTGCCGGTGTAGAAGGGGTGGCTGACGTGGGAGATCTCGACGTCGACGACCGGGTAGGTGCGGCCGTCCTCCCACTCGACCGTGCGCTCACTGGTCATGGTCGAGCGGGTGAGGAAGGCGTAGTCCGCGGCCCGGTCGCGGAAGACGACGGGGCGGTACTCGGGGTGGATTCCCTTGCGCACGGCGGTTCAGCGCTCCTCTCGGAAGTCGACGTGACGGCCCGCCATGGGGTCGTACTTGCACAGGACCAGCCGGTCCGGGTCGTTGCGGCGGTTCTTGCGGGTGACGTAGGTGTAGCCGGTCCCGGCGGTGGACCGGAGCTTGATGACCGGTCGGAGTTCGTTGCGTGCCATGCTGCTATCTTACTGAAAATGAATTCCATTAACAGTTGGGCCCGTCCGGCCCGGAGGAGAGGTACGTCACCGTGTCCGCCCACTGCATGCTGACCGGGGCACAGCCCGGATTCGGCAACCGCATCTCGCACTCCCACCGGCGCACCTCGCGCCGCTTCGACCCCAACATCCAGACCAAGCGCTACTGGCTGGCGAGCGAGAGCCGGCACGTACGGCTGCGGCTGAGCACGAAGGGGATCAGGACGGTCGACTCGATCGGCGTCGAGGCGGCGGTGGCACGCATCCGTGCCCGGGGAGTGAGGATCTGATGGCGAAGAAGAGCAAGATCGCGAAGAACGAGCAGCGGCAGGCGACCGTCGCGCGGTACGCGGCGCGCCGGGCCGAGTTGAAGGAGATCGTCCGCCGCCCCTCCTCGACGGAGGCCGAACGGCTCGCCGCCCAGCGGGAACTGCGCCGGCAGCCGCGCGACGCGAGCCCCACGCGGGTGCGCAACCGCGACCAGGTGGACGGGCGCCCGCGCGGATACTTCCGGGTCTTCGGGCTCTCCCGGGTGAATCTGCGTGAGCAGGCGCACGCCGGGCATCTGCCCGGGGTGCGCAAGTCCTCCTGGTAGCTTGCGGCTGTTCGGGGCCGAACCGGCCGTCCGGCTACAGCTTGGAGCTTCCGGTGACGTGGGTGACTGCGGAGAGAACGGCGAGTACGGCGAGTACGAGTGGTGCGGCCGGGGGCGGGGCCGCGCGTACGGCCAACGCTGCCCCGGACCCTCGCGCGCGTTCGGGGCGACGCCCCGTGCGGGCCGCGGCCGCGGCCGTCGCACTGGTGGGCGCGCTGGCGCTGACCGCCTGCACCGACGGCGGCTCCGACGACGGTTCCGACGGCGGGGGTGACGAGGCGTCGGCGGCGCCCAGCGCCTCGACGAGCGCGGAGACCGGCGGTTCCGGCGGCTCCGGCGGCGGGGCGCCGTCCGCCGACGAGGGCCTGGAGGGCAGCTGGCTGGCCACCGCCGACGGCCAGGCCGTCGCCCTGATGGTCAACGGTGGCAAGGCCGCCCTCTTCGCCACCGGCGGGACCGTGTGCAGCGGCACCGCCGGGGAGGCCTCCGGCACCCGGACCATCCGTCTGAAGTGCACCGCGGGAGGTGACGACCGGTCGACCGGCACGGTCGAGTCGGTCGACGCCACCTCGCTCAGGGTGACGTGGGAGGGCGGTGTCGGCGAGGAGACGTACACCCGGTCCGAAGGCGGTTCGCTGCCGCCCGGACTGCCGACCGAGGGCCTCGGCTCCTGAACGGGGTCCTTCTCCGGTGAACGGGGCTCGCGTCCGGGGGCGGGCTACCGCCCCGGCCGCAACGGCCGCCGGCCTTCGACCCGGGCGTCGTCGGCCGCACGGGTGCCCTCCGTCCAGCCCGCCGCGTCCGAGACACCGCGCAGGCGGGTCGTGGTCGTCTCCGGGAACAGCCGCTCCAGCCGCTCGGTGACCGCCACCTCGCGGGAGGCGAGCACCGGCAGGAGGTCCGCGTCCGCCGCCGCACCGGTGGCCGCGGATTCGGCGGTGGCCGCCTCGGCCGCGGCCCGGAGCCTGGTGCCCGCGCGGTGGGCGTAGGCGGCGAGGAACGACTGCCGGAAGGTCTTGGTGCGCTTGCGTCCGCCGGCCCGCTGCCCGGCCTCCGCCTTCGCCATCGCGGCCTCGGCCTGCACCAGCAGGGAGGTGTAGAGGAGTTCGACCGCGTCCAGGTCGGCCTCGAAACCGACGACCGTGGAGAAACCGAAGGCCTCGTTCCACACGGCCCGGCAGTGGTTGGCGTCGGCCACCGCGTCCAGCAGCACCGCCCTGGCCTGCTCGTAGGGCGGCTCCACCCCGATCCGGCACGCGCCCGGGGTGTCGGGCGAGGAGGCGAGCCCCTGCGCCTGCGCGGCCAGCAGCGCCTCGTCGACGCTGTGCCGGGCCATCAGCTCCTGCGCCTTGGCGCTCAGCGCCTCCGCCTCCTCGGGATACCCGGTCGCCTCCGCCTTGGCGAGCAGCGCGCGGATGCGGGCGAGGGCGCGCGACTCGGGCCGGGCCTCGCGACGTGCCGCGCCCGGCGCTTCGTCCAGCGGTTCGAGCGCGGGCAGCCGCAGCAGCAGGCGGTACAGCTCGAGTACGGCGGTGGCGTGCGAGAAGCGGTCGGCGGGGGACGGCGCCCGGTCGGTCACGGCGTCGAGCTGTGCGGCCCAGCGGGGTCCGCGCGGGCGGTCGTCCGCGGCCTGGGCGCGGATCAGTGCCGCCGCCAGCCGTACGTGCACGTCGCCCAGTTCGCGCCGCACGATGCGCACCAGGTCGGCGGGCTGCCAGCCGCGCCGCCAGGCCGTGGCCACGAACTCCTCGCCGCGCCGGGCCAGTTCCGCGTCCGCCGCCGGGTCGGCCGCGAGCAGCGAGGCCGCCGTGTCGAGGGCGTCGTCGGCGGTGTCGTACAGGGCGGTCTCGAAGGCACGGTCGACGGTGCGGGGCGTACTCACCCGGTGATGGTGCCACGAGTGCCGATGAGTCCCCCTTTTCCGGTGTCAACCTTCGGTTGACAGTAAGGGGGGCGCAACCTACGGTTGACACATGACGACCGACCCGAGCATCACGTCATCCGTACGCCTCGACGAACTCATCACCGCCATCAAGAAGGTGCACCAGGAACCCCTGGCACAGCTCCAGGACGCCGTCATCGCGGGCGAGCACCTCGGTGAGGTGGCCGACCACCTCATCGGTCACTTCGTGGACCAGGCCCGGCGTTCGGGCGCGTCCTGGACGGACATCGGCAAGAGCATGGGCGTCACCCGGCAGGCGGCGCAGAAGCGCTTCGTGCCCAAGGAGTCCGCCGACCTGGACGCGAGCCAGGGCTTCAGCCGTTACACGACCCGCGCGCGCGAAGCCGTGATGGCCGCCCACAACGCGGCCAAGACCGCGGGCAACACCGAGGGACTGCCCGAGCACCTGGTCCTGGGCCTGCTCACGCAGAACGAGAGCCTGTCCGCCAAGGCGATCGCCGCGCAGGGCGTCACCTTCGACGCGGTCCGCGAGGCGGCACTCGCCGCCCTCCCGCCCGCCGCCTCCGAGGTCCCGGAGCTGGTGCCCTACGGCCCCGCCGCCAAGAAGGTCCTCGAACTCACCTTCCGCGAGGCCCTGCGCCTCGGTCACAACTACATCGGCACCGAGCACATCCTGCTGGCCCTGCTGGAGCACGAGGACGGCGAGGGCGTGCTCAGCGGGCTCGGCCTCGGCAAGGAGGCCACCGAGGGCTACGTCACGGAGGCGCTGGCGCAGTTCATCAAGGTGACCGAGAACGGCGGGGAGGGCGGGCCGGAGGACGGGGAAGGCTGAGACCCGCCGCCGGGTCGACAGGGCGACGCGGGCCGAGGCCACCACCACCAGGCCGGCAAGGCAAGGAGGGCCTAGGCCACCACCGCCAAGCCGGCAGGGCGCCGCGGACCGAGGCCACCACCGCCAAGCCGGCTGGGCGGCGCGGGCCGAGGCCCGCTCCCGCGCTGCCGGCAAGGCGACGCGGACCGGGGCCCGCCGTCGCGGGGCCGATGTCAGACCCGCCTGCGAGACTCGCGGCATGGCCGAGAGGTGGGCGCTCGCGGTGGCCGAGGGCGGTGGCGTGGACATCGCGCCCCTCGGCCACGACGGGCTGCCCGCCGGACCGGTGCGGCGGGAGCCCGACCTCGCCGGGGCCGTGCGGAGCAGGCCGGACGTCGCCCGCTGGGTGTGGCGGTCCACCGCCGAGATCGCGCCGCACCTGCTCGCCGCGGGGGTGCGGGTGGAGCGGTGCTACGACGTGGAGGCCGCCGAGACCCTCCTGCTCGGCCACGAGGGGCGGTACGGGGAGCCGCACTCGGCCGCGGCCGCCCTGGCCCGGCTGCGCGGCGGCCCCGTGCCGCCCGACCCGCCGCAGCGCTCCGCCGAGCCCGGCGCCCAGTCCCCGCTCTTCGAGCCCCAGGCCGTCCACCTCCCCCTCCCCGACCTGCTCACCGTCTACGCCGAGCAGCAGCACCGGCACGACCGCTCGGCACACCCCGACCGGATGCGGCTGCTGACGGCGGCCGAGTCGGCGGGGATGCTGGTGGCCGCCGAGATGAACCGCGCGGGACTGCCCTGGCGGGCCGACGTGCACCGCGAGGTGCTGCACGACCTGCTGGGCGAGCGGTATGCGGGCGGGGGCGAGCCGCGCCGCCTGGCCGAGCTGACGGACGAGGTGTCCGCCGCCTTCGGCCGCCGGGTGCGGCCCGACCTGCCCGCGGACGTGGTCAAGGCGTTCGGGCAGGCGGGCGTGAAGGTCGGCTCCACCCGCCGCTGGGAGCTGGAGGCGCTGGACCACCCGGCGGTGAAGCCGCTGATCGAGTACAAGAAGCTGTACCGGATCTGGGTGGCCCACGGCTGGTCCTGGCTCCAGGACTGGGTGCGCGACGGACGGTTCCGCCCCGAGCTCCTGGCCGGCGGCACCGTCACCGGCCGCTGGGTCACCAACGGCGGGGGCGGGCTCCAGATCCCCAAGGTGATCCGCCGCGCCGTCGTCGCCGACCCGGGCTGGCGGCTGGTCGTCGCCGACGCCGACCAGATGGAGCCGCGCGTCCTGGCGGCGATCTCCCGCGACCCCGGTCTGATGGAGGTGGCCGGCCGGGAGACCGACCTCTACCAGTCGGTCTCCGACCACGCCTTCTCCGGCGACCGCGCCCAGGCCAAGCTCGCCGTGCTCGGTGCGGTCTACGGCCAGACCTCCGGCGACGGCCTGAAGAACCTGGCCGCGCTCAGACGCCGTTTCCCCCGCGCGGTGGCCTACGTCGACGACGCGGCCCGCGCCGGCGAGGAGGGCCGGCTGGTGCGCACCTGGCTGGGCCGCACCTGCCCGCCCGCGGCCGGCGCGGCCGACGGCGCCGAGGAGGCGGGCCTGCCGCAGGACGACCCCTCCGACGCCGCGGGCCGCCCGCAGGAGTGGGTGCCGGGCTACGCGTCCACCAACCCCCGTGCGCGCGGCCGCTTCGCCCGCAACTTCGTCGTCCAGGGCAGCGCCGCCGACTGGGCCCTGCTCCTGCTCGCCGCGCTGCGCCGGACCTGCGCGGACATGGCGGCCGAGCTGGTCTTCTTCCAGCACGACGAGGTGATCGTGCACTGTCCCGAGGAGGAGGCCGGCACCGTCGTCGCGGCGATCCGGGACGCGGCGGAGCTGGCGGGACGGCTGACGTTCGGGCCCACGCCGGTGCGGTTCCCGTTCACCACCGCGGTGGTCGAGTGCTACGCGGAGGCGAAGTGAGGGACGGACCCCGCACCTGCTCCCCGCCCGCCCCGGCGCACGTATGAAAAAAATGGACACCACCGCTTGGGTGGCCTCGCCTCATCACGCGACGGCCCCCACGTATCGGAGACGCCCATGCCCGCCGAGCAGTACGTCCTCACGCTCTCCTGCCCCGAGGGGCAGGGCATCGTGCACGCCGTGTCCAGCTACCTGTTCATGACGGGATGCAACATCGAGGACAGCCAGCAGTTCAGCGACCACGACACGGAGCGGTTCTTCATGCGGGTCGCGTTCAGCGCCGAGCCGCCCGTGTCGGTGGACAAGCTGCGAGCCAGCTTCGGCGCCGTCGGCGACTCGTTCCGAATGGACTGGCAGATCCACGGGGCGAAGGAGCGCATGCGGGTCGTGCTGATGGTCAGCAAGTTCGGGCACTGCCTGAACGACCTGCTGTTCCGCTCGAGCACCGGCGCGCTGCCGGTGGACATCGCCGCCGTCGTCTCCAACCACCCGGACCTCGGCGGCCTCGTCGCCGCGCACGGGATCCCCTTCCACCACATCCCGGTGACGAAGGACACCAAAGCCCTCGCGGAGCAGCAGGTGCTCGACCTGGTCGAGGCGGAAGAGGTCGAACTGGTGGTGCTGGCCCGCTACATGCAGATCCTCTCGGACCACTTCTGCAAACGGCTCAGCGACCGGATCATCAACATCCACCACTCCTTCCTGCCGAGCTTCAAGGGCGCCAAGCCCTACCACCAGGCGCACGCCCGCGGGGTGAAGCTGATCGGCGCCACCGCGCACTACGTGACCGGCGACCTCGACGAGGGGCCGATCATCGAGCAGGAGGTCCGCCGGGTCAGTCACGCGGTCACCCCGGAGCAGCTGGTGGCCATCGGGCGCGACGTGGAGGCCCAGGCGCTGGCCAGGGCCGTCGAGTGGCACAGCGCGCGGCGTGTCCTGCCCAACGGGCACCGCACCGTCGTCTTCGCCTGACGGCGCCACCGCGCCCGGCCGCCCGGCGCCCTGCGTATAGGCGCCGTGTAGGCAGGGCTCCGAAGGTACCGGGGACGGCACGACGGCCGTCTTGAGGAGTCTGCGAGGAAGCCCTTGAGCACGGCAGCGATAGATGTGATCTGTCCGGCCTGGAACCGGTCCGAGGCCATCCGCACGACCATCGACAGTGTGCTCGCCCAGACCTTCGAGGACTGGCGCCTGATCGTGGTGTCCGACGGCTGCACCGACGACACCGACGACGTGGTGCTCTCCTACGAGGACGAGCGCGTCCAGCTGATCCGCACGCAGCGGCACGGCCACCCCGGCGGCCCCCGCAACATCGGCCTGGCCGCGTCCACGGCACCGGCCATCGCCTACCTCGACTACGACGACGAGTGGCTCCCCGACCACCTGGCCGTGCTTCAGCGCGAGTTCGACGCCGGGGCGCGCCTGGTGGCGACGGCGAGCATCGGCATGAACGAGCAGGGCGGGGAGGAGTACCGCTCGCACCCGCTCAACGGCCTGTGGCACCCGCAGCTGCAACTCCTGTGGCCGCTGTACGAGCCGTCCCGCGTCGGCCACGTGCGCGGACTGCCCGAGAGCGTCGGGGGCTGGACCACCGACCACATCGGGATGGAGGACTGGGACCTGTGGCTGCGGCTCGCCGACGCCGGTGAGCGCTTCACCACGGTGCTGGACCGTACCGTCCGGATGCTGCTGCGCGACACCTCGCGGCGGCGCACCATGACCGTCAGCCACCGCCTCACCCTGGGCTCACTGCCCGACGAGGCGGCCTGCACCAAGCTCACCGAGGCGATCGGGACGCCGGCGGTGCAGGACGAACTGCGGGCGTGCTTCGCCGACGAGATGCTGCGCTTCTACCGCGCGATCACCGACGCCGGCGAGCTGGTGACACCGCGCGGCATGAGCACCGACGAGGCCCTGACCGGCCTGGAGAAGTTCGTCACCGACCCCACCGTGCCCATGCTGCGCGAACTCGCGTACGTGGCCGAGGAGGGCGGCTACGCGGTCGTCCACCCCCTTCAGTGCAGCAGCGACCGGCACGCCGAGCGGCTCCGGGAGTTCCTGCGCCGCCACGACGCCGGCCGGCACGCGATCGTGCGCCGGCTCATCGAGGCCGTCGGCGCCTGACGGCATGCGGCCCGGCCCCGAACCGATGCACCGCTCCCGAGCGACTCGACAGCAAGGTAGGGAAAGCTCCATGAAAGCTTTGGTCCTGGCCGGCGGCGCGGGCACCCGGCTGCGTCCGATCACGCACACCTCGGCCAAGCAGCTGGTGCCGGTGGCCAACAAGCCGGTGCTCTTCTACGGTCTGGAGGCGATCGCCGAGGCCGACATCGTCGAGGTGGGGATCATCGTCGGCGACACGGCCGAGGAGATCCGCGAAGCGGTGGGCGACGGTGCCCGGTTCGGGCTGAAGGTCACCTACATTCCGCAGGCGTCCCCGCTCGGCCTCGCCCACGCGGTGCGCATCGCCGAGGAGTTCCTCGGCGACGACGACTTCGTGATGTATCTCGGCGACAACTTCGTCGTCGGCGGGATCACGGGGCTGGTCGACGCCTTCCGCACCGAGCGGCCCGACGCCCAGATCCTGCTCACCCGGGTCGCCGACCCCACCGCCTTCGGCGTCGCGGAGCTCGACGAGCGCGGCCGGGTCGTCGGCCTGGAGGAGAAGCCCCTGCGGCCCAAGAGCGATCTGGCGCTGGTCGGGATCTATCTCTTCACCCCGGCGATACACCAGGCGGTGCGCTCCATCGAACCGTCCTGGCGGGGAGAACTGGAGATCACCGACGCCATCCAGTGGCTGATCGACGGGGACCGGACGGTACGGTCCACCGCGATCTCCGGCTACTGGAAGGACACCGGGAACACGGCCGACATGCTGGAGGTCAACCGCTCGGTCCTCGACACCCTGGAACCGGCGGTCCACGGCCGGGTCGACGCGTGCTCGGAACTCATCGGGCGGGTCGTGATCGAGGAGGGCGCCGAGGTCAGCGGCAGCCGGATCGTCGGTCCCGTGGTGATCGGCGAGGACACGGTGGTGCGCGACGCCTACATCGGCCCGTACACGTCGGTGTCCGCCAACTGCCGCATAGAGCAGAGCGAGATCGAGTACTCCATCGTCCTGCGCGGTTCCTCCGTCCGCGGTGTCCGCCGCATCGAGGCCTCCCTCATCGGCCGCGACGTCGAGGTGACACCGGCCCCCCGCGTCCCCTCCGCCCACCGGCTCGTGCTCGGTGATCACAGTAAGGTGCAGATCTCGTCATGAGCAGCAGAATCCTCGTCACCGGCGGCGCCGGCTTCATCGGCTCCCACTACGTGCGCACCCTGCTCGGTCCGGACGGCCCGGGAGACGTCCGCGTCACCGTGCTCGACCTGCTCACCTACGCCGGCAATCCGGCCAACCTCGACGAGGTCCGCGACCACCCCGGCTTCGCGTTCGTCGAGGGCGACATCTGCGACGCCGGCCTCGTCGCCGGGCTGATGGCCGAGCACGACGAGGTGGTGCACTTCGCGGCCGAGTCGCACGTCGACCGGTCGATCGAGGGCGGCGCCGCGTTCGTGCGGACCAACGTGCTCGGCACGCACACCTTGGTGGAGGCCGCCCATCGGGCGGGCGGCCGCCGGTTCGTGCACGTCTCCACGGACGAGGTCTACGGCTCGATCGACTCCGGCTCCTGGCCGGAGACCCACCCGCTGTCCCCCAACTCGCCCTACTCCGCGGCCAAGGCCTCCAGCGACCTGCTCGCCCTGGCCTACCACCGCACCCACGGCCTGGACGTCCGGGTCACCCGCTGCTCCAACAACTACGGTCACCACCACTACCCCGAGAAGCTCATCCCGCTGTTCGTGACGAATCTCCTGGACGGCAGGAAGGTCCCGCTGTACGGGGACGGCGGCAACGTGCGCGACTGGCTGCACATCGACGACCACGTGCAGGGCATCGAACTCGTCCGCACCCGGGGCCGGGCCGGCGAGGTCTACAACATCGGCGGCGGCACCGAGCTGTCCAACAAGGAGCTCACCGGCCTGCTCCTCGACGCCTGCGGCGCCGACTGGGAGGGCAGCGTCGAGTACGTGGCCGACCGCAAGGGCCACGACCGGCGGTACGCGGTGGACTGCGCCAAGATCCGCCGGGAACTCGGTTACGCGCCCCGCAAGGACTTCCGTGAGGGCCTCGCCGAGACCGTGCGGTGGTACCGGGACAACCGTGCCTGGTGGGAGCCGCTGGCCCGGTAGCCGCCCCACCGCTCCGCAGCGTTGCGCAACGCCCTTCGCCGTCCGGCGGAGGGCCTCTTCGCGTGCCCGGACGGCAGGTGCCACGGCACCGGCCGGCCTATACGGGCGGGCGCAGGATTCGTATAGGGCGGGCCCCGAAGGTATTACGGACCGCAGTTGCCGACGTATGAGGTGGAACCGTGGCGAATCCGTTCGAGAACGACGAGGCGTCGTACTTCGTGCTCGTCAACGATGAGGGACAGCACTCGCTGTGGCCGGCGTTCGCCGAGGTCCCGGAGGGCTGGCAGCGGGTGCACGGCGAGGACACGCGCGCCGCCTGCCTGGAGTACGTGGAGCGGAACTGGACCGACATGCGTCCGCTCAGCCTGGTGCGGGCCATGGCCGGCACGGCCTCCTGACCCGGCCGCCCCGTGGGGGGCCGCGACGTCAGCCGGCGTCGCGGCCCCCCACGCGCACGTCGGGCCCGGCCGCCCCCACGTGCTCCTCGGGCCGGGCCCGCCCAACGATTCGCGGTGCCGGCAGCACACGGCCCGTGGCTCGCAAGGAGCTGTCAGTGCAGCCTCCTGACAGGTCCGGAGCCCTCCCAACCGGCCACGACACTCACAGACTGGTTGGCGGAAAGGCGTCGAACCAGGGGGTGTCATGGAGTTCCGAGTGCTCGGTCCGGTGGAAGTCCGCAGAGACGGCGAATCCATCGTTCTGTCAGGAACCAAGGTCAAGACGGTGCTCGCCGCTCTCCTGTTGGCCAGGGGGCGGGTCGTCTCCGACGCGCAACTGAGCCGGCTGCTGTGGGGCTGGAACCCGCCGGTCACCGTGAGCGCGCAGATCTACACCTACATCTCGCGGCTGCGGATGCGTCTGGGCGACGGCGTGCGGATCGCGCGCCAGCTGCCGGGCTACGCGCTCGACGCCGGAGACGCCCGGATCGACTTCCTGGAGTTCGAACGGCTCAGCCGGCTCGGCACCGAGGCGCAGGAGGCGGGCGACGTGGAGCGGGCCGGCGCGCTCCTCCGGGACGCGCTGGAGCTGTGGCGGGGCCCCGCCCTGTCGAACGTCACGGAGTTCCTGGCCGACACCGAGCTGCCCCGCCTGGAGGAAGCCCGCGCCGTGACCCTGGAGAACCGCATCGAGGCGGACCTGGAGCTGGGCCGGCACCGCGGGCTGATCCCCGAACTGACGTCCCTGGTGTCCGAGTTCCCGGTCCGGGAGCGGATGCGGGCGCAGCTCATGAAGGCGCTCTACCAGTGCGGGCGGCAGGCCGACGCGCTCACCGCGTACCACGCGGGCCGCCGGGTGCTCGCGGACGAACTGGGCGTCGATCCGGGCGCCGAGCTGGCCTCCGTGTACCAGGCCGTGCTGACCGGTGACCCGGCCGTCGCCCCGCCGGCCCGTGCCGCGGTGGCGCGCACGGCCCCGCCCAGCACCCTGCCCGCGGACGTCCCGGAGTTCACCGGCCGCCGGGCCGAGCTGGCCGAGCTGGGCCGGCTGCTCCCGCCCTCCGGGGGCCGCTCGTGGCACACCCGCCGGTTCCTGGTGGCGGGCATGCCGGGCATCGGCAAGACCGCTCTCGCCGTACGGGCGGCCAACGAATCCCTCGACGCCTTCCCCGACGGCCGGCTGTACGTGAACCTGAGCCGCCCGGACGGCCGGCCGGCCGACCCGCGCGACCTCCTGGTCGGGATGCTGCGCTCCCTCGGGGAGCCGATGGGCACCGGCGAGTCGGACCTCGACGAGCTGGTCAGGCTGTACCGGACCCGCACCACCGGGCGGCGCATCCTCATCCTGCTGGACAACGCGGTCAGCGAACTCCAGCTCTCCCCGCTGCTGCCCGGGGCGCCCGAGCCCGGCGTGCTGATCACCAGCCAGACGCTGCTCGGGCCGATCGGCGGCCTGCACACCCGGGTCCTGGGGCCGCTCAGCACGCAGGAGAGCCTCCGGATGCTGACGGCCTCCGCGGACCCGGCGCGCGTGGCCGCGGAGCCGCAGGCCGCGCTGGACATCGCCCGGTACTGCGCGGGACTGCCGCTGGCCGTGCGGATCGTCGCGACGCGGCTCGCGGCCCGGCCGAGCTCCTCCCTGCGGCGGTTCGCGGACCGCCTCGCCCAGCCGCACGGCCGGCTGCGGGAGCTGGAGGCGCGCGGCCTGTCCGTGCCGCGCAGCCTGGAAGCGGCGTTGGGCCGCCTGGACGGCGACCAGCGCAGGCTGCTCCTGCTGCTGCCCCGGCTCGGCCGGGAGGAGTTCTCGGTACGGTCGGCGGCCCGGTCGCTCGGGCTCGGGGCGGCGCCCCTGGAGGCGGCGCTGGAATCCCTGGTGGACCAGGGTCTGCTGGGCTTCTCGGACGAGCGCGACGAACCGGTCTACCGGCTCAACAGCCTGGTGCGGCTGGTCGCGGAGACCAGCCGCTACGCACGGGAGGTCGAGCGGTCCGCGGCCTGAGCGGCACCGCGCCGGCCGGCGGGGGCGTCACGGGCGCGGCACCGGCCCGCCGTCCGGCACGGGCACCACGGCCGTGCCGGGCCCGGCCGGACCGACCAGCAGGACCGGGCCGTGCGCCTCGGGTTCTCCGGCCAGCGCACCGTACCGGTCGGGGCCCAGTGGCAGGTCGCGCACCAGCCACACCTGGGGGCCGCGGGGCTCGGCGTGCCGCACCGACACGGGCGCGGACGCGTGGGGGCGTACGTCCACGGCCCGCAGGTCGGCCACGACACCCACGCCGCTCGCCTTGACCACGGCCTCCTTGCGGGTCCAGGCCCGGTAGTACGCGGCGGTGCGCGCCGCCTCGTCCGGCAGGCTCCTGAGATGACGCAGTTCGGACGGTGACATGACGGCGGCCGCGGTCGTCCAGAGGTCGGCGACCGGCCGTGCGGTCTCCAGGTCCACCCCCACCGGCCCCCGCGCGGACACCGCGAGCAGCCAGTGCGGCCCGGAGCGCGACAGGTTGAAGTCGAGGTCCGTGCCGGGAACCACCAGTCGGGGCCTGCCGTGCGCCGGGTCCGGGCAGCGCGGGCAGGGCATGCGGCCCATGCGCAGTTCGCCGGGGTCGGCGTCGAGGTAGCCCGCGAGGATGCGCCGGACCTCGGCGTGCACCTTCGCGTAGCGCGTGCCGACCGGCGCGGGCCGGCGGGCCGCGACGGCCCGCTCGTCGGGCGACAGCAGGGCGAGGACCACGGGATCGTAGTGATCGGTCACCTTGCCCTGCCACACGTGGACGGCATCCGTCTCGTGCAGGGTCCGGTACGAGGCTCCGTGCATGAACAGGCTCCTGGCGGGTGGGGAGGGGCGGTCCGGCCCACGCGCCGTCAGTCCGACATGGCGACGCAGACGCGGCGCGTCCCGGTGAAGGGGCGGCGGCCGTGGGCGAGTGACACGTTGTCGAGCAACAGCAGGTCGCCGCGGTTCCAGGGGATGTCGACGGCCATGGCGAAACCGCGGCAGCAGATCTCGGTCACCGTGCGGCCGGGGATGGAGGAACCGTCCGCGAAGGTGACGTTCCACGGCAGCCGGCCCTCGGGCAGGACCCGCGCCAGCGCCTCGCGGTGCCCGGAGCCGGCCGGGTGCCAGCGGTGGATCTGGTTGAACCACATCTCGGTGCCGGTGACCGGGTGCCTGACGGTGGCGGGCAGGACCCGCGACACCTGGATCCCGCCGTCCGCCCTCCAGGACCACTCGTACCCGGTCGCGTCGAGGAACAGCTCGACCTGCTCCCGGCGGTCGGTGCCGAAGGCACTCTGCCAGCTCTCACCGATGCCGGAGCCGTCGTGGAAGTAGCGCACGTAGCGGACTCCGGGCGCCAGGCGCTCGAGCAGTGCGGGATCGAGGGCGGCGAGCCATCCCGCCGAGTCCACCACCACACTGGCGCCGCCGGTGAGCGGGGCGGTGTCGCAGTACAGGGCGAGGCGCGTGGGCCAGGCGTGCGCGGCGCTCATCTTGTGGAACGGCCAGACGGTGGTGTCCGGCCGGCCGGTCCGGGTGTGCCACACGGCGTGGACGGCCGGGGCGCGCGATCCCGCGTCCGGTCCGGACCCGGTCGCGAGCAGCGGAGCGAGGACGTCGGGGAGTGTCTCGGCCGTGATGTCGAAACCCCTGAAGACCAGGGCCTTCTCCTCTGCGAGCAGACCGGTGAGCTCCTGCGGCCCCAGCTCCGTGAGGCGTTGCACGAGTTCCTCGGGACCGCCGACGCCCCCCGGGTCCATCTCCAGCGGCGTCCAGTTCTCCAACCTCACCACACGGCCTTTCTCCGACATCGCAACAGGAAGGCCGGTGGGGGGACAGGAGGGTACGCCGGCGGCCCACGGCACGCCGCTCATCAAAGAACGCCCGCCTACGGCATTCCTATGGCGACGGCGGAGTCCGGACGAACGGCGCCCGCAGGACACGGAAGTGCCGGGGCACGGGGGCGAACACCGCCCAGTGCGGCAGCAGTTGGACGCGTTCAGGCACCGAGGGTCCCACAGGTTGCGCGGCCGGGCCGAACCGCCGCGTGTAGACCCGATGTAGGGGGCGCGGGGAGCGTGAGCACCCGGCGTGCGCCCCGCGGCGCGTCGACCGCCGTCCCCTGCCCTGTGAGGTTCGCGTGTACACGACCGCCACCGCCCTCCGCTTCGACCGGAGCCGTTTTCGCGATGTGCTCGGCCGCTTCTGTACGGGGGTGACGATCATCTCCGCCGTCCACGACGGCAGACCGGCCGGCTTCGCCTGCCAGTCCTTCGCCTCGCTCTCCCTCGATCCGCCGCTGGTGTCCTACGCGGTGGCCGAGACGTCGACGACCGGCCCCCGCATCGAACAGTCGGGGGCCTTCTGCGCGACGGTGCTCAAAGCCGACCAGGGCGACCTGTGCCGCGGATTCGGCCGTTCCGGCGCGGACAAGTTCGCCGGTGTGGACTGGCGGCCGGCCGACGGCACCGGGTCCCCGCGGATCGCCGGCGGTCTCGCCTGGGTGGACTGCCGGATCGAGACCGTGATCCCCGCCGGGGACCACAGGATCGTGGTGGGCCGGGTGGTGGACCTCAGTACACCGGAGAACGCCGACGACGCCCTTCCGCTGCTGTACTACCGGGGCGCGTTCCTCGGCCCGCAGGCCGTGCCCGGCCCCGCGGCGGCCTGACCGCTCGGCGCGGGCGGGCCGGCCGCCGGACCCGGACGCGCCCCGTCCGGGCGGGCGGCGGTGCCGCCCGGGGTCAGCGGCCGGCCAGCCGGCTCCCGGTCGGGGCGTCCGCGTCCGCGCCGCCGGGCGGTGCCAGGTCGAGGAGGTCGGCGAGGCCGCCCTCGGGTGTCCCGTCCTCGTCCGGGTGCTCGCCGAGCCAGCCCAGGTGGGCCGCACGCAGGCCCGCCTGGAAACGGCTCCTGGCGCCGAGCCGGGCCATCAGTTCCGCGGTGATCCGGCGGCCGGTGCGTACCGACACCCCGAGTTTGCGCGCCACTCCCTCGTCGGTGAGCCCTTCGCTGAGCAGCCGCAGAACGGCTCGCTCCTGGCCGGTGAGGCCTCTGGCGTCGGTGCTCGTGCGCTGCTTGCGGGCGGTGGTGACGGGCGCCGCCCGCTCCCACACCATCCGGAAGAGCTCGGAGAGGGTGGCCAGTGTCCCCCGGCCCCGGAACAGCAGGGCGCCCTCGCTGCTGTTGTCCGGGTCCATCGGCACGATGGCCGCCTCCCCGTCGAAGATGATCATGCGGGCGGGCAGCGAGGCCACGGTCCGGACGTTGTTGCCGAGGCCCACCAGCCAGCGCGCGTGCTCCACCGTCGCGGGATCGTTGTAGATGCTGTCCAGGTAGACGGTGCGCATCACGACGCCCCGGCTCCGCAGCGCCTCCGTGAGGGGACGGCTCGCCTCCCGGTTGTCCCGGGTCTGGTGCCCGCCGGGCGCGAAGGCCACGAGACTGCGGCTGCAGTCGGCGCTCAGTTCCTGTATGCGGTCGCGAATCCGGTCGAGGCCCTGCAACTGCTCGACCTCGTAGCGCTCACTGCGGCTGCGCTGCGCCGCGAACTCCTCGGTCAGCCGGGCCACTTCGACTCGTGTATCGGCTATCTGACGCTGCCGGGTGCGCAGGTCGGCCTCCTGCCGGGCGAGCAGGGCCTGGAGTCCGACGTCGGGGCTGATCGCCCGCACCCGGCCGGGATTCTCCCAGGAGGGCCGGATCAGGCCGAGGCGCACACACTCGTCCAGCGCTTCCCTTACCATCTCCGCCGGACGGCCGACCAACGCGGCCAATTCCTCGACCGATCCCCCGGAGCCCAGTAAAGAAGCCCTGTAGACCTCGGTAGCCACCGCACTCAATCCTATGGGCTCAAGCACAACGTCCCACTCCCCCGTCGAACGAAAGTCCTGATCCAAGCCTGTCGCGACGGCGGCAGACTAACACGCCCCACAAACGGGCGGGTTATGCCGGAACGGACCTCCTGGGCCGGGAGAACGGGCCCGTCAGGGGCAAAGGGAGATCATCCGGCGGAGTCGGCAACGACGAGCTGCCAGCCGGGCTCTCCGGGAACTCTCTGCCAGCCCGGCTCGTCGGCGAGTTCGAAGGTGATCTCCACGCCCTTTGCCGGCGGGGTCTGCCAGCCGGGGTCCGCGGCGAACGCGTCGGCGCAGGTGACGGGTCCGAGCCCGAGTGCGATCACGGCGACGGCTACGGCGGAAATCTTCTGGAATGCCGCGGACCTCATCGATGAACTCCTCTTTCTCGAGTGGGTGGAACACCTGGACCTTCTGTTTGCTCCCGGCGTTCGCACCCGCTTCGGAGCGACGCTCGGCATACGAGGATTCTTGCTCCGGCGGCCCGGCCTTCTCCAGCGTTCGGCCTGTCAGCCTGCTGCGTTGGCAGTGAACTGACAGCGGCCGCTCTCCCCCGTCCGGAGCTCTCCGACGCCGTTCACCACGGGTGTCGGCGGAATACGGAACCTCATCTACCGGATATCCGGATCGACTCGGTCCGGATATCCGGAGGTCTCCGGTCTCTTTCCGTTCCCCCGTGGCAGTTTGTGGCCAGGGGAAGGGTGTGCGGCGGGCGTCGTAGGAATGGTGTAGATCCGCGCCCCAGGCTCGTGCCGACCCCATTTCCGCACGCGATCTGTGAGGTGGCATCGTGGCCAATCCGTTCGAGAATGACGAGGCGTCGTACTTCGTGCTCGTCAACGACGAGGGCCAGCACTCGCTGTGGCCGGCATTCGCCGAGATCCCGGAGGGCTGGCAGAAGGCGCACGGCGAGGACACCCGCGCGGCCTGCCTCGCCTACGTGGAGGAGAACTGGACCGACATGCGTCCCCTCAGCCTGGTCCGGGCGATGGCGGGCGACGCCGCCTGAGCCGAGGGACGCGAAGGGACGCGAAGGGGGCCGCGGTGGGAGAACCACCGCGGCCCCCTCGCGTGCGCCGGGGCCGGCGGGACCGTCAGGCGGCCGGCGAGCGCTCGCCCAGCTCGGCGGCCAGGAACTCGGCGAGCTGGGCGATGGTCGGGTAGTCCCATATCGCGGTGGGGTCCACGACGGTGCCGAGCTGGTCCTCCACGTCGGCGGCGAAGGCCACCACGGCGATGGAGTCGAGCCCGTACTCGCCCAGCTGGCGGTGCGGGTCGACGGGCTCCGTGACGTCCGGCAGGTACTCCGCGACGCGGTCGGTCAGCCAGCTCTGGAGCTGGGCGGGGACGGTGGGGTCGAAGGCGAACGTGGTCATCGGGTCTCCTCGAAGGTGCGGTGTGTGTGGGGGGCGGTCGTGGGGCCGGACGACGGGCTCACAGGTACGGGCGCGCGTCGAGCCCGAAGGACAGCCCGCGGTCGTCGCGGTCCGTCAGCTCGGCGATCAGCGCGTCCTCGGCCCCGGCCGGCAGCTGCGCGCCCGACGGCCGCTCCAGGGCGGCCAGCCGGGTCAGCGCGGCGGCCAGCCAGTGCGGGCCGGCGAGGAAGTCGCCGTCCGCGGCCATCCGGTGGACGCCGAGGCAGGCGGCGGCGGCGAGCGCCACGGTGTAGCGCGCCGCGAGCCGGCGCACCGGCACCTCGGCGTCGATGGCCAGCTGCCGCGGCCGCAGGGACGCACCGGCCCCGGCGAGGGCGGCGAAGGCGCGTACGTGTTCCTCGGCGAGCGGGCGGACGGCGGCGGGCAGCTCGTCGTCGAGCACGGTGCCGAGGGAGGCGGCGAGGCAGTCCCGGCCGCCGGAGGCCAGCCGCAGGGCGGGCAGATCGAGTGCGGGCAGTACGGCCTCCGCGCCGAACAGGGAGTCCGGGGCCGGTGCCGGCTCGCGCGCCGAGCGCCGGAGGAGCCCCGGCAGCTGGGGCAGCAGGGCGGACAGGCAGGCCGCCCGGGCGATGTGGCCGAAAGCGACCGGCTTGACGTCCCGGGCGAGTTTCTGGAACACGGCGTGCTCGCCGTCGCGCCGGTAGAACTCCGAGCCCATCACCGTGGACAGCCGCTCCAGGGCCTCCGTGAGGACGCCTGCGACCAGGTACTTCACCGCGGGCGCGTGCACGCTGCCGGACTCGGGACGAAGCTGCAGGGCACGGGTCGCGGCCTGGGAGAGCGCCTCGCAGACCAGCAGGTCGGCGAAGGTCTCGGCAAGGACGGTGCGCACGACGGGGATGGCCACCGCCTCCCGGCCGTAGAGCATGCGCCGCCGCGTGTGGTGCAGGGTGACGCGCAGGGCCGTGTCGAGCAGGGCGGTGGTCATCGCCGGCAGGGCCATCCGGGTCACCTGGAAGGCGCGGGCGGCCGTGTCGACGCCCGATCCCTCGGTGCCGAGCAGGGCGCCCGCGGGCACGTCGAGGCCGTCCACCTCCATGCCGCCGAGCCGGACGCCGCGCATGCCGACGGAGCGGAACCGCGGCAGGTGCCGTACCCGCGCCGGGTCCAGCCGGTCGGCGGTCAGGAACAGCTGCGAGCGCGAGCGCGGCCCGTCGTGCTCGCCGGTGCGGGCGAGGACGACCAGGGCGTCGGCCCGGTCCAGGTTGGCGATGGACTCCTTGCGCCCGCTCAGTCGCAGCCCGCCTTCGACGTGCCGGGCGGCGAAGGTGTTGGCGGCGATGTCATTGCCGTGCGCGAGCTCGTGGAAGGCGCAGGCGATCCTGCGGTTGTCCAGGAGCAGGGCGGCCGCGGCGGCGCGCTGCTCGGGCGAGCCGGCGGTCCACACGTTGACGGCGGCGAGGAGCTGGCCGGACCGGCCCAGGCCGAGGGCCGGGTCGCGCCGGTAGACCGAGCGCATCAGCTCGACCATGTGGTCGACACGGTCGAGGCGGCCGCCCAGCGCCGTGGGGACGAACTCCGCGTGCAGGCCGAAGTCGTCCAGGGCGGCCTCGGCCGCGGCGGCCGTCTCCTCCCGCTCGTCGGCGGCCACGGCCGCCCCGAAACCGGCCGGGTTGCCGGCGTCCCAGGGGTCGCCCAGCAGTTTCTCCAGATGGTCGGTACGGGATCCGATGCCGATCATGCGGCCTCCACCTCGTCGGAGCGTCGGTCGTCCGTCGCGGGAGCGCCGGACCGGGGCGCCGGGGCTCCTTGCCCGCCGGTCTCCCCGCCGCCGCGCAGGTCGTCGAGGTCGCCGCGCAGGTCGCCGAGGTCGCCGAGGTCGCCGCCCAGCAGCGTCGCCGGAGCGTCCGGGACGGTGGTCAGGAGCGTGCCGAGCTCGCCGTACACCTGCGTGGCGTCGGCCGGGGCGGCGTCCAGGGCTTCGAGGACCAGCGCGAGAACGCCGCGCAGCCACAGCCCGTCCACGCCCCACACGCCGTCGCGCAGCCGGGGCCGCGCACGGTGCAGGGCGAGTGCGGCCGCGCCCGCGAAGCACCACTCGTAGCGCTCGGCGAGCCTCATGGCGGCGGTGCTCGGCGGCCCCGCGGCGGGACGCAGCGATCCGATGTCGGCGCCCAGCCGCTCGCACGCCGCGAGCAGCGCGCGGGCCAGGCCGGTCGTGGCCGACTCGCCCTCCTCCGCGGCCAGTTCGGCCACCAGGCCCGGCAGGGCGCCCAGTACGGCGTCGCGCGGGGCCATCAGCCGCAGGCGCCGCGTGTCCAGCGGGTCCGGCTCGGAGTCCTCGCGCAGCCAGCGCGCCGGGGAGTCGGCGCCGACCGGGGCCGGCCGCCGTCCAGGGCGCAGCAGGGGCAGTACGGCGGCGAGTCCGGCGCGGTTGACCCACGTACTGCCGTCGAAGAGGGGGACGACCTGGTGGTCGCGCTCCAGCTTGGCGAAGCCGCCGTATCCCTCGACGTCCGTGAGGAAGCCGCGCGCGCCCAGCAGGTCGCCGACCAGGCGCAGTTGCCCGGCGATCAGGCTCGGGACGAACGCCTTGGTGACGGCGGAGACGACGCTCAGCTGCTCCGGGACGTGGTGGGCGGCGAGGGCGGCGGTGTGGGCCACGGACTCGGCCAGGAACTGCCGGGCCACGGCCCGGCCCGCGACGTCGCGGGCGTGCGGCAGGTCGGCCAGGCCCCGGCCGTACAGGCGCCGTTGGCCGAGGAAGCGGCGCAGCAGCCCCAGCGCGTGGTCGCCCGCGCCCAGGGACAGCGACACGCACACGATGCGGGTCAGTTGCAGTGACTTGAGGACGAGTTCGAGGCCGCCGCCGACCGGGCCGACCACGGCGTGGGCGGGCAGCCGCGCGTCGTCGAACTCCAGGCCGCTGATGTCGGCCCCCCGGATGCCGTGCGTGGGCATCTTGGGCAGCGGACGGACCGTGCCCGCCGGGGTGGCGCGCCGGTCGAGCAGGAAGACGGTGAACCCGCGGGCGCCGCCGCCCGGTTCGGTGCGGGCGAGGACGCACATGAGGTTGCCCCGGGTGGCGTTGTTCACCGGCCATTTCCGGCCGCTGAGGCGCCAGCCGGAGCCGTGCCGGGTGGCGGTGAGCGCACCGGCGAGCAGGTCGCTGCCGCCGCCCGGTTCGGTCAGTCCCCACGCCACCGGTTCGCCCGCGAGGACCTGCCGGGCCAGCAGGTGGGCGGGACCGTCCTCGTCGGCGGCCCAGACGCAGACGCCGCCGAGGAAGGTCTTGCCGTGGGCCACGGCCACGGTCAGGTCGCGGGCGGCGATCCGGCGCAGCAGCGCGACGAACACGTCGAGGCGCTCCTGGCGTCCGCCGTGGCGGGCGGGGACGTAGAACTCCGGGAGTCCCCACGCGTCGAGCGCGGCACACGCCTCGGCCGGGAAGCTCTCCCGCTCCTCGTGCGCGGCGAGCAGCGCGGGGTCGAAGGGGCCTCCGGGCCGCGCCCATTCGGCCAGGGCCGCGTCGAGGCCCGCGACGGTGGGCCCCGCGTCCGCCGCGGTGTCCCGAAGCACGGCCTGCGGCACCGCGGGCGCGGTCACCGGGGCTCCCCCGCCGCGACGGGGACGGCCTGCGCGGCCGCCGGGTAGCCGTCGGCCCACAGCGGCTCCAGCTCACCGTTGGCGTACAGGGCGCGCATGGCGCCGCGCTGGACCTTCCCGCTGGTGGTGCGCCGCACCGCGCCGCGGCGCATCAGCAGGACGGAGTCGGCGCGCAGGCCGAACTCGCGGGCCACGGTGAGGCGGATGCCCGCCGCGAGACGGGCCAGTTCCTCGTCCTGGCCACGGCGCCGGACCTCGTGGATGACCACGAGCCGGCCGTCGGTGTCGTCGGCGCCGCCCGCCGCGACGGAGACGACCGAGCCGACGGTGTCCCGCAGCTCCTCGTGCTGGCGGCGCAGTTCGTGCTCGATGTCGTGCGGATAGATGTTCCGGCCCCGGACGATCAGCATCTCCTTGATCCGGCCGGTGACGTGGATCTCGCCGTCGACCAGGGCGCCGAGATCGCCGGTGCGCAGCCAGCCCCCGGCGTCGGCGGGGTCGTTCGCCACCCGGTTGCCGAACGTGGCCGCGGTGGCGTCGGGTCTGCGCCAGTAGCCCTCCACCACGAGCTCTCCGCGCAGCCAGATCTCGCCGACCGAGCCCTCCGGCAGGGCGTCGCCGGTGGCCGGGTCGACGACGCACGCCTCCAGGTGGCGCGGCTCGCCGCAGCTGACGAGTGTGCGGCCGGTGCCGTCGGCGGCGGCCACCACGCGGCCCGCTTCGAGCGCGTCGCTGTCGGCGGTGAGCACCCGCGGGACGCGGCCCGACGTCGTCGAGATCATCAGGGTGGTCTCGGCCATGCCGTAGCAGGGCGTGAGCTGTTCCGGTCGCAGGCCCGCGGGCGCGAACCGCTGCGCGAACTCCTCCAGGACGCTCGCCTTGACGGGCTCCGAGCCGCTGATGGTCCGGGTCCAGCGGGACAGGTCGAGGCCGGCGATGGAGTCCTCGGGGACGCGGGTCAGGCACAGCTCGTAGGCGAAGTTGGGGGCGGCGGACAGGCCGATGTCGAAGTGGTCGACGAGTTCCAGCCAGGCGCGCGGGCGGCGCAGGAAGGCCGCCGGGGTCATCAGGGCGATGCCGCGCCCGGCCAGCAGCGGGGTCAGGATGTGCCCCATCAGGCCCATGTCGTGGTAGTTGGGGATCCAGCCGCCGTAGCGCTGGCCCTCGCGGACCGACAGGTGGGTGTCGATGGCGAGCGCGTTCAGCAGCAGGTTGCGCTGGGTGACCCGGGCGCCCTTGGGATCGCTGGTGGAGCCCGAGGTGTACTGGAGCAGCGCCAGGTCGTGCGGGGCAGCGGCGTGCGGGGTGAACGGCTCGGTGAGGGGCTCCGGGTCGACGTCCGGGATCAGCACCGGGACGTCGAGCTCCTCGGCCGCGGCCCAGGTCAGTACGTCGTCCAGTTCGTCGGGGCCGGTGAGCACCGCCCCGATTCCGGCGTCCCGCGCGATCGCGCGCACCCGGCGCCGGTCCTGCTTGTAGCGGCCGGGCATCGACGAGGGCACCGGTACCAGGCCCGCGTAGAAGCAGCCGAGGATGGCGACGACGAACTCGGCGGAGTTCGGCAGCAGGAGCAGGGCGCGGTCGCCGGGCCGGCAGCTGCGCAGCAGGGTCACGGCGCAGCCGCGGGCGGCGCGGTCGAGCTGGTCGTAGGTCACCCATTGGGCGGTGGCGGGATCGGAGGGGTCGGGCACGATCGCGACGGCGCGGAAGTCGCCGCGTGTGCGCGCGTGCTCGGTGAGGATCTGGACGACGTTCGAGGCACCGGACAGGTCAGCCATGCTGCGCGTACTCCTGTGGTCGTGGGGTCGCCGCGGCGCGCTCGGCACCGGGCGTGCGGGTCAGGAACGGCGGCCCGGGAGCCAGGGGGTGATCTGGTCGAGCACCGGCTGCTCGTCGTCGAGGTAGAAGTGGCCGCCGGGCAGGACACGGGTGCCGAAGGCGTTGCCCGCGCAGGCCCGCCAGTGGGTCAGCTGCTCGGGCGAGACGTCCGGGTCGTCGCTGCCGCCGAGCACCAGCACGGGCGCGCGCACCGGGAGTGGCGGGGTGCGCAGGTATCCGGCCACGACGCCGAAGTCGGCGCGGATGGCGGGCAGCACCAGTTCCAGCAGCTCCGGGGAGTCGAGCAGGTCGGCGAAGTCGTCGTTGAGGCGGCTCAGTTCGTCGATGAGGCCCGCGTCGTCCAGGGTGTGCCGATCGTGGTTCTCGCGCTCGTGCGGGGCCCGCGACCCGGAGACGGCGAGCAGGTCCACGACCCGTCCGTGCCGGCGTTCCAGTTCGAGGGTGACCTCGTAGGCGACGATCGCGCCCATGCTGTGCCCGAACAGGGCGAGGGGTTCGCCCAGGAAGGGTTCGAGGGAGTCGGCGACCGGTCCGACCAGGTCGTCCATGGCGGCCGGCGGGGCCTCCCCGAGCCGGTCCTGCCGGCCGGGGTACTGCACGCCGTGCACCTCGACGTCGGCCGGCAGGCCCCCGGGCCAGGTGCGGTACGCCTGTGCGGTGCCGCCGGCGTGCGGGGCACACACGAGGCGGCACCTGGGCCGCGTCACCCGGCGGAACGTCTTGAGCCACCGCGATCGCGTGTTCAGGTCCTCAATGGTCACTGTCTTGGCCTCCCGTCGCGCTTGCGCCCACCAGCGAAACCACCGGCGCTATCCGGCCTCTATAAGCACGTGTGGAGGCGTTGCGCGGGCGTGGGCACGGCACGACGACGAAGCGGCGGCCCCCGGAAGTTCCGGGGGCCGCCGCTTCGTCGTCGTGCCGGGTGCTCGTACGGTCTCAGACCGCCTGCCGCTTC
Organism: Streptomyces coelicoflavus; assembly: GCF_003112555.1. Taxonomy (GTDB): domain Bacteria; phylum Actinomycetota; class Actinomycetes; order Streptomycetales; family Streptomycetaceae; genus Streptomyces; species Streptomyces coelicoflavus. The sequence continues at coordinate 652,347 of NZ_BEWB01000003.1, read as the reverse complement.
AGCGTCTTCGAGGTGACCGCGACTCCCGCGCACAGGGCCGCCACCAGGGTGCCGATGATGGCGAGGACCACGACGCCCGAGTTCAGGTGCAGGCCGACGTCCGACGAGGTGGACTCGGAGAGTCCGGCCGCCATGCCGGCCAGCGGGGGCAGGGTCACCAGCACGCCGAGGGCGGCGCCGATGACGATGACCAGGGTGGTCTCGCCGGCCGAGGTGAACAGGAGCTGGCGGACGGTGCCGCCGGCCGACTTCATCACGCCGAAGTCGCGGCGCCGGCCGTGCGCGGCCATGGCCATGGAGTTGGCGACGGCGATGACGCTGTAGCCGACGGCGATGACGATCAGCATCATGGCGAGGGACTCGGTGAGCTTGGCGTCGGTGTTGTAGTCGGCCAGGGCGTACTCGGCGGCGTCGTGCAGGGCGACTCCGGGGACCGCGGCCGAGGCCTTGGCGTCGCCGGGGACGAAGATGTCGTCGGTGAGCGCGGCCGGGTCGTGGGCGCGGACCAGGTCACGGGCGACCACGAAGTCTCCGCGGGCCGGGTCGTCGGGCAGCACCTGGGAGACGCGGAGCGTGACGGTCGCGCCGTCCGCGAACCGGACCGGGACCTCCTGGCCCTCCTTCAGACCGAGCGCACCGGCCGTCTTCTCGCCGAGCACCGCCTCGCCGGGCTTGTTCCACTTCGCGTTCCGGCTGCCGAGGACGTCGAGGACGGTGTACGAACCGGCCTCCTCGCCGTTCTTGCCGGGCGTCGTGTCGACGAAGGCCCGGGTCGGCAGCGCCGCCTTGCCCACGGGGTTGTCGGCGACGACCTCGTCGGTGTTTCCGGGCGTTCCGTCCGGCGTGACGATCGTCTGGCCGGCGACCTTCAGCGCCTCACCGGCCGGGTAGGCGACCCGCATGGTCGACACCATGCCGCTGAGCAGGACGGCGAAGCCGACGGCGGCGATCACCGGGGCGACCAGCGAGGCGGCGCGGCGCGGGTTGGCGACCAGCTCGGCCCGGACGAGGACCGGGGCGGCCTTGCCGCCGCGCTGGAACGGCGCGGTCAGGAACCGGCCGACCGGCCCGACGAACACCGGGGTGAGCAGGGCCGCCGCGACGATCAGCGTCATGGTGGCGGCGATCGCCATGTTGATGCGGTTGTCCGCGGTGGAGGTGGCGGTGCCGATCGCGAGCAGGACACCCAGGCCGAGCACGGTGAGACCGGCGATCCAACGACCGCGCCCCATGCCCATGTTGGCCGAGCGGCTGTCGAGCAGCGCCTCGATGGGGGCGACCTTGGCGGCCTTGCGGCCCGCGCTCCAGGCGCCGATCACGCTGACCCCGACACCGACGAGGGCGCCGGTGAGCAGCGGCCAGGCGGCGACGTCGATCTCCATGCCGGGCGGTGTGACGTCCAGGCCCTTGAGGATGGAGAGCAGCTGCGGCGTGGCGGCGACGCCCACGAGGCAGCCGGCGACCGAGCCGGCCAGCCCGACCACGGCGGCCTCACCGAGGATCATGCGCCGGATCTGCTTCGGCGAGGCGCCGATGGTGCGCAGCAGACCGATCTCGCGACGGCGCATCCCGGTGGACAGGACCAGCATGGAGGCGACCACGAACACCGTGGTGAACAGGCCGAGGAGGGCCATGGCGCTGATCAGCTGGACGCCCAGGAAGCGCTTGTGCTCGATGTACTCCGGCTGGAGTTCGGACCGGCCGTCGCCGGAGACCACGCTGCCGCTGTCGCCGACGACCTTCTTCGCGCCGGAGACGATCGCGCCGGTGTCGGCGTCCTTGTCGGGGATCAGGGCGATGGCGGCCACGCCCGGCTGCTGCCCGGCCGCGAACTGCTCGCTGAAGTAGTAGCCGGGGCCGTCCACCGTGCCGACGACCCGGAACTGCTCGCGGCCCTCGGTGATGTTGACGGTCAGCTCGCTGCCCACGGCGGCGCCGAGGTCGCGGTCGACGACGACCTCGTTCGCGGCGGCGGGGGCACGGCCGGAGACCAGCTTGTACGGCGCCATCTGCGCGCTGCCGAAGCCGTGCCCGGACTCGTCGGCGCCCTCGTCGGTGACGGGCTCGCCGTTCCTGATCGCCTGGGCGTAGAAGGAGCGGTCGACCACGGCGTCGGCGACACCGGGGATCTTCTCCAGGCCGGAGACGAGCGGCTCGGCCTCGGAGGCGCTCCACGGCATCCGGTCCTCGGGGCTGCCGTCGGCGTCGACGGCCTGCGGCGGCAGGGCGAGGGCCGTGGTGCCCTCGTAGCGGGGCTGCACCTTGGCACGGGCGGAGTCGTAGATGACCAGGGTGGTGGTGATCAGGGCCACGCCGACCAGGACGGCGACGAAGGCGCCGAGGAATCCGGACCAGCGTTCACGGACGTTAGCGAGGATCAGCATGACGGTCAGGCCTCCAGCCGGGCCATGTGGGTGGCGATCGCGGCGGCGTGGTCGGCGCCGGCCTGTTGGTCGAGGTGGATCCGGTCGGCGATCCGGCCGTCCTTGAGGAAGACGACGACGTCGGCGTGGGCGGCGGCCACCGGGTCGTGGGTGACCATCAGGGTGGTCTGGCCCTCCTGGTCGACCAGCATCCGCATCATCCGCAGCACTTCGCGGGAGGTGGCGGTGTCCAGGGCGCCGGTCGGCTCGTCCGCGAAGAGGACGTCGGGCCGGGTGACGAGGGCGCGGGCGAGGGCGACGCGCTGCTGCTGGCCACCGGACATCTCGCTGGGGCGGTGCCCGGCGCGGTCGGCCAGTCCCACGGAGGCGAGCGCCGCGGAGACCTGCTCGCGGCTGACCTTGCGGCCGGCGAACCGGGAGGGCAGCTCGACGTTCTGCGCCGCCGTCAGGGACTCCACCAGGTTGAAGGCCTGGAACACGAAGCCGACGTGCTTGCGGCGCAGTTCGGTGCGCTGCATCTCGTTCTGCCGGCCGATGTCCACGCCGGCCAGGACGATCTGCCCGTCCGACGGCTGCTCGAGGCCGGCCGCGCACTGGAGCAGGGTCGACTTGCCGGATCCGGAGGGGCCCATGATCGCGGTGAAGGTGCCGCGGCGGAAGGAGAGCGACACGCCGTCCAGGGCGGTGACCTGCCGTCCGCCGGTGCCGTGGACCTTGCGCACCGCGTGGAGTTCGACCGCGTCCTGCGTGGGGGTGATGTGGCTCGTCGTCGTCATGCTCAGATTCCACTGCACCGCAGGGGGTCCGGGCACTGACCCGCTCTCTACTCCTGGGGTAGAGGCAGCTCTACCTCTCCCGCGTTCTCGGAGATCCGCGAGAGACGCCGTGGTTACGTTGGCCGTATGCAACCCACAACGGCCTGGCAGGCCATGGCCCAGCGCCCGCTGAGCTTCCTGACCTCCAGCTGGCCCTGGCGGTCCCTCGCGTACCTGAGCGGCGGTGTCCTGGTCGGGGCCGCGGCGGTGCTCTTCTTCGCCCTCGGCCTGGCCGCGGGCCTGGTCCTCCTGGTCGTGCTGATCGGTGTCGCGCCCCTGGTCGGCCTGGTCTTCACCTCCACCGTGGTCGCCACGGTGGAGCGCCGCCGGCTGCGTCTGGTCGACCTCGACCGGGTCAGCGACCCGCACCGCGCCCCGGAGGCCCCGGGGCTGCGCGGCTGGGTCGCCACCCGGCTCAAGGAGCAGGCGACGTGGCGGGAGCTGATGTTCACGCTGCTGTCGGCGGTCGCCCTGTGGTGGCTCGACCTGATGGTGCTCGGCTTCTCGTTCGGTCTGCCGGCCACGACGATCGCCTCGACCGACGGCGAGACCTGGCCGTGGACGGTGTTCGGCGTGCTGGTGCTGCTCTCGACGCCGTACACGGTGACGTCGTGGGCGGGCGCGCGCGCCGCCATGGCCCGCTCCTTCCTCGCCCCGCGCGACCGGGAGCTGGGCGAGGAGCTGCGCGAGGTGCGCGCCTCCCAGTCCCGGCTGCTGGACTCCTTCGACGCCGAGCGGATCCGCATCGAGCGCGACCTGCACGACGGGGCCCAGCAGCATCTGGTGTCGCTGGGCATGACGCTGGGCCTGATGCGCCTGGACGTCGAGCCGGGATCGCCGCAGGACGAGCTGCTCACCCGGGCCGAACGTCAGCTGTCGACGGCCCACCAGGAGCTGCGGGCCCTGATCCGGGGGCTCAACCCCCCGGTGCTCGCCGATCACGGGCTCGTCGCCGCCATCGAGGACTACGCGGGCCGCTTCCCGATCCCGGTGACGGTCGATCTGAACCTGCCCGAGCGGCTGCCCAGGAAGCTGGAGACGACGATGTACTACCTGATCAACGAGGCCATGACGAACATCGCCAAACACAGCGGTGCCAGGACCGCCGCGGTACGCGGTCGCTATCATTCCGATCTGTTGGTTCTCGACATCAAGGACGACGGCCGGGGCGGGCTCGACCCCGCGGGCAGTGGTGTGACGGGTCTCGCGGACCGGGTCACCGCCCTCGACGGCCGGATGCGGGTGTCGAGTCCGTCCGGTGGTCCGACCCTGTTGCACGTGGAGGTTCCGTGTCGCTTCGCCTGATCGTGGCCGAGGACGCCGTCCTGTTGCGCGAAGGGCTGGTCGGGCTGCTCGAACGCGTCGGACACGAGGTGGTGACGGCGGTCGGCGACGCCGACGCCCTGCTCGCGGCGGTCCGCGCCGACCGCCCGGACCTGATCGTCACGGACGTGCGGATGCCGCCGTCGCTCGGCGACGACGGGCTGCGGGCGTCGGTCGAGCTGCGGGCGGAGTTCCCCGGGCTGCCCGTGCTCGTGCTCAGCCAGTACGTGGAACGCTCGTACGCCCTGCGGCTGTTGGACTCGGGCGGCGGTGCCGGGGTGGGCTATCTGCTCAAGGAGCGGGTGAGCGCGGTGGCGGACTTCACGGCCGCGATCGAGCGGGTCGCGGCCGGCGGGACGGTGGTGGACCCCGAGGTCATCCACCAGCTGGTCCAACTGCGCCAGGACCCGCTGGAGCGGCTCAGCGCCAGGGAACGCGAGGTGCTCTCACTGATCGCGCAGGGCCGCACCAACGCGACGCTGGCCAAGCAGCTGTTCATCAGCGAGGCGGCCGTGAACAAGCACATCGGCAACATCTTCACCAAGCTGGACCTCCCGGTGGACACCGAGGGGCACCGCCGGGTGCTGGCGGTACTGGCGTACCTGCGGGCGTGACAAGGCGGCCCGCCGGGGAGTCTTCCGTCCCCGGGGGCCGCCGTGCCGGGGGCCGCTCAGTCGCACATGGCGACCAGGATGCGGCGGGTGCCCTCGAAGGGGCGGCGGCCGTGGCCCGTGAGGACGTTGTCGATGACGAGGACGTCGCCCTCGCGCCAGTCCACGTCCACGGCCAGCTCCAGGCCGACGTCACGGATGTGCGTGACGTACTCGTCGGGGATGAGGCCGCCGTCCGCGAACGTGACGTACTGCGGGAACTCCTCGGGCGCCAGGATGTCGTACAGCTCCTTGGAGGTCTCGTCGCCGAGGCCGGCCGGGTGCCACTGGTCGGCCTGGTTGAACCAGACCTCGACGCCCGTCACCGGGTGCGTGGTGGTGGCCTTGCGGTGCTGGACGACGCGGATGCCGTCCGGGCCCCACTCCCACTCGGCCTCCGCGGCCTTCAGGTAGCGCTCCACCTCGGCGCGGTCGTCGGTCTCGAAGGTGTCCTGCCAGCTCTTGCCGAGGCCGTAGCCGTCGTGCAGGTTCTGCACGTAGCGGATCCCGCCCGCGAACGCCTCCCGGACCTCGGGACGCAGGGAGGCGAGCCACAGCTCACCGTCCACGACGGGGGTCGCGCCGCCCGACTCGGCGGCCTTCTCGCAGTAGAAGGCGAGCCGCGACGGCCAGCGGCGGGCGTAGTTCAGCTCGTTGTGCATCGAGATGGTGAAGCGCTGCGGGTACTCGGTCGAGGTGTACAGGTTGCCCTTGACCCGGGTGCGCGGCGAGTTGCCGTGCACGTACGGCAGCCGGGTCGGCAGCAGCCGGTCGAGGACCGGGTCGATGGACTCCGGTGTGACCCCGAAGCCGCGGAAGACGAGCGCCTTGTGCTCGGTCAGCAGATCGGTCAGGCCCTCGGCGCCCAGGCCGGTCAGGTGCGCGGCCAGGTCACGGCCGCCGGCCCCGTCCTCGGTGATCTCGTGCGGGGCCCAGGTGGGGTTCTCGCTCAGGGTGGTGCTCATGACGTCTCCTGCTCCTATCGGGAGATGGTCTCGTTCAGCTTGCCGAGCTTCTCGATGCCTTCGAGTACGGCCCTCGGCTCCACGCCGAAGTCCACCAGGCAGCCGATCTCGTCGACGCCCAGCGCCTGTACACGCGGCACCAGTTCGGCGGCCCGTTCGACGCTGCCGAAGAGGCCGCCGCTCTCGAAGTAGCGGTCGAAGGCCCGGGCGGCGAGGTAGTCCATGTCGTCGGCGTTGAGCTGGGACAGGTCCGTGTCCTTGCCGGTGAACGACTTGGCGGTGAGGTTGGCGGAACTCTTCAGGTAGTGGGTGAAGGGCTCCCGCACCTGCTCGCGGACCTGGTCCAGGTCGTCACCGAGCAGGGTGTGCAGCATCAGCACGACGTGACCGGACCAGCCGTCGTGCTCCTCGGCGGCGACCCGCCGGTACTCGGCGATCTTCCCGGCGACCTCCTCCAGGGACTGGCCGAGCAGATGGGTCAGGATGCCGGCCTTCATCCGGGCGGCGGCCCGGAAGGTGTCGACGCCGCCGGCCGAGGTCAGCCACACCGGCAGCTCGGGCTGGACGGCGGGCGGGTAGGCGCGGATGTCGACCGGCCGGCCGAGCCCGTCCGTGGTGGACAGTGCCTCGCCGCGCCACAGCCGGCGCACCTCCTCGGCGGTGTCGCGGACCAGGGCGCGGCGGTCGGCGTGGTTCTCCGGGCGCAGCGCGAAGTCCACGGTGTTCCAGCCGGAGGCGAAGGCGACGCCCGCGCGGCCGCCGGACAGGTTGTCGACCACCGACCACTCCTCGGCGATCCGCGCCGGGTGGTGCAGCGGGGCGACGACGCTGCCGGCCCGGATGCCCACCCGCTGGGTGCACATCGCCACGGCGGCGCCGAGCACGGACGGGTTGGGGTAGGCCCCGCCGAAGGGGTCGAAGTGCCGCTCGGGGGTCCATACGGCGGCGAGGCCCGACCGGTCGGCGAGCTTCGCCCCCTCGATCAGCAGCTCGTAGCGGCCGGCCTCCCCCGGCGCGGTCGAGTCGTGCGCGAAATAGAACAGGCTCAGGTCCATGGACGGTCCTTCGGGTGGTCCGGGATTCGGGTGCGGGGTCGGTGGGTGCGCACGTCCACACGGCTTGCGGACGGGGAAGGCCGGTGAACCGGCCGGTCAGGTGTCGGGCGAGGGCGCCGGTGGTGCCGCGGGGCGGGCCGCGTCCGGGATGCGGGCCCTGCGGACGGCCGGGATCAGCGCGGCCACCGCGGCGGTGACGGCCATCAGGCCGGCCGCCACCAGCAGGGAGAGCAGTCCGCGGTAGGCCTCCAGGAGCTTCCCGGCGCAGAAGGCGCCCGCGGTGGTGCCGAGCGCGACGACCAGGCCGGACAGGGCGGCGACCCGCCCCTGCAACTCCTGCGGTGTGACGGTGACCTGGTAGACGGCGGTGGCCACTCCGAACACGGCGCCGATGATGTTCATCAGCGCGAACAGCACTCCGAGCTGCACCGGCCCCCGCGCCCAGGCCATGGCGTTCATCAGCGCGGCCCACAGGGTCAGGCCGCCGATCAACAGGACGGACAGCGGCAGCCGTGCCATGAACCAGCGGGCGCCGAGCGCGCCGAGCAGCCCGCCGCATCCGCTGATCCCGAGCACCAGGCCCAGGGTCGCCTCCGGCAGCCCCTGTTCCTTGACCAGGATCACGACCAGCCCCTGCATCACCACTTGCAGCAGGGCCGTGGACACGGTGACCACGGGCAGCATGGCGCGCAGCGCCCGCTGTCCCAGCAGCCAGCGCAGGGCGTCGGCCAGGTCGCGGTGCAGCGCCCGCCCCGGCTTCCGGGGCCCGGTCCGCAGGTCGGCCCGGATGAACCGCAGGTTGACGGCCGCGACCAGCGCCCCGAGCGTGGCGGCGAGGAACGGGCTCCAGCGGACCCAGGTGAACAGCACGGTGCCGGCCGGCCCGCCCAGCAGGCCGGCGATCCGTCCGCGCGCCTCGTTCTGCGACAGCGCGGCGGGCAGTTGCTCGCCCGGGACGACCGTGCGCACGGCGACCCGCTCGGCGAGCGAGGAGATGATCGCCAGCGAGACCTCGACGGCGATCAGCGCCAGCAGCAGCTCCATGCCGAGCGCGCCGAGGGTCAGGGAGACCCCCACCGCGCCGAGCGCCAGGATCCGGCCGACGGCGCACCAGCGCATGACCGCGCGCCGGTCCCACCGGTCCACCAGCACACCCGCCGGCAACTGGACGACGGCCTGCGGCAGTACGGCCGCGGTCGCCGCCAGGCCGACCGCCTCGGCCGAACCGCCGGAGATCTGGAGCGCGAGCAGCGGATAGCAGACGCTGCTCATCCGGGATCCGAAGAACTGAAGCCAGTTGCCGGTCCACAGCAGCAGGAAGTCGCGGTTGCGGCGCAGCGGGGGCGGTGCCGCGACCGTGGTGTCGTCCAGCGCTGTCATGCGCCGAGCCTGCGCGCTGCTTCTACGGCGGTTCTACGAGCGCCGGTGGGAGCCCCGTCCCGGGCCGCCCCGTCCAGCGCCGCGAGCCGCTCGGCGAGGACGCGGCCGACGTGGGCGACCGGTCCCGGCCGCGTCATGAGGCCCTCGTGGTCGCTGTCCACGTCGTGGTTGACGATCTCGCCGCCGACGTGCGGCGCCCAGGCCCGGTGGCCGCGCTCGCGGACCAGTGCTCCCCGGCCGCGTTCGGCGGTGACGAAGAGCATGTCGCCGCCGAACCGGGGCGGGGTGTGCGCCCACATGAGCCGGGTGTTGTTGACGTAGACGTCCTTCATGGCGAGGATCTCGTGCTCGTCGAACCGCGCCATCACCTTGTTCTCGCGGGCCAGGAACGCCCGGTAGCGCTCGATCGGGAAGGTCTCCGGGGTCAGTTCGCCCTCCTGGAAGTCGAAGCCGATCGCCCGCAGGTTGTGCGCGACGATCGTCGCCTCGGAGGGCGGTTCGGTGCCGGCCGCGTCGGCGACCGGGTAGGCGTCGAGCACGGCGAGGAGCTCCACCCGCTCTCCCCGGCGCTCCAGTTCGGCCGCCACGGCGTGCGCGATCGTCCCGCCCACCGACCAGCCGAGCAGCCGGTACGGTCCTTCGGGTGCGGTGGCGGTGATCCGGTCGGCGTAGTCGGCGGCCATCTCCTCGAGGGAGGCGGGCAGCGGCTCCGCGCCGTCGGTGCCGCGCGCCTGGAGTCCGTACAGCGGGTACTGCGGGCCCAGGTGGGCGAGCAGACCGAGGTAGACCCAGCTGAGGCCGGCGGCGGGGTGCACGCAGAACAGCGGGGACGCCGAACCGGAGGCCCGCAGCGGCACCAGCACGCCGTGCCCGTCGCGCCCGCCGTCCGCACCGTCCGCGCCCTGCGGCCGCAGCTCCCGCAGCAGTGCGTCGGGCGTGGGGGCCTGGAAGAGGCGGCGCAGCGGCACGTCGACGCCGAGGACGGACCCGACGCGGCCGACGAGCCGGGTCGCGAGCAGGGAGTGCCCGCCGCTCTCGAAGAAGTTGTCGTCGAGCCCGAAGCTCGCGAGGCCGAGCACCTCGGCGAACAGGGCGCACATGAGTTCCTCGCGCGGGGTGACGGGCGTGCGTCCCTTGCCGCGCGCGCCGTAGTCGGGCGCGGGCAGCGCGGCCCGGTCGACCTTGCCGTTCGGGGTGAGCGGCAGGGTGTCGAGGACGACCACGGCCGCGGGCACCATGTGCGCGGGCAGGGTCTCCCCCAGCCGGTCGCGCAGGACGGGGCCGAGTCCGGCGTCGTCCCGGTGCCTCACCGGGTCGTTGGCCCGGGGCAGGGGGTCGGGCCCGGACGCCGGCCGGTGGACGCCGGCGAGCGCCAGGTCCACGGGGCCGTCCCCGCGGACGAACAGGGCGTCCAGCGCGCCGTCCGCCGCGTCCTCGGCCGCCCAGGTGACGGCCACCCGGTGACCGGTGCGCTCCGCCAGCGCGTACAGCTCCTCGGGGTCCACGGCCGCGGTGTCCCGGGCCTCGTCGTCGGCGAACAGGGCGCGCACCCCGGCCGCCTCGTCGGCCAGCCGGAGGTTGGGGATGCCGGTGACCCGCAGGGCGGGACGGTCCGCGGCCAGTTCGCCGGCCAGCGCGGCGAGTCCGGGCACCCGCTCGCCCCAGGGCAGGGCGGGTGCGTCGGGCGTTCCGGGTCCGGGGGCGGTGCGCAGCACCACGTCGTAGCGGTGCCGGGTGAGTTCGTTGTGATGCGCGCCGCGCCGTACCCGCACGTCGACGCCGAGCGGGCCGGCCCGCTCCGTGAACCACTCGGGGGCGAGCAGAAGCTCCTTCTCGCGGGCCACGGCCCGCTCGACCCCGGCGCGCAGCAGCTCCCGTTCGGTCCCGCCGGGCACGGTGTCCCGCCCGGTGAGGGCGACGCCGCCGCGCAGGGTGCGCAGCGTGCGCAGGTTGCGGACGTCGCCGACGAAGACGGTGCCGCCGGGGGCGAGGAGCCCCGTGACCTTGTCGAGGACCTCGGCGAGGTAGTCGGCGCTCGGGAAGTACTGGACGACCGAGTTGAGCACGACGGTGTCGAAGGTGCCGGCGGGCAGGCCACCGGTGTCGTGGGCGGGCTGGACGGTCAGGGTCACCCGGTCGGCCAGGCCGGGCTCTCCGGCGACCTGGGCGCGCAGCCGCTCGACGGCGGAGGCGGAGAGGTCGGTGCCCCAGTAGCTTTCGCAGTGCGGGGCGACGTGGGCGAGGATCAGGCCGGTGCCGGCGCCGATCTCCAGGACGCGGCGCGGCCGGTCGGCGAGGATGCGCTCGACGGTGGCCGCGCGCCACTCGCGCATCTCCTCCAGGGGGATCGGGTCGCCGGTGTACGTGGAGCGCCAGATGCCGAAGTCCTCGCCGAAGGTGTCGGAGCCCGGGTCGCCGTAGAGGGCGTCGTAGGCCTCCTCCCACTCGCGGACCTGGCTCTCCTCCGCCTCGGTGTCCCGGCTGCCGTCGCCGCGGTCGGGCACCGCGTAGGCGACCAGACGCTTGTCGCCCGGGGTGTCCTCGCGGGCGACGACGACCGCCTGGGCGAGGTCGCCGCGGGAGGTGAGCGCGGCCTCGATCTCGCCGAGTTCGATGCGGAAGCCGCGCACCTTGACCTGGTGGTCGGTGCGGCCGATGTACTCCAGGTCGCCGTCGGCGCTCCAGCGGACCAGGTCGCCGGTGCGGTACATCCGGCCGCCCGCCGGTCCGAAGGGGTCGGCGGCGAAGCGCTCGGCGGTCAGGCCGGGCCGGTTCAGGTAGCCGCGTGCGACGCCGGTGCCGGCGATGTACAGCTCGCCGGCCTCGCCGGGCGCGACCGGGCGCAGCCCGCCGTCCAGGACGTACACCCGGGTGTTGTCGAGCGGGCGGCCGATCGGCGGGCGCTCGCAGGTGGCGTCGTCGAGGAGCGCGGCGGTCGACCAGATGGTGGTCTCGGTCGGCCCGTAGACGTTGGTGAGGGGGCCGCCCAGGTCGTGCAGGGCTCGGCCGAGCGGCCCGGGCAGCGCCTCGCCGCCGACGAGCTTGACGAGTCCGCGCAGCGCCTCGGGCCGGGTGGCGACCAGGCCCTGCCAGGCGGTCGGGGTGGCCTGGAGGACGGTCGCCCCGGACTCCTCGACGAGCCGGGCCAGCGCCACCGGGTCCTTGACGGTCTCGCGGGGCGCGAGCACCAGGCGGGCGCCGTGCGCGAGCGGTGTCCACAGCTCCAGGTTGGAGATGTCGAAGCCGATGGTGGTGACGGCGAGCAGCCGGTCGTCGGCGGTCAGGCCCAGCCGTCCCTGGATGGCGTGGAGCAGGTTGAGCAGGTTCTCGTGGCCGACGACGACGCCCTTGGGGCGGCCGGTCGAGCCGGAGGTGTAGATGACGTACGCCGGGTGGTCCGGGTGCGGGGCGGGGATCCTGCGGACCCGGTCGAGTTCGGGTGCGGTGACGGCGTCCAGGGCGTCCACCGTCTCGGGGGCGTCCAGGACCAGGCGGGCCACCCCGTCCTCGCCGGGCAGGCCCGGCGCGGTCTCGCGGTCGGTGAGCAGCAGGACCGGGGACGCGTCGGCCAGCATGTAGGCGACGCGGTCGGCCGGGTACTCCGGGTCGATCGGGACGTACGCCGCTCCGGACTTGAGGACGGCGAGCAGCGCCACGACCATCGCGTCGGTGCGCGGCAGGGCCACCGCGACGAGGTCCTCGGCGCCGACGCCGCGGGCGGCGAGCACGTGGGCGAGCCGGTCGGAGCGCAGGTCGAGTTCGCGGTAGTCGAGGGTCAGGTCCCCGAAGTCGAGCGCGGGTGCGTGCGGCGTGCGGGCGGCCCGGGCGCGGAACAGGGCCGGCAGCCGGTCGCCGGGCAGGTCGCGGCCGGTGTCGTTCCAGTCGACGAGGAGGCGGCCGCGGTCGCTCTCGGGCAGCGTGTCGAGGGCGCCCACCGGGGCTTCGGGGCGCGCCGCGGCCGCCGTGAGGACGGCGACGAGCCGGTCGGCGAGCCCGCGGGCGGTGGACCGGTCGAACAGGTCGGCGGCGTACTCCAGGACGCCGGCGATGCCGCCGGGCGTGCCGTCCGCGGTGTGCCGTTCGCCGAGCCGGAACATCAGGTCGAAGCGGGCGACGCCGGTGCCGACGTCCTGGCCGGAGGCGGCCACGTCGGGCATCGGGCCCGCGGGGGCCGCGTCGGTGGTGCCGCGTGCGGTGACGTTGTCGAAGGTCAGCATGGTCTGGAACAGCGGGTGGCGGGCCATGGAGCGGACCGGGTTGAGCGCGTCGACGAGCCGCTCGAAGGGCACGTCCTGGTGGGCGTACGCGCACAGGTCGGTCTCGCGGACCTTGGCCACCAGCGCGGTGAACGGCTCGTCGGCCGCCACCTCGGTGCGCAGGACCAGGGTGTTGGCGAAGAAGCCGACCAGGTCCTCCAGGGCCTCGTCGGTGCGGCCGGCGATCGGGGTGCCGATCGGGACGTCGGTGGAGCCGCTGAGCTTGGACAGGAGGGCGGCGAGGGCGGCCTGCACGACCATGAAGAGGCTCGCGTGGTGGTCCCGGGCCAGTTCGGTGAGCCGGGCGTGTGTCGCGGCCGGGATCTCCACGTCGAGCAGGTCGCCGCGGTAGGAGGAGACGGCCGGGCGGGGCCGGTCGGTGGGCAGGTCGAGTTCCTCGGGCAGCCCGGCCAACGCCTGCCGCCAATAGGCGAGTTGCCGCGCCCCGGCGCTTTCCGGGTCGTCCTCGTCGCCGAGCAGCTCCCGCTGCCACAGGGTGTAGTCGGCGTACTGCACCGGCAGCGGCGGCGTGCCGGGCGCCTCGCCCCGGCAGCGCGCGGCGTAGGCGGCCGTGAGGTCGCGCACGAGCAGCGGCATCGACCAGCCGTCGGTGGCGATGTGGTGGACCAGGACGAGCAGGACGTGCTCGTCGGGTCCGACGGTGAACAGCGTGGCCCGCAGCGGCGGTTCGACGCCGATGTCGAAGGCGTGGCGCGCCTCCCGCTCCAGGTCCGCGACCAGTTGCTCCTCCGTCGTCTCGCGCAGGGCCAGCTCGGGGCGGGCCCGCTCGGGCGCGAGGACGGTCTGGTACGGGCCGTCGGCGTCCTCCGCGAACACCGTGCGCAGCGTCTCGTGCCGCACGGCGAGGTCGGCGAGGGCCTCGGTGAGCGCCGCCCGGTCGACGGCGCCGGAGAGCCTGAGGGCCGTCGGCACGTTGTACGTGTGGCTGCGGCCCTCGAACCGGTTGAGGAACCACAGGCGTTGCTGGGCGGAGGAGAGCGGGACGCGCGCCCGGCGCCCGGTGGCGCGCAGCGGCGGCCGGGCGGGCCCGCCGGAGCCGAGGGCGGCGGCGAGTCCGGCGACGGTCGGCGTCTCGAAGAACTGGCGGATGGTGAGTTCCTCGCCGAGTGTGGCGCGGATCCGGCCCGCCAGGCGGGTGGCGAGCAGCGAGTGGCCGCCGAGGACGAAGAAGTCGTCGTCGATGAACACCTCGGGCAGGCCGAGCACTTCGGCGAACAGGCCGCACAGGATCACCTCGTGCGGGGTGCGCGGGGCGCGGCCCGGCCGGGCGGGGCCGTGCTCCGGCGCGGGGAGCGCGGCACGGTCGAGTTTGCCGCTGGGGTTGAGCGGCAGGGCGTCCAGGGCGACGAACGCGGAGGGCACCATGTACTCGGGCAGGGCGGCGGCGACGTGCGCGCGCAGCCGGGCCCGGTCGACGGTGTGACCCGCGGCCGGGACGACGTAGGCCACCAGGCGCCGGTCGCCCGGCCGGTCCTCGCGGACGAGGACGGCGGTGCGGGCCACGCCGGCGTGGCCGAGTACGACCGCCTCGATCTCGCCGGGCTCGATGCGGAAGCCGCGCACCTTGACCTGGAAGTCGGTGCGGCCGAGGTAGTCGAGGTTCCCGTCGGCGTTCCAGCGGACCAGGTCGCCGGTGCGGTACATGCGGGTGCCGGCGGCGCCGTGCGGGTCGGCGACGAAGCGCTCCGCCGACAGGCCGGCGCGACGGTGGTAGCCGCGGGCCAGGCCGGGGCCGGCGATGTACAGCTCGCCCGCGACGCCGACCGGGACGGGTTGCAGCGCCCGGTCGAGGACGTAGAGCCGGGTGTTGCGGATCGGGGCGCCGATCGGCGGCACACCGGTGATCTCGTCGCGGCTGTACCAGGCGGCGGCGTAGACGGTGGCCTCGGTGGGGCCGTAGATGTTGGCGAACCGTTCGGCTCCGACGGCGCGTACGACGTCGCCCGCGTCACGGGCGGAGACGGCTTCGCCGGCGAGTACGACCTCCCGGGCGGCGACCAGCGGTCCGCCGTCGCCGACGAGCTGGGCGACGGCCGAGGGCACGCCGCTGATCAGGGAGACCGAGCGGCCCGTGTGGGCGGTGTCGCCCAGTTCCAGGACGTCGCGCATCACCTCGACGGCGCCGCCGCTGAGCAGCGGGCCGAACATCTCGAAGACGGAGACGTCGAAGTTGAGCGAGGTGGAGGCCACCACGTGCGCCATGCCCGCGGCGCCGAACTCGTCCACGGCCCAGGCCGCCAGGTCGGCGACGTTCTCGTGCGGCACCACGACGCCCTTGGGCAGGCCGGTGGAGCCGGAGGTGTAGATCGCGTAGGCGGCGTGCGCGGGCAGCAGCGGCGCCGCACGCTCGGCGTCGCTCACCTCGCCCGCGGGCAGGGCGGCGAGCGCGGCCTCGGTGGCCGGGTCGTCGAGCACGACGGGCTCGGCGCCCTCGGCGGGCAGCTTGCCGGCCACGTCCCGTGAGGTGAGCAGCAGGCCGGGTGCGGCGTCGCGCAGCAGGTGGGCCTGGCGGTCGGCGGGGTAGTTCGGGTCGACGGGCACGTACGCCGCACCGGACTTGAGGACGCCGAGGACCGCGACGAGGGTCAGCTCGGTGCGCGGCAGGGCGATGCCCACGAAGCTCTCGGGGCCGGCGCCGCGCTCGATCAGCAGCCGCGCCAGCCGGCTCGACCGGGCGTCGAGTTCGGCGTACGTCAGGGTCCGCTCCCGGTGCCGTACGGCGGGTGCCTCCGGCGTGCGGGCGACCTGGGCGGCGAACAGGGCGGGCAGCGTCGCCCGGGGCACCTCGGCGGCGGTGTCGAGCCAGCTGCCGAGGATGCGCCCGCGCTCGTCGTCCTCCAGGACACCGATCCGGCTCAGGGGCAGGCCGGGCTGTTCGGTCAGGGCGTCGAGCAGCAGCGTGAGGCGGCGGACGAGGGTCTCGGCGGTGGACCGGTCGAAGAGGTCCTCGCTGTACTCGAGGTGCCCGGTGATACCCGCGGGGGTGCCGTCGTCGGCGCGGCTGTCGGCCACGGCGAGCAGCAGGTCGAACTGGGCGACGCCGGTGCCGACCTTGTCGCCGGAGACGGTCAGGCCGGGCAGCCGGCCCTCGCCGAGGGCGGCCTTCTGGTCGACGTTGTTGAAGGCGAGCATCGTCTGGAACAGCGGGTGGCGGCCCATCGCGCGGGACGGGTTGAGCACTTCCACCAGCCGTTCGAAGGGCACGTCCTGGTGGGCGTAGGCCGCGAGGTCGGTCTGCCGGGCGCGCGCCACCAGGTCGGTGAAGGTCGGGTCGCCGGAGACGTCGGTGCGCAGCACCAGGGTGTTGACGAAGAACCCGACGAGGTCCTCCAGGGCCTCGTCGGTGCGGCCCGCGATCGGGGTGCCGAGGGGGATGTCCGTGGAGCCGCTCAGCTTGGACAGCAGGGCGGCGAGACCGGCCTGGACGACCATGAAGAGGCTGGCCCGGTTCTCGCGGGCGAGGTGTTCCAGGCGCCGGTGCAGCTGTGCAGAGAGGGCGACGGGCACCGTGGCACCGCGGTAGCTGCTCTCGGCGGGCCGGGGCCGGTCGGTGGGCAGCGGCAGTTCCTCGGGCAGATCGCGCAGGGTCTCGCTCCAGTGGGCGACCTGGCGGCTGACGAGGCTGTCGGGGTCGTCCTCGGAGCCGAGCACCTCGTGCTGCCACAGGGTGTAGTCGGCGTACTGCACGGGCAGCGGGGTCCAGGCCGGTGCCTCGCCGGCGCAGCGCGCGGTGTAGGCGGTGGTGAGGTCGCGGACCAGGACCGGGGTGGACCAGCCGCCGTCGCTCGCGATGTGGTGGACCAGCAGCATCAGGACGTGCTCGTCCGCGCCGAGCTCGAACAGATGGGCACGCAGCGGTGGTTCGGCCGCCAGGTCGAAGCCCTGGCGCGCGGCCCGGCGCAGCTCCTCGGCCAGGCCCGCCGCGTCGGTGGGGGTGATCCGGGGTTCGGGTCGCGCCCGCTCTGGGTCCAGGACGATCTGGTGCGGGCCCTGCTCGTCCTCGGCGAAGACGGTGCGCAGGCTTTCGTGCCGGGTGACGACGTCGGCCAGCGCAGCGGCCAGCGCCTCACGGTCGAGGGAGCCGGACAGGCGCAGCGTCGTGGGTATGTTGTGGGCGGCGCTCGGCCCTTCGAGCCGGCTGAGGAACCACAGGCGGCGCTGGGCGAAGGAGACCGGTATCCGCCCGGGGCGTGGGCGGGCCTCCAGGGCGGGGCGGGCCGTTTCGCCGGTGAGGAGCAGCGCGGCGAGGCCGGCGACCGTCGGGGTCTCGAAGAGCTGGCGCACGGGCAGCTCCACGCCGAGGGTCGCGCGGACCCGGGTCATCAGGCGCAGGGCGAGCAGCGAGTGGCCGCCGCGGGAGAAGAAGTCCTCGTCCACCGAGACCTTGGGCACCCCGAGGACCTCGGCGAACAGGCCGCACAGGATCTCCTCCTGCGGGGTGCGCGGGGCGCGGCCGGTGCTCTCCAGGCCGTAAGCGGGGGCGGGGAGGGCGGCGCGGTCGAGCTTGCCGTTGGGCGTCAGCGGCAGGGCGTCGAGGACGACGAAGGCCGACGGGACCATGTACTCGGGCAGCGAGGCCGCCGCGAACTTGCGCAGGAGCGCGTGGTGCGGGCCGCTGTGTGCGCCGACGGGCACGACGTAGGCGACGATGCGTTTGTCGCCCGGGGTGTCCTCACGGACGACGACCGCGGCACGGCCGACGTCCGGATGACCGGCGACGACACTCTCGATCTCACCCAGCTCGATACGGAAACCGCGCACCTTCACCTGGAAGTCGCTGCGGCCGAGGTACTTCAGCTCGCCGGACGCCGAACGCCGCACCAGGTCGCCGGTCCGGTACATCCGCGTACCCGCCGCACCGAACGGATCGGCCACGAACCGCTCAGCCGACAACCCCGGACGACCGTGGTAGCCACGAGCCAGACCCGCACCCGCGATGTACAGCTCACCGGCCACCCCGACCGGCACCGGACGCAGACCCGCATCAAGCACATACAGACGCGTGTTCGCCACCGGACCACCGATCGAGACCGCACCGGACTCCGTGACCTCCGCCGCCGACGACCAGACCGTCGTCTCCGTCGGCCCGTACAGATTCGTCACCGCACGGCCGCCCTCCGCGAGCGAACGCGCCAGCGACACGGGCAACGCCTCACCACCCACCAGCACACGCAGCCCGGCAGGAAGACCCCCCGCCTCGCACAACGCCTGCCACAGACTCGGCGTCGCCTGCATCAGCGTGGCACCCGACTCCCGCACGAGAGCCCCCAGCGCGACCGGATCCCGCACCACCTCACGCGGCGCCAGCACCACCCGCGCACCGTGCAGCAACGGCAGGAACAACTCCAGACCAGCGATGTCGAAGCCGACCGTCGTCACCGCCGCCAACCGGTCACCCTCACCCAGCACGAACCGGTCCTGCATCGCCGCCAGGAAGTTCACCAGCGCCCCGTGCGGAACCGCCACACCCTTCGGCCGGCCCGTCGACCCCGACGTGTAGATGACGTACGCGGTGTTCCCACCCGAGAGCCCCGCCACAGGCGGATCCTCAGCCCCGTACGACGACAGGTCCAGTCCCGCGAGCACGTCCTCCGACAACGTCAGTACCGGCGCCGCATCCTCCAGGACGTACGCGATGCGCTCCTCGGGGAACTCCGGATCCACCGGCACGTACCCCGCACCGGACTTCAGCACGGCCAGCAGCGCCACCACCAGATCCACCGAACGCGGCAACGCCACCGCCACCAACCGCTCCGGCCCCGCACCCCGCTCGACCAGCCAGTGCGCAAGCCGATTGGCCCGCGCGTTCAACTCCCCGTAGGACAGCACCTGGTCGTCGAAGGAGAGGGCGGGCGCCCCGGGCACGAGGGCGGCGCGGGCGGCGAAGAGTTCGGGGACGGTGGCGGGCGTCACGTCCCGTGCGGTCGCGTTGGCCGCTTCCAGGGCCTCGTGCCTCTCGTCCGCGGTGAGCAGGTCGACGCGGGCCACCGGCGCGTCCGGGGCGGTGGCCACCGCCGCGAGCACCCGGGTGAACCGCTCGGCGATGCGCTCGGCGGTGGCGCGGTCGAACAGGTCGGTGCTGTAGTTCAGGGCGCCGCTGAGCCCCTCGGGCACTTCCGATCCGCTCTGCCGCTCCTCCACCGTGAAGGAGAGGTCGAAGCGGGCGGTGCGGGTCTCGGCGTGGTGCCCGGCCACGGTCAGGCCCGGCAGTTCGGCGGCGGCCGTGCGGGCCTGGCGCTGGTCGTTGTCGTTCCAGGTGAGCAGGGTCTGGAAGAGCGGGTGGCGGGCCATCGCGCGCGGTGGGTTGAGCACCTCCACCAGCCGTTCGAACGGCACGTCCTGGTGCTCGTAGGCGTGCAGGTCGGCGTCCCGCACCCGGGCCAGGAGCTCCCGGAAGGTGGGAGTGCCGGACAGGTCGGCGCGCAGCACGAGGGTGTTGACGAAGAAGCCGACGAGGTCGTCCAGGGCCTCGTCGGTGCGGCCCGCGATCGGGGTGCCGAGGGGCACGTCGGTGGACCCGCTCAGCTTGGACAGCAGGGTCGCCAAGGCGGCCTGGACGACCATGAAGAGGCTGGCCCGGTTCTCCCGCGCCAGGGTGAGCAGACGCGCGTGCACATCGGCCGGCACGGTCAGGGGCACGGTGTCGCCCCGGTGGGTGGCCGTCGCCGGGCGGGGCCGGTCGGCCGGCAGGCCCAGCTCGTCCGGCAGGCCGGCCAGCGTCTCGCGCCAGTAGCCGAGCTGCCGGGAGATCACGCTGTCCGGGTCGTCCTCGGAGCCGAGCAGCTCCTGCTGCCAGACGGTGAAGTCCGAGTACTGGACGGGCAGTTCGGGCCAGTCGGGCGCGTGGCCGCTCTGCCGGGCGGCGTAGGCGCCGAGCAGGTCGCGGACGAGGACGGGCACGGACCAGCCGTCGCCCGCGACGTGGTGCAGCAGCACGAGCAGGACGTGCTCGTCGGGGGCGAGGGCGAACAGGGTGCAGCGGATCGGGGTCTCGCCGAGCAGGTCGAACTCGTGCCGGGCCGCCGCCTGGAGGGCGTCGTCGAGACCGGCCTCGTCGCACGGTGCCACCGTGAGCACGGGTGTGGCGGCGTCGTCGCCGGCGTCGAGCACCACCTGGCGCGGGCCTTCGGGCCCGTCGGCGAGGACGGTGCGCAGGGTCTCGTGTCGGGTGATCACATCGGCCAGGGCGGCGGTGAGCGCCGCGCGGTCGAGGGATCCGGTCAGACGCAGGGCGGTGGGGATGTTGTAGATCGCGCTCGGGCCGTCCAGCTGGTTGAGGAACCACAGGCGGCGCTGCGAGAAGGACAGCGTGGTCACGAGTTCTCCTTGGTACCGGTGCGGCGGCGCAGGGCGGGACGGGTGGTGGCGGCGGAGGCCTGCGCGAGGTTCTCGGCCAGGGCGGCGACGGTGGGCCGCTCGAAGAAGGCGCGGATGCTCATCTCCTTGCCGAGCGTCGAACGGACGCGGGCGGCGAGACGGTTGGCGAGCAGGGAGTGGCCGCCGAGAGCGAAGAAGTCGTCGTCCACCGAGACCTTGGGCACGCCGAGGATCTCGGCGAACAGGCCGCACAGGGTCTCCTCCTGCGGGGTGCGCGGCGGACGTCCCTCGCCGAGTGCGCCGAGCGCGGGGGCGGGGAGGGCGGCGCGGTCGAGCTTGCCGTTGGGTGTCAGCGGCAGGGCGTCGAGGACGACGAACGTCGACGGGACCATGTAGTCGGGAAGGGTCACGGCGACGTGCTTGCGCAGGACGTCGCCGTCGGGCGAGCCGTCCGGGCCGGGCACGACGTAGGCGACGATGCGTTTGTCGCCCGGGGCGTCCTCACGGACGACGACCGCGGCACGGCCGACGTCCGGATGACCGGCGACCACACTCTCGATCTCACCCAGCTCGATACGGAAACCGCGCACCTTCACCTGGAAGTCGCTGCGTCCGAGGTACTCCAGCTCGCCGGACGCCGAGCGCCGCACCAGGTCACCGGTCCGGTACATCCGCGTACCCGCCGCACCGAACGGATCGGCCACGAACCGCTCAGCCGACAACCCCGGACGCCCCTGATAACCACGAGCCAGACCCGCACCCGCGATGTACAGCTCACCGGCCACCCCGACCGGCACCGGACGCAGACCCGCATCAAGCACGTACAGACGCGTGTTCGCCACCGGACGACCGATCGAGACCGCACCCGAGGTGATCTCGGCCGCCGACGACCAGACCGTCGTCTCCGTCGGCCCGTACAGATTCGTCACCGCACGGCCGCCCTCCGCGAGCGAACGCGCCAGCGACACCGGCAACGCCTCACCACCCACCAGCACACGCAGCCCGGCAGGAAGACCCCCCGCCTCGCACAACGCCTGCCACAGACTCGGCGTCGCCTGCATCAACGTGGCACCCGACTCCCGCACGAGAGCCCCCAGCGCAACCGGGTCCCGCACCACCTCACGCGGCGCCAGCACCACCCGCGCACCGTGCAGCAACGGCAGGAACAACTCCAGACCCGCGATGTCGAACCCGACCGTCGTCACCGCCGCCAACCGGTCACCCTCACCCAGCACGAACCGGTCCTGCATCGCCGTCAGGAAGTTCACCAGCGCCCCGTGCGGAACCGCCACACCCTTCGGCCGGCCCGTCGACCCCGACGTGTAGATGACATACGCGGTGTTCCCACCCGAGAGCCCGGGGACCACCGGGTCCTGCACGCCGTACGACGACAGGTCCGTCCCGGCGAGCAGGTCGTCGGTCAGGGTCAGGACCGGCGCCGCGTCCTGGAGGATGTACGCGATGCGCTCCTCGGGGAACTCCGGATCCACCGGCACATACCCCGCACCGGACTTCAGCACGGCCAGCAGCGCCACCACCAGATCCACCGAACGCGGCAACGCCACCGCCACCAACCGCTCCGGCCCCGCACCCCGCTCGACCAGCCAGTGCGCAAGCCGATTGGCCCGCGCGTTCAACTCCCCGTACGAAAGGGCCAGGTCACCGAAGACCAGAGCGCACGCCTCAGGCGACACCGCCACACGGTCCGCGAGGAGCCGCGTGAGGGTGACGTCCGGGACCTCACGGCCGCTGTCGTTCCACTCACTGAGTACTCTCTCCCGTTCTCCCGGGGCCATCACGTCCACCTCCGCCACGGAGGTCTCCGGCCGTTCCACGACCGTGCGCAGCACGCGCGTGAACCGCTCCACCAGGTTCTCGGCGGTGGACCGGTCGTACAGGTCGGTCGCGAACTCGAGGTGGCCGTGGAGCCCGTCGGCGCCGCCGTCGGCGGTGTAGGCCTCCTTCAGGGCCAGCGTCAGGTCGTACTTGGCGACCCTGGTGCCCAGCGGCAGCGTCTCGGCGGTCAGGCCGCCCAGGTCGCCGGCCGCGCCGGACGCGAGGCGGTCGTCGTTGTTGTTCCACATCAGCATGGTCTGGAACAGCGGGTGGCGGGCCAGGGAACGCGTCGGGTTGAGCACCTCCACCAGCCGCTCGAACGGCACGTCCTGGTGGGCGTAGGCGCCGAGCGACGTCTCGCGCACCCGGTCCACGAGCTGGGTGAAGGAGGGGTTGCCGGACAGGTCGGCCCGCAGCACGAGGGTGTTGACGAAGAAGCCGACCAGGTCGTCCAGGGCCTCGTCGGTGCGGCCCGCGACCGGGGTGCCGACCGGGATGTCCTCGCCCGCGCCGAGCCGGGACAGCAGCGTCGCCCAGGCGGCCTGGACCACCATGAAGAGGCTGGCCCGGTGCTCGCCCGCGAGCCGTGCCAGGCCCGCGTGCAGGTCGGCGGGAAGGTGGAAGGGCACGGCGTCGCCGCGGTGCGAGGCGACCGCGGGCCGCGGCCGGTCGGCGGGCAGCGCCAGCTCCTCGGGCAGCTCGGCCAGCGCCTGCTTCCAGTACGCGAGTTGCCGGGCGGCCGGGCTGTCCGGGTCGTCCTCGGAGCCGAGCACGTCGGCCTGCCACAAGGTGTAGTCGGCGTACTGGACCGGGAGTTCGGCCCAGCCGGGACCGCCGCCGGTGCGGCGTGCCGCGTACGCCTCGATCAGGTCGCGGGCGAGCACCGGCGCCGACCAGCCGTCGGTGGCGATGTGGTGCAGGACGAGCAGCAGGACGTGCTCGTGCGGGCCGGTGCGCAGCAGGGTGACCCGCAGCGGCGGCTCGGCGGCGAGGTCGAACGGGCGGGCCGCCGCCTCGGCCAGCCGCCCGGCGAGGGCCTCGGGTGCCACGTCGGCGGCACGGGGGGTGCCGAGCGCGGCGAGGGCCTCCTCGGGCGTGCGGATCACCTGGTATCCGCTGCCGGCCTCCTCGGCGAAGACCGTGCGCAGCGACTCGTGCCGGGTGACGACGTCGGCGAGGGCCGCGCCGAGCGCGTTCTCGTCGAGGGCGCCGGACAGCTTCAGGGCGGTGGGCATGTTCCAGGTCGCGCTCGGCCCCTCCATGCGGTGCAGGAACCACAGCCGGCGCTGGGCGGGCGAGAGCGGGATCCGCTCGGGCCGCTCGCGGCGGGTCACCGCCGGTCGGGCGCCGTCGGCCCCGTCGAGCAGGGCCGCGAGTCCGGCGGGCGTGCGCTGCTCGAACAGGCCCCGGACGGCGAGTTCGGCGCCGAGGACCGTGCGGACGCGGGCCACCAGGCGGGTGGCGAGCAGCGAGTGTCCGCCCAGGTCGAAGAAGTCCTGGTCGACACCGACCACGGGGCGGCCCAGCACCTCGGCGAACAGGCCGCACAGGGCTTCCTCGCGGGCGGTGCGCGGTGCGCGCACCGCCGTCACGTCCTGGGCGGGGGCGGGCAGCGCGGCCCGGTCCAGCTTGCCCGTGCGGGTCAGCGGCAGCTCGTCGAGCAGCACACAGGCGGCGGGCACCATGTGGGCCGGCAGGAGGCTCCCGAGGTGGGCGCGGAGCGCGGACTCGGCGGGCGCGGCGCCCGGACGGGCCACCGCGTAGGCGACCAGCCGCTTGTCCCCGGGGATGTCCTCGCGGACCACGACGGCGCAGCGCACCACGTCCTCGTGCGCGGTGAGCGCGGCCTCGATCTCGCCGGGCTCGATGCGGAAGCCGCGGATCTTGACCTGGTCGTCGGCGCGGCCCACGTGGACGAGGGTGCCGTCCGCGGTCGTGCGGGCCAGGTCCCCGGTGCGGTACATCCGGGCGCCGGGCGGACCGTACGGGTCGGCGACGAAGCGTTCCGCGGTGAGGTCGGGCCGGTTGAGGTAGCCGCGGGCCAGCGCCGTGCCGGACAGGTGCAGTTCGCCGACGACGCCGGGCGGCACGGGCAGCAGGCCGGCGTCCAGGAGCCGCACGCCGACGCCGTCGACCGGACGGCCGATCGGCGGGGTGCCGGGCCAGGACGCGACGTCGGCGGGCAGCGTCCACGCGGTCACCACGTGGGTCTCGGCGGGCCCGTAGTGGTTGTGCAGGCGGGTCCGCGCGGCGGTGTGGTGGGCGCGCACCGGCTCGCGCAGGGTCAGCGCCTCGCCGGCCTGGACGACGTGGCGCAGGCCCGACAGGTCGGCGCCGCACTCGCGGGCCGCCTCCAGTACGCCGTCGATCACCAGGTTCGGCGCGTACAGCTCGGCGACGCGCTGCCGCGCGAGCCAGAGGGCCAGTTCGCGCGGGTCCCGCCGGGTGTCCTCGGGGACCACGGCGAGGGTCTTGCCGGCCAGCAGGGCCGACAGGATCTCCTGCACGGACACGTCGAAGCCGACGGCGGTGAACTGGCACACCACGGTGCCGGGCGCCGCGGGCAGCGTCCGCTCGTGCCAGTCGAGCAGGTTGGCCAGCGCGCCGTTCGGCATGACGATGCCCTTGGGGCGGCCGGTCGACCCGGAGGTGTAGATCACGTACGCCGGGTGCTCGGGCAGCGCCTCGGGGAAGACCTGCGCCGGGCCGGCGGCCGGCCGGGGCGCCTCCACCAGGATTCGCGGCACGTCGGCGGCGGGCAGGGCGGTGGCGGCGGAGGCCGTGGTGATCAGCGCGCCGGGCGTGGTGTCGGCGAGCATCAGCGCGAGCCGCTCGGCCGGCAGTTCCGGGTCGAGGGGCACGTAGGCCGCGCCCGCGGTGAGGGTCGCGACGAGGGCGACGGCGAGGTCGGTGCCGCGCGGCAGGGCGACGGCGACCCGGTCCTCGGGGCCGATCCCGAGGCCGCGCAGTTCGACGGCCAGGGCGCGGGCCCGCTCGCGCAGTTCGCGGTAGGTGAGGCTGCCGTGCGCGTCGGTGACGGCGACGACGTCCGGGGTCCGTCCGGCCTGCGCGGCGAGCCGCCGGGCCAGGGGCGCGCCGGGGCGCGGTGCGGGGCCGGCCGACGCGTCGAGCAGCCGGGCGCGGGTGGCCGCGGGCAGGACGTCGATGCGGTGCACGGGGCGGTCGGCGTCGGCGGTGACCGCGCCGAGCACCGCCGTCAGGGTGGACACGAACAGCTCCGCCGTGGCCGGGTCGTACAGGTCGGTGGCGTATTCGAGGCGGACGGCGAGGCCGTCCGGGGCGCCGCGCTCGGTGCGCAGGTCGGAGAAGGCGAACAGCAGGTCGAAGGTGGCCACCTGCGCGTCGACCTCGCCGACCCGCATCCGCAGGTCGGGAAGGTCCTCGGCGAGCCTGCCGGTGGCGTCCTGGGCCGTGTTGTTCCAGGTGACCATGGTCTGGAACAGCGGGTGGCGGCCGAGGGAGCGGTCCGGGTTGAGGGTCTCGACGAGGCGCTCGAACGGCACGTCCTGGTGGGCGTAGGCGCTCAGGGAGTTGGCGCGGACCCGGTCGAGGACCTCGGCGAACGTGGGGTCGCCGGACAGGTCGGTGCGCAGCACCAGCGTGTTCACGAAGAAGCCGATGAGCCCGTCGAGCGCCTCGTTGACCCGGCCCGCGCTGGGCGTGCCGAGCGGGACGTCCTCGCCCGCGCCGAGGCGGGAGAGGGTGACCGCGACGGCGGCCTGGACCACCATGAACAGGCTCGCCCGGTGCTTCTGGGCGAGGGCCTCGAGGCCGGCATGCAGCTCGGCCGGTATGTGGTGGCGCAGGTCCGCGCCGCGGCCGGTGCCGGTGAGGGGCCGCGGCCGGTCGGTGGGCAGGGTGAGTTCCTCGGGCAGGTCGGCGAGCGCCTCCCGCCAGTGGGCGAGCTGCCGGCCGAGTTCGCTGTCCGGGTCGTCGGCGGAGCCGAGCACCTCGCGCTGCCACAGCGTGTAGTCGGCGTACTGCACGGCCAGCGGCGGCCAGCCGGGCTCCCGGCCGCCGCGCCGGGCCGCGTAGGCGGTGGCGAGGTCCTTGACGAGCAGCGGTACCGACCAGCCGCCGTCACCGGCGATGTGGTGCATGACGAGCAGCAGGGCGTGCTCGTCCTGCGCGAGGGCGAACAGGTGGGCGCGCAGCGGGATGTCCGCGGCGAGGTCGAAGCCGGTCCGGGCGGCCTCGGTGAGCAGCGCGGGCAGTTCCTCCTCGGTGGCGGGGCGGACGGGGGCCGGGACGGGGCGCGGCGCGAGGACGATCTGGTACGGGCCTTCGGCGTCCTCGGCGAAGACGGTGCGCAGCGTCTCGTGGCGGGTGATGACGTCGGTGAGCGCGTCGCCCAGGGCCTGCTCGTCGAGGGTGCCGCTGAGGCGCAGCACCACCGGCACGTTGTACGTGGGGCTGCCGGGCTCCTCGAACCTGCCGAGGAACCAGAGGCGTTGCTGGGCCGGCGAGGCGGGCAGCCGCTCGGGACGCTCGCGCGCGGTCAGCGGGGTGCGGCCGGTGCCGGTGCCGGTGAGCCGGGCGGCGAGCGCGGCCACGGTGGGCGCTTCGAACAGGACGCTGATCGGCAGGTCGACGTCGAGCACCGAGCGGATCCGGCCGGCCAGGCGCATCGCGGCGAGCGAGTGGCCGCCGACGGCGAAGAAGTCGTCGTCGATGGAGACCTGGGGGCGGCTGAGGATCTCCGCGAAGAGCCCGCACAGGATCTCCTCCTGCGGCGAGCGCGGCGGGCGGCCCGTGGTGTCCTGCGTCTCGGCGGGGTCGGGCAGCGCGGCCCGGTTCAGCTTGCCGTTGGCGGTCAGCGGCAGCTCGGGCAGGGCCACGAAGGCGCCGGGGACCATGTACTCGGGGAGGGCCGCGGCGACGTGGGCGCGCAGGGCCGGCACGTCGAGGTCGGTGACGACCCAGGCGACCAGGCGGGGCTCGCCCGCCGCGTCGGGGCGCACGCCGACGGCGGCGGCGCCGACGTCCGCGTGGGCGGTGAGCACGGCCTCGATCTCGCCGGTCTCGATGCGGAAGCCGCGCAGCTTGACCTGCTGGTCGCCGCGGCCCACGTACTCCAGGCGTCCGGCGGCCGTGCGGCGCACGACGTCCCCGGTCCGGTACATCAGGGTGCCGGCGGCACCGAACGGGTCGGCGACGAACCGCTCGGCGGTGCGGCCGGGCTGCCCGAGGTAGCCGCGGGCGAGTCCGGCGCCGGACAGGTACAGCTCGCCGGGGACGCCGGGGGCGACCGGGCGCAGCCGGGCGTCCAGGACGTACCGGCCGGTGTTGTCGACCGGCTCGCCGAGGTGGACGGCGGCGGGGTCGGTGACCGTGGCCGCGGTGGACCAGATGGTGGTCTCGGTGGGCCCGTACACGTTGAGCACCGAGCGCGCGCCGGCGGTGAGCGTCGCGGCCAGGTCGGCGGGCAGTGCCTCGCCGCCCACCAGGACGCGCACGCCGGCCAGGAACGAGGCGTCCCGTCCGGTCGCGGCCCGCCACAGGGTGGGGGTGGCCTGCATGAGGGTGATGCCGTGCGCGGTGACGGCGGCGCGCAGCGCCTCGGGGTCGCGCACGGTGTCGGGCCCGGCGACGACGACGGCGGCGCCGCGGGCGAGCGGCAGGTACAGCTCCAGGCCGGCGATGTCGAAGCCGATGGTGGTGACGGCCAGGAGCCGGTCGTCGGCGGTGACCGCGCAGCGGTCGGCCATGGCCCGCAGGAAGTTGTCGAGCGCGCCGCGCGGCACCACGACGCCCTTGGGGACGCCGGTGGAGCCGGAGGTGTGCAGCACGTACGCGGCGTGGGTGGGCGCGGCGCGCACGCCGAGGTCGCCGTCGGGGTACCCGGACAGGTCCGCCTCGTCGGCCAGGACGGTGGGCACGGCCACGTCGGGCAGGCCGGGCAGCAGGTCGCCGGTGGTGACGAGCACCGCCGGGTCCGCGTCCGCGATCATGCGGTGGATGCGGTCGGAGGGGAAGCCGGTGTCGAGCGGCAGGTAGGCGGCGCCCGACTTCTGCACGGCGAGCAGGGTGACGAGCAGCGCGGTGGTGCGGGGCAGGGCGACGGCGACGAAGCGCTCCGGGGCGGCGCCCCGCTCGACGAGCAGGCGGGCCATCGCGTTGGCGCGGCGGTTCAGTTCCCCGTACGAGAGGGTGACGTCGCCCGCGGTGACGGCCGGGGCGTCCGGGCGCCGGGCGGCCTGCTGCTCGAAGCGGTCAAGGAACCAGCGGTCCTCGGCCGCGCGTGCGGTGTCGCGCGGGCCGGCGAGCGCGGCCGCGCGCTCCCCCTCGAGGAGCACGTCCACGGCGCCGATGCGTTCGTCGGGCTCCGCGACGAGGCGGGCCAGGACGGCCGTGAACCGCTCCACGAGGCGTTCGGCGGTGCCGCGGTCGAACAGGTCGCCGGCGTACTCGAGGATGCCGGTCATGCCGTCGGCGGCGCCGTCCGGGGTGTGCCGCTCGCGCAGGTTGAAGGCGAGGTCGAACTTGGCGACGCCGCTGCCGACGCCGCCGTGCGCGGTCACCGCGAGCGCGCCGAGCCGGGCCTCGGCCGGGCCCGATCCGGCCGGTCCGCCGGTGTTGTTGAAGGCGAGCAGGGTCTGGAACAGCGGTGAGCGGGCCAGCGAGCGGGTCGGGTTGAGCACCTCGACCAGCCGCTCGAACGGCAGGTCCTGGTGCGACCAGGCCGCGAGGTCCGTCTCCCGCACGCGGGCGAGGAGCTCGGTGAAGGTGGGGTCGCCGCTGACGTCGGTGCGCAGCACCAGGGTGTTGATGAAGTCGCCGACGAGGTCGTCGAGCGCCTCGTCGAGGCGGCCGGCGACCGGGGAACCGAGCGGGATGTCGTCCCCGGCGCCGAGCCGCGACAGGGTCACGGCGAGCGCGGCCTGGACGACCATGAAGACGGTGGCGTCGGCGGCGCGGGCGCGCTCGGCGACGGCCCGGTGCAGGTCGGCGGGCAGGCTGATCTCGACGTTGTCGCCGCGGTAGGAGGCGACGGCCGGGCGCGGCCGGTCGGTGGGCAGGGCGATTTCCTCGGGCAGGTCCGCGAGGGCCTCGCGCCAGAACGCGAGCTGGCGGGAGGCACGGCTGTCCGGGTCGTCCTCGGAACCCATCAGGCGGTGCTGCCACAGCGCGAAGTCCGCGTACTGCACGGGCAGTTCCCGCCACTGCGGTGCGCCGCCCCGGGCCCGTGCGGCGTAGGCACGGGTCAGGTCGCGGGTGAGCAGCGGGGTGGACCAGCCGTCGCCGGCCACGTGGTGCAGCAGGACGAGCAGTTCGTGCCGGTCCTCGGCGAGTTCGTACAGGAACAGCTTGAGCGGCAGGTCGGCGGCGAGGTCGAAGGGGTGGCGGGCGTGCTCGGCGAGCAGTTCCGGCAGTTCCGCCTCCGTGCAGCGCACGTGGACCGGCTCGGGGTGGACGTCCGCGAGGACGACCTGGTGGGCGCCCTGCTCGTCCTCCGCGACGACGGTGCGCAGGCTCTCGTGGCGGGCCACGACGTCGGCGTGGGCGGCGCGCAGCGCGGCGTGGTCGAGCGGGCCGGTCAGACGCAGCGCGGAGGCCAGGTTGTAGACGGGGTTCGGGCCCTCCATGCGGTGCAGGAACCAGAGGCGCTGCTGACCGTAGGAGAGCGGCAGCCGCTCGGGGCGCTCGCCGCGCACGAGCGCGGGGCGGGCTTCCTCGCTCTGGCCGAGGGAGCGGACCAGGGCGGCCGGGGTGGGGTTCTGAAACAGGTGCTTGACGGAGAGTTCGACGCCCAGGTTCGCGCGCAGGCGGCTCACCAGGCGGATGGCGAGCAGGGAGTGGCCGCCCAGCTCGAAGAAGTCGTCGTCGGGCCCGACGGAGGCGAGCTTCAGCACTCCGGCGAACAGCTCGGCCACGAGCTCCTCGCGCGGATCGCGCCCGGCGCGCTGGACGGGCAGCGCGGTCGCGGGCTCCTCGGGGGCGGGCAGCGCCTTGCGGTCGATCTTGCCGTTGGGGGTCAGCGGCATCGCGGGCAGGGCGACGATCGCGGCCGGGACCATGTAGGGCGGCAGGGCGGCGGCGAGGTGGGCGCGCAGCGCGTCGGTGTCCACGGTCTCGGGGGTCACCCAGGCGATCAGGCGGGCGTCGCCCGCGGTCTCCTCGCGGGCGAGCACCACGGCGCGGGTGACGTCGGCGTGGGCGGCGGCCGCCGCCTCGATCTCGCCGGGTTCGATGCGGAAGCCGCGCAGTTTGATCTGGTCGTCGGCGCGGCCGGCGTGCACGAAGGTGCCGTCGGCCAGGCGCCGGGCGAGGTCGCCGGTGCGGTACATCCGGGTGCCGGGCGGGCCGTAGGGGTCGGCGACGAAGCGCTCGGCGGTGAGGTCGGGCCGGTTGAGGTAGCCGCGGGCCAGGACCACGCCGGATATGTACAGCTCACCGGCGACGCCGGGGGCGACCGGGCGCAGGGCGGCGTCCAGGACGTAGGCGCGGGTACCGGCGAAGGGGCGGCCGATCGGGACGGCGCCGTCGGCGAGTTCGGTGCCGGGCTCGATCCGGAACTCGAGGCAGTTGACGGTCGCCTCGGTGGGCCCGTACGCGTTGATCACGGTGGCGTCGGGGTGAGCGGCGCGCCAGCCGCGCACGGCCTCGCCGCGCAGGGCCTCGCCGCCGAGGACGAGGGTGCCGGACGGCGAGACCTCGCCGGGCAGGGTGTCGAGCAGCTCCAGGTGGCTGGGCGTGCCCTTGAGGAACGTGGGGCGCGGGCCGCCCACGGCGTCCTCGAGTTCGGCGAGATGGGCGCAGCCGCCCGAGACCAGCGGCGTGTACAGGCCGGTGACGGTGAGGTCGAAGGTGACCGACGAGTGCACGAGGGTGAGTCCCGCGGCGTCCGGGTAGGCGCCGCGGGCCCGCGCGAGGTAGGCGGCCACGGAGCCGTGCTCGACGACCACGCCCTTGGGGCGGCCGGTGGAGCCGGAGGTGAAGATCAGGTAGGCCGGGTCGTGCGGGTGCGGGGCCGCGGTGAAGGAGGCGGCCTCCTCGCCGGTGACCTCGAGCGTCCGGGTGCCCGGCAGGTCGAGGCCCGGTGCGGTCAGCGCGAGCACCGGGTCGGCGTCGGCGAGCACCGCGGCGATGCGCTCGGCCGGGTGCCCGGGGTCCAGCGGTACGTACGCCCCGCCGGACTTGGCGACGCCGAGCAGCGCCACCACGAGGTCGATGCCGCGCGGCAGCAGCACGGCGACCGTGCTGCCGGCGCGCACCCCGCGTTCGACGAGCGTGCGGGCGACGTGGCTGGCGCGCGCGTCGAGTTCGCGGTACGTGAGCACCTGGTCGCCGGCGCGCACGGCGGGGGCGTCGGGGGTGGCGGCGGCCTGGGCGGTGAACAGCTCGGGCAGTGCGGGCGGCCGGGTGTCGCCGGCCGCGGGGCCGGCGGGCCCGGCCGCGTCGGTGAGCGCGCGGGCGGTCGCGTCCGCGCCGATCACGTCGATGCGGCCGAGGGGCTGCCCGGGGTCGCGCACCAGGGTGTCGAGCAGGCCGAGGAAGCGGTCGGCGACGGCCGCGGCGGCGGTGTCGTCGAACAGGTCGCGCTGGTGGAAGAGCTTGAAGCGCAGGGCGTCCTGCGGCATGCCGACGAGGCTGAGCGGGAAGTGGTTGGCGGAGTGGCTCTCGGCGCCCACCACCCGCAGCGGGTCGCCGTCGTCGGAGACGGCCGGGGCGGAGTCGAACGGGAAGTTCTCGAAGACGACGGACGTGTCGAAGAGCGGGCCGAGTCCGGTGCGGTGCTGCACCTCGGACAGGCCCAGGTACTGGTGGGCGATCAGCTCGGCCTGCGCGTGGTGCACCGCGCCGAGGAGTTCGCCCGCGGTCTGCTCCGGGCGCAGCCGGACGCGCAGCGGCAGGGTGTTGATGAACAGGCCGACCATGGACTCGATGCCGGGCAGCTCGGCCGGGCGGCCGTTGACGGTGACGCCGAAGACCACGTCGTCGCCGCCGGTCAGGCCGGCCAGCACCAGCGACCAGGCGGCCTGCACCACGGTGTTGACGGTGACGCCCGCCGAGCGGGCCCGGGCCGTCAGGGCCCGGGTCTGCTCCTCGGTGAGCCCGAACTCGTGGCGTCCGGGGTCCCGCGGGGTGTGCTCGGCGGTGCCGGCCACCAGGCTGGGCGCCGTCAGGCCGTCGAGCATGGTGTCCCAGGCGGCCCGCGACGCGTCGGCGTCCTGGCGGGACAGCCAGGTCAGGTAGTCCCGGTAGGGGGCCACCGCGGGCAGGTCGCGGGCGTCGCCGCCCGACAGGTACAGCGCGTGGTACTCCTTCAGGAGCGTCGGCAGGGACCAGCCGTCGAGCACCGTGTGGTGGATGGTAAGCACGAGGCGGTGGCTCTCGGCGCCGGTCCGGATCAGCATGAAGCGGATCAGCGGCGGCCGGCCGGTGTCGAAGCGCCGCTCGCGGTCGGCGAGCGTGGCCGCCCGCGCCTCGCTGTCCGCCTGCTCCGCGGGGAGGTGGGACAGGTCGGTCTCGGTCCACGGCAGCTTGTACCGGGCCGCGACGATCTGCACCCACTCCCCGTCCTTGCGCTGGCGGAAGGCGACCCGCAGGCTCGCGTGCCGGCGCAGCAGCGCCTCGGCGGCCGCCCGGGCGCGGCCCGCGTCGAGCGGGCCGGCCAGGTGGAAGGTCGACTGGACGGTGTAGATGTCCGGGCTCGCCCCGTCGGAGCCGCCGGAGGCGTCGGAACCGCCGGAGCTGTCGAACACGCTGTGGAACAACAGGCCGCTCTGGAGCGGGGAGAGCGGCAGAATGTCATCGACTGTGCGGGTGCTTCTCGCCACTTCATATCTCCCAGTCCGAGGCCAGTTCGTCCTCGAACTCTTCAATCTCGCTCTGTGTGATCTCTATAAGCCCCACGTCGGTCGGGGTCAGACCGCCGGCGTCGGGCCGCTGGGCGTGCTCCGTGAGGGCGGTCAGCGCCTCGAACCAGCCGTCGGCGAGCGCGGCGACCTCGTCCTCGGTGAGGACACCGGGGGCGTACGTCCACGTCGCGCCGAGGCGCGGTCCCTCGGCGCTCTCCTCGACGTAGGCGTTGATCTCGACGGCGTGGGCCAGCGGGGTCGCCGGGTCCTCGCCCTCGGGGCGCGGCGCCCCCGCGGCGACCGACCAGTCGCCGGTCTCGCCGGCCACGAACCGGCCCAGGTAGTTGAAGCCGATCCCGGCGGTGCGCAGCCCGTCGAAGGCGGCGGCGGTCTCCGGGTTGAGGTGGCGCAGCAGGCCGTAGCCCAGGCCCTGTGCCGGCACCGCCCGCAGTTGCTCCTTGACGTGCTTGAGGACGGTTCCGGCGGCATGGCCGCCCGCGAGCGCCTCGTCGAGGTCGACGCCGGCGGTGTCCAGGAGCACCGGGTACAGGGCGGTGAACCAGCCCGTGGTGCGGGACAGGTCCATGGCTCCGTCGCGTTCGCGGCCGTGGCTCTCCACGTCGATCAGGACGGCGGTGTGCGGGTCGCGGCGCCTGCGGGCCTCGGCCAGCGCGAGGCCGGCGAGCAGCACGTCGTCCACGCCCGCGCCGACCACGGCCGGGGCGGTGGTGAGCAGGTGCCCGGTGACCTCGGCCGGCAGGGTGCGGCGCAGCCGTCCCGCGGTGGCGAGCACGTCCACGGCCGCGTCCAGCGGGCGGGCGCCGAGAACGGGGCCGCCGCGCAGTGTGCCGGTCCAGTGGTCGAGTTCGGCCAGGGTGCGAGGTGACCGGGCGCGTTCGGCGGCCCGCTGCGCCCAGCGGCGCAGTGAGGTGCCGCCGGCGTCGAGCGACGGCTCCCGGCCGGCCAGGAGGTCGTCCCAGGCCCGGAACAGGTCCGGCAGCAGGATGCGCCAGGACACTCCGTCGATCGCCAGGTGGTTGACGGCGACCAGGAGCAGGCCCGGCCGCTCGGCCCGGTCGAACCAGACGATCTCCACCATGGCGCCCGCGGCGGGGTCGAGCCGCCCGACGGCCGCCGCGCCGTGTTCCCGCACGGCGTCGTCGAGTTCGCTCCGCGTCAGCGCCGCCGCGTCCACCCGCAGCACCCGGTCCGCGGCGCGTACGGCGTCCGGGGCGGGGATCTCCACGTGCCAGCCGGCGGCGTCGGCGGGATCGTCGACGGCCACCTTGAGCCGGAGGCTGTCGTGGCGGGTGAGCAGCGCGCCGACCAGGGCGTGCAGCCGGTCCAGGTCGAGTGCGGCCGGGGCGTTGAGCACGGTGGTCTGGTTGAACCGGTCCACCGGGACCTGCCGTTCGGCCAGCCAGTGCAGCATCGGCCAGGCGGGCAGTGCGCCGACGGGCTCGTCGGGCTCGCCCTGCTCCGGGGCCCCGGCCGCGGCGGCGGCGCGGGCCAGTTCGGCGACGGTGCGGTGGGTGAAGACGTCCGCGCCGGTGATGGCGAGGCCCTCCCGGCGGGCGGCACTGACCAGCTGGATGGCCATGATGGAGTCGCCGCCGAGGTCGAAGAAGGCGCTGTCGGCGTCGACGGACTCCGGGGGCAGGCCGAGCACCTGGGCGAAGAGCCGGACGAGGATCTCCTCCTCGGTGTTCCGGGCCGTCCGGCCGCCCGCGCTGCCGAACTCGGGCGCGGGCAGCGCCTTGCGGTCCAGCTTGCCGATCGCGGTGAGCGGCAGCTCGGTCAGTTCGACGATCGCCGCGGGCACCATGTAGTCGGGCAGGGTGCGGCCCAGGCGGGCGCCGAGTTCCACCCGGTCGTAGCCGGGCCCGGCCACCGTGTAGGCGACCAGGCGCTTGTCGCCGGGCCGGTCCTCGCGGACGATCACCGCGCAGGCGGTGACGCCGGGGCCGGCGGCCAGCGCGGACTCGATCTCGCCGAGTTCGATCCGGAAGCCGCGCAGTTTGACCTGCTCGTCGGCGCGGCCGGCGAACTCGACGGTCCCCGCTGCCGTCCAGCGCGCGAGGTCGCCGGTGCGGTACATCCGGGTGCCGGGCGGGCCGTACGGGTCGGCGACGAACCGGTCGGAGGTGAGGTCGGGCCGGTTCCAGTAGCAGCGGGCCAGTCCCGCCCCCGCCGCGTACAGCTCGCCGGTGACGCCGGGCGGCACGGGTCGCAGCGCGTCGTCGAGGACGTAGTGCCGCATGGCGTCCAGGGAGCGGCCGATGGGCACGCTGTGCGAGCGCGGGTCGAGCGCGTCCGGGTCGACGCGGTGGGACAGCGCCATCACGGTCACCTCGGTCGGACCGTAGGCGTTGACGACCCTGAGGTGCGGTGCGTGCTCGAGGATGCGGCGCACGGCCGTGCCGGAGACCACGTCGCCGCCGGTGGCGACCTGACGCAGGGCGGCGAACGCCTCGGGGATCTCCTGGCCGAGCACCCGGAACAGGCCGGCGGTCAGGAACAGCGAGGTGATGCCGGAGTCCGCGATCAGCGTGCGCAGGTCGCTCACGTCCAGGTCGCCGGGCGGCACGATCAGCACCTCGCCGCCGCGCACGAGCGGCACCCAGAACTCCAGGATCGAGGCGTCCCAGGCGTGCGGGGAGTGCAGCGGCACCCGGTCGGTGACGCCGTCCCAGCAGCGGTCGGCGGCGAGCTGGACGATGTCGCCGTGGCAGATGGCCACGCCCTTGGGCAGCCCGCTGGAGCCGGAAGTGAACATCAGGTAGGCGAGCCCGCGCGGGTCCACCCGGGTGGCGGGCGCGGTGGCCGGCAGGTGCGAGACGTCGGCCCCGGCGTCCATCAGCTCGGCCCGCAGGTCCAGCCCTTCGGCCCGCTCGCGGCACGCCTCGTCCACGACGAGCAGCGGTGCCTGCACCTGGTCGAGCAGCCACTCCAGGCGCTCGTCCGGGTTGGCGGGGGCGAGCGGGACGTAGCCGCAGCCCGCCTTGACGATGCCGAGCAGGGTGACGGCCAGCGTGTCCGAGCGCTCCATCAGAACGCCGACGCGTGCCTCGGGGGTGACCCCTCGGGCCAGCAGGGCGTGCGCGAAGCGGTTGGCTCGCGCGTCCAGTTCGGCGTACGAGAGCGTGGTGTCCCGGAAGGTGACGGCGGGGGCGTCCGGCCGCTCGGCCGCGTGGCGGGCGACGGCGTCGGGCAGGTTCGCCGGGGCGACCGGCGCGGGGGTCTCCAGCCAGCTGCCGAGGATCCGCTCGCGTTCGCCGTCCACCAGGACGTCGTGGGCCGAGACGGGTGCCTCCGGCCGCGCGGTGAGGACGTCCAGGAACCGCACCAGACGGCGGGCGAGGCGTCCCACCGTCGGCGCGTCGAACATGTCGGCGCTGTACTCGACGCCGCCGCTCCAGTCGACCGGTGTGCCGTCGGCGCCGAGCCGCTCGGTGAGGGTGAAGGTGAGGTCGAACTTGGCGACGGACGGCGCGACCGGCCGGGGCTCGACGGTCAGTCCGGGCATCCGCCCGGCCTCGGCGAGCGCAGTGCCGCCCGCGCTGTCGAGGCTGAGCGCCACCTGGAACAGCGGGTGGCGGGCGGCGGACCGCTCGGGGCGCAGCGCCTCGACGAGCCGCTCGAACGGCACGTCCTGGTGCGCGAACGCGGCCAGGTCGCTCTCCCGCACCCGGTCCACCAGTGCGGTGAAGCTCGGGTCGCCGGACACGTCGGTGCGCAGCACCAGCGTGTTGACGAAGAAGCCGACCACGTCGGCCAGCGACGCGTCGGAGCGCGAGACCACCGGGGAGCCGAGCGGGATGTCGGTGCCCGCGCCGAGCCGGGAGAGCAGCGCCGCGAGCGCGGCCTGCACCACCATGAACGGCGTGGCCCGCAGCTCGCGGGCCACGCGGCCCACCCGCCGGTACAGCTCCTCGGGCACCTCGAAGGTCTCCCGGCCCGCGCGGTGCGGTCCGACGGCCGGGCGGGGCCGGTCGGCGGGCAGCGTCAGCTCCTCGGGCAGCCCGCTCAGCGCGTCGCTCCAGTAGCCGAGTTGACGCGACATCTCGGTGCCGTCGCCGCCGGTCCCGCTCCCGCCTGCGCTCCCGGCGGCGCCGTCGGCCGCCTCGTCGCCGAGGAACTCGCGCTGCCACCGCGCGTAGTCGGCGTACTGCACCGGCAGCGGCTCCCAGGCGGGGGCCGCGCCGTCGAGGCGGGCCGCGTAGGCGGTCGCGAGGTCCCTGGCGAGGACCGGCATGGAGGTGCCGTCGCCCGCGATGTGGTGGACCACGACGAGCAGCACGTGCTCGTCGGGTCCGACCGCGAACAGCCGGGCCCGGATCGGCACTTCGCCGGTCAGGTCGAAGCCGGCCGCGGCGCCCGCCTCGACGCGCTCGTCCAGGTCCTCGGGCCGCACCGGTACGACCGGCAGGTCGACCCGGGCCTCGGGCAGCACCCGCAGCCAGGCGTCGGCACCGTCGCCGCCCCGGTCGTCGACGAGGGTGCGCAGGCTCTCGTGCCGTGCCACCACGTCGCCGAGCGCCTCGCGCAGCCGGTCCGCGTCGACGGTGCCGGTCAGGCGCAGCGCGATCGGGATGTTGTACGCCCCGTCGTGTCCGCCGAGCCGCTCGAGCACCCACAGGCGC
This sequence comes from Streptomyces coelicoflavus, assembly GCF_003112555.1. Classification (GTDB taxonomy): domain Bacteria; phylum Actinomycetota; class Actinomycetes; order Streptomycetales; family Streptomycetaceae; genus Streptomyces; species Streptomyces coelicoflavus. The sequence continues at coordinate 614,879 of NZ_BEWB01000003.1, read as the reverse complement.
TGCTGGGCGTACGAGAGCGGAACCTGGGCGGTGCGCGGGCGCGCGGTCGGTGCGGGCCGTCCCGCGCCCGTGGCGTCCGCGGCGCGGCGGGCGAGGGCGGCGGGGGTCGGCGACTCGAACAGGTCGCGCACGCCGAGGTCGGCGCCCAGCGCCGCCCGTACCCGGGCGACCAGGCGCATCGCGAGCAGCGAGTGGCCGCCCAGGTCGAAGAAGGAGTCGTCCACGCCGACCCGGTCCACGCCGAGCGCCTCGGCGAAGGCGTCCGCGACGAGGTGCTCGGCCGGGTTCGCGGGGGCGCGGCCCGCCGTGCGGGCGGGGGCCTGCGGGGCGGGCAGCGCCTTGCGGTCGAGCTTGCCGTTGACGGTCAGCGGGAGCCGGTCGAGCACGACCACGGCGGAGGGCACCATGTGGGCGGGCAGGGTCCCGGCCACCGCGTCGCGCAACGCGGTCGCCGACGTCGGTGCCGTGCCGTCCCCGGTGACCACGTAGGCCACCAGGCGCTGGTCGCCGGGGGTGTCCTCGCGGACCACGACGGCGGCCTGGGCCACCGGGTCCTGGGCGAGCAGTGCCGCCTCGATCTCGCCGAGTTCCATGCGGAAGCCGCGCACCTTCACCTGGGCGTCGGACCGGCCGAGGTAGTCGAGCGAGCCGTCGGGGCGCCGCCGGGCCAGGTCGCCGGAGCGGTACATGCGGGTGCCGGGCGCGCCGAACGGGTCGGCGACGAAGCGGCCCGAGGTCAGGCCCGGGCGGTGGGCGTAACCGCGGGCGACGCCCGCGCCGGAGACGTACATCTCGCCCACGACGCCGGGCGGCACGGGCCGCAGCCGTTCGTCGAGGACGTGCACCCCGAGGTCGGGGATGCCGACGCCGATGGCGCCGGCCGCCCCTCCGGCCCGCACCTCGTCGGCGCCGAGCGCCCGGTGGGTGACGTGCACGGTGGTCTCGGTGATGCCGTACATGTTGACCAGCAGCGGGCCGTCGTCGGCGTGCCGCTCGTACCAGGGCAGGAGCCGGGCCGGGTCGAGGGCCTCGCCGCCGAAGACGACGTAGCGCAGCGCGAGGTCGGCGCCGTCCACGGCCTCGTCGGCGCGGATCAGCTCGTGGAAGGCGGACGGGGTCTGGTTGAGAACCGTGACGCGTTCGCGCTCCAGGAGGGCGAGGAAGGCGCTCGGCTCGCGGCTGACGGCGTGCGGCACCACCACGAGCCGGCCGCCGTGCAGCAGCGGGCCCCACAGCTCCCAGACCGAGAAATCGAAGGCGTAGGAGTGGAAGAGCGTCCACACGTCGTCGGCGCCGAAGCCGAACCAGTGGTCGGTGGCGTCGAAGAGGCGCAGCACGTTGCGGTGGGTGACCACCACGCCCTTGGGGGTGCCGGTGGAGCCGGAGGTGTAGATGACGTACGCGGCGTGGTCGGCGCCGGCGGCGGGCGGCGGGTCGGCCGCGTCCCGTGCGGCGAGGTCCGCGACCACGTCCTCGTCGTCGAGGGCGAGCCAGGTGTCGTCGCCGCCGAGGGCGGCCGCGGTGGCGCGGGTACCGACGGTGACCACGGGCCGGCTGTCGCCGAGGAGCAGGGCCACGCGCTCGGCGGGGTAGGCCGGGTCGACCGGCAGGTAGCCGGCGCCGGTCTTGAGGACCGCGAGCACGGCCGTCACCAGGTCGCTCACCCGGGGCAGGGCGAGGGCGACGATCCGCTCGGGCGCGGCGCCCCGTTCCCGCAGGAGAGCGGCGAGCCGGTTGACCCGGGCGTTGAGCTGGCCGTACGTCAGGGAAACGGGCCGGCCCTGTTCGTCCTCACCCGTGACGGCGACGGCGTCGGGCCGGGCGGCGGCGGCCGCCTCGAAGCGGGCGACGATCGTGTCGTCGGCGCGCAGGGGCTCGCCCGGCGCGGCGGGGGTGTGCGCCCAGTCGGTGCGCAGCAGCTCCCGCTCGTCGGCGAAGAGGACGTCCAGGTCGGTGACCGGGCGCTCGGGCTCGGCGAGCGCGGCGCCCAGCAGCCGGACCAGCCGGTCGCCGAGGGTCGCGACGGTGGCGGCGTCGAACAGGTCGGCGCTGTACTCCAGGTCCACCGCGATACCGGCCGGGGCGTCCTCGGCGGTGTGGCGCGGGCGCAGGTGCCAGACCAGGTCGAACTTGGCCGTGTCCACGGTCAGGTGCAGGGGTGCGACGTCGAGCGAGGGCAGTTCGCGCAGGGAGTCCAGGGCGCGGGTGTCGTCGTCACCCCATTCCAGGACCACCTGGAACAGCGGGTGGCGGGCGGCGGAGCGCTCGGGCCGCAGCGCCTCGACGAGCCGCTCGAACGGCACGTCCTGGTGCGCGAACGCGGCCAGGTCGCTCTCCCGCACCCGCTCCACGAGGGCGGTGAAGCTCGGGGCGCCGGACACGTCGGTGCGCAGCACCAGCGTGTTGGCGAACAGGCCCACCACGTCCGTCAGCGACGCGTGGGAGCGTCCGGCGACGGGGGAGCCGAGCGGGATGTCGGTGCCCGCGCCGAGCCGGGAGAGCAGGGCCGCGAGCGCGGCCTGCACCACCATGAACGGCGTGGCCCTCAGCTCCTTGGCGCTGCGGGCGAGGTCGGCGTGCAGGGCGGCCGGGATCTCCAGGCGGTGGCGGCCCGCCCGGTGCGGTCCGGCGGCCGGGCGGGGCCGGTCGGCGGGCAGCGCCAGTTCCTCGGGCAGTCCGTCGAGCGCGGCCGTCCAGTGGTCGAGCTGGCGGCTCAGCAGGGAGTCGGGGTCGTCCTCGGTGCCGAGCGCCGAGCGCTGCCACAGCGCGAAGTCGGCGTACTGCGGTGCCGCGTCCGCCTGTTCGGGCGTGTCGCCGTCGAGGAGGGAGCGGTAGCCGGCGACGAGGTCGCGGGCGAGCACCTGCACGGACGCGCCGTCGCCGGCGATGTGGTGGACCACGACGAGCAGGACGTGCTCGTCGGGCCCGACCGCGAACAGGTGGACGCGCACCGGTGTCTCGGTGGTCAGGTCGAAGGGCCGGGCGACGGCCTCGCGCAGCGCCGCGTCCAGGCCGTCCTCGGTGACCGGGGTCCGCTCGCAGCGCGGCGTGGTGGTCACGATCCGCTGGTACGGGCCGTCCTCGTCCTCGGCGATCAGGGTGCGCAGGCTCTCGTGCCGGGCGACCAGGGAGTCGAGGGCGCCGGCGAGCGCCGACTCGTCGAGTGCGCCGGTCAGCCGGAGCGCCATGGGGATGTGGTAGGCGGAGTGCGTGCCGTCGAAGCGGTCGAGGAACCACTGCCGCTGCTGGGCGTACGACAGGGGCAGCCGCTCGGGGCGCGGCAGGTCGCCGGGGGCGGGGCCGGTGGTCCGCGGGCCGCCCGCGGCGGTCCGGGCGAGGGCGCGCACGGTGGGTGTCTCGAAGACCTCGCGCACGGTGAGTTCCGTGCCGAGCACGGCGCCCACCCGGGCGACCAGGCGCATGGCGAGCAGGGAGTGGCCGCCCAGGTCGAAGAAGGAGTCGTCCGGGCCGACCCGGTCCACGCCGAGCACCTCGGCGAAGACACCGGCGAGCAGTTCCTCGACCGGGTCGCCGCCGGCTCGGCCCGAGGCGGAGTCGTAGCGGGGGGCGGGCAGGGCTGCCTGGTCCAGCTTGCCGTTGACGGTGACCGGGATCCGGTCGAGGACGACGACGGCGGCCGGGACCATGTGGTCGGGCAGCACCTCGCGCAGCCGGGCGCGCAGCGTCCCGGGGACGACGGTGGCGCCGGGGGCGGGCACCGCGTAGGCGACCACGCGGCGGTCGCCGGGCCGGTCCTCGCGGACGACGACGGCGCTCGCGGCGACCTCGGGGGCCCGGGTGACGGCCGCCTCGATCTCGCCGGGCTCGATGCGGAAGCCGCGCAGTTTGATCTGGCGGTCGGCGCGGCCTACGTAGACCAGTTGCCCGTCCTCGCGCCGGGCGACCTGGTCGCCGGTGCGGTACATGCGGGTGCCCGGGGCGCCGAAGGGGTCGGCGACGAAACGTTCGGCGGACAGGCCCGGCCGGTCCAGGTAGCCCCGGGCGAGTCCCGCGCCGGACACGTACAGCTCCCCCACCACGCCGGTCGGCACGGGCTGGAGGTGGGCGTCGAGGACGCGGACGGCGAGGCCCGGCAGGGCGGTGCCGATCGGCGGGACGCCGAAGCCGGCCAGCGGGGCGCTCATGGTGGCGCACACGGTCGTCTCGGTCGGCCCGTACGCGTTGATCACGCGCCGTCCGGCCGACCACACCTCGGCGACCTGCGGCGGGCACTGTTCACCGGCGACGGCGAGGCTGCGCAGGGTCGGCAGGTCGTCGGGGCGCAGTTCACGCAGCGCGGCCGGCGGCAGCGTGGCGTGGGTGACGCCGTGCGCGGCGACGGTGCGGGCCAGCGGGGCGCCGGGCAGCAGCTCCTCCCGGGGGGCCACGACCAGGCAGGCCCCCGCCAGCAGGGTGACGGCCACCTCGGAGACGGACGCGTCGAAGCCGGGCGAGGCGAACTGCAGGACGCGGGCGCTCTCGTCGACGTCGAAGCCGGCCTTCTGGGCGCGGGCCAGGCCGGGGATGCCGGCGTGGGTGACGACGACGCCCTTGGGGCGGCCGGTGGAGCCGGAGGTGTAGATGACGTAGGCGGCCTGCCCGGCGCGCACCGGCCGCACCAGCGTCTCGCCGGTCAGGTCGAGCGTGTCGACGTCGAGGCGGGGCGCACCGGTGGCGGGCACGGCGGTACCGGTGGTGGTGAGGACGAGGACGGGCGCCGCGTCGGTGAGGGTCTGCGCGATGCGCTCGGCCGGGTGGGCCGGGTCGACGGGCACGAAGGCACCGCCCGCGAGGGCGACCGCGTGCAGGGCGACGACCAGGTCGACGGAGCGCGGCAGGACGAGGCCCACCCGCTTCTCGGTGTCGACGCCGGCCTCGGCCAGCAGCCGGGCCAGGGCGCCGGCGCGGGCGGCGAGTTCGCCGAAGGTGAGGGTCTGGGTGCCGGAGACGACGGCCGGCGCGTCGGGTGTGCGGCGGACCCGGTCGAGGAAGAGCTCGGGCCAGGTGCGCGGGTCGCCGCTGTCCTCGGGTCCCTCGCCGAGCGCGAGGAGGGCGTCGGGGGCGTACCCGGGGATCCGGCCGACCGGGGTCGCGGGGTCGCTGACGACGGTGCGCAGCAGTCTCGGCAGCAACTCGGCGATCTGAGCCGCCTGTTCGGGGCCCAGCACGTCGGTGCGGTGGTGGATGCGGAGCCGCAGCCCGTCGGCGCTCGGGCCGGCCTCCATGGCGAGGGCGTAGTGGGTGACGGCGTGGTGGGCGACCTCGCCCGCCTCCAGTCCGGCGCGGCGGGCCACGGCGGTCAGGGCGTCGACGTCCAGCGGATAGTTCTCGAACACCATCGAGGTGTCGAAGAGTTCGCCGTGTCCGGCCAGGCGGCGGATCTCCACCAGGCCGAGGTGGTGGTGGTCGGTCAGGCGGGCCTGCTCCAGCTGGAGGCGGCGGGCGAAGTCGCCGACGGACTCGTCGGCGCGCAGCGTCGCCCGCAGCGGCACGGTGTTGGCGAACAGCCCGACCATGTCGGTGGCGCCGGGCAGGTCGGCGGGCCGGCCGCTGACGGTGGTGCCGGTGACGACGTCGTCGCGTCCGGTGAGCCGGGCCACGAGCAGCAGCCAGGCGCTCTGGACGAGGGTGTTGACGGTGACGCCGAGGCGGCGGGCCGCGGCCCTGACGTCGAGACCGTCGACGGTCAGGTCGAGCCGTCCGGGCTCCTGTCCGGCCGGGGCCGGTCCGGTGGACAGCAGGGTGCCGCCGTCGAGTCCGGCGAGCGCCTCGCCCCACGCGGCCTCGGCGGCCGTGCGGTCCTGGCGGGCCAGCCAGTCCAGGTGGGCGCGGTGCGGGCGGGCCTGCGGCAGGGGGTCGCCCAGGTAGTGGGCCATCAGATCGCGCATCACGATGGGCATGGACCAGCCGTCGCGGACACTGTGGTGGGCGGTGGCCACGAGGGTGTGGTGCTCGCCGAGCGAGGCGAGCGTCCAGCGGATCAGGGGCGCGGCGGTGATGTCGAAGCCGCGGTGGCGGTCGGCGGCGCAGACCGCGTCCAGCTCGCCGCGGTCGGTCAGCGCGACCTCGGTGAAGTCGAGCGGGGGGTGCGCGAGGACGACCTGGACGGGCGTGCCCTGTGCGGTGCGGCGGAAGGCGGCCCGCAGCGCGGGGTGGCGGCGCTGCACCTCGGCGGCGGCGGCGCGCAGCCGGGTCCGGTCGAGTGCGCCGGTGAGTTCCACGCGGAGCTGGGAGATGTACGGGTCGTCGGCGCCGTCGCCGTACTGGTGGTGGAAGAGCAGGCCTTCCTGGAGGGGGGCGAGCGGCAGCAGGTCGGCGACGTCCGGGTCGGCCTCCAGCTCGCGTATCTCCTCCTGGGTGAGGGTGACGAGCAGGTCGGACGGGGTGCGGCCGCCGGCGTCCGGCCGCTGCCCGTGTGCGGCGAGGCCGCGCAGCGCGCTGTCCCACAGGTCGGCGAGGCGGGCGGCGTCGGCGTCCGCGACCAGGGCACGGGCCCAGGTCCAGGTGGCGACGAGTTCGGTTCCCCCGGGGCCTTCGTGGGCGGCGACGTTGACCTCGACCGTGTGCGAGAGGGGTACGTCGGGGGCGTCGTCGGCGCCGACGGCGGCCAGCTCCCAGCCGGGTGCGAGCGCGCCGGCGAGGCTGACGCGGCCCAGGTAGTTGAAGCCGATCTGCGCCTCGGGCAGTGCCGCGAACTCCGCCGCGGTGGCGGGGTCGGAGTACCGGGCGAGGCCGTGGCCGACGCCGTGGCGCGGGGTGGTGCGCAGCTGCTCCTTCACGGCGCGCAGGGCGTCGCCCGCCGCGTCCGTGCCCGCCAGGACGGCGTCAGGACCGGCCGTCGCGGTGTCCAGGCGCACGGGGTGGGTGACGGTGAACCAGCCGACGGTACGGGAGAGGTCGGCGTCCGGCACCAGTTCCTCGTGGCGGCCGTGGCTCTCCACGTCCACGAGGAGTCCGGCACGGTCGCCGCGCCACAGCGGTACGGCGGCGGCGAGCGCCGTCAGCAGGACGTCGTCCGGCCCGGCGTGGAAGGCGGCGGGCAGGGAGCCGAGCAGCGCGCCGGTCACGTCGGCGGGCACCCGCACGGTGCGCCGTCCGGCGTCGCCGCGCAGGTCGCGGGCAGGGTCGAGGGGCCGGTCGCCGAGCAGCGGGTCCTCCGTGGCGAGGAGTTCGCGCCAGTGTGCGGCGTCGTCGGCGGGCAGCGCGGTGACGGCGCCCGCCCACTGGGCGAGCGAGGTGCCGACCGGGCCGAGTTCGGGACGGCGGCCCTCGGTGACCGCCGTCCAGGCCTCGGCGAGGTCGGGCGCGAGGATGCGCCAGGACACACCGTCGACGGCCAGGTGGTGCACGACGAGCAGCAGCCGGCCGGGGCGCCGGGGGCCGCGGTCGATCCACACGGCCCGCAGCATCCGGCCGGCGGCCGGGTCGAGGCCGTCGCGGGCCGCGGCGGTGTGCGCGGCGGCGAGGGCGGTGGCCTCCTCGTCGGTCGTGTCCGGGGCGGCGTCGACCCGGGTGAGGAGGGCGTCCGCGAACGCGGACCCGTCGTCCACCGGCTCGACCGTGAATCCCTCGCCGTTCGCGACGCGCATCCGCAGCGCCTCGTGCCGCTCGACGAGCGCGCCGAGCGCGGCGGCCAGGTGTTCGCGGGTCGTCGGGGGCAGGGTCAGGGTGACGGACTGGTGGTACTGGTCGAACCGGCCCCGGGTGACGAGCCGACTCATCAGCGGCAGCAACGGCGCGTTCCGCGGACCCGGCACGGCTGCCGCGCCGGCCTCCCGCGGCCCCGGCACTGCTGCGGCGCCGGCCTCCCGCGGTCCCTGCTCCCCGAGTGCGGCGGCGAGACCGGCCGGGGTGCGGTGCTCGAAGACGTGCCGCGCCGAGAACCGCACGCCCGCCGCACGCGCACGACCCACCAGCTGGATCGACATGATCGAATCCCCGCCCAACGCGAAGAAATCGTCGTCGACCCCCACGTCCTCACGCCCCAGCACATCCCGGAACAACCCCACGAGCCGCCGCACCAACGGCCTCTCGCCACCCCCCAGGGCGGCCGCGAGACCGGCCGGGGTGCGGTGCTCGAAAACATGCCGCGCCGAGAACCGCACCCCCGCCGCACGCGCACGACCCACCAACTGGATCGACATGATCGAATCCCCGCCCAACGCGAAGAAATCGTCGTCGACCCCCACGTCCTCACGCCCCAGCACATCCCGGAACAGGGCCAGCAGCGGCTCTTCCAGGTGCCCCGAGGCGGTGCGGCCGGCAGCCGTGCCCGCGGTGGCGGCGGGCTCGGGCAGGGCCGCCCGGTCCACCTTGCCGTTGGGGGTGAGCGGCAGCTCGTCCAGGACGACGAACGCGGCGGGCACCATGTAGGCGGGCAGCACCGCGCGCATCCGTGCCTCGACGTCGGCGGTCCGCACCTCGCCGGAGGCGACCAGGTAGCCGACCAGGCGGGGTTCACCGGCGGTGCCGCGGACGGCGGCGGCGGCACGGCGGACGCCGGGCACGGCCTCGGCCGCGGCCTCCACCTCGCCGAGTTCGATGCGGAAGCCCCGCACCTTGACCTGGTCGTCGACCCGGCCGAGGTACTCGATCATGCCGTCGGGCCGCAGCCGGGCCAGGTCTCCCGTCCGGTACATCCGGCTGCCCGCCGGGCCGAACGGATCGGCCACGAAGCGGTGCGAGGTCTGGCCGGGCAGCCCCAGGTAGCCTCGGGCCAGCCCCTCGCCCGCGAGGTAGAGCTCACCGCGCGCACCGGGGCGTACGGGCCGCAGTCCGCTGTCGAGCAGGTGCACACGGGCGTACGGGAACGCGCGGCCGATCGGCACCGGGCCGTCGGCCAGCGGCTCACCCGGGGCGATGCGGAACTCCATGGCGTTGACGGTCGCCTCGGTCGGCCCGTAGGCGTTGACGACGGTCGCGTCGGGGTGCGCGGCACGCCAGTCGGCCAGCATCTCGCCGCGCAGCGCCTCGCCGCCGAGCACCAGCGTGCCGGTCGGCGACACCTCGTCGGGCAGCGTGCCGAGCAGCCGCAGATGGCTGGGCGTGCCCTTCAGGAAGGTGGGCCGTGCGGCGCCGATCGCGTCCGGCAGCTCGGCGATGTGCACCTGGCCGCCCGCGACCAGCGGGGTGTAGAGGCAGGTGATGGTGAGGTCGAAGGAGACCGAGGTGTGCGCGAGGGCGGTTCCCGCCGCGTCCGGATAGGCCGTGGCCGCGCGCGCCGCATAGGCCCCCAGCGCACGGTGCTCGACGACGACGCCCTTGGGGCGGCCGGTGGAGCCGGAGGTGAAGATGACGTACGCGGCGTCCTCCGGCCGTGGCGCGCGGCCGGTCCCGTCCGCCTCGGCGGCGGTGGGCCGCACGGTGGCGAGGCCCGCGGGCACGAGCGCCGGGTCGGCGGTGACGGCGAGCGCGGGGGCGCTGTCCTCCAGGATCACGGCGATGCGGTCGGCCGGATAGGCCGGGTCCACCGGCACGTAGGCGGCACCGGACTTCAGTACGCCGAGCAGTGCGACCATCAGGTCCACCGAGCGGGGCAGCAGCACCGCGACCAGGCTGCCGGGACCGGCGCCGTGCGCGACGAGTTCGGCGGCCAGGGCGTTGGAGCGCCGGTCGAGCTGCCGGTAGGTGAGGCTCTCGCCGCCGGCGAGGACGGCGGGCGCGTCCGGGGTGCGGGCCACCTGCGCGGCGAACAGCGCGGGCAGCGTCGCGTTCGTGGCAGGCGTCGCGTTCGCGGCCGGCGTCGCCTGCGTGCCAGGCGTCGCGTTCGTGGCAGGCGTCGCGTTCGCGGCCGGCGTCGCGGCCGCCGCCACGTGCCTGTCCTCCTCCAGCCTCGCGAGCCGGCCGAGCGGCAGCCCGGGCGCGGAGGCGAAGGCCCGCAGCGTCGCGAGCAGTTCCGCGCCGGCGGCCTGCGCGGTGACCTCGTCCACCAGCTGCGGCTGATGGCGTACCCGCAGCCGCATCCGCTCCCCGGGCTCGACGACGACGCTGATGGCGAAGTGGCTGCCGTCGCGGACGCGGGCGTCGGCCAGGTCGAGGCCGGCGGCCCGGGCGCGAGCGGTGATCCCGGCCGGGTCCAGCGGGTAGTTCTCGAAACTCAGCAGGGTGTCGAAGAGCTCGCCCATGCCCAGGGCGCGCTGGATGTCGCCGAGCGCCACATGGTGGTGGTCGAGCAGCGCGGACTGCTCGCGGCCGAGCCGTACGGCGAGATCGCCGAGGGCTTCGCCCGCGTCCAGACGCACCGACAGCGGCACGGTGTTGATGAACAGGCCCACCAGGTCGCCTGCGCCCTCCAGTTCGGCCGGGCGGCCGGCCACGGTGACGCCGAACAGGGCCTCGTCCCGGCCGGTCAGGCCGCGCAGCACGACGGCCCAGGCGGCCTGCACCAGGGTGTTGACGGTGACACCGTGCCGGCGGGCGGCCACGGCCAGCGCGGTGGTGTCCGCGGCGCTGAGCAGGTGCTCCTGGCGCACCGGCTCCAGGACCCGGTCGCCGTGACCGGTGGCGACCCGCGACGGCTCGGTGACCTCGGCGAGCGCCGTCCGCCACACGTCGAGCGACGCGGCGCGGTCGGTGCCGTCGAGCCACGCGAGGTGGTCGCGGTAGCGGGCCGGGCCGGCCGTCCCGGGTACGGCGTCCGGATCCGCGTACGCGGCGAACAGGTCCTGGGCGACGATCGGCAGCGACCAGCCGTCCACCACGATGTGGTGCATCGTCAGGACGAGGGAGCCCGTGCCGTCGGCGCGGCGCACGGCGGCCGCCCGCACCAGCGGCGGGCGGCTCAGGTCGAACCGGGTGGCACGGTCCTCGTCGAGCAGGGCGGCGAACGCGGCGTCGTCGGCCGCGTCGGCCTCGCGCACCGGCACGGCCGGTGCCTCGTGCACGAGCTGCACCGACCCCTGTTCCTCGGTGCTGCGGAAGGAGACGCGCAGCGCCTCGTGGCGCAGCAGCACCCGGTCGAGGGCGGCGGACAGCCGTGCGGGGTCCAGGGGCGCGGCGAAGTCGAGGACGACCTGAAGGGTGTACGGGTCGGCGTCGGCGTCGTCGAAGGCGTGGTGGAACAGCAGGCCCTGCTGGTTGGGCGAGAGCGGGAGCACGGCCTCGACGCCGGGCTCGGCGGCCAGCCGCGCGGCCTCGTCCGCGGACACGGGCAGGGTGATCGCGGCGGGCGCGGCGACCGGTTCGTACGCCGAGCAGACCTCGGCGAGCGCGGCCACCGTGCGCAGCTCGAACATGTCGCGGAAGCCGAACGAGACCCCGCGGGCGCGGGCGCGGCTCAGCAGCCGGAAGCCGAGGATGCTGTCGCCGCCGAGCGCGAAGAAGTCGTCGTCGATGCCGACGTCGTCGAGGCCGAGCACCTCCGCGTACAGCTCGCACAGCAGTTCCTGCGCGGGGGTCTGCGGGGCGCGGGGCGCCGTTCCGGCGATCACCGGAACGGGCAGCGCACGCCGGTCGACGCCGCCGCCGGGCGCGGGCGGCAGGGTGTCCAGGGTGACCAGGACCGAGGGGACCATGTAGTCCGGCAGTTCGGCGGCGACCGCGTCGCGCAGGGCCGGGACGTCGACCGTGACGCCGTGGCGGGGCACCACGTAGCCGACGAGCCGGCGCTCGCCGGGGGCGTCCTCGCGGACCACGGCGGCGGCGCGCACCACGTCCGGGTGCGCCGCGAGGACGGCCTCCACCTCGGCCGGGTCGAAGCGGAAGCCGCGCAGCTCGGCCAGGTCGCGCACGTCCTCGGCGGCCGCGGGACCGCGGTCCGGGACCAGCTCGCCGACGAGCGTGGCGGGGGCGTCGGCGAGCGTCGCGAGGGTGCCGGTGAACCGGTCGAGGAGCGTCTGTGCGGCGGCCGGGTCGAACAGGTGCGGCCGGCACACGAGGCGGGCCGTGAGCCGCTCGCCGGGTACGGCGGTGAGCGTGAGCGGGTAGTGGTTGACGTCGGTGACGTCGGCGTCGCCCGCCACCAGGCCGCCCTCGCGGGCCGTCGCGTCCAGCGCGGCCCGGTCCACCGGGTAGTTCTGGAAGGCGACGACGGTGTCGAAGAGCGAGGAGACACCGGCCGCCCGCTGCACGTCGACCAGCGGCAGGTACTGGTGCGCGAGCAGGTCGGCCTGGTCGTCCTGGACGGACCGGGCCAGCTCGGCCAGGGTGCGGCCGGAGCCCGGACGGGCGCGCAGCGGGACGGTGTTGACGAACAGGCCGATCATCCCGGCCGAGCCCGGTACCTCGGCGGACCGGCCGGCCGCGGTGATGCCGAACACCACGTCGTCCCGGCCGGTCAGCTCGCGCAGGGCGACGGACCAGGCGGCCTGCACCAGGGAGTTGACGGTGACGCCCAGGTCACGGGCGGCCCGCGTCACACCCGCGGTGGTCGCGGCGTCCAGCGCGCCTTCCAGCCGTACCGCCTCTTCGGCGGGCCCGTGCGCCGCACCCACCAGGGTCGGCCGGACCCCGGTGAGGGCCTCGCCCCATGCGGCGGCGGACTCCTCGTGGTCCTGTGCGGCCAGCCAGGCGAGGTGATCGCGGTAGGGGCGGGGCTCGGCGCCCGGGTCGCCGCCGGCGTAGGCGCGCAGCACCTCGCCGAGGAGCACGGGTACCGACCAGCCGTCCAGGACGGCGTGGTGCCCGGTGACCACGAGCCGCCAGCCCTCGTCGAGCCGCAGCAGGGCGGCGCGCAGCAGCGGCGCGGCGGCGAGGTCGAAGGGCTCCGCGCTCTCGGCGCGCAGCACCGCGTCGAGCCGGTCGGCCCGGCCGCGCAGATCGTGGACGCGCCAGGGCACGGTGGCTTCCGCGTGCACCACGAGCACGGGACGGCTCACGTTCTCGTGGGCGATCGCGGAGCGCAGCACCGGGTGCCGGGCGACGACGGTGCCGACCGCGGCGCGCAGCCGCTCGGCGTCCACGTCGCCGTCCAGGTCGAGGCTGACGCGCACGCTGTAGACGTGGCGGTCCTCGTCCGTGGTGAGGCTGTGCACGACGATCCCGTCCTGCAACGGCGTCAGGGGCAGCACCTCCACCACGCCGGGGCCGGTGAGCAGCCCGGCCAGTTCCGCCTGCGGCAGCGCGGCGGGCAGCTCGGTGGCGACGGCCGTGCCGGAGGCCGGTCCGCCCACCGTGCAGGCCGGCGCGAGCCGGGCGACGGTGCGGGCCCGGAACAGGTCGCGGACGGACACGGTGAGGCCTTCGAGGGCGGCCCGGCTGACGACGCGGGTGGCGGACAGGGAGGTGCCGCCGATGGTGAAGAAGTCGTCGTCGACGGTGACGGACTCGACGCCGAGCACGGTGGCGTACAGGGCGCACAGACGTGCTTCCAGGTCGGTGCGCGGGGCGCGGCCGTCGGACAGCGCGACACGTACGGGGGCGGGCAGCGCCCGGCGGTCCAGCTTGCCGTTGGGGGTCAGCGGCAGCGCGTCGAGGACCACGACGGCACCGGGCACCATGTACTCGGGCAGCGTGCCGGCGAGGTGCTCGCGCAGCGCCGGCGAGTCGCCCTGAGGCGAGACGACGTACGCCACCAGACGCTTGTCGCCCGGCCGGTCCTCGCGCATCAGCACGGCGGCCCGCTCGACCGGCGGGTGGGCGAGCAGCGCGGCCTCGATGTCGCCGAGTTCGATGCGGAAGCCGCGCACCTTGACCTGGTGGTCGAGGCGGGACAGGTAGGTGAAGGAGCCGTCGTGCTCACGGCGCACCAGGTCACCGGTGCGGTAGATGCGCCCGGGGCCGTAGGGGTTGGCGACGAAGCGCTCGGCGGTCAGGCCCGGCCGGCCGCGGTAGCCGCGGGCCACGCCGTGACCGGCGATGTACAGCTCGCCGCTGTATCCGGCGGGCACCGGCCGCAGAGCCCCGTCGAGCACGTACACCTGGGTGTTGAGGATCGGCGCGCCGAGGGTGACGGGGCCGCCGTCGGGGGCGACGGGCGCGGTCATCGACCAGACGGTGGTCTCGGTGGGGCCGTACATGTTGGTGACGTTCGCGGCGTGCTCGGCCAGCGGGTCCGCCAGTGACTGGGGCAGCGCCTCGCCGCCGGTGAGCACGCGCACACCGGCGAAGACCTCCGGCCGCGTCTCGATCAGCGGCTGCCACAGGCTGGGGGTGGCCTGCATGACGGTGATGCCCTCGCGCTCGACGACCGCCCGCAGCGCATCCGGGTCGAGCACCTCGTCGCGGCTCGCGAGCACCACGCGGGCGCCGGCGAGGAGCGGCTGGAAGATCTCCAGTACGGCGATGTCGAAGCTCACCGTGGTCACGGCGAGCAGCCGGTCCGTGGCGTCGACGGGCACGGCGAGGGCCATCGCCTGGAGGAAGTTGTCCATGGCGGACCGCTCCAGGACCACGCCCTTGGGGCGCCCCGTGGAGCCGGAGGTGTAGATCACGTACGCGGTGGAGCGCGGGTCCTGCGGACGGCCGAGCGGACTCGCGTCACCGGCACGCAGGTCCACCGTGTCCAGCAGCAGCGCGGGCACCCCGTCGGGGATCTCGGTACCGGTCGTGGTGACCAGCAGGCCGGGCGCGGCGTCCTCCAGCACCATCGCGCGCCGGTCGGCGGGGTGTTCGGGGTCGACGGGCAGGTAGGCGCCGCCGGTCTTCAGGACGGCGAGCAGCGTCACGACCAGGCCGGCGGTGCGCGGCAGCGCCACCCCGACCAGGGTCTCGGGGCCCGTGCCCCGCTCGGCGAGCAGGCGGGCGAGCCGGTTGGCCCGGGCGTCGAGCTCCGCGTAGGTGAGCGTCTCGTCGGCGCACAGGGCGACGGCGTCGGGCGTCGCGGCGGCCTGCCGCTCGAAGAGGTCGACCAGCGCGCCCGGCACCTCGCCCGCCGTGTCGTTGGGGGCGTGCAGCAGGAGCTCGGCGGTCGCGGTGTCGAGGAGCGCGGCGCGGCCGACGAGGGCGTCGGGGGCGTCGGCGAGCGAGCCGAGCAGCCGCAGGAACCGCTCCTGGTGGGCGCGGAGTCCGTCCTCGGTGTACAGCGCGGGATTGGCCGCGATCTCGAGGACGACCTCGCCGTCGGCGGGATCGCCGTACGTGGCCATCGCCAGGTCGGCCACCGGGCCGTTGGACAGCTGGCGGGGGGTCAGGAGCGCCTCGCCGAAACGGACCCGGGCGTCGAACGACATGGCGTTGACGGCCGTACCGAACAGGGCGGCGTCCGTGCCGGTGAGCTCGCGGGCCCCGTGCAGTTCCTCGCGGCGCAGACGCTGGGCGCGCAGCAGGACACCGAGTTCGGTGCGGACGGTGCGGACCAGCTCGGTGAAGGTGGCGCCGGGTCCGACGGTGAGCCGCAGCGGCAGGTCGTTGGCGAGCATGGACGGGGTGGCGAGCGCGGCCGGGGTGCGGCGCGCGGCCACCGGGATGCCGAGGACCACGTCGTCGACGGAGAGCATCCGGTGGTGGTAGACGGCGGTGGCCGCGGCGATGACGGCCGGCCAGTGGCCGACGGCGGTGAGCGCGCCGGTCAGCTCGGACGGCAGGACGGTGCTCAGACGCAGGGCGCGCGGCGAGGCGCCGGCCACGCCCTCGGTCAGGCTCTGGCGCTCCTCGACGCCGGCCAGCCGCTCCAGCACGAGGGCACGGTCGTTCGCGTGGTGCGTCGAGTCCTGGTAGGCGCGCTCCTCGGCCACGAGCACGTCGAGCCCGCGGGGGCGGGCCGGGTCGGGCTGCTCGCCGCCGAGCAGCGCCGTGTAGATCCTGGCCAGGCGGCCCAGGTAGCGGGTCTGGCCGAAGCCGTCCAGGACGATGTGGTGGTAGCGCAGGTAGAAGAAGTGCCGCTCGTCGGAGAGAACCAGCAGCGCGTGCCGGAACAGCGGCCCCGCCTCCAGATCGGGCACGGTGGCCAGGTCCTGGTCCATCCAGGCGCGGGCGGCGGCCTCCGGATCGTCCGCGGCCCTGAGATCGACGACGTCCACCGGGGCGTCCACCGCGCCGGCGACGACCTGGTGAACCTCACCGTCGTCACCGAACCGGGCACGCAGCGCCTCGGTCTCGGCCACGGCCAGGGCGACGGAGTCGCGCAGCACCTCGATGTCGAGCGGGGCGGAGTCGAAGTGGACGGCGCACTGGTAGAGGGGGCTTTCCGGTGTCAGCCGCTGAGCCACCCACACGCCGAGTTGGGCGGCCGTGACCGGCAGGCGGACCTCGTTGCGAACCTCGGAAAGTGCCAACCGACTCACGCTCCCAGAACGGTGTACCGATGCGGACCTCAAGGGCGCGCACACCGCACGACGGCGCGACGCTCCGAGCGGAGGCTCTCCTCGCGGCCTATCTCGGCCCTATAGGGACGCCACACGGAGGTGACGTCCGCCCCGGTCCGGCGCCGCGCACGACCTCGTCACGCACAGCCGTCCACCGGCTGCGCCCGGGAAGCGCACCGGAAGCGTCCGGAGTTCAAGGCCCCACGACAGCGGAAACCCCGGGTCGGATTCCCGACCCGGGGTTTCAAAGGGAGCCGCGCCCCTCTCGGTCAGAGGACGCCTCCGTTGGCACGGACGTTCTGGCCCGTCAGCCACCGCCCGTCCGGCCCCGCGAGGAAGGCGACGACGTCCGCCACGTCCTCGGGCCGGCCGAGACGTCCGAGCGAGGTCATTGCCACGGCCATCGCCACCTTCTCCGGCTCGTTGGCCGCGTTCAGAAGATCGGTGTCCGTGGCGCCAGGCGAGACGGTGTTGACCGTGATGCCCCGTGCGCCCAGCTCGCGTGAAGCCACCAGGGTCAGCTGTTCGACGGCACCCTTGCTGGCCGCGTACGGAGCATTGCCGGGGGCGGGGAAAACGGTGTTGAGCGTGGAGATGTTCACGATCCGCCCACCGTCGCGCATGTGCCGCGCCGCATAGCGCACCGTGAGGAAGACCGACTTTGCGTTCACGGCCATCACGCTGTCGAAGACAGCCTCCTCCGTCTGCGCGATGGGCACGACGTCGGTATGCACAGCCGCGTTGTTCACCAGGATGTCCAGACCGCCGAGCCGACGTTCGGCAGTGGCCAGCAACTCCTCGGCCGCGCGGGGCTCCGCCAGATCCAGCCGGACCGCAACGACCTTCCCGCCCGCCTTCCCGGCCTCCCGCACGACCTCATCGGCGGCATCCCGGTTCCGCGCGTAGTTGAAGACCACCGCCGCCCCGTCCCGCGCGAGCCGCAGCACGACAGCCCGGCCGATCCCCCGCGAGCCACCGGTAACGACCGCCGCCTTGCCCGTGAGCACCGCCATGATCCCTCCCCGCCTCGACGACCCACCCGCTGGGAGCACCCATACCCACCGAGCGGCACCGAAAGAGCGAACCCCGCGATCCATGAGCGGGGAGCCGGGGGCGGTGTACGCGGCCACAGGCGCGCATCCGGCGGCGAGGATCGGCCACCCGTCATCTACAGGCGTGCCCGGATCATTCGGGAGAACCACAAAGGCCCAGGTCAGATTCCATCTGTCCTGGGCCTTCTCAGAGCCGCCTTCGGGATTCGAACCCGAGACCTACGCATTACGAGTGCGTTGCTCTGGCCATCTGAGCTAAGGCGGCGCGCCGTGCACCCATGGTGCGATCAGCAACGTCGGTAAGTCTACACAGTTTCCCGGGGTGCTCCGAACCCGCCCCGGAGCGGAAGGCTCCGGGGCGGGTGGGGCCGGCGGGGTGGGGCTACGAGCAGCGGGTGCCGTCCTTCGGGGCGGTTCCGGTCAGCAGGTAGGTGTTGATCGCCGAGTCGATGCAGGAGCTGCCGCGGCCGTAGGCGGTGTGGCCGTCACCCTCGTAGGTGAGGAGGCGGCCGGAGGAGAGCTGGCCGGAAAGGGCCTCGGCCCAGCGGTAGGGGGTGGCCGGGTCGCGGGTGGTACCGACCACGACGATCGGGGTGGCGCCGGCCGCCTCGATGCGGTGCGGCTCACCCGTGGGCTTCACCGGCCAGTACGCGCAGTTCAGGGAGGACCAGGCGAGGCCCTCGCCGAAGACCGGGGACGCCTTCTCGAAGTCGGGGAGGGCGGCGCGCACCTCGTCCGGGGAGGAGAAGGCGGCGGGGAGGTCCAGGCAGTTCACGGCGGCGTTGGCGAACATCAGGTTGCTGTAGCCGCCGTCGGCCTCGCGCTCGTAGTAGCTGTCGGAGAGGATCAGCAGGCCCGCGCCGTCCTTCTCCTTGATCGCCGAGGTCAGGGACTCGCGCAGCTGCTGCCAGGCGCCCTCGTCGTACATGGCCGCGATCACGCCGGTGGTGGCGAGGGACTCGGTGAGCTTGCGGCCGTCGGCGTCCCCGGCGGGGAGGGGTTTCGCGTCCAGGTCGTCGAAGAAGGACTTCAGGTTCTTGCCGACCTGGTCGGGGGTGGTGTCCTTGTCGCCGAGGGGGCAGTCGGACTGCCGTACGCAGTCCTTCGCGAAGGACTGGAACGCCGTCTCGAAGCCCGCCGTCTGCTCCAGGTTCAGGCGGCGCGCGGGCAGGGAGGGGTCCATCGCGCCGTCCAGGACCAGGCGGCCCGTCCGGTCGGGGAACAGACCGGCGTAGGTCGCGCCCAGGAACGTGCCGTACGAGGCTCCGACGTAGGTCAGCTTCTCGTCGCCCAGCACCGCGCGCAGGACGTCCATGTCGCGCGCCGCCTCGACCGTGGAGACGTGGCGCAGGAGCTTCGGCGCGTCCGCCCCGCAGCCCTCCGCGAACTCCTTGTAGGCGTCGACCAGCTCGTCCGTCTCGCCCGCGTCGTCGGGCGTGACGTCGGTCTGCGTGTACGCGTCCATCTCGCGGCCGTCGAGGCACTCGACCGGCTCGCTGCGCGCCACGCCCCGGGGGTCGACCGCGACCATGTCGTACTGGGCCCGGACCTTCGCCGGGTAGCCGATCCCCGCGTACTGCTGGAGGTAGCCGATCGCCGAGCCGCCCGGGCCGCCCGGGTTGACCAGCAGGGAGCCCAGGCGCTTGCCCGGCCCCGTGGCCTTCTTGCGGGCCACCGCGAGCCGGACGTCGCCCTCGCCGGGCTTGGCGTAGTCGAGCGGGGCCTTCATGGTGGCGCACTGGAAGCCGGGGACGCCGCAGTCGCGCCAGGCGAGCTTCTGCCCGTAGTACGGCGACAGCCCGGCGGGCGTGGCCTTCGGCAGCGGGGTCAGGGCCGCCGTCGCCGCCTCCGTCGAGCCGGCCGCCTCCGCCGCGGGGGATCCGGCGGACGTCGACGCGCCCCCGGCCGAGCAGGCGGTGGCGAGCAGCGCGGCGACGAGCACCGTGGCTCGGAGGCGGGTGCTGCCGGTGCGGGTCCTGCGGTGAGTGCGCCTTGTGTGCATTGAGCGAGCGTAACGCTCCGCGACGGCGCCATCGCGGTGCGTGGTTCGCGTGCCTCGTACGGGTTACGGCGTCAACCGTCCCGCCCCCGGTGCGTCCCCCGGTGCGCTGTGCGCGCCGGGCGCCGGCTCAGCCCGCTCTGAGGGCCATCGTCATCGCCTCCACCGCGAGCAGCGGCGGCACATTGCGGTCGAGGGCCTTGCCGCAGGCCGCGATCGCCTCGATGCGGCGCAGCGTGGACTCGGGTGTGCTGCCGCGGGCGAGCCGCTCCAGGGCGTCCTCCGCGTCGGCGTTGGCTATGGCCACGCGGGAGCCGAGCTGGAGGGCGAGAACGTCGCGGTAGAAACCGGTCAGCTCGCTCAGGGCGAGATCGAGGCTGTTGCGCTGGGTGCGCGCCTTGCGGCGTTTCTGGTCGGCCTCCAGGTCCTTCATCACGCCCGCCGTGCCGCGCGGGAGCCGGCCGCCCTGGGCCGCGCCCAGTGCCGCCTTCAGTTCCTCGGTCTCCTTGGCGTCCATCTCCTCGGCGAGCTGCTTGGCGTCCGCCGCCGCGGCGTCGACCAGCTCCTGGGCCGCCTTGAGTGCCCCGCCGACGTCCTCGACCCGCAGCGGAAGCTTCAGCACGGCCTCCCGGCGCGCCCGGGCGGCCTGGTCCGTGGCCAGGCGGCGGGCGCGGTCGATGTGGCCCTGGGTGGCGCGGGCCGCCGCCGCGGCGACGTCCGGTTCGATGCCCTCGCGCCGTACGAGCATGTCGGCGACGGCTCCGACCGACGGCGTGCGCAGGTTCAGGTGGCGGCAGCGGGAGCGGATCGTGGGCAGGACGTCCTCGACGGAGGGGGCGCACAGCAGCCAGACGGTGCGCGGGGCCGGCTCCTCCACGGCCTTCAGGACGGCGTTGGCCGACTTCTCGTTCAGCCGCTCGGCCTCCTCGACAAGGATGACCTGCCAGCGGCCGTTCGCGGGAGAGGTGAACGACTTGCGGACGGTGTCCCGCATGTCCCGGGCGCGGATCTCGGCGCCCATGGCGACCACCGTGCTGACGTCCGCGTGGGTGCCGACCAGCGCCGTGTGGCAGCCGTCGCAGAAGCCGCAGCCGGGGACGCCGCCGAGGGCGCGGTCGGGGCTCACGCACTGCAACGCGGCGGCGAAGGCCCGCGCCGTCTGTGCCACTCCCGAGCCGGGCGGGCCCGTGAACAGCCAGGCGTGCGTCATGCTCGTCGCCTGCGGGAGCGGGCCGTCGGCCGCGGCGGCGGTGACGAAGGCGTCGGCGTCCCGGGCAGCGGCGACGAGCGGCTCGCACACCTTCTCCTGCCCGACGAGGTCGTCCCACACGGTCATGGGTCACGCCGTCCTTCCGTCACACCGAGCCAGCCGCATCGGGCCGACACGAGCACTGGCCGCCGCGCCGATCCGCGCCGCGCCCTCCATTGTGCGGGGCGGCACCGACAACGCGGCGGCCCCGGTGCTCAGCGTCGTCCCCGGCCCCTGCCCCGGCCGCCGCGGCTCTCGTCGTCCCGGCCGCCCTCGTCCTCGTCGTGCGGCCCGAGCAGCTCGTCCGCCAGCGTCGGCAGGTCGTCCAGCGGGGTCTCCTCGGCCCAGTCGGAGCGGCGCCTGCGGGACGGCGGTGCCTGGTCGGGGTCGATCCGGGGCAGCTCACGCGTGCGGTCCTGGGCGTCCCCGGCACCGGCGTCCGGTCCCTCCTCGCGGAAGTAGCCCGGCGGGACCCGGTCGGCGGGGTCGTCCCCGCGTACGGGCGGCAGTACGGCCGTCTCGTCGGCGGCCCCCGGCGGCGTCACGGGCGGCAGGACCGCGGTCTCGTCGGCGTCCCGCGGTTCCACCGCCGGCAGCACCGCCGTCTCGTCCGCCGCGCCGGACGGCACCGGCGGCTTGGGCAGCTCGGTCGTCACCTCGGACTCGGACTCGCCGGACGCCCGGCCGCCGTCGCGCCCGCGCCGGGCACCGTCCTCGGTCCCGTCGGCCCGGTCGGCCCGGCCGTCGTCCTCCGTGTCCCGCACCGGCCGCAGGACCGCCGTGTCCTCCACCGGACCGCCGGAGGCGTTGGACGGGGTCACGACCGGGGTCGGCACGGTCGCCGCGTCGGAGGGCGCGGAGGGGGCCGGCTTCGGGCGGGGCGCCTCGGCCGCCGCGGGGGCCGACGACTTGGGGCCGGCGGCGGCCGCGGCCGCCGCCTGCTCCGCCGCCCGGCGTGCCTCTTCGGCCCGCAGCAGGGCCTCCTCGGCCTTGCGCTGCTTCTCCAGGCGCCGGGCCTCGGCCTCGGCGCGCAGCCGCTCCTCCTCCTCGGCCTGCTTGCGGCGCCGCTCCTCCTCGGCCCGCAGCCGCTCCTCCTCCTCGGCGCGCGCCTTCTCCTCCGCGAGGAGCCGGACCCGCTCCTCCTCGGCCTTGCGGCGTGCTTCCTCGGCCCGCTGCCTGGCCTCCTCGGCCTGCCGCTCGGCCTCGCGCCGCTGCGCCTCCTCCAGCTCGCGCCGCTTGCGCTCCTCCTCCTCGGCGCGCACCCGCGCCTCCTCCTCGAGGCGCTCGCGCTCCAGGCGCTCCTCCTCGGCCTTGCGCGCGGCCTCTTCCTCGGCCTTGCGGCGGGCCTCCTCCTCGGCCTTGCGGCGCGCCTCCTCCTGAGCCTTGATCTCGGCCTCGGACAGCGGCAGCACCTGGTCGATCCGGTGGCGTACGGCGGTGGTGACGGCCTCGGGCTCCTGGCCGGCGTCCACCACCAGGTAGCGCCCGGGGTCGGCGGCGGCGAGGGTGAGGAATCCGGAGCGCACGCGCGCGTGGAACTCGGCGGGCTCCGACTCGAGCCGGTCGGGCGCCTCGGTGAACCGCTCTCGGGCGGCCTCCGGCGCCACGTCGAGCAGGACGGTCAGGTGCGGTACGAGACCGTCGGTGGCCCAGCGGTTGATACGGGCGATCTCGGTCGGCGACAGGTCGCGCCCGGCGCCCTGGTAGGCGACCGAGGAGTCGATGTAGCGGTCCGAGACGACCACGGCGCCGCGCTCCAGGGCGGGCCGGACCACGGTGTCGACGTGCTCCGCGCGGTCGGCGGCGTACAGCAGGGCCTCCGCGCGGTGCGACAGTCCGGCGCTGGAGACGTCCAGCAGGATGGAGCGCAGGCGCTTGCCGACCGGCGTGGCGCCCGGCTCCCGGGTGAGCACGACCTCGTGGCCCTTGCCGCGGATCCACTCGGCGAGGGCCTCGGCCTGGGTGGACTTGCCGGCGCCGTCGCCGCCCTCCAGGGCGATGAAGAAACCGTTGGCCGTGGGCGCGGGCACCGGGTCGTCGCCGCCGAGCAGCGCGTCGCGCAGGTCGTGCCGCAGTGGCACGCCGGAGCGGTCGTCGACCTTGGCCAGGACCAGCGCGGCCAGCGGCAGCAGCAGGGCGCCGAGCAGCATCAGGAGGAACGCGGCGCCGCCGTGGGCGAAGACGAACCTGCCGCTCTCCAGCCGGTGCGGTCCGATCGCCGCGGCCAGCACGGGTCCGACGACGGCGCCGAGCGCCACGCAGACCCGGACGACGGCGTGCAGGTGCTCGGTGGTCCGTGCCCGGCGGTGGTCCTCGGTTTCCTGGTCGAGCAGCGCGTGCCCGGTGTTCGCGGCCACGCCCGCGCCGACACCGGCCAGCGCGAGGAGCAGCAGCACGGTGGTGTCGTCCGGGACGAGTCCGGCGGCCAGCAGGGCGATGCCGGCGAAGGCGATCGCCAGGGCCAGCAGCCGCCGCCGGGACAGCGACGGCAGCAGGGCGGGGGCGGTGCGGATGCCGACGACGACGCCGCCGGTCAGCGCGCCCACCATCAGCCCGTACAGCACGGGGCCGCCGCCCAGGTCCTTGGCGTGCAGCACGGCGACGGCGACCGCGGCGGCCACCACGGCGGCGACCGCGGCGCAGGCGACCACCAGCAGGGGCAGCACGCCGGTGCGGCCCTTGTCGACGCCGCTGCCGCTCTTGGGGCGGCGCATGCCCTCCAGCGGCGACCGCGCGCGCGGGGTGCGCACGGCGGGCAGCTCCAGGAAGGCCACCACGGACAGGGACGCGGCGAACAGTCCGGCCGCCACGTACGAGCCCAGCGCCGCCTGGTGCTCGGCGAACCAGGCGATGCCGGCGCCCAGGAGGTTGTTCAGGAGCCCGGCGACGACCAGCACGACCGCCGCGAACGGGATCGCGACGAAGCTCGTGCGCAGCGACAGGCGGCGCAGCGCGTCCATGTGGTCCGGCAGCGGCCGTACCGTGGCGCCCTCCAGGGGCGGGGCGGGCAGCAGCGCGGGGGCCGCGCTCTCCCGGCACACCGTCCAGAAGCGCTCGGCGACGCCGGTGACGAAGACGGTCACCAGGAGGACGGCCAGCGCGTTGTCGGGCGTCCAGTCGATCCACAGCGGCGCGACGATCAGCAGTGCGGCCCGCAGCCCGTCGGCGCCGACCAGGGTCCAGCGCCGGTCGAGCGGACCGTCCTGCGAGGTGAGGGAGGTCAGGGGCCCGAGCAGGACGGCGCCGAAGAGCAGCGTCGCCAGGATCCGGACGCCGAAAACGGTCGCCACTGCGAACGCCACACCCCGGTAGCCCCCGCCGAAGGAGCCCACGCCGATCGCGGCCTGGACGGCGAGGAGGACCAGCACCAGGAGGGCGAGGATGTCGCCGACACCCCCCACGAGCTGTGCGCTCCACAAACGCCTCAGCTGCGGACGGCGCAGCAGGGCGCGGACGGCGCGCTCGCGGGAGTCCGCGACCAGGGCGTCGTCCGGGGCGGGGTGAGGGGCCGTTGGCTGCTCGGCTCGCGTCATGCGTTCAGCCTATAGGTCGCCGCCGACAGTCCGGCGTGCCCGGCCGGACGTACGTCCGCCCCGACACCGAATCGATGCCGGGGCGTTCGTTTCGCGAAGAGCGCGCTCAGTCCTCCGACGCCTTCGACGCGGTCGCCTTCTTGGCGGTCGTCTTGGCGGTCGTCTTCTTCGCCGTGCTCTTGGCCGCGGTCTTCTTGGCCGCCGTGGTCTTCGCGGCGGCCGTCTTCTTGGTCGCCGCCGCCTTCTTGGCCGGGGCCTTCTTGGCGGCCGTCTTCTTCACGGCCTTCTTCGCCGTCTTCTTGGCGGGCCCCTTGGCGCGCTTCTCGGCGAGCAGCTCGTAGCCCCGCTCGGGCGTGATCTCCTCGACGCTGTCGCCGGAGCGCAGGGTCGCGTTGGTCTCGCCGTCGGTGACGTACGGGCCGAAGCGGCCGTCCTTGACCACGACCGGCTTCTCGCTGACCGGGTCGGTGCCCAGCTCCTTCAGCGGCGGCTTGGCCGCGGCCCGGCCACGCTGCTTGGGCTGGGCGTAGATCGCCAGCGCCTCCTCCAGCGTGATGTCGAAGAGCTGCTCCTCGGTCTGGAGGGAGCGCGAGTCCGTGCCCTTCTTCAGGTACGGGCCGTAGCGGCCGTTCTGCGCGGTGATCTCCACGCCCTCCGCGTCGGCGCCGACGACACGGGGCAGCGACATGAGCCGCAGGGCGTCGTCGAGGGTCACCGTGTCCAGCGACATCGACTTGAACAGCGAGGCGGTGCGCGGCTTCACGGCGTTCTTGCCGGTCTTCGGGGTGCCCTCGGGGAGCACCTCGGTGACGTACGGGCCGTAGCGGCCGTCCTTGGCGACGATGGCGTGGCCGGTGGCCGGGTCGGTGCCCAGCTCGAAGTCGCCGCTCGGCTTGGCGAGCAGTTCCTCCGCCAGCTCCACGGACAGCTCGTCCGGCGCCAGATCCTCGGGGACGTCGGCGCGCTGGTGGTTCTCGGCGTCCTTCTCGCCGCGCTCGACGTAGGGGCCGTAGCGGCCGACGCGCAGCTTGATGTCGTTGCCGACGGGGAAGGAGGACACCTCGCGCGCGTCGATCGCGCCGAGGTCGGTCACCAGCTCCTTGAGGCCGCCGAGGTGGTCCCCGTCACCGTTGCCCGCGTCGGCGGCGCCGCCGCCGCCCGTGCCGTCGCCCTCGCCGAAGTAGAAGCGGCGCAGCCACGGCACCGACTGGGCCTCGCCGCGGGCGATGGCGTCGAGGTCGTCCTCCATCTTGGCGGTGAAGTCGTAGTCGACGAGCCGCCCGAAGTGCTTCTCCAGGAGGTTGACCACGGCGAAGGAGAGGAAGGACGGGACGAGTGCCGTGCCCTTCTTGAAGACGTAGCCGCGGTCCAGGATGGTGCCGATGATCGACGCGTACGTCGACGGACGGCCGATCTCGCGCTCTTCCAGCTCCTTGACCAGCGACGCCTCGGTGTAGCGGGCCGGGGGCTTGGTGGCGTGGCCGTCGACCGTGATCTCCTCGGCCGTCAGCGCGTCGCCCTCGGCGACCTGCGGCAGCCGGCGCTCGCGGTCGTCCAGCTCGGCGTTCGGGTCGTCGGCGCCCTCGACGTAGGCCTTGAGGAAGCCGTGGAAGGTGATGGTCTTGCCGGAGGCGCTGAACTCGACGTCCCGGCCGTCGGAGGCGGCGCCGCCGATCTTCACGGTGACGCTGTTGCCGGTCGCGTCCTTCATCTGGGAGGCGACGGTCCGCTTCCAGATCAGCTCGTACAGCTTGAACTGGTCGCCGGTCAGGCCGGTCTCGGCGGGCGTGCGGAAGCGGTCGCCGGAGGGGCGGATCGCCTCGTGCGCCTCCTGCGCGTTCTTGACCTTGCCGGCGTACGTGCGCGGCTGGGGCGGCAGGTAGTCGGCGCCGTACAGCTGCGTCACCTGGGCGCGGGCGGCGGAGACCGCCGTGTCGCTCAGGGTCGTGGAGTCCGTACGCATGTAGGTGATGTAGCCGTTCTCGTACAGCTTCTGGGCGACCTGCATGGTCGACTTCGCGCCGAAGCCGAGCTTGCGCGAGGCCTCCTGCTGGAGCGTCGTCGTACGGAACGGGGCATACGGCGAGCGGCGGTACGGCTTGGACTCGACGGAGCGGACGGCGAAGCGCGTGTTCTCCAGGGCGGCGGCGAGCGCGCGGGCGTTCGCCTCGTCGAGGTGGAGGGTGTTCGCGCTCTTGATCTGCCCCAGGGAGTCGAAGTCGCGGCCCTGGGCGACACGCCGTCCGTCCACCGTCTGGAGGCGGGCGACCAGCGACGACGGGTCGGAGGCGTCTCCCGCGCGGCCGGTCGCGAAGGTGCCGGTGAGGTCCCAGTACTCGGCGGAGCGGAACGCCATGCGCTCGCGTTCCCGCTCGACGACGAGCCGGGTGGCGACGGACTGGACGCGGCCGGCCGACAGGCGCGGCATGACCTTCTTCCACAGGACCGGCGAGACCTCGTAGCCGTAGAGGCGGTCGAGGATGCGGCGGGTCTCCTGGGCGTCGACGAGCTTCTGGTTCAGCTCGCGCGGGTTGGCGACGGCGGCGCGGATCGCGTCCTTGGTGATCTCGTGGAACACCATGCGCTTGACCGGGATCTTCGGCTTGAGGACTTCCTGGAGGTGCCAGGCGATGGCCTCGCCCTCGCGGTCCTCATCGGTGGCGAGGAAGAGTTCGTCGGACTCCTTCAGCAGGTCCTTGAGCTTCTTGACCTGCGACTTCTTGTCCGCGTTGACCACATAGATCGGCTGGAAGTCGTGCTCGACGTCCACACCGAGGCGGCGGACCTCGCCGGTGTACTTCTCCGGCACCTCCGCCGCGCCGCTGGGGAGGTCGCGAATGTGCCCGACGCTCGCCTCGACGACGTAGCCAGGGCCGAGATAGCCCTTGATCGTCTTCGCCTTGGCAGGCGACTCGACGATGACGAGTCGGCGGCCGCCGTTCGCGGTCTCGCTGGTCGGGGACAACTTCGCTCTTCTCTCCGGTCGACGCTGGGCCTTCCCAGGGCGTGGTCCCGGGTCGGGTCGTTCTGTGTTTCGATCGTGACGCTGCGGAGTGTGACGGTACCTCCCGCCCCCGTGTCAAACGGGAAAAGCCCGCAACGGCCACTCGAACGGTAACCCGACGAACCCTGTTCCTGCCGCCCGGAGTGCTCACCTGCCCCGACCCGGGTATCCGGAGCGCGATCCCCCGGTTACCCGGGCCGCGCCGCGGCACGGCCCTGCGACCTGCTCCTCACACCCGCGTCAGGCACCACGCCCCGAGGCCCAGCGCGATCACCGAGGCGACGCTCGCGACGGTCGCCGATGCGACGGGGCTCACACCGAGCGCGACGGGGCGGCCGTGCCGCAGCCGCGTCGTGGTCCACGCCAGCAGACCGGCCCCGAACAGGGCGAACACCACTCCCGCGAAGATCGCCGGCCCGCTCTCCATGGTCCCCGTGCCCCTTTTCTCCAGCCCGCGCGTGTCCAGCCTCCGGGAGGCTGTCACGCACGGGCGGCGGGCAGGCGAACCCGAGGTGAACGGGGAGCCGACGGGTCCGCCGGGGGCGGTCGGACGTGGCCGGTTCGCCGTATTCGGGTGGGGCGGGCTGCTCGGGCGGGCTTCCCGGGCGGCCCGGAGAAAGAAATGGGTGTGCGCACCCACGCCCGGTGGTCCGGGCCCCCGCTACGCCGGTTCGAGGAAGCCCTGCTCCACCAGCAGGCGGATCTGCGCGGGCGTGCGGTCGCGCAGGGCGACCGGGTCCTCGCCCACCAGCTGGGCGATGGCGTCCAGGATGCGGCCCGCGCTCATCGTGCCGTCGCAGACGCCCGCGAAACCGGCGCCGACCGTGTCGACCCGGGTGGCCCGGCGCATGCCGCGGTTCTGGCGCAGCACGACGTGCTCCGGGTCCTCGGCGCCGGGCAGCCCGACCTGCTCCTGGACGACCTCGCCGGCCAGCGTGAAGTGCGCCTCCAGGAGGGCCGCGTCGTCGTGGGAGCGCAGGTAGTCGACGCGGTCGAAGTGGGCGCGCACGGTCTCGCCGAGCGGCTGCTCGACCGGGTGCGGCCACTCCTCCACGACGACCGAGGGCTCGGCGGCCGAGGTCCGGCGCAGGGTGATCCAGCCGAAGCCGACGGCCCTGACCTTGCGGGCCTCGAACTCGTCCAGCCACGCGTCGTACCGTGCCTGGTACTCGGCCGGGTCACCGCGGTGGTCCCCCGCGTCGCGCAGCCACAGCTCGGCGTACTGGGTGACGTCCTGCACCTCGCGCTGCACGATCCAGGCGTCGCAGCCGCGCGGCACCCAGGAACGCAGCCGGTCCGTCCACTCCTCCCCCTCCACGTGCTGCCAGTTGGCGAGGAAGTGCGCGAACCCGCCCTCGTTCAGGCGCTCCCCCGTCTGCTGAACGAGCGAGCGGCACAGATCGTCCCCGCCCATCCCGCCGTCGCGGTAGGTGAGCCGGGCGGCCGGTGAGATCACGAACGGCGGGTTGGAGACGACGAGGTCGTACGTCGCGTCGTCGTCGACCGGTTCGTAGAGCGACCCCTCGCGCAGGTCGGCGGCCGGGGCTCCGGACAGGGCGAGGGTGAGCGCGGCGATGTGCAGCGCGCGCGGGTTGACGTCGGTGGCGGTCACGCGCGTGGCGTGCGCGGCGGCGTGCAGCGCCTGGATGCCGGATCCGGTGCCGAGGTCGAGGGCGGCGGCGACGGGTGTACGGACGGTGAGGCCCGCCAGGGTCGTGGAGGCGCCGCCGACGCCGAGGACGACGCCCTCGGCGTGGCTGCCGATGCCTCCGGCGCCGCCGACCGCGCAGCCCAGGTCGGAGACGATGAACCAGTCCTCGCCACCGGGCCCGCCGTAGGGCCGTACGTCCACGGTGGCCGTCACCTCGTCGTCGCCCGCGCGGTCGAGCCAGCCGCTCTCCAGGCAGCCGTCGACGGGCAGGACGTCCGCCACGCGCGCGCGGGGGACGGGTTGCTGGAGCAGGAAGAGCCGGACGAGCAGTTCGAGCGCCGTGTCGCCGCGGGTCGCCCGGAGCGCGGGCACGGTCTCGCTGCGCGACAGGGCCGCGTAGGCGGGGGCGCCCAGCAGCTCCAGCAGTCCGTCGGCGGTGAAGGACGCCCCGAGCAGGGCGTCCCGCAGCCGGGCGGTGACGTCGGGGCGGTCGGCGGAGGGCAGGGGGGACAGGCTGGCGTTACTCACACCCCCATTGTGGCCCGGCGGTCCGCGCCCCGCCCCGCGTCCGCGTGGGGACGCGGGGCGGGGCGCGAGACGGGGTGCGGGGTGGGAACCGGGGGGGGCGCCGCCCCTGTCAGCCCTTGGCGGCGGACGGCGTCGCCGAGGCCGACTTGCAGCTGGGCTGCTTGGCCATCGCCTTGCCGACGTCGCCCTCCTCGAGGGTCTTCAGCGCGTCGCTGCCGCTCTTGCTGAGCTTGTTCAGCTCGGTGGCGATGTCCTTGAGGCCGTCGGCGAACTCGGCCTGGTCCTTGGTGTTGAGCTTCTCCACCTGCTGGCGCAGGGAGGCGTACGAGGAGGAGAGGCCGTTCAGCTCGGTGACCGCGTCCTTCTGCTTCTTCTCGCCGTCGTCGACGTCCGGGGGGCCCGCCTTCTGGACGGTGGCGCCCATCGCCTTGTAGGCGTCGGACATGTCCTGGAACGCCTTCGCGTCGGTCTTCTGGACCTCGGCCGGCGTGCTGCTGTCCGAGGTCTCCTTCTGGATCGCCGCGTTGGCCGCCGCGATCTTCTTGGCCTGCGGCTGCACGCCCTCGCAGACCTCCTTGGCCCAGGAGTCCAGCTTCTCGTTGTCGTCGCTGCCGCCGCATCCCGTCAGCGCCAGTACCAGTACCGCACCGCCGGACAGTGCGACCGCGAGCTTCTTGTTCACCGGATTGGTCCCTTCCATGGCTCTCGGCCCCGGAACATACACGCCGGATGGGGGACATCCACCGGACGACCATCCGTTATGACGGTATTGAAGCCATTTGCACCAAGAGACAGCAAGGGAGAGAAGGCTCACGGCGTGAGGGGCGCACACGCGCGAAACGGGCGGACGACACGTCAACACGCGCCCTCCGCCCGTCCCTTGCACCCCGCCTCCGGCCAGGCCGTACGGCGGTCTCGTGGCCGGGTGGCTACGAAACCACCGCCGGATCGGCCGACTTGGGCCGCTCGTCGGTGTCGTCCTCGTCGCCCATGGCGATTCCGCGCCGCTTGGAGACGTAGACCGCCGCCGCGATGACGAGGAACGCGACGACGGCGATCAGTACCCGTACGCCGATGTTCTCGTCGGCGCCGTAGGAGAACTTGATGACCGCCGGCGCGATGAGCAGCGCCACCAGGTTCATGACCTTCAGCAGCGGGTTGATGGCCGGGCCGGCGGTGTCCTTGAAGGGGTCGCCGACCGTGTCGCCGATGACGGTGGCGGCGTGGGCCTCGCTGCCCTTGCCGCCGTGGTGGCCGTCCTCGACGAGTTTCTTGGCGTTGTCCCAGGAACCGCCGGAGTTGGCGAGGAACACCGCCATCAGCGTCCCGGCGCCGATCGCGCCCGCCAGGAAGGCGCCGAGCGCGCCCACGCCCAGGGTGAAGCCGATGAAGATGGGTGCCATCACGGCGAGCAGTCCGGGCGTGGCGAGTTCCCGCAGGGCGTCCCGTGTGCAGATGTCGACGACCTTGCCGTACTCGGGTTTCTCGCTGTAGTCCATGATTCCGGGCCGTTCCCGGAACTGCCGCCGCACCTCGTAGACCACCGCGCCCGCCGACCGCGACACCGCGTTGATCGCCAGCCCCGAGAAGAGGAAGACGACCGCCGCGCCGGCGATGAGACCGACGAGGTTGTTGGGCTGCGAGATGTCCATCATCAGGCTCATCGGCGCGCCCTCGCCGCTGAGTTTCTCGCCCACGTCCGCCGCGCCGGTGGTGATGGCGTCGCGGTACGACCCGAAGAGGGCCGCGGCGGCCAGTACGGCGGTGGCGATGGCGATGCCCTTGGTGATGGCCTTGGTGGTGTTGCCGACGGCGTCGAGGTCGGTGAGCACTTGGGCGCCGGCGCCCTCGACGTCGCCGGACATCTCGGCGATGCCCTGCGCGTTGTCGGAGACCGGCCCGAAGGTGTCCATGGCGACGATCACACCGACCGTGGTGAGCAGGCCGGTGCCGGCCAGCGCCACCGCGAACAGCGCCAGCATGATCGACGTACCGCCGAGCAGGAAGGCCCCGTAGACGCCGAGGCCGATCAACAGGGCGGTGTAGACCGCGGATTCGAGGCCGAGCGAGATCCCGGCGAGGACGACGGTGGCGGGGCCGGTGAGCGAGCTCTTGCCGATGTCCTTGACCGGGCGCCTGGTGGTCTCGGTGAAGTAGCCGGTGAGCTGCTGGATCAGTGCGGCGAGCACGATGCCGATCGCGACGGCGACCAGTGCGAGGATCCGCGGGTCGCCGCTCTTGCCGGCGATCGCGGCGTCGGTGACGCCGTCCAGGTCGGCGTAGCTGCCGGGGAGGTAGACGAAGACGGCGACCGCCACCAGCACCAGCGAGATCACCGCGGAGATGAAGAAGCCCCGGTTGATCGCGCTCATGCCGCTGCGGTCGGACCGCCGGGGCGCCACCGCGAAGATTCCGATCATGGCGGTGAGCACGCCGATCGCCGGGACCAGCAGCGGGAACGCCAGCCCGGAGTCGCCGAAGGCGACCTTGCCGAGGATCAGCGCGGCCACCAGGGTGACGGCGTACGACTCGAAGAGGTCCGCGGCCATGCCCGCGCAGTCGCCGACGTTGTCGCCCACGTTGTCGGCGATGGTCGCGGCATTGCGCGGATCGTCCTCCGGGATGCCCTGCTCGACCTTGCCGACCAGGTCGGCGCCGACGTCGGCGGCCTTGGTGAAGATGCCGCCGCCGACGCGCATGAACATCGCGATCAGCGCGGCGCCGAGGCCGAATCCCTCCAGGACCTTCGGCGCGTCGGCCGCGTACACCAGCACCACGCAGCAGGCGCCCAGCAGGCCCAGTCCCACCGTGAACATGCCGACGACGCCGCCCGTGCGGAACGCGATCTTCGTCGCTTTGTGCGAGACGAGAGTGAGATCCTTTTCCGGTTCGCCGGGTGCCGGTGTCGCTTCCCGCGCCGCCGCGGCGACGCGCACATTGCTGCGTACGGCGAGCCACATGCCGATATAGCCGGTGGCCGCCGAGAACGCCGCGCCGATCAGAAAGAAGATCGAACGCCCGGCACGTTGATTCCAGTCGTCCGCGGGCAGCAGCATGAGCAGGAAGAACACGACGACGGCGAATACGCCGAGCGTGCGCAACTGCCGGGCCAGATAGGCGTTGGCGCCTTCCTGGACGGCCGCCGCGATCTTCTTCATGCTGTCGGTTCCCTCGCCCGCCGCGAGCACCTGGCGCACCAGGACGCCGGCGAGCACCAGCGCGGCCAGCGCGACGACCGCGATGACCGCGACCAGGGCGCGGTTTCCGTCGGTCAGCACGGCAGCTGCGAGATGAGAGGCAGGAAGCTCCGCCATTCGTCCTCCTTGACGCTTGGGCTGAGCTCAAGATGTGGACGGGATTGTAGGTACCGGAAGCCGATCAAAACAGTGCACGACAAAAGGAATTGCTCTGTCAACCACAAGGCGGCCGGAAGTAGTAATGCCCCTCCGGCATTAATGCCGTGATCCATTTGACGGCCGTTTGATGATCCGTTCCACGAACGGCTTGGTGATCACTTTTCCGTGCGATTGATCGTGAATGAATTCACTCAAGCGCGCCACGGGATCAATGTAAGTCCGCGCATGGCAAAGGGCCCCACCAGGTGGGGCCCTCCGGGTGACGCAGGGGTGGTGCAGGATGGTGCAGGGGTGACGCGGGGGATCAGATCGGCGGCAGCACCGCCGGCGCGGTGGGCCAGGTCATGCGGATCAGTCCGCCGTCCTCGCCCGCCGAGACCTCCACGTCGTCGACGAGGCCACTGATGACCGCGAGGCCCATCTCGTCCTCCTCGGCCTCCGGCTCGTCGACGCCGTCCCCCGAGGTCTTGCCCCCGGGGACGGCGTGCGGCGCCTCGTCACCGACCTCGATGGAGAACTGCTTCTCCTCCTCGATCAGCGACACCTTGACCGGCGCCGTGATGCCGACGTGCTGATGCAGGCCCACAGCCCGGGTGCAGGCCTCGCCGACGGCGAGCCTGACCTCGTCGAGGACGGCCTCGTCCACTCCGGCCCTGCGCGCCACCGCGGCCGCCACCAGACGGGCGGTCCGGACGTGCTCGGGCAGCGCGCTGAAGCGGAGTTCGACGGTGGCCATGCATCCCCCTCGGAACTACGGGCGTGCTTTCGAGGGTCCGGGCCGCCGACAGCCCGGACCCCCCTCGTTCTGCTTGTCGTTCCGGGCCAAGGCCCGGAACCGGTCGTCAGTCGGTGGCCGCCACCGCTTCCTCGACCGAGGTGTGAATGGGGAACACCTTGGTGAGGCCGGTGATACGGAAGATCTTGAGAATGCGCTCCTGGTTGCAGACCAGCCGCAGCGAGCCCTCATGGGCACGCACCCGCTTCAGTCCACCCACCAGCACGCCGAGCCCTGTGGAGTCGAGGAAGTCCACGCCCTCCATGTCGACGACGAGGTGGAAACTCCCGTCGTTCACGAGCTCGACCAGCTGCTCACGCAGCTTGGGCGCGGTGTATACGTCAATTTCGCCACCGACCTCGACGACCGTACGATCGCCGACGGTACGGGTCGACAGGGACAGGTCCACGGATCCTCCAGCACCTTGCTATCGAGCGGTCGTCCCTCGGGACACCTCGGCTTGAAGCCCCCAGGACGGTTCGCCAGCCGCGATGGCATTCAATCACTTACCGGCAGGCGTGCACGACGCCTTGGTCCCATTGTCCGTCACGCCAGTGACAGACTCGGTGCCGATGGCCAAGAATCACCGACCCGATCGATCCCCGGCGGAGCCCGGCTCCCGGCCGGAACCGGGCATGCTCCTGGACCGGCTCGCCGCGGGACCGAGCCGGGCTGCGCGCATCACTCATACGGAGCACTTGCCCCCGCGTGCGGGCCGTCATGCCGTCTGGCCGGACCGGATTCGGCCGGAGGTCCTCGGCGCGGTGCGGGCCGCGGGCATCGAACACCCCTGGGCCCACCAGGCACGCGTGGCCGAGCACGCCCTGGACGGCGACTCGGTGGTCGTCGCCACGGGCACCGCGTCGGGCAAGTCCCTGGCCTACCTGGTGCCGGTCCTGTCGGCCCTCGTGGACGGCTCCGAGGCTCCGAACGGGCGTGGCGCCACCACCCTCTACCTGGCCCCCACCAAGGCGCTGGCGGCCGACCAGTGCCGGTCCGTGAAGGAACTTTCACATCCGCTGGGCACATCCGTCCGGGCGGCGGTCTACGACGGCGACACGCCGTTCGAGGAACGCGAGTGGATCCGGCAGTACGGCACGTACGTCCTGACCAACCCCGACATGCTGCACCGCGGCATCCTGCCCTCCCACCCCCGCTGGTCGTCGTTCCTGAAGGCACTGAAGTACGTCGTCATCGACGAGTGCCACACCTACCGGGGCGTCTTCGGCTCCCACGTCGCCCAGGTGCTGCGCAGACTGCGCAGACTGTGCGCCCGCTACGGCGCGTCGCCCGTCTTCCTGCTCGCCTCGGCCACCGCCGCCGAGCCCGCGGTGGCCGCCCGCCGGCTCACCGGACTGCCGGTGGTCGAGGTCGCCGACGACGCGTCACCCCGTGGTGAACTGGTGTTCGCCCTCTGGGAACCTCCGCTGACCGAACTGGAGGGCGAGAAGGGCGCGCCGGTGCGCCGCACGGCCACCGCCGAGGCCGCCGACCTGCTCACCGACCTCACCGTGCAGGGCATGCGGTCGATCACCTTCGTGCGCTCCCGGCGCGGCGCCGAGCTGATCTCGGTGATCGCCCAGGAACGTCTGGCCGAGGTCGACCGCTCCCTGGCCGGGCGGGTGGCGGCCTACCGCGGCGGCTACCTCCCCGAGGAGCGCCGCGCCCTGGAACGCGCCCTGCACTCCGGCGACCTCCTCGGCCTCGCGGCGACGAACGCCCTCGAACTCGGCCTCGACATCTCCGGCCTGGACGCGGTGGTGATCGCCGGGTACCCGGGCACGCGCGCCTCGCTGTGGCAGCAGGCGGGCCGGGCGGGCCGGGCCGGACAGGGGGCGCTGGCCGTGCTGGTCGCCCGTGACGACCCGCTGGACACCTTCCTCGTCCACCACCCGGAGGCCCTGTTCGACCAGCCGGTGGAGTCCACGGTCCTCGACCCGGACAACCCGTACGTCCTCGCCCCCCACCTGTGCGCGGCGGCTGCCGAACTCCCCCTGACGGAGGAGGACCTGAAGCTCTTCGGCCCCGCCTGCGAGGAACTGCTGCCCCAGCTGGAGGCGGCGAAGCTGCTGCGCCGGCGCACCCGGGCCTGGCACTGGACCCGCCGCGAGCGCGCCGCCGACCTGACGGACATCCGCGGGGAGGGCGGACGCCCGGTCCAGGTCGTCGAGGAGGGCACGGGCAGACTGCTGGGCACGGTGGACGCCGGTGCCGCCCACACGACCGTCCACGAGGGCGCCGTCCACCTCCACCAGGGGCGCACCTACCTCGTCCGCTCCCTGGACCTGGAGGACTCCGTCGCGCTGGTCGAACAGGCCACGCCCGCCTACTCGACGGTGGCCCGCGACACGACGGCGATCTCGGTCCTGGAGACCGACGTCGAGGTCCCCTGGGGCGGCGGGCGCCTCTGCTACGGCTCCGTCGAGGTCACCAACCAAGTGGTCTCCTTCCTGCGCCGGCGCCTGATCACCGGCGAGGTCCTGGGCGAGACGAAGCTCGACCTGCCTCCCCGGACGCTGCGCACGCGCGCGGTGTGGTGGACGGTCACCGAGGACCAACTGGATGAGGCCCGGATCAACCCGGAGATCCTCGGCGGGGCCCTGCACGCCGCCGAGCACGCCTCGATCGGCATGCTCCCCCTGTTCGCCACCTGCGACCGCTGGGACATCGGCGGCGTGTCGGTCCCCCTGCACCCGGACACGCTGCTGCCGACGGTCTTCGTGTACGACGGCCATCCCGGCGGCGCGGGGTTCGCCGAGCGCGCCTTCCACACGGCCCGCGACTGGCTCACCGCCACCCGGGAGGCCATCGCCTCCTGCGAGTGCGACGCCGGCTGCCCCTCCTGCATCCAGTCCCCCAAGTGCGGCAACGGCAACGATCCGCTGCACAAACGGGGGGCGGTACGGCTCCTCACGGTGCTGCTGCGGGGAGCGCCACAGCCGCCGGAGTAGGGAGAGCGGACGGCGGACGCGGTGCGGGGGACGCGAGCGGCGGCAGTGCGGGGGTGGTGAGCGGCGGCCGTGCCGGGGCGAGCGGGGGCGTTTCGGGGGACGCGCGCGGGGGCAGTGCGGGGGTGGTGAGCGGCGACCGTGCCGGGGCGAGCGGGGGCCGTGCGGGGGATGCGGGCGTGGCCGGGCCCGCCCTCGCCCGGATCTCCGCCGTGAACGGCTCCCTGCCCGACGCCGCCGTCACGTCCGAGACCTGTCCGGTGAGGACGCACCGCACCAACCGCACTCCCTGGGCCCGCGCGACCCGGTCCGCCCGGTCGCACGCCGCCGTGCCTCCCTCGGCCCAGTGGTCCGCCGCCGCAAGCGCCGCCAGATCGGCGCCGCCGGCCGCGCGATGACGGGCGACAACTGCCTGCCCTAGGGCGAGCACGACGCCGAACACCAGGCACAGAACGGCGACGGCGGCCACGCTCCATACGGTCGCCGAACCCCGGTCGGGCACGGCCCTCACCGCGTTGCGCCGCCTCACGACTCCACCCCCGCCGGCACCGCCCCCACTGTCTGCTCCACCGAGGCCACGGCCTCCTCCCGTACCTCGAAGGGCAACCCGTGCAGAGCCGGCGGGTCGGCCACCACGACCACACGGACCAGGCCCGCCTCCCGGCTGACCGTGACCCTCGCCCCGCGCGGTGCCGCCTCACGGGCGACCTCCACGACCGCGCCGACCGGGTCCTGTCGTGCCGCCGCGCGGGCGCCCGTCCGGGCGGCGTCCACGCACTGGATCTGGGCGGCCACCACGAGCAGACCCCACACCAGCGCCATCGCGAACACCACCAGCACCGGAAGCACCACAGCCGTCTCCGCCGTCACGAAGCCGCCGTCCGGCCTGCCCCCTGTCCTGTCCTCCGGCCCTTCCTCCGGCCCTTCCTCCGGCCCGTCGAGTGGCCCGTCGAGCGGCCTGTCGAGTGGCCCGTCGTCCGATCCGCCGATGGGATGGTGGCCGCGGGCGGCCCGGGCACCCGCGGCCCGGGCTTGCGTCCTCGCCACCCGGTCACATCCGCGCATCGAGTGCTCGCTTCACGATGCCCTGAAGCTCCGCGCTGACCGCGCCGCTCGTCACGACCTTGTAGAGGACCACGGCGAAGGCCACCGCCGCGACGATTCCCATCGCGTACTCGGACGTGACCATGCCCGCGTCCCGCCGCAGGCCCTGCCGCGCGGCCCGCCGCCTCAACGCCGTACCCGCTCCGCACACCAGGGCACGCAGCCGCGCCCGTACCACCTGATTCATCACAACCCCCGTGAGGTTCGCCTTTGTTGCTCACTTGCTCGTCTGTTGCTCACTTGCTCGTCCGTCGCCCGTGCGTCGGACCTTCGCCTTCCGGCCCTGTCGCCGGTGCGTTCCGGACCGTCAGCCACCGCCTCCTCCGGGCCCCACGACCCCGCCTGCCAGTCCGATGACCACCGGCAGCACGCCCACCGCGATGAACGCGGGCAGGAAGCACAGGCCCACCGGCGCGGTGACCATGACCGCCGCCCGACGGGCCCGAGCCGTCGTGGTGCGAGCCCAGTCGGCACGGGCTTGGGCGGCCAGCCGGGCCACCGGGCCCGCCGCGGGCAGGCCGGACACTTCGGCCCGTTCCAGCAGCCGGGCAAGGGGCGCCGCCCCCGGCACAGTGGCGAGCCCTCGCCAGGCGCCGTCCGGTTCACCGCCGAGACGGACCTCCGCGGCGCCGTGCCCCAGCGCGTCCCCGACCGGTCCGCCCAGGGCGTCGCCGACCGCCCGTGCGGCCGTGACCGGACTCGCGCCCGCCGCGACACAGGCCGCCAGCAGGTCGGCCGCCAGGGGAAGCTGGCGGACGGCGGCCGCGGTGGCGGCCTGCGCCGCCGCCGTTCCGGCGGCCGAGCGACGGGCACTCCAACGCCACAGTGCGGCGGCGCCCACCAGTCCGCCCAGGATCCCGGCCGCACCGCCGATCAGGGCCCAGCCCGCGCCCACCGTGCCGAGCAGCGGCAGCCACGGGCGGACGGTGTTCAGCACCTCGGTGTGCCGCGGGGCGGAACGAGCCGGTTCCGGTGCCAGCAGGCCGGCGAGTCGTCTGCGCAGCGCCCGCTGCCGCCGCGTGGCCGCGAGACCGCGCGTCAGCCATCCGACGACCAACGCTGTCCCCACCACTGCCCCCAGCCTGTGGACAAGGTCGCCGTTCACGAGGCCGCCTCCGCCCCGCGCACGATCCGCGTCACCCACCAGACGCCCAGACTCTCCAGCACCCCACCGGCCAGCAGACAACCCAGTCCGGCTCCGGTGTGCAGCAGCACACGCAGGGGATCGGACCCGAGGGCGACGCCGAGCAGGAGGCCGAGGACCGGCAGACCGGCCAGCATCACGGCCGTGGCCCGGGCGCCCGCCAGTTGGGCACGCAGGTCGGAGCGCTGGTCCCGCTCGGCACGCAGCGCGCCCTCCAGCCGGTCGAGGCCGGCCGCGAGCCCCGCCCCCTGGTCGACCGCGACCCGCCAGCACGCCGCGAGACCGCGCAGCCCCTCGGCCCCGGGTTGCCCTGCCGCCGCCGCGAGCGCCCCGGGGACGTCCCCGCCGAACCTGGCCGCCGCCAGCACCGCCGCCTGCCCGTCGCCGAGCCCGTCGCAGTCGTGCGCGGCACCCAGCAGGGCCTCGCCCGGCTGTCGCCCCGATCTGACCTCCCCCGCAAGCGTCCCGCACAGCGCGATCACCGCGTCCTGCCGGTGCTCCCGGGCCCGCCGCTCCCGGCCGGCCAGGCGCGTCCGCCGCAGCAGCGGCACCCCCGCCGCTCCCGCGACGACCGGCAGCACCGAGTCGCCCAGGAGCGCCAGCACCAGACCGGCGGCCAGTGACCCCCATTCGGGCCTCAGCCGGCCACGGATCCGCCGCAGCCCGTCGGTCACCCGGTCCGCGGGAGACGGCGGCCCCGTACCGCCGGCCCCGCCCGTACCGGCCGTCTCGCCGGTGCCGGCGGTCCGTCCGACCCGGGCTTCGGCCAGCACCCGTCGAGCCCGCCGTACGCCGGAGTGCCACCCGCCGCCCAGCCACGCGGCTGCGCCCAGGCAGACCAGTGCCACGCCCGTCCACAGCTCTCCCGCACCCACCGCGCCCGTCGCCGTCACGCCCGTCCCCGCCGCGCTCATCACCGTTGTGCTCATGGCTGTCGTGCTCGTCACCGTCGTGCTCGTCACCGTCGTGCTCGTCACCGCTGCGTCTCCCGCCTGACGGACCGCTCTTGGGGCCCTGCACCGCGCAACAGCTCCCGCAGCCGTTGCCAGCCGCGTTCGGCCACGAAGGCGTCCGCTCCCCATCGCAGTGCCGGTACCGTCCGCACCAGCCCCGAAGAGTCCCGCTCCAGGACGTGCACCTCGGCGATCCGGCGTCGGCCCGCGCGGTCACGGATCAGGTGGAGGACCACCGAGAGGGCTGCCGCGAGCTGACTGTGCAGGGCCGCACGGTCCAGGCCGGCGGCCGTGCCGAGCGCCTCCAGCCGGGCCGGGACGTCGGCGGCGGCGTTGGCGTGCACGGTTCCGCACCCGCTGTGACCCGTGTTCAACGCGGCGAGCAGATGGGCCGCTTCGGGGCCGCGCACCTCGCCCACCACCAGCAGGTCCGGGCGCATGCGCAGGGCCTGCCGAACCAGGTCCTCAAGGGTGACCAGGCCCGCGCCCTCCTGGTTCGCCGGTCTGGTCTCCAGCCGGACGACGTGCGGATGATCGGGTCGCAGCTCCGCCGAGTCCTCGGCCAGCACGATGCGCTCGTCCGGTCCGACGAGCCCGAGCAACGCGCTGAGCAGCGTCGTCTTGCCGCTGCCTGTCCCGCCGCTGACCAGGAAGGACAGCCGGGCCCGCACCAGAGCGCGCAGCACGCGGTCGCCGCCGGGCGGTACGGTGCCCGCCGCCGCCAGCTCGTCGAGCGTGAAGGCACGCGGCCGAACCACCCGCAGCGACAGGCAGGTGCAGTCGACAGCGACCGGTGGCAGCACCGCGTGCAGCCGGGTGCCGTCGGGGAGCCTGGCGTCCACCCAGGGCCGGGCGTCGTCGAGCCGACGCCCGGCGACGGTGGCGAGGCGCTGCGCGAGTCTCCGTACGGCCCCCGCGTCCGGGAAGGCGACCGGCGCCAGCTCCAGGCCGCCTCCACGGTCCACCCACACCCGGTCCGGGGCGGACACCAGTACGTCCGTCACCGACGGGTCGGCGAGCAGGGGTTCGAGGGGCCCGCTGCCGACCAGTTCCGACCTGAGCTGTTCGGCGGCACCGAGGATCTCGGCGTCCCCGAGCACCCGTCCCTGCTCCCGCAGGGCCTGCGCCACACGCGCGGGCGTCGGCTCGGCTCCGCTCTCGGCAAGCCGGCGCCGCACACCGTCGAGCATCCCGGGCGCGGCGAGCATCCCCGACGCGGCGCCCGGACCTCTCGGCGACGCCATCGCGAAGCGCCGCGCGGAACCTCGCTCATGCTCACGCCCATGCCCATGCCCGTGCGGCTGCGGCTGTCCGGAAACCGTGTCCCGAAATCCAGCGGGTGCCGGTCCCGCCGACGGCCCAGGGACGCGGCGCGCAGGCCCTCCCACCGGCGATCCTCCGGATTGCCGGCGGGCCCAGCCCGGCGCCGCCCCGGCCGCCGGTCCCTCGGACGCCACCGGGACCGTCAGCCCCTCGCTCACCACCCGGTCCGTCAGCCCTTCGGGCGTCTCCTGAGCGCTGCCGCCCGTCCGCCTCCCCAGAGCCGCCGCCGCGGGAATCTCCGCCGTCCCGCCCGGCTCCCTCGCGACCATCATGTCCACCTCGACCCGCCTTCCTCCGCTCGCCACCGCTCACCACCGCCCTGCTCCAGCCATGTCCTTCATGGGGCACCCCCGGCACCCCCGGCACCCCCGCCCCGTCCTTCCGACTCCGCCAGCGCCCGTTCCCAGAACTCCCGGCAGAAGCGCGCCAGCGGGCCGCGGCGAGGCGTACCCGGAGGGCGTCTGCTCTCCGTGGCACGCAGCAGCCCGGACTCGACCGGCACCTCACCCGCCAGGGGCAGGCCGAGCAGCCGGGCCACCTCGCGGTCGTCGAGCCCGGAGGCGTACGGCCCTCGTACCGCCACCCGGAGGTCGCGCAGGACCATGCCGACCACGGCCGCCACCCGTCCCGCCGCCGCGACGGCCCGCAGTTCGGCGGGGACGACGAGGATCCCGACGTCGAGCTGCGCGAGGACCTCGGCGACGCCCTCGTCGATCCGGCGTGGCAGGTCCACGACGACGGTGCCGCCCCTTCGCCGGGCCGCGGCGAGCACCGCACGTACGGCCTGCGGCGGTACCGCGACACAGTCACCCCGGTCCCAACTGAGCACCCGCAGCGAATGCAGCTCGGGCAGTGACTCCTCCAGGGCGCCGCCGCCGACCCGGCCGCGGGAGGCCGCGAACGCCGGCCATCTCAGCCCGTCGGCCGTCTCGCCGCCGAGGAGGACGTCGAGGCCGCCGCCCATCGGATCGGCGTCCACCAGCAGACTGCGCAGCCCCTCCCGCGCGGAGGTGACGGCGAGCGCGCAGGCCAGCGTGGACGCTCCGGCGCCGCCCCGGCCACCGATGACGCCGACGGTGAGGGCCGGACGGCCGACGCCCTCCGCGACATCGGCGATGCGGTCGACCAGCCACTGCTCGCCGTCGGGCAGCATCAGGACATGGTCGGCGCCGATCTCGACCGCCCGCTGCCAGACCCCCGAGTCGTCCTGGTCACGACCCACGAGGACCACTCCGCGTCTGCGAACGGCTCCGCGAACACGTCGCGCCGCGTCGTCCCCGACGAGCACCAGCGGCGCGGCCTCCCAACCGGTCGGCCACGCGGACGCCGACGGAGTCAAGGACGTTGAGACCGTTGGGGACATTGAGGATGTCGCCGCCGTGGGGAGTGCCGTAGGTGTCGAAGACGGCTTCTCGGGCAGCGAGTGGTGCACCTCCGGCATGGCGCCCGCAGCGGCGCACAGGCGCAGCAGGTCGTCGAGGAGATCCGGGTCCTCGGTGACGATCAGAGGCCCGCCCTGCCGCCCTCCGGCGGCGGGCGGTGGGTCGTACGTGATGGTTCCGGTCATGGTCCGATTCCCCCTTCGGCGCGGCTCCCGCGGTCGCGCCCGTGTTCGCGGTGTCTCGTGGTCCTCGTCGTGTTCGATCAGCCCGACCAGCCCGATCAGCCCGATCAGCCGGACCAGCCGGACCAGCCGGCTCAGTCCGATCAGTCCGGCTGCGTCCGGTCGTGTCCGGTCGCATCCGGGCGTGTCCGGGCGTGTCCGGGCGTCTGCCGGGGCGCGCCCCGGTCAGCGCGAGGCCCTGCGGCCCCGCGATTCACGACCGCGTGAAGAACCGGAATCCGATCCCGCACGAGCGGCCGACATCACGCGTCCCGGCAAACAGATCCGGCCGGAGAACTCGGCGCGGCCCGAACGCATGGCAATCACGGTGCAGCGATCCCGGAAATCGTGTGGATCTTGGTCAAAAGCTGTGGACAACTCGACGGTTGTGAATATCGACTCACTCGAACCGGTGAGCCGGGCCCGGCCCCGCTCCATCCCGCGTACGACCCCCGCAGAGCAGTGCGTCCACTACGCTGCGTAGCCAAAAGTGCCCACGACATGGTCTGGGCCCCGCGCCGTGACGGCGCGGGGCCCAGACCATGGGAAGAGTGAAGAAACCCACCCGGACATGCGACGACCCCCGCCGGGGGGGAGAGCGGGGGTCGTCTCCACGGCCGACTCGGGGGGGGAGGAGTCGGACCGGGTTAGCACGGTCGCGAACGATCCGTGACTTCCATGGTGTACCCGAGAGCCTTCTCAGGCAAACCCACGCGCCCCACCTTACGCCGAATGGGCTGCGCCTATGCTCAAGCTTGTGGAAAACCACTCCTTGGCCCACTCCGCGGCCCACTCGATGCCCCGCACTGCGGCCTTCTTCGACCTGGACAAGACGGTCATTGCGAAGTCGAGCACGCTCACGTTCAGCAAGTCGTTCTACCAAGGCGGGCTGATCAACCGCAGGGCCGTGTTGCGTACCGCATATGCCCAGTTCGTCTTCCTCGCCGGGGGAGCCGACCACGACCAGATGGAGCGGATGCGCGAGTACCTCTCCGCACTGTGCCGCGGATGGAACGTCCAGTTGGTCAAGGAACTGGTCGCCGAAACCCTGCACGATCTCATCGACCCGATCATCTACGACGAGGCGGCCTCCCTGATCGAGGAACACCACACCGCCGGCCGCGACGTCGTGATCGTGTCCACGTCCGGCGCCGAGGTCGTCGAACCGATCGGTGAGCTGCTCGGCGCGGACAGGGTGGTGGCGACCCGCATGATCGTGGGTGACGACGGCTGCTTCACCGGGGAGGTGGAGTACTACGCGTACGGCCCGACCAAGGCGGAGGCGATCCGGGAGCTGGCCGCGTCCGAGGGGTACGACCTGTCCCGCTGCTACGCCTACAGCGACTCGGCGACCGACCTGCCGATGCTGGAGGCCGTGGGCCACCCGCACGCGGTCAATCCGGACCGGGCGCTGCGCCGGGAGGCGCTCGCGCGCGAGTGGCCGATTCTCGATTTCCACCGTCCGGTGCGGCTGAAGCAGCGGCTCGGGGGACTGTCCGTGCCGCCGCGGCCCGCGCTCGTCGCCGCCGCCGCGATAGGCGCCGCGGCAGCCACCGCGGGCCTCGTCTGGTACGCGAGCCGACGCCGGTCCACGGCGGCCTGAACGGGCTCACCGGCCTGGGCGGCTCGGGCTGCCCGGCCACACCTGCCGGATCACCCTTTCACCCGTGTATGAGCGCAAAGGTAAAGAAGTGCGACGAGCACTTCCGCTTACTCGGGCCCAGGAGTACAAAGGACTCAACGGCCCGCGAGACCAAGGACATCCGAAAGGATCACCTTAAACACGCATTTGGCCCCACGGACCGAGCACGGACACTGGGCACCCACGCGACGTCGACCCGTCGATTACGGGCCAGCCGCACCAGGCGACGGGCGAAGTTCCCGACCTGATGGGCACATACCGAGGACGCTTGGTAACCCGGTGGTCGTGCCAGCGGCGGTACGAGCACTCGTACCGCCGCATTTCTGTGCCGTTCGCGCCGGGAGCCTCCCCAGGGACCCGTCCCGCGAGCGCTACGCCGCCCCGCGCTGGAGTGCCTCGCACACCGCCGTCGACTCGCGGGCGCCCAGCGCGACCGCCTTGCCGCAGTGGGCGATCCAGGCGGCCATGCCTTCCGCGGTTCCGGAGACGTAGCCGTCGAGGGCCGCCAGATAGGCCG
Source organism: Streptomyces coelicoflavus (assembly GCF_003112555.1). Classification (GTDB taxonomy): domain Bacteria; phylum Actinomycetota; class Actinomycetes; order Streptomycetales; family Streptomycetaceae; genus Streptomyces; species Streptomyces coelicoflavus. The sequence goes on along the minus strand of NZ_BEWB01000003.1, from coordinate 570,317 downwards.
CGCGCCCCAGTTCGGCGTGGCCGACCTCGGCCGGGCAGACCGACTTCGGATCCAGGCCGCTGCCGACCAGGACGATGCGCTCGGCCGCGCGCGCGACGAGTCCGTTGTGGGAGGTGAACGGGCGCAGCGCCAGGATTTCCCCGTGCACCACGGCGGCCGTCACCAACGCCGGCGCGGAACCGCCGGCGGTCACCAGCGCCGCCAGGCCGTCCAGACGGCCGTGCGCCTCCTGGGCGTCGGGCAGCGGAAGTCCGACGAGCGGTTCGTCCACCGGCTCGCCCTGCCGGCGGGGCCGCCCCACCTCGTCGGCGTTGGTCGCGGCCGCCACCAGGTGCAGCCGGGCCAGCACCCGCAGCGGCGACTGGCGCCAGATGGACAGCAACTGTCCCGCCTCGGCGGTGAGCCGGAGCGCCGCGCCCACCGCGCGCGCCTCGCCGTCGCCGCCGAAGTCGCTGCGCCGGCGCACCTCTTCCAGCGCCCAGTCCGCCCCGGACAGCGCCGCCGAGCCCCGGGCGCCGCGCAGTGCCGCCTCGGAGGTGATCTCGTTGCTGCGGCGCCGCATGATCCGGTGGCCGTAGACGCGGTCCACGGCTTTGCGTACGGACTCCACTGACTCGGCCACCCCGGGCAGGGCGCCCAGGGCCGCGAGCGGATCGGCGTTCGCGCCTGTCGTACTCATGGGTAAGACCCTACGCAAACCCGCGCCGCACCCCACGAATGAGTGGTCTTCTTCACTCCCGCCCGGCCTCGCGTGCCACGTACAGCTATCGAGCCACTACCGTTGGTGAACATGAAAATTGCTTTCGTCGGGAAGGGCGGCAGCGGCAAGACGACCCTGTCCTCCCTGTTCGTCCGCCATCTCGCCGCCACCGGCGCGCCCGTCGTCGCGATCGACGCGGACATCAACCAGCACCTCGGGGCCGCGCTGGGCCTCGACGACGCGGAGGCCGCCGGACTGCCCGCGCTCGGCGAGCACCTTCCGCTGATCAAGGAGCATCTGCGCGGCGGCAACCCGCGCATCGCCTCCGCCGAGACGATGATCAAGACGACGCCGCCCGGCGAAGGGTCGCGCCTGCTGCGCGTTCGGGAGGACAACCCGGTCTACGACGCCTGCGCCCGGCCGGTGGAACTCGACGGCGGGACCGTCCGTTTGATGGTCACCGGGCCCTTCACCGACGCCGACCTGGGAGTGGCCTGCTACCACTCCAAGACGGGCGCGGTGGAGTTGTGTCTGAACCACCTGGTCGACGGCCGTGACGAGTACGTGGTGGTGGACATGACGGCCGGCTCGGACTCGTTCGCCTCCGGCATGTTCACCCGTTTCGACGTCACGTTCCTCGTCGCCGAGCCGACCCGGAAGGGGGTCTCCGTCTACCGCCAGTACAAGGAGTACGCCCGCGACTTCGGCGTCACCCTGAAGGTCGTCGGCAACAAGGTGCAGGGCCAGGACGACCTCGACTTCCTGCGCGACCAGGTCGGGGACGACCTGTTGGTCACCGTCGGGCACTCGGACTGGGTGCGCGCCATGGAGAAGGGCCGGCCGCCCCGGTTCGAGCTCCTGGAGGAGGTCAACGGCCGGGCGCTGCGCACGCTGCACACGGCCGTCGACGCGACGTACGAGCTGCGGGACTGGGCGCGGTACACGCGGCAGATGGTCCACTTCCACCTGAAGAACGCGCACAGTTGGGGCAACGAGCGAACCGGTGCCGACCTGGCTGCGCAGGTCGACCCCGGTTTCGTGCTCGGCGAGGAGGTCACCGCCCCCGCGTGACCCTCCACGCGTCCCCGTCGGGGCGGGCGGCGCTACGGCTTGGCGGCCGGCGCCCCGGGCACCCCCTTCGGCGCCGGTGCGGGCGCCGCCGACAGGAAGGACGCCCATCCCTTCTCGGGGGCCTCCCCGACGCCGAGGGTGCGCAGCTTCTTCAGGACCTTCGGGTCCTGGGCGTCCAGCCAGTCCGCGAGTTGGCGGAAGGAGACGCAGCGCACCTCCTCCTTGTTGCACACGGTCTCGACGACCTCCTCGACGGCGCGCATGTAGGTGCCGCCGTTCCAGGACTCGAAGTGGTTGCCGATGATCAGGGGCGCACGGTTCCCGTCGTAGGCCCGCTCGAAGCCCTTGAGCAGGCTGTCACGCATCTGGTCGCCCCAGAACTCGCGCTTGGCGGGGTCACCCTGGGTGGCGCTGCCCGACTGGTTGACCATGTAGTTGTAGTCCATGGTGAGCTGCTCGTAGGAGTGGCCGGGGAACGGCACGAGCTGCATCGACAGGTCCCACAGGCCCTCCTTCTTCGCCGGCCAGACCTGGTTGTTCACCCCGCTGCTGTCGTAGCGGAAGCCCATCTGGCTCGCGGCCTTCACGAAGTTCTTCTGGCCCTCGAGGCACGGGGTGCGGGCGCCGATCAGCTCCTTGTCGTAGTCGAAGGGCAGGGGCGCCGCGTTCTTCATGCCGGTGTTGGTCTTCCAGGTCTTCACGAACTGCTTGGCCTGCTTGATCTCCTCCTTCCACTCCTCGACGGACCACTCGCCGACCCCGCCGTTCGCACCACAGAAGTGACCGTTGAAGTGGGTGCCGATCTCGTTGCCCTCCTGCCACGCCAGCCGCAGCTGCTTGACGGTGTCGGCGATGCCCTGCTCGTCGTTGAAGCCGATGTCGGAGCGGCCCGGAGAGTGCTGGGGCGGGTTGTACAGGTCCCGCTTCTCGGTCGGCAGCATGTACACGCCGCTCAGGAAGAACGTCATCGTGGCGTTGTTGTCCTTGGCCACTTCGCGGAAGTGGGAGAACAGCTTCTGGCTGTCCTCACCCGCGCCGTCCCACGAGAACACCACGAACTGCGGGGGCTTCTGGCCGGGCTTGAGCCGTTCGGGCCGGGGCAGGTGCGGCTGGGCCCCGGTGTACGCGGTGGAACCGTCACCGATCAGCCGGACCGCGTTCTTCGGCGCCGGCGCCGCTTTCCCCTTCTCCTTCTCCGAGCCTTGCGGTCCTTCCCCGGAACCGCTGCCGTTGTCGATCGCGCAACCGGCGAGCGACGCGGCGCAGACCGCGGCGACCACGGCGCGCGCGGCCATCCTGTGGGAGGCCATCCTGCGGGTGGCGGCCATGTCCGCCCACCTTCTTCCTTCTCTCGGGTCAACGCCGACGAGGCGATGTCGGGTGCTGAGCCGGGCCGTGCCGTCAGCGCCGTCAAGGTGACACGGAAATGAGAAGGAATTAGTACGACAAGCCGATGAAATAACTGATTCACTCCAATACCCGGGCCGTTACTCCATTCGCGCTAAAAACCTATGCCTCTTCTTTACTCTGAATTACTCTCTATTTACTCGCTGTAATCGAATCGAACGGATCTCAGGAGTCGGGAACATGTCAGCCTGCGTCCCCGCCCGCGCCGACTCGGCCCGGACCAAGCACATCCATCCACCCCACAGCCCGCCGCCCGGCGGCCCCCGGCGCTTCCGCCTCGCGGGCGCCGACGTCTCGGCCGCGATCGCGGTCTTCCTGATCGCCCTGCCCCTCTCCCTGGGCATCGCCCTCGCCACCGGCGCCCCCCTGCAGGCCGGCCTCGTCGCCGCCGCGGTGGGCGGGATCGTCGCCGGACGGATCGGCGGCTGCCCGCTCCAGGTCAGCGGCCCCGCCGCCGGTCTCACCGTGGTCACCGCCGACCTGATCCAGCGCTACGGATGGCGCACGACCTGCGCCATCACCATCCTGGCCGGGCTCGCCCAACTGGGCCTCGGCTGCCTGCGCGTGGCGCGCTCGGCGCTCGCCGTGAGCCCCGCCATCGTGCACGGCATGCTCGCCGGCATCGGTGTCACCATCGCCGTCGCGCAGCTGCACATCGTCCTCGGCGGCACCCCCCAGAGCTCCGTGCCCGACAACCTGGTCGCGCTTCCCGCCCAGTTGGCGAATCTCCACCCCGCCGACCTCGCCGTGAGCGTGCTGACCCTGACCCTGCTGCTGCTCTGGCCCCGCGTCCCCGGCCGGGCCGGTGCGCTGCTGGGCAAGCTGCCCGCCGCCCTGATCGCCGTCGCCGGTGCCACCGCGGTCGCCTCCTTCACCGGGCTTCTCCTGCCCAAGGTCGACCTGCCGTCCTGGAGCAGCCACGCCCTGGCCACGCTGCCCGACGGGCCGGTACTCGGCCTGCTCGCCGCCGTCCTGACCACCACGCTGGTGTGCAGCGTGCAGTCCCTTCTCGGCGCGGTCGCCGTGGACAAGCTGGTCACCGCCCGGCCCGCACCGGCCGGCCACGTCAAGCGCTCCAACCTCGACCGCGAACTGCTCGGTCAGGGTGCCGCCAACATCGTCTCCGGGTCGCTGGGCGGGCTGCCCATCGCCGGTGTGGCCGTGCGCAGTTCCGCGAATGTGGCGGCGGGTGCCGTCAGCCGGAACTCCACGATGCTGCACGGCGTTCTCGTAGTGATCGCCGCGCTGCTGATGGTCCCGGCCCTGGAGCTCATCCCGCTCGCCTCGCTCGCCGCCCTGGTCATGGCCGTCGGCCTCAAGATGGTCTCGCTGAACCACATTCGCACGGTGACCCGCCACCGTGAGGTGCTGGTCTACGCGGTCACCACCTTCGGTGTGGTGTTCCTCGGCGTCCTGGAGGGCGTCGCGCTGGGCATCGCCGTCGCCGTGGGCGTCGCCCTGCACCGCCTCACCCGCACCCGGATCACCCACGACCACGTGGAAGGAGTCCACTACGTACACGTACGCGGCCAGTTGACGTTCCTCGCCGTGCCGCGTCTCAGCCGGGTCCTGCACCAGGTTCCCCCGGGGGCGGACGCCGCCGTGGAGCTGGACGGGTCGTTCATGGACCACGCGGCGTACGAGACGCTGCAGGACTGGCAGAAGACACACACCGCGCAAGGCGGCGCCGTCGACATCACCGGCCGCCGGCCCGGCACCCGGATCTCCGAACCGGCCGAGGAGGACGGCTGCCGCTGCCGTCCCTGGACGCCCTGGCGCAACCACCAGTGCGAACGCCCGCCGAAGACCCCACCACCCGGCGCGCGCGGGCAGGCAACCACCGACGGATCCGCCGACGGGACCCTCGGCACCGCGACCGGCCCGAACGCGCCCGGCACAAGAGAGACAAGAGACACGGCGGGTGCACCGGGTGCACCACATCCACCAGGTGCGTCCGGTGCCGCGGACGGACCCACCGGACACGAGCTCGCCCGTGGCATCAGTGCCTTCCACCGCAACACCGGCCCGCTGATGCGCCGTGAGCTGGCGCGGCTGGCCCGGGAGGGGCAGCAGCCCTCCCAGCTCTTCCTGACCTGCGCCGACTCACGGGTGGTCACGTCGATGATCACCTCCAGTGGTCCCGGCGACCTCTTCGTGGTGCGCAACGTCGGCAACTTCGTGCCGCTGCCCGGCGAGGAGAGCGGCGACGACTCGGTGGCCGCGGCGATCGAGTACGCCGTGGACGTACTGAAGGTGCGGTCCATCACGGTGTGCGGGCACTCCGGGTGCGGGGCGATGCAAGCGCTGCTCGGCGCCGAACACGGGGGCGCGCGCACGCCCCTCCAGCGGTGGCTGCGGCACGGGCTGCCCAGCCTGGAGCGCGCCCTGCCGGACCTGGACGCGCACGCGAACGAGCCGGAGCCGGAGCAGGGGCACGAGGCCGGTCGCTCCCGCCCCCTGCTGGCCGGACGCGGACCCGTCGACGCGGTGGAGCGGCTGTGCCTGGCCAACGTCGTCCAGCAGCTGGAGCACCTGCGTGCCCACGATTCGGTGGCCCGGTCACTGCGCGCCGGCGACCTGGAGCTGCACGGCATGTACTTCCACGTCGGCGAGGCCCAGTCGTACCTGCTGTCCGAGGACGCCGAGGGCGGCGTGTTCGCGCTGGTGCCGACCACTGACCTGACCGCCTGACCGCCTGACTGCCCGACTGCCTGGCTGTCTGGCTGTCTGGCTGTCTGGCCACCCGACCGTCCGAGCGGCGGTCCCGGGAGCGCCGAGGCGCGGGCCGGTGTGAGCGGCGTTACACACGCTGAACCCCGCGCCTTCGTGGTCCGTGGGTACGAGTGACCACGGACCACGAAGCCACGAAGGAGACACCGCGGGCGGACGGCGACCACAACAGGTCTAAACCATTTGCCCGTCGACCCTTGTCATCGGCCCCCCGGGTCTGATGAGCTGTGGCCTGGGACACAACGGACAACCCTGAGAAAGGGAGATGTCGTGAGCAACGAATCCTTGGCCAACCTGCTCAAGGAAGAACGCAGGTTCGCACCCCCCGCCGACCTGGCCGCGAACGCCAACGTCACGGCGGAGGCGTACGAACAGGCCAAGGCTGACAGGCTCGGCTTCTGGGCCGAGCAGGCCCGCCGGCTGACCTGGGCGAAGGAGCCGACCGAGACGCTCGACTGGTCGAACCCGCCGTTCGCCAAGTGGTTCAAGGACGGCACGCTGAACGTCGCCTACAACTGCGTGGACCGCCACGTGGAGGCCGGCAACGGCGACCGCGTCGCCATCCACTTCGAGGGCGAGTCCGGCGACAGCCGCGCCATCACCTACACGCAGCTCAAGGACGAGGTCTCCAAAGCCGCCAACGCCCTGCTGGAGCTGGGCGTACAGAAGGGCGACCGGGTCGCGATCTACATGCCGATGATCCCCGAGACCGCGGTCGCGATGCTGGCCTGTGCCCGCATCGGCGCCGCGCACTCGGTCGTCTTCGGCGGCTTCTCCTCGGACGCGCTGGCCACCCGCATCCAGGACGCCGACGCCCGCGTCGTCATCACCGCCGACGGCGGCTACCGGCGCGGCAAGCCGTCCGCGCTCAAGCCGGCCGTCGACGAGGCCGTCGAGCGCGCCGGGATCGTCGAGCACGTGCTCGTCGTCCGCCGCACCGGCCAGGAGGTCGCCTGGGACGACTCCCGGGACAAGTGGTGGCACGAGACCGTCGACGGGCAGTCCGCCGAGCACACGCCCGAGGCGTTCGACGCGGAGCACCCGCTGTTCATCCTGTACACGTCCGGCACGACGGGTAAGCCCAAGGGCATCCTGCACACCTCCGGCGGCTACCTCACCCAGACGGCGTACACGCACTGGGCGGTCTTCGACCTCAAGCCGGAGACGGACGTCTTCTGGTGCACCGCCGACGTCGGCTGGGTCACCGGACACTCGTACATCGTCTACGGCCCGCTCGCCAACGGCGCGACGCAGGTCATGTACGAGGGCACCCCGGGCACCCCGCACCAGGGCCGGTTCTGGGAGATCGTGCAGAAGTACGGCGTGACGATCCTGTACACCGCGCCCACCGCGATCCGGACGTTCATGAAGTGGGGCGACGACATCCCCGCGAAGTTCGACCTGTCGTCCCTGCGCGTCCTCGGCTCGGTCGGCGAGCCGATCAACCCCGAGGCGTGGATCTGGTACCGCAAGAACATCGGCGCGGACGCCACCCCGGTCGTCGACACCTGGTGGCAGACCGAGACCGGCGCGATGATGATCACACCGCTGCCGGGCGTCACGGACGCCAAGCCGGGCTCCGCCCAGCGCCCCCTGCCCGGCATCTCCGCCACCGTCGTCGACGACGAGGCCAACGAGGTGCCGAACGGCGGCGGCGGTTACCTGGTCCTCACCGAGCCGTGGCCGTCGATGCTGCGCACCATCTGGGGCGACGACCAGCGGTTCATCGACACCTACTGGTCGCGCTTCGAGGGCAAGTACTTCGCGGGCGACGGCGCCAAGAAGGACGACGACGGCGACATCTGGCTGCTCGGCCGCGTCGACGACGTGATGCTCGTCTCCGGCCACAACATCTCCACCACCGAGGTCGAGTCGGCCCTCGTCTCCCACCCGTCGGTCGCCGAGGCGGCCGTGGTCGGCGCGGCGGACGAGACCACCGGGCAGGCCATCGTCGCCTTCGTGATCCTGCGCGGCACCACCGCGGAGAGCGAGGACCTGGTCGCCGAGCTGCGCAACCACGTCGGCGCCACGCTCGGCCCCATCGCCAAGCCCAAGCGGATCCTCCCGGTCTCGGAGCTGCCGAAGACCCGCTCCGGCAAGATCATGCGGCGTCTGCTCCGCGACGTCGCGGAGAACCGTCAGGTCGGCGACGTCACGACGCTGGCGGACTCCACGGTCATGGACCTCATCCAGTCGAAGCTCCCGTCCGCGCCCGGCGAGGACTGAGCCACGGACACCGAGGGCACCCGGCGTCGCGCACGTGCCGGGTGCCCTCGCCCGGTGGGAGAACCGGGGCCCGGGTAAGCTGGGGAGAAGTAGGAGACTCATCAAGATCTAGTTCAAGATCCTCATGGTGCGCCGGGAAGTCTGGTCGGCATGTGTTTAGTGCTGCCCACCCACCGGAGGTTCTCCCTCGTGACCGCGCCCCGCACCCCCCGCAAGGCCTTCGGACGGCTGTCCCTCCCGGAGCGCACCTACATCGCGGACGCGCTGCGTACCGAGACCGTCGGCGGCGTTCTGCTGCTGGTCGCCGCGGTCACCGCCCTGGTGTGGGCGAACATACCGGCGCTCCACGACAGCTACGAGAGCGTCAGCCACTTCCACTTCGGCCCCGAGGCCCTCGGTCTGAACCTGTCGGTGGCGCACTGGGCCGCCGACGGACTCCTCGCGGTCTTCTTCTTCGTCGCCGGCATCGAGCTCAAACGCGAACTGGTCGCCGGTGACCTCAAGGACCCCAAGGCCGCCGCGCTCCCGGTGGTGGCGGCGCTGTGCGGCATGGCCGTACCGGCGATCGTCTACACGGTCACCGCCACCGCGGGCGGCGGTTCGCTGTCCGGCTGGGCCGTGCCGACCGCCACCGACATCGCCTTCGCGCTCGCCGTGCTCGCCGTCATCGGCACGTCGCTGCCGAGCGCCCTGCGCGCGTTCCTGCTGACGCTCGCCGTCGTCGACGACCTGTTCGCCATCCTGATCATCGCCGTCTTCTTCACCGACACCCTGAACTTCGCCGCGCTGGGCGGCGCGGCCGTGGGCCTGGCCGTGTTCTGGCTGCTGCTGCGCAAGGGCGTACGCGGCTGGTACGTGTACGTTCCGCTCGGCCTGGTGATCTGGGGCCTGATGTACAACAGCGGCATCCACGCCACCATCGCCGGTGTCGCCATGGGCCTGATGCTGCGCTGCCACACGCGCGAGGGCGAGGAGCACTCCCCCGGCGAGCACGTCGAGCACCTCGTGCGCCCGCTGTCGGCGGGCCTGGCCGTGCCCCTGTTCGCGCTGTTCAGCGCGGGGGTGGCCATCTCGGGCGGGGCGCTGGCCGATGTGTTCACCAAGCCGGAGACGCTCGGCGTCGTGCTCGGGCTCGTCGTCGGCAAGACGCTGGGCATCTTCGGCGGCACCTGGCTGACCTCGCGTTTCACCAGGGCATCGCTCAGCGACGACCTCCAGTGGGCCGACGTGTTCGCGGTGGCGACCCTGGCCGGCATCGGGTTCACCGTCTCGCTGCTCATCGGCGAGCTGGCCTTCGACGGCGACGCGGCGATGACCGACGAGGTCAAGGCCGCCGTCCTGTCCGGATCGCTGATCGCGGCGGCGCTGGCGACGGTGCTGCTGAAGGTACGCAACGCGAAGTACCGGGGGTTGGTCGCGGAGGAGGAGCGCGACGACGACCTCAGCGGCGTCCCGGACATCTACGAGGAGGACGACCCCGCGTACCACCTGCGCATGGCCGCCCTCCACGAGAAGAAGGCCGCCGAGCACCGCCGGATCGCCGAGGAGATGCAGTCGGCGCGGCTTGCCGAAGTGACGGGCGGGGCAGGCGATGAGGACGACCGTCCGGCATGATCTGACGAGACGGTACAAAAGACGGAACCGTACTCAGACGAGCCAGCAGAAGAGGGAGACCGCGATGAGCGCACCCGACGGCAGCCCGGTCGGCACCGAACGCAGCATCGGCCAGCTGTTCGCCTCGGCGACCACCGACATGTCGGCGCTCGTGCACGACGAGATCGCACTGGCGAAGGCGCAGCTGAAGCAGGACGTCAAGCGGGGGGCGACGGCGGGCGGCGCGTTCTCCGCCGCGGGCCTGCTCCTGGTGTTCTCGCTGCCGATGCTGAGCTTCGCGCTGGCCTACGGCATCCGGACCTGGAGCCACTGGAACCTGGCGGTCTGCTTCCTGCTCTCCTTCGCGGCCAACGTCCTGATCGCCGGCCTCCTCGCGCTGATCGGCATCGTCTTCGCGAAGAAGGCCAAGAAGGGCCGCGGCCCCCAGAAGGTCGCCGCCTCGGTGAAGCAGTCGGCCGGTGTGCTCCAGAACGCCAAGCCGCACCCGCGCCCGGAACTGCCCGCGGACCGGTCCCCCGAAGCGATCGAGGCTGTGGCACGCTCGTCCTCATGACGGGCTCCACCACCCCTTCGGGGCAATCCCCCTCGCCGCAGCACCCCAACCCCACCTCGGTCGTACGGCTCGGCATCCCGGGCGGACCCGAGCCGACCCACCGGGATGTCGCGGCCAACGGCGCCCGCTTCCACATCGCCGAGCTGGGCGACGGCCCGCTGGTGCTGCTGCTGCACGGCTTCCCGCAGTTCTGGTGGACCTGGCGGCACCAGCTGACGGCGCTCGCCGACGCCGGTTTCCGCGCCGTCGCCATGGACCTGCGCGGCGTCGGCGGCAGCGACCGCACCCCGCGCGGCTACGATCCCGCCGGCCTCGCGCTCGACATCACCGGCGTGGTCCGCTCCCTGGGCGAGCCGGACGCCGCACTGGTCGGTCACGACCTCGGCGGCTACCTGGCCTGGACGGCCGCCGCGATGCGGCCCAAGCTCGTACGCCGGCTCGCGGTGTCCTCGATGCCGCATCCCCGCCGCTGGCGCTCGGCCATGCTCGGCGACGTCCGCCAGAGCCGGGCGGGTTCCTACATCTGGGGCTTCCAGCGCCCCTGGGTGCCGGAGCGTCAGCTGACCGCGGACGACGGCGCGCTGGTGGGCCGGCTGCTCCACGACTGGTCCGGACCGCGCCTCCTCGACGACGAGGCTGTGACGGCGTACCGGCGTGCCATGTGCATCCCCTCCACGGCGCACTGCTCGGTCGAGCCGTACCGCTGGCTGGTGCGTTCCCTGGCCCGTCCGGACGGCATCCAGTTCTACCGCCGGATGAAGCGGCCGGTGCGGGTGCCGACCCTGCATCTGCACGGTTCGCTCGACCCCGTGATGCGGACGCGGAGCGCCGCCGGGTCGGGGCAGTACGTCGAAGCGCCGTACCGCTGGAGGCTGTTCGACGGGCTCGGGCACTTCCCGCACGAAGAGGATCCGGTCGCCTTCTCGACCGAACTGATCAACTGGCTGAAGGATCCCGAACCCGACCGATGACCGAAACGTAGGCGATCAGTCACCGAACGAACGCGCCCGGTATCCGAACCGGACCGCTCGTCCTATGAACGGCCACTTGCCCGGCGCATAGGCCAATTGAGGGCCCCGGGAACGGTTATCGACCTTGGGGCGGGGGCACACGTCCGGGTATGGGCTGGACGCACGACTACAGTGACGTAGCACGCGACGGCCGCTCCACGAGCGGCGTGAGCAGTACCCACCGACGCGACGGCACCCCGCAACTCGCGGGTGCGGACCTACGGGTGGGCATTCCGCGCATTCTGCGCCGCCGGGCCCGCTGGGTCTCCGTACGCCTGCGCCATCCACGGACCTGAGACAACTCGCCCCGACACCGCGCGGACGCGCGGCTAGAGGGCGCAGCTGTCGCTGTCCACCTGCTGACTCGCGGTGCGTCCCTCGCTGATGTCGTCGCGGATCTCGTCCGCGGTGAGCGCGTAACCGGTGTCCGGGTCGTCGAGGGACTTGGCGAAGACCACGCCGTACACCTCGCCCTCCGGCGTCAGCAGCGGGCCGCCCGAGTTGCCCTGACGGACGGTCGCGAACAGGGAGTAGACGTCCCGGCGGACGGTGTCGCGGTGGTAGATGTCCGGGCCGTTGGCGGTGATGCGCCCGCGCACCCGGGCGGCGCGGACGTCGTACGCCCCGTTCTCCGGGAAGCCGGCGACGATCGCGCCGTCGTTGCGCTCCGCATCCTCGTCCTCGTCCGTGAACCGCAGTGCGGGCGCGTCCAGATCCGGCACGTCCAGTACGGCGATGTCGCGCCGCCAGTCGTAGAGGACGACCGTCGCGTCGTACTTCCGGCCCTCGCCGCCTATCTGCACCGTGGGCTCGTCGACGCCGCCCACGACATGGGCGTTGGTCATGACGCGGCGGTCGGCGAAGACGAAACCGGTGCCCTCGAGGACCTTGCCGCAGTCGGGGGCGGTGCCCATGACCTTGACGATGGAGCGCTTGGCGTTGACGGCGACCGGGCTGTTCACCAGCGCCGGGTCGGGCGGCGGCGTGTCCAGGACCGGCTCGTTGGAGAACGGGCTGAAGACCTGCGGGAAGCCGTTCTTGTCGAGGACCGAGGTGAAGTTGTCGAACCAGTTGTCGGCGCCCGCCGGCAGAACTTCCTGCACTCCCGCCAGCACCGTGGACTGCCGCACCTCCTTGCCGACCGTCGGCATCGTGGTCCGCGCGAGGGCGGAGCCGAGCAGCCAGGCGACCAGGAGCATGGCGACGACGTTGACCAGGGCGCCCCCGGTGGCGTCCAGGGCGCGGGCCGGGGACCACGTGATGTAGCGGCGCAGCTTGTTGCCCAGATGGGTCGTCAGGGCCTGGCCGACCGAGGCGCACACGATGACGACGACGATCGCGACGACGGCGGCGGTCGTGCTCACCTCCGCGTCGTCCGTCAGCGCGTCCCAGATCACCGGCAGCAGGTAGACGGCGACGAGACCGCCGCCGAGGAAGCCTATGACCGACAGGATGCCGACGACGAAGCCCTGCCGGAAGCCGACGATGGCGAACCAGACGGCGGCCAGCAGCAACAGGATGTCCAGCACGTTCACCGATTCAGGCCTCGTCTTGTCGTCTGCGGTACGCAGGCCACCCTGTCATGCGCGCCAGTCCAGCGGGACCTGCTTCTCCCGGTCCCAGGGCCGCTCCCAGCCCGCGAAGTGCAGCAACCGGTCGATGATGCCGGCGGTGAAGCCCCAGACGAGCGCCGATTCGACCAGGAATGCCGGGCCCCGGTGACCGCTGGGGTGAATGGTCGTCACCCGGTTGGCGGGGTCCGTGAGATCCGCCACGGGCACCTTGAAGACGCGCGCGGTCTCGGCCGGATCGACGACACCGACCGGGGTGGGCTCGCGCCACCACGCCAGCACCGGCGTGACGACGAAGCCGCTCACCGGGATGTAGAGCTTCGGCAGGACCCCGAAGAGCTGGACGCCGGCCGGGTCCAACCCGGTCTCCTCCTCGGCCTCGCGCAGGGCGGCCCGCAGCGGCCCGTCACCACGCGGATCCCCGTCCTCCGGGTCGAGCGCGCCGCCCGGGAAGGCGGGCTGGCCCGGGTGCGAGCGCAGGGAGCCCGCCCGCTCCATGAGCAGCAGCTCGGGACCGCGACCGGCCTCCGCCCCGCCGCTCCGACCCTCTCCCCCTGGAAGCGTGCCGTCGCCGAAGAGGATCAGGACGGCGGACTGACGGCCGGCGCCGTCCGCGGGCGGCAGGAAGCGGCTCAGCTGGGTGGGCCGGACCGTCTCGGCCGCTCTCACCACCGGGTCCAGCCAGCCGGGCAGACCCTCCTTGCTGAGCAGCGCCTCCCGAACGTGGTCCCGCGCGGGGCCGTGCGTGTCACTCACCCGTGTCATCTCCACCCCCGTCCCGCAGAATCCAACGCCCGACGCCCCCGAGATCGTTCCGTCACCCGGCCCCCAGCGGCGGCGCCGGCTTCCCGCCCGCGTCCAGGTACGACTGCGGGGGCTTCAGCCGCTGGCCCGGGAAGCCGCCCTTCTCGTACTTGAGCAGCTTCTTCGCCTTCTCCGGGTCCGTCTCGCCCTCGCCGTACGCCGGGCACAGCGGGGCGATGGGACAGGCGCCGCAGGCGGGCTTGCGGGCGTGGCAGATGCGGCGGCCGTGCCAGATCACGTGGTGGGAGAGGTCGGTCCAGTCACTCTTCGGGAAGAGCGCGCCGACGGCGGCCTCGATCTTGTCCGGGTCGGTCTCCTCGGTCCACCGCCAGCGGCGCACCAGGCGCTGGAAGTGCGTGTCCACGGTGATGCCGGGGCGGCCGAAGGCGTTGCCGAGCACGACGAAGGCGGTCTTGCGGCCGACACCGGGCAGCTTGACCAGGTCTTCGAGGCGTCCGGGGACCTCGCCGCCGAAGTCCTCCGTGAGCGCCTTGGACAGCCCTATGACCGACTTGGTCTTGGCCCGGAAGAAGCCGGTCGGGCGCAGGATCTCCTCGACCTCCTCGGGGACGGCGGCGGCCAGGTCCTCGGGGGTGGGGTACTTGGCGAAGAGGGCGGGCGTCGTCTGGTTGACCCTCAGGTCGGTGGTCTGCGCGGACAGCACCGTGGCCACGACCAGCTGGAACGGGTTCTCGAAGTCCAGCTCCGGGTGGGCGTACGGGTAGACCTCGGCGAGCTCGCGGTCGATACGGCGGGCGCGGCGGACCAGCGCGGTGCGCGACTCGCCGCGCGGCGAGGTCGGGGCGACGGTCTTCGCCGGGGCGACGCCCTTGACGGCCGCGGCGGCCTTCTTCGGGGCGACGGCGGGCTTCTTGGCCGGCGCCTGCCGCTTGAGGGGCGCGGCCTTCTTGGCGGCAGCCTTCTGGGCGGCCGTCTTGCCGGCGGCGGCCTTCTTCGCCGGGGCCTTCGTCGCCGGGGTCTTCTTGCCCGCGACCGCCTTCCTGCTCGCGGCGGTCTCCTTGCTCGCGGAGGACTTCTTCACGGCACCCTTCTCCGCAGTCACCCTCTTGGCAGGCACTGCCTTCTTCGTCGCTTTCGCCGTTTTCCTACCGCCATCGGGACCCTGTTCGCCCACAGCGGAATCGCGCCGTGCACTCACTCGCGCAGCACCCCAGGCCTGTGCTCTCACCGGCGATTTGGACACCCGGCCAGCCTACGGCCCGGCACCGACATCCGCCCCGGACCTCGAAGATCGGCGCCCAATTGGACCCCTGCCGCGTACCCCGGGACATCGGTGCGGCATCCTTGTGACAGATCACACTGTTTGGACTGTCCGGCAAAATGGGCACCACGGACCCCTGGTACACCGGGGGAACAAGATCCTCTGAGCCGGTCGACAAGGAGAGAACTCGTGGACGACGTTCTGCGGCGCAACCCGCTCTTCGCGGCGCTCGACGACGAGCAATCCGCGGAGCTCCGCGCCTCCATGAGTGAGGTGACCCTCGCCCGCGGCGACACCCTCTTCCACGAGGGGGACCCCGGAGACCGCCTCTACGTGGTCACGGAAGGCAAGGTCAAGCTCCACCGCACGTCCCCCGACGGGCGCGAGAACATGCTGGCCGTGGTCGGTCCCAGCGAGCTGATCGGCGAGCTGTCGCTCTTCGACCCGGGCCCGCGCACGGCGACCGGCACCGCGCTGACCGAGGTCAAGCTGCTCGCCCTCGGCCACGGCGACCTCCAGCCCTGGCTGAACGTCCGCCCGGAGGTGGCCACCGCGCTGCTGCGCGCCGTCGCCCGCCGCCTGCGCAAGACCAACGACGCCATGTCGGACCTGGTCTTCTCGGACGTCCCCGGCCGCGTGGCCCGCGCCCTGCTGGACCTCTCCCGCCGTTTCGGCGTGCAGTCCGAGGAGGGCATCCACGTGGTGCACGACCTCACGCAGGAGGAGCTGGCCCAGCTGGTCGGCGCGTCCCGCGAGACGGTCAACAAGGCACTGGCGGACTTCGCCCAGCGCGGCTGGCTCCGCCTGGAGGCCCGCGCGGTGATCCTGCTGGACGTGGAGCGGCTGGCCAAGCGCTCCCGCTGAGCCCGCCGCCCTCCCCCGGCCCCGGCCCCCCGGCCTCGGCCTCCGGGTGCTAGTCGGGCAGCCGGACGATCCCGTGCTCGCCCAGGTACTCCAGCTGCGCCCGCACGGACAGTTCCGCCGCCGGCCACAGGGAACGGTCGACGTCCGCGTACACGTGGGCGACGACCTCGCCCGGTGTGCGGTGGCCGTCCTCCACCGCCGTCTCGACCTGGGCGAGGCGGTGGGCGCGGTGGGCCAGGTAGTACTCCACGACGCCCTGGGCGTCCTCCAGGACGGGCCCGTGGCCCGGAAGCACCGTGTGCACCCCGTCGTCGGTGGTGAGCGACCTGAGCCTGCGCAGCGAGTCCAGGTAGTCGCCGAGACGGCCGTCGGGGTGGGCCACGACCGTCGTACCGCGGCCCAGGACCGTGTCACCCGTCAGGACGGCCCCGTCGGCCGGGAGATGGAAGCACAGCGAGTCGGCCGTGTGCCCCGGCGTCGGTACGACCCTCAGTTCCAGACCGCCGACCGCGATCACGTCCCCGGCGGCCAGCCCTTCGTCGCCCAGCCGCAGGGCCGGGTCCAGTGCCCGTACGTTCGTGCGCGTCAGCTCGGCGAAGCGCGCGGCGCCCTCCGCGTGGTCCGGGTGACCGTGCGTCAGGAGCGTCAGCGCCACCCGCTTGCCGGCCCGCTCGGCCGTGTCGACGACGTGCCGCAGATGGGCGTCGTCCAGGGGGCCCGGGTCGACGACGACGGCCAGGTCGGAGTCGGGTTCGGCGAGGATCCAGGTGTTGGTGCCGTCCAGGGTCATCGCGGAGGCGTTGGGCGCGAGGACGTTCACCGCGCGCGCGGTGGCCGGTCCCGACAGGACGCCGCCGCGCGGCTGTCCGGGCAGTGCTGCTGCGTCCGTCATGAGGGGGCTCCCCCGGTCGGGTCGGAAGGCGTCGCCGGCGCCGTGGCCGTACGCGTACTCGGTACGTGCTTCGTGAACTCGTCGTGCCCCGGCCAGGAGAGGACGACCTCGTCGCCGGACAGCCGGGCGCGGGCCAGCACGGGCGTCATGTCGCGGCCGGGGGCCGACGCCAGCGCCTCGGCCGCCGTGGCGCACTCCGCCAGGCCGCGCAGGGTGGCGACGGTGGGCGGCATCATCAGCAGCTCGCCCTTGTCGTACCCGGCGGCCGCGTCCGCCGGCGTGATCCACACCGTGCGGTCGGCCTCCGTGGAGGCGTTGCGGGTGCGCTGCCCCTCGGGGAGCGCCGCCACGAAGAACCAGGTGTCGTAGCGCCGGGACTCGAACTCCGGGGTGATCCAGCGCGCCCAGGCGCCCAGCAGGTCGGAACGCAGGACGAGGCCCCTGCGGTCCAGGAACTCCGCGAAGGACAGCTCGCGGTCGACCAGGGCGGCCCGGTCGGCCTCCCAGTCCGCGCCCGTCGTGTCGCCGACCACCGAGTCGGCGGTCGGACCCGCGAGCAGGACGCCGGCCTCCTCGTAGGTCTCCCGTACGGCCGCGCAGACGATCGCCTGGGCGCCCGCCTCGTCGACGCCCAGCCGGTCCGCCCACCACGCGCGCGTGGGGCCCGCCCAGCCGACGGCGCGGTCGTCGTCGCGGGGGTCGACCCCGCCGCCCGGATAGGCGTACGCGCCGCCGGCGAAGGCCATGGAGGTGCGGCGGCGCAGCATGTGCACGACGGGGCCGGACCCGGAATCCGTGGCGCCGGTGTCCCTGAGGAGCATGACGGTGGCCGCGCGCTTCGGGGTGACCGGGGTGAGGGTGCCGTCCGCCAGCGCGCGGATGCGGTCCGGCCACTCCGGTGGGTACCACTGACCATTCGCCTGACCATTCGCCATGGCCGGAGGCTATCCGGTGACGGGCGGATGTTCGAGTGGCCCCCGGGGCCCGGCGGGCGTCAGGAGGGCAGGCCGGCCAGCCACTCGGTGAGCAGCCGGTTGGCCTCCTCGGGGCGCTCCTGCTGGAGCCAGTGGCCGCAGCCGTCGAGGACGTGCGAGGCGCTCAGGCCGGGCAGAGTGACCGGGTACGCCTCGATGGCGTCGGACAGCCAGGTCGTGGAGGCGTCCATGCCGCCGCCGAGGAACAGGGACGGCTGAGTGACCGGGGCACCCGCGTGGGCGGCCAGGTCGGCCCAGTCGCGGTCCATGTTGCGGTAGCGGTTCAGGGCGCCGGTCAGGCCGGTGCGCTCGAACTCCCCGGCGTAGACGTCCAGGTCCTGCTCGGTCAGCCAGGAGGGCAGCCGCCCGGCGGCCGGGAACCGGTCGCGCATCCGGCCGCCGGGGGCGACGAAGTGCGGGTCGGGCTCCTGGGGGCCGGGCATGGTGTCGGCGGACAGCGCGGCGTAGAGGCCGCCGAGCCAGCCGCGTACGTCCGGCTCGATCTCCGCCTCGGCGCGGCCGGGCTCCTGGAAGTAGGAGACGTAGAACTCCTGCCCGGCGAAGGGCCCGGCCGGGTCGCTCATCCCGGCGAAGACCTCGCTGGGCCTCGGGCCGCCCGGCGGCGTGTACGGCACGCTCAGCAGGCCCACCGCGCGGAACACGTCCGGCCGCAGCAGCGCGGAGTGCGAGGCGATGTTCGCACCCCAGTCGTGCCCGACGATCACCACGGAGCGCTCCCCCAGGGCCTCCACCACGGCCACGTTGTCCGCCACCAGGTCGAGCATCCGGTACGCCTCGACGGCGTCGGGCCGCGAGGAGCGCCCGTAGCCGCGCACGTCGACGGCGACGGCGCGGAACCCGGCGGCGGCCAGCGCGGGCAGCTGGTGGCGCCAGGAGTACCAGGACTCGGGGAAACCGTGCACGAGCAGGACCAGCGGCCCGCTGCCCTGCTCCACCAGGTGGATCCGGCCGGCGGGTGAGGGCACCAGCCGGTGCACGGGCCGGTCGGCGCTCCCTCCGGGGCGGTGGGGCTGCGGGACGGTCTCGGGCGGCTGCGGCACGGCTCCTCCTGGCGCAAACGGTCCATACGGTCGGTACGGCCCCGCGGCGGGCCGGGACCGCCGGCCGGAGCCGGCTCCCGCGCCGTACGGGGCCACCTGTCACCGATCCTGCGGGGCAGGGACCGCCGGGGCGAGGTTTGTTGCCGGTCCGGCAACACACCGGGCCCCGTCGCGGCTCGAGGAGGTTACGGCTGGACGAGCTCCACCTGGATCTCGACCTCGACCGGCGCGTCCAGCGGAAGGACCGCCACGCCCACCGCGCTGCGGGCGTGCACGCCCTTGTCGCCGAGGACCTCGGCGAGGAGTTCGCTGGCGCCGTTGACCACGCCGGGCTGGCCGGTGAAGTCGGTCGCGGACGCGACGAAGCCGACGACCTTGACGACGCGCGCGACGCGGTCCAGGTCACCGGCGACGGACTTCACGGCGGCCAGGGCGTTCAGCGCGCAAGTGCGGGCCAGTTCCTTGGCCTCGTCGGCCGTCACCTCGGCGCCCACCTTGCCGGTGACCGGGAGCTTGCCCCCGAGCATCGGCAGCTGGCCGGACGTGTAGACGTACGGACCGGACTGCACGGCCGGCTGGTAGGCGGCCAGCGGCGGGACGACCTCGGGCAGCGTCAGGCCCAGCTCGGCGAGCCTCGCCTCGACGGCGCTCATGCCTGCTTCTCCCGCTTCAGGTAGGCGACGAGCTGCTCGGGGTTGTTCGGCCCGGGCACGACCTGGACGAGCTCCCAGCCGTCCTCGCCCCAGGTGTCCAGAATCTGCTTCGTGGCATGGACGAGCAGCGGCACGGTTGCGTATTCCCACTTGGTCATGCGGCCGACTCTAGCCGTTGGCCGGGACGCCTCCGCGACCGCTGTCCGGGGCCCGTCCGCAGCCGTGGTCCGGGCCCCTCCGCGGGCCGGTCGCGACCACGTTGTCCACAGCCACCGGCGTACTCGGCGCGCGGACTGGTTACGCTCGAATACGTGAGCAGGCTCCAGGTCGTCAGCGGCAAGGGCGGAACCGGCAAGACCACGGTGGCCGCGGCCCTCGCGCTGGCCCTGGCCACCGAGGGGAAGCGCGCGCTTCTCGTCGAGGTCGAGGGTCGCCAGGGCATCGCGCAGCTCTTCGAAACGGAGGCGCTGCCTTATGAGGAGCGGAAGATCGCCGTCGCTCCCGGGGGCGGGGAGGTGTACGCCCTCGCCATCGACGCCGAACTGGCCCTTCTGGACTACCTCCAGATGTTCTACAAGCTGGGCAGCGCCGGACGGGCCCTGAAGAAGCTCGGCGCGATCGACTTCGCGACCACCATCGCGCCGGGCGTCAGAGACGTCCTGCTGACCGGCAAGGCGTGCGAGGCGGTCCGGCGCAAGGACAAGCGGGGGCGGTTCGTGTACGACTACGTCGTCATGGACGCCCCGCCGACCGGCCGCATCACGCGCTTCCTCAATGTGAACGACGAGGTGGCGGGGCTCGCGAAGGTCGGCCCCATACACAATCAGGCGCAGGCCGTGATGCGGGTGCTGAAGTCGCGGGAGACCGCGGTGCACCTGGTGACGCTGCTGGAGGAGATGCCGGTCCAGGAGACCGTGGACGGCATCGCCGAGCTGCGCACGGCACGGCTCCCGGTGGGCCGGGTCGTCGTCAACATGGTCCGGCCCCAGGTGCTGGACGCCACCGACCTGGAACGCGTACGGGAGACGCCGCGTACGGCGCTGGCCCGGTCGCTGTCCGGGGCCGGGCTCGGCGGGGCGCGGCGGGGCGGGCACGCCGAGCGGCTGGTGGACCCGCTCCTCGCGCAGGCCGGGGAGTACGCCGAGCGGTACACCCTGGAGCAGGAGCAGCGGGCGGTCCTCGGCGAGGTGGGTCTGCCGACGCACGAACTGCCGCTCCTCGCGGAGGGCATGGACCTGGCGGGCCTGTACGAACTGGCCACCGAGCTGCGGAAGCAGGGGATCGCATGAGTCCGGAGGAGCCGGCCCGTCACCGGGAGGGGGCGCGGCGGCTGGCGGCCGCGCCCGTGCTCGACGTCGACCTGCTGCTGGAGGACCCGCAGACCCGCATCGTGGTGTGCTGCGGCTCCGGCGGGGTCGGCAAGACGACCACGGCGGCGGCCCTGGGCCTGCGTGCGGCCGAGCGCGGCCGCAAGGTGGTCGTCCTCACCATCGACCCGGCCCGGCGGCTCGCGCAGTCCATGGGCATCGACTCGCTCGACAACACCCCGCGCCGGGTGAAGGGCGTCGACGACGCCGCGGGCGGCGAGCTGCACGCCATGATGCTCGACATGAAGCGGACCTTCGACGAGATCGTCGAGTCCCACGCGGACCGCGAGCGGGCCGCGGCGATCCTGGGCAACCCCTTCTACCAGTCGCTCTCGGCGGGCTTCGCGGGCACGCAGGAGTACATGGCGATGGAGAAGCTGGGGCAGCTGCGGGCGAAGGACGAGTGGGACCTCATCGTCGTCGACACGCCGCCGTCCCGCTCGGCGCTGGACTTCCTCGACGCGCCCAAGCGCCTCGGTTCCTTCCTGGACGGCAAGCTGATCCGCGTCCTGCTGGCCCCCGCGAAGGTCGGCGGCCGGGCGGGCATGAAGTTCCTGAACGTCGGCATGTCGATGATGACCGGCGTCCTGGGGAAGGTGCTGGGCGGGCAGTTCCTCAAGGACGTGCAGACGTTCGTGGCCGCGATGGACTCGATGTTCGGGGGCTTCCGTACCCGCGCGGACGCGACGTACAAGCTGCTCCAGGCGCCCGGGACCGCGTTCCTGGTGGTCGCGGCCCCGGAGCGGGACGCCCTGCGCGAGGCCGCGTACTTCGTGCAGCGGCTGGCGGCCGAGGACATGCCGCTCGCCGGTCTGGTGCTCAACCGGGTCCACGGCAGCGGCGCCGACGGGCTGTCGGCCGAGCGGGCGCTCGCCGCCGCGGAAAATCTTGAGGATCCCCGCATTGTGGATCAGGACGGCGGGAAAGCTGGAGTTCGTACCGACCCCGGCAACTCCCCCGACACACAAGGCAGTTCAGGAACGGCCGATTCCGCTCCCGCCGAGCAGGCCCCCGACACCTCTCCGGAGGCTTCCGCACCAAAGGCCACCGAACGACCGGCTGCCGAGACGACGGCCGACAGCACAGCAGCCGCCGGCACAGCGGCTCCCGAGACGACGGAGCGGTCCGTCGACGCGCTCACCGCCGGACTGCTGCGACTGCACGCGGAACGCATGCACCTGCTCGCCCGGGAGCAGCGCACGCGTGACCGCTTCACCGCACGTCATCCCGAGGTGGCGGTCACCGAGGTGGCCGCGCTGCCCGGCGACGTGCACGACCTCGCGGGGCTGCGGGACATCGGGGAACGCCTGGCGACCGGCCGGCCCGAGCTGCCCGGGCCGGGCGCCTGATCCGGCCTCGGCCCCCCGGGGCCCGGGCGCTCAGCCCACGGCCGCGTAGTTCTCGTACACCTCGTCGTCCTCGAGGGGCAGGATGCCGGCCCCTCGCTCGTACTCCGTCCGCGCCGTCTCGAGGAGCCGGCGCCAAGAGGTCACGGTGGGCCGCCTGCGCAGCAGCGCGCGGCGCTCCCGCTCCGTCATGCCTCCCCACACGCCGAACTCGACGCGGTTGTCGAGCGCGTCGGCCAGGCACTCGGTCCGCACCGGACATCCGGTGCACACCGCCTTGGCCCTGTTCTGCGCTGCTCCCTGAACGAACAGTTCGTCCGGATCGGTAGTGCGGCAGGCGGCCTGCGCACTCCAGTCGGTTACCCAGCCCATACCGGCGCCGTCCTCTCCCGAATCGAGGCTCCCCCACGGCGGCAGCGGCATATTCACCGCCGCCAGTTGAGGACGTTACGGAAGGTGGACACAGCGCAACACCCCCTTCGGGCCCAATCTTGAATGGCCCGAACGGACTATGGGTAAGCGGCAGATCACCCGGGGGAGTGAGCTGGCGACATATACGACGATCCCGACATTCAGGTCATCTCTGGCACGCCACAACGGACACCGATTGACACACGAGGCGGATTCGGACACGCACCCCACACGCCGCGGCACGCGCCGGTACACACCAACGCGCCCCCAGCGGGGCCTCTCGGAAAAGATTCGAGCGGATCCGGAACGATTCGGGGTCGCCGGACGTATTGATACGTGGCCTCACTGCTGTGACAGTTGAGTGCAGCTTAGGCCAAGGCATATACGTGTGTCCGGCGAATGAGAACGTAGGCTGCCTTCATGCCAAAGAAGCGCTCGGGCGGTGGTCTGTCGCCAACGCAGCAGGCCGCCAAGTTCCTCGGTGTCAGTGTGCTCGCGGGAGCAGTGCTGGCCGGCATCGCGTTGCCCGCTGTGGGCGCGCTGGGGCTGGCCGCCAAGGGGTCGGTGGAGGGCTTCGACGCCCTCCCGGCCAACCTGAAGACTCCCCCGCTGAGTCAGCGCACCACCATCCTCGATGCCGAGGGCGGCACCATCGCCACGGTCTACTCGCGCGACCGGACGGTGGTCGACCTCAAGGACATCTCGCCGTACATGCAGAAGGCGATCGTCGCGATCGAGGACTCGCGCTTCTACGAGCACGGCGCGATCGACCTCAAGGGCGTCCTGCGCGCCCTCAACAAGAACGCGCGCAGCGGTGAGGTCTCCGAGGGTGCCTCCACACTCACCCAGCAGTACGTCAAGAACGTCTTCGTGGAGGAGGCGGGCGACGACGCGACGAAGGTCGCCCAGGCCACCCAGCAGACCATCGGCCGCAAGATCCAGGAGCTGAAGCTCGCGATCCAGGTCGAGGAGGAGCTGGGCAAGAAGAAGATCCTCGAGAACTACCTGAACATCACGTTCTTCGGCCAGCAGGCCTACGGCGTCGAGGCCGCCTCCCAGCGCTACTTCTCCAAGCACGCCAAGGACCTCAACGTCCAGGAGGCCGCCCTCCTGGCCGGCATCGTCCAGTCGCCCAGCCGGTACGACCCGGTCAACGACGAGGCGGAGGCCACCAAGCGGCGCAACATCGTCCTGAACCGCATGGCCCAGGTCGGCGACATCTCCACGGCCGAGGCCGAGAAGGCGAAGAAGGCACCGCTCGGGCTGAAGGTCAGCAAGCCGAAGAACGGCTGCATCACGGCCGTGAAGAACGCGAGCTTCTTCTGCGACTACGTGCGCGAGGTCTTCCTGAGCGACAAGGTCTTCGGCAAGACCCGCAAGGACCGGGCCAAGGTGTGGAACCAGGGCGGCCTGACCATCCGCACGACGCTCGACCCGCAGGCCCAGAAGTCGGTCCAGCAGTCGCTCAAGGACCACGTGAACCAGTCGGACTCGGTCGCCGCCGCGAGCACGCTGGTCGAGCCCGGCACCGGCAAGGTCCTCGCAATGGGCCAGACGAAGCCGTACGGCTACGGCAAGAACGAGACCGAGATCAACTACTCGGTCGACCACAGCATGGGCGGCTCCAACTACGGCTTCCCGACGGGGTCGACGTTCAAGCCCTTCGTCGCCGCGGCCGCGCTCGAGGAGGGGCGCCCGGCCACCCAGGAGTACTCGTCCCCGTACGAGATGCCGTATCCCGAGCCCGTGCAGACGTGCAGCGGGAAGCCCTGGCTCAACACGGAGGGCGCGACCGTCCCCAACGAGAGCGAGTCGGAGGTCGGCCCGTACCGGCTGAAGGAGGCGATGGCCCTCTCGGTCAACACCTACTTCGTCCAGATGGTGGCCGACATCGGCCTGTGTCCGGTGATGAAGATGGCGGACGCCCTGCACGTGGTGCAGGGCAACGGTGAGAAGCTCCCCGAGGTCCCCGCCGTCTCCCTCGGCTCCAAGGGCGTGGCCCCCCTGACGATGGCGAGCGCGTACGCCGCCTTCGCCTCCCGGGGCATGTACTGCACGCCGATCGTAATCGAGTCGATCACCCAGAAGATCGGCAACAAGCAGAAGGCGCTCGACGTGCCGAAGTCCACCTGCTCCCGCGCGATGAGTGAGAAGACCGCGGACACGGTGAGCACCCTGCTGAGCGGCGTGATCGACTCCGGTACGGGCAAGGCGGCCGGTCTCACGGACCGCGACAACGCCGGCAAGACGGGTACGACCGACGAGCGCAAGAACGCCTGGTTCGTCGGTTACACGCCGAACCTGTCGGGCGCCGTCTGGGTGGGCAGCGCCTCGCAGCAGGTCCAGATGAAGAACATCACGATCGGCGGCGTCTACCACCCCCTCGTCTTCGGTGGCGCGGTTCCCGGCCCCATCTGGAAGGACGCGATGACCGGCGCCCTCGCGGGCAAGGGCTCCCCCTCGTTCAACGTCATCGACATCCCGGACGAGGACAAGGACAAGAAGAAGGACAAGGACAAAGACAAGGACAAGGACCGCGACAGGGACAAGCCCGACGACGGGAACAACGGCGACGAGGGCTTCATCGCCGGCCTGACCAACGGCGGCACCGGTGACGGCGGCGACGGCGGGCCGGGCGGCTTCCCCGGCGGCAACCTGATCCAGGGCCCCGGTAACGGGCCGGGCGGACGCCGCTGAGCCGACCGGCCGGCAGGCGCGCAGGCAGCACGAGAGGGTCCCTTCCCCACGGCGGGGGAGGGACCATTTTCTTGGACGGCAAACGCATTCGACGTGATTACGCCAGCCCTCGAAAGAGGCATTCCGTTTGCGTGACGGCGTGACATAGTCACGCCTGGCGCCCTCCCGGGGTGCCTTTCCGTTGCTGTCCGCCCATGGAGGGGAAAATGAAAACCCGCCCACGAATCCGTGTGTTGTTCGGCGCCCTGCTCAGCGCGCTCGCCCTGGTCCTCATGATCCCCGGCTCGGCCCAGGCGAGAGCCCAGGCGTGCTACGGCTTCGGCTGCGACGGCCACGATCCGAACATCCAGTCGTGGCAGAGCGGACCGGTCAGCCCGTACGGCCCCTACCAGCTCGGCAACTCCTTCCTGTACGAGCTGCGGTGGGGCAAGACCGACGGTGACCAGTACAGCTGGGCCCGGCTGCACTACATCAGCGGATCTGGTGCGAGCGACTGGAACGTGTACGTCCAGCGGTGCACCAAGGACCAGTCCACGTGCTACTGGCGGCTCGGGCTGACGAAGGGCGGCGCCTCGGGCTGGACCGCCAAGATTCCGAGCGGCACGAACTACTACTGGACCCGTACGCCGATGTACCACAACCCCTCGACCCACATGATGCGGGCCTGCGTCGAGGACCCGTCCGGCGACCAGAGCTGCACTCCCTGGTACTGACCGGGCCGACGGCCGTCGCCGTGACGGCCGAGCCGGCCTCGGGCGGAAGGATGGAATACCATCGTTCCGCCCTTTTGTCACCCTTCTCGCATTTATTCAGCTTCCCGGAACGTCAAAGCTCATTTAAAATGAGGTACGCCTAACAGCCGCGCATGACATCGGGGTTTCTTTGACCGCCAGACCGGACCCTTGTGCCGACCTTTACACCGTCGATGACGATGAGCAAAGGATTCTGAACCTTTTGTACGCCGGTTTCAGCGATGCGTCGATCGCCCGGCGACTCGGCGTAGGGCACCGCACCGTACAGCGCAGGGTCCAGCGGCTCATGGAGCAGTTGGGGGCCAATGGGCGGGTGGCGCTGGGAGCGCGGGCCCAGGAGCTCGGCCTGCTGCGCCCCACGCGTCCGCCGAACGAGCCGAGAGGGCGCCCGTCGCAGCGGACACCCTCTCGCAATGTGTGAAGAGCCGACCGGCCGGCCAGCGGCAGCGGTCGGCCCGGCGTCGGCGGGGGGCTCCGTCACATCGGAAACCACACCCGCCCCCCGCCCCCGCTCCCGCTCCCGCTCCCGCTCCCGGAGCCTCGCTCCAGGAGCGGATCTTCGCGGCGACGCGTTCCGGCCGTCGGTGCGTGCTCAGCCGGCCAGGAGCTTCTTGACCGCGGCGGCGACCCGGCCGCCCTCGGCCTGCCCGGCCACCTTCGGGTTCACGATCTTCATGACGGCGCCCATGGCCCGCGGCCCCTCGGCGCCGGCCGCCTTCGCCTCCTGCACGGCCTGCGCGACGATCGCGTTCAGCTCGTCGTCGGACAGCTGCTTGGGCAGGTAGGCGGCAAGCACCTCGCCCTCCGCCTTCTCCCGCTCGGCCTGCTCGGCGCGGCCGCCCTGGGCGAAGGCCTCGGCGGCCTCACGGCGCTTCTTCGCCTCGCGGGTGATCACCTTCTGCACCTCGTCGTCGGAGAGCTCCCGCTTCTCCTTTCCGGCGACCTCCTCCTTGGTGATCGCGGCGAGCGTCAGCCGGAGCGTCGAGGAGCGCAGCTCGTCGCGCTCCTTGATCGAGGAGTTGAGGTCGTCGTGCAGCTTCGCCTTGAGCGTGGTCATGGACCTGATTGTCGCAGGTGCGTGAGGACCGGCGCCCGCTGATTTACGCGCGCTCGGCGAAGCCTCCGCGCGGAGGCCTCCCAACGCCGCTTCCCTCCCGCTTCTGACACGATGGACATATGCGCGCGCGATACGGAGTACCCCTGGCAGTCACGGCGGTTGGCGCCGCCGGCCTGGTCTACGCGGCGGGGATCGAGCCCCGTGCCTTCCGCCTCCGGCGGGTGACCGTCCCCGTCCTCCCGTCCGGAATGCGTCCCCTGCGGGTGCTCCAGGTCTCCGACATCCACATGGTCGGCGGTCAGCGGGGGAAGCAGCGCTGGCTGCGCTCGCTGGCCGGGCTGCGCCCCGACTTCGTGCTCAACACCGGCGACAACCTGTCCGACCCGGAGGGCGTCCCCGAGGTCCTGGACGCCCTGGGCCCCCTGATGGAGTTCCCGGGCGCCTATGTCTTCGGCTCCAACGACTACTACGGCCCCCGGCCCCGCAACCCCGCCCGCTACCTCCTCGAGAAGGTCCAGGGCCGCCACGGTCTCAACGGCAACCCGCCCGTCGTGGGCGCCGTCCACAACCCGTGGGAGGACCTGCGCGACGGTTTCGACGCCGCGGGCTGGCAGAACCTGACGAACACCCGCGGCTCGCTCAAGATCGAGGGCGTGTCGGTCGAGCTGACGGGACTGGACGACCCGCACATCAAGCGGGACCGGTACCCGGAGGTGGCCGGCGGCCCGTCCGACACGGCCGACTTCTCGATGGGCGTCGTCCACGCCCCGTACCTGCGCGTCCTGGACGCCTACACGGCGGACGGCTACCCCCTGATCGTCGCCGGCCACACCCACGGCGGCCAGCTGTGCATCCCCTTCTACGGCGCCCTGGTCACCAACTGCGACCTGGACACGGACCGCGTGAAGGGCCTGTCCACGCACACCTCCGGGGACCACACGTCCTACCTCCACGTCTCGGCCGGCTGCGGCGCCAACCGCTACACCCCGTTCCGCTTCGCCTGCCCGCCGGAGGCGACGCTGCTCACGCTGGTGGGCCGGGAGGACTGACCAGCCCCCGGCCCAGTCCCGGGACTGGGGCGGGGCCGGGGCCGGGGCTGGGCTCACGGGGCCGAGGCTGGGGCTGGGCTCACGGGGGGGCCGGGAAGCAGGGGGGGAACCCGGAGCGGAGGACACACAACCCCGGGCGGGCCTGGGACGGGTGGGTAACCCACACGGCCCACCCACATAGCCCGCGATGTCCGGTCTGTCTACGTTGAGGCCATGACAGCCCCGATACCCAGGGACCTCCCGGACCTCCCCCCGATCCCGGGCCACGTCGTCCTGCCGCCCACCGTCGTACCGGCCCGCGCCGTGCTGATCCCGGCACGCCGTCGCCTGGTCGCCGTCTACCGCGGCGTGATCGCGCTGCTGGCCCTGACCGGCGTGACGATCGAGCTGCTCACCGCCGGCGGTCCGCCCACGACCCCCCTGAGCCACTTCACGGTCCAGAGCGGCATCCTGCTGGCACTGGTCATGCTCGCCTCCGCCCGGTGCTCCTGGTCCGCCCACCACCCCCTGCCGGGCGCCCTCACGGGAGGGGCGCTGTTCTACGTCGTCGCCGCGGGCCTGGTCCAGCACCTCGTCCCGGCGGGCGAGTCGCCCCTGTTCACGGCGCCGGACGCCACGACCTGGCAGACCGCCGCGACCCAGATCCTCCACATCGTGGTGCCGGTGGCCGCGGCCCTGGACTGGCTCCTCTTCACCGCCCCCGGCCGACTGCACCTGCGCCAGGCCCCCGTATGGCTCATCTACCCCCTGGCCTACCTGGCCTTCTCCCTCACCCGCGGCGAGCTGCTCCCGTCCGGCGCCCAGAACCGCTACCTCTATCCCTTCCTCGACGTGGGCCGGCACGGTTACAAGATCGTCCTCGGCAACGCCCTCCTCGTGGGCCTCGCCCTGTACGCCCTGGCCGTACTCCTGGTCGCCCTGGACCACGCCCGCCCGAACCCGCTCCACCGCCCGCGGTAAACCGGATTTCGTCTCCGGCCAGCGGTGGGCTAAAGTAAACGACGTCGCCGCGACGAGCAGCGACGATCGGGGTGTGGCGCAGCTTGGTAGCGCGCTTCGTTCGGGACGAAGAGGTCGTGGGTTCAAATCCCGCCACCCCGACAGTGAAGTACCAGTTCAGGGGCCTGATCCGCTTAGCGGGTCGGGCCCCTGAGTGGTTGCGGAGGCAGGAGTACCCGCGCCGAGGAAGTCGTTCTCCAGAGCTGCGACACTCCGTACGTGCCGTGTCCCGCGACAGAGCAGCTGTCCTCCGCCGAACGCGCGTTCATGATCAACGCCGCCGAGATCGACATCCTCCCGGGTGTCCGCGGTGACCTCGACGAGCCGCTGGTCTCAGGGCCCTCCTCGGCTCTCGTCCCGGTCCTCCTTTCCCTCGTCGAGCGAGGGTGGATCGAGGTGTGCCCGCTCGTGCCCTGGACCGCGCCGGACGGCACGCTCGGGGAGCAGCCCGGTCCGCCCGTTCCGGAGCGGGACCTTGCCGCTGTCCTGGCGGACGCCGAGAACTGGGAGTACCCACGCTCCGGCACGTGGCTGGGGTGCCTCACGCTCACCCTCACCGAAGCGGGACGGAAGATCGTCCGCTGACCGGCGGACCGAGAAAGAGCGTGCGCGCGGCGGGCCCAGTGCGGATAGTTGGCGCATGGATGCGATCGAAGCCGCACGCGCCGTCGTAGAGGAACAGCACCCCGAAGCACGTACCGCCTTCCTGGGCGGCAGCGTCGCGACGGGCCGCCGCACGGCGACGTCGGACCTCGACGTCGTGGTGCTGCTCCACGGAGCCCCGGCCCCCTACCGCGAGAGCCTCCAGTACGCCGACTGGCCGGTGGAGATGTTCGTGCACACCGAAGCGACGTGGCACGCCTACATCGAACGGGAACTGCCCACGCGCCGGTCGCCGCTGCTGTGGATGTGTGCCGCCGGGGTGCTGCTCTTCGACACCGACGGACTCGGATCGCGCCTCGCCGCACACGCCCGGAAGCTGACCGCCGCAGGACCACCCCCGGTGTCGGCGGAAGAGATCGACGACCGCCGCTACGCGATCACCGACCTCCTGGACGACCTCGAGGGAAGCGACGACCCGAGCGAGCGGCTGTTCATCGCGACCGAGTTGGTCCGTCGGACCGGTGAGCTGGGGCTGGCGGTCGCCGGATCCTGGGGTGGCGGTGGGAAGTGGCTGGCACGCCGGCTCGAGACGACCGCGCCAGGGCTCAGCACACGCCTCCACCACGGCCTGCGGGAGGCGCTGGACGGGAGGGCGGACCCCCTCGTGACCGTCGTCGACGAGGTGCTCGAGCGGGTCGGCGGCCGGTTGTGGGTCGGCTACAAACGTCCCGGAACTCCCTGACGGGCGTTCACCGAAGGGGCCCGGGGCGGGGCCTAGTTCGACCGCTTGAGCGGGGGGAGGCCAGCGCACAGGGCGGACGGGAAGGCGGGCTCGATGGCGTGCACATCTGTGCATCCGGCCTTCGTACTGCGGGCGATCGGTTTCCAGCCCGACTTCTCGGCCCGGAAGAACCAGCGGTCGTCGAGGCTCGCCCCGCAGCCGGGACCGGCGCCCTCGGGGCAGGCCGGGCCCATGCGCGAGGAGACGTCAAACACCAGCCACTTCCCGTCGCAGCGCTCGTCGCCGCGGGAGGTGTGGTTCGGCACGTCGAGAGCCATCACGGCCTGGTCGTAGGAGGCGGGGGTGCAGCCGGTGGGCGCGGGGTGGCAGCCGAGTTCGCCGCACAGGCGCAGGTGGGGCGGGTCGGCGCCGTCCGCCGTGAACGTCGTGAAGTTGTCCACGGACAGGGCCCGGTGGCCTAGCGGGGACGGCAGCCGCACCTCCGCGGTCACCGTGGCGGTCGTACGGCAGTCGGCGCGCGGGGGGCCGCCCGCCGGGGCGGAGTACGTCACCTGCACCCACACGGTGCGGTCCGACGTGTCGGTGACGACCGCCTTCAGGTCGCGCGCGCACGTCTTCCCGGGGCCGGGCACCTCGACGTCGACGTCGAGCGTGCGGCGGTCGTCGGCGAGCCGGGCGGCGGTCACCCCGATCGGCGCGTACGTCTGCCAGCGCGTCGACTCCGGCGGCTCCGGCGGCTCCGGCGCGGTCGCCGCACCGTCGGAACCGGCGCGAAGCGTCCCGCACGCGCCGAGCAGCAGCACGCCGACCGCACTCAGCAGAACGACCGTGAGCAGCGATCTTGTACGTCGCATGTATTCCGCCCCCGACGATTGCGTTCCCCCCGGCTGACTATAGAGCGACGCGTACACATCACACGTTCGGCATCCGGTTCGCCGGGTGGCGCTCACGTCCGGGTTCATAAGCGGGGTCAAGGGCGGTCGCCGCCGCCGCCGAGTCAACCGGGTGCCGGTCGACCGCGGTTGCCCGGGTCCGCCGGTGCCTCGTTCGCGAGGTGCCGGTGGGCCACTGACCTCCCCAAAGAACCGGGGAAAGAACTACCCGCCCGCCCACCCTCCCCGCGCCGGTGCGCGCGTGTCACCCGTGCGAGTGACTGGCTTGCGGGTGCGGGATTCGGGCCGTTACGTTCACCGCAAGAGCGCACCAACGACCTACAACAGAGCGGCCCACGCCCAGGATTCGCACTCCCGGACGCGGGCCTGACCGATCAAGGAAGAAGACGCTTCCCGATGGCTGACTCGCAGTCTAACGCGCGCCTGCGCGCCGACGCCGGAGCACCGACGTCCGGTGTGATCCACGTACGCACCCGGCTCACCGCCGACTTCACGGTGGTCTCCAACGCCCTCGCCCAGCGGCGCGGCAGCGCGGTCACGGTCGGCGTGGCCGTGTACATCCTGTCGTTGCCCACCGGCGCCCCTGTGACCATCGCCGCCCTGTGCGAGCACTTCAGCGAGGGCGAGATCCTGATTTCGCGTGCTCTCCGGGAGCTGGAAGCCGCCGGTTACCTGGAGCGTCGCCGGGAGCGGCTGGTCTCCGGGCAGATCCGTACCCGGACGTACTTCTACGACGTCCCCGGTGGCGATGGTCCGGACGGTCCCGACGGCCCGCCCGGCCCGCCCGAGCCGCCGACGCCGCCCCGGTCCCAGGCACGGCCCCCGGAGCGGCCCCGGGAGCGGTCCGTCGTGCGAGAGTCCGCTTCTCCTCTGCGTGAGGTGGCGCCTGCTCCCGGTCCCGCGCCCGCCCCTGAGGAGACCGAGAGCCCGGTGCCCGCACTGGGCGACGCCGATCCGAAGGCGGTTGCCGTGCTGAGCGCCCTGCGTCGGGTCGACCCCCGGCTCGTCCTGTCCGCGCGGGAGGCCGCCCGCTTGGCGCCGGCCGTGACCGAGTGGCTGGCGGCCGGAGTGGGAGCGCACGAGATCACCGAGCTGCTGACCGTACGGCTTCCCGACCGCTTCCGGGCCCGCCCGGCGAGCTTCCTCGCGTTCCGCCTGCGGGAGACGCCGCTGCCCGTGCCACCCCTGCTGCCTCTCCCACCGACCGTCGAGCGCCCGGCCGTGCTGCCGTTCCAGACCTGCGACGGCTGCGAGCGCGCCTTCCGCGCCCAGGAACCGGGACGCTGCCGGAGCTGCCGGGACCACGTGGTCGGGGAGAGCCTGCGTGCGGCCGGCTGAGCCGGTGGGCAGGTGTGCCGTGCGGCCCCGGGTGGCAGCCTTGATGTGCGACGATGCGAGACCCGGTACCGGGCACGGCAGGAGGAGGTGGGACATGGTCGACAGGTTCGAGGACGGACTTCTGACTCCCGCGGAAACAGCCTCCTACCTGGAGATTCCACAGTCGACACTCCATTCGTGGCTGAAGGGCAGAGCCGCCGGAGCGCCGCTGGTCCACCAGGTCGAGCCGATGCGCAAGGGACAGCCCTCCGTACCGTTCATCGCGGTGGCCGAGGCGCATGTTCTCCATTCCTTGCGCTCTCTGGGGCTCCGGATGAGCGAGATCAGAGAAGCTGCCGCCGCCGTACGGGATGCCTTTGCCACCCCGTACGGCCTTGTGTCGAAGCGGATCGCGACGGACGGCGTGGACATCTTCATCGAGCACGGCCTCGGCGACCTCCGCAGAGCCCGCGACAGTCAGGCGCCCATCCACGAGGTCGTCTCCGACTACCTCCGCTACCTGAACTGGGAACCCGACGAAGACTTCCCGTCCAGCCTGCGGCTCAGGCAGTACCCGGACTCCGTACCCGTCGTGATCGACCCGAGGTTCGGGCGCGGGAGGCCCGTCGTGGCCGCCAACCGTGTCGCGGTCAACGCGATCACCGACCTTTGGGAGGCCGGGGAGAGCGTCGAGGACATCGCGTACGACTTCGACATGACGCCCGAGCAGGTCGACGAGCTGTGCAGGGCAGTGGTGCGCCTTGCCGCCTGAGTTCTTCCTCGACCGCAATCTCGGACGTCGTGTCGCAGAGGGACTGAGGGCGTGCGGCTGGACCGTACACCGTATCGGGGACGTCTTCGCCGACGACGGACAGGACGTTGCCGACGAGGACTGGATCGCGCACGGTCTCGACCAGTCATGGGCGCCGCTCTCGAAGGACGGCCGGATCAAGAGCCGAGACCTGGAGATCCGGCCAGTGCTTGAGCGGGAAGCAGTGCTCTTCTATCTCGACAACCAGCAACTGCGCAGTGTGGAGATGGTCGAGCGGCTCGACGCCCACCGGGAGGCGATCCATCGTGCCGTGGCACGAGGCGGCCCAGCGGCCTACGCGGTACGGCGCGAGCGTATCGAGCGCACCTGGCCGCCCTGACCGGCGCCAGCACGCGGTGGATGCGGGTACGGAGCTTGGCGCGGACGGGGCTCACGGGAGAGCCAGTCGACGGAGAGGTTCTTCTGGATGTCCTTGACGAGGGCACGGGCGATCTTGGCGAGGGTGTTGTCGCCGCCCTCCATCGCCTTGGCCATGTCGCGGAGGGCGACCGCGTCGTAGAACGCCAACTCCGCGTGGTTGAGCGGTGGGTCGAACTGCTCACCGCGGCGGCCTACGTTCTTGACTCGCAGGTCCAGAATTGCTTACAGTCGGGACATGGCCAGACCGAAGGAGTTCGACCCGGAGATCGCCGTCGACCAGGCGATGGAGGTGTTCTGGCGAAAGGGGTACGCCGCCACCACCCCCCAGGACCTGGTGGACGCGCTCGGCATCGGAAAGGGGAGTCTGTACAACGCGTTCGGCAGCAAGCAGGCACTCTTCCTGCGAGCGCTGCGTCGGTACCGGGACAGCCAGACCGAGGCACTGATCGAGGTGCTGGAGCAGCCGGGCCCGGTGAAGCAGCGACTGCGCGGGGCACTCACGGCGCTGGCCGAGATGGACCTGGCCGACCCGGATCACCGAGGCTGCCTGGCGGTGAACACCACGGCCGAGCGGGCCGGCGTCGACCAGGAGGCGGCGGAGGTGCTCCGCCGGATGCTCGACCGCACCGAAGAGGCCTTCCAGGCACTGGCGGCGGAGGGGCAACGGGCGGGAGAGATCGACCCGGGGCGCGACCCCGCCGCCCTCGGCAGCATGCTGATGAACACCGTCGTCGGGATGCGCCTGGTGGCCCGCATCGCCCAAGGGCCGGACCGGCTCACCCGGGTGATCGACGCGACGGTCGACTCCCTCTGACCCACCACCTCCCCCCGGCACCGCCGGGGGTTGTCATACCGAAATTCTGTACCTTGAGTTAAAGAACTGGAGCAGAACATGAGCCAGCACATGGGCACGTACACGGGCACGTACACCGGCAAGTACACGGGCAAGAACGTCGTCGTCACCGGCGGCAGCAGCGGCTTCGGCCTGGCCGTCGCGAAGCTCCTGGCGCACGAGGGCGCCCGGGTGCTGATCACCGGCCGGGACCGGGCCGCACTGGACGCCGCCGGCGAGCAACTCGGTGCCGGGCACCTCACGGTGCGCAGCGACGCCTCCTCACTGGACGACATCGAGGCGCTGGCCGACCGGGTCAAGGCCGAGTTCGGCACCGTCCACGCGCTCTTCGCCAACGCGGGCGTCAACGGCTTCGCGCCGTTCGAGGAGACGGGCGAGGAGCTCTTCGACCAGTTGCTGACGATCAACGCCAAGGGCCCCTACTTCACGGTGCAGAAGCTCGTTCCGCTGCTGGCCGACGGGGCAGGAGTCGTACTCACCACGTCGGTCGCCAACGTGCTGGGCATCCCCGCGCTGAGCGCCTACGGGGCGAGCAAGGCCGCACTGCGCTCGATGACCCGCAGCCTGGCCAGGGAACTGCTGCCGCGCGGGATCCGCGTCAACGCGGTCAGCCCCGGCCCGATCGATTCCGGGATCCTGGAGAAGTCGATGCCGAAGGAGGCCGCCGAGCAGACCAAGGCACAGATGGCCGCCGAAAACCCGATGCGGCGGATGGGCACCCCGGAGGAGGTGGCCCGGACGATGGCCTTCCTCGCCTTCGAGGCCACCTTCACCACGGGCGCGGAGCTCCCCGTGGACGGCGGCGGCTCCCAGCTCTGATCCGCACCCCATCCCCACGGGCGCCCCCAGCACGGAACGGGAGCGCCCGTGGCGGAGCTGGGCCTGCGGCTCCTCGTGGCCCGGTCCGGCGGGCGGACTCAGCCCGGTCCCGGCCCGCGCCGTGCCGGAAGCGTCGCGGCTAGGATCCGGGGCATGAGGCGGCGGACCGGTGCGGGGCAACAGACGGACGGGCAGCAGAAGTTCACCGGCATGCGGCCGATGGAACCGCCCCCGGCGGACTCGGACGCGCTCGGAGTGACCACCCACTACCTGAGTCACTTCCGCAAGGAATACACGCGCACCCGCGAGCTGATGAAGAAGAAGGCCCGGCGGTCCACCGTGGGGATCGCCGCCCTCAACGGACTCATCGCCGTGCTCGGTGTGGCGGTCGCGGCCTGGCGGGACTACGCCGCATGGCTCGGGTTGGCCAGCACCGCCGTGGCCGGCGTCGTCGGGGTGATCTCGGCGTGGAGCGGCCTCATGCGCCACCACGAGCTGTGGCAGCAGCGGAGCCTGATACTCGCCGAACTCCAGCGGATCATACGGAACGTCGAGCGCCGGGAGGCCTCGGGCGACGACCGGCAGCTCATCGCGCGGGAAGCGATGGAACTGCTCGACGCGACGCTGAGCCAGGACGCCAGCAACTGGGGCAGCCTGAGCCGGACTCCCCTCACCGCGGCAGTCCCGTACCAGCCCCTCCAGGCGCCCGCCGAACGCCCACAGGAGTGACGGCACGGCCCGGTCGACCCTCACCCGGGCAGTTGCACCGTGACGCGGAGGCCGCCCTCGCCGCGGGGCGTGACGGTGAGGATGCCGTCGTGGGCCTCGGTGATGGTGGCGACGATGGCCAGGCCCAGGCCGGTGCCCGCATGGTCGGTGTGGACGCGTTCGGTGCCGCGCTGGAACGGTTCGGTGAGGGTCGCGGCCTGCTGGGGGCTGATCCGTTCGCCGGTGTTCTCGACGGTGAGCAGCGCGGTGTGCGGGCCGGAGGTGGTGTGGACGCGGACCCTGCCTCGTCCGGGGAGGTTGTGGACGATCGCGTTGTGGACGAGGTTCGTGGTCAGTTGCAGGAGGAGCGTCGGCGATCCGGAGGCGGGGGCCACCTCGCCGCCGGTCTCGAGCGCGATGCCGTGCTTCTCGGCGAGCGGCAGGAGGGTCTCGGTGGCCTCTTCCGCCAGGAGGGACAGGTCGACGTGTTCCCGGGTGAAGGAACGCTGACCGGCCCGGCTGAGCAGAAGCAGGGCCTCGGTGAGGTCGATCGCCCGGGTGTTCACGGTGTGGAGGCGGTCGATGATCTCGCCGGTGTCCTGGTCCGGGTCAGTGCGGGCCACGTCGAGGAGGGCCTTCGAGACGGCGAGCGGGGTGCGCAGCTCGTGCGAGGCGTTGGCCGCGAAGCGCTGCTGTTCGGCGACGCGGGCTTCGAGGCGGGCGAGCATCGTGTCGAAGGCGTCGGCGAGTTCGCGGAACTCGTCCCTGCGGCCCGGCAACCGGATCCGGTGGGACAGCGAGCCGGCCTCGGCCGTGCGGGTGGCCTGGGTGATGCGGTCCAGGGGGGCGAGCATGCGTCCGGCGAGGATCCATCCGCCCAGGAGACCGAAGAGCAGGAGGAACACCATGACCGCGGCTGCCGTCGGGGCGAAGTCGCGGAGGAAGATCGTGCCCGGGGTCGCTCGCACCGCCCCCCGTTCGTTGGTGCGCAACCAGCCCTGCTGCACGAGGAACACGCCCACGGCGGCGAGGAGCAGGGCACCGGCGAGCATGAGGAAACCGGCGTAGCTGAGGGTGAGTTTGAGGCGGACGCTCAGGCCGGGCCGCCTACCCACGGTCACCGCCGCCGTATCCGGTGCCGGGGCCTGCCGCAGGTCCGGTGTCCGGTCCGGTGCCGGGTCCCGCGTCGGGTCCCGCGTCGGGTCCCGTGTCGATGCGGTAGCCGACGCCCGGCACGGTGGCGATGATCCAGGGCTCGCCGAGGCGCTTGCGCAGGGCCGAGACGGTGATGCGGACGGCGTTGGTGAACGGGTCGGCGTTCTCGTCCCACGCGCGTTCCAGGAGTTCCTCGGCGCTGACGACACCGCCCTCGGCGGCGACCAGCACGTCGAGCACCGCGAACTGCTTCCTGGTCAGCGCGACGTAGCGGCCGTCCCGGTAGACCTCCCTGCGGAACGGGTCGAGGCGCAGACCGGCGATCTCCCGCACCGGCGGCCTGCTGTGGGCGCGCCTGCGGTCCAGGGCCCGGAGCCTGAGCGCGAGCTCCCGCAGGTCGAACGGCTTGGTGAGGTAGTCGTCGGCGCCGAGTCCGAAGCCGGAGGCCTTGTCGTCGAGGCGGTCGGCCGCCGTGAGCATGAGGATCGGCATGCCGCTGCCGGAGGCGACGATGTGTGCGGCGACCTCGTCACCGGACGGGCCGGGGATGTCGCGGTCGAGGACGGCGATGTCGTAGGCGTTGGCGTCCAGGAGTCGCAGCGCGGTGTCGCCGTCTCCGGCGATGTCGGCCGCGATCGCTTCCAGGCGCAGGCCGTCGCGGATCGCTTCCGCCAGGTAGGGCTCGTCCTCGACGATCAGCACACGCATGCCGTCGAGGTTACGAGCCGGCACGTATCGTCCGCGTATCCAAAACCGCATACGCCCTCGCAACGGCGCGTTTCCTTCACTGGCGGCATGTATCGGACCTCATCACCGTCAGCCCCGGAACCGGTCACAGCCCCGGAACCGGTCACAGCCGCAGCCCCCGCACCCGCCCCCGCCCCGCGCCGGCTTTCGCGGGAGGCGTTGCGCCGCGCCGTCCGGCCGGAGGTCTGGAAGCGCGCCCCGGTGCTCACCGGGGCGGCGCTGCTGCTGGGCCTGGTCATGCTGCTGCACGCGTACGTCCCGAACCGGGTCGGGACCGTCGGCAGCCTGGTCGAGACGTTCCTGCCGTGGTTCGGGCTGTTCGTCCCCGTGCTGGCGGCCGGGGCCCTGTGGCGCCGCTCCCCCGCCGCGGTGACCGCGCTGGTGCTGCCGGTCACCGTGTGGCTGAGCCTCTTCGGCGGGCTGCTCGCCGACAAGTCGCACCCGGGCGGCGACCTCGCCCTGGCCACCCACAACGTCGGCGCCGACAACCCGGACCCGGCCGGCACCGCCCGCGGCCTGGCCGCCTCGGGTGCGGACGTGCTGGCCCTGGAGGAGATCACCGACCAGGACCGGGACGTGTACGAGGAGGAGCTGGCCGAGGCGTACCCGTACCACGCGGTCGTGGGCACGGTCGGGGTGTGGAGCAGGCTGCCGTTGTCGGACACGCGGCCGGTCGACATCGCGACGGACGTCGGGCCGCTGGCGGCCACCAAGCCGGCCGACGTGCGGACGGCCGGCAACCGGGCCCTGCGCACCACGGTGGCCACCGACCAGGGCCCGCTGACGGTGTACGTGGTCCACCTGGGCTCCGTACGGCTGAACCCCCGGACCGGTTTCTGGACGGACTCGCGCGACCGGAACATCCGGGCGCTCGGCGACGTCCTCGCCGCCGACCGCAGTGAGCGGGTGGTGCTGCTCGGCGACCTGAACGGCTCCCTGGACGACCGCGCCTTCGACGGCGTCACCTCGCAGGTGCACTCGGTCCAGGAAGCGGCCGGGGACGGCTTCGGGTTCAGCTGGCCGGCGCGGTTCCCGGTGGCGCGGATCGACCACATCCTGGTGCGGGGCGTGGAGCCGGACAGTTCCTGGGTGCTGCCCGCCACCGGCAGCGACCACCTGCCGGTGGCGGCGCGTATCAGCTGGTGAGCGTCGCCGGGCCGGGCACGCGAGAGGCCGGGCACGCGACAGGCCGGGCCGGGCGGGGTCTCAGGGCTTCGCGAGCTCGAAGGTGCGGCCGGGTGCCGCGTACTCCACCGGGCCGGTGTAGTGCGCCGCCGCACGGCGCACCGCTTCCGACGGTTCCAGGAACGGGCCCAGGTGGGTGACGACCAGGCGTTTCGCTGCGGCGGCGGCAGCGGTCGCGCCCGCGTCCTCCGGCGTGTGGTGCACGGCCTCGGTGCCGGCCGGCGCCGGTTGTGCGAGGTCCGCCTCGCACAGCAGCGTCGTACAGCCGTCGGCGAGCGCCGTGAGGGCGTCGCAGGGGGCGCTGTCGCCGGAGTAGACGAGGGAGGCGCCGGCCTCGGTCTCGACGCGGAGCCCGAAGGCGGGCATCCCGTGCGCCACGGCGCGGCTGGTGAGCGTGAGGCCACCGACGCGGGCGCGGTGCCGGTCGTGCAGTTCGACGATGCGGAAGGCGTCCTCGACGAGGCTGCGCCGCGGCCCGTTGGTGAGGAACCCGGCGAGCCGGTCGGCGATGCCCGGCGGCCCCAGCAGCGGTACGGGGGCGGCGAGTTCGACGTCCGCGTACAGCAGGCCGTAGTACGCCGTCAGCAGGTCGGCGCAGTGGTCCGCGTGCAGGTGGGAGATCCAGATGCCGTCGAGCCGGTCCAGGCGTACGTGCTCGCCCAGCGCGCCGAGCGTGCCGCTCCCGGCGTCCATCCACAGCCGGGCGCCGCCGCCCTCGACCAGGTACCCGGAGCAGGGGTTCCCCGCCCGGGGGTACGGGCTCGCGCTGCCGAGGACCGTGAGGCGCAGGACGTCCGTCATGATCACGGAGTCTATGGCGGACGGTGGGGGGTGACGGGGCGGAGGGCCAAACGCGCGGGCAGGGCCTAAGGTGTCCCGGGTTGCCGGAAGGACTGGCCTGGGCAGACAGGGAGGCGGCCGTGGGTGCTGCGCGTACGAGCAGGACGCCGTTGCCGGGGATAGGGGTGCGCTACGACCTGGTCACCCGCGAGCGGCGTCGGCTGTCGGTGGTGGCGGAGAAGGACGGGGCGCGGACGCTGAGCTCCTACCGCGGGAAGGGTCCGGACGAGGACCCCGAGCTGTCGGTGCGGCTCGACGGGCAGGAGGCGGCCCTGGTCGTCGACG
Organism: Streptomyces coelicoflavus; assembly: GCF_003112555.1. Lineage (GTDB taxonomy): Bacteria > Actinomycetota > Actinomycetes > Streptomycetales > Streptomycetaceae > Streptomyces > Streptomyces coelicoflavus. The sequence continues at coordinate 529,948 of NZ_BEWB01000003.1, read as the reverse complement.
CGCTCAGGCCCGCCCATCACAGTCCCAGCCTGCTGTCGACGACCGAGCTGGGGCTGGTCGCGGAGCGCGTCGGGCTGTCGGCGTCGTCGCACTGGAACGGGCGCCTGCTGGGCGACACCCGTACGCGTACCGAGACCGGTGTGTCCATCGTCGCGGTGCTGCGGCGGACCGAGGCGCTCCCGTCGCCGGGTCCGGACTTCCGGCTGGCCGGCGGCGACACGCTGATCGTGATCGGCACGCGCGAGGGCGTCGACGCGGCCGCGGAGATCCTCGGGCGGGAGTGAGCCCCCCGGGGTCCGGGGCGGGGGTGGGCGCGGGGCGTCCGCCGGTTCACGCGTTGGCGTGCGTCGACCCCGTCGGCTCCGTGGTGGTCCCGGGTGCGGTCGCGGCGTCGCCCCCTGCCCCGGCCGCCTTGCCGGGGCCCCGGGTGAGGCGGCGGGCGAGGGGCTCGGTGAAGCGGGCGGTGAGCGGGCCGAGTACGACGAGAATGAGCACGTAGGCCGTCGCCAGCGGGCCGAGGCGGGGCTCGACGCCCACCGCGAGTCCGGCGATGACGATCGAGAACTCGCCCCGCGCCACCAGCGTGCCGCCCGCCCGCCAGCGGCCCGAGCCCCGCAGCCCGGCGCGGTGCGCGGCGTACCAGCCGGTGGCGACCTTGGTCAGGGCGGTGACCACGGCGAGGATCAGGGCCGGGACGAGGACCGGCGGAATGTCGGCGGGGTTGGTGGACAGGCCGAAGAAGACGAAGAAGACGGCCGCGAACAGGTCGCGCAGCGGGGTCAGGAGGCTGCTGGCGCCCTCGGCGACCTCGCCGGACAGGGCGATGCCGACGAGGAACGCGCCGACCGCCGCGGAGACCTGGAGTTCCTGGGCGAGGCCGGCCACGACGAGGGTGAGGCCGAGGACCACCAGCAGGAGCGTTTCCGCGCTGTCGGAGGAGACCGCGCGGCTGATCAGCCGCCCGTGGCGCAGCGCGAGGTAGAGGACGGCGCCGACGGTGCCCAGGGAGATCAGCAGGGTGACGGCGCCGCCGGCCAGGCTCACCCCGGCCAGCAGGGCGGTGAGGATCGGCAGGTAGACGGCCATCGCGAGATCCTCGATGACGAGGACACCGAGGATCACCGGCGTCTCGCGGTTGCCGAGCCGGCCCAGGTCGCCGAGGACCTTGGCGATCACTCCGGAGGAGGAGATCCAGGTGACGCCCGCGAGCGCGACGGCGGCCACCGGGCCCCAGCCGAGGATCAGTGCCGCCACGGCGCCGGGGACGGCGTTCAGTACGAAGTCGACGGCGCCGGAGGGGTATTGGGTCTTGAGGTTGGTGACCAGTTCGGAGGCGCTGTACTCCAGGCCGAGCAGGAGCAGCAGCAGGATGACGCCGATCTCCGCGCCCGTCGCCGTGAACTCCTCGCTGGCCTGCAGGGGCAGGATGCCGCCGTGGCCGAAGGCGAGCCCGGCCAGCAGGTAGAGGGGGATGGGCGAGAAGCCCACGCGGCCGGCGATGCGGCCGAGGAGTCCGAGAGCGAGAATGATCGCTCCGAGTTCGATGAGCACGGCGGTCGTGTTGTGCACGGGCGGCTGTCCCTCCGGGGTGGTCGGTGGCGGGGGGCGTGCGGGGGCGCGGATGCGGGGGGGGCGCGGGTGCCTGCTGGGTGCGAGCCGGGGTGGGTGCGCTGCCGGCGTTGGGGTGCCTCCCCCAGTGCCTGAACGGCCTGGGCGGTACCCCCACCGCCCACCCGTGCCGCCCCAGCGGCACGACTGCCCGCAGCGGCTGCGGCGTGGCTGCTGCCCGCAGCTCCGGGGCAGCCTGTTGCGGTGGAGGAACGCGTCAGGATTCGGGGACGCTGTCTCGGGCCGTGTTGTCGATGCGTGCGGTGTGGACGGCGCTGACGGTCGGGGTCGCTCGGTGCATCTGGCGTACCCCTGTCTTCTCGAACCGTCTTCTCGAATCCGTCTTTTCGAATCCGCTTTTTCGAACTGCCGCACGGTCACGGCTCGGTAAAGAAGTTTACCGCATCACTTATTGCGCATTGTGATGTTTTTCGGGGTGAACGGGGAGCAATGGCTCCGACTCCGGAGTGCCGTACTCCCCCAGCCAGCGGGCCAGTTTGCCGCGGCGGCCGACCGCGCGCAGCCGGCGTTCGGCGGTCTCGCGGACCCGGGGCGTGGTGATGAGCAGCAGTTCGTCGCCCGCGCGCAGCACGGTGTCGCGGTCGGGTACGAGGCTGGTGCCGTCGCGGACGACCAGGGTCACCGCCGTCGGGTGCGGCAGGCGCAGTTCGAAGACGGTGACGCCGTGCAGCCGCGAGCCCGGCGGGACGGACACGGTGAGCAGGTCGGCGTCCAGCAGGTCCAGCGGCGCCGTCTCGACCTGGATCTCGCGCAGCGCGTCCGGACGGGTCACGCCCGTCCACCGGGCGACGGCGGGCAGCGTGGGCCCCTGGAGCAGGGTGAACAGGACGACGAGGACGAACACGATGTTCAGGGCGTCGCGCGCGCCGCTCACCCCGGCCACGACCGGGAACGTCGTGAGCACGATGGGGACCGCGCCGCGCAGCCCGGCCCAGGAGATGAAGGCCTGCTCCCGCCAGGGCACGCGGAAGGGCAGCAGGCAGAGCAGGACGGAGACGGGCCGGGCGACCAGGAGCAGGACCAGGCCGACGACCAGGGCCGGGAGGATCGCCGAGGGCAGCTCGGACGGGTCGACGAGCAGGCCGAGCATGACGAACAGGCCGATCTGGGCCAGCCAGCCGACGCCCTCGGCGAAGGAGCGGGTGGCCGCGCGGTGGGGCAGCTTGGCGTTGCCGAGGACGAGCCCGGAGAGGTAGGCGGCGATGATGCCGCTGGCGCCGAGCGCCCCGGCGGCGGCGAAGGCGATGACGCCGAAGCCGACCGTCGCCAGCGGGTACAGGCCGGTCGCGGGCAGGGCGATGTGCCGCAGCGCCGCGACGCCGAGACGGCCGATCACCACGCCCAGGACTCCGCCGACCACGAGCTGGAAGAGCAGATTGCCCACGACCGGGAGCGGTCCCGGCAGGTCGGCGGTGGTGGAGAAGAGCAGGACCAGGATGATGGTCGGCGCGTCGTTGAAGCCGGACTCGGCCTCCACCAGCACGCTCACTTTGCGCGGCAGCGGCAGGGCGCGCAGTACGGAGAAGACGGCGGCGGCGTCGGTGGAGGAGACGATCGCGCCGATCAGCAGGGCCAGGCGCCAGTCGATCCCCAGCAGCCAGTGCGCGCCCGCCGCGGTCACCACGACGGAGATCGCCACGCCCACGGTGGCCAGGACGCCGGCCGGGGCGAGCAGGCGCCGTACGTCGCTCCACCGGGTGGTCAGGCCGCCCTCGACCAGGATGAGCGCGAGGGCGGCGGCGCCCAGCGCCTGGGCCAGCTGCGCGTCGTCGAAGCGCAGGCCGAGACCGTCCTCGCCCGCGACGAGGCCGACGCACAGGAACAGCAGCAGGCTGGGCAGACCGATGCGGTGGGCGGCGCGGGCGGCGGCGATGCTCGCCAGCAGCACCGTGCCGCCGATCAGCAGCATCACGTACAGCTCGGACAGGGTCATCGGGCGGACTCCGGACCGCGTCCGCCGGGATCAGGACCCGGAGGGCGGGCACCGGGCCGGGCGTTCGCGCCGGTGCGGGTCGAAGAGTTCACCGGCGACGCCGGCGAAGACCAGCCCGGCGGCGATGAGCAGCCCGTGGGCGAGGAAGACGCCGGTGGCCAGCGCGCCGAGCGCGACGGCGAGCAGCAGCCAGGCCCGGCGGTACCGGTACTCGCGCGGGCGGCGGGGGCGGCCGTCGGCGAAGGCCCGGACGAACCCGGGGTCCTCGCGGTGCAGCCGGGACTCGATCTCGGTGAGTCTGCGGTCGTCGGACAGGGGCATGAGGTCCTCCTCCCGCCGCGGGGCCCTGCGGGGGCGACGCGGTCAGCGGGGCGGGCCATGTGCTCTCCTTGCGGTGCGGGTCGTCCCGATCACACCAGAACGAGGCCGCCGGGTAAGGGGAGTGGTCTCCAGACTCGCCCGGGCAGGGCCGTCCGGTCCATACGGGACGGCACCCAGATCCCGGGGCGTGCAACCTGTAGGGACGCGGGAACCCCGCGGGTGGCCGCCGGGAGCGGTCGCGGCGCAACCTGGGAGAGGATCTGCCTGTCCTGCGCGCTCGCGGGGGGCCGACCGGGAAGGACCCAGCTCATGATCATTTTTGGCACCAAGGGATACCTCTACCAGCTCGCGATACTGACACTGGTGTGCGGCCGGTGCGGCAACCCCTCCGCGCACACGCTCAGGAAGCGCGTCACGAAGTTCACGCTGTTCTTCGTGCCGCTGTTCCCCTTCTCCACGAAGTACGCGACGCAGTGCACCTTCTGCGGCGCCGAGCAGCAGGTGACCAGGGAGCAGGCGGAGGAGCTCCAGGCGCAGGAGGCCGCTGGCCAGGGCGGATACCAGGGGCCTGGCGGTCAGACCCACGGGCCGGCGGGGCAGCAGCCGTACGGGCGCCCGTGAGGGCCTGACGCCTCCGGCGCCTCCGCCGCCCCCGTCGAGGCACCGCACCGACGGGGGCGGCGGAGGTTAGCGGCTGCCCCCTGCCCTCCGCGTTGCCGGTTTCCGGCAGTGTTGACTACCCTCACATTGCCGGACACCGCGCAACGGGCGTGGCCGGCAGGGGAGGCACGGGGTGACGGACCTGGGGACGGACCAGCTGGAGACGTACCTGACCGGGTATGCCGAGATCCTGGCGGGGGCCGCCGACACCGGGCGCAGGCTGACCCGCGACGAACTGGAGGGACGGCGGCTCTTCGGTGAGCAGGCCGCCGAGGCGGGGCACAGCCTGCGCAGCCTCGTGCGGCTGCACCTGGACGCCACGCGGACGTCCTGGCCCGGCGGCGGATCGGCGGGGGCGGGTTCCGATGTCACCGGCAGCGTGCTCGCCGCCGTCGCGCAGGCCGTGGACGCCTTCGCCGAGGGATACGAACGCGCACAGCGGCTCGCGGTGCGCCAGGAGGAGGCCGCGCGCCGGGAGTTCATCGACGACCTGCTCTACGGGCGCAGCGACCTGGGCCGCCTCGCCGAACGCGCCGAACGGTTCGGGCTCGTCCTCTCCCGCGCCCACGCCGTCGCGGTGGCCGAGGGCCCGGACGCGTACGACGACACCGCGCCGGTCACCCGGATCGTGGAGACCGCGCTCATCGCCCGCTTCGGCGACCGGCGCGTCCTGATCACCACCAAGAACGGACAGTTGATCTGCATCGCCCCCGGCGACCAGGACGACGTCCTGGCCTTCTTCGCCAAGCAGGCCTACGCCGCCACGGACGGCAGCCGGGTCGCCATCGGGCGCCCCCAGAGCGGCGCGGGCGGCGTGGTGCACAGCTACGAGGAAGCGCTCAGCACCCTCGAACTCGCCGACCGGCTGGGCATCGAGGAGCCCGTGGTCCGCGCCGCCGACATGCTGGTCTACCCGGTCCTCGCCCGGGACCGGCAGGCGATGGCCGACCTGGTGCTGAGCGTGCTGGGCCCGCTGCGCGAGGCCCGCGGCGGTGCCGAGCCGCTGCTGCGCACCCTGGAGGTGTACTTCGACGCGGGCTGCACCGCGGCCGAGGCCGCCCGGCGGCTCGCGCTCAGCGTGCGGGCGCTCACCTACCGGCTGGACCGCATCCACCAGCTGACGGGGGCGGACGCCTCCGAACCGGTGCACCGCTACACGTTGCAGACCGCGGTCATCGGGGCCCGGCTGCTGGGGTGGCCCGCGCAGGAGGTCTAGGGGCGCCTCCCGAATCCGGGAATCCGCCCCGCTCCCGCCCGAAGACCAGCGACAGGGCGGGCAGCACGCCCCCCATGTCACCCCCATGACACCCGGTCGGGAAGACCGGGCCGTGCGTGACGTCCCCCGTCCCGCCCGTCGCTGAGCTTCGGTGAGACGCATCGTCACACGTGGCGCGACAGGCTGTCATTGCCGGGCTCCGGCAACCTTCCCGCGTCTTCGGTGCCGCCCTCGATCAGTTCCGGCACCCCTGGAACCGCACCCGGTGCCTGTACTGTCCTTCCCCAAATGGGAACTCATACGGGGAGCGTTCCGAACCAGGTTCCGCAGGGCGACGGATACGCGCACATGGTGGTGTGCGGCGACGACGGGCTGGCGCACCGGCTGGCCGCCGAACTGCGCGGCGTCTACCGCGAACAGGTCACACTGGTCGTCCCGCCCTCCGGGCACCGGGTGCGCCAGCCGGTGGTCGGACGGGCCCGCGCGGCCTCGGCGGCGCTGCTCGACATGGTCAACGCGGCCGTCAACCGGTCGGGCAACGGCGACCAGAGCGGCACCGGCCGCGAACTGGAGGCCACCGAGCCGACCGAGGACGTGCTCGCGGACGCCGGCGTCGAACGGGCCACCGCGCTGGCCCTCGTGTACGACGACGACGAGACCAACATCCGCGCCGCCCTGACCGCGCGCCGGCTCAACCCGCGTCTGCGCCTGGTCCTGCGCCTGTACAACCGGCGCCTGGGCCAGCACATCGAGGAACTCCTCGACCAGAGCGCCGCGCTGGCGACCGGCGGCGGCCCCGGCTCCGGATCCGGGTCCACGACCGTGCTGTCCGACGCCGACACCGCCGCGCCCGCGCTGGCGGCCACCGCCCTCGTCGGCACCAGCAAGATCGTCGAGGCGGACGGCATCCTGCTGCGCGCCGTCGAACGGAACCCGCCCCGCCCCGGCGAGGTGGCCGACCCGGGACTGTGCACCCTCGCGCTGCTCTCCGCGACGAGCAACGACCCCGCCGGCGCGGACGGTTCGGAGGACAGCGGCGAGCACGGGCCGCAACTGCTGCCCGACGCGGCGGCGGTGGAGGCGGCCACCGGACGCGGGACCGTGGCGCTGGAGCAGGTGTCCTACTCCGGGCCGCCGCTGCCCGCCGGACGGGCCGGTGTGCCCGCCTTCGGCGAGCTGTTCTCACGCCGGCTGCGGTGGTCGCTGGCCGGGCTGGCGGCGTGCGTGGTCGCGCTCGCCGTGGCGCTGATGGTGGTCACCGGCGACCATCCACTGCACGCCACGTACGTGACCCTGCTCGATCTGTTCTCCATCAACGAACCCGCGCACAACGACGACATCGGGCGCCAGATCCTGCAACTCCTCTCCGGGTTCGTCGGACTGCTGCTGCTGCCCGTCCTGCTGGCGGCCGTACTGGAGGCCCTCGGCACCTTCCGCACCGCGTCGTCCCTGCGGAAGCCGCCGCGCGGGCTCGGCGGGCACGTCGTCCTGCTGGGTCTCGGCAAGATCGGCACGCGCGTGCTGACCCGGTTGCGGGAGATGGACATCCCCGTGGTGTGCGTCGAGGCCGACCCCGAGGCGCGCGGCATGGCGACGGCGCGCCGGCTGCGGGTGCCGGTGGTGCTCGGGGACGTCACCCAGGAGGGCGTCCTGGAGGCCGCCAAGATCCACCGGGCGCACTCGCTGCTCGCCCTCACCAGCGTGGACACGACGAACCTGGAGGCGGTGCTGTACGCCCGGTCCGTACGGTCGCGGGTGCGGGTGGTGCTGCGGCTGTACGACGACGACTTCGCGACCGCCGCGTACCGCACCCTGCGTGCGGCGCACCCCTCCGCGCTCACCCGGAGCCGGAGCGTGACGCATCTGGCGGCGCCGTCCTTCGCCGGGGCGATGATGGGGCGGCAGATCCTGGGGGCGATCCCCGTCGAGCGGCGGGTGCTGTTGTTCGCGGCGGTGGAGGTCGCGGGGTATCCGCAGTTGGAGGGGAAGACGGTGGGGGAGGCGTTCCGGGCGGGGGCGTGGCGGGTGCTGGCGCTCGAGGTCTCCGACGGTGAGCGGGGGGAGGGCGCTGCCCAGCAGGGGGCGCGGGAATCTCGGTTGGTGTGGGAGCTGCCCGACACGTATGTCCTGCGGGGCTCGGACCGGGTGGTGTTGGCGGCGACGCGGAGGGGGCTGGCGGAGTTGCTGGGGCGGCGGGCCCGGCGGGGGGCGGACGTGTAGGGGCGCCGCCCCTACGACCCCGCCAGGGGGCGCCGCCCCCTGGACCCCCGGCCTATGCCCACCCACCACCCGACTCGGTCGGACAAGAGGGCCCCCACGGAGACCGGCTCGGCCGGGCAGGAAACCACCGCGGAGACGTAGTCGCCCGGCCGGGGCTCGCCCGGCCGGGACTCGGTCGGCCGGGAAGCCGCCCCGGAGACCGGCTCGGCCCGGCCGGGACTCGGTCGGCCAGGGAGCCGCCCAGGAGATCCGCTCGGCCCGGCCGAGAAGCCGCCGGGGAGACGTGCTCGGTCGGCCGGGGAGCCTGTCTGGAGGTTCGGTCGGGTGGGTGGGGAGTCGCGTCGGGGGCGGGGTGGGTGGGCGGGGAGGTTAGCGCTTGGGCAAGTGCCTTTCTGCGAAGTCCAGTTCCAGGGCCACCTGCTTGATGCGTTCGTCGACGACCAGGGAGCCGTGGCCCGCGTCGTAGCGGTAGACCTCGTGGACGGCGCCTCTGGACTCCAGGCGCTCGACGTAGTTCTCGACCTGGCGGATCGGGCAGCGCGGGTCGTTGACGCCCGCCGAGATGTACACCGGGGCCTTGACGTCGTCGACGTAGGTCAGCGGGGAGGACGCCTCGAAGCGCTCGGGGACCTCCTCGGGGGTGCCGCCCAGCAGTGTGCGGTCGAGGGCCTTCAAGCCCTCCATCTCGTCGTGGTACGCCGTGACGTAGTCGGCCACCGGCACGGCAGCGATGCCCAGTGTCCAGGCCTCGGGCTGGGTGCCGATGCCGAGGAGGGTGAGGTAGCCGCCCCAGGAGCCGCCGGTGAGGATCAGGCGCTCGGGGTCCGCGAGGCCCGAGGTCACCGCCCATTCCCGCACCGCCGCGATGTCCTCCAGCTCGATGAGGCCCACCCGGTGCTTGAGGGCGTCGGTCCACGCGCGGCCGTACCCGGTGGAGCCCCGGTAGTTGACGCGGACCACCGCGTACCCGTGGTCGACCCAGGCGGCCGGGCCCGCGGCGAAGGCGTCGCTGTCGTGCCAGGTCGGGCCGCCGTGGATGTCGAAGACCGTCGGGAGCGGGCCGGTGGCGCCGGCGGGCTTCTGGACCAGGGCGTGGATGCGGCCACCGGGGCCCTCCACCCACACGTCCTCCACCGGGACCGAGCGGGGCGACTTCGGGCCGGGCGGGTCCAGGACGACGCGGCCGGTGGTGGAGCGGACGGCCGACGGCTCGGCGGCCGAGGACCACAGGTACTCCACGCTGCCGTCGGGGCGTGCCGTCGCCCCGGAGACGGTGCCCGCGGGGGTGTCGATCTCCGTCAGCCCGCGCTCGGCGAAGTCGTAGCGGAACAGCTCGCTGCGGGCCTCGAAGCCGTGCACGATCAGCAGGGCGGAGCCGTCCGGATACCACTCCGCGCTGACGTCACCGGGCAGCTCCAGGGCGAGGTCGGTCTGCTCGCCCGTCGCCACGTCCCACACCAGGGGCTCCCAGCGGCCGCGGCGCTGGTGGCCGATGAGCAGGCGGGTGTCGCCGTCGACCGGCGCGAAGCCCAGGACCTCCAGGCCCAGCTCCTTCTCTCCGCCCTCGGTGTCGTCCAGCTCGGCGACCTTGCTGCCGTCGGGGCGCAGGACGCGCAGCGCCGAGTGCATGGCGTCGCCGTGCTCGGTGTGCTCGATCGCGATGAGGGAGCCGTCGTGGGAGAGATCGCCGACGCCCGCGGACTCGCGGTGCCGGTAGATCTCCGACGGGGGTCCGCCCGCGTACGCGAGGTGGATCGTCGTACCGTCCTCGTCCGTCGAGCGGCCGACCACCGCCGTGCGCCCGTCCCGGCCGAGGGCCAGGCCGGCCGGGTAGGAGGGGTCCAGGCCCGGCACGGCGGGCTCGTCCGCGCCGCCCTCGAAGGGCTGGCGGCGCCAGACGCCGAACTCGTCGCCGTCCTTGTCGTCGAACCACCAGATCCAGTCGCCGTCGGGCGCAAGCACCCCGTCCGTCGTGCCGTTGGGCCGGTCCGTGACCTGGCGCTGCTGCCCGCTCGAGCGGTCCCAGGCGTACAGCTCGTACGTCCCCGTCGCGTTCGACACGAACAGTGAGCGGTCCGGGGCGTCCTCGGCCCAGTCGGGCAGCGACACCCGCGGCGCCCGGAACCGCTTCTCCCAGTCGGGCACCTGCTCGCCCTGCGTCGGCCGCCCGTTCACGGCCCGCCCGTCCCTGTCCACGTCCACGGCCGCTTCCCTGTCCGGCGGAACGGACCCGTTGCTCTCAGTCATGGCCCCATACTGCCCCGACCGGGCGACCACGCGCAGAAGGGATCCCCAGCCTGTGGACAACCTCCCCCGGGCCGTTCCCCCTCCCCCACGTTTTCCACAGCCCCGCGGCGGGGTCCTGCGGGCGCGCACCGTACCGTGGAGGGCGTGTACCGGTTTCTGCTGACGCCCCGATGGTGGGGGATCAACGTCTTCGTCGTCCTGGCCATCCCCTTCTGCATCTTCATGGGTTCCTGGCAGCTCGGCCGGTTCGAGGACCGGGTGCAGGATCACGAGACCGCCTCCACGCAGCACGAGTCGGCCCGCCGGGAGGCGGCGCGCCCGCTGAGCGAGCTGCTGCCCGTGGACAAGGCGACGGTCGGCAAGCAGACCACCGTCACCGGCCGGTACGAGGACCAGCTGCTGGTCCCGGAGCGGGAGCTGGACGACCGGGAGGGCTTCTACGTCCTCACCCTCCTGCGCACCGACGGCGGCGAGGCCCTGCCCGTCGTGCGCGGCTGGCTGCCCGGCGAGCCCGACCCGGCCAGGGCCCCGGCACCGCCCACCGGCGAGGTCACCGTCACCGGGGCGCTCCAGGCCGCCGAGTCCCCCGGCGCGAACGGCGTCAGCGGCCGCTCCGGGTGGCCCGAGGGGCAGACCGGCGCGATCAGCGCGGCGACGCTGCTCAACCTCGTTCCGTACGACGTGTACGACGCGTGGGTCACGCTGAACGAGGGCGACTCCGGGATGCGTGCCGTGCCCGTGAGCGCGCCGCAGGGCACGGGTCTCGACCTGAAGGCCTTCCAGAACCTGGGCTACACCGCCGAGTGGTTCGCCTTCGTCGGCTTCGTGATCTTCATGTGGTTCCGGCTGCTGCGCCGCGAGGTCGAGCTCGCCCGGGACGCGGAGCTGGGCCTGACCACGGAGGACGACGAGGGCAGCGGTAGCGGCGGCGGCAGCGAGAACAGAGAGGCCGGCACGGCCGGGGACAAGACCGGGGAGAACAAGGCCGAGGAGACCGAGGCGGGGCTCATCTCCTGAGCCCCGCGGGGGCCTTACGCCCCCGGGTCCGCCAGCAGCCCCGTCCAGTACACGGTCCCCACGCACGCGTTGGTCACGGTGGCCGTCGCCGAGCCGGAGCCGCCCTCGGGGCTGTACGTCACCGACACGCTTCCCTCGGCCGGGCCGTCCTCGGTGACCAGCTGGGCCGTGGGGCCCGCCTCGCCGCCGCCGGCCGCGGAGTTGCCGCCCGAGGCGGTCGTGTCCCCGGAGGGCGAGGGATCGGGCGAGGGCCCGCCCGTGCCGCCCCCCGTGGGGCCGCCGGTGGTGGGACAGGTCTCCGAGGGCACCCAGGCGAACCGCACCTCGTACGCCGCCCCCGGCGCCAGGGTCAGCGAAGGCGCCTCCAGCGACGGGTCGGGCAGTCCGGCCGCGGCGTCCCCGGCGGCGTGCCGGGCGGTGCCGACCCGGCCGGCGTCCGCGGCGCCCAGCGAGGTGGTGACCACACTGCCGGGACCGGTGACGGTGCAGCCGCCCGGGGAGACGTTGGTGACCCGGAAGGAGCCGTAGACCACGCCCGTGGAGTCGGGGGCCGCGCTGCTGGCGACGGCCGGGCCGAGCGACCCGGGTGCGCAGGCGGGGACGTCGGCGGGGCTGCTGGCGCTGGGCACGCCCGAGGGGGCCGAGCCCGTCGCGGCGCCGGACTCCTTGCTGCCGGGCGTCTCCTCGGGGTCGGCCTTGTCCTTGCCCTTGGCGGTGTCCCCGGAACCGGCGACGCCGCTCTGGCCGCCGGCCGGGTCCTTGCCCTGGGAGGCGCCGCCCTGGGCCTGTGAGGCGTTGCCCGCGACGGACGGGTCGGCACCCGCTCCGGTGGAGTTGGAGACGTGCACGAGGGCGGGGACCGCCGTGCCGAGGAAGAGGGCGGCGGCCGCCGCGCCGACGAAGGCCTGGCGCTTGCGGGCCCGCCGCGCGGGCACGGCCCGCCGCAGGTGCTCCAGGGTGCCGTCGCTCGGCTCCATCTCCCCGACCGCCCGCTGCATCATCGCGCGCAGCGCGGCCTCGTCGGTGGCCGGACCGTCGGTCCCCGGAGCGTCGGGGCCCTGCTCGGCGGGGCCGTGGTTCACAGTTCCGTTCCCAGCGTGCGTGTGCGTGTGCTGCTCTCGCCCGCCGTCCGGTGCGGCGGGCGCGTCGTGCCCCTCGCGGGCGTCCGGTCGCGCGTCATGCTCCTCGCGCCCCTCACGGGCGTCCGGTCGCGCGTCGTTGCCGTCGCTCATGCCGGAGCCTCCATGGCCACCCTGAGCGCCGCGATCCCGCGTGAACCGTACGCCTTGACCGAGCCCAGGGATATGCCGAGCGTCTCGGCGACCTGCGACTCCGTCATGTCGGCGAAGTAGCGCAGGACCAGCACCTCGCGCTGCCTGCGCTGCAAGCCCTTCATCGCCTTGATCAGGGAGTCCCGCTCCAGCTGGTCGTAGGCGCCCTCCTCCGCGCTCGCCATGTCGGGCATGGGCTTGGAGAGGAGCTTGAGGCCGAGGATGCGGCGGCGCAGCGCCGAGCGCGAGAGGTTCACGACGGTCTGACGCAGGTACGCCAGGGTCTTCTCCGGGTCGCGGACGCGTTTGCGCGCCGAGTGGACCCGGATGAAGGCCTCCTGGACCACGTCCTCGCAGGAGGCCGTGTCGTCGAGGAGGAGGGCGGCGAGGCCGAGCAGCGAGCGGTAGTGCGCCCGGTAGGTCTCGGTGAGGTGGTCGACGGTGGTTCCCGCCGCCACTTCCTCGGCGCCGTCGCGCTGGTTCGATATGCGGGCCGGCCGCGCTGCGGGCATGGGCGCGATCACCGGCATGCCACCGGCCGGACCGGCCACGCGGGGACGGACGGACCGGGCGGGCGGGACGGGCGGGCGCAGTGCCGCCCCCCGTGCTCCTGCGGTGAATTCGAGGACCTCTGCCACGCCAGTTGGACACGTCCACCCCCGTGAGGGTTGTACGTGCCGGACGTCACGTTCCGGCGTCCGCCGGGCAACCGTCCGGAGAATCCGGAGAGTCCGGAAAGTCCGTACGGTCCGGACCGTCTCCCGGGCAGCCAGCCGCCTGACGGTGCGTCATAGGCCCTCATCGTCCGCTCTTCCCCTATGTCCCGTGTGCACGGGCGTCCCCACGCCCGTCCTCGGCGTCCCCACGCCGACCCACGCGTCCCCGCGCCCCGAATGGGTGACCGCAAAGACGCTCCCCGCCGCTCGCACGGTTGCGGAGGGCGGGGAGGAAATCCTCTGACGGCACGGGTGCCCGGTACAAGTAGTCCGGACCAACTTCCGGATCACATCTCGTCCATGGATCCTACAAATGAAATCCATGGCAGCCAGGGCTTTTGCCCCACCGATCCGTCTCTGACCGTGGGTCAGCCGAACTCGGCCGCCACCAGTTCCGCGATCTGCGCGGTGTTCAGCGCGGCGCCCTTGCGGAGGTTGTCGCCGCACACGAAGAGTTCGAGCGCGGTCGGGTCGTCGAGGGCCCGGCGCACCCGGCCGACCCAGGTCGGGTCGGTGCCGACCGCGTCGGCGGGCGTCGGAAACTCCCCGGCGGCCGGGTTGTCGAACAGGACGACGCCGGGCGCGGTGGCCAGGATCTCCCGGGCCCCCTCGACACTGACCTCGCCCTCGAAACGGGCGTGCACAGTCAGTGAGTGCGTGGTCACCACCGGGACCCGCACGCAGGTCACGGCGACCGGCAGCCGAGGCAGCCCGAGGATCTTGCGGGACTCGTCCCGCACCTTCATCTCCTCCGACGACCAGCCGTCCTCCCGCAGCGATCCGGCCCACGGTACGACGTTCAGCGCGACCGGCTCCGGGAACGGGCCGGTGTCGTCGCCGACGGCCCGCCGCACGTCACCGGGGTGGGTCCCCAACTCGGTGCCGGCCACCAGCGACAGCTGCCGGCGCAGCGTGTCCACGCCGTCCCGCCCGGCCCCGCTGACCGCCTGGTACGAGGAGACGACCAGCTCGCGCAGCCCGAACTCGGCGTGCAGCGCGCCCAGCGCCACGATCATGGACAGCGTCGTGCAGTTCGGGTTGGCGACGATCCCGCGCGGCCGCATCCGCACCGCGTGCGGGTTGACCTCGGGCACGACGAGCGGCACGTCCGGGTCCATCCGGAACGCGCCGGAGTTGTCGACCACCACCACGCCCTTGGCGGCGGCGACCGGCGCCCACTGCGCGGAGACCTCGTCGGGCACGTCGAACATGGCGACGTCGACCCCGTCGAAGGCCTCCTCGGCGAGCGCCACCACCTCGACCTCCTCCCCCCGTACGGCCAGCTTGCGGCCGGCCGAGCGCGGGGAGGCGATCAGGCGGATGTCGCCCCAGACGTCCGCGTGCTGGGACAGGATCTGGAGCATGACCGAGCCGACGGCACCGGTCGCACCCACGACGGCGAGCGTGGGCCTGCCGGTACGGCCGTCCCGGCCGCCGTCCTGCATGCCGGACATCAGCGTCCGGTGCCCCCGTAGACGACGGCCTCGTCGCTGTCGGAGTCCAGCCCGAAGGCGGTGTGCACGGCGCGCACGGCCTCGTTCACGTCGTCCTTGCGGGTGACGACCGAGATGCGGATCTCGGAGGTCGAGATCAGCTCGATGTTCACGCCGGCGTCGGAGAGCGCGGTGAAGAAGTCGGCGGTGACGCCCGGGTTGCTCTTCATACCGGCGCCGACCAGGGAGATCTTGCCGATCTGGTCGTCGTAGCGCAGCGAGTCGAAGCCGATGCCCGGCCGGTTCCTCTCCAGCGCGTCGATGGCCTTGCGGCCCTCGGTCTTGGGCAGCGTGAACGAGATGTCCGTCAGGCCCGTGGAGGCGGCGGACACGTTCTGCACGACCATGTCGATGTTGACCTGGGCGTCGGCGATGGCGCGGAAGATCGCGGCCGCCTCGCCCGGCTTGTCGGGCACCCCGACGACCGTGACCTTGGCCTCGGAGGTGTCGTGCGCGACTCCGGAGATGAGGGCCTGCTCCACGTGCTTTTCCCCTTGCTTGATCGGCTCGCTGCTGACCCACGTGCCCTGCAGTCCGCTGAAGCTGGACCGCACGTGGATCGGGATGTTGTACCGGCGGGCGTACTCCACGCAACGGTGGAGCAGCACCTTGGAGCCGGAGGCAGCGAGCTCCAGCATGTCCTCGAAGGAGATCCAGTCGATCTTCTTCGCCTTCGGCACCACGCGCGGGTCGGCGGTGAACACGCCGTCGACGTCCGTGTAGATCTCGCAGACGTCCGCGTCGAGCGCGGCGGCGAGGGCGACGGCCGTGGTGTCGGAACCGCCGCGGCCCAGCGTGGTGATGTCCTTGCTGTCCTGGCTGACGCCCTGGAAGCCGGCCACGATGGCGACGTTGCCCTCGTCCACCGAGGTCTTGATGCGCCCCGGCGTCACGTCGATGATCCGGGCCTTGTTGTGGACCGAGTCGGTGATGACTCCGGCCTGGCTGCCGGTGAACGACTGGGCCTCGTGTCCCAGGTTTTTGATCGCCATGGCCAGCAGCGCCATGGAGATACGCTCTCCGGCGGTCAGCAGCATGTCGAGTTCGCGCCCGGCAGGGATCGGGGAAACCTGCTCGGCGAGATCGATCAGCTCGTCCGTCGTGTCGCCCATCGCGGAAACGACGGCGACCACCTGGTTGCCGTTCTTCTTCGCTTCCACGATCCGCTTGGCGACGCGCTTGATGCCTTCGGCATCGGCTACGGAGGAGCCTCCGTACTTCTGCACGACAAGGCCCACGTGCGCTCCTCGCTCAATCCGTCTCTTTCCGCACGTACGTGTATGTACTGCGGTCGGCTCATTTTACCGAGCGTCCGGGGTTCGCCCCTGCGGTATCGCATGGTGAGACCCGGGTACTCGCTCAGGCTGGCTCATGCCCAGGGGGACGCGGGTCACTCGGGAAAGTGCGGTGTGTCACACGTTCACAAGGCCATCGGGCCACAACCTCGCCGGTCGGCGGGGAGTCTGATCCTCCGCCGGCGCGTGGTGCGCCGCACCTGGGGAGGATCACCGCCTTGTCACACGCACGCCCGGTGCGCGGACGACTCGCCGTCGCCGCCGCCGTTCTCGCCGCCGCCGTCGGCGCCGCCGGCCTTCCGGCACTTCCGGCCGTGGCCGCCCCACCGGCCCAGCAGGCGGCCGCGATCGCCGCGACCGCCTTCCCGGTCGGCCACAAGATCGTGGCAGTCACCGCATCGGGCTACCTGACCTGGGACAGCACCAAGAGCGACCGGGCCTGGGTGCGGGCCTCGGACGGCGCGGTGACCGACCTGGCCGACAGCCTGCCCATGCAGGCCACCGGATACGGCGACCTGGTGGCCGTACAGCCGCGCCGCGACACGGCGGAGCTGCGGGACGTGGCCACCGGCCGCACGGTCTTCGACGTCTTCGTCCAGCCGGCCGCCGGTCTCGACTACGCGGGTGCGGCGGGTCAGGCACTTTTCAGCACGGACAGCAGCTCACCCGCGGGCGCCGACCTGTTCATGCACACCAAGGGCGCCGGAAGGTCCCCGGTGACCGGCCTTCCGGCCGACGCCACCAACCGCAGGATCTCGTCCGGCACCGCCGCTCACGGCCTGATCACCTACACCAGCGGCGGCAAGAAGTACTGGGGCCTGATCGACCTCGCCACCGGCGCCGTGACGGAGACCGGCCTGCGGGACGAACCGACCGGCAACGGCGACATCGCCGTCTCTGCGGACTACGTCGCCTGGGTCGAGTACGGCTCGGAGCGGACCAGCATCATGGTCCGCACGCGCGCCACGGGCGGGACGCAGCGGATCAAACTGCCCGCCTCGCCGGCCCGTGACATCCAGGTCGGTCTCCAGGGCGACCACGTGGTGCACGGCGACCCCGGCGGCCTGACCGACGCCTACGAGAGCACCCTGCACGACCTGACCGCCCGCGACCTGAAGACCGGGGTCGCCACCAAGCTGCTGGACCACCTCACGTCCGCCGCCGTCGCCCCCGACGGTGTCCTCTACGCACGCGGCGGCACCGTCGCCGAGGGCGAGGGCGTCTACCGCATCACCGTCGACGCCGACGACACCCCGACCGCGGCCATGGTCGCGAGCACCGGCGAACCGACCAGCCTCGCCCTCGTCGGCCACAACGTCCCCGAGGTGATCCACCTCGACCGCGACGGCGGCCGGGCCAAGCTGCGCTGGACGCTGTCGCGGGACAACGCGGAACTGTGGGTGACACTGCGTCACAAGCGCACCAGGAAGCTCACCCAGGCGGTCTTCTACGGGCCCGAGTCGACCGGCTTCACCTTCGACTGGCTGGGCGACGTCGACCACGCGACGGCCGACGCGCCCAACGGCGACTACGCGTGGGACATCTCGGCCCGTCCGCGCAACGGCATCGGCCCGACCCTGACCGCGTCCGGCACCTTCAAGGTGGTACGCGCCTCCGCGCCGCACGACTACACGGACAACGGCAGCCCTGACCTCCTGGCCCGCGACACGTCGGGCCGCCTGTGGCGCACCGACTCCTACTTCGCCCCGCTGGACCGGCAACTGACCCGGACGGCGGAGGAGAAGCTCGTCGGCGGCGGCTGGAACACCTACGACCGGATCGAAGCGGGCGGCAACCTGGGCGGCGCCGCGCACGGAGACCTGGTCGCGCGCGACAAGGCGGGCGTCCTCTGGCTCTACCTGAGCAAGGGCGACGGCACCTTCGCCACCCGCAGCCGCATCGGCGGCGGCTGGGGCGCCTACGACAAGATCGCCGCGGGCAGCGACCTCACCAACGACGGCAGGGCCGACCTCCTCGCCACCGACAAGAGCGGCGTCCTGTGGCTGTACAAGGGCACCGGCGACTGGCGGGCCCCCTTCGCCAAGCGCACCCGGGTCGGCGGCGGCTGGGGCGTCTACAACGACCTGATCGCCACGGGCGACATCGGCGGCGCCGCGACGGGCGATCTGATCGCCCGCGACCGGGCCGGCGTCCTGTGGCTCTACCTCGGCAAGGGCGACGGCACCTTCGCGCCCCGCACCCGGATCGGCGGCGGCTGGAACACCTACCAGCACCTCGTCGGCATCGGCGACGCCGACCACGACGGACACCCCGACCTGTACGCCTACGGTCCCGAGTACACGTACTACTACCCCGGCACCGGCAACTGGCGCGCGCCCTTCGGCAGCCGGAAGGGCGACACCGTCCTCAACACGTACCCGGACCACACGGCGGTGCTCTGACCGGCGGCGGGCAACCGGCCCGGGGCGCTGCGTCCCGCACGTGCCCCGGGCGGCGGCCGCCCCACCGGCCGCGGACCCGACGGCCCTCCGGTGAGGCGGCCTGGTCAGTCCGCCGGGCGGAGCAGTCCCATGCCGACGGCCCGTTGGGGGTCGGACCAGATCCCCATCGCCGTGTTCATGTGGAGGAAGCCGAGCCCGCGGTAGAAGGGCTCGGTTCCGGGGGCGGCGTAGAGGATGATCTTCTTGTGGCCCTCCGCCAGCTCCACGAGCCGGCGGACGATGTCCGAACCGAGGCCCCGCCCCTGGTGCTCGGGATGGACGGCCACGTCGGCGATGCAGGCGCAGTCGACGCCGTCGGCCAGTGCGCGCCCCGCGCCGACGAGGACGTCACCGGCGTGGACGAAGCACATGTAGCGGCTGTTGCCGAACACGGTGGCGAGCACCTCGGGAGGCTTGTTGCCCAAGGGGGCCAGCAGGTACAGCCGGGACAGCTCGTCGAGGTCCACCTCGTCGAGGCGATGGGTCCAGGTGTGGTTCTCCGACGTCATGTCTTCCTTGCCTTCCTTCTCCTGGCCTTCCTCCTCTAGCCGACGGTGGGCGCGAGGTCGTCCTCGGGCGCGTCGGCCCGGGTCTTCGCCGCCCGGCCGGTGGCGAGCCGGAGCAGCAGCGACGCCGCCGCCAGGGCCATGCCGAACCACAGGACGCTCGTGACGCCGACGTGGTCGACGAGCAGACCGCCGAAGAGGGCCCCGAGGGCGATGCAGGTGTTGTACGCCATGGTGTTGAGCGACATGGCGGCTTCGAAGGTGTCGGGCGCGGAGGCGAGCGTCATGTTGATCTGGGAGAGCTGCACGACACCGAAGGAGAGTCCCCACAGGACCAGCGCGACGACGGCGCCGAGTTCCCCGTTCCCGACGAAGCGCAGCAGCAACAGGGCCACCAGGAGCCCCACCAGACCGGTGACGAAGGTGCCGCGCAGGTTCTTGTTCACCGTGTGGCCGGCGACGAAGTTCCCGACCGCGCCGCCGACGCCGAAGATGATCAGGACGGTGGTGATGAAGCCGGAGGAGGCGTCCGCGGTGTCCTCCAGGTAGGGGCGGACGAAGGTGTAGGCGCCGAAGTGTCCGAGCACGAAGAAGACGACCACGAACAGCACCGTGCGCAGTTGCCCGTTCCTGACCGGCAGGCCGAAGACCTCGCGGACGGACACCGCGTTCCGCGACGGCATCGACGGGACGAGGGACGCGACCGCGACGAGGACCAGCACGCTGAGGCCCGCCCAGATGCCGAAGGTGGTCCGCCAGTCGGTCCGTGCCTCGATGACGGTGCCGAGAGGGATGCCGACGACCGTGGCCACGGAGATGCCGGACATCACCACCGCGGCGGCCCGGTTCGCGTGCCGTCCGGGCACGATCCGCATGGCCATGCTGACGCCGATGGCCCAGAAGACCCCGCTGGCGAAGCCCATGAGGAGCCGGGTGCCGAGGATCAGCGGGTAGTTCGGTGCGACGGCGGTGACGAGGTTGCCCAGCGTGAGCACCGCGAGCAGCGTGGTGAGCAGCGGGCGCCGGTCGACGCGTCTGGTCCAGGCGACGATGAACGGTACGCCGAGGCCGGCCGCGACACCCTGTGCGGTGACCATGAGGCCGGCGACGCCGACGGATATGTCCAGGCTCTCGCTCAGCGGGGTGAGCAGGCCCACGGGCATCAGCTCGGTGGTCAGGAAGACGAAGAGACTGGCCGTGATGGCGGCGACGCCCAGCCATCCCTTCAGGGACGAGGTCGAGGTCTCTGGTACGTGTGCGGACATGTCAACGAAGTCTGCTCGCGGCCCATCCATGAGTCCAACACATGCTTGTCACCTCATTTATCTTGTTCCAAGATAAGTAGTCATGGAGCTCCAGCAGATGCGCTACGTGCTCGCGGTCGCCGAGACCATGAGCTTCACCCGTGCCGCCGAGCGCTGTCTCGTCGTCCAGTCCGCCCTCAGCCACCAGGTCGCTCGGCTCGAGCAGGAACTGGGCGCCAGGCTCTTCGAGCGCACCACCCGCCGGGTGCGGCTGACCCCGGCCGGGGAGGCGTTCCTCCCGGCCGCCCGCCAGTGCCTGGCCGCCGCCGAACGCGCGGCCGACGAGGTGGCCGCCGCCGTCGGCGAGGTCCGTGGGCAGCTCCGTATCGGCGTGATCTCGTCCGTCGCCGCCGTCGACGTCCCGCGCGCCCTGCGCGACTTCCGCGGGCGGTATCCGAAGGTGCGGGTCAGCCTGCGCGTGAGCCCCAGTGAGGAGCTCGTCGAGCGGGTCAAGGAAGGGGACGTCCAGGTCGCCTTCCTCGGGCTGCCGACCACCGCGCGCCCCCAGGGGGTCGAGGCCCATGTGATCGGCCGTGACCGGCTCGTCGCCGTGGTCTCCCCCGATCACCCGCTCGCCGGCGGCGGGCCGGTCGATCTGCGCCGGCTGGCCGAGGAGGAGTTCGTGGACCTGCCGGCGAAGACCGCCGGCCGCGCCCAGTCCGACCTGGCCTTCTCCGCCGCGGGCCTCACCCGTGACGTCGCCTTCGAGGTGACGAACACGCACTTCCTGGCCCGGCTGGTCGGCCAGGGCCTCGGCGTGGCGATGCTGCCCTCCGCCTACGTGCCCCAGCTCAGCGGGGTGACCACGGTCCAGGTCACCGACGCACCGGCCCGCGTCGAGTACGTCATCTGGCCGCCCGGCAGCCGCACGCCCGCGGCGACCGCGTTCCTCCGCCTGCTCGGCGTGCCGGACGTCCGCGAGGAGAGCTGAGTCCCGGGGGTGCCGCTACTTGACCGGGCGCAGCCCCAGGGGTCCCGCGATCTCCTGGACCATGACGCGGCCGGCCTCCGACTCCAGGGCGTCGTCGCCGAGGTCCTGGTCGGTGTCGAGGCCGTCCAGCTCCTCCAGGGGCTGGTTCAGGCGGACGTGGGCGACGACCGACTGGAGGGCGCGCAGGGTCGCGGAGGCGGTGGAGCCCCAGTTGGAGAAGTAGGAGAACTGCCACCACCACAGGGCCTCCGTGGTGCGGCCGGCCTTGTAGTGGACCATGCCGTGGCGCAGGTCGGTGATGACGTCGGTGAGGTCGTCGGAGATACGGGCCGGGACCGGGGCCTTGCGCGGCTCGTAGGGGTCGAAGACCTCGGAGTAGACGTCGATCGGGTCGAGGATGCGGGCCAGGTTCTCGCGGAGCAGGTCCACGTCCTGCTCCGGGCCCGGGTCGGGCTCGTAGCGCTCGTCGGGGACGATGTCCTCGTGGGCGCCCAGGCGGCCGCCGGCCAGCATCAGCTGGGAGACCTCCAGGAGGAGGAAGGGGACGGCCGAGTCCGGCTCGTCGCCCTTGGCGACCTCGGTGACGGCCACCAGGAAGCTCTCGATCTGGTCGGCGATCTGGACCGCGAAGTCGTCCGGATTCTGGTCGGTCGCGTGCAGCGTGGCGTCAGACATCTAGGAGTCGTCTCCCCTCGAAGGCGCGGCCGAGGGTCACCTCGTCCGCGTACTCCAGGTCGCCGCCCACCGGGAGGCCGCTGGCCAGGCGGGTGACCTTGAGGCCCATGGGCTTGATCATGCGGGCGAGGTACGTGGCCGTGGCCTCGCCCTCCAGATTCGGGTCCGTGGCCAGGATCAGCTCCGTGACCGTGCCGTCCGCCAGGCGGGCCAGCAGCTCACGGATGCGGAGGTCGTCGGGGCCGACCCCGTCGATCGGGCTGATCGCGCCGCCGAGCACGTGGTAGCGCCCGCGGAACTCACGGGTGCGCTCGATGGCGACGACGTCCTTCGGCTCCTCCACCACGCAGATGACGGAAGGGTCGCGCCGGGTGTCCCGGCAGATGTTGCACTGCTCCTCCTGCGCGACGTTTCCGCAGGTCGCACAGAAGCGGACCTTGGCCTTCACTTCCATGAGGGCCTGGGCGAGCCGCCGTACGTCGGTCGGCTCGGCCTGGAGGATGTGGAAGGCGATCCGCTGCGCGCTCTTGGGACCGACGCCGGGCAGCCGCCCGAGTTCGTCGATGAGGTCCTGGACCACGCCTTCGTACAACGGACTGCCGTCCTTCCTGAGGTTCGTGCACTACGTACGGTAGATGGCTTCGGCCGGTCTGAGAAAGGCGAACCGGGGAGACGGTTCAGAACGGCAGGCCGGGGATGCCGCTGCCGCCACCGCCAAGACCCTGGGCGAGCGGGCCGAGCTTCTGCTGCTGGAGGTTCTGCGCGTTCTCGTTGGCCGCCTGGACGGCCGCGACGATCAGGTCGGCGAGGGTCTCGGTGTCCTCGGGGTCCACCGCCTTCGGGTCGATCCTCAGACCGCGCAGCTCGCCGGAGCCGGTGACCGTGGCCTTCACCAGGCCGCCGCCCGCCTGGCCGTCGACCTCGGTCCGCGCCAGTTCCTCCTGCGCCTTCGCCAGGTCCTCCTGCATCTTCTGGGCCTGCTGGAGCAGCTGCTGCATGTTGGGCTGGCCACCACCGGGGATCACGTTCAGCTCCCATCAAGTCCGGTCACGACGTTTTTGCCGTTCGGCACGAGCCTACGTGGTCCGGGCGGCCCCCGCCCCAGCACTCTTTCGAGTGATGCGGTGGGAGCCCTATACCTGATCAACGCCCTCTTCCGGGCGGAAAACCGCCGGAACCCGGCTCTTCGCCACCCATTGGGCGGTAGGAAGGGTTCCGGCGCAGTGTTCCGGCGCATGATTCCGGCGCACGAGTCCTCGCGGACGGCGAGCGGTACGGCGAGCAGTGGCGAGCAGTAGGGAGTGCCGGGTGGGTCAGCCGGAGATGCAGCCCGAGGGGCCGCCGCGGAACGGAGCGGGCGGTGGCGGTGAGGGGGCGGCCGGGACGCGGCCGGGCGACCTGACCGGGCGGGCGTTTCCCCTCGGGGACTGGGCCCTGCCCGCCGAGCGCCTTGACGAGCTGTACCGGTGGGTGGAGCGGGGCGCGCTGGACACGGCCGCCTGGTACCTCGCGGACCGGGTGTGGAAGCGGCGCGGCGCGGTGCTGCTGCGCGGCGGGGCCGCGGTGGGCGCGGTCGCCGGGGCGGCGCTGCCGCTGCTCGACCTGTCCGGGGCGGTGGGCGGGGTCGCGCCCTGGGGGTATCTGGCGCTGCTGTGGGCGGTGGCGTGCGTGGCGGTCGACCGGTGCTTCGGTGTCACGGCCGGGTGGATGCGGGACGTGGCCACGGCGCAGGCGGTGCAGCGCCGGCTCCAGACGCTCCAGTTCGACTGGGCGTCGGAGAGTGTGCGGGAGGTGCTGGGACCGGCGGAGGGCACGGCGAGTGAGGCCGCCGAACGGTGCCTGCTGGTGCTGCGGCGGTTCTCGGAGGACGTGACGGAGCTGGTGCGGGCGGAGACGACGGACTGGATGGTGAGCTTCCGTCCGGGACCGGCACCCCTGGGACCGCACGCCGCGGCGGCGGCCGACGGGCCGCGCCCCGAGGGCGCGGGCACCGGCGCCACCGGCCGCTTCCCGCTCCCCCCGCAGAACGGCTCCCGCCCGAACATGCCCCGCCAGCGCCCGCCGGAGCCCCGGTGACGACCGGTGGCGGGGTCGCGTCCGCTCATCCCCGGGTGTAGACCAGGGACTCGCCGGTGTCGTCGTTGGTGCGTTCCAGGCTGCCGTCGGGCAGCAGGGTGACCGTGCTGGAGCCGCCCGGGGCGCAACTGGTGGACGGTCCGGTGGTGACCCGGGACGGGCCGAGCCGCAGCGGCCCGTCGGCGCCCGGCTCGGCGGTGAGGGCGGCGGCGAACACGCAGTGGTAGGTGCCGGTGTCCGTCGGGCCGTCCGCCACGAGGGTCAGCACCGTCTCGCCGACCTCGCCCTGCGCGATGGTCAGCCGCCGGGGGTGCGTGCCGGAGGCGTTGTCGATCGCGGTCGCCCAGCCGCCCAGGTACCCGGCCGGGACCGTGCCCTCGTCGGCGGACGGAGTGGGCGAACCGGTCGACGGCGACTGGCCCGCCGCCGGGTCCGACGTGCCGGGCGAGCCCGACCCCGGGTCCTGCGGCGCGCCGGTGGACCGCGTGGGGGTGGGGTCGCCGCCCGCCGTGTCGGCGCCGTCGCCGCGCATCAGGGCGTAGACCGTGCCGCCCGCGCCCAGCGCGACGATCAGGGCCACGACGATCAGCAGCGCGGTGGAGCGGGCGCTGCGGGGCGGCTCGTGCGGGGGTCCGTACGGTGGCGGCCCCTGGGGCGGGGTCGGGCCGAGGCCGCCCCCGCCGTACGGGTGCTGGTAACCGGAGTGCGGGTAGCCCGGCGACGGGTAGCCCGGCTGCGGATGGCCCTGCTGCTGGTACCCCGGCTGCTGCTGATGGCCGGGCTGGTGGTGGCCCGGCTGCGCCGTGTGCCATCCCTCGTCGGGGGCCTGGGCGTGTCCCGGCGCGGGCGGCTGGGCATGGCCGTCGGCGGCGGGCGGAGGCGTGGGCGGGACCTGGCCGGCGACCAGGGTCGGGAGGTGGTCCAGCGGGGTGCCGCCGCTGCCCGGCTCACGCGGGGGCGGCGGACCCACCGGCGTCGCACCGTCCGGCACCGGCTCCGCACCCGCGCCCACACCGCCCGGCGCCGCTCCGGCGGCCCCGGCGCTGCCGGGCCCTGTACCGCCGGGCCCCACACCGCTGGAACCCGCGCCGCCGGGCTCGGCACCGCCGGAATCCGCACCGCCGGACCCCGCCGCACCACCGGAATCCGCACCATCTGCCCCCGCACCGCCGGACCCGGCTGCCGTGCCCCCGCCAAGCGCGGCCGGTGCCCCGCGGCTTCCGGCCTGCCCGGCCTGCCCGGCAGACCTCGCCTGCCCCGCGGCCCCCGCGTCTTCGGGGTTCTCCGTGTCCAGCAGCCGTACCGCGTGCCGGCCGAGCTGGGCCACCAGGGCGCTGGGCAGCCACGGGTCGCGGGAGCGGCCGCCGGTGACCGTGTCCTGCGCGCCCGTGCGCTCCAGGATCTCGGCGAGGCCCGGCCGCGCGGCGGGGTCCTTCCTCAGGCAGTCGCGTACGAGGTCGGCGACGCCCTCGGGCACGCCCTCCAGGTCGGGCTCCTCCTGCGCGATGCGGAACATCAGGGCGTGCACGCCGCTGTTCGCGGCGCCGAACGGCAGCCTGCCCGTGGCCGCGTAGACGAGGACCGAGCCGAGGCAGAAGACGTCGCACGCGGGCGTGACGCGGTCGCCGCGCACCTGCTCGGGCGCCATGAAGCCGGGCGAGCCGACGAGCGCGCCGGTGCGGGTGAGGCCGCCGTCGGTCACCGTCTCCAGGGCGCGGGCGATGCCGAAGTCGATGACGCGGGGGCCGTCGATGGTGACCAGGACGTTGGACGGCTTGAGGTCGCGGTGGATGATCCCGGCGGCGTGGATGTCCTGGAGCGCGTGGGCGAGACCGGCCGCCAGCGTGCGTACCGACCGCTCCGGCAGCGCGCCGTGGTCGTGCCCGACGACCCGCTGGAGGCTCGGCCCCGCGACGTACCCGGTGGCGACCCACGGCACCGCGGCCTCGGTGTCGGCGTCCAGTACGGGCGCCGTCCAGTACCCGCCGACCCGGCGCGCGGACTCGACCTCCTGCCGGAACCGCTCGCGGAACTCATCGAGCGCGGCCAGTTCCTCGCGCACCACCTTGACGGCGACGGTGCGCCCGCGCTCCGAGCGGGCCAGGTAGACGTGGCCCATGCCGCCCGCCCCCAGCCGCCCCAGCAGCCGGTAGGTCCCGATGTTCCCCCAGTGCTGAACGCCCGGGGGGTCCCCCAGTGGGTCCCCGTCCCCCAGTTTCCGCATGCCGCGCCGCCTTCCCCCCGCACGTGAGCAACAGGGCGAGGATAGTGCGGAGGCGGTCGCACGAAGGGCGGGCGTTGTCCACGGTTCCGTAACGGAGCGGCCCGCCCGCGCCGGCGACGCACCGACGAGGCGCCGGCGACGCGTCGACAACCTGTCGTGGAAAGCTCCCGACCGCAGACAGGACGCCGATTCCGTTTCCGCATCGCGGACATCTACCCTCGGCCGCATGACCCCTCAGCCCAATCCCCAGGCCGGCGCCGCCGTGAAGGCCGCGGACCGCGCGCACGTCTTCCACTCCTGGTCAGCGCAGGAGCTCATCGACCCGCTCGCCGTCGCCGGCGCCGAGGGGTCGTACTTCTGGGACTACGAAGGGAAGCGCTACCTCGACTTCTCCAGCGGGCTCGTCTACACGAACATCGGCTACCAGCACCCCAAGGTCGTCGCCGCGATCCAGGAGCAGGCGGCGCGGATGACGACGTTCGCGCCCGCGTTCGCCGTCGAGGCGCGCTCGGAGGCGGCCCGGCTGATCGCCGAGCGGACGCCCGGCGACCTGGACAAGATCTTCTTCACCAACGGCGGCGCCGACGCCGTCGAGCACGCCCTGCGCATGGCCCGGCTGCACACCGGCCGCCCCAAGGTGCTCTCCGCCTACCGCTCGTACCACGGCGGCACCCAGCAGGCGGTCAACGTCACCGGTGACCCGCGCCGCTGGGCCTCCGACAGCGGCACGGCCGGGGTCGTGCACTTCTGGGCGCCGTTCCTGTACCGCTCGCGCTTCTACGCCGAGACCGAGGAGCAGGAGTGCGCGCGGGCGCTGGAGCACCTGGAGACGACGATCGCCTTCGAGGGTCCGGGGACGATCGCCGCGATCGTCCTGGAGACGATCCCGGGCACCGCGGGGATCATGATGCCGCCGGCCGGCTATCTGGCCGGGGTGCGCGAGATCTGCGACAAGCACGGCATCGTGTTCGTCCTCGACGAGGTCATGGCCGGATTCGGGCGCACCGGCACCTGGTTCGCGGCCGGCCTGTACGACGTCGTGCCCGACCTGATGACCTTCGCCAAGGGCGTGAACTCGGGTTACGTGCCCCTCGGCGGCGTCGCGATCTCCGCCGAGATCGCCGCGACCTTCGCCGAGCGGCCCTACCCCGGCGGACTGACCTACTCCGGGCACCCGCTGGCCTGCGCCGCCGCCGTCGCCACGATCAACGTCATGGCGGAGGAGGGCGTCGTCGAGCACGCCGCGCGGCTCGGCGCAGAGGTCGTCGAACCGGCGCTGCGGGAGCTGGCCGAGCGCCACCCGAGCGTCGGCGAGGTGCGCGGCACCAGCATGTTCTGGGCGCTGGAGCTGGTGAAGGACCGGGAGACCCGGGAGCCGCTGGTGCCGTACAACGCGACCGGGCAGGCGGCCGCGCCGATGTCCGCGTTCGCCGCCTCCGCCAAGGCCCACGGCCTGTGGCCGTTCGTGAACATGAACCGCACCCACGTGGTGCCGCCGTGCAACATCACCGAGGCGGAGCTGAAGGAGGGCCTCGCGGCCCTGGACACGGCACTGTCCGTGGCGGACGAGTACACACGGTAGGCGGGGCCGGGCGCCGGATCCGAGCGCGTAGGGTTGCGTGCTCGTACGCGGTAGACATATGTACGAGCACACCCCCCGAACGACGCCCGACCGGCGCCCCGGACCCGACGAGGAGACGCCCGACCATGCCCGGCCCCAGCGGTACCGGTGCCGTCACGCGCAGCACCCTGCGGCAGCAGATCGCCGACGCGCTCCGCGACGAGGTACTGGCCGGGCGGCTCCAGCCGGGGCAGGAGTTCACGGTCAAGGAAATAGCCGAGCAGTACGGGGTGTCCGCGACGCCGGTGCGCGAGGCCCTGGTCGACCTGTCCGCGCAGGGGCTCCTCGACGCCGACCACCACCGGGGCTTCCGCGTCCACGAGTACTCGGTCGACGACTTCCGCGGCATGATCGAGGCCCGCAGTCTCGTCACCGACGGGATGTTCCTCGCCCTCGCGGCGGACCTGCCGGACCCGGCCGATCCGCGTATCGCCGCCGCCCTCTCCGGGGTCCGGCGGCGCGGCGAGGAGGCCCAGCGCGCCGCCGCGGCCGGGGAACTGACCGTCCTGATCGGCTACGACCTGCGCTACTGGCGCGAACTGGCCGCCCTCTTCGGCAACCCCTACCTCTGCGACTTCCTGCACCGGCTGCGCGTGCAGAGCTGGGTGTGCACGGTGCAGCACCTGCGCCGGCTCAGCGACCTGCGCGGCGCGCTGTGGGCCGGGCACACCGAACTGGTCGACGCCCTCGCCCACCGCGACGTCCCGGGCGCACGCGCGCTCGTCGACGCGTACAACGCCCACTCGCTCGCCCTCATCGAGGGGCTCACCGGTGGCGGCGACGGCGGCATCGCCGGGGGATGACCAACGGCGGACGTGTCGTGGTCCGGCCCCAGATGGGTATGGGACCTGCACGCGAAGCACGCCCGACGCACCACCGACACACACCGACTACGCTGCCCTGACCACCGTGCTGTGTGAGGAGCCCTCTTTTGGCCTGTGACCTGTGGCTGGTACCGCTCGTCGACGTCTTGTGCCACACGCCGGACAACCCGTTCGCCGAGGAACTCGCGCAATACGACAAGGTGCTGGCCGAGGCCGGGCTGCCGCCGGTGCCGGTGTACCAGTACATGCCGGGACTCTCCGGCGAGGTCGCGCCCGTGGCCGGTTTCGACTACGACGCGCTGCATTTCCTGCGCCGGTCGTACCTCCTCCAGGTGTGCGGACTGCCGGTCACCCCGGTGGACGAACTGGGCGGGGACTACGAGCAGTTGCTGGAGATGTTCGAGTCGACGGCCCAGCAGTCCCACCTCGTCTGGCACTACGACCACGCGGGCGCCTACGTCCCGGTCGACTTCCCGCACCCGCTCGCCAACGACGAACTCCTGGCAGGCGGCGGCCCCTTGGGTTCCTCGCACACCCTGCTGCGGGAACTGGAGGCCGTCGCCCCGGCCCTCGGCATCGACCCGGCCAACCCCCCTGCTCCGCCGCAGCCGCCGCTCGCCCCTACGGAGCTGGAGGAACCGGCCGTGCCCGCGCCGTACGACTCCAGCCCGTTCGCCCGGGAGCGCCACGTGTGGCTGGGCCTGCACACGGCGGCGACGCGGAGCCTGGCACAGGGGTCGATGATCGTCTTCAGCTGACCGGGGACCGGTCGGGGTCGGTCAGCCGAGCTGGGA
The DNA here is from genome assembly GCF_003112555.1 of Streptomyces coelicoflavus. Lineage (GTDB taxonomy): Bacteria > Actinomycetota > Actinomycetes > Streptomycetales > Streptomycetaceae > Streptomyces > Streptomyces coelicoflavus. The sequence goes on along the minus strand of NZ_BEWB01000003.1, from coordinate 500,534 downwards.
CAGGCCCTTGCGCAGATCGTCCGCGTTCATGATCGGGGAGACCTCGACCTCGGCGTTCAGCTCGGTGAAGAACGGCTCGCCGGTCGGCGGCAGCTCCGAGCTGTCCTGCATGTCGAAGACCAGCAGGGCCGTCCGCCGGCCGCCGACGGGGCCGAAGTAGGCGGCCTCCGGCTTGAGCTGGTCGAGCGTCCGGCTGATCACCTCGGGCAGTTTCCCGCTGCGGATGGCCTCGTTCGCCTTCTCCGTGTCCAGCGTCGCCTTGAGCAGCACGCGCATCGCACTCACCTTCTTCTGCCGACGCGACGTGTACGGGTTCAGCCTATGCCCGTGATGTCCAGTTCGTTCAGGCGAGCGGGCTCGGCGATCACGTCGATGCCGGTCATGCGGCCGTCGACGGCGAAGTCGAAGCGCAGGACGACGCGCAGCCTGCCGTGCTCGGCCATCGCCATGCCCACCCGGCCGTCGACGAGGACGACGGCGGCGGCCCTGGCCCGGCCCATCGAGGCCATCGCGCCCCTGGCCACCGGCTCCACACCACTGACGGTGAAGGGTTCGGGCGTCGGGACGACCGCCGCGTCGGCGCGCAGCACGACGTCCGGGTGGAGCAGGGCCACCAGCGCGTCGAAGTCGCCGCCGCGGGTGGCCGCCAGGTAGGCGTCGACCGCGCGGCGCCGGCGCGGCAGGTCGGCCTCGGGTGCGGGGACGCCCCGGACCCGGCGGCGGGCCCGGCTCGCAAGCTGGCGGGTGGCGGCGGGGGCCTTGTCGAGCATCGCGGCGATGTCGTCGAAGGGCACGTCGAACATGTCGTGCAGGACGAACGCGAGCCGCTCGGCGGGTCCGAGGGTGTCCAGGACGATCAGCAGCGCGATCCCGACCTCGTCGGCGAGCTGCGCCTCCTCGGCCGGATCGGCGCCGGTGCCGGCCACTTGTGTACGGGCCCCGTCGTCCAGCGGCTCCTCGCGGCGGGTGTCCCGGGTACGGAGCAGGTTGAGGCAGACCCGGGCCACGACCGTGGTGAGCCAGCCCGAGGGATTGGCCACCTCGGAGGTGTCCGTCCGGTCGGCCCGCAGCCAGGCCTCCTGAAGCGCGTCGTCCGCCTCACCGAGCGAACCGAGGATCCGGTACGCGACCGCCCGCAGCCGGGGCCGGTCCAGCTCGAACTGCCGGGCCACGTCATCGGGTCGTCCGGGCACCGTACGGCTTCCTTCCGCGTCCGTGCACGGGCCCTCGGAGGGCGGGACCCCATTGAATCCTCCCCCGGCTGAAGCAGGGGGATTCCTGGCTCAGGAAGCCCCACCGGTCAGCGACCGGCAAGGTCTTACTCCCTCGACACCAGCCGGGTTGAAACCAGCCCGGGATCTTCGATCAAGTCTGGTGGTGCAGGTGCGCGCTTGGTTCTCGCAACGCAGGACGCTGTCTTGGTTCTCGACCAGCCTGGACGATTCTACAAGCCGACGGCAGCGGATGAGTACGTCTTTCGCCTGGGGACCGAAGGGAGGACTACAGAGCGGTGGCGGCCTCGTCGAGGCCGATGCACTTGCGCTCCTGCGGGATCCACTTCACGGCGGGATCCAGGGCGGCGAGGATGCCGCCCACCTCCTCGCGCGGACCGGAGTACGTGAACTCCACGGCCGGTGAGCGGCCGTAGGTGCGCAGGACGCTCACGCCGTCGCGCTTGAGCCGTGCCTCGTCCAGGACCCAGTCGACGCCGTCCGCGGTGACGCAGAGGTTGATGTTGGGCTGGAGCTCCTCGGCACCGCAGCGGAACACGGCCTTCTGGCCTCCCCAGGACGCCACCGAGTCGCCCAGGGCCCAGTCGCGCGAGGCGCCGGGTATGTCCTCGGGCAGGCGGGAGATCACCGTGTCGCACTTGGCGTCGCCGGCGTGCGGTGCGGCGGAGACGCGGTGGCCGTCGACGTAGAAGGCCCCGCCGGTCACGACGACGACCGCCGCGGTCAGCCAGATCCACGTCCGGGTGGTGGGCTTCCGCATGTCCGCTCGCTCCGTCTGTCCGTGGTGACCGCGCTGTCCGTGGTGACCGTGATGTCCCGGCCCCTGCTGTTTCGGCCAGCGTATCCGCCCGCCCGACGCCGACGGCCGGGGCCCCGTGCGGGGTCCCGGCCGTCGTGGTGCGTGCGCCGTGCCTACAGGAACGAGTTGATCTCGATCGTCTCGTCCCGGCCCGGGCCGACGCCGATCGCGGAGATCGGGGCGCCGGACATCTCCTCCAGGGCCTTGACGTACGCCTGGGCGTTCTTCGGCAGGTCGGAGAAGGACTTCGCCTTGGTGATGTCCTCGCTCCAGCCGGGCAGCGTCTCGTAGACCGGCTTCGCGTGGTGGAAGTCGGACTGCGAGTACGGCAGCTCCTCGACGCGCTTGCCGTCGATCTCGTAGGCCACGCAGACCGGGATCTGCTCCCAGCCGGTGAGGACGTCGAGCTTGGTGAGGAAGAAGTCGGTGAGGCCGTTGACGCGGGTGGCGTAGCGGGCGATCACCGCGTCGAACCAGCCGCAGCGCCGGTCGCGGCCGGTGGTGACGCCGCGCTCGCCGCCGATGCGGCGCAGGGCCTCGCCGTCCTCGTCGAACAGCTCGGTCGGGAACGGTCCGGCGCCGACGCGGGTCGTGTACGCCTTGAGGATGCCGATGACCCGGCTGATCTTCGTCGGGCCCACGCCGGCGCCGGTGCAGGCGCCGCCCGCGGTCGGGTTCGACGAGGTGACGAAGGGGTACGTGCCGTGGTCGATGTCCAGGAGCGTGCCCTGGCCGCCCTCGAAGAGGACCACCTTGTCGTCGTCGAGGGCCTGGTTGAGGACCAGGACGGTGTCGGCGACGTACGGGGCGAGCTTGTCCGCGTAGCCCAGCAGCTCCTCGACGACCTGGCCGGTGGCGATGGCGCGGCGGTTGTAGAGCTTGGTGAGCATCTGGTTCTTGACGTCGAGCGCCGCCTCGACCTTCTGGGTGAGGATCGACTCGTCGTAGAGGTCCTGGACCCGGATGCCCACGCGGTTGATCTTGTCGGCGTAGGTCGGGCCGATGCCGCGCCCGGTGGTGCCGATCTTGCGCTTGCCGAGGAAGCGTTCCGTCACCTTGTCGACGGTGACGTTGTACGGCGTGATGATGTGAGCGTTGCCGCTGATCAGGAGCTTGGACGTGTCGACGCCGCGCTCGTTCAGCCCGCTCAGCTCGGAGAACAGGACCGACGGGTCGACGACGACGCCGTTGCCGATGACCGGCGTGCAGCCGGGGGAGAGAATTCCGGAAGGGAGCAGGTGCAGGGCGTACTTCTGGTCGCCCACGACTACCGTGTGGCCGGCGTTGTTGCCGCCCTGGTAGCGCACCACATAGTCGACGGAGCCACCGAGCAGGTCCGTCGCCTTTCCCTTGCCTTCGTCACCCCACTGAGCACCGAGCAGCACAAGTGCGGGCACGCGCGTACACCCCTTCCGGGCGGGGCATGTCCATGGTCGAGGGCGTATGCGACGGGTTTCCGCCACGTACACCGCGACCGTCGTTGGCCGCCAACCGTCGGACCGGGTGCCCCGGAATAGACGAAGCCCCTGGCGCAACAGCGCAAGGGGCTCTTGCACCAAGATGCTACCCGAGGAAGCGAGGCATGGCCGAGGTGGCGACTTCCGCGAGCTCTTCCGCGAACTCTTCCGCGAGGTCCGACCAGCTTCTGGTGGTGGTGGATCCGGCCGCCCGGCGCATGGACGGGGAGTCCGTCCGGATCGCGAAAGACGTGCTCAGCGCCGGTGCGTCGCATACGAAGGTGTGTCTTCCGGACGGCCCGGAGGAGTTCGCGCGGGCGCTGCGGCGGCGCGGCTCGCGGCGCCCGGTGGTGGTCGGGGACGACGGTGCGCTGCTGCGGGCCGTGGCACTGCTGCACCGGCAGCGGGAGCTCGCGGGGTGTGCGCTGTCGGTGGTGCCGGTGGGTCCGGCGCTCGGTCTCGCCCGGTCCCTGGGGCTGCCGACCGGGGCGGTGGCGGCGGCGCGGGCCGTGCTGGACGGCGCGGAACGGCGCCTGGACCTGCTCGTGGACGACAGCGACGGGGTGGTGCTGGGGGCGGTGGGCATTCCGCCGGCCCCGTTCCCCGTCCCGGGGCGGGAGGACCCGGCGCCCGGCCCGGGGTCGCTCCGCCCCTGGCTGCGGACCTGCCAGTCGCTCGTACGGACGCTGGCCTCCGCACGTCCGGCGCGGACCGCCGTGTCGCCGGGGACCGCCGGTCCGGCCCGGCTGCGGGTGGAGGTCGACGGGGTGACGCTGGTCGACCTGGACCAGCCGGTGGAGGCGCTGACGGTGACGCCGGAGGGCGGCGGGCTGGCCGCGGTGGAGGTGCGGCCGCTGTCCGTGGGCGCTCAGGCGGCACCGCTGACGGCGAGCGGGCGGACGGTGACCGTGTCGGGGGCGCACTTCCGGTACCGGGCGGACGCGGTGGTGTGCGGTCCGGTGGGGACGCGGACGTGGGTGGCGCGGGAGGGGGCGTGGGGGCTGACGCTGCCGGCGGGGTAGGGGCGGGAGGGGCGGGGTTCAGGGGTCCGGTTCGGTCCGGGTTCCGGTCCGGGTTCCGGGATCCGCGTTCCGGGGGCCGGTTTCACCCCTGCCCGAACCGCTCCTCCCGGTGCACGCGCCAGCGTTCCATCATCGCGGCGATCTCCTCGTCGACGAACTCGAAGAAGGCGAGGGTCTCGGCCATGCGGCGGCCCGCCGGGGTGTCGGCGCCGAGGCTGGTGACGCCGTCGCTGAGGGCGCTCTCCCAGCGCTTGAGGACGGCCTCGCGGTTGGTCAGCGCCTCGTACCACTGGTTGCTGTGCACCCGGTAGCGCTCCCGGCGCGAGCCGGGCTCCCGCTCGCGCGAGACCATGTGCTGCTGCGAGAGGTAGCGCACGGCGCCGGAGACGGCGGCCGGGCTGACCCGGAGCTGCTCGCCGAGTTCGGCGGAGGTCAGCGAACCCGAGTCGGAGGCCAGCAGCGCGGCGAAGACCCGGGACGGCATGCGCTGCATCCCGGCCTCGACGAGCTGGGCCGCGAAGCCCTCCACGAACTTCGACACCGCCTCGGGGTCGCGCCCCGCCGCCGCCTGATCCGCCTGATCCCCTGGTTGTCTCATCCCACGATCATCTCTCACCGTCTTGACGCTTCCTTAACTTCACAAGTTTCTGAAAGTAGCGTACGTTCCGAATCATGACGAAGGCAATCAGCGTCTCCGGACTCCACAAGTCGTTCGGACGCACGCATGCTCTGGACGGGCTCGACCTGGAGGTCGGGACCGGGGAGGTCCACGGGTTCCTCGGACCCAACGGAGCCGGGAAGTCCACCACCATCCGGGTCCTGCTCGGCCTGCTGCGCGCCGACTCCGGCGCCGCGCAGGTGCTCGGCCGCGACCCGTGGGCCGACGCGGTGGAGGCACACCGCCGGATCGCGTACGTCCCCGGCGACGTGACGCTGTGGCGCAACCTCTCCGGCGGCGAGGTCATCGACCTCTACGGCCGGCTGCGCGGCGGACTCGACACCCGGCGGCGCGCGGAACTGGTCGAGCGCTTCGAACTCGACCCGACCAAGAAGGGCCGCACCTACTCCAAGGGCAACCGGCAGAAGGTGGCCCTGGTCGCCGCCTTCGCCTCCGACGTCGACCTGCTGATCCTCGACGAACCCACCTCCGGGCTCGACCCGCTGATGGAGGAGGTCTTCCAGAGGTGCGTCGAGGAGGAGCGCGAGCGCGGCCGGACGGTGCTGCTCTCCTCCCACATCCTCAGCGAGGTCGAGGAGCTGTGCGACCGGGTCAGCATCATCCGCAAGGGGCGGACCGTCGAGAGCGGTTCGCTCGCCGACCTGCGCCACCTGACCCGGACCAGCGTCACCGCCGAACTCGCGGGCGCCCCGAACGGCCTCACCCGCCTGCCCGGCGTGCACGACCTCGACGTCCGGGGCCACCGGGTCCGGCTCCAGGTCGACACGGACAAGCTGGACGCCGTCCTCAGGTCGCTGAGCGAGACGGGCGTGCGGTCGCTGACGTCGACGCCGCCGACGCTGGAGGAGCTGTTCCTGCGGCACTACCAGGCCGAGGACGCCGAGGACGCCGACGACGCCGAGGACGCCGGGGACGCGGAGTCCGGTGCGGAGGTGACGGCGCGATGACCGCCACCGCCGACGCCACCACCGCGGCCTTCGCCGCCCGGACCGGGGGCGCGCGCCGACTCGCCGGCACCGGCACGCTGCTGCGCTTCGCCCTGCGCCGCGACCGCGTGCTGATCCCCGTCTGGGTCGCGGTGAACGCGCTCATGGTGCTGTCCATGCCGGGCACCATCAAGGGCCTGTACGGCACCGCCGCCGAACGCGCCGACCTGATGCGGCAGATGGAGACCAACGCCTCGCTGCGCGCCCTGGTCGGCCCGGTCTTCGACGACAGCCTCGGCGCGCTCACCGCCTGGCGCGTCGGCCTGTACGCGGGTGCGCTCGCCGCGGTGATGAGCCTGCTGATCGTCGTACGGCACACCCGCGACGAGGAGGAGACCGGACGGCAGGAGGTCGTCGCCTCCGGGATGGTCGGCCGCCGCGCCCCGCTGACGGCGGCACTGCTGGCGGCGGCGGTCGCCAACGCCGTCCTGGCCCTGCTGGTCGCCGTCGGACTGGCCGGGCAGGGGGCGGTCGGCGCGCTGGCCCTCGGGCTCGGGGTCGCGGGCGTCGGGATGCTCTTCGCGACCACGGCGGCGATCGTCGCCCAGCTGACCGAGAGCGCCCGGCTGGCCCGGGGGCTGACGGCGGCCGTGCTCGGCGGGGCCTTCGTCCTGCGCGCGGCGGGAGATTCCGCGACGGACGACGGCTCGTCGGTGCTGACGTGGGTGTCGCCGCTGGGCTGGCTGGAGAACCTGCGGGCCTTCGCCGGTGAGCGGTGGTGGGTGCTGCTGCTCGTCGCCGGCGCGGCGGTGGCCCAGGGGGTGGTGGCCTACGCCCTGGCCGGGCGCCGGGACCTCGGCATGAGTTTCCTGCCGACCCGACCGGGACCGGCCGCCGGGCGCCTGGGTACGGCAGGGGCGCTGGCCTGGCGCCTGCAACGGGGCAGCGTCCTCGGCTGGAGCATCGGCTTCCTCCTCGCCGGGGTGGTCTACGGCGGGATGACGGAGGGTGCGGCCGACCTGGTCGGGGACAACGAGCAGGCCCGCGAGATCATCGAGCGGATGGGCGGACAGGCCGGGCTCACCGACGCCTTCGTGTCGGCGATGGTCGGCATGCTGGGGCTGGTCGCCGCGCTGTACGTGGTCGCGTCGGTGCTGCGGCTCAGCGGCGAGGAGACCTCCGGGCGCGCGGAACCGGTGCTGGCGGGCGCGGTGGGCCGGCTGCGGTGGGCGGCGGGCCACCTGGTGATCGCCTTCGGCGGCGCGGCGCTCATCATGCTGCTCGCCGGGCTCGGCTTCGCCGCCGGGTACGGGCAGGACTTCGGGGCGATCCTGGGCGCGTGCCTGGTCCAGCTCCCGGCGGTGTGGGTGATCGGCGGGACGGCGGTGCTGCTGCACGGACTGCTGCCCCGGGCGGCCGTGGCCGCGTGGGCCGTCGCGGGCGCGGTGCTGCTGCTCGGCTGGGTCGGGCCGGCACTGGACGTGCCGCGGAGCGTCCTGGACGTGTCCCCGTTCGGGCACCTGCCGAAGCTGCCGGGCGGGGAGATGAGCTGGACACCGGTGCTGGTGCTGCTCCTGATCGCGGGGGCACTGGTGGCGGCCGGGCTCGCCGGGTTGCGGCGGCGGGACCTGACGTGAGGATCCGCCGGACGTGACATGAGGTCCACGGGACGTGACCTGAGGTCCGCGGGACCTGACCCGAGGTCCCGCGGGGCCGGTCCGGACGGCGGAATCCGGCCGGATCGCGGCGGTTCGCGGCGGCCTCTTGCGCGGAGGCGACGCGACCGAAATAGTTGAACGGTAAACCACAGACGAGGGGAGCACCCACATGAGCGTCGCGCTCGTACGCAACCCCGGCGAAGGAACCCACTACCGCTACTACGACAGCGTCCAGGAACAGGTCGTCTCGCACACCGAGACCCGGGGAGTCGTCAGCGTCGCGCGGCTGACCATGCGCCGCGCGGACGCCCCGCCCCTGCACGTGCACAGCCACGAGGACGAGAGCTGGGTCGTACTGTCCGGCCGCGTCCGCTTCTGGGTCGGGGCGGACTCACTCGCCGCGTGCGAGGTCCACGACGCCGGACCGGGCGCCTACGTCTTCGGCCCCCGGTCGGTCCCCCACACGCTCCAGCCGCTCACCACCACGGCGGAGGTGCTGGTCATCAACAATCCCGGGGCGATCGAGGGCTACTTCCGCTCGGTCGGGCACACCGAGGCGCGGCAGGACCTGGACCACGTGGACGGGCTCGCCCGGTACGGAGTGACGCTCCTGGACGGCCCGCCCCACGCGGAGGGCGTCCCCTGCCCGTCGCGGTGAAACCGGCGCGGGGGGCGACGGCGTCCTCGTGGGCATGAAGCGAGACGCGGTGACCGGTGGCGGGTGCCTGGTGTCGGCGGCGGGCGTCGTGGGCGCCGTATGGCTGTGGGGGTCCTCGGACCGCACGCAGCGCCACCTGGGCAACGAGTTCGAGAACAACGGGCAGGACTTCGGCGCCGCTCTCACCGAGTTGCCGTTCGTCTTCCTCGCCGGAGCCGTCGTGCCCGCCGTGGTGTGGGGGCTCGGGGCCTGGCTGCTGGGGCGGCGCCGGCGCACTGGGTCCCCGAGCGTCTCGGAGCCCTCGGGCGTCTCGGAGCCCTCGGGCGTCTCGGAGTCCCCGGGGGTCTCAGAGTTCCACGCGTAGCCCCGTCAGACCGCGCATCACGAAGTTCGGCCGGCGTTCCGGCTCCGCCGCCAGGCGCAGCCCCGGGGCCCGCTCCAGCAGGGACGTCATGGACGCCGCCAGTTCGATGCGGGCCAGCGGGGCGCCGATGCAGTAGTGGATGCCGGCGCTGAAGGAGATGTGGGGGTTGTCCCGGCGGGTGAGGTCGAGGCGTTCCGGGTCGGTGAAGACCGCGGGGTCGTGGTTGGCCGAGCCGAACAGCATCGCCACCTCCGCGCCGCGCGGAAGGGTCGTCCCGTCGATCTCGATCTCGTCCAGGACCCAGCGCTCGAAGAGCTGGAGCGGGGTGTCGTAGCGCATCAGCTCCTCCACGGCGGACGGGACGAGGGAGTGGTCCGCGCGCAGGGCGGCCAGCTGGTCGGGGTGGCGGAAGAGCGCCAGCCAGCCGTTGGTCGTCGCGTTCACCGTGGCCTCGTGACCGGCGTTCAGGAGCAGGACGCAGGTCGAGATCATCTCCTGCTCGGTGAGGCGGTCGTCGTCCTCGTCGTGCGCCGCGATCAGACCGGAGATCAGGTCGTCGCCGGGATCCTTGCGGCGGGCCGCGATGAGTGTGCGCAGGTACTCGGAGAAGTCGACGGACGCCCGGACCGCCTTCGCCGCCGTCTCCTCGGACGGGTTCAGCTCGTACATCCCGCAGATGTCCGCCGACCAGGGGCGCAGCGGGGCGCGGTCGGACTCCGGGATGCCCAGCATCTCGGCGATCACGGCGACCGGCAGCGGCTCGGCCACGTCGGTGAGCAGGTCGCCGCCGCCCGCCGCGACCAGCCGGGCCACCAGGTCGTCCGCCAGCCCGTGCACGTACGGCTTCAGCCGCTCCACCGTGCGCGGCGTGAACGCCTTCGACACCAGGCGCCGGATACGGGTGTGGTCCGGCGGCTCCAGGTCGAGCATGCCGTGGTCGTTGAGCGTGTGGAAGGGTTCCTGCTCCGGCGGGGGCGGGGTGCGGCCGAAGTCCTCGTGGCTGAAACGGTGCTGGTAGGTCCGGCCGAGCCGGCGGTCGCGCAGCAGCGCCGACACGTCCGCGTGGTGCGGGACCAGCCACTGGTCGCTCGGCTCGTAGTAGAGCACCCGCCCCCGGGCCCGCAGCTCGGCGAAGGCGGGGTAGGGATCGGCGACGAAGGCAGGGTCCCACGGGTCGAATGCGGGGCCGGACACGCGGAAATCATCGGATGCAGCCGTCATGGACGGACGATAGATCCTCGACCCGGCCGGTGCATACACTCCGCTGATGCATGCCAAATGGGTGGGGGCCGCCTTGGCGGCGGGACTGGCACTGTGGTTCGGGTGGGGACTGGCGGGGTCGGTGACGCTGGGATGCGCGCCGCATCCGAAGGGAGGGTGCGGTGTCCCGGAGGGCGGCGGCAAGTACTTCGCCGCGGTGATGATCGCGCCCGTCCCGCTCGTTCTCCCGTTCAAGACCGGCTTCCACCGCAGGGACTGGCGTCCGGCTCTGGGCTACTCGGCCGGCGCGGTCGCGGGTGCCGTGGTCGCCCTGGCCATGGGGGCCTCTCTCGGTCACTGGATCGTGGCGCTCGTCCTCGTGTCGTCCGCGGTTCTCGTCCCGTGGTGCACATGGTGGAACAGCGACGCGGTGCGCGAAGCGAGGCAGCGGGAGCGCGCACAGCGGCAGCGTGAGGAACGGACGGCACAGGCACGGGCCCGTAGGAGCCAACGGCGACGCGAACGGCGCCAACGCCAGAGGGAGTTGCGGCAGCGACAGGACAGCGGACGGTGACCGGTGGCGGTCGCCCCTGAGGTCAGCCCGGGGTCACCAGCCGCGCCTCGTAGGCGAAGACCGCCGCCTGGGTGCGGTCGCGCAGGCCGAGCTTCACCAGGATGCGGCTGACGTGGGTCTTGATCGTCGACTCGGCGACGACGAGACGCTCGGCGATCTCCGAGTTGGACAGGCCCTGCGCTATCAGGACCAGGACCTCCGTTTCGCGCTCCGTCAGATCGCCGTATGCCGCATGCGCCCCGGACATCGGGCGCGGGGTCTCGGACAGCTTGGAGAACTCGGTGATCAGGCGCTTGGTGATGGAAGGCGCCAGGAGGGCCTCGCCCGCCGCCACCACCCGGACGCCGTCCGCGAGCTGGCGGGCCGAGGCGTCCTTGAGGAGGAAGCCGGAAGCACCCGCGCGCAGTGCCTGGTACACGTACTCGTCGAGGTCGAAGGTGGTGAGGACCAGCACCTTGGACGTGCTGTCCGCCGCGACGATCTCCCGGGTCGCCTCGATGCCGTTCAGCTCGGGCATGCGGATGTCCATCAGGACGACGTCCGGGGCAAGCTCGCGGACCTTCGTCACCGCCTCCCGGCCGTTGACCGCCTCGCCGGCGACCTCGATGTCCGGCATCGCGTTCAACAGGACCGAGAAGCCCTCGCGCACCATCATCTGGTCGTCGGCGATCAGTACGCGGATCGTCATGATTCGTCCTCGGTCTGCACGGTGACCGGCAGGAACACCGCCACCTCGTACCCTCCGTCGTCCGTCGGGCCCGCCGTCATCTCGCCGTTCAGCATCGAGACGCGCTCGCGCATGCCCGTGATGCCGTGGCCGGCGCCGGGCGACGGTTTGACCAGGGTGTTCGGTGGGACGGCGGTGTTGACGACGCGCAGGCCCAGGCCGCCCAGGACGTAGGAGACCTCGACGCGGGCCGTCGCGCCCGGCGCGTGCCGCAGGCTGTTGCTCAGCGCCTCCTGCACGATGCGGTACGCCGACAGCTCCACACCGGGCGGCAGCTCGCGCACCGCGCCGGTCACCGCCTTGTCGACCGTCAGACCGGCGTCGCGCACGTTGGCGAGCAGGGCGTCCAGGTCGGCGAGCGTCGGCTGCGGGGCGTCCGGGGCCTCGTAGTCCTCGGCGCGGACGACGCCCAGGACGCGGCGCAGCTCGGTGAGGGCCGCCACCGCGTTCTCCCGGATGGTGGCGAAGGCGCGCTCCAGCTCCTCCGGCGGATTCTCCACCCGGTAGGGCGCGGCCTCGGCCTGGATGGCGACCACCGACATGTGGTGCGCGACCACGTCGTGCAGCTCGCGGGCGATGGTGGTGCGTTCCTCGAGCAGGGTGCGGCGGGAGCGCTCGTGCGCGGTGACCGTCTGCTGGGCGGTCACCTCCTTGCGGGCGGTCTGCCGTATGTGCCAGAGACAGACCACGAGCAGGGCGAACGCCGACGTCACCATCATCGGCCCGCTGTTCGTGTAGTAGTACGACCCGCCGAAAAAGACGTCCGACACGAAGGCGTACACGCAGGTCAGGACCCACATCCACACAGCGGTGCGGGGCCGGGTGCGCAGCGCCACGATGATCAGCACCGCGAGGTGGCAGAGGAACGCGCCCGGCATCCAGGGCCAGTCCCACCCGGCGCCATTGATGAGCGCGACCAGCGGTGTCACGGCGAGGGACAGCCAGAACGCGCCGATCGGCCGCACCAGTGTGGTGAGCACCGGGAGGGCGCACAGGATGCCGGTCAGCAGGGCCGGCACGTCGCCGCCGGGCAGGTCGCCCGAGACCGCGCCGAGAACGAAGGTGAAGAACGCGATCGTCCCGACCACCGCGTGCGGGAGGTACTGGGCGTCCGAGCGCAGCCGGCCGGGCAGCCGGCGGACGAACGGGCCGTCCGTGTGGCGGGGCGGCAGGACGCGGTAGGCGAAGGGGTCGTGGAACAGGTCCTGGCGCAGTCCTCGCAGGGAGGTCCGGACCAGCCGGTACTCCTGGCTGCGGGTCCCGTCCTCGTGCTGCTGGTGAGTCGTCTCGGTCACGCTCACACGGTAGGCCGACCGGGAGTGGCCGGTCGTCCCCGTGCAGAGGGGTTCTCCGGCGTCCGTCTCAAGTACTACGGGGGCCACTGCGCGTCGCTCCTCAGTACCCCGACGGGCGCACCAGGCCCGACTCGTACGCGAACACCGCCGCCTGCGTGCGGTCCCTGAGGCCCAGCTTCACCAGGATCCTGCCGACATGGGTCTTCACCGTCTGCTCGGCGACCACCAGACGCTGGGCGATCTCCGCGTTCGACAGGCCCTGCGCGATCAGGGCGAGCACCTCCGTCTCCCGCTCGGTCAGCTCGCCGACGCGGGCCTTCAGCGGGGCCCGCGGGCGGTCGTCCAGCCGGGAGAACTCGGCGATCAGCCGCCGCGTGATCCCCGGCGCGAGCAAGGCGTCACCGGCGGCCACGACCCGGACCGCCTCGGCGAGCTGGTCGGCGGAGGCGTCCTTCAGCAGGAAGCCGGAGGCCCCGGCCCGCAGCGCCTCGTACACGTACTCGTCGAGGTCGAAGGTGGTCAGCACCAGCACCCGGATCTCCGGAGTGGCCCCGGTGATGCGCCGGGTGGCCTCGATACCGCCCAGCTCCGGCATGCGGATGTCCATCAGGACGACCTCCGGGGCCAGCTCGGCGACCTTGGCCACCGCGTCCAGGCCGTCCACCGCCTGCCCGATCACCTCGATGTCGGGCTGGGTGTTGAGCAGCACGGTGAAACCCTGCCGGACCATCTGCTGGTCGTCGGCGATCAGCACGCGGATCACGCGGCCGTTGCTGCTGGTCGTCATGGGGTGTCGTCCTTGGTGAAAGGGGCGGTGGGCGGGTCGCTGAAGGAGGCGGCGGGCAGGTCGGGGCCGTCGGCCGGCAGGAACGCCGCCACCTGGTAGCCGCCGTCCGGCATCGGGTGGGCCGTCAGCGTGCCGTCGAGCATCGCCACCCGCTCCCGCATGCCGAGCAGCCCGTGCCCGGCCCCCTGCGACGGCGCGGGGGCGCGCTTCGGCCGGGTGTTGGAGACTTCCACACGCAGTCCGATCGGCAGGTGGGTGAGGTGGACCCGGGCGGTCGCGCCCGGCGCGTGCCGCAGCACGTTGCTGAGCGCCTCCTGCACGATCCGGTACGCCGACAGCTCGACGCCGGGCGGCAGCGGTCGGCGCGTGCCACTGCTGCCGGTGGTCACGATCAGGCCGGCGGCTCTGATGTTGTCCACCAGCGCGTCGAGCCGGTCGAGGGTCGGCTGCGGGGTGTGCGGCGCGGCACCGTCGCCCGCCTCGGGCACCTCCGGCACGTCCGGATGCTCGGCGCGCAGCACGCCCAGCACCCGGCGCAGCTCGGTGAGCGCCTCCAGGGCGTTCTGCCGGATGCCGGCGAGGTTCTCCTTCAGCTCGTCCGGCGGGTTCTCGACGAGGAGGGGCGCGACCTGGGCCTGGATGGAGATCACCGACATGTGGTGGGCGACCACGTCGTGCAGCTCGCGCGCGATACGGCCGCGCTCCTCGAGCAGGGTGCGCCGGGCCCGCTCCTCGGCGGTGAGCGTGGTCTGCTCCGCCAACTGGTCCCGGGCTTCGCGTCGGCCTCGCAGGGCGATGCCGAGAAGGACGACGACCGCGAACAACGCGACCGCCAGCCAGCCGGTGGGCTGGTAGTTCCGCGCACCGATCAGGCCCTCGAACACATAGGTGATCAGTGCGCTCAGGGCGAACGCCTCAACGGCCACCCGCGTACGAACGCGTAGAGCGAGCAGCAGCATTACGAACATGTGAGCGATCAGTCCGGCGGCCGTCCAGGGCCAGGTGAACCTGTAGTCCTCGGCGTTCATCAGCACCGCGAAGGCTCCGACCACGGTGGCCGCCGTCGACAGCCACCACGCCGGGACAGGCCGCCACAGCGCGAGCAGCATCGCGGAAGCCGACGCGAGGGCGATCAGGAACGCGAACTCCGGCGTCAGCTTGCTGTGGTCGTTGAGCTGGGCGGTGTTCCCCAGCAGCACCCCGAGCGCCGCCAGGCACACCACTCCGTGCGGGAACCAGCGCAGCCACACCGACGGCGGCAGCGGATCGGCCCGCCAGGTCCACAGGTCGTCGTGGAGCACGCGCAGCCCGCGTCCGGCCCGGACCCGTGACCGGGCCACCTGCCGTTTCCCCCATCGCGTCACAGGCCCCACCTTAGACATGACGTGCCCCCGCCCCGGCCGCCCGGCGCTGCGGGCGGTGGGTGCGCACGACCCGCGAGCGCCGCCGTCCCCGGCCGTGCTGCTCGCAGGAGCGGAACGTGGCCCAGCAGCCGGCCAGGACCAGCGCGAACACGGGGAGCCAGGCGAGCCGGGCCGCGACCCAGTCCAGGCCGTCGGGACGCGTGTGCAGGCCGGGCAGACGGCCCGCGAGGAGCCCGGTGGCCGTGGTCGCCATCAACGCCGTCTGGTGCCAGAGGAAGATCGTCATCGCGGAGAGGTTGACCAGCGCGACCGCCGCCCAGGCCACGGGACGCCGCATCGCACGGCGCAGCCGGTCCCGCAGCAGCAGGGCGAGCCCGCACTGGGCCAGGCCGAAGGTGACGGCGGCCAGGGTCGGCGGGTTGAGGTTCGACACCGACGCGCCGGGGACCCCGACCATCGACGCCGGGTAGCCCGCCCAGGCGACGAGTGCCGCGGTGGCCGCCGTGCCGCCGGTCAGCAGGATCCAGCCCGCGCGAGGTCGGTCCAGTTCGCCCCGGGTCCAGGCGGCGCCGAGGGCGTAGGGGACGAGCCAGCCGGCCGCGAGGTTGACCCAGCCCAGCCAGGACGGGGCGCCGAGCCCGAAGCGCAGCAGGTCCATGTGGAGGACGACGACCAGCGGCCACAGCGGATGCAGCCGGGTCAGCAACGGCGTCGCGGCGGTCAGCGCGGCGAAGACCAGCAGGAACCACATCGGGGACAGCGCCAGCTTCACCAGGGTGTGGACGGTCACGAAGTCCGCGCCCGTGAGCAGGAGCAGCGCCGCCGTCACCGTCCACAGGGCGAGGACGGCCAGGACAGGGCGGAAGAGCCGGGACAGCCGGGCGCTCAGCCAGCGGCCGTAGGACTCGCCGCGGGCACGGGCCGACACGTACCCGCGCGTGGCGACGTGACCGCCGACCAGGAAGAACACGGCGAGGGTCTGGAAGGCCCAGGAGACCGGGGCCAGCCAGGGCATGTCCCCCAGCGGGCTGGCCGAGTGCAGGCTGCCGCCGTCGGCGACCAGGGCCGTCACCAGCCAGTGCCCGAGGACCACCCCGAGGATGGCAAGGGCGCGCAGAGCGTCCACGGCCCGGTCCCGGTCCTTGGGAGTGGCCGCGTCGATACGGTGGGCGGCCTCGCGCAGGGTGCCGCGTGCGAACGACGGTATGACGGTCGGGGTCGGGGCAAGGTCAGGCATGGGTCACCTCCGTGGTCTCGCCCAGGGCGATCCGGGTCAGGTTCGCTAGGGAGCGGGAGCCGGTGTCGAAGTAGTCGCTGTGGCCGGCGTCGCCGGTGTCGAAGACCCGGGCGCCGAAGTCCGGGGAGACCGGGTCGGTGCCGAAGCCGACGGTGGTGCCGAACAGGTCGGCGCTGACGTGCGGCACGTGCTCCACCCAGTCGTCGGCGCCCCGGCCCGCCCATATCCGGGCGTCGGAGCCCAGGCCGGCGGCGGTGTCGGCACCGGTGCCGGGGCTGCCGACCAGGGCGATGTCGGCGACGTCCAGGCCGTCGGCCGCGCGGGCGCACACCACCGAGCCGTAGGAGTGGCAGAGGAGGGCGATGCGGGCGCCGGAGCCGGTGATCCGGCGCAGGTCGTCGACCAGGTGGCGCAGCCCGGGGGCGGCCCTGTCGGCGCGGTCGGTCCTGGCGACGGTGGTGCTGAAGGTGCCCGGTGTCTCGTAGCCCAGCCAGGCCACGACGGCGGTGCGCGTCCCCGCGGGAGCCGAGGCGACGAGCTGCCGGTGCAGGGCGAGGGCGGCGGCGCGAAACCGGCCGTAGGTGTCGATGCCGGTGTCGGAGCCCGGGACCAGCACGGCGACACGGTCGGCGTGCGCCAGGTCGCCGAAGACCTCGGTGACCAGTCCCGCACCCCGGCCGTCGAAGGCGAGGAGGTGCCGGGACGGGTCGGCCATCGCACGGTCCGCCGCCGCGCGGTGCCGGTCGCCGTGGTCGGCGGCCATGCGGGACGCCCGAGCCGCGTTGGCCCGGTGGGCGGCGTAGGTGTCGTCGAGCGTGGCGGCCGTCGGGGCGGCCACGACGGCAGGCGCGGGGGCGGGAATCGTGGGCCGCGCGGCCCCGGAGAGGGGCAGCACCACGGCGCCGGTGATGAGGGCGGCGCAACCGGCGCGGCGCCATCCGCGCACCCGCCGCCGCCAACGTACCGTCGTCCCCGGCCCCATGGCCTCTCCCCTCCGGACCGCCCGTCCATCGGGCGTGTCTGAAGGGGAAGTTATGAATCGGGCCGGGTAACCCGCGTCCCGCCAGGGAACTCACCTGGCGGGTAGCTCTCAGGTATTACGGGTACGACACTTCTCCCCCGGCTCACCAAGCCAGTTGCGCAATCTCCTCCGTCACCACCGCGCACGCGTCCGCCGCCGGGTCGATCAGCGGGTAGTGGCCGACATCCTCCAGCAGCGTCACCCCCACCACCTCCCCGGCCTTGGCCGCCGCGTCCGCGTACGCCTCGGCGACGGCCTGCGGGACGTCCACGTCGGCGCGGCCCTGCACCAGGGTCGTCGCGATCCCCGTGGGCAGCAGCAGCGCGGGATCGGCGTACGGCCGCCGCTCGGCGAACAGTCCGCCCTCCCCCAGCAGTTGCCGCGCCGCGCCGCCGCACACGTCGAGCTTGTCGGCGACCTCGAAGTCGGCGATCGGCGCGAGCGCGACCACGCCCCGCAGGGGCGCCGGGCGGTCGGTCCGCCACGGGGCGTCCGCGGGCAGCAGGTGCCGGGCGGCCGCCCACAGGGCGAGGTGGCCGCCGGCGGAGTGGCCGGTGAGCACCGTACGGCGGACGTCCGCCTGCGGCAGGTGCCGCCGGACCAGCTCCGGCAGCGCGTCCAGCGCGGCGGCCACGTCGTCGAACGTGTCGGGCCAGCGCCCCGCGACGGGGTCCCCGGAACCGTCGACACCGGTCCCCTCCGCACCGCGCCGGTACTCCACACTGGCCACCGCGAAGCCCCGCCCGGCCAGGAAGCCGGCGAACGGACTGATGTGCCGCCGGTCGTACGGGGCGCGCCACGAACCGCCGTGCAGGACCACCACGACGGGGGCTGCCCCGCCCGGCCCCGCACCGTCGTGCGGCGCGTAGAAGTCGACCACCTGGTCGGGGTCGTCGCCGTAACCGGCGGTGGAGTCGGGGGCGACCGCCGGGTGGGAGAAGGCCGATTCCTCCTCCGCCGCGTTCCTCGCGGCAGCGGTGCCCGGTTCTGCTGCGGCGTCCGGCATGCTCAACCTCTCGGCGAAGGAACGGTGTTGGCGGACCGGGGGTGTGAAATCGGCCGTTGGCGGGACGTTATCAGGCCGGTGACGTGCGCGGACATGGGGATGTGACGCTGGGTGAGGGCCGACGCGCCCGGCCCTCACCCCGCGACCGGGCCACGGATCACCTGCGGCTCGACCCGGGACCCGGTCTGCGGATCACCTGCGGCTCACCTGCGGTTCGACCCGGGACCCGGTCTGCGGCTCAGCCGCTGAGCGTCCGGGCCAGCACCCGCGCCGCCCGCTCCACGTCCGCGAAGCCGACGTACAGCGGGGTGAAGCCGAAACGCAGCACGTCGGGCGCGCGGTAGTCGCCGACCACCCCGCGCTCGATCAGCCGCTTCATCACCTCGCCCGCGTCGTCACAGCGCAGCGCGACCTGGCTGCCGCGCTCGGCGTGCGCCGCCGGGGTCACGGACTCCACGCGGCCGTCCGGGACGTACGCCCCGACGCAGCGCAGGAAGAAGTCCGTCAGCGCCAGCGACTTCTCCCGCACCGCCGCCACGGACACCCCGGCCTCGTCCCACACGTCCAGCGCCGCCTCCAGGGCGAGCAGGGAGAGGATGTCCGGCGTGCCGACCCGCCCGCGCACCGCACCAGAGGCCGGGGCGTAGTCGGACCGCATGCCGAACGGCTCGGCGTGCGAGTTCCAGCCGGGCAGCGGGGAGTCGAAGCGGGCCTGGAGGCCACGGCGCACGTACAGGTACGCGGGCGAGCCGGGGCCGCCGTTGAGGTACTTGTAGGTGCAGCCGACCGCCAGGTCGACGCCGTGCTCGTCGAGCCCGACCGGCAGCGCGCCCGCGCTGTGGCACAGGTCCCAGACGGCGTACGCCCCCGCCGCGTGCACCGCGGCCGTGAGTCCGGGCAGGTCGTGCAGCCGGCCCGTGCGGTAGTCGACGTGGTTGAGCAGCACGGCGGCGGTGCGCTCGCCCAGGGCACCGGGGACCTCGGCCGGGGTCACGGGCCGCAGGGCGCAGCCTGTCATCCGGGCCGCCGACTCGGCGATGTACCCGTCCGTGGGGAAGGTGGTGGCGTCCACGAGGATCTCGTTCCGCCCGGGGCCGTCCTCCTGCGCCATGCGCACCGCCGCGACGAGCGCCTTGAAGACGTTGACGCTGGTCGAGTCGCCGACCACGACCTGCCCGGCGGCCGCGCCGACCAGCGGGGCGATCCGGTCGCCGACCCGCTCGGGCGCGGTCCACCAGCCGCTCTCGTCCCAGGACCGGATGCGCAGCTCGCCCCACTGGCGCCGTACGACATCCTCTACGCGCGCGGGGACGTGCGCGGGGAGGGCACCGAGGGAGTTGCCGTCGAGGTAGGTGACGTCGTCGAGGACGAACCGCTCGCGCAGCGCCGCCAGCCCGTCGGCGGCGTCCAGTTTCTCCGCCTCGCCCGCGAGGCTCGTCGGCTCAGACATACGACCGCGCCGTCCACAGCTCGGGGAACACGTTGCCCCGGGCCCGCTTCTCCAGCCAGGCCACCCCGGCGGAGCCGCCCGTGCCGGTCTTGGAGCCCATCGCGCGGCGGGTGGCGACCAGGTGGTCGTTGCGCCAGCGCCACACCAGCTCGGCGACGTCGGTGAGGGCCTCGCCGAGGCGGGCCAGCTCGCCGTTCTGGTCGCCGGAGTAGACGGCCGTCCAGGCGGCCTCCACCTCGGGGGCGGCCTCGTACTTCCGGGTGACGTCGCGCTGGAGCACGGCGTCCGGGATGTCGTACCCGCGCCGGGCGAGCAGCCGGACCACCTCGTCGTACAGGCTCGGCTCGTGCAGCGCCTTCTCCAGTTCCGCGTGGACGCGCGGCGCGCCGCGGTGCGGGACGAGCATGGAGGCGGACTTGTCGCCGAGCAGGAACTCCAGGCGGCGGTACATCGCCGACTGGAAGCCGGAGCCCTCGCCGAGGGCGGACCGGTAGGAGTTGAACTGGGCCGGGGTGAGCTGCCCCAGGGGGGTCCAGGAGGCGTTGAGCGCCTCCAGCTCCCGCACCGAACGCTTGAGCGCGTCGGTCGCCACCGGGATCCGGTCCTCGCGCAGGGCGCGGGCGGCGGTCTCCCATTCGTGGACGATGACGGTGAACCACAGCTCCATGACCTGGGTCGTGACCAGGAAGACCATCTCTCCGGGATCGTCGGAGAGGGTGTGCTGGAGGTGGGTGAGCACGTCCGCCTTGACGTAGTCCTCGTAGGGCGTGCTGCCCTCGAAGTCGAGATTCGGGGCGTCGTGGGACATCGCTGTCTCCTGATGTGCACGGGTAGCGGTCCGCCCTGCCGTTACCGGCACGGGGCCCCGGTCCCCAACGGCATCCTCCGCAATCGTCGCAGGAAACCGCAAGGCCCGCCCGCGCACGGCGGACGGGCCGGGGCGTGACACCGGGGTCAGCCCAGTACCTCGGCCGCGCTCGGCGAGGAGTCCTTCAGGAACTGGCTGCAGCGCTCGTACTCCTCCTTCTCGCCGATCGCCTGGGCGGCGCGGGCGAGGGCGTGCAGGGCGCGCAGGAAGCCGCGGTTCGGCTCGTGCTCCCAGGGCACCGGGCCGTGCCCCTTCCAGCCGCTGCGGCGCAGGGAGTCGAGGCCGCGGTGGTAGCCCGTACGGGCGTACGCGTACGACTCCACGACGCTGCCCCGCTCGAACGCCTCGTCGGCCAGGCGGGCCCAGGCGAGCGAGGAGGTCGGGTACTTCGCGGCGACGTCGGTGGCGGAGGTGCCGCCCGCCAGCAGTTCGCGCGGCCCGGGGTCGTCGGGGAGGTGGGTCGGGGGCGGTCCCCCGAGGAGGTTCTCGTGAATGGCCATGGGACAAGTCTGCGGCATCGCCGGCGGCGGCTGGACGGGGCTGTGGGTGCGATGGGGTGGGGTGGGGTGGGGTGAGGTGGGGTGCGTTGTCGGGTGCGGGTGCGGGTGCGCTGTCGGGTGCGGGTGCGGGTGCGTTGTCGGGTGCGGGTGCGTTGTGGTTGAGCGCGCAGTTCCCCGCGCCCCTTGAGGGCGTGACCCGGGCGTCGGTCCTAGGCGGTGCCCTGCGTCACCTCTCGTGCGCGGTTCCCCCCGCCCCTTGCTCCAGCGGGGGTGTCAGGACCGAACCGTGGGTGCGGCACTCGGGGTGGGGGCAGTCCGGGGCCGGGCGGCGCACCGTGGTGAAGGCGATCAGGGAGCCCGCCACCAGGACGCCCGCGCAGATCAGCATGGCCGGTCCGAACGCGTCGTCGAACGCGTCGGCCGACCGGTAGGCCTCCTCGCCCATGCCGGTGAGCAGCGGCAGCGCGGCGACCGCGACGAGGCCCGCAGCCCGGGCCGCCGCGTTGTTGATGCCGCTGGCCAGACCGGCGCGCGCGGTGTCCACGGCGGCCAGCACGCTCGCCGTCAGCGGGGCGACCAGCGTGACCATGCCGAGGCCGAGCACCAGCAGCGCGGGCAGCACGTCGGCGAGGTACGAGGCGCCGGGGCCGACCCGCAGCATCAGCACCATCCCGGCGGCGCAGAGCAGGGGGCCGACGGTGAGCTGGAGGCGCGGGCCGAGGCGCTCGGCGAGTTCGCCGGAGCGGGCCGAGAGCAGCAGCATCAGGACGGTGGTCGGCAGCAGGGCCGTACCGGCGGCCAGCGCGGACCAGCCGACGACGACCTGGAGCTGGAGCGCGGCGAGGAAGAAGAAGCCGCCGAAGGCCGCGTACACGCACAGGGTGACCAGGTTGACCGCCGTGAACTGGCGGGAGGAGAAGACGTCGAGCGGCATCATCGGGTCCTTGCCGCGCCGCTCGACGAGGACGAAGGCCACGGCGGCCACCGCCCCGGCCACCGCGCTGAGCGCCACCGCCCAGGACGCCGTACGGGCCTCGATCAGCGCGTAGGTGAGCAGCGCGAGGGCCGCCGCGCACAGGGCGGCGCCGAGGACGTCGAAGCGGGTGTGGGCGCGCTCGTCCGAGGACTCGGGGACGTGCCGCAGCGCGATCGGGGCGCACAGCAGCGCCAGCGGGACGTTGAGGAGGAAGACCCAGCGCCAGCCGGCCCCGTCGACCAGCCAGCCGCCGAGGAACGGCCCGACCGCCGCGCCGACGCCGCCGAACCCCGACCACAGGCCCACCGCGCGGCCCCGGTCGTCGGCGTGGAACGAGGCCTGGATGAGGGCGAGGGAGCCGGGCGTGAGCAGCGCACCGCCGACGCCCTGGAGGGCACGGGCGGCGACCAGGACCCCGGCGTTCGGCGCGAGGCCGCACAGCAGGGAGGCGGCGGCGAACCACAGCACGCCGAGGACGAAGATCCGGCGGCGGCCGAAGCGGTCCCCGAGGGCGCCGCCGAGGAGGATCAGGCCGGCCAGCGTGACCATGTACGCGTTGACGGTCCACTGGAGGGCGGCCAGGTCCGCGCCGAGGTCGCGGCCGATGTGGGGGAGCGCGACGTTGACGACGGTGGAGTCCAGCAGCGCCATGCTGGAGCCGAGGACGGTGGTCAGCAGGATCCACTTGCCCTGCGGTGAGGACAGCCGGACATCGGGCATGCCCCAGATATACACCCGTATACCCCCGGCATGCGGCGAGCCCGGCGCGTCGGGCGCCGGGCTCGTGCGTACGGTCGTGTCGACCGGGTGTTACTTGATCTTCTGGCCCGCCGAACGCAGGTGGCCACAGGCCTCGACGACGCGCGCGGCCATGCCGGCCTCGGCCAGCTTGCCCCAGGTGCGCGGGTCGTAGGTCTTCTTGTTGCCGACCTCGCCGTCGACCTTCAGGACACCGTCGTAGTTGCTGAACATGTGGTCGGCGACCGGACGCGTGAAGGCGTACTGGGTGTCCGTGTCGATGTTCATCTTGACCACGCCGTTCTCCAGCGCGGTCGCGATCTCCTCGGCGGAGGAACCGGAGCCGCCGTGGAAGACGAAGTCGAACGGCTTGCTGCCGGCCGGCCGGCCGTACTTCGACGCGATGCCCTCGTTCAGCTCCTTGAGCAGCTCGGGGCGGAGCACGACGTTGCCCGGCTTGTACACACCGTGCACGTTGCCGAAGGACGCGGCGAGCAGGTAGCGGCCCTTCTCGCCCAGGCCCAGGGCCTCGACGGTGCGGACCGCGTCGTCGACCGTCGTGTACAGGGAGTCGTTGATCTCGTGCGAGACGCCGTCCTCCTCGCCGCCGGTCGGGGTGATCTCGACCTCGAGGATGATCCTGGCGGCGCGGGCGCGCTCCAGGAGCTCCTGGGCGATGGAGAGGTTGTCGGACAGGGTCTCGGCGGAACCGTCCCACATGTGCGACTGGAAGAGCGGGTTGCGGCCGGCCTTCACGCGCTCCTCGGAGACCGCCAGCAGCGGGCGTACGTACCCGTCGAGCTTGTCCTTGGGGCAGTGGTCCGTGTGCAGGGCGACGGTGACGTCGTACTTCTCGGCGACGATGTGCGCGAACTCGGCGAGGGCGACGGCGCCGGTCACCATGTCCTTGTTGTGCTGGCCGCCCAGGAACTCGGCGCCGCCGGTGGAGATCTGGACGATGCCGTCGCTCTCCGCCTCCGCGAAACCGCGCAGGGCGGCGTGCAGCGTCTGGGAAGAGGTCACGTTGATGGCCGGGTAGGCGAACTTTCCTGCCTTCGCCCGGTCCAGCATCTCGTTGTAGACCTCGGGAGTTGCGATGGGCATCTGTCCGCTCCTTGTATGTGCGGGTGGGCGTGTTGTTGCTTATGGCCCTGACCTAGGACTGGGGGGCGACGTCATCGTCGGCCCCATCCTTCCAGACGGAACGGGAATACCCGAGTGGACCCCGGTCCCGTCTCGGCCCCTGGTACCCCTGGTGTCAGTCCAGGCCCAGCTCGTCCTTGTCGTACGCGTACAGGTACGGCACTCCCGCGCCGTCCTGGATCTTCTCCGCGGCGCCCGTCGCCCGGTCGACGATCGTCACGACGGCGACCACCTCGGCGCCGGCCTCGCGCACGGCCTCGACGGCGGTGAGCGGGGAGCCGCCGGTGGTGGAGGTGTCCTCGACGACCACGACACGGCGGCCCTTGATCTCCGGGCCCTCGACGCGGCGCTGCAACCCGTGCGCCTTGGCGGCCTTGCGGACGACGAACGCGTCGAGCCTGCGGCCGCGTGCGGCGGCGGCGTGCAGCATGCTCGCGGCGACCGGGTCGGCGCCCATGGTGAGCCCGCCCACCGCGTCGAACTCCAGGTCGGCGGTGAGGTCGAGCAGCACCTGCCCGACCAGGGGCGCGGCCTCGCCGTCGAGGGTGATGCGGCGCAGGTCGACGTAGTAGTCGGCCTCCAGACCCGAGGAGAGGGTCACCTTGCCGTGCACCACGGCCTTGTCCTTGATCTGCTGCAGCAGCTCGCCGCGTACATCCGTCATGTACGCCAGCTTAAAGGCGGCGCCAGGACCAGGTGGTCGTGGCCTCCAGCGGCTCCAGGGGTGTGACCAGGCGCGGGAGGGTGTTCAGGCCGTTGGGCGGGCCGGTCTGCGGCTCCACGCAGACGGCGGCCTCCTGCTCGTCGTACACCACGGCCCACTGCTCCCGGCTGGTCACCTTCAGCTCCAGCCGTCCCGGCCAGGTGAGGGTGACGTCGACGCCGTCGGGCATGCCGAAGCAGTCGTCCCAGGGGCCCGGCTTCGGGTCGACGCGGTTGCCGGTGGGGAGGTGGTCGTCGCCGCGCTCCTCCTGCCAGGCGGGGTCGAAGGCGATCTCCACTCCGGGGCCGTCCGCGCCGTCCGCGCCGTCCAGGGTCCGGTTGAACCAGGGGTGCCAGCCGACCTGCGCCGGGAAGGACGACTCGTACGTCTCCACGGCCATCGTCAGCGTCAGCGCGTCCTCGGCGAGGGCGACGACCTGGGTGACGCGGCCGGTGTACGGCCAGGGGTCGACGAGATCGTACGTGAGGACGGCCTCGCTCCCGCCGACGCGGGCGGTGCGCCAGGCGGCGTCGCGGGCGGTGCCGTGGATGGCGTGCGGCGGGGAGTTCAGGGGCATCTGGTGGACCACGGCGCCGTCGCTGAAGCGGCCCTCGCGGATGCGTCCGCACCAGGGGACCATCGGGAAGCAGCCGTAGCGCTCACCCTGGCGGAGCAGTTCCGTGCCGCCGACGCGGAGCCCGCCGATCCGGCCGCCGTTGCCCGGCAGCACGGTCGCCTCCGCGTCACCCGCGGTCAGCGTGATGGGTTCGTTACTCACGCCACGACCCTACTTGGGCGATCAAGGGCGGCCCACTCGGCCGACGGGGCGGTGCCGGGTGACGGGTGGCGGGTGGCGGGTGCCTGGGTGCCGGGTGCCGGGGCGGGTCACGCCGGGCCGCGGTTCAGCGGCGTTTGCGCAGAGCACGGCCCACTACGATCGCCGACGCCACGACCAGCGCGGCCGCGGGGGCGGCCCAGCGCAGGGGGGCGCCGACCGCGCTCGCCTGGGGTGCGGGCACGGGGGCGTACCTGCCGCGCGGCGGGGCGTGGTCCACCTCCTCGGCGCTGCGGCCGATCATCGTGCGGCGGGCGTGCGCGGCCTCGGCGGGAGGCTGGACGGCCGGTTCCCCGGCGGCGTGCGGCGCCGTGTCCGCTACCTCGTCCCCGGGCGGGTCGCCGTCCGCTCCTTCATCGTCCTCGTCCGTGTCCATGAGGGAGGGCGGGGGGATCTCGGTGTCGAAGACGGAGGTGGAGTGCGGATCGGGGTGCGCCTCAGGGTCCGGGGCGGGATCCGGGTCCGAGGCGGGGTCCGGGGCGGGGTCCGGGTCCGGCTGGGGCTTCGTCTCGTCCGGCTGTGCTTCCGGGTCCGGCTGCGGGGAGACCTGCGCCGCCGCGCCCAGGTTCGCCGCGAACCGGGTCAGCAGCCGGGCCGCCGCCGACGTGACCGACTCGCCGGGCAGCTCGGTGACGCGGCCGTCCGCGGT
The DNA here is from genome assembly GCF_003112555.1 of Streptomyces coelicoflavus. Lineage (GTDB taxonomy): Bacteria > Actinomycetota > Actinomycetes > Streptomycetales > Streptomycetaceae > Streptomyces > Streptomyces coelicoflavus. The sequence continues at coordinate 474,666 of NZ_BEWB01000003.1, read as the reverse complement.
GGCCTTCCCGGTGAAGGTGACGGTGGCGCCGCCGTCGGCGTCGTCCGCGCGGAGCGTGAGCGCGAGCTTGACCGTGCCGGTGCCGCGCGACTCGGTGGCCTCGCCCTCGACGGCGTACGTGCCGTCCTCCCGCGCGGACAGGCGCAGGGAGCCGCGGTAGGTGATGGAGTGACTGCCGATGCGCACCTTGAGCCGGCCCGCGACGGGCTCGGCACCGGCGTCCTGCTGGAGCCCCGGGACCGCCCGGGCGACCCGGACGGGGTCGGCCAGCACGTCCCTGAGCCGCTCGGCCGGAACCGGAACGAACACCTCATGCTCCATGTCAGCGCAGCCTACCCAGCGGGCGCCCGGTGCACCCCCCGTCGGCACAAAGTCACCCGCCGCCCGCGCCGCCCGGCGTCACCAGCCCCGTCTCGTACGCCACGACCACCGCCTGGGCCCGGCTGGTCAGGCCCAGCTTGCTCATCGTGCGGTTGAGGTGGGTCTTCACCGTGGCCTCGCTGATGAACAGGCGGTCGGCCGCCTCGGCGTTACTCAGCCCGCCGGCCACCAGCTTCAGCACCTCGGCCTCGCGGCCGGTCAGCGCCGTCAGCTCGGGCGGCGGAGCGGCGTCCGGGGATTCGGCGCGCCCCGTGTCCGTCATCCGCGTGAACGCCTCCACCAGACGCCGGGTGACCGCGGGGGCGAAGAGCGCGTCGCCGCCGTGCACCGCGGTGATCGCGGCCAGCAGCCGTTCCGGCCCCGCGTCCTTGAGCAGGAACCCGGAGGCGCCGGCCCGCAGGGCGCCGTACACGTACTCGTCGAGATCGAAGGTGGTCAGGACGAGGACGCGGGGCGCGGGGTCCACCGCCTCGGCGAGGATCCGCTCGGTGGCCTGGATGCCGGTGAGGCCGGGCATGCGGATGTCCATCAGGACGACGTCCGGCCGGGTCCGCGCGGCCAGCGCCACCGCCTCGGCGCCGTCGGCCGCCTCGCCGACGACCTCCATGCCGGGCGCGGCGCGCAGCAGCGTGGCGAGGCCGCTGCGGACGAGGAACTGGTCGTCGACGACGAGCAGGCGTATCGGCCCGGCGGCGTCGTGGTGCGGCCCGTCCGGCGGGCGGTCTGCGTCGGTCATTCCCTGACGGTGTCTCCCCTGCGTGCGGCCTGTACCGGCGTCGGCAGGGTAAGGCGCACGCCGAATCCACCCTCGCTGCGCGGGCCGACGAGGATCGTCCCGCCGTAGAGCTTGGCCCTCTCCCGCATCCCGATCAAGCCGTGTCCGCCCCGCTCGGCAGGTGTGACCGGATCCAGCCCCTCCACCGGCCCGCCGTCGGTCACCGACACCGTCACCTCGCCCGCCCGGTAGGCGAGTTCCACGGCGGCGTCCGCGCCGGGCGCGTACTTGAGCACGTTGGTGAGCGCCTCCTGCACGACCCGGTAGACGCACAGCTGGACGCCGGGCGGCAGGGGGCGCGGGGTGCCCGTGACGCGCAGCTCGACGCCGACGCCGCCGGTGCGCACCCGGGTGACCATCTCGTCGAGCTGGTCGAGGCCGGGGGCGGGTGCGCCGTCCGCGCCCTGCACGCCGTCGGCCCGCAGCAGGCCGAGTATGCGGCGCAGTTCGGCCAGGGCCTCGCCACTGGCGCCCTCGATGGTGTCCAGGGCGTCGCGCGCGGTGCGCGCGTCGGAGTGGAAGACGAAGCGGGCGAGGCCCGCCTGGACGTTGATGACGGCGATGTGGTGGGCGACCACGTCGTGCAGTTCGCGGGCGATCCGCACCCGTTCCTCGGCGACCTCGCGCCGGGCGCGGTCGGCCTGCTCGGCCCGCAGCCGCAGCGTCAGCTCGCCGGTCCGGCGGGCCACATACCCGAACCGCCACAGCACCAGCGGGAAGCCCACGGCCTGCCCCACCACCGAGGCCATCGCCCCGGCGTCGCTGCGCAGACCGGCGTAGATCCAGACCCCGGCGAGCAGCGCGGCGCAGGCGGCGGCGGTGCGGGTGGGGCGCAGGGAGGCGACGGTGTAGACGGCGAGCATCGGGCCGAAAGAGCCCACGACGGGCCAGTAGTCGAGGGTGACGTACACCGCCCAGCAGGCGTGGACGGCGAGGCAGACCGTGACGGGGGCGCGGGTGCGCAGGACGAGAGGGAGGGTCAGCAGGGCGACGAGGGTCCAGGCGAGCGGGTCGAGCGCGGGCCACCCCTGGGCGACGGCCTCGGTGCCGAGCAGGACGGCCACGGTCGTCAGCGCCGCGGCGATCAGGCCGTCGGCCGCCAGGGGGTGCAGGCGCATTCCCGCAGCGTAGGTCCGCCGCCCGGCGTCGGCGTCATCCTTCTGCCGTACCGCGGAAGTTGCAGGAACCGGCCGGCTACCGCGCCGGGTTGGCTCCGGTCTCCACCCACCGCCGGATTCCGCGGCACGCGGGGCGGCCATAGGTTCTCGGTGCGAGCGATCCACAGGGGGTGTGGCGGTTCGTCCCGTACCCGGGGGGGAAGGGCCGGGCCGCCGCACGGGGATCACGGGGATCACGGGGATCACGGGGATCACGGGGATCACGGGGATCACGGGGATCACGGGGGCCACGGGGGCCACGGATGGACGTGGGGGACGTGGGGACCACGGGGGCCGTGGACGCTCGCGGTCGCGGCGCCCGCGCGCCGGGCTCAGTAGCGGGGATGCACCAGCGTGGAGGGCGGCAGCCCCGGCATCCGGGTGCGGGCCGCGTCGCGGGCGTCCCGGGTCAGGGAGTCCGGTGTGAGGGTGTGCGGGCGGGGCGCCGCCGGGTCGAGGCGCAGCACGGGGGGCGTCCGGGCGGCCAGGAGGAAACCCCAGCCGCGGGGCGCGCGCGGGGCCGCGCCGGTGCGGTCGGGGCCGGGCGTGGGGCCGGGCTCGGAGGCGGCGTCGGGGCCGGAGCCCGGGTCGCGTGCGCCGACGCGGTAGGCGACGGTCGGCAGGCCGGCAGCGCGGAGGGTGGCGTCCACCGTCCAGAAGGCCCGCGGGTGTGCGGAGACCGGGCCCGCGTGGACCACCAGCCGCCCGTCGGGCGCGAGCACCCGCCGCAGCAGGCCGTAGAACTCCTGCGAGTACAGCTTCGTACTGGCCGTGACGGCCGGGTCGGGCAGGTCCGAGATCACCACGTCGTACGTCCCGGAGGGCGTCGAGCGCAGCCGGCGGAAGGCGTCGCCCGTGCCGGTGTGGACGCGCGCGTCGCCGTAGGCGTGCTCGTTGAGGGCGGACAGGCCGGGGTCGTGCCGGGCCAGCCGGGCGAGCTGGGGGTCGAGTTCGACGACGTCGACACGGCGTACGCCGGGGTGGCGCAGGACCTCCCGGACGGCGAGGCCGTCGCCGCCGCCGAGAACCAGCACGCGCGCGTGGGGGCCGCTCATGGCGGGGTGCACCAGCGCCTCGTGGTAGCGCCGCTCGTCGCTGCCGCGCACCCGCAGCCGGCCGTCCAGGAACAGGTCGAGGGGCCGGCCGTCGGTGTCGCCGGTCAGGACGACCTCCTGCACGTCGGTCCGCACCGCCACGCGGACGTCCTGGCCGTACACGGCCTGCCGGGCGGCGCGTTCGAAGTCGTCGGCGAGGACGGTCGCCGTGGCGAGGAGCGCGAGGACGACCACGTTGGCGGCCAGCAGCAGCCAGCGCGCCCGGCGGGTCAGGTCGCGCCGGAACAGGCCGAGGACCAGGGCGGCACCGACGACCGCGTTGACGGTGCCGGTGAGCAGCGCGCCGGTGAGCTGGCCGAGGAAGGGCAGCAGCACGAACGGGAAGGCGAGGCCGCCGACGAGCGCGCCGACGTAGTCCGCGGCGAAGAGGTCGGCGACGGCACCGCCCGGGTCCTGTCTGCGGACACGCTGGATCAGCTCCATGAGCAGCGGCACCTCGGCGCCGATCAGCACGCCGATGGCCAGGGAGAAGGCGACCAGCAGGACGCGCGGGCCGTCGGCCCACAGGCCGCCCCAGCCGCCGGTCCAGGCGAAGACGGCGTACAGCACCATCGCGCTGGAGCCGCCGACGAGGGCGAGGACGGCCTCCAGCGCGCCGAAGCCGGCCGCCGCGAGGCCGCGCAGCCGTTTGGCGGCGAGCGAGCCGAGGCCCATGGCGAAGACCATGACGGACAGGACGACGGACGCCTGGGTGACCGAGTCGCCGATCAGGTACGAGGCCAGCGCGACGAGTTCGAGTTCGTACACGAGCCCGCAGGCCGCGCACACGAACACGCCCGCCAGCACCAGGAACCGCCCGACGGCCGGCCGGACCGGCAGCCGCGCGGTCGCTTCGGGACCGCCGGGGCCGCCGGCCTCGCTGGGACCGCAGGCGTCGCAGGCGTCGCAGGCGTCGCAGGCGTCGCAGGCGTCGCAGGCGTCGCAGGCGTCGCTGGGACCGCAGGCATCGCCCCAGGACGGCGGAGAGCCGGGCGGGGCGGGCGCGTGCGGTTCGATCACGAAGTGACGTTACGTCACGCGGCCACTGCGCTTCGTCACCCACACGTGTGAAACTTGGGCACTGTGGGGCGCCACAGGTTTATCCGGCTCTTACTCGCTCACACCGCGGACGGTCTGAGCTGCGACGTCGGCACCCGCACGCCCACCCGGGTCCGGGTCGCCACCAACTGGCCGTCCTGCGGATAGGCGTGCCAGGTCCGCCAGTGCACCTGCCCCTCGCGCCGCTGGGCCAGCAGCGCGGTGAAGGCGTGCGGACTGCCCGGGAAGACCCCGGCCAGGCCGTGCGGGTGGTCGGAGACCAGGGCGATCAGTTCCTGCGCGCGGCCGGCGAAGGAGCCCGGTGTCAGCACCTCCACGCGGGCGGCGAACTCGTACTCCCAGTCGCCCTTCCGCTTGGCGACGCCCAGCGGAAGGGGGGTGCTGCTGCCCGGGATGCACGCCACCGTCTCCGAACAGCTGCCACCCTCCTCCTCGAGCAGGACTTGATGAGAGGCCCCCAGGAGTCTCAACTGCAGTTTCGCGTCGGTCAGTTCGATGTCCAGACAGGCGAGCGCGGGCAGAGGCTCGCGCCCCAGGGCCCAGGCCAGGTCGGATGCGCGCGTGTCGGTGTAGGCGGTTGTCAGGGTCGTGAGCATGGAACGGCTCCGCAAGCACACAAGGAACGGAAGGTGTGGGGCCTGCGCATCCGGGGCACTGCCGGGGATGCGGCCCGCTCAGCCCAGTCGGCCGGTCAGGAGGGGGGTCAACAGGTCGTCCGAGGAGCTGCGTTGATGAGGGAGAGCGAATCATGAACGGTGGCGCCGCCACAGCGTTTTTACCCAACTTCGTGACGTTTCCATCCCTCAGGGGGCTCCACAGCTCAACTGTTCAACCGTGGCGCACACCCCGCCCGCACGGAGTGCGCCGGTGCGTGGGAGCGCCCACCGGGAGTGTGCCCCGGCGGGCGCTCGTGATGGGGACGCGGGACCCGGCCCCAGGAGCGGGCCCCGTGCAGGGGATGCGGTTCCCCCGGACGAGAGGCTCGGCTGCCCCGTGTCAGCCGCCGCCTCCGCCGCATCCGCCGCCCCCTCCCCCGCAGGACGACCCGCCTCCGCAGGACGAGCCGCCACCGCAGGAGTGGCCCGAGTGGTGTCCGCCCGAGGACGAACCGCCCCCGTCGCCGGCCCACCAACTGTTGGTGCCGCCGCCGCTGCCGCCGCCCCCGCCGGTGCCGGTCCAGCGCGAGCTCCTGCCGCCCGTGGTCCGGACGGTGCGGGAGGTGCGCCGTCCCCGCACGAACACCCTGATCACCAGGGCTGCGACCACGAACAGGATGATGCCTGTGACCACGGCTCCACCCTCCTTCCCGTTTCCGGGACACGCCCGGAAGTCCCCCGAAGCAATCCCCCGTCGGACGCCTCGCTGTCTGTCGATCGCCAGCCGATCGCCTGCCGACCGCCGTCGGCTGCCTGCCGACCGCCGTCGATCGCCTGTGGATCGCTTGCCGATTGCCTGTGGATCGCGCCGTGAAGCTCACCGGCGTGAACGGGAGATGCCCCTCGCCGCCATGCCCCAAAGCAGAGTTGAGGAAGTTCTGAGGGTTCCTGAACGGGAACAGCCCCTGACCTGCACCGGAGTGCGAGTCAGGCGCCGTTGGCGCCTTGCTGGGCCGCCTATGGGCCGTCAGCGCCTTCCGGGCCGTACCGGAACACGGAGTCGATCGCCCGCCGGGCCCGCTCGCGGCTGTCGGGCATCAGGTGGGCGTACACCCGCAGGGTCATACCCGGATCGGCATGCCCCATGTACTCGCTCACGGCCTTGATGTTCTCGCCCGCGTCGAGCAGCGCCGAGGCGTGGAAGTGCCGCAGTGCGTGCATGCCCTGCTCGCGCGCCGGACGATCGCGGCGGGCACCGTCTTCATGCTGAGGGACGGTGACCAGACCGCCGCCACGATCACACTCACCCCGGAGGCTGAGGAAGGGTTGTGGTCGGGCAAGGAGCTGTCCGAGCCGTCAATGTTCGTCAACAAACTGGCGGTGGCACGGGATTACTCCGGGCAGAACGTCGGAGGCGCCCTTCTCGACTGGGCGGGAGACCGGGTCTACCGGGCAGCGGCCGGGGAGGGTTGTGGTTCAGCGGACGCGGCTGACGTCGGCGCTTCAGTTCTCAGACGAGTCTGCTTCGGCGTGTTCGGCAAAGACCTCGCGTGCCACGGCGTAGCTGTCAAACGCGCGAGCGACACCCGCGTAGACGGCCATCTGGATGAAGGCTTCGACGATCTCCTCTTTGGTCACGCCATTGTGCAGAGCGATACGCAGCTGGCCCCGGAGCGGCTCGAGGATGCCCAGGCTCGCCGTAATGGTGACCGAGATGAGTGCGCGGGTGCGGAGGTCGAGATGCTCGCTGCGAGTCCAAGCGTCATTGAAGGCGTGTTCGGTCGCGATCCGTGTGAAGTCGTAGGCGTTGTCAGGTTCCGTCGGCCTAGGATCGACATACGGCGCCAGGCTGAAACCAAGGATCTTCTCGGCGTTGTTCAGAGCGCGCGTGTAGTCAGCGTCGTGTTCCGTCATGGCGCCATTCTGCGCGCTGCCGACCCAAGGGCATGGGACCAGCACGACGCTCGAATTATTCCACTATGTCGGGTTCGTCAAGAGCGCCCCTTCTCGCTGACACCAGTACCTGACACCAACAAGGCCGGACAGCAACAGACACCGCCGAACCTCGACGGACAGCTAGTCGAGGCGGGAGACGAGTTGGCCGACGTTCAGGGGCGCCATGATCGACCTGATGAGGATGCAAGAGGACGGCCCCTGACCGATCCGCATGGCCAGGGGCCGTTCTCACTGCTCAGCAAGCGGAAACGGTGAGACCGAAACCGCCGTGGCATCGCTGCCGCACCTGTCGTCAAGACTGGCTACTCAGGTTCGATCTCCGCCGGACGCTCCGAGCAGGGTGGGGCGCACTCGTACACCTCGATGGACAAGTCGTGTTCACCGGAGCGCCCCTCGGCTCGGCCGACGGATCTGGCCCCTACCCGGAGAGCCTTGTCGCACCAGCAGCAGTGCCAGCCGAGGTACTGCCAGCCGTTGAGTTCCTTGACGGGTGGCGGCTTCGGCCGTCCGATCCCGGTCATGGCCGGTCGGCGTACGGGACCAGGGCGTGCTCCTCACGGCACGGGCCACAGGCCGACTGCACTCGCCCCGGCCCGGTCCCCTGCTCCACCACCTCGATGACGCGGATGCCGGCACTGTAGCCGCGGTGCCATGAGCAGTAGCCGTAGGTGGCCTACCTGACCACGGGTTTCCCGAGGACGAGCCCCTCCCCCGTGGGTGAGTCCCGGGCCGTCCCTGGGCCGTGCGAGGGGGGGGTCGACGTCGACCGACGATGACAGACGTCGACCGACCACCCGCAGGTCAGCGTGGACGCCTGGAGATCGCCGCAGGTGGCCGCCGCCGAAGGTGAGTTGAGGAAGTCCGGAGCTTCGGCGCAGGATGACCGCCATGACCTCGATGAGCTCCAGCACCCGTCCCCTCCTGAACCGCCGGCTGGCGGAGTTCGGGACGACGATCTTCGCCGAGATGTCCGCCCTGGCGGTGACGACCGGGGCGATCAACCTCGGTCAGGGCTTCCCCGACACCGACGGTCCCGAGGAGGTCCGCGAGGCCGCCGTACGGGCGCTGCGCGACGGGCGCGGCAACCAGTACCCGCCGGGCCCCGGGGTCCCCGAACTACGCGCCGCCGTCGCCGAACACCAGTTCCGCCGCTACGGCCTGTCCTACGACCCGGACACCGAGGTCCTGGTCACCGCCGGCGCCACGGAGGCCATCGCCGCCGCCCTGCTGGGCCTGCTCGAGCCCGGTGACGAGGTCGTGGCGCTGGAGCCGTACTACGACTCGTACGCGGCCTGCATCGCGATGGCGGGCGGCACGCGCGTGCCGGTGACCCTGCGGCCGCACGAGGGCGCGTTCCGCCTGGACCTGGACGAACTGCGCGACGCGGTCACCGACCGCACCCGCCTCCTGCTGCTGAACACCCCGCACAACCCGACGGGCACGGTCCTGACCCGCGAGGAGCTGGCCGCGATCGCCGAGCTGGCCGTGGAGCGGGACCTGCTGGTGGTGACCGACGAGGTCTACGAGCACCTCGTCTTCGACGGCGCCGAGCACATCCCCCTGGCCACCTTCCCGGGCATGCGGGAGCGCACGGTGAGCATCTCCAGCGCCGGCAAGACCTTCTCGTTCACCGGCTGGAAGGTCGGCTGGGTCACCGCCGCGCCCGCCCTGCTCACGGCGGTCCGCTCGGCCAAGCAGTACCTGACGTACGTGGCCTCGGGACCCTTCCAGTACGCGGTCGCCGAGGCGCTCGCGCTGCCGGAGTCGTACTTCACCGCCTACCGGGCGGACATGGAGGCCAAGCGGGACCTGCTGGCCGCGGGGCTGGCCGAGGCGGGCTTCGGCGTCCACCGCCCCACCGGAACGTACTTCGTCACCACCGACATCCGCCCGCTCGGCGAGCGCGACGGCATCGCCTTCTGCCGCTCCCTGCCCGAGCGGGCGGGGGTCGTCGCCGTCCCCAACGCGGTCTTCTACGACCACCGCGAGGCGGGCGCGCCGTTCGTCCGTTTCGCGTTCTGCAAGCGGACCCCGGTGCTGGAGGAAGCCGTGCGGCGGCTGAAGACGCTGGCGGGGTGAGCCGAGCCGCGAGGGAAGCAGAAAACCCGGCCCCCACTGCCGCGGGTGCCGGGCTCTCCTGGATTCAGCCGCGGGGGCGGACTACTCGCCGTCCTCGTCGGTCGGCTTCTCCGACTCGTTGACGTCCTGCTCCAGACCGAGCTGCTCCACGAGCCACCGGTCGAACTCGATGGCGGCCCGCACCCAGCTGACCGTCGAGGAGACGAAGTGCTCCAGGCTGACGCCCATGCCGATCAGCATCTGCGCCTCGCCGATCAGGCGGACCGTGCCGTCGTCGTGCGTGTGGGAGTACACCTTGGGCCACAGGGTGCGCCGGTTCCAGTCGTCGACCGACTCGAGCAGCTGCTGCTTCTCGTCGATCTGGTGGGGCCGGTCGTAGAACGTCCGCACCGAGAAGACCTGCTGGTCACCCTCGCCGCGGAACATGAAGTACGTACGGAACTGCTCCCACGGCGCCGCGAGGTCGCCCTCGTCGTCGACGACGTACTTCAGCTCCATCTGTTCGAGGAGCTGCTTCACAAGATCCTGATCCGGGACGACGGGGCCCGCCGGTCCTTGGGGCTGCGGCTCGGGCTGCTTGCCCCCGAAGTTCGGAATCGAGGACGGGTCGATGCTCACCGTGAATTTCCCTTCGTACGGATCTGGCCATCCTCCCCCATGCGGGGAGGGGCGTGGCAAGCCCGCCGTGGGCCTGTCAGCCCTAGGCTGACTTGATCCGGCCGGTCGGGTACCCCTTCGGGGCCCCGGCAACCCGGGGGACGGGTCGCCGGGGCGGGGACGGGAGCGATCGGCTACAGCGTCTTGCCGCTTGCCGGGCCCACGATCAGGTCGTCGCCGAAGCGGTCCACGCGGACCGTGTCGCCGTCCTTGATCTCCCCGGAGAGGATCTCCCGGGCGAGCCGGTCGCCGATGGCGGTCTGGACGAGGCGGCGCAGCGGGCGGGCGCCGTACGCCGGGTCGTTGCCCTCCTCGGCCAGCCAGGCCAGGGCCTCGTCGGTGACCTCCAGGGTGAGGCGGCGTTCGGCGAGCCGCCGGGCCAGGCCGTTGATCTGGAGCCGGGCGATCCGGCTCAGCTCCTCCTTGCTGAGGGCCGAGAACACCACCAGGTCGTCGAGCCGGTTGAGGAACTCCGGCTTGAACGAAGCCCGGACCACCTCCAGGACCTGCTGCTTCTTCTCCGCCTCGCCGGTCGTCGGGTCGACCAGGTACTGGCTGCCCAGGTTGGAGGTGAGCACCAGGATGGTGTTGCGGAAGTCGACGGTGCGGCCCTGGCCGTCGGTGAGGCGGCCGTCGTCCAGCACCTGGAGCAGGATGTCGAAGACCTCGGGGTGCGCCTTCTCCACCTCGTCGAGCAGCACGACGGTGTACGGCCGCCGCCGCACGGCCTCGGTGAGCTGGCCGCCCTCCTCGTAGCCCACGTATCCGGGCGGGGCGCCGACGAGCCGGGCGACGCTGTGCTTCTCGCTGTACTCCGACATGTCGATGCGGACCATGGCCCGCTCGTCGTCGAAGAGGAAGTCGGCGAGCGCCTTGGCCAGCTCGGTCTTGCCGACACCGGTCGGGCCGAGGAAGAGGAACGACCCGGTCGGCCGGTCCGGGTCGGCGATCCCGGCCCGGCTGCGGCGTACGGCGTCGGAGACGGCCCGTACGGCCTCGGTCTGGCCGATGAGCCGCTTGCCGAGCTCGTCCTCCATGCGCAGCAGCTTCTGCGTCTCGCCCTCCAGGAGGCGGCCTGCGGGGATGCCGGTCCAGGAGGCGACGACGTCGGCGATGTCGTCGGCGCCGACCTCCTCCTTGACCATGGTGTCGCGGGCGACCTCTTCCTCGGCCTCGGAGGCGGCCTCCAGGTCGCGCTCCAGGGTGGGGATCTCGCCGTAGAGCAGCTTGCTGGCGGTGTCGAAGTCGCCGTCGCGCTGGGCACGTTCGGCCTGCCCGCGCAGCTCGTCGAGCTTCTCCTTCAGCTCGCCGACCCGGTTGAGGGACTGCTTCTCCTTCTCCCAGCGGGCGTTGAGGCCGCGCAGCTCCTCCTCCTTGTCGGCGAGGTCGCGCCGCAGCCGCTCCAGGCGTTCGAGGGAGGCGGCGTCGGTCTCCTTGCCGATCGCGAGCTCCTCCATCTTCAGCCGGTCGACGGCGCGCTGGAGTTCGTCGATCTCGACGGGCGAGGAGTCGATCTCCATGCGCAGCCGGGAGGCGGCCTCGTCGACGAGGTCGATGGCCTTGTCGGGCAGGAAGCGGGAGGTGATGTACCGGTCGGAGAGCGTGGCGGCGGCCACCAGCGCGCTGTCCGCGATCTGCACCTTGTGGTGCGCCTCGTAACGTCCCTTGAGCCCGCGCAGGATGGCGATGGAGTCCTCGACGGTGGGCTCGGCGACCAGCACCTGCTGGAAGCGCCGCTCCAGGGCCGGGTCCTTCTCGATCCGCTCCCGGTACTCGTCCAGCGTGGTCGCGCCGACCATGCGCAGCTCGCCACGGGCCAGCATGGGCTTGAGCATGTTCCCGGCGTCCATGGCGGAGTCCCCGCCGGCACCGGCGCCGACGACGGTGTGCAATTCGTCGATGAAGGTGACGACCTGCCCGTCGGAGTCCTTGATCTCGGCGAGCACGGTCTTGAGCCGCTCCTCGAACTCACCGCGGTACTTCGCCCCGGCGACCATCGCCCCGAGGTCCAGCGCCACCAGCCGCTTGTCCTTCAGCGACTCGGGCACGTCCCCCTTCACGATGCGCTGGGCGAGTCCCTCGACGACGGCGGTCTTGCCGACGCCGGGCTCGCCGATGAGCACGGGGTTGTTCTTGGTCCGCCGGCTCAGCACCTGCACGACCCGCCGGATCTCCTGGTCGCGGCCGATGACGGGGTCGAGCTTTCCGTCCCGGGCGGCGGCGGTGAGGTCGGTCCCGAACTTCTCCAGCGCCTTGTACTGGCCCTCGGGGTCGGGAGTGGTCACGCGGCGCCCTCCCCTCGCCTTGCGGAAGGCCTCCTGCAGTTTCTTCGCACTCGCTCCCTGCCCCTCCAGTACCTCACCGGCCGCGCCGCCCTTCGCGGCGATGCCGAGGAGCAGGTGCTCGGTGGAGAGGTACTCGTCCCCGAGTTCCTTGGCGCGGGCCTGGGCGTCGGCGACCACGGCGAGCATCTCACGGCTCGGCTGCGGGGGCGCGACGGTGGACCCGGTGACGCTGGGCAGCCCGCCGACGATGCGCTCGGCGCCGGAGCGCACGGCGGCCAGGTCGGCCTCGACGGCGACGAGCAGGTCGGTGATGTTCTCGTTGTCCTGCCCCTGGAGCAGGGCGAGGAGCAGGTGGGCGGGGGTGAGGTCGGCGTTTCCCTCGGTCACGGCCCGGTTGCTGGCCGCGTTGATCGCGTCCCGGCTCCGGTTGGTCAGCTCGGCGTCCACGGTCTGGCTCTCCTCCTCGCGTAGTGCTGACTCGTCCAGCGTACACAAAGTTGAGTCGGTACCACTCAAGGCGGAGCCCCCACGTGCCCGCCGATCGGGACGCCAGGGCGATGGAGCGGGAGACGGAACGTGCCGCACGAGTGCTTTTTCGGCCAGCCGCAGAACCGCCGGGTTTCGCGAGATGTCCGCACATGCGACAGCGGCGTCACCGTGTTCAGGTCACGGTGACGCCGCTGCCGGGGGGAAGCACCTGAGCGATCTGTTACGACGGGGGAATCGCGTCAGGCACTGCGGGGGGTGGCCGAGATGGTCCTCACTTCGGGGACGTCCGGCTGCTCGAGCCGGTGGTCCCGCTGGTCCAGGTTCACAAAGATCATTCCGTACCGGATGGCGCACCGCACGGGCTGCGGCGCCCCCCGAGGCCGCCGCAGGCACCGGTACGCCCGCACGTCGCCGTCCTCGTCCAGCGTGACGACGACCGGCTCGCCGAAGACGGTCACCATCAGGGAGTCACCGGCGTGCGGGATCGCGGTGACCAGGTCGATGAAGTGCCAGCCGGAGCGGTAGGCGGTGGCCATTTCTCGACGGAAGGAGCGGTCGTCGGGTGGTGTGGTCATCGCGCTCAGTCCCAGGACGTGTCGTCGGCACGGTCGACTCCTGCAACCACCGCGGTCGACGTCACCTTCGCATGAACCTCACTGGACTTGCCGGCCAGGCCGCTCGCGACCCCAAGCACCACGACGGCGGAAAGAGCAGCGGCAAGTACCGAGCGAAGCATTCTCTTACTCATAGTCGGCTTCGTCCTCACTCGATGGTCTCCTCTTCCCCCGTCGGATAAGACGATGGCTCATTCAGGCACGTCATGGCCACACAATCGGTGCATCATGTTCCTGCACGTTCAGGACCCTGGGGGGTGGATAAATGGGGACACATGAGACACAAGCGGCACATCCCCATGCCGTCACCGAACTGTGTGACGAAGGCAGTCGGCTGTACGTCAGCGCCTTGCGTGCAGGACGCATCGCCCGATCGGATGTCGAATCGGCCCCTTGCCTGATGGAATTCGCCCTGCTCCACCCGGACCCCGATGACGCCCACTGGCTTCGTCCCGTCCCTCCGACGGTAGCCCTGGCGCAGCGCCTCCATCCCATCGAACGGGAAATCACAGAACGCAGGCGCCTGTCGGTCCAGTTGGCCGACGCCTTCGAGCCGTACATGGCCGCGAGTGCCCAGAGCACAACCTCTACGCACTCCATCACCGTGCTGGAAGGCAGAGACCGGATCAACGGGGCACTCAACCTCGCCACCTCCGAATGCCACACCGAGGTGCTTACCGTTCAGCCCGGTAAACGACGGATGGAGAGCAACCTCCTGAAGGGCCTGGAACGCGACAGGCCCCTTATCGAGCGCGGGGTGCGGCTGCGGACTCTGTACCAGCACACCGCCCGGCACAGCCCCGAGACCCTTGCCTACGTGGATCAGATCGCCAGCGGCAAGGTCGAGGTCCGCACCATCGACGAACTGGTCGAGCGGCTCATCATCTGCGACGAGACCGTCGCCTTCATACCGATACGGGAAGACCGTCAAGTCGCCCTTGAGCTGCGCCATCCCGGCCTGGTTCGATACCTGACCAAGGTCTTCGAGTTCATGTGGGCGCGCGCAGTACCCCTGAACGTGGGAACGCCGTACGAGACCGCCCCCGACGGCATCACCGACATCCAGCACTCCATCGCCAAGCTCCTTGTGGAAGGCCATGTAGACGAGGCCATCGCCCGACGTCTCGGCATGAATGTGCGCACTTGCCGCGCTCACATCGCCAAACTGGCCATGGCCCTCGGAAGCGGCAGTCGTGCCCAGCTCGGCTACCTCATAGCCCGGTCCGGAATCCTGGAGAAGGATCACTGATCCCGATAGACGAAGAGAGCCGCACGTGACCCCAGAGGTGCACAGCCACGGAGCGGAGGAGCTGTGTGGCGCGGGCCTTGAGCTGTATGCCCGCGCGCTGCGCGAAGGACATGTGTCCAGCGAATCGGCGGTCATGGCACCCTGCCTGATCGACAACGGCATGCTCCACCCCGCCGTCGAGAACTTGGACCGGCTGGAGCCCGTACCGCCGACCGTCGCGCTGCAACGCCTGCTCCGGTCATCGGAGGACCGCATCGCCAACGAGCGGCGTCGCGGGCAACACCTGGCCGACGTCTTCGAGCCCCTCATGCGTCTGGGCACGCGGAGTGTCGCCACCGAGGACACCCCAGCACTCAGAATCCTCAGCAGCAAAAGACGGACGGGCCAGGCCATCGAGGAAGCCATGGCTGAGGGCAGAAGAGAGCTCCTCGCGATCCAACCGCACGACACACACGTCTCCAGACGCCCCGACATACTCGAAGGGGCCATAAAGCGAGACCAGGACTTCCTCGGTCGCGGCGCCCGTATCCGCGCGTTGTACCAGCACACCATGCGCCACGCCCCCTACGCGCGCGCCCGCTACGAACATCTGACGGGCGATGTGGAGGCTCGCACCCTCGACGAAGTCACCGAACGCCTCATCATCATCGACCGCACCGTCGCCTTCATCCCCGCCAGCGCCGACCGCTCACTCGCCCTCGAAGTACGCCACCCCGCCCTCATCGCCTACTTCGTCAACACCTTCGACCGCCTCTGGCACCTCGCCACCCCCATGCACCCCCAAGCCGTCCACCAGCCCACCCTCAACGGCATCACCCCCCGCCAACGCGCCATCGCCGCCCTCCTCGTCGAAGGTCACACCGACTCCGACATCGCCGACCGCCTCGGCATGAACGTCCGCACCGCCCGCGTCCACATCGCCAAACTCGCCGCCACCCTCGGCAGCGAAAGCCGGGCCCAACTCGGCTACCTCATCGGGCAGTCGGGGATTCTCGACCGGGAAGAATGACGGGGGCGGGGGCGGTCCGCGGGGAACCGTCCAGGCCGGCCTGGGCTATGCGGACGCCCAACTGCGTGCGGCTGGCCGCGCCCAGGGTCTCCGAGAGCCGGGCGATGTGCGCGCGGGCCGTGCGGACGCTGATGCCGAGGCGCTCCGCGATCACCGCGTCCTGGTGGCCCTCCGCGAGGAGCGCCGCGATGGACTGCTCGCGGTGGGAGATGCCCTCGATGCCGGTGTCGGGGAGCGCGGCGGTCAGGGGGATCCCCAGGCGCCACAGGCGTTCGAAGACCGTGACCAGGTAGGCGATCAGTGCGGGGTGGCGCAGTTCCAGGGCCATCGTGCGGTCGGTGTTGGCGGGGATGAAGGCGACGGTGCGGTCGAAGAGGATGAGGCGGTCGATGACCTCGTCCAACGTGCGGGCCTCCACCGCGTCGCCCATCAGCTCCAGGTAGTTGAGCAGACCCTGCCCGTGCCGGGCCACGTGCGTGTACAGGTCCCGCATCCGCACCCCGCGCCCCCGCAGCGCCAGCGCCCGGTGCAGGCCCTCCGAAAGCTCGTGCTCGCGCCGGATGCCGCCGGGCTGGACGGTGAGCACCTCCGTCGTACAGGCCTGGGTCGCCTCGTCCATCGCGGCCTGGATGCGGGAGAGGCCGTCCAGGACGCGGATCGCAGTTCCCTCGGGGCCGGCCGGGGACTGGAGCAGCCGGCCCAGGTCCGCGTACCACTCGAACGCCTCCACGGCCGAACCCACCCGCCGCTGACTGGCGCTGACCTCCTCGTGGACGCCGCGCAACAGCCGCGTCATGACCTCCTGCGGGGAGGTCGGCACCAGCCAGTCCATGTCGTCGGGGTCGGGGTGCAGCAGGGCCAGTTCGAGGAGGCAGGGGACCGGATCGGCGTCACGCCGCGGTATCCGGCCGCGCCGGACGGCCCGGGAGTACACGCGGTCCCCGGCCGCGCACAGCCGGTCGGCCCCGTGCGGGTGCTCCTGAGCCCCGTGCCCGGCCATCGCCCATCCCACCCCCGGTTCCGGCTCTTCCGCAGCGCAACTATGCGCGGCCGGGACCGGCTCCGCAACAAGGCTCCGTCTCCGCCGACATCGGATGTGTAAGTGAATCACCCCTTACGCGCCCCTCCACTTCCCCTCGTTGCAACAAGCTGAAGGTGCCGGAGAGATGTACGCAGCGTGCATGCTGGGTAACGGCGGGGCCTGACCAACTCCGTCGGCCGTAGGGCGACTTGGTGGGCAAAGCGGGGGGACAGAGAGCGTGATACGTGTAGGAATTGTCGGCCGGGAGCCGCTGGAACGGGCCGGCGTCAGGCGCGTCCTGGAGTCAGACGGCGGGATTCGGGTCGTCGGCGAGGCGTCGGAGGCCGAGTCGCGCACGATACGAACAGCGCGCCTGGACGTCCTGGTCAGCAGCCACACCGGTACGGAGGAGGCGCTCGACAACCTCCGGTTACCGAAGGCGGCCGGGCCGAGAGCCACGAACGTCCCGGCCTCCAGTCCGGCGCACGTCGTACTGGTCGACCACTTGTCGGAACACATCACGCGCGTGCTGCTGCATCAGGGCGCCCGCGGGGTCCTGCTGCGTGACAACTCCGTACGGCACCTCCCGTGGGCCGTACGCGCGGCGGCGGCGGGCACAGTCGCGCTCGGGCCCGTTGCCGCACAGTTCCTGGTCGACCAGTACGTCCGGCCCGGCCGCACGGCCGATGCGGTGGCCGCCGCGCTCGGTTTGCTGGAGAAGCTCAGCTCCAGGGAGCGGGAGATCGTGCACCTACTGGCGGACGGGGTGTCGAACCCCGACATGGCCGAAACGTTGGGTATCAGTACCCACACGGTCAAGGACCACATCCGCGGGGTCTACACCAAGCTTGGTGTGGACAACCGCGTGCAGGCATCCCGCGTCGTGTGGCAGGCACACGTGCACGCACAGCCACAGCCTACGAGCCCGCAGGCACCCGGTTCGGGTGCCTGCGGTGGTCTCCGGGCGCCGTGAAGCCCGGCCTTCGAGCGAGCGCGTCAGTCGTTGCGCGGGCGCCACACCAGTCCCGCCGCGGATGCCGTACGCGCACCCCACCAGGCCATCACCGCCGCGCACGCCAGACCGGCCGCTCCCACCGCCGACAGGGCGGACAGCCGGTCGGCGGAGTCCGCCATCAGCGGTGTCGTCACGTACCAGGTCACGGCGACGGCCGCGCACACGGCGAACGCGGTCGGTACCAGCAGTGACCAGACGGACACCGCGTAGTACACGCGGCCGTTGCCGCTCAGCACCGAGACCGGGCCCAGTTCGCGGCCCGTCCGGACGAACTGGGCCACCGCGCCGACCCCGGCCACGACCACGATCACCAGCACGCCCGCGACGGAGAGCAACTCCAGCCACCGCCCGGCCGCGATGCCCTCGCCGCTGCCACCGAAGGTGCCGGCCATCGCGAACACCTGGACGTCCGTCGCCATGGCCACATGCGTGTTGGCGGCACGGTGCACCCGCGACAGGGACAGCTGCCGTCCGTCCTGCGCGAGGGCCACCAGGGACGGTTCCTCGGACGTACGCATCGTCTTGCTCACGTCTCCGGTACGGGCGTGGAGACGCACCCCGACCGACCGCTCCAACTCCGCGGCCCGGGCCAGACCGGCATGCCGGGTACGGAGTTCGGCAGGGGCCGCCGTCGGGCACTCGACGCCGAGGTCCCGCCATACCGGGCAGTCCGCGACGAGGTCGGTCCGCCCCGACCGGGGGTCCCTCGTCACGGCCAGCGCATGCACTCCCGGCCCCAGGTCACTTTCGAAGGACGCCACGTCGGCCGTGGTCGTGGACAGCGTCGTCGACACCTGCACCACGCTGGTGCCGAGGTGTTCCTCCACCGCCTCGACCCGGTCGCTCATGTCCGTGAACAGGCTGATCGCGATTTGCCCCTGCGCCGCGAGACCCACCGCGACGACCACCGCGGCCACCAGTCGCGCGACCGGACGCGCGCCCACCGCCAGGCGACGACCGGCGACCAGCATGCCCACCCTGCCCCGCGCGGCACCGAGCCTGGCCAGTGCGGGTCCCGACGCCGACACCACCGCACCGGCCACCCCGGGCAGCAGCGCGATCGTGACCACGCTGCCGGCCGCCAGAACGGGCAGGCGCAGGTCGTACGGTGCCAGATCGGTACCCCGCACCGTGCCGAAGAGCGCCACGGGAAACAGCCACAGCATCCACTCACGGCGCCGTCCGGCAGCCACGGGCCGGGTCGAGGCGCCGGGTCGGTAGCGCGGCTGGAGCAGCACCACGGCGGCGAGCACGGCGAGGGGGACGCCCACCACGGCGCCCACGAGACCGGGGAGCGCTGCGCGGGCGTCGGCGACGTACAGCACGAAGTCGACGACGGGCAGCGGCGTGTCCGTGAGGAGTACGGGAGCGACGGCCACGGCCGCCGCCGACGCGCCGAGGGCCACGGGCAGCACCGCCTCGCCCACCGTGAACCAGGCCCGGGCACCGGCGGAGGCGCCCAGCGCGGTCAGGACGGCGGTCCTGCGGTCCCGGGCGGCGGCGCCGACCCGGGCGGCGATCACGACGAACAGACCGGCGGGGAGGCCCACCAACGCCAGATAGGCCCAGTGGAACTCCTTGGAACCGAAGTTGTACATGTGCTCGCCGAGCGACGGCGTCCAGGAGACGCCGAATCCCGAAGCCCCGGTCATCTCCTCCGGGTCCAGCCGCTCAGCCGTCGGCCGTACATACGCGAAATACTCGCTCGGCGACTCCAGGCCGTCCGGAGCGATGGTGCCCTCGGCCCGCCCGTACTCCTCGCGCACCTGAGGGCCGACCGCCTTCAGCGCCGGGGAGAGCACTGCCTCACCGGGCCTCGGCCACCGGCTCAGGCCGGGAGGCAGCGGTGCGTCGGGCGTGAGGGGCTCGATGTACACCACGTCGTACTGGCGGTCGTCGACACTCGCCAGGGTCGCCCGCCACAGCAGCGTGGCGGAGCCGGTGTCGGCCTCTTGCGGCCAGCGGGCCTGGCTGCGCTCGGTGCGACCGTCGAAGGAGGACGCGGCGAGCAGGAACCCGCAGGCCGCGAGGACCGCCACTGCGGTGGCGGCGAACAACGCGAAGTAGCGGATGCGGCCCGCCTCGGCCGACCGGGACGCTGCCCGTCCCGTGCGCAGGAGCGTGCGTCGCAGACCGCCGCCGTTCACCGCGCCTCCTGGGCCTGGACCAGGCGCCCCTCGTGCAGGTGCAGCCGCAGGTCGGCACGCCCGGCCACCATCGGGTCGTGCGTCACCACCACGAGGGCGCACCCGTGTTCCCTCGGAGTACTGAACAGCAGGTCGGCCACGGCTTCCCGCTGTTCGCCGTCCAACGCGCCGGTCGGCTCGTCCGCCAGCAGCAGTTCCGGCGTGTTGACCAGGGCGCGGGCCACGGCGACACGCTGCCTCTCCCCGCCCGACAGGTCCTGCGTGGCCGTGGCCTCGGGGACTCCAAGGCGGGTGAGCAGCGACTCGGCACGGGAGCGGGCCTCGGTGACCGCGTCGCCGGCCAGCAGGCTCGCGATCATCACGTTCTCCACCGGGGTGAGTTCGGGGAGCAGCTCGCCGAACTGGAAGACCATGCCGACGTGCCGTCGCCGGTGCGCGGCGAGGGCACGCGCGGACAGCCGGGTCACGTCCTGTCCCACGATCTCGACGCGCCCCGACTGCGGTCGGATCAGCCCCATGACGCACATCAGCAAGGTGGACTTGCCGCTTCCGGAGGGGCCCATCACGGAGACGGAACTCCCTGCGGGGACGGTGAGATCGGCACCGGCGAGCAGACTTCGGCCGGATACGCCGTAGACCACCTCGCTCAGCCGCAGGACAGGCGGTACGGGGGTTGAGGTCACGCGGAGCTCCCTTGGTCGAGGGGATCACTCGATGTGGACGACTGCGACAACGCACGCCTGACCGAGGGGCCGGCCGGCCCCTCGGTCAGACTGTGGTCGGGCGGTGCGGGCGGACTCTCGTTAGCCCGAGTACCAACTGGTGTGCCAGTCCGGCAGGTTGTTGCGCGAAACCGTGCCGCGGGCCTTGTAGATCTCGGAGTGCCGACCGCTTTCGACGGTTCCCCTGTTGCCGTCGTTGTCGGACGGACCGTTCGGGCCGTTCTTGTTCCACAGCGTCAGCTTCGTACCCGAGTGGGCCACGCGGTAGTACTCCGCCTTCACCCAGTGGCTGGAACCCGTGTCCTTGAGGTTCATGATCGAGCGGTTGCCCTCGGTCCAGAACCGGAGCTCGCCGCTGTAGGAGTGCGGGCCGATCTCGTACGCGAAGGCGGGCGTGGCCGTGCTCAGGGCCAGGGCGGCGATGGCCCCGACCCCCAGCCGCCGTGCAACTCTGACGTTCACTGGAATGCGTCCCCTCGTCCGGCGGAGTTCCCCGACCGCGACGAGCGGCCGGGACGGAACCGCACGGGAGTTGGCTGTGCGGTTCCTGTGACTCCCAGCCTGCTCCGGGGCGACCGACCGGAGAATCCACCTGTTGGGGGGTATGTCCACGCCCCCCGCACCACCGGGGGGGGCTCCGGCTTACTTCAGCCCCGCCTCCGCGCACGCGTCCGCGTACTTGGCGGTGCAGATGTCGCTGACCTTGTAGAACTCGTCCGCGATGACCGTGTCCTCGATGTTGTCCTTGGTGAGGGCGACGACGGGGACGAGCTGGGCGGGGATGCCCTTGTGGGTGGGGCTGTCGACCTTGTCGCGGGCGAGCGCCTCGAACTGGATGTCGCGGCCCTGGACCCGGGCGACGGCCATCTCCGCGGCGTTCGCGGCCTCCTGCGGGTAGGACTTGTACACGCTCATGTACTGCTCGCCGGTGACGATCCGCTGGACGGCGGAGAGTTCGGCGTCCTGACCGGTGATCGGGGGGAGGTCCGTTACGCCCGCGTCCTCGAGGGCCTTGATGATGCCGCCGGCCATGCCGTCGTTGGCGGAGTAGACGCCCGCAATGTTCTTCTTGCCGATCTTCTCGATCGCCTCGGTCATGTTCGCCTCGGCGTTCTCCGGCTTCCAGTCCTTGGTGTCGAAGGACTGGGCGATCGTCACCTTGCCGTTCAGCTCGGACAGCGCGCCCGCCTTGAACTGCTTGGCGTTCGGGTCGGTCGACGAGCCGTTCATCATGACGATCTTGTCGGAGCCGGACGGGTCGCCGCCGAGCGCCTCGATGAGGGAGCGGCCCTGGACCTCGCCGACCAGCTCGTTGTCGAAGGAGATGTAGGCGTCGATCGGGCCCTCGGCCAGCCGGTCGTAGGCGATGACGGGGATGCCGGCGTCCTTCGCCTTCTGCACGCCGTCCGCGATGGCGTGCGCGTCGACCGCGTCCAGCACGATGACGTCGACCTTGTCGTTGATCATCTGCTGCATCTGATCGGCCTGCTTGGTGGCGCTGGCCTCGGCGTTGGCGTACTTGACGTTGCCCTCGTCGCGCGTGAGCTCGCCGACCTTGGCCTTGAAGAAGGGGTAGTCGAACTGCTCGTAGCGGGTGTTCTCCTTCTCCGGCAGCAGCAACCCGATGGTGATGTCGTTGCCCTGGGTCGGGCTCGCGTCGTCGCTGCTCTCCGATGCGCCCAGCACACCGCAGGAGGCCAGCGAGAGGGTCATCAGGGACGCGGCCACGGATATGGCGATACGACGGGCACGGCTACTCACTGCGCTTGCCTTCCGACACACGGGTGTGGTGGACGAACCGGGTGGACCCGGGTGAACCGGGTGACTCCAGTGCCCCCCGGGGCCCCGGTTTCGCCCGGTGAAGGAAGCCAACGCTGTCTTCACCAAATCGTCAAGAAGTACTAGACCAATGAGACAGCACCGTTGTGAACCAGCCCCGGGGGACGCGGCGGTCCTCCGGGGCTGACGATGCCTTCTTCCCTTGTGCCGTACGGCGGCCCGGGTCAGTCCGGGGACTGTCCGTGGCGCTTGGGACGCCAGACCACCAACGCGCTGGTCTGCTGTACCTCTTGGTAGGGGACCAGGTCACGGCGGTAGGAGGCGTGCACGGCGGCCTCGCGCTGGCGCATCGCCGTGGCCGCGCCGTCGAGCGCGGCGGCCAGCTCCGCCGCCCGCGCCTGGAGCGCGGCGACCTGGTTCTCCAGCTCGATGATGCGCTTGATTCCGGCCAGGTTGATGCCCTCGTCCTGCGACAACTGCTGGACCTGCCGGAGCAGTTCGATGTCGCGGGCCGAGTAGCGCCGGCCGCGGCCCGCCGTGCGGTCGGGGGAGACCAGGCCGAGACGGTCGTACTGCCGCAGGGTCTGCGGGTGCAGTCCGGAGAGCTGGGCCGCCACCGAGATGACGTAGACCGGGGTGTCCTCGGTCAGTTCGTACGGGTTGCGTCGACGACCGTCCATTCCCGTCAAGCTCCCTTCGCGGCCTGGAACAACTCCGCCCGCGGATCCTCGTCCGCGGTCGCCTCGCGATACGCCTCGAGCGCGTCACGAGCCTTCCCCGTCAGGTCCTTCGGAACACTCACCTCCACGGTGACCAGGAGGTCGCCGCGGGTGCCGTCCTTGCGGACCGCGCCCTTGCCGCGGGCCCGCATGGTGCGGCCGCCCGGCGTGCCGGCCGGCAGCTTCAGCGTGACCGGCGGACCGCCCAGGGTCGGGACCCGGACCTCGCCGCCGAGGGCCGCCTCGGCGTAGGTGACCGGGACGGTGACGGTGAGGTTGTCGCCCCGGCGGCCGAAGACGGGGTGTTCCTTGACGTGCACGACCACGTACAGGTCGCCCGCCGGGCCGCCCCGCTCGCCGGGCGTGCCCTTGCCGCGCAGCCGGATGCGCTGCCCGTCCGAGACCCCGGCGGGGATACGGACCTGCATCGTCCGCGAGGACTTGGCGCGTCCGGAGCCCTTGCAGACGTCGCAGGGGTCCTCGGCGATCAGGCCGCGGCCCTTGCAGTCGGGGCACGGGTCGGTCAGCGAGAAGCCACCGCCCGAGCCGCGGGCGACCTGCCCGGTGCCGACGCAGGTCGGGCACACGCGGGGCGTGCCGTTCTTGTCGCCGGTGCCGGAACAGGCCTTGCAGGGTGCCTGCGAGGACATCCTGAGGGGCACGGTCGCGCCCTCGATGGCCTCGATGAAGCTCAGGGTGACCTCGGACTCAATGTCCTGCCCGCGCCGCGGCTGCGTGCGCGTGCCGGCGCCCGGTGAGCCTCCGGTGCGGTTGAACAGGCCGCCGAAGACGTCCCCGAGGCCGCCGCCGAAGCCGCCGGCGCCACCCTGGCCGCCGCCCTGGGCGCCGCCTCCGAAGAGGTCGCCCAGGTCGAAGTTGAAGGTGCCGCCGCCGCCCGCGCCCGGCCCCGGACGGAAACCGCCGTTGCCGAAGAGGCTGCGGGCCTCGTCGTACTCCTTGCGCTTCTTGGGGTCACCGAGGATGTCGTTGGCCTCGGAGATCTCCTTGAAGCGCTCCTCCGCCTTGACGTTCCCCTTGTTGGCGTCCGGGTGGTTCTCGCGGGCGAGTTTCCGGTACGCCTTCTTGATCTCGGCCTCGGTGGCGTCCTTGGGGACGCCGAGAACCTTGTAGTAGTCCTTCTCGATGAAGTCCTTCGTGCTCATCCCCGACGTCCCTCCTCTCGCGCCCTGCGTGTCACTTCGAGCTCAGCCCTCGTCCGGGCCACCGCTCTCCTTGGTCCCGGCGCCGTCCTCCGCGTCGGAGCCGTCCTGCCCCTCGGAGCCGGACTCCGCCGGCTTGACCGTCTGGGCGCCCGGCTGCGGCTCGGCGACCGCCACCCGCGCGGGGCGGATGGTGCGTTCGCCGATCCGGTACCCGGGCTGCAGGATCGCCACGCAGGTCGTCTCGGTGACGTCCGGTGCGTAGGAGTGCATCAGGGCCTCGTGGATCGTCGGGTCGAAGGGCTCGCCCTCCTTGCCGAACTGCTGGAGGCCCATCTTGGCGATGACCGTCTCCAGCGAGTCCGCGACCGACTTGAAGCCGCCGACCAGTTCGCCGTGCTCCTTGGCGCGGCCGATGTCGTCGAGTACGGGAAGCAGCTCGGACAGGAGGTTCGCCACGGCGATCTCCTTGACCGCGACGCGGTCCCGCTCGACCCGGCGACGGTAGTTCTGGTACTCGGCCTGGAGGCGCTGGAGGTCCGCCGTACGCTCGCCGAGCGCCGTGCGTGCCTGGTCCAGCTGGGCCAGCAGGCCCGCGTTCTCACTTGCGTCCCCGGCCGGGGCCGCCCCCTCTTCGGAGGCGGCCTGCGGCTCGGCGGCGTCAGGGGTGGCGCCAGAGGGGACGTCGGGCTTCTCGTCGAAGCCCGGGGTCTCCTCGGTCACGCCGCACCGTCCTTGCGCTCGTCGTCCACGATCTCGGCGTCGACGACGTCGTCGTCGGCCTTGTCACCGGAAGCGGCACCCGCGTCGGCGCCCGGGGCCTCGCCGCCGGCGGCCTGCGCGCCCTGGGCGTCGGCGTACATGGCCTGGCCCAGCTTCTGCGAGACGGCGGCGACCTTCTCGGTGGCGGTGCGGATCTCGGCCGTGTCCTCGCCCTTGAGCTTCTCCTTCAGCTCGGCGACGGCACCCTCGACCTCGGTCTTCACCTCGCCGGGGACCTTGTCCTCGTTGTCCTTGAGGAACTTCTCCGTCTGGTAGACGAGCTGCTCGCCCTGGTTGCGGGACTCGGCGGCCTCGCGGCGGGCGTGGTCCTCCTCCGCGTACTTCTCGGCCTCCTGGCGCATCCGGTCGACCTCGTCCTTCGGCAGCGAGGAGCCGCCGGTGACGGTCATCTTCTGCTCCTTGCCCGTGCCCAGGTCCTTCGCGGTCACGTGCATGATGCCGTTGGCGTCGATGTCGAAGGCGACCTCGATCTGCGGGACGCCGCGGGGCGCCGGCGGCAGACCGGTCAGCTCGAACATCCCGAGCTTCTTGTTGTACGCCGCGATCTCGCGCTCGCCCTGGTAGACCTGGATCTGCACGGAGGGCTGGTTGTCCTCGGCGGTGGTGAAGATCTCCGAGCGCTTGGTCGGGATCGTCGTGTTCCGCTCGATCAGCTTGGTCATGATGCCGCCCTTGGTCTCGATGCCGAGGGACAGCGGGGTGACGTCGAGCAGCAGGACGTCCTTGACCTCGCCCTTGAGGACACCGGCCTGAAGGGCGGCGCCGATGGCGACGACCTCGTCCGGGTTGACACCCTTGTTGGCGTCCTTGCCGCCGGTCAGCTCCTTGACGAGCTCGGCGACGGCGGGCATACGGGTGGAGCCGCCGACGAGAACGACGTGGTCGATCTCGGACAGCTGGATGCCGGCGTCCTTGATGACGTTGTGGAACGGCGTCTTGCAGCGCTCCAGCAGGTCGGAGGTCAGCTGCTGGAACTGGGCGCGGGTGAGCTTCTCGTCCAGGTGCAGCGGGCCCTCGGCGGACGCCGTGATGTAGGGGAGGTTGATCGAGGTCTCGGTGGACGAGGACAGCTCGATCTTGGCCTTCTCGGCGGCCTCGCGCAGGCGCTGGAGGGCCATCTTGTCCTTGCCGAGGTCCACGCCGTGGCCGGACTGGAACTGCTTGACCAGGTAGTCGACGACGCGCTGGTCCCAGTCGTCGCCACCGAGGTTGTTGTCACCGTTGGTGGCCTTCACCTCGACGACGCCGTCGCCGATCTCGAGCAGCGAGACGTCGAACGTACCGCCACCGAGGTCGAAGACCAGGATGACCTGCTCGTCCTTGTCGAGGCCGTACGCCAGCGCGGCGGCGGTGGGCTCGTTGACAATGCGCAGGACGTTGAGGCCCGCGATCTCACCGGCCTCCTTGGTGGCCTGGCGCTCGGCGTCGTTGAAGTACGCCGGGACGGTGATGACCGCGTCGGTCACCTTCTCGCCCAGGTAGGACTCGGCGTCCCGCTTCAGCTTCTGCAGCACGAAGGCGCTGATCTGCTGCGGGTTGAAGTCCTTGCCGTCCAGGTTGACCTTCCAGTCGGTGCCCATGTGGCGCTTGACCGAGCGGATGGTCCTGTCGACGTTCGTGACCGCCTGGCGCTTGGCGACCTCGCCGACGAGCACCTCACCGTTCTTGGCGAAGGCGACGACGGACGGCGTGGTCCTGGCGCCCTCGGCGTTGGTGATGACGGTGGGCTCGCCGCCCTCCAGAACGCTGACGACGGAGTTAGTCGTGCCCAGGTCGATGCCGACCGCACGTGCCATGGTGAATAACCTCCAGCTGACTTGAGTGGAACAGGCTCAAGTGTGCATGACGCCCGGCACTGGGTCAACAGAGGTGAGCGGAGCAGACTCAACTCTTATCCGTTCCTTACGCGCAATGACGCGCTGACCTGCATGTTCTCGCCCCGGCCGGTCCGACGAAGCGGAAAAATCGCCCCACGGAAGGACGCGCCGCCCGGGACTCCGGTTGCCCGGAGCGGCGCCGGTGACTCCTCGCGCCGCCGGCGGGGTCAGGGTTGCCTCAGCGACGCAGATCACCGCACGTCCGACTACAGTGCGGCGGAGGATGGGGGTAGTCTCGGACGGACTGCATAAGTTACCGCTTAGTAATACCGAGTACCACCGAATCCCACCGCCCCCCTCGTAACCTCGCAGGCCCGAGGAGCCCCAAATGCAACTCGCCGCGATCATCGTGTCGCTGGTCCTGATCGTGGTCGGCGTCGCACTGTTCGGCCGCGCCGTCCTGCAGATCGTCACCTACATGCGGCTGGGACAGCCGGTGCCGGCCGGAACGCGGACCAACGACCCCGTGGACCGCACCGTCACCGTGGTCAGGGAGTTCCTCGGCCACACCCGGATGAACCGCTGGGGCATCGTCGGTGTGGCGCACTGGTTCGTCGCGGTGGGCTTCTTCTCCCTGCTGCTGACCATCGTCAACGCCATCGGCCAGCTCTTCCAGGCCGACTGGATCCTGCCGGTCATCGGCGACTGGGCGCCGTACAACGTCTTCGTCGAGTTCATCGGCACGATGACGGTGCTCGGCATCCTGGTGCTCATCGGCATCCGGCAGCTGTCCCACCCGCGCAAGCCGGGCCGCAAGTCCCGCTTCGCCGGCTCCAACTTCGGCCAGGCGTACTTCGTCGAGGCCGTCATCCTCATCGTCGGCGTCTGCATCTTCATGCTGCACGCGCTGGAGGGCGCCCTCCACCACGTCGACGGCTACGAGGCCTCGTTCTTCATCTCGTACCCGGTCGTCTCGGCGCTGCGGGACGCGGACCTCGGCACGCTCCAAAACCTCGTCTACTTCTTCGCCGCGCTGAAGATCGCGACCTCCTTCATCTGGATGATCACGGTCGCGCTGAAGACCGACATGGGCGTCGCCTGGCACCGCTTCCTGGCCTTCCCGAACATCTGGTTCAAGCGCGACGCCAAGGGCGGCACCGCGCTCGGCGCCCTGCTGCCGATGACCTCGGGCGGCAAGCCGATCGACTTCACCGACCCGGGCGACGACGACGTCTTCGGCGTCTCCCAGGTCGAGCAGTTCTCCTGGAAGGGCCTGCTCGACTTCTCCACCTGCACCGAGTGCGGCCGCTGCCAGTCGCAGTGCCCCGCCTGGAACACCGGCAAGCCGCTCTCCCCCAAGCTCCTGATCATGTCCCTGCGCGACCACGCGCACGCCAAGGCCCCCTACCTGCTGGCCGGCGGCGGCAAGACGATGGAGGGCGAGGAGAAGGCGTCCGAGGAGCAGCTGGCGGGTGTGCCCGCGGCGGCGCTGGCCGAGGCCGAGCGCCCGCTGATCGGCACCCTCGAGGAGCAGGGCGTCATCGACCCGGACGTCCTGTGGTCCTGCACCACCTGCGGTGCCTGCGTCGAGCAGTGCCCGGTCGACATCGAGCACGTCGACCACATCGTCGACATGCGCCGCTACCAGGTCATGATCGAGTCGGCGTTCCCGTCCGAGGCGGGCACGATGCTCAAGAACCTGGAGAAGAAGGGCAACCCCTGGGGCCTGGCCAAGAAGCAGCGCCTGGAGTGGCTCAAGGAGCTGGACTTCGAGGTCCCGGTCGTCGGCAAGGACATCGAGGACCTCACCGAGGTCGAGTACCTGTACTGGGTCGGCTGCGCCGGCGCCCTGGAGGACCGCGCCAAGAAGACCACCAAGGCCTTCGCCGAGCTGCTCCACATCGCGGGCGTCAAGTTCGCGATCATGGGCGGCGACGAGAAGTGCACCGGCGACTCCGCCCGCCGCCTCGGCAACGAGCCCCTGTTCCAGGAACTCGGCATGGAGAACGTCATGTCCCTCAACGCCGCCTTCGGCGAGGAGATGGACGACGACGGCAAGGTCACCGAGGAGTCGAAGAAGCCGAAGTCGGCGAAGAAGATCGTCGCCACCTGCCCGCACTGCCTCAACACCCTCGGCAACGAGTACCCCCAGCTCGGCGGCGACTACGAGGTCATCCACCACACCCAGCTGCTCCAGCACCTGGTCGACGAGGGCAAGCTGCTCCCGGTCACCCCGGTCGAGGGCATCATCACCTACCACGACCCCTGCTACCTGGGCCGCCACAACAAGATCTACACCCCGCCGCGCGAGATCATCGCCGCCGTCCCGGGCGTCCGGAACGAGGAGATGCACCGCCACAAGGAGCGCGGCTTCTGCTGCGGCGCCGGCGGCGCGCGGATGTGGATGGAGGAGCGGATCGGCAAGCGCATCAACAACGAGCGCGTCGACGAGGCCCTGTCGGTCAACCCCGACATCGTCTCGACCGCCTGCCCCTTCTGCCTCGTCATGCTCACCGACTCGGTCAACGGCAAGAAGAACGACGGCAAGGCCAAGGAGTCCATCCAGGTCGTCGACGTCGCCCAGCTCCTGCTGGACTCCGTCAAGACCCCGGCCGACCCGACCGGCGAGCCGGAGCCGGAGAACGAGCCGACGCCGGAGCCGGTGAAGTAGCCGCCCTCCGGCCGCGTTCTCGACCGACACCCCCGGGTTCCGTACGAACCCGGGGGTGTCGTCGCGTGTCGAACACGTGCATCATTACCCGGTCGTTGTCGGTGAGGGTGATACGGGTCGATACGGACGAGGTGAACGGTGCGCCTGCGAAGACACACTGTGACCGGCGCAGCCGCCT
The DNA here is from genome assembly GCF_003112555.1 of Streptomyces coelicoflavus. Taxonomy (GTDB): domain Bacteria; phylum Actinomycetota; class Actinomycetes; order Streptomycetales; family Streptomycetaceae; genus Streptomyces; species Streptomyces coelicoflavus. Next base: position 445,254 of record NZ_BEWB01000003.1, on the reverse strand, counting down.
GCTGTGCGGTGCTGCTGCTCGCCGCCTGCGGCCACGGCCCGGCACACGCCACCAAGGACGCCTCCGCGACCCCCGTACGCGCCGCCCAGGCCCCCGCCCCGCTCCCCGTCCCGCGCGGCCGGGGCAGCGAGGTCCCCGACGACTTCAACGGGGACGGCCACCGCGACCTGGTCCTCGACACCCTGGTCACGGCGGAGAGCCACGCGGACGACGCCGGCATCGGCATCGTCTACGGCTCGCCCCGCGGACTGGTGCCGGAAGCCCGGCAGTTACTCACCCCCGCCAAGCACGCGGCGCCGGTGGACGGCCGGTCGCCGGCCGTCTTCGAGGCGGAGGCCGCCTGCGACCTGGACGGCGACGGCTTCACCGACCTGGTGGTCACCACCGACCCGCCCTACGACGGCCAGGGCCGCCCCCCGGTCCCCCTCCAGCTCCTCTTCGGCTCCCCGGCCGGACTGGCCGGCCGCGCCGTCCCGCTGACCGTGCCCGACCGGGCCCGGTACGGCAACGACTGGCCCGAGCGCCCGGTGTGCGGCGACTTCGACGGCGACGGCGCCGAGGACCTCGTCCTCCACGCCTCGACCGGCCGCCTCAGCCACCTGCGCGGCCCCTTCACCCGCGAGGGCGACCCGCACGCGGCCGCCACGCCCCTCCCCTCCCCCGGCGAGGCACCCACCGGCCCCGCCGCCGACGTGAACCGCGACGGTTACGACGACCTGGTCGTCCGCGCCTCGGCGGGCCCCGGCAAGGCCGCCGTCGTCCTCGGCGGCCCCGACGGCCCGAACCGCACCGGGACCACCCTGCCCACCGGCGTCGACGTCGCCCTCGGCGCCTTCGGCGGGGGCAAGGCACTGGACGCGGCCGTGGGCACCCTGGACGGCACCGCGCTGCGCTACGACCTGCCCACCGGCGACGGGGGTACCGCCCGCGCGTCGAGCAGTGAGCGAGCCACCCTCGACACCCCCGGCACGATGCTGGACGCCGCCGACTTCGACGGCGACGGCCTGAGCGAGCTGGTCTCCAGCGGCTCCGGAGTACGTGTGTATCCCGGCCGCGGGACGGGCCCCACGACGCGGGACGCGGTCACGGTCCGGCCCTCGTCGTCGGGCACGACACGGGTGCTGACGGCAGGCGACTTCGACGGCGACGGCCTGGCGGACCTGGTGCTGCGGACGTACCACGGCGACACCGAGGACACCGTCGAGGTCCACCGGGGCACGGCGAAGGGCGTCGTGACGGCACGGGCCGCGGTGACGTTCTCGACGTCGCAGTTCCTGACCCCGTAGGGGACGGCGGGCGGACGTGCGGTTCCCGCCGGCCGGGCCTCGGGGAGGCCTCGGGGACCCCCCGTAAGGGATGTCACAGCTCGGCAGCAAAGGACCCCCGAACGGCCGGGCCCCGCACGTCACTCTCCGGGACCAGGTACGTTCGAAGGCGTGGCTGGATTCAGGATCGGACGCGGCCGGGACAACGGCGCTCCAAACGCGCGACCGCAACGCCCTCCGTACGGACAGCAGGCGCCCCAGGGACCGTCGTACGGCGGACCCGCGGCGCCTCGGCAGCCGTACCCGCAGCCGCCGTACGGAGGTGGCGCCCCCGGCCCGGCCCCCGGCGGATCCCCGTGGCCGCAGGCCCACGGCGGCGGCCCAGGCGGCCACGCCGGTGCCCACGGCGAGCCGGAGTACTTCGGCGACGGCGGCTACGGACCCGGCGGGCACGGGCAGCCCCAGCAGGCCCCGTACGACCCGTACGCGGCCAACAACCCGGGCCACACCCAGGCGTTCACGGTCGACGACCCCTACAACCAGGGCGACACCTACCGCGCCGGTTCCGCCCCCGCGCCCGGCCCGGTCGGCCCCCGCCTGCACTGGAAGGACCTGCTGAAGGGCATCGTCCTCGCGCCCAACCAGACCTTCCTCCAGATGCGGGACTACGCGATGTGGGTCCCCGCCCTCATCGTGACGTTCCTCTACGGCCTGCTGGCGGTCTTCGGCTTCGACGGCGCCCGCGAGGAAGCGATCAACGCCACCCTCTCCAACGCCATCCCGATCGTCCTGACCACGGCGGTGGCGCTGGTGCTGAGCGCCTTCGTCCTGGGCGTGGTCACCCACACCCTGGCCCGCCAGCTCGGCGGCGACGGCGCCTGGCAGCCGACGGTCGGCCTCTCCATGCTGATCATGTCCCTCACGGACGCCCCGCGCCTGGTCGTCGCGATGTTCGCCGGCGGCGACGCGCCCTTCGTCCAGATCCTCGGCTGGGCCACCTGGGTCGCGGCCGGCGCCCTCCTCACCCTGATGGTCGGCCGCTCCCACGACCTGCCCTGGCCGAAGGCGCTGGGCGCGTCCGCGATCCAGCTGATCGCCCTGCTGTCGATCGTGAAGCTGGGCACCTTCTAGTCCCCGGACATGTGGAAGGGCCCCGGCGTGCAGGTCACGCCGGGGCCCTTCGCGTCACGTCGTCGCTGTCCGTCGGTCCGCCCGGTCAGGCGTCGAGCACCTGCCCCTCCCGCCGCACGACGGGAGGCAGCACGGACCACGGGAAGTTGATCCACTCATCGGTCCGCTTCCACACGTACTCGCACTGGACGAGAGAGTGCGACTTCTCATAGATCACCGCGCTGCGGACCTCGGCGACCGTGTCGAGGCAGAAGTCCCGCACCAGCTTGAGCGTCTTGCCGGTGTCGGCGACGTCGTCGGTGATCAGGACCTTCTTGTCGGAGAAGTCGATGACGTTCGGGACCGGCGCGAGCATGACGGGCATGTCGAGGGTGGTGCCGACGCCCGTGTAGAACTCGACGTTCACGAGGTGGATGTTCTTGCAGTCGAGCGCGTACGCGAGCCCGCCCGCGACGAAGACACCGCCGCGCGCGATGGACAGCACTATGTCCGGCTCGTAGCCGTCGTCGGCGACGGCCTGCGCCAGCTCGCGCACGGCGACGCCGAACTGCTCGTAGGTCAGATTCTCCCGAACATCACTCATGCGTGCGTCCCGCCTGCGTTCTCGCCGCTCATACCGCAGCTCATACCTGGGTCCGATGGAAATTGAGGTAGGACCGGGAGGCCGTCGGCCCCCGCTGTCCCTGGTAACGGGACCCGTAGCGCTCGCTCCCGTACGGGTGCTCGGCCGGCGAGGTGAGCCGGAACATGCACAGCTGCCCGATCTTCATCCCCGGCCACAGCTTGATGGGCAGGGTCGCGAGATTGCTCAGCTCCAGCGTCACGTGCCCCGAGAAGCCCGGGTCGATGAACCCGGCGGTGGAGTGCGTGACGAGGCCGAGCCGACCGAGCGAACTCTTGCCCTCGAGCCGCGAGGCGAGGTCGTCCGGAAGGCTGACGACCTCGTACGTACTGGCCAGCACGAACTCACCGGGGTGCAGGATGAACGGCTCGTCGCCCTCCGGCTCCACGAGCCGGGTCAGATCCACCTGCTCGACGGAGGGGTCGATGTGCGGGTACCGGTGATTCTCGAACACCCGGAAGTAGCGGTCGAGGCGCACGTCGATGCTCGACGGCTGCACCATGGAGTCGTCGAACGGATCGATCCGCACCCGACCGGCGTCGATCTCGGCCCGGATGTCCTTATCTGAGAGAAGCACGCACCGAGGATACGCAAGGCGCGCGGAGCAACGACAACCGCCGCCACGCCACGCGCCCGAACCACTCTGCGTCTGTGCTACCGCGCTACCGCATCTCCGCGGCCGCGTCTGTGCTACCGCCTCTCCGCTACCGCTTCTGAGCAGCACCCACGGGCACGGCACTCCGCAGCCGCGCACACCGCGGACATCGGACGAGCCGACCGGGGCCGAGTCGCTCGGCCTGCTGCATCGGGAACGAGGTGGCGGTGAATACGTGCCCATCGGCACAGCGGACGACGGTGCGCTCCATCAAGTCCTTCAAGTCCCTTCCCCAAGAGCCGCGTCTGGCTTACTACCCTGACGACAAAAGCCACAGTACGGGATGAAAGAGACGACTCTCCAGGCGGCACTCCGCCCTCGCACACACCCTCTTCAGGGCCCCCACGGTACGCCCCAACCCCGAGCCCCCGCAGCCGCATCCACCCCCCGGAACGACCAACGGCCCCACGGGCGCGAACACCGGGGACCGGGCATGGGGTAGAGTGAGCGAGCGTCCAGACACCGGCCGTGGTCGGCGTCTTACGCGGGTGTAGTTTAATGGTAGAACATCAGCTTCCCAAGCTGAGAGCGCGAGTTCGATTCTCGTCACCCGCTCCATATGAAACCCCAGGCCGACGGCCTGGGGTTCCTTGCTCGGTAGGCCCCGCTCGGCCTCGGACCGTCAGCCTCCGGGCCTCCCTCGACGGGTTCACCTCGCCGACTCGGCAGTACGGTGAACCCGTGACCTCCTTACCGGAAGAATCGCCGTCGCTGATCGGTGAAGACGACCGCGAGGCAGCCGTGCGACGCCTGCAGGAGGCGTACGCGGAAGGACTCATCGCACACGAGGTGTTGGACGAGCGCCTTCACCAGGTGCTCAGCGCCAGGACGCGAAGCGAAATCGCGTCCGTTCTGGTCTCGCTTCCGGAGGAGCAACCGGCAAGCACGGCCACCATCGCCGCCGCCGGTGGACGGATCAAGCGACGTGGCGCGTGGCGGGTGCCCCGCTTCCTCGAGGTCGAGTCGGCCTATGGAAAGGTGCGCCTGGACCTGTCCCGGGCGATCATCGAGCACCCGGTCGTCGACATCGAGCTGCAACTGGGAACCGGCGGGGCCAGAATCACCGTGCCTCGTGACGCGGTGGTCGACGTCGAAGGCTTGAGCACGGGATGGAAGGACCTGCGCTACAAGGCCCCGCGGCGTACCCGGCGAGGGGGGCCGACGATTCGAATCTCCGGAGCCATGGGATACGGACGCCTGAAAGTCCGCCACGCCCTGCGTTAGGGCCCATCCGGTGCTCAGGTCCCGGGCCTGCCGCAGGCGCAGCACCGGCGCCTGTCCGACGGGTCGGGTCCCTGGCACGGTGTCAGTGGGCTGGGTTACGTTCGCCGGTCATGGACTCGGAATCTCTGCTGCAGCACCTGAGCGACGAACTCGACGCCTTCCGCGCATGCCTCGATGGTGATCTGTCTGTGCCCGTCGAGCACTGCGGCGAGTGGACACTCCGTGATCTGGCCGAGCACCTGGGCAGTTCGAACCTGTGGGCGGCAGCCGCTGTTACCGAACAACACGGCAAGCACGAGGCCACCTCGGCTCCGCGCGATCCCGAAGAGTTTCTGCGGTGGTTCGAGGAGAGTTCAGCGACCTTGCTCAAGGTCCTCCGCACTGACCCGAATACGCGCGCCTGGACGTTCCACCCGCCCCACACAGTGGGCTTCTGGCAGCGACGCCGTGCGCTGGAGGCACTGGTTCACCGCTGGGATGCCGAGAACGCGCTGGGCATCTGCCGATCGCTGGACCCGATCCTGGCCGGCGAAGGCGTGGCCGAAGTCTTCGACGCGATGGCACCAAGGCAGATAGCCCGGGGACGGGCACAGCACCCGCAGAGCGCCCTGCGTCTGCACGCGGCGGACACCGGGGCATCCTGGGTGTACGGCCCCGGCACTGCCGTGGCCACGCTCACCGCGACAGCAGAACGAATAGTGCTGCTCCTGTGGGGGCGGATGAGCAGTTCGGACGCCGCCTTCCACTGGACCGGCGACCGGGAGGCCGGGCTGCGCATCCTGGCCGGCCCGTTGACGCCCTGACACCGTGCAGGAGCGAGCCGAACCTCCTCGCACGACTCGCGAAACGATCGGTCTCGGCCCCTGCACCGGCTCATCGAAACAGACAGGATTCTCCATCGTGAGACCGCTCGCCTGCGCTCGGGGAGGAGGAAGTCGGGCAGGTATACGGTGCGCTTGCCCGCTCGCGGCTCGGGATCCCCGGTGGCCCTCCTGCCGTTGGTCGGCTCTGGTGGCGCAGGCGTGATCCGCAGGGAGCATTCGTCGGGATCAGCACTGCGACGGCGCAGCTCGGCCAGTTCCTCACAAGCTCGCCACGAACTATCGGGCCGCACTCCATGTCGCAGCCGTCTCCCTCCGGCTCACACCGTGATGCATCAGCCACCAGTGCCCAGGCCGCCGGCGACAACCAGTTCGCGACTGGTGAACTCGCCTGTGAGCATGGGCATCGCGGCAGCGATCGCTTCCTTGGCTTCGGGCAGCCGCAGAGACGCGTCGTGGTGGTCCTTCGATTCGAAAACCTCCGTGACCACGATCGTGTCCGGCTCATCGTTGGCCAGGCCCACCACGTAGCTTCTGCAGCCAAGCTCGCGGAGACTGTCGGCCCCGGAGAGCAGGATCGCAACCACGTCGTCGCGCTTGCCGGGCTGGGTCCTCATCGAACCGATGTAGCCATAGGCCATGTCCATGCCGCCTTCGTCGGAGCCGCTGGTACGCGGCACCATCATGGCCACCCCTTCGGACGACGCAACCGGCACCCTGCCGCACGGGAACGGGAGACACGAGGCGGCTGTCCACGCTTGCCTCAGGCTGTCGGGTCCCAGAGCCCGCCGGCTTCGCCGCGCGCAAGGTGCTCGGCGTAGACGCCGACCTTCCAAGTGATGACGGATCGGCACTCCTCCAGTGCCTGGATCTGTGCATCGACGCGCTGTCGATGGGCGTCGAGCAGACGCAGGCGTTCTGCCTCGTTGCCCGGCCCGTGACGTACCAGCTCGGCGAAGTGCTTGAGGTCGGCGAGCGGCATGCCGGATTCGCGGAGCTTGACGCAGATCAGCAGCCAGTCGACGTCGAAAGAGGTGTAGCGCCGTCTGCCGCCCGACGTGCGCCGGACGGGCCCGACGAGCAGGCCCTCGCGCTCGTAGAAGCGCAGAGCGTGCACGCTCAGTCCGGTCCGCTCGGCCACCTCACCGATGCTCAGCGGCTGCTCGGCGGCTTCGGTGGTTGTCATGCCGCTCACTCCGGGACTTGATCTAGACCTCGCTCCAGATCGTAGCGTCGGCGGCATGCCACTTACGGATCAGCAGCCGCTCGGCTCGCCCTTCTCCGCTGCCACCACCGCCGAGGACGTCGTGGCCGGCCATGACCTTTCCGGCATGACCGCTGTAGTGACCGGGGGCTACTCCGGGCTCGGCCTGGAGACCGCCCGGGCGCTGGCAACCGCCGGGGCCCGGGTCATCGTTCCCGCCCGCCGCCCCCACGTCGCCCGTGCCGCTCTCCAGGAGGTGAAGGGCAGCGAGGTCATCCCCATGGACCTGACCGACCTCGACAGCGTCCACTCAGCCGCCGCGCACATCGGCAACCGTATCGACCGGCTCGACCTCCTGATGGCCGTGGCCGGCGTCATGGCCACCCCGGAACGGCGCGTTGGGCCCGGCTGGGAGGGCCAGCTCACCGCCAACCACTTCGGACACTTCACCCTCGCCTGCGAGCTCTACCCGCTCCTGGCCGCCGCAGGCGGCGCGCGCGTCGTGGTGAACAGCTCCGCCGGACACACCTTGACCGGCATCCGCTGGCACGATCCGCACTTCCGCACCGGCTACGACCAGTGGCTGGCCTACGGCCAGGCCAAGACCGCCAACGCCCTGTTCGCCGTGCACCTCGACGCCCTCGGGCAAGGCGACGACGTCCGGGCGTTCAGCCTCCACCCCGGCAAGATCATCACCGGGCTCCAGCGGGAGATGACACTCCAGGAGCAGATCGACCGCGGGTGGGTGGACGCGCACGGCAACGTGATCGGCGCGGACTTCAAGACTCCCTCCCAGGGGGCAGCCACCGGCCTGTGGGCCGCCACGTCCCCGCTCCTCGACGGCCGCGGCGGGCTCTACCTGGAGGACTGCGACGTCGCCCGCCTTTCAGCCCCCGGCACCGCCATGGACGACGGCGGCGTACGCACGTACGCCGTCGACTCCGAGGAAGCCGCCCGGTTCTGGGACCTGTCTGTCGCCGTGACCGGCGCCAAGCCGATCACCCGATGAACCCACGCTCTGCAGATGCCGCACTGCCCGCCCAGGGGGGGAGGGGCAGGGCGGTACGGATGGTCACCACTTGGGGAGCCACCCGGGCGAGCCCGGGAATCGAACTGCTTGACCTCGTGATGTCGTTGTGGCGCCATCGCGGCAGGCGTCACAACACGTCGGGTGCACTCTCCTCGGCGGGGTTCCTGGATGCCGGGCGATCCGGACCGTCAGCCGGGGCGGCGGCCCGCAGCGCCGCTTCGACGCGGCGGTTGCTGGTCATGGATGCCGTGACGGCCGTCATCGCCAGGAGGAGGCCGGCGGCGGCGTAGAGCGGGGTGCGGATGTCGTGGGTGGTGGCGAGCCAGCCGCCGAGGAAGGCCCCGATGGGGGCGGCGCACATGGCCAGCATGCGGGAGGTGGAGGCGGCCCGGCCCATGAGGTGGGCCGGGACGATTGCCTGCCGGAGGGAGGGGCCGAGCACCATCGTGGCGCCCATGCCGGCTCCGCAGGCGGCGAGCGCCAGCCCGGCCACGTACGGGTTCGGGGCAGCGGCCAGGGCCAGGACGGCAAGCCCTTCGAGGGCTGCTGTGCAGGTCAGTGCGGTGCCGGTGCCGAGTCGTCGGCCGAGGTGGGAGGCGATGCCTGCCCCGAGCAGGCCGCCGGTGGCCTCCGCTGTGAGGAGCAGGCCGAAGCCGTAGGTGTCGATGCCGAGGCGGTCGTGGGCGAAGAGGGCGAGGACGGTCTCCACGGCGAAGGCGATGTTCCCGACCGCGGGGCGGAGCGCCAGGCCGAGCAGCAGCCGGTCCCGGAAGACGTACGAGGCCCCGGCCTGCGCCTGCCGGATCAGCGACTCGCGGACCTCCGGCGCGGGCCGGGGCATGGCGGGCAGCGTGCGGACGAGCAGTGCGGAGAGCATGAACGACACCGGGCGGTCGCCCTGGCCCTGGAGGGCCTCGCCGCCGCTCACGCCCTCGCGGACGGCCCCGGGACCGCGGCGCTCCTCCTCGGCGCCGCGTCCGCCGCGCGCGCCGCCACGGGCGCGCCGCTCCCGCCCGCGGAGCGACTGGACGTCGGCCGCACCACCGCCGCGGCGACCGCCGCGCTGGGGGCGGCGGCCTTCGCGGACGCCTTCACGAAGGGGGCGGCGCTGTCGCCGGAGGCGGCACACGCGCGGGCGCGGGCGTCGCGGATCCCGGACGGCCACCGGCAGGCGGCCCGCGGGGCGGATTCGGTGAGCGGTTGACCTGGTTGTTCACCCCGTTGAACAACAGGCCGAACCATCCCGGAAGAACTCGCGCGTCGGTGTCGATCCCGTCGGGTCCCGTTCGACATCTTGATGCAGGACGCATCGCCAGGAACCAACAGGACCGGACGAGGGAACGCATGGACCAGCTACTGCGCGTACAGAATTTCGCCGTCTCGCGCGACGGCGTCGCCGCCGGAGAGGACCAGAGCCTGGAGCGGCCCTTCGGCCGCGACGTCGATCCGGGGCAGCTGCACGGCTGGGCCGTCGCCACGGCGGGCTGGCCGGGCCGCACCGAGCCCGGCGGGAGCCGGGGCCTCGACGACTACTTCACGCGGGACTTCAGCCACAACATCGGCGCCGAGATCATGGGCCGCAACAAGTTCGGGCCCCAGCGCGGCCCGTGGCAGGACCACGAGTGGCAGGGCTGGTGGGGTGACGAGCCGCCGTTCCACACGCCGGTGTTCGTTCTGACCCACCACGCGCGTCCGTCGTTCACGCTCTCCGACACCACGTTCCACTTCGTGGACGGCGAACCCGCCACCGTGCTCGCGCAGGCGCGGGAGGCCGCGCAGGGCAAGGACGTCCGGCTCGGCGGCGGTGTGAGCACCGTCCGGGAGTTCCTCGACGCCGGCCTCGTCGACACCCTGCACGTGGCCGTCGCGCCGGTGACGCTCGGGTCCGGGCTGCGCCTGTGGGACTCGCCCGAGCAGCTGCTGGACCGGTACCACATGGAGGTCGTGCCCAGCCCGAGCGGCGTGACGCACCACCTCTTCTGGCGTCGATGACGGCACGGCGCTGCGGAGTTCCGCGAGCGCCGTGCCGGCAGGGGGACGTCAGCCCGTGTGCACCTTCAGGGCGGTCCGGACGGCTGATTCGAGGGCGCCCTCGATCCAGGCGGGTTTGATCGAGGTGTGGTCGCCCGCGAAGTGCAGGGGTCCTTCCGACGTGGGGATGTCCGGGAACAGCTCCGTGTGCTGGCCGGGGAAGAGCACGGACGCCTCGCCGTAGGCGTAGTGGTCGCGCATCCACGACTGGGTCCGGCACTTGGTGGTGAAGAAGACCTCGCACCGGCGGCCGAAGACGGCCTGCACTCCGGCGAGGGCGCGCAGACAGCGCTCCTCGTCGGCGTAGGCGTCCCACTTGAGGGCGTCGTCGGACCAGCTGTAGGAGGCCAGCACGATGCCGCCGTCGCTGCCCTCCATGGGGTGGGCGTGCTCGAAGTACATGAAGCGGTTGGCGTTGTCGCTGACGGACCCGCCGCCTCGGACGTGCGCGGCCTCGACCTCGCCCTCCCCGGCGGGCCGGAACGCGGCGAAGCAGTGCTTGTAGGCGTCGGGGACCGTCACCCCCAGGGCCCGCACGGACTTGTGTGCGCCGAGGTGCCGGGCGTCCGTGACCTTGCCCGCCCGGTACTTGTCGTAGAGGCCGTCCTCGATGCCGTCGAGGGCCTCCTTCCACTGCTCCTCGGTCATCTCCCACCAGCGGCGGGAGAACTCCAGCAGCACCTTGGTCGCGGCGTCGTAGTGCAGCTCCGTGACGGCCCGGCGCTTGCCGTACGACAGCGGGGGGTCGAAGGCGACGTGCCGCAGTCCGGAGAAGGGAACGGTGACGATCGCCTCGTCCCCCTCGAAGACCTCCGTGGTGCCCCCCTTGCCCGTCTGGCAGTCCTCGGAGACGGTGTGCACCCGTACCTTGCCGCCGGTGCGTTCGATGCGTACGGCCCGCCGGTCCAGCCGTACCTTCCCCTTCACCGGCGCGTACATGGCGTCGGCGAGCAGCGCGGTGCCGCCCTTGATCTCCCAGAACCTGGTCTTGGGGTCGATCAGCGCGCTGGACAGGAAGCTGTGCAGGAAGGAGAGGTGCAGTCGCGAGGTCAGGTTCTGGATGGTCCCGACGAGGTCGATGGTCCTCGTGTCGAGACCGGCGGCTTCGGTGAGGTAGCGGTACATGGACCAGTGCCCGTACTTCTCGAGCACCTCGGTCCAGCCGTCGACGAGTGCCGTGCCCTCCTTGCCGCGGATGAGCCGGTGCACGGGGGCGAGGGCGTCCGCGAGGATGGCGGCGGCGGTCTTCCCGCGGTTGGCGCCGGTGACGCCGAAGGTGTCGTTGACCCGTTCCGGGTTCCTGTCGTAGTCGGCGCGCCGCTCGTGGACGCCGTTGACGTGGATCCAGGTGCGGTTGGTCTTCTTCGCCGGGTCGTCGGGGTCGACGTCGACCAGGTAGAACTCCTGGCGGGGCAGGTCGAACTTCTCGAGCAGGGCCATGAGGAGCGGGTGGCTCTCCGGCAGCCGCATGGCGCCGGCCTCGGCGTACTGCCGGGGGTCGGCGAAAGGCTGCCGGCCCTTCTCGTGACCGCCCTTGCGGAAGGTCTTGATACGGCCGCCGACCCGGTTGCCGTTGGCCTCGATCACGACGACGTCGTGGCCCGCGCGGTTGAGCAGGTCGGCGGCGAGCAGTCCCGCCGGACCGGCCCCGACGACCAGGACCCGCTTGGTGCCCTTGCCCCGGCTGGCCGGCAGACCGTCGTTGACCGCCTTCACGTAGGACGGGACCAGGGGCTTGTCGTGTGCGTCGTGGACGACGACCGCGCGGGCGACCGTCCGGTACGCCTCGGGGTCGGTGCCGGGCGGCGCCGCGGCCGGCGTGATCGCCGGCGCGGTGGCGGGACTGAGCGCGGTCGCGGCGGTGGCTGAGGCGGCGGTGAGCCCGACGGCGATCGCCGAGGCACCGGTCGCCGTGACCACGGAACGCCGCGAGGGCGTGGTCCGGCGGGGGGCGGGCGGCCGGGCCGGGGTGCCGTGAGCGCCGGAAGCGGGCTGCTCCTCGCCGGTCGCGCGGGAAGACCCGCCGGACGACGCGCTCGCGCCTGAGGTGTACGCGTTCTGAGTGTTCATCGCGTCCCACCCTTGATGCCCCTCGGCGCGGGAACGGCACCGTGGCGGGGCGCTCACACGGACGGGACGGGTAAACCACTCGAACCGGTCCACAGGGTGTACCGGGGTTCACCTGACCTGCCCTTCCCGCACCTGACCGCGCCCGCGCCCGCACCCGCGGATCAGGGCGTGTACAGCGACTGCACCCTGGTGACCCGCCCCTGGCCGTCGAAGCTCAGGTCGAAGCCGAGCAGCGCGCGGTCCGAGGAGGACCGGGCCGTCAGGCGGCCGACGAACTCGTCCTGGGTGTACGCGGCGGGGTGCTTCGCGTCGCCGAGCGGGACCGACAGGAGCACCTGGGCGTCCTCGGTCATGCTCACCTCGGTGTACGGCCCCTCGCCCGGGACGATCACCCATGCCTCGAACCGGGGGTGGGGCTTCTTCTCGGCGGGCCGCACCGACAGGTAGGTCCGGCCGTCGGCGGTCCGGGCGTCGTCGATCTGCACGAACTGCTTGGTGCCGGCCCAGCGGGCCGCGGTGGCGCTCGGCCCGCTGCTCGGGGCCGTCCCGTCCGGCGACGGGGCGGGCGGCGCCGACGTCACGGACGCGGTGGCGGTGGCAGTGGCGGTGGCGGCCTGCCCGTCGTCCGGTCCGTCGTCCGGTCCGCCGCACCCGGTGAGGGCCAGCAGGCCGAGGGTGAGGGCGGTGAGGCAGCGGACGGTGGTGGTCCGGCGGTGTGCGACGCGCATGGTGAAGTCCCCCCAAGGACGTGGTGCGTTCTGGATACGCACTCTCTACGCGCCGGCCCACCCGGGGGGTTGCATCCCGAGGCGAATTGTTCGTCCGCCGCCGTCGGCGACCCGTCCGGCACCTCCACGGCACCCGTCCGGCTGCCGCGGGATCAGTCGCCGAGCCAGTACGCCTCCCGCAGCGAGTGCACGCGGCCCTCGCCGTCGTAGTCGATCGCGAAGGCCCACTTCCGCCCGGCGGCCAGCCGGTCCAGCAGCTCGTCCAGCCGCAGGTCCGCCGGTTTCCCGCCGGACAGCCGCCGTGCCTCGACCGGCGTCCCCCGCGGCAGGGTCAGCGTGTGCACCTCGCCCGTGGGCGTCGCCCCGCCCCGCACGGCACGCAGCGGCTCGACGGTGACCCGCACCGTGTCGCCCCGCGCCACCGCGCCGTACACGTAGGCCAGTTCCTCGGCGTACTCCGCTCCCGGCGCGGGCGTGGGCGGCACGAAGGGCGAGGCGGCGGACGTCGGGAGGACGGCGGGCGGCTCGGGGTCCCGGGCGGCCCGGACCAGCGACAGGCCGCCCAGCGCCACCGCCGCGGCCAGCAGCGCGCCGCCGGACGCCAGTGCGGCCCGCCTGCGGCGCAGGCGCTGCTCGCCGCGCGCCCGGATCCGCTCCGGGGCCGACGGCACCGCGTGCCGGCGGCCCGACTCGGCGAGGTCCGCCAGGGACTCCTCCAGCCTGTCAGCCATGTCGCACCTCCGGCGGACGGCTCGTCCGCGGATCCAGTTCGGTGTCGGACAGCAGCCGGGCCAGCGCCGCCCGGCCCCGGCTCAGCTGCGCCTTGACCGTACCCACCGGACTGCCGACCTCGGCGGCCACCTGCTCGACCGTCAGGTCGCACAGGTGGTGGAGCACCACGGCCCGTCGTTGCGCCTCGGGTATCCGCCGCAGCGCCTGGACCAGCAGCACGTGGTGCGGTTCCGGGGGCGGCACGGCGGCCGGCGGGCCCTGGCGCCGGGCGAAGGCGAGCGCCGTGCGCACCTTCCGCCACCGGCTGACCGCCAGCCGCCAGGCCACCGTGCGCACCCACGCCTCGGGGGCACCGTTCAGGTCCAGCTCGGTCCGCCGTTCCCAGGCCCGGGCGAAGGCCTCCTGGACCACGTCCTGGGCCTCGGCGAGGTCGCCCGTCATCGCGTACAGGTGACCGATGAGCCGGCCGACGCTCTCGGCGTAGAAGGCGTCGAACTCGTGCGTGTCCGTACCCCGGCCGGTGCTCGGTTCGTCTGGTGGTCGCATGTCTCCCCCGTCGGGCTGCACGGTGTCATCCGACCGCCTTCCGGTACAAGCGGCCGGCGTCGTCGGCTCCGGTCCGCCCTCGCACCGGTCCTCGGCAGCCTGGCGGGCCGGAACACTGCCGGATGCCGTACAGGCGGGGGCGTCGCGGCCGGTGGCACCATGCGCGCATGACCGTCGGCCAGGAAGTGAGCGTCCGCTCCCCGCGCAGGCGGCCCCTGTGGGTGTGCGTCGGGGTGGGCGCGGCCGGGGCCGTCCTGGCCGCGGGGCGCCTGGTGTACTCGGGCACGTTCGTGGACTGGTGGGTGGGCGGCGGGCTGCTGGCCGCTCTGGTGGGCGTCGCCTTCCTCCACGGGGTCACCCTCGAGGTGGGCGCCGGCGCGTACGGCGTGCGGTACGGCTCGCTGCTGCGCCGTCACCGGAGCGTGCCGTGGGACGACATCGCCGACCTGCGCGTCCACATCCAGTACGGGCGGCACGGGGAGGAGTACTTCCGCGTCGGCGTACTGCTGCGCGACGGGCGGACGCGGCGGCTGCCCCTGCCGGTGTCCGGGTCCCGGGACGACCGGCCGGACTTCGACGCGACGCTGGACGCGCTGCGGGCGCTGCACCGTCGTCACGGGCGGCCCGAGTCGGACCATCTCGTCGTCATCTCGAAGCGCGTCGCCGGGCGCGGGATCGCCGTGCCCGTGTTCCTGTGCGTGCTGCTGCTCGCGGGCGCGGGCCTGGCCGCGTGGTTCGTGCCGGTGGCCGGGGCGACGAAGGAGGCGTGGACGTCGGCCGTACCGTGCGCGGCCGGGACGCCGTCCGCCGACCGCCGTGAGTGCCTGACCACCCTGGACGCCGTGGTCGCGGGCACCGAGGTGGGCCGGGGGAAGCGGCCCAGCCGGCTGTACTTCGCCGACGGCCGGCCGCTGGACCGGCTCACGGTCTCCCGGGACGGCGCCCAGGCCTTCCGGGCCGGTGACCCCGTCGAACTCACCGTGTGGCGAGGCCAGGTGAGAGTCGTCGCGGGGGAACACCACGTCTGGCGGGAGAACTTCACCAGTGCCGGCTCGGTGGCCGTCGTCGCGGCCGCGCTCGCCCTGGCCGCGGGCTGGCCGGGGGCCCGGGTGCTGGTGCACCGGCGCGGACGCCGGCTTCCCGACGACGAGGTGCTGCCGTCGGTGCTGCCGTTCCTGGGCGTTCTGGCCGTCACGGCCGTATGGCTGCTCCCGCTCTGCTACCTCCACCCCATGGGGCTGCCGGCCTCCGCCGGGCCCCTCGCGTGGGCGGGCGCGGGGACGCTCGGCACGCTGGTCCTCCTCGTCCCGGCCTGGCGCGCGACCCGGATCCGCCCGCCCCGTCCGGCCGCGGCGCCGCCCGGGAAGTCCGCCGGCGAGGACGTGTTCCTGGCCGCCCGCTTCCTGGAGAGCACCGACTACAACCCGAACCACTTCGGCACCCATGTCGTGCTCGGCGACGGCCCGCCCGCCGTCGTCCCCCACCCCGGCCCGGGGCGGTTCGCGGCGAGGCCGATCCCGGTGCGGCGGCTCACCGTCGGGGACGTACGGCGCCTGCGCGGCGGCGACGGCGAGAACGTGCCCCGCGGCTGGCACGTCGCCGAGCTCGACGACGCGGGCGAGCCGGTCCGCCTCGCGGCGGCCCCGGCCGACCTGGCCCGCATCCTGCACGCACTGGACGCCGCCGGGGCGTCTGCCGCGGCCACGCCTTCCGGGGCCTGACGCCGCGTCGGGTTGTCCGAGAACTCCCCCGGAAATGTCCGTGATCCGTAACGAACGGATCCTCCGGTCGTTTTCACCCGTCCTGTCATGTGGTCCCCGGCATGAGCGGGGGCGGCGAGGGACTAGGCGAAGGCGGGGCGGCGGACATGGCGCGGCACGGTGGTGGGCGGGGCTGGTACGGCAAGGTGGTCGGGGCGGCGCTCGGTGTGACGATGCTCGCCGTCGGCGCCTCGGTGTGGACCGCGCAGGCCGACTCCGTCGGCGGCGGCGCGACACCGCGGGCGTCCGCGTCGGCCACGCCGGGCGGCGGCGCCAAGCCCGTCGACATCAGCATCGCGCACGCCTCGGACGCGGGGCCGCGCGGCGTGAACATCACCATCGACGACGGCCCCGACCCCAACTGGACGCCCCAGGTGCTCGACCTGCTGAAGGAACACGGCGTGAAGGCCACCTTCTGCATGACGGGCCTCCAGGCGCAGGCGCACCCGGACCTCGTGAAGGACGTCGTCGCGGCCGGGCACCGGCTGTGCGACCACTCGGTGTCGCACGACACCGCCATGGACAAGAAGTCCGAGGCGTACCAGTCCAAGGAGATCCTCGACGCCGAGCGCATGATCACCGAGGCGTCCGGGGGTGTGCGGCCGGTGTACTACCGGGCGCCCGGCGGGGCGTTCACCCCCTACAGCCGCAAGCTCGCCGCCTCGCGGGGCATGCGCCCGCTGGGCTGGAACGTGGACACCAAGGACTTCGAGCGGCCGGGTACGGACGCCATCGTCGCCACCGTCCGGCGGGAGCTGCCCAACGGGCCGACGATCCTCTTCCACGACGCCGGCGGCGACCGCACCCAGACCGTCGAGGCCCTGCGGCAGGTCCTGCCCTGGCTGAAGGAGCAGGGGTACGACTTCGGTTTCCCGGTGCGCTGAGCGCGACGGCCGCTCAGACCGTCCGGGCCGGCTCCGGCGTCCGGGGGGCGACCGGGCGGCGGCGGGTCGGGACGCCGAGGGTCGGGTTGGCGACGCCCCAGGCCGCGGACTTGCAGACGAGTTCCTTGTAGAGGGCGGCGAACCGGCCGGTCAGGGCCGCGCCCACGGCGCGGTCGTCCGCGGTGACGTACTGGATCAGGCCCTGGCTGCGGCCCAGCGAGATGCACTGGTTGAAGTAGCGCGGCGTCACCTTCGGCAGCTTCGCGCCGGTCAGGCGGGCCGCGACGGCGTCGGCGGCCTGCCAGGCGGTGGGGACGCCCGAGGCGCACGACATCCGCAGCGGCTTGCCGCCGGGGCCCGCCGCCAGGGCCGCGTCACCGACGGCGTAGACGTCCGGGTGGGAGACCGAGCGCATGGTCGCGTCGACCACGATCCGGCCGGTGTCGGTGACGTCCAGCGTGGTGGCCCTCGCCAGGGGTTGGACGGCGAAGCCGGTGGTCCACACCGTGACGTCGGCCGGGACGGACGTGCCGTCGGCGGTGACGACGTGGTCGGCGGCCACGGCCGTGACGGCGGCGTTCTCGCGGGCCGTGATGCCCAGGGTGTGGAAGACCTTCCGCAGGTGGCGGCGGCCCTTGGGGGAGAGCCAGTCGCCGAGTTCGCCGCGGGCGGTGAGCGTCACGTCGAGGTCCGGGCGGGCCTCGGCGATCTCGGTCGCGGCCTCCAGGCCGGTGAGCCCGCCGCCGACGACGACCACGGTGCGGCCGGCCGCCAGCCCCGCCAGACGTTCGCGCAGCCGGAGCGCTCCGGTGCGGCCGGCGATCTCGTGGGCGTGCTCCGCGGCGCCGGGGACGTCCTGCGGGTCCCAGGCACTGCCGAGGGCGTAGACGAGGGTGTCGTACGCCAGCTCGCCCGTGCCGTCCGGGTCCGTGACGGAGACGGTCCTGCGGTCGGTGTCCACGCCGGTGACCTGCGCGATCCGCACCTCGACCCCGGTCTTCGCGAACATCTCGTCCAGCGGCCGGGCCCTGAGCTCCTGGCCGGTCGCGAGCTGGTGCATCCTGACCCGTTCGACGAAGTGGGGCTCGGCGTTGACGAGGGTGATGGCCGCGTCCTGGGGGCGCAGCCGCCTGGCGAGACGGCCGGCGGCGACGGCTCCGGCGTATCCGGCGCCCAGGACGACGATGCGGTGCTGCGTGGGGTGCTGCATGACGTACTCCCTTGTCTGCGGCCGCTGAGGCTCTCCAGCGGGACTCGCCCCTTGAACCGGGCAGCTCGCCGATTCCTGACAGGGGCGGGGAGTGACGCGCGCCACAGTCCGGTCAGAAGGCGCGGACCAGGGGTTCCCCGTGGTCGGTGGCCGCCCACCGGCGGGTGGCGCGTTCGAGCTTGTCGGGGTTGACCTGGTTGCGGAAGCCCGCGAGCCCCTCGGCGGTGACCTCCAGGCACATGATCCCGATGACCCGGCCGTGCACGACGGCCACGACGGCGGGGTCGCCGTTGGCGGTGGTCGCGTGGATCTCGGCGGGGCCGCCGGTCAGCGCCCGCTTGGCCTTGCCGGGCTTGAACAGGCCCCGCAGGAACGTCGCCACGGCGCGGGCGCCCTCGAACGCCTTGGCGCGGGCGGGGACCTTTCCGCCGCCGTCGCCGATCGACACGGCGTCCTGGGTGAGCAGCCGCACGAGGGGTTCGGTCCGGCCGCTGGTGGCCGCCGTGAGGAACTCCTCGACGATCCGCCGGGCGGCGGCCTCGTCGACCTGTGTACGGGCCCGGCCCCGGGCGACGTGCTTCCTGGCCCGGTGCAGGGTCTGCTGGCTGGCGTCCTCCGTGATGTCGAGGATCGCGGCGATCTCCCGGTGCGCGTATCCGAACGCCTCGCGCAGGACGTACACGGCCCGCTCGCCCGGTGAGAGCCGCTCCAGCAGGGCGAGGACCGCGAGGGAGACCGACTCGCGCTGCTCGGCCGTCTCCGCCGGGCCGAGCATGGGGTCGCCGACGAGCAGCGGTTCGGGCAGCCACTGGCCCACGTAGGTCTCCCGCCGTGCGCGGGCCGAGGTGAGCTGGTTGAGGCACAGGTTGGTGAGGACCTTGGTCAGCCAGGCCTCGGGGACCTCGATCCGCTCGACGTCGGCCGCCTGCCAGCGCAGGAACGTCTCCTGCACGGCGTCCTCCGCCTCGCTCGCCGAGCCGAGCAGGCGGTAGGCGAGGGCCTCCAGGCGGTGCCTGGAGGCCTCGAACCGTTCCACGTCGCTCACGGTCAGGGCCATGGCCCGGATTGTAACCGCGCCTCAGTGCCCGGCCGCCCGCGCCACCAGTTCCCCGAGCGCGACGTTCAGCTCCAGGACGTTCACCCGCGGCTCGCCGATGAAGCCGAGGGTGCGCGGGGTGGTGTGCTCGTCGACGAGCGTCCGTATCCGGGCGACGGGCAGGCCGTTGCGTTCGGCGACCCGGCGCACCTGGAGACCGGCGTACTCGGGGGAGATGTCCGGGTCCAGGCCGGAGCCGGAGGAGGTGACGGCGTCGGCGGGCACGTCCTCGGGCCGCACGGGGTGTCCTGGCACGGAGTTGTCCTTGACGACGGCGGCCTTGGCGTCCTTCACCCACCGGAGGAGTTCCGGGTTGTCGGCGGAGCGGTTGGTGGCGCCGGAAAGGATCAGCTCGTACCGGGTGTTCACGGTGTTGGTGCCGAGGCCGTTGGCCGGGCGGCCCTGGAACCATTTCAGGTCCGGCTCCGGGGTCTCCTGGCCGTCCTTCAGCGGCAGGTTGTAGGACTGGCCGATGAGGGAGGAGCCGACGACCTTTCCGTCCGCCTCGATCTCGGAGCCGTTCGCCTTCCCGGGGAACAGCCCCTGGGCGATGCCGGTGACGACGAGCGGATACACGATGCCGGTGACCACGGTCAGGACGAGCAGGGCGCGCAGGCCCGCCGTGAACAGCCGGGCGGCGTTGGTGAGGGAAGTGTTCATGTCGGTCAGCCGATCCCGGGGACGAGCGAGACGATCAGGTCGATGAGCTTGATGCCGGCGAACGGGGCGACGAGACCGCCCAGTCCGTACACGGCGAGGTTGCGGCGCAGCATCCGGTCGGCGCTCATCGGCCGGTAGCGCACGCCCTTCAGGGCGAGCGGGACCAGTACGACGATGATCAGCGCGTTGAAGATCACCGCGGACAGGATCGCGGAGTCCGGGGAGGACAGGCCCATGATGTTGAGCTTGTCCAGGCCCGGGTGGACGGCCGCGAAGAGCGCCGGGATGATCGCGAAGTACTTGGCGACGTCGTTGGCGATCGAGAACGTCGTGAGCGCCCCGCGCGTGATCAGCAACTGCTTGCCGATCTCGACGATCTCGATCAGCTTGGTGGGGTTGGAGTCGAGGTCGACCATGTTGCCGGCCTCCTTGGCGGCCGACGTGCCGGTGTTCATCGCCACGCCGACGTCCGCCTGGGCCAGCGCGGGGGCGTCGTTGGTGCCGTCGCCGGTCATCGCGACCAGCTTGCCGCCGGCCTGCTCGCGCTTGATGAGGGCCATCTTGTCCTCGGGCGTGGCCTCCGCGAGGTAGTCGTCGACGCCCGCCTCTTCGGCGATCGCCCTGGCCGTCAGCGGGTTGTCGCCCGTGATCATGACGGTCTTGATGCCCATGCGGCGCAGTTCGTCGAACCGCTCGCGCATGCCCTGCTTGACGACGTCCTTGAGGTGGACGACACCGAGGACGCGGGCGCCGCGCTCGTCCTCGACGGCGACGAGCAGCGGTGTGCCGCCCGCCGCGGAGATGCGCTCGACCGCCGTGTCCGCGTCCTCGGACACCGGGCCGCCGCGCTCCCGGACCCAGGCGACGACGGAACCCGCCGCGCCCTTGCGGACCTTGCGGCCGTCGGCGTCCACGCCGGACATGCGGGTCTGGGCGGTGAACTCGATCCACTCGGCGCCCGTCAGCTCGCCCTGCTGCCGCTCGCGCAGGCCGTACTTCTCCTTGGCGAGGACGACGATCGAGCGGCCTTCGGGGGTCTCGTCGGCGAGGGAGGAGAGCTGGGCGGCGTCGGCGACCTCGGCCGCCGTCACGCCGCCCACCGGCACGAACTCGGCGGCCTGCCGGTTGCCCAGCGTGATCGTGCCGGTCTTGTCGAGGAGCAGCGTGGAGACGTCGCCGGCGGCCTCGACGGCGCGGCCCGACATCGCCAGCACGTTGCGCTGCACCAGGCGGTCCATGCCCGCGATGCCGATGGCGGAGAGCAGGGCGCCGATCGTGGTGGGGATGAGGCAGACCAGCAGGGCCACCAGCACGACCAGGTCCAGGTGGGTGCCCGCGTAGTCGGCGAACGGCGGGAGGGTGGCGCAGGCCAGCAGGAAGACGACGGTCAGCGAGGCCAGCAGGATGTTCAGCGCGATCTCGTTCGGCGTCTTCTGCCGGGCCGCTCCCTCGACCAGGTTGATCATCCGGTCGATGAAGGTCTCGCCCGGCTTCGTGGTGATCCTGACGACGATGCGGTCGGAGAGGACCTTGGTCCCGCCGGTGACCGCGGACCGGTCGCCGCCGGACTCGCGGATGACGGGCGCCGACTCGCCGGTGATGGCCGACTCGTCGACCGAGGCGACGCCCTCGACGACGTCGCCGTCGCCGGGGACGACGTCCCCGGCCTCGCAGACGACCAGGTCGCCGACCGTGAGCCCGGTACCGGGGACCGTGGTGCCGTCGACCCGGCGGGCGACGGTGTCGGTCCTGGCCTTGCGCAGGGTGTCGGCCTGGGCCTTGCCGCGGCCCTCGGCGACCGCCTCCGCCAGGTTGGCGAAGAGCACGGTCAGCCAGAGCCAGGCGCTGATCGTCCAGCCGAACCGGTCGCCGGGGTCCGTGAAGGAGAAGGCGGTGGTCAGCACGGAGCCGACGAGGACGACGAACATGACGGGCGACTTCACCATCACCCGTGGGTCGAGCTTGCGGAACGCGTCGGGCAGCGACGTGACCAGCTGCTTCGGGTCGAAGAGGCCCGCGCCGACGCGGCCCTGACCGGGCTGGTGCCCGGAGGGTGCGTCGCCGTGCGGCGCCCGGGTCTCAGTGGCTGTGGACATGGAGTCCTCTTGGTTCAGCGGGTCGGTCTTCTGCGTGTCGGTGTTCATGCCGCCAGCCCTTCCGCGAGCGGGCCCAGGGAGAGGGCCGGGAAGTAGGTCAGGCCGGTGATGATCAGGACGGCGCCGGCCAGGAGGCCGGCGAAGAGCGGCTTCTCGGTGCGCAGCGTGCCCGCGGTGGCGGGAACCGGCTGCTGCCGGGCCAGCGAGCCCGCGAGGGCCAGGACGAACACCATCGGCAGGAAGCGGCCCAGCAGCATGGCGAGGCCGAGGGTGGTGTTGAACCACTGGGTGTCGGCGTTCAGGCCCGCGAAGGCCGAGCCGTTGTTGTTCGAGGCGGAGGTGTAGGCGTACAGGATCTCGGAGAAGCCGTGCGCCCCGCTGTTGGTCATCGAGTCGCCCGGGGTGGGCAGGGCCAGCGCCGCGGCCGTGAACACCAGGACCAGGGCCGGGGTGATCAGGATGTAGCAGGCGGCGAACTTGATCTCGCGGGTGCCGATCTTCTTGCCCAGGTACTCCGGCGTACGCCCGACCATGAGCCCTGCGACGAACACCGCGACGACCGCCATGACCAGCATGCCGTAGAGCCCGGACCCGACCCCGCCGGGCGCGATCTCGCCCAGCATCATGCCGAGCATGGTGATGCCGCCGCCGAGGCCGGTGTAGGAGGAGTGGAAGGAGTCCACGGCGCCGGTCGAGGTCAGGGTCGTGGTCACCGCGAAGAGCGACGAACCGCCGATCCCGAAACGCAGCTCCTTGCCCTCCGTCGCCCCGCCGGCCGCCTGCAACGCGGGGCCGTGGTGGGCGAACTCGGTCCACATCATCAGGGCGACGAAGGAGAGCCAGATGGCGGCCATCGTGCCGAGGATCGCGTAGCCCTGGCGCACCGAGCCGGTCATGACGCCGAAGGTGCGGGTCAGGGAGACCGGGATCAGCAGGATCAGGAAGATCTCGAACAGGTTGGTGAACGGCGTCGGGTTCTCGAAGGGGTGGGCGGAGTTGGCATTGAAGTAGCCGCCGCCGTTGGTGCCCAGCTCCTTGATGACCTCCTGCGAGGCGACCGCGCCCCCGTTCCACTGCTGCGGAGCGCCCAGGAACTGGCCGACCTCGTGGATGCCGGAGAAGTTCTGGATGACCCCGCAGGCCACCAGGACCACCGCGCCGACCGCGGCGATCGGCACCAGGACGCGGACGACCCCGCGGACCAGGTCGGCCCAGAAGTTGCCCAGTTCACCGGTGCGGGACCGCGCGAAGCCGCGCACGAGGGCGACGGCGACGGCGATGCCGACGGCCGCCGAGACGAAGTTCTGCACGGCAAGACCGGCGGTCTGCACGACGTGGCCCATCGCCTGCTCGCCGTAGTACGACTGCCAGTTGGTGTTGGCGACGAAGGACGCGGCGGTGTTGAACGCCTGGTCCGGGTCGATGGAGGCGAAGCCGAGCGAGCCGGGCAGGACGCCCTGGAGCCGCTGGAGCAGGTAGAGGAAAAGGACACCGGCGAGGGAGAAGGCGAGGACGCCGCGCAGGTAGGCGGGCCAGCGCATCTCCGTGTCCGGGTCGGCGCCGATGCCCTTGTAGATCCACTTCTCCACGCGCCAGTGCGTGCCGGAGGAGTAGACCCGGGCCATGTGGTTGCCGAGGGGTATGTGGGCGAGGGCCAGCGCGGCGACGAGCGCGAGCAGCTGGAGCACGCCGGAGAGGACGGGGCTCATACGGTGCTCAGAACCTCTCCGGGTGGATCAGGGCGAGGACGAGGTAACCGAGCAGGGCGACGGCCACGATCAGGCCGACGACGTTCTCCGCGGTCACAGCTTCGTCACCCCCTTGGCGACGAGGGCCACGAGCGCGAACACCGCGAGCGTGGTGACGACGAAGGCCACGTCGGCCATCGCGAGCTCCTAGTGAGGTGCGGAAGAGAGCAACTGACAGGGACGATGAGAGCCCTCTTCCGACCCGATTCGTCCGCCGTTGACGGCTTCCATACGGCGGCGCGCTCGCCCTTGACACCTCTCTGACGACGACCGTCGCCGCAGCCGGCGTCCGGTGCCTCCAGGAGCCGGCCGGCTACTCCGGCAGCCCGTGGGCCGCCACCCGCTTCACCGTTCCCCCGGCCAGGCGGTAGGACAGGCCGACGACCGCGCACCGGCCGGCGGCCACCTCGTCCGCCAGCAGCGCCGAGCGCCCCACCAGGCCGTCCACGCTGCGGCGGATGTGCTCGTCCACGAACCGGTCGATCCCGGTGCCGCCGGCGGCGCGTGCCGCGAGCACGCTCGGGATCACCCGTTCCACCACGTCCCCGATGTAGCCGGCCGGCGCCGTACCGCCCTGCACGGCCTCGGCCGCCGCGGTGACCGCGCCGCAGGAGTCGTGCCCCAGCACCACCACGAGCGGTGCGCCCAGCACCTTCACGCCGTACTCGACGCTGCCCAGCGCCTCCGCGCCCGCCACATGGCCGGCCGTCCGCACCACGAACAGGTCGCCCAGCCCCCGGTCGAAGATGATCTCGGCCGCCAGCCGCGAGTCCGAGCACCCGAAGAGCACCGCGAACGGATGCTGGCGCGGGGCCAGCTCCGAGCGGCGGTCGGCGTCCTGGTTGGGGTGCAGGCGGTCACCGCTCACGAAGCGGGCGTTGCCCTGCAACAGGGCGGCGTAGGCCTCGGCGGGGGAGGAAGGGCTCAGATCAGGCATGGGTGCAAGGTACTGGCCCGGCCGCGGAGCGGCGTGCAGGCGGTACGGTGGAGAGGAATTGCGTAATTGCGCAAGTCGTTGACTGCTTCGCTTCCTACTTCCTCCACGGACGAGAGGTGACCGGAATGCCGGTGAGCCGGCAGGACCGTACGGCCGCACCCCCCGGCAGGGCCGGACGCGGCAACCGTGACAACTCCGAGCGCCGTTTCGAGCGGGGTGTCGCCCTCCGGGCGGGCTTCTACATCTTCGGCACGCACGTCCTCGCCGGTTTCATCTGGCTGCTCTTCTACGTGGGCGAGCACGCCCACAAGTGACCGGCGCGGCGCCGCGGCGCTACTCCGGCGGCTGTCCCGGCCCGGTCTGCCCGGCCCGGAGGTCCGCGAGCAGTTCGGCCTGCCCCGCGAGCACGCCGGAGAGGATGCCGCGCGCGACCCTGAGCAACTCGGCGACCTGCGGACTGGTCAGGGAGTAGTACACGGTCGACCCCTCCTTGCGGGAGACCACCAGGTTCGACCGGCGCAACACCGCGAGCTGCTGGGACAGGTGGGCCGGTTCGATCCCCACCTCGGGCAGCATCTCCGCCACCGCGTGCTCGCGCTCGCTCAGCAGTTCCAGGACGCGGATGCGCGCCGGATGGCCGAGCGTCTTGAAGAACTCCGCCTTCAACTGGTACAGCGGCGTGCTCATCGTGCCCTCGCCCTTCTCCCACCCCGGCGGCGCGCGCCGGCCGACCCGCCCTGGGCGCGTCGCGTCCGTCCCGTCCTCATCAGCATGCCGCCCATCCTCGCGCGAGCCACCCGTCAGGCCGAATCCGCCCGACGTATCCGGTCCCGTCCGGGCGGCGCCGGAGGTACTCCGACCGGCTGTGGCCGGGCGGCACGTCCCCGCCCGCCGGGCCAGGGTGGGCGTAGGACGATCCGCACGGCGGGAAACGAGGCAGGCGCGATGGCGGAGGACTGGCGGCGCCCACCGGACGATCCGGCCCCGGCCGGCGAGGGCTCCGCGGACGGCGAGGGGCCCACGGCCGGCGAGGGGCCCGCGGACGGCGAGGGGCCCGCGGACAGCCCCGCCGGCGACCCCGACGAGCCGTACGCCTCGCTCCTCGACCTGCCGCTCAGCTCCGACCTGAACCGGATCGGCGAACAGCTGCACGCCCTGGCCCGCGCCCAGCGGACCTTGCAGGAGCTGCTCCAGGCGGTGGTGAACATCACCGGCGAGCTGGAGCTGCCCGCGGTGCTGCGCCGCATCGTGCGCACCGCCATGGACCTGGTGGGCGCCCGCTACGGGGCCATGGGCGTCCTCGACCCGGAGGGCAGGTACCTGGAGGAGTTCATCCCGCTGGGGCTCACCGCGACGGAGCTGGCCGGTCTGGACGGGGTGGAGCTGCCGCGGGGCAGGGGCCTGCTCGGGCACCTGATCCACCATCCCGAGCCGCTGCGGGTCAAGGACATCTCGCGCCACCCGGAGTCGGCGGGCTTCCCGCCCGGACACCCGCCGATGCGCAGCCTGCTCGGGGTGGCGATCAGTGTGCGCGGCCGGATCTACGGCAACCTCTACCTCTCCGAACGCAGGGACGGGCAGCCCTTCGACCGGCACGACGAGGGCGTGATCCGCGCGCTGGCCGGCACGGCGGGCGTGGCGATCGAGAACGCCCGCCTCTACCAGCAGGTGCAGCACAGCAGCGAGCAGTTCCAGCGCCTGCTGCTGCCCCGCCTGCCCGACCTGCGGCCCTTCACCGCGGGCGCGGCCTACCGCCCGGCGAGCGCGCCCGCGGCCGTGGGCGGCGACTGGTACGACGCGATGCTGCTGCCCGGCGGGGCCTGCGCGGCGGTGATCGGTGACGTCGTGGGGCACGACCTGCGGGCCGCGGCGGACATGTCGCAGATCCGCAACATGCTGCGCGCCCTGTACTACGACCGGAGCGCGCCGCCCAGCACGTCCCTCGCCCGGCTCGACCGGATCATGGGCGCCGCCCTGGACGAGGCCCCCGTCGCCACCGCGCTGCTCGCGCGGCTGGAGCCCGCGGACGGCACGTGGCAGCTGCGCTGGTCCAGCGCGGGACACCCGCCACCGCTGGTGCTGCTGCCCGACGGCCGGGTGGAGTACCTGGACGTGGAGCCCGGCCTCCCGCTCGGGGTGGCGCCCGAACTGCCGCGGCCCGACCACTGCCGGCCCCTGCCGGTGGACAGCACCGTCATCCTGTTCACCGACGGTCTCGTGGAGGTCCCCGGCCAGCCGCTCGACCGGGGCCTGGACGCCCTGGCCGTGACCGCCTCCCGGCTGATCGGACTCGCGCCCGACGACCTGTGCCGCGCCCTGATCACCCACCGGCCCGGCGACGGCCACGACGACAAGGCCGTCATCGCCCTGCGCACCCCGCCCCTGACGGGCTACGGCTCCTCGTGAGGGCGGCCGGTGTCACAGCGGCCCGCGCCTCACAGCGGGAGGGTGATCCAGATGCTCTTGCCCCGGCCGTCCTCGTCGCCCCGGACCACGGCGGTGCCGCCCAGGGCGCCGATGAGCTCCATGACGGTCGCCAGGCCCCCGCTCCGGCGGCCACCGGTGCCCGCGCCGTGCAGCCGGGGACGGCAGGGGTGCCGGTCGTGCACGGCGAACGCCAGGCAGTCGGCGCCGGCCGCGTACGTGACGGTCACCTGCTCACTCGGCGGGGAGGCGTGGCGGACGCTGTTGGTGACCAGCTCGCTGAGGATCAGCAGGGCGGGTGCCACCGAGGGGTGCCCGGGGTTCACGCCCCACTCGGCGAGGGCCTGCTCGGCGGTCTCCCGGGCCACCCGGACCGCCGCGGGCGCCGTCGGCAGGGTGAGCACGTGCCGGTGGGGCAAGGGCTGGAGCAGGGTGCTCATCGCGTCTCCACAGCAGAACCCGGTCCGCGGCTTCCTGCGGACCCGGCCCCCAGCATCCAACTACTTGCCAACTTTCGCAATTCAGCAGACCTGCGCTTCGGGGCCGTCCCCGGCCCCCGCCCCACGCCGTTCCCGGGCCGCCCCGGTCCGCCTCAGGCCGCCTCGAGTCGCGGCTCCGGACGCTGCGGTGCGGCCGCGGGCACCGGTTCCCACCCCTTCGTGGTCCGGACGTAGCCGTGGATCACCGAGGCCATCGACAGCAGCAGGAGCGGCCCGAAGATCCACGGGTACCGGGCCATCTCCGGCGCCAGGTAGCGCGTCGACGTCAGGATCGCGGTGAACACCAGCGCCCCGTGCGCGACCAGCAGGCCCCCCGACCGGTCCCAGCCGCGGTCCAGGGCGCGCAGCCCCGCCTCGACCGTGACCGCGAACACCACTCCGGCGACGAGGTCGATGGCGTAGTGGTAGCCGAATCCCAGCGTGGCGGTGAGCGTGGCGACCAGCCAGAACGTCCCGGCCCAGCGCAGGACGCGCGGCCCCTTCCGGGAGTGGATGAAGATCACGACGGCCCAGGCCGTGTGCAGGCTGGGCATGCAGTTGCGGGGCGTGACCCCGTCGTAGGTGAACGGTTGCGGCGTGCCGACCGGCGGCAGCGTGTGCGGCCACAGGTTGGCGATCGCCCACTCCTCGCCGCCGGTGCCGAAGGCCCCGGTGCCGTAGGCGAAGACCGGCCCGACCACCGGGAAGATCATGTAGATGCCCGGTCCGAGCAGACCTATCAGCAGGAAGGTGCGGACCAGGTGGTGGCGCGGGAACCGGCGCTCGGCGGCCACCTTGCGCAGCTGGTACAGGGCGACGACGGCCGCGGCCACCGCGAGCTGGGCGTAGACCCAGTCCAGCAGGTGCTCACCGACCAGGCCGGTGGCCTCGACGGCCCGCCCCATCAGCCAGGACGGGTTCCCCAGCGCGTGGTCGGCGGTCGCCACGTACGGGTCGAGGACGTCGGGGCGGGTCTTGGACGTGATCAGCAGCCAGGCGTCGCCCGTCTTGCGGCCGGCCACAAGGAGCAGGCCCAGCCCGACGCCCTTCAGCAGGAGGATCCGCTCCGGGCCGGTGCGCCGCGTCACGGCGAGGACCCCGCAGCCGAGGACCGCCCACAGCGCGCCGTTGCCGAAGGTGTGGGTGCCGGACGCGGGGGCGTCCGCCGCCCACCGCACCAGCGCGACAGCGAGGTCGATGCCGACCGCGGCGGCCGCCGCGACGAGCCGCTCCCGCCGGCTCAGGACCACCATCGTGAGCGCCAGGCCGGCGTAGAGCAGGGGCCCCGAGGCGGGAGCGAACACCAGCTCCCTGGCCTGGTTGGTCATCGGCCCCGGCAGGCCGTAGCGGCGCGCGGCGACCTCCAGCGCTATGAGGAACGCGAGGGTCGCCGCACCCGCCACGGCCCAGAGTCTCGCCCGCGCCCGGCGCCCGGGTATTCGCGGAGTTTCCCGTGAAGACATGCACAGGAAACTAGCCCATCAGTGGCTGGGCTCCGGCTGCCAGGCGAAGCCGTCCGGGTCCGCGAAGGGACGGGTGCCGCCGGAGAGGACGAGACGGTGGGAGCCGGTGCCCTCGGCGGAGACGCCCGCGACCTTGGCGAGGGCGCGGCGCTTGTAGAGGGAGAGCTTGACGGTGCCCGGCCCGGTGGCGAACTCGACGTACTTGCCGCCGAAGCTCTTGCCCACGGTGAGGCCCTGCTCGACGTAGAACCGCTTGGTGGCCTTGACGTCCTCGACACCGAGGAGGAGGACGACCTCCTCCACGTCGCGGCCGACCGGGGCGGTGTCCTTCTTCGCCGAGGTCGCGATCTGCCAGACCGTGCCGTCCGGTGCCTGGACGACGCCGCCGTAGCCCCACAGCGACTTCGCGGCGGGCTTGAGGACGGTGGCGCCGGCGTCGACGGCGGCGGTGAACAGCGCGTCGACGTTGCCGGGCTGGGCCACCACGAGCGACAGCGTGAAGCCGCGGAAGCCGCTCGTGGGGCTGTCGGAGGCGCGGACCCGCACCCGCGACCCGTCGAGTCCGAAGGCGTCGGAGTAGAAGCGGGCGGCGGCCTCGGGGTCGGCCACTTCGAGGGTGACCGCGTCGATGGAGTTCATGTCCTCGAAGGTAGGGGCGGCCGGGTCCGCGGTGCTTCTCGAAAACTGACGGGCCGCCCCGCCCTGCCGGAACGTCCGGGCGCCAGGCAGACTCTGGGTCACAGGCACGACCACGGAGGATGACCCACACATGATCACGCTCACCAAGGAAGGCGGTCCCGCGGACCTGGACGGAGTGACTCACCTGTCCATCGGCGTCTCCTGGGACCCCACCGCCGGCAGCAGTGGCGGAGTGCTCGGCAAGCTGCGGCGCAAGACCGGCACCGACCTCGACCTGATCGCCGTCGCGATGCAGGGCGGGGACCCGGTGCGCCTCGCCGGACTCGACTCGCTCGACCCCATGGGCAACGGGTCGCTGCTCCACAGCGGCGACAACCAGACCGGCCACGGGGACGGCGACGACGAGACGGTCACCGTCGAGTTCGCACGGCTTCCGAGCGTCATCACGTCGATCGTGTTCGTCGCCGCCGCCTACAAGAAGGGCAGCTCCTTCCAGAAGGCGCGCAACATCAGCTTCAAGGTCTACGACGCGACCGGGGGCAGCTCGGAGCAGGTCGCCGACATCTGGCCCAGCCTGCTCAGCCAGGACAACGGCTGCGCCGTGGCCAAGGCCGTGCGGGTCGGCGGCGCCTGGAAGCTGGAGGTCGTCAACGAGACGGGCAAGATCAAGCAGGGCGACGAGCACGCCCTGATGCGCTTCGCGGTCAGCAAGTAGGACCGTCGGCAAGCAGCAGCGACCGCGCACGCGGGGCCTCTGAAAGGCTCCGCGTGCGCCTCGTCGGCCGGCCGGGTCAGGCGAAGAGGTTGTAGTCCCGGCGCTCCATGAAGGTCCAGGCGACCTCGGCGCGTCCCGCGAACGGCGTCCGCCAGGCGCCCGTGCTCTTGTACAGGTAGGGGTCCTGGTTCTGCGGCCGCACGTCGGTCGCGTACAGGTCGGCCCGGCCGTCGTGGTCGGCGTCGCCGATGCCCACCAGGTGCTCGTAGGTGTTCCAGCCGCCGCCGATCCGGGTGCGGGGCGCGAAACGGCCGTCGCCGTAGCCGAGGTAGAGCCACAGCACGCCGGAGCGGTCGCGGGCCACCAGGTCACCGGCCGGGGCCCCGGCGATGTCGCCGGTCGCCGTGATCTGGTCGTACGCGCCCCAGCCGCCCGTACCGATCTTCACGCGCTTGGCGAAGGGCGCCCGCCAGTTCCCGGTGCCCTTGTACAGCCACAGGGCGCCGGAGGTGTCGGTGGCGACGAGGTCGGCCCGGCCGTCGCCGTTCAGGTCGCTGCCGCCGGTGATCTGACGGTAGACGTTCCAGCCCCCGCCGATCCTGCTGCGGGAGGTGAACGGGGACTCGGCGTCGCCCTTGCCGAGGTACAGCCACAGCACGCCGGAGCGGTCCCTGGCCACCAGGTCGCTCACCGGGGCGCCGCCGAGGTTGCCGGCGCCCTCGATCCGGTCGTAGGCGTTCCAGCCGCCGCCGACGAGCTGCTCCGGGTTCTGGAAGTAGGAGTAAGTGTGCTGCTCCCGGGAGTCGAAGGTGTCGTTGAGCCACAGCCGGCCGCCGGTGTCCCGCGCGAGGACGTCGGGGGAGCCGTCGCCGTCGTAGTCGTGCAGGCCGGGGTCGCGGGCGACCGTGAAGGTGCCTGAGGAGACCAGCTCCGGGCCGATGCCGTTGAGCGGCCTGGCCTCGATGCGCCAGGTGTACGGGCCGGCTCCGGCGGCGGAGTACATGCCGCGGGTGCTGTTCCACTCCACGTCGCCGAACCAGTCGAGGTGGACGCGGTGCGGGTCGCCGTACCCGGTCGACAGGGGGTACACGTCGGCCCGCTTCACCTCCCCGGTACGGGTGTTGCGCAGCGTGATGTCCATCGCCACGTTGACCCGGGACAGGCGCCACTCCAGGCGGAACCGGCCCTTGTTCCGGTCGAGGTCGACCACGTCGGGGATGTCGTCCCCGAGCAGCGTCACCTTCGTCGCCTCGCCGCTGCTCGCCACGCGGGTGGCGACCGGCGTCCCGTCGGCGCCGGGGGCGATCCGGTACAGGCCCTCGCCGCCCGCCGCCGTGCCGCCGCTGACGTAGAGGGTGCCGTCGGGTGCCGTGGCCGTCTGCCGCGTGTGGTCGAGGAGCTTGCGGGTGGCGCCGGTGGTGAGGTGACGGGCCGTCAGGGCGTACAGGGGGTTCGGGTACTGGGCCGTCAGTTCGCTGCTCACGCCGTACGTCACCCAGTCGCCCACGAGGCCGACCAGCACGTCGCCGGACGCCTGCCCGATCGCGAAGCGCCGGTCGGTGCCGGTGCCGCGCGGGGCGACGACCACGTGGCTCCCGCCCTGGGCGTCCGTCTCGGCCCAGGCCACGTGCGTCTCGGAGAGGGTGACCGAGGCGGGGGCGGAGTCCGTGGTGTGACGCCGCACGACGGCGCCGTCGGCCAGGTCGACCAGCGCCCACTGCCAGGTGCCCGCCGTCTTGTAGGTCAGTACGGCGCGGTCGGGAGTGCCCGCGACGACGTGCGGGTTGTCCGCGTCGCGCGGCAGACCGGTCACCGTGCGCGCGGCCGGTGCGCCGTCCACCATGTCGACGAGGTGGACGTCCTCGCCTCCGGCGTCGTTCGCGGTGCTGACGAAGAGGGTGGTGCCGACCGCACCGGCGGACTGTCCCGAGGGGCCGAAGTCGTCCGGGTCCACGACCGTCACGGACTTCTTCGTCCGCATGTCGCGCAGTTCGACGCGGCCGTCGGACAGGAGGAGCACCACCGCGTCCGACGCCTCGGCGCCCAAGGCGACCCAGGCGGACCGGCCCTCCATCGGGTCGGTGGTCGAACCGTCGGCGAAACTGGTCCAGAGAACGTCCGCGGCACCGCCCTCGCCCCAGGTCAGGAAGCCCGTCGAGCCGACGCCCGCCAACTGGCTCCGGCCGGCCGGATACGGCACCGCCGCCTGCCGGACGTCTTGGACCGCCGTCGCGGAGGCGGCCGTCGCAGCGGACGCGGACGAGGGCGCGGACAAGGGCGCGGTGGCCGGCGCGGCCACGGCCTGGCCGCCGGCCGACACGGTGGCGAGCACGGCGGCGATCGCCACGGTCAGACGCAGCCGGGAAACACGAGAACGGTGCAACGTACGGTCCCTCCCCAGGAGAAGGCCGCGGCGAACGTCGGACGCACGCGGCCGGATGCGCGGGGCGACCGGATGGGACCCCCCTCAACCGGTACGTCGCCTCGCGCGAAGATCCGCTGGAGAATAGCAGCGCGCTCCCGCAGAGGTCCCCGGGTTGTTCCGCCCCATTCCCGATCCCGGCGTCCGGCGCTCACTCCCCGCCGGTGCCGGTCCGCGCGCCCGGCCGCGGGGCGAGGACGGCGCCGGTCACCTCGGCGGAGGAGGCCATGACGTCGGCCGTGAAACGGCGCCGTCCCACCCCGAGCCGGCGCAGCCCCGCGCCGTGGTCGGCGGCGACGACGAGGGTGGCCGCCAGGAGGAGCAGCCGCCACAGCGCCATCACGGGGCGGCGGGTCACGGCGGGGAGTTCGGCCAGTGAGTCGTGCAGCCGCTCGCAGTGGAAGGGGACGTGGCGCCGCTCGTCGGCCAGGATCCGGCCGGCCACCTCCGAGGTCAGCGCGTCGTCGGTGCCGTCCCTGAGGGCCCGGTAGTAACGCAGCGCCACGACCTCGGCGATCATCAGCACCAGCAGTTCCGTGCGCAGGCCCAGCAGCCGCCGCAGCCGAACGAACACCGTGTCGCTCCAGTGGCCGCTCAGCGTCGGCCGCCCGCCCGCGGCCAGCAGCAGGGCGAGGAGCCGGGCGTGGTTCTGCTCCTCGGCGACGAAGAGCCGCACCGCCCGCGCGTAGTCGGCGTCGCCCGCCTCCTCGGCCTTGGCGACCAGGTTCGCGCCGTCACCGTCCTCACCGACCTGGAAGCGCTGGACGCCCGCCCACACCGCCCGGTGCAGCACGGCGCCCCGCGCCCAGTCCGGGTCGCCCTGCGCCCGCCTGCGCTCGCACTCCTCCTCGAACCGACGTGTCCACCCGGCGTACCCGTCCCCGTCCACTGCGCCGCCCCTCTCCCGGACACGGCCGCCGCGCCCTGGAAGGGGACGACGCCGACGGACGCCGAACCGTTCCGCCAGAACCGTTTCCCCTCCGCCGCTCGGGCCGGCCCCACCGGGCCCGCACCCCCGCACACCCGCCCGCCCGCACGACGTGTCCTTCGTCTCGATGCGGGGGCGTCGGCACCCCCGCACCCCCGATTCCCGGCGGGCCGGCCGAAGAAATCGGCCGTCGTCCGGGGAATATTCCCGGGCGGCCCACCGGGCCGGGATTTGCGTCGGCACCCGCCCGATCACGGCGTGCTACTGTCGAGGGAAGTTGCAGTTGTGGTTGCCTGAAGGTTTTTTCCGACGGGGTGATCATCGCGGCGACCGGAGTGCACACAGGGTGAACTCCGAGCACCGTACCGAAGGAGAAAACATGGCTTCCGGCACCGTGAAGTGGTTCAACGCCGAAAAGGGCTTCGGCTTCATCGAGCAGGACGGCGGCGGTCCCGACGTCTTCGCCCACTACTCGAACATCAACGCGCAGGGCTTCCGTGAGCTGCTCGAGGGCCAGAAGGTGACCTTCGACATCGCGCAGGGCCAGAAGGGCCCGACGGCCGAGAACATCACCCCGGCCTGACGCTCTCGCACACTCGGCAGCTGGGGCCCGCACCTTGGGGTGCGGGTCCCAGCTCGCCGCGTTTCCGGGCTCATTCACTTACGGCGCGTTCCGCGCCGTCCGCTTTCACCAATTCTTCCGGTCCTTCGGCCCGATGCGCCGAAATCGACCGGACCGGCTCGTTCTTGCGATTCCCTGCGCCGCTCGTCCGCTGCGGGTCTCCCTTGATACGTGCCGTATCGAGGAAGGTCCCCCATGAACCGCGCACGCGCGAACGACCGCCGACGCTCCGGTGACGGCCCCCGCCGCTCCCGTTCGACCGGCCGCCCCCAGAACTCCGGCCGCCGCCCGGCCGCCGCACCCCAGGGCGGCGAGTTCGCCCTCCCCAAGACCATCACCCCGGCGCTGCCCGCCGTCGAGACCTTCGCCGAACTCGACCTGCCGGCCCGCATGCTGGCCGCGCTCGGCGACCAGGGCGTGACCGAGCCGTTCCCGATCCAGGCGGCGACCCTGCCGAACTCCCTGGCCGGACGGGACGTGCTCGGCCGCGGCCGCACCGGTTCGGGCAAGACGCTCGCCTTCGGTCTGGCCCTGCTGGCCCGCACGGCCGGCCGGCGTGCCGAGCCGCGGCGTCCGCTCGCCCTGGTCCTCGTCCCCACCCGTGAGCTGGCCCAGCAGGTCACCGACGCGCTCACCCCGTACGC
Source organism: Streptomyces coelicoflavus (assembly GCF_003112555.1). Classification (GTDB taxonomy): domain Bacteria; phylum Actinomycetota; class Actinomycetes; order Streptomycetales; family Streptomycetaceae; genus Streptomyces; species Streptomyces coelicoflavus. The sequence goes on along the minus strand of NZ_BEWB01000003.1, from coordinate 410,468 downwards.
CCGCGCCGTGGGCCTCAGGTCGGCCACCGTGGTCGGCGGCATGTCCATCGGCCGGCAGGCCGGGGCACTGCGCTCCGGCGCGGAGGTCGTCGTCGCCACACCCGGGCGGCTCAAGGACCTCATCGACCGCGGCGACTGCGCCCTCGGCGACGTCACCATCACGGTCCTGGACGAGGCGGACCAGATGACCGACATGGGCTTCATGCCGCAGGTCACCGCCCTGCTCGACCAGGTGCAGCCGGACGGGCAGCGGATGCTGTTCTCCGCCACCCTGGACCGCAACGTCGACAAGCTGGTCCGCCGCTACCTGAGCGACCCGGTGGTGCACTCCGTCGACCCGTCGGCCGGTGCCGTCACCACGATGGAGCACCACGTCCTGCACGTGCAGGACGAGGACAAGCAGCGCGCGACCGTCGAGATCGCGGCGCGCGACGGCCGGGTCATCATGTTCCTGGACACCAAGCACCGGGTGGACCGGCTGGTGAAGCAGCTGCTGAAGAGCGGCGTGCGCGCGGCCGGCCTGCACGGCGGCAAGTCCCAGCCGCAGCGCACCCGGACCCTCGCCCAGTTCAAGGACGGGCAGGTGACGGCGCTGGTGGCGACCAACGTCGCGGCCCGCGGCATCCACGTCGACAACCTCGACCTGGTCGTCAACGTCGACCCGCCCGGCGACCACAAGGACTACCTGCACCGGGGCGGACGTACGGCCCGCGCCGGCGAGTCCGGCAGCGTCGTCACGCTGGTGACGCCGGACCAGCGGCGCGAGATGACCCGCCTGATGTCCCTGGCCGGTATCACCCCGCAGGTCACCCCGGTCCGCTCGGGCGAGACCGAACTGGCCCGCATCACCGGTGCCCAGGCCCCCTCCGGGGTCCCCGTCGTCATCGCCGTACCGGTGGTGGAGCGACCCCGACGGGCCGCCTCCGGCTCGGGCTCCTCGTCCCGCGGCCGCCGCGGCCGTTCCTCGGGACGCGGCGGCGGGCAGGGGACCGGCGGCGCGTCGAACCGCACCGGCACCGCTCAGTCCCGCACCGGCGCCGCACAGCCCCGGACCGGCCAGGGGCGCACCGCCCAGGGCCGCCCCGCCGGCGAAGCCCCGCGCCGCCGGCCGCGCCGCCAGTCCACCGGTGGCTCGACCGGCTCGGCGGCCTGACCCCATCCGCTCCATCCCCCTTGTGGAGGCATCATGCGCTGTGTCATCGCCCGGTACCCGTTCGACCTCACCAAGGGCGGGGTGCTGGACTCGATGAAGGGCATCACGCCCGAGGCCGTCACCGGTGAGTCCGTGACGATCGGCCGCCGCCGCTACCCCGTCAAGCAGGTGGGCGAGGTCGTCACCCGGCAGGACCGCCGCGACTTCTCCGCCGGCGAGGTGACCCGGGCGATGACCCGCCTCGGCTTCACCTGCCACCCCGCCCCGGGCGCCGAGCCCGCGCCGGCGGCGCCCGCCGCCAGTCCGGTCGAGACGGCGTCCGCGCTGCTCGGCGGCGCCCCCGCCACGCCCCAGGACCTCTGAGGCGGGCACCGACCTCACGAGGTCAGCACAGTCCCGTGGCCCGGCCCCCGTCGTCCCAGCGGACCTCCAGCACGCGCTGGACGGCCGCGCGGTCGAGGGGGCCGAACACGTGCGGGAACAGGGTGCCCTCGGCGACGCCGGGCGGCGGGACCGGTTCCGGCGCCTCCCACACGCACCTCGCGGTGAGCCGGTCCTCGTCGAGGAGCAGCGCCACCAGGGGCCGGGGCGCCTCGCGGTAGAACGCGTTCACGACGGCGAGCGTCGTCGCCTCGTCGGGCGAGCAGTGGACGAAGCCGTCCGTGGCGAGGGATGCGGGCGCGTACGGCCGGGCCGGGTCGGCGTTCCACTCGGCGAGCGGCACCACGTGATAGATCATCGCCCCGTTGTAGCAGCCGTGTCCGCTGCGGCGGCCGTGCCGTCCCGCTCCGCGGGGCCGTGGGCCGAGGGCGTGGGCGCCACGGTGCCGGGCGCGCCCGACGGGGCCCGCCGGCCGGGCGGGTCGCTCGGCTCGACCGACGGCACGGAGGCCGACGGCTCGGAGGCGGGCGGCGCCGAGGGCGACGGGGTGGCGGCGGTCGTCGGGGACGCCTCGGTCGGCAGGGCGGGGTCCGGACCGGGCGAGCGTGCCGGGTCGCGGGGCGGCACCGGGCTCGGTGAGGCCTGCGGCGTGGGGTCGGCGGGGGCCGGGGCCAGCGGTGGTGCCGGGCTCGCGGGCGGTGCGGGGGCCGCCCAGTGCAGCGGCAGCGCGATCAGGGCCGCGGCGGCGGCGGTCGCGGCCGCCCCGGCGGCGGCCCGCAGCAGGCGCCGCCGGGAGGCCGCCCGCCGGATCGCCTCGTAGCGTCCCGGGGGCGGGCCCAGGAACTCCGCGTCCGGACGCAGCACCACCAGCAGCGGATCGTCGCCCTCCCCCGCGAACCCCGGCTGGTTCCGGTCGTCCGAGCCGTCCGGGCCCTCCTCAAGGCGTGTGGTCAAGGCTTCTCCTCAGGTGGACGCGGAGCAGTTCGCGGGCCGCGTGCAGGTCGGCCTTGACGGTCCCTTCCTTGCGTCCGGTCAGCACGGACACCTCCCGGATCGGCATGTCGGCGTAGTAGTGCAGCAGGATCGGCACCCGCAGCCGCTCCGGCAGGGACTGTACGAGCAGCCGCACCGACGGGTCGGCCTGTTCCGGGTGCGGACGCACCGCGACCTCCGCGGTGACCCGGCGCACCGCCCGGCGCTCGCGCTCCAGTTTGCGCCAGTGGTCCCGGACCAGGTTGGCGGCGGTGACGTAGAGGAAGCCCCGCGGCTCCTCCACGGACGTCCAGCGGGCCCAGAGCCGGGTGAACGCCTCCGAGGCGATCTCGTGGGCCGTCTCGTCGTCGTCGACGAGCCGGCGGCACCAGCCGGCGAGGCGCGGATACAGGGCGGCGAACAACTCGGACGCCGCCCTGTCACGGGACCGTTTCAACGCTCTCCATGGTCGTGAGGGTATGCGGTGCGTGCGGGCGCTACCCGCCCTTGGTCGCGCTCAGTTCGGCGAAGACGATCACGTTGTCCCGGTACTCGTCACCGTCGCGCGGGCCGCCGCAGGTGATGAGCCGCAACTCCGGTCCCGCCACGTCCCCGTAGACGTCGTCCGTAGGGAAGTCGGCCTTGGACACCGTCCGTACGGCGGTGACCGCGAAGGCCGCCTCCGTGCCGTTCTCCAGCCGGGCCTCGATCCGGTCGCCGCGGTGCAGCCGCGCCAGGTGCCGGAAGACCCCGTCGCCGTACCGGCCCACCGTGACGTGGCCCAGGAGGACCGAGGGACCCGTCTGGCCCGGGGTCGGCGAGTGCCGGTACCAGCCGGCGCGGTCGTCGTCCGTGACGGGCGGGACCTCCACCGTGCCGTCCGACGCCAGCCCCAGGTCCGTCACCGGGGTGTCGACCCCGATGGCGGGGATGCGCAGCCCCACCGGCACCGAACGCGCCAGGGGCCGCACCGACTTCGCCGGTGCGTGCGCGGGCGGTGCCGTTCTCGTCGCGGTCGCCGAGGGGACGGGAGCGGCGTCGCCGTCCCCCTGGCCGCCGCCGCAGCCGCAGCCGGCGAGCAGCGCGGCCAGTGCGGCGGTGGCAAGCACGCGACCGGGGCGCGGGATCACGCGCCCGTCGCCGCCCGTCGACGGCGTACGACGAGCAGGACCGCGCCGCCCGCGACGAGCACCCCGCCGGCGCCCGCGCCGACCAGCCCGGTGCCGTTGCCCGCCGGGTCCTCGGACGCCGCCACCCCGGTGTCGGCCGCGCCCTCGGGCACGACGGAGACCTGGCCGTCGCCGGTCGCGGGTGCCGGTGCCCGGGTGGGCTCCTCCGCCGGGACGCTGACGGACGGCACGGGGCTCGCCTCGGTCGCCTCGGTCGGTTCGGCGCCGGGGCTCGGGGCGCTCTCGGCGGGGGCGGACGGGACCGGGGTGGGGTCGTCGGCGAACGCGGGCGCGGTGCCCGCCAGTACGGCGGTGCAGGCCAGGGCCACGGCACTGAGGATGGTACGGCGCATCGGGTCGCTCTCTCTCGTGGTCTGTGCGTCGGCGCACCGCGGGGGTGCGGGACGGATCGGACGGAGAGACGAGGCGGGGGCGGGGCGGGTTGTAAAGCGTTGGCAAAGCCGCGGCGGGGGGGCGGTGCCTCGGCCCGCGTCGCGGGGCACGCACGGCGTCGTCCCCCGGCTCTTACGGACCCGTGACGGGCCGGGCGGGGCGCCCGGTCCGGCGCCCCCGCGGGCCTAGCGTGGGGTGCATGCGCGTACTGGTCACCGGCAGCGCCGGTTTCATCGGCTCCCACGTCGCCGACGCCCTGCGGGAGCACGGTCACGAGCCCGTCGGCTACGACGTCCGCGAGGACCCCGGCGCCGACGTGCGCGACCCGGCGGCGGTGGCCCGGGCGCTGGACGGCGTGGACGCCGTGTGCCACCAGGCGGCGATGGTCGGTCTCGGCAACGGCTTCGCCGACGCGGCGGAGTACGTCTCCCGCAACGACCTCGGCACCGCCGTCCTGCTCACCGCGGCGGCCGGTGCGGGCGTGCGGCGGCTGGTGCTCGCCGGGTCGATGGTCGTGTACGGGGAGGGCCGGTACCTCTGCCCCCGGCACGGCGTGGTGCGGCCGGGTCCGCGCGCCGTCGCCGACCTGGACGCGGGCCGGTTCGAACCCGCGTGCCCGGAGTGCGGCGCGGAGCTGTCGCCCGGGCTGGTCGGCGAGGACGCCCCGGCCGACCCGCGCAACGTGTACGCCACGACCAAGCTGGCCCAGGAGCACCTGGCCGCCGCCTGGGCCCGGACGACCGGCGCGACGGCGGTGTCGCTGCGCTACCACAACGTGTACGGCCCCCGGATGCCCCGCGACACCCCGTACGCCGGGGTCGCCTCCTTCTTCCGCTCCGCGCTGGCCCGCGGTGAGGCGCCGCGCGTCTTCGAGGACGGCCGCCAGCGCCGGGACTTCGTGCACGTGCGGGACGTGGCCGCCGCGAACGTCGCCGCGCTGGAGGCCGCCGGGCTGCCGGAGGGCGCCCTCAGCGCCTACAACACCGGCAGCGGTGAGCCGCACACGGTGGGCGAGATGGCCGTCGCCCTGGCCGCCGCCCACGGCGGACCCGAGCCCGTCGTCACCGGCGAGTACCGCCTCGGCGACGTCCGCCACATCACCGCCGACTCCACCCGCCTGCGGACCGAGCTGGGCTGGCGGCCACGGGTGGGGTTCGCGGAGGGCATGCGGGAGTTCGCCCGGGCGGGCCTGCGGGGGGAGTGACCCGGCCCCGCCCCGGCCGTCCCGGCACCGGTCAGGCCTCCGCCAGCGGCAGGGTCACCTCGAAGCGGCAGCCGCCGGGGATGTTGCGGACCGTGGCGCGGCCGCGGTGGGCCTCGACGATGCCCCGGACGATGGCGAGGCCGAGGCCCGCACCGGCCGGGGGCGTACGGGCGTGGGTGCCGCGCCAGCCGGTGTCGAAGACCCGCGGCAGGTCCTCCTCGGGGATGCCGCCGCAGCCGTCGGTCACGGAGAGCACCACGCCGTCGGCCGAGCGTTCGGCGGCGACCGCGACGGTGCCGTCGGCGGGGGTGCGGCGGATCGCGTTGACCAGCAGGTTGCCCAGGACCCGGCTCATCTCCTTGCCGTCCACCTCGACCGGTACGGCCGCCACCGCGTCGCCGACCAGCCGTACACCCTGCTCGCGCGCCAGCGGGTCCGCGCCCGCGAGGGCGTCGCCCACCAGGTCGTAGAGCGAGATGCGGGCCGGGGCGAGCGCAAGGGTGCCGGCGTGGATGCGGGACAGTTCGAAGAGGTCGCCCACCATGTCGTTGAGGCGTTCCACCTCGGCGCGGATCTGCCGCAGGTAGCGGTCGGGGTCGGCGGCGACGCCGTCCTCCAGCGCCTCGGACATGGCGCGCAGCCCGGCCAGCGGGGTGCGCAGGTCGTGCGAGATCCAGGCGACCAGCTCGCGCCGGGAGGTCTCCAGGGCGCGCTCCCGCTCCCGGGACGCGGCGAGCCGGGCGCTGGTCGCCGCCAGTTCGCGGCTGAGCGCGTCCAGTTCGGCGGTCCCCGGGACGGCGGGGGCCGCGTAGCCGCCGTCGTCGCCGAACGACCGCGCCGCGACCGCCAGTTCGCGGCTGCGGGCGACGACCCAGCGGCCCAGCAGCAGCGCGGTCGCCAGGGAGACGACGGCCGCCATCGCCACGACGGTCGTGACGACGGACAGGTCGTGCGGGGACAGGAACATCGCCCACGCGACGGCCAGCGTGCCCGCGAGCATCGCGAGGACGGCGACCGCCGCCACCACCGCGAGCGACGCGGTCAGCGACCGCCGCCGGATCAGCCGCAGCACGGCCGCGCCCACCAGGCCGGTGACGGCGGCGCCGGCGAAGGCGTACAGGGCGATGAGGAGGGTGGCGTGCACGTCAGTCCGCCTCCCTGCCGGTGGCGTCGAAGCGGTAGCCCACGCCCCACACCGTCCGGATCAGCCGGGGCCGGGCCGGATCGTCCTCGACCTTGCCGCGCAGCCGCCGGACGTGGACGGTCACCGTGGACAGGTCGCCGAAGTCCCAGCCCCACACCTCGCGCATCAGCTCCTCCCGGGAGAACGCCCGCCCCGGGTGCCGCAGGAAGAAGGTGAGGAGGTCGAACTCGCGCAGTGTCAGGGCGAGTTCGGTGCCGTGCTTGGTGGCCCTGCGGGCGGCCGGGTCGACGGTGAGACCGGCCGCGGACGGCGGGCGGGGCGCCCGGACCGGGGCCGGGCGGGTGCGGCGCAGGACGGACTCCACCCGCAGCACCAGCTCACGCGGGCTGAACGGCTTGGTCACGTAGTCGTCGGCGCCGACCTCGAGGCCGAGGATACGGTCGTCCTCGTCGCCGCGGGCGGTCAGCATGACGACCGGCACGGGCCCCCGCACGCGCAGCCGCCGGCACACCTCGAGGCCGTCCATGCCGGGCAGCATGAGGTCGAGCACCACCAGGTCGGGCCGGTGCGCGTCCGCCCTGGCGAGCGCGGCCGGGCCGTCACCGGCCCGGTCGACGCGGTAACCGGCCCGGTCGAGGTACCCGGCCACGACCTCCGCGACGGTGGGGTCGTCGTCCACGACGAGGATCCGGGCGGGGACGGCGGGAGGCTCGGCAGCGGGCCCGTCCCCGGACCCGGCCGATGGCTCCGCGGGTGCGGTCGGGGGCGGGCCCGCCGGAGCGGGGTCGTGGGGCTGCTGATGCATGGCCCCACCCTCGCACCGCACCGTCGGCGGCGCCCTTCCCCGGCCGGTCCGGGCCCGCGACGTCCGTGTTTCGTAAGGAGTGAAAGCCCGATTCGTCCGGTTCCGGTTCGTAGGGTGAAGGCCGTGACCACCTCGCCCGCTCCGGACGTCGACGTCGTACTCCCCTGCCTGAACGAGGCCGGGGCCCTCCCCTGGGTCCTGGCCCGCGTCCCGGCCGGCTGGCGTGCGCTCGTCGTCGACAACGGATCCACCGACGGCTCGGCGGACCTCGCCCGCTCCCTCGGCGCCACGGTCGTGACCGAGCCGCGCCGCGGTTTCGGCGCCGCCTGCCACGCCGGCCTGACCGCCGCCACCGCCGACGTCGTCTGCTTCTGCGACTGCGACGCCTCCCTCGACCCCGCCCTGCTGGCACCCTTCGTGCGCGAGATCCGCGCCGGCACCTCCGACCTGGTGCTCGGCCGCCGCCGACCGACGGCCGGGGGCGCGTGGCCGGTGCACGCCCGCGCGGGCAACCTCGCCCTCGCCCGGATGCTGCGCCGCCGCACCGGGCTGCGCCTGCACGACCTGGGCCCGCTGCGCGCCGCCCGCCGCGAGGGGCTGCTCGCCCTCGGGCTCACCGACCGGCGCAGCGGCTACCCGCTGCAAATGGTGGTGCGGGCCGCCGACGCGGGCTGGCGGGTCGCCGAGCACGACGTCCCGTACCTGCCCCGTACCGGCGTCTCGAAGGTGACGGGAACCTGGCGCGGCACCTGGCACGCGGTGCGGGACATGCGCCGCGTCCTGGCCGAGGCGCCCGCCGTCCGCGCGGGTCGGGGGAGCGGCGTCCGGTGACCGCCACGACCACCCTCCTGGTCATCGCCAAGGAGCCGCGCCCCGGCCGGGTCAAGACCCGGCTCACCCCGCCCTTCACCCCCGTGGAGGCCGCCGCGCTGGCCGAGGCGGCCCTCGCCGACACCCTGGCGGCCGTGGCCGCGACGCCCGCGCGGCGCCGGGTCCTGGTGCTCGACGGCGCCCCCGGCCCGTGGCTGCCGCCCGGCTTCGACGTCGTCCCGCAGTGCGCGGGCGGCCTCGACGAGCGGCTCGCGGACGCGTTCGCCGGGTGCGCGGGCCCGGCGCTGCTGATCGGCATGGACACCCCGCAGGTGGCGCCGGACCTGCTCGACGTGGACTTCCGCGACTGCGACGCGTACTTCGGCCCGGCCGAGGACGGCGGCTTCTGGGCCCTGGGCCTGGCCCGGCCCGAACCGGCCCTCCTGCGGGGCGTGCCCATGTCGACGCCGGTGACGGGGGCCGTGCAGCGCGAGCGGCTCCTGACGGCGGGGCTGCGGGTACGGGACCTGCCCGCCCTGCGCGACGTCGACACCGCCGCCGACGCCCGCGCCGTGGCCGCCCTGGCCCCGCGGGGCCGGTTCGCCGCCCGGCTGGCGGCGTGCACACCGGCCGTCGGACGGGGGGCAGGCCGGTGACGGGGGCCGCGCGTCTCGACACCGGCCGACGACCGGCGCTCCCCGCCGCCCGCGCCTGGGAGACCTCCGACCCCTACGCCGCCGCCCTCCGGTCGGGACGGGGCCCGCTGTTCCTGCGCCGCGCCGACGGATGGCTCCTGCCGCTGGACGTGGAGCGCTGGTGCGCACGGGCCGACACGGTCGACCTGGAGGTGCTCGACCGGTGCGAGGGCGCCGTGCTCGACGTGGGCTGCGGTCCGGGACGGCTGGTCGCGGAACTCGCCTCCCGGGGCCGGACCGTCCTCGGCATCGACGTCAGCGAGGCCGCCGTGACCCGCACCGTACGGCTCGGGGGCCATTCCCTGCGGCGCTCCGTGTTCGAGCCGCTGCCCGGCGAGGGACGCTGGGACACCGTCCTCCTCATGGACGGCAACGTCGGCATCGGCGGCGACCCGCACGCCCTGCTCACCCGCGTCGCCGACCTGCTCGCACCCGGCGGCCTGCTGATCGCCGAGACGGCCCCGGTCGAGGTCGACGAACGCGCCCACGTGCAGGTCGTCGACGCCACCGACGGCCACGCGGCCGGCGGTTCCTTCCCCTGGGCGCGGATCGGCACCCGTGCCCTGCTGCGCCGCGCGGGCGCCGCCGGCTGGCGCGGCGCCGGTCAGTGGACGTCGGGGGAGCGCCGCTTCGTCGCGCTGCGCAGCAGCCGCAGTGCCAGCAGCAGCGCCGAGCCGCCGAACAGCGCGGCCGTGACGAGCAGCCAGCGGGTGAGGAAGCCGTCCGCCGACAGCCCGGTGACCCCCGCGTAGCTCGCGTCGACCCGGCCCCCGATCAGCGGGAACCACACCAGCAGGAGCAGCCCGGAGAAGGCCGCGGGAAACCGGACGTACGCGGTCCACGCACGGTGGTGCGCCGCGTCGAGGCCGGCCGTGACCGCACGGTCCACCACCGCGTACAGCGGCAGCAGCACCAGGTCGTGCAGCAGCGCCGACCCCACGAACCACAGCGCCACACCGAGCCAGTCACCGGCGAGCAGCCGCACCCCGGCGTATCCCGCCAGAGCGAACGTGCAGCCGAGCAGCAGGATCCGGAACGGGCCGCCGATCACCGGCCGCGGCAACGACCGCGACGTGAGCACACGTTTCATCCCAGGTCTCCGAACGTCATCCGGGCCACCCACTTGGTGTTCAGCACGCCGGGCGCGGCGGGCACGATGATCCGCGCCGGGTGGCCGTGGTCCGCGCTCAGCGTCTCGCCGTTGACGTACAGGGCGAGCAGGGAGCGCGGGTCGGCCACCTGGTTGGCGCGCAGGGCCCCGCTCCGGAAGGCGCCGCGCCGCTGGAGGGACTCGACGAACACGTCCGGCGGGTCGTCCTCGTGGCCCACCCGGGCGGCGAGGTCCCGCAGCCGCACGCCGCGCCACCACTGGTCCGACGTCGACCAGCCCTCGACGCAGGCGATGGGCAGGGCCACGCTGTGCTGCTCCATGGCGAGCAGCTCGGCCCGGCCGAGCCGGACGGTCCCCGAGCGCCCCGTGACGACGAGCCGCCAGGTGTCGTCCCGGGTCTCGGCCGGGTCAATGCCCACGTGGGCGGCGGTCTTGTTGATCTGGAACCCGTTCGGACCGCTGCCCGGCTCGGGTCCGCCGTGCGGGGAGAGCACGGCGGTGGCCCGCAGCGGCCCGTCGAAGCCGCGCCCCGCGTTCGTGGCGAACATCAGGAGTGAGCCGCCCCCGACGAACCACAGCGCCCCGCGCCGCGAGACGGTGGGCGCGACCGGGCGCGGGGAGACCAGGTCGTCGCGCTCCTCGCGCATCGCCCGCAGGTTGCGCAGCGCGATCGGCGTCTTCAGCACGGCGTGCGCGGCGAACGCGGCGAAGAAGACCCACGCGCCGTAGAAGTGCAGGGGGTAGAAGGAGCCGGGGAACAGGTAGTCGAGCTGGATGTTGAGCACCCCGGTGACGAACTCGAACAGCGCGCCCCCGACCAGCAGCAGCAGCGAGATCCGCTCCAGCGCGTGGGCGACCGAGCGGGCCGGCGGCAGCGTGAACAGCCTCGGCACCACCGACCACAGTTTGGCCAGCAGCACCGGGATCAGCACCAGCCCGAGGGTGACGTGGACGCCCTGCGTGAGGCGGTACAGCCAGGGCGGGTCGGTCGGCCACGCGAAGAGGTAGAAGCCGAGGACCCCCTTGTCCGGGGTCTTGTCGTTGACCGGCGCCAGATCCGGGTTGTAGGCGGCGTAGGAGAGCAGCCCGGTCACGAACAGCACGGTGATGCCGACGAGCAGGACGAGGCCGAGCACCGACGTGAACCAGGGCCCGCGCAGGGGGCTGCGCCAGAAACCCGGGGAGGAGGGAAGCCGTGGGGCGAGGTCGCGCATGTCCCGACCGTAGGCCGGGACACGCCCTCCGGACGGTCCGCGACCCATGACGAAACGCTGACGTCCACCGTGCGCACCGCCCGCCGCGTGATCTCCCGTCCTACGGTGCCGGGGTGACCCAGACCCGCCCGCGCCCCGTCCCCCGCGACCTGTACGCCGTCCTGCCCGCCGTGCTGCTCGTGACGGCCGCCGTCCTGGTCGGCCGGTACGTGTACACCTACGACGACCTGATCGTCGGCTGGCCGCCCCTGCTGGGCCGCTGGGACCCGCACCTGGGCCCCGGCACCCCGGCTGCCGTCGTGGTCGCGGCGGCGGTCGTGGCGTACGGCCCCGCCGTCGCCGCCCGGCTGCCGTGGCGGGCGCTGCTCCCCGCGGTGTGGGGCGCGACGATGGCGTGGACCTGGTCGCTGGCCCTGGTCGACGGCTGGCGGCGGGGCGTCGCGGGCCGGCTCACCACGCATCAGGAGTACCTCTCGGTCGTCGACCGCTGGCAGGACATCCCCGCGACCCTGCGCGGCTTCACCGGGCACATCCTGCTCCACTCCCCCGACAACTGGCCCGCGCACGTCGCCGGTCACCCCCCGGCGTCCACCCTCACCTACGTGCTGCTCGACCGGATCGGGCTCGGCGGCGGGGGCTGGGCCGGGGCGTGGACCGTCACGGTGGGCGCGACCGCCGGGGTGGCCGTGCTGGTGACGGTGCGGGTGCTGACCGGCGAGCGGCTCGCCCGGCGGGCGGCGCCCTTCCTGGTCCTCGCCCCGGCCGCGGTGTGGATGGGCGTGTCCGCCGACGGCTACTTCGCGGCGGTCGCCGCGTGGGCGCTGGCGCTGCTGGCCCTCGCGGTCACCGGACGCTCGCTGTGGTGGGCGGCGGGCTCGGGCCTGCTGTTCGGGCTGACCTGCTACCTCTCCTACGGTCTGACGCTGTTCGCGGTGCCCGCGGCGGCGGTGCTGCTGCTCGGCCGGCGCGGCGTGCGGGAGCGGCCGGTGCTGTTCGTGCCGCTGCTGCTGGGGGCGGCGGTGGTGCCGGCGGCCTTCACGGCGGCCGGCTTCGACTGGTGGGAGGCGTACCGCCTGCTGGTCACCCGCTACTACGAGGGCGCGGCCGGTGTCCGCCCCTACGGCTACTGGGTGTGGGCCAACCTCGCCTGCACGGTGCTCATCACGGGCCTGGCGACGGCGGCGGGACTGCGGCGCACCGGGGGCGTGCTGCTCCGGCGGCGCGCGGGCGGCGGACGGGCCGGGAGCGCGGGGACGGCGGACGGGCCGGCCGAAAAGTCGCGGGCGTCGGAGGTCCGTCTGGCGTTCCTCGTGGCCGCCGGGCTGCTCGCCCTGCTGGTGGCCGACCTGTCCGGGATGAGCAAGGCGGAGACGGAACGCATCTGGCTGCCCTTCGCCCTGTGGCTGCTGCCTGCCTGCGCGTTCCTCACACGTCCGCGCGGCTGGCTGACCGCACAGGCGCTCCTGGCACTCCTCCTCAACCACCTGCTGGCGACGGGCTGGTGAGCACACGGACGGCGTGAGCGGCCCGCAGGTCAGCCCCCGCAGGGCAGGTCCACCTCCAGGACGGTGGGGCCGCCGGGCGGGCTGGTCAGGCGGAGGGTGCCGTCCAGGGCCGCCACGCGGCGGCGGATGCCGGTCAGGCCGGAGCCGCCGTCCTCGTCGGCGCCGCCCCGGCCGTCGTCCTCGACCAGCAGCCGCAGCCGCCCGCCCCGGGCCCGGACCGTGACCGAGGCCCGTGCGGCGCCGCTGTGCCGGGCGATGTTGGTGAGCGCCTCGGCGGCCACGAAGTACGCCGTCGCCTCGACGGAGGCCGCGCACCGCTCCGGCACGTCCGTCTCGACCGCGCACGGCACCCCGCAGTCCGCCGCGAGGCCCGACAGCGCGCCCGCGAGGCCGCGGTCGGCCAGCACCGGCGGCAGGATGCCCCGCGCCACCGCACGCAGCTCCGCCAGCGCCTGCTCCGCCGCCGACTGGGCCCGCTCCAGCAGCTCGTCCGCACCGGCCGGGTCCCGTCCCGCCATCCGCCGCGCGGCGCCCAGCAGCACGGTGACCGACACGAGCCGGTTCTGGGCGCCGTCGTGCAGGGAGCGTTCGATACGGCGCAGTTCGGTCGCGTGCGCGTCCAGTGCCGCGGCCCGGGTCGCGGTCAGTTCCGCCACCCGCAGCGACAGGTCGGTGTCCGGGCCCGCCGCGAGCAGCCGCCGGGCCGGGGCGGCCTGGAGCCGCGCCATGCCCGGGCCCAGGCCCAGGAGGATCGCGGTCCAGCCCACGCCCAGCAGCACCGCCGCGAGCGCGTCCGGCCAGGTGTGGGCGGTGCCGATGCCGATGGACGTGGTCGTCGCCTCCTCGGGCACGAGCCACCACCACAGCGGGAAACTGGTGTCCCGGACGGCGCAGAGCGGCAGCAGCGCCCCGAGCAGGCCCAGCAGGAACCCCAGGGTGCTGTGCCGCACCAGCCAGCCCAGCTCCCGCCGGGTGGTGGGGTCGGCCAGGGCGGTCCGGAGCCGGTGGGGCGGCGGGTCGGGCGGCACGATGTCGATGCCCCGGCGGGCGAGGCGTTCGCGTTCCCGGCGGGCCAGCGCGTGCAGGGCGCGCAGTACGGGCGGCGCGAGCAGCAGCCCCGCGCCGGCCGGCGCGGTCACGGCGGCCACGGCGGCCAGCAGCAGCACCCCGAGGCCCAGGAAGGCCGTACCGAGCCCGCCGACGAGCTGCCCCGTCGCCGCACCGGCCGCGCGCAGGGTCCGTACGGCGGTCTCCCGCACGGACGTGACCGGGACCGTCATCCGCCTGGCTCCCTCCGCCCGTACGCCCGGCCCGGACGGGCTCGGCGTGCCCGACCCTATGCCGCCGGACGGGCCGGCGACGGGTGCGGAGCCGGACAGTACAGCCTGCTGTACCCCGGACCGGGCGGCCCACGGGATCGGCCGCGGGGGGCCTCGCTCCATAGCGTCGGAGACGACCGAGAGCGACGCGACGGAGGCCGCAGCCATGACGCACCAGGACCACCGGTACCACCGGAACCAGCAGGACGGCCGGGACCGCGAGGACCCCTACCGGCTGGGCCCGGCCCGGGCCACCCCCGCGCCCGCCCCCGGCGGCGGTCCGGACGCCGTCCCCCGCGGGGACGTCCTGCGGATGCTGCTGTGGACGGTCGTCGTGCTCAGTGCGGCCGCCAACATGGTCCTCTCCTTCACCGGTGCCGCCGTCGCGCTCCACCTGGCCAGCGGTGTGGTCACCGTGCTCGCCGTCGGTGCCCTCGTCGTGCGCGCCCTGCGGGGTCGGCGATGAGCACCGCCGCCTTCCCTGCGGCCGTCACCGCGCGCCGGGCGCCCGCCATCGCGCTGGACCGCGTCGCCAAGTCCTACCCGGGCGGTGTCCGCGCCCTCGACGACGTGTCGCTGACCGTCGAGCACGGCACGTTCCTCGCGGTGATGGGGCCCTCGGGCTCCGGCAAGAGCACCCTGATGCACTGCGCGGCCGGGCTGGACTCCCCCACGGCGGGCAGTGTCCGCATCGACGGGCACGAGATCTCCGGCCTGAACGAGACCCGCCGCACCGAACTGCGCCGCGAACGCGTCGGGTTCGTGTTCCAGGCGTACAACCTGATCCCCTCGCTCAGCGTCGAGGACAACATCACGCTGCCGCTGCGCCTGGCCGGACGCCGTCCGGACCGGGACTGGCTGCGCACGCTGACCGAGCGGGTGGGGCTGGCCGACCGGCTGGCGCACCGCCCGGCCGAACTCTCCGGCGGCCAGCAGCAACGGGCCGCCGTCGTCCGGGCGCTGGCGGCGAAGCCCGCCGTCGTCTTCGCGGACGAGCCGACCGGCGCACTGGACCTGCGCAGCGCCCACCAGGTGCTCGACCTGCTGCGCGCGCTCGTCGACGACCTCGGTCAGACGGTGGTCATGGTCACCCACGACCCGGCCGCCGCGGCCCGCGCCCACCGCGTGCTGGTGATGGCCGACGGCCGGGTGGTCGAGGCCCTGGAACGGCCGTCGGCCCCGCAACTGGCCGACCGCCTCGTGACGTTGGGGGAGCGCTAGACATGCTGCACCTGGCCCTGCGCATGGCCGCGCACCGCATCACCGCACTGATCGCCGTGGCGTGCGCGGTCCTGGGCGGCGCGGCCCTGATCACCACCACCGGCGTGCTCGCCGAGTCCGGGCTGCGTTCGCAGCTGCCGCCCGGACGGCTCGGCGGTGCGGACGTCGTGGTCGCCGCCGACCAGGAGTTCCGTCCGAGCGGGGACCTGCCCCTCGCGCTGCCCGAGCGGGCGACGGTCCCGGCCCGGCTGGTCGACCGGCTGGCCGCCCTGCCCGGCGTCACCGCCGCCGTCGGCGACATCGGCTTCCCGGCCGCACTGGCCGACGCCCGCGGTGGGATCACCCCGGTCGCGGAGGACCCGAGGACGGCGGGGCACGGCTGGTCCTCGACGGTGCTCCTGGCGGACCCGCGGGTGGAGGGCCGGGCGCCGTCCGGCGCGCACGAGGTCGCCGTGGACGCCGGTACGGGTCTGGCGGTCGGCCAGCGGGTGGAGGTGGTGGCCAACGGGCGTGCCCCGGCGGCCTACCGGGTCTCCGCGCTGGTGCACGCCCCCGGCGCGGGCGTCTACTTCGCCGACGGAACGGCCGCCGGGCTGGCCGCGCGGGACGCGGGCAGCGGGGGCCCGCGTGCCGGGACGGTGGACCTGATCGGAGTGCGGGCCGACGGCGGTGCCGGGCAACGGGTCGCCGCCGCCGTGCGGGACGCGGTGGCGGGCACGGGGCTCGAGGTGAGCACCGGCGCGGACCGGGGCGCGGCGGTGTCGCCCGGCGTGGGGTCGGCACGCTCGCTGCTGATCCTGCTCGCCGGTTCGCTGGGCGGAATCGTGCTGCTGATCACCGGGTTCGTCGTCGCGGGCGCGCTGGGCGTGACGATCGCCGGGCAGCGCCGCGACCTGGCCCTGATGCGGGCCGTCGGCGCGACGCCGAAGCAGATCCGCCGCCTGGCCGCCGCGCAGTCGACGGTCGTCGCGGCCCTCGCCCTGGTCCCGGGTATCGCGGCCGGCTACCTGCTGGCGGGCAGCTTCCGGGAGCTGCTGACCGACCGGGACGTGCTCCCCTCCGAACTGCCCCTCACCGTCAGCCCCTTGCCCGCGCTCGCCACGCTGCTCCTGATGGTGGCGGCCGTACGGCTCTCCGCCCGGTGCGCGGCCTGGCGCACCTCGCGGATGCCGGCCACCGAGGCGGTCGCCGAGTCGCGCAGCGAGCCGCGCACCCCGTCGCGGGGGCGGACCCTGGCCGGGCTGCTGCTGATCGTCGGGGCAGGCGCGCTGTCGGTGGTGCCGCTGCTGTCCCGGACGGTCCTCGGGGCGTCGGTCACCTCCATGGCGGGCATCCTCGCCGCGATCGGCCTGGCGCTGGCCGGCCCGGCGCTGGTCAGGAGCGCGGGCGAGGCCGCCGTACGGCGACTGCGCCCCGGGGTCGCCGCCCCGACGTGGCTGGCGCTGTCCAACGTACGGGCCTACGCCCTGCGCCTGTCCGGGGTGGTCAGCCCGCTGGCCATGGGCATCGTCTTCGTCCTGACCTACACCCTCACCCAGACCACGGTGCTGGCCGCCACCTCCGACGACACCCGCACCGGCACGCTCGCCCAGTACGAGCTGACCGCCCCGGCGCTGGGCGGGCTGCCCGACGGCACCCTGGCCGCCGTACGGGACGTGCCCGGCGTGCGGGCCGCCGCGCCGGCCGGGACGACCACCGTGGTGTGGGAGTACGACGAGCTGGGCGAACCCACGGCCGAGTCGGCCCCGGCGATGATCCTGGCGCCGGACGCCCGGGGCGTCGTGGACCTCGGTGTGACGGACGGCGGCCTGGACCGGCTGACCGGGGCGACGGTCGCCGTGAGCGGTGAGGCCGCCCGCACCCGCGACGCCGGACTGGGGAAGCGGGTGCGCCTGGTGCTCGGCGACGGGGCGCGCGTCGAAGCCCGGGTCGTCGCCGTCTACGACCGGGGGCTCGGCTTCGGCCCGGTCGTCCTCTCCCGCGACCTGGCCGCCGGGCACACCACGACCGGCCTCGACCAACGGGTGCTGGTCCGCACCGACGGCACGCAGGAGGCGGGGCGCGAACTCACCGCCCTGGCCGCCGGCCGTCCCGGCCTCGCCCTCGCGAGCACCGCCCCGGACACCACCGGCGCGGACACGCCGCCCGAGGTGTGGATCAACCTGGCGCTGGTCGTGGTGCTCCTCGGCTATCTGCTGCTGAGCATCGCCAACAAGCTGGTCGCCGCCACCGCCCAGCGCCGCACCGAGATCGCCGCGCTGCGCCTGGTCGGTACGACGCCGCGGCAGATCCGCGCGATGATGCGCCGCGAGGCCGCCGTCGTCGCCGCCGCGGCCCTGGCCTGCGGGCTCCTGCTGTCCGCCGTGCCGCTGGCCCTCCTCGGTCAGGGCTTCCTCGGCCACCCGTGGCCGGCGGGCCCCGCCTGGCTCCTCCCGGCGGTGGCGGCGACGGTGGTGCTGACGTCGTACCTCACCACCGAACTCCCCACCCGCCACGCCCTGCGCACCCCTCCGGCGGAGGGCCTGCGCACGGGCTGACCCGGCCCCGGCCCGGCCCGCAGGCACCGCGCGACCGGCGGGTCTCACGCCCCCCGGTCGCGCAGTGCCGTACGGGCCGGGAGGACCGCGGCGGCGAGGGCGAGGGCCGCCGCCGTCGCGGCGAAGGCGGCGTACAGCAGCGGGGGTACGTGCGGGAACTCGCCGGTCAGGCCGCGCATCATCGGGGTCAGCGTGATCATGGCGATGGCGGTGCCCAGGGCCACGCCCGCCGCCGACACCAGCAGGCTCTCCCAGCCCAGCATGCGCAGCACCTGTCGCCGCGTGGAGCCGACGAGGCGGAGGGTGTGCAGTTCGCGGCGGCGGTCCAGGACCGTCATCACCAGGGTGTTGACCGCGGCGACGGCGGCGAAGCCGCCCAGGACGGCGGCCATCATGTAGTTGGCCCAGGCGCCGAACTCCCGGTCCACGTTCTGCGCGAGGGCGTAGCCGGAGGCGTCGGTGACCTCGCCGAGCGGGGCGAGCGGCCCGGCGTCGCCGCCGCTGACCAGCAGCGTGTCGGCGAAGGCGGAGGTGACGTGCCCGTCCAGGGAGGCGCGGTCCATGGTCACGGCCGGCAGGCCCAGGCCGCGGCCGTAGACGGCGACGACTTCCGGGGCGGCCTTCGTGCCGTCGGGGAGGTAGAGCGACAGCCTGTCGCCGAGGCCGGTGTCCGTGGCGGTGGCGAGGGTCCTGTCGATGGCGATGCGGCCCTCGCCCACGCGGTCCAGGCTGCCCTCGCGCACGTCCAGGTCCTGCACCTTCGCGAGCTGCGCGCCGGAGCCCGAGATGCCCTGGGTGGCCGTCCCCTGGAGCGACGTCTCGCCGCCGCCCCGGACGGGCACCAGCACCTGGGTGTCCAGCAGGCTCACGGCCGCGTCGACGCCGGGCGCGCGGGCGGCCCGGTCGGCGGCGCCGGCGGGCAGGCCCGCCGGGTTCGTGACGACGTGGTCCGCCGTGACGCCGTCGCGGAGCTGCTCCGAGGCGACGTGGCTCTCGCTGGTGTGCATGAAGACCAGCGTCGAGGCGAAGGCCATGGCCAGCACGATCGGGGTGATCGCGGAGGCCAGCCGGCGGGCGTTGGTACGGGAGTTGGCGGCGGCCAGCGACGCGGAGGCGTCACCGCCGCGCAGCAGCAGGCCGAAGAGGGCCGCGCACGCCCTGGCCAGGATCGGGCCGAGCAGGGCGACGGCCAGCATGAAGAGCATGACCACGCCGAGGGAGGCGTTGGCCGCGTCGGAACCGGCGGCGGAGGCCGCCACACCGGCGAGCACCGAGCCGCCGCCGACCGCGGCGAGACCGAGGACGGTACGGACGACACCCGGCCGCAGCCGCTCCACCGAGGCCTCGGCGAGCGCCTGGCCCGGCTTGATCCTCGCGGGCCTGCGCCCGGCCGCCCAGCCCGCACCGAGCGCCGTGAGCAGCCCCACCCCCACGGCAGCCAGCAACGGGAACCCCGAGACGTGCAGTTCGACCGCCTCGGGAACCGCCCCGCGGTCCTGCATCTGCCCAAACCACCAGTGCGCGAGCCCGATGCCCGGCAGGCAGCCGAGCAGCCCGGCGAGCGGGGCGACCAGGAGCGCCTCGGAGGCGACCGCGCGCCGGACCTGCCGCGGGGTGGCGCCGACGGCGCGCAGCAGCGCGAACTCGCGGGTGCGCTGGCCGACGGAGAGGGCAACCGTGCCGGCCGCGGTGAAGACCGCGACCAGCGTGGCGATGCCGCCGAAGGAGCCGCCGACCGCGAAGAGCGTCTCCTTGGCGTACGCCAGCCCGTGGTCCTCGACCTCGCCGCGGTCGTCCCCGGTGAGCGTCTGCGCGCCGGTGCCGGTGAGGGCCTTCTCGACGGCGGCGGCGAGGGCGTCCGTGCCGACCCCGTCCTGCGCCATGACGGCGATGGCGTCGGCCTTGCCGGGGTGCCCGGCCAGTACGGGCGCCTCGGCGTCGGCGAACCAGGCCGTTGCCGCGCCGCCCGCCCCTTCCTTCGCGAGGTCACCGGCACCGGCCTCGGCCAGACCGGACACGCGGAATCCGGCGCGGCCGTCGGCCGTCTCCAGCACGACGGTGTCGCCCACGCCCGCCTCGACGGTACGGGCCGCGTCCGCGCCGAGGACGACCTCGCCCGCGTGCGGTGCGGTGCCCCGGGTCAGTTCGGTGCCGGTGAAGGCGTGCGAGCCCCAGCCGTGACCGGTGAGCGCGCCCGACGGGGCGCCGCCGCCGCGCACCGGGAAGGTGAAGTCCGGTACGGCGGTGGCCGCGCCGGGCACCTGGGCGGCCTTCGCCGCGAGCCCCGTGTCCACGCGGGCGGTGTCGGGCAGCGGGTACTCGGTCTCCTCGGGGCCGTCGACGGTGTCGGCGACGACGCGCGCGGACTGGTCGGCCGCCGCGACGACCGACGCGTTCGCGTACCGCTCGGCCGGCACCGAGGCGCGGATGCTCGTCTCCAGCAGCACACCGCAGGCCGCGACGACCAGCGCCGACATCATCAGCGCGACGAACGTGCCCACGAACGAGGCGGGCTTGAAACGCACGGCCGCGCGGGCGAGACCGTTCGGCTTGAGGCTCATGCCGCCACCCCCGCACCGGCACCGGCGCCCGCCCCGGCCATCGTCCGGGCCCGGCCGGTGAGCGCGGTCATCCGTGCCGCGATCCGCTCCGCCGAGCCCCGCTCCAGGTGGTCGGCGAAGGCGCCGTCGGCGAGGAACAGCACGCGGTCGGCCCAGGCGGCGGCGGCCGGGTCGTGGGTGACCATGACGACGGTGGCGCCGAGGGTGTCCACGGCGTGCCGGAGCAGCCCGAGGACCTCGGCGGCGGTGCCGGTGTCGAGGGCGCCGGTGGGCTCGTCGGCGAAGATCACGTCGGGCGCGGTGACCAGGGCGCGGGCGACGGCCACCCGCTGCTGCTGCCCGCCGGACAGCTCGCCGGGCCGGCGCCGCGCCTTGTCGGCGAGCCCGACCTGCGCGAGCACGGTCGCCGCCCGGCCCCGGTCCTGACGCTGCCCGGCCAGGCGCATGGGCAGCAGGACGTTCTGCTCCACGGTCAGCGAGGGCAGCAGGTTGAACGCCTGGAAGACGAAGCCGAGGCGGCTGCGGCGCAGCTCGGTGAGCTCGTTCTCGCTCATGCCGGTGATCTCTGTACCGCCGAGCCGCACCGACCCCGCCGACGGCCGGTCGAGCCCGGCGGCGCACTGGAGGAAGGTGGACTTGCCCGATCCGGACGGTCCCATGACCGCGGTGAAGGTGCCGCGCGGGAGGGCGAGGTCGATGCCCGCGAGCGCGTGCACGGCGCCCGCGCCGCGGCCGTACTGCCGCCGCACTCCGCGCAGTTCGACGGCGAGACCGGGCGTGGCGGCCGGAACCTCGGGGCGGTGCTCCGCCCCGGGTCGGTCGTCCGCCTTCTGCCGCTTGCCCTTGCGTAGCCTCATGGTGCCGTCTCCCTCGTCCGTGCGTTCGTGCGTGTCGGTGACGAGGTGAAGAGTGCGGGGGCGGCCGGTCGCCGGGCGTCATACCCGGGAGCCAAAGTGGGAGTGATACCCGGGTAGGGGGCCGGGCCGGGCCGGGCCGGTGGTGGAGGTGGAGGTGGAGGTGGCCGGGCCGGCCGGGCTACTCCCCCGGGGCCACGAGCCCCGACTCGTACGCGAAGACCACCGCCTGGGCGCGGTCGCGCAGGTCGAGCTTGGTGAGGACGCGGCTGACGTGTGTCTTGACCGTCTGCTCGGCCAGCACCAGGGTCCGGGCGATCTCCGTGTTCGACTGGCCTCGGGCGACCAGGGTGAGGACCTCGGTCTCGCGTTCCGTCAGCCCCTTGAGCCGCAGGGCGGGCTTGCCCCGCGCCACGGGCCGCTGTTTGGCGAAGTCCGCGATGAGGCGGCGCGTGACGGACGGGGCGAGCAGCGCGTCGCCCGAGGCCACGACCCGTACGGCGGCGATGAGGTCGGCGGGCGGCGCGTCCTTCAGCAGGAAACCGCTCGCGCCCGCGCGCAGCGCCTCGTAGACGTAATCGTCGACGTCGAACGTGGTGAGCATCAGCACCCGCGGCCGGTGGTCCCCCACTGCCTGAAGGGCGTGGGAGGTGCCCCCATCCCCCGGCGGCGGCGAGAGCAGCCGGCGCGCGGCCTCCAGCCCGTCCATCTCGGGCATCCGCACGTCCATGAGGACGACGTCCGGATGCGTACGCCGGCTCAGCTCGACGCCCCGCGCGCCGTCGGGGGCCTCGCCCACCACGTCGATGTCGCTCTGCGCGGCCAGCAGCGCGGCGAAGCCGGCCCGCACCATGGCCTGGTCGTCGACGATGATGACGCGCGTCGTCACGTGATGTCCTCTTCCGTCAGGGGGAGATGTGCGGCGACCCGGAAGCCGCCGTCCGGCAGCGGCCCCACGTCGAGGGTGCCGCCGACGAGCCGTACCCGCTCGCGCATGCCGACCAGGCCGTGCCCGGTGCCGCCCACTTCGAGCGGCCCGGCGGGCGGCTCGGGCGGCGGCTCGTTGACGACCAGAACGGCGAGCCGGGCCCCGCCCCCGTCGCCCCCGTCGCCCCCGTCGCCCGCGGGGTCCGACACCGACAGCGACACCTGCGTCCGGGCCCCCGGCGCGTGCCGTACGACGTTCGCGAGGGCCTCCTGGACGATCCGGTACGCCGAGAGGCCCACCGCCTCGGGCACCTCCACGCCGCCGGAGGCGGCGCAGGGGGTGAAGTCCACCGGCGCGCCCGTCCTCGCCGTCGCCTCCACCAGCTGCCCGATCTGCGCGAGGCCCGGCTGGGGCACGAGTTCGCCGTGCGCCTCCTCGTTGCGCAGCACTCCGAGGAGGCGTCGCATCTCGCCGAGCGACTCCCGCGCGGTGGCCGCGATGGACGTGAACTCCTGCCGCACGTCCGGCGGCAGCGCCGCGAGCCGGTACTCGGCGGTGTCCGCCTGCACCGTGATGACGGACATGTGGTGCGCCACCACGTCGTGCAGCTCGCGCGCGATGCGGGCGCGTTCCTCCAGCAGCGTCCGCCGGCCCCGCTCGGCCTCGCTGATCGTCTCCTGCTCGACCAGCCTGCGCTGCACCTCGTACCGCTCGCGCAGCGCGCCGCCCAGCAGGAGCGCGACGCCCCCGAGGATGGTGAGCAACAGGTCCTTGGCGCCGGTGCCGTGGGGTGGAACGAAGACCAGGCCGACGTTGGCCGCCGCCGTCGCCAGCCACACCAGCACCAGTGTCCGGCGCCGCTCGCGGAGCCCGAGGGCGAGGCAGAGGCCGACGTACCCGACGAGCTCCATGGGCGGGAACGGCCACAGCAGCCGCTCCTGGAAGTCGACGGTGAGCAGGGCGAGCGCACCGGCCACGTCCGCGGCGAAGACCACGTACCAGGCGTGCAGCGGCCGTACGACGGCGAGCAGCAGCGGGGCGGCCTGGGCGATGGCCAGTCCGCTCGCGAGGCCGCCGTTCAGCCCGTAGTCGGCGGTGAGGACCACGATCGTCGTGGGCATCAGCGCGACGCACAGCACGAACGCCACGGCCCACGGCAGCATCCGCACCCACCGCCGCGAAGCCCCCGCGAGCAGCGCACGCGGGCGCTCCTCCTCCACTGAGGTCATGACCACCAGCCTAGGTGCCCGGCGTTGCCGCGCCGTCCCCCTGGAGAGCCAAGCCGGAGTGATACCCCGGTAGGGGGTACGAGGCCGGAAAGCGCGGCGGGGGCAGCCGCTCAGACGGGCGCCGCCGCCGTCCACTCCCGCAGCAGCGCCAACCGCTGCTCCTTGGTGGGGGCGACGTCCTCGGGCTCGTCCCGGCGCCAGCCGACCAGCTCCCCGACGGTGGCGGTGCCGTCGGCGAGGCGGGCGAGGAGGGTACGGGAGAGCTCGTACTCGTCCGGGGTGTGGATACCGCCGGTGACGGCAGCCAGAACGCTCGCCTCGACCGTGCCGTCCCCCTCCGTCTCCACGCACACCGTGAACAGCGGCGGCTGCTCGCCGTCCCCCGTGAACAGCACGACGACCGAGTCGAACGCCATGGACGCCAGCCGCCGCCCGGCGGACCGCACGGCCACGTCCCGCACGTCCAGCCCCCGCACCTCGTCCCACTCCCACGACCGGCCGCCCTGCTCGCCCCCGAGGATCTCCACCCCGCCCTCGGTCAGCCGCACACCGGGCGCCGTACCGGCGGGCTTCGCCCCCAGATACACACAGCCCTCAGTGATCCAGAACAGGCCGACCATGGCCATGGACTTCTCCTCCGACGGTACGGATGCCGTTGTCGCCGGAGGAGACGAGCCCGGCCGGTGGAAGGTTCCCGGCGTCAGGCCACCGGCGTCGTCGGGCCCACCAGTTCCGTCAGGACGTCCTCCATCGTCACGAAGCCCAGGACCGCGCCCGTCTCGCCGGTGACCGCGGCGAGGTGGCTGTCCTCGGTGCGCAGGGCGGTGAGGGTGTCGTCCAGGGGGGTGTCGATGCGGACGCGGGTGACGCGGTGCAGGCCCGTGCGCGGGAAGGGGCTCTCGCGGTCGGTCAGGCCCAGGGTGTCCTTGATGTGCAGGTAGCCGAGGACGGTGCCGCCGGGGCCGGTGACCGGGAAGCGGGAGTAGCCCGCGTCGGCGGCCATGCGTTCCAGCTGGGCCGGGGTGACCGTGTGCGGGACGGTGCGCATCTTCTGGGCCGGGACGAGGATCTCGCCGACCGGGCGGGTGCCCAGTTCCAGCGCGTCGCGCAGGCGCTCGCCGTCGGCCGGGGTGAGCAGTCCGGCCTCGCTGGCGTCGACCACCATGCGGGCCAGCTGGTCGTCGGTGAAGACGGCCTCGACCTCGTCCTTGGGCTCCACCCGCAGCAGCTTGAGGAGCGTGTTGGCGAAGGCGTTGATGCCGAAGACGACCGGCTTCAGGGCGCGGGTGAGCGCGACCAGCGGCGGGCCGAGGACCAGCGCGGTGGTCGCCGGGGCGGCCAGCGCGATGTTCTTCGGGATCATCTCGCCGATCAGCATGTGCAGGTACGTCGCCAGGGCCAGGGCGATCGCGAAGGCGACCGGGTGGACCAGCGCGTGCGGCATGTGGACCGCCTCGAACACCGGCTCCATCAGGTGCGCGATGGCCGGTTCCGCGACCGCGCCGAGCACCAGGGAGGAGACGGTGATGCCGAGCTGGGCCGTGGCCATCATCTGGGAGATGTGCTGAAGGCCCCACAGGGTCATCCGGGCGCGCTTGTCGCCCGTCTTCGCGCGCGGCTCGATCTGGCTGCGGCGCACCGAGATCATGGCGAACTCGGCGCCCACGAAGAACGCGTTGGTCAGCAGCGTCAGCGCGCCGATGAGGAGCTGTACGACGGTCATCGGGCCGGCTCCCGCTCGTCCTGCGCCGACCGGTCGCCGGCCGGCTGCTGCTCGTACGCCGACCGGGCGTCGTCCGGCACGGGTGCCGTGACGCGCAGGCGGTCGGCGCGGTGGTGGTCGACGTCGAGGACGTCGATGCGCCAGCCGTCGAGGGCGACCACGTCGCCCTTGGCGGGGATGCGCGTCAGGTGGGTGGCGACCAGTCCCGCCAGGGTCTCGTACGGGCCCTCCGGCGCGGTCAGGCCGATGCGCTCCAGGTGGTCCAGGCGCAGCGAGCCGTCGGCCTCCCAGGCCGCGCGGCCGTCCGCGTCGGCGGGGGCGGGCAGCAGGTCCGGTATCTCGACCGGGTCGTGCTCGTCGCGCACCTCGCCGACGACCTCCTCGACGATGTCCTCGACGGTCGCCACGCCCGCCGTACCGCCGTACTCGTCGATGACGACGGCCATGGTGCGGCTGGCGCGCATGCGCTCCAGGAGGCGGTCGGCGGGCAGGCTGTCCGGCACCAGGAGCGGCGCGGTGGCCAGCTCGGTGACGGGGGTGGTCCGGCGCTTCTCCGGCTCCAGGGCCAGCACGTCGCGGATGTGGACCGTGCCGACGACCTCGTCCAGGCTGTCCCGGTAGACCGGGAAGCGGGACAGGCCGGTGGCGTGCGACAGGTTCGCGGCGTCGGTGGCGGTGGCGTGGGCCTCCAGGGCCTTGACGTCCACGCGCGGGGTCATGACGTTCTCCGCGGTCAGCTCGCTCAGGTGCAGGGTGCGCACGAACAGCTCGGCCGAGTCCGCCTCCAGGGCGCCCTCCGCGGCCGAGTGCTGGGCGAGCGCGACCAGCTCCTCGGCGCTGCGGGCGGACGCCAGCTCCTCGGCCGGTTCCAGGCCGAAGCGGCGCACGAAACGGTTCGCCGTGTTGTTCAGGTGCCGGATGAAGGGGCCGAAGGCGGTGGTGAAGCCGCGCTGCGGACCCGCGACGACCTTGGCGACGGCCAGCGGGCGCGAGATCGCCCAGTTCTTGGGGACCAGCTCGCCGACGACCATCAGGACGACGGTGGAGACGATCACGCCGAGCAGGGTCGCGACCGTCGAGGTGGCGCCGCCCAGGCCGATCGCCCGCAGCGGGCCGCGCAGCAGCACCGCGAGGGACGGCTCGGCCAGCATGCCGATGACCAGCGAGGTCACCGTGATGCCGAGCTGGGCGCCGGACAGCTGGAGGGTCAGGGAGCGTACGGCCTTCAGGGCGCCGTCGGCGCCGCGCTCACCGGACTCGGCGGCCCGCTCCAGGTCACCGCGCTCGACGGTGGTGAGGGAGAACTCGGCCGCGACGAAGACCGCGCAGGCGAGGGTGAGCAGGAGGGCCAGCAGGAGCAGCAGGACCTCGGTCACCGTGCCACCCCGCTTCCCTCACGCACGTACGGGGGAACTGGCGGGCCGGCCGTGGCACGGCCGGTACTAGGGGGCTCCATTACGGAACGGGACTCCTTAACGGGGTCGATGGGCGCCGGTACCAGCCGGGCACCCGAGGGTTCTCCCTCATGGTAAAGGACGAGCAAAAAGATCGGGAGTCCTGAGACCCCTATGCTTCTACTCGCCTGTAGAGAACGGCCGGAGGATTCCGGTTGTTCCCACGGGTGCTCTCGCAGGAGTTCCCGCACGAACGTGAAGGAGTGAACGCCTCGATGGTGTTCAAGCGGCTGCTCGGTTCCCTCGGCGTGGGCGGGCCCACGGTGGACACGGTCCTCGACCCGGGCGCCGCCCGGCCGGGGGGCACGCTGTCGGGCCGGGTCCGCCTCGTCGGCGGCACCGCCGACCACGACGTCGAGCACGTCGCGCTGGAGCTGGTGGCCCGCGTGGAGACCGAGCACGAGGAACACGGCGACGGGGAGGGCGTCGTCGTCTTCGACCGGCACGTCGTCGGCGGCGCCTTCCGGCTCGCGGCGGGCGAGGAGACCAGCCTGCCCTTCGCGGTGCCGCTGCCCTGGGAGACCCCGGCCACCGAACTGCACGGGCAGCCGCTGGGCATCGTGCTCGGCGTGCGTACCGAGCTGGCGGTCGCCGGCGCCCGGGACAAGGGCGACCTGGACCCGCTGACCGTGGCGCCGCTCCCGGCCCAGGAGGCCGTCCTGGAGGCCCTCGGACAGCTCGGCTTCGGCTTCCGCTCCGCCGACCTGGAGTACGGCCGCATCGGCGGCACCGGGCAGCAGCTGCCCTTCTACCAGGAGGTCGAGCTGACCCCGCCCCCGCGCTACGCCCACCAGGTCAACGAGATCGAGCTGACCTTCCTCGCCGTGCCCGGCGCCCTCGAGGTGGTACTGGAGGCGGACAAGCGCGGCGGCCCCTTCGCCGACGGGCCCGGCGGACACGGCGGCCACGACGCGCTCAGCCGCTTCACCGTCCCGCACGAGGGCCCGTCCGGCCCGCAGGACTGGAACACCCTCGTCGACGGCTGGATCCAGGAGCTGGTCGAACACCGTGCGTCGTACGGCTCCCACGCGGTGTACGGCCACGAGTCCGGGGTCGGTGCCGCCGTCGTGGCCGGGGCCGCGGGCATCGCCGGGGGGATGGTGGCGGCCGAAGTCGTCGACGAGGTGGGGGACTTCTTCGAGGGCGACTCGGACGACGGGGAAGGCTGATAGTTTCTACAGTGCTGTAGAGACTCGGGCCGGTCCCGGTCTCCCCGACCAGCCCCGACCAGCCCGATCACCCCTTCCCGTCCGACCGGTACGGAGTACGGAGTTCTCATGGCCCTGTGGGACCGCTTCAAGGAGTCCGCGTCGCAGATGCAGACGCAGCTCGTGGCGAAGAAGAACGACCTCAAGAGCGGCGCCTTCCGCGACGCGAGCATGGCGATGTGCGCGCTGGTCGCCGCGGCCGACGGCACCGTCGACCCCTCGGAGCGGCAGCGGGTCGCCCAGCTGATCTCGACCAACGAGGTGCTTCAGAACTTCCCCGCCGACGACCTGCGCCGCCGGTTCGAGGACAACCTGAACAAGCTCACCGCCGACTTCGCCTTCGGCAAGGTCGGCATCCTCCAGGAGATCGCCAAGGCGAAGAAGAAGCCCGCCGAGGCACGGGCCGTGATCCAGATCGGCATCGTGATCGGCGGCGCCGACGGGGACTTCGACAAGGACGAGCGCGCCGTGGTCCGCGAGGCCTGCTACGCCCTGGACCTGCCGCCGCACGAGTTCGACCTCTGAGACCTCGCCGACCTCGGAGACCTCGCAGGCCCCGCAGGCCCCGGAGAGCTCCGATAGCTCTCAAGCCTCTGGCTCCTCCGAGAGCTCCGGGGCCCGGGCCGCGGCGCCCGGCCCGCCGGCCTTGCCGTAGATTCCGTGTGTGGGCCCGTGCCGCGGGCCCACACCGTACGTTCACCAGGGGAGCACCGTGTTCGGACTCAGCGAACTCGCGATCATTCTCGTCGTCGTCGCCGTCGTCCTCGCCATCAAGAAGCTCCCCGAGCTGACCCGCTCGGCGGGCAAGTCGGCCCGCATCCTCAAGGCCGAGGCCCGCGCCGCGAAGGACGCGGACGAGCCGGGGACGCCGCGTGTCATCCAAGGGGAGACGGTCGACCGCGAGGCCCCCGGCACCGGTACCGGCAACAGCACCGGCGCCGGCACCCAGGACCCGCCTCGCGCCTGATCCGCGCACCGCCGGCCGGCTCAGGACGGGTCCTCCGGTACGGCCGACAGCAGGCTGTGCACGACCGGGCCCGCCGAGCCGCCGCCGGTGACGCCCTCCTCGACCACGACGGCGACGGCCACGTTGCCCCGGTGGGCGACGAGCCAGCCGTTGTTGTCCTGGTCGTCGGAGACCTCGGCGGTGCCGGTCTTGGCGCCCACCTCACCTGGCAGGTCGGCCAGGACGCGCGCGGTGCCGTCGGTGACGGTGGCCCGCATCAGCCCGCGCAGCTGGGTGACGACCTCGTCGGGGAGCGGCTCGGTGCGCGTCTCGTCCTCGTTGCCCGCGGTGAGCGACGGCTGGTGGAACTCGCCGGAGACCGCGGTGGCCGT
Source organism: Streptomyces coelicoflavus (assembly GCF_003112555.1). Taxonomy (GTDB): domain Bacteria; phylum Actinomycetota; class Actinomycetes; order Streptomycetales; family Streptomycetaceae; genus Streptomyces; species Streptomyces coelicoflavus. The sequence continues at coordinate 381,540 of NZ_BEWB01000003.1, read as the reverse complement.
CACCGACGCCATGATCAGCGGGTTGGCCTGGACCCGGCCCTGCCCGATCATCGACGCCGCCTTCTCCGTCTCGTCCTTGGGCGCCGGCACCGAGCCGTCGTACGTCGGGATGCCGGCGTGCCAGACCTGGCCGATCCCGAAGTAGGTGCGGGCGACCTTCCCCAGCTCCCCGTCGTCGAGCTTGCCGCGCAGGCTGATGAAGGCGGTGTTGCAGGACTCGGTGAAGTCCTTGCGGAAGGTGGCGCCGGGGTGTTCGGACGTCTCCACGTTGTGGAACTCCTTGCCCACCGTCAGGTACTTGGGGCAGTCCACGACGTCGTCCGGCGCGACCGCCCCCTTGAGCAGCAGGGCGCTGCTCGTGACGATCTTGAACGTGGAGCCGGGCGCGTAGGTGCCGGAGGCGGCGCGGTTGAAGCCGGAGGAGGGGGAGTTGGCGAGGGCGAGGACCTCGCCGTTGTCGACGCGCAGGGCGACGAGCGAGGCGTTCTTGCCGCCGGCCTCCCCCAGGGCCTTCTCCGCGGCCGACTGCCAGGTGGCGTCCAAGGTGGTGCGCACGGGCCGGTCCGCGGCCCCCGGGTCGGGCTTCTTCCCGAAGGACGCCTCGGTGCGCACGGTCTTCCCGCTGGCCCGGTCGACCAGCTCGACCGCGCCGCGCGGACCGCCGCCACCGCCCGCGTCACCCGCGAGCCGTCCCAGGAGCGGGGCCAGGGACGGGTAGTCGGCGCCCACGAGGGAGGTGCCCTCGCGGTCCGTGACCTTCGGCGGCGCGGTCTCCTCGCGCTCCAGGCGGAACTTCTCCGTGTCGCTCAGCCGCGGATGCACCAGGGACAGCCGCCAGTCCACCTTCCAGCCCCCGTCCTCCTGCTCGCGCAGCGGCAGCCTCGATTCGTACGTCCAGGTGCCCAGGCCGGTGACCGGCATCCTGGCGGTGAAGGGGACGCCGAGGGTGCCGTCCTCCGCCTCCTCCGCCCCGTCGTCCGCCGCCGTCAGCTTCGGCTTCTCGATGTCGAGGCCCGCGGTGAAACTCTGCAGCACCTCCTGAGCCCTGCCGGGCTCGGTGGTGCGGCCGGCCGCGCTCGGCAGCCGCCCGGCGGCCCAGTCGGCGAGGAAGGCGCGCGCCTGTTTCATCGCGGCGGGGTCGGGTCCGTCGTCGCCGCGCGCGAAGGGGCCGAGCCCGGCGGCGTACGAGCCGCCCGCGGCGATCGCGAGCACGACGCCCACGGCGGCGACGGCCCGCACCCCGTTGCGGGGCCTGCGGCGGCGGGGAGAGGTGAGGTAGGGGGAGTCGGACATGGGACGGGTCCTTGTCGGTCAGCGGCCGGGGCCGGGGTCGGCGAAGAAGTCGAGGATCGTGTCGGTGGCGTCCAGGGCCTTGCTGACCGGGCCGAACCCCTCGGGCGGCGGGACGGTCGAGCCCGGCCAGGTGTGACCGGCGTCCTCGACGACGAGGAGTCGCACGGTGCCGTCCGGCCGCCGTGCGCCGCCGGGAGCACCGGTCCCGAACCGCCACACCGTCCGGTCGTAGCCCTCCTCCTCCCGCGTGACCGGCTCGCCCGCGCCCCCGGCCGCCGCGAACGCCGCCGCGGTGTCCCGGGCCGACCGGGTCGGCAGGATCGGCTCCTCGGGGTCCGGCGGCGGGGAGGGCAGACCCGCCAGGGGCCGTACGGGGTCGTCGGCGCCGTAGACGACCATGACGGGGACGGGCCCGGTGGGCTCGACCGCGGCGTCGCCCGTGGGCAGCTGACCGGAGACCGAGGCCGCGCCCGCCAGCAGACCGGGGCGCTCGGCGGCCACGCGCAGGGCCATCGAGCCGCCGTTGGAGAACCCGGCGACGTAGACCCGTTCGGGGTCGGCCCGCTCGGTGCGGACCAGGTGCTCGACCAGCGCCTCGGTGAACCGCACGTCCCGCTCGGGGTCCGGGCGCTGCTTCGTCGCCCGCGTGCCCGCGCCCCAGCCGTGACCGAGGCCCTCGGGGAAGGCCACGAGCATGCCGCGCGCGGTGGCGGCCTTCTCCAGCCGGGTCTTCGCCCGCAGCTCGGCGGCGTCGGCACCGCGGCCGTGGAAGGCGACGACCAGGGGCCGCGGGCCGTCGGCGGCGGAAGACGCGGGGGTGGAGGCGGGCCGGTGCAGGAGGTACTGGCGGACGTCGCCGTCCACCCGGAGCTGTTCGCGGGTTCCGGGTGCCGCCGTACCCGTACCCGTACCGCCGCCGGTGTCGCCGCCGGTGTCGCCGCCGGTGCCGCCACTGGTGGCGGACGACCCGCTCGACGGCGGTGCCGCGTCCGGACGGCCGGAGTCGGTGGCGCAGCCGGCCAGGGGGAGGACGAGGGCGAGGGCGAGCACGCCGGGCCAGCGGCGGGAACGTTCACCAAAGGAGCTCATGGCCCGAGGAGAGCAACCCCGCCGAGTCCCTGTCCAAGACCGATATGGATGTCGGATCGATCAATCCCCGATATGATTACTGGTCGTGGACCTGGTGCGGCACCTGGAGTGCTTTGTGGCTGTTGCAGAAGAGTCACACTTCGGGCGTGCCGCCGTCCGGCTCGGCATGGCCCAGCCACCCCTGTCGCAGCGCATCCAGCGGCTGGAGAAGGAGCTGGGCGTCCGGCTCTTCGAGCGCACCAGCCGCCAGGTGACGATCACCGAGGCGGGCACGCTGCTGCTCGGCGAGGCCCGCGAGCTGCTGGCCCGCGCCGAGGCGCTGCGGACCGCCGCGCGCCGCATCCGGGACGGCGAGAGCGGTCTGCTGCGCGCCGCGCTGTCCCCCGACATCTCCGGCGAGACCGTCGCCGCGCTGCTGGCCGGCTTCCGGCGCCGGCACGCGGGCCTCGAGCTGGAGCTGCACGAGCTGACCACCGCCCAGCAGCTCGCCGGGTTCGCCGCGCACGAGCTGGACGTCGGCCTCATCCACCACCCGTGCGACGTCACCGGCCTGGAACTGGGCCCGGTGCTCCGCCGCGACCTCGGCGTCCTGCTGCCGCGCGGCGCCCCGCAGACGGAGCTGGACGAGGTGCCGCTCGCCGCCCTCACCGGCTACGACCTGGTCCTCTTCCCGCGCGCCGACGCCCCCGCGGTCTACGACGACCTGCTCACCGCCTGTGCCCGCGGCGGCTACACGCCCGCCGCCGTACGGCACGGGCAGGGCGCCGGCTTCGCCCGCGGGCTGGTCCTGTCCTCCGGGGCCGTCGCCCTCGGCCCCCGTGACTCCCGACTGGTGACCCCCGGCGACCAGGATGTGGTCTGGCGCCCGCTGGCCGGGGCCGCACCCGCCTGGCGGCACTCCGCGGCCTGGCCCAAGGGGCGCGGCGACGCCGCCGTCGGCGCCTTCGCGGACGCGGCCACCCACGCCCTGCGCACCACGGCCGGCGCCCACTCCGAGACACCGGCCCGACCCCTGCACCTTCGCCCGGCATCGGAGTACTGGCTATGACCGACCACGCCCTCCTCGGCCACCCCGCCGGTGGGACGCCGCACCGCAGGGAGCCCCGGGCCATGACCGACCGTGCCGCCCTCGGCCGCTCACCGGCACGCCCCGTGACCGGCCCGGACCACCCACCGTCGACGCCCCTCGCCCCACCGGCGCCCTCCGCCCCCGGCGGCGCCCTCCGGGCAGCACGGGCCCCGGCCGACGCACACCTCGCGGCAGCCGCCCCGCCGACGGGCCCCCGTCCCGCAGGGGAGCCCCGGCCATGACCGACACCGCCACCGCCGCCCGGCTGGACGCCGCCTTCGCCGACGCCGGGGTCACCGGGTGGCTGCACGCCGTCGACGTCGACTCGGGGACGCAGGTCGGGGTCCGGGCGGACCAGCCGGTGTGCACGGCCAGTGTCCACAAGCTGTGCGTGCTCGTGACCCTGCACGAACTGGCGGCGGCCGGGGCGCTGGACCTCACCGAGCAGGTCGAGTGCCCTCCCGACGGACGCACCCCGGGGCCCACCGGACTGGCGGCCATGCTCGACCCGGTCCGGCTGTCGCTGCGCGACACGGCGTTCCTGATGATGTCCGTCAGCGACAACACGGCCGCCGATCTGCTGCTGCGCCGGGTCGGCCTGGACGCCGTCAACCGCACCGCGGCCCGGCTCGGCCTCACCCGGACGCGGGCGGTGCACGGCTTCGGCGAGATGCTGGGCACCATGCGCGAGGACGCCGGGCCGGGCGGTGCCCGGGCGCTGGCCGACCCGCACGTCATCACCCGGCTGCGCGCCCTGGACCCGGCCCGCACCAACCGCAGCACGCCGCGGGACATGACCCGGCTGCTCGGCGCGGTGTGGCGGGACGAGGCCGCTCCGCCCGAGTACGGCGCCGCGATGCGCCGGATCATGGGCCTCCAGGTGTGGCCGCACCGCCTGGCCTCGGGCTTCCCCTTCGACGACGTCCACGTGGCCGGCAAGACCGGCAGTCTGCCGACCCTGCGCAACGAGGTCGGCGTCGTCGAGTACCCCGACGGCGGCCGCTACGCCGTGGCCGTCTTCACCCGCACCGCCCACACCGCGGCCGTACTCCCGGCGGCGGACGCGGTGATCGGCACCGCGGCCCGGATCGCGGTGGACGCCCTGCGGGCCCCCTGACGGCCGGGGCGCCGCCGCAGTCGGCACCCATCGCAAGAACGCCAACCAGGACACATCGGGCGCTTTATGCCATTTGGGGGTACATAATCAGAGCATGAGTACGGCAACGTATGTAGTGCTGGCCGCGCCCTCGGGCGGGCTGAAAGTGTTGGTGGTCTTCATCATCGGGCTGGTGATCGCCGGCGCGCTGGTCTGGGCCGTACGCACGGGCATGCGGGTCATGGACCGGGAGCCCCGCCGCCCCCGTGCCGACGAACAGCCGCACCTCCCGGACACCGGTCCCGTCCACGAGGAGCGGGAGATACGGGAGCCGGACGAGATCCCGCTGAACGAGGACGGGAGCCCGCGGCTCATGCCCTACCAGCTGCACCACTCGGGCAGCCGGCGGGGCGACGACCAGCAGCGGCGCCGCTGGTCGCCGGGGTCGAGCGGATCCTTCGGCAGCGGTGGGCCGGGGCACGTCTGAGTCACCCGTCCGGCGGTGCGGCACAGGCGCGGCGGTGCCCTCCGGCCTTCACTTGCGGAGACCCGCGTGACCGCGGCGGAGATGCCCCACCAGGTCCCTGGAGGCGACGACATGGCCGATCCCGGAAGGCCCGCCCGCGCCGCGCGCCGCCGTCAGCCGTGAACGGCCCGCGCGGGACGGGTGAGACACCCGTGACCGGCGAGACCGGCGAGACCGGGCGGACCGGCGAGACCGGTGGGACGCCCCTGCCGGGTGCCGGTACGGGTGCAGGCCCGGGCGACGGCACCCCCGCCGCGTTCACGGACGAGGTCTACGCGGCCCGCATGGAACGCACCGCGTACGAGGCCGCCGCCCTCGGGCTCGCCGGGGTACTGGTCACCCCCGGCCCCGACCTGGTGTGGCTGTGCGGCTACCGGCCCACCGCCACCACCGAACGCCTGACCCTCCTCGTCCTCACCGCCACCTCCCAGCCCCGGCTGCTGGTTCCGGCGATCGACCGCCCGACCGCCGAGGCGGCACCCGGCGCGGGCGCGGTACGCGTCTTCGACTGGTGGGAGGGCCAGGACGCCTACGCCGCCGCGGCCGGACTGCTGCGCCCGCACGGCCGCTACGCCGTCGCCGACGGGACTTGGGCGCTGCACCTGCTCTGCCTCCAGAAGTCCCTGCCGCTCGCCACCTACCAGCCGCTGTCCGTCGTCCTGCCCATGCGGCGCGCGGTCAAGGACGAGCACGAGGTGGCCCGGCTGACGGCCGCGGCAGCGGCGGCGGACGCCGCGTACGAGGAGGTCCTCGCCCTGCGCTTCGGCGGGCGCAGCGAGCGCGAGCTGGCCGCCGACCTGGCCGGACTGCTGCGCGGGCACGGCCACAGCCGGGTCGACTTCACGGTGGTCGGCGCCGGACCCCACGGGGCCGACCCGCACCACCGGCCCGGCGACCGTGTCATCGGGGACGGCGACATGGTCGTCCTGGAGTTCGGCGGCCTGCGGGACGGCTACGGCTTCGACACCGCCCGCACCGTCCACGTCGGGGCGCCGACGGACGAGGAGCGCCGGGTCCACGAGACCGTACGGGCCGCGCAGCGGGCGGCCTTCGGGGCGGTACGGCCCGGGGTGTCCTGCCAGGAGGTCGACCGGGCGGCCCGCGCGGTGCTCGAGGAGGCCGGCCACGCCGGGCACGGCGCGGCCCGCACCGGCCACGGCGTCGGTGTCACCACGCACGAGCCGCCCTATCTGGCGGAGGGCGAGGAGCAGCCGCTCGAACCCGGCATGTGCTTCTCCCTCGACCCCGGCATCCACCTCCCGGACCGGTTCGGCGTCCGCATCGAGGACGTCGTCACCTGCACGGAGGACGGCGGACGGCGGCTCAACACCGCCCCGCACGACCTGGTGATCGTCCACTGACGGGACCCCGCTCGACCCCGGCCGCGGGTGCCGCGCCGCACCGCTCCGTGCCCGGCGTAGGGTCACCGGCGCCCCGCACGCCACCGTAAGGAGCCCGCCGTGACGACCGCCTCCGACCAGCAGCATCCCATCCCGGTGATCATCGACTGCGACACCGGCATCGACGACGCCCTGGCCCTGCTGCTCGCGGTCCGCCACCCGCGCCTCGACCTGCGCGCGGTCACCTGCGTGGCCGGGAACACGGACGTGGCGGGCGTCGTGCGCAACACGCTGACCGTGCTGGAGCGGGCCGGCGCGCCGGACGTCCCCGTCGCCCGGGGTGCCGAGCGGCCGCTGATCGAGGGCGTGCGCACCGCCCGGCACGTGCACGGGGCCGACGGCATGGGCGACCTCGGGCTGCCCGCGCCGACCCGCGCCCCCGCCGACGTGGACGCGGTGACGCTGCTGCGCCGGGAGATCCTCGCCTCCCCGCGCCCGGTCACCCTGATCCCCACCGCGCCGCTGACCAACATCGCGCTGCTGCTGCGCACCCACCCGGAGGTCACCGGCAACATCGAGCGCATCGTGTTCATGGGCGGCGCGGTGGCCACCGGGAACGCGACGCCGGTCGCCGAGTTCAACGTGTGGCACGACCCCGAGGCCGCCGCGATCCTGCTCACCGCCGGGGTGCCGATCACGATGTACGGCCTCGACGTGTTCGAGCGGGTGATCGTGCCCGGCCCGGACGTCCGGCGGCTGCGCGCGAGCGCCGAGCCCGGCACCCGGCTCGCCGGGGAGCTGCTCGCCCACCGGGGCCCCGCCACCGACGCGACGGACCCCGGCGGCGGGCTCGGCGACGCGGGCGCGGTCTGCGCGGTGATCGACCCGGCGGGCCTGACCACGCACCGGCTGCCCGTCGAGGTGTCCCTGGCCCCCGGCCCGTCCCGCGGCCAGACCCTCGTCGACCGCCGGCTGCGCGTCGGCGAGTCCGAACTGCACGACGGCATGCGCGAACAGGCCCTGGTCGACGTGGCGTTGGACGTGGACGTGGCCCGGTACGTGGACCTGTACCTCGGCACGGTCGAGCGCACGGAGGCGTAGCCCCCGGCGCGTCGCGGGCGCACGGGTTCCCTTTTCGGGTGATCTGGACAGACGTACCAGACCGGTTCGTGTCGCCCGCACGTACCGGCTCGGCATCTCGAAGGAGGCCGCGTGACCGTACGCAGCACCCCCAGCACCCCCAGCACCCCCGACCTGTCGTCCAAGGATCCCAACTGGTGGCGGCAGGCCGTCATCTACCAGGTCTATCCCCGCAGTTTCGCCGACGCCGACGGCGACGGTCTCGGCGACCTCCGCGGTGTCACCCAGCGCCTCACCCACCTGGCCGCCCTCGGCGTCGACGCCCTGTGGCTGAGCCCCTTCTACCCCTCCGAACTCGCCGACGGCGGCTACGACGTCGACGACTACCGCGACGTCGACCCGCGTCTGGGCACGCTGGACGACTTCGACGCGCTGGCCGCCGAGGCCCACCGGCTGGGCCTGAAGGTGATCGTCGACCTGGTCCCCAACCACACCTCGCACCGCCACGCGTGGTTCCGGGAGGCGCTGGCCGCCGGCCCCGGATCGGCGGCCCGGGACCGGTACGTCTTCCGTGACGGCCGGGGCGCGCACGGCGAACTGCCGCCCACCGACTGGCAGTCCGTCTTCGGCGGCAGCGCCTGGCAGCGGGTGCCCGACGGACAGTGGTACCTGCATCTCTTCGCGCCCCAGCAGCCCGATCTGAACTGGGAGAACGAGCAGGTCCGCGCCGACTTCCGCACCACGCTGAAGTTCTGGTGCGACCGGGGCGTCGACGGCTTCCGCGTCGACGTGGCCCACGCGCTGGTCAAGGACCTGACCGAGCCGCTGCGCGACCTCGGCGCCCCCGAACTGAGCGGCGAGGCGGCCCTGACGGAGTTCGCGCCGGGCACCCACCCCTTCTACGACCGCGACGACGTCCACGAGGTCTACCGCGACTGGCGCAAGATCCTCGACGCCTACAGCCCGCCCCGCACGGCCGTCGCCGAGGCCTGGGTCCCGGGCGCCCGGCGCGTCCTGTACGCCCGCCCGGACGAACTGGGCCAGGCCTTCAACTTCGAGTACCTCCAGACCGGCTGGGACGCGGCCGAACTGCGTGAGGTCATCACCGGTTCGCTGGCCGACGCGCGGGCCGCCGGCGCCTCGGCGACCTGGGTGCTGTCCAACCACGACGTCGTGCGCCACGCCACCCGCCTCGTGCTGCCGCCGGACACGGACACCGACGCCTGGCTGCTCTCCGGCGGCCGCGCGCCCGCCGTCGACCCGGCGGCCGGACTGCGCCGGGCCCGCGCGGCGACGCTGCTGATGCTGGCGCTGCCCGGCTCGGCCTACCTCTACCAGGGCGAGGAGCTGGGGCTGCCCGAGGTGGCCGACCTGCCCACCGAGGTCCTCCAGGACCCGATCTGGGAGCAGACCGGGCACGTCCGCAAGGGCCGCGACGGCTGCCGGGTACCGCTGCCGTGGACGACGGACGGCCCGTCGTACGGCTTCGGCGCGGGCGGGGCGTGGCTGCCGCAGCCGCCGGACTACACGGCGTACGCCGTCCAGGCCCAGGACGGGGTGGCGGGCTCGACGCTGGAGCTGTACCGCACCGCCCTGCGCCTGCGCCGCAAGCTGCTCGACGGCGAGGCGCTGACCTGGTCGGACGACGTCCCGGCCGACGTCCTGCGGTTCGACCGCTCGGACGGCTGGCGCTGCGTCACCAACCTCTCCGGCGCCGCGGTCGACCTGCCCGCAGGAGAGGTCCTGCTGAGCAGCGCGCCGCTGGAGGACGGCCGGCTGGGCCCGGACACGACGGTCTGGCTGGCCCTGTGACCCGTCCCCCGCCTCCGCCCCTGCCCCTCTCCCTCCCCCGCCGCTCTTGATCCCCCCCGCCCGGCGCGCTCACCCGGACGGCCGCGCGCGCTGGTGGCGGGGCGGGGACGGTGGTGCCGTGGAGGGGTGACCGATCCTGAACGGCGCCGGTCGCACCGGCCCGCCAGGAGGCACCGATGCAGCTCGCCCCCGCCGCCCGTCCGTCGCACACCCGCGCCGCCCGCCCGCTGCTCGGCGCCGCGCTGTCGGCGGTGCTGGCGCTGACGGCGACCGCCTGCGACACCGCCGGCGGGCGGACCCCGGGCCGGGCGGCCGGGACCACGCCGCCGACCGCGCAGTCCCCGGCCGCGCTTCCGTCAGCCGCCCTGCCGCCGGTGCTCACCCGGGGGCAGGCGCGGGCGGCCCTGATCACGGCGGCCGACCTGGGGGAGGCGTGGGAGCCCACGCGGGGCGCCGCGACCTGGCGGGACGAGGTGCTCAAGGCCACCGCGGAACGGACCGGGCCCGGCGACTGCCGGCGGCTGCTCGACATCCTCTACACCGAGGACCTCTTCGGCGGCGGCGCCACCACCGCGCCACGGGCCACCGCCGCCCTGGACGACCCGGACGGCGGGGCCCAGCTGCACTACCGGATCACCTCGTACCGCGCCGCCGACCTCGACAGGACGCTGGCGTGGCTGGGGACACTGCCGGACACGTGCGGCCGCTTCGAGGCGGGCACCGACGACACCGGCCGGGACAGCCGGGACGTCCGGGTCACCGCCCTGACGCCGCCGGAGGCGGGGGACGCCCGCCGGGGTCTGCGGGTGACGGTGGGCGGCACCCGCCCCGGCGGGGTCCTCACCGTGGACCTCGTCGCCGTCCGCGTCGGCGACGACGCGCTCAGCCTCACCAACGGCACCCTCGGCGAACCGGCCGACGACGCCACCCTGACGGCCGTCGAGGTGGGGACGCGACGGCTGACGGAGGTCCGGCGGCAGGGCCGGGCCCAGGTGTGACGGCAGGACGTCGACGGCACCGCGCGGCTACAGCGGCGGTTGTGCGGGTGCCGGTCCCAGGGTCGTCGTGCCGGGCGCGGTGCGGTGCCCGAGGCCGGTGCGGTACGCGTCCAGGGCCGCCTCGACGCGGCCGGTGCGGCGCAGCAGGTCGCCGAGGAGCCGGCACAGGTCGGCCAGGTCACCGGCCGCGCCGGCCCGCTCCAGCAGGCTCAGCGCGCGGACGTAGTGCTCCTCGGCGGTCTCGGTGTCCCGGGCGTCCTCGGCGATGATGCCGAGCAGCCGGTGCGCACCCGCCGCGTGCACGGCGCCGCGCTCCGAGGAGAGGTCGTGCAGGACTCCGTGCAGCAGCTCCGCGGCCTCCTCGGACTTGCCCCGCCGGTGCAGTACGTCGGCCAGCTCGACGGCGACCTGGCTGCTGTAGAGGGCGGCGCGGGTGGCCGACAGCATGCCGAGGGCCTCGCGCATCTCCTCCTCGGCGCGCGGGAGTTCGCCGTTCTGGGCGCAGACGTAGCCGCGCATCCAGTGGCAGTTGGCCAGCTCGGTGCGGAGTTGCAGCGTGCGGTACAGCTCGGCCGCCTTGGCGAGCGAGGCGTCGGCGTCGGCTAGGCGGCCCTCGGCGAGCAGCGTGCGGGCGACGGAGCGGTGCATGCGGGCCACCAGGGCGGGATCGCCGGCGCTGGGCGCGAGGGAGAGGGCGAGTTCGGCGGCCTGGGCGGCGCGCGCGTGGGCGCCCATGTCCATGTACGGGCCGATCGCGCTGGCGTAGAGCAGCAGCAGCGCGTCGGGGTCGTGCAGGCCGCCGCGGTTCAGCTCGTCGAGCGTGGACTCCAGCAGGTAGACGGCGTACCGCAGTTCACCGGCGAGGTAGTGGGACAGGGCGCGGCCGCGCAGGGCGGGGACCCGGGCGGGCAGCGGGGCGCCGGCGTCGGCGAGGCACTGCTCGGCCCGCTCGAAGTACTGCCGGCCGGAGGCCAGTTCGCCGGTCTCGACGGCGCACTCCCCGAGCCCGAGCAGCGCGGCGGCCCGCTCCTCGGCCAGGTCGTACGCCTCGGCCTCGGCGAGCAGCTCGGTGTACTGGCCGGCCGCCTGTTCGGCACCCTCGGTGGCGAGGGTGCGCTGCGCTCCGGTGAGCCTGAGCCGCAGGTCGGTGGCGAGGTGGGCGGGGCGTCCGGTGGCCAGCTCCTCGTAGCCGACGCCGAGTCGCTCGGCGAGGTGCCGCAGGGCCTCGTCGGAGGGGCGGACGCGGCCGGCCTCGAGGGTGGAGATGTAGGCGGGCGTGTAGGCCGGTTCCGCGAGCTGGCGCTGGGTCATGCCGCGCTCGGCGCGCAGTCGCTGCACCCGGCGTCCGACGGCGTTTCGGTCGTCACGGTCACCCACTGCCAACTCCCCCTGAGGCTCTTGCCGTTCGACTCGGACGGCTCTAGGTTAAACGGCGTATTAAGCGCGCTTAACCGCGCTTGACACAATCCCTGATCCCGCAGAGGACACCGTGCCCGTACGTACCCGCACCGCCGAACGTTACGCCAGAGCGCTCGCCGCCGCCGTCGCCGCCGTGGCCGGGCTGCTGCTGGCCGCGAACGCGGCCCCGGTGGACACGGAACCCCCCACCTCGTCCCCGGCGCCGATGTCCGGCACCGCCCCCGCCCCCGCCCCGGACGACCTGGCCGCCGTGACCCCCTAGCCGCCCCGGCCGCAGGCGGACCACCGGCCGGGCCACCGGTGGGTGCCGACCGGAGTGCCGGTGGGTGCCGACCGGAGTGCCGGTGAGTGCCGGCCGGGGTGCCGTGCTCAGCCCTGGGTCTGGAGCCGGCTCAGTTCGCGTTGGACGTGGTCCAGGGCGCCCTCGCGGCGGCCCGGTACGCGGCCGCGCAGCGCCGCCAGCGGCGGTCCCAGCTCACGGGCGGGTCCGGCGTCGCGGATGCGGCCCCACTGGTGGTGGGCCCGGTCGACGGCCGCCTCCACCGCGGGCGCCTGCGGGGGCTGCCCGGCGCCGAGCCGGGCCTCGGCCACCGTCAGCCAGGCCCGGCAGCTGCGCACCGGGTCCCCGGCGAACATCGCCAGGTCGGCCCGGACCTCCGTCCAGTGCAGCGCGTCCTCGGAAGCGGGCCCGTACGTGTGGGCGGCGGCCCGCTCGTGCCGGGCGGCGAGCGCGTCGGCGTCGCCGTGCCGTCCGGCCTGCACGGCGGCGGCGATGACGGCGTGCGGGTCGCCCGCCATCGGTCCCGGCGCCGTCAGCACCAGGTCGGCGCCGGTCACCGCACCGCTGCCCGGGGTGTCGGCGGCCGCGCGGGCCAGTGCCTGCTGGTGCAGCTCGTCCGGCGGCGGCCGGTGCCCGCTGCGCAGGATCGTCGCCACGCCCCGCATGTACGACGGGACGGCCACCGTCCGCCGCGCGGGCGGCGGCGCGACGCGGCCGTAGACGGCGTTGTTGCGCCCGGAGTCCAGCGGGCCGGTGCGCAGCCACTGCCAGGTCTCGTGGTCGGCGTGCAGGTCGAGCAGCAGCGTCGTCGCGCCGCTCGGCCGCAGGCGCAGCTCCTCGCGGATCCAGTGCCAGGGCAGGGCGGTGTAGCGGACGTTCGCCGGGGTGGTGCGGGCCAGCGCCAGGTGCGGCAGGCGCTGGCGCCGGTCCAGCTGGAGCTGCCCGGCGACGTAGACGGTGAGCGGCCCGGGGGCGGCCGCCGCGGCCCGCAGCCGGGTGAGGACGGCCTGCGGCTCCAGCGGGTCGGCGAGTTCGACGACGTTCGCCGTGTCGGTGCCGGAGAGCACGGCGGGCGGCACGGCCGCGAGCACGGGGAGCACGGAGGCGGCGTCCACCAGGCACCCACGGCCCACGGGCGCCGCCGCGAGCAGCAGCACGGTTCCGGGCATGTCCCCTCCCCCTGTGGTTCCTGCCGGCCTCCGCCGGCCTTCGTCGGCCTCCGCCGGTTCCCGGCGATCGCCGTCGATCACGTACGGCAGCACCGTAACCGCTACGGCTGCGAAGCGGAGCACTCACCCGTAGGCCGGCTCCCCCGGGCCCGGTGTCCGCCGTACCGCGAAGACGGTGGTGTCGTCGGCCAGCCGCCCCCGGCAGTGGCGCAGCGTGCCCTCCCGTACGAGGGACACCAGACGCGCGGGCGCGGCAGCGCGCGCGTCGGCGGCGACGGCGCGCACGATGTCGTCGGCCGGCCGGTAGAAGACCCCGGCGGGATCGCGGGCCTCGGTCACCCCGTCGGTGACCAGCAGCAGCGTCTCGTCCACGGCGAGACGCAGCCGGTGCACCGGTGGTGCCGCACCCGGCCGGCCCGGCGAGAGTTCGGCCATGCCCAGCGGCAGCCCGCCCGCGACCGGCAGGGTGCGCACGCCGCCGGGGCCGACCGCCATCGGGGGCTCGTGCCCGAAGACGACGACGTCCACGGCGTCCGGCAGACCGGGGGAGAAGCCGATCAGCACGGCGGTGGCGAACCGGTCGCCGTCCGACCGCCCGAGGCCCGCGGTGTGCTCGCGGTGGCGCACCATGCGTACCTCCAGGCGCTCGGCGACCGTCGCGAGGTCCGGTTCGTGGTAGGCGGCCTCGCGGAAGGTCCCGAGCAGCGCGGCGGCCGTCTCCACCGCGCCCAGCCCCTTGCCCTGCACGTCGCCGACGAGGACCCGGGTGCCGTGCGGACCGGGCTGGATGTCGTAGAAGTCGCCGCCGACGCGGGCCTCGCTGTCCGCGGCGAGGTAGACGGCGGCGTGGTCCAGGCCGCCGAAGCCCACCGGGAGCGGGCGCAGCACGGTACGGCGGGTGGTGTCGGCGATGTCCCGCATGTGCAGCATGCGCCGCTCGCCGCCGACCCGGAACGCGGCGGCCACCACGGCGACGAGACCGCCGAGGACGACGAGGACCAGACCGGGCAGCCCGGTCTCGTCCCGGTGCTGCCAGACGGTGTCGGCCATGACGTAGACGCCGACCGCGAGTACCACGAAGACGGCCGTTCCCCACACCCCGCAGATCGCGGCGGCCACCCCCGGCACCAGCACCGTCCAGGAGATGATCTCGAACGCGCCGGTGGTGATGTCGCCCGCGGTGATGCCGACGAGCAGGAGCAGCGGGAACAGCCAGGCGACACTGCGGCCGCGCACACTGAGAAGCTCCTGCCGGGACACGGCGTCTCCCTGACCGGCGGCGTGCACGAGCCGGCCGAGCGGCCGCCACCGGGCGCGCACCGGCCTGCGGACACGACCCCTCACGGGCCCCAGCGAAACACGCCCCCGGCCGGCCCGCATCCCGACTTGCCGCCCGGCGCGGCCAGGTGTGCCCTGGTAGACGGGGGGTGGCAGACGGGGGCGGGACAGACGGGGCGAGGCTAAGACGGGGCGAGGCTAAGGAGTGCGCTCATGGCTCACGCGGTATCCACACCCGGAACACCCACCGGCGCCCGCACCGGCCCGGGCCCGGGCACGCCGAGGCGTACGACGCCCGACGTCCTCGGCAAGAAGACCCACCTGCTGGTGAAGTGGGCGATGCCCGTCGCGGCGGCCCTGGTCTACGGCTACTGGGTCGCGTCCGTCCGCCGCCACGGCGGCCCCATCACCACCACGAACCTGCTGTACGGCTTCATGTCGATGCTCGCGTTCGCCATCCTCTACTTCGCCATCAGGGCGGTGGGCCGGCGGCTGCCGCGCGAGGGCCACGCGGCACTGTGGGGAGCGTTCGCGGGCAGCGCGCTGGGGTTCATCTACTCGGGCAGCGGCGTCGCCATGTTCACGTGCGTCCTCGCGTCCCTGCTGCTCGCGGGGGCGGTGACGGCCGCGCTCGTCTACCACTACTACACCCGCCACGACGCCCAAGACGCCCAGGAGGCCCGGGCGGCCCGGGCGGCCCGGGCGGCCCGCACCACCTGACCGGCTCGTCCCGGGCGGCCATATGCAGTCACGCCGGTCGCTCCGGGGCGGCGCGAGGGCTTCCCTGGGAGGGTGTTCCCACGCCTCAGGGGCGCCCTGTCGGCCGTCCTGATCGTCCTCACCGGCCTGCTCGCACCGTGCGCGACGCTGGCCGGCTGGGCGATGCACGGGCCGGCCGACACCGGCCGGTACGTCGCGACCGTGGCACCGCTCGCCGACGACCCGGACGTACGGAACTCGGCCGCCGACACCCTGGGTTCCGGATTCGCAGGGATCGTCGGGGAGGCCACGGCCGGCCCCGTGAACGGCACCGTGCGGCTCTTCGTGCGGGACGCGGCCCGGTCGTTCACCCGCACCGAGGCCTTCCACGAGGGCTGGGACGCGGCCAACCGCACCGTCCACGCCACCGTACTGCGCGCCCTGCGGGACGACGCGACGGCCGGACGCGCCGTCACCGTCGACCTGGCCCCCGTCACCGAACGCGTACGGGACCGGCTCGCCGAGGACGTGCCCTTCGCCCGGCGCATCCCGGTCCGGCACACCGCGGTCACCGTGCTCACGGCCCACCAGGCGGACCGGCTCAGGGAGGGCTACCGCGTGCTCGACGTCGCCGCGTTCTGGCTGCCGCTGGCGGCCGTCGTCTTCGCGGTCGCCGGCATCGCCGTCGCCGCCCGCCGCCGTCGCGCCGTCACGGCCGCCGGGATCGGCACCGCCCTCGGCGGGGCGCTGCTCGCCCTCGCCGTCGTGGTCGGCCGGCGGCTCACCGTCGCGGAACTCCCCGGCCCGGTGGACGGCCCCGCCGCGGGCGCCGTCTACGACGCCCTCACCGAAACCCTGCGCACCGCCGCCTGGCTCCTGGTCGGCCTCGGCCTCACGGTCGCCCTGGCCTCCTGGCTCACCGGACGGTACGGCCGTCTCCCGAGCCGCCGCTCCCGCGCGGAACCCGGCACCGATCCCGCACCGGCCCGCCCGACCCGCACCGGCCGCTGAAACGACGTGACGGCGCCCGCGCCCCACGGCTACCGTCGCCGACCATGACCAAGACGAACCCCGAGACCGGGACGGTGCCGGTGCCGGTGCCGCGGTCCGGGACGACGACGCTGTGGCGCCCCACGGGCCCCGAGGAGCTCGCGCTCGTGGAGGCCTCCGGCTGGACGGCCTGGCCCCCGCGCCTGCCCGAGCAGCCGATCTTCTACCCGGTCCTCAACGAGGACTACGCCGTCCGCATCGCCCGCGACTGGAACGTCCCCGCCTCCGGCGCGGGCTACGTCACCCGCTTCGAGGTCGACGCCGGGTTCCTGGAGCGCTACCCGGTCCGCCGGGCCGGCGGCGAGACGATCCTGGAGCTCTGGGTGCCGGCGGAGGAGCTGACGGAGTTCAACCGGCACATCGTGGGCCGCATCGAGGTCGTACGGGAGTTCCACGCACCGGCGTAGAACACCCGACGACCCCGTAACCCGCTGCCGCCCGGACCGGCTCAGACGCCGATGTCGCGCCCGTCCGCGCGCCAGACCGCCACGACCGCCGGGCGCACGATCTTCCCGGGCCCGTCGGGCCAGGTGCTGGCCGGCTGCTCCACGGAGGCGCCGTCGACCTCGCCCGGGTGCTGCACCGCGACCAGCACCCGCCGGTCCTGAACGAGCGGGCCGCAGGTCTCGGCGCCGGTCGGCACGGTCAGGAACTGCTTCAGCTCACCGCGCCGGTCGCCCCTGGTCGCGACGCCGAAGAGCCCGTCGTGGCTGCCGAGCGCGTTGCCGTCGGTGGAGATCCACAGGTTGCCGTGGTCGTCGAAGGCGACGTTGTCCGGGCAGGAGATCGCGCTGACCCGGTCCTTCGGGAAGCCCGCGAAGTAGGTCGCCGGGTCCTCCGGGTCACCGGCGACCAGGAACAGCGACCACCCGAAGCGGGTGGCGTCGGCCCGGTTCCACCGCTCGGTCAGCTCCAGCACGTGGCCGTGCTTGTTGGAGTTGCGCGGGTTGGCCTCGTCGGGACCGGCGTAACCGGCCTTGCCCCGGTTGGAGTTGTTGGTGAGGGCGACGTACACCTTGCCGGTCGTCGGCGACGGCTCGATGTCCTCGGGCCGGTCCATCTTGGTCGCGCCGACCTTGTCCCCGGCGAGCCGCGTGAAGACGCACACCTCTTCGGCGCTCATCCCCTCGACGTGCGAGACGGCCCCGTCCTCGGTGGCGGTCACCAGCGGAATCCACTCGCCGCCGCCGTCGAACTCGCCGTCGCGCGGCAGCGTCCCCGTCCCGTCGATCTCGATGGCGGGGGAGTCGCCGTCGAGCCTGGCGACGTACAGCGTCCCCTCGTCGAGCAGCGAGAGGTTGTGCTCGCGCGCCCAGCGGGAGTTGCCGTGCCGCATCCGCTTGCTGCCGACGAACTTGTAGAAGTAGTCGAACCGCTCGTCGTCGCCGGTGTAGACGACCGGCCGCCCGTCGTGCGTCAGCCGCACGGTCGCGGCCTCGTGCTTGAACCGGCCAAGCAGCGTGTGCTTGCGCGGCGTCGACTCCGGGTCGTACGGGTCCAGTTCGACGACGTACCCGAACCGGTGCACCTCGTTCGGCTCCCGGGCGACGTCGAACCGCTTGTCGAACCGCTCCCACTTGCGCTCGGTGGCGCCGGTCCCGATCCCGTACCGCTTGTCGGTGGCGCTGGAGGCGTTGGCGAAGTACTGGTTGAAGTTCTCCTCGCCGTGCAGCGTGGTGCCCCACGGGGTGGTGCCGCCGGAGCAGTTGTTGAGGGTGCCCAGCACCTTGCGGCCGCTGCGGTCGGCGGAGGTCCTCACCAGGTCGGACCCGGCGGCCGGGCCGGTCAGCCGGAACTCGGTCGTGGCGGTGACCCGCCGGTTCAGCCGATGCCGCGCCACGGGCGTCAGCCGCCCGCTCCTGCGCTCCTCCTCCACGGCGACGACGGACAGCCCGTGCGCGGCCCAGGCGATCTCGACCTGCTCGCGGGTCGGGTTCTCGGGGTCGTAACCGCGGAACATGAGCACCTCGTCGGTGTACTCGTGGTTCGCGACGAGGAGCTGACGGTCGTGCTCACCGCGCAGGGGCAGCAGCGCGAGGAAGTCGTTGTTGTACCCGAACTGCCCGGCCTGCG
Organism: Streptomyces coelicoflavus; assembly: GCF_003112555.1. Classification (GTDB taxonomy): domain Bacteria; phylum Actinomycetota; class Actinomycetes; order Streptomycetales; family Streptomycetaceae; genus Streptomyces; species Streptomyces coelicoflavus. The sequence continues at coordinate 363,269 of NZ_BEWB01000003.1, read as the reverse complement.
CCCTGGCGCTCTGCTTCTCCGGGTCGAAGGCCGGTGCCCCGCGCAGGATGGGTTCACCCCAACGGATGACGACGTCCTGCCGGTAACCCTCCGGAACGGTCACGGCGTCGTCGGTGTTGGGCGCGACGGGCGTGAACCGCAGCCCGCGCGCACCGCGGTCCCGGGACGGCTTCCCGTGCCCCTTCCCTCCCGCCGCCGGCGCGGCCTGCGCCGACGGCGCCCCCGCCACGCCCACGGCCCCGGCGCCCGCCGCGGCGACGGTCACGACGGCGGCGGCCCGCATCATGGAACGGCGGCTGAGCGCCCCGGCGATGACGTCCCCGACGTACTCGTTGTCGCTGGTGTTCGGCACCTCGTGGAAGCAGGCGTCACCACACCGGAAACGGCAGGTCATCGCGGACCGGCCGCCGGGGTGCGAACCGGACGGCGTTCCGATCAACGGCAGGAGCTTGCGCACTGTGTTCTCCCCTTGAGAATCCCTGTATGCCCTGGTGTCAGCGCGACCGTAGGCGCACATACGTGCGGGGACCGGGCGTCGCGGTGAACGGGGAGTGAACCCACGGAATCCGTGAGGGTCTCAGCACGACGTCTCGATCCGCCCTTGACGCGGCATCGCCCGCATGCCAGACCCTGCACAAGATCACAAGCCGGGACCGCTAACCTTACGTGTCCGTCCTGGCCAGGGATTGACGGCACCAACTCACTCGAAGGGTTGCGCACATGGGCATTCTCACTCTCCTGCGGAACGCGTTCGGCCGGTCACGCAAAGAACAGGCCGCCCCGGCGGAGGGTGCGACGCAGGAGACGGCACCGCCGGTCACCGCGCCGGAGCCGAAGCTCCCGTCCCAGCCCACCGCACCCGCGGAGCCGGCCGAGACCCCGGACCAGCCGGAGGCCGTTTCCCAGATCCCCGAGCCCCGCTCGGAACCCACCCCCGACGAACACGACCTCGTCAAGGCCGCCTTCACCAACATCACGGTCCCGAAGCCGACGGACCCGACGTCCGAGGAGCCGACCCCGTCCCCGGAACCGGAGCCGGCCCCCGAGCCGGAAGCAACGGCCCCCGAGCCGGAAGCAGAGGCAGCCCCCAAGCCGGAGCCGACCCCCGACCCGAAGCCGGAGCCGGAGCTGGACGCCAAGGCTGAGCCGGAGGCGGAAGCCAAGGCGGAGCCCGAGCCGGAAGCCAAGGCTGAGCCCGAGCCCGCACCGGAACCGGAACCCGAAGCGAAGGCGGAGCCGAAGGCCGATCCGGAACCGGAGCCGGAAGCCAAGGCGGAACCGAAGGCCGAGCCGGAACCGGAACCGGAACCCGAAGCCAAGGCGGAGCCGAAGGCCGAGCCGGAACCCGCAGCCGCCGACGGCGAGGACACCCCACAGGGGCCACCCGCACCCGACAACGAAGGCAGCACGGGCGGTGCGGGTGGGAACACGGACGCCGAAGGCGAAGCCGAGGCGTCCACAGCGGCCCTCCAGCCGGAGGCACCGCGTGGGAACACGGACGCCGAAGGCGAAGCCGAGGCGTCGAAACCCGCAACCCCCGCCGCGCGCATCCGCTCCCGCGCCCCCGCCCTCACCACCGCCTACAAGGCCGCCGGCACCACCCTCAAGAAGCACGACCTCACCGGCACCCGCGCCAAGGTCCACCTCGTCCTCGACCGCTCCGCCTCCATGCGCCCGTACTACAAGGACGGCTCCGCCCAGGCCCTCGCCGAGCAGACCCTCGCGCTCGCGGCGCACCTGGACCCCGAGGCCACGGTCCACGTCACGTTCTTCTCCACGGAAGTGGACGGCACCGGCGACCTCACCCTCACCGACCACGAGAACAAGATCGACGAGCTCCACGCAGCGCTCGGCCGCATGGGCCGCACCAGCTACCACGCCGCCGTCGAGGCGGTCCTCGCCCACCACACCGAGGAAGCGGACCCCGGCACCCCCGCCTTGGTGATCTTCCAGACCGACGGCGCCCCCGACGCCAAGACCCCCGCCACCCAGTCCCTCACCGACGCGGCGGCGAACCACCCGAACGTCCACTTCTCCTTCGTCGCCTTCGGTGACCCGGAGAACAAGGCCTTCGACTACCTCCGCAAGCTCAAGACGGGCAACGCCTCCCACTTCCTGGCCGGCGAGACCCCGAAGGAGCTCACCGACAAGGAACTGTACGAGGGCGTCCTGGCCACCTGGCGCCCGTAGCCGGACCGCACGGCCGTACGCAGACTCCTCGGGGGGTGGACGGAGAGGAACCCCTCCGTCCACCCCCCGAAACGCGTGTGAGTCGATCTCCACCGGGCCAGTAGGATTTCGACCATGGCGGCCACTGGATCAGAGAAGCAGGGGGCGAAGGCGTACTACGTCTCGACCCCCATTTACTACGTCAACGACGCTCCTCACCTGGGCCACGCCTATACGACCGTCGCAGGCGACGTGCTCACCCGCTGGCACCGCCAGCGCGGTGAGAAGGTGTGGTACCTCACCGGCACGGACGAGCACGGTCAGAAGATCATGCGTACGGCCGAGGCGAACGGGGTCACCCCGCAGGCCTGGGCCGACAAGCTCGTCACGGAGGCCTGGAAGCCCCTGTGGGAGCACCTCGACATCGCGAACGACGACTTCATCCGCACCACGCAGAAGCGGCACACCGACCGCGTCCAGGAGTTCGTGCAGGACCTGTACGACAAGGACGAGATCTACAAGGGCGGCTACGAGGGCCCGTACTGCGTGGGCTGCGAGGAGTACAAGCTCCCCGGCGAGCTGCTCGACGGCGAGGGCGAGTACGCGGGCCAGAAGCTGTGCCCGATCCACAAGAAGCCGGTGGAGATCCTCAGCGAGGAGAACTACTTCTTCAAGCTGAGCGAGTACAGCGAGAAGCTGCTCGCGCACTACGAGGCCAACCCGGGCTTCATCCAGCCCGAGTCCGCGCGCAACGAGGTCGTGAATTTCGTCCGCCAGGGCCTCCAGGACCTCTCCATCTCCCGCTCGACCTTCGACTGGGGCGTGCCGGTGCCCTGGGACGACAAGCACGTCATCTACGTGTGGGTCGACGCCCTGCTGAACTACGCCACGGCGGTCGGCTACAACGAGAACCCGGAGAAGTTCGAGTCGACGTTCCCGGCCGACGTGCACCTGGTCGGCAAGGACATCCTCCGCTTCCACGCGATCATCTGGCCGGCCATGCTGATGGCGCAGGGCCTGCCCCTGCCCGGGAAGATCGCCGCGAACGGCTGGCTGATGGTCGGCGGCGAGAAGATGTCGAAGTCCAACCTGACCGGCATCAAGCCGCAGGACCTGACCTCGCACTTCGGTGTGGACGCGTACCGCTGGTACTTCCTGCGCGCGATCGCCTTCGGTCAGGACGGCAGCTTCTCCTGGGAGGACTTCTCCGCCCGCTACACCAGCGAGCTGGCCAACGACTACGGCAACCTCGCCTCCCGCGTGGCGGCCATGGTCAACAAGTACTTCGGCGGCGCGCTGCCGGCGGCGACGGCCGACGGCGACGCCGAGAAGGCCATCCACGACGGCCTGACCAAGGCCGTGACCGAGGCCGACCGGAAGATCGGCGAGGAGCTGGACTTCCAGGGCGGCATCCTGGCGGTCTTCGACTTCGTCAAGCAGGTCAACGGCTACATCACCGAGCAGGAGCCCTGGAAGGTCGCGAAGGACGACAGCCCGGAGGGCAAGGCCCGCCTGGCGACGATCCTCTACACGGCCGCGGAAGCGCTCCGTGCCGTGGCGGTCCTCCTGAACCCGATCATGCCGGACACCTCCCAGAAGCTCTGGGACTCCCTCGGCGCCGAGCCCTCCCTGGGCGCCCTCGCGGACCAGCAGGTCCAGCACGCGGCCGACTGGGGCCGGCTCCCCGCCGGCGCCACGGTCACCAAGGGCGCGGTCCTCTTCCCCCGTCTCGAGGAGAAGCCGACGGCGTAACACGCTCGCTACAGCAGGGGCCCGGGAGAGGCAGCAGCTTCTCCCGGGCCCTCCGTGTTTGCGAGGATCGTACAAACAAGCAGCTCACGTGGGGGGACATCCATGGCACTCTTCGGCAACGCGCACAGCATCGACCCGGCCCAGGCGCAGCAGGAGTACGCGCGCCTGCTCGGCCACGGCGAGCAGGTCCACGCGGCCTACCTGCTGATCCGCGACACCATCCTGTTCACCGACCGGCGCCTCATCCTGATCGACAAGCAGGGCATCACCGGCAAGAAGACCGAGTACCACTCGATCCCGTACCGCAGCATCACGCACTTCGCGGTCGAGACGGCCGGCCACTTCGACCTCGACGCCGAACTGAAGATCTGGCTCTCCGGCTCCCAGGCCCCCATCCAGAAGACCTTCACCAAGGGCGTCGACATCTACGAGGTCCAGGCGATCCTCACCCAGTTCGTGGCCCGCTGACGCGAGCACCCGGAGGCTCGCGCCCGTGTTCGAGGCACTGGGCGCAACTTGTCCGTCCACGGCGTAGGGCCCGGCACCGGAGATCGATCCGGTGCCGGGCCCTACGCCGTGCCTTGCCGTCGGCGGACTACTTCGGCTGCGGCTTGCGCACCGTCAGGTGCAGTTCCCTCAGCCGGGTCTCGTCCAGCTCGGTCGGGGCGCCCATCATCAGGTCCTGGGCGTTGCCGTTGAGCGGGAAGGCGATGGTTTCGCGGATGTTGGGCTCGTCGGCCAGCAGCATGACGATGCGGTCGACGCCGGGGGCGATGCCACCGTGGGGCGGGGCGCCGAAGCGGAGGGCGCGCAGCATGCCGGCGAACTCGCGCTCGACGGTCTCCGCGTCGTAGCCGGCGATCTCGAAGGCCTTGAGCATGATCTCCGGCTCGTGGTTCCGGATCGCGCCGGAGGACAGCTCGACACCGTTGCAGACGATGTCGTACTGCCAGGCCAGGACGTCCAGCGGGTCCTGGTTCTCCAGGGCGTCCATGCCGCCCTGCGGCATCGAGAACGGGTTGTGGGAGAAGTCGATCTTCCCCGTCTCCTCGTCCTTCTCGTACATCGGGAAGTCGACGATCCAGCAGAAGCGGAAGACGTTCTCCTCGAAGTGGCCGGCGCGCTTGGCGGCCTCGACGCGGACCGCGCCCATGATCTTGGAGACCTCGTCGAACTCGCCCGCGCCGAAGAACACCGCGTGGCCGGCGGCCAGCGAGAGCCGCTTGGTCAGCTCCGCGACGTTCTCCTCGGTGAGGAACTTGGCGATCGGGCCGGACAGCTTGCCGTCCTCGCCGACGCGGACCCAGGCCAGGCCCTTCGCACCCTGCGAGACGGCGTAGTCGCCGAGCTGGTCGAAGAACTTGCGGGGCTGCGCCGAGACGTCCGGGACGGGCAGCGCGCGCACGTGCTTGCCGGCGAAGGCCTTGAACTCCGAGCCCTCGAAGACGTCGGTGATGTCGACCAGCTCCAGCTGGGCGCGCAGGTCCGGCTTGTCGGAGCCGTACTTCAGCATCGCCTCGCGGAACGGGATGCGCGGGAACGGAGACGTCACCTCGCGGCCGTTGCCGAACTCCGTGAACAGCTCCGTCATGAGCCGCTCGATCGGCTGGAAGACGTCCTCCTGCTCGACGAAGCTCATCTCGACGTCGAGCTGGTAGAACTCGCCCGGCGAGCGGTCGGCGCGGGCGTCCTCGTCGCGGAAGCAGGGCGCGATCTGGAAGTACCGGTCGAAGCCCGAGATCATCAGCAGCTGCTTGAACTGCTGCGGCGCCTGCGGCAGGGCGTAGAAGCGGCCCGCGTGCAGGCGGGAGGGGACCACGAAGTCGCGGGCGCCCTCGGGGGAGGTGGCGGTGAGGATGGGCGTCGCCATCTCGTTGAAGCCGAGGGTCACCATCTTGTGCCGGATGGCGGAGATGACCGAGGTGCGCAGCATGATGTTGCGGTGCATGCGCTCGCGGCGCAGGTCCAGGAAGCGGTACTCCAGGCGCCGCTCCTCGTTGACCCCGTCCTCGGTGTTGATGGTGAAGGGCAGCGGCTGGGCGGCACCGAGCAGCTCGACCTCGCCCACCTCGACCTCGACCTCGCCGGTGGGCAGGTCGGGGTTGATGTTGTCGGCGCCGCGGGAGACGACCTTGCCGTCGACCCGAACGGTCGATTCCTTGGTCAGCTTGTCCAGCGCCTCGTAGGCCTCGGTGCCCGGACGGGCGACGAGCTGCGTGATGCCGTGGTGATCGCGCAGATCGATGAAGAGGATGCCGCCCAGGTCGCGCCGATTGTGCAGCCAGCCACTCAGTCGGACGTCGGTACCGACGTCAGAGGAGCGGAGCTCGCCGCAGGTGTGGGACCTGTACCGATGCATCGTCGTTCATCCAGCCTTCGCGGATCGGGGATGGCGTTTCGCGTTTCACGTGAAACAACCCCAGCGTACCGGGCAGCCACGCCTGCCTTCCTCCCCATTGACTCGCCATGGCCCCGCCTCGCGGCCGCTCCGGGGTGGCCCCGGGGCCGCTCCGGTGCCGCTCCGGTGCCGCTCCGGTGCCGCCGCGAGCGGTGGCAGCGTCCGATCACCTCTTCTTAAAGTGGGGCAATGCGTACTGGTGAGCCCCTGCCCGAGGTGGGGGACGTCCTCGCCGCCCTCGCGACCGGACTGTGGCACTGGGACACCGCCACGGGTGAGGTCACGGTGGACGGGGAGGCCGCCCGCCTGCTCGGGCTGCCCGCCGAACCGGCGACCCTCACGGAGGCACAGGTACGGGCCCGGTTGCATCCGGTGGACTGGAACGAGATCACCGGGGTGGTCCAGCTCGCCGTCGCCGAGGGGACCCTCGCCGAGGTCCGCATCCGGATCATGGACGAGCGCGGCCATGTCGTCCGGGTCGTACGCAGCCGCTCCAAGCCCTCCTTCGACTCCGCGCGCAAGGCATACGTGCTGACCGGCACCCTCCAGGAGGTCGCCGAGCCGAGGCCGGGCACCCCCGCCGGGCGCAGCGCGGTCACCGGCGAGTGGCGCCGCTCGCGGGAGGCCTTCCTGCTGGACGCGGGCCGGGCGCTGGCCGAGGCGCGGTCCACCGAGGAGGTGCTGCGGGTCGCGGCCGGGCTGTCGATGCCGGGGTTCTCCCCGGACGGCCTCGCGGTGTTCGGGGTGTCGGGGGACCGGCTGACCGTCATCGGCCACCACGGGCAGCCCCAGAACGACATGAACCCGTTCGTCGACATGCCGCTGGAGACGGACTACCCGGCCGCCGAGGTGGTGCGCACCGGCCGGGCCGTCTATCTCTCCTCCCCCGGGCAGTACCGGCACCGCTACCCCCTCACCTGGCCCCTCGCCGAGCGCTTCGGCCGCCATTCCTGGGCCTTCCTCCCCCTGACGGTGGCGGGCCGCACCATGGGTGCCTGGATGGCGGCCTTCACCTACCCGGTCGCCTTCACTCCCGACGAGCGCTCGGTGCTGACCACGGTGGCCCGGATGCTGGCCCAGGCCCTGTCCCGGGCGGGCGCCGCCGAGAACCAGCGGGAGCTGGCCGAGGGGTTGCAGCGCTCCATGCTGCCGATGCTCGGCCCGGAGATCCCCGGCATGGACGTCGCCGCCCGCTACGTCCCCACCGGCGGCGGCCTCCAGGTGGGCGGGGACTGGTACGACATGATCCCGCTGCCCGGGGGCCGTTTCGCGCTGGTGATCGGCGACGTCCAGGGGCACGACGTGCGGGCGGCCGGGCTGATGGGCCAGCTGCGCATCGCCCTGCGCGCCTACGCCTCCGAGGGCCACCGCCCCGACGCGGTGCTCGCCCGCGCCTCCCACTTCTTCCACGGCCTCGCCGCCTCCGCGGACGACCCCGGCGACCTGCGCTTCGCGACCTGCTACTACGCCGAGGTCGACCCCGCCACCGGCACCGTGGAGAGCGCCCGCGCGGGGCATCTGGACCCGGTCGTGCGCATGGCGGACGGCACGGCGCTGATCCTCGCCACGGCGGGCGGGCTGCCGCTGGGCATCGACCCGGACTCCGACTACCCGACGACGCGCCTCGCCCTGGAGCCCGGGGACACCCTGATGCTGTGCACGGACGGCCTGGTCGAGACCGGCGGCCACGATCTGCAGAGCGGCTGGCACCGTCTGCGGGTGATCCTGGAGGAACACGCGGGCGGCCTGGAGGAGCTGGCCGACGCGCTGGTCCAGGCCGTGCACGGGCCCTCCTCGCACCACACCGTCGGCCCGCTGTCCGACCGCCGCGAGGACGACATCGCGCTGTTGCTGCTGTGCCGGCAGGGCGAGGGCTGCGGCTGCGGGGAGAGCACCGCGGTCCGGGCGCCGGTGCGCCGCACGATGCTGACGGTCGCCCAGGCCGAGCCGGCGCGGATCGCCACCGCCCGGCAGCACCTGCGCGACCTGCTGCACGACTGGCCGGGCGAGGAACAGCGGGACGCGGCGGTACTGCTGCTCTCCGAGATGCTGACGAACGTCCTGGTCCACACCGACACCGACGCCCTGCTGGTCGCCGAGGTCGTCGGGGAGCCTGGCGACCGGCGGATCCGGGTGGAGGTCACCGACAACGGCGACGACCTGCCGCACAAACGCCGGCCGGGGGAGATGGCCTCCTCCGGACGCGGGCTGATGCTGATCGAGCTGCTCGCGGACGCCTGGGGCGTCGCACCGCGCGGCGAGGGCAAGAGCATCTGGTACGAGATCTACGAGTCCGCGGCCCCCGGCGAGGGCTGCGGCCCCGCGCCCGGCCCGGGGGCGGCCGCGGCCTCGTAACGCCCCTGGAGCTCGTGCACGATCCCGAACGCCGCCGCGGTCAGGGGCACGGCGAGGAGCATCCCGAGGATGCCCGCCACCGAGGCGCCCGCGGTGAGCGCGAGGAGCACGACGGCCGGGTGCATCTGGACGGTACGGCTCTGGATCATCGGCTGGAGTACATGTCCCTCCAGCACCTGCACGGCCAGCACCACGCCGAGCGCCCACAGCGCGACGACGAACCCCCGGTCGGCCAGCGCCACCAGCACGGCGACGGCACCGGAGATGAACGCGCCGAGGTAGGGGATGTAGGCGCCGACGAAGACCAGCGCCCCGAGCCCGACCGCGCCGGGCACGCGCAGGACGAGCAGCCCGACCGTGATGCAGACCGCGTCGATGAGGGCGATCAGGGTGGTGCCCCGCATGAAGCCCTCGACGGCACCGAACGCCCGCCGGGCCATGGCCTCGACCATGTCGGCGCCGCCGGGCGGGGCGACGGCGCGCACCGTGCCGACGGCCCGGTCGGAGTCGCGCAGGAAGAAGAAGACGAGGAGCAGGGCGAGGACGGCCATGGCCATCATCTCGCCGACGACGCTGATCCCGCTCACCACGCCCGAGGCGGCCGTCCCCCCGAACTTGCCCATCAGCTCCCGGGCGTTGGAGGCGACGTCGTCCAGGGAGGTCCCCGCCGCGCCGAAGTGGTCGGCGACGCCCTTCGCCGCGTGCCGGAGCGAGGCGATGATCTGGTCGCCGGTCTCGATGAGCGCGGAGACCACGATGTACACGGCCCCGCCGACCACCGCCAGCACGGCGACGCAGGTCAGCCCGGCGGCCAGCGACCGCTGCACGTGGGCCTTCACCAGCCGCCGGTGCAGCGGCCGGAGCAGGGCGGTGCCGAGCAGCGCGAGCAGCGCCGGAGTCACCGCGGTGCGGAACTCGACGCAGAGCCTGACAGCGACGTAGACGACACCGCTGGCGAGCAGGACGACGGCGCACCAGGCGGCGAACCGGCGCACCGGACCGGGGAGCAGCTGCACGTCCCCAGCCGATCACGCGCCGGGCGGGCTGTCCTGCGTGGACGGCCCGCCCGGGTGACGCGCGGTCAGGCGCCGGGGCCCTCGTCCGACATCCCGTGCACGGCCGGGACGGTGCCCAGGCGGCCCTTCTGGAAGTCCTCGAAGGCCTGCATCAGCTCGTCCTTGGTGTTCATCACGAACGGGCCGTAGTGGGCCATCGGCTCCCGGATCGGCCGCCCGCCGAGCAGCACGACCTCCAGGTCCGGGGTGTGCGCGTCCTGCTTCTCGTCCGCGCGGACGGTCAGCGAGCCCCCGGCGCCGAAGACGGCCGTCTGCCCGAGGTGGATCGGACGCCGCTCGGCACCCACCGACCCGCGCCCGGCCATGACGTAGGCGAGGCCGTTGAAGTCCTCGCGCCAGGGCAGGGTGACCTCGGCGCCCGGCGCCAGCGTCGCGTGGACCATCGTGATCGGCGTGTGCGTGATGCCGGGGCCGTCGTGCCCGTCCAGCTCACCGGCGATGACGCGCAGCAGCGCGCCGCCGTCCGGGGAGGTGAGCAGCTGGACGCTGCCGCTGCGGATGTCCTGGTACCGGGGGGCCATCATCTTGTCCTTGGCCGGCAGGTTCACCCACAGCTGGAGCCCGTGGAACAGCCCGCCGGACATCACCAGCTGCTCCGGCGGCGCCTCGATGTGCAGCAGGCCGGAGCCGGCCGTCATCCACTGGGTGTCGCCGTTGGTGATGGTGCCGCCACCGCCGTTGGAGTCCTGGTGGTCGAAGATCCCGTCGATGATGTAGGTGACGGTCTCGAAGCCGCGGTGCGGGTGCCAGGGGGTGCCCTTGGGCTCTCCGGGCGCGTACTCCACCTCACCCATCTGGTCCATCATGATGAACGGGTCGAGATGGCGGTAGTTGATCCCGGCGAACGCGCGGCGCACCGGGAACCCCTCACCCTCGAAACCGCTGGGCGCGGTCGTGACGGTGAGCACGGGGCGTGCGACGGCGTCGGCGGACGCGGATACGCGGGGCAGCGTCAGCGGGTTCTCGACGGTCACGGCAGGCATGTCGACCTCCTCGGGCGGCGTGCGCCCCACTTTAGTTGAGCATTGAACTTCTTGCCACCTCAAACAGAGAGAGCCCGGAGGGCATTCCCTCCGGGCTCGCAGCGACGACGACAGGTCAGCCGTACATGCGCCGCATGGCAAAATCGACCATCTGTTCGACGGCTTTCGCGTCGAAGACCATCCGGTGCTCGCCCTCCATGTCCAGGACGAAGCCGTAGCCGGTCGGCAGCAGGTCGATCACCTCCGCGCCGGTGATCACGAAGTACTTCGACTCCTTGCCCGCGTACCGGCGCAGCTCCTTCAGGCCGGTGAACATCGGGATCACCGGCTGCTGGGTGTTGTGCAGCGCGAGGAAGCCGGGATTGTCGCCGCGCGGGCAGTAGACCTTCGAGGTCGCGAAGATCTGCTGGAAGTCCTCGGCGGACATCTGCCCGGTGGTGAAGGCGCGCACCGCGTCCGCGAGCGAGGGCGGGGACGGCTCGGGGTACAGCGGCGGCTGCTGCCCGTACCCGCCGCCCATCGGCTGCTGCGGGGGCGGGGCGTACTGCTGCTGCTGTTGGCCCGCGGTCTGGTCGTAGCCGTACATGCAGCACAGAGTAACGAGTAACGAGTCACAGATGGGCGGCCCGGGGTTGCTTCTTATTACCGACGGGTAGCATCATCGTAGCTACTAGTTGGTACGTGTACGGATGCGAGGAGCGAGTGCCTCGCCGATCTCTCAACGGAGCCGTCGCCATGGGGCACTACAAGCCGAATCTCCGGGACATCGAGTTCAACCTCTTCGAGGTGCTCGGCCGTGACAAGGTCTACGGCACGGGCCCGTTCGCGGAGATGGACACCGACACCGCCAAGAGCGTCCTCGAGGAGCTGACCCGCCTCTCCGAGAACGAGCTGGCCGAGTCCTTCGCCGACGCCGACCGCAACCCGCCGGTCTTCGACCCGGAGACCAACACGGCACCGGTCCCGGCGTCCTTCAAGAAGAGCTACCAGGCCTTCATGGACTCCGAGTACTGGCGGCTCGGCCTGCCCGAGGAGATCGGCGGCACCACCTCGCCGCGCTCCCTGATCTGGGCGTACGCGGAGCTGATCCTGGGCGCCAACCCGGCCGTGTGGATGTACTCCTCGGGCCCGGCGTTCGCCGGCATCCTCTTCGAGGAGGGCAACGAGGTCCAGAAGCACATCGCCTCGGTCGCCGTCGAGAAGCAGTGGGGCTCCACCATGGTCCTCACCGAGCCGGACGCCGGTTCGGACGTGGGCGCCGGGCGCACCAAGGCCGTGCAGCAGGAGGACGGCTCCTGGCACATCGAGGGCGTGAAGCGCTTCATCACGTCCGGCGAGCACGACATGTCGGAGAACATCCTCCACTACGTCCTCGCCCGCCCCGAGGGCGCCGGCCCCGGTACCAAGGGCCTGTCGCTCTTCCTGGTCCCCAAGTACGAGTTCGACTTCGAGACCGGCGAGCTGGGCGAGCGCAACGGCGTCTACGCCACCAACGTCGAGCACAAGATGGGCCTGAAGGCCTCCAACACCTGCGAGATGACCTTCGGCGACCGCCACCCCGCCAAGGGCTGGCTGATCGGCGACAAGCACGACGGCATCCGCCAGATGTTCCGCATCATCGAGTTCGCCCGCATGATGGTCGGCACGAAGGCGATCTCCACCCTCTCCACGGGCTACCTCAACGCCCTGGAGTACGCCAAGGAGCGCGTCCAGGGCCCCGACCTGGCCAACTTCATGGACAAGGCGGCCCCCAAGGTCACCATCACGCACCACCCGGACGTGCGCCGCTCCCTCATGACGCAGAAGGCGTACGCCGAGGGCATGCGCGCGCTGGTGATGTACACCGCCTCCGTCCAGGACGAGATCCAGGTCAAGGAGGCGAACGGCGAGGACGCCTCGACCGAGCACGCCCTCAACGACCTGCTCCTGCCGATCGTGAAGGGCTACGGCTCGGAGAAGGCGTACGAGCAGCTCGCGCAGTCGCTCCAGACCTTCGGCGGCTCCGGGTTCCTCCAGGAGTACCCGATCGAGCAGTACATCCGCGACGCCAAGATCGACACCCTGTACGAGGGCACCACGGCGATCCAGGGCCAGGACTTCTTCTTCCGGAAGATCGTCCGCAACCAGGGCGCCGCGCTGAACTCGCTCGCCGAGGACATCAAGAAGTTCCTGGCGCTCGCCACCGGCGGCGAGGAGCTGTCCGGCGCCCGCGAGCACCTGGCCAAGGCCGCCGTCGAGCTGGAGGCCATCGTCGGCCTGATGCTCACCGACCTCGCCGCCACCGAGCAGGACGTCAAGAACATCTACAAGGTGGGCCTGAACACCACCCGCCTGCTCCAGGCCTCCGGCGACGTGATCGTCGGCTACCTGCTCCTCAAGGGCGCCGCGATCGCCGCCGAGAAGCTACCGACCGCGTCCGCGAAGGACAAGGCCTTCTACACCGGCAAGATCGCCGCGGCGAAGTTCTTCGCGGCGAACGTCCTGCCCGGCCTCACCCTGGCCCGCAAGGTCGCCCAGGGCGTCGAGCTGGACCTGATGGAGCTGGACGAGGCCGCCTTCTAGGACCGGCCCGGCCCCTCCACCAATTCCACACACCCCGACGAGGGCCCGCTCCCGCTCCACGGGAAGCGGGTCCTCGTACGTCGTTAAGGTGAACCCATGAGCGCACCCTCCCGCTTCGACCGCGGCCACACCGACGACCTGATGACCTTCCTGTCGGCGAGCCCGACCCCGTACCACGCCGTGGCGAGTGCCGCCGAGCGGCTGGAGAAGGCCGGCTTCCGCCAGGTCTCGGAGACCGACGCGTGGGAGGGGACGAGCGGCGGCAAGTACGTGCTGCGCGGCGGCGCGATCGTCGCCTGGTACGTCCCGGAGGGCGCCGCAGCCCACACCCCCTTCCGCATCGTCGGCGCCCACACCGACTCCCCCAACCTGCGCGTCAAGCCCCGCCCGGACACCGGGGCGCACGGCTGGCGCCAGGTCGCCGTGGAGATCTACGGCGGCCCGCTGATGAACTCCTGGCTCGACCGCGACCTGGGCCTGGCCGGCCGCCTCTCGCTGCGCGACGGCTCGACGCGCCTGGTCGACGTGGACCGCCCGCTGCTGCGCGTCCCGCAGCTCGCCATCCACATGGACCGCAACGTCACCGCGGACGGCCTCAAGCTCGACAAGCAGCGCCACCTCCAGCCCGTCTGGGGCCTGGGCGACAGCGTGCGCGACGGCGACCTGATCGCCTTCCTGGAGGACGAGGCGGGCCTCGCCCGCGGCGAGGTCACCGGCTGGGACCTGATGACGCACTCCGTGGAACCCCCGGCGTACCTGGGCCGCGACCGGGAGCTGGTGGCGGGACCGCGGATGGACAACCTGCTGTCCGTGCACGCCGGTACGGCCGCCCTGGCCGCCGTCGCCACGTCCGGCGCCGACCTGCCGTACATCCCCGTCCTGGCCGCCTTCGACCACGAGGAGACCGGCTCCCAGTCGGACACGGGCGCCGACGGACCGCTGCTCGGCGGCGTGCTGGAGCGATCAGTGTTCGCCCGCGGCGGCTCCTACGAGGACCGCGCGCGTGCCTTCGCCGGCACGGTCTGCCTGTCCTCCGACACGGGCCACGCCGTCCACCCCAACTACGCGGAGCGCCACGACCCGACGCACCACCCGCGCGTCAACGGCGGCCCGATCCTCAAGGTCAACGTCAACAACCGCTACGCCACCGACGGTTCGGGCCGCGCCGTGTTCGCCGCGGCCTGCGAGAAGGCGGACATCCCCTTCCAGACCTTCGTCTCCAACAACTCCATGCCGTGCGGCACCACCATCGGCCCCATCACCGCGGCCCGGCACGGCATCAGCACCGTCGACATCGGCGTGGCCATCCTGTCGATGCACAGCGCCCGAGAGTTGTGCGGCGCCGACGACCCGCACCTGCTGGCCAACGCGCTGGTGGCGTTCCTCCAGCCGTAGCCCCCACCGCGCAACAGGTCCCCACGGCATGAGGGTTGAGGCCCTGGGTACCCGCACGGAACCGGATCGGCCGGAAAGCCGGAACCGACCGGATCTGACAGGGAGGCAACACTCATGGGCCTCGGCGGGTGCATCATCCTCATCGCCGTGGGAGCCATCCTCACGTTCGCGACCGACTGGGACATGCAGGGCGTCAACCTCGACCTGGTCGGCGTGATCTTCATGGTCGTCGGCCTGATCGGCGTCGCGACGTTCAGCAGCATCGCCCGGCGCCGCCGCGTCGTGATGCCACCGGCGACCCCGGTCGTCGAGGACCGGCCCCACCACCACACGCAGGACGGCTACCGCGACGGTTACGGCGCCTGAGCCGCCCGGACGCACACCGCGGCGCAGTCAGCCTGTCGGCCTACCGGCCGCGTTCCGCGGCGCCCGGCGGGGAAGCGGTCAGAGCATGAGATTCCTCGTGTACGACCGGCTCCTCGGCATCGGCGACGACTACTGGATCGAGGACGACCGCGGTAACAAGGTCTTCCTCGTCGACGGCAAGGCGCTGCGGCTGCGGGACACCTGGGAGCTGAAGGACGCCCAGGGGCGTGTCCTCATCGACATCCACCAGAAGATGTTCGCCCTGCGCGACACCATGGTGATCGAGCGGGACGGCGAGCCCCTGGCACGCCTCAAGCGGAAACGTCTCTCCCTGCTGCGCAACCACTACCGGGTCACCCTGGCCGACGGCACCGAACTGGACGTCAGCGGCAAGATCCTCGACCGGGAGTTCGCCATCGAGTACGACGGCGAACTCCTGGCCGTCGTCTCCCGGCGCTGGCTGACCCTCCGGGACACCTACGGCGTGGACGTCGTACGGGACGACGCGGACCCGGCGCTGCTGATCGCCCTCACGGTGTGCGTGATCCACCTGGCGGAGAAGGAACGGGAGGACGACTGAGCGGCCCGCGCGTCTCCGGCACGGCCGGGGCTCCTCAGGCCGTCCGGCGGACGGCGCGGCCGAGGAGCAGGGGCACGGCCAGGTGGTGCACGGGTGCGGCCAGGAACCACAGCACCCGGCCGGCCCGGCGTTCGTAGTGCGCGTAGGTCGCCCAGAGCAGCCGGGCGTCGTCGACGGTCACGACGTTGCGCACGGTCAGCGACGGTGCGCGGGCCTCCAGGGCGACCCGGTCCGGTCCGGTCTCCAGCACGCGCCAGCCCACCACGTGCCGCCGCGAGGCGCGCGGTCCCAGCCGCAGCCCCAGCACGCCCGCCCAGCCCGCACGGATCAGTTCGCGCAGGATCACCGGAACGTCCTCGTAGCTGGCGCGCACCCATTCCTCGGGCGCCAGCGGGGGAAGCCCGGCGGCCGGAAGTTCGAACGCCGTCGCGAAGTGGGCGTCGGCGGGGTCCACCCGGACGCGGCGAATCGTGGAGGAACCGGTGTTTCTCATACCGGAATCCTCGGCCGGTCACCCGGAAGGTCAAACCCGACGCACGACACGACACGTCACACGACGTCCACACCACGCGTCACACGGCGGGCTCCGCGCTCGGCGGCTCCAGGCCCAGCACCCGGTCCTTCAGGGCCGGGAACTGCTCCCGGGTCCGCGCCACCTTCGACGGGTCGAAGTCCACCGTGAGGACCTCCTCGTCCGCACCGGCCTCCGCCAGCACCTCGCCCCAGGGATCCACCACGATCGAGTGACCCGCCTGCGGAACCCCCGCGTGCGTACCGGCCGTTCCACAGGCGAGGACGTACGCCTGGTTCTCCACCGCCCGCGCCCGGGCCAGCAGCGTCCAGTGGGACCGGCGGCGCTCCGGCCAGCCCGCCGGCACGACGAGGGTCTCGGCGCCTCGGTCGACGAGGGAGCGGAAGAGTTCGGGGAAGCGGAGGTCGTAGCAGGTCGCCACGCCGAGGGTGGTGGTGTCCGCCAGCCGGACCGTCACCGGCTCGTGCCCCGCGCCCATCAGCACGGCCTCGCCCTTGTCGAAGCCGAAGCGGTGAATCTTGCGGTAGGAGGCGGCCAGGTCGCCGGAGGGGGAGAGGACGAGGGAGGTGTTGTACAGCCGGCCGTCCGCACCGCGCTCGGGAACCGACCCCGCGTGCAGCCACACGCCCGCGTCGGCCGCCGCCTTCGCCATCGCCTCGTACGTCGGTCCCCGCAGCGGCTCGGCCGCCGCGTCGAACGCGTCGAAGGCGAAAGCACCCGTGGTCCACAGCTCCGGCAGCACGACGAGATCGGCGCCTGCCTGCTCCCTCACCAGAGCAGCCGCCCGCAGGCGACGCGCTTCGACCGTTTCGTCCTCGTTCACGGCGATTTGGATCAAAGAGGCGCGCACACTACCACCGTCCTGGCATTCGAGCCGTCCACACGGGCCTACGATCGTCACACGAAAGCACTGCCGGGGTGCCGCACAGCAGCGTAACTTAGCCTCTCAAGACGCCCGCCGACTGCCGCCGCCGCCACTGGCACCGCCGCCACCAACCGCCCGTGTACCGACCGCCGAGGGGTCCCGTTCCGTGAGTCTGCATCCCGCCCTCCAGCCCTACGCCGACGCCTGGACTCACTCCGTCGAGGCGATATCGGAGCTGGTCCAGCCGCTTGTGGAGGCAGAGTGGAACCGCCGGACCCCCTGCCCGGGATGGTCGGTGCGCGACATCGTCTCGCACGTCCTGGGCCTGGACTCCGAGATGCTCGGCGACCCCCGCCCCATCCACACGCTCCCGCGCGACCTCTACCACGTCACCAACGACCACCAGCGCTACATGGAGATGCAGGTCGACGTCCGCCGCCACCACACGGCGCCGGAGATGACGTCCGAGCTGGAGTACATGATCATCCGGCGCAACCGCCAGCTGCGCAACGAGTCGCGGGACCCCGGCACCAAGGTGCGCGGCCCGCTCGGCACCGAGCTGACCCTCCAGGACGCGATGCGCCGGCACGCCTTCGACGTGTGGGCGCACGAGCAGGACCTGCGCACGGCCCTCGGCCGTCCCGGCAACCTCGACTCCCCCGGCGCGCACGTCGCACGTGACGTGCTGCTCGACGAGCTGCCCGCCGTCGTCGCCGACCGGGCGGACGCCCCGCGCAGCTCGGCCGTCGTCTTCGACGTCCACGGCCCGGTCGAGTTCCTGCGCACCATCCGCGTCGACATCCAGGGCCGCGGCACCCTCGAATCGTCCCCGGCCCTGGGCCCCGCCGCCACCCTCACCCTCGACTGGGAGACCTACTTCCGCCTCGCCTGCGGCCGGGTGACCCCGGAGGCGTCGAAGGACCGCATCAAGACGGAGGGCGACCCGGACCTGGCGGAGGCGATCCTGCGCAACTTCACGGTGACGCCCTAGCTGCGGGCAGTCGTGCCGCTGGGGCGGCACGGGTGGGCGCAGCGGCACCCGGCCGGCGCCGGTCAGCGCGACCTACCCCCGCCCCGCCCGCACGCCGGGGGCCTACACCGGCACGTGCACCGTCTCCACCCGGCTCGCCACCAACCGCTCCCGCTCCCGCAGCGCGGCCCGCTTGCGCAACCGCAGGATCTGCGACAGTCCCACCGCCTGGAGCACGAACACGGACGAGAACGCCACGGCGTAGTCGTCCCCCGTCGCGTCCAGCAGCACCCCCACCGCGAACAACGTGGTCATCGACGCCACGAAGCCGCCCATGTTCGTGATCCCCGACGCCGTCCCCTGCCGCTCCGCCGGATTCGCCGGCCGCGCGAAGTCGAAGCCGATCATCGACGCCGGCCCGCACGCCCCCAGCACCGTGCACAGCACCACGAGCAGCCACATCGGCGCGTGCTCGCCCGGGTAGGCCAGCGTCGTCGCCCAGAGCAGCGCGGTCGCCCCCACCGTGCCGAGCGCCAGCGGCAGCCGCGCCGCGTGGTGCCGGGCGATGATCTGGCCGTAGACCAGGCCGACCACCATGTTGGACAGCACGACGAGGGTGAGCAGCGTGCCGGCCGTGGCCCGGGACAGCCCCTGCGCCTCGACCAGGAACGGCATCCCCCACAGCAGCAGGAACACCATCGCCGGGAACTGGGTGGTGAAGTGCACCCACAGCCCGAGCCGCGTCCCCGGCTCCCGCCAGGACATGGCGATCTGCCGCCGTACGTACGCGGCCCCCTGGTGCGGCAGCGGCTCCGGCTCGTGGCCCTCGGGGTGGTCCTTGAGGAAGAGGAGCAGCAGGACGAAGACGACGACACCCGCCAGGGCGCTGCCCGCGAAGGCCGCCGTCCAGCCGATGCCGTGCAGCAGCCGGGCCAGGACGAGGGTGGAGACCAGGTTGCCCGCCATGCCGACCAGGCCGGCCAGCTGGGCGACCATCGGCCCGCGCCGGGCCGGGAACCACCGGGTGCCCAGCCGCAGCACGCTGATGAACGTCATCGCGTCCCCGCAGCCCAGCAGCGCCCGCGAGGCCAGCGCCATGCCGTACGACGGGGAGAAGGCGAAGCCCAGCTGCCCGGCCGTGAACAGCACGACGCCGATGCCCAGCACCTTCTTCGTACCGAGCCGGTCGACCAGCAGGCCGACGGGTATCTGCATACCGGCGTAGACCAGCAGCTGGAGGATGGAGAAGGTGGACAGCGCGGAGGCGTTGACGTGGAAGCGGTCCGCGGCGTCGAGACCGGCGACCCCGAGGGACGTACGGAAGATGACCGCGACGAAGTAGACGGACACGCCGATGCCCCACACGGCGATCGCACGCCGGCCGCCGGGCGGATCACCGGGCAGGGCGCGGCCGGCCGAGGTGGCCGTACTCATCGGACCTCCCCCCGGGCCAGGTGCGAGAACCACCCCACGTGCCGGCGCACCACACCCACGGCCGCCTCCGCGTCCCCGGCGCGCAGCGCGTCGAGGATCTCCTCGTGCTCGGCGAGGGTGTGGGCGATCCGGTCGGGGTGGGAGTGCATGACGGCGACGCCCATGCGCAGCTGGCGGTCGCGGAGCTGGTCGTAGAGGCGGGAGAGGATCTCGTTGCCGCCGCTGCGAACGATCTCGGCGTGGAAGCAGCGGTCGGTGACGGAGGCGGCGGCGAAGTCACCGGCGGCGGCCTGCTCCTGCTGCCGGGCGAGCAGCTCCTCCAGCCGTTCGACCAGCCCGGGCGGGGCGGGTACGGCCTTCCTGGCCGCGTGCTCCTCGACCAGCAGCCGGGTCTCCACCACGTCCGCGATCTCCTGCGCGGAGACGGGCAGGACCAGGGCGCCCTTCTTGGGGTAGAGCCGGATCAGCCCCTCGACCTCCAGTCGCAGCAGCGCCTCGCGCACCGGGGTGCGGGAGACGCCGACGGCCTCGGCCAGCTCCCCCTCGGTGAGCAGCGTCCCGCCCTCGTAGCGGCGCTCGAGGACGCCCTGCTTGACGTGGGTGTAGACGCGGTCCGCCGCGGGGGGTTGCTTCACTGCCGTGGTCATGCCGACAGGATAGATACAACAGGGACACAAGAGGGATCCGTTCCAGCATCCGGACGCCGAACGTCGGGCGCCGGACGCAGGGCGCCGAACATCGGACGCCGACCGGCCGGCCCCCGCCACCGCCGCCCCGTTCATCCGTCAGGGGGAACCCGGCACCGCCCCGCACCCCTCCGCACAACCATTGACCCCCTTCGGGTGTCGCACTGACGCGGCCACGGCTCCACCGTTCCACCGACCACAACTCGGCCGCGTCTCAGGTGACTTCACCACAATCGGGGTATCCAACTCAATGAACACCATTCCGGGCAGCCGTCTGCGCAAGGCCCTCGCCGTCGCCCTGACCAGCGGCGCCGTCCTCGCCACCGGAGCCCTCGCCACCGCGCCGGCCCAGGCCGCCGCACCCGGGCGCACCGCTCCCGCGGCCGCCGTACGGGCGCCCACCGCACCCTCGATCGCCGCCAAGGGCGGCTTCGTCATGAACAACGCGACGGGCAGGTCGCTCTACACCAAGGCCGCCGACACCAAGCGTTCCACCGGCTCCACGACCAAGATCATGACCGCGAAGGTCGTACTCGCCCAGCCGAAGCTGAACCTGGACGCCAAGGTCACGATCCAGATGGCGTACAGCGACTACATCGTGTCGAAGAACGCCTCCTCCGCCCGCCTGATCGTCGGCGACAAGGTGACGGTCCGCCAGTTGCTGTACGGGCTGATGCTGCCCTCCGGCTGCGACGCCGCGTACGCGCTGGCCGACAAGTTCGGCTCGGGCAAGACCAGGGCGGCACGCGTGAAGTCGTTCATCGGCAAGATGAACGCGACCGCCAAGAGCCTCGGCCTGAAGAACACGCACTTCGACTCGTTCGACGGCATCGGCAACGGCAAGAACTACTCCACGCCGCGCGACCTCACGAAACTCGCGAGCAGCGCCATGAAGAACTCCACCTTCCGCACCATCGTCAAGACCAAGAAGTACACGGCGAAGACGAAGACCAAGAAGGGCGGCACCCGGACGATGGCGCCCTGGACCAACACCAACACGCTGCTGGGCAGCTACAGCGGTGCGATCGGCGTGAAGACGGGGTCCGGCCCGGAGGCCAAGTACTGCCTGGTCTTCGCCGCGACCCGGAAGGGCAAGACCGTCATCGGCACGGTGCTGGCGTCCTCGTCGTCGGCACAGCGCGCCAAGGACGCCACCAGGCTCATGGACTACGCCTTCACGAAGTAACCCGCGCACAGCACCACGCACCACCGCACAGCCACGAAGGGGCCCGTCGCACCGGCGACGGGCCCCTTTCGCCGTACGGATCTCGCGAACGACTGCCGGGCTGCGGGGCTGTCCCGAGCTGTACGGCGCTGTACGGCGCTGTACGGCGCTGTACGGATGAAGTGCATGGTGATAGTTTCATTAGCACCATGCTGCTGAGTCTGGACAAGACCGACACCCGGCCCCTGCACGAACAGGTGGCCGGCGCCGTCCGGCGCGCCATCGCCGAGGGCGAGTGCGCGCCGGGGGACCGCCTTCCCTCGGCCCGCGACCTCTCCGAGGCCCTGGACGTCAACGTCAACACCGTGCTGCGCGCACTGCGCGGCCTGCGCGACGAGGGCCTGCTGGAGTTCCGCCGGGGCCGGGGGGTGACGGTGGCCGAGGGCGCCCGGCCGCACTCCGAACTTCAGATCCGGGTAAGGGAACTGCTCACCGAGGCGGCCCGGCTGGGCTACAGCAGGACCGATCTCATCGACATGATCAGGGGGATGCCATGACGGACAGGACGACCGCGAGGCGTACGACGACGGCACTGTGGACGGCCGGGGTCACGGTCGTCCTCGCCGGGATGCCGCTCCTGGCGAGGGACCGGCTGCCCGACCGGCTGGCGACCCACTGGGGCCTGAACGGCACGTCCCCCGACGGCTCGATGCCCCTGTGGGCGGCCTCCCTCGTCCCCGCGCTGATCTGGCTGGTCACGGCGGCCGCGGTCACCGTCCCGCTGATGCGGGCGGGCCCGCCGGCGCGTCCCTGGACCGCCGTGACCCTGCTCCCCCTGGGCGTCGTCCTCGCCGGCGTGCAGGCCGCGGTCATCCGCTCCAACCTGGACCGCGCGGACTGGCACGAAGCCCGTCAGCCCACCGGCTGGGTCGTCGCGATCCTCGTCGCGGCCGTACTCGCGGGAGTGGCCGGCTGGCTGCTCGTCACCCGGCGGAGCGGCGCTGCGGACGACGGCACGACGTCCGGCGACGACGCTCCCACGCTGGACATCCCGAAGGGCCGGAGGCTGGTCTGGTTCTCCCGGACCGCCAATCCCTGGCTCCAGCTGCTTGCGGCCGCAACCGGCCTGGTGGCCGTGGGCGCGCTCGTCGCCCTGCTCGGCGGCCTGGCCGCCCCGGGTGCCCTGTGGGCACTGTTCGCCGGGTGCGCCGTCGCGTCCCTCGCCTGCGCCGTGTCCTCCTCCGTCCAGGCCCGCGTGTCGGAGCGGGGTCTGGAGGTCTCCTTCGGCCCGCTCGGCTGGCCGGGACGTCGCTGGGCCCCCGGTGACATCGACACGGCGCGGATGGAGGTCCGCCGTCCCGCCGAGGTCGGAGGCTGGGGCTACCGCCTCAGCGGCCTCGGCACCACGGTGATGCTGCGCGCCGGCGAGTGCCTGGTCATACGCCCCCGGGGCCGCCGGAGCGACTTCGCGGTGAGCGTCGACGACGCCGAGCGCGGCGCGGCTCTGCTCAACGCACTGCGCACGGACCGGGCCCGCGGCTGAACACGGCGGCCCCGGGGCTGAACACCGCGGCCCCGGGGCCTGATACACGCCCCTTGGCGACCGCCGCAGCTCTTTCGATCATCTTCGCTCGCAGTCGTGAACATCTGCGGATCTGACTGGCATATGCCCTTGGCTTCGCCCTACGTTCCGCGGCGGAGGTGGTTCACATGAATGAACCCAGCAAACGACAGAACTCCGGCGCGCGGCACGAGGCCATCGACGCCAGTGACTTCGTATACGCGGCCACCGGGGCACGGGTGCGGAGGCTGACCATGCCGGACGGAAGCCACTGGTTTCCGGCGGTGGACGTGTGCAAGGAACTCGGACACAGCAACTCTCGAAAGGCACTCTCAGACCACGTCCCAGAAGAACACCGAGAATTGCTCGAGACCGTAACTGGAAGTTACAGTCTCGGCATTCCCGCAGGTAGAGGATGGCGTCGAGACTTGCACGTCATCTCTCTGCAAGGTCTCATCCTCCTCGTCAACGCCTGCACGAAACCGGCCTGCGCCCCCTTCAAGCAGTGGGTCGCCGAAGTCATCGAGACCGTGCAGCGCGAGGGCTCCTACACGCTGGACGAGGCCGAGGTGCAGCCCGCCGAGCCCGGCGCTCCCATCGCCTACGCCATGCCGGACCAGGTGGCCGAGGCGATCGTCCGGCTGGAGGCGCACAACTTGCAGCTGGACGAGCAACTGGCCGAGGGACAACGCACGTCGATCGCACTGCAGCGGGAGATGCTGTCCACGCAGCAGGCCACCCTCGCCACCCAGCAGGCCACTCTCGCCGTGCAGCAGGCCATGGTCCGGGCACTGGAACGCATCGCGGACCGGTTCGACACCCTCGGCCTCCACCAGGGCGTGCCCCGCGGCCGTCCCGCCCCGGTGCCGACCACGGAGTCCGTGCTGGCCGACTGGCGGCAGCGCCTGTCCGTCACGGAGGACGTGTGGACGGTCGCCCGGGCCATCGCACCGGTGCTCGTCGAGAAGGGTGAGCTGCGGGAGCCGCTGGAGTCGGTCGCCGCCCGTACGGGGCTCTCCGTCCGGCGGGTCAACGCATGCCTGCGGCTGCTGCGCACCCACGCCTGCATCCGCTCACGGGGCGGGTCCGAGGACGGGGCTCCGGTGTACGTGCTGCACCAGGTCTGACCCCGGTACGACACAGCGGAAGGGGCGTCGCAACTCCAACTTGCGGCGCCCCTCCCGTCACGAACCTAGTCGATTCGTGGCCGTCAGGCCCAGCTGATCAACCTCTTCGGCTGTTCCAGGACCGCCGCCACGTCGGCGAGGACCTTGGAACCGAGCTCGCCGTCGACCAGACGGTGGTCGAAGCTCAGCGCGAGGGTGGTCACCTGACGCGGCTTCACCTTGCCCTTGTGGACCCACGGCTGGAGCTTGATCGCACCGACCGCGAGGATCGCGGACTCGCCCGGGTTGAGGATCGGCGTACCGGTGTCGACGCCGAAGACGCCGACGTTGGTGATGGTCACCGTGCCGCCCTGCATGGCGGCCGGGGAGGTCTTGCCCTCCCTGGCCGTCGACACCAGCTCGCCCAGCGCACCCGCCAGCTGCGGCAGGGTCCGGGCGTGGGCGTCCTTGATGTTCGGGACGATCAGACCGCGCGGGGTGGCGGCGGCGATGCCCAGGTTGACGTAGTGCTTGACCACGATCTCCTGGGCGGCCTCGTCCCAGGACGCGTTGATGTCCGGGTTGCGCTTGATCGCGACCAGCAGGGCCTTGGCGATCAGCAGGAGCGGGTTCACGCGCAGGCCCGCGTACTCCTTGTCCTGCTTCAGCTCCTCGACCAGCTTCATCGTGCGCGTCACGTCGACCGTCACGAACTCGGTGACGTGCGGCGCCGTGAACGCCGAGCCGACCATCGCCGCCGCCGTCGCCTTGCGCACGCCCTTGACGGGGATGCGGGTCTCGCGCGTGGTGTCGTACGACGCCGGTGCCGCCGTCGGGGACGGGGCGGGCGCGACGGCGGCGGGGGCCGCCTGCGACTCGGGCGTCGCGGGCTGGTTGGACACCGCCGCGTGGACGTCCTCACGCGTGATGATGCCGTCCGGGCCGGTGGGGACCACGGTCGCCAGGTCGACTCCGAGGTCCTTGGCGAGCTTGCGGACCGGAGGCTTGGCCAGCGGACGGTCCCCGGTGGCCGGAGCTGCCGGTGCCGCGGGTGCGGCCGGTCCGTGGCCGTTCAGCTCGGCCTGGATCGCCGCCGACGCCCCCTGGGCGTCGGCCGGGGCCTGGGCGCCCTTGCGGGGGCGGCGCTTGGTCGAGGAGGTGGAGACCCCGTAGCCGACCAGGACCGGCTGGCGGCCCTCCGGCTTCGGCTCCTCCGCCTCGGCGGTGGCCGGCGTGTCCGCCACGGCCTCCTGCACCGGCTCCGCGGCCGCCGCCGCACCGTCGCCGACGGCCACCGCGATGATCGACGTACCGACGTCGACCGTGGTGCCCTCGGGGAAGTGCAGCTCGCGGACCACGCCGTCGTAGGGGATGGGCAGTTCGACGGCGGCCTTGGCCGTCTCGACCTCGCACACCACCTGCCCGTCGGTGACCGTGTCACCGGGCTGGACGTACCACTTGAGGATCTCGGCCTCGGTGAGCCCCTCGCCCACGTCGGGCATCTTGAACTCACGCACGGAGCTGTCCGTCATCGTCGTCACGCTCCCCTCCTCAGTACGCCAGCGAGCGGTCGACGGCATCCAGCACCCGGTCCAGGTCGGGCAGGTACTCCTCCTCCAGACGCGCCGGCGGGTACGGGGCGTGGTAGCCGCCGACCCTCAGCACCGGGGCCTCCAGGTGGTAGAAGCAGCGCTCCGTGATCCGGGCGGCGATCTCCGCGCCCGAGCCCAGGAACACCGGCGCCTCGTGGACCACGACCAGGCGGCGGGTCTTCTCCACCGACGCCTGGACGGTGTCGAAGTCGACCGGCGAGATCGAGCGCAGGTCGACGACCTCCAGGGAACGCCCCTCCTCGGCGGCCGCGTCGGCGACCTCCTGGCAGAGCTTCACCATCGGGCCGTAGGCGGCCAGCGTGAGGTCGGTGCCCTCGCGCACCACGCGCGCGGCGTGCAGCGGGCCCGGGATGGCCTCCTTGTCGACCTCGGCCTTGTCCCAGTAGCGGCGCTTGGGCTCGAAGTAGATCACCGGGTCGTCGCTCTGGATGGCCTGCTGCATCATCCAGTACGCGTCCGCCGCGTTGGACGGGCTGACCACCTTCAGGCCCGCCACGTGCGCGAACAGCGCCTCGGGGGACTCGGAGTGGTGCTCGACCGCGCCGATGCCGCCGCCGTAGGGGATGCGGATGACGACCGGCATCTTGACCTTGCCCAGCGAGCGGGCGTGCATCTTCGCCAGCTGGGTGACGATCTGGTCGTAGGCCGGGAAGACGAAGCCGTCGAACTGGATCTCCACCACCGGCCGGTACCCGCGCAGGGCCAGGCCGATCGCGGTGCCGACGATGCCGGACTCGGCGAGCGGGGTGTCGATGACCCGGTCCTCGCCGAAGTCCTTCTGGAGGCCGTCGGTGACCCGGAAGACACCGCCGAGCTTGCCGACGTCCTCGCCCATGATCAGGACCTTGGGGTCCGACTCCAGCGCGCGGCGCAGCGACTCGTTGATCGCCTTCGCCAGCGCCATCTTCTCCGCTGCCATGTCAGACCCCCTCTGCGTCTGCGAACGATGCCTGGTACGCGGCGAACTGCGCCCGCTCCTCGTCCACGAGCGCGTGCCCGTCCGCGTACACGTTCTCGAAGATGGCGAACCGGTCCGGGTCCGGCATGGCACGGACCACTTCGCGCACTCGTTTGCCCAACGTCTCGCTCTCCGCCTCCAGTTCCGCGAAGAATCCCTCGTCCGCGTGGTTTGCGGACTCCAGGAAGCGGCGAAGGCGCAGGATCGGGTCCTTCGCCTCCCAGGCGGCACGCTCGTCGTCGTGCCGGTAGCGGGAGGGGTCGTCCGAGGTGGTGTGGGCGCCCATGCGGTACGTGTACGCCTCGATCAGCGCCGGTCCCTCGCCGCGCCGGGCCCGGTCCAGGGCCCAGCGGGTGACCGCGAGGGAGGCCAGCACGTCGTTGCCGTCGACGCGGACGCCGGGGAAGCCGAAGCCCTGGGCGCGCTGGTAGAGCGGCACCCGGGTCTGCTTCTCGTTGGACTCGGAGATCGCCCACTGGTTGTTCTGGCAGAAGAACACGACGGGCGCGTTGTAGACGGCGGCGAAGTTGAACGCCTCGCTGACGTCGCCCTGGCTGGAGGCGCCGTCGCCGAAGTACGCGATCACGCCCGAGTCGGCGCCGTCCTTGGCCACGCCCATGGCGTAGCCCGTGGCGTGCAGCGCCTGCGAGCCGATGACGATCGTGTACAGGTGGAAGTTGTTGCTGTTGGGGTCCCAGCCGCCGTTGTTCACACCGCGGAACATGCCGAGCAGGTTGGTCGGGTCCACCCCGCGGCACCAGGCGACGCCGTGCTCGCGGTAGGTCGGGAAGACGTAGTCGTCCTCGCGAGTGGCCCGGCCGGAACCGATCTGGGCGGCCTCCTGGCCCAGCAGGGAGGCCCACAGGCCCAGCTCGCCCTGGCGCTGCAGGGCGGTGGCCTCGGCGTCGAAGCGCCGGGTGAGCACCATGTCGCGGTACAGGCCGCGCAGCTCGTCCGGGGTGATGTCGGCGACGTACGAGGCGTACTCGGCGTAAGCGGCGTCCTCGACGCGCTCGCCCTCGGGCGTCAGCAGCTGCACCAGCTCCGTCTCGGAGCCCTTCTTGGCAGCGTTACGGGTGGTGCTGGTGGTGCGAGTGGTGCGCTTGCCGGTGCCGGCCTTGCTGCCGGTGGTCCCGGCCGCCTTGGTGCCGGTGGTGCCGGCCGCCTTGCTTCCGGCGCTGCGTCGCGGCTTGCGCGCGGCAGTGCTCTCGGTCACGTGTGCTCCTCCGTCGGTCCGGCCCCCGGGTTCGCCGGAAGCCAGTGCGGCTCACCTGCGGCCCGGCGGACGCACAAGGGTGGGTGCGGCCCGATCGGGAACAGGCGTGACAGGTGCCCCGGCGAGCGCCCTGCGAACAGCACGTTACCCAGTGCTCCACATTTCTGTGAAACCCCTCCTGACCTGCGTTTTTACTCGGATTTCCAAGTAAATCGGCGTAGGGCGGAAGTTTTACTGGTCACAGCCTTGCAGGGGGCCGGAACAACGGCACGTTATCCCGGCCACCCCGGGCACGGGAAGAGCCGGTGTGTGACACTGACCGCGTGCGCGAAGACGGAAAAATCCGGGTATTCCTCCTCGACGACCACGAGGTGGTCCGGCGCGGGGTGCACAATCTGCTCGCCGGCGAGGCCGACATCGAGGTGGTGGGCGAGGCCGGTACGGCCGCCGAGGCACAGGCCCGGGTCGCGGCCGTCCGCCCGGACGTCGCGGTGCTGGACGTACGGCTGCCGGACGGCAGCGGCGTCGAGGTCTGCCGGGACATCCGCTCCCGGGACGAGTCCGTCCGCTGCCTGATGCTGACCTCCTTCGCCGACGACGAGGCCCTCTTCGACGCGATCATGGCCGGCGCCTCCGGCTACGTCCTCAAGGACATCCGCGGCGCCGAGCTGCTCGGCGCCGTGCGGGAGGTGGCGGCCGGGAAGTCGCTGCTCGATCCGGCGGCCAC
Organism: Streptomyces coelicoflavus; assembly: GCF_003112555.1. Classification (GTDB taxonomy): domain Bacteria; phylum Actinomycetota; class Actinomycetes; order Streptomycetales; family Streptomycetaceae; genus Streptomyces; species Streptomyces coelicoflavus. The sequence continues at coordinate 334,800 of NZ_BEWB01000003.1, read as the reverse complement.
CGCGCGCGTGCTGGAGCGGCTGCGCGGCGGCGGGGCGAAGCCCGACGACCGGCTGGCCCGCCTCACCGACCAGGAGCGCCGCATCCTGGACCTGATCGGCGAGGGCCTGACCAACCGCGCCATCGGTGAACGGCTGCACCTGGCCGAAAAGACGATCAAGAACTACGTGTCGAGCCTGCTGGGCAAGCTCGGCATGCAGCGGCGCTCGCAGGCGGCCGCCTTCGTGGCCCGGCTGGAGGCCGAGAACCGCTGACGGGCCCCGGCACCCCGGTCCGCCCGGACTTATTCGGGACTTACGTCCCGCCCTGCCGGGGCGGGCGACTCTGTTCCGCTGTCCGCCGCTCCCGCACAGTGATTCCATGCCCTCCGACGAACAGCTCGCCGTCGGCCTGCTCGGCCGTACCGCCTACGGCCGGGCGGCCACCACCATGCGCGCCCTGCCCTTCCTCGCCCTCGCGCGGCACATCGTGGCCGACGGCCGGGTCCTGCTGCGCATGCCCGCGAGCTGGGGGTACCACCAGGTGTGCGCCGGGAGCGTCGTCGCGTACGGAGCGGACAACCTGACCTCGGCGCGGCCCGGCGAGAGCCTGTGGACCGTACAGGTCGTGGGCCGGTGCGAGGCCCATGAGCCGAGCGCCGCCGAGCTGGAGCGGTTCGGTCCCGCGCCGAGCCGGGTGGACGGACAGCCGTTCGAGCCCGCCTACCTGCGCGTCGACCCGCAGTTCGGCACGGTGCACTTCACGGACGGGGCGGCGGGGCCCGCGTAGGCGAACGCAACGCGCGCGTGGAGCCCGTTTCGGGGCCGCACGCGCGCGTGAGGTGTCGTGGAGGGTGCGGTCACTCGCCCGCCGGGGCGGTGGGGCCGCCCGTGTTTCCGGAGCCGCCCTCGGTGCCGCCGCCGTCCGGCGGGGTCTCACCGCCACCAGGCGTTTCACCGCCACCGGGCGTCTCGCCGCCACCAGGGCTCTCGCCGCCACCGGGCGTCTCACCGCCACCGGGCGTTTCACCGTCACCAGGCGTCTCGCCGCCACCGGTCGAATCGTCCGTCGCCGTCTCCGACGGGGTGTACGACGGCGTGTACTGCTGGTTCCAGTCCCCGTCACCGTTGCCGTACCCGCCCGAGCCCTGCTCGGTGCCCGGGTCGGTGGTCTCCTGGGTCTGCTCGTCGCTGGGCGACGAACTGGGCGTCTCCTCGCCGGTGCTCTGGGAGGTGGTCGCCGACGGGCTCTTGTCCGTCTTGGTGCCGCCCTCGTCGCCGCCGCCGTTGTTCAGGGCCAGCGCGACGCCGGCCGCGATGGCGATCACCGCGAAGACGGCCAGTATCCACAGCTTGCCGCGGCCGCTGCCCTTGTTGCCGTGGCCCTCGAAACCGCCGTCGTCGCCCCCGCCGTAGCCGTGCGGCAGGATCGGCTGGGGGATCTGCTGGGTGCCCGACGCCCCGTGGTGGTCGGGGTGCGGCAGCACCGTCGTGCCCGCCAGGCCGGCCGCGGGGGTGTGCCGGCCGTCGTGCGCGGCGACCGGGCCGGTGTTCCAGGTGCCGGTGTGGCCGCCCTGCTCGTACAGCATCTGCAGGCCGTACTGGACCAGGCCGCGCATCTCCTCGGCGGTCTGGAAGCGGTCGTCGGGCTCCTTGGCCAGCGAGCGCATCACCAGGCCGTCCAGCTCCGGCGGGGTGGCGTCGGAGACCTCGGACGGAGGCGTCGGGATGTCCTGCACGTGCTGGTAGACCACCGACAGCGGGGTCTCCCCCGTGAACGGCGGGCGCAGCGCGAGGAGTTCGTAGAGCAGGCAGCCCGTGGCGTACAGGTCGGAGCGGTGGTCGACGGCCTTGCCGAGGGCCTGCTCGGGAGAGAGGTACTGGGGGGTGCCCATGACCATGCCGGTCTGGGTCATCGTCGACTGGGCGCCGTGCAGGGCGCGCGCGATGCCGAAGTCCATCACCTTGACCGCGCCCGCGTTGGTGATGATGACGTTGGCGGGCTTGATGTCGCGGTGCACGATGCCGTGCTGGTGGGAGTAGGCGAGCGCCTCCAGGACACCGGAGACGATGATCAGCGCCTGCTCGGGTCCGGGCGCCTCGGCGTTGAGGAGGAGGTCGCGGATGGTGCGCCCCTCGACGATCTCCATCACGATGTACGGCACGGACTGGCCGCCGACGACGTCCTCGCCCGAGTCGTACACGGCCACGATGGCGTGGTGGTTGAGGCCGGCCACCGACTGTGCCTCGCGCGTGAAGCGGGCCTTGGAGACCGGGTCCTCGGCGAGGTCGGCACGCAGCAGCTTGACCGCCACGGTGCGCCCCAGGCGGACGTCCTCGGCGGCGAACACCTCGGCCATGCCGCCCCGCCCGAGCCTGCGGGTCAGCCGGTACCGGCCGTCGCCGACCAGGCCGCCGTTGCCCCAGTTCTCCGGCGCGTCAGACATACCGCCGCCAGATGCCTCGGGTTCGGACGGGCCCTGGGCGCGCTGCTGCTGTGCCATCAGTCCTCGCCGTCGTTTCTGCCCGCGGTACGCGCGGTGTTGTTACGGTCTCCGTCGGCCACGCTACAGGCTTCACGGGGGCCTCCGGTCCGGGATGGGCGTCGGGACCGGACATGAGACGGACCGGTCATGAAACCCTGGTTCCGTACTCTCGTGCAAATTCCGTGCGGCGGAAGTACGCCGCCTGTAACGCTTCCGCGACGCTTCTTTCGCGTACGGTCACGGAACGGGCACCGCGCTTGACGTGTCAGTGCCCTGGGGCAGACTTGGCCGGGAATAGCACTTTCGATCACGAGCGCGCGTGCCGCTGCCACCGGCGCCCGCCGCCTATGGGGGACGCAGAGACATGAGCCAGGACGCCGGACAGGGACGGTACGCGGGGCGGGCACTCGCCGGCGGCCGTTACCAGCTGCGCGACTTGCTCGGCGAGGGCGGCATGGCCTCCGTGCACCTGGCGTACGACTCGGTCCTCGACCGCCAGGTCGCGATCAAGACGCTGCACACCGAGCTGGGCCGCGAGCAGGCCTTCCGTGAGCGCTTCCGCCGCGAGGCCCAGGCCGTGGCCAAGCTCACGCACACCAACATCGTCTCGGTCTTCGACACCGGCGAGGACGATCTGAACGGCCTGACGACTCCGTACATCGTCATGGAGTACGTCGAGGGCCGGCCGCTCGGCTCCGTGCTCGACGAGGACGTGCGGCAGCAGGGCGCGATGCCCGCCGACAAGGCACTGAAGATCACCGCCGACGTGCTGGCCGCCCTGGAGATCAGCCACGAGATGGGCCTGGTCCACCGGGACATCAAGCCGGGCAACGTGATGATGACCAAGCGCGGCGTGGTCAAGGTCATGGACTTCGGCATCGCCCGCGCCATGCAGTCCGGCGTGACCTCGATGACGCAGACCGGCATGGTCGTCGGCACCCCGCAGTACCTCTCGCCGGAGCAGGCCCTCGGCCGCGGCGTCGACGCCCGCTCCGACCTCTACTCGGTCGGCATCATGCTGTTCCAACTGGTCACCGGGCGCCTGCCGTTCGACGCCGACTCGCCGTTGGCGATCGCGTACGCGCACGTGCAGGAGGAGCCGGTGGCCCCGTCCGCCGTCAACCGCTCCCTGCCGCCGGCGGTGGACGCGCTGGTGGCCCGCGCGCTGAAGAAGAACCCCAACGAACGCTTCCCCAGCGCCGAGGCCATGCGCGACGAGTGCCTGCGCGTGGCGGCCTCCTTCCAGGCGGCCGCGCCGAGCATCGTGCCCGGCGCCCAGACGTCGAGCGGCGCGGGCGTCGGCTCCGCGGTCTTCCCGCCGGTCGACCAGAGCACCCCGGCGCCCACGGGCCCCGTCCAGACGCCGTACCAGCCGACTCCGGCCCCCGGCCCCAACCCGTACGGCACCCCGGCCCCGGCCGCGCACTCGCCCGCGTACGGCTATCCGCAGCAGGCCGGGTACCAGACGCCGTCGCCGTACGGGCAGCAGCAGGGCGCGTCCACCCCGCCGCCGTACAACCTGTCGCCGTCAGCCCAGGGCTCCGGTTCCTCCGGCGGGGGCAAGAGCAACAAGCCGGTGATCCTCGGCTCGATCGTCGTCGCCCTCGTGGCCGTCGGCGGACTGATCGCCGCGCTGCTGATGAACGGCGGCGGGGACGAGGACCCGGAGGCCGGCGGGGGCGGCTCCGCGAGCGCGTCCGCTTCGCCCTCGAGGGCGGCGGGCTACCGCGGGCCGGACAAGACGAAGACGATCGAGACGGACGAGTGCACCGAGCCGGAGGAGTCGTACAACGACCCGGACAAGATCAGGGTGCCGGAGTTCACGTTCAAGTACATCGGCTCGGTCAAGGAGTGCTTCAACGCCGCGGGCTGGCAGATGAAGGTCGTCGAGGTCGACGAGAACACGTACGGCGAGGGGTCGATCCGGGACCAGTTCCCCGTCGCCGGCACGGACGTCGACCCGGAGAAGATGCCGACCATCCAGCTCAAGGTCTCGACGGGCAACCCGGCCGGCGAGTGAGCCGGTGACGGCGTGACGGACGGCTGACGACGAAGGGCCCGGCAGCGAGTGCTGCCGGGCCCTTCGCGTTGTCGGGTCTAGAGGTAGGGGCCGCCGGAGCGACCGCCCGGGTGCGGGGGCTCCTCGCCCTCCGGGACGGCTCCCGGCGGCAGGGCGCGGCGCATCTGCTCCAGCTGGGCCCGCGCGGCCATCTGCTGGGCGAACAGCGTGGTCTGGATGCCGTGGAAGAGCCCCTCCAGCCAGCCGACCAGCTGTGCCTGGGCGATCCGCAGTTCGGCGTCGGTCGGGGTGCCGTCGTCCGTGAAGGGCAGGGAGAGCCGCTCCAGCTCCTCCACCAGCTCCGGAGCCAGACCGTCCTCCAGCTCCTTCACCGAGCTGGCGTGGATCTCCTTGAGCCGGGCCCGGCTCGCCTCGTCCAGGGGCGCGACCCGCACCTCTTCCAGCAGCTGTTTGATCATGCTGCCGATCCGCATGACCTTGGCAGGCTGCTCCACCTGCTCGGTCACCGGGATCTCGCGGGAGTCGTCGTCCCCGCCGCCGCTGAGTGCCATTCCGTCCTGGCCGACGACCAGGATCTGGGGGTTCTCCGGCGACCTGTCGTTCCTCGGCATTTCCATGCCGCCATTGTCTCCCACCCGCCGGCCGCGACCGGTTGCTGCCCCCCGGGAAAACCGGCCCCCACGCGTTCGGCGGCGCCCGGAATGCCGGGATCGCCGGCCGGTGTGAGGCTTGTTCCGTCGTTCTGCGCGACTTCTCCGACGCTTTCCACGACGGGTATCACCGGGAGGGGGTCACGGACGTGACTCCATGGCAGCACACACTGCGGGCGACGGGGCTGGTGGGGGCCCTGGGGATCGGCGCGGTGGTGTCACCGTACGGGGCGGAGCCGGCCCACGCCGCCGGTGGCGCCGGTACCGCGTACACGGCGGTGGCGGCGCCGTCCCCGGCGGCGCCGGGGCGCGATGCGGCGCCGGACGCGGCCGCCGTCCCGGACGGTGCGGCCACCCACGACGGGCGGGGCGGCCACGAACGTCCCCGGCGCCCCGCCGGTCCCGACCGCCCGGAACACCCGGACGCCGGGCCCGCCTCCCGGCCCGCCGCGGAATCCGGCCCCGCGGAGAGCGCGGGGCACGGTTCCGCCAAGCCCTCCCCCTCTTCGCCCGCTCCGTCGGCGTCCCGCGCCACGGGGCGCCCCGAGCCCTCCCGGGCCGGGAATCCGCCGGGTGAGGGAAGGCTGCGGCCCGGCCGCGCCGAGGAGCGCGGGCAGCAGCACGACGGCACGGACGAGAACGCCGGCCGACGCGAGGAGGGCACCGCCGACGGTGTCCCCGAGGGACCGGCCGCCACCCCCACCGCGGCCACCGCCGTTCCGCCCGGACAGACCGGGGCGGCCCTGGCCCCCTCGGTCTCCCCGTCCCGGTCCGGGTCGGGGACCGGCGCCCGGACCCAGCAGGCCGCCGCGCCCGTACTGCGGGTCCTCCCGCTGGGCACCGGGCTGGTCCTCGTCGGCCTCGGCCTGGCCCTGGGCCTCGTGGGGCTGCGGCTGCGCCGGGCGTAGCGGCCCGCCCCACCCGCGCCCCGACCGTGCCCGCCGCCCGCGGGCCGTCCACGCGACGCCGCCCACGTGTCCGTCCACGCGTCCGTCTACGAGGTGACCAGCAGCACCTTGCCGATGTGGCCGCTCTCCTCCACCACCCGGTGGCCCTCCGCGGCCTCGCTCATCGGCATCTCGCGGTCGACGACCGGCCGGACGTGACCCCCGTCGAACAGCGGCCAGACGTGTTCCCGTACGGCCGCCACGATGGCCGCCTTCTCCTCCAGGGGCCGGGCCCGCAGCGAGGTCGCGCTGACGGCGGCGCGCTTGGCGAGGAGCGCGCCAATGTTCAGCTCGCCCTTCCGGCCGCCCTGCATGCCGATGATCGCGAGCCGGCCGTTCACGGCGAGGGCCTGAACGTTGCGGTCGAGGTACTTCGCGCCCATGTTGTCGAGGATGACGTCGGCGCCCGCGCCGTCCGTCGCGTCCTTCACCTCGGCGACGAAGTCCTGCTCCCGGTAGTTGATCAGGACGTCCGCGCCCAGCTCGGCGCAGCGCTCCAGCTTCTCCTTGGTGCCCGCGGTCACCGCGACCCTGGCTCCGACGGCCCTGGCGAGCTGGATCGCCATGGTGCCGATGCCGCTGGAGCCGCCGTGCACGAGCAGCGTCTCGCCGGGGCGCAGGTGGGCGACCATGAAGACGTTGGACCAGACGGTGCAGACCACCTCGGGCAGCGCCGCCGCCCGCTTCAGGTCGACGCCCTCCGGCAGCGGCAGCAGCTGACCGGCCGGTACGACCACCTTCTCGGCGTAGCCGCCGCCCGCGAGGAGTGCGCACACCTCGTCGCCGACGGCCCAGCCGGACACTCCGGGACCGAGCTCGGCGACCCGCCCCGAGCACTCCAGGCCGGGGAAGGCGGAGGCGCCGGGCGGCGGGTCGTAGAAGCCCTGGCGCTGCATGATGTCGGCGCGGTTGACGGCGCTGGCCGTCACCTCGACCAGCACCTCGCCCTCGCCGGGCTGCGGGTCGGGGACCTCGGACCACACCAGCGCCTCGGGGCCCCCGGGTTCGGAAATCGTGATCGCATGCATGAGGGCGACGCTACTCCTGTGCACCCGCGTGGCCCTCCGCCGGAAAATTCCCGTGCGTCGTCGATGAGTTTGCGCGACGGTAAAGGTCTCCCCATGCGTAGCCCAAGAACGCGTACTCCAGCACGCGGAAGGATCCACAGCATGAGCACGCACACGTCCGGCCTCGCCATCGAGACAGCGGGGCTGGTGAAGACGTTCGGTGAGACCCGGGCCGTGGACGGGGTGGATCTCGCGGTGCCCGCCGGCACGGTCTACGGCGTCCTCGGTCCGAACGGCGCCGGCAAGACCACCACGGTGAAGATGCTCGCCACCCTGCTCCGCCCCGACGACGGTCAGGCCCGCGTCTTCGGCCACGACGTCGTGCGTGAGGCGGACGAGGTCCGCGGCCGGGTGAGTCTCACCGGGCAGTACGCGTCCGTGGACGAGGACCTCACCGGCACCGAGAACCTGGTCCTGCTGGGCCGGCTCCTCGGGCACGGCAAGGCCGCGGCCCGCGAACGGGGCGAGCAGCTGCTGGCCGCGTTCGGGCTGACGGACGCCGCGGCGAAGCAGGTCAAGCACTACTCCGGCGGCATGCGGCGGCGCATCGACATCGCCGCCTCCATCCTCAACACCCCGGACCTGCTCTTCCTCGACGAGCCCACCACCGGACTCGACCCGCGCAGCCGCAACCAGGTGTGGGACATCGTGCGGGCGGTCGTCGCCCAGGGCACGACCGTGCTGCTGACCACGCAGTACCTGGACGAGGCCGATCAGCTGGCGTCCCGGATCGCCGTCATCGACCAGGGGCGGGTGATCGCCGAGGGCACCAAGGGCGAGCTGAAGGCGTCCGTCGGGGCGGGCTCCGTGCATCTGCGGCTGCGGGACGCGGAGGAGCGGCCCGAGGCCGAGCGGGTCCTGCGGAACCTGCTGGTCGCCGAGGTGCAGCCGGAGGCGGACCCAGTGGCGCTGACCGCGCGCCTCGGGGCGGCGGCCAGTGACACCGCCGCCGACCAGGCCGCCAAGGCACTCGGTGAGCTGGCCCGGGCCGGCATCACCGTCGACAGCTTCTCCCTGGGCCAGCCCAGCCTCGACGAGGTCTTCCTGGCGCTCACCGGCCACGACACCGGCCAGCGCACGGACGGCGACTCCGGCACCGACACGAAGGACGAGGTGGCGGCATGAGCACGGCCACGAGCAGCGAGACCAAGGACCTCTCCCCGGTCAGCACCGAGTCGCTGGCGGCCCTGCTGGTGACCAGGGAGCGGCCGCCGCGGCCCAGCGCCCTGTCCACGTCCCTGACGTTCGGATGGCGCGCGATCCTCAAGATCAAGCACGTGCCGGAACAGCTCTTCGACGTCACCGCGTTCCCCATCATGAACCTGCTGATGTTCACGTACCTCTTCGGCGGAGCGCTGGCAGGCTCCCCCAGTGACTACATCCAGTTCGTGCTGCCGGGCATCCTGGTGATGTCGGTCGTGATGATCACGATGTACACCGGGGTGTCCGTGAACATCGACATCGAGAAGGGCGTCTTCGACCGCATCCGCTCGCTGCCGATCTGGCGGCCCTCGGCGATGGTCGGCTATCTGCTCGGCGACGCGCTGCGCTACACGATCGCGTCCGTCGTCATGCTCTCCGTCGGACTGCTGCTCGGCTACCGGCCCGACGGCGGGTTCGTCGGTGTGGTCGCCGGGATCGCCCTGCTGCTGCTGTTCTCGTTCGCCTTCTCGTGGATCTGGACGATGTTCGGGCTGATGCTGCGCACCGAGAAGTCGGTGATGAGCGTCAGCATGATGGTGATCTTCCCGCTCACCTTCCTGTCCAACGTCTTCGTCGACCCGAGGACCATGCCGGGCTGGCTCCAGGCCTTCGTCAACAACAGCCCGATCACCCACCTGGCGTCCGCGGTGCGCGGCCTGATGGCGGGCGGCTGGCCCGGCGTCGAGATCGCCTGGACGCTGGGCTGGGCGGGCCTGTTCCTGCTGGTCTTCGGCCCGGTCACGATGCGGCTCTACAACCGCAAGTAGCACCTCCCGACAGCCGTTTCCGCGACCGGGCCGCCGTGCGGGCGGCTCAGTCGCGGGGCAGCGGGCGGGTGTCGGGCGTCACGTGGGTGGCCGGTGTCGCCCGGACGATCGTGATCAGGCGGTCCGTCAGCTCCAGGCCGCCGACGGCGAGATCGTCGTAGCCCAGGACCCGGTGACCGCGCAGCACGCTCACCACCAGGTCGTCCACCTCCCGCGGATTCCTGCCCACCTCTGCCTTTATGACGGGCCGTTCGATGAGGTCGAGTCCGCTGCCCTGGCTGATCAGGTCCTCCATGACCATGCCCGCTGCGGGGCTGAGCACGGAGAGTCCGAGCAGCCGGCCGGCGGCGCTGGCGCTGGTGATCACGGCATCGGCGCCGGACTGCTTCAGCAGCGGCGCGTTCTCCTCCTCACGGACCGCGACCACGATCTTCGCGCCCCGGTTGAGCTGCCGGGCCGTCAGCGTGACCAGCACCGCCGTGTCGTCGCGCTGGGTGGCGATGATGATCTGCTTCGCCCGGTACAGCTCGGCGCGGTTGAGGACGTCGCTGCGGGTCGCGTCACCGATCACGCCCGCGTAGCCGTGGGCCGTCGCGGCCTCGATGGCCTTCCCGCTGGGGTCGACCACGACCACCTGGTCCTTGCGCAGCCCCGTCGCGCAGACGGTCTGGATCGCCGACCGTCCCTTGGTTCCGAAGCCGACGACGACGGTGTGATCGCGCAAGGCGGACCTCCAGCGGTTCAGGCGCCACTCCTCCCGAGTGCGCTCGGTGAGGGCTTCCAGCGTGGTGCCGACCAGGATGATCAGGAACAGCACGCGCAGGGGCGTGATGACGAAGATGTTGGTCAGCCGGGCCGAGTCGCTGACGGGCGTGATGTCGCCGTATCCGGTGGTGGAGAGGGTGACGGTGGCGTAGTAGAAGGAGTCGAGGAGGTCGACGGACTTGTCCGAGTTGTCGGTGTAGCCGTCACGGTCGACATACACGACGAAGGCCGTCACCACGAGGACCACCAGCGCGACGGACAGCCGCTTGGCGACCTGGCGGAACGGGTGCTCCACCAGCTTCCTGGGGAGTTTCACCTTGTGGGTCACCAGGTGCTCGTCCGCCTGGCGGGCGATCGCGTCCTGGCCCGGAAGTTTCACGTGAAACACACCCCGATCCCGCCGCTCGCCCAGGGCAGGTCGAGCAGCTCGGCCTCCTGGCCCGATCGCGCTCCGCCCGGAGGTACGACCGCCAGCGCGTCGGCTGCCGCGATGCCGCGCAGCATCGCCGGACCGTTGTAGCGGAGCGGCACGGCGCCCTCGCCGCGCAGCACGACCGGCACGAGCCGCGTGTCGTACGGGTGCCCGTGCACCGCGTCCCGCAGCGCAAGCGTGTACGGCTCGGGCGCCGGGCGGGCGGCGAGGGTACGCAGCAGCGGCTCGGCGAGGGTGAGCAGCCCGGAGACGGCGGCGAGGGGATTGCCGGGCAGCCCGACGAGGTGCTGGTCGTCCTTGAGGCGGGCCAGCAGCATGGGGTGGCCCGGGCGTACCTTGACGCCGTCCACGAGGAGTTCGGCGCCGATCCGGCGCAGGGTGGGGTGGACATGGTCGACGGGGCCCGCGGCGGTACCGCCGGTCGTGACGATCAGGTCGGCGTCGGAGGTCGTGACGGCGCGGTGCAGGGCCTTGGCGTCGTCGCCGATCCGGCGGACGGTGCGGACCTCGGCGCCCAGCGCGCGCAGCCACGGCGGCAGCATCGGACCGAGCGCGTCCCGGATGAGGCCGTCGTGCGGGAGGCCCTCGGTGAGCAGTTCGTCGCCGAGGACGAGAACGTCGACGCGGGGGCGGGGGACCGCGGTGAGCGTGTCGTATCCGGCGGCAGCCGCCAGCCCCAGGACCGCCGGGGTGGCGAGGGTGCCGACGGGCAGCAGCTGGTCACCGCTGCGGCACTCCTGACCGCGCGGGCGGATGTCCTGGCCGTGGACGACCTCGCGGGTGGGGTGCAGCCGGCCGCGTTCGTCGGTGCGGCCGTGCTCGGTGCGCAGTACGGCGGTGGTGTCCGGGGGGATCCGTGCGCCGGTGGCGATACGGACGGCCTCGCCGTCGGTGAGGCGCCCGGGTTCCGCGTGTCCGGCCAGGACGCCCTCGTCGTGCACCGTCCAGGGGCCCGGTCCCGCGACGGCCCAGCCGTCCATCGCGGAGGTGTCGAAGGACGGCAGGTCGGTGAGGGCGGCCAGGGGTGCGGCCAGGGTGAGGCCGAGCGCCGCGTCGAGGGGCACGGAGACCGGGGTGCGGCCCACGGCACGGGCGGCGGCGCGGGCGGCACGCTCGGCGGTCGTCCGGGCCTCGGGCCAGGGGGTCGCGCGGTGGTGGGAGCCCGCCGGGCCGTGCGAGGCGTGCGCGCCGTGGGCGTCGTGGGCGTCGTGGCCGCGGTGGGCGGGGCCGGGCTTCTCCCTCACGAGGGCGAGCGCCTCCTCGACGTCGAGGTCCTCGGGCTCCGCGTCGGCCCGTGTGCCGGGGGAGGCCATCACGCGTCCGGGCGGGTGTCGGGCGTGGCGTCCGGGGCCACGTCGGGCTTCCCCCGCTCGGGGTCGGGCCCGGCGTCGGCGCTCTCCTCCGCCCAGCGCAGGGCGAGGGCCGCGGCCTTGCGGGCGGTCTCGGCGACGGCCTCGGGACCTCCTTGCGCCCGCCCGGCCGCGTATCCGACGAGGAAGGTGGTCAGCGGGGCGGCCGGCCTCGCCACCCCGTGTGCGGCGTCGCGTGCGAGGTCGAGCAGGACCTTGGTGTCGACGTCCAGGTCGATGCCCAACTCGGCCTTGGCTGCGGAAATCCATTCATCCAACACGTGACCATGCTCCCTGATGCGTGCCCTTGCGGTGGCGATGTCGTCCCAGGTGTCGCAGTCGAAGGAGGCGACGGCGTCCGGGAGGCGAGTGAGGCGCAGAGCGCCGGTCAGGCGGCGCAGCGGCAGCCCGGTCAGGTGTGCTCCGCCCGCCGGTGCACCGCGGTCGGCGCGGTCCCGTGCGAGGGCGGTCAGTTCGCGGCGCAGCGCCGAGGCTCGGTAGGCGGCGACGAGCGGCTGGTCGCGGCCGTCGGCGTCGGTGAGCAGCACCCCGTCGGCGTCGCCCGCGGCGAGTGCGGACAGCAGCCGCCCCACGGTCGGTCCGGCCAGGAACGGCAGGTCGGCGGAGACCACGAGGACGTGCTCCGCCGTGGTGTGCCGCAGTCCGGCGGCGAGGGCGGCGAGGGGTCCGCCGCCGGGCGGATCCTCGCGCGTCCAGGTCACGGGGCGCGCGGTGGGCCGGACGTCGGCGACGACGACGGTGGTCCGGGCCCCGGCGCAGGCGGCGAGCACCCGGTCGAGGAGGGGGCGGCCGCCCACCCGCAGACCGGGTTTGTCCGCGCCCCCGAGCCGCCGGGCGGCCCCGCCGGCGAGCACGACGGCGTCGTACCCGGCGGGGCCGGCATCCGGCGCGGGTTCCCGGCCCTGCCGGGCACCGGCACCCGGCGCGGGGTCGCTGCCGGCACCTGGGTCGCCGGCGTGCTCGTACGCGGTCACCCCCCGAGTATGGGGCCCGGCGCGATCACAGGGAACGCAGGGGAGCCCGCGCGGCCGGAGTGTGCGATCGGAGTGTGGGCGGACGCACCGTCACCCGGGGTGGCGCGTCCCCCCCGTCACAGGGTCCGCAGCAGCACCGCCGGCTGTTCCACGCAGTCCGCCACGTACCGCAGGAAACCGCCCGCCGTGCCGCCGTCGCACACCCGGTGGTCGAAGGTGAGCGACAGCTGCACGACCTGACGCACCGCCAACTCGCCCTCGTGCACCCAAGGCTTGGGGACGATGCGGCCGACACCGAGCATGGCCGCCTCGGGGTGGTTGATGATCGGCGTGGAGCCGTCGACGCCGAACACGCCGTAGTTGTTCAGCGTGAAGGTGCCGCCCGTCAGTTCACCCGGGGTGAGCCGGCCGGCGCGGGCCGCCTCGGTCAGCCGGGCGAACTCCGCGGTGAGCGACTCGGCGTCCCGCGCGTGCGCGTCCCGGACGACCGGCACGACGAGACCGCGGTCCGTCTGCGCGGCGAAGCCGAGGTGGACACCGTCGAGCCGGACGATCTCCCGGGCCTCCGTGTCGACCGTCGAGTTCAGCTCCGGGAAGCGGGCCAGGGCGGCCGTGCAGATCCGGGCCAGCAGGGCGACCAGGGAGATCTTCGGCCCGCCGGAGGCGTTCATCGCGGTACGCGCGCGCATCAGCCCGGTCGCGTCGGCGTCCACCCAGCAGGTGGCGTCCGGAATCTCGCGCCGGCTGCGGGAGAGCTTGTCGGCGACGGCTCCGCGCACGCCCTTGAGGGGGACGCGGGTGCCGTCGGAGGGCGCGGCCGGGGAGGGGGCCACCGAGCCGGCCGGCGCCCCGCCCGTCCCGGCCTCCCGGTCCGCCGTACGGCCGCCCTGCGCGGCGGCGGCCCGCAGCGCGTACTCCACGTCCGCCCGCAGGATCAGCCCGTCCGGGCCGGAACCGGCCAGCTCGCGCAGGTCCAGGTCGTGCTGCCGGGCCAGCCTGCGCACCAGCGGGGAGATGACCGGGACCGGGCCGTCCACCGGCTCGGCGGTCCGGACCGCCGGTCCGGTCGTCTGCCCGGCGTCGCGGACCCGGCCGTTCGCCCGCCCGGACACGCCGGTGGCGACCCGGCGCTCGGGCCGCACCCTGCGCCGCCGCGCGGGCGCCTCGGAGGTGCCGTAGCCGACCAGGACGTTGCCGGAGCCCTCCGGCTTCTTCTCCGCGGCGGGCGGTCCGGCTGCCGGTGCCTCGTCGGTACCGGTAGCGGAGCCGGCGTCGGTACCGGACGCACGTGCCGGTCCGTCCGCGGCCGTCGCGCCCACCGCCACGGTGACGAGCGGCGCCCCGACGGGCAGTTCCGTGCCCTCCTCGCCGAAGCGGGCGGTGACCACACCGCCGTAGGGGCAGGGCACCTCGACCATCGCCTTGGCCGTCTCGACCTCGACGACCGGCTGGTCGACGGCGACCACGTCGCCGACCTCGACCAGCCAGCGCACGATCTCCGCCTCGGTGAGCCCCTCACCGAGGTCGGGGAGCTTGAACTCCATGCTGCGACCGTCAGAAGCGTGTGCCATCAGCTTTCGGCCTCCCACTGCAGGCGCCCCACGGCGTCCAGGATGCGGTCCACACCGGGCAGGTGGTGGCGCTCCAGCATCGGCGGCGGATACGGGATGTCGAACCCGGCCACACGCAGCACCGGCGCCTCCAGGTGGTGGAAGCAGCGCTCCGTGACCCGGGCCGCGATCTCCCCGCCCGGGCCCCCGAAGGAACCCGACTCGTGGACGACGACCGCGCGTCCCGTCCGCCGCACCGAGGCGCACACCGTCTCGTCGTCGAACGGCACCAGGGAGCGCAGATCGACGACTTCGAGGTCCCAGCCCTCGGCCCGGGCCGCCTCGGCCGCCTCCATGCAGACGGCCAGCGACGGCCCGTACGTGATGAGCGTGGCGCTCCGGCCGGAGCGCCGCACCACCGCGCGGCCTATGGGCTCAACGGGCGCCGGCTCCTCGGGGTTCCAGGAGTCCTTCGACCAGTACAGCCGCTTGGGCTCCAGGAAGACCACCGGGTCGTCGGAGGCGATGGACGCGCGCAGCAGCCCGTAGGCGTCGGCGACGGTCGCGGGCGTGACGACGTGGAGCCCCGGAGTCGCCATGTAGTACGCCTCGGACGAGTCGCTGTGGTGCTCGACGCCGCCGATGCCGCCGCCGTAGGGGATGCGGATGGTCAGCGGCAGGGGCATCTTGCCGCGCGTGCGGTTGCGCATCTTGGTGACATGGCTGACGACCTGCTCGAACGCCGGGTAGGCGAAGGCGTCGAACTGCATCTCGACGACCGGGCGCAGCCCGTACATCGCCATGCCGACGGCGGTGCCGAGGATGCCCGCCTCGGCGAGCGGGGTGTCCGTGCAGCGGTCCTCGCCGAACTCCGCGGCGAGCCCGTCGGTGACGCGGAACACGCCGCCGAGGGTGCCCACGTCCTCGCCGAGGACGTGCACGCCCGGGTCGGCGGCCATGGCGTCGCGCAGCGCGCGGGTGAGGGCCTGCGCCATGGTGGCCGGCTTGACGGCGACGGTGGTCATCGGTGTCCGCCTTCCTGGGGGCCGGACTCGGCCGCCAGCTCCGCGCGCAGCTGGTCCCGCTGCTCGAGCAGCTGCGGCGTGGGCTCGGCGTAGACGTGGGCGAACAGGTCCAGAGGGTCCAGCTCCGGGTCCTCGTTCATGCGGGCGCGCAGGTCGGCGGCCATGGTCTCGGCGTCCTCGCGGGCGGCGCGGATGCCGTCCTCGTCGAGCAGGCCGCGCTCGGTCAGCTCCCGCTCCAGCAGCTCGACCGGGTCGTGCCGGCGCCAGGTCTCCACCTCGGCGTCGCCCCGGTAGCGCGTGGCGTCGTCGGCGTTGGTGTGCGCGTCGACGCGGTACGTCACCGCCTCCACCAGGGTGGGCCCGCCGCCCGTGCGCGCGCGGCGTACGGCGTCGGACAGGACCTCGTGCACCGCGGCGGCGTCGTTGCCGTCGACCAGGCGGCCGGGCATCCCGTAGCCGACGGCCTTGTGGGCCAGCGACGGGGCGGCGGTCTGCTTGTCGAGCGGGACGGAGATCGCGAAGCCGTTGTTCTGCACCAGGAAGACGACGGGGGCCTGCCAGACGGCGGCGAAGTTCAGCGCCTCGTGGAAGTCGCCCTCACTGGTGCCGCCGTCGCCGACCATGGCCAGGGCGACCACGTCGTCGCCCTTGAGGCGGGCGGCGTGGGCGAGACCGACGGCGTGCGGCAGCTGGGTGGCCAGCGGCGTGGACAGCGGGGCGACCCGGTGCTCGTAGGGGTCGTAGCCGGTGTGCCAGTCGCCGCGCAGCAGGGTGAGGGCCTCGACGGGGTCGACGCCGCGGGCGACGACCGCGAGGGTGTCGCGGTAGCTGGGGAAGAGCCAGTCCCGCTCCTCGAGGGCCAGCGCGGCGGCGATCTCGCACGCCTCCTGGCCGGTGCTGGAGGGGTAGACGGCCAGCCGGCCCTGCTTGGTCAGCGCGGTGGCCTGCGCGTTGTAGCGACGGCCGCGCACCAGCCGGGCGTACAGCGTGCGCAGCAGCTCGGGGTCGGCGCGGTCCGCGGCCTTCGTGCCGAGAACGCGGTACGGCTCCGCGTCCGGCAGCAGGGGCGCGGGGTCGGTACGGGGCTGCCAGGCGGGCGGCGGTGTGGGCCGGTACGCGCCCCGCTGCTCCATGACCGTCATGACGGCACCTCCTCGTGGGAGACGGCTCTGGGCTCGCCACGGGTGTGACGGGCCTCACCTACCGATTGTTCGGTCGTCGGCACATTTTGGCTACAGGCGGCCCCAGGCTGTGGACAAACGGTTCTCCACAGCCTGAGATGGACGCAGGACGTCCATCAGGGGAAGGCGGGGGCACGTGGCATCTGAACAAATGGCCGATCGCCCCGGGGAGGGCGCCGGCGCGGACGAGGCGGGCACCCCGCCGCCCCCGCGCCCGCTGGACGCCATCGACCAGGACATCCTGCGCATGCTCCAGGCGGACGGCCGCGCCTCCATACGGTCGGTCGCGGAGCGGGTGCACGTCTCGCGCGCGAACGCCTACGCACGCATCAACCGGCTCGTCGAGGACGGCGTCATCCGCGGCTTCGGCGCCCGCGTCGACCACGAACGCGCCGGGCACGGCACCTCGGCGTACATCACCCTGAAGATCGTCCAGAACTCCTGGCGCACGGTCCGGGCCGAGCTGCGGAAGCTGCCCGGGGCCTCGCACATCGCGCTGGTGGGCGGCGACTTCGACGTGCTGCTGCTGGTGCACACCCCGGACAACCGGGCCCTGCGCGAGCTGGTGCTCAGCCGCCTCCAGGCCATCCCGGAGGTGCTCAGCACCCGCACGCTGCTGGTCTTCGAGACCGAGGACCTCGAACCGCAGGGCTGACCGGCGGTGGGGCCGGCCCCACCCGTCCCGGGCCGCTCAGGACGCCTTGCGCAGCCCGCCGAACACCAGCCGCGCCACCGCGTCGACCACCTCGCGCTCGCCGGCGCCCGCCCGGCCGTCCGGCACGTCGGGGCGGTACCACTCGACGATCGAGTTGATCATGCCGAAGACCAGGCGGGTCGCGAGCCGCACCTCCACGTCCGCGCGCACGTCCCCCTCGGCGGCCGCGTCCTTGAGCAGGGCGGCGACCCGGTGGTCGAACTCGCGCCGCCGCTCCAGCGCCCACCGCTCGGTGCCGGTGTTGCCGCGCACCCGCAGCAGCAGCGTCACGTAGGGCAGCTCCGCCATGAGCACCTCGACCATGCGCCGCACGACGTACTCCAGGCGCTCGGCGGCGGACCCCTCGCGCGCGTGCTCCTCGTCGAGGATCCCGAAGAGCTCGTCCAGGGCCCGGCTCACGGCCCGGCGCAGCAGCTCCTCCTTGCCCGTGACGTGGTGGTATATCGACGACTTGGAGATCCCCGCCGCCTTGGACAGATGCTCCATGGAGGTGCCGTCGTAGCCGCGCTCGATGAAGACCTGCACGGCGACCGACAGCAGCGTCTCGGGCGTGTACGTGTCGCGCTTGGCGGTGGTCATGAGGCGGTGTCCTCCCGGGCCTCGGCGGCGTCGGCGTGGCGGCGGAGCGCGAGGGACGGCGCCCAGCGTCCCGACGGTTCCCACTCGTGCGCCTGGAAGAGCAGGTAGTAGGCCCAGGTGTCACCGAGCCGGCGGCTCCATTCGAACGGGCCGAGGGGGTAGTTCACACCCAGCCGCATCGCCGTGTCGATGTCCTCCGGGGCGGCCACGCCCCTGGCCACGGCGTCGAACGCCAGGTCGATGATCCGGGCGACGGTCCGGGCCACGATCATGCCGGGGACGTCGCCGACGACGCTGACCTTCTTGCCGAGCGCCTGGAACAGGCCGGTGGCCTCGGACAGGAGGCCCGGACGGACCTCTTCGGACGCGGACAGGGC
Organism: Streptomyces coelicoflavus; assembly: GCF_003112555.1. Taxonomy (GTDB): domain Bacteria; phylum Actinomycetota; class Actinomycetes; order Streptomycetales; family Streptomycetaceae; genus Streptomyces; species Streptomyces coelicoflavus. The sequence goes on along the minus strand of NZ_BEWB01000003.1, from coordinate 316,714 downwards.
GATCCGGGTGGCCGCGCGGTAGTCGAGGGCGAGGTCGAAGTGGACGACGTCCTTCGACACGAGCGGCTCACCGTCGGTGAGGCACAGCGTGCCGCCGCCGGGCAGTACGAGCCTTCCCCCGTCGCCGTACCCGTCCTCCGGACGCACCTCCACGCCCGCCTCACGGATCAGCCCGACCAGTCCGGCCGCCGGGCCCAGGTCGCCCTCGACGACGACGTACGCGGGCGCATCGGCCGGCTCGGCGGTGTGCGGCCGGGGGCGCTCGGCGCCGTCCCGGTAGTCGTACCAGCCCTGCCCGCTCTTGCGGCCGAGCCTGCCGGACTCGACCAGGCGGCGCTGGGCCAGCGAGGGGGTGAAGCGGACGTCCTGGAAGAACGCCTGCCACACGGAGTGCGTGACGGACTCGTTGACGTCCTGCCCGATGAGGTCGGTCAGCTCGAAGGCGCCCATCCTGAAACCGCCGGACTCGCGCAGCACGGCGTCGATCGTGGCCGGATCCGCGCCCTGGTTCTCGAAGACCGCGAGGGCCTCGGCGTAGAAGGGCCGGGCGATGCGGTTGACGACGAACCCGGGGGTGTCGGCGCAGGCGACCGGGGACTTGCCCCAGGCGCGGGCCGTCTCGTACGCGCGCGTGGCCGACGCCGGGTCGGTGGCGAACCCGGAGACCACCTCCACCAGGGGGAGCAGCGGCGCGGGGTTGAAGAAGTGCAGTCCGACGAAGCGACCGGGCTCGCGCAGCGCGCCGCCGACGGCGGTGACGGACAGGGACGAGGTGTTGGTGGCGAGCAGACAGTCGTCGCCGACGACGTCCTCCAGGGCGCGGAACAGCTCCTGCTTGACGTCGAGGCGCTCGACGACCGCCTCGACGACGAGCGCGCAGCCGGCGAGGCCCGCGAGGCTCTCGGCGGGCGTGAGCCGGGCCCGGGCGGCGTCCCGTTCGGCACCGGTGAGGCGGTCCTTCTCGACGAGCCGGTCGAGCCGGGCGCCGATCGCGTCGGCCGCTTCCCGGGCCCGCCCGGGAGCGGCGTCGTACAGCCGCACGGGATGGCCCGCGACCAGCGCCACCTGGGCGATGCCCTGGCCCATGGTGCCGGTGCCGACGACGGCCACGGGGCTGCTGAGGTCGAGTGCTGTCATGTGCGCGATCCTCCCGCACGGCGTTTTCCACAGATGCGGCGGACCCCCTTGTCCCGACCGATCGTTCGGTTACTCTAGCCGTGTCCGCCTGTTTCTGCCCAGGTTTCCCCCCAGGTCCACGGACTCGACAGACCGTCGACGGAGCGTCGGCGACGCGTCGGGAGTCCGTGAGAGACGAGGAGTTGGTCCCGCATGGCCGCCGAACTCACCGCACACCAGCTGATCGCCCAGCACCGGCCGACCCTGGACCTGGCGCTGGAGACGATCCGCACGCGCGCGTACTGGTCCCCCCACCCCGAGCACCCCAAGGCCTACGGGGAGAACGGCAGCCTGGACATGGCAGCGGGCAAGGCCGCCTTCGACGCCCTCTCCGGCACCCGCCTCGACCTCGGCCAGCCCGGCACCGACGGCTGGGTGGGCGGCGAGGTCTCCCCGTACGGGATCGAGCTGGGCGTGGAGTACCCGCACGCGGACCTCGACGTGCTGCTGCCCGCCATGAAGGCCGGCCAGAAGGCGTGGCGGGACGCGGGCGCGGAGCTGCGCGCGATGGTCTGCCTGGAGATCCTGCGGCGGATCGCCGACCGGACGATGGAGTTCGCGCAGGCGGTCATGCACACCTCCGGCCAGGCCTTCATGATGGCCTTCCAGGCCGGCGGCCCGCACGCCCAGGACCGCGGCATGGAGGCCGTGGCCTACGCGTACGTGGAGCAGTCCCGCACCCCCGACACGGCGGAGTGGACCAAGCCCCAGGGCAAGCGCGACCCGCTCGCGCTCACCAAGCGCTTCACGCCCGTCCCGCGCGGCATCGGCCTGGTCATCGGCTGCAACACCTTCCCGACGTGGAACGGCTACCCGGGCCTGTTCGCCTCCCTCGCCACCGGCAACGCGGTCCTGGTCAAGCCCCACCCCCGCGCGGTGCTGCCGCTCGCCCTCACCGTCCAGGTCGCCCGCGAGGTCCTCACCGAGGCCGGCTTCGACCCGAACCTGGTCGCGCTGGCCGCCGAGCGGCCCGGCGAGGGCATCGCCAAGACCCTGGCGACCCGCCCCGAGATCCGCATCGTCGACTACACCGGCTCCACCGCCTTCGGCGACTGGCTGGAGGCCAACGCCCGCCAGGCCCAGGTGTACACGGAGAAGGCCGGCGTCAACACGGTGATCGTGGAGTCGACCGACGACTACAAGGGCATGCTCGGCAACCTGGCCTTCTCCCTGTCCCTGTACAGCGGCCAGATGTGCACCACCCCGCAGAACCTGCTGATCCCCCGCGACGGCATCCGCACCGACCAGGGCGACAAGTCCTACGACGAGGTCACCGCCGACCTGGCCCGCGCCGTCGACGGCCTCCTCGGCGACGACGCCCGCGCGAACGCCCTGCTCGGCGCGATCGTCAACCCGGACGTCAAGGCCCGCCTGGAGGCCGCCGCCGGGCTCGGCGAGGTCGCCCTCGCCTCCCGCGAGGTGGCCAACCCCGACTTCCCGGACGCGGTCGTGCGCACCCCGGTGATCGTCAAGCTGGACGGTGCCAAGCCCGAGGACGAGGCCGCGTACACCAGCGAGTGCTTCGGCCCGGTCTCCTTCGCCGTCGCCGTCGACTCCGCCGGCCACGCGGTGGAGCTGCTGCGCCGCAGCGTCCGCGAGAAGGGCGCGATGACGGTGGGCGCGTACACCACCGACCCGGAGGTCGAGGAGGCCGTGCGGGAGGCCTGCCTGGACGAGGCCGCCCAGCTCTCCCTCAACCTCACCGGCGGGGTGTACGTCAACCAGACGGCCGCCTTCTCCGACTTCCACGGCTCGGGCGGCAACCCGGCGGCCAACGCCGCCCTGTGCGACGGCGCCTTCGTGGCCAACCGCTTCCGGGTGGTGGAGGTCCGCCACCAGGCCTGAGACAGGGGGCCCTAAGGCACCCGCGGTGCGCCCCCTGTGGCGCTCCAGTGGAACAGCGTCATGGCCACACTGGTCGCGAGGTTGTAGCTGGAGACCTGGGGGCGCATCGGCAGCGCCACCAGGTGGTCGGCCCGGGCCCGCAGCTCCGGCGAGAGCCCGCTGCGCTCGGAGCCGAACGCGAGCAGCGCGTCGTCCGGCAGCTTCAGCCCCCGGATGTCCTCGCCCTCCGGGTCCAGCGCGAACACCGGCCCCGGCGGCAGCCCGGCCACCTCCAGCCGCTCCACGACGGTCGCGAAGTGCAGCCCCGCCCCGCCGCGCACCACCGTGGGGTGCCAGGGGTCGAGCGTGCCGGTGGTGACCACGCCGGTCGCCCCGAAACCGGCGGCCAGCCGGATCACCGCCCCCGCGTTGCCGAGGTTGCGCGGCTGGTCGAGGACCACGACGGGGGCCCGTCGGGGCGTGTGCGCCAGCGTCTCCAGCCCGGCCGCCCGCGAGGGCCGTACGGCCAGGGCGGCCACCGCCGTGGGGTGCGGCCTCGCCACGACCGACGCGTACGCCTCCCGCGACACCTCGGTCAGCAGCCCCGCCAGCTCCCCGCGCACGTCCGGCGCCAGCTCGTCGGCGAGGGCCAGAGCGCCCGCCCGGTCACTGGTGACGGCCACCGGCACCTCGGCCCCGAAGCGCAGCGCGTGCTTGAGGGCGTGGAAACCGTCCAGCAGCACGCACCGGCCGGCGTGCAGGTGCCAGGCGGCCGGCGGGCCGGGAGCGACGGGGTCGGTCATGTGCGGAAGCCTACGTGCGTGGGACCGGGGTCCTTCCCGTCCACCGCGCCCGCTCCGGCCGCCGCAGCCTCCTCGCCTTCCCGGGCCCGGGGCCCGGGCACCGTCGCCTTACGACCGCCCCCGTCTCCGCCTCCATCTCCGCCCCCGTGCCCTTGCCCGTCCGCGTCCACCGCGCCGGCGAACACCACCGGGAACCTCCGGCCCGGCAACCGGCCGCGCAGGCGGGCCGTCCAACCGCCCAGCCGGCGCAGGAAGGAGGTCGGCAGGAAGACCGCGTCGGCGGCGATCATCGCCAGCGAGAAGAACGGCAGTCCCAGCGTCACGGCGATCACCGCGTGCTCGAGCATCATCACGGCCAGGAGCGCATTCTTGACCCGCCGGTTGAACAGCGCGAACGGGAAGGCGACCTGCACGGCGACCGTGCCGTACGTGATGAGCATGACCATCGTGCCGTTGGCAGCCAGGGCGTCGGACAGCGCGGGCCACGGCGAGAAGTAGTCCAGGTGCAGCGGGTAGTGGACGGCCGTGCCGTCCTGCCAGCGCGAACCCTGGATCTTGTACCAGCCGGCCGTCGCGTAGATCAGACACGCCTCGGCCATGATCACGACCAGCGCGCCGTTGTGCACGATGTTGGCGACCACGTCCAGCAGGATCCGCGGTTGGCTGCCCTCCCCGCCCCGCCCCACGAGCCACCACAGGCCCAGCGAGACCCACACCGCCCACAGCAGCGCCGGCACGAACCAGTCGCCGTCGAGGAGGCCCCCCGCCGTCACCGCCACCAGCGCGAACCCGAGGACGCACCACAGCACCGGCCCGGCCCGGTCCACGACCCGCACGCCGCGCGCGCGTGCCGCCGCCGCACGCCGGGCGCGGCGCGCGTCCAGCGACCACACCTGGCCGCACCGGGTGAGGACCAGGTAGATGCTCATCAGGTGCACGACGTTGTCGCCGCCGTCCCCCATGAACACGCTGCGGTTCTGAAGCGAGAGCACGCCGACCATGAACAGCACGGACATGGTGCGGGTGCGCCAGCCCAGCAGGAGCAGCACGCTGCTCAGGACGGCCAGCGCGTAGACGATCTCGAACCAGGTCCGCCCGTCCGACCACATCAGTGCCGTGAAGGCGCCGTTGTCCGCGATCAGCTGCTGGGCGAGGTCGTGGCCCCAGGGGCTGCCCGGGCCGTACAGCTCGTTGCGGTGGGGCAGTTCACGCAGCAGGAAGAGCAGCCAGGTGGCGCTGAAGCCGACGCGGACCACGGCGGTCTGGTACGGGCCGAGCGCGGCGCCCGTGACGCGGGCGATGGAGCGGGAGACCGAGAGGACGATGCCGTTCACGCGGCGCCCCCTTCCTTCCCGGTGCTTCCGGCCTTCCCGGCCCTTCCGGCCTTTCCGGTGCTTCCGGCCTTCCCGGCCGACGTGTCCGCCGTGTCCGCGGTTTCCGGGGACACGGACCACCAGGGCAGCTCGCGGACGACCGGCCGGGCGGAGACCTTCTCGCCGCTCCACGAGGGCGGCTTCACGTTCGTCGTCCGGGAACGGTACTGGACGCGCTCGACCACACCGCCGGGTCCGGCGGCGTCGTTGCGGTCCAGGCGCAGCAGCGCGATGCGCCGCAGATACGTCTCGGAGAGGGAGCCCCGCAGGCCCACCGGGCGGTCCTCGGAGTCGTGGGTCGCCACGAAGAAGTCCCAGGCCCGGCGCAGTTCGTTCTGCTGGGTGTGGCTCGGCAGCGGATTGCCGTCGATGTCCCGGCCGTCCTCGGCGGACAGGTCGTACCAGCCGGTCGTCCGTATCCCGCCGTCCGCCGTACCGATCTCGGCGCGGACCTGGACGGAGACGTTCTGCTGGAGCGGGTTGGGCGCGAAGAGCTTCCAGTTCTGCTCGAACTCCGGGAAGACCCACTCGTCCACCGCGGCGCCGTGCTGCTTGGTGAGCGTGTTGGACGGGGCCACGTGCAGGAACACCAGGCCCAGGTGGGCGCAGACGGCGACCGCGACCACCGCGAGGGCGACCACGGCACCGATCTGGTAGCGCGGGGAGAGCGCGGCGACTCCGGTACGGGCTTCGGGACGCCGGGCGGAAGGTACGGCGCCGGTCCCCCCGGAGCCGGCGCCCACGGCACCCGCGGCCGCCGCCCCGGCCTCTTCCACGGCCCCCGCCGCCTCCTCCGGAGCCTCGGCGGCCCCGTCAGTCCCGGCGGCGCCGGAGGTCCTGGCGGTGACAGCGGCTCCGGCCGCACCGGCGAACCCGCCGGCCTCAACAGCCCCTACCGACCCGCCGGTCTCGGCGGCCCCGGCCGGCCCGCCGGTCTCCTCCGCGTCCGCTTCACCGTCCGGCCGGTCCGGTCCGTCCGGCTCGTTCTGCCCCGGCCGGGCGTCCGAGTCCTTGTCGTGCGCGTCCATTCCGCCCCGTTCGGTCCCGATCCGTCCATTCGCCCGTCCCGTCACGGGACGCCCAGCGCCACCCGTGCGGCTGCTCGGCGACGTTCGCACGGGAACGGTACTCAGGACCGGCCGCCCGCACAGCCCCCGGCGGACCGGCCGCACCGTGGCCGTCACCACATCGGAACGGGGCGGCCCGGAGCCGGCGGGGACGGACTACAGCACGTGCCCGGGCCCACCCTTGTCGTCGACCACGGGATGCCCGGCCGCGGCCCACTCCTGCATGCCCCCGTCGACGTTCACCGCGTCGACGCCCTGCTGGACCAGGTACATGGTGACCTGCGCCGAACGGCCCCCGACCCGGCAGAGCACGTGCACCCGGCCGTCCTGGGGCGCGGCCTCGGCCAGCTCGCCGTAGCGGGCCACGAACTCGCTGAGGGGGATGTGCAGCGCCCCGGCGGCATGACCCGCCTGCCACTCGTCGTCCTCGCGGACGTCCAGCAGGAAGTCGCCGTCCTTGAGGTCACCGACACCGATCGTGGGCACACCAGCTCCGAAACTCATGCCCCAGACGCTACCGGAGCCGCCCCGGGGCTCAGTCCTGCGCGAGCCCCGCCAGCTCCGCCTCCCGCTCGCGCACCTGGGTGGCCAGCTGCTCGGCGATCTCGTCGAGGAGCCGGTCCGGGTCGTCCGGGGCCAGCCTGAGCATGGCGCCGATCGCGCTCTCCTCCAGCTCCTTGGCGAGCAGGGTGAGCATCTCCTTGCGCCGGTCGAGCCATTCGAGCCGGACGTACAGCTCCTCGCCGCGGCTCGGTCGCCGCTCGGGCACCGGGCCCGCGGCCCACTCCTCGGCCAGCTCGCGCAGTTCCGTCACGTCACCGCGGGCGTAGGCGGCGTTGACGCGGGTGATGAACTCCTCGCGCCGGACCCGCTCCGCCTCCTCCTGCGCCAGGTCCGGGTGGGCCTTGCGGGCCAGCTCGCGGTACAGCTTGCGGGCCTCCTCGCTGGGCCTGACCCGCTGCGGGGGCCGCACCGCCTGGTCCGTGAGCATCGCGGTCGCCTCCGGGAACAGCCCGTCCCCGTCCATCCAGCCGTTCAGCAGCTCCTCGACCCCGGGAATCGGCATCAGCCGGGCCCGCGCCTCGTCGGCCCGGCGCCGGTCCCCCTCGTCGCCCGTACGGGCCGCCGTGGCCTCCAGGATCTGCGCCTCCAGCTCCTCGAGCCGGGCGTACACCGGGCCGAGCCGCTGCTCGTGGAGCCGCGAGAAGTTCTCGACCTCCACACGGAAGGTCTCCAGGGCGATCTCGTACTCGATGAGTGCCTGCTCGGCGGCCCGTACGGCCTGTTCCAGCCGTTCCTCGGGACGCGGCGCACCCTCCTGCTCGGGCTCAGCTTCCGGCGTCGTCACCCGACCAGCCTAGGGCCTGCGGGCAAGGGCAGCCGCCCACGCGATCCCCGCCGAGCCCGTCACACCCCCAGCTCCGCCGCGACCCGCCCCGTGCGCACCGCGGACACGAGCTCCGCGTGGTCCGCCTCGGTGCGGTCGGCGTAGGCGACGGCGAAGGCGGCGACGGCCTCGTCCAGCTCGCCGTTCTTGCCGCAGTAGCCGGCGATCACCCGCGGGTCGGCGCTGTGCGCGTGGGCCCGGGCCAGCAGGGCGCCGGTCATGCGGCCGTAGTCGTCGAGCTGGTCGGCGGCCAGCGCCGCGGGGTCGACGCTGCCCTTGCGGTTGCGGAACTGCCGCACCTGGAAGGGCCGCCCGTCGACCGAGGTCCAGCCCAGCAGCATGTCGCTCACCACCTGCATCCGCTTCTGCCCCATCACCACCCGGCGCCCCTCGTGCGCGGCCCCGGGGGCGTCGAACCCGGCGGCCGCCAGGTGGGGCAGCAGCGCGGAGGGCCGGGCCTCCTTGACCTGGAGCACGAGCGGTTCGCCCCGGTGGTCGAGGAGCAGTACGACGTACGACCGCGTGCCGACACTGCCGGTGCCGACGACCCGGAAGGCCACGTCGTGCACCGCGTACCGGGCCAGCAGCGGCAGCCGGTCCTCGGAGAGCGTGCCCAGGTACGCCTCCAGGGCACCGGCGACCGTCGCCGCCTCGGCGTCCGTCACCCGGCGCAGCACCGGCGCCGCGTCCACGAAGCGCCGCCCGCCGTCCTCGGTGGACTCGGTCGACTTCGCGGCGAAGCGCCCGCTGGTGTTGGCCCGCGCCTTCTCGGAGACCCGCTGGAGGGTGCCGAGCAGGTCGTGGGCGTCGGTGTGGGAGACCAGTTCCTCGTCGGCGATGGCGTTCCAGGCGTCCAGCGCGGGGAGCCTCGCCAGCAGCCGCATGGTGCGCCGGTAGGCGCCGGTCGCGTCGTGGGCGGCCTCGCGGCAGGTGTCCTCGTCGGCGCCGGCCTCCCGGCCCGCGAGCACGAGCGAGGCGGCGAGCCGCTTGAGGTCCCACTCCCAGGGGCCGTGGACGGTCTCGTCGAAGTCGTTCAGGTCGATGACCAGGCCACCGCGGGCGTCGCCGTAGAGGCCGAAGTTGGCGGCGTGCGCGTCCCCGCAGATCTGGGCGCCGACCCCGGTCACCGGCGTCCGTGCCAGGTCGTACGCCATCAGGCCCGCCGACCCGCGCAGGAAGGCGAACGGCGTGGCCGCCATCCGCCCGGCGCGCATCGGGGCGAGCCCCGGTATCCGGCCGCGGCTGGACTCCTCGACCGCGCTCACCGCGTCCGGCCGGGCGGCGTCCGCCTCGAAGGCGGCGTGCGCGGACCGCGGGACGCGCGTGCGCAGCGCCTTGCCCTCCGCCTTGGGGGAACCGGCCGCGGGCCACGCCGCGAACCCAGGGACGACCGGCATCCGCCCGCCCCGCACCGCACCCTCGGCCCCGGCCGTGTCCTCGTCCCCGCGCGCCGACGGCACCCTCCCGGCCACCGCCTCCACGCCCGCCGCCTCCGTACCCGCCCCCGCCGTCGCCCCGCTCATCCCGGCCACCCTCCGCGTGTTCGTCCGTACCTGTGCGTCGTACCTGTGCGATGTATCTGCGCGTCGTATCTGCGCGTCGTACGCCCGCCGAGCCCCCGCACCGCACCGGTGCCCGGGTCGGCGTCCTGCCCGCCGAGCCCCGCCCCCGGGCCGGGCGCGCCACGACCGTACCCCCAGCCGCACCGCCCGTACACGGGCCCCGGCCCGCCACCCGCATAACGCCGGGCAGGGGGTGAAACAGGAGGTGCCGGAGGCCCCCGCGGCGCGCCTACGGTGGCCAGCGATCACCACGGAGCGCGTCCGCCGAAGCAACCACAGCAGCCTGCCCCGCGCCGGCGGGCGCGCTCCCTGTCCCCGACGTCCCGGATGTCGCACGTCCCGTTCAGCTTCCCCAGGGACCACTCACCGAGGAGACCGAGGAACCGCCATGACCTCCGACACCCCCACCACCCCCGACGAGCCCAAGCCCGGTCCCCGGCCCGGACCCGGCCCGGGCTCCGGCGGCGACCGCGGCATCAGCCGCAAGACGCTGCTCAGGGCGGCCGTCGCCGCCGGTGCCGCCGTCCCGCTGCTCGCCACCGGCGGCGTCGCGCTCGCCCGGGACGCCGCCCGCTCCTCCGGCGGACAGACCCTGACGCCGACCCCCTACTGCGACGACGGCGACGACCTGACGCCCGACCAGATGGAGGGCCCCTACTTCAAGCCGAACTCCCCGCTGCGCACCAGCCTGGTCACGCCCGGCACCCCGGGCACCCCGCTGACCGTCAGCGGCTACGTCTTCGGCCGCAACTGCGTCCCGCTGTCCGGCGTGCTCCTCGACTTCTGGCAGGCCGACGACAACGGCGACTACGACATGGCCGGCTACACCTTCCGCGGCCACCAGTTCAGCGACGCCACCGGCGCCTTCGCCCTGAAGACGATCGTCCCCGGCCTCTATCCCGGCCGGACCCGGCACATCCACGTCAAGGTGCAGGCCCCCGGCGAGCCGATCCTGACCACCCAGCTGTACTTCCCCGGCGAGCCCCGCAACAGCACGGACATGATCTTCGACCCGGCGCTGCTGATGAACGTCCGCGGCGCCGGCGGCGGCAAGGAGGGCACCTTCGACTTCGTCCTGAACGTGGACGGCGACACCGGCCCCACGGACCCGCCCACCGACCCGCCCACGGACCCGCCGGGCGGCACCTGGACGAGCGGCCACGCCTACACCTCCGGCGACCGGGTGACGTACGGCGGACGCTCCTACCGCTGCCTCCAGGCGCACACCTCGATGACCGGCTGGGAGCCGCCGAACGTGCCGGCCCTGTGGCAGCCGGAGTCCTGAGACCTTCCTCACAGCGCACGCACCCGGCGCACGCCCACGGGCGACCCCGCCCGGACACGCGGAAGCCCCCCAGGTCCGAGACCTGGGGGGCTTCCGGCTGGTGCGCGAGGGGGGAGTTGAACCCCCACGCCCTTGCGGGCACTGGAACCTGAATCCAGCGCGTCTGCCTATTCCGCCACCCGCGCATTGGGTGTGTCTTCCGGGCTTTTCCTTGCGGTCCGGCGCCTTCCGACACGAGAACATTAGCACGCTGGAGAGGGTCGATTCACATCCCTTTTCCCGTCCGGACCGGGGCGCCCGACCTCCTTCGGGCACTCGTACCGGTCCGTGGCCGTTCACGTATCAACCTCGTACCGGTCCGGCTCGTCTCCCCAGGAGCCGGTAGGGGACCGCGGTCAGGTGCGGGACACTGGTCTGCGGCCGCCTCTACGATCCTGGGCATGAGTACCTGAGGGAGTACATCCCGAAGTGCCCGCAGGAGTTCGAAGGGGAGCGCCGGCGGGAACTCCGAGAGGCGTCGACACCCGTCGACCGGGCCGACAGGGGGAACCAGCCGATCGACCGGCGCGTGGATACGATCAGTAAGCAGTACCAGGTGGGCAGTGCGCGCACGCACCGCACGACGCGGAGCGGCACCGCGCAAGGCAGCGGCAGGCACGACAGCAGTACGCGACACAGCAGTACGCGACACAGCACTACGCAGGACAGTGGAAGCGGACAGGACGGCAGCGACGGAGGAGGTGCCCCATGGGAGTCCTGAAGAAGTTCGAGCAGCGGCTCGAAGGCCTGGTCAACGGCACCTTCGCAAAGGTCTTCAAGTCCGAGGTGCAGCCCGTGGAGATCGCGGGAGCACTTCAGCGTGAATGCGACAACAACGCGACCATCTGGAACCGCGACCGCACCGTGGTGCCCAACGACTTCATCGTGGAACTGAGCACGCCCGACTTCGAGCGCCTCAGCCCCTACTCCGGACAGCTCGGCGACGAGCTGGCCGGCATGGTCCGCGACTACGCCAAGCAGCAGCGCTACACCTTCATGGGACCGATCAAGGTCCACCTGGAGAAGGCGGACGACCTCGACACCGGCCTGTACCGGGTGCGCAGCCGTACGCTCGCCTCCTCCAGCAGCCACCAGGGCGGCCCGGCCCCCGCCGCGCCCCCTGCACCCCCCGCACGGCCCGCCGGACCGGCAGGCGGCGGGTACGGCTACCCGCCGGCCGCCCCCGCGGGCGCCCCGCCCATGCCGGCCGCACCGCCGCCCGGCGGCCGCCCCGGAGGCTACGGCTACCCGCAGCCCGCCGGCGGCCAGCAGCCCCCGCCCACACCCGCCCCCGGCGGACGCACCCGCCACTGGGTCGAGATCAACGGCACCCGCCACCAGATCTCCCGCGCGACGCTCGTGATGGGCCGCAGCACCGAGGCCGACGTGCGGATCGACGACCCCGGCGTCTCCCGCCGGCACTGCGAGATCCGGCCCGGGACGCCCACCACGATCCAGGACCTCGGGTCCACCAACGGCATCGTGGTGGACGGACAGCACACCACCCGCGCTACGCTCCGCGACGGCTCCCGCATCGTCGTGGGCAGCACCACCGTTATCTACAGGCAAGCCGAAGGGTGATCCGGGGGCAATGTCAGAGCTGACCCTCACGGTCATGCGGCTGGGCTTTCTCGCCGTACTGTGGCTGTTCGTGATCGTGGCCGTGCAGGTCATCCGCAGCGACCTGTTCGGTACGCGAGTCACCCAGCGCGGCGCGCGGCGCGACGCCGCCCGACCGCAGCAGACCGCCACGCGCCAGGGCCAGGCGCCTCCGCCGCAGCGCCAGCAGCCCAGCGGCGGCCGCGGCCGCCGGGGCGCGCCCACCAAACTGGTCGTGACGGAGGGCACCCTCACCGGCACCACCGTCGCCCTCCAGGGCCAGACCATCACGCTCGGCCGGGCACACGACTCGACGATCGTGCTGGACGACGACTACGCCTCCAGCCGCCATGCCAGGATCTACCCGGACCAGAACGGCCAGTGGATCGTCGAGGACCTGGGCTCCACCAACGGCACCTACCTGGACCGGGCCCGGCTGACGACCCCCACCCCGATTGGCCCCGGGGCGCCGATCCGCATCGGCAAGACCGTCATCGAGCTGCGGAAGTAGTGCTACACCAATGAATGAGCGCGAGCGGAGCGAGCACGCAGCGGTGGCCGGCACCCCGGGCCCCGGCGCGCTCCCGACCGGAGGGTGGGCAGTGTGGCTCGACACGACCGGCTGCAGTCGGAGCCGACGGGCGAGGTGCGCATGAGTCTGTCACTGCGCTTCGCCGCCGGATCGCACAAGGGCATGATCCGGGAGGGCAACGAGGACTCCGGCTACGCCGGCCCCCGCCTGCTCGCCATCGCCGACGGCATGGGCGGCCAGGCCGCCGGCGAGGTCGCCTCCTCCGAGGTGATCTCCACCATCGTCGCCCTCGACGACGACGTGCCCGGCTCCGACGTCCTCACCTCCCTCGGCGCCGCCGTACAGCGGGCCAACGACCAGCTGCGGCAGATGGTCGAGGAGGACCCCGCCCTCGAGGGCATGGGCACCACCCTGACCGCGCTGCTGTGGACCGGCCAGCGCCTGGGCATGGTCCACGTCGGCGACTCCCGCGCCTACCTCCTGCGCGACGGCGTCCTCACCCAGATCACCCAGGACCACACCTGGGTGCAGCGCCTCGTCGACGAGGGACGCATCACCGAGGAGGAGGCGGACACCCACCCGCAGCGCTCCCTGCTGATGCGCGCCCTGGGCAGCGGCGACCACGTCGAACCCGACCTGTCCATCCGCGAGGTGCGGGCCGGCGACCGCTACCTCATCTGCTCCGACGGACTCTCCGGCGTCGTCTCCCACCAGACGATGGAGGACGCCCTCGCCAGCTACCAGGGCCCGCAGGAGACCGTCCAGGAGCTGATCCAGCTCGCCCTGCGCGGCGGCGGCCCCGACAACATCACCGTCATCGTCGCCGACGTCCTCGACCTGGACACCGGCGACACCCTCGCCGCACAGCTCTCCGACACCCCCGTGGTCGTCGGCGCCGTCGCCGAGAACCAGGCCCAGACCGGCGACAACGGCATCATGCAGACCCCGGCCGGCCGCGCCGCCGGGCTCGGCAGGCCCCGCGGCGGAGGCGGCGAGTTCGGCCCGCCCGGCAGCGGCGACGTCACCGGCTTCATCCCCACCGACGGCTTCGACGACTACGGCCCCGACGACTTCGTCAAACCCCGCAAGAGCCGCAAGTGGCTCAAGCGGTCCCTCTACACCGTCCTCGCCCTCGCCGTCATCGGCGGCGGCACCTACGGCGGCTGGCGCTGGACCCAGACCCAGTACTACGTCGGCACCAACAACGACCACCTCGCGCTGTACCGGGGCATCAGCCAGGACCTCGCCTGGGTCTCGCTCTCCAAGGTCCAGAAGGACCACCCCGAGATCGAACTCAAGTACCTGCCGCCCTACCAGCAGAAACTGGTCGAGGCCACCATCGCCGAGGACGACCTCAACGACGCCCGGGCCAAGATCGAGGAACTGGCCGTCCAGGCCTCCGCCTGCAAGAAGCAGGCCGACCGGCGTGCCGCGGAGACCGAGAAGAACGCGAAGACGGGCGAGGGCGAGGCCGGAGGCACCACGGGAACCAGCCCCGCCTCCTTCACGTCCAAGGCCTCACCGAGCCCCAACCCCTCGGGATCGCCCACGACACCCGAATCGTCCGAGTCCCCGTCCACGACCGCACCCACTCCAGGCTCAGGACCGACCCTCTCGGAGGAAGAACAGAAGGTCGTCTCGCTGTGCGGTAAGCAGTAGGCAAGCCGTGAGAGGCCCCGTCACACGATGAGCAGTACTACCAACCCGTCGACGCACCACACGTCCACGATCGGCGCCATCGGCGCCCCGAGCCGGCGCAACACCGAGCTGGCTCTGCTCGTGTTCGCCGTCCTCATCCCGGTCTTCGCCTACGCCAACGTGGGCCTGGCCATCAACGACGAGGTGCCCGCAGGGCTGCTGAGCTACGGCTTCGGCCTCGGCCTGCTGGCCGGCGTCGGCCACCTCGTCGTGCGCAAGTTCGCCCCCTACGCCGACCCGCTGATGCTGCCCCTGGCCACCCTGCTCAACGGCCTCGGACTCGTCGCCATCTGGCGCCTGGACCAGTCCGAACTGCTCCAGGACATCGAGCAGGCCGGCACCGCCGCGCCCCGCCAGCTGATGTACACCGCGATGGGCATCGCCCTGTTCGTCGCCGTCATGATCTTCCTCAAGGACCACCGCGTCCTGCAGCGCTACACCTACATCTCCATGCTCGGCGCCCTGTTCCTGCTGCTGCTCCCGCTCGTACCGGGCCTCGGCAAGAACATCTACGGCGCCAAGATCTGGATCCAGGTCGGCTCCTTCTCCATCCAGCCCGGCGAGTTCGCCAAGATCGTCCTCGCGATCTTCTTCGCCGGCTACCTGATGGTGAAGCGCGACGCCCTCGCCCTGGCCAGCCGCCGCTTCATGGGCCTCTACCTGCCCCGCGGCCGCGACCTCGGCCCCATCCTGGTCGTCTGGATCGTCTCCATCCTCATCCTCGTCTTCGAGACCGACCTCGGCACCTCGCTGCTCTTCTTCGGCATGTTCGTGATCATGCTGTACGTCGCCACCGAGCGGACCAGCTGGATCGTCTTCGGTCTGATGATGTCCGCGGTCGGCGCCGTCGGCGTGGCCAGCTTCGAACCCCACATCCAGCAGCGCGTGGACGCCTGGCTCGACCCGATGAAGGAGTACACGCTCTCCCGCGCCGGCGTCACCGGCCACTCCGAGCAGGCCATGCAGGCCCTGTGGGCCTTCGGCTCCGGCGGCACCCTCGGCACCGGCTGGGGCCAGGGCCACTCCGAACTGATCCGCTTCGCCGCCAACTCCGACTTCATCCTCGCCACCTTCGGCGAGGAACTCGGCCTCGCCGGCCTCATGGCCGTACTCCTGCTCTACGCGTTGATCGTGGAACGCGGCGTGCGCACCGCCCTCGCCGCCCGCGACCCCTTCGGCAAGCTCCTCGCCATCGGCCTCTCCGGCGCCTTCGCCCTCCAGGTCTTCGTCGTCGCCGGCGGTGTCATGGGCCTCATCCCGCTCACCGGCATGACCATGCCCTTCCTGGCCTACGGCGGCTCCTCCGTCATCGCCAACTGGGCGCTGATCGGCATCCTGCTGCGCATCAGCGACACCGCGCGCAGACCGGCACCCGCCGCGCCCGCCAGCCCCGACGCCGAGATGACCCAGGTGGTCCGCCCGTGAACAAGCCACTGCGCCGAATCGCGATCTTCTGCGGCCTCCTCGTCCTCACCCTGCTCATCCGGGACAACTGGCTCCAGTACGTCCAGGCCGACGAGCTCAAGGAGGACGAGCACAACCGCCGCGTCGCCATCGAGCGGTACGCCAGCCCCCGCGGCGACATCATCGTCGACGGCAAGGCCATCACCGGACACGCCACCACCAAGGGCGACTTCAAGTACAAGCGCACCTACAAGGACGGCGCCATGTGGGCGCCCGTCACCGGCTACGTCTCCCAGGCCTTCGGCGCCACCCAGCTCGAGGCCATCGACGACGGCATCCTCACCGGCAACGACGACCGGCTCTTCTTCCGCAACACCCTCGACATGATCACGGGCAAGAAGCGCGAGGGCGGCAACGTCGTCACCACCCTCAACAGCGCCGCCCAGAAGGCCGCCTACGACGGCCTGAAGAAGCAGGGCGCCAAGGGCGCCGTCGTCGCGATCGAGCCGTCCACCGGCAAGATCCTCTCCATGGCCTCGTACCCCTCGTACGACCCCACCGTCATCGCGGGCAGCAACGACGCGGCCGGCGAGGCCTGGAACAAGCTCCAGAAGAAGAACAACCCCGACGACCCGATGCTCAACCGCGCCCTGCGCGAGATCTACCCGCCCGGCTCCACCTTCAAGGTGGTCACCGCGGCAGCCGCCCTGGAGCACGACCTGTACGGCTCGGCCGACGAGAAGACCGACTCCCCGCTGCCCTGGACCATGCCCGGCACCACCACCGAGCTGAAGAACGAGGGCAACCTCCCCTGCGAGGACGCCACCCTCCGCGAGGCCCTGCGCGTCTCCTGCAACACCGTCTTCGGCAAGGTCGGCTACGACCTCGGCAACGACAAGATGCTGGAGACCGCCAAGAAGTTCGGCTTCACCGAGGAGCAGTTCGTCCCGGTCCGCTCCAGCGCCTCCGTCTTCTCCGACGACATGAACGACTCGCAGGTCGCCCTCTCCTCCATCGGCCAGTACAACACCGCCGCCACCCCGCTCCAGATGGCCATGGTCACCTCCGCCATCGCCAACAACGGCACCCTGATGAAGCCGTACATGGTCGACGCGCTCCAGGCCCCCAACCTCGACACCATCGAGAAGACGGACCCGGAGGAGATGAGCAAGCCGCTGTCCGCGGACAACGCCCAGATCCTCCAGTCCATGATGGAGACCGTCGTCAAGGACGGCACGGGAACCAACGCCCAGATCGACGGCGTCACCGTCGGTGGCAAGACCGGTACCGCGCAGCACGGCGAGAACAACAGCAAGAACCCCTACGCCTGGTTCATCTCGTACGCCAAGACCGACGACGGCAGCTCGCCCGTCGCCGTGGCCGTGGTGATCGAGGACGAGAACGCGGTCCGCGACGACATCTCCGGCGGCGGCCTCGCGGCACCGATCGCGAAGAACGTCATGGAGGCCGTCATCGACAGCAAGAAGTGACCGCGTCATGAACGGGACGTGACTCCGGTCACGCCCCCTTCACATCGGCGCACGTTGCGATACCGGTCCTGTATCGGCTGCCCGACTCGGCCAAGGGGCCCGGAGCGTGGCGGGTACGGTAGGCCGGACGGCAGCCTCCGACCGTACAAGCATGCCGGTCGGGACCGACGGAGAGGGCTGGTAGGTAACCATGGAAGAGCCGCGTCGCCTCGGCGGCCGGTACGAGCTGGGCCCTGTGCTCGGCCGTGGTGGCATGGCGGAGGTTTACCACGCTCATGACACCCGGCTCGGACGCCAGGTGGCGGTGAAGACACTCCGCGCGGACCTCGCGCGTGACCCGTCCTTCCAGGCCCGCTTCCGCCGGGAGGCCCAGTCGGCCGCCTCGCTCAACCATCCCGCGATCGTGGCGGTCTACGACACGGGCGAGGACTACATCGACAACGTGTCGATCCCGTACATCGTCATGGAGTACGTCGACGGCTCCACACTCCGTGAGCTGCTCCACTCCGGCCGCAAACTGCTGCCGGAGCGGACGCTGGAGATGACCATCGGCATCCTCCAGGCGCTGGAGTACTCGCACCGGGCCGGCATCGTCCACCGCGACATCAAACCGGCCAACGTCATGCTCACGCGCAACGGCCAGGTCAAGGTCATGGACTTCGGCATCGCCCGCGCCATGGGCGACTCCGGCATGACGATGACCCAGACCGCCGCCGTGATCGGCACCGCCCAGTACCTCTCCCCGGAGCAGGCCAAGGGCGAGCAGGTCGACGCCCGCTCCGACCTGTACTCCACGGGCTGCCTGCTCTACGAGCTGCTCACGGTGCGTCCGCCGTTCGTCGGCGACTCCCCGGTCGCTGTCGCCTACCAGCACGTGCGCGAGGAACCGCAGGCGCCGAGCGTCTTCGACCCCGAGATCACGCCCGAGATGGACGCGATCGTGCTGAAGGCCCTGGTCAAGGACCCGGACTACCGCTACCAGTCGGCGGACGAGATGCGCGCCGACATCGAGGCCTGCCTCGACGGCCAGCCCGTCGGCGCCACCGCCGCGATGGGCGCCATGGCCGCCGGCGGCTACGGCGCCTACCCCGACGACCAGCCGACCACCGCCCTGCGCTCGGACGGCGGCGGGGCCACGACCATGCTGCCGCCGATGAACCCGGACGACGGCGGCTACGGCTACGACGACCGCCCCGACCGGCGCCGCCAGCAGCCCCGCAAGAAGAACACCTCCACGATCCTCCTGGTCCTGGCCGGCATCCTCGTCCTGGTCGGCGCCATCCTGATCGGCAAGTACGTCGTCAGCGGCGGCGGAGCACCGGGCGACGGCAAGGTCGACGTGCCCGCCCTGATCGGCCAGACGCAGGACGACGCCGAGCAACTGCTCACCAACTCCGACCTCAAGCTCGGCACGGTCGAGCAGAAGCCCTGCGAGGACCAGAAGAAGGGCAGCATCTGCGACCAGGACCCCAAGCAGGGCACCTCGGTCGACAAGGACTCCACCGTCAACCTGGTGGTCTCGACGGGAGCGCCCAAGGTCGCCGTCCCGAACGTCATCGACAAGAACATCGACGAGGCCAGGCAGCAGCTCGAGGACAAGGGCTTCGACGTCGAGACCAAGAAGACCGAGTCCTCCCAGGACGAGGGCACCGTCCTCAGCCAGGACCCGGACCCGGGCAAGGAGCTGGAGAAGGGCTCCACGGTGACCCTGGAGGTCGCCAAGGCCGAGGAGAAGGCCACGGTGCCGGACGTCGTGGGCCGTACCTGCGACGAGGCCAAGGCCCAGGTGGAGAGCGGCGGCGACCTCACGGCCGTCTGCACGGACCAGCCGACGAACGACCCGAACCAGGTCGGCAAGGTCATCTCCACGACGCCCCAGTCCGGCACGCAGGTCGACCCGGGCTCGAAGGTCACGATCGTCGTCGGCAAGGCCGTGGAGAAGACGAAGGTGCCCGAGGTCCGCGGCAAGACCCTCGCGGAAGCCCGGCAGATCCTGCAGCAGAGCGGCTTCACCAACGTGCAGGTCGCGCAGGGCTCCCCGGGCGACGACAACGCGAAGGTGTTCGCCTCGAACCCGCAGCCCGGCACCGAGGTCGACGACCCGGCCGCCACGCCCGTCACGCTGATGACCGTCCCGGGCGACGGAGGCAACGGCAACGGCGGAAACGGCAACGGCGGCACCATCGCCGGCCTCCCCGGCTTCGGCGACTGACCCGCCTGCCCGACCGACCCGAACCCCGGCCCCTCAGCTCAGCGGAGGGGCCGGGGTTCCGTCGTACGCGCCGACAGCCATCGATCGTGTCTTCGTATGTCATGACTCGTTGACTCCGGGTGACCACATGACCCGACCCAGAGGACCACCGTGATCAACGAGACCGCCCTACTGGAATCACCTGCCCTGCGCAACAGCGTCCTCGAGCGCACGGACGTACTCGACCGCGTGAAGGTGCTGTCACTGCTGCCGGACGGCATGCATGTGACCACAGCGATGGTGGCGACGTACTTCGGCGTCACCCATGAGGCCATCCGTCAGCTCAAGGCCCGACACCGTGAGGAACTGTCGAGCAACGGAATGCTCACACTTCAAGGCCCTGACCTGGCTCAATTCAAGCGTGACATCCTGTCACGCTATCCGGCAGGTCATCCACAGCCCCGCTCGAGCCTCACTCTCTACTCGCGTCGAGCCGTCCTCAACATCGCCATGCTCCTCCGTGACAGCGAAATCGCACGTCAGGTGCGTGTCTACCTCCTGGACATGGAGTACCTGGCCCGCACACAGCCTGTGGAAAACGCGGTCCCAACCGACACCTCCGCCCTCGACGCCCGCATCGACCAACGCATCACCCACATCCTCGGCAAGACCGTCGTGCCGATGTTCAACGCCCTGATCGAAACCTCAAGCGATCACCGACGAGAACTCATCGCCCTCCGCACAGGCGTCCAGCGCATCGAAAGGCGGCTCCGTCAGCACCACTCCCGGCTGCAACGACTCGAAGGCCCGCGGGAGGACCGCCCACTCGCCGGCGTCATGGCCGCCATGGACGCCATGAACGGCCGCGAGTTCGAGGAGCACGTGGCCGCGCTGCTCCGCCGCGACGGATGCACGCACGTCACGGTGCGCGGTGGCGGCAGGGACCGAGGCGTCGACATCACCGCAGTCACCGCCGACGGACGAACGATCGTCGTCCAGTGCAAGAGGTTCGCACCCCACCTCAGCATCACCAGCCCTGAAATCCAGAAGTTCATCGGGGCGGCCAAGGTCCTGCACAGCTCCGACATCGCCCTGTTCGTGGCGACCTGCCCGTTCACGCGCGACGCTCAAAACATCGCGGCAGAGAGCGGCATCACCGCCGTACACCGCGGGCTCCTGGAGGAATGGAGTGCCGGTGCACCGCTGACCGTCCTCCACTGACGTGAACGAAGAGGCCCGAAGCCGCAAGAGCAAGTTGCGGCTTCGGGCTTTCGTCATGTTAGGGGACTGATCTCACGCCAGGAGATCAGTCAGCGCAGTTCCTTGGGCGGCGTCCGCTCCCCGTCCACCTTCTCCGTGCGGACCAGCTCGCCCCACACCACGTACCGGTACCGGCTCGTGTAGACCGGCGTGCAGGTCGTCAGGGTGATGTAGTGGCCGGCCTTCTTCTTGCCGGACTCCTTGGGGACGCCGTCGAGGACGTCGACGTTGAACTTCGAGGTCTCGGGCAGGACGGCGTACGTCTTGTACACGTACCAGGTGTCCTTCGTCTCGAAGACGATCGGGTCACCCTTCTCGATCTTGTCGATGTTGTGGAACTTCGCCCCGTGCCCGTCCCGGTGCGCGGCGAGCGAGAAGTTGCCCTTCTTGTCCGAGGTGGGCAGCGTCGCCTTGACCGGGTCGGTGTAGTAGCCGGCCACGCCGTCGTTGAGGACCTTCATCGACGTGCCCTTCTCCACCAGGACGTCGCCCTCGCCCATCGCCGGGACGTGCAGGAAGCCGATGCCCGCCTTGGTGTCCAGCGCCCCCGGACCGCTCGGGCCGTCTCCCACCCGGTCCTGGGCCCAGTTGTCCCGGACCTTCTCCGCCTGCTTGTCCGCCGCACGGTCGGCGACCACGTTCGTCCACCACAGCGAGTAGACGACGAACAGGCCCATCACCAGGCCCGCGGTGATGAGCAGTTCGCCGAAGACGCTGACCGCCTGCGCGACGATCCGTCCGGGACGACGCCGCCCGCGACCGCGGGCCCCGGCGTCCTCCTGCTGCTCCGTGTCGGTGGTCGATGCCACTGGTCATCCGCCCTTAACTGACGAGCGCATCCGGCTTGCCCTTGCTGCGCGGCCGTTCCTCGACCATCTTGCCCCAGACGATCATGCGGTACTTGCTGGTGAACTCCGGCGTGCACGTGGTGAGCGTGATGTAGCGGCCGGGCCCCTTGAAGCCCGACTGCCTCGGCACCGGGTCCAGCACGCTGACGTTGCTCGGCGACGTCACCGGCAGGATCGACGCCATCTTGTACACGAAGTACTTGTCCTGCGTCTCCACCACGATCGGGTCGCCCGGGTCCAGCTTGTTGATGTAGCGGAACGGCTCACCGTGCGTGTTGCGGTGCCCCGCGAGCCCGAAGTTGCCGGTCTTCGCGTCCGGCATCGCCGTCTTCAGCCCGTCCTCCGCGTAGTGCCCGACCATGCCCCGGTCCAGCACCTTCTTGCTGTCGATGCCCTCCGCGATCGGCACCACCACGTCCAGCTTGGGAATGTGCAGCAGCGCGAAACCCTGACCCGGTTCGAACGTCCCCGGGTTGCGCTTGCCGTTCGCCCAGTCGTCCTGGAGATTGCTCGCGGCCTGGTTCGCCTGCGCGTGGGCCCGCACGTTCGTCCACCACAACTGGTAGGTGACGAACAGCAGCATCAGCACACCGGTCGTGATGAAGATCTCACCTATCGCCCGGCTCGCGATCACCGCGGCACCGGGTTTGCGCGCCCGCGCCTGCCGACGGGCCTCCACGCGCGACAGAGGCGCCTTCGGCTCCTCCTCGGCCTCCACCTCCGCCGACTGACCCCGGGGCGCCCCACGGCGTCCGTGACGCCGTTTCGCGGCCTTCCTGCGGGCCGCACGGCCCCCGCCCACGGGACCGTCCCCGGCAGATCCCGTCCCCGTGCCCGTCCGCCGCTCCGACGGCTCCGGGATCCGCAGCGCCACCGTCTCGTCGTCGCCGAGCGGCGCCCGGTACCGCACACCGCCGTCACCGGCCGCGCCGGCCGCCCCGGAGGCGAACTCCTCGTGCCAACCGTCCCCGAACGCACCGGAATCCCCGTACGGCTGCCCGTACGAGGATCCCTGGTCACCGGCCGTGCCGGAGTCGCGCTCGGGGCGCAGCGCGGTCACGCCGTGGCCCTGCCCACCACCGGGGCGAGCCCCGCCGACCTCGCCACCGCGTCCCGGTCGCCGCACTCCGCCAGCCAGTTGGCCAGCATCCGGTGCCCGTGCTCGGTCAGCACCGACTCCGGATGGAACTGCACGCCCTCGACCAGCAGTTCCCGGTGGCGCAGGCCCATCACGATCCCGTCCGGCGTACGGGCCGTCACCTCGAGCTCCGCGGGCACCGTGTCCGGCTCGGCCGCCAGCGAGTGGTACCGCGTCGCCGTGAACGGCGAGGGCAGCCCCGCGAAGACGCCCCGGCCGGTGTGCTCCACCGGCGAGGTCTTGCCGTGCAGCAGCTCCGGCGCCCGGTCCACCACACCGCCGTACGCCACCTGCATCGACTGCATGCCCAGGCACACACCGAAGACCGGCACCCCGGTCGCCGCGCAGTGCCGGACCATCTCGACGCAGACGCCCGCCTGCTCCGGCGTACCGGGACCGGGCGAGAGCAGGACGCCGTCGAAACCGTCCTGGGCGTGCGCCGTCGACACCTCGTCGTTGCGCAGCACCTCGCACTCGGCGCCGAGTTGGTAGAGGTACTGGACCAGGTTGAAGACGAAGCTGTCGTAGTTGTCGACGACGAGGATGCGCGCGCTCACTGGTTGTCCACCGTCACATCGTTGAAGGGCAGCAGCGGTTCGGCCCACGGGAAGACGTACTGGAACAGGACGTAGACCACGATCATCGCCAGCACGAGCGAGAGCAGCGCCCTCACCCACGCGTTCCCCGGCAGATGCCGCCAGATCCAGCCGTACATGCCGTCCCTTCCGTCGCACCACGACGCCAGACTCACGCCGCACCCCACCAGACTAGCGGCGCGGGGGTCCTCGGAACGGCCCTAATCCACAGGCTGGGCATACTGCAGATCCGCCGTGCCCGAGTAGCCCGGCAGCGTCACCCGCCCGTCGTCCTCGACCTTCCAGCCGAGCCCGTACACGTTGACGTACACCATGTAGTTCTGGATCGCCGGCGACTTCGCCAGCGCGTTCTTCAGCCGCTCCGGATCGCCGACCGCCTGGATCTTGTACGGCGGTGAGTAGACGCGGCCCTGGAGGATCAGGGTGTTGCCCACGCAGCGCACCGCACTGGTGGAGATCAGCCGCTGGTCCATCACCTTGATGCCCTCGGCGCCGCCCTGCCACAGCGCGTTCACCACCGCCTGGAGGTCCTGCTGGTGGATCACCAGGTAGTCCGGCTGCGGCTCCGGGTAGCCGGGGAGCTTCGCGGTGGCGTCCGGCGGGGCGTCGTCGAGCGTGACGGTGATCGCCTCGCCCTTCAGCTTCTGCGTGCCCGCCTTCTCCTCCAGCGCCGCGAGCTTGTCGTCCTCCGACTGCGTCCGGCCGTCGTCGCGCTCGGCGAGCGACTCGACGTCCTCGCGCAGGGCCCGGTTGGACTCCTCGAGATCGCCGTTCTCCCGGCTGCGCTCATGGATGAGATCGGACAACTTGAGCAAAGAGGCGTCCGTACGGATATTGGTGCCCTTCGCGGTATTGAAGCTGGTGAAGAAAATAAGTCCCGCGAGCGCGAAGACGGCCGCCGTGAGGATCCGCACGGGCCGGAAACGGCGCCGGCGGACAGGACTGGATCCCGTTCCGGGGGAGTCGGCAGAATTGCTCAACGTACCCTTATCTCCTTCGGCGCCACGGAAGGACTACGCTAACGGACGCCCGGGGGAGCGCTCAGAGTCCCCGTGTCCCCAAGTACGCCGCCCACCGAGACCGACCCCCCGTTCCCTGCGCGGCCACGCAGCGCATCGACAGGAGAGACCCTCGTGCCGAAGTCACGTATCCGCAAGAAGGCCGATTACACGCCGCCGCCCTCGAAGCAGGCGGCCAGTATCAAGCTGACCAACCGCAGCTGGGTCGCGCCGGTCATGCTGGCCATGTTCATCATCGGCCTGGCCTGGATCGTCCTCTTCTACGTCACCGACGGTTCACTGCCCATCGACTCGCTGGGCAACTGGAACATCGTGGTCGGCTTCGGTTTCATCGCCGCGGGGTTCGGCGTCTCGACGCAGTGGAAGTAGCCCGGCGGTAGTCCCCGAAGGCTCTACCCAGGGGTATTCACCGAGTTATCCACAGGCTCCGTCCACACGCTGGGGAAAAGAAAGACGATCTGTGGATAACCCACCGGGCAATTGACGCCGGTGTGACGGAAGTACCGGCTGAACCGGGTCCCGAAAACATGTTCGCCCCCTGCCTGACCTGCGGAAACACTGGTCAGTGACAGGGGGCACATGTGTTCCCGCACGCTGTGCACAAGATCCGCCACCTTCTGTGGACAACAGCGCGCTCAGGTGAGCTGGGCCGTCCTCAACAGGGTCAGTCCGACGACGGCCACCAGGACCAGCGCGCATGTGCCGTACTGCACGAGCGTCCGCCGCTCGCGCGGGGCGTGGAGCATGGCGTAGCCGATCACGGCCCCCGCGACCAGGCCGCCGACGTGGGCCTGCCAGGAGATGTTGCTCCGGGTGAAGGTGAAGATCAGGCTGATCACCAGCAGGATGACGACCGGCCGCATGTCGGCATTGAGCCGGCGGACCAGTGCGGCGGTGGCGCCGAAGAGGCCGAAGATCGCGCCGGAGGCGCCGAGGACGGGCGTGGTGGGTGAGGTCAGGAGGTAGGCGAAGACACTGCCGGCCAGGCCGGAGGCGAGATAGAGCGCCAGGTAGCGGGCTCGGCCGAGAGCTGCTTCCAATGGGGCGCCGAGGAACCAGAGGCTGATCATGTTGAAGCCGATGTGCCAGATCTCCTGGTGGGTGAACATCGTGGTCACCAGGCGGTACCACTCGCCCTCCGCGACGCCCTCGGTGGGGGCGAAGGGGGCCGGGGGCCAGCGCCCGATGAGCACCATGTCGGCGAGGAAGGAGTCGGGCAGCGCCCGGACGGCGATGAACACCGCGACATTGATCTCGATCAGGATCTTGGTCACGAGGTGGGGATCGGCCGCGATCGTGCCGCCCGCGAGGGTACGGGGGCGGGAGGCGGCGGGTGCCGGCCCGGTGCCCCCCGGTGTGCGGCCGGCGGCGCAGTCGGGGCAGTGGAAGCCGACGGAGGCGTTGACCATGCAGTCCGTGCAGATGGGGCGTTCGCAGCGGGTGCAGCGGATGCCGGTCTCGCGGTCGGGGTGGCGATAGCAGCCGGGCAGACTCTGGGCTTCCGGTGGGCCGGCGGCCGCGTGGTCCATGACATCCCCTCGGTCGTCCTGCGGGCGGTGTGTGCAGATGCACCGCCCCGCCCTTCTCTACGGATGAGCGGGGCGTTTGGTTCCTGCCCGGTGTGCGGGGGCCTCAGGCGTCGCGGGTCTCGACGAGGACCGACTCGATGACGACGTCGTTGAGGGGGCGCTCGGTGCGGGGGTTGGTCCGGGCGGCGGCGATGGCGTCGACGACCTTCTGGCTGGCCGCGTCGGTCACTTCCCCGAAGATCGTGTGCTTGCGGTTGAGCCAGGTGGTCGGGGAGACGGTGATGAAGAACTGCGAGCCGTTGGTGCCGGGCCCCGCGTTGGCCATGGCCATCAGGTACGGCCGGTCGAAGGAGAGGTCGGGGTGGAACTCGTCCGGGAACTGGTAGCCGGGGTCGCCGGTTCCGTTGCCCAGCGGGTCACCGCCCTGGATCATGAAGCCGCTGAGGACCCGGTGGAAGACGGTGCCGTCGTAGAGCCGGGCCTTGGACTTCTCTCCGGTGGCGGGGTGGGTCCACTCCCGCTCGCCGCGGGCCAGCTCGACGAAGTTCCTGACCGTCCTGGGTGCGTGGTTCGGCAGCAGCCGGACCTCGATGTCACCTTGGCTGGTCTTCAGGGTGGCGTAGAGCTGCTCGGCCACGGTGTGCCTTCCGTCGTCCTGTGGTGCGCACCGATCCTCGCACGGTCGGGGCCGCGTTCGGCGTTCCTACCGCTGGGTCACGAGCGTGGGTCGTCGATCCGTGGCATGGTCGTGGGCAGGCTCGTGTTGCCCGGTATTCACCGGTTATTGACGTTGATCAGCTCTTTTTCGCAACTTCATCACCGCTCGCCCCTCAGGTCCCGGCGGCATCGTCCGTGACCCGGATGCCCGCCCTCACATGCCTGGCGGTGCGTCCCCAGGCATGATCCGTAAAAGGGTGGAAAGTCGAATTACCGTACGCCACCGAGGAGGAGGAACCCGTGACCCGCATCGACAGCGTGCGCGCCGCGACCGGTTCGGCGAAGGACAGCGTGCTGCACGCCGCGGAAGTGGTGGCGCCCTACGCCGACACGGCCAAGGACAGGGCCGCTCACTATGCACAGGAGGCGCGCGTACGGCTGGCGCCCAAGGTGTCGCAGGCCACGTGCCAGGCGCGGCACCAGTACGGCGCGCATGTCGCGCCGCGGCTGGAACAGGCCCGTACGCATGTGCCGCCGAAGATGGACGCGGCCGCTCAGGAGGCCGCGGTCCGCGCGCGGCTGGCCGCTCGGCAGGCGGCCGACTACTCACGGCCGAGGATCGAGCAGGCGGTGGCCGCGGCCGGTCCCGTGCGGGACGAGGCTGCGGCGCGGGGTGTCGCCGCACTGGCCGCGCTGCGTGGGCAGGTGACGGCGAAGGAGATTCACAGGCTGACGCGCAAGCACCAGCGCCGGGCCAGGGCCGGTCGTGTCGCCAAGGTTCTCGCGGTGGTGGGCGTCGTCGCGGGCGGTGCCTTCGCCGCGTGGAAGTGGTGGGACAAGCAGGCCAACCCGGACTGGCTGGTGGAGCCGCCGGAGGCGACGGAGGTTCCCGAGTCGGGCCGGCTGACGTCGGTGGACGGTACCGGCGAGGCGATCCTCGATCCCGAGGTGCAGGCCAAGCAGGCCCAGGAGGAGGCGGCTGAGGGCGACGAGCCCCGCTGACCCTCGCTTGCCGTACGTTTCCTCATCATCGCCGCGGGGCGGGAGACCGTGAGTCTCCCGCCCCGCGGCGATGTTTCACGTGAAACCGCGCTCACCGCTCTCAGTACGCCGGCGGCGTTCAGCGGCCGTAGCGGCGTTCCCGCAGGGAGTAGGAGCGCAGGGCACGCAGGAAGTCGATCTCGCGGAAGTCCGGCCAGTAGGTCTCGCAGAAGTGGACCTCTGCGTAGGCGGACTGCCAGAGCAGGAATCCGGAGAGCCGCTGCTCGCCGGAGGTGCGGATGATGAGGTCGGACTCGGACCGTGTCTTGGAGTACAGGTGCTTGGAGATGTGCTCCATGGTGAAGGTCTCGATGAACTCGTCGATGTCACCGCCCTGTGAGCTGTGCTCGGTCAGGGCCGAGCGCACGGCGTCGACGATCTCGCGCCTGCCCCCGTAGCCGACGGCCACGTCGACCTTGGTGCCGCCCTTGCGGCCCTGGGTGGCCGCGGTGGCGGTCTTGAGGCGGCTGGCGGATTCGGCCGGCAGCAGGTCCAGGGCGCCGACGGCTTCGACGGGCCAGGGGTTGCCCGGTGCGGCCAGCTGCTCGACGACCTCGGCGATGATGTCGATGAGCGGGTTCAGCTGCTCCTCGGGCCGGGACAGGTTGTCGTCGGAGAGCATGAAGAGGGTGACGTGCTCGATCTTGGCGGAGTCGCACCAGCGCAGGAAGTCCAGCACCTTGGCGGCGCCGGCGCGGTAGCCCTCGCGGGGGTCGTCGATGCCCGACATCTTGGCCCACCGGCGGTTGCCGTCGAGCATGATGCCGATGTGCTGGGGGCGTGGGCGTCCTTCCAGCTCCCTGACCAGCCGCTTCATATAGAGCGCGTCGAGAGCGGCTCGTACCTTCGCCCGCATCGTCTACCCCTTCCACCTCGTCGGTAGCGACCGGACGGCTCCGACGGCGATGAGCCACGTGGCACCGCCCCGCGGGGGTGTGGCGCTGATGCCCTGTGGGGTGACGATATCAAGAGCAGACAGCCCTGCCCGGGCGACGAGAGGGGTCTGTCCGTGGGTCGGCTCCGGTGGCGGCACGGGCGTCGGGGGGTTGTTCAACGCGGTCAACTGGCCTTTTTCCTCTGGTCGTTGTTGATCACCGGGTGCGGCGGGCGATCTCGGGCGTCGTGCGGGGGCGGCGACGGTGAGGAACGTCTCCGCCCGCCTGGGGCGGGTCGGCGGGGCCGCCGCGCCCACCCGCTGGTGGCGCCGAAACGGACAGAGCGCCTCCGATCTACGTTTCCGCAGGTCGAAGGCGCTCTTCACGGTGGAGCCTAGGGGAGTCGAACCCCTGACATCTGCCATGCAAAGACAGCGCTCTACCAACTGAGCTAAGGCCCCTCGGGAGGTGTCGCCGGTCCCGGTGTCGCGGACCGTCGGTCACCGCGGACAAGAGTACCGGGTCGCCCCCCGTATCTCACAAATGATTGGGGCTCCCGGCGAACGACCACGCTCCGTAAGATGCTCGGCGTGGTTCGCTGGAGCGAACTGCGGTTTTTGGGGAAGCGATGGGGAGACGCAATGGACGCCGCACAGCAGGAAGCCACCGCAAGAGCGCGGGAACTGCAGCGGAACTGGTACGGGGAGCCGCTGGGGGCGCTCTTCCGCAGGCTTATCGACGATCTCGGTCTCAACCAGGCTCGTCTCGCGGGGGTCCTGGGGCTGTCCGCCCCGATGCTGTCGCAGCTGATGAGCGGCCAGCGGGCGAAGATCGGCAATCCTGCGGTGGTGCAGCGGGTGCAGCTGTTGCAGGACCTGGCGGGGCAGGTCGCCGACGGCAGTGTGAGCGCGGCCGAGGCGACGGAGCGGATGGACGAGATCAAGAAGTCGCAGGGGGGCTCGGTGCTCAGCAACACCACGACGACCACGAGCAGTTCGGGTGCGCCCACGGTCAAGCGGGTGGTCCGTGAGATCCAGTCGCTGCTGCGCTCGGTGGCGGCCGCCGGGGACATCATCGACGCGGCGGACGTCCTCTCCTCCTCGCATCCGGAGCTGGCGGAGTTCCTGCGGGTGTACGGCGCGGGCCGTACCTCGGACGCGGTCGCGCACTACCAGTCCCACCAGAACTGATCCCGGAGCCCGCTCGCCGAGGGGTCGGCGGCCGGGCCCGCGGGAGTGGCGCGACAGGTTCCAGGGGAGGAGCGGCGCACAGCCATGGGTGAGGTCTTCGCGGGCCGGTACGAGCTGGTCGATCCGGTCGGCCGGGGCGGGGTGGGTGCCGTCTGGCGTGCCTGGGACCACCGGCGCAGGCGTTATGTGGCCGCGAAGGTGCTCCAGCAGCGGGACGCGCACTCGCTGCTGCGCTTCGTGCGTGAGCAGGCGCTGCGGATCGATCACCCCCATGTGCTCGCGCCCGCGAGCTGGGCCGCCGACGACGACCAGGTCCTGTTCACGATGGACCTGGTCACGGGTGGTTCGCTGGTCCATCTCGTCGGGGACTACGGCCCCCTGCCGCCGGACTTCGTGTGCACGCTGCTCGACCAGCTTCTGTCGGGTCTGGCGGCGGTGCACGGGGAGGGCGTGGTGCACCGTGACATCAAGCCGGCCAACCTGCTCCTGGAGGCGACGGGGACGGGCCGTCCGCGCCTGAGGCTGTCCGACTTCGGGATCGCGATGCGGCTGGGTGAGCCCCGGCTGACGGAGACCAACCTGGTGGTGGGGACGCCGGGTTATCTGGCGCCGGAGCAGATGATGGGGGCGGAGCCGGACTTCCCGGCGGACCTGTTCGCGGTGGGCCTGGTCGCCCTGTACCTGCTGGAGGGGGCGAAGCCGGACGCCAAGGCTCTGGTGCAGCACTTCGCCGAGCACGGTACGCCGCCCGCGCCGCGGGGGGTGCCCGAGCCGCTGTGGCAGGTGGTGGCGACGCTGGTGCAGCCGGATCCGTCGGCGCGGTTCCGTACCGCGACGGGGGCGCGCAAGGCGCTGGCCGCGGCGGTGGAGCTGCTGCCGGAGCCCGGGCCCGACGACGAGCTGATCGAGATCTTCGACCAAGTGGGCCCGCTGCCGCCGGGGTTCGGCTCCGAGGGTCCGCTGAAGCGGGCGTCCGGCCTGGACGACGTGGCCACGGATCCCCGCCGGGCGACGGACCCCGGCCCGGTCCCCCACACCGTGTCCCCGCCCTCCCCTTGGGCGCCGACGCCCTCGCCCGGCGCGCCGCCGTCGCCGCCGGCCGGTTCGTCATCCGTCCCGGACCGGTCCGCCGCTCCGCCTCCGGGTGCCCCCGGCACGCCCTCGACGGGCGCGGGGGGCCCTGCGTCACAGCCCGGGACCTCGTCGACCGGCCTGCCGCCGACTCCGACCGGCACTCCGTCCGCGCCCGGCGGGACCCCGCCGCCCCCGGCCGGCACGCCGTCCGCCCCCACCACCGGACACACACCGGCGGTGGCTCCCGGGCCCGAGTGGCCGGGTGCCATGTCGGAGACCGGGAGTTTCCACCTGCCCCCTCCGCAGCCGACGGTCGCTCCCGCCACGCATCCGGGAGGGGGTACGGCGCAACAGCCCGTGCGGCAACCGGCGTTCACGGGCGGCCCGGAGTACCGGCCGCCGCCCCCGCCGCTGCGTGCCGACGTTCCCACCGCCCCGTACACCGCGCGGAACCCGCGGTCGGCCCCGCCCGCCCAGCACCGTGGGGCACGGCGGCGGCGCCGTTCCGGGCCGCCGGCGAAGGTGGCCCTGCCGCTGCTGTTGCTCGCGCTGGCCTGCTACACCGTGGGTTTCTGGGCGCTGACGCGGATCTGAGGCCGGTGCACCGGACGCCGGGGTCAGGTCCTGCGCCGGGCGGCCGCCGTCCACACGGCCAGGCCGAGGAGGAGCAGGCTGCCGGTCCCGATCCCGCCGACGGCGACCGCCTTCATGGCCGCGTCGTCGCCCGCGGCGGCGCCGCCGCTCCCGCCGGATACGGCGACCCGGTCCCGTGCGGACACCTCGAAGAGGCCCTTCGGCCGGGACTCCCCCGCGTAGTCGGGGCCGCTCTGTGCCGCTCCGCCGAGTCGCAGGCGCAGCGTCAGCCCGAACGGGCCCTCGCCGAAGTCGTCGGCCACCTGGGCCGCGAGGTGGACGACGACGTAGTAGTCGCCGGCGAACCGCAGCGCGCCGACCTGTCCGGCGGTCGCGTACCGGTTGGGGTACGCGACCGGCGGCAGGGGGGCGAGCCCGACGCTGGTCCGGCGGCCGGTGTAGCCCTTGGCGGCGTCGTCGACCTCGCCGCGCACGGGGTTGTGCAGGGCCAGGCGCAGGGCGCCGGTGGCATAGCCGGAGGCGTCCGCGGAGCCGGCCAGTTCGGCGGTGGCGTACACCTGGCGTCCCCAGTCGACGGGCACCCTGTAGTAGAGGGTCTCGCCGGGCCGGATGTCGTCGCGCCAGACGCCCTGCCCGACGAGGGTGGCGTGGGCGAACCCGCTGCCGCCCGGCCGGTGTTCCGGCTCGCCGCCGGGGGGTTCGGGCGAGGCGGAGTCCCAGGTCTCGGGCGCCTCGGTGGGGCCGGTCTGCCGCGGGTGGGGTTCGGTGGCGGCGGTGAGTTCCAGGTCCCAGTCGTCCGGCGGGGAGTCCTGGGGCCTGGTCCGCTGGACACTGACGTAGTAGGTGCCGGCGTCCTGGCACCGCCGGCCGGCGCCGGGGCCGATCTCGCGCGTGCCCCAGGCGGTGACCGGGCGGGGGCTGCGGGCGGCGCCGAAGGTCGCGCTGTGCACGGAGCAGGAGCCGCCGTCGGCGTCCCGCACGGAGACCCGGATGCCGTCGACGGCGGTGACCTCTCCGTCGGTGCCGGGTACGGCGGTCACGGAGACGTAGGCGTCGGAGGCGGCGTCGAGTTCGAGGCGGTAGTAGAGGGTGCCGTTCCTCGGCAGTGAGCTGCGGTAGGTGGAGCCGGCCGTCAGCTCTTCCGCGGCCGCGGTGGCACTCGCGCCCGTGATCCGTACGGCGCCGTCGGCGAAGTCGTACCCGGTGCGCGGTCCGGCCGGGCCGGCCGCGAGGGCCGTGGCACCGGGCAGGGCGGCGGTCGTGGCCACGGCGGTGACCAGTACGGCGGTCACCGCGGCCGTCCGCGCGAACGCCGTCGGCAGCGCGCGGTCCGTCGGTAGCGCGGATCTCGTCGGCAGCGCGGGGCCCGTCGGCCGTGCTCGCCCCGTTCCGGCGCGCCACCGAGCCGTACACCACCGTCCCATGACCCGCCACCCCTCGCGTCCACCGGCTCAGTCGCCCTGTCGCCGCCCACCCGAGCGGACCGTGCCCCTTCAGGGCAACACAAAACCCCGACCGTTCGACGGCCGGGGTCTGCTCAGGACCGGATGTCGGTCGTACTCACGAACCCGTGGGCACGGAGTCAGTCGCCTCCGTCCACAGATCCTGCTCGGCGCGATCCGCCTGGATCTGGCGGTACACGAGGAGCCCGCCGATGGCGGCCAGTGCGACCAGGAGAAGCTTCTTCACCGCGCGACCTCGTCTTTCCTTGACGTAGGGGACCTCTGGCGCCCGACTATACACACCGGCCGATACCGATCGGTGACCTGCGTCGGTGGTCAACTGCCCGTCGCCGGAACCCTTTAGAAGCGGACGAAGCCGTTCTGATCGGAGGGTGATCACACCCTCACGCGCGGTGACCTTTTGCCCGCCTCCCTCCCGTATGAGCACCTTTTCTCTCCCCTTGCGGCTATTCGGGTGGTGTTCATCTGAACATCGACGCGCCACGGTCGCAGGTCCACCACTTCGCGGCCCACATACACATCATGAGGAAAGTACGCAAATCGCCCAACCCGAAAGTGAGGGGCCATGGCCCGGAACAAGGTCCTGACGCTGTGGACCAGCATCGTCACCGCCTTCCTCGCGCTGTGCACGGCGCTCGGACTCATCACGACGACGGCCGCCGCGGCCGTACCGCAGACCGGAACGCACAGCAACACCGAGAGCGCCTCTCCCGAGGCGGCACCCGAGGCCACGGCCCCCCAGCCCCGGTCCCGAACCGGGTCCCTGCCCCCCACGATGAAGCAGCGCATCCGCGCCGAGGCACACGGCGCGGCGCCCAGTTGCCGCAACCACCCGCTCGCCGGCGCCTCCGCGGCAGCCACCACCGCCGCCGCCACGGCCCTCGGCGTTCCGTGCGACGACACCGCCACCGGGACCCTGACCCAGCACTCCATCCCGCTCCAGCGCTGAGCGGACCGCGCCACCCCCGACCATGACGTAACGGCGATCTGCGTACCGCACCACACGCGAGAAACGGCCCGGCCGCTCGACAGAGCAGCCGGGCCGCCGCCGTGTGTGCACGAGTTGTAGCCTGCGACCGTGCCCGAGGCGTACGAAGCGCCCGCCGGCCGCCCGCGCCACACGGGCCCTCGCACCGACCGCTCCTCACGACCCGTCCGGAAAGGTGGTGGATGCCGCCGTGAACCGGCGCGTCATCATCGTCACGGCCGTCCACGGCCCCTCCGCCCCCTTCCTCCCCGAGGCCTACGACTCGCTGCGCGCCCAGGAACTGCCGGACGGCTGGGAGTGGCGCTGGGTGATCCAGGAGGACGGCCGTACGCAGGACGTCCGGCCGTACGTGCCCGACGATCCACGGGTCCTTTTCCACCAGGGGCGCCCCGGCCGGCAGGGCGGGCCCGGGGTGACACGCACCATGGCCCTGGCCCACGCGGACGGCGCGTACGTGAAGATCCTGGACGCCGACGACCGGCTGACCCCGGGCGCCCTGGCGCGTGATCTGGCCGTCCTGGAGGCCGACCCGTCGATCGGGTGGGCGACCTCGCGGGCCCTGGACCTCCTGCCGGACGGTTCGACGGCCGGTTTCCCCGGCGACCCGGCGCACGGGCCGGTCGAGCGCGGGGAGGTGCTGGGCTTCTGGAAGGCCAACGGCTTCCGCGCCCAGGTGCACCCGGCGACCCTGCTGGTCCGGCGCGACCTGCTGCTCGCCCTCGGTGGCTGGATGGCCCTGCCCGCATCCGAGGACACCGGCCTGCTGCTGGCGCTCAACGCCGTGAGCCGGGGGTGGTTCTCGGCGGAGGCGGGCCTTCTCTACCGCAAGTGGGAGGGCCAGGAGACCGGCCGGGCGGCCCACATGGAACCCGCCGAACGCGATGCCCGGATGGCGGTGGTGGAAGCCAGGGCACGGGCTCTGGCGTCCTTCGGCTGGCAACCGTCCGAGGGCGGCGGACGGTAGGCAGGGCCCTTCAGGGCAGCCGTTCCGCGTCGACCCGCGAGAAGATCAGGTCGCACTCCCCGGTCACCGGCCCGCGCCGGCGGACCGGCGCCCGGGGCGCACCGCGCAGCGCGGGAGGATAGCTTCCGGGCGCGTAGTCGTTGGCGAGCCGGTAGGCGTGGAAACCGGCGTCGCGCATGACGCCCAGCAGCGACTCGACACGGTCCCCGAGCCGGGCCATGCGCTCGGGTGCCACCTCGACCGTGATCTCCGCGTCGGGCCGCAGCGCGCCCAGCATCGGTGCGAGACCGCGCACGACACTTCCCTCCGCGCCCTCGACATCGATCTTGATGACGCGGGCGGTCGCGATCTCCGCCGGATCGAGGAGTTCCGGCAGCGTCCTGGCCTCCGCCTCGAAGCTGGACTCCACCGGTCCGTCGTAGGGGACGATGCTGTTCGCGCCCGTGTTCCGTGAGCTGGCGAGCGTGAAGGTCAGCGTCCTGGTGCGGTCCGAGACGGCGGCGTTGAGTGCGCGGATGTTGCCGAGGCCGTTGAGCCGGGCGTTGTGCTCCAGGCGTCGGTGGAGGTCGGGGGACGCCTCGACCGCGACGACCCGGCCCCGCTCTCCGACGAGCCCGGCCGCCAGGACGCTGAAGACGCCGATGTTGGCCCCGACGTCGACGAAGCAGTCCCCGGGCCGCAGCCTGCGCCGCAGCCAGCCCGTCAGATGCGGTTCCCAGGCGCCGAACAGGTACAGGTACCGCTGGATGAGGTCCTGCGTGTCCACGGCGAACCGGTCACCGGAACGCACTTCCACGACGGCCCGGCGGGGACGGTCGCGCAGGTGCGCGTTCAGCCAGCGTTCGGCGAGGGCCGCCTTCCCGACGGTGCCGGGGGCGTGCCGCACGTACCGGGCGGCGAGACCGGCCAAGACCTCCGTGACGGCTACGCCCGGTCCGCCCCGGCGGCTCGGTCCCGGACCACTTCCGTTCAGCCCCGGGCCTCTTCCGTGTCCACGCGGGTGATGGTGATCGCGGCGGAAGGGCAGCCCTCGGCGGCCTCCCGCACCCTCGGGGCGTCGACGTCGTGCTCCCGGCCGGGTATGACGGCACCGAGGCCGTCCACCTTGGTGAACACGGACGGGGCCCGGTGGACGCAGTCGCCGGAGCCGTAACACTGCTCGGGGTCGAGGGAGATCCTCATGCACACTCCAGCGGCGGTCGGTGTCGGAGCCTTCACGACGTGCCTTCCCACGGACCGGCGCGCTGAATCCGCCCTGCGCGTCGGCATGGTTTGGCTCCGGTCCCTCCCCTCGTGGGGACCGGTGCCAAACCAAGCCGGCGCCGTTTTCGCGTGCCGTGGCGGAACCGGAACGTGCCGGGAAGTAAGGAGCCACCGAAAGCTGACCGAGAACATGCGGCCCCATGGGGTGGCTCTCCGAGCGCTGAGCCGCTGACCTGTCCGGGTGCCGCGAAGCCGCCTCGCCACTGCGACGCGATCCTGCCATCCGGGTTCACCGCCGGGCAGGTTCCGGAGCCGCAGGGCCCCTGTAGCCGCAGGTCAGCCGTATAGAGTGAGTTTTCCGGTCCGGACGTCCAGGTGCGGGGGAAGTAAGGAGTGGAGACCTTGAGTTTCGACTCAGGGGCACGCACGGCCTTCGCAGAACGCCTCGCACTGCTGTACAGGGAGGCCGGCAACCCTCCCCTCAAACGTGTGTCCGAGGCCGTCGTCCGGCTCCAGCGGGTCGACGAACGAGGGCGGCCCGTACGGGTCTCCGCCCAGCGGATCAGCGACTGGCGGCGGGCCAAGAACGTGCCCGCCCAGTTCCCCGCCCTCGCGGCCGTCCTGCACGTCCTCATACCCCAGGCCCGCCGCGCACGGCCGGTACCGGTCTCCGCCGGTCTGTACGACCTGGTCCAGTGGCAGCGCCTGTGGGAGCGGGCGCTGGCCGACCCGACCACCGGGGAACGCCCCGCGCCGCCCGCGGCCGACGAGCAGCCCGCCGCGGAGGTTCCGGGTGCTCCCGGCGGGGTCTGCCCCTACCGGGGGCTGGCCGCCTACCGCAGGCAGGACGCCGGCTGGTTCTTCGGACGGGACCGGAGCACGCGGGCCCTGGTGGCCCAGCTGGACGCCACGCGGGACACGGGCGGCCTGGTCATGCTCGTCGGCGCCTCGGGGGCGGGGAAGTCGTCGCTGCTGAACGCCGGCCTAGTACCCGCCCTGCGGTCCGGCGCGCCGGACGCCGGGGCCGGTCCGCCCCGGCGGGTGCTCCAGCTCGTACCGGGGGCCGACCCGCTCAAGGAACTGACCCGCCTGGTACCGCAGCTCGCCCCCGTCGTCGGCACCGTGCGGGAGGCGGCGGCATCCGGGCCGACGGCCGTGGAGCCGGGCACCTCCGAGGCCGGGAACACCGCGGCCCCGCAGGCCGACGACGCCGCCAGGGCGGCCTTCGCGGCGTGGGCGGCCTGGGCGGCGTCGGCCGACGACCGGGAGGGACCGGACGACTCGAAGGGGTCGGAAGGGCCGGACGGGCCGGACAGGTCGGACAGGCCTGACTACCCGGACGGGTCGGACGGCCCAGACGCGCACCGGGACCGCCAAGACCGCCAAGACCGCCAAGACGACCGAAGCAGCCAGGACCGTCGGGAGGACGGCCGGAACGCCCAAGCAGCCCCCGCCGCCCAGCCCACCACCACCGCCGCCGCCCCGCGCACCACCACGACCCCGCCCTCCACCGCCCGCCCGGTCGTCATCGTGGACCAGTTCGAGGAGCTCTTCACGCTCTGCGCCGACGAGGCGGACCGGCGCGTCTTCATCCGCCTGCTCCAGGCGGCCTGCGTGCCCGGCGACGACGGGCACCCGCCGCCGGTGCTGGTGACCCTCGGCGTACGCGCCGACTTCTACGACCGGTGCCTGCGCTACCCGGAACTGGCCGACGCGTTGCAGCACCGGCACATGGTGCTCGGCCCGCTGACCACCGCGGAGCTGCGCGCGGCGGTGACCGCCCCCGCCAGGGCCGTCGGGATGGAACTCGAACCGGGACTCGCCGAGCTGATCATCCGCGAGGTGTGCACCGACGGCCCGCAGGGCGCACACGACGCGGGCGTCCTGCCGCTCCTCTCCCACGCCCTGCTCGCCACCTGGCAGCGGCGCAAGGCGGGCCGGCTGACGCTGGCCGGTTACCGCGCGGCCGGCGGCATCCAGGGCGCGGTGGCCGCGACCGCGGAGCGGGCCTGGTCCGGTCTGGACCCGGCGGCGCGTACGGCCGCGCGGCTGCTGCTGCTGAGGCTGGTGCGGCTGAGCGAGGACACCCAGGCCACCCGCAGGCGCAGTACCCGCCGCCGGCTGGCCGAGGAGTCGGGGGACCCCGGCAAGACCGAGGAGTCCCTCGAGGCGCTGGTGCGGGCCCGGCTGGTGACGCTCGACGCGGACACCGTGGAGATCACCCACGAGGCGCTGCTGCACGCCTGGCCCCGGCTGCGTGACTGGATCGACGAGGACCGCGCCGGGAACCTGCTGCGCCAGCGGCTGGAGGAGGACGGCCTGGCCTGGGAGGAGTCGGGCCGCGACTCCGCGCTGCTCTACCGGGGTTCCCGGCTGGCGCAGGCCGGCGGCTGGGCGAAGTCGGCCGGCGACACCTTGCTGACCCGCAGCGCGGTGGAGTTCCTGGCCGCCGCGGTCAGGCTGCGCAGGCGCACCGTCATGATCAGCCGGGCCGCGGTGTCAGTGGTGGTCGTCCTGGCCCTGGTGGCCGTCGGATCGGCGGTGCTCGCCTGGCAGCAGCGCAACGACGCCGTGTTCGAGCAGGTGGTCGCCGAGGCGGACCGGGTCCAGGACACCGACCCGTCGCTGTCGGCCCAGCTGGACCTGGCGGCGCACCGTCTGCGGCCGGACGACGAGGACGTCAGGAACCGGCTGATCTCGATCGTGAACGCGCCCCTGGCGACCCCGCTCCTCGGGCACACTGGCGCCGTCTACCTCACCTCGTTCAGCCCCGACGGGCGGATCCTGGCGACGGCCAGCTACGACCGCACCGTCCGCCTCTGGGACGTCTCGGACCCCGCCCGCCCCGAGCAGCTCGGCAAGCCCCTCACCGGGCACACCAGCTGGGTGAGCACCGCGGTCTTCAGCCCCGACGGCCGTACCCTCGCCAGCGCCTCGGACGACGGCACGATCCGGCTGTGGGACGTCACCGACCCCAGCCGTCCGCGTCCGCTGGGCGCCCCGCTGGCCGGCCACGGCGGCACCGTCTACCTGCTCGCCTTCAGCCCGGACGGCCGCACCCTGGCCTCCGCCCACGACGACCACGCCGTACGCCTGTGGGACGTGGCCGACCCGCGCGCCCCCGAGGCGCTCGGCAAGCTGACCGGCCCCACCGCGGCGGTTCGCTCGGTGGCCTTCAGCCCCGACGGGCACACCCTCGCGGCCGGCGGCGACGACGACGCGGTCCGGCTCTGGGACGTCACGGATCCGGCCCGCGCCGATCCCGTGGGGGAACCGCTCGCAGGCCACAGCGGCCTGGTGCACTCCGTGGCCTTCAGCCCCGACGGGCACACCCTCGCCAGCGGCAGCGCCGACGACACCGTCCGGCTCTGGGACGTCACCGACCCCGCCGCCGCCAAGCCCTCCGGCGCACCGCTCACCGGCCACAGCGGCCCCATCTGGGCGGTGGCCTTCAGCCCCGACGGCGCCATGCTCGCCGCGAGCAGCGCGGACAGTACGGCGAGCCTGTGGAACGTCAGCGATCCGTCCTACCCCTCGCAGGTCGGAGTGCCCCTCGCCGGGGGCAGCGGTGAGATGTACGCCCTCGGCTTCAGCCCCGACGGCAGCACCCTCGCGACCGGCAGCGGCGACAGCAAGGTCCGCCTGTGGTCGCTGCCCACGTCGGACATGATCGGCCGGATCGGAGCCTTCCGCCCGGACGGGCACGTCCTGGCCACGGCGGCCCGCGACGGCAGGGTCCGGCTGTGGAACGTCACGGACCCCGCCCGGCCCGTGTCCCTGAGCGCCCCCTTCCGGCCGGGAGAGGGCGACATCCGGTCCCTGGTGTTCTCCCCGGACGGCGACACGCTCGCGGTGCTCGCCGGAGGCCGCACGCTGCAACTGTGGGACGTCGAGGACCCGGCCCGGCCCAGGGGCCACGGTCCGCCCGTGGCGCTGCGCACCCGCTACGCGGGCCCCGACACCCTGGCCTTCAGCCCCGACGGCCACACCCTGGCCACCGCCCACGACGACCGCACCATCCAGGTGTGGGACACCGAGGACCCCGCCCGCCCGCGCCGGCTGGGCAAGCCGCTCGCCGGTCACTCGGGGTACGTCAACACCCTGGCGTTCAGCCCGGACGGCCGCACGCTCGCCAGCGGCGGCGCGGACGACGCCGTACGCCTGTGGGACGTCACCGACCCCGCGCACGTCACCCGGGCCGGCGCGCCCCTCACCGGGCACCTCGGGCCCGTCAACGTCCTCACCTACAGTCCCGACGGCCACACCCTGGCCAGCGGCAGCGACGACGGCACGGTCCGGCTGTGGGACGTCACCGGCCCGGGCGGGGCGTCCCGGGCCGGGACCGCGCTCGCCGGACACACCGACTCGGTGGTGTCGCTGACGTTCAGCCAGGACGGCGCCACCCTGGCCAGCGGCGCCAACGACAACACGGTCCGCCTCTGGAACGTCGCCGACCCCGCCGGGGCCACCCCGATCGGCCAGGCGATGAGCCCCAACGCCAAGAGCGGCAACTTCCTGTCCTTCAGCCCCGTACGCCACATGCTCGGCGTCTCCAGCGGCACGGACACCGTCCGGCTGTGGAGCCTGGGGGTGGACGACGCCATCGACCGCATCTGCTCCGCCACCCGGGGTGTGATGACCGAGGAGAAGTGGCACGAGTACCTGCCGCGCCTGGACTACGAGCCACCGTGCGACCACTGACCGCCCACTGCCCAACCTCGGCGACCTAGTGATCTCCGTCACAACGGCGGCACCCGACCGACCAGTCGGCACCCACCGGCCGTCCCGCCTTGTTAGCCTTGGCCACAGCCCGGCCGCTGGCGCATCCCCCGTCGCCAGCGGTCGGGTTTTTCGCTGCCCGTCGCAGCCGTCCCGGACCGGGCTTCACGGGACGTGCGCTCAAAGGGGGCGGGACGACCGGATTCGAACCGGCGTCCTCGCGGTTCTGGAGACCGCTCGCGTCGACCACTGCGCTACGTCCCGCCCGTGCCGCGATCGTAGCGGCAGACGACCCCACCCAGGAACAGCCGAATGCCAAAGGCCCCCAGCCGGTATCGACTAGGGGCCTTCGTGCTGGTGGGGCTAACAGGATTTGAACCTGTGGCCTCATCCTTATCAGGTCGATCACGGGGCTCACGGCTAATGGGCGAACCCCCGTCTTAGAGCGGCCGAGCGGCCGTTGAGAACCGCGCAGGTCCGGCTTCGTTCGTCGCTGTTGGTGTCATCTGGTGATGTCAGACATCAGCGGGAGCCTTGACAGGATCGTGGTGCTTGGCCTGGTGAATGACTCGGTCGGCTAGATCCATGAAGTTGGTGATCGACGGCGCTTCGAGGACCAGCAGCCGAGGGGCTCGTTCGCTGCCGTCTGCGTAGCCGCATCCACTCTCGCGTACCAAAGGAGTGAGCCACTCGACAGTCGGGCGCTCGGCGGCGAAGAAGATCACTGGCCGGTCGGACCATGAGTTGTCCGAGTGGTGGCTACGGCAGCTTGCTGCCGTGAAGCATCCGATCGATGCCAGAGCGTACGAGAGCCCCGCAACACCGAGTTCCAGGGCATCAAGGGGCGAGCCGTCTTCAAGGTCGCGCCCCACGATGCGGACAAGTTCGCTTCCCGGGTGCTGGTCAGCGTAGCCAGGCGGCAAAGATTCGAGTTCCCCCACCTCGACGGCTCGGGCGATGGCCTCATACTCGGCGGGGGTGCGGCTTGCCTGATCGACAAGGTTGACGAGGCGCCTTTCCTCTTCGGTCATACTGACCGCCTCTTCACGGTCTACCGCCCCGATTGTCCAAACATCGCGGAAGTAGCCGTAGCCCTCCTCGTCTACGTCGTCTTCATCAGGCAGTCCCATGCTCAAGTCGGCGGGGAACGCTGGGTCGACGTCCACGTCAGCAGTGGGAATCACGGGAAACTCCTACCTAGTTGGCCAACCGGACACACCGTACTTCCCCACCCACAGCAACCCCATACCTCCTCCGCTTCCATCCCGTACGCCGTCGACCCACACACCGTGGAGCGGGCGTGGTTCAGGGGCGTCAAGGTGGAGCGCGCCACTGTACGAACGACCTTGACGCCCCTGGGCCGCGTCTGCTCGGCTCTGCCTGGGTCGACGGTGTACGGGATGGAAGCACCCCACGCACGCCCCAACGTGCCCGCGGTCGGCAATGGCGCCCCCTCCATCCCGGTGCCGGCCGATCCCCCGCCGGAGGCATCGTCTTTGACCGCGCCCCGTTCTGTGCGGTGATCGACTCATGGCTTCCGGCCCTATCCACCTGTGGGCGCGCGTCGGCGCAGCGCGGGCGGAGCGGGCCGAAGGCAGGAGCGGCGCCCGGAGCGGAGCCGGGAAGCGCGCCCGGCGGAGCGGAGCGCAGCCGGGGCTTGATGAGGTAGAGAAACCTGTAACAACACACGCTGTTGCTGGTCAGGACGAAGGCGCGTCGGTGGTCAGGAGTCGGCTCGTGAATCCGGCTTGGCAAAGGCGCTCATACGCCTCGATCACGTCGGCGGGTACGGATTGGCTGATGAGGAAGCCCTGTTCCGGGTAAACCAACAGACGCTGTAGCGCGCCGACAAGCATGTCGATCACAGTACGGGCGTCACCGATGGAATCCACGTACTCGTTCAGCGTCATCGGGCTCGACGCGCTGACGATCTCGACTCCGGGCCACAGCTTGCGTGCCGTGGCGTACGCCCGCCGCTCCTCGTACGGCTTACTGATCAGCAAGACCGAGGACACTCCAACCCCGGCCTCCTCCAACAGCTCTCGCGAGAAGCGGATGTTCTCGCCCGTGTTCCTCGCCCGCGGCTCCACCAGAACGGCTGAGCTGGGGACGCCAAGCTCAAGCGCGCGCTCCCGGTAGTGGACCGCCTCACCTCGCGGCATGCGTTCTCGCGTCGTGGGGCTGGTGGCGCCGGTGAACACGATCAGTGGAGCCATGCCGCGCTCGTACAGTTCGGCCGCCGTGTCGGCGACGCCCAGGTCGTGACTGCCGAGTCCGATCGCGACAGAACAGGGCCGAGGCGTACGGCCCATCTGGTGGTACTCCCACAGACGTCGCGTGTCAGCCCAATTCTGCGTCGAGATCACTGCTGGTCTTCCCTGCCCTTCGC
This sequence comes from Streptomyces coelicoflavus, assembly GCF_003112555.1. Taxonomy (GTDB): domain Bacteria; phylum Actinomycetota; class Actinomycetes; order Streptomycetales; family Streptomycetaceae; genus Streptomyces; species Streptomyces coelicoflavus. The sequence goes on along the minus strand of NZ_BEWB01000003.1, from coordinate 273,737 downwards.
CGAGTCCGGCACCGCAAAGTCGTACTCCCAGGCAAAGCGTGATGCGGCGTGCACACCAATGGCGAACTCCACCACAGTGCCGTCCGCCGTGTAGGTGGTGCGGTGCAGCTCGACGACTGGTTCCCCAGGCGGCAGTTGCAGGAGACTCACTTCGTCGGCCTTCGGGGCACGGGCAAAGATCCTCTCCTGCATGTGATCGATCTCGTAACCCGCGTCGTACAGCACGCGAAAGCCACCGCCCCGGCCGGCGGGGCCTGGTGTCGGGTCAACGATGCGCGTGCCTTCAACATGCTCGGGCCGGTAGTAGCTGGTCAGAGTGTGCGTCGGCTGGTCGCCCTCCTTGACGAGCCGTGCGCGCGCGTAGACCGGGGCGCCCACTGGCAAGCCGTGCGCGGCTGCCACCTCCGCCGGCGCTTCGATGAGGCTGACCGTTTGGGTCTGCTCATTGCGGCGGTACGCCCGTCCTGAAGCCACACGGTCCGCGATAAACGCCACCTCGTCGCCGTCCCGCCACTTCGCCTTGTCGTACCGGGCGACTCCAAGCCGTTTGAGCGGAACCTGTTGCCGAACAACCGTGCCGTGACCTCGGGACGAAGTGACCAGGCCCTCGGCCTCTAGTGCTTTGTAGGCGGCGTGAACGGTCGCCTTGGAGCCTTCGCCGGCGTCGACCAGCTCTCTGATGTGCGGCAACTGCTGGCCTGGGGCGTACTCACCCCTCTTGATCTGCTCAGCCAGCTTGTCCGCCAGCTCCCGCCACTTCGGCGCCATCACACGACCCCTCTCTACGAGGTCCAGTGAAACATAGTCCTAGGACTGTTGACAGTCCTAGGACTGCGGTGCAGTATCTCTCTTGTCGCTCGCAGTCCTAGGACAGCGGGAGATGTGCGGCCCTCTTTGGGCTGCTCCATCGTCAAGCAGGGAGTTCTGATGCCGTCCTTCAAGATCGACCTCTCCACCGCCGTGGTGTTCGTGGCGACTGCGCCGGAACCGAAGATGGCGAACAAGAAGACCGGTGAGCGGGCCGTGGACCGGGACACCGGTGCGGGGCTGTCGACCGTGGGCCTGCTGGTCTCGGACGAGGGGGAGGGCAACCTCTACCAGGTCACCATCCCGGAGACCGGCTACCCGGAGGGTCTCGCCCCGGGCGTGCCGGTGCGGGTGGTCGGCCTCAAGGCCCGTGACTGGGAGAACGAGTTCAACGGCCAGAAGCGCCACGGGATCTCGTTCCGCGCGGTCGCGATCACCTCGGCGGCCTGACCATGAGCGACCTGACGATGTGGCTGGAGGCCACGGGCGCGTTAGTGGGCGCCGGCGGTGTCGGCTACGCGAAGCAGCGAGCGCCGCGCGTGTACTGGTCGACCGTGGGTCTGCCGCTGACGTGGGGCCGGTTCACCTTCTCGTACGCGTCGACGATGGAGGTGTGCGGACTCACGGTCCAGCCGTCCGGGTTCCGCGCCTTCATGACGCGCAACCTGGCCCGCCGTGAGGTGCGGCCGGTGCCGCCGAAGGTCCGCCGCGTCCGGCCCTCATCAACCGGGCTGCGCATCACGCTGCGCCTCCCCGCCGGCCTGGAGCCCGCCGACGTGGCCACCTCCTCGGAGCGGCTGCGCCACGCCTTCGGTGTCCAGTCGGTGACCGTGGCGGAGACCAAGCCGGGGTTCGTGGAGCTGCGGATGACGGGCTACGACGTGCTGCGCCGGGTCCGTCTCCCGCGCTCCGCACAGCCTTCCGGCCTTCGGTTTCCGGTGGCGTTGCGGGAGGACGGCACGGTCTTCGAGCGGGACTACCGCGCGGTCCCCATGGCGCTGACCCTGGGCGCGAACCAGTCCGGCAAGTCCGTGTACCAGCGCAACCTGGTCAAGGGCCTGGCCAAGCTCCCGGTCGGTTTGATCGGCATCGACTGCAAGCGCGGTGTCGAGCACAGCCGCTACGCGCCTCGCCTGTCGGCCCTGGCCACCGACCCGGACATGGCCGGACGGCTGATAGACGCACTGGTCCTGGAGATGAGCGAACGCTTCGATCTCCTCGCCCTGCACGGCGTCTCCGACGTGTGGGACCTGCCCGCGAAACTGCGGCCGGTGCCGCTGGTCGTCCTCATCGACGAGGTGGCAGAGCTGTTCTTCGTCACCTCGAAGAAGGACGAAACGGCCCGCGACCGGACAGTCATGCAACTGGTGCGCCTCGGGCAGATGGCCCGCGCGATCGGCATCTACCTGGAAGTCTGCGGGCAGCGCTTCGGCTCCGACCTCGGCAGGGGCGCCACCGCTCTCCGTGCCCAGCTCACCGGCCGTGTCGTCCACCGCGTCAACGACAAGCAGACCGCCGAAATGGGCCTGGGCGACATCGCCCCGGACGCGGTGACGGCGGCGACCTCGATCCGGGCCGACCGTCCCGGTGTCGCGGTGGCCGGTGACACCTCCGGTGGCTGGTCCCGCATCCGCACCCCGGAAACCACGCCGGCCGAAGCAGCCGCCGTGTGCCGACAGTTCGCGCACCTGACCCCGGAGTTGCCGTTCCTGGCGCCGTTCCGGCCGCCTGCCCGGCAGGTGCCGCCGATGCCCACCGTTCCGCCGCTGGTGTCCCCGCAGCCCTGACCGGAGGGAGGTGAAGAGTCGTGTTCCGCTCGATCCGCATCGACGCCGTACTCATCCAAGCCGTGATCGCCGGTGCCCTGTCCTTCGCCCACCTGCACGACCTTGCCGAAGCGGCCGGACAGACCGGCTGGAAGGCCTGGGCCTACCCCGTCTCCGTCGACCTGCTCCTGGTCGCCGTGTGGCGCCGGCTGCGCACCGAACGCTCGAAGCTGGCCTGGTTCTGGTTCCTGGTCGCCCTGGTCGCCTCCCTCGGCGCGAACGTCGCGACCGCCGGGCTCCTCGACCTCGACCACGTTCCGGCCTGGCTGCGCATCCTCGTCGCCGGCTGGCCCGCGCTGGCCTTCCTCGGCGGCACCCTCCTCGCCCACACCCCCACCGACCACGCACCGGCCCCAGCTCCCGAGCCTCGGCCCGTGCCGGTCGTCGACCGCCCCGCGGCCCCTGAACCGGCCCCGGAGCCAGTTCCCGCCCCGGAGATCCCGACGCCGGAGCCTGCCCCGGCACTGCCGAAGGCCCCGACTGCTGCCTCGGTTCCCGCGGTGCCGCCCGCGCTGGTCGACCACGCACGGAAGGTCGCGGCCGAGCACCGCACGCGCACCGGAGCCGACATCGACACCGCCACCCTGCGCGTCCGCCTCGGCGTCCCGGAAGCCCTCGCCGGCGCGATCGTCGCCCAACTCGCCTGAAAGGAGGTGACCCGCGTGCGCCCGAACCGCTTCTACGACGTGATCCGCATCGGCCCGGTCCAAGTGGCTTCGTTCAACAACGGCCGTGGCCAGACCCGGCATACCGCCGCCTGCACCGCCCCGAAGTGCGGCTTCTCCAACGAATACGGCGACCGGTCGGCCGCCGAACTCGCCGCCCGCACCCACCGCTGCACCTGAAAGGAGGCACGCCATGCAGCTGCCCGAAGACCAGATCCGCGCCGGACACATCCCCGCCGACCTCTACCGGCAGATCCCGCCCGGCACCGACCTGCGACGCATCGTGATCGTCCAGCAGGCGCCCCGCTCCTACAAAGGCCCGATCGTCCTGACGCTCGTCGTCCTCACCGGATCGGTCGCGCTGCTGCTGGTCATCGCCTTCCTCGTCCAGGTCGTCGCCGGCGCCGCCGTAGCGGTCCTGTCGGCCACCGGCGGCCTCACCTACACGATCAACCGCACATCCAAGACACGGAAGGGCATCTGACATGGGCTTCTTCAGCCGTAAGAGCAACGACACCCCGGCCAACCCCGAGATGACCGAACTCGGGCGTGAGTACGCCATCGCCAAGCGCCACGGCGACCGCAAGACGGTCCGGCGCATCACCCGGCAGATCGGCGAGTCCGGCCTGACCGACGGTGACCGCACCTCGTTCGAGCAGGGCCGCGGATCCTACGACGCGATCCCGCCGGCCTACTCCAAGCGCCGCAACCGCCGCCGCTAACGCCCTCCGGGGCGGCTCTCTCGCCAAAGATCCGCCGCCCCGGACGGCTCCACCCATCCAGATCCAACGGACCCGAAAGGGAAGCCTCATCATGCCCCAGCACGCCCAGATCACGCGCGTCTGCCGCGACTGCGACGGCTTCGCCACGGTCGCCATCACCGCCGGCACCCGCCACGCCGACGGCTCCCGCGCCACCCTCCGCGTCACCTGCCCGGCCTGCAAGGGCACCGGCCACACGGTTCCCGTCGCGCTCGTCCGGACGGGTCGGTGATCGCGGTGGCTCTCCTCGACTGGCGCTCTCCCGAGCACTACGACCACTCCGGCGACCAGCCGTGCGTGATCTGCACCAAGCCGACCCCGCTGCGCTCCGACCGGGGCAAGCCCGTGCACAAGGTGTGCGCTGAAGAGTGGATCGACGCCCACACCGTCAAGGAGGACGACCGGTGAGCGCCGCCCGGACACACGTCCTCGACCTCTTCGCCGGCCCGGGCGGCTGGTCTGAGGGGCTGCGCGCCCTCGGCCTCCAGGATGTCGGTATCGAGATCGACCCGGCGGCCTGTGCCACCCGTGCTGCCGCCGGGCACACCACGATCCGTGCCGACGTGGCCGCCTACCCCACCGCGCCCCTCCGCGGGAAGGTCTCGGGGCTGATCGGTTCCCCGCCCTGCCAGACGTTCAGCGCCGCTGGCCTGCGCGCCGGGAACACCGACCGCGACCTGTGCCACCAGGGCCTTGTTGACCTCGCATGTGGGAGGGACACCCGCGACGCGCTTCGTACGGCTTGCACCGACCCGCGTTCCCTGCTGGTCGTCGAACCTCTCCGGTACGCCCTCGACCTGCGTCCCGACTGGATCGCCCTGGAAGAGGTCCCCGCGGTAGCGCCCCTGTTCGCTCACACCGCCGGAATCCTGCGCGAGCACGGCTACTCGGTGTGGACCGGGGTTCTCAACGCCGCCGACTACGGCGTTCCCCAGACCCGCCGCAGGGCCTTCCTCCTCGCCTCCTGCACCCGCGCCGTGGCGCCGCCTGAGCCCACCCACGCCCAGGACCCCGGGCCCGAGACCCTGTTCGGCCCCGCCCTGGCGCCGTGGGTAACGATGGCCGCTGCCCTTGGCTGGGGCGCAACCGACCGCCCCGTCCCCACCGTCACCGCCGGCGGGGGCAAGAACGGGGGACCGGAGCCCTTTCCCACCTCGGGCCGCAAGGCGCTCATGGACGCCCAACGGCGCGGCTCGTGGGTCCTGCGTCATAGCAACCGCCGCAATGCCACCGTCCGCCGCACCGACGAACCCGCCGCAACCCTGCTGTTCGCCAAGGCCAGCAACGACGTGGCATGGGAGAAGGCCGGTCCCGCGGGTCCGGAATCCGTCCGCATCAGCGTCCAGGAAGCTGCCGCTCTCCAGACCTTCCCGGTCGGCTACCCCTTCCAGGGCACCAAGACCCGGCAGTTCGAGCAGATCGGCAATGCTGTCCCGCCCCTGCTCGCCACCGCAGCCCTGCGCAACCTGGTCCCCGCCGCCCTGGAGGTGGCTGCGTGAGCGACTCCGCCACCATGGCAGGCCTGGACCCGGCCACCCTCGCCGACGTGCTGAGGCTGGCCGGGTCCACCGGCTTCGACCGCATCCGGGACCAGATCCGCCGCACCGGCGGCTGCTCCGACCCCATCCACCTGCAAGGTTCGACCGTCACCCGCGACGCTGCCACTGGCAAGGTGCTGCACTCGTACTCGACCGACACCGAGCCCGGCGGACGGCTTCGCCTCGCGTGCGGCAACCGGCGGGCCTCCCGCTGCCCCTCGTGCGCCTGGACGTACGCCGGCGATACCTACCACCTGATCCGCGCGGGCCTCGTCGGCGACCCTGCCAAGGGCACCCCGCACACCATCCGGGAGCACCCGCGGGTGTTCGCCACCCTCACCGCGCCCTCGTTCGGTCCGGTCCACAACCGGCCCGGAAACCGGCCCTGCCGCTGCGGCACCCGGCACGCCGAGAACGCTCCGGAGCTGGGCACCCCGCTCGACTCCGACAGCTACGACTACGCGGGCGCGGTGCTGTGGAACAACCACGCCTCCGAGCTGTGGCGCTACTTCACGATCTATCTGCGCCGCGAGATCGCCAAGCACGCCGGCCTCACGCAGAAAGCCGCCCGCGAACAGTCCCGAGTCTCGTTCGGGAAGGTCGCCGAGTACCAGAAGCGCGGGGCCGTGCACTTCCACGCCGTGATCCGCTTCGACGGTCCCGACGGGCCCGACTCGCCTCCGCCGGCGTGGGCGACCCTCGACCTGCTCACCGACGCGATCCATGCCGCCGCCGCCCGCGTGGAAGTCGACGTGGACCCCTCTGGGGACCAGCCCGCCCGAACCCTCACGTGGGGAACGCAGCTCGACGTACGCCCCATCCGGGCCTTCGGCGACGGCGAGGACATCACCGAACAGGCGGTCGCCTCCTACGTCGCCAAGTACGCCACGAAAGCGGCCGAGACCACCGGCACCGTGGACCGTCGGATCGGCAGCAAAGACGCCCTGGTCCTGCTCGGCGTCCCAGACCACCCGGCCCGGCTCATCGCCGCGTGCCTCGACCTCCACGCGCTCTACCCGGACCGCAAGCTCCGCGACTGGGCCCACATGCTCGGCTTCCGCGGCCACTTCTCCACCAAGTCCCGGCGCTACTCGACCACCCTCGGCGAACTGCGCCAGACCCGCGCCGACTACCGCGCCGCCCAGCAACGCGCCGCCCTCGGCCTGCCCGACCCCGACGACGAGGACGCGACCACGCTGACCCTCGCCCACTGGACCTACGCCGGCCACGGCCACACCCCCGGCGAATCCTGGCTCGCCGCCAACATCCGCCACGACATCCAGCTCAACCGCGAAACCGCCCGCGAGGAACTACCCGCCCTGCTCGACCTGGAAGGAGCCGCTACATGACCACCGCTGCCCCGGAGCTGTTGACCGTGCCCGAGGTCATGGCGCGGCTGAAGGTGGGCCGGACCAAGGTCTACGACCTGATCCGCACCCATCGCCTCGTGTCCATCAAGGTCGACGGGTGCCGTCGCATCCCGGACCACGCGGTCCGCGACTTCATCGTTGGCCAGATCGGGGAGGCTGCCTGATGGCGAAGCGTCGACCCAACGGCGGCGGGACGATCACCAAGCGGTCCGATGGTCGGTACCAGGGCGCCGCGTACGTCACCGACACGGACGGCAACCGGGTGCGCAAGTATGTGTACGGCCGGACGTGGGACGAGGCGAACGAGAAGCTGGGCAAGCTCCAGAATCAGGAGCGCAACGGCGTCCCCGTGCCCTCCCGGTCCTGGACGCTCGGCGAGTGGCTGGCCTACTGGCTGGAGCACATCGTCGCTCCGGAGCGCGAGCACAACACGTACGTTAAGTACGAGTCCAAGGTGCGGCTCTACCTGCTGCCTCACCTCGGTAAGAAACCGCTGGTCAAGCTCACCCCGGCGCAGATCCGGGCGTTCATGGCCACGCTGACCCGGGAGAAGGTCGGCGCCTCGGCCCGCTTCGAGGTCCTGCGGGTCCTCCGCAACGCCCTGAATCGGGCCATGCGCGAGGAGCTGATCACGCGGAACGTCGCTCTCCTGGTCGACATGCCCAAGGTCAGCAAGGACAGGGGTACGGCGTGGAACGCCCGCGAGGCGATCGCCTTCCTGCGCTCCGTGCGTGCCCACCGGCTCTACGCGGCCTGCGTCCTCGTCCTGGTCATCGGGCTCCGCCGTAGTGAGGTGCTGGGGCTGCGCTGGCAGGACATCGACTTCGAGGCCGGCCGCTTCACCCCGGTCAAGCAGGTGCAGCGCGTCAAGGGCGTCGGCCTGGTCCTCAAGGACCTCAAGACGGAGTCCTCACAGGCCGTGCTCCCGCTCCCCGAGTTCTGCGCCCGGGTCCTGGATGAGCGCCGGGAGCTGCAAGCGCTGGAACGGAAGATCGCCGGTGAGCACTGGTCTCAGGAGCCGGACCATGACCTGATCTTCTCCTCCGAGCACGGCGGCATGATCGACCCGGTGGGCTTCTCCCGCACCTTCGATCGACTCGTCAAGCGCGCCGGCGTCCGCCGGATCACGGTCCGCCTCGCCCGGCACACCTGCGGGACCCTGCTGGCCTTCCTGAAGGTCCATCCCAAGGTCGCTCAGGCGATCCTCCGACACAGCCAGATCAGCATGACCATGGACGTCTATACGCACGTCGTGGGCGACAGCGAGCGGGAAGCGGTGGGCATGCTCGCCGAACTCCTGGAAGATCCGCTCATCGGCTGACGTGCCCGCTGGATGGGCGGCGGCGGATCCTGCCGCGCACCCAGATCACGCTGAGAGCCACTGCGGCGACCACGGACAGAAAGATCGCCCCGAGAACCGCTGTCACCCCGGTTGAGATCACGAAGATCGCCCACCACGGCGGATCGCCTTCCACAGTCCTCCTCCACGAAGCGTGCGTACCTTGCACGACGCCGGGGAACTGGGGCTGGTTCCGTGACCGCCGTTGATGTCAGCCATGGATGTCAAAGACCCCCAGCCGTTGCCGGCTGGGGGTCTTTTCGCTGGTGGGGCTAACAGGATTTGAACCTGTGGCCTCATCCTTATCAGGGATGCGCTCTAACCAACTGAGCTATAGCCCCGCCGCGCTCTGCGGTGTATGTCCCGCGCGCTGACTCCTGAAGATTAGCGCACGAGGCGGGCAGTCCCAAAATCGGTTGTCGCGCGGCCGGAGACCGGAGACGGCTCGCGGATCACTCGTCCTCGGCGAGCGTCAGCTCCACCCCGCCGACGAAGCCGGCGGAGAGGTTGTAGATGAACGCGCCGAGGGTGGCCAGGGCCGTCGCGAGGACGACGTCGATGACCGCGATGATCGTGGTGAACATCAGCACGTTGGGCAGCGACAGGAAGGACTGCAGGTCGAAGCCGTTGGACTCGTTGGAGCCGGTGGCCTCGGCGATGGTGCCGCCGACCGTGGAGAAGACACCCATGGCGTCCATGACCATCCACAGCACGGCCGACGCGACGATGGTGCAGATGCCGAGGGCGATGGAGAGCAGGAAGCTGACCTTCATCACCGACCACGGGTCGGCCTTCGACACGCGCAGGCGCGCCTTGCGGACGCGGGGCGTGGTGCGTGCGCCGGTGCGCGGGCGGCGCACGGCGGACGCGTTGCCGCCCTGGGTCTGGTACGCCTGCGGCGGGTGGTAGGGCCCGCCGGGCTGCTGTGGCTGCCGTTCCCCCGGCAGCGGCGAGGCCGCCTGCTGAGTCCGCTGGCCTCGGGTGTCCGTCACAGTTCCCCCCTGGGATCCATGCGTTGAGGACGAGCTCCCCGAGTGCGAGTCGGTCGCTCCGTCGTCGATCTTGCGCAGTTGAGTCGTGTGCGAATCCGTCGCACGCGCGGCGGAGCCACGGCCGCCGCCGCCCGTTTCCGTACCCGTGGGGGTACCGGCCGATCCGGCGCCCGTGGCTCCGCTCACGATGACTCTCTCCTCGTGCTACTCGGCCGAGGGCGCCTCACCCTCGTCCGTGCCGGTGGTCGCGGCACCCTCGGCGGTCTCGTCGACGGCCACATCGCCGTCGACCTCCTCCGCCTCGCGTCCCGCCTCGGCGTTGCGTGCGATGCCGACGACGGCATCGCGCTTGCCCAGATTGATCAGTTGAACGCCCATGGTGTCACGGCCGGTCTCCCTGACCCCGCTGACTCGCGTACGAATCACACCGCCAGAGAGCGTGATGGCGAGGATCTCGTCGTTCTCCTCGACCACCAGCGCGCCCACGAGCTCCCCGCGGTCCTCGACGATCTTGGCGGCCTTGATGCCGAGGCCACCGCGACCCTGGACGCGGTACTCGTCGACGGAGGTGCGCTTCGCGTAACCGCCGTCGGTGGCAGTGAACACGAACGTACCGGCTCGAACAACATTCATCGAGAGCAGCTCGTCCCCTTCGCGGAAACTCATGCCCTTGACGCCCGAGGTGGCACGCCCCATCGGACGCAGCGTGTCGTCCGACGCGGTGAACCTGATCGACTGCGCCTTCTTGCTGATCAGCAGCAGATCGTCCTCGGCCGAGACGAGTTCGGCTCCGATCAGTTCGTCGTCGCTGCCGTCCGCCTGCTCCCGCAGGTTGATCGCGATGACACCGCCGGAGCGCGGCGAGTCGTAGTCCTTCAGCGGCGTCTTCTTCACCAGGCCGGCCTTGGTGGCCAGGACCAGGTACGGCACCGCCTCGTAGTCGCGGATCGCGCGGATCTGGGCGATCGTCTCGTCCGGCTGGAAGGCCAGCAGGTTCGCCACGTGCTGGCCGCGCGCGTCCCGGCCGGCGTCCGGCAGCTCGTACGCCTTGGCGCGGTAGACCCGGCCCTTGTTCGTGAAGAACAGCAGCCAGTGGTGCGTGGTCGACACGAAGAAGTGGTTGACGATGTCGTCTTCCTTGAGCTTCGTGCCGCGCACCCCCTTGCCGCCACGCTTCTGCGCCCGGTAGTCGTCGGTCTTGGTGCGCTTGATGTAGCCGCCACGGGTGACCGTGACGACGATGTCCTCCTCGGCGATCAGGTCCTCGATGGACATGTCGCCCTCGTACGGGATCAGCTTGGTCTTGCGGTCGTCGCCGTACTTCTCGACGATCGCGGCCAGCTCCCCGCTGACGATCTCGCGCTGGCGGACCGGCGAGGCGAGGATCTCGTTGTACTCGGTGATCTTCGCCTGGAGCTCGTCGTGCTCCCGGACGATCTTCTGCCGCTCCAGGGCCGCCAGGCGGCGCAGCTGCATCTCCAGGATCGCGTTGGCCTGGATCTCGTCGATCTCCAGGAGGTCCATCAGGCCCCCGCGCGCGATCTCGACGGTCTCACTGCGCCGGATCAGCGCGATGACCTCGTCGATGGCGTCCAGGGCCTTGAGCAGACCGCGCAGGATGTGCGCCCGCTCCTCCGCCTTGCGCAGCCGGAAGCGCGTACGGCGGACGATGACCTCGATCTGGTGGTTCACCCAGTGTCGGATGAACGCGTCCAGGGACAGGGTGCGCGGCACGCCGTCGACCAGGGCCAGCATGTTGGCGCCGAAGTTGGTCTGCAGGTCGGTGTGCTTGTACAGGTTGTTCAGGACGACCTTGGCGACCGCGTCCCGCTTGAGGACGATGACCAGGCGCTGGCCGGTGCGGGACGACGTCTCATCGCGGACGTCGGCGATGCCGCCGATCTTGCCGTCCTTCACCAGGTCGGCGATCTTCTGCGCGAGGTTGTCCGGGTTGACCTGGTAGGGCAGCTCGGTGACCACCAGGCACTGGCGGTTCTGGATCTCCTCGACCTCGACGACCGCGCGCATGGTGATCGAGCCGCGCCCGGTGCGGTAGGCCTCCTCGATGCCCTTGCGGCCCACCACCAGGGCGCCGGTCGGGAAGTCGGGGCCCTTGATGCGCTCGATGAGCGCGTCGAGGAGCTCCTCGTGCGAGGCCTCGTAGTTCTCCAGGTACCACTGGGCGCCGGCCGCGACCTCGCGCAGGTTGTGCGGCGGGATGTTGGTCGCCATGCCGACCGCGATGCCCGCCGAGCCGTTGATCAGCAGGTTCGGGAAGCGGGCGGGCAGGACGGTCGGCTCCTGGGAGCGGCCGTCGTAGTTGTCCGTGAAGTCGACGGTCTCCTCGTCGATGTCGCGGACCATCTCCATCGACAGCGGCGCCATCTTGCACTCGGTGTACCGCATGGCCGCGGCCGGGTCGTTGCCCGGGGAGCCGAAGTTGCCGTTGGAGTCGACGAGCGGCATCCGCATCGACCAGGGCTGCGCGAGGCGGACCAGGGCGTCGTAGATGGAGGAGTCGCCGTGGGGGTGGTAGTTGCCCATGACGTCGCCGACGACGCGGGCGCACTTGTAGAAACCCCGCTCGGGGCGGTAGCCGCCGTCGTACATGGCGTACAGCACGCGGCGGTGCACGGGCTTGAGGCCGTCGCGGACGTCGGGCAGCGCGCGCGAGACGATGACGGACATCGCGTAGTCGAGGTACGAGCGCTGCATCTCCGTCTCGAGCCCGACGGGCTCGACACGCATCGCCAGGGCGTCACCCTCGGGCGTGGTCACAGGAGTGTTCTCGTCGGTCATTGCTGGTGAAGGTCCTTCCTGGTGCGGTCAGCTGAGACCGACTCAGATGTCGAGGAAGCGGACGTCCTTGGCGTTGCGCTGGATGAACGCGCGCCGGGCCTCGACGTCCTCGCCCATCAGCACCGAGAACAGGTCGTCGGCCTGCGCGGCGTCGTCGAGCGTGACCTGGCCGAGCACGCGGTGCTCCTGGTCCATGGTCGTGATGCGCAGCTCCTCGGCGTTCATCTCGCCGAGACCCTTGAAGCGTTGGACCGAGTCCTCACGGATGCGCTTGCCGGCCTGGCGGCCCATCTCGATCAGCGCGTCGCGCTCGCGGTCGGAGTACGCGTACTCGAAGTCGTCCCGGCCCCACTTGATCTTGTACAGCGGCGGGCGGGACAGGTACACGTGTCCGGACTCGACCAGCGGCCGCATGAAGCGGAACAGGAAGGTCAGCAGCAGGGTGTTGATGTGCTGGCCGTCGACGTCGGCGTCCGCCATCAGGATGATCTTGTGATAGCGGAGCTTCTCGATGTCGAAGTCCTCGTGCACACCGGTGCCGAACGCGGAGATCATCGCCTGGATCTCCTGGTTCTGCAGGATCCGGTCGATGCGCGCCTTCTCCACGTTGAGGATCTTGCCGCGGATCGGGAGGATCGCCTGGTACTGCGGGTTCCGGCCGGACTTGGCGGAGCCGCCGGCCGAGTCGCCCTCGACGATGAAGATCTCGCACTTGGTCGGGTCGTTCGACTGGCAGTCGGACAGCTTGCCCGGCAGCGAGGCCGATTCCAGCAGACCCTTGCGGCGCGTCAGGTCGCGGGCCTTGCGGGCCGCCACGCGCGCGTGGGCCGCCTGGATGCCCTTGCGGATGATGTCCGCGGCCTCGTTGGGGTTGCGGTCGAGCCAGTCCGTCAGGTGCTCGTAGACGACCTTCTGCACGAAGGTCTTCACCTCGGTGTTGCCCAGCTTCGTCTTGGTCTGGCCCTCGAACTGCGGCTCCGCCAGCTTGACCGAGATGATCGCCGTCAGACCCTCGCGGATGTCGTCACCCGTGAGGTTGTCGTCCTTCTCGCGCAGCAGCTTCTTGTCGCGCGCGTACTTGTTGATCAACGAGGTGAGCGCCGCGCGGAAGCCCTCCTCGTGCGTGCCGCCCTCGTGCGTGTGGATGATGTTGGCGAACGAGTACACGCCCTCGGTGTAGCCGCCGTTCCACTGCATGGCGACCTCGAGGGACAGGCTCTTGTCCTTGTCCTCGGCCTCGAGGTCGATCACGGTCGGGTGCACCAGCTCTCCCTTGCGGGAGTTGAGGTACGTCACGAAGTCGACGATGCCGCCCTCGTAGTGGTACGAGACGCTCTTGTCCTCGTGCTTCTCGTCCTCGCCCGCCTCGTCCGCGCCGGCGGTGGCCTTCGCCGACTCGCGCTCGTCGGTGAGGTTGATCTTCAGACCCTTGTTGAGGAAGGCCATCTCCTGGAAGCGCCGGGAGAGCGTCTCGAAGGAGTAGTCCGTGGTCTCGAAGATGTCGCCGTCGGCCCAGAAGGTGACCGACGTGCCGGTCTCCTCGGTGGCCTCGTGCCGGGCCAGCGACGCCGTGGGGACGCCCAGCTTGTACTCCTGCGTCCAGCGGTGGCCGTCGGTCTTGACCTCCACCGCGACCCGCGTCGAAAGGGCGTTGACGACGGAGACACCCACGCCGTGCAGACCGCCGGAGACCGCGTAGCCGCCGCCGCCGAACTTGCCGCCCGCGTGCAGCACGGTCAGCACGACCTCCACGGCGGGCTTCCCCTCGGACGGGACGATACCCACCGGGATGCCGCGGCCGTTGTCCACGACCCGGACACCGCCGTCGGCGAGGATCGTGACGTCGATCGTGTCCGCGTGACCGGCCAGCGCCTCGTCGACGGAGTTGTCCACGACCTCCTGCACCAGGTGGTGCAGACCCCGTTCACCGGTTGAACCGATGTACATACCAGGTCGCTTGCGGACCGCGTCCAGACCCTCGAGGACGGTGATGGCACTGGCGTCGTACGAGTCGTGAGCCTCGCCGGGCGAGGTGCTCACCACGTCGTTCACGCCGGTGTCGGTGGACGGGTTGTTCTCGTTGGGGTTGCCGGAATCGGCCACGAAGCGCCCTTTCTGGCACAGCACGAGCCGGGCTCGTCGGCAGGTTGCCGGAGCGGCTGCGGCATGTCGCGTTGGTAAGCCTTGATCAGCGTTGCTCAGCTAGTCCCGGACGGTCCCCACGTTCGGGGCGGGATTCTCTCCCATTCTACCGGTACCACTGACACTGATGGGGGTTTGCCGGTGCCTGAGTCCGCATGTGCCGCCCTGAACGAGCCTTGTCCGACTCCCGATATGCGGATGGGGGCCTCAAGAGGCTCACAACGGCACTCAGCGCTTCGGGGCGTCAACCCTTTGCTACTTGGGAGTCAGATCCCGCTCCGGCGCCGCGCACAGAGGTACGACTCAGCGCGCGCCGGCGGTTCACACGGGCCGCCGTCGACCAATTTTGTGAGGTACATCACGTCTCCCTGACGGGGTGCCAGACCGCCCCGACGTCACCCGTAGGTGTCCCCCGGACCCTGGCTGCCGGGCGCCCGCAACGGCCCGTACCGGCGACCCGGACCACCCGCGCCACCGGGCCCCAGCACCTTGATCATCCGCACCGACCCGTGCCCCAGGTCCTCGTTGAGACGGGCCACCAGCGTCGGCGCGAGCAGCCGCAGGTTCGTCGCCCAGGCCGTCGAGTCGCAGCGCACCACCAGCACCCGCTCGTCCTCGTCGTACCGCTCCGGGACACAGTGCTTCGCCACGTCCTCACCGACGATCTGCGGCCAGCGGCCCATCACCCCGCCCACCGCGGCCGGCGTCTCCCACCCGCGTTCGGTGATCAGCCGGTTGATCGCCGAACCCAGCGCCATGGGGTCACGGCCGTCGGCCCGCGCGCCCGAGCGCAGACCGCCACGACGCGCCTGCTTCTTCTGCTGGGCCGCGTCCCCACGCGCGCGTGCCGCCTCCCGCGCCGCCCTGAGCGCCACGCGCGCGAGGTCGACGCCGGACGGCTCCGGGCCGCCGCTCCCGCGCTCGCCGGGGGACTGCCCGGGGCCCGGCTCCGGTACGTCCGCGCTCATACGCGCTCCACCGTGCCCTGCGCCACCGTGCACCGCGCCCCCGCCAGCACGTCCGGTACGTCGTCGTCGACCGCGGCCGTCACCAGCACCTGCTCCCCGGGCGCCACCAGCTCCGCCAGCCGCTCCCGGCGCCGCGCGTCCAGCTCGGCGAAGACGTCGTCCAGCACCAGCACCGGCTCGTTGCCCTCGGCCCGCAGCAGGTCGAAGGAGGCCAGCCGCAGCGCCAGCGCGTACGACCACGACTCGCCGTGGGAGGCGTACCCCTTGGCGGGCAGCGAACCGAGCTTGAGCAGCAGGTCGTCCCGGTGCGGACCGACCAGCGTGACGCCTCGCTCGATCTCCTGCTTGCGCGCCTCGGCGAGCGCCGCCATCAGCTGCTCGTACAGGTCCTCACGCGTGTGCGCCTCGCCGGGCGCCGACGGCTTGTACTCCAGGGCGACCGGACCCCCGCCAGGGGCCAGCTGCTCGTACGCCTTGTCGGCCAGCGGCTGCACGGCCGCGATCAGGTCCAGGCGCTGGGCGAGCAGCTCGGCGCCCGCGCGCGCGAGGTGCTGGTCCCAGACGTCGAGCGTGGACAGGTCCATCGTGCGCCCCCCGTGCCGGCGGGCCAGCGCGGCCGACTTCAGCAGGGTGTTGCGCTGCTTGAGGACCCGGTCGTAGTCCGAGCGCACGCCCGCCATCCGCGGGGAGCGGGCGGTGATCAGCTCGTCCAGGAACCGGCGCCGCTCGCCGGGATCGCCCTTCACCAGCGCCAGGTCCTCGGGCGCGAACAGCACGGTCCGTACGATGCCGAGCACATCACGCGGTCTGACCTGCGAGGACCGGTTGATCCGGGCACGGTTGGCCTTGCCCGGGTTCAGCTCCAGCTCGATCAGCTGCTGCCGTTCGCCCTGCCGGACCTGGGCCCGGATCACGGCACGCTCGGCGCCCATGCGCACCAGGGGGGCGTCGGAGGAGACCCGGTGGCTGCCGAGGGTGGCGAGGTAGCCGACCGCCTCGACGAGATTCGTCTTGCCCTGCCCGTTGGGCCCCACGAAGGCGGTGACGCCCGGGTCCAGGGGCACCTCGACCCGGGCGTACGAACGGAAGTCGGCCAGCGACAGATGCGTGACGTGCATGGTCGTGCGCCGACCTCCCGGGTGTTCGTCTTCGTCCCTCGGGCGCGAGGCCCTCGGGTGCTGCCTACTTCTTCTCGACCGCGTGGCCGCCGAACTGATTGCGCAGCGCGGCGATCATCTTCATCTGCGGCGAGTCGTCCTGCCGGGACGCGAACCGCGCGAAGAGCGACGCCGTGATCGCGGGCAGCGGCACCGCGTTGTCGATCGCCGCCTCCACAGTCCAGCGTCCCTCACCGGAGTCCTGTGCATAACCCCGGAGCCCGTCCAGGTGCTCGTCGTCGTCGAGCGCGTTGACCGCGAGGTCGAGCAGCCAGGAGCGGATCACCGTGCCCTCCTGCCAGGAACGGAAGACCTCGCGGACGTTCTCCACGGAGTCGATCTTCTCCAGCAGCTCCCAGCCCTCGGCGTAGGCCTGCATCATCGCGTACTCGATGCCGTTGTGGACCATCTTCGCGAAGTGGCCCGCGCCGACCTTGCCGGCGTGCACGGCGCCGAAGTCGCCCTCCGGCTTGAGCGCGTCGAAGACCGGCTGCACCTTGGCGACGTTCTCCGCGTCGCCGCCGTACATCAGCGCGTAGCCGTTCTCCAGGCCCCACACGCCGCCGGAGACGCCGCAGTCGACGAAGCCTATGCCCTTGGCCGCCAGCTCCCCGGCGTGCTTCTCGTCGTCCGTCCAGCGGGAGTTGCCGCCGTCCACGACGACGTCGCCGGGCTCCAGCAGCTCGCCGAGCCGGTCGACGGTGGCCTGGGTGGCCTCGCCGGCCGGGACCATCACCCAGACCACGCGCGGTGCGCTGAGCTTGCCCACAAGCTCTTCCAGGCTGTGGACGTCGGCGAGGTCCGGATTGCGGTCGTATCCGACGACGGTGTGGCCCGCGCGGCGGATCCGCTCGCGCATGTTGCCGCCCATCTTGCCGAGGCCGACGAGACCGAGCTCCATCAGTTGCGTTCCTTAGGTGTGCGAGGTGGCAAGGCGGCACCTCCGTACCCGCCGGATGCGTGCCGCGGCACTTTCGTACCCGCGTCGAGCCTAAACCCGGACGCCCGTGCACAGCTGTGGGCATACGCGCTCAGACGTATGCCCTCACCTGCGGGTTCGTCCCCACCCTGTGGACAGTCACCGACGGTGCACCGGCCGGATGCGCGGCTCAGCCGCTCAGCCGCACCGGCATGATCAGGTACTTGTAGGCCTCGTCCGCCTCCGCGTCCACCGCGGGCTTGCCGCTGAGCAGCGCCGGCTTCGTGGACGTCGTGAAGGAGAGCTGGGCGACCGGGGAGTCGATCGCGCTCAGGCCGTCCAGCAGGAAGGTCGGGTTGAAGGCGATCGAGATGTCGTCGCCCTCCAGCTGGGCGTCCACCCTTTCCACAGCCTGTGCGTCGTCGCTGGAGCCGGCCTCCAGGATGAGCACGCCCTGCTCGAAGCTGAGCCGCACCGGGGTGTTGCGCTCGGCGACCAGGGCCACGCGCTTGACGGCCTCCACGAAGGGGGCGGTCTCGATCACCGCGACACTGTTGAACTCGGTCGGGAACAGCGTCTTGTACTTCGGGAGGTCGCCCTCCAGCAGACGCGTGGTCGTCCGGCGTCCGGCACCCTCGAAACCGATCAGGCCCTCGCCCGCGCCCGAGCCGGACAGCGCCAGGATCACCTGGTCACCGCTGGTCAGCGCCTTGGCGGTGTCCTGGAGCGTCTTGGCGGGCACCAGGGCGACCGCGGAGATCTCCGGGTTCTCCGGCTTCCACAGGAACTCGCGGACCGCGAAGCGGTACCGGTCGGTGGAGGCCAGCGTCACCGAGTCGCCCTCGATCTCGATGCGCACACCGGTCAGGACGGGCAGCGTGTCGTCGCGGCCCGCGGCGATGGCCACCTGCTGCACGGCCGAGGCGAAGACCTCGCCGGGCACCGTGCCGGTCGCCTCCGGCATCTGCGGCAGCGCCGGGTACTCCTCCACCGGCAGGGTGTGGAGGGTGAACCGCGAGGAACCGCAGACCACCGTCGCCCGTACACCGTCTGTGGAAATCTCCACCGGCCGGTTGGGCAGGGCGCGGGAGATGTCCGCGAGCAGGCGGCCCGAGACGAGGACCGTGCCCTCCTCCTCGATCTCCGCCTCCACGGACACCCGCGCCGAGACCTCGTAGTCGAAGCCGGACAGGCTCAGCTGCCCCTCCTCGGCCTTCAGCAGCAGGCCCGCGAGGACCGGCGCCGGCGGACGGGCCGGGAGGCTGCGGGCCGCCCAGGCCACGGCCTCCGCGAGTACGTCGCGTTCCACCCGGATCTTCACTGTTGCCGCCTCCTGCTGTTGCCGGCGCTGTTCGCCCTGCTTCGCCTTCGTCGTCTGACCGGTGTCGTCCGCCGCTGTGAGGGGCAGAACACCGGGGACCAGTCTGACGCACCCCACTGACAGTAGGTGCCGTTCGGGGTCAAGTCGTGACGAGGGGCGGTCGGGCTCGAGAGGGCGAGTTGTGCACAGGACCCGCTTCGAAACGGATTCCGCACTCTCTCTAGTCGTCAGTAGTAGTAGGGCCTGTGGATACCGTGGATAACCTCGTTTGCGCAGGTCAGAGCACGAATTTTGTCCACGGACCCTGTGGGCGGAGCCGGTGGACAACCGGGCCCGTCTGTGGAGAACGGAAAGTTCTGCACACACCGTGCACAGGGAGAGGCGACTTCTCCCCAGCGCCGTCCCCAGCTTTACCCGTGTTTCCCACAGCCCAACCAGGCAGCCTGGTGTGACGCCTTTCACTCGACGCGGTGACAGGGCGCGTCGCGTTGCCGAACAGTGGACAGGCGTGTGGAGAAGCTGGGGATCGCTGGGGACAACTGCCGCCAGCCTGTGGGTTGCCCGTGGACAACTGAATGCACAGCCTGTGGATCATTTCTTCGTCCACAGCCTGTGGAGATCGCTCGTCCACGAATCCACAGGGAGCTGACCTGCCCTGATGATCCCTCACCAGCCTGGCCTGTGGACAGGATCGGGACAACTTCCCAGTCCCCAAGGTGTGGACGGAAAAAACTGACCGAATCTGTGGAGGACGGCCGTAACCCGGCAGGTATTCGAACAACGGACAGGACAGCCGTACGAGCCGGTGGAGCCACGGAGACGGGCGGGGGCGGGCGGAGGCGGGCATGAGCGGGCGGAGACACGGGCGGGGGCGGGCAGGAGACACGCGAGAAGGCGCCCCCGGGGGTCCCGGAGGCGCCTTCGTGGCCGGTGCCGGCGGTCGTCAGCCGTTCTTGATGCGGTTGGTGAGCTCGGTGACCTGGTTGTAGATCGAGCGCCGCTCGGCCATCAGATTGCGGATCTTGCGGTCGGCGTGCATCACCGTGGTGTGGTCCCGGCCGCCGAACAGCGCACCGATCTTCGGCAGCGAGAGGTCCGTCAGCTCCCGGCACAGGTACATGGCGATCTGCCGGGCCGTCACCAGCGCGCGCCCGCGCGAGGTGCCGCACAGGTCCTCGACGGTGAGGCCGAAGTAGTCGGCGGTCGCGCCCATGATGGCCGTCGAGGTGATCTCGGGGGCCGAGTCCTCGCCACCGGGGATCAGGTCCTTGAGGACGATCTCGGTGAGGCCCAGGTCCACCGGCTGCCGGTTGAGCGACGCGAAGGCCGTCACCCGGATCAGCGCGCCCTCCAGCTCGCGGATGTTGCGCGAGATCCGCGAGGCGATGAACTCCAGTACCTCGGGCGGGGCGTTGAGCTGCTCCTGCACCGCCTTCTTGCGCAGGATCGCGATGCGGGTCTCCAGCTCCGGCGGCTGGACGTCGGTGATCAGCCCCCACTCGAAGCGGTTGCGGAGCCGGTCCTCCAGCGTCACCAGCTGCTTGGGCGGCCGGTCGCTGGAGAGCACGATCTGCTTGTTGGCGTTGTGCAGGGTGTTGAAGGTGTGGAAGAACTCCTCCTGCGTCGACTCCTTGTCCGCGAGGAACTGGATGTCGTCGACGAGCAGGATGTCCATCTCGCGGTAGCGCTTGCGGAAACTGTCGCCCTTGCCGTCGCGGATGGAGTTGATGAACTCGTTGGTGAACTCCTCCGAGCTCACGTAGCGCACGCGCGTGCCGGGGTAGAGACTGCGCGCGTAGTGCCCGATGGCGTGCAGCAGGTGGGTCTTGCCGAGCCCGGACTCCCCGTAGATGAAGAGGGGGTTGTACGCCTTGGCGGGTGCCTCGGCGACGGCGACGGCCGCTGCGTGGGCGAAGCGGTTGGAGGCGCCGATGACGAAGGTGTCGAAGAGGTACTTCGGGTTCAGGCGCGCGGTCGGCTCGCCCGGGCCGGTGGCCGGCGCGGGCTGTGCGGCCAGCGGTCCGGGTGCTCCGGTGGCGGGTCCGGGGCCGACGGGGCCGCCGCGGTGGACGTGTCCGGAGCCGGCCGGGGGTTCGGGCAGGTCCCGGCGGGGACCGCGCTGGTCGTAGTCGCCGCGCTGCTGCTCGTAGTCCCCCCGCTGCTGGTCGTAGTCGCCGCGCGGGCCGTCGTACTCGCCCCGGGACTTCTCGTAGTCGCCGCGGGGTTTGTCGTAGTCGTTCCGGGGCTGCTCGTACTCGCCGCGGGGGGAGTCGTACGACGGGCGTTCCGGGGGCTGCGGCCGGTAGTCCTGCTGGTACGGGGCGTGGGGCTCGTGGGAGTAGGGCGGCGGCTCCTGGCCGTAGGGCTCCTGGGACGGGGACGCGTAGGGGTCCCGTTCGGGGAAGCCGAGGCGCTGCTGCTGCCAGCCGTAGTCGTCCTGCTGCGGGGGGCGGGGCCACGAGCCGGGCTCGGGGCGCTGGTACTCCTGCGGGTAGGCGGGCCGGGCGGTGGGGAGCTGGTCGGCGCGGTTGCCGGGCCCGCGGCCGTAGCCCTCGTACTCGTCGCGGTAGTCCTCGCGGCCGCCCTGGCCGGCGGGGAGCTCGGGCTCCTCGTAGCGGGGCTGGGGGCGGGAGGGGGGTGCCTGGGGCGCCTGCGGAGCCGGACCGGTGGGTTCGCCCGCCGTCTCGTCGACGGTGATCGCGATGCGGATCGGGCGGCCGCATTCGCGGCTCAGGGTCTCGCTGACGATCGGGGCGAGGCGGCCCTCCAGTACGCCTTTCGCAAATTCGTTCGGTACGGCGAGCAGGGCGGTGTCCGCGACCAGCGCGAGGGGCTGGCAGCGGCGGATCCAGTGCTCGTCCTTGGACTCGACTCCCTGCCCGCGGCCCTCTCCGAGGAGTTGCTCCAATACGCGTGGCCACACTGCGGCAAGATCGGCAGGTACGTCAGCCACAGGGCACGCTCTCTCACGAGTCCCTCGAAGGTGTGATTCGGGGACGGGTCGGGATGAAACTCGGTTGGGGCAGGGATAAGGGAACGAATCGGAGTCCAGTCACGGTAGTCAGCGCGACGGGTAGGGTTCAAGTTGTTGTCCCCAGCCTGTGGACAAGTGTCTCCCGGTCACCGCTGGTTTGACCGAATGGCGCAGTCGCACGTACCGTAACCAGGTCGAGTTGTCGATGGCTGCTGCCGCCTGCCTCCGATGGGCACAGGTCACGTCCAAGGTGATCGAAAAGCGGTGCACTCGGGCGTAACGCGAGCTACTCGTGGGCGCACGGTGACAGCCAGGACGGCACCCCGCCAACACCCGATTCTTTCTGGAGCCCCCGAGTGAGCAAGCGCACCTTCCAGCCGAACAACCGTCGCCGCGCGAAGACCCACGGTTTCCGGCTGCGTATGCGTACCCGTGCCGGCCGCGCGATTCTCGCGACCCGCCGCAGCAAGGGTCGCGCCCGTCTGTCCGCCTGATCCCGGTCAGGTCATGACATCGTGCTGCCCACCGAGAACCGGCTGAGGCGGCGCGAGGACTTCGCGACCGCGGTACGACGGGGCCGCCGGGCCGGACGCCCGGCTCTCGTCGTCCACCTTCGAAGCGGTGCCACGGACCCGCACGCGCCTGGGGAGAGCGCTCCCCGGACACGTGCGGGTTTCGTCGTGAGCAAAGCCGTGGGTGTCGCGGTCGTGCGCAACAAGGTGAAGCGCAGGCTTCGCCATCTGATGCGCGACCGGATCGACCTGTTGCCCCCCGGTAGCCTGGTAGTCGTACGAGCGCTGCCCGGTGCGGGTGACGCCGACCATGCACAGCTGGCCCGAGACCTGGACGCCGCCCTGGCGCGGCTACTGGGAGGGGGCGCGCGATGAAGTACCCGCTACTGGCTCTGATCAAGCTCTACCAGTGGACGATCAGTCCGCTGCTGGGGCCGGTGTGCAAGTACTACCCGTCGTGTTCCCACTACGGCTACACGGCCATCGACCGGCACGGAGCCGTCAAGGGCACGGCACTCACCGCCTGGCGCATCCTGCGGTGCAATCCGTGGTCGCTGGGCGGCGTGGACCATGTTCCGCCGCGCAAGCGTCCGCGGTGGCACGAAATGCTGCGTGCCGCCTGGCGGGCACGCAAGGGCGGGACCTCCGCCGCCGAACCGGCCACCGAAGGACGGCCCGCTCATTCGAGCCCGTCCGATCCTTCGAGCCCGGCCGCAGAGACCTCGCCCCATGCCCAAGGAGCATGATTAGTGGACACGATTGCCAGCCTCTTCAGCTTTATCACCTGGCCCGTCTCCTGGGTCATCGTCCAGTTCCACACGGTGTACGGGGCGATCTTCGGACCTGACACCGGATGGGCCTGGGGCCTGTCCATCGTGTCCCTGGTGATCCTCATCCGTATCTGCCTGATCCCGCTCTTCGTGAAGCAGATCAAGGCGACGCGCGGGATGCAGACGCTCCAGCCGGAGATGAAGAAGATCCAGGAGCGCTACAAGAACGACAAGCAGCGTCAGTCCGAAGAGATGATGAAGCTGTACAAGGAGACGGGTACCAACCCGCTTTCCTCGTGCCTTCCCATCCTGGCGCAGTCCCCGTTCTTCTTCGCCCTGTACCACGTGCTCAACGGCATCGCCTCCGGCGACACCATCGGCGCCGTCAACCAGGACCTGCTTCAGAGCGCGCAGAAGGCGCACATCTTCGGGGCCCCGCTGGCCTCCAAGTTCTTCAGCAGCGAGAGCGACGTCGCGGCCCTCAGCGCCTCCCTGACCGACGTCCGGGTCGTCACCGCGATCATGATCGTGCTGATGTCGGCCTCGCAGTTCTTCACCCAGCGCCAGCTGATGACGAAGAACGTCGACACCACGGTGAAGACGCCGTTCATGCAGCAGCAGAAGATGCTGATGTACGTCTTCCCCGTCATGTTCGCCGTCTTCGGTGTCAACTTCCCCGTCGGTGTCCTCGTCTACTGGCTGACCACCAACGTGTGGACCATGGGCCAGCAGATGTACGTCATCCGCAACAACCCGACGCCGGGCTCCAAGGCGCAGGCCGCCTACCTGGAGCGGCTGCACAAGAGCGTCACCGAGCACGGCAAGACCCGTGGCCGCGGCGAGAAGGCCATCGTGAAGGCCATCGTCGCCAAGGGCCGGGACCGCAACGAGGCCGAGCGCAAGTTCATCAACGGCCTGAACAAGGCGGGCATGGCTGCTCAGACCGATGGCAACGTGGTGAAGAACGACGCCGCCGTGGCCGCCCAGAGCGCGGACGGCTCGACCGTGACGACCGCGGGCCAGCCCAAGCGCCAGCAGCCCAAGCGCCAGAGCAAGTCCCAGCGCCAGGCCAAGCCCGCCGGCGAGGCCGAGCCGAAGACGTCGCTGACCAAGTCG
Source organism: Streptomyces coelicoflavus (assembly GCF_003112555.1). Taxonomy (GTDB): domain Bacteria; phylum Actinomycetota; class Actinomycetes; order Streptomycetales; family Streptomycetaceae; genus Streptomyces; species Streptomyces coelicoflavus. Next base: position 249,761 of record NZ_BEWB01000003.1, on the reverse strand, counting down.
GACGAGCCGGAGGACGCCAAGCCGGCCGGCAAGCAGGACGCCAAGCCCGCAGCCGGTGCCAAGAAGCCGGCCCAGAAGTCCGGCGGCGGTGGCCGCAGCAAGGCCCAGTCCGGACAGCGCAAGGGCCCGCAGCGGCCCAAGTCCCCGTCGAAGAAGTAAGAAGGAGTCCATCCCGTGACGGAAGGCACCACCTCCGCCGCTGCCGAGGGTGCAGACACCCTGTCCCGCCTCGAGCAGGAGGGCGAGATTGCCGCGGACTACCTGGAAGGTCTGCTCGACATCGCCGACCTCGACGGCGACATCGACATGGACGTCGAGGCCGACCGTGCCTCCGTCTCGATCATCAGCGACAGCAAGGGCGGAGACCTGCAGAAGCTGGTCGGCCGGGACGGCGAGGTGCTGGAGGCTCTGCAGGAGCTGACGCGCCTGGCCGTGCACCGGGAGACCGGTGACCGCAGCCGGCTGATGCTCGACATCGCGGGTTACCGGGCGGGCAAGCGCGCAGAGCTGTCCGAGCTGGGCGCCAAGGCCGCGGCCGAGGCAAGGAGCAGCGGCGAGTCCGTACAGCTCGAGCCGATGACGCCCTTCGAGCGCAAGGTCGTGCATGACGCGGTCAAGGCCGCGGGTCTGCGCAGCGAGTCCGAGGGCGAGGAGCCGGAGCGCTTCGTCGTCGTGCTCCCCGCCTGATCGGTTCCCTCTCGTTCTCCGGCCCCGTCTGTTGCGCAGGCGGGGCCGAATTTTGTCAGCCTGATAGTTCTGGTGGTTCTGGCACCGGCGCCCTGTGCCCCGGTGCCGTACGGAAGGACGGTCCCCCGTGTCGGAGGCAGCGGAGCTCCCCCCTGTACCCGAGCAGGCACGTGACGTGTTCGGTGATCGCTATGCGGACGCGGTCCGCTACGCGGAACTGCTCGCCGAGGCGGGGGTGAAGCGCGGGCTGATCGGTCCGCGTGAAGTGCCCCGGCTCTGGGAGCGGCACCTGCTGAACTGCGCGGTGCTCTCGGAGGTCGTACCCGAGGGAGTGACGGTGTGCGACGTCGGCTCGGGTGCCGGCCTGCCCGGGATCCCCTTGGCGCTGGTACGGGAAGACCTGAAGATCACCCTTCTGGAGCCGCTGCTGCGGCGCACGAACTTCCTCACCGAGGTCGTGGAGCTGCTGGGCCTGGACCACGTCACCGTGGTGCGGGGGCGGGCCGAGGAGGTCATGGGCAAGATGCCGCCGGTGCATGTGGTCACGGCCCGTGCCGTCGCTCCGCTGGATCGGCTCGCCACCTGGGGTATCCCGCTGCTGCGCCCGTACGGCGAGATGCTCGCTCTCAAGGGAGACACGGCCGAGGAGGAGCTGAAGGCGGCGACCGCGGCACTGAGCAAACTCGGTGCGGAGGAGACGTCCATCCTGCACGTCGGTGAGGGCGTCGTGGATCCCATGTCCACCGTGGTGCGGGTCGAGGTCGGCGAGAGCCCCGGCGGGGTGCGTTTCGCGGCTAAGCGGGCCAAGGCCGCTCGGACCGGACGGACGCGTCGGCGTCGCGGATAGCGTCCCGGCGGGTAGCGACTGGCGTACTCCACACAAGCTGCCCTGCCTACGTATGCCGGAGTGTCGCGACAGTTCGGCATGGGCTGCGCTGCATCGTGTTTCACGTGAAACGTCGCTCACTGCTGCACGGCATCATCAGTCGCGGCCGCGCCGCGGCCGACCCACGCGAACGGAAGCCTCTCGGGGCACTCGGAGAGGGCGCGGAGTTGTCCACAGAGGTGGATTTCTCCACAGAAGACCAGGCCTCACTGGTTCATGACCCCGAAGGCATGGGAGGCTCTGTTCATTGCGAGCCTGAAGTCGAGGAGAGTGAATCCTTGCGGTCCGACGCCAATATCGCGGGACCGATGACCGATCCGGTCCCCGGTCCCCGTACCGAGTCGTTGGGGGCGGATGTTTCACGTGAAACACCGCCTCCGATGGACGACACTCCGATCGGTCGTGCTGCCCAACTGGCTGTGGAGGCTCTGGGCCGTGCCGGCGAGGGACTGCCGCGGCCCGAGCAGACCCGGGTCATGGTCGTGGCGAACCAGAAGGGCGGTGTGGGCAAGACGACGACGACCGTCAATCTTGCCGCGTCACTGGCCCTGCACGGCGCGAGAGTCCTGGTCGTCGACCTCGACCCGCAGGGCAACGCCTCCACCGCGCTGGGTATCGACCATCACGCCGATGTGCCTTCCATTTACGACGTGCTGGTCGAGAGTCGACCGCTCTCGGAAGTGGTCCAGCCGGTCCCCGATGTCGAGGGCCTGTTCTGCGCGCCCGCCACGATCGATCTCGCCGGTGCGGAGATCGAACTGGTCTCTCTGGTCGCCCGCGAGAGCCGACTCCAGCGGGCCATCACGGCGTACGAGCAGCCGCTGGACTACATCCTCATCGACTGCCCGCCCTCCCTTGGTCTGCTGACGGTCAACGCGCTTGTGGCGGGCCAGGAAGTACTGATCCCGATTCAGTGCGAGTACTACGCGCTGGAAGGGCTGGGGCAGCTACTGCGCAACGTCGACCTGGTACGCGGGCACCTCAATCCCACGCTGCATGTGTCGACGATCCTCCTCACCATGTACGACGGCCGGACGCGGCTTGCGTCCCAGGTCGCGGACGAGGTGCGCAGCCACTTCGGCGAGGAGGTGCTGCGGACGAGCATTCCCCGCTCGGTCCGTATCTCCGAGGCCCCGAGTTACGGGCAGACGGTACTGACCTACGATCCAGGATCAAGTGGAGCCCTCTCCTACCTGGAGGCGGCCCGTGAGATCGCGCTGAAGGGTGTGGGCGTCAACTATGACGCGACCCACGCCCATGTCGGCGCTCAGAATGATCCGAACATGGTGGAGGGGATCCAGTGAGTGAGCGACGGAGGGGGCTGGGCCGTGGTCTGGGCGCACTGATCCCCAACGCCCCGACCGAGAAGTCGGTTGCCTCGGCAGCATTGGGGACCGCGGCTCCCGCGTCTTCAGGGACGATGCCTCTGCTGCCGAACGAACGCGGAGTGGCCGCGGCGAAGGTGGCCACACTGCCGCACGTTTCACGTGAAACGGAAGAGCCGACGGTTCTCCACGGTACGGAAGCGCTTCGTCCTCCCCTCGGGGCGCACTTCGCCGAGGTGCCTCTCGACGCCATTACGCCGAATCCGAAGCAGCCGCGCAAGGACTTCGACGACGACGCACTGGCCGAGCTCGTCACCTCCATCAGGGAGGTCGGTCTGCTTCAGCCGGTAGTCGTGCGGCCGACGGAGCCCGGGCGCTATGAGCTCATCATGGGCGAGCGTCGCTTCCGGGCCTGCCGAGAGCTGGAACTGGATGCCATCCCGGCGATCGTGCGGGCGACCGAGGACGAGAAGCTCCTCCTGGACGCCCTTCTGGAGAACCTGCACCGCGCTCAGCTGAATCCGCTGGAGGAGGCATTCGCCTATGACCAGCTCCTGAAGGACTTCAACTGCACGCACGACCAGTTGGCTGACCGCATCGGTCGTTCCCGCCCGCAGGTCTCCAACACGCTGCGTCTGCTGAAGCTCTCTCCGAAGGTGCAGAACCGGGTGGCCGCGGGTGTGCTCTCCGCGGGGCATGCGCGGGCCTTGCTGTCCGTCGACGACCCGGAGGAGCAGGACCGGCTGGCCCATCGCATCGTGGCCGAAGGCCTGTCGGTGCGGTCGGTCGAGGAGATCGTGACCCTGATGGGTTCCCGGCCGCAGAAGCCCCAGCGGGCCAAGGGCCCACGGGCCGGCTCGCTGGTCTCTCCGGCGCTCTCGGACCTGGCGACACGGCTCTCGGACCGCTTCGAGACCCGGGTGAAGGTCGACCTGGGACAGAAGAAGGGCAAGATCACCGTGGAGTTCGCCTCCATGGACGATCTGGAGCGGATCCTCGGCAGCCTGGCTCCTGGCGAGGGCCCCGTTCTGCAGAAGGGTCTCCTGGAGGACGAGGACGACGACGTCGAGTCCTGATAGCGGGGTGGCGGAGCGCCCGGCGGTGCTTCGCGAGCCTCAGGGCGGGCCGTGTCCGGTGCATACCGGAAACACGGTCCGCCCTTTGCTTTGCGTCGGTGTCGAGGCCACCGCATCGTGGATACGATGCGATCGGGATGGCGTTGTCACCTGGCAGTACCTCTGAGAGGAAGGCAGGGGCCATGCGAACGATGAGCCGCACCGAACTGGTGAGCGCGGGCTTGGGGCTGGGCGCGGTCGGTGGGTTCATCGGTAGCCTGCTCAGGGAACGGAGCGCTCTGACGGCCGCCCGAGACGCGGCAGGCGAAGGAAGCGAGGAACAGCCTTCATGGGGCGCCGGCTCGTACCGCTCACGCTCGACAACCTCCAGGACCTTCCCCAACGCTGTCGCTCGTGCGTCTTCTGGGAACTGGACCCCGTCAGCGGCGAGGCCGCGGTAAAGGCGGGCACATCCGCGCTGGAGAAGGAGTCCTGGATCTCCGCTGTCCTGCTGGACTGGGGGTCGTGCGGCCGGGTGGTCTATGTCGATGACGTGCCGGTGGGCTTCGTTCTCTATGCACCCCCGGCGTACGTACCGCGCTCGGCGGCCTTCCCCACCAGCCCGGTCGCCCCGGACGCGGTACAACTGATGACCGCGTTCGTGATCCCGGGGTACCAGGGTCAGGGACTGGGCCGAGTGATGGTCCAGACAGTCGCCAAAGATCTTCTGCGTCGCGGTTTCAAGGCGATCGAGGCTTTCGGGGACGCTCGCTGGAAGGAGCCTGCGTGCGTGCTGCCGGCGGAGCATCTGCTGGCGGTGGGCTTCAAGACGGTCCGGCCGCATCCCCGGCATCCGCGGCTGCGGCTGGACCTCCGGTCCACACTTTCCTGGAAGGAAGACGTGGAGATGGCACTGGACCGCCTGCTGGGTGCCGTCCAGAAGGAACCGGCACTGCGTCCGCTGTAGCGAGGCTTGGGAAGCTGCTGCAAGCCGAATGGGCCGACCCGTTCGGGTCGGCCCATTCGTGTTTCACGTGAAACGTCAGTCGGCGATCATCAGTCGGCGATGAAGTCCTCGAGGTCGCGGACGATCGCGGCCTTCGGCTTGGCACCGACGATGGTCTTGGCGACCTCGCCGCCCTGGTAGACGTTCAGGGTCGGGATGGACATGACGCCGTACTTGGCGGCCGTACCCGGGTTCTCGTCGATGTTCAGCTTGACGATCTCGATCTTGTCGCCGTACTCGGCTGCGATCGCTTCGAGGGACGGCGCGATCTGGCGGCACGGACCGCACCAGGCGGCCCAGAAGTCGACCAGGACGGGCTTGTCGTTCTTGAGGACGTCCTGCTCGAAGGTGTCGTCGGTCACGTGCTTCAGGGTGCCGGCCACGGCGGGCTCCTTAACTGAGTGGTGCGGGGGATGGGGTGGTCAGACGGCGGTCTTCTCGGGCTCGGCCTGGTCCTCGTCACTGAGGGCGGCGAGGAAGCGCTCGGCGTCGAGAGCGGCGGAGCAGCCGGTGCCCGCGGCGGTGATCGCCTGGCGGTAGGTGTGGTCGACCACGTCACCGGCGCCGAAGACACCCGTCAGGTTGGTGCGGGTCGAAGGCGCTTCGACCTTCAGGTAGCCCTCCGGGTCCAGGTCGAGCTGGCCCTTGAAGAGCTCGGTACGCGGGTCGTGGCCGATCGCGATGAACAGGCCGGTCACCGGCAGATCCGAGAGTTCGCCGGTCTTGACGTTGCGCAGCTTCAGGCCTGCGAGCTTCTGGTCGCCCTGGACCTCGGCGACTTCGCTGTCCCAGACGAACGAGATCTTGGGGTCGGCGAAGGCACGCTCCTGCATCGCCTTGGAGGCGCGCAGGGTGTCACGACGGTGGACGATCGTCACGGACTTCGCGAAGCGGGAGAGGAACGTGGCCTCCTCCATCGCGGTGTCACCGCCACCGATCACGGCGATGTCCTGGTCCTTGAAGAAGAAGCCGTCACAGGTCGCGCACCAGGAGACACCGCGGCCGGACAGTGCGTCCTCGTTCGGCAGACCGAGCTTGCGGTGCTGGGAGCCGGTGGTGACGATGACGGCCTTGGCCCGGTGGATCGTTCCCGCCGTGTCGGTGACGGTCTTGATCTCACCGCTGAGGTCGACGGCCACGATGTCGTCCGGGATCAGCTCGGCACCGAAGCGCTCCGCCTGGCCGCGCATGTTGTCCATGAGCTCGGGGCCCATGATGCCGTCCTGGAAGCCGGGGAAGTTCTCCACCTCGGTGGTGTTCATCAGAGCTCCGCCCGCAGTGACGGCACCCTCGAACACCAGCGGCTTCAGCGACGCTCGTGCGGTGTAGAGCGCCGCCGTGTAGCCGGCGGGCCCGGAGCCGATGATGATCACGTTTCGGACGTCGCTCACGGCTTCATTCCTCGTCTCTGGACTGCGTCTTCAGGGCCGGGTGGAGCTGCACTCGGAACTCTCACCCCACCTAACGGATCCTACGGGGCGCGCATTCCCGCTGTGTCCGGGCACACGGCATGCGTGCCGGACCGCACGGTGAAGGGGAGGCCTGCTCGACTACGAACGCGCGTAGGAGTGCTTCAGAAGGATCTTGGCCTTGCCGATCGCGGGCTGGTCCACACACGTCGACTCGACAATGTAGGCGGTGACCCGGGTGTCATTGGCCGCGTCGGGCATGACCACCAGCAGGGCTTCCTTGCCCTTGTAGACGCCCTGCTCCGTGGCGATCGCCGCGTCGTCGCGACCGATGCCCTTGCGAACGCACTCGGGGACGGTCGGCTGCTTGAACACATGGTTCTCCGCGGTCTCGCCACCGTTGTCGGACTCCAGACCGAAGCTGCGCGGTGTCCGGGAACCGTTCTGGGCGCTCCCGTCCGCGACGAGGCCGGTGACCTTGTCCTTGAGGTGTCCCTCGGAGAAGGTGTCCGCGAGCGCTGTCTGCTGCCCTTGTGCGGTGTCTTCGGACTGGCTTCCCCCGGTCAGAGAGGACACGATGACCGAGCCGAACCCGATCGCGGCAGCGGCGGCCACGGCGCCGAGGACAGCGATCCGTCGTCGTCCGCCTCGGCGGCGGTCCTTGCGGCCGGGTCCGGTCGAGGAGTGGCGAGGGTGCCCGGCGGGCCGACCGACCGGGGCCGACGTTTCACGTGAAACATGTGCGTCGTCGGCAACGCCCGGCTGCGGCTCGGCTGCCAGGGCGGCGTCGATACGGGCGGCCACGTCGTCCGGCATGGCGGCCGGGGGCGGCAGGGCGCCGAGCAGGCTCTGGACCTCTTCCAGCGAGGCGTAGACATCCGCACAGAGCGCGCAGCTTGCCAGGTGCCGTCGCACGTCGGTGGTGCGCGCGGAGGGGAGGATGCCTTCGGCGAGGTCGGAGATCTCCGCGACGTCCGGGTGTCCGGTCATGTCTGTCGTCGACGACGTCACGCTCGTCCACCTCCGCCCTTCACTGCGGCTGAATCGCTCGGTCCTGCCTCCGGCGGACCCGCACGCTGCGGTCCCGCTGCGGGTGGGACGGATGTCCCCTGCGTCCGGTTCCGCTCCACGCCGGGTTTCGTCCCCTCCCCGCTGCCGTCGGGCCGGAGGTGGGAGAGCAGCGGCAGGAGCCTGGCTCTGCCCCGGGCGCACCGGCTCTTGATCGTCCCAGTCGGTACGTCCAGGACACGGGCCGCCTCCGCGACGGGGTAGCCCTGCATGTCGACCAGGACGAGAGCGGCCCGCTGCTCGGCCGGAAGGGTGTCCAGGGCCTCCAGCAGCTGGCGGTGCACATCGTTGCGCTCGGCCGGCGCGGAGGCCGACTCGTGGGGCTCCAGGAGCCGATCCAGGCGCTCGGTGTCGTCGACGGGTGCGGTCTTGCGCGATGCTGCCTTACGGGCACGGTCCAGACAGGCGTTCACCGTGATCCGGTGCAGCCAGGTGGTGACGGCGGCCTGTCCGCGGAAGGTGTGGGCGGCCCGGTAGGCGGAGACGAGTGCGTCCTGGACGGCGTCGGCGGCTTCCTCGCGATCCCCCAGCGTGCGCAGGGCCACCGCCCAGAGACGGTCGCGGTGACGGCGCACCAACTCACCGAAGGCCTCCGGATCACCTTGGACGTGCCGGGCGAGGAGGTCCTGATCACTGATGCCGCCGTGCGCGGTGTCATCTGCCATCAGCCTCCTCCCCCTTCCCCGGCGGGCCCTCAGCCCTTGAAGGTCACGTCGGTGATCGCCTGCTTGTAGCCGGCGCCGCTGTAGCCGTCGGACGGAGCGTTCGGCACGTCCGTCATCCACAGGAGGACGTACCGCGTCTTGACGGGCTTCGACGCCTTGGCCGTGAGCGAGGTGCCGGTCGTGGTCGCGCTCGCGATCTCCTTCATGCCGTCGACTCCGGTCGAGGGCGCCAGGGAATCGGCGGCGTAGAGGTGCACGGTCGTGTGATCACCGGTGTACCGGAGTCCTATCGACGCCGTCGAGACGTCCTGCTCCGAACCGAGGTCGTAGACGATGCCGACCCCGGGCTTGTACGGCGCGAGCTTCGGGCCCTCGTTGTACTTCTTCGTGCGCCAGAAGGTGGAGGCGTCACCGTCGTAGGTCTTGGCCACGTCCTGCGGCGCCTGGGCACTGCCACTGGCGACGTACTCCTGGGCCGTCTGCACACTGATCGGCTTGGTCGGCTCGGTCCGCTCGTCGTTCTTGTCGTTGCCGTCCGTCGTCTGGGTCTGGTTCTGGTTGTCGGCCTTGCCGCCCCGTTCCATGAGCGCGTCCGCGAGCTGCCAGCTGCCGAGGCCGAGCGCGGCGATCAGCAGGGCCGAGACGCTCCATTTCAGGGCCTTGCCGGTACGGCTCTGCAGCGGGGGCGGCGGCGTCGGCACGGGCGGGGTGACGCCTGGATGCGGCGCCGGGCGGCCGTACGCTCCCTGCTGGTAGGCCGTGCGCTGGTACTGGGGCGGGGCGGTGTACGCCGGCTCCGGCGGGCGGATGCGCGGCATCTCGCCGATCGCCTTCACCAGTTCCTCCGGCGTGGTGCACGGCGACTCGTGGCGGGAAGCGGTGGCGCCGTCGTTGGCGAGCGCCCGCATCGCCAGTTCGGACAGGCCGCGGTGGATGCCGGCCCGCACCTGGTCCGGCGGAATCAGCCCGATGTCCTTGGGCAGCCCCGCCAGACCGTGGGCGTCGGTCTCGTACGGCCACCGCTGGGTGAGCGTGGCGTACAGCAGGGCGCCGATGGCCTCGGTGTCGGTGCGCTGCGGGGTGTCGGAACTGATGCCGCGCAGTGCGGCGTTGACGGCGAGTCCACGGATCCGCCACTGGCCGGTTGACGTACGCAGCACCGCGTTGGGGCTCAGGCGAAGGTGCGCGAGGCCCTCGCGGTGGGCGGCCGCCATGGCCGACGCGACCTGACTGACCATCTGGTAGGAGTCGTAGGCCTCCAGCGGCCCGGAGGCGAGGAGGGCCGTCAGCTCGGTGGCATCGGGGAGCCACTCGTGCACGACGTAGACGAGGTCGTTGTCCTCGACGGCGTCCAGTACCTGGACGAAGCGGGGGTCGCCGAGCAGGGCGGAGGAGCGTGCCGCGGCCAGCACGGAGCGGGCCCGCGCGTGCTCCGCCGGGAGGAGGTGGACGCCGACGGCGCGGCGCAGTTTCTCGTCGACGGCCCGCCAACTGCTGAAGCCGTCCAGACGGGTGACGCACTCCTCGAGGCGGTAGCGTCTGGCCAGCTTGTGCCCACTGTGCAGTTCGGGAGGCGAGGCCTTGCCGGACTCCTCGCTCGTGGGGTTCCCCTGTGCCTCGTCGCTGTCCGTGTCCCGCTCCCGGTTGTTGGCCACCCCGTCGGCCGTGGACTGGTCCGCCTGTGCGGTCAGCGGCTCGTCACCGCTGTTGTCTGCCACGTCGACGGCAGCTGTGCTCCGTTCCGCCACCGTCGTTCCTGCCTCCCCATTCCGTGCGCGTCGGCCGACTCCCGATCCGCGCGTCCGACGCCGAACCCAATTGTGCCCACAGTCCGCCGCTATGCACGACACACAGCGGAGGGCGATGGTTGTGCGCCTACCCCGGGTCTCAGCGTCCCAGGCGTCCGCGCACCATGCCGACCAGAGAGTTGACTTCCTCGATGCGCATGCGACGGGCGGCGACGAAGAAGACACCGAACAGCAGCACTCCGCCCGCCAGCAGCGCGGCGAACGATCCCACGACGCCCTGGCCGAGCACGCGGCTGATCGCGTAGCAGGCGGCACCACCCATCAGAGCAGCCGGTACGGACGCGATGCACAGCCGGGCGTACGTCCGCAGCACGCGGGCACCGTCGAGGTCCCCGCCGAGCCGCTTGCGGAGCCTGCGCCAGGCGACGCCCACACCGATCACGTAGGCAAGGCCGTAGGAGGCGGCCATGCCGACGACGGCCCAGCGGGAGGGCAGCAGGAAGTAACACAGGCCCGCGGCCGCGGCATTGACCACGGCCACGATGACGGTGTTGTAGAAGGGCGTCCGGGTGTCCTCGTAGGCGTAGAAGGCGCGCAGGACGACGTACTGCACGGAGTACGGGATGAGACCGAGGCCGAAGGCCATCAGCATGTAGCCCATGTTGGTGGCCGCGCCCGTACCGGAGGAGCCGAAGATCAGGGTGCACATCGGAATGCCGAGTGCGACGAAGCCAAAGGAGACCGGCACGATGGCGACGGCCGTCGTGCGCAGACCCTGGGAGATGTCGTCGCGGACCGCTCCCCCGTCCTCCTCGGAAGCCGAGCGGGAGATGCGTGGCAGCAGGGCGGCCATCAGGGAAACGGTGATGATGGCCTGCGGAAGGCCCCAGATGAGCTGGGCGTTGGCGTAGGCGCTGTAGCCGGTGCCGGCGAGGTCGGTGTCGGTGACCGACGCCGTGGCGAGCTGGATGACGACGAGGGCGCCCGCCTGGTTGGCGAGGACGAACAGGATCGTCCACTTGGCGAGCATCGCCGCCTTGCCGAGGCCGTGCCCCTTCCAGTCGAACCGCAGGCGCAGCTTGAAACCGGTCTCGCGGAGATAGGGGATCATCGCCAGGGCCTGCACGACGAGGCCGAGCAGGATGCCGATGCCGAGGAGCTTTTTGCCTTCCGGCGGGATGGTCGCGACTGTCATCCCCGAGTCGGCGGCCGTGCCGTAGACCCAGAGGAACATGCCGAGGGTGACGATGATGACGATGTTGTTCAGGACCGGAGTCCACATCATTGCGCCGAAGCGTCCACGGGCGTTGAGGATCTGCCCCATCACGACGTGGACGCCCATGAAGAAGATGGAAGGCAGGAAGTACCGGGTGAAGGTGACGGCCGTCTCGTTGGCAGCGGGGTATGAGGCGACGGGGTTCGACAGCGCGCGGACCAGTAGGGGGGCCGCCAGCATGCCGAGCACGGTGAGGGCGCCAAGGGCCACCATGACGAGGGTCAGGAGGCGGTTGGCGTAGGCCTCGCCGCCGTCGTCGTCGTCCTTCATGGCTCGTACGAGCTGGGGGACGAAGACCGAGTTGAGGCCGCCGCCGACGGTGAGGATGTAGATCATCGTCGGCAGCTGGTAGGCGATCTGGAAGGACTCGCCCAGCAGGGCGAGGCCCAGGGCGGAAACGATCATCGCGGACCGGACGAACCCGGTCAGCCGCGACACCATCGTGCCCGCCGCCATCACGGCGCTCGACTTCAGCAGGCCGCCCGCACGGCCGCTCTTCTTGGGCGCGGCGGCCGGTGCTGCCGCAGGGGCGGGCTCGGGCTCCTGGAGGGGTGCCTCGGCCGCCTCGGGAGTGGGAGCCACCGCGTACTGGCCGGGTGCGGGCGCCGCGTGCTGCCCGGGCGTCGGAGCGGGGGTGCCGTACTGACCGTGGGCCGGAGCGTTCCCGTACGGGTCGGGCCCCTGGTGCCCGCCGTACTGTCCCGGCGCCGGAGCGGGGGTGCCGTACTGCCCCGGTCCGGCCGGGCCGCCGTACGGCGCCGGGGCGGGGACGGCCGGCTGGTCGTTGTACGAGGGGTGGCCGCTGCCCTGCTGCTGGTCGCGGAACAGGTGCGCGAAGGCGTCCGGCTCGTGGCGCTGGTCACCGGCCTGGCCGACCAGGTCGTCCACGCCGACGAACTGCGTGGTCCGAGGGTCGTCGCCGTACGGCAGGTACTGCGTCGGGCCCTCCGGTTCGGGAGCCGGGGTCTGGGCCCAGAGGCGGGGGTCGGGGGCGTGGGGCGACTGGGCGGGCTGGGAGTACAGCGGCTGCGGCGGCGGGTACGTGCCCGGGGGCGGAGGGGGGTGGGCGGCGCGGTCGTAGAGCGCCTCGGAGACCGGATCCTGGGCGGAGAGGTCCTGTGCCCGGTACGGGTCCTGGTCGTAGGCGTCCTGGAGGTACATGTCCGCGGGCGGCTGCGGTGCCTGGCCGGGGTCCGGCGGCGGGACCTGGGGGTGCCCCGAGCCGTCCGCGGCCCGACCGCGGTCACCGTCGTACGGCGCGTTCATGGTTACCCCACCTCATCGTCCCGGGCCGACCGGCCACGACATCCTCAACGGTCCACTCTCTCACCCGTGCCGGACGGGTCGGCGCTTTCCGCTGCGGTGTCCGGTGTCGGGTCACTCGGCTGCTCCGGGTCGGCGGCCCGGGCCGGTGCCTCGGACTCCTGTGTGGGACGTGCCTCGGCGTCCTCCGGTTTCTCCGGGGCGCCGTCGGAGTTCTCCGTCGCCTCCGGCTCTCCGGGGTCGGTCTCGTCGGTCTCGTCGCTCTCGTCGGTTTCGTCGGCCTTCTCGGCGGCGCGGGCCGCGGCGCGCTTGCGCTGCGTGTACATCCGGAAGCCGGCGAGGACGAGCAGCAGGACACCGCCGCCGATGACGAGCATCACGGTGGCCGTGATCTCGGTGACCTTTACGTCGAAGGTGACGGGCTTCCCGTACGGCCGACCGTCCGTCGTGTACAGCTGGGCGATCACCGTCGCCCGGCCGTTGGCGTTGGCCGAGGTGGTGAACTTCACCGACTGGCTGTGGCCGCCGGAGACCGAGATCGGCTGCTCCTTGTACCGGGCGCCGCCGATCTCGAGACGGGTCGGGTTCGTGGAGGTGAGCCGCAGCACCAGGGGGCCGACGTCCTGGACCAGGTTGTTCTGCACCGTCACCGGGATGGTGGCGCTGCGGCCGGAGAGCTTCGTCTCCGACTTGTCGATCAGTCTGACCCGGCCGGACAGACCGTCGAGGTACTTCTTCACTCCGGCACGGAATGATTCCGCCTCGGCGGGCCTGCCGCGCCACGACACGGACATCTCCCGGTTCAGGGCGCGCCCGAAGGGGGTCACCACGCGGGAGGGGTCCGAGAGCACGACCTTGAAGCTGTCCAGGGCGTCCTGCGTCCGCGCACTCTCCACGAAGGCCGCTCGGGGCAGCTCCTTCTTGCGCAGCGCCGACGGGTAGGAGGAGGTTCCCGGCACCTTGGTGGCGGCGTCCGGGTCCGGCTTGGCCTCGGAGGCCGCCGCCAGCTTCTGGGACTGTGACCAGGTGCCGCTCTGGAGGGTCCGCAGCGCCTCGGCCATCGCGCGGGCCTGGCTGCCGGTGGGCGTGCGCTGGGGGGCGATGACGACGCTGCGCTGCTTGTCGGTCTGCTGGCCCAGGCCGAGGCTCTGGGCGAGGAAGCGCTGCACGGCGAGTGTGGAGGCGGACGCCGTCGTCAGGTCGCCCTCGAAGGCCGTGGACAGCCGGGCGTCCGCCACGACGGCCGTGGTGCCGCCGCCGATGGGGCGGGCGGCGGAGGGCGTGTAGGGCAGGCCGTTGCTCTCCTGGAGGCTGTCGCTGCGCGCGATCACCTTGTCGGCGCCGGCGGAGGTGGCGACCTTGACGATCGACCGGTCGACGGCGCCGTCCACGGGCCAGGCGAAGTCGGTGTTCGGCTTCACGTGGAGGATCGGCTCGACGGTGTTGTCGACGACGTCCGTCGCCTCCTTGAGCTGACTCAGCGAGCCGGCGACGTCCGTGCCGTTGTGGGCCAGGGACGCCAGGTCGGGGTCGGCGAAGGGGAGGGCGACGACCTCCTCGTCGGCCACCGCTTCCTGCAGGTCGGCGAGCCACTGCTTGGCGATCGTCTGGTGGGTACCGGCGACGGTCTTGTCCCCGTCCCGGACGCGGTAGCTGCCCGTCATCGCGTCGACGGAGGCCAGCAGGTCCGGGTCGACCACCCAGGTGACGTCGAGGTCCTTGCCCAGGGTCACCATCTGGTTCAGGCGGCCGCCGGGGGAGATCTCCTTCGCCAGGTCGTCATTGAGGAAGACCGGGGTCTGCTCCTCGTTCGGTCCCGTTTCGGCGGCCATGTGCGTCGTCGAGACGAGTGGCCACAGCGCCGTGGTTTTGGTCTTGGTGTCGGCCCCGTCGGGCTGCCAGGGCAGGAAGGTCCGCTGGATGCCGAGGGTCTGCTGCCACGGCTGTGCCGAGGTCTCACCGGACAGCGAGACCGCGAATTCGTACACGCCGTCGTCGCCGAGGTTCAGATCGTCGACCGGGACGGAGATGTTGAAGTGCTCGGCGACGCCTGGGGTGAGCTTGGAGAACTTCTCGGTGTACTTGTTGTCGATCTCCGGAGAGATGGAGCTTCGAAGGTCGTCACTGTCCTTGGCGATCGCGTCGACGGACGAGCGAGTGTCGATCTCCGGGCCCACCCGCAGGCCCACATGGGCGTCGGTGACGGTCTGCTTGCCCCTGTTGGTCACGGTGCCCGACACGGTCACCGTGTCTCCGTCCGCGGGCGCGGAGGGAGTGAGCGAATCGACGGCGACGGCCACCGATCCCGAGTCGGAGTCGGCCAGGGCGGCGGTCGCGGTCTGGGCCTGCGCCGTGCCGGCGGCGGGCAACTGGGCGAAGCCGGCCAGCAGCGGCGCCCCGGCGATCAGTGCCGTGGTGCGCCGGAGCCACCGGCGGGCAGGTGAGGCACTGGTCCCCTGGAAGTCTGCCGCCTCGGCCACGCGCTCGCCCGTCCCTCGTCGTGATCAGTGGTCGTCGGAATGTGCGTCCACGCATGGTAACGATGTGCGCCGAGCGGAAGTGCCGCGGAGTACGCCACAAGATCCGCTGCCGGGCCGGGCTTCCCCGTATGTGCGCCTATAAAGGGAGCGGTACGAAAGTGGGGGATTCCACGCCCGATGAATGGGGGCGCCTGTCTCCGCCCGGGCCACGTACCCTGTTCTGTTGTGCCGAACGCCAACGAAGTCAGCCCCAGTGCCCTCAGTCAGGAGCAGCAGCGCGCGGTGAACGAGCCGCTGCGGATCGCCCCTGTCGCCGACGATCTCGCCCGCCGTTTTGAGGAAGCCGGGTTCTCGCTCGCCCTGGTCGGCGGCTCGGTCCGGGACGCCTTGCTGGGCCGGCTCGGCAACGACCTGGACTTCACGACCGACGCCCGCCCTCAGGACGTACTGAAGATCATGCGTCCCTGGGCGGACGCGGTCTGGGAGGTCGGGATCGCGTTCGGCACGGTCGGAGGTCAGAAGGACGGCTGGCAGATCGAGGTGACCACCTACCGGTCCGAGGCGTACGACCGCACCTCGCGCAAGCCCGAGGTGTCCTACGGCGACTCCATCGAGGAGGACCTCGTCCGGCGTGACTTCACGGTGAACGCGATGGCCGTCGCGCTTCCGGAGAAGGTGTTCATCGACCCCCACGGCGGACTCGACGATCTCGCGGCCGGTGTGCTGCGTACTCCGGGTACTCCGGAGGATTCCTTCTCGGACGACCCGCTCCGGATGATGCGGGCCGCGCGTTTCGCCGCGCAGCTCGACTTCGAGGTGGCCCCGGAGGTCGTCAAGGCCATGGAGGACATGGCCGGGCGCATCGACATCGTCTCGGCCGAGCGGGTCAGGGACGAGCTGAACAAGCTCATCCTCTCCGCACACCCGCGCAAGGGGCTCTCCCTGCTGGTGGAGACGGGCCTCGCCGAGCGGGTCCTGCCCGAGCTGCCGGCACTGCGGCTGGAGCGTGACGAGCACCACCGGCACAAGGACGTCTACGACCACACGCTCATCGTCCTGGAGCAGGCGATGGCCCTGGAGAGCGACGGTCCGGACCTGACCCTCCGCCTGGCCGCCCTGCTGCACGACATCGGCAAGCCGCGCACCCGTCGCTTCGAGGAGGACGGCAGGGTCTCGTTCCACCACCACGAGGTGGTCGGCGCCAAGATGACGAAGAAGCGCATGACCGCGCTCAAGTACTCCAACGACCTGGTGAGGGACGTCTCACGCCTGGTCGAGCTGCATCTGCGCTTCCACGGTTACGGCACGGGCGAGTGGACGGACTCCGCGGTCCGCCGCTATGTCCGGGACGCCGGGCCGCTGCTCGACCGGCTGCACAAACTGACGCGGTCGGACTGCACGACGCGCAACAAGCGCAAGGCGTCGGCCCTCTCCCGTGCCTACGACGGCCTGGAGGAGCGGATTGCGCAGCTTCAGGAGCAGGAGGAGCTGGACGCGATCCGCCCCGACCTGGACGGCAACCAGATCATGGAGATTCTCGGTATCCGGCCCGGGCCGGCCGTTGGGCAGGGATACAAGTTCCTGCTGGAGCTTCGCCTGGAGAACGGGCCGATGGAGCACGACGCGGCGGTGGCTGCCCTGAAGGAGTGGTGGGCGCAGCACCCGGAGAACGCATGAGAAACGGGCGGCACGTTTCACGTGAAACGTGCCGCCCGTTGGTCGTGTTTCACGTGAAACACGACCCCGCTTTCGCGTTCGGTTGACGGTCCCTACTTCACTTCCTTGAGGCAGAGAACAACCTTGTGGCTGCTGCTGCCTGTCTGGTAGTAGGAGATCGTTGCCTCCTTGACCGCCTCGCACTTGCTGTCGTCGCTGGTGTTGTCGAACTTCTCGACCACTTCGAACTCCGCGTCACTCGAGGAGCAGTCGACCGTCTTGAGGTCCGGGCTGACCTGCGTGCCCTCGTTGTGCATGCAGTCGCCCACGGCGGTGGTCTCGGCGTCGGACTGGCCCAGGTACCACTTGACCCCGCCGATCGCCAGGGCCACCACGATGACGCCGACGATGCTCAGCAGCTTCTTCTTGAACTGGTTGGAGCGGGAGGGCGGCGGAACGGTAGCGCCGGGCGGAGGGAAGCCCGGCTGGCCGGCCTGCTGCGGGAAGCCCTGCTGTCCCTGGGCGTAGGGGTTCTGTCCCTGAGGCTGCTGCGGCTGGTTCTGCGCGAACGGGTTGCCCTGGGGCGGCGGCTGGGTGGTCACTGGGGGTCCCCCTGAAATAGGTGCGTGTCGCGAACATGTCGCGAGATAAGACGCACGTAAGCTACCGGGTCCCACTGACAACTCTGTAGTCCGGTGGGGCTCTGTGTCACTGATGTGACACTTACCGGCTCTCAAACCGGGCCATAGCTGCCGCAACCACTCCGTAGACCACGGAGATCGTCACGACCAGCGGCACCGAGCGGCCGTCCGGCGGCAGCATGAGTGCGGCCACCCCGGCCGCGCCGACGAAGGCCACGTTGAACAGCACGTCGTAGACGGAGAAGATCCGGCCGCGGAATGTGTCGTCGACCGAGGACTGCACGACCGTGTCGGTCGCGATCTTCGCTCCCTGGGTCGTCAGGCCCAGCACGAATGCGGCGGCGAGCAGCGGGGCCGTGGCGAACGGCAGGCCCAGCGCGGGTACCAGCACGGTGGCGACCGCGGCGCAGACGGCCATCCAGCGGCCGGGGCCCAGCCGTCCCGCCGCCCAGGGGGTGACCACTGCGGCCGCGAAGAAGCCCGCCCCGGAGACCCCGAGCGCCAGCCCCAGCAGGGCGAGCCCCTCGTCCGTCTCCGAGGTCAGGGCGTACCGGCACAGCATCAGCAGCATGACCAGCAGGGCGCCGTAGCAGAACCGCATCAGCGTCATGCCCGCCAGTGCCCAGGCGGCCTCCCGGCGGGCCGGTGCGGCGAGATGCCGGACGCCCGCGGCCAGGTCGCGGGCGGTGCCGGTGAGAGCCGAGGTCAGCCTCGGCGGTACGAGTGCCGGGTCCGGGCCCAGGAGCTCCACGGCGATCCGCAGCGACGCCAGCGCGCCGCACAGGTAGAGACCCGCCCCGAGCAGCACCACGGCGGCGTCGGAGTCCGAGAACACGAGGCGCACGACGAACGCGAGGCCGCCGCCCGCCGTCGCGGCCAGGGTGCCGGCCGTCGGGGAGAGGGAGTTGGCGATCACCAGCCGCTCGGCGTCGACCACCCGGGGCAGCGCGGCGGACAGCCCCGCGAGGACGAAGCGGTTGACGGCGGTGACGCAGAGGGCCGAGACGTAGAAGAGCCAGTCGGGGACGGAGGCGACCATCAGCACCGCCGTCACCGAGGCCAGCACGGCGCGCAGCAGGTTGCCGTAGAGGAAGACCTGGCGGCGGCGCCAGCGGTCCAGCAGGACACCGGCGAAGGGGCCCACCAGGGAATAGGGGAGCAGCAGGACCGCCATCGCGGAGGCGATGGCGGCGGGCGAGGTCTGTTTCTCCGGGGAGAAGACGACGTAGGTGGCGAGCGCGACCTGGTAGACGCCGTCGGCGCCCTGGGAGAGCAGACGAACGGCGAGCAGGCGCCGAAACCCCTTCAGGCGCAGCAGGATGCGCAGGTCACGGACGACGGCCATGGGGCACAGCCTCACATACGGGAAAGGTCCCCGGGTCACACGACCCGGGGACCCTCGGCAGACCGGGGTCAGCGGCTGCTCAGCGCTCGACCTCGCCCGCGATGAACTTCTCGACGTTGGCACGGGCCTCGTCGTCGAAGTACTGGACCGGCGGGGACTTCATGAAGTAGCTCGACGCCGACAGGATCGGGCCGCCGATGCCGCGGTCCTTGGCGATCTTCGCGGCGCGCAGGGCGTCGATGATGACACCGGCCGAGTTCGGGGAGTCCCAGACCTCGAGCTTGTACTCCAGGTTCAGCGGGACGTCGCCGAAGGCACGGCCCTCGAGGCGGACGTACGCCCACTTGCGGTCGTCCAGCCACGCGACGTAGTCGGACGGGCCGATGTGGACGTTGTCCGCACCCAGGTCGCGGTCGGGGATCTGGGAGGTGACGGCCTGCGTCTTGGAGATCTTCTTGGACTCCAGGCGCTCGCGCTCGAGCATGTTCTTGAAGTCCATGTTGCCGCCGACGTTCAGCTGCATCGTGCGGTCCAGGACGACGCCCCGGTCCTCGAACAGCTTCGCCATGACGCGGTGCGTGATGGTGGCGCCGACCTGCGACTTGATGTCGTCGCCGACGATCGGGACGCCCGCCTCGGTGAACTTGTCCGCCCACTCCTTGGTGCCGGCGATGAAGACCGGGAGGGCGTTGACGAAGGCGACCTTGGCGTCGATGGCGCACTGGGCGTAGTACTTCGCCGCGGCCTCGGAACCGACGGGCAGGTAGCAGACGAGAACGTCGACCTGCTTGTCCTTGAGGACCTGGACGACGTCGACCGGCGCCTCGGCGGACTCCTCGATGGTCTGGCGGTAGTACTTGCCGAGACCGTCGTGGGTGTGGCCGCGCTGGACCTGGACGCCGCTGTTCGGCACGTCGCAGATCTTGATGGTGTTGTTCTCGGAGGCGCCGATGGCGTCCGCGAGGTCCAGGCCGACCTTCTTGGCGTCCACGTCGAAGGCGGCGACGAACTCGATGTCACTGACGTGGTAGTCGCCGAACTGGACGTGCATCAGGCCGGGGACCTTGGCCGCCGGGTCGGCGTCCTTGTAGTACTCGACGCCCTGCACCAGCGATGCGGCGCAGTTGCCCACACCGACGATGGCTACGCGAACCGAACCCATTCCGGTTGCTCCCTGTGTGTACGAGTGAGGCCCTGACTGGGCGCTCACGTGGCGGTGTCGCCGGGCGTATCCGGCCGGGGGTCGTCCCCCGGCCGGGGCAGGCCGCCCGTCGCTCCAGATGTCGTGTCCTGTTGAGCGGTCCCCTCGGCGGCGGAACCTCGCAGGTCCCGCCCCGCCCGCTCGCTCTCGATGAGCTCGTTCAGCCAGCGCACTTCGCGCTCCACGGACTCCATTCCGTGGCGCTGCAGCTCAAGCGTGTAGTCGTCGAGTCGCTCCCGGGTGCGGGCCAGGGAGGCCCGCATCTTCTCCAGGCGCTCCTCCAGCCGGCTGCGCCGGCCCTCGAGCACGCGCATGCGCACGTCTCGCGACGTCTGCCCGAAGAACGCGAAGCGGGCGGCGAAGGTCTCGTCCTCGTACGCGTCCGGGCCCGTCTGGGAGAGGAGCTGCTCGAAATGTTCCTTACCGTCGGCCGTCAACCGGTAGACGATCTTGGCGCGGCGCCCGGTGAGGGAGGCGGCGGCCTCGCCGATGTTCCCCGGTTCCTCGATCAACCAGCCGTTGGCGACCAGCGTCTTGAGGCAGGGATAGAGCGTCCCGTAGCTGAACGCCCGGAACACACCCAGTGACGTGTTGAGTCGTTTGCGCAGCTCATAGCCGTGCATCGGGGACTCGCGGAGCAGGCCGAGTACGGCGAACTCGAGGATGCCGGATCTCCGGCTCATCGTCGCCTCCTCTCGCCTTTATGCCGCGCTGATGTATCGACTCGATACATCAGCACGATAGAACGAGCATCCGCGTGCGACAAGGGGGGAACTGGTGAACGGGATCACATCGCGGTTTCATCGCGAGCAAGTTGCCTGATTTGAGGTGAACTTCGGGTCGCGGGGGTTTTGGCGGTGCGTAGTGTGTGCGCCATGCGAACCACCGGGAACCGAGTGACGTCTGGGGGCGTCCCTGTCCCCGGTGCAGTACGGGTGAATGCGGAAGGGGCCGCATCCGTACTTCGGGGGGACCGGAAACCAGCCGCCTTTACCAGGCGCGCAAAGGTGCGCCTGCCCGAGGAGTAGTCGTTCGATGAGCGAGCACCGTCGCAAACCGCCGCAGCCGCAGGGAGGCGGACGTGCCGCGGCCCGACGCGGTCAGTCCGGCTCGTCCTCCGGCCGCCGTGCGGCACCGCGAGGCGCCACAGGGTCTCCGTCCGGCTCGTACGGTCCGGAGAACGAGGAGCGTGCGTACGGCAGCCGCGCCGAAGCCCGGCGCGCCGCACAGCGGAGCGGGGGTGGCCGCCGCAGAGCGGCCGAGCCGGGCCGCGGTGGCCGGCGAGGGGCCCCCGGCGGCTCGGCAGGGGCCGGACGAGGACGTGCCGCGGCGCCCGGCAAGAAGCGGATGATCGACTACCCGCGCCACGACAAGGACGGGTGGCATCGCTGGGTGCCGTCCTGGAGGCTCGTCTCCGGGCTGTGCATCGCGTTCTTCGGCTGCCTGGTCGGCGCCGCCGGCCTCGCGTACGCCATGGTGAGCGTCCCCGTCATCGACGAGAGCGCCACGGCGCAGAACAACGTCTACTACTGGGCCGACAACACCCAGATGGTGGCCACGGGCGGTGACCGCAACCGTCAGAGCGTCGATCTCTCGCAGATCCCCAAGGAGATGCGCAATGCCGTCATCTCGCAGGAGAACAAGACGTTCTACTCCGACAGCGGCATCGACCCCGCGGGCATCGCCCGCGCCGTGTTCAACATGGCCAAGGGCGGTGAGACGCAGGGCGGCTCCACCATCACCCAGCAGTACGTGAAGAACGCGATGCTGAACGACCAGTCGCAGACGATCTCCCGCAAGGTCAAAGAGATCTTCGTCTCGATCAAGGTCGGCACCGACGTCTCCAAGGACGACATCCTCGAGGGCTACCTGAACTCCGCCTACTACGGCCGTGGTGCCTACGGCATCCAGGCGGCGTCCCGGGCGTACTTCAACGTCGACGCCGTTGACCTCAACCCGGGACAGTGCGCCTTCCTGTCGGCGATGCTCAAGGGCGCCACCTACTACGACCCGGCGGGCTCGGTGTCGATCGACCCGACGGGGGCCACGCCGGAGGCCAACCAGAAGCGTGCCCGCCTCCAGATGCAGGACACCCTCGACAAGATGGTGGAGTACGGGCATCTGAGCCAGACGGAACGGGCCAAGTACAAGGAACTCCCCACCACGCAGAACCCGCAGTCGAACGCGAAGCTGGGCGGCCAGATCGGCTACCTCGTCAGGCTCGCCAAGTCCTCCGTGCTCAAGAGCGGCAAGGTGTCGGAGCAGCAGCTGGAGAAGGGCGGCTACTCGATCTACACGACCTTCGACAAGAAGAAGGTCGACGAGATGGAGAAGGCGGTCCAGAAGGTCTACAAGGAGAAGATCGACCCCAAGAAACGACCCGAGACGGACAAGTACGTCCAGTTCGGCGGGGCGTCGATCGACACGAAGACCGGGGCCATCAAGGCCATCTACGGCGGTGAGGACGCCACCAAGCACTTCACGAACAACGCCGACGTGACCGGTGCCCAGGTCGGCTCGACATTCAAGCCGTTCGTGCTCGCGGCGGCGATGAAGTGGGGTGTGCGCGACCCGGACCTCGGCCCGGTCCAGGCCCAGGACGAGCGCACCATCGCTTCCCCAAAGAGTCTCTACAGCGGCAAGAACAAACTGAAGATCAACAACTACGACGGGTCGATCTGGGAGAACGAGGACGGCGAGCAGTGGCGCCAGGAGAACGACGGTCAGGACGACGTCGGTGACCCGCCGGACTACAAGATCGACCTCCGTGAGGCGATGCGGGAGTCGGTGAACTCCGCCTATGTGCAGCTCGGCATGGACGTCGGACTGGACAAGGTGAAGGAGGCCGCCGTCGACGCGGGGCTTCTGGAGGACAGCCTGACGGGCGCTAGCTTCCCGTCCTTCTCCCTCGGCATCTCGGACCCCAGTGCCATCCGCATGGCGGGCGCCTACGCGACCTTCTCGGACAGCGGCAAGCAGCGCGAGCCGTACTCCGTCACGAAGGTGACGAGTAAGAACGGCACGATCTACACGCACAAGGTCGAGGAGAAGCAAGCCTTCACCGCGAAGGTCGCGGACAACGTCACGGACGTCCTGAAGACCGTCGTCGAGAAGGGAACGGGCACCAACGCCCAGCTGCCCGGCCGAGAGGTGGCCGGCAAGACGGGTACCACGGACGGCAACAAGTCCGCCTGGTTCGTGGGCTACACCCCGCAGCTGTCGACCGCGATCAGCATGTACCGCTACCCGGACGACGAGACCATCAAGGACCGTACGTTCCTGGAGATGTACGGAACGGGTGGCGAGAAGAAGATCCACGGCGCCTCGTTCCCGTCCACGATCTGGCAGGACTACATGTCGGACGCGGTCAAGGGCATGGAGGTGGAGAAGTTCCCCGAGCCGGAGCCCATCGGAGAGGTCGTCAACGACACCCCGTCGCCGACCCCGACTCCCTCTCCCACTCCCTCCCCGTCCGAGACCGAGGAGACCAGTCCGTCTCCGACTCCGTCTCCCAGTGACACGCAGAACAGCCCCTCGCCGCCCGCGCCGACCGATACGTGCGGAGTCTTCGAGTGGAACTGCGACGACGGAGACAACGCCGGCAACGGCAACGGGGGCAATGGCCCAGGCGGCTCCGAGGGCAGCGAATCACCTTCGCCGTCGACCAGTGAGACGGGGGAAGAGGGCGACACCAACGGAAACAGTCGCGGAAACACCATCTGGGGCGCGAACGGCTAGCCGCAGAGCCGCAAGCATGGGTGTTTCACGTGAAACACCCACAAGTTTCACGTGAAACAGGGGCCGCCGCATCCACCAGGGTGCGGCGGCCCCGGCGTGTTCCCAGGTGCGTACGGCAGGATGTGCCCCATGCCCAGTGCAGAATCGACGCCAGCGAGCGTGCACGAGCCGGACCCGGTGCGGCCGACCAGTCAGGACACGGTCGCCGAGGCCGGCAGCGAGCTGATCGGCGGCCCGATGGGCCGACGCGCCCTGCTCGGCAGGTCCTGGTGGACCCCTGTGCGGGTGATCGCGCTCGTGGCGATCGGCATGTTCGCCCTCGGGCTGGTCCAGAAAGCCCCCTGCTACAACGGCGCCTGGTTCTTCGGGGCCAGCTCCCAGTACACCCACGCCTGCTACTCGGACATCCCGCACCTGTACCAGGGCCGTGGGTTCGTCGACGGGCTCGTGCCGTACTTCGACAAGCTCCCCGGCGACATGGAGTACCTGGAGTACCCCGTGCTGACCGGCCTGTTCATGGAGGTCGCGTCCTGGCTCACGCCGGGCAGCGGCACCATCCAGGACCAGGAGCAGTGGTACTGGATGGTCAACGCCGGGATGCTCATGGTCTGTGCGGCCGTCATCGCGGTCTGCGTGACCCGTACCCACACCCGGCGGCCCTGGGACGGCCTGCTGGTCGCCCTGGCCCCGGCCTTCGCGCTGACCGCCACCGTCAACTGGGACCTGCTGGCGGTCGCCCTGACGGCCGCAGCCCTCCTCATGTGGTCCCGGGAGCGTCCGCTGGCCTTCGGCGTGCTGCTGGGCCTGGCCACGGCCGCCAAGCTCTATCCCTTCCTGATCCTCGGCCCGCTCCTCGTCCTGTGCTGGCGTGCGGGCAAATGGCGGGCGTTCGGGACAGCACTGGGAGGCGCGACCGTCGCCTGGCTCGTGGTGAACCTGCCGGTGATGCTCTACGCCTTCGACGGCTGGTCGAAGTTCTACACGTTCAGCCAGGAACGGGGCGTGGACTTCGGGTCCTTCTGGCTGATCCTGGCCCAGAACTCCGACAACCCGCTCAGCACCGAGACCGTCAACACCCTCGCCACGCTGCTGATGCTGCTGTGCTGCGGCGCCGTCGCGGTGCTCACACTGACCGCCCCCCGGCGCCCGCGGCTCGCCCAGCTCGCTTTCCTGATCGTCGCGGTGTTCATCCTCACCAACAAGGTCTACTCACCGCAGTACGTGCTCTGGCTGGTGCCGCTGGCCGCGCTGGCACGGCCGAAATGGCGGGACTTCCTCATCTGGCAGGCGTGTGAGGTGGCGTACTTCCTCGGCATCTGGATGTACCTGGCGTACACGACCAGCGGCGACTCCCACAAGGGACTGCCGACGGACGGCTACCACTGGGCCATCGGCCTGCACCTGCTGGGAACACTGTTCTTCTGCGCCATGGTCGTGCGCGACATCCTGATGCCGGACCGGGATCCGGTGCGGCGGACGGGCGACGACGATCCGTCGGGCGGCGTGCTGGACGGTGCGGAGGACGTCTTTGTCCTGGGTCCCGCAGCTCGTACCGAGGAGCCCGTGACCCACTTCGAGGGGCCACCCGTGCACTGGGGCAAGAGCCGGCAGTCGGACGGTTCACTCTGAGCGAACGCGCGAAAGGCCGTACCCGACGATCAGAGGGATCACCAAGACGTCGTGTACGGCCTTCTTCGCCGGTGCGGCCCGCTCGCTAGCGATCGAGGATGCGGTCGAACTGCGTGGTGGTGTGCCGCAGATGGGCCACCAGTTCGTCACCCACCTTGGGCTCGGCCGCGTCCGTGGGCACGAACAGGATCGACACCTGCATGTGCGGCGGCTCCGCGAACCAGCGCTGCTTGCCGCTCCAGACGAACGGCGAGAGGTTCCGGTTGACCGTGGCGAGGCCGGCCCGGGCGACACCCTTGGCACGCGGCATGACGCCGTGCAGCGCCTTCGGCGCCTCCAGACCCACCCCGTGCGACGTACCGCCCGCCACGACCACCAGGAAGCCGTCGGAGGCGGCCTTCTGCTGCCGGTAGCCGAAACGCTCGCCCTTGGCGACGCGTGTGACGTCCAGGACCGCGCCGCGGTACTCGGTGGCCTCGTGGTCGCCCAGCCAGAGCCGGGTGCCGATCCGGGCGCGGAAGCGGGTCTGCGGGAACTGCTGCTGGAGGCGGGCCAGCTCGTCGGCCTTGAGATGGCTGACGAACATGGTGTGCAGCGGCAGCCGGGCAGCGCGCAGCCGGTCCATCCAGCCGATGACCTCCTCGACGGCGTCCGAGCCGTCGGTGCGGTCCAGCGGCAGGTGGATGGCGAAGCCCTCCAGCCGGACGTTCTCTATGGCGGCGTGCAGCTGCGGCAGGTCCTGCTCGCTGATGCCGTGCCGCTTCATCGAGGACATCACCTCGATGACCACGCGCGCGCCCACCAGGCCGTACACGCCGTCGATGGAGGACACCGAGCGCACGACCCGGTCGGGCAGCGGTACGGGCTCCTCGCCGCGCCGGTACGGCGTCAGGACCAGCAGGTCACCACCGAAGAAGTCCTTGATGCGGGCGGCCTCGTAGGTGGTGCCGACGGCCAGCACGTCCGAGCCCAGCCGCGTCGCCTCCTCCGCCAGGCGCTCGTGACCGAATCCGTAGCCGTTGCCCTTGCAGACCGGGACCAGCCCGGGGAACTGCTCCTGCACGTGCTTGTGGTGCGCCCGCCAGCGCGCGGTGTCGACGTAGAGCGTGAGCGCCATGGCCGGACCTGGAACCTTTCTCGTGGCTGTCAGAGATGCGGATCGGGGATGGGCTGCGCGGTCAGCGGCGCGACATGTAGATGTCGAGCGCCTTGTGGAGCAGCTTGTTCAGCGGGAAGTCCCACTCGCCGAGGTACTCGGCCGCCTGACCGCCCGTACCCACCTTGAACTGGATCAGACCGAAGAGGTGGTCGCTCTCGTCCAGGGAGTCGGAGATGCCGCGCAGGTCGTAGACGGTGGCGCCCAGCGCGTAGGAGTCGCGGAGCATGGCCCACTGCATGGCGTTCGACGGCCGGACCTCGCGGCCGATGTTGTCGGAGGCGCCGTAGGAGTACCAGACGTGTCCGCCGACGACCAGCATGGTCGCCGCCGACAGGTTCACCCCGTTGTGCCGGGCGAAGTAGAGCCGCATGCGGTTGGGGTCCTCGTTGTTGAGGGCCGCCCACATGCGCTGGAAGTACGAGAGCGGACGCGGCCGGAAGTGGTCGCGCACGGCCGTGATCTCGTACAGGCGCTGCCACTCCTCGAGGTCGTGGTAGCCGCCCTGGACGACCTCGACACCGGCCTTCTCGGCCTTCTTGATGTTGCGGCGCCACAGCTGGTTGAAGTTCTTGTGGACCTCTTCCAGGGAGCGGTTGGCCAGCGGCACCTGGAAGACGTAACGGGGCTGTACGTCACCGAAGCCGGCGCCGCCGTCCTCGCCCTGCTGCCAGCCCATGCGGCGCAGC
Source organism: Streptomyces coelicoflavus (assembly GCF_003112555.1). GTDB lineage: Bacteria > Actinomycetota > Actinomycetes > Streptomycetales > Streptomycetaceae > Streptomyces > Streptomyces coelicoflavus. The sequence goes on along the minus strand of NZ_BEWB01000003.1, from coordinate 222,838 downwards.
TTGTCGGCCACCTCGAAGGCGCGCGGCTCGATGTGGTCCGCCTCTATGTCCCGCAGGCGCTTGACGTCCGGGTCCTGGATGCCCTTCTTGATGGACGTCGCGTCCCAGCGCCGGATGATCACCGGCGGGCCCATCTTCACGGAGAAGGCGCCCTGCTGCTTGAGGTGCGCCAGCATCGGCTCCATCCACTCCTGGAGGTTCGGCGCGAACCAGTTGATGACCGGGCCCTCGGGCAGGTAGGCGAGATAGCGCTTGATCTTGGGCAGCTGCCGGTAGAGCACGAGACCCGCGCCGACCAGCTCACCGGTCCGGTCGTCGAACCAGCCGAGGTTCTCCGAGCGCCATTCCGCCTTGACGTCCGCCCATGCCGGGACCTGCATGTGACTCGCCGCCGGCAGACTCTGGATGTAGGCCAGATGCTGCTCGCGACTGATGGTCCTCAGGGTCAGGCTCATTCGGGGCGCTCCTCGGGCTGGTGTGTCCCCATGGGTACAGGGGCTCCGGCTCTCGCGCGAAGCCTACTGCGCCCTGTGAGCGCCCCGTCCGGCGTACGGCTGGAAGGGGTGGTCGCCGTCGGCGGCCGGTGCAGCGGATCAGCCGACGAACCCGCCGTGGTAGATGCCGAAGAACAAACCGAAGGCGGAGGCGCCCAGCCCCAGTACCAGCCCGAAGCGCTCCCGCGTCGTCGCGGAGACGTACTGGCCGTACCCGCCGGTCAGGACACCGAGCAGTCCCGCCCAGGAGGTCAGGACGTGCAGCCCGCGGAAGCTCGCGGTGGCCAGGGCGAGCACGCCGAGAACCAGGGTCACGGCCAGCAGCGCGTCCTGGAGAGGGTGCGGTTTGCCGTCGGTGGCCAGCAGGCCGGTCCGGGGCCTGGCGGGTCGCATGATCTGTGCCATGGAGAACCTCCTGCCGAAGGCAGTGTGTTTTCGCCCTCACATCCCTGACTACCGATTGTGTCCCCGCGGAGCCTGATTTCAACCGCAGGGCGGCAGCCGGGTACGCTGTACCTTGCGCACCGGTGTCTGTAGCCGGCCACGACGGGCCACCTCCTCGGAGGAGGCCCGATTGTCAGTGGGTCCTGGTTTACTCGTTGATGCCGGTGCGAACGCATCGCAACCCTCCTGCCACGGAACGACCGTGGCCGCTGAGTCCAAAGGAGGTGGGTTCCACATGCGTCACTACGAGGTGATGGTCATCCTCGACCCCGATCTCGAGGAGCGCTCTGTCTCCCCGCTGATCGAGAACTTCCTCTCTGTCGTCCGTGACGGCGGCGGAAAGGTCGAGAAGGTCGACACCTGGGGCCGTCGTCGTCTCTCGTACGAGATCAAGAAGAAGCCCGAGGGCATCTACTCGGTCATCGACCTGCAGGCCGAGCCTGCGGTCGTCAAGGAGCTCGACCGCCAGATGAACCTGAACGAGTCGGTCCTCCGGACCAAGGTCCTCCGTCCCGAGATGCACTGAGCCTTCCGCTCAGCTGATCCCGGGATCCGAGTAGCAGCAACCAAGCAGCCAGAGCAGCAAACCCGCCGAGAGGTTCCCCATGGCAGGCGAGACCGTCATCACGGTCGTCGGCAATCTTGTCGACGACCCCGAGCTGCGCTTCACCCCGTCCGGTGCGGCCGTCGCGAAGTTCCGCGTCGCGTCGACCCCCCGCACCTTCGACCGCCAGACGAACGAGTGGAAGGACGGCGAGAGCCTCTTCCTCACCTGCTCGGTCTGGCGTCAGGCGGCGGAGAACGTCGCCGAGTCGCTCCAGCGAGGCATGCGCGTCATCGTGCAGGGCCGGCTGAAGCAGCGGTCCTACGAGGACCGTGAGGGCGTCAAGCGCACGGTCTACGAGCTGGACGTCGACGAGGTCGGTGCCAGCCTTCGCAACGCCACGGCCAAGGTCACCAAGACCTCGGGCCGCGGTGGCCAGGGCGGCTACGGCGGCGGTGGCGGCGGCCAGGGTGGCAGCGGCTGGGGCGGCGGCCCCGGTGGCGGCCAGCAGGGCGGCGGCGCTCCCGCCGACGATCCCTGGGCGACCGGCGCTCCCGCCGGTGGCCAGCAGGGCGGTGGCGGCCAGGGTGGCAGCGGCTGGGGCGGCGGCTCCGGCGGCGGTGGCGGCTACTCGGACGAGCCCCCCTTCTAGGTGGGCGGGCTCTACCCACACTTCTTGATCACACAGGAGAAACATCATGGCTAAGCCGCCTGTGCGCAAGCCGAAGAAGAAGGTCTGCGCATTCTGCAAGGACAAGGTCACGTACGTGGACTACAAGGACACGAACATGCTGCGGAAGTTCATTTCCGACCGCGGCAAGATCCGTGCCCGCCGCGTGACCGGCAACTGCACCCAGCACCAGCGTGACGTCGCCACGGCCGTGAAGAACAGCCGTGAGATGGCGCTGCTGCCCTACACCTCCACCGCGCGATAAGGGAAGGGTGACCGAAACATGAAGATCATCCTCACCCACGAGGTCTCCGGCCTCGGTGCCGCGGGCGACGTCGTCGACGTCAAGGACGGTTACGCTCGCAACTACCTGATCCCGCGGAAGTTCGCGATCCGCTGGACCAAGGGTGGCGAGAAGGACGTCGAGCAGATCCGTCGCGCTCGCAAGATCCACGAGATCCAGACCATCGAGCAGGCCAACCAGGTGAAGGCCCAGCTCGAGGGTGTGAAGGTCCGTCTGGCCGTCCGCTCCGGCGACGCCGGTCGTCTCTTCGGCTCCGTCACCCCGGCCGACGTCGCTTCCGCGATCAAGGCTGCCGGTGGCCCCGAGGTCGACAAGCGCCGCATCGAGCTGGGCTCCCCGATCAAGACCCTGGGCGCCCACGAGACGTCCGTGCGTCTGCACCCCGAGGTTGACGCCAAGGTCAGCGTCGAGGTCGTCGCTGCCTGAGCACTGCGCTCGCTGAAGCGATGAGAGGGGCCGCATCTCCCGCCAGGGGATGCGGCCCCTCTTCGTCATGGCGCCGGCAGTGGTGTTTCACGTGAAACCGGTCAGCGCGTGGCGCCCGTGACCACCCAGCGACCAGATCGTGTACGCAGCCAGAGCGTCACCAGGCGCATCGCCATCATCAGCGTCATGGCCGCCCACAGGGCGGTGAGCCCACCGCCGAGCGTGGGGACGAGCAGCGCCGCCGGGGTGAAGACCGCCAGGGTCAGCAGCATCGCCCAGGCGAGGTAGGGACCGTCGCCCGCACCCATGAGGACACCGTCCAGCACGTAGACCACCCCGCAGACCGGCTGCGCGACGGCCACGATCACCAGTGCGGGCAGCGCGGCGTCCTTGACCATGGAGTCGCCGGTGAACAGCGGCAGGAACACCGGGCGCGACAGCACCACGAGCAGGCCCAGCACGACCCCGACGGCGACGCCCCACTCCACCATCCTGCGACAGGCGTCGCGCGCACCCTGGGCGTCACCCGCTCCCAGATACCGCCCGATGATGGCCTGCCCGGCGATGGCGATGGCGTCGAGGGCGAATGCGAGCAGGCTCCACAGGGACAGGACGATCTGGTGCGCGGCGATGTCGGCGTCGCCGAGACGGGCCGCCACGGCCGTCGCGATCATGAGAATCGCCCGCAGGGAGAGCGTGCGCACGAGCAGTGGCACGCCGGCCTGGGCGGAGGACCTGATACCGGCGAGGTCGGGCCGCAGGGAGGCGCCATGTCGTCGGGCGCCGCGAATGACCACCCACAGATAGACCGCGGCCATGCCGAACTGAGCGATGACGGTGCCCCAGGCGGAGCCGGCGATACCGAGTCCGGCGCCGTAGACGAGTACGACGTTCAGGACGGCGTTGGCGATGAAGCCGGCCACGGCCACGTAGAGCGGGGTCCGGGTGTTCTGGAGTCCTCTGAGAACACCGGTCGAGGCCAGCACGACGAGCATGGCGGGGATGCCGAGCGAGGAGATCCGCAGATAGGTGGTGGCATAGGGCGCCGCGGTCTCGGATGCGCCGAAGAGTTCCACGAGGGAGGGGGCCGTGGGCAGAACCACCGCTATGACCGCGGCGCCGAGCAGCAGTGCCAGCCAGATGCCGTCCATGCCCTGACGGATCGCCGCTTGCAGGTCACCCGCGCCGACGCGGCGGGAGACGGCCGCCGTGGTGGCGTAGGCGAGGAAGACGAAGACGCTGACTGCCGTCGTGAGCAGGGCCGAGGCGATGCCGAGTCCGGCTAGCTGAGCGGTTCCCAGATGGCCGACGATGGCGCTGTCGGCCATGACGAAAAGGGGCTCGGCGACGAGCGCGCCGAAGGCCGGGACGGCCAGCGCGACGATCTCTCGGTCGTGCCGGCGCCGGGCGGTCCGCGTGCGCGCGGGGGCCTGTGTCATGAGCACTAATCTAATCGTCCACAGGTAAGAGATGCAAAGCGCTGTCGACCCTTACGTGCAGTCTCGCCCCGTGTACTTCTGGGCACGGGTCGAACCGATCTTGGTCCGACCGGGAAAGTTTTTCTTCTGCACAGGCGGTGGACGGCAAAGGTGCAGCTCAGAGCGGCTTCCCGAGTTGGGTTGCGGGCTTGTTCACAGGGCTGTCCACCGAGTCGTGCACAGGTTTTGCGGAGTTCTCCACAGCATCTGGCCCGTCGTCCACATGGCCTGTGGATAACCAGATTGGCTGACGGTGCCCGCGGGCCTACGGTTATCCGGCGCCTGCTCCGTCCGTCGGCCGGTGAACCATCACAAAACCGACGCGCCAGAACCGGAGTTGGGCGTCTTATTTGTCAGTGCCGTGCCGTAGAAATGAGGGGCACGGCGAGGTCCGCTCGGCGGACGGGAGGAGGTGGCTCGGTGAGCATTTCCGAGCCCTTGGACGACCCGTGGGCCGACAGCGGCCCCAGTGATCGTCTTCCTGCTTCCCGCCGTCGCCAAGAGGGCGGCCGCAACCGCGACGAGCAGCACGAGCGCGGTTCGGACAGCGGCACGTGGGACGGTGGCGGTACGGCGTTCGAGCGGGTGCCGCCGCAGGACCTGGATGCCGAGCAGTCCGTTCTCGGCGGGATGCTCCTGTCCAAGGACGCCATCGCCGACGTCGTGGAGATCCTCAAGGGCCACGACTTCTACAAGCCGGCCCACGAGACGGTCTACCAGGCCATCCTCGACATCTATGCCAAGGGTGAGCCGGCCGACCCGATCACCATCGCCGCCGAACTCACCAAGCGCGGTGAGATCAACAAGGTCGGCGGCGCCTCGTACCTGCACACCCTCGTCCAGACCGTGCCGACGGCCGCGAACGCCGCGTACTACGCGGAGATCGTGCACGAGAGGGCGGTCCTGCGCCGCCTGGTGGAGGCCGGCACCCGGATCACCCAGATGGGATACGCGGCCGACGACGACGTCGACGAGATCGTCAACCGCGCCCAGGCCGAGATCTACGCCGTCACCGAGCAGCGCACCAGCGAGGACTACCTGCCGCTCGGCGACATCATGGAAGGCGCACTCGACGAGATCGAGGCGATCGGGTCGCGCAGCGGCGAGATGACCGGCGTGCCGACGGGCTTCACGGACTTCGACTCGCTGACCAACGGCCTGCACCCCGGCCAGATGATCGTCATCGCCGCCCGTCCCGCCATGGGCAAGTCGACCCTCGCGCTGGACTTCGCGCGGGCCGCGTCGATCAAGAACAACCTGCCGAGCGTCATCTTCTCGCTCGAGATGGGGCGCAACGAGATCGCCATGCGTCTGCTGTCCGCCGAGGCCCGCGTCGCCCTGCACCACATGCGGTCGGGCACGATGACGGACGACGACTGGACCCGGCTGGCGCGGCGGATGCCCGACGTGTCGGCCGCCCCGCTCTACATCGACGACTCCCCGAACCTGTCGATGATGGAGATCCGCGCCAAGTGCCGTCGCCTCAAACAGCGCAACGACCTCAAACTGGTCATCATCGACTACCTCCAGCTGATGCAGTCCGGCGGCTCCAAGCGCGCCGAGAGCCGCCAGCAGGAGGTCTCCGACATGTCCCGTAACCTCAAGCTCCTGGCGAAGGAGCTGGAGATTCCGGTCATCGCACTGTCTCAGCTGAACCGTGGTCCCGAGCAGCGCACCGACAAGAAGCCCATGGTCTCCGACCTGCGTGAGTCCGGTTCGATCGAGCAGGACGCCGACATGGTCATCCTGCTGCACCGCGAGGACGCCTACGAGAAGGAGTCGCCGCGCGCGGGCGAGGCGGACCTGATCGTGGCCAAGCACCGTAACGGCCCGACGGCCACGATCACGGTCGCCTTCCAGGGCCACTACTCGCGCTTCGTGGACATGGCACAGACCTGATCATCGGCCGGGTGGATCCTCTCCTTGTGCGCCGGGGACGGTGCCACGGGGAAATCGGCTCGACGTGAGGTGCCGTGGCCGCTGGACTGGGCGCATGACGACACCTCAGGAAGAGCTGCTCCCCACCACCCGCCGTGCGCTGGCGCACCGCGTCGCCGTGGCCCAGGCCGAGGGGCGTACGCCGTCGCTCGTCGCGGCCGTGGTCCGGGGCGGGCAGACCGTGTGGCACGGGGCGCGCACCTCGGTCGACGGACACGGACCGGACGAGACCGTGCAGTACCGGATCGGCTCGATCACCAAGACGTTCACCGCGGTCCTCGTGCTGCGGTTGCGTGACGAGGGTGTGCTCGACCTCGGGGATCCGCTGGAGAAGCATCTGCCGGGCACCGGGGCGGGGGAGGCCACGATCGCCGAGCTGCTCGCGCACTCGGGCGGGCTGGCCGCCGAGTCGCCCGCGCCCTGGTGGGAGCGGACGCCGGGTTCCCTGCGGCCCGAGCTGGCCGACGTGCTGGGCGAGCAGCCGCTCCGGCACCCGGTGGGCCGTCGCCACCACTACTCCAACCCCGGCTACACCCTGCTCGGAGCGCTGGTCGAGAAGCTGCGCGGCGCTCCTTGGGAGGAGGTGCTGCAGAGGGAGGTGCTGGACCCGCTGGGGCTGGCGCGTACGGCCGCACAGCCCAGTGCCCCGCATGCGGGTGGCTGGGCGGTGCATCCATGGGCAGACGTGATGCTGGCCGAGCCGGTCGAGGACCTCGGGCTGATGGCCCCTGCGGGACAGCTCTGGTCGACCGCCGGGGACCTGGCGCGGTTCGCCGTCTTCCTGATGCAGGGAGACGACAAGGTGCTCAGCGCGGAGACCGTGCGGGAGATGCGGGCGCCCGCCGCGCCGGTCGAGGCCGCGGACGTGGTGGACGGTGCGGCGTACGGCCTGGGGCTGCAGCTCCAGCACCGGGACGGGCGGTTGCTCGTGGGGCACTCCGGTTCCCTGCCGGGCTTCCTGGCCAATCTCACCATCGGGGTGGAGGACGACGTGGCCGCGGTGGTCCTGACCAACTGCACCTCAGGTCCGCTGCTCGCCGGGGTCGGAGCCGATCTCGTGCGCATCGTCGCGGAGGCGGAGCCCCGGATCCCCGAACCGTGGCGTCCACTGCGGGACGTCGACGTCGACTCCTCCGTACTGGAACTGGCGGGACAGTGGTACTGGGGGACGCACGCCTTCGCCCTGCGGCTGACGGCCGACGGAGGGGTCTCGCTGGGGCCGCTGTCGGGCGGGGGCCGTCGCTCACGGTTCCGGGCCAACGGGGTCGGTACCTGGACGGGCCTGGAGGGCTATTACGCAGGCGAGTTGCTGGGAGTGGTGAGGCGTGCGGACGGAACCGTGAGCCATCTGGACCTCGGTTCCTTCGTCTTCACGCGTCAGCCGTACGAAGAGGGCGCCGGCGTGCCGGGCGGTGTGGACCCGGAGGGGTGGCGGGGGATCGGCTGACGGCCGTCCGGCCTGACACGGCCCTGTTTCACGTGAAACAGGGCCGTGCGCCGTTGAGTTCGTATCACTGGAGCCGTACCTCAGAGCTGGAGCTTGAACCCCGTGTGCGAGGCGGAGAAGCCCAGACGTTCGTAAAAGCGGTGAGCGTCGGTCCTGGTCTTGTCGGAGGTGAGCTGCACCAGGTGGCATCCCTGCCGCCGGGACTCGTCGATCGCCCACTCGATGAGCTGGGTCCCCAGCCCGCTGCCGCGCTCGTCGCCGTGGACACGTACGCCTTCGACGATCGAGCGGACGGCGCCGCGCCGGGACAGCCCGGGGACGATCGTCAGCTGGAGGGTGCCGACGACACGGCCCTCACGGACGGCCACCACCAGATGCTGGTTCGGATCGGCCCGGAGCCGCTCGAAGGCGGCCATGTACGGTCCCAGGTCGCCCGGGGACTCGCGCTGTGCGCCCAGCGGGTCGTCGGCGAGCATCGCGACGACGGCCGGGATGTCCTCGGCGGTGGTGGGACGTATTTCAAGATCTCCCATGCCCGCACTCTAGAACCGAATCTAGGCGGGCACCGGTGCCTTCAGGGTCTCCACCGCCCGGACCAGCGGCGCGAGGTCGGGGTGCGTGGCGGCTTCGTCGAGAGCCTCACGCAGGGCGGCGTCATTGGTGGGCCGTGCTTCGTTGAGCAGCCGCAAGCCGGTCGCGGTGACGTTGGTGTAGATACCTCGCCGGTCGGTGGGGCACAGATAGCGCTCGAGCAGGCCCCGGTCCTCGAGTCGGGTGACCAGCCGGGTGGTCGCGCTCTGACTGAGCACGACGGCGTCGGCGACCTGCTTCATCTGCAGATGCCCCCCGTCGCCGTCGTGCTGCCGGCTGAGCACGTCGAGCAGTGAGTACTCGCGGACGCTCAGATCGTGCCCGGCCTGCAGTGCGCGCTCGATGTGGGTCTCGATCCTCCCGTGCAGCAGTGAGAGGGCGCACCAGCCCTGGGAGAGGGCGGTGAGCGCGGGGTCCGTCGCTGTCATGTGGTTCCTCCGTCCAGGAGTGACTGAGACCAGGGTAGACCAGCACCGCAATTGCCAGCGCTTGCATATAGCCAGCGTCTGCAATTATTGTGGGCGAGCGCAAAGCGTCCATGCAATCATCTCGGAAGGTGTACCCCTCCATGCCTCTCGCGCTCCTGGCCCTCGCGATCGGGGCCTTCGGGATCGGAACGACCGAATTCGTGATCATGGGCTTGCTGCCCGAGGTCGCGAGCGACTACGGGGTCTCCATCCCCACCGCCGGATACCTGGTGACCGGATACGCGCTCGGCGTGATGTTGGGCGCCCCGCTGATGACCGTGCTCGGCACCAGAGTCCCGCGCAAGCGAATGCTGATGCTGCTGATGGGCCTGTTCATCGTCGGCAACCTGCTGTCAGCGTTCGCCCCCGCTTTCTCCGTCATGCTGATCGGCCGCGTGGTCGCCTCGCTCGCGCACGGCGCCTTCTTCGGCATCGGATCGGTGGTCGCGGCCGGTCTGGTCGCCCCGGACAAGAAGGCCGGCGCGATCGCGATGATGTTCACCGGTCTGACGGTCGCCAATGTCGTCGGCGTCCCGCTGGGAACGCTGATCGGACAGTCGGTCGGCTGGCGCGTCACCTTCGTCGTCGTCGCCGCGCTCGGAGTCGTCGGCCTGGCCGGGGTCGCCAAGCTGGTTCCCGACGTGCCCAGGGCCGAGGGCGTGCGGCTGCGCCACGAGATGGCCGCGTTCAAGAACGCACAGGTCCTGCTCGCGATGGCCATGACCGTTCTCGGCTTCGGCGGGGTCTTCGCGGCCATCACCTACATCGCGCCGATGATGACGCATGTCGCGGGATTCGCCGACGGCTCGGTCACCTGGCTGCTCGTCCTCTTCGGCCTCGGCATGGTCGGCGGCAACTTCGTCGGCGGCCGGTTCGCCGACCGTGCTCTGATGCCCATGCTGTACATCGCCCTGGGCGCCCTGTCCGTCGTACTCGCCCTCTTCACACTCACCGCGCACGACAAGATCGCGTCGGCCGTGACCGTCTTCCTGATCGGTGCCCTGGGCTTCGCCACTGTCCCGCCGTTGCAGAAGCGCGTCCTGGACCATGCACACGGTGCGCCGACACTGGCCTCCGCGGTGAACATCGGTGCCTTCAACCTGGGCAACGCGCTCTCCGCATGGCTCGGCGGCGTCGTCATCGGGGCCGGCTTCGGATACACCGCCCCCAACTGGGTCGGCGCCGTGCTCGCCGCGTCCGCCCTCCTCCTCGCCGTCCTCTCGGCCGCCCTGGAACGGCGCGCGAGTGCTCCCGGAGCGGTCGTCGCGGGTTCCGTACCCGCGGAACGGCGATCCGCCGTCGCCCACCACTGAACAACCCGCCCCGCCCCTGCCCGGGGTGCCGGGCCAGGGCCCGCCCCCCCCGCGTTCCTCGGCCGAGCGCCTTGTCGGCGACCGAGGCACCGCACCACTCAGCACAACCACGGAGAACGACCCATGACCACCACCGCAGTCACCCCGCTGACCATCCAGGACGCCGAAGCCCTCGTCGCCGCTGCGCACTCGGCCGCCGCGGCGGCCGACGTCACCGTCAGCGTCACGGTCCTCGATGCCGGGGGCCACCTGCTCGCCTTCCGGCGCGACGACCGCGCCGTGCTGATCTCCGGAGAGACCAGCACTCGCAAGGCCTACACCGCGCTCCAGCTGAACGCTCCGACCGCCGACCTCGTCGACGCCGTGCAGCCCGGAGGACTCTTCCACACCCTGCCCACGGCACTCGACCGGCCGCTGCTGTTCATCGCGGGTGGCGTGCCCGTGCACCGCGAGGGCCGGCTGATCGGTGCGATCGGGGTGGGCGGCGGCGCGCCCGAGCAGGACCACGGCTTCGCCTCGGCCGCCGTGCGGAGCCTCGCCTGACGGCAACGGTCCGCAAGTCGCCGTCCATTCGACGCCGGTTCCCGGGCAGTCCGGGGACCGGCGTTGCCGTGCCGCGGGGCATACCGCCTGGAAGTCAGCCCGCCGCCACCGTCAGCGGCGCGAACCGCCGGGTCCAGTCCCCGGGCAGGTCCGTGATCCCGTAGGTCATGACCGCATTGGGGGCGACCGTGGACAGGCCGCTCTCCTTCAGCCACGTCAGCAGCTCCTCGTGCCGTACGTCGATGTCCGTGCGCAGCGGCCGGTCGGTGCGGGCGGCGAGGGAACTGATCAGCGCCTTGGCCGTCTCGGTGTCACGGGCGATCAGCGGACCCACGACGTGGGTGTCCATGTTCGGCCAGGCCGCGGCGTACCCGGTGATCCGGCCGTCCTCCTCGGCGATGCGCAGCTGGTCGGCGAAGGCGGGCAGCCGCGTGACGATGTGGGTGCGGTCGGCGCCGAAGACCTCCTCGTCGAGCCGGAGGATCGTGGTGATGTCCTCCGCCGTGGCCGCGCGAGTGACGGCCTTCGGTCCCGGCCCGCCCGGGACGAAACGGCCGCGCAGCATCTCCGCCCCGCCCGTCACCTTGAAGCCGAGCTCCTCGTAGAGCGGCCGGCCGTACGGCGTCGCGTGCAGGGTGAGCGGAACGGTGCCCAGGGCGGAGACGAGGTGGCGCATGAGGCGGCGGCCCACCCCTTGGCGGGCGTGCCGCTCGGCGACCAGGACCATGCCGATGGCGGCGAGCGAAGGGCGCTCCCGAGGGCCGTACTCGGTGACGGTACACGCGGCGACGAGGCCGCCGCCGGGGTCGTCGATGCCGTATCCCCTGCCGGCCGTGAGGAGGAATCCCCACTTGTGCTCCTCGCGCGGCCACCCCCGGTCCTCGGACAGGTCGGCGCAGGCGGTGAGATCGCGCGGCGTCAGACGGCGGATCGGTGCAGAGGCGAGGAAAGGAGTCGGCACGCAGGTCAGGCTGTCCGACCGCGGCCGTCCGCGTCCACCTCTTTCCGGCGGAACGCGCGAGCTTTCGGCCACATCGTTCAGCCGAGGTCGGGGGCGTGCATGGCACGCACACCCTCGATGTTGCCGTCCAGATAGTGCCGCAGGGACAGCGGTACGAGGTGGACCGAGGCGATCCCGACCCGGGTGAACGGCACCCTGACGATCTCGTACTCACCGGCGGGCTCGTCGATCTCCGGTCCGTGCCGCAGGGACGGGTCCATGGACAGCAGCCGGCAGACGAAGAAGTGCTGCACCTTCACGCCGGTCGCGCCACCGTCCTCGCCGATGTGCTCCACGGTGTCCACGAAGCAGGGCACCACGTCACTGATCTTGGCGCCGAGTTCCTCGTACACCTCACGGTGCAGGGCGTCCACGACGGTGGTGTCGTCCGGCTCGACCCCGCCGCCGGGAGTGACCCAGTAGGGGTCGACACCGGGCTTGGTCCGCTTGATCAGGATCAGGTGGTCGCCGTCCAGCAGGACGGCGCGGGCGGTGCGCTTGACCACGGGTCGGACGGTCATGGGAGAAATGTGGCCCGGCTGGTTCCACGTGAAACATCGTGAGGCACACCCGGTTGCTGAGCCCTCGGGCTCAGTTCCAGGCGGTGGCCGCTCGCAGCAATTCCTCGTGGGCTTGGGCGATGTGCGGCATCGCGAGTGTGCCGGTGCGTGCCACCAGGAAGTACGTCCGCAACGGCGGCACCGCCGGATCGTGCAGGGCGACGACGGCACCGCGCTCCAGTGCCTCCGCGCACAGGTAGCGGGGCAGCACGGCGAGCCCCGCGCCGGCGATCGTGCAGGCGAGGACCGCACGCAGGTCGGGGGCGACGACGGTGGCCGGGGCGGCCGGACGGGCGTCGAAGACGGACGCCCAGTAGCGGGTGACGAAGGGCAGCGACTCGTGCACTTCGACGACGGGAACGTGTTCCAGGGCGGAGGCGCCGGTGTCGCGGAGCTTCTCGACGTCGGCACGCTTCGCCCAGTCCGGTGTGGCGACCAGGACGTGTTCCTCGTCGCAGAGCGGAGTCGACGTGAGCAACGAGCCGCGGGGACGGGCCGTGCCGATGGCCAGATCGTGATGTCCGGCGGCCAGGCCCTCCAAGGTCTGCTCGGCGTTCCCGAACGAGGTGCGCAGGGCGAAGGGCCGGCCGTCCTCGCGGGTGATCCCGGTGAGCGCGGGCAGCGCTCGCTCTGCGGTGAACTCCGGTGGCCCGGCCAGATGCAGGGTCCGCGAGGAGGAATCGTTCTCCAGCCCGGCCTCGGCGATCTCCACCAGGGCGTCGAGATGCGGTGCGGCCTTGTGGGCGAGTTCGTCGCCGACGGTCGTCGGGGTCACTCCGCGGGCCTGCCGAAGGAACAGCGGGCGGCCGAGCTGACGCTCCAGCGTGCGGATTTGCGAGGTGACGGCGGGCTGCGAGAGGCCGAGCAGGGACGCCGCACGGGTGAAGGAACCGGCCCGGTGCACGGCGACGAAGGTGCGGAGCAAGGCCAGATCCACGGACATCCGTCCCCTCTTCTGTTCTCCTCCAGCCCCCGCCCGAGCCCAAGTATAAATATGTCGATAGGGCGCTGTCGCTCCTGTGATTGGACACTGACACTGAGTCAACTAGCCTGGAGCGCGCGGTTCTTCGCGCGTTGAACCGGTGACGCGCGAGGCCGGAGGACGGTCCGAGCCACGAGGGGGGAGGTTCGGACCGTCCGTCGTACCCCGGCCGGACCGGTCGGCGTCAGTCCGCCGTCTCGTCCAGCGCGCGCAGCAGATCGGCCACCAGGTCGTCGGGGTCCTCCGCGCCGACCGAGAGCCGGATGAAGCCTTCCGGTACCGCGTCGCCGCCCCAGCGCCCGCGCCGCTCCGCGGTGGAACGCACCCCGCCGAAGCTCGTCGCGCCCTCGACGAGGTGCAGCGCGTCGAGAAAACGATCGGCACGCGCGCGCGAGGGCAACGTGAAGGAGACGACACAGCCGTAGCGCAGCATCTGCTGCGAGGCGACCTTGTGGGACGGGTCGTCGGGCAGCCCGGGATGGCGCAGGCCGGTGATCTCGGGCCGGGACCGGAGCGCCTCGGCCACCCGGAGCGCGGTGGCGTCCTGCCGGTCCACGCGCAGCTGGAGGGTGGCGATCGAACGGTGCGCGAGCCAGGCCTCCATGGGCCCGGGAATCGCACCGACGATCTTTCGCCAGCGCCGTACGGCGGCCATCGCCACCGCGTCGCGGCCGGCCACGTAGCCCAGCAGGACGTCTCCGTGGCCGGTGAGCTGCTTGGTGCCGCTGGCCACCGAGAAGTCGGCGCCGAGGTCCAGCGGACGCTGCCCGAGCGGTGTGGCGAGGGTGTTGTCGACGGCGACCAGGGCGCCCCGCGCGTGTGCCGCCTCGGCCAGCCGCCGCACGTCGCACACGTCGAGCCCCGGGTTCGACGGCGTCTCGATCCACAGCAGCTTCGCCCCGTCCAGCACGTCGAGCTGGGCGTCCTGGCCGGTCGGCGCGGTGCGTACCTCGATGCCGTACGCCTCCAGCTGTGCCCGGACCAGCGGCAGCGCCTGGTAGCCGTCGTCGGGCAGGACGGCCGTGTCGCCGGCGCGCAGCTGTGAGAAGAGCACCGAGGAGATGGCGGCCATGCCCGAGGCGAAGACGAGCGTCTCGACGCCGTCCTGCCCGGGCGCCTCCAGCTCGCCGATGGCGCTCTCGAGGTGCGTCCAGGTCGGGTTCTCGTCACGGCCGTAGGTGTACGGGCCGGTCGGGTCGCCCGGCAGGTGGAAGTGGGCGGCGAACACCGGGCCGGGCAGGGTCGGCTCGTGCTTGACGGGTTCGGGCAGCCCGGCGCGCACCGCGCGCGTGCCGTCACCGGGGCCGGAAGCGGGTCCTTGCCCGCCCGTACCGGTGCTGCCGTTCGTAGCGGAGTCGCTCATGCCGCCCGTCCTTCCACTTGCTCGCGTACGGCGGCGAGCAGTCCGGTGCTCGCCGCTTCCACCATCTCAAGGCATTCCCCGAAACCGTCCGGGCCTCCGTAGTACGGGTCCGGGACGTCCAGGTCACCGCCGTCGGCGGCGGGGTCGTACGACCGCAGCAGGCGCACCTTGGCCGCGTCCCGCTCCGTGGGGGCGAGGCGCCGCAGGGCCCGCAGATGTCCGGCGTCGAGGGCGACGACCAGGTCGAGACGGGAGAACCAGGACTGCTGGAACTGCCGGGCCGTGTGGTCGAGGCCGTAGCCGTTCTCCGCCAGGACGGCCACGGTGCGCGGGTCGGCGCCCTCGCCCTCGTGCCAGCCGCCGGTGCCGGCGCTGTCGGCCTCGACCAGGTCGTCGAGCCCGGCGTCCGCCACGCGCGCGTGGAAGACGGCCTCGGCCATCGGGGAGCGGCAGATGTTGCCCGTGCACACGAAACAGACGCGGTAGGTCATCGGGCTCAGTCCCCGTCGGGCAGGAACGCGTTGAGAGCCCAGGAGACGATCGAGATGATCAGGCCGCCCAGGACGGCGGTCCAGAACCCGTCGACGTGGAAGCTCACGTCGAGCTGGTCGGCCACCCACGACGTGAGCAACAGCATCAGGGCATTGACCACCAGCGTGAACAGGCCGAGGGTCAGGATGAACAGCGGGAAGGTCAGCACCTGCACGATGGGCTTCACCACCATGTTGACCAGGCCGAACACCAGGGCGACCACGATCAGGGTGACGGCCTTCTCCCCGGTGCTGCCGCCGGTCAGGGTGATCTTGTCGAGCAGCCACACGGCGACGGCGAGGGCGCCGGCGTTGGCGATCGTCTTGACTAGGAAATTCTTCATGTGTCTGATCGTGGCAGACGCGATCGGAAACGAACGGTGAGGCAGGGACGGACGAGGCGATGAAGGCATTCCGGCTGGACGAACTGGAGGCGGAGCGCGCCGCCAACGACGGTGCCTACCTGCAGTTCCTGCGCGAGCGGAACATGTCGGTCGGCCTGTACGCCCTCGACGCGGGGACGACCGACCCGCAGAAACCGCACGCACAGGACGAGGTGTACTTCGTGGTGAGCGGGCGGGCCGCGATCACCGTGGGCATGGAGACCACCCAGGTCGCCCGCGGCAGCGTGGTCTACGTGCCGGCCGGAGTCGCCCACAAGTTCCACCACATCAGCGAGGACCTGCGGGTTCTGGTGGTGTTCTCTCCGCCGGAGAGCTGAGAGGGGCCTCCGGGTTCCCTAGGGGATCGGTCAGGGGGAGACAAGGGATGCGGGGCCCCTGCCGTGGTGCTCACGGCTCTAGCATCGAGTGCAGGACATACAGAGGATTCCCCAGGACTCCTGGGACTCCCCGAAGGTGAGGGCAAGGGCGATGCGAGAGATCTTCACGGGACTGCCGTGGTGGGTGAAGTGGATCGCGGTGCCGGTCATCGCCCTGGTCGTGTTCGGCGGGCTGATCGCCAGCGTGGTCGGGTTCGTGATCGGACTGCTGTTCAAGCTGCTGGTCTTCGTCGCGCTCGTCGGCGGACTGATCTACGTCGTACGCAAGTTCATGTCGAGCTCGTCTTCGCGCAGCGACTGGTGAGCTGGGTGGGGCACCGGTGGTGGTAACAGGAACCACCGGTTCCCTCGGCCGGGGGAAGTTTCCCGGGCGAGCCGTCGGTGAGCGGTGACCAGCGGTTAGAGTCCGGAACTCCACGCGGGGGCGACCTCGCGAACGGCGTACACCCCCACCCGTGTTCTCCGCACGGGCTGCCACCTCGCGTTCCGGGAGTGACCCTTGGCCACGGCTGACACCGCATTCGCTCAGCTGCACGCCCTTCCCGTGCAGCCCCGCTCGACGCCTCGGACATCCCCCGCGCCACCCGCCGCCGACCCGCCCTCCGCCACCCTGATCGGCTCGGTGCAGCGGGCGATGCGCCTGCTCGAGTGTGTCGCCGAGCACGAGCACGGGGCCCCCGCCAAACAACTGGCCCGTGAGACGGGACTGGCGCTGCCCACGGCGTACCACCTGCTGCGCACTCTGGTGCACGAGGGCTACCTGCGCCGGGACAAGGGACTGTTCTTCCTCGGTGAGGCCGCCGAGCGGCTGGGCGGCAGCGGAGCCGAGCAGAAACGTCGCAGCACGGTCGTCGACACGATGGCGCGCTGGCGGGACGCCATCGGCGTCCCCGTGTACTACGCCATGTACCGGGACGGCGAGATCGAGGTCATGTGCGTCTCCGACACCCCGGGCAATCCGGCGGTCGAGGAATGGGCGGACTTCCGGGAGACGGGGCACGCCCACGCCATCGGGCAGTGCCTGCTGTCCCAGTTGGACGAGGACGCCCGCCGTGACCACCTGGACCGCTATCCGGTGCAGCCGGTCACGCCGTACACGGTGCGTGACGGACACAGCCTGCTGAAACGGCTGGAACGCATGCGCCGGATGACGCCGGTGACCGAGCGCCAGGAGTACGCCCTCGGCACGGTCTGCGCGGCGATCCCGATCACCGTCGGCACCACGGCCGCGACGATGGCCATCTCACTGCCCCTGCACCAGGCGGGCCGGTTGCTGCCCGCGGTACAGCGTTTGCAGCACGAAGTGGGGCGTCGTCTGGGTTCGCTCGCGCTCTCTATCAGTATCTGAAAACTCACTCCTTGTGATCTGGTGTGTACGTTGAGCAAGATGCCACCAGTGTTAGAGGTTTGATTCCCGGACAGTCGACGGCGAATGACGGGGTAGGCGAATGGGCGAGTCCGTACAGGCAGAGGTCATGATGAGCTTTCTCGTGTCCGAGGAGCTCTCGTTCCGCATCCCGGTGGAGCTGCGGTACGAGACCCGTGATCCCTACGCCGTACGACTGACCTTCCACCTGCCTGGAGACGCTCCGGTGACCTGGGCCTTCGGCCGGGAGTTGCTGGTCGACGGAGTGGGCCGGCCGTGCGGCGACGGCGACGTGCGCATCGCGCCGGTCGATCCCGAGCCGCTGGCCGAGGTGCTGATCCGTCTTCAGGTCGGCAGCGATCAGGCACTGTTCCGTTCCTCGGCCGCGCCCCTCGTGGCCTTTCTCGACCGCACCGACAAGCTGGTGCCCCTCGGCCAGGAGGGTGCGCTCGCCGACTTCGACAGTCACCTCGACGAAGCCCTGGACCGCATCCTGGCGGAGGAACAGAGCGCGGGCTGAACCGTTCCGGCATGCCTGCGGCGCTGCCGTAACGCTTCGCCCCGCGCGTCAGCGCTTACGGCGACGTCCCCGCCCGCCCCGTGCGGGCGCCCCCGCGGCGGCTGCCGCCCCTGCGGCCCGGGCCGGCCGGTCCGCCGACACGACCAGGGCGGCGAGCGCCGTGGTGACCGGCACGGAGGCCACCAGGCCGATCGAGCCGACCAGCGTACGCACGATCTCCTCAGCGACCAGTTCGCTGTTGGCGACCGTCCCCACCCCGCTCTGCGCGATCGAGAACAGCAGCAGCAGGGGCAGCGCGGCGCCCGCGTAGGCGAGCACCAGGGTGTTCACGACCGAGGCGATGTGGTCGCGGCCGATGCGGATGCCCGCGCGGTACAGGCCGCGCCAGCCCATCGTCGGGTTGGCCTCGTGCAGTTCCCAGACCGCCGACGTCTGGGTGACGGTGACGTCGTCGAGGACACCGAGCGAACCGATGATGACCCCGGCGAGCAGCAGACCGCTCATGTCGATGGACGGATACAGGCCGTGGATGAGACCCGTGTTGTCGTCCGTGTTGCCGGTGAGCGCGGCCCAGCCGATGAACAGCGACCCCAGCACGCCGATCAGCAACAACGAGATCAACGTTCCGAGCACTGCCACGGAGGTTCGGGCGGACAGTCCATGGCACAGGTACAGGGCGATCAGCATGATGGCGCTGGATCCGACCACGGCCACGACCAGTGGGTTCGAACCCTGCAGGATCGCGGGCAGGATGAAGAAGTTCAGCAGCAGGAAGCTGAGGGCCAGCGAGATCAACGCCATGAGGCCGCGCAGTCGCCCGACGACCACGACGGCGAGGGCGAAGATGCCGGCGAGCAGCGCCAGGGGGAGCCGGCGGTTGATGTCGGTCACCGAGTACTGAAGGTCCTCGGGCGCGGAGGGTTCGTAGGCGACCACCACCTTCTGCCCCTCGTGCAACTGCCGGGACTGGTCCGGCTGCACGATCTCGTCGAAGGTACGGCCCTTGTCGTCGCCCGTGTCGACGCGGATGGTGGCCCGCTTGCACTCGCCCTTCGCCTGCTGCACCGCGGAGGAACCCTCGGCGGTGGACGTGTCGCCGGTAGGGGTGGCGCCCGAGCCGTTGACCGCCTGGCAGCTCAGCTCGACCACCTTGGTGACGGTGGCCTGCTGTGTCTGCCGGTCGAAGCCGACGCCGGTGCGCTCGTGGGACGGCGCACCGCCCGGCCACAGCACCGCGAGCCCGACCAGCACGGCCGCGGCGAAAGGAATCAGGACCGCCGCGATGACCTTCCGCAGGTGCCGGGAGACGGGTGCCGCGGGTCCGTGACCGTGCGAGTGCCCGTGTCCGCCGCCCGCCCCGCCGCCTGAACCGTGTCCGCCGCCCTCCGCACCGCCGTGCCCGCCCTCCGCACCGCTGTCGTGGCTCCCGGCGTGGCCGTGACCAGCCCCGGGTCTGCCCTCGCTCGCGCCGTGAGTGACGACGGGGACATGGCCGGTCGTACGACCGTCGCCCTCTTCGGCGTTCGGTCCGCGGCGGGGCCGGTGCGGTGGAAAAGACGGGGGCTGCGGTGTGGTCACCGCCCGATCATCGCAAGAACGAGGGGGGCCCTCTGTTCACCGCGCCCGAATGGGCGCTAGCGTGGAGGCACCTTTGTACACGCGGGAGCTCGGAGCACCGGGCTGAGAGGGCGCTGACCTCCGTCCCAGCGATGTTTCACGGGAAACGTCACCGAAGCCGAGTGACGAATCCCACGAAGCACCGTCGGACGGAAGCCGCTGCGTCGACCGCCGAACCTGTTACCGGGTAATGCCGGCGTAGGGAGTAGGTCTCATGACCATCAAGGACGCACGCACGCCTGCCTCCACGCAGAACCCCGCCCAGGCGGAGACCGCGGACACCGCGGAGCACACGGAGGCCGGGAAGTCCGTCGGCTGGCACAAGGCGTACGTCGAGGGCTCGCGCCCCGACCTGCGGGTGCCGGTCCGTCAGGTGCACCTCACCAACGGGCAGTCGGTCACGCTGTACGACACCTCGGGCCCGTACACCGATCCGCTCGTCGACACCGATGTCCGCAGGGGGCTTGCGCCGCTGCGGGAGAACTGGATCATCGCCCGCGGCGACACCGAGGAGTACGCCGGCCGTCCCGTCCGTCCCGAGGACGACGGAATCAAGCACACCTCGCCGCGCGGCGGGCTGCGCAACCTCGACGCCGTCTTCCCCGGCCGGCCGCGTCAGCCGCGCCGGGGCCGGAACGGCGCGGCGGTCACGCAGCTCGCGTACGCACGACGGGGGGAGATCACCCCGGAGATGGAGTACGTGGCCGTCCGGGAGAACGTCTCCCCGGAGGTGGTCCGCGAGGAGATCGCCGCGGGACGTGCCGTACTGCCCGCCAACGTCAACCACCCCGAGATCGAGCCGATGATCATCGGCAAGCGGTTCCTGGTGAAGGTCAACGCCAACATCGGCAACTCGGCGGTGACGTCCTCCATCGAGGAGGAGGTCGACAAGATGACCTGGGCGACCCGATGGGGCGCCGACACGGTCATGGACCTCTCCACCGGCCGCAACATCCACACCACCCGCGAGTGGGTCCTGCGCAATTCCCCCGTTCCGATCGGGACCGTGCCGCTCTACCAGGCCCTGGAGAAGGTCGACGGCCGGGCCGAGGAACTGACCTGGGAGATCTACAAGGACACCGTGATCGAACAGGCCGAGCAGGGCGTGGACTACATGACGGTCCACGCGGGTGTGCGCCTTCCGTACGTACCGCTGACCGCGAACCGCAAGACCGGCATCGTCTCGCGCGGCGGGTCGATCATGGCGGCGTGGTGCCTGGCGCACCACAAGGAGTCGTTCCTGTACGAGAACTTCGAGGAGCTCTGCGAGATCCTCGCCGCCTACGACGTCACGTACTCCCTCGGCGACGGCCTGCGGCCGGGGTCGATCGCGGACGCCAACGACGAGGCGCAGTTCGCCGAGTTGCGCACTCTCGGGGAACTCAACCGGATCGCCAAGCGTTGCAACGTACAGACCATGATCGAGGGCCCGGGACATGTCCCGATGCACAAGATCAAGGAGAACATCGACCTTCAGCAGGAGATCTGCGATGAAGCTCCGTTCTATACGCTCGGCCCGCTGACCACGGACGTCGCGCCGGCGTACGACCACATCACCTCCGGCATCGGTGCCGCGATGATCGCCTGGTGGGGCACGGCCATGCTCTGCTACGTCACGCCCAAGGAACACCTGGGCCTGCCCAACCGTGACGACGTCAAGACCGGCGTCATCACCTACAAGATCGCCGCCCATGCCGCCGACCTCGCCAAGGGTCACCCAGGTGCACAGGAGTGGGACGACGCGCTGTCGGACGCCCGGTTCGAGTTCCGGTGGGAGGACCAGTTCAACCTGGCCCTCGACCCGGACACGGCACGGGAGTTCCACGACGAGACACTGCCGGCCGAGCCCGCCAAGACGGCGCACTTCTGCTCCATGTGCGGACCCAAGTTCTGTTCCATGAAGATCAGCAGGAGCATCACAGAACAGTTCGGCGGCGACGAGGGTGCCACCCCGGAGGAGATCCGGGCCGGAATGCTGGAGAAGTCCAGGGAGTTCGCGGCCGCCGGCAACCGCGTCTACCTGCCGCTGGCGGACTGACCCGGCGGACACGGCCGGCCGATGTCTCCCGGAACGTCGGCCGGCCGCTGCGCCCGTGATCAGGGTTGCTGAGCGTCTTTCAGCCGTTCCACCTGCCGACTGATCAGCTCGGTGGGGAACGACAGGTCTGCGCCTACGCTCAGCTCGGAGAACGTGGCGATGGTGTTCCCTGTGCGTACGACGATGAACTGCTCGCTGCTGTCCCCCAGCGAGTCCGACTCCACCGGGCTGATCTCCCGGAAGGCCAACGCCTCTTCACCGACCTGTGGCGGCGTCTCCGTCCGCACGGTCACCTCGAACGGCCCGGCGTAGCCCTCGCCCTCGTAGGACCGGCAGGTGGTGAGGGCCTGCCTGAGTGCCGCGAAGCGCTGTTCGGCCTCGTCCCCCTCATAGGAGGCGAGTGTGGAGCTGCCGCCCATGATGTTCTTCTTCCAGTTGAAGACCTGGAAGACGTGGGCGAACGACCCCTCGCCGCTGCGGACGTCGATGAGTGGCCGGCAGGCAGGTACGGATATGGGCGGGAAGGAGCGTTCGCTGCCCTCCGGCGGGGGCGCCTGTACCGAGAGGGGCTCGTGGGCCTGTGGGACCTCTCCGTCCTTGAAGGCCAGGTCCTTCAGTTGCGCCGTCGTCAGAGGTTCCGCTCGGGCCCTGGCCGAAGGGGTGGTGGCCGAAGGGGTGGTGGGCGACACCTCGGCGGTGGCCTCCGGCTCCTGAGCCGTGGCACACCCCGACGCCAGGGCCAGTCCGATGAAGGTTGCCGCGGCTCTTGTCGTCAGCCGTGTCGTGCGCGCCTGCATGAGTCCCCCGGACCGGCGTTGATGCGAAGTCGACGCCAGTGTCGCAGGTGGTCGGTGACCAGGGGGTATCCGGTCACGGTTCGGGAGCCGAGGTCCGGTGGGGACAGGCCGCGGGGCCCGTCCTCTCCCGGTCGAGGGGTCCTGCTCGGCAGACTGGAGGCATGACAGCCACCTCACTGAGCAAGGGTGCCAACGTCGCCGTCGACTCCCCCGCGGTACGCGTCGTACTCGTGTGGTCCGCAGGGCCGGGCGTCCCCGAGGTCGACGCCTCGGCGCTGCTGCTCACCTCGGACGGACGGGTGCGGGACGACGGTGACTTCGTCTTCTACAACCAGCCTCGCCACACGTCCGGCGCGGTGCGGCACCTGGGCAAGCGGGGCGCCCCCGGTGGCGGTGCGGGCGGCACGAGCGATGCCGTCGAGGTGGATCTGCGTTCGGTGGAGCCGGCCGTCGAGCGCATCGTCCTGTGCGCCTCGGCGGACGGCGGGACGTTCGGCCAGGTCCCGGGGCTGTCGCTGCGGCTGCTGGACACCGGGACCGGCACCGAACTGGCCCGGTTCGACATCACGGCCGGGCCGGAGACCGCTCTGGTCGGCGGCGAGTTGTACCGGCGCCAGGGCAAGTGGAAGTTCCGCGCGGTCGGGCAGGGATACGCCGCCGGACTCGCGGGGCTGGCCACGGACTTCGGTATCACCGTGGACGACACTCCCCCGGCGGCGGCTCCCGCCGCGGCCCCCGGCCCGTCGGCCACCACGGCTCCCCTGGCGTCCGCACCCCTCGCGGCGCCAGCGTCACCGCCGGTTCCCTCCGCGCCGCCAGCGTCACCGCCAGTTCCCTCCCCGCCGCCCGTTCCGCCGAGCGCGGCTCCGGCCGCCCCCGGGCCCCGCCTGACCAAGGGCGAGGAACACCTTCCGGTGGACATGCGCAAGCGGCTGTCCCTGCGCAAGGAGCAGGTCGCGGTGAGCCTGAGCAAGCACGGGGCGGCCGGGGTCACCGCGCGCGTCGTCCTCGTCCTGGACGCCTCCGGATCCATGGCCTCCCTCTACTCCAAGGGCGTCGTCGCGGACGTCGTGGAGCGGATGGCCGCCGTCGCGGCGCAGTTGGACGACGACGGGGAGATGCAGGCATGGACCTTCGCCTCGAACCCGGCGCGCCTGCCCGACCTGCGCCTGGGCGAGCTGCCCGAATGGCTGCGGCTGCATGTCCGCGTGGGGGAGATCAGCCTGTTCCGCCGAGGCCGGAAGAAGGGCCTGCACCCCGAGCAGGTCGACATGCGGGCGGTCGGCATCCAGAACGAGGAGCAGAAGGTGATCGCCGAGGTCCGCGCGTTCGTGCGGGACACCCCGGCACCGGTTCCGACCCTGGTGCTGTTCTTCTCCGACGGCGGTGTCTACCGCAACGCCGAGATCGAGCGGGAGCTGCGGGAGGCCGTGGAGGAACCCGTCTTCTGGCAGTTCGTCGGGCTCGGGCGCGCCGGTTACGGGGTGCTGGAGCGTTTCGACACCCTGCCGGGCCGGCGCGTCGACAACGTCGGCTTCTTCGCCGTCGACGACATCGGCACCGTACCGGACCCGGAGTTGTACGACCGCCTGCTGTCCGAGTTCCCGTCGTGGATCGCCGCCGCCGGCCGGGCGGGCATCCTCTGAGTCACTGCCCGCCCGTGCCGGTGGCTACTCGGGCCGGTGTTCCGGGCCGCCGAAGTCCGGGCTGCTGTAGTCCGGGCTCGAGTAGCTCGGACGCGAACCGGCGTCGGATCCCCCGTCGGGGCTGCTGAACCCGGGACGGCCGTAGCCGAGGTGCGGCATGCGACTGCTGCTCGGGGCGGCCGGCCCCGTGCGGTGCAGCGCCGCCGCGCCCGGGTCGCCGAGCGCGTCCCGCAGGAAGGGCACGATGCCGCGTTCCAGCAGGGCCTCGTGCCAGGCGTCCCTGGCCCGGGTCACCTCCTCGTCGCGCGCGGCGTAGAAGGCGGACTCGGCGGAGGGGCCGTTGCGCAGCGCGGTCAGCAGCAGTCCCACGGCGGCGACGAGGATCGCCACCGCCGTGACGGCGCCGAACACCCACCCCGTGGTGAGCATGGTCTGCGCGAAGGCCTGCCCGGGATCGAGCATCTTCAGGAGGTAGCCGACCAGGAGGAAGATCGCCGCGGCGGTGCCGGCCAGGACCGGCGCCAGAACGGCGATGACGGCGACGGCCCCCGCTCCGGTCGCCTCGGCCATCTCGCCCATGGTGGCGGCGAGTCCTCCCGCGCCCGTGCCCTGCTCCTGGGAGCCGGACTCGCGCGTGGCGGTCGACGGGTCCGACGGCGCCGGATGGCGCAGTTCGTCGCGGACCTTCACGTAGTGCTGGTACTCGGTCGTGGCCGCCGCCGTGATGAGGGCGGAGGCGTTGAGTGCCATGGTGCGCAGTTGTTCGGAGTTGAGCCGCTGACCGACAGCGGCCAGTTCCGGGCGGTGTGGTGCGGAGCGCAGCGCCTCGTCGAGGATCCGCTCGTACTCTTGGCGGTCCTCGTTCGACAGGTACTGCGGAACGCTGTTCATGTGCATCCCCCGATGCTCCGTAGGGCTTGGGGCTCGCATGCCAACGAGCCGTCGGGCAGAAACGGAGGGGAGCCTGCTACGGATAAGCCGATGGTAGAGCGGTGACGGTGGAGGGTGACAGGGGGTTTCCAGAAATTGGGTGCCGCCCGGTACGGACGGCGATCCCGGAAACCCCGGCCGCTGAAGGGTCAGACGCCCAGCGGGAGTTGCTGGACCAGCAGCTTTCCGGCCATGGTCACGCCGCCGTCCATCGCGATGGCCAGTCCGTCCGCGTAGACGTGCGGGCCCTCGACCACGGTACGGGTGTCGTCCTCGCCGTCCTCGGAGCCGACTTCGCCCAGCAGGTAGGGGATGGGGCTGTGGCCGTGAACGATCCGGGTGCCGCCGTACGTGTCGAGCAGCGAGCGAACGGCGTCGGCGCCGCCCTCGTCGCGGAAGGAGAAGCGCTTGGTGAACTTGCGGAACAGGTCCCACACCTCCTCCGCGTCGTTGCGCGTGAGCGTCTCGCGGACGGTGTCGTTGACCTCTTCGATGGAGCGGCCGTAGTCGAGGTAGGTGGTGGCGTCCGAGTGGACCAGGAGGTGGTCGTCGACCTCCTCCATGGCGTCGAGGCGGGCCATCCACTGCAGGTGGTGGTCCTGGAGGCGGTCCATGTCGGTCTTCTGCCCGCCGTTCAGCAGCCAGGCGGCCTGGAAGGTGGCGGTGCCCGCGCCGGAGTTGACGGGGGTGTCGCCGAACCGCTTGGCGCCGAGCAGCAGCAGCTCGTGGTTGCCCATCAGCGCCTTGCAGTAGCCACCGGCCGCGGCGGCTTCCGCGGACAGCCGCATCACCAGGTCGATGACGCCGATGCCGTCCGGGCCGCGGTCGGTGAAGTCACCGAGGAACCACAGCCGGGAGGTGCCCGCGCACCACTGGCCGGCGTCGTCGACGAGGCCCTTCTCCCGCAGGGCGGCCAGCAGCTCGTCCAGGTAGCCGTGCACGTCGCCGACGACGAACAGAGGGCCCTGACCGGTGGCCGGCTGCTGCACCGCGACCGGCTCGGGGTCGACCGCCACCTGGACCGTGTCACCCCGACGGATGACGGGCAGATCGCGCTGAGTGGGCGTGTAGCCCTCGGGCAGGGCCTCGTCGAGCCCCTCCTCGGAGGGCGGTGCCGACTCGCCCGTGTGCATGCCGGGGGCAGCGTACGGAGCGGCCTCGTGGACGTACGCGGGTACCCGGAAGTCGCGCACCGTCGCCGTCCGCTCCACCTCGGGTCCCTGACCGGCCCCCTGAGTCATCGACCCCTCCACCATCGCGCCGCATCTGCACCGCTTCGGACTGCCTGGTCGCAGCGGCCCGCGGTGTGTGGGCCCATCATAGGAATGCGGATCGCGCTGTGTGATGACCCAGGGGTGGTGAATCAGGACAGGACTCCGGTTCACCGCGGCTTTCGCCCCGATTGGGCCTGGCTTCGCCCGCCCGCAACCGGGGCACGGTCGTGTTCCGGATGTGCCGGGTGTGGCGTTCGCCGCCCCGTTTCGCCGCCGTTCCCCGCCGCCGTTCCCCGCTCGGCCCTCGTCGCCGTCCCCTGCCGTCCCCTGCCGTCCTCCGCCGTCCCCTGCCGTCCTCCGCCGTCCTCCGCCGTCCGTTCACCGTCGTACGTCGTCCGTTCGCGTCCGTTCGCGTCCGGTCGTCCCGTCCGGTCGGCGCGTCCCGCTCAGGCCGGACGCGCCGAAGGACCGTGCGCCGCTACGCCGCTCCTGGACGCGCCGCCCACGGAGGGCGCGTCCTACTCGCCCTCCGGCGACCGCGGCGGGCTGACCGTCGTGCGCGGTGGCCGCCGCTGCGACGACGTACGCACGATCAGTTCGGTCGGTATCACCTGCTCGACCGGCTGGTCGGAGTGCAGCCCCTCGATCGCGTCGATGAGGACCTGGATCACCGCGGTGCCGATGCGGCGGGGTTTCAGCGACAGGGTGGTGATGGGCGGCTCGGTGCTGGCGTACACGGTGGACTCGCTGCAGCAGACCAGCAGCAGGTCCTCGGGGACGCGCAGGCCGTAGCGGCGGGCGGCGGCGAGGAGATCGGTGCCGTTCGGATCGAACAGGCCGTAGACGGCGTCGGGCCGGTCGGGCCGGGCGAGCAGCCGGTCCGCGGCGACCGCGCCGGCGCACGGGTCGTGCGCGGGGTAGGCCTCGTAGACCGGATCCTGGCCGACGCGCTCGCACCAGCGCAGGTAGGCGGTGGTCGACAGGTGTGTGTACGTGTCGGTCGTGGTGCCGGTGAGCAGGCCGATCCTGCGGGCGCCGGCATCGGCGAGATGGTCCAGGATGCCGAGTACGGCCGCCTCGTGGTCGTTGTCGACCCAGGCGGTGACCGGCAGCGAACCGGCCGGGCGGCCGTCGGACACGACGGGCAGACCCTGGCGGACCAGTTCGCTGACGACCGGATCGTGGTCGGAGGGATCGATGACGACCGTGCCGTCGAGCGCGACGTTGGACCACACGTCGTGACGGGAGGTCGCCGGGAGGATGACGAGGGCGTATCCGCGGGCGAGCGCGGCGGACGTGGCGGCGCGCGCCATCTCGGCGAAGTACGCGAACTCGGTGAAGGTGAAAGGTTCATCCCCGTACGTCGTCACGGTCAGGCCGATCAGTCCGGACTTGCCGGTGCGCAGCGTGCGGGCGGCGGCCGAGGGCCGGTAGCCCAGTCGGTCGGCGACCTCGCGCACGTGGCGCCTGGTGGCGTCCGGGAGTCGGCCCTTGCCGTTGAGGGCATCGGAGACGGTAGTGATGGATACTCCGGCGGCGGCGGCCACGTCCCTGATACCCGCCCGACCCGGCCGGCTGCCTCGACGTGAGGTTTCCGCGCGGCTCACCTGGTGCTTCCCTGCTGCTGTCATGGCGAGCCGATAGTAGGGCTCATGGGGTGGGGTAGTGCGGACGCATATGCACGCGTTGACAGTCACGTTTCTGCATGATCATTTACAGTGAACGTCCTTTGAAAGCAAGCCAGTTGAGCGCGCCCATCCCATTACCTGACGTGTTGACCAGTGAGGGCCTGCCATGGGGTGGATGTTGCGAAGAGGTCTCAACTCACCTGCACGAGGGATGCGCGCCACGGCGCGAGCCACCGGCGCGTAGATATATGTGCGGCGCGCCCCCCGAATCGTGCGCCTTCGTGTGCTGATGCCCCTGATGCCGCTGTGACGGACGAGGTCCGGTCCTCCAGGGATCGGCTCCGGTGCACCTATACGCAGCGGCGGTGAATCCTCATAAGGTGAGAAGTATTCGATGCCGGTGGTGGTCACG
Source organism: Streptomyces coelicoflavus (assembly GCF_003112555.1). GTDB lineage: Bacteria > Actinomycetota > Actinomycetes > Streptomycetales > Streptomycetaceae > Streptomyces > Streptomyces coelicoflavus. The sequence goes on along the minus strand of NZ_BEWB01000003.1, from coordinate 194,795 downwards.
AGGAGGACTGCGGTGAGCGAGAAGAGCCCCAAGCTGCGCGCCGAGCTGGAGGGGATTCCCACCTACAAGCCGGGCAAGCCCGCCGCGGCCGGCGGCCCGGTGGCCTACAAGCTGTCCTCCAACGAGAACCCCTATCCGCCCCTGCCGGGAGTGATGGAGACGGTGACGGCCGCCGCCGCCTCCTTCAACCGCTACCCGGACATGGCCTGCACGTCGCTGATGGCCGAGCTGTCGGACCGCTTCGGCGTGCCCCTTTCCCACCTGGCCACCGGCACCGGGTCGGTCGGTGTGGCCCAGCAGCTGATCCAGGCGACCTCGGGCCCCGGCGACGAGGTGATCTACGCCTGGCGCTCCTTCGAGGCGTACCCGATCATCGCGCAGATCAGCGGGGCGACCTCCGTGCAGGTCCCGCTCACGCCGGGCGAGGTGCACGACCTCGACGCGATGGCGGACGCGATCACCGACCGGACCCGGCTGATCTTCGTCTGCAACCCCAACAACCCCACCGGCACGGTGGTACGGCGGGCCGAGCTGGAGCGGTTCCTGGACCGGGTGCCGAACGACGTGCTGGTGGTCCTGGACGAGGCCTACCGCGAGTTCATCCGCGACGCCGAGGTCCCGGACGGTGTCGAGTTCTACCGTGAGCGGCCCAACGTCTGCGTCCTGCGCACCTTCTCCAAGGCCTACGGCCTGGCGGGACTGCGGGTCGGGTTCGCGATCGCGCACGAGCCGGTGGCGGCCGCGCTGCGCAAGACGGCGGTGCCCTTCGGGGTCAGCCAGATCGCCCAGGAGGCGGCGATCGCCTCGCTGCGTGCGGAGGACGAGCTGATCGGCCGGGTCGGCTCGCTGGTGTGCGAGCGCACCCGCGTGGTCGACGCGCTGCGCGCGCAGGGCTGGACGGTGCCGGAGACCCAGGCCAACTTCGTCTGGCTGCGGCTGGGGGAGCGCACGGTCGCCTTCGCCGAGGCCTGCGAGCAGGCCGGTGTGGTCATCCGGCCCTTCGCGGGTGAGGGTGTGCGCGTGACGGTCGGGGAGAGCGAGGCGAACGACATCTTCCTGAAGGTGTCGGAGGAGTTCCGCAAGGAGCTGTAGACCCCGCGAGGCGGGACACGAAGCCGCGGGACGGTCAGCGCCGCCCGCGGCTTCGGCATGCCACGGGGCGGCATGCCACGGGGGGCTCCTTCCCGTCCGAATCCGACGGGTCGCTGAAGATCGGGCGAAGGGGTTGACGTCACAGGGGACCCCCCTTCCGGTGTCGAAAAGCTGTAGGTCATAATTGCTTGTGAATGTGAACGCGTTCACAAGCGTGTCCCGATTGCGCCCGCGTTGGGTGTGACAAACGCGCTCAAACCGCCGCTGACCACGGCGGTGTGGCGATGTGAGGAGAGTGACGAAGTGGACCTGGCTCTGGCGCCGGAGACACTGGCGCGATGGCAGTTCGGCATCACGACCGTCTACCACTTCCTGTTCGTCCCGCTGACGATCTCGCTGGCCGCCCTGACGGCCGGGCTGCAGACCGCCTGGGTCCGCACGGAGAAGGAGAAGTACCTCAGGGCGACCAAGTTCTGGGGCAAGCTCTTCCTGATCAACATCGCGATGGGTGTCGTCACCGGCATCGTGCAGGAGTTCCAGTTCGGTATGAACTGGTCCGACTACTCCCGCTTCGTCGGCGATGTCTTCGGCGCTCCGCTCGCCTTCGAGGCGCTGATCGCCTTCTTCTTCGAGTCCACCTTCATCGGCCTGTGGATCTTCGGCTGGGACAAGCTGCCCAAGAAGATCCACCTGGCCTGCATCTGGATGGTCTCGATCGGCACCCTGCTGTCGGCGTACTTCATTCTCGCGGCCAACTCCTGGATGCAGCACCCCGTCGGCTACCGGATCAACGAGGAGAAGGGCCGCGCCGAACTCACCGACTTCTGGCAGGTCCTCACCCAGAACACCGCCCTCAACCAGGTCTTCCACAGCTTCGCGGCGGCCTTCCTCACCGGTGGCGCCTTCATGGTCGGCATCGCCGCCTTCCACCTGATGCGCAAGAAGCACATCCCGGTGATGCGGACCTCGCTCCGGCTCGGCCTGGTGACCCTGGCGGTCGGCGGCCTGCTCACCGCGGTCAGCGGCGACACCCTCGGCAAGGTCATGTACGAGCAGCAGCCGATGAAGATGGCCGCCGCCGAGGCCCTGTGGGACGGCGAACAGCCGGCGCCCTTCTCCGTCTTCGCCTACGGGGACGTCGACAAGGGGCACAACAAGGTCGCCCTGGAGATCCCCGGACTGCTCTCCTTCCTCGCCCACAGCGACTTCGAGTCCTACGTGCCCGGCATCAACGACACCAACAAGGCCCTCCAGGAGCAGTTCGGGCCCGGTGACTACAAGCCCATCGTCCCCGTGGCCTACTGGGGCTTCCGCTGGATGATCGGCTTCGGCATGGCGTCCTTCTCCCTCGGCCTGCTGGGCCTGTGGCTGACCCGGAAGAGGTTCCTGCTGCCACCGGCCCTGCGCACCGGGGAGGAGGAGGTCCCGCATCTGGTGCTGCTGAAGAAGCCGCTCGGGACGAAGCTCTCCCGGGTGTACTGGCTGCTGGCGCTGTGGACGATGGCGTTCCCGCTGATCGCCAACTCCTGGGGATGGATCTTCACCGAGATGGGCCGCCAGCCCTGGGTCGTCTACGGCGTGATGCAGACCCGCGACGCGGTCTCCCCCGGTGTCTCCACCGCCGAGGTCATCATCTCGATGTCCGTCTTCACCCTGCTGTACGCCGTCCTGGCCGTCATCGAGGTCAAGCTCCTGGCCAAGTACGTGAAGGCGGGACCGCCCGAGCTGACCGAGGCCGACCTCAACCCGCCCACGAAGATCGGCGGCGATCTCCGTGACGCCGACAAGCCGATGGCCTTCTCGTACTAGGCCGAGGGAGCTGCACAGTCATGGAACTGCACGACGTCTGGTTCGTTCTGATCGCCGTCCTGTGGACCGGCTACTTCTTCCTGGAGGGCTTCGACTTCGGGATCGGTGTGCTGACCAAGCTGCTCGCCCGGAACCGGGCCGAGAAGCGGGTGCTGATCAACACCATCGGCCCCGTGTGGGACGGCAACGAGGTCTGGCTGCTCACGGCCGGCGGTGCCACCTTCGCCGCCTTCCCCGAGTGGTACGCCACGCTCTTCTCCGGGTTCTACCTTCCCCTGCTGGTCATCCTGGTCTGCCTGATCGTCCGGGGTGTCGCCTTCGAGTACCGGGTGAAGCGGCCCGAGGAGAAGTGGCAGCGCAACTGGGAGACGGCGATTTTCTGGACCTCGCTGATCCCCGCGTTCCTGTGGGGCGTGGCCTTCGGCAACATCGTCCACGGCGTGGAGATCGACCGGGACCTGGAGTACGTCGGCTCGGTCTGGGACCTGCTCAACCCGTACGCCCTTCTCGGCGGCCTGGTGACGCTGACGCTGTTCACCTTCCACGGGACGGTGTTCGCCGCGCTCAAGACCGTCGGCGAGATCCGTGAGCGGGCGCGGTCCCTGGCCCTGCGGGTCGGTGTGGTCACGGCCGTGCTGGCCCTCGCCTTCCTGCTCTGGACGCAGGCCGACAGCGGGGACGCCAAGAGCCTGGTCGCCCTCGTGGTGGCCGTCGCCGCCCTGGTCGCCGCGCTGGTGGCGAACCAGGCCGGACGTGAGGGCTGGTCGTTCGCCCTGTCCGGCGTCACCATCGTGGCCGCCGTGGCGATGTTCTTCCTGACGCTCTTCCCGAACGTCATGCCGTCGACGCTGAACGCGGACTGGAGCCTCACCGTCACCAACGCCTCGTCCAGCGCCTACACGCTGAAGATCATGACCTGGCTGGCCGTGATCGCCACGCCGGTCGTCCTGCTCTACCAGGGCTGGACGTACTGGGTGTTCCGCAAGCGCATCGGCACCCAGCACCTCGCCGACGCCGCGCACTGAGTCCAGCGGGGGTGCGTCTCCCCGCGTTTCACGTGAAACGCAGGGAGACGCAGGGAGACGCACCCCACAGGGCAGGAAGGCCGTTTCACGTGAAACCCATCGATCCACGTCTTCTGCGGTACGCCCGCGCCACCCGGTTCTTCCTTGCGGCCGTCGTCGGCCTGGGCGCCCTCGGGGCCGGGCTGCTCGTCGCGCAGGCGATGCTCATCGCCGAGGTGGTGGTCGGCGCCTTCCAGCAGGGCACGACGGCCGCCGGACTCCGCACCCCGCTGCTGCTGTTGGTGGCTGTCGCCTGTGGCCGGGCGCTGGTCGGCTGGCTGACCGAACTGGCCGCGCACCGGGCGAGCGCTGCGGTGAAGTCGGAGCTGCGGGGCCGGCTGCTGGAGCGGGCCACCGCGCTCGGTCCCGGCTGGCTGAGCGGCCAGCGCACCGGATCACTGGTCGCCCTCGCCACCCGGGGCGTCGACGCCCTCGACGACTACTTCTCGCGCTACCTGCCGCAACTGGGCCTCGCGGTGGTCGTGCCCGTGGCGGTACTGGCCCGCATCGTCACCGAGGACTGGGTCTCGGCCGCCATCATCGTCGGCACCCTGCCGCTCATCCCGGTCTTCATGATGCTGATCGGCTGGGCCACCCAGTCCCGGATGGACCGCCAGTGGCGGCTGCTGTCGCGGTTGTCCGGCCACTTCCTGGATGTGGTCGCGGGGCTGCCGACGCTGAAGGTCTTCGGCCGGGCCAAGGCACAGGCCGAGTCGATCAAGCGCATCACCGGGGAGTACCGCCAGGCGACCATGCGGACCCTGCGGATCGCCTTCCTGTCGTCCTTCGCGCTGGAACTGCTCGCCACACTGTCCGTGGCGCTCGTCGCCGTCACCATCGGCATGCGTCTCGTCCACGGCGACATGGCCCTGTACGACGGTCTGGTCGTGCTGGTCCTGGCACCCGAGGCCTATCTGCCGTTGCGGCAGGTGGGGGCGCAGTACCACGCGGCGGCCGAGGGTCTCGCCGCCGCCGAGGACATCTTCTCGGTACTGGAGCGTCCGGTACCGGCGTCGGGGACCGGCCGGGTTCCGGCGGGCGGTGCCCTGGTCTTCGAGGACGTGACGGTCCGCTACCCCGGACGCGCCGCGGCGGCCGTCAAGAACGTGAACCTCACCGTCGAGCCCGGGGAAACGGTCGCGCTCGTCGGCCCCAGCGGCGCGGGCAAGTCGACGCTCCTCAACGTCCTCCTCGGCTTCGTGCCCCCGGCCGGCGGACGGGTCCGGGTCGGGGGAGCCGACCTCGCCTCCCTCGATCTCGCGGACTGGCACGCCCACGTCGCCTGGGTGCCGCAGCATCCGCACCTGTACGCCGGCACCATCGCGGAGAACGTACGGCTGGCCCGGCCCGACGCCGACGACGCCGCCGTCCGGCGGGCGCTGGGCGACGCGGGTGCCCTGGAGTTCGTGGACGCGCTGCCCGACGGCACGGCGACGGCCCTCGGAGAAGACGGAGCCGGCCTGTCCGCCGGGCAGCGGCAGCGTCTCGCGCTGGCCAGGGCGTTCCTCGCGGACCGGCCGGTGCTGCTGCTCGACGAGCCGACGGCGGCCCTGGACGGTGCCACCGAGTCCGAGGTCGTGGACGCCGTGCGCAGGCTGGCGCGGGGACGGACGGTCCTGCTGGTGGTGCACCGCCCGGCGCTGCTGGAGGTGGCCGACCGGGTGGTGTCGCTGGAGGCGCCGGCCGTCGTCGCCGCGTCCGAGGACACCGGCGGGCTGCCGGCTGCGGCGGACGGGCGCTCGCGCGACTCCGCCCAGGATTCCCTCGACGGGCCGGCAGCGGCACCCACTGCGTCCGCCGGATCCGCTCCGGAGGGGCAGGGAGGCGTGCTGGCCCGCGTCCGGGCCATGTGCGGTGCCCGGAGCGGGCGGCTCGCCCTGGCCCTGCTGCTCAGCAGCCTGGCGCTCGGCAGCGCGGTCGGCCTGATGGCGACCTCCGGATACCTCATCTCGCGGGCCTCGGAGCAGCCGCCGGTGCTGTATCTGATGGTGGCCGTGACGGCGACGCGCGCCTTCGGCATCGGGCGGGCCGTGTTCCGCTACGCGGAGCGGCTCGTGTCGCACGACGCCGTGCTGCGGATGCTGGCCGACACGCGGGTCGCCGTGTACCGGAGGCTGGAGCGGCTGGCCCCCGCGGGACTGCGGCGCACCCGCCGGGGAGACCTGCTGTCCCGGCTCGTCGCCGACGTCGACGCCTTGCAGGACTACTGGCTGCGCTGGATGCTGCCCGCCGGCAGCGCTCTGCTCGTCTCCGCCGCGTCGGTGGGGTTCACGGCCTGGCTGCTGCCGGAGGCGGGGGCCGTACTCGCGGTCGGTCTGCTCGCGGCCGGTGCCGGCGTCCCGCTGGTCACCGCCGCCGTGGCACGGCGCGCCGAGCGCAGGCTCGCCCCCGCCAGGGGCGTCCTGGCCACGCGGGTGACGGACCTGCTCACCGGCACCGCCGAGCTGACCGTCGCCGGCGCCCTGCCCGGTCGTGCCGCCGAGGCGCGGCGCGCCGACGGCGCCCTCACCCGGATCGCCTCGCGTGCCGCCACCGCCACCGCGCTGGGCGACGGACTCACGGCGCTCGTCTCCGGTCTGACCGTCGCGGGCGCCGCGCTCGTCGGGGCCGAGGCGGTCGCCGACGGCCGGCTCGCCGGCGTGGCCGTGGCGGTCGTCGTCCTTACGCCGCTGGCCGCCTTCGAGGCCGTACTCGGGCTGCCGCTCGCCGTGCAGTACCGGCAGCGCGTGCTCCGGAGCGCCGAGCGCGTGTACGAGGTGCTCGACGCCCCGGAGCCGGTGCGGGAGCCGGCGGAGCCCCGGCAGGCGCCCGCCTCGCCGTTCCCGGTGGTTCTCGAGGGACTGTCCGCGCGCCACTCCGGCCAGGACAGGGACGCGCTGGCGGGGCTGGACCTGACGCTGGCGAAGGGACACCGCGTCGCTGTGGTCGGACCGTCCGGGTCCGGCAAGACGACGCTGGCCCAGGTGCTGCTGCGCTTCCTCGACTCGGACGCGGGCTCCTACACGCTGGCCGGTGTCGACGCCTACGCCCTGGCCGGCGACGACGTACGGCGGCTCGTCGGGCTGTGTGCCCAGGACGCCCACCTCTTCGACAGCTCGGTCCGCGAGAACCTGTTCCTGGCCAGGAAGGACGCCACCGAGAGCGAGCTGCGCGACGCACTGGCGCGGGCCCGGCTGCTGGAGTGGGCCGACAGCCTGCCCGACGGCCTGGACACGCTGGTCGGTGAGCACGGGGCCCGGCTGTCCGGTGGCCAGCGTCAGCGGCTGGCCCTGGCCCGGGCGCTGCTCGCCGACTTCCCCGTCCTGGTGCTCGACGAGCCCGCCGAGCACCTCGACCTGCCGACCGCCGACGCGCTCACCGCCGACCTGCTGGCCGCCACCGAGGGCCGTACGACCCTGTTGATCACGCACCGGCTGGCAGGGCTGCGGGCCGTGGACGAGGTGATCGTCCTGGACCGGGGCCGGGTCGCACAGCGGGGCACGTACGCCGAGCTGGTGGCCGTGCCGGGACCGCTGCGGGAGATGGCCGGGCGGGAAGCGTCGGCGGAGCTGCTGGTCACAGCGCGCTGAGCGGTCGTCCAGATCACGGTTTCAAAGAATCCTGCAATCCGACTTTCCCGGACAAAGAGGTCTCATTAGGCTCGGGGCATGGCCCCAGTACCGTCTCCTGGCTCCCTGCCGTCCCCTGCGGAGGCCTCGGCGTCGGCCGAACTCCTGGCGCGGGTGCCGAAGCTGCTGGACGCGATGCGGTCCGTCGGCAGCGGACTGGAGCTGCACGCCACGCTGCACCGGATCTGCGAGACGGCCGCCGATCTGGCTCACGCCCGGTACGCGGCCATCGGCGTCGTCGACGAGGACGGGGACGGCCTCGCCGACTTCGTGCACCACGGCCTCGACGAGGCGACCGCCCGGCGCGTCGGTCACCTTCCCGACGGCCGCAAAGGTGTGCTCGGCGCGCTCATCAGCGACCCCGGGCCGGTCCGGCTGACCGACCTGACCCAGGACCCGCGCTCGTGCGGATTTCCCGAGCACCACCCGCCGATGCGCAGCTTCCTGGGCGTCCCCATCCGGGTGCAGGGCGAGATCTTCGGCAACCTCTACCTGACCGACAAGCACGCGGGCCGGCCCTTCAACGACTACGACCTCGCCATGGTCCGGGTCCTGGCCACGGAGGCCGGTATCGCCATCGGCAACGCGCGACTGCACGAGGCCGCTCAGCAGCGGGAGCGCTGGATCGACGGATCGGTCGCCGTCACCACCGCCCTGCTGGCGGGCGGCGACACCGACGACGCCCTGCAGATCGTCGCCGAGCAGGCCCGCCGTCTCTCCGGGGCGGCCGCGGGCATCGTGCTGCTGCCGGCCGACGGGGGCGGACTGGAGATCGTGGCCGTCGACGCCCCGCACCCCTCGAACGCCCTCGGCGAGATCATCCCGCCGGAGAACGGCATCGTGGCGGAACTGCTCGCCGGGCGGCCGGTGTTCGTGGACGACGCCGCCACCGACCCCCGTCTGGATGCCGGACCGGCGCGCTCCTACGGGCCGGTCATGCTGGTGCCGCTGTGCCGGGACGGGAAGGTCCTCGGGAGCCTCGTCATGCCCCGCGCCCGTGGGGAGCGCCCGTTCACCCGGACGGAGCGTGCGCTCGGCGACCGGTTCGCCTCGCAGGCGGCGCTGGCGCTCACGATGGCCGAGGCCCAGCGCGACCGGGAACGGCTCGCCGTGTACGAGGACCGCGACCGGATCGCCCGGGACCTGCACGACCTCGTCATCCAGCGGCTGTTCGCGACGGGGATGATGCTGGAGAGCGCCCAGCGCAGGTCGGCCGTCCCGGAAGTGCGTGAAGGGGTCGGTGGGGCCGTCGACGAACTCGACGTCACCATCCAGGAGATCCGCTCGGCGATCTTCGCGCTCCAGCAGCCGGCCGAGGAGCCCGCAGGGCTGCGCACCCGGGTGCTGCGCGAGATCACCATGGCCGCCGTACCGCTGGGCTTCACGCCCTCCCACCGCTTCGTCGGCCCGGTCGACACCGCCGTCGGCGACCTGACCGGCAAGAACCTCATCGCCGCGCTGCGCGAAACCCTGTCCAACGCCTTCCGGCACGCCCACGCGAGCCGGATCGAGGTGGCCGTGGACGCCACGGCGGTCCTGCGGGACGGCAGGCCGGGCGTCCGCCTGACCGTCGCGGACGACGGGGTCGGCATTCCGGCGGGCGGCCGGCGCAGCGGCCTGCACAACCTGGAGCGCCGTGCCGAGAGCGTGGGCGGCACCAGCCGGCTCGGGCCGGGCATCGGAGCGGACGGCGCCGGTACGACGGTGCTGTGGGAAGCACCGTACTGAGCGGGACCGGGGTCGTCCGGCCCGTGTGCAGCAGCCGCACTGAGCCGTGTGCAGCAACGGGTCCCCCACTCGTACGACCCGAACGAGACTCCGGGCCCCGTGCCGGTCCAGGATCGCTGACATGCGCTCATCCCGCCGACACCCGCTGCTCGTTCCGGTGCTGCTGTGCGCACTCGCGGTGCTCGCGGCCCGCCCCACCGACGGCATGGACGGGGACGGCGGATCCGGTGCCGCCCTCGCCCCCCAGGTGGCGCGCCTGTACGAGGACGCGGCGACGGCCACCCGTCAGTACGAGGACGGGCGACTGGCGGCCGAGGAGCAACGGGCGAAGGCCCTGGAGTACGAGCGGCTGCTCGAAGGTCAGCGGGAGAAGACCGACGCCATGCGCGAGGACCTGGGCCGTATCGCCCGTGCCCAGTACCGCGGCGGTGGTGGGCTCCCGCTCACCGCGCGGATGCTGCTCGCCGACGACCCGGACGAGCTGATGCGCGGCCGGCGTGCGGTGTCCCGAGCCAATCAGGCCGTCGACCGGGTCATCGGCGAGAACCTGCGGGCCGAGGCCCGGCTCGCCGCCGACGAGACCAAGGCACAGGCGGCCTGGCGGGCGCTGGAGAAGCGCAACGCGGACCTGGCGCGACTGAAGAAGAAGATCGAGGGCAAGCTGGAGGCGGCGCGGTCACGGCTGGAGGGCCAGGCGGACTCCTCCGTCGCGGCCGGCTCGTGCCCCGGCGCGGTCCGTCTCGACCAGCCGGACCGGCCCGCCGACGCGTCCTGGGTGGCCCCCGTCGAGACCTACGAGCTGTCTGCCTCCTTCGGCAGCGGCGGGTCGCGCTGGGCGAACCGGCACACAGGCCAGGACTTCGCGGTGCCGATCGGGACACCGGTTCGTTCGGCCGGCGCGGGCCGAGTCCTGAAGGTGTCCTGTGGCGGGGCCTTCGGCATCCAGGTCGTCGTCCAGCACGCGGGCGGCTACTACACGCAGTACGCCCATCTCGCCGCCGTCGCCGTCGACCAGGGCGACCGGGTCGAGGCCGGGCAGTGGATCGCTCAGTCCGGCACCACCGGCAACTCCACCGGTCCCCACCTGCACTTCGAGGTACGGGTCACCCCGGAGACGGGCTCGGCGCTGGACCCGGTGCCGTGGCTCTCACGGCGCGGGGTGCCGCTGCTGTGACGGCACCCGACGTGCGGTGGGGCGGCACGTCAGGGCAGGTCCGCCAGCATGCGCTCGATCACGACCGCCACCCCGTCGTCGTTGTTGGCGACGGTCCGCCCCGAGGCGGCGGCGACCACGTCCGGGTGCGCGTTGCCCATCGCGTACGACCGGCCCGCCCAGGTGAGCATCTCGACGTCGTTCGGCATGTCGCCGAAGGCCACGACCTCCTCGTGCGAGATGCCGCGCTCGGCGCAGCACAGGGCGAGCGTGCTGGCCTTGGAGACGTCGGGGCCGCTGATCTCCAGCAGGGCGCTGGGGCTGGACCGGGTGACGTTGGCGCGGTCGCCGATCGCGAGACGGGCCAGCGTCAGGAAGCCGTCGGGGTCCAGCTCCGGGTGGAAGGCGAGGATCTTGAGGACGGGTTCCGCGGCGGCGCGTCCGCCCGGCGCCAGGATCTCCTCGGCGGGCAGGAGGTCGTCCGGGTCCTCCATGTGCAGCTTCGGATAGGCCGGCTCCTGGTGGAAGCCGTACGTCTGCTCGACCGCGTACACCGTGCCGGGCGCCGCCTCCCGCAGCAGCCGTACGGCGTCCAGCGCGTTCTCCTGCGGCAGCTCGCGGACCTTCACGAACCTGTGCCTGCCGGGGCCGCCGTGGAGGTCGACCACGGCGGCCCCGTTCCCGCAGATGGCGAGGCCGTGCCCGTGGACGTGGGCACTCACGACGTCCATCCAGCGGGCGGGGCGGCCGGTGACGAAGAAGACCTCGATGCCCGCCTTCTCCGCGGCGGCCAGCGCGGCGACCGTGCGCGGGGAGACCGACTTGTCGTCCCGCAGCAGGGTGCCGTCGAGGTCGGTGGCGATGAGCCGCGGACGAGTGGCGGCGGCCGGGGGCTCGGGCTTTCGGGTCGCTGAGGTCACCCGGTCATTGTCACGCATATGCGTGCACGCCCGTGCGTGGGTCCGCACATATGTGAGCTACGGCTCTCGCGCGCGGCCGTCCGTTCCCCGCCTTCATCCCTTCAGCTGCGCCGGTGCCTCCATCGCGATCCGCTCGAAGACCTTCTCGTCCGCGGCGAAGTCCGATTCGGCGATCGGCCAGTGCACGACGAGCTCGGTGAAGCCCAATTCCCGGTGCCGTCCGGCGAAGTCCACGAACGCGTCCACGGACTCCAGCGGCCGGTTGCGTTCCGGCGTGAAGCCGGTGAGCAGGACCCGGTCCAGCTCTCCCACCTCACGGCCGATCGCGGCACAGGCGTCGGCGAGCCGGTCGGCCTGCCGCCGCAGGGCCCGTCCCGACTGCTCGGGGGTGCCGTTCTCGAACAGCTTCGGGTCGCCGGTGGTCACCCACGCCTGCCCGTGCCGTGCGGCGAGCGCCAGCCCCCGGGGACCGGTCGCGGCCACCGCGAAGGGCAGCCGGGGCCGCTGCACGCACCCCGGGATGTTGCGCGCCTCGTGTGCCGAGTAGAAGTCGCCCTCGTACGACACGGCGTCCTCGGTCAGCAGCCGGTCGAGCAACGGCAGGAACTCGCCGAACCGGTCGGCCCGCTCACGCGGCGTCCACGGCTCCTGGCCCAGCGCCGTGGCGTCGAAGCCGGTGCCGCCCGCTCCTATGCCGAGGGTGACCCGGCCGCCGGAGATGTCGTCGAGGGAGATCAGTTCCTTGGCGAGCGTCACCGGGTGCCGGAAGTTCGGCGAGGTTACCAGGGTGCCCAGACGCATCCGCTCCGTGACGGCCGCGGCGGCGGTGAGGGTCGGGACGGCGCCGAACCACGGTCCGTCCCGGAAGCTGCGCCAGGAGAGGTGGTCGTAGGTGTAGGCGGTGTGGAAGCCGAGCTGTTCGGCCCGCGTCCAGGTCGAACGGCCGCCCTCGTGCCAGCGGCGGTACGGAAGGATCACGGTGCTCAGGCGCAGGCTCATGCATCCGAGCCTATGCGGCCGCTCGCTGTTTCACGTGAAACAGCCTTCGGCGTCACCGTACGCGGCTGCTCAGCCACGGACTGAGGAAGATCATCGGCACGTACTCCCGGTGGGTGCGGTCGCCGGGCAGAGGGACGACCAGGTGGTAGCCGGGCGGGAAGCGGCGCCCCTTGACGAAGGCACGGTCGCCGAACACCGAGCGCAGGAACGCGGGCACATCGTCGCGCGGGATGTCGGGGCACTCCACGTTCTCGACGGTGATCAGGGCGTCGTCCTCGGGGAAGAGCCGGACGCTCACCCGGGGGACCCCGCCGAACTCGACGAACGCCTCGTGCGGGAGGGACCCGTCGGCGTCGGTGGTCACCCCCACGCCCGCGGCGCTGCGGCGGGAGGTCTGGTCGGCGCCGATGTCGTCGCCGACTTCGATCTCCAGCGCGAACTCCTCCGCGATGGCACGCAGCGCGGTGACGGCGGACTGGGTGGTGGGGAGGTGCTCCATGCCTTCGATCATGCGGGGTCAGTGCGGGGCGGGAAAGCGCAGATAGCGGGACGGGACGGATTTCGTCAGCCAGACCCCGTTGGCACTGACGTGGAAGACATGTCCGTCGCGGTGCATGGCGGCCGAGTCCACCGCGAGCACGACGGGCCGGCCGCGGCGGGCTCCGACCCGGGTCGCGGTCGCGCGATCGGGAGAGAGATGCACGTCGTGCCGGTTCATCGGCCGCAGCCCCTCGGCGCGGATGGCTTCCAGGGACCGGGCCACCGTCCCGTGGTAGAGGTACGGCGGCGGGGTCGCCGACGGCAGGCCGAGATCCACGTGGATGCTGTGGCCCTGGCTGGCGCGGATGCGGGTGCCCTCGACGGCGAAGCGCCGCTTGTCGTTGGTGGCGACCACGTGGTCGAGCTCCGCGTGGGTGAAGCGGAAGCCGTGTGCGGTCGCCGCGGCGATCAGCGTGTCGATCTCGACCCAGCCGCCCTCGTCGAGCGTGAGCCCGATTTTCTCCGGCTGGTGGCGCAGGTGCTTCGACAGGTACTTGGACACCTTCACCGTGCGTCGGTCGTCGGATGTGCCCTCGTGTCTGTCGTCCTTGTGTTCCTCTTGCATGGCTTCAGCCTGCCTGGTGAGACACGCGTCACGCGATCGCTTTTGCCGCCGAGGTTTGATCCACAGTCAAGTCGAGTTATCCACAGGCCTGTTGAGGCTTCCTGTGGAAACTACAGGGGCGGCTTCACCCGCGCGAGGCGCCGCAACACCCGTGGGGCGAAGCGGGACATGAGGTGAGCACCCCGTGCCTCCGGTGTCACCGGGACCACGGCCCTGTTGTGCACGACGGCCTCGAGCACGGCGTCAGCCACCTTCTCCGGCGGGTAGTTGCGCATCTCGTACAGCCGGGAAGTGCGCTGCTGCCGGCGCTTCTCCTCCGTCGCGTCGACACCCGCGAAGTGCGCCGTGGCCGTGATGTTGGTGTTGACCAGGCCGGGGCAGATCGCCGTGACCCCGATCCCCCGGCCGGCCAGCTCGGCCCGCAGGCACTCGCTCAGCATCAGCACGGCCGCTTTGGAGGTGGCGTAGGCGGGCAGCGCCCTGGAGGGCTGGAAGGCCGCCGCCGACGCGGTGTTGACGATGTGCCCGCCCTGCCCGCGCTCGGCCATCTGCCGGCCGAACAGACGGCAGCCGTGGATGACGCCCCACAGGTTGACGTCCAGGACCTTCTGCCAGTCCTGGGGCGTGGTGTCGAAGAAGGAGCCCGACAGGCCGATCCCGGCGTTGTTCACGAGCACGTCCACCACGCCGTACTCGGCGGCGACCCTGGCCGCCAGCTTCTCCATGGCCTGCGCGTCGGAGACGTCCACGGTCTCCGCCCAGGCGGCCGGCGCGCCGATCAGCCGGGACAGCTCCGCGGTCCGGGTGGCGGCCTCGGCGTCCCGGTCGACGGCCACCACGCGCGCACCGGCCTCGGCGAACGCGAACGCCGTCGCCCGCCCGATGCCGTTGCCCGCACCGGTGACCAGGACCAGCTGGCCGCCGAAGCGGTCGGCGTACTTCCCCTTCGCCGCGGCCCCGGGGCGGCCGTCCTCGGTGGCGGTGACGAAGTCCGTGATCCAGTCCGCCAGCCGGTCCGGCCGGGTGCGCGGCACCCAGTGCTTCGCGGGCAGTGTGCGCCGGGTGAGTCGCGGCGCCCACAGCTCGAGCCCGTCGTAGAGACGCTCCGACAGGAACGCGTCGCCGAGGGGCGTGATGAGCTGCACGGGCGCGTGCGCGTAGGCGTCCTCGCGCGGCCTGCGCAGCCGGGGCCGGACGTTGTCCCGGTACAGCCACGCCCCGTGTGCGGCGTCCGACGGCAGGGAGGCGGTCGGGTAGTCGCCGCCGGGCACCTTCTCGACGCGCTCCAGGATGCCCGGCCAGCGCTTGCCGAGGGGGCCGCGCCAGGCCAGCTCCGGGAGGACGGGGGTGTGCAGCAGGTAGACGTACCAGGACTTGGCGCCCTGGCCGAGGAGCTGTCCGACCCGGCGCGGGGTGGGCCGCCTGAGGCGTTTGTTGATCCAGTGCCCGAAGTGGTCGAGGGAGGGGCCGGACATCGAGGTGAAGGAGGCGATGCGGCCCTCGGTGCGCTTGACCGTGACGAACTCCCAGGACTGCACCGAGCCCCAGTCGTGGCCCACCAGGTGCACCGGACGGTCCGGGCTGACCGCGTCGGCCACGGCCAGGAAGTCGTCCGTCAGCTTCTCCAGCGTGAACCCGCCCCGCAGCGGGCTCGGCGCGGTGGACCTGCCGTGGCCGCGGACGTCGTACAGGACCACGTGGAAGCGGCCGGCCAGGCGGGCGGCGACCTCGGACCAGACCTCCTTGCTGTCCGGGTAGCCGTGCACCAGGACGACCGTGGGCTGCCGCGGATCGCCCAGCTCCGCCACGCACAGCTCGATCCCGCCCGTGTGAACCCAGCGCTCCCGCGCACCGTCCAGCACCGTCATTCCTCCTCCGCCCCGCGCCACTCGTGCGGCAGCCCGTGCACCGGCCTGAAGGCGCTTCCCCCGCTACTCGTCCGTAACGACGCCGCCGAATCTCCCAGTTGTTAGACCCAACGTCAATAGGGAGCGCAGGGCGGCGTGGGCGAGTCGGAGAGCCGCACCGTGGCTCTCAGGTACGGCATCCCCTACGGGCCCGTACTACTCGAGACTGACGCGAAGACGGCTCTTCGGTCTGACGACCGCGGTGGCGCCCGTCACTACTGTCGTGGATGTGACTGTGATCGCGACCGAAAGCCTGAGCAAGCGGTTCCCCCGGGTGACCGCGCTCGACCGGCTCTCCGTGGACGTCGGACCCGGTGTGACCGGACTCGTCGGTGCCAACGGCGCCGGCAAGTCCACTCTGATCAAGATCCTGCTGGGTCTGTCTCCCGCCAGCGAGGGCCGGGCCGAAGTGCTCGGACTCGATGTCGCCACCAAGGGCGCCGACATCCGCGAGCGGGTCGGCTACATGCCGGAACACGACTGCCTGCCACCCGACGTCTCGGCCACCGAGTTCGTCGTCCACATGGCACGCATGTCCGGCCTGCCGCCCACCGCCGCCCGCGAGCGCACGGCCGACACCCTGCGCCACGTCGGCCTGTACGAGGAGCGCTACCGCCCCATCGGCGGCTACTCGACGGGCATGAAGCAGCGCGTGAAGCTCGCGCAGGCCCTCGTCCACGATCCCCAGCTGGTCTTCCTCGACGAGCCGACCAACGGCCTCGACCCGGTCGGCCGCGACGAGATGCTCGGCCTCATCCGCCGCATCCACACGGACTTCGGCATCTCCGTCCTGGTCACCTCCCACCTGCTGGGCGAGCTGGAACGCACCTGCGACCACGTCGTCGTCGTGGACGGCGGCAAGCTGCTGCGCTCCAGCTCCACCACGGACTTCACCCAGACCACCACGACCCTCGCGATCGAGGTCACCGACACCGACGAGCACCCCGACGGCACCCGGGCGGTGCGCGACGCGCTCGACGCGCGCGGGGTGACCGTCCAGGACGGCAGCGGCCTGCCCGGCGCCGGCCACGTCCTGCTGCTCACCGCGGCGGGCGAGGAGACCTACGACCTCGTCCGGGACGTCATAGCCGACCTCGGCCTCGGCCTGGTCCGCATGGAGCAGCGCCGGCACCACATCTCGGAGGTCTTCACCGACAGCGACGCAGCACGGAAGGAGGCGGTCGGCCATGGCAGCTGAACAGCCCACAGCCACGGTGGCACCGGGTGACCAGACCCGCATCCACAACATCGGCTACCGCAGTTACGACGGCCCCCGCCTCGGCCGCGCCTACGCCCGCCGGTCGCTGTACTCGCAGTCCCTGCGCGGTGCCTACGGCCTCGGCCGCTCGGCCAAGTCCAAGGTGCTGCCGATGCTGCTCTTCGTGGTGATGTGCCTCCCGGCGGGCATCATGGTCGCCGTCGCCGTCGCCACCAAGGCCAACGACCTGCCCGTGGACTACACGCGCTACGCGATCGTCCTCCAGGCCGTCATCAGTCTCTACGTCGCGGCCCAGGCCCCGCAGTCCGTCTCGCGCGACCTGCGCTTCAGGACCGTCCCGCTGTACTTCTCCCGGCCGATCGAGACCTCCGACTACGTGCGCGCCAAGTACGCCTCGCTGGCCTCCGCCCTGTTCATCCTCACCGCCGCACCCCTGCTGGTGCTCTACGTGGGTGCGCTGCTCGCCAAACTCGACTTCGCGGACCAGACCAAGGGGTTCGCCCAGGGACTGGTCTCCGTGGCACTGCTCTCCCTGCTCTTCGCCGGTCTCGGCCTGGTCGTGGCATCGGTCACCCCGCGCCGCGGCTTCGGCATCGCGGCCGTCATCGCCGTCCTGACCATCACCTACGGCGCGGTCTCCACGCTCCAGGCCATCGCGGACGTCCAGGGCAGCTCCGGAGCCGTCGCCTGGATAGGCCTGTTCTCGCCGATCACCCTCATCGACGGAGTGCAGTCCGCCTTCCTGGGCGCCACCTCGGCCTTCCCCGGCGGGGTCGGCCCGAGCAACGGTGAGGGCGCCGTCTACGCCCTCGTCACCCTCGGCCTGATCGCCGGCGCCTACGGCCTGCTGATGCGCCGCTACAAGAAGGTGGGACTGTGACCACGCTGAACATCGACCACGTCTCCCGCTGGTTCGGCAACGTGGTCGCCGTCAACGACGTCACCATGACGATCGGCCCCGGCGTCACCGGACTGCTCGGCCCCAACGGCGCGGGAAAGTCCACCCTCATCAACATGATGGGCGGTTTCCTCGCCCCCTCCACCGGCAGCGTCACCCTCGACGGCCAGCCGGTCTGGCGCAACGAGGACATCTACAAGCACATCGGCATCGTCCCCGAGCGGGAGGCGATGTACGACTTCCTCACCGGCCGCGAGTTCGTCCTCGCCAACGCCGAGCTGCACGGCCTGGGCGCCAAGGCGGCCGACGAGGCGCTGGCCACCGTGGAGATGGCCTACGCCCAGGACCGGAAGATCGCCACCTACTCCAAGGGCATGCGCCAGCGGGTCAAGATGGCCTCCGCCCTGGTCCACCAGCCGTCGCTGCTCCTGCTCGACGAGCCGTTCAACGGCATGGACCCGCGCCAGCGCATGCAGCTGATGGACCTGCTGCGGCGCATGGGCGACGAGGGCCGCACCGTGCTGTTCTCCTCGCACATCCTCGAAGAGGTCGAACAGCTCGCCTGGCACATCGAGGTCATCGTCGCAGGACGCCACGCGGCCAGCGGCGACTTCCGCAAGATCCGCCGCCTGATGACCGACCGGCCGCACCGCTACCTGGTGCGTTCCAGCGACGACCGGGCCCTCGCGGCAGCGCTGATCGCCGACCCGTCGACGTCCGGCATCGAGGTCGACCTCGCCGAGGGCGCCCTGCGCATCCAGGCCGTCGACTTCGGCCGGTTCACGGCCCTGCTGCCGAAGGTCGCCCGCGACCACGGCATCCGGCTCCTCACGGTCTCGCCGTCCGACGAGTCCCTCGAGTCCGTCTTCTCGTATCTCGTCGCGGCGTAGGAGGCCGAAGAATGTACGACCCCACAGTCGCCCGGCTCACCTACCGGGCTCTGCTCGGCCGCCGCCGGGCCCTCATCCTGGGCGCGCTCCCCCTGCTGCTGCTCGTCATCGCCGTCGCGGTGCGCGCCCTCGCCGGAGCCGACGACCAGACAGCGGCGGACGTGCTGGGCGGCTTCGCCCTCGCCACCATGGTGCCGATCATCGGCGTCATCGCCGGCACCGGCGCCATCGGCCCCGAGATCGACGACGGCTCGGTGGTGTACCTGCTGTCCAAGCCCATCAAGCGGCCGACGATCATCTTCACCAAGCTGATCGTCGCGATAGCCGTGACGATGGTCTTCTCCGCCGTGCCCACCCTCCTCGCCGGTCTGATCCTCAACGGCAACGGTCAGCAGGTCGCCGTCGCCTACACGATCGCCGCGCTCGTCGCATCCATCGCCTACGCCGCCCTGTTCCTGCTGCTGGGCACCGTCTCCCGGCACGCGGTGGTCTTCGGGCTCGTCTACGCCCTGGTCTGGGAGGCCCTGTTCGGCTCCCTGGTGCCCGGGGCCCGCACGCTGAGCGTCCAGCAGTGGTCGCTGGCGGTGGCCCAGAAGGTCGCCGACGGGAACCTGGTGACGTCCGACGTCGGCCTGCCCACCGCGACGGTGCTGCTCGCCGCGGTGACCGTGCTCGCCACCTGGTACGCCGGCCAGAAGCTGCGGTCGCTGACCCTCGCCGGGGAGGAGTGACCGGGTCTCTCAGCACCTGGTGAGGAGTCGGTACGGGCCTCGGCGACGGGCGCCGTGGCCCGCCGGCCGTCGGTAACGCGACGTACGTCCGCATTTAATCGGTGGCGCCCGGCTTTCCGCGGCGGCACTGTGGGGGATGCACGAGGCCGGACGGTGTCGGCGCATCGGGAGGCCGCTTCGAGCACGCGGAACGTCCCGCGTGGGCCGACCCGACGGGGACGCCGACACTGTCCGGACCGTGTGGCGGGGCACCGTGGGTCAGGGCTACGAGCTGCGCCGAGGACCCGGCGGCCCTCCTGGCACGGCCCCCGGCCCCGGAGTCAGACCGACAGACGCTCCAGTACCACCGCGATGCCGTCCTCGTCGTTGGAGGAGGTCACCTCGTCGGCCACCGCCTTCAGCTCCTCGTGGGCGTTGGCCATCGCCACGCCCCGGGCCGCCCAGCCGAACATCGGGACGTCGTTGGGCATGTCGCCGAACGCGATGGTGTCCGCGGCCTTCAGGCCGAGCCGGCGTGCCGCGAGCGAGAGGCCGGTCGCCTTGGACAGACCGAGGGGGAGCAGTTCGACGACGCCCGCGCCGGCCATGGTCACCGTGACGAAGCCACCGGCCGCGTTCCGGGCCACCTCGGCCAGCTCGTCGTCCGACAGGGTCGGATGCTGGATGTAGATCTTGTTCAGCGGCGCCGACCACAGGTCCGAGGCGTCGGTGAACGGCAGTGCGGGAAGGTCGCCCCCGACCTCGTACCCCGGGCCGACCAGTACGTCGCCGTCCAGGCCGTCCCGGCTCGCCGCCAGGTACAGCGGGCCGGTCTCCGCCTCGATCTTGGCCAGTGCCACCCCGGCCAGCTGCCGGTCCAGGGTCACGGAGGTCAGCAGCCGGTGCTCGCCGGCGTGGTAGACCTGCGCGCCCTGACCGCAGACGGCCAGCCCGTCGTAGCCGAGGTCGTCCAGGATGTGCCGGGTCCACGGCACCGCCCGCCCGGTGACCACGATGTGGGCCGCGCCCGCCGCGGTGGCCGCGGCGAGCGCGTCACGGGTGCGCTGCGAGATCGTGTCGTCGCCGCGCAGCAGCGTGCCGTCGAGGTCGGTCGCGATCAGCCGGTACGGGAAACCTCCGGCGGGTCCGGTGCCGGGGACCGTGGCGGTGCCGGTGTCAGTCACTTGGCCACCGGCTCCAGGACCTCCCGGCCGCCCAGGTACGGGCGGAGCACCTCGGGCACGCGGACCGAGCCGTCGGCCTGCTGGTGGTTCTCCAGGATCGCCACGATCGTGCGCGGAACGGCGCACAGCGTGCCGTTGAGCGTGGCCAGCGGGCGCACCTTCTTGCCCTCCCGGACGCGGATCGACAGCCGGCGGGACTGGAACTCGGTGCAGTCCGAGGTCGAGGTCAGCTCGCGGTACTTGCCCTGGGTCGGGATCCACGCCTCGCAGTCGTACTTGCGGGCGGCCGAGGAGCCCAGGTCGGCCGAGGCCACGTCGATCACCCGGAACGGCAGTTCCAGCGACGTCAGCCACTGCTTCTCCCACTCCAGCAGGCGCTGGTGCTCGGCCTGCGTGTCCTCGGGGAGGACGTAGGAGAACATCTCGACCTTGTCGAACTGGTGCACGCGGAAGATGCCCCGGGTGTCCTTGCCGTGCGAACCCGCCTCCCGGCGGAAGCAGGGCGAGAAGCCGGCGTAGCGCAGCGGCAGGCGCTCGGCGTCCAGGATCTCGTCCATGTGGTACGCGGCGAGCGGCACCTCGGACGTGCCGACCAGGTACAGGTCGTCCTTGTCGAGGTGGTAGACGTCCTGCGCGGCCTGGCCCAGGAAGCCGGTGCCGGCCATCGACTGCGGACGCACCAGCGCCGGGGTCAGCATCGGCGTGAACCCGGCCGCCGTGGCCTGCGCGATCGCCGCGTTGACCAGGGCGAGCTCGAGGAGAGCGCCCACGCCGGTCAGGAAGTAGAAGCGCGAACCGGAGACCTTGGCGCCGCGCTCCACGTCGATGGCGCCGAGCAGCTGGCCCAGCTCCAGGTGGTCCTTGGGCTCGAAGCCCTCGGCGGCGAAGTCGCGGTGCGTGCCGTGCGTCTCGAGCGTGACGAAGTCCTCCTCGCCGCCGACGGGCACGTCGGGGTGGACGAGGTTGCCGAGCCGCTGGAGCAGCTCCTGGGTCTCGGCGTCGGCCGCGTCGCGTTCGGCGTCGGCGGCCTTGACGTCCGTCTTGAGCTGCTCGGCCCGCTTGAGCAGCTCGGCCTTCTCGTCTCCGGCGGCCTTGCCGATCAGCTTGCCGAGGCCCTTCTGCTCGGCGCGCAGCTCGTCGAAGCGGACGCCGGACGACCTGCGCCGTTCGTCGGCGGACAGGAGGGAGTCGACGAGCGCGACGTCCTCTCCACGGGCGCGCTGCGACGCGCGCACACGGTCGGGGTCCTCACGGAGCAGGCGAAGGTCAATCACGTGGTCAAGGCTACCGGTGCGCGGTGTCGGGTCTCGACCCACTATTGCCGGGCGCGGGACACGGGCCCCGTTCGACCGGTCAACGAAGCGAGGTGGTGTCCCCGGAACGAGGCGCCGTACGGGCGGGAGGTTGACCGGAATCCCTTGTGGAGAACGGGACTTGGGCCGGCACTGTCCACAGGGGTCCACAGTCGGGAAAAGTTATCCACAGGGTGTGCGAAAGATCTGTGGATTCACGGAACTGATCCTTCCAAAATCCGGAAGGTGGGCTGACCAAACCCTCCGAGCCCCCTCTTTCGAGTGAAAACGGGACGCTCGGCGTCACTCCGGAGAATGGGGTGCAAGAAACAGGTGGACGAAGGGTGACCTGGCCCCCTGTGGGTGAATGGGTGGGCCGTAGGGGGATATGTCGACTGAATGCCACTTCGTTGTCGACTTGTCCCCAGGTCGAGATGAGGACCTGTGGATAACTTCTGTGGACAACGAAAATCAGCAGATAGGCCCGGCGATCAGAACCGGCCGTCCTGGCAGCGTGCCACCCAGTCCGCCGCCGCCACGAAGGCCTCGTCCGAGGTCCCCGGCCGCAGCGCGGCCACGTCCGCCGGCGCGACCTCCGCACGCGGATACGACCCGAGGTAGCGCACCTGGAGGCAGGACCGCTTCAGGCCCATCAACGCGTCGGCCACCCGCCGGTCGGAGATGTGCCCCTCGGCGTCGATGCAGAAGCAGTAGTTGCCGATGCCCGCACCGGTGGGCCGGGACTGCAGCAGCATCAGGTTGACGCCCCGGGTGGCGAACTCGCCCAGCAGATCGCGCAGGCCGCCGGGGTGGTCGTCACGCTGCCAGAGCACGACGGAGGTCTTGTCCGCGCCGGTCGGAGCGGCGGGCCGGGCCGGGCGGCCGACCAGTACGAAGCGGGTCTGGGCGTTCTCTGCGTCGTGGATGTCGGCCTCCAGCACCTCGAGGCCGTAGCGTTCGGCGGCGAACTCTCCGGCGAAGGCCGCGTCGTACCGCCCCTCCTGCACCAGGCGGGCGCCGTCCGCGTTGGAGGCGGCCGATTCCCAGGCGGCGTCCGGGAGGTGTGCCTTGAGCCAGTTGCGGACCTGGGGCTGGGCGGCCGGGTGCGCGGTGACCGTCTTGATGTCCGACAGCTTGGTGCCGGGGCGGACCAGCAGGGCGAAGGTGATGGAGAGCAGCACCTCGCGGTAGATCATCAGCGGCTGGCCGGCGACCAGCTCGTCGAGGGTGGTGGTGATGCCGCCCTCGACGGAGTTCTCGATCGGCACGAACGCGGCCTCGGCCTCGCCGGTGCGCACCGCGTCGAGCGCGGACTGGACGGAGACGTACGGGACCAGTTCCCGGGTCGCCGTCTCCGGGAGGGTGCGCAGGGCGACTTCGGTGAAGGTGCCTTCAGGGCCGAGATACGCGTAACTGGCTGGCATGTCCTCACCCTAATGGGCCCGGGAGCGCCCGGCTCACGCGTCTCGTACAAGCCCCTCCGCGGGGTGACGCGCTCCGGATTCACCCTTCCAGCAGCCGCTGCCCCACGTACTCTCCCTCCGGCGCCCCGCCCGGCACCGCGAACAGGCCGCTCGCCTCGTGCCGGATGAACCGCGACAGCGCGTCGCCCCGGTCCAGCTTGCGCTGCACGGGCACGAAGCCCCGCAGCGGATCGGCCTGCCAGCAGATGAAGAGCAGGCCGGCGTCCGGGACGCCGTCGGCGTCGAAGCCGTCGTGGTACGAGAAGGGGCGGCGGACCATGGCCGCGCCGCCGTTCTGGTCCGGGCGCGTGATCCGGGCGTGGGCGTCGATCGGAACGGCCAGTTCTCCGGACGCGTCCGTCTTCTCCAGGTCCATCTCCGTCGTCTCGGTGGCGTCGCCGCCTGCGGACAGCGGCGACCCGTCGGACTTGCGACGCCCGATGACGCCCTCCTGCGCCTTGAGCGACAGCTTCTCCCAGTCGTCGAGGAGCATGCGGATACGGCGTACGACGACGTAGGAGCCGTTCGCCATCCAGGCCGGGCCGCTCTTGCCGGTTCCGGCCCCCTCCGGAACGAAGATCCGCTCGTCGAAGTCGGCGTCGGCGGGCTTGGGGTTGCGGGTGCCGTCGACCTGGCCCATGAGATTGCGGGCCGTCATGGGGTGGGCGGTGGCACCCGGAGAACGGTTGAAGCCGTTCATCTGCCAGCGGATGCGGGCGGCCGTCCCGGCGTCCTGCTGGATCGCGCGCAGGGCGTGGAAGGCCACCAGGGCGTCGTCGGCGCCGATCTGCACCCACAGGTCGCCGTTGCTGCGCTTCTTGTCGAGGTGGTCGGAGGAGAAGTCGGGGAGCGGGTCGAGCGCGACCGGGCGCTGCTGCTCCAGTCCGGTCCGGCCGAAGAAGCTGTGTCCGAAGCCGAAGGTGACGGTCAGCGAGGACGGCCCGGCGTCCCGGGCCACGTCCGTGTCACGGGTCGCGGCCGGTTCGCCCGCCATCAGCCGCCGGGCCGTGTCGGACCAGCGGCGCAGGAGTGCGGCGGCCTCCTTGCGGCCGGCGCCGGGCGCGAGGTCGAAGGCGACGAGGTGGCCGCGGGCCTGCATGGCGGTGGTGATGCCGGGCTGATGTTTCCCGTGAAACATCGCCCGCCCGCTGCCGAGCGAGGCAAGGGGTGTGGCGGCGGAGGAGGGCGCGGCGGCGTAACCCGCGGCGGCGCCCGCCGCGCCGAGGACGAGCCCGGTGGCGCCGGCGGTGCCGAGCAGCCGCCGTCGCGAGATGCCCTCCGGGGTGGTGGTGTCCTCGGCGCTGCGGGCCTGGGGGACGGACTGGTCAGCCATGGTGCGGTTCAGCCGATCTGCGCGTTCTTGGAGAGAGTGACCTGGTCGATGTCGGAGGTCCGTACGGTGACGGCGACTTCCCAGTCTCCGGCCATCGGGATCTGTACTTGGCTCGCCGACCAGTGGCCGGTGGTGATGTGGTCGGGCGCGACGGGCAGGGGCCCGATGTCCTTGGCCTTCTGGGTGAGGGCCACCTTCACCTCGGGGATGTCGAAGGCGGTCCCGTCCGGGCGTTCGACGTAGAGGTGCAGATCGTTGGAGCCGACCCGTGCGGGGTCGAGTTCGACTCGTACGACGCCCTTGCCGTTCTGGCCGCCGGTGTCGAAGGGCATGTCCAGTGTCACCGCGCCGGTGGAGGGGGCGGCGGTGGCGGCGGAGGCCGCCCCGGCGGCCTTGGCCTCCTCCTCGGTGCGGCCCGGCTCGGTCTGGGTCAGGAGGGTGGTGACGGCGAGCAGGACGACGGCGACGCCCGCCTCGGCGAGCACGGAGCGGCGCAGTCCGAAGCGGTGCGGGTCGGAGTCCCGTTGCCGCTTCTGCCGGGCGGCGTCCACGGCCGCGCGCTGCCGGGCGAGCTGCGCGGCACGCTTGGAGCCGCCGGACCCCTTCCCGGCACCGGAACCCTTCCCGGCACCGGAACCCTTCCCGGCACCGGAACCCTTCCCGGCACCGGAACCCTTCCCGGCACCGGAACCCTTCCCGGCACCGGAACCCTTCCCGGCACCGGACGCCTTCCCCGCGCCGGACGTCTTCCCGGCAGCCTCGCCCTTCTCCGCGGTAGCGGTCTTGGTCGCCGCCGCGGTCCTCTCCACGCTGTCGGTCTTGGCCGCCGTTCCGGATTTCTCCGCGGTTGCGGTCTTGGCCGCCGCCGCGGTCTTCTCCGAGGTTCCGGTCTTTCCTGACGTTCGGGTCTTCTCCGAGGCTTTCGCCTCGTCGTTCCCACGGCCGCCCGACGCTGCCACGCGTTCCTTCTTCCGCTGCCCGGCGACGGCGGGCACCGCCTCCGCCAGCTGTGCCGTCCAGCGCCGGGAGAAGTACGCGACGCCGACGAGCACCGCCACGAGCCCGATCTTGACGAGGAGCAGCTGCCCGTACCGGGTGTCGGTGAAGGCCGTCCAGGAGCCGAGCTGGCGCCAGGACTGGTAGGTGCCGGTCGCCACCAGCGCGACCACGCTGCCGAAGGCGACGCGCGAGAACCGGCGTACGGCGAGGGCGGGCACCGGTGTGTCCGCCGGGCCGCGGTACAGGGCGACGAGCAGTGCGGTGAGCCCGCCGAGCCAGGTGGCGACGGCGATCAGGTGGACGACGTCGACCGGCATGGCGAGACCGGCCTGGAGGCCGACGGAGGCGTGCTCGGACATGGCCCAGGTCGCCGCGAGACCGGCCGCCACGACGCTGCCGCCGACCGCGAGCCCGAAGGTGAGGTCCCGCTTCTCCTCGTCCTCCCTCTTGTCGTACGCGCCGAAGAGCACGGCGATGAACAGCGCGGCCGCCGCGAGCAGCAGCAGCCGGGAGACCAGCGCGGCGCCGGCCTTGGTCTGCAGCACCTCTCCGAGCAGGCTCAGGTCGAAGATGTCGGCGGCCTTCCCGGAGCCGGTGTAGGAGCCGCGCAGCAGGAGGAGCAGGAGGGTGGCGGCGGTCAGCGCGAGCCAGCCGGAGACGACGAACCGCTGCACGACGCGCACTCCCGAGCCGCGCGGCCAGCAGGCGAGCACGAAGGCGGCACCGCCCACCAGGACGGCGAAGGCCGCGTAGGACACGTACCGCCCGACGCCGTACAGCCCGCCGACGAACCCGCCGCCCGCCGCCTGCCCGGAGACGGAGACCGAGGTCTCGGAGGGGGCGCCGACGGAGAAGGTGTAGGCGCCGGCCACCGGGTGGCTGTCGGCGGAGACGACCTGGTAGGCCACGGTGTAGGTGCCGTCGGGCAGCCCGGCGTGCAGTTTCACGGAGTACGTCGTGCCGCCGGTGCCGGACGGTCTGCCGTCGTCGACGCGTTTGCCCTTGGGGTCCAGGACGCGCAGTGAGTCGTCGTCCATGGAGACCGACTCGGAGAAGGTGAGCGACACCTGGGCCGGGGCCTTGTCGACCACCGCCCCCTGCCGGGGGTCGCTGCCGGTCAGCGCGGCGTGCGCGGAGGCCGGTGCGGCGCCGGCCAGCAGCGCGCAGGCCGCGGCCAGGAGCAGCAGCACCAGGGTCCGGACGCGCGGGGCGATGGTCTGCGTCAAGGTGGTCCCTCCCTCAGTGTCCGGAGTCTTCGGTGTGCCCGGAGTGTCCGGTGGTGGGCTGGTAGGTGGCCGCCTTCACGGGCAGCTCGACCGTGACGGGGCCGGAGTGGGCGAAGTGCAGTTCGACGGCGACCGACTGGCCCTGCTTCGGCTGTTGCTTCAGCTTCTCGAACATCAGGTGGTTCCCGCCGCTCTTGAACACGAGTTGACCGTGGGCGGGGACCTCGAGGCGGTCGGCCTGCTTCATGGTCCCGCCGACGGTCTCGTGCACGGTGACCTCGCCGGCCTCGCTGGTGACGGAGGTCAGTTCGTCCGCGGTGCCGCCCTCGTTGGTGATCGTGAGGAATCCGGCCGCCATCGAGTCGGAGACGGGCTGCGGTATGTAGGCGGCGTCGACGGAGAGTTCGGCGCCGGAGGCCGCGGAGTCGGAGTCCGAGCCGCCGCAGCCCGCGAGGGCCAGGGCGCCGATCACCGCGACGGCGGCGAGGGCGGGGCGGCGCTTCGGGGGCCCTCCCGCGGGCCGCCTCACGGGTTCTCCCCCTTGATGAGCTTGGGGAGGTCCTTGGTGTAGTCGTCGACCGTGGCGTCCTCGCCGTAGAGGACGTAGCCCGCGTCGGACTTCGGGGAGAAGGCGACGACCTGGGTGCCGTGGGTCGAGACGATCTCGCCGTCCTTGTCCTTGGTCGGCGGGTCGATCGAGATGCCGAGGGTGCGGGCGCCCGCCTGGATGGTGTCGAACTCGCCGGTGAGGCCGACGATCTGCGGGTCGATGCCCTTGAGCCACTTGCCGAGCGCGGCCGGGGTGTCGCGCTCCGGGTCGGTGCTGACGAACACGACGCGGAGCTTGTCCTGCTCCGCCTGGGAGAGCTGCTTCTTGGCCACGGCGATGTTGTTCATGGTCAGCGGGCAGACGTCGGGGCAGTGGGTGTAGCCGAAGTAGATGAGGGTGGGCTTGCCGGCGGTCTGCTCGCGCAGGTCGTACTTCTTGCCCTGGGTGTCGGTGAGGACCAGGTCGGGCTTCTCGAAGGGCTTGTCGAGGACGGTGGCGGCCTGCTGGCTGTTGTCCTCGGAGACCACGGTCACGGGCTTGTCGCTGTCGGCGCCGCTGCCGCAGGCGGACAGCGTCAGAGTGGCGGCGGCGAGCAGGGCGGCCATGGCGAACGTCTTCTTGCGCATAGAAAAATGTCCCAGATGTGAAGTGCTCCGGTGCGCGCCGGGGTCCGTCGGACGGACCGACGGACGGTGTCCGGCGCGCACCGGACGAGAGGATGCGCCGGCGAGGGACGCCGACGCACCGGCACGGGAGCTGTTACGCCGCCGTGCCGGAGTTGCGCCGACGGCCGGCCAGCACGCCGTACGCGACGCCCGCCGCACCGACGACGATGCCGGCAATGCCGAGGACGCGGGCGGTGGTGTCACTGCCGTCTCCGGAGCCGGAGTCCGACGCGGAGGTGTCGGCGGCGGTGTTCTGAGCGGCCGCCTCGGTGTCGTCGGCCTTCGCGTCCGAGCCCGAGGCGCCGTGGGCGTCGTCCTCGGCCGCGGACAGCTTGAGCACGGGCGCCGGGGTGTCGGGCTCTTCCTGGCCCTCCTGCGGCACCTCGATCCAGCGCACGACCTCCTTGTTGGAGTACGTCTGGATCGCCTTGAACACCAGCTGGTCGGCGTCCTCGGGCAGCGCGCCGATGGACACCGGGAACTTCTGGAAGTAGCCGGGCTCGACGCCCTTGCCGTCGGCGGTCCAGGTCACCTTGGTGACGACCTCGGTGATCTGCTTGCCGTGCGACTCCAGCGGCTTGGCCGGCTTGGCCTTGGTGACCTCGGCCTTCCAGCCCGGGACCGGCTGCGGCATCACGGACGCCAGCGGGTGGTCGGTCGGGAAGTTGACCTCCAGCTTGGTGGTGGAGGCGTTGTCGCGCTCGTTGGGGACCTTGAAGTCGACGACCGCGTAGCCGCCCTTGGCGGCGGCGCCCTCCGGCTGCACGCTGACGTGCGCGAAGGCGGGAGCGGACAGGGCGAGGACGGCGATGCCGGACACGGCGCCGGCGGCGGCGATACGGGAAGCCTTCATGGACGGAGTACTCCGCTTCGTGGGGGCACCGGTGGTGAGCCGGTGCCGGGTGACGGGAGGAATGCGCGCACGCGCGCGAGCCGCACGACGGCGGCCCCTCCCGGGGGAAGCGGGACGGCGGTCGCGTCGTGTCAGGCGGCGAGGGCGAACGCGCCACTCGGCGGACCGCGCCTGACGACCGTGTGCTGGAGCGCGGTGGTACGGGGCCCGGGCGGCACCCACAGGGCGGGACGCGGCAGCCGGGGGCCCGTACCGGGGGCACCGGCGAGCCCTGCGTGCAGGGTGCGCACCAGGGAGAGCGCGGCACGCAGGGCGCGGACGAACGCCGCTTCGGCCACGGAGTGGGCCGAGTGCGCCGACAGTTCGACGAGCCGGGCCAGTGCCAGGTCCCCGCGCCGCAGCAGCCAGCCGGTGGCCAGGGCCGCGAGGACGTGACCGAGCAGCATCGGCAGGGATGGCAGCAGCGGGGCGGAGGTACCGGCGGTGGACAGGGCGTCGGCCGGGTGGTGCGCCGCGCCGGTGGTGACGTCGGGGGCGACGCGCGCGTCGGTGAGGATGCGCTGGGCCTGGGTGGGGCTGATCGCCGCCGCGGTGGTCCCGCAGACCAGCCGTGCGGCCTGCTGGACCAGTGAGGCGTCGGACAGCGCGCCCGCCCCGCCGCCGGAGGCCGTGGCCGGGGCGGCGACGGTGGTGCCGTGCTGGCCGAGACCGAACAGGGCGTGCAGGGCGGTCTGTCCGAGGGTGAGCAGCGTCACGATGCCGGCCAGCGAGCGCAGGCGCCCGGCGAGCGGCACGGCGACCAGGACCGCCCCGAGGAATCCCGCGCCCAGCGACCACAGCGGAACGGTGGCGCAGGAGGCGAGGGTGTGTCCCGCCGCGGCCAGCACGACGCAGACCGCGGCGAACACCGCGGCCCGCAGGATCCGGAGGTCGTTCCCGGAGCGCGCCGTTGGCGGGTGGGGGGCAGTCATGGCGGGCTCATCATCGCACTCACGGCCCACACTCCGTACGGCAGGTCCACAAGATGCCGTACGGCCGGAAGGCGGGGAACGGTACCGAAGGTCACCTTCTGTCCACGAGTCGCCCGGCATACACCGATCGGCGGCGGTGACGCATCCGCCAGACGAGCGGTGTCACGGGCACAGCGTGCTTACGCCCGGGCATGAGGGGCAATACGTATCGGTATGTCGAGCCGCGGCCGGGAGGCTGGAGCATGAGCATCTGGTGGTCACTCCATTTGCGGCGCGAGGCTGCGAGCGTGCCCCTGGCCCGCCGGCTGCTGATCGGCACCATGGAGACCGCGGGCGTCGACCCCGACATCTCCTTCGACCTCTCCGTCGCGCTGAGCGAGGCCTGCGCCAACGCCGTCGAGCACGGTGGGGACGACGGGCCCGGCGGCCCCGGTGAGGCGTATCGGGTCACGGCCTACCTGGACGGCGAGCGGTGCCGTATCGAGGTCGCCGACACCGGCCCCGGTTTCCCCGCCGCCGCCGCGGGCGGACCGCAGGGCGTGGCCCGTCCGGCGCACCCGGAGGCCGAGAGCGGCCGCGGCCTGTGTCTCATCAGGGAGCTCGCCGACCACGTCCACATCGGCGGTACGCCGGGGTGCGCCGGTGCCGTGGTGAGCTTCGACAAGATCCTCAAGTGGCGCGAGAACGCCCCGCTGGTGGCGGTCTGAGGGAACGCCCCGAAGAACGGCGACGGCCGGGCACCCCGCGCGGGGTGCCCGGCCGTCGGACGGTGTGTCAGCCCTTGAGCGCGGCCATCCACTCCTCGACCTCGTCCGACCGGCGCGGCAGACCGGCGGACAGGTTCCGGTTGCCGTCGGCGGTGACGAGGATGTCGTCCTCGATGCGGACGCCGATGCCCCGGTACTCCTCGGGCACGGTCAGGTCGTCGGCCTGGAAGTACAGGCCCGGCTCGACGGTGAGCACCATGCCGGGCTCCAGCGTGCCGTCGACGTAGGCGTCGACGCGCGCCGCGGCGCAGTCGTGGACGTCCATGCCGAGCATGTGACCGGTGCCGTGCAGCGTCCAGCGGCGCTGCAGGCCCAGCTCGAGGACCCGCGCGACGGGACCCTCGACCAGACCCCACTCGACGAGCCGCTCGGCCAGCACCCGCTGGGAGGCGTCGTGGAAGTCCCGGAACTTGGCCCCCGGCTGCACCGCCGCGATGCCGGCCTCCTGGGAGTCGTACACGGCGTCGTAGATCTTCTTCTGGAGCTCGCTGTAGCGGCCGTTGATCGGCAGGGTGCGCGTCACGTCGGCGGTGTAGTACGTGTGCGTCTCCACGCCGGCGTCGAGCAGCAGCAGGTCGCCGGAGCGGACCGGGCCGTCGTTGCGGACCCAGTGCAGGGTGCAGGCGTGCGGGCCGGCGGCGCAGATGGAGCCGTAGCCGACGTCGTTGCCCTCGACGCGCGCGCGGAGGAAGAAGGTGCCCTCGATGTAGCGCTCGCTGGTCGCCTCCGCCTTGTCGAGGACCTTCACGACGTCCTCGAAACCGCGCACGGTGGAGTCGACGGCCTTCTGCAGCTCGCCGATCTCGAACTCGTCCTTGACCAGGCGGGCCTCGGAGAGGAAGACGCGCAGTTCCTCGTCGCGCTCGGCGGTGACCTTGTCGGTCAGGGCGGCCTCGATGCCGGCGTCGTAGCCGCGTACGACGCGCACCGGTCCGGTGGCCTCGCGCAGGCTGTCGGCCAGCTCGCGGACGTCGGAGGCGGGGATGCCGTACAGCTTCCCGGCCTCGGTGAGGGAGTGGCGGCGGCCGACCCACAGCTCGCCCATGCCGTTCAGCCAGAACTCGCCGTTCTCCCGGTCCGAGCGCGGCAGGAGGTAGAGCGTCGCGGTGTGGCCGTCGCCCTCGGGCTCCAGGACCAGGACGCCGTCGTCGGTCTGGTTGCCGGTCAGGTACGCGTACTCGACCGAGGCGCGGAACGCGTACTCCGTGTCGTTGGAGCGGGTCTTCAGGTTGCCCGCGGGGATCACCAGGCGCTCGCCGGGGAAGCGGGCGGACAGTGCGGCACGGCGGGCGGCGGTCTCGGCGGCCTGGGAGATCGGCTCCAGGTCGTGCAGTTCCGTGTCGGCCCAGCCGGACTTCATGTTCTCGGCCAGCTCGTCGGACACGCCCGGGTACAGGCCGTTCTTGCGCTGCTTGATCGGCTCCTCGGTCTCGTCCGGGGTCTCCGGGTTCTCCGGGGTGAGCTCCTCCGCCACGGTCATCCTCCTCGATACGGCACTGGACCACCCCCATCGTACGGTCGTACGGAAGGGGGCCCAGGGCCGAAGGGCCTGTTACAGGGAGGCGTAACCGTCCGTTATGCGTGACGTGCGGGGCGTCAGTGCGTTTCGGGTGCCCGTTATTCGAACCTGACCGCCAGCAGGACGACGTCCTCCTCGGAGTCCGCCTCCGCCCTGCCGCCGGGCAGCACCGTGCGCAGGACGTGTTCGACGACCGCGTCCGGGTCGTGGCGCGCGGCCCGGGGCACGCCCGCCGCCGCCGCGTGCAGCCGGGCGAAGGCCCGGTCGGCCGGGTCGCCGGTGCGGTGCAGGAGCCCGTCGGAGTAGAGCAGAACCGTCTCTCCGGGTTCGGCCTGGAGTTCCACGCTGGGCGCCTCCCAGCAGGCGAGCATGCCGAGCGGTGCGGAGACGGACGTCTCGACGAACTCCGTGCGCCGCTCCCCGATGAGCAGGGGCGGGCTGTGCCCGGCGCCGGCGAGGGTGATCCGGCGCAGGGCGGGCTCGCAGTAGCCGAAGAGCGCGGTGGCCGAGCGGGCCGGCTCGGTGAGCCGCAGCAGCAGCTCCAGATCGGACAGGACGGCGACCGGGTCCTCGCCCTCCATCACGGCGTACGCCCGCAGCGAGGCGCGCAGCCGTCCCATCGCGGCGACGGCGCTGGGCCCCGACCCGGTGACGGAGCCGACGGCGAGGCCGAGGGCGGCGTCCGGCAGCGGCAGCGCGTCGTACCAGTCGCCGCCGCCGCGCGGGCCGGTGCGGTGCCGGACGGCGAGCTGGACGCCGGGCACCCGGGGCAGGCGGGAGGGCAGCAGTTCCTCGGCCATCGTCGCCATGGCGGAGCGGGTGCGCTCGACCTCCAGGAGGCGGGTCAGGTGCTGCGCGGCGTACCGGACGTACAGGCCGGCGAGGTGGCGCTGCCGTTTTGCCGGTTCGGCGGGCTCGTCGTAGAGCCAGACGGCGGCGCCGAGGCGCGCGGTGCCCTCGGCGGACAGGGGCAGCGCGTAGCTGGCGGCGTAGCCGAGGCGGGCGGCGACCTCGCGGTGGCGGGGGTCGAGGGTCTTCTCGGCGAGCAGGTCGGGTTCGGCGACGCCGCCCTCGTCGACCGGCAGTCCGTCCAGGATCCGTCCGTAGGACAGGGCGCTGCGGGGCACGGTCTCGAGGTGGCCGAGGTCGGCGCGGGCGAGGCCGAGGCCGACGGTGGTGTCGGGGCCGAGTCCGTCGGCCGGTTCCAGTACGACGAGGCCGCGCCGGGCGCCGACCAGGGCGGCGCCGGCGCGCAGCAGTTCCTGGAGGCCGTCGGCGAGGGTGCCCGTGCGGACGAGGCGTTCGGTCAGTTCGTGCAGGGTCGTGAGGTCCGAGACCCAGCCGGCGAGCCGGTCCTGGAGCAGGGCGCCGGGGGCGCACGGGGTGCCTGAGGCGTCCGTGACGGCCGCGGTGTCCGTCGTGGGGGCTTCGGTCGCCGGGGAGGTGCCCGCGGCGGCGGACGCGACAGTGTGTGCGGGGGACGGAACCGTTGAATCGATTCCGGCCACTTTCGCTGGGTGCGGGGCGTTCATGGCGTCCGGCCTTTCGACCGGCGCTTACTGCTCAAAAGCATCGCAAACCCCCATGTCATTCTGCGCCGCTAGCAGTGTCTCCACATGTACACGCACTCGTAAGGGGATGTCCAGCATTGTCCTGCCGGGATTCGTGGTGTCCATGGGGTGCGAGCGGCCTCCTTCCCGACCCCTTGCGGAAAAGCGAGATTGGCTTGAAACTGCCCCAGAGGACGCCTTGTTGCGGTCGACTGGGGGTGCTTCACGGAGCGTCACAACGGTCGTGATGGGTACGTACTCGGAGAAGACCAGGGGTGGTTGGGGGCCACCTGGAACCTGGTGACGGACCCGGGCGTCCTATCCACCGACGACCGTGCCCCATCCTCCCGTGGCGGAGGCGGAGAGAAATACGCGCGACGGCAAAACGCCAGACTTCGCCACCCCCGCGCCACGCCCATGCTTTTGACAGACGCAGTGGCCGGACCGTCACGGACGCAGTCAGTGCTCGACCCACAGGGGTTTCCCTTGCCCTTGGCGGAGGTGTTCCCCGGGGAATCCCCGTGGGGGCGTCCCCCGGCAGGGGTGTGATGCGCCACCAGCAACGCACAGCGAAGTGATCGACACATGGTGTGAAGAGACCACGGTGTTGCCAGGCGTGCAACGGAAAGGAACGAGCGCTCATGCGCGAGATCCTCGGAAGGCGACGCAGGCTCCTGTCCCAGCACGACGACGGGCGGCCTGAGCTGATCGGCGCGGCCCTGACCTACGCGGCGCAATGGCGGTGGCCCGTGCTCCCGGGCGCGGCGGCGGACCCGCGGGCGCGCTCTCGCTGCTCCTGCCCCGACCCCGAGTGCACGGTGCCGGGCGCGCACCCCTTCGACCCCGGCCTCCTCGCCGCGACCACCGACGCCCGCATGGTGCGCTGGTGGTGGACCAACCGGCCGACCGCCCCGATCGTCCTGGCCACCGGGGGCGGCGCGCCGTGCGCCGTCTCCCTGCCCGCCCTGCCGGCCGCCCACGCCCTCGCCGCGCTCGACCGCGCCGGGCTGCGGATCGGCCCGGTCGTCGCGTCGCCGACCCGCTGGTCACTGCTGGTCAGGCCGTACTCCATGGAGCAGTTGGGCGAGCTGCTCTACGCCAAGGACTTCGTCCCCGGCTCCCTGCGTTTCCACGGCGAGGGCGGCTATCTCGCGCTGCCCCCGTCCGAGACCGGCGCCGGCACCGTCCGCTGGGAGCGGGCGCCGCTGCCCGGCTCCGCCGCGCCCTGGGTGCCGGACGTGGAGGCCGTGGTGGACGCGGTGGTCGACGCCCTCACTCGTACGGGTGTGAGCGCGCCCGAGTTGTAGGGGTGTCCGGCGCGCGCCGGGTCCGCGCCCGCTCCCGGTCGTTATCGTCCGCCCCATGCCGCTTCATGCTGGGGAGCACCGCGCCGTCGGCCCGCGCCGCGCCGGGCCACGCCGTTGCGGGCCGGACCGCCGGCGGCTCCGTCTCTACGGCCTGGTGGGTGTCGTGGTGTGCGCGGTCGTACTGCCGTTCGCCGTGGCGTCCGCGGGGCCTTCTGGCGACGGGAGCGAGGGGGCGCCCGTGACCGTGCCGCTCCTCGCGCGGGGCGGTGACGGAAAGGCGCCCGCGTCCGGGGCGGAGCCGGGCGCCTGGCCCGGGGCCGAGGCATGGGCCGGGGCCGGAACCGCATCGGACTCCGGGGTTGTCGGCTACGGCTCCGAGTCCGAGTCCGGGTCCGGGTCCGGGGGAGACGACCGTGTCGCGCCGGAGACCGAGCCCGACCGTTCGCCGCTGCCGCCCGGCCCTGCGCTGGCCGCGCGCTGCGGTCCCGAACTCACCTCTCCCGCGGGCGTCGAGGCGCAGACCTGCGTCCTGGCCAGGGGTGCGGAGACCTGGGCGCGGACCTACTACCGCAATGTCACCGGCGGTCCGCTCGAGTCCGTCCTGAGCCTCATGGGGCCCGACGGGCGCAGTGTGCGCACGCGCTGTGCGGTGAGCGCCGAGGACGCGCCGGGCACCTGTGAGACGCCACCGGACACCGGGAGCACGGCCCGGGGCGGGCTGTCGGGGTACACCGCGATCGCGGAGTTCGCGCGCCGGGCCGGGTACGGGCCGCTGCTGCTGCGTGCCGGAAGCGTCGGAAGCGCCGGAAGTGGCGGCGACGGCGGAGATGGCAGAGACGACGGAGACGGCAACTCGTCTGCGGAAACGCCCAGTTGACGGGCGACTGCGGTGCGTGTGCGACTCGGCACACGCAAAGACCCGGTTGCTGGCGACGGGGGATGCACCAGCAACCGGGCTACTGAAACGGTAACAAGAGATCGGCGGTTAGCAAATTCGATCTCCTGTTTTCCGGTCACCGACTGGCTTGTCTTTACCGGGAGTTGTGACCGGAGTCACGCGTTCGAAGGGCCCGCTCCGGCTGACCGGTCGGTCAGCCGGAGCGTCCTCGACGGCCGGGGCTCAGCTGAGCGTGACCTGCCGGTTGGTCAGACCACCGCGCGCCCGGCGCTCGTCGTGCGTGAGCGGAGCGTCCGCCGCCAGCGCCTCGGCGAGCCGCTCGGCGAACTCCGCGGCCGGCTTCTCGATGTCCTGCGCGGTGATCTCGCTCGGCAGGTCCCACACCGGCACGGTGAGCCCGTGGGCTCGGAAGGAGCCGACGAGGCGGGTGCCCTCACCGAGGGACGACCGGCCCGCGGCGTGCAGCCGGGCAAGGGCGTCCAGAAGCCGCTCCTCCTCGTGCGGCATGACCCAGCGCAGGTGGTTCTTGTCCGGCGTCTCGCACCAGTAGGCGGCGTCCACGCCCTGGAGCCGGACGGTGGGGATGGCCGCGGCGTTGGCCCGCTCCAGGGAGGCGGTGACGTCCGGCGTGGCGTTGTCCGGGTCCGGCACCCAGAACTCGAAGCCGGAGTGCACCTCCGGCTCGAACGCGCCCTCGGGGGCGAGCAGGTCCTGAAGCCGGGGACCGTCGGCCGGGGCGCGGCGCCCCTGCACCGGGGTGCCCGGCTCGGCGGTCAGCGCCCGCGCGAGGGTGTCGGCGAGGTCGCGGCTGATGTCGCCCGACGCCGTGTCGTTCTGGAGGCCGAGCAGGACCGAGCCGTCGTCGCGGCGCAGCGCGGGCCAGGCCATCGGCAGCACCGTGGCGAGCGTGACGGAGGGGACGCCCTCGGGCAGGCCGTCCCGCAGGGTCAGCCCGACCGTGGCCGCCGGCACCAGCTCCCGCAGCGCCACCCAGTCGCACTCGCCGGGCAGCCCCTCGAACGGGCGCTGCACCAGCGCGGTCGTGGCCTGTGCGGCGGTCCGGCCGTGACAGGCCTTGTACCGGCGGCCGCTGCCGCAGGGGCAGGGCTCGCGGGCGCCGACGACCGGGACCTCGGCATCGTCGAGTTGGGGCCGCTTGGCCTTCGTCTGGGGTCGCTTCTTGGCCATCGTGGGTGTCTCCCGGTTACGGCTCTACTCGTACGGGCGCGAGCCTAGCCGTTCCGGCCCCGGCCGACGGGACGCTGTGGACAACGGGCGGTCCGTGGCAACTCGCCCCGGCCGATGCCGTGCACGCGGCCGACGGACCGGCCCGGTGCGTCGAACGGACCGGGTCGGCCCACGCCCGTCGAAGGCACCGGCCCAAGTCGGCCCAAGCCGTGCACCGGAGCTGTCCGGACCCCGGCACGGGATTCGCCCCGGGCCCGGATTCGCCCCGGGCCCGGATTCGCCCCGGGCCAGGATTCGACCCGGGGTCAAGATTCGACCCGAGGTCAGGAAGCGCAGGCCGGCGTCTCCACTGCCGCGCCACGAGGTGCGGGTCAAGAGCCTCGCCGAACGCGAGGCACCCGCGCGTGCCGGGCAACGGCGTGCCGGGCAGCGGCGGGCCGGGCTGCGGCCGCTCAGCCCAGGTCGTCGAAGGCGTCCGCGAAGTCCAGACCGGGAATCTCCGAGACCGCCGGTGCCGAGATCCGGGCGGCGAAGTCGTCCCGTCGGTGCCCGGCGTCCGGGTCGTGCACGTCGGCGTGGACGACGACCCAGACCGTGACCTCTCCGCGGGCGTCGTCCCGTACGCCCCAGTCGTCGGCGAGCGCCGTGATGATGTTCAGCCCGCGGCCGCCGTGCGCGGTGACCGAGGGGGTCGCGGGAGCCGGGCGGGTCGGGCCGCCGCCGTCCGTGACCTCCACGAGCAGCCGGCCGCCCGCGTCCACCTGCCACGCGGCGCGGACGTCGCCGTCCCCGGCCAGGGCGTCGCCCAGCGGCCGCCCGTGCTTGCACGCATTGCTCAACAGTTCGGAAAGGACCAGTACAGCGTCGTCGATGACCGATTCCGCGACGCCGCCCCTGCGCAACTGATCACGCATGCGGTGTCTTGCTTCCCCCACGCCCGCAGGGCCATGGGGCACGGCCATGCTCGACGACGTGGGCACCTCCTGTGCCACCACCAACGCCACCCCCGAGACCTCCTTCGCCCCACGCCACGGTGTGGATGCCCCATCGCCCAGAGCCGGAAACCGGCCGAACCCCGCACGGTGACGCATTCGACACGGTCGAACACGCACCGAACGCGCCGGAGCACTCCCCGTAATCACATGGCTGGATTTGGTCGGTGTGGCCGAGACCGGAGAATGGAGCAGCCGGGCCGCCGGGTCAAGAGCCGCGGACGAATCAGCGGCAGTCGAGAGCCGCGGACGAATCAGCGGCAGTCGAGAGCCGCGGACGAATCAGCGGCAGCCATGAGCCGCGGACGAATCAGCGGCAGCCATGAGCCGCGGACGAATCAGCGGTAGCCAAGAGCCGCGGGCGAATCAGCGGCCCAGGTGGTCCAGGACCGCGCGTGGCCGGTTGGTGATGATGGCGTCGACGCCCAGGCCGGCGCAGAGATCCACGTCGGCGGTCTCGTTCACGGTCCACACGTGCACCTGATGACCGGTTCGCTTCAGGCGCTCGATGTACGCGGGGTGGTTGCGCACGATCCGGATCGAGGGGCCCGCGATCCGGACACCGGCGGGCAGTCGCCCGTCGCGCAGCCGGGGAGAGACGAACTGCATCAGGTAGACCGTCGGCAGCGTCGGCGACGCGGCCCGCACCCGGTGCAGCGACCGGGCCGAGAAGCTCATCACCCGGACCGGGGACTCCTCGGCCGAGGCCGGGGCGTCGAGTCCGAACCGCTTCAGGAGCAGCAGCAACCGCTCCTCCACCTGCCCCGCCCAGCGGGTGGGGTGCTTGGTCTCGATGGCCAGTTCCACGCGCCGTCCCGCGTCGGAGACCAGCTGGAGCAGCCGTTCCAGGGTGAGTACGGAGGTCTCCTCCCGGTCCTCGGGCCGGTGCTCCCAGTCGGGCTGTTCGTCGCGCGTGCGCCAGAACTCCCGGGTCCGGCGGGCACCGAAGTCCAGGGCGGCGAGGTCGGCGAGCTCCAGCGCGGACACCGCGCCGCGGCCGTTCGACGTACGGTTGACGCGCCAGTCGTGGACGCAGACGAGGTGGCCGTCGGCGGTCAGGCGGACATCGCACTCGAGGGCGTCCGCCCCGTCCTCGATCGCCTTCCGGTACGCGGCCAGGGTGTGTTCCGGGGCCTCCTCGGAGGCGCCGCGGTGGGCGACGACCTGAATCCGGTGCTGTCGTGCGTGGGTCACCGCGTCATGGTGCCATCGCGGGCGGGTAGACGTGCCATCGGTGGAATCGCCAAGGCGTCCGTTTAGTCTTGGATGACCGATGTAAAGGGCGGTCGGGGACCCACAGCAACCGTTTATGGTGCCCTGACGGCCCGTGGGAAAAGCTGATGGCATACAAAATCACCGGCCCGTCCGTGTCGCGCCGGACCGTGGAGCAGCGCGTGAGCGTGGCTGAGCGCGACCGGGATGGGCGACAACCAGCCGTGGAACGAGGAGAGAAGCTGTGAGCACCGAGAACGAGGGCACCGCGGTACCCCCGGCCCCGTCCGCACCTCCCGTGCCGGTGGATGCTCCCGCTGCCTCCGCCCAGCCTCCCGCGCCGCACGCCCCCGACCGGGCCCCCGCGTCCCCTCCCGAGGCCCCGGCGGCTCCCCCCGCCCCGGCCCCGGTGTCCCCGGACCGGCAGGCGCCCCAGGGACAGCCGGCTCCCCAGACGCACCCGGCCCTCCAGACGCACCCGGCTCCCCAGGGCGGTGAGGGGCCCCAGGGATCCACGGCTCCCGACGCCGCGTGGCCCCCGCCCCCGCCGCCGGGCACTCCGGCCCACACCCCGGCGTACGGCGCAGGCGGCGACAACGGCTACGGGGGCGGCTTCGACAACGGCTCCGGCGGTGGAGCGGGCGGCTGGGGAGCCTCGTACCAGCAGCCGGCCCCGAAGCCGGGCCGCGGACGGGGCGGTCTCGTCGCCGGCGCCCTGATCGCCGCGCTGGTCGCGGGCGGCCTGGGCGGCGGTCTCGGCTACACCCTGGCCAAGAACAACGACGGGAACGGCTCCACCACGGTCTCCGCCTCCGACACCGGCGGCTCCGTGAAGCGCGACGCGGGCACCGTGGCCGGGGTGGCCGCCAAGGCGCTGCCCAGCACGGTGACCATCCAGGCCGAGGGGAGCAACGGCGAGGGCGGCACCGGCACCGGGTTCGTCTTCGACAAGGAAGGCCACATCGTCACCAACAACCACGTGGTGGCGGAGGCGGTCGACGGCGGCAAGCTCAGCGCGACCTTCCCCAACGGCAAGAAGTACGAGGCCGAGGTGGTCGGCCACGCCCAGGGCTACGACGTCGCGGTCGTCAAACTCGAGAACGCCCCCTCGGACCTCAACCCGCTCCCCCTCGGCGACTCCGACAAGGTCGCGGTGGGCGACTCGACGATCGCCATCGGCGCCCCGTTCGGCCTGTCCAACACGGTGACCACCGGCATCATCAGCGCCAAGAACCGCCCCGTCGCCTCCAGCGACGGCAGCGCCGACAGCAAGGCGTCGTACATGAGCGCCCTGCAGACGGACGCGTCGATCAACCCCGGCAACTCGGGCGGCCCGCTGCTGGACGCGCAGGGCAACGTCATCGGGATCAACTCCGCGATCCAGTCGACCAGCAACGGCGGCTTCGGCACCGGCCAGGCCGGCTCCATCGGCCTGGGCTTCGCGATCCCCATCAACCAGGCCGAGTTCGTCGCCCAGCAGCTGATCAAGAACGGCAAGCCGGTGTACGCGAAGATCGGCGCCTCCGTCTCCCTGGAGGAGACGACGAACGGCGCCAAGCTCACCGAGCAGGGCGTGGGCGGCTCCGACCCGGTCGAGAAGGGCGGCCCCGCCGACGACGCGGGCCTCAAGCCCGGCGACGTCATCACCAAGCTCGACGACCGGGTGATCGACAGCGGTCCGACCCTGATCGGCGAGATCTGGACCCACAAGCCGGGCGACGAGGTCACGGTCACCTACGAGCGCGGCGGCAAGCAGCACACCACCGAGGTCACCCTGGGCTCGAAGATCGGCGACGACTGACCCCGCGTCCCGCCCCCGCACGACCCGCCCCCTTCGCCACCGGGACCGCCCCGGTGGCGAAGTGCGTCGTACCGGCAAGAGCCGTGGTGAGGCGACTCGACCGACTCAGACGACGAGGACCCGGCGTCCGCGCGTGTGACCGGCCTGGCTGTCGGCGTGCGCCGCCGCGGCATCGGCGAGTGAGTACGACTTCTCCACCGGGATGTGGAGCCTGCCCCTCGAGATCAGGTCGACCGCCGTGGCGAGCGCCGCCGGCACGCTTCCGGCCACGCCGGAGAACCGCACGCCGAACTCGGGCGCGCCGAGATCGGCGATGGTGACGACCTTCTCCGGGCTCCCGGTCAGCTCGACGAGCTCTTGGATCACGCCCGAGCCGGCCAGATCGAGGGCCGCGTCGACCCGGCCGAGCCCGCGCACCCGCTCGACCCAGCCCTCGCCGTACGTCGTGGCGAGGGCGCCAAGTCCGCGCAGGTACTCCTGGTTCGCGGCACCGGCCGTGCCGATCACGCCGATGCCACGGTCCCGGGCGATCTGGAGCACCGCCGACCCGACTCCCCCCGACGCCCCGCTGACCAGGAGCGTCTGCCCGGGCCGCACACCGACCTCGCGGATGACGCGCAGCGCGGTCTCCACCACGGAGGGGTACCCGGCCGCTTCTTCGAACGTCAGCCCCTCGGGCATCCGCGCCCAGGCCCCGAGCACGGCGAACTCGGCGTAGGTGCTGGAGCCCTCCCCGAACACCCGGTCGCCGACCTCGACCCCCGCTACACCCTCCCCGACCTCGTCCACGATCCCGGCGGCGTCCAGCCCGACCCCCGAGGGCAACTCGATCGGATGGGCACCCAGGACCTGCCCCTCCCTGACCCTCCAGTCGACGGGGTTCACACCTGCCGCCCGCACGGCGACGCGTATCTGGCCGGGACCCGCATGGGGCTCCTCGGCATCGATGAGTTGCAGAACCTCGGGACCGCCGAACTCGGCGAAGCTCACTTTCTTCATGCGGCCGACCGTAACACTAACGGATAGCTTTAAATAACGGTTATTGTTTCGTACCTGCTAGCCTGCGGGCATGAGCGTGCAGCAGTCGGGCCGTCGTGAGCGCAAGAAGGCCGCGACCCGCCAGAAGATCGCCGACACCGCGCTGCGGCTCTTCCTGGAGCGCGGATACGACGCGGTGGGAATCCGTGACGTGGCCGCCGAGGCCGACGTGGCCGTCACCACGCTCTTCTCCCACTTCGCCTCGAAAGAGGCCCTGGTGTTCGAGCAGGACGAGGACTTCGAGCGCCGCCTCACGCAGGCGGTCACCGACCGCGCGCCGCAGGAGCCGCTCGTCCCGGCGCTGCGCCGCGAGATCCTGGCCCTGGTGCGGCACTGCACCGCGGACAGCGCCGCCCCGATCTGGCACATGATCGACGCGTCGCCCGCCCTGCGGAAGTACGACGACTCGATCCGCCTGCGCCACGCGGACGCCCTGGCGCAGGCCATCGCCGCCGACCCCGCCCTCGGCCGCAGCGAGACCGCCGCCCGCACCATCGCCCGGTTCGTGATCGACGCGTACTCGCTGGCCCGCGAGGCACCCGATCCGGAGGCCGCCCTGGACGAGATCTTCCCGATGATCGACGCCGCCTGGGAGGCCGCCGGCGCCCCCCGCCACACGTGAGCCCCGCGCGACGAACGGTGCCGGTAGGCTGTACCCGCTCCGTCCCGGGCGGGACGGCGCACGGGTGGGTTGCCCGAGCGGCCTAAGGGAACGGTCTTGAAAACCGTCGTGGCGCAAGTCACCGTGGGTTCAAATCCCACACCCACCGCGGTATTTGACGGCCCCTGACCAGGCGTTACGGTCGGGGGCCGTCGCTGTGCCCGCTGCCCGCCGGACACCGGCGTTCGCCCCGTTGATCGGAGACCCTGGGACGGCCCGGGAGAGCGCCCGTGGCTGGGTGGGTTCGGCTGTGACAGGGCTGTGACCGGAGGTGTGGCTTCCGCCACGGTCGGGGTGGGGCGGGGCTGGTGGGGTGGGGCGATGCGAACCCCCCTTCTCCGCACGTCGTTTGCGGTTTCCGGTGCTCTTGCGGCCAGTCTCCTGCTGGGTGCCTGCGGTGCCCGGACCGCCGGCTCGGAAGCGGGAGGCGGCGGGGAGTCGAAGGGGCCGTGCGAGGGCGTTGCCGCTGTCGGAGGTGGTCCCGTCGCCGGAAGCAGTCCCACAGCCGGTGGCGAGCGGGACGGGGTTCGGATTGTCGGGATGGTGGAGAGGGGTACGGCGGAGGGTCTGCCGGGGGGCGGGGTGTCGGCCTCGGATCCGTGTGTCGTCGCGTACGAGGTGACCAATCAGGAGGCCGAGTCCCTCACGTACACCGTCAGGTTCGCCCTGCTGGACGACCGGGGCAGGGCGATGTCGGACATCGAGGAGACGGTGGTGTCCGTGGGGGCGGGGAAGACCGTGCGGCGGACGCTCGAACCCGGTGGGTACCCGGCCGACGGGATGCTCGACGCCGGGCGGGTGCGGATCCTCGGTGTCGATCGGGTGCCCTCCGACGAGGCGCCGGCGCCCGCGGGTTCCTGCCCGGCGTCCGGGCTGCGGCTGACCGCCGACCAGGGCGACGCGGCCATGGGGCTGCGGGTCGTGGGGCTCCACCTGGAGAACTGCGGGAGCCGGGCGTACGCACTGGAGGGGTATCCGGTGGTGCAGTTGCTCGATGCGGAGCACCAGCCGGTGGACGGGGTGGAGATCCTGCGCGGTACCGACGGCATCCCCATGGCGGGCGGGGACGGCGGGCCGCCGCGGCCGGTGACGCTGCGGCCCGGTGAGTCCGCCGTGTCGGGGCTGGCGTGGCGCAACACCACCGAGCTCGGGGAAGCGGTGAACGTGCCCTACGTCAGGGTCCGGGCCGAGGACGGGTCCGCCCCCGTGATGGTCGCCCCGCACCTCGACCTCGGCACCACCGGCGAGCTGGGGGTCCGGCCGTGGCAGAAGGACGAGACGGCGCCGGACGGGGGCACGGGGGAGAGCGGCAGCGGACGGCCGGGGGCTCAAGATCCGTACGGCAGGCCTTCCAGCTCGTAGTCCTGCGCCAGGGACGTCCAGTCGACCTCCCGCAGGGCGGGGTCAGTGTCGTACGGGTCAGGGATTCGGGTCGTCGGCTGGAACCAGATCACGGTCAGGCCGGAGCGGTGGGCGAGCGGGTCGCGGGCGGCGGTCAGGGGCGTGGAGGAGAAGCGGCCGACGCAGGCCACGCGTGGGAGTGTCTCGACGGGGCCTAGAGCGCCCGCGTACTGGTCCGGGTACTCGCGCGGCGGCGGGATCAGGTGCACCGGCACGGTGGGGGACAACCCGGCGGCGGTGCGCAGGAGTGCCCGGATGCACAGGTCGTTCACGGGGCGGCAGGGGTAGCCCGCCGGCATGTCGCCGTAGGTCGGGGTCAGGCGCAGTTCGGTCAGTTCGACGCTGCGGCCGCAGGACAGGACGATCCGGGTCAGCGACAGGTTCGGCACTCTGGGACGGTCGTGCATCGGGGTCTTTCGGTTGTGTGCCGGGCGGGACAGGTGCCCAGGGGGCGGGGGAGGGCGTGAGTGGTGGGGGTGGCTCAGCCGTCCCCGAGGGGCGGGCTGCGGGGTTCGGGTCCCGTCAGGGGTGGCGGCCCGTCATGCGGGCCGCCGACGCGATCGTCGCGCGGGCCTCGCGTTCGGTCAGACCGGTGGCCCGCGCGGCGTCCAGCAAGGGGGCGAGGAGGGCCGTGCCGACGCCGTTCTCGTAGGCGCGGCAGGCCGCCCAGAAGAGG
Organism: Streptomyces coelicoflavus; assembly: GCF_003112555.1. Taxonomy (GTDB): domain Bacteria; phylum Actinomycetota; class Actinomycetes; order Streptomycetales; family Streptomycetaceae; genus Streptomyces; species Streptomyces coelicoflavus. The sequence continues at coordinate 150,147 of NZ_BEWB01000003.1, read as the reverse complement.
CGGGTGTTGCGCTGGCCCTCGTGGGCGGCCAGGACGAACTGGACGAGGCCGCGCCCGTCGCCCGCCGATGCGCCGCCGGCCCGCCGCACGGGGGCCGGGAGCAGCAGCCGCAGCAGCGCCGGCGGGCAGGGGGCCGGGGGCAGGTGGGACGTGCCGGGGGCGACGGTGTAGGCGCCGTGGCGGGTGCGGGAGCCGGGGCCGACCAGATAGCCGCCGGCGCCCCGGACGTCGATGCCGGGGGCGAGGCGGCCGGCCGAGTTGGGGACGACGTGGTCGGGCGGGCCGGTGAGCCAGAGGTGACGGCCTCCGCCGGGGGTCAGGACGACGACCGTGGGCGGGATCGTGAACAGGTGGCGCAGGGCCAGTTCGCGCAGGGCGGCCGAGGAGTCCGGCTCCGCGTCGCCGGGCCTCGTGTCGAGGTCGATGCCGATCAGGTGGTGCGGGGGCAGGCCGCAGGCGATGCCGTAGCCCGTGGCCCAGGGGGCGGCGGCGAACAGGGCGCGGATGCGGGCCGGGTCGGTCGAGGCGTCGTGGACACCGTGGCCGAAGCGGCCGCACTCGCCGTGGCAGGCGGCGAAGGGCCCGGGGGCCGGGGCGTGGCGGTGCGGGGAGCGCAGCGCCGGGAGCTTCGTCCGGGCCAGCGGGATGACGGCCAGTCCGCGTTCCGCGGCTGACAGGGCGTGTGCGAGGGCCAGCGTCGTGGCCTGCCGGTCGGTGGTGGCCATGGGTCTATGTTCGTACGTACGTTCGAGAAAGGGAAGGGCGGGGTGCGACACGCCGGGGAGGGTGTGGCCGGGGAAGGGAAGTGGCGGAACGCTTCACCTCTTGTGGCGCTTGGCGTGGAGCTGTCCGTGCTGTCCCGTGGTGGTACGGAAGGGAAGCAAAGGGGTTTATCGACTTGTCCTCACGCTTGAGGGCGAATCAGTGCTTCCGGGGTGGTTCGCCGGGGATTCGGTGGGCAACTCTGATCACGCGACGTCGTGCACAGCGTCGAGGCGGTCGGCCAACTGCCTTGGCACAAGTCCTGGTTACGTACTTCTCGCGTTGTCGGCTGAAGCCGGTGCGCACTTGTTCTGGAGGAACAACATGGCAAGCATCCGTACCGCCCGTGTCGTAGCCGCCGTCGCCGCCCTCCCGCTCGCCGTCGCCCTCCTCGGCGGGGTGGCGACGGCGGACAACGGCGCCTTCGCGGACGACGGATCGAGCGCGACCGCCGCCAGTGCCAACGCCGGCATCCTCGGCAGCGGCGTCGGCGACGACAACAACGGCAACTCGTCCACCACGCAGCAGCAGGCGGTCGGCTCGGGGGCGTCGAACCAGAGCAACACCGCGCAGGTCGACGGCTCCGCGTTCACGGCGATCAATCAGGGCAACGAGAACGTGGCCGTCAGCTTCTCCCCGCTGTGGTGGTGAGCTGAGGGGCCGGCGCGGGTGCGCTGCCGCGCCGGCCCCTCGGTTCCTTGTGCGGGTGTGCTTCATGGGGTCGCAGTGCGTCCGGGCGACGGTACTCAGGTACCGTCGCCCGGACGTTTTCGTGTCCTGCGGCAAGGGCACCCAGGGGTGAACCCGCAGGGGCCCTCCTCCCCCACTCCACCTACAGGAGGTGGGGCCACCACCACCCCTACAACCTGAGGGGGACTCTGCTTCGGGACCTGCGGGCGATCCGCGGGGTGCCCCCTCGCTCATAGCGTTGAGCCATGACCGCACCTGTCTGCACCAGCGCTTCGAACGCCGCCACGGCGCCGGCCCCGGCGCGGGCCCCGGGCCCAGGCCCGTCCGCGGCCCTGGCCACGGCCACGGCACGGACGCAGACCTTCCCGTACCCGTCGTTCTCCTCGTACGTGAAGGCCCGCCAGCCGGTGCTGCTGCGTACCGCCCGGTCGCTCACCGCGAATCCGAGCGACGCGGAGGACCTGCTGCAGACCGCGCTCACCAAGACGTACGTGGCCTGGGAGCGCATCGAGGACCATCGCGCCCTGGACGGCTATGTGCGCCGGGCGCTGCTGAACACCCGGACCTCGCAGTGGCGCAAGCGCAAGGTCGACGAGTTCGCCTGCGACGAGCTGCCCGAGCCGGAGCCCGTGTCCGGCGGCGACGACCCGGCGGAGCGGCAGGCCCTGCACGACGCGATGTGGCGGGCGATCATGAAGCTGCCCGCGCGGCAGCGTGCGATGGTCGTCCTCAGGTACTACGAGGATCTCAGCGAGGCCCGGACGGCCGAAGTGCTGGGCGTCTCCGTGGGCACCGTGAAGTCGGCGGTCTCCCGTGCCCTCGGCAAGCTCCGCGAAGATCCTGAGCTGGGGTTTGTCCGGTCGTGAACCGGTATGTGAAGCCCCGGTGGGGTCACGTATTCGAACGCGCCCACTGATCGATCACCCGGGAGTAGTGACATACCGCGCGGTATGTGCGCAGAATCAGCGCAACCCTTACCGCCGCGTAGGCAATGTCGCCCCGGGAGGACACCGTGCTGAGCACGATGCAGGACGTACCGCTGCTGATTTCGAGGATCCTGGCCCACGGGTCGGCCATCCACGGCAGCTCGCAGGTGACCACCTGGACCGGTGAGGACGAGCCGCACCGCCGCTCCTTCGCCGAGGTCGGCGAACGCGCCGCCCAGCTGGCTCACGCGCTGCGCGAGGACCTCGCCGTCGACGGCGACGAACGCGTGGCGACCCTCATGTGGAACAACGCCGAGCACGTCGAGGCCTACTTCGCGATCCCCTCCATGGGCGCGGTCCTCCACACCCTCAATCTCCGCCTCCCGCCCGAGCAGCTGGCCTGGATCGTGAACCACGCCGCCGACCGGGTCGTCATCGCCAACGGTTCGCTGCTGCCGCTGCTCGCCCCGCTGCTGCCGCACCTGAAGACCGTCGAGCACGTCGTCGTCAGCGGGCCGGGCGACCGCTCCCTGCTGGACGGCGCCGCCGTCCGGGTGCACGAGTACGAGGACCTGATCGCCGGGAAGCCGACCGCCTACGCCTGGCCGGAGCTGGACGAGCGGGCCGCGGCCGCCATGTGCTACACCTCCGGCACCACCGGCGACCCGAAGGGCGTGGTCTACAGCCACCGCTCCATCTACCTGCACTCCATGCAGGTCAACATGGCCCAGTCGATGGGTCTGACCGACCAGGACACCTCGCTGGTCGTGGTCCCGCAGTTCCACGTCAACGCCTGGGGGCTGCCGCACGCCACCTTCATGACCGGCGTCAACATGCTGATGCCGGACCGCTTCCTGCAGCCTGCGCCCCTCGCCGCGATGATCGAGGGCGAGCGGCCCACGCACGCCGCCGCCGTCCCCACCATCTGGCAGGGCCTGCTCGCCGAGCTGACGGCCCGTCCCCGCGACGTCTCCTCCCTCACCCAGGTCACCATCGGCGGCTCGGCCTGTCCGCCCTCCCTGATGGAGGCGTTCGACGCGCTGGGCATGCGGGTCTGCCACGCCTGGGGCATGACGGAGACCTCGCCGCTCGGCACCATCGCCCGGCCGCCGGCCCACGTGGTCGGGACGCCGGAGGAGTTCGCCTACCGCCTCACCCAGGGCCGTTTCCCGGCCGGCGTCGAGGCCCGGCTCACCGGTCCCGGCGGCGAGCGTCTGCCCTGGGACGGCGAGTCCGCCGGTGAGCTGGAGGTGCGCGGCAACTGGATCGCGGGTGCCTACTACAACGGCCCCGGCGCAGAGCCGCTGCGTCCCGACGACAAGTTCAGCGAGGACGGCTGGCTGAAGACGGGCGACGTCGGCACCATCTCCCCGGACGGATTCCTCACGCTCACCGACCGGGCCAAGGACGTCATCAAGTCCGGCGGCGAGTGGATCTCCTCCGTCGAGCTGGAGAACGCGCTGATGGCCCACCCGGACGTCGCCGAGGCCGCCGTCGTCGCCGTACCGGACGACAAGTGGGGCGAGCGCCCCCTGGCCACCGTCGTCCTCCGGGAGGGCGCGAGCACCGACTTCGCCGCCCTGCGCACCTTCCTCGCCGAGGACGGCAAGATCGCCAAGTGGCAGCTGCCGGAACGCTGGACGGTCATCGAGACGGTGCCGAAGACGAGCGTCGGCAAGTTCGACAAGAAGGTGCTGCGCAGGCAGTACGCCGACGGCGGCCTGGACGTCACCCGGCTCTGACCGGCAGGCGCGCGACGGTGGCGACGGTGCCGGGCGGCCGACCTCACGGCCTTCCGCCCGGCATCCCTCCCGCCCTCACCGCCCCGGGCGTACGGCCGTGGCCGTCCACCCCAGCACCAGCCACGCCCCCGCCACCGCGCACACGCCGCCCCAGCCCCAGTGGCCGAACGCGGGCCCCGCGAGCGCCGAGGCCAGCGCGCCGCCCGCGAAGCCGGCGACGACGTAGGCCGTGTTGGCGGTGGCCGGGGCGGAGGTGGTGGTCAGGGCGAGGGTCTGGTTGGCGACGTGGGAGGCGACCAGGGCGGCGTGCACCAGCACGGCCGCCGCGCACAGCGCCGCCATCGCCTGACCGCCCAGCCAGAACAGCGGCACCGAGAGGGCGGCCAGTACGTACGCGGACCGGACGACCTTGGCGGCGCCGAACCGGTCGACCAGACCTCCGGCGAGCGGCGCGACGACACTCGCCGCCAGCCCGAAGAGCCCGAACAGCCCGGCCGCGGCGGTGGTCATGCCGTACCCCTCGTCCTCCGTGAGCAGCAGGGCGAGCGAGGTCCACAGGGCGCTCCAGGCGCCGTACATCCCCGCCTGCCGCACGCAGGCACGCCACAGGTCGGGCGAGCGGCGCACCACGCCCGGTATCGCGACGAGCCCCGCGAACAGCGGTCCGCGTCGCTGTCGCCGCTCCACGGGCAGGATGTACGCGGTCGCCAGCCCCAGTACGGCGGTCAGCACGGCGGCGCCCACGAACACCGCCCGCCAGCCGAAGGCCTGCCCGGCGAGGCCGCCGAGCACCCGGGCCGCGACGACGCCGGTGAACAGGCCCGCGATGACCGCCGCGACGTGCCGGGCCCGGCGGTCGGCCGGGGCCCGCTCGGCGACCAGCGGGACGAGCAGCTGCGGTACGACGGTCGCGGCCGAGGCGACCAGGACGGCGCCCGCGAGCGCGCCGGTCCCGGCCGACGCGGCGGCGGCGAGCAGGGCCGCCGCGGCGACCAGCGAGAGGACGGCGACCAGGCGGCGCCGGTTGACGCTGTCCCCGAGCGGGGCGAAGAAGAGCAGGCCGGCCGCGTAGCCCAGCTGCGCGACCGAGGCGAGCCAGGCGACCGCCGACGGGGTGGAACCCATGTCGTGGGCGATGAGGGGGAGCAGCGGCGCCGCGAGGTAGATGTTGGCGGCCGTCACGGCGGTGCACAGGGCGATCAGCGGGAGGAAGAGCCGGGCGGCGGTGCCGGACGGCCCCTTCCCGGAGGGCACCCTCCCAACGGCCGGTGTGGACGTGGGAGCGGGAGTGGTGGAGGACGGCGATGACGGCATGGGCGGGGCGACTCCTTCGAGCGCGCACTAACAACTAACTGGTTGGTTGGAATTAACCCGGGGAGTCTCGCCCGCATTCCCGAAGCGTGTCAACCAAATAGTTGGTTAGCTCGCCCGCCCGGCTACCCTGGCCCCATGGCAGCAAGGGACCCCGAGGCCACCAAGGCCCGGATCTTCGAGGCGGCGGTGGCGGAATTCGCCCGCCACGGCATCGCCGGCGCGCGCATCGACCGCATCGCGGCCGAGGCCAAGGCCAACAAGCAGCTGATCTACGCCTACTACGGCAACAAGGGCGAGCTGTTCGCGTCGGTCCTCGAGACGAAGATGCTCGACCTCGCGATCTCCGTCCCCGTCGACCCGGACGACGTCGAGGGCTGGATCGACCGTCTGCTGGACTACCACGCCGCCCACCCCGAACTGCTGCGCCTCCTCTTCTGGGAGGGCATGGAGTACGGCACCGCCGAGCTGCCCCACGAGGCCGAACGCCAGGCCCACTACGCCCGCAAGGTCGCCGCCGTGCGGGACGCCCAGGAGCGTGGCGTGGTCACCGCCGCCATTCCGGCGCCCGACCTCCTGTTCCTGCTGGTCGCGATGGCCAACTGGGCGGTCGTCGTGCCCCAGATGAAGCGCATCCTGGTCGGCGGCGGGGACGAGGACACCGACCGTCTGCGCGACTCGATCAAGAAGGCGGCCCGCCGCATCGTCGAGGGGTGACCCGGCGGGAAGGGCGTCAGTTGGTCCCGATCCGCGAGAGCAGCTCGACGATCCGGGCCTGCACCTCACCGCTGGTGGAACGCTCCGCCAGGAACAGCACCGTCTCGCCGGAGGCGAGGCGCGGCAGGTCGTCCTGGTCGACGGCGGCGGTGTAGACGACCAGCGGGGTCCGGTTGAGCTGCCCGTTGGCGCGCAGCCAGTCGACGATCCCGGCGGACCCCTCCTGACGCCGCTGCACCCGCATCAGGTCCATCACGACCAGGTTCGGCCGGAACTGCCCCGCCAGCGTCACCGCGTCGGCGTCGCTCGCCGCCCGCGCCACCTGCATGCCGCGCCGCTCCAGCGTCGCGGTCAGCGCCAGCGCGATCTCCGCGTGCTCCTCGATCAGCAGCACGCGCGGCGGGTGCTGCTCGCTGTCCCGCGGCGCGAGCGCCTTCAGCAGCACGGCCGGATCGGCACCGTAGGCCGCGTCCCGCGAGGCCTGTCCGAGCCCCGCCGTGACCAGCACCGGCACCTCGGCCGCCACCGCCGCCTGCCGCAGCGACTGGAGCGCCGTACGCGTGATCGGCCCGGTCAGCGGGTCCACGAACAGCGCGGCCGGGAACGCCGCGATCTGCGCGTCCACCTCCTCGCGCGAGTTCACGATCACCGGCCGGTAGCCGCGGTCACTGAGCGCCTGCTGCGTGGAGACGTCCGGCGCGGGCCACACCAGCAGCCGGCGCGGGTTGTCCAGCGGCTCCGGCGGCAGCTCGTCGTCCATCGGCTGCGGACGCGGCGGATCGGCCACCTCGACGGCCCCGCCGGGACCGTCCAGCGGCTCGGGCCCCTCGGCCGCGTCCCGGTCCGGCGCCCCTATGGCGTACGACCGTCCGGCGCCCTCGGTGACCGGCGCCGGCCGTCCCTGACCGCCGGCCAGGGACGGCTGCTCCTGGGGCTGCGGCTGGGACGGGGACTGCTTCTTCTGCTGCGCACCCGGCGGCTGCTCGGCGGACGGGTGCGGCCGGGCCGACTGCGCCGCCCCGGTGGCTGCCGGGTCGGGCGGCGTGCCCAGCTTGCGGCGCCGACCGCCACCGCCCGGCTGGTGCGGGGCGGGTGTGGCCGACGGCTGCTGCACCTGGAGCGCCTGCCGGTTGAACGGCACGCCCTGGCCCAGGGTGCGCACGCTGATCGCGCGTCCCTGCGTCGAGTCCGGGTCGACGGGCGCGGACGCCTCGGCGGGCAACGGCTGCGCCACGCGCGGGGCGGGCGGGGTCTCGGGCGGCAGCGGGGTGCCCCGGCTCGGCGTGGTGGCGGGGACGCCCTGAGGGGCCGCGGGGGCGGTGGGCGCGGCGGGGGGTGCCGGGCTCGCGGGTCCGGCGGCCGCGCCGGGCGGTACGGGGAGGCCGGCGCCCTGGGTGTCCCCGGCCGCGGGCCACGGCTGCGGCGCGGGGGCCGGCCGGGCCGGGGCAGCGGGCGGCACGGTGCCGGCGCCGGTCTCGGCCGGCTGGGGCACCTGTCCCTCGGCGGGGGCGGGCAGGGGGGCTCCGTGCACCGGCGTCGACGCCCCTTGCACCGGCACGCCTCGCGCGGGGGAGTTCTGCGCCGGGACCGGCGCCGGTTCTTCGGCCGGCCGTGCGGCCCCGGCCCGGCGGCGGCGTCCCGTGGGCGCCTCGGCGGGGTGCGGCTGCGGCGGCGTGTGGTCGTCGTCCTGGCCGTGCGGTACGGCGTCGTGACGGCCGTCGTCGGGCAGGGCGTCACCCGGAACGGCGGGCCCGGGCACCGGAACCCGGCCGGCCTGCCCCTGTCCCGGTACCTGCGCCTGTCCGGGTGCGTGTGCCTGTCCCGGTACCTGCGCCTGTCCCGGTACGTGCGCCTGCGTCTGAGTCCGGGACCGGGCCTCCGCCTCCGCCGTCCCGTCGGACGGACGGTCCGCGTCGGCGGGCGGCAGGGCGAACACCTGGCGCGGGGCGGCCTCCTGCGCCGCGGCGCGCTCGTTCGCGGAGGCGAGGGCACGCCGTCGGCGCCCCGTCGGCCGGTCCGCGTCCGCTGTGTGTGCTGTGTTCGCCGGGTCCGACTCACCGGCCTGCGCGGGCAGGGCCGGGGGCAGCGCGTGCTGCTCACCGCCGTCCTGCCCGCCCCGTCGCCCGGTGGGCGCGGGCACGCCCTGCGGCGGTACGGTCCCGCCGAGCCCGGTGTTGGACGCCGCGGACCCGCCGCCGTGCTCGCCGGCCATGACGACGGCGCCCTCGGACACCCCGGCCGGTGCTCCCTGCGGCACTCCGGCGGCCTCGGTACCCGGGGCCTCCGCGGGCCGCCCGCGCCGGCGCCCGGTACCACCGGTTCCGGCTCCCTCACCGGGCACCGCCTGCGCGGGCACGGGAAGCGGAGCCGATGCGCCGGCCGCCTGTCCCTGCGTCTGTCCCTGAGCCTGGACCTGACCCTGACCCTGGCCCGGCCCCTGAGCCGGGGCGGCCTGGGGTTCGGCCTCCGCCTGGGCCGCGCGCCGCCTGCGCCGTCCGGTCGGTGCGGCGTTCTCCGCCCCGGGCCCCGCCTCGCCCGGCGCCCCCGCGACCTCGCTCTCCAGGAACGCGTCGACGGAGGCCCGGCGCGCCCGACGCCGCCCGCCTCCGGGAGCCGGCTCCCGGACGGCCACGGCGTTCCCGGCGCCCGCGGCACCGGCCGCGTCGGCCCGGGCGTCGGGCACGACAGGAGCCACCTCGGCGGCCTCGGTGCCCGCGACGGCACCGGCCCCGCCCCCGATCGGCACCTCCAGCACGTACGCGCTGCCGCTCATGCCCGGCACCTCGTGGGTCTGGAGCACGCCGCCGTGCGCCCGCACGATCCCGCGGACGATCGGCTCGTGCACCGGGTCTCCCCCGGCGTACGGCCCGCGCACCTCGATGCGCACGACCTCACCGCGCTGCGCCGCCGCGACCACGACGGTGTTGTCCAGGTACCCGCCCGTCGCCGACACGGGCGAGTTGCCGGTCGCGTCGACGCCCGCGACGTCCGCGACGAGATGGGCGAGCGCGGTGGCCAGCAGCCGGGCGTCGACCTCCGCCTCGATGGGCGGCGCGTGCACGGCGAACTGGACCCGCCCCGGCCCGATCAGCTCCACGGCCCCGTCGACACCCGCGGCGACGACGGCGTCGAGCATCACCTTCGTACGGGCGACCTGTTCGTTGCCGATGTCGAGGCGCTGGTAGCCGAGGACGTTGTCGATGAGGGTGGTGATGCGGGAGTAGCCCGCCGACAGGTGGTGCAGCACCTGGTTGGCCTCGGGCCACAACTGCCCGGCGTCGTCCGACGCCAGCGCGGCCAGCTCCCGGCGCAGTTCGTCCAGCGGCCCGCGCAGCGAGTCGCCGAGGAGGGTGAGCAGCTGCTCGTGCCGGCCGGCGATCGCCTCGTACCGGTCCTTCTCCCGCTCGCCGAGGGCGGCGTAGCGGTCGGCGTCCGCGGCGATCTCCTCCGCGTGCTGCTCCCTGAGCTCCTCCAGCTCGGCCTCGTGCCGCTGCCGCAGCTCGGTCAGCTCGGCGGCGTGCTCCTCGGCGAGCCGCTCCAGTTCCTCGGCGTGCCGCTGCTCCGCCTCCTCGTGCTCCTTGACGAGGGCGTCGTAGGGGCGCCGGTCGGTGAAGGTCATCACGGCGCCGACGAGCTGGTCGCCGTCGCGCACGGGCGCGGTCGTCAGGTCGACCGGCAGCTGGTCGCCGCTCTTGGCGAACACCACCTGCCCGCGCACCCGGTGCTTGCGCCCTGAGCGCAGGGTGTCGGCGAGCGGCGACTCGTCGTACGGGAAGGGCGAGCCGTCGGCGCGCGAGTGCAGGACGAGGGTGTGCAGCTCGCGGCCGCCGAGTTCACCGGCGCGGTAGCCCAGGATCTGGGCGGCGGCCGGGTTGACGAGGACGATCCGCCCGTCGGTGTCGGTGCCCACGACGCCCTCGGAGGCGGCCCGCAGGATCATCTCGGTCTGCCGCTGCGAACGGGCCAGCTCGGCCTCGGTGTCGACGGTGCCCGAGAGGTCGCGGACGACGAGCATCAGCAGCTCGTCGCCGGTGTAGCCGTAGGTGTCGTAGGCCTGCTGGCCGGTCTCCAGGTTGGCGCTGGTGACCTCGACCGGGAACTCGGAGCCGTCGGTGCGCCGCGCGACCATCCGGGTCGGCTTGGTGCGTGCCCTGGGGTCGATGTGGTCCGGCCGCCGCATGGAACCGGGGATGAGCCGGGAGTCGAACTGCGGCAGCAGATCCAGCAGCCCCCGCCCGACCAGCGCGGTGCCCGGCGTCTCGAACGCCTCCAGCGCGATGGTGTTCGCGTTGACCACGGTGCCGTTCGCGTTGACCAGGACCAACGCGTCAGGCAGCGCGTCCAGTATGGCTGCGAGGCGAGCAGCGCCTCGGGATGGCCTGCTGCTCACGAGACGCTTCCCTCCTGTTACCGCACTTGCCGACCGCCCGGTCCATCTTGCCAATCGGCCCGCAGCGTGTCACGCGAGGGAGTCTAAGGGTTGGGGCCCGGCGGGCGGCGTGGGACGGGACGTAGGTCGCACGAGGAAGTGACGCAGAACGTGTGACCGATGCCCGTCGGCCGCCCTCCGTCCCTAGGACCGGGCCGCGCCCCCGAGGTCGGGCAGCAGCGGCACCATGCGGTCCCAGCGGGAGATCTCGCAGCCGTCGCGGCGGTCGTACGTCGCGTCGACGGGGCGGCCGGCCCAGACGCCGGTGACGTGCGCTGTGGCCGGGCCGCCGTACTGCATGGTGCAGACGCTGCCCTCGGGCACCGGCGCGAAGGTGTCCCGGCCCCACCGGGTGTCGCCCTCGACGACGGCGCAGGCGCCCTCGGGGTCGGGGTGGTCGCCGGCGGCGGGGTGGCAGGACAGCTCGTACGTGCCGTCCATGCCGGGGCCGGCGTCGCGGACGGTGACCGTCAGGTGGTCGCCGTCCGGAGTGCCGGGGCCGGCGGCCGCGGCCGGGTGCGCGGCGCAGACGGAGGCGAGGGCGGCGGCGGACAGGGCGGCGGCGCCGAGGAGGCGGGCGGCGGGGGTGCGGGAGACCTGGAACATGACCTGACCAACGCGCCGGAGGCCGGGACGTTGCGCGTCCGGACGTGGGGTGGGCCGGGCGGAGGCACGCCGTGCGGGCGGCCGGGCCGTAAGGCTTTGCCCTGTGGCCTGCCCGCCTAGTACCGTGGGGGCCGATTGGTGACAGCGCGCTCAACTGTGTCATCATCGGCACGCGCCACTCGCGCTCGCACGCGAAGTGGTGATGTTGTCTGGAGGCGTCGCCTAGTCCGGTCTATGGCGCCGCACTGCTAATGCGGTTTGGGGCTTACACCCCATCGAGGGTTCAAATCCCTCCGCCTCCGCACGATCACCGAAGCCCCGGCCCGACGGCCGGGGCTTCTGTGTTGCCGGTCGGCCTCGAATGGGCGTTTGCGCAGGTCGCAAGGGGTGTGGCCAATGGATTTCACATGGCGGCGGCAGTCATGTAATGTTCTTCCTGTCGCCGCGAGCGGGCCGGAAGGGCCGGGAGCGGCGGTAAAACTGAAAAACACAAGCACTCGTAGCTTAACGGATAGAGCATCTGACTACGGATCAGAAGGTTGCAGGTTCGAATCCTGCCGAGTGCACAGTGAGGCGAAAGCCCCGTGGATCTCTCCACGGGGCTTTCGCCGTACCTGGGCCTGTTGTGCCGTGCCTATGCCTCTATGCCTTCGCCCTGGGCGCGAGGGCCGGGACGAGTTCCCGCAGGGGCCGGCCGCCGCTCAGGCACCACAGGGCGATGACCGGGTCGCAGATCGCGCAGCCCAGGGACGAGTCGTGGGCGAAGGGGAGGATCGGGTTGCCCTTCAAGTGGTGCGCGATGTCCCAGGCGGTGTGCAGCAGCCAGCCGATGCCGATGTACGTCCAGGACGTGAGGCCCCGGTAGGCGACGTACAGCATGAGCGCGCCGAACGGGAGCTCCCAGACGCCGAAACCGCCGCCCGAGAAGTAGACGCCCCCGGCGCCGGCGATCCCGAGGGCGTTCAGGGGGCGGCGGTGCCGTGCGGGAACGAGGGACAGCAGCAGGACGACGAGGAGGCCGATGGCGATCGGCATGACGTAGGGGAGGAGACCGGCGGGGTTCATGCGGGCACGCTATGCAGGGCCCGGGGCGTGCCCCAGTGGCGTGAGTGACAGGTTCCGACGGATTGTCGCCGACGGGCGTTCCGGTGCCGCCGGTCCGGGGCCGGACGGCACGGCGACGACGGCGGACCGGCGTGAGTACCGCACTCAACTGTGTCTAGGGTGTGCCCATGTTGAGAGGACCCGTCTTCATATCCGCCGACCGGCCGAGCCCCGACGGAGGCCGACGGTGAACAAGCCGCTGAGGGCCGTGGCGATCTTCTGCGGGCTGCTGGTGCTCGGCCTGCTGATCCGCGCGAACTGGCTTCAGTACGTCCGGGCCCCCGAGCTGGCCTCCGACACCAAGAACCGGCGGGTGCAGATCGAGCAGTTCGCCACCCCGCGCGGCGACATCGTCGTCGGGGGCCGGGCGATCACCGGCTCCAAGGAGACCGAGAGCACCGACCTCAAGTACAAGCGCACCTACGTCGACGGGCCGATGTACGCGCCGGTGACCGGCTACGCGTCGCAGGCCCAGGGCATGACGCTGCTGGAGAAGACCTACGACTCCATCCTCACCGGGAAGGACGACCGGCTGGCCTTCCAGCGGTTCGCCGACGTGGTCAGCGGTGAGGGCCGGCGGCCCGGTTCGGTGGTCACCACCATCGACCCGAAGGCGCAGAAGGCCGCCTGGGACGGGCTGACCGACCTCAAGGGCGCACGGGGCGCCGTGGTCGCCCTCGACCCGCAGACGGGGAAGGTGCTGGCGATGGTCTCGGCGCCCTCCTACGACCCGTCAGTGTTCGCGGGCAACACCTTCAAGGAGTCGGACCGCTTCGTCGCGCTGGACAAGAAGAAGAACAAGCCGCTGGCCAACCGCGCGCTGCGGGAGACCTACCCGCCGGGCTCCACCTTCAAGATCCTCACCGCGGCCGCCGCGCTGGAGCACGGCATCGTCACCGATGTCGACGCCCGCACGGACGCCGTCTCCCCGTACCCGCTGCCGCAGTCCACCAACAAAATCGGCAGCGAGGCCGGTGACGCGGTCTGCAACAAGGCCTCGATGAAGACCGCCATGCAGTACTCCTGCAACAACGTCTTCCTCGACGCCGCCTCCAAGCTGGGGCAGGACCAGATGCGCGAGACGGCCGAGAAGTTCGGCTTCAACGAGGACGTGTACTCCGACGAGTTCGGCGACCTGCTCGCCACCAAGAGCCTCTACCCCGAGAACCTCGACAAGCCCGGCACCGCCCTCACCGGCATGGGCCAGGGCAGCCTCACCAGTACGCCGATGCAGATGGCCATGGTCACCGCCGGCATCGCCAACGACGGCAAGGTGATGCAGCCCTACGTCGTCGACGAGGTCAAGGGACCGGACCTGGACACCCTGGAGAAGACCGAGCCCGCGGTGATGAGCGAGGCGGTCTCCGCCGAGACCGCGCAGAAGGTCCAGGAGATGATGGAGTTCACCGCCAAGGAGGGCAGCGCCCGGCGCGCCCAGATCGACGGCATCACGGTCGGCGGCAAGACCGGTACCGCGCAGCGCGGTGTCGACGTCAACGAGAAGGTGCCGTACGGCTGGTTCGTGTCCTACGGCAAGAAGGACGACGGGTCCTCCGTCGCGGTGGCCGTGTTCATCGACCCGACCGACATGGACATCTCCCGCCAGGACATCTCCGGTGGCGGGCTCGGCGCGCCCATCGCCAAGCGCGTCATGGAGGCCGTGCTGAAGCGCTGACGCCGGTGCGGGTGGCGCGGGCGGTGCGGGTGGCGTGGCGGGTGGCGGCGGGTCAGGGCCTCGTCGCGTCGTAGGCCTCGCGGGCCCGCTCGACCGCCGCCAGCCGCCGCTCCGTCCAGCGCGCGAGGTCCCGGACCTGCTCGGCGGCCTCGCGGCCGAGGTCGGTGAGGGAGTAGTCCACGCGGGGCGGGATCACGGGCCGGGCGTCCCGGTGCACCAGGCCGTCGCGCTCCAGGGTCCGCAGGGTCTGGGCCAGCATCTTCTCGCTGACCCGGCCGATCTCCCGGCGCAGTTCGCTGAAGCGGTGGGGGCGGTCCAGCAGGGCGATCAGGGCCAGGGTGCCCCAGCGGCTGGTGACGTGCTCCATGACCAGGCGCTCGGGGCACATCGCTTCACTTTCTGCCATGGCCATACGGTACGACCGGGCGGGCGCTCACCATGGGTGAGTGCCCGCCCGGTCGTCGTCGGTCCGGGGCACCGGCCGTTGTCAGTGGTGCCCTCTACTGTCGGTGGGGATGGCACAGGCGTGGAAGTGCGCGGGGCTGCGGTGGGCGGCGGACGGTCCCGTGCTGTCGTGGGTCGGGGGCCGGCGCAGTGCGCTGGTCCGGGGGAAGCGGGTGGCCTTCGGGGTCGCCGAGGGGGCCGAGGGGCCCGAGGGGGGTGTGCGGATCTGTGTGGGAGCACGGGGCCACGCGTGTCCCGTGCGGGCCGGTGTGCCGGGGCGGAGCACGGGGGCGCGGTGCGAGGAGTGCGCGCGCCTCGACCGGGCGCACTCCGTGGCCGCCGACACCATGGCGGACGACCCGCGGCCGTACCGCGTCTATCTGGCGTGGTTCGGGCCGGGCCTGGTCAAGGTGGGGATCACCGCGTACGAGCGGGGGGCCGCCCGGCTCCTCGAGCAGGGGGCGGTGTGCTTCAGCTGGCTGGGCTGCGGGCCGCTGATGGCCGCGCGCCGGACCGAGGAGCTGCTGCGGGCCGCGCTGGGCGTGCCCGACCGCGTCCCGTACGCCCACAAGCGCGCGGTGCGGGACGCGTTGCCCGGGTCGGCGGCGGAGCGGGCGGCCGAGATCGCCGGTCTGCACGCGCGGGCGGTTGCGCTCGGCGGCTGGCCGCAGTCGCTGACGCCGGCGCCGTTCGACGCGGTCGACCACGCGGGTGTCTTCGGGCTCGAGGGGGCGGAGCGCGGGCCGGCCGCCGTGGCGGAGGTGGCCGAGCTGGTGGCGGGCGGCGCGATCGGGGGCGAGCTGGTGGCGGCCGCCGGGCCGGATCTGCATCTGGCGACGGAGCGCGGGGTCGTAGTGCTGGACACCCGGCTGATGCCGGGGTGGGAGCTGGTGGCCGCCGAGGGTGCGCCGTGCACCGTGCCCCTGCGGGAGCTCAAACGGGCGGCCGGAGTGCAGGACGGGCTGTTCTGACCTCCCTCTCCGTCCCCTTCCACTCCGTCCTCCTCTCCCGCCGCCCCTTGTCCGGGGGAGCGCGGAGGGCGATCGTGGCCGCATGAATGATCACGAGGCCGGGCAGGTCCGCCGGTTCTGGGAGGGGCTCGGACTGCCCGGGCTGGTCGACGTGCACACGCACTTCATGCCCGAGCGGGTGCTGCGCAAGGTCTGGACCTACTTCGACGCGCTCGGACCGCTGACCGGCGGCGTCGAGTGGCCGATCACCTACCGGCACGAGGAGGACGAACGCGCGGACCTGCTGCGCGCGTTCGGGGTGCGGGCCTTCACCGCCATGCTCTACCCGCACAAGGCGGGCATGGCCCGGTGGCTGAACGACTGGGCGGTGGACTTCGCCCGCCGCACCCCCGACTGCCTGCACACCTCCACCCTCTTCCCCGAGCCGGGCGTCGAGACGTACGTCCGCCGGGCCGTCGAGGAGGGGGCGCGGGTCTTCAAGGCGCACGTGCAGGTGGGCGCGTACGACCCGGCCGACGAGCTGCTCGACCCGGCGTGGGGCGTGTTCGCCGAGGCGGGGGTTCCGGTCGTCGTGCACTGCGGTTCGGGACCGGCGCCCGGCAAGCACACCGGGCCCGAGCCGATCGCCCGCGTCCTGGCCCGCCACCCCCGGCTGCGGCTGGTCGTCGCGCACATGGGCATGCCCGAGTACGAGGACTTCCTGGACCTCGCCGAGCGGTACGGGGAGGTGCGGCTGGACACGACCATGGCGTTCACCGACTTCAGTGAGCGGCTCGCGCCCTTCCCGCGCCGGGCGCTGCCCCGGCTGGCGGACCTCGGCGACCGCGTCCTGCTCGGCACCGACTTCCCCAACATCCCGTATCCCTATCTGCACCAACTGCAGGCCCTGGAGCGCCTGGAGCTGGGGGACGCGTGGCTGCGCGGGGTGTGCCACGACAACGCCGTCCGGCTGTTCGGGCTGCCGGGAGGTGCCGGGAGCTGAGGTGCGGGACCGGCGGGCACCGGCAGGGGGGGAGGGGCCGGCGCCCACCGGTGTCCGGCCGCCGGGTTCAGCGCGGGGCGACGAAGACGTGCGCGGCGGTCCGGGCGGGGAGCCGGACGGTCCGCCCGTCGCTGCCGACCGTCACGCCGCCCGGCCACGGTGTGACGCTCACGACGGCGCCGGGCCGCACCCCGGCCCGCCGCAGGCCGGACAGCAGTGCCCGGTCGGCCTGGACCGGCTCCCCGATGCGCCGCACGACCGCGCTCGCGCCGTCCGGCCCGGGGGCCAGGTCCAGGAGGCGGACCGTGCTCCCGGCGGGGGCCGGGCCGGGGACCGCGGCGCGCCTTTCGTCCAGCTCCTCCAGGCCCGGGATCGGGTTGCCGTAGGGGGACTCGGTCGGGTGCCGCAGCAGGCGCAGCAGGCGGCGTTCGACGGCCTCGCTCATCACGTGCTCCCAGCGGCACGCCTCCGCGTGGACCTGCTCCCACTCCAGGCCGATCACGTCGACGAGCAGGCACTCCGCGAGCCGGTGCTTGCGCATCACGCGTGTCGCGAGCCGCCTGCCCGCGTCGGTCAGTTCCAGGTGCCGGTCGGCGGCGAGGCGCAGCAGTCCGTCGCGTTCCATGCGGGCGACGGTCTGGCTCACGGTGGGGCCGCTCTGGTCCAGGTGCTCGGCGAGGCGGGCGCGCAGCGGGACCACGCCCGCCTCCTCGAGCTCCAGGACGGTGCGGAGGTACATCTCCGTGGTGTCGATGAGTCTGGACACGCGGTGCGTCAGGCGGGGGTCTCGGCGGTGGCGGTCAGGACCGCGCGGCCGAGGACGTGCCCGGCCATGGTGAAGCCGAGGACGGCCGGGGTGGCGTCGGCCGGGACGCCGATGGATTCGACGTCCAGGGCGTGCACCACCACGAAGTAGCGGTGCGGGCCGTGCCCGGCCGGCGGGGCGGCGCCGATGTAGCGGGCTACTCGGGCGTCGTTGGGGAGCTGGAAGGCGCCCTCGGGCAGACCCGCTCCGGTGTCGTCGCCGGCGCCCTCGGGCAGCTCCGTGACGGCGGCGGGGATGTCGGCGACCGCCCAGTGCCAGAACCCGGACCCGGTGGGGGCGTCGGGGTCGTAGACGGTGACGGCGTAGCTCCGGGTGCCCTCCGGCGCGCCGCTCCACGACAGCTGGGGGGAGAGGTCCTTGCCGCCGGGGACGCCGGACGAGCACTGCTCGGGTGCCCAGGCGGCGCCGTCGGTGACGGTGGTGCTGGTGAGGGTGAAGGAGGGCACCTCGGGGAGGCGGGCGAACGGGTCGTTGGCGCTCATCGCGTCGTTCCTTTCGAGCGGGACGGCCCTGGGGGCGGGCCGTGCCGTGTCGTGGGCGGCCGTTCGCTACCGGCCGCTGCAATCGACCATAACACCGATAATCGATTATTCAAGGGATCGTCTATGCTGCCTCCATGACTCAGACCGGCCCCACCCCGTCCCCGCCGCCGGGAAAGCGGATGCTCTCCGAGCAGGTCTACGCCCAGCTGCGGGACGCGATCATGCGCGGCGAGCACGCCCCCGGCGCCGCCCTCAAGCCGCAGGACCTCGCCAAGGAGCGGGGCGTGAGCCTGGCCGTGGTGCGCGAGGCGCTCGTACGGGTGGTCGGCGACGGGCTCGCCGAACGGCTGCCCAACCGCGGCTTCGCCGTCCCCGCCCACTCGGACCGCCGCTGGCAGGAGATCGCGGAGGCCCGCCGCACCGTCGAACCGGTGCTGCTGCGCATGTCCGTCGAGCGGGGCGACGTCGACTGGGAGGCCCGGGTGCGCGCCGCCCACCACCGGCTGTCCCGCACGCCCGTGTACGTGCCCGAGGAGGGCGAGTACTACAGCGAGGCGTGGTCCGAGGCGCACCGGCTCTTCCACCGCGCCCTGATGGAGGGCTGCGGCAACCCCGTGCTGCTGGAGACCTTCGACCGGCTGTGGACGGCGAGCGAACTGGCCCGCCGCTGGTCGACGCACCGCAATCCCGGCCGGGACGGCGTCGAGGAGCACCGCAGGCTGGAGGAGGCGGCGCTGGCCCGCGACGCCGACACCGCGGCCGAGGTACTGGTCCGGCACCTCACCCTCACGGCGGAGGGGCTGACCGCGGACGCCTGAGGGGCGGCACCGGAGGCGCGGCACCGGGGGCACTGGGGGGCGGCACCGGAGGGCGCGGCACCTGAGGGGCGGCCCCGAGGGTTTCTCAGAGAAATCACAGGTTGGGGAAAGGACCCTCTCAGAGCGCCCCGACAGGCTGTCCGCCATGACCACGACCTCGCCCCAGGGGCACACCGAACTGCTCAGGCCGGACGGGAGCCCCGTCCGGGTGCTTGTAGTGGACGACGAGCAGTCCATCACCGAGCTGCTGTCCATGGCCCTGCGCTACGAGGGCTGGCAGATCCGCAGCGCGGGCGACGGCCTCGGCGCCGTGCGGACCGCGCGCGACTTCCGGCCCGACGCCGTCGTACTGGACATGATGCTGCCCGACATGGACGGCCTGAGCGTGCTGGGGCGGCTGCGCCGCGACCTGCCGGACGTGCCGGTGCTGTTCCTGACCGCCAAGGACGCGGTCGAGGACCGGATCGCCGGACTGACCGCGGGCGGGGACGACTACGTCACCAAGCCGTTCAGCCTGGAGGAGGTCGTCGCCCGGCTGCGCGGACTGATCCGGCGTTCCGGCGCCGCCGACCGGCGCTCCGACTCCGTCCTGGTCGTCGGCGACCTCACCCTCGACGAGGACAGCCACGAGGTCACCCGGGGCGGCGACGGCATCCACCTCACCGCCACCGAGTTCGAACTGCTGCGCTTCCTGATGCGCAATCCGCGGCGGGTGCTGAGCAAGGCGCAGATCCTGGACCGCGTGTGGTCGTACGACTTCGGCGGGCAGGCCAACGTCGTGGAGCTGTACATCTCCTACCTGCGGCGGAAGATCGACGCCGGGCGCGAACCGATGATCCACACCCGGCGCGGCGCCGGGTACCTCATCAAGCCCGCGGCATGACCCGGTGGCGACGACCGCGGCCGCGGACCCTGCGGACGCGGCTCGTCGTCGCCTCCGTGGCGCTGATCGCGGTGGTGTGCGCGGTGATCGGCACGGTGACGACCCTGGCGCTGCGCTCCCACCTGTACGAGCAGCTGGACCGGCAGGTGGGCGAGGTCGCGCGGCGGGTGTCCGGAATCGGGCCGCCCGGCGATCCGGGGCCCGGCGGCGTGGGCCCGCAGCGAACGGACCTCGACGGGTTCGTCACGCACGGCGGCCCCCAGCCGCGCGACACGATCGTCGCCGAGACACAGGGCGGCGAGGTCGTCGAGGCCAAGTACGGCCTGAAGGACGACGAGAGCACGTACCCGAGCAGGACGACGCCGGTCTCCCTCGACGGGACCCAGCGCACCGCGCTCGCCTCCGTCCCCCGGGACGGCGAACCGCACACCGTCGAGATCCCCAACCTCGGTGACTACCGCGTCGAGTACCACGACGGCTACTACGCCGCCCTGCCCACCTCCGACGTCGACGACACCATCGGCACCCTGGTCCTCGTGGAGGCCAGCGTCACCGCCGCCGGTCTGGTCGCCGCCTCCCTCGCCGGGACCGTCATCGTCGGCGTCGCCACCCGCCCCCTGCGCCGGGTCGCCGCCACCGCCGGCCGGGTCTCCGAACTGCCCCTGCACGCGGGCGAGGTGAACCTCGACGAACGGGTCCCGGAGTCCGAGTGCGACCCGCACACCGAGGTCGGCCGGGTCGGCTCCGCGCTCAACCGCATGCTGGACCACGTCCACGGGGCACTGCACGCCCGCCAGCGGAGCGAGACGCGGGTCCGGCAGTTCGTCGCCGACGCCAGCCACGAACTGCGCACCCCCCTCGCCTCCATCCGCGGCTACGCCGAACTCACCCGCCGGGGAGGCGAACGGGTCGGCCCCGACACCCGGCACGCGCTGGGCCGCATCGAGTCCGAGGCCGGCCGCATGACCCTGCTGGTCGAGGACCTGCTGCTGCTCGCCCGCCTGGACGCCGGGCGGCCGCTGGAGTTCGGCCGGACCGACCTCGTACCGCTCGTCGTGGACAGCGTCAGCGACGCCCGCGCGGCCGGCCTCGACCACACCTGGCGGCTCGACCTGCCCGACGAGCCGGCCCCGGTGGCGGCGGACCCCGCCCGGCTCCAGCAGGTGCTGGTCAACCTGCTCGGCAACGCCCGCAACCACACCCCGCCGGGCACCACCGTCACCGCACGCGTGCGGCGCGGCGGGGAGTGGCTGTGCGTGGACGTCGAGGACGACGGGCCCGGCATCCCGGCCGGGTTGCTGCCGCACGTCTTCGAACGGTTCGCCCGCGGCGACTCCGCGCGCTCCCGCGCGACCGGTTCGACGGGCCTGGGGCTCGCCATCGTGCAGGCCGTGACGGCCGCGCACGGCGGCGGCGTGACCGTCGACAGCGCCCCGGGGCGGACGGTCTTCACCGTGTACCTGCCCGCGGTTCACGACCGGCCGGACGCGCCGGTGCACTCACAGGCACGGCACAGTCCCAGCACACGGGTACGACAGGGGAGTTGAGAAGTGTCGGTCCCATGCGAACCGACTCTTCTCCCGGCTCCCTGCCGGCGCGGGAGCACCTCCCGGCCGCGGCAGCCGGGACGCCTGTCCTGGACGTGGTGATCCCCGTCTACAACGAGGAGAAGGACCTGGGACCGTGCGTCCTGAGACTGCACGAGCACCTCTCCCGTACGTTCCCCTACGCCTTCCGCATCACGGTCGCCGACAACGCCTCCACGGACGGCACCCCGCAGGCCGCGGCCCGGCTGGCGGCCGACCTCGCGGCGGTCCGGTCGGTCCGGCTGGAGCAGAAGGGGCGCGGCCGGGCCCTCGGGGCCGTCTGGTCGGCCTCGGACGCCCCGGTCCTGGCCTACATGGACGTCGACCTCTCCACCGACCTGAACGCGCTGCTGCCGCTGGTGGCGCCGCTGATCTCGGGCCACTCGGACCTCGCGATCGGCTCCCGGCTCGCCCGCAGTTCGCGGGTGGTGCGCGGCGCCAAGCGGGAGTTCATCTCCCGCGGCTACAACCTCATCCTGCGCGGCTCCCTCCAGGCCCGCTTCTCCGACGCCCAGTGCGGTTTCAAGGCGATCCGCAGGGACGTGGCCCGGGTGCTGCTGCCGCTGGTGGAGGACACCGGCTGGTTCTTCGACACCGAGATGCTGGTGCTCGCCGAGCGCGCCGGGTGCCGGATCCACGAGGTGCCGGTCGACTGGGTCGACGACCCGGACTCGACCGTGCAACTCGTGCGGACGGCGACCGACGACCTCAAGGGCGTGTGGCGGGTCGGCAGGGCACTCGCCACCGGTTCGCTGCCGCTGGACCGGCTGGTCCGCCCCTTCGGCGACGACCCGCGCGACCGCGACCTGACCGGCGTGCCGCAGGGGCTGGCCCGGCAGCTCGTCGGCTTCTGCGTCGTCGGCGCCCTGTCCACCCTGTTCTACCTCGTCCTCTACAGCGGCTTCCGCCACTTCGCCGGCTCCCAGTCCGCCAACGCGCTCGCCCTGCTGGTCTCGGCGGTCGCCAACACCGCCGCCAACCGGAGGCTCACCTTCGGGGTACGGGGCCGGGGCGGCGCCGTGCGGCACCAGGCGCAGGGCCTGGTGGTCTTCGGCATCGGCCTCGCGCTGACCAGCGGTTCGCTCGCCGCCCTGAGCGCGGCGACGGCCGACCCGGACCACTCCACCGAGCTGGCGGTGCTGATCGCCGCCAACCTCGCCGCCACCGTGCTGCGCTTCCTGCTCTTCCGCGCCTGGGTCTTCCCGGACACGGCCCCTACGGCCCCCGCGGTTCCTACGGCCCCCGCGGCTCCTACGGCCCCTGCGGCTCCTACGGACTCCACGGCTCCTACGGCCGCCACGGCTCCTACAGACTCCACGGCCCCCGTGCCCGTACGCCCCGCCGGCACCGACCCGAGGAACGCCCGATGACGACGCACCACGACCCGCTCGCGCGCATGCGCACCGACCGCACGCCCACGCCCGCCGACGAGGACGGAGGGCCGCCGTCCGGGCCGCCGTCCGGGGTGCCGTCCGCCCACCGCCGGAGCCGGCGGCCCGGGTTCGGCCGGCTGTGGCGCGGCCGCCCCGAGGACCCTCGCTGGGTGCGCCCCGCCTTCCTCGGCCTCCTGCTGGCCACCGCCGTCCTCTACCTCTACAACCTGAGCGCCTCCGGCTACGCCAACTCCTTCTACTCGGCGGCCGTGCAGGCGGGCAGCCAGTCCTGGAAGGCGTTCTTCTTCGGCTCGCTGGACGCGGGCAACGCCATCACCGTCGACAAACCCCCGGCCGCGCTGTGGCCGATGGCGATGGCGGTGCGGATGTTCGGCCTCTCCTCCTGGTCGGTCCTCGTCCCCGAGGTGCTGATGGGGGTGGCCACCGTCGCCGTCGTGTACGCGGCCGTGCGCCGCCGGTTCGGCCCCGCGGCCGGGCTGATCGCGGGTGCCGTCCTCGCGCTCACGCCCGTCGCCGCGCTGATGTTCCGCTTCAACAACCCGGACGCGCTCCTCGCCCTGCTGATGTCCGTCGCCTGCTACCTCGTCGTACGGGCGCTGGAGGACGGCCGGACCAGGTGGCTGGTGTGGGCGGGCGCCGCGATCGGCCTCGCGTTCCTGGCGAAGACCCTCCAGGCCTTCCTGATCCTGCCCGCGCTCGCCCTCGTCTACGGCGTCTGCGCCCCGGTCCGGCTCGGAAAACGCCTCGGGCAGCTCGCGCTGGCGACCGCCGCGATCGTCGTCTCCGGTGGCTGGTGGGTCGCGGTCGTGGAGCTGTGGCCGGCGTCGTCCCGGCCGTACATCGGCGGCTCGCAGCACAACAGCTTCCTGGAGCTGACCTTCGGCTACAACGGCCTCGGCCGCCTCAACGGCGAGGAGACCGGCAGCGTCGGCGGCGGGGGCGGTCCCGGCGGCGGGAGCGGCGGGCAGTGGGGCGAGACCGGCTGGGACCGGATGTTCAACTCCGAGATCGGCGGCCAGATCTCCTGGCTGCTCCCGGCCGCCCTGATCCTCCTCGTCGCGGGCCTGGTCGCCACGCGCCTCGCCGGCCGCACGGACACGGTGCGCGGGTCCTTCCTGGTCTGGGGCGGGTCGCTGCTGATGACCGCGGCCGTCTTCAGCTACATGGCCGGCATCTTCCACCAGTACTACACGGTGGCCCTCGCGCCGTACCTGGCGGCGGTCGTCGGCATGGGCGCGGCGACGCTGTGGGAGCGGCGGGAACGTATCTGGGCGTCGCTCGCCCTCGCCGCCGCCGTCACGGCGAGCGCGGCCTGGGGCTACGTCCTGCTCGACCGCACGCCCGACTACCTGCCCTGGCTGAAGGTGCCGGTCCTGGCCGGCGGCCTGGTCGCCGCGCTCGGGCTGGTCTTCGCCGGCCGGCTGGGCCGGCGGACCGCCCTCGCGGCGGCGGGCCTCGGCCTCGTGGCGTCGCTGGCCGCGCCCACCGCGTACACGCTGAGCACCCTGCGGGAGGGGCACAGCGGCTCCATCGTCACGGCCGGCCCGTCCGGCGCGAGCATGCGGGGCGGCGGTCCCGGCGGCGGCGGTGGGGACGGCGGCCCCGGGGGCGGCGGCTTCCCGGGCGGCGGGAACGCGCCCGGTCAGGGCCAGGGGCAGAACCAGGGGCAGGGCGGCCCCGGCGGCTTCCCCGGTGGCGGCACCGCCCCGGGCGCCGGAGGCACCGGCCAGAACGGCCAGACGCCCAACGGTCAGACGCCCAACGGCCAGAACCGCCAGAACGGCGGTCCGGCCGGCGGCCCGTCCGGCGAAGGCGGCCGCATGGGCGCGGGCGGCGGCGGCATGGGCGGCCTGCTCAACGGCGCCGAGGTCGGCGACGAGGCGAAGAAGCTGCTGGAGACCGACGCCGACGCCTACACCTGGGTTGCCGCCTCGGTCGGCTCCCAGAACGCCGCGAGCTACCAGCTCGGCACCGGCGACCCGGTGATGGCGATCGGCGGCTTCAACGGCACCGACCCGTCGCCGACGCCGGCCCAGTTCAAGAAGTACGTGGCTGACGGCCGGATCCACTACTTCATCGGTGGCGGCGCGGGGGGTGGCATGGGCGGCGACTCCGGTACCGCGTCCCGGATCACCTCGTGGGTCGAGGCCAATTTCAAGGAGGTGACGGTCGGCTCGGCCACCTTCTACGACCTGACGTCGCCGACGGCCTGACCGCCGTCCCGGACGCGAAACCGTTGTACAGCGTATAGGAGTCTCCTATACGCTGTACAGCATGACGACGTCGCCCCAGGAATCCGCCAAGGACCGGGAACGGGAACCCGCGCCCCCGGTCCAGGGCCACCCGCAGCGCTGGCTGATCCTCGGTGTCATCAGCCTCGCCCAGCTGACGGTGGTCCTGGACAACACCGTGCTGAACGTGGCCATCCCCTCGCTCACCGACGAGCTGGGCGCGGCCACCTCGGACATCCAGTGGATGATCAACGCCTACTCGCTCGTCCAGTCCGGCCTGCTGCTCACCGCCGGCAGCGCGGCCGACCTCCCCCACGCCTTAAGGGCGCGGGGGGACCCCCATCGGCCGCAGGAAGATGCTGGCCACCGGCCTCGCCCTGTTCGGCGTCGGCTCACTGGCGGCCGGACTCGCGGACACCACCGGCCAGTTGATCGCGGCGCGGGCCGGCATGGGCGTCGGCGGTGCCCTGCTGCTGACCACCACGCTCGCCGTGGTCATGCAGATCTTCGCGCCCGCCGAGCACGCGAAGGCGATCGGTGTCTGGAGCGCGGTCAGCGCGCTCGGCTTCGCCTGCGGGCCGCTGATCGGCGACTTCGTCCTCGACCACTTCTGGTGGGGAGCGATCTTCCTGATCAACCTGCCGGTGGTGGCCCTCGGGCTGGTCGCCGTCGTGACCCTGGTCCCGGAGTCGAAGAACCGGCAGGGCGACCGCCCCGACCTGCTCGGCGCCGTCCTGTCCACGATCGGCATGGCCGCACTGGTCTACGCGATCATCTCCGGCCCCGAGTACGGCTGGACGTCGGGCCGGGTCCTGGCCACGGCCGCCGTAGCCGTCGGAGTACTCGCCCTCTTCGCCCACTGGGAGAGCCGCGTCCCGTACCCGATGCTCGACCTCACCTTCTTCCGCGACCAGCGGTTCACCGGCGCGGTGGCCGGTCTCGTGCTGATCACCTTCGGGATGGGCGGGGCGCTGTTCCTGCTCACCCAGCACCTCCAGTTCGTCCTCGGGTACGGCCCGCTGGAGGCCGGGCTGCGGACCGCGCCGCTGGCGCTGACGGTGGTGCTGCTGAACTTCTCCGGCGTGGCGGCGAAGTGGCTGGCCAGGCTCGGCACGCCGGTGGCGGTGCTGCTCAGCATGGTGCTGATGTCGGCGGGCCTGGTGGCCGTCGCGACGCTGACCGGGCAGGGATACGCGGGCACCCTGCTGGGGCTGCTGCTGATCGGTGTGGGGTGCGCGCTCGGCAACCCGGCGATGGCCCACGCGCTGATGAGCGCGATCCCGCCGGCCAAAGCAGGGGTCGGCGCCGGGGTCAACGGCACGCTGGCGGAGTTCGGCAACGGCCTGGGCGTGGCCGTGCTGGGCGCGGTGCTGACCTCTCGGTTCGCGGCGCTGACGCCCGTCGCGGCGGCGTCGCTCCCTGCGGCGCTGGCCTCGGCACGGGGGGAGGGGGAGCGGGGGCGGGTCCTCGACGCGTTCTCCTCCGGCGTGGAGAGCAGCCAGTTGGTGGGGGCGGTGGCGGTGTTGCTGGGCGGTGCGGTGGCGGCGGTGTTGCTGCGGAGGGCGGAGCGAGTCGGCGCCTGAGAGCCCGGACGGCGGCGAAGACGTGCGGCTGCGGCGCCGTTGTGGCTGGTCGCGCCCGCGCGGCGGAGCCGCTTGCGGTCACGCCCCGTGCCCCTGAGCGGGCGCCTAGCATGACCCGTGAGGGTGAGAGCGAGGTAGGTGCGCATGGCGAAGGCAGGGCGGCAGGGGCCACGGGCCAGTGTGTGGCTGAACGGGGAGGGACGGCGCAGCGGGCGGCGCGCGGCACAGCCCTCCGGGCTCGACCGGGACCGGATCATCCGGGTCACCGTCCGGCTGCTGGACGCCGAGGGACTGGCGGGGTTCTCCATGCGCCGCCTGGCCGCCGAGCTGAACGTCACCGCGATGTCCGTCTACTGGTACGTCGACACCAAGGACGAGCTGCTCGAACTCGCCCTGGACGCCGTGTTCGGCGAGCTGCGCCACCCCGACCCGGACGCCGGTCTCGACTGGCGCGAGGAGCTGCGCGCCCTGGCCCGGGAGAACCGGGCGCTGCTGGGGCGCCACCCCTGGTCGTCCCCGCTGGTCGGCACCTACCTCAACATCGGGCCGCACTCGCTGGCCTTCTCCCGGTCGGTGCAGAACGTCGTGCGCCGCAGCGGACTGCCCGCGTACCGCCTGACCGGCGCCATCGCCGCCGTCTTCCAGTTCGTCTACGGCTACGGCACCATCGAGGGCCGCTTCCTCGCGCGGGTGGCGGACACCGGGCTGAGCCCGGACGAGTACTTCCAGGACTCCATGAGCGCGGTGACCGAGATGCCGGACACCGGGGGCGTCATCGAGGACGCCCGGGACATCATGGCGGCCCGGGGCGGCGACACCGTCGCGGAGATGCTGGACCGGGACTTCGAGTTTGCCCTCGACCTGCTCGTCGCGGGCATCGACGCGATGGTGGAACGGGGCTGACCCGGAGCCGGCCGCCCACGGGGCCGGCGATTCCCGGCCACCCCCGGGCCGGGGCCGCCCTCAGTCGTCCGCCGCCAGCCGGGCCGGGAAGCCGCCCGTCGCCACCGGTCCCCACTTCTGCGGGGTCACCCGGATGATGGACTTGCCCTGCTTGACCATGGCCTGCCGGTACTCGTCCCAGTCGGGGTGCTCGCCGGAGATGTTGCGGAAGTACTCCACGAGCGGCTCCACGGACTCCGGGGAGTCGACGACCTCGGCGGTGCCGTCGATCTGGACCCACGGGCCGTTCCACTCGTCGCTGAGCACGATGA
The DNA here is from genome assembly GCF_003112555.1 of Streptomyces coelicoflavus. Taxonomy (GTDB): domain Bacteria; phylum Actinomycetota; class Actinomycetes; order Streptomycetales; family Streptomycetaceae; genus Streptomyces; species Streptomyces coelicoflavus. The sequence continues at coordinate 122,771 of NZ_BEWB01000003.1, read as the reverse complement.
GGCTGACCCGGGCGTCGCGGCGCGCGTTGCGGGTCTTGGCCCGTTCGGGGTACGTCGAGACGACGATCCGGCCGGAGTCGTCGACCCCGCAGGTCAGCGGTGACCCCTGGGGGCTGCCGTCGGCCCGCCGGGTCAGCAGGATCGCCCGGTGCCGGGGGCGTACGAAGTCCAGCAACTCGTCCAGGGAAACGCGGGTGTTCGTCGCGATGCTCGGTGCCATGCCGCCAGCCTAGGGCTGCCGTCTGGATCCTGCCGCGGTCGCGGGGCCTGGCACGCCGTCGCCCCCGCTCGGCTCAGCCGCAAGGCGCCGTTGCCTGGAGCCGGCCCGATCGGGACGGCACCCCCTAGGCCGCCGTCCCGCTCTCCGCGTGCAGTGCCTCCGCGAGGTTGTCGTGCACCGGCACGTCGCGGCGCAGGCCGGAGAGTTCCAGGACGCGGCTCGCCACGCCCGGGGCGGCCACCACGCGCAGCAGGGTGCGGTCGGGCAGGCGGCAGCGTACGGCGGCGATCAGGCGGACGCCCTGGGAGTCCATGAAACGGGTGCCGGACAGGTCCAGGACGAGCAGGCGCAGTGCGTCGGAGCGCTGCTCCACGGCGGTCATGATCAGGGGCAGCAGTCCCGAGGCGTTGCAGAAGTCGATCTCGCTGGGCATCGCGAGCACGGCACAGCCCGGTGGCTCACAGGGCTCGTACGGCTCACGGGACTGAGGATGGAAGGTCACAGCACTCACCTGACAGACGTCCGTCGGGCTTCCGGCCGGGCCGCTTCCTGACCCGGTCCCATTCCACCACGCCGGGCCGCGGCGCGAAAGGTTCCCGGTCGCCCGCCGGCCCGGTCCGTCGGCCGAGCGTCACCGGCACGCAACCAAGCAGCTAAAGTGCTGTTCGTCCTGTGCTCGCAGTCGGGAATGTGCTGCGGAGCTCTCCTGCGCACGGCCGTGAGGCCGCGCATGCCGAAGAGGTTCGTGGTGGCTGCGTCCGAATTTACTGATTTGCCGCGTTTTCCGGTGGGCTTCGAGCTGGCCGACGCCCTGACGGCGGCGGCCCGGGACCTGCACGGGACGAACAGCCCCGGCGACACCCTGCACACCGCCGTCCACCTGGCCGTACGCCTGCTGCCCGACGCCGAGCACGCGGGCATCGCGGAGATCCAGCGGGGCGGCCGGCTGCGCACCCTCGCCTGGACCGACGAGACCGTACGGTTCGCCGCCGAGCCCCGGCAGGGCGGCCAGGGCGGCCAGGGCGTTCAGGGCGTTCAGGGCGGCCACACCCCGCACCCGGACTGGGAGCGCCTGTGGACGACGCCCGTGGTGCACACGGACGACAGCGAGGCCGACGGCGGCGGCAACGCCCTGTCCGGGATCGGCCTGCGCTCGGCGCTGTCCCTGCGGCTGCGCGCCGACCGGCGCCGGCTGACCGTACTGACGGCGTACGCCCGCAAGCCGCAGGCCTTCGACGAGGACGCCGCCCGCATCGGGCGGCTGTTCACCGCGCACGTCTCCCTCGCCCTGGACTCGGCGACCGTGCGCGAGCAGCTCACCGAGGCGATGCGGACCCGGGACCTGATCGGCCAGGCCACCGGCATCCTGATGGAGCGTCTGGACATCGACGCGGCCGGGGCCTTCGAGTCGCTGGTGAAGGCCTCCCAGCGGGAGAACGTGAAACTGCGCGACCTGGCCCGCCGCATCGTCGACGCCCATTCCGCCCCGGGCGGCCGAGGCGTGACCGAGCGCTGACGGGACATCCGTACGGTCATGACCCCTCGGACCCCCGACACGGCCACGGCCGTCGACACAGCCGCGGACACGGCCCCGGCCACGGACGCGGCCGCGAAGACCCTTGATCACGCCATCGCGCGCGCCCAGGGCCTGGACACCCTGCTGCGCGACCTGACCGACCGGGCGGTCCAGCAGGTGCCGGGCGCCGACGCCTGCTCGGTCACCGTGCGCCGGGCCGACCGGCTGATGACGCTGGCGGGCAGTACCGGCCTGCCCCGCGGCCTGGACCTGCGCCAGTACGAGAACGGCTCGGGGCCCTGCGTGGACGCCGCCGAGTCGGGCGACGCGCAGTACTCCGCGGACCTGGCCGCCGAGGACCGCTGGCCCCCGTACACCGAGTACGCGCTGGCCACCGGCGTGCGCTGCGTGCTGGCGCTGCCGCTGGCCGTCGAGGGGGAGACGGGCGCCGCGCTCAACCTCTACGGCCTCGAGCCCGATTCGCTGGCCCATGGGCTGGACGCGGCCCGCGCCTTCGCGGAGCGGGCCGCCGACGCGGTGAACGAGGCCCTGCGCGTCGAGCGGAAGCGGGCCTCCGCGGCCGACGTGCGCACCGCCCTGCTCTCCCGCAGCGTCATAGACCAGGCGGTCGGCATGCTCATGGCCCGGGAGCGCATCGACGCCCACCGGGCCATGGAGCGGCTGCGCCGCGTCTCACAGGACCGGAACGTCAAGCTCCGGGACCTGTGCGCCCAGGTGGTGGCCCGGGCGTCCGGCGGTGCCTCACACGGCCGGAAGTGACTCCCCCTGGACCGCCTGGACGTCCAGCTCGACCCTGAGGGTGGTGCCGATGGCGGCGATGCCTGCCTGGACGATCTGGTTGTAGTTCATGGCGAAGTCCTCGCGGTGCAGCTCCGTCGTCGCGCGGAAGGCCGCCCGGGTGCCGCCCCAGGGGTCGGCGCCGGTGCCGAGGTAGGCCAGGTCCAGGCCGACCTCGCGGACGACCCCGTGCAGAGCCAGCTCGCCGCGGACGGTCCAGCGGTCCGGGCCGGCCTCGCTCACGCCGGTGGAGCGGTAGGTGATCTCCGGGAACCGCTCGACGTCCAGGAAGTCCGGCGAGCGCAGGTGGGTGTCGCGCATGCCGTTGCCCGTGTCGATGGAGGCCGCCTTGATCACCGCCTCCACCCGGGACTTGGTGACGTCGTCCGGCGCGATCTCGACGGTGGCGGCGAAGTCGGTGAACCGGCCGCGCACGCTGGAGATGCCGAGGTGCTGGGCGACGGCGGCCACGCTGGAGTGTGCCGGGTCGACCGTCCACGGCCCCGGCGGCGGCAGCTCCGTGCCGCCCTGGCGGGCCAGCGTCACGGTGCCGACCTCGGCCCGGCCGCTCGCGGTGACGATCGCGCTGGAGGCGGCCGGCGCGTAACCGACCGCGGTGACGATCACGGTGTACGCCCCCGGCGTCAACGGGGTGGTGTCCCGCACGGCCCCCTCGGTGTCCGCCTCGGCGCGCAGTACCTGGACGCCGGTCATGTCGGTCACCGTGACGACCGCGTGCGACACGGCCCATCCGTCCCGCGTTCGGATCCTCGCGGTCAGTCCCATCCCGTTTTCTCCCTGCAAAGGCTCAGAAAGTGGTCGTAAAGAAACCGGCCCGTGGTGGGCGGGCGCACCTCCGCTCAGAGCGCGCACGCCACCACGGGCCGGGGTTCTGCTACTCGCCGGGGTGGGCGAGCTCGATGTCGTGGCCGTCGGCACCCGGGCCGGCGACCGTCAGGGCCGTCGCCACCGGCGGGTAGCCGGTCGCGATGACGGTGTACTCACCGGCGTCCAGGTCGGTGAAGGCGTACGCCCCGTCCGAGCCGGTGGTGGCCGTGCCGACCACGTTGCCCGCCGCGTCGACCAGGGTGACCCGGGCGTCGGCCAGCGGACCGTGCGGGGCCCGCACGACGCCCTGGACCCGGGCCCCGGCCTGCAGGTCGACCTCGACGCGGGTGACGCCGGTGCCACCGACCTCCAGGGGCAGGGCGCGGGGCCGGTAGCCGGCGGCGTTGACCGCGACGGTCACCGTGCCCGGCACCAGCTCGGTGAAGGCGAACTCGCCCGCCTCACCGGTGGTGGCGCTGGCCAGCAGGTCGCCGCGCACGTCGGTCACGATCACCATGGCGTCCTTGACCGGCAGCCCGCTCTCCACGGCCTTCACCAGGCCGGTGAGCCCGCTGGTGCCGCTGAGCAGGATGTCGTAGGCGACCGGCTCGTCGTTGACGACGATGGTGGAGGCCTGCGGCTGGAAGCCGTCGGCGGAGGCGATCAGCACGTACGACCCGGCGCTCGGCGCGTCGATGCCGTAGGAGCCGTCGGCCTGGGCGACGGACCGGCCGAGCTGGCGGCCGGCCAGCGAGATCAGCGTGACCGCCGCCTGCGGGACCGGGGCGGACTCGGCGCCGCGGACGAAGCCGCGGACCGCGATGCCGCCGGAGACGGGCGCCTGCGGTTCGCCGGAGCCGGTCGCCGTGGCGACGGCGGCGAGCCGCTGGGTGGTGGCCGGTCCGGCGGCCGGGGAGGCCGCGGTGTCCGAGACGGCCGAGGTGACCGGGGTGAGCGGGTCGCCGGACGGCGTGGCCAAAACGGCCGCCGTCGCACCGGCCGGAACCGGCTCGTCGGCGACGCGGACGGCCTCCGCGGGGGTGCCCGCCACCGGCGGGGCGGCCTCGGCCGAGGACTCCGCCGCCTGGGCGAGGGCGCCCTTGGTGCGCAGCGGGACCTCCTTGATGAACAGCGTCACCAGGAAGCCGAGCAGGGCGATCGGCGCGACGTACAGGAAGATGTCGGCGATGCCGTGCCCGTAGGCGCTCTCCAGCCACTCGCGGATGCCGGGGGGCAGCAGGTCCATGTCGGGGATGGCGCCACTGCCGGCGGTCTTGGCGGCCGCCGCCTGCTCCTGCGGGCTGAGCTGCCCGATGGTGTCCGCGGCGTAGTGGCTGATCCGGGACGACATGATGGAGCCGAGCACCGAGACGCCCACCGCGCCGCCGAGGGACCGGAAGAAGGTGACCGTGGAGGACGCGGAGCCCAGGTCGCCCGGGTCCACCTGGTTCTGCGTGCAGAGCACCAGGTTCTGCATCATCATGCCGACGCCGAGACCCATCAGCGCCATGAAGATGCCGATGTGCCAGTACGGGGTGTCGTAGCGCATGGTGCTGAGCAGGCCCAGGCCCGCCGTCAGCAGCACGCCGCCGGCCAGCAGCCAGCGCTTCCACTTGCCGGTCTTGGTGATGACGATGCCGGAGACCGTGGACGAGACGAACAGGCCGCCGATCATCGGGATGGTCATGACGCCCGACATGGTCGGGGACTTGTCCCGGGCCAGCTGGAAGTACTGGCTGAAGTAGACGGTGCCCGCGAACATCGCGATACCGACGAACAGCGAGGCCAGCGAGGCCAGGGTGATGGTGCGGTTCCTGAACAGCCGCAGGGGGATGATCGGCTCGCTGGCCTTGCTCTCGACGAGCAGGAAGATCAGCGTCAGCACGATCGCGCCGCCGACCATGACGCCGGTCTGCCAGGACATCCAGGAGTACTTGTCGTCGGCGAAGGTGACCCAGACGAGCAGCAGGCAGACGGCCGCGGTGACGAAGAAGGCGCCGGCCCAGTCGACCTTGACCTTCCGCTTGACCACGGGCAGGTGCAGCGTCTTCTGGAGCACGATCAGCGCGAGGATCGCGAAGGGCACGCCGACGTAGAGGCACCAGCGCCAGCCGAGCCAGCTGGTGTCGGTGATGACGCCGCCGAGCAGCGGGCCGCCGACGGTGGCGACGGCGAAGGTGGCGCCCAGGTAGCCGGAGTAGCGTCCGCGCTCACGCGGGGCGATCATCGCGGCCATGATGATCTGGGCCAGGGCGGACAGACCGCCGGCGCCCAGGCCCTGGATGGCCCGAGCGGTGATCAGCATCGCGGGGTTCTGCGCCAGACCGGCCACGACGGAGCCGATGACGAAGACGACCAGGGCTATCTGGACCAGGGCCTTCTTGCTGAACTGGTCCGCGAGCTTGCCCCACAGCGGGGTCGAGGCGGTCATCGTGAGCAGCGAGGCCGTGACGACCCAGGTGTAGGCGCTCTGGCCGCCGCCGAGGTCCCCGATGATCTCGGGCAGCGCGTTGGTGACGATGGTCGAGGACAGGATCGCGCAGAACATGCCGAGCAGCAGCCCGGACAGTGCCTCCATGATCTGCCGGTGCGTCATCGGAGCGTCTCCGGAGGAGCCTCCCCCGTGCTTGGCATGAGCCCGCACACCGGCTGGTGTGGTCGTTGCCATGAACTTCCTTTACTGAATGGTGATCGCGGGTGTACGGGTGGACTGTTCGTCCCCGGACAGTGCGGGAGGCCGGGCCGCGGGGGCCCGGCAGTCGTCGAAGCTGGCCCTGAGGCGGGCCATGAGCCGGGAGAGCTGGCCGACCTCGTCGTCGGTCCAGTCGCTCAGGCGGTGGGCGAGCAGCTGAGTGGTCCGCTCGGCGATCTCGTCGAGCTGCTCCTGCCCCGCGGGCGTCAGGCGCAGGATGCGCGAGCGCTTGTCCGCGGGGTCGGGAGAGCGGTCGATCCAGCCCCGCTCGGCGACGTGGGCGACGTGGCGGCTGGTCACGGACATGTCCACCGCGAGCAGCTCCGCGAGCTTGCTCATGCGCATGTCCCCGTGCCGGCCGAGCAGGGTCAGTACGGCGACGGCTCCCCCGGGACAGTCGGACGGCAGCATCCGTCCCATCTCCCGCTTCACGGCGCCGAAGGCGCTGAACTGACGGATCAGCTCCTCGTACTGCGCCTTCCCGGCCATACGCACCTCCCGATTCGTTGCTTAGGGCAACCATAAGTTCCGTTAGTTGCTACAGGCAAACAAAAGCGGCCGGTGCGGAATAAAAAGTTGGCAAAGGCAAGTATTGCGAAAGTAAATGCGCAGGTGATAGGGGGTGAGCGGGGTCAAGAGCACTCGGCGGCCCCGCACTTGGGCCGCACCCGCGGATTCGCTAGTGTCTCGGCCCATGGCTAACACCCAGGGCCCCCAGGGCACCAACGACCCCGCAGGCAGCACCCAGATGTTCCGCGCGTTCGTCGACGACGCCCCGCAGAGCCGGCAGGCGGCGGCCCCCGCCGCCTCCTCCGGTCCCCGCGTCGGCCTGATCGTCGGCATCGTGGCCGCCGTGATCGTCGTCGCGGCCGTGGCCTGGCTGGCGCTCGGCTAGAACCGGCAGCGGACAGAACCGGCACCGGGCCCTCCGGCCGGTACCGGCGCATACGAAGGCGGCCGCCGCGGCACCCCCGAGGTGCCACGGCGGTCGCCGTGCTGTCGTACGGGCTCTCCCGCGGCGCGGGCTCAGTCGGAGATGAGGCCCTCGCGCAGCTGGGACAGGGTCCGGGTGAGCAGCCGGGAGACGTGCATCTGCGAGATGCCGACCTCCTCGCCGATCTGCGACTGGGTCATGTTGGCGAAGAACCGCAGCATGATGATCCGCCGCTCCCGGGGCGGCAGCTTGGCCAGCAGCGGCTTGAGGGACTCCCGGTACTCCACGCCCTCCAGCGCGGTGTCCTCGTAGCCCAGACGGTCCGCCAGCGAGCCCTCGCCGCCGTCGTCCTCCGGGGCCGGGGAGTCCAGCGAGGAGGCGGTGTAGGCGTTGCCCACCGCGAGGCCGTCGACGACGTCCTCCTCGGACACGCCGAGCACGGCGGCCAGCTCGCCGACGGTCGGGGAGCGGTCCAGCTTCTGGGAGAGCTCGTCGCTGGCCTTCGTCAGGGCCAGGCGCAGCTCCTGGAGGCGGCGCGGGACGCGCACCGACCACGAGGTGTCGCGGAAGAACCGCTTGATCTCGCCGACGACGGTCGGCATGGCGAACGTGGGGAACTCGACGCCCCGTTCGCAGTCGAAGCGGTCGATCGCCTTGATCAGGCCGATGGTGCCGACCTGGACGATGTCCTCCATCGGCTCGTTGCGGGAGCGGAAGCGCGCGGCGGCGTAGCGCACCAGCGGGAGGTTGAGCTCGATCAGGGTGTCCCGGACGTAGGCGCGCTCGGGGCTGTCCGCGTCGAGGGCGGCGAGCCGCAGGAACAGGGAGCGGGACAGGGTGCGGGTGTCGATGGCCCCCGTGGCCTCTGTGGCCGGAAGGGTCTGGGCCGGCACGGCGTCGAGGTCCGGCACGGCATCGCCGGCCTGAGCGCCGTCGACGGTGCCGACGGAGTCGATGGAGCCGACGGGGCCGACGGGCTCGACGGCGCCGAGCGCCTCGATCGAGTCGGGCGCGGTCTCGCTCTCCGCGAGCGCGAGCACCTTCGAGCTGCCCTGTTCTGCGGACATGCCACCCCCTTTGGGTCGCGGGACGGTCGCGGCACACGCTCCCACGCCGGGAACGCAGCCTTCACCTGAATACCGGAGCCGAAGCCCCGGCAAACGCGTCTCCGGCAGAATGTCACATGTCGGCAACGCGCTGTAGTGACATGTCGACATCCGAGATGCGAATACCCCCTGGAAACAGGGGGTCTGATGGGCTTTCAGCCCGATTCCGTCCGCAACGGCCCTGGTGAGCGATTCGCTCTCCCCGGTGACGTCTCGCTCGCGCTTTCGACCCCTCTCGGAGTCCCCGCCGAGCTTACGCGTCGATCCGGTTCGCGGACCTCAACCGCTGGAAACTACGCGCCAGTAGCCGCGAGACGTGCATCTGGGAGACGCCGAGTTCCGCACTGATCTGGGACTGGGTCAGGTTGCTGTAGTAGCGCAGCAGCAGGATCCGCTGCTCCCGCTCGGGGAGCTGGACGAGCAGGTGGCGCACCAGGTCGCGGTGCTCGACCCCGTCGAGCGCCGGGTCCTCGTAGCCGAGCCGGTCGAGCAGTCCGGGCAGCCCGTCGCCCTCCTGGGCGGCCTCCAGCGAGGTGGCGTGGTACGACCGTCCCGCCTCGATGCAGGACAGCACCTCCTCCTCGGTGATCCGCAGCCGCTCGGCGATCTCGGCGGTGGTCGGGGAACGGCCGAAGGCGGTGGTCAGGTCCTCGGTGGCGCTGTTGACCTGCACCCACAGCTCGTGCAGCCGGCGCGGCACGTGCACCGTGCGGACGTTGTCGCGGAAGTACCGCTTGATCTCGCCGACGACGGTCGGCATGGCGAACGTCGGGAACTGCACGCCCCGTTCCGGGTCGAAGCGGTCGATGGCGTTGATGAGCCCGATGGTGCCGACCTGGACGACGTCCTCCATCGGTTCGTTGCGGGAGCGGAAGCGCGCGGCGGCGTAGCGCACCAGCGGGAGGTTGGCCTCGATGAGCGCCGCGCGCACCCGGTCGTGCTCCGGCGTACCCGGGGTCAGGTCCTTCAGCTGGCCGAAGAGCACCTGGGTCAGGGCCCGGGTGTCGGCGCCCCGGCTGCGCTGCGGCGCCGGTGCCTCCTGGGCCTGGGCGGGCGGCGCGGGCGGTGCTTGAGGCGCAGTACTGGCCGGCACGGTCAACTCCACCTCGTGATCTGTCAACTCTTCCGTCAACTCATCCGTCAAAAGCGGTCATAGCATCACAAGACATGTCCACTGTGTGCAAGCACCGCATAACGTCGTGTTGAGTGAACGCGGAAAGGCCCCGCACCGGGCTGGTGCGGGGCCGGGGGCACGGGGCGGAGCGCCCTGCGGGCCTGTGGTCGTACTAGAACTCGTAGTCGGCGATCACCCAGGTGGCGAACTCCCGCCACAGGGCGACGCCCGCCTGGTGCGCCGGGTGTTCGAGGTAGCGCTTGAGGGCGTCGGCGTCGTCCACGGCCGAGTTGATGGCGAAGTCGTAGGCGATGGGGCGGTCGCTGATGTTCCAGGCGCACTCCCAGAAGCGGAGGTCCTCGATCTGGCCGCCGAGCGCCCGGAAGGCCTCGACGCCCTCCACGACGCGCGGGTCGTCGCGCTCGACGCCGTCGTTCAGCCTGAACAGCACGAGATGGCGGATCATCACTCTCCTCCGTTGGCGGCCCAGGTCATGAAGTCGCCCACGGCGCCCGCCGCGTCGGATATGCCCTGGAAACCTATCTGCACGTAGTCGGCTGCCTTGGCCGGATCAGTGATGATCACGTACAGCACGAAGACCACGACCACATAGACGGCGATCTTCTTCGAGTTCACCGCCACCGCGGCCTCCCCTGTCCCTTCGACCCACGTCTTTCGGTCGCTCATGATCGCACGAAGGGCCCCGTCTTTCGACGGTCCGTTCGCCGGAACGGAACCTCCCACCGCGGCGACGAGGTCCCGGCCCGCGCGGTCAGGGCGTACGGCCACGGCGCCCCGGCGGCCCGCCCCGCCGTCGAAGCGCAGGTCGTCACCCCGCGAAACCCCCGACGCCGGTGCCGACACCCGCGAGGTTCGGGCGTTACCCGTGGGAGTCCGGCGACGCGGCAGGTGAAGGGGTCCTGCTCGCGGCGGCGGCCGGGCCCACACGGGCCTCGAAGCACTCCCGTTCGCCGTCGGCCGACGCCGGCCGGAAGCAGGCCCGCACGGTGCCGCCGGGGGTGGCCTCGGTCATCTCGGTGTACATGAAGGTCGCCGCCTCGTCCGCGTTCCCGATGCGCAGGCTGTGGGTCGGGCCACCTGCCGTGACCTCCAGCCGGTCGCCGATCTCGGTCCGCCAGGTCCGGGCCCAGCTCGCACCGCACTTCTCGCTGTGCCGCAGCTCGACGTGGGCGCCGGTGGCCGTGCGGTACGCCGCGAGGGTGTCGGGGCCGATGCCACAGATCAGGCGCATCGGGTCCCGGCCCTCGCAGGCTGCCCCGTGGCACAGGGGAGCGAGGGAGAAGGGGACGGAGGCCGGCAGCGGTTCGTCCTCCGGTGCCTCCGAGTCCGGCAGCAGGAGGAACAGCAGGGCCGCGACCCCACCGACGACCACGGTGTACGCCGATGCCAGCAGCAGCAGAAGCCTGCTCCTGCGCAGGTGCCGCCCGGTCCCCGCGGGCGGTGGTGCCTCCGGACGCGGAGGCGGCGGCCCGTCCGCCGGAGAGTGGGGGGCGGACACGGGTGCGGAGGCGGTCGTCGCGCGCCCGCCCCAGTGCGACTCGGCGAGCTCCCACAGCGCCAGGGGCCGCCCCTCCGGTTCGTCCGCGAGCCGGCACAGTTCCCGTACGGCGTGGCGTGGGGGCAGGCTCTTCCCGTTGAGGTAGCGCTCCCACGAGGACTTGCTGTACGCCGTCCGCTCCGCCAGTGCTGCCAGGCTCAGCCCCGCACCGGCCCGCAGTTCCCGCAGTGCCGCGACCAGGCGGGTGTGTTCCGGGGTCACTTCGGATCCGCCTTCCGCAGCGCCTTCCAGGTGGGCGGGTCGATGACGCCGTTCACGATCAGCCCGCTCCGCTTCTGCATGCGCTCGACCGCCCGCCGCGTCTTCGGGCCGAAGACGCCGTCGATGTCCCCCGGCGCGGTGCCCGCCCGGCGCAGCAGGCACTGTGCCTCGGCCACTTCGAGTCCCACCTGGGTGTTGGACAGGAGGACGTCCGTCGTCCGGCTCAGCCCCGCGTACCAGCGGCCGTCGGTCCTCTCCAGCCGGCAGGTGTAGATGACCGGCACCAGGGACTCCGTCACGGTGGCCGGGGCGGTCGTGACGGTGTCGCCGCGCTCGCGGGCGAGCTGGGCACGGGCCTCGGTGAGCCGCACGGCGAGCAGGAGCGCCACGGAGACGGACAGCACCGTCACGACGGCCCCCGCGATGACCGCGGTGCGCAGGAGCCGCCCGTGCGGCTGCCGCTCCCCCCGAGTGGGCTCCGGTGCGGCGGTCGGGCTCCCGGGCGGCTCGGTGGCGTCCGGCCGCCCCTCCGCCCAGTGTTGCGCCGCGATCTCGTGCAGGGCCAGCAGCCGGGTCGGGTCGTCACCGCCGACGCGGCACAGCGCCTCGACGGCCTCCCGCGGCGGCAGGGTCCTGCCGTTCAGATATCTCTGCCACGACTTCGCGCTGTACCCGGTCCTCGCCGACAGCTGCCGCGTGCCGAGTTCGCTGCGGTCCTTCAGCCCGCGCAGTCGCACGATCAGTTGGTGGACCGGTGCGGGTAATCCCGCGGGCAGTTCCTTCCAGCGCGACACGCTTCCCCCCACCGCGTTCCGGACCGCCGGCCCGGCCCCCGTGCATCGATCGGCCTCATTCTGCATCAGCCGTCAAGGAGTGGCCCAGAGCATGCGACCGCCCTGAGGCGACCGCGCACCGGCGGGCTCCGCCCCGGCGAGGAACCGGCCGTCCCTCTCGTCACGGTCCCGCCGCACGGACTCGGCGGGTGACATCTGTATAGGTCAGCACGTGGGACGTCCCGGGACGAGGTCACTTCCGCCTCAGCTGTGGCCGCCCGTCCCGCCGGTCCCGCAGTCTCGTTGCGGAGCCGGCCGCCGCGGCCGGCTCCGCTCGTGCCACCTCACAGGAGTGTTCCCATGACGCTGAAGAGAAAGCTGGCGGCGACCCTGCTCACCGCCGGACTGGCCGCGACCTCGGGCCTGCTGACGGCCCCGTCCGCCTCCGCCAGCAGCATGTACGACTGCTCGTACCCCCGCGTGTGTCTGTACGACGGCGCCTACTCCGCCCGCAACCTGTTCGGCTATTTCCAGGACACCTACTACCAGAACATCCCGAGCGGCGGACAGAACCGGGCGGACTCGGTCGTCAACACCCGCAACGACGACTCCGTCTGGCTGCTCGACACCGGCGCCTCTCCGGACGCGTACATCTGCATCCCGCGGAACACCGCCGTGAACCTCGGCAACTACGCGCACCCGAACGGCGGCACCTGGGCGAACGACGTCGACACCATCAAGATCTGGGGCGACCCCGACGACGGGAAGTGCAGCGGCACCTTCCAGGTCAGGCAGGGGCGGGTCAAGGACGGCTGGCGTCCCTGACGCACGAAGGGCCCCGTCTTTCGACGGGGCCCTTCCCAAGCGGTAGCGGAGGGATTTGAACCCTCGGTGACTTGCGCCACACTCGCTTTCGAGGCGAGCTCCTTCGGCCGCTCGGACACGCTACCGAGACAGACCTTACAGCACGGGGCGGCCTGCTCAGAAATCGGTATCGCGGCCGACGAACAGCCGTCCGGACGGCCGACGGGGCAGCCGTCCGGACGGTCGCCCGGGTCTTCGCCCGGGGCGGGTCAGCGGTCGCGGAAGAAGTCCGTGAGCAGCCGGGCGCAGTCGTCCGCGAGCACGCCCTCGATCACCTCGGGACGGTGGTTGAGCCGCCGGTCGCGCACCAGGTCCCACAGGGACCCGGCCGCGCCCGCCTTGTCGTCGCGGGCGCCGTAGACCACGCGGTCCACGCGGGACTGCACGAGCGCGCCCGCGCACATCGTGCACGGCTCCAGGGTGACGACGAGCGTGCAGCCGGCCAGCCGCCACTCGCCGAGTTCCACGGCGGCCCGCCGCACGGCCAGGACCTCGGCGTGGGCCGTCGGATCCCCGGTGGCCTCGCGTTCGTTGTGCCCCGTGGACAGCACGGTGCGGCCGTCCGGCGCCAGCACGACGGCGCCGACGGGCACGTCCCCGCCGTCCGCGGCCCGCCCGGCCTCGGCCAGGGCGAGCCGCATCGCGTCCCGCCACCGGTCGCGCACCGGGTCGGGCGGCGCGTCCTCGGGATTCTCCTCGGCCGGCGCGGTCAGCGGACGGTCTCCAGCACATCGAGGGCGCCCAGGGCCTCGGCGATCTCCCCGACCGCGTCCCCGGACATCGAGCGCAGCTCCTTCTCGCTCACGCCGAGGTCGTCGAGGACCTCGGCGTCGCCGACCGGTCCGTGCGGCACGGCCTCGCCCGAGCCGGCGGACGCGTCGGAGCCGTCGCCGCCGTCCTCGTCGTCGTCGGACTCGCCGTCCTCCGTTCCGTCGAGGTCGAGGGCGTCGAGGTCGTCGCCGTCGTCACCGGGGTCCCGGCCGAGCAGTTCGTCGGTGAGGAGGATCTCGCCGTAGCTGCTGCGGGCGGCCGCGGCCGCGTCCGAGACGTAGATACGGGGGTCCTCCTCGCCGTCCACCCGGACGACTCCGAACCACGCGTCCTCCTGCTCGATGAGCACGAGCACCGTGTCCTCGTCGGGAGAGGCCTCCCGGGCCAGGTCGGCGAGATCCGACAGGGTTTCCACATCGTCGAGCTCTGTGTCGCTCGCTTCCCACCCGTCTTCGGTGCGCGCGAGCAGTGCGGCGAAGTACACCGTGACTCTCCCACTGGTCCTAGGGGTGCCGGTTGGGGATCCCCCCGGCGGAGGTTACGGGCGGGGGAGCGGTGCTCCGAGCCCCACCCACTCGGAATCGTGGCAGAAACAAGGCACTCAGGGGACGTCTTCGGCGCCCTGTGTCCGGCTGTTCCGGCCGGCGTCCCGGATGGTTCGTGTTCCGGGCCGCCGCCCAGCAGCGTTCTCGTCGCCGCCACGTGCGGATCGTACGCGGATTCTCGCGGTCCCCGGGTACGTCCGTCACCACCAACCCCGGCGCGGCGCACGATCTTCCCCGGCCGGCGCAGAAAGTTCTCCGTCTGCCGGGCGCGGGCTCCCGGCCCCGGGGCGGGGCTACCAGCGGAAGGTGCGCATGCGCATCGCGTGCCGCAGCCGGGCGGTCTTGGCGCGGCGCGGCTGCACGCGGTCCCGCAACTGGCGGGCCTCCGCCAGGTCGCGCAGGAACTGGGCCCGGCGCCGCCGCCGTTCGGCCTCGCGCTCCGCCTCGGGATCCCGCGGTGCGACGCCGTCCGGCCGCCGCTCCGGCACCGCGCCCGGCTTCGCCCCGCGTCCGGTTCCCCGGCCCGCGCCGGGGGACGGCGTGTCGTGGAAGTCCCGGTCGCGCACAGCCTCACCACCCAGTGTCGTCCCTCCCACCTTCCCCCGGTCGGGCGGTTTGACGCCCGCGAACGGGTGGAGGCCCGTCGCGGGACGTGCCCCCGCCGCGGGGACGCCGCGCCCACGGGGCCCGGTTACTGTGGTGGGCATGCGTCTCCACGTCGTCGACCACCCCCTGGTCGCCCACAAGCTCACCACGTTGCGCGACCAGCGCACCGACTCCGCGACCTTCCGCCGCCTCGCCGACGAGCTGGTCACCCTCCTCGCCTACGAGGCCACGCGCGACGTGCGCACCGAACAGGTCGACATCCAGACACCGGTCACGCAGACCACCGGCGTCAAGCTCTCCCACCCGCGCCCGCTGGTGGTGCCGATCCTGCGGGCCGGTCTCGGCATGCTCGACGGCATGGTCCGGCTGCTGCCGACCGCCGAGGTGGGCTTCCTCGGCATGGTGCGCAACGAGGAGACGCTCGAGGCGTCCACCTACGCCACCCGCATGCCGGACGACCTGTCCGGCCGCCAGGTGTACGTCCTGGACCCCATGCTGGCCACCGGCGGCACCCTGGTCGCGTCCATCCGGGAGCTGATCAAGCGCGGCGCCGACGACGTGACGGCGGTGGTGCTGCTCGCCGCGCCCGAGGGCGTGGAGCTCATGGAGCGCGAGCTGGCCGGTACCCCGGTGACGGTCGTGACGGCCTCGGTCGACGAGCGGCTGAACGAGCAGGGCTACATCGTCCCGGGCCTCGGCGACGCGGGCGACCGCATGTACGGGGCGGCCGAGTAGGACCCCGGCGCGCCGCTCAGCAGCTCTTCTTCTCCTCGGCGGGCGTCGGCCGCGGCGCGGTCAGCCTGGCCAGCGCCGCGTCGGCGTCCGCGGGCTTCGCCAGGCCCTTGAAGCCGTTGCCGATGATCAGGTCGACGGCGGCGCCCTTGCGGGCCGGGTCGGTGCGGTGCTCGGCGCCGGGGAGCTGGGTCCCGAGCACGGTGAGCGACGTCTTCGCGGAGGCGGCCGGGCCGAGCAGGACACCCGCGCCGGCGACCTTCTTGTCGTACTCCTTGGGTGCGTTGCTCACGTCGCCCACGCGGAAGCCGCGTTTCTTCAGCTCGTCGGCGGTCTTCTGCGCGAGGCCGCTGCGGGTGGTCGCGTTGAGCACGTTGACGGTGACCCGGCCGGGCTTCGGCAGCACCGCGGCGGCGGGCGAGGCGCTCGCCCTCGCGGTGGTGGCACAGCCGGCGGCACCGGCGGCCGAGGCCTTGTCGCCGCCGGTGAAGACGTCGATGAGCTGAAGCGTGCCCCAGCCGAGCACCCCGAGAACGGTGACGGAGGCGACGGCGGCGACCACCACACGGCCGCGTCGCCGCGCCGGGCGCATCCGCGGGTACTTGTCCCCCGTGATCTTGTACTGGCCACCCATGCCGGGAGGAGTCAGCATGCTCATGGGCGCAGCGTAGTGCGCCGGAGCGGCGATGCCTATTAGATGATCAGTCGACGTTCCGCAGTCGGGTGGAAAGGCAACCCGAAAGGGTCAAGCGGGCCTCACCGGCAGGCGGCCGGGGCCCGCTCAGCCGAGTTCGAGAACGCGGGCGTGCAGCACCTGGCGCTGTTGCAGCGCGGCCCGCACCGCCCGGTGCAGTCCGTCCTCCAGGTAGAGGTCGCCCTGCCACTTCACGACGTGTGCGAAGAGGTCGCCGTAGAAGGTGGAGTCCTCGGCCAGGAGCGTTTCCAGGTCGAGCTGGCCCTTGGTCGTCACGAGCTGATCGAGGCGGACCGGGCGCGGAGCGACGTCCGCCCACTGCCGGGTGCTTTCCCGGCCGTGGTCGGGGTACGGCCGGCCGTTTCCGATGCGCTTGAAGATCACACGGAAAGCCTACCGGCCCGGGCGTCGCGGGCGCAGCCATGGCGCCGGAGTACGGCGCTGGAAAAGACGCCGTAAACGGGACCAATCGCCGGAGCCTCGCGAGATCGACGCCGGTGGGATCCCGGTCCGGGGTGGCGCGGACGTACGCGACCCGTCCGCGCCACCCCTCCCCTCCCCGGGTGCGGTGTGTCAGCCGCGCCTCCGGTCCCGCGCGGGGAGCCGCTGTTCGCCGGGTGCCTGCGGCGCGGTGCCGGGCCTGGGGGTGCGGCGGGCGGCCTCGGCGCGCAGGAGGGCGCGCAGGACGGCGTAGGGGTCGTGGGGCATGACGGTTCCTCGTTCCTGGTGCTTCGCGTGCGGGTCCGTGTTCGCGGAGGGCCGGCGGTCGGGCCGGCCCGGCACGGTCAGCAGCGCAGGACCACGGAACGCGGGCCGCGGGGGAGGTCGGCGGCCCGCTCGGTACGGGCGTCGAATCGCCGGGGCACCCGGTGGCGGCCCTGCGTGAAGGACGGCGGCGCGGGCCGGGCCGCGGCCGCACGCCGGCCGCTGCGGCCGGGGCCGCGCAGCGCGGTGTCGAGGTGGTCGTACTCCCCCGCGGTGCCGCCCGCTCCCCCGGCCGCACCGGCCACCGGCGTGACCGGCGCCGCCCGGACCGTCAGGTGGGTGCAGGGCACGACGAGGACGAGCAGCAGGACCAGGATCCGCAGCAGGGCGCCGGGGCGTCCGGAACGGACGGGGGCGGCGGCGTGCGGGGCGGGTCTCACCCCACCGGTGTTCCCGTCCGGTGTGCGCAGGTCATCGCACCGGGGGCGAGAACCGCTCGCTCGGCGTAGGCACGGGCGGACGGGCGTCGTTCACGGGCCTCATACGCTGTGGGGAACCTGTCCGGCCCGGCCGCGCAGCCGCACCGACGTGACGATCTCGACGACGCCGACGACGACCAGCCACCAGCCGCCGACCAGCATGAGGACCGTGGCCGACTCGACCGGCGAGTCGATCAGGACGATGCCGGCCACGACGGTGACGACGCCGAGGAAGACGTGCCAGCCGCGCGCGGGCATCGCCGGGTCGTGCACGGCGGCCACGATCTGTGTGACCCCGCGGAACAGCCAGCCGATGCCGATCCACAGCGCGAGCAGCAGCACCGACTGCAACGGGCCGCGGAAGCAGAACAGGCCCAGCAGGATCGACACCGCGCCGCTGATGAAGGCCAGCACCCGCAGCGACGTCCTGCGGTGGGTGCCGAAGGCGGCGGCCAGTTGCAGGATGCCGCTGATGACGAGGTAGAGGCCGAAGAGCACGCCGGCGGCGAGCAGCGAGGCGCCGGGCCAGACCAGGACCAGTACGCCCAGGACGAGCGAGGCGATGCCGGTGAACAGCACGGTCTGCCAGGCGGCGCGGGAGAGCAGGTGCAGGGGGCCCTCGAACGGCGGTTCGGGCTCGTGCTCCTGCCGTGCGGAGCCGGGGGCGGTGTGGGTTCCGGACCCGTGCCGGGCGTGTACGCCGCGGTCGTCGTACGGGGTCCCTCCGGGCGCGCCGGTCGGTGGTTCGGTCATGACCCATGCTGGGGACGCGGGGGGCGTTTTCGCCACCGGGGAAGGCCACGGGGCTGACGACCACCGGCGCGCGTGCAGGCAGGGAGCGTGGCCCGGCGTTGCGGGGTGCCGCCTGCGCCCACCCTCCCCCGCTCTCGGCTTCGCCCGAGCGGGGGGACCCCCTTCGCCCCGGGGGTACCTCCCAGGGCGTTCGGGCACTGGGGGAGGCACGAGTGCCCGCAGCTACTGCTTCGCCGCCTTTGCCGCTGCCTTCATCTCCTGTTTGTGGGCGCGGACCTTGGTCAGGGACTCCGGGCCCCTGATGTCCGCGACGGAGCGGAAGGAGTCGGGCTCCCCGTACGCGCCCGCGGCCTCGCGCCAGCCCTCGGGACGGACGCCGAGCTGCTTGCCGAGCAGCGCGAGGAAGATCTGGGCCTTCTGCTTGCCGAAGCCCGGCAGTTCCTGGAGCCGCCTCAGCAGCTCCCCGCCGGTGGACACGCCGCGCCAGACGCCCTCGGCGTCACCGTCGTACGTCTCGACGAGGTACCGGCACAGCTGCTGCACCCGCCCCGCCATCGAACCGGGGTAGCGGTGCACGGCGGGCTTGTCGGAGAGCAGCGCGGCGAACGCCTCGGGGTCGTACGCGGCGATGTCGTGCGCGTCCAGGTCCTCCGCCCCCATGCGCCGGGCGATGGTCGACGGGCCCTTGAACGCCCACTCCATCGGCACCTGCTGGTCCAGCAGCATGCCGACCAGCGCGGCGAGCGGACTGCGCCCGAGGAGTTCGTCGGCCTCGGGGTCCTGGGCGAGGTGAAGTGTGACGTCCATGGTCACGATGATCGCGCGTACGGGCTCAGGTCGCGCGCCAGTACCCCAGCGCGTTCACCCGCTGCTTGGGCACGCCCAGCTCCTTGCGCGCGTACGAGGCCAGCGCCCGCGTGGTCGCCGTGTCGCAGGCGATCCAGACGTACGGCTCCGGGGCCGCCGCCAGCAGTTCCGGCAGCTCCTCCTTCACCCGGGCCACCAGACCCGCACCCGCGTCACGGCGCGGGACCGCGCGGACCTCGTGCCGTTCCGGGTCGGTGCGGAAGGGCAGGCCGTCGTCGGTGCCGCCCTCGAACCAGACGGTCGCCGGCACCGGGCCCAGCGCGTCGAGCAGGGAGTTGAGGGCGGGCAGGGAGGCCGGGTCCGCGACCGCGAAGACACGCGAGGGGAGGGGCCGCGGCACCTCGAAGCCGGTGCCCTGGACCGTCGCCTCGATCGTGTCACCCGGCTTCGCCGCCCGCGCCCAGTCGCTCGCGCACCCCTCGTGCAGGGCGAACTCCATGGCGAAGGTGCCGGCCGCCGGATCCGGGTCGACCAGCGTGTACCCGCGCTGGTGCGGCCGGCCCGCGTTGTCGAACCACAGCCGCACCCACATCGTCGGGTGGACCCCGGTCGCCGCCAGCATGCCGCCGTCGCTCAGGCGCAGCCGCCGGTAGTGCGGGGTCACGTCCTCGGCGTCCGTCACGGTGAACTCGAAGTCCTTCGCGCGCATCAGCTTGAGGACCGCGCCCTCCCAACCCCGCCCCTGCCCCATGGATCCTTCACCCTTCACGTACTATTCGGCCACGACGTCAAAAACTTAGGTGAGCCTAACCTAAAGGTCCGAGGGAAAGTAGAGGCACAGGGGTGAGCGCCGAGACCTACCGCGACGCCTGGGGAATTCCGCACCTGCGCGCGGACACCGCGGCCGGACTCGCCCGCGCCCAGGGCCGGGTGACCGCCCGTGACCGCGCCTGGCAGCTGGAGGTCGAGCGGCACCGCGCCCAGGGCACCTCCGCGTCCTTCCTCGGCCCCGGGGCCCTGTCCTGGGACCGCCTCGCCCGCCGCGCCCGGCTCGCGGACACCGCACGCCGCTGCTTCACCGCCCTGGAGGCGAAGGACCCGGAGACGGCCGCCTGGGTGCGGGCGTACGTCGACGGAGTGAACGAGGGGCTGGCCGAAACCCCGGAGGACGGTCCCGCCCCCGAGTTCGCCCGCACCGGTCTGGTCCCCGGCCGCTGGGAGCCCTGGACCCCGCTCGGCGTGTGGCTCGCCACGCACCTCCTCTTCGCGGGCTTCCCCGCCAAGCTCTGGCGCGAGCACATCACCGCGCACCTCGGCCCGGAAGCCGTCGCCCTGTTCGCCGCCGACGGCCCCGGCACCGCGGGCAGCAACGGCTGGCTGGTCGGCGGCGAGCGGACCACCACCGGGCACGCGCTGATCGCGGGCGACCCGCACCGCTACATCGAGGACCCCGGCGTCTACCAGCAGATCCACCTGTCCTGCCCGGAGTTCGACGTCGTCGGCCTCGCCGTGCCCGGCGTCCCCGGCATCGCCCACTTCGGCCACACCGGCACGGTCGCCTGGGCCATCACCAACGCCATGGCCGACTACCAGGACCTGTACCGCGAGCGCCTGCGCCGCACCGGCGCCGGCGTCGAGGCGCTCGGCCCGGACGGCACCTGGCACCGCGCCGCCCGCCACACGGAGACGGTCGAGGTCGCCGGGGAGCCCGGCGAGCGGGATTCCGCGGAGGTCGTGGAGGTCGAGGTCATCGAGACCGACCGGGGCCCGGTGATCGCCGGCGGCCCCGAGGGCCTGGACGACGGCACCCCGGCCGCCCTCAGCCTGCGCCACCCGCCCCGCGTCACCGCCGACCTCGGCTTCGGCGCCCTGCTGCCGCTGCTGCGGGCCCGCACGGTCGCCGACGTGGACCGCGCCCTGGACGCGTGGACTGAGCCGGTCAACGTGGTGCAGGCCGCCGACACGGAGGGCGGCCTGCTGCACCGGGTCGCGGGCCGGGTGCCGCTGCGGCCGGAGGCGAACCGTCTGCGCCCCGTACCGGCCTGGGAACCCGGCCACGAGTGGACCGGCTGGCACACCCCGCCCCGCGCCGGGCTCACCGACGGCGTCGCCGTGATGGCCAACCAGCGCGGCCTCTCCACCCCCCTCGGCGTCGAGTTCGCCCCGCCGCACCGGGCCGACCGCATCGCCGCCCTGCTCGCGGGCAGGGAACGCTGGTCGGCGGCGGACCTCCCCGCGATCCACACGGACACCCACCTGGCGTCGGCCGGCCCCCTCCTGGACCACCTCGCCGCCCTGACCGCCCCGCCGGCCCCCGTCGCCCTCACCCCCGAGGCCGCCGCCCTCCGCGCCCGCTTCCTCGCCTGGGACCGCCGCATGGACGCCGACAGCACCGACGCGGCGGCGTACGCGGCCCTGCGCACGGCGGTCGTACGGCGACTGGCGGCGCACCCGGCGCTCGCCCCGGCGTCCGCGCCGCCCGCGTACCCCGAGGTGCTCCTGCCGTGGCTCGCGCTCGTGCCGCGCGTCGGCCACGCCCTGGAGCACCTGCTGCGGGCGGAGGACCTGTACGGCATCGACCGCGCCGGGGCCGTCCGCGCCGCGCTGGAGGAGGTCGCCGCGGCGCCGCCGTCCGGCACCTGGGGCGACACCCACCGCCTGGCGCCCTGGCGGGCCCTGCCGGACACCGCCGCCGGACCGGGCGAGCCCGGCCTCTCCGGCGACCACGACTGCGTGCTGTGCACCTCCGCCGTGCCCGGCCTCACCGACCGCGCCGCACGCGGCCCGGCCGCCCGGTACGTCTGGGACCTGGCCGACCGTGACAACAGCCGCTGGGTGGTACCTCACGGAGCCTCGGGCGTACCCGGCACGCCCCACCACCGCGACCAGCAGCCCCTCTGGCTCGACGGTGGACTCACCCCGGTGATCACCGATTTCACCCGGCTCACGAAGGAATCCGATGACTGACCCGTACGCCTCCCGCACCCCCGTCCACGAACAGCACCTGGACGGCTTCGGCACCGTCCGTGTCCTTCCCCTGGACCCCGCCGCGGACGCCCCGGTGATCCACGGCTGGGTGAGCGGGGAACGGGCCGCCTTCTGGGGGATGAACGGCCTGACGGCCGACCAGGTCGCCGCCGTCTACGCGCACATGGACACCCTCGGCACCCATCACGCCTTCCTGGTCGTCAAGGACGGCGAGCCGGCCGCCCTGCTCCAGACCTACGACCCCGCCGCCGACCGGGTCGGCGAGTGCTACGACGCCGAGCCGGGCGACATCGGCGTCCACCTGCTCCTCGCGCCCGCCGGAAGCGACGGCGCGCGCCCCGGCTGGACCGCCGCCCTGTCGGCCGTCCTCATGGCGTACGTCCTGCTGGGTCTGGACCGGACGCGGATCGTGGTCGACCCGGACGTGGCCAACGAGAAGGCGATCGCCCGCTTCCTCAAGCAGGGCTTCACCGCAGGTCCCGCGGTCGTCCTGCCCGAGGTCGACCTGCCGGACGTGTACCTGCCCGAGAAGAAGGCGCAACTGGCCTTCCTCCGCCGGGAGGTAGCGTTCGCCGGGTGACTGACGCGCCGACCGCCGAGGACCTGATCGCGCACTACGCACTGGAGCCCATCCCCCGCGAGGGCGGCCTGTTCAGACGCACCTGGGCGGGACCGGAGCGCCCGGACGGACGACCGGCCGGGTCCGCCGTCGTCGCCCTGCTCACCGCCCGTCCGGGTGACTTCTCCGCCCTGCACCGCCTGCCCTCCGACGAGGTCTGGCACTTCTACCTGGGCGACCCGCTGGAGCTGCTGCTCCTCGCCCCCGACGGCGGCGCGCGCACGGCCGTGCTGGGACCGGACATCCTGGGCGGGCAGCACGTGCAGTTCACGGTCCCCGCCGGTACGTGGATGGGCGGCCGGGTGGCCGACGGCGGCGCGTGGTCGCTCTTCGGCTGCACGATGGCCCCCGGCTTCACCTACGGGGACTACGAGCACGGCGACGCCGCCCGTCTCACGGCGCGCTACCCGGCCGAGGCCGGGCGGATCGTGGCACTGTGCCGCCCATGACGCCGCCCACAACTCCGCCCACGACGCCCTCCGCACAGCTCCTCGCCGGTCGGGTCGCCCTGGTCACCGGCGCGGGCGGCGGCATCGGCCGGGGGATCGCGCTGCGCTTCGCCGAGGAGGGCGCGGCGGTGGCGGTGCACTGCCGTACGTCGGTGGCGGCGGCGCGGGACGTGGCGGCACGCGTTCGG
The DNA here is from genome assembly GCF_003112555.1 of Streptomyces coelicoflavus. Lineage (GTDB taxonomy): Bacteria > Actinomycetota > Actinomycetes > Streptomycetales > Streptomycetaceae > Streptomyces > Streptomyces coelicoflavus. The sequence continues at coordinate 99,810 of NZ_BEWB01000003.1, read as the reverse complement.
GACCGGGGCGGACGCGCCACCGTCCTGCGCGCCGACCTCACCGACGAGGACGACTGCCGGCGCCTGGCCGAGGAGGCCGCCGACTGGGGCGGCGGACGGCTCGACGCGCTGGTCAACAACGCGGGCGTGCAGCCGCTGCGGGAGCTGCCCGGCATGACGGCGGCCGAGTGGCGGGAGGTGGTGGACACCAACCTCACCGGCGTCTTCGCCTGCACGCAGGCCGCGGCCCGGATCATGCGGGACCAGGAGGACGGCGGCACGGTCACGCACATCGCCTCCATCGAGGCGGGCGCCCCCGCTCCCGCCCACGCGCACTACAGCGCCTCCAAGGCGGCGGTCGTGATGCACGCCCGTTCGGCGGCCCTGGAGTACGGCCCCTGGGGGATCAGGGTCAACTCCGTGTCACCCGGCCTCGTCGACCGCGAGGGACTGGCCGAGGCCTGGCCGGAGGGCGTACGGCGGTGGCGGCGGGCCACGCCGACGGGCCGGCTCGGGCGCCCGGAGGACGTGGGGGACGCGTGCGTCTTCCTCGCCTCGCGCCTGGCGTCCTGGGTGAGCGGCCACGACCTCGTGGTGGACGGCGGGGTGACGGCACGCCCGTCCTGGTGAGGAGCCGCCGGGCCGACCGGTGAGCGGGGCGGCCTCCGCGTCCGTACGTATCGGCGAGGCAGTGGGCCCCGACGACGGAGATGCGACGTGAGGTGTGGCGGCGGTGCGTGCGCTGGTGACCGGGGACGCGCCCCTGGGGGGCTTCGGGGGCTTCGGGGGCTTCGGGGGCTTCGGGGGCCACGGGGGCCTCGGGGGCCTCGGGGACTTCGGCGGCTGGTGCTGCTGGGCCCCGTGCTGGTCCTGCTCCTCCTCGGCGGTGCGGGACCGGCGTCCGCCCACGCCGCCCTCGCCTCCACCGATCCCGCGGACGGAACCGTCCTCCGCCGGGCCCCCGCCCACGTCACCCTGACCTTCAGCGAGTCCGTCGGCCTGCGCGACGACTCCTTCCGCGTCCTGGACCCGGGCGGGCACCGGGTGCACACGGGGGAGGCTGGACGCGCGGGCGGGCGTGCCGACACGGCCCGGGTCGCGCTGCCGGGCGAGCTGGGGGAGGGGACGTACACCGTGGCCTGGCGGGTGGTGTCCGCCGACAGCCACCCCGTCTCCGGCGCCTTCACCTTCTCGGTCGGCAGGCCCTCTCAGGCGACTGCGCCCGTGGACACCGGCCCCACCGAGGATCCGCTGACCGCGGGCCTCCACAAGACCGCCCGCTACCTCTCCTACCTCGCCGTGGCCCTGCTCGTCGGCACCGCCGCCTTCGTCGCCCTGTGCCGCCCGCCGGACCCGGCCCCGCTGCGCCGCACCCTGGTGGCGGCCTGGTGGACCCTGCTGGCGGCCACCGTCGCCCTGCTGGCGCTGCGCGCCCCGTACGAGGCGGGTACGGGCCCGTCGGCGGCCCTGGACCCGGCCGCGCTGGGCGACACCCTCACGACCCGCCCCGGCGTCCTGCTCCTGGTCAGGCTGGGCCTGCTGGTGCCGGCCGCGCTGTACCTCGTCCACGCGGCCCGCACGGCGCGGGCGGACCGGCGTGGGGGGCGCCGCACCGCGCTGACCGGCGCGGTGGGCGTCGTCCTGGCCGTCGGCCTCGCCCTGACCTGGGCCGCCGCCGAGCACGCCTCGGCGGGCACACAGGTGCCGGTCGCGATGACGTCCTCGGTGCTGCATCTGCTGGCAACCGCGGTCTGGCTGGGCGGCCTCGCGGCCCTGCTCACCACCCTGCGCTCCGCGCGTCCCGCCCCGGACGCGACCACGGTCGCCCGCTTCTCCCGGACCGCCTTCACCGCCGTGACCGTCCTGGTCGTCACCGGCGTCTACCAGTCCTGGCGCGGCCTCGGCTCCTGGCAGGCGCTCACCGGGACGGCGTACGGCAGGCTGCTGCTCGCGAAGGTGATCCTGGTGGCCGTCCTGCTGGCCGCGGCGGCGGTGTCCCGGCGGTGGACCGCGGCACTGGTGACGGAGCCGGCCGCCGTACGCGAGCCCGCCCGCCTCCCCGAGCGGGTGCCGCAGCCGGCGGTCGGCCCACCGCCGGAGGCACCGCGTCCGGAGGCACCGCGTCCGACGCACCCGTCGCGGGCCGGCACCGGGACGGGGACCGGGTCCGTTCTCCGGCGCGGCCTGTACCGGTCCGTCCTCGTCGAGGCCGTCGTCGCCGCCGTGGTCCTGGGGGTCACCACCGTGCTCACCGCCACCCCGCCCGGCCGCTCCGCGGAGGAGGCGGCGCGGGCGGCCGTACCGGCGGGCGGGGTGCTGCCCGCGTCCGTCACCACGATTCCGTTCGAGATCGGCGACTCGGGCAGCGGCACGGTCCAGATCACCCTGGATCCGGGCCGCACCGGTGACAACGCGGTGCAGGCCGTCGTCTTCGGCCCCGACGGCAGCCTGGCCGCCGTACCCGAACTGCGCCTCTCCTTCACCCTCCCCGACAAGCAGGTCGGCCCCATCGAGGCGGACCTGCGCGACCGGGGCGGGTACTGGAGCGCCAACACCGTCACCCTGCCCCTCCCGGGCACCTGGACGATGAAGGCGACGGTCCGGGTGTCGGAGATCGACCAGGTGAGCGAGACCCGGCGGATACCGGTGGAACGGTAGATCTCGACCGGCGAGCTCCGGCGAGCTCCGGCCGGGTTTGCCGGGGTACGGAAGCTGCAGCCCCTGCCCGACTGCCGTCCCGCCTCATTGTTTTCCGGTCTCCGGCCGACGGAAGCTACCGGGAGAGGGGGCGGGCGATGAGACCGAGGGCGACGACACCACAGGAGACGACGGCACCACGGGCAGCGACGGCAGCACGGGCCCGGGCCACGGCACGGCGGGCGGACGGGGACGGGCCGCCGGGCCGGGCGCGGCGCACGGGCCTGCTGCTGGTCCTGCTGTCCCTGGCCTCGGCGGTGGCCTGCTGTCTCGTGTTCACCTGGTGGCTCCCCGCCGACGGCGAGCGCTACCAGGACTACCGCGCGGCCGAACCGTGCCCCTCGAGCGCGTTGACCATGGGGGACACGGACTGCCTGAGCACCTGGCGCCTCACCGTGGAGAAGACGGTGAACCGGACCGCCGGCAAGGAGTCCGTCCACGACGCCACCCTGACGTACCGGGACTCCTGGCGGGGGACCGTGCACTTCAACGGTTCGGGACCGCTCCTGGAACGGCTCGAACCCGGCGACCGGGTCACCGCCACCGCCTGGCGCGGCGAGATCATGGTGCTCGCCGGGGACGGCGTACGGCAGGACACCCTGGAGGCGCCCCGCGACGAGCTCCAGATGAACGCCGCCGTCGGCACGCTCGCCGGCCTCGTCGCGGTCCAGTGCCTCGTGTTCGGCGCCGTACGCCTGGCCGGGCCCCGGGACCACGGGCCCCTGACCTGGGAGCCGTACGGCAGGTGGGTGCTCTTCAGCCTGTTCGGCGTGTGTTTCGCGGTGGGCTTCGCGGCGGTGTGGACCCGTGTCCCGTGGTGGACGGTGCCCCTGGCCGCCGTGCCCCTGGCAGGGTGCGCGGCGCTGTGGTTTTGCCTCCGGCTCCGCCGGCACCCGCGCCGTCAGGGGTGAAGGACCACCTTCGTGTAGCCCTCGATCCGCTTGTCGAACTTGTCGTAGCCGGACGGCGCCTGGTCCAGCGGCAGCTCGTGGGAGACGACGAAGCTCGGCCGGGCCCGGCCCTCGACGATCATGTCGCGCAGCTGGCGGTTGTACCGCTTGACGTTGCACTGCCCCGTCCCCACCCGCAGCCCCTTCTCGAAGAGCCTGCCGATCGCGACGAGGAGCATGCCCTGCTTGGCCTGCTCGTCCGGACCGCCCGGGTCGGCCGGGACGTAGAGCCCGGGAACGCCCAGGGCCCCGGTCGGCCGGACCGTGTTGACCAGCGAGTTCAGGACGGTCGCCGGTTCCTCCTTGTCCGTCCCGCCGGCCGTCGCCTGGTAGCCGACGGCGTCCACACCCTTGTCGGTGCCGGCGCCTCCGGTCTGCTCCTTGATCTGCTCGACCGGGTCGCCCGCGGAGAAGTCGACCGGCACCGCGCCGATCTCCTCGGCCTTGTGCAGCCGCTCCGGGACGCGGTCGACCACGAACACCTTCTTCGCGCCGCGCAGCAGCGCCGAGTAGGCGGCCATGAGCCCGACCGGACCGGCCCCGTACACCGCGACGCTCTCGCCGGGACGGACGTCGGCGAGTTCGCAACCGTGGTAGCCGGTCGGGAAGATGTCGGCGAGCAGGATGAAGTCGGTCTCGTGCGCGTCGCCCTCGGGCAGCTTCAGGCAGTTGAAGTCGGCGTACGGAACCCGGAGGTACTCGGCCTGGCCGCCCTGCCAGGGGCCCATGGACACATAGCCGTACGCGCCGCCCGCGAAGCCGGGATTGACGGTCGTGCAGTAACCCGTGTAACCGGCGGCGCAGTTGGTGCAGAAGCCGCACGCGACGTTGAAGGGCATGACCACGCGGTCGCCCTCCTTCAGCCCGGTGACGCCCTCACCGACCCGGTCGACGATCCCCATGTTCTCGTGCCCGAAGACGATGCCCGGCTCGGCGGCGGTGCGCCCCTCGTACATGTGCAGGTCGGACCCGCAGATGGCGGTCGAGGTGACGCGCACGACCACGTCGTTCGGGTGCTGGATGTCCGGCCTGTCCACCTCTTCGACCGCGACAGAGAACGGCCCCTTGTAGACGACAGCCTTCATGATCGCGACCTCCGTACGCCCGTCGATTCCCCCGTGACCCACTTCTCATGGTTCTCCGGTGGACGAGAGGGGGCAAATCGGTCGCGTCAGGGCTCCTCGGTGGCCGGCCCTTCCTCGCGCTCGCTCAACCTGGCCTTGATCACCGGGCTGATGAGCAGGTCGTACACCAGGACCCCGACGACCCCGCCGATGAGCGGGCCGACGATGGGGATCCACCAGTAGCCGCTGAACCACTCGAAGGTGCCGGGCAGCGCGATGTCGCCCCAGCCCTCGAAGAAGGTGAACAGGCGGGGGCCGAAGTCGCGGGCCGGATTGATCGCGTACCCCGCGTTGGTGCCGAAGGTGAGGCCGATCGCGACGACGACGAGTCCGATGAGGTACGGGTGGAGATTGGCCTTCGGCGCCGTGTTGCGGGTGTCGATCAGCGCGCAGATCAGCAGCAGCAGCATGCCCGTCCCCACGATCTGGTCGAGCAGGGGGCCCCACCAGGAGTCGCCGAAGTACTCGGCGGGGAACGTGGCGAAGATCGAGTACGTCGTCAGCGACGTCTCCCGGGTCTCGCCGGCCTTGGCGATGGCCGCGTCGATCGCCCACCGGTAGCAGGCGTACACGAGAGCGGCGGCGACGAAGGCGCCCACGACCTGCGCGAGCCAGTAGGGCAGGACCTTCCGCCACGGGAAGTCCCGCCGCACCGCGAACCCGAGGGTCACCGCGGGATTGAGGTGCGCCCCGCTGATGCCGCCGGCCACGTAGACGCCGAACACGACGGCGAGACCCCAGCCCCACGAGATGATGAGCCAGTTGGCGGGGCCGAAGTCCGCGGTCTGCCGACCGGACCCCGGCAGCCCGGCGACGGCGACGGCCACCGAACCGACGCCGAACAGAATCAGGACGAACGTCCCCAGGAACTCGGCGCACATCTCTCCGCCGAGACCCTTTCGATAACCGCGTCGATGAACCACCCGTTCGGCCACCGGCCCTCCTTCACTGGAACGGAACAGACCAGTCCGCTCCATACCCGCAGAAAACGCCGCCCGGTCGCTCGACCGGGAGAATGCACCGGTTGGCGCGCGAGAATTCCCCTCGACGGAGCAGTGCCGGGCCCGGGAAGAAGGAATGAAATGACCCGGACGAAGACGGTGCTGGGCACACCCGGCATGCGTGCGCCCAGCACCGGTGGTGCGGGTGGTACGGGTGGTACGGGTGGTCAGACGAACGCGACCGCGGCGGCCCCACCGAGCGCGGCCAGCACGTATGCCAGCGTCTCGTGCCGCCCCTTGAGCGGCTTGTGGTCGCCGTGTGTGCCGAGCAGCATGACGGAATGGGCGGCGTAGCCCGGAACCAGCACGCCGAGCACGCCGAGCAGGCTCAGCGTGCCGATACTCCACTCGAAGTCACTACCGCTGAACACGGCTACCGCTACCAGAGCCAGCGCCGCGACGGAGTACACCAGGCCGGGTCCGAGCCTGATGTCGTCACGCTTCCGGGGTGCCACTCCTCCCTTCCTGCGGTGGCGCCAGTGCCGCCGCTCGGTGCCCAGACGGGCAAGCAGCATGAGGACGATTTCCGCAGCCAGAACGGCAACGGAGACATGCTCCAGAGTCACTTGTTCACCTCCGCCAGGGTCACGTGCAGGCCTTCTGAATGGCGCTGATGCCGATGAACGCCTTGACGGCTTCCCGCTCCTTCGAACCCACGTGCTTGCCCTTCATGAAGCGCCAGAGGATCGTGGCCGTCTTCTTGGCGCCGTAACTCTTGAACAGTTTGACGGCGCGGGCCACCCGGACGCCCGAGCCGGCGGGGACGAAGGAGATCAGCACCCCCGCCACGGCCGCGGAGCAGCCGACAACGAACTTGGTCTGGTCCCACCAGCCGAAAGCAACGACGGGGGCCTTTTCGCCGCTCTCGGCGGCAAGGCTCTCGAGAGTGGCGTGGCGGACCTTCTCGTTCGCCAGGACGGGCAGCAAGGCGGCTTGGGCGTCGGCGTCGCCGGAGTGGGCGGCCTCGGCCGTCTGCTGAGCGGTGGGCGACGCGGGCAGCGCCGCGAGCCGGTCGCGCAGGCCCTGGAAGTCGATGGTGCGGGTGAGCGAGATCTCCAACGCGTCGGCAAACTGGCTCTCGCTGATGCCGAGTTCGGCTATGCCCTCGGCCAGGATCCTGCCCTGCTCCAGTTCATCGGCGGTGAAGTCGCCGACGACGGTGGTGGTGCCAGCAGTGGCGAAAGTGCCGGGAGCGGCGGAAGTGCCGGGAGTGACCCCGGCCGCCTGCGCTCCGGTGCTGGTGGCGAAGACCGCGCCGGCCGTGAGCGCGGAGACGAGTACGGCGGCGCGCGTGAACATGGTGCGGTTGATCGTTCTGTTGGACATGTGCCCGAAGTTCCCCATTCTGGGCTGATTTCGGGTACGGCGCAGCACGCCCGGTTCTCGTATGAGCGGGAAGGGATGCGCGTACCCGGGTGGTCGGCGATCACCCCACCACATCAAGATCATCACGACTATGACGAAAGACACGAATCCGCCTCATGTCTTCCTCAAGGGCGCATGTGCCCAAAAACGTCGCGAGAGCCCACGACGGCACCCGGCATCCGGCGCCCGGCGTCCACGGGCAGGGAGGTCACTGGCCGATCCGTGAGCCTGTGGCTGAGACACGTCGAAGGGCCCCACCGCGAACGGTGGGGCCCTTCGACATCGTGCCCGGTGAGGCACTGGCGGAGGATACGAGATTCGAACTCGTGAGGGGTTGCCCCCAACACGCTTTCCAACTGTCCGCGTGGCCGTCCGGCGTCGTTCACAAAGGATCACGGTGCAGGTCAGGTGGGGCGGGCGTACGGCGGTGGACGACAACAGCCGTCAGTGAACTGGACAAGGATGAGGACAACGAACGGCGTCCTCGGGAGCGATGGGAGGGAGTACGGACGTCAGCCGTCGTGGGCCACTGCGCCAGCCTTACCGGTGATGACGCATGCGTTCCTGGTCGATGGCGTCCGAGGTTGGGTCCACAGGGCGCCGCCGGGCTGTCCGCTGCGGACCATTGCGAGGGCTTCTTCGACGGCCCTGAGCACCAGGTCCAATATGCGTCAACGAGACTCCTATTGCGGCATGTCTGGGGTACTGTCGAGCCCCGTCTGAACGACTTCGAGGACAGCCATGGATGACACTTTCCTTGAACAGCCCGGCAACGAAGGGCCTAACAACGAAGACGTCAAGTTCGCCCACTTCGGGCGGCTCGTGCACTACTCGGTATCCGGGCTATTTGGCTACTACGATCACGAGTTCGCTCTTGACGTCGACGAGCCGACCATCCTGACGGGGGCGAACGGGACGGGGAAGTCTACAGTCCTTCGCTCCATTAACTGGATCAGTCGTGGTCACTTTAGTGCTCTCATTCGGACTGATTTCGATGCCATGGCTCTCGTCTTTGAAGACGCGATGCTTCGTATTCAAAAAATCTCCAACGACCGTCTGGAGCTTCAATTGAGGCGCAGGACAGGAAGGCCAAAGCACTGGCGCTATACATTGGATTCGGAGTCTAGGCTAACTCCAAGTATGGAGAGGAGCCTTTTTAATCTTCGAGATGCATTTGGAGTGGAGGAGTGGGATGACCTGACACCTGAGGCGCGCAATCGGCTAATTCACCGCTATGCTGTCAATCCGCAATCGGATAAGCCGGGATGGGTCGAGAACATTCCGCAATCTTTCCCAGCTCTTTTCGTTACAGATCAGCGTTTGGCTCCTGAGCGTAGGCGTCGCCCGAAGAAGCGAGGGGATGGCGAAACGATCGGCGTAGTTGCGGCCATTGAAGCCGCCGTACTGCATATCAATGACGAAGTGCAAAGGTACAAATCGCTATACGGCACAGCGTCGCAGAATCTGGATCAAAATTTCCCGCGCAGGGTTTTCTCGGCGATTAGCTCGCAGAGAGAGTTTGGTGGCAGCAAGGATGTGTTGCGAGAGTTTCAAAAGGTTCAGTCTATTCGATCTTCACTAGCGACGACGGGGCTTATTAGCCCCACTGAGATCGAAGACTCCATCGCAGATCTTCCTCTCAATAACCCCGACTCGGTTGCACTGATTGCCACCTATCTATCCGACACGAAGGAAAAGCTTTCCACTTTTGAGCCGCTACGCCAGAGATTGGAGCCTTTTATCGAATTTCTGCGCAGGCACTACAGGGACAAGGAAATCCGTATCGATGACAAAGACGGATTTAAGATCGCATCGACCCGTACAGGGGAAGATATCAGTCCTGTCCATCTATCAAGCGGTGAGCAGCAAATGTTCATCCTGGCTCATAAGCTTCTCTTTGAGGCGCCGCCGGGAACTTTGGTGATGATCGACGAGCCGGAGCTCTCGTTGCATGTTCTTTGGCAATCAACATTCGTGGATGACTTGACGGAAATCTCTACCGCGTCGGGCACATATTTTCTGTTGGCTACCCATTCTCCTACTTTGATCGCTGGGCGGACCGATTTGCGACGATCGCTGGACGGGTGACTTCGTGCCTGAGTACACAAACGCCTTCGAGTTGCTTATGGATGCTGAACTCCGCGCGGACGGGCTGGGCGAATCCAGGGGTATTCTAGTAGTTGAAGGTCCCGACGATAAACGAATATTCGCTCGCCATGTGTGTGATCACGCACAGATCTTGCCAGCAGGCGGACGTAAGCTCCTTATCAGTGCTCATCAGAAGGCGAATGCGGAGCAGCGAGGGAAAATTGTTTTCGTTACTGACTGCGACTATGAGGTCCGCAGGGGGGCACTCGCAGGCGCACCTGACCTAATTATCACAACGCTAACGGATATGGAAAGCGATCTACTTACACTCGGACTACTTGAAGCGCTTGTGCTCGATTTGGTCCCCCGAGCGCTGGAATCGCGAGCAGCCTGTCGGCAGATCGTCAGCAGGTTGCGCAGTGACGCCGAGACGGTAGCGCTTCCTCTGGGGCGTGTGCGTATGGCCGCACAACCTCTAGGCGTTCCACTTCATCTTGAAGACCTAAGGCTTGCTCGCTACTGGAACACCAACACTAGGACCATGGACCTTGAAAAGCTGATACGTGCCATGCATACCAAGGTCGCGGATGTGATTGGCGTATCAGATTGGGTGAAGCTGGTGGAGCAAACGCCAGGAGATTCGGGGATGTGTCACGGGAAAGACCTAGTGCGCGCACTTTCCTTCCTGCTAAGGGCAAACTATCGAGTAGAAGTAACTACCGAGTCCCTCGCTAGAATGATGCGGTCCGCACTAACGTCGGAAACGCTGGAGACGTGGGATGTGATTCGACGAATTAGGGCTTGGCAAGTCGCCAATAGAAGGTATGTACTCGGGGTTTAGTGGGGTTTGGTGATCGTTTCATCTACGGCAGATCACTCGCGCCGGAGCGGGGGTTTCGTCTGTAAAGCCGTGCGCAGCGAGGCCCGTCGCCCGCTGTGCAAGCCACCCTGACACCCTTGGTCCACCGTTTACAGCGGTCCCTTCGTGAACCGTTCGGACATGCCGGAAACCGTGGCGCAGGTAGTAAGCCTGCAAGCCGGTGTTTGTCGTCCAAGCGTCCAGACGCAGCCACTCGGCACCCGCACGATGACCACGGTCCACGGCCCAATCGAGCAGTCGACCACCAAGGTTCTGGCCGGCGTGCGTTCGCCCCACGGTCAGCTTGTTGATGAACAGGGAAGGTTCCCTCAGCTCGTCAGCGGTCCACAGGCCCTCTTCTGCTTCCGAGGTCAACGTGATCGTGGCCGCCGTGGCGTCTTCGTCGCGCACCATGAAAACTTCCCCCGCCTTGATGGTGGCGAGCAGCTTGTCAGCAGGGTAGGGGCGCTGCCACTGGTCGGTACCGAGACGAGACAGCCAAGCTGCTGCCTCCTGCCGGAAGGCGAGCAGCTTGGCCAGGTCGTGCGGTTGCGCTGGGCAGATTCTCACCGAGGCTCGTTCTCTTTCCGGCCGGACAGGGTGCCGATCTCGTAGTTCATCTGGTTGAGGTCGCCCCGGAAGGTGGTGACCGTGCAGCGGATCGGCCTATCCTCCGAGTAGCCGGTTCGCGTCCAGAGCAGCACGGGCACCCCAGCGCCGATCTCCAAGAGGCGCGCCTCTTCGGGGGTCGGCATGCGGGCCGCGATCTCGTCGAAGTAGCCCACTTGCTCGATGCCGTGCGACGCGAGATACCGCGTAGTCCCCTCTTCGATGTCGCCCGGCTCTGCGAGCCGTGGTGACCGCTCTGCGAGCCACCCCGGGTACCACGTGGCTTGTGTCGACCACGGCACGTCATCGACGAACCGGTGGCAGAACCGCAGAACCGTGGTGGAGCCCGCATCGACCTTCAACCGTTCCGCGACATCTGCAGATGCCGGGGTCATCTCGACTCGGAACGTCTGGTGCGGTCGGCGGCCTGCGTTCGTCACGTCCGTGCGGTACGCGTCGCCGTTCTGCGGGAAGTCCAGGTTCTCGAACCGAGACGCGTTGAGCTTGAACACCTCGTGTGATCGGACCTCGTAGCCCAACCCTTGGCTGGAGGACACAAGACCCTGGCTGACCAGGAGACTTAGTCCGTTCCGCACGGTGTTCCTCGAAGCGTCAAAGCGCTTCATCAGTTCGCTCTCCGACGGCAGCCGAGGGTCCGACGCGTACTTGCCGCTGTCGATCTCTCGGCGCAGGGCATCGGCCACCTGCCGGTATTTCGGCTGCTTGCTCATGCCCCCATCATGACTCACTCGCTCAACTTGTTGGTACATGTGGGCCCCAATCCCTTGACGACTCACTGTCCGTGGGTGCAGCATCACTGCATCAGCTTGTACCAACAAGTTGAGCAAGCGGAGCAATTCCCTTGAGTTGCTCGCGCCTGCACTGGTGCACAGGGCGGGGACGCTGCAATCCCGCTAAAGGCCAGGTGAAACAGGGTTTCTGCCCGTACTGGCGAGGTGGCCCGGCGACCGCGAGCAACGGCCGGAGAGTGGGGACGCGGTCCCCCTTGCAGTGCTCCAACCTCCTATTGACCTCACCGAAAGGACTCCCAGTGCGACGACGAAGACCCTGAACGCCGCCCGTTACGGACCGGTCGGCGGCGCCTGAACAGCTCGGTCCATCACGGCTCGCAGCCCGGTTGCTGCGTCGACTGCCTCTCTCGCCCGTCCGCTCCGCGCACCGCTGGTGGGACGTACGGGCGAGGGCGCGGGGAGTCGGAATCGACTTCAACGGCGAGCGGCCCCCGGGGTGCCACCCGGGAGCCGCGTTCGGGCCGTTCCTCCCTGAAAGGAACCGCGACCCATGAACCACATCGTCACTGTTCAGGACGCTGTTACCGCGTTCGCCGACTTCATGGAACCCACGAAGGCGGAGCTGGACGCGATCGAGCAGGAGATGCCCGTCATCCTCGCGGACGTTGACCTGCTGGACGCGCACATCGTCACCCTCGACCGCACGCCGACCGAGGTGGACGAGCGGCGCATCCGCCGGGCCCGCCGGCGCGCGCTCGCCGCCCGCGTCGCGCTGGTCAACCGCACGACCGGTGCGAGCGTGCCGGGCGGTGCGGCATGAACCTTCACCGCAAGGGCCGCGCCGCCCTCGTGCTCGCCCTGGTCGCCGTGGTCGGTATGGCGTTCCGGGTGTCGTGGAACGCGCTGCGGGACATCGCCGGCGCGGTCGGCGCGGACGCCACCGCCGCGACGCTGTACCCGTTCGTGGTCGACGGCCTCATGGCGCTCGCCCTGATCGCCACCCTGGTACTGGCCGACCGCGACCGCACGTTCGCGCTGCGGGTGCTGGGGGCGTACACGGTCGCGTCGCTGGTCCTCAACTACGTGCACGGTCTCGTGCCCGAGCTGCACGGCCGCACCGTCGACTGGGGTCGACTCGCGGACTGGGACCCGGCGAACTGGGCCCTGGTCCTGCTCGCTACCTCGTTGCCGGTCGGGTCGATCTACTTCGGTTCCGACCTCGTGGCCAAGGTGCTTCACCACCGCCCCGCCCCGATTCCGACCGCGAGCACGAATGCGGAGGAATCTACCGAGACCGAGATGAAACGGTCTACGGCTGACCTGCCGGTATCGAGCCCCGCGCCGATCACCCCGAACGCGGCGGTGCTGCCCCGTCCGGTGGCCGTCGGCTTCCTCAAGTCGACCCTGCCGGCCAAGCCGCCCCCCTCAATCGCCCCGGCCCCGGTCGCCCCGATCGAGCGGCGTGCGGTGGCGGCGGAGTCGACCCGCCCGCGCCGTGCCACGGGCCGTGTCCCGGCGGTGGCGAAGTCGAGTCGGCCCAAGCGGACACCGGACCAGTTGCTCGCCGAGGCGCGGGAGGCGACGGCCGATTGGCCGGACGCGAAGGTGACCGGTGAGGGCATCCGCCGCGCCATCCGCACCTCGCCCGCGAACGCCCGGTCGCTGCGGGACACGATCCTCGCCGAGCGGGCGGCGGCATGACCGGGCTGCGCATCGGTTCGCTCTGCTCGGGTTACGGCGGCCTGGACATGGCCGCCCAGGCAGTCTTCGGCGGCTCGCTGGCCTGGGTGGCGGACAACGACGCCGGAGCCTGTCGCATCCTCGCCCACCACCACCCGCACGTACCGAACCTCGGCGACATCACCACCGCCCCCTGGGCCGAGGTGGAACCGGTCGACATCGTCACGGGCGGCTACCCGTGCCAGCCGTTCAGCTCCGCCGGCAAGAGGAAGGGAACCGCTGATGAGCGGCACATCTGGCCCGACATCGCCCGTGCCCTTGGGGTTCTACGACCCCGACTCGCGGTGTTTGAGAACGTCGCAGGGCACCTTTCTCTCGGATTCGACACCGTCCTCTGTGACCTTGCCGCCCTCGGGTTCGATGCGCGGTGGTGCACTCTTCGCGCATCTGACGTGGGAGCGGCTCACCAGCGCAAACGCCTCTTCGTCCTCGCCTGGCCTGCCGACTCCGGCAGCACGGGACTGGAAGGGCGGCGGCCAGCGCGGGCAGCTTCCGACCGCCGTCACCTCGCTCCTGCCGACCCCGTCGACCTCGGAGAACACCGGAGCCGGACACGCGGCCCAGGGCGGAATGAACCTGCGCCACGTCGTCTCACTGCTGCCCACCCCGCGCGCGTCGGAGAACGAGAACCGGCAGACCCGGCGCAGCCCCTCACAGGAAGCGGGCACGCACGGCAAGAGCCTGGCCGCCGAGATGGGATCGCTCCTGCCGACCCCGCGGGCCACGGACGGATCGAACGGCGCGGTCTCCCGCACGGAAGCGACGGACCGGCGGGTGCAGTCCGGAACGGCGAACCTGCCCGAGGTGGCGGTGAGCGCGTTCCCGACGGTCCCGCCGGGTGGGGTGAGTACGCCGAAGCGGTCGCGCGGTGGGAGGCGGTCCTCCAGCGCCCCGCCCCCGGGCCAGTTGACGCTGTGGGACGGCTGAGCCCCGCCTTCGTCGAATGGCTCATGGGCCTGCCCGCCGGGCACGTCACCGCCGTCCCCGGCCTGTCCCGCTCCGCCCAGCTCAAGGCGCTGGGCAACGGCGTGGTCCCGCAACAGGCCACGGCCGCGCTGCACTTCCTCGCCCCCGCCGCCCTCCCCTCCCGCACGGCTGCATGAACCTTCCGAACCCAGAGGAGTAGCCGAGCATGCGCAACGCCGACATCCGCCGCCTGGAACGCGCGATCCAGGCGACACAGAAGAAGCTCGACGCGGTCCGCCGGGGCGAGTGGTGGCCGCTGAACGGCAGTGAGCGCCGGGCCATGGCCCGCTCGCTGGCCGCCGGCGGCTACAAGGTCGCCCGGGGCCGCAGCGCGGGCCGCGAGGAACAGCGCATGGACTCCACCGCCAGTTCGGCGGAGGTGCGGCTGAACGCGGAACTGACCGCCCTGCACGGCGAGCGTCAGCGCCTCCTCACCGAGGCCGCCCGCGCCAAGGCCGCCAAGAAGTCGTCCGGCTGGTTCTGACCAGCCCGTTTCCCGCGCCGGGGTGGCCGCTCCTTCCACGGGCCCGGCCACCCCGGCGCTCTCCCTTACTCCCGCCCCGAAGGGGCAGTCAGGAGCAGTTCCAGCATGTCTGAGAACGTCGTTCACCTCCACAAGGCCACCGACCCGCCGACCGCCGACACCGCACCGACGGTGCTCACGGTCGTGCCCGACGCGCCCCCGGCCCGCCCGGTGCCGCTGTGGGTCCGCTCCGGCCGCGTCATGAAGACCGTGGCCACGCACGAAACGACCCGGGCCACGGTCCGGGCGGCGGTCCGGCACGGCCTCTACACCTTCAACGGCGGCCGGATCGTCGCTCGCCGGGCGTGGGACGGCCGTACCGGCTCCCGGTACGAGCGGATGATCCGTGCGGCGGAAGCCGCGGGGAACCTGGAAGCGGCGGAGGAGTGGGAGGAGCGGTTGCAGCGCTTCCGTGCCGCCCGCCACCACCGCCGCATGGACCTGCTCCACTCTCCGGTCGACGCCGCCAAGGGTGTCGCCGTCGGCGCGGGGATGAGCATCGGTGTCCTGGTCGCACTCGGAGTCGTCATGGCCATCAGCACGGGCCACGTCGGCGACGTGGTCACGCCGCTGTCGGCAACGGTCGACTTCATCGCCCTGCTGATCCGCATCGTGCAGGTGGTGTGGGGTCCGGCCCTGTCGATTGGCCCGTTCCTCGCCCTGCTCGCGCTGTGGTCGGTGGGCCGCAAGCAGCACGCCGCTCCCGCCTGGGCGCTGCCCGCCAACGTCCGTAACACTGAGGGGGAGCCGATCACCCCGTCGATCGTGGTCAAGGCCCTGCGCGACCTCGGCGTGCCCGCCCTGGCGCGGGCCATCAAGGAGATGGGCGACGCCGGCGCCTCGATGCTCGGCCCGATCCGGATCGCTGGATGCGGTGTCGAGGTCGACGTGACGCTTCCGTCCGGGGTGGCCACGAACGAGGTGCAGGCCAAGCGGCGCAAGCTCGCGGAGAACCTGACCCGGCACGAACACGAGGTGTTCATCACCATCCCCCAGGCCGCGCGGACGGTGCGGCTGTGGGTCGCCGACTCCGGCGCCCTCGATGAGCCGATCGGCCCGTCGCCGCTGGTCACCGACGACACGATGACCGCCGACTACACCAAGGGCAAGGCGCCCTGGGGTCAGGACCTGCGCGGCGACGCCGCCGCCCTGAGCCTGTATCAGCGCCACCTGCTCATCACGGGCCTGTCGAACCAGGGCAAGACCGTGGCCCTGCGCTCCCTCGCGTTGTGGCTGTCCCTGGACAAGTCCGTGCAGTTCCTCATGGGCGACCTCAAGGGCGCGGGCGACTGGAACATGTTCGACGGCCTCGCCACCACGCTGATCCAGGGGCCGACGGATGAGCACGTCATCCAGGTGACCGAGATGGTCGAGGGCGCCGTGAGCGAGATGAACCGGCGTCTCCAGGCGCCGCCCGGCACGGTGTTCCCGCCGCTGATCGTGCTGGTCGACGAAGCGCAGGTCGCGTTCATGTGCCCCGCCAAGGGCACCGGCAAGGACAAGCGGCCCTACGGCGGCGCGAAGGCCGATTCCCGGTACTTCATGGCCGTGCGGAAGATTCACAACCAGGGACGTGCGGTCAACGTGTTGATGTGGCAGGGCACGCAGGACCCGACGAACGAGAACCTGCCCAAGCTGGTCCGCGAGGGTGCCCACACCCGCGCCTCCCTCGCCCTGGGCACCGAATCCCAGGCCCGCATGGCCCTCGGAGACAAGGCGGTCGACGGCGGCGCGGCGCCGAACCTGCTGCGTCCGGGGCTGGACCGGGGAACCCTGGTCGTCGCCTCCGATGGGATCAGCATCCCGGCGGGACAGTCGTCCATCACGGTGCGCACGCACTACATCGACGACGACGCCGCCACCGCGATCACCGACCGGGCCAAGGCCCTGCGCGACGGCGTCACCACTCTGCACGCCATCGACCACAGCGCGGAGCACGACCCGCTCGCCGACATCGCCGCCGTCATCGGCGACGCCCCGCGGGTGCGCACCAAGGACGTGCTCGCACGGCTCGCCGCGCGCAACGGCGACGCCTACGGCGACTGGTCGTTCCTCGACCTCAAGCGCGTCCTCGACGACGCCGACGCCAGTCCGTACAAGTCCGACGGCGTGATGGTCGTCTCCCGCGACCGGGTGGCGCGCGCCCTCGCCAACCGCGACGACGAGGGTTCCGCTTCCGCCGACTGACGGCAGGGAGCCGACTCCCGGCGGGGCAGGGAGGCAGGGAGAACTCCCTGACCGCCTCCCTGACCCGCCTCCCTGGCTCTGACCTGCGCTAATGATCGTGCAGGGAGTCAGGGAGGCGCGCAGGTCACACCCCCCGAACACCCCTCCACAGGGCACCCCGAAGGGGGTGTCTCTGCCTCCCTGGCCGTCAGCCGGAAGGGATTCCGCATGCAGCCCGAGCGCACCCCGCACGTGCCCGCACAGCGGGCCGTAGAGGTCCACCAGCCCACCCCGTACCCGCCCGCCGTGCCCGTCGCGGCGCCGGTCGTGCCGGTGCAGCCGAACGCCGTTCCGGCGGTGGCGAGCATCGTCCTGCCGGACGGCCGCGTCGTCACCGGCTACGCCATCGAACCGACCCGCCCCGAGCCGGTCGCCGCCAAACCGGCCGTGTCCCGCACAGCCGTGAACGTCGCCCTCGGCGGCGCCGGATTCCTCGCGGTGTGCGGCGGGCTGGTCCTGCTCACCTCGTTCATCGCCGCACTCACCGCGTTCATCACCCAGCTCATCATCCTGGCCGCCGTCGTCTTCGGCGGATGGATCGCCGTACAGCTCTTCAGCACGCGCGGCCACCAGGGCGGCGGGACCACGGTGAACATCCGCAAGGCCGTGATCAAGCGCAACCACTTCCACGGCTAGCGACGCCAAGGGCGGCCCCCCATTCCGCCAAGAACCGGGGCCGCCCTTGCTCGCCAGAACCCGTCAAGGAACTGGAGATACCCAGCATGACGCAACCCACGCCCTACCCGCAGCACGCGGCGCTGAGTCTCGCGACGTGCGGCGTCCCCGTGCTGCCCCTGCGCCGGGGCAAGGTCCCGTTCGGCAACTGCACGGCGTGCGCGGACAACGCGTGCGGCGGCCGGCCGAACATGAAGGTGCCCGGTCCGTGCCGGTGCCCCGGCGTCTGCCACGGATGGGCCGCCGCCACCACCGACCCCGCCGTCATCGTCTCCCGGTCGTGGGCGGCGGCATGGCGGCAGGCGGTGTGCGTCGCCTACCACCCCGGGGGCGCCGGACTGACCGTCCTCGACCTCGACGACGCGGACGCCATCGCCTGGGCCCGCACCGCCCTGCCCGCCACCCGCACCGTATCGACGACGCGCGGCGAACACTGGATCTACCGGGGCGCTATGCGCTCCGTGAACGCGGTCCGGCCCGGCGTGGACATCAAGTCGACCATGGCCTACGCCCGTTGGCTCGGACCCGGCACCGGCACCACGGCTGTTCTGCCGGACGCTGTCCGCGCCCTGGCGGTAAAGGAGCCGTCCCCCGCCCCCAGGGCGCCACAGGCGCTCTCAGGGCTTCTGAGGGGCGGGCAGGGGGAGTGCCCGCACCGCACGCCCGTGTTCCTGGAACGGGGCGTCGCCATGGCAGAGCAGCGCATCACCGAGGCGTCCAGCGCGGTCCACGCGACCGTGTACCGCACGTTCCTCGCGGTGCTGTCCCGGCACGGCCGGTGCGGCTGCCTCACCGACACCCACGTCGCCCGGCTGTTCACCGCCGCGCAGGCCAAGGGCGAGACGGCCCGGCACTGCACGGACGCGTGGACCAACGCCCGCACCACGTTGGGACTGTGACATGTCCGAGGACGAGAAGACTCCCGCACGCGAGATCATCACCGACTACGCGCAAGCGCACTTCCGGTATTTCCGCACCGCCGACGGCACCGTCTACGCGCAGCGTAACGGCCACCCCGTGGCCCGCCCGATCCGCTCCCAGGGCACCACCGGAAGCCACCGCCAGGAACTCATGGTCGGTCTCTTCCGCGACGGGCAGGGCGTGTTCAACGGCACCGCGCTCAAGGAAGCGCTGGACCTGATCGAGGCCCTGGCGCTGACCGAGGACGTACAGCCCGTGCACATCCGCGTCGCGCCCGGGTTCGACGGGGCGACGTGGTTGGACCTGGGGCGGGCCGATGGCCGGTCGGTCCGTATCCACCCCACCGGGTGGGACACCGCGATCCCGGACCCGCGGGAGGTGTGCTGGCGGCGCACGCAGCTCACGGGGGAGCTGCCGTTGCCGGTCAAGGACACCGACGGCAAGGGCATCGATCTCCTGCTCAGGCTGTGCAACTTCGCCAACGCCGAGACCGAGTGCCTGGCCATCGCGTGGCTGGTCGGCTGTCTCGGGCCGTCCGTGCCCGTCCCGGCCCCGTTCCTCACCGGTCCGCAGGGCGCCGGCAAGTCCACCGGCGGCCGAATGCTCGTACGGATCGTCGAGGGCATGACCGGGGACCTGCGCCGGGCACCGAAGGACGAGGAGAACCTGATCGCGGCCGTGGCCGCAGGATGGGTCACCGCACTGGACAACCTCTCCCACATGACCCCGGACCTGTCCGACGCCATGTGCTGCATCGTCACCGGCGCGGAAAGCGTCAAGCGCGCTCTGTTCACCGACGGGGACGTGTTCCGCGCCCGCTACCGCCGCCCCCTGCTCCTGACCGGTATCGACGTCGGCGTCATCCGGCCCGACCTCGCCGAACGCCTCCTGCCGCTCCGCCTGGAACGGCCGAAGGTCCGGCGCACCGAGGATGAGCTGTGGACCGAATACGCCGAAGTACTGCCCGTGGTCCTCGGCTCGCTCCTGGACCTGACCGTGAAGGTGCGGGCCGCTGAGGCAGACACCCCGACCGACCTGCGCATGGCGGACTTCGCGCACCTGTGCGCACAGCTCGACGCCGCCACCGGCCTCGGGGCCCTGGCCGCCTACCGGGCCAGCCTCGACGACCTCAACGACGACGTGATCGAGGGCGACCTGTTGGCACAGACCGTCCTGAGGCACGCCGCCGACCTCGAACCGGGCGCACAGCAGCGGATGACCTCCACCGAGTGGCTGCACTGCCTCAGCCAGCTCTACACCGGCGAGGACTTCCGCCCCCTGCCCAAGGGGTGGCCGACCACCGGCAAAGTCCTCTCCGACCGCCTCAAGCGCCTCCAGCCCACCCTGGCCGCCCGGGGCGTCCTCATCGACTCCGGCCGCACCCGAGAGGGCCGCTACATCGAAATGACCCACTCCCCGGACACGCCCCCGCACGAACAGCAGGCGCTCTGACCGCACTGCACGACCGCACAAGCAAGAGGAGCACCACCGCCGGAGCGTGCTCCTCTTGCTGTTCGGCGGCGCCGCCGCCCTGCACTGGACGTGCCGCGAAGCGGCTCCCTCTTCAAGCCCTGAGCCGCACAACAGACACCCCCCTCCTTTTTCCTAAGTAGGGGGACGCTGCGTCACAGCGTCACACGATCAAGAAAACCGCCCGGTGAGCTGCACAGACGGGCGTGACGCAGACGGCCTCTCTCTGCGTCACACCGCGTCACCTGCGTCACGCGGGACGAACAGCCTGCGTCACAGGTGACGCACATCCGGCTCACTGCGTCACCCGATACCCACAGCTCAGACGGCATGGGTGACGCACGTGACGCGGTGACGCAGAAACCCGCGCTTAGGACACACGCGCCCTCCCGACACAGACTTCCGCCTAGAGGAGACCGTTCCATGAGCCTCGCCACCGTGGGCATCGCACCTCTCGCTGAGGCTGGCGAACCGGCACCCGTGCTGCTGACCGTCGAAGAGGCTGCCCGTTGCCTCCGCGTCGGTCGCACCACCTGCTACGCCCTGATCCGCGCCGGAGAGCTGGAGTCCCTGACCATCGGCGGACTCCGACGCGTCCCCGCCGACGCCCCGGCCGCCTACCTCGCCCGGCGCCGCGCGGAACAGCGCGCCGCATGATCTGACCATCCCGGAGCGCCGCCCCACATGCGGGCGGCGCTCCAGTCTGTCTGCCTCGTACCGACCGGAGGAACTGCCAGTGGCAGAGGAGAAGAAGCGCACTCGCCGCGCCAACGGCGAATCGGCCATCTACCTGGGCAAAGACGAACGCTGGCACGCCCGTGTGCCCATGGGCTACAAGGACGACGGAACGCCTTACCGCCGGCACCTGACGCGCCCCACGCGCAAGGAACTGGTCGACGAGGTCCGGCGCCTTGAGAAGCAGCGCGACGAAGGATCCGCGCGCCAGCCCGGCAAGCCGTGGACGGTCGCGAAATGGCTTGAGCACTGGGTCGAGAACATCGCCAAACCGGTCGTGAGCGAGAACACCTACGCCGGATATGAGGTCGCAGTACGAGTGCACCTCGTACCGGGCATCGGTCGGCACCGCATCGACCGCCTGGAGCCTGAACACCTGGAGAGCCTGTACCGCCGGATGCAGAGCGCCGGCAGCAAGGCGGGCACCGCGCACCAGGCTCACCGGACCGCCCGTACGGCTCTGGGGGAAGCCGTGCGGCGCGGTCACGCGGCGAAGAACGCGGCCGCGCTCGCGAAGCCTCCCCGGATGGAAGAGGACGAGAACGAGGTAGAGCCCTACTCGGTCGATGAGGTGCAGAGTCTCCTACTCGAAGTGAACAAGCGCCGGAACAGTGCCCGCTGGATGCTGGCACTCGCGCTGGGGTTGCGGCAGGGGGAGACGCTCGGCCTGCGGTGGTCCGACGTAGACCTGGACAACGAGTACCTGAAGCTTCGCCGGAACCGGTTGCGGCCCAAGTACGAGCACGGATGTGGCGAGGCGGCACCGTGCGGCCGGAAGGCTGGCTACTGCCCGGCGCGGGTGCAGGTGCGGCGCGAGACGAAGAACACGAAGTCACGCGCGGGCCGACGCGCCGTGCCCCTCCCGGGCCCGCTGGTCGTGATGCTCCGCTCCCACCGGGAGGCACAGGCCCAGGAGCGGGCGACGGCCAGGAACCTGTGGACCGAGTCCGAGTACGTGTTCACCAAGCCGTTGGGCGGTCCCCTCAGCCCGAACACGGACTACCACGACTGGAAGCGGCTGCTCGAAGACGCCGGCGTCCGGGACGGGCGTCTGCACGACGCACGGCACACCGCGGGGACCGTGCTGATGCTGCTCGGGGTCCCGGACCGGGTCATTGACCAGATCATGGGTTGGGAGCCGGGCGGCGCCGCTCGGATGCGAGCGCGGTACCTGCACGTGACCGATCCCATGCTCAAGGAAGCGGCGCGGAAGATCTCGCACGCCATCTGGGGAGCACCGGAAAACCTCGCTGTGGACAAAGACCAGGACAACGAGGCGTAAGGATAACGACGAAGGGCCCCCTGTTTCCAGGGGGCCCTTCGACATCGTGCCCGGTGAGGCACTGGCGGAGGATACGAGATTCGAACTCGTGAGGGGTTGCCCCCAACACGCTTTCCAAGCGTGCGCCCTAGGCCACTAGGCGAATCCTCCGCGGAGAACATTACATGACTCGGAGGAGTGCTTGCGAACTCGTTCTGGGGGCCCGACATCGGGTAACGTGTGGCCCAGCCCCTCACGCGGCGCTATCTGACTGAACTCCCCCAGGGCCGGAAGGCAGCAAGGGTAGGTCGGCTCTGGCGGGTGCGTGGGGGGCGTCTCCTTTGCGGGCGGTCCGGTTGTCGGTGGGCGCCTATAACCTCGTATGCGTGTCGTCTCTCGCGCTCTACCGCCGTTACCGCCCGGAGTCCTTCGCCGAGGTCATCGGGCAGGGGCATGTCACCGACCCGTTGCAGCAGGCGCTGCGGAACAACCGGGTCAACCACGCGTACCTGTTCAGCGGTCCGCGCGGCTGCGGCAAGACGACCAGCGCCCGGATCCTGGCGCGCTGCCTGAACTGCGAGCAGGGCCCGACGCCGACGCCGTGCGGCGAGTGCCAGTCCTGCCGCGACCTGGCCAGGAACGGGCCGGGTTCGATCGACGTCATCGAGATCGACGCCGCCTCCCACGGTGGTGTGGACGACGCCCGTGACCTGCGGGAGAAGGCCTTCTTCGGGCCCGCCTCCAGCCGGTACAAGATCTACATCATCGACGAGGCCCACATGGTCTCCCCGCAGGGCTTCAACGCCCTGCTGAAGGTCGTCGAGGAGCCCCCGGAGCACCTCAAGTTCATCTTCGCCACCACCGAGCCCGAGAAGGTCATCGGGACCATCCGGTCGCGGACCCACCACTACCCGTTCCGGCTCGTGCCGCCCGGCACCCTGCGCGACTACCTCGCCGAGGTGTGCGGCCGGGAGGGCATCGCGATCGACGAGGGCGTGCTCCCGCTCGTCGTGCGGGCCGGCGCGGGGTCCGTGCGTGACTCCATGTCCGTCATGGACCAGCTGCTTGCGGGCGCCGGTGCCGACGGTGTGACGTACGACATGACCACCGCCCTGCTCGGCTACACGGACGGTTCGCTGCTCGACTCGGTCGTCGAGGCGTTCGTCTCCGGGGACGGCTCCGCCGCCTTCGGGGTCGTCGACCGGGTGATCGAGGGGGGCAACGACCCGCGGCGCTTCGTCACCGACCTGCTGGAGCGTCTGCGGGACCTGGTGATCCTCGCCGCCGTGCCCGACGCCGCGGAGAAGGGGCTCATCGACGCCCCCGCCGACGTCGTCGAGCGGATGCAGGCCCAGGCCCGGTCCTTCGGCGCCGCCGAGCTGAGCCGTGCGGCCGACATCGTCAACGAGGGGCTCACCGAGATGCGCGGGGCCCACTCGCCCCGCCTCCAGCTGGAGCTGATCTGCGCGCGCGTGATGCTGCCCGCCGCGTACGGCGACGAGCGTTCGGTGATGGCCCGCCTGGACCGGATCGAGCGCGGGGTGCAGTTCTCGGCCGGTGCGGGCGCGCCCGCCATGGGGTACGTGCCCGGACCCGAGGCGCACGCCGGCGGTGCGGGGAGCGCGGCTCCTGCCGCGGCTCCGGCTGCGGCTCCGGTTCCGCCGGGCGGCGGCCCCGCCGCGGCCCGTGCGGCGGTACGGGGGCAGGGGGCCGGCGCGCCGACCGGTGCGCCCGTCGGTGCGCCAGGGGGTGGTTCGGCGGGTGGTCCGTCCGCCGGCTCGGATTCCGGTGCGGGTGCGGGTGCGGGTGCGGGTGCGGGTGCCGGTGCCGGGTCCTCCTTCGACGCGAGTGGTCCCGCCGGTGGGGGCGGGCGTCCGCAGGCCGCGCCCTCTTCCGCCGCCGACGGCCCTGCGACTCCTCCCGCACCCGCACCCGCACCCGCGCCCGCCGAAGATCCCGCCCCTGCTCCCGCTTCGGCGCCCGGTGCCTGGCCGACCGCGGCTCCCGCGGGTGGTGGGCGCCGCCCCGGCGGGTGGCCCACGGCGGCTCCGGCGGGCGGCGGACAGTCCCGGACACCGGCCGCTCCCGGTCCCGGTTCCGGCTCGGCTCCCGCCGCGACCCCGGCCTCCGGTGCCTCGGCTCCCGCTGCGGCCGCCCCCGCGCCCGTCGCCGCGCCGTCGGGTGCTCCGGGGGTCGACCCCCGTTCGCTCTGGCCCAACATCCTGGAAGCGGTCAAGAACCGCCGCCGGTTCACCTGGATCCTGCTCAGCCAGAACGCCCAGGTCACCGGCTTCGACGGCACCTCACTCCAGCTCGGCTTCGTCAACGCCGGCGCCCGGGACAACTTCGTCAGCAGCGGCAGTGAGGACGTGCTGCGGCAGGCCCTCGCCGAGCAGTTCAACGTGCAGTGGAAGATCGACGCGGTCGTCGACCCGTCCGGCGGCTCGGCGCCCCCGCCCGCCGGTCCGTCCGGCCCGTCCGGTCCCTCGGGTTCCTCCGGTGGGTACGGCGGTGGCGGCGGCTTCGGTGCCGGTGGCGGAGGCGGCTCCGGTGGGGGCGGCTTCGGTGGGGGTGCGCCCGCGCAGCGGCCGTCGGCGCCCGCGGCCACGCCCCCCGCGGCCCCGGCTCCGGAAGCGGCGTCCGCTCCCGCACCCGCGTCTCGGCCCCCGGCGCCCGAGCCGCCCCCGGTCTCGCCCGAGGACGACATCCCCGAGGACGACGACCCGGACCTCGACGAGTCCGCGCTGTCCGGCAAGGAGCTGCTGGTGCGTGAACTGGGCGCCACCGTGGTCGAGGAGATCGCCAACGAGTAGGACGGGCAGGACGGGCAGGACGGGCCGGGCGTGCGCGGTTCGCGCGTGAGGTCCAGGGGGACGAGCGGGACGGCGGCGTTCCTGGAGGAAGCCACAAGGGTCCCCGCCCCGCGCCTTCGGAAGCCCGCACAAACCGCACCGGCCCGTGCCCATTAGGCTTCACCCCGTGAAGGTCCTTGTCATCGGCGGCGGCGCCCGCGAACACGCCCTGTGCCGTTCCCTGTCCCTCGACCCCGACGTCACCGCGCTGCACTGCGCACCCGGCAACGCCGGTATCGCCGAGGTCGCCGAACTGCACCAGGTCGACGCCCTCGACGGCGCGGCCGTCACCGCGCTCGCCACCCGGCTCGGCGCCGGGCTGGTCGTCGTAGGGCCCGAGGCGCCGCTCGTCGCCGGGGTCGCCGACGCCGTGCGCGAGGCGGGCATCCCGGTCTTCGGGCCCTCGGGGGAGGCGGCCCGGCTGGAGGGCTCCAAGGCCTTCGCCAAGGACGTGATGGCCGGCGCCGGCGTGCCCACGGCCCGCTCCTACGTGTGCACGAACCCCGACGAGGTCGACGCGGCCCTCGCCGCCTTCGGCGCCCCCTACGTCGTCAAGGACGACGGGCTGGCCGCGGGCAAGGGCGTCGTCGTCACGGACGACGTCGAGGCGGCCCGCGCCCACGCGAACGCCTGCGACCGCGTGGTCGTCGAGGAGTTCCTGGACGGCCCCGAGGTCTCCCTCTTCGCCGTCACCGACGGCGAGAACGTCCGCCCCCTCCAGCCCGCCCAGGACTTCAAGCGTGCCCTCGACGGCGACGAGGGCCCGAACACCGGCGGCATGGGCGCCTACTCGCCGCTGCCCTGGGCCGACCCGAAGCTGGTCGACGAGGTCGTGGAGAGCGTCCTCCAGCCGACCGTCGACGAGATGCGCCGGCGCGGCACCCCGTTCTCCGGGCTCCTCTACGCCGGGCTCGCGATCACCTCGCGCGGCGTGCGCGTGATCGAGTTCAACGCCCGATTCGGCGACCCGGAGACCCAGGTCGTGCTGGCCCGCCTGAAGACCCCGCTCGCCGGTCTGCTGATGGCCGCCGCCACCGGCAACCTCGCCGACCTCGAGCCCCTGCGCTGGAGCGACGAGGCGGCCGTCACCGTGGTCGTCGCCTCCCACAACTACCCCGGCACCCCGCGCACCGGCGACCCGATCACCGGCCTCGACGCGGTGGCCGCCCAGGACGCCCCGCACGCCTACGTCCTGCACGCCGGCACCCGTGCCGAGGGCGACGCCGTCGTCAGCGCCGGTGGCCGCGTCCTGTCCGTCACCGCCACCGGCACCGACCTCACGGAGGCCCGCGACCGTGCCTACCGGGCCGTCGCCCGCATCGGCCTCGACGGCTCGCAGCACCGCACCGACATCGCGTTGAAGGCGGCGGGCGCGTAGCTCCCGACCGACCGGAGCATCCGTTCCGCACCGAACCCGACAGGCCCCGGCTCCCTCCCAGGAACCGGGGCCTGACCTTTGCCGTCCGTCTCCACCTTTCCCCAAAGCCATTCCATCGAGTGACCGATGGGCCATACGGCTGACGGGCGCGAGGGCCCCAACTATGGTGCCGCGCAAGCGTTCCGGCACTTGGCCCACCGGCATTGCGATGTCAGTGCCGGGTGCCACAGTGGGTGGAGTGAGCAAAGCCGGAAGAGCGGGAAGAGCGGTAGTGCAGCAGGACGGTCCAGTACAGACAGGGCAGACAGGACAGCGATGAGGGGGTGAGGTCCGGCCGTGACCGGTATCGGTGGTGTGGAGATGGGCGCGCTGGCCGCGCGGACCCGGGCGCTGGCGGTGCTGCGGGTCCGCAGCCGCGCGGTGGCCGTGGCCCTGCTGCCCGCCGCCGCGGCCGTGATCCTGCTCGTCGGCGGATCCACCGGGCACCTCGTGGGCGGCGGCTGGGACGTCCTGCGCCGGGTCGTGTCCGTCCTCGCGCTGTGCGTCCTGCTGGCGGCTGCCGGAGTCGCCCTGGTCGTGGCCCGCTCCAGGCCCGCCGTGACCCCCACGGTCACGGTCGCCGAGGAGTCGGCGCCCGACCTCTACCGCATGGTGCGTGACCTGGCCGACCGGCTCGACGTCCCCGCCCCCTCGGCGATAGCGCTCACCCCGGACTGCGACAGCTGGCTGGAGGAGCGCGCCCATCCCCACCCCGGCCCGCCGCCCGTGGACCGGCACGACGACGACCTGTCCGGCCTGGGCGAGCCCGCCCGCCGCCGGGGTGCCGCCGCGGCGCCCGTCCTGGTCATCGGCTCACCGTTCCTGTGGTGGATGCGCGTGGGCGAGCTGCGCGCCGTCCTCGCCCCGGTCGTCGCCGGTACGGGCCCGTCGGCGCACCCCGACATAGCCGCGGCCCGGCGCTTCATACGGGGCCTGGACGCCGCCGTGGCGGTGGCCTCGGCGGACCGGCGCGACCCGCTGTCCCGCGTGGCGTGCGCGGGCCTCGGCTGGGTGTCGCGGCTGCTGCTGCGCGGTTGCCGGGAGCACGCGACCGGGATGGAGCGCGGGGTCGCGGCCGCGGCCGCCGAGCGTGCACAGGCTGTGGACTACGGTCTGCGGATCGTCGCGCAGGAGCAGGTGGGGCTCGCCTACGCGGGCTGGGACCGGCTGCTGACCAGGGTGGCGCTGCCCGCCTGGCGGATGGGCCGCTGGCCCTCCCGGCTGGACGTGGGCGTCGTCGCCGCCCTCACGGAGCTGTCCCGGCGCGACCGCCTGGCCGAGGGCTTCGCCTCCCGCCTGGGTGAGCGTCCCGCCTGCGACCTGCTGGAGGAGCCCGGCACGATGGACGAGGCGGTCTCGCTCCTCGCCGCGCGCCTCTTCCACGGAGGGCCCGCCGAGACCGGGCCCGACTGGTCGCCGGTCGGGTGGGGCGAGTATCCCGAGGAGGTCGTCGACCGGACCTGGCGCACGGACGCGGCCCGCCTGCACCGGGTGCTCGACACCCTGGGCGTCCGCCGCGCCGCCGGGGGCACCGCGCCGGGCACGGACGGCCCGACCCTGGCCCGCGTCCTGGACCACCTCACGACCCCGGACGCCGAGACCCCCGTCCCCTCTCCCACCGACCCGCACACCGGATACGGCGACCCGGGCGCCCCGGACCCCGGCGCCGGCGCGCAGGCGGGGTACGACGACCGGGGCGCCCCGCCTCCCCGGTACGGCGACCACGAGGCCCCCGACCACGAGGCCCCCGACCACGACGCCCCCGACCACGACGCCCCCGACCACGACGCCCCCGACCACGAGGACGAGGACGACCTGGCCGGGACCACGGCCCGGGGTGCCGCTCTCGCCGCCGGACTCAGTGCGCAGCTGGCCCGCGAGGAGGCGCAGGCCCGGCCCGGCGGAGCCGGGGTCCCGTCCTCGTCCCCGGGCCCGGGGGCCGGAGCCGGTCCGGACGCCGCGCTCTGGGACGGCCGCGCGCTTCCCCTCCTGCCGTTGCAGCCCCCGCGCACCGGGCGCGAGATCCTCACCGCGCACATCACCGCGATGGTGTGCTGCGCGGCGATGGACACCGCCGGTGCGGCCCCCGGCCTCGACTGGCTCGACGGGCCGTCGCTCCTGGTCGACGGT
The DNA here is from genome assembly GCF_003112555.1 of Streptomyces coelicoflavus. Taxonomy (GTDB): domain Bacteria; phylum Actinomycetota; class Actinomycetes; order Streptomycetales; family Streptomycetaceae; genus Streptomyces; species Streptomyces coelicoflavus. The sequence continues at coordinate 71,470 of NZ_BEWB01000003.1, read as the reverse complement.
GCCCGCACCGCGGACCTGGCGCCCAGCGTGCTCAGCCTCGTCGAGACGGGCGACCCGGGCCCGCTGCGCGCCTGGATGGCCGACCTCGGGATACGCCCGGAGAAGCCAGTGCGTCTGGTCTGACGCCCGCACCGTCCCCCTGGCCCCGCACACCGCAGACCGCAGGCCACGGACCGCTGACCGCTGACCGCAGACCACTGACCGCAAGCCGCAGGCCCGGAGGAATCGGACTCTTCCATTCCACTTTCGGCCACTTCGCGACGAACAGTGACAGCCCGCGTGCGAAATGTGATGTGCTGGGACCGATCGCGCACATGGCAAAGGCGTTCGTCATACGCACGACCGCGGGGGCACGACGGGAGGGGGGCTGTCCCATGGGGCCCGAGCAGATCCGCCGCTGGGAGTCGGGAGCACTCGCGCACGCCGTGACGGACCCTTTCGGACAGGGACCCGTCCCCTGGCTGCGCGGTGGTGAGACGTACTTCGGCGACACCGGCCAGGTGGTCGCCTGGTACGCGGACCAGGAACGCACCGGCTCCGGCACCGGTACCCGCACCGGAGCCGGCACCGGTGGCGGCCCCCGCGCCGCCGACGACGTCCGCCGCCAGATCAAGGGCTTCACGGCGACGGGAGCGGCTGCGCCCGGCGAGGCCATCGACTTCCACATCACCGTCGACCCGCCGCAGGAGTTCGGCGTCGACGTCTACCGCATCGGCCACTACGGCGGTGACGGCGCCGCCAAGATCACCACCAGCCCCCGCCTGTCCGGCATCGTCCAGCCCCCGCCGCTCACCGCCGACCGCACGGTCTCCTGCCACCACTGGTGGCTGTCCTGGCGGTTGCAGATCCCCTCGTACTGGAACATCGGCGCGTACGTGGCCGTCCTCACCACCGCCGACGGCTACCGCTCCCACGTGCCCTTCACGGTCCGCGACAACCACCCGGCCGACCTGCTGCTCCTCCTGCCGGACGTCACCTGGCAGGCGTACAACCTCTACCCCGAGGACGGCCGCACCGGCGCCAGCCTCTACCACGCCTGGGACGAGGAGGGCCGGCTCCTCGGCGAGGCGGACGCCGCGACGACCGTCTCCTTCGACCGCCCGTTCGCCGGGGCCGGCCTCCCCCTCCACGTGGGCCACGCCTACGACTTCATCCGCTTCGCCGAGCGCTACGGCTACGACGTCGCCTACGCCGGCGCCCGTGATCTGCACTCCGGCCGCGTCGACCCGGCCCGCTACCGGGGCCTGGTCTTCCCGGGCCACGACGAGTACTGGTCCAGCGCCATGCGCCGCACCACCGAACTCGCCCGGGAGCAGGGCACGTCCCTGGTCTTCCTGTCCGCCAACACCATGTACTGGCAGGTGGAGCTGGCCCCCTCCCCCTCCGGTGCCCCCGACCGCCTGCTGACCTGCCGTAAACGCAAGGGTCCCGGCCGGCCCGCGCTGTGGCGGGAGATCGACCGCCCCGAGCAGCAGCTGCTCGGCATCCAGTACGCCGGCCGCGTCCCCGAACCCCACCCGATGATCGTCCGCAACGCCGGGCACTGGCTCTGGGAGGCCACCGGGGCGCACGAGGGCGACGAGATCGAGGACCTGGTGGCGGGCGAGGCCGACCGCTACTTCCCGCGCACGGCCCTCCCCGAGCACGACGAACGGGTCCTGCTCGCCCACTCCCCGTACGCCGACGTGGACGGCGTCCGGCGCCATCAGGAGACCTCGCTGTACCGGGCTCCGTCGGGCGCCTGGGTCTTCGCGTCCGGCACCTTCGCCTGGTCCCCGGCCCTGGACCGCCCCGGCCACGTCGACCCGCGCGTCCAGCGCGCCACCGCCAACCTCCTGGACCGCATCTGCAAACGGGACTGAGCCCCGCAGGCCGCCCCGCGCCCTCACCGCCCCTCCGCGCGCCCCCACCGCCCCGCCGCTCGCCCTCCCCGCGACGTACGGGACAATCGACGTATTGTTCAGAACCACGGGGAGGAACCGTGTCCGGATTCGTTGAAAAGCCCGAGCCGATCCAGGTTCCGGGCCTGGTGCATCTGCACACCGGCAAGGTGCGCGAGCTGTACCGGAACGAGGCGGGCGACCTCGTGATGGTCGCCAGTGACCGCATCTCCGCCTACGACTGGGTGCTGCCGACCGAGATCCCCGACAAGGGCCGGGTCCTCACCCAGCTCTCCCTGTGGTGGTTCGAGCAGCTCGCCGACCTGGCCCCCAACCACGTCCTGAGCACCGAGCTGCCCCCCGGCGCCCCCGCCGACTGGGAGGGCCGCGCCCTGGTCTGCAAGTCGCTGCGAATGGTCCCCGTGGAGTGCGTGGCCCGCGGCTACCTCACCGGCTCCGGCCTGGTGGAGTACGACCAGACCCGCACCGTCTGCGGCCTCGCCCTCCCCGAGGGCCTGGTCGACGGCTCGGAGCTGCCCGCCCCGATCTTCACCCCGGCCACCAAGGCCGAGGTCGGCGAGCACGACGAGAACGTCTCCTACGAGGAGGTCGCCCGCCAGGTCGGCGCCGACACCGCCGCCGCCCTGCGCCAGGCCACCCTCGCCGTCTACTCCCGCGCCCGGGACATCGCCCGCGAGCGCGGCATCGTCCTCGCGGACACCAAGTTCGAGTTCGGCTTCGACGGGGACGACCTGGTCCTCGCCGACGAGGTCCTCACCCCGGACTCCTCCCGCTTCTGGCCGGCCGACCGTTGGCAGCCGGGCCGCGCGCAGCCGTCGTACGACAAGCAGTTCGTGCGGGACTGGCTGACCTCGGCCGAGTCCGGCTGGGACCGCAAGAGCGAGCAGCCCCCGCCGCCGCTGCCGCGGCAGGTCGTGGACGCCACCCGCGCCAAGTACGTGGAGGCGTACGAGCTGCTGACCGGCCAGAGCTGGTCGTAGCGGCGGAAGGCCGCACACGAAGAAGCCCCCGGCCGAAAACCGGGGGCTTCTCGTCTGGAGCGAACGACGAGGTTCGAACTCGCGACCTCAACCTTGGCAAGGTTGCGCTCTACCAACTGAGCTACGTTCGCACTGTGCGGGCTTCGTCGTGGACTTTCGTCGCGGACTTCGCCGTGGCGCGAGAGCCACTATACCCAACCGCGCTCCCTCGCGAGACGCACCGCCGCGTGCCGGTTCTCCGCCCCGAGCTTGCTCGCGGCCGACGACAGGTAGTTCCGCACGGTTCCCTCGGCGAGCGCGGCGCGCTCGGCGATCTCCGCGACCGGCGCCCCGTCGGCGGCGTGCTCCAGGACCTCGGCCTCGCGCACGGTCAGCGGTGAGTCCCCGGCGGAGATCGCGTCGGCGGCCAACTCGGGGTCGACGTAACGGTTTCCGGCGTGCACCGTGCGGATCAGCTCGGCGAGCCGCTGGGCGCTGACCGTCTTGGGGACGAACCCCCGCACCCCCGCCGCGAGTGCCCGCTTCAGATGTCCGGGCCGCCCGTGACTGGTCACGATCAGCACCTTGCAGCCGGGCAGCTCGGCCCGCAGCGATGTGGCGACCTTCACACCGTCGGCGCCGGGCATCTGGAGGTCCAGCACGGCGACGTCCGGGGCGTGCGCCCGCGCCATCGCCAGCGCCTCCGGTCCGGTGGCCGCCTCGGCGACGACGACCAGGTCGTCCTCGAGGGCCAGCAGGGCCGCCAGGGCCCCGCGGATGAGGTGCTCGTCGTCGGCGAGCAGGACGCGGACGGTGGTCGTCACGACGCGGCCTCCAGCGCGGACCCGGCGGCGGCCGGCAGCGGCACCTCGGCCGTCAGCCGGAAGACACCCCTGCCGACGGGCCCCGCCTCCAGGGTCCCGGCCACCGCGGAGAGCCGCTCGCGCAGCCCCGAGAGCCCGGAGCCGCCCGAACCCGTCGGGGGGCCGTCCCCCGTCGTCTCCGCCACGCCGTCGTTCTCCACCGTCAGCACTACACGCCCTTCCGACATCCGCACCGTCACCGCGACCTTCTTCGCGTCCCCGTGCCGCAGCACGTTCGTGGTCGCCTCCCGCACCACCCAGCCGAGCGCCGACTGCACCTCGGGGGGCAGCCCGGCCGTCTCGCCGTCGATCTCCGCGACGATGCCCGCCGCCGAGAGCACACCCCGGGCGCCGGCCAGTTCCACCTCCAGGGCGGCCTCCCGGTAGCCGCGCACGACGTCCCGGACCTCGCGCTGCGACTCCTGGGCGATGCGCTGCACCTCGATCATCTGCTCCACCGCCTCGGGCCTGCCGCGCCGGGAGAGCTGGACGGCCAGCTCGCTCTTGAGCGCGATCACCGCGAGGTTCCGCCCCATCACGTCGTGCAGGTCCCGGCCGAACCGCAGCCGCTCCTCGGCGACCGCGAGCCTGGCCCGGGTCTCCCTGGCCTCGTCGAGCGCGTAGACCGCGTTGAGCAGCCAGAGGGAGAAGATCGAGGTGATGGCGAGGAACCCGCCGGTCACCATCACCAGGCCGGCCAGCACGAACGACGCGAGCAGAGGCATCTCCAGCGGGAACGTCAGCAGCCCCGCGCCCACCGCGAAGCCGCCGACGACGGCGACCATCCGCCGCCTGCCGCTCACCCCGAGCGTGATCACACCGGCGGCGAAGCACAGGACGCCGCCGTAGACCGAGCCCGCCGCCGTCTCCACCTCGCCGGCCGGACCGCGCTCCGCGATCACGACCGCGGTGGCCGAGACCACGGCGCTGACGACGACGAGCGTCCACATCAGCCGCACCGGCTGCGGGCGCCGGCCGAGCGTCCAGTCCAGCGCCCGGGACGAGACCAGCATGGAGACGGCGGCGTGCGCGGTGACCAGCAGGAACAGCGCGGTCGCGAGTCCGGCGCCGGTCCGGCCGTAGGCGGTCACTCCCAGCGCGAAGACCTCGATGACCCCGAACAAGTGGAACGACCACCGCGTGTACGTCTCGACCTTCTCCGGCGTGCTCTTGACCCGCCACCATCCGCCCGGCCTGCGCATCCGTCCGCCACTCCCGCTCGCCTCGTACGCCTCTTGCGTCTCGTACGTCAGTGCCGTGGCTCCCAGCGGAACCATCGCCGTACAGCAAACACCGCGAGCACGGTCCAGGCCACCGCCGTCGCCACCGCGCCCAGCGCCTCGGCCGCCGACAGGTCGCCGGTCCAGCCGCCGCGCACCAGGGTGATCACGGGCGTCAGCGGAAGCAATTCGCACACGGAGGCCAGCCGGTCGGGCAGCAGGTCCAGCGGGAAGAACAGGCCGGAGCCGGCCATCGAGACGAACATGATCGGCAGCGGCGTGACCTGCGCGCTCTCACCGGTCCTGGTGAAGCTCGCGGTGACCGCCGCGAGCGCGGCGCACAGCACCAGGCCCAGCAGCAGGCCGACGACGGCCAGGTGGGGCGCCGACGGCGCGGACAGGTCGAGCAGGACGGCGCAGCCCACCGCGAGCAGCAGGGACTGCACGAGCCCGCTGAGTACGGCCGGCAGGGCGGAGCCGCCGAGGATCTCCACGTCCCGCAGTTCGCCGGTGCGCAGCCGCTTGAGGACCAGTTCCTCGCGCCGGACGACGAAGACGCCGACGAGGGCCGAGTAGACGGCGAACAGCAGCGAGAAGCCGATCGCGGCGGGCAGCACGAGGGTGCCGACGGTCAGTCCGGCCCCGGCGAGGTCCATCTCCTCGGCCCCCGCCCGCACGCTGAACGGCAGCACGAACGGGACGAACAGCGAGGCGAAGACGGTGCCCTTGTTCCGCCCCAGCAGGGTCATCTCGGCGCGGGCGAGCGCGGTCATGCGGCTCATCGGCGTGGTGGTCGCGGTCCCGGCGGTGCGCTTGGCGCGGGCCGGTGTGTCCGTGGCGCTCATGCCGCGTACTCCTTCTCGGTCGTGGTGCCGGCCGCCTGCGCGGACACCTCCTTGGCGATGCTCAGGAAGGCCTCCTCCAGGGACGCCGAGCGCACGTCGAGGCGGCGCAGTTCCACCCCGGCCTGTCCGGCCCACACCAGCAGGCCGGTGGCCGCCCGTTGGAGCTCCCGGGTGCGCAGCTTCACGATCCGGCCGTCGGTCTCGTGGTCGTCCACGCCCAGTCCGGCCAGCGGCGGCAGGTCGCCCACGAAGTAGCCGTCGGGCAGTTCGAAGGAGATGCGGGACGGCTGTGCGGCGGTCACCTCGGCCGGGGTGCCGGTGGCGGCGATCCGGCCCTCGTGCATGATCGCGAGCCGGTCGGCGAGGTGCTCGGCCTCCTCCAGGTAGTGCGTGGTCAGCAGCACGGTCGTGCCCTGGTCGCGCAGGGCGCCGACCAACTCCCAGGTGTCCCGGCGGCCTTCGGCGTCCAGTCCGGTGCTGGGCTCGTCGAGGAAGAGCACCTCGGGGTCGCCGAGCAGCGCGAGCGCCAGGTCCAGGCGGCGCCGCTGGCCCCCGGACAGCTGCTTGACGCGGGTGCCCGTCTTGGCCCCGAGCCCGACCAGTGCCAGCACCTCGGCGGGCGGCCGGGCGCCGCTCACGCATCCCGCCCACATCCGCGCCGTCTCGGCGACGGTCAGCTCGGAGGGGAAACCGCCCTCCTGGAGCATGACTCCGGTGCGGGGGCGTACGGCGGCCCGCTCGGTGTACGGGTCGTGCCCGAGGACGCGGACGCGTCCGCCGGCCGGGGCGGCGAGCCCTTCGAGCAGCTCGACCGTCGACGTCTTGCCGGCGCCGTTGGTGCCGAGCAGGGCGAAGACCTCACCGCGGCGCACGGAGAAGTCGATCCCGCGCACGGCCTCGAACCCGCCCCCGTACACACGCCGGAGGCCGGTGACCTCAATCACGTGTTCGTGTCCGTTGGTTTGCATGCTTCGAGCATTCCGGCGCGCGGGGCCCGACGACAGTGCGGCCCGTCATCGCCCGGCATGACAAATGTCAGGGGCGGGCCGGCACCGGCTCCGGGCGCACGAAAAGACCCCGGTCCTGGAGGACCGGGGTCTGATTCCCGAGCGGACGACGAGGCTCGAACTCGCGACCTCAACCTTGGCAAGGTTGCGCTCTACCAACTGAGCTACGTCCGCATTGCCCCCGACCGGCCTTCACCGATCGGTGCGAGCACCAGCCTACCTGATCCAATCGAGTGGCCGGTACGACGATGCAGAGCGGGTGACAGGAATTGCACACTGCGCCTTCCCCCTGGAAGGGGGATGTTCTACTACTGAACTACACCCGCATGTTCCGTGAGCTGGGCCTTTCGGCCTCGCCCCTCGGCGTGCTCCAGACTTTAGCTGATCACCCGGGGTGCCGCGCAAGTCGGTTGCCGCGAGGGGCGGCTGAGCGGCCGTCGGCCGCTCCCGCCGGACGCCGGCTCACGGGACGCGCGGCTCACCGCGCCTCGGCGAACGCCTCGTACACCTTCTTCGGGATCCGGCCCCGCGCGGGGACGTCCATCTTGTTCGCCTGGGCCCAGGCGCGGACCGCCGCCGGGTCGGGGGCGACCTCCGTCTGCCGGTAGGCCTTGCCGGACCGGGAGCGCTTGCGGCCGGCCGAGACGTACGGCTCGAGTGCCTTGCGCAGTTTCCGGGCATTGGCTTCGTTCAGGTCGATCTCGTACATCCGGCCGTCGACTCCGAAGGCGATCGTCTCCGCCGCTTCCGAGCCGTCGATGTCGTCAAAGAGAGTGACCACGACACGCTGCGCCACGAATATCGGTCCCTTCGTGCGGCATCTCCGCGATGACGTGCCCGAACGTGCCAAGACGCCGCGATGATGCCGACTGTTCGCCTGTAATTGGGCAAAGTATCGGCTAATGACATTTCATTTGTACAGTGCCCGGCATTGCAATGGGAAGACCGACTAAATCTGCCCGCGTGTCCCTCGCGCAATAGGTGTCCGCGCCCGATCCGGGATCTTTCCCGAAGCTTTTCGTGACCGCCCCCTCCCGATGCCGAATCGTGACTGGGGTCACGTAGTTTCCTCCAAGGCTACGCGCGTAGAAATTTTGTACGGGTAGTCTGAAGGAACCTGCTCAGCACCACACACCGGGAGTGCCAGTGGCACGCGTCGTAGTCGACGTCATGCTCAAGCCGGAGATCCTCGACCCCCAGGGCCAGGCGGTGCAGCGCGCACTGCCGCGACTGGGTTTCGAAGGGATCTCGGACGTCCGTCAGGGAAAGCGATTCGAACTGGAAGTGGACGGGCCGGTCGACGACGCCGCCCTCGCCCGCATCCATGATCTTGCGGAATCCTTCCTCGCCAACACCGTGATCGAGGACTTCACCGTCAAGGTCGAGTCCGAAGACGTAGTCGCGGGGGCCGCGAAGTGACCGCTCGTATTGGCGTCGTCACTTTCCCCGGCAGCCTCGACGACCGGGACACGCAGCGCGCCATCCGCGTGGCCGGCGCCGAGCCCGTCGCTCTCTGGCACAAGGACAAGGACCTCAAGCAGGTCGACGCCGTGGTGCTGTGCGGCGGTTTCTCGTACGGCGATTATCTGCGCGCCGGTGCCATCGCCCGCTTCTCGCCGGTGATGGACACCGTCATCGAGCAGGCGAAGGCCGGCCTGCCGGTGCTGGGCATCTGCAACGGCTTCCAGATCCTCACCGAGGCGCACCTGCTGCCCGGCGGCATGCTGGGCAACGACCACCTGCACTTCATCTGCCGCGACCAGAAGCTGCGGGTGGAGAACGCGGACACCTCCTGGACCAGCGACTACACCGCCGGCCAGGAGATCCACATCCCGCTGAAGAACATGGACGGCCGCTACGTCGCCGACCGGCGCACGCTGGACGAGCTGGAGGCCGAGGGCCGCGTCGCCTTCCGCTACCTGGACGTGAACCCCAACGGCTCGCTCAACGACATCGCCGGCATCACCAACGCCGCCGGGAACGTCGTCGGCCTCATGCCGCACCCCGAGCACGCCGTCGAGTCGCTGATCGGTACGGGCCGTACCGACGGCCTGCCGTTCTTCACCTCGATCCTCAAGAAGCTGGTCAACGCATGAGCCGGACGCCTCTGGACACGGTCGAGCACGCGACCGCGACCCCCGACGTCGAGCTGCCCTGGGCCGAGCTGGGCCTGAAGAAGGACGAGTACGAGAGGGTCGTCGAGATCCTCGGCCGCCGCCCCACCGGGGCGGAGCTGGCCATGTACTCCGTCATGTGGTCCGAGCACTGCTCGTACAAGAGCAGCAAGGTCCACCTGCGCCAGTTCGGCGAGAAGGCCCCCCAGTCCGACGCGATGCTCGTCGGCATCGGCGAGAACGCCGGTGTGGTCGACGTCGGCCAGGGCTACGCGGTCACCTTCAAGGTCGAGTCGCACAACCACCCGTCCTACGTCGAGCCCTACCAGGGCGCGGCCACGGGCGTCGGCGGCATCGTCCGCGACATCATCGCGATGGGCGCGCGGCCGGTGGCTGTCGTGGACCCGCTCCGTTTCGGTGCGGCGGACCACCCGGACACCAAGCGCGTCCTCCCGGGCGTCGTCGCCGGCATCGGCGGCTACGGCAACTGCCTGGGCCTGCCCAACATCGGCGGCGAGGTCGTCTTCGACGCCTGCTACCAGGGCAACCCGCTGGTCAACGCCGGTGCCATCGGCGTCATGCGGCACGAGGACATCCACCTCGCGAAGGCGTCCGGCGCGGGCAACAAGGTCATCCTGTACGGCGCCCGCACCGGCGGCGACGGCATCGGCGGCGCGTCGATCCTGGCCTCCGAGACCTTCGACGACGCCAAGCCGTCCAAGCGTCCCGCCGTCCAGGTCGGCGACCCCTTCCAGGAGAAGCTCCTCATCGAGTGCACCCTGGAGGCGTTCGCCGAGAAGCTGGTCGTCGGCATCCAGGACCTCGGTGCGGCGGGCCTGTCCTGCGCCACGTCCGAGCTGGCGTCGAACGGCTCCGGCGGCATGCGCGTCACCCTGGACGACGTCCCGCTGCGCGACTCGACCCTCTCGCCCGAGGAAATCCTCATGAGCGAGTCGCAGGAACGCATGTGCGCGGTGGTCGAGCCCGAGAAGGTCGACCGCTTCCTGGAGATCTGCGACAAGTGGGACGTCATCGCCACGGTGATCGGTGAGGTCACCGACGGCGACCGCCTCGAGATCTTCTGGCACGGCGGCAAGATCGTCGACGTCGACCCGCGCACCGTCGCCCACGACGGCCCGGTCTACGAGCGCCCCTACGCCCGCCCGGACTGGCAGGACGCCCTCCAGGCCGACGACGCGAACAAGCTGCCCCGGCCGGGCACATCCGACGAGCTGAAGGACCAGGTCCTCAAGCTGGTCGGCTCGCCCAACCAGGCGTCCAAGCAGTGGATCACCCAGCAGTACGACCACTTCGTGCAGGGCAACACCGTCCTCGCCCAGCCCGAGGACTCGGGCATGATCCGCGTGGACGAGGAGAGCGGCCTCGGCGTCGCCATCGCCACGGACGGCAACGGCCGGTACGCCAAGCTCGACCCGTACACGGGCGCGCAGCTGGCGCTGGCGGAGGCTTACCGCAACGTGGCCACGACCGGCGCGAAGCCGCTCGCCGTCTCCGACTGCCTGAACTTCGGCTCGCCGGAGGACCCGGCGGTCATGTGGCAGTTCGCGGAGGCCGTGCGCGGCCTGGCCGACGGCTGCCTCCAGCTCGGCACCCCGGTGACCGGCGGAAACGTCTCGCTCTACAACCAGACCGGCGAGGCCGCCATCCACCCCACCCCGGTGGTCGCGGTCCTCGGCGTCATCGACGACGTGGCCCGCCGCACGCCGGTCGCCTTCCAGGAGGACGGCCAGCTGCTGTACCTGCTGGGCGACACGCGTGAGGAGTTCGGCGGCTCGGCCTGGTCCCAGGTGATCCACGACCACCTCGGCGGCCTGCCCCCGAAGGTCGACCTGGAGCGCGAGCGCCTGCTGGGCGAGATCCTGATCTCCGCCTCCCGCGACGGCATGATCGACTCCGCGCACGACCTGTCCGACGGCGGTCTGGTCCAGGCGGTCGTCGAGTCGGCGCTGCTGGGCGGCAAGGGCGCGCGGCTGGTCGTGCCGGACGGGCTGGACGCCTTCACCTTCCTGTTCTCGGAGTCGGCGGGCCGTGCGGTCGTCGCCGTCCCGCGCTCGGAGGAGGTCCGCTTCAACGACATGTGCGGCGCCCGCGGCCTGCCGGTCACCCGCATCGGCGTGGTCGACGGCGACGCGGTCGAGGTCCAGGGCGAGTTCACCCTCCCCCTGACCGACCTGCGCGAGGCCCACGAGGAGACGATCCCGGGGCTGCTGGCGTAGTCGCACGCTCGCTGCGCGGCAGAGGTCCCGTCCGGACACGTCCGGACGGGACCTCGTCGTCTCAGCGCACGTAGTTCTTGAGGATCTCCGTGTCGAGTTCGATGCCGACGGGGTCCGGCAGGACCAGCGTCTCGCCGAACTTCGTGACGCGGGCGTCCCGGTAGCCGCCGACCTGCCGGTCCGGTCCGCTGTGCACCGTGATGGTGCAGATGTCCCGGTCGATCAGCAGGTACAGCGGGATTCCGGCCTGCCCGTACACGGCCGGCTTCTCGTGCCGGTCCCGCCGGTCCGTGTCCGAGTCGTACGAGGTGACTTCGACGACCATGAGCGCTCCGGCCGGGTCGGCCCATTCGCCGTATCCCGCGAAGTGGGCCTCGGGTACGAGCACGGCGTCCGGCCTGGCCCTGCTCTGGCGATACCCGTCGACGCGGAGGCCTCGCGCGTGGTACACGTCCAGGTCCGGTCGGGCCTGAATACAGCGCTTGGCCAGCCAGGACACGATGGTGTCGTGATCCCCGTCGGTCACTTGTTTGACCCCGATCCGTCCGTCAATGAACTCCAACGTGACGGTCTCGGGAGCGGCGGAAGCGATCGTTTCGAACTCGTCCCCCGACATCTGAGACGTGTGCTCGGCCATAACCGTCATGTTGCACCTCCTTCCAGGCGCGGACCAGCGTTTCCGGGGCTGCGGCCCCCCCCCCGGGGCCGCCTTTCGCGGTCAGACACACGTACGAGTGACTCTTGCGCGAGATTACATAGTTACGTAATCTCGTAAGCGTGGAGCAACTGGAACAACGCGTGGCCGACCTCGAACGGCGTCTCACCGCGCTGGAAGCCGCCGACCGCCCCGTACCTCGCGTCCAGGAGGGCGACCTCTGGGCCCTGGAAGGGCTGAAGACGCAGCTCGCCGAGCTGGGAGCGGATGTCGGCGGCGTCCTGTTCACCGGCTCCGTACGCCTGCCGACCGGGGAGCAGTACGCCTGGCAGCACGGCGCGCTGACCGAAGGGCTGCTGGACGCCGACTGGGCCGAGTCCGCCGAGGTGTTCGCGGCCCTCGGGCATCCCGTGCGGCTGCGGCTGCTGCGGGAGGTGCTGGGCGGGCGGCGCACCGCCGCCGAGCTGGCCGAGCTGGACGGGATGGGCACGACCGGGCAGATCTACCACCACCTGCGCCAGCTCACCGGCGCCGGCTGGCTGCACACCACCGGTCGGGGCCGCCACGAGGTGCCGCCGGGGCGGGTCGTACCGCTGCTGGTGGCGCTGTCGACCGCGCGGAACTGACCGGGGCCGTCACGAGCAAGGGGGAACCATGTCCGTACCGTCCGCACGCAAGCTCGCCATGATCGCCTTCCGGGTGCTGCAACTCGCCTTCCTGGCCCTGGTGGCCGTCGGCGTCCTCTTCGACCCGGGCGTTCCGTGGTGGTGCGTCTTCCTGCCGCTGGTCCTCGCCTACGCCCTGATCACCGTGGTCAACCGCTGGAACGGCGGCGCCCCGGACGCGCCCGGCAGGTCCCGCGAGCCCGTCGAGGTCGCCCCGCCCGTCACCGGCCGCTGGTCCGCGCTGAACAGCCCGGCCGACCGCACCCCGAGCCACGGCCTCCACGCCTACGGGCAGACCTTCGCCATCGACCTCGTCGCCGAACCGGAGCCCGGCGCCCGCCCCGGCTTCCGCGCCCTGTGGCCGGTCGCCCGGCGCCCACGCGACTTCCCCGCGTTCGGCGCCCCGCTCCTCGCGGTGGCCGACGGCACGGTCGTACGGGCCGACGACGGCCAGCGCGACCACCTGAGCCGCACCTCGCTGCCCGCGTTGCTGTACCTGATGGTCGTCGAGGGCTCGGTGCGCGAGATGGCCGGCGTCCGGCGCATCGTCGGCAACCACCTGATCCTCGACCTCGGTGACGGCACCCACGCCCTGTACGCCCACGTGCGGCGAGGCTCCTTCACCGTCCGCGAGGGCGACCGTGTCCGCGCCGGCGAGGTCCTCGCCCGGTGCGGCAACTCCGGCAACTCCACCGAGCCGCACGTCCACTTCCAGCTGATGGACGGGCCCGACCCGGACACCGCGCGGGGCGTCCCCTTCACCTGGCGAGGCATCGGCGTACCGCGCAACGGCGAGATCTTCGAGACGCCCTCGCCGACCACCTCGCCCGCATAGGCTCACCGCCATGCCGCCCGCCAGGAAACGCCCCCGCGCCTACGACCCCGCCCGCACCCGCACCGCCGTCCTCGCCCAGTTCGGCAACGTACGGGCGGCCGTCCGCACCCTCACGCCCGAGCAGCTGGCGCTGCCCACGCGGCTCGGGGACTGGACCGTGCGGGAGCTGGTCGCGCACGTCGGGACGGCGCTCACCGCCGTGGACCGGCTGCTCGGCGAGCCCGAACCGGCGCGGCAGGACGGGCGGCTGCTCGACTGGCCGTTCGCCATCGGCGCCGACGCGGACGCCATCGCCGGGACGGCCCGCCGGCTCGCCGCCGAGCACCCCGACCTCGACGCCCACCTCGCCGAGGCCGAGCGGCGCTTCACCGAGCGGCTCGACACCCGGCCCGGCGCCAGGCTGCTCCCCACCAGCGCGGGCGCCCTGCCGCTGGCCGACTACGTCGTCACCCGCACCGTCGAGCTGGTGGTGCACACCGACGACCTGAACGCCGCCGTCCCCGGCCTCGACGTGCCGTACGACCGGCAGGCGCTGGCCGCCGCGACCCGGCTGCTGGCCGACGCGCTCGCCGTGAAGGCGCCGGGCGGTTCGACGGAGGTGCGGATTCCGCCGTACGCCGTCGTGCAGTGCGTGGAGGGGCCCAGGCACACGCGCGGCACCCCGCCCAACGTCGTCGAGACCGACCCGCTGACCTGGGTCCGGCTGGCCACCGGACGGCTGGCCTGGAAGGACGCCCTGGACGGGGCGAAGGTGAGCGCGAGCGGGGAGCGGGCCGACCTCGACGCCCTGCTGCCGCTGCTGCGCTGAGGGCGAGGGCCGAGCCGCGGAGGCGAAGCCGAGCCGAGTGGGGACCGGACGGAACCGGATTTTCCCCGTCCCCGTCGAATCGGCATGTACAGGCAGACGAAGCAGCGCAGCATGACCCTGACCGTGGCGGCCGTCGCCGCGCTTGTTCCGCTCGCCGCGGCCTGCGGCAGTGAGCAGGCCGACGACGCCGGCAGCGACCGTGTGGGCGCGGGCGGACAGCGCGTCGCCGGCGTCCGGTGGAGCATCGACAGCGTCACCGTCGACGGCACCACCCACCGGGCGCCGGACACGGCACACGTACGCATCGACGACGACGGCGGCCGGGCCGCGGGCAGCACCGGCTGCAACAGCTTCAGCGCCCGCGCCGACGTCGAGGACGAGGGCGACGGCCGACGCGTACGGCTCAGCGACGCCATGTTCACCGAGAAGGCCTGCGCCAAGACCCCCGCCGGCTTCGAGAAGTCCCTCGGCCGAGCCCTCACCGCCGGCCCGCTCACCACGAAGGGCGAGGGGGAACGCCTCACCCTCACCACCGCCGACGGCGACACCGTGCGGCTCAGCAGGGCCGAGGACGCCTCCCTCCACGGGACGAGGTGGGCCGTGGACGCCCCGGGACAGAAGGGCGAGAAGGGCCGCGCCGTCCTCACCTTCGACCGGGACGCCGAGACCGTATCCGGGCGGCTCCCCTGCAACCGGGTCAACGCGGCGGCCACCGTCAGCGACGGACGTATCACTCTCGGCGCCCCGTCCACCACCCGAATGATGTGCGAAGGCTCACTCATGGACGCCGAGAAGCGGCTCCTCGCCCTCTTCGACAGCAAGGTCACCTATCGGATCGATCAGCAAACCCTCACGCTGACCAGCGAAGACGGCGTCACGGTCCGGGCCGTCGCCGAGCAGTGATCCATGGGTGAGCCCTCGTCCCCAATTCGGACCAGTGGTCGACCTCGCCTACACTCGGAGGCGTGCCACGTGGTGACGGTCGACTCAATCACGATCTGCTTCCCGGCGAGAAGGGCCCCCAGGACGCTTGCGGCGTCTTCGGTGTCTGGGCTCCGGGCGAAGAGGTCGCAAAGCTCACGTACTTCGGGCTGTACGCCCTCCAGCATCGGGGCCAGGAATCCGCGGGAATCGCGGTCAGCAACGGCTCCCAGATCCTCGTCTTCAAGGACATGGGCCTGGTGTCCCAGGTCTTCGACGAGACCTCGCTCGGTTCGCTCCAGGGTCACATCGCGGTCGGTCACGCCCGCTACTCGACCACCGGTGCCTCCGTGTGGGAGAACGCCCAGCCGACGTTCCGTGCCACCGCGCAGGGTTCCCTCGCGCTCGGGCACAACGGCAACCTGGTCAACACCGCCCAGCTCGCGGAGCTGGTCGCCGGCCTGCCCAAGCAGGACGGCCGCTCCACCCGCGTCGCGGCGACCAACGACACCGACCTGATCACGGCCCTGCTCGCGGGTCAGGTCGACGAGGACGGCAAGCCGCTGACCGTCGAGGAGGCGGCCGGCCAGGTGCTGCCCCAGGTGCGCGGCGCCTTCTCCCTCGTCTTCATGGACGAGCACACCCTGTACGCCGCCCGTGACCCGCAGGGCATCCGCCCGCTGGTCCTCGGCCGCCTGGAGCGCGGCTGGGTGGTCGCCTCCGAGTCCGCCGCCCTGGACATCTGCGGCGCCTCCTACGTCCGGGAGATCGAGCCGGGCGAGTTCGTCGCCATCGACGAGAACGGCCTGCGAACGTCGCGATTCGCGGAAGCGAAGCCCAAGGGCTGTGTCTTCGAGTACGTCTACCTGGCCCGCCCGGACACCGACATCGCCGGCCGGAACGTCTACCTCTCGCGCGTCGAGATGGGCCGCAGGCTGGCGAAGGAGGCCCCCGCCGAGGCCGACCTCGTCATAGCGACCCCGGAATCCGGCACCCCCGCCGCGATCGGGTACGCCGAGGCCTCCGGTATCCCCTTCGGCAACGGTCTGGTGAAGAACGCCTACGTCGGCCGGACCTTCATCCAGCCCTCGCAGACCATCCGACAGCTGGGCATCCGCCTCAAGCTGAACCCCTTGAAGGAAGTCATCAAGGGCAAGCGGCTGGTCGTCGTCGACGACTCCATCGTCCGCGGCAACACGCAGCGGGCCCTGGTCCGCATGCTCCGCGAGGCCGGCGCCGCCGAGATCCACATCCGGATCTCGTCCCCGCCCGTGAAGTGGCCCTGCTTCTTCGGCATCGACTTCGCCACCCGCGCCGAGCTCATCGCCAACGGCATGAGCGTCGAGGAGATCGGCACCTCGATGGGAGCCGACTCCCTGGCGTACATCTCCATCGACGGCATGATCGAGGCGACCACCATCGCCAAGCCGAACCTGTGCCGCGCCTGCTTCGACGGCGAGTACCCGATGGAGCTCCCCGACCCCGAGCTGCTCGGCAAGCAGCTCCTGGAGACCGAGCTGGCCGCCGGGCCTGCCGGTACGGCCGCCGCCGACGCCATCCGTCGCCCGTAGCCGTCCGAGTCCCCGGTTCCCCGGCCTCCCGGTTTCCCTGGCCTCCCCGCCGAACGACACGAAGGTTCTCATCGTCATGCCTGACACAACTGGTGCCAGCTACGCAGCCGCCGGCGTCGACATCGAGGCGGGCGACCGCGCCGTCGAGCTCATGAAGGAATGGGTCAAGAAGACGCGGCGCCCCGAGGTTCTCGGCGGCCTCGGCGGCTTCGCCGGCCTCTTCGACGCCTCCGCCCTCAAGAACTACGAGCGCCCGCTGCTCGCCTCCGCCACCGACGGCGTCGGCACCAAGGTCGACATCGCCCGCCGGCTCGGCGTGTACGACAGCATCGGCCACGACCTGGTCGCGATGGTCATGGACGACATCGTGGTGTGCGGCGCCGAGCCGCTCTTCATGACCGACTACATCTGCGTCGGCAAGGTCCACCCCGAGCGGGTCGCCGCCATCGTCAAGGGCATCGCCGAAGGCTGCGTGCTGGCCGGGTGCGCCCTGGTGGGCGGCGAGACGGCCGAACACCCCGGCCTGCTGGGCGAGGACGACTTCGACGTCGCCGGCGCCGGTACGGGCGTCGTGGAGGCCGACCGGCTGCTCGGCCCGGATCGCATCCGTACGGGTGACGCGGTGATCGCCATGGCGTCCTCCGGGCTTCACTCGAACGGGTACTCGCTGGTCCGCCACGTCCTGCTGAACGAGGGCGGCCTGGCGCTCGACGCCCACCTGGACGGTCTCGGCCGCACCCTCGGCGAGGAGCTGCTCGAGCCGACCAAGATCTACTCCCTGGACTGCCTGGCCCTCATGCGCACCGCCGAGGTCCACGCCTTCAGCCACATCACCGGCGGCGGGCTCGCGGCCAACCTGGCCCGCGTGATCCCCGACGGTCTGCACGCCGTGGTCGACCGGTCCACCTGGACCCCGGGCGCGGTCTTCGACCTCGTCGGCCGGACCGGCGACGTCGAGCGCCTGGAGCTGGAGAAGACCCTGAACATGGGCGTGGGCATGATCGCGATCGTGCCCGAGGAGTCGGCGGACGTGGCCCTGACGACCCTCGCCGACCGCGGCGTGGACGCCTGGGTGGCCGGCGAGATCACCGACCGCGGCGAGCACACGACGGGCGCCGAGCTCGTCGGCGACTACGCCGCCTGAGGCACCGCGGATGCGGCGGATGACGTGGGTAGCACAGAACCCGGTCGGTGACAGAGGTCACCGACCGGGAAGGTGTTCAGTGCAAGGTCAAGCGCCGCGTCGCTGTTGGGACGGGGACTGGCCGTCCTCGTCCTCGTCGTCGTCCTCATAGAGGTCGGCGTACTTCGCGTACACGTCATCGTCCTGCTCATCGTCGTCGAAATGCTCGCCATTCGGCGGTTGTGCATTCGACGGCGATGCGCCCAGCTCCTCGGCCAGGCGGGAGAGATCAGTCCCACCGCTGTTGTACTTCAGCTGGCGGGCGACCTTCGTCTGCTTGGCCTTGGCCCGGCCGCGCCCCATGGCTCGACCCCCTCAACGACGGGGCTCGACGGCCCCAGAGTCTTGACACGCGTTCATGGTCCGGAACGGGCTCTCCGCAGAGAGACCGGTCCGTAGGGCTTCCACGGTACCTGAGCCCACGCCCATACGGTACGTCGCCCGCAGCACGTGGCCCTGCCCAGGACCGTCGAGGCGCCCCGTCCTCGCTGGTCAACCGCGATTTTAACCACCTTTCGGCGGTCGACCCGCCGGGATAAGTGAGAGTTCTCTCCAACTGCCCCCCGACGGGTACCCGTCAAACCTGCGGTGGCCCTGCCGGGTCACCGCCGTACGACGGCCTGCTCACCCCCGGATCACCGCCGGGTGCGCGCCTCCGCCATCCGCTGCTCGGCGATCCGGTCGGCCGCGGCGGCCGGCGGAATACCGTCTTCCTTCGCACGTGCGAATATGGCCAGCGTGGTGTCGTAGATCTTCGAGGCCTTCGCCTTGCACCGGTCGAAGTCGAACCCGTGCAGCTCGTCGGCGACCTGGATGACACCGCCGGCGTTCACCACGTAGTCCGGGGCGTAGAGGATCCCGCGGTCGGCGAGGTCCTTCTCGACGCCCGGGTGGGCGAGCTGGTTGTTGGCCGCGCCGCACACCACCTTGGCGGTCAGCACCGGCACGGTCTCGTCGTTCAGCGCGCCGCCGAGCGCGCAGGGCGCGTAGATGTCCAGGTTCTCCACCCGGATCAGCGCGTCGGTGTCGGCGACGGCGACCACCGACGGGTGCCGCTCGGTGAGGGCCCGCACCACGTCCTTGCGCACGTCCGTGACGACCACGTGCGCACCCTCGGCGAGCAGGTGCTCGACCAGGTGGTGGCCGACCTTGCCGACGCCCGCGATGCCGACGGTGCGGTCGCGCAGCGTCGGGTCGCCCCACAGGTGCTGGGCGGCGGCCCGCATGCCCTGGTAGACGCCGTAGGAGGTGAGGACCGAGGAGTCGCCCGCGCCGCCGTTCTCGGGGGAGCGCCCGGTGGTCCAGCGGCACTCGCGGGCCACGACGTCCATGTCGGCGACGTAGGTGCCGACGTCGCAGGCGGTGACGTAACGGCCGCCGAGCGAGGCGACGAACCGGCCGTAGGCGAGGAGCAGTTCCTCGCTCTTGATCTGCTCCGGGTCGCCGATGATCACGGCCTTGCCGCCGCCGTGGTCGAGACCGGCCATGGCGTTCTTGTACGACATCCCGCGCGCGAGGTTCAGGGCGTCGGCGACGGCCTCCGCCTCGCTCGCGTAGGGGTAGAAGCGGGTGCCGCCGAGCGCGGGGCCCAGGTCGGTGGAGTGGAGGGCGATGACGGCCTTGAGACCGCTGGCCCGGTCCTGGCAGAGCACGACTTGCTCATGACCCCCCTGGTCCGAGTGGAACAGGGTGTGCAGTACATCAGCAGGTGCGCCGGTTACGTCGGTCACGGTGGTGACTCCTGTGTAGGTGCGGCGATGGGCGGCAGGCCCCGTGAAGGTGGCGGGGACTGTGGCACGAGATTAGAGCCTGGCGGTCCCCGCCCGCCGCACAGTGCTCAGGATCACCTCCGCACGGAGTACGGGCGTGCGACGATTTGCAGAGATTCTCGCGCGTTTGTGATCCGTTTCCACGGCTTTCCGCAGGTTTTCGCGCCGGTGCGCGGGGGAGGGAGCAGGCGTGCCCAAGGTGTCCTCGGTGATCGTGCCCTACGCGGCGTACCTGCGCGTGTACGAGCCGCTGGCGGCCTTCCCCGACGAGGAACGCGCGCACTGGACCCGCTACGCCCGCCGCGCCGAGCGGCCCTCCTACCAGGACGAGCTGCGCCGCTCCCTGGCCGACCTGCTGCCCACCCCGCCCGTGGCGGTGCCGGTGCACGAGAGCGCCGACGCCTTCGTGACCGAGGTGGACGGCGTGGTCTGCGTCTGCCCCTGGCGGACCCGGCTGCGCGGCTGGCAGGCGCTGGGCGACCTCGACGAGGACTTCCCGGAGCCGGTCCTGGACGCCCTGATCCCCCCGGTCGTACGCCGTCAGAGCGCGCAGGACTACGAGCGCTGGCTGGAGCGCAACCCGGACGCCCGGCCCTGGATCCGCACCGCCACCTGGCAGGTGCCGATCAACTGGTTCGTGCTGGTCTCCGACGCGGAGCGGGAGTACGAGGAGGGCGGCGGAGCGGAGGGCGCCGCCGCACCGGTGCTGCGCTACCGCACGCCGATGGTGCAGGCCCGGCGGCGGGTGGCCCGGGGGCTGCGGGCCCTGCGGGAGGCCGTGGACGAGGGGCCGCTCATCGACGGCCTGGTGGACGTGGGGCGCTGGCTGGAGGAGTTCCACCCGCGTTCCCTGGTCGAGCTGGACTACGGCGGGCTCGTGCACGCCCTGCCGGCGGGCGAGTTGGCGGCGGACCGCTCCGCGGCGGACGTGGCCGAGGGGATCGAGGCGCTGCGGCACGGCGACGGGGCCGCCGCGGGCGCCGCGTACGGGCGGCTGGTGCAGCGCTGGCGGGCGGTCCGGGACCGGCGGTCGGCGAACTGACGGGGCGGGCCGGTCCGCGAACTGACGTTTGACGTACCGCCCGATGTGGGGTTTCGTCTTCCGCTCCGACACCCGTTCGGTGTGGACTGATCCCTTGCCGACAAAGGACGTAGGTCCCGATCCGGGCGTATGCGTCAAGCGTGACGGACCGCACGTACATCACTCTTGCGCCGCTTCCCCCTCCTCATGCCAAAATAGGACAAGGAGCCCGGGGAGGGCTCCTTCCGTCCTGCTGTGATGCACTGTGGGCGGAATCTCAGCATTGCACGCTTTGGGGGGTCTGATGTCAGGTCTGGTGACCCCTGAACGTCCTGTGACTGATCGTCACAGAGGCGTGACTGTCCGCTATGGCATGGTCCATCGGCTTCCGTCGCTGATGAACACCTGGGAGGGCAATTCCATCGGTTTGGCCGACGCGGCTGGACAGATGGTGTAGTTGTAGTGCCGAGGACAAGCCGTTCGTCCTATAACCGACTCGACTCGCGTCCGCCATTTCGGGCAACGCGGGTCAAGGTGCAGAATTTAGAGGAATGAACCGAGAAGGTTCGGTTCTCCCGAGGAGGCCGCTCATGACCGCTCGCACCCCTGATGCCGAGCCGCTGCTGACCCCGGCTGAGGTCGCCACCATGTTCCGCGTCGACCCGAAGACGGTCACGCGCTGGGCGAAGGCCGGCAAGCTCACGTCGATCCGCACGCTCGGCGGGCATCGCCGCTACCGCGAAGCCGAGGTCCGCGCCCTGCTCGCGGGCATTCCGCAGCAGCGCAGCGAGGCCTGAACAACCGAATAACCGGGCAGAACGGCAGGTCCCCCAACCTGTCGAGGCGCCTGGAACCACAGCTCCAAGCGACGCCGTCCCTGCCCCAACAGAGGTGCGTCGTTGATCGCGCTGGACTCCGCCGGGTCCAGCGCGATTTTTTTGTGCCCGCGTGCCCGTGCCTGTGTCCGGGTCGCCGTCCGTGTCCGCGTCCGTGTCCGGTCCTGTGCCGGACGGCGGGCCGGGGGCCGGTTCCGTGAGCGGGCTTGTCGGAGTCTGGGGAGGGGTGTCGGATCGGCTGTGCGGGCACTGCGGAGGTGGTGCAATTGCACATATTAAATTGACCAGTTGTAGGGGAGTCGTAAGTGCCACCGTTTCAAAAACTCGTACGGTGACACCCGTCACACGGCGCGGCGGTTGTTGGGTGCGGCACCCGTGCGCTAATGGAGGTCCGGCCTCCAGGAGGTCTGCGACGCAAGGGTGTTGGGGCCCGCGCGCATCAGGCGGTGGGCGCGCTCCCGTCGTCGACGCCCTCTTGACGGCCCGTAGGAGACTGTGGCGCCGGCGAGTCCAGCGCCAGCCGCAACAGCCGGTGGCAGATCGGGCAGTGGCGTGTCACGTGACCGTAGGACGACGCGGCCGACAGATGCGCGCGGAGCAGGGCCCGCGTCTCGTGCCTGACCGCTGCCGTCATACGCCACCTCCAGGGGCTGCACGGGGGATGTGCCCTGTCTTTGGAGTACCGAGCGAATGTGACGCCGTCAAGGCCGCGAGAGGGGCTCTGAGAGCCGCTGAGCGGGTTCGGCGGTTCCGGTTGGCACCGGGCAACCGGAGAGCAACGTGGAAGACCCGCACCGACGACTCCTGCCGGGCAACACGAAGAAGCCCCGCACCGATTGCTCGGTGCGGGGCTCAACTGCGGTCCTGACGGGATTTGAACCCGCGGCCTCCACCTTGACAGGGTGGCGAGCACTCCAAACTGCTCCACAGGACCAGGTTTCGCGGCGCTTCTTCTGCGTTGCGCTGCGAGAAGAGACTGTACAGGAGGGTGGGCCCGGGGTCGAACTCACCCTCCGTGCAGGCTCCGACACGGCTTCGTGAGGGCTTCGTCAGGGCGCCAGGGCGTCGATGGCCTTCACGATCCGCTTGTCGGAGACGGGGTACGCCGTGCCCAGCGCGTGCGCGAAGTAGCTGACCCGCAGCTCCTCGATCATCCAGCGGACGTCGAGGACCTGCTGCGGCACCGGCCGGCCCTGCGGCATCTGCTCGAGCAGCCACGCGTACTCGTCCCGCATCTCGTGGACCTTCTCCATGCGGGAGGTGTCGCGCTGGACCCCGGTCGGCATCTGCTGGAGCCGCCGGTCCGCCGCGACCAGGTAGCGCATCAGGTCCGGCAGCCGCCCGATCCCCGCCGCCGTGACGAAGCCCGGCTTCACCAGCGCGTCCAGCTGTGTCCGGACGTCCTGGAGGTTCGCCAGCAGCGCCGGGCTGCGCACCGCCTTCAGGCGGCGCTCGCACGCCTGCCAGGCCGCCAGCACCTGCTGCACCTGTCCCACCGTGCGGACGGTCGTGTCGACGATCTCCGCGCGCACCTTGTCGTAGAGCTTGCGGTACGACTCCTCGTCCCACGCCGGACCGCCGAAGTCCGCGATCAGCTTGTCCGCCGCCGCCATGGCGCAGTCGTCGAACAGCGCCTGGATCGAACCGTGCGGGTTCGCGGACAGGCCCAGCTTCTGCTGGTTGGTCAGCTTTTCGGACGCGAACTTCGCCGGGTTGACCGGGATGTTGCGCAGGATCAGCCGCCGCGTGCCCTTCCACATCGCCTGCGCCTGCTCGGCCTCGGTGTCGAAGAGACGGACGGAGACGGTGCCGGCCTTCGGACCGTCGTCCACCAGCGCCGGATACGCCTTCACCGGCTGGCCGGCCCGGCGGGTCTCGAAGACCCGGGTCAGCGTGCCGATCGTCCAGTCCGTCAGCCCGGAGCGCTCCAGGGACTCGCCGCCGCTGCGTTCCGCGGTGGCCGCCGCGGCCTGCGACAGCGCCTTGCGCGCCTTCGGGCGCAGCCGGAGCTTCAGCGCCTCCAGGTCCTTGTCCTCGGCGAGTTTGCGGCGGCGCTCGTCGACGATCCGGAAGGTGATCTTCAGGTGGTCGGGGACCTTCGCCCAGTCGAAGTCCTCCGCGTCGAACGGCACCCCCACCATGCGCTTCAGCTCGCGCGCCATGGTCACCGTCAGCGGCTCCTGGAGAGGCACGGCACGGTCGAGGAACGCCTGGGCGTAGTTCGGCGCGGGCACGTAGTTGCGGCGGACCGGCTTGGGCAGGGAGCGGATCAGCTCCGTGACGACCTGCTCGCGCAGGCCCGGGATCTGCCAGTCGAAGCCCTCGTCCGTGACCTGGTTGAGCACCTGGAGCGGCACGTGCACGGTGACGCCGTCGGCGTCCGCGCCCGGCTCGAACTGGTACGTCACCCGGAACTTCAGCGGCCCCTGCCGCCAGGAGTCCGGGTAGTCGTCCTTGGTGACCGCCCCGGCCCGCTCGTTGATGAGCATCTCGCGCTCGAAGTCGAGGAAGTCGGGCTGCTCGTGCCGCTTGTGCTTCCACCACGAGTCGAAGTGCGCACCGGAGACGACGTGTTCGGGCACCCGCTGGTCGTAGAAGTCGTACAGCGTCTCGTCGTCGACCAGGATGTCCCGGCGCCGCGCCCGGTGCTCCAGCTCCTCGACCTCGGTCAGGAGCCTGCGGTTGTCGGCGAAGAACTTGTGGTGGGTGCGCCAGTCGCCCTCCACCAGGGCGTTGCGGATGAACAGCTCGCGGCTGATCTCCGGATCGATCCGCCCGTAGTTCACCTTCCGCTGCGCCACGATCGGCACGCCGTACAGCGTGACCTTCTCGTACGCCATCACGGCCGCCTGGTCCTTCTCCCAGTGCGGTTCGCTGTAGGTGCGCTTGAGGAGGTGCCCGGCGAGCGGCTCCACCCACTCGGGCTCGATCTTCGCGTTGACGCGGGCCCAGAGCCGGGAGGTCTCCACCAGCTCCGCCGACATCACGAACCGCGGTGGCTTCTTGAACAGCGCCGAGCCGGGGAAGATCGCGAACTTGGCGTTGCGCGCGCCCACGTACTCGTTCTTCGCCGTGCTCCTCCCGCCGTCCCCTCCGGCCTCCTTGACGTCCTTCATGCCGACGTGGGAGAGCAGCCCGGCCAGCAGGGACACGTGCACCCGGTCGTCGGGCGCGGCGTCGTCGGCGTCGTTGAGGTGGATGCCCATCTGCTTGGCGACCGTGCGCAACTGCGTGTAGATGTCCTGCCACTCGCGGATGCGCAGGAAGTTCAGGTACTCCTGCTTGCACATCCGGCGGAAGGACGACGAGCCGCGCTCCTTCTGCTGCTCGCGCACATAGCGCCAGAGGTTCAGGAACGCGAGGAAGTCACTGGTCTCGTCCTTGAACCGGGCGTGCTGCTGGTCGGCCTGGGCCTGCTTCTCCGCGGGCCGCTCACGCGGGTCCTGGATGGACAGCGCCGCCGCTATGACCATGACCTCGCGGACACAGCCGTTCTTGTCCGCCTCCAGCACCATCCGGGCCAGCCGCGGGTCGACGGGCAGCTGGGCGAGCTTGCGGCCGGTGTCGGTCAGCCGCTTGCGCACGTCCTTCTGCGCCGGGTCGAGCGCGCCCAGCTCCTGGAGGAGCTGCACACCGTCGCGGATGTTGCGGTGGTCCGGCGGGTCGATGAAGGGGAACTTCTCGATGTCGCCGAGGCCGGCCGCGGTCATCTGAAGGATGACGGAGGCGAGGTTGGTCCGCAGGATCTCCGCGTCCGTGAACTCCGGGCGGGCCTCGAAGTCGTCCTCGGAGTACAGCCGGATGCAGATGCCGTCGGACGTACGGCCGCAGCGGCCCTTGCGCTGGTTGGCGCTGGCCTGCGAGATCGCTTCGATCGGCAGCCGCTGGACCTTGGTGCGGTGGCTGTAGCGGGAGATGCGGGCGAAGCCGGGGTCGATGACGTACTTGATGCCCGGCACGGTGAGGGAGGTCTCGGCGACGTTGGTCGCCAGCACGATCCGGCGCCCGGTGTGCTGCTGGAAGACGCGGTGCTGCTCGGCGTGCGACAGCCGCGCGTACAGCGGCAGCACCTCCGTGAATCTGTACTTCTTCTTCTCCAGCGCGTCCGCCGTGTCCCGGATCTCCCGCTCGCCGGAGAGGAAGACGAGGATGTCGCCCTTGCCCTCGCCCATCAGCTCCTCGACGGCGTCGGTGATCGCCGTGATCTGGTCCCGGTCGGCGTCGTCGCCGTCCTCCTCGAGGAGTGGCCGGTAGCGCACCTCCACCGGATACGTCCGCCCGCTGACCTCGACGATCGGGGCGTCCCCGAAGTGCCGGGAGAAGCGCTCGGGGTCGATGGTCGCCGAGGTGATGACGACCTTGAGGTCGGGGCGCTTCGGCAGCAGCTGGGCGAGGTAGCCCAGCAGGAAGTCGATGTTGAGGGACCGCTCGTGCGCCTCGTCGATGATGATCGTGTCGTAGGCGCGCAGCTCGCGGTCGGTCTGGATCTCGGCGAGCAGGATGCCGTCCGTCATCAGCTTGATGAAGGTGGACTCCGGGTTCACCTGGTCGGTGAACCGCACCTTCCAGCCGACCGTCTCCCCGAGCGGGGTGTCCAGCTCGTCCGCGACCCGCTCCGCGACGGTGCGCGCGGCGATCCGGCGGGGCTGGGTGTGCCCGATCATGCCGCGGACACCGCGGCCCAGCTCGACGCAGATCTTCGGGATCTGCGTGGTCTTCCCGGACCCCGTCTCACCCGCGACGATCACGACCTGGTGATCACGGATGGCCGCCGCGATCTCGTCCTTCTTCTGGCTGACCGGGAGCTGCTCGGGGTAGCTGACGGCCGGCACCCGCGCCCGGCGTTCACCGATGCGCTGCTCGGCCTTGGCCACCTCCGTCTCGATCTCGGCGAGAACGGCGGCGCGGGCCTCCGGTTTACGGATCTTCCGCGCACCCTCCAGCCTGCGGCCGAGCCGGTGCGCGTCGCGCAGCGACAGCTCGGTCAGCCGGGGGGCGAGGGTGCCGAGGGCGGGGGCAGGATGCGTAGACATACGGGTTCCAGGATCTCATCCTCGGGAAAAACCTGGCGAACGCTTTTGCCGCGGCGTCCGCACGGGCAACGCAGGCAACTACAACAAGGCCCCGATCCGAGGATCGGGGCCTTTGCTGTGGCTGGGGCCGGGGTCGAACCGGCGACCTATCGCTTTTCAGGCGATCGCTCGTACCAACTGAGCTACCCAGCCGCGAGGTTTCACGTGAAACCTCAGCGGTCCTGACGGGATTTGAACCCGCGGCCTCCACCTTGACAGGGTGGCGAGCACTCCAAACTGCTCCACAGGACCAAGCTTCGTACGACAGTGTCGCACATGTACCGCGTGCCCCCAACGGGATTCGAACCCGTGCTACCGCCTTGAAAGGGCGGCGTCCTAGGCCGCTAGACGATGAGGGCTATCGGCCCGCCTGGGCGCTTCTCAGCGCGTCGGGGACGTGAGAAGCATATGGGATGGCGGGAGGTATCGCCAAAACGGTTTACGGAGTGCTGGGGGCGGGGCTGCCCGGGGTGGCGGGAGAGCGGCCGCCGGCAGAGGGGGAGGAGCCAGGGGTGGAGGGGGACGGGCCGGTGGGGGAGGGCGACGGGGTCGCGCCCGGCTGGTTCTCCTTCGGCAGGTGACGGCTGACCTCGGCCGTCGTCAGGCCCAGACCGCCGAGCTTGATCTCGTCCCACGCCTGGAGGCGCCGGGAGTCCCGGTCGAAGTAGAGGATCGACGCCTGGATCGGGTCGGGGTACTTCCCCTCGACCGCGCGCAGGCCGCTGCCGCCGGTGGAGCCCTCGATGCGCAGCCGGGTGCCGTACTTCATGACCTCCATGTCCTCGTGGTGGAGGTGCCCGGCGAGCACCAGCGGCACGTCGCCGTCGACCTCGCGGGCGGCCGACGGCTCGTGGGCGATGGCGACGTCCACCGGGGTGCCGGCCGCGCTCTGGTCGCGCAGGGCGGAGGCGAGCCGGGCGCCGGCCAGTTCCTGGGAGGCCTCGGCACCGTCCGCCTTGGAGCGGTCGGGGGTGTACTGCGGGTCGCCCATCCCGGCGAAGCGCAGGCCCGCGACGGTCCGGGCGTGGCCGTCGTCCAGGACGTGCACGTTCTTCAGGTGCTTCAGGTACTCCTGGGTGCCGCGCGAGTCGTGGTTGCCGCGGACCCAGACGTAGGGCGCGCCGAGGTCCTCGATCGGGTCCAGGAAGCCGTTCTCCGCGGCGGTGCCGTGATCCATCGTGTCGCCGGAGTCGACGATCACGTTCACCTTGTACTGCTCCACCAGCGAGCCGATGATCTTCCAGCTCGCCGGGTTCAGGTGGATGTCCGACACGTGCAGGACCCGGATCGTGGTCGGGTCGGGCTGGTAGGCGGGGAGCGTCGAGGTGACGTCGTAGAGCTTGGTCACGTTGGTGACCAGGCGGGCCAGTTCCTTCTGGTAGACGTCGAACTCGGTGACGATGCTGCGCGCGTTGCCGACCAGGGAGGGCGCGGAGGAGAGCAGGCCGGAGAACTTCGGCTCCAGGACCGAGTCCGGGTTCCAGGTCGCGTACGCGGTGCCGCCGGAGGCGACCAGGAGGGTGAGTGCCAGCCCGCCCGCGGTGAGCGCGCGCCGGGGGCGGCGGTAGACCGCGAGGCCGAGGGCGGTGGCGCCGGTGACGACGGCGACGCAGGAGCGGACGGCGAGGTCGAGGGTGCCGTGCTCGACGTCCTGGGCGACCTCGTCCTGGAGGCCGGAGAGGCGTTCGGGGTGGTCGACGAGGGCCTGGGCGCGGGCGGGGTCGAGCTGGTCGACGTTGACGTCGAGGCGGACGGGGGCGACGTGGCTGTCGAGCTGGAGGGCGCCCAGCGGCGAGACGTTGATCTTCGTGCCGCCGGCGAGCGACGGGCGCAGGGTCATCGTCGTGTCCATGGGCCCGACCGGGACCCGGACGTTGCCGACGACCAGCAGTCCCAGCCAGGCGCCGAGCAGGACGACGGCGACGAGGCCGGCGGCGCGGGCCCAGGGGCGGGGGCGGGCGGCCAGTTCCGGGGTCGCGGACATGCGGCGGCCGGGGTGGTCGCGGCGATCGCGGTGGTCGCGGTAGCGGCGGGTGAGGGCGCGCGGGACGGTGCGGATGGGGTTCATCACCTCGGCCAGGGCGTGCAGGGCTGCGACGGGGACGCGGACCATTGGTCCCGTATGCCCGTGGCCCGTCGCGGATATGCGGGTCGTACCCCACGGTCGTACCCGACAATGGGCCTGTGCTGGAGATGACGCGCGAGGAGTTCGAGGAACTGGTCGCCGAGGCCCTGGACCGGATCCCGCCGGAGCTGACGCGGCTGATGGACAACGTCGCGGTGTTCGTCGAGGACGAACCACCGGCGGACGACCCGGAGCTGCTCGGGCTGTACGAGGGGACACCGCTGACGGAACGCGGGGAGTGGTACGCGGGCGTGCTGCCGGACCGGATCACGATCTACCGGGGTCCGACCCTGCGGTACTGCGAGACCCGTGAAGACGTCGTCGCGGAGACGGAGGTGACGGTCGTTCACGAGATCGCCCACCACTTCGGGATCGACGACGCGCGGCTGCACTCCCTCGGGTACGGGTGACGCGGGCGGTGCCCGTCCTCGCGGGCGGCTGACGCGGGATGGGACCCGTCCTCGGGTACGGGTGACGCGCTCGGGTCAAGTACGCCTCGCCGGACGCGTGTCCTCTTGTGGGTGACGGGAGTTGGGCACGGCGACTCCTTGACCCCCGGAGGTGGCCGCCCGTGCGCCCCTTGTTCGTACCCGTCCGTCTGGCCGCCACGGCCATGGCCGTCGTCGCCGCCGCCGGCTGCATGAGCGTCGGCGACGACGAGCCCGGCGGGAGCGTCGGGCCGTCGCACTCCGCCGGGGAGCGGGGCGGCGAGGTGCCGGACGGCGGCCCCGAGGTCTCCGGCGGGAACGCCGGGTACGACGCGGCGGCCGCCGACGGGAAGCACGGCAAGGGCAAGAAGGCCAAGGACAGGGGCAAGGAGAAGGGCGCGGACGAGGGGGACGGCGACGGGAAGGACGGCGAGGAGGGCGAGGGGAAGGACACGTCCGCCCCGGAGCCACCGGCCGCACGCCCGACCGGGGACCAGCCGCCGAACGGCGGGGACCAGGACCCCGGGCCGACCCGGACGCCCCCGGCGGAGCCCACCCGGCCGGCCGAGCCGGAGCCGACGCCTCCCGAGGAGCCGCCCGCCTCGCCGACGCCGGAACCGACGGTGGCCGAGCCGTCCTCGTCGGCGCACGAGCCGCCGGGAACCCAGCTCGAGCAACGGGAACCGGCGCCGGCGGCGGGCGCTCCGGTGTAGGACGGGAGGCGAGCCGGGCGGTGACAGGCCGCTGACCTGGGCATGTGCTGCCGGTTTGCCTTCGGGGGTGGGGGGTGCGTATGGTGGTAGATCGTTTGATCCCATTTGCCCGGCGCCACCGCAGAGCGCGCCGTGTGGCGCGTACTCTCCCCTTGCCGTGGTGGACCGCATCGAGGCGGTCGTATTGCGAATCGCGATTCACGGAGTTGACGGGCGCGTGCCGACGAGAGACTCCGGAAGGTTTCGCATTCGCATGTCCATGACCAGTACTGACCACGTCGTCGTGCCCGGAAACGCCGAGGGCGCCGAGGGCGCGCCGGAGGCCGTCGAGGCCGTAGACGCCTCCGCGACCGCCGAGTCCCCGGAGGCCGTCGAGGCTCCCGAGGCGGCTCCCGAGCCCACGTTCGCCGACCTCGGTCTGCCCGAGGGCGTCGTGCGCAAGCTCGCGCAGAACGGCGTGACCACCCCCTTCCCGATCCAGGCCGCGACCATCCCGGACGCGCTGGCGGGCAAGGACATCCTCGGCCGGGGCCGCACCGGCTCCGGCAAGACCCTCTCCTTCGGTCTGCCGACCCTGGCCACGCTGGCCGGCGGCCGCACCGAGAAGCACAAGCCCCGCGCCGTCATCCTCACCCCGACCCGCGAGCTGGCCATGCAGGTGGCCGACGCGCTCCAGCCGTACGGCGACGTCATGGGCCTGAAGATGAAGGTCGTCTGCGGCGGTACCTCGATGGGCAACCAGATCTACGCCCTGGAGCGCGGCGTCGACATCCTGGTCGCCACCCCGGGCCGGCTGCGCGACATCATCAACCGCGGCGCCTGCTCCCTGGAGAACGTGCAGATCGCGGTCCTCGACGAGGCCGACCAGATGTCCGACCTGGGCTTCCTGCCCGAGGTCACCGAGCTGCTCGACCAGGTCCCGGCCGGCGGCCAGCGGATGCTCTTCTCCGCCACGATGGAGAACGAGATCAAGACCCTCGTCGACCGGTACCTCAAGGACCCGGCCCTGCACGAGGTGGACGCGGCCCAGGGCGCGGTGACGACCATGTCGCACCACATCCTGGTCGTGAAGCCCAAGGACAAGGCGCCGGTCACCGCGGCCATCGCCTCCCGCAAGGGCCGCACCATCATCTTCGTCCGCACCCAGCTGGGCGCCGACCGCGTCGCCGAGCAGCTGCGCGACGCCGGTGCCAAGGCGGACGCGCTGCACGGCGGCATGACCCAGGGCGCGCGCACCCGCACGCTGGCCGACTTCAAGGACGGCTACGTCAACGTCCTGGTCGCCACCGACGTCGCCGCCCGCGGCATCCACGTCGACGGCATCGACCTGGTCCTGAACGTGGACCCGGCCGGCGACCACAAGGACTACCTGCACCGCGCCGGCCGTACGGCGCGCGCGGGCCGCACCGGCACCGTCGTCTCCCTCTCCCTGCCGCACCAGCGCCGCCAGATCTTCCGGCTGATGGAGGACGCGGGCGTCGACGCCACGCGCCACATCATCCAGGGCGGCGCCGCCTTCGACCCGGAGGTCGCCGAGATCACCGGCGCCCGGTCGATGACCGAGGTCCAGGCCGAGTCCGCGGGCAACGCGGCGCAGCAGGCCGAGCGCGAGGTCGGCCAGCTCACCAAGGAGCTGGAGCGGGCCCAGCGCCGTGCCACCGAGCTGCGCGAGGAGGCCGACCGCCTGGTCGCCAGGGTCGCGCGGGAGCGCGGCGAGGACCCGGAGACGGTCCTGGCCGAGGTGGCCGCCGCCGCGACCGAGGCCGAGGTCTCGCTGCCCCAGCAGTCCGGCGCCCGGGACGTCGAGAAGACGGAGCGCGCGGAGCGCACCGGCGGCCACGGCCGCGACCGCTTCGCCGACCGGGGTGACCGGGGCGAGCGCTCGTACGACCGCGGCGACCGGGGTGACCGTGGTGGGCGTTCCTTCGAGCGTCGTGACGACCGGGGTGACCGCGGTGGCTTCCGCCGTGACGACCGTGGCGGCCGTTCCTTCGAGCGTCGCGACGACCGCGGTGACCGCGGTGGCCGTTCCTTCGAGCGCCGTGACGACCGGGGTGACCGCGGTGGCTTCCGCCGTGACGACCGGGGTGACCGCGGTGGGCGTTCCTTCGAGCGCCGTGACGACCGGGGTGACCGCGGTGGCTTCCGCCGCGACGACCGCCGTGACGACCGTGGCGGCCGTTCCTTCGAGCGTCGCGACGACCGCGGTGACCGCGGTGGCCGTTCCTTCGAGCGCCGTGACGACCGGGGTGGCCGCTCGTTCGACCGCCGTGACGACCGCGGTGGACACCGTGGCAGCGACCGTCCGTTCAACCGCGACCGCCAGGGCGACCGTCCCGGCTTCCGCTCCGGCGGCCACGACCGCCCGTACGGCCGCCGCGACGACCACCGGGGCGACCACCGAGGTTCGTCCTTCGGCCGCCGTGACGACAAGCCGCGCTGGAAGCGCAACGGCTGACGCCTGAACGTCTGAGAAGCGCCGTGGCCTCCACCCGACGACCGGGTGGAGGCCACGGCGCTTCGCGTTGCGGTCCGGTTTCGGCCACGAAGTCCACGGAGTGACGCATGTCACGCTCACCGCAAGGGAATTGCTGGGGGCATGACAGATGACGCCAAGGCGAGTGGGCTGTCGGACGAGGAACGGCTGGCCCAGCTCGGCTACACCCAGGTTCTGGCCCGCCGCATGTCGGCGTTCTCCAACTACGCGGTCTCCTTCACGATCATCTCGGTCCTGTCGGGCTGCCTGACGCTCTACCTCTTCGGCATGAACACGGGCGGCCCCGCCGTCATCACCTGGGGCTGGGTCGCCGTCGGCCTGATGACGCTCTTCGTCGGCCTGGCGATGGCCGAGATCTGCTCGGCGTACCCGACCTCGGCGGGCCTCTACTTCTGGGCGCACCGCCTGGCTCCCCCGCGCACGGCGGCGGCCTGGGCCTGGTTCACGGGCTGGTTCAACGTGCTGGGCCAGGTCGCGGTCACCGCCGGCATCGACTTCGGCGCCGCGTCCTTCCTGGGCGCCTACCTGAACCTCCAGTTCGACTTCGAGGTGACCCCGGGCCGCACGATCCTCCTCTTCGCCGCGATCCTGATCCTCCACGGCCTCCTCAACACCTTCGGCGTCCGCATCGTCGGCCTGCTGAACAGCGTGAGCGTGTGGTGGCACGTCCTGGGCGTCGCGGTGATCGTCGGCGCGCTGACCTTCGCGCCGGACCGGCACCAGTCGGCGTCCTTCGTCTTCGGCGAGTTCGTGAACAACACGGGCTGGGGCAGCGGGGTGTACGTCGTCCTCATCGGTCTCCTGATGGCCCAGTACACCTTCACCGGCTACGACGCCTCCGCCCACATGACGGAGGAGACCCACGACGCGTCCACGGCCGGCCCGAAGGGCATCGTCCGTTCCATCTGGACCTCCTGGATCGCCGGCTTCGTCCTCCTGCTCGGCTTCACCTTCGCCATCCAGTCCTACGAAGGCGCCCTGACGTCCCCGACCGGTGCGCCGCCCGCGCAGATCCTCCTCGACGCCCTCGGCGCGACGGCGGGCAAGCTGCTGCTCCTCGTCGTCATCGGGGCCCAGCTCTTCTGCGGCATGGCGTCGGTGACGGCCAACAGCCGCATGATCTACGCCTTCTCACGGGACGGCGCCCTCCCGTACTCCCACATCTGGCACTCGGTGAACCCGCGCACCCGCACGCCGGTGGCGGCGGTCTGGCTGGCGGCACTGGCCGCGCTGGTCCTCGGCCTCCCGTACCTCATCAACGTCACCGCGTACGCCGCCGTGACGTCCATCGCGGTCATCGGCCTCTACATCGCGTACGTCATCCCGACCCTCCTCCGTGTCCGCAAGGGCGCCGCCTTCGAACGCGGGCCGTGGCACCTGGGCCGCTGGTCGCAGGTGATCGGCGTGATCGCGGTGACGTGGGTCGGCGTCATCACGGTCCTGTTCATGCTGCCCCAGGTCTCCCCGGTCACCTGGGAGACCTTCAACTACGCGCCGATCGCCGTCCTGGTCGTCCTGGGCTTCGCCGCCACCTGGTGGCTCGCCTCGGCCCGGCACTGGTTCCTCAACCCCGACCATGAACGCACCCGCGCCCGCGCGGCCTCCCGGGCGAACGCGCCCGAGCCGGTGGACCCGTAGTCCGGTCCTGTTCCCGCCGCCCTCCGACGCGGCCGTGACCCCGATACCCGATCGGCGTCCCGGCCGCGGCGGGCTATGCTCGGTGTGGCAACATCACGCAGCACCGCGCGACACACCGCCTGGGCCCTTAGCTCAATTGGCAGAGCAGTGGACTTTTAATCCATTGGTTGTGGGTTCGAGTCCCACAGGGCCTACCCGTCGCAGACGGAGGACGATCCCTCTGATCTGCCGTGCAGCGCCTGATTCGGCTTCGGTCGAGTCGGGCGCTGTCGCTTTTCGTGCGGCGTTCAGACCAGTTCACACCTCGCGGTCCGCCGACCGTGT
Organism: Streptomyces coelicoflavus; assembly: GCF_003112555.1. GTDB lineage: Bacteria > Actinomycetota > Actinomycetes > Streptomycetales > Streptomycetaceae > Streptomyces > Streptomyces coelicoflavus. Next base: position 37,263 of record NZ_BEWB01000003.1, on the reverse strand, counting down.
CAGGTATGCGCGGTTGTCCTCGATGAGCCGGTCCAGCGCGTCCCTGGCGGCGACGAGGCCGTCGATGTCCTCGGACAGCCGGGCTCGCTCGCGGTCCATGATCTCCAGTGCCTGCCGCGCCCTGCCCTCGCTCGGCTCGGCCATGCAGGGCACCATCTCGACGAGGGTGCCGCTGGGCACGCCCGCCGCCAGGAACGCCTGGACCAGGCGCACCCGTTGGACGTGCTCGTCTTCGTAGTGACGCTGTCCGCCGGGCGAGCGGGAGCTGACGAGCAGGCCCTGCTCCTCGTAGTAGCGCAGCGACCGGCGGCTGGCTCCCGTCCGGGCGGACAATTCGCCGATCCGCATGCCGAACCCCTCCCGTGCTCCTGCTTCGCTTGACCCTGACATCGATGTGAGCGTTTAGGTTAACGCCATGCTGAAGCTCATCTTCATGATCAACCGCGCCGAGGGAATGTCGTACGAGCGTTTCGTCGACCACCACCGGAATCGGCACGCGCCGCTGTTCACCTCCATCCCGGAGGCGGAGCGCCACGTGCGCAAATACGTCGTGTCGCACCCGGTCCCCGCCGAGAACTACCCGCCCCGGGCCTATGACGGCCTGACGGAGATCTGGTTCGAGGACTGGGAGGGCCACGACGCCTTCTTCGCCTCCGACAACTACCGGACGCTGGTCAACCCCGACGAAGCACGCTTCATCGACATGGGCTCAGTGGCCGTGATGGTCACCGAGGAGAAGGAGGTCATCTGACCGGACCGGCATGCGGGTTGTCGAAGGGCGCCGTCGCTACTGACCGTGACCAGCGGGAAGGGGCTGTCCGGCAGCACCGGGTCCTGGAGCCGGCCCACCCCCACTGACGTCGCCGGCGGGCGCGGATCCCGCGGGTCAGTGGTCATGGCGGTGCCTGCTCGCCGTCTTCTCGAATCGCTTACACGTCGCGCACAAAAAATTCCGGCGGCCGGGGCGAGCCGGTCCAGGTGGGAAAGCGTCCGTAACAACTGCCATTTTTTGTGCCGATCCGGCGGTGGTGTAACGCGAAAGGGTCCGCAGGGCGCTGAAGCAGGCGTACGTAGGAAGAGGTGGGCGGCGGCCCGGGTTTCCATTCCTGACCTGGATTCGGCGCTCCGACACGGCATCACGTCAGATCGGATTCCCTGTGAGCAACTTCGACCCCGCTCCCGGACATCAGACGTACGACCGGCCGACGGGCCCCGGCCCGGCCGTGCGACGGCAGGCCGCCACCCGGCGCACGGCCCTCGCCGTCTGCACGGTCGCCGACATCGCGGCGGGCCTGCTGGGCCTGTGGATCCTTCTGTTCCTGCTGGACGCGAACCGGGCGAACGTGTTCGTCGAGTTCGTGCGGGGAACGGCGGACTGGCTGGCCTGGTGGTCGCAGGACATTTTCACGATGGACACGGAGGGTCTTCGCGTCCTCCTCAATTACGGCCTCCCGGCGGTCATATATTTGGTGATCGGTCACGGGATATCCGCCCGGCTCAACCGGGCCTGACAGCGGATCTCCCCTTTTCACCGGCGAGCGCGGCGTGTCGTTGTGGGCGGGTTCGGTGCGCGGTTTTCGCCCGTCCCGCCCTGCCCATGAAATCCACGCAGGAACGTCACACGGGCTGCGCACTGCCTGTCCTGGGCCCCGTTAGCCTGACTGGCCGTTCGATCCCCTGCGCGGATGTGATCAGGCCGCGGCCCGGGCGGGCCAACGGCACAGTCGAACCAGGAAGACCGGAAGCCAGCAGATGGATTACTGCTCCTCGTGCCGTCGGCATCTCAACGGTGCCCTGGTGTGCCCCGGGTGCGGCGCCTACGCCCCGGACATCGCCCCGCACGTCACCGTCGGTGACCGTGACGCGGACACCGTCCCGGCACTCCCGGCACCGGGCCCGGCCCCGGTGCCGACGGACACCCCGGCAGCCGATGTCGCGGAGCTGCCGCCCGCGCGGCAGCAGGGGCGGGCGGCGCGCCGGCGCCAGTTGACCCGCTGGAAGAAGAACAAGCGCCGGGCGGTGGTCGCGAGTGCCGTGGCGCTCGTCGGTGGCGGGCTGTCCCTCGCCACGATGGACCGGCAGTCCGGCGACCGGGCGCAGGCGACCACGGCTCCGGACCACCGGAGCATGGGCGTCGCGGACGAGGAGATAACCGAGCGGGACCGCCCGGTGCCCGCGCCGACCACCCCCGAGGACACCCACAGGTCGTCCCGCACCCCTGCCCAGCCGTACGAGCAGCGGCACGAGCAGTCGCAGTCGCAGTCGTCGGCGGTCGGCGCCCCGCGCCATCAGTCCGTCGCAGAAGCGTCCCGCACGGCGCCCGCCACCCCGCCGCGGACCACCGCGTCCTCCCCGCCACCCGCGACACCGACGCTCCCGCAGCCGCCGAGCACCGACACGTCCCCCGCCGACACGCCCCCCGCCGACACGTCCACCGCCGGTTCGGGCTCCGCCGATTCGGGCTCCGGCCGTTCCGACTCGACGGCCGGGCGGACGCCGGCCCCCTCGACCGCCGACGGCGGGGCGTCGGACACGTCCCCGACGTCCCCCGCGCTGATCTCGACCTCGCCGACGGAGGTCTGCCTGTTGGGGCTGTGCCTCGGCTGACCGAAAGGACGCCGGGCGAAGGGGTCGCACGCGCAGGCGGCCCCGCTGTGACGGCGCCGGGTAGGGTCTGTCGCCATGAGCGCAACACCCCGCGGCCCGGGCCGAGTTGACCTGCGTCCCCGCCGGGTCACCCCGCACCGCCTCGGCGCCGCCGCCGTGGTCTACGGCGTGTTCGTCGCGGGCTGGTACCTGGGGCAGCCGGTGACCCCCGAGTGCCGCCCCGACCGGGCCGCTCTCGACCGGGCCACCGAAAAGTACGGGCACGTACCGGTCTCCACGCCCACCCCCGTGGCCGGTCCGGCCGGGGAACCGTCGGCGATCGCTCGGCACGACCCGGTCGAGGCCACCGACACCGTCCACATCCTCACGGCCACTGTCTACGCCGTCCCCTGCGGCAACGACACGGGCGAACTCCCCAGGCTCGCGGCCTGGTTCGACGGCGTCCGGGGGTAGCACAGGATGCCCGCCTGGATCACCCTGCGCCGCCTCGGGGTCGTCACCACGCTGTACGCCGTGTTCCTGGCCGGGTGGTGGCTGGGCCAGCCCGTGCGCTCCGACGGCTGCCACGAGGACCGGCACGCGGCCGGGGGCGACGGCCGCGCCGTACCGGTGGAACCGGCCGACCCCGGCCGCTACCTGGACAACCTCGGTCTCGGGTTCCCGGACTTCGGTCTCCTCGACTGGGCCGACGACATGGACGGCCGCCGCGACGGCGAGTACGGTCCCGGCGACCACGGCTACGAGCTGCGGTACGGGGACGGCACGTACGCCACGTCCGGCCCGGACCACGGCTTCTGCTCCTACACGAAGCGTGCCCGCCTGCTCGCCTGGGTCAACGGCGACTGGGACTGACCCGGCCGGACCGGCGAAGTGCCCGGGCCATCCAGGGCTGGAAGGGCAGATGCCCGGGGATCACCTGCCAGTCGTTGACGGTCCACACCAGACGCCAGTACCGCTCGACGAGCGGATCGTGCCCCGCTTCGAACCGCGACGCCATCCACTCCCGCAACTCGGGCCCGTCGGGACGGCCGAGTACGGCGGCGAAGCGCTCCGCGACGGCCTCGACCACCGGATCGGCACCGGAACCGTCCGGCGCGATGCCCGCCGCCCTCGCGTCGGCGACGGCCCCCCTGACGAACGGGACGAGCTCGGCCGCCTGCTCGGAGGCCACGCCCGGCAGCGCGTCCTCGTCGGCGGGCGGGAACGCCGCGTCCGCCATGCGCGTGCGGAAGTCGTCGTCGGCGATGAGTTCGGCCAGCTCCACCCACGCGGCGAGTTGGGCGTCGGACGGTTCGTCGGGGAGGTCGGGCAGGGCCGTGCGCAGGACGGCGGCAGCGCTGCGGGCCTGTGGCGTGCCGGCGCCGAGGCCGGCGATGAAGTCGGCGACCATGCGCCGTCGTTCGTCGGCGGTGAGGCGGGTCAGCCGGTGCATGAGAACGGTCTCCTCGGGACTGGGGCCGCGCCGGGCGACGAGCCGCAGCATGCTGTGGCGCAGCCGCAGGGCGCGGATCTGGAGGGCGGTGGCGTCGGCGTGCGCGGCGGCGACCTCGGCGACGGAGAGGTCGCCGTCCAGGACGCGGCGGACCGTGGCCAGGTCGACGTCCAGCTCCCGCAGGACGCCGATGAGGCGGAGCCGGTCGAGGGCCGCGTCGTCGTAGCGGCGGTATCCGGCAGGGGTGCGGTCCGTGGGCGGCAGCAGTCCGGTGTCCGAGTAGAACCGGATCGTCCGTACGGGCACTCCGGTACGGGCCGACAGTTCACCGATCGAGTGCGGGGGCGTCGCGCCGTTCATGGAGCCCACTCTCCGGTCTCCAGTCACTGGAGAGTCAAGCCGACCGCGCGGGGTGCTACGCGGAGCGGTCGTCGCCGATCCAGGCCAGTGCGGCCACCGTCAGCGCGCTCACGCCCGTGTCCAGGGTGGGCTGGACGACGGGCGCGAAGGCGGCACTGTGGTTGACCGGGATGTCCTGGGCGACGGTCCCTTTGCGGGCGGCCTCGGCGTAGCGGTCCGGGTCGATGCCGCCGATCGCCCAGTACGTGAACGGCACCCCGAAGGCCCCCGGGATCTCGCTCATGTCCTCGCTGGCGGTCTGCAGCTCGACGGTGTGCGCGTCGTCGCCGAAGTACGCGCCGAACGCCTCCGCGACGCGCCGGGTGGGCTCCTCGTCGTTGACGGTGGGCGGGAAGGACGAGAGCCGCTCGAACTCCGGTTCCCGGGGGGAGCGGGACGCCTCGCACTCGGCGCGGACGATGCGCTTGATCGCGTCCAGGACCTGGGTGCGGGTGGCGTCGTCGTACGTGCGGACGTTGAGCTCCAGGACGGCCCGGTCGGGGATGACGTTGGGGCCGCTGCCGGCGTGGACGCTGCCCACGGTCACCACGGCGGGCGTGGTGGCGGCCAGCTCGCGGGAGACGACGGTCTGAAGCCGTACGACGACCGATGCGGCGATCACCACCGGGTCGACCGACGCCTGGGGTGCCGAACCGTGCGCGCCCCGGCCGTGCACGGTGACCCGGAGGCTGTCGGCGGCGGACAGGAAGGAGCCCGCCCGGGTGCCGACGTAACCGGCCGGGTACGGCAGGACGTGCTGGGCGAGGACGACGTCGGGGCGGGGCGACCTGTCGGTCAGACCGTCCTCGATCATGGCGTCGGCGCCGTCCCCGTTCTCCTCCGAGGGCTGGAACAGCGCGACGAAGGTGCCGCGCCAGGCGTCCCGGTGCTCGGCCAGCAGGCGCGCGCATCCGGTCAGGCAGGTCACGTGCACGTCGTGGCCGCAGGCGTGCATCACCGGCTGCTCCCGGCCGTCCTCGTCGGTCACCGTCGCGGTGGAGGCGTACGGCAGGCCGGTCCGCTCGCGCACCGGGAGGGCGTCCATGTCGGCGCGGGCCATGACGACCGGGCCGTCCCCGTTGGCGAGGACCCCGACCACGCCGGTGCCGCCGACGCCCTCGGTGACGTCGTAGCCGCTCTGCCGCAAGGCGTCCGCCGCCCTCTTCGCCGTACGGTGCTCCCGCAGGCCGAGTTCGGGATGCCGGTGCAGGTCCCGGTAGAGGTCCTCGAGGTCGGAGCGGACGGAGCCGAGGCCGGCCAGGACGGTCCGGGCGGTGTCACTCATCCGGGGTGCTCCATTCCTTCGAGGCTACTTGCGGCGCCGTGTTCCGCCACCGGGCGGACGCGTCTCGGGCGGTTCCGGGGCGTTGAGGCCGAAGTGCAGTCCGAGCATGCGGATCAGGAAGCAGACCGCCGCCGCTCCGAGCGTCGCCGGCAGGCCGTACAGCCCCGTCTCGGTGGTCGCGACCGTCACCGCCGCGCCCACCAGGGCGGGGATGGCGTACAGGCCGGTGCGCAGCACCGTCGGGATCTGGCCGACCAGGGTGTCGCGGATCGTCCCTCCGCCCACCGCCGTGATCACGCCCAGCAGCATCGCCGGTACGACGGCCAGCCCGGCGTCCAGCGCCTTGCTCGCGCCGATCACCGCGAAGGTGGACAGCCCGACCGCGTCGAGCACGGTGATCGCGGGCTCCAGCCGGCGCAGGTGCCTGCTGACGGCGAAGGCGATCAGCCCGCCGGCCGCGGCGAGCGTGTAGTAGCGCCAGTCCAGGAACGTGGCGGACGGCAGCGAGTCGATGAGCACGTCCCGGATGACCCCGCCGCCCAACGCGGTGATCATCCCGAGCACCACCACCCCGACCACGTCGAGCCGCGCGGCCCGCACCGCCGTCAGCGCCCCGTTCAGCCCGAACGCGAACGTGCCGGTCAGGTCCAGGGCGACCAGCGGGGCGGGTTCGGTGCTCATGGGGCGCCGGGTACCCCGCCGCCGGGTTCGTCAGCCGGTGGGCTTGTCGTCGTCCCCGGAGTTCGAGGAGGGCTCCTTCGCGCACACGAAGGTTCCCTTTACGGGGACGGTGATGAGCAGCCCTTGGTCGCGGAGTTCTCGGATGGCACGGCGGACGGTGTTGACGGCCACGCCGTACTCGTCCGCGAGGTCACGCTCGCCCGGGAGGCGTGCGCCGACCGGGAGCCGCCCCGCCCGGATCTGTTCAGTGAGGCGGTGGACGACCTGCAGGTACACGTACACGTGACTGCACCGCGCGGGCGCCCCGCGTCACCGGGCCCGGAGCACGCCTGGCCCCACGGCCCCCGCCCGCCTTCCCCTCCACCACTCCCCGTACTGCCGTCACCTCCCCCTGGACGGCGCCGAGAGCCGTCTGGTCCGCCCCTACCTCGCCGCCCACGACCAGGAACGGGACCGCCAGCGGCACCGCCGCCTCGCCCTCGTGCTCGCCGCCGACTTCGGTATCGAGCTGGACCAGCACGTCGTCGGCGCGCGGAAGGTGGCCGCGTGATGACACCGCCTACCGCGCTGCGGCTACTGCCCTGGCTGTCGGCGGAGGGGAAGCCCTGCTTCCTCGCCCCCGGCGACGGCACCGGGTTGGTGTCCCGGCTCGCCGACGAGACGGAGGCCCGGCAGCTCGCCGAGGGGCTGGACGTCCTCCGCTCGGCGCACGGAGTCCTGAGCGACCCGGTGTCCCCGAACGCCGAGGTCCGGTACACGGCGATCCGTCTGACCGAGTGCCTCGCGGACGTACTGAGGGTCGCGGAGTCGAGGGGGCGGCGCCTGCCGGAGGCGGACGGAGAGTTCGAGCGCCTGCTGCTGGTGAACTCGGCCGAGCGGCGGGCGGCGCGGGTCGCGGCCGGGCAGGCGGAGTACCCGCTCAAGGTCACCGTCAGCGGCAGCGGCGAGCTGGATCCGGCGGCGCGGTTCTGGCACACGGGCGGGGAGAAGGTGCTGCTGACCACGGACGACGGTGCCCGGCGGGCCCGCGGGCTCGGGATCGGCGCCGATGTGGTGTCCCTGGGACCGGTGCTGGACTGGCGCGCCGCGCTGGAGTACCTGCACGACCGAAGTGATCGACTCCTGGTTCGAGGGCGTGGCTTAGAAACGTTCGATCTCCTGGCCGTCTGGGATCCGGAAACAGCCGGACACTACGTCCATACTCAATTTTGGCGGATCATTCTTTGCCATCTCGATCACTCTGATACTGGCCTTGTTGTCGTCGTTGTCGGCAGTCATTCTGATGTTCTTGTTCTTGCTGGTGTCGGGTCCATAATCGACAATTTTCCAGCCGTTTTTCGGTAGTTCTGTCTTCAGTTGCTCCATTGCCACATGGAGGTCGCTTGCCGTCGCAGGATAAAAATTCCAGGGATGAAGAATCCTGAAATGCGTCTCCCTGCTTTCGTCCGAGCAGCTCATGACCGTTGACTGATCGTTAGAGGCCTTCCCTCGCACGCCGATCAGATCGTAGATTCCACTGGAAACCCTCTCCAGTGCATCGGCCGCATCGCTCGAGGTGCTAGTACCGGCGGTTGGGACGTCGTGGGAGTCGTTTTTGGTCATGCTGCATCCAGTTAGGGCAGTGAGGGTAACGGATACGGCGAGCGCAAGGACGCTTACTCGGGATTTCACACCAGCTCCTACTTGACGTGTGCCCACGGGTCGGGCGGTGGCTGCAGAGCCACGTTGTCGCCCGCTCCGACGACCACCAGGGCTTGATTGTGCAGACTCTCGGTATCAGCGTCCCAGTAGTCGCTGTGTCCTTCGGTGTCCGTGGTCATCTGGTTTGCGCCGAACTCCGGGTCGCTAGGGATGACGAAGCCGTCTCCGCCGTGACCCCAGCGGCCGATGTCCGGAACCACGTCTCCGTCTGCTTCCTGGTTCCACACATGTCCCTCGGGGACGTCCATGTCACGGGCGTTGGACACCTTGACGCCGGGGCTCCCCGCCAAGATGACCTCATCGGCGTTGAGACGCCCAGTCTCGGCCGCCGCTCCGACAAGAGTCGTTCCGTATGAGTGGGCGATCACGGTGGTGTGGGACGGTGAATCGACGGAACGCGATGCGTCGAGGCCATCCATGAAGCCACGGAGCGCGGGCGCTCCGTCGTACGCGTAGTGCTCAAATGGTGCATCACGGTAGACGCTGTCCGGTGCGTCGTAACCAAGCCAGGTGATCGTGGAAACGGACCCTCCGTCGGCTTCCTTATGAGCGGCGTGCCAGACGTTCACCATACGGTCGACGTTCCCCCCAATACTCTTCAAGTCAGCCTCCGTGCCGGGAACGTAGACCGCTGTGTGATCCGCCGTGTCCGGGTCTCCGTTAGCGATGATCGCGCGGCCGTCGTCCTTGGCGCTGAATCCCAGGAGATACGCGTCAGGCAAGCCTCTCGTACCGGTCGCGTCGAAGCGGTCCTGGATCGCGTCCATGCCGTCGAGAGGGCTCTGCAGTTCCTTCCGCTTCTTCTCCCACTCACGCCATTCCTCGGTGGGAACCTTTGCCGTCCATCGCTCGCCAGTCTGGGCGTTGATGATCTCGCGTTCGACGTAGGACGGTACGGGCTCTTTCGCCATCCAGGAGTCCATCTTGGTCTGCGCAACGCCACGGGCCTCGGCCAACACGGTCCGATTGGCCTCGTCGCGCACAGTGGCAGGGAGCCCGTCCATCCACCCGATCGAGTCGGGATGCACCGAGATATAGGCAGCTCGCTGCTCTTCGGTAAGTCCGTGCCACCACTCGGCATTCTCCTCGGGTGTTCCCTGCTTGGGCGGCTCCCTGAACGACTCCAGGTAGTCGTCTGCTCCCTTGAGGACGCCAGCGGTGTCTTCCTTCACATCGACCCAGTCTCCGCTGGAGACGGTGAGGTCGTCGTCCGCCTTCAGGGCCCGCAGCTTCGGTGCCCATTTCTCGTCGGCCTCTGTCGCCTCCTTGAGGGCAGTGGCGATCAGGTCGGCGCAGTCCTGGGCGAGGCGGTGGTGCGGGTTGGGGTCGAAGTTGGCGGCCTGCCTGCCGATGGCCGAGGCCGTACCGTCCGTCAGGCCGCCCACCGTGCCACCGTCGGGGGTCTTGCCGTCCCCGCCCTTCTTGCCGCCGGGCGGGTAGGTGACCGACCCGTCGGAGTTCACGGTGAGGTTCGCCGCCTTGGCGTTCTCGAGGGCCGTGTCGAGTTTCCGCTTGGCCGCTTCCGTCTCGTACGAGAACGCCTCAAGGGCGGTGCTGACGAGGCCGCACTGCACTTGGACGTAGTGGAAGTTCTGGCTCAGTTCTCTCAGCTGCTCGCCTGCCGCTGTGGCGGCCTTTCCCTTCAGCTGGTTCCTCAATGCCACTGCTATCTGGTTGTCGATGCGGTCCTTGGCCGCGCTCGCCATGTCGGAGGTGCTGCGGTAACCGTCGGCCGCTTCGGAGTACTCGGTGGGCTTGAGAGCCTTGAGAGTCGCGAGATCCATGACGTCCGGTTACCGCCCCTGGCCCTGACCGCCGACAGCCGGCGTATCCGCGTACGCCACGTTCAGTTTGGTGACCTCCGCCTCGACCGACTCGTCAGTCCTCACCTGGTCGGTGCCGGCCTTCACCAGAAGGCCGGAGAGCTTTCCGCAGCGACCGCTGAGGCGTTCCACGTAGGTCGCCCAGGAATCGTGGACGTCCTTCTGGGCAGCAGCGGTCAGGCAGTCGGAGTCGCTGCCGAGGCCCGTCTGGCCGTTCTGGAGCTTCGCGGTTGCCTTGCTGATGTCCTCACGCAGCGAGCCGATGTCCGTACCGGCCCTCGTCCAAGCCGGTTTGTTGGAGATGAGGTCGCCCTCACTGGCTCCGCGGTCTCCTGGTAACTGGTTCAGCTGCATGTGTGTGCCGTGCCGCTCGGCCGCCGCGGCCTTGAGCTGTTCCCATTCGTCCCACGCCATGATTGCCCCCTCCCCTGTCCCGCGCCGCCAAGCAGGTCGGAATGTACGACCGCCACGCCGCGGTGATCGATACGGACGGTAGCGTCCTGTCACCACGCGCATCATCCGTGTCGCCCACCATCCCGTCTGAGTACGCGTACTCAGGCCGCTATGCCTGCGCTGCCGAGCGGCACTTCGACGATGCGGTGTGCCTCCAGAGGGACGGCCGACTGCCAAACGCGGACTACCACTTCGGCTTCGCGGTGGAGTGCGTGCTGAAAAGCCTGCTGCTGCGCCGTCACTGCGGCGATCATGTCGCCCCCGTCACATCGATCGGCTCGACGGTGTCGTACAGCACCTCGAAGCACTCAAACGCCCGCTTGCGGAATTCCTTCAGGTAGTCGTCCATCGGGTAGTGCACGGAGTCCGGCACCATGGAGGCGACCATGCGCAACTTTTGATCGCGATGGCGACGCTCGCCGCCCGTACCGCGGACGTTCCCCATGCCGGCGAGGTCTTGGCGGAGCCGGTGCGGTTCGTCCGTCTCACGGGAACGTAGAAGGCCCCGGCCGCCCCCCTAGCCCGACCGCCCGACCCACCGGAGTGCCGCCCATGCCCCTCCCGCACGTCCTCCTCTCCGCAGCCGTCTCCCTCGACGGCTACCTGGACGACACCGGCCCCGAGCGCCTGCTGCTGTCCGGCCCCGCCGACTTCGACCGGGTCGACGAGGTGCGGGCCTCCGTGGACGCGATCCTGGTCGGGGCCGGGACGATCCGGGCCGACAATCCGCGGCTGCTGGTGAACTCGGCCGAGCGGCGGGCGGCGCGGGTCGCGGCCGGGGAGGCGGAGTACCCGCTCAAGGTCACCGTCAGCGGCAGCGGCGAGCTGGATCCGGCGGCGCGGTTCTGGCACACGGGCGGGGAGAAGGTGCTGCTGACCACGGACGACGGTGCCCGGCGGGCCCGCGGGCTGGGGATCGCGGCCGATGTGGTGTCCCTGGGGGAGGTGCTCGACTGGCGGACCGTGCTGGAGTACCTCCACGACCGGCGGGGCGTGCGGCGGCTGATGGTGGAAGGGGGCGGGACCGTCCACAGCCAGCTGCTTCAGCGGGAGCTCGCCGACGAGCTGCAGCTCGTCCTCGCGCCCCTCCTCGTCGGGGACCCGGCCGCGCCCCGGCTGTTCGGGCCCGGTGCCTACCAGGGCGGGCGGCTGCGGTTGATCGAGACGCGGCGGATCGAGGACGTGGTGCTGATGCGGTACCTGCCGACCGCACCCGGCGCCGGTGAGCGCGTCGCCGCCGCCGACCGGCACTGGCTCGGGCTCGCCTGCGAGCTGGCCGAGCTGTGTCCGCCGTCGGACACCGCGTTCAGCGTGGGGGCGGTCGTGGTCGCCGCCGACGGGAGCGAGCTGGCGCGCGGGTTCTCGCGGGAGGGCGGTGATCCCGTCGTGCACGCCGAGGAGGCCGCGCTCGCGAAGGTCGACCCGGAGGACCCCCGGCTCGCCCGCGCCACCGTGTACAGCAGTCTCGAGCCCTGCGCCCGCCGCGCCTCCCGGCCCGCGCCCTGCGCCCGGCTGATCCTCGACGCCGGGGTGCGCCGCGTCGTCACGGCCTGGCGGGAGCCGGACACCTTCGTGGCGGGTGCGGACGGGAGCGGGGTGCTCACAGCGCACGGTGCCGTCGTCGTCGTACCGGCCGGGTACGAGGAGCGGGCCAAGGCGCCGAACCGCCATCTGGAGGGGTAGGGCACCGTCGGGGAGGCACCGATGTGCATTCCACCCCCGGGATGACGTACAGTGGTGAACACAACGGCGCGGGGTGGAGCAGCTCGGTAGCTCGCTGGGCTCATAACCCAGAGGTCGCAGGTTCAAATCCTGTCCCCGCTACTGAAGGTCGAGGGCCGGAATCCGAAAGGGTTCCGGCCCTCGGCGTTTTCCCGTCCCGCACCTGCCCGTCATCCGGTCGGCCCCTCACCGCTCGCCGCCCGCCCCCGTCCCCGGAAACCTGGAGTCCTGGACGGCAAGCGGCGCGCGGACGTGCGGGGTGGCGGGAGACGAGTGGTGCGGCCAGGTGACGTGGGCGACGAGGGAGTGGCCGCCAGAGCCGGCGGCCGGCTCCCCGGTGATCCCGTGCCCGACCCGGGCCTCGGAGACGAGGAGCCGCCCTCCGGCCCGCCGCCGCGCCGCCGGACCGGCTACGGGCGCGCCTTCGTGCACGCGCTCCCCGTGCTGCTGATCGCCGTCGCCATCCTGTACGACATCTTCACGCCGAGGTACTTCACCGCCGGCCCCCTCTACACGGCCGCGCCCCTGGTCGCCGCCCCGCTCTACTCGAGGCGCGGCACCGCGCTCACCGGCGTCGCCGTGGTCGTGTCGGTCATCGGGCTGCAACTCGGCAAGGGCGTCATCCACTACGTCGACTCCCTCACCGAGCTGATCACCATCGCGACGGTCGCCGTGCTCGCCGTCATCGTGAACGGCATGGTCCGGCGCAGCAGCGAGCGCCTCGTCTCCGTCCGCGAGATCGCCGAGGCCGCCCAGCGCGCCGTGCTGCCCGAACCCGCCGAGCGCATCGGGGGTTTCGAGATCGCCGTCTGCTACGAGGCCGCGCAGGCCGACGCCTTCATCGGCGGTGACCTGTACGCCGTGCAGGACAGCGCCCGCGGCGTCCGGCTCATCGTCGGCGACGTGCGCGGCAAGGGCATGGGCGCGGTCGCCGCCGTCGCCGTGGTGATCGGCGCCTTCCGGGAGGCCGCCGAGCAGGAGGCGACGCTGGAGGCGGTGGCGCAGCGCCTGGAGCGGGCGCTGGCACGCGAGGGCACCCGGCGCGACGGACTGGACGCCTTCGAGGGCTTCACCACCGCCCTCCTCGCCGAACTCCCGCACGGCGACGGGACCGTACGCATCGTCAACCGCGGCCATCCGCCACCCCTGCTGCTGTACCCCGACGGGACCCTGGACACGCTGCCCGCCCGCGAGTCGGCGCTGCCGCTCGGCATGGGCGACCTGGGAGTGTGGCCCGACCGGGCGGAGGAGGCCGACTTCCCCGGTGGGGCCACACTGCTGCTCTACACCGACGGCCTGACCGAAGCCCGGGACGCCAGGGGCGAGTTCTACGATCCGCAGACGCGGCTGGCCGGCCATGTCTTCCGGCATCCGGTGATGCTGCTCAACACCCTCGCCGAGGACGTGCGCCGGCACTCCGGAGGCGGCATGGCGGACGACATGGCGCTGCTCGCCGTACGGCGGCCCCGGCGCGGTGACCATGATCATTGTTACGAGACGTGACAGTCCGACCTCCCTCCGCATAACAACTGATACACCGTCAGAAGAAAGTGGCGTGAAGAGGAATACTGAGGGTGGGTCAACTCGTCCGGTTTTCACCGGTCGTGAGGGGTGCGTCCCGGCCGTTTTCGTTAATGATCAAGCGGAACGGCTTGGAATCCGAGCCTCGCGTCTATTAACGTTCGATAACGCAGCGCGGTCGTCCCAGCCGTCACAGAAGGCGGCTCCGTGCGCACGCGCCGAATCCCGCGAGGGAACCGGGGAACCACCACATTGGGGTGAATCGGGCGTATGACGTCGTGGAAACACGGTCGGCAGGCACCCGTAGGAGACCTTCCTGCTCCGAACCCGTCAGCTAACCCGGTAGGCGAAAGGAAGGAAAGGAGTACGCCCACGTGGCGTCCAACCGGCCTGCCCCCGAGGCCCCGTACGTGCCCACCGGGCACGGCACCGACACCTTCGGCTACGACGCCCCCCGCGCCGAAGAGGGCCCCTGGGAGGAGTGGAACCCCACCGCGGAGTCCATCCGCCCCGTGCGCGGCCGGCACCGCGTCGCCAAGCAGCGCGGCGGACTCGCCCGCAGCTCCACCGTCCTCGGCGTAGGTGTCATAGCCGCCGTCGGCGCGGGCGGCATGGCCAGCGCGCAGACCGGCAAGCCGCCGGTGTCCATCTCCATGCCGGACCTGCCGAACGTGGGCTCGCTCGTGCCCGGCGGCGACGAGGAGCCGGAGCCCGAGGGTTCCGCCACCCCGCTCAGCGGCATCACCCAGGCCGTCGTCGCGGACACCGCCCAGGGCGCGGACTCCACCGGCGCCGGCGCCGGTGAGTCGCTGCGGGCCCGGATCATGGCGCAGGCCGAGCAGCAGCAGGCCCAGGTCGAGACCAAGGCCGCCGCCGAGGCGCAGGCCGCGGCCGAGAAGAAGGCCCAGGAAGCCGCCGCCAAGGCCGCGAAGGAGGCCGAGGCCAAGGCCGCCGCCGCCAAGAAGAAGGCGGAGGAGGAGGCCGCGAAGAAGGCCGAGGCCGAGCGGCTCGCGAAGCTGGCCAAGCAGTTCACGCTGCCGACCTCCTCGTACACGATCTCCTCGACCTTCAACCAGGCCGGCTCCCTGTGGGCCTCCGGCCACCACACCGGCCTCGACTTCGCCGCCCCCACGGGCACCCTGCTCAAGGCGGTGCACAGCGGCACGATCACGTCGGCCGGCTGGGACGGTTCGTACGGCTACAAGACCGTGCTCACCCTCGACGACGGCACCGAACTCTGGTACGCGCACCAGTCGTCCATCAACGTCAGCGTCGGTCAGAAGGTCACCACCGGAGACGTCATCGGCCGCGTCGGCGCCACCGGCAACGTCACCGGCGCCCACCTGCACCTCGAGGTCCACACCGGCGACGGCTCGGGCATCGACCCGATGGCCTGGCTGCAGAGCAAGGGCCTCACCCCCTGAGGCACCTCGCCCCTTGACCCGCCCCGCCGAACCCCGGCGGTCCTGACGGCAACCCCCCGACGTCAGGGCTGCCGGTTTGCGGCGTTTTTGCGCGGGTTCCGGAATGCTCTGCTCCGCCGCGGTCGTTGATCTCTACATGACTTCTCTGCGCAAGCTCGGCTCCTCCGACCTCGAGGTCTTCCCCCTCGCCCTCGGCGGCAACGTCTTCGGCTGGACCGCCGACCAGGACACGTCCTTCGCCGTCCTCGACGCCTACACGGCGGCGGGCGGCAACTTCGTCGACACCGCCGACTCCTACTCCGCCTGGGTCGACGGCAACAGCGGCGGCGAGTCCGAGACCGTCCTCGGCAAGTGGCTCGCGGCCCGCGGCAACCGAGACGACGTCGTCCTCGCCACCAAGGTCAGCCAGCACCCCGAGTACCCCGGCCTGTCCGCCGCGAACATCAGGGCCGCCGCCGACGCCTCGCTGCGCCGCCTGGGCACCGACCACATCGACCTCTACTACACCCACTTCGACAAGCCCGAGGTGCCGGTCGAGGAGATCATCGGCGCCCTCGACGAACTGGTGAAGGCCGGCAAGGTGCGGCACATCGCCGCCTCCAACATCTCCGCCGAGCGGCTCGCGGAGTCCCTGGAGTTCTCCGACCGCGAGGGCCTGGCCCGGTACGTCGCCCTCCAGCCGCACTACAACCTGGTCTCCCGCGACACCTACGAGGGCGGACTCGGCGACCTCGCCGAGCGGTCCGGTCTCGCCGCCGTCCCGTACTACGCCCTCGCGGCCGGCTTCCTCACCGGCAAGTACCGGCCCGGCACGGCCGTGGACAGCCCGCGGGCCGGCGGTGCGGCCAAGCACCTGGAGACCGAGCGCGGTCGCCGGGTGCTCGCCGCCCTGGACGAGATCGCCGAGGCCCACGACGCTCCCGTCGCCACGGTCGCCCTCGCCTGGCTGGCCGGCCGGCCGACGGTGGCGGCCCCGATCGCCTCCGCGCGCACGGTGGAGCAACTGCCGGCACTGCTGGGCGTGGCCGAGCTGCACCTGACGGAGGACGAGGCCGAGCGGCTCACACGGGCGTCCGCCTGAGGGCCGGCCGGACGACGCGGACCTACGGCCGGTAGGGGCCGGGCGGCGTGTACGGCGCGTGCTGCGGAGAGGGCGGCGCGTACTGCGGGTACGGGGCGTGCGGCGCCTGCGGGTACGGCGCGTGGGACGCCTGCGGGTGGTGCGGCGGGTTCGGGCCGTACGGGGGGTGCGCCGTCGCGTGCCCGTACGCGCCCTGCGCCCCGTAGCCGTAGCCGTACGCCCACGGGGGCACCGGCCGCGGCACGGGCGCCGGGGGTGCGGTGGTTCGGGCGGCGTAGTCCAGTGCCGGACGGGCCACGCCCCGCAGGTGCCACAGGGCGTCAAGGAGTTGGCGCTCCCGTACGGTGAAGTCGGCGCCCGCCCTGCCCCGGCGCCCGCGCTGCCGCAGGAACGCCACCGAGGTCGCACAGGCCTCGTACCGCGCCACCGCCCGCGCACCCTCCTTCCCGGCGTGCTTGCGGGCGTACTGCCGGGCGACGCGGCGGGCCCGCATCGAGCCGAGCGCGTACGGCTCCGCGGGCGTCAGCCAGCCGGCGGCCACGTAGGCGGGCAGCTCGGCCCGGACGGTGCCCAGTTCACGCTGCCGGGTCCAGATCACCAGCCAGGTCAGCAGGCCGAACGACGGCACCATGAACGCCGCGTACACGGCGAAGAAGCCGTACTCGCCGAACGCGGCCGAGCCGTTCCACAGGGCGTGCATGCCCATCGCGAGGAGCAGTCCGGCCAGCGGGAGCAGGGCCCGGCGCAGGCGGTGCCGGCCCGCGGAGAGCGCGGCGATACCGAAGCCGATGCCGGTGAGGACCGTGAACAGCGGGTGCGCGAAGGGCGACATCACGACGCGGACGAAGAAGGTCGCCGCGGTGACGGAGGCGATGCCGCTGTCGCCGGTCAGCTGGTCGGTGCCGAAGGCGGTGCCCAGGTAGAGGATGTTCTCGGTGAAGGCGAAGCCGGTGGCGGTGACCCCGGCGACGACCACGCCGTCGACGATGCCGGTGAAGTCCCGTCTGCGGAACAGGAAGACCAGCAGGACGGCGGCGGCCTTGGCGGACTCCTCGACGACCGGGGCTATCACCGTGGCGCCCCAGGTGTCCGCGCCGGCCGGGTCGGCGGTCGCGGTGGCTATCCACCGGGTGGCGAAGCTGTTGGCGACGATCGCTATCAGCGCCGCCGCGCAGGCGCCCCACGCGAAGCAGAACAGCAGGTTCCGCCAGGGTCCGGGATCGACCCGGTCCAGCCAGCGGAACGCCGCCACGAGCAGCGGTACGGGCAGGACGGCGAGCCCGAGCCCCACCAGGAAGCCCTGTGTGCCGGTCTGTTCGCGCACCAGGGCGAGGATCACCAGGCCGGAGAGCGCGAGCAGGGTGATCAGCGCGCCGTAACGGACCCAGGTGCGCTGCCACCAGTGCGTATGCCGGTGCACATGGGTCGGGTACGGGGGACAGGTGGCCACGGCATGGACCCTAACCGGTGGGGGGCAGCTCCTTGTGCTGTACGCGACGAAACAGCAGGTCGTTCACCACATGTCCCTTGTCCAGTCCCTGGCCCTCGAAACGGGTCAGCGGCCGGTGTTCGGGGCGTGGCGCGAACCCGCCGCCGGGCACGGTGTTCTCGAAGTCGGGGTGCGCGGTGAGCACCTCGAGCATCTGCTCGGCGTACGGCTCCCAGTCGGTGGCGCAGTGCACGACGGCCCCCGGTGCGAGCCGGGTCGCGGCCAGCGTCAGGAACTCCGGCTGGATCAGTCGGCGCTTGTGGTGGCGCTTCTTCGGCCACGGGTCGGGGAAGTAGACGCGCAGCCCGGCGAGGGAGCCGGGGGCGAGCATCTCGCGCAGCAGGATGATCGCGTCGCCGTTGCCCACCCGGATGTTGGGCAGTTCCTCGCGCTCCGCGCGCGCGAGGAGGTTGCCCTGGCCCGGGGTGTGGACGTCGACGGCGAGGATGTTGGTGTCCGGGTCGGCGGCGGCCATCCGGGCGGTGGCCTCGCCCATGCCGAAGCCGATCTCCAGGACGACGGGGCGGGCGTTGCCGAACAGCTCGGCGAGGTCGACGACGCGCTGTCCGTCGATGTCCAGCCCCCACCGGGACCACAGCCGCTGCAACGCGTCCGCCTGCCCGGCGGTCACCCGGCTGCGTCGCGGCTGGAAACTGCGGATCCGCCGCTCGAAGTGCGACCCGGCGGGATCGGCCTTCGGCCCGTCGGGGAACCGGGGCTCGCCCTTGGCGCGGGCGTGCCGCAGGGAGGACCCGGCCGTGGACGGGGGAGCGGCTTCGGCTTCGGGGGCGTGGTGGGAGTCAGACACAATGCGTCGATTTTAGTCCGCGCACGGTTGGTCCGCGCACGCGGTTGCGATGCCCTGTCGAGATAGTTACAGTCTATAACTCAAGCGATAGGTAGAAGTTCCCGTCGCCACGTGGAGGAGAGACGCCGTGATCCATCACCAGATCCGCCTCGCCATGCGCCCCGACGCGCCCCGGGAGAAGGTCGACGAGGCGCTCGAGATGCTCCGCAGGATGGGGCGCGAGATCGACGCCGTCGCGTACTGGGCGGTCGGGCGGGACGTGGGCGGTGACTTCGACTACGGGGCGATGTTCGCGGTCGAGGACATCGAGGCCTACCGGGCGTACATGCACGCTCCGCTGCACCGGCAGGTGGACGAGATCGGTCTGCCGCTGGTGCGGCACATGGTCTCGCACGACCTGACCGACGACGAGGACCCGGCCACGGGCGACCTCATCCGGCAGATCCACGCCGAACGCTTCGCGGGCGACCCGGCCCTGGTGGCGCTGATCGAGGGCCTCGGCTCGTACGACGGCAGCAGCGCGCCGGGGCGGGACGGGTCCTAGTCCGCGGCGGCCAGCATCGCCAGCGCCCTGCGGCCCACCTCGCGGCCGATGGGCAGGGACGCGGTCGCCGCGGGCGACGGCGCGTTCAGGACGTGCACCGCGTGGGCGCCCTCCTTGATCAGGAAGTCGTCCACCAGGGTGCCGTCCGCCAGCACCGCCTGCGCCCGCACCCCGGCCGGGGCGGCGACCAGGTCGTCCTCCGTCACCGCCGGCAGCAGTCTGCGGACCGCCGTCGTGAAGGCGCTCCTGGACAGGGACCGGCGCAGCTCGCCCGCCCCGTATCTCCAGTGCCGCCGGGCCATGTGCCACGACCCCGGCCAGGCCAGGGTGGCGCCCAGCTCGCGGGGGCGCACCACGCCCCAGCCGTACCCCTCGCGGGCCAGCGCCGGCACCGCGTTCGGTCCGACGTGCACGCCGCCGTCGATGCCGCGGGTCAGGTGCACCCCGAGGAACGGGAACGCCGGGTCCGGCACCGGATACACCAGTCCCCGCACCAGCTCGGGCCGCGCCAGCTCGTAGTACTCGCCCCGGAAGGGCACGATCCGCATGCCGGGGTCGTCGCCGGTCAGGCGGGCGATCCCGTCGCAGTGCAGCCCGCCGCAGTTGACCATGACCCGGGCGCGGAGCACGTCCCCTGCGCGGGTGCGGACGGCGACGCCGAGGCCGGGGCGCCGGTCGACGCGGTGCACCTCGGCGCCGTAGCGGACCTCCGCTCCCGACGCCTGGGCGAGCCTGCGGGCCACGGCGCCGTAGTCGCAGATGCCGGTGGTGCCGACGTGGATGGCGGCCAGGCCGCGCACCTCGGGCTCGTACTCCTGTATCTGGCCGCCGCCCAGCTCGCGCACCGGTATGCCGTTCTCCCGGCCGCGCTGCACCAGGGCGTGCAGGCGGGGCAGCTCGGCGCGGTCGGTCGCGACGATCAGCTTGCCGGTGACGGCGTGGTCGATGCCGTACTCGGCGCAGAACTTGACCATCTCGGCGGCGCCCCGGACCGCGTACCGCGCCTTCAGCGAGCCCGGGCGGTAGTAGACACCGCTGTGGATGACGCCGCTGTTGCGGCCCGTCTGGTGGCGGGCGGGGCCGGGCTCCTTCTCCAGGACCGTGACCCGGGTGCCCGGTGCGGCGCGCGTGATCGCGTACGCCGTGGACAGGCCGACGATGCCGCCGCCGATCACCAGCACATCACAGTCGAACACTCGTTCCATCTCCCGGTTCACCTCCCGGCTTCGATAGTGCACTGCGCCACTGACAATGCCTTCAAACCCGGAAGAGGGCGGTCCGTCAGGCCGGAGTCACCAGCAGCGGGCGGGCGCGCTCGCGCAGCTCCACCACGCGCGGCTCGTCGCCGTAGGGTTCCAGGCGGTGCAGGAGGTCCTTCACGTACTCGGTGGTGCGGGCCGAGGAGATGCGGCCGGCCACCTCGACCGCCCGCACGCCCTGCTCGCAGGCCGCGTCCAGATTGCCCGACTCCAGCTCGGCCACCGCCGAGACGACCAGTCTGAGCCCGTGCGAGCGTACGAACTCCTCCGTCGGTTTCGACAGTGCCTGCTCGGTGAAGCGGCGGACCTGGCGCGGTGCCTTCAGGTCGCGATAGCACTCGGCCGCGTCGGCGGCGAACCGGTCGTAGGAGTAGAAACCCAGCCACGAGGGGTCGCTGTCGCCGGGCCGGGCGCGCTCCAGCCAGCTCTCGGCGGCCTTCAGGGCGGCCCCGGCCGCCACCGCGTCGTTCGCGCGCGCGTGGGCACGGGCCTCGACCAGGCGGAAGAAGCTCATGGTGCGGGCCGTGGCCAGGCCGCGGTTGCGCTCCAGGGCGGCCTGGGCGAGGTCGACGCCCTCGTCGCCGAAGCCGCGGTAGGTGGCCTGGAGCGACATCGAGGCCAGGACGTAGCCGCCGAGCGGCACGTCGGCCGCCGCGCGGGCCAGGCGCAGGGCCTGGATGTAGTACCGCTGGGCGGCCTCCTGCTGGCCGGTGTCGAAGGCCATCCAGCCGGCCAGGCGGGTCAGCTCGGCCGAGGCGCCGAACAGGGCGCGGCCGACCTCGTCGGAGTAGGAGCCGAGCAGGAGCGGTGCCGCCTCGACCCGTAAGCACTCGGGGACCATCGACGAACGCCAGTCGCCGCCGCCGTACTTGGAGTCCCAGCGGCGGGCGTCCTCGGCGGCCTCGCGGAGCTTCTGCACATCACTGTGGCCGACTTTGAGCGGTGCGCCGGAGCCCTCGGCCGGGCTCGCCTCGCGCGCCACCGAGCTGTCGGCCGGGGTTATCAGCCATCGCGAGGCGGGCGTTGCATATGCGCTCACCGCGAACGATCCGGCGAGCGACTGCCAGATGCCGCCGCCGGCCCGGCGGCCGGCGAGGTCGAGACGGTACAGCTCGGTGGCGGACCTGACCGCCTGTCCCACGTCCCTCGGGAAGGCGAGGCCCACCTCCGGGGCGGGGTCCGCGTCCGCCAGGCCGATCTCGTGGAGCGGCACCGGGCGGCCCAGCTTCTGGCCGATGGCGGCGGCGATGAGGTGCGGCGCCGCACCCTGCGGCACCATGCCCTTCGAAACCCAGCGCGCCACCGACGTCTTGTCGTAGCGGAGGGTCAACCCGCGCTGGGCGCCGAGGTCGTTGACGCGCCGGGCGAGACCTGCGTTGCTGATTCCCGCGAGGGCGAGAACGGCGCCGAGTTTCTCGTTCGGCCCGCGTTGCTCCCTGGACATGCGTCACCCCTCGACACAGACGGCTGCCGCGCTGGCATAACCACGCGGCATTCGTAAACCCAGCGTAGTTCGCCGCATCCCATGCGTTAAGAGGCATTCTTCCGGATGGCGGGATTGTGGTCCGTACTCAAGTGCGGTGCATGTACGGTCTGTTGCCGCGTGCTCCCGATGTGTGGCCGTGCGCCCGCCCGTGCGCTCTTCTCCGGCCACGGCGGGAGCGATTCCATGGTCGGTGCGTGGGTCGGCCCGCTGTACTGGATCCAGTGGGCTGGGGGACGCCGCCGCCTACATCCCCGCGGGCGGCGGACCGGCCCGGGGGGCGAGTCCCGCCTCCCGGGCTGCGCGCCGCCGGCGAGTGGCCGGGCGGTGCGCAGAGTTTGTACGGAGCGTGTTCGAATGTGGCCGCGTCGCGTCGATTTGGCTGAAAATCACCGTTGGTGATTTTCGAGCACTACCGCCCTCACCACGGGAGTTGAGGGCGCGTTGGGTAGCCAAAGGGCGCGTTCAGGGGGCGCATTCGCGTCGTCTTCGCTCCCTCCGGAACGGTGTCCGGGGCGGCGGAGAGGGAGTCGGCGGTCTCGCGTGAGTCTCCGCGAGGGCGCACTCAGGGAGCACACGCGGCTCCGCCGACGCTCTGTGGCGCGCCCTTCATGGCAGCATGGGGAACCAGTTCGTACGGTGCACTGGTTGTCCCCAGCCTGTGGAGGCGTCGATGCGGTGGTTGGTGGGGTGGAGCAGCGCCGCCGTGGGAGCAGGAGCAGCGGGGATCGCCGGGGCGGCCGGCTCCGCGGGCGCCAACGGATCCGCCGGAGTCACCGGTTACGACGGCGAGACCGTCCAGCCCGTGGGGGCCCAGGCGTTGTGGGGCGACCCCGACCCCCTGTGGGCGGTCGGCGACTGGCGCCCCGACGAGGTGCGTGTCGTCACGGCCGACCCCCAGACCCGGATCGCCGTCCTCGGCATCTGCGGCGCGAGCGACGAGCAACTGCGGGTCGCGCTGTTCGCCGCGCGCGGGGGCGCACTCCGGCATCTGACGGCCTGGCCCGGCAGTTACACGGCCGTCGTCCAGGTGGGCCGGCGGATCACCGTCTGCGGCGACCTCGCGGGCGCCCGGCCGGTCTTCCACACCCCCTGGGCGGGCGGCACCGCCTACGCGACCGCCGCGCTGCCACTGGCCGACCTCGTCGAGGCCAACCTGGACTTCGGCCACCTCGCCGCGCTGCTCGCCACGCCCGACGTGCCGGCCGCGCTGGACGACTCCACCCCGTACGACGGCGTGAAGCGTGTTCCGCCGGGGCACGCGCTGATCCTGCGCGCCGGGGCGCGCGAGATCGCCGGGTACGAACCGGTGGCCTCGCTCGCCGTCGCGGCGCCCTCGGCCGACCCGGACCGTGCCGTGGACGGCGTGCGGGACGCCCTGCTCGAAGCGGTGCGCACCCGGCTCGCCGCGCCCCGGCACGTCCCCGGGGACGGCATCGACCCCGGCCCCGTCCCGGGCATGGGGCCCGCCGAACGCCGGGCCGCGCGCGGGATGCCGGTGCCCGGGATCGGGGCCGACCTGTCCGGCGGCCCCGCCTCGGGCACGCTGGCGCTGCTGGCGGCCGGGCTGCCGGGGATGCCGGGGACCGTGCTGGGACACGGCACGGGAGCGGGGGAGCGGCTGCTGGCCGTCACCTTCAACGACCTCGCCGTCGGCGGGCAGGAACCCGAGCTGGCGCGGGCGGGCGCGCTCGCGGCCAACCCGCGGCTGCACCACGTGGTGGTCACCGGCGGCGAGGAGATGCTGCCGTACGCCGCCCTCGACGGGCCGCTGACCGACGAGCCGGGCTCCTCCCTGGTCGCCGCCGCACGGCACCGGGCCCGGCTGGCCGCGGGCAGCGCGGACCACTTCACCGGGTACGGGGCGCGACAGGTCCTCGACGCCCATCCGGCGCGCCTGGCCGACCTGCTCATGGACCGCAAACGGCGCCATCTGGTCCGGCCGGTCGCCGCACTCGCCAAGGCCGACGGGTCGGTACTCGTCCCCGGGCGCGTGTACGCGGCGGCGCGACGGCTGGCCCGCACGCCGTACCGGAGCGGCCTCGAGGTGCTCGCCGAGCGGTTGCTGCGCAGACGCTTCGACACGCCGGGCGACGGGGCGATGGACGCGTCCCTGGCCGCGCTGACCTGGGCCGGGGCGGGGCCGGCGGCGCGGTGGCTGACCGGAGAGGCGCTGGCTGAAGTATCGGTTCGCCTCCAGACGTCCTCGCAGCGGTCGGGAGTGGGTCCGGGGCAGCGTCCCGGGGACTTCCGGGCGCGGTCGGCGCTGGCGCGGCAGGCGGCGGAGGTGCGGGTGCTCGAGCAGGCCGCCGAGATCCGCTTCCAGCGGCTGCACACGCCGTTCCTCGACAACCAGGTCGTCCGGGCGTGCCGGGCCCTGCCGGAGGCGCTGCGGGTGCGGCCGGGGGCGCGGGCGGCGATCCTGCGGACGGTGCTGGAGGGGGCGGGGGTGAGCGAGCTGCCGCCCGGGTGGGGGGCGCCCACCCAGGCACTGGCGGCCTCCGCCGCGCGCACGGGGCTGCGGGTCTCCGCGGACTCCCTGCTCGGACTCTTCGACCGGCCGCTGCTCGCGGAGGCGGGGCTCGTGGAGGCGCGGGTCGTGCGCAAGGCGGTGCGGGCGGCGGCCGCGGGCGAGCCGCTGCCGCTGGACGGCCTGGCCGACCTCGTCTCCCTGGAGCTGTGGCTCGGCCGCCTCCTCGCCCGCCGCGGCACCTGCTGGACCGGCACCCCGGCCCGCCAACGCGCGGTACCGGCCGGCATCGCACCGCAACGGGGCGCGCTGGGCGGTGCGGGGGCGGTGGTGCGGCGGGGCTGAGGTGGTGCGGCGGGGCTGAGGCGGTGCGGGTGCGGGTGCGGGTGCCTGCGGCGCCTGTGCGGGGTGTGGGGGTGCGCGTAGCGCGTTGGGGTGCGTTGTGGGTCGGGGCCGCGCCGGGGGGTGTCCGTCCTCGGAACGGCGCGGAATCGGTCGGCCACAGAAGCGAACTCCGTTGACGCGCCAACCGCTGCGGGCGGACACCCCCCGACCCGACCCCTTCCCGCCGTACGCGGCTGCCGGCCGCCTACGCCCCGCTGCCCCTCCTCGCCGCTCGCGGCTGCCCGCCGTCGCCGCGAACAGCGGCACGGGTGGGCGCAGCCGCACCCCGCAGCGCCGGGCCGCGCTCCCCACCTCCGCGCCGCGTGCCAACGCCATGCCGGGTGCCCGTGCTCACCCACTCGGCGACAATGACCCCGTGCGGTACAGAATCCTGGGCGTCACCCAGACGGAGGACCACGGCACCGTCGCGAGCCCCGGCGGTCCCCGCCTGCGCGCGCTGCTCGCCGCCCTCGCCCTGCGTCCCGGCGACGTCGTCACGCCCGCCACCCTGATCGACGAGGTCTGGGCGGAGGACGATCCGCCCCAGGACGCCCCCGCCGCCCTCCAGGCCCTGGTCGGCCGCCTCCGCCGTACCGTCGGCAGGGAAACCGTCGTCTCGGCCCCCGGCGGCTACCGGCTCGCCGCGACCCGCGACGACGTGGACCTGTACGTCTTCGAACACCTCGTACGGCAGGGCACCACCGCCCTCGGGCACGGCGACGCCGCGTCGGCCGCCCGGCACCTGGACGAGGCACTGGCCCTCTGGCGGGGCCCGGCACTGGCCGACCTGCCCGGCCACGCGGCCGGCCCCGAGGCGCTGCGCCTGGAGGCCACCCGGGCCCGTATCGAGGCCGGTCTGCGCCTCGGCGACGCCCCCGACGCCGTACCGCGGCTGCGCGAACTGACCGCCGCCCACCCGTACGACGAACCGCTGCACGCCCTCCTCATCGGCGCCCTGCGCGCCACCGGCCGCGACGCCGACGCGCTGGCCGCCTACGAGAGCGCCCGCCGCACCCTCGCCGAAGGACTCGGCACCGAACCCGGACCCCGGCTGCGCGCCCTGCACGCCGAACTGCTCGGCGCCGGGGGCGCGGAACGGACCGCCGTTCCGGCGGCCGAGGAGCGCCGGGGCAACATCCGGCCCCGGCTGACCACCTTCGTGGGACGGGAACCGGAACTCGACGCCATCCGTTCCGAACTGCACGCGTCCCGCCTCGTCACCCTCACCGGACCGGGCGGATCCGGGAAGACCCGCCTCGCCGAGGAGGCCGCCGCCGGGCTCGACCAGGCCTGGCTGGTCGAACTCGCCCCGCTGGACCGGCCCGAGGCGGTACCGGGCGCGGTCGTCAACGCCCTCGGACTGCGCGAGACCGTGCTGCTGACCGGCGACCGGCCGGCCGTCCAGGACGACCCCGTCGCCCTGCTCGTCGAGTACTGCGCCCCGCGCAGCCGGCTCCTGGTCCTCGACAACTGCGAACACGTCATCGGCGCGGTGGCCCGGCTCGCCGAGACCCTGCTGACCCGCTGCCCCGGCCTGACCGTCCTCGCCACCAGCCGTGAACCGCTGGGCGTACCCGGCGAGTCGGTACGCCCGGTCGAGCCGCTCACCCCCGGACAGGCACGTCGCCTCTTCGCCGCGCGCGCGAGCGCCGTCCGTCCCGACGCCGACGCCGTGCTGCGCGACGAGGGGGCGGTCGCCGAGATCTGCCGGCGCCTCGACGGACTGCCGCTCGCCATCGAACTGGCCGCCGCCCGGCTGCGGCTGCTCACCCCACGGGAGATCGCCGACCGGCTCGACGACCGCTTCCGCCTGCTCACCTCCGGCAGCCGCACCGTCCTGCCCCGCCAGCAGACGCTGCGCGCGGTCGTCGACTGGTCCTGGGACCTCCTCGACGAGGCGGAACGCACGATGCTGCGCGAGCTGTCCGTCTTCGCGGGCGGCTGGGACCTGGCGGCGGCGGAGGCCGTGTGTTCCGGGCCTGCCGCGGACCTCGTCGGGGCGCTCGTCGACAAGTCCCTCGTCGTCGCCGATCTCGGTACCGACGGCGCCGACATGCGCTACCGCATGCTGGAGACCATCCACGAGTACGCCGAGGAACGCGCCGCCGAGGTCCCCGGGCTGCGCGCCGCCGCCGAGCGGGCCCACCGCGCATGGGCCCGCCTCCTCGCCGAGGAGGCCGATCCGCAGCTGCGCTCGGCCGGGCAACTGCCGTACATAGCCCGTCTGGAGACCGAGCACGACAACATCCGCGCGGCCCTCGGCCGTTCCCTCGCCGCGGGCGACGAGCCGGAGGCCGCCGCCCTCGCCCTCGCCATGGGCTGGTTCTGGTGGCTGCGCAACTACCGCTACGAGGGCGTCGGCTGGCTGGACCGGGTGCTGCGCCTCGGCGCCGCCCTGGACGCCGGCGGTGCCGCGGCGACGGGCGTCGACGACCGTGGTGCGTCCGTGCCCGACCGTCGTACGTCCGGTCCTGACCTTCGTCCGTCCGCCGCCGACCACATCGACGCGCTGCTCGCGGTACGGGACGGCGACCCGCCGCAGCCGCTGCACTCCCTGCGCATGCGGGTGCGGATGATGCACATCCTCCTCACCTTCGAGACCGCGCCGAGGGAAGGGCTGCTGGACGACCGCATGCGGCGCTACGTCCGGCGGGTGCGGGACCACTTCGCCGCCGGCGGCCCCGAGGCGGCCCGGGTTCCCGGCCTCATCTGGCCGCTGACGGAGTTCTTCGTCGACGACTCGGGCGACGTCCGCGGCTCCATGGACGCCTCCGTCGCCAACTGCCGTGCCCACGGCGGCGAGTGGGAGATCGCCGCCAGCCTCATGTTCCGCACCCACGCCGTGGTCGACCTCTCGGGCACCCCGGCCGGCATCGACGACGACCTGGCGGAAATGCGCGTGCTCAGCCGCCGCGTCGGCGACCGCCTGGTGCAGGCCCAGGTGTGCAGCGCCTTCGGCGAGGCCGCCATGGTGCGCGGCGACTACGAGGAGGCCAGGGCCGAGTACGCGGAGGCCCTGCGGCTCGCCGAGGAGGTGGGCGCCTTCGCGGAGGCGCCGTTCCTCATCGCCCGGCTCGCCGAGATCGCCTACCGCGAGGGGGACCGCAGCACGGCACTCGGCGTACTCGACGAAGCCGGCGCCGCGGCGGACCGGCACGGCGTCGTGGACTCCAAGGCCTTCGTCCTGATGCTGCGGGCCGGGCTCGCGGTGGTGGACGAGGACTTCGCGCGGGCCCGCGTGCTGTGGGAGGCGGCCCGCGAGGAGTGCCTGCGCGGCACGCCGCCGCCGCAGTTCCTGGCGATGCTGGGACTGGTGGACGCGCTCGTGACGGCGGGCGAGTCGGGCCCGCGGGCGGCCCTGCGGCTGCTGGCGGGCACCCTCCGGTCGGCCGTCGAGGAGCAGTGCGCCGACCTGGTGCTGGCGACCCTCGTGGACAGCGCGGCCGGCCTGCTGAGCGACTGCGGCGACCAGGCGCGCGCGGTGCGGCTGCTCGGGGCGGCCGGGCACTGGCGCGGCGACCGTCCGCGCCCCATGCCGGACCGCGCGCACGCCGAACGGGCCGAGGCCGCCGCCCGCAGTGCCCTCGGCGGCGAGCGGTACGCCGCCGAACTGGCCCGGGGTGCCGCCCTCACCCCGCGGGACGTCGTCGCCGAGCTGACGGTGGCGGTGGCGGTGGAGCAGCCGGCCGGGCGGACTCCTACGCGCAGGTGAAGCGGGACTGGGCCCAGTCCGCGAGCGCCACCGTGTCGACGGGGCTGTGCGGCTCGGTCACCAGCCGCATCGTCTCGCGCCCCGTGATGTCCACATGGACGGGCAGCGCCGGGTCCCCGCCCTTGACCATCCCCGAGTTCCACAGCCGCACGTCGTCGGCGTACACCGAGAAGTGGACCTTGCCCAGCTTCATCGTCAGGTCGTCGACGCCGGCCAGGGCGTCGTAGGACGAGCAGTCGCGGTTCAGGTCGATGGTGACCGAGGAACGTCCGTGGACGGTGACGCCGTGCGCATACCGCACGTCGGCGACGGACAGGGACGAGCGCTGCCACACCCAGCTGCTGTCGGCCAGCCGCATCTCGGGACCGGTGCCGTCACCGCTCACGTCGTACGCCAGCTCGCTCCACCGGTAGACGGTGGGCGCGGGCGGCGGGGGAGGCGTCGGGGTCGGGGTGGGCGTCGGGGTCGGCTTCGGGGTGGGTGTGGGTGTGGGGGTGGGCGTGGGTTTCGGGGGCGGGGTCGGCTCCGGGGTGGGGGTCGGAGTCGGCTCGGGGGCGGCCACCGGTGCCGGTGGGCGGGGCGGGCGCGTCGAGGGGGTGGGCGTGTCCGGGGCGGGCTGCGCCACCGGTGAGGACGCGGGCGGGGCGGCCTTCGGCGGTTCCTTGTCCGGGGTCTCGTCGCCGGTCAGGGCCAGGGCCAGCGCCGCCGCTGCGGCCACCGCGACCACACCGGCCGCGATACCGGCCTTCACCGGCGCGCCGAGCCCTTCCGCGGCTGCCGCCCCGCCCCCGGCGCCCGCTCCGCCGGACGTACCGCCGCCCGCCGCGGCCGCCGCGCCCGCGACTCCCGCCGCACCGGCGCCCGCGCCCCCGGCGACGAGCCCCGCCGCCTTCGCGTACCCGGCGACACCGAACCAGCCGATGACCGCGACGGGCACCACGGCGGGGATGCCGCTCGCGACCTCCTCGATCTGGGTCGCCGCCAGCCGGCACCTGGCGCACTCCTCCAGGTGCTTGCGCAGCCCGCGTTCGGCCCGGATGCGCAGCCTGCCGCGCGCGTACGTGCCGAGCTGGTCGGCGTAACGGGCGCACTCCTCGTCGGTGGCGAGGGCGTCGCTGACATGGGCCTGGAGATAGGCCTGCTTCAGCCCTTCGCGGGCCCGGCTGGCGAGGACGCGGGTGCCGTTGGCGTCCAGCCCGAAGAGCGTGGCCACCTCGCTCGGCGACTCGTCCTCGACCTCGGTGTGCCACAGCACGGCCTGCCACCGCTCCGGCAGCGACCGGAAGGCCCGCATGGCCATCGACTGCTCGGCCTCGTGCATGGCGCGGACGTCGGCGCCCAGCTCCAGGGTGTCGTCGTCCGCCGCCTTTGCGGTGTGCGCGGCCTGCGCGGCGAACACCGCGAAGTCCTCCACGAGTTGTTCCCGCCCCGCCGACCGGGTCCAGCCGGCGGCGACGCGCCGGACCGCGGTGAGCAGGTAGGCGCGCACGGCGTACTCGGGACCCGAACCGCCGCGCACCGCCTGGAGCATGCGGGCGAACACCTCGGCGGTGAGGTCGTCCGCGGTGTGGGCGTCACGGCAGCAGGTGCGCGCGTACCTGCGGACCGCGTCGGCGTGGCGCAGGTACAGCTCCTCGTAGGCGGTGTCGTCGCCCGAGCGCATCCGCTCGATCAACTCCGCGTCGGACGCCGGGAGCTCGCGCGGCGGCGGCAGGACGCCACCGTCGTCCGGCTCCCGGGGCGGCGGCAGAACGCTGTCCTCGTGCAGCTCACGCTGCGCCGGGACCCCGGTCCCCGCCCGGTCTTCGCCCGGTGCGGGAGCCTCGCGGCCGCCGTCCGCCACGGAATCGTTCCGCCGGACGTGGGCCGGCCCGCCCTGACCCGGCACCTGCGGCGCGCCGTCGTCGCCGGTCCCGACATCGTCCGGACCGCTGCCGCCGTCACCGACCGATCCGTCCCGCCCGTCAACACTCATCGCGGAAAGCCCCCGCCAACCTGCCCAGCCAGTCCGAACACCGGGTCAGCGTGCCATATTGGCTTTTGTTCAGGACCCCCTTGTGCCGACCATCACTCGTCTGCGGGAACTTGCCGCGCCGCAGTGTCAACGCTCAGCCGTTCGGGGAAGGAGTAACGGGCCGTCCGTCGTCCGACGGTGTCGCGGTCCCCCGCTCCCCGTCCGTCGTCCGGCGTGCGTCGTGCGGCGTCAGACACCGGCCCGTCTCCCGTCGGTCCCCGTCGGTCCCCTCACACCGGCCGCGACCGCAGCCCCTCGAGCAGGATGTCCAGCAGCCGGGCGGAGGCCGCCGCCTGCTGGGCCGGGTCCGGCAGCGAGGGCGCCGCCGTGGCTATCACCAGCAGTACGTCCGACACCGACACGTCCGGCCGCAGCTCACCCGCCGTCCGGGCCCGCTCCACGAGCCGGCCCACGACCTCCAGCAGTGCCGCGGCACCGTCGCCGACGGCCACGGAACCCGTGACGGAGCCGGTGCCGGAGTCGGCGGCGGAACCCACCGGGCCGGCGGGCGCTCCGGCCTCGGGGGCCCCTTCGGACACCAGCCGCAACTCGCCGGTGCCCGGCTGTATCCGCTGCTGCGGCACCCGCGGATCACCGGCCGCCGCGACTCCGGCCGCCCCGGCACCGTCATCACCGTCCTCCGCCACCCCGACCCGCAGCACCTGCGGCGGCAGCAGCCGTCCGGCGCCCGAGGCAACCGACGTCCGCAGAAAGCGGGACAGTGCCGACCACGGCTCGTCCTCCTGCCCGAGCGCCGCGCGTGCCTGGTCGGTCAGCCGTGCCGTCTCCTCCTCGGCTATTCGCCGTACCAGCACGTCCTTGCTGGGAAAGCGCCGGTACACCGTGCCGACGCCGACCCGTGCGCGCCGTGCCACGTCCTCCATGGGCGCGCCGTACCCCAGCTCACCGAACACCTCGCGCGCCGCGCGCAGCACGTGCTCCAGATTGCGCTGGGCGTCCACGCGCAAGGGCGCACTGCGTGCCGCGTCACCGCGAGTGCCGCCCGCCGCCGCACTCGTACTCATCGCGCCTCCGGGCGCGACGGCCGACGCGGACGACCAATGAGAATCCTGAACATGCATAGACAATCCCCCGGTAATGACGTCTCCCCCCGGAGACTCTCCCCGCCATCGAAAGCCGGAGTGCGTGGAACGGGCCCGGTTCCGTGGTCCGCCCGTCGCGGACCCCATGAGCACATCGCCCTGCACACCGTCGGAAAGAACATAGTTGAGCGAGGGTCAATTCAGAAGGGGCACGTTCCGCACGGAGCGCCCCCCGATCGGAGCACCGATCTCATACGCCCCGAATGTGCCGTCCCCGACCCCCACTCCCACTGCCGCTGACCTGCGCGATCACTTCCCGACACGGTGCCGCGCACCCCTGTGCGCGCTCGCGATCTCCGGTCACACAATTTGACGAGCCTGTGGACAAACGCAAGCGCCGGGTGCGTCATGGGGTGGTGAAGGAACGTGCGCGCATTCTCGTTGTCGGCGGTGGCTACGTCGGGATGTACACGGCCCTGCGGTTGCAACGGAATCTCAAGGCCGAACTGCGGCGGGGCGATGCCGAGATCATGCTCGTCACCCCGGACCCCTACATGACGTACCAGCCGTTCCTCCCCGAAGCGGCGGCCGGTTCCATCTCCCCGCGGCACGTCGTCGTGCCCCTGCGCCGCGTCCTCGGCCAGTGCGACGTCGTCATCGGCGAGGTGCAGTGCATCGACCACACGACCCGCACCGCCACCCTCACCACCCTCGCCACCGACGAGGAGAGGACCGGCGCCCGCCGGGTGACGTACGACGAACTGGTCCTCGCGCCAGGGTCCGTCTCGCGCACCCTGCCCGTCCCCGGCCTCGCCGACCACGGCGTCGGCTTCAAGACCGTCGAGGAGGCCATCGGCCTGCGCAACCACGTCCTCGAACAGCTGGACATCGCCTCCTCCACCCGCGACCCCGCCCTCCGCGACGCCGCCCTCACCTTCGTCTTCGTCGGCGGCGGCTACGCGGGCGTGGAGGCCCTCGGCGAGCTGGAGGACATGGCCCGCTACGCCGCGCGGTACTACCACAACGTCACCCCCGAGGACATGAAGTGGATGCTCGTCGAGGCGTCGGGCCGCATCCTGCCCGAGGTCGGCGAGGAGCTGGGCCGCTACACGGTCACCGAACTGCGCCGCCGCAACATCGACGTACGCCTGGACACCCGCCTCGAGTCCTGCGCCGACCGCGTCGCCGTCCTCGGCGACGGCTCCCGCTTCCCCACCCGCACGGTCGTCTGGACCGCCGGCGTCAAACCGCACCCGGTCCTCACCGCCACCGACCTGCCCCTCGACGACCGGGGCCGGCTCACCTGCACCGCCCACCTGTCGGTCGACGGCGCCCCGCACGCGTGGGCGGCCGGGGACGCCGCCGCCGTCCCCGACGTCACCGCGCCCGAACCCGGCCGGGAATGCGCCCCCAACGCCCAGCACGCCGTCCGCCAGGCCAAGGTCCTCGGTGACAACGT
This sequence comes from Streptomyces coelicoflavus, assembly GCF_003112555.1. Lineage (GTDB taxonomy): Bacteria > Actinomycetota > Actinomycetes > Streptomycetales > Streptomycetaceae > Streptomyces > Streptomyces coelicoflavus. The sequence continues at coordinate 4,469 of NZ_BEWB01000003.1, read as the reverse complement.
CGCCCACGCCCTGCGCGGCGAGCCCCTCGACACCTACGCGCACAAGTACGCCGGCTCCGTCGCCTCCCTCGGCTTCCACCAGGGCGTCGCCCAGGTCTACGGCCGTAAACTCAAGGGCTACCCCGCGTGGTTCATGCACCGCGCCTACCACCTCAGCCGGGTCCCCACCGTCAACCGCAAGGCGCGCGTACTCGCCGAATGGGTGATCGCCGGCCTCTTCAAACGGGAGATCGTCTCCCTCGGCTCACTCGAACATCCGCGGGCGGAGTTCGAACTCGCGGCCGGTGGAAAGCCTTCTCAGGAGCCCCCGCACAACCCGAAGGGGTCGTCCTGACCGGACTCAGGAACTCCCCCGGCCACTGGGGCGTCTGACGGATGTCGGCCGGGCGGGCGCCCTGCCAGACTGGTCCACCACCGCGGGCGCGCCGCCGCTCGCCCCAGCGCGGCCCCCGGGGCCCGGGTCGACCCGGCCCGTCCCGGTCCCCGGCCGCCGACCACTACACGAGGCAAGGATTCGTGAACTTCACGCGCTGGAGCGCCCGACTCCCCCTGACACAGCGCCGCGCCGCGTCGCGCCCGGACACGCCGGTCCCCCCGGACCGGCGGGGAGACGGCTCCGTACCCGCCGCCCGTGCCGAACAGCTGACCGACGAAGCCCCACCCGCCCCCGACGCTCCCAGCGTCGACGAACTGCCCGTCCGTGACGTCCTCGACCGCGTCCCGGCCCTCGTCGCCCTCGTCCACGGCCCCGAACACCGCCTCGCCTACGTCAACGACGCCTACGTCGCCGCCTTCGGCACCCGCGACCTCGGCGCCCGCGCCCGCGAGGCGCTCCCCGAGCTGGACGAGCCCGGCCTCTTCCCGCTCCTGGACCAGGTCCAGCGCAGCGGCAGGACCCGCACCCTCAAGTCCCGCAAGGCCCCCGACGGCCGCTCCTACACCTTCACCTGCACCCCGGTCGCCGAGGGCCACGACGACGGCGGCCGGGGCGTCCTCGTCTTCGCCACCGACGTCACCGACCACGCCGAGGCCGCGGGCCGCCTGCGCGCGAGCGAACGCAGCCAGCGCGAAACCGCCGTCACCCTCCAGCGCTCCCTCCTCCCGCAGGAACTGGAGGAGCCCGACGACCTGCGCGTCGCCGCCACCTACCACCCCGGCGGCACCGAGGCCGCGGTCGGCGGCGACTGGTACGACGTGATCACCCTCGGCGGCGGCCGTACCGCCCTCGTCATCGGCGACGTCATGGGCCGGGGCGTCCGCGCGGCCGCCGTCATGGGCCAGCTCCGTACGGCGGTCCGGGCCTACGCCCGCCTGGACCTGCCCCCGCACGAGGTGCTCCAGCTCCTCGACGGCCTCGCCGCCGAGATCGACGCCAACCAGATCGCCACCTGCGTCTACGCCATCCACGACCCGAACGAGGGCCGCCTCGTCTACGCGTCCGCCGGCCACCTGCCCATCCTGGTCCGCGACGAGGACGGCACCGTGCAGCGCGCCGACGAACCCACCGGCCCCCCGCTCGGCACCGGCGGCTGGATCCACGCCTCCGGCTCGATCGCCCTGCCCCCCGGCTCCACCGCCGTCCTCTACACCGACGGCCTGGTGGAACGCCGGGACGAGGACCTCGACGAGGGCATCGCCGCCCTGGAGCACGCCCTGTCCGGCGCCACCGGCACGCCCCAGGTGGTCTGCGACCGGCTGATCCGCTCGGCGGGCGTCACCCCGGACCACGACGACGACGTCGCCGTCCTCGTCCTCCAGCACCCCGCCCGCAAGGGCGCCGAGGCCGAGCTGTTCCGCAACGCCGCCCTGGAACTGCTCGGCGGCGTCGAAGCGGCCCCACGCGCGCGTGCCTTCGCCTCCGGCGTCCTCACCAGCTGGCGCTTCCCCGCCGACCTGCACGACCTCGGCGTCCTGGCGACCAGCGAACTCGTCGCCAACTCCCTCCAGCACGGCACCCCGCCGATGCGGCTGAGGCTGCGCCGCACCGACCGCCGCCTGATCATCGAGGTGACCGACGGCGACGACCACCTGCCCAGACGCCGCCGCGCGGAGCCCGGCGACGAGTCCGGCCGGGGCATCGCCATCGTCGCGACGATCGCCTCCAACTGGGGATCCCGACGGACGCCGGGCGGCGGCAAGGCGGTCTGGTGCGAGTTCGTCCTCCAGAAGCAGTGAGCCGGGGCGGGCGGCACCAACCCGCCCACACCCCGGCCCACAACCCGGCCCGCCTCACGCCTCCGCGACGACCACCGCGTCGGCCGGCGCCCGGCCCTGCGTGACCACCCGGCTCCGCGCGAGCGACGGCTGGTTCTGTACGTCCGTGAGCTGCCGCCCCAGCCGCACCGCCAGCACCGTGATGCCCAGCGAGATCAACAGGAACGCCACGATGTACGGCCCGTGCATCGAGGCCCCCAGCGGTCCGCCCACCGCGGGGCCGATCGCCAGCGCGAGCTGCTTCACCAGGGCGAAGGCGGAGTTGTACTGCCCGGCCAGACCGGTCGGCGCCAGATCCGCCACCAGCGGAGCCAGCGTCGGCGACAGCAACGCCTCACCCAGCCCGAACAGCGCGTACGTCGAGATGAACGCGGCCGTCGCCATCGCCTGGCTGCCGTGCCCGAGCCCGGCATACCCGGCCACGGCCCACGCCACGGCCCAGATCAGCCCCACGGAGGCGATCACGCGGGACCGCTTGCGCCGCTCCACGAACTTCAGCACCGCGAACTGCGCGACCACGATCATCAGCGTGTTCGCCGCCAGCGCGGTCCCCAGCGCGGACGTGGAGATCCCGGCCGCCTCGACGCCGTACGCGCTCAGCCCCGACTCGAACTGCCCGTAGCAGGCGAAGAACAGCACGAAGCCCAGCACGCACAGCTGCACCATGGCCCGGTTGCCGAGCAGCTGCTTCCAGCTTCCGCCGGCGCCCTGCCCCGGCGCCCCCTCGATCCGCGGCGCGCGCGGCGCCCGCACCGTCGCCATGACGGCGACCAGCACCAGGAACATCGCCGCCTCGATGGCGAACAGCAGCGTGAAGGACGCGGCGCTCGAGGTGTCGACCAGATGGCCACCGATGAGCCCGCCGACGCCGAGCCCCAGGTTCTGCAGGAAGAACTGCATGGCGAACGCCCGTGACCGGGTCTCCGTCGTGGAGCAGTCCACGATCATCGTCGCGAGCGTCGGCTGCATCACGGCCTGCCCGGCACCGAGCGCGGCGGCGGAGACCAGCACCGCGCCCGCCGACGCGGACAGCCCGAGGCTCATGGCCCCCAGGGCGGCGGTGACCAGGGCGACCAGCAGTACCGGCAGCGGACCGCGCCGGACGATGGCCCGTCCGGCGAACGGCAGCACGATCAGCGCGGCCACGGCGAAGACGGCGAGCACGAGGCCCGCCGTGACAGAACCCAGTCCCCGTACCTGCGCCACATAGACGTACAGGTAGGGGACTGTGAAGCCGAGTCCGAACGCGCTGAGTGCGTTGCCCACGTGGATCCGGCGCATCGCTGCGCCCATTGCCCTGGTCACGTTCACCCTCTCTTGATCTCTCGGGATCGATCGCTGAAGCCGTCAGAGCTGAGGACTGAAGACTTAGAAGCTAAAGTTCGAAGGTAAAGAGTACATAGCGAAGGACTTCAAAGCAAAGGAGGCCCGTGCCATACTGCGGCCATGGGCGACACCTCCGGCGCCGGCGAGCCGACACTCGAAGAGCAGATCGCCGCCTACCAGCGCGAGTTCCAGGACCTCGACCCCCAGGTCGAGAAGATCGTCTCCGCGCTCTCCCGCCTCAACCGCCGTATGAACGTCGCGTACGGCCGGCAGACCGCCGAGCTGGGCATCGGCAACACGGACTGGGAGGTGCTGAAGGCACTCGTGCTCTCCGGCGCCCCCTACTGCCTCGGCCCCGGTGACCTCGCCAAGCGCCTCGGCCTGACCCCGGCCGCGATGACCCACCGGATCGACCGCATGGTCACGGAGGGCCTCGTCACCCGGGAACGCGACGAGACCAACCGGGTCCGCGTCATCGTGGCCATCACCGCGGAGGGGCGCGAGAAGTGGCTGGCGGCCATGCGCCTGGCCACGGTCTTCGAGGAGGACCTCCTCCAGGACCTCTCCGCCGACGAGCGCACCGCGCTCGGCGAGGTGCTCACCCGCCTCCTGCGCCGGGTGGAGCACGCGCAGCCCGACGCCGGCGGCCGGCTCAGCGACCTCGATTAAAGATCTTGACAGGCGTGCTTGACAGCCCCCTGTGGGATCCGTAGTGTTCTCCGGGTTGCCACGGGACCGTAACGGTTCTGCGGTAGCACCTCCCGCCGCAGCAGCGGCACTCAAACCACCAGCACGATCCCCAGCGGGAATGACTTCGGCACGCCCGAATTCAATTCCGAGGGGTACTCGCCGGCCCGATCGACCCCGATTGGGAAACACCGGGAGAGTCCGCTAAGGTTTGAAACGTCGGAACGGCCCAACAGCCGCAA
>NZ_BEWB01000002.1 GCF_003112555.1 Streptomyces coelicoflavus | reverse complement strand
ACTAGTACCGGCGCTCCTGCTTCTGCTTGCACTCGACGCACAGGGTCGCCCGCGGGAAGGCCTGCATCCGCGCCTTGCCGATCGGCTTGCCGCAGTTCTCGCAGAGGCCGTAGGTGCCCGCGTCCAGGCGGTCCAGGGCGCGCTCGGTCTGGGTGAGCACCTCGCGCGCGGTGGCGGCCAGCGCCAGCTCGTGCTCGCGCGTGATGTTCTTGCTGCCGGTGTCGGCCTCGTCGTCGCCCGCGCCGTCGCCGGAGTCCCGCATCATGCCCTGGAGCGACCGCTCGGAGGTGTCGATCTCGGTGCGCAGCCGGTCGGCCTCGGACTGCAGCTCGCCGCGCGCCTCCTCGGCCTCTTCCGGGGTCCAGGGTTCCTCGCCGGGGCGTACCGCCAGGTCACCGGGGTCCGCGGCGGCGGTGCCGCGGGCCTTGGGGACAGCGGTCTTGGCCGCCGTGGCCGTGCCAGGAGTCTTCTTCGCAACCACCGTCGTGGCTCCCGTCTGCTCCGCGGCCTCGGCCGCGCCCACTTTCTTGGCCGTGCTCTTCGCCGTGCTCTTCTTCGCGGTGCTCTTCTTGGCCGTGCTCTTCTTCGCCGTGCTTCCGCCCGCCGCGGTCTTCTTCGCCGCGGTCTTCCCCTCCGGGCCCGTCTTCGCCCCGGCCCTCTTCGCCGGGCTCTTGCTCGCCGCCGCCTTCTCCTCCGGGTCCTGCTCCGCGGCGCTCTCCTCGGCGGCGCTCCGCTTCGCGGCCGTCGTCTTCTTCTTCGCCACCATGGCCGCGGCCCCTTCACATATTGTGATCTTGCGCGCGAATCGTGCTGGGACGATAAATCGACTCCGGTCCCGCGGCAACGGGGCACGCCGCCCGACTCGCCGCCCACCGTGCACCGCGCGGCGAGCATGCATGCGTTGTGCCCAGCTCCCCGCCCGGTAATCCGGCGGATCGCCCCCGGCCGCCCCCTCCGCGAGCCGGCACCCGGACGGCGGCATTCGGGTCACGCCAAAACCGGTCGGCCGCTGTCCGCGCGGCGCCGTACACTGGGCGCAGCGAAAAGCGTGGATGGGGACGAGTAGCGGCGTCAGCAGCCCAGAGCGACCCGGGGACGGTGTGAGCCCGGGGGCGAGCGCGACGTGAAGATCACCCCGGAGCCGCCGGAAGAAAGCCGTGGCAGGACGGTCACGGTGAGTAGAGCCGGTTCGCGACCCCAATGAGGGGGCTCACCGGAGCACACGACGCGCCGGCCGGGCCAAGGAGGGTGGTACCGCGGGAGCACGGCTCTCGTCCCTCCGACGGAAGGCAGCACGTCCGCCGGAGGAAGCTCGCTGATGACAACGCCTCAGTACCGCCAGGTACCCGCCCAGGTCGACCTGCCCGCGCTCGAACACGCGGTGCTCGACTTCTGGCGCGAGCAGAAGATCTTCGCCAAGAGCCTGGAGCAGTCCGAGGGCCGCCCGGAGTGGGTGTTCTACGAGGGCCCGCCCACCGCCAACGGCATGCCCGGCGCCCACCACATCGAGGCGCGCGTCTTCAAGGACGTCTTCCCCCGCTTCCGCACGATGCGCGGCTACCACGTGGGCCGCAAGGCCGGCTGGGACTGCCACGGCCTGCCGGTGGAGCTGGCCGTCGAGAAGGAGCTGGGCTTCTCCGGCAAGCAGGACATCGAGGCGTACGGCATCGCCGAGTTCAACGCGAAGTGCCGCGAGTCGGTGACCCGCCACACCGACGCCTTCGAAGAGCTCACGACGCGCATGGGCTACTGGGCCGACCTCCAGGACCCGTACCGCACGATGGACCCGGAGTACATCGAGTCGGTCTGGTGGTCGCTGAAGGAGATCTTCGACAAGGGCCTGCTGGTCCAGGACCACCGCGTCGCCCCCTGGTGCCCCCGCTGCGGCACCGGCCTGTCCGACCACGAGCTGGCCCAGGGCTACGAGACGGTCGTCGACCCGTCCGTCTACGTCCGCTTCCCGCTGACCTCCGGCCCGCTGGCCGGCGAGGCCGCGCTGGTCGTCTGGACGACGACCCCGTGGACCCTGGTCTCCAACACCGCGGTCGCCGCGCACCCCGACGTCACCTACGTCGTCGCGACCGACGGCGAGGAGAAGCTGGTCGTCGCCGAGCCGCTGCTGGAGAAGGCCCTCGGCGAGGGCTGGGAGACCACCGGGCAGTCCTTCACGGGCGCCGAGATGGAGCGCTGGACGTACCAGCGCCCGTTCGAGCTGGTGGACTTCCCGGAGCCGGCCCACTACGTCGTCAACGCCGACTACGTCACCACCGAGGACGGCACCGGCCTCGTCCACCAGTCCCCCGCCTTCGGTGAGGACGACCTCAAGGTCTGCCGCTCCTACGGCCTGCCGGTGGTCAACCCGGTCCGCCCCGACGGCACCTTCGAGGAGGACGTCCCGCTCGTCGGCGGCGTCTTCTTCAAGAAGGCCGACGAGAAGCTGACCGAGGACCTGGACACCCGGGGCCTGCTCTTCAAGCACATCCCGTACGAGCACAGCTACCCGCACTGCTGGCGCTGCCACACCGCGCTGCTCTACTACGCCCAGCCGTCCTGGTACATCCGCACCACGGCCATCAAGGACCGTCTCCTCCAGGAGAACGAGAAGACCAACTGGTACCCGGACGCGGTCAAGCACGGCCGGTACGGCGACTGGCTGAACAACAACATCGACTGGGCGCTGTCCCGCAACCGCTACTGGGGCACCCCGCTGCCCATCTGGCGCTGCGAGGAGGACCACCTCACGGTCGTCGGCTCCCGCGCGGAGCTGACCGGGCTGACCGGCACCGACCAGTCGGCCCTGGACCCGCACCGTCCGTTCATCGACGACGTGACCTTCACCTGCACCCACGAGGGCTGCTCCCTCGAAGCGGTGCGCGTGCCGGAGGTCATCGACGCCTGGTACGACTCGGGTTCGATGCCGTTCGCGCAGTGGGGCTACCCGTACAAGAACAAGGAGCTGTTCGAGAGCCGCTACCCGGCGCAGTTCATCTCCGAGGCCATCGACCAGACCCGCGGCTGGTTCTACACGCTGATGGCGGTCGGCACCCTGGTCTTCGACAAGTCGTCCTACGAGAACGTGGTCTGCCTCGGCCACATCCTCGCCGAGGACGGCCGCAAGATGTCCAAGCACCTGGGCAACATCCTCCAGCCGATCCCGCTGATGGACCAGCACGGCGCCGACGCGGTCCGCTGGTTCATGGCGGCCGGCGGCTCCCCCTGGGCGGCCCGCCGGGTCGGCCACGGCACGATCCAGGAGGTCGTCCGCAAGACGCTCCTCACCTACTGGAACACGGTCGCCTTCCAGGCCCTGTACGCCCGCACCACGGGCTGGGCCCCGAGCGAGGCCGACCCGGCCCCCGCCGACCGCCCGGTCCTGGACCGCTGGCTGCTCTCGGAGCTGCACGCGCTGACCGACCAGGTCACGCAGGCGTTGGACGCCTACGACACCCAGCGGGCCGGCAAGCTGCTGTCCGCGTTCGTCGACGACCTGTCCAACTGGTACGTGCGCCGTTCCCGCCGCCGCTTCTGGCAGGGCGACAAGGCCGCGCTGCGCACCCTGCACGAGGTCGTCGAGACGGTCACCAAGCTGATGGCGCCGCTGACCCCGTTCATCACCGAGCGGGTCTGGCAGGACCTGGTCGTGCCGGTCACCCCGGGCGCGCCGGAGTCGGTCCACCTGTCCTCGTGGCCGGAGGCCGACCTCACGGCGATCGATCCGGAGCTGTCGAAGCAGATGGTCCTGGTCCGCCGCCTGGTCGAGCTGGGCCGGGCCACCCGTGCGGAGTCGGGCGTCAAGACCCGCCAGCCGCTGAGCCGCGCCCTGATCGCGGTGGCGGGCTTCGGGGCGCTCTCCCCCGAGCTGCACACGCAGATCACGGAGGAGCTGAACGTCGAGTCCCTCGCGTCGCTGAGCGAGGTCGGCGGCTCCCTGGTCGACACGACGGCGAAGGCCAACTTCCGGGCACTGGGCAAGCGGTTCGGCAAGCGGGTCCAGGACGTCGCGAAGGCCGTCGCGGGCGCGGACGCCGCCGCGCTGTCCCTCGCGCTGCGCGAGGGCACGGCGTCGGTGGAGGTCGACGGTGAGACGATCACCCTCGCTCCGGACGAGGTGATCATCACGGAGACGCCGCGCGAGGGCTGGTCGGTCGCCTCCGACTCGGGCGCGACGGTGGCGCTCGACCTGGAGCTCACGGAGGAGCTGCGCCGCGCCGGCCTCGCCCGGGACGCGATCCGCCTGATCCAGGAGGCCCGCAAGAACAGCGGCCTCGACGTCGCCGACCGGATCGCCCTGCGCTGGACGGCCACGGACCCGGCGACGATCGCCGCCCTGAGCGACCACTCCGGTCTGATCGCCGACGAGGTCCTGGCGACGGACTTCGCCCAGGGCGAGGCGGACGACACGTACGGCGCACCGTTCACGGACGAGGGCCTGTCCCTGGTGTTCCGCCTGCGCAAGCAGTAACCGAAGGGAAGCAACAAGGGCCCGCATCCCTGCAGGGGTGCGGGCCCTTCGCGCAGCTGCGGGCAGTCGTGCCGCTGGGGCGGCACGGGTGGGCGGTGGGGGTACCTCCCAGGCCGTTCAGGCACCGGGGGAGGCACCCCGCCGGCGCCGGGCAGCGCCCCACCCCCGCGCCCCCACCAACGCCCCGCACCTCGAAGCGCACACGCCAAAGGGCGGGCCCCGGGTCAGAAACCCGGGGCCCGCCCTGAACGTTGCCGAAGGCTACGCCGTACTACCTACCGGACGTCAGTCCGACACAGCTCAGTTGTCGTCCTCGTCGATCAGGAACCCGCGCATCGGCGAGGGCGCCTGCCCCATCGGCGACGGCCCCTGCGGCCGCACCGGCGCCATCGGCTGGGTCATCGCCGGCGACATCTGCTGCTGCCCGCCGTAGGACGGACCGGACTGGCTCGGACCGCTGCCCATCGACTGGTTGCCGCCGTAGGACGGGGCGCTCGCGCCGGCCGGTGCCATCGAGGGCGCCGGGGACGGCGGCAGAGAGGCCGTCGCGGGCGTACGCGGCGGGGCGAGCGAGTCGTCCGCCTGCGTCTCCAGCTGGCGCAGCTGCGACTCCAGGTACGACTTCAGCCGCGTCCGGTACTCGCGCTCGAAGCCGCGCAGGTCCTCGACCTTGCGCTCCAGCGTGGCGCGGGCGGACTCCAGGGAGCCCATCGCGACACGGTGCTTCTCCTGCGCGTCCCGCTCCAGGGCGTCCGCCTTGGCACGGGCGTCCCGCTCCAGACCCTCGGCACGCGAACGGGCCTCGCCGACGATCTTGTTGGCCTCCGAACGGGCCTCGGCGATCGCCTGGTCGGCGGTCTGCTGGGCCAGCGAGAGGACACGGGCGGCGCTGTCGCCACCGGGGCCACCCTGACCGGGCATGCCGGGACCACCAGGGCCACCGGGGCCCTGCGGGCCACCCATGGGGCCGCCCATCGGACCGGGACCCATCTGGCCCTGCATCGGACCCGGGCCCTGGCCCATCGGCCCCGGACCCTGCCCCATCGGGCCGGGACCCTGCGGGCCACCCTGTCCGCCGGGACCGGCGGGCAGCTGCGGGGCACCGCTAGGCAGCTGGGGCGGACCACCCATGGGGCCACCCATCTGCTGCTGCGGCGGGCCCGATATGCCGGCGGGTACCGGAGCGCCGGGACCTCGCATGCCCTGCTGCGGCATACCGCCCTGCTGCGGGTGCCCCTGCTGGTGCTGGGGCGGCCCCTGCTGCGGCGGCTGCTGCTGATCCTGCGGAGGTTCTGGAGGCTTGCGCATGTTCTGCTGGTTCTGCGCGGCCGCACGCGTGGCGGCGGCCAGCTTGGCGCGCAGGTCCTCGTTCTCGCGCAGCAGGCGCGTCAGTTCGGCTTCGACCTCGTCGAGGAAGGCATCGACCTCGTCCTCGTCATAGCCTTCTCGGAGGCGGACGGTCGTGAACTGCTTGTTCCGCACGTCCTCGGGGGTCAACGGCATCTCTTCACCTCAACGTTGTCGTCGGCATTCGGCAAGCCCGTATCTCTCTCATCGATCACAGCCGGCTCACGATCGAGATCAGGATGTAGACGATGATCATCAGTACGAAGAAGGACAGGTCGAGCGCCACGCCCCCGAGACGCAGCGGCGGGATGAACCGCCGCAGAAGCTTCAACGGTGGATCGGTGACAGTGTAGGTGGCCTCAAGAACGACCACCATCGCCTTGCCGGGTTGCCACGAGCGGGCGAACTGGAAGACGTAGTCCATGACCAACCGGAAGATGAGCACGATGAGGAAGCACATCAGCGCGATGTAGACGACATCCAGGACCACGCTCATGACCTGTGCTTCCCTCTCCCCTGAACCATCTCTCGGACCCTTCGTCGGGCCCGGGTTCTTGCTCTGTACCGGTGGTGCGTCTCAGCTCTGGTTGAAGAACCCGCCCTCTGCGATGCGGGCCTTGTCCTCCGCCGTGACATCGACGTTAGCAGGAGACAGCAGGAACACCTTCTGCGTCACCCGCTCGATACTGCCGTGAAGACCAAACACCAAACCGGCCGCAAAGTCGACAAGTCGCTTCGCATCTGTGTCATCCATCTCAGTGAGATTCATGATCACCGGAGTGCCCTCACGGAAGTGTTCCCCGATGGTACGGGCCTCGTTGTAGGTCCGGGGGTGAAGCGTGGTGATCCGGTAGGGCTCTCGTTCGGACACGACCTTGGGCATGATGACCGGTGCGCTCTTTTCCAGGCTTGCGCGTTCTTGTGTGATGGACGCCACGGGCGCGATGCGCGCCGGACGACTCGATTCCGCCGCGAGCGAAGCGGAACGGGGCATCGGCTCGCGCTGCGCGGGCGGTTGTACGACTCGTACCTCTTCGTCCCTTTGGGGCTGATGTGAACCATGTGACTGGTGCGCCGGTTCATGGCGCCGGTGATCCCGCTCGGGCTCCGGGTCCAGTTCGGGTTCGAAGTCGTCGTCGGGGTCGAACCCCCGGCCGTCGTACCCGTCGTCCTCCACGAGGCCGAGGTAGACCGCCATCTTGCGCATCGCGCCGGCCATGCTCTGAGTCCTCCGCTCTGTGGTGGATCTGCTGACGACTCCAAGTGCCTGCGATCCACGAGGTCGTTGCGTCCGCCTTTCGGCGGTAATGACCATATTTTCTGCTGTGGTCCGACTTCTTGGCGACGTTACCCGAGCCTGGGTCGGACTCCGAGTACCGCAGTGCCGACGCGTACATGTGTCGCTCCGGCGGCCACGGCCTGCTCGAGGTCCGCACTCATCCCCGCGGAGACCATGGTGGCAGCCGGATGGGTTCGGCGCACGCAGGTCGACAGATCCATGAGGTGCTCGAACGCCGCCCGTTGGCGCCCCGCGTACGCGCCGGTGAGCGGGGCGACGGTCATCAGCCCGTCGAACCTCAGCCCCTCCGATCCGGCGACCAGGTCGGCCAACTCTTCGATTCCGTCGGGCGAGACGCCGCCGCGTTCTCCCCGCCCGCCCTCCCCCGCGTCGAGCGCGACCTGGAGGAGGCAGCCCAGCTCGCGCCCGGTCCGCACGGCCTCCTTCGACAGGGCCGCGACCAGCCGGGCCCGGTCCACGGACTGCACGACGTCCGCGTAACCGACCACGGAACGCACTTTGTTGGTCTGCAACTGACCGACGAAATGCCACGAAAGCGGCAGATCCGAACATGCGGCGGCCTTGGGCGCGGCATCCTGGTCGCGGTTCTCCGCGACGTGGCGAACGCCGAGTTCCGAGAGAATGCGCACATCGTCGGCCGGGTAGGTCTTGGTGACCACGATGAGGGTCACCTCTTCGCGCGGGCGGCCCGCGGCCGCACAGGCGGCGGTGATGCGCTCTTCGACTGCCGCCAGGTTCGCGGCGATTTCCTGCTTACGGTCCGTCATGCCCCATCAGTCCAGCCACACATAGCCCGCGAGCCGCCCGGTGGTGCGGTCGCGTCGGTACGAGAAGTGGTCCTTCGACTCCCGGGTGCACACCGGCGACTGCGCCCGGTCGCGCACTCCGAGGCGCTCGAGCTGTGCGTGCACTCCGGCGCTCACGTCCACCGCCGGCGTGCCCCAACTCGTGTCGGCGTACGCCGCCGGCTCGACGGCGGCCACCTCGGCGCGCATCTCCTCGGGCACCTCGTAGCACCGGCCGCACACGGCGGGTCCGGTGCGGGCGACGATCCTGGCCGGTTCCGCGCCGAGTTCGGCCATCGCCCGTACGGCGGCGGGGACGACCCCGGCGACCAGTCCGGGCCGGCCCGCGTGAGCCGCGGCGGCGACACCGGCGACCGGGTCGGCGAGCAGGACCGGCACGCAGTCGGCGGTGAGGACGGCGAGGGCGAGACCACGCTCGGCGGTGACGACGGCGTCGACCCGCGGGACCGGACGGTCCCCCCAGGGCGCGTCGACCACGGCGACGTCGGCCCCGTGCACCTGGTTCATCCAGACCACCCGGGCCGGGTCGACACCCAGCGACTTGGCCGCCAGCTCCCGGTTGGCCGTGACGGCGCCGGGGTCGTCGCCGACCGCGCCGCCGAGGTTGAGCTCCTCGTACGGAACGGCGCTCACTCCGCCCCACCGGTCGGTGAAGCCGAAGTGCGCGCCGTTCACGGTGTCGCGCTGTCCTATCACTTCAGGAAGTCCGGCACGTCCAGTTCCTCGGCCGCGCTGTCCGAGTAGGTCCGCGACGGCGGGACCGGCGGCGGGGAGACCGGCAGGTCGGCGACCGGCTCCGGCGCGGGGGCCGGCTCCGGCTCCTCCTTCGGCTTGACGCTGCCGAGCGAGCCGAAGGACGGGCGGCTCTCGGACGGCCGGGCCGGGGTGGGCTCCTCGCGCTTGGCCGAGGAGGACCCGAGGACGTTGTCCCGCTTGGACGGCGGCTGGCCCCCGTCGAAGCCGGCCGCGATCACGGTGACCCGCACCTCGTCGCCGAGGGCGTCGTCGATGACCGCGCCGAAGATGATGTTGGCCTCGGGGTGGGCGGCCTCGCTGACCAGCTGGGCCGCCTCGTTGATCTCGAACAGGCCGAGGTCGGAGCCGCCGGAGATGGAGAGCAGCACACCCCGGGCGCCGTCGATGGACGCCTCGAGCAGCGGCGAGGAGATCGCCATCTCGGCGGCGGCCACCGCGCGGTCGTCGCCGCGGGCCGAGCCGATGCCCATGAGCGCGGAACCGGCCTCGGACATGACCGACTTGACGTCGGCGAAGTCCAGGTTGATCAGGCCGGGGGTGGTGATGAGGTCGGTGATGCCCTGCACACCGGACAGCAGCACCTGGTCGGCGGACTTGAACGCGTCGAGCACGCTGACCTGGCGGTCCGAGATGGACAGCAGCCGGTCGTTGGGGATGACGATGAGGGTGTCGACCTCTTCGCGGAGTTCCGCGATGCCGTCCTCGGCCTGGTTGGCCCGGCGCCGTCCCTCGAAGGTGAACGGGCGGGTCACCACGCCGATGGTGAGGGCGCCCAGGGAGCGGGCGATGTTGGCCACGACGGGCGCGCCGCCGGTGCCGGTGCCGCCGCCTTCTCCGGCTGTCACGAAGACCATGTCGGCCCCCTTGAGGACCTCCTCGATCTCCTCGCGGTGGTCCTCGGCGGCCTTGCGGCCGACGGCCGGGTTGGCTCCGGCGCCGAGTCCGCGGGTGAGTTCGCGGCCGACGTCGAGCTTGACGTCGGCGTCGCTCATCAACAGCGCCTGTGCGTCGGTGTTGATGGCGATGAACTCGACGCCCTTGAGACCGACCTCGATCATCCGGTTGATGGCATTGACACCACCGCCGCCGACACCGATGACTTTGATGACTGCGAGGTAGTTCTGCGGTGCTGCCACGTCGAAGGCCTCTCGCCTCGAGTTACGTGTCGCCCGACCGCCGAAGCACTGATGCCCCCGCGACCCGACGACTGATGCCGATTGGGACGGTCCGTAGCGCCGACCCGAACCCTAACGCTGAAGTTTAGGGTTACCAGTGTGTCTGTTCCTTGGACTCTTCCGAACAGGACACTAAGTCGACAAGTGGCGCACGTTCAACGAACACGCCGAACCTCCCGTTTTTCTTTTCACCCTATGTGATCAGCCGTAGCGCTGCCCAACCAGGGTGCTGGCCTGCACGTATACCCGTCAACTCCCGGATGACGCCGGGGCGGTGGGAACGCTCACGTCGAAGTGCCGCGCGTCGGGCGTCGCTTTCATGAGCGCGGTGAGCGCGCGGGCTTTCTGCACACCCTGCTCACCGCTCCCCCACGACACGGTCCGACCGCCGCTCAACTCCAGCGAGATGTCGTCGTAGGAACGGACCTTGACGACCCGTGTGTCCCGGGCGACCCTGTCCGGGAGCCGGCCGGCCACCCGCACCGCCTCGCGCACCAGGCGGTCGTCGTCGAAGCGGCGCAGGCTCGCCGCGGCGGATCCGGAACGAGCCGGTTCCAATTCCAGCTCGGGCACGCCTTTCGGGGCCTTGGAAACCGTGGCGAAACGGACGCCTTCATCGTCCACTTCCACGAACTTTCCGCCCTTTTGCACAATCAGGACGGGAGTACGCTCCGTCACTTTCAGCCCGATTCCGTGCGGCCAGGAACGCTCCGCCACGACCTCGTCAATGCGCGGCAATTCCCGGCGCAGCCGGGCCTCGACCGCTTCCGTGTCGACCGAGACCAGCGGGTCCCCGACCGGCACGTCGGCGGCCTCGCGCACCTGCGCGGGCGTCAGCACGCGGGTTCCGGAGACCGACACGTCTTCCAGACGCGTCCAGTTGGAGCCGTAGAGCACCCAGAGGGTTCCGCCCGCGACGAGTACGAGCGCGACGGCGAGAATGATGATCGTACGAAGACGGGGCGGGCGGAACCGGCGTACCCGGGGCGGGCCGGACGACTCCTGCTGGCGTGCACCGCGCTCGGCGGTGGTCGGTCCGGCCACGCTCCCCTGCCTTCCGTCAGACGTGTCTAGCGGTGCGCACGGGCGGCGATCGCCTCGTACACCATGCCGACGAGGAGGTCGTCGGCGTCCCGGCGGCCGAACTCGGCGGCGGCGCGGGACATCTCGTACAGCCGGTGCGGGTCGGCGAGCACGGGCAGGACGTTCTGCTGGAGCCACTCGGGCGTGAGGTCCGCGTCGTCGACCAGCAGCCCGCCGCCGGCCTTGACCACCGGCTGGGCGTTGAGCCGCTGTTCGCCGTTGCCGATGGGCAGCGGGACGTAGGCGGCCGGGAGCCCGACGGCGGAGAGTTCGGCGACGGTCATCGCGCCCGCGCGGCAGAGCATCATGTCGGCGGCGGCGTACGCGAGGTCCATCCGGTCCAGATAACTTACCGGGATGTACGGGGGCATGCCCGGCATCTGGTGGACCTGCGGCAGTTCGTTCTTCGGCCCGACCGCGTGCAGGATCTGGATGCCGGCCTGCTGGAGCCAGGGCGCCACCTGCTGGATGACCTCGTTGAGGCGGCGGGCGCCCTGCGAGCCGCCGGTGACCAGCAGCGTCGGCAGGTTGGGGTCGAGCCCGAACAGGGCGCGGGCCTCGGGACGGGCGGCGGCCCGGTCGAGGGTGGCGATGGAACGGCGCAGCGGAATGCCGATGTAGCGGGAGTTGCGCAGCTTGCTGTCGGGGGTGGAGACGGCGACCTGGGCCGCGTAGCGCGAGCCGATCTTGTTGGCCAGACCGGGGCGCGCGTTGGCCTCGTGGACGACGATCGGCACACCGAGCCGCTTGGCCGCGAGGTAGGCGGGCAGCGCCACGTAGCCGCCGAAGCCGGCCACGGCGTCCGCCTTGGTGCGCTCCAGGATCTGCTCGGCGGCCTTGATCGTCCCGCGCAGCCGGCCCGGGACGGTGATCAGCTCGGGGGTGGGCTTGCGCGGCAGCGGCACGGCCGGGATCAGCGCCAGCTCGTAACCCCGCTCGGGCACCAGGCGGGTCTCCAGGCCGCGTTCCGTGCCCAGGGCCGTGATCCCCACGGTCGGATCCTGCCTGCGCAGGGCGTCCGCGAGGGCGAGCGCGGGCTCGATGTGGCCCGCGGTTCCTCCGCCGGCGAGTACGACATGCACCGAAATTCACCGCTCTCCGGACGAACGCGCCGCCGAGGCACGCCGTCGCATCGTGTTCCAACTCCGGGGGCTCCGCTTGGCCGCGGGTCCCCTGGCTCCCCGCTTTCTACCAAAGCGAGGTTGCCGCAACGCAAGCGCCGCCCGCGCACCGGGTTCGTCACGCGCGAAGGCGATCAGCAGACCGATGGCGAACATGGTCGGCAGCAGGGCGGAACCCCCGTAGGAGAACAGCGGGAGCGGCACACCGGCGATCGGCAGCAGCCCGAGGACCGCACCGATGTTGATCACGGCCTGGGCCGTGATCCAGGTGGTCACGCCTCCCGCGGCATACCTCACGAAGGGGTCCTCCGTGCGTCCGGCCACGCGGATACCCGCATAGCCTAGAGCCGCGAACAGGGCGAGCACCGACAGCGTCCCCGCCAGGCCCAGTTCCTCACCGGTGACCGCGAAGATGAAGTCGGTGTGCGCCTCGGGGAGTTGGCCCCATTTCTCCACACTGGCACCGAGCCCCGATCCGAACAGTCCGCCCGAGGCGAGGGCGTAGATCCCGTGCACGGCCTGCCAGCAGGCGTCGCCGGGGCCGGGGTCGGTGGCACCGAGACAGTTCAGCCGGGCCATGCGGTTGGGGCTGGTCTTGATGAGGATGAAGCCGAGCAGCACGGCGATCGACAGCACGCCCGCGAACAGCCGGGTGGGCGCGCCGGCCAGCCACAGCAGGCCGAACAGGATCGCCGTGAGGATGATCGCGGTCCCCATGTCGCCGCCGATCATGATGAGCCCGAGCAGCATGAACGCGGCCGGCACCAGCGGCACCAGCATGTGCTTCCACTGCGTCAGCAGCTTCTTGTCCTGCTTGCGGGCGAGCAGGTCCGCGCCCCACAGCACCAGGGCCAGCTTGCCGAACTCGCTGGGCTGGATCTGGAAGGAGCCGCCCAGCGCGATCCAGTTCTGGTTGCCGTTGACCGCGACTCCTATCCCCGGCACCTGGACGAGGATCATCAGGAAGACGGCACCGGCGAGGATGGGGTAGGCGAGGGCCCGGTGCAGCTTCACCGGCATCTTCATGGCGGCGAACAGGAGCCCGGCGCCGATCAGCGCGGCGAGGGCCTGCTTGCGGAAGAAGTACGAGCCGGGCAGCGACAGCTGGAGCGCGGTGATCTGGGAGGCCGAGTAGACCATCACCAGGCCGAGCACGGTGATCAGCGCGCTGCCGCCGCAGATCAGGTAGTACGCGGTCAGCGGCCGGTCCCAGGCGCGGCGCAGCCGCAGGTACAGGCGGAGCACCGGGTTCTCGTGCGGCGGCCCCGGCGTGGCGGGTCGCCGCACGGTCCGCTGTACGGGCGGACGTCCGGTGCGGCTCTGGGGACTACCGGCCATCGCGGCCTCCGCTGTACGTCGGCATGGACCGTCCCACGCGTCCTCCCGAGTTCACCCGGCGCGGGAGCGCGGCCGGGTCAGGCGCCGAGTTCGCGAACGGCCTGCGCGAACGCGTCACCGCGCTGGTTGTAGTTGGTGAACATGTCCATGGAGGCACAGGCCGGGGCCAGCAGCACCGTGTCACCGGGCCGGGCGAGTCGCCGCGCCTCCTGGACGGCCTGGAGCATCGCACCAGTGTCGGTCCGGTCGAGGTCGACCACGGGTACTTCGGGGGCGTGTCGCGCCAGGGCTTCGCGGATCAGGGCGCGGTCGGCGCCGATGAGGACGGCACCGCGCAGCCGCTTCGCCGCGCCCACGACCAGCTCGTCGAAGGTCGCGCCCTTGGCCAGTCCGCCGGCGATCCACACGATCGACTCGTAGGCCGCCAAGGAGGCTTCGGTGGCGTGGGTGTTGGTGGCCTTGGAGTCGTCCACGTACGCCACCCCGTCCACGTCGGCGACGTGCGCGATGCGGTGGGCGTCCGGCGTGAAGGCGCGCAGTCCGTCCCGCACGGCGGCGGCGGAGACGCCGAAGGCGCGGGCGAGACCCGCGGCGGCGAGGGCGTTGGCGATGTTGTGCGGGGCCGGCGGGTTGACGTCGGAGACCTCGGCCAGCTCCTGGGCGTTCTTCTGCCGGTCCTCGACGAAGGCGCGGTCGACCAGCAGGCCCTCCACGACGCCGAGTTGGGAGGGCCCCGGGGTGCCGAGGGTGAAGCCGACCGCCCGGCAGCCCTCCTCGACGTCGGCGGCGCGGACCAGTTCCTCGGTCGCCTTGTCCGCGACGTTGTAGACGCAGGCGACGCGATTGCCCTCGTAGATACGGCCCTTGTCGGCGGCGTAGGCCTCCATGGAGCCGTGCCAGTCGAGGTGGTCCGGGGCGAGGTTGAGCACGGCGGCGGAGTGGGCGCGCAGGGAGGGCGCCCAGTGCAGCTGGTAGCTGGACAGCTCGACCGCGAGGACGTCGTACTCGGTGTCGCCGGTGACGGCGTCGAGGAGGGAGACGCCGATGTTGCCGACGGCGGCGGTGCGCAGGCCGGCCGCCTTCAGGATCGAGGCGAGCATCTGGACGGTGGTGGTCTTGCCGTTGGTGCCGGTGACGGCGAGCCAGGGCGCGGCCTTCCTGCCGTCCAGGCCGCGCAGCCGCCAGGCCAGTTCGACGTCGCCCCAGACCGGGACACCGGCCTGCCCGGCCGCCGTGAACAGGGGCTTGGTGGGCTTCCAGCCAGGGGCGGTGACGATCAGCTCGGTGCCTTCGGGGAGCGTGTCCCCGTCGCCGAGGCGCACGGTGGCACCGAGCGACTCGAGCTCCGCCGCCTGCGTCCGGGCCCGCTCGTCGTCGCCGTCGTTGACGACGGTCACGTGCGCGCCGAGGCCGAGCAGGACCTTGGCGGCCGGGACGCCGGAGACGCCGAGTCCGGCGACGGTGACGTGCTTGCCGGTGAATTCCGAAGGCACCGAGGAGGTCACTTGTCCGCTGCCCATCCCGCGTAGAAGAGGCCGAGTCCGACGATCACACAGATGCCCTGGATGATCCAGAAACGGACCACGACGAGGACCTCGGACCAGCCTTTGAGTTCGAAGTGGTGCTGGAGTGGCGCCATCCGGAAGACCCGCTTGCCGGTGAGGCGGAAGGAGCCGACCTGGATGACCACCGACATGGTGATCAGGACGAACAGGCCGCCGAGGATGGCCATCAGCAGTTCGGTGCGCGAGCAGATCGCCAGACCCGCGAGCACACCGCCGAGCGCGAGCGAACCGGTGTCGCCCATGAAGATCTTGGCCGGCGAGGTGTTCCACCACAGGAAGCCGAGGCAGGAACCCATCAGCGCGGACGCGACCACCGCGAGGTCCAGCGGGTCTCTCACCTCGTAGCAGGCGCCCGGGTTGGTGAGGGTCAGCGCGTTGGCGCAGGACTCCTGGAACTGCCAGACGCCGATGAAGGTGTAGGCGCCGAAGACCAGGACGGAGGCGCCGGTGGCCAGGCCGTCCAGGCCGTCGGTCAGGTTCACGCCGTTCGACATCGCGAGGATCATGAACAGCGCCCAGATGACGAACAGCACCGGGCCGATCGACCAGCCGAAGTCGGTGATGAACGACAGCTTGTCGGAGGCCGGGGTGTTGCCCCGGTTGTCCGCGAACTGCAGCGAGAGCACGGCGAAGGCGATGCCGACGAGCAACTGGCCGGCCATCTTCGCCTTGGCCCGCAGGCCCAGCGAGCGCCGCTTGACGATCTTGATGTAGTCGTCGAGGAAGCCGACCAGGCCCATGCCCACCATCAGGCCGAGCACCAGCAGACCGGAGAAGGTCGGCCCCGCGTCGATGTCCGGGTCCAGATAGCTGGTGATGCCCTTGGCCAGGAAGTACGCGGCGACCGTGGCGAAGATGAAGGCGATGCCGCCCATGGTCGGCGTACCGCGCTTGCTGGCGTGCTCGCGCGGTCCGTCGTCGCGGATGTACTGGCCGTAGCCCTTGCGGGCGAGCAGCTTGATCAGCAGCGGGGTGCCGACCAGGGTCAGGAAGAGGCCAATGACTCCTGCGAACAGGATCTGCTTCATCATCGGGCGGCAACCTCACCCTCGGCGCCGGTCTCGAGCAGCGCCGAGGCGACGCTCTCCAGACCCACCGAACGGGACGCCTTCACGAGCACGACGTCTCCTGGGCGCAACTCGCTGCGCAACAGGTCGACCGCCGCCTGTGCGTCGGACACGTGCACCGACTCCTCACCCCACGAACCCTCGTTATATGCGCCCAGTTGCAGCCATCGGGCTTCCCTGCCCCCGACCGCGACGAGCTTGCTGACGTTGAGCCGGACGGCGAGCCGTCCGACCGCGTCGTGCTCGGCGAGCGCCTCGTCCCCGAGCTCGGCCATCTTGCCGAGCACCGCCCACGTACGGCCCCCCCTTGCCCGTGAGGCTCCGCCGATGGCGACGAGCGCACGCAGCGCGGCCTTCATGGACTCGGGGTTCGCGTTGTAGGCGTCGTTGACGACCGTCACGCCGTCCGGGCGCTCGGTGACCTCCATCCGCCAGCGGGAGAGGGAGCCCGCCTCGGAGAGCGCGGTGGCGATCTCGTCTGCGGACATGCCCAACTCGTGGGCGACGGCGGCCGCGGCGAGCGCGTTCGACACGTGGTGCTCACCGTACAGGCGCATGGTCACATCGCTTGCACCGGAGGGTGTGTGAAGGCTGAAGGAAGGCTGTCCGGTGTCCGTGAGTCGCACGTTCTCGGCTCGAACGTCCGCTTCGCCGGACTCTCCGAAAAGGATCACCTTCGCCTTCGTTCGGGAGGCCATGGCCCGTACGAGCGGGTCGTCCGCGTTGAGGACCGCGGTGCCGCCCTCCTCGGCCGGCGGCAGCGCCTCGACCAGTTCGCCCTTGGCCCGGGCGATCTGCTCCCGGCCGCCGAACTCGCCGATGTGCGCGGAGCCGACGTTGAGGACGAGGCCGATCTTCGGCGGGGTCAGCTCGCACAGGTACCGGATGTGGCCGATGCCGCGGGCGCCCATCTCCAGGACGAGGAACTTCGTCTCGTCGGTGGCGGTGAGCGCGGTGAGCGGCAGCCCGACCTCGTTGTTCATGGAGCCGGGCGTGAACACCGTGGGCGCCTTGCGGCGCAGGACCTGGGCGATCAGGTCCTTGGTGCTGGTCTTGCCGGCCGACCCGGTGAGGGCCACGAGGGTGGTGCCGAGACGGCGTACGACGTGCCGGGCGAGGGCGCCCAGTGCGGCCTGGACGTCGTCCACGACGATCGCGGGCACGCCGACGGGGCGGGAGCCGAGGACGGCCGCGGCTCCCGCTTCGACGACCTGCGCGGCGAAGTCGTGGCCGTCCACCCGTTCGCCGACGAAGGCGACGAAGAGACTGCCGGGCCCCGCTTCCCGGGAGTCCCGGACGACCGGCCCGGTGACCTCGGCGGACGCGTCCGGTATGTCGTGCATCCGCCCGCCGACGACTTCTGCGATCTCGGCGAGTGAGAGGGTGATCACAAGTTCGTCCCCTGGATCAGGATCAGGATCGGCTGGATCGTTCGGGAACTCGTCCCTCGGATCGTTCGGGATTTCATCCCTGGGTCTTCTTGATGGCTTCGCGCAGCACCTGTCGGTCGTCGAAGGGACGGACGACTCCGGCGATGTCCTGGCCCTGCTCGTGGCCCTTGCCGGCCACCAGCACGGTGTCGCCGGGCTCGGCCCGGGCGACGGCGGCGGCGATCGCGGCGGCCCGGTCCTCGAAGACCTGCACCTCGCCGCGCTCGTGCGCGGGCACGGACGCCGCGCCCTGGAGCATGGTGGCGAGGATCGCGAGGGGGTCCTCGGAGCGGGGGTTGTCGGAGGTCAGTACGGCGGTGTCGGCGAACCGGGCCACGGCGGCGCCCATCGGCTCCCGCTTGGTGGTGTCCCGGTCGCCGCCGCAGCCGAGCACGGCGTGCAGCCTGCCCTCGGTGACCTTGCGCAGGGCGCGCAGGACGGATTCGACGGCGTCGGTCTTGTGGGCGTAGTCGACCACCGCGAAGTAGGGCTGGCCCTCGTCCACGCGCTCCAGGCGGCCCGGTACGCCCGGCACGGCGGCGACGCCGTCGGCGGCGGCCTGCGGGTCGAGCCCGGCGGCGGCGAGGGAGACGATCGCGGCGAGGGTGTTGGCCACGTTGAACGGTCCGGCCAGCGGGGACTTGGCGGCGATCCGCTCGCCCTTGGGCCCGAGCACGGTGAACGTGGAGTCCAGCGGGCCGACCTCGACCTCGTCGGCGCGCCAGTCGGCGTCCGGGTGGCCCTCGGCGGAGTAGGTGACCACGGGGACGGTGGCCTCGTTGGCGAGGCGGCGCCCGTACTCGTCGTCGACGTTGACCACGCCGAGCTTGCTGCGCTTCGGGGTGAAGAGCTGCGCCTTGGCCTGGAAGTAGTCCTCCATGCCGGAGTGGAACTCCATGTGCTCCGGGCTGAGGTTGGTGAAGACCGCGATGTCGAAGACGCAGGCGTCGACGCGGCCGAGGACCAGGGCGTGGCTGGAGACCTCCATGGCGACCGCGTCGGTGCCGCGCTCGCGCATCACCGCGAACAGCGCCTGGAGGTCGGTGGCCTCGGGCGTGGTCCGCTCGGACTTGATGCGCTCGTCGCCGATGCGCATCTCGACCGTGCCGATGAGCCCGGTGGACTTCGCGGTGCGCAGACCGCCCTCGACGAGGTAGGCCGTGGTGGTCTTGCCGGAGGTGCCGGTGATGCCGATCTGGAGGAGGTCGCGGCCGGGGTGGCCGTAGATCGTGGCCGCCAGTTCGCCCATCCGCGCGCGCGGGTCGTCGACGACGAGCGCCGGCAGTCCGGTGGCGGCGACGCGCTCCGCGCCGGCCGGGTCGGTCAGCACGGCGGCGGCGCCGAGGCCCGCGGCCTGGGTGACGAAGTCGGCGCCGTGGGCGCGGGCTCCGGGGAGGGCGGCGTACAGGTCGCCGGGGCGCACGGCGCGCGAGTCGTGGGTGATCCCCGTGACCTCGGCGGAGCCGTCCGGAGCGGTGGCACCCAGCTGATCGGCGAGTTCCGCGAGGGGTGTGGCGGAGATCCGCACCGGCCGGGGCGGTCCCGGGTATGTCACGGGGTGGCCCTTCTGGGTGGTTTGGGACTGATCAGGGTGTGGCACGGCGGTGAGCGTACCGGGAGTACCCGCCTGGGGGCCAAAGAGGGCTCCGCCCGCAGCGCGGTCCGGCAACGGCGGTGGTGCGAGACGGGTGGGCGAGGTGCGGGGGCTGCTCTGGTTCCCGGGGTCGGGGGTGATCGTCGTCACGGGTGGTTCCTGGTGGCTCGGTACTGAAACGGCGCTGGCTCGGTACGGGCTCGGTGTCTGCGGGGGCGGTGCGGCTCAGGGCTTGAACGTGACCGGGAGGTTCGCGGGATCGGCGCCGGTCGGCGGTACCTGGAGGGTCTTCAGGGCGAACTCCATGACCTGCTTGTAGATGGGGCCGCAGATCTGGCCGCCGAAGTAGCTGCCCTCGGTGGCGTTCTGGATGGCGCAGTAGACGGTGACGCGGGGCTTGTCGGCGGGCGCGAACCCGGCGAAGGACGAGGTGTAGCCGTGGTACTTGCCGGTGGCCGGATCCACCCGGTTGGCCGTGCCCGTCTTGCCCGCCACCCGGTAGCCGGGGATGCGGGCCTTGGTGCCGGTGCCCTCCTCGTCGTCGACGACGGACTCCAGCATCCGCGCGAGGGTCTTCGCGGTCTTCTCGCTGGTCACGCGGGTCTTCTTGGGCTCGGGGGCCGGGGTGAAGCGTCCGTCGGCGCCCCTGGTGCCGCGCACGAGCGTGGGTTCGATCCGGACGCCGCCGTTGGCGACGGTCGAGTAGATGGAGGCCGCCTGGAGCGCGTTCACGGAGACGCCCTGGCCGAAAGGAATCGTGTACTGCTGCGAGGTCGACCACTGGTCGGGCGGCGCGAGGATGCCCTTGGTCTCGCCGGGGAAGCCGAGCCCGCTGTAGCCGCCGAGGCCGAACTTGCGCAGGTAGGAGTAGAGCACCTTGTTGGCCTCGGCCTGGGTCTTGCCCAGTTCGCCGGTGGCCATGATGGTGCCGATGTTGCTGGACTTGGCGAGCACGCCGTTGAGCGTCAGGTACCAGGTCGGGTGGTCGATGTCGTCCTTGAAGAGCCGGTCGCCGCGCTTGAGCCGGTTGGGGACGGTGATGTGGGTGCCGGGGGTGGCGGCGTTCTCCTCCAGTACGGCCGCCATCGACAGCACCTTGGCGGTGGAGCCCGGTTCGAAGGCGTCCTGGAGCGCGGCGTTGCCGAGCGCGTCGGGGTCGGCGTGGGCGAGGTCGCCCGGATCGAAGCCCGGGGCGTTGGCCATGGCGAGGATCTCGCCGGTCTGCGTGTCCTGGACGATGACGTAGCCGCCGTCGGCCTTGGACTTCTCCACCTGCTCGCTGATGGCGTGCTGCGCGGCCCACTGGATGTCGCGGTCGATGGTCAGCTCCACGTCGCTGCCGGGCACGGCGGGCGTCTCGGTGGAGCCGGCGGTCGGCACCTGGCGTCCGCCGGACTGTGCGTAGCGGATCTTGCCGTCCTCGCCGGCCAGCGTCTTGTCCAGCTTCCGCTCCAGGCCGCCGCCGCCCTTGCCGTCGGCGCCGACCCAGCCGAGGACGCCGGCCGCGAGGTCGCCGCCCGGGTACACACGCTTGCTGCTGGGGTCGGCGAAGACACCCGCGAGCACGTTGACCGCGGACTTGTCGGTCTCCGACTTGGTGGTGAGCGCGGTCTTCAGGTCCTTGATCTGGTTCCAGACCTGGGGGGTCTGCCGGCGCGCGAGGCGGACGTAGCGCAGCTTCTTGTTCTTCGGGCGGAGCACGTCGGCCAGGTGGGCCTGGTCCTGGCCCAGGATGGGCGCGAGGAGCGCCGCCGCCTGCTCGGGTCCGTCGTCGACCTCGAGCTGTTCGCGGGTGAACATCGTGGGGTCGGCGGTGATGTCGTAGGAGTCCACGGTGGTCGCGAGGGCGACCCCGTTGCGGTCGGTGATCCCGCCGCGCTCGGCGGGCAGGGTGTGCACGACGTAGCGGTTCTGCTCGGCCTTCGCGGAGTACGTACCGGCGTCGACGGCCTGCACCTGGAGGAGCCGTACGACGAAGGCGACCAGCACCAGGGTCAGCGCGAGGCCGATCATGCGCAGGCGGGGGCGCGGGCTGCCCAGCCGGAAGGCGCGGGGCGCGGGGCGGGGCGGGCCGGGCCTGCGGGCCGGCCGGGCGCCGGGTCCGGGGCGGCGCCCGCCGGCGGGGCGGACGGGCCTGGCGGGTCCGGGCACACGGCGCCGCGGCGGTTCCCTGTCGGACACTTCCGTCACCTGCCGGGAGTCGGGGTCGGGGTGGGCGTCGCCGCCGTGGTGGGGGTGGCGGCCGTGCCGGGAGGGGCCGCGGTGGCGGACGTGGGGGCCTGGGCGGACGGTTCGGCGTAGGGGGACGGAGTGGGCGCGGACGGGCTGCCGGACGTCGGGGTCAGCGCCTCGGGGGCGAGCACGAGCGGGGTGGCCGCGGCGGGCGCGGGGCTGGGCGAGCCCTTGACCCTCCCGTCGGGGTCGAGGAAGGCGGGGTCGCCGCCGGGCACCATGCCCAGTTCACGGGCGCGGCGCTGGAGGGCCCGGGGGGCGGAGTAGGCGTCGATGTCCCGCTGGAGCGCCTGCTCCTCGTCGGTGAGTTCCTTGGTCCGCTGCTTGAGGTCGTCCAGCTGGAAGGAGCCCTCGCTCAGGGCGGAGTTGAGCACCAGGAGCCCGATGAGGCCGCCGCCAAGGAGGAGGACGACCAGGAGGACGAACGGGGCCCGGGCCGCCTGGCCGCGGGCGCTGCCCGCCGGGAGCAGCCGGGCGAGGCGGGCCGCCCTGCCCTTCAGCTCGGGTTTCCTGCTCACTCGCCCTCCCCCAGGGGGTGTCGTCCGCCCCCGTGCCTGGCCTGCCTCGCTCGGTCCACCCCAGGGACTCCCTTCACCCGAGGGACTCCCTGATGCGCTCGGCGCCACGCAGCCGTGCCGGTGCCGCCCGCCGGTTCTCGGCGATCTCCTCCTCTGTGGGAAGTTCGGCACCGCGCGTCAGCAGCTTGAGGCGCGGCGCGTAGCGCTCGGGTACGACGGGCAGACCGGGCGGCGCGGTGTTGGCGGCGCCGGCCGCGAACACCTGCTTGACCAGCCGGTCCTCCAGCGACTGGTAGGACAGCACGGCGATCCGCCCGCCGACCGCGAGGGCCTCGACGGCCGCCGGGATCGCCCGCTCGAGCACGGACAGCTCGCCGTTGACCTCAATGCGCAGGGCCTGGAAGGTGCGCTTGGCCGGGTTGCCGCCGGTGCGCTTGGCGGCCTGCGGCAGCGCCGCGCGGATGAGCTCGACGAGGCGGGCGCTGTTGGTGAACGGCTCCTTCTCGCGTTCGCGCACGACGGCGGACACGATCCGCTTGGCCTGCTTCTCCTCGCCGTACGCCCGCAGGATGCGGACGAGTTCGCCGGGCGGGTAGGTGTTGAGGACCTCGGCGGCGCTCATGCCGGTGCTCTGGTCCATCCGCATGTCGAGCGGGGCGTCCTGGGCGTAGGCGAAGCCGCGGTCGGCCTCGTCGAGCTGCATGGAGGAGACGCCGAGGTCGAAGAGCACGCCCTGGACGCGGGGGACACCGAGCCGGTCGAGTACGTCCGGCAGCTCGCCGTAGACGGCGTGCACGAGGGTGGCGCGCTCACCGTGGGGGGCGAGCCGCTCGCCGGACAGGCGCAGGGCCTCCTTGTCGCGGTCGAGCGCGACGAGCCGGGCCTCGGGGAAGCGTTCGAGAAGCGCCTCGCTGTGCCCGCCGAGTCCCAGCGTGCAGTCGACGACCACGGCTCCCGGCTCCTGAAGGGCGGGCGCCAGCAGGTCCAGACACCGCTGGAGCATCACCGGGACGTGTCGACTCTGGCTCAAGTGGGGCGGCCTCTCAGCTCCGGCGCGACGTCACGCACCGCCGGGTCCCCTCCCGCTCGCATCCGAAGGGGAGGCCTGCCGGCGCCAAAAGCGTCGGCCGGCCGGGAGCGGGAGGAGGCCGAGCCGTACGTACGCGCCGCGCACGTGGGGAGATCTGGCGGGACGTCGTCCAGGTCTCCGGGGAATTCAGTCCAGCAGGGAGATCCTCGCCTCCCGCTTCGCGTCACTTTAGTCCACCGTGTCGCCCGGTCAATCAACCGGCCTGCGCGTCGCGGCCGCCGGCGCCCGCAAACCGGCATCGCACGGCTTTTCACTCTTATGGCCCCCTTTGCACCACCCTGTGGGTTGGCTCACAACAGACCTCGATGACGTTCTTTGTCCCGCTTCACAGCGGGCCGCCGGGCCGGGCGGCCAGTAACGTCATGGATATGACGACTTCTGCATCGGTACCCGCAGGCTCCGAATCCGCCACCGTGGCCGACCACACCGTCACCGACCGGCTCGTCGAAGCGAACGGGCACTACGCCTCGGCGTTCAGCGACCCCGGCATGGACGCCCGCCCCGTCCAGCGCGTCGCGGTCGTGGCCTGTATGGACGCCCGTCTCGACCTGCACGCCGCGCTCGGCCTGAAGCTCGGCGACTGCCACACGATCCGCAACGCGGGCGGTGTGGTCACCGACGACGTGATCCGTTCCCTGACGATCAGCCAGCGGGCGCTCGGCACCCGCAGCGTGGCTCTCATCCACCACACGAACTGCGGCATGGAGTCCATCACCGAGGACTTCCGGCACGACTTGGAACTCGAGGTCGGCCAGCGGCCCGCGTGGGCGGTGGAGGCCTTCCGGGACGCCGACCAGGACGTGCGGCAGTCGATCGAGCGGGTGCGCACCTCGCCGTTCCTGCTGCACACCGAGGACGTGCGCGGTTTCGTCTTCGACGTGAAGACGGGTCTGCTGCGCGAGGTCGACCCCGCCTGACCCGGCGGCACGCCCCCGATCCCGCCGGGCCGACGCCGCCACCGGGGCCGTACGGGCCGTGAGTGCCGTAAGGGCCGACATGTCGGGGCCAGTTGTCCACAGGCAGTGACACGAATCGGTAACGGCGGCAAGAATGCGGGAAGTGGTGTCGCACGGAACTTTTTCCGGGCGGCGTCCGTGATTCGGGGTGGGCCGGTCCGCTCAGTGGGGCCGGCCCGGCAAGTTGGGGTACCCCCATTCCTCAGGGAGTGCGGGGAAGGGCCGAGGAGGGCCGGGTGACGACCTATGACGATCAGGCGAGCCATGGGGGCGCCGCCGCGCGAACGTACGGGAGCGTGGGGGAAGATCTGACCGCTGTGGTCGAGCGGGTCCGCGGTTCGGTGGAGGACGTGATCGAGGGCAAGCCCGAGGTCGTACGGCTCTCGCTGACCGTGCTGCTGGCCGAGGGACACCTGCTGATCGAGGACGTCCCGGGCGTCGGCAAGACGATGCTGGCCAAGGCGCTGGCGCGGTCCATCGACTGTTCGGTGCGCCGGATCCAGTTCACGCCGGACCTGCTGCCCTCGGACATCACGGGCGTGTCCATCTGGGACCAGCAGCGCCGGGACTTCGAGTTCAAGCCGGGTGCGATCTTCGCGCAGGTGGTGATCGGCGACGAGATCAACCGCGCGTCGCCGAAGACGCAGTCGGCGCTGCTCGAGTCGATGGAGGAGCGCCAGGTCACCATCGACGGCCAGACCTACGAGCTGCCCAGCCCCTTCATGGTGGTGGCGACGCAGAACCCGGTCGAGATGGAGGGCACCTACCCGCTGCCGGAGGCCCAGCGGGACCGTTTCATGGCCCGGGTCTCCATCGGCTATCCGAGCGCGGACGCCGAGTTGCAGATGCTGGACGTGCACGGCGGGGCCAGCCCGCTGGACGATCTTCAGCCGGTGGCGCACGCGCACGACATCCTGAAGCTGATCGAGGCGGTCCGCGGCGTCCACGTCGCGGAGCCGATCCGGCGGTACGCGGTGGATCTGGTCGCCGCGACCCGCACCCACCCGGACCTCAGACTCGGCGCCTCGCCGCGTGCCACGCTGCATCTGCTGCGCGCGGCGAAGGCCTCCGCCGCCCTCAGCGGCCGGGACTACGCGCTGCCGGACGACGTGCAGGCCCTCGCGGTCGCCGTCCTGGCCCACCGGCTGCTGCCGACCGCGCAGGCCCAGCTCAACCGCCGCACCGCCGAGCAGGTGGTCCAGGAGATCCTTCAGCGCACCCCGGTACCGGCGGAGCCCCGGCAGGGCGTCGGTACGGGCCGCGGCACGTCGGCGTACGGTCAGCAGCCGCCGCGGAGGCTGTGATGGAAGCCGGGGGGACGGCCGGGGCCGGGGAGGACCGGGGCGAGGGCGGCGGCATCCGGACCGCTCTGGCCGGGCTGACCACCCGCGGGCGCTCCTTCCTGGCCGCGGGCATCGCGGCCGCCGTCTGCGCCTATGTCCTCGGGCAGAGCGATCTGCTGCGCGTCGGGCTGCTCCTGGGTGTGCTGCCGATGGTCTGCGCGGCCGTGCTCTACCGGACGCGCTACCGGGTCGCGGGCAGTCGCCGGCTCTCCCCCGGCCGGGTGCCCGCGGGCAGCGAGGCCCGGGTCCATCTGCGCGTCGACAACGTCTCCCGGCTGCCCACCGGTCTGCTGATGCTCCAGGACCGGGTGCCCTACGTGCTCGGCCCGCGGCCCCGCTTCGTCCTCGACCGGGTCGAGCCGGGCGGTCGCCGCGAGGTGTCCTACCGGGTCCGTTCCGACCTGCGCGGCCGCTACCCGCTGGGTCCGCTGCAACTGCGCCTGACCGACCCGTTCGGCCTGTGCGAGCTGACCCGCTCCTTCTCGGCGCACGACACGCTGACCGTGATCCCGCGCGTGGAGGCGCTGCCGCCGGTGCGGCTGAGCGGGGAGGCGAAGGGATACGGCGAGGGCCGGCAGCGTTCGCTCGCCCTGGCCGGCGACGACGACGTGATCCCGCGCGGGTACCGGTACGGCGACGACCTGCGCCGCGTGCACTGGCGTTCCACCGCCCGCTACGGCGAGCTGATGGTGCGCCGCGAGGAGCAGCCGCAGCGGGCCCGCTGCACGGTGCTCCTGGACACCCGGGTGGTGGCCTTCGACGGCACGGGCCCCGACTCGGCCTTCGAGTGGGCGGTGTCGGGCGCGGCGTCCGTGCTGGTGCACATGCTGGAGCGGGGCTTCTCGGTCCGGCTGCTCACCGACACCGGCGACTCGGTGCCGGGCGAGGGCGCCGACGGCTTCGCCGGGGCGAGCCAGGGCACAGCCGACGCGGCCGGTCTGATGCTGGACACCCTCGCGGTGATCGACCACTCCGACGGCACGGGCCTGTCCTCGGCGTACGACACGCTGCGCGGCGGGAACGAGGGGCTGCTGGTGGCGTTCTTCGGCGACCTGGACGAGGAACAGGCCGCGGTGGCGGCGAAGATGCGGCAGCGCAGCGGCGGCGCCCTGGCCTTCGTCCTGGACAGCGAGACCTGGTCCCGGGAACCGGCCGACGTGCCCGGTCCGTTGGAGGGAAGCGCGGGGCGGCTGCGCATGCTCCGGGAGTCGGGCTGGACCGCCGTGACCGTCCCCCGGGGCGCCACGGTGGAGGAGGTGTGGCGGATGGCCGACCACGAACGCACCACCGTCTCGGCCCCGGCCGGCGGAAAGGCGGCGCCATGAGCGGGCGGGCGCGGTTGGCGTTGTGTGCTTGGGCGGCCACCTTGATGACGGCGTGCGCGCTGTTGCCGTTGGTCGACCCGGCCACGTGGATTCTTCAGGCGGCGGTCCTGCTGGCGGTGCAGTCCGGGGTGGGCGCGGTGGCGCGGCGGGTGCCGCTGGCGCGGCCGCTGACCGTCGCGGCCCAGGCCGTGGTCACGCTGATGCTGCTCACCCTGGTCTTCGCCCGGGAGCAGGCGATCGCCGGGCTGATCCCCGGGCCGCAGGCCTTCCAGCACTTCTCCGACCTGTTTCAGCAGGGCGGCGACGACATCGCCCGGTACGCGATCCCGGCGCCGTTGGAGTCCGACGGCATCCGGCTGATGCTGGTCGGCGGTGTCCTGGTGATCGGGCTGCTGGTGGACACCCTCGCGGTGTCCTTCCGCAGCGCCGCCCCGGCCGGCCTGCCGCTGCTCGCGCTCTACTCGGTGGCCGCGGGGCTGTCCGAGGGCGGCGCCGACTGGCTGTGGTTCCTGGTCGCGGCGGCCGGCTATCTGATGCTGCTGCTGGCCGAGGGGCGGGACCGGCTCTCCCAGTGGGGCCGGGTCTTCGGCGGCTCCCCGCGTTCTCCGGGCGCGGACCAGGGGCGCGCGCTCGCCCCTGTCCGCACCGGACGCCGCATCGGCGCCTTCGCGCTGGGCATCGCCCTGGTGGTGCCGCTCGCCCTGCCCGCGATGGACGGCGGGCTGCTGGACGGCGCCCGCGGCGGCGTGGGTTCCGGGACCGGGGGCGGCGGCACGATCTCCGCCGTGAACCCGCTGGTCTCCCTGCGGGACAACCTCAATGTGAACGAGGACCGCGAGGTCCTGAGCCTCCAGACCGACTCCGAGAGCCTGTCCGACCTGTACCTGCGCATCGTCTCCCTGGACGACTTCGACGGCACCACCTGGAAGCCGTCCAAGCGGCACATCACCGCCGTGCCGGACGGCACGTTCCCCACCCCCGTCGGCCTCGGCCCCCAGATCAAGCGCACGGAGATCCGGACCCTGATCTCGGCCGCGGACGGGTTCGCCCAGGACTGGCTGCCGATGCCCTACCCGCCCAGCGGCGTACGCGTCGCTGGCAACTGGCGCTACGAGCCCGTCGGCATGACCCTGGTCGGCGACCACGGCCAGAACACCCGCGGGCTGACGTACGAGGTGCGGAGCCTGAGCCTCCAGCCGACCGCGGAGCAGCTCGCCTCGGCGCCCCAGGCGTCGGCGGCGTTCAGGCGCGAGTACACGGAGCTGCCGGACAGCCTGCCCGAGGTGGTTTCCCGGACCGCCCGCGAGGTGACCGCCGGGGCCTCGAACCCGTACGAGCAGGCCGTCAAGCTCCAGGAGTACTTCGCGATCAACGGCGGCTTCGAGTACGACACGCAGGTCGACATCGGCAGCGGCTCGGAGGCGATCGCCCGGTTCCTGAAGCAGAAGGAGGGCTTCTGCGTCCACTTCTCCTTCGCCATGGCGGCGATGGCCCGCTCCCTGGGCATCCCGGCCAGGGTCGCGGTGGGCTTCGCGCCCGGCTCCCCGCAGGCGGACGGCTCGGTCTCGGTGGGACTGCGGGACGCGCACGCGTGGCCCGAGGTGTACTTCGAGGGCGTGGGCTGGACCCGCTTCGAGCCGACACCGACGCGTGGCTCGACCCCGGCGTACACCATCACGGACCGGCCGGGCAGCTCGGTGCCGGACCCGGCCCTGCCCTCGCGGAACACCGGGACGGAGCCGTCGGCGGCGCCCTCGGAGAGCGACACCTGCTCCCCGCAGGACAAGAAGCTGGACGCCTGCGCCAGCGAGTCCGCGGTGGCCGTGCCCGTCACGGGCGGCGACGGACCGAAGTGGTACGCGCTGCTGGCCTGGGCGGTGGCCGGTCTCGTCGTGCTGCTGGTCCCGCTGGCGCCGATGCTGTGGCGGCTGCGCGTCAGGTCGGTCCGGCTCGGGGCGCACGGCCGCGGTGAGGCGGACGCCGGCCCGCACACGCTCGCGGTCTGGCAGGAGCTGACCGACACGGCGTGGGACCTCGGGATCCTGCCGGAGGAGTCGCAGACGACGCGCAAGGCGGCGGCCCGCGTCGTCCGGCTGGGCCGGCTCGATCCGGCGGCCGCGGCGGCGGTGCACCGGGTGGCGGACGCCGTGGAGCAGGTCCTCTACGCGCCGCGCCCGCGTCCGACGGCCGGGCTGACGGAGGACGTCCGGCTGGCCACCGCCGGTCTGCGCGCCACGGCCGGCCGGGGCACGAGGTCGCGCGCACTGCTCGTGCCGCGTTCGGCCGTACGGGTGGCCTGGGCGGCGTCGGCCCGGTGGACGGCCGTGAAACGGCGGGCCTCGGCGGCCCGCCCGGCGTGGCGCAGAACGTCGGACCAGCAGGGCTGAGCCGAGCGGGCGCCGATCCTGCGGGGCGGCGCCCGCCACACCCTCGGCCGCCTCGAGGTATCCCGCCACGCCCGCCGGGGCGCTCACGGCCCCTCCCAGGGCGGGCGTGGTGACCACATGACCGGTCCCGCGGGCTGCGCCCACCGGCGTGCGTGAAGGGGTGACCACCCGGATGGTGGTCACCCCTTCACGCGGATGTCCTTGTGAGCGGTGGCTCGGGCGCTACTGGCCGCCCTGCTGCTCGTCTCTGCGACGCTGCCAGCGCTCGTCGATACGGTCCATCATGGAGCGTTTCTGTCGTCCCTGGCGGCGCGCGGCCTGCGGTCCGGCACCGGCCGCCTGCTGCTCGCCCGGTTTGGGGGCCTTGCGCCAGCCGGTCACGGCGAGAACCGCGCAACCCAGCATGACCAGGAAGCCCACCACACTGAGCCAGACCTGCTGGGCGACCATTCCGGCCATGAGGAGCGCAATACCTACGAGGAAGCCCGCGACCGCCTGGTAGACCCGTCGCCGGGTGTACGTACGCAGCCCGCTTCCCTCGAGCGCTGTCGCGAACTTGGGATCTTCGGCGTACAGCGCTCGCTCCATCTGCTCGAGCATGCGCTGCTCGTGCTCCGAGAGCGGCACGGAGTCCTCCTCATCGTGCAGTCGCCGGGGCGACCCGGGGGGTCCCTTCAGGATAGGCAGGGAATCGCCCCCGTGAAACCCGCCCCTCTGCGCCAATTGACCAACCGGACTCCGTCATGGCCGTGCCGGCTCGCTGAGGTTCCCATTCCCCAGCGGCCGACCCGTCATGCCGGGCCGTCTCCCTCGATCATACGGCGACTGCCCCCCGTTCGGGGGGCCTGTGGCGTACTCCATCTGCAGTCGCGTCCCTGATCAGGGCCTTACCCCACCGGGCGCTCAGGCCTCGTGGGCACCTCGCGTCTCACCGAGCACATGGAGCTGGGTGGCGACGGAGTGGAACGCGGCGAGTTCGGCCGCCGCCGCCTCCAGCTTCAGCAGCGCTTCCATGGCGCCCGGCTCGGTGTCCACCAGCACGCCGGGGACCAGGTCGGCGAAGACCCGTACGCCGTGCACGGCGCCGATCCGGAGCCCGGCGGCCTCGACCAGCCCGGTGAGCTGTTCGGCGGTGAACCGGCGCGGCACGGGGTCGGCCGTGCCCCAGCGGCCGTCCGGGTCGCCCAGCGCCTGCCGGGCCTCCGTGAAGTGGCCGGCGAGGGCGCGCGCGAGCACGGCGCCGCCCAGGCCCGCGGCGAGCAGGCTGAGGACGCCGTCGGCGCGCAGGGCCGCCACCGCGTTGCCGACGCCCTCCGCGGGGTCGTCGACGTACTCCAGGACGCCGTGGCACAGCACCGCGTCGTAGCCGCCGCGCTCGACCACCTCGAAGAGGCCGCCGGCGTCGCCCTGGACGCCTCGCACCCGGTCGGCGACGCCGGCCTCGGCGGCGCGGCGCTCGAGGGCGAACAGGGCGTTGGGGCTCGGGTCGACGACGGTGACGCGGTGGCCGAGGCCGGCCACGGGCACCGCGAAGTTGCCGCTGCCGCCGCCGGTGTCGAGGACGTCCAGCGCCGGCCGGCCCGTGGCCTTGACCCGGCGGTCCAGGGCGTCCTGGAGGACGTCCCAGACCACGGCGGTACGAAGGGCCGCCCGGGAACGGGAGGGATCGGAGCGCGGCGACGCCGTCTGCGGTCGGGGATGGGAGGCGGGCGGGCGCATCGGGTCCGACACGGCAGTTGACTCCTCGGCGCGGCACCGCCCCGGACACGGGCGGAGCGAACGGGCTGCCACCCCGCCCGGTGCGGGGCAGGGGTGGCTTCAGGCTTCTCCCACCCTATTGCTTCCGCCGCGCCCGCCGGTCACCCGCTCGTCGCCCCGCTCATCCCGCGTCCGGCAGGTCCCGGCCCGGGTGACCCGCGTCGGGGCGGTCGGGGTGCTCCGGGCGCGGCGGGTCCGTGTCGGGGCGCGGCTGGGGCAGCACCGGCTGGAGGACCAGCATCCGCTCCACCAGGCGCAGGAACATCGCCACGTCGCGTATCAGGTCGTCGGCGTCCCGGGTGCTCGCGGCGCCCCGGATGCCCGCCTCGGCCCGGGCCCGGCGGCGTGCGCCGGAGGCGAACAGCGCGCTCCAGTCGGCCAGCTCGGGTGCGATCTCCGGCAGCACCTCCCAGGCGCTGCGGATGCGGGCCCTGGCCCGTGGGCCGGTCTCCGGGCGGCCGCGCGCGGCCAGCACCGCGGCGGCGGTGCGCAGAGCGGCGAGATGGGCCGTGGCGTACCGCTCGTTCGGCGTTTCGAGGACGGCGGCCTCCTCCAGTCCGGACCGGGCCTGGGCGAGCAGGTCGAGGGCGGCGGGCGGGGCTGTTGTCCGGCGGAGCACGGGGTGCACGTCGCTCGCCGGTCCGGTCAGTGAGGGTGCAGGGCCGGCGGCGCGGCGCCGCCGGGCGGCGGCTGCGGACGAGTGGGCCATGACGATCCTCCTGTCGTCTCCGTGACGGCACGTCCGGGCAGGAGGTGCCGTATGTGCCCATCGTGAGGTATGCCACTGACAATCCGTTCTGACCTGGACTTTTGGTTCGATCGGCCGTTCGGTTCACTCCCCGGTGGGCCTGCGGTGACCTCGCCGCACGGCGTGCTGTGAGAATCGGGACCATGGAAAGCAGCAGCACCGCCTCACAGAGCGGCGGTCGTCGCGAGGCCACCCGGCAGAAGCTGTACGAGGCGGCGGTCACCCTCATCGCCGAGCAGGGCTTCTCCGCCACCACCGTGGACGAGATCGCCGAGCGGGCCGGGGTCGCGAAGGGCACGGTCTACTACAACTTCGCCAGCAAGTCCGTCCTCTTCGAGGAGCTGCTGCGGCACGGTGTCGGCCTCCTGACCGCCTCGCTGCGCCAGGCCGCGGAACGCACGGCGCGGGAGGGGCTCGGCCGGGTCGACGCCCTGGACGCGATGATCCGCGCGGGGCTCGTCTTCATCGACCGCTACCCGGCCTTCACCCAGCTGTACGTGGCCGAGCTGTGGCGCACCAACCGGGCCTGGCAGTCCACGCTGCTGGTGGTCCGGCAGGAGGCCGTGGCGGTGGTGGAGGGCGTGCTGCGCGAGGGCGTGGCGAGCGGTGAGTTCAGTGAGGAGATCGACGTGCCGCTGACCGCCGCCGCGCTCGTCGGCATGGTCCTGGTGGCCGCGCTGGACTGGAAGGCGTTCCAGCCGGAGCGCTCCCTGGACGACGTGCACTCCGCCCTGTCGCGGCTGCTCCAGGGGCGCGTGAGCGGCCGCCCCTGAGACACGAAGAACGCCGGTCCGTGGTGGCCGCGTCCCCCGCGGGCCGCCGTCGGACCGGCGCCTTCTCCTGCTCCCCCGTACGTCCCCCCCGTCGGAACTCCCGTCACTGGTCGTCCCTCCGGGCTCCCCCGTCTCTCGCTCCCGCCGACCGTGGCCGGCGGAAGGAGCGGATCGCGGGCCCGGCTCCGTTCCGGCGCCCCGTGCCGCCGGTTCCGGAGCCGTGCCCCTCTCCGTGCCTCCACTCTCTCGTTCCCGCAGGTCGCGGCCCATCCGCGCGCGTACTCATCTGCCGCACTAGGTACACCTACTCAGCCCTGCGCACCCCGCCCCACGGACCGCTCCCGCCGACCGGTCACCCGGACGTCCGTCGTGGTGCTCAGCCCTCGCACGGGAGTGCCGGCGGTGGCGGATAAAGTCCCTGGCATGGCACGGATTGCGGTGATCGGCGCCGGGACGGGCGCGATGGCGGCGGCCGCCCGGCTGGCCGTTGCGGGCCACCGGGTGGTGGTGTACGAGCGGACGCGGACCTACGGCGGAGCCCTGGGCCGCTTCGAGCGGGACGGGTTCTCCTTCGACACCGGCCCCGGTCTGCTCCCGCTGCCCGCGGTCTGGCGCGACCTGTTCGTGAAGACCGGCAAGGAGCCGCTGGAGTCCCGCGTCGAGCTGGTCCAGGTCGACCCGTCGTCCCGGCACGTGTTCGCGGACGGCACGGAGGTCTCGCTGCCGAACGCCTCGCGCGCGGGCGTCGTCGCCGCCCTGGACGCCGCGCTCGGTGCGGGCGCCGGGCAGCGCTGGGGCGACTTCCTGGTGCGGGCCCGGGAGACCTGGGACCGGACCCGCCGCCCCCTCCTGGAGGAGCCCCTCTGGCCGAACTGGCGGGTGCTGGCCGAGCGCGAGCCCTATCCGGCGGTTCCGCACAAGCGGCTGCTGCGCACCCGCCGGGCCGGCACGCTCGCCGAGGTCGGCGCCCGGGAGCTGCGCGACCCCCGGCTCGCCGCCCTGCTGGAGAGCCACGCCCTCGCGTACGGCCTGGATCCCCGCACCGCTCCGGCGAACGCCGCCGTGCTGCCGTACATGGAGTACGCGTTCGGCGTGTGGTACGTGCGCGGCGGCGGTCTGCGGGAACTGGCGCGGGCGGTGTACGAGCGGTGCCTGGCCCGTCGCGTCGAGTTCCGCTTCGGGGCCGAGGTCACCGGGATCGTCGAGAAGGACGGCCGGGTGGTGGGCGTGGAGCCGGCCGAAGGGGCCGTCGAGGAGGCCGAGTTCGTCGTCTCCGGGGTGGCGCCGGACGTCCTGGACCGCCTCCGCGGTGGATCGCCGGTGCGGGGCGAGGGCGAGGTGCCCGCGCAGCGCGGCGGGGCGAGCCGGCTGACGGTGCTGCTGGCGCTGCGGGGCGGGCGTCCCGAGGGCACGGCGCACCGGACGGTGGTGCACGCGGCGGACCGCGAGACCGAGTTGGACCGCCTGTTCGGCGCCGCTCCCGGGATGGCCGCGCGGCCGACCGTCACCGTCCTGCGGCCCGACGACCCCGCGCTGGTCCCGGACGCGGACCATGAGGCGGTCACGCTCTCCGCGACGGTGCCCGCGCTGGGCGGCGGGCCGGACCGGGCCACGAGCGAGGAGACCGCCCAGCGGGCCGAGCGGCTGATCGACGTCGCCGAGCGGGCGGTGCCCGGCCTGCGCGACCGGCTCCTGTGGCACGAGGTGCGCACCCCGGCCGAGGTCGCGGCGGACACCGGTGTGCCGGACGGGGCGATTCCGGCGCCCGCGCTGGCGGGGGCCGCCGGACGTCTGCTGCACGCGGCGAACAGCACGCGTACGGAGGGCCTGTTCACGGTCGGCGGCTGGTCGCACCCCGGCGGGGGGCTTCCGCACGCGGGCATGTCGGGCGCGCTGGTCGCCGGACTGGTGGTGGAGGGGCCGGAGTTCCGCGGCTCCCAGTGAGCGGCGGACGCGGTCCTCAGAAGCGGTACTGCTCGTCGTAGCCCTGGTTCTGGCCCTGGTTGTGACCCTGCGTCTGGTCGTTGCCCTGGTAGGGGTACGGCTGCTCGGCCGGGAGTTCGCCGCCGTAGGGGTCGTCGGTGCTGCGCTGCTGCGGCACCCACACCCCGCCCGCCGGGGTCTCGCCGCCGTAGCCGCCGGGGGAACCGGTGGCGCCGGGGGCGTACGGGTCCTGCCCGTAGCCCTGCTGGCCGTACTGCTGCTGCCCGCCGGTGGTGTCGTAACCGCCGGTGTCGTACGCCCCGCCGCCGTAGGTGTGGGTGCCGATGTACGGGTCGGAGTAGGCGGCGTACTGCTGCTGCGCGCCGGTGTCGTAGCCGTAGCCCTGCTGCTGCCCGTAGCCCGGGTAGTCGTAGGCGTAGGCCTGGTCGGCGTCCGGTGCCGCTGCCGCCGCCTGCTGCTGCTGGCCGGTGCCGTAGCCGGAGTCGGCGTAGACGCCGTAGGAACCGGTGTCGTCGGGCATGGGCTGCGGTGCGTAGACGGCGGTGGTCTCCGCGGCCGTGGGGTCGCCGGCGGGACGGGCCGGGGTGAAGACGTCGTCGCGGTCGTAGTCGTCGGCCGCGTACGCCGGGCCGTCCTGACCCGGGGCGTGGCCCTGGGCGCGCTCGTCGTAGTCGTCGTGCTCCTGGCCGCCCTCGGCGCGTTCGAGCCCGGAGACCTCCAGCGTCGGTTCCTGGCGGCCCCGTTCGGGACGCCCGCGCTTGCCGACCAGGCTCGCCGGGGCGTTGACCGCCCAGCCCGCCTCGAAGCCGCGGCGGAACGACAGGGTGACGTAGGTCTGGCCGACCGCGAAGGCGGCGGCGCCGACACCGATGACCAGCATGTTCGACATCAGCACGCCGGCCACGACGCCGACGAAGCCGCCGAAGGCGAGCAACCGCCAGCGCAGCCGCGCCTTGTACTGCAACAGCACCTCGCCGAGCAGCCACAGCGCGACGCCGCCGAACGCGATGTAGAGGACCGTCCAGCCCATGTACGCCCCTCTCCCAGTGGCCGTTACGCAGTGTGTCGCAAATACGTGCGGCCGGTCTAGGCCCGCGGTGGGTGGTGCAGGCCCAGGTTCTCGTAGATTTCCAGCGTCGCCGTGGAGTTGTTGAGCGTGATGAAGTGCAGTCCGGGCACACCCTCGGCCAGCAGTCGCGCGCAGAACTCCGTGGCGAACTCGATCCCGATCGAGCGTACCGCCGCCGGATCGTCCTTGACCGCGAGGATCCGCTCTTTCAGCTCCGCGGGGAACGAGGCGTTGCTGAGCTTCGGCAACCTCTCCAGCATCTTCACACTGGTCACCGGCATGACCTCGGGGATGACCGGGGTGTCGCAGCCGGCCGCGGCGACCCGGTCCCGCAGGCGGAAGTAGGAGTCGGGCTGGAAGAACATCTGCGTGATCGCGTAGTCGGCGCCGGCCCGGCACTTGTCGACGAAGTGCGCCACGTCCGTGTCCCAGGCGGCGGAACGCGGGTGCATCTCGGGGAAGGCCGCGACGCCGACGCAGAAGTCGCCCGACTCCTTGATGAGCCGCACCAGTTCGGCGGCGTACGTCAGGCCCTCGGGGTGCGCGATCCAGTCGGCGTTCGGGTCGCCGGGCGGGTCGCCGCGCACGGCGAGCATGTTGCGGATCCCCGCGTCGGCGTACTGGCCGATGATGTTGCGCAGCTCGGCGACGGAGTGGTCGACGGCGGTGAGGTGCGCCACGGGGGTCAGCGTGGTGTCGGCGACGATCTGCTCGGTCTCCCGGACCGTGCCCGCACGCGTGGAGCCGCCTGCTCCGTAGGTCACGGAGACGAAGTCCGGTGCCACGGCCTCGACCCGCCTCAGCGCGCTCCACAGGTTCTTCTCGCCCTTGGGCGTCTTCGGCGCGGAGAACTCGAACGAGTACGTCGTCTTGCCGGTGGCGAGGATGTCGCGCACCGTGCGGGCGCGATCAGTCCTCGTGCTTGCGGTTCCGAGGGCCATACCGGCAGGTTAGCCAGGGCGTGGCGGTCACCCAACCGGATGCGGGATATTTGTCCATATTGTCTAGTTGTTGTCCATCTTTTGGACACCTGCCCGCCCGCGGCGACGCCCCCGTGACGCCCTACGAGGTGCGGCTATCCCCGCGCCGGGGCCTGTCGCAGCCGCTTCGTGAACTCGGCCGCCGCCGCACCCGGGTCGTCGGCGGCGGTGATCGCGCGGACGACGACCACGCGCCGGGCGCCGGCGTCCAGCACCTCGTCGAGGTTGCCGAGGTCGATGCCGCCGATCGCGAACCAGGGGCGGTCGGTGCCCAGCGCCGCCGTGTACCGGACCAGGTCGAGGCCGGGGGCGTGCCGGCCGGGCTTGGTGGGGGTCGGCCAGCACGGACCGGTGCAGAAGTAGTCCACGCCGTGCTGGACGGCGGCCGCCGCGGCCTCGGACTCGGCGTGCGTGGAGCGGCCGACGAGGACGTCGTCGCCGAGGATCGCCCGGGCGGCGGGCACCGGGAGGTCGCCCTGGCCGAGGTGCAGCACGTCGGCGCGGGCGGCGTGCGCGACGTCCGCCCGGTCGTTGACCGCGAGGAGCTTGCCGTGGCGGGCGCAGGCGTCGGCGAAGACCTTCAGGTGCTCCAGTTCCTCGGCCGCCTCCATGCCCTTGTCCCGCAACTGCACGATGTCGACCCCGCCGGCCAGCACGGCGTCCAGGAACTCGGGCAGGTCGCCCTGGCTGCGGCGGGCGTCCGTGCACAGGTAGAGCCGGGCGTCGGCGAGCCGGGCGCGGGCGGTGGTCGGAGCGGTGTCGGGCATGCAGGTGTCCCCCGGTTCGATGGCGTGGGCCCACGACGGGCCGCGCGATTCTGGCATACGGGCCGCGGACCGGGCCTCTCCCGGGCCGTGGTCCGCGGCTCGTACGCCGGGCGGTGCGGCGGATCGCGGATCGGCGACGCGGCTGATCAGCGGTGCCGCGGATCAACGATGCGGCGGGTCAGCGATGCGGCGGGTCAGACGGCGAGCGCCTGGGCGCGGCGCTTCACCTCCGTACCGCGGTTCTCGGTCAGCGCCTGGGCGGGGGTGCCGGGCAGGCTCGGGTCCGGCGTGAAGAGCCACTCCAGCATCTCCTCGGCCGTGAAGCCGTCGTCCCGCAGCAGCGTCAGGGTCCCGACCAGGCCCTTGACGACCTTGTCCTCGTCGATGAAGGCCGCGGGGACGTGCAGCGCGCGGTTCTCACCCCGGCGGACGGCGATGAGCTGGCCTTCCTTGATCAGCTGGCGTACCCGGGTCACCTCGACGCCGAGCATCTCGGCGATGTCGGGAACGGTGAGCCAGGCAGGCACGAGAGCCTCGGTCTTTGCGTCAATCTCGGTCACGCCCCCAGCCTGCCACCTGGCACTGACACTCGGAAACCGGACTACGCCGCCGCCGTCGCCGCCTTCAGCGGCTTCGCCGGGTCGGCCAGCAGGTCCGGGTCCATCGCCGTACCCGCCTGGATCAGGCGCTTGCCCTGCGCCAGGTCGCGGGGACGGCCCACCGCCAGCAGGGCGACCAGGCGGCCCTCGCGCAGCCAGCAGACCGTCCAGGCCGGGCTCGCGGGATCGCCGCGCCACAGGGTGGTGTCGGCGGCCGTGTGGTGACCGGCGTACTGGACGAAGCGGCCGAACTGCTCGGACCAGAAGTACGGCACCGGGTCGTAGGCCGCCGGGGCCTCGCCGCCCGGGGTGCCGACGATGTCGGCGGCGACCGTGCGCGGTCCCTGGAGGGCGTTGTCCCAGTGGTGCACCAACAGCCGCTCGCCGTAGCGCGCGGAGGGGAAGGAGGCGCAGTCGCCCACCGCGTGGACGTCCGGCGCGGAGGTGCGCAGGCGGTCGTCGGCCAGGACCTCGCCGTGTGCGCCCAGGGCGATGCCGGAGCCGGCGAGCCAGCCGGTGGCCGGGCGGGCGCCGATGCCGACGACGACCGCGTCGGCGGGCAGCCGGGTGCCGTCGTCCAGGAGGACCCGGGCGGGCTCGCCCGGACCGCCCGGCTCGACGCGCTCCACGCGCGCGCGGGTGCGCAGTTCGGCGCCCGCGTCGGCGTACCAGGCGGTCATCGGCGCGGCCACCTCGGCGGGCAGCGCGTCGGCCAGCGGCCGGTCGGCGGCCTCCACCACGGTCACCGCGCAGCCCGCCTCGCGCGCGGCGGTGGCGAACTCGGCGCCGATCCAGCCCGCGCCCACGACCACGACGTCGTGCTGCCGGGCGAGCACCGGGCGCAGCCGTTCGGCGTCGTCCAGGGTGCGCAGCAGGTGCACGCCGGGCACGCCGTCGGCGCCGGGGAGCCGGACGGGTTCGGCACCGGTCGCCAGGACGAGGCGGTCGTACGGCACGGGGCCCCCGGAGGTGTCCAGGACGTGGTCGCCGGGACGGACGCCCAGGGCCTCGCAGCCCAGCCGCAGGGTGATGCGGAGGGCCTCGAAGTCGACGTCGAAGGCGGAGCCCTCGGCGGTGCCGAGCAGGACGGCCTTGGACAGCGGGGGGCGGTCGTACGGCTGGTGCGGCTCCGCGCCGATCAGGGTCACCGGGCCGGTGAAGCCCTGTTCCCGCAGGGCGACCGCGGTCTGCACGCCCGCCATCCCGGCGCCCACCACGACCACCCGGCGTTCCGCGTCCGCCGCCGGCC
The DNA here is from genome assembly GCF_003112555.1 of Streptomyces coelicoflavus. Taxonomy (GTDB): domain Bacteria; phylum Actinomycetota; class Actinomycetes; order Streptomycetales; family Streptomycetaceae; genus Streptomyces; species Streptomyces coelicoflavus. Next base: position 1,033,441 of record NZ_BEWB01000002.1, on the reverse strand, counting down.
CCTGTCCCCGTTCCCGCGTCTGCTCACTCACCTGATCACCATAGACACCCGGCGTTCCGCCGGTCAGTGCCCGTGCTCGGTGAGCTGCTCCACAACGCTCGTACCGCTGCCCGGCCGCGACTCCCACTCCCAGGTCTCGTCCAGGCGCACCCGCCCGTCCGGCAGGTCCACGACGACCGACACGCAGTGCCCCGACGACGTGCTGCCGTCGGTCCCCAGCTGCACGTACCGGAAGTCGAGGCGGTCGCCCTCCCTGGTGCCCACCAGCCGGCCGCGGACGACGTCGCCGCCCGCGTACTCGGCCCACACGGCGCCGTCCTGCTCGTGGTAGGTGAACCGGGTGCGGGCGCCCACCTGGCCGGGCGCCTGGTCGGCAACGGGCGCGAGGACCAGACCGTCGACCGAACGTGCCATGGGTACGGGCTCCCTTACAGGTGCGAAGCTCTGCGGGCTAGGGTGGCCAACGTAAGGCACTCGCGGGAGCCCGGACGCACCGGGCTGAGAGGGAGGCTGGCGGCCTCCGACCGTACGAACCTGATCCGGGTCATGCCGGCGAAGGGAGGGGCTGGACGCCCATGTCGTCTCCACCGCACACGCCTCCGCACACGCCTCGTACGTCTCGAGCACCCGACGTCCTCGTCGTCGGCGGCGGGATCATCGGGCTCGTCACCGCCTGGCGGGCCGCGCGGCGCGGGCTGGTCACCGCCCTCGTGGACCCCGAGCCGGGCGGCGGCGCGGCCCAGGTGGCGGCCGGGATGCTGGCCGCCGTGACGGAGCTGCACTACGGCGAGGAGACGCTGCTCGCCCTGAACCTCGCCTCGGCCCGCCGCTACCCGGAGTTCGCGGCCGAGCTGACCGAGGCGACCGGCCAGGACCTCGGGTACCGGCGCTGCGGCACGCTCGCCGTCGCGCTGGACGCCGACGACCGCGCCCACCTGCGCGAGCTGCACGCGCTCCAGCAGCGCTGCGGCCTGGAGTCGGAGTGGCTGTCGGGGCGCGAGTGCCGGCGTCTGGAGCCGATGCTCGCGCCGGGGGTGCGCGGGGGGCTGCGGGTGGACGGCGACCACCAGATCGACCCCCGCCGCCTCGCCCGCGCGCTGGTGACCGCCTGCGAACGGGCTGGCGTCGTCTTCCACCGGGTGTGGGCCGCCCGGCTCGGCGTCGGGCGCGGCGGCGAGCGGGCCACGGGCGTCGTCACGGCCGACGGCACCGTGCTGGAGGCCGGGCGGGTGGTGCTGGCCGGGGGCAGCCTGAGCGGGCGGCTCGCCGGCGTGCCGGAGGCCGTACTGCCGCCGGTGCGGCCCGTGAAGGGGCAGGTGCTGCGGCTGACGATGCCGGGGGCGCACGGACCGCTGCTGAACCGGACCGTGCGCGCCGTGGTGCGCGGCAACCACGTCTACCTGGTGCCCCGGGAGAGCGGCGAGCTGGTCGTCGGCGCCACCAGCGAGGAGCTGGGCTGGGACACGACGGTCACCGCGGGCGGCGTCTACGAGCTGCTGCGCGACGCCCACGAGCTGGTTCCCGGCATCACGGAACTGCCGCTGACGGAGACCCGCGCGGGTCTGCGCCCGGGCTCCCCGGACAACGCCCCGCTGCTCGGCCCGACCGCTCTGGACGGCCTGCTGCTGGCCACCGGCCACTACCGCAACGGCGTCCTGCTCACCCCCGTCACCGGCGACGTCATGGCGCACGCCCTGACCACCGGGGAGCTGCCGGACGAGGCCCGCCCCTTCACCCCGCGCCGCTTCGGCGCCGCCCCCGCGGTACCGGAACTCCCGGACCCCCCGGCACCCTCGGATCTTTCGGAGCAGCCCGTATGAGTCCTGTCACCGTCTCCGTCAACGGCGAGCCGCGCGAGGTGGCTCCCGGCACGGCCCTGGACGCGCTGGTGGGCACGCTCACCGCGGCACCGTCCGGAGTGGCCGCCGCCCTCAACGAAACCGTCGTCCCGCGCGCGCGATGGGCCGGCACCCTCCTGACCGACGGCGACCGCGTCGAGGTCCTCACCGCTGTCCAAGGAGGCTGACCATGGCCGACGATCCCTTCGTCCTCGGCGGTACGTCGTACGGGTCCCGCCTGATCATGGGTACGGGCGGGGCGCCCAGCCTGGACGTGCTGGAGCGCGCGCTGCTGGCCTCCGGAACGGAGCTGACGACCGTCGCGATGCGGCGGGTGAACGCCTCGGTGCACGGCTCCGTGCTGTCCGTGCTGGAGCGGCTCGGCATCCGGGTGCTGCCGAACACGGCCGGTTGCTTCACCGCCGGGGAGGCCGTCCTCACCGCGCGGCTGGCGCGGGAGGCGCTCGGTACGGACCTGGTCAAGCTGGAGGTCATCGCCGACGAGCGCACGCTGCTGCCGGACCCGGTCGAGCTGCTGGACGCGGCGGAGACGCTGGTCGACGACGGCTTCACGGTGCTGCCGTACACGAACGACGACCCGGTGCTCGCGCGGAAGCTGGAGGACGTCGGGTGTGCGGCGGTCATGCCGCTGGGCTCGCCGATCGGGTCCGGGCTCGGGATCCGCAACCCGCACAACTTCCAGCTGATCGTGGAGCACGCGCGCGTGCCGGTGATTCTGGACGCGGGGGCCGGTACGGCGTCGGACGTGGCGCTGGCGATGGAGCTGGGGTGTGCGGGTGTGATGCTCGCCTCGGCGGTGACGCGCGCGCAGGAGCCGGTGCTGATGGCTTCCGCGATGCGCTCCGCGGCGGAGGCGGGGCGGCTGGCGCGGCGGGCGGGGCGGATTCCCCGGCGGCACTTCGCCGAGGCGTCGTCTCCTGCGGAGGGCCTGGCGGTGCTGGATCCGGAGCGGCCCGCCTTCTAGGCACCGGCGTCGCAGAGGGCCCGGGGGGGGTGGGCACGCAGCCCGGCGTAGCGGGGTGCCGCTGCGCCCACCCGTGCCGCCCTGGGGGTACCTCCCAGGCCGTTCAGGCACTGGGGGAGGCACGACTGCCCGCAGCTATGTACGTCACAGATGCGCTTCAGTACCGGCCCGAATCCGCTCGGCGACTTGGGGTGTCGGTGGCGGCTCGTAGACTCGCCTGCGTGGACACGACCCTTCAGGACCCTCTCGTCGGGCAGGTGCTCGACGGCCGGTACCGCGTCGAGGCGCGGATCGCGGTCGGCGGGATGGCCACGGTCTACCGGGCCGTGGACACCCGCCTGGACCGCGTGCTCGCGCTGAAGGTGATGCACCCGACGCTCGCGACCGACGCCACCTTCGTCGAGCGGTTCATCCGCGAGGCCAAGTCGGTGGCCCGGCTCGACCACCCCAATGTCGTCCAGGTCTTCGACCAGGGGGCCGAGGGGGCGTACGTCTACCTGGCGATGGAGTACATCGCGGGCTGCACCCTGCGGGACGTGCTGCGCGAGCGCGGGGCGCTCAGGCCGCGGGCCGCGCTGGACATCCTGGAGCCGGTCCTCGCCGCGCTCGGTGCCGCGCACCGGGCGGGCTTCGTGCACCGGGACATGAAGCCGGAGAACGTGCTGATAGGGGACGACGGCCGGGTCAAGGTCGCCGACTTCGGCCTGGTCCGCGCCGTGAACACCGTGACCAGCACCACCGGCGCCGTCCTCGGCACCGTCTCCTACCTGGCGCCCGAGCAGATCGAGCACGGCACCGCCGACCCGAGGGTCGACGTCTACGCGTGCGGTGTCCTGCTCTACGAGATGCTGACCGGCGACAAGCCGCACGACGGCGACTCGCCCGCCGCGGTGCTCTACAAGCATCTGCACGAGGACGTGCCGCCGCCGTCGGCCGCCGTGCCGGAGATGGCCTTCGAGCTGGACGAGCTGGTCGCCGCCGCCACGGCGCGCAACCCGGAGATCCGGCCGCACGACGCCGTGGCGCTGCTCTCGCGGGCCCGCGAGGCGCGCGAGGCGCTGAGCGCGGACCAGCTGGACGCGGCGCCGCCGCAGGCGCTCGCCGCGGAGCACGACAACGCCGAGGACCGCACCAGCGTGATCCCGCGCGCGCTGACGATGCCCCGTCCGCTGCCCGTCAACGAGGACGAGGGCGACGGCGCGCACGACGGCTTCCCCGCGGACGGCGTCCACCGCACCAGCCGGCTGACGGCTCCCCCGCCGGCCCCGCCCCGCTCCCGCCTGCCCCGCCCGCGCCGCGGTCCGCTGGCGATCGTGGTGGCCGTCCTGCTGGTGCTCGGGGTCGGCACGGGCGTCTGGTACATCAACTCCGGCCAGTTCACCAAGGTGCCTCCGCTGCTGTCCAAGACCGAGGCGCAGGCCCGGGACCGGCTGGACGACGCCGGTCTCGACGTCGGCAAGGTGAAGCACGCCTACAGCGACACGGTGGAGCGCGGCAAGGTCATCAGCACCGACCCCGGGGTGGGCGACCGCATCCGGAAGAACGACTCGGTGTCGCTCACGGTCTCCGACGGCCCCGACACCGTGAAGCTGCCGGACGTGTCGGGATACCGGCTGGACAAGGCACGGACGCTGCTGGAGGACGAGGGGCTGGAGCCCGGCATGGTGACCCGGGCGTTCAGCGGCGAGGTGGCCAAGGGCTTCGTGATCTCCACCAAGCCCGGATCGGGCACCACGGTGCGCGCGGGTTCCGCGGTCGCCCTGGTGGTCAGCAAGGGCAGCCCGGTCGACGTCCCGGACGTCACCGGCGACGACCTGGAGGACGCGAAGGCGGAGCTGACGGAGGCCGGCCTGGAGGTGAAGGTCGCCGACGGGCGGGTGAACTCGGAGTACGACAGCGGCCGGGTGGCCCGGCAGACGCCGGACCCGGGCGGCCGGGCGGCCGAGGGCGACACGGTGACGCTGACGCTGTCCAAGGGCCCCCGGATGATCGAGGTCCCGGACGTGGTCGGCGACAGCGTGGACGACGCCAAGCGGAAGCTCGAGGACGCGGGCTTCGACGTGGACGAGGACCGCGGGCTGCTCGGGCTGTTCGGCGACACCGTCAAGAAGCAGTCCGTGGACGGCGGGGACACGGCTCCGGAGGGGTCCACCATCAAGATCACCATCAGGTGACGGGGCACCGCCGGCCGCATGACACCCTGGATGGGTGAAGAGTCAACAGTCCGCCCCCTCCCCCACGGCCCCGTCACCCGCCGTCCGGACCGGCCTCCCCCGCAACCCCGTCGGCGGCCACGTCCCGGTGGCCGGCGGACTGCACTCCGTGGGGCTGTCCTACGCCCGTGAGCTGCGGGCGGAGACCGTGCAGGTCTTCGTCGCCAATCCGCGCGGCTGGGCCACCCCGGCCGGCAACCCGAAGCAGGACGAGGCCTTCCGCGAGGCCTGCGCGGCCGGGTCGATCCCGGCGTACGTGCACGCCCCGTACCTGATCAACTTCGGCTCGCACACCGGGGCGACGGTGGAGCGGTCGGTGGAGTCGCTGCGGCACTCGCTGCGGCGCGGGCGGGCCATCGGGGCGCTGGGCGTGGTCGTGCACACCGGGAGCGCCACCGGCGGGCGGGACCGGTCGGTGGCGCTGAAGCAGGTGCGGGAGCACATGCTGCCCCTGCTCGACGAGCTGACCCACGACGACGACCCGTACCTGCTGCTGGAGTCGACGGCGGGGCAGGGCGCCTCCCTGTGCTCGCGGACCTGGGACTTCGGGCCGTACTTCGAGGCGCTGGACGCCCACCCGAAGCTGGGCGTGTGCCTGGACACGTGCCACATCTTCGCGGCGGGCCACGACCTGACCGGCCCTTCCGGCATGCACCAGACCCTCGACCTGCTGGTGGACACAGTCGGCGAGGGCCGGCTGAAGCTGATCCACGCCAACGACTCCAAGGACGTGGCGGGGGCGCACAAGGACCGGCACGAGAACATCGGCGCCGGTCACATCGGTGAGGACCCCTTCCGGGCGCTGATGACGCACCCCGCGACCGAGGGCGTGCCGCTGGTCATCGAGACGCCCGGCGGCAAGGAGGGGCACGCGGCGGACGTGGAGCGGCTGAAGAAGCTGCGCGACGGCTGACCCCCGAGGGCGCCGCGACGGGTCACAGCTCGGGGCCGTCCCCGGGCTCCTCCTGGTAGGAGTAGCGCTGCTCGCGCCACGGGTCGCCGATGTTGTGGTAGCCGCGCTCCTCCCAGAAACCGCGCCGGTCGGCGGTCATGTACTCGATGCCGCGGACCCATTTGGGGCCCTTCCACGCGTACCGGTGCGGGACGATCAGCCGCAGCGGGAAGCCGTGCTCGGCAGTGAGCAGCTCGCCGTCCTTGTGGGTGGCGAAGAGGGTGCGCTCGGCGGCGAAGTCGGACAGCGTGAGGTTGGAGCTGAAGCCGTACTCGGCCCACACCATCACGTGGGTGACGGCGGGCGCGGGCGGGGCGAGGCCGAGGATGGTGGTGGCCGGGACGCCGCCCCATTCCGAGCCGAGCATGCTGAACTTCGTGACGCAGTGCAGGTCGGCGACGACCGTGGTGTACGGCAGGGCGGTGAACTCGTCGTGCGTCCAGGCGTGCTTCTCGTCGTCGGTGGTGGCCCCGAAGACCCGGAACTCCCAGCGCTCCGGCCGGAACTTGGGGACCGGGCCGTAGTGCGTGACCGGCCAACCGCGCTGGAGCCGCTGCCCCGGCGGGAGCTCGAACCGCGACGCTCCTTGCGAACCGTCTTCTCCCGATCCGTGTTCCACCGGCTGACCCATGCCTCCATCCTGACAGACCCGGACCGATGCCCCTGACCCGCCCCACTTACATTCGGGCAAACCGTCATCCATCACAACCAAAGCGACTAAGCCTGTACTTACTTACTAAGTCAACACTTACTGGACGATCTTCGAAGCCGGTGCAATCATGCCGCGCAACACGCCTGTTCCCGTTCGAAGGAGCGTCAAGCGATGCAGGGCGACCCGGAAGTCATCGAGTTCCTCAATGAGCAGCTGACCGCCGAGCTCACGGCCATCAACCAGTACTTCCTGCACGCGAAGCTGCAGGACCACAAGGGCTGGACCAAGCTCGCGAAGTACACGCGCGCGGAGTCCTTCGACGAGATGCGCCACGCGGAGGTGCTCACCGACCGCATCCTGCTCCTGGACGGCCTGCCGAACTACCAGCGGCTCTTCCACGTGCGGGTCGGCCAGAGCGTGACCGAGATGTTCCAGGCCGACCGGGAGATCGAGCTGGAGGCGATCGACCGGCTGCGCCGGGGCATCGAGGTGATGCGGGCCAAGCACGACATCACGTCGGCCAACGTCTTCGAGGCGATCCTCGCCGACGAGGAGCACCACATCGACTACCTGGAGACCCAGCTCGACCTGATCGAGAAGCTGGGCGAGTCGCTGTACCTGTCGACGGTGATCGAGCAGACCCAGCCGGACCCGTCGGGACCGGGATCCCTCTAACGGGAGGTCTAGGCCGCCTCGGGAAGCTCGGCGAGGACCGGCGCGCCCTGGTCGGCCAGCTGCCGGCGGGGGCAGGCGCCGCGGCCGAGCAGGGCCTGGATGCGGCGTACGCAGCCGCCGCAGTCGGTGCCCGCCTTGCAGGCGGAGGCGATCTGCCGGGGCGTGCACGCGCCGGCCTCCGCGTGGCTCTTCACCTGTTCCTCGGTGACACCGAAGCAGCTGCAGACGAACACGCGGTTCACCTCCCGGGCGGGGTACAAGGTCGTGCCGTACCGACGACCGGGGGGCCCGTTGATCGGTGAGGCAAACCTAACCTTACCCATCACGCAAGATCGACAAAAGGGAAGGGGGCGCGGATCGTGTGTGACCCGCGCCCCATTCACCGGCCCCGGGCGGGGGCCGGCCGTCACTGGTCCCGGTACATCTCCGCCACCAGGAACGCCAGGTCGAGCGACTGGCTGCGGTTCAGCCGAGGGTCGCAGGCCGTCTCGTAGCGCTGGTGCAGGTCGTCGACGAAGATCTCGTCGCCGCCGCCCACGCACTCGGTGACGTCGTCGCCGGTCAGCTCGACGTGGATGCCGCCCGGGTGGGTGCCGAGCGACTTGTGCACCTCGAAGAAGCCCTTGACCTCGTCGAGCACGTCGTCGAAGCGGCGGGTCTTGTGACCGGAGGCCGCCTCGTAGGTGTTGCCGTGCATCGGGTCGGTGATCCAGGCGACCGTCGCGCCGGAGGCCGTGACCTTCTCCACCAGCTCCGGGAGCTTGTCGCGGATCTTGTCCGCGCCCATCCGGACGATGAAGGTCAGCCGCCCGGGCTCGCGCTCGGGGTCCAGACGCTCGATGTACTGGAGCGCCTCCTCGGCCGTGGTGGACGGGCCGAGCTTGATGCCGATCGGGTTGCGGATCCGCGAGGCGAACTCGATGTGCGCGTGGTCCAGCTGCCGGGTGCGCTCACCGATCCACACCATGTGGCCGGAGACGTCGTACAGCTGCCCGGTGCGCGAGTCGACGCGGGTGAGGGCCGACTCGTAGTCCAGCAGCAGCGCCTCGTGGGAGGAGAAGAACTCGACGGTCTGGAACTCGGCCGGGTCCGTCCCGCAGGCCCGCATGAAGTTCAGCGCGTTGTCGATCTCCCGGGCGAGCTGCTCGTAGCGCTGGCCGGAGGGGGAGGACTTCACGAAGTCCTGGTTCCAGGCGTGCACCTGCCTGAGGTCGGCGTAGCCGCCGGTGGTGAAGGCGCGCACCAGGTTCAGTGTGGAGGCCGAGGCGTGGTACATGCGCTTGAGCCGCTCGGGGTCCGGGATCCGGGCCTCTTCGGTGAAGTCGAAGCCGTTGACGGAGTCGCCGCGGTAGGTCGGCAGCGTCACGCCGTCGCGGGTCTCGGTCGGCTTGGAGCGCGGCTTGGAGTACTGGCCGGCGATCCGGCCGACCTTCACCACGGGCACGGAGGCGGCGTAGGTGAGGACGGCGCCCATCTGGAGCAGCGTCTTGAGCTTGTTGCGGATGTGGTCCGCGGACACCGCGTCGAAGGCCTCGGCGCAGTCGCCGCCCTGGAGGAGGAACGCCTCTCCCTTGGCGACGGCCGCCATCCGGGCACGCAGCTGGTCGCACTCGCCCGCGAAGACGAGCGGCGGATACGACTCGAGGTCCGCGATCACTGCGCGCAGAGCCTCGGTGTCGGGGTACTCGGGCTGCTGCGCCGCGGGCAGGTCTCGCCAGGTGTTGCCAGCGCTCGGGCTGGTCTTAGCGTTCACGGTCACCCCTTAACACTACGGGGTCGCGCAACGCGGTTTTTCCCTCGCCCGACAGGTGAGACGGGACCCCGCCGCGGCCCGCCGCCGCAGGGTTGGTAACCTCACGCGCCTCCGAAGTTCACAGCACGGACGACGTTCATACATATTCATATCGAGGGCATACCGGGGTGGGGTTTTGAGCGCGGATCACCGAAGAGACCGCAAGAAGAAGAAACTGCTCGTCTACGGCATAGCCTCGGCGGTGGCCGTCGCCGCCACGGCCGGCGGCCTGGCCCTGGCCTCGCCGGGCCTGCTCGGCTCGGACGCCGCCCAGGCGGCCGTGGCCCCGGGCGCCCGGCTGCAGAGCGAGTTCGAGCAGGCCGCCGAGGAGTTCGACGTCCCGCAGAGCGTGCTGATGGCGGTCTCGTACCGGCAGACGCGCTGGGAGGACCACGACGGGCTGCCGAGTACCACCGGCGCGTACAACGTCATGGGGCTCACGGACGTCGACGCGGACAGCCTGGAGAACAAGGACGCGGCCGAGGAGCGCGAGCACCGGCTCGAGCACATGAACCGCAGCGGCGACCCGGTCGTCGAGAAGCACTTCGACGCCGACAAGGCTCTCGAGAGCCTCGACGAGGAGCCCGTCGACACCGACGACCCGCGGCTGCACACCCTGGACGAGGCGGCCGGCCTCATCGACGCGTCGGCCGAGAAGGTGCAGAGCGACACCGGCGAGAGCATCCGGGCGGGCGCCGCGCTGCTGGCCAAGTACCAGAAGGACGCGACCGGTTCGCTGCCCGAGGACCCCGGCGCCTGGTACCCGGCGGTGGCCCGCGCCAGCCAGGCCCCGGACCACAAGGGCGCGCAGCTCTTCGCCAAGCGCGTGTTCGAGTCGATCAAGACCGGTGAGAAGCGCGTCACCGGCGACGGCCAGTCCCTCACCCTGCCGGCCGACCCGGCGGTGAAGCCGAAGAAGACGACGGACCTGGAGCTGGCCGCGGCCTCCGCCGCCCCCACCCCCGAGTGCCCGTCCGGTCTGAACTGCGACTTCCGTCCCGCCGCCTACAAGCAGAACGGCGGCATCGACGACTGGGGCAACTACAACGTCGCGAGCCGCCCCACGGCCGGCCACGAGATCACCTCGATCGTGATCCACGACACCGAGGGCAGCTACAGCAGCGCCCTGGGCGTCTTCCAGAACTCGTACTCGTACGCCAGCGCCCACTACCTGATCCGCGCCTCCGACGGTCTGGTCACCCAGATGGTCGAGACGAAGAACGAGGCGTGGCACGCGGCCAACAAGACCCTCAACATGCACTCGATCGGCATCGAGCACGAGGGTTACGCGATCAAGGACGGCAGCTGGTACACCGAGCCGCAGTACGAGTCCTCGGCCGCGCTGGTGAAGTACCTGGCCGGCAAGTACGACATCCCGCTGGACCGTGAGCACGTCCTCGGCCACGACGAGGTCCCGGGCGTCCTGGACGGCAACGTGAAGACCCAGCACTGGGACCCGGGCCCGTTCTGGGACTGGAACCACTACATGGACCTGCTGGGCGCCCCCACCGGCGCCGAGGGACCGGGCGGCCCGTACAGGGCGGGCCAGGTGATCCGCGTCGTCCCGCCGTTCACCACGGCGAACCAGCCGAAGATCACCAACGGCGGCTCCTCGGTCCCCAAGCAGCCGGCGAACTTCACCTACCTGTACTCCTCGCCGTCCACCTCCTCGGCCACGCTCACCGACCCGTACCTGGGCAGCCAGTCCTGGACCGAGGGCTGGAACTGGGCCAACAAGGTCCTGGCCGGCGGCGAGTTCGTGGTCGCCGAGGCACGGCAGGACTGGACGGCCATCTGGTACGGCGGCAAGAAGGCCTGGTTCTACAACCGGGGCGGCCAGTTCGCCACCCCCGTCGGCACACCGGACGTGGTCACGGCCAAGGCCGGGGCGAGCTCCATACCGGTGTACGGGCGCGCCTACCCCGAGGACGGCGCGTACGCGGGCACCGGAGTGCCGGTCCAGAACAAGAACAACGAGTCGCTGACCAAGTACGGCGTCCTCGCCGGACAGAAGTACGCCCTGGCCGGCGGCGCCATGAAGGGCTCGTACTACAACAGCGGCAACATCGACGGTTCGGGCGAGGGCTCGCGCACGGTGGTCGTGGGCGACACCACGTACTACCCGATCCGCTTCAACCACCGCATCGGCTACGTCCGCACGGCCGACGTCCAGCTGGTCAAGGGCACCGCGCCCGACCCGGGCACCGACCGGTACGACATCCTCGGCCGGGACTCCTCGGGCGTGCTGTGGCAGTACCAGGGCACCGGCAGCGCGTCCTCGCCGTTCTTCGGCCGCTTCCGCATCGGCGGCGGCTGGAACACCTACAACGCGGTGACGACGCTCACGGCGCTGCGCGCCGACGGCACCGGCGACGCGGTGGCCCGCGACAAGAGCGGTGTGCTCTGGTACTACAAGGGCAGCGGCGACATGACGGAGCCGTTCGAGTCCCGCACCCGGGTCGGCGGCGGCTGGTCCGTCTATGACACGATCACCGGCGCCCGGGACCTCACGGGTGACGGCAGGCCGGACTTGATCGCCCGCGACAAGAGCGGCGTGCTCTGGCTCTACAAGGGCACCGGCAACACCGCCGCGCCCTTCGAGACCAAGTCCCGGATCGGCGGCGGCTGGTACGTCTACAACACGCTGACCGACACCGGCGACCTCACCGGTGACGGCAGGCCGGACCTCGTCGCCCGCGACAAGAGCGGCGTCCTGTGGCTGTACAGGGGCACGGGCAACGCGTCGGCCGTGTTCGAGTCCCGCACCCGGGTCGGCGGCGGCTGGTACGTCTACGACGTGCTGAACGGACCGAGCGACCTGAACCGGGACGGCGTGCCGGACCTGATCGCCCGCGACAAGGACGGCGTGCTCTGGTACTACCAGGGCACCGGCAGCGCCTCGGCGCCGTTCAAGGGCCGCACCAGGATCGGCGGCGGCTGGAACACGTACGGCATGATCATCTGAGGCAACCGCCGTCGACCCGGGCGCGGATGCGCTAGGGTCGACGGCATGTTCGCGCACTCGACCCAGAACTGGTGGTGGACCGCTCATCCGGCGGCCCACTGACTGCGCGCGACTCAAGACTCCGCGAAGGCCGCCCGAGGGGCGGCCTTCGGCGTTCTCCGAGCCGGGTCCGTTCCTCTCCGACAACCGAGAAGGACCCGGACCATGACACCGCTCGACGGCCTCCTGGCCGACCCCCGCCCGTTCGCCCTGCTCCGCCGCCGCGCCCCCGGTCACGACCACGACACCGTGGAACTGCTGCTCGGCCCGGTCACGGAGCACGACAGACTCGCCGGCCTGCCCGACGACGGTCTGGCGCTCGTCCCCTTCCGGCAGATCCGCGAACGCGGCTTCGACGTCCGCGACGACGGCACTCCGCTGCTGATGCTCACCCCCGAGGAGCGCCACGACATCCCGCTCGCCGAGGCGCTGGCGCAGCTGCCCGCGCACGAGGTGCGGGTCGAGGGCGGCGGCTTCGACGTCGGTGACGAGGAGTACGCGCGGATCGTCGGCCGGGTCCTCGACGAGGAGATCGGGCGGGGCGAGGGCGCGAACTTCGTGATCCGGCGGACGTACGAGGGGCGGATCCCCGGGTTCGGGCGGGCCGACGCGCTGGCCCTGTTCCGGCGGCTGCTGGAGGGCGAGCGGGGCGCGTACTGGACGTTCGTCGTGCACACCGGGGAGCGGACGCTGGTGGGCGCCAGCCCGGAGGTGCACGTGCGGATGTCCGGGGGCACGGTCGTCATGAACCCGATCAGCGGCACGTACCGCTACCCCGCCGAGGGGCCGACCCCCGAGCACCTCCTGGACTTCCTGGCCGACGGCAAGGAGATCGAGGAGCTGTCGATGGTCGTCGACGAGGAGCTCAAGATGATGTGCACCGTCGGCGACATGGGCGGGGTGGTCGTCGGCCCGCGGCTGAAGGAGATGGCGCACCTCGCGCACACCGAGTACGAGCTGCGCGGCAGGTCCTCCCTGGACGCGCGGGAGGTGCTGCGGGAGACGATGTTCGCGGCGACGGTCACCGGCTCGCCGGTGCAGAACGCCTGCCGGGTCATCGAGCGGCACGAGACCGGCGGGCGGGGCTACTACGCGGGCGCGCTGGCGCTGCTCGGCCGGGACCCGGGTGACGGGCCGGGGCTGCCGGGCCCGCAGACGCTCGACTCCCCCATCCTGATCCGCACCGCCGACATCGACGCGGCCGGGCGGCTGCGGGTGCCGGTCGGCGCCACGCTGGTGCGCGGCTCGGACCCGGCGGGCGAGGTCGCCGAGACCCACGCCAAGGCGGCCGGCGTGCTGGCGGCGCTGGGCGTACGCCCGTCCCGGCCGCGCGCGGAGGCGGGGCGGCCGGGGCTGGCCGACGACCCCCGGGTGCGGGCGGCGCTGGACGGGCGCCGCGCCTCCCTGGCCCCGTTCTGGCTGCGGATGCAGGCGCCGTCGGCCGAGCTGTCCGGGCATGCCCTGGTCGTCGACGCGGAGGACACCTTCACGGCGATGCTCGCGCACGTGCTGCGCTCCTCGGGGCTCGCGGTGAGCGTACGGCGGTACGACGAGCCGGGGCTGCGCGGGGCGGTGCTGGGGCACGAGGGCGGCCCGGTGGTGCTGGGTCCTGGCCCCGGGGACCCCTCGGACCCGGCCGACCCGAAGATGCGCTTCCTGCGGTCCCTGACCGCCGAGGTGATCGCGGGGCACCGGCACGGCGTCCTCGGCGTCTGCCTCGGCCACGAGCTGATCGCGGCGGAGCTGGGTCTGGACATCGTCCGCAAGGAGGTGCCGTACCAGGGGGCGCAGACGGAGATCGACCTGTTCGGGCGGCCGGAGACGGTCGGCTTCTACAACAGCTTCACCGCGCGCTGCGACGACGCGGCGGCCGCCGAACTGGCCGCGCACGGCGTCGAGGTGAGCCGTTCGGCGGGCGGCGAGGTGCACGCGCTGCGGGGCGCGGGCTTCGCGGGGGTGCAGTTCCACCCCGAGTCGGTGCTGACGCTGAACGGCACCGCGATCGTGCGGGAGCTGGCCGGTCAGCTGCGCGGGACGAGCACGTTCTCCGAGCGGCGGCCCTCCCGGTAGTCGAGGACGTTGCGCACCGTCGTGTCGACGATCTGGCCGACGGCGTCCTCGGTGTAGTAGGCCTGGTGGGAGGTGACCAGGACGTTCGGGAAGGTGACGAGGCGGGCCAGGGTGTCGTCCTCGACGGCCTCCAGGGACTTGTCGAGGAAGAACAGGCCCGCCTCCGCCTCGTACACGTCCAGGCCCACGCCCGCGAAGCGGCCCGCGCGCAGCTCGCCGACCAGGGCCGCGGTGTCGATCAGGCCGCCGCGGCTGGAGTTGATCAGGATGGCGTCGTCGCGCATCGCCTTCAGCGCGGCGGCGTCGATCAGGTGCCGGGTCTCGGCCATCAGCGGGACGTGCAGGGTGATCAGGTCGGAGCGGGCGAGCAGCTCGTCCTTCGGGACGTAGCGCATGCCCAGTTCGGCGCAGGCCGGGTTCTCGGCGACGTCCCAGCCGAGCAGGCGCATGCCGAAGCCGTGGGCGATCCGGGCGAAGGCCTCGCCGATCTTGCCGGTGCCGAGCACCCCGGCGGTGCGGCCGTGCAGGTCCCGGCCCATCAGGCCGTCGAGGCGGAAGTCGAAGTCGCGGGTGCGGTTGGAGGCGCGCACGATCCGCCGGTTGACGGCCATGGCGAGGGCCCAGGCGAACTCGGCGACCGAGTGGGGCGAGTAGTACGACACCCGGGCGACGGTCATGCCGAGCCGCTCGGCGGTGGCCAGGTCGACGTTGTTGAAGCCGGTGGAGCGCTGGGCCACCATCCGGGTGCCGCCGGCCGCGAGGATCTCCAGGACGTCCGCGCCGAGGTCGGCGTTGACGGAGGTGGAGACGATCTCGTAGCCGGCCGCGATGGGGGCGGTGTCCTCGTTGAGGAAGACGTCCAGGCAGCGGACGTCCTCGTGGTCGCCGAAGGCCCGCTCGATCAGGGGCTTCTCGTCGGCCTGGACGCCGAAGGCAAGGATCTCCATGACCGCTCCCGTCGTGGTGGGCTCCGGGCCGAATATACGGCCCTCGGCCCACCCTCGCCGGTCAGCGGCAGATCCCCGGGGACCGCCGGATCGGGGTCAGCCGAAGAAGACACCGACCTCCTCGTACAGC
Source organism: Streptomyces coelicoflavus (assembly GCF_003112555.1). Taxonomy (GTDB): domain Bacteria; phylum Actinomycetota; class Actinomycetes; order Streptomycetales; family Streptomycetaceae; genus Streptomyces; species Streptomyces coelicoflavus. The sequence continues at coordinate 1,018,183 of NZ_BEWB01000002.1, read as the reverse complement.
GCCGGGTCGACCGTTTTCAGCCGGGCCGTGGCCTCGGCGATCGGGACGCGGACGATGTCCGTACCGCGCAGGGCGACCATCTTGCCGAAGTCCCCGTCGTGCACGCAGTCGATGGCGTGCAGTCCGAAGCGGGTGGCGAGCCAGCGGTCGAAGGCGCTGGGGGTGCCGCCGCGCTGGACGTGGCCGAGGACGGTGGTGCGGGCCTCGTTGCCGGTGCGCTTCTCGATCTGCTTGGCCAGCCACTCGCCGACGCCGGACAGCCGGACGTGCCCGTAGGAGTCCAGCGACTCGTCCTTGAGCACCATGTCGCCGTCGCGCGGCATCGCGCCCTCGGCGACGACCACGATCGGGGCGTAGGAGGCCCGGAAGCGGGAGGTCACCCAGGCGCACACCTGCTCGACGTCGAAGCGCTGCTCGGGGATGAGGATGACGTTGGCGCCGCCGGCCAGGCCCGAGTGGAGGGCGATCCAGCCGGCGTGCCGGCCCATGACCTCGACGACCAGGACGCGCATGTGGGACTCGGCGGTGGTGTGCAGCCGGTCGATGGCCTCGGTGGCGATGCCGACGGCGGTGTCGAAGCCGAAGGTGTAGTCGGTGGCTGACAGGTCGTTGTCGATGGTCTTGGGGACGCCGACGCAGGGCACGCCGTACTCGTCGGCGAGGCGGGTGGCGACGCCGAGGGTGTCCTCGCCGCCGATGGTGATGAGGGCCTCGACGCCGAGTGCGGCGAGGTTGTCCTTGATGCGCCGGATGCCGTCCCGCTGCTGGAGCGGGTTGGTGCGCGAGGAGCCGAGGACGGTGCCGCCGCGGGGCAGGATGCCGCGGACGGCCGGGATGTCGAGCGGGACGGTGTCGCCCTCCAGGGGGCCGCGCCAGCCGTCCCGGAAGCCGGTGAAGTCGTAGCCGTACTCCTGGACGCCCTTGCGGACGACGGCCCGGATGACGGCGTTGAGCCCGGGGCAGTCGCCGCCTCCGGTCAGTACTCCGACCTTCATCGCACAACCCCTTTGCCAGGGTGGGTGGTTGAGGCCACTGTCCCGCGTGGGTCAGGCGTCGTCCAGACCCCGTTCGATCGCGTACCGCACCAGCTCCACCCGGTTGTGCAGCTGGAGCTTGCCGAGGGTGTTCTGGACGTGGTTCTGGACGGTGCGGTGGGAGATGACGAGGCGTTCGGCGATCTGCTTGTAGCTCAGACCCTTGGCGACCAGACGCAGCACCTCGGTCTCCCGGTCGGTGAGCCGGGGCGCGCCGGGGTCGTCGGTGCCCGCGGCGGGCGCCGGTTCGGAGGCCAGGCGGCGGTACTCGCCGAGGACGAGTCCGGCGAGGCCCGGGGTGAAGACCGGGTCGCCGGCGGCGGTACGGCGCACCGCGTCCCGCAGTTCCTCGGTGGAGGCCGACTTGAGCAGGTATCCGGTCGCGCCGGACTTGACCGCCTCCAGGACGTCGGCGTGCTCCCCGCTCGCCGAGAGGACCAGGACGCGCAGCCTCGGGTCGGCGCCGACGACCTCCTTGCAGACCTGGACGCCGGGCTTGCCGGGCAGGTTGAGGTCGAGCACGAGGACGTCGGGCGCGGCGGCCGCGGCCCGACGCACCGCCTGGTCGCCGTCGCCGGCCGTGGCGACCACGTCGAAGCCGGACTCGGCCAGGTCCCGGGCGACGGCGTCGCGCCACATCGGGTGGTCGTCGACCACCATGACCCTGATCGGTTCCGGTCGTTCGCCGTCCTGCCGTTGGGCATCCTGCCGTTGGGCATCCTGCCGTTGGGCATCCTGCCGTCCGGCGTCCTGCCGTCCGGCGTCCTGTCGTTCGGTGTCCTGTCGTTCACTCATGGTGCGCTGCCTTCCCCCGTGCCGTGCCACTGCTGCCGGTGCCGGCGGTCTTCTTCGGTGCCTTCATTTCGACCTCGGTGCCCTGTCCGGGCACCGAGATCAGCTCGGCCGTGCCGCCGAGGTCGCGCAGTCGCCCGCGGATCGACTGGGCCACGCCGAGCCGCCCCTCGCCCTCGGCCTCGGTAAGCCGCCCCTCCGGGATGCCGGGCCCCTCGTCGCGGACGGTGACGATCACCTCGTCCGGTTCGTCCTCGACCAGGATCCAGGCGCGGGCCCGCTCGCCCACGTGCTCGCGGACGTTGTCCAGGGCGGCGCCCACCGCGGCCGCCAGCTCCCGTGCGGCATCCGGGGCGAGGCGGACCGGGGCGCCCGGCTCGGCGAGGTTCACCAGCGAGCCGGCGTACGGGGCGAGCAGGTCGCGCAGGTCGACGGGGCCGTCCGGGTCCGTCCCGTCCCCCTCCGGTTCCTCGACCACCCGTACGACCGCGCCCTCGGCGGCGTCCTCCGACACGCGGGAGACGGGCACCAGGCCTCGGGAAACCAGGGTGCGCAGGGCCACCTCCTGCTCACCGGCGAGCCGGCCCAGCTCGGCCGCCTCGCCGCCGATGACGGCGCCCCGGCGCTGCACCATCGCCAGCACCTGGAGGACGCTGTCGTGGATGTCCCGGGCGAGCCGCTCGCGTTCCCGGGTCGCCGCCTCGATCTCCAGGGCGCGCGCGAGGGTGCGCTCGGAGGCGCGGGCGACCTCGACGACGTAGCCGATGGCGATGGAGGCGACCCAGACGAGGATGACGTTGTGGACGGTGTCGCGGGCCGGGGTGCCGCGTTCGACCAGGTTGGCGACGGCGACCAGGGTGGAGGCGACGGCGGCCCAGCGCCAGCCGCCCTTGATGGCGAAGGCCAGCACGGAACCGGCGGTCCATATCGACGGCAGGGTCGGGCCGCCGTCCATGACGCGCTCGTGGGCGTCGGCGAACGGCGTGAGCAGGATGCCGGTCAGCGCGACGGTGAGGTCGGCGGCGAGGAACCGCTTGGTGCAGTGCGCGGCGTTGGTGACCCTGGGGAGGGTGGCCAGGGTCCAGACGAAGAGGACGGCGTAGTAGGCGACGGCGAGCCAGGGGCGGGCGAAGCCGGAGTAGGCGGTGGCGAAGAAGCCGATCGCGTACAGCATGGTGAGCACGCGGTAGCCGGCGAGCGCGCGCCACAGCGGCAGCTCGACCGACATCCTCATGACTCTCTCGCGCCTGGCCATGTCCCCCCTCCCCGGGCCCTGCCGGGCTACGACCCGGTCCGGTCCTTCTCGGCCTTCGCGGCCTTGCCCGCTTCCTTCTCGGCCTTCGCCGCCTCCGCGAGCTGCCGCTTCATGGCGGTCGCGTACATGTCGACGTACTCCTGGCCGGAGAGCTTCATGATCTCGTACATGACCTCGTCGGTCACCGCGCGGAGCACGAAGCGGTCGTGCTCCATGCCCTGGTAGCGGGTGAAGTCCAGCGGCTTCCCGATCCGGATGCCGGGGCGCATCAGCTTCGGCATCACCTGACCGGGCGGCTGGATCTTCTCGGTGTCGATCATGGCGACCGGGACGACGGGTGCGCCGGTGGCGAGGGCCACGCGCGCGAGTCCGCCCGGTTTGCCGCGATAGAGGCGGCCGTCCGGGGAGCGGGTGCCCTCGGGGTAGATGCCGAACAGCTCGCCGCGCTCCAGGACCTCTATGCCGCTCTTGATGGCAGCCTCCCCCGCGCCGCGCGCGCCGGAACGGTCCACCGGGAGCTGGCCCACGCCCTTGAAGAACGCGGCGGTCAGCCTGCCCTTGACCCCGGGGGTGTTGAAGTACTCGGCCTTGGCGATGAAGGTCACCTTGCGGTCGAGGACGGCGGGCAGGAAGAACGAGTCGGAGAACGACAGGTGGTTGCTCGCCAGAATGGCGGGGCCGTCGGCCGGGATGTACTCCAGACCCTCCACCCAGGGCCGGAAGGCGAGCTTCAGCGACCCTCCGATGGTGACCTTCATCGTGCCGTACAACAACCGAGTGCCTCCTGGTATCTGTGGCTCAGACCTTAACCCGGGAGACCGTCAATGGCCCCGACGGCCCTGGTCGGTGTCAGTCCGGTCGCGTACGGTGAAAGACCCGCGAGTCCCCCCTGACGACAGGAGACCGAGACGTGCCGGTCCTGCCCGGAGCCGAGCCGTTCCGCCACGAGGGCGGGGAGGCCGGCGTCCTCCTCTGTCACGGTTTCACCGGTTCCCCGCAGTCGCTGCGCCCCTGGGCCGAGTACCTGGCCGCGCGTGGCCTGAGCGTGGCGCTGCCGCTGCTGCCCGGGCACGGCACGCGCTGGCAGGACATGCAGGTCACGGGCTGGCAGGACTGGTATGCGGAGGTGGACCGCGAGCTGCGCGCCCTGCGCGAGCGCTGCGGGCGGGTCTTCGTGGCCGGCCTGTCCATGGGCGGCGCGCTGGCGCTGCGGCTGGCCGCCAAGCACGGGGACGCGGTGCAGGGCGTCGTCGTGGTGAACCCGGCGAACCGGATGCACGGCGTCGCCCAGCACGCGCTGCCGGTCCTGCGCCACCTGGTGCCCGCCACGAAGGGCATCGCCAGCGACATCGCCAAGCCGCTCGGCCGGGAGCTGGGCTACGACCGGGTGCCGCTGCACTCGGCGCACTCGCTGCGCACCTTCTTCCGTCTGACCGACGGCGACCTGCCGCAGATGACCCAGCCGCTGCTGTTGCTGCGCAGCCCGCAGGACCATGTGGTGCCGCCGGCCGACTCGGCGCGAATCCTGGGCCGGGTGTCGTCGACGGACGTGACGGAGATCCTGCTGGAACAGAGCTACCACGTGGCGACGTTGGACCACGATGCGGACCGGATCTTCGCGGAGAGCGTCGCGTTCATCGGCCGGCTCGCGCCCGGTTCCGTCGGGGAACCGGAGCCCGGTCTCGGCAAGGAAGGGACGGCCGCAGGTGGCTGAGCACGACTCCGACCGTGAGGACCGCGAGGAGCGGGACCTGGAGCGGGAGCACCGCGAGGGACGGGAGCGCGCGGCGGACGGCGGGCCCGAGGCGCAGGGCACGCCCTTCGACGAGGACGCCGCCTGGGACGCGATCGTCGCCGGGTACGGGGAGGAGCCCCCGGACCCGCCGGGCGCCAAGCCGTTCAAGTCGGTCGAGGACCTGGCCCTGCTCGAGCCCGAGGTGAACGACCGGAAGCCCGAGGCGGACCGGCCCGCCTCGGACCGGCCGCTGGGCAGCTCCGTGGCGTTCGCGCCCGGCGTGGGACCCCGCGACCACACGCCCGCCGAGCCGTCCGACGACGACTTCGACGGGGACGACGAGGGCCACTTCGTGCCGCCCGAGCCGCCGCCGCTGCCCGACGCCGACCCCACGTCGAAGTTCGCCTGGCTGGGCGTGCTCGGCGGACCGGTGCTGCTCCTGCTGGCGGTGATGCTCGGCTGGGACATGACCTGGTGGCTGACGACGCTGAGCATCGGCGGCTTCCTCGGCGGCTTCGCCACCCTGGTCGTGCGGATGCGGACGGGCGACGAGGACGACGACGATCCGGGGCGCGGCGCGGTGGTGTAGCCGGCCGGCTCGGGTCAGGCGGGGGTCGCGGGTACGCGGAGGGCGGTCAGGACCGGGAGGTGGTCCGTGGCCGCCCTCAGGTCGTCCTCGGCCACCCCGGCCAGTCCCGACGGCACCCCGCAGCCCAGCACCTCGATGCCCTCGGTGACGAAGACCGCGTCGATACGGCGGTCCGGGGCGGTCGCGGGGAAGGTGTACTCGCCGCCCCGGGGCGCGGCGGTCCAGCAGTCGCGCAGCCCGTCGCCGAGCCGCCGGAAGGTGCGGCCGCCGGGGCGCTCGTTCAGGTCGCCGCCCGCGACGGCGTGCGGCACGCCCAGCGCTGCTACGTGGTCGAGGAGCAGGCCGGCCTGCGCGTGGCGCTCGTCCGGCCGCAGCGACAGGTGGGTGCTGAGTACGCCGATCCGGGCGCCGCCGATCCGGACCACGGCGGTGGCGATGCCCCGGCGGTGCTGGCCCGGGGTGAGCGGGAGCAGCACGTCCTCGGTGCGCTCCACGGTGGCCCGCAGGGAGCAGAGCAGGGCGGGGCCGGCGGCGGTGCCGCCACCGGAGAGGAGGACCAGGTCGGACGCCGCGGCGAGCCGGGTGATCTTCTTGCGCCAGCGGAAGAAGCGGGGGGCCTCCTGGAGGAGGACCAGGTCGGGCGCGCAGCCCTTGATGACGCGGGCGAGGGCGTCGGTGTCGTCGCGCAGCGAGCGGATGTTGTAGCTCAGGACGCGGATGACCGCGGAACCGTCGGGTTCGGTGCGGGAGTTGGGGAGCTGCTCCATGTTGATCAATGTACGCCCACCGGGTCGGGGCGCGGGGTTCGTGGGCGACTGCCGGTGGTACGTGGCTTGTCGCGCCCGCGGGGCGGAGCCCCGAATGGACTCCGCCCCGCGCCCCTTGGTGGGGACGGTTGCCGTCGCTCTGAAAAGTGACCGTCACATGATCGGGTCGGGCTCCCGGGCCAGGTCGGCCGCTCCGACCAGGCCGGCCTTGTTGCCGAGCCGGGCGGCGATCACGTCGGCGACCGGACGCCAGTTGCCGCCTACCAGCCAGCGCTTGTACGACTTGCGGATCGGGTCGAGGACCAGGTCGCCCTCGTCCGAGAGTCCGCCGCCGACGATGAAGGCGGACGGGTCGAAGAGCGAGGCCAGGTCGGCGAGGCCGGCGCCGGCCCAGCGGGCCAGTTCCCGGTAGGAGTCGACGGCGACCGGGCAGCCCTGGCGGGCGGCGACCGAGATGTGCTTGCCCTCGATGCCGTCGGGGGTCCCGTCGCCCAGCGCGAGCAGCACCTCGGCGCGCTCGGGGGTGGCGTTGGCGCGCTGCTTGGCGTACCGCACCAGCGCCCGGCCCGACGCGTACTGCTCCCAGCAGCCCTGCGAACCGCAGCCGCACAGCAGGCCGTCGGGCACCATGCGGATGTGGCCGAACTCGGCGGCCACGCCGAAGTGACCGCGGCGCAGCTTGTTGCCGATGATGATGCCGCCGCCGAGGCCGGTGCCGAGGGTGATGCAGATGACGTTGCGGTGACCCTTGCCGCCGCCGAACTTGTACTCGCCCCAGGCCGCGGCGTTGGCGTCGTTCTCCACGACGACCGGGAGGCCGACGCGGGCCTCGACCTTCTCCTTGAGCGGCTCCTGGCGCCAGTCGATGTTGGGCGCGAAGTAGACCGTGGAGCGCTGGCGGTTGACGTATCCGGCGGCACCGATACCGACCCCGACGATCTCGTGCCCCACGCGCGCGCCCTCCACCGCGGAGGCGATGGCGTCCACGATGGCCTCGGGTGTGGTGGGGGTCGGCACCTTGTGGGTCGAGAGGATGTTGCCTTCCTCGTCGACCACGCCGGCCGCGATCTTCGTGCCGCCGATGTCGACGCCGATGGTGAGTCCCATGAATCCCTCAGTTCGGTCGAGCCCCGCTAAGGGCAACCGTACCCGAGGCAGGGCTCAGTCCAGGTCGATGCGCTGTCCCGGGCCGGTGCCCCCGTCGTCCTCGTCACGGCCGTCGGCATCGCGTTCGTCCAGGTCACGGGGATCGCGCGGGTCCTTGGACGCGGTGTCGCCGGTGGTCCAGCGGCGTTCCTGGTCCTGGACGGCGGAGCGGTACGCGGCGAGGAGTTCGCCGCCGGCGGCGGCGAGGTGGTCGAACAGGTCCGGGTTGCGCTCGATGACCGGTTCGACGGCGGCCTTCGCCTGCTGGACGACCTGCCGTACGACCTGCTGGGCGGCGGGTCCGGCGACCTGGCCGAGCAGCGGGGACTGGAGGCCGGACAGCTTGTCGGCGACGGTGTCGACGAGGCGGCGCAGCTCCTCGGCGGCGGAGCCGGGCGGCGGTCCGTACTCGGCCCGGCGGCGGGCCTTCTCCGCCTCCAGGTCCTCGGCGCACGCCGTCGCCCAGGCGTCGTCGTCGGTCGCACGCGTCTCGTCGGCCGCACGTGTCTCGTCGGCCGCACGCGTCCCACCGGTCGCACGCGTCCCACCGGTCGCCCGTGCCTCGTCGACCGAGTCGGCCTCGTCGGGGCGGGGTGCCTCGGACGGGGGGAGCTCTTCGCTCATGACGGACTCCTGACTACGGTTCGTCCTTACGACGTTACCCGAACGGGCGCGGCCCCCGTCGGGTCATCGCCCCCGCGGCCACAGCCCCGGGTCCGGCGCGAACCGCACCGCGAGGGTGCCCTCCCGCAGCGCGGCCCCGTCGACGGTGCAGCGGCGCAGCGCGGACGGCAGTGGGACGGTGCGGCGGAACGGGCCCACCGCGACGACCAGTTCGTCCCCGCGGCGGACCAGGTCGAGTTCCTCCCGTACGGCGCCGGGCAGCGGGATGTGCCAGACCAGGACGCCGTCCTCGGCCGTCCGGTCGGTGACGGGCCACTCGACCGGGGAGGCGGCCGCGTTGACGCCCGGCACGTCGAGGGCGGCGAGGTCGTCCGTGCCGCGCGGGTCCCGGCCGAGGTGGGCGACGGCACGGACGTCGTACGTGCCCCGCCACTCCTCCAGCGTCTTGCGCTGCTGGGCGAGGGGGCCGCCGAGCCAGCTGTCCGCCGGGACGTCCTCGGGCAGGACGCGGTTGGCGACCAGCAGGTCGGTGCGCAGGCCGCGCAGGGCGAGGCCGAGGGCGGTGGCCCGGACGGCGTCCGCGCCGGCCGGTCCGGGTTCGGCGACCAGCCGTACGGTGGTGTTCCGGTCGGCCAGGACGGCCTCCGCGGCGGCGAGTTCCAGGTCCCAGCGGGCGGTCGCCTCGTACAGCGCCTCGGCGGGCATGGGGACGCCCGCGAGCCGGCCGAGGACCGGGCGCAGGGCGCGGGCGGCCTGCCGCTCGGGCGGGAGCAGGCGGCGCAGGCCGCGGCGCAGTTCCTCGGGCGCGGCGAGCAGGGCGAGGGCGCGCGGCGCGGGCGGGAGGTCGACGACGAGGAGGTCGTGCGCCTCGGCGAGGGCGGCCTCGCGCAGGGCGCGCAGCAGGGCGAGGTCGTCGGCGCCGGGGAGCGGGGTCAGCTCGTCGGGGTCGAGGCGGGAGGCGCCGAGGAGGTCGAGGGCGGAGGCGGCGCGGTCCTGGAGGGCGGCGAGCGCGTCCCGGAAGCCCTGGGCGGTGTCGGGGCGCCAGGCGGTGAGGCCGGGTGCGACGGGGGTCGGCTCGGGGCCGGTGGGTACGCCGAGTGCGGCGCCGAGGGTGTCGTCGCGGTCGGTGCCGAGGAGGAGGGTGCGGGTGCCCTCGCGGGCGGCGGTGAGCGCGGTGGCGGCGGCGACGGTGGTACGGCCGGTGCCGCCGGGACCTGTGATCAGGAGGGTGCGCATGGGGGTGAACGGTACCTGGGGGCTCCGCCGGTTGGGCTGGTGAACGGCGTGGGGGTGCGGGCCGGGTGGGGGGCGCGGCCCGGCGTTGCGGGGTGCCGCTGCGCCCACCCGTGCCGCCCCAGCGGCACGACTGCCCGCAGCTCGGGAGGGGCGGGCGACTGCCCGCAGCTCGGGGGGGGCCGGGGGGCGACTGCCCGCAGCTCGGGGGCGGGGGGCGACTGCCCGCAGCGGCGCGCCGGGGGGGGGCTACTTCGGGGCTGACTCCACGCGCTTCTTCAGGCCTGCCAGGGCCCGGTCGATGATGACCTTCTCCGCCTTGCGCTTGATCATGCCGAGCATGGGGATCTTGACGTCCACCGTGAGGCGGTAGGTGACCTCCGTGCCCGTGCCGGCCGGGCGGAGCAGGTAGGAGCCGTCGAGGGAGCGCAGCATCTGGGACTTCACCAGCGTCCAGGACACCTCGTGCTCACCGGTCCAGGTGTAGCCCAGCGTCTGGTCGTCCTTGATCGCTCCGGCGTCCATGACGAGCCGGACCTGCTCGGCACGCCCCTGCTCGTCGGTCGCGAGGACCTGCGCCTCCTTCACCTCACCGGTCCAGTCCGGGTAGCGCGCGAAGTCGGCGATCACCGCCATGACGTCGGCAGGTGCCGCCTCGATGGTGATGCTCGAGCTGGTGTGTTCCGCCATCGCCGTGGCTCCTCCGGATGCGGGCCGCTACTGAGGTCGTCCGTGCGCCCGTCGCGCGCACGTGTGTGCCGCGTGAAGGCTATCGCGCACGGGGACGGCGCCTGTCACCACCCACCTGCGCGGGCCCGCCGCGCCCGGGTTCACCACTCCAGCGCCCACGGCCGTCCCGTCGACGCGAAGTGGCCGACGTTGACGCACTCGGTCGCCCCGACGCGCATCCGCCGGGTCAGCGGCTGGTGGACGTGCCCGAACAGGGCGTAGCGGGGACGGGTGCGGCGGATGGCGTCGAGGAGCGCGCGGCTGCCCCGCTCGAAGCGCCGGGCCACCGTGTCGTAGAGCAGTTCCGGCACGTCCGGCGGGATGTGCGTGCACAGCACGTCCACCTCGCCGACGGCCTCGATCTTCGCGGCGTAGGCCTCGTCGCTGATCTCGTACGGCGTGTTCATCGGGGTGCGCAGGCCGCCGCCGACGAAACCGAAGACGCGGCCGCCGATCTCCACCCGCTCACCGTCGAGCACGGTGGTGCCGGGCCCGGCGTACTCGGGCCACAGCGGCGGCACGTCGACGTTGCCGTAGGTGGCGTACGTCGGGGTGGGGAAGGCGGCGAACAGTTCGGCGTACTGCTTGCGCACCGCCCGCTCGATCAGCTCGCGCGGTTCCCCGCCGGCCTCCGCCCACAGCCGCCTGCCGAAGTCCCGGGCCTCGTCGAAGCGGCGGGCGGTGCGCAGCGCGACGATGCGGTCGGCGTTCGCGACGCCGAACAGGTCGGGGAAGATGCCGCGCGAGTGGTCGGCGTAGTCGAGGAAGAGGACCAGGTCCCCGAGGCAGATCAGGGCGTCGGCGCCGTCGCCGGCCCGGGCCAGGTCGCGGGCGTTGCCGTGGACGTCGCTGACCACGTGGACGCGCGTGCTCGTGTTACGGGGCGGTGTGGGTGCCATGGCGATCAAGCGTAAGCAGCACGCGCGTGATGTGAACAGTGGCGGTCGGACCTGCGGTTACTGGCTGGTCGGTTGATCCGTCGACTACTGTGCGCAAAGCAAACCCCATCCGTGTGACGCAGCGAACATCTCGCGGGGACCCCCTGTCGGAGAACGCATACCGACGGGTAACGTCCGGGCAGTCCAGTCGTGCTCTGGGTTTCAACATGTGAATCCCGCATGAGTTTCCCGAGCACTTGCCCGAGCCTTGGACCGCACCGTCGCATCACACAGTGTCGTGGCGCCGGCGCCCTATGAGGAGCAGCAGTCTTGCGCGAGTTCAGCCTTCCGGCCTTGTACGAGGTCCCCGCGGACGGAAACCTGACCGACATCGTCCGCAGAAACGCCGCGCAGCATCCCGACGTCGCCGTCATCGCCCGCAAGGTGGGCGGTGCCTGGCAGGACGTGACCGCGCGCGCCTTCCTCGCCGAGGTGCACTCCGCGGCCAAGGGCCTCATCGCCTCCGGGGTCCAGCCGGGCGACCGGGTCGGTCTGATGTCCCGCACCCGCTACGAGTGGACGCTGCTGGACTTCGCGATCTGGAGCGCGGGCGCGATCACCGTGCCGGTGTACGAGACCAGCTCGCCGGAGCAGGTGCAGTGGATCCTCAGCGACTCGGGTGCCACGGCGTGTGTCGTGGAGTCGGCCGGGCACGCCGCCGCCGTGGAGTCGGTGCGCGAGCAGCTGCCCGCGCTCAAGAACGTCTGGCAGATCGACGCGGGCGCCGTGGAGGAGCTGGGGCGTCTGGGCCAGGACGTCACGGACCGGACCGTCGAGGAGCGCGGCTCGATCGCGAAGGCCGACGACCCCGCGACCATCGTCTACACCTCCGGCACCACCGGCCGCCCCAAGGGCTGTGTGCTCACCCACCGCAGCTTCTTCGCCGAGTGCGGCAACGTGGTGGAACGGCTGCGTCCGCTCTTCCGCACCGGTGAGTGCTCGGTCCTGCTCTTCCTGCCCCTCGCCCACGTCTTCGGGCGCCTGGTGCAGGTCGCGCCGATGATCGCGCCGATCAAGCTGGGCAACGTCCCCGACATCAAGAACCTCACCGACGAGCTGGCCGCCTTCCGGCCCACGCTGATCCTCGGCGTGCCGCGCGTCTTCGAGAAGGTCTACAACTCGGCGCGCGCCAAGGCGCAGGCCGACGGCAAGGGCAAGATCTTCGACAAGGCCGCCGACACCGCGATCGCGTACAGCAAGGCCATGGACACGGCGTCGGGTCCGTCCGTCGGCCTGAAGATCAAGCACAAGGTCTTCGACAAGCTCGTCTACAGCAAGCTCCGTACGGTCCTCGGCGGGCGCGGCGAGTACGCGATCTCCGGCGGCGCCCCGCTCGGCGAGCGGCTCGGTCACTTCTTCCGCGGCATCGGCTTCACGGTGCTGGAGGGCTACGGCCTGACCGAGTCCTGCGCGGCCACCGCCTTCAATCCCTGGGACCGGCAGAAGATCGGCACCGTCGGCCAGCCGCTGCCCGGCTCGGTGGTGCGCATCGCGGACGACGGCGAGGTGCTGCTGCACGGCGAGCATCTGTTCAAGGAGTACTGGAACAACCCGGGCGCGACCGCGGAGGCGCTGGCCGACGGCTGGTTCCACACCGGCGACATCGGCACCCTCGACGAGGACGGGTACCTGCGGATCACCGGCCGCAAGAAGGAGATCATCGTCACCGCCGGCGGCAAGAACGTCGCCCCGGCCGTCATCGAGGACCGCATCCGCGCGCACGCGCTGGTCGCGGAGTGCATGGTGGTCGGCGACGGGCGGCCCTTCGTGGGCGCGCTGGTCACCCTCGACGAGGAGTTCCTGGGCCGCTGGTGTGCCGACCACGGGAAGCCGGCCGGCTCGAGTGCGGTGTCGTTGCGGGAGGACCCGGATCTGCTCGCGGCGATCCAGGACGCGATCGACGACGGCAACGCGGCGGTGTCGAAGGCGGAGTCGGTGCGGAAGTTCCGAGTGCTGGGGGCGCAGTTCACCGAGGACTCGGGGCATTTGACGCCGTCGTTGAAGCTGAAGCGGAATGTTGTCGCGAAGGACTACGCGGACGAGATCGAGGCGATCTACGCCAAGTAGGGGCGCCTTCCGGGGTGCCGGGTTCGGTTCGTCGGCGGCTTCGCGTTCGTCGTGGTTGCTCGCGCCCACGCGGCGGAGCCGCACATGTCACAGCCCCGCGCCCCCGGGTATCTTCGGTCCGCGGTGCCGCGAAGGCGACCGCGTTACAGCAACGCCTTCAGGTGCTCCGCCAGCAGGTCCCAGCGCCACTTCTCCTCGACCCACGACCTGCCCCGCTCGCCCATCCTGCGGCGCAGGTCCGGGTCGGCGAGGAGGGCGGTGATGCGGTCGGCGGACTCGTTCGGGTCTTCGCCGTGGACCACCCAGCCCGTCTCGCCGTCGAGTACCGCGTCGGGGGCGCCGCCCGAGTCGCCGGCGACGACGGGCAGGCCGGTTGCCGACGCCTCCAGGTAGACGATGCCGAGGCCCTCCACGTCGAGGCCGCCCCGGCGGGTGCGGCAGGGCATGGCGAAGACGTCGCCGGCGCCGTAGTGGGCGGGCAGCTCGGACCAGGGCACGGGGCCGGTGAAGTGGACGGAGGCGGCCACGCCCGTCTCGGTGGCGAGGCGGCGCAGGTCCTTCTCGTAGGGACCGCCGCCGACGATCAGCAGGACGGCGTCGGGCTCGGCGGCGAGGACGCGGGGCAGCGCGCGGATCAGGGTGTCCTGGCCCTTGCGCGGGACCAGGCGGGAGACGCAGACGACGACGGGGCGGTCGGTCAGGCCCAGGCGGCCGCGTACCTCGTCGCCGCCGCTGGCCGGGTGGAAGGTCTTCTCGTCGACGCCGGGCGGAAGTTGCACCATCCGGGCGGCGGCCGCGGGCGTGAGCGCGCCCGCGATGCGGGAGCGGGTGTACTCGCCGAGGTAGGTGATCGTGTCGGTCGACTCCCCGATCCGGCGCAGCAGTTGGCGGGCCGCGGGCAGCTGGGCCCAGCCCGCCTCGTGGCCGTGGGTGGTGGCGACGAGGCGCTCGGCGCCCGCCCTGCGCAGGGCCGGGGCCATCAGGCCGAGGGGCGCGGCCGCCCCGAACCACACCGAGGTGCAGCCGTGCTCGCGCAGCAGGCCCACCGCCCGTCGGGTGGCGCCCGGCGTCGGCAGCAGCATCGTCGTACGGTCCCGTACGACCGTGAAGGGCTGCTCGGCGTCGAAGGCGGCGGTGGCCTCGGCGCCCTCGCGGCCGCGCTTCCAGGTGGAGGCGTAGACCACCAGCCGCTCGGGGTCCAGGCGCAGTGCCATGTTGTGCAGGAAGGCCTGGATGCCGCCCGGACGGGGCGGAAAGTCGTTCGTTACGATCAAGGTCTTGCGCACCCCGCCGACCCTACCGAACCGGCCGCCGGGTGCTGGGCCCGACCGCCTCCTGTGGCAGGCCCACAGGTGTCCGGGTCATCATGTCCGCACCGGCAGACACGGACCGGCGGGCACGGACGGGCAGGGAGCACGTGGAGACGAAGGACGCGGGGCGGTCACCGGTGTGGCTGCTGACGACCTGGGCCGCCTCGCGACTGGTGCTGATGCTGCTGGTGCTGAAGGTGCTGGTCTCGCCCGGTCCGGACGTCACGAGCGACGTGTCCGTCATCTACCGGGGCTGGTACGACGTCCTGCGCACCGGAACGTTTCCCCTGGACGACGTCACCTGGCAGTACCCGCCCGCCGCGGCCTTCGCGATCCTCTCGCCCGCCCTGCTGCCCTTCCTGGAGTACGCGACGGCGTTCTTCGTCCTCGTCTGTGTCACGGACGCCGCCGTTCTCGCGCTGCTGTGGCACGCGGGCCGGGGGGCGGGGCGCTCGTCGCGCGGGGCGTGGGTGTGGGTGGTGGGCGTACCGCTGCTGGGTCCGACGGTGTACGCCCGCTACGACGTGATGGTCACCGCCGTCGCGGTGGCCGCGCTGCTCGCCGCCGGGCGGCATCCGCGCGTGGCGGGGGGCCTGGCGGCGCTGGGGGCGCTGCTGAAGGTGTGGCCGGCGCTGGTGCTCCTCGGGATGCGGGGGCGGTCGCCGTGGGTCGCCGCCGTGCTGAGCGGCGTGGGGCTCACCGCGCTGTTCGCCGTGTCGATGCCCGGGACGTTCGCCTTCCTGACGTTCCAGCGGGAGCGGGGCATAGAGGTGGAGTCGCTGGGCTCGCTGGTCTTCCACGTCGCCCGGCACTTCGGCTGGGAGGGCGGGGTGCTGCTGAACTACGGCTCGATGGAGTTCCTGGGCCCGCACGTGGGCACGGTGGGCACGGTCTCGCTGGGGTTGAGCGCGGTGGCGTTCGGCTGGCTGCTGCTGTGGCGACTGGTGGCCGCGCGACGGCCGGCGGCCCCGCGGTTCGCGGCGCACACGGCGGCGGACGCGGCCTTCGTGGCGGTGCTGATGTTCACGGTGACGAGCCGGGTGATCAGCCCCCAGTACCTGGTGTGGCTGATCGGTCTCGGTGCGGTCTGCTGGTGCTTCCGGGCGAGCCGGATGCGGGTGCCGGTCACCCTGGTGCTGGTGGCGAGCCTGGTGACGGTGCTGGAGTTCCCGCTGCTGTTCGGCGACGTCGTGACGAGCACCCCGCTCGGCATCACGCTCCTGTTCGTCCGCAACGGCCTGCTGGTGGCCGCCTCCGTCGCCGGAGCCCGCGCCCTGTGGCGGGACACGGTGCGGCGCGGGGCCCCGGACCCGGCCGGGGAGTCCGGGCGGGTCAGCCGAGCCGCGTCCGCAGATACTCCCGCCAGCGCGCCGTGAAGTCCTCCGGCGTCGTCCCGAGCACGTCGTGCAGCGCGTCCTCGACGGCGCCGGCGCGCTCGTCGTGCGCGCCCACGGAGCGGTAGAAGGCGTTCAGCCGGTCCTCGCCCCACTGCTCGGCGATCATCCGGCAGGCCAGCCAGCCGCCCTCGTACGCCCGGGCCAGTTCCTCGGCGTCGGCGGTGAAGCCGAAGTCCTCGTCCGTCGGGAGCCGGACCGGCACCTCTCCCCCGGCGACCGCGGCGGCCAGTTCGGGGGCGGACTGAGCGGCGGGGCGTCCGCTGTCGCGGTAGCCGACCCAGTCGGCGTAGCCCTCGGAGAGCCACAGCGGGGTGGCGGAGGTGGTGTCGGCCCGGGTGGCGACGTGGGTCGCCTCGTGGGTGAGCACGACCTGCCTGCCGAGGTCGCCGAGGAGCCCGTACGCGTCGGGGTTGACGATGATCCGGTCCGCGGGCGCGTGTTCCCGGCCGCCCGTCTCCCCGGTGGTGACGGCGGCGATGCCCCGGTAGGACGAGGCGGGGGATCCGAGCAGGCCGGCCATGCCCTCCAGGGACCGGGGGACGACCACGACCACCCGGCGGACCCAGTCGCCGTCCCAGGCGTCCGAGACGGCGGGCACCGCCCGGTCGGCCAGGTCCGCGAAGCGGCGCAGGGCACCGGTGGACTGCCCGACGCCGAGGACGAGGCTGTGCGTGCCGCGGAGCACCTGGACCGCGCCCTGGTCCCAGGGCTGCTGTCCGGACTTCTCCGCGGGCCGGTCGGAGTCCACGGACCACCGTCCGCCGGTGCCGTCCCGGCTCAGCCGCACCGTGCGGCCGGTGGCGACCGCGCCGCGGTCGTAGCCCTCGACGCGGTAGCGCAGCTCGACGTCGGCGGTGGCCCGGTCGCCGGTGCGGTCCACGTCCCGCACCCGGTAGGACCAGGCGGCCAGCGGGATCGCGCTCAGGTTGCCGAAGCCGGTACCGGTGCCGGTGCGCGCGTAGGCGGCCGCGTCGTGGGCCAGGACGGCGGCCGCACGCCGGTCCAGGACCCGCTGGACGTCGGCCCGCGCGGGGTCGGCCACGCTCCGGCCGCCGCAGCCCACGAGCCCGACGAGCAGCAGGCACAGCACCGCCGCCGAGAACCCCGACACCCGCCTTCGACCAGCCACCTTCCCGATCGTACGGGCGAGCAGCGGCGGAAGGCACCGGGCGCGGGCGCCCGGGGCCGCGAGGCCACGAGGGCCTGCGGGGCCGGAGCCGCAGGCCCGCTGCGGGCCGGGGCCTGGGCCGAGCGGGCGGCCGGAGGTCGTGAGGGCCCGGGAGGCCGGGGCCGGGGCGCGTCGCCGTAGGGAGCCGGAGGCACCGCGGGCACCGGAGCGGCCCGGGCGGGCCGCTGGAGGGCAGCGGGGGCAGCGGGGGCCGCGCGGGGTGCGGGAGGGCTCAGGCCCGCTCAGGAGGCGGTCCGCGGGCCCTCGCCGGTCACACCCGGGTGATCGACGAGATCGGCATCATGCCGACCGGGTCGTAGCGCACCGGTGCCCCGGGGTAGGGCGCGTGGATCACCTGGCCGTTGCCGGCGTACATGCCGATGTGACTGGCGTCGTCGCGGTAGGCGACCAGGTCGCCGGGGCGTGCCTCGGACAGGGAGACGCGTCGCCCGGTGCCGGACTGGGCCTGGGAGGTGCGCGGGATGCCGACGCCGGCCTGGGCGTAGGACCACTGGGTCAGGCCCGAGCAGTCGAAGCCGGAGGGGCCGTTGGCACCCCAGACGTAGGGCTTGCCGAGGGCGGAGCGGGCGGCGGCGAAGGCGGCCGCGGCCCGGCCGGAGGCGGGGGCGGCGGCACCGGCGAGGGCGGTCAGGTCCTCGCGGCCGGAGCGGGACCCGCGCTGGTAGGCGGCGCGTTCGTCGTCCGGGAGGGCGGCGAGCAGTGCGCGGGCCTTGGCGAGCTTGCGCTCCACGGTCTTCTTGTGGGCGGCGACGGCCTTGCGGCCCTTCTCCAGCTCCGTGAGCTTGCGGGCCGCCTCGGCACGGTCCTGGGCGAGGTCGCGCATCGCCTGCTGGAGTTCCCGCAGCTCGCCCGCCTGACGGGTGGTGATGCGGTCCAGCACGGAGGCCCGGTCGAGGTAGTCGTCCGGTTCGGCGGAGAGCAGCAGCGCGAGGGACGGGTCGACGCCGCCGGAACGGTACTGGGCGCCGGCCAGCGAACCGAGCGCGTCCCGCATGGTGTTGATGTTCTGCTGCTGCCGGGCGATGGAGTCCTGCGCGGTCGCCACCTCCTCGCGCAGCCCCTCGGTGCGCGCGTCGGCCTTGTTGTAGGCCTCGGTCGCCTGCTCCGCCTCGGTGTGCAGCCGGTCCACCTCGGCCCGCCGGTCGTCGTGCGGGGCGGCCGTGGCCGGTACGGCGCCCAGGAGTGCGGCGGCGACGGAGAGCAGGCCGACGGCGGCGGTGGAGCCACGGTCGAACCCGGATGGTGCAAGGCGGCGATGGGACCCCACGGGAAGCCGCACTCCTTCCGCTGGCGGACGGGGAAACGCGGCAGACAGTAACCCCGCGGCGGGGCACCGGCCAACGACCTCCGGGGCCGCGCAGCGCGACGCCCCGCCGCTGACGCAGGTCACCGGCGGGGCGGGGGGTCACAGGACCCGGCCGTGATTCCCCCGAACGGGGGCACGGCAGGGGTGACTTCGGGCGGCGGGCGGGGCGTCGGTTCGGGCGCGTACGCCGAACCCGTCAGGCCCGGGTGCCGAACACGGTCAGACCCGCACTCCGAACATGAACGGGCCGCCGATGGTGCTCATCGACTCGTAGCGGACGTTCGTGCCGGTGCGCGGCGCGTGCAGGACCTGGCCGTTGCCGGCGTAGAGACCGACGTGGTGCAGGTCGCTGAAGAAGAAGACCAGGTCGCCGACCTGGAGCTGGCTCGCCGAGGAGATGCGGGTGCCGGCGCCCGTCTGGGCCTGGGAGGTACGCGGGATGCCGACGCCGGCCTGGGCGTAGGCCCAGGAGGTCAGACCCGAGCAGTCGAAGGAGGACGGGCCGGTGGCACCGTAGACGTACGGCGTGCCTATCTTGCTCTGGGCGGCGGCGAAGGCGGCGGCGGCCCGGCCGGAGGCGGGGGTGGACTTGCCGCCGGTGAGGACCTGGCGCTCGCTGGCGCGGTTGGCGCGGTTCTCCTCCTTCTGGAGGGCGGCCTTCTCCTGCGCGGTGAGCGTGTTGAGCAGCTTCTGCGCGGAGGAGAGCTTGCCCTGGACTTCCTTCTTCTTGTTGCCCAGCTCGGTGCGGGTGGCGGAGAGGTCCTTGAGCTTCTCGGAGGCCTCGGAACGCTGCTGCGCGAGGTCGCGCTGCTTGACCTGGATCTTCTTCAGCGCCTCCACCTGCTGACCGCTCAGCTGGTCGAGGGTGGAGGCCTTGTCCAGGTAGTTGTCCGGGTCGGCGGACAGGAAGAGCTGGAGGGAGGGGTCGATGCCGCCGGAGCGGTACTGGGCGCTGGCCATCGAACCGAGGCCGTCGCGCAGCTCGTTGAGCTCCTCCTGGCCGCGGGCGACGTTGTCCTGGATGGTGGAGATCTCCTTCTGGAGCTTCTCCTGCTTCTCCTTGGCGCCGTTGTACTTCTCGGTGGCCTGCTCGGCCTCCTCGTAGAGCTTGTCGACCTTGGCCTTGACCTCGTCCTTGCTCGGCTTCTCGCTCGGGGCGGCGTTGGCGGCCTGGGAGCTGAGAGCGACAGCGGCGGCGGCAGCGGTGGTGAGCACGGTCACGCGCGTGCGGCTCGGCTGCTTGGGACGACGGTGGGACGCCACGGAGACGAGCTCCTTCTTGAGAGGGATCACCCGTTCGAGGGTTCGAAGGGTGACCCTAGTGACCCACTCGTGATCAGTTCAAATCCTCCGCCGAAAAATCACGGTTACGCACCGCGCTATTTCCCACAACTCACCTGCAGTGACGTCCACCTGACACTACGTTGCGTGACGGTTCCGTCAATTCGGGCATAGAGCGCCTACGTTGCGGTTGGTACGGAAGTGAACGAGGGGCTAGGAAAGCCGCTTGAGGAGCACCGCGGACGCCACCGGGCGTGCGCCCGCGCGCGCCACTCCGTCGGCGACCTCGCGGTCGGTGGAGACGACGATGACCGGCCGGCCCGGCGGTTCGGCCCGCACCAGCTGGCGGATCAGCTCGTCGGCGGTGACACCCGGCTTGGAGAACAGCACCCGCACTCCGCGCGGCGGCGCGAGCAGCACCGGCGCGACGAGTTCGGCGCCGTCGAAGACGCAGGTCATCTCGGCGCCGGTCTGCGCGGCGAGCTGGGAGAGCTGGCCCAGCAGCCGCAGCCGCTGCTTCTC
Source organism: Streptomyces coelicoflavus (assembly GCF_003112555.1). Lineage (GTDB taxonomy): Bacteria > Actinomycetota > Actinomycetes > Streptomycetales > Streptomycetaceae > Streptomyces > Streptomyces coelicoflavus. The sequence continues at coordinate 998,269 of NZ_BEWB01000002.1, read as the reverse complement.
CAGCGGCATCTGCGGATAGCCGGTCTTGGTGACGTTGTAGCCGTCGACGACCAGGTGGGCCTGGGGCAGCGCCAGCAACTGGTCGAGGATCGCCGGGTCGTTCTCGGACAGGGCGCGGTTGGCGATGTCCTTCGGGGTCATCCGGCCGGGCTCGACCGCGTCCACGGTCTCGGCGGGCCGTACGGCCACCGGGGGCAGCGCCAGCTCGCGGCGCAGCCCCTGGGTGGCGTCCAGCAGGGTGTCCAGGAGCAGCCGGACGCGCATGTCCTCGACGCTGCGCCCCTCGCGAGCGGCCTTGCGGGTGGCCTCCAGCGCGGCCTCGGCCTCTCCCAGGCGTGTCTTGAGCCGCCGGGTCTCGCTCTCGGCGGCGGACACCTGGGTGTGCGCCTCGGCGCGGACGGCGTCCGCCTCTCCCCGGAGCTTGCGCAGCGCGGCCTCACCGCGCTTGACGTCACTGAGGGCCGAGCGCAGCTTGCGGTGCAGCGACTCGGTCTCCCGCTTCGCCGCGTCCAGCTCGGCGCGCAGCCGCTCGGTCTCGGTCCTGGTGTGCTCCCGGGCCCGGGCCAGCTCCTCGTGCAGCCGCTCCAGCTCCGCGCGGCTCTCCTCGTCGGCGCGTTCGGCGTCCGCGCGTTGCGCCTCCTCGCCGGCGGCGGTCACCAGCTTGACCCAGCCGTGCGGGCGCAGCACGTAGGCGGCGGCGGCCACGTCGAAGGGGTCGGCGGCCGGGGGCGCGGACCCGCTTTCCAGGGCGCCGGCCAGTTCCGGCTGGGCGTCACGGAGCTTCTCGCCGATGCGCTGCCGGAAGAGCGCGTCGGTCTCCACGGCGGCGGCCATGGCGTTGCCGGCGAACTTGGCGCGGCGGTTCGGGGCGAACCTGGCGTACTGCCTCAGCTGTGCGGGCAGCTCACCGAGGGTGAGTGAGCCGAAGCCGTCGGACACGATCTGCACGACCCGGCGGCGGACGCCGTCGGGCAGCGGGCGGTCGAGCACCTCAGCGGCGCCGTCGCCCGGCCCCCCGCCGTGTGTCTCCACCATCCGTCACCCCAATGTCTCAGGGCGATCCCGGACCGGGACCGCCTGGTGCGGGGCCGCTCCGCTCAGGAGGCGGCATCCGGCCTGTCCACGAGTTCCACCTGGTCCACGGCGTTGCACCAGCGGCACCGCACCGACTCGACGGTCTCACTGAGCACCTCGCGCTCCTCCACCGTCGGCTCGCCGGCCAGATCGAGGTGCACGTACTCGACGACCTTCGAGGCCCGGGTCACGTCGAAGCGGGTGAGGTTGCCGCAGAGGGTGCAGCGCCACCGCGTCGTGTCGGTCGGCAGGGGAACCGTCATCGTGGCTGTTCGCTCTCTTCCGGTGTCGGTGACGCGCCGGGCTCCCCCGGTGCGTGTGGCACGTAACCCTACGGCCTGGCGGGTACCCGACGCCCGCGTGTCCACGGCGGCGAGGCGCTATGGCCCGTTGCGCCCGTTACGTCATGCTCTGTATTCATGATCCGCAACTGGAGCACGGCGGCCCGCAGAGCGCTCGCGGCGGTCGGGAGGCTCGCCCCGGGCGGCCCGTCCCGGCGCCGGGCGGCGCCCGTGACGTACACGCTGATCACGCTGTGCTGCCTGCTGTTCCTGCTCAGCCCGGCGGCCGGCCTGAATCCGGTGTACGGCACCGGGGAGGAACTGCTGGCGGCGCAGCGCGCCCACTTCCGGCGCTGGGGCGTGATCCCCGCAGAACTGTTCGAGGACTCCCCCGGTTCGGCGCTCACCCCGGCGACGGCACTGTTCGTCCACGGCAGCTGGGTGCACCTGCTGGGCAACATGCTCTTCCTCTACGTCTTCGGCGCGATGACCGAGCAGCGGATGGGCCGGCTCCAGTTCGCCCTGTTCTACCTCGGCTGCGGCTACCTGGCCCTGGTGGGCTACGCGGGCGCCAACGCCCACTCCCAGGAGTCCCTGGTCGGCGCCTCGGGGGCGATCTCCGCGGTCCTCGGCGCCTTCCTGTTCCTCTTCCCGCGGGCCCGCGTGACCAGCCTCCTGCCCTTCCTGTTCTTCCTGCCGCTGCGCTTCCCGGCCTGGGTCGTGCTGCCGTTCTGGGTCTCCCTCCAGTGGCTGGCGGCGGGGCGGGCCGGCGACGGCCCGGGGGTGGCCTACCTCGCCCACCTGGTGGGATTCGGTCTCGGCTTCGCCTTCGCCTGGGTGCGGTTCGGGCGTACGACTACAGTTGGTGGCGTTCCAGTGGCGGCGCCCGAGGGAGAGAACCAGCCGTGATCAGCGCGATCGTCCTCATCAAGACCAGCGTGGACCGCATTCCCGAGATCGCGGAGCAGATCGCCGCGCTGGAGAGCGTCAGCGAGGTCTTCTCCGTCACCGGCACCTACGACCTGATCGCCATGGTGCGGGTGAGCAAGCACGAGGACCTGGCCGACGTCATCCCCGGCCGGATCAGCAAGATCCCCGGCGTGGAGGGCACCGACACCCACGTGGCGTTCCGCACGTACTCCCAGCACGACCTGGAAGCGGCGTTCGCCATCGGCCTGGACAACTGATCGCCCCGAGCGGGAGCGCCCCAAAGGGGCGCGGGGAACTGCGCGACCAGCCACGACGCAGCCGCAGGCGACGGACGGCCCGAGAAAGCAGATGAAGAGTTCTTCACGCCGTACTCATCCGGCCCGCCGGAAGACTCGCGCAGAATCAACGCCATGGTCTTCTCCCGCCGCATGGCGGCCCTCGCGGCCGTCGTCCTGATCCCCCTCGGCATCGCCGCGACCAGTTTCGCCCTGACCGACAACCCGCAGGAGCCGAAGGTCCCGGCCAGGGTGGAGCTGGAGAGCGGCTCCCCCACCCCGGCGCCGGCCTCCTCCTCGCCCGAGCCGACGCCCAGCGACCAGGTGGTGACGCGGCCGCCGGTCACCGACGGCCCTTCGGATGACGACGATGACGACGACCGGGGCCAGGACGCCGACGACGGCCCCGGCGACGGGTGAGCGCGAGCGCCGCCGGGTCTCGGCCCGGGTCCGCATCCTGCTGTGGCTGCTGCTCGTGATGGCGGTCGCGCTGGCCTCGGTCGCGGCGACCACCCGCTCGATCCTGCTGCGCGACACGGACCAGCGGATCAACGGCCTGCTCGCCCAAGAGGCCGGCGAGTTCGCCAACTTCGAGGAACAGGGCTTCGACCCCGAGACCGGCCGCCCGTTCACCGACCCGGGACGGCTGCTGCGGGTCTTCCTGGAGCGGCAGTACGCCGACCTGGACGAGGAGCTGGTCGGTCTGGTGGGCGAGGTCGGCAGCAGGCCCACGCAGATCATCCAGCAGCGGGAGATCCCGGTCGACCGTCCGCTGCACGAGGACGCCGACGCCCGGCGCCGCATCTACGCCTCCCCCGACTCCTCCGGCACCCTGGACCGGCCCGAGGGCGAGATCCGCTGGGCCAAGGTCACCGTGGCCCGCTACGGCGGCGAACCGGCGGCCGCGTTCGTGGTCGCCTTCCACCCGGGGCGCGAACAGGCCCGCGCCGACGAGGTGTTCCGCGTCCTGCTCGCCATCTCCGGCGTCGCCCTGCTGATGACGACCGGCATCGCCTGGGTGGTGGCGGGCCGCATCCTGAAACCGGTGCGGCTGGTGCGCACGACCGCGGCCCAGCTCACCGAGCAGGACCTGACCCGGCGCATCCCGGTGCACGGCCACGACGACGTGGCGGCGCTCGCCGAGACCTTCAACGCGATGCTGGACCGCCTGGAGCGCGCCTTCGCCACCCAGCGCCGGTTCGTCGACGACGCGGGCCACGAGCTGCGCACCCCGATCACCATCGTGCGCGGCCACCTGGAGCTGATGGGCGACGATCCGGCGGAGCGCGAGGAGACCGTCCGCCTCGTCACCGACGAACTGGACCGGATGAGCCGCATCGTCGAGGACCTGCTGCTGCTCGCCAAGGCCGAGCGCCCCGACTTCGTCACCCCCGAGCCGGTGCAGCTCGCCGAACTCACCGCCGACGTCTACGTCAAGGCCCGCACCCTGGGCGACCGGGAGTGGGTGCTGGACGGGGTCGCCGACCGGGAGGTCCTTCTCGACCCCCAGCGCATCACCCAGGCCATGGTGCAGCTCGCGCAGAACGCCGTGCAGCACACCACGGCGGGACAGCGGATCCGCATGGGGTCCCGCGCCGACGGCCCGCGCATCGAGCTGTACGTCGCCGACTCGGGACCCGGCGTCCAGCCGCAGGACACCGAGGTGATCTTCGAGCGGTTCCGGCGCGGCACCGCACGACGCGGGGTGCGCGGCACCGGCGCCGGGCTCGGGCTGTCCATCGTGCGGGCCATCGCCGAGGGCCACGGCGGCCGGGTCGGCCTGCGCCCCACCGAGGGCGGCGGCGTCACCTTCGTACTCACTCTGGAAGAGGCACGACCATGAACCGCATCCTCATCGTCGAGGACGAGGAACGCATCGCCTCCTTCGTCGAGAAGGGCCTGCGCGCCAACGGCTTCACCACCACCGCGGTCGCCGACGGCGACGCCGCCTACGAGTACGCCCTCACCGGCCGTTTCGACCTGGTCGTCCTGGACATCGGGCTGCCCGGCCGGGACGGCTTCACGGTCCTGCGCGAACTGCGCGAGTCCCGGGTGACGACCCCGGTGATCGTGCTGACCGCCAGGGACTCCGTACGGGACACGGTGGCCGGCCTGGAGGGCGGCGCCGACGACTGGATGACCAAACCGTTCCGCTTCGAGGAACTGCTCGCCCGGGTGCGGCTGCGGCTGCGTACGGCGGCCAGGGCGCCCGAGGTGACGGTGCTGCGGTCCGGCGACCTCTCCCTGGACCTGCGCACCCGCCGGGCCCGTGCCGGACAGCGGACGGTGGACCTGACGGCCCGTGAGTTCGTGCTGCTCGAACTGTTCCTGCGGCATCCGGGGCAGGTCCTGTCGCGGGAGCAGATCCTGTCCCACGTGTGGGGCTACGACTTCGACCCGGGCTCCAACATCGTGGACGTCTATGTGCGGGCGCTGCGCAAGAAGCTGGGGGCGCAGCGGGTGGAGACGGTGCGGGGCATGGGGTACCGGCTGCCGGGGTGAACGGCGGGATGACCGGCTTTCGTGTGAAGTTTCCTTCATGTCGGGCTCATTGAGGACTCACCGCCCGGGAGAACCCTCGAGGGCGTGACGTTGAACCTCCGCCTGGCGGCGGCCCTGTGTGCGGCGCTGTCCCTGTGCGCGCTGCTGGCGGTCCCCGCCAACTTCCCCGCCCTGGGCGGTGACGCGCGCCTCACCCTCGCCGTGTTCGCGCTGGCCACCTGCGCCTGGATCGGTACGCCGATCGACGACACGTACATCGCGCTGGGCGCCGGACTCGCGCTGACGGCGACCGGCGTGATCAGCAGCGACACCCTCTTCGGCACCCTGGGCGACGCCACGGTGTGGCTGCTGATCTGCGCGTTCGTGCTGGCGGCGGCGGTGGCCCGGACCGGGCTCGCGGGGCGGGCGGCCGCCTTCCTGGTCGGCGGGGCGCGCACCGTACGGCAGTTGACGCACCTGACGACGGCCGCGCTCGTCGTCACGGCCTTCGCAGTGCCGGCCACCTCCGGCCGGGCGGCGCTCGCGCTGCCCGTGTTCCTCGCCCTCGCCAAGGCCCTCGCGGACCGGAAACGACTGGTCGTGATGCTGGCGCTGCTCTTCCCGACCGTGATTCTGCTGTCGGCGGTGGCGACCCTGATCGGTGCGGGCGCACATCTGATCACGGTGTCGGTGCTGTGGGAGGCGACCGGGGACCGGATCGGCTTCACCCAGTGGCTGCTGCTCGGCCTGCCGCTGGCCGTGACCTCCTCCCATCTCGCCGCCGAGGCGGTCCTGCTGACGACCACGCGGCGGGCGGACCGCGCCGGTCCCGTCCACATCACCGCCGAGGAGATCCAGCGGCACAGCGACCGCCCGGTCACCGGTCCGTGGACGCAGGCGGAGAAGCGCTGCGCGCTGCTCCTGGCCACGGTGGTGGCCCTGTGGTGCAGCGAGCCGCTGCACCACGTGTCGCCCGCGGTCGTGGCACTGATCGGCGCGGTCGTCGCCTCCTCCCCCGCCCTGGGCACCGTGGGGCTCAAGGACGCGCTGAAGACCGTGCCGTGGTCGCTGCTGCTGTTCTTGGCGGCGACCATGGCGATGGGCGTCGCGCTCGCCGACTCCGGGGCCGCGCGGTGGCTGGTGTCCGGACTGCCCGGGCACGTCGGCCCTGCCGTCTTCCTCGGGGCCGTGGTGGCGGTGAGCACGGCGGCCCACCTGGTGCTCCAGTCCCGCTCGGCCCGCTCCTCGGTCCTGGTCCCGCTGGTCGTCGCCGCGGCCGTGGGCGCCGGGGTCAATCCGGTCACCGCCGCGCTCGCGTCCACTGCGGCGGCCGGCTTCTGCCACACGCTCCCGGCCTCCGCCAAGCCGGTCACGCTCTTCTCCGACGTCCCCGGCGTCCCCACCTACACCCCGCGCGACCTGCTGCGGCTGTCCGCCGTCCTGGCGCCGCTGACCGCCGCGCTCGTGCTGTTCTTCGCCGCCGCCGTCTGGCCGCTGCTCGGCGTACCCGTGACCCGTTGAAGGAGCTCGCATGCCCTCCGTACTGAACCGTGTCGTCGTGGCCCCCAGTGGCTTCAAGGAGTCCCTGTCCGCCCAGGCCGCCGCCGACGCCATCGCGGCGGGCGTCCGCCGGGTCCTGCCCGATGCCGAGATCGACCGGATCCCGCTGGTGGACGGCGGCGAGGGGACGGCCGTCGCGCTGGCCTCGGCGACCGGCGGCCGGCTGGTAGCGCTGGCCGCCACCGGCCCGGTCGGCGAGCCCGTCGGCACCCACTTCGCGCTGCTCGGCGCCGGGGACACGGCGGTGGTGGAGATGGCGGCCGTCGCGGGGCTGTCCCTGGTCCCGCGTGCCCTGCGCGACCCCGGCGCCACGACCACGTACGGGGTCGGCGAGCTGATCCGGGCCGCACTCGACACCGGCGTGCGACGCGTCCTCGTGGGCTGCGGCGACTCCGGTACGTCGGACGGGGGCGCCGGCGCGCTCCAGGCCCTCGGGGCCCGGCTCCTGGATGCGGACGGCCACGAACTCCCGCACGGCGGAAGGGAGCTGAGCCGCCTCGCCCGCGTCGACCCGTCCGGCCTGGACGCCCGGCTGAGGGACACCGAGCTGCTCGTCGCCTGCAACCCGTTCAACGTGCTGTGCGGAGAGCGCGGCGTGGCCCGGGTGTTCGGGCCGCAGAAGGGGGCGACGCCCGCGCAGGTCGAGCAGTTGTCGGCCGGCCTGGAGAACTGGGCGCGCGTCGTCGTCCGCGACCTCGGGGTCACCGGTACCGACCTGCGCCACGGCCCCGGCACCGGTGCCTCCGGCGGGCTCGGCGCGGGTCTCGCGGCGGTCGGGGCCCGGCTGCTGCCCCGCTTCGACGTGCTCCTCGACCACCTCGACCTGGACGCCCGGCTGGCCCGCGCCGACCTGGTCCTCACCGCGGAGGGTGCCCTGGACCACCAGACGCCGCGCGGCAAGATCCCCGCCGAAGTGGCCCGCCGCGCCAAGCTCCACGGCCGGCCCGTCCTCGCCCTGGCCGGCACGCTCGGCGAGGGCGCGCACGAGGTGCCGGGGGTGGACGCCTGCCACGGCATCCTGCCGGCGCCGATGGCCCTGGCGGACGCGCTGCTGCGGGCCTCGGAACTCCTCACGGACGCCACGGAACGGGCGCTGCGGATGATCCTGCTGGGGTCGCGGCTGCCCGGCCCGGCGGCCCGTGCCGCTCAGACGCCGGCGGCCGGGGCGGTGCCGGGGGCGGTGTCGGGGGCGGTGCCTGGGGCGGTGCCTGGGGCGGTGTCGGGCACGCACCGGCCGTCCACGGTGCGGTAGCTCCACCGGGCGCCGTCGCTCACCAGGTCCCTGACGGCGTTCACGAACCGCTCGACGTGCTCGTCCGGGGTGCCCGCGCCGAAGCTCACCCGGACGGCGTTGAGGGACTTCTCCCCGGGGGCCGCCTCGGGGGCGCCGCACTCGCCCTGCGCCTGCGGGTCGCTGCCGAGCAGGGTGCGCAGCAGCGGGTGGGCGCAGAAGAGGCCGTCGCGCACGCCGATGCCGTACTCGGCGGAGAGGGCCGCGGCGAAGTGCGAGCTGTTCCAGCCGTCCACGACGAAGGAGAGCACCCCGACGCGCGGCGCGTCGTCGCCGAAGAGGGAGAGGATCCGCACCTCGGGGACGTCCGCGAGGCCTTCCCGCACCGTCCGGATCAGGTGCTCCTCGCGGGCGACCAGCGTGTCGAACCCGGCCTCCATGAGCGCCTTGCAGGCGGAGGCGACGGCGTAGGCGCCGATGACGTTGGGCGAGCCGGCCTCGTGCCGGGCGGCGCTGTCGTGCCACTCGACGTCCACGCCGCCGTCGGCACGCCGGCTCACCCTGCGGCTCGCGCCGCCGCCGGCGAGGTACGGCTCGGCCTCGCGCAGCCAGTCGGCGCGCCCGGCCAGCACACCGGAGCCGAAGGGGGCGTACAGCTTGTGCCCGGAGAAGGCGACCCAGTCCACGTCCAGGTCGGTCACCGAGACCGGGTGGTGCGGGGCGAGCTGGGCGGCGTCCAGCACGATCCGGGCACCGTGCGCGTGCGCCGCGGCGGCCAGTTCACGCACCGGCCACAGCTCGCCGGTGACGTTGGAGGCGCCGGTCACACAGACCAGGGCGGGCCCGTACGGCTCACGGGCGGCCAGGGCCCGCTCCAGGGTCTCGACGGCCTGAGCGGGGGTGCGCGGGGCGTCCAGGTACGTCACGTCGGCCTCACGCCAGGGCAGCAGCGAGGCGTGGTGCTCGGTCTCGAAGACGAAGACCCGGCTCCCGGCGGGCAGCGCGGCGGCGAGCAGGTTGAGGGAGTCGGTGGTGGACCGGGTGAAGACGACCTGGTCGTCGTCCCGGCAGCCGAGGAACCCGGCGACGGTCTCGCGGGCGTTCTCGAACAGGTCGGTCGACAGCTGCGACAGGTACCCGGCACCGCGGTGGACACTGCCGTAGTAGGGGGCGTACGCGGCCACGTCGTCCCACACCCGCTGGAGCGCGGGCGCGCTGGCGGCGTAGTCGAGCGCGGCGTACGTGACCTCCCCACCGGTGACGAGCGGCACGGTGACGTCCCGGCCGAGGACGGGCAGCGGGGCGGCGACGGCGGTGGCGGAGGCAGGGGCGACTGCGGACATGACGGACTCCCGTGAGAACCGGCGCGGAACGACGCGCCGGGAAAAAGAAGAAAGAAGGTGTGCGGAGGCGGGGCTCGCGGCCCTATCGCATTCGCTGGTTCACGGGAGACTCCCTCGGACGACCCAGGACCCCTGGTTCCGCGAGGGGTCCGCGCTTGCCGTGGACCTTGCTGTCCACGACCTGGTCTTCACCCGGGGCACCCCGCCACGGACGGAGGGTTGCCGGACAGTCGGCCGGGGCCTCATGACTGTCACTCATGACCTGTCGAAAAACTTATGGCAAGTGATCGGCGTCCCGCAACCCGGGTCCGGATCGCGGGACGCACGTCACCAGCACTGCTCAGGTGTGGCTGGCGGCCACCCAGCGGTCGAGGACCTGCTTGGCGGCGCCCGAGTCGATCGCCTCGGCCGCCCGGTCCATGCCGGCCCGCAGCTGCTCGGCCAGCGGCCCGTCGCCCGGCGCCAGGGCCACCAGGGCCGCCGCCGAGTTCAGCAGCACCGCGTCCCGTACGGGACCCGTCTCGCCGGCCAGCAGGCGACGGGCGACATCGGCGTTGTAGGAGGCGTCGGCGCCGCGCAGCGCCTCGACCGGCACCAGCTCGAGGCCGACGTCGCGCGGGTCGAAGGACTCCTCGGTCACCCGGCCGTCCCGCACGACCCAGACCCGGGAGGTGGCGGTCGTGGTCAGCTCGTCGAGGCCGTCGTCGCCGCGGAAGACCAGGGAGGAGTGGCCGCGCTCGGCGAAGACACCGGCGATGATCGGCGCCATCCGGGCGTCGGCGACCCCGATCGCCTGGGCCCTCACCCGGGCGGGGTTGGTCAGCGGGCCCAGGAAGTTGAACACCGTGCGGATGCCGAGCTGGCCGCGGGCCGTCGCCACGTGGCGCAGGGCCGGGTGGAACTTCACCGCGAAGCAGAAGGTGATGCCGGCCTCCTCGGCGACCTCCGCCACCCGCTTCGGCGTCAGCTCCAGATTGACCCCGAGCTTCTCCAGGACGTCGGAGGCCCCGGACGCGGAGGAGGCGGCACGGCTGCCGTGCTTGACGACCTTCGCCCCCGTACCGGCCACGACGATCGCCGACATGGTGGAGATGTTGACCGTCTTGGCGCCGTCGCCGCCGGTGCCGACGATGTCGACGGTCTCCCCCGGCACCTCGATCACCTTGGCGTGGTCGTACATCGTGCGGACCAGACCGGAGATCTCCTCTACGGTCTCCCCCTTGGACCTGAGGGCCACCGCGAAGGCGGCGATCTGCGCGTCGGTCGCCTCGCCGCGCATGATGACGTCCAGCGCCCAGGCGGTCTCGTCCGCGGACAGGTCGCGGCCGTCCAGCAGTCCGTTCAGCAGGGCGGGCCAGGAGCGGCCCGCCGCGGTGTCGCCTCCAGCGGGGGTCACAGCGCTCATGAGCCGCTCCTGAATCGTGTGTGTCGTGAGAAGTGGTGGACGGTGGATCGCGCTTCCACCCTATCCAGCCCGGACACGGTCGAAGGGCCCCGTCCGCGGAACGGACGGGGCCCTTCGATCGTGGTGTGGCGACGCTGGAGGGTCAGTGGTGGCCGTGGCCGCTCGTGATCTCCTTGTACTCCTCGACGGTCGGCTTCGGAATCTGCGACTCCTCGCCGAAGTAGGCGCCGCTGAGCTTGGCGCGGAGCTTCTCGCTGCCCTTCACCTTGCGCTCGACGCCGTTCTCGTCGACCGTGGGGCCGATCTCGGCCGGCTCGTACTGCTCGTGCGCCGTGAGCGTGTGCAGCTGCTCCTGGCTGAGCGGCTCGTGGACCTCGATGAACTCACCGTGCGGCAGGCGCTTGATGATGCCCGACTCGCGGCCGTGCAGCACCTTCTCCTTGTCCCGGCGCTGGAGGCCGAGGCAGATCCGCTTGGTGACGATGAACGCGAGGACCGGACCGAGGAAGAACCCGATCCGCACGAACCAGGTGACCGCGTTGATCGACAGGTGGAAGTGCGTGGCGACGATGTCGTTGCCACCACCGATCAGCATGATCATGTACGCGGTGACCCAGGCGACGCCGAAGGCCGTACGGGTCGGGGCGTTGCGCGGCCGGTCCAGGATGTGGTGCTCGCGCTTGTCCCCGGTCACCCACGACTCGATGAACGGGTAGACGGCGATCAGCGCCAGGAAGACACCGAAGATCACCAGTGGGATGAGCACACCTAGGACCAGTGTGTGACCCCAGAAGTTGATCTCCCAGCCCGGCATGGCACGGACCAGACCCTCGGCGAAGCCCATGTACCAGTCGGGCTGGGCGCCGGTCGACACCTGGTCCGGACGGTAGGGGCCGATGGCCCAGATCGGGTTGACCGACACGATGCCGGCGATCGCCGCGATGACACCGAAGACCAGGAAGAAGAAGCCGCCCGCCTTCGCCATGTACACCGGCAGCAGCGGCATGCCCACGACGTTCTTGTTGGTCTTGCCGGGCCCCGCGAACTGCGTGTGCTTGTGGTAGAAGACCAGGATCAGGTGGCCGACCACGAGCCCGAGCATGATGCCCGGCAGCAGCAGGATGTGGATCGAGTAGAACCGGGCGACGAAGTCGGTCCCGGGGAACTCCCCGCCGAACAGGAACATCGAGATGTAGGTGCCGACGATCGGCATCGACAGGATCGCGCCCTGGGTGAAGCGGACACCGGTGCCGGAGAGCAGGTCGTCCGGGAGCGAGTAACCGGTGAAACCGGTGAACATGCCGAGGACGAACAGCAGGAAGCCGAACAGCCAGTTGATCTCACGCGGCTTGCGGAACGCGCCGGTGAAGAAGACGCGCATCATGTGCACGAACATGCCGGCGAGGAAGATGATCGCGGCCCAGTGGTGGATCTGCCGGATCAGCAGACCGCCGCGCACGTCGAAGCTGATGTCGAGCGTCGACTTGTACGCCTCGCTCATCAGCTGTCCCTGCATGGGGACGTACGAGCCGTGGTACGTGACCTCGTTCATCGACGGGTGGAAGAACAGCGTCAGGTACACACCCGTGAGGATGATGATGATGAAGCTGTAGAGGCAGACCTCACCCAGCATGAACGACCAGTGGTCGGGGAAGATCTTGCGCATGTTGGCCTTGGCCAGGGAGTAGATCCCCAGCCGGCCGTCGGCCCAGTCGGCGACACGTTCGCCGGCCGGTGCCTTCCCGCGAGAGCGGGGTGCGTCGTTGGCTGCAGTACTCATCCGCGCTCCCAGAATGCAGGACCGACGGGCTCGTCGAAGTCGCTGAGCGCCTCGAGATACCCCTCGTCGTTCACACCGATGCGCAGCTGCGGCAGCGGGTGACCGGCGGGACCGAAGATGACCCGGGCGCCGTCGGCAAGGTCGAAGGTGGACTGGTGGCAGGGGCAGAGCGCGTGGTGCGTCTGCTGCTCGTACAGCGAGATCGGGCAACCGACGTGGGTGCAGATCTTCGAGTACGCCACGATGCCCTCGTGCGACCACTCGAGCTCTTGCTTGTCCTTGATGGAGTCCGGCTCCAGCCGGATGATCATCAGGGCCGCCTTGGCGATCTCGTTCTGGAATCCCTCGTCGTGCTCCTCCAGGCCCTCAGGCTTGGCGAAGGTGAGGGAACCGACCCCGATGTCCGACGGACGCATCGGCTCGTTGGTGTTCATGTTGACGAGCAGCTTGCCCTTGGACCACAGGGTGTGGCGGAGCTTCGTCCCGGGCAGCGGGCCGAGGTCGCGCAGCAGGAAGACACCGGACAGCGGCATCAGCGTGAGCGCGCCCAGCATCGTGTTGCGGATCAGCTTGCGCCGGCCGATCACCGACTCCTTGGCGCCCTGCTTGAAGTCCGCGTGGACCTTCGCACGGGTCTCGGGCGACGCCTCGATCGGGTGGCGCTCGTCGGCGACCTCCTCGTCGGACATCAGGGTGCGCGCCCAGTGGACGGCGCCCGCGCCGATGGTGAACAGCGCCACGCCCAGCGTCAGGCCCAGCGCGAAGTTCATCGCGCTGATGTGCCCGATCGGGAAGACGTAGATCGACTTGTCCTGCGGGATCGCGACGAACGAGGCGATGAAGCCGATGGTGGCCAGCATGGACACCGTGAACAGCAGGGCGACCGTGCGCTCGGACCGCTTGGCGGCCCGCTCGTCGATGTCCTGGATCCGGTGCTCGTGGGGCGGCAGCCCCGGGTCCGCGAACGGGTTCTTGTCGTCCGCGGGCTTCGGCACGTGCGTGCCGCCCCGCTCAGCCGGCAGGGTCTCTTCTGGAATGTCTTGACTACTCATGACTTCTTGGCCTTTGCGGTCCGAGCGGCGACCCAGACGGCGACGGCGATGCAGAGACCGAGGCCGAAGATCCAGCCGAACAGGCCCTCGCTGACCGGCCCGAGGCCACCGAGCGACAGACCGCCCGGGTTCACGGTGTCGTCGCTGTTGACCGCGTCCAGGTAGGCGATGATGTCCTTCTTGTTCTGCTCCGACAGCGTGGTGTCGGGGAAGGAGGGCATGTTCTGCGGGCCGGTCTGCATGGCCTCGTAGATGTGCTTCGGGTCGACACCCTCGAGGCTCGGCGCGTACTTGCCGTACGTCAGGGCGCCACCCTTGCCGGTGAAGTTGTGGCACTGCGCGCAGTTGGTGCGGAACAGCTCACCGCCCTTGGCGATGTCCGCGCCCTCGGGGCCGTACTTCTCCGCCGAGGGGATGGCCGGACCGGCGCCCAGCGACGCGATGTAGGCCGCGAGCTGGTCGATCTCCGCCTGGGAGTAGATGACCTTCTTCTTCGGGATCTGCGCGCCGGGCTGCTGGGCCGGCATACGGCCGGTGCCCACCTGGAAGTCGACGGCCGCGGCCCCCACGCCGACCAGGCTCGGGCCGTCGGTGGTGCCCTGACCTCCGGTGCCGTGGCAACTGGCACAGCCGACGGCGTAAAGCTTCTTGCCCTCGTCGATGGCGAGGGACTGGGCGGTTTGATCGGCCTGCGCCTTGCTCGCGGGCGCGAACACGGCGTACAGCCCCCCGGTGAATGCCAGCGCGAGGAGTAGGACGACGAGTGCCGCCAGCGGGTGGCGTCGTCGTGCGGAGAGCTTTTTCACGGATTACCCCGGTGTCAGGATCTTCTGCGTCGATGCTTCTGGTGTTGGGCGGGTGCGTGCCGCGACTACTGGATCAGGTAGATCGTGGCGAACAGGCCGATCCAGACCACATCGACGAAGTGCCAGTAGTAGGACACGACGATGGCGGCGGTCGCCTGCTCGTGGGTGAACCTCCGGGCCGCGTAGGTGCGGCCGAGGACCAGCAGGAAGGCGATCAGTCCGCCCGTCACGTGCAGTCCGTGGAAGCCGGTGGTCAGGTAGAACGCCGAGCCGTACGCGTCGGAAGACAGGGAGATCCCTTCCTCCTTGACCAGCTCGGTGTACTCGAACACCTGGCCGCCGATGAAGATGGCACCCATCACGAAGGTGACGATGAACCACATCCGGAGCTTCTTCACATCCCCGCGCTCGGCCGCGAACACGCCGAGCTGGCAGGTGAGGGAGGAGAGCACCAGGACCGTGGTGTTCGTCGCGGAGAACGGAACGTTCAACGCGTCGGCCTTCCCGGACCAGAAGTCCGGGCCGGTCACCGATCGCAGGGTGAAGTACATCGCGAAGAGGGCCGCGAAGAACATCAGCTCGGAACTCAACCAGATGATGGTTCCGACGCTGGTGAGGTTCGGCCGGTTGACCGACGGGTGCGCGTGCCCGGTTTCTACTGTCGTTGCTGTCGCCACGACCGACATTATGTCGGTCGCTTATCCCGCCCTCACCCCGGGGGGTGCCGTTCGGTGTGTTCCCCCTGCTTGTACGGCCCGGATGGCCCATCGAACGGCCCGTCGGAGGCCTGTCGAAGGCCTGTCCGAACCAGTGCTGACGGGACGTTCGAGGGAGTAGCATCCGCCCCAACGGGCTACGACAGCCTTCACCGGTCTCACCGCGTATCGGAGGAAGCATGCAGGCGACCGCCACGGTGCTGGTCTACAGCGACGACTCCAACACCCGCGAACAGGTGCGGCTCGCGACCGGCCGCCGGCCGGCTCCGGACGTGCCCGTGGTCGAGTTCGTGGAGTGCGCGACCCCGGCCGCCGTGCTCAAGGAGCTGGACAAGGGCGGGATCGACGTCTGTGTCCTGGACGGCGAGGCCGTGCCCATGGGTGGCATGGGCATGTGCCGCCAGATCAAGGACGAGGTCTTCCAGTGCCCGCCGGTGCTGGTGCTCATCGCGCGGCCGCAGGACGCCTGGCTGGCGACCTGGAGCCGCGCGGAGGCCGCCGTGACGCTGCCGGTGGAGCCGGTGGAGTTCGCGGGGGCGCTGGCCGCGCTGCTGCGGGAGAAGAGGCTGCAGGGGGTTTAGGGGCGCCTTCTGGCTCGGGGCTGCGGGTGGTTCTGGCGGGTGCGGCGCCATCGTGGTTGTTCGCGCAGTTCCCCGCGCCCCTGTCGGCGCTCCCCCGAGGGCGCCTTCATGCGCTCTCCGGTCGCAGACGGGCTTGCTCGGCCGTACCGGACGTGTTGCCCGTGCCGCTCGTCAGGGCGCTGCCCGTGCGCCACTTGGTCCAGTCCATGTTCCAGTCGCCGAAGCCGTTGCCGAAGGGCTCCATCGTTTCGCCGTCCGAGTTGACGACCTCGACGACGTCGCCCTCCTGGACCGCGTTGAAGAACCACTCCGCGTTGTCGGTGCTCATGCCGACGCAGCCGTGGCTGACGTTGGCGACGCCCTGGGAGCCGACGGACCAGGGGGCGGCGTGCACGTACTCGCCGCTCCAGGTCACGCGGGTGGCCCAGTAGACCGGCAGGTCGTACGACTCCGAGGAGCCCTCGGCGATGCCGACGGTGCTGCTGCGCATGCGTACGAAGGATTCCTTGCCGAGGACGACCTTGACCCCGTTGCGGGTCTCGAAGCCGGGCTTGCCGGAGGTGACCGGCATCTGCCGGACCTCTTCGCCGTCCTTGTAGAGCGTCAGCGTGTGCGCGGCGGCGTCGGTGACCGCCACGACGCGGTCGTCCGTGGTGATCTTCAGGGGCTTGGCCTTGCCGCCCCACATCCGGTCGCCGATCTTGATGCCGTCGAGGGTGCTGCGGACCTCGATGGTGGCGTGGGCGGGCCAGTAGTCCTCGGGCCGGTAGTGGAGCTTCTTGTCGTCCACCCAGTACCAGGCGCCCTTCACCGCGGGCGTGGAGTCCACCTTCAGGGCGCGCTCCACCATGGCCCGCTGGGCCGGGTCCTTGACCGGCTGGCTGAGTTCCGCCGTGATGGGCTGGCCGACGCCGTACGCGCCCGCCTTGGGCCCGAAGACGACGTCCAGGGCCTTCTTGGCGCCGGGCTTCCCGGTCTCGAAGGTGAGCACCTTGCGGCCCGGCGCCCCGTCGCCGTCCTCGGTGCTGACGCGCACCGTGTAGCTGGCGTTGGCGGCCAGGGGCGAGGTGCTGTGCCAGCGGGCGCCGTCGGCGGACAGCTCCCCCGCGACGTGGCGTCCGGTCGCGTCCACGGCTGTGACGTCCGTGATGCGCCCGTCGGCGCCCTCGGCGACCACCTCCAGGGGTTTGTCCGGGTCGGCCTTCTTCCCGGCGTCCGTGGGGCCGTTGAAGGAGATCTGGCCGGCCGCGTCGTAGGGGGTGGCCGACAGCGGGTCGTCGGCGTCGCCGCTGCAGGCGGTGACGCTCGCGCCGAGGGCGATCACCAGCAGGGTGCAGCCGACGACCGTACGCCCCCGCGCCTGGAAGTGAACCGTGTTGCTCATGGGCTCACGCTAAGGAGAGACGTCAACAACGGCACGGTGGATAAGCCGGACGAGTGAGCGGCGGTACGACAGACGAAGGGGCCCGGACACCCCTGGCGGAGTGTCCGGGCCCCTTCGGGCCCGGCGCGTGCTACTGGGTGCGGTTCTCACCGCGGTAGTACTCGAAGACCCAGCCGAACAGGCCGATCAGCAGGATCGGGGCCGAGAAGTACATCAGCCACCAGCCGAGGGCGATGCCCAGGAAGGCGAAGGCGCCGCCGATGGCGAGCGCCAGCGGCTGCCAGCTGTGGGGGCTGAAGAACCCGACCTCGCCGGCCTCGTCCGCGACGTCCGCCTCGGTGTTGTCCTGCGCGCCCGCGTCGACCCGCCGCGCCGTGAAGGCGAGGTAGAAGCCGATCATGATGGACAGGCCGAAGGCCAGGAAGAGGGCCGTGGTACCGGCCGGCTCCCTGGACCAGTAGCCGTAGACGATCGCCACGGCGAGGATGAAGATGCTCAACCAGATGAACATCTTGCCCTGGATCTTCACTTCCCGGCCTCCTTGCCGCCAGTGAGGGCCTTCTCACCGTGACCGACGTTCTCCAGCTGGTCCAGCGCGGAGATCTCGGGGTGGTGCAGGTCGAAGGCGGGGGATTCACTGCGGATGCGCGGCAGCGTGAGGAAGTTGTGCCGCGGCGGCGGACACGAGGTGGCCCACTCCAGCGAACGGCCGTAGCCCCACGGGTCGTCCACCTCGACCTTCTTGCCGTACTTGGCCGTCTTCCAGACGTTGTAGAAGAACGGCAGCAGCGACATGCCGAGCAGGAACGAGCTGATCGTCGAGATCGTGTTCAGGGCGGTGAAGCCGTCGGCCGCCAGGTAATCGGCGTAGCGGCGCGGCATGCCCTCGGCGCCCAGCCAGTGCTGGACGAGGAAGGTGCCGTGGAAGCCGACGAACAGCGTCCAGAAGGTGATCTTGCCGAGGCGCTCGTCGAGCATCTTGCCGGTGAACTTCGGCCACCAGAAGTGGAAGCCGGCGAACATCGCGAACACCACGGTGCCGAACACCACGTAGTGGAAGTGCGCCACCACGAAGTACGAGTCCGAGACGTGGAAGTCCAGCGGCGGCGAGGCCAGGATGACACCGGTCAGCCCGCCGAAGAGGAAGGTGATCAGGAAGCCGGTGGACCACAGCATCGGTGTTTCGAAGGACAGCGAGCCCTTCCACATGGTGCCGATCCAGTTGAAGAACTTCACACCGGTCGGGACCGCGATCAGGAAGGTCATGAAGGAGAAGAACGGCAGCAGCACGCCGCCCGTGACGTACATGTGGTGCGCCCACACCGTCACCGACAGACCCGCGATCGCGATCGTCGCGCCGATCAGACCCATGTAGCCGAAGATCGGCTTGCGGGAGAAGACCGGGATGATCTCACTGACGATGCCGAAGAACGGCAGCGCGATGATGTACACCTCTGGATGCCCGAAGAACCAGAAAAGGTGCTGCCACAACAACGCGCCGCCGTTGGCCGCGTCGAAGATGTGGGCACCGAACTTCCGGTCGGCCTCCAGCGCGAACAGGGCCGCGGCCAGCACCGGGAAGGCCAGCAGGACCAGCACACCGGTCAGCAGCACGTTCCAGGTGAAGATCGGCATGCGGAACATGGTCATGCCCGGCGCACGCATGCAGATGATCGTGGTGATGAAGTTGACCGCGCCGAGGATGGTGCCGAAGCCGGAGAAGGCCAGACCCATGATCCACATGTCGGCACCGATACCCGGCGAACGCACCGCGTCCGACAGCGGCGAGTACGCGAACCAGCCGAAGTCGGCCGCGCCCTGCGGGGTCAGGAACCCGCCCACCGCGATGGACGAGCCGAACAGGTACAGCCAGTAGGCGAACATGTTCAGCCGCGGGAACGCCACGTCCGGCGCGCCGATCTGCAGCGGCATGATCCAGTTCGCGAAGCCCGCGAACAGCGGCGTCGCGAACATCAGCAGCATGATCGTGCCGTGCATCGTGAACGCCTGGTTGAACTGCTCGTTCGACACGATCTGCAGACCCGGCCGGGCCAGCTCGGCGCGCATGACCAGCGCCATCACGCCGCCGATCACGAAGAACGCGAACGACGTCACCAGGTACATCGTGCCGATCGTCTTGTGGTCAGTGGTCGTGAGCCACTTGACCACGACGTTGCCGGGCTGCTTGCGCCGTACCGGCAGCTCGTTCTCGTACGAGCCCTCCGCTGCCGAGGCACCCTGGGGTTGGTTGAGGATGCTCACAGGTTGTTCGTCTCCCGGTTCTTCTCGGGGTTCGTCTGAGCGATGCCCGCGGGAACGTAACCGGTCTGCCCCTTCTTCGCGAGGTCCTGGAGGTGCTGCTCGTAGCGCTCCGGGGAGACGACCTTGACGTTGAACAGCATCCGGGAGTGGTCCACGCCGCACAGCTCGGCGCACTTGCCCATGAAGGTCCCCTCCTTGTTGGGGGTGACCTCGAAGGCGTTGGTGTGGCCCGGAATCACGTCCTGCTTCATGAGGAACGGCACCACCCAGAAGGAGTGGATGACGTCACGCGAGGTCAGGACGAAGCGGACCGTCTTGCCCTTGGGGAGCCAGAGGGTCGGGCCCGGGTTGTTGGTCTGCGGGTTCCGTGTACCGGGGGTACCGCAGTCGTAGACACCGCCGGCGTTGGCCGGGAAGTCCTCGACGAACCGGTCCGGGATGGCGGCCAGTTCCTTGGAGGTCTTGGCGTCGCCGGTGGAGCCCGGGACGTCCTCGATGTGGTTGAAGCACCAGCTCCACTGGAAGCCGACCACGTTGACCGTGAGGTCGGGCTTCTTGTTGAGGCTCATGAGATCGGACTCGTCACGAGCGGTGAAGTAGAACAACACCGAGACGATGACGAGCGGAACCATGGTGTACAGCGCCTCGATGGGCAGGTTGTACCTGGTCTGCGGAGGGACCTCGACCTTGGTGCGGCTGCGCCGGTGGAAGAAGACACTCCACAGGATCAGGCCCCACACCAGCACGCCGGTGGCCAGCGCGGCAGCCCAGGAGCCCTGCCACAGGGAGAGGATCCGCGGAGCCTCTTCCGTGGTTGGGGTGGGCATACCGAGGCGGGGGAAGTCCTCGTATGTGCAACCGGTGGCGGTCGCCAGGACCAGGCCCGCGGTCAGTGCCTGCAGCAGCTTCCGCCGCATCGGGCGCCGCGGCGAGCGGTCGGAGCCGTTGGGACTCACGTAGCGCCTTCCCGAGAGTCTCGCCCGCGCGGTTGGCTGCGGCCTGCCTTCTCGCTGGTCGGTCGCCGCCCTGCGTCGGGCAGGGGTTTGATGTTTATGCGGACCAAACCCTAGCCGACGCCCTCCGGGGGGTCGCGGGGAGGGTGGCATACGCGCCGGGGGTCACTCTTTAAGGGTGGGATGGGGGCGCCTACGGGGACGGGAGCAGGGGTTGTTCGGCGGCTGACGGTGCGTCGTGGCTGTTCGCGCCCGCGCGGCGGAGCCGCACATGTCACAGCCCCGCGCCCCTTGGCGGCGCTTCTCCGCCCCGCGTCATAGCGTTGCCGTGTGGCCTACTTCGATGCTGCTTCCGCTGCTCCCCTTCATCCCGTTGCCCGGCAGGCGCTGTTGGCGTCTCTTGACGAGGGGTGGGCCGATCCTGCCCGGCTCTATCGGGAAGGGCGGCGGGCGCGGTTGTTGCTGGATGCCGCTCGGGAGGCGGCGGCCGAGTGCGTGGGGTGTCGGCCGGACGAGTTGGTGTTCACTCCTTCGGGGACGCGTGCGGTGCATTCAGGGGTGGCGGGGGCGCTGGCCGGGCGGCGGCGCGTCGGACGCCACCTGATCGTGTCAGCCGTCGAACACTCCTCCGTCCTGCATGCGGCCGAGGTGCACGAGGCGGACGGCGGGAGTCTCACGCAGGTGGGCGTGGACCGGACGGGCGCGGTGGATCCGGCGGCGTACGCGGCCGCCCTGCGTGAGGGCACGGCGCTGGCGTGTCTCCAGTCGGCCAACCACGAGGTGGGCACCGAGCAGCCGGTGACGGAGGTGGCGGAGGTCTGCCGGGCGGCGGGTGTGCCGCTGCTGGTGGACGCGGCCCAGTCGCTGGCCTGGGGGCGGGTCGAGGGCGGCTGGTCGTTGCTCGCGGGCAGCGCCCACAAGTGGGGCGGCCCCTCGGGGGTGGGGCTGCTCGCCGTGCGCAAGGGTGTCCGGTTCGCACCGCAAGGGCCCGGGGACGAGCGGGAGTCGGGGCGGGCGCCCGGTTTCGAGAACCTGCCGGCGATCGTGGCCGCGGCGGCGTCGCTGCGGGCGGTGCGGGCCGAGGCGGCGGCGGAGGCGGCCCGGCTGCGGGAGCTGACGGAGCGGATCCGGGCCCGGGTGCCGGCCCTGGTGCCGGACGTGGAGGTGGTCGGCGATCCGGCGCGCCGGCTGCCCGGGGTGGTCACCTTCTCGTGTCTCTATGTCGACGGGGAGACTTTGCTGCACGAGCTGGACCGTGCCGGTTTCTCCGTGTCGTCCGGATCGTCCTGCACGAGCAGCACGCTGACGCCGAGCCACGTCCTGAGGGCGATGGGCGTCCTCAGCGAGGGCAACGTCCGGGTCTCGCTGCCGCCGGGGACGGCGGCGGAAGACGTCGAGCGGTTCCTGGAGGTGCTGCCGGGCACGGTGGCCGCGGTGCGCGAGAAGCTGGGGGCGCCGGCCGCGACGGAGACCGTCCGCGCGGCCGGCCCCGACCTCGTCGTGGACGCGCTGGGCCGGCGCTGCCCCATTCCGGTGATCGAACTGGCCAAGGTCATCGGCGACGTCCCCGTCGGCGGCACCGTCCGCGTCCTTTCCGACGACGAGGCGGCCCGCCTGGACATCCCGGCGTGGTGCGAGATGCGGGGCCAGGAGTACGTGGGCGAGGAACCGGCGGAAAAGGGAACGGCTTACCTGGTCCGCCGGATCAGGTAAGCAACCTCAGGGGCGCGGGGAACTGCGCCACCAGCCCCCCACGCACCCGCACACGACAGCGCTCCTCGCGAGGCAGACGAATAGTCGCCCCCGCGTTCAGCCCAGGTGCGCCTGGACCTCCCCCGCGGCCTCGTCCCCGTACGCCTTCGTGAACCGCTCCATGAAGTGCCCGCGCCGCAGCTGGTACTCCTGCGTCCCCACCGTCTCGATGACGAGCGTCGCCAGCATGCACCCGACCTGCGCGGCCCGCTCGAGCGGGACCCCCCACGCCAGTCCCGACAGGAACCCCGCGCGGAAGGCGTCGCCCACGCCCGTGGGGTCGGCCTTGCGCTCCTCGTCGGGGACGCCGACCTCGATGGTCGCCTCGCCGGCCCGCTCGATGCGCACGCCCCGCGCGCCGAGGGTGGTGACGCGGTGGCCGACGCGGCCGAGGATCTCCTCGTCCGTCCAGCCGGTCTTGGTCTCGATGAGCCCCTTCTCGTACTCGTTGGAGAAGAGGTAGGTCGCCCCGTCCAGCAGTATGCGGATCTCGTCGCCGTTCATCCGGGCGATCTGCTGGGAGAAGTCGGCGGCGAAGGGGATGGACCGGGTCCGGCACTCCTCGGTGTGCCGGAGCATCGCCTCCGGGTCGTCCGCGCCGATGGAGACCAGGTCGAGGCCGCCCACGCGGTCGGCGACGGTCTTCAGCTCGATGAGGCGGGCCTCGCTCATCGCGCCGGTGTAGAAGGAGCCGATCTGGTTGTGGTCGGCGTCGGTGGTGCAGACGAAGCGCGCGGTGTGCAGGGTCTCGGAGATGCGGACCGAGCCGGTGTCGACGCCGTGCCGGTCCAGCCAGGCGCGGTACTCGTCGAAGTCCGAGCCGGCCGCGCCGACCAGGATCGGCCGGGTGCCGAGCTGCCCCATGCCGAAGGCGATGTTCGCGGCTACGCCGCCCCGGCGTACGTCCAGCTGGTCGACCAGGAAGGAGAGCGAGACCGTGTGCAGCTGGTCCGCGACGAGCTGGTCGGCGAAACGACCGGGAAAGGTCATGAGGTGGTCGGTGGCGATGGAGCCGGTGACTGCGATGCGCACGGCGTGGACTCTCTCCTGAGGGGAGGCGGGTTGACGGTTCACGCTACCCGGCGGCGCCGCCAGGCTGAAGCAGGCGAAACTACCCGGTAGTACAACTTTCTTCGCGGTGCGGGGCGTGCCTACGGTTCTGTTATGACGAACCTGAGGACCGCCGACCCCGCCCCGGCCGACCTGGACGGCGACCTGGCGTCGCTGCGCGGCGACTGCGCCCGGATGGCCCCGCGCTGGTCGGCACCGGCCGGCGCCGCGACGCGACCGGTGCCGCTCGCCCTGATGCACGGCGTCCGGGTGCCGCCGGCCTCGGCCCGGCTGCTGGAGGCGATGTCGGACTACGGCGACTGAGCGCCGCCCGACGGCTCGGGGGCTGTTCGGGTGGCTCGGAGGCGTTCGGGTGCTTCCGGGGGCCGTTCGGGTGGCGTGTGGCGTCGTCGGGAACCGGATCCCGGCCCACCACGTCCCATCGCTGTCCCCAGTAGCAGCTGAAGGAGCGATGCGGTGAACACCGAGCGACCCGACAACGACGACGCCGTCGCCGCCGACGAGGCCGGCACCGGGCGTCCCGCGCGGCGCCGCCCCCGGGCGGCCGGGATCGCGTCGGTCGCCGCCGCCGTGCTGCTCATGGGTGGCGGCGGCGCCTACCTGGCCACGTCCGCCGCCGGGGACGACACGGACGGCGGTACGGCGTCCGGGGCGGACCCGGCTCCGGGCGGCGACACTCCTCCGCCCCTCCCCCTCGACGACCACGGCGGGGCGTCCGAGGGCGGCTCGAACGGCATCGCGCCCGGCGAGCCCAACCCGTACGGCGTCACCTACCGCGCCGACGGGCCGCTCCCCGAGGGACCCGGCTCGGCGCCGGTGTACCGGGCGAAGGGCGACGTCACCGAGGCCGAGGTGGCGCGACTGGCGGAGGCACTGGGGCTGGAGAGCGCGCCCCGGGTCCAGGGCGGGGCCTGGAAGGTGGGCAACGCGCAGGACGGTTCCGGGCCGCTGCTCACGGTGGACCGGCAGGCGCCGGGCACCTGGTCCTTCCACCGCTACACGCCCCGCACGGACAACTGCAAGAAGGGGCCCGAGTGCAAGGTGCCGTCCGCCGACGGGAACCCGGTGGACGAGGCGGCCGCGAAGAAGGCGGCGGCGCCGGTGCTGAAGGCGCTGGGCCAGGACGACGCCAAGCTGGACGCGAGCCAGGTCATGGGCGCCCGGCGGGCGGTGAACGCGGAACCGGAGGTGGGCGGGCTGCCCACGTACGGCTGGACGACCGGGGTGGTCGTCAGCGCGCAGGGCGAGGTGGTCGGCGGCAGCGGCCAGGTGAAGGTGCCGGTCAAGGGGGACACGTACCCCGTCCTGGACGCCGGGAAGACGCTCGCGCTGCTGAACGCGCCGGGCGCCGGTACCGGGGCCGGGGACGCGGGTGGCATCGGCGGCTGTGCGAGTCCCGTACCGCATCAGGACGGGGCGGACCTGCCCTGCGCGCCGCCGACCGGCGAGCCGGAGCAGTCCGGGGCGGGGAAGAAGCAGGTCGCCACCGTCGAGGACGCGGTGTTCGGGCTGGCCGCGCATCCGGTGCGGGGGCGGCAGACGCTGGTGCCGTCCTGGCTGTTCGAGGTGCGGGCGCCGGGCGCGGACGACGCCGTCACGGTCACGTACCCGGCGGTCGACCCGAAGTACCTGACGACGGCGGCCCCGGCCTCGCCCGCCTCCCCCTCCTCCCCTGCCTCCCCCGCTCCGTCCGACGGGCGGACCGCGAAGCCCGGGGAGCCTCGTGACGTAAGGGTGAGCGGTTACACGGCCGCCGACGGCGAGCTGACCGTGCACTTCACGGGCGGGGTGTGCTCCGACTACGACGCGAAGGCGAAGGAGAGCGACGGGAAGGTGACCGTCACGGTGACCGAGACCCCGCACCCGGACAAGGTCTGCATCCTGATCGCCAAGGAGTACGAGCGCACGGTGCGGCTCGACAAGCCGCTCGGCGACCGGACGGTCGTCGGCTCGGACGGCCGGGACGTCCCGGCGCACAAGCCGGGCGCACGGCTGCCGGCTCCGTCCGGGGGCCGGTGACACCCACGGCGTCCCCGGCAGAGCGAAGGGCGGTGGTCCGGGGACGAATCCCGGGCCACCGCCCTTGTCGCGCACACGGCCGCCGCGCGGCGCCCGCGCGGCTCGGCCTGCCGGCGGTCAGCTGAAGGAGTCGCCGCAGGCGCAGGAGCCCGTCGCGTTCGGGTTGTCGATCGTGAAGCCCTGCTTCTCGATCGTGTCCACGAAGTCGATGGTGGCGCCGCCGAGGTAGGGGGCGCTCATGCGGTCGGTGGTGACCTTGACGCCGCCGAAGTCCTTCACCACGTCGCCGTCGAGCGAGCGCTCGTCGAAGAAGAGCTGGTAACGCAGGCCGGAGCAGCCGCCGGGCTGGACGGCGACGCGCAGGGCCAGGTCGTCGCGGCCTTCCTGGTCGAGCAGGGCCTTGACCTTGGACGCGGCGGCGTCGGTCAGGACGATGCCGTCGGTGACGGTAGTGGTCTCGTCCGATACGGACATCTACATCTCTCCCGGGTTGTACGGAGACTGCTTGCCGACGGATTCAACCGACGGAGCCGCGGATTCATTCCGGGCGGGACCGAGTCTTTGCCCTCGGTGCCTCCCATGCTCGCACACGCCCCCGCCGGCGGTCAGGGGCTGTGGACGACGACCGCGGACAGCCGGCCCGGGCCGCGGCCGCGGCCGAACGGGCCGGACCACCGGGATGCCACCGGGATGCCACCGGGATGCCACCGGGATGCCACCGGGATTCACGTCACACGGACACTATGGCCATCGTCAAAGTGACGTGAACCGGTTATGATATATAGCGTCAGTTCGACGAAAAAGGGTCGACGCAAAGTAGAAAGGGTGCGTGTCGTGACCACCGCCCAAGCCCAGGAGCTCGACGTTCAGCCGACGCCCCTCGCCCTGCTGCTGCTCGGCCGTGAGGCCGACCCGAGGAGCGAGCGCGGTGTGGAGTGCCCCGGCGATCTGCCCTCGCCCTCCGACCCGGACCTGGTCGCGCGCGCCCGCGCGGCCAAGGAGAAGCTCGGCGACAAGGTCTTCGTGCTCGGTCACCACTACCAGCGCGACGAGGTCATCCAGTTCGCCGACGTCACGGGCGACTCCTTCAAGCTGGCCAAGGACGCGGCGGCGCGCCCGGAGGCCGAGTACATCGTCTTCTGCGGTGTGCACTTCATGGCGGAGTCGGCCGACATCCTGACCTCGGACGACCAGAAGGTCGTCCTGCCCGACCTGGCGGCCGGCTGCTCCATGGCGGACATGGCCACCGCCGAGCAGGTCGCCGAGTGCTGGGACGTGCTGACCGAGGCCGGGATCGCCGAGCAGGTGGTGCCCGTGTCGTACATGAACTCGTCGGCGGACATCAAGGCGTTCACCGGCAAGCACGGCGGCACCATCTGCACCTCCTCCAACGCCGAGCGGGCCCTGAACTGGGCCTTCGAGCAGGGCGAGAAGGTCCTCTTCCTGCCCGACCAGCACCTCGGCCGCAACACCGCGGTGCGGGACCTGGGCATGTCGCTGGAGGACTGCGTCGTCTACAACCCGCACCGGCCGAACGGCGGGCTGACGGCGGAGGAACTGCGCGACGCGAAGATGATCCTGTGGCGGGGTCACTGCTCGGTGCACGGCCGCTTCAGCCTCGACTCGGTCAACGACGTCCGCGAGCGCATACCGGGCGTGAACGTCCTGGTGCACCCCGAGTGCAAGCACGAGGTCGTCGCCGCCGCGGACTACGTCGGCTCGACCGAGTACATCATCAAGGCCCTGGAGGCGGCCCCGGCCGGCTCCAAGTGGGCCATCGGCACCGAGCTGAACCTGGTCCGCCGCCTGGCGAACCGTTTCGCCGCCGAGGACAAGGAGATCGTCTTCCTCGACAAGACGGTCTGCTTCTGCTCGACCATGAACCGCATCGACCTCCCGCACCTGGTCTGGGCCCTGGAGTCCCTGGCCGAGGGCACCCTGGTCAACCGCATCGAGGTCGACAAGGAGACCGAGGCGTTCGCGAAGCTGGCCCTGGAGCGGATGCTGGCGCTGCCGTAACCGGTCACCGCGCGCGTGGACCCGGCCCGGCCACCACTCCGGTGGCCGGGCGGTCTCACACCGGAAGCCATGCGGGCCACCGCCGGGGCACGTTGTCCGGCGGGCAGAAGGTGACCGGATAGCCGTCGGGCGCGTGCCAGAGGGCCATCAACGGCCACAGCAGCACCGCTGCGCCGGCAGTGGTCAGGAGCAGCGCCCTGTGTCGCAGTCGTGCCAGGCGTTGCTCAGCAGCACCGAGGCCGCGAAGCCGGACACCAGGAAGACGCCCCAGCCGATGCCCCAGGCGGCGGCACTGTATGGCGCCCGCTCACTTTCGCTCACGCGACGCGATCGTAGGACCGGCCGCCGGCACTTTGACCGAGCCGGCGGCCCCGGTCGTGGAACGCTGCCCCCATGTCCAATTCGTATGCCCGGCCCATCCTGAGAACGGCCGACCTCGGGGCCGCCCTGCACGTCGTGCAGCGGTTGCTGGCCATCGCCGACACGAGTGAGCTCGAGGTGGACTTCGAGGCGACGGTTTCCTCGGCACCCACCCTGACCGCCCTGTTGGACCTGCTCCCGGACCCGGACTGGTGGGCCGAGGGCGACCGGGACGGCTCGTCGGCCACGGACGACGACCCCTTCGCCCATCTCCCCGTGCGGCTCCAGGGCTGGGCGCTCCCGCCGGTCCTCGCCGGTCCGCTCGTCACGGCCACGGGCGGCGCCGCCGCGGCGGTGCGGTGGGACTTCGCCGGCTGGCCGGAGGCACCCGAAGCGGGCCTGGGGGTCGGCGGCTCCGGAGGCGCGTTCGTGACGCTGTGCCTCAACCTCCACGACCTGGACCTCGAGGAGCCGGCCACCGACCACACGGTGTTCGTGCACGTCAAGCAGTTCGAGGCCGAGCGTGCCCCCTGGCTGGCGGCCCAGGTGGGCCTGCGGACGATCGGCGACCTGGTGATGGCCCCGCACTGACCGCCGCCCCCGCACCTCAGCCGAGGGCCGCGGACCCGCCCGCCACCCAGGCCTGCCAGACACGGGGCGTGTTCGGCAGGTCGGGGCGGTCGAGGAGCCACAGCACATAGCCGGCCTGGCAACGGGCCCAGGGACTGTCCGCATCGGCCGCGCGGGCGAGCCTGCCCCGCAGACCGGCGCCGTCGACGGCCCTGGCGACCCGCACGTACTCGCGGTCCTTGCAGCGGTACGGCCGGAGGACGACGATCTCGACCAGGTCGACCAGCTTCGCCCTGACCGACTCCTCGTGATCGGCGCGGGCCAGGTCCCGGACAAGCCCCTGCTTCGTCCCCCACGCCTTCGCGCACCGCGTCCACTCCGCCGGGTACCTCGCTTCCCACTCCAGGAAGAGCAGGGCGTAGGGCAGTCCGGGCCAGGCCGCCAGGTCCCCACCCGGAGGGCAGTCCCACAACGCCTCGGGCAGCGAGGCGCTCTGCGCCCGCCGGTGCCTGCGGCGCGCCTCGGCGAAGGCCGTCTCCCGGTACTGCTCCTCCGCACCCAGCGGACGCGTCAGCCACCACATCTCGTTGACCCGGCAGAGCGCCTCCGCGACGTGCCGCCGTGCGGCGACCAGACGGGCGAGCGCCGCGTCCCGCACCGCCGGATCCTCCGATGTCAGCCCGAACGCCCAGCCCAGACGCTCGTCCCACCCACGGGAGTCGTCCGCCTCCGCGCCCTCAGTCACCCCGGCGCTCCGGGTTGACGGCGTCGAAGACGATCACCTTCCGGCCGAAGTCGGCGTGGAACGCGGCGGAGTAGCGCCCTCGCGTGACGACGGCCGTGAAGTCCGCACTCGTCTGCCACCGCGTGCTCTGCGGCACCCGGGCCCGCAGGAGGCTCGACACCACCGGTGCCCCCGGACCGTCCTGCCACTCGTACTCCTCGCTCAGCCGCGACGCGTCGGCGTCGGTCAGCCGGACGACCCCGGACATCCGAACGTCCGTGGGCCCGGGCGCCGACGGCCTGCCGCTGCCGAGGACCTCCCCCGTCCATTCCGCACCGGCGACGTCCCCCAGCTCCGGGAACCGCTGCCGCACCGGCCCCTCGTCCCGCCTGATGCCGGGAGCAGCGCTCACCGCCGCCTCCGGTTCCCGGGACCCAGCGCCGTCCGCCGCCCCCGGGTGCCGGCCGCACCCCGCCAGGGCGACGACGGCGACGGCCAGGGCGGCCTGCCGGAGGGCGGAGCGGCCGTCACTCAGGAGTCCCGTCGCCGACGGCTCGCGCGCGATCCGTGCGCCCGGCCCGCCCGCGCCACCGTCAGGCGGCAGACCGGCGACCACGGGTCCTGCCGTGCAACTTCAGGTAGAAGGTGCGCAACGACTCCCGGGAACTGCCCTCCGCGAAGCAGTTGCGGACCTTGCCCAGCGGGTTCCACACTCGCCCGTCCGGCATCCGCACTCCGGCCGGCTGCCCGAAATACACCCGCTGGTCCGCGTCGAAGTCGATCCACGTGGCACCTGCGCGCCGTACGAGCACCTCGCCCACGTACGCCCCCAGATCGAGCAGCACCTCACCGACCCGGGTCTCCTCCACACCGTCCCGGCGCAGTCCTTCGACCAGGAAGTCGACGACACGCAGGCTGGCCACGGAGTAGTCCAGCGGAAGCCTGCCGCGCCGGGTGGCGCCACTGACGAAGGCCGCTGCCCTGGTCCGCATCTCCTGAGCACTCGGCGCGCGTTCACTCACGTCGGCCATGGGTCCGGTCCCCTCCGCTCGGTCATGTGGCGGAGGCCCACCCCTCCTCCACACCACCAAGCGGATGCCGCTCCGCAGCCGTCACGGTTTCAGGATGTGCGTAATCCCATACGCCTTCTCACACTTCCCCTACAACCTTTCGCGGAG
This sequence comes from Streptomyces coelicoflavus, assembly GCF_003112555.1. Taxonomy (GTDB): domain Bacteria; phylum Actinomycetota; class Actinomycetes; order Streptomycetales; family Streptomycetaceae; genus Streptomyces; species Streptomyces coelicoflavus. Next base: position 968,462 of record NZ_BEWB01000002.1, on the reverse strand, counting down.
TTGTACGTCCGCGCGGCCGGTCGGGCCGGACGGGGAAGGGGTGCTCCCGCCCATCGGCGGGAGCACCCCTTCCCCGTGTCCGCGTCGCTCAGACCTGTGCCGGCTCCGGCTCGTCCGACGCCTCCGGCTGCGGCGGCGCTTCACCGCCGCCCTTCTTCGCGGCCCGCTTCTTCGCGCGGCGCTCCTTGCGGAGCTCCAGCATCGCGTAGAGGGTCGGGACCAGGAGGAGGGTCAGCAGGGTCGACGTGATCAGACCGCCGATGACGACCACGGCCAGGGGCTGGGCGATGAAGCCGCCCTCGCCGGTGACGCCCAGCGCCATCGGGAGGAGGGCGAAGATCGTCGCCAGGGCCGTCATGAGGATCGGGCGCAGGCGGTGGCGGCCGCCCTCGATCACGGCCTCGACGACGCCGTAGCCCTGCTTGCGGTACTGGTTGATCAGGTCGATCAGCACGATGGCGTTGGTGACCACGATGCCGATCAGCATCAGCATGCCGATCATCGCCGGGACGCCCATCGGGGTGCCCGTGGCGATCAGCAGGCCGATCGCGCCGGTCGCCGCGAACGGGATGGACACCAGCAGGATCAGCGGCTGGGCCAGCGACCGGAAGGTGCCGACCAGCAGCATGAAGACGATGGCGATCGCCGCGAGCATGGCCAGGCCCAGGTTGACGAAGGCCTCGTCCTGGTCCGCGGTGACGCCGCCGATCTCGGCCGTGGCACCGGCCGGCAGGTCCAGGCCGTCGATCTTCGACTGGAGGTCCGCGCCGACCGCGCCGGTGTTGTCGCCGGTCGGCTTGGCGGTGACGGTCGCCGCGCGCTGCCCGTCGATGCGGGTCATGGAGACCGGACCGTCCACCAGCTGCACGGTGGCGATGTCACCGAGCTTGACCGGGCCCAGGTTCAGGGCCTTCAGCTCGGCCATCGTGGTGGCCGGCTGGGCCGACTTGATGACGACGTCCCGCTCGGTGTCGTCCAGGGTCGCCTTGGCCGCCGGGGTGCCGCGCACCGCCTGGGCGACGGCCGCGCCGAGCGTCTGGTCGGTGAACCCGGCGTCGGCGGCCTTCGCGTTGGCCTTGACCGAGATGCGCGGGACGCTCTGCGCCAGGTCGCTGGTGACGTCGGTGACGTCGTCGAGGCCGGCGACGGTCTTGCGGACCTGCTCGGCGGCGTCGCGCAGCACCTCCGCGTCGGCCGCCTTGACGACGACGCTCAGGTCCTGGCTGCCGAAGCCGTCCCCGGCGGCGATCGTGGTGGTGCCGATGCCGTCGCCGAGCTTCGCCAGCCCGTCCTCGATGTGGTCCTGGACGTCCTCGGCGTTCGCCGAGTCCTCCAGCATGAGCTGGTACGAGGCCTGGTTGGTGTCCGTGCCGCCGCCGAAGGCGGCCATGAAGCCGGACGAGCCGATCGTGACCTGGTAGTCCTTGACGCCCTCGGTCTCGCCGAGCAGCTTCTCGACCTTCTTGGCCTGCTCGTCGGTCGCGCCGAGGCTGGTGCCGGGCTTCAGCTCCTGCTTGACGCTGAGGACCTTCTGCTCGCCCTGGTCGAAGAAGTTGGTCTTGAGCAGCGGCGCCATGCCGAAGGTGCCGACCAGGACCACGATCGCGATGGCCACGCTGGTGAGGCGGCGGCGGGTGGCGAAGCGCAGGACGGGCACGTAGAAGCGCTGGAGGCGGCTCTTGGCCTCCTTCTCCTCGGCGAGGCGACGGGCCTCGGCCGCGTCCTCGGGGGTTCCCTTCGGCGGCCGCAGGAACCAGTACGACAGCACCGGGACGACCGTCAGCGACACCAGCAGGGACGCGAGGAGCGCCGCGGTGACGGTGAGGCTGAAGGAGCCGAACAGCTCGCCGACCATGCCGCCGACCAGGCCGATCGGCAGGAACACGGCGACCGTGGTGAGGGTGGAGGAGGTGACCGCTCCGGCGACCTCGCGGACGGCGCCCAGGATGGCGTCCTTGCGCTCCTCGCCGTAGCCGAGGTGCCGCTTGATGTTCTCCAGGACCACGATCGAGTCGTCGACGACGCGGCCGATGGCGATGGTCAGCGCGCCCAGCGTCAGCATGTTGAGCGACAGGTCGCGCGTCCACAGGACGATCAGGGCCAGCACCACCGACAGCGGGATGGAGACCGCGGTGACCAGGGTGGAGCGGATCGACGCCAGGAAGACCAGGATGACCAGCACGGCGAAGAGCAGTCCGAGCCCGCCCTCCGTGGTCAGGCCGGAGATGGCCTTGGAGACCGCCGGGCCCTGGTCGCTGACGACCGTGAGGGTCGCGCCGGAGCCGAGCTGCTCGCGCAGGTCGGGGAGCTTGTCCTCGACGGCGTTGGAGATGGAGACCGCGCTGCCGTCGTGGTCCATCGTCACGGCGACCGCGAGGGACGGCTTGCCGTTGGTGCGGGTGAGGGAGTCGGCCTTGGCCTCCTCCTCCTTGACGGTGGCGACGTCGCCGAGGCGGACCGGCTCGTCGACGCCCTCGCCGGTGATCATCAGGTCCTGGATCTGCTTGACCGAGGTGAAGCCGCCGCCGACCTGGACGGTGCGGTTGGCGCCCGCCTCGTCGAAGGAACCGGCGGGGACGGTCGCGCCGCCCGCCTGGAGGGACTGGGCGAGCGTCTGCGGGTTCACCTTGGCCGCGGCCAGCTTCGCCGGGTCCGGCGTGACGGTGACCTGGACGTCGCGGACGCCGTCGACCACGACCTGGGCGACGCCGTCGATGTCCTTCAGTTCGGAGACGACCGTCTTGTCCAGCTGGTCGGCCAGCGCCTGCTGGTCCTTGTCCGAGGTGACGGCGAGGACGACGGTCGGGATGTCGTCCGTCGAGCCGGAGATGACCTGCGGGTCCACGCCGTCCGGGAGCTGGGCGCGGGCCCGGTTCACGGCCTGCTGGACGTCGGCGACGAGCTGCTGGGTGTTCGGGCCGTAGTCGAAGGACGCCATGATGACGGCGTTGCCCTCACTGGCTGTGGAGGTGACGCCCGAGATCCCGTCGACGGCCTCGAGGTTGTCCTCGATCGGCTCGACGACCTGCTTCTCGACCACGTCCGGCGAGGCGCCCTGGTACGGGGCCAGCACCGACACCATGGGCAGTTCGATGGTGGGCAGCAGCTGCTGCTTGAGCTGGGGGATGGCGATCGCGCCGAAGACGAGCGCGACGATCGACATCAGGCCTATCAGGGCCCGTTGCGCGAGGCTGAATCTCGACAGCCAGGACATGGATCAGGGTCTCTCTTCTGTGGCCGAGCGGGGGACGGGGCACATGGCAGCGCCGGGCGCGGGCGGCACAGGTGAGCGCCCACTCCACCACCCTGAGCCATGCGCGACCCCGGTTCCCTAGGCCCCAGGTCCATTTCCTTATGCGGCGCATACTCCCGCCGCAGTACACGCGGGCGGAGGTCACTCCACCCTTGGACGTACCAGCCCGGATTCGTACGCGATGACGACCAGCTGGGCGCGGTCGCGGGCGCCCAGCTTGGCCATGGCCCGGTTGACGTGGGTCTTCACGGTGAGCGGGCTGACCTCGAGCCGTTCGGCGATCTCGTCGTTGGAGTGCCCGCCGGCCACCTGGACCAGCACCTCGCGCTCGCGCACGGTCAGCGACTCGAGACGCTGGGCGCGGGCCGGGTCGCGGTCCTCGTCGTCCGTGCCCTGCTGGGCGAGGAAGCGGGCGATCAGCCCCTTGGTGGCGGTCGGCGACAGCAGCGCCTCGCCACCGGCCGCGACCCGGATCGCGTTGAGCAGTTCGTCGGGTTCGGAGCCCTTGCCGAGGAAGCCGGAGGCCCCCGCGCGCAGCGACTGCACCACGTAGTCGTCGACCTCGAAGGTGGTCAGTATGACCACGCGGACATGGGCGAGCGACGGGTCGGCGCTGATCATGCGGGTGGCGGCGAGACCGTCGGTGCCGGGCATCCGGATGTCCATCAGCACCACGTCGGCCCGCCGTTCGGCGGCCAGCCGGGCCGCCTCCGCGCCGTCGGACGCCTCCCCCACCACCTCCATGTCGGGCTCGGAGTCGACCAGCACCTTGAAGGCGCTGCGCAGCAGCGCCTGGTCGTCGGCGAGCAGGACACGGATCGTCATACGGGGTCCCCCGTGGCTTCGGTGGCGGCGTCGGTGCGGCTCTTGACCGGAAGGATCGCATGCACGCGGAAACCGCCGCCGTAGCGGGGACCGGTGGTGAGGGTGCCGCGCACGGCGGTGACCCGCTCGCGCATGCCGAGCAGCCCGTGCCCGCCGCCCTCGGCGGGGGCGTCGGGGGCCTCGCCGTCGGCGAGGCCGTCGTCGAGGACGGTCACCTCGATGTCCGGCCCGACCCGTACGACGCTGACCTCGGCCTTCGCCTGCCGTCCCGCGTGCTTCTGCACATTGGTCAGGGCCTCCTGGATGATGCGGTACGCGGCCAGGTCGACGGCGGCGGGCAGTTCGGTGCCCTGGTCGGTGCGGGCCAGCTCGACGCGCAGTCCGGCGTGCTGGAAGGTGCCCACGAGTTCGTCGAGGCGGGCCAGGCCCGGGGCGGGCTCGGTCGGTGCCTCCGGGTCGCCGGACTGGCGGAGCAGCCCGACGGTGGCCCGCAGTTCGTCCAGCGCGCTGCGGCTGGCCTCCCGTACGTGGGCGAGCGCCTCCTTGGCCTGGTCGGGCCGCTTGTCCATGACGTGCGAGGCGACGCCGGCCTGCACGTTGACCAGGGCGATGTGGTGGGCGACGACGTCGTGCAGGTCGCGGGCGATGCGCAGCCGCTCCTCGGCCACGCGGCGGCGGGCCTCCTCCTCGCGGGTGCGCTCGGCCTTCTCGGCCCGGTCCCGGATGGCCTGCACGAAGGCCCGGCGGCTGCGGACGGCGTCCCCGGCGGTGGCGCCGATGCCGGTCCAGGCGAAGACGGCGAGGTTCTCCTGCGCGTACCAGGGCAGGGAGCCGGCCAGCATGGCGGCGCCGGTGAGCACGGTCATGGTGAGCAGGCCGACCCGCCAGGTGGTGGGCCGGTCGGTGGAGGCGGCGACGGTGTAGAGGGCGATGACGGCCGCCATGACGACGGGGGCGCGCGGGTCACCGGTGACGCTCTCGACGACGGAGACGCCGCCGGTGACGGCGAGGACCGCCATCGGTGCCCGGCGCCGGAAGGCCAGCGCGGCGGCGCCGGCGGTCATGAGGGCGAGGCTGAGCACGTCGGGAGTGCGCAGGTCCCAGTTGACGCCCTCCGGGCCGTGCGGGTCCACGAAGGAGCCGGCGACCATGCAGATCAGGACGGCAGCGGCAAGGGCGGCGTCCATCGTGGAGGGGTGGGCGCCGTAGACGCAGCGGGCTCTGGCGAGGGTGCTCACGGTTTTTCACGGTAGCTGGAGTGGAGGTGTCTCATGAGCGGGCCCGCGTTCAGTGGGCGTCGACTGGAGGGCTGCGCCCCCAGACCCCCTGCTTCGACCTGAACGGCCTCGTCCTCGAACGCCGGACGGGCTGATTGTTCTCGGCCTGCGTCACCAAGGCGCCGTACGACGCAGCGCAGGGGCACCCGCATGCGTCAGGTGCCGCCCGGAATGAGCCCGTCGTCGCTCAGCAGCTCCCGTACCTCCTCCAGGGTCGCGTCCGGGGACGGGAGGATGAGGTCGGAGGGCTCCAGGGCGTCGTCGGGGAGGGGGTCGCCCAGTTCGCGGACCTTGGCCAGGAGGGCCTGGAGGGTCGCGCGGAAGCCGGGGCCGTCGCCGTTCTCCATCTCGGCGAGGAGTTCGTCGTCCAGCTCGTTCAGCTGGGTGAGCCGGCCGTCGGCCAGCTTCAGCTGTCCCTCCCCCATGATCCGTACGATCATGTCGGCCCTCCTAGGCGACTACTGCTGTAGGCGGCTACTGCTTGTCGAAGCGCGGGGTGTCCTGCGGCTGCTGCTGGGACTGCGACGGGGCCTGGCCCTCGCCCTGGCCGCCCTCGATGGCCTGGCGGTCCGAGGTGGAGCCCCCGGAAAGCTCGGCCTTCATGCGCTGAAGTTCCAGCTCTACATCCGTACCACCGGAGAGCCGGTCCAGCTCGGCCTGGATGTCGTCCTTGTGCATACCGGACTGGTCGTCGAGGGCGCCGGAGGCGAGCAGCTCGTCGATGGCACCGGCCCGGGCCTGGAGCTGGGCGGTCTTGTCCTCGGCCCGCTGGATGGCCAGGCCGACGTCGCCCATCTCCTCGGAGATGCCGGAGAACGCCTCGCCGATGCGGGTCTGCGCCTGGGCCGCCGTGTAGGTGGCCTTGATGGTCTCCTTCTTCGTGCGGAAGGCGTCCACCTTGGCCTGGAGGCGCTGGGCCGCAAGGGTGAGCTTCTCCTCCTCGCCCTGGAGGGTGGCGTGCTGCGTCTCCAGGTCGGTGACCTGCTGCTGGAGCGCGGCGCGCCGGGAGAGCGCCTCGCGGGCCAGGTCCTCGCGGCCCAGCGCCAGCGCCTTGCGGCCCTGGTCCTCCAGCTTGCCCGACTGGGACTGGAGCTGATTGAGCTGCAGCTCCAGTCGCTTGCGGCTGGTGGCCACGTCGGCGACGCCGCGGCGCACCTTCTGCAGCAGCTCCAGCTGTTTCTGGTACGAGTAATCGAGGGTCTCGCGCGGGTCCTCGGCCCGGTCAAGGGCCTTGTTGGCCTTCGCGCGGAAGATCATCCCCATACGCTTCATGACACCGCTCATGGGCTTCGCGCGCCCCCTTCTGACCGACTCCAGCTCCAGCGACTGCAACAGAACCCACAGTACGGGCCCTGCATCCATTACCGCACTGTTCGGGGACGGATGCGCTCATCCCCAAGGACGACTGTGCCCGTTCCCCGTCAGGCGCAGGGAGTAGGTACTTCCCGGGGTTGTCCGGAAAGTCCGGGTGTCCTGGGACGTACGCACCATCCGCTCCGTACATCCGCTCTGTCCACTTACAGACGTCCGGCGTTGCCGGATCGTTCCCCACCGGACTGGGGTCCACACCCCGGCACCCCGTACCCTTGGGTTTTGTGTTCCGTAGCCGTGCCAAGGATGAGAAGGCCCAGAGCGCCGTCAGTGCGCCGGTGACCGACTCCAAGCAGCCCCGTGACCCGCAGGCCCCCAAGGGAAGGCCCACGCCCAAGCGCAGTGCGGCCCAGTCCCAGCGCCGCAGCGTCGCCAGTACGCCGATGACGCGCAAGGACGCCGCCAAGCGGCAGCGCGAGGAGCGGCGGACCGCGATGGCCCGGCAGCGCGAGGCGCTGGCCAAGGGCGACGAGCGGTACCTGCCGGCCCGCGACAAGGGCCCGGTCCGCAAGTTCGCCCGTGACTTCATCGACTCGCGGTTCAACATCGCGGAGTACTTCCTGCCGATGGCCGTGGTCATCCTCGTGCTGAGCATGATCCGGGTGGCCTCGCTGCAGAACATCGCGCTGCTGCTGTGGCTGGTCGTGATCGTGCTGATCGTGCTGGACTCGATCGTCACCGGCTTCCGGCTGAAGAAGCGGCTCGCCGAGCGCTTCCCGGACGAGCGCAGGCGCGGCGCGGTCGCCTACGCCCTGATGCGTTCCCTCCAGATGCGCCGTCTCCGGCTGCCGAAGCCGCAGGTCAAGCGCGGGGAGCGGCCCTGAGCACGACGCCGTTCGCCGGGGGCGCGGCCGAGGCCTGGACAGCGGGGCTGTCCGGGCTTCGCAATGTCGTACGGCAGGAGATGGTGGCCCGGCAGCTGGACGAGCAGATAGCCGGACGCTTCGCCGTGGGCAGGCGGCTGCGCGTGCTCGACGTCGGGATGGGCCAGGGCACCCAGGCGCTGCGGCTGGCGCGGGCCGGGCACCAGGTGACCGGGGTGGAGCGCGACGCGACGATGATCGCCGCGGCCCGGGACGCGCTGGCCGGCCAGCCGGAGGGCATCCGGGAGCGGATGCGGATCGTCGAGGGCGACGGCCGGGACACCGGCGTGCACTTCCTGCCGGGCAGCTTCGACGTGGTGCTCTGCCACGGCGTCCTCATGTACATCGAGGAGCCCGATCCCCTGCTCGCGGGCCTGGCCCGGATGCTCGCGCCCGGCGGCCTGCTGTCGCTCGTGGTGCGCAACGGCGACGCGCTCGCGCTGCGCCCCGGTCAGCACGGTGACTGGGCGGGCGCGCTGGCCTCCTTCGACACCGTGAACTACCGCAACCGCCTGGGCCTCGACGTCCGCGCGGACCGGCTGGCGACGCTCACGGCGAAGCTCGCGGGCATCGGCGCCCCGCTGCACACCTGGTACGGCGTACGGATCTTCACGGACACGGCACCCGACGGCGCCCCGGTCCCCGCCGACCTGGACACCCTGCTGGCCGCCGAGGAACGGGCCGGCCGGACCGACCCGTACCGCGCGGTCGCGGCCCTGCTCCACCTGTGCGGCGTACGGGGCTAGCCGGTGCGCCCGGCCCCGGCGCCCGTTCGGGTGATCACCGGGGGCCGGACGGCGGGGGCGCGGTGAGACTCGGGCCATGGACACTTCCCGCGCCCGTCTGCCCCGGCTGCTCGCTCCGATCGCCGTCCTGGCGTGCTCCGTGCTGCTGTCGAGCGGCTGTTCCGGCGCCGGTTCGGGGACCGGGCCAGGCTCGGGGAGCGCACGGGAGGGCGACACGGCGCAGGCGGCGGCGCCGCACGCGGCCAGTGATCTCCAGGCCGACTACGAGCGGGTGATCAAGGACGTACTGCCGTCGGTGGTGCAGATCCAGGCGGGCGACTCGCTGGGGTCGGGGGTCGTGTACGACGACAAGGGCCACGTCGTCACCAACGCGCACGTGGTCGGGGACGAGAAGTCCTTCCGGGTGACGACCGCCCGCACCGAGGGGGCGCTGGGCGCGAAGCTCGTCTCCTCCTACCCGGAGCAGGACCTGGCCGTGATCAAGCTGGACAAGGTGCCCGACGGCATGAAGGCGGCCCGCTTCGCGGACTCCGCGAAGGTCGAGGTCGGGCAGATCGTGCTGGCGATGGGTTCGCCGCTCGGCCTGTCCTCCAGCGTGACGCAGGGCATCGTGTCGGCGATCGGCCGGACCGTCACGGAGGGCGGCAGCGGGGGCGGCACGGGCGCGACCATCGCCAACATGGTGCAGACGTCGGCGGCCATCAACCCCGGCAACAGCGGGGGCGCCCTGGTGAACCTGGACGGGCAGGTGATCGGCATCCCGACGCTGGCGGCGACCGACCCGGGCCTCGGCGACAGCGCGGCGCCCGGCATCGGGTTCGCGATCCCGGCGTCGATGGTGACGACGGTGGCGGATCAGATCGTCAAGGACGGCCGGGTCACCGACTCGGGCCGGGCCGCGCTGGGCATCACCGCCCGGACGGTCGTCGACGGCAGCTACCGGCCGGCCGGTGCGGCCGTCGTCGAGGTGAGCGACGGCGGGGCCGCCGACGACGCGGGACTGCGGCCCGGGGACGTCATCGTGAAACTCGGGAACACGGACATCACCACCATCACCTCGCTGTCCGAGGCACTGGCGTCGATGCGGCCGGGCGACCGGACCAAGGTGACGTACACCCGCGACGGCGACGAGCACACCGCCGAGGTGACGCTGGGCGAGCAGTGACGGGGAGTGAACCGTCCCCGCCCGCCCCGGGGCGACGGCCCCCTCAGGCGTCGGACTCGGCCTCGGCCTCCGCCTCCTCGGCGTGCAGGCTCATCGGGCCGTAGATCTCCGTGGAGTCCTCGAAGAGCCGCACCTGGTCGGTGCCGCCCCCCTGGAGGTCCTTCCAGTGCTCCCCGATCCAGGACTCGGCGTCCCCTTGCGTGGTGAACTCCTCGGGCTGCACCGCGGGCTGGACCTCCGTCCCGTCGGCCGTCTCGAACCGCCACGTCCATGCCGCCATGTACGCCTCCAAGATGTGTGCACATGCAGAGCGGAAGCCGGATCTTGGTCCGGCCCCCGCCCGCAGCCTATGCGCTGACGCGGGCGCACCGTAGAAGGCCTGGACGTGCGGGGTGCGCTCGTGTGGGGGCTCGGGCGCGCATGTCGCCGGGCGACCGGCGAAAATCGGTGCGTGGACGTGACTCTGCTCGGCACCGGTGCCCCCGCGGGACTGCCCCGCCCCGACTGTCCCTGTGCGGCCTGTGCCGCGGCGCAGGGCGACGACGCGCGCGCGGCGACCGCGCTGCTGGTGGACGGGGCGCTGCTGCTCGACCTGACGCCGGGCGCCGCGTTCGCCGCCGCGAGGGCCGGGCACTCCCTGGCCGGCGTGCGGCAGGTGCTGCTCTCGCACCCGCACGACGGTCCCGCCGTGGAGGTGCCGGCCGGGCTGCCGCAGCCGGGCCGGGTGCCGGACGGGCGGGAGCTGGCACTGCTGACCGGGCACCGGGTGCGGGCGGTGGCGCTCGACGCGCCGGGCACCGGGTACGCCGTGACGGGACCGGACGGCGGACGGATCCTGTACGTGCCGCCGGGCGGGGCCCCCGCCGGTCTGGAGGGGCCGGCCGAGCCGTACGACCTGGTCGTCGCGGACGTCGTGGGGCGGCCGGACGCGCTGGCGAGGCTGCGGGCGGTGGGTGCGGCGGGCCCGACGACGGACGTCGTCGCCGTCCACCTGGACCACGACGTGCCGCCGGGCCGGGAACTGGCGCGGCGGCTCGCGGCGGCCGGCGCGCGGGCGGTGCCGGACGGCACGACGCTGGCGGTGGGCTCGTACGAGGACGTACCCGACGTACCGCGGCGCACCCTCGTCCTGGGCGGCGCGCGGTCGGGCAAGTCGGTGGAGGCGGAACGCCGCCTCGAGCCCTTCCCCGACGTCCTCTACGTCGCCACCGGCGGCTCCCGGAACGGCGACGCCGAATGGGCGGCCCGGGTCGGCGCGCACCGGGAACGCCGCCCGGGCTCGTGGCGGACCGCCGAGACCTGCGACCTGGTGCCCCTGCTGGCGGACGAGGGCCCGCCCCTCCTCGTCGACTGTCTGTCCCTGTGGCTGACGGACGCGATGGACGCGGTCGGCGCGTGGGACGACGCGGAGTGGGCCGACGGCGGCGAACGGGCGCTCAGGGACCGGGTGCGGGAGCTGACGGAGGCGGTCCGCGCCACCCGGCGCACTCTGGTGGCGGTGTCGAACGAGGTCGGTTCGGGCATCGTCCCGGCCACGGCGTCCGGCCGCCGCTACCGCGACGAACTGGGCCGCCTCAACGCGGCTTTCGCGGCCGAGTGCGAGCAGGTGCTGCTGGTGGTGGCGGGCCAGGCGCTGGTGCTGCGGGGCTGAGGCGCCTCGGGCAGGTCTACGGGAGCTCAGGCGTCCTTGCGCGCGATGACGCGGTGGACGCGGGTCCCGGTGAGGACCGTGCAGCCCTGGGCCACGAGTTCGGCGTTCAGCCCGACGGGGTGCACGGGGAACAGGCGGCGCGGGTCGGCCACGTCGACGAGCAGGTGCCCGCCGGGCCGCAGCGCCCCGAGCGCGGCCCGCAGTTCGGCGCGCGGGTCCGGGACGCGTTCCAGGTACTGGAAGAGGCTGACGACGTCGTAGCGCCCCCGCAGCCGCGCCGCGATGTGCCGGTCCGTCAGCCGCCCGACGAACGCCTCCTCCACCCGCTCCACGGCGCGGGCCCGCAGCACGCGGTGGGTGGGGTCCAGGCCGTCGAACGAGGTGTACGGGAAGTGCGTACGGGCGGTCAGCGGGAAGTCGGCGTCCCCGGTGCCGACGTCCAGCCAGCTCTCGGGCTCGGGACAGCGGCGGGACATCGCGCGGGCGGCCAGGCCGTGCCGCAGCCGGACGCCGGCCCGGACCAGGGAGCGCTCCGGGCCGGGCGTGAGCGGCGGGTTGCGGAAGACGTGCCGGCAGTCCGCGCACCGCTCGATCTGCGACCGGTGGGGGGCGCCCTGCCGCGGCCCGTCACCGCGCAGCCGGGCCCTCAGCCGCCGCGAGCCGCACCAGGGGCAGTCCTGGCGGTACGGCCCGTACGACGGGACGGGAGGCACCGGCGGGACGGGAGGCACCGAGGGGGCGGAGGGTCCGGACACGGGCGGCTCCCGACACGAGACGAGGGCGTACGCGAGGACGTACGACATTCCAGGCAAAACGTTACGTAGGTGATCGCCTTCCGGGGTGCAACGACGCAGCCCGGGCGCGCTGCCCACGGGCCCTCCTCGGGGTTCGGCCGGGGCCGGTACTGTTCGGCGAATGAGCTCGCTGAATCTCGACGACTTCACCGACCTGATCGAGCGCCCCGACGGCGGGATCCGCCGCGACGCCGAGGCGCGCCGGGAGCGTCAGGCCGTTCCGCCCGGATCGCTGGGCCGCCTGGACGACCTGGGCGAGTGGCTGGCGGCCGCGCAGTCCGCGGTTCCGGTACGGCCGGTCGTACGGCCCCGGGTGGTGCTCTTCGCCGGTGACCACAAGATCGCCGAGCTGGGCGTCTCGGCGCGGCCCGCGGGCGGCGCCGGTGAGCTGGTGCGCCAGGTGCTGGAGGGCGGCCGGCCGGTGTCGGTGCTCGCCCGGCGCCTGGACGTGCCCGTGCGCGTCGTCGACATGGCCCTGGACTGCGACCCGGAGACGCTGCCGGCCGAGGTGGCGGGACACCGGGTGCGGCGCGGCGGCGGACGCATCGACGTCGAGGACGCGCTGACCCTCGAGGAGGCGGAGGCGGCCTTCCGGGCCGGGATGGCGGTGGCCGACGAGGAGGCCGACTCGGGCACGGACCTGGTGGTGCTCGGCGACGTGAGCGTGGGCGGTACGACGGCGGCGGGCGTCCTGGTGGCGGCACTGTGCGGGACGGACGCGTCGGTCGTCACCGGCCGGGGCGGGGTGGCCATCGACGACCTGGCCTGGATGCGCAAGTGCGCGGCGATCCGGGACGGGCTGCGGCGCGCGCGGCCCGTCCTCGGCGACCAGTTGCAGCTCCTCGCCACGGTCGGCGGCGCGGACCTCACGGCCATGACGGGCTTCCTGCTGCAGAGCGCGGTGCGGAAGCTGCCGGTGATCCTGGACGGCGTCGTGACGGCCGCGTGCGCGCTGGTCGGGCAGCGGGTCGCCTTCCGGGCGCCGGACTGGTGGCTGGCGGCGCACGACAGCGGGGAGCCGGGGCAGGCGAAGGCGCTGGACCGGATGGCGCTGGAGCCGCTGCTGTCGCAGGGCGTGAAGGTGGGCGAGGGAGCGGGCGGGTTGCTGGCCCTGCCTCTGGTGCAGGCGGCGGCGTCCTTGGCGGCGGAGCTGCCGGAGGTCTCCGACGGTGAGGCGACGGTCGGGGACGAGTGAACGCGGTTCGGTGACCCGGGTTCGGTGACCGGGGCTCCTTGGTTGCCCGGCGTAGGTGTGGGCCCGGGGTCGGTCGCGCGCCCGGCGCTACTGGGTGCCGCTGCGCCCACCCGTGCCGCCCTGGGGGTACCTCCCAGGCCGTTCAGGCACTGGGGGAGGCACGACTGCCCGCAGCTCAGGGGGGCGGGCGACTGCCCTCAGCTACTGTCACCTTGGGTCTGGGCGGCCGCCGATCCAGTCCTGGAAGGTGCGGCGGGGGCCGGACCAGCGGCGGTCGTGGCGGTAGGCGCGGAGCCGGGCCTTCGCCCGGGCGCGGGGGCGGCGGGCGTAGCAGCGGCGGGCCCACAGGGAGCCGGGGCGGGCCAGGCGGACCGCGCCGATCAGGGCGATCACCGGCACGATGACCCCGAAGACCGCCAGCCGCGCCTTGCCCTTGGCCAGGGCGAGGAGGGAGAACAGGAAGTTGCCGGCGACCGTCGCGATGACGTTCGTGCGGTCCTGCAACTCGTCCTGGGACACGCCGTCGACGCCGAAGGGCGTGAAGCCCGCGAGGACCAGCCCGACCAGGGCCGCGGTGAGCACCACGACCTCCACGCTCTTGCGCCCCGCCTCGGTCCAGTAGACGTCGTCGAGGTGCAGGATCAGCGCGAACTCGTCCAGGACGAGCCCCGCCCCCATCCCGAAGACCACCGCCGCCAGGGCGGAACCGAACCCGTGGCGGCCCCCGGCGACGGCGCCGAAGCCGCCGACGACGGTGAGGACGACCCCGGGGACCACGTGGTGGATGTGCACCCCGCCCGCCTTGACGTTCCCGAAGGGGCCCTTGCCCGCCCGGATCAGACGGGTGACGACCCGGGTGATCACGAACGTCAGGACGAACGCCGTCAGCGCGAGGAGCAGCGGCAGCTTGCCCGGTTCCACGATGTTGCGCTGCCACCAATCTCCCATATGCGCACGTTACGGTGATACGTCCACCGGGGCCCGTCAGCGGCCCGCCGACCGCCGGGTAGTCTGCGCCGGTGCTCAGGACCCTCTCCCCCGACGGCCTCCGGTTCGCCTTCGGGACTCTCACCGTGCTCCCGGTCAAGGTGACCCGCTGGGACCGGGACGCCGCCCGCGGCGGCATGCTGTGGGCGCCGCTGGCCGGGCTGACGGTGGGCGTCCTCGCCGCGGGCGCCGGACTGCTGCTGCTCGCCCTGGGCGCGGGGAACCTGCTCGCCGCGGTCGCGACGGCCGCCGTGCCCGCCGTGCTCACGCGCGGGCTCCACCTGGACGGACTGGCCGACACCGCCGACGGTCTGGGGAGCGGCAAACCCGCCGAGGACGCCCTGCGGATCATGAAGCAGTCGGACATCGGACCGTTCGGCGTGCTCACCCTCCTGTTCACGCTCCTGGCCCAGGTGGCCGCCCTCGCGCAGGCCTACGACGGCTCGTGGGCGCGGGGCGCGCTCGCCGCCGTGGTGTCGGCGACCGCCGCCCGGCTGGCGCTCACGACGGCGGCCCGTGCCGGGGTGCCCGCCGCCCGGCCGGAGGGCCTGGGCGCGGCGGTCGCCGGAGTCGTCCCGGCCGGCCGGGCGCTGACCGCGGCGGCGGCCGTCACCCTGGCCGGCGCGGCGGCGGGCGCCTGCCTGGGCCCGTACGACGCCCTGCGCACGGCGCTCGCCGTCGTGTGCGCGGTCGCCCTCGCCGAACTGCTGCTGCGGCACTGCGTCCGCCGCTTCGGCGGCGTCACCGGCGACGTCTTCGGCGGGGTGGCGGAGACGGCGGCCACGACCGCGCTGGTGGTCCTGGTCCTGGGCTGACGCCCGCGGTTCAGGGTGCGGCCCGGGGGCTCAGCAGGCCTCCCGCCATGCGTCCAGCTCGTACTTCTTCAGCATCGAACTGAGCCGCAGCTCACGGGAGTCGGCGCAGAAGCGTTTCGTCGGCAGCTCGTACTCGACGTGGAAGACGGCCTTGTCCGCGTCGATGAACGGCTGGTTGTCGGCGCACTCGCCGTACTGGGCGCACTGCTCGTTGACGGCGAAGTCGAAGTCGTCCACCAAGTCCGGGATCTGGTCCAGGTCGTTCTTCAGGCCGACGGCCATGCCGCGGTCGTGGGCGAGCTTCGCGATCAGCCGGTTGTAGCGGAGCTGGTCGTCACCGGTGAGCGGGAAGCCGGTGTCGTTCTTGTAGCCGTCCATGTTGTCCGGCTCGACCGCGTCGAAGCCCTTGTCGCGGCACATGTCGAGGCGCTCAGCCATCAGCGGCTCCAGGACGTCGGTCGCGCGGATGTCGAGCCACCGTTCGCCCTCCCAGCCGTTGCCCTTGCCCAGGACCGCCGCCGGGAACGCGTCGGCGTCGGGCCGGAAGTCCTCCCAGGCGCCGGTGGAGACGTAGCAGATGACCTTGCGTCCGTCCTCGTGCAGGCCCGCGACCGTGGCCCTGCCGTGGTCGAAGCCGTCGATGTCGTAGACCGGTACGTCGACGGACGTGTCCAGTTTGCCGCTCAGCTGCCACTGCCAGGCGGTGCCCGGAGCCGGCCGCCAGCGGCCGGCTGCCTCGCCGCCGTCACCTCCGTCACCGCCGGTACCGCCCTCGCCGGGGGCCGGCGTGCAGCCCGCGAGCAGCAGCAGGAAGAGGGCTGTCGACAGGACCGGGCGTCTCACGGGGGGTGCTCCAGAGGGGGATTGGAGTGACGGCGTACTCCCGGAATGATCTCCCATCCACGGCTCGGCGGGGAAACCGCGGCCCCGCGGGAGGGAGTGCGGCCGGGGGCGAGCGTAGGCTCGTGCCGAGTGTTCGCCTGCCCAGGCGAGGACCGCATCGCAGGAGGGATCTAGGGTCGGATGTCGGGCCCGGTCGACCCACCCGCATTCGGCCACACCAGACTTCATACGGAAGCGAGAATTCACCACCGTGACTGCTCTCACTCTCTCCACCGCCGCGGCGCCCGGCCTCCGGGCCGACGCGATCGTGATCGGTGTCGCCAAGGGCGCGAACGGCCCGTCCGTCGCACCGGGCGCCGAGGCCGTGGACAAGGCGTACGACGGCCGGCTGGCCGGCGTCCTGGAGACCCTCGGAGCCTCCGGCGCCGAGGGCGAGGTGACGAAGTTGCCCGCTCCGTCCGGCTTCAAGGCGCCCGTCGTGGTGGCGGTGGGCCTCGGTGCCGAGCCCGATAAGGACGCCGGCTTCGACCCCGAGGCGCTGCGCCGGGCCGCCGGTGCGGCCGCCCGCGCCCTGGCCGGCGCCAAGAAGGCCGCCTTCGCCCTGCCGCTCGCCGAGGCCGCCGACGCCGGTGTCGTCGCCGAGGGCGTGCTGCTCGGCGCGTACTCCTTCGACGCGTACAAGGAGTCCGCGAAGGAGACGAAGGGCGCCAAGGCCAAGGCCAACGGCAAGGACCCGCTGGCGGAGGCCGCGCTGCTCGGCGGCAAGCCCCGCGACAAGGCGTACAAGGCGGCGATCGAGCGTGCCGCGGCCGTCGCCGAGGAGCTGAACCGCGCCCGCGACCTGGTCAACACCCCGCCGAACGACCTGAACCCGGAGGCGTTCGCGGCGGTCGCGCAGGCCGCGGCCAAGGAGCACGGCATCAAGGTGCAGGTGCTCGACGAGAAGGCGCTCACCAAGGGCGGCTACGGCGGCATCCTCGGCGTCGGTGCCGGTTCGGCGTCGGGCCCGCGGCTGGTGAAGCTCTCGTACACCTCGCCCAAGGCCAAGAAGTCCCTCTCCTTCGTCGGCAAGGGCATCACCTACGACTCGGGCGGCATCTCGCTGAAGCCGGCCGGGCACAACGAGACGATGAAGTGCGACATGGCCGGCGCCGCCGCCGTGTTCGCCGCGGTCGTCGCCGCCGCGCGGCTCGGCCTCGAGGTCAACGTGACCGGCTGGCTGGCGCTGGCCGAGAACATGCCGTCGGGCTCCGCGACGCGCCCGGGTGACGTGCTGCGGATGTACAGCGGCAAGACGGTGGAGGTGCTCAACACCGACGCCGAGGGCCGGCTCGTGCTCGCCGACGCGCTGTGGGCGGCCTCGCAGGACAAGCCGGACGCGATCATCGACGTGGCGACGCTGACGGGCGCGATGATGCTGGCGCTGGGCAGCCGGACGTACGGGATCATGGCGAACGACGACGCGTTCCGCGCCGCGGTGCACGAGGCGGCGGAGGAGTCCGGCGAGCCGGCGTGGCCGATGCCGCTGCCGGAGCACCTGCGCAAGGGCATGGACTCGCCGACCGCGGACATCGCGAACATGGGCGAGCGGATGGGCGGCGGCCTGGTGGCCGGTCTGTTCCTGCGGGAGTTCGTCGGCGAGGGCATCACCTGGGCGCACCTGGACATCGCGGGGCCGGCCTTCAACGAGGGCGGGCCGTTCGGGTACACGCCGAAGGGCGGTACGGGGACGGCGGTGCGGACGCTGGTGCGGGTCGCCGAGCGGGTTGCCCTCGGCGATCTCGGCTGACGTACGCCTGAGCACTCGGGGGTGCGGGTGATTGCGCGGCTGCGGGTCCGTCGTGGCTCGTCGCGCAGTTCCCCGCGCCCCTGGGCCGGCTGTCCTTGGCGTCGGGCAGAGAAGAACCGTGCTCACGTGAACGTGGGGTGTCTCACACCCCGGCCCCACGTCTCGTTCGTCTCTCACAAGTGCGAAGATGGAGCCCGGCAGGACAGGGCCCACCCAAGGGCCGAGAACAATGAGCGGCCGGACACCAGCCGCCGACCGGTCACTGGAGACCGGCGTGGCGCACATGCATGGAGGACGTGACGTGGCGAACGACGCCAGCACCGTTTTCGACCTAGTGATCCTCGGCGGTGGCAGCGGTGGTTACGCCGCGGCGCTGCGCGGGGCGCAGCTGGGCCTGGACGTCGCCCTGATCGAGAAGAACAAGCTCGGCGGCACCTGCCTGCACAACGGCTGCATTCCCACCAAGGCCCTGCTCCACGCGGGCGAGGTCGCCGACCAGTCCCGCGAGAGCGAGCAGTTCGGCGTCAAGACGTCCTTCGAGGGCGTCGACATGGCCGGCGTGCACAAGTACAAGGACGAGGTGATCGCCGGCCTGTACAAGGGCCTGCAGGGCCTGGTCGCCTCCCGCAAGGTCACCTACATCGAGGGTGAGGGCCGGCTCTCCTCCCCCACCTCCGTCGACGTCAACGGCCAGCGTGTCGAGGGCCGCCACGTCCTGCTCGCGACCGGCTCCGTGCCGAAGACGCTGCCGGGCCTGGAGATCGACGGCAACCGGATCATCTCCTCGGACCACGCCCTCACGCTGGACCGCGTGCCGAAGTCCGCGATCGTGCTGGGCGGCGGCGTCATCGGCGTCGAGTTCGCCTCCGCGTGGAAGTCCTTCGGTTCCGAGGTCACGGTCATCGAGGGCCTCAAGCACCTCGTCCCGGTCGAGGACGAGAACAGCTCCAAGCTCCTGGAGCGCGCCTTCCGCAAGCGGGGCATCAAGTTCAACCTGGGCACCTTCTTCCAGAAGGCCGAGTACACCCAGGACGGCGTCAAGGTCACCCTCGCCGACGGCAAGGAGTTCGAGGCCGAGGTCCTGCTCGTCGCCATCGGCCGCGGCCCCGTCTCGCAGGGCCTGGGCTACGAGGAGAACGGCGTCGCGACGGACCGCGGCTTCGTCCTCGTGGACGAGTACATGCGGACCAACGTCCCGACCGTCTCCGCCGTGGGCGACCTCGTCCCCACCCTCCAGCTCGCGCACGTCGGCTTCGCCGAGGGCATCCTGGTGGCGGAGCGGCTCGCCGGCCTGAAGCCGGTCCCGGTCGACTACGACGGCGTGCCGCGGGTGACGTACTGCCACCCGGAGGTCGCCTCCGTCGGTCTGACCGAGGCCAAGGCGAAGGAGGTCTACGGCGCGGACAAGGTCGTCGCCCTGAAGTACAACCTCGCCGGCAACGGCAAGAGCAAGATCCTCAAGACCGCGGGCGAGATCAAGCTCGTCCAGGTCAAGGACGGTGCCGTGGTCGGCGTCCACATGGTCGGCGACCGCATGGGCGAGCAGGTCGGCGAGGCGCAGCTGATCTACAACTGGGAGGCGCTGCCCGCCGAGGTCGCGCAGCTCATCCACGCGCACCCGACGCAGAACGAGGCGATGGGCGAGGCCCACCTCGCGCTGGCCGGCAAGCCGCTGCACTCCCACGACTGACCCCTCGGTCACTGGGCGCGACGACACAGACTTCCGCAATTTCGTAAGGAGCAACCGAAACCATGGCGGTTTCCGTAACCCTTCCGGCGCTCGGCGAGAGCGTCACCGAGGGCACCGTCACCCGTTGGCTGAAGGCCGAGGGTGAGCGCGTCGAGGCCGACGAGCCGTTGCTCGAGGTCTCGACCGACAAGGTCGACACCGAGATCCCGGCGCCCGCCTCCGGCGTGCTGTCCTCCATCAAGGTCGCCGAGGACGAGACCGTCGAGGTCGGCGCCGAGCTGGCGCTGATCGACGACGGTTCCGGCGCCCCCGCCGCCGCGCCGGCCCCGCAGGCCGAGCAGGTCGCCGAGCCGGCTCCCGAGCCCGCCCCGGCCGCCCCCTCCACGGAGCAGGCCGCCCCGGCGCCCGCTCCCACCGCCGACGCCGCTGCCGGCCAGAGCGGTGGCGGCGCCGCCGAGGGCACGGACGTGGTCCTGCCCGCGCTCGGCGAGTCCGTCACCGAGGGCACCGTCACCCGCTGGCTGAAGTCGGTCGGTGACAGCGTCGAGGAGGACGAGCCGCTGCTCGAGGTCTCGACCGACAAGGTCGACACCGAGATCCCGGCGCCCGCCTCCGGCACACTGCTGGAGATCGTGGTCGGCGAGGACGAGACGGCCGAGGTCGGCGCCAAGCTCGCCGTCATCGGTGCGGCGGGTGCGGCCCCGGCTGCCGCCCCCGCCCAGGAGGCCCCGGCCGCCCCGGCCCAGCCCGAGCCCACCCCGGCTCCAGCGGCTCCGGCCCCGGCCCCCGCGCAGGCCGCCCCGGCTCCGGCTCCGGCCGCGCCGGCCCCCGCCCCGCAGGCTCCGGCCCCGCAGCCCGCCGCGCCGGCCCCGGCCGCCGCTCCGGCTGCACCGGCCGCCGCCCAGCCGGTGGACGACGGCGCCTACGTCACCCCGCTGGTGCGCAAGCTCGCCGCCGAGAACGGCGTCGACCTGTCCACCGTCAAGGGCACCGGCGTCGGCGGTCGTATCCGCAAGCAGGACGTCGTCGCCGCCGCGGAGGCCGCGAAGGCCGCCGCCCCGGCTCCGGCTGCCGCCCCCGCCGCGCCCGCCGCGAAGAAGGCCCCCGTCCTGGAGGCCTCCCCGCTGCGTGGCCAGACCGTCAAGATGCCGCGCATCCGCAAGGTCATCGGCGACAACATGGTCAAGGCGCTGCACGAGCAGGCGCAGCTGTCGTCGGTCGTCGAGGTCGACGTCACCCGTCTGATGAAGCTGCGCGCCCGCGCCAAGGACGCGTTCGCGGCGCGCGAGGGCGTCAAGCTCTCGCCGATGCCGTTCTTCGTCAAGGCCGCGGCCCAGGCGCTGAAGGCGCACGCGCCGGTCAACGCCAAGATCAACGAGGCCGAGGGGACCATCACCTACTTCGACACCGAGAACATCGGTATCGCGGTGGACTCCGAGAAGGGCCTGATGACCCCGGTCATCAAGAACGCCGGTGACCTGAACCTGGCCGGCATCGCCAAGGCGACCGCCGACCTGGCGGGCAAGGTGCGGGCCAGCAGGATCAGCCCGGACGAGCTGGCCGGCGCCACCTTCACCATCTCCAACACCGGTTCGCGCGGCGCGCTGTTCGACACGATCATCGTGCCGCCGGGCCAGGTCGCCATCCTCGGCATCGGTGCCACGGTCAAGCGTCCGGCCGTCATCGAGACGGAGGACGGCCCGGTCATCGGCGTCCGCGACATGACGTACCTGACCCTGTCCTACGACCACCGTCTGGTGGACGGCGCCGACGCCGCCCGCTACCTGACGGCGGTCAAGGCGATCCTGGAGGCGGGCGAGTTCGAGGTCGAGCTCGGCCTGTAATTCCCCCCGCCAGTGGGCCTCTGCGATGCCCCCGCCCGGAACTTCCCGGGCGGGGGCATCGCCGTGTTCCGGCCGGGGCACGCTGTGTAAGTCTCGTCTCACCTGCGTAAAAGCGCCCCCATGCGCCCTTCCCGCCCGTCGTGACGGCCGTATTGTCTAAGCGTCAGCCGCCCCAGAGGTCCGAAAGGCGACCCTCCCGAAGGAGCTCTCATGACCGCGCCCGTCGTCCACTCGCTGCGCGAACAGATCCGCGAGCACATCCTGGAAGGGATCATCAGCGGACGCTGGCAGCCGGGCGAGCGGATCGTGGAGCGGCGGATCGCCACCGAGCTGGAGGTCAGCCAGACGCCGGTCCGCGAGGCACTGCGGGAGCTGGAGTCGCTGCGGCTGATCGAGTCGGCGCCGAACAAGGGCGTACGGGTGCGGAACCTGACCGCCGCCGACCTGGAGGAGAGCTACCCGGTCCGGGCCGGCCTGGAGGCGATCGCGGCGGAGCTGGCGGCGGACCGGCTGGCGGCGGACTGCTCGGCGCTGGAACCGCATGTCGCCGCCCTGTACGCGGCCGACCGGGCGTCCGACGGGACCGGTCAGGTGCGGCACACGGTGGGCTTCCACCGGGAGCTGGTGCGGGCGGCGGGCAACTCGGTGCTGCTGCACACGTGGGAAGGGCTGGGGATCGAGGTGTTCACGGCGCTGTCGATACGGTGGCTGGGGACGGTGCAGCAGTCGTACGCGGAGGAGCACGACGAGCTGGTGGCCGCGTTCCGCCGCCGGGACCCCCGCATCCCGGAGATCGTCAAGGCCCACGTCCTGGGCTGCGCCCCGCGCCCTTCATAGGGACGCGGGGAACTGCGCGATCAGCCACAAAGCACCCGTCGGACGCCACTCGGCCGAACCCCCCGGGCTCATCCGCGCCCGACCCCTCTCACCTGCACAAACCCCCAACTTCAAGGTCACCCCGTGCCACCGCCGGAGGCACCCCGTGCCGACTTTCTCGTGATCAAGAGGTTTTGCCCCTCAACCCTTTGATCGATCATCGATCAGCGAGTTACAGTCACGTTTGGACTCCCACCGGAGCCCAGCCCTGTCCTGCCAAAGACCTAGGGCACCCCCGAACCCTTGCCGATGAGGGAACCCCCTTCGACTGAGGAAGGCGGCGACATGACGACCGACCCCAAAGCCATCCAGCCGAGCGAGCTCGACCAGCTCCCGGACCGCGACCCGGAGGAGACCGCCGAATGGCAGGCCTCCCTGGACGCCGTCACCAAGGCGGCCGGGCCGCACCGTGCCGCGTACCTGATGCGCCGCACACTGGAGCGCGCCGAGGGCGCCGGCCTCGCACTGCCGAAGCTCCTCGAGACGGACTACGTCAACACCATCCCCACCTCCGCCGAGCCCGCCGTGGACGGCGACGAGGCGCTGGAGCAGCGGATCACCGCCTGGAACCGCTGGAACGCGGCGGCGATGGTGACCCGCGGCAGCAAGCACGGCGTCGGCGGCCACATCGCCACCTTCGCCTCCGCCGCCTGGCTCTACGAGACCGGCTTCAACCACTTCTTCAAGGGCAAGGAGGGTGACGGCTCCGGCGACCAGCTCTACATCCAGGGCCACGCCTCCCCCGGCATCTACGCCCGCGCCTTCCTCGACGGCCGCCTCAACGAGGAGCAGCTGGACAACTTCCGCCGCGAGGCCGGCGGCAACGGTCTGCCGTCCTACCCGCACCCGCGCCGGCTTCCCTGGCTGTGGGAGTTCCCCACCGTCTCCATGGGCCTCGGCCCGATCTCCGCGATCTACCAGGCGCGGTTCAACCGCTACCTGACCAGCCGCGGCATCAAGGACCTGACCAACTCCCACGTGTGGGCGTTCCTCGGTGACGGCGAGATGGACGAGCCGGAGTCCACCACCGCGCTCACCCTCGCCTCCCGTGAGGGCCTGGACAACCTGACCTTCGTCATCAACTGCAACCTGCAGCGCCTCGACGGTCCGGTCCGCGCCAACTTCAAGATCGTGCAGGAGCTGGAGGCCCAGTTCCGCGGCGCCGGCTGGAACGTGATCAAGTCGCTGTGGGGCACGGCGTGGGACGAGCTGTTCCAGCTCGACACCACCGGCGCGCTCGTACGCCGCCTGCGCGAGGTACCGGACGCCCAGGTCCAGACGTACCAGACGCGCGACGCGGCCTACATCCGCGAGGACTTCTTCAACAAGGACCCGCAGCTCGCCGAGATGGCGAAGCTGCTGTCCGACGACAAGATCCTCGACTGCTTCCACTTCTCGCGCGGCGGTCACGAGTCCCGCAAGGTCTACGCGGCCTACCGGTCCGCGCTCGCCCACAAGGGCGCGCCGACCGTGATCCTCGCCCAGACGGTCAAGGGCCACACCCTCGGCACCGGCTTCGCGTCCAAGAACGCCAACCACCAGATGAAGAAGCTCTCGGTGGACGAGTTCAAGGACATGCGCGACCTGCTCGGCCTGCCGATCGCGGACAGCGCCTTCGTCGACGGCGTGGTCCCCTACGCCCACCCGGGTGCCGACTCCCCCGAGGTCCGCTACCTCCAGGAGCGCCGCGCCGCCCTCGGCGGTCCGGCCCCGGCCCGCCGCGTGCACCCGGTCGCCCCGCTGCCCGCGCCCGCCGACAAGGCGTTCGCGGCCTTCGACAAGGGCTCCGGCTCGCAGAGCGTGGCCACCACGATGGCCTTCGTCCGCCTGGTCAAGGACCTGGTCCGCGACAAGGAGACCGGCAAGCGCTGGGTGCCGATCGTCCCCGACGAGGCGCGCACCTTCGGCATGGAGTCGCTGTTCCCGTCGCTGGGCATCTACTCGCCCAAGGGCCAGACGTACGAGCCGGTCGACCGCGACCAGCTGATGTACTACAAGGAGGCCAAGAACGGCCAGATCCTCAACGAGGGGATCACCGAGGCCGGTTCGATGGCCGACTTCATCGCCGCTTCGACGTCGTACGCGACGCACGGCGAGACGATGATCCCGTTCTACATCTTCTACTCGATGTTCGGCTGGCAGCGCACGGCCGACCAGATGTGGCAGCTCGGCGACCAGCTCGGCCGCGGCTTCCTGGTGGGTGCCACCGCCGGCCGCACCACGCTGACCGGCGAGGGCCTCCAGCACGCGGACGGCCACTCCCCGGCCATCGCGGCGACCAACCCGGCCGCGCTGTCGTACGACCCGGCGTTCGCGTACGAGATCGCGGCGATCGTCAAGGACGGTCTGCGCCGCATGTACGGCGAGGCGGCCCCGGGCGAGGACCCGAACGTCTTCTACTACCTGACGGTCTACAACGAGCCGATGCCGCAGCCGGCCAAGCCGTCCGGTGTCGACGAGGGCATCGTCAAGGGCCTGTACCGCTTCAACACGGCGGAGACGGCGGGCCTGACCCCGGCCGCGAACGCCCCGCGCATCCAGCTGCTCGGTTCCGGCACGGCGATCCACTGGACGCTCAAGGCGCAGCGGCTGCTCGCCGAGGAGTGGGGCGTGGCCGCCGACGTGTGGTCGGCGACCTCCTGGACGGAGCTGCGCCGGGACGCCATGGACGCCGACGCGGCGCTGCTGCGCGGCGAGGAGCGGGTGCCGTACGTGCGCCGGGCGCTCCAGGGCGCCGAGGGCCCGGTCCTCGCGGTCTCCGACTACATGCGGCAGGTCCCGGACCAGATCGCGCAGTGGGTGGAGCAGGACTACTCGTCGCTCGGTGCCGACGGCTTCGGCCTGTCGGACACCCGTGACGCCGCCCGCCGCCACTTCGGCGTCGACGCCGAGTCCATCGTGGTCGCGGCCCTGGCCCAGCTCGCCAGGCGCGGCGAGGTCAAGGCGACGACCGTGAAGGAGGCGCGCGAGCGCTACGGCCTGTGAGCACGAGGCTGATGTGAGTGGAGGCCCCCGCCGCGGCGGGGGCCTTCCGCGTCCTCCTGCATCATGTGGGGATGCGTGCTGCCCGCCTCATCAAGATGGTGCTGCTCCTCCAGTCCCGCCCGGCCATGACCGCGGCCGAGCTGGCCCGGGAGCTGGAGGTGTCGGAGCGCACCGTGACCCGGGACGCGCAGGCGCTGTCGGAGGCGGGCGTGCCGGTGTACGCGGAGCGGGGGCGGGCCGGGGGCTACCGCCTGGTCGGCGGCTACCGCACCCGGCTCACCGGGCTGGCCCGGGGCGAGGCGGAGGCGCTGTTCCTGTCGGGGGTCCCCGGGGCGCTGCGCGAGATGGGCCTGGAGGACGCGGCCTCGGCGGCCCGCCTGAAGGTGTCGGCGGCCCTGCTCCCCTCCCTGCGGGACGCCTCCCGTACGGCCGCCCAGCGGTTCCACCTGGACGCGCCCAGCTGGTTCCGCGAGCCCGAGACGCCCGAGCTGCTGCCGGCGGTGGCGGAGGCGGTCTGGGACGACCGGCGCGTCGCCGCGCGCTACCGGCGCGGGGAGGAGGAGGTGGTGCGGGAGCTGGAGCCGTACGGGCTCGTGCTGAAGGCCGGCGTCTGGTACCTGTGCGCGCGGGCGGCGGGCGGCGGGTCCTTCCGGGTGTACCGCATCGACCGGTTCACGGCGGTGGAGGCGGGCGGGGAGCGCTTCGAGCGGGACGGGGACTTCGACCTGCCCGCGTTCTGGGCGGAGCGGGCCGAGCAGTTCGCGCGGTCGATTCTGCGGGCGGAGGTCGTGGTGCGGCTGTCGGCCGCCGGCGTCCGGAGGCTGACGTACGCCGTCGACGCGGCGGCCGCCCGGGAGGCGCTGGAGGCCGCCGGGGCGCCGGACGCGGAGGGCTGGGTGACGGTGACGCTGGCAGTGGAGTCGGAGGACGTCGCGCACGAGCAGCTTCGGTTGCTCGGGCCGGAGGTGGAGGTGCTGGCGCCGGCGACGCTGCGGGGGCGCTTCGCGCGGGATGCGGGGCGGTTGGCGGGGTTGTACGGGGGGTGAGCCGGCGGGGGGCGTGGGCCGGCGTTGCAGGGGTGCCCTGCGTGGGTGTGGGCACGGGGCGGGTCGCGAGCGGCAGCGGCAGCGGCAGCGGCAGCGGCAGCGGCAGCGGCAGCGGCAGCGGCAGCGGCAGCACGTATAACGATCCGTCGTACTCCGCGTGCGGCGTTCTCGTCCAGGGTCGATGCTGGAGCCGTGATGGACGAGACGGAGTTCTGGGAGTTGATCGACGCCGCCCGGCAGCGGGCCGACGGTGATCCCGAGGACCAGGCCGACCTGCTCGTGGAGCGGCTGCTCGGCATGGACCCGGACCTGGTGCTCGACTTCGCCCGCCACTTCGAGGCCCGCTACAACCGCGCCTGCGCCTGGGACCTGTGGGGCGCGGCGTGGGTGCTGCTCGGCGGGGCGAGCGACGACGCCTTCGACTTCTTCCGTTGCTGGCTGATCGGCCAGGGCCGTGAGGTGTACGAGGGCGCGGTGCACGACCCCGACTCGCTCGCCGAGCTGCTGGACGACTTCGACGAGGAGCTGGACGGCGACGGCGAGGAGCTGGGCTACGCGGCCGACGAGGCCTACGAACAGCTCACCGGCTCCGTCGCTCCCGACCTGGGCATCGCGCCCGCGCCCGCCGAACCGCTGGGTACGCCGGTCGACCTGGAGAACGACCGGGCCCTCGCCGAGCGCCTGCCCCGCCTGTGGGCGAGGTTCGGGCCGGACTGAGGCGCTCCGGGCTCGGTCAGGCGCGGCCCTGGAGACGGGCCGCCGTGTCCCTGATGTCGCCGAGGCGGGCGGTGAGGGCGGCTCCCGGGCAACTGGTCGCATAGCCGTCGTCGTGGCCCGCGACGGCGGGCAGCGTGGCGGTGGCGCCCGCGGCGAACCGGCTGAGGCCGTTGCTGGAGACCAGGACGGCCTTCCCGCGCGGGTCGGTGCCGCTCTCACCGAGTTTCCAGGCGGTCACGGCGGCGATCGCGTCGGTCAGCTCGTCGGGCACGGGCACCCCGGCGGTGTAGGTGCCGAGGGCGGCGATCCCGGTGGTGCGGTGGTTGAAGCCCTGGGTGTGGGCGCCGGTGACGGCACGGTCGATGCCCCCGGCGCGGCCCTCGTAGACGGTGCCGCAGCGGTCGACGACGAAGTTGTAGCCGATGTCGTCCCAGTCCCGGGCGCCGGTCTGGCCCTGGTACACGCCGCGCAGGATGGCCGGCACGTCGGCGCAGTCGTAGTCGTTGGGCGTGTCCGTGTGGTGGACGAAGACGGCGACGACCTTGTCGTCGTAGCGGGGGGCGGGCTGGGCGCGGGCGGCGTCGCCCAGCCAGACCGACCGGGGCACGATGTCGGGCCGGGGCGCGGCGTACCGGTCGGTGGCGGCGGCCGGGGCGGCGTCGGCGGACTGCGCGTCGGCCGCCCGTTGCACGCCGTTCGCGCACAGGAAGAGCGCGGCGACGGCGGCCAGCCCGGGCAGGGCGCCGAGCAGCGCCCGGGCCGGGGCCGGGACACCGGCGGCGCCGGGTATGCGGGAGGTACGGCGCTCCCGGGCCCGGCGCGGTCCTCGGAAGACTGGCATGGTCCTACTGTCCGGCGGATCCGCTCTGTCCGCGATGTGTGGTGTGCCACCCGGTGGAACCATCGTCCCGGTGCACGGCGTTCCACGGTAGACCGCACACGTTCGCTCGCACGGACGCCCCCTCTTCGGACGGTTGTGCGCTTCAGGCTGATCATCGGCCCGGTACCGCACGTACTGAGGGTCCCGGGGTCCGGCAGAAAGGCGGTTCGCGTGGACCTGCTCGACATCGTGCTGGCGCTGGTGGTGCTGGCCTACGCGGCGTCCGGTTACCGGCGCGGGCTGGTGGCGGGCTGTGTGTCGCTGGCCGGCTTCGTGGGCGGTGCGGTGCTCGGCGTGTGGGTGCTGCCGTGGGTGATGGACCTGGTCGCGCGGGGCTCGACCGGGGCGACGGTGGTCGCGGTGGTCACGGTGCTGCTCCCGGCGATGGTGGGCCACGAGCTGGCGGGGCGGCTCGCGCTGCGGCTGCGCCGGGAACTGGACGCCGGTCCGCTCAGGGTGGCCGACGGGGTCGGCGGGGCGGTGGCGAACTCGGCGGCGGCGCTGATCGTGGCGTGGGTGGCGGCGAGCGTCCTCGCGGCGTCCTCGTCCTCGCTGCTCACCTCGGCGATCCGGGACTCGAGCGTGCTGGGCGCGGTGCAGCGGGTGATGCCGGACACCACCCCGGCGTGGTTCTCCCGGGCGACGACCGCGCTGGCCGACGCCGGGTTCCCGCAGGTCTTCAACCCGTTCGAGAACGAGTCGGCCGCCGAGGTCGCCGAGCCCTCGGGCGACAGCGTCACGCCCGCGGCGACCCGCGCGGCCAAGCTCAGCACGGTGAAGGTGGAGGGCGTCGCCGGCGCCCAGGGCCGGGAGGGCAGCGGCTTCGTGTACGCGCCGGAGCACGTGATGACCAACGCCCACGTGGTGGCCGGCATCGACGATCCGACCGTCCGGGTCGGCGGCGTGGGCCCCACGTACGAGGCGCGGGTGGTGCTGTTCGACCCGGACAAGGACGTGGCCGTGCTGTACGTCCCCGATCTGCGGGCGCCGGTGCTGCGGTTCGAGGAGGGCGCCTCGCGGGGCGACGCGGCGGTGGTCGCGGGCTATCCGCAGGACGGGGCGCTGGACCTGCGGGCGGCGACGGTGGCGAACCGGATCCGCGCCACCGGCCAGAACATCTACAACGACGAGAACGTCACCCGGGAGATCTACTCGGTCCGTTCCACGGTCCGCCCCGGCAACTCGGGCGGACCCCTGCTGACCACCGACGGCCGGGTGTACGGCGTGGTGTTCGCCCGTTCCACCTCCGACGCGGAGACCGGCTACGTGCTGACGGCCGCCGAGGTGGCCCCCCAGGCGCGCGAGGCCGCGGACGCCACGCGGGCGGTGGACACGGGCGAGCCCGTCACGTCGTGAGCGCGGCCCCGGCCGGGCCGGTCAGCATCTGCCCCATCATCACGTCGTCGACGTACCGGCCGTCGAGGTGGAACTCCTCGGGCTGTACGCCCTCGACGACGAAGCCCTCGGACTCGTAGAGCTTCCGGGCGGCCGTGTTGTGGCCGAGGACGCGCAGGGTGATCCGGCGGAAGCCTCCCTGCCGGGCCTCCTCGACGGCGGCCCGGACCAGGGCCCGCCCCACGCCGTGTCCCCGGGCCGCGTCCGCGACGGCGAGGCCGCGGATCTGGCGGACGTGGGTGTTGGAGGCCAGCGGGGTGGGGAAGCCGAGCCGGACGTAGCCGACGACGGCGCCGTCGAGTTCGGCGACCAGGTGGGCGTCGGGCCCGCAGGTGTCGTGGAAGAAGGGGTCGTCCGGCCCCGGCGGGGGCGAGACGGCGTGCAGGTGGGACCAGGTCTCGAGGTCGATCCGGCGCAGCGGTTCCTCGTCCTCGGACCTGGCGGGGCGTATGTGCGGAGCTGGCATGACGGTCACTGTACGACGCGGTGACGGCGATCGTTCCGTGGTTTTTCCCGGGCCACCCGGCAGGATGGGCCCATGAACGACGGACGCTTGGGCAGGGGACGTTCCCGCATCGCGGTGGCCGGCGCGTCCGGTCTCATCGGCAGCGCGCTGGCGCGGTCCCTGACCGCGGACGGCCACGAGGTGGTGCGCCTGGTGCGGCACGCGCCCGGGGGCGCGGACGAGGTCCGCTGGGACCCCGAGAACGGGCGGGTGGACGCGGCCGGGCTGGAGGGCTGCGACGCCGTGGTCAACCTGGCCGGGGCCGGGGTGGGCGACCGCCGCTGGACCGACGCGTACAAGACCCTCGTCCGCAGCAGCCGGGTGCACGGCACGACGGCGCTCGCGGAGGCCGTCGCCTCGATGGACCGGCCGCCGCGCGTCTTCGTGAACGGCAGCGCGATGGGCTACTACGGGGAGACCGGCGACCGGCCCGTGGACGAGAGCGCGCCCGCCGGGGAGGGCTTCCTGCCGGGCCTGTGCGTGGAGTGGGAGGCCGCGGCGGCCCCGGCCCGGGAGGCGGGCGTGCGGACGGTGTTCACGCGCACCGGACTGGTCGTCGCGCGCGGGGGCGGTGCCTGGGGCCGGCTCTTCCCGCTCTTCCGGGCGGGACTCGGCGGGCGGCTGGGCGACGGGTCGCAGTACTGGTCCTTCGTGGCGCTGCACGACGAGGTGGCGGCGATCCGGCACCTCATGGACCGGGACGACCTGTCCGGCCCGTTCAACCTGACCGCCCCGCGGCCGGTGACGAACCGTGAGGTCACGGTGGCCATGGGCCGTGTACTGCACCGTCCGGCGCCGTTCGCGGTGCCCGCGCCGGTCCTGCGGGCGGTGCTCGGCGAGATGGCGGGCGACGTCCTGGGCAGCGCCCGGGTCCTCCCGGCCCGCCTCCTGGAATCGGGCTTCCGCTTCGCGTTCCCGGAGATCGACGGGGCGATCCGGGCGGCGCTGTAGCGACAGCCGCGTCACGGCCGGCGCGCTTCCGAGTCGCGTGCGAACCACGGCCGGAACACGACCAGTCGCGGCCGAAGCACGACCGACCACGACCGAATCGCGTCCGATTGACTGCCACATCGCACTCGTATGCGACCGTCGTGCGACCGTGTACCGCCTCCGTGCGACTCCCCCTGACCGTTCCGGACCCTAACCTCGTGTCGAACTCGGGTATTCCTCAAGCCTGTTGGGGGCATGACGTCTCCAGCGGCCGCGCAACCTCGAGGAGGGGCACGTGCTTGAGCCCGCGTACCAGGCGGACGTCGTCGTCGTGGGGGCCGGGATCGCCGGACTCGCCGCGGCGGAACGGCTGACCAGCGCAGGAGTGACGACCACGGTCCTGGAGGCCGCCCATACGGTCGGCGGCCGGATGGCCACCGAGAAGGTCGACGGTTTCCGGCTCGACAGAATCGGACAGCTGCTGTCCACGGCGTATCCCGAACTGCGCCGCACCCCCGGGCTCGACGGCCTCGCGCTGCTGCCCTTCGCCCCCGGGGTCCTGCTGCACAGCGAGGGCCGTCACCATCGCGCGGGAGCGCCGGCGGGCGTACGGAGCGCACGGGGCGCACTCCATGCGGTGCGCGCCCTCGCGAGCGCCCCCCGCTCGATGCCCGCCCCCCGGCGCACGGTCGGCGCGCCCGGCGCGCCCGGCAGGCCGGCCGCCGCGCCCCGCACCCGTGCCGGTGCCCCGCTCGGCACCGCCGTCGACCAGGCCCGGCTCGGTGCCGCGCTGGCCCGGCTCGCCCACACCCCGGCCGAGCGGCTGCTGGCCCGGCCGGAGCTGCCCGCCGCCACGGCACTGGCGGCCCGCGGGCTGCCCGCCCGCACGATCGACGGCTTCCTGCGTCCGCTGCTCGCCGCCCTGCTGTACGACCCGGACCTCACCACGTCCAGCCGGTGCGCGGACCTCGCGCTGCGCGCTTTCGCGGGCGGGCGCCTCGCCCTGCCGGAGGGCGGCGCGGAGGCCCTGCCGGAGCACATGGCGCGGTCGCTGCCGCCGGGCACGGTGCACACCGGGGTGCGCGTCACCTCGGTGGCGACCAACGCCGTGACCACCGCGGAGCACGGCGTGATCCGGTGCCGGGCCGTCCTCGTGGCGACCGACGCCCGCGCGGCGGCCGAGCTGCTGCCGGGACTGCGGGTGCCGGACTTCCACCCGGTGACGGTGGTCCACCACACCACCGACGAACCGCCGACGACCGGCGCGTCCCTGCTGCTCGACGCCGACCGCGGCGGCCCGGTCGCCCACACGGCGCAGATCAGCCGGGTGGACCCGTCCCGCGCGCCCGCCGGGCGCACCCTCGTCTCGTCGACGGTCCTCGGCCCTCCCCCGCCCGACCTCGACACCGCCGTACGCATCCACCTGTCCCGCCTCTACGGCACCCCGACCACCCGCTGGGAGACCCTCGCCGTGCACCACACGCCCGAGGCGGTGCCCGCGATGCGCCCGCCGCACGACCCCCGCAGGCCGGTACGGCTGCTGGCGGGCCTGTACGTGTGCGGCGACCACCGCGACACCAGCACCGTCCAGGGCGCACTGCACTCGGGCCACCGGGCCTCGGCGGCGATCCTGACCGACCTGG
Organism: Streptomyces coelicoflavus; assembly: GCF_003112555.1. Taxonomy (GTDB): domain Bacteria; phylum Actinomycetota; class Actinomycetes; order Streptomycetales; family Streptomycetaceae; genus Streptomyces; species Streptomyces coelicoflavus. The sequence continues at coordinate 936,377 of NZ_BEWB01000002.1, read as the reverse complement.
GGGCGGGCCGGCCGATGCACACGGCGGAGGCGGTGGGACCGGCGCGGGCGGCGTAGGCCCGGTGACCGGCGCTACCCCAGGGCGGCCACCTTGTCCCGGTACCCCCGGACCGGGGCCGCGTCCCGGTACGGCTCCAGGCGGCGCTCGAAGTCGCGGACGTACTCCGCGGCGCGCACCGAGCGCATCTCGGCCGCCTGCCCCGCCGCCTCCGCGGCCAGCTGGCAGGCCTGGTCGAGCTCGCCGAGGCCGAGCCGGGCGGTGGCGAGGACGACCCGGCAGAACAGCCGGCTGCGGGCGTAGACGGGGGCGCGCAGTTGCAGCGAGCGTTCCGCGTGCTGGGCGGCGGCGCGGAACTGCTGGAGGTCGCGGTGGCAGTGCCCGAACTCGTCGGCGAGCTGCGCCTCGTCGAAGAAGCGCGCCCAGTGCGGCACCTCGTCGCCGGGCCGGGCGGCCTCCATCGCGCGCTCGGCCCGCACCAGCGCCGCCGTGCACGCCCGCACCTCCCCGAGGACGCCGTGCGCCCGTGCCTCGGCGGCGTGCAGCAGCGTCTGCACGACCGGCGGCGCGGAGGTCCCCACGCCCTGCTGCGCCACCCGCGCGAGCTGCACGGCCTCGCGCCCGTGGCCCAGGTAGACGGCCTGCCGGCTCATGGTGACCAGCACGTACGAGCCGTACGCCCGGTCCGCCGCCGCCTGCGACAGCCGCAGCGCCTGCACGAAGTACCGCTGGGCGAGACCGTGCGCGGCGATGTCGTACGAGGTCCAGCCCGCGAGCCGGGTGAGGTCGGCCGCGGCGGCGAAGAGGCGGCGGCCGGTCTGCTCGCCGTAGGTGCCGCGCAGCATCGGCTCCAGCTCGTGCTCCAGGTAGCGCACCAGGGCCTGGCGGGCGTGTCCGCCGCCGTACCGGTCGTCGAGGCTGCGGAACAGCTCGCCGACCGAGCGCAGCGCGGCGAGGTCGCCGCCGCTGACCTTCTGGCCCGGGCCGCGCTCGGCCGGGGCCGCCCGGCGCCTGGACGGGTCGAGCGGTACGGCGAGCCTCGGGGTCGCGGGGCGGCCCTGCGCGGGGATGCGGACGGGTACCTCGGTGCGGGCCACCTTCTCGTCGGCGCGGCCGATCAGCCAGTCGCGGCTGGGCACGACGAGCCCGGCCGGAGTGAAGGCGATCTTCCGCAGCTCGGCGTGGCTGCCGGAGTCCTTGCGCCACAGCCCGCCGATGATGTCGACCGCCTCCTCCGGACTGCCGGCGAACTCCAGACCCGCGTAGACGGGCGCGCAGGCGTCCAGGCCGAGGTCCTGGGCGGTCAGGCGGCGGCCCAGGCGCCGGGTGAAGACCTCGGCGATCAGGGCCGGGGTGGTGCCGCGGGGCTGCTGACCGCGCAGCCACCGGGTGACAGACGTTTTGTCATATCGCAGGTCAAGGCCGTGTTCGAGTCCGAGCTGGTCGACGCGACGCGCGAGACCCGCGTTCGAGAACCCCGCTTCGGCGATGAGCGCGGCGAGCTGGCGGTTGGGGGTGCGCTGCGCGGGTCGTTCCGTCATGGTGCGGTGCGGTCTCCTGCCTTCCGGGCGTTCGATTGCCCGGAGCGCCTGTGAGCAGCCCTTATGGCCTCGTGAACGGCGCGAATGTAGCGGAGAGTAAGCACCCGATCGCACAATTCGCCCTGCATTCATCCGATCGTGTGAGAATTGCCCGCCCGGCTGACGACGCGCGGGCGGTCGTACAGTGGCGTGGGCACGCTTCGTGCCTTACGACCTTGCAGGGAGGCACGTGCCGTGAGTGAGCTGCGCTTCGTCCGGATGGGCTTCGGTGCCGAACGCGTCGAGTACCAGGAGGCGTGGGACGAACAGCGCCGGGTGCACGCCGCGCGGTTCGCCGACGAGGTCCCCGACACCGTGCTGCTCCTCGAACACCCGCCGGTCTACACGGCCGGCCGGCGCACCGAGGAGAGCGAGCGTCCGCTGGACGGCACGCCGGTGATCGACGTGGACCGCGGCGGCAAGATCACCTGGCACGGCCCGGGCCAGCTGGTGGGCTACCCCATCCAGAAGCTGCCGCGCCCGGTCGACGTGGTGGCCCACGTCCGCCGCCTGGAGGAGGCCCTGATCCGCACCTGCGCGGAGTTCGGCCTCGAGACCTCCCGGGTGGAGGGCCGCAGCGGCGTCTGGGTCCTCGGCGATCCGGTCGAGCGGCGCCCCGTCCTCGGCGGCCTCTCCCTGGACTTCGACCCCCGCCTGACCGACGACGAGTTCGACCCCCGCCTCAACGGCCCCGAGTACGCCCCGTCCAACGCGGGCCAGCGCCGCGAGGACCGCAAGATCGCCGCCATCGGCATCCGGGTCGCCAAGGGCGTCACGATGCACGGCTTCGCGCTGAACGTGAACCCCGACAACAAGTGGTTCGACAAGATCATCCCGTGCGGCATCCGGGACGCGGGCGTCGCCTCCCTGGCGAACGAACTCGGCCGCGACGTGACCATCGAGGAGGTCCTCCCGGTGGCCGAACGCCACCTCCGCGACATCCTGGAGAACGCGGACCTGAAGCCCCGGGTCATCGAGAAGACGCCGGCATAAAAACAGCCCGTCCGGCGTTTGGGGACACGGCCCGTTCAGGGCCGGTGCGGGGGCCTGGGGGCGGCAGCCCCCAGAGGCCAGCACCCTCGCCGGGCATTCAAATCATCGGGCGTACGCTTAAGAACGCCGAAGAATCAATCGCTAGGGAGCCGGTCGTGTCCGCAGTCGCACCCGACGGACGCAAGATGCTGCGCCTCGAGGTCCGCAACAGCCAGACCCCCATCGAGCGCAAGCCCGAGTGGATCAAGACCCGGGCGAAAATGGGTCCCGAGTACACCAAGATGCAGAACCTGGTGAAGGGCGAGGGCCTGCACACGGTCTGCCAGGAAGCCGGCTGTCCCAACATCTACGAGTGCTGGGAGGACCGCGAGGCGACCTTCCTCATCGGCGGCGACCAGTGCACCCGGCGCTGCGACTTCTGCCAGATCGACACGGGCAAGCCCGAGGCACTCGACCGCGACGAGCCGCGCCGCGTCGGCGAGTCCGTGGTCACGATGGACCTGAACTACGCCACCATCACCGGCGTCGCCCGCGACGACCTCCCCGACGGCGGCGCCTGGCTGTACGCGGAGACGGTGCGCCAGATCCACCAGCAGACCGCGGAGCGCGCGGACGGCCGCACCAAGGTCGAGCTGCTGGCCCCCGACTTCAACGCGGTGCCGGAGCTGCTGCGGGAGGTCTTCGACTCCCGCCCCGAGGTCTTCGCGCACAACGTCGAGACGGTCCCGCGGATCTTCAAGCGCATCCGCCCCGGCTTCCGCTACGAGCGCTCCCTGAAGGTCATCACGGACGCCCGCGACTACGGCCTGGTCACCAAGTCGAACCTGATCCTCGGCATGGGCGAGACCCGCGAGGAGATCAGCGAGGCGCTGAAGGAGCTGCACGAGGCCGGCTGCGAGCTGATCACGATCACGCAGTACCTGCGCCCGTCCGTGCGCCACCACCCCGTGGAGCGCTGGGTCAAGCCGCACGAGTTCGTGGAGCTGAAGGAGGAGGCCGAGCAGATCGGTTTCTCCGGCGTGATGTCGGGCCCGCTGGTGCGGTCCTCGTACCGGGCGGGACGGCTCTACGGCATGGCCATGGAGCAGCGCCGGTCCGCCACCGTGTGAATTCTCGCACAAGTCACTACTCGCCAGTAATGGCCGAGATGCCGCGGCCTCGACCGTCCTCGCTGATGAGGGCACCGGTCGGGGCCGCGCATCCGTTCCGGGGCACGGCAACGCGGCTTCATGTGCGTTTGACCGGCGGGTCACGCCCTGGTAACACCAATCAGTGACCCTGGAATCACAGCACGTACACCACCGCGTACACCCGTCTCCGTACCCGGAGCCGTACCGAGGGGGGACCTCCACGATGCAGGCCGCGCCCGTTCGCGCCACCGCCGTCCGTGCCACCACCGTCCGCGCCACCGCCATCCCGTCGTTCACCACCGCCCTGCGGGCCGTCGAGTCGCTGCTGATGAGCGGCGGCCAGCGCACCGCCCGGCGCAACGCGTGGAACTCGGTCCTCGAGGACCGCCGCCGCGCCAAGGACCGGATCGAGACGGAGCAGGCACTGCGGCAGTCCGTCGCCGGCCGCCCCTGAACCCGGCTCCCGACCGCCCCGCCTCCCCGCCCGCCGGACACTGCCGTCGTCGGCGCTTTCGGGGGCACGTAGACTTCGTGCCATGGCGAGGAAGGAACCCGCAGCGGACGCTGCGAACCCCGGGCGACTGAAGCAGATCGCTCTGACCTACAAGATGACCCGCAAGGCCGACAAGAAGATCGGTCTTGTGCTCGCGGGTGTCGGCATCGTCGTCTTCGGTGTCCTCCTCGGGATCGGTTTCTTGATCGGTCACCCCATCTATCTCGGCATCCTGGGCCTGCTGCTCGCCTTCCTCGCGACGGCGATCGTCTTCGGGCGCCGGGCCGAGCGGGCGGCCTTCGGCCAGATGGAGGGACAGCCGGGCGCCGCGGCGGCGGTACTGGACAACGTGGGCCGGGGCTGGACGACGACCCCCGCGGTGGCGATGAACCGCAACCAGGACGTGGTGCACCGCGCGGTCGGCAAGGCCGGCATCGTGCTGATCGCGGAGGGCAACCCGAACCGGGTGAAGTCCCTGCTCGCGGCCGAGAAGAAGAAGATGAACCGCATCGTCGCCGACGTCCCCGTGCACGACCTGGTCGTGGGCACCGGCGAGGGCCAGGTCGAGCTGAAGAAGCTGCGCACGACCATGCTCAAGCTCCCCCGCGTCCTGAGCGGCCCGCAGGTCACCGTGACCAACGACCGGCTGCGCGCCCTGGGCGACCTGATGAGCAACATGCCGCTGCCCAAGGGCCCGATGCCGAAGGGCATGCGGATGCCCCGCGGCGGCAACCCCAGGCAGCGCTGACCCGCAGCACTCCGAGACGCCGGTACGGCGACGGGGGCGGCCCGATCCACTCGGGCCGCCCCCGTCGTCGTACCGGCGTCGTCGTGCCGGCATGTCGTCCCGGCATGTCGTACCGGTGCGTGCGAGTCAGACGCGGACTTCCACGGTGCGAGCCAGCCGGTCGTGCAGGCCCCGGCCGTCGCGGTCCCAGATCAGCGCCGGGAGGGCGAGGCACAGCAGGACCGAGCGCAGCAGGGCGCGCAGCGGGCTGGGCCGCCCCGTGGCGAGGTCCACGACCCGGAGGCCGAAGAGGCGCTTGCCGGGGGTGAAGCCGATCGTGCCGACGGTCAGCACGCTCAGCACGAAGAAGATCAGCAGGGCCCAGTTGCTCGCCGTCTGCCCGTAGCTGCCCGTGATCAGGCCGTATGCGATCAGGGAGCACAGGGCCCAGTCGACGGCCAGCGCGCCGAGCCGCCTGCCCGGACGGGCGATCGAGCCCGGTCCCTCCTCGGGCAGACCGAGCTGCTCGCCGCGGTATCCGAGATCGGCGCCGGACTCTTCGATGGCCGCGCGGGGGCCGGAGAGCCACGAGCCGATTGCTTGCCTGTTGTCCACCCGACCACGGTACTGCGCCCGTATACGGACCGGGGACGGTGGGGTGTGACGCGCCCCGAACCGGCCTAGGCTGGGAAGGGAGCCGGTTAACTTCTGCGAAACAAATGGGTCACGCCCGAGAAATCACCCGTCCCTAGGGTCGAGGAAGCGTGTGCCACCCGCACTGGCCTCACGAACGATCTACCAACCCGGCGGGACGGTCGGGAGTAGGAGGAGCTGGATGTTCCAGAACGCCGACGACGTCAAGAAGTTCATCGCGGACGAGGACGTCAAGTTCGTCGATGTCCGGTTCTGCGACCTGCCGGGCGTCATGCAGCACTTCACGCTGCCCGCCGAGGCGTTCGACCCCGACGACGAGCAGGCCTTCGACGGATCCTCGATCCGTGGCTTCCAGGCCATCCACGAGTCGGACATGTCCCTGCGCCCCGACCTGTCCACCGCGCGCGTCGACCCGTTCCGCCGGGACAAGACCCTCAACATCAACTTCTTCATCCACGACCCGATCACGGGCGAGCAGTACTCCCGCGACCCGCGGAACGTGGCGAAGAAGGCCGAGGCGTACCTGGCCTCCACGGGCATCGCCGACACGGCCTACTTCGGCCCGGAGGCGGAGTTCTACGTCTTCGACTCGGTGCGCTTCAAGACCGCCGAGAACGAGTCCTTCTACCACATCGACTCCGAGGCCGGCGCCTGGAACACCGGTGCCCTGGAGGACAACCGCGGTTACAAGGTCCGCTACAAGGGCGGCTACTTCCCGGTCCCGCCGGTCGACCACTTCGCCGACCTGCGCGCCGAGATGTCCCTGGAGCTCCAGCGGTCCGGCCTCCAGCTGGAGCGCCTGCACCACGAGGTGGGCACCGCCGGCCAGGCCGAGATCAACTACAAGTTCAACACGCTGCTCGCCGCCGCCGACGACCTGATGCTCTTCAAGTACATCGTCAAGAACGTGGCCTGGCGCAACGGCAAGACGGCGACCTTCATGCCGAAGCCGATCTTCGGTGACAACGGCTCGGGCATGCACGTCCACCAGTCGCTGTGGACGGGCGGCGAGCCGCTCTTCTACGACGAGCAGGGCTACGCCGGCCTGTCGGACACCGCCCGCTACTACATCGGCGGCATCCTCAAGCACGCCCCGTCGCTGCTGGCCTTCACCAACCCGACGGTGAACTCCTACCACCGCCTGGTGCCGGGCTTCGAGGCGCCGGTCAACCTGGTGTACTCGCAGCGCAACCGCTCCGCCGCGATGCGCATCCCGATCACGGGCTCGAACCCGAAGGCCAAGCGCGTCGAGTTCCGCGCCCCGGACGCCTCCGGCAACCCGTACCTGGCGTTCTCCGCCCTGCTCCTCGCGGGCCTGGACGGCATCAAGAACAAGATCGAGCCGGCCGAGCCGATCGACAAGGACCTCTACGAGCTGGCTCCCGAGGAGCACGCCAACGTGGCGCAGGTCCCGACCTCCCTCGGCGCGGTCCTCGACCGCCTGGAGGCCGACCACGAGTTCCTCCTCCAGGGCGACGTGTTCACGCCGGACCTGATCGAGACGTGGATCGACTTCAAGCGCGCCAACGAGATCGCCCCGCTCCAGCTGCGTCCGCACCCGCACGAGTTCGAGATGTACTTCGACGTGTGAGCGAGACGTCCGACCGAGACGTGTGACCGACCGGGCCCGGCCCGCGACGTCCGGCGCCCCCGCCCCTCCCCTTGCGGAGGGCGGGGGCGCCGTCGTGCGTGGCCCGTGCGTGGCCGAAAACACTTCACAGGCCGCGGGCGTGCCGGGATCATGTCCACTAAGACGGTTGTTCGAGTCAGGGGGACGGGGAGAGTGCCGGAGATGCCGGAACGGGACGACGAGGAGCGCGAGTACGACCTGAGGTGGGCCGACGGTGCCGAGCACAAGGAGCCCTCGGCGCGGGCCCGGATGCTCGCCGCGCGCTGGAAGGAGAACCCTCCCGGGCCGGTCCCCTTCCGCGCCGACCCCGAGCACGTGCGCTCCGCGCGCCGGTCGTCGTGGGTGTCCACGGCCGTGGTGCTGGGCTGCGTGGCCGCCGTGATCGTACTGCTCGGATACGTCAACTTCCGGGCGCCCTACTAAGGCCGGCCGGCGCCACCGACCGGTACGCCGCACCCCGGCCGTCCGGTCCCGGCGGCCTCAGCGAAACGTGTCGACGTTGCGGGCGGCCCAGTCGGCGAAGGGACGGGGGGCGCGGCCGAGGACACGCTCGACGTCGGGGCTGACGCGCAGCTCGGCCGGGCTCGGGTTGCCGAGGATGTCGAGGGTGTCGTCCGCGAGTTCCGCGGGCATGCTCCGGGCCATGGCCGCCCTGGCCTCCTCGCGGGTCAGCTCCCGGAAGGCCACGGGCGAGCCCAGCGCGGCGGCGAGGGCCTCCGTCTGTCCGCGCGGAGTGATCACCTCGGGGCCGGTCAGCTCGTAGGAACCGCCGGTGTGCCGGTCCTCCAGCAGACAGGCCGCGGCCACCGCGGCGATGTCCGCCGGGTCGACGACCGGCACTCCGACGTCGCCGAAGGGCGCCGCGACGAGCCGTTGCGCGCGGACGGACTCGGCCCACCACAGGGCGTTGGAGGCGAACCCGCCCGGCCGCAGGACGGCCCACTCCAGGCCGGAGTCCCGCAGCGTGTCCTCCAGTTCCCGCATCGCGATCCGTGTGGCGCCGAAGGGCCTGGTCACCACGCCGAGCGTGGAGAGCAGGACGACGCGGCGGACCCCGCTGCCCGCCGCTTCGGCGATGATGCCGGCCGGGTCGGCACCCGTGGCGTGCAGGTCGCCGGAGAGCAGCAGGAACAGCGACTTCGCCCCGGCCAGCGCGGGCCGCAGGCCGGCCGGCTCGGCGAGGTCGGCCACCACGTGTCGGACACCGTCCGGCACCGCCGCCCGGTGCCGCGACACCGCCGTCACCTGCTCCCCCGTCTCCGCCAGCGCCCGCGTCAGCGGTCGGCCGATGTTCCCGGTCGCACCGGTTACCACGATCATGATCAGCTCCCTCTCGGATGCCCTCTGTGGATCTTCACGCTAGGAGCGCGGGCTTACTTTTGGTAAGGGCATACCTGAAGGTAAGCTCATGACATGACGGAAGGCTCGCAGCAAGGACGGGACGAGACCCGTGCGCGGTATGACGTGTTTCACACCGACTGCCTGGCGCGCGACGTGGTCGACCACGTGACCAGCCGGTGGGGCATCTGGGTGCTGATCTCCCTGCGCCGCAACGACCTCCGGTTCTACGAGCTGCGCGAGAGCATCCAGGGCATCAGCGAGAAGATGCTCGCCCAGACCCTGCGCGTGCTGGTCGAGGACGGTCTGGTCTGGCGGGAGGTCGAGCCGACGACGCCGCCCCGGGTCACGTACGGGCTGAGCGAGTTCGGCCGGGACATCGGCGAACCGCTGACGGAGCTGTTCGACCGCATCACCCGGCGGCTGTCGCCCGGCACCCGGTAGCGTCCGGGACGCCGGGTGCACACTGGACAGCGGGACGAGTGTGCGACTGCGAGGTGATGCAGATGCAGAGCCGCTTCCGGAGTGACCGGCGGTTGACCGTGCGCATGGGGATCACGCTGTTCCTGCTCGGTCTGCTGTACGTGGGGTTCGTCGCCGCGCTGATCGCGGTGCTGAAGTCCTGGGTACTGGTCGTGGTGATCGTGGCGCTGGTGCTGGGGGCGCAGTACTGGTTCTCCGACCGGATCGCGCTGTTCGCGATGCGCGGCCGGGTCGTGGAGCGGGACGAGTATCCGGAGCTGCACGGAGTGGTGGACCGGCTGGCGGCGATGGCCGACATGCCGAAGCCGGTGGTCGCGGTCTCGGAGATGGAGATGCCGAACGCGTTCGCGACCGGCCGCAACCCGGACAACGCGGTGGTCTGCGTCACCAGCGGGCTGCTGCGGCGGCTGGAGCCCGCTGAGCTGGAGGGCGTGCTCGCGCACGAGCTGTCGCACGTGGCGCACAAGGACGTCGCGGTGATCACGGTGGCGTCGTTCCTGGGCGTGATCGCGGGACTGATCGTGCGGTTCGCCTTCTACTCGCAGCTCTTCGGCGGGCGCCGGGACCAGAACACGATGGCCGCGCTGGCCGTGGTGATGGGCGTCTCGGCCGCCGTGTACGCGCTCAGCTTCCTGCTGATCCGGGCCCTGTCCCGGTACCGGGAGCTGGCGGCCGACCGGGCCGCGGCCCTGCTCACCGGGCGCCCGTCGGCCCTGGCGGCGGCCCTCACGAAGGTCACCGGCGACATCGCCCGCATCCCGACCAAGGATCTGCGCACCGCGCAGGCCTTCAACGCCTTCTACTTCACTCCGGCCTTCGGCAGCGACCCCGGTCTCGGCCGGTTCTTCGCCACCCACCCGACCTTGGAGCAGCGGCTCGAGCAGCTGGGCCGGATCTCCACCGAGCTGGGCGAGGCGCCGGCGCCCGGCAGGGCCTGAAACGCGGGCTGCCGCGGGAAGGACGGACACCAGAGCATGGGACTGCTAAACATCCTGCTCGGCCGGTCGAGGGCGGTGGGGCCCGATCTCGACCGGCTCTTCGCACTGCCCTCGGCGGCGGTGGGCCTGGAGGCGTCGGCCGGCTTCCGGCCGACCGGTCAGGGGGCGGTGTGCTTCGCGACGGTCGAGGGCGCCGCCTTCGAGCGCACGCACCGCGAGATCCGCGCCCTGCTGGACGCGGACGCCGGCCGGACCCCGGTGGACCTGACCCACGACTCCTACGGCTACTCCTGGCTCGTCTCGCACCGCTCCCCGGACGAGCTGCCCCTCCTGGTGAACGACCTGCACGCGGTGAACAGCACCTTGGAGGCGGGCGGCTTCGGCCCGCGGCTGCTGTGTTCCCTGGCCGGTTTCACGCAGGACGACGGGCGGCGGCTCGCCCTCGTCTACCTCTACAAGCGCGGCACGTTCTACCCCTTCGCGCCCCTGCCCGGCGAACGGCGGCAGCGGGACAACGCGCTGGAACTGCGGATCCGGGCGGCACTGGCGGGCGAACTGCCGGTGGAGGGCGACCTGGGCCGCTGGTTCCCCGTGTGGGGAGCGCCCGGCCTCTGACCGCGGTGCACCCCCGGCTGTCAGTGGTGTCGGGCACGATGGCCGTACCGAGGACGCATACGGAGAACGCACACCGAGGACGTACGGGCGTACGGACGGGCGGAGGGCCTGCATGGGTGACGGCGGACGACGGCACATCGGGGCGGCGGAGCGGCGGCACCGGCTGGCCCTGCGGCAGCGGCTGGCGGTGAGCGCACGGGCGGGAAGCCCGGAGGAGGTCGCCGGATCACTGGTCGCGCTGCACGGCACGGATCCGGCGGCGGTCCACCTGGCCGTGGGCGCGCGGCTCGCGGACGCCGCGAAGACCGTGGGCGAGACGGAGCGGGCCCTGTACGAGGACGGGACGCTGGTCCGGATGCACGGCATGCGGCACACCGTGTTCGTGTTCCCCACGGAGCTGACGGCGGTCGTGCACGCCTCGACCGGCCGCACCGTGGCCGCCCGGGAGCGGGCCAGGCTGCTCAAGAACATGGCGGAGGCAGGAGCCCCGGACGCCGCCTGGCTGGCGGAGGTCGAGGAGTCGGCGCTGGCCGCGCTGGCCCGGCGCGGCCAGGCCACGGCGGCCGAACTGGCCCGCGACGAGCCGCGCCTGAAGGAGCAGTACGTCTACGCCGCCGGGAAGAGCTACGAGGGCGTGCACACCGTCTCCACCCAACTCCTGAGGGTGCTGGGCGTGGAGGGCAAGGTGGTACGCGGGCGGCCGCTGGGTTCGTGGACGTCCGGCCAATTCCGCTGGGCGCCGGCGCCCGAGCATCCCGAGCTGGACCCGGGCGAGGCGCAGGCCGAGCTGCTGCGGCGCCGGCTGGCGGCGTGCGGACCGGCGACCGAGGACGACCTCAAGTGGTGGACCGGGTGGCGGGTGACGGAGGTGCGCCGGGCCCTGACCGCGATCGGCGCCGAGGCGGTCGCACTGGACGAGGGCACGGGATACCTCGTCGCCGGAGACGCCGGCCCGGTCGCCGGGCCGGCCGAGCCGTGGGCGGCGCTGCTGCCCGCCCTGGACCCGACGGCGATGGGCTGGCAGCAGCGGGACTGGTACCTCGCGCCCGGGCTGCGGCCGAAGCTGTTCGACCGCAGCGGCAACGTCGGCCCGACGGTCTGGTGGAACGGCCGCGTGATCGGCGGCTGGGCCCAGCGCGCCGACGGAGAGATCGTCTGGCGGCTGCTGGACCGCGAGGGCACCGGCCGCGACACGGAGGCCGCGATCGGTGCCGAGGCGGAACGCCTGTCGTCCTGGGTGGGCACGACCCGGATCACACCGAGGTTCCGCACACCGTTGGAACGGGAGTTGTCGGCGTAGCGGGGCGCCCTTCGGGCCCGGCGCCGGGCGCCGCGAGAGGTCACGGCACCCGGCGCCACCGTCAGCGCGAGTACCGCATCAACGCCCGCACCATGTGGCACGTGGTGTCCGACGGCGGGTGAATCCCGATGGTCAGGGCAGCGCTCCGTATCCGCTCGTTGCGCGCCTGGTCGGCCAGGTAGACGCCGGAGTCGAGCAGGGCGATGGCGAGCCGCATCGCCTTGAGCCGGCGGTTGTGCGTGACGTACCACTCGCGGGGGCGGCCGGCCGGCAGCGGACGCTTCGCCACGGGTTCGTACGGAAGGTCGAGCAGGACGGGCCGCTTGGCGGTGGACTGGGTGGGCTTCGGCTTCAGTGCGGCAGCGGGCACGGGCATCCTCCTGTCGCGGTCAGGGCGCCGGCCGGACCGCCCGGCGACACCCTCGAACACTGCTTCTATTTTACCGCCCCCCACTGACAAAAGCCCCTGCCCACAAGGCCTTTCGGGGCCGCTGAGACGCACGGGGTGAACGGGTTTCCACGCCTTCCGGCTACCGTGTGCGGCATGGAGATCTGGATCAATCCGGCCTGTTCCAAGTGCCGCAGCGCGATCACTCTGCTCGACGCGGAGGGGGCCGACTACACCGTCCGCCGCTACCTGGAGGACGTCCCGAGCGCGGACGAGATCCGCGAGGTGCTCACCCGGCTCGGGCTCGAGCCGTGGGACATCACCCGCACCCAGGAGGCGGCGGCCAGGGAGCTGGGCCTGAAGGACTGGCCCCGTGACGAGGCGTCACGCGACCGCTGGGTCACCGCGCTCGCCGAACACCCCAAGCTGATCCAGCGCCCGATCATCACGGCCGACGACGGAACGGCCGTGGTGGGCCGCACCGATGAGGCGGTTCGGGACGCTCTGTCCCGGTAGTTCGGGGATTGTCGCGCGCCGCGACTGGGGGTGGTCCACGCTGTTACCCTGCGCGGCCATGACACACGATGATCAAGGGCCGCACCACGGGCAGCGGCACACGCCGTACGGGCAGTACCCACCGTACGGACAGCAGCAGCCGTACGGACAGCAGCAGCCCCAGCAGTACGGTCCGTACGCCGCCTCGGCGGATCCGGCCCCCTGGCCCCCCGAGCAGCACCGCGGGCGCGGCCGGCGCCTGGGGCCGGTGGTGATCGCCGTGACGGGCGTCGTCCTCGTCGCGGCCGTCGCCGGCGGCGCACTGATGTACAGCGGCGGCGACGAGGACCCGGCCGCGTCGGCCGCCGCGCCGGACACCACGGCGACCGCGACGCCCGCCGCCGCCCCCTCGGTGACCGGAACCCTGCCCTCCGACGCCCCCTCCGGCCTGCCGTCGTTGCTCGCGCGGCCGGTCATACGCCCCGAGCAGGCATTCCCGGAGGCCGCCGTACGGCTCGAGGACGGCTCCCGGTACGAACGCGTCGACCTGGCCACGACCACCGACTGCGCCCAGGGCATGTCGCAGGAGCTGGCCGCCCTGGCCGAGCAGGGCGAGGGCTGCTCGCGGCTCACCACGGCCCTGTTCACGGACGCCGAGCGGCGCTCGCAGGTGTCGGTGACGGTGGCGAGCTTCGTGCGCGCGGAGGACGCCGGGACGGTGTTCGGCATGGCCTCCATGGACCCGGTGACGTACCAGACGGTGTCGCTCGACCCGCCGCCCGAAGCCGGACTGCCGACGGTGCCGCCCGGGTCGGCCGGCGTCTTCCGGCGGCTGATGACCGTACGGTCGGTGGTGTTCGCGAACGGGCAGTGGGGCGACGGGTCGGAGACCGGGGAGGCGGACCTCATCCGGCAGACGGAGGGCCTGCTCCAGTACGTCGACGACAACGTGGTGGCGTACGAACAGGGTTAGGGGCGTGTGACGCAGGTTACGTACGAGTATCAACGCGACCGCTGAGCAAGTCCGTTCGGTATCTCGTACATAGCGGCGTACGCTCCCCTACCTCTTCAGGAGGCGCGCATGTCGCGCAGGAGAACTCCCGGTACGAAGAAGAAGATCGCGCTCCTGGTGAGCGCGGCCGCCGTGGCGGGCGGCGGCGCCTTCGTCATGGCGAACGCGTCGAACGCCGCGCAGCCCACCCAGCAGGCGCGGACGAAGGCCGCCCAGGACTCGAACGTCTGCCAGGGCCTGGCCACCGCGCTCGGCAACAACCAGCGGTTCATCGAGGGCCAGCGGGCCGACCCCGACGCGCAGTCCGCGGCCCGGATCGAGAACCGCGAGGCCGTCGTCGCGGAGATCGAGCGCAAGCAGGCGGCGTCCGGCTGCGCGGTGGGGGAGTCGGCTCAGGACTCCCAGGCCGCGCAGCCGCCGCAGGCCGGGCAGGAGGCGGGTCAGGACGCCGGCCGGGGCGCCGGGGAACAGACCGGAGAACAGGCGGGCGGCCAGGCCGGAGGTGCCGCACAGGCCGGCGAGCAGGTCTGCGCCGGGTCCACCGTCACCCTCTCCGGCGAGGGCGGCGCGCCCGCCGCCTCCAGCAACCGGTTCCCGGTGGGCACCAGGCTCAAGGTGACCAACCTCGACAACGGCAAGTCCACGACCGTCGAGGTGAACTCGGTCTCGGGAAGCTGCGCGCTGCTCAACAACGCGGCGTTCGAACAGGTCCGGGAGGAGGGCAAGTTCCTGATTCGGCGGGCGCTGATCGAGAAGGTCGGCTGAGGCTCACACGCCCGGCACGCCCGGCACGGCCAGGAAGTCGCCGAGGCGGCGGCCGAGAGCGGGCGGTGCGGACTGCGGCAGCGCGTGGTGGGAGACGTCCGGCAGGACGGCGGTCTCCACGTGCGGCAGCAGGGCCCGCGCCCGGGCAGCCACCCCGGCGGGGTCGTGCGTCCTGCTGTTCCCGGCCAGGAGCAGCAGGACCGGCACGTCCAGTGCGCGCAGGGCCTCCGGGGCCGGGCGCGGTCCGGTGACCGGCCTGCGCTCCGGGAAGCCGACGGCGGCCTCCTGGAGGGCGAGCCAGTCGGCGTCGAGCGGGGTCGCGCCGGTCTCCCAGTCCAGGAAGGCGCGCACCCGGCGGGGCGTGGGCCGCAGCAGCATCGGCAGCGCGCGCAGCAGGTAGGCCGCCTTGAACCCGGCGAAGCACTGGGTCGGGTCCAGGAGGAACAGGCGGCGTACCCGCTCGGGGGCGTGCAGGGCGTGATGCAGGGCGATCCAGGCGCCGTAGGAGTGCCCGCCGAGGTCGGTCTCCGCGATGCCGAGGCCGTCTAGGAGCACGTCCAGCCAGCCGGTGAGGTCGGCGACCGTACGGGGGTGGCGGTCGCCGGCCGGGGTGCTGCGGCCGGGGGCGCCGATCAGGTCGACGGCGTGGACGCGGTGGGTGCGGGACAGCTCGCCGGCCTGGGCGTGCCAGGACGCGGAGGTCGCCGCGCCGCCGCCCGGCAGCAGGACGAGGGGGCGGGCACCGGCCGGTCCCGTCACGTGGACGTGCGTCTCGCCGAAGGGGGTGGGGACGGTCACCGACCCGGTCCCCGTGGGCCACTTGGCCATGACCCTGTCGTAGGCGTCGTGGAAACGGCCGGCGTCGTACGGACCGCGAGCGCTCATCAGTGGTGCCCCCTGTTTCGCTTGCTCCTTGTTCCTGCCTCCCCGGTATTGTCTCGGTGAACGAGATACTTGTCGAGCGAGACGAATCCGGAAGGGGTCCACATGCCCGACCAGGAACCGGAGATGGAGATCGTCCATCTCCTGCGCGCGGTCACCGTCGAACTGGGCGCGCACAGCGCGCGGTTCGCGCAGCGCAACGGCATGCACCCCACCGACGTCCGGGCGCTGATCGCGCTCATGGACGCCGCCCGCGCGGGCGAGGCGGTGACCGCCGGGCACCTGGGCGCCGCGCTCGGGCTGAACTCCGCGGGGACGACGGCGCTGGTCGACCGGCTGGAGCGGGCCGGTCACGTGCGCCGGGTGCGTGACGAGCGGGACCGGCGCAGGGTCACCGTCGAGGTGGACGAGCGGGCCGTGGCTCTGGGCCGGTCCCACTTCGGACCGCTGATCGGGCGGGCGGTGGAGCTGCTGCGCGGTTACGACGAGCGGGAGTTGGCGGCCATCAGGGGCTTCCTGACCGGCGTCCGGGAGGCGGCCGGGGACGACGGACGTGAGCCTGACCACAACGACCGCGGGTAACACGGGGTTCACATACGGGCAACGGCCGGGAAATCGCCGGTTGGCACGCTGCACGGCAGTAGACGCGGCGCCCCTGCCGCCCCAGCGCCGCGGCACCCGCGAGTGCGGCGAGAACACCCGAAGGATGTGGCCCCCGTGACCTTCAAGGCCGAGTACATCTGGATCGACGGCACCGAGCCGACGGCCAAGCTCCGTTCCAAGACGAAGATCATCACGGACGCCCCGGCCGGCCTCGACGCCCTGACGCTCTGGGGCTTCGACGGCTCCTCCACCAACCAGGCCGCGGGCAACTCCTCGGACTGCGTGCTCAAGCCGGTCTTCTCCTGCCCGGACCCGATCCGCGGCGGCGACGACATCCTGGTGCTGTGCGAGGTCCTGGACACGGACCTGACGCCGCACCCCAGCAACACCCGCGCCGAACTGGCCGAGGTGTCGGAGCGCTTCGCCGCGCAGGAGCCGATCTTCGGCATCGAGCAGGAGTACACCTTCTTCAAGGGCGCCCGCCCGCTCGGCTTCCCCGAGGGCGGCTTCCCGGCCGCGCAGGGCGGCTACTACTGCGGCGTCGGCTCGGACGAGATCTTCGGCCGCGACGTCGTCGAGGCGCACCTGGACAACTGCCTCAGGGCCGGTCTGGGCATCTCCGGCATCAACGCCGAGGTCATGCCCGGCCAGTGGGAGTTCCAGGTCGGTCCGCTGGCGCCGCTGGAGGTCTCCGACCAGCTGTGGGTGGCCCGCTGGCTGCTCTACCGCACCGCCGAGGACTTCGAGGTCTCCGCCACCCTCGACCCCAAGCCGGTCAAGGGCGACTGGAACGGCGCGGGCGCGCACACCAACTTCTCCACCAGGGCGATGCGCGAGGGTTACGAGGCGATCATCACCGCCGCCGAGTCCCTCGGTGAGGGCTCCAAGCCGATGGACCACGTCAAGAACTACGGCGCCGGCATCGACGACCGCCTCACCGGTCTGCACGAGACCGCCCCGTGGAACGAGTACTCCTACGGCGTCTCCGACCGCGGCGCCTCGGTGCGCATCCCGTGGCAGGTCGAGAGGGACGGCAAGGGCTACATCGAGGACCGCCGTCCCAACGCCAACGTCGACCCGTACGTCGTGACGCGTCTGCTCGTCGACACCTGCTGCGCGGCGCTGGAGAAGGCCGGCCAGGTCTGAGACCGGCCGACTCAGCCACTGACCACTCCGCCACTGACGACTCCGGCCCGGGCCACTGCGGCCCGGGCCGCGTTGTCAGTGGCGCGTGCGAGGGTGGGGTCATGGAGATCGACGGGGTCCTGGCCATCAGGGTCGAGACGGAGAACTGGCAGAAGCACGCCCGGATTGGGGCGGCCGAGCTGCGGGAACTGGTCACGCGCATCGGCCACGCCGGCGACCGCTTCCTGGTGGTGCAGCGGATACCGGACATCCCCGACGTGTTCGCGCAGGTGTGGCACGAGGAGGGCGGGGAGTACCGGCTGGAGTACCGGGCCGCCGCGGACGCGTTCTTCGGTACCGACCTCGACGATCCCCACCGCGCGGCCGACCTCCTGACCGGCTGGGCACGCCAGGAGCCCGGCTGGGACGCGGGCGTGGCCTGGGAGCCGATCGCCGTCCCGCCGCAGGAAGGTGTCCCCGACCTGCCGGACGAGGTCCGCGAGCAGGTCGAGCGGCGGGTGCGCGAGCAGCTCCGCTGCGGCTACGACAGCCGCGGGACGCTCTCCGAGATCGCGGAGGACTACCTCGTCGGCGGCGAGTACGGCGAACGGCCGGTGTCCCCCGCCCAGGCCCGGCAGTTGGTGGACCGGCTGTGGCTGGAGCGACTGGCCGAGCAGGAGTCCTGGGGCGGGGACACCACCGACCCGGACCGCCTCACCCGGGTCTTCGAGGTCCTGGACGCGGCCGGTGTCACCGCCCGGGAGAACTTCGCCTGCTGCCGCGGCTGCGGCACCGCGGAGATAGGCGCGGAGCGCGAGGGGGCCCGCGGCTTCGTCTTCTTCCACCGGCAGAGCACCGAGGCCGCCGCCGAGGGACACGGACTCATGCTGCACTACGGCGGCTTCGACGGCTCGGAGGAGACGACCACGGCCGTCGGGCACGAGGTCGTGGCGGCGTTCACGGGGTCCGGACTGTCCACGGAGTGGAACGGCGACCCGGGCAGAGCGATCGCCGTCACCCCGCTGAACTGGCGCAAACGGCTGGAGGGCTGACCGGTCCGGCGGCTGGTTCCGGGCGGTCGGCGTCCACGCACTGAGAGGACCCTCCTCTCCCCCGCCGCCGTCTGCTTCAATGAGCCCATGGTCGGCTTCCGGAAGTACGCAGCGACGGGTCGCCGTGACCTCGAGCCCTTCTGGCCCTCCCGTCAGCACGACGACTTCGACCGGGTGTGTTGCCGCGCGACGATCGCGCCGGCCCGCTAGAAGCCGTATCTCACAGGCCTTCCGCGCCTGCCGCCGGTGCGCACGACGTACGTCCCGCGACGCGCCCGACCACGAACTCGCGCCCGTCGCCCCTCCCGACGAACTCACGCGCGAAAGAGCTGACGTCTCATGGCGACCACCCGTTCCCTGTCCACCGTCACCCTCGGCTCCCCCACCGCCCCTCCCGACTCCACCGGCACCCGGCACCGGCTGCGCGCCGTCGCCCCGGGCGAGGCGCCGGACGTCGCGGACCTGCTGCCACCGGGCGCCACCTGGCTGCCCGCGCCGCCGCACACCCTGCCGGCCCTGCCGGGACACCCGCCGATGGTCGGCTACCTCGTGCTCGTCCCCGCCGACCAGCAGCCGCCGTTCCTGGACCCGGCTCCTGACCCGGGCCCGGCCCCGGGCTCGGACCCGGCCCCGGACCGCAGCGGGGGCCGGGCGGAGAACCCACTCGTCCGGATCGACCCCGCACGACGCACCGCCGCCGTGGACGGACGCGACCTCGACCTGACCTACCTGGAGTTCGAACTGCTGGCCCACCTCGTCACCCATCCGCACCGGGTGCACACCCGCGACCAGCTGGTCACCACGGTGTGGGGCTACGGACACGTGGGTGACGGCCGCACCGTCGACGTGCACGTGGCGCGGCTGCGCCGGAAGCTCGGCGCGGAACACCGGCGGACGATCCAGACGGTACGGCGCGTCGGCTACAAGTACACGCCGCCCACCGGCCGCTGAGCCCACGGAACCCACGGAATCCACGGAACCCACGGAGCCATCGAGTCACTGAGCCGCCGAGGCGGGGACCCGTCGAGCCGCTGCGTCCGTCTGCCGACGGCAGAGACCCGTTCCCCGCGGCCGCCGCACCCGGCACAGTGACCGGCATGAGACTACTGGTGCTGGGCGGTACGGAGTTCGTGGGGCGGGCCGTGGTCGAGGCGGCCCTCGACCGGGGCTGGGAGGTGACCGTCCTGCACCGCGGACGGCATGCCCCGCCGCCCGGAGCGCGGGCGCTGCACG
The DNA here is from genome assembly GCF_003112555.1 of Streptomyces coelicoflavus. Lineage (GTDB taxonomy): Bacteria > Actinomycetota > Actinomycetes > Streptomycetales > Streptomycetaceae > Streptomyces > Streptomyces coelicoflavus. The sequence continues at coordinate 916,944 of NZ_BEWB01000002.1, read as the reverse complement.
GCGACCGCACCGCGCCCGACGGGCTCACCGCCCTGGCCGGGGCGGCGGACACGTGGGACGCCGTCGTCGACACCTGGTCGGCGGCGCCCCGCGCGGTACGGGACGCGGCGCGGCTGCTGCGGGACCGCGCCGGACGGTACGTGTACGTGTCGAGCCGCTCGGTGTACGCCTGGCCCCCGCCCGCCGGGTGCGCCGAGGACGCCCCGCTCGTCGAGGGCGCCTCGGCGGACGCCGGGCAGAGCGACTACGCCCGGGACAAGCGGGGCGGGGAGCTGGCCGTCTCGGACGCCTTCGGCGCGGACCGCTCGGTTCTCGTCCGGGCCGGGCTGATCCTCGGCCCGTACGAGAACATCGGCCGGCTGCCGTGGTGGCTGGACCGCGTCGCCCGCGGCGGGCCCGTCCTCGCACCGGGCCCGCGCGAGCTGCCCGTGCAGTACATCGACGTCCGCGACCTCGCCGACTGGACGCTCGGCGCGGTGGAGCGGGAGCTGGGCGGACCGTACAACCTGGTCTCCCCGCCGGGGCACACCACCATGGGCGGACTGCTCGACGCCTGCGCGGCGGTCACGGGCGGCACGGCGGAGCTGCGCTGGACCGACCCCGGGACCGTCCTCGCCGCCGGCATCGAGCCCTGGGTGCAGTTGCCGGTGTGGACTCCTCCGGGCAGCGACCTGCACGACGCCCTGCACACGGCGGACGTCTCGCGGGCCCTGGCGACGGGGCTCACGTGCCGGCCCGTCGAGGACACCGTGGCCGACACCTGGGCCTGGCTGCGGAGCATCGGCGGCACGGCACCCCGGCGCCCCGACCGGCCACCGGTCGGCCTGGACCCGGAGACGGAGGCGGAGGTCCTGGCGGCCGGCGCCGGCGGGCCCGGCGGTGGTGTACCTGGCAACACCCCCTGACCGGGGTGCCCGGCCCAGTGCCCCGCGCCGTCGCCTCGGCGAGACTGATGCCATGAGCATCGAGACGAAGAGCGGCACACGGCAGGCAGGACCAGCGGAGCGAACGCGGACGCGGACGCGGCGTGCGGCGCTGTCGGCCGTGCGGGGACTGGCACTGACGTTCGTCTCCCTGCCCATCGCGGTGGTCTGCTTCTGCCTGACCCTCGTGTCCGTCGCCCTCGTCCCGATCGGGATCGGCATCGTCACCACACCCTGGGTGCTGACCGGCGTGCGGATGTTCGCGGACTGGCGGCGGGTGCTCGCCGCCGAGTGGGGCGGGGAGCGGATCCAGCGGGCCTACCGGCCGCTGCCCGCGGACGCCAACCCGTGGACGCGCACCTTCGGGATGCTCGGTGACCCCGCGACCTGGCGGGACTTCCGCTGGCTCCCGGTCGACATGACCGCGGGCTTCGTCACCGCGCTGCTGGCCTTCGCGCTGCCGGTCTACGCGCTGGAGGGGTTCGTGATCGCGGCCGGGCTGTGGCGGGCCTGGGACGACACCTACTGGTACGGCTTCGTGCCCGTGACCGACCAGACCACCGCGCTCTACGCCGCCGCCCTGGGCGCCGTCCTCCTCGTCGCCGCCGTACGGCTCTCTCCGCTCGTGCTCCAGGCCCACTTCCGGCTCACGAGCGCGATGCTCAACTCGGGCCAGGGCGAACTGGCCGAGCGGGTGCGGGTCCTGACCGAGACCCGGCGTGACGCCGTCGACACCTCCGCCGCCGAGCTGCGCCGCATCGAACGGGACCTGCACGACGGGGCGCAGGCCCGGCTGGTCGCCATGGGCATGGACCTGGGCACCATCGAGGCGCTGCTGGAGAAGGACCCGGCGAAGGCCAGGGAACTGCTCGCCCAGGCCCGCCGGTCCTCCGCCGACGCCCTGACCGAGCTGCGTGAACTCGTCCGCGGCATCCACCCGCCGGTGCTCGCCGAACGCGGCCTGGGCGACGCGGTGCGCGCGCTGGCGCTGCGGCTGCCCGTCGCCTCGGAGGTCGACGTGGACCTGACCGGCCGTGCCGACGCCCCGGTGGAGGCGGCCGCGTACTTCGCGGTCAGCGAGATCCTCACCAACGCCGTGAAGCACTCCGGTGCCGACCGGATCTGGATCGACATGCACCACGAGGACGGCCGGCTGCGCGTCTCCGTCACCGACAACGGCAAGGGCGGCGCCGTGATCGGGGCGGGTTCGGGCCTGGCCGGGGTGGAACGGCGGCTCGGTACATTCGACGGTGTCCTGGCCGTCGGCTCGCCCGCCGGCGGCCCCACCATGGTCACCATGGAGATCCCTTGCGCGTTGTCCTAGCCGAAGACCTGTTCCTGCTGCGCGACGGACTGGTCCGGCTCCTGGAGGCCCACGACTTCGAGATCGCGGCGGCCGTCGAGACCGGCCCCGAGCTGTCCCGGGCCCTGGCCGAACTGGAGCCGGACGTCGCCGTGGTCGACGTCCGGCTGCCGCCCACGCTCACCGACGAGGGCCTTCAGTGCGCGCTCCAGGCCCGGCGCGACCGGCCCGGGCTGCCGGTGCTCGTCCTCTCCCAGCACGTGGAACAGCTGTACGCGCGCGAGCTGCTGGCCGACGGGAGCGGCGGGGTGGGGTACCTGCTGAAGGACCGGGTGTTCGACGCGGAGCAGTTCATCGACGCCGTACGGCGGGTGGCGGGTGGCGGTACGGCGATGGACCCGCAGGTCATCCAGCAGTTGCTGAGCCGGCGGGCGGCGGAGGACCGGCCGCTGGAGCGGCTGACCCCCCGCGAGCTGGAGGTGCTGGAGCTGATGGCGCAGGGCCGGACCAACGCGGCGATCGCCGGCAAGCTCGTCGTCACGGAGCGGGCGATCGCGAAACACACGGCGAACATCTTCACCAAGCTGAGCCTCGAGGTCTCGGACGACGACAACCGCCGTGTGCTGGCCGTTCTCGCGTATCTGGACCGCGGCCGCTGACCTCCTCTCGGGTCCCGCACGTCCCACGGGACCCAGCAATTCCCCCTACGGGTGAACACCTCCGGAGCGGCTTCCGTATGGATGGGAGCCGCTTCACCCCTGTCGGGCGCCCTCGATGCCCCGCAAGCGATGCCTCCGCAAGGAAGTTCAGAGGAGTTCCATGGGACGCAACACGAGAAAACGCCGTATGCCGCTGGCCACCAAGATCGTTGCCGGGGCGGCGGCCCTGACGGTCGGCGGGGGCGGGCTGGTCTGGGCCAACTTCTACGCTTCGGCGCACGAGGATCATTCGGGCCACAACCGGACCCGGTCGGCCGCCGCGCAGGTGGCGACGATCGACTGCCCCGACGTCGGTCAGCAGATCCGGGACGTGCCGGACCGGGCGCGCGGGGAGGTGGACGGCGAACTGGCCACGATGGACAGCCAGATCACCAACGCCTACCAGCGCCTGGCCACCACACGGCGGGCGCAGGCGGGTGACGCGCAGTTCGTGCAGAACTCCATCCTCGGCCCGCTCAAGGACCGGCGGAAGGCGATCATCGACCGGATCCAGCTGGAGATCAACCGGGCCGGCGGCAAGGCCGACGACAACCTGGACGAGCTGGCCGCGTGCCAGGGCCGCCCCGCGGACCAGATGCAGAACGGCGACGGCCAGAACGGCGACGGCCAGATGGACGACGGCCAGAACCAGGGCGGCGACGGCGACGGCGGCGACGACAACGGCAACGGTGTCGCGGGCCCGGTCGCCGAGGACTTCGTCGACATCAACGACGTCCGGCCGAACACCCGCGACAGCCGCAACGGCCTGGCCGCCGACGGCGACGGCGGCTCCACCGGCACCTTCACCACCGACTGCGGCGTCAACGAGAACAACCTGTTCAACAGCGACAACCTGATCGCCGCCCCGGGTGTCGACAACGGCGCGCACCACACGCACGACTACGTCGGCAACCAGGACAACGACGCCTTCTCCAGCGACGAGGACCTGGCGAACGCGGACACCTCCTGCCAGAACCAGGGCGACAAGTCCACGTACTACTGGCCGGTGCTGCGCCTCCAGGACGGTACGCAGGAGTTCGACGCGAACGACCAGGGCGGTGGCGCCGAGGGCAACATCGGCAAGATCCTCAAGCCCGCCGAGGCCCGGATCCAGTTCGTCGGCAGCCGGCAGGGCGACGTGGTCGCGATGCCGAAGTTCCTGCGGATCATCACCGGTGACGCCAAGTCCTTCACCAACGGCGACGCCAACGCCAACACCTCGTGGAGCTGCTCGGGCTTCGAGGACCGGCAGGTGACGGACAAGTACCCGCTGTGCCCCGACGGCAGCCAGGTGCTGCGGACGACCAACTTCCAGAGCTGCTGGGACGGCCAGAACATCGACAGCGCCAACCACCGGGACCACATGGCGTTCGTCCAGGAGGACGGCAGCTGCCCGAACGGCTTCCAGGCCGTCCCCCAGCTCCAGATCCGCCTCGCGTACGACATCCCCACCCCGACCGTCGAGAACGGCCAGGTGCAGAACCCTTACGCGGTGGACAGCTTCCCGGAGCAGTTGCACAAGCCGATCACCGATCACAACGACTTCATCAACGTCATGGACGAGGACCTGATGAACGAGGTGGTCGACTGCATCAACCGCGGCGAGGACTGCCAGTAGCGACGGGGGGTCGTTGAGCCGGGAGAGGGCCGGTGACGGAGATCGGATCCGTCACCGGCCCTCCTGGTGTTCCCGTGCGTCCGGTCAGCCGCCGTGTCCGGCGTGCTCGCCGTGCCCGGCCGGGTGCCCGCCGCCGTGCTGGACGCCCTGTTCCAGGGTCCCGCCGAGCCGGCCGCGCAGGCCGGCCACCACGTCCTCGTGGCCGACGGCGACCCATTTGCGGCCGACGAGGTAGTAGCCGCCGTAGTCCTTGGCGGTGTTGATCCACTCGCGCTGGCCGCGGTCGGTGGCGAAGGTGGCGAGGACGTATTTCTCGTCGCCCTCGCGGCAGAGGGCCTGGCGGATGGTGTCGGCGTCGGTCTGCATGTTCGGGGCGCACTCGGCCTCGGCGGCCAGGTGTTCCAGGCTGCCGGTCGCCGTCTCGGGGACGGCTGCCCCGCCGTCCCCGCCGGCGCCGCAGCCCGTCAGCGCCAGGACCGCCGCCAGGGCGGCCGGCGCGAGCAGTGGTCGGGTCAGCCTCATGTGTTCCTCCGGTCCGCTGGTGCGACATGCCGCACGGAGCCCCCGCGAGGGGCTCTCGCCATCGGTACGGCTGCCGGAGGCGAAGTACTCAGCAACGCTGGTGCCCTTGTGCCGGGGCCGTGCGAGAGTGGCGTGGTGGAACAGGACTGGGAAGAGCGCGTGACGGCCGCCTGGGCGGCGTTCGACGACTACGCCGAGGAGGACGCCGCCGGCTTCCGGGCGGTGGTCGACGCCCTCGCCGACGAGTTGCCCGCGGGCGACCCCCGCGGCCTGTTCGAGCGGGCCTGCGCCTGGGACTCCACGGGCCACTCCGACCGGGCCGTGCCGCTGTACCGGGAGGCACTGGCGGGCGGGCTCGGCGAGGTCAGCCAGTACAAGGGGCGCCGGGCGAAGATCCAGCTCTCCAGCTCCCTGCGCAACACCGGGCACCCGGAGGAGGGCGTGAAGCTGCTCTCGCCGGAACTGCTGGCACCGTCGGACGAGTTGGACGACGCCGTGCGCGCGTGCCTCGCGCTCTGCCTGTCGAGCATGGGCCGCGACCGCGAGGGCCTGTCCCTGGTACTCGGCGCGCTGGCGCCCCATCTCCCCCGCTACCAGCGGTCGATGGCCAACTACGCGCGGCTCCTGGTGGAGCCGGAGGAGGAGTAGCGCGCCCTCGCCCGGCGCGGCCGGACGGTGACCATCGCCCCGTTCGCTCGTTCTGCTGAACGTGCAGCCACAGGATGTCGCCCCGCGCCCCGCACCGTCCTCCGCTCCCTCGGCCGACCCGGTCGTCGACGTCGAGCAGGCCGAGGCGGCGCTCGTCGAGCACTATCCGCGCCTGGCCCGGCTGGCCTACCTGGTGCTGCCGCCGGGCCTGGGCCGGGGCCGCCGTGTCCTGACCGCGCACGCCCTGGCCCAGCGCGCCCTGCCCCGGAACCGGACGACGACCCCGGTGATCCCGGCCCAGTCCACCGGCCGCCCGGTCGACCCCGGGTACGCGCTGGTCCGGCTGCGGGTGGTGCGTACGGCGCTGGAAGCGGGGCTTCCGCTGCGGCGGCGGGCGTGGCCCCGGCGGTCCCAGCTGCCGCCGCTGCTGCCGCAGGTACGGGGGCTCAAGCTCTTCCCGCGCTCGGGCGGCGCCGACGAACTGGCCCTGGACCAGCGGCTGGCCGCGCTCTCCGCGCCGGGCCGGGCGGCGTACGCGCTGCGCGGTCTGGAGCGGCTGTCCGAGGACGGGGTGCGCCAGGTGCTGCGTGCCGCGGGCGTCCGTGACGCGGACGCCGCGCTGCGGGAGGCCGACGGGGTGCCGGGGCAGTACGGGCTGCTGGACTCCCCCGAGTTCGACCCCTGCTCGTTGCAGGCCAGGCCGACCGATCTGCTGCGCCGGCGGCAGCACACGAGGGCCGCGCTGGTCGCCGGGGCGGCGCTGGTGGTGTGCGCGGCGCTGCTCGGCCTGCCCGGGGACGGCTGGGGGCCCGACGGTGCCGCCGCCCCGCCCTACGCGCGGAACCCGGCGGCCGAGGCGGCCCTCGACCCCGGCAAGCTCGGCAGGGTCGCGCCCGCCGCGTGGGAGACGTCCGCGCGCACCGACTTCTCGGTGTGGCCGGCGCGCGGCGACCTCACCGGCGACGAGGAGCTGCTGCGCCGTGCCCTGGCCGTCTGGGCCCGGCCCGGCGAGAGCGTGGGAGTGTCCGCGACGCCGGGCACCCAGACCGGCGGTCCGGCCGGTCCGCCCCAGCTGCTGTACGCGGGCACCGTGGACAACGCGCGGGTGGTGATCCTGCACGACGGTCTGCGCCTCGTCCGGTACGCCGAGCCGAAGGACGGTTCCGCCGGTGCGGCCCTGGACTTCGCGCGGACCGACGGGGCCGGCCGGGCCACGGCGACCGCGGTGGTCCTGGGCCGGGCCGACGCGAACGTCCGCTATCTGACGGCCCCGTGGGTGACGGAGGTGGCCGCGCGCGATCTGGTCGAGCCGGACTCCGGTCCCAGGGAGCTGACGCTCACCGACGGTGTGACGTCCCCGCTGGCCAGCCCCGTGCAGCAGCAGTCCGGCGCGTGCACGTCGTGGAACGTGCTGGAGCTGACCGACGGTTCGGACACCCGGGTGGTGACCGACCTGGGCGAGCTGGTGCCGGCCCGCCTGACCACCGGGCGCCCCGGTTCCGCGAAGGACGCCTCGGGCGCGAAGGCCCTGGACGACTGGGCGCCGTACGCCTGTTCGCTGGGCGCGGTGCGCGGGCAGGGGGTCCGGTCGGTGAACGCCTGGGAGTTCGCGGCGCAGCCGCTGCCCGACGGGACGGGGTCGGGGGACTGGGTGTGCACCCGCGCCGAGACCTGGCGCGGTGGAGGAGCCCGGGTGCTGGCGCAGTTCCGGACGCCGGGCGGGGCGCAGGGCGCGGTGGCGGCGAAGGCGCAGGACGTGCCGGCCTGCGGCGAGCGGGACCCGCACGTGCTGGCCGGGGTGCTGTGGAAGTCGCAGGGCGGGCACTGGTACCTGCTGGCCGCGGGCAGCCGGGGCACGACGTCGATCGAGGCCACCGGCGGTATCAGCGACTCCGCCGACGGGAACCTGCTGACGGCGAAGGCCGAACAGGGCGCCCGGGCCGAGCTGAAGGGCACGCTGGACGACGGGCGGACGATCGGCGGACTGCGCTAGCCACCGTCCACCGCACCCGGGCATCCTTGCTGACATCGGCGTCAACAAGTATCGGCGGAAGGGTTCCCCGCGGACTTACCGCTCAGTACATTGACGCCATGTCTAACAAGCCTGTCCCGCTCATGGCACGGCTGCGGAAGCCGACGACCCTGCTCTTCGCGGCCGGCGCCGCGCTCGTCGTGGGCGCGGGCGCGGTGCGGCGCCGGACGTCGGGCTCGCCGCCCCGGACGAGGTCCGTCCCGCGCCCGTCCGCCTCCGGTCCGTCCCGTCCCCGCGCGCTGACGCTGCTGGTGACCGCGCACGAGCGGCTGGCCGACGGGGTGGTGCTGCTGCGCCTCGAGGGGACCGGCCTGCCGTCCTGGGAGCCGGGCGCGCACCTGGACCTGGTGCTGCCGTCGGGCCTGGTACGGCAGTACTCGCTGTGCGGCGACCCGGAGGACACCTCGTCGTACACGGTGGCCGCGCGGCTCGTCGAGGACGGGCGGGGCGGCTCGCGCGAGCTGCACGAGCAGGTGCAGGAGGGCACGGAGCTGGAGGTGCGCGGCCCGCGCAACCGCTTCCCGCTGGTCGATGCCCCCTCCTACGCGTTCGTCGCCGGCGGCATCGGCATCACGCCCGTGCTGCCCATGCTGCGGGCGCTGCCGGAGGGCGCGGAGTGGCGGCTGCTGTACGGCGGGCGGACGCGCGCGTCGATGCCGTTCCTGGAGGAGATCGAGAAGCTGGACGCGGACGGCGGGAGGGTCACCGTCGTCGCCGAGGACGAGGACGGGCGGCCCGATCCCGGCGCCTTCCTGGCGGGCCTGCCGGAGGGGGCAGCCGTGTACTGCTGTGGCCCGGAGGGCCTGATGACGGCCGTGGCGGAGCACCTCCCCGACGGCGCCGCACTGCACCTGGAGCGGTTCGCGCCGCGCACGACGGCCGACGGCGACGGGGAGTTCGAGGTCGAGCTGCACCGCAGCGGGCGCACGCTGACCGTGCCCGGCGACTCCTCGGTGCTGGCCGCCGTGCGCGCCGAGCTGCCGAACACCCCGTACTCGTGCGAGCAGGGCTGGTGCGGGACCTGCCAGCAGACGGTGCTGGAGGGCGAGATCGACCACCGGGACGACCTGCTGACCGACTCGGAACGCGGCGACTCGATGCTCATCTGCGTGTCCCGGTGCCGCGGTACCCGGCTGGTGCTCGACATGTGAACGCCGATGCCCGGTCCGGCCCGTTCAGGGCCGGATTCGATCGGTAAGGTGTTCGTATGACTACCGGGGTACGCCGCAGAATGGGCGTCGAGGAGCGGCGGCAGCAGTTGATCGGCGTCGCGCTCGATCTGTTCAGCCGCCGCTCGCCCGACGAGGTCTCCATCGACGAGATAGCGTCGGCCGCCGGTATCTCGCGCCCGCTGGTCTACCACTACTTCCCCGGCAAACTCAGCCTGTACGAGGCCGCGTTGCAGCGGGCCGCGGGCGATCTGGCGGCCCGGTTCGCGGAGCCGCGCCAGGGCCCGCTGGGGGCGCGGCTGCTGCGTGTGATGGGCCGCTACTTCGACTTCGTGGACGAGCACGGCCCGGGTTTCTCGGCCCTGATGCGCGGCGGTCCGGCCGTCGGCTCGTCGACGACCAACGCGCTCGTGGACTCCGTACGGCAGGCCGCGTATGTCCAGATCCTGTCGCACCTGGACGTCACCGAGCCGCCCGCGCGTCTGGAACTGGTGGTCCGCTCCTGGGTCTCGCTCGCCGAGTCGACGGCGCTGATCTGGCTGGACGGCCGTCGCGTTCCGCGCGCCGAGCTGGAGAGGCAGCTCGTGCACGACTTCGCCGCGCTGCTGGCGGTGAGCGCCGCCTACGACGAGGAGATGGGCGCCCTCGTGCGCCGTGTCGTCGCGGACGAGCCGGCCGACGGCCCCTTCGCGGACCTGGCCGCCCGGCTCGTCACCCTGACGGCCCGGTGAGCGCCGTACCGGCGTGGGGCCTGGTGGTGGAGACGACCGTGGGCACCGGGGAGCGCAAGCACACGGAGGCCCAGGTCGTCGGGCACGTCACGGGGTCCCGCCAGGAGGCGCTGGCGGAGCTGGAACGGCGGGCGCGGAGCTACTCCCCCACCCACCCCCTCAGCCCCCGGCGCCGTCGCCTGCTGCGGGTCGGGGACGGATTCCTGCTCGTCGTGGACGGCGCCTGGCAGTCCTTCGTCACCCGGTTCACGGTGGCGGAACTGCTGGAGGACTCGGCGGCCCCGCGAATCCCCGAGCCGGAGCCGGAGCCGGAGCCCGAGGCCGACGCGGCCCCGGAGCCGGTGGCCGGGGCGGCCCCGCCCGCCCCCGCCGAGGCCCGGGAGTCCGGGCTGGACGCGGACGGGGTGCCGGTACGGCCCGCCTGGCTGGGCCGCCGCGACCTGCCCTGAGGCGCGGCGCCCGTCCGGCGGGACCTCCTACTCGGTCTCGAACTTCCGGTACGACGGGTCCAGGTCGCGGACCTCGGCGGAGGCGTGCAGGGCGAGGCCGTCGCCCGGCTTGGCGTACTGGCGCAGCAGTTCCAGGACGGCCTCGGTCAGCCGCACCTTGGTCGCGTCGGTGCGGCCCGCGAGCAGCCCGAGCGTGACGTGCACGACGGCGTGCCCCTCGGTGTCGGGGCCGACCACGGTGTCCTCGGTGCGGCGGAACTGCGTCTTGCAGGCCGGCGGCTTCGCGGCCGCGATCTCGACGACGGCCTCGTGCAGGGCCCGCGCGAAGGCGGGCCGGTCGAAGTCGCCGGCGAGCCGCTCGGAGTAGTCGACGGTGATCTGCGGCATGAGCCCTCCCGTTGCGTGAACAGCAGGGCTCACCCTAACCGCAGACCTCCCGCCGTCAGCCGGCCCGCTGGAAGACGGCGACCGTACGGGCCGGCACGGTGAACGTGCCGGTCTTCGCCGCGTACGCCGACTCCTTCACCACCGGGTCCGCGCCCGCCGCCTGCACCGGGTGCAGGCGGTAGCCGGTCCCGGCCGCCGCGCCGACGCGCTGTTCCTGCTTCTCGGGCGTGGCGTTGAAGACGACGACGAGGTCGCCGAGGCTCATGGTGATCACCCCGGGTGTCTCGTCCTCGCCGGAGAGCGGGAAGGAGAGCTGGGACTGCACCTGCGCGGTCGTGGCGAGGGAGAAGTCCTTCTCGCCGCTGCGGATCCTCAGCAGGTCCCGGTACGCCGCCGAGGCGCCGTTGATCTGCGGGCAGCCGACCCGCACGGTGTCCAGCAGGGGCTTGGCGTAGGGCCACTTGTCCTGGTTGTCGGCGGCCGGCGGCAGTCCCCGGCCGAAGCCGTTGCCGTCGGCGCAGTTCCAGTGCAGGGCGTTGAACCAGTCGCCGCTGTCGTAGGAGTTGCGGTCCAGCGACTTGGAGCGCAGCAGGTCGGTGCCCGCCTGGGAGAGCGCCGGGCCCTGCGAGAGGGTGGCGGTCGCCATGGCGAGGACCTGCATGCGGGCCCGGTCGTCGGCGGAGGTGTCCTTGGGCAGCTTGAAGGCGAGCGCGTCGAAGAGGGACTCGTTGTCGTGGGCGTCGGCGTAGGCGAGGGCGTCGCCGGGTGCCGCCGCGTATCCGGCGGGGGCGCCGTTGTAGTCGACCTCGGAGCCCTTGACCTCCTTGCCGTCGGTGTCGGTGAAGGCGTAGTCGGCGAGGTTGCCGGTCAGGCCGACCTTGATCAGGTCCTGGTAGTGCAGGAGGCGGGCCTTCTGCTCGGCCTCGGTGCCGTTGGCCTTCGAGGAGTTGGGGTCGGTGTAGAGGCCGGAGGCGAAGCCCTGGACGCCGGGGTCCTCGTCGAAGGGGCCGCCGCCGCGCACGGCGTCGCGGGCCCGGTCGGAGAAGGTGGCGATGCCGGTGCCGGCCATGTTCTTCTGGGTGGCCTGGACGAAGCGGGCGTCGTCGGCGACCTCGCCGAAGTTCCAGCCCTCGCCGTACAGGATGATCTTCTTGCCGTCGACGCCGTCCTTCTTGAGCGTCAGCTCGTCCAGCGCCTTGCGGACCGCGAGGATGTTGGCCTTGGGATGGTGGCCCATGAGGTCGAAGCGGAAGCCGTCGACCTTGTACTCCTTGGCCCAGGTGACGACCGAGTCGACGACGAGCTTGCCCATCATGGCGTTCTCGGTGGCGGTGTTGGAGCAGCAGGTGCTGTTGGCGACCGATCCGTCGGCGAGCAGCCGCTGGTAGTAGCCGGGCACGATGCGGTCGAGGACGCTGGTCTTCGCCTGGCCGCTCGCGGCCGTGTGGTTGTAGACGACGTCCATGACGACGCGCAGGCCGTCGTCGTTGAGGGCCTTGACCATCTTGCGGAACTCGACGGTGCGCCCGGTGCCGTCCGGGTCGGTGGCGTAGGAGCCCTCGGGGACCGTGTAGTGGTACGGGTCGTAGCCCCAGTTGAAGGCGTCCTTGGCGGCGGCCTTCGTCACGCACTCCTGCTGCTTGTCGGAGTCGGCCGGGTAGGCGGCGAGGTCGCAGTCGGGCACCGTCTGCTCGGACTTCTTCTCGGGGATGGTGGCGATGTCGAAGGCGGGCAGCAGGTGCACGTAGGAGGTGCCGGCCTCGGCCAGCTCGCGCAGGTGCTTGGAGCCGTCGCTCTTCTCGTCGGTGAAGGCGAGGTAGGTGCCCCGGTGGTCCGCGTCCGCCGTCGGGTCGGCGACGGAGAAGTCGCGGATGTGCAGCTCCTGGATCTGCGCGTCCCGCAGCGGGACGGCCTCGGGCTTGCGGTAGTGCTCCCAGCCGCGCGGGGCGAGGGAGCGGTCGTCCAGGTCGACGACGAGGCTGCGCTCGGAGTCGGTGGTCAGGGCGAGGGAGTACGGGTCGGTGACCTTGTTGGTGACGACCTCGCCCGCGGTGGGCGCCCAGACCTTCACCGCGTACCGGTAGGCCTTGCCCTTCCAGGACTTGGGACCGGTGACGGACCAGACGCCGGAGGCGTCGTTCCGGCGCATCCGCACCGTGCGGTCGCCGATCTCCAGCTTCACGTCCTGCGCGGTCGGCGCCCACACGGACAGGGTGGGCCTGCCGTGGTGGAAGACCGGACCGAGGTCGGCCCCGGTCGCCCGGTCCGCGTACAGATCGTCCAGGGCGCCCGCGGTCTGTACGCCCGTCGCCGCGAGCAGGGCGCCGGTGGCGGTGCGCTGGGAGGCGACGACCTGGCCGCGCAGGGCCTCGCGGACCCGGTCGCGGTCGCGCGGGTCGACGGACCAGGCGGTGTACTCCTTCAGGTGCGGGAACTTCGCCTTCTGGGCGTCGGTGAGGGCGCTCTTCGTGAGGCGGAGCCACTGCTGGTCGTCGCCGGTGAGCCGGCCGTCCTCGGCGGCGACGGAGCCGGTGCGGGAGGCGAGCAGCTGGGTGGAGGCGGCGCCGTCGGAGCCGTTCCAGGCGACGGTGTTCCGGTCGATCCACACCGCCTTGGAGGTGGTGAGGTCGACGGCCGCCGCCGAGCCCGCGGGCTGCGGCAGCAGGTACTCCTCCTGGCCGCTCAGCAGCCACACCTCGTGGCCGTCGGCCTTGAGGTCGAGGGCCTGGTCGGTGGGCAGGTCCTTCTCGTCGCCCTTGTGGACGATGTAGCTGAGGCTGCTCGCGCCCTCGGTGAGGGGCACCTCGAAGACCGCGCCGTAGGGGTCGGTCCCGACCGGCTGGAGCGGCTTCGCCCAGTCGGTGGGGTTCGCGGCGTCGCCCCAGACGTGCAGGCCCCAGCCGTCGTAGTTGCCGTCGGCGCGCTTGTAGTGCAGTACGGCCTTGGTGGTGTCCTGGGCCGGGTACTCGGGCCGCTCCGTGGCGACCTGCTCCTTGCCCTGCTCGATCCACACCTCGCCGGTCTCGGTGACGTCGATGGTGCGGTCGGCGGCGACGTCCTTGTTGCCGTCCTTGTCGATGACGAGGAAGCCGACGTTCGACGCGCCGGGCTTGAGCTTGACGTGGGCGAAGGCGCCGTAGGCGTCGCGGCCGGTGAAGGGGTGGGTCTCGGGCCAGGTGGTCGCCTCGCCGTCGGCGAGGTCGCCCCAGGCGTACAGGCCCCAGTCGTCGTAGCTCCCGTCCGCGCGCTTGTAGTGCACGACTGCGTAGTCCCGGGAGGCGGCGGTGGGCACCTCCTCGGCCGGCGGGGTGCCGGTGCTGGAGGCGGCCGTGGCGCTCGCGGTGCGGCCGGCCGAGTCGACGACGACCGCCTTGTAGCGCAGGGCCGTACCGGCGGGGGTGTCCGCGTCGACGGTGTGGGTGACCTTGTAGGGGGCGTGGTCGGCGGTGCCGAGGGTGCGCCACTTGCCGTCGCCGGTCTGGGCGGCGAAGACGACGCGGTTGAGCTGTCCGCCCGCGACGTCGGCGCTCAGCTCGACGGTGCCGGTGGCGCCGGGGTCCGGGGCGCGGAGGGTGATCGTCGGCTCGGCGGCGGGCGCGGCGAGCCGCCCCGCGGCCTTGAGGACGACGGCCGACCGGGCCGGGACGGTGACGGTGACCTTCTTGTCGGCGCCCGACTTCACGGTGTCGTCGGTGCCGTAGACGCCGCGGAAGGTCATGTGCGCCGAGCCGGTGGCGAAGGTGGCCGACTTCGCGGCGTCCGCGTTGTTGAAGGCGACGACGTACTCGGTGCCGGTCTTCGCGTCGGTGCGGGAGAAGGCGTAGATCCCGGCGCCGTCGGCGGCGTAGCGCTCGGTCTGGACGCCGTCGGCGAGGGCCGGGTTGGCCCTGCGCAGCTCGGCGAGGGCGCTGATCTGCCGGTAGAGCGGGGCGCTCGTGTCGTAGGCGGCCTCGGCGTGGGTGCGGTCGGTGCCGAGCTGGTCGTCGTCGAGGTAGTCGGCGGTGCGGGAGGCGAACATCGGCTGGCGGGCGTCCTTGTCGCCGCCGGCGCCGGTGAAGCCCTGCTCGTCGCCGTAGTAGATCACCGGGTTGCCGCGGCTGAGGAACATCAGCTCGTTGGCGAGCTTGTCCTTCTTCAGCAGTTCGGCGTCGGTGGCCTCGGGGTCGTCCTGCTTCAGGAAGGTCCCGATGCGGCCCATGTCGTGGTTGCCGAGGAAGGTGACCTGCTCGTACGCGTTGGCCTTGTCGGTCGTGTACTTGTAGTCGTCGCCGAAGACGGAGGCGAGCTTCTGCGCGCTGCCGCCCTGGGAGGCGTAGGCGCGGGCCGCGTCCTGGAAGGGGAAGTCCAGGGTGGAGTCCAGGCGGCCCTGGGTGACGTAGGGCGCGGTGACGGAGGTGTCGGCGGAGTAGACCTCGCCGAACATGAAGAAGTCGTCGCGGCCCTTCTTGGCGGCGTAGGCGTCCAGCGCGGTCGCCCACTGGGTCCAGAACTCCATGTTGACGTGCTTCACGGTGTCGATCCGGAAGCCGTCGATGGCGAAGTCCTTCACCCACCGCTGGTAGATCTTCTCCATGCCGCCGACGACCTCGGGACGTTCGGTCCACAGGTCGTCGAGGCCGGAGAAGTCGCCGTAGGTGGCCGACTCGCCGGCCCAGGTGGAGTCGCCCCGGTTGTGGTACATCGCCGGGTCGTTGAGCCAGGACGGCACCTTGAGCTTCTTCTTCGCGGCCGGGACCGTCGGGGTGCGCGGGAAGGAGCCGGCGTCCACGCGGGGGAAGCGGCGCTCGCCGTCCGCGTAGTCGGCGTCGTCGAAGGGCTTTCCGTCCTTGGTCAGGTAGGGGAAGGCGCCCTTGGAGAGGTAGTCGTAGGACTTCTCCTCGTAGTCGACGACGTCGGCGGTGTGGTTGGTGATGACGTCGAAGAAGACCTTCATTCCCTTGGCATGGGCCTTGGAGATGAGGTTCTTCAGGTCCTGGTTGGTGCCGAAGTGCGGGTCGACCTGGGTGAAGTCGGTGATCCAGTACCCGTGGTAGCCGGCCGAGGCGTCCTTGCCGGTGCCCTGGACGGGCTGGTTCTTGAAGATGGGCGCCATCCAGATGGAGGTGGTGCCCAGCCCCTTGATGTAGTCGAGCTTCTCGGTCAGGCCCTTGAGGTCGCCGCCCTGGTAGAAGCCCTTGTCGGTGGGGTCGTAGCCGGTGGTGAGCCGGGTGCCGGTCAGGCCGCCCTTGTCGTTGCGGGTGTCCCCGTTGGCGAAACGGTCCGGCAGGACGAAGTAGAACTGCTCACGCGTCAGGTCGTGGCGTGCGGCGGTCTTCGCCAGCTTCGCGTCGGACGGGGGCGCGGGCGGGGCGTCGGCCCGCGCGGCGAGCGGGGGAAGCAGAGCGGCGGCGAGCGCGGTCACGGTGACGGCCGCGACCCGTCTCACTCGTGCGGTACGGCGCGCGACAGGCACCGGCCATCTCGGTATCACAGGCGTGAGCTCCTTGCGAGTACGGCTCGTTCGGGTCCGACCCCGGCGAGACCGTAGCGCTGTCGCAAGTCTTGCGGCAAGGCCCGTGAAAGTATCGGCAAGAACTTTCACGACCGTCGGTCGTGCTGCCGCTCGGCGTCCGGGGCGGTGGTCCACAACTCCTCGTCGTCGTGCACCTCTTCGCTCGGTTCCATGCCCAGCGACCGGGCGATCCCGGCCGATGCCCGGTGATCCGGGTGCACATGGGCCACGAATCGCGCCACTCCCCACTCGCGCAGCCACAGCGCCATGACGGCGGCGGCCTCCTTGCCGTAGCCCTCGCCCTGGAAGTCGTGACCGACGACCCAGGCCAGCTCGGCCTCGACCCGGTCGGGGCCGGTCCGGTGGAGCGTTGCCTGCACGGTGCCGACCAGCCTGCCGTCGGTGTGCCGGCGCAGCATCCAGTTCAGCCAGCCCTGCCGGCCGTCGGGCGAGTGGCCCACGGCCTGCCGTCGATAGCGCCGCCGCAACTCCTCGCGGGTGGGCGGCGAACCGCCGATCCACCGGTGCAGGCGGACGTCGTCGAGGAAGTCCACCGCTTCGCGGGCGTGTGCGACCGTCAGGGGTTCCAGCCGCAGTCGGGCTCCCCGCAACGGGGCGGCGACCGGCCAGGAGTACGTCTCGGACATGGGGTGTGTCTACCGCACACCGGTCGCCGAGGGCCCGCCACTTCCTCGTCCGGCGAGTGGCGGGCCCTTGGGCGGGGCGGGCGGGGGAGCGTCAGGCGCGGGTCCACCACACCGTCGTGTCCGCCGGCACCTTCGCCTCGCCGGCCGCCTCGGTGATCTCACCGCTGGCCAGCAGGACGCGCCCGTACGCGGGCATCGCGACCGACTCGCCGGTGGTGTTGGCGACGCACACGAAGTCGCCGCGCCGGAAGGCGACGACGCCCTCGGGGGCGCGCAGCCACTCCACCGCGTCGCCCGCGCCGAGGTCGGCGGTGGCGCGGCGGACGGCCAGGGCCTCGCGGTACAGCTCCAGGGTGGAGCCCGGTGTACCGGTCTGCGCCTCGACGCTCAGCTCGCCCCAGCCCGCCGGCTGCGGCAGCCAGCTGCCGCCGTCGCCGAAGCCGTACGAGGAGCCCTCGCGGGTCCACGGGATCGGGACGCGGCAGCCGTCGCGGAAGCCGTCCTGGCCCGCGCCCCGGAAGTAGGCCGGGTCCTGGCGGACCTCGTCGGGCAGGTCGACGACGTCCGGGAGGCCCAGTTCCTCGCCCTGGTAGACGTAGGCCGAGCCGGGCAGGGCCAGCATGAGGAGGGTGGCGGCGCGGGCGCGGCGCAGGCCCAGTGCGCGGTCGCCGGCCAGGCGGATCTGGGTGCCGAGGCCCGCCGGGTTGGCGAAGCGGGTGGCGTGCCGGGTGACGTCGTGGTTGGAGAGGACCCAGGTGGCGGGGGCGCCGACGGGCCGCATGGCGTCGAGCGTCCGGTCGATGACCGTGCGCAGCTCCTCGGCGTCCCAGTGGGTGCCCAGGTACTGGAAGTTGAACGCCTGGTGCAGCTCGTCGGGGCGGACGTAGTTGGCGGTGCGCTCGACGGTCGGGGTCCAGGCCTCGGCGACGAAGATGCGCTCGCCGGAGTACTCGTCGAGGATGCGCCGCCACTGGCGGTAGATGGCGTGCACGCCGTCCTGGTCGAAGAACGGCATGACATCGTTGCCCAGCAGCTTCAACTGCTCGTGGGATCCGAGGTCGGGCAGGCCCTCCGCCTTGACCATGCCGTGGGCGACGTCGATGCGGAAGCCGTCCACGCCCATGTCCAGCCAGAACCGCAGGATGGAGCGGAACTCGTCGCCGACGGCCGGGTGCTCCCAGTTGAAGTCGGGCTGCTCGGGGGCGAAGAGGTGCAGGTACCACTCCCCCGGCGTGCCGTCGGGCTCGGTGACCCGGGTCCAGGCGGGGCCGCCGAAGACGGACTCCCAGTCGTTGGGGGGCAGTTCGCCGTTCTTCCCCTTGCCGGGGCGGAAGTGGTAGCGGTCCCGGGAGGGGGAGCCGGGGCCCTCGGCGAGGGCGCGCTTGAACCACTCGTACTGGTCGGAGGAGTGGTTCGGCACCAGGTCGACGATGATGCGCAGGCCCAGCGCGTGGGCGTCGCGGATCAGCGCGTCGGCGTCCAGGAGGGTGCCGAACATGGGGTCGACGGCCCGGTAGTCGGCGACGTCGTAGCCGGCGTCGGCCTGCGGGGAGGCGTAGAAGGGGCTGAGCCACACGGCGTCCACGCCCAGGTCGCACAGGTACGGCAGGCGGGTGCGGGCACCCTCCAGGTCGCCCATGCCGTCGCCGTTGCTGTCGGCGAAGCTGCGCGGGTACACCTGGTAGATGACCGCGTCCCGCCACCAGTCGTGGCGCTCGGAGACGGTGGCGACGGCGGAGGTGGGGGCCGGTGCGGCGGAAGGCTGCTGGCTCATGTCGTCCTTGGTACGTAGCGAAACGAAGCGAAACGGAGCGGAACGGAGTCGGGGCGTCGGTGGCGGAAGGGGCGGCCGGCCGCGGTGCAGCGGGGTCGGATGGGCACCGCGGCCGGACGTTTTCCGGGGCGGGCGGTCAGCCCTTCGTGCCGCCCGCGGTGAGGCCGGTCACCAGGTTCTTCTGCACGAGGTAGAAGAACGCGGAGACGGGTATCGCGACGAGCACGGCGGTGGCCGCCATCAGGTTGCGCTGCGCGTCGTGCTCGCTGACGAAGCTCTGCAGTCCGACGGCGAAGGTGTACTTCGTGTCGCTCAGCATGAACGTCGAGGCGAAGGCGACCTCGCCGAACGCGGTGATGAAGCTGTAGAAGCCGGCGACCGCGAGGCCCGGCCGGGCCAGCGGCAGGATCAGCCGGAAGAAGGTGCCGAACGGGCTCAGCCCGTCCACCCGCCCCGCCTCGTCGATCTCGAACGGGATGGTGTCGAAGTAGCCCTTGAGCAGCCAGGCGCAGTACGGCACCGCGGTCGAGCAGTAGACGAGGATCAGGCCCAGGTAGCTGTCGATGAGCTGGAGCTTCGACAGGAGCTGGTACATCGGCACGATCAGGACGGCGATGGGGAACATCTGCGTGACCAGCAGGACCCACATGAGCTTCCGGTAGCCGGGGAAGCGCATCCGCGAGACCGCGTAGCCGGTCGTCGCGGCGACCAGCACGCCGATGACGGTGGTGCCCAGCGAGACGAGCAGCGAACTCTTCAGCCAGTCGAAGAAGTTGGTGTCCTGGAGCACGAACGCGTAGTTGTCGAAGGTCATCTTCGACCAGATGCGGCCGGGGTGCAGGTAGTCGTTCTTGTCCGGGCCGAGGGAGAGGAAGACCAGCCAGGCCACCGGGAAGAGCGCGACGAGGCTCGCGAGGGTCAGGACGCCGTGCGAGGCGAGGGACGCGGCGCGGCTGCGTTCGCCGCGGCGGCGCACCTTGCGCGGCGGTGCGGTGGAGGCGGTGACCTGCTCGGCGGGGGCCTTGGTGGGCGCGGTGCTTGTACTCATGGCGGCTCCTGCCTCAGTTCGCGAGCTGCTGCTCATTGCGGTTCAGCCAGCGGCGGTAGAAGGAGGTGAAGACGATCAGGATGGCCAGCAGCAGGATGCCGTAGGCCGCGGACTGCGCGAAGTCGCGCGGCTGCTGTCCGAAGCCGAGCTGGTACGCCCAGGTGACGAGGATCTGCGCGTCGGGGGCGGTGTTGCCGAACAGCAGGAAGATCACGGCGAACTGGTTGAAGGTCCAGATGATGCCGAGCAGCACGACCGTGGAGCTGACCGAGCGCAGTCCGGGCAGGGTGACGTAGCGGAAGCGCTGCCAGGCGTTGGCGCCGTCCATCTCGGAGGCCTCGTAGAGGCTGTTGTCGATGGACTGGAGGCCGCCGAGGAGCGAGACCATCATGAACGGCACACCGCACCAGGTGTTGACCATGATCGCGGAGAAGCGCTGCCAGAAGGTGTCCTCGAGCCACGCCGGCGTCGGCAGGTGCAGCCAGTCCAGGGCGGAGTTGACGATGCCCGCGTCGGCGAGCATGAAGCGCCAGCCGAAGACGGTGACGAAGGTGGGCACGGCCCAGGGCAGGACCAGGATCAGCCGGTAGAGGGTGCGGCCGCGCAGCTTCTGGTTGAGCAGCAGGGCGAGCCCGAGGCCGATGAAGAAGTGCAGGCCGACGCAGACGGCCGTCCACACGATGGTCCAGATGAAGTGCGACCAGAAGCGGTCGTAGGCCGTCGGGCCCCACAGGATGTCGGCGTAGTTGTCCAGGCCGACGAACTTGTAGGTGGCCTCGATCTCGTTGACGCCGATGGTGCGGGCGCTGTTGAGGCTGTTGGCGTCGGTGAGGGTGAGGTAGAGGCCGTAGCCCAGCGGGTACAGCACGAGGACGCCGATCACGACGGCCACCGGCGCGATCATGGCGTAGGCGTACCAGTGCTTCTGGTAGCCGTCTTTCAGACGCCGGCCGAGGCCGGGCCGCGGGGTGCGGTCACCGCGGCGCTTGCCGGTCGCGCGGTCGATGGCGACTGTCATGGTTCGACACCTTCGGGAGCGATCATCGGGAGGATCGGAGGATCAGGGGTGCGGCGCACGGCCGGTGGCCGCCGGGTCCCTCCCCTCCGGTGGGGACCCGGCGGCCACCCGGGCTCACTTGCTGAAGTCCGGCACCAGCTTGGCGATCGCGGTCTCGGCGTCGCCCAGGCCCTCGTCCAGGGACTTCTTGCCGCCGGCGATCTGCGGCAGTTCGTCGTCCAGCGGCGTCCACAGCGAGCTGTACTCGGGCAGCGCCGGGCGCGGCTGCGCGGCGGGCAGGACCGTCTGGAAGCCGGCGATGCCCGGGTCGGCCTTGACCTTGTCGGTGTAGGCGTCGTCGCGGGTCGGCAGCGTGGAGTTCTTCAGGGCGACGGCCTCCTGGGACTTCGCCGAGGTCATGAACTTCACGAACTTCAGCGCCGCCTCCTGGTGGGCCTTGTCCGATCCGGCGTAGACCGACAGGTTGTGGCCGCCGGTCGGGGCGCCCGCCTTGCCGGTGGAGCCGGCCGGGACGGTGGCGATGCCGAGGTTGTTCTTGTCCTTGAACGCCGAGCCCTTGTAGAAGTTGGTGATCTCCCACGGGCCCTGGATGATCGAGGCGACCTTGCCGCTGACGAACGCCTCCTGGATGTGGGCGTAGGTGTCCGCGGTGGTGTCGGCCTTGTGCAGGCCCTTGCCGTCGAAGAGGCTCAGCCAGGTGCCGTAGGCCTTCTTGGCCTCGGGCGAGTTGACGGTGACCTTCTTGGCGTCGGCGTCGACCGTGTCGGTGCCCTCGCCGTAGAGGAACGGCTGCGCGTAGTAGCCGGCCGTGGAGGCCCAGTAGCCGTCGGCGCCGGTCTTGTCCTTGATGGTGGCGGCGGCCTTCTTCAGGTCGTCCCAGGTCTTGGGGACCTCGACGCCGGCCTTCTTGAACAGTTCCTTGTTGTAGACGAAGGCGAGGGTGTCGGTGACCAGCGGCACGCCGTAGGTCTTGCCCTCGTACTTGGCCTGCTCGATCAGGTTGGGCTGGAACTTGTCCTGCTCGGCGAGGGCCTCGGTGCCGTCCAGCGGCAGGAAGAAGCCCTTCTTGGCGAAGGCGGGCGTCCAGCCGACCTCGGAGCGCAGCACGTCCGGGGCACCCTTGGAACCTGCGGCGGTGTCGAACTTGTTCTGCGCCTGGTCGAAGGGCACGTTGACGAAGTTGACCTTGACGCCCTTGTTGGCGGCCTCGAACTCCTTGACCAGGGCCTTGTAGGTCGGCGCCTCGTTGGTCGCGTTGGAGGTGTCCCAGTAAGTGATGGTGACCGGTCCGCCCGACTCGCTGTCGCTGTCGCCGTCCCCGCCGCACGCCGTCGCCGCGAGGGCGAGGGACGCCACCAGAGCGGTGGCCGCTATGCCACGCCGCATGAGTTCTCCTTGAGGGTGAAAGCCCGTGTGGTGCAGGGTGCGGGCCCGTCCGCCGCTCCTGCCGACACCGACCGCGTCCTTGCCGCCGTCGGGCGACGTGAACGTAACAGCGTTGAAAGCCCGCCGAAAGGTCTTGCAGCAAAAATGTGCAAGAGATCTCCGAAGTTATCCGGGCGTGACCTCTCGGCGACCGTCATGAGACGCTTGTTTACGGGGCCCGAGCGGTATCGGGCCGGTTGTGCAAGACTCTGCAAGTTCTTGCCGCCACTTTCTCGAGGGAGCGCGATGACGCAGCAGCCCGCGCCGGGCCGTCCGGCGGGCCGTCCAACAGGCCGCCCACGGCGCCCGATCGGTGTGCAAGGGGGCGGCCGACAGGTACAGTCCACCCCTGTGACCACACGGCTTGCCGACATCGCCGCCCAGGCGGGAGTGAGTGAAGCGACCGTCAGCCGCGTCCTCAACGGGAAGCCGGGCGTCGCCGCCACCACCCGCCAGTCCGTGCTCGCCGCCCTCGACGTGCTGGGCTACGAGCGCCCGGTGCGGCTGCGGCAGCGCAGCGAGGGCCTGGTCGGTCTGATCACCCCGGAGCTGGAGAACCCGATATTCCCGGCGCTGGCCCAGGTCATCGGCCAGGCGCTGACCCGCCAGGGCTACACGCCGGTCCTCGCCACCCAGACGCCGGGCGGCTCCACGGAGGACGAGCTGACCGAGATGCTGGTCGACCGCGGGGTCGCCGGCATCATCTACGTCTCCGGACTGCACGCCGACACCACCGCCGACATGCAGCGCTACGAGCGGCTGCGCGCGCAGGGCGTGCCGTTCGTCCTCGTCGACGGCTTCTCGTCGCAGGTGCAGGCGCCGTTCATCTCCCCCGACGACCGGGCCGCGATGAGCCTCGCGGTCACCCATCTCGTCTCGCTCGGCCACACCCGGATCGGACTGGCCCTCGGGCCGAAGCGGTTCGTGCCGGTGCAGCGCAAGATCGAGGGGTTCGTGCGCACCGTCCAGGAGCAGTTGGGCCTGACCGCCGAGACCGTGGAGAAGGAGCTGGTCCAGCACTCGCTGTACACCCTGGAGGGCGGTCAGGCGGCGGCCTCGGCGCTCATCGGGCGGGACTGCACGGCGGTGGTCTGCGCCAGCGACATGATGGCGCTGGGCGCGATACGCGCGGCCCGGCAGCTGGGCCTGGACGTGCCCAAGGACGTCTCGGTGGTCGGCTTCGACGACTCGCCGCTGATCGCCTTCACCGACCCGCCGCTGACCACGGTCCGCAAGCCGGTCCCGGCGATGGGTCAGGCGGCGGTGCGCACCCTCCTCGAGGAGATCGGCGGGACACCCGCCCCCCACAGCGAGTTCGTGTTCATGCCCGAGTTGGTGGTGCGCGGCTCGACGTCGTCGGCGCCCGGCGAGCGCGTCCGGCCCTGATCCTGCCCCGGCCCTCCTCCGGGTGCCGGCTCCGGGGCGGATGCGGGTCGGGCCGGCCTGGGGGATGATCGGTGGGAGACGGCTTTTCTGGCAGACTTCATGCCTATGGGTGACGCGATCATGAGGACTCGAGAACGCCTGGAGGACGGCGTTCCGCGCCCCGTCACCGAGACGACGGGGAAGGGCCCCCTGCGTCGGCTCCGCGCCCCGCGCCGGCCCCGCCTCTGGTTCGAGATCCTGCTGATCGCGCTCAGTTACTGGACGTACTCCCTCGTCCGCAACGCGGTGCCGGAACAGCGGACGGCGGCGCTGCGCAACGCCGACTGGATCTGGCGCGTCGAGCAGCAGCTCGGCATCGCCGTCGAGGAGACCGTGAACCACGCCGTCAACTCGGTCACTTGGCTCGTCGTCGGCATGAACTACTACTACGCCACACTGCACTTCGTGGTGACTCTGGGTGTCCTGGTGTGGCTCTACCGGAGTCATCCCGGCCGCTACGCGGCGACCCGGCTGGTCCTCTTCGCGACCACGGGCGTCGCCCTGGTCGGCTACTACCTGTATCCGCTCGCCCCGCCCCGGCTGATGAACGGCGGCCACTTCATCGACACCGTGATGGTGCACGAGACGTGGGGGTCGATGGCGTCGGGGGACCTGAAGAACATGTCCAACCAGTACGCCGCGATGCCGTCGATGCACATCGGGTGGTCGGTGTGGTGCGGGCTGACGATCTTCGCGCTGGCGTCGGTGCCGTGGGTGCGGGTGCTGGGGCTGGTGTATCCGGCGCTGACGCTGGTGGTGATCGTGGCCACGGCGAACCACTTCTGGCTGGACGCGGTGGGGGGTGTGGCGTGTCTGGCGTTCGGGTTCGGGATGGCATTCGTCCTGTACGGGAGGTTGCCTTACGCGTTGCCCCGGATGGTGCCAGTCGCCGCACGGCGGAGGGTGTGGTTGCCGGGGCGGGCTTGAGGGGTGCCCGGCACGAGAGTGGCCGGGGAGTGGGTGCGCAGCCCGGCGCAGCGGGGTGCCCGGCACGAGAGTGGCCGGGGAGTGGGTGCGCAGCCCGGCGCAGCGGGGTGCCGCCTGCGCCCACCCGTGCCGCCCCAGCGGCACGACTGCCCGCAGTTTGGCTACGCGTAGAACAGGTCCTCCACCACCGTGCGGGCGCGGCGGGCCGTGCGGCGGTATTCGTCGAGCATGTCGCCCGCGTGGCCCGAGCCGTGGCCCAGGTAGCGGCCCACGGCCGCCAGCTCGCGCGGGTCGGTGGGGAAGGTGTCGCCGGCCCGTCCGCGGACCAGCATCACCGCGTTGCGGACCCGTGTCGCCAGCACCCACGCCTCGTCGAGCGTGGCGGTGTGCTCCTCCGAGACCAGCCCCGCGTCCCGGGCGGCGGCCAGCGCCGTGCGCGTCCCCGTGGTCCGCAGCCCGGCGATCTCGTGCCCGTGCCGGAGCTGCATCAGCTGCACGGTCCACTCCACGTCGGAGAGCCCGCCCGGCCCCAGTTTGGCGTGCAGCTTGGGGTCCGCGCCGCGCGGCAGCCGCTCGGACTCCATACGGGCCTTGAGCCGCCGGATCTCCCGCACGGCGTCCTCGGTGAGCCCGCCCGCCGGGTAGCGCAGGGGGTCGATCAGCCCGATGAAGCGCCGACCCAGGTCCTCGTCGCCGGCGACGAACTCGGCGCGCAGCAGGGCGTGCGACTCCCACCCCAGTGACCAGCGCCGGTAGTAGGCCTCGTACGACTTGAGGGTCCGCACCAGGGGCCCGGACCGGCCCTCGGGCCGCAGGTCGGCGTCGATCAGCAGCGGCGGGTCGGCGCTGGGCACCTGGAGCAGGCGGCGCATCTCGGCGACGACCTTGTTGGCGGCGTCGCCCGCCTCCCGCTCGTCGACCCCGTCGCGGGGCTCGTGCACGAAGAGCACGTCGGCGTCGGAGCCGTAGCCCAGCTCGTGGCCGCCGAAGCGGCCCATGCCGATGATCGCGAACCGGGTGGGCAGGACGTCGCCCCACTTGGCCCGCACGACCGCCCGCAGCGTCCCCGCGAGCGTCGCCGCCGTCAGGTCGGACACCGCGCCGCCGACCAGGTCCACCAGGGCGCCCTGGTCGGCCTCGACGGGCTGGGCCTCGGTGCCGTAGGAGCCGACGATGTCGGCGGCGGCCGTGCGGAACAGCTCCC
This sequence comes from Streptomyces coelicoflavus, assembly GCF_003112555.1. Lineage (GTDB taxonomy): Bacteria > Actinomycetota > Actinomycetes > Streptomycetales > Streptomycetaceae > Streptomyces > Streptomyces coelicoflavus. Next base: position 891,505 of record NZ_BEWB01000002.1, on the reverse strand, counting down.
GGCGCCGTACGCCGCGCACCGCGGTGACGGCCTGGACGGCGTCGTCGGCGCGGCGGACCGCGGCGAGGGTCTCCTGCTCCAGCGGGGCCCGGCCGCGCGGCCGCAGTCCCCCGGCGACGCCGTCGCCGAGCAGCGCGACCGCCTCCGGGGCCCGCATCAGCAGGTCGGGGGCGAGCCGTCCGGCGGACAGCACGCGGGCGAGGTTCTCGGCGGCGGCGCCCTCGTCCCGCAGCAGTCTGAGGTACCAGGGTGTCTTGCCGAGCGCGTCGGAGACCTTGCGGAAGTTGAGCAGCCCGGCGTCGGGGTCGGCGGAGTCGGCGAACCAGCCGAGCAGGACGGGCAGCAGGGTGCGCTGGATGGCGGCCTTGCGGGTAACGCCGGACGCCAGCGCCTCCAGGTGCCGCAGGGCGGCGGCCGGGTCGGCGTATCCGAGGGCGACCATGCGCTCGCGGGCCGCCTCGGGGCTGAGCCGGGCCTCGCCGGGGGCGAGCTGGGCGACGGCGTCGAGCAGCGGCCGGTAGAACAGCTTCTCGTGCAGCCGGCGGACGACGGAGGCGTGCCGTTTCCAGGCGCGCAGCAGTCCGGTCACCGGGTCGGTGCGCAGGCCGAGCGAGCGGCCGAGGCGGCGCAGGTCGGCCTCGTCCTCGGGCACGAGGTGGGTGCGGCGCAGCCGGTGCAGCTGGATGCGGTGCTCCATGGAGCGTAGGAAGCGGTACGCCTCGTCGAGCTGGGCGGCGTCGGTCCGGCCGACGTAGCCGCCCGCGGCGAGGGCCTCCAGCGCGTCCAGGGTCGTGCCGCTGTGCAGGGAGGTGTCGGCCCGCCCGTGCACCAGCTGGAGGAGCTGTACGGCGAACTCGACGTCCCTGAGGCCGCCGGGGCCGAGCTTCAGCTGGCGGTCGACCTCGGCGACGGGAATGGTCTCCACCACCCGGCGGCGCATCTTCTGCACGTCCGGGACGAAGTTCTCGCGGTCGGCGGCCTGCCACACCAGGGGCTGGAGGGCGGCGACGTACTCGGCGCCGAGGCCGGGGTCGCCGGCCACCGGGCGGGCCTTGAGCAGCGCCTGGAACTCCCAGGTCTTGGCCCAGCGCTGGTAGTAGGCGACGTGGCTGCTGAGGGTGCGCACGAGGGGGCCGTTGCGGCCCTCGGGGCGGAGGTTGGCGTCGACGGGCCAGATGGAGCCCTCGACGGTGGTCTCGGAGCAGATCCGCATCATGTGCGCGGCCAGCGAGGTCGCGGCCCGCATCGCCTTGGTCTCGTCGGTGTCCTCGCCGCCGACCGGGCTCTCCACCGCCTCGCCCACGAAGATGACGTCGACGTCGGAGACGTAGTTCAGCTCGTGTCCGCCGCACTTGCCCATCGCGATCACCGCGAGCCGGCACCGCGCGGCGTCCTCGGGCGCGGCGGCCTCGGCGAGGGCCAGGGCGGAGCGCAGGGTGGCGGTGGCGAGGTCGGCCAGTTCGGCGGCGGTCTCGGCGACGTCGATGGTGCCGCACACGTCGCGGGCGGCGATGGACAGCAGGCAGCGCCGGTAGGCGACGCGCAGGGACACCGGGTCGGTGGCCTCGGCGAGCCCCCGTTCGAACTCCTCGACCCCGCGGTGCAGGTCCCGCGGCTCGTACGTCACCAGGGCCTGCCAGTCCCCGGCGTGCCGGGCGAGGTGGTCGCCGAGCGCCTCCGACGCGCCGAGGACCCCGAGGAGACGGTCGCGCAGCGGCTTGGCCGCTATCAGGGTGTCCAGCAGCTCCTGGCGGGCGGTGGGGTCGGGCTGCGCCTCCAGAAGCCGGACCAGTCCGTGCAGGGCGAGGTCCGGGTCGGCGGTGGCGCCCAGCGCCTCGAGCAGGACGGGGTCGGCACGCAGCTCGGCCAGTTCGGCGCCGTCGAGCAGCCGTTCGGCGGCCGAGGGGTCGGTGAAGCCGTGCCGCAGCAGCCGCGTGAAGGTACTGCTCCTGCGCCCCGGCGCCGTCATCTCGGCCTCCTGTCGGACTGCGGGGCACGTGGGCCCGGTCGGATCAAGGTCGTACGGGCTGAGCGTAGCCGGGGAACGGCGCGCGGGCGCCGGGACGTACCGCTCCCGCTTTCCGTTGGACCACCCCAGACTCGTACGATATCTTGTACAAGCCGAGGAAGGGAGGCACTGGTATGTCCATCACCGCCAGCGAAGCCCGTCAGAATCTGTTCCCGCTGATCGAGCAGGTCAACGAGGACCACGCCCCGGTGCACATCACCTCCCGCAAGGGGAACGCCGTGCTCATGTCCGAGGAGGACTTCACGGCGTGGACGGAGACGGTGCATCTCCTGCGCTCACCCAGGAACGCCCGCCGGCTGCTCGACTCCATCGCGGAGGCCGAGGCGGGCGACGCACGGCAGCGTGAGCTGATCGACCCGGACCCGGCCCCGGAGCGGGCGTGAGGATCACTTTCACGTCCCACGGCTGGGAGGACTACGTCCACTGGGCCGAGAGCGACCGGAAGGTGACCAAGCGGATCAACAGGCTGATCAACGACATCACCCGTGACCCGTTCAAGGGCATCGGCAAGCCGGAGCCGCTCAAGGGCGACCTGTCGGGCTACTGGTCACGGCGCATCGACGACACGCACCGTCTTGTGTACAAGCCCACCGACGATGTCCTGATCATCGTCCAGGCGCGCTACCACTACTGACACCCGCGACCGACGAAAGCCCAAGGAGTCATGCCATGGACTTCACGCTCGAAGTCATCCCGCTGCCCGTGACCGACATCGACCGCGCCCGGGACTTCTACCGGGACAAGGTCGGCTTCCACGTCGACATCGACCAGGAGGTCATGCCGGGCATGCGGATCGTCCAGCTGACGCCTCCGGGCTCCGGTTGTTCGATCGCCCTCGGCGACGCCATCTGGGACATGGCGCAGGGGCAGACCCGGCCGGAACCGGGCTCGTACCAGGGCCTCCAGCTCTGCGTCGCCGACATCAAGGCGGCCCACGCGGAGCTGACCGCGCGCGGCCTGGAGGTGTCGGAGCCGGTGCAGTACGCGCCGGACGACGGCGCGACCTTCATGTACTTCAAGGACCCGGACGGCAACGGCTGGGCGGTCCAGGAGTACCGGCGCCGCGTGGCGGAGCCGCTGCACAAGGTGCTGGCGGACCTCAAGCGCGAGGGCTGACCGGCCGGCGCGCCTGCCCGGCGGGGCGGGTCGGCGCGCCGGACGCCCCTCACCTCTGCGGCTTCGCGTCCCGCTCGGCCAGCAGGTCGGCCATCAGCCGGATCTCCGACTCCTGCGACGCCACCATCCCCTGGGCGAGCCGCTTCTCCACGCCGACCGTGCACCTCTCGACGCATCCCTTCGCCATGTGGACGCCGCCCTTGTGGTGCTCGGTCATCAGCTGGAGGTAGAAGACCTCGGCCCGCTTCCCGTTCAGCGTCCCGAGCTTCTCCATCTGGGCGTCGGTGGCCATCCCCGGCATCAGCGAGCCCTCGCCCGCGGAGGGCGCGTCGCCCATGCCCATCCAGGTCATCGGCGGGTCGGACGACACCTTGGGCAGCGCCCACAGGTCGAGCCAGCCGATCATCATGCCGCGCTGGTTGGCCTGGGTCTGCGCGATGTCGTACGCGAGCCGCCGCACCTCCTCGTCGTCGGTGCGGTCGCGCACGATGTACGACATCTCCACGGCCTGCTGGTGGTGGACCGACATGTCGCGGGCGAACCCGGCGTCCGCGGAGTCGGCGGCCGGGACCCGGCTGCCGCCGTCGTCCCCGGCGACCGCGTAGGTGATGCCGCCGGCCGCGACGAGCACCGCCGCCGCGGCCCCCGCGATCCAGCCGGCCCGTTTCGGGGTCACTGGGACAGCCCGTTGGTGCACGCGGCCCCCGGCTCGGGGGTCTGCTCGCCCTGGACGAACTTCTCGAAGAACTTGTCCACGTTCGGGTCGTCGGCGCCGGTCACCGTGCGCTGGTGCCCCCAGGCGGACAGCATGATCGGGTCCTTCTGCCCCTCGTCGGGGCTCATCAGCGAGTACGGCGTCTTCTTGACCTTGGCGGCCAGCTTCTCGACGTCGGCCTCGGGCGCCTTGTCGTTGTACGTCACCCAGACGGCGCCGTGCTCCAGGGAGTGCACGGCGTTCTCGTTGTTCAGCGGCTTGGTGTAGACGTCGCCGTTGCAGTTCATCCAGACCTGGTTGTGGTCGCCGCCGACGGGGGGCTCGACGGGGTAGGTGACCTTCTCGGTGACGTGGTTGCGCCCCAGGTCGCCCTTCCAGGTCCGTACGCCGTCCGCGCCGGTCTCGAACTTGCCGGAGGTCTTGCCGTCGGACGCCGTGTCGTCGGAGGAGCCGTCGGACTGCGACCGGACGAGGAAGACGCCGCCGACCACGAGACCGGCGACCACCACGGTGCTGAGCGTGATCGCGAGGATCCGGTTGCGGCGGTTGCGGGACTCCTCGGCACGCCGCATCTCGGCTATGCGGGCCTGTCGCGCCGTGCTGCTGCTCTTCTTGGCGGAACCCATGGGGTGTTGCCCTTCTGGGAAGTGTTCGGGAGACGGAGGAGCGTGAGGTCCGCTGATCGTAATGGCGCGAGGCCGGTCCTTCGTAGGGCGGGCGCCGGATCCGTCCCGGCCGGATCCCAGGAATGGCCCGATCGAACAGGTGGCCTCTACGCTGCGGTCACGGGGTGGGCCGGCCCAGCGAGGTCCGCAACGCGTACGTAACGGCGCTGTGGTGTGATGCTCAGGTGCCCGACCGCCTCCCGCCGTACCGGAGACAGGCGGCCTGACCAGCAAGGATGGGGAAGCGGAAGATGGACAAGCAGCAGGAGTTCGTGATCCGGACGCTGGAGGAGCGCGACATCCGGTTCGTACGCCTGTGGTTCACGGACGTGCTGGGCTTCCTCAAGTCCGTCGCCGTGGCCCCGGCCGAGCTGGAGCAGGCCTTCGACGAGGGCATCGGCTTCGACGGCTCCGCGATCGAGGGCTTCGCCCGGGTCTACGAGTCCGACATGATCGCCAAGCCGGACCCGTCGACGTTCCAGGTCCTGCCCTGGCGGGCGGAGGCCCCCGGCACGGCCCGCATGTTCTGCGACATCCTGATGCCGGACGGCTCGCCGTCCTTCGCGGACCCGCGCTACGTCCTCAAGCGCGCCCTGGCCCGCACCTCCGACCTGGGCTTCACCTTCTACACCCACCCCGAGATCGAGTTCTTCCTCCTCAAGGACAAGCCGGTCGACGGCTCGGTGCCCACCCCCGCCGACAACTCCGGCTACTTCGACCACACCCCGCAGAACATCGGCATGGACTTCCGGCGCCAGGCCATCACCATGCTGGAGTCGATGGGCATCTCGGTGGAGTTCTCCCACCACGAGGGCGCCCCCGGCCAGCAGGAGATCGACCTGCGCTACGCGGACGCGCTCTCCACCGCCGACAACATCATGACGTTCCGCCTGGTGATGAAGCAGGTGGCCCTCGAGCAGGGCCTCCAGGCGACCTTCATGCCGAAGCCGTTCTCGGAGTTCCCGGGCTCGGGCATGCACACCCACCTCTCCCTCTTCGAGGGCGACCGCAACGCGTTCTACGAGTCCGGCGCGGAGTACCAGCTCTCCAAGGTGGGCCGCTCCTTCATCGCGGGCCTGCTCCGCCACGCCGCCGAGATCTCCGCGGTCACCAACCAGTGGGTGAACTCCTACAAGCGCATCTGGGGCGGCACCGAGCGCACCGCCGGCGCGGGCGGCGAGGCCCCCTCCTACATCTGCTGGGGCCACAACAACCGCTCGGCCCTGGTCCGCGTCCCGATGTACAAGCCCGGCAAGACCGGCTCGGCCCGCGTCGAGGTCCGCTCCATCGACTCCGGCGCCAACCCGTACCTGACCTACGCCGTCCTCCTCGCCGCCGGCCTCAAGGGCATCGAGGAGGGCTACGAGCTCCCGCCGGGCGCCGAGGACGACGTCTGGGCCCTCTCCGACGCGGAGCGCCGCGCCCTGGGAATCGAACCCCTCCCCCAGAACCTGGGCGAGGCCCTCGCCCTGATGGAACGCAGCGACCTGGTCGCCGAGACCCTGGGCGAGCACGTCTTCGACTTCTTCCTCCGCAACAAGCGGCAGGAGTGGGAGGAGTACCGGTCGCAGGTGACGGCGTTCGAGCTCAGGAAGTCGCTGCCGGTGCTGTAGGCGGGCCCCACACGTGGGGCGTGGTCACCGCGCCGCACCCGTGTAGCGGGCGTGCTGGTTCCGTGTGTGCAGCGTGTCAGGGTGATCGGGTCCGAGCACCCGAGTGCGGTCGCGCACCAGGTCGGCGTACAGATCCCGCGCGGCCGCGGCGTCGCCCGCCGTGCCGGTGTAGCGGGCGTGCTGGTTCTGCGCGTGCAGGGTGTCAGGGTGGTGAGGTCCCTGCACCCGGGCGCGGTCGCGCACCAGACCGGCGTACAGGTCTACGCCGACGGCCGGGTCACCCGCCTCAGCCGTGAAGTACGCGTGCCAGTCCCGCGCCCGGAGGGTCTCCGGGTCGTCGGAGCCCAGTGCCCGGGTGCAGTCCCGCACCAGGCCGGCGAAGAGATCCCGCGCGGCGGCCGCGTCACCTGCCTCGCCCACCGCCTGGGCTTCACGGGTGCGCTCCCGCAGGTCCGTCGTCATCGGACGGGTCGTAGCCGATGGCCGGGGCGGGGCGGTCGAAGCGGTGGATGCCGGACCGAAGCCCTCGATCACCGCAAGCGCCTTCGCGGGGAGCTACTGCCATGGCGCAGTTCACGGATACGTGGCTGCCGGGAATCCGTGAACCCTGGTGGAACGCAGCCATCTGGTCTCCAAACCCGTGCGGCGGGCGTCATGTCTGGCGGCGGGGAGATCACCACCTCGGCCGTCGGCTGCGGCTCAGGAATCTGGCGTGATCGTGGTGGGAGAGCAGGGTGTCGGGGTGGTCGGGACCGAGAACGCGTTCCTGGTCGGCGGCGAGTTGCGCGAAGAGCCGTGCGGCCTTGAGGTATCTCCCGGCCTCGCCCAGGTAGCGGGCACGGTAGAAGCGAGAGCGGAATGTGTCGGGATGGTCGGGGCCCAGAACGCGCGCACGGTCGGCGGCGACACCGGCCAAGAGCCGTGCGGCCTTGAGGTATCTCCCGGCCTCGCCCAGGTAGTGGGCCCGGTAGTAGCGGGAGCGCAGGGTGTCGGGATGGTCGGGGCCCAGAACGCGCGCACGGTCGGCGGCGACATCGGCGAAGAGCTCCACCGCCTCCAAGCGGACCCCCACGAGGCCGAGGTTGTGCGCCTCTTCGTGACGACAGAGCAGGGTGTCGGGGTGGTCGGGGCCGAGGACCTGCGCGTGGTCGGCGGCGACTTCCGCGAAGAGCTCCACCGCCTCGGCGGGGCGTCTCATGCTGATGCGCAGCGCTTCCTCGAACCGTCTGGTCAGCTCGTTCTCCGGGGCGGGTCCTATTGTGGTGGGTGCGTCATGGACGGGGTCGGAGAGCTGGGTGTAGGGCGCGGTGGGGGTGGTGGACCGCTGCTGGATGAGGGTGGTCACGCCCGCGGGCCAGAGTGAGGTATCGGAAGCATCGTCCGGCGGGTCCCAGTGTGCGGTGATCCGGTCGAGCACCTGAGGGAGGGTGGGCCGCTCGTCCGGGCTCTTGGCCAGGCAGGCGGCGGCCAGGTCGTGGAGCGGTCCGTGGACGGCGTCCAGGCGCGGCTCCTCGTTGACCACGCGGTGGAGGATCGCCCAGGGCTGCCCCTGGCCAAACGGCTCGATGCCGCCGGCGGCGTAGGCGAGGACCACCCCGAGGGAGAACACGTCGCCGGCCGGCCCGACCCGACCGCCCTGGGCCTGTTCGGGGGACATGAAGCCGACCGTGCCGATTATCATCCCGGTGCTCGTCAGCGCGGTGCCCTCCAACGTGCGGGCGATCCCGAAGTCGATGACCCGTGGCCCGTCCGCCGCCAACAGGACGTTCGCCGGCTTCAGATCCCGATGCAGCAGCCCTTTGGCGTGGATGGCCTGCAACGCCTCCGCCAGGCCGGCTGCCAGCCCCCACACCGACCGTTCCGGCAGCGGGCCGGCCTCGGCCACGGCTTCGGCCAGGTCCGGGCCGGGGATGTAGGCAGTGGCGATCCACGGCGGGTCGTCCTCCGGCCCGGCGGCCACCACGGGGGCGGTGAACGCCCCACCGACCGCCTCGGCCGCCGCCACCTCCACGGCGAAACGGGCCCGGAACTCCCGCTGCCCCGCCAGGTGCGGGTACACCATCTTCACCGCTACCGAGCGGCCCCCCGGCGACCGGCCCAGGAACACCTCACCCATCCCGCCGGCGCCCAGCCGACCCCGCAACACGAAGCCACCCACCCGCTCCGGATCTCCCGCCCTCAGCGGCTCCACCCCGAACCCCCTTCTTCCGGCGCCAAATGCGCGGCTCCCCGGACGTGCTCCGGGGCCGTGAAACCCTGGGGTGCCCCTCGCCTGCGTGGAAGCCCTGGTCACTGCGCCCGCCGCCGGGCTGTCCCGGAGTCGATCACTCAGAGCCCGTCAACGGTCACCGGCACATCCGTCACACAGCTCCCACTACGCGAACTGGCCCTTCCCAGCCCGTCGTTGCCGAGTTCCGCCACTCAACATCACGTGCGACTCCGGCGCCACCGGACCGGTCAACGGTCACGAACCACCGTCCCCCTGACGGTGTTACTCCCCCTGAGGGGCGCACGCCCGGGGGCAACGACAAAAGTCCCCCGGACCTGCACACCCTCATCGCACGGTCGTACGACAACGCTGTGACGGAACGGCGGGCTCTCCGGGGCTCAAGCCTGTCCCGTGACGGCCACGAAAGCCGACCACGCCGCCCGGGCGACGGAGAGGCGGGGGGCGTGGGGGCGCTTGGAGTCGCGGATGTGGATGGTGGCAGGGGTTATCGCCACCTCGACGCAATCGCTGGGGTTGCTGCTATCGCTGTAGCTGCTCGTGAACCAGAGCAGGTCGGTGGTGTCTTCAGGCTCGGTACGATTCATGTCTCCCTCAGCAGTTGTTCGATGAATGCGCTTGACTCCCGGGCGGTCAGAGCCTCGGCCCGGATGATTCCATAGCGCAGTTCGAGGATGCGCAACTGACGGGGATCGGTGACGGGACGGTTGTCGAACTCGTCGTCGGCCCGGCCCACGGCCGTGCCGTCCCCGAACTTGAGCACTTGGATCCGCCCGCCTGTTCCCGGGTGGTCACCGCGAGATGTCGGCATCACCTGAACCTCGACGTGCCGCAACCGTGCCACCTCCAACAGGTGCTCGAGTTGCCTGAGCAGGACCATCTTGCCGCCTACGGGGCGCCGGAGCGTCGCCTCTTCCTGGACGAAGCTGAGTTCCGGAGCCGGGTCCCGGTCGAAAATCGTCCTGCGGGCCATCCGTGCGGCGACCGCCCTGTCCAGTTCTCCCTCCGACAGCGCCGGTCGCCGCGTGTTCAACAGGGCACGGGCGTACTCGTCGGTCTGGACGAGACCGTGCAAATTGTGGGTGGCGTACGAAAGAGACTCGACCGCCCGCGACTCCAGCTTCGCCAAGTCCCGCACCTGCTTGGGGTACCGGACCCGCTTCACGTCCTCCCAGGCCGCGGCGACGAGGCCGCCCGCGTCGAGGACCTGGTCCGCCTTCTCCAGGTACTCCCGCCGGGGGATCCGCTTCCCGCCCTCCACCTTGTAGACGAGATCCTCGCCGTAGCCGACTGCCACCGCGAAGTCGCCCACCCGCATGCCCACCGCCTCGCGGCGCAGCTTCAGCTGCCGCCCCACGGTGGTGAGGACGGCCACGCCCCACTCGTCGTCCGGGTCGACCTCCCAACCCGGCTCGTCCGCCCCGCCGTTCCCCGACATACGCACTCCTCCGTCGTACGCGTCCTATCGCGATGGGCGTCACGCTAAACGGAACGGCAACGCCGCGTGACCGGATACGGGCGCCCCGTCACCCGGACGTGCGCAACGGCCCCGGGCCTCACGGCCGTCGAACGGCTCAATGTGCGGCGGTGGGTTCGACGCACCCTGTCTCTGGATAGTGTCCGTTGACCTCGACCCACGTGCGTGAGGTGCTCACGGCACCGGAGACGCAGGCGGACTCACCGACGTAGACGCCGAAGACGCTTCCTTCGGCCGACGCGGTTCCGGAAGCTCCCGTCGTGCGGTTCCGGACTTCGACTCGCCAGGGGACGGCGATGTCTTCGAGAACCGGCAGCAGCTGCTCGGGAGAGATCTGTCCACGTTGCTGCTGCACCTCGAGAGCGGCCTTGACGTCATCGGCCATGGCGAGGGCCGCCCCCTTGTCCTTGCGTGCCATCGTTCCTGACCGGCGAGCCGCGCCGTTGTCCCCGTAGTCGGGCGGGGAATCCCCCGGGGGCGGGTGGGGGGCCGTGGCAGACGGGGGTACCGAGTCGACCTCCGGCGTCCCGTTCATGTTGGAGAAGAGGTCGTCCCCGCAACCAGCCAGAGCCAGCGGGGCGACAGCGACACAAAGGACGGCGACCGTCTTGCGCGAAGGCATGGCCTCAGTGTTCCGGACACCTCGGGATCTCGACTGAGTACGCATACCTAGGCCGCACGCCGTACCCGTGCCGCGGGCGCCGATGTGTCACACCCCCGTGAGCCGGACCCCGACCCAGGACCGGTCCCGGAAAGCCCGTGAATCTCCACAGCGTTCATCGCTCGGTCGCACGGTCGGGGCGTGCCGGCGGCCCACCGGCCGGACCGGGGCGCGGCGCGGCGCCGCGGAACCCTGCGCCCCGGGGGATGGCGTGAAGATCCGGTCTCATTCCCTGACCGCATTCACACACTGGTGAAGCCGGGGGCGTCGGACGGTGTTGCTCGACAGCTCGACGATGGTGATGCGTTCACCCCCGTGCTTTGATCGGTGCGCGGCACGCCGGTGGCCCGTGCCGGAGGCCCCCAACTCCGGACCCGGGCATGCGCACCGCACCGCTCCCTCTTCCCCTGACTTCCCCCGAAAGGAACAGACCTGTCATGAACACTGTCCCCCAGGTCGAAACTGCCGAGATCTCCGACGCGGACCTGGACCAGGTGTCCGGCGGCATCGGCCTCACCGCCGGCACGGCCCTCGTCGCGGGCGACGGCGCCTTCGCGGCCGGCCTCCACGCGGAGTCCGGTGCGTTCTCCCTCACCGGCGGCCTCGGCCTCTCGGCACCCTTCGGCGGCGCGGCGGCCAACGCCCACACCACGAGCCTCTGACCCGACCGAAGCCCCGCACCACCCCGGGCCCCGGACCACCGCGTCCGGGGCCCGTCGGCGACCGCTCGGCGACCGCTCGGCAGGCTGTTGGCGTCGATGGCGACCGCACCTACACTGCCGTCCACAGCGCGCGACGACCGGGGGAAGGGAACTCGTGGTGCGGGAGTGCTGGTTCTGCGGGGAGGACACCCCTCCGTCGTGGCACGACCACGTCCTGGGGTTGCACAGGGACGTGGACACCACCATGACCCCGTTCATCATCGTCCTGCGCTCCACCTGGCGCATGGAGATCGTGTCCGTGCCACGCTGCGCCCGCTGCCACACCGGACACCAGATAGAACGGACCGCGGCGGTGCTCTCCGTCGCCGCGTTGATCGCCTATGCCGCCAGCGGCCAACTGGACCGGCTGCTGGGCATCCTGTCGTCCTCGACCGGGGAGCGGGTGGTCGCGGCCATCTGGGCGGCCGTCGCCTGTCTGCCGGGGCTCGCCTGGATCGCGATCCGCCTGGGCCGGGTGCCGTGGCAGCGCCTGGCGCCCCGTCGTCTGGGCTACGCCCGCCACCACCCGGAGTACCTGGAACTCCGGGCGGACGGCTGGAAGCCCCGAGCGGACCCCGTCCACTACTGGCGAAGCCCGCCGAACCCCCATCACCCGCCCCCCGCGAATCGCCCCCGGCGGCTGATCGGGGGCTCCTTCGAGCTGCTCGGAGCAGCCTGCGGACTCGCCATCCCCGTCGCCTATTTCACCGGTTACGAGGAACTGGCCGGAGTCCTCATCGCGGCAACGGCCGGGCTGCTCTTCGTGGCCTCGAAGATCAAACCCGAGGACTGACCACGCCCGGCCAGGCCACGAACGCCTCGCCGTCATCGGCATCCGCACCCGGGGTACGGCCACTTCGTCACCCGGACGTGCCGCACAGCCCCCGTTCCACCGCGTCCATCACCCTGCGCTCCGCCTCCTCCGCCTCCGGCGGGCGCAGGCCGCGCAGGGGGCCGTCGGTGAGAAGTACGGCCATGCCGTGGACGGTGGACCAGACGAAGTACTCGGCGTCCGGGCGGTGTTCGGGGGGCAGGGCACCCGAGGCGGCCAGGTCGTCCAGGGCCTCGGACAGGAGGCGGTAGGCGGTCCGGCCCTCGGCACCGGCCGCCTCCTCCGTGTCGGTGTCGGCCATGCCCGTCGTCGCGAACGCGGCGCGGAACAGGCCGGGTTCGGACTGGGCGAAGGCGAGGTAGCCGCGGGTCAGGGCGCGCAGGCGTGCGCGGGCCGGAGAGCCTGTCACCAGCTCGCGTTCCATCGTGCGGGCCAGTTCCGCCAGGCCCGCCTGCGAGACCGCGGCCAGCAGGGCCCGGCGGTCGGCGAAGTGGCGGTAGGCCGCGTTGGGGGCGACGCCCACCCGCCGGGTCGCCTCGCGCAGGACCACCGCGTCCGGGCCGCCCTCGCGGGCCAGTTCGACACCCGCCGCGATGAGCGCGTGACGCAGGTTTCCGTGCCGGTAGGTGTTCCGTGTCGCCATCGGCGCTCCTCACTTCCGCGGCTCTCCCGATCCCCCTCGATGTGGACGGCGTACACATCGAGGGCTAGTCTACGACGCGTCGAAAATGTGGACGGCGTCCACATAGGCACGGTCGAGGGGGAACGAGCGACGTGAACGACGACGACGTGGTGCGGCTCGAGGCGCTGACCAAGCGGTACGGATCGGGGCGGACGGAGGTGACCGTGCTCGGGCCGGTCGACCTGGGGTTCGAGCGGGGGTGTTTCACCGCCGTGATGGGGCCCTCGGGGTCCGGCAAGTCGACCCTGCTGCAGTGTGCCGCCGGGCTCGACGGGCCCAGTTCGGGACGCGTCGTACTGGACGGGACCGACCTCGCGGCGCTGAGCGAGACGGCACGGACCCGGTTCCGCCGGACCGCCACCGGGTTCGTCTTCCAGGCGTACAACCTGCTGCCCTCCCTCACCGCCGAGCAGAACGTCGCGCTGCCCCTGCGGCTCGCCGGGCGGCGCCCTGCGCGCGGGGAGGTGCGGCGGGCGCTGGAGCAGGTGGGGCTCGGCGACCGGGCCGGGAGCCGTCCGCATCACCTCTCCGGGGGCCAGCAGCAGCGGGTGGCCGTCGCCCGGGCGCTGGTGACCCGCCCGGCCGTCCTCTTCGCAGACGAGCCGACCGGGGCGCTCGACCTCACGACGGGGCGCGAACTGCTGCGTGTCCTGCGGGACCTGGTGCACTCCCCCGGTGAGCGGGCGGCGGGGACCGTCGTGATGGTCACGCATGATCCGCAGGTCGCCGCGTTCGCCGACCGCGTGGTCTTCCTCGCCGACGGGCTCCTCGCGGGAGAGCTGCGCTCGCCCACGGCGGAGGCGGTCGCGGAGCGGATGACGGCGCTGGGCCGGCCCGCGGCGGAGGAGACGGCGGGTGCCCCGTGCTGAGGATCGCGCTGGGCACGCTCCGGGTCCGCTGGGTGTCCTTCCTCGGGACGGTCGTCGCGCTCGTCCTCGCGGTGGCGCAGCTGACCGCTCTCGGTGTCGTACTGATGTCGGCGGCGGAGCCCGCGCAGCGGCCCCCGCACCGATTCGCCCGCGCGCCCGCCGTCGTCCTGCCCGCCGACCCGCACTGGGACTCCGCACAGCACGATCTGGGCGTACGGTCGCCCGCCGCCGCCCGCGGACTGTCCGCGCGGTTGATACGGGACGTGTCCGCGACGGGTACCACGGTCGTCGACCGCGCCTTCTACGCGCAGTTCGCGGACGGCGGAACGAAGAAGCAGGTCGGACACCCGTGGCCGGTGGCCGAGTTCGGCGGGTACGCGCTGCGGGACGGGCGGGCGCCGCGCGCGGCGAACGAGATCGTCGTCCCCTCCGGCCGAGCGCGCACCGGGGAGTCGGTGACCGTGCTGACGGCCGCCGACGGGCCGGGGCGCTACACCGTCGTCGGCACGGTGACGCCGGTCGGCTGGGAGGACGCCGTCTTCTTCGCGGCGGCCGAGGCGGAGCGGCTGTCGCCCCGCGTCGACGCCCTGGTCGCGCTGGGGCCGGTGGAACGGGTGCGCGCGCTGGTCCCGGACACGGCCGAGGTGCTCACCGGGGCCGGCCGGCACCGCGCCGACGCGGACGCCGCCGACGACCGGGAGGCCCTGGACAACACCCTCACCCTGCTGCCGGTGATGGCCGCGGTCGCCGGTACCACGGCCGTGTTCGTGGTGGCCTCGACGTTCGCCTTCGCGGTGGTGCAGCGGCGCCGGGAGATCGCCCTCCTGCGGACCGTCGGCGCCACCGGACGGCAGGTGCGCCGTATGGTCCGCGCCGAGGCGCTGCTGGTGGGCTGCCTCGCGTCGTCGCTCGGCGGGGCGTTGGGGCTGCTGGGCACCCGGCCGCTGACCGGCCTGCTCATCGCGATGGACGTCGCACCGCCCTGGTTCGCGGTGGAGATCTCCGCGCGCCCGGGAGTGCTCGCGCCGCTCGGGGCCGCCGTCCTGACGGGGCTGCTCGTGGCCCTGTGCGGTGCGGTGGCCGCCGCGCGCCGGGCCTCGCGCGTACGGCCGGTGGAGGCGCTGCGGGAGGATACGGCCGAGGACACGGCGGTGCCGCCCGGCCGGGCCGCCCTCGGCCTCGTGGGGCTGGCCGGCGGGGCGGGGACGGCGTGCTGGATCGGGTTCGCCGCGCCCCGGACGGTCCTCTCCCCCACCGCGTACGTGGTCTCGCTGCTGGTGCCCGTCGTCGCGGTCGCCGCGCTGGCACCGCTGCTCGTGGGCCCCGTCGTCCGGATGCTGACGCGGCCGTTGCGGCGGTTGCGCGGTCCGGCCGCCCTCGTCGTGCGGCAGAGCGCGCTCACCTCGCGCCGGCGTACGGCGGCCACCGCGGCGCCGGTGCTGCTGACGGTCGGGCTCGCCCTGTCCCTGCTCACGGCCACCGACTCGCTGGGGGCCGCCCGGGACGCGGGGTTCCGGGCGGGGGTCGGGGCGCCGTACGCCGTCGTGCCGCAGGACGGAACGCGCGGGTTCAGCCCGCGGGTGGCCGAGCGGGTGGCCCGGGTGGCGGGGGTGCGGGTCGCGGCTCCCGTGCTGACCACCGTCTACTTCCCGGACGGGGACGGGCGGCTGGAGGAGAACGACGGGCTCGCGGTGGACGCCGGGGCCCTGCGTCGGTCGACCCGCCTGAAGGTCGTGCACGGGTCGCTGGACGACCTGGACGGGCGGAGCATGGCCGTCGCCGAGCGGTGGGGGATGGAGGTCGGCGACCGGGTGCGTACGAGGCTCGCGGACGGTCGCGACGTCACCCTGCGCGTGGCCGCGACCTACGCGGCGCTGCCCGGCGAGGACGTGGCGTACCTGCCGGAACGCTTCGCCGGGACGGGGCTGTTCGCCCGCGACGGTCTGGTCCGCCGTGCGTCGCTCTCCCTGGCTCCGGGCGTGGATCGCCCGGCCGCCCTCGCGCGGGTGCGGGCGGCGCTCGCGGGCAGCGGAGCACAGCTCACCACCCGGGACGGGCTGGTCGCCGCCGAGGCCGCGCAGGCGCGCCGGCTCACCGAGACCCGGCAGCGGTCCACCGCCGTGATCGTCGTGCTGTTCTGCTTCGTGGCGATCCTGAACACCCTGCTGATGGCGACCGCGGACCGGCGCCGCGACCTGACCGTCCTCGGCCTGGCCGGGGCCACGCCGCGCCAGGTCCTGCACTTCTTCGTCGCCGAGGCGCTGCTGGTCACGGCGGTCGGGGTGACCCTGGCGCTGCTCGCCGCCGGGATCAACCTCCTCGGCCTCGGCGCCGCCCTCCACCAGCTCTTCGGCACGGCGCCGGTCGTCGTTCCGTGGGCGGCGGTCGGCGCGGTCACGGCCGCCTCGGCCTTGCTGGCGGTACTCGGCACGGTGGTACCGGTGGCGTCCGCGCTGCGGCGTCGCGCCGCCCGAGCCGTCGGTCCATGACCGCCGGAGTTCGGGGAAGGGCCGGCGATGGGTCCGCCCCGCCGTTCACCGACGTCCGCGCCCCTCCGCCGTACGCGTCCTGTCGCGATGGGCGTCGCGTCAGGCGGAGCGGCGACGCTGCGTGACGGGATACGGCCGCTCCGTCACTCGGGCGTGCGGCACCGTTCCCGTCGGCGTCAGCGGGCCGCGCCGTGCGTCAGTGATGTCAGGATCTCCTCGGCGTGCGTCCACAGCAGGGCCCCGCCGATGCCGGGGACGACGCGGCGGCGGGCGCCGGGGATGCGGGAGGCGAGCAGGGCGCCGTTGTCGGGCGAGTGGGCGGTGTCGTGCTCGCCGTACCAGATGTCGACGGGCAGGGCGAGGGAGCCGAGGGCGAAGGGCCACTGCCCCACGGCCAGAACCGTGTCGCGGGCGTAGCCGGCCGCCGCGCCCCGGGCGAATCCCTCGTCGAGGGCGCGGCGGTAGGCGGCGGAGAAGCCGGGGTCCCGGTACACGGCGAGATCGCAGTCCGGGCTGCCGTCCATGACCATGTCCCACATGCTCTCGGCGTCGAAGCCGGCGAAGAACTCCTCGGCGCCCGAAGGGTCGTGCACCGCGCGTTCGGTCAACGCCCGCAGTTTGGCGGGCAGTACGGCGGCGAACTCGGGGGCCGCCACCTCGTCGGCGGCCGACACCAGGGCCAGCGCGGAGGCGAGGCCCGCCTCCGCGCAGGCGAGGGCGAACGGAGCGCCCTGCGAGTTGCCGACCACGGCGGGGCGGTCGAAGCCGCGCCGTGCGCACAACTCCCGCACGTCGGCGGCGAAGTCGGCGAAGGTCCGGCCGGGGGCGGGCGTGGACGCGCCCAGGCCGGGCCGGTCGACGGAGACGAGGCGGACGCCGAGGGTGGCCACGGCGCCGGGGCCGAAGCCGAGGCTTCGGCTGGTGGCCGCGCCGGGGCACAGCAGAACCGGCGTGCCTTCCTGCGGGCCCCACTCGGCCCAGCCGAGCAGGCGTCCGTCCGGCAGCCGCGTCTCACCGAGGCGGGCGGGGGTGGTGGTGTGGACGATCATGGCCCCCATCATGCTGCGGGGGCGGGCCGCGCCGCACTGAACTTTCCGCCGACGCGCGCCGGGCGGGTGCCCGTCACCGCCGTACCGCCTCCACCGGCTCCGGCACGTGCCCCGCGACCACGCGCTCGCGGCCGGGAACCGGGGCGGTGGCGGCGTGGCGCCGGTCCACCGCCCACGCCGTACCCGCGACCGCGAGGCCGAGGACGGCCAGCGCCGCGCCCGCCGTCGCCGGGGACGTGACGCCGAACCCGGCGGCCAGGGCGAGGCCGCCGATCCAGGCGCCGCCGGCGTTGGCGAGGTTGAAGGCGGCCTGGTTGGCGGAGGAGGCGAGGGAAGGGGCGGCCGCGGCCTTCTCCATCACCATCAGCTGGAGCGGGGACCCGGTGACGAAGGCGGCCATGCCGAGCAGGGCCACCGACACCGCGGCCGTGACCGGCGTGCGCATCAGGAGGGGGAACAGGGCGAGGACCACGACCAGGGAGGCGAGGCCGCCGAACAACGTGCCGCGCAGGGAGTGGTCGGCCAGGCGGCCGCCCAGCAGGTTGCCCGCGGTGGCGCCGACGCCGAACAGGGCAAGGAGCAGCGTCACGCTGGTCTCGGCGAAGCCGGCGGCGTCGGTCAGCATCGGCGTGATGTAGCTGTACGCGGCGAAGAGCGCACCGAAGCCGGCGACCGTCGTGCCCAGCGCCAGCCAGACGGGCAGGGAGCGCAGGGCGGCCAGTTCGCCGCGCAGGCCGGTCGTGGGGGCGGGGGCGCTGTCGCGCGGGATCAGCACGGCCAGCGCCGCTATCGCCGCCACCCCGATCGCGCTCACGCCGAGGAAGGTGGCCCGCCAGCCGAGCTGCTGGCCCATGGCGGTGGCGGCCGGGACGCCGACGATGTTGGCGACGGTGAGGCCCAGGAACATCAGGGAGACGGAGCGGGCCTTGCGTTCCGGCGCGACCATGCCGGTGGCGACGACCGCGCCGACGCCGAAGAAGGCGCCGTGCGGCAGGCCGCTGACGAAGCGGGCGGCCAGGAGGGAGATCTCGCCGGGGGCGACGGCCGACAGGGCGTTGCCCACCACGAACAGCGCCATCAGGGCGATCAGGACGGCGCGGCGGGACATCCGGGTCGTGGCCGCCGCGAGCAGCGGGGCGCCGATGACGACGCCCAGCGCGTAGGCGGAGACCAGGTGGCCGGCGGTGGGGATGGAGATGCCCAGGTCGTCCGCGACGTCGGGCAGCAGGCCCATCATCACGAACTCGGTGGTACCGATGCCGAAGGCGCCCACGGCGAGGGCGAGCAGGGCCAGGGGCATGAGGGGGTCTCGCCTTTCGAGAGCGGGGTTGCGTACGGGAGGCCGGGAGGGCCGGGCGGGGACGACTGTATGTTCCCGTACGGAACAAAGACTCTCAGGGCGGGTATTCCGCAGACGAATTCTAGGAAGCCGTTGTGTCGACCTTCACACGCGCGGCGATCGGGAGGTGGTCGCTGCCGGTCGCCGGGAGGGTCCAGCTCGTCATGGGTTCCACGCCGGTGACCAGGATCTGGTCGATGCGGGCCATCGGGAAGGACGCCGGCCAGCTGAAGCCGAAGCCGTTGCCCACCGCGCCCTGCGGGGAGCGCAGCTGCGAGGTGATCGCGGTGAGCGAGCGGTCGTTCATGGTGCCGTTGAGGTCGCCGAGCAGGATCTTGCGGGGCAGCTTCTCGTCGGCGATGGCCTCGCCGAGGGCGTCGGCGCTCTTGTCCCGCTGCCGCGCCGTGAAACCGGCCTCCAGCTTCACCCGTACGGAGGGCAGGTGGGCGACGTAGACGGCGATCGGCCCGGACGGGGTGGCGACGGTGGCGCGCATCGCGCGCTTCCAGCCCAGCTCGATGTCGACCGGCTTCACGCCGCTGATCGGGTACTTGCTCCACAGCCCGACGGTGCCGACCACCGCGTGGTGCGGGTACTTCGCCTCCAGCGCCTTCTCGTACGTCGGTACGGCGGACGCCTTCAGTTCCTCCAGGGCCATCACGTCCGCACCGGCGGCGGCCACCGCGCGGGCGGTGCCCGCCGGGTCGGCGTTGTCGGCGTTGACGTTGTGCGTGGCCACCGTGAGGTCGCCGCCGGAGCCGGTCTTGTCGAAGAGCAGGCCGCCGAAGAGGTTGAGCCACACGCTCACCGGCAGCACCAGCGCGATCAGCGCCGTCGCCGACTTGCGGACCAGGGCGATCGCCAGCAGGACGGGGATCAGCAGACCGAACCACGGCAGGAAGGTCTCCGTGAGGCTGCCGAGGTTGCCGATGGCGTTCGGGATGTGCGAGTGGGCCGCCATGACGCCGGACAGGAGGACCGCGACGGCGGCGGTGACCAGGCCCCGGCGCCAGATCCGCCGGTCGCCGCGCCAGCCGCTGACCGCCCGGCCGAGCAGGCGCCGAATCCGGTTCTGCCGGCGCTCGGGCTCCGAGCCGCCGCTGTCCGTCTCCGTCATGTACGCCTGCTGCGCCATACCGTTGCCTCACTGCCTGCCGTGCACACCGTCGCCCCCTGTGACTCAGCACCATAGGGGATGATCGGTTCCGATCCTGCCGCCCCTGGACGGCCGTACGGGCACGAGGACGTGCGGGCTTCCCCGGGGAGTTCCGCCCGGGGTCCGGGACGGACCGCTCTGTGACAGAACGGGCACATTTCACCCCATGACGCGTGACGGCGGCCCCACTAGCCGTCGGCCCGCCACAAGTGCCACCATGGAAGGGATCCGGGGACGCCGTCAGGGCGCCTCGAGATGACATGAAGGAGCCGTTGCCATGACGCAGCTTTCGGCTGCCCAGACGCCGCAGCGCAAGCCCGCCGAGGGGAACAGGGCGCTGTACGGGGGCAAGATCAACCGCCGTATCACCGTCCGGGACATCACCGCCGCCAAGGAGCGCGGCGAGAAGTGGCCCATGCTCACCGCGTACGACGCGATGACCGCCTCCGTCTTCGACGAGTCCGGCATCCCCGTGATGCTCGTCGGCGACTCCGCCGGCAACTGCCACCTCGGCTACGAGACCACCGTGCCCGTCACGCTGGACGAGATGACGATGCTCTCGGCCGCGGTCGTCCGGGGCACGAGCCGCGCCCTGATCGTGGGCGACCTGCCCTTCGGCTCCTACCAGGAGGGCCCGGTGCAGGCGCTGCGCTCGGCGACCCGGCTGGTCAAGGAGGCCGGGGTCGGGGCGGTCAAGCTGGAGGGCGGCGAGCGCTCGCACGAGCAGATCCGGCTGCTCGTCGAGTCCGGCATCCCCGTGATGGCGCACATCGGCCTCACCCCGCAGTCCGTCAACTCCATGGGCTACCGGGTCCAGGGCCGCGGCGAGGAGGCGGCCCAGCAGCTGCTGCGGGACGCCAAGGCGGTGCAGGACGCGGGCGCCTTCGCGGTCGTCCTGGAGCTGGTGCCGGCCGAGCTGGCCGCCGAGGTGACCCGGACGCTGCACATCCCGACGGTCGGGATCGGCGCGGGCCCGGACACGGACGCCCAGGTGCTGGTGTGGACCGACATGCTCGGGCTGACCGGCGGCCGGATGCCGAAGTTCGTCAAGCAGTACGCCGACCTGCGCAAGGTCATGGGCGACGCGGCGAAGGCGTACGCCGAGGACGTCGTCGGCGGCACCTTCCCCGAGGACGAGCACTCCGTCCACTGACAGACCATCGCGGTACGACACCGGCCCCGCCGATCATCCCCCGTCGGCGGGGCCGAGTGGTTCCCGGGCGGCTGTCGGCGGGATGTCGGTGGCGTGCGGCGCCTGTCGGTGGGATGTCGGTGCTTTGTCGGTGCGCCCTGCCATCGTCCGGTGCATGAAGCGAATCGACGACACCCCTCCGGCCGCGGGCAGCGCGGTCACCGTTCGGGGGCTGGCCAAGCACTACGGCGAGACCAAGGCGCTGGACGGCGTCGACCTGGACGTCCGCGAGGGCACCGTGATGGGCGTGCTCGGGCCGAACGGCGCCGGCAAGACCACCCTCGTACGCATCCTGTCCACCCTCATCACCCCCGACTCCGGCCGGGCGCACGTCGCCGGCTACGACGTCGTACGGCAGCCCCGGCAGCTGCGCCGCGTCATCGGGCTGACCGGGCAGTACGCCTCCGTGGACGAGAAGCTCCCCGGCTGGGAGAACCTCTACATGATCGGCCGGCTGCTCGACCTGTCCCGCCGGGACGCGCGCACCCGCGCCGACGAGCTGCTGGAGCGGTTCTCGCTCACCGAGGCGGCCAAGCGGCCCGCGTCCACCTACTCCGGCGGCATGCGGCGCCGGCTGGACCTGGCCGCCTCCATGATCGGGCACCCGGCCGTGCTGTTCCTGGACGAGCCCACCACCGGTCTGGACCCGCGCACCCGCAACGAGGTGTGGGACGAGGTCAAGCGCATGGTCGGCGACGGCGTCACCGTGCTGCTCACCACCCAGTACATGGAGGAGGCCGAGCAGCTCGCCTCCGAGCTGACCGTCGTGGACCGCGGCAAGGTCATCGCGAACGGCGGCATCGAGGAGCTGAAGGCCAAGGTCGGCGGCCGCACCCTGCGGGTCCGCCCGGCCGACCCGCTCCAGCTGCGCCCGCTCGCCGCCTACCTGGACGAACTCGGCATCACCGGGCTCGCCAGCACCACGGTGGACACCGAGCGCGGTGCCGTCCTGGTGCCGATCCTCAGCGACGAGCAGCTGACGGCCGTCGTGGGCGCGGTCACCGCGCGCGGCATCACCGTCTCCGCCGTCACCACCGAACTGCCCAGCCTGGACGAGGTCTTCCTGTCCCTCACCGGCCACCGTGCCAGTGCCCCGCAGGACCCCGCTCCCGCCACCGACGACGCCCGCGAGGAGGTCGCCGTATGAGCGCCGCCACCACCACCGCCCCCGCCACCGCTCTCACGCCCGACGCGCGGATCTCGCTGCGCGCGCATGTCCGGCACACCGGCGCCCTGGTCCGCCGCAACCTGCTGTGGATCCGGCAGGACCCGGAGTCGATGTTCGACGCGCTGCTCATGCCGATCGTCTTCACCCTGCTGTTCGTGTACGTCTTCGGCGGGTCGATCGGCCAGGCCCTGGGCGGCGGACAGGACGGCTATGTGCAGTACGTGATCCCCGGCATGATCGCGATGATGAGCATGACGCTCTCCCAGGGCGTCGGCACCGGGTTCAGCCAGGACTTCAACTCCGGTGTGATGGACCGCTTCCGGTCGCTGCCGATCGGGCGGGGCTCCGTGCTCTTCGCGAAGATCGCGGTCGAGATGGCGCGGATGCTCTTCGCCACCACGGTGCTGATGATCGTCGCCGTCCTGGTCGGCTTCGACATCGACCACTGGGCCGGGCTGTTCGCGGCCGTGGGTTTGTCCGCCGTGTTCGCATCGTCGATCATGTGGGTGTTCCTCACCCTGGGCGTCGTCCTGAAGAACGCGCAGTCCGTGCAGGCGATGGGCTTCATGGTGCTGTTCCCGCTCCAGTTCGGCTCGTCGATCTTCGCGCCGACGCAGTCGATGCCGGGCTGGTTGCAGTCCTTCACCGACTACAACCCGCTGTCCACGCTCGCCGACGCCGCGCGCGGGCTGATGGTGGGCGGCCCCGTCGCCCACGACCTGTGGATCACGCTCGGCTGGTCGGTGGCGATCACGGCGGTGATGGCGCCGGTCGCCATCCACAAGTTCCGTACGAAGACCTGATCCGGCCTCTCGCACACCCGCTGAGCAGCGACGACGCGCTCAGCGGGTTTCTGCTGTCCGCTCAGAGTCCGCACGAGCCCCGTCACCCCCCTCCGCGAACGCCCCGTCGATGGCCTTCCGGGTCCGGTCCTCGGAGTCCGGGAACAGGTGGCTGTACACGTTCAACGTCATCGCCGCGTTCGCGTGCCCCAGCCGCTCCGACACCACCTTCACCGACTCGCCCGCCGCGATCAGCAGCGAGGCGTACGTGTGCCGCAGCGCGTGCAGTCCCGTCGCCGCGAGCTCCAGCCGCTTCCGCGCCGGCCGGAAGGCTCCGTCCATGAACCGCGTGTAGACGACCGGGCCGTCGTCCGGGCCGCGGAAGAGGAAGTCGTCCGGCTCGGCGGGGAACGCCTGGAGGTGCGCGACCAGGGCGTGCACCACGGTGTCGGGCAGCGGGACAACGCGGTACGACTCCTTGGTCTTCGGCGGACACACTCGCACCTCGCCGCCCTTGGTCTGCTGCACCTGCTGCTCGACGCGCAGCTGCCGCTTGAAGAAGTCGACGTGCCGCACCTCCAGGCCGAGCAGCTCCCCCGGCCGCAGGCCCGTACCGGCGCCCGTGAGGATCAGGGCCCGGTACCGGTCGGGCATCTCGTCGGCTAGGGCGCGCACCTGGTCGACCGTGAGCGGCTGCACCCGGCGCCGGGGCACCTCGGGCAGGCCGACGCCAGCGCACGGTGAGGTGGCGATGAGCCGGTCCTCCACGGCCGCCGCGAAGACCGCGCGGATGCTGTTGTAGACGGTGCGGATCGTGGAAGGGCTCAGCGGCTTGAAGCCCTCGCGCGGCTTGCTGAGGCCGGTCACGAGGGCCTGCACGTCGCTGCGGCGGATCCGGGCGAGGGGCCGGTCGCCGATCGCCGGGTAGGCGTGGACGCGCAGGGCCTTCTCCACGCCGGCCGCGGTCGTCGGCCGGTGCGGCTTGGCCTGCCGCCACTGCTCGCCGTACGTGCGGAAGGTGACGCGGCCGGCGCGCGGGTCGACGTACTGGCCGGTGAGCTGTGAGGCGCTGACCTCGTCGAGCCAGCGCTGTGCGTCGATCTTCCGCTCGAAGTGGCGGGAGTGCTCCTTGCCCGCGTCGTCCCGGTAGCGGGCGCGCCACTTACCGTTCGGGCGCTTCGCGATGCTGGCCATGGTCGTCCCCCTCGCCCCGGACGTGCTCGATGCCGCCGATCACTGCTCCTGTGACGCCCCGACCGTTCTGGCGACTGACGCGCATGTCGGCGATCGATACCTCACCGAAGAACGTCCGTTCGTCGACCCCGGGCAACGGCTTCTGGCCACGCACCCAAGCCCGGACGGTGTCAGCGTCCTCGACCCGATTGGCGGCCACCTGATAGGGCGCGTCGTTTACCGGGACCAGGAGGTTGACGGGCGCCACGTCGAAGACGAGCGCCAGGGCCAGCAGTTCGTTCACGCTGACGGTTCGCCGCCGGCCTGCCTCGAAGTTGGCGACGATCGAGCGATCCCAGCGCAACCCGTACGGCTTCAGGCGCGCCCCGAGCTCGGCGGCAGTCCACCCGCGGTGGCCGCGTAGTTGTTTGGTCCGCGCCCTGATCGTGTCGATCGGGCCGACCGCCCCCTTCTCCGTGTGTTCCATAAGCACTTTCTACCAGCTGTGGACACGATCGGCAATGTCCGTCTACAGTCGTACCCAGCACAACGGGTGTCTTCAACCCGTAGAGTGTGCGTTCAGAACACAAGGAGTGCTCGTGAACCGTCGTCCGCTCGCCACAAGGGCGCAGGTCGCCGAGTACTTCGACCTCTCGCCGAACACGGTCAAGGACCAGGTGTACCGGCAGGTCGGAGTCGGCCGGCTCGCGTTCCGCGTCGGCAAGTACCTCCGCTGGGACTGGGACGACATCGACGCCTACGTCGCCGCCCAGAAGCAGCAGAAGCAGATGGAGGCCGCCTGACCGCGTTCCAGCGCGGATCAGACGACCTCCCACCGCTCCACACACGCCGAAGCCCCGGCTCATTCGCTCGCCAGCGACCGGGGCTCCAACAGAAACGGATGTACCGATGATGGCACACAGCACCCACATCGCGCCCCTCGACCGCGTCACGAACGGGCACCTGCCCTTCGTCGTCCGGGCCGCCGAGGCCACCGCCGCCCGCGCCGAGCAGGACGAGCCGCAGGCCGGCGCCTGCCACTTCCGGGACTGCGAGGACACCACCCCGGGCCACTTCGACCACTTCGCCCACAGCGTGCCCGGCCTGGAGGTCAAGGACGGAGACGACCGCCTCATCGAGGCCGGGTTCGCCGCCTGCTCCGGCTCCAACCCCGCGCCCGTGGTCTACCTGCGGAACTGGGAGGCCAACAACATGGCCGAGCTGGTCGCGAAGGTCGACGAGATCCGCCGGATGCTCGACGCCACGCTCGAGTTCGGCGCCCGCGTCTTCGCCGACGGAGACCGCGCCTGATGACCGCCCGCACAACGCAGGGGAGCCCCGACGCCACCACGGCGCCGGGGCGCCCCCGCGTTCCCGGCCAGTGGCCGACCCCCAGCACCGACGAGATCGGCCCCACCTACGCCGCCCTGATGCGCGAGCGGGCCCGCCGCGTCCTCGTCATGCAGTCGATCCGAGCAAGCCTCCAGGAACAGCCCAGCCTCCGCGCCGTCCTCGCCTGCGCGCGCCGCTGGGTCGCCGACGTCACCCGCACCGCGGATGAGGTCGCCAAGAGCAAGCGGGAGACCCGTAAGTGAACGCCTTCAACCGGCTCGCCGACCTCCTCAGGGACAAGGGCGAGCCGACCCTGTACCGGGGCGGGGCCATGCGCACCCGCGGTATCTGCCACGACGGCGACGCCCCGGACACCGTGGCCTTCCGGCCCGGGAACAACGGCTCCCTCGTCATCCACTGCCACAAGTGCGACGGGAACAGCGAGTTCCTCGCCGCGCTCGGCTGGACCGAGTCCGACCTGTACGACGAACCCCTGCCCGAGCGCGAGCGGCCCGCAGACGACGTCTGGCTGCCCTGCACCCGGCACGGCCACAAGCGGGTCGCTCAGTACGTGTACCGCGACGCCAACGGTGCCGTCGTCCACGGCGTCACCCGCTGCGACCACAAGGACTTCGCGCAGTGGCGCCCGGACACCACCACCCGGTCGGGGCGCCGCTGGTCCCTCAACGGCCCTGACGGCAAGCGCCTCGTGCCCCTGGTCCCCTACAGGCTGCCCGAGCTGCTGGCCGCAAAGGAGAACGACCGCGTGATCTGGATCGCCGAGGGCGAGAAGGACGTCCACGCCCTCGTCGACCACGGCCTCGAAGCCACCTGCAACGCGGGCGGCGCCGGGAAATGGACTGGTGAGCACTCCGCGTACTTCGAAGGCGCGGACGTGACCATCGTTGCCGACCGGGACGACAAGGGCCGGGAGCACGCGATCGCCGTCGTCGACAGCCTCCGCGGCCTGGCCCGCTCGGTGTACGTCGTCCAGGCCCGCACCGGCAAGGACGCCGCCGACCACTTCGCCGCCGGCCACAAGGACGCCGACTTCCTCAAC
Source organism: Streptomyces coelicoflavus (assembly GCF_003112555.1). Taxonomy (GTDB): domain Bacteria; phylum Actinomycetota; class Actinomycetes; order Streptomycetales; family Streptomycetaceae; genus Streptomyces; species Streptomyces coelicoflavus. The sequence continues at coordinate 865,178 of NZ_BEWB01000002.1, read as the reverse complement.
GTCTGGGCCCCGGTCCCGCACCCGCAGGACCCGGAGGTGACGGCGTGAACCAGAACCCCGAGTGGGCCGAGAACGTCAAGGCCGAGTCCGACGCCCACACCGCCGCCGAGAACGCCCCGGAGGAGGACCTCCTCCCGAAGTCGTTCACCCCGGGCGGCACGTTCTTCCTCCAGGCGCAGGAGACGCCCCCCGCGGTCTGGGGAGAGGGCGGCGACGTGCTGTGGGCAGAGGGCGAATCGCTGATCCTCGCGGGGCCCCAGGGCGTCGGGAAGACCACGATCGCCCACCAGATCATCCGGGCCCGCCTCGGGCTCCAGGACACCGTCTTGGGCCTCCCCGTGCAGCAGGGCAGCAAGCGCGTCCTGATGCTCATGATGGACCGGCCCGCGCAGGCTCGCCGAGCCGGGCGCCGGATCTACGGCAACGACGACGAGGCCTTCCTGAACGAGCACCTGGTCGTCTGGGAGGGCCCGCCGCCGTACGACCTCGCCAAGCGGCCGGAAGTCCTCGCCGCGATGTGCGAGCGCGCGAAGGCAGACACGGTCCTGATCGACTCCATCAAGGACGGCGCGATCGGCATCTCCAACGACGAGGTCGGCGCCGGATACAACCGGGCCCGACAGAAGGCCCTCGCCGAGGGCGTCCAGGTGCTGGAGAACCACCACACCAAGAAGGCCGGCACGAACGGCGGCGAGCCCAACAAGCTCGAGGACGTCTACGGATCGGTATGGATCACCGCCGGATCAGGATCCGTGGTCATGCTGTGGGGCGAGGCAGGCGACCCCATCGTGTCCTTCCGCCACCTCAAGCAGCCCATGAACGAGGTCGGGCCCTTCCAGCTCCTGCACGACCACGCCAGCGGCCTCACGACCGTCCGGCACACCGTCGACCTCCTCGACATGGCCCGTATCAAGGGTGTCCACGGCCTCACCGCCGTAGATGCCGCCGCAGCCCTCTTCGAGACCAAGAAGCCCAGCTCCTCGGACCGGGAAAAGGCACGTCGCAAGCTCACCAAGCTCGTCGACCAGGGCCTGCTGACAAAGGTCGACGCCGCGGCCCCCGGAGATCCAACCCGTTGGTTTCCCGGGCGGGCGTACGTCCCGTCACAGCAGGCGTCATGACCCTCACGGACCCCCTCACGCACCCCTCACCGGGCGAGGGGGTCACGCACCCCTCACGCACCCTCACGCCAAACCGAAAACCGCAGATCACAGCCTCACGCACCACCACACGCACCCACACGCACCAGGGGTCTCACGCTCCCCCCTCCTCTTAGAAGGAGGGGAGCGTGACCCCCCACCAGAAACGGAAGTCCACATGACCGACCTCATCCCCGCCGCACCCGGCTGGTACCTCAAGACCGACGACGACCCCGCCCTCGAACCGATCGTCGGCTGGATGCCCAGCACCTCCACCGACCCGGACGGCACGCTCGGCCACATCCTGCTGCCCTACATCGCGAACGGTCCCGGACTGCCCCCCAGCCTCGTCCCCAACCGGTCGTTCAGGAGCAGCAATTGGGAGGCCGTCTACCGGCCCAACCACGACCCCGCCAACGACTGACCCCGCGTCGCACCGCGGCGCACCCTGTCGCTCTCACACGCGCGCGTAACCACACCCCCCGAAAGGCACCCCGATGAACGGACGCCCCGCAGCCGTCACCGCCCTCGCACAGGGCCTCACCACCGCCCAGGCCGCCGAGGCCGCCGGGGTCACCACCCGCACCGTGCAACGCTGGGTCCACGACCCCGACTTCGGCGCCGAGGTCCGCGACACCCGCAAGCAGCTCCTCCAGAACGCGGCCGGCATGCTCGCCACCGGCGCGATCCGAGCCGCGGAAACCCTCTTCCGGGCCCTGGACGACCCGGACACCCGTAACCAGATCCAGGCCGCCCGCGTCATCTTCGACACCCTCCTGCCGCTGCGTGCCAGCGTGGAGTTCGAGGAGCGCATGGCCGAGATCGAGGCCCGCCTTGGAGAGCGTCAGTGAGCCGCGCCCTCGGTCGTCTGGCCGCCCGCCTGGACCGCGCCGAGACCGTGCTCACCGTCCACGACATCACGTTCCACACCGAGGCCGGCCGAACCTTCACCCTGCCCAGTCAGGACGTCCTCACGGCCATGAGCCAGGCCCTCAAGTGGCTGTACGGCGACGGCGAAGACCGGCCCACCGGGCCCGTCATCGAGCGGCTCGCCACCGCCGACCCCGGGGAAGGCGCGGACCTGATCACGCAGACCGCCATTGGTGCCGCCCGCCGCGTCGTCGCGGGGGTGAGGGAGTGACCGAGGAACTGCTGTCCCCCGACGAACTCACCGACCGCTGCTGGGCCGTCCTCGCCGCCGCCGCCGAGGACCGCCACGACGACGTGTCCGAACTCCTCGAAACCCTGCCCTGGCCCGACCTGGTCACCGTGGTCTGCGGCATCGGCGCGTTCACCGTCGGCGCCATGGCCGGCCGCGCCGGGCTGGACGAAGCGACGGCGCGGGCCGACGTCGCCGCCGTCGTCCGCCGGGAGCTGCTGGAGCGGCTCGCCCGACGGGAAGGGCCGACCGATGGCTGACACCGACGAGGAGACGCTCCTCCTCGCCGTCCCCCGCTCAGCAGCCGGGCAACTCGAACAGGTCCTGACCCTGGGCCTGATCGCCCTCTCCCTGCGCACCGGGGGCAAGCCCACCGCCCTGACCGACCGACTCCTGCGGGAGCTGCACAACGCAGCCCAGGGCCGCCGCAGTAGCGAACCCGCTACCCCACCCGCCGCACCCGTCACCGTGGACGAGTCCGGAGTGAGGAACGTGTTCAGCGTGGCAGAGGCCGCGGACCTGATCGGGTGCCACCCGAGCTACATCCGCCGCCTCTGCCTCGCTGGCCGTCTCCCCGCCCGGCGTACCGCGGGCGGTTGGCTCATCGACTCCTCCGCCCTGGACAGCTACCGCTACGGGCGCGAGGAGAACACGGGTGGGAAGCCAGGACCAGCATCGGCAGAACGAGCCGCAGACGAGCGCTGAGGCGTACGCCAAGGCCGCCGAACTCAAGCAGCAGGCCGACGCCGCCGACCAGGACGACGCGTTCGACATCAGGCAGCAGGCCGCGGACATGCGCCGGCACGCCGACGACCTCAAGCGGCAGGAGCGGCGCGCGAAGAACCGCGCCGACTCGGAGAAGGTGGAAGCCGCACTCACCGTCCGCCGCGCCTCCCGCCTCCACCCGATCGGAGGCGACGCAGCATGAGCGAGCAGCAGACCCCCGACGAGATCGAGCAGACCGCCGTCCAGGCCGTCACCGACGCGGACACGGCACTCGCCGACCTCGAAACCCGCGTGATCGCCGGTGAGGTCATCGACCCCGCCGACATCGAACGCGCCCGCACCCAACGGCACGTCGCCGGCCTCCAGCTCGAGGGCGCCCGCAAGCGCGCCGAGCAGCTGCGCACCGAGCAGGCCGCAGCCAAGAGGCAGCAGGCCATCGGTGACGCCGCCGCCGACCTCGACGCGCACTCCTTCACCGAGATCACCGCCAAGTACGCCGCCGCCGACGCCGCGGTACGGGACCTGATCACCGCCTGCCTGGACCGCAACACCGCGATCCGGCAGGCCCACCAGCGGCTGCGGCCGCACGGCGACTGCGAGCGCCTCCAGGTGTCCGACGCCACGCACGGCCGGGCCCCGTACGTCGTCATCGACGGGCAGCAGCACCAGACGGCCGACAGCCTCGTCGGTCCGCTGGTGCGCTACCTGCTCCAGCGGGCTGGCAGCGACTTCGGCAAGACCACGTTCGACATCCCCGGTGGGGAGTCGGTGACCCGTGCGCTCGGCAACTCGGGGATGCTGCACCCGCCGCGGGCTGCGGGCGGACGGTAGGGCGGCCGGCATGACGTTGAACGTCGGTGAGCTGGTCGCCACCATCACCGCCGACCCGCGGGGCATGACGTCGGGTCTGAACCGTGCCGAGGGCCTGCTGCGGGCCTCCGGACAGACGATGGCCGACGACGCCGATCGGGCCGGGCAGCAGGCCGGGCAGCAGCTCGGCGACGGCATCGTCGCAGGCGCTGACGGCCGACTGCGGGACCTGCGCGGCCGGTTCACCACCGCCGCCCGCCAGGCCGGAGACGACGCCGGAGACGCCCTCGGGGACGGCCTCGCCGACTCCGGCGGGGAAGGCGCAGAGCAGGCCAGCCAGACCATCGGAGACAAGCTCAAAGGCGGCCTGAAGCTCGCCGCGGCCGGGGTCGGTGCCGCTGCCGGGGCTCTGCTGATGCAGGCGTTCGGCGAGGCCATGGACCAGGGCCAGGCCGTCGGCAAGCTCCGGGCGCAGCTCGGCGCCACCCCCGCCGAGGCCAAGCGGTACGGCGAGATCGCCGGACGCCTGTACACCTCGGCGGTCACCGACACCTTCGAGGAGGGCACGCAGGCCATCCGGCACGCGATGCAGTCCGGACTCATCCCGCCGGACGCCACGAACGCGCAGATCGAGAGCATCAGCCGGAAGGTCACCGACCTGTCGAAGACCTTCGAGGTAGACCTCGGCGACGCCACGACCGCCGTCGGACAGATGATCCGCACCGGCATGGTCAGGGACGCCAACGAGGGCCTGGACCTGATCGGCAAGGCGTTCCAGATCAACGACAAGCGTGCCGACGACATGCTGGAGACCCTGAACGAGTACCCGACACAGTTCCGGGATCTTGGGCTCACGGGGTCGCAGGCTCTCGGCATCATGCAGCAGGGATTCGACGGCGCGTCGAAGGACAGCGACAAGGTCGCGGACGCGCTGAAGGAGCTGAACATTCGTGTTCAGGACCTGTCCGGCGCCGAGGGCTTGCAGAAGCTGAAGATCGACGCGAACGAGGCTGCTGCCGCGTTCGGCAAGGGCGGTCCGGAGGCTGCGGCGATGCTCGACCTGATCACGGATCGGCTCCGTGCGGTCAAGGACCCGAGCGAGCGCTACCGGCTGTCTCAGGAGCTGCTGGGCACGCAGTCTGAGGACCTGTCGAAGGCGCTGCTGTCCATCGATCCGTCGCAGGCGAACGAGCGGCTGGGTGACTTCAAGGGCACCCTCGATGAGGCGGGCAATGCGCTGCGGGACAACGCCGGCACCCGCGTCAAGCAGTTCCAGCGCGGCCTGCAACAGGGCGTCGTCGACTTCCTCGGCGGCACCGTGATCCCGGGCCTGGCCTCGTTCGGGAAGAAGCTCGGCGGGATCTGGGACACGGCCACCGCGGGTATGGACGGCGCGTCGCTCGCGGCGAAGCTGTCCGCCTTTGTGCCGATGCTCGGTGACGCGATCGCCTCGAAGATCGCGACGATCGGACCGAAGATCGCCGAAGGGCTGGCGATGGCCGGGTCGCGGGCCGCCGAGTGGGCCATGGCCAACCCGACGGCGTTCTTCAAGGTCGCGGCGTTCGCTGCTGCGTTCCTGCTGGCGCTGGCGTTCCTGCCGGAGCTGCTGATCGCCGGTGTCGCCGCGACCGTGGGCCTGATCATCGGCGGGTTCGTCGCGAAGCTGATCCAGGCCGCGCAGGTGAAGCTGCCCGAGTGGGGCGAGGCGATCAGCGACTGGTTCGGCGGCCTGTGGTCGAAGTACGTGTCCGGGCCGATCTCCCGCACCTGGAACAGCCTGGTCTCCTCGGTGAAGGAGCTGCCCGGTAAGACGGTCGGTGCGCTGGCCGCGCTCGGGTCGATGCTGGCCTCGACGGCGGCCCGGCACTGGCAGCGGTTCAGTACGGCGACGGCGCAGAAGGTCGTCGGTTTCATCAGCTGGGTGCGGGGCATCCCAGGCCGGATCACCGGAGCGATCGGCAACCTGGGCTCGCTGCTGTACAGCAAGGGCGTCGACGTGGTCCGCGGCTTGTGGAATGGGATCAAGTCCATGGGTTCCTGGCTGCGTTCCACGCTGATCGGCTGGGCGAAGGATCTGGTGCCGGGCCCGATCGCGAAGGCCCTCGGCATCAGTTCGCCGTCGAAGGTCATGGCGAAGGACATCGGCCGGTGGATCCCCGCGGGTATCGCGAAGGGCATCACGGACAACGCCGGCGTCGTCGACCGGACGATGTCGGGCCTGGTGGACACGCCTACACCGTCGGCGACCATGTCGGCGAGCATGGGGGCCGTCGGCGGCGGGCAGGGCGGCCGCGGGGCGCAGGCGCCCCGAGTCGTCCGGCTCGACGGCGGCAGCGAACTCGGCGACGCGATCATCAAGCTCATCCGCCAGCGTGTCGGCGTCAGCGGCGGCGACGTGCAATTCGTGCTGGGGAGGTAGGGCGTGAGCCGGAAGACGAAGCCGCGGAAGCACCGTGCCGACTCGGCGCAGATCGTCGCCCTCGTACAGGCCGCCGTGCCGCAGCTGCTGCGCACAACACCGGACGGTGAGCACGAGGTGTGGCAGTGCGGGCCCGCCACGGTCGTCGTACCGGTCATCCCGGACGATGCTCCGGTGGAGTTGCGGCAGGCGCTCACGGCGCACCGTAGGGCCGCCACGACGGCCCGCTGCCCGCACTGTCGGGTGAAGGCTGGGGTGACGGTGTCCGGGGTGTGGGAGGTGCGGCACGCGGCCGTGTGCCCGGGGGACCCGGAGCAGCTGGTGAAGCTGGGTGAGCGGCTGGGGGTGGGGATCACCCGCCGGGCGTGAGTGCGGCAGGGGGCGAGGGGCGTGGCCTACGCGGTCGCGCCCCTCAGTCGTGCCCGCGCCCGCGTGGGGCGGACCCTCGCCCACCAGCCCCTACGACTGGCCGCCCGCGGGGAGCGCGATGACGAACACGCCCTTCCCCTGCACGCCCTGCACCAGGCCCTCATCGGCGAGTACCTCGAGCGCGCTCTTGATCGTGCGCCGGGAGACGATGCCGCCCGTTTCCGCCTCCAGCTCAGCTTGGGAGGGCAGGCGCCGGCCTACCGGGATTTCACCCGCGTGGATGCGGTCGCGCAGCACGTTGGCCAGCTGCACGTACATCGGCGTCATGGCGTCCCGGTCCAGCTCGATCATGCTGCGACCGTATGAGCACCACCAGGGCGGACATAGATCTGCCTAGGCCGTCTGAGGACGTGCCAAGACGTACTAAGTCGGCGTACGGTGTGTGACCTGGACAACAGAAGCCCCCGCAGCCTGGCAGGGCTCGGGGGCGTGGCCGACGGGTGGAGTCGACATGGACGAGGTTACGCAGGACCAGGTCCCCAAGGGCACCCCTACGACCGCGGGCTACTGCTCGTGGCATCAGCGGATCGTCGACAGCGTGCGGCGTATCCAGCTCAGCGAGGCGGGCAGCGGCGGGAAGATCCATTACGCCTGCGTGCACTGCATCCGCATCTTCAAGCTCACCCCCTACGAGGACCAGCAGTGAGCGGGGCCCTTCCCGACGCGGCCACCCTGCCCCGCAACGTCTACTCCGGATGGGCCTGCGTGCACTGCGGGACGTCGCTCGCGGTGACGGGCGGGGTGTCGGCCGGCCGAGCGTCCGGCCGCTCGGGCGCCCATGATCTGTCGGTGGAGGTGTACTGCTGCCCGCCCCTGTCGGGCTGCGGGCCGACGAGACTCCGGTCCGGCGACGTGCCCCCGTCGTAGCCGGACCGGGACGCGGAACGGCCCCCGAGAGCGAACCAACTCGGGGGCCGTTGCCGTGGGCGGGCGCCTACAGCTTATGCAACAAGGTGCACAAGCGGGGTCACTTCGGGTGGCCGCAGTTCTCGGTCCACCATCCGCACGTCGGGCAGTACTCGTGCACGCGTGCCAGGAGACGACGGATCATCGCTCGGTCACCCCCTCGACGATGTGGACGTGGGTGTGGGTGAGGTCGCCGGGCTCCGCGCTGGTGTAGATCAACATCCCCTTCTGAGTCTGAGAAGGGGTCACGCCGATGAGTTCGTGACCAGCGCATTCGCTGCAAGAGGGGCGGTCCTCCCCCGGTGGGGGAGTGGCGGGCATATCGGACACCGGGCGGGACACGGTCCACCACGTGGCGACCGTGGCGGCCGCGACCGTGGCGAGGATGCCGGCCGCGTCGGAGACGGCGAAGACGACCGCGAGGACGGTCCCGCCGAGGACGACCAGGACCAGCGCACCGGCGAGCACGCTCCGCTCCTCCGGCTCCTCGGTCTGCTTGCCGCGGCCCATCACAGGGCCCCGTACAGGCCGTCGCCGAGCCAGTTCACGGCGACCGCGATCGGCGCCGCAGCGAACCCGGCCACGCCCGCGCTCGTACCGAGGCAGATCCCGCACCAGACGCCCCGCTTCAGGTCCGTCCCGTACCGGTTCTTCCGGGCCAGCACGACCATCACGGCGGTGAGGATGAGGACGATGCCGCCGCCGGCCTGCGTCAGCGGCAGGTACTGGGCGGCGCCCGCGGTCTGGCCGGCCTGCCCGCCGACGCCCCAGACGAGGGCGACGTCCCCCAGCCACGAGGAGATCCACAGGGCGGTGTCGGCTGCCCAGCCGATGAGGCCGCCGACGCCGAGGACTGCGAGGACGCCGTACGTCCAGGAGAGCAGGAACGGCAGGAGGGCCGCGGCGTGGTGGGCGGGCTTGCTGCGAAGGGACTTGAGGCCGGGCCACCAGTCGGTGAGGTGCCAGGCGAGGACGAGGAGACCGACGGTCACGCCGCCGAAGGTGACGATCTGCATGGAGGGTCCTATCGGAGGACGGCCACGGCGAGCGCGGCGAAGGTGAGTACGAGGGCGCAGGTGCCGGTGACCGGCGGGACGGCGCGCGGGGCGACCGCGGCCAGCACGAGGAGGGCGGAGAGCGCGGCGAGCGCGTACAGGACGGCGAGGATCACGTGTCCTCCCGGGCGGTCCGCAGCAGGCGCCGGCCGTACGAGGCGGAGACGTCGAGTCGGGTTCCGACTTCGGTTCCGCTGAGTTCCGGTTCGGCCTGGAGCCAGCCGCGGACGGTGGCGACGCGCTTGCCGAAGGTGGTGTTCGCGGTGTCCTCGGACACGATGTCGGCGGCGCCGGTTCCGGCGGGCGGAACCGTGAGCGAAACCGGTTCCGGCGTCGGTTCCGGGGCTGGCTCCGCTGCGGGCTGGAAGCCGTTGGGGAGGCTGGCGAACCAGTCGGAGAGCGGCACGTCAGGGCCGGTTCCGCCCTCGGTTCCGCCGGTTCCGCCCGCGAGTTCCGCCACGGGCGTCCATGGGCCGAGGACGGGCCCGACCGGTGCGGCGTCGACCGGCTCAACCGTTGCCGTCTGGGCAACAGTTGCCCGCTCGATGGTGATCGGTTCCGCCGGGGCGGAACTCGGTTCCGGCCTCAGTTCCGCCGACGCCTCGATCGGTTCCGCCACGGCCGGGGCCGGTTCCGCCTGCCGCTCCGAGAGCCGGTGCACGCGCCACAAAATCACCGGAGGCAGCGCCGACACGGCCACCACCAGAGCCACCGAGACGGGCAGCATCCCGACCGCCACCAGATGGCTCGCCGCGTTCACGGCGACGAGGACCAGGACGACCGCGAACACGTCCCGACGGGCCCGGAGCGCGGCCAGGGCGTAGATGTCGAGGGACGCCGGGAGGCCGGCGGCGACGTACTGGCCGAAGCCGACGGCCGCCGCCAGTTCGTACTCGGCGGAGGCGAGGACGACGAGGACCGCGGCGAGCGCGGCCCACAACAAGGGGTCGCGCTTCACGCCGCCCTACCTTCTTGAGTGCGTCCCGTGAGCCACGGCTGAAGGACCAGCAGCAGGCCGAGCGGCAGCACGTCTGCCTTCGCCTGGTTGCACGGGTCGCAGGCCAGGACGAAGTTCGCCATGCGGTCGTAGCACCAGACGGAGCGGGGCACGAAGTGGTCCAGGGTCGCCTCGTCGGTGGACGCGAAGGGCACGCCGCAGTGGAAGCAGCGGACGCCGTCGCGGCGGCCGATGATGGCCCGGAGGCGGCGGCCGCGGTGGCCGCTGAGGCGGGAGGGGCGGCGCTTGCTCACTGGTCCTCCCCGGCGAGGATGACGAGCAGCTGGTCCGCGAGGGCGCGCACGCCGTGGGCGTACTCCTCCAGGGCGGCCGCGTAGGCGTACAGGCCGCGGGCGTCCAGCTCCCGCTCGTAGAGGTCGTCCGAGCCGTGGACGTGGTTCCCGGCCTTCTTCCCGGCGAACGGGGCCTGGGCGAGGCAGGCGGTGCTGAGGGTGAGTCCTCGGAACTCCAGGACGACGGCCGGGCTGGTGTGGAGGATCTCGACGCGGTGGTGGCGGGCATCGTGGCGGGGGTGGCCGGCGCACCACGAGGGTTCGGGGAGGGTCACCGCCCCGTGGTCGGCGGTGGGCAGGGTGACGGTACGGTTCACGGCAGGTCTGCTCCTGGTCTGGTCAGGTGTCGGACTCAGGCGCCGTTCGGTGGGTGAGATCACCGGGCGGCGCCGCTCTGTCTGCACGGGGCAGACGAGGGGACCAGGAGGACCACGGGCCGGGGAGTCCGCGGACAGTCCGCAGCACACTCGGAAGCGACCGGACGCAACCGGATTCGACCGTACGGAAAACCGCAGGTCACAAGGGGTGTAGTCGGTAAAGGCGCAGGTCAGACGACCGTGCCGCAAGTTCCGTACGAAGACCTGATCCGCGCCCGTGCGGCAGGCGTCAGACGAGGGCGACGGCCTCCTGCGGGGAGAGCCGGCCGCCCTCGGCGTACGCGGCGTCGTACGCCTCGGTGCCGAGGACCCCGCGGACGCGTTCGACGGCCCGCCCGCGCGCGTCCCGCTCCATGCCCGTCGCGACGTGCCCGGGCGGGAGCATCGCGTCGGCGGCGCCGAGGCACCGGGCGCCGTCCGCGGCCCGGGCGCCGCCGTCCAGGCGGGCCAGGGCCATCGCGGCGATGGTCAGGTACGCGGAGCGCATGTGCGGGGCGATGGCCGCGGACAGCGGGTCCTCGGCCCGCACCAACGACTTGCGGATCCCGGTCAGGCACTCCTCGTGCCGGTCCTCCAGTGTGGCGAGCCACGCCTCGGCGGCGAGGATGAAGGCGTCGAAGACGACGAAGTGCGCGATGGAGAACTCCTCGCGCAGCAGCCGCAACTGCTCGCCCGCGTCGGCCGCACGCCCGGTCATGCCCAGGTGCCCGGCGAGGAACAGCCGGGCGGCGGGCATCGCGCCGTTGTGGCCCGTCCCGGCCGTGCGGTCGATCACCCCGCGCAGTACCCGCTCGCCCCGCTCCGTGTCGCCCGCCTCGAGGAGCACGCTGCCGAGGCGGGCGTCCAGGACGTCCACCTGGGCGTGGGCACCGAGCCGCTCGGCGTGCTCGGCGGCGGCCCGGTAGTCGTCGGCGGCGAGCCGGTACTCGCCGACGCGTTCACGGGCCTCGGCGCGTCCGGAGAGGGCCTCGGCCATGCCCCAGGCGTCGCCGAGCCGGCCGTAGATCTCCAGCGACTCATCGGCGTCTCGGACCGCGTCGCCCGCCCAGTCGGTGCGGTTGGCGAGCATCTGGGCGCGCATCTGCAGGCCGCCGGCCAGCTCCCACTCGTAGCCGGGGGTCTCGCGGCAGGTGCGCAGGGTGGCGTCCATGATCTCGCGCAGCCGGTCCATGTCACCGGTGAGCATCACGGAGTAGAACCAGAGCAGGCCGGGGCTGGAACAGGTCTGCGGCATCCCCGGCTCGTAGGTGTCCGCGATGATGCGCAGCTTGCGCTGGGCCGCCGGGTTCTGCCAGGCGTCCAGCTCCGTGTCCATGCAGGCCAGATGGGCCAGGTGCACCCCGCGCCGGGCCTCGGCGAGGACCTCGCCGGTCATCGGGGGCGGGGCGGACGTGCACCGCTCCCACACCGGCCGGGCGGGGGTGCCCGGTTCGGCGAAGGGGTCCGGGCCGAGTGCCATCACCTCGACGAACCAGTTCCGGGCCTCCACCCGCAGGTCGCGCATCTGCCAGTACCAGACCAGCGACAGCGCCAGGCACAGCGCCTCCTGCTCGTCCCGCTCGGCGACGGCGTGCCGCAGGGCGGTGCGCAGGTTCTCGTACTCGCGCTCCAGCCGCTCGATGGCGGCGAGCTGCTGCGGGCCGCGGAGCAACGGGTCGGTGGTGCGGGCGAGTTCGCGGTAGTACGTGAGGTGGGCGCGGGCGGCGGCGGGGCGGGCGCCGGACTCGTCGAGGCGCTCACCGGCGTATTCGGCGACGGTCTCCAGGAGGCGGTAGCGCATGCCGTCGCCGTTGCCGCGGTCGGTCACGGGCGCGGCCACGACGAGGGACTTGTCGACGAGGGAGCCGAGGGCGTCCAGCGCGGCGGGCCCGCACACGGCCTCGGCGGCGGCGAGGTCGCAGCCGCCCGCGAAGACGGACAGCCGCCCCAGCACGTCGCGTTCGTCGGCGTCGAGCAGGTCCCAGGACCAGTCGACGACCGCGCGCAGCGTCTGCTGGCGGGGCAGGACGGTGCGGCTGCCGGAGGTGAGCAGGCGGAAGCGGTCGTCGAGGCGGTCGGCGATCTGGCGCGGGGTGAGCATGCGGAGCCGGGCGGCGGCCAGTTCGATGGCGAGCGGCAGTCCGTCGAGGCGGCGGCAGATCTCGGCGCAGGCGGCGGCGGTCTCCTCGTCGGCGTCGACGCGGAAGCCGGGGCGGGCGGCGGCGCCCCGGTCGGCGAGCAGCCGCAGCGCGGCGGGCTCGGGCAGCGGTTCCACCGGGCGCAGCGACTCCCCCGGTACGCCGAGGGGTTCGCGGCTGGTGGCGAGGACGGTGAGGTGGGGGCAGCGGGCGAGGAGTTCCTCGGTGAGGCGGGCGGCGGCGTCGACGACGTGCTCGCAGTTGTCGAGGACGATCAGCATGCGGCGCCGGCCGCAGTGCTCGACGAGCCGCTCGACGGCGGTGTCCTGCCCCTCGGAGGCGGTGACGGCCCGCATCTCCTCGGCGCCGGCGCGGTAGAGCACGGTCTCGCGGGCGCCGACGGCGGTCAGGACGGCCTCCGGTACGTCGGCGGGGTCGTCGACGGGCGCCAGCTCGGCCAGCCACACGCCGTCGGGCGCCGTGTCCCCGGCCCCGTCGGCGGCCTCCTGCGACAGCCGCGTCTTGCCTGCCCCGCCGGGCCCGAGCAGGGTGACGAGCCGGGTGCCCGCCAGGTCGGCGCGCAACGCCTCCACGTCCCCGTCCCGGCCGACGAAGGAGGTGAGCCGGGCGCGGAGGTTGCCCCGGGGGCGGACTCCCTCCGGGACGGACGTCGTGCCGGGGGCGGGCGTGGTGTGGGGCCCGTGTGACGTCCCGGTGGCGGGGTCGCTTCCCGGGGCGGGCGCTGCGGCGCGTCCCGGGGCCGGGTCGGGCGCCCCTGCCGGACGCGGTGTCGAACCGGGCACCGGACCCGGGCCGGAGGCCGCCCCGGACGCCGTGCCCGGACCGCCGCCGGACACCGGCCCCGGCGTCGAGGCCGACGCCGGGGCCGGTGGCGTGGTCGTGGCGGCCGGGGCGGTCGGGCTGAGCAGTTCCGTGTGGAGGGTCCGCAGCTCCGGGCCGGGGTCCGTGCCGAGACGGTCGGCGAGGAGGTGGCGTACGGCCTCGTAGGCGGCCAGGGCCTCCGCGGTGCGGCCGGTGTCGCGCAGGGCGCGCAGGCGCAGGGCCTGGAGGGGCTCGTCCAGGGGGTGGCCGTCGCACAGGGCGGTCAGCTCGGGCAGGGAGTGCTCGGCCTGTCCCAGGTCCAGGGCGGCGGTGTGGCGGGCGCGCAGGACGTCGAGGTGCCGGGTCTCCCAGCGGGCCGCCTCCGCGGTGCGGTCGGGCAGGTCGGCGAGGACGGGGCCGTGCCACAGCGCGAGGGCGTCGTCCAGCACGACGGCCGCCTTGGCGGGGTCGCCGTCGGCGAGGGCGCGGGCGCCCTCGCCGGAGAGCCGGTCGAAGCGGTGCAGGTCGACGTCGTCCGGGGTGGCGGTGAGCCGGTAGCCGCCGTCGGCCGAGGCGACCGCCTCCGCGCCCAGCGCCCGGCGCAGCCGCCCGACCAGCGCCTGAAGGGCGCCCGTCGCGTCGGCGGGCGGGTCCCCGTCCCACACCTCCTCCACCAGCAGCCCCGCCGGAACGGCACGGCCGGCCCGGAGGGCGAGCACGGTCAGCAGGGCGCGCAGCCGCGCCCCGCCGAGCGGGACGGCCGTGCCGTCGGGACGGAGTACCTGTGTGGTGCCGAGGATGCGATAGCGCACGGACCCATTGTCCCCGCTGCCGTCGGAGCCGGTCACGGGGTTTTGACCGCACGGCGTGGCCGCCCGCCGGTCCGGCTCCGGAACGACCGCCGCCCGCGAGACGTTTCCCCCGTGCGCCCGGTACCGTCGGGCAGTCCCGCGTCCCGCAGGTGCCCGCCACGCGTGCCCGACAGTCAGGGAGTTCCATGTCCGCCGCCACCGCCCGCCCCAGTGACCGGCGGATCAGTCCCGTCTTCCTCGGGATCGTCGCCGTCGCGGCGGTCACGGGCTGGGCCACCTGGACCGGGTTCGCCGAGCAGCCGGGGCTCGCCGTGTTCCTGTTCGTGACGGCGGCGTGGGTCGTCTCGCTGTGCCTGCACGAGTACGCGCACGCCCGCACCGCGCTGCACAGCGGCGACATCTCGGTCGGCGCGAAGGGCTACCTCACGCTGAACCCGGTGAAGTACACGCACGCCCTGCTCAGCATCGTCCTCCCCGTCCTCTTCGTGATCATGGGCGGGATCGGCCTGCCCGGCGGCGCCGTCTTCATCGAGCGCGGGCGGATCCGGGGACGCTGGCGGCACAGTCTGATCTCGGCGGCGGGCCCGCTGACGAACGTACTGTTCGCCGTCGTGTGCACGGCGCCGTTCTGGCTGGACGCGCTGGACGGCGTGCCGCGCGACTTCCGGCTTGCGCTGGCGTTCCTCGCGCTGCTCCAGGTCACGGCCGCGATCCTGAACTTCCTGCCGGTGCCGGGCCTGGACGGCTACGGCGTGATCGAGCCCTGGCTGTCGTACAACGTGCGGCGGCAGGTGGAGCCGCTCGCGCCGTTCGGGCTGCTGATCGTGTTCGCGCTGCTGTGGATCCCGGCGCTCAACGGCGTGTTCTTCGACGCGGTCGACGCGCTCCTGCGGAGCCTGGGGATCGGCGACGTCGACACGTACTGCGGCTTCGAGCTGTACCGCTTCTGGCAGACCGACCCGCTGTGCACGCCGGCCGGGTGAGGCCGCTCAGCCGGTGACGGACGGGGAGGACGCGGCACGCCGGGCGTCCCGGCCGCGCTTGACGTAGTACCAGCACATGTTGGACGACAGCCCCGACAGCAGCACCCACACGACGCCGATCAGCACGCTGCCCCGCACGAAGGAGACGACGGCGGCGGCCACGGCGAGTACGCAGACGACCAGGGCGTAGAGGGCGAGGCGGGGCATGGGAACGGCTCCTGTCGGGGGGACACTGGTACCGACCAGTGTCCCCCATCGCCTCATACGTCCGTGACGCGGAGCCCGGCGTGTGCCTTGTAGCGGCGGTTGACGGAGATCAGGTTGGCGACCAGCGACTCGACCTGGTGGGCGTTGCGCAGCCGCCCGGCGAAGACGCCGCGCATACCGGCGATGCGGCCCGCGAGGGCCTGCACGATCTCCACGTCGGCCCGCTCCTCGCCGAGCACCATCACGTCGGTGTCGATCTCGTCGATCTCCGGGTCCTGGAGGAGGACCGCCGAGAGATGGTGGAAGGCGGCGGCGACCCGGCTGTCCGGCAGCAGGGCGGCGGCCTGCTCGGCGGCGCTGCCCTCCTCGGGCTTGAGCGCGTAGGCGCCCTTCTTGTCGAAGCCGAGCGGGTTGACGCAGTCCACGACGAGCTTGCCGGACAGTTCCCCGCGCAGGGACTCGAGGGTCTTGGCGTGGCCGTCCCACGGTACGGCGACGATCACGACGTCGCTGCGGCGGGCGGTCTCGGCGTTGTCGGCGCCCTCGACGCCGTGCCCGATCTCCTCGGCGGCGGCCACGGCGCGCTCGGCGGCGCGGGAGCCGACGATCACCTTCTGGCCGGCCTTGGCGAGGCGGTACGCGAGGCCCTTGCCCTGGGGCCCGGTGCCGCCGAGCACGCCGACCACCAGCCCGGAGACGTCGGGCAGGTCCCAGGGATCCTTGGCCGGAGCCTTGGCGGGGGCCTTCTGTGCGGCGCTGTCCGCACTGTCGGTAGAGGTCATGGGGCGACCCTACGTCCGCGGGGGCCGGCTCAGGGGTACGGGTCCCGGCCGGTGGGAGGCGGTCCCCGGGGCGGGTGAATCCGGGGCGAACGCCGGACCGCGCGCGCGGGGTTGCGGCAGGATGCGGCGGCATGGACGCCGTACGGGTCGCGCTGCTGCGGGAAGTGCTCGCCGGGACCGAGTGGCTGGGGGCCACCCGGTCCTTCGCGGGGGCGCTGCGGGGGTCGGTGGTCCCGCACGGTGGCGGTCTGCTGCTGGTGGGCACCGCGGGGTACGAGCCCTGGCACCTGGCGGCGCACCTGGTGGACGAGGCCGCCTGGTCGGGGACGCCGGAGCTGGCGCCCACGCTGGTACGGCACGGAGCGCGCCCGTCGGACCCGGCGCACCTCGCGGTCGGCCTGGGTCGGCTGGCGGCGGCCCGGCGCGGGGAGACGCTGCTCGTGGTGACGCCCGACGATCCGGGCGCCGGGCTCCTGGAGCGGGTGCACGACGCCCGCCGGGCCGGGGCGACGGTGCTGGCGCTGGGCACCGACCGCGCACCGGGCGAGCGCGAGCTGACGGCGATGGCGCACGAGACGCTGACCGTCCCGGACGGCGCCGAGCTGGACCTGGACACGGTCCAGCACCTGGTCAGCGCCTCGGCCGGGGAGAACGCGGTGCCGCCGCCCCGGGGCCGCCGCCGCTTCCGCGACCGCCTGTCCCGCCTGGCCGACCACCTGACGGCCCCGCCGCCGTCGGGGTGGTGACCCGGGGCCCGCGGCTCGGCAGGGTCCGGGCGGGCGGCACGGCCGCGCTCGCGGGTCCGCGCGTGGCCGGCCGGCTCCGCGTGTGCTCAGTCGTCCCGGTCGCCGTCGGCGCTTCCCGTCGGGGAGGCGTCGTGCCACTTGGGGTCGTTCTCCCACTCGAGGTTGCGCTCGCGGGCCGTCTGCATCGCGTGCTCGGCCTCGGTGCGGGAGGCGTACGGTCCGAAGCGGTCCTTGCCCGGGCAGTCCGGGCCCTCCTCGACCTTCTGGTGCTCCAGGCAGTAGTACCACTCGCCCGGTTTGCCGACCGTGCGCTTCTTGAACAGGGCCATGGACAGCTCCTTCCGCCACGGACATGTTCCCCCATGCGTGCTGGTTAGACTCGCTGCATGTCTGGCCAGTCGCTGCTCGTCCCAGGGGAGCTGTCCCCCACCCGTTCCGTGCCCGGAAACATCCGCAGGCCCGAGTACGTCGGCAAACCCGCGCCGACGCCGTACACCGGACCGGAGGTGCAGACGCCCGAGACGATCGAGGCGATGCGCGTGGCCGGGCGGATCGCGGCGCGGGCGATGGAGGAGGCCGCGAAGCACATCGCACCCGGTGTGACGACGGACGAACTGGACCGGGTGGCGCACGCGTACATGTGCGACCACGGCGCCTACCCGTCCACGCTCGGCTACCGGGGCTACCCCAAGTCCCTGTGCAGCTCGGTCAACGAGGTCATCTGCCACGGCATCCCCGACTCCACGGTGCTGCGCGACGGCGACATCGTGAACCTGGACGTGACGGCGTACATCGGCGGGGTGCACGGCGACAACAACGCGACGTACCTGGTCGGCGAGGTGGACGAGGAGAGCCGGCTGCTGGTCGAGCGGACCCGGGAGTCGCTGGCCCGCGCGATCAAGGCGGTCAAGCCGGGCCGGCAGATCAACATCATCGGCCGGGTCATCGAGTCGTACGCGAAGCGGTTCGGGTACGGGGTGGTGCGGGACTTCACCGGCCACGGCATCAACTCCTCGTTCCACTCGGGGCTGATCGTCCCGCACTACGACAGCCCGCACGCGACGACCGTGATCCAGCCCGGCATGACCTTCACGATCGAGCCGATGCTGACGCTCGGCACCCACGAGTACGACATGTGGGACGACGGCTGGACGGTCGTGACGAAGGACCGCAGGCGGACCGCGCAGTTCGAGCACACGCTGGTGGTGACGGACTCGGGCGCGGAGATCCTCACGCTGCCCTGACCTCGGACACCCCTGGACGGCCCGCTCTCCCCGGAGGGCGGGCCGTTTCGCGTCCCGGCGGGTACGCTTTTACCGACAGACCGTCGGCAAACCTATTGACTTAGGTAAGCCTAACCATAGAAAATCATGGCCATGGACTCCTTCTCGACGCTCATCCGCACCGCCTCCCACGAGCAGCACGTGGAGGCGGAGACCTCGACGTTCATGAGCGACCTGCTGGGCGGGCGCCTCGGCGTGGACGCCTACGCGCGCTACACCGAGCAGCTGTGGTTCGTCTACGAGGCCCTGGAGGCCGGGGCCGGCCGGCTGGCGTCGGACCCGGTGGCCGGGCCGTTCGTCCGGCCGGAGCTGATGCGGCTGGCGTCGCTGGAGCGGGACCTGGCGCACCTGCGCGGCGCGGACTGGCGCACGGGGCTGACCGCCCTGCCCGCGACCGAGGCGTACGCGGCCCGGGTGCGCGAGTGCGCCGAGGAGTGGCCGGCGGGGTACGTCGCCCACCACTACACGCGCTACCTCGGCGACCTGTCGGGCGGGCAGATCATCCGCGACAAGGCCGAGCGGACCTGGGGCTTCGCCAGGAAGGGCGACGGGGTCCGCTTCTACGTCTTCGAGGAGATCACCAACCCGGCCGCCTTCAAGCGGGAGTACCGCGAACTGCTGGACGGCATCCGCGCGGACGACCTGGAGAAGCAGCGGGTCGTCGCCGAGTGCAAGCGCGCCTTCGCCCTGAACACGGCGGTCTTCCGGGCGCTGGGCGAGGAGTTCCCGCTGTCCGCCTGAGTCACCGCTCCAGGCGTACCCGACCGCCGATCTCGACCCAGCCCTCGGGCTGCGGTGCGGTGAGGATCTGGGAGCCGACGCCCTGGGTGATGTTGAGGGCGCGGCCCAGCCGTCCGGTCAGCAGCAGCGCCGCCGCGCCCGTCGCCTCGTCCTCGTGGATGCCGTCGTCGCGGCCGGGGAAGGCGCGGGCCCGCACCCGGCCCGCCGCCTCGTCCTCCCACGCCCAGGCATAGATCCACTCCCCGGGCGGCGGCACCGCGAGGTCGTCGACCTCGGCGACGGTGGCGTACTGGCGCAAGGTGCGCGGCGGGGCCCACTCCGGGCGGGCCTCGATCCAGCTGAACTCGCCGTCCAGCCGGGCGCCCACCACCCCGGCCGGCGTGACGAGTTCGGGCACGTCGAGCAGCCAGGCGGTGCCGACGC
This sequence comes from Streptomyces coelicoflavus, assembly GCF_003112555.1. Taxonomy (GTDB): domain Bacteria; phylum Actinomycetota; class Actinomycetes; order Streptomycetales; family Streptomycetaceae; genus Streptomyces; species Streptomyces coelicoflavus. The sequence goes on along the minus strand of NZ_BEWB01000002.1, from coordinate 845,952 downwards.
AGGGGTGCCCGGCGAAGGGCAGGCGCAGGGTGGGCGTGTAGATGTCGACGACGCCGCGCTCCGGGTCGTCGACGAACACGGTTTCGCTGAAGCCGAGTTTGGCGGCCAGCTCCTGCCGCCGCTCGGGCTCCGGCAGCACGGATCCGTCCCGGACGACGCCCAGTTCGTTGCCGTATCCGCCGTTGGGCGCGCAGAAGACCCGCAGTACGTCGTAGTCGGTCACCGGGGCATTCAAGCATCGTCCGCGGGCGGCCAGAGCGGGGTGGGGGCCTCGTCGTACGGGAGGGTGGCGAGCGCGTCCGTGTACCCGCGTTCCAGGGCGGCGCGTTGGCGTTCGGTCCCCGGTCCGGCGGGGCGCTCCGACAGCCGGGACATCCGCTCCGCGTGCCCCTCGGCGACCGCGTCGGCGGTCCGGCGCCACTCCGACTCGTCCGGCAGCCGGGCGAGTATCACGCAGGCCGGTTCGGTGCCCTCCGCCAGTGCCGCCACGGCCCGGTCGTGGCCGTCCAGGATCAGCCAGCCGTCGAGGAACGACACCCACCACAGCAGGACCGGGGCGAGGGTGCCGTCCCGGGCGTGCTTGCGGTACGCCTTCACGCGCGGCGCGCCGGGGGGCGAGAGCGGGCGCAGCGGCAGGACACCGTGCCAGCCGCCGCCGCAGAGCAGTTCGAGGACGGTGTCGGGCCAGTCCCGTACGAAGTCCTCGGTCCAGATGCCGGGGGCGAACGACGCGCGTGCGGTGAGCGACCAGCGTCCGTCGTGCAGCGGGCCGTGGGGGCTGTCCTCCAGCCGACGGGCGCAGCGGTGGCGCCAGTCGGCGGCCGGGTCCCGCATCGACGCGGCGCGCGGCGGTGGCAGCGGGGAGCGGTACCCGGGCAGGCGGCGCAGGTGCAGCTCGCGGCAGCAGCCGCCGCCGTGCCAGCGGGCCCGGGTGAGGGGGCGGTCGCCCAGGTGGAGCGTGGGCGGGCCGCCGTCCCGGGCCCGGACGAATCGCAGCGGCGGTGGGCCGGGGCGGCCCCGGACGTCCAGGACCAGGGGTCCCCCAGTCGTCGCTTCCCGCACCGCCCGTTCCATACGGCCAGTATCGGGCGCGGACCGCCCCGGCCCGCAAGGGATTACTCGGCGGACCGCGCCTGGGTCCGCCGCCTGCGCGTCGCGTACACCGCGCCCGCGCCGGCCACGACCGCGACACCGGCCGCCGCGCCCAGCGCCGGGCCGGGCAGGTCCGAGCCGGTGGAGGCGAGGCTGCCGCCGCCGATGGAACCGCCGGTGGTCGTGCCGGTGCCGCCCACGGTCGATCCGGTGCCTCCGGCGGTGCCCGCGCCCCCGCCGGCGGAGCCGCCCGCCGTGCCGGAGCCGCCGCCCGTGCCGCCGGACGTGTCCGGGCCGCCGCCGTCCGGCAGTCGGGCGTCGTCGCTCAGCGCCACCGAGAGGCCGACCGGGTCGAGGGCCGTGCCGGCCGGGTAGTTGCCGAAGACCTTGGCACCGGCGTCGGTGACGGTGGCGGCGATGCCGTCGACCGTGATGACGTTCTTGTCGGCCTTCAGGTCGCCGGACTTCGCCTCGAGGTCGGCCAGGACCACGCCCTCGGTCCGCGTGCCGAGGCTGTTCACGTCGGCGGTGAGGGTGCCGGTGCCGCCGTCGAGGGTGGCCTTGAGGTTGCTCAGGGTCAGGTCGAGGCCGTAGGTGCCGCCCGACTCGTGGCCCTTGAAGTTGACGGCGCCCTGGAAGGTGGCGGTCAGCCTGTCGGCGTCCGTGTCGTAGGTGCCGGTGGCGTCCTTGAAGGTGAACGCGCCGTTCCCGGCCGCCTGGACGGCACCGCCGGAGACGGTGACCTTGCCCTTGGCGATGTTGCCGACGACGTAGGAACGGAAGGACTCCTTGACGCCCCAGCCCAGGGTGCCGTCGGCGATCTCTCCCTTGGCGGGGGCCGCGCTCGCGGGGGCCGAGGGCGAGGCGCTCGTGCTCGCCGTGGGGCTCGGGTCCTGGGTGGCGGGCGTGGTCTGCGGGTCGGTCGGCCCGGGTTCGGTGGAGTCGGTCCCGGTCGGCTCCGGGCCGGTCGGGTCGGTGGAGGGCTCCGTGCTCGGACCGGTGGTCGGCTCCGTGCTCGGACCGGTGGTGGGTTCCGTGCTCGGACCGGTGGTCGGCTCCGGCGTCTTCTTGACGACCGTCAGCGGGTCTCCGGCGGCGCCCGCGTAGCCCGCGCTGCCGAGGTACTCGCCCGCCTCGGTGGTGAGGGTGGTCGCCATGTCGGTCATCGCGCGGGTCACGGCGACCTTGGCCAGCGGCACGTCGTCGCCCTTCTTGACGGGCGTCGCGCCGGAGGTGTCGACCGTCGTCACGTCGGCGGTGATCTCACCGGCGCCGCTGTCGAAGCGCACGTCGGTGAGGGTGACCTCGAAGCCGTGCGCGGCGGAGGCGCTCACCAGCCTGCCCCGGAAGCCGAGGTCGACGGCGTTCGTCGTGCGGTCGTAGGTGCCGGTGCCTTCGGTGAAGGTGAACGCGCCGTTCCCGGCGGCCTGGGTGGCGCCCTCCGAGGTGGTGAAGGTGCCGAACATGCCGACGTACGTCCGGTAGGACTGCTTGATGCCCCACGTCAACTCGTAGTCGGAGAGCGGGGATCCGGCGGCCGAGGCGGCGGCGGCGCCGCCCAGCGTGGCGAGGGCGGTCGCGCCGAGGGCGGCGGCCGTGGTCACGGCGGCGGCGAGTGCGGTGGAGCGGCGTCGTCTGACGGGCATGACTCGGTTCTCCTTGAGTGGTGTCGGGCTGGTGTCGGGGGTGTTCAGCCCTGGTCCGGGCCCGCCGGCGAATCGGCGGACGCGGTGGGCCGGGCGCGGCGCCTGCGGAGGGCGACGGCCACGAGGGCCGTGGCCGCCAGCAGCAGGGCGCCGGCCGCGAGGGAGACGGGAAGTGCGGGGAAGCCGTCGTCGTCGGTGGTGCTCGCGACGGGGGCGGCGGAGGTGCCGGCGCCGGTCTTGTCGGGCCGCGGGCTCGCACTCGGCGTGGGCCGGCTGCCGAGGTCGGGCAGGGCGGGCAGCCGCGCGTCGGCGGTGAGCGCGACGGCGAGGGAGACCGGGTCCATCTCGGTGCCCGCCCGGTACATGCCGCCGAAGGCCTCGGCACCGCGCGCGGTGAGCTTCGCGGGGGCCTCGGTGACCTTCACCAGGCCGCCGGCCGGCTTCAGGTCGCCCGCGGTGAAGGTGACCAGGGGCACCTTCCGCTCCTTGACGTCCGGGCTCGTCACGTCGGCGTACAGCGTGCCCCGGCCGTCCTCGACGACGGTCCGTACGTTGCCGAGGCTCAGGTCGAGGCCGTGGGCGCCGGTGAAGCGGACCGTGCCCTCGAAGGCGGCGGTGAGGCCGCCGTCCTCGTACGTCCCCTCGCCGCCGGGGAAGCGGAACAGCGCGCCGCCGTCCCGGGCGCCCGCGGTGAGGGCCCACGTGCCGTCGGCGATGTCGCCGGTGACGTACTCGCGGAAGGTGCGGCGCACGCCCCAGTCGACGGCGCCGTCCCGGATCGCGCCGCCCGACGTCTTCGTGGGCTCCGGCGACCCGGCGGACGGTGCGGGGGTGTCCGACGGCCGCGTGTCCTGCCGCGACGCGGGCGCCTTCACGTCGGCGGACAGGCTCACCGGGTCCAGCGCGGTGCCGGCGGTGTAGTACCCGGCGAAGGACCGGGCGCCCTCGGCGGTGAGGGTGGCGGGGACGTTGTTCAGGGCGACGGTGCCGCCGCCGCCCCGCATGTCGATGCCGCCGAGGGAGAGGGAGGCGAAGGGCACCTGACGGGACGTCGTGACCGCCCCGGTGTCCTTCGCCCTGCTGACGACGTCCACGTGGAGCGTGCCGGTGGAGCCGGAGATGCTCACGGTGGGACGGCTGAGGGTGAGGTCGAGCCGGTGGGCGCCGGTGCCGGTGCGGTGGCCGAGGAAGTGCACGCCGCCGGAGAAGGCGGCGCGGAAGGCGCCGGTGGCGGCGTCGTAGGTGCCGGTCGCCGAGTGGAAGCGGAAGGCGCTGTCCCCGACGGTCGCCGCTCCCCGGGTGAGGGAGTAACTCCCCTTGGCCACCGGCCCGGTGACGTAGCTCTGGAAGGAGGACTTGATGCCCCAGTCGAGCCGTCCGCCCTGCACGGGTCTGCTCTCGGCGTGTGCGGCGGTCACGGGCAGCAGGGCGCCGAGGACGGCCGCGCACACCACGGTGACCAGGGCGCGAAGACGGGCGGGCATGCGAAGTCCTCCGGATCGGGGGGCCGGTAGCGAAGCAAGGTAAGGCTAACCTAAGCTCTATCGAGCCCGATGGGGCAGTCGCCGAAAGGACGGGACGGAACCGTGCGACGCTTGCGCAACCGACTGGCGGGAGCACTGCTGTCCGTGCTCGCCCTCACCCTGACCGCGACCGGATGCGGAGGCTCCTCCGAGGCCGCGTCCGGCGGCGACGGCGGCAACTCGCGGGCCGCCCCCGCGGGGGAGCCCGTCGCGAACCGGGTCGAGCCGCTCGCGAAGAGCACCGAACCGCGGCTCCCGGTGACCGTCCGCTCCGCCGACGGCGAGCGGGTGACGGTCGAACGGGCCGGGCGGATCGTCCCTCTCTCCGGCAGCCTCAGCGAGATCGTCTTCACCCTCGGACTCGGCGACCGGGTCGTCGCCCGCGACGTCACCGCCACCTTCGAACAGGCGGCCGGGCTCCCCGTGGTGACCCGGGGTCACGACGTCTCCGCCGAGAGTGTGCTGGCCCTGAAGCCCGACCTGGTGATCGCCGAGACCACCACGGGCCCCGAGGAGGCGGTGGGCCAGATCCGCGCCGCCGGGGTCCCGGTGCTCTTCGTCGAGGCGGCGAAGGGGCTGGACGACGTGGGCCCGCGCATCGAGGCCGTCGCCGACGCGCTCGGCGTACCGTCGGCCGGGAAGGAGCTGACCCGGCGCTCCGAGCAGCGGATCGCGGCCGTGCGGGGGGACGTTCCGCACGGGGACAAGCCCCGCGTCGCCTTCCTGTACCTGCGCGGCTCGGCCTCCGTCTACCTGATCGGCGGCGCGGACTCCGGGGCCGGTTCGCTGATCGAGGCGGCCGGGGCGGTGGACGCCGGGGCCGCCTCCGGCCTGGACAAGGACTTCACCGCCATCACCAGCGAGGCCCTGGTCAAGGCCGCGCCGGACGCGATCCTCGTGATGAGCAAGGGCCTCGAATCCGTCGGCGGCGTCGACGGGCTGGTGAAGATCCCCGGCATCGCCCAGACCCCGGCCGGGATGGACCGCCGCGTCGTCTCCGTCGAGGACGGCGTACTCCTCAACTACGGCCCGCGCACCGACCAGGTGCTCGAGTCGGTCGTGGCACAGCTGTACGGCGAGGACGGCGCCGAGTGACCGTACTGGACAAGCCCGCCACTCCCCGGACGCCCGCGGACCCGGCCGCGCCCCGCGCCCGGCGCACCACCGCCTGGCTGCTGACCGCGGCCGTCGCCGCCGGACTCCTGGTCCTCGTCCCGGTCGCGGCCGGCACCGGTGCCTATCCGATCCCGGTCGGCGACGTGCTCGGCTCGCTGCTGCACCGGACCGGGCTCGGCGGCACGGAACTGGACCGGGTGGCCGAGTCGGTGCTGTGGAACGTGCGCTTTCCCAGGATCGTGCTCGCCCTCCTCGTCGGCGCCTCGCTGGGCTGCGCGGGCGCGCTGATGCAGGGCGTGTTCGGCAATCCGCTGGCCGAGCCGGGCGTCATCGGCGTCTCCTCCGGCGCGGCGGTCGGCGCGGTCGGCGCCATCGCGTTCGGCCTGAACTTCCTCGGTACCTGGACGGTGTCCGTCTTCGCCTTCGCCTCCGGACTCGTGACGGTCCTGGTGGTGTACGCGATGTCCCGCTCGGGCGGCCGCACGGAGGTCGTCACGCTGATCCTGACGGGCATCGCGGTGAACGCCTTCGCGGGGGCGCTGATCGGGCTGTTCCTGTTCTTCGCGGACACGGCGGCGGTCAACCAGATCACCTTCTGGCAGCTGGGTTCGCTCGCCCAGGCGACCTGGCCGAAGGTGCTGGCGGTCCTGCCGTGCGCGGCGCTCGGACTCGGGCTCGCCCCGCTGTACGCGCGCCGGCTCGACCTGCTCGCGCTCGGTGAACGTCCGGCCCGGCACCTGGGCGTGGACGTGGAGCGGCTGCGGATCGTGCTGGTGCTGGTGATCGCGCTGCTGACGGCGGCGGCGGTGAGCGTGGCCGGTGTCATCGGCTTCGTCGGGCTCGTCGTCCCGCATCTGCTGCGGATGGCGGCGGGTCCCGGGCACCGGTTCCTGGTCCCGGGCAGCGCGCTGCTGGGCGCGCTGGTGCTGCTCGCGGCCGACCTGGCGGCCCGCACGGTCGCGGAGCCGGCCGAACTGCCGCTGGGCGTACTGACGGCGCTGCTGGGCAGCCCGTTCTTCTTCTGGCTGCTGCGCCGCACCCGGCGCAGGCAGGGAGGCTGGGCATGACAGGGCTGAAACTGACGCGGTTCATGCCGTCGTCCCGTCCGGTGCCGCCGCCCCCGGCCGCGCCGGGCGACGTCCTCGCCGAGGCCGAGGGAGTGCGCGTGCACCTCGGCGGGCGGCCGGTCCTCGACGGCGTGGACGTGCGGGTCCGCGCGGGCGAGCTGCTGGCCCTGGTCGGCCCCAACGGGGCGGGCAAGTCCACCCTGCTGGGCGCGCTGGCCGCCGACGTCCCGGCCGCCGGGGGCGTCGTACGCGTCCACGGCCGCCCGGTGTCGCACTGGTCGGCGCCCGAACTCGCGCTGCGCCGGGCGGTGCTGCCCCAGGCGGCGTCGCTGTCCTTCCCGTTCGCGGTGGAGGAGGTGGTCCGGATGGGCCGGGCGCCCTGGGCGGGCGGTGACCGGGAGGGGGAGGACGACGCGGCGGTGGCCGAGGCGATGGCGCGCACGGAGGTGACCGGGTTCGCCGGGCGCCCGTTCTCGGCGCTCAGCGGCGGAGAGCGGGCCCGGGTGGCCCTCGCCCGCGTCCTCGCGCAGCGCGCTCCCCTGCTGCTGCTGGACGAGCCGACCGCGGCCCTGGACCTCAGGCACCAGGAACTCGTGCTGCGGCTGTGCCGGGAACGGGCGCGGGCCGGGGACGCGGTGGTCGTCGTCCTGCACGACCTCGCGCTGGGGGCGGCGTACGCGGACCGGGTGGCGATCCTGCGCTCGGGCGGGATCGCGACCGACGGTCCCCCGGCCGAGGTGTTCGCCGAGGGGCTGCTGTCGGAGGTCTACGACCAGCCGGTGGAGGTGTTCCCGCACCCGCGCACCGGGGCGCTTCTCGTCCTCCCGCGCCGCGCACCGTGACGCGCTCCCCCCCCCGCTCCGCCACCCGCCGGGCGCCGCCGACGCTCGTCTTTGACGCCCTTTTGACCTCCCTATGGGCACGTCATTGAGCCACCGTGACCGGCCCGTGCTCATACACCGTCCATGAGATTCGGATCACCGTATCGACGGGTTTTACTTAGGAAATCCTTAGGTATGTTAGGCCAGCCTCACCTTCCCTGTGAGGCCCGTCACGCGCACTTTCGGCCACCCTTGGAGCCCCGCATGCGAGCCGCCAGACTCACCGCCGTCACCGCCGTCGCAACCGCCGCGGCCCTGGCAGCAGTCACGGGCTGCACGGAGAAGAGCGGCGCCGAGGACGGCGAGCACGTCGTCGCGGTGACGGCGACGGACGACAAGTGCGAGGTGTCGAAGAAGGAGTTCCCGGCCGGGCACGTCGAACTCGCCATCGAGAACAAGGGCTCCAAGGTCACCGAGGTCTACCTCCTCTTCCCCGACGACCGGGTGGTCACCGAGCGGGAGAACATCGGCCCCGGCACCAAGCAGCGGGTCACCGCCGAGGTGAAGGCCGGCGACTACCGGATCGCGTGCAAGCCCGGCATGAAGGGCAAGGGCATCCGCCAGGACGTGAAGGCCACCGGCGGCAAGGCGGCCGAGCGCGACCCGCGCCTGGACGAGGCCGTGGCCGCCTACCGCCAGTACGTGCAGGCGCAGGCCGACGAGACCCTGCCGAAGGCCGAGGCGTTCGCGAAGGCCGTCGAGGCCGGTGACCTGGAGGCCGCGAAGAAGGCGTACGCCCCCTCCCGCATCGGCTGGGAGCGCACCGAGCCGGTCGCGGAGTCCTTCGGCGACATCGACCCGAAGGTCGACGTCCGCGAGGACGGTCTCGAGGAGGGCCAGGACCCGGCGACCGACTGGACCGGCTGGCACCGCCTGGAGAAGGCGCTGTGGCAGGACGGCCAGATCGGCGACCGGGAGAAGGAGCTGGCCGCCACGCTGGTCACCGACCTGAAGGACTGGCAGAACCGGGTCGGCAAGGCGGACATCACCCCCACCTCCATGGCCAACGGCGCCAAGGAGCTCCTCGACGAGGTCGCCACCGGCAAGGTCACCGGCGAGGAGGAGCGCTACTCGCACACCGACCTGGTCGACTTCAAGGCCAACGTGGAGGGCGCGCAGAAGTCGTACGAGCTGCTGAAGCCGGTCGCGAAGGAGAACGACGCGGCGCTGACGAAGGAGCTGGACCGCCAGTTCGGGGCGCTGAACAAGCTGCTCGACCGGTACCGCCCGAGCACCGCCTCGTACGAGTTCACCTCCTACGACAAGGTCGGCAAGGCGGACCGCAAGGAGCTGTCGGACGCGGTCAACGCGCTGGCGGAGCCGCTGTCCAAGCTCGCCGCGGCCGTGGTCACCAAGTAGGCGCGGGGAGACGACGATGACGGACACCGAGCCCCCCGGCCCCGCCCCCGATAAGGGTCCCGCCCCCTCCCGGCGGGCGCTGATCGGCTGGGGCGGCGCGGGCCTCGCGCTCGGCGCCGCCGCGGCGGCCGGCGGGGCGGTCGCGATGGACCGCACCGGCGACGACGCGGACCCGGCCGGTGCCGACGCGGGCGCCGCCGTCCCCTTCCACGGCGCGCACCAGGCGGGCATCGCCACACCGGTGCAGGACCGGCTGCACTTCGCGGCGTTCGACGTGACGACGGAGGACCGGGCCGCGTTCGTCGCGCTGCTCAAGGAGTGGACGGCGGCGGCCCGCGCGATGACCGCAGGGCACGCGGTGGGCGAGGGCGCCTACGGCGGGCTGCCCGAGGCCCCGCCGGACGACACCGGTGAGGCGCTGGGCCTCAAGCCCTCCCGGCTGACCCTCACCATCGGCTTCGGCCCCTCCCTCTTCGCGAAGTTCGGCCTCGCCGACCGGCGCCCCGAGGCCCTGGCCGACCTGCCGAAGTTCCCCGGCGACAACCTCGACAGGGCCCGCAGCGGCGGCGACCTGTGCGTCCAGGCCTGCGCGGACGACCCGCAGGTCGCGGTGCACGCGATCCGCAACCTCGCCCGCATCGGCTTCGGCAAGGTCGTCGTGCGCTGGTCGCAGCTCGGCTTCGGCAAGACCTCGTCCACGACGCCCGACGAGCAGACGCCGCGCAACCTGCTCGGCTTCAAGGACGGCACCCGCAACATCGCGGGCACGGAGCGGGACCGGCTGGAGAAGTTCGTCTGGGCCGCCGCGAAGGACGGCTCGGACTGGATGGCGGGCGGCTCCTACCTCGTCGCCCGCCGCATCCGCATGCACATCGAGACCTGGGACCGTACCTCCCTCCAGGAGCAGGAGGACGTGTTCGGCCGCGACAAGGGCGAGGGCGCCCCGGTCGGCAGGGCGAAGGAACGCGACGAGCCGTTCCTGAAGGCGATGAAGCCCGACGCGCACGTCCGGCTCGCGCACCCCGACTCCAACGGCGGCGCGACGCTGCTGCGCCGCGGCTACTCCTTCACCGACGGTACGGACGGTCTGGGCCGCCTGGACGCCGGTCTGTTCTTCCTCGCCTACCAGCGCGACGTGCGCGAGGGCTTCATCCCCGTGCAGCGCAATCTGGCGACGGACGCGCTCAACGAGTACATCCAGCACGTGGGTTCGGCGGTCTTCGCCGTGCCGCCCGGGGTCCGCGACGCGGACGACTGGTGGGGCAGCACGCTGTTCGGCAAGGAGGCGTAACCGTGTTCTCCAACTACCTGATCGGACTGCGCGAGGGCCTGGAGGCCTCCCTCGTCGTCTGCATCCTGATCGCCTATCTGGTCAAGACGGGCCGCCGGGACGCCCTGAAGCCCATCTGGGCGGGCATCGCCGTCGCCGTCGCCATCGCGTTCGGCTTCGGCTGCGCGCTGGAGTTCGGCTCGCAGGAGCTGACGTTCAAGGCGCAGGAGGCGCTGGGCGGTTCGCTGTCCATCCTGGCCGTGGTCCTGGTGACGTGGATGGTCTTCTGGATGCGCCGCACCGCCCGGCACCTGAAGGCGGAGCTGCACGGCAGGCTGGACGCGGCCCTCGCGATGGGCACCGGCGCGCTGGTGGCCACCGCGTTCCTGGCGGTCGGCCGGGAGGGTCTGGAGACGGCGCTGTTCGTGTGGGCGTCGGTGCACGCGGCGAGCGACGGCACCCCGCGCCCGCTGATCGGCGTGGCCCTGGGACTGGCCACGGCGGTGCTGCTCGGCTGGCTGTTCTACCGGGGCGCGCTGCGCATCAACCTCGCCAGGTTCTTCACCTGGACCGGCGGCATGCTGGTCGTCGTGGCGGCGGGCGTCCTGGCGTACGGGGTGCACGACCTCCAGGAGGCGGACCTGGTGCCGGGGCTGACGAACCTGGCCTTCGACATCAGCAACACGGTCGATCCGTCGAGCTGGTACGGCACCCTGCTCAAGGGCGTGTTCAACTTCCAGCCCGATCCGACCGTCCTCCAGGTCACGGTGTGGCTGCTGTACCTGGTCCCGACACTCGCGCTCTTCCTCGCCCCGGTAGGGTTCGCCTCCGGGAAGGGGAAGGTGAAGGAACCTGATGAGCCAGGATCGCGGCCCTCGAAGGCCCCGCAGGCTTGAGAAGTGCGCGCTCATATCCGCCTCGGCGACCGCGTTGTCGTTGGCGGCGAGCGGATGCGTGGTGGTGCACGGCGAGCGCGAGGTGCTCCCCTCGGCCACCCGGGCCGAGGCCGCGAAGGCGCTGGAGCAGTTCACCACCGCGTACAACGAGGCGGACAAGGCGTACGACGCCGAGCTGGACGCCGACCGCACGACGGGAGCCCTCGCGGCGATCGACTCGGCACGGCTGGAGGCGGGGGCGGCCAACCATCCGGACGGCAATCCGACGCACACGCCGCTGGAGCTGACCGACGCGAAGTTCACCATCCCGGCGAAGGCGGGCTGGCCGCGCTGGTTCGTCGCGGACACCAAGGCCAACAAGGGCGGCGACGCGCGCTGGTTGCTGGTGTTCACCCGGGACGGTCTGAAGGACACCTGGGAGGCGGCGTACCTGACCCTGGTCGCCCCCGGCAAGGTGCCCGAGTTCAAGACCGACGCGGACGGCTGGGCGGAGGCGGTTCCCGCGAACGCGGCGGACGTGAGCATTCCGCCGGGCGAGCTGAGCAAGGACTACACGACGTATCTGCAGGACGGCGGCAAGACCTTCGCGGACGGGACGCACACCAGTTCCTGGCGGGCGTTGCGCGAGAAGCGGTCGACCCGCCCCGGCCTGGCCACGCAGTACATCGACGAGCCGCTGACGAACGGCGACTACGCGCCGCTGGCGCTGCGGACGAAGGACGGCGGGGCGCTGGTGTTCTTCACCACCCGGCACTTCGAGAAGCAGACCGCCGCGCGGGGCGCCTCGGTGCCGACGCCGAACAAGGACGTGCTGGCGCTGACGGACGGCGAGATCAAGCAGTCGCTGACGATGGAGTTCGTCTCCAACGAAGTGGCGCTCGACCCGGCGGACGGGCCGGTGTCGGTACTCGGCCGCGTCCAGGGCCTGACGGCGGCGAAGGGCGAGTAGCCGCCGCCCCGCCCGCCGCGCGCTCTCGGCGGCGCAGCGGCGGCCTCACGGCGCGGCGGTCTCTCAGCGGCGCAGCGGCCAGGCGGCGCCCTGGTGGTCGCTCTCCTCGCCGACGTGCCGGGCGCAGGCGTCGGTGAGGGTCTCCAGGACGGTCAGCGGGTCCGGCAGCGGATGCTCGGGGCCGCGTACCCAGTGCACGGTGCGGTCCTCGCCGGGCAGCCGGGCCGGCGGCACCAGCACGTAGGAACCGCGGCAGTGCCAGCGCAGGCCGGGGTGCTCGTCCATGGTCTCGGGGTGGCAGTCCAGCTCGCAGGGCCACCACTCGTCCTCGTCCTCGGGGGTGCCGCGGGTGAGGGTGAACAGCAGCATGCGCCCGTCGTCGCTCTCGGCGACCGGACCGACCTCGACACCGGCGGCGAGCAGCCGCTCCAGCGCCTCCCGCCCGGCCTGGAGCGGTACGTCCAGGACGTCGTGCACCATGCCGGTGGCGGTGATGAAGTTGGCCTCGGGCTGGTGCCGGGCCCAGCGCTCGATCTGGGCGCGGTCGGTGGTGGACTGCGTCTGCCAGGCGAACGACACCGGGTGCCGGGCCGGGGTGGGACAGCCCACGCGGTCGCAGGAGCAACGGTATCCGGCGGGGTGTGCGGCGGGCGCCAGGGGCAGTCCCGCGCCGGCGGTGGCGAGCAGCAGATCCTCCCGGCCACCGTCTCCGGCGGCCTCCTTGGGGCGGCGTCCGCGCAGCCACGAGGAGAGTTTGCCCTGCAGACCGCTCCGACCGCCGAACTCCGCGCTCATCTATCCCCTTGCCCTCGCCGTCGTGCGCACCAGCATGCCCTATCGTCGCACCATTCAGCGCTTCGGGGTCGCGAAGGGACAAACTTCCCTGGTCAGACCTCTTCGGTCACCGGGGAGCGAGCCCGTGCAGCGCGTAGTCGACGAGGGTGTCGGTGTAGGCGTGGGAGAACGGTCCCGTGTGCTGGAGCCAGCGCTGGGCGAGCGGGGAGACGAAGAGTTCCAGGGCGATCCGCGGGTCGATGTCCTGCCTCACCTGGCCGGCCCGCTGGGCGGCGCGCAGCCGGTCGGCGTGGAGCTGGAGCGACGGCTCCAGGAGCCGGTTCACGAAGGTCCGGCCCAGTTCCTCGTTGACGACGCCCTCCGCGGCCAGGGCGCGATAGGGGGCCTCGAACCGGGGGTCGCGCAGCTCGTCGACCGTGGCGCGCAGCACGGTCTTGAGGTCGGCGGCCACGTCGCCGGTGTCCGGGATGGTGTACGCCTCCTCGCCGGCGGCCTCCACGAGCCGGTCCCCGAGGTCGAGGAAGGCCTCCAGCAGGACGTCGGCCTTCGAGGACCACCAGCGGTAGATCGTCTGCTTGCCGACGCCGGCGCGGGCGGCGATGCCCTCGATGGTGGTCTTCGGGTAGCCGACCTCGCCGACCAGGGCGAGGGCGGCGTCGTAGATGGCCTGGCGGGACCGCTGGCTGCGCCGGGTGGCGTCGGGGTGCGGCCGCTCGGCGGCGGGGGCGTCGGGGACGGGGACGGACTTCTGTGTGGCCATGTTCCGAAGCTACCAGGTTGACAAGACGCTGCGTCTCGCGGACGGAGGGCGGACCGCGGCGCGGGCCGCCGCCGCTCAGCGGCGTGTCGCCCGCGCGTCCTCCAGGTAGTGCAGCACGGCCGCCACCCGCCGGTCGACCTGGTCGGCCGGGGACAGGTCGAGCTTGGCGAAGATGCTGCGGATGTGCTTGTGGACCGCGCCGTCGGTGACCACGAGCCGCCCGGCGATGGCGCTGTTGCCCAGCCCCTCGGCCATCAGGGCCAGCACCTCCCGCTCCCGCGGACTGAGCCGCTCCAGCCGGGTGTCCTTACGGGTCCGGGTGAACAGCTGGGCGACGACCTCCGGGTCGATGGCGGTGCCGCCGCCCGCGACCCGGCCGAGCTCGTCCATGAACTCCTCGACCCGGCCGACCCGCTCCTTGAGCAGGTACCCGAGGCCGCCGACGCCGCCGGTCAGCAGGTCGGTGGCGAAGGACTGCTCCACGTACGCGGACAGCACCAGCACGGCGAGTCCGGGGCGCCGCCGCCTGGCCTCCACGGCGGCGCGGACGCCCTCGTCGGTGTGGGTGGGCGGCATGCGGACGTCCAGGATGGCCACGTCGGGCTCGTGCGCGTCGATGGCGTCGAGCACCGAGTCGGCGGTGTCCGCGGTGGCCACCACGTCCATCCCCTCGGCCCGCAGCAGCAGGGCGAGCCCTTCGCGCAGCAGCGGGTCGTCCTCGGCGATCACGATCCGCAGGGCAGGGTGCACGTCACGTTCCACGGGGAGGTCCACTTCCAGCTCGTCGGGGCTCGACGACCCTACTCCGCGGCGGAGTTGGCGACGGACACCGTCATGCTTCCCCGGTGGGCCAGGGGTCGCCCCAGGCCGCGTCCCGGGCCGCCTTGTACAGGTCGCCGTGGCGCTTGGTGACCGTCCGGCGGCCGAGCCTCTCGTCGGGCTCGCACAGGTCCAGCAGGACCTGGCCCTTGCGGATCTGCGGACGCCGGACCACGCGGGAGGGGGCGGGTTCGACGGGGAGCCGGGTGGCGGCGACGTAGCTGAACTTCTCGTCCTCGTAGGCGAGGGAACCGCTCTTGACCTGCCGGTGGAGGCTGGAGCGGCTGACGCGGGCCGCGAAGTGGCACCAGTCCGTGCCCGGCACGATGGGGCAGGCGGCGCTGTGCGGGCAGGGCGCGGCGACCCGGAACCCGGCGGCGATCAGCCGGTCGCGGGCCTGGATGACGCGGGCGTACCCGGCGGGGGTGCCGGCCTCGACGATCACGACGGCCCGCGCGGCCCTGGCGGCGGCGTCGACGAGGGCGGCGCGGTCGGTGTCGGTCAGTTCGTTGAGTACGTAGGACACCGTGACGAGGTCGGCGCTCTCCACGGTGAGCGCCGCTCCGATCCGGGCGCGCTGCCAGCGGGTGTCGCGCAGGGTGTCGAGCGACGCGGCGATCTCACGGCCGAGGGCGAGGGCGGGTTCGGCCCAGTCGAGCACGGTGACCGGACGCGTGCCCTCCCAGGTGTCGCTGACGGCCCAGGTCGCGGCGCCGGTCCCGCCGCCCACGTCCACGTGGCTGCCGGGCACCCAGCCCGGCACGGCCGCGGCGAACTCGGCCAGCGCGGAGCGCACCGCGGCGAAGGTGGCGGGCATGCGGTACGCGGCGTAGGCGACGACGTCGGCGCGGTCGCGGAGGATGGGGGCGTCGGTGGGGGTGTCCCCGCGGTAGTTGGCGATCAGCCGCTCCACGGCCTGCGCGGCCTGCCGGGGCGGGAGCCCGTCGACGAGGTCGGCGAGGGTGGCTCGCAGGGTGTCGGCGGGGGTGGCGGGGTGGTTCACGCGGCGATTGTACGAGGCACTCCGTGGGGTGCGGTGGGTCGCGGGGGCCTTGGTTGACCGGTGGCCCTGCGTGAGGGCGGGCGCCGGGTGGGTCGCCGGCCCGGCGCTGCCCGGGTGCCTCCCCCGGTGCCCGAACGGCCCGGGAGGTACCCCCACCGCCCACCCGTGCCGCCCCAGCGGCACGACTGCCCGCAGTTCCGTCAGGCGCGTACCGATCTGGCCACGCCGGTGCACAGGGCCGCTCGGGGGGCGTTGGACGCGGGGCGGCGGCGGGGGTGGACCGTGTTGGCGAGGAGGATCGCGAAGGTTTCGGTCGCGCGGTCGAGGACCAGCATCGTGCCGGTGAAGCCGGTGTGGCCCGCCGTCCCGCGCCCCGCCAGCTCGCCCATGAACCACGGCTGGTCGATGACGAAGCCGAGCCCCGGTTCGGTGAAGAGCAGCTCCACGAAGTCGGGGCCCAGGATGCGGGCCGGCCCGTGGGAGCCGCCCGCGAGCAGGGTCCGGCTGAAGACCGCGAGGTCCCGCGCCGTCGAGAACAGCCCCGCGTGTCCGGCCACCCCGCCCAGCGCCCACGCGTTCTCGTCGTGGACGACGCCGCGCAGCATCCCGCGGTCCACCTTGGCCCACGGCCGCCGCTGGTCCTCGGTGGCCGCCGCGCCGGGACACGGTCCGAAGCGCGTGGCCGCCATGCCCAGCGGCCGGGTGATCCCGTCGTGGACCAGGACGTCGAGGCCACGGCCGGTGATGCGCTCCAGGACCTGCTGGAGGAGCAGCATGTTCAGGTCGGAGTAGCAGTACGTGCCGGGCACCCCCACGGGCGGCTCGGCGCGCAGCCGACGCAGCCGTTCCTCGTCGTCGGCGCAGTCGTACAGCGGGAGTTCGGGCCGCAGCCCGGAGGTGTGGGTGAGCAGCTGCCGTACGGTGACGCGGTGCTCGGCCGCGGCGCGGAAGTCCGGCAGGTAGGCGCCCACCTCCGCGTCGATGCCGAGCGTGCCCCGCTCGATCTGCTGCACGGCGGCGACCGCGGTGAACAGCTTCGTCAGCGAGGCGAGGTCGAAGGGCGTGTCGACGGTCATCGGCACCCGGGCGCGCTCCGGCAGCTCCACGCCCGTGTCGCTGTGCGGGTCGTAGAAGGCGTAGCGCACGGCCCAGCCCGCCGCCTCCTCGACGGCGAGCACGGGTCCGCGTCCGACGGCCACGACGGCGCCCGCCGCCCAGGGGCGTTCGCCGGCCGTGAGGTCGTGCACCTGGGCGACGGCACGGCGGAGCCCCTCGCGATCGAGCCCGGCCCGCTCCGGGGTGTCGCCACGCAGTCTCGGAGCGCTCAGTTGTCCGCTCCCTTGCCTGTGCCCTTGGCCTTGGCCTTGTTGACCGTGCCCGTGCCCATGGCCTTGTCCGCTCCCTGCCCGCGGCACATGGTCACGAGGAAACCGAGCGCCACGACCGCCGCCACCAGCTGGACCACGGCCATCGGAACGGCGGTGTCCTCCCCGGCGATCCCGACCAGCGGGGAGGCGACGGCGCCGATGAGGAAGGAGGAGGTGCCGAGCAGCGCGGAGGCGGAGCCGGCGGACTTCCTGACCCGCATCAGGGCGAGTGCCTGGGTGTTGGGCAGGCTGACGCCCATCGCGGACATCAGCACGAACAGCGCGACGGCGACCGGCCCGAGCCCGACCTCGCCGAAGACCCCGAGGGACATCAGCAGCAGCGCGGTCGCGGCGGCGATCACGACGACGAGGCCGAGGCCGAGCACCCGGTCCAGCCTGACCCGCCCGACCAGGATCTTGCCGTTGATCTGCCCGACCACCACGAGCCCGACGGAATTGAGGCCGAACAGCAGGCTGAACGTCTGCGCGGAGGCCCCGTAGATCTCCTGGACGACGAACGGCGACGCCGCGACGTAGGCGAACAGGGAGGCGAAGGCGAAACCGCCCGCGAGCATGTACCCGGTGAAGGCGCGGTCGGCGAGCAGCCCGCGCATCGCGCGGAGGGTGTCGCCGGCACCGCCCGCGTGCCGCTCCTCGACGGGCAGGGTCTCCGGCAGCCTGGCCCACACGACGACGCCGAGCACCACGCCCACCATGACGAGGACGACGAACACGCCCCGCCAGTCGGTGAAGCGCAGGATCTGCCCGCCGATGAGCGGTGCCACGACCGGCGCGACGCCGGAGATCAGCATGAGGGTGGAGAAGAAGCGGGCCATGGCCACGCCGTCGTACAGGTCGCGCACCACGGCGCGGGCGATGACGATTCCGGCGGCGCCCGCGAGCCCCTGGACCAGCCGGAAGGCGACGAGGAGTTCCACGTTCGGCGCGACGGCGCACAGGGCGGTGGCGACGACGTAGACGGCGAGCCCGGCCAGCAGCGGGCGCCGGCGCCCCCACTTGTCGCTCATCGGGCCGACCACGATCTGCCCGAGGGCCATGCCGGCCAGGCAGGCGGTGAGCGTGAGCTGGACGGTGGCGGCGGGCGCGCTCAGGGAGCGGGTGACCTCCGGGAGCGCGGGGAGGTACATGTCCATCGCCAGCGGTGGCGTGGCGGTGAGGCTGCCGAGGATCAGGGTGACGAGCAGGCTGATACGCCGGGCGGCGGGCAGCGCACGGACTGTCTCCCCGGCCCCCGGCGACGGGTGCGGCATGGGTGGTGTGGACGACGGTACGGACGGTATGGACGGCCCGCGCTCGGGCATGTGCCCCTCCCTCTTCTACAGATCCGCCGCCTATGCTCTCAGGTCGTACGCAGTTGAACGAACCTGAGCGAGGGTGGGGCAGGGTGTCAGCGGTGACCGGGCAGAAGGTGCGCTGGGGGATTCTCGCGACCGGCGGGATGGCGGCGCGATTCACGGCGGATCTGGTCGATCTGCCGGACGCGGAGGTCGTGGCGGTCGCGTCGCGGACCGAGGCGTCGGCGAAGACGTTCGCGGAGCGGTTCGGGATACCGCGGGCCTACGGTGGCTGGGAGACGCTGGCGCGGGACGAGGACGTCGACGTGGTGTACGTCGCGACGCCGCACTCGGCGCACCGGACCGCGGCCGGCCTGTGTCTGGAGGCGGGCCGGAACGTGCTGTGCGAGAAGCCGTTCACACTGAACGCGCGCGAGGCGGCGGAACTGGTCGCGCTCGCCCGCGAGAACGGCGTCTTCCTCATGGAAGCCATGTGGATGTACTGCAACCCGCTGGTGCGGCGCCTGAAGGCGCTGGTCGAGGACGGCGCGATCGGCGAGGTCCGCAGCCTCCAGGCGGACTTCGGCCTCGCGGGCCCGTTCCCGCCCGCGCACCGGCTGCGCGACCCCGCGCAGGGCGGCGGCGCGCTCCTCGACCTGGGCGTGTACCCGGTGTCGTTCGCGCAGTTGCTGCTCGGTGAGCCGTCGGACATCGCGGCGCGCGCGGTGCTCTCGGAGGAGGGCGTCGACCTCCAGACGGGCGCACTGCTCTCCTACGACGGCGGCGCTCTGGCGACGGTCCACTGCTCCATCACCGGCGGCACCCCCAACTCCGCGTCGATCACGGGTTCCGAGGGCCGTATCGACGTCCCGAACGGCTTCTTCTTCCCGGACCACTTCGTCCTGCACCGGGACGGCCGGGAACCGCGGGAGTTCCGGGCCGACCCGGCGGACGGGCCCCGCGAGAGCCTGCGGCACGAGGCCGAGGAGGTGATGCGGGCCCTGCGCGCCGGGGAGACCGAGTCGCCGCTGGTCCCCCTCGACGGCACGCTCGCCGTGATGCGGACGCTCGACGCGATCCGGGACCGCGTCGGCGTCCGCTACCCGGGAGAAACGGGAGACCGGGGCGAGCAGGGAGAACCGGGAGACCGGGGAGGGGCGGCGGAGCCGGTCGTCACGCCGGCTTGAGCCCCGGCTCCCCCGCCTCGGTCACGAAGGACCCGGCGGTCGTGAGCGGCGCGCCCTCGGTGCTGACGTGGGACACCGTCTTGAAGTCGGCGCGCGCCGACTCGCGGCCCAGGGACACCGTGGCGTAGCCGCGCCGCCCGTTGAAGAACTTCAGGTGCGGGTTGGCGGCCATCAGGGTGTCCCAGTTCGACGGCTTCTCCGAGCCGTTGCCGCCGCTGGTGACGGACGTGGTGACGATCTCCGTGCCCAGGGTCCGGGAGTCCGGGTCGTCGAAGTCGCGCTTGATGTCGAAGCCGTAGGAGACGTGCACGTCGCCGGTGAGGACCATGAGGTTCTCGATCCCGGCGGCCTGCGCGCCGGCCAGGACCCGCTCGCGGGAGGCCGGGTAGCCGTCCCAGGAGTCCATGGAGACCTTGGACGGCGTGGTGGTCATGTTGTACCGCTGGGAGAAGGTGACCTGCTGGGGCACCACGTTCCACAGGGCGTCGGACCGGTGCCAGCCGTTGATCAGCCAGCGCTCCTGGGCGTCGCCGGTGAGCGTGCGCCCCGGGTCCTCGGACTCGGGCCCGGGGAACTGCCAGCCGTCGCCGTACGCCTGGTTGGAGCGGTACTGCCGGGTGTCGAGCACGTCGAACTGGGCGAGGCGTCCCCAGTGCAGGCGGCGGTAGAGCTTCAGGTCGGGGCCGTCGGGCAGCTGGGGCCGGCGCAGCGGCATGTTCTCCCAGTAGGCGCGGTAGGCGGCGGCCCTGCGGATGAGGAACTCCTCCGGCGGGACGCTGTTCTCCGGCGTCTCGTCGGCGTAGTTGTTCTCGGTCTCGTGGTCGTCCCAGGTGACGACGAAGGGGTGCGCGGCGTGCGCGGCCCGCAGGTCGGGGTCGGACTTGTAGAGGGCGTACCGCAGTCGGTAGTCCTCCAGGGTCACCGTCTCGTGGTTGAAGTGGGCGGGCAGGGTGCCCGCGGGGTAGGCGCGGGAGCCGCCGGTGGCGTTCACGGCGTACTCGTAGAGGTAGTCGCCGAGGTGGAAGACGACGTCCACGTCCTCCTGGGCCAGGTGCCGGTACGCGGTGTAGTAGCCCTGGTCGTACTTCTGGCAGGAGACGACGCCGAAGGTGAGGCCGGAGACCCTGCTGTGCTGCGCGGGCGCGGTGCGGGTCCGCCCTGCCGGACTGACGTAGCGGCCGGCGCGGAAGCGGTAGTGGTAGACGTGGCCCGGCGCGAGGTGGCCGACCTCGACGTGCACGGTGTGGTGGAACTCGGGGTGGGCGGTGGTCCGGCCCCTTCTGACGACGCGGCGGAACCGTTCGTCCAGGGCCAGCTCCCAGCTCACCTCGACGCGTTTGGCGGGCAGTCCGCTGTCGGCCTGGTACGGGACCGGGGCCAGGCGCGTCCACAGCAGTACGGAGTCGGGCTGCGGGTCGCCCGAGGCGACGCCGAGCGTGAAGGGGTCGGCGGTCAGCCGCGCGGCGTCCAGCTCGGCGGCGCTCGCGGTGCCGGCGGCCGGCAGGTTGACGGAGAAGGCGAGCGCGGCGGCGGCGCCGGTGACGGTCAGGAAGCGGCGGCGGCCCAGGCTGCGGGCGGCGGCGCGGAGTTCGGGCGCGTGCGAGGACTGCGACCGGGCCGGAGCCGAGGTCGGGGCCTGGTGGTTCGCGGGTGTCATCCGTTCCTCCCCTTACGGTGGTTGCAAGGGGCATTCGACGGTCCGGGAACGACCCGGGCTTGGCGCGGACATGGCGGTCGCATGTCGGACGGATGAGTTCCGCATGTTCGGCGGCCCGTACGCTGCCGAGTCATGAACACCGTGAGAACCACCGTCGGGGAAAGCACCGACGAGGAAAGCAACGGCGCGCGGAAGGTCGCCGTCGTCACGGGCGCCGGGTCCGGCATCGGCCGGGCGGTCGCCGTCGAACTGCTCACCGCCGGCTGGTCGGTGGCCCTGGCCGGCCGCCGTCCCGAGCCCTTGGCCGAGACGGCCGCGGCGGCACCCGCGGGCGCCGGCACGGCGCTCACCGTCCGGGCCGACGTGTCACGCCCCGAGGACGTGGCGGCCCTGTTCGGCGCCGTGCGCGACCGGTTCGGGCGCCTGGACCTGCTGTTCAACAACGCGGGGACGTTCGGCCCCGGTGGCGTGCCGGTCGAGGAGCTGCCCTACGAGGCCTGGCGGCACGTGGTGGACACCAACCTCAACGGGGCGTTCCTGTGCGCGCAGGCGGCGTACCGGCAGATGAAGGAGCAGGACCCGCGGGGCGGCCGGATCATCAACAACGGTTCGATCTCGGCGCACACGCCGCGGCCGCACTCGGTGGCGTACACGGCGACGAAGCACGCGCTGACGGGTCTGACCAAGTCGCTGTCGCTGGACGGCCGTCCCTACGGCATCGCGGTCGGCCAGATCGACATCGGCAACGCGGCGACCGACATGACGGCCGGGATGCAGACCGGCGCGCTCCAGGCCAACGGGGAGACGGCACCCGAGCCCGTGATGGACGTCGCCGACGTGGCGCGCACGGTCCGGCACATGGCCGACCTGCCGCTGGAGGCCAACGTGCAGTTCGCGACGGTCATGGCGACGGCGATGCCGTACGTGGGGCGCGGCTGAAACTCTTCACACGATCGGAATTTCGGAGTCCGCGGTATTGCGGCCGGTGACGGACGTATGCTCAAATCTCCTTCACCAGAACTTCACACTTGAAGCGTTGGGGTCCACACTTCCACCACGCTCCATGGGCCATACCGAGGGGGGAGGCGGCAGCCGTTCCGGCACACCGGTCGCACCGGTGGCGGGAACGGCTGCCGCACCGTTTTCGTTTCCCGGCTACGCCTGCCCGGTCTCGAAGCGGGCGATCCGGCCGTCCTCGTCCACGGTGAAGTCCCAGCGGGTGCGCATCTCGCCCCAGGTGTCGTTGCGGTAGCGGGCGATGAGGGCGCGACCGCCGTTCGACTCGTTGTCGACCTCCATGTGGCCGTTGGAGGAGAAGATCTCCTGGTCGATCCACTGGTCGAGGTTCCGGTCGTCTCCGTCGTCGGCCATGGTGGCGTCCGGCGCGAGCAGCGCGAGGAAGGCCTCGCGGTCGTGGGCGTTGACGGCGGCGACGAAGGCGCGGACGGCCGGGTCGCTGAGTCGCGTGGTCTGAATGGTCATGGCGGCAGCGTCACACCGCCTCCGTACCCCCGCCACCCGCCACCACCCGAACGGCGCCCGTGACGGGCCCCCGCGCCGCCGACGGGTGACGGTGGACCGGTGAGCCGCCCGCAGCGTACGAGGGAGCCGACGTGAAGTGTTTCGACCGGCGTGATCTGGGCCTGCTGCTGCTCCGGCTGGGCACCGGCGGCGTCCTGGCCGCGCACGGGTCGCAGAAGCTGCTCGGCTGGTTCGGCGGCGGCGGGATCGAGGGCACCGGCCGGGCCATGGAAGCCATGGGTTACGCACCCGGCCGGGCCAGCGCCACCGCGGCGGGCCTGGCGGAGGCGGGCGGCGGCATGCTGCTCGCCCTGGGCCTGGCGACCCCGGCGGCGGGTGCGGCGGCGGTCGGCGCGATGGCGGGCGCGGCGGCGGTGCACGCCCCGAACGGCTTCTTCGCGCAGGCCGGCGGCTACGAGTACGCGGCGTCCCTCGGTCTGACGGCCGCGGGCCTCGCGGTCTCGGGCCCCGGCCGCCTCTCCCTCGACCACGCCCTCGGTCACGCGGTCAACCGGAGCTGGATGGTCCCCGCCGCCCTCGCGGCGACGGCGGCCGCCACGACGGTGGTCGTGGGAGCGCGGAACAGGCGGTTGCGCAGGGCGGCGGAGGGACGGCAGGAGCCGCTGTTCGACTGACGGCCGCGGCGACGGCCGACGGCGGCGGGCGTACCGCGCCGGGACAGGGCGGCACATGGCACGCTGCTCCGTATGAGCGACCACCCGGACGGCGCGCGAGCCGACCTCTGGAACACCGTCGACGACCTGTGGAAGTGGCTGGAGGCGGACCAGCCCATCGGCGGCAGGGAGGGCCTGCTGCTGCGCATGCTGAAGCTGTCGGAGGAGGTCGGCGAGGTCGCCGAGGCGGTGATCGGCGCGACCGGCCAGAACCCGCGCAAAGGTGTCACGCACACCTGGGACGACGTGGAGGCCGAGCTGTGCGACGTCGTGATCACGGCGCTGGTGGCCCTACGGACCCTGACGCCCGAGGCCCGCGAGGTATTCGGCCGGCGCCTGGCACGGGTCGCGGCGCGCTCGCTGGACACGTCGCCGGACACGTGAGCACGCGCGGAGGTCCGCACCCGTGGGAGTCGGTCACGGGTGCGGACCGGTCACGGCCCGGTCAGCCCGCGCTGCACGACACGGTCGGCCAGGTCCAGTTGCCGTTGGCCTGGATGGTGGCGCCCCAGTTGTCGCCGCTGCCGTTCGACCTGGCGGTCAGGGTCTGGGCGCTGGGGTAACTCGCGTTGACGTTCCAGGTGGTCATGACCTTCGCCGGGGACGGCACGTTCATGGTCACCGTCCAGTCACTGGCACCGCTGACGGAGACGTTGAGGTTGTACCGGTCCCCCCACCGCTGCCCGGCGGACAGCGTCGCGGTGCAGCTGCCGCCACCACCGTCGCCCCCTCCTCCCCCGCCGCCGCTGCCGCCGTCGGGGGCGACCGCGCGGCCGGTCTGCGGCGAGATCATGCCGGAGCACAGCCCCTTGCCCGCCAGGGTCTGCGCGATGCGCGGGATGGCGGCGAGGGTGTTGGCGGGCCAGTCGTGCATGAGGATGACCTGGCCGTTGCCGAGGCGCGAGACGGCCTGCACGATCGCGTCGGTACTGGCGTTGTTCCAGTCCTGCGAGTCGACGTCCCAAATCACCTCCGTCAGCCCGTACTTGGCCTCGACCGACCGGAGCGTCGCGTTGGTCTCGCCGTACGGGGGCCGGAACAGCTTGGGCGTCCCGCCGCCGGCGCCCGCGATGGCCTGCTGGGTCCGGGAGATCTCCGAGTCCATCTGGGCCTGGCCGAGCTGTGTCATGTGCGGGTGGGTGTAGCTGTGGTTGCCGACCCACATTCCGGCGTCGACCTGGGCCCGGACCAGTGAGGGATTCTGGGCCGCGTACTGGCCCTGGTTGAACATGGTGGCCCGCAGCCCGTTCTGCCGGAGCGCGTTGAGCAGGGACTGGGTGTTTCCGGAGGGGCCGTCGTCGAAGGTGAGCCCGACGTAGCCGTTGCAGGCCGCGGCCTGGGCGGGCGCGGCACCGGCCACGACGGTGCCCGCGGCGGCGAGCGCGGTGACGGCGACGCCGGTGGCCAGGGTGCGCAGGGAACGCAGGGGGCGCGACGACGCACGTGGTCTGGTACGCATACGAGTGATTCCTCCTCTCTGAGCGTGCGGTGGTGCGGTCAGCCCGCGGTGCAGGAGACCGAGGGCCAGGTCCAGTTGCCGTTGGCCTGGATGGTGGCGCCCCAGTTGTTGCCGCTGCCGTTCGACCTGGCGGTCAGGGTCTGGGCGCTGGGATAGCTCGCGTTGATGTTCCAGGTCGACATGACCTTCGCCGGGGACGGCACGTTCATGGTCACCGTCCAGTCACTGGCACCGCTGACGGAGACGTTGAGGTTGTACCGGTCGCCCCACTTTTGCCCGGCGGACAGCGTCGCGGTGCAGCCGCCGCCGCCACCGCCCCCGTTGTCGCCACCGCCGTCGTCGCCACCGCCGCCGGTGCCGCCGACGTTGATGTTGGAGCTGCCGCTGCTCTGGTAGCCCTCGGTGGCCATGATCATGTAGTAGTTGAAGCTGCCCAGCGGCATCCCCGCCCGCGCCCACGCGTCGAAGTGGTTGCCGGTGGTGATGGTGCCGCCGGTCCGCTTCGACTGCCGCACGCTCCAGTACTGGTCGAAGGTGCGGGTGCCCTCGACGGAGGGCTTGTTGACGCGGGTCGTCTTGTAGATGTCGTAGGTGCCGCCGTCACTGGTGACGGTGCCCTTGTACTCGCCCGTGGGCCGGTAGGTGCCCCAGTTGTCGACGATGTAGTACTCGACGAGCGGGTTGGCCGTCCACCCGTAGAGCGTCAGGTACGCGTTGCCCGACGGGTTGAAGGTGCCCGAGTACTGCACGGTCCGGCGTCCGCCGTTGGCCCATCCCTTGCCGGCGACGAAGTTGCCGGTGTTGCGCCACGAGGTGCTGTACTGACCGCCGGACCCCATGTTCATGGAGACGGTGCCCTGGCTGTCGGTCCAGAACGAGTAGTAGTAGCCGTTGTTGGTGCCCTCCTGGTTGGTCGTGACGACCGTGTCGGCCCGGGCGGTGCCCGGCAGCATCAACGCCACGAGCGCGGCCAGCGCGAAGGCCCACGCACTCCTGGTCAGAAGCGTGACGGGGCCTCGTCTGCGGCGTCTCGGTTGGACGAGCAGGTTCATGGGGGGTCCTCTCTGCGGAGGTGCGGACAACGGCGCCAGTGTTGGCCTGCACTCGTCAAGCGTCAACAGTTTCGGTAGAAGTTTCGAAACCTTCGCCATGCCGCAAGAAGCCCCTCAAGAAGGGAAGTTGCAGCTCACCCCACCCACAATCCACACCACCACACCGATGACAGAGGCATCCGACAGGAGGTGCCGGAAAGAACGAAGCAAGCTTCCGAAAATTTCGAGACTCAGGCTCTCTGGACAGCCGCGGCGCGACCTCACATCCTCGGTAGAGGCAGCGCACCGTTCTCCACAACGGAAGTTGGTCGCTCGTGAAGTTCAGCTATGCGATGCTCCCCGACTACCCGCTGGCCGAGTCCCTGGAGTCGATCCGGCTCGCCGACGAACTCGGCTTCCACGCCTGTTACGCCGCCGACGAGACCTGGCACAAGGACCTGTGGCTCCTCTTCGCGGCGGCGGCAGGCCGCACCGATCGCATCCGCCTGGGCCCCAGCGTCTCCCCGGTGACGCTGCGCGAGCCGACCCTGATCGCCCAGGCCCTGGCCACGCTCGACGAACTCTCGGGCGGCCGCGCCGAGGGCGTCCTGTCCAGCGGCAACTTCGGCCTGCTGGCCCAGTACCGCATCGACTGGGCCCGCACCAGGCCGCTGTCCCGCGTGAAGGAAGCCCTGCACGTGATGCGCACGTTCCTCGACGAGGGCGCGATCACGCACGAGGGCGAATTCTTCTCCTACGACGGCCTGTTCACCTTCGCCCGCCCGGTCCAGGACCGCCTGCCGCTGAAGCTCGGCGCGATGCGGGGCCCCAAGTCCTTCGAAGCGGCCGGAGAGTTGTCGGACGGCTGCCACCACGCCCTGAGTTACACCCGCGAGGCCTACGACTACGCGGTACGGCACATCAGGGCGGGTGCGGAGCGGGCCGGGAAGGACTGGCGCTCGCTGGACATCGGGGCCTGGGTGGTCTTCGCCACCGGCCCCGACTCGGCGACCGCCAAAGAGGCGGCGCGCAGCATGGTCGGCATCTACGCCTCCTCGATGCCCGAGGAGCAACTGCGCCGCAACGGCGTCGACCCGGCGGAGCTGAAACCGGTCGTCGACGCGATCGGCGCCGGCGACCTGGCCCGCGGCATCGAGCTGACCACCCCGGAGATCGCCGACCGCCTCTCCGTCGCCGGCACGCCCGAGGAGTGCCGGGAGAAGATCGCACGGGACATCGCGCCCAGCGGCGTCAACCACATGATCTGCGCGATCACCGACCGCGCCCTGGTCCGGGCGTTCACGGGCCGGGACCTGCCGGAGGCGGCGGACGTGGACACGCAGCTGCGGCTGATCGCGGAGCGGGTGATGCCGGGGTTCGCCTGAGTCCTCACCCTCGTCCCAGCATGCTTGCGCCCCATGGCTCGGAGCAACAACTCCAACACTGAGCGACTCGGCCGCGTACTGGGTGTGGGCCGGGGCCACAGGAGGTCTCGCGAGCCACGGCGAGCACGGCGAACGGATCCAGTACCAGGACGGTGATTGATTCCGGGCAGCGCGGCGAGATGCTCCGCGGTGCCGGCCCGGATGCGGTCCGCCGCGACCGTCGCCGTGTCGTCGAGGACGATGTGCGGAGGTGCTGTCGTCACCTGGCGCCCGCTTCCCTCAGCCGCCGGTCGAGTTCGGCGTCGAGAGCCGCCCGTTCGCTTGCGCTCGGGTCGTAGCCGTCCCCCTCGCGCAGGGCGACGCGGGTCCGTTCCGGCCTGCTCCGCACGCTCCTCGGGGGTGAGGAGCGTCTCGGCGCCCGGTGGTTCAGCAGCCCCCGTCCGCGAGCACGAAGTACCCGGGTGACGTCTCCTTCAGGGTGTGCGTGACGAAGACGTTGTACAGGCCCATGTTCTGGTTGGAGCCGTTCGCGTAGGTGTAGCCGCCGCTGTGGTGGGCGCGGCCCGCGGTGACGTGGTGGTAGTTGGTCGCCGTGTAGCACTTGGCCGCGGCGCCCGCGGTCGTCGCCGTGACCGCCCCCGAGCGCGCCCCCTCGGCGCCGGAGGAGTCGATCGCGGCGACCGTGTAGCGGTAGGCGGTGCCCGCGCTCAGGCCGGTGTCGGTGAACGCCGGGCCCGTCGGGGAGCCGGCCTTGGTGCCGTCGCGGTAGACGGCGTACGAGGCGGCGCCGTTCACCGCGCTCCAGGACAGTGACGCGCCCGTGTCGGTCGTGCCGGTGACCGTGAGTCCGGCCGGGGCGGGCAGCGTGCCGCCTTCGCCGTCGTCGGGGGCGTCGTCCAGGCCCCAGAACTTGCCGGTGTAGTAGCTGGAGCAGATGTGGTTCAGGTAGTACGTCCCGGTGCTCCCGCACTGGTCGGCGCCCGAGCCGGGGCTCACCGCGAGCCCGTGGGCCATGCCGGCGACCGAGAACAGGGCGACGGCGGGCCGGCCGGTGGAGTCGTCGTAGGTCGTCTCCGTGGTGCCGCCGGGCAGGGTCCGCGTGCCGGAGGCGGTCTGGCCGATGCCCCAGACGTCGGTCCACTGGTCGCGCAGCTCGGTGCCGTTGACCGGGGCGACGGTCCGGTCGGCGGTGCCCTGCCAGATCGCGACCCGGGGCCACGGGCCGGTGTACCCGGGGTAGGAGCCGCGGACCTTGTCGCCCCACTGCTCCGGGGTGAGGCGCTGGTCGCTGTACTGGCAGCCCGAGGCGGCGCTCACGCTGGTCGCGCACTGCGCGGGCAGGCCGGAGTTCACCGCGCCGCCCGCGAACACGTCCGGGTAGGCCGCGAGCAGGTTGGACGTCATGCCGCCGCCCGCGGACAGGCCGGTGACGAAGACACGGTCGCGGTCGGTGCCGTACCGCGCCGCAGCGTGCTCGACCATCTGCACGACCGAGGCGGCCTCGCCCCTGCCGCGGGTGTCCTCGGCGGGGTCGAACCAGTTGAAGCAGGACAGGCTGTTGTTGGCCGCGCTCGTCTGCGGGTAGACGACCGCGAAGCCCCAAGCGTCGGCGAACTTCCGCCAGCCGGAGTGGGAGTGGTAGTCGCTCGCCGACTGGGTGCAGCCGTGCATCGCCACGACCAGCGGCGCGTCGGCGGGGAGGTCGGCGGGCGCGTACTCGTACATGGCGAGGTTGCCGGGGTTGGGGCCGAAGTCCGTGACCTGCTGGAGGCCGTCGGCCGCGGCGGCGGGCGGGGCGAGCGGGGAGAGGGTGGTCAGACCCGCGGCGAGGGCGAACGCCGCGGCCAGGACGCAGCGTCCGAGGGCGCCGCGCGGGGTGAGGGAACGCATCGAGTGACTCCCGTGAGTGGGGTGGGGCGGGGTGGGAGGGGAGCGAGTGCGGGTGCGGACGCGGACGCGGACAGGACCGGCACGCCGGCCCGCCGGTGTACGGGCTTGCTGGTAGCGGAACGTAGGACCGGGCTGCTGACCGCGACATGTCAAGGGCTGCCAGCAGGGCGATGGCGCGGTGGTGGTCGCGACCATGGCGTCGGCGGGGACGGTGTGGCAGAGCCCCGCAGGTACGCGCCGCGGACCCCGGGACGGCTCCGTACGGCCCTGCTCCAGCCCGCGCACGAGACCCGTTCGGCCTCCGCCATGGTGGGAAGCACCATGTGCCCGGCCCGAATTGTGGGGCGGGCCCACGTGTCTGAGGCCTCCCGTCCTTCCTACGGTGTTCCGCCATGGAGAGCACCGAGAATCCCCTCACCCCCCGGTTCCTGGCCGGACGCAAGGCCCTGGTCACCGGGGCGGCCGGCGGGATCGGCCGGGCCTGTGCCCTGGCCTTCGCCGCCGCGGGCGCCCAGGTCTACGTCGTGGACATGGCCGCCGGGCCCGCCAAGGACGTCGCCGCGGCGACCGGCGGTACGGCGATCGTGGCCGACCTCTCCGACCCGGACGCCGTGGACACGCTGCCGGACGACGCCGACATCGTGGTCAACAACGCCGGTCTCCAGCACGTCGCCCCCGTCCACGAGTTCCCGATGGACCGCTTCGCCCTGATCCAGCGGGTGATGGTGGAGGCGCCGTTCCGGATCCTGCGCCGCACCCTGCCGCACATGTACGCGCGGGAGTGGGGCCGGGTCGTCAACATCTCCTCCGTGCACGGCCTGCGCGCCAGCGCCTACAAGTCGGCGTACGTGATGGCCAAGCACGCCCTCGAAGGGCTCAGCAAGGTGGTCGCGCTGGAGGGCGCCGCGCACGGTGTCACCAGCAACTGCCTCAACCCCGGCTACGTCCGCACCCCGCTCGTCGAGGACCAGATCGCGGACCAGGCGCTCGCCCACGGCATCCCGGCGGGTGAGGTGGTCGAGCGGGTCTTCCTCGACCGCACCGCGATCAAGCGGCTGATCGAGCCGGCCGAGGTCGCCGAGGCCGCCCTGTGGCTGTGCGCCGAGAACACCGGCTACATCACGGGGTCCTCCCTCCCGCTGGACGGCGGCTGGACGGCCCACTGACGCCCACCCCCGCCACGCCGCCACTCCGCCCCACCGCCCACTCCCGCCACCCCGCCCCACCGCCACGCCCGCTCCGCCGCCGCCCGCTCCCGCCGCACTCACCTCCGTCCCCCGCTGCTCCCCCACCCCCCACCACCCACTCCCCCGGACCCGCTCGACCGTCCCCGACGTCCCCCGAGCCCGGCGGATCCGACCCTCCTCGCCCCGAGACGGTGACACACATGGCCAGCGCTCACACCGCCGTGAACGATCCAGGCAGCCCGAAGAAGCCGGCCGACCTCCGCAAGGTCGTCGCGGCCAGCCTCGTCGGCACCACCATCGAGTGGTACGACTACTTCCTCTACGGCTCCGCCGCCGCCCTGGTCTTCGGCCGGGTCTTCTTCCCCGAGTCCGACCCGCTGACCGGCACCCTGCTCTCCTTCCTCACCTACGCCATCGGCTTCGCCGCCCGGCCGGTCGGCGCCGTCGTCTTCGGCCACTTCGGCGACCGGCTCGGCCGCAAGAAGCTGCTGGTGATCAGCCTGCTGATGATGGGCGGTTCCACCACCCTGATCGGCTGCGTCCCCGGCTACGCCACACTGGGCGTCGCCGCCCCGCTGCTGCTGACCACGCTCCGCCTGGTCCAGGGCTTCGCGCTGGGCGGCGAATGGGGCGGCGCGGTGCTGCTCGTGTCCGAGCACGGCGACGCCCGGCGCCGCGGCTTCTGGGCGTCCTGGCCGCAGGGCGGCGCACCGGCGGGCAACCTGCTGGCCGTCGGTGTCCTGTCCCTGATGACCACGGTGCTCAGTGACGACGCGTTCAACTCCTGGGGCTGGCGGGTGCCGTTCCTGCTCTCCGGCGTACTGGTCATGGTCGGCATGTGGATCCGGCTGTCCGTCGACGAGTCGCCGCTGTTCAAGGAGGCGCTGGCGAAGTCGAAGGAGCGCGAGGCGGAGCAGAAGGCCGAGCAGTTGCCGTTCGTCGCCGTCGTCCGCGACCACTGGCGGGACATCCTGGTAGCGATGGGCGCCCGCATGGCGGAGAACATCTCGTACTACGTGATCACCGCGTTCGTCCTGACGTACTGCGTGGAACACCTGGACATCGAGAAGCAGCCGGCGCTGAACGCGGTGCTGATCGGCTCGGCCGTGCAGTTCTGCCTGATCCCGCTGTTCGGCGCCCTCTCCGACCGGGTCGGCCGCAAGCCGGTCTACCTGGTGGGCGCGCTCGGTGTGGGCGCCTGGTCCTGGGCGTTCTTCGGCCTGCTGGACACCAGGTCCTTCCCGGCGCTGGTGCTGGCGGTCACCGTCGGACTGGTCTTCCACAGCGCGATGTACGCCCCGCAGGCCGCGTTCTTCTCCGAGCTGTTCGCCACCCGGATGCGGTACACCGGCGCCTCCATCGGCGCCCAGCTCTCCTCGGTCGCGGCCGGCGCCCCGGCCCCGCTGATCGCCACGGCGCTGCTGGGCTCCTACGGCTCCTCCACGCCGATCTCGGTGTACGTCGGGCTGTCCGCCGTGGTCACCGTGATCGCGGTGGTCGCCGCCCGGGAGACCCGCGGCACGGACCTGGCCGAGGTCGGACCGGCCGGACCCGCGGCGGCGGCACGTCCGGCCGCCGGCCCGAAGGAAACCGCCTCCAGGTGACCCGGCGCCGAGCGCGGCGGGCAGGAGGGGGGCGGCCTACCGTCCCCCTCCTGTCGTGCCTCCCCGCACCGTCGCCCTTGCGGCGGTGTCCCGTCTTCCACACAATGGTCCGCCCATGCCCAAGAACACGTCCGCCGCCGCCCACCTGCGCCGTCTGCTCGAACTCCTCGCCGCCGGAGCGCCCGCCGAGGACTTCGGCGCCGTCGCCACCGAGGCGCGACGCTCCGGCGCCGGCGCCGACGACCTGGCGGAGATCGAGCAGGCCACCCAGGCGGCGCTGCGCGTGCACAGCGCCCTGCGTCAGCACCAGCGCCGGGAGGCGGAGCTCACCGCCCTCTTCGACACCGCGGGCGACCTCGCGGCGCTGCGCGACCTGGACGCGGTCCTGCGGTCCATCGTGCGCCGCGCCAGGATGCTGCTCGGCACCGACACGGCGTACCTGACGCTCCCCGACGAGGAGGCGGGCGACACCTTCATGCGGGTCACCGACGGCTCCGTGTCGGTGCTGTTCCAGAACCTGCGGCTGCAACTCGGCGAGGGGCTCGGCGGCCTGGTCGCGCAGACCGCCCGGCCCTACGCCACCCCGGACTACCGTACGGACGAGCGCTTCCACCACACGCACAGCATCGACGCGGGTGTCCTGGACGAGGGCCTGGTCGCGATCCTCGGCGTCCCCCTGCTCCTCGGCTCCGGCAGCGGCGGCAAGGTGATCGGCGCCCTGTTCGCCGCCGACCGCACCCCGCGGACCTTCTCGCCGGACGAGGTGGCGCTGCTGTGCTCGCTGGCCAACCACGCCGCGATCGCCATCGACACCGCGAAGGCCATGACCGACGCGCGGGTCGCGCTGGCCGAGCTGGCGGAGGCCAACGCCGTGATCCGGGAGCGCTCGGCCGCCATGCAGCGGGCCGAGGAGTCCCACGACCGGCTCAGCGACCTGGTGCTGCGCGGCGGCGACGTGGCCGACGTGGCCGCCGCCGTCGCCGACCTGCTCCGGGGCGACGTCACGGTGTTCGACGCGGGTGGGTGGCCGCTCACGGAGACCGCGCGCGGGGCGGACCCGGCCGGCGGGAGCGCGGCGCACGACGCGACCGGCGACGACGGGGGCGGCGGCCCGGCCCAGGCCGGCGCGGCGGCCGCCGTGGTGCGTGCCGCGGAGGACTCGCGTGCCACCGCCCACGCGGTGCTCCACGACGGGCGCTGGGTGTGCGCGGCGCTGGCCGGGCAGGAGATGCTGGGCAGCCTGGTGCTGTCGGGACGGCCGGACCTGGACGGCCCCGACCGGCGGCTGTTCGAGCGCAGCAGCGTCGTCACCTCGCTGCTCCTCCTGCTGCGGCGCTCGGTCGCCGAGACCGAGAACCGGGTGCGCGGCGACCTGGTCACCGACCTGCTCACCGCGCCCGACCGCGACCCGGCCGGCCTGGTGGCCCGCGGCCGGAACCTCGGCGTCGACCTGAACCGCCCGCACCTGGTGCTGGTCGCCTCGACGGAGGCGGACGTCCGCGAACGGCTGGCCGGGGCGGCCGTGCAGTACCTCTTCGGCACCGGCAGCGTCAGCGCGGAACACGCCGGTACGGTCATGCTGGTCCCGGCCGGCGGCGCCACGCCGGGCGGGGCGGCGCGTGCCGCGGCCGAGCAGCTGACCCACCTGGTCGGCGCCCCGGTCACGGTGGCCGGAGCCGGGCCCGCCGCCGGTCCGCGCGCCCTGGCCGACGCCCACGCCGAGGCCGCGCGCTGTGTGCAGGCGCTGCACGTGCTCGGCCGCCGGGGAGCCGGGGGCAGTGCGGGCGAACTCGGCTTCCTCGGGGTGCTGCTGGGCAAGGACCACGACGTGGACGGCTTCGTCACCGCCACCCTCGGACCGCTCCTTGAGTACGACGAGCGGCGCGGCACCCAGTTGGTGCGGACCCTGGCCGCCTACTTCGGCTGCGGCGGGAGCCTGACCCGGGCCAAGGAGGAGCTGCACGTGCACATCAACACGGTGGTGCAGCGCCTGGACCGCATCCAGGCGATCCTCGGCCCCGGCTGGAACAGCCCGGAGCACGCGCTGGAGCTGCAACTCGCCCTGCGTCTGCGGCTGCTGTCCCTCAGCTGACGCCCGCCGCCGTCAGCAGGCGCTCCGCCACCAGGCGCGCGCCCCCGTCGCCGACGACGATCGTGTAGTGGTTGGTGCCGAGGACGCGCGTGGTCCTGAGCAGCGCGCGGTCGACTCCGGCCGCGGTGAGCCGCCGCTCGTCGTACAGGCCCTGCGCCTCGTCCATCAGCCCGCGTTCCGCCCACAGCAGTCCGGCCGGCCGGGGCAGCTGGTGGACGGCGTCCGCGACCGCGCCGCCGAGCTGGTCGGTGCCGTCGACGCGGACGGCGTCGAGCCGGCACGAGGAGCGCAGCGCCGGTTCCTCGCCGACCAGGTCGCGCTGGATGTAGGCGTCCACCCAGGGCGACCAGGCACCGGCGAAGGCGGGATGGCGCTGCCAGAACTCCCGGTAGGCCGCCCGGTCGGGGAACGTCATCGACAGGCGCCGCATGGCCGGCCCGATCACGGCGGTGATCAGCTCGTCCGGGCTGAGCCCGGCGGGGACGGGGAAGCCGACTCCGCCGTCCACCAGCAGCAGCGCCGAGAGCAGATCCGGGTGGCGTACGGCGGTCAGGGCCGCGGTGAAGGCGCCCATGGAGTGACCGGTAAGGACAACGGGTCCGGCGTCCAGTGCCCGCACCACGGCGGCCATGTCGTCGGCGTGCGCCCCGATGCCGTACGGGCCGGGGAGCGGGCCGCTGCCGCCCCGGCCGCGCAGGTCGGGTGCGAGCAGGGTGACCCGGCCGGCGAGGTGGTGGGCGACGCGGGCCCAGGTGAGGCCGTTGGCGGTGATGCCGTGCAGCGCGAGCACCACCGGCGCGCCCGGCCCGGCGGCCGGCCAGCGCAGTACGGCCAGTTCACCGCCGGCCACGGGCACCCGCAGCTCCTCGTACGGCGGAAAGCCGGGATCGTCGGGGGTGAGGCCGGCGGTCGGATCGTGCGTCGGGGTGTCACTCACGGTGCGGGAGCCTCCTCGCGGTCGGGCGTGGCGCGCGGGGTGCGGGCGGCGCGCAGTCGCCGGGGCAGCCGGACCACGCCGCCGGGCAGCAGGTATATCACCGCGACGAACAGCGCCCCGAGCAGGAACAGCGGCTGGGACAGCGGCACCCGCAGCACGGCCGGCAGGCCGGCGACGGCGCCGGAGCCCGCGAGGTCGCCGAGCCGGTGGTCGGCCCAGGTGTAGAGGACGCCGCCGAGCATCGGGCCCCAGCGGGTGCCGGATCCGCCCAGCACCACCATGACCAGCAGGGAGAGGGTGAAGTCGGAGGTGGTGGTCTGCGGGGTGGCGCCGCCGGTGAGCAGCAGGTAGACGATGCCGCCGAGCGCGGCGAGGGTCCCGGCGAGGACGAAGGCGATCAGCTTGAAGCCGTACGGGCGCAGCCCCAGCATCTCCACCCGGCGCTCGTTCTCCTTGATCCCCTCCCAGACCCGGCCGGTGGGTGAACGGACCGCCCAGTGGACGACGGCGAGCACGAGGACCAGGTAGGCGAGGGCGATCCAGTAGAGGTTGGCGGTGTGGTCGATGCCGACGAGGGAGGCCGGCAGCCGGTCCGCCGGGGCCGCCCTGCCCTCCTCGCCGCCGGTGACGCCGCCGGGGTCGCGCTGGACGAGGATGGAGCCCGCCTGGGCGAAGGCGAGGGTCACCATGGAGAACCCGATGCCGCTCACCCGCAGGCTGACCGCGCCGAGGAGGGCGGCCAGCGCCACGCCCGCGAGGAGGCCGAGCACGGCGGAGGCGGCGAACGGAAGGCCCGCCTCGAGCATCACGGTGTTGGTGACGTAGGTGCCCGCGGCGAAGTAGAGCGCGTGGCCGAAGGAGAGCAGCCCGGTGCGGCCCAGGAGCAGGTCGTAGCCGGTGGCCAGGGCACCGAAGACCAGGCAGAGGGCGAGGAGTTGGAGGTTGCCGGGGCTGCCGATCGGCCCGTCGAGGAGCCCGGGCAGCGGCAGTGCGCTGTAGGGGGCGACGAGCAGCACCGCCAGCAGCGCGGCCGGCCACCAGCGGGTGGCGCGGCGCAGCGGCCCGGCGCGGCCGGCGAGGTGGGGGTCCGCCGTGCGGGCGTTGCCGCGCGGCTCGGTGGCGGTGGTCATGCGAGCCTCCCGGTCAGCCCACGCGGCCGGACGAGCAGCAGGGCGGCGAGCAGGACGACGACGGCGAGGTCGCCGAGTCCGTCGGTGGTGTAGTAGTTGGCGAACTGCTGGACGAGCCCGACCCCGACGGAGGCCAGCGCGGCGCCGGTGAGCGAGCCCATGCCTCCCATGACGACGACCACGAACGCGAAGATCAGCAGCGAGGTGCCCTGTTCGGGGTCGACGGAGCCGAAGTAGAGGCCGCCGATGGCGCCGCCGAGCGCGGCCGCCGCCCCACCGATGGCGAAGACCAGGGTGAACGCCTTGCGTACGTCGGTGCCGAGCGCGGTGACCATGGCGCGGTCCTCGACGCCCGCGCGGACGACGAGGCCGTGCCGGGTGCGGCCGAGGAACACCTTGAGCGCGATGAGCACGATCACGGCGGCGGCGATCAGCACCAGGCGGTTGAGCGGCACCTGGGCGCCGAGCAGCCCGAAGGTGCCGGACAGCGCGTCGGGGGCCGGGAAGGGCCGGGCGTCGGCGCCCCAGATCGCGGAGAGCAGCGCGGGTACGGCCAGGCCCACGCCGACGGTGGCGAGGATCTGTTCGCGGGGACGGGTGTAGAGCGGGCGGATGACGGCGAGTTCGAGGACGACGGCGGCGGCCGTGCCCACGGCCGTGCCGAAGGCGACCGCGAGGACGAAGCCGAGGCCGCCGGGGCCGGCGCCGGGGAGACGACCGGAGGCGGCCCACCAGGTGCCGTAGGCGCCGATGGACATCAGGGCGCCGTGCGCGAAGTTGAGCACGTCCATCAGCCCGAAGATCAGCGACAGGCCGGAGGCGACCAGGAAGTACAGCGCGCCCAGGCCGAGTCCGGTGAGGACGAGCAGAACGACGGTGGACATCAGGCTTCCGCCTCCTGGTCCTGGACGGTTCCGGGGTGCGCGGGTGGGCGCGCGTGTGGCTGCGTGTGTGGGTGCGCGTGTCCGACGCCGAGCAGCCGGCGGGCCGCGTCCGGGTCGTCGAGCAGGCCGGCGGCGGGGCCGCGGTGGGCGGTGCGGCCGTCCGCGATCACGGCGCAGTACCGGGCGAGGCGCCGCACCACGGCGAGGTTCTGCTCCACCAGCAGCACCGGCACCGTCTCGGCGGCCCGCTCCAGCACCCGGGCGACCTCGGCGACGACCTTGGGCGCCAGCCCCTTGGTGGGTTCGTCGGCGATGATCAGGCGGTTGCCGTTGAGGAGGGTGCGGGCGATGGCGACCATCTGCTGCTGGCCGCCGGACAGGGTGCCGGCCGCCTGGCGGGCGCGGGTGCGCAGTTCCGGGAAGAGTTCGTACACCAGGCCGTACGCGGGCTCGCCGGCCCCGGGCCGCTCGGCCAGGCGCAGGTTCTCCGCGACGGACAGGGCCGCGAAGACGCCGCGGTCCTCGGGGGCGTAGCCGACGCCGCGGCGGACCAGGGCGTGGGTGGCCAGGTGCACGGTCTCCTCGCCGTCCAGACGCACGCTGCCGGTGCGCGGGACGAGGCCGAGGATGCCGCGCACGGTGGTGGTCTTCCCGGCGCCGTTGCGGCCCAGCAGGGCGGTGGTGCCGAGGGCCGCGACGTCGAGGTCGACGCCGTGCAGGATGTGCCGGCCGCCGACGACGACCTTGAGGCCGCGCACGGTCAGCAGCGGCGGGGCGGCGGTGGCTTTGGCGTTGGCGTTGATGTTGGCGTTGGCGTTGGCGTTGGCGTTCACAACTCCTCCCCGAGATAGGCCTGTTGCACGGTGGCGTCGTCCATCACGGCCTGCGGGGTGTCCAGGGCGAGCAGCGTGCCGTGGTGCATGACGGCGAGCCGGTCTGCCAGGCCGAGGAGGACGTCCATGTGGTGCTCG
Source organism: Streptomyces coelicoflavus (assembly GCF_003112555.1). Lineage (GTDB taxonomy): Bacteria > Actinomycetota > Actinomycetes > Streptomycetales > Streptomycetaceae > Streptomyces > Streptomyces coelicoflavus. Next base: position 808,505 of record NZ_BEWB01000002.1, on the reverse strand, counting down.
ACCATGAGCACGGTGCGGTGCTCGTCGCGGTGCAGGGAGCGGATCAGCGCGGTCAGCGCGGGCACCTCCTCGGCGCTCACGCCCGCCATCGGCTCGTCCAGGAGCATCAGCCGGGGTTCGCCGACGAGCAGCACGGCGAGTTCCAGCTTGCGTTTCTCGCCGTGGGAGAGGACGTCGGCGGGGGTGTCGGCGCGGTGGGCCAGCTCGGTGCGGGCCAGGACCTCGGCGACCTGCTCCGGGTAGCCGTCGGCGCGGCGCCAGACCCGGTACGAGCCGCCGTCGGCGGCCTGGGCCGCCAGCTCCACGTGGTCGGCGACGGTCATGCCGGGCCAGAGGCTGGAGGTCTGGAAGGTCCGCCCGAGTCCCCGCCGGGCGCGGGCGTAGGCGGCCTCGCCGGTGATGTCGGCGCCGTCGAGTTCGATAGTGCCCCGGGATGCCCGGTTGATGCCGCTGACCAGGTTGAACAGGGAGGTCTTGCCGGCGCCGTTGGGGCCGATGAAGGCGAGGAACTCGCCCTCGTGCACGTCGAGGGAGACCGAGTCGACGATGGTGGCGCCGCCGACGGTCCAGCCGATGTCGCGCAGGCGGAGCACGGGTGCGGGAGCGGCGGTGCCGTCCACGGTGCTTCCGGAGGTGCTTTCGGGGGTGCTTTCGGGGGTGGTGTCGGGGGTGGTGCCGGAGGCGGTGTCGGGGGTGCCCATCCGCTCAGCCCGCCGTCTTCCGCACCGGCGGGGCGACCGACGCCATCGGCACGGTGTCGATCAGCTCCGGCTCGGCGTCGGCGCCGCTGCCCTTCAGCCGGGCGGTGAACATGGGCTGGAGCAGGGCGTGGTCCTCGGCGCGGATCTGCTGCCTGCCCTTGGGACCGTCGAAGGTCCAGCCCTCCAGCGCGTCCACCATGGCGGCGGTGTCGGTGGCGCTGCCGGACTCGACGGCACGCACGATCATCTGGGCGGCGGTGAACCCGTCCGGGCTGAACAGGTCGGGGGTGCCCCCGGACTCGGTGATGCCGTCGAGCATCGCCTTCTCCACCGGGTTGCCGCCGCCGGCCCCCGGGAAGTAGTGGGCGAGGAAGGACACCTTGGCGGCGCCCGCGCCGAAGACCGGGTACGAGGCGGTGCCGGCCATCCCGGTGACGACCTTGGCCGCGTCCAGCACGCCCTGCTGGTTGAGCGCCGTCCACAGGGCGGGTGCGGTGGCGCCCGCCCAGGCGACGAAGACCAGGTCCGGCTCGCCCGCCTTGACCTGGCGGGCGAAGGGGGTGAGGTCGGTGGCGCTGGGCGGGGCCAGCACGGAGCCGACGGTGGCGCCCTTCCTGCCCAGGACGTCCTTCACGGCGGCCACGTTGGCCTGCCCGAAGGCGGAGTTCTGCGCGAGGACGGTGACCTTCTTGCCCTTGGCGTCACCGAGTTGGGCGCTGACGGCGAGGATGTCCTGGTAGGACTGCCGGCCGGAGCGGAAGGTGTAGTCGTTGATGCCGGTGAGCGCGTCGGTGGCCGCGTCGCCGTTGATGTACAGCACCTTGTTCTGCGCGGCCAGGGGCGCCATCTGGAGGGCCACCCCGGAGTCGGTCGTCCCGGCGAGGATCCTGTAGCCCTTGCCGATGAGGGTCTTCGCGGCGGCGACGGCCTTCGCCGGGTCGCCCGCGTCGTCCTGTTCGGTGACCTCGATCCGGTGCCCGCCGGCCTTGTTCGTCCCGTGGGTGGCGTAGGCCAGGCCCGCCTTGAAGCCCTCCTCGTACTGCTTGCCGTAGGCGGCGAGCGGTCCGCTGCGGGAGTAGACCAGGCCCACCTTGACCGGGCCGTCGCCGCCCGATCCGTCCGCCTCGGTACCGGCGGTGCCGGCCGAGGAGCAGCCGACGAGCAGGGTCGTGGCGGCGAGCAGGGCGAGCGCGCCGAGCGCTCTGCCTCTGGTGGTGCCTGTGACGGTGGAACGCATGATGACCGGCTCCTTGGAAGGTGTCGCGGCGCGGGATTGCCGGAACGATAGGGGCGCCGCGCGGCGGGCGGCATGTGGCCGGTCACCGCTCCTGGACGCCCGGTCATGGCATGGGCGCACATGGCCGCGGACGCCGGGCGCCGCAAGGGTGGAGAACGGCCGTCGAACGCCCGCCCCCCCCCCGCTGCACGCACCACTCGGCACTCGGCCCGGGACCGCAGGGCGCGACGGCCCGTGTGCGAGCAGGCACCCCGACCCGGACGGAGAAGGAATCAGCATGGACAAGGTGGTGGAGTCGGCCGCACGGGCGGTGTCGGACATCCCCGACGACGCGGTACTCGCGGTCGGCGGCTTCGGCCTGTGCGGCATCCCCTCGACCCTGATCGGCGCCCTCGTCCGGGGCGGGGCGAGCGGACTGCGCGTGGTGTCCAACAACTGCGGGGTCGACGACTGGGGCCTGGGCCTGCTCCTGGCGGCGGGCCGGATCGCCCGGATGACGTCCTCCTACGTGGGCGAGAACAAGGAGTTCGCCCGCCGGTACCTCGCCGGTGAGCTGGAGGTGGAGCTGACCCCGCAGGGCACCCTCGCCGAACGGCTGCGGGCCGGCGGCGCGGGCATCCCGGCGTTCTACACCCCGGCGGGGGTCGGCACCCAGGTCGAGGAGGGCGGCCTGCCCTGGCGCTACTCCCCCGACGGCGGCGTCGCGGTGGCCTCACCGCCCAAATGCGTCAAGGAGTTCGGCGGGCGCCGCTACCTCCTTGAGGAGGCCATCACCGCCGACTTCGCGCTGGTACGGGCGGCGGTCGCGGACCGGCACGGCAACTGCGTCTTCCACGCGGCGGCCCGCAACTTCAACCCGCTGTGCGCGACGGCGGGCCGCGTCACGGTCGTCGAGGCCGAACGCGTCGTGGAGCCCGGCGAGCTCTCCCCGGACGCCGTCCACCTGCCGGGCGTGTACGTGGACCGGGTGGTCGCCGCCGACCCGTCCTTGGACAAGCGCGTCGAACGCCGCACGGTCCGCGGCCCGCGCACCGCCACCGCCACCGCCACCGCCACCGCCACCGCCACCGCCACCGCCACTGTCGCCGAGGAGAACTGACCATGCCCCTGGACCGCGACCGACTCGCCGCCCGCGCGGCCCGTGAACTGCGCGACGGCCAGTACGTCAACCTGGGCATCGGCCTGCCCACGCTCATCCCCGGCCACCTGCCCGACGGGGTGCACGTGGTGCTGCACTCGGAGAACGGCATCCTGGGCGTCGGCCCCTACCCGTACGCCGGTGAGGAGCACCCCGACCTGATCAACGCCGGCAAGGAGACGGTGACCACCGTCCCCGGCACCGCATGCTTCGACTCGGCGCTCTCCTTCGGCATGGTCCGTGCCGGCCGCATCGACGTGTCCGTGCTGGGCGCCATGCAGGTCTCGGCCGGCGGCGACCTGGCGAACTGGATGATCCCCGGCAGGATGGTCAAGGGCATGGGCGGCGCGATGGACCTGGTCCACGGCGCCCGCCGCCTGATCGTCGTCATGGAGCACACGGCGAGGGACGGCTCCCCCAAGATCGTGGAAGAGCTGACCCTGCCCGCCACGGGCCGACGGGTCGTCGACCGCATCGTCACCGACCTGGCCGTCCTCGACGTCACTCCGCGAGGGCTGCGCCTGGTGGAGACGGCTCCCGGGGTGTCGGTGGACGAGGTGCGGGGAGCGTCGGGGGCGGAGCTGCTGATCCCCGAAACCTCAGCCTCAACGGTCTGAGGGAAAGCCTCGCCGGTGCTTCGACGTGCGGCGCACGATGTCTTTCACCTGGTTGCTCGCCTTCGCTTCGTCGTCCTTCCCGCCGGTCGGGGCCCCGGCGCCGCTCTGCGTGACGGTCGTGGAAGGCTCCTTGCCCGGCCGCACGGTGAGGACCCTCGCCGCCAGGGGAACGTCATGCCGTACGACACGATGGGCCGCGGGAAGTAGAATGAGCTGAGCCGGCGGCGGGCCAGCCAGTGGAAGAGGGCACTGCCTGCGACATCCGGGGGGCCGGTGCGCAGGGAAAGCAGGACAGCGTGGACAGACTTGCGGCGGTCGAGCACGCGCTGCGCGCGGCGACGCCGAACTCCCTTCTCGACGCCGTCACGGTGGCCCTCGTGGAGCACTACGGCGTCGTACGCGTCGAGCTGCGCCTGGTCGACTACGGCATGCGGTCACTGCAGGCAGTCGAGACCGTTCCCCTCACCACGGAACCGGTCATGATCCACGACAGCCCGCAGGGACGGGCGTTCGGGTCCCAGGAAGCGTACGCGCTTGCCGACCCCGACGAGCACACGGTGACCGTGCATCTCCCGGTGACCGTCCGGGGCGACCGCATGGGAGTCCTGTCCGTCACCTTGCCCGAGGACCGCTACGCCCAGGCCCCGGTCCCGGTCCCGGAGATACAGCACGTCTGTGACGTCCTGGGGCACGAGATCCTCGTCGCGGAGCGCGACACCGATCTGTACGTACTGGCCAGGCGGGCCGCGCGGCTCACGCTGGCCGCCGAGATGCAGTGGCAGTTGCTGCCGGGGCGTGCCTGCTCCCGCCCCGAGTTCTCCCTCGGAGGCCACCTCGAACCCGCGTATTCGATCTTCGGGGACAACTTCGACTGGTCCGCCTCCGCGGACGAGCTCACGCTGACCGTCACCAACGGCATGGGCGAAGGCATAGAGGCCGCCCTTCTGACCAACCTGGCCGTCAACGCCATGCGCAACGCCCGACGCGCCGGCCTCGGCCTGGCCGATCAGGCATGCCTCGCCGACCAGGCGGTATACGCGCAGTACGGCGGTACGGCCTACGTCTCGGTCCTGCTGCTCCGCTTCGATCTCGCGACCGGCGACGTCCAGGCCGTGGACGCGGGATCCCCCCGGCTCTGGCAGCTGAGGGACAAGCACGTGAGGGCGGTGCCGTTCGACGCCCAGTTGCCACTCGGCATGTTCGAGGACACGCCGTACGAATGCGAGCACTTCCAGGTGCTTCCCGGCGACCGTCTCCTGATCGGCAGCGACGGCGTGTACGACGCCGCCTCCTCCGTCGGCGAGACGTACGGGGAACGGGCTCTCGCGCGGTCGCTGAACGCCACCCGGCTCCTTCCGCCCGCCCAGGTGCCCGAAGCGGTGTTGCGCGAGCTCGCGACGTACCGGGGAGAGACCCCGCTGGACGACGACGCGCTGGTCGTGTGCCTCGACTGGAACGGGCGTCCCTGAGCGCTCGCGAGCAGCCGAGCGGCGGGACATCACGCGTCAGGCGCCGGTGATCTGGGCGACCTCCGCCGGGTCCAGCCCCGTGAGCTGCGCGATGCGATGGGCGGGGACGCCTCGTGCCAGAGCCTGGCTGACCATGCGCTCACGGTCGTCGTTCGTATGGCGAAAAGCCCGGAGTTCCGCCTCGGCTTCCGCGGTCGAGCGGGGCGCACAAGCCCCGCGCACCCGGTCGGCTTCCTCCGCGCTGAGAGGGATGGGCAGGCGTTCCGCGACTTCGGGGATACTGCCGTCCGCCTCCTGGGGAAGCACCCTGAGCAGTTCACTGCCCGCCGTGACGTCGTGGGCGTGCAGCCACGCCAGTACGGCGGGGGTTTCCATGCACTCGAGTTCACCCACCGCCGCGGCCGGCGCCCCCAGGCAGGTGTGCGGGTCGGGCAGGACGAACAGGTAGGCGGTCTCAGCCATGGTGACGGTCAGCTCTCGTTGGAATGCGGAGCGAAGCACCGCGATGCTAGCGGAATCCGTCCGGTCGTGCCGCAGGCCGACGGGGGACGGGTCGCCCTCAAGACGACGTCCGGCATGATCGTGCCCTGTGTAGGCTCGGGCGCGTCACTCGTTTGCCAGAGATGCCACTCATGCGCTAAACGTTGCGGTCAGACAAATGATCAGCAGTGAGATATCCAGTCAGCCAGCACGAGTGGGAGACGAGAGCGACGTGCGGTGTCAGTGCGGCAACACGACGGTCAGACCGCTGCCGACGAACGGGCGGGGCGCCGTGTGACACCGGGCACCGTCCCTTCTCGCGTCGTGGGTCACCGCCGTGGCTCGCCGGCGGCAACCGCTCTCCCCCAGCCCCTGGGCCCGTACGAGTGCGATCTCGTCCGCCGCAGCCTCACGGTGGTGGAGCCGCAGGCCCAAGACCTGGCCGTCTATTTCTACGCCATCCTGTTCATGCGCCATCCCGGCGTCCGCGACCTCTTCCCGGAGGACATGGACGTGCAGCGGGACCGTCTTCTGCGGGCTCTTCTACGCATCGTGGATCTTGTCGACTCCCCCGAGCACCTGGCCCGTTTCTGCTCCAGACTCGGCCGCGATCACCGCAAGTTCGGGGCCGTGACGGCACATTACGCGGCTGTGGGCGAGTGCCTGCTGGAGACGCTCGCCCGCTACGCGGGGCCGGCCTGGACGCCGGAGACAGCCCTGGCCTGGCAGCGCGCCTACGGGATCGCATCCGAGGTGATGGTTCTGGCCGCGGACGACGACGCCCGTCTTCGCCCTGCGGTCTGGTCGGCCCGCATCGTTGAGCACCGCCACCTGGGCAACGCCCTGGCAGAGATCACTGTGGTGACTGATCCGGCCTACCCCTATCAGGCCGGCCAGTACGTCAGCATGGAAACCCCGTGGCGGCCCCGTGTGTGGCGGCACTACTCCCCCGCCAACGCCCCGCGGCTGGATTCGACGCTGACCTTCCACGTCCGGCATGTGCCCGGCGGCCACGTGAGCCACGCGCTGGTCTACCGGGCTCGGGTCGGCGACGTCGTGCACCTCGGTCCTCCCGAGGGCGACATGCTGCTTTCGAACGCCTCCGCGCGGGACCTGCTGTTCGTGGCGGGAGGCACGGGTCTCGCCCCGGTCAGAGCACTGATCGAGCAGCTCGCGGCCGACCGGGAACAGCCGGAACGGCGTGCGAGTCTTTTCGTCGGGGCACGCACCGGCGACGAACTCTACGGATTCAACGACATGCTTCGCATGGCGCAACGCCACCACTGGCTGACGGCCCGGGCCGCCGTCTCCCACGAACACGTCCCCGGCGCCCAGGGCTTCCTTCCCGAAGTGATCACCACGGCCGGTCCGTGGGACCACGCGGAAGCGTTCGTCAGCGGGCCGCCCGGCATGATCGCTGCCACGCGTCAGGCACTCAGGCGGTGCGGGATGCCCGCCTCCCGCATCCACCACGACTCGTGGGGAGTCCCGGTGCTGGACGCTCCGCTGGAGCCGGCACATCAGGAGCAGGAAGAGGACCACTACACATGAACGACCGGCCAACAGGCCCCGGCTCCGCCGGCGAACGCCTCCTTCAGAGCCATCTGGGGACGGGCGACCGTGCCGCCTCCTTCTACGACCGGCAGGTGCAGCCGCAACTGACGGCGCAGATGCTGGAGTTCATCAGGCAGCAGACCATGGTCTTCCTGTCGACCGCCGACGCGGCCGGCAACTGCGACACCGGTTTCCGGGCCGGTCCTCCCGGCTTCGTCGTCGCTCTCGACGCACGCACCTTGACGTACCCCGAATACCGGGGCAACGGAGTCCACGCCGGCAATGGCAACATCGTCGAGAACCCGCACCTGGGCATGCTCTTCATCGACTTCACCCATCACCACATAGGGCTCCACGTCAACGGAACCGCCCAAGTGGTCGGTGACACCGAGCAGCGACGCCTCTACCCGCTTCTGCCCACCGACACCGCCCAGAGCCGGAAGCCCGCCCTGTGGGTCCACCTCACCGTGGACGAAGCCTACGTCCAGTGTTCGAAATACATACCGCACCTCGAACCGGCTCCCAGGCCCAGGAGCCTGACGAACCGGCCGAAGGACGGCGACTACTTCGTCTCCCCCGCACCCGACCGCCGCCGATCCGAGTACCAGGGCTCCGGACACGGACTGCCCGCCAGGCAGCACGAACGACTACGGTTCGTGCCCGACCAGACCTGAGACGTTGCCGGGGTCCTTCCCCGCGGCGGTGTCGCGCGTCTGCCGACCCGCGGTCCATCGGGTCCGGACCGTCTTGCCGTGGGCGCGGGGAAGTATCTCCACCGGGCCGAACAGTTCCCGGACGATGTTCAGCCCGTGGCCGCCGAGCCCGTCGAACCTCGCCAGGCGGGCGGTCGGTACCGCGGGACTTCGGTCATCAACGTCCACAACGACAGCCTGCCCGTCCGTGCGTACGGTAAGGCGCCACCAGCCACCGGCGTGCCGGGCGGCGTTGGCGACCAGTTCGGACACCACGAGCGCCAGAGCACCGAGATCGGCCTCCGGCCGTTCCCGGGCCACGAACGCTGTCGCGGCGCGCCGTGCGTCCCCGACGTTGCCGTCTGACGACGTCATCGTGATCAACGGACACTCCGATCTGCACTGACGGCTCCGCGCGAAGCCCGAAGCCGTGCAGCGCGCAGGCGTCCGGGGAGACGAGCCGGGAGCCTGGAGCCCCGGACTGCGCCGCCTCGCCCTCCCACTCCGTGGACGGTTCCCTCGAATCGCATCCGCCCCCTGGTGAAGCCGGTTCGCGGAACCCTCCTTGCCCGGGCATTCGTCTCGACTGCCACTCACCTACCCGTAAGCTCCCCCCGCACGCGCTCCAACTCACCGCACCGCCACAGCGGCGCCTGAGGCCGCCCACAGGTGAGCCGCCGGGTGCGCCGCCCGGGATCGGCAACGCGGCGGAGGAAGGCACCGAGTCGCCGGGGCCGGGTGGATGGGCCGACCCGCGGACAAGGACGTAGACTCCCCTGGTCGAAGCCCGTCACCACCGTGACCTCGGCAGGCGACCCAGACTTCAGGCAAGCAGCACCCGGTGACTCCTGCCCGGGCCGGAAAGCAGGAGCTCGTGAACAGGTTCGCCGCGGTCACGCGGGCACTGCGCGCCGGCGCACCCCATTCCCTCCCGAACGTGCTGGCCGCGAGCCTCGCCCAACACTACGGGGCGGAGGACGTCACCCTTCGCCTGGCCGACTACTCCGTGCGCTCCCTCCAGGCCGTGGGCCTACCGGTCGCGGAGCCGGTGACGATCAACGGCAGTCCGGCAGGACGAGCCTTCGACACCCAGGAGCCCCTTGTCGAGGAGTGCGGGCCGACCGGCCTGATCGACGTACACCTGCCCGTCACGATTCGGGGAGATCGTATGGGCGTCCTCTCCGTCCGGCTGCCCGCGGACAGGTACGTCGCGGATCTGGTGCCGCAGATGCAGCGTCTCAGCGAAGCGTTGGGGCACGAGATCCTCGTCGCCGAGCGGGACACGGATCTGTACGTGCTGGCCAGGCGGGCCACGCGGCTGACACTGGCCGCGGAAATGCAGTGGCAACTCCTCCCGGCGGGCCGCACCTGCACCCGGCCGGAGTTCACACTCGGAGCCCATCTCGAACCGGCCCGCGCGGTGTTCGGCGACAACTACGACTGGTCCGTGTCGGCGGACCATCTCACGTTGACCGTCGCCAACGGCATGGGAGAGGGTATAGAGGCCGCTCTGCTCACCAACCTGGCCGTCAACGCACTGCGCAACGCCCGCCGGGCCGGCCTCGACCTGGTGGGCCAGGCGTCCCTCGCGGACCAGGCCGTCTTCGCGCAGTACCGGGGCCGGGCCCACATCTCCGTCCTCCTGCTCCGCCTCGATCTCGCGACGGGAGAGGTCGAGGCGATCGACGCAGGTTCACCGCGCCTGTGGCGGCTGCGCGACGGCGCCGTCGGCGCCGTCCCGTTCGACGCGCAGCTTCCGCTGGGAATGTTCGACGAGACCGTCTTCGTGCCCGAGCACTTCACCGTGCGCCCCGGCGACCGACTGCTCTTCGCTAGTGACGGAGTGTTCGACGCCCCGTCACCCGGCGGCGACCGGTACGAGGAGCGTTCCCTGCCGCGCGCGCTCGCGGCAACGCGGCTGCTGCCGCCCGCCCAGGTGCCCGGGGCCGTACTGCGTGACCTCGCCGCACATCACGGAGACGGCCGGCTGGACGACGACGCCCTGGTGCTCTGCCTCGACTGGTACGGACGCACCGGAGAGGAGCCGCAGTCGGACGGGAGGGACGAGTGACTGCGGGGCGCAGGGGACGGGGCATTGCCCGACCGGCGCCTCAAGCCGTTCTGTCGGTCCGGTCGGTACGGCGGACCAGCGCGGTGCCCTCCACCGAGTCCCGGAAGGCCGACAACCCCTTGAGCAGGGCCGTTCGGGACGAGCGAGGCATGGTTTCGATCAGCGATCGCAGCACTTCCTCCCGCCGGGCCCTGAGCTCGCTCAGATAGGTCTCACCCCGCGTGGTCAGGTGGAGCATCAGCTCCCTGCGGCTCACGGGACTCGGGGCCCGCTCCACGAAGCCGAGCGCCTGCAGCCGGTCGCACAGGCGGCTGACCGACGGCGCGGAGGACCCGAGGATCTCGCCCAGCGCGCGCAGGTTGATGCCGTCCTGCCGCTCAAGGCTGTAGAGCACCCGCAACTGCGAGGAGGACACCGGAGTGACCTGGGCGGCATCGCGACCGCGCTCCCACAGAACCTCCAGGAGTTCGATGACCTCACATGCCGCTTCGGCCGCTTCCCAGGACCGAGGCGAGGGCGGGGTGGCTGGCGAGTTCATGACGTGAAACACTCCATTGGGATGATCATCCCCGTATCACGGGTTGAACTGGTTGAACATCCCCGCTTCGGGGTTCCGGCTGGTGCGCCCCGTCCTTTGCTCCGGCCGCCTGACGGCCGCCTTCCCATGGCCTCGGCCAGGGCACCCGTGAACCATATCTTCCCACGGGGGCCGTGCCGCCTGTCGCTGCGCGGTCCGGCTGCCACCGGGCAGCCGTGCCCGACGGCCTTGTTCCACGGCTAACTGCCCGATTCCCCTTCCCCCGTCTCGATCGCCGCTTCGGCTTCCGGGGGCAGGCAGGCCGCCGAGGCACACGTGAGGTAGTCGTGGGTTCCGGTGATGCGAAGGAGGCGCTCAAGGACCGGACGCGTGTCGTCCAGGTGGAAGCGGATGCCCGCCTCGTGGGCGTCGCGACGCAGCTGCAGCAAGACGCTCAGGCCCGTGGAGTCGGCCATTTCCAGTTCTCGGCAGTTCAGTCGCAGGCTCCGCACGCCCTCACAACCTCGCAGCGCCTCCCGGGCCCGGTAGAGCACCTCGTCGCCGACCTCGTGGTCCAAGTCGCCGACGAGGGCCAGGCACAGTGTGTACGGATCGGTGGAGGGCAGGATCTGGAGGGGTTCTGCCTCAGGAATCATGGGCACGGGTCGGTTCCGGAGTCGAGGGGTCAGGGTCGGGTGGCGAGCTCGGCTCGACCGGTGCCGATGACGGCGCGGGCGCGAGGAAAGTCGTGAAGCTGTTCCTCCAGCAAGTCCAAGCCCGGTAGCAGGGAATGGGCCGGGACGCCGCGGGCGGTGAGGACTTCGGCGGTCCAGGTGAGGAAACCGGTGAAGACGTCGGCATCGTCCACGTAGAGGGCCGCGGCCAGGAAGTCGACGATGTGGGCGAGGTCCTCTGCGGTACGTTCGCGCTGCTCGTCGTCGTACGAGCGCATCGCGGGGAGCCGCCGCTCCAGGCGCTGGGACGTCTCGCGTACGAGGCTGCGCGCGGAGCGGGCGACCATGGTGTACTCCTGGTCCGCCAGGTGCGGCAGGTCGTCGACGGCCTGGTGCGGCGGCCGGGGCCGGGGCAGGGGGCCCGCTGCGAGCCGGTCGGCGGCGGCACGGGCCTCGGGTGCCCAGGCGTCGGCCCCCAGGCTGCGGGCGTGACGGCCGTCGGTGCCGAAGGCGAGGCCGCCGACCATGACCGGCGTACCGACGGCCTGCACCGCGGTGATCGCTGCGTGCGCCGGGGGCAGACGGGTGGGGAGGGCGGCGGACAGGCACACGGCGGTCGCCCCGCTGCGGTGGATCTGGCTGACGAGGTGCGCGGTGGGCACCTGGGCTCCGAGGTAGCCCACCTGCCAGCCGCGCAGGCGCAGCGTCTCGGCGAGCAGGCGGGCCGGCAGCGCGTGCCATTCCTTGTCCACGCAGGCGACGGTCAGCTTGCCCCGGGAGGTGGCCGGGCGCTGCCTGGGCAGGGCCGCGATGACGCGGTCGTTGATCGCGGTGGCGGCGTGCTCGTCGGCGACGCTCATACGGTTGGCGGCCCATTCGACACCCACCTTGTGCTGGACGGCGCCGATCACGTCCAGCAGCACGGTTTCCGCCGCCAGCCCGGCCTCCAGCGCGTTGTCGATCACGTCGAGAGCCGAGTACTCGTCGGCCGTCCGGACGGCCGTCCAGAGTTTGTCCATCCATTCCACGGCCTGCTCGGCGCGCTCGGGAGCGGCGAGCCGGGCTCCCCCGCGGTGACGAACGGGCTCCCCGTCACGGCCGGGGGCGGAGGTCGTCGTCATGTGGTGTACCTGCCTCGCGTCGTCCCGTCCACGGCGCTGAGATGCGCTCCACGGGGTGCGGTGACGGCCAGAACGGCGATGTCGTCGTGGCGGCCTTCTCCGATCCACTCGTCGGTGAGCATCTGGACGCGTTCGACGACGGCGGCGGCGGGGATGCCGGCGCATTCGGCAAGGGCTCGCTTCAGGCGCTGCTCACCGAACATGACGTCGCCGACAGGCCCTCCCCTGGCCTCGGTGACTCCGTCGGTGTAGAGCAGGCACGTCTCGCCCGGGGCGAGTCGCACGTGTGTGGTGCGGGAACTGATCGTGGGCAGCACTCCGATCAACGTGCCCTCGGTGTCGGCTTCCTCGACCCGGCCGTCCCGTCGCACGATCAACGGCACGGGGTGGCCGGCCGACGTCAGCCGCAGCAGTACGTCGCGGTCCTCGCGGCGTACGGAGGCGAGCACGAGCGTGGCGAAACGCACCCGGTCACTGCCGCGCATCGCGTTGTTGAGCCGCCGCAGCATACGGGCGTGGTCGTCGGCCATGGGCAACAGGGCATGCAGCGTGTTGCGGATCTTGCCCGTGAGGACGGCGGCCTCCAACCCCTTGCCCGCCACGTCTCCCAGCACGGCGAGGGTCTCGGGGCAGTCCTCACCTGGCGGGTGGACGTCGTAGAAGTCACCGCCGATCAGCTCGGTCTCCACGCTGGCCCGGTAACCGCCGGCGAACTCCACGCCCTCCACCTGGTGCAGTGCGGGCGGGAGAAGGGCACGCACCAGGGTGTCCGCGACGACGTTCTGCTCGGCGTACAGTCGCGCGGCCGACATCGCGGCGCCCGCCCGTGCGGCGAACAGCCCGGCGAACGCCTCCTCCGATGCGGTGAAGCTGGTCTGGCGCGCCCGGCGCAGCAGGATCAGCGCACCAGCCGGCACTCCGTGTCCGGGGAGGGGCGTGATGGCGAGCGAGCCGACTTCTCCGAAGCCTTCGGGGACGAGCCAGTCCGGGGCGGTGGCGGGATCTATCCACCGCGAGGGCACCGGCGGAAAACCGCGCAGCGCCTCGGCGAGTCCCAGCACGGCCTCGGGCTTGCTGGACACGGTGGCCTGGGAGAGCTGTCCCAGGTGGTCACAGACGACCACCGGCAGCTTCCGCGCCCGGGTCGGGGCGATGACCAGCGCGGCGTCGGCGAGGTGCGCGGCGGCCAGGGTCGCCGTCACCTCCATGCAGCGGTCCAGGTTCAGCGAAGCGAGCAGGGCGCTGGAAGCCTCCGCGAGGAAGCGGGTGCGCTCTCGCTCCGTGGCGAGCTCTGCGGCGACCGACCGGTAGGCTGTTTCGTCCACCAGCCACCACGCCGTTCCGCCGTCGGCGAGGCTGGACCTCTGCGCCGAGAAGTAGCGATCACCGACCTCACCACTGGCCTCACGGTGCTCTGCGGCGTGATGGGCGGAAGCGAGCCACGCGGGCGAGGACAGCGGCTCTTGGATGCGCGCGGCAGGCAGAAGGGCCGAGGCCGCGTCGTTGAGCTCGACGACGCGGCCTCCTTCGTCCACGACCACCACTGGATAGGGTGCGCCAGCGGGACCCACCGCACCGGCGGCGGGCATACCGACACTCTCTGGGAGAGTAGCCATGGACGGGCCTGAACTCGGCCCTTCACCTCACATCTCACGAGCACGTCACTTGTCGAATGACAACTATTACTCAAACCCGGCGAGCGGGCAACCCGCACCGGCGACAGGATGAGTACCCGCGGTGGGCCCTCACACCCCCCTGAGGCGAATTCGCCGCGGAGCCATCTTGGAGCCCTGGTGTTCGAGCTGGCAGAGTGCGGAGCATGAGCGACGAACAGCTGGTCACAGTCCGAGAGAGCGAACGGGCGTTCGTGGTGGCGGTCACCGGAGAGATCGACGTCGACGCGGTCAACGAGCTCCATGAGGCCCTGGCCCGGGCATTGCGTGCGAACGCCGCCATGACAGTGGTCGACCTGTCGGAAACCGAGTTCGCCGACTCGAGCCTCCTCAACCTTCTCCTGGAGGCGCAGCAGAGACACACCGCCGAGGGCCGGCCGTTCGCCGTGGCCGGACCGTTCCGCCCGGCGGTGACGCGCCTGTTCAGGATCACCGGCACCGCGGACCACCTACCGCTCGCCGAAACCGTGGACGCGGCTGCCCGGCAGGTCGATTCCCAGCGCTGAGATGCACCACCTCCGCGGGGACGCGTCACGAACACGACATGCGCGGCGCCTGGCCGGGAAGCGCGGGGATACCGTCGACCACCTGCGCCTCACGGACCTCACCTGCGAGTTCCTGCAACCGTGCCGAGTTCCTGCAACCGTGCGAGGAGTGCGCACCCCTCGCACAGCACCGTGTCGTAGCCTCCGTACGACTCGAGATCGAGGATCGCCGCCTCCACGTGCCGGATCTCGGACACCCGCATCGCTGCTCCACTGCCGCCACGAGCGGTCACGAGACCGAGGCGGGGCGACAGCAGGGACAACAACTCGGCTCCACTCGCGTTGCGGACGATGTCGTCGTCGATGCCGCTGCGCTTCACGAGGAGGGGGTGCGCGCGTCCGATCACTCGAGCAGCGGCCTGAACTTCGCACCGGCCGGGCCCAAAGGCCCTACTCGTGGACGGCTTCCCCTCCGGCTTTGCACCGTTTCGGTAGCGTTTTCGCGCAGAACCGACCTTCGAGATGATTCCCTTCGGCAACGGGATGGCCGAGAAGGGGGGCCGGAGGGGCGCATCAGGGTCGACCGACCCCGACGGATTGTCCCCTCACGGCGTGCACCTTGGGGTGTGTGCCTTCGGGGCGTGCCTCGCAGGGGGTGCGTCACTCATGACGGCGCGATCCACCCTGCCGTCTCCGTGAGGGCGGTCACGAACCTGCGGCCCCCGGTGGAGGGCCCGACGGCCCGCCGTGGCTCGGCATCACCTTCGGCGTCCTTGTGGTGATCGGAGCTGTCTTCTTCGCCGTGACATCACAGCACTCCTATGCACCATCGCTTTCGGGTTCACCGTCACGAACAAGACACGCCGGTGGGTGAGTGCGCTCCTTTCGCGCACGTTTCATCCCGGGCCGTCCCGGCCCCAGGGAGGGCCGGGACGGACGCTGTCGACGTTCAACCGGGGGTCCGGGGGCACTTTGAACTCCATGACGACGTGAAATCGCTGAGGACGGGCATCTGAGGGTCTCTGAGAAGGAGGAGCGCCATGACTTTGGCCGGCCCGTCGGCGTCGCACGCGCCGCAGCACGAGTGCACCTCTTGCCGGGAAGGGGAACAGCACAGAGTCCAGTCACCGCAAGAGCCGGAGCGAGAACGTCTGAATCGCAAGTGGAACGAGATCCTGCAAGAGACGAGGGTCGCGCAGACGGGCGTGCAGATTCTCTTCGGTTTCCTGCTCAGCGTGGCCTTCACACCGCACTTCCACAGGCTGGAGACGTTCGACCACGTCGTTTACGTGATCACAGTGATACTCGGCGCCTCGGGTACCGGTGCACTGATCGCGCCGGTGTCCATCCACCGGCTTCTGTCCGGGCAGCGAATGAAGGACCACATCGTCAGGGTTGCGGGCCGGCTGATGGTGTGCGGAATGGTGCTCCTCGCATTGACGATCGGCGGTACCCTTCTGCTCCTCCTCCACGTCGTCGTACCGGGCCTTCTCGCCGAACTCCTGGTCGGTGGAGTCATGTTGTGGTTCGCCTTGTGCTGGTACGGCCTGCCCGTCTGGCTCCGCCGTCGTTCCGACGACGACGCGGCATGAGGTCGCCGCAAGCTGGCAAGGCGTGACTCCGTGCGGCGCACGGTCACGCATGGTCCCGCCCCGCCGGGGCAATCGACAGACACGCCTCGTTCAGGAGCCCCCTCATGATGATCCTCGGAATCGTCGCCGTGTGCGTCGTTCTCGCTCTGCTCGCTTTCCTCGTGCCGCGCCTGTCCCGTCACCCGCAACGCGGCACCCAGCGCACGCTCGGCCTCGGGTCCCGGGCCGGCGGGAAGGCCCCCGGCGTCCTCGGCCGGGCTCTCAGCAAACCCTTCCGCAGCAGTTCCAAGGCAGTCGGCCGCAGCGGGTCGGCTGGTCGACGGGCCCGTGGCCATATGCCGTTCTGACCTGTCGCGTTGTCCCGTCGTGAGCGCTTCCGGAGAGGACATGCATACGGCCGACGGAATGCGCACCATCGCTTACTGGTCGGCGAAGACAGGCACATCCTGGGCCGTGCACGTGCCCCCGGCGTCTGCAGGAGACCCGCGTCCAGCCGGCCCGGGGCCATCGAGGAACCGCGCAGCCGACTCGGCCGCACCCGCAACCACCCAGGAACGCGCGGAGTCGATGAGCCTGCCGGAGGACGAGGTCGTCGAGGCCCGTCTGGCACCCGACGGCTACGACTCCGCTTCGTTGGACGCGGCCCTCCACGGCAGCGAGGACGGTGAATCGGCCCTGGCGGACTTCACCGGCGCGGACGACGACGCCCTCGAACGGGTCGAGGACCTCCACGCGCTCGCCCCCGTGATCGCCGCGGTGGACGAGCGTGACCGGCGGATCGTCCGCTGGCGCTTCGTCGACGAACTCACCCAGAAGGAGATCGGCGCACGCCTCGGCTGCTCGCAGATGCACGTCTCCCGCCTCCTCACGCGCCTCCTGGCCCGTGTCTGCGCGACGGCATGCTCACCACCAGCTGAACGCCGGCCGAGGTCGCTCTCACTCGTTGACCTGGAGCGGGACGATGAGGGCGGAGGCAGCCGCCCGACGAAGAGGTCGGGGCCGTGCCGCGCACCGCGGCTGCGCGGCCTTGAGTACCCCCGGGCGCGCGGCCCGAGCCGGTCGGCGCGGCTCGAGTGGCAGGGGGAGCAGGCCGCGACAGCGTATGCGCCCGGCCGGACCGCCCCGGCACCGGGAGTAGAGTCTGCTCGCTGCTCGGCCCGCGCCGGACCGGGGAACGCAGCCTGATGACTCCCCATCGAGAGCCGGCCAGGAAATGCCATGACCAGTACGCAAGAACCGCTGGAGCCGACCTCGCACGTCACCGGGTCACCGGGCGAACCCTCCGTCGACGACCGCGTCAGACGCATACGGCGTCGGCTGGAACGGCTGATCGGGATCGCCGCGACCGAGGGCAACGCGCTGACCGTCCTGCGCAACGGTGACGAGATCTTCGCCGCGATGCTGGCCGCGATCCGGTCCGCCGAGCACACGGTCGACATGATGACCTTCGTCTACTGGAAGGGTGACATCGCCCACCAGTTCGCCCAGGCCCTAGCCGAGCGCGCCCGCGCCGGGCTGAGGGTGCGGCTGCTGCTCGACGGCTTCGGCAGCCGGCTGATCGAAACCGAGCAACTCCGGGCGATGGAGAGCGCCGGGGTACAGGTTTCGTGGTTCCGCAAGCCGCTGCGCCTCTCGCCCCTGAAGCAGAACCACCGCTGCCACCGCAAGGTGCTCGTCGTCGACGAGGAGACGGCCTTCACCGGCGGGGTGGGGATCGCGGAGGAGTGGTGCGGCGACGCCCGCAACCCAGATGAGTGGCGCGACACACACGTCGAGGTCCGCGGGCCGGCGGTGGACGGCATCGCCGCGGCTTTCGCGCAGAACTGGGCCGAGTGCCATGACGAGCTCTTCGACGACCGGGACAGGTTCATCGAGCACCGTCCACAGGGCGACGCGATCGTGCAGGTGGTGCGCGGCTCGGCCAGTTTCGGCTGGCAGGACATGCAGACCCTCATCCGCGTGATGCTGGAGTCGGCCGAGGAGCGCTTCCGCCTGGCAACCGCGTACTTCGCCCCGGACGAGTACTTCGTCGAGCTGCTCTGCGCCGCAGCACGGCGCGGGGTCGAGGTGGAGATCGTGCTGCCCGGGCCGCACACCGACAAGCGGGTCTGTCAGCTGGCAGGGCAGCACTTCTACGAGGACCTCACCGCGTGCGGGGTGAGGATCCACCAGTACCAGCCGACGATGATGCACGCCAAGGTCATCACCGTCGACCGGGTCGCCGCGCTGATCGGCTCGACCAATTTCAACCGCCGCTCGCTCGACCACGACGAGGAGGTCATGCTCGCCGTTCTGGATCCGGAGTTCGCCACGACCTTGGACGAGCACTTCGACGATGATCTCGCGGCCAGTGAGCTGATCCAGGCAGGCCGATGGAAAGGACGTCCTCTCGTCCAGCGGACCCGCGAATTGGCCGTCCAGCCGATCCGCCGGTTTCTGTGAAGCACTCGCAGACTTTTCGCCATACACCGAACCCAGCGCGCGAAAAGTCCCGTACAAGCTTCTCGTAAACGCATGTGGTCTCGAGGCGTGCCGGGCTCACGGCAGGGCATATGAGGGCTCGGAGGTTGATAACTATGGTTCCCTTGCTTCTCGTTCTGCTCCTCGCATTGATCCTTTTCGGCGCAGGTTTCGCCCTCAAGGCCCTGTGGTGGATCGCCGTTGTCGTGCTGGTGCTCTGGATCCTTGGCTTCGTGGTTCGACCCGCAGGCCAAGGCGGTCGCAAGGGCCGCTGGTACCGCTGGTAGACCCGCTGTGCACGTGGGGTGGAGCCGCGGACATTCACGGTTCCACCCCACACCCGTACCCACCAGAATAAAAAATCCTTCAACGTTGCCCCGGCCGCCGTTCCGTATTAACGGCAAGCGGCAAGAATGACGCCGCCCCCCCTCTCGTGGTGGGTGACCACTGTCACAGACCTTCACCGTGTCGTCCCCTCCGGGAGACCGAAGCCCGTCCCGCCAGTCGGCAAGGGGGCTTGCCGACATGATGCTCGCTGGTGGCAGGATGAACCCTATGGATGTGCGCCGCAGAAACAACGTCGTGGTCACCGGCCGTGCGGACGGGCCGGTGGTGGTTCTGGCGCACGGGTTCGGCTGTGACCAGAACATGTGGCGGCTGGTCGTGCCCGCCCTCGCCGATCACTACCGCGTCGTGCTCTTCGACTACGTCGGCTCGGGCAGGTCCGACCTGTCGGCGTGGAGCGAGGAGCGGTATGCCGCCCTCACCGGCTATGCGCAGGACGTCGTCGATCTCCTGGAGGAACTGGATCTGCGGCGCGTGGCCTTCGTGGGGCATTCGGTCAGCGCCATGATCGGGCTGCTGGCCGCCCGTGCGGTCCCGGAACGGATCGGGTCGCTGGTCATGGTGGCGCCCTCGCCCTGTTACATCGACGACGACACCTACCGCGGCGGATTCAGCGCCGAGGACATCGACGAACTGCTGGCGTCCCTGGAGTCGAACTACCTGGGCTGGTCGGCGGAGATGGCACCGGTGATCATGGGAAACCCGGAGCGGCCGGAACTGGGCGAGGAGCTGACGAACAGCTTCTGCGCCACCGACCCGGACATCGCCCGCGTCTTCGCCCGCACCACGTTCCTCAGCGACTCCCGCGACGACTTGAAGACGGTGACGGTACCGACGCTGGTTCTCGAATGCGCCCACGACGCCATCGCCCCCCGCGAGGTCGGCGCCTTCGTGCACGCCGAGATCGCCGGCTCCACCCTGGTGACGCTGCCGGCCACCGGGCACTGTCCGCAGCTGTCGGCACCTCAGGCCACCAGCGCCGCGATCCTCCTCTTCCTGGAGCACACGCAGTGATGTGCCGCGCGGACGAGCACCCCGAACCCCGCGAGGCAGGCGCCGGAGCCTCCACGGATGCCGCGTTCACCGCCCTTTTGGAGGACAGCGCCGAGGAACTGTACGAGTCGGCGCCGTGCGGCTATCTGTCGACGCTGATGGACGGCACCATCGCAAAGATCAATGCCACCCTGCTGGACTGGCTCGGCCTGGAACGCGAGACGGTGGTGGGCCGCAAGCGGTTCGCCGACCTGCTCACCGTCGGTGGCAGGCTTTACCACGAGACGCACTTTGCACCGCTCCTGCAGATGCAGGGCGAGATCAGCGGCATCGCCCTGGAGATGAAGACCTGCGGCAGTGACCGGCTGCCCGTCCTCGTGTCCTCCGCCGTCAAGCACAGCAGTGACGGCGAGCCGCTGCTGATCCGCACCACCGTCTTCGACGCCTCCGACCGACGCGCCTACGAGCAGGAGCTGCTGCACCGCAAGCAGGACGCCGACGAGGCACGCAGACAGGCCGAGGAGGCACGTGAACAGGCGGAAGCCGACAGGAGCCGGTTGCAGGAAGCCCTGGCGGTGCTCCAGCAGTCGCTGCTGCCCGCTTCACTGCCCGCCGTGCCGGGGGTGGAGACGGCCGTGTATTACCACACCGCCTCGCCCGACCGACTCGGTGGCGACTTCTACGACCTGTTCCCCCTCGACGGCAAACGCTGGGCGTTCTTCCTCGGAGACGTGTGCGGCAAGGGCCCCCAGGCCGCCGCCGTCACTTCCCTGACCCGCTACACCCTGCGCACCGCCGCCCTGCACGACCCGGACCCCGTCGCGGCCCTCACCACCCTCAACTCGGTGCTTCACGACCGCTACACCGGCGGCGACCCCCGTTACTGCACGGCGATATTCGGTGTCCTCGAACCCGATCCCGCCAACGACTGTGTCACGGTGCGCCTGGCCTCCGGCGGTCACCCGCCCGCCCTCGTGGCCCGCAGCGACGGCACCGCCGCCCTCCTTCCCACCCCCGGCGGCTTCCTGGTCGGCGCCCTCGCCCACGCCCACTTCGCCTCGACCACCACGGAGCTCCACCCCGGCGACACCCTGCTCCTCTATACCGACGGCCTGACCGAAGCCCGTACCGGACCCGACCGCACCAGCCTGTACGGCGACGACGCCCTGCTCGCCTTCGTCACCGACCACGCCGGTGCCCCGCCCGAGGAGATGATCCAGGCCTTGGCCGGCCTGCTGCGCGGTCTCGGCGACGGAGTCGACGACGACACCGCCCTGCTCGCCCTCGGCAGCCCCGCCCACACGTCCGCACACTCACCGGCAACGAGTCACCTGAGATGAGCCCGCTCAAGATCGCCGCCCGCGACGCGGCCACCGGTCCCGTTCTCCACATCCTCGGCGACCTCGACTACACCACCGCACACCAGCTGCGCGCACACCTCACCGCTCTCACTCTCCGGCGCGGCCAGCGTCTGGTCCTGGACCTGGCGCGGCTGGACTTCTGTGACTCCAGCGGCATCACCGTCCTGATCGCCGCCCACAACCAGGCCACCGCGGCCCATGCCACGCTGGTCCTCGCCGCGGTACCCGACAACACCCTGCGCATCCTGCGCATCGTCGGCCTCGACCAGCTCTTCCCCCTCTATGCCGACACCACCGCCGCGACCAGTACCTGACCCGTCGACAGGAGTGGCGTCACTCACGGTCGACCTGGGAAAAGGACCAGCGGCACAGGTCGGACGACCTCGCCCGGGCGAGCCCCGGGGGGGGCGGCAGACGAGTCGGGCTGTACGCCGGGTTCTGTTCCGGCGGGTCCTCGCGGGCCCGCCGGCGACGGCCATCCATCTAGGGCCGGCGTTGCCACCGGCCTCCAGCGGTCTACCCGC
Source organism: Streptomyces coelicoflavus (assembly GCF_003112555.1). Classification (GTDB taxonomy): domain Bacteria; phylum Actinomycetota; class Actinomycetes; order Streptomycetales; family Streptomycetaceae; genus Streptomyces; species Streptomyces coelicoflavus. Next base: position 786,801 of record NZ_BEWB01000002.1, on the reverse strand, counting down.
GGACTCGGGCGGGCAGCCCTCGATCGTCCGCGCAGAGACGCCCCTTCTTGCGAGGAGGCGTCTCCTCTTGACCTTGCTCCGGGTGGGGTTTACCTAGCTGCCCAGGTCGCCCTGGGCACTGGTGGTCTCTTACACCACCGTTTCACCCTTACCGGGGGCCGAGGCCTCCGGCGGTCTGTTTTCTGTGGCACTGTCCCGCGGGTCACCCCGGGTGGCCGTTAGCCATCACCCTGCCCTGTGGAGCCCGGACGTTCCTCGGGAAGTCCCGTGAGGGACTCCACGCGGCCGCCCGCCCGGCTCGTCTGCCGTACGGACCATGGTACCGGGCACGAACGCGGCCTTCGGACGGGCTCAGAGGAAGTCGCTGGTGTCCAGGTCGAAGGAGAAGGGGGCGGGGAGCGTCAGCGGCTTCCCGAAGGTGACGGTGCAGTGCTGCCGGTAGTCGTCGTGGCCCGGATCGCTGAACAGTGTGATCGACGACTCCTGGCGGTCGACGAGCAGGTAGAACGGGATATCACCGCGCGCATAGGCGTGGCGTTTGGTCTCGCGGTCGGCCTTGGGCTTGCTGGAGGTCACCTCCAGCACCAGTGAGACACCGTCGCAAGGCATCCAGGGCTCGGCTCCGCGATAGAGCCTGGAACCCGCGGGCGCGAAGGTGCCGTCAGGGATCACATGGTCTGCCGGGAGACCATCGGCGTTCTTCAGTTTGAGGCCCTTGTTGCCGGAGAACTGCATGTCGGTGACGGACCGCCGGTGCACCTGACTCACAATCAGCCCGATGTAATCCTCGTGGTCCCCGTCCGGCGGCGGTGTCACGACGATCTCCCCCTCGATCAGCTCCGCCCGGAACCCCTCCGGGGTGTCCAGGGCGAGAAACCACTCCAGCAAGAGGTCCTGCGTGATCGGTTCGTGTGCCATGGCAGTCATGTCACGCCCCTCCTTCGGTCGCTCGCCAGATTGGGGCATCGGCTGATCACCTGTCCGAGAGATCGGGAACCGTTCCCTCGATCGTGGCACAGGAGCGACGTCGCTGTCCGGAGGCCGGGGCCTCGCGCTTGACCCTGTCGCAACGTCAACGTTTCTACTGGGGTCATGCGGATCGGAGAACTCGCCGACGCCGTCGGCGTCACCACGCGGACCGTGCGGCACTACCACCATCAGGGCCTGCTGCCCGAACCGGAGCGGCTGGCCAACGGGTATCGGACGTACACGTTGCGGCATGTCGTCGTGCTGGCCAGGATCAGGCGGCTGACCGAGTTGGGGCTCGGCCTGGCGGAGGTGCGGGACGTGCTGGCGGACGACGCCGGGAAGGACCTCGCCGAGGTCCTGGAGGAGCTGGACGCGGATCTCGCACGGCAGGAGGCGGCGATCCACGAGCGCCGGGCGCGGCTGCGGGCGCTGCTGGAGGCGGAGGGCGGGGTGCCGGCCGAGGGGCCGGTCGCGCCCGAGCTGACCGAGCTGTTCGCCGGGATCGGGGACGTGTCGGGCTCACCGATGGCCGTGCGGGACCGGGAGATGCTGGTGCTGCTGGAGAGCACCGTCGCCCCGGAGGAGCGGGAGGAGCTGCTGGCCGCGATGCGCGGGGCCCTGGGTTCGCCGGAGGCTGCGGCGCGGGCCCGCCGCGCCTATGCGCTGCTCGACGAACTGGCCGACGCCGGCGCCGACGACCCCCGTGTGGCGGAGGCGGCCCGCGTACTCGCCGACTGCATGCCCGCCGAGCTGCTGCCCGAGGACGGCTTCGACCTCGACCCCGGCCACGGTCTCCTGCGCGCCCTGTACGCCGACTTCGCGCCGGCCCAGGCGGAGGCGGTCCGGCGGGCCATGGAGATCGCCTCCCGGGGACGGCGGTCGTGAGGGGCACCGGTCCCGCCGCGTTCGCGCACCTGCTCGTCCGGCACGAGCTGCGGCTGTGGGCGAGCCTGTGGCTGTGGGCCGCCCGGCGGACGCACGACGCGGCGGCCGGCGGGTCCGCCTTCGGGTACGCGCGGGGGCAGGGCGCGATGATGGCCGGGTTCGCGTTCGTGTGTGTCGTCGAGTCCGTGATGATGTCGGTGCTGCTGCGGGACTGGCCCGCAGCGCACCATGTGGTGCTGGTGCTGGACGTGTACACCGTCGTGATGGTGATCGGGCTGCACGCCGCCTCCGTGGTCCGGCCGCATGTTCTGGACCCGGGCGCGGGCGTGCTGCGGATCCGCCGGGCCCTCCACGTCGATCTGCGGATACCGCTGGAGCGGATCGCCTCCGTCCGGCGCGAGCTGCGCACGACGCACGAGCCCGCCGACGGGGAACTCGCTCTCGCCGTGGGGTCCCAGACCTCCGTCACCGTCGAGCTCGCCGAGCCCGTCGCCCACGTCTCCTTCTTCGGGCGGCGCCGGGAGGTGCGGGTGGTGCGGTGCCATGCCGACGACCCGGGGGCGCTGGTACGGGCCGTCGAGCGGGCGCGGGCGGGGGACGCCGTACCCTGACCGGGGGCTGGGGAGCCGGCTCGATGTGAAGGAGTACGTGTGCTTGTCCTGCTGCCGCCGTCCGAGGGGAAGGCCGCGTCCGGCCGGGGCGCCCCGCTGAAGACCGGGTCGCTGTCCCTGCCGGGGCTCACCGCGGCCCGGGAGACCGTCCTCGGCGAGCTGGTCGAGCTGTGCGCCGGCGACGAGGAGAAGGCGCGCGAGGTGCTCGGGCTGAGCGAGGGCCTGCGCGGCGAGGTCGCCAAGAACGCGGAGCTGCCGACCGCGGGGGCCCGTCCGGCCGGGGAGATCTACACCGGGGTGCTGTACGACGCCCTGGACCTGGCCTCGCTGGACGCGGCCGCCAAGCGGCGGGCGGCCGGGTCGCTGCTGGTCTTCTCGGGATTGTGGGGTGCCGTGCGGGTGACCGACCGGATCCCCTCCTACCGGTGCTCGATGGGCGTGAAACTGCCCGGTCTCGGGGCGCTGGGCGCGTACTGGCGGGCTCCGATGGCCGAGGTGCTGCCGGAGGCGGCCGGGAACGGGCTGGTCCTCGACCTGCGGTCGGCGGCGTACGCGGCGGCCTGGCGGCCGAAGGGCGAGGTCGCCTCGCGGACGGCGACCGTGCGGGTGCTGCACGCGCCGACCCGGAAGGTGGTCAGCCACTTCAACAAGGCGACCAAGGGGCGGATCGTCCGGAGCCTGCTGGCGTCCGGGACCGCGCCCGAGGGGCCGGCGGAGCTGGTCGGCGCGCTGCGCGACCTGGGGTACGCGGTGGAGGCGCAGGCGCCCGCGAAGGCCGGGAAGCCGTGGTCGCTGGACGTGCTCGTGGACGAGGTGCACTGACCCCCGCCGAGTCCCCGTTGCATGTCTTGCAACGGTGATTGCAGAGCGTGCGGTTCGGCGGCACGATGAGGGCATGAGTTCTCCGCTGCCCTCCTCCCCCGCCGCCTCGGTGCTGGATCTCGCGCCCGTCGTGCCCGTCGTGGTCGTCGACGACCTCGCCGACGCCGTGCCGCTCGCCAGGGCGCTCGTCGCCGGCGGGCTGCCCGCGATCGAGGTGACGCTGCGGACACCGGCCGCCCTCGACGCGATCCGGGCCATCGCCGATGAGGTGCCGGACGCGGTGGTCGGCGCGGGCACCGTCATCACGGCGGAGCAGGTCGGTGAGGTCGTGGCGGCCGGGGCGCGGTTCCTGGTCAGCCCGGGGTGGACGGACGTACTGCTGGAGGCCATGCGGGCGTCCGGGGTGCCGTTCCTGCCGGGGGTGTCGACCACCTCGGAGGTCGTGGCGCTGCTGGAACGCGGGGTGCGGGAGATGAAGTTCTTCCCGGCCGAGGCGGCGGGTGGCACCGGCTATCTCAAGGCGCTCGCCGCGCCCTTGCCGCAGGCGCGCTTCTGCCCGACCGGCGGCATTACGCCGGCCTCCGCCCCGGAGTACCTGGCCCTGCCCAACGTCGGCTGCGTGGGGGGCAGTTGGATGCTGCCCAAGGACGCGGTGGCCGGCCGGGACTGGGGGCGTGTGGAGGCGCTGGCCCGGGAGGCGGCCGGACTCAGCGCAGGTGGGACGTCTCGTTGAACAGGCGGACGCTGGCGCCGCCGTCCGCGTAGTACGCCACCGCCGACAGGGACGCGGCCGACAGCTCCATGCGGAACAGCGACTCCGGCGGGGCGCCCAGCGCGAGTCGCAGGAACGTCTTGATCGGCGTCACGTGGGAGACCAGCAGCACCGTGCGGCCCGCGTACGCCGCGACGAGCCGGTCGCGGGTGGCGGCGACCCGGACGCCGGTGGCCGCGAAGCTCTCGCCGCCGCCGGTCGGTTCCGCGTCCGGGGAGGCCAGCCAGGCGTCCAGGTCCTCGGGGTAGCGGTCGCGCACCTCGCCGAAGGTGAGCCCCTCCCACGCCCCGAAGTCGGTCTCGCGCAGGCCCTCGTCGACCGCCACCTCCAGGCCGAGGCGGGCGGCGACGACACCGGCGGTCTCACGGGTGCGGGCCAGGGGTGAGGCGACGACCGCCTCGATCGTGCCGCGCCGGGCGAGGCTCTCGGCGACCTTCTCGGCCTGCTCCCGGCCGACGGACGACAGGGACGGATCGCTGCCGCCGCTCCCGGAGAACCGCTTCTGCGGGGTGAGGGGCGTCTCCCCGTGCCGCAGGAGGACGAAGGTGGCGGGGGCGCCCATGTCGGGGGGTCCCCAGCCGGGCGAGGCCACGGTCTTCGCGGCCCGCACGTCGGCCTCGCCCGGGGTCTCGGCGGCGACACCGGTGCCGGGAGCTCCGGTGGCGGCGGTGACGGCGGAGGGGCTGACGGCGGTGGCGCTGACGGCAGTGGCACGCGCCCCCGTGCCGGCCGTCGCGGTCCCCGTGCCGGTCCGGGGGGCCTGCTGCGCCGGGCGCTCTCCCGGGGCGGTGCGGCCGGCGGCGCCGCCCGCGTCCAGTTCCGCCGTCGACCCGGACGGCGACCACGCCTCGCCGCGCGCGCCCGCGTCCATCGCCTCGTTGGCCAGGCGGTCGGCGTGCTTGTTGCTCGCGCGGGGGATCCACTCGTACGTCACGCGGCCGGGCGGGAAGACCCGCGCGGCCTCGGCCGCCAGCGGCTTCATGTCGGGGTGCTTGATCTTCCAGCGGCCCGACATCTGCTCGACGACGAGCTTGGAGTCCATGCGGACGTGAACGACGGCGTCCGGATCGAGTTCCCTCGCCGCGCGCAGGCCGGCCAGCAGCCCCCGGTACTCGGCGACGTTGTTGGTGACGACCCCGAGGTACTCGGCGGCCTCCACCAGGGACTCCCCCGTCGCCGGGTCGAGGACCACCGCGCCGTAGCCCGCGGGCCCCGGGTTGCCCCGCGACCCGCCGTCCGCCTCGACGACGAACTCCCGTACCCGGCCCTGCGCACCGGCCACCGGATCAGTCACCGAACCGGCTCCCTACAGTCCGGAGTCGGCCGTGCGCACCAGGATGCGGCGGCAGTTCTCGCAGCGGACGACCGTGTCGGGCGCCGCCGCACGGATCTCGCTCAGCTCGGTGATGGCCAGCTCCTGGCGGCACCCCTGGCAGCTGCGCTGGTACAGCTTGGCCGCGCCGACGCCGCCCTGCTGCTCGCGCAGCTTGTCGTAGAGCTTCAGCAGGTCGTCGGGGACGGAGCCCGAGACGACCTCGCGCTCCTTGGTCACCGAGCCCGCCTCGCCGTCCAGCTCCTCGACGGCCGCGTCACGGCGCGCGGTGGCGTCGTCGATCTTGCCCTGGACCGCGCCGACCCGCTCGGTCAGCTCGGCGACCCGCTCCTGCGCGGACTCGCGGCGCTCCATCACCTCCAGGACGACGTCCTCGAGGTCGCCCTGGCGCTTGGCGAGGGAGGCGATCTCGCGCTGGAGGTTCTCCAGGTCCTTCGGGGAGGTGACGGCGCCGGAGTCCAGGCGCTGCTGGTCGCGGGCGGCGCGCTGGCGCACCTGGTCCACGTCCTGCTCGGCCTTGGTCTGCTCGCGGGCGCAGTCGCTCTCCTCGGTCTGCGCGGCCACGAGCAGGTCGCGCAGCTGGGTGTGGTCCTTGGTCAGCGACTCGATCTCGGCGTGCTCGGGCAGGGACCGGCGCTTGTGCGCGAGCTGCTGGAGCCGCGTGTCGAGGCCCTGGACGTCGAGGAGTCGGATCTGGTCGGCGGGCGCGGCTTTCAGTTGGGGGCTCCCATTGCGCTAGAGGTCGGGGCGGACGCCACCTGGGCGGTCCAGGGGTCGGTGACCGTTTTCGAGACGTGGACCCTGAGGTCCCAGCCGTTGCGGTCGGAGATCTCGTCGAGCTGGGCCGCGCCCAGCTCGCACCAGGGCCACTCGGTGGCCCAGTGCGCGGCGTCGAGCAGCGCGAGGGGGCTGTGGGCGCGAGCCGCGGAAAACTCCGAGGCCGGGTGGTGGCGGAGGTCCGCGGTGAGGAAGGCGTCGACGCCCGCCGCCCGTACGTGGTCGAAGAGGCTGTCGCCGGAGCCGCCGCTGACGGCGACCGTGCGCACGGTCGCCTCCGGGTCGCCGGCGACGCGGACGCCCTGCGCCGTGGCGGGCAGCCGCTCGGCGGCGCGGGCGGCCAGCTCGCGGACGGTCAGCGGGTGCGTCAGCTCGCACACCCGGCCGAGGCCCCGGCGCCCCTCCGGGTCGGCCGGGTCCGGCACCAGGGGCCGTACGACGTTCAGGTCGAGGGCGCCGGCCAGCGCGTCGGAGACGCCCGGGTCGGCGGTGTCGGCGTTGGTGTGGGCGACGTGCAGGGCGATGTCGTTCTTGATGAGGGTGTGCACCACGCGGCCCTTGAAGGTGGACGCCGCGACCGTCGTCGTCCCGCGCAGATACAGCGGGTGGTGGGTGACGAGCAGGTCGGCGCCGAGCATCACCGCCTCGTCGGCGATCTCCTGGACGGGGTCCACCGCGAACAGGACCCGCGTGACCTCCTGGTCCGGGTCGCCCACGACGGTGCCGACCGCGTCCCAGGACTCGGCCCGCTCGGCGGGCCACAGGTTGTCCAGCGCGGCGATGACTTCTGACAGACGGGGCACGCGTGCAAGGCTACCTGGAGCTTCTGTGCCGTTGTACCCGCAGCCGCGCACACCGGCCGACGCCGCGACGGCCCGGTCCGGCACAGCACACCCCGTGCCCTTCCCTCAGGCGAATCGTTCCTGTGACACACGTATGTGTGATGAGGGCCGTCCCGGTCCCCCGCCCGTGCGTACGAAAACTAGCTTCGTCGCCGGAGGTGACCGAACGATGACGGTCTGTGCGATCGAGCCTTCGGCGGACCCCGGCGACGGCGGGACCCCGAAGGTGGGGTGCAGCATCACCGCGGAGGGTGCCTACGCCGCGCGTCTCGCCCGGAGCGAGGGAAGCGGCGAGGCCTGGTATCCGGAGCGGTGGACACTGGACGGCCCGGAGCCGTACGCGGTGCCGCTGCCGGGCAACCAGCCCGAGGAGCCCGGCACCGAGGTGCAGCCGATGGGCGACGGGCGGGTCCTGGTCCACCGCGTGACGGCCGGCCGGCACCTCTTCGCGCTGCTGTACCCGACCGGGCCCGGCACCGGCGAGCTGTCGCTCGGCGCGGTCGAGTGCCCCGCCGACGCCCCCGGGCTGCGGCTGCTGCCGCCGGCTCCGGGCGGTGAGCGGGCGTACGCCCTGGCGGCCGGGGCGCGTTCGACGGTGCTGTGGCAGGTCGCGGGCGGCGCCTTCGGACCCGAGCGGGTGGCCGAGATCCCCGGCCGCTGCTCGGGCGGGGTCTGGCTGGACCGTACGGGCCGGATGCTGGCGGTGGACCGGGAGACCGGCGGGCGCACCAAGGCGGTCGTGGTGGACCTGGAGCGGGACGGCGAGGTCTCGCCGCTGCTCCAGATCGCCCCGGACAGCGACGACCGGCTGCTGCTGGCCGACCCCGACAGCGGTCTGGTGCTGATCGGCTCGGACGCCCCCTCGCCGGGGCGGGAGCGGCTCGGCTGGGGCGTCCTCGGCAGCACGCTGCCGGTGCGTTTCCCGGAGTGCCTGCGCATGCCGGACTGCGTCGTGACGCCGTTCGCCGTCCAGCCGGGGCAGGTGCTGACTCCGGAGCGGTGCGGGGTGGCGCTGCGCGTGGACGGCGCCTTCGGCAGTTGGGTCGGGGTGTGGCGGCCCGCCGAACGGCAGGTGCGTCATCTCCCGCCGCCCGACGGCTGGTTGACGGGGGCCGGGCTGTGGACGCCGGACGGGGAGCTGCGGCTGCCGTGCTCCACACCGCGCTCGCCGTGCGGGGTGGCCCGGCTGGTCGCGCCGGACGCTCCCGGCCAGGAGGGGCCGGAAGACCCGGGTGGCGCAGACGGCGCAGACCGCACAGAGGGTGTGGGCGGCGCGGGCGTCGGGCGGTCCGAGAATCCGGAGGAATCGACTCCGGACGAGTCGGGCAAACCCGGCACGGCGGACGCTCCCGCCCCCGCCCAGCCGCGCCCCGTACCGCTTCAACAGGCCCCGCTGGCACGGCTTGTAACGAAGTAGTGCCGGTTGGCGTGGTCGCCTGGATCCGCCCCGAGGTGTGCCGGTTAGACTCGCCCGGCTGTAGGAAAGATCATGTTGACGGGGTGAATTCCTTCCGATGAACGACGCCAGCACGACCCAGCCGATGCAGGCCGCCGGTGCCGACGTTTCCGAGACCGACGCCGGCCACGGCAAGCACCGTGGACCGGTCTCCAGCCAGGAGGGCGAGGCGACCCCGCAGGGCCGCCACCGCAAGCCTGCCGAGGAGTCCCAGACGGCCGCCTGACGCCACGGACGAGGCATAAGTCTCAGACACAGGCACAGGCACAGGCACAGGCACACACGAAAGCACGCGGCTCCGGCCCCGTTCGTCGCATCCGACGGGCGGGGCCGCTGTCGTCCCCCGCGGCACCGTCCCGCCCGTTTCTCCCCGCCCCTACCGGTACCGGACGACCGTGTCGGCGAGGACGGGCGCGTCACCGCGCTCGACGGCGCTCACGGCCACCCGCACCTCCGACGTCTCCCCCGTCTCCCCCGTCTCCCCCGCCCCGGCACCGTCCGCCCCGGGCCGCCGCCACATCCGCACCCGCAGCGTCTCCCCCGGGTACACCACCCCGGCGAACCGCGTGCGGTACTCGCGCACCCGGGTCACGTCGCCGTCCAGCAGCGTGTCGACGACCGCCTTGAGGGCGGCGCCGTAGGTGCACAGCCCGTGCAGGACGGGCCGCTCGAAGCCGGCCCGCGCGGCGAACTCCGGGTCGGCGTGCAGGGGGTTCCAGTCGCCGGAGAGCCGGTAGAGCAGGGCCTGGTCCTCGCGCACGGCCCGGTCGACGACGCGGTCCGCCGGCTCGGCGGGCGGTGGCGAGGGGCGTCCGGACGGGCCCCGCTCGCCGCCCCAGCCGCCTTCCCCGCGTACGAACACCTCGGCCTCGTCGGTCCACAGGGGCCCGTCCGCGTCGGCGACCTCGGTGCGCAGGACCAGTACGGCCGCGCTGCCCTTGTCGTACACGGCGACGACGCGCGAGGACGCGTTCGCCCGGCCCCGCACCGGGACGGCGGGCCGGTGCAGCCGCAGCCGCTGCCCGCCGTGCAGGACGTGGGCGAGGTCGACGTCGACGCCGGGCACGGACAGCGCGCCGATCACCCCGGGGACGCCGCCGCCGGCGACGGTCGCGAAGCTCGGCAGGACGTGCAGCCGGGACTCCAGGGTGTAGCGCAGCTCGCGCGGGCCGGTGGCGGGCCGGCCGGCACCGATGCCGAGGTGGTAGAGCTGGACGTCCTTGTGGTCCCAGGCGATATCCCGGACCCGGGGCGCGGCGGCGAGCGCCGCGGCTGCGTCGACGGGCATGTCCCTCCCGGCTCGTCTCCCATGCGTCCCTGCAGTTCCCGGTCACCGTACGGGAACAGCGGGGACGAGCGGCACCCATGACATTTGTCCTGCCGATCTCCGGACAACCGCATCTGCCGCGCGTCCCCGCCGGCTCCGTAACGTCATCGGCATGAGACCGACAGAGGGCACCACCCCCGCCGTCTCCTTCACGGGAGCGGCCAAGGCGTACGGCGACGTCCGCGCCGTCGACGGCGTGGACCTGCGCATCGGGCGCGGTGAGACCGTCGCGCTGCTCGGACGCAACGGCGCGGGCAAGTCGACGGCGATCGCGCTGCTGCTCGGCCTGTGCCCGCCCGACGCGGGCACGGTGGAGCTGTTCGGCGGCCCTCCGGAGCGTGCCGTGCGCGCCGGCCGGGTGGGGGCCATGCTCCAGGAGGCGCGGGCGGTGCCCCGGGTCACCGTGGGCGAGCTGGTCGCCTTCGTGGCCGGCCGCTATCCGGCGCCGATGCCGGTCGGGCAGGCCCTGGAGCTGGCGGGGATCGCGCCGCTGGCGGGTCGGCGGGTGGACCGGCTGTCCGGCGGGCAGGTCCAGCGGGTGCGGTTCGCCCTCGCGCTGGCCGGCCGCCCCGGCCTGCTGGTCCTGGACGAGCCGACGGCGGCCCTCGACGTGGAGGCCCGGCACGCGTTCTGGGAGTCGATGCGGGCCTACGCCCGGCGGGGCAGCACGGTCCTCTTCTCCACGCACTACCTGGAGGAGGCCGACGCGCACGCCGACCGGATCGTGGTCGTCGACCGGGGGCGGGTCGTCGCGGACGGCACCGGCGACGAACTGCGCCGGGCGGCGGGCGGCAGCCGCGTCTCCGTCGACCTGGCCGGCCGGCCCGCCGACGGATTGGAGCTGCTGCCCGGAGTGCGCGCGGTGGAGATCCGCGGGGACCGCGCGCTGCTGCGCAGCGAGGACTCCGACGCGACCGTGGTCGCCCTCGCGGAACTCGGCGCGATACGCGGCCTGGAGGTGGCCCCCGCGTCCCTCGACGACGCGTTCCTGGCCCTGACGACGAAGACGAAGGAGAGCGCGCGATGAAGAGCGGGACGATCGACTACCTGCGGCTGGAGACGCGCCGTACGCTGCGCGATCCCGGCTTCGTCATCGGCGGCGTCGCCATGCCGGTCCTGATGTACCTGCTGTTCACCAACCTGGGGGGCGACGCGGGCGAGTGGAAGACGGGCGCGATGGTCGGCATGGCCGCGTACGGCGCGGTCGGCTCGGCCCTGAACACCGGCGGCGGGGTCGCCGAGGACCGGGCGATCGGCTGGCTGCGGCAGCTGAGGGTGACGCCGATGCCCCCGCACCAGGTGGTCGCGGGCCGCGCCCTGACCGCCTCGGTCACCGTGCTGCCCGCGATCGCGGCGGTCCTCGGCGCGGGCGGCCTGATCAACGGCGTACGGCTGGACGCCTGGCAGTGGGCGGCGCTGGCGCTGCTGCTCTGGCTCGGGTCGGTGCCCTTCACGCTGCTGGGGCTGGGCAACGGCTACCGGCTGACCGGGCAGACCACGGGCGTGGCGAACATGGTGGCCAATCTCGGCCTCGCGGTGCTGGGGGGCCTGTGGTTCCCGCTCGCGCTGTTCCCGGAGTGGCTGCGCACGGTGTCGTCGTACACGCCGACCAACCGCTTCGCGCAGCTGGGCACTTCGGTGGCCACGGGGCAGGCGCCGCCCGCGGGTGGAATCCTCGTCCTCGCGGGATGGCTGCTGGCGTTCGGTGCGTACGCCGTCCTGTCCTACCGCCGCGGCGCGGGAAACGACTGAGCGCCCGGTGCGCCCGAGCGGAAGGAAGCCGACAGCCATGACCGGGACCCGAGGGCGGCTGCGCAGGATCTCGCACCGCCTGGACGCGTGGCAGCTGGCACGGCAGCCCGAGCCCGAATCCGAACCGGCCCAGGGCGGCGAACGGCCGGAGCGCGTCGGCCCGCCGCCGACCGGATTCACCCTGCTGCCGTGGCTGCTGATGGGCCTGGGCAGCCTGGCGAACATCTTCCAGGGGAACAGCGCCAACCCCTGGATCGGCGGCGCGGGGCTGATCGTCTTCAACTCGCTCTACATCCACGTCGCCTTCCGCTCGTTCCACAAGACCTTGCGCGAGTCGCTGAACACGCGGCTGGCGCTGGCCGCCATGGCGGTGGTGACCTGTGCGCTGGCGCTGGCGTACGGCGGCAGCTGGCTGCTGTTCTTCCCGCTGCTCGGCCTCGCCGCGGGGGCGGCCCTGCGCGGCCCGTGGCTGGGCCGGTGGGGCTGGTCGCTGACGGTGGTGGCGGGTGCCGTGGCCGGCGTCAAGGACGGCTGGAACGGCCTGAACATCGCCTACGGGACCTTCCTCTCGACGATGGTGACGGCCGCGATCCTGAGCCTGTCCGACGCCGTACGGCAACTGCGGGCCGCCCGGGAGGAACTGGCCACCCGGGCGGTGGCGGAGGAGCGGCTGCGGTTCTCGCGGGACCTGCACGACCTGCTGGGGCACACGCTGTCGGTGATCGTGGTCAAGTCGGAGGCCGCCCGCCGGCTGGCACCCCGGGACCTGGACGCCGCGCTGACCCAGGTCACGGACATCGAGTCGGTCGGCCGCCAGGCGCTGACCGAGATCCGCGAGGCGGTCACCGGCTACCGGGAGGGCAGCCTGGGCACCGAACTGGACCGGGCCCGTTCGGTGCTGGACGCCGCGGACGTGGAGGCGGTGGTCCGCCGCACGGGCCCGCCGCTGCCGCCGCAGACCGAGGCGCTGCTGGGGTGGGTGGTGCGGGAGGCGGTCACCAACGTCGTACGGCACAGCGGGGCGAGCCGCTGCGAGATCGCGGTCCGGGGCGGCGCGGACCGGGTCCGGCTGACGGTCACGGACGACGGCACGGGCGTGGCGGGCCCCACCCGGGGGCCGGGCACGGGCCTGACCGGCCTCACGGAACGCCTCGCCACGGCGGGCGGTTCGCTCACGGCGGGGGCGGAGCCGCGGGGCGGCTTCTCGGTGACGGCGGAGCTTCCGGTGCGGGCGGAGGAACGGCCGGTGGGCGCACCGGCCTAGGAGAAACGACACCCCCTGGCGCCGCGTCCTACTCTTGCCCCCGTGACCGACGAGACGCCGCGCGCCCACCCCGTCCGTGTCCTCCTCGCCGAGGACCAGGGCATGATGCGGGGCGCGCTCGCGCTGCTGCTCGGGATGGAGGAGGACATCGAGGTGGTCGCGCAGGTGGCGGCCGGGGACGAGATCGTCGACGCCGCGCTGACGCACCGCCCCGACATCGCCCTCCTCGACATCGAACTGCCGGGCCTGAGCGGCCTGGACGCCGCCGCCGAGCTGCGGGAGCGGGTGCCCGGCTGCCGGGTGCTGATCCTGACGACGTTCGGCCGCCCCGGGTACCTCAGGCGGGCCATGGACGCGGGCGCCGCCGGCTTCCTGGTGAAGGACGGCCCGGTGGAGGAGCTGGCCGGCGCGATCCGCCGGGTGCTGGCCGGGGAGACGGTCGTCGACCCGGCGCTCGCCGCGGCCGCGCTCAGTGCGGGTCCCAGTCCGCTCACCGGCCGGGAGTGCGACGTGCTGCGGGCCTCGGCGGACGGGGCGACGGTCGCGGACGTGGCCGCGGTGCTGCATCTGTCCGAGTCGACCGTCCGGAACTATCTGTCCGCCGCGATCGGCAAGACGGGGACGCGCAACCGGGCGGAGGCGCTGCGCGCGGCTCGGCAGCGGGGGTGGGTTTGAACTGGGGTGGTGCGTCGGCCGCGGGCCGGTGGGGGTTGCTCGCGCCCCGCGGCGGAGCCGCAAATGGATGCAGCCCCGCGCCCCTCAGGAGGCGCCCCTTCGGGGCGCTCCCCTTCGGGCGCGTTCAGACCTCTGCGCGCTCAGTCCCTCGTGCGGGTCTTCGGCAGCCACGTCCACATCAGTACGGCCGCCGCGACCAGGACCGCCGTCGCCGTGCGGAAGACCAGGGCGTAGCCGTCCGTCAGGGCCACCGGGCCGGCGTGCTCCTCGCCGCCCGACCGGGACGCCGCGATCGTCGCCATCACCGCGAGGCCCAGCGAACCGCCCATCGTCCGGGAGGTGTTGATCAGCCCGGAGACCAGTCCGGCGTCCCCGGGGGCCGCGCCGGAGATGGCGAGCGAGGCCAGCGGGGTCGCGGCCAGGCCCGCGCCCAGCATCATCAGCACGCCGGGAATCATGATCGCGGTCACATAGCCGCCGTCCGCGGTCATCGTCGACTGCCAGCCGAAGCCGACCGCGGCGACGAGTGTGCCGAGCACGGCCACGTTGCGCGCGCCGAGCACCGGCAGGAACCGCGGGGCGGCCTTCGAGCCGAGGATGACGGCGAGGGAGCTGGGCACCAGGGCGAGACCGGCCTCCAGCGGGGAGTAGCCGAGGACGTTCTGCGCGTACAGGGTCATGAAGAACCACATCGAGAACATCGACGAGCCGGACACCAGCATCGCCACGTTCGCCGACGCCACCGACCGCAGCCGCAGCAGGCCGAGGGGCATCAGCGGGGCCGCCGTCCGCGCCTCCACGAGGAGGAAGAGCCCGAGCAGCGCGAGGCCGGCCAGCAGCGGCACCAGTGTCGCGCCCGCGGCCCATCCCTCGGACTCGGTCTGCGAGATGCCGTAGGCGAGTGTGGCGAGCCCGGCGGTCACCAGCAGCGCGCCCGGCAGGTCGAGGCGGCGGCGCTCGCCGCCCCGGCTCTCGGTCAGCCACAGCAGGGCGCCGGCCAGCACGACCGCGCCCACCGGCACGTTGATCAGCAGCACCCAGCGCCAGGACAGCCCGTCCACCAGGACACCGCCCACCAGACCGCCCGCGGCACCGCCGCCCGCGCCCACGGCGGTCCAGGTCGCGATCGCGCGGGCCCGGGCCGCGCCCTCCGGCACCGCGGCGGTCAGGAGCGTCAGCGTCGAGGGGGCGAGTACGGCCGCGCCGAGGCCCTGCACGGCCCGCGCCGCCAGCAGCTGCCAGCCCTCCTGGGCGAGTCCGCCGCCCAGCGAGGCCAGCGTGAAGAGCCCGAGCCCGACCAGGAACATCAGCTTGCGTCCGTACAGGTCGCCGGCCCGCCCGCCGAGCAGCATGAACCCGGCGAAGGCGATGGCGTAGGCGTTGACCACCCACTGGAGGCCCTGGGCACTGAGCCCGAGGTCCGTCCGCATCGAGGGCAGGGCGACGTTGACGACGGACACGTCGAGCACGACCAGGAACTGTCCGGCGCAGGCGATGGCCACGACCAGCCAGGTCGGCGGCGTGCGTCGCGGGGATATGGGGCGTGCGGAGGTGGCGGCGGCGGGGGCGGTGGCTTCGGGCATGGGTGTCATGGTCTCAAGTCCGCTCTGCCCCTTGCATCGGTTTTTGGTCGCACCCGCCGCCGACCCGTCCTAGGACCCGAGACGTAGGCGACCGGCCGGTGAACCGCGTGTAGGCGCGGTCCCAAGAGAAGGTCAAGAATTAGTTAGGGACTCGAAGCAACGGAATAGTTGCCCCGGCGCACGAGGTTCATCCTGCACACACCCAAGATCCGCGCATCCACCGACTCCCGGCCTGGAGGCCCCACCCCATGTCCCACACGACGACCGACGAGCCCGTGCGGCAAGCGAGCAGGGCCACCGTCCCGGTGCTCGCGTTCGCGGGCATCGTCGTCGCGGTGATGCAGACCCTGCTGGTCCCGGTCATCAAGGACCTGCCCCGACTTCTCGACACCTCACCCAGCAACGCCACCTGGGTCCTGACCTCCACGCTCCTGTCCGGAGCCGTGGCCACGCCGATCATGGGCCGGCTCGGCGACCTGTTCGGCAAGCGCCGCATGCTGATCGCCAGCCTGTCGGTGATGGTCGTGGGCGCGCTGCTCAGCGCGCTCACCGACGCCCTGGTCCCGATGATCGTGGGCCGCACCCTCCAGGGCTTCGCGATGGGCGCGATACCCCTCGGCATCGGTCTGATGCGCGACATGCTGCCCCGTGAGCGGCTCGGCTCGGCGATGGCGCTGATGAGCTCCTCGATCGGCGTCGGCGGCGGCCTGGCGCTGCCCGCCGCGGCCCTGGTCGCGCAGAACACCGACTGGCACGCCCTCTACTTCGGCGCCGCCGGCCTCGGTGTCCTGTCCATCGCGCTGACCCTGCTGGTCGTGCCGGAGTCCCCGCTGCGCGCCAAGGGCACCTTCGACCTGCCGGGCGCGCTGGGTCTGTCCGCCGGCCTGATCCTCTTCCTGCTGCCGGTCAGCAAGGGCAGCGACTGGGGCTGGTCGTCACCGACCACGCTCGGCCTGTTCGCCGCCGCCGTCGTGGTGCTGCTCCTGTGGGGTCTGATGGAGCTGCGCGTCGCGGCCCCGCTGGTCGACCTGCGCACCACGGCCCGCCGTGAGGTCCTGCTCACCAACCTCGCCTCGATCATGGTCGGCGTCTCCTTCTTCGTCATCTCCCTCGTCCTGCCGCAGCTGCTCCAGTTGCCCTCCGAGACCGGCTACGGCCTCGGGCAGTCGATGGTCGTCGCGGGCCTGTGCGTGGCCCCGCTGGGCCTGACGATGATGTTCACCGCGCCGGTCTACGCCCGCCTGTCCGCCCGCTACGGCCCCCGCACCACCCTCATCATCGGCCTGCTGATCATCGGTGTCGGTTACGCCGGCGGTCTCGGCCTGATGAACGCCGCCTGGCAGACCGTCGTCACCTCGGTGCTGATCGGCGCGGGCATCGGCCTCGCCTACTCCTCCCTGCCCGCGCTGATCATCGGCGCGGTCCCGGCCTCGGAGACGGGCGCGGCCAACGGCCTCAACACCCTGATGCGGTCCATCGGTACGTCGGTGTCGAGCGCCGTCATCGGCATGGTGCTCGCCAACACGTCGAACGTCGTCGGCGGCGTCGCCGTCCCGACCATGCACGGCTTCCGCGTCTCCTTCCTCATCGCGGCCGGCGCCGTCGCCGTCGGCCTGGTGCTGGCCTTCTTCCTCCCGCGCCGCAGCCCGGCCGGGGTCTCGCAGCTGCGGGCGAGCAGCGAGGAGGACGCCAACCTGGCCCGCGCCGAGCGGGCGCTCGCCGGGGCCGGGCAGCCGCCGCACGGCTTCCGCGGCCGGGTGCTGGCCGCCGACGGCGCGCCCGTCGCCCGCGCCAAGGTCACGCTGATCGACCGGCACGGACGGCAGGCCGGCGCGACCCTCTCCGCGGGCGACGGCAGCTACGCCCTCGCCGTGCCCGCACAGGGCCCGTACGTCCTGGCCGCCCGCGCCGCGGGCCACCCCCCGCTCGCCCACGCGGCGACCCACGGCGGCGACCGCCCGGTCGACCTGGACCTGTCCCTGCCGGGCGAGACCGTCCCGGCCTGACCCTCTGCCGTCCCGGACCCGTACCCCCTGTCGCACCGCGCGGCGGGGGGTACGGCAGCATGGGCCGCCGCACACCCCGTACGACCAGCGAAAGGCCCCCATGACCGCGGCCCCCGGCTCCCTCCCCGCCCCCTCCCCCGACGTCCTGGCCGCCTTCGAGGCCGCGAAGGGGTTCATGCCCGCGCACGAGGGCCGCGCGCTGTACGCCGCCGCCGTCGAGGCGGGCGGGCTCGGGCTGCCGCTGCTGGAGGTCGGCACGTACTGCGGGCGTTCCACCGTGCTGCTCGCCGACGCGGCCCGCCGGGCCGGGGTCACCGCGCTCACGGTCGACCACCACCGGGGCAGCGAGGAGCAGCAGCCGGGCTGGGACTACCACGACCCGGAGACGGTCGACCCGGAGCTGGGCGTGATGGACACCCTGCCCGCCTTCCGCCGCATCCTGCACCGGGCCGGTCTGGAGGAGCACGTGGTCGCCCTCGTCGGCCGCTCCCCGCAGGTCGCCGCGTTCTGGAACTCCCCCCTCGGACTCGTCTTCGTCGACGGCGGCCACACCGACGAGCACGCGAACGCCGACTACGAGGGCTGGGCCCCGCACGTGGCCGACGGCGGCCTGCTGGTCATCCACGACGTCTTCCCGGACCCGGCCGACGAGTTCACCGGCCAGGCCCCGTACCGCGTCTATCTCAGGGCGCTGGAGTCCGGCGCGTTCACCGAGGTCTCGGTGACCGACTCGCTGCGCGTCCTGCGGCGAACCGGCACGGGGATCCGAAGGCGCGGTTAGAGTCGCTGACGTGTCGTACACAGGCCCGGACTTCGAACCGCCCCAGCGCCGCCGCTCCCCGCTGCGCCGCCCCCTGACCGTGGCGGTCGCCGCGCTCGTGCCCGGGGCGCTGCTCGGGTGGGGGGTGTACGCGGCGGTCGGCGGCCCGGACGACGGCGACGGAGGCGGCGCCGACCGCGCGGGCGCCGTACGGACGTCGGCGGCGCCGTCGTCGCTGCCTCCCTCCTCCAGTGCTCCCGCGTCGCCCGGCGACGACGACGGCAAGAAGCCCGCGGGTTCGTCGCCCGCGCCCACGTCGAAGCAGCCGTCCGCCTCCCGGCCCGCCGCCTCGGGCCCCCTCAAGGGCAAGGTCGTCGTCATCGACCCGGGCCACAACCCCGCCAACTTCCAGCACGCGTCCGAGATCAACCGCAAGGTGAACGTCGGCACGCACTGGAAGGAGTGCGACACGACCGGCACGGCCACCAACGCGGGCTGGCCCGAGGCGAAGTTCACCCTCGACGTGGCCCACCGGCTGCGCACCCTGCTGGAGGCGCAGGGCGCGACCGTGAAGCTGACTCAGGACGGCGACCGTGCGTTCGGTCCGTGCGTGGACGAGCGGGCCCGAATCGGCAACGAGGCGCACGCGGACGCGGCGATCTCGATCCACGCCGACGGGTCGGGGGCCGGCAACCGCGGCTTCCACGTGATCATGCCGGGCGCGGTGCACAAGGGCGCCGCCGACACCCGCGCCATCGTGGCGCCCTCCGCCGAACTGGGCCAGCGCGTCGCGGGCAACTTCGTGCGCGTCACGGGCAGCGCGCCGTCCAACTACCTCGGCGAGGGCACCGGCCTGGTCACGCGTACGGACCTGGGCGGTCTCAATCTGTCAACGGTTCCCAAGGTGTTCATCGAGTGCGGCAACATGCGGGACGGCAAGGACGCGGCGCTGCTGACCAGCGGCAGTTGGCGGCAGAAGGCGGCGGAGGGGATGTCTGAGGGGATTGTGAGTTTCCTGCGCGGGTAGCGCCGGTCGTCCCGATCCCTGCGGACAGCCCCGAGGTCCGGACGATAGTGTCGTCCGTACGATGAGGGGCCACCCCCGCGCTTCACACCGGAACCTTTCGGCGCCATCGTGACAGCGACGCCTCTACCGACGACGAGACGACCTACGAAGGACCTGAAGTGAATATCCGCTCCCTCACTCGAGGCGACGGCGTGGTGATCGGAGCAGCGGTGTTGCTGTTGATCGCGTCGTTCCTCGGCCTCTACTCCGTCAAGGACGCCCCCGACAGTCTCGAACTGCCGAACCTGTGGGGCAGCGGGCCCGTCGTGCTCGGCGTCGTCCTGGCGGGCATCATCGGCGCCGCGCTGATCGTGGTGGCCCGAGGGCTGCCGCAGCCCAAGAAGGTCGCGGGTCTCGACCTGGGCCAGCTGGGCATCGCGTTCACGATCTTCGCTGCCTGGAGCGCGCTCGGCAACGTCTTCGACCCCGCGAGCGGCGTCGACAACGTCGGCGGTGGCTCCGACGGTCCCGACCTCGGCATGGGCCTGATCCTCGCCCTCGTCGCCACGCTGGTCATGGCCGCCGCGGCCGTGGCCACCCCGCTGGTCCCCGCCCTCAAGGGCTCCCTGATCCCGGCCGCCCGTCCGGCCGCGCCGCAGCCCTACGGCGGCCAGCCCCAGGGTGGTTACGGCTACCCGGGCGCCCAGCAGCAGCCGTACGGCGGCCAGCCCGGTCACCCGGGTCAGCCGGGTCAGCCCGGTCCGTCTTTCGGTGGCCAGCCGCAGCCGGGGCAGCCGCAGGCCGCTCAGCCGCAGGCGCCGCAGCAGGCGCAGGCGCAGCCGGCCGGGGACTTCTCCCCGTTCTGGTTCGCCGTGCCGGTGCCGCGTCCGCTGTTCGCGGAGGACGGCTCGCCGACGCCGATCGCCGAACTGGCGCCGGGCACCTGGTACCTGGCCGTCGAGCAGCGCGGCGCCAACCTGGTCGCCCAGACCCAGGACGGCCGCCGCGGCGTCCTCCAGGACACCTCGGGCATCCAGCGCGGCTGATCACTCCGACGCCGCAGAAGCCTCAACGGCCCCCCGTCCGGACTCGGTTCCGGGTGGGGGGCCGTCGGTGTACAGGTTTCCTTCGGGCTCGGGCGGCCATACGGAAGGCATGTCCAGATACAGCGGTTCGAACTCCGCGGGCAGGGCCGTCGCGATCGTCGCGGACATCATGGCCTTCATCCTCGGCCTGTGGATCCTGATGTACCTGTTGGACGCCAACCGGGCCAACGACCTGGTGCGGTTCGTCCATGACGCGGCCAGTTGGCTGGCGGGCTGGTCGCACGACCTCTTCACGTTCGACGAGGCGTGGGCCCGGGTCGTCGCCGGCTACGGTCTGGCCGCGGTCGTCTACCTCTTCGTCGGCCACGCCGTCGCCAACCGCCTCGGCCGTCACTGACCGCCGGTCCGCCGGTCCGCCGCTCAGACGCAGCAGTCCGGGTCCAGTCCCCTGGGCAGCCGGTCGCCCGCGAAGACCTGGCAGGTGGCCTCGTGGCCGCCGAGCGCGGCGACGGCGAGGAGCAGGGAGCCGGCCGTCCAGGTGGTCAGTTCGCGGGGCCAGATCGCGTCGTCGTCGAAGACGTAGCCCGTCCAGTACAGGCCGCTGTCCGCGTCCCGCAGGTGCTGGATGGACTGGAGGATCTCCAGTGCGTGGTCGGACTCGCCCACCGCCCACAGGGCGAGCGCGAGTTCGGCCGACTCGCCGCCGGTCACCCACGGGTTGGGGACGACGCAGCGCACCCCGAGGCCGGGGACCACGAACCGGTCCCAGCTCTCCGTGAGGCGGCTCCTGGCCTCCGTGCCGGTCAGCGCGCCGCCGAGGACGGGGTAGTACCAGTCCATCGAGTAGCGGCCCTTGTCCAGGAACCGTTCCGGGTGGCGGCGGATGGCGTGCCGCAGCGCACCGGCCGCCAGCTCCCAGTCGGGCTGCGGCTCTTCGCGCTGCTCGGCGATGGCGAGCGCGCAGCGCAGGGCGTGGTGGATCGAGGAACTGCCGGTCAGCAGGGCGTCGGTGGTGTCGGTGCCGTCGTCGCCCTGGCGCCAGCCGATCTGTCCGCCGGGCTGCTGGAGGCGCAGCACGAACTCGACGGCCGCGTGGACGACGGGCCACATCCGGTCCAGGAAGGTGTCGTCGCCGGTGGCGAGGTAGTGGTGCCAGACGCCGACGGCGACGTAGGCGACGAAGTTGGTCTCGCGGCCGCGGTCGGTGACGTCGGCGAAGTCCCCGTCGGCGTAGGCCGCGTACCAGGAGCCGTCCGGGTTCTGGTGCCGGGCCAGCCACGTGTAGGCCCGCTCGGCGGCCTCGTGCTCGTCGGCCGTGTCCAGGGCCATCGCGGCCTCGACGTGGTCCCACGGGTCGAGGTGGTGCCCGCGGAACCAGGGGATGGCTCCGTCCGCGCGCTGTACGGCGAGGATGCCGCGGACGGTCGCGGCGGCCTCGGCGTCGGTGAGGACGCCGGGCAGGACGAGGTGTTCGGTACGGGGGGTGCGGGGCGAGCGCGGGGTCGTCACGCGGCGTCCACCGGCGGCAGGTGCGGCTTGGTGGCGTAGGCCACGAAGCTCTTGCCGATCAGCGGGTTCAGCGCCTGCTCGGCGACCCGGGTCGCCAGTGGCTTCTTCATGATGTCCCACACCAGCAGCTTGTGGTACGCGCGCACCGGCAGCGCCTTGTCGTTGTCGACGCCGAACGCGCACTTCAGCCACCAGTACGGCGAGTGCAGCGCGTGCGCGTGGTGGGTGCCGTACGGCTTGAGGCCGGCCTCGCGGATGCGCTCGAGGAGCTGGTCGGCGCGGTAGATGCGGATGTGGCCGCCCTCGACCTCGTGGTAGGCGTCGGAGAGGGTCCAGCAGACCTTCTCGGGGCCGTAGCGCGGCACGGTGATCGCGATGCGGCCGCCGGGCCTGAGGACGCGGACCATCTCGGCGAGGACGCCCTTGTCGTCGTGGATGTGTTCCATCACCTCGGAGATGATGACGACGTCGAAGGAGGCGTCGGGGAAGGGCAGGGCCAGCGCGTCGCCCTCCATGGCGGTGGCGGTGGCGCCGGCCGGGGCCTCGCCGGCCTCCTTCATCGCCGCGAACCACTTGGCGACCTCGCGGATCTCCTCGGCGTTCTGGTCCAGCGCGACGACCTGGGCCCCGCGCCGGTAGCACTCGAACGCGTGCCGCCCGGCGCCGCAGCCGAGGTCCAGGACGCGGTCGCCCGGGGCGAGCGGGAACCGGGAGAAGTCGACGGTCAGCACGTGGCCCTGCTTTCGGGGTAGACGCCGGTGTCACTGGTGGTCGGGGTCGCGGGCACGATCCTCGGGGTGGCGGTGGGGGCGGGGCCGATGGCCTCCCGGTAGCGGGCGACCGTGCCCTCGGCGGCGCGGGCCCAGGTGAAGTGCTTCAGGACCCGTTCGCGTCCGGCCGCGCCGAGTCTGGCCCGCAGTTCGCGCTCGCCGAGCAGCCGGTTCAGCCCGGCGGCCAGCGCGTCCGCGTCGCCCGGCGGCACCGCGAGGCAGGTCTCCCCGTCGGGTCCGGCGACCTCGGGGACGGCGCCGCCGGTGGTGGCGAGCAGGGCGGTGCCGGTGGCCATGGCCTCGGCGGCGGGCAGCGAGAACCCCTCGTACAGCGACGGCACGCACGCGACCTCCGCCGACCGCACGAGGTCGACCAGTTCGGCGTCGGAGATGCCCTTGACGAACTCGACGGCGCCGTCGAGGCCGTACCGCTCGATCGCCTGCGCGACGGGTCCCTCGGCGGGCCGCTTGCCGACGACGACGAGGTGGGCCCGGGGGTGCTCGGTGCGCGCCTTGGCCAGCGCCTCGACGAGGAAGACCAGGCCCTTGAGCGGCACGTCGGCGCTGGACGTGGTCACGATCCGGCCCGGCACCCGCGGCACCGACGGGTCGGGCGAGAACAGGTCGGTGTCGGCGCCGATGTGGACGACGTGGATGCGGTCGTCCCGGACGCCGAGGTGGTCGACGATCTCCTGGCGGGAGGTGCCGGAGACGGTGAGCACGGAGGGCAGGCGGCGTGCGACGCGCTTCTGCATCCGGGTGAAGGCGTACCAACGGCGCACGGAGTAGCGGCGCTTGCGGCTGTCGGCGGCATCCAGCTCCAGTTGCCGGTCGACGGTGATGGGGTGGTGGATGGTGGTGACGAGCGGCGCGCCCACGTCCCCCAACAGCCCGTACCCGAGGGTCTGGTTGTCGTGCACGACGTCGAAGTCGCCGCGGCGGGCGCGCAGATGGCGCCGGGCGCGCAGCGAGAACGTGAGCGGCTCCGGGAAGCCGCCGGTCCACATGGTGCCGACCTCGAGCGCGTCGATCCAGTCCCGGTACTCGCCCCGCTTCGGGGTGCGGAAGGGGTCGGGCTGGCGGTAGAGGTCGAGGCTGGGCAGCTCGGTGAGGGAGAGCCGGTCGCCGACGAGGGGCCCCTCGTCCAGGACGGGGTAGGGCTGGGCGCCGATGACCTCGACGCGGTGGCCGAGGCGGGCCAGTTCGCGGGAGAGGTGGCGGACGTAGACGCCCTGGCCGCCGCAGAACGGGTTCCCCTTGTAGGTGAGGAGTGCGATGCGCAGCGGTGGCAAGCCGTCGGCTGCGGGTTCCGGACGGGGACCCGTCTGACTGGCCTCGGCGGTCACTCTGGGCCCCCTTCTCGCTGCGCTGTCCCGCGACACTACGTCGGGAGGTTAATCTAGAACAAGTTTCAGACTTGATCGTCAGCGGCTTCGAATCTACCGGCAGGTAGCCGGGCTGTGACGAGTGGATCAGGTGATTCACGCCACGGCGGGAGCACGACGGGAGCACGGCGGGAGGGGGAGCGGGTGACCGAGGCGGACGAGCGGGCGACACAGGCGCCGGGCCCGGCGCATCGTGCCACCACCCCGCCCCTCACCGAGCGGCAGCGGGAGCGCCGCGGCCGCATCCTGCACGCGACCGCCCAGCTGGCCTGCCGGGGCGGCTTCGAGGCGGTGCAGATGCGCGAGGTCGCGGAGTCCTCGCAGGTGGCCCTCGGCACCCTGTACCGCTACTTCCCCTCCAAGGTCCACCTGCTCGTCGCGACGATGCACGACCAACTGGAGCGGCTGCACGGCACCCTGCGCAAGAGCCCGCCCACCGGCGAGACGGCGGCCGACCGGGTGGCGCAGACCCTGATGCGGGCCTTCGGCGCACTTCAGCGCGAACCCAGGCTGGCCGAGGCGATGGCCCGCGCCCTGACCTTCGCCGACCGCAGCGTCTCCCCGGAGGTCGACCAGGTCTCCCGGCAGACGACGGCGATCATCCTGGACGCGATGGGCGGCCTGGACAACCCGACCCCGGAGCAGCTCTCCGCGGTCCGGGTCGTCGAGCACACCTGGCTCTCCACCCTGATCACCTGGCTCGCCGGCCGCACCTCCCTCGCCCAGGTACGGGTGGACATCGAAACGGTCTGCCGCCTGATCGACCTGACGGACGCCGGCCCGGGAGAGCGGGCGGCGCGCCCCTGAGCGCGGCCGCCCGGCCCGGCCGCCACCGCCTCCCGGCCGCTCCCTCCCTCCCGGCCGCCCCTCGGCCCCGGCCCGGTGGGCGGGTAAAGTGGCGGCGTCGTCATCACCCGTACGGGGGGAAGCCGGTGCAATTCCGGCGCTGACCCGCAACCGTGAGCCGCCCGCCGAGCCCGCCCGGGGCCGGTGGACGGTGAGCCGGACTGCCCCGCGCGGATGTGACCGGCTCACGTGCCCGGCGCCCGCCGGCGCACGGGCACCGTCGAGGCATACGGGCCGAGCCGCCGGGGGTGCCCCGTGCTGCCAGGCCCCGCACAGGGAAAGGCACCCGCCGATCATGAACGTCCGCCGTCGCAGCAGCGCCGCGGCTCTGGCCGCCATAGCCGTGATCGGCGCCGCCACCGCGCCCGCGGTCGCCGCCGATCCGTCGCCGTCCTCCTCCTCGTCCAAGAGCGGACCGTCCGGGCTGTACGGGACCACGGACCCGCAGTACGACGGTGTCTGGCGCCAGTCCCTCGCGCTGCTCGCGCAGGACACCGCGGGCGTCGTCCCGTCCTCCAAGGCCGTGAAGTGGCTCACGGAGCAGCAGTGCGCGAACGGCTCCTTCGGACCCTTCCGCGCCGACCCCGCCAAGGCCTGCGACGCCAAGACCATGGTCGACACCAACAGCACGGCCGCCGCCGTCCAGGCCCTGTGGGCCGTCGGCGGGCACGGCGACGTCGTCGAGGACGCCCTCGGCTGGCTGAAGTCCGTGCAGAACGAGGACGGCGGCTGGGGCTACAGCCCCGGCACCCCCAGCGACGCCAACTCCACCTCCGTCGTCATCGGCGCCCTGACCGCCACGGAGACGAACCCCGAGGACGTCCGCAAGGGCGGCAAGTCCCCCTACGACGCCCTGCTGACGTTCGCCCTGCCCTGCGCGAAGGACAAGGGCGCGGGCGCCTTCGCCTTCCAGCCCGACAAGGACGGCAAGCTGCTCCCCAACGCGGACGCCACCGCCGCCGGTGTCCTCGGCTCGCTCGGCAAGGGCCTGGTCACCGAGGCCGGATCCGGCGCGAAGGCCAAGGCGGCCACCTGCTCCGACGCGGGCGAGCCGACCCGCGAGCAGGCCGCCGCCAACGGTGCCGCCCACCTCGCCGATGCCCTCGCCAAGGACGGCCACCTCGTCTCCGCCCTCGGCGGCTCCGCCGACCAGCCCGACTACGGCAACACCGCCGACGCCGTCGTCGCCCTCGCCGCGCAGGGCGGCGCCGACCGGGCGGCCGAGCCGCTGGCCTGGCTGGAGAAGAACGCCGCCAAGTGGGCCGCGGAGAGCGGCCCCGCCGCCTACGCCCAGCTGATCTTCGCCGCCCACGCCACGGGCACCGACCCGCGCGCCTTCGGCGGCACGGACCTGGTGGAGAAGCTGAACGCGACGGGACCCGCTCCGCAGGGCACGACCGCCAAGGACACGGCCACCGCGAGCGACGCGGACGAGGCGGAGAAGAAGGACGACGACTCCCCCTTCGGTGTCTGGTGGTTCGTCGGCGTCTGCCTCGTCTTCGGCATCGGCGTCGGTTTCCTGCTGAGCAACCGCAACAAGAAGCAGCAGCCGTGACCCGCCGCCGCCTCGTCCTCCTCTTCCTGGCCGCGTTCCTCCTGATCGGGAGCGCGGGCCAGGCGCAGGCCGCCGGATACCGCTACTGGTCCTTCTGGGACCGCGACGGCGGGAAGTGGGTCTACGCCACCCAGGGCCCGTCCATGGTCCGCCCCTCCGACGGCGACGTGCAGGGCTTCCGTTTCGCGGTGAGCGAGAACTCGGGCGACGCGGCCCAGCCGCGCGGCACCGCGGACTTCGCGTCGATCTGCGCGAAGACACCGGCCGAGGAGGGCAGCAAGCGGGTGGCGCTGGTCCTCGACTTCGGCACGGCCCCCGACGCCCCGTCCGGCGAGACCCCGCCCGCCCCGCGCACCGCCTGCGCCCAGCTCTCCCCCGACGCCACGACGGCCGACGCCCTGGCCGCCGTCGCCGGCCCCCTCCGCTACAACACCAACGCCCTCCTGTGCGCGATCGCGGGCTACCCGAAGTCGGGCTGCGGGGAGCAGGTGTCGCAGGAGCAGGAGGAACAGGAGAAGCAGGGGACCACAACCACCCCGGAGCAGAAGGACACCTCGGACGACGGGGGCCCCTCGGTCGGCCTCATCGCGGGCGTGGCGGTGATCGCCACCCTGGCCGCCACAGGCGCCTGGCAGGCAAGGCGGCGCAGGAATGCAACCCGCTGAACCCGCTGTCCCTGCGGGCAGTCGTGCCGCTGGGGCGGCACGGGTGGGCGCAGGCGGCACCCTGCACGCGCCGGCAAGCGCCCCCACCCCCGCCCGCCACCAGCGCCGGGGCGCCCTGCACCCCGGCGCCTGGTGGCTCTGGGCCCTGGCCCTCGGCACCGCCGCCACCCGCACCACCAACCCCCTCCTCCTCGCCCTCCTCGTCGCCGTCTCCGCGTACGTCGTCGTCACCCGCCGCCCCCACGCCCCCTGGTCCCGCTCCTACGGCGCCTTCGTCAAACTCGCCCTCGCCGTCCTCCTCGTCCGCCTCCTGTTCACCACCCTCCTCGGCTCCCCCATCCCCGGCACCCACACCCTCCTCACCCTCCCCGAAGTCCCCCTCCCCGACTGGGCGCAGGGCATCCGCCTCGGCGGCCGGGTCACCGCGGAGGGCCTCACCTTCGCGCTGTACGACGCGATGAAGCTCGCCACCCTCCTCATCTGCGTCGGCGCCGCGAACGCCCTCGCCAACCCCTCCCGCCTCCTCAAGTCCCTCCCCGGCGCCCTGTACGAGATGGGTGTCGCGGTCGTCGTCGCCCTCACCTTCGCGCCGAACCTCATCGCCGACGTCCACCGCCTGCGCGCCGCCCGCCGCCTGCGCGGCCGCCCGGACCGGGGCGTACGCGGCCTGCTCCAGGTGGGGCTCCCCGTCCTGGAGGGCGCCCTGGAACGCTCCGTCGCCCTCGCCGCCGCGATGGACGCCCGCGGCTACGGCCGTACCGCCCAGGTCCCCGCCCGTGTCCGCCGTACGACCGCCGCCCTCACCCTGGGCGGCCTGCTCGGCGTCTGCGCCGGCACGTACGGGCTGCTGACCGCCGCGGGCGGCACGTACGGCATCCCCGTGCTCCTGGCCGGTGTCGCCGCCGCCGTCGCGGGCCTGTGGCTCGGCGGCCGGCGCACGGTCCGCACCCGCTACCGCCCGGACCGCTGGGACGCCCGCGCCTGGCTGGTGACCGCGTCCGGCGCGACGGTCGCCGCCCTGCTCCTCCTCGCCGCCGCCCGCGACCCGGCGGCGCTGCACCCGGGCGTGATCCCGCTGACCGCGCCCACCCTCCCGCTCTGGCCCGCGGCGGCCGTACTCGTCGGCCTGCTCCCGGCGTTCGTCACCCCCGCGCCTGACCCCGTATCCACCAAGGAGCCGTCGTGATCCGCTTCGAGGACGTGTCGGTCACGTACGACGGTGCGGCCGAACCCACCGTCCGGGGCGTCGACTTCGAGGTGCCGGAAGGCGAACTCGTCCTGCTCGCGGGCCCCTCAGGCGTCGGCAAGTCCACCGTGCTCGGCGCGGTCGGCGGTCTGGTCCCGCACTTCACCGGCGGCACCCTGCGCGGCCGGGTCACCGTGGCCGGCCGCGACACCCGCACCCACAAGCCGCGCGAACTCGCCGACGTGGTCGGCACGGTCGGCCAGGACCCGCTGTCCCACTTCGTGACGGACACCGTCGAGGACGAGCTGGCCTACGGCATGGAGTCCCTCGGTCTCGCCCCGGACGTGATGCGCCGCCGCGTCGAGGAGACGCTGGACCTGCTGGGCCTGTCCGACCTGCGCTCCCGCCCGATCGCCACGCTCTCCGGCGGACAGCAGCAGCGGGTCGCCATCGGCTCGGTGCTCACCCCGCACCCCGAGGTCCTGGTCCTGGACGAGCCGACCTCCGCCCTGGACCCCGCCGCCGCCGAGGAGGTCCTGGCCGTCCTCCAGCGCCTGGTCCACGACCTCGGTACGACCGTCCTGATGGCCGAGCACCGCCTGGAGCGGGTCATCCAGTACGCCGATCAGGTCGTCCTGCTCCCGGCCCCCGGCGAGGCACCGCTCCTCGGCGCCCCGGCGGACGTGATGGCCGTGTCCCCGGTGTACCCGCCGGTGGTGGACCTGGGCAGGCTGGCGGGCTGGTCCCCGCTGCCGCTGACGATCCGGGACGCCCGCCGCCGGGCCGCGCCCCTGCGCGAGCGCCTGGCCGGCCGGGAGATCCCGGACCGCACCCCGTCACCGTCCGCCACGCTCCCCGCGCCGCCCGCCCGGCGCCCCGTCACCTCCCGTTGGCGCCGCCGCAGGAAGCACCCGGAGACTCCCCCGGCGCCCACCCCCTACGCCGCCGAGGTCCGCTCCCTCGCCGTGCGCCGCGACCGCGTCCAGGCCCTGCGCCACGTCGACCTGACCGTCTCCCCCGGCGAGACGGTCGCCCTGATGGGCCGCAACGGCGCCGGAAAGTCCACCCTGCTGTCCGCGCTGGTCGGCCTGGTCGAACCGTCCGCCGGTTCGGTCCGGACCGGCGACGCCGTACCGCACCGCACGGCCCCCCGCGACCTCGTACGCCGGGTCGGCCTGGTCCCGCAGGAGCCGCGCGACCTGCTGTACGCCGACACGGTCGCCGCCGAGTGCGCGGCAGCCGACCGGGACGCGGAGGCGGCGCCCGGCACCTGCCGCGCGCTGCTGTCGGACCTGCTCCCCGGCATCACGGACGACACCCACCCCCGGGACCTCTCGGAGGGCCAGCGCCTCACCCTCGCCCTGTCCGTCGTCCTGACCGCCCGCCCGCCGCTCCTCCTCCTGGACGAGCCGACGCGCGGCCTGGACTACGCGGCGAAGGCCCGCCTGGCCGGCATCCTGCGCGCCCTGGCCGCCGAGGGCCACGCGATCGTGCTGGCCACGCACGACGTGGAACTGGCCGCCGAGCTGGCCCACCGCGTGGTGCTGCTCGCCGAGGGCGAGGTCATCGCCGACGGCCCGGCGGCGGACGTGGTGGTGGCCTCCCCGTCGTACGCCCCGCAGGTCGCGAAGGTGCTGGCGCCGCGCAAGTGGCTGACGGTCGCGCAGGTGCGGGAGGCCCTGGCATGACCGGCGGCACCCCTCCCCAGCGCCAGGCCCGCGCCGTGCGCCTGGGCCCGCGCTCGGTCGCCGCGCTGATCCTGGTCAGCGCGGTGGGCGTGGCGGGCTTCGGGTGGCCCTTCCTGGCCCCGCCGGACGCGTCGCTGAACGCGCACGCGCAGGACGCGCCGTGGCTGTTCGCGGGCGTGCTGGTGCTGCTGGTGGCGGTGGTGGCGGCGACGATCTCGGAGTCGGGCCTCGGTCCGAAGGCCGTGGCCATGCTCGGCGTGCTGGCGGCGGCGGGCGCGGCCCTGCGTCCCATCGGCGCGGGGACGGCGGGCCTGGAGCCGATGTTCTTCCTCATGGTCCTCAGCGGCCGGGTCCTGGGCCCCGGTTTCGGCTTCGTGCTCGGCTCGATCACGATGTTCGCGTCCGCGCTGCTGACGGGCGGGGTGGGGCCGTGGATGCCGTTCCAGATGCTGGCGATGGGCTGGTTCACGATGGGCGCGGGCCTGCTGCCGGGCCCGGACCGGCTGCGCGGGCGCGCGGAGCTGCTGATGCTGGCGGCGTACGGCTTCCTGGCGGCCTTCGCCTACGGCACGGTGATGAACCTGGCGGGCTGGACGTTCATGAACACCCTCGCCTCGAACATCGCCTTCGACCCGGACGCGTCGATCGCGGACAACCTGGCCCGCTTCCTCTCCTACTGCCTGGCCACGTCGCTGGGCTGGGACGGGGGCCGCGCCGCCATGACGGTCGTCCTGACCCTGGCCCTCGGCACCCCGCTCCTCAAGGCCCTGCGCCGCGCGACCCGCAGGGCGGCCTTCGAGGCGCCGGTCACGTTCGAGAAGGGCGACGGGGTGAGCCGCCCCACGTGAGCCGCTTCACCTACGAAGCGGCTTCGTAGGCGGCGTCCAGCCGACGGACGGGCCACCGCTACGGCAGCGCCTGCGACACGTGGAGCTTCTGGCAGTCCAACGGCTGGTACTGGACCGGCGTCAGCGGTTCAGGTCCAGTACGGGCAGGCCCCGCCCCTCGTACGCCTTCGTAGCCACCGTGGCGATCAGCGCGTCCGCGCCCCACTCGGGCAGGTGCCGAGCCGCGTGGATCGCCGCGCCGATCCCTGGCGGCACGCCGTCACGGCTCAGCTCTGCGATCGCGAGCACTGCCGGGTAGTCGAGGTCGACGGTGTGCATCACGTCCAACTGCCCGACGTGTTCGGCGATGCCGAGAAGCTCGCTCTCCGCCTCCAGAACGGAAAGGGCCGGCACCCACAAACGGGTCTCCGTCTCGAAGTTCGCCCGGTGGACGAGAGCGGACACCTGCCGATTGCCCGACAGCGCCACGAGCGTGGGCGTGTCGAGGACCAAGTGGTGCAGGATCACGCGGCATCACTCTGCTGCCCGGCAAAGGCCTCCCGGAGCCTGCGTCCCATCACCGCGCTCTCTTCGTCGTCCACCTCGACCCCGAAGTTCTCGGCCAGGTAGGCGCGCGTCCGCTCGGCGCGCTCCAGGCGCTCTTCCTCCGTCAGCGTCGACTCCGCGAACTCCTGCACCAGGGATCGAATAGACGTCCCCTGCGCCTCCGCGATCACTGCCAACCGGTCCCGCACCTCGGCCGGGACCCGGATCATCGCATCACTCATGCCCGCAGTATACGTCGACGTATACACGGACGGAGGCCGCTTGACGCGCATGCTGCTCCATCAGCTTTCGGGCCGTGCAGTAGCTTTCCGGCATCCCCGAAACGACCGGAAGCGACCGGAGGTCCACCCATGTCCCGTCAGGCGCCCTACCTCGCACTGGCCGACGTGCTGCGGACGCGGGTTCTCGCCGGAGAGTGGGAGACCGGGGCGCGGCTGCCGTCGCGGGCGCGGCTCGCCGAGGAGTACGGGGTCGGGCGCAACGTCGTACAGCGGGCGGTGGACCGGCTGGTCGTCGACGGGCTCCTCGAAGGGCGTGCGGGCTCGGGCACGTACGTCCGCAGCCCGCGTGAGCGCCTGCGTCTGGTCCGCTCGCGGCACCGGGAGCGGGCGGGCGGGCGTCCTCGCGGCGCCGACGCGCGGGAGCGGGGCGGGGCCGACGCCTGGGACGCGGACAGCCGGGTGGGCGTCCCCGCGCCGGAGGGGATCGCCGAGCGGCTGGGCATCGCGCCCGGCGACCTCTGCGTCACCACGCGGTACGAGTTCCTCGCCGGCGGGCAGCCCGTCCAGCTCTCCGAGTCCTGGGAGCCTCTGGCCCTCACCAAGGGGACCCCGGTCGCGCTGCCCGAGTCCGGGCCCCTGGCTGGCCAGGGGGTGGTCGAGCGGATGCGTTCCCTCGGGATCGTCGTCGACACGGTCGTCGAGGTGCCGCGCCCGGCCCGCGCCACCCGGGAGCAGGCGAACCTGCTCGGCATCAGCCCGGGGGACCTCGTCCTCCTGATCGAACGGACCATGTACGACACCGTGCGTCGCCCCGTGGAGACGGCGGACATGGTCGTCCCGGACCGGTACCGCGAGGTGGTCTACGAGTTCGGAGTGGAGCGCCCCGCCCGCACCACCGCCGGGCGATAGGCATGCCCACGTCTCACCGGCTCGGACTCCTCGGCAACCCGGACTTCCGGCGCCTCTTCGCCGCCACCGCACTCGGGCAGCTGGGCGACCGGATCATCTTCCTGACGTTGCCGCTGGTGGCGATCGCGACCCTGCACGCCGACGAGTTCCAGGTCGGGCTGCTGACCGCGACGACCACGGCGGGCTCGCTGCTGGTCGGGCTGCCGGCCGGGGCATGGGTCGACCGGATGCGGAAGAGGACCGTGCTGATCGGCAGCGACCTCCTGCGCGCGGCGGCCCTCCTGACGATCCCGCTCGCCTGGTGGGCCGACCTGCTCAGCGTCCGGCTGCTGTACGCCGTGGCCCTGCTGCACGGGGTGCTGACCGTGTTCTTCGACGTCGCCCACGTCAGCTACCTGCCGCATCTGGTGGGACGCGACAAGCTCGTGGAGGGCAACGCGAAGCTCTCGGCGATCCGCTCGGTGACCAGCATCGGCGGCCCGGCGGTGGCGGGGCCTCTCGTCGGTCTGGTGGGGGCTCCGGCGACGCTCCTGGCGAGCTCCGCCGGAATGACCATGTCCGGCCTCTTCGCGGCCACGATCCGCCGGCGAGAAGAGACGCCGGAACCCGGCCCGAGCCCTCGACTCGGACGGGAGATCAAGGAGGGCCTGCACTTCGTCCTCCGGCACCCCGCGCTGCGCGCCATCATGATCTCGGACGCGCTGTTCAACCTCTCCCTGGTGATGTACCAGACGATGCTGCTGGTCTTCCTGGAGCGCACCATGGGCCTGGAGCCCTTCGGCATCGGACTCGTCCTGTCGGGGATGGGGTGCGGCGCCCTGCTGGGCGCGTTGACGGCCACCACGCTGGCGAAGCGGATCGGACAGCGACCGGTCATCTGGCTCACCACGCTGGCCACCTGCCCGCTGGCTCTCCTCATGCCGTTGGCCCGCCCCGGCTGGACCCTCTACGGGGGTGCCGTCGGGCTCGCCGCACTCTCCCTGGGCGGCGTCGTCCGGGTGGTGGCCCAGTCGAGTCTTCAGCAGTCACTCACCCCGGACCGGCTCCTGGGCCGGATGGCCGCGACGGCCCGGTTCGTCTCTTCGGGCGGCGTTCCGCTCGGCGGGCTCATGGGCGGGGCGTCCGGGGCCGCGTTCGGCGCGACGGCGACCTTGTGGATCGGCGCCGCCGGTATGACGCTGAGCGCCGTCCCCGCCTTCCTGTGGTGGCACGCCGCGCGAAACCGGCCTAGCTGTGGGTGCTCACGACGGTCCGGAAGCGGCGGCGGTACTCCGTCGGTGTCGTGTCCAGCCTGCGGCGGAAGGCCCTGACCAGGGTGTCGACGGTGCCGAAACCGCAGGCGGAGGCGACGCGTTCCAGGGTGGCGTCGGTGGACTCCAGCTGCTGGCGGGCCACTTCCACGCGCGCCGACTCGACGTAGGCGTACGGAGTCGTGCCGAGTTCGGTCTTGAAGATGCGGGTGAGCTGCCGGTCGCTGACGTGGGCGTGGGCCGCGAGGTCGGCGACGGTGAGCGGCGCGGCGATGTTGCGCATGATGTGGTGCCGGAGATCCTCGACGCGCCGGGTGGTGGAGACCTGCTCCAGCGGCACGCTGAACTGGCTCTGCCCGCTCGGCCGTTTCAGGTACATCACCAGCTGACGGGCCACCCGCAGCGCCACCGCCTCGCCGAGGTCGTCGGCGACCAGGGCGAGGGAGAGGTCGAGGCAGGAGCTGATGCCCGCGCCGGTCCACACGTCGCCCTCGCGGATGAAGATCGGGTCGGCGTCGACCTCGACCTCCGGATGCTCGTCCGCGAGCTGCCGCGCGGTCGACCAGTGCGTGGTGGCCCGCTTGCCGTCGAGGAGCCCGGCGGCGGCGAGAACGTGCGCTCCGACGCAGACGGAGGTGACCCGCCGGGTCTGGCCGGCGAGCCGCCGCACCCACTCCACCACGACCGGATCGGCGAGCGCCCGGATCCGGCGCCGACCGTCGACCTCGACCGCGCCGGGCACGATCAGGGTGTCGACGCGCCGCCCGGACAGGTCGTCGAAGGTGACGTCGGGCAGGACCCGGACACCGGCGGCGGTGGTGACCGGGCCCGTGGTCCCGGCGGCGAGGACCACCTCGTAGCCCGCCGCGTCCTCCGTCTCGCGCCGCGCGAGGGAGAACACCTCCGGCGGTCCGGTGACGTCGAGCAGGTCGACGCCGTCGAAGAGCACGACGACGATCAGTCGTCCGGCGGGGTTCACGGTGCCTCCCGGGGCGTCGCACGGCCATGTCGGTATCTGCATGTTAGACGACGTTGCCGACACCGGCGGGCGGCCGTAGCGTCGTGGGAGCAGGCCGACGCAACGGCTGCCGCCCACACCCGAATCCCAAGGAGCCCTCATGCCCAGAACCACGCTGCGCCGCGTCAGCGGACTCGACGACACCCCCGCCAAGCTCGCCGACTCCACGCTGGTCCTCGTCGACTA
Organism: Streptomyces coelicoflavus; assembly: GCF_003112555.1. GTDB lineage: Bacteria > Actinomycetota > Actinomycetes > Streptomycetales > Streptomycetaceae > Streptomyces > Streptomyces coelicoflavus. The sequence goes on along the minus strand of NZ_BEWB01000002.1, from coordinate 752,333 downwards.
CCAGAACACCTACACGACCGGCGTGATGGAACTCGACGGCTGGCAGGACGCGCTCGACGCGGGCGCCCGCCTGCTGGCCCGCGCCCGCCGGGAAGGCGCCAAGGTCGTCCACGTCGTCCACGACGGCGGCGAGGGCAGCCCGTACGACCTCGGGGCCGAGGTCGGGCAGATCCACCCGAGCGTCGCCCCCGTCGACGGCGAGCCCGTCGTCACCAAAAAGGCGCCGGACTCCTTCTTCGGCACGGACCTGGGCGAGCACGTCGACGCGGCCGGCCACAACGACCTCGTCGTCGTCGGCTTCATGACGCACATGTGCGTGACCTTCACCGCCCAGGGCGCCTTCCTGCGCGGCAACCGCCCCACGGTCGTCGCCGACGCCTGCGCCACCCGCGCCCTGCCGGTCGCGGACACCGAACTCGACGCCCGTCAGGTGCACTACGGCGCCCTCGCCACGGTCGCCGACATGTACGGAGTCGTCGTGCCGTCGCAGGACTCCCTCACCTAATCCGGTACGGAGCCCGCCCCGCACTCGAACCAGACCGCCTTGCCGCCCCCGGCACCCGGCGCGACACCCCACTTGTCGGCCACCGCGTCCAGCAGCACCAGCCCCCGGCCGCCCTCCGCGTCGTGGCTCACCCACGCCGACGGTACGGGCTGCCGGGGGCTCCCGTCCGCCACCTCCACCCGGACCCCGCCCGCCTGGCGCAGCAGCAGCAACGTGCAGCGCCGGTCCGGGACATGGCGCACGACGTTCGCCAGCAGCTCGGTGACGCCGAGTTCCACCGCGTCGGTCAGCTCGGCCAGGTCCCACTCGCACAGGTACGAGCGGACGATGCGGCGGACGTGCCCCGCCGAGTGCGCGCCGGCGGTGAAGCTCATCCGGTACTGGTCCGCGCGGTGGCCCGCGAGGACCGAGGGAAAGTATTCGTTCACGGCACGAGCCTGACGTCGGACGACTACCGTGGGCTACGCAACGGATACAACCGGTGCCCCAGTGGACCGAGTTGTGCGCGAAGGGGGCTGTGCGTGACCCACATCAACGTCCTTGACCCGGGCGCCTCGCCGCTCGACTACTACGGCTTCGAGCTGCGCCGCCACCGGGAGGCCGCCGGCCTGACCCAACGGCAGCTCGGCGACATCATCAACTACACCGGCTCGTTGGTCGGCCAGATCGAGACGGCACGGAAACTGCCGACGCCGGAGTTCAGCGAACGGGTGGACGCTGCGCTGGGTACGGGAGGATTACTGTCCCGACTCGTCGACCTGGTGATGCGCAGTCAGGTACCGGCCTGGTTCCAACAGGTGGCCGAGTTGGAGGGGCGGGCGGCCGAGATCTGCACCTTCCAGACGCATATGATCCACGGCCTGCTCCAGACCGACGCCTACGTCCGGGCCGTGCTCGGCACACTCGACCCGAACGACCTCGACGACCGCACCGCGGTACGGCTCGCCCGCCAGCGCATCTTCGAGAAGGAGGAGCCGCCGGTCTTCTGGACGGTCCTCAGTGAGGCCGCGCTCCACCAGGAGATCGGCGGCCGGGACACGATGCGCGGGCAACTGGCCCACCTGTTGTCCTTCGAGAACAATCCCCGGATCAACGTCCAGGTGCTGCCGTTCTCCGTCGGCGCACACCCTGGACTCACCGGCTCATTCAACCTCTACCGCTTCGCCAAGGACCCGACCATCCTCTACACGGAGAGGTACGGCAGCGGTCATCCGACCGCCAACCCGGAGACGGTCAAGGACTGTTCGCTCCGTTACGATCACCTCCGGGCCGCCGCGCTGTCCCTCAAGGACTCGGCGGAATTGATTCGCCGGGTGATGGAGGAATGCTATGGACAGCAAGGCCATACCGACGACGGCCCAGTGGCGTAAGTCCAGCTACAGCAGCGACCAGGGTGGCGACTGCCTCGAAGTGGCCGAGACCCCCCACGCCACCGTCGCCGTACGCGACTCCAAGACCCCGGCGGGCCCGACCCTCACCCTCGCCCCCGCCGTCTTCGCCACCTTCGTCGACTGGGCCCGCACCACCCACAAGTGACGCGTCGGCGTGCGCAATTGCGCCAACCATGAGCCGCACTCTGGGCCGTGTGATCTTCGTGTGCCTAAAGTGTGTGCGCCTCAGGCACTCGCAACAGGTCACCCCCTGACACACGACCGCGGCGGGCACGCACCACCTCTGCCCGACTCGCGCCGGTCGAGCGCGGCCTCACTCGGGCTCGGGTGGCGGCGCCCTCCGTCCGAGAGGAAGCCGGCCCATGGCTGACGAGATGGTGCGCGCAGCGCAGCAGTTCATCAACACCACGTATGACGACGGCGCCAAGCTGGGCATATCGCGGCTCGACGAGAACGGCCAGACGAGCTGGACCGTGATGTACGCCCTGACCCGGGCGCTCCAGTACGAGCTGGGCATCTCCGGCCTGTCGAACAACTTCGGCCCCACGACGCTCTCCACGCTCCAGTCGAAGTACCCGAACATCCACGCCTCGGGCGCTCCCGAGAACATCGTCCGGATCGTGCAGGCCGGCCTGTACTGCAAGGGGTACGACGGCGGCGGCATCGACGGGACGTACAGCGAGCGGGTCCAGGACTCGGTGCTGTCGCTGAAGTCGGACATGGGTGTCGACTTCGCCTACCCCGGCGGTGACGTGGTCCCGAAGGTCTTCAAGGGCCTGCTGAACATGGACCCGTACGTCACCGTCAACGGCGGTTCCGAGCAGATCAGGGCCGTCCAGCAGTGGATGAACGGCGAGTTCGTCAACCGCCGGGACTTCTACATCGTGCCCTGCGACGGACACCACTCCCGGACCGTCGCCACGGCCATGCTCTACGCGGTGCAGTACACGATCGGTATGGCCGACGGCGTGGCCAACGGCAACTTCGGGCCGGGCACCAAGTCCGGGATCAAGGCGCACACGCTGTCGGTGGGGTCGTCCGGCACCTGGGTGCAGCTCTTCACCGCGGGCATGCTGCTCAACGCGCGGCCGGTGTCGTTCGGCGGCACCTTCACCTCGGCGCTCGCCGACGCCGTCCGCTCGTTCCAGTCGTTCGCCAAGCTCCCGGTGACGGGACAGGGCGACTTCTCCACCTGGGCGTCGCTGCTGGTGTCGTACGGCGACCAGGACCGCAAGGGCTCCGCCTGTGACGGCGTCACCCGGATCACCCCCGACCGGGCCAAGGCCCTCAAGGCGGAGGGGATCACGATCGTGGGGCGCTACCTCACCAACCCGGTCCCGGGCGGCGGCACGGTGCCCGAGAAGGAGATCCAGTCCGGGGAGTTGCAGACCATCGCCGACGAGGGCATGCGCTGCTTCCCGATCTACCAGACCTTCGGCCGGGGCGCGAGCGACTTCAGCTATCCGCTGGGGCGCGCCGCGGGCCAGGCCGCGATCAACGCCGCCCTCGACCACGGGTTCAAGTCCGGGGCCAGGATCTTCTTCGCCGTCGACTTCGACGCGTACGACTACGAGGTCACCGACAGCGTCCTGCCGCACTTCAAGGGCATCGAGGACGCGATGCGCGACGACGGCAACCGGTACACGGTCGGCGTGTACGGCCCGCGCAACGTGTGCACGCGCGTGTCCGACGCCGGACACGCCTCGGCGTCGTTCGTGTCCGACATGTCCTCCGGGTTCTCCGGCAACTTCGGATACCCGCTGCCCGCGAACTGGGCCTACGACCAGATCGTCACCAAGACCGTCGGCTCCGGCAGCGGCTCCATCAACATCGACGTCAACATCGCCTCCGGACGGGACAGCGGTCAGGGATCCTTCGACCCGCCCCGCGGCGTCAAGCCCGACACCCGTCTCAGCCCCGACGTCACGACGGCCATGGAGACCGACGTCGGCAAGTACATGGAGTCCCTCGGCTTCCCCCTCGACGGGGGACTGCGGTCGTACCAGCACTGGAAGTGCTTCGAGCGCACCGTCACCGCGCACGACGACCTGATCACGGAGCTGTCGAACCGGCACAACATGCGCAAGGCGCTGATCCAGACCACCGCCTACTGGGAGATGCGGCACATCTCCCCGGACGACGAGGCGGCCTGGGCCGCGGTCATCCTGGCCTTCAACACGACCCGGCAGTACATCCGGGACACCTCCACCGGCATCGCCAAGCAGCGCGCCGTCACCCTCATCGGCGCCTGGAACCACGCGCTGGACAAGGGGTACGGGTCGGGTCAGCCGCGCCGGGACGTGTCGGTGGACGAGGACAAGTACAACGCGTGGAAGCAGGCGTACGACAGCGAGACGTACGCCCTGACCAGCGTCGCGCTGATCCACCGCTGGGACATCGACGGCAAGCCCGGCGGCGACGACGACTCACCGGCCCTGCGCCAGCCCACCCTGGGCTACACGGACCAGGAGATCTACGAGGTCCTGCGCCGCTACCAGGGTCCCGGCGACGTCGCCTACGAGGAGGCCAAGAAGAGAATGGGGCTCTACTACGTGATGGAGAAGTACAACTCCATCTCCCGCAACCTCTGACAGGAGTACGGCACATGTCAGGCGACCAGCCCTACGCCGAGCACGAGGGGGCCGTCCTGCTGCTGTTGCTGCTGGCCGGTCTCGTCGCCGTGGTGTGGCTCACGGTCCGCGCGGTCACCGGCCTGGTGCGGGCCCGCCGGAACGGCACGACCCTCCTCGGCCCGGCGGCCGTACTGGCCTGGGACGCGGCGGTCGGCATGTACACCTGGGGGCTGCTCCACCTGTTCTTCTTCGACGACCACGCCCAGGCCGAGGCCTGTGCGAAGGCCGTCGAAGGCAGGGTCACCGGCTACGAACCGACCTTCGTGCCGCTGCACTTCGGCTGCCGCGCCGGTGACGGCCGGGTGACCGAGGCGGTCGTCCCGTCCTATCTCAACCCCGCCACCCTGCTGCTCGGCATCTGCGCACTCGTCCTGACCTGGCTCGTCATCGCACACCACAAGAAGGGCACCCACACGTGACCACCCCCCTGTCCCGCCGCCACGTCCTGCGCCGTGCCGCCTTCCTGGCCGCCGGGGCCGCCGTCGGCTCCCAGGTGCTGTCCTCCCCCGCCCTCGCCCAGCCGGCCGGTCCGGAACCCGACAAGCTGCGCGAGTCGGTGCGCAAGGCGCAGGAGCGCAACAAGCGCGTCCTGAGCGGCGTCCCGTCCCGCAACGGCTGGGAGATGGAGAAGACCGCCGACAACCGCGGGCACGTCTACACCAGACCCGTACCGGGCCTTCCGGTCGACGGCGTCCAGGTACGCATGGGCGACGTCGAAACCGTGCTGGTCCATGTGGTCCGCCGCTTCCACTACGAGGTCGACGAACTGCGCCACGGCGACGTGACCGGCTGGCGCCACCCCTCCACGGTCCGCAAGGGCATGGCCGAGTCGAACCAGGCGTCCGGTACGGCGGTCCAGATCCGGCCGGGTTCCTACCCGTCGGGAGTGCGGGGCGGCTTCTTCCCGCAGCAGTTGACGGTGATCCGGGACATCCTCGCGGAGTGCGGCGGTGTGGTCCGCTGGGGCGGCGACGACAAGCACCCGGACGAGGCGCTGTTCTACATCGACGTCAAGCCCGGTGACGACAGGCTGCCGAAGCTCGCCGAGAAGATCGTGGAGTGGGACTGGACCCCCGGCAAGGGGGCCGGTTCCGGCACCGGCTGAGCCGGAGCGGGAGCCGGACCCGGTCCGGGCCAACGTTTCTGTTCGATTTATCGTCTTCGCACGTGTGTCCACTCCGGGCACGCTCGATGACCTCGAACGGAAACCCCGACCGTGGCCCCTGCCGAACTCACCGTCCGCCGGCCCGAACAGCGCCGGGACAGACGTCCGGGCAACGCCCTGCGCGCCTTCGGGCGCCGGCATCGCGTGCCGCTGCTCGCGACCCTGCCCACCATTCCGCTGTACGCGGTGTGGTGGGCGTTTCTCGCGACGGGCGGCGGGGACCTCGCCGCGCAGGAGGCGTGGGCCGACTTCGCCTCGAACCACGGGGGTTCGGCGTACGGGCTGTTCTGGTACGGCGGGATGCACACCGCCAACTACAGCGTCTTCTCGCCGTACTTGATGGCGCTGGTCGGTGTCCGCACCGTCACGGTGGTGTCCGGGCTCGCCGCCTCCTGGCTCGCGGCGGTGCTGCTGGTGCGGGGCGGGGTGCGCCGGCCCGTGTGGCCCGCGCTGCTCGCCTCCCTGGCGCTGTGGTGCGACGTCGCCTCGGGCCGGGCCACCTTCGCGCTCGGCGTCGCGCTCGCCCTGGCGGCCTGCGTGCCGCTGGTGCGGGAGCGGCGCCTGTGGCTCGGCGCCGGGTACGCGGCGCTGGCGACGATGGCCTCGCCGGTGGCCGGGCTGTTCGTGGCCGTCGTGGGCGCCGCGTTCCTGCTCGTACGGGACTGGGGGCGCGCCCTCGTCCTGCTCATACCCCCGGCGGCCGTGGTCGGGCTGACGACGCTGTTCTTCCCCTTCACGGGGGAGCAGCCGATGCCGTTCGCCCGCATCTGGCCGCCGGTCCTGCTCGGTCTCGCCGTCACCGTGCTGGCCCCGCACACCTGGCGGGTCGCCCGGTGGAGCGGGGCCGTGTACGCGCTGGGGACCGTGCTGACGTATCTGATCGCCTCGCCGGTCGGGACGAACGTCGAGCGGTTCGCCGAGTTGTTCGCGCCCGCCGTGCTGCTGGCGGCCCTGCTCACCGCCCCGCCCGCGCTCACCGCGGACCGGGTGCGGCGGCTCGCGCGGGGGCTGCTGGCCGTCGCGCTCGCCTACTCCGTGTGGTGGGTGGGCGGCAAGACCGTGAGCGACCTGAGGGTGTCCACCGTCGTGCCCGCCTGGGCCGCCGAGACGGAGGGTGTCGTGGCGGCTCTGGAGGGGTTCGGCGCCGACCGGACGCGGGTGGAGGTGGTGCCCGCCCGCAATCACCGGGAGGCCACCCTGCTCGCCCCGCACGTCAACATGGCCCGCGGCTGGAACCGGCAGCTCGACGTGGAACGCGGACGCCTGTTCTACGACGGCAGCTTCTCCGCGGCCACCTACCGGGAGTGGCTGGACCGGTGGGCGGTCGGTTTCGTCGTCGCCCCGCTCGGCAAGCCGGACGGTCCGGCGAGGGCCGAGGCGAAGCTGGTCCGGGACCCGGAGCGGCGGCCCGAGTGGCTGGAGCCCGTCTGGCGGGACGCGCACTGGCAGGTGTACCGGGTGCGGGACGCCGTACCGCTCGTCTCCGCGCCCGGCACCGTCGTTTCCACCGGCCCCGCCGACCTCGTACTGCGCGTGGCGCGGCCCGGCGCGGTGACCGTGCGGGTCGCCTGGTCGCCGTGGCTGCGCAGCGACGGCGGGTGTCTCGCGCAGGAGGGCGAGTTCACCCGGCTGACGGTCGACGAGCCGGGCGAGTACCGGATCAGCTCGCGGTACGGTCCTTCGCCGGGGCCGGGGGGCCGCTGCTGACGCCGGGCGCGGGCTCCGCGGGCTCCTTCGCCGCCGCCACGGCCGTCCGGGCCCGCGGGCCCTGGAACCAGTACGTCAGCCCGAAGCCCGCCGCGACCACGGCCGCGCCGCCCACCGCGTCCAGCACCCAGTGGTTGCCGGTCGCCACGATCGCCGAGACGGTGAAGAGCGGGTGGAGCAGGCCCAGGGCCTTCATCCACATCCTCGGCGCGATGACCGCGATCACCACCCCGCACCACAGCGACCAGCCGAAGTGCAGCGACGGCATCGCCGCGTACTGGTTGGTGAGGTGGGTCAGCGTGCCGTAGTCCGGCTTGGAGAAGTCCTGCACGCCGTGCACGGTGTCGATGATCCCGAGGCCCGGCATCAGCCGCGGCGGGGCCAGCGGGTAGAGCCAGAAGCCGACCAGGGCCAGCAGCGTGGCGAAGCCGAGGGAGGCGCGGGCCCAGCGGTAGTCGACCGGGCGGCGCCAGTACAGGATGCCGAGGACGGTCAGCGGGACGATGAAGTGGAACGACGTGTAGTAGAAGTCGAAGAAGTCCCGCAGCCAGCCGACGCCGACCACCGCGTGGTTGATCGTGTGCTCGATGTCGATGTGCAGGAACCGCTCGAGGTCCAGGATCTGCGTCCCGTGCTCCTCGGCCCGCGCCCGGCCCGCCGAGTTGCTGCCCCCGGTCGCGGCGAGGCGGACCTGGGAGTAGGCGGCGTAGGTGACCCGGATGAGCAGCAGCTCGAGGAGGAGGTTGGGGCGGGTGAGGACCCGGCGCAGGAAGGGCAGCAGCGGGACGTGCTTGAAGCGGGCCGGGACCGGCGGCGCGTAGGCGGTCGGGGTCGGGTTCTCGAAGTAGGGCGACGTGCGCGGCAGGAAGGGCACGGCGACGGCGGCGGCCAGCGCGGCGAGCAGCACGACGTTGTCCCGCAGCGGGTACAGCGCCTCCATGTTCGGCAGCATCATCTTCGCGGGCAGCGTCATCACCAGGACGACGGCGACCGGCCACACGTACCGGTCGGAGGCCCGCTTGCCGACCCGGCCGACGAGCGCGGGCAGCACCCACAGCAGCTGGTGCTGCCAGGTGGCCGGGGAGACGACGACGGCCGCGCAGCCGGTGACGGCCACCGCGAGCAGCAGCTGGCCGTCACGGGCGTAGCGCACCGCGCGGCGCAGGGCCAGGACGGCGACGGCGGCGCCGAGCAGGAGGAAGAGGGCGATCTCCAGCGGACCGTTCAGGCCGAGGCGGAGCAGGACGCCGTGCAGCGACTGGTTGGCGAGGTCGTCGGCCTCGCCGCCCAGGCCGACGCCGGCCATGTGGTGCACCCAGTACGTGTACGAGTCCTGCGCCATCGCCGCCCAGGCGACGGCGGTGCAGGCGGCGAACGTGATCGCGGTCGACACGGCGGCGCGTCTGCGGTCGGTGAACCACAGCAGGGGGACGAAGAGGAGGACGGTCGGCTGGAAGGCGGCGGCGACGCCGATCAGCACGCCGCCCACCCGGTCGCCCTGCGCCCCCCGTACGGCGAAGCAGCCCAGCAGGACCAGCAGGACCGGGATGATGCTGGTCTGGCCGAGCCAGAACGCGTTGCGCACCGGGAGGGACAGCATCAGCAGGCTGATGGCGACGGGCGCCGCCAGCAGCGCCGTACGGCGTCCGACGGGCTGGGGCAGGGCGCGGGCGGCGACCAGGCCGAGGGCCACCACCAGCAGCAGCGAGCCGAAGGTCCAGCCCCAGCCGAGGGCCTGTTCGGCCGCCCGGGTGAAGGGTTTGAGGACGAGGCCGACGAACGGCGTGCCGGTGAACTGAGTGGAGTCGTACAGCGACCCCTCCACGTGCAGGACGCCGTGCTCGCCGACCCAGGTCTCCAGGTCCGTCAGGCGTTCCCCGCGCGGGGTGCCGAGGACCGACGCCACCTGCCGTACGGCCAGGACGGCGGCGATCAGCCACAGGCCGAGACGTGCGACGCGCAGCCGTGCTCTGGTCGCGTCGGCGGCCGTGGCTCCGAAGGAATCCGCCGGTCGCCCACTGTGCTCCGCATTCGCCACGCCTCGTCGGCCTCCCGCCCCGTTCGTACCGTCCGCACGTACCCTACGTACCGCGTTCGTGTACGCGGTGTGTCGTCCCTGCGAACCCTATGAGGCTCGCACCACCTTCGGAGGAAGACGCGAGCACCCCCCACTCAACCTGACAACCGCCCGCCTTTCGATCCGGCGAGCGAGAAGGATCACAGCTCGCGGCCGAGGGAACCGCGCACGGCGCGCGCATGTCCCCTGCGTGCACGCCATTTCGGTGCACAGTGCAACGAAAAGCATACCGGGCGTAAACGGCGCATCAGCGCCTATGGTCGCTTTTCTGCCCGTGGCCGAGTGCCGCGGGCTCTTTCCGGCCCGGCGACAGCGCCGCCGTACGGGTCACACGGCGTTCCCCCGCCTCCGTCCCTGTCCCCGTCGAAAGCAGGCGAGCGTAGTTTTGTCGGCCGCCCCCGTCGCCACTCCCCCGTCCCGCACGACCCCCGCACCCGTCCCGCGTGCCTCCGGCGCCCCCACCGCCACCGATCCCGCGCTCGTCCGGCGTGCCGTCAAGGCGGCGGCGCTGGGCAACGCGATGGAGTGGTTCGACTTCGGCGTCTACAGCTACATCGCCGTGACGCTGGGCAAGGTCTTCTTCCCGTCGGGCAATCCGACCGCGCAGCTGCTCTCCACCTTCGGCGCCTTCGCCGCCGCCTTCCTGGTTCGTCCCCTCGGCGGCATGGTCTTCGGTCCGCTCGGAGACCGGGTCGGCCGGCAGAAGGTGCTCGCCGTCACGATGATCATGATGGCGGCGGGCACGTTCGCCATCGGCCTGATCCCGTCGTACGCGACGATCGGCGTCTGGGCGCCGGTGCTGCTGCTGCTCGCCCGGCTGGTGCAGGGCTTCTCCACCGGCGGTGAGTACGCGGGCGCGTCCACCTTCATCGCCGAGTACGCGCCGGACCGGCGCCGCGGGTTCCTGGGGAGCTGGCTGGAGTTCGGCACGCTCGCCGGGTACATCGGCGGCGCCGGCCTGGTGACGCTGATGACGGCGCTGCTGTCGGACGGCGACCTGATGTCGTGGGGCTGGCGCATCCCGTTCCTGATCGCGGGCCCGATGGGCATCGTCGGCCTGTACCTGCGGATGCGGCTCGAGGAGACCCCGGCGTTCGCGGCCGAGGTGGAGAAGGCGGAGACGGCGCGGGTGAAGGTGCCGCTGCGCGAGATGGTCACCGGTCAGTGGCGGGCGCTGCTGCTCTGCGTCGGCCTGGTGCTGGTCTTCAACGTCACCGACTACATGCTGCTGTCGTACATGCCGAGCTACCTGACCAGCGAGCTGGAGTACGACGAGACGCACGGGCTGCTCGTGGTGCTGGGCGTGATGGCCCTGATGATGGTCGTCCAGCCGTTCGCGGGCGCGCTGACCGACCGGGTCGGACGGCGGCCGGTGATCGCGGCGGGCTGCGCGGGCTTCCTGCTGCTGTCCGTCCCGGCGCTGCTGCTGATCCGCGAGGGCAGCCTGCTCGCGGTCGCCCTGGGCATGGGCGCGCTGGGCCTGCTGCTGGTCTGCTTCACCGCCTCGATGCCGTCCGCGCTGCCCGCCCTCTTCCCGACCCGGGTGCGCTACGGCTCGCTGTCGATCGGCTTCAACGTGTCTGTGTCCCTGTTCGGCGGGACGACACCGCTGGTGGTGACGGCGCTGATCGGAGCGACGGGCGACATGATGATGCCCGCGTACTACATGATGGCCGCGGCCGTGGTCGGCGGCGTGGCGGTGTGGTTCATGACGGAGTCGGCGGGCCGCCCGCTGCCGGGCTCGGCACCGGCGGTGGAGGGACGGCGCTGATCGCCCCCGTCTGAGAGACTGCCAGGATGATGGTCAGACTCGCCGAGGAGCGAGACTTCCCCGGATTCCTGGGCCTGGCGGGCCAGGTGGAGCACTGGTTCGGCCCGATGGTCGAGGAGGCCGGATTCCACGACGCGGTGCGCGAGCACATCCGCCGGGGCGCGGCCCTGGTCGCCGTCGCCCCGGCCCCGGACACCGGCGCGAGCCCGGGTGCGGGCGCGGAGCTGCTCGGCGGGCTCCTGTTCGGCACGGACACGGAGGCGGACGCGCCGGTCCACCACGTCCACTGGCTGGTCGTGTCCCGGCAGGCCCGCGCGGGCGGCGTCGGCCGTGCCCTGATGCGGGACGCGATGCGCAGATGGGTGCGGGAACCGGCCGACGTCGAGGTGGTCACCTTCGGCGCCGACCACCCCGGCGCCACCGAGAGCGGCGCCCGCGCCTTCTACGAACGCCTCGGCTTCACCCCCGCCGAAGTCGTCGCCCCCGGCCCGGAGGGCGGCTCCCGCCAGCTCTTCCGCCTCGGGGCACGGGTCCGGCCCGCGCACCGGGAACACGTCACGACGTACACGGGAGGCCCCGCATGAGCGAGTCGAAGGTCTGGGACGACGTCGACAGCTACTTCATCAGCCACCTCGCACCGGACGACGACGCCCTGGCGGCCGCCCGCGGGGAGAGTGACGCCGCCGGGCTCCCCCCGGTGAACGTCGCCGCCAACCAGGGCAAGCTCCTCCAGCTCCTCGCCCAGATCCAGGGCGCCCGCACCATCCTGGAGATCGGCACCCTCGGCGGCTACAGCACCATCTGGCTGGCCCGCGCCCTGCCCTCCGACGGCCGCCTGGTCACCCTGGAGTACAGCGCCCGGCACGCGGAGGTGGCCACCCGCAACATCGCCCGCGCCGGCCTCGACGCCCTCGTCGACGTCCGGGTGGGTCCCGCGCTGGAGTCCCTGCCGAAGCTCGCCGACGAGAACCCGCCGCCCTTCGACCTGGTCTTCATCGACGCCGACAAGGGCAACAACCCGCACTACCTCGAGTGGGCCCTCAGGCTCACCAGCACCGGCAGCCTGATCGTCATCGACAACGTGGTCCGCGGCGGCCGCGTGGCCGACGCCGGCGACACCGGCGACGACGTGCGCGGCACCCGCGCCGCCATCGAGCTGATCGGCAGCCATCCGCGGCTCAGCGGCACCGCGGTCCAGACGGTCGGCACCAAGGGGTACGACGGTTTCGCCCTGGCACGCGTGCTGGCCTGACCCCGCCGAGCGGCTACGCCTCGTGGTAGAAGCCGACGTTGACGCTGCGCGGCTCCGCGCGGTCCTGGACCACGACCTCGCCGCTGCCGCCCCTGGGCAGCGGCACCGTGCCGCCGTACGGCAGGGACTGCAAGTGTTCGCCGATGGTCAGCCGGACCTCGCTGGAGGGGTCCGGCTGGGAACCGCGCAGCCAGCTCAGCCGCCAGGTGCCGTCGGCCCCGCAGCGGAACTCCAGGTGGACCCGGGAGACGAACAGCCAGTCGTCCGGCGTCGACAGCCGGCACACGGACCTGTCCCTGCCCACGCGCAGCACCGCGTCCGGCTCGCTGGGCGCGTCGGCCATCTGCATGCCGGCCGTGGCGCCCGCGTCCGCCGCGGTGACGGCGGCCATGGTGAGTTCGAGCACGTGCGCTCCTTCTGGGTCCGTTGGCCTGTCGCCGCCGCATGATAGATCGACCGGTGGTGTGCTGTCCGGCACAATGGGGTCATGACCGAGCGAAAGCCACCTGGCGTCGACTTCGAGTCCTGGGTCGACAAACAGATCCGTGATGCGGACGCGCGCGGCGAGTTCGCCGAACTGCCCGGCGTCGGCAAGCCCCTGCCGAGCGAGATGGACAGCACCTACGACGAACTGTGGTGGGTCAAGCGGAAGATGGCCCGCGAGGGCTTCTCCGTACTGCCGCCCACACTGGCCCTCCGCAAGGAGGCCGAGGACGCCCTGGAGGCGGCGGCGAAGGCCCCGTCGGAGCGGGTGGTCCGCCGCATCGTCGAGGAGATCAACGTCAAGATCCGCGACGTCATGTTCAAACCGCCGCCCGGCCCCCCGCTGGGTCTGAAGCCCTACGACGTCGAAGAGGTCGTACGGCGGTGGCGGGAGGGCCGGGCGGAGCGGTGACGCCCGTCGCTCACAGGCGCATCAGACGGTCCGCCAGCTCGCGGTAGTCCCGTAGCGCCAGGCGGAGTTGCTCGGTGTCCGTGCTGGGCGCGCCGCCGGCCTGCCCGGCCTCCTGCCAGGAGGTGCGCAGGGCCTGCCGACGGTGCGCCACGGCGTCCGTGAGGACGGCGGCGACCTCCTCCAGGACCCGGTCGGCCTCCTCGACGGAGGCTCGCGGCGCGTCCACGAACCCGGCCACCGCGTGGTGCAGCCGCTCACCGAGCCGGTCGGACGCACCGGGCGGGAGGAGCGCGGGGGCCGACGCGGGGGTGGTCGCCGGGGTTGCCCCGGCGGCGGTGCGGGACACGGCGGCAGTGGCGGCGTCGCCGCCCGCCCGGGTGCCGGGGGCGGCGCCGGAGTTGGGGACGGGGTCGGCCCCGGTGCCGGGACCGGCAGGGGTGCGGGGATCGGCGACCGCGCCGGGATCGGCGGCGGTGCCGGGGTCGGCGGCGATGCCGGGATCGGGACCGGTATCGGCAGGGGTGCCGCGGTCGGCAGCCGTGCCGCCGATCTTGCCTGTGGTGCCTGTCACGTCGGACATTGCCTCAGCTCTCCTTCGGCCGGCGCTTGCCGAGCGACCACCCGTGCGGCGCCCGGGCCGCGCGAGTCGGTGCCGGTGCCGGTTCGCCGGCTTCGGTACCGGTCCGCCGCCCGTCGCCGCCGTCGTGGCGGGCCGGGCGCATCAGGGCCTCGAACAGGGCGCGGGCCTCGACCATGGACGCGCGCATCTCCTCCGTCCCCGCGCCACCGCCGTCCCGGGCGTCGTCCACGCGCGCGTGGGTCACGCGGTGCACGCGGCGGTAGCCCTCGACGTGGTGGGCGTGGTGCACGGACAGCGCCGTGAGCTGCTCCTCGTACTGCCCGCCGTCCGGGAAGCCCCGCGCGCCGGCGAGTTCCGCGAGCAGCCGGTCCGCCTCGGCGACCGCCTCGCGCGGGGAGTCGACGAAGCGCTCCTGGGCCGCGGTCCAGCGCGCCTCGAAGCGCTCGCGCTCGGCGGACTCCAGGGGCCGTGTGCGCAACGACCCGTGCCGCCGCACCCGTTCGGTCAGTTCGCGTTCGGCGGCCTTGGTGTCGCCGTCGTGCCGGGCGACGGCCAGGTCGTACTCGGGCCCGAAGCGGCGCTTCAGACTTCCGCCGTGCTGGGGGCCCCGTGCGCGCAGGGCAAGGACGGCCGCGGCGACGAGCACGACCGCCACGACCACGATCAGAGCGATGATCACGCCTGTGGACATGAGTGCCTTCCGGGTATTCCGCCTGCCGGCTCTCCGAGCAAGCCGGTTCGCGGTTCGGGTTGCCTCCGGGGCCGCGCTCAAACGGCGCACGGCGTGCGCCGAGGGCGCATCGGTGGGAAAATACGCTTGCTCCGTCCACCGGTCCCTGCCGACCATGCCCGTCATGACCTGGACCGTCGCCCCGGAACCGTACGACTCCCCCGTCGCCGCCGCCCTCTGGCGCGCGTACTACACGGAGGTGAGCGACCGCTGGTACCAGCTGTACGAGGGGCGCTCCACCGACCCCGACGAGCTGGAGCGGGAGATCGCCGCGTACTCCGGCTCCGACCTCGTACCGCCCCGGGGCGGGCTGCTGGTCGCGCGCTACGGCGGTGAACCGGCCGGCACCTCGGGCGTGCGGCTGCTGGACGACGCGACCGCCGAGCTGACCCGGGTGTTCCTGTACGCCGGGATGCGCGGCCGGGGCGGCGCCGCGCTGCTCGTGCGGGCCGCCGAGGACGTGGCACGCACGCTCGGGGCCGAGCGCATGGTCCTGGACACGCGCGGCGACCTGATCGAGGCCCGCGCCCTGTACGCGCGCCTGGGCTACACCGAGACCGAGGCGTACAACGAGAGTCCCTACGCCGAGCACTGGTTCGCCAAGCCGCTGCGCCGCGACTCCTGACGGCGCCCCTCTAGCCGGCCCGCGCGGGCGAACGCCCCTTGCGCCGCTCCTCCCCCTCGCGTCCCGTGCGCCGGTCCTGCGGGCGCTCCCGCTCCGAGCCGCACAGTTCGCCGGTCAACTCGTGCACGAGTTGCACCAGGTCGGTCGGGCGGTCCGGCCCCCACCAGTCGCCGAGCAGTTCGGCGAGGGAGTCCTCGCGGGCCAGCGCCAGCCGTTCGGCGACCTCGCGGCCCCGGCGGGTGAGGACCAGGTCGGGGCCCTCCCGGACGGCCAGGTGCCGTTCCTCGACCTGGCGGGCGGCCGCCATCACGGTGGCCAGCGGGACGGGACTGCGCTCCGCGAGCTGGGCCGGCTCCACCCGGCCGTACCTCCGGACCCGCAGCAGCATCCAGCTCGACGCGGGCAGCAGGTCGTACCCCGCCCGTGCGGTGATCCGGCGGTAGATCTCCCGGCGGCCCTCCCGGGTGCCGAGCACCGACAGGGCGCGGCACACCTCGTCGTGCGAGGAGCGCTCCACCGGGTTGCTGGCCAGGGTCTGGGTGGCGTCCGGCGCGGTGACCGAGCCGCGCAGCCGGTCCTCCTTGAGGAACCAGGCCAGGAGGAAGGCGACGAGGGCGACGGGGGCGGCGTACAGGAAGACGTCGGTGATGGAGGAGGCGTAGGCGTGGATCGCCTCGGGGCGCAGCGCGGGCGGCAGGGCGCCGATGCCGCGCGGGTCGGCCTTGAGCGTGTCCACGGAGACGCCGGGCGGCAGGGCGGCGCCCCGGAAGGCGTCGGTGAGCTGGTCGGCGAGTCGGCTCGCGAAGACCGTGCCGAAGATGGCCACGCCGAACGAGGCGCCGATGGACCGGAAGAAGGTCGCGCCGGAGGTGGCGACGCCCAGGTCCTCGTAGGCGACGGCGTTCTGCACGATGAGGACGAGGACCTGCATCACCAGGCCGAGGCCCAGGCCGAAGACGAAGAAGTAGGCGCTCACCTCGCCGGTGGCGCTGTTCTCGTCGAGCTGGTGCAGCAGGAGCAGCCCGAGGGTGGTGACGGCGGTGCCCGCGACGGGGAACACCTTCCAGCGGCCGGTACGGCTGACGATCTGCCCGGAGACGGTCGACGACAGCAGCAGGCCGAACACCATCGGCAGCATGTACACACCGGACATGGTGGGGGTGACGCCCCGCACAACCTGCAAGAACGTCGGCAGGTAGGTCATCGCGCCGAACATCGCGAAGCCGATGACGAAGCTGATGACGGCCGAGAGGGTGAAGGTGCGGACGCGGAAGAGCTTGAGGGGCAGGACGGGCTCGGCCGCCCGGCGTTCCACGGCCACGAAGAGGGCGGCGAGGACGACCGCGAGCACCGCGAGCCCGATGATCTGCGGGGAGCTCCAGGCCCAGGTCGTGCCGCCGAGCGAGGCCACCAGGACCAGGCAGGTGGCGACGGAGGCGATGAGGAGGGTGCCGAGGTAGTCGATGACGTGCCGGGTGGTGCGGCGCGGGATGTGCAGGACCGCCGCGATCACGGCCAGGGCGACGATGCCGATGGGCAGGTTGATGTAGAAGACCCAGCGCCAGCTGAGGTGCTCGGTGAAGACCCCGCCGAGCAGCGGCCCGAGCACGCTGGTCGCCCCGAACACCGCGCCGAACAGCCCCTGGTACCGGCCGCGTTCGCGGGGCGGGACCAGGTCGCCGACGATCGCCATCGACAGCACCATCAGCCCGCCGCCGCCCAGCCCTTGCAGGGCGCGGAAGGCGATCAGCTGGCCCATGCCCTGCGCGATGCCGCACAGCGCGGAACCGACCAGGAAGATCCCGATCGCCAGCTGGAACAGCTTCTTGCGCCCGTACTGGTCGCCGAGCTTGCCCCACAGCGGCGTCGCGGCGGTCGCCGCCAGGAGGTACGCGGTGACCACCCAGGACAGGTGCTCGAGACCGCCCAGATCGCTGACGATGGTCGGCAGCGCCGTCGAGACGATGGTCTGGTCGAGCGCGGCGAGCAGCATGCCGAGGAGCAGGGCCCCGATGGACACGAGCACACCGCCGGCGACCTGCTCCCGCTCCTCCGGCACCCCGGGCCCCCGCCCGGGGTCCGCCTCCGCAGCCTCGCGCACCTCTCCGGCCATGTGGACCTCCACGGATGTCATGACTCGCGCGCGTACCGACGCGCGCTGCCCATCCTGGTCGGTGTGACCGGATATGGCCGTTTCAGTCCTCCGGGAAGCCGGTATTCCGGGGGCGTGTGCGCGGAAGTGTGGAGAAGATCTGCATAATCTCTGAAGTTCGCGAGGGGAGTCGCGAGGGGCGCGAGGGGAGGGACGAACGCGTGGAGCAGGAGAAGGAGCCGTCGCAGGAGCGGCCGGGGAGGGCCTCGTGCCCGGAGTGCGGCACGCCCAGAGCGGCGGACAACACCCCGTCCTGCGCCTGCGGGACACGGGCGTCCGACGCCCTGCGCGACGCGCGCACGGCCCAGGCGGCAGCGGCGGAGGACTTCGACCCGCTGCGCATACGGCCGTACGTCGAGCTGGACGGGGCGGCGGAGCCCTCCGGTACGCCCGAGGCACCCGGGGCGTCCGCGGCGCCCGCGGCGTCCGGCGAGCGCCCCGACGGGTCCGCGTCCGACCCGGACGCCACCATGACGCTGCGCGCGGTCGGTGCGGGTGCGGACGGAGGTGCGGGCGCCGGTACCGGTGCCGGTTCGCGCGACGGAGGCACGAAGGCGGCACCCGCGCTGCCGACGCCGCTCGCCCCGTCGGCCGGCTCGCCCAGCGCGCACGACCTGCGCCTGTTCGAGGCTTCCGCCACCGCGCCCCTTCCGCAGGTCTCGCGGCCGGGCCCGGGCACCGGGGGCGCGAGCGGCGGCGGACGGCCCTCGCGCGGGCGCCGCAAGGGCCTGCTGCTGAGCGCGGCCGGAGCGGTCGTGGTCGTGGTCGGCGCGGCGGGATACGCCAGCGGGCTGTTCTCGTACGACACCCCGTCGCGGGACGGCGCCCTGCCGGACGAGGTCCGGGCGAGCGTGCCGGACCCGTCGACCGGCGAGGCCTCACCGAGCGAGGAGCCCAGCGCTTCCCCGGCCTCGTCGGCGCCCTCCGCTTCCCCGTCCCCGTCTCCGTCGGCGTCCGCCTCCGCCTCCGCCTCGGCGAGTGCGAGCGCCTCCGCCTCGCCGTCCCCGTCGAGCGCCTCGCCCACGGCGTCCCGGCCGGCCGAGCCGACGCAGAGCACGACCGCACCGGCCGAGGACGCGCCGCCGGAGTCCGAGGAAGAGGGCCTCGCCCCGGGCGACGGCCCCACGCTCCAGCGCGGCGACCAGGGCCCGGAGGTCGTGGAACTCCAGCAGCGCCTGAGGGGGATGGACATGTACTGGGGCGACTTCAACGGCAACTTCAACCGCCAGGTCGAGGACGCGGTCCGCCAGTACCAGTGGTACCGCGGCATCTACACCGACGGGGTCGGCGTCTACGGCCCGGACACCCGCCGCAGGCTCGAGTCGGAGCAGCGACAGCGGTAGCCGCACGAGGGGCGGGCCAGGAGCCCGGGCAGGCGGGCCCCCGATGGCTGTCCCGGCCGTCCCGGCCGTCCCGTCAGCCGATGTGCAGGCGCAGCGTGCCGTCCGCGCCGGCCTCGACGCGCACCCGCGTGAGGTCCTCCACGACCACGTCCGGCCCGTGGAGCCCGGCGCGCGGCCCGACCCCGACGACGCGCATCCCGGCGGCGCGCCCGGCCGCGATGCCGGCGCCGGAGTCCTCGAAGACGATGCAGTCGGCGGGGGCGATGCCGAGCTCGGCGGCGCCCTTGAGGAAGCCCTCCGGGTCGGGCTTGCTCGCGCCGACCGACTCGGCGGTGACCCGGACGTCCGGCTGTGCGAGCCCGGCGGCGGCCATCCGCGCGGTGGACAGGGCCACGTCGGCCGAGGTCACCAGGGCGTGCGGCAGCCCGCGCAGCGAGGCGAGGAACTCCGAAGCGCCGGGGATCGCGACGACGCCCTCGGTGTCGGCGGTCTCCTCGGCGAGCATGCGCGCGTTGTCGGCGTGGTTCTGCTCCATGGGCCGGTCCGGCAGCAGCAGCGCCATCGAGGCGTAGCCCTGCCGTCCGTGGACGACCTTCATGACCTCGTCGCCGTCCAGCCCGTGCCGGTCGGCCCAGCGCCGCCAGACGCGCTCGACGGCGGCGTCCGAGTTGACGAGGGTGCCGTCCATGTCGAGCAGCAGGGCACGGGCGGGCAGAACGGTGGTGGCGGTGGCCGTCATCGGCAGACTCCAAGGCACGGGGAGGAGAAACAAGGTGGCCCCGCCCGCCGGTCAGGGAGAACGGGCGGGAGCCACTTTGTTCATCCACGGTACAAAACGGAGCGGGGATAGCGCCAGCGGCCCGCGCCACCGATGCCCGCCCGGCCCCCGCCGACCGCCCCCGCCGACCGCCCCCGCGGACCGGTGGCGGCCCGGGCCGGCCGGCACTCAGCCGCTGATCGCCTCCCACAGGCTCCACACGCCCAGGCCCAGCATGAGCACGGCCGCGATCTTCGTGATCAGCGCCAGCGGCACCCGCTTCATCAGGGCCTTTCCACCGACGATGCCGAGCCCGGCCACCGCCCACAGCGCGAGCACCGCACCGAGACCGACGGAGAGCGGATCGTCGTAGCGGGCGGCGAGGTTGGCCGTCATGATCTGCGTCAGGTCGCCGAACTCGGCGACCAGGATGAGCATGAATCCCGCCCCGGAGACCTTCCAGAAGGACTGGTCCTGCGGCTTGCGGACCTCCTCGTCCTCGTCGTCCTTCTTCATCAGCAGCACGGCGGCACCGCCGAGGAACAGCACGCCGGTGATCGCGTGCACGAGCTGCTGCGGCAGCAGGGTCAGCACACTGCCGGCCGCGACCGCGAGCACGACGTGCAGCAGGAAGGCGGCGGCGACGCCCGCGAAGACGTACGAGGCGCGGTAGCGGGTGCCGAGGACGAGGCCGGCGAGGGCGGTCTTGTCCGGCAGTTCGGCGAGGAAGACGACACCGAAGACGAGCGCCGTCACGGTCAGGCTGATCAAGATTCCTCAATCGGTCGGGGCCACCCCACCGAGAGTGCTGATTGCGCGGATCCCACGATCCGCGCGACGCGCGACACCTCGGCACGGCAGCACACGGATCCACCCGTGCCGTACGGCACGGGCGTGCACTGCTTGCCGAAGGTCTCGCTGGCCAGCCTCGCGCACGAGGCCTGCCTCCGGGCGCCGGCTCAGGCGGGCTGAGCAGTATGTCGACGGTCCGGCGAAGAGCTACTCCCCTTCTGCGCCGTCCATAGTACGCGAACCTCCGGACGGGACCGAGGGCCGAAAGTCCCGCGCCGAGTCCCGTCAAGGTCCTGTGACGAGTCCCGTCACACTCCTAGACGTGCCATGCACACGTCACTAACTTCTTACCGACCGCACACCTGTGCGTCATGCGGCGTCGCGAGCATTCCCCTGCCCGCGTCCCAACACCCCCACACCTCAAGGGAGTTCGCATGCCGAAGTTCTACGCGCGTCGACGGCTCGGTTTCCTCGCCGCGTTCACCGGGCTCATAGCCTCCGCCGGGCTCCTCAACGGCCCGGCCGCCTCCGCCGCCCTCCCCACCCCGGTCAGCGCCGCCACCGCCCGCACCTACCTCTCCTCCCTCACGGTGGCCTCCGAGGACCGCACCGGCTACGACCGCGACCTCTTCCCGCACTGGATCACCCAGTCCGGCACCTGCAACACCCGCGAGACGATCCTCAAGCGGGACGGCGAGGACGTCGTCACCAACTCCTCCTGCGCCGCCACCAGCGGCACCTGGTACTCCCCGTACGACGGCGCCACCTGGTCCGCCTCCTCCGACGTGGACATCGACCACATGGTCCCCCTCGCCGAAGCCTGGGACTCGGGCGCCGACTCCTGGACCACCTCGCGCCGGCAGTCCTTCGCCAACGACCTGACCCGGCCCCAGCTCCTCGCGGTCACCGACAACGTCAACCAGTCCAAGGGCGACCAGGACCCGGCCACCTGGATGCCCTCGCGCAGCGCCTACCGCTGCACGTACGTGCGCGCCTGGGTGCAGGTGAAGTACTACTACGACCTCTCGGTCGACTCGGCGGAGAAGTCCGCCCTCCAGGGCTACCTCGCGAACTGCTGACGCGCCGTCCACCGTCCGTTCGTCCATCCGTTCGGCCCGGAACCTCCCCGCCGGCCTCCGTCGTTCCGTACCGTACGGTGCGACGGAGGAGAGGATCATCATGGCGGGACTGCGCCTGGGCCCACTGCTGAGATACGCCGACGGTTCGTGCGCGACCGTCTGGGTGGAGACGAGCGGCCCCTGCACCGCCGAGGTGCGCTGCGCCGACGGCGCCCGGGGCACGGCCCGCACCTTCCGGATCGCGGGCCACCACTACGCCCTGGTCCCGGTCGGCGGTCTGACCCCGGGTACGGCGACGGAGTACGAGGTACTCCTCGACGGCGCGAGCGTGTGGCCGCCGGCCGACTCCCGCTTCCCGCCCTCGGTGATCGCCACGCCCACGGACGACGACGGCATGCGCGTCGCCTTCGGCTCCTGCCGCTGGGCCGCGCCACCGGCCGGCGGCAAGGACTCGGTGGGCCCGGACGCCCTGGACACCCTCTCCGCCCGTCTCGCGGCCGACCCCGAGCGCGCCCGCCCCGACGTCCTGCTGCTGCTCGGCGACCAGGTGTACGCGGACGAGGTCTCCGACGCGACCCGCCACTGGCTCGCCGGCCGCCGCGACCTGGACCGGCCCCCAGGCGACCAGATCGCCGACTACGAGGAGTACACCCGCCTCTACTACGAATCGTGGCTCGACCCCGAGGTGCGCTGGCTGCTGTCCACCGTGCCCAGCTGCATGATCTTCGACGACCACGACGTCATCGACGACTGGAACACCTCCGCCGCCTGGCTCGCCGACATGCGGGCCACCGACTGGTGGCAGGAGCGGCTGCTGAGCGGGCTGATGTCGTACTGGGTGTACCAGCAGCTGGGCAACCTCTCCCCCGACGAGCTGACCGCCGACCCGCTCTACGCCGCCGTCCGCGGGACCCCCGACGGCACCGACGCCCTGCGCGCGTTCGCCGCCCGGGCGGACTCCGACCCGGCCTCCGTCCGCTGGAGCTACCGGCGCGACTTCGGGCGCACCCGGCTGCTGATGGTGGACTCCCGCGCGGCACGCGTCCTGGACGAGGACCGCCGCACGATGCTCGACCCGGGCGAGGCCGCCTGGCTGCGCGAACAGATCCTGGAGGGACGGGGCGACAGTGACAGCGACAGCGCGTACGACCACCTGCTGATCGGCACCTCCCTGCCCTGGCTGCTGCCCCACCTGGTGCACGACGTGGAGGCGTGGAACGCCGCGATGTGCGGCGGCGAGCGGGGCGAGCGCTGGGCGCGGCGCGGCGAGTGGATCCGGCGCGGGGCCGACCTCGAGCACTGGGCCGCGTTCCCGTCGTCCTTCGACGCGCTCGGCGACCTGATCGCCGAGGCCGGTACGGGACCGGGGGCGCCCGCGACGGTGAGCGTGCTGTCCGGCGACGTCCACCACGCCTACGTGGCCGAGCCTTCGTGGGCGGGGCGTGCGCCCGACGCGCGGGTGGCCCAGCTGACCTGCTCCCCGGTGCACAACTCCGTGCCGCTCTCGATCCGCCTCGGCTTCCGCTTCGGCTGGAGCGCCCCGGCGCGAGCGCTCGGGCGGCGCATCGCCCGGCACGGACGCTGTGCGCCGCCGGCGGTGAGCTGGCGCAGGACGGGCGGCCCCTGGTTCGGCAACCAGATCATGACGCTGACGCTGCGGGGCCGGTCGGCGCGACTGCGCCTGGAGCAGGCCCGGGCGAACCGCGACGGCACGAACGTGCTCCGGATGATCACGGACCGGGAACTGGCGTAGGCGGGATACGCCGGGCGGGGCGTGCGGCGGGCGGGGCGGGGTATGAATTGAGTCACGTCCGCAGGCCGCACCGCGGGCGTGGGAGCGCTCCCACCTGCCTCGGCGTCCATGCCGTGCAGGTGACCGCACGTCAGGCTATGGCTAAATGTTGAACTTGCAAGTACTCATTAGGCACACCTAACGTGGGCAGCCCACTCGGTTCCGTCCCCCGCCGGCCGCGCCCTCGGCCGGTCGACCGAAGGAGCAACCCCCCATGCCCGAACGCCTCAACGGCACCAACGCCCAGCCCTACGTACTCGGCTTGTTCCGCATGGTCGTCGGCCTGTTGTTCGCCTGCCACGGCGCCGCCTCCCTGTTCGGCGTCCTCGGCGGCGCGGCGGGCTCGGGCGGCACGATCGACGCGGGCACCTGGCCGGGCTGGTACGCGGCCGTGATCCAACTGGTCGGCGGCGGCCTCGTCCTGCTGGGCCTCGGCACCCGAGCCGCGGCGGTCGTCTCTTCCGGCTCCATGGCCTACGCGTACTTCAAGGTGCACCAGCCGGGCGCCCTGTGGCCGATGGAGAACGGCGGCGAGGCCTCCGTCATGTTCTGCTGGGTCTTCCTGCTGCTCGCCTTCACCGGTTCCGGCGCCTTCGGCCTGGACCGGCTCCTCGCGCGGCGCACGTCCGAGCGGAAGCAGCCCGCCCCGGAACCGAAGACGCCGGTCGCGGCCTGACCGGACCGCGCGGGGCTCCCCGTCGTCACGCACGCCGGCGGAGCCCTGCGCGGTCGACTTCGGTGTGAACGTCACGCGCCGAACACACGAGCCCCCTGTGAACCCTCTGTCACACCCCGGGCGTACGCTGTATGGCTGTCATTGGCCGATCCTGCCGTCCCCGCGTCTCGCGGCAGGCCCGGCCCACGGGGGAGTCGTCGGGGAGTTGTGGTCGTGGAGAGTCTGGGAGTCGTCGGGGCACTGGTCAGCAGCCCGTGGATCTATGCGCTGGTGGCCGTCTCGGTGCTCCTCGACATCTTCCTGCCGGTGCTGCCGAGCGGCGTCCTGGTGATCACGGCGGCGACGGCGGCGGCCGCCGGTTCGGGAGCGGCGGCTGCCGGACGGGTGCCGCAGGACGTCCCCGACATCCTCGTCCTGACGCTCTGCGCGGCGACCGCCTCCGTCCTCGGCGACCTGGCCGTCTACCGCCTCGCCTGGCGCGGCGGGGCACGGCTGGACCGCGCCATCGCCCGGTCCCGGCGGCTGACCACGGCGCAGGAACGTCTCGGCGGCGCCCTGGCCCGCGGCGGCGGCGCCCTCGTCGTCCTGGCCCGCTTCGCCCCGGCCGGCCGCTCGGTCGTCTCGCTGGTCGCCGGCGCGGCCCATCGCCGGATCCGCGAGTTCCTCCCCTGGTCGGCCCTGGCCGGGCTGGCCTGGGCCGCCTACAGCGTCGCCCTCGGCTACTTCGGCGGCCAGTGGCTGGGCGCGAGCTGGCTGACGACGGGCGTGTCACTGGCGGCGCTCTTCGGCGCGGGGGCGGGCGCGGCGTACCTGATGCGCCGCCAGCCCCGGACCGCCGAGGCCTCGTAGCAGCGGCACCGGCCTCATGGCGGCAGGTGCCGCGGTGCGGCCCGAGTGGTACGGGGCCGGGCGCGGTGCGGCCCGAGCGGCACGGGGCCGGGCGCGGTCCCGCCGGACGGCGTCAGGAGGCCCGTCGCGCGCCGCCGCCTCCCCGAATCTCCAGGCCGGCCAGCAGCTCGGCCGTGGCCTCGGCGACGGCCTCGACGGCGCGGTCGAAGGCCTCCTGGTTGTGCGCGGCGGGCGCGCGGAAGCCGGAGACCTTGCGTACGTACTGAAGGGCTGCGGCCCTGATCTCGTCCTCGGTGGCCTCCTCGGCCAGCACCGGCGGACGCAGGGTCTTGATGCTGCGGCACATGACGTCAGTCCTCCCTCTCCAGGTCCACGCGCCAGTCGTTGGACCTGATCCAGTGGCCCTTCGGATACTCGAAGTCGGCCTGCCCGAGCAGCGTGAACCCGGCTCCCCGGCAGACCGCGTTGGACGCGGCGTGGCCGACGCTCGGGAACGCGTGCAGATACCGGTGGGACCCGTCCGCCCCGGCCGCCTCCCGGACGGCGCGGGCCGCCCGCACGGCCAGCCCGCGCCCCTGGAACTCGGGCAGCACGCCCCAGCCGGCCTCCCAGATCTCGGCGCCCTGCCAGGTCCGCCGCCAGTACCCGACGGAGCCGACGGTCTCGCCGCCCGCCGCCAGGGTCACCCGGTACATCCGCCCCGGCGCCGGCTCCACGTACCGGCGGTTGCGGAGCAGGAGCTGCTCCTCGCTCTCCGGGCCGCCCAGGTGCGCCGTCATCTCCGGGCTGTTCAGCCTGCGCAGCAGCCACAGGTCCCCCTCCGCCCAGGGGACCAGGCTCACCTGCTGCCCGCCCGCCCCGGTCCGCCCGCCGTCGAACTCGTCCACACCGTCCATGTCTTTCACGGTAGGGCAGGGGTCTGACAGCCGGACCGGCCCGCGGCGCCACCCTTTCGCGTGAACCACCGAAGGGAACGCGCGCCTCAAAATCGAACAGGCGTATCATTGGAATGTGGCTACGACCTATGATTTCCCCAGTGACCTCCTCGCCGGTCAGGAGGAACTGCATCAGGTCCGGGCCGAGCTGGCGGCCCTGCTGAAGAGACTGCCGTGGTCCGTCGAACCGCTCGACGGGTTCAGCGACGACAACGGCTGGCGCAAGGTCGAGCGCCCGGCCTCGCCCGGCTGGTCGGCGGACGACCAGGCCGAGGTCGAGAAGCTCCGGCAGCGCGAGCGCGAGCTGGCCGTGTTCGTCAGCACCCATCGCTACTGGTCGGAGATCACCGGCCCCGACCAGGTGAGCGCCCGGTCGGCGCTGAAGCGCGCCCACGAGGCCCCGCCCGAGGACGCCTGAGGAACGTCACGCGGGCGGGACCGGTGTGCCGGGCCGGGGACGGCCGGAGACTCAGTCCTTGTCGTTCGCGCCGTCCTTGCCGTTCCCGCCGTTCCCGCCGTCCTTGCCGAGGAGCTTGTTCATCTCGGTGATCTCGGCGTTCTGCGCGGTGGCGATGGCGTCGGCGAGGTCCTTGGCCGGGGCGTAGCGGCCCTTGGCCTTCTCGGTCCCGGCCATCTCGACGGCGCCCTCGTGGTGCTCGACCATCATGGTCAGGAACATCGTGTCGAACTCCCGGCCGGAAGCCTCCTTCAGCTTCGCCATGTCCTCGTCGCCCATCATCCCGGGCATGCCCGAGTGCGCCGAGTGGTCCATGCCGGGCATCGACTCCGGCACTTCCTCGCCCCAGGCCGTCAGCCAGCCGGTCATGGTCGTGATCTCCGGGTCCTGTGCCTTCTCGATGCGCGCGGCGAGGTCCTCGACCCCGGCCGACGCCGACCGGTCCGCGGCCAGCCGTGCCATCTCGAGCGCCTGCCGGTGGTGCGGGATCATGCCCTGCGCGAAGGCGACGTCCTGGGCGTTGTGCGCGTTCTCGCCGGTCTCGTTCCCGGCCGTGCTCCCCGCCTCGGCGCCCGCGGAGGCGGAGGCGTGCGGGCCCTCGTGACCGCTGCCGCCGTCGCCGTCGCCGCAGGCGGCGAGGAGGAACGCGGCGGTGGCCGTCGCCGCCGCCAGGGCGGTACGGCGCGTGCGGATACGGATGCTGGTCCTGCTGGTCATGCGTGAACTCCTGCTGTGAGGGGGGATGGACATGCCGGTGCACCGCGCCGCGCCCTGGCGGCGCGGGTGCGGGGGGCGGTGTCTATATCCGCAGGAGCTGGAGTTCGGCGAGGGAGGGCGGCGCCCGCGCACCGTCCGGTGCGGCGGCCGCGTACGCGCGTACGATCCCGTCGCACCCGACGACGGGGACCGGGTCGGGGACCGGCGCCGGCAGCACCGGTCCGTCGCTCACCGCGCCGGACGCGCACATCGCGTCGGCATGCCGGAGATGGCCGCCGCCGCAGGAGCCGTCGTCCTGCGGGCAGCCCGCGTGCGCCGCGCCCGCGCCCGTCGTCGGGGACCCCGCCGAACGCGTGTGCGTGCCCGGGCCCGTGGAGGCGGCCATCGGTGCCGCCGACGCGTGCCGGTGCCCGGCGGAGTGCTCCGGGAGGCCGCCGCCGGGCGCCAGCCCGTGCATGCCGAGGAGTCCGGCGAACAGCCCGAGCACGCACACGGCCCGCCACCACCGCGCGGGCGGTCGCGGGACGTACTGCTCGGGGCTTCTCACGGACCTCATCCTAGGGAGGCGGGGAACGAGCGCACGCGTAAGGCCCCCGGAAGAACTCCGGGGGCCTTCGCGCCGACGACGGCGCCGGTCCTGGTGGGCGCGGACGGTTTCGAACCGCCGACATCCTGCTTGTAAGGCAGGCGCTCTACCCCTGAGCTACGCACCCAGGACGAGTCGACAGCCTACATGGCCCGGGGCGCTGCCCGGCAAACGTGTTCGCACCGTGCCCGGCCGACGGGCCGGGGGTTATCCCCACCCCGGATCCGGTAGCGGTCCGGATCCCGGCGGGGGCCCGCGCTCCGTACGGTCGAAGAGCCTCGCCGACGGGGCCGTCCGCCACCGCGGAGGGGCTCGGGCGCGGCACCTCGTCGTCCGTTCCAGGGGGAGACCGTCATGCCTGCCCGTACCGTTCCCGTCCGCGTGTCCGCCGCCGTCGGCGCCGTCGCCGTTCTCGTCGCGGGCCTGAGCGCCTGCGCCTCCGCGTCGGACGACAAGGACCCCGAGCACCGGTCGTTCGACCTGCCGGGCCGCACCCTCACCGTGGACACCGACGACTCCGCCCTGGAAGTCGTCGCCTCGGACGACCACGCGTCCGGCAGGATCGAGGTGACCCGGTGGTTCTCCGGGTCGGTCGCCGTCGGTTCGGACCCCGAGGCGACCTGGAAGATGGACGGCGACCGGCTGGTGCTGCGGATGCACTGCTCCGGCGTCATCGCCGACTGCGCGGCCAAGCACCGCGTCGAGGTGCCGCGCGGCATCGCCGTCAAGGTGAGGGACGGGGACGGCAGCGTGCGGGCGAGCGGGTTCGAGGACGCGTTGGACATCCGTACCGGCGACGGCTCCGTGCACGTCACCGACTCCTCCGGGCCGCTGAGGCTGCGCACCGACGACGGCTCCGTACGGGCCGCGGTCTCCTCCCGCCGGGTCAGCGCGCACACCGGCGACGGCTCGGTCCGGCTGGACCTCGGCGCCGTCCCGGACGAGGTCGAGTCCCGTACGGGCGACGGCTCCGTGACGATCTCGCTGCCCCGGGCCACGTACAAGGTGTCCACCGACACCGGTGACGGCGCGGTCGACGTGTCCGTGCCCACGGACGACACCAGCGCGCACGTGGTCGACGCCCGGTCCGGTGACGGCAAAATCACGGTCCGAACCGCGAACTGACCGGCCCGTGTGTTCGTCCTCAACGGGTGGGAGAATGAACCCGGGCAGGACGGACGACACGGGAGAGTGATGTGACGGCGACGCCATCGCAGCCGTACTCGCCGATGGCGGTGCGCGCCCAGCGCCCACCGCGCCGCTCCCACCGCTCCCGTCCCCGGGCGCCCCGGCCGGTCCGTGACGCGCTCGCCCTGATGGGCCTGCCCCTGCTCGCCGTGCTGGCCCTGCCCGCCGCGTTCGCCGGGGGCGGTACCCGCCGCTGGTTCGGCGGGCGGGCCGAGAGCCAGCGGGCCGAGGCCCAGACCGCCAAGGACGACGCGGCCGCCGCCTTCTACGAGCTGGACACCGCCCAGCGGGACCTGCGGATCTCCATAGAGACGATCGCGGCGGTCGACTCCTCCCCCGCCGCCCGGCGCGCGGTCACCGACTTCGAGGCCCTCGGCCGGCGCATCGACGAGGTCAGCCACCAGTACATCAGTGCCGTCGACGCCCACGACCTGGACCGGGACGACCTGGAGGCGTCGGCCGCCGCGCACGCCCGCGGCGAACTGACCGCGGCCAGGACCGAGCTGGGCCGGGTCAAGCAGGAACTGGACCGCTTCGCCGAGGGGCTCGGCCCCCTCCTCGGCAAGGCCGAGACCCAGCTGGCGCGGCTGGCCCCCGCCGTGGAGCGCGCCCGGCAGGCCCTGCTCGCCGCCTCCGACGCCCTGGACTCCGCGCGCGGATCCGGTCTGAAGGCGGACGACCTCGCCACCCGTCTCGCCCGTCTCGGCCCGGAGCTGACCCGGCTGAACCAGGGCGCGGGACAGCACGGAGTGCCCCAGACCCTCGAGCGCGCCGAGCGGGTCACCCGGGAGGCCGAGGCGGTCCGCGCCGAGGCGGAACGGCTGCCCGAGCGCGCCGCCGAGACCGGCCACCGGCTGGTCTCCCTGCGCACCCGCGCCCAGGCCCTGACCACCCGCACCGGACAGGTCGAGCCGGTCCTCAGCGAGCTGCGCCGGCGCTTCACGGCCGCTTGCTGGCAGGACCTCCAGCACGTGCCGGAGCAGGCCACCGAGTCGGTCCGGCAGGCCGAGCAGAAGCTGGCCGAGGCGCAGGCCGCCCGCGACGAGCAGCGCTGGCCCGACGCCACCGCCCTGCTGTCGACGGTGCGGGCGCTGCTGAACTCGACCGACGAGGCCGTCTCGGCGGCCGGCGACCGGCTGCGGCAGCTCAACGCCGTGCAGAAGGACCCGCAGCAGGAGATCGAACGCACCCGCTTCGCCATCCGCGACGCCCAGCGCCTGGCCATGGCCGGCCGCAACACCCCCGAGCCACGCCACGCGCGCCCGCTGGACGAGGCCGTGGCCCGGCTGGAGCGGGCGGTCACCACGCTGGAGGGGCGGCACCCCGACTACTGGCACTTCCTGACGGAGACGGAGGCGGTCCGGCAGGCGGTGGCCCAGGTGGTCACCCGGATCCGCGAGGAGCGCGGGGCCGGTCAGTGATCGCCCGGGACGACCGGGTCCGCCGGCCGGCCGTGCCGGTTAACCTGTGCGCATGCCTCGCTACGAGTACCGCTGCCGGACCTGCGGCGACACCTTCGAACTGAGCCGTCCCATGGCCGAGTCCTCCGCTCCCGCCGCCTGCCCGGCGGGTCACGGCGACACGGTGAAGCTGCTGTCGACGGTCGCGGTCGGCGGCTCGGCCTCCGCGTCCGCGCCGGCGCCCTCGTCGGGTGGCGGCGGAGGCTGCTGCGGCGGGGGCTGCTGCGGCTGAGCCTGCCGCGACGGGCTGCCCGCTCCCCCGGCCGCATGATCCCGGCACGGCGAGGAACCCGCGGAGGAAGGCGTCCGCAGCGGACAGCGAAGGGAGCCGCAGTGTGCCCCGTGCCCTTCCTCAGGATCCCTTCAGCCGCGGTTTCCTAGCGTGGGCGTCATGACAGCCATCGCAGCGCAGCCGGCCGCGGACAGCGGCGCGGGCCCGCAGTGGATCAACGACCTCATGGACGCCCTCGGCGCACCGGGTGCCGGTCTCGCCATCGCTCTGGAGAATCTCTTCCCTCCGCTGCCGAGCGAGGTGATCCTGCCGCTGGCCGGGTTCGCCGCGAGCTCCGGCCGGATGAACCTGATCGCCGTCCTGCTGTGGACGACGGCGGGTTCGGTGATCGGCGCGCTCGCCCTGTACGGGATCGGTGCGCTGCTCGGCCGGGACCGCACGGTGGCGATGGCGGGGAAGCTGCCGCTGGTGAAGGTGTCCGACATCGAGAAGACGGAGGCGTGGTTCCTCAAGCACGGGACGAAGGCCGTGTTCTTCGGCCGGATGATCCCCATCTTCCGCAGCCTGATCTCCGTCCCGGCGGGTGTCGAACGGATGCGGCTGCCCGTCTTCCTCGCCCTGACGACGCTGGGCAGCGCGATCTGGAACACCGTCTTCGTCCTGGCCGGCTATGCGCTGGGGGACAACTGGTCCGACGTCTCGGGGATCGCGTCGACCTACTCGAAGGTGATCCTGGCCGCGGCCGCCCTCGCCCTGCTGGTCTTCGTCGTCATGCGTCTGCTGCGTCCGGGCGCCGGCCACCGCAGGCGGGGCCCGGACGACAGGTTCAGCGAGCCGGGCTCGCCGCGCGCAGGAACTCCCGGAGGATCCGCTCACCGGCCAGGACGCCGCGCTCGGGCAAAGCGCTGATCGTCGGGGCCGTCCACCCGGAGTCGGCCAGTTCGCCGTGGCCCGGGCGCCAGCCCCGGTCGGCGGCGAGCAGCAGGTCGGCGTCGAGGAGCGAGTCGCCCGCGGCGAGGGTGAGTTCGGCGCCGGTGCGGCGCGCGACCTCGCGCACGGCGGCGCTCTTGGTGAGCGGCTTGGGCACGGCGTAGATCTTGCGGCCCTGGAGGGACACGGTCCAGCCGCGGTTCTCGGCCCACACGGCGAGTTCCTTCACCCAGTCCTGGGGCAGCAGGTCGCGTTCGACGACGAGGTAGGCGAAGAGGTCCTCGGCGACCCGGTGCTTGCGCACCCACAGCGGGTCGGCGGTGTTCGTCAGGTGGTCGCGGACCTCGGCCAGCGACGCGCATTCGTCGGCCAGCCGCGCGGTCACCCGGGCGTGCCAGGCGGGGTCGGAGACGCCGTCCACCAGCAGGTGGCCACCGTTGGCGCAGATCGCGTACTTCGGCGGCGGGCCGGGCAGGTTGATCCGCTGGTACTGCTTGCGGGTCCGGGTGGTGGCCGGCACGAAGAGCGCCGTGTCGCCGAGGTCGGTCAGCAACTGGGCGGCCGTCTCGGTCAGGTAGGACAGGGGTCTGCTCTCGTAGACCTCCACGCACAGCAGGCGGGGTGCCCGCAGGTCGGGCATGGTCAGTCCGAGGGCGGCCGCGGAGTAGATGAGCGTGCGGTCGAGGTCGCTGGCGACGAGCACCGGCATCAGAGGGTCACCGCCTTGCCGTCGGCGCCGGTGGCGCCCCGCGTGTACTGGGGGTGGATCAGCCCGACGCAGGTGTAGGGCAGGCCGTCGACCTCCTCCACGGGTACGCCCCGCTGCTCGGCCAGCAGCCGGACGTGGTCCAGGTCGGCGCCGGCGCCCGCCCGGGCCAGCACCTTCCACGGCACGCGGCGCAGCATCACCCGCGTGGTCTCGCCGACGCCGGGCTTGACGAGGTTCACGTCGTGGATGCCGTACTCCTCGCTGATGCGCTCGACGGCGGCCCAGCCCTCCCAGGTGGGGGTGCGGTCGGCGGAGAGGAGCTCCTTGGCGTGGGCGTCGACCGTGTCCGTGACCTCGGGGAAGCGGGCGGAGACGGCGTCGAGGAAGGCCGGTGACAGGTCGGCCCCGGCGAGTTCGCGGTAGAACTTCGCGCCGTGGAAGTCGTGCGGGCCGACCAGGTCGGCGCGGAGCACGGTGCGGGATATCAGGCCGGAGACGGTGGAGTTGAGGCAGGCCGAGGGGATGAGGAAGTCGTCCCGGGTGCCGTAGGTGCGTACGCAGGAGCCGGGGTCGGCCAGTACGGCGATCTCCGGGTCGAAGCCGGTGACGCCGTCGGAGGCCTCGAAGTCGCGCAGGGCGGCGGCTAGTTCGCGGGTGATGG
Organism: Streptomyces coelicoflavus; assembly: GCF_003112555.1. Lineage (GTDB taxonomy): Bacteria > Actinomycetota > Actinomycetes > Streptomycetales > Streptomycetaceae > Streptomyces > Streptomyces coelicoflavus. Next base: position 719,687 of record NZ_BEWB01000002.1, on the reverse strand, counting down.
CGCCCTTGCCGGTCCAGCCATCGACGAAGACGACGTCGGCGGGGTCGTGGTGGCCGGCCAGCCAGCGCAGGGCGTTGGCGTCGATGCCGCGCCCCCGGACGATCGACACCGCGTAGTGGGCGAGGTCGAGGCCGTGCCGGTACCGCGCCCAACGGCGCATCAGCACGCCGACGGGGGTGCCCGCGCGGGCGAGGGAGACCAGGACCGGGCGGGGCGAGCGCTCCGCGAGGACGATCTCGGTGACGGCGCCGACGGCGCGCGCCAGCCGGGCGGCGGACGCCTCCAGCGCCGCGTGGAACAGCTCCTGGTACTGCTCGCTGGGCTGGTACTCCACGGGCAGCGACTCGGCGTAGTGCGCGCCGCCGCTCTGGATCGCCTCCTCGCGCTCCTCGGTCGGCGCCTCCAGCGTCACGTCGGAGAGGTCCTGGAGCAGCCAGCCGACCTCTTCGGGCGCGTACGAGGAGAACGCGGGGCCGCGCAGCGGCTCGGGCAGCATGGAGGGCCTTTCGGGGGCTTGCGGGACGGGCGGGATGTCGGGGACGTCGGGGACGTACGACGGGACGACCGCGAGCAGGACGTGGGGGACGTGGGCGGCGAGCCGGGCGGCCAGCCCGTCCGGGGCGTGCAGCGCGGGGGTGTCGGCCGCCGAGTCGACGACGGCGACCACGGCGTCGAAACCGGCGCCCGCGACGTTGTAGGCGTAGCGCTCGCCGGGGCCGTCGGCCGGGTCGTCGTGCGCGGGGAAGACCAGGCGGGTGCGTATCGCGTAGCCGGGGTCGTCGACGGCGAGGACGGGAGAGCGGGTGGTGGTGGAGTAACGCACGTCGACGTCGTCGCCGGCGGCCTGCTCCAGCGCCCGGGCCAGGCGGAGCGGGGCGTACATCAGCTCCTCGAAGCCGAGGACGAGCACCCGCCGGGCGCCGGCGGGCAGCGCCTCGGCGATCCGGGCGGCCATGGCGGGGAGGGCGGCTTCGAGGCGGACCCGGTGGGCGGCGGTGAAGCCGTGCCGGCCACCGTCGGGAAGACCGGCGGGCCAGCGCAGGTCCACGGGGGTGGCGTGGGGGCGGGTGCGGTGGTCGTGTGCGGGGCCGACGACGCCCTCCAGGGGCGTGGGGAACTGCGCGACCGGCCACGACGGCGCCGCGGACGGCCGACCACCGGCCTGCGCGCTGTCCGCCTCGTACCGCGTCACCAGGGCCTGCCCCTTCTCCAGCACCCCGTCGGGGAGCCGCACCGTCCCCGAGGCCGCCGCTACGAGATCCACCCGCGCGCCGATCTCCCGCGCGAACTCCTCGAGGCGCCCCGCGTCCGCCGCCGACCGCATGTCCACCAGGGCGACCACCACGTACCGCTCCCGCGGATAACGCTCGTGGAGATCGCGCACGGTGTTCAGCACCGTGTTCCCCGTGGAGAACTCGTCGTCGACGAGGACCAGCGGCCCGTCCCCGGCCAGCAGCGCGGGGTCCTCCGGCAGCAGGAGGTGGGAGGTCGCGTGCGAGTGGGACTCCTCGAAGCCGCCCGCCCGGGCGACTCCGGCGACCGGACGGCGGGTGGAGTGCAGGTACGGGGCGGGGCCCAGGCCGTCGGCGACGGAGTGGCCGAGTCCGGTGGCGGTCTCCGCGTAGCCGAGGACGACCGCGCGTTCGGCCGCGTCCGCGCCGAGCAGCTCGCGGACCCGCCGGCCGAGGGCGACGCCGTGCCCGTACACGACGGAGGGCGACTGCGGGACGTGTTTGCCGAGCACGTTGGAGACGAGCAGGTGCGCCCGCTTGGGGTTGCGGCGCAGGGCGAGCCCCAGCAGGCCGGTCAGCGCCTCGTCGCCGGCGAGTTCGACGCCGAGCCGCTCGGCGACCCAGCTGCCGGACCAGACTCCGACGGGCTCTTCGGCGTGCGCTTCGGCGTGCGCCCTCTCGGTCATGTACTCGTGCCTCCCGTTGTCCGCCGCGGCGTGCGCCCGGCGTCGGTCATGGATCGCTTGGGTCCGGTCACCCGGCGTTCAGTCGGACAGGCCGGCGGCGAGCAGTTCCACGAAGCCGATGTCCTCGTTCGCCACCCCGAAGACCTCGGCGCGCAGCAGGGTCCGCTCGGCCCAGGCGCGATGGGGCTTCACCTCGTTCATCTTGTTGGTGTAGGCGGACCTCATCACGCCCCCGCCGCCCCGTTCGGGCCGCAGGATGTCCTGGGCGTCGCTGTACTCCTCGTGGCTGACCACGGACAGCGCGTGCACGGGGAGCACGTGCGAGGGGTGGATGCAGGTCTTGCCCAGCAGGCCGTTGGCCCGGTCCAGGGAGATCTCGCGCAGCAGGCCGTCCATCGAGTGCTCGATGAGCTTCTGGCGCAGTTCGACGGCCTGTCCCTCGAGGAAGGGGCTCTGCCGCAGCTGCGGTTTGAACATGCGCTCCTGGACGCGGAAGTACTCCCACACGGGTCCGGTCACCGTGAAGCCGGTGCCGTCGGCGCGGGCGAGCATGTTCACCACGTCGGCGATCACGGAGGCGACGATCTGGACGTCGTAGGCCGTCATGTCGGGGCCTCTGCGCAGCCCGTAGGAGGAGCAGAAGTCGGTCACGCCGAGCCGCAGGGCGAGGACGCGGTCCCGGTACTTGTCGACCGCGCGGAAGATTCCCTCCAGCGTCTGCACCCGGGTCTCCCGGTAGAGCAGGTCGGGGGACTCGAGCACCGGCATGGCGAAGAGCCTGCGGCCGCTGGTGGCCTCGGCCGCGGCGAGCGCCTCCAGGAAGGGCATGCCGCGTTCCTCGGTGAACTTCGGCAGTACGAATCCGGACAGCAGCCGCACGGCGGGGCCCAGGCGATGGACGAGGTCCGGTATCTGCTCGGGGGTGCGGACCCGGATGAACAGGAGGGGCAGGTCGACGCCGGAACGTTCCGCCAGGTCCGTGAGCCGGCGGACGAGGTTCTCCTCGCCGAAGGGCACGTCGGCGTCGTCGATCGAGTCCTCCAGGCACAGCACCATCGACACCAGACCGCGGGCACCCTGCTTCAGGATGTCGTCGGCGAGGCTCGGCCGGGTGGCCGGGCTGTAGAGCGTGGCGCCCAGGGCCGCGGACAGCAGCCGGGCCGGGGAGTCCGCCGTGAAGGAGCACGGCTCCTGATGGAAGAGACGCTTCCGCACATCAGGGGCTATCTGTCCGAAGTGACGCATTTAAACTCCCCCGTGGTGTCTGGGCAACCTGTTGAGCGGCGAAAGGTGGCCGGTAATAGTACGTACGTATCCGTGTCGGAGGTTCCCACCGGGCATGAATTCCAGGTAACCCGGCCGTGTCGGTGACGGCGAGCCGGGGCGGGCGGACACGGGCCGAGTACCCGCCCCCGCGTTGTCGTGACCAGGACCGAGAGGGCAGGATGACGGCATGACGCACGCGATGCTGAAGGGGTCGAACGTCCCGCTGCAAGCCACCACGGTACGCGCCGTGCTGCGCTGGACTCCCGGGCAGGGGGTCCCCGACGTCGACGCCTCCGCGCTGCTGCTGGGGCCGGACGACCGTGTGCGTTCCGACGAGGACTTCGTCTTCTACAACCAGCCCCGGCACCCGTCCGGCCAGGTCTGGCGGCTCGGCAAGAAGCGGGTCGCCGAGGGGCTGACCGACACGATCCAGACAGACCTCTCGGGGGTCGAGCCCTCCGTGGGCCGGATCCTGCTGGTCGCCTCGGCGGACGGGGTCGCCTTCGACCGGGTCACGTCGCTGCGCATCCTGCTGTACGACGCCGCGGCCGCCGACGCGGAACCGCTGGCGTACTTCGACGTCAAGCCGGAGACGGGCCAGGAGACGGCGCTGATCTGCGGCGAGCTGTACCGGCGCGGGGAGGGCTGGAAGTTCCGGGCGCTGGGCGAGGGCTACTCCAACGGGCTCAAGGGCCTGGCGACCGACTTCGGCATCTCGGTGGACGAGTCGGAGGGCGCGGACGATCCCATGTCGGCCCCCCGGCCCGACCCGGCCCCGCCGGCCCCCGCCCAGTCCCAGTCCACGCCCGACCCGTCCGTGTCGGCCCCGCCGGTGGTCGGTCCCGACCAGCCGACGGCGGTGCAGCCCCTGCCGGAGGTCTCCCGGCCGCTGCCGCCCGAGCAGCCCGCCGGCGTACCGGCGCAGCCCGCCTACGGCTATCCGCAGCAGCCGGCGGCCCAGCCCGCCTACGGGTACCCGCAGGCGCCCGCAGCGGCCGGGGTCACCGGGGCGCAGTCCGGGTACGGCTATCCGCAGCCGGTCACCGGGGCGCCCGACCCGGACTTCCGGCTGCCCCCGCAGGGGCCGCAGTTCCTCGGCCGCTAGTCGCCGCGGAGGGGCCGCACGGCCGCGGGACGCGCAGGGGCCCGGGTACCGGCTCAGTGGTCCGGGTACCGGCTCAGTGGTCCGGGTACGGGCTCAGCGGTCCGCCTTGCTCTTGTGCCCCCGGCCCCACTGGAGGCCCCACCCGTACAGCCGGTCCAGTTCGCCCTGGAAGCCGTACACGAACTTCACCTCGCGGCGGACGATGATCTCGTCCTTGACGTTCTCGAGCATCACCACGGCGCACGACCGGGCCTGCGGATGGCGCTCGTCGAGGCCGATCTCGATGCGGGGGCCGTTGCTCGGGTAGAGCGTGACGACTGCGTGCGTCCGGTCGAAGGCCGGGGTCTGGTCGTAGATGTAGGCGAAGAGCAGCAGGCGCTTGATGGCGTTTTTGTGGTCGAGGTTGATGTACAGCGTCTCGCCGGAGGCCGAGCCGAAGCGGTCGTCGCCGCTGAGCTTGACGTAGGGCGGGGCGTTGACGTCGCCCAGGAAGCCGCCGAGCGGCTGGACCACCCCGCGGGTGCCGTCCTGGAGTTCGTAGAGGCAGCCGAGGTCGAGGTCGACGTTGACCATGCTCTGGCTGTGGCCGACGACCTCGGGGGGCTTGAGCGCCTTGAAGGGGTGCCGCAGCAGGCTCTCCCGCTGGACGCCCGAGATGTCGGAGGTCCGCATCCGCCAGGAGAGGTTGACGCGGAGATTGCCGGTGGCCGCTCCCTGCTTGGTCAGGGAGACCTGGCTGTGCCGTTTGGTCAGCTGTATGGAGTTGGTCGCCGCGCTGCCCGAGTCGAACTCGGACTCGCGGCCGCGCCACAGCCCGTCCAAGAAGCCCATTCCCGCCCCACCTTCGCGTCACCGCCGACGGGGCGGCCCCGAGGAGTCGTCCTCGTCGGCCGCCCCGCTCAGAGCGTTCCTCGTCCGGGCCGGGTTCACACCAGGGGCATGGGCGCACCGGGAGCGCGTCCCGGCCCGGAGATCAAGGGTTTCACACCCCGGAGGAGACCTCCGCCTTCTCCTGGTCGCCGCCTCCGCCGGCCGCCGCCAGTGCGCGGTTGCGGCGCACCGAGGACCAGAAGGACCAGCCGATCAGGATGACACCGACGAGGCCGGTGATGATCTCGTGGATCTGGTACTGGATGGTGACCAGCAGGATGAGGGCCAGGGCGCCGATGGCGTAGTGGGCGCCGTGCTCCAGGTAGACGTAGTCGTCGAGGGTGCCCTGGCGGACCAGGTAAACCGTCAGCGAACGGACGTACATGGCGCCGATGCCGAGGCCCAGGGCCATCAGGACGATGTCGTTGGTGATGGCGAAGGCGCCGATGACGCCGTCGAAGGAGAACGACGCGTCCAGGACCTCCAGGTAGAGGAACATGAAGAACGCGGCCTTGCCCGCCAGCTTGACGGCCGACTTGGGCTTCCCGGCGCGTTCCGCCGCCTCTTCCTCCTCGTGCTCGCGTTCCTCCTCCTCTTCGAGTTTGTCCTCGAAGTAGCCGGAGAGGCCACCGACGATCATGTAGGTGATCAGGCCGGCGATGCCCGCGAGCAGGACGGTCTCCGCCTTGTCGGCGTGTGCGCCCCCGTGCTGATGGGCATGGGCGCCGAAGGTGATGGCGGAGACCAGCAGCACGATCAGGGCGATGCAGACCGACAGCATGTCGACCTTGCCGAGCTTGGCCAGCGGACGCTCCAGCCAGGCCAGCCACTTGATGTCCCGGTCCTCGAAGATGAAGTCAAGGAAGATCATCAGAAGGAACATGCCACCGAAGGCGGCGATCGACGGATGGGCGTCCGTCACCAGCTCCTGATAGCGGTCCTTGTCGGTGAGCGCGAGGTCGACGGCCTCGATCGGTCCGAGCTGGGCGCTGATCGCCACGATCACGACCGGGAACACCAGACGCATGCCGAACACCGCGATGAGGATGCCGATGGTGAGGAAGATCTTCTGCCAGAAGGCATTCATCTTCTTCAGGATCCCGGCGTTGACCACCGCGTTGTCGAAGGACAGCGAGATCTCCAGGATGGAGAGGATCGCGACGATGCCGAAGGCGGTCCACCCCCCGTAGAAGACCGCCGCGACCAGGCCGAGCGCGGTGACCGCGAACGACCAGCCGAAGGTTTTCAGAAGCACTGGCTACCCAATCGTGTGTGTACGGGGCTCCCCCGCGCCGTACTCGGCTTTACGAAACGTTGACTCCGAAGTCTAGAGCGATGCCGCGAAGCCCCGACGCGTACCCCTGCCCCACTGCACGGAACTTCCACTCGCCCTGGTAGCGGTAGAGCTCGCCGAAGATCATCGCGGTCTCCGTGGAGGCGTCCTCGCTGAGGTCGTAGCGGGCCAGTTCCTGGCCGTCGGCCTGGTTGACGACCCGGATGAAGGCGTTGCTGACCTGGCCGAAGGCCTGGCCGCGCTCGTCGGCCATGTGGATGGAGACCGGGAAGACGATCTTGTCGCAGTGCGCCGGCACCCTGGCGAGGTCGACCAGCAGCGACTCGTCGTCGCCGTCGCCCTCACCGGTGAGGTTGTCGCCGGTGTGCTCGATCGAGCCGTCCGGGCTCTTGAGCTGGTTGTAGAACACGAACCACTCGTCGCCGAGCACCCGGCCGCCGCCGCACACGAGTGCGCTCGCGTCGAGGTCGAAGGGTGCTCCGGTGGTGGAACGCGCGTCCCAGCCGAGCCCGACCAGTACCTGTGTGAGGTTCGGTGCGGCCTTGGACAGGGAGACGTTGCCGCCCTTGGCAAGCGTGACGCCCATGGTGATGGTCCCTCCCCGGGTGATGGTTCTTGGGTTTCCTGCGCGTCCGGCGCCGCACGTAAACCGTGCGGCGCCGGACGTGTCGAGACCGTGCCTCGCCGGACGATCGAGGCCGTCGTCCCGGCCGTTCAGTCGGTCGGTCGCCCAGACCCGCTCAGACGTTGACGCCGAAGTCCTGGGCGATGCCGCGCAGGCCCGAGGCGTAGCCCTGGCCGATGGCGCGGAACTTCCACTCCGCGCCGTGGCGGTACAGCTCGCCGAAGACCATGGCGGTCTCCGTGGAGGCGTCCTCGCTCAGGTCGTAGCGGGCGATCTCGGCCTCGCCGGCCTGGTTGACGACGCGGATGAACGCGTTGCGCACCTGGCCGAAGGACTGCTGGCGGTTCTCGGCGTCGTAGATCGAGACCGGGAAGACGATCTTCTCGATGTCGGCGGGGACCGTGGCGAGGTTGATCTTGATCTGCTCGTCGTCGCCCTCGCCCTCACCGGTGATGTTGTCGCCGGTGTGCTCGACCGATCCGTCCGGGCTCTTCAGGTTGTTGAAGAAGATGAAGTGCGCGTCGCTCGCGACCTTGCCGCCGCTGTTCAGCAGCAGCGCGCTGGCGTCGAGGTCGAAGTCGGTGCCGGTCGTGGTGCGGATGTCCCACCCCAGACCGACGATGACCGCGGTCAGGCCGGGGGCCTCCTTGGTCAGCGATACGTTGCCGCCCTTGCTGAGGCTGACTCCCACGAGTCCTCCATTGGTGTCCAGGGGCGGGGTGCCCCGTAGTGCGTGGATATCGGATCAACGAGTCGATCCTAGTGACGGGTTCCCGCCCCCCGCAGTCCCCGGAGCCGACAAATCACGTGGTGTCGGCACCCGGGGCCGGTACCCGGCGTCGGCGCCGGGCGCCGGTCACAGGGAGTCGAGCGCCTTCACGTACTCGGTCAGGTCACGGGCGTCGGGCAGACCGTTGACCACGGTCCAGCGCACGACGCCCTCCTGGTCGATGACGAAGGTGCCGCGGACCGCGCAGCCCTTGTCCTCGTCGAAGACGCCGTAGGCGCGCGAGACGTTGCCGTGCGGCCAGAAGTCGGAGAGCAGCGGGTACTCCAGGCCCTCCTGCTCGGCGAAGACGCGCAGGGTGTGGATGGAGTCGTTGGACACGGCGAGCACCTGGGTGTCCCGGTCGGAGAACTGCGGCAGGTTGTCGCGCACCTCGCACAGCTCGCCCGTGCACACGCCGGTGAAGGCGAAGGGGTAGAAGAGCAGCACGACGTTCTTGCGGCCGCGGAACTCGGACAGCCGGACGGTCGCGCCGTGGTTGTCCTTGAGTTCGAAGTCGGGGGCCTTGTCGCCGACCTGGATCGCCATGTCCCGTACATCCCTTCCGAGGGTGGTTCGCTGGGAACACCCTACGCAGGGACGGTCGCGGCCCGCGGACGGGCCGACAGCGGTCGGCTGCCGGCCCGTCCGGGGTCCGGTTCGTCGCGGAGCCCGGGGGCTACCGCTTGGACTTGGCGGCCTTCGGCGTCGCCAGCCGGCTGCCGCTCCAGTCCTTGCCGACGCTGACGCTCTTGGACGCCGTCAGTCCGGCGGTCGTCGAGGCTTCCGAGATGTCACTGGCCTCGACGTACCCGTCACGGCCGGTCTTCGGCGTGAGAAGGAGGATCGACCCGCCCTCTTCGATGTACGTGGTGGCATCCACCAGCGCATCCGTCAGGTCGCCGTCGTCGTCACGGAACCACAGCACGACGGCATCGGCCACGTCCTCGTAGTCCTCGTCCACCAGCTCGCCCTCGACGGCGCCCTCAATGGCCTCGCGGAGCTCCTGGTCGACGTCGTCGTCGTAGCCGATCTCCTGGACCACCTGCCCGGGCTGGAAACCCAGCCTGGCGGCAGGGTTCGTCCGCTCCTCCGCGTGGTCCGCGGTCGCGCTCACGGGTTGCCTCCTGATCATGTTTCGGTAGATGTCTTGTGGCCTCGCGCGTGCGCGAAGCTTGGCCGTAGTCCACACGGGCGGGACGGATCGCGCAAGTACCCGGCGTCCGGGACCGCCGAAACGGTGACGATCCCGGCCGTGTCGACGCAACTCCAGCCATGCCGTCCAGCCTGAAGGTGACGTACACCACACCTATCTGCCCCGTTTGCGTATTTGGGAACCATGTGTGGGTACGAGACTCGAATGAACGTGCCCCCGATTCTCACGGGAGAACCGGTTACCCCACGGTACAGATGACGATTGCCGCCGCGAGGTCCACGATGGGGAATCAGCGGGGCAATCGGCGCAGACACCCGGAAAGAAACCGAAAAAACACCGGAAAACGGCCCTCCGACAGCGAAGGAACAGCGTGGCTTCCGCATCCGATCGCAGTGATCGCAGTCCGATCATCATTGGCGGCCTCCCGAGTCAGGTTCCCGACTTCGATCCCGAGGAGACCCAGGAGTGGCTCGACTCGCTCGACGCCGCCGTCGACGAGCGCGGCCGGGAGCGGGCCCGGTACCTGATGCTGCGGCTGATCGAGCGGGCCCGCGAGAAGCGCGTGGCCGTGCCCGAGATGCGCAGCACGGACTACGTCAACACCATCCCGACCAAGAGCGAGCCGTTCTTCCCCGGCAACGAGGAGATCGAGCGCAAGATCCTCAACGCCACCCGCTGGAACGCGGCGGTGATGGTCTCGCGCGCGCAGCGGCCCGGCATCGGCGTCGGCGGTCACATCGCGACCTTCGCCTCCTCCGCCTCCCTGTACGACGTGGGCTTCAACCACTTCTTCCGGGGCAAGGACGAGGGCGACGGCGGTGACCAGGTCTTCTTCCAGGGGCACGCCTCGCCCGGCATCTACGCGCGCGCTTACCTGCTCGACCGGCTGAGCGAGGAGCACCTGGACGGCTTCCGCCAGGAGAAGTCCAAGGCGCCGAACGCGCTGTCGTCGTACCCGCATCCGCGGTCGATGCCGGACTTCTGGGAGTTCCCGACGGTCTCCATGGGCCTCGGTCCGATCGGCGCCATCTTCCAGGCGCGGATGAACCGTTACATGCACGCGCGCGGGATCGCGGACACGTCGCGTTCGCACGTGTGGGCCTACCTCGGCGACGGCGAGATGGACGAGCCGGAGTCGCTGGGCCAGTTGTCCATCGCCGCCCGCGAGGGCCTGGACAACCTGACCTTCGTGGTCAACTGCAACCTCCAGCGCCTGGACGGCCCGGTGCGCGGCAACGGCAAGATCATCCAGGAGCTGGAGTCGGTCTTCCGCGGCGCCGGCTGGAACGTGATCAAGCTGATCTGGGACCGCACCTGGGACCCGCTGCTGGCCCAGGACCGCGACGGCGTGCTGGTCAACCGCATGAACACGACCCCGGACGGCCAGTTCCAGACGTACGCCACCGAGTCCGGCGCCTACATCCGCGACCACTTCTTCGGCGACGACCACCGGCTGCGCAAGATGGTCGAGGACATGACCGACCAGCAGATCCTGCACCTGGGGCGCGGCGGCCACGACCACCGGAAGATCTACGCGGCGTACAAGGCGGCGCTGGAGCACAAGGGCCAGCCGACGGTCATCCTGGCCAAGACGATCAAGGGCTGGACGCTGGGTCCGAACTTCGAGGGCCGCAACGCCACGCACCAGATGAAGAAGCTGACGGTCGACGACCTCAAGCGCTTCCGCGACCGGCTGCACCTGCCGATCTCCGACAAGGAGCTGGAGTCCGGCCCGCCGCCGTACTACCACCCGGGCCGGGACACCGAGGAGATGCAGTACATGCACGACCGGCGCCTGGGCTGCGGCGGGTACGTGCCGACCCGGGTGGTGCGGTCGAAGCCGCTCGCGCTGCCGGACGACAAGACGTACGCGACCGTGAAGAAGGGGTCGGGTCAGCAGTCCATCGCGACGACGATGGCCTTTGTGCGGCTGCTGAAGGACCTCATGCGGGACAAGGAGATCGGCAGGCGGTTCGTGCTGATCGCGCCGGACGAGTACCGCACCTTCGGCATGGACTCGTTCTTCCCGAGCGCGAAGATCTACAACCCGCTCGGCCAGCAGTACGAGTCGGTGGACCGCGATCTGCTGCTCGCCTACAAGGAGGCGCCGAACGGGCAGATGCTGCACGACGGCATCTCCGAGGCGGGCTGCACGGCCTCGCTGATCGCGGCGGGCTCGGCCTACGCCACGCACGGCGAACCGCTCATCCCGGTCTACGTCTTCTACTCGATGTTCGGTTTCCAGCGCACCGGCGACCAGTTCTGGCAGATGGGCGACCAGTTGGCGCGCGGTTTCGTACTGGGCGCGACCGCGGGCCGTACGACCCTGACCGGTGAGGGCCTCCAGCACGCGGACGGACACTCGCAGCTGCTCGCCTCGACCAACCCGGCGTGCGTGGCGTACGACCCTGCCTTCGGGTTCGAGATCGCGCACATCGTCCAGGACGGCCTGCGCCGCATGTACGGCGGGGACGAGCAGCACCCGCACGGCGAGGACGTCTTCTACTACCTCACCGTCTACAACGAGCCCATCCGGCACCCGGCCGAGCCGGAGAACGTGGACGTCGAGGGCATCCTCAAGGGCGTGTACCGCTTCAGCGAGGGCACGGGCGGCTCCATCCCCGCGCAGATCATGGCGTCGGGCGTGGCCGTGCCGTGGGCGGTGGAGGCGCAGCGGATCCTCGCCGAGGAGTGGAACGTGCGCGCCGACGTCTGGTCGGCGACCTCCTGGAACGAGCTGCGGCGCGAGGCCGTGGACTGCGAGGAGCACAACCTGCTGCACCCCGAGGAGGAGCAGCGGGTGCCGTACGTGACGCGGAAGCTGGCGGGCGCGCAGGGGCCGTTCGTGGCGGTGTCCGACTGGATGCGGTCGGTGCCGGACCAGATCGCGCGGTGGGTGCCGGGGACGTACCAGTCGCTGGGCGCCGACGGGTTCGGCTTCGCCGACACGCGCGGGGCGGCGCGGCGCTTCTTCCACATCGACGCCGAGTCGATCGTGGTGGGCGTGCTGAGCGAGCTGGCGCGGGAGGGGAAGGTCGACCGGTCGGTGCTGAAGCAGGCGATCGACCGGTACCGGCTGCTCGACGTGACCGCGGCGGACCCGGGGGCGGCTGGCGGGGACGCGTAGTTTTCGTCACCCCTGTACCCCGTACCGCCTGCCGGGAGCCCAGGGACGGCACATGGCTCACCCCCGTCCGTCAGTGACGGGCGGGGGTGAGAACACCTGGGCGAAGGGTGACGCCGTGACCGAGTACGGACCGGCGGTTGCGAGCGTCGCGCGATCCTGCCCGGTCCATGACCACGTCCGGCCACGTGAGCGGGGGCACCTGCGCGATCCCTGTTCGAGGCTCGCCGTCAACGCCCTGAACTCCTTGTGGAGTTCGAGTACCCCCGTGCCGAGTGTCATGCCTGCTTCGAACATGCTGCCTGCGCGCCGCCCCCCTCCGGCAGCGCGCCGCAGCCGCACGCCCTCCGTGCCCTGCGGAGGACATGACCCACTGTGACCTGCGAGGTCTGGTGGAGGGGAGGGTTCGCGGCCCCTGTCACCCTGATGGACGAAACAGGGGGCCGGCGAACTCCGCGGGCCGGATCAGATGTGGCCCACGCCCGCGCCCGCGTCCGCGTTCTCACCGCGCTTGGTGAGGAAGGCGACGAAGACGGCCACGACCGCGACGCCTGCGGCGACGAGCGAGGCGAGGCTCATGCCGGAGATGAAGGTGTCGTGGGCGACGTCCGCGATCTTCCCGGCGACCTCGGCGGGGGTGCCCTCCGCCACCGGCGGGACGCCGACCCGGACCGCCTCGGAGGCCTGGTCCGCCTGCTCCGGCGTCAGCTCGGGCAGTCCCGCGTCCGCCCAGTTGCCCGGCAGGTCGCTGTCGACCTTGGAGGCCATCACGGCGCCCAGCACGGCCGTGCCGAGGCTGCCGCCGATCTGCATCGCGGCCTGCTGGAGTCCGCCGGCCACGCCCGAGAGCTCCATCGGCGCGTTGCCGACGATGACCTCGGTGGCGCCGACCATGACGGGCGCGAGGCCGAGGCCGAGCAGGGCGAACCAGATCGACATCAGACCGCTGCCGGTGTCCGTCTCCAGCGTCGAGATGCCGAACATGGCGACCGCGGTGCACACCATGCCGCCGGCCAGCGGGATGCGCGGGCCGACCTTGGTGATCATCGCGCCGGCCAGCGGAGAGGCGACGATCATCATGCCGGTGAGCGGCAGCAGGTGCAGACCGGCGTCGATCGGGCTCATGCCGTGGACGTTCTGCAGGTAGAAGGTGACGAAGAACAGACCGCCCATGAAGGCGATGGCCATCAGGACCATCAGGACCACACCGGCCGACAGCGGCACCGAGCGGAACATCGCCAGCGGGATCAGCGGCTCCTTCACCTTGGTCTCCCAGACGGAGAACAGGACGAAGCCCACCACCGACCCGGCGATGAACAGCCAGGTCTGCCCCGAACCCCAGCCCCACTCGGGGGCCTTGATCAGCGCCCAGACGAGGGCGAACATCGAGGCCGAGAGCAGCACGATGCCGAGGACGTCGAAGGAGCGCGGCGCGTTCTCGGCCCGGTGGTCCAGCAGGATCATCACGCCGAGCACGACGGCGACGATGCCCACCGGCACGTTGATGAAGAACACGGACTGCCAGCTGACGTGCTCGACCAGCACGCCGCCGAGGATCGGGCCGCCCGCGGTGGAGGCGCCGATGACCATGCCCCAGATGCCGATGGCCATGTTGAGCTTCTCGGCCGGGAAGGTGGCCCGCAGCAGGCCGAGCGCGGCCGGCATCAGCAGCGCGCCGAACAGGCCCTGGAAGACGCGGAAGATGATGACCGCGGAGATGCTGCCCGACAGCCCGATGGCGCCGGAGGAGACGGCGAAGCCCGCCACGCCGATGAGGAAGGTCTGCCGGTGGCCGAAGCGGTCACCGAGCTTGCCCGCGGTGATCAGCGCGACCGCGAGGGCGAGGAAGTATGCGTTGGTGATCCACTGGACGTCCGCGAGGCTCGCGTCCAGGTCGTCCTGGATGGCCGGGTTGGCGATCGCCACGATGGTGCCGTCCAGGGCCACCATCATGACCCCGACCGCGACGGTGACGAGAGTGACCCACGGATGGCCCCGCCATCCCTTGGCGGGCGCTGAACCCGCCGGGGTGCCGTCACCCGGTCCCGGCTTGTCGATGGTGGTCTGACTAGTCATACCGATGAGGCTAATGACAGCCGCTGACAGTTGACAAACCAATTCACGAGTCAGTAACTGACAAGACATCCCCCATTTAGCCTGAACTGGGGAAACGTACGAAGGAGACGACTTTTGAAGGTGGCCGGCACGTCGGCACCGCCGGAGACCGCCCCCGCGGCCTCCCGCCCCGGCCTGCGCGAACTCAAGAAACAGCGCACCCGGGACCTGCTGCTGCGCTCCGCCCTCGAGCTGTTCACCGAACGCGGTTACGAGGAGACGACCGTCGACGACATCGCCGAGGCCGCCGACGTCTCGCAGCGCACCTTCTTCCGCTACTTCGCCTCCAAGGAGGACGCGGCGTTCTTCGTGTCCCGGCTCGCGGAGTCCCGCTTCGTCGACGCCGTGCACGCGCGGCCGCCCGAGGAGGCACCCCTGGACGCGCTGCGCATGGCCCTGGCGGAGAGCTGGAACACCATCGGCGAGGCCGTGGAACAGCTGGTCCCGCTGGAGCTGCACATGCGTTTCTACCGGGTGGTCGAGTCGACGCCCGCGCTGCTCGCCGCCCATCTGCGGCGCGCGACGGAGCTGGAGGAGGAGATCGCCCGCGTCGTCGCCGCCCGCGAGGGCCTGGACATCGACCGGGACCCCCGGCCCCGCGTGGTCGTGGCCGTCTTCGGCGCCGTGATGAGGGTCACCGAGCGGATCTGGTCGGCGCGCGACGACGCCGGCCTGGCGGCCCTGCGGGACCTGACGACCACTTACCTGGACCAGGTGGCACCCGCGCTCACCGGGAACTGGCGCCGCGCCGAAACGTGATCCGTGTCACTGGATTCACGCGAGACCGGCCCGTTCTCCTAGTGTGTCCTCCCAGTGACTTCCTTCGACACCTCCCCGCAGCTGAACGTCTGGCGCGTACTGCTCGCCCTGGCCGTGGTGTTCGTGATGCTGGCGACCACCGGCTGGACCGCCCTGCGCGACCGGCGGGGCCCCACCGCCCTCGAAGCGTCGGTCACGGCCTGGGAACACGGCCGGATCGACGGACGGCGGCTGCCCGACGCACAGGCGTCGCCCACCCGGCTGGCCCGCTTCTTCGCCTCGCTCACCGCATGGCAGCGCACCAGCCTGGCCCACCGGTATCCGCTGGCCGTCGGCAACATGAACGGCGCCCCCGTCCAGCTGCGCTACGTCGCCAACCGTTCCGCGCTGCACAAGGCGCGGTCGGTGGAGCGGAAGCGCATGCACGACAAGCACCTGTCCCCGGCCGGGCAGCGCGAGGCGGGCCGGCGGATGCACAACTACGAGTCGCTGCTCGACCCGGGCCGGCACATCCTCGCCTTCGATCCGGCGGGCTCGGGCAGGGTCGCCGAGGTGTTCGGGAACCTGAACCGCGCCGACCGCGTGTCCGTGGTCGTGCCCGGCGTCGACACCGAACTGCTCACCTTCCAGCGCACCGACCGCAAGAAGTACGCGGCGCCCGTCGGCATGGCCCGCTCCCTGTACGCGGCCGAGCGCGCGGCGAGCCCCGGCACCGGCACGGCCGTGATCGCCTGGGCCGACTACACCTCCCCCAGTGGCCTCGGCATGGAGGCGGCCACGGCGAACCGCGCCGCACACGGGGCCGTACGGCTGAACGCCCTGCTGCGCGCACTGCCCGGCAAGACGCCCGTCTCCCTGTTCTGCCACAGCTACGGCTCCGTGGTGTGCGGCCTCGCCGCCGACACGCTGCCCCGCCGGGTGACCGACATAGCGGTGGCCGGCAGTCCCGGCATGCGCGCCGAGAACGCCTCCCACCTGGACACCTCCGCCCGGGTGTGGGCGATGCGGGACGCCGACGACTGGATCCAGAACGTGCCGTACCTGGAGGTCGGCGGGCTCGGGCACGGGGCCGACCCGGTGTCCGCCGACTTCGGGGCGCGGGTGCTGTCGGCGCGGGACGCCCGGGGACACAGCGGCTACTTCGTCCCCGGCACCGACAGCCTGCGGAACTTCGCGGGGATCGGCGTTGGCGCATACCGCACGGTCGCCTGCGCCGGCGAAGACGACACATGCCGGGCGGATTTGTCCGTGGCGACGGCGGCCGGACGCGCGTAGAGGCGCAGAAACTCCGGTTTGCACGGGGAGGGGACGAAGAGGCTCATGCCGCATACGATGAGCCGCATGGGTGACGTACTGGCCGGATTTCATGCCGCCTGGGAGTTCGAGTCCGACTCCGTGCTCATCCGCTACGAACGGGGGATTCGAACACCCAAGCTGTTTCAGGCCCTGGGGGAACGCCGGGTGCCCCTGGAGGCGATCGAGGGCGTGACGCTCACGCCGGGCAGGCGCGGCACCGTCGTGCTGCGCGTCCAGCCGCGCGCGGGCGCCGATCCGCTGATCGAGGCGGCGGCCGGACAGCTGAAGGAGAGCGGCGACCCCTACCGGCTGGTACTGCCCGCCGAACGGGAGACGCTCGCGGAGTACTACGCCGACGAGCTGACGGCGCTGCTGACCGGGTCCGGCAGGACCGAGCGCTACCTGGTGGCCCCGCCCGAGGCTCCGCTGCACTTCAAGGCGTACGACGGGAAGGCGTCCTTCGACGGGAAGGCGGTGTCCTTCCGGTGGTCCTGGACGGGCGCGTCCTCGGCGAAGTGGAAGGCCGGCGACCAGAGCTTCCCGGTCGCCGGCCTCGGCGGGGTGGAGTGGCGGTCCCCCGAGACGTTCGAGGGCTACCTGCGGCTGCTGCCCCGCGACGCCGACGCGGTGGCCGGTACGGCTGCCCCGGCCGCCCCGGCCGCACCGCCCGTCCCCCAGGCCGACCAGGATCCGGCGGCGGTCGTGTTCGGCCTCGGGTACGGGCCGGTGCACGAGTCACTGCCGTTCGCGGCGGCCGTGCTGGCGGCGGTGCGGGAGCGGGGCGCCGTGGCGCCCGTTCCCGTTCCGGTGCCGGCGCCGCGTCGTGACCCGGCGGACATCGCCGAGCGGATACGGCATCTGGGGGAGCTGCATCAGCAAGGGCTGGTGACGGACGAGGAGTTCTCCTCGAAGAAGGCGGAGTTGCTGGCGGAGCTTTAGCGTCCGTCCTCGGGGCGCTTCTCTACTCCCGTCCGGCAGACGTGAACGTCATGTCCGCGTAGCGGTCGCCTGCGACCTTTTCCGCGATCGGTTCCAGTGCGGACAGCTCGGTCTCCGTCAGGACGATCCTCGTCGCCCCCGTGTTCTCCTCCACCCGCGTCGGCTTCCGCGTGCCCGGGATCGGGACGACCGGGAGGTCGTGGATCCGGGCGCGCTGCTGGACCCAGGCCAGGGCGATCTGGCCGAGGGTGGCGCCGTGGGCCTCGGCGAGGGCGCGGACCGGGGCGAGGAGGGCCGCGTTGGCCGCCGCGTTGCCGCCGGTGAAGCGGGGCTGCTGACGGCGGAAGTCGCCGTCGGTGAGGTCCTGTTCGGCGTCGGTGAAGGAGCCGGTGAGGAAGCCCCGGCCGAGCGGCGAGTAGGGGACGAGGGTCACGCCCAGTTCGCGGGCGGCCGGCACCACGCCCGCCTCGATGTCCCGGCTGAACAGCGACCACTCCGACTGCACGGCGGCGATGGGGTGCACCGTCTGCGCGGCCCGCAGCTCGTCCCCCGTCACCTCGCTCAGCCCGAGCTGCTTGACCTTGCCCTCGCGGACCAGGTCGGCCATGACGCCGACGGTCTCCTCGATCGGCACGTTCACGTCGCGCCGGTGCATGTAGTAGAGGTCGATCACGTCGAGGTCCAGACGGCGCAGGCTCGCCTCGACGGCCTCCCGGATGTACGGCGCGTCGTTGCGGATGATCCGCCTGGTCGGGTCGTCCGGCGGAATCGACAGGGCGAACTTGGTCGCGACGACGACCTCGTCGCGGTGGGCCTTGAAGAAGGGCGAGAGGAACCGCTCGTTCTCGCCCGCGCCGTAGGCGTCGGCGGTGTCGTACAGCGTGACGCCCAGCTCCAGCGCCCGCTCCAGGGTCGCCCGCGAGGCGTCGGCGTCCGTCGGTCCGTAGGCGAAGCTCATGCCCATGCAGCCGAGGCCCTGGACGCCCACCTCCGGGCCGCCCGCGCCGAGCCGGGCCGTCGGGATCCTGCTGTCGGTCATCGGTTCCCCTCTTCCTCACGGGCACGTCCCGCGTCCCCGTAGAAACTGATCTTGCGGTCGAGTACGGCGACGGTGTCCTGGAGTTCGGCGATCCGCGTCAGCACGTCGCGCCGGGTGGATTCCAGCAGTTCCCGCCGGTCGAGGTAGGTGCTCTCGCCCTCGCGCACCATCTCCGCGTACCGCACCATGTCGGCGACCGGCATGCCGGTCATCCGCAGCTTGCCGACGAAGTCGAGCCAGTCCAGGTCGCCGTTGCTGTAGCGGCGCTGCCCGGTGTGCGAGCGGTCGATGTGGGACATCAGGCCGATCCGCTCGTACCAGCGCAGCGTGTGGGCCGTCAGGCCGGTGAAGGCGACCACCTCGCTGATCGTGTAGCGGTCCTGCCCGTCGGGGCGCGGGTGGCGCCGGGGCGGGGTGGAGCAGATGTCGGTTCCCGTGGCGTGGCCGGTGGCGTCGGGACCGAGGGTCCCCGCCGTGGTCTGCATCACCGTCATGGCCTCAACGCTATGACCTTGGAGTGCACTCCAGGCAAGCGACGCCGGCCGGAACCCACCGCCGGAAATCCGCAGGACACACGACCCGGCAGGTCACTAGCGTGCGGGCATGAGTCTCGTACGCCGTGCCGTCGCCGAGGACGCGGAGGAAGTGCTCCGCCTCCGGCAGGTGATGATCGCTTCCGTCAGTCCCGACGCCTCCACCGACTGGCAAACGGAATCGCTGCCCGGCCTGCGGTCGAGACTGGCCGATCCGGACGGGGACTTCGCGGCGTTCGTGGTCGACCACCCGGACCACCCCGACCGGCCGGACGCTCTGGCGGCGCTGGTGGTGGGGACGCTGGAGTACCGGATCGGCGGTCCGAACAGGCCGGGCGGTCTGCTCGGGTACGTCTTCAGCGTCGCCACCGACCCGGACGCCCGGCGCCGCGGGTACGCGCGGGCGTGCATGGACGCGCTGCTGGAGTGGTTCCGCGAGCGCGGCGTGGGGCACGTCATGCTGACGGCCTCCCCCGACGCCGAGCCCCTCTACGCGTCGATGGGCTTCACGCGCGACGCGACCCCCTCGATGCGGCTGTACCTCTGAGCCGCTTAGGCTCGGTGCCATGTCCTTGAAGAGCCTCGCGTCGATCGAGAACTGGCCGGTCCCCACCGCCGCGGCGGGCGCCGTACGCGCCGACGGCACGATCCTCGGCACCCACGGGCCGACCACGCACCGCTTCCCGCTCGCCTCGGTCACCAAGCCGCTCGCGGCGTACGCGGCGCTCGTGGCGTACGAGGAGGGCGCGATCGAGCTGGACGAGCCCGCCGGGCCGCCCGGGGCGACGGTCCGTCACCTGCTCGCGCACACGTCGGGCCTGGCCTTCGACGAACACCGGACGACCTCCGCACCCGGGGAGCGCCGGCTGTACTCCAACGCCGGTTTCGAGCAGCTCGGCGACCACATCGCGAAGGCGGCGGACATGCCGTTCGCCGAGTACGCGCGGCAGGCGGTCCTGGAGCCGCTGGGCATGAAGTCCACCGCCCTCGACGGCTCCCCCGCGAAGGACGGCGTCTCCACGGTCGAGGACCTGCTCCGCTTCGCCGCCGAGGTGCAGGCGCCCCGGCTGCTCGACCCGCGCACGGTCGCCGAGGCGATGACCGTCCAGTACCCGGGCACCAAGGGCGTCCTGCCGGGCTACGGCCACCAGAACCCCAACGACTGGGGCCTCGGCTTCGAGATCCGCGACGGCAAGTCCCCGCACTGGACGGGCTCCGCCTCCTCCCCCCGCACCTTCGGCCACTTCGGCCAGTCCGGCACCTTCCTGTGGCTCGACCCGGACGCGGGCCTCGCCTGCGTGGCCCTCACCGACCGCGCCTTCGGCCCCTGGGCGGTGGAGGCGTGGCCGCCGTTCACGGACGGGGTGCTGGCGGAGGTGCGCGGCTGAGGTGGCCTACTCCCTGGGCCTGTACTCGTTCTCCGACGGCGAGTTGGCCGCGTTCGACATGGACGTGGTCCGGGCGGTCCTCTCGCCCGTCGCAGCCGTGCCCGAGGAGGTGATCGACGGGGCGACGGAGTGCTGGATCCGCGCCGCCGACGGCAGCGAGGCCGAGGTGAGCGTCTCCGGCGGCCTGATCTGTGTGATACGCCCACAGGCCGGCGACGTGTGGAAGATCATCGTCGAACTGGCCGACCGGCTCCGCGCGGCGGTCCTCCTCCCCGACGGCACGCTCCTGTGCCGGGAGGAGATCCGCGGACACCTCCCCGGAGGCATGGAGCACGATGCCGTTCTCGTCCCGGAGATCACCCTCGCGGCCTTCGAGAGGGCGGCGGGCCCGTTCACGCACCCGCTGGCCTGAGGCGCGGCCTCTGCCCCGTCAGCGGGCCGCCATCTCCCACACCAGCAGCTCCGCGCCGGACGCCGCCCCCGCCACCGCTTCCAGCGCCTCGGCGTCCGTGACGCGGGCCGAGTCCCCCGCGCCCAGCGCCTCCCCGCCCAGCGTCACCTCGCCCCGCACCACATGCACGTACACGTACGCCCCGTCCGGCACCGCCGTCCGCTCCCCCGGTGACAGGCGGCGTACGTGGAGCATCGCTCCGGCCTCCGGGACGGCGTACGGGGTGGAGTCGGCGATGCCCCGGACGGTCTCGTAGGCCGGGTCGCCGCCGGGATCCAGCGGGGCCAGCCACATCTGGACGAAGGTGAGGGGGACCGGCGCGTCGTTGCGCTCGACGTGGCGGACGCCGTCCGCGGCGCTGAGGCGTTGCACGTCCCCGGCGCGGACCACCGTCTCGCGGCCCGTGCTGTCGCGGTGGGTCAGCTCGCCCGACACGACCCAGGTGACGATCTCGGTGTGGCTGTGCGGGTGTTCGTCGAAGCCGGCGCCGGGGGCGAGGTGCTCCTCGTTGCAGGCCAGCAGCGCCCCGAAACGCAGGTTGCCGGGGTCGTAGTGGGGGCCGAAGGAGAAGGCGTGGCGGGAGGTGATCCCGGCGGCCGGATCACCGCCCGGATAGCGCTCGTCGGCGCGGCGTACGTCCATCACGCTGTTCACCGTAGACCCGGCGCGGCACGGTCCGGAGCGCGGCCGTGCCGTGCAGTACCGCCCCGGCGGCACACCCGCCCGGCCCGATAAGGCAGTCTTGTCCCCGTGCCCGAACCCGAAACCGGCAAGCCCGACGCCCCCGCCCAGCCCCCTCACTCGCACACCGCGACGCTGAAACGGCTGGAGCAGTCCTCCGGATCGCTCGCCGCGCAGGCCATCGCGCGCATGGACGAGACGCTGCCGTGGTATCGGGCCATGCCACCGGAGAACCGTTCCTGGATCGGGCTGGTCGCCCAGGCCGGCATCGCCGCGTTCACCGAGTGGTTCCGGCGGCCGGACGCGCCGCAGGCCATCTCCACCGACGTCTTCGGCACCGCGCCGCGCGAGCTGACCCGGGCGATCACGCTGCGGCAGACCGTGGAGATGGTGCGGACCACCATCGAGGTGATGGAGTCCGCGATCGACGAGGTCGCCGCGCCCGGCGACGAGTCCGTGCTGCGCGAGGCGCTGCTCGTGTACGCCCGGGAGATCGCCTTCGCGACCGCCCAGGTGTACGCCCAGGCCGCCGAGGCACGCGGTGCCTGGGACGCGCGCCTCGAGTCGCTGGTGGTGAACGCCGTGCTCAGCGGCGAGGCCGACGAGGGGGCCGTGTCGCGGGCGGCCGCGCTGGGATGGAACTCGCCCGAGCACGTCTGTGTCGTCCTCGGCACCGCGCCCGACGGGGACTCCGAGCTGACCGTGGAGGCCATCCGGCGCGCGGCCCGGCACGCCAAGCTCCAGGTACTGACCGGGGTGCTCGGGGACCGGCTGGTCGTGATCGCCGGGGGCCGCAACGATCCGCTCGCGGTGGCGAAGTCGCTGATCGGGCCGTTCGCGCAGGGGCCGGTCGTCGCCGGTCCCGTGGTGTCGGACCTGCTGGCCGCGACCCGGTCCGCGCAGGCCGCCGCGGCCGGACTGAAGGCGTGCACCGCCTGGCAGGACGCGCCGCGCCCGGTGCTCGCCGACGATCTGCTGCCGGAGCGCGCGATCGCCTCCGACCCCTCGGCCCGTGAGCAGTTGGTGGAGGAGATCTACAGACCGTTGCAGGAGGCGGGGGCGGCTCTCCTGGAGACGCTCAGCGTCTATCTCGAACAGGCGAGCAGTCTGGAGGGTGCGGCCCGGATGCTCTTCGTTCACCCGAACACCGTGCGCTACCGGCTCCGACGTGTGACTGACGTCACCGGATGGTCACCCTCTGATGTACGGTCTGCGTTCACACTGCGGATCGCGCTCATCCTGGGGCGTCTGGCCGACGGAGATCCGCAGTTCTAGGATTTTGTGCAGGGTCCACAAAACCCGCTCCCGTTCTTCGTCCCTGTCCCCACGGGCGGTCGTGGCCGTCCTCAAGAGAGAGTGTGAGAGTGCTCGTACTCGTCGCTCCCGGCCAGGGCGCCCAGACGCCCGGCTTCCTGACTGACTGGCTCGCCCTCCCCGGTGCCGCTGACCGCGTCGCCGCGTGGTCGGACGCCATCGGACTCGATCTCGCCCACTTCGGCACCAAGGCCGACGCGGACGAGATCCGAGACACGTCCGTCGCCCAGCCGCTGCTGGTCGCCGCCGGAATCCTCTCCGCCGCGGCACTCGGTGACATTTCCGAGATCGCGCCCGGCGCGGTCGCCGGTCACAGCGTCGGCGAGATCACCGCCGCCGTCTTCGCGGGCGTCCTCGACAACACCGCCGCGCTGTCCCTCGTACGCCGTCGGGGTCTGGCCATGGCCGAGGCCGCCGCGGTCACCGAGACCGGCATGTCGGCGCTGCTCGGCGGCGACCCCGAGGTGAGCGTCGCGCACCTGGAGAAGCTCGGCCTGACCCCGGCGAACGTGAACGGCGCCGGTCAGATCGTGGCCGCCGGCACCATGGCGCAGCTGGCCGCGCTGGGCGAGGACAAGCCCGAGGGCGTGCGCAAGGTCGTCCCGCTGAAGGTGGCCGGCGCGTTCCACACGCACCACATGGCGCCCGCGGTGGACAAGCTCGCCGAGGCCGCGAAGACGCTGACGCCCACCGACCCGAAGGTGACGTACGTCTCCAACAAGGACGGGCAGGCCGTCGCCTCCGGTGCCGAGGTGCTGGAGCGGCTGGTCGGTCAGGTCGCCAACCCGGTCCGCTGGGACCGGTGCATGGAGACGTTCAAGGAGCTCGGCGTCACCGCGCTGATCGAGGTGTGCCCGGGCGGCACGCTGACCGGGCTGGCCAAGCGGGCGCTGCCCGGCGTGAAGACGCTGGCCCTGAAGTCCCCCGCCGACCTCGACGCGGCCCGCGAGCTCGTCGCCGAGCACACCCAGGCCTGACAAGGAGCGCGAGAGCATGTCGAAGATCAAGCCCAGCAAGGGCGCCCCGTACGCGCGCATCCTCGGCGTCGGCGGATACCGCCCGACCCGGGTGGTGCCGAACGAGGTGATCCTCGAGACGATCGACTCGTCCGACGAGTGGATCCGCTCGCGCTCCGGCATCGAGACCCGGCACTGGGCCGGCCCCGAGGAGACGGTCGCCGCGATGTCCGTGGAGGCGTCCGGCAAGGCGCTCGCGGACGCGGGGATCGACGCCTCCCGGGTCGGCGCCGTGGTCGTTTCGACCGTGTCGCACTTCGCCCAGACCCCGGCCATCGCCACCGAGATCGCCGACCGGCTCGGCACCGACAAGGCCGCGGCCTTCGACATCTCGGCGGGCTGCGCGGGCTTCGGCTACGGGCTGACGCTGGCCAAGGGCATGGTCGTCGAAGGTTCGGCCGAGTACGTGCTGGTCATCGGCGTGGAGCGACTGTCCGACCTGACCGACCTGGAGGACCGGGCCACGGCCTTCCTGTTCGGCGACGGCGCGGGCGCGGTCGTGGTCGGCCCGTCCCAGGAGCCGGCGATCGGCCCGACGGTCTGGGGTTCGGAGGGCGACAAGGCCGAGACGATCAAGCAGACGGTCTCCTGGGACCGTTTCAGGATCGGCGACGTCTCCGAGCTGCCCCTCGACCGCGACGGCAACGTCAAGTTCCCCGCGATCACGCAGGAGGGCCAGGCGGTCTTCCGCTGGGCCGTGTTCGAGATGGCGAAGGTCGCGCAGCAGGCGCTGGACGCCGCCGGGATCAGCCCGGACGACCTGGACGTCTTCATCCCGCACCAGGCCAACGTGCGGATCATCGACTCGATGGTGAAGACGCTGAAGCTGCCGGAGCACGTCACGGTCGCCCGTGACATCCGCACCACCGGAAACACCTCGGCCGCCTCGATCCCGCTCGCGATGGAGCGGCTCCTGGCGACGGGTGACGCGAAGAGCGGCGACACCGCCCTCGTCATCGGCTTCGGGGCGGGTCTCGTCTACGCCGCGACGGTCGTTACCCTCCCCTAGGCACTCCGTGCCGGATCATGCGGTCCGGGACGGAGAGCAGCAACACCCGCCGCGACGCGGCGGGCCGCCACACCCTCTGGACAACAAAGAAGGAGCGCCATCATGGCCGCCACTCAGGAAGAGATCGTCGCCGGTCTCGCGGACATCGTGAACGAGATCGCCGGCATCCCGGTTGAGGACGTCCAGCTGGACAAGTCCTTCACCGACGACCTGGACGTCGACTCGCTGTCCATGGTCGAGGTCGTCGTCGCCGCCGAAGAGCGCTTCGACGTCAAGATCCCGGACGAGGACGTCAAGAACCTCAAGACGGTCGGCGACGCGACGAAGTACATCCTCGACCACCAGGCCTGATCCGCCGATACTCGGGCATACCCCGGGTATCTGGCAGATCCGGGCAGACTGCCCCGCCACCCGGCGGTGGCGCCGTACGAATCCGTATCCCGTTGGAGAAAGAATTCCCGTGAGCTCGACCAATCGCACCGTGGTCGTCACCGGTATCGGCGCAACCACACCGCTGGGTGGCGACGCAGCCTCGACCTGGGAGGGCCTGGTCGCCGGCAGGTCCGGCGTCAAGCCCCTGGAGCAGGAGTGGGCCGCCGACCAGGCGGTCCGCATCGCCGCGCCCGTGGCCGTGGACCCCTCCGAGGTCATCCCGCGGCCGCAGGCCCGCCGCCTGGACCGCTCGGCGCAGTTCGCGCTGATCGCGGCGCAGGAGGCCTGGAAGGACGCCGGGTACTCCGGCAAGGCGGGCGAGAGCCCCGCCGAGGAGGGGGCGGCCCACGTCGACCCCGACCGGCTCGGTGCGGTCATCGCCTCCGGCATCGGCGGCGTGACGACCCTCCTCGACCAGTACGACGTGCTCAAGGAGAAGGGCGTCCGCCGCGTCTCCCCGCACACCGTCCCCATGCTCATGCCGAACGGCCCCTCGGCCAACGTGGGCCTGGCCGTGGGCGCCCGTGCGGGCGTGCACACGCCGGTGTCCGCCTGCGCGTCGGGCGCCGAGGCCATCGGCTACGCCATCGAGATGATCCGCACCGGCCGTGCCGACGTCGTCGTCGCGGGCGGCACGGAGGCGGCGATCCACCCGCTGCCCATCGCCGCGTTCGGCAACATGATGGCGATGTCCAAGAACAACGACGACCCGCAGGGTGCCTCGCGCCCCTTCGACACGGGCCGCGACGGCTTCGTCCTCGGTGAGGGCGCCGGCGTCCTCGTCCTGGAGTCCGCCGAGCACGCCGCCGCGCGCGGCGCCCGGGTCTACGCGGAGGCGGTCGGCCAGGGCATCTCCGCCGACAGCCACGACATCGTGCAGCCGGAGCCGGAGGGCCGCGGCATCTCCGCCGCCCTGCAGAACCTGCTGGACCGCAACGACCTGGACCCGGCCGAGATCGTGCACGTCAACGCGCACGCCACCTCGACGCCGGCCGGTGACATCGCCGAGCTGAAGGCGCTGCGCAAGGTCCTCGGCGACGACGTCGACCACATGGCGGTCTCCGGCACCAAGTCGATGACCGGTCACCTCCTCGGGGGCGCGGGCGGCGTGGAGTCCGTGGCGACCGTGCTCGCCCTGTACCACCGGGTGGCGCCGCCGACGATCAACGTCGAGAACATCGACCCGGAGGCCGAGGCCAACGCGGACATCGTCCGCGGCGAGGCCCGCAAGCTGCCGGTCGAGGGCCGGATCGCCGCGCTGAACGACTCGTTCGGCTTCGGCGGGCACAACGTGGTTCTCGCGTTCCGGTCGGTCTGACGGACGCACCCGCGCGCACGAGGAAGGCCCCCCACCGGCCGGTGGGGGGCCTTCCTCGTGCCCGGACGGCGCCGGTGGTCACACCACGTCACACCACCTGGTGCAGCCAGCGGACCGGGGCGCCCTCGCCGGCGTGGCGGAAGGGCTCCAGTTCGTCGTCCCAGGGCTTGCCGAGGAGCTTGGCGATGTCCGACTCGAGGTCGGTCTCGCCGCGCTGGGAGCGGACCAGGGCGGCGCGCAGCCGGTCCTCGGGGATCATGATGTCGCCGTGGATGCCGGTGACGGCGTGGAAGATGCCGAGGTCGGGAGTGCAGCTGTAGCGCTCGCCCTCGACGCCCGCGGAGGGTTCCGCGGTGACCTCGAAGCGCAGCAGCTGCCAGCCGCGCAGTGCCGAGGCGAGCTTGGAGGCGATGCCGGCCTGGCCCTGCCAGGAGAACTCCGAGCGCCAGGTGCCGGGCGCGGCGGGCTGCCGGATCCAGTCCAGGCCGACGCGCGTGCCGAGCACACCGGCGATGGCCCACTCGACGTGCGGACACAGCGCGCGCGGCGCGGAGTGCACGTACAGGACTCCACGTGTCGTCACCGGAACCTCCGGGCTGAGCGGGACATCTCGGAACGGGGTGGAACGGCCGTGACCGGGCGGGCCACGTTCATGGCGAGGCTACCGTGCGGCGGGGCAAGGAGTGTGACCTACCGTCGGTCCCGCCGTCGACAAAACGCCGCCATTCACCCGGCAGGACGCTTGTACGGGTGTGAGGCGTCGCATCGCCGCCCTCGGGAACCCTCGCGCGGTGTCATGGGTTGAGCACGGTGGAGGCACGAGGCGAGGGGTGGGACCGGTATGGGCCGAGGGACGGACCGGCGAACGCGGCGTGTCCGTCGCCGGGCGGGTGCCGCGCTCGCCGTCGTGACCGCCGCCGCCCTGGGCGCGGCGGGCTGCGACGCCGCGGGCGGCGACTCCCCCGCCCCCTCCGGCAGCGCGTCGAAGCGGGCGAAGACGGCCCCGGCCTGGGACACGAGCCCCGAGTCGGTCGCCGCCGTGGGCGACTCCATCACGCGCGGCTTCGACGCCTGCTCGGTGCTGTCGGACTGCCCCGAGGTGTCGTGGGCGACCGGCAGCAGCGCGGAGGTCGACTCGCTGGCCGTACGGCTGCTGGGGAAGGCGGACGCGGCCGAGCACAGCTGGAACTACGCGGTCACCGGCGCCCGGATGGCGGACCTGACCGGGCAGGTGACGCGGGCGGCGAAGCGGAAGCCGGAGCTGGTGGCGGTGATGGCCGGGGCGAACGACGCGTGCCGGGCCACGACCTCGGCGATGACGCCGGTGGCGGACTTCCGGGCGCAGTTCGAGGAGGCGATGGCCACCCTGCGCGAGAAGCTTCCCAAGGCGCAGGTGTACGTGTCGAGCATCCCGGACCTCAAGCGGCTGTGGTCCCAGGGGCGTACGAACCCGCTGGGCAAGCAGGTGTGGAAGCTGGGCATCTGTCCGTCGATGCTGGGCGACGCGGACTCCCTGGACCCGGCGGCGACGCTGCGGCGCAACACGGTGCGCGACCGGGTGGAGGACTACAACGAGGTGCTGCGGGAGGTCTGCGCGAAGGACCGGCGCTGCCGCACCGACGACGGCGCGGTGCACGCGTTCCGGTTCGGCACGGACCAGTTGAGCCACTGGGACTGGTTCCACCCGAGCGTGGACGGCCAGGCCCGGCTGGCGGAGATCGCGTATCGCGCGGTCACCGCGAAGAGTCCCTGACCGGAGTCCCTGACCGGAGTCCCTGACCCGGCCGCTGACCTGGGCGTGTCCTAGAGTTCCGCACATGAGCGAACTCTTCGGCACACTTTCCGACGGCACCCCGGTACACCGCTGGACCCTGGAGCGGGCCGGCGTACGGGTCCGGGTCCTGTCGTACGGCGGGATCGTGCAGTCGGCCGAGGTTCCGGACCGGGACGGCAACACCGCCGACGTGGTGCTGGGGTTCGCGGACCTGGACGGCTATGTGACGCACCCCGAGCCGTACTTGGGTGCGCTGGTGGGGCGGTACGCCAACCGGATCGCGGACGGACGCTTCCCGCTGGACGGGCGCACGTACGCGCTGGCGCCCAACGAGGGGCCGAACGTGCTGCACGGCGGCGCGCGCGGGTTCGACAAGCGCGTGTGGGACGTGGAGGCGGTCGCGGAGGGCGTCCGGCTGAGCCGGATCTCGCCGCACGGCGAGGAGGGCTTCCCGGGGCGCGTGGAGATGTCGGTGACGTACACGCTCCAGGAGTCGGGCGCGCTGCGGATCGCGTACGAGGCGGTCACGGACGCGCCGACGGTGCTGAACCCGACCAACCACAGCTACTTCAACCTGGGCGGCTCCGGGCACGCGGGCGGGCACGAACTGCGGCTGGCCGCCTCCCGGATCACACCGGTCGACGCCGGCCTGATCCCGACCGGCGGCCTCGACGACGTGACGGACACCCGCTTCGACTTCCGGCGGGCGCGCAAGGTCGGCTCGGGGTACGACCACAACTTCGTCCTGGACAAGGGCGTGACAGACGCCGCCGAGGAGGTCGCCGAGCTGTACGACCCGGCGTCGGGGCGGGTGCTCACGGTGGCGACGACCGAGCCGGGCCTCCAGCTGTACACCGCCGACCACCTGGGCGAGCCCTTCGCCCCCGGTGACGGGATCGCGCTGGAGACCCAGCACTTCCCGGACTCCCCGAACCGGCCCGGCTTCCCGAGCACGGTGCTGCGGCCGGGCGAGGTGTTCCGCTCGGAGACGGTGTACGGCTTCTCGGTGCGCTAGGGGGTGCCGAGCCCCGGCCCGGCCGTCAGGTTCCGGGCCGGGGCTGTTCACCGGGGCGCGCCCGCGGGCGTCCCTGGTCCGACGTTAATCGTCGTGGTGATCCGGCGGCCCGCGATCGCGCGTCCGATCAGGAGTTCGTACGAACCCTTCACAAACGGCTACGAGTCGGTCGTCACGCGCCATGGCGCCCGCCCCTCCTGTCACGCGATACTGCCGCCGTCCGCAGCGCACCCCCACGGCGACGGAAGGACCTGGACTCCCTTGAGACCCATACGTGTTCGGATCGGCGTACTCGGACTGGCCCTGGTGGCGGGGCTCGCCACCCCACTCGCCGCCCCCACGACGGCGGCGGCGACACCCCCGGCGGGCACCGCCCCCGCGCCGACCGTCGAGGAGCGGCGGCTCGACGGGGAGGTGCCCGGGGAGATCCTGCGGCGCTCCGGCTTCGCCGCGGTGGCACCGGCGTTCGCCCGGAAGCTCGGGCGGGCGGACACCTACGGCGAGGCGCGTGCCGTGGTGGCGCGCGAGGGCGCGGCGCTGTGGCGGCGGGCGGTGGACCGGGTGCAGGGGCGCGGGCCGGCCCGCGGGGACCTCAGCCGCGACGACGACCGGCCGCTGTACTGGGCGCGGCTCGCGATGACGCGGGAACTGCGCACCTGGGAGCCCGGGTTCGGGCTGGGCGAGCGGCAGCGGGCCGCGCTGCTGGCCGAGCTGGAGCGCACCTCCCGCGGGCAGAGCGACCTCCGCCTGCCGCGCGACGGGCACGGGAAGGGCGGCGGCAAGGGCGTGAAGCGGGTGCTGCTCACCGGTTTCGACCCGTTCACCCTGGACCGGGACATCCGGATCTCCAACCCGTCCGGCGCCGTCGCGCTCGCCCTGGACGGCACGGTGATCGACACCCCGGACGGTCCCGCGCGGGTGGAGACGGCCGTGTTCCCGGTGCGCTGGGAGGACTTCGCGCAGGGCGTGGTGGAGCGGGCGCTGCGGCCGTATCTGCCGCGGGTGGATCTGTTCACCACGGTGAGCCAGGGCCGGGTCGGACGCTTCGACGTGGAGCGGACCAACGGGGCCTGGCGGGGCGGCTTCCCGGACAACGAGAACGTCTCCCGCACGGAGACGGTCCCGGTGGCCGATCCCGCCTCGCAGCCGCAGTGGACGACGACCACGCTGCCGTACGCGGCGATCACGGCCGCGGACACGGGCCGTTTCCCGGTGTACGACAACACGCGGGTGACGGAGATCCCGGCGGGCGGCACCGAAGCGGTCGTGCGGCCGGACGGGCCCACGCCCGGTTCGACGGCCCGGGAGGGCGGCGGCGGGAATTACCTCTCCAACGAGATCGCCTACCGCGCGACGCTGCTGCGGGACCGGCTCGGGCTGCACGGCACGCTGCCGGGCGGGCACGTGCACACGCCGGTGCTCCAGTTCGGGACGGGGAACACCGATCCGGCGACGGGGGCGGTCACCGACCCGGAGTTCGTGCGCAACCGGCTGGACATCGTGGCGCAGACGCGGGCGATCGTGGCCGTGGCGGTCAGTGCCCCGGGGCCGGACCGGGGCTGACGGCCGGGTCGGGAGTGTCGCCGCCGGACGGGTCGCCGGCGCCGTCTCGGGTCTCCTCGCCCAGCAGTTCGCGGGCGAGGAGCGTGGCGCCGGCGACCGCGCCCGGCATCAGGAACACCGCGACGAACGGCACCAGGAAGGACACGCCCAGCGGGGTGCCGAAGCCCCAGACCAGCATCCTGCGCGAGCGCAGCAGGGCGAGGCGCTCGCGCAGTTCGACGCCGCGGCGCTGGAGGGCGACGGCGGCCAGCTCCTCGGTGAGGAAGAAGCCGGTGACGAAGAAGCCGACCACCGGGACCACCGTCTGGCCGACGACCGGGATGAAGCCGAGCGCGAAGAGCAGCACGCCCCAGACGGCGGCCCGGACCAGGATCCGCAGGCTGTCACGGCCGGAGATCCACAGCTCGCGCCAGAGCGGCAGGGAGGACACTGGAGCCGTGCCGTCCGGGGAGACGTCGCGGTCGACGCGCTCGGAGAGGGCCTCGTAGAAGGGCTGGCCGACCAGCAGGGTGACCGCGGTGAAGGTGAGGACGGCCAGGAGCAGGGCGAGGGCGAACAGCACGGCGGTGAGGAAGCCGCGGAAGAGCCCGAGCCAGGGGCTCGACCAGTCGTCGGCGAAGGGGGTCACCCAGCCGACGAAGTCCTCGCCCCTCAGCGCGAGCGCGATCAGTACGCCCACGTACAGGACCAGGGTGATCAGGCCCGGGACGAGTCCGAAGCCGTAGCTCCGGCCGTGCCGGGCCACCCAGCGCTGGCCCTTCATCAGGTGGCCGAATCCCGCCCCAAGATCACGCATGGGCGGCACTCTACCGGTCGGCGCGCCGGACCGTTTCCGGTCCCGGCACGGCCCCGGTCAGACGAGCGTCACCGTGATGTTGCCGCGGGTCGCCTTCGAGTACGGGCAGACCTGGTGGGCCTTCTCCACCAGCGACCGCGCGGTGGCGGCGTCGACCGTCGGGATCTCGGCGGAGATCTCGACGATGATGCCGAAGCCGTCGTCGTTCTTGCCGATCCCGACCTTCGCGGTGACGGTCGAACCGGAGATGTCGGCGCCCTCCTGACGGGCCACGACGCCGAGCGCGCCCTGGAAGCAGGCGCTGTACCCGGCGGCGAACAGCTGCTCCGGGTTGGTGCCGGCGCCGTTGCCGCCCATCTCCTTGGGCGGGTTCACGACGACGTCGAGCTTGCCGTCGTCGGTGGCGACCCGGCCGTCGCGGCCGTTCTCGGCGGTGGCGACGGCGGTGTAGAGGACTTCGGACTGCTGGATGGGCATAACGGGTGTCTTCCTCCTCGGTCCGCCGTGACTCGCGCCCACGATCACGACGGATTTCGGAAAGACACTACCGCATGCCGGAAATCCGGGGAAGTCCACTCCCGCCCCCGCCGGCGACGTCGTCGTCAGAGCTTGACGATCATCTTTCCGGTGTTGTCGCCGCGCAGGACCCCGAGGAACGCCTCCAGGTTGTTCTCGATGCCCTCGACGACCGTCTCGCGGTACTTCAGCTCGCCGGAGCGGACCCAGGGGCCGACCTCCTCGACGAACTGCGGCTGGAGGTCGTAGTGGTCGCCGACCAGGAAGCCCTCGATGCGGCCGCGGGTCTGGATGAGCCGGGCGAGGTTCTTCGGGCCGGGCGCGGGCTCGGTGTTGTTGTAGACGGAGATCGCGCCGCAGATGGCGATGCGGCCGTTCAGGTTGAGGGAGCCGATGGCGGCCTCCAGGTGGTCGCCGCCGACGTTGTCGAAGTAGACGTCGACGCCGTCCGGGGCGGCGGCGCGCAGCTGCTCGCTCACCGGGCCGTTCTTGTAGTTGAAGGCGGCGTCGAAGCCGTACTCGTCGAGGAGCAGCTTGACCTTCTCGTCCGAGCCGGCCGAGCCGATGACCCGCGAGGCGCCCTTGAGCCTGGCGATCTGCCCCACCTGGCTGCCGACGGCACCCGCGGCGCCCGACACGAAGACGGAGTCGCCCTCCTTGAAGGACGCCGTGCGCAGCAGACCGGCGTAGGCGGTGAGCCCCGTCATGCCGAGCACGCCGAGGTACGTCGACAGCGGCGCCGCGTCCGGGTCCACCTTGACGGCGTTCTTCGCGTCCAGGGCGGCGTACTCGCGCCAGCCGAAGAAGTGCAGGACGTGGTCGCCGGCGGCGAAGCCCTCGGCGTTGGAGGCGACGACCTCGCCGACCGCGCCGCCCTGCATGACCTTGCCCAGCTCGTAGGGGGCGGCGTAGGACTTGGCGGCGCTCATCCGGCCGCGCATGTACGGGTCGACGGAGACGTACAGGTTGCGCACCAGCACCTGCCCGTCGCCCGGGGTGGGGACCTCCGCCTCGACGAGCGCGAAGTCCTCGGGCTTGGGCCAGCCGACCGGGCGGGTGACCAGGTGCCATTCGCGGTTGACGGCGGGGAGGGCGGGGGAGTCGGTCATGGGGCACCTTTCCTGGGGCGTGCTCGGAGTTCCTGCCGAGAATGTTTCATGTTCTGAAACAACCATGCGGCTGAACATTTCAGGTTGTCAAACAAATGGGTACCCTGGATTCCATGGCCACACCACGCGACACCCCCCGCCGACCCGACGCTCTCACCCTCGAAGTCGTCGAGCTGATCGGCGAGGTCGTGGCCCGGTTCCACGCGGACTACGAGGAGGCGGCGGCGGAGCGTGCCCTGACCGGGGCGCAGGCCAAGCTGCTCAGCCTGCTGTCCCTGGAGCCGCTGCCGATGCGGAAGCTGGCCCACAAGCTGAAGTGCGAGCCGTCGAACGTCACGGGGATCGTGGACCGGCTGGAGGCGCGGGGGCTGGTGGAGCGGCGCCCCGACCCCGGCGACCGGCGGGTGAAGGTCGCGGCGGCGACGGAGGAGGGGCGCCGGGTGGCGCGGGGGCTGCGGGAGTCGCTGCGATTCGCCCGGGAGCCGCTGGCGGGGCTCTCGGAGGGGGAGCGGGTGGCCCTGCGGGACGCGCTGCGGCTGATGGTCGGGGAGAGCCCGCCGGAGGGCTGACCTCACGGCACGGCGGACCCGTATGGCAACCCGTGGAGGTGCCCCGCCCGCGGCGGCTCCGCGACGGTCAGGGCAGCGGCCTGTGGTTGACCCAGACCGCCTTGTACGGGTGGCGGCCCTGCCACCGCCTGATCAGTGCGACCGCCCCGGGCATGGTGAGGACCGCGTTCAGGGCCTCGACTCCCCGTTCGACGATCCGACCGGCCTGAACCCCGAAGCCCTGGCGGTCGAGGGCCGTGTTGCGATCCTGCCGCCCGGCCACCGCCTCGCCTCACGCACCGAGGTCACTCTCTCCGACCTCGCCCGGGAGCCCCCCCCCCGCTGGAAAGGCGTGGGCTGGACCGGAGCGCCCGAGGCCCGGCATGGGCCCGGGGTCGCCGAAGCCCCCCGCAGCGGACTCGTCCTCGCCCGGATGCGGGACGACCGCCGCCGTCTCGTGGCTTCCTTCGTCACCGCCGCCATGGACGCCGCGGCGGCAACGTGACCTACGTGCACCACCACAGGAAGCGGTCGCAGGTTTCCGTCGGGGTCGGGTCCGGGGAGTCCGGCGGGGTGGGGGACGCCGTCGGAGGCGGGTCGTCGTTCGGCTCCGTGGACGACGGGTCCAGGTCCGAGGGCGGCCGGGTGGCGGTCGGGACCGGTGCGCGGGAAGCGCCGGGCGCGCCGGACTCGCTCGCCGTCCCGGACTCCTCCGCCTCCGGGGACTCCGAGGGGGACGCCGACACCGTTGTCGACGCCGATGCCGACGTGGACGGCGAGCCCTGGGCCGGGGTCGTGCGCGAGGTGTCGTCGGCCGGGATCACCGACGCCTCCCCCACCTCGCGGGTGGCCCCGCCGTCCGTCGTCTCGCCGCCCGCCGCGGCCGGCTTCCGGGGGGAGTGCGGGGCGTCCATGCCGAGTTCGGCGAGGCTCAGTCCCCCGGCGGCCAGGACGAAGCCCGCGGTGACGAGCAGGGTCCGGCGGCGGCGCCTGCGGTGTGCGGCGGCCTTGCGGTCGCGGCGGCTGGAGCGGGCGCCGGACGGCGTGGCGTCGCCGGGGTCCTCGTCGTAGCCCTCGTCGGGGCCGTTCACCGCGCCTTCCCGGGGCCCTTCGTCGGCCGTCACCGCTTCACCGGCGGACCTCGGGGCTTCCTCACCCCCCGTCAGGTGGGCGCCGGAGGCGTGGAGTTCCTGGGCGGGCGTGCCGCACCCCGGGCAGGCGAGGGCGCCGTTGAGGTGCCGTCGGCACGGGTGGCAGTAGTCCATGACGCGGGAAGGTTAAGTTCCGGGACGGGCGCGTTCCTAGAGGCCACTGTGAATGTTGTGTGGGGAAGCACGCGACCTCGTTTCTTCCCCCGATCCGAAACTGCCGAAACCGTTATGTGTCCGACCCATTGACACCCCGCGCACCCCGTCCTTACTGTCACGCCAGCATTTCGAACGAGTGACGAAATATCGAACACAGCGAAGGGCAGCCGCCGTGCGCATCACCGGAATCAGCACACACGTGGTCGGGACGCCGTGGCGCAACCTGACCTACGTCCAGGTGCACACCGACGAGGGCCTCACCGGAGTCGGCGAGACCCGGATGCTGGGGCACACCGACGCTCTCCTCGGCTACCTGAAGGAGGCCGAGGCCAACCACATTCTCGGTTCCGACCCGTTCGCTGTCGAGGATCTGGTCCGCCGCATGAAGTACGGCGACTACGGCCGCGCGGGCGAGATCGTGATGTCCGGCATCGCGGTCGTCGAGATGGCGTGCTGGGACATCAAGGGCAAGGCGCTCGGTGTCCCGGTGTGGCAGCTGCTGGGCGGGAAGGTCACCGACAAGGTCAAGGCCTACGCCAACGGGTGGTACACCACCGAGCGGACCCCGGAGGCGTACCACAAGGCCGCGCAGGGGGTCATGGAGCGCGGGTACCGGGCGCTGAAGATCGACCCGTTCGGCACCGGGCACTTCGAACTGGACCAGGAGCAGACGAACTACGCGGTGTCGCTGATCGAGGCCGTGCGGGACGCCATCGGTCCCGACGCCGAGCTGATGCTGGAGATGCACGGCCGGTTCTCGCCCTCCACCGCCGTCCGGCTCGCGCGCGAACTGGCGCCGTTCAGGCCGGCCTGGCTGGAGGAGCCGGTCCCGCCGGAGAACCTCAAGGCACTGAGGAAGGTCGCCGACAAGGTCGACATCCCGGTCGCCACGGGGGAGCGCATCCACGACCGGATCGAGTTCCGCGAGCTGTTCGAGGACCAGTCGGTGGACGTCATCCAGCCCGACGTCGGCCACATCGGCGGCATCTGGGAGACCCGGAAGCTGGCCGCGACCGCCGAGACCCACTACACCCTGGTCGCCCCGCACAACGTCGGCGGGCCCGTGCTCACCGCCGCGAGCCTCCAGGTCGGGTTCACCTCCCCGAACTTCAAGATCCTGGAGCACTTCAACGACTTCGCGGACGCGGAGATCAAGCAGGTCGTCAAGGGCGCCCCCCGGGTGGACCCGGAGGACGGGTGCTTCCACCTCTCCGACGCACCCGGTCTCGGCGTCGAGCTGGACACCGACGCGGCGGCCGAGTTCCCGCAGCAGCAGGCGCGGTTCGACCTGTGGGCCGAGGGCTGGGAGAAGCGCTCCCCCAAGGAGGCCGGGGCATGAGCGGCGCGGTCCTCGTCGAGGCGCCAGGGGTGCACCGGCTCGTGCCGCACGAGCCGCGCGAACCGGGGCCCGGCGAGGCGCTGGTGCGGGTGCACGCCGCCGGGATCTGCGGCAGCGACCGCGAGGTCTACCAGGGCAACCGGCCCGAGGGGTACGTGCGTTACCCGCTCACCCCCGGACACGAGTGGTCCGGGACGGTGGAGCGGGTCAGCACCGGGGCACCCGCGTCGCTCGTCGGCCGGAAGGTCGTGGGCGAGGGCTTCCGCAACTGCCAGGTGTGCGACCGCTGCCACGCGGGCGAGACGACGCTGTGCACGGCCGGCTACGAGGAGACCGGGTTCACCCGGCCGGGTGCCATGGCGCCGACGCTGACCCTGCCCGCCCGGCTGCTGCACACCCTGCCCGACGACGCCGATCTCACCGCGGCCGCCCTGCTGGAGCCCGCGGCCTGCATCGCCGCCGCCGCGCTGAAGGCGAACGCCCGGCCCGGCGAGCGGGTCGCCGTCGTCGGCACGGGCACGCTCGGCATGTTCGCCGTGCAGTTCCTGCGCGCCGCCTCCCCCGCCGAGCTGCTGGTCGTCGGCACGCGCGGGGACCGGGAGGCGCTGTCGCGGCAGTTCGGCGCGACCGACTTCCGGACCAAGGACCGGCCGCTCCCGGACGACTTCGACGTCGTGATCGAGACCGCCGGGTCCGCGGACGCCGCCCGCACCGCCGCCGCGCTGCTGCGCAGGGGCGGCCGGCTGGTGCTGACCGGCATCCCGGCCCCGGGCGCCGACGGCCTCGACCCGACCGACCTGGTCGTACGGCAGCTGGAGGTGCACAGCGTCTTCGGGGCGCCGCCGGACGCCTGGGCGCACACGGTGCGGGTCTTCGCCGCCGGTCTGCTCGATCCGCGGCCGCTGGTGACGCACGAGCTGCCGCTCGCGGAGTTCTCCCGGGCCATCGAGCTGGTGGGATCCGGCGACCCGAAGGTCGGAAAGGTGCTGCTGCACCCCGACGCCCTCCCCTGAACCGTACGCCGGTGCGGGGGCGACCTGACGGCCTCCGCACCGGCGTACCCCCACCGGACGGACGACTCGCACCCGGGCGACCGGCGCGGACGGACGCGGCCGGCACCCGCGGCCCCGCACGCCCGCCGCCGCGAACTTCGTCCGACATACCGAACACTAAGGACAGCTTGTGACCGACCCTTCCGCCCCGGCCGCCGCACGCAGGCCCGGTGAGCAGGCCCTCGCCGCCCTCGGCCTGGCCGCGCCCGACCCCGACCCCGCCGACGCTTCGCCGCACTCGTTCCCGGGCGGCGGCCGCTGGCGCACCGAGATCCCGTCCTGCGAGGGGCCGGAGGCGCTGGGGGTGGTGCTCAAGGAGTCCTCGCGCCTCGACGTGCCGATCCACCGGATCAGCCAGGGCAGCGGCGTGTGGATGCTGACCGACGCCGAGATCACCGAGATGGTCGAGGCCACCGCCGAACGCGACATCGAACTCTGCCTGTTCACCGGTCCGCGCGGCACCTGGGACATCGGCGGCTCCACCCGGACCGACTCGGGCGGCGCGGGCCTGCGGGCGCGCGGGCACGCCGCGGTCGCCGGCTGCGTCGAAGACGCCGTGCGCGCGGCCGAGTTGGGCGTCAAGTGCCTGCTCGTCGCCGACGAGGGCGTGCTGTGGACGCTGCACCGGGCTCGCACCTCCGGCCTCCTGCCCGCCGACACCACGCTGAAGCTCTCGGCCCTCGTCGGACCGGTCAACCCGGCCTCGTACGCGGTCTACGAGCGGCTCGGCGCCGACTCCATCAACGTGCCCAGCGACCTGACACCGGATCACCTGACCGAAATACGGCGGGTTTCGGCCGCGCCGATGGACATGTACATCGAGGCTCCCGACGACCTCGGCGGCTATGTGCGCATGTACGAGGTCGCCGAACTCATCCGGCGCGGCGCACCCCTGTATCTGAAGTTCGGCCTCTCAAAGGCACCCGGGATCTATCCGTACGGGCACCACCTGCGGGAACTGACGCTGGCCACCGCCAAGGAGCGGGTGCGGCGCGGCCGGCTCGCCCTCGACCTGCTCGCCCGGCACCGCGCGGACGGGGAGATGGCACCGCTCGGCACCCGGCTTCCGGGGGCGCTCAACCGGTTCGAGATCTCGTCATAACGTTCCGGAAAATCCCTTCACAAAAGACGACACGACCGCGCACAATCCCACACACCTGCGTCGCCGACACAGCCCTCACCTCAAGGATGATGACCATGCGCAACCGCAGAGCCGCACTCGCCGCGATAGCCTCCGCCGCCTCGCTCGCCCTCACCCTGACCGCCTGCGGCCAGAACAGCGAGGGCGGCAGCGAGGAGGACAAGGGGGGCAGCGACGGCGCCACCGTCGGCATCGCGATGCCGACCAAGTCCTCCGAGCGCTGGATCACCGACGGCGCGAACGTCGAGAAGGAGCTGAAGGCGAAGGGGTTCGAGACCAAACTCGTCTACGGCGAGGACGACCCGGACCAGCAGGTCTCGCAGATCGAGAACATGATCACGCAGGGTGTGGACGCGCTGATCGTGGCCGCGATCGACAACAAGTCCCTCGGCAACGTCATGCAGCAGGCCAAGGACGCCGACATCCCGGTCATCTCCTACGACCGGCTGATCCTCGGCACCGAAAACGTCGACTACTACGCCTCGTTCGACAACGAGAAGGTCGGCGAGCTTCAGGGCGGCTACATCGTCGACAAGCTCGGGCTGAAGGCGGGCAAGAAGGGCCCCTTCAACATCGAGCTGTTCGCCGGCTCCAACGACGACAACAACACCCGGTACTTCTTCAACGGCGCGATGAAGGTCCTGAAGCCCTACATGGACAAGGGCCAGCTGGTCGTCCGCTCCAAGCAGACCGACCTCAACCAGGTCACCACCCTGCGCTGGGACGGCGGCACCGCCCAGAAGCGCATGGACGACCTGCTCACCTCCAGCTACCGCAGCGCCCGGGTCGACGCGGTGCTCTCGCCGTACGACGGCATCTCCATCGGCATCCTGTCCGCCCTGAAGTCGGACGGCTACGGCTCCGGCAGCAAGCCGATGCCCGTCGTCACCGGCCAGGACGCCGAGATCGCCTCGGTGAAGTCGATCAAGGCGGGCCAGCAGACCCAGACCGTCTTCAAGGACCTGCGCGAACTGGCCAAGGTCGCCGCGAACATGGTCGACGCGGTCCTGGACGACAAGAAGCCCGAGGTCAACGACACCAAGTCGTACGACAACGGCGCCAAGGTCGTCCCCGCCTACCTGCTCCAGCCGGTCAGCGTCGACAAGAGCAACTGGGAGAAGGTCCTCGTCGACGGCGGCTACTACTCCGCGGACCAGCTCAACTAACCGGGCCCCACCAAGGATTGGAAGGCACGACCATGGCGGGACCCGTCCTGGAAATGCGCTCGATCGTCAAGACCTTTCCCGGTGTCAAAGCGCTGTCGGACGTCACGCTGACCGTCCGCCAGGGCGAGGTCCACGCCATCTGCGGGGAGAACGGCGCCGGCAAGTCGACCCTGATGAAGGTGCTCTCCGGAGTCCACCCGCACGGCAGTTACGAGGGGGACGTCCTCTTCGAGGGCGAGACCTGCCGGTTCAGGGACATCCGGGCGAGCGAACAGCACGGCATCGTGATCATCCACCAGGAGCTGGCGCTGGTGCCGTACCTCTCCATCGCGGAGAACATCTTCCTCGGCAACGAGCACGCCAAGCGTGGACTGATCAACTGGAACGACACCCTCAAGCACGCCACCGAACTGCTGCGCCGGGTCGGTCTCGACGAGCACCCCGAGACCCGCGTCGCCGACATCGGCGTGGGCAAGCAGCAGCTGGTGGAGATCGCCAAGGCGCTCTCGAAGAAGGTGAAGCTGCTCATCCTCGACGAGCCGACGGCGGCGCTGAACGACGAGGACAGCGGCAAACTCCTCGACCTGATCCTTCAGTTGAAGGAACAGGGCATGACCTCGATCATCATCTCGCACAAGCTGAACGAGATCCGCCGGGTCGCCGACTCGGTCACCATCATCCGCGACGGGCGCTCCATCGAGACGCTCGACGTGAAGGCGGCGGAGACGACCGAGGACCGGATCATCAGCGGCATGGTCGGCCGCGACCTGGAGAACCGCTTCCCGGACCGGACCCCGCACCAGCCCGAGGAGGGCACGGCCCCGGCCCTGGAGATCCGCAACTGGACCGTGCACCACCCCATCGACCAGCAGCGCAAGGTCGTCGACGACGTCTCGATCGAGGTGCGGCGCGGCGAGATCGTCGGCATCGCCGGGCTCATGGGCGCGGGCCGCACCGAGCTGGCGATGAGCGTCTTCGGCCGCACCTACGGCCGGCACGCGGGCGGCACGGTCCTCAGGGACGGCAGGGAAATCCGTACGAAGACCGTCCCGGAGGCGGTCAAGCACGGGATCGCCTACGTCACCGAGGACCGCAAGCACTACGGCCTCAACCTCATCGACACCATCAACCGGAACATCTCGCTGACCGCGCTGGGCAAGGTCTCCAAGCGGGGCGTGGTCGACGAGCACGGTGAGCAGCAGGTCGCCGAGGACTACCGCAAGTCGATGAACATCAAGGCGCCGACCGTCTTCGAGCCGGTCGGCAAGCTGTCCGGCGGCAATCAGCAGAAGGTCGTCCTCAGCAAGTGGATCTTCGCGGGTCCCGAGGTGCTGATCCTGGACGAGCCCACGCGCGGCATCGACGTGGGCGCCAAGTACGAGATCTACACGGTCATCGACCGCCTGGCGGCCGAGGGCAAGGCGGTCGTGTTCATCTCCTCCGAACTGCCGGAGCTGCTCGGCATGTGCGACCGCATCTACACGATGGCCGCGGGACGGCTGACGGGTGAGTTCTCGCGGGCCGAGGCCTCGCAGGAGGCGCTGATGCGGCAGATGACGAAGGACAAGCAGGACCAGAAGACCCTGAAGGGCGAAGAGGTAAGCCGATGAGTACGGACCTGACCGCCAAGACTCCCGCACCGGCGCCGCCCGGCAGCAAGGGACCGGCCTCCGGCGGCGGCCTGCTGCAGCTGATGCTCGACGGCATGCGCCGCAACATGCGCCAGTACGGCATGCTGATGGCCCTCGGCCTGATCGTGGTGCTGTTCGCCGTGTGGTCCGACGGCGACCTGCTGCTGCCGCGCAACGTCTCCAACCTGGTGCTGCAGAACAGCTACATCCTGATCCTCGCGATCGGCATGATGCTCGTCATCATCGCGGGCCACATCGACCTGTCGGTGGGCTCACTGACCGCGTTCGTCGGCGCGACGGCGGCCGTCCTGATGGTCAGGAACGACCTGCCCTGGCCGGTGGCGGTGATCCTGTGCCTGGCCATCGGCGCCGCAGCCGGCTCCGTGCAGGGGTTCTTCATCGCCTATCTCGGCATACCGTCGTTCATCGTGACCCTCGCGGGCATGCTGCTCTTCCGCGGTCTGACGGAGATCTTCCTCAAGGGCCAGACCCTGGGCCCGTTCCCGAAGGACCTTCAGAAGATCGCCAACGGCTTCCTGCCCGAGGTGGGACCGAACACCAACTACCACAACCTCACCCTGCTGCTGGGCTTCGCCCTGATCGCCTTCGTGGTGTACCAGGAGGTCCGCGACCGCAAGCGGCAGCAGGAGTTCTCCCTCGACGTGCCGCCGGCCAAGCTGTTCCTGCTCAAGCTGGTCGCGCTGGTCGCCGCGATCCTCGTGGTCACGCTGCTGCTGGCCAGCTACAAGGGCGCGCCGATCGTGCTGCTCATCCTGGGCGTGCTGGTGGTCGGCTTCGGCTACCTGATGCGCAACGCGATCATCGGCCGCCACATCTACGCCATCGGCGGCAACCTGCCCGCGGCCAAGCTGTCGGGCGTGAAGGACAAGAAGGTCACCTTCCTGGTCTTCCTGAACATGGGCATGCTCGCCGCGCTGGCGGGGCTGGTCTTCGCCGCCCGCTTCAACGCGGCCTCGCCGAAGGCGGGCCTCAACTTCGAACTGGAGGCCATCGCCGCCTCGTTCATCGGCGGCGCGTCGATGAGCGGCGGCGTCGGCACGGTCCTCGGCGCGATCATCGGCGGCCTGGTCCTCGGCGTGCTGAACAACGGCATGAACCTCGTCGGCATCGGCACCGACTGGCAGCAGGTCATCAAGGGCGCGGTGCTGCTGGCGGCGGTCGGGTTCGACGTGTGGAACAAGCGCAGGGTCGGTTCGTAACGGATCTCGGGCCCCGCCACTCACGGCGGGGCCCGCTTCTTCTCACGGAAGTACAGGAGCCGCACGCATGGAACTGAGCAGACGAACGGTCATCGCGTCGGCGGCAGCGGCCGGCGTGGCCGCCACCGCGGTCGGCGGCACGGCGTACGCGTCGGGAGGCAGGAAACCGGTGAAGGAACTCTTCGGCAGGCTCGCCGACGGGACGAAGGTGTACCGCTGGTCGCTGGAGAACGGCGGCACGCGGATGAAGGTGCTGTCCTACGGGGGCGTCGTGCAGTCCCTGGAGGTCCCGGACCGCCGGGGCCGCTACGCCAACGTCTCGCTGGGTTTCGACAACCTCGACGACTACGTGGCCCGCAGCCCGCACTTCGGCGCCCTCATCGGCCGGTACGGCAACCGCATCGCCAAGGGCCGCTTCACCCTGGACGGCACCACGTACCAGCTCTCCGTCAACGACGGTGAGAACTCCCTGCACGGCGGCGCCCTCGGCTTCGACTACCGCGTGTGGGACGTCGAGCCGTTCACCCGGGGCTCCGACACCGGTCTGGTGCTCCACTACGTCAGCGTCGACGGCGAGATGGGCTACCCGGGCACGCTCAGGGCGAAGGTGACGTACACCCTCACCCGGCGCGGCGACTGGCGCGTCGACTACGAGGCGACCACCGACCGGGCCACCGTCGTCAACCTCACCAGCCACGTCTACTGGAACCTGGCCGGCGAGGGCAGCGGCACCGTGGAGGACCACGAGCTGGCGATCGCCGCCTCCCGCTACACGCCCACCGACGCGGGCCTGATCCCCACCGGCGAGCTGGCCCGGGTGG
Source organism: Streptomyces coelicoflavus (assembly GCF_003112555.1). Lineage (GTDB taxonomy): Bacteria > Actinomycetota > Actinomycetes > Streptomycetales > Streptomycetaceae > Streptomyces > Streptomyces coelicoflavus. The sequence continues at coordinate 676,275 of NZ_BEWB01000002.1, read as the reverse complement.
CCAGCACCCCCTTCGACTTCCGCCGGGGCAAGCCGATCGGCCGCGACATCCGGGACGCCCACCCGCAGCTGGTCACCGCCAAGGGCTTCGACCACAACTGGGTGCTCGACAAGGGCATCACCGACCGCCCCGAGCACATAGCCACCCTGCGCGAGCACGCCTCCGGGCGCACCCTGCGCATCGCCACCGACCAGCCCGGGCTCCAGTTCTACTCGGGCAACTTCCTCGACGGCACCCTGACCGGCACCGGCGGCTCCCTCTACCGCCAGGGCGACGCCCTGTGCCTGGAGACCCAGCACTTCCCGGACTCGCCGAACCACCCGTCGTTCCCGTCGACCGTGCTGCGGCCCGGCGAGACGTACCGGACCTCGACGGTGCACTCGTTCGACGCGTAGGCGGCAGGCCACGGCAGCGGGCGGACACATTTTCTTCACACGCGTTGAACGGTGCCCCGTCCGCCTCCGTATACAGGGGCGGCCCGTGTCCCCCGCACGGGCCGCCCACTTACGGAGGTCCACTTGTCCGGCAACGTCACCTCGTTGTTCCGCAGCACCGCGGCGCACAGCCCGTCGATGGCGGCGCTGACGCGGGAGAGCGGCGCGGCGGCGGGCGCGGGACCGGTGGACTTCTGCATCCCCTGCAACCCGTACTTCCCCACCCCGGCGATGTTCGAGGACCTGGCCGGCCGGCTGCGCGACATCGTCACGTACTACCCGAGCAGCGCCGACACCATCACCGCCGAACTGTGCGGTCTGCTCCAGCTCCCGCCGCAGTGCGTGGCGATGGGCAACGGCTCCACGGAGCTGATCACCTGGATCGACCACCTGCTGGTCCGGGAGTCCCTCGCCGTCCCCGTCCCCACCTTCGGCCGCTGGACCGACCAGCCCATGGAGACCGGCAAACGGGTCGACATGTTCCCGCTCCAGGAGGCCGGCGGCTTCGCCCTCGACCTCGCGCGGTACGCCGAGTTCGTCCGCGCCAGGGGCACCCGGGCCGTGGTGGTCTGCAACCCGAACAACCCCGACGGCGGCTATCAGCACAAGCAGGCGCTGGTGCAGTTCATGGACACGATGGCCGACCGGGACCTGGTGGTGGTCGACGAGTCGTTCCTGGAGTTCGCCGACGCCGAGACGGACGCCAGCGTGGTCCAGGAGGCGATGCTGCGCCCCAACGTCGTCGTCCTGCGCAGCCTCGGCAAGAACTTCGGCCTGCACGGCGTCCGCTTCGGCTACCTGGTCGCCAACCCGGCGCTCGCGGGCCGGGTGCGGAGCATGCTGCCCAAGTGGAACCTCAACTCCTTCGCGGAGCACGTGGTGTTCATGCTGCGCGACCACGGCCCCGAGTACGCGCAGAGCCTGCACCAGGTGCGGCGCGACCGCCTGGAGATGGCCGCGCAGCTGTCCGCGCTGCCCGGCCTGACCGTCTACCCCTCCCAGGGCAACTTCCTCTTCGTCCGCCTCCCCGTGGGTGCCGAGGGCACCGCCGTGCGGGACCGCATGCTCACCGAGCACCGGGTGCTGGTCCGTGAGTGCGGCAACAAGATCGGTTCGTCCAGCCGCTTCCTGCGTCTCGTGGTGCGCCCCCAGGCCGACGTGCGTCGCCTGGTGTCCGGCCTGGAACAGGTGCTCTACGGGGCCGGGAGGGGAGCCGCCGTGCCCGAGCCGGCCACAGGGACCGGCTACAGCTCGGGCACGGCGGCGGTGGACCGGCTGATGTACGAGACCAACGGTTCCGGCATGCGCGCGATCACCGCACGGGCCGCCGGTGCCGGTGCCCCGGGGCCCGCCGCCGCTCCGGCTCCCGCCGCGGGCACCGGCACCGGCATACCGCTGCCCGCCGCGGTGCCCGCCGCTCCGGCGGCCGCCGTGCCGCCCCCGGCGCCGGTCCCCCAGCCGGCGCCGTACCCCGGACCGGTGCCGGTCCCCCACCCGGCACCGGTCCCGCAGCAGCCCGCGCCCGCTCCGGTTCCGCAGCCCGTGCCCACGCCCGTGCCGGCGCCCGTGCCCGCGGCCCCGCCGGCCGCCGCGTATCCGGCGTCCTTCGGCCCGACCCCGCCCGGCGTCCCGGCCCGCGGTGGGCTCACGGCCGCCCAGGTCCGGGGCACCGACGGCCTGGAGTCGGTCCCGGCGACGGGCTGGCCGAACGCGGCGGGGATGGGCCGGGCGGGCTGACCCCCGCGGCGGCTCCTACTCGTCCCGCTCGGCGGAGGTGGCTGTCGGGCTCGGGCAGGGTGCGTCCGTCGGGGAGGCCGTGGGGCCGGGAGTCGCGGTTCCCGGCTCCCCGGAGCAGTCGTCCGTGGCAGTCGGCGAAGGGCTCGGGCCGGTCGGGTCCGGTGTGGGGTCCACGGGGTCCGTGGGGCTTTCGGTGGGGGTCCCGGTCGGTGGCGTGGTGGGGCCCTGGCTCGTCGGGGGCAGCGGCGGGGAGGACGGGTCCGGGCCCGTGGACGGCACGGGCCGGGAGGGGGAGGGGGACGGCCCGGGGCTGCCGTCCGGCGTGGTGGCCGGGTCCGGGCCAATGACGACGCCGTCGTCCACGCCGTGGCCGGCGCCTCCGCCCCCGTGGCCACCGCCGCTGCCGTCGCCGCCGCCCTCGCCGTCGACGGGCTCGGTCGCCGGGGTGTCGCCGCCCGCGCCGGGGCTCTTCGGTACGACGCCCTCGCCGTCCGGGACGGTGTGGACTCCCCGGCGGTAGAACTCCAGCCAGTACCGCACCGTTTCGAGGTAGGCGCGCGAGTTGTTGTAGCTGAGGACCGCCCGGTCCAGGTCGGCCCCCCGGCCCAGGTCGCGGTCGCCGGCGCAGAGGTAGTGCCCGGCCGCCAGCGCCGCGTCGAAGACGTTGTTCGGGTCGGCGCGGCCGTCGCCGTTGCCGTCCGTGCCCCAGCGGGCCCAGGTCGAGGGCAGGAACTGCATCGGGCCCACCGCCCGGTCGTAGACCGTGTCGCCGTCGTGGGCGCCGCCGTCGGTGTCCAGGATCAGGGCGAAGCCCCGCCCGTCGAGGGGCGGTCCGGTGATACGGCCCAGGGTCGTGCCGTTCCGGTCGACCGCGCCGCCGCGTGCCTGGCCGGACTCGACCTTGCCGATCGCCGCGAGCAGTTCCCAGGGCAGCCGGCAGCCGGGGTCCGTCCGGCCGACGGCCGTCTCGGCGGCGCGATAGGCACGCAGCACGGTGGCCGGAATGCCCGACTGGGCGCGGACCTCGGCCCGCGCGGGCGCGGGGGACGCCGGGCCGCCGGCGCGCGTCGTCAAAGGCGGGAGTTCGGTGTGGTACGAGCCGTCGCCGGGGGGCGCGAGCTCCGCGAAGGGGGTGTCCGCCGTCGGCAGGACCGGGTCGTCGGCCGCCGGTCCCGCGTGGGTGTCCTTCGCGTTCCCGGTGAGGCCGGGGGCCTGGGAGGCGGTGAGGGCCGCCATGGCCGCCACCGCGAGGGCGGTCGTGCGCAGTCCCTTGCGGGTCCGCCCGCGATACAGGCGTCGGGCACGGCGTACGGGCATGGTCGTCACTCCTGTCGGGTCCGTCGGGGATTGGGGGGTGTCAGCGGCCGAAGGTGTCGAGGGCGGAGACCAGCCAGCGTCCGTCGCGGCGTACGACGTCGACGGCGAGCATGGCCGCCGCGTACACGCCCTCGTCCTGCGCGGCGTTCCCGTCCCCTGCCGCCTCTTTGGTGCCGCTCTTGTCGCCACGCGTGGCGACGCTGCTCTGGTCGGCGTAGACGAGGACCCGGGCCCGGTCGCCGTCGATGCGTTCGACCGCGCTCTCGGTGACGGTCGTGGTGAGCACCGCCTTCTGCGCGTCGGCCCGCTCGCGGACGTCGGCGAGCAGCTCGCGGTGCTGACCGACGGCCTTGCCGGTCAGGAGCTCCTTCGCCGCCTTGTCCAGGGCTCCGGGGTCGGCGTGGTCGTAGGAGAAGAGGCGGTCGACGGCCTTGGTCACCTGTCCCTTGATCTCGCTGGTGCGGGCGAGGTCGGTCAGTGCGGTGTTGCTCCGCGCGGGCTCGGACCTGAGCCCTTCGGCCTCCGCGTGCGCCCAGCCCGCGAAGCCGCCGAGGAGCACCGTCAGCGCGCAGAGCAGCACGAGGACCGGGGGGCGGCGGCGCGGGCGGACCCGGGTGGGCTTCCGCTCGTCGCCGACCGTGGGCGCGTCGGCGGTGGCGGCGATGTCGGCGGTCTTCGTGGGCTCCAGGACGGCCGTGGCGCCGCGCGTGCGCTCCAGGCCCGCGGCGGGGGCGGCGGGGGCGGCGGGCCGGGTCTCGCGGGCCTGGCGGCGCCGCTGGCGGTTGATGTGGTGACGGGTCGTCGACATGGTGCGGTGTCCTCCTCGCTGCGGCCGGCTTCGCGGTACGGAACCGGGTCAGCCGGTCGATGTGCCGCCGACGGGTGCCTGTCCGAGGGCGCTCAGCTTCCACCGGCCGTCGGTCCGGGTGAGTTCGCCGAGCATGCGGCTGTCCTTGTCGGTCTTCGCCCCGTCGGCCGCCTCGACGGTGACGCGCAGGGCGACCAGCACCCGGGCCCGTCCGGCGCGGTCGTCGAGTTCGGTGACGGCGCCGGACAGCACCCGCGCCGTGCTCACCGTCCTGGCCTCCTTCACCTGCGTGGCGAACTCGTCGCGGCCCGCCGCCAGTTGTTCGTGCAGTTCGCCGGTCGTCGACGACGCCCACAGGTCGAGGCCGCGCTTCAGCTCGCGGTGGTCGAGCGTGTTGAGGTTCTGCACGGCCTGCTCCCCGGCGGAGAGCGCCGCGTCCCGCTCGGCGGCGTACGCGGCCCGGTCGTCGTGGGCCGCCCGGTACCAGTCCTGGCCGGCCCAGGCGGCGAAGCCGCCCGCGACGAGGGTGAGGGCCAGTGCCAGGGCCGTGAGCGGCCGGAAGCGGCCGACGTCGGGGAGGCGGACCGCGCTCTTCATGGGGTGCTCTCCAGTCTCCCGCGCATGCTCAGCGGGCCTTGATGTCGACGATCCGCCACCGGTCGTCCTCGAGCCGTGCCGTCACCGTGAGCTGGGCCGCCGCGGTGGTGGCCCCGGCCTCGTCCTCGCCCGTCCCCTTGCCCCTGTGGGAGGTCTGGTCGAGGAAGACCAGCAGGCGTGCCCTGTCGCCGTCGAGTTCGATCACTCCGGTGCGGACGGCCCGGGTGCTCAGGGTGACGCGCTGGTCGGTGAGGTCGTCGCGGACGCGGGCGAAGAGGGTCTCGTACTGGCGGGCTGCGCGGCCGTCGAGGACGGTGCGCGCGGAGCGCTCGGCGGCCCCGGTGCCGTCCGGGGTGTAGGAGAAGACCCGGGCGAGGGCGTTGCCGACGTCGCCCGCGACGCGGGTGGTGGCCCCGGCGTCGGTGAGCGCCTGGTTCCGGGCGGGCGCCTGCGACCTCAACTGGTGGGCGCCGTAGAGGAATCCGCAGCCGCCGAGGACGAGGACGGCGGCGGCGCCCGCCAGGGCGGCCTTCCGCAGGCGTCCGTTCGGCGGGCGGGCGGCGGCGGCTTCGGGGCCGGACTCGGGCTCGATCTCGGGCTCGGCGGCCTCGGCTTCGGACTCGGCGACCTCGGCTTCGGGCTCGGCGGCCTCGACCTCGGCCTGGGGCTCGGCGGTCTCGTCCGCCGTGCCGGGCTCCGGTGCGGCGTTCCTGCGCAGCAGCCATGTCGGTGTCATCACTCCCCGCCCTTCTCCTCCGCGACGGGCACCGCGCTCAGCGCCCTCACCTTCCACTCCCCCTCGCCCGTGCGGGCCAGCACCGCCTCCAGGCGCTTGCGGTCGGTGGCCGGCTTCTTCGTCCCGGCGGTCCCGGCGGTCCCGGCCGGGGTGACCTCGACGCGGACGGTGGCGATGAGCTTGGCCGTGCCGGACCGCGTGTCGAGCGCGGTGAGGGCGGCCTCGGTGACCGTGCCGCGCGCCGAACTCCCCGCCTCGGCCTCGGTGTCGCCGAGTTCCTCGCGCAGCGGTCCGGTGGAGACGTCGCGCCAGTTCCGGATGCTCCGCTCGGCGCTCTGCCGGGTGGTGGCGTCGAGCGTGGTGAGTACGGCGATGCCCTCGCGTCCGTCGGCGAGCGCCTCGTCCCGTTCCCGGCCGCGGACGAGCGCGTCGTCGGTGCGGGCCTGCGTGTACGTCCACGCCCCGGTGCCGCAGAAGGCGAGGGCCAGCGCGAGCCCCGTCCCGGTGAGGATCCGCGCCCGCCTCATCGGGTGCTCCCGGTGCCGGCCGGGGCGAGGAGACCGGTGAGGCCGGCCGGGGCCTCGCCGCTCTGTCCGGGCAGGGCGAGCGCGCCCGGGAGTGCCGGGGAGGCGTCGCCCTCGGCGGACTCGGCGGGCGTACCGGCGCTGCCCGAGGGCAGGGAGCCGGGCTCGGCGGGGTCGGGCACCGCGCCGCCCTTCGGGGCGTTGGCCGAGCCGCGCACGTTCTTGCCGCTCGACGCCGGGGCGGTGCAGGCGGCGCCGGTGTTGAGGGCGGGAGCGGTGCCGAGGTCGAGGCCGTTGCGGTAGCGGGTGGCGCCGTATCCGTCGGTGCAGGGCAGCGGGCTGAAGAAGGTGACGGCCATGCCGAGGTTCAGCTTCCCTCCGTCGACGGCGGTGGCGCCGGCGGAGACGGCCGCCGGGTACTTCACGAGGAGTTCCTCGATGCCGCGCTGCCGGGTGACGGCGACCTCGGAGGTGGTGAGGAGGTTGGCGAGGACCACGCCGAGGCTCGGGTCGAGGTCCCGCAGCAGACCGCTGACCTGGGTGGCGGCCTCGGGGGTGACGGCGAGGAGGCGGCGCAGGTCGGCGTCGGAGCCCTTGAGGGCGGCGGCCAGGTCCTTCGCGCCGGCGGCGAAGTCGCGGATGGCCTGCGCCTCCTGGGCCTGGGTGCGCAGGACGGTCTCGCCGTCGTTGATGAGCAGGGTGGTGGAGGGCAGGGCGCGGTCGGCGGCCTCGACGAAGTCGCTGCCGCTGTCGAGGAGCACCTGGAGGTCGTCGCCGTGGCCTTCGAAGGCCTTGCCGAACTCGTCGACGACCGTGCGCAGGTCCTCCAGCGGGACCGAGCCCACGAGGTCGTCGACGCTGGCGAGGACGTCGGTGACGGGTGCGGGCACCTGGGTGTCGGCCTGTTGGATGCGGGTGCCGTCGGCGAGGTAGGGAGAGCCGTCGCTCTCGGGCCGCAGGTCGATGTACTGCTCGCCGACGGCGGAGAGCCCGGCGACCACGGCCTTGGTGTCGGCGGGGATGCGGGGCGCGGACTTCTTGATGCGCAGCTCGGCGACGACGCCTTCGGCGGTGAGGTCGATCGGCCCGACGCGGCCCACCGAGACGCCCCGGTAGGTGACGTCGGAGTGGGTGAACAGTCCGCCCGTGCGCGGGAGTTGTACGTCCACGGTGTAGTAGTCGGCGACGCCGACGTACCGGCCGAGGTCGGCGTAGCGGATACCGAGGTAGGCCAGGGCGAGGACGGCGATGAGCAGGAAGGCGAGGTTCTTCAGCCGTACGGCGAGGGTGATCACCCGTGCTCACCTCCGGGTGCGGCCACGGAGGGCAGCGACAGGGGCGAGGAGGCGGGCGACGGCATGTCCTCGGGGACGAGCGGCGGGATCACCTGGCTGCCGGGTACGGCGACCATGCTCAGGTACGTGTTGAGGTAGTCGCCCTTCACCCCGCGCAGCACCTCGTCGGTGAACGGGTACGTCAGCAGCACCTGGAGCGAGTCGGGCAGGTCCGTGCCCGCGTCGGCGAGCGCCTTCAGCGTCGGCGCGACGGCCTTGAGGTCGGCGATCATGTCGTCCTTGCTCGCGTTGATGGTGGAGACGGCGACGCCGGAGAGCGTGTCGAGGGAACGGAGCATGGTCAGCAGGGAGCCGCGCTGCTTCTCCAGCGTCTTCAGTCCCGGCGAGAGGTCGGTGAGGACGGTGCCGACGTCCTCCTTGCGGTGGGCGAGGGTGGAGGAGAGCCGGTTGACCGCGTCGAGGGCGTCGGTGATGTCGCCCCGGTGGTCGTCGAGGTCGCCCACCAGGGTGTTGACCCGTTTCAGCATGGAGCGGACCTCGGGTTCGCGGCCGCCGAGCGCCGCGTTCAGTTCCCGGGTGATGGTCTTGAGCTGGTTGACGCCGCCGCCGTTGAGGAGCAGGGACAGCGCGCCGAACACCTCCTCGACCTCGGTGTTGCGGCTGGTGCGGGCCAGCGGGATGACACTGCCGTCGGTCAGCCGGCCGGCCCCGGAGTCCTTGGCGGGCGCGGCGAGCTGGACGTACTTCTCGCCGAGCAGGCTGGACTGTTCGAGCCGTGCGGTGGCGTCGGCGGGCAGCCGCACCTCGCCGTTGATCTCCATGGTGACGCGGGCCGACCAGTCGTCCTCGCCGAGTTCGATGCCGGTGATCCGGCCGACGGCGACGTCGTTGACCCGTACGGCCGCGTGCGGGACCAGGCTCAGTACGTCCTGGAGTTCCGCGGTGACGGTGTAGGGGTGGTCGCCGAGGTCGGCGCCGCCGGGCAGCGGCAGGTCCTCGATGCCGTCGAAGCCCGGCACGCCGGCCGGGACCCCGCCGAGGGTCAGGGCGAGGGCGAGACCGAGGGCGACCAGTCCGCCGGCGGTGAGCCCGGCCACCCGGCCTCCGGGGAGCGTCGCGCGCTTCATCGGCCGTCCCCCTTCTCCGCGTCGGTCGCCCCGCCGGTCGCGCCGGCCACGGGCAGCGGCAGCAGCGGTCCGCCGCTGCTGATCTCGTTGAGGTTGGCGCGGCCGTCGAGGGTGCGGGTGTCGGGGTTGTAGGCGTTCACGACGTTGCCGGCGGCCAGGGGTGCCACGTCCAGTGCCTCGGCCAGCGAGGCGCGTTGCTCGACCAGGGTGCGGGTGATGGGGACGAGCCGGTCGACGTTCTTCTTCAGCTCGCCGCGGTTGTCCTCGATGAAGGTCTTGACCTGGCCGAGGGCCTTGCCGAGTTCCTCCAGCGCGCCGGTGAGGTCGTCCTTGTTGTCGGCGAAGAAGCTGACGACCTCGTCCAGGTGTTCCTGGGCGGTGCGCACGTCGGTGTCCTTGTTCTTGAGCATGGTGGTGAAGGTCTGGAGGCTGCCGAGCGTCTTGAACAGGTCGCCGCTGCTGCCGTCGAGGGTCTTGGCGGCCTTGCCGAACTGCTCGACGCCGTCGCCGATGGCCTCGCCGTTGCCGTCGAGGTTGTCGGCGCCGGTCCTCAGCAGGTCGGACAGGGCGCCGTCGGCGTTGGCGCCGTCCGGGCCGAGGGCGTCGCCGAGTTCGGTGAGGGAGTCGTAGATCTGGTCGATCTCGACGGGGACGCGGTTGCGGGCGGCGGGCAGGACGGCGCCGTCGGCGAGGGCGGGGCCCTTGCGGTAGGCGGGGGTGAGCTGGACGTAGCGGTCGGCGACGACGCTCGGCGCGACGACGACGGCCCGCGCGTCCTCGGGGACCTTGATCCCCTCGTCCAGGCGGAGGCCGACGCGGACCCGGGTGCCCTCGGGGTCCACCGACTCCACCTCGCCGACCCGTACTCCGAGGATGCGCAGGTCGGATCCGGCGTAGACGCCGATGGCGCGGTCGAAGTAGGCGGTGACGCGGGTGCCGTCGGGTTCGAGGGCCCGGGTGGCGGCCAGGCCGCCGGCGGCGAGCACCACGAGGGCGAGCACCGCGGTGAGGATCTTTCGGCGTCGGGTCATCGCTCACCGCTCCCCTGGGCGGCCGCCGGCTGTTTCGGCGGCAGGCATCCGGTCTCGGGCTGGGAGGTCTCGGGCAGGTAGGCGCGGGGCACGACGCCGCACAGGTAGCTGTCGAACCAGCGGCCGTTGCCCAGGGTGTTGCCGACCAGGCGGTAGTACGGGCCGACGAGTGCGAGGGTCTCGCCGAGTTGGGTGTTGTTCTTCTCCAGGACGGTGGTGACCCGGCCGAGCGCCTTGAGGGTGGGGCCGAGCTGCTTCTCGTTGTCCTTGACGAGGCCGCCGAGTTCGGTGCCGAGGTCCCGGCTGCCCTTGAGCAGGGCGCTGATGGCGGTGCGGCGGTCGCGGAGTTCGCCGAGCAGCGGGCCGCCGTCCTCGATGAGGGTCTCGAAGCTGGACTTCTTGTTCTCCAGCGTCTTGGTGAACCGCGCGCTGCCCTTGAGGAGTTCGGAGAGTTTCGCGTCGCGTTTGGAGATCGACTTCGACAGGTCGGACAGTCCGGTGGCGGCCTTGCGCACGTGCGGCGGTGAGTCCTTGAAGGTGTCGGAGATGGTCTCGAAGCTCTCCGCGAGCTTCCCGGTGTCGATGGCGTCGACGGTGCCGCTGAGGTCCTGGAAGGCCTGGGTCACGTCGTAGGGGGAGGTGGTGCGGGCGAGCGGGATGCGGGCGGCGGGGTCCTGGCGGCCGGAGCCGAGCGGGTCGAGCGCGAGGTACTTGTCGCCGAGGACGGTCTTGATGGCGATGGCTGCGGTGGTGCGGTCGCCGAGCCAGGCGTCCTCGACCTCGAAGCTGACCTTGACCTTGGCGCCGTCGAGCGCGACGCCGGTGACCTGTCCGACCTTGACGCCGGCGATGCGCACCTCGTCGCCCTCGTCCAGGCCGGCGGCCTCGGAGAAGTCGGCGCTGTAGGTGGTGCCGCCGCCGAAGGGCAGCCGGTCGACGTTGTAGACGAGGAGGGCGATCAGGGTGAGGACGAGCAGTCCGGCGACGCCGACGGCGACGGGGTTGCGTTCCTTGACCGGCTTGAACAGCGGCTTCCCGCGGGGGCGCTTCATCCGCGGCACCTCGATTCGGTGATCGCGATGCCGGTGGGCGGCTTCGAGCCGTCGGAGGTGGTGACTCCGCTCACGCGCGCCTCGCAGAGGTAGAGGTTGAACCACGATCCGTAGGAGGACAGGCGGGTCAGCGCGGTCATCTTGGCGGGGCTCTTCGCCAGGAAGTCCTCGATCTGCGGGGTGTGCTCGCCGAGGTTCGCGGAGAGCCGGCCCAGTTCGCGGATGTCCTTCTTGAGTGGCGCCCGTCCGTCCTCGAGGAGACCGGCGGTGACGGTGGTCAGGTCGCCCATGGCGGCGACCGCCTTGCCGAGGGGTTCGCGGTCCTGGTTGAAGCCGGTGACGAGCTTCTGGAGGGTGTCGACGAGGTCGTCGAAGCCGTCCTCGCGGTCGTTGAGGGTGTCCAGGACGGTGGTGAGGTTCTCGACGACCTGGCCGATCACCTTGTCCTTGGCGGCGACGGTGGTGCCCAGCGAGCCGATGTGGCGGATCAGGCTGTCGACGGTGGCGCCCTCGCCCTGGAGCACCTGCACGATCGACCCGGCGAGTTCGTTGACGTCCTTCGGGGACAGGCCCTCGAACAGCGGCTTGAAGCCGTTGAAGAGCAGGGTCAGGTCGAGCGCGGGCGTGGTGCGGTCCAGTGGGACGGTGCCGCCCTCCGGCAGGGTGCCGGTGAGGTCGCCGCTGCCGCGGCCGAGGGAGACGTAGCGCTGGCCGACCATGTTGAGGTACTTCACGGCGGCGGTGGTCGAGCGGGGCAGGGTGCGGTCGTCGCGGACGCTGAAGGTGACCTGGGCGGTGCGCCTGTTGACGACGCGTACGTCGGTGACCTCGCCGACGGTCACCCCGGAGATCCGCACGCTGTCGCCGTCGATGAGCCCGGTGACGTCGGTGAACAGGGCCTTGTAGGTGCGGGTGCCGGTGCCGGAGTCGACACCGGTGCCGGCCACGCTCAGGCCGAGGACGGTGGTGGCGAGGGCGGTGACCACCACGAAGACGAGGGACTTGAGCAGCGGTCCGGTCAGCGGGCGGCGCCGCGTGTGCGCGTGGTCGGCACCGGTCATCGCAGGGTCACCTCCGTACCGCGGTAGACGGGGCCGACGAGCAGGCTGCTCCAGTCGGGCAGGTCGCCGGGGCTCTTCTCGGCGGCGGGCGCGATCAGTTCGTTGACGAGGTCGTTCTCCTGCGGGGAGTTGGCGGGCCCGAGGTCCTGCTCGGCGGCGGGCGTGGCGGCCCGCGCGGTGGGCCGGGGCAGGGTGCCGAGGTAGGGCACGGAGGGGCAGCGGGGGCCGCCGCCGGAGTCGTACACCGGGGTGTCGCGACCGGGGCGGTAGGCGCCGCGGGAGGCGACGGTGGTGACGTCGACGTGGATGCCGGGCCGGTCGGTGCCTTTGCCGAGCGCCTTGTCCATGGCCGGCACGAACTCGGCGAGGGTGCGCAGGGTGCAGGGGAAGGCGGAGGAGTACTCGGCGAGCAGTTCCAGGGTGGGGCGGCTGGTGTCGCCGAGCCGGATGATGTTGTCCTTGTTCTTGCGCAGGAAGGCGGTCACGTCCTCGGCCGTCCGGGTCGTGGCGCCGAGGGTGGCGGCGAGTTCGGCCTCCTGCTCGGCGAGGGTGCCGCTGGTGGTGGTGAAGTCGGTGAGCGCCGTGACGATGTCGGGCGCGGCGTCCGCGTAGACGTGGCTGACCTTCACGAGTTCCCTGAGGTCGCGGTTGAGGGCGGGCAGGTTGGGGTTGAACTCGGCCAGGTGCTCGTCGAGCAGGGTGAGCGTGTCGCCGAGCCGCTCCCCGCGTCCTTCGAGGGCCTGCGAGACGGCGGACAGGGTGGCAAAGAGCTTCTGCGGCTGGACGGCGGTGAGCATCGGCAGCACGTTGTCGAGGACCTGCTGGAGTTCGATGGCGTTCGCGGACCGGTCCTGGGGGACGACGGCCCCGGCGGCCAGGGGTTCGGGCGAGGGGCTCGCGGGCGGTACGAGGGCGACGAACCGCTCGCCGAACAGGGTGGTGGGCAGCATCTGCGCGCGGACGTCGGACGGTACGTCGTCCAGCGTGCCGGGCTTCATGGCGAGGGTGAGCCGGGCGCCGTCGCCGGTGGCGTCGATGGCACGGACCTCGCCGACGACGACGCCGCGCAGCTTCACCTCGGCGCCGGGGTGCATCTGGTTGCCGGCGCTGCCGGTCTCCACGACCACCGGGTCGGAGTCGGTGAACTTCTTGTCGTAGACGGCGACGGCCAGCCAGATCAGCAGGGCGGGCACCAGCACGAACACCACTCCGGCCAGCCGGCGGCGCAGCGCCTGCCCTCGTGCCCGTCGCGTTCCTCGGGGTCGGCTCATCTCACCCCGCCACCTTCACGGTCGTGGTCGCGCCCCACAGGGCCAGCGACAGGAAGAAGTCGGTGACGCTGATCAGCACGATGGCGTTGCGCACGGACCGGCCGACGGCGACGCCGACACCGGCCGGGCCGCCGGAGGCGCGGTAGCCGTAGTAGCAGTGGGCGACGATCACCATGACGCTGAAGATCAGCACTTTCAGGACGGACAGCAGGACGTCCGTCGGGGACAGGAACAGGTTGAAGTAGTGGTCGTAGGTCCCCCGGGACTGCCCGTTGAACAGGACGGTCACGTAGCGGGAGGCGAGGAAGGAGGACAGCAGCCCGATCGCGTAGAGCGGGATGATGGCGACGACGCCGGCGATGATGCGGGTGGTGACGAGGTACGGCATGGAGCGGATGCCCATGCCCTCGAGGGCGTCGACCTCCTCGTTGATGCGCATGGCGCCGAGCTGGGCGGTGAAGCCCGCCCCGACGGTCGCGGACAGGGCGAGTCCGGCGACGAGCGGGGCGATCTCGCGGGTGTTGAAGTAGGCGGAGACGAATCCGGTGAACGCGGCGGTGCCGATCTGGTCGAGGGCCGCGTAGCCCTGGATTCCGACGACGGTCCCGGTGAAGAGCGTCATCGCGATCATCACGCCGATGGTGCCTCCGATGACGCCGAGGCCGCCGGAGCCGAAGGCCACCTCGGCCAGCAGGCGCTGCACCTCCTTGAGGTAGCGGCGCAGGGTCCGCGGGATCCACAGCAGGGCCCGGACGTAGAAGAGGAGCTGGTCGCCGGAGCGGTCGAGCCAGACGAGCGGGGAGGCCATCGGACCTCAGCCTCCCTTCGGCGGGACGATCTGGAGGTAGATGGCCGTCATCACCATGTTGACGAAGAAGAGCAGCAGGAAGGTGATGACGACGGACTGGTTGACGGCGTCGCCGACGCCCTTGGGGCCGCCGCGCGGGTTGAGGCCGCGGTAGGCGGCGACGATGCCGGCGATGAACCCGAAGATCAGCGCCTTGAGTTCGCTGACGTAGAGGTCGGGCAGCTGGGCGAGGGCGGAGAAGCTGGAGAGGTAGGCGCCGGGGGTGCCGCCCTGCATGATGACGTTGAAGAAGTAGCCGCCGAGGATGCCGACGACGGAGACCAGGCCGTTGAGCAGGACCGCGACGCCCATGGCGGCCAGTACCCGGGGCACGACCAGGCGCTGCACGGGCGAGACGCCCATGACCTCCATGGCGTCGAGTTCCTCGCGGATCTTGCGGGAGCCGAGGTCGGCGCAGATGGCCGAGCCGCCGGCGCCGGCGATGAGCAGCGCGACGATGAGCGGGCTGGCCTGCTGGACGACGGCGAGGACGCTGGCGCCGCCGGTGAACGACTGGGCGCCGAGCTGCTCGGTCAGGGAGCCGACCTGGAGGGCGATGACGGCGCCGAAGGGGATCGAGACCAGGGCGGCGGGCAGGATGGTGACGCTGGCGACGAACCAGAACTGCTCGACGAACTCCCGGAACTGGAAGGGTCTTCGGAAGACGGCCCGGACGACTTCGGCGGCGAGCGCGAAGAGCCGTCCGGTCTGCCGCAGCGCGCCGGTGATCACGCGCCGCTCCCGGCGGCGGGCATCGGCAGGGTGGCCGCCTCGGCACTCTTCGCATAGGTGTCCCGGATGGCGGACCGTGCGGCGGGCGGCAGCGTGTCGATCATGCCCATGACACGCTTGCGCCGGCGGGCCACGGCCTGCCGCGGCGGCAGGCCGGGCGACGGCTCCAGCTGCGGGACGATCACCCGGGGCGCGGCGGGGACGGAGGCGGAGGCGGCGTCCGCCTCGGCGGCGAGGGTGGCCGCGTCCTTCTCCTCGGACATCCCGATGGGTCCCTCGCGCCGGCCGCCCAGGAACTGGGACACGACCGGCTCGTCGCTGGTGAGCAGCACCTCGCGCGGGCCGAAGGTGACCAGTTCGCGCAGGAAGAGCATCCCCATGTTGTCGGGCACGGTCGCGGCGATGTCGAGGTTGTGGGTGACGATCAGCATCGTCGCGTCGAGCTGCGCGTTCAGGTCGATCAGCAACTGGGAGATGTAGGCGGTGCGGACCGGGTCGAGCCCGGAGTCGGGTTCGTCGCACAGGATGATCTGCGGATCGAGGACGAGCGCGCGGGCCAGTCCCGCCCGCTTGCGCATGCCGCCGCTGATCTCCCCCGGAAGCTTCCCCTCCGCGCCCAGCAGCCCGACGACCTCGATCCGCTCCATGACGATGCGGCGGATCTCGGACTCCTTCTTGCGGGTGTGTTCGCGCAGCGGGAAGGCGATGTTGTCGAAAAGGGACATGGACCCGAAAAGCGCGCCGTCCTGGAACATGAGCCCGAACAGTTTCCGGGTCTCGTAGATGTCCCTTTCCGGACTGTTCACCATGTCCACCCCATTGATGAGGACACGGCCCTGCTCGGGCTTGAGCAGCCCTATGAGCGACTTCAGGAAAACGGTCTTACCGGTTCCGGACGGGCCCAGCATCACGCTGACCTCGCCGGCCGGAAGAGTGAGCGACACGTCCCGCCAGATGCTCTGCTTACCGAAGGACTTGGTCAGGCCCTCGACCACTACTTCGATTCCCATATCACCTCCAGCGGACGTCCATCGGATTCGCGCCGCGGGCCCGCACGTTAAGTCGGCCCGGAGCGCACTGACAACGGGTGCGGCACCGATCTCCGGCACCCCGGCGGAACTTGTCACCGCGCAGACAACATGCCCGCGCCGTACTTGTCTCCGGGGAGACAGGGCAGGGTCTCGCGGTTCCGGGGGGTGTGAAGCCCGCGGGACCCCGCCGGCGGACACCCCGGCCGCACAGGAGGTGGGCCGGAACGCGTCCGCCATGGCTCCGGCCGACGGGGGCCACCGACCTGGAACCGAGCACCGCACCGGCACGTTACGGCCGAGTAACCTCGGCGGGCAACACCGGAATCGGAGTTTTCCGGGATACCGACTTCGGCCATCCGGAACCTGTCAGGGAAAGCACAGAAACCCTTCGACACCTTGTCATCCGGTGAGCATTTCGACCCGGCCAGGGACGACCGCCGGGCAAGTGGATCAACGTCGCCCCCGCGTCTCGTCCTTGGCAGCCGGTGACTAAGGAGAATCGCGATTCACTCACCCCGGAAACAGCTTGTTCCACTTTTCAAAGAATCATGGACGGCCGCATTGTTCGGCTATGTTTCCCGCGAGTAACGTCACGGCCCAATGCAGCTCAACCCTCAAGGAGAGTCCGAGCCATGAAGAAGAGCATGAGAAGGTCGGCCCTCGTGGTGTGTGCGGCCGCGTCAGCGCTGGGCCTCGCCGCCGCCCCGTCCATGGCGGCGCCCTCCACGGTGTGGACCGTCAACCCCTCGCCGGCCAACTTCCAGGCGACGAACGTCGGCAACATCGTGCTGACCGCCACCATCCCCATGACGTGCACGGTCTCGAACGCGGCCGGTTCGATGGCGAGCGCCACCGGCAACCCCGGTGACGTCGCCGACATCACCACCATGAACTTCGGTGCGTCCGGCTCGCCGTGCACCAGTGTCCTGGGCAACGTCACCACCACGTCGGTCACCCCGTGGGACGTCGTCGGGGTGGACTACACCGCCTCCACCGGCGTCACCAAGGGCTACGTCGGCAACGTCAAGGCCAACGTGACCGCCGGCGCCTGCAAGTTCACCGTGACGGGCAAGGCCTCGGGCACCTACACCAACTCCACCGGCATCCTGGCGATCAACAGCACCGCCGGTGAACTGGTGGTCACCAACCCCGTCAACTGCGGTGCGATCGTCACGACCGCCACCAAGCCCACGTTCAAGGGCAACTACGCCGTCAAGGTCGCGGGCTCCAGCGTCATCCCGACCATCGTCGGCTCCAACCCGTAGGCCGCCGGTCAGCCACGTCCGCCCGGCCGGTACCCCGGTCGGGCGTTCGCGGGCCGTACACCGGGCCCGGAGAAGACCGGCCACCCGTCCGAGCCGTCCGAGCGGAGTCGCATGAAAGCCAAGCCAGCCGCCGCCCCGCGCCCGTCGCGGACCCGCGCCCGGGCCCGCGCCCGGACCACGTCGATCGCCGCCTTCGTGGTGCTCGCCGCCCTGGTCCCGACGACCGCCTCGGCCTCGGGCACCCAGCAGGTCGAGGCCGAACTCCCCTACGTCTGCACCCTCCCCTCGGGGCCGCTGCCCGCGACGGTGCGGGTCTCGGCCGAGTTCCCGGAACGGGCCTCGGCGGGTGAGCCGTTCACGCCGTCCGGCGTCACCACCACCGTGGAGCTCCCGGACCAGGCGGTCGCCGACCTGGCCGCACGCGACGCGGCCGGGGTACGGGCGGCCACCCGGCTCGGAGTCGGCGTCGCCCAGAACGCGGCCACGGCCACGGCGACCTGGCGGGGAAGCGCCGAGCCGGTCGCGCTGCCCGAGTCGGGGCCGCTGACGCTGGTGACGAAGGGAGACGTCCCCTCGGTGGCCGGCCGCGGCGACGGCGACCTGACGTTCTCCGCGGGCGCCCTCGCGATCGACCTGGCGCTCGAGTCGGCGGACGGGACCGCCACCGACGCGGCCACCGCCGGCCCCGGCTCGCTGACCGTCGACTGCGCCCTCGCCGAGGACGCGCCCGGCCAGGGCCTGCTGGCCACCGTGCCCGTCGGCACGGGCACCGCGGCACCGAGCGGCTCGCCGTCCTCGCCGTCCCCGTCGGGACCGGCCGGAACCTCCGGGGCGCCGGACGACGGACAGTCGGACGCGCCGGGCGACCGGGAGGCGGAACGGCAGTCGGAGCGGTCGCCGAAGGTGCTGGAGAACACCCCCGGCACCGCCGCGGACCGCGACGAGGTCCCGCCGTGCCGCTACGACGAGCAGCACCCGCCCACGGACGTGTCGCTCAACGCGTACGTCACCGGCTACGCCAACGTGAAGAAGATGAAGGGCGCCGCGTACCTCCCGCCGTCCTGCGTGCTGATCGAGCAGGGCATTCCCGTGCCGGGGCCCCCCGACCCGGACTACCTGATCTTCGACACCGTGTCGTACGCGAACTTCCACTACCAGGAGCGCAGGCAGACGCCGCCCTTCGAAGCGACCTTCCTGTCCTTCGACTTCGCCCCGGTGAAGGCCACCATGGTGCTGGAGCAGACGGACACGATGCGGATCGACTCCCGCATGAAGATGAGCATGACCGACTTCTCCACGACCACGGACACCTATGTCCGGGCCCCGCTGGTCCTGCACGTGCTGGACCTGGAGGTCAACGGGACACCCCTGGACGTCGGTTCCGAGTGCCGGACCGAGACGTCCCTCACCTCCGAGGACCCGGACCCCGCGAACTTCCCCGGTGACCACCTGGTGCTGTACGGCCGGGGCGAGCTGCTCATCGGCCAGCCGGCCACCGGATATCTGCTCCTCAGCGGCGGCGTGCTGTCCGGCGAGGCGACCATCCCCGCCTTCACCGGCTGCGGCACCGACGGCGAGGACCTCGACCGTCTGCTCACCGCCTCCGTCTCCGGTCCCGGCAACCTCATCAAGCAGGTTCAGGGCCAGACGTGCGCGATCGCCGCCCCCGTGTTCCCGAGCCCAGCCAACGAAGGCCAGTGCACCGAGGACCTCCAGCCCTACGAGATCCCCGTCGCCGAGCACTGACCCGCCCTGCCCCCGACTCCCCGGAAGGCCACCACCATGCGTCCGATCTCCACCCGCACCCGGCTCGCCACCGTGTCCGCGCTGACCGCGCTCGGCGCCTTCGCCTCGCTGGGCACGGCGACCGCCGCCGGCCCCGCGCTGAACGGCGAGTGGGCCCCCTTCACCCGCTGTCCCGTGGACGCCCCCGCGATGCTGAACGCCGACGGCTTCGACCGGACCCCGCAGTGCGTGGTGTCCAGCTCGGCGAGCGGCACCATCAAGCTGGGCGACACCACCGTGACGACCGGCAGAACCAACCTCCAGATGGGCGTCGTCCAGAACGCGGACGGCACCAGCACGGTGGTCGCCCCCGCCTCCGGCGCGCTGGTCGCCGAGCCCGCCACCGTGCCCGGCGGACTGCTCGGCCTCATGTGCCCGAGCGACATCTTCGTCATCACGGGCATCTGCGAGTCGCTGGAGAACTCGAGCCTCAACAAGATCACCGCGACCATGGAGTCGGTCGGCGCGCCCTACGCCTTCGACCAGACCGCGGGCGCCCTCACCGACCTGCCCATCGTCGCCCTGCCGGTCCGCATCCACCTGGAGAACCCGCTCCTGGGCGACAACTGCTACATCGGGACGGCCGCCGACCCGATCGTGCTGCGCCCGGAGAACCGGAACTACCCCGAGTTCGGCATGACCTTCTTCCAGGGCGACGGCACCGTGGACCCGGCCGGCGAGATGAGCCGGATCAACCTCACCGGCGCCACGCAGAACGACAGCACCTTCGCGGTGCCCGGCGCCACCGGCTGCGGCCTGAACGTCGGCCTGATCAACGCCGCGGTGAACGCGAAGACCGGGCTGCCCTCCGCCGCCGGGAACAACAGCGTCACCCTCAACGACACCCAGACCCACCTCACCGGACTCAACGCGCCCGGGACCGTCGTCCCCGACGCCGGCAAGGTCCTGGCCGAGAACTGGCACTCCGCCGTCGAGTAACAGCCAAAGGCACACACAACCGGGACACGATTCCTCCCCAAGAGATGTACAACACAACAAAGTTGATTTACCTTCAGCTTTGCCAGACCGGTGAACGCCCGGGAGACCGGTCCAGGCACCGCCCGCCGAGGGCGGGGCCCGGCCGGTCCGCCCCACCGGACATGTCGACGGCAAGGGATCACTCATGCCCTCAATCGCGCGTCCCTCGGTGCTCGGTGAACCGCTCGATCCTCTCCCCAAGAAGTTCGCGGCCTTCATGCGGCCCCTGCTCCCGGGGCTGCTGAACGAGATACGCAGCGAGGTCACCCGCAGCTACCCGGTCTACGGCAGGCTGCTCAACGGCCCGGACGGGGACGCGATCCGCCAGGGCGTCGAGCAGGCGCTGACCGCCTTCGTGGACCGGGTGGCCGACCCCTCGAGCAGCTCGGAGCTGCGGGACGAACTGCTGCGCAGATTCGGCCGGGTGGAGGCCTACGAGGGCCGCGACCTGGAGGTCCTCCAGGGCGCCTACCGGCTCGGCGCCCGTATCGCGCTGCGCCGGGCCAAGACCCTCGGCCGCCAGTACAGCCTCTCCCCCTCGCTGATCCTCGCCTTCGCCGACGCCCTGTTCGCCTACGTCGAGGAGCTGGAGTCGATCACCCGCGAGGGATACGCGGAGGTGCGGGAGCGGGCCGCCTCCGAGGAGTCCGCGTTACGAAGACAGTTGCTGCACTTCCTGCTGGCCGCCGCGCCGCTGCCCCGCACGGCCGTGTCCGAACTGTGCAAGGCCGCCGCCTGGGAGCTGCCCCGCTCGTGCTTCCTCGTCGCCCTGCGGTCCCCGGCGCCGGAGCACATCCAGGCGGGCCTGGACCGGGACGTCCTCGCCGACCTGGACATACCCCAGCCGCACCTGCTCGTGCCCGGGGACGCCACCCCCGCCCGCCTCGACATGATCGCCGCCGCCCTGGCCGGCACCCGCGCCGCGGTGGGCCTGACCGTGCCGATCACCCAGGCCGCCGACTCCGTCCGCTGGGCCCGCCGCGTGCTCCAGCTCGTTGACGACGATGTCATACCCGAGGCTCCGCTGGTCCGCTGCGAGGATCACCTGACGACCCTGTGGCTGCTGTCCGACCCCGCCCTCGTCGACCGCATCGCGGCGCGCGAGCTGGCCCCGCTCGACGACCTGCCGGCCAGGCGCCGCGACCGGCTCGTCGAGACCCTCCGCGTCCACGTGTCCACCCGGGCGCCCGCGGAGCAGGTCGGCGAGGTGCTGGGCGTGCACGCGCAGACCGTCCGCTACCGGCTGCGGACGCTGGACACCCACCTGGGCGACCGCCTCGCCGACCCCGACCACCGCTTCGCCATCGAGGTGGCGCTGCGCTCGCTCCACCTGCGCGGGCACGGCGACCCGGAGTGATGCCCGGGGCCGGCGCATGCGTCCGGGTCAGTAGGCCACGGGCCAGCCGCTGCTCCAGTCCAGCAGGTTGATGCCGAGCTTGGGCGTGCCGTTGTCGTTGCCGTCGTAGTAGTGGTAGACGATCAGGTCGCCGTCCACGTCGTTCATGATCGACTGTCCGCCGGGGCCGATGACGCTGCCGTGCGACTCCAGGACCGGCGCTCCGCCGTTGTTCATCATCGAGACGCCGTTGCGGTCCAGGTAGGGCCCGGTGACGCTGGTCGCCCGGCCGACCTTGACCTTGTAGGTGGAGCTGGTGCCGGCGCAGCAGGTGTCGTACGAGGCGAAGAGGTAGTAGTACCCGTTCCGCTTGACCACGTACGGCGCCTCGACGGCCTTGGTGCCGGTCGGGCGGGAGGCCAGGGAGCGGCGGGCGGTGTCGGAGGCGTGCTGCTTGCCGGTGGCCGGGTCGATGCGGATCATCTTGATGCCGGTCCACCAACTGCCGAAGGAGAGCCACCACTTCCCGTCGTCGTCGACGAAGAGGTTCGGGTCGATGGCGTTGTAGTCGCTGGCGGAGTTCGAGGTGTAGACGATGCCGTAGTCGCTCCAACTGCCCGGCGCCCCGGTGGTGGAGCCCGCGAGTCCGATGGCGGAGGTGTTGGAGCCGAAGGACGAGACGGAGTAGTACATCAGGTACTTGCCGCCGTGGTACGAGATGTCGGGCGCCCAGGCCTCCGGTACGGACGAGTACCGCGACCACCAGCCGGGCCGGGTGCCGAAGGCGTCGGCGCCCGCGGCGAAGGCGGTGCGGTCGGAGGACGACTTGCTGCTGATGCCGCCGCCGGTGGCGTAGAGCCGGTACTGCCCGGAAGCGGTGCGGATCATCGTCGGGTCGTGCGTGACGACGGAGCCGGTGACCCGGCCGGGGTTGGGGTAGGCCGACGCCGTGGAGGGGACGAGGGCGAGCAGGGCGGCGGTGGGGAGAGCGAGGAGTGCGGCTCGTCTGCGACGCATGGGGGGCTCCTGTTCCACTTCTCGCGTTCTGTATCTCGAACACTGGTCGTGTTGTCGGACGCTGCGCAGTGACGGAACCTAGAATCGAAGCGCTTGCGCGTCAATGCCCCGGGCGACAGCCGCGGTCGATGTCCGGAAAACACCGGGTGTCGAAGGTGACCCGCGCGTGAATTCGAACCGGGGAGTCACCGGTTCCGCGCCCCGGCCCGCCCCTCCCCCGCCACCATGGCCTCCCGTGTCACCGTCCTGAGGGGGAGCCGGACGTGAGTGTGTCCTGGGGTTCCGTGGCCGCCGTCCTGGGTCTGGCCGTGCCCGTCGCTGCCGCGCTGTGGGAGTTCGTGCTGGCGGGCCGCAAACGACTCGGCTACCGCGTCCAGCTGGACACCACCATCCGGGACTCGGCCGCCTCGGGGCCCGCCACGACGGTACTGCAGCGCATGCAGTGGGACGGCACCAACCTGCGCGACCCCTCGGTGGTCCTGCTGCGGATCGAGAACGCCGGCTGGAGCCCCGTGGTCGCCGCCGACTACGTCGCCCCCGCCAGCGACCCCGTGGGCATACGCATCGCCTTCCCCGGCCGCCGGGTGGTCGGCATGACCGTCACCGAGCGCAGCCCGCAGGTCCCGCCCACCTTCTTCGTGCCGGGGGCCGAGGGCTTCGAGACCACGGGCAGGGAGGTCAAGCTGCCCAAGGTGATCCTCAACCGCAGGACCCACTACAAGGTCCTCGCGGTCCTGGACCGTGAGGAGGGCTTCACCGAGCCGGAGTTCCCCGAGCCGGAGGTCACCGCGGGGATCGTCGGCGGGGTGCGCGGCGGGAACATCAAGAAGACCGCGTACTACCCCTTCGCCTCGCGGCAGGTCCGCTGGCTGCTCGCGTCGCTCATCCTGGTGAGCGCCACCCAGTCCGCGTTCACCCTGGCCGGGGACGACGACGCCGTCGCCGCGCCGCTGGACTGCGCCGCCGGGACCCTGCACCTGTCGGGTTCCACGGCCTTCGCGCCGGTGCTGCGGGAGGCCGCGCGGCAGTACGAGCGGACCTGCCCGGACGCGCACATCCCGCTGACCGCCACCTCCTTCAAGGGCAGCGTCGACGGGCTCGACACCCTCGCCGCCGCCGGGGAGGACGCACGGCTCCCGGACGGCCGGGGCCTGGGCGACCGGCTGGCGTTCAGCGACGGGCCGAAGTCCGAGGGCCGCCCGCGCCTGCTGCCGAGGCCCGTCGCGCTGTCCCTGTTCACCCTGGTCGTGCACAAGGACGCGGGAGTCGAGGACCTGTCCCTGAAGCAGGTGCGGGACGTGTACGCCGGGCGGATCACCAACTGGAGCCAGGTCAGGGGCAACGACGTGCCCGTCCACCTGATCAGCCGCAACCCCGGCTCGGGCACCCGGACCACACTCGAACAGCAGGTCCTCGGCGGTCGTCCCCTCCCCGCGGTCACCGCCGCGGACTGCGCCGGGCTCGACCGGGACCGGCCGGGCCGCTGCGAGGTGGGAGGCACCGGGACACTGCTGGACACGGTGGCCTCCACCCCGGGCGCCCTGGGGCACAGCGAGGTCGGCGCCGCCGCCACGCACGACGACGTCCGGCAGATCCGCATCGACGGCTACCCGGCCACCCTGGAGGGCGCCGACCAGGGGGCGTACCCGTACTGGCAGACGGAGATCGCCTACACCTACGGCGAACCGCCGGCCGACTCGATCGCGGCGGGCTTCCTGCGCTACCTCGCCAACGAGGTCGGCAAGGACATCGTCCGCTCCAGGGGCCACCGCCCCTGCGCCGAGCTGGACAAGCCGCTGCTGTGCCGGCCGGACGGCACGCCCGCCGCGAGGTGAGCCCGAGGGGGCCCGCGGCGGTCCGGTCAGGACTCCGGGCACTCCTTCCACGCCAGGTGGTACACGGTGCTGATGTCGCCGTCCGTCGAGTCCATGGTCATGAAGCTCACCCGGTCGGGGTCGGACGTGCCGGTGCTGACCCTCAGCTCGGTGTTGATGTTGAAGTTGCGCTGGACCCCGCAGGGCGCCCACACCAGCTGCGCCCAGTCGGTGCTGTCGGTGGCCTGCCAGTTGTCGTCGTACGGGCCGTCGAAGGGGTGGCTGCGGTACTCCGTGTTCGGGGAGCCCTGGAAGTAGTACGAGGCCCGCTGGGTGCCCTTGGCGCCGGGCTGGAGGGCGGCGAAGCCGCGGTAGTCCGCGCTGGCGACGGCGTAGGTGAACCCCTGCGGGACGTGCACGAGCAGGTTGAGCTGGCAGTTCTTGCGGAAGTCGGTGGGCGCGGAGCCGCCGCCCGCCTGGGCGAGGTAGTCGCTGTAGGTGACGGTGAAGGCGGTGTTGTCCTGGGAGACGGCGACCGCCGCCGTGCCCTGCGGACAGCCGGAGCCGTTCACCGTGGCGACCTTGATGACGATCTTGTCCGGCGGCGGGTCCTCGAACCCGCCGGAGGGCTGGTGCTGCGCGGGCAGCACGGAGGTGAGGAGCGCGGCGATCGTGCCGCTCAGGAGCAGGCCGGTGGCCATGGGTCTCCCATCCCGTTCGACGGTGGGGGGTGGATGTCGTTGAATGCGTCCGCCATCTACACATGGTGTGCACATGACATTCACGGTCGCATCGTAGGAAGCCCCGCCGGGCGCGGACAGACGCTCTCCCGGCCATTCACACCGGCCTGTTCCCAGCACGTGCGCGCGGGGCGCCCCGCGCGCACGGCGGCGGGCGGCGGCGGGCGGCGCCCCACCCCCAGAAAGTGTGTGCGGTCCGCACGCGCCGCGGTCCTCGTACCGGACCACGGGGCGTCCGCTGGGACAATGGCCCGGCACAGGCGGTCCCGGGCACGACGGGACCAAGAGGTACGCGCGCAACAGGAGAGGCTCCCTTGGAGCTCAGCAGGCCCCACCGGCTCGGCAGACGAGCGTTCAGCGCCCTCGCGGGCAGCACCGTCCTCGGGCTCGCGCTCGGCGGCAGTGTGAGCAGCGCGGCGCTGCCCCGCCCGGGCGGCCCCGGTCCCGTGCCCACCGGGCCGCCGCCCGGCCCGCCCGCGCCCGACGGCCGGCACCACCGGGTCGCCCTGGACCGGTACTCCCTGCTGGTGGACGGCCGGCGGCTGGCGCTGTGGTCCGGCGAGCTGCATCCGTTCCGGCTGCCGAGCCCGTCCCTGTGGCGGGACGTGCTCCAGAAGATGCGGGCGTACGGCCACAACGCGGTCAGCGTCCGCCTCGCCTGGAACCAGCACTCCCCCGCCCCCGGCACGTACGACTTCACCGGCGTCCGCGACCTCGACCTGTTCCTGCGCACGGCCGCCGAGTGCAACCTGTACGTCGTGCTGCACGCCGGCCCCCGCATCGGCGCGGACGTGGACGCCGGGGGCCTGCCCGGCTGGCTGACGACCGTCGGGGCGCGGGCCGGGACCACCGACCCCGCGTATCTGCGTCACGCCGACGAGTGGCTGAGCCGGGTCAACGCGATCGTCGCCCGCCACCAGTTCACCCGGGGCACCGGCACCGTGCTGCTCTACCGGGCCGACACCCCCGAACGCGCCGACCTGGACCACCTGCGCGAGCGGCTGCGCGCCGACGGCGTCGAGGTGCCCGTGCTGCACGCCGACTCCCCGCTCGCCTGGGAGGAGCCGGAACGGACCCGGGACGCCGCCGAGGCCCGACGGCTCCACTTCGCCCGCCTGGCCCACGGGAGCACGCTGCACAACGTCCACATGGCGTTCGGCGGCACCTCGTGGGGGTGGCTGCCCGCGCCGTCGGCGCCCGCACCGACCTACGACCCGGCCGCGGCGATCGACGAGGCACGCCGGCCGACGGCCAAGCTCGCGCCGCTCCACCAGCTCGGCCACCTGCTGCGCCACGTCCCGGACTTCACGCGGATGACCGAGGCGCCGGCGATCCGGGCCGCGGACGCCCGAGTCCGGGTGCGGCGCATGGCCAACCCGGACACCGGCGCCCAGGCGTACGTCCTGCGCAACGACTCCGCCGCCGACGTCACCTCGACGGTGCCGATGGGCGGGACCGAGGTGGAGGTCACCGTCCCCGCCCGGGACGCGAAGCTGCTGGCGACCGGGCTCCACCTGGGCGCGGGTCGCAAGCTCGCGTACGCCACCGTGCAGCCGATGCTGGCGCTGAGCGTCGGGAAGCTGGACATCGCCGCGTTCGTGGGGCGGGCCGGCGAGATGGCGCACCTGGTCCTGGACTGTCCGGACGAGCCGTGGCCGACCCGGCTGGACGAGGAGGCCGCCTGGACCTTCGACCACGGCAAGCTGCACGTGATGGTGCCGCTGAAGGAGGACCGGCTGACCCGGCTGCGGGTGCGCAGCGGCGAAACCGACCGCACGCTGCTCCTCCTCGTCGCCGACGACGCCGCCTCGCTGCGGCTGTGGCCGTACGAGACCCCCTCGGGCCGGATCCTGGTGCGCGGCCCCGAGCTGCTGCGCGAGGCCGCCCTGGACGGTCCCGTGATCCGGCTCACCGGCGACACGGTCGACGAGCGCGAGCTGGAGGTGTGGGCACCGCCCGGCATCACCGACGTCACCTGGAACGGCGAGCGGGTGCAGTCCGGGCTGGGCCGCGCCCTGAGCCTGATGACCGTGTGGCCGCTGCCGGGCGTGCCCGACCCGGTCCTGCCCGCGCTCGACGGCTGGCGGCGGCGCACGGAGAACTTCGAGTGCGAGCCCGACTACGGCGACGAGGGCTGGCCGGTCGCCGACCGGCGCACGTCGCACAGCACGACCCCGGTCCCCGACGGGCAGCCGGTGCTTTTCGCCGACGACTACGGCTTCCACTACGGCGACGTCTGGTACCGCGCCCGCCTCACCGGCGCCTCCGGCCTGGAGTCGGTGTCCCTCGCGTACAGCACGGGCGCCGACGGCCTGCTGATGGCCTGGCTGGACGGGGAGCCGCTGGGCACCCACCGGCCGGGCGGGGCGGGCGACGGGAAGGGCACCTGGACGGCCACGGCGGACCTCGAGCTGCCGCGGGCTCTGCGCACGCGGCGGGGCGAGGACGGTGAACCCGCCGTTCTCTCCGTCCTGGTCCGACGCACGCAGCACGGCCAGGACGCCTACCGGGCGGCCCGCGGCCTGACCTCGGCCCGCTTCGAGGGCGCCTCTCCCGAGGTGCGCTGGCGGATCATGGGCGCGGCCGCCCCCGACCCGGTGCGCGGGCCGCTCAACCACGGCGGGCTGTACGGGGAGCGCCACGGCTGGCACCTGCCCGGGTACGACGACGGCGCCTGGCAGCCGGGCTCCCCGGCGGCCGCCCGGGACGAGGAACCGCGCCAGGGCGTGACCTGGTACCGGACCACGTTCCGGCTGGACGTCCCGCCGGAGACCGACGCCTCCGTGGGCCTCGTCCTGGACGGCCCGCCGGACCGGAACGTGCGCGTCCAGGTCTTTCTGAACGGCTGGAACATGGGCGCGAACGTGGGCGGCGCCGAGGGCGCCCCCCACACCTTCGTCCTCCCGAACGGCATCCTGCGCACCCGCGCCGCCGCCAACACCCTGGCCCTCGCGGTCCTGTCCGACGGCGACACGGCGCCCGGACCCGGCCCGGTGCGCCTGGAGCTGCTGGGCAGCGCGGCCGGTGGAGTGCCGGTGAAGCCCGTCCCCTCCCCCGGCCGGCGCCGCGGCTGACCGGCTGCGCGGGGTTCAGCGCAGCCGGATCACGTTCCAGGACAGCGGTTCCAGGGCGGCGGTGAGCCTGCCGTCGGTCAGGGTCGTGCCGTCCACCGGGTGCGGGGCGACGCGCTCGGGGTCGGCGAGGGTGTTGCGGGCGTCGGGGTCGGCGTCCGCGAGGGCGCTGTGCTCGACGACCTCCGTCAGGTGCAGGCCGCCGAGGGCGACCTCCAGCGGGAGGGCCTCGGTGCGGGAGCGGTTGACGGCGAAGACGGCGACCGAGCCGTCCTCGGCGCGCACGGCGGTGGCGTGCAGGAGGTCGGCCTCGCCGTACTTCGCGGTGTCGTACGTCGGTGAGTCCACGCGGACGTCGAGGACCTCGCCGCGGCCGTACCTGGAGGCCTGGGAGAAGGGGAAGAAGGTGGTCTGGCGCCAGGCCGGGCCGCCCGGCTCGGTCATGATCGGGGCGATGACGTTGACGAGCTGGGCGAGGCAGGCCACGGTGACGCGGTCGGCGTGCCGCAGCAGGGCGATCAGGAGCGAGCCGAAGACGACCGCGTCCAGGACGCTGTAGTTGTCCTCGAGGATGCGGGGCGCCTCGGGCCAGTCCAGGACGCTCACCTGGGCCTCGGTCCGGCTCATGTACCAGACGTTCCACTCGTCGAAGGAGAGGTTGATCCTCTTCTTGGACTTGAGGCGGGCGCCGACGTGGTCGCAGGTGGCGACGACGTTCTCGATGAACGACTCCATGTCCACGGCGGAGGCGAGGAAGGAGTCGACGTCCCCGTCGTGCGGTTCGTAGTAGGCGTGCAGGGAGATGTGGTCGACCAGGTCGTAGGTCTCCTGGAGGACGGTCGCCTCCCAGGCGCCGAAGGTCTCCATCGCCTGGCTCGACGAACCGCAGGCGACGAGTTCGACGTCCGGGTCGATCTGGCGCATGGCGCGGGCGGTCTCGGCGGCGACGCGGCCGTACTCCTGGGCGGTCTTGTGGCCGGTCTGCCAGGGGCCGTCCATCTCGTTGCCCAGGCACCACAGGCGGATGCCGAAGGGGTCCTTGTCGCCGTGCTCGGCGCGCAGGTCGGACAGGGCCGTGCCGGAGGGGTGGTTGGCGTACTCCTGGAGTTCGAGGGCCTCCGCGACGCCCCGGGTGCCGAGGTTGACGGCCATCATGGGTTCGGCCCGGGGGCCGATCTTCTTGAGGAAGGCGATGTACTCCGAGAGGCCGAAGCGGTTGGTCTCGGTGGAGCGCCAGGCCAGGTCGAGGCGGCGCGGGCGGTCCTCCACCGGGCCGACGGAGTCCTCCCACTTGTAGCCGGAGACGAAGTTGCCGCCGGGGTAGCGGACGGCGGTGACGCCGAGTTCGCGGACGAGGTCCAGCACGTCCTGGCGCAGGCCCTCGGCGTCCGCGGCGGGGTGGCCGGGTTCGAAGACGCCGGTGTACACGCAGCGTCCGAGGTGTTCGACGAAGGAGCCGAAGAGCCGGGGGTTGACGGCGCCGACGGTGAAGGCGGGGTCGAGGGTGAAGCGGGCGGGGCGCATCTTTTCCTTTCGGGGGGTGACTTGTCCTCGTGAGGGCTCTCTGCGTGGGGGCTCTCTACTGGCCGGCCAGGCCCGTGTGGGCGACGCCCGCCACGATCTGGCGCTGGAAGAAGACGAAGACGACGATGAGCGGCAGGCCGGCCATCAGGCCGCCGGCCATGAGCTGGGCCCACTGGATGCCGTAGGAGTTCATGACGGTCGCGATGCCGTTGGGCATCGTCATCAGGTCGGGGTTGTTGGTGACCATGTAGGGCCACAGGAAGTTGTTCCAGGAGCTGATGAAGGTGAAGATGCCGACCGCCGCGAGCGAGGGGCGGGAGAGCGGCACGATGATCGTGAAGAAGACGCGCCAGCGGCCGGCGCCGTCGATGAAGGCGGCCTCCTCCAGCTCGCGGGGGATGCCCTGGAAGAACTTGTAGAGGATGTAGACCATAGCGGCGGGCGCGCACTGCGGCAGGATCATGCCCCAGTAGGTGTCGACCATCCCCATCTGCTGGACGGTGGTGAACAGCGGGACGCCGAGCACGGCCGGCGAGACCATGAGGCCGGCCATCACCACGCCCATCAGGACGCCCTTGCCGCGGAACTCGGTGCGGGCGAAGCCGTATCCGGCGAGCGCGGCGACCAGCAGCACGATCGTGGTCACGCACACGGACACGACCAGCGAGTTGACGAACCAGTTGGTGATGTTGCCGGTCTCGAAGAGGGCCGTCCAGGCCTGGCCGGTCCAGTCGTGCGGCAGCCAGTGCGTGGGCACCTCGACCGCCTCGGTCTCCGACTTGAGCGAGGTGAACAGCGCCCAGGCGAGCGGGGCGAGGAAGAGGGCGGAGACGGCGGTGCCGAGCAGGGTGAGCACGATCTGGCCGGGGGTCCACCCCCGGCGGGGGCGGGTGCGGACCGGTGGTGCGGCGGTGGTCATCGGCCGCCCTCCTCACGGTTGCGCAGCAGCCACATCCGGGCGAGGGCGACGGCCGCGATGAGCACGAAGAAGATGATGGAGATCGCGGAGGCGTAGCCCACGCGGTAGCTGGTGAAGCCCTGTTCGAGCGTGTACTGCACGAAGGTGCGCGTCGAGTTCTCCGGGCCGGGTCCGAAGTCCTGCATGACGACGGCCTGGTCGAAGACCTGGAGCGAGGCGAGGATCTGGAGGGCGACGACGAGGCCGGTGATGTTGCGCAGCATCGGCAGCGTGATGTGCAGGATGCGGTGCCAGGCGTTCGCGCCGTCCAGCTTGGCGGCCTCGTAGAGGTGGGCGGGGATGCCCTGGAGCGCGGCGAGGTAGAGCAGGAAGCTGAAGCCGACGGTCCACCACAGGGTGGTGATGACGACCGCGAGCATCGCGTACGACTTGTCGGTCAGCCAGGGCGTGTCGAGGCCGAAGACGTGATTGATCATGCCGGTGCCGGGGTTGAACAGCCACTGCCACAGGTTGGCGGCGACGGTGGACGGCAGCAGGAACGGCAGGAAGAAGCAGAGCCGCCACAGCCACTTGCCGCGCTCGATGTGGTGGGCCAGCATCGCGAGGAGGAGGGCGAGGACGGTGATGCAGGGCACGACGAGCAGCGTGAAGTACGCGCTGTGGCCGAGCGCGTCCCACATCAGGGGGTCCTTGAGGGCCTCGCGGTAGTTGTCGAGGCCGACGAAGTGCGCGCTGTCGCCGGAGATGTTGGCGTCGGTGAAGCTGAGGTAGAGGCCGCGCAGCAGCGGCCAGACCACGAAGAGGGCGAAGAGGGCGAGGAACGGGGCGACGAACCAGCCGCCGTGCTGGAAGCCCTGCCGGCGGCGGACGCCGGCGCTGTCGGCGGCGGTCGTCGCACGCGAAGGGCGGACGATCGTCTCGGCGCTGGTGGCGGTCATGCGGTGGCACCTCCCTGCGCGGCGGTGCGGCCGTCCATCGGGTTCTTCATGGCGAGCAGTTCGGCGAGGGTGCTCCTCATCCGGCGGGCGGCGGCCCCGGGCTTCGCGGAGCCCGTCGTCGAGGAGACGACGACCGGGCCGACGCGCTGGGCGAGGATGCCGGTGGAGCCGGCGAACCACACCTTGGGCTCGGTGGCCTGGTGGTCCATGGCGGAGACGTACTCGTTCTGCGGTCGCAGCTTCCGGTACGCGGCCGTGGACAGGGTCGGCGTGTGGGCGGGGATGTGGCCGCCGGCCGCCCACTGCCGGGCGTGCTGGACGACGTAGGCGGCGAGCCGGTGCGCGCCCTCGTTGGTGGCGCCGCCGCGGCCGGCCTGGTGCGGCAGGACGAAGGAGTGGGATTCGGCGTGGGTGGCCCGCCTGCCGAAGACGGGCGGCAGCGGGGTGGCGCCGTAGTCGAGCTTCGCGGCGTCGAAGACCGGCACGGACCAGTTGCCCTCCCAGGCGAAGGGGGCCCCGTTGACGAACTGTTCGGCGCCCGCGTTGCCGCCGAAGGAGGGGTCGGCGTAGCCGTCGGCGACGTGCTTGCGCAGGAACTCCAGGACCTGGACGGCCTTGTCGGTGTCGAAGGTGACGTCGGTCCTGGCGTCGTTGAACCAGGTGCCGCCGAGCTGGGTGTAGAAGGCGACGAAGAACCACCACTGGAAGTTCTGGTCGTTGTGCCACAGGCCGATGGTCTGCCGCCCCTTCGCAGTGGCCTTCCTGGCCTCCTTGAGGACGTCGAACCACTCCTCCGTGGAGGTGACCGGCACGATCCGCCCGTCTTCGCCGAGCAGCCCCGCCTTCTTCAGCACGTCCTTGCGGTAGAAGCAGAGCTGGACGTGGATGTCGAGCGGCAGGGCGTAGAGCTTGCCGTCGATGACGGCGCGCTTCCACAGCTCGGGGTTGAAGTCCTCCTCGCGCACGCCGTACTTGGCGAGCAGAACGGGGTCCCAGGGGTCGAGGAGGCGGCCGGGCGAGAAGCCGGTGACGCGGCCGAGGTGCATGACGCCGAGGTCGGGGGCGCGGTTGCCGGCCGCGGCCATGGCGAGTTTGGTGTAGAAGGGGCTGCCCCACTGGAGGGTGGAGTCCTCCACGTCGATGCCGGGGTTGTCCCTGCGGAAGGAGTCCAGCATCGCGATCATGTTGTAGCCGTCGCCGCCGCTGAAGAGGTTCCAGTAGCTCACCCGGGTGTCCGCGCCGGAGGCGAGCGCGTCGGCGCCGGTGCCGAGTCCCGCGAAGCCGAAGCTGCCCGCGACCGTCAGGCCGCCGGCCGCGGCCAGAAAGTGCCTGCGATTCAGGCCAGGTCGTCCCATGCCCTGCCCCATCTGTCGTCGTTCGCCGTTCGATGGTTGGTGGTCGGTGCTCGGTGATCCGTGATCCGTGATCCGTGATTGACGATCGATGGCGTTCGATATATCGGATGTCGCTCGTAACTTCGAACGGGAAACGTAGGTGGGAAGCGCTTTCACGTCAATGGCCTGGGCAGGATCGCGCGCAGGAGTTTCCCGGAGAGCGGAGAGACGGCCCCGGACCTGCCGCGGAACTGGCCCACAGGGCCCGGGTCTTGGCATATTGCTGGGGTGACCGGAGGACTGCCGGGGGGACGAGGAGACAGCGGTGCGTACCAGGAAGGAGATGCGGCGTCTCGCTGACGCCCTCACCGACCCCATCCGGGTGGCCGTGCCGGCCGATCCCGAAGTGCTGTTCGACGCACTCGTCGCCTCCGTCAGCGCGTGGCGGGGCCGGCAGGTGGTCGTGCACCGGGCGGCGTTCCCGCCGCACACCGCGAGCGGACTGTGGCTGGAGCGCGAGAGCCACGACGACGTGGTGGTGGACGAACGC
The DNA here is from genome assembly GCF_003112555.1 of Streptomyces coelicoflavus. Classification (GTDB taxonomy): domain Bacteria; phylum Actinomycetota; class Actinomycetes; order Streptomycetales; family Streptomycetaceae; genus Streptomyces; species Streptomyces coelicoflavus. Next base: position 643,404 of record NZ_BEWB01000002.1, on the reverse strand, counting down.
GCGGCCGTCTGGCACCAGATCGTGATCCTCTGCCACGAGGTCTGGCACATGAGCCGCCGTCGGGCCGAGGCCGAGGCGGCGGAAAGAGCGGGGGCGGACGCCGGCACGCGGACCGGTGCCCGGCCCCGGCCGGTGGCCGCGCGCACCGACTTCTCCCTGGCCGAGGAGCAGGAGGCGGACCGCTTCGGCATGCTGATGGGCAGCCGGCTGCGCCCCTGGCTGGACGCCTCCACCGACTCGGTGTTCGCCGCGGAGGGCAGCGACCCGGCCAGTCCCCAGAGCCTCGCGGGACGCATCGGCGCCGCGCTCAACTACCGCGGGACGGCCGGATGAACAGCGTGATCAACTACCTGAGTTGCGCGGCGCTCTGGCTCGGTCTCGCGGTGAAGGCCCCCGACCTGCTGCGGCACCGGCACGATCCGTATCTGCGGGCCATCTGCGCGGTACTGGGACTGGCCGGGCTCTGTTTCCTGCTCGGGGCGCCGCCGACGGTCGGAGCCGTCAACCGGCTGAGCGGCGTGCCGAACCTCGCGGCGCCGCTCACCTACGCGGCGATCACCGGGTACTGCGCCGCCTCCCAGGTCCTCGTCGTCCACTGGCGCGGCGGCCCCCGGGTGCGGAGCACCGCCCGCCGGTGGACGCTCGCCTACGCCGCCGTGGTCCTCGGCATCGGGGTGGCCTTCGCCCTCGGCGACGCGCCCGTGGAGCGCCGCACCGACCTGGACACGTACTACGCGACGACCCCCTTCATCGCCGAGATGATCGTGCTGTACCTGGTCGCGCACCTGACCGCGGTGTCCGTCACGACCGTCTCCGCGCTGCGCTGGGCCCGGCAGGTGCGCGGCGGACTGCGGGCCGGGCTGCTGCTGCTCGGGGCCGGTTCGCTGTGCGGCGCCGGTTACAGCGTCGTCAAGCTCGTCGCGGTGGGTGCCCGCTGGTCCGGGCACGACTGGTCGGCGCTCGGCACCACCGTCTCCCCGGCCGCGGCCGGCCTGGGCGCCCTGCTGGTGGTCGTCGGGGTGCTGGTGCCGCTGGCGGTGTCGTGGGTGGGCGAGTGGCGGCGCGCGTCCCGCGCGTACGTCCGGCTCGAGCCGTTGGAGCGGGCCCTGGACGACCTGCTGGTCCGCCGGGCGCTGCGCCTGCCGCGCCCCCGGTTCGCCTCGCCCGCCACCCTCCTGATGTGGCGCCGGACGAGCATCCACAACGCGCTCGGGCATCTGGACGCGTACGGCGACCGGGACCTGTACGACCGGACCCGCGCCGACGCGCTGGCGGCGAAGGGGGACCCGGAACTGGCCGGGGCCACGGCCTGGGCCGCGGTGATCACCGACGCGCTGCGGCACGAGGCCGGACCCGGACGGGCGGCCCCGCCGGCCGCCGGCACCGTCCCGCCCCCCGCGGCGTCACCGGACCCGGCCATGCTGGCGCGGATCGCCGACGTGCTCGCCGGCACCGTGCGGGTACCGGGCGCCCCCGCCGTGCCGAGCGGCCGGGCCCCGGCGGGCACCGTATGACGGGCCGCGGGGTCTCGGCCGCCGTCGCGGGCGGCCGCGACGGCGAGCGGCACGGCCGCGACGGAGAAGGCCCGCACGAGAGGAGTGGTCGGACGTGAGTCTCGTCGTCTACCTGGCGGCACTGGTGTTCGGCATGACGTCCGTGCTGCTGTTCCGCCGCCCGCGCACCGCCATCCGCAATCCGCTGACCCTGTCCACCTGCGCGGCGATCGTCCTCGGTGCCCTGGTCTTCGTGTGCGCCGCCCCGGCCACCCTCGGCACCGTCAACGAACTCACCGGCGTCACCAACTTCGGCGCCCCGCTGACCTACGGCATGCTCTCCGCGTACAGCTGCGCGGTGCTGGTGCTGCTGATCAACTGGCGGGGCGGGCCCCGGCCGGTGGTGCGGCGCGCGGTGCTGCGCAGCATGGCCGCCTACGGTCTGCTGGTGGCCGCCATCGTCGTGCTGTTCCTGCTCGCCGACGCGGACACCGAGCGGCTGACCGACCTCGACACGTACTACGCAGGCACCCCGTTCATGCGGGAGATGATCCTGCTGTACCTGCTCGGGCACAGCGCGGCGATGCTGGTGATGTGCGCCGTGTGCGTCAAGTGGAGCCGTGAGGTGGGCGGTCTGCTGCGGGTCGGGCTGCGGCTCATCGTGCTGGGCGGGCTGCTGGACCTGGTGGGCTTCCAGCTCGCCAAGTACACGGCCGTGGTGGCCCGGTGGGCGGGGCACGACCTCGACTTCCTGTCCACCAGCGTGGCCCCGCCGATGGCGTCGCTGGCCGCGCTGGTGTGTTCCGTGGGGTTCGCGCTGCCCAGGCTGCTGCCGTCCGTGCTCGCGCACCGGCGGGGGCTGGACGACTACCGCCGGCTGGGGCCGCTGTGGGCCCTGGTGGAGTCGGTGTCCACCGCTCCCAAGCCACCGGCCGCCTGGTGGCAGCTCCCCCGGGCCCGGCTCCAGTGGCGCGAGGTCTCGATCCACGACGCCCTGCTCGCCCTGGCCCCGTACTTCGACCACCGGGTCCGTGAGCGGACCCGGGACGCCGCCCTGCGCGCGGGCCGCTCCGCGCACGAGGCCCGGCTGGCGGCGGAGGCGGCGATGCTCGCGGACGCGGCGCGCCGGGCCGCCGCCCACGAGGAGGCACCCGACGCCACCGGTTCCTACCGGCTGCACGCCACCGAGGTGCCCGGCCCGAGCGGGCTGGTGGAACTGTCCCAGGCACTGCGCCACCCGCCCGGCCGGGCCACCGCGCCCGGCGGCACGAGCCCGTCCTCCCTGACCGGAACCCTGACCGAACCCGAGGAGCCCCATGTCGCGTAGAGCCGTCGTCGTCGGTGCCGGACTGGCCGGGATGCTGACCGCGGCCGTACTGGCCGACGCGGGCGTGGAGGAGGTCGTGGTACTGGACCGCGACGAGCTGCCCGACGGGCCCCGTCAGCGCCGGGGGCTGCCCCAGGGGCGGCACGCGCACCTGCTGATGAGCGGCGGGCTGACCGCGATGGAGGAGATCGTGCCCGGCGTGAGCCTGCGCAAGCGGCTGCTCGCGGCCGGGGCGCACGAGGTGTCCCTCAGCTCGGGCATGCTGGCCCGCACTCCCGAGGGCTGGTTGCGCCGCTGGCGGCGCGAAGGTCCCATGATGCTCACCTGTACCCGGGCGCTGGTGGACTGGACGGTACGGGCCGCCGTGCTCGAACACCCGGCGGTCGAGGTGCGGCGGGCGGCCGCGACCGGCCTGACGGGGTCCGCGGGCCGGGTCCGGGGGGTGCGGATCTCGGGGCCGGACGGGGAGACGGACCTCGACGCCGACCTGGTCGTCGACGCGAGCGGACGCGGTACGCGCGTCGTCACCTGGCTGAACGGGATCGGAGTGTCCGGCGTCCGGACGCGGACCGTGGACTCGGGGCTGGTCAACGCCTCGCGCGTGTACCGGGTACCGGCCGGGGCCGAACGGTTCCCGCTGACCGTCGTGCACGCCGATCCGTACGTCTCCCGGCCGGGCCGGAGCGCCATGGTCATGCCGGTGGAGGGGGACCGCTGGCTGGTCAGCTGCGGCGGCACGCGCGGCGGTGAGCCGCCGGCCGACCCCGAGGGCTTCCTGCGATACACGCTCGGCCTGCCGGACCCGATCGTCGGCCGGCTGATCTCCGGCGCCGAACCGCTCACCGACGTGCATCTGAGCCGGTCCACCAGCAATGTGCGGCACTACCTGGACAAGGCGCCCCACTGGCCGGAGGGCCTCGTGGTCCTCGGCGACGCGCTCGGCACCTTCAACCCGGCCTACGGGCAGGGCATGTCGGTGGCCGCGTTCGGCGCCCGGATACTCGGCCGGGAGCTGGAGCGGGCCGGCGGTCTCGACGCGCCCGGCCTGGCCCGGAGGGTGCTGCGGGGCGCGGCGCGCCCGGTGGACGCCGCCTGGGCGATGGCCGTCGGGCAGGACGCCCTCTACCCCGAGACGCGCGGCGGCGGACGGCGGGGGCTCGCCGACCGGGCGGTGACGGCGTACACGCGGCGCATGACGAGGGCGGCCACCGGCAACTTCGCGGCGGCCTCGGCGCTCTGGGACGTCACCAGCATGCGCACCCCGCCGACCCGCATGTTCCACCCGTCGGCACTCCTGGCCGCCCTCGCCGGCCCCCCGCTCCCGCTCCTGCCCGGGCCGCCGCTGACCCCCGGCGAACGCGAGGTGCTCACCGGGCTCGACCGCACGGGCGGGTGACGGGACGGCCGTGCGCCACGGCGGAGGCACGGCCGTGCGCCACGGAGGGGGCGCGGTCGCCGCCCGCGCCGCTCACCCGGCGCCCCGCCGCACCGACCCCGCGCCGCTCATCCGGCGAACGCGGGCTGCGCCACCCCCCGTCCGGCCCCCGGCACCACCAGCAGCGAGCCCGCCAGCGGGTGCGGGGCCGGGAGGCCGACGCGGGCCGTGGTGAGGTACAGGTCGGTGAGGTCCGGGCCGCCGAAGGCGCAGGCCGTGACGCGGGGGACGGGGAGGGTGATCACCCGGTCCAGGTCGCCGGACGGGGTGTAGCGGCGTACCCCGCCGCCGTCCCACAGGGCCACCCACACACAGCCCTCGGCGTCGACGCACAGGCCGTCGGGGAAGCCCGCGCCGTCCTCGACGGTGGCCAGGGGGCGGCGGTTCGCGACCCGGCCGTCCCCCGCGACGTCGAACACGTCGATGCGGCGGGTCGGGGTGTCGACGTAGTACATCAGGCGGCCGTCGGGGCTCCAGCCGGTGCCGTTGCTCACCGTCACGTCGTCGAGGACGGTCTCGGCCGTGCCGTCGCCGGTGATCCGGGACAGCGTGCCCCCGCCGCGCGCCTCGTCGTAGCGCATGGTGCCCGCCCACAGGCTGCCGTCGGGGGCGACGGCGGCGTCGTTGCCGCGGCGGCCGGGGACGGGCTCGCGGTGCAGCCAGCGGAAGGTGCCGTCCGGGTCGAGCAGGCCGATCCCGTCCCGCAGGTTGAGGACCAGGCCGCCGCCCGCGCGGGGCTTGACCGCGCCCACGTGCTGGTCGGTGCGGCGCAGCGTGCGCCGGCCGGTGGCCGGGTCGTAGGTGTGGATCCGGGAGTTCAGGATGTCGAGCCACAGGAGCCGGTTCGTCGCCGGGTCCCAGGTGGGCCCCTCGCCGAGGGACGCCTCTTCGTGGACGGCCACCTCGAAGGCCGTGCCGACCGCCGTCATGCCGCGCTCCGGTGACCGAGCCGCTCGGAGAGGTCGGCCGCGCCCTTGACTGCCAGCTGCTCCAGCTCGGCCCGGCGCTCCTCGCTCCAGCGGATCATGGGCACGGAGATCGACAGCGCGGCGACGACGCGGCCGGTGCGGTCGCGGACCGGGGCGGCCACGCAGGACACGTCCGGGTTGGACTCACGGCTCTCCACCGCCGTACCGCGCTCGCGGATCGCGGCCAGGGCCTCGCGCAGGGCGGCCGGGTCGGTGATGCTGTTCGGCGTCATCGAGGTCAGCTCGGCACCGTCGGGGAAGCGCGCGGCGACCTCCGGCTCGGGCAGGGACGCGAGCAGCATCTTGCCGACGGACGTGCAGTGCGCGGGCAGCCGCCGTCCGGCCGCGGAGACCATGCGCACCGCGTGCGTGGAGTCGACCTTGGCGATGTAGATGACGTCGGTGTCCTCCAGGATCGCCACGTGCACCGTCTCGTCGCAGGTCTCGGCGACGGTCCTGGCGACCTGCTGGCCCTCGGCGGCGAGGTCGAGGTGCTCGGCGTAGCGGGCGCCGAGCTGGTACGGACGCACACCGAGCCGGTACCGTCCGGACTGCCCGGCGACCGGGACGATGTACTTGCGGGCGGCGAGCGTGGTGACCAGCTCGTGCACCGTGGTGCGCGGCAGCTGGAGCCGGCGCACGATGTCGGGGGCGGAGAGCGTGCCGTCCCCGTCGAGGAAGAGCTCCAGTATGTCGAGAGCCCGGGTCACGGCCGGCACGAGGCGTCCCATGTCCAGCCCCCTCCCTAGGTGTGTTCGAGATTTCAACAGTCGGTCGGAATAACGAACACAGGCTACTCACATCGCGTTTGCCTGGGCAATGGCCGGGTGATGATGGTTGTCATGCCGACCGGAAAGCGGCCCGCGGGCCCGTTCACGCCGCGCGACTTCCAGCTGGTCCTGCTGCGCCGCATGGCCGACCACAACCCCGGCCCGGTCGAGGACGCCCGCCGCGAGCTGGGCGCCTCGGTCGCGGACATGCGCGAGGCCAACAGGCGCTGGCAGGCGATGCTGCGCTCCCCCGGGTCCCGCTCGGCCACCACTCGGTACCGCTCCGTCCTCGGCGAGCCGGAGTCGGTGGCGCCGCGCCGGATCGGCGACCTGGAGTGCGAGGCCCGGCGGTGGGCGCTGCCCCTGTGGCCGGACCTGCGCTTCGAGGTGCTGGTCGCCGGCAGGGGCGTGGTCTGGAACGAGTGGCTGGTGCGCGCCCCCGGCGCTCCGGCGCCCGAGCTGCGCACCCTGGACGACCTCACGCCCTGGTCCTGCACGGTCGACGAGGCGGCCCGCGCCTTCGCCCCCGCCCGGCCGCTCCAGGGCTCGGCCCCGACCAGATGGGGGCTGGCCTTCACCGCCCCGGACCGGGACGGCGTACGGCACGAGGTGGTCGCGGAGTTCACCTGGGGGCTGCTCCAGCGCACGGCCGTCGGCGGGTGACGCGGGACCGGCGGGCCGGGGACGGAGCCGTACCCGGCCGGGTCAGCGCTCGTCCTCCGGGTCCCAGTCCAGCAGCCGGACCTTGGCGACCGTGCGGACGTGGCGGCGCATCGCGGCGGCGGCCTGCCGGGGCTCCCCGGCTGCCACGGCGTCCAGGATCGCCCGGTGCTGGGCCAGGGAGCGGCCGGGGCGGCCGGGCTGACGCAGGGACTCGGTGCGGCTCTCGGCGATCTGGTGGGCGATGGAGCGCATGAACTCGGCGAGCAGGCTGCTGTGCGCCGCCGCCGTCACCGCCGCGTGGAACAGCCGGTCGCCCTCGACGCCGTGCCCGTCCCGGTCGATCTCCTCGGCCATCACCGCCAGCGCGGACCGCATCGCCGCGAGGTCGTCCTCCGTGCGGCGCTCGGCGGCCAGTTCGGCGAGTTTCGTCTCCAGCGCCTCGCGGGCCTCCAGGACGTCCGGGAGGCGCCGGCGGCGTTCGACCATCTTCTCGACCGGTTCGACGTCGAGGCTGTCGCGGACCAGATAGGTCCCGCCGCCGTGCCGCGCCTCCACCAGGCCCTGCACCTCCAGGACCACGATCGCCTGCTTCACCGAGGCGCGGCTGACACCGAGGCGCTGGGCGAGGTCCCGTTCGGGCGGAAGGCGGTCGCCGGCCCGCAGGCCGCCGTCGGCGACGTACTGGCGCAGCCGCTCCAGCACCTGTTCGTACAGGCGCTGCTTGGTCATGGGCCGCAGGGCGTCGGTCATGAGATCCCCCTCTCGCCGGGAGCGTAGCACCGGGCGAGGAGGTGGCCCGGTGGCCGAGTGGCTGAGCCAATTGTTGCGCGACCCCTTGACGCCGGCTCCCGCCGGGCCCACGCTGACCAGCCAACCGCACCATTCCAAGTGGCTCAGCCACTCAGCCACTCCGCTCAGCCACTCCACATCGGCAGTCAGGTCAGCACTCGGGAGCCCCCGCATGTCCCCCGAACTCATCTCGATCCTCGTCCTCGTCGTGGTGTTCGTCATCGCCACCACCCGCTCCGTCAACATGGGCGCACTCGCCTTCGCCGCCGCGTTCGGGGTGGGCACGCTCGTCGCCGACCTCGACGCGGACGGCATCTTCGCCGGCTTCCCCGGCGACCTGTTCGTCGTCCTCGTCGGCGTCACCTACCTGTTCGCCATCGCCCGGGCCAACGGCACCACCGACTGGCTGGTGCACGCGGCCGTACGGCTGGTGCGGGGGCGGGTCGCGCTGATCCCGTGGGTGATGTTCGCGCTCACCGGCGCGCTCACCGCGATCGGCGCGGTCAGCCCGGCCGCGGTCGCGATCGTCGCGCCGATCGCCCTGAGCTTCGCCACCCGGTACTCGATCAGCCCGCTGCTGATGGGCACGATGGTGGTGCACGGCGCGCAGGCCGGCGGCTTCTCGCCGATCAGCATCTATGGCTCGATCGTCAACGGCATCGTGGAGCGCGAGAACCTCCCCGGCAGCGAGGTCGGCCTGTTCCTCGCCTCCCTCGTCGCCAACCTCCTCATCGCGGCCGTGCTGTTCGCGCTGCTCGGCGGGCGGAAGCTGTGGGCGCGCGGTGCGGTGACGCCGGACGACGACGGTGGCCCCGGCAAGGGCGGCACGGAGCACACGGGCTCGGGCACCGGCGCAGGCACGGGCACGGGTACGGGTACGGGTACGGGCACGGGTACGGGTACCGCTCCGGGCGCCGGCGGCACCGCCCCCGCCGCCGTGGCCGTCCGCCCCGACCAGGGGACCGGCGGCGCCGAGGGCACCGGCATCCGCCTCAACCCCGCCCGCACCGCCACCCTGGTCGCGCTGGTCGCCCTGGTCGTGGCCGTGCTCGGCTTCGACCTGGACGCGGGCCTGACCGCGGTCACCCTCGCCGTCGTGCTGAGCACCGCCTGGCCGGACGACAGCCGCCGCGCGGTCGGCGAGATCGCCTGGTCCACGGTGCTGCTGATCTGCGGCGTCCTCACCTACGTCGGCGTACTCGAGGAGATGGGCACCATCACCTGGGCCGGTGAGGGCGTCGGCGGCATCGGCGTCCCGCTGCTGGCCGCCGTACTGCTCTGCTACATCGGCGCGATCGTGTCGGCGTTCGCGTCCTCCGTGGGCATCATGGGCGCGCTGATCCCGCTGGCGGTGCCGTTCCTCGCGCAGGGCGAGATCGGGGCGGTCGGCATGATCGCGGCGCTCGCGGTGTCGGCGACGGTGGTGGACGTCAGCCCCTTCTCGACCAACGGCGCGCTGGTACTGGCCGCGGCCCCGGACGTGGACCGGGACCGCTTCTTCCGCCAGCTGATGATCTACGGCGGGATCGTGGTCGCGGCCGTGCCCGCGCTGGCCTGGCTCGTACTGGTCGTGCCCGGCTTCGGGTAGACCCACCTCGGAACACCGGCACGTCCGGCAGCCTCGAACGACGGCTCACGGGCGGCAGCCATCCCGGCAACAGCTAAGGAGTACGACGCGTGTCCTCTCTCTTCCCGGCCCTCTCCCCGGCTCCGGCCGGCGCCCCGGGCGACCGGCCCGCGCTGCGGTTCGGCGAGCGTTCCCTGACCTACGCGGAACTCGCGGCCGCGGCGGGCGCCACGGCGGGGCGGATCGCCGGTGCCGGCCGGGTCGCGGTCTGGGCGACCCCGGCGATGGAGACCGCGGTCGCCGTGGTGGGGGCGCTGCTGGCCGGGGTCGCCGCCGTCCCCCTCAACCCGAAGTCCGGCGACAAGGAACTCGCGCACATCCTCTCCGACAGCGCGCCCTCCCTCGTCCTGGCGCCCCCGGACGCCGCACTGCCGCCCGCCCTGGGCGCCCTGGAGCGCGTGGACGTCGACGTGCACGCCCGCGGCACCGTCCCCGAGGACCGCTGCGCCGACGGCGACCCCGCGCTCGTCGTCTACACCTCCGGCACCACCGGACCGCCCAAGGGCGCCGTCATCCCGCGGCGGGCGCTCGCGACGACCCTGGACGCGCTGGCCGACGCGTGGCAGTGGACCGGCGACGACGTGTTGGTGCAGGGGCTGCCGCTGTTCCACGTGCACGGGCTGGTCCTCGGCATCCTCGGCCCGCTGCGCCGCGGCGGATCCGTGCGGCACCTGGGCCGGTTCTCCACCGAGGGCGCGGCGCGGGAGCTGAACGACGGCGCGACCATGCTGTTCGGGGTGCCGACGATGTACCACCGGATCGCCGAGACGCTCCCCGGCGACCCGGAGCTGGCGAAGGCCCTGTCCGGGGCGAGGCTGCTGGTGTCGGGGTCGGCGGCGCTTCCGGTGCACGACCACGAGCGCATCGCCGCCGCCACCGGCCGCCGGGTGATCGAGCGGTACGGCATGACCGAGACGCTGATGAACACCAGCGTGCGCGCCGACGGCGAGCCGCGCGCCGGGGCGGTGGGCGTGCCGCTGCCCGGCGTGGAGCTGCGGCTGGTGGAGGAGGACGGCACGCCGGTCGCGGCGCTCGACGGGGAGAGCGTCGGCGAGATCCAGGTGCGCGGCCCGAACCTGTTCACCGAGTACCTCAACCGCCCCGACGCCACCGCCGCCGCCTTCACGGAGGACGGCTTCTTCCGCACCGGGGACATGGCGGTGCGCGACCCCGACGGCTATGTCCGCATCGTCGGCCGCAAGGCCACCGACCTGATCAAGAGCGGCGGTTACAAGATCGGCGCCGGGGAGATCGAGAACGCGCTGCTGGAGCACCCCGGGGTGCGGGAGGCAGCCGTCACCGGCGAGCCCGACCCGGACCTCGGCGAGCGGATCGTGGCCTGGATCGTGCCGGCCGACCCCGCCGCGCCGCCCGCCCTCGAGGCGCTGGCCGACCACGTCGCGGGCCGGCTCGCCCCGCACAAGCGGCCCCGCGTCGTCCGGTACCTGGACGCGCTGCCCCGCAACGACATGGGGAAGATCATGAAGCGGGCGCTGGACCATGGCTGAGCGTCCGGGCGCCCGGGAGTTCCTCGCCCTCGTCATCGACGACGCCTCCTTCGCCGAACTCCCCCACCCGGACGGCCCGTGGCCGCCCGACGGCCCCCTCGGCTGGCCCGGCTACGACGCCGCGCGGGCCCGCGCCGCCGAGCGCACCGGCGAGGCGGAGTCCGTCGTCTGCGGCACCGGCCGCGTCGAGGGCGTCCGAGCCGTGTTCGTCGCCTTCGAGTTCGGCTTCCTCGGCGGCTCGCTGGGGCACCGCACCGGCGACCGGCTGGAGGCGGCGTACGCGTACGCGCGCGAACACCGGCTGCCCGTGGTGCCGTTGGTCGCGACCGGTGGCAGCCGGATGCAGGAGGGGATGCTCGCGCTGACCCAACTCCAGCGGGTGGCCCGGCAGTCGGCGCTCACCCGCGCGGCCGGGCTGGCGCAGATCGCGGTGGTGCGGGACCCGGCGACCGGGGGCGGCTGGGCGACGCTGGGCGCGGGCGCCGACGTGGTCCTCGCCCTGCCCGGCGCCCAGGTCGGTTTCGCCGGGTCGCGGGTCCGGCCGCCGGACGCCGACCCCGCCGCGTACACGGCCGAGGCGCAGGTGGCGGCGGGCAGCGCGGACGCGGTCGTCCCGCCCGGGGAGCTGCGCGCGACGCTGGGGAGGTGGCTGCGGCTGCTGACGGCGCCGTCCGGCGAACCGGCGCCGGTGCCCGAGCCGCTGGGCGCGCGGGACCTGCCGGCCGACGGCTGGGACGCGGTACGACGGGCCCGCGCCGCCGGACGTCCGCGCGCCGGGGCGTACCTGGACGCGTACTTCACCGACCGCGTCGCCCTGTCCGGCGACCGCTGCGGCGGCCGGGACCCGGAGGGCATGCTGTGCGGCTTCGGCACGCACGCGGGGCGCACGGTCGCGTACGCCGCCCAGACGGGCGCGGCGACCCGGCCCGCCGGGTACCGCACCGCGACCCGGCTGGTCCACCTCGCCGACCGGCTCGGCATCCCGGTGCTGACCCTGGTGGACACGCCCGGCGCGGCCAACGACGCGGCGGCGGAGCGGCAGGGGGCGGGCCCGGCGATCGCGGACCTGTTCGGCGCCGTGGCCTCGGTGCGCACGCCGGTCACCACGCTGGTGATCGGCGAGGGCGGCTCGGGCGGGGCGCTGGCCCTGGCCGCGCCCGGCGCCACCTGGGCCACCCCGGACAGCTACTTCTCCGTCATCGCGCCGGAGCACGCGGCGGCGATCCTGAAGCGCCCGCCGGAGGAGGTGGAGGCGACGGCCGGTCAACTGCGCCTGCGTCCGCAGGACTTGGCGGCACTTGGCGTGATCCGAACAAGCGAGCAGTTGTTCCCTGGAACAGGTGATCGTCGCTCTGAAGAGCGTATGTGACTGAAGGGACCAACGATACTTACGGTGTGCGAGCGACGGGCTGCAGACCGTAGTCGACGCACATGTCCCAGTAGTCCCCAGCGGGTCCCGGCCAGTCCCGGCGGGTCCCGCACATGAACAGCGCAAGGAGCTGCACGATCATGAACCTTCTCACCGACATCCTCGCCGGCCTCGTCCACTTCGTCGGCTGGCTGGTCTGACGGTCCGAGAACCCAGGCGGCGCCGCCTCCCCGTCCCAGGGAGGCGGCGCCGTCCGCGTGTGCGGGTCCGGTCGCGGGGCTACCGCACGGCCACCGCCCGCACGATCTCCTGCGTGACCGAGCCGCCCCGGTCGTCGCGCGCGGAGGCCCGCAGCGAGACGTGCCCGGCGTCGCGCGGCACGCTCACCGTTCCATGCCAGGACGCCTCGCCGTCACCGCCGCGCAGCCGGACCTGCTGCCAGGTCTTCCCCTCGTCGTAGGACACCTCCAGCTTCCCGCCGCCGATCGTGCCGGTGTCCGGGGCGTCCGCCACGTACTCCGCGCCGAGCCCGATCCGCAGCTTCTTCCCGCCGCGCACCTTCCCCGCGAGGTCGGTGTCCACGTCGAAGGAGAGGTTGATCAGCGGCAGGTAGGTCCACCGGTCGTCCGGGGTGGCCGCGGAGCGGAAGGTCCACTCCGCGTGGCCCTCGCTCGCGAGCGGCCACCGCTCCGCGTCGAGCGCGGTGTCGGTGACGAGCCGGTACGTGTGCTCGTCGGCGGGCATGTCCCACGCGTAGGCGGTGGAACCCTTCCGCTCGTCGACCTGTTCACCGTCCAGGTACACGGACGTGGTCTGCGACATGCCGCTGCCCTCGCTCCACACGTCGCCGAAGCCGGTGTGGTCGGGCCCCGAGTCGCCCCAGCCGGGCGCGTTGAACTGGAGCTGGTTCCCGGCGCGCTGCTGTCCCCAGCCGAGCCCGGTGCCGAGGTAGGGGTGCCACACCGGCTTGAACCAGTTCAGCTCCGCGCGCGAGCCGCCCCGGTAGCGGGACAGTCCGCCGCGTTCCTCGAGTGCTCCGCCGGCGCCGGTCACCGTCTCGTGCCAGAGCTGGCCGGGGCCGGTGGACACGTACTCGGTGCGCTCGACGGGGTAGTCGATCCGCTCCCGGAAGCCGAGGCCGATCGGGAAGGTGCCGGTGATCGAGTAGCGGAACTCGCCGCCGCTCGACGGTTCGTCGCCGTGGTACTTGGTGTGCAGCACGGCGAGGTCGCGGTGGCCCGGCTCGTAGGTGAGGTCCCGGTCGGGCACGGCGCCCTCGTGTCCCTCGGACAGGTCGTACACGTAGGGCGTGTTGCGGGTGCCGGTCATGTCGACCCGTCCGGCCTCGCGCAGCCGGCGGGCGTCGGCCGCGTCGACCGTGGCGATCTGGAGCGGCCGGTCGGCGTTGTCGTCCGTGCCCCACCACGCCATCAGCCGGCCGGGGGCGTCGTCGGTCACGAACAGCGCCTCGACGCCCGCGTCCTGTGCGGCCTGCGCGAGCGCCGCCGGTTCGGTTCCCTCGGTGAGCTCGGCGAGGACCGCCTTGCCGCGCACGTCCTCGGGGAAGGGCCCGTCCCCCACGTCGACCAGCGGCAGCCGGGTGCGGCCCTCGAGCAGCGTGCCGCCGGACTGGACGGTGGCCTCGCCGATCCCCTTCACCTCGAGGAGCGGCTTGCCGAGCCGCCACACGGTCCGGTACTCGAAGCCGCCCTCGGTGACCTTCTTCGTGGGCGCGGCGAAGATGCTGTCGTACGTCAGCGGCACCTGGACGGCGCCGAAGAGGTCGGAGCCGTTCGCGCTGCGGTCGTACTCCATGAGGAGCTGCCGGGTCTCGGTGCGCTTGCGGACGTCGGCGCCGAGCTCGCGCAGCTCGCGGCCGTCCAGGGTGATCTCGCGGTCCCGGTCGACGACGACCTCGGGGGCGGCGAGGAAGCCCAGGCCGAGCGAGTCGGCGCCGTGGCTGCCGCGTACGTCGAGGAAGGACGACAGGCTGTACGTTCCTGGCTCGAGCCGGAGCTCCAGGGTGCCGGACTCCCCGACGTGGGCCGGGAAGGGGTCGACGCCCTCGGCGAGCTGCTGGACGGTCAGGTCGGCCGGCGTCGCGGCACCGGAGCGGTCCTTGACGTGCACGGTGAGCGTGTACCGCTCGCCTTCCTTGACCAGCCCGAACGCGGTGTGCGCGAGGGTGTTCCCGCTCGCGTCGGCCGCCACGACCTGCCCACTGGTGTTGCCGACCGGCGCCTTCGCCCCGTTCCCGGTGACGGTGGTGGCGGCGGTGCCGTGCGCGGGCACGGTGAGGGAGGTGTCGGCGAGGGTGGCGACGCCCTCGGGGGCGCCCCGCACGGACAGCTTCAGCTCGACGTCCGTGTCGGACGAGTTGGTGTAGGTGACGGTCCGGGTGACCGGCTCGTTGGCGTCGTACGGCCAGGAGTAGAAGCCCAGGTCGGCGCTGCCGGTGGCGGTGACGTCGGCCTCGACGGCGTCCGGCACGCTGACCCGTCCCGCGCCCAGCTGGTGGACGGGGGCGTCCAGCTCCTTCGACGTGGACATCAGCGCGTCCTTGAGCCGCGCGCCGGTCCAGTCCGGGTGCTCCTCGGCGAGCAGGGCGGCCACACCGGCGATGTGCGGCGTCGCCATCGACGTACCGTCCATGCTGATGTAGTCGCCGCTGCCCTCGGTGAGCCGGGAACGGGCGGCGAGGATGCCGACGCCGGGGGCCGACAGGTCGGGCTTGAGCGCGTTGTCGCCGTAGCGGGGCCCGGCGCTGGTGAACCAGGCCGCCTGGTCGGCGGAGTCGACGGCGCCCACCGTGAGGGCGGCGTCGGCCGCGCCGGGCGAGCCTATGGAGGACGGGGTGCCGGTGTTGCCGGCCGCGATGACGAACAGGGCGCCGGTCTCGCGGGACAGGATGTTGACGGCCTCGGCCATGGGGTCGGTGCCGTCGCTGGCCTCGGTGGAGCCGAGGCTCATGGAGACGATGTCGGCCTCCACGTCCCGGGCGGCCCACTCCATGCCGGCGATGATCTCGGACTCGCTGCCGAAGCCCTCGTCGGAGAGGACCTTGCCGACCGCCAGGGTGGCGCCGGGCGCGACGCCCTTCTCCTTGCCGTCGGATGCGGCTCCGCTGCCGCCCACGGTGGAGGTGACGTGCGTGCCGTGTCCGTTGCGGTCGGCGACCTCCTCGCCGGGTATGAAGCTCCTGCTCTCGGCGATCCGCCCCGCGAGGTCCGGGTGCCCGGCGTCCACGCCGCTGTCCAGCACGGCCACGGTGACGCCCTTGCCGGTCAGCCCGGCCTCCCAGGCCTCGGGCGTGCCGATCTGCGCGTTGGACTCGGCCATGTCGGCGGTGACCCGCCCGTCGAGCCACACGCCGTCGATGCCGGCGCCGCGGCGGGTGAACTCCCGCCAGAACGCGCGCCCCTTGTCGGCCTCCACGGCGGCCCCGCGCACGCTGGGCAGCGACCGCGTCCGCTCGGCGCCCCTCGGGGTGGCGGCCCGCGCGCCCTTGTCGTAGGTCACGATCAGCGGCAGCTCGCCGGTCTCGGTGTCGGCGAGCCCCTGCTCCAGCAGCTCACCGACGTCGAAGAGCCGCTCGTCGAGGCTGCCGTCGCGCAGGTACGGCAGGGCCTCGTCCGGTACGACGACGGTCCGGCCGCCGGAGCTGCTGGTGCGCACCGCTCCGGTGGCGCCCTCGGGCCGGTCGACCGTGATGGTCTTCCTGCCGCCTCCGAGGTCGGTGACGGTCACCCGGTCGCCGGTGACGAGGGTGACGGTGCGGGCCGCGCCGGCCGCCGAGGCCGTGCGAGGGGCGTCGCGGGCGGCGGCGGCCCGGGTGTGCGCCGGGTCCGGGGGCGGCTCCTGCGCCACCGCCGCCCCGGCAGGCAGCAGCGCGATCACGAGCCCCGCCGACAGGAGGGTCGCCCCACGTCTGACTGGTCCTGTGCTCATCCACGTCTCTCTTCATGTCGTCGTAGAGTGCAGTGACGAGTGCTGTGAGCAGTCTCAGGGGGCGTGCGGAACAAGGGAGTTGACCGGAGGCGGCGGGTAGTTGCCCTGGCGGGTTCCCGCCAGTGGCGCGGGAGGCCGGCGGCCGGGGCCGGCCACGCCCCGGTCGTTGCGGACGCTTGGCCGCCCCCCTCGGCCGCTTCGCGGTACCGGCCCGGACCCCCGGCGAGGTCGGGGCACCCCCCGTTCAGCGGCCCCCCGCCCGGCCCCCTCCAGCAGGCGCCCGGCCTCGCCGACGCGCACGATCTGTGCCTAAGGGCCGGCCGCCGGGCGGCCCCGCACGGTCCGCGCTCTCGGGAGGATTCGCCATGACCGCCAGTACCGCCAGTACCGCCAGTCTGGAGGCGCTGCGCCGCTGCCACTTCGCCGTCGACCTGGGCGCGGCGCGGACCCGCGTGTATGTGAAGGGGGCCGGGCTCGTCGTCGACCAGCCGTCCGCCGCGGCCGTCAACACCCGCACCGGCGCCCTCATCGCGGTCGGCGAGTTCGCGGAGAAGATGACCGGCCGCACCCCCGGCTACATCCGCGTGGTGCGGCCCGTCTCCGGTGGCACGGTCGTCGACATCGAGATGGCCCAGCGCATGCTGCGGCACCTGCTCGGCGACCGGATCCGCCGCGCGCTGCGCCGCAAGCCCCGGCTGCGGGCCGCCGTGTGCACCCCGCACGACGCGGACCCGCTCTCCCAGCGGGCGGCGATCGAGACGCTGGTCGGGCTCGGCGCGCGCCGGGTGGAACTCGTCGACACCCTCATCGCGGCGGCGGTCGGCTGCGGACTGCCCGTGGAGCGGCCCGAGGCGACCATGATCATGGTGTGCGGTGCGCACGCCACACAGGTCGCGGTGCTCTCCCTCGGCTCGATCGTCACCGCCGAGCGCGTCCCGGTGGGCGGCGAGGCCGTGGACCACGCGATCGTGCAGCTGCTGCGCCACCAGCACGAACTGGTGCTGCCCAGCCAGTCCGTACGCCCGCTGCAACTCGCCCTGTCCGGCAACGGCCTGACCCCGCAGGGGCCGGCGTCCACCGAGATCCACGGCCGGGACGTGGCGACCGGCCTGGCCCGCAGTGTGCGGGTGGACACCGCCACGGTGCGCAACGCCATCCAGACCCCGTTGACGGCCGTGCTCGACGGCATCGGCAAGGTGCTGCGGGACTGCCCGCCGGACCTGGTCGCGGACCTCGCCGACCGCGGGATCATGATGGTCGGCGGGAGCGCGCTGCTGCCGGGCTTCGACCAGATGCTGCGTCAGGCCACGGGCATGCCGGTGCACATCGCGGAGCGGCCCGACGTGTGCGCGGTCCAGGGTCTCGGCAGCATGCTGGAGGGCCGGGTCGAGCCGCTCGCCCTGCACCCGACGACCTTGGACGCCGGCGTCGGCACCGGCGCGGGCTCCGGTTCCGGCTCCGGCTCCGGCTCCGGCTCCGGCTCCGGCGCGGACGCCGCTCCCGGCGTCGACTCCGACTGATCCGCCGCCGTACGGCCGAAGAGGCCGGGACACCGGGGCCGGACGGCAGGAAACCGAGGAAGCCCGACGCATGACCGCGCACCCCGCGCCCCGCCCGACCCGTCTCCTCGAAGCGCTCCTGGGCGTGGGCACCGCCCTGGATCTGCCCACCGTCCTTCAGCACATCGTGGACGGCGCCGCCGACCTGACCGGCGCCCGCCACGCGTCCCTGGTGGTCACCGCGCCGCGCGGGACGCGGCTCACCGAGTTCCGCGCCGCCGGCCCGGGACCCGTACCGGAGACGGCACCCGTACTGCGGGTGCCGGTCCACGTGCGGGACGAGGAGTTCGGCGAGCTGCGGCTGGCCGGGCGGCCCGGGGCCGGTCCGTTCACCGTCGAGGACGAGCAGCTGCTGCGGGTGCTGGCCGTGCAGGCCGGTGTCTCGATCGGCAACGCCCGGCTGTACGAGACGGCCCGGCAGCGGGAGCGCTGGATCGAGGGCGCGGCGGCCGTCACCACCGCGCTGCTCACCGAGGAGAGCGCGGACGACGCGCTGACCACCGTGGCGGAACGGGCCCGGCTGCTCGCCGACGCCTCCGCGGGCGTCATCCTGCACCCGACCGCCGAGGGCGGCATGGCCATCGTGACCGCGTCGACGCCGGAGGACCCGGACGGCATCGTCGGCGCCACCATCGCGCCGGGCAGCCCGGTCCTGGAACAGCTCCTGGGCGGCGAACCGGTGTTCATCGACGACTCGGCGACCGACCCGCGCATGACGACCCACGTACGGCACCGGTTCGGGCCGAGCATGATGCTGCCGCTGCGGGCGAGCGGCCGGCTGATCGGCACCCTCGCCCTGCCCCGCCGCCGCGGCGGACGCCCCTACACGGAGGTGGAACGGCTGCTCGCGACGCAGTTCGCCTCGCAGGCGGCGCTCGCCCTCGTCCTGGCCGACGCCCGGCGCGGCCGGGAGCGGCTGGCGGTCTACGAGGACCGCGACCGCATCGCCCGCGACCTGCACGACCTGGTGGTGCAGCGGCTGTTCGCCACCGGCATGATGCTGGAGTCGACCGAACGCCGCCGCGGCGCGGAGGACGTGCGCGACATCCTCGTCCGGGCGGTGGACGAACTGCGGTCCACGGTGCAGGAGGTCCGCACCACCATCCTCACGCTCCAGCAGCCCCCGGCCGAACCGCCGACGGGCCTGCGCGGCCGGGTCCTGCGCGAGACCGCGGCCGCCGCCGCCCGGCTCGGCTTCGCCCCGTCCACCCGCTTCCTGGGCGCCGTCGACACCCGCGTGCCCGGCCCGGTCGCCGACCGCCTGATCACCGCACTGCGCCACGCTCTGGCGCAGGCGTGCGCCCGCGGGAACGTCTCCCGCGTCGAGGTCGCCGTCGACGCGGCCACCCCGCTCGCCGACGGCCGCGCCGGAGTGCGGCTGACCGTCCACGACGACGGTACGGACGGCGACGGCGCGGGGGGCGCCGCCCCGGAGGGCGGCGGTACGGACGAATCCGCCGCGGACGCCGGCGCGGGGGGCGGGGACGGTGGCGGGCACCGTGGTGGGGGGACCGCGGTGACGTGGTGGTCGCCGCTGTGAGGCACGCGCCGCCGGGCGGGCCCTGGCGCCGGCCCGGTTCACGGGACGGGTGGTGGGGACTGGCCGGTACGGGTACCCGGACCGCGATCCCGCCGGGCAGGAGCTGGAGGAAGACCTGATGAGCGAGCCGACCCCGTCCCAGGCCGAGGGCGAACGCGACGACGACCAGAACGACGCACCGGAGGTGCCGCACACCACTCCCTCCCAGGCGGAGGGCGAACGCGAGGAGGACGAGACCGCGCCGGGGAGCCCGGGGGACCGGAAGCCGCCTCGCTGAGACGGGTGGCGGCCCCGGGAACCGGCGTCGGCGCCCTCGCCGCCCGTGCGCTCCCCCGGGGCGTCGCGGCCGGTCAGTCCGGCCCGGTCCCCTCCGTCAGCAGGTCGGCGAGACCTTCCGTCGGGAGCACCATGCCGACCTGGGCGCTGCTGTTGAGGTAGAGGGCGTGACCGGAGGGGACACGGGTGAGCAGGGTGCTGACCGGCAGGTTCTCGAAGGCGAGGCGGCCCGCGGCGTGGAGGTGGCGGGCGGATGTGTAGACGGGGACCGCCGGGGTGCCGTCGGGGGCCGAGACGCGGACCGGTTCGCCGTCCGCGGTGACCAGGACGGCGACCTCGGCTCCGGACAGGGCTGCGGTGACGCCCTCGGCCGGGCCGTAGCCGGTGGTGGCGAGCTGGATGGCGCGGTCGATCTCGTCGGCGGGCTCGGGCCAGCCCATCGCCTCCGGGGAGGGCCGGTACTCCGGGTTGTCCTCCCACTCGACGATCGTGCCGTCGGAGTCGGAACGCCACTGACCGACCACGGCCCAGTCGGGCGGCGGCCCCTCGCCCCGCCAGGCGGGATCGGGCAGGTAGAGCCAGTGATCGGGGGCGAGCCTGGCCGCCTCGACGTACTCCTGCGGGGGCTCGGGGTCCAGGGGGGCGGCGGCGGGCGCCTGGGCGCCGGACTCACTCATCTCGTCGTCCTCTTGTCGTCGTGTGCATCGGGATCACCGTCCCGGGTGGGCGTCGCAGCCCCGTCCGGCGCGGGCGCGGGGGCGTCGTCCGGGGCCGGGGCGTCGTCCCGGCGTGGGGTCGCGGGCCGCTCCGCCCTCAGCCGGTCGAGCAGGGCGCGGGCGTGTTCGTCCGGGAAGAGTCCCTCACGAGCCACGAAGGTCCGCAGCTCCTCCTCGGTCAGCGGGTAGACGTCCCAGTACCGGCCCCAGTTGTCGGAGTAGACCGACGCCGCCCGGGGGTCGAACTCGTCCAGGGCCAGCTGGGCGCCGGTCATCACCTCGTGGAAGCTGTGGTGCCCCACGCCGACCAGGATGCTCGCCAGCCCGGCCCGGACGAGGCCGAGATCGACCGGGACACCGGCGATCCGGGTCAGCCGGGCCACGTGCGTGAGGATGCGGTACGCACTGCCCGAGGTACCGGTCAGCACCAGGCCCCCGGAGTCCTCGGAACGCGCCTGGAAGTCGGCGGCCATCGGCAGCGTGTGCTCCATGCCGGCGGGTGACCAGAGCAGCTCGCCGTCCCGGACCGACCGCCGCCACTCGGCCGCGCTGAGCGGCGGACCGACCTCGTCGGGGCGCAGCGGCGTCCGCAGCATCGCCTCCAGGTCGTCCATCTCCTGTGCCTCGTCCTCGGGGTCCAGTCCCGCCGCGCGGAGTTCGACGACCCTGCGCTCGTACTCCAGGAAGAGCTGGCTCTTGTGCCGGTCCCGGCGTTCCAGCGCGATCACCGGGTGCTGGGGTTCGACACCGCCCATGAGGTGGGGGACGAGGTCCTTGGCGACGCCGTTGAACAGGAACGTGACCCGTTCCCGCAGGTTGCCGGAGTCCACGACGCGTGCGAGGGCCTCGTACCGCTGTCCGACGGCGCCGGCGGACAGCTCGCTCCTGCTGCCGAACAGCCGGTAGTCGAGCCGGTTGTGCAGGGTGATGCTCCAGAAGGCCCGCACGACCTTGCCGATTTCGGCGTTGACCTGCTCATTCTCCCCGAGGTGTGCGGCGAGCCGCTGCTCGAAGAGGAGGGCTTCCTGCGCGTAGCGGATGCGGGCCAGGACCCAGTCGGGCGCGGGGCGGCTCTCCGCGCGTTCCTCCGCGTCGTCCGCCGTCGCCGCGTCGGCGTCGGGGCCTGGGTCGGAGTCCGAGCCGGAGTCCGAGCGGGAGTCCGAGCCGGAGTCGTACGCCTCCCCTCCCGTGTCCGTGTCCTCGTTCAGGGTGAGGGCCGGGAACGACTCGAGGAGCGGGGCGGCGGCCCTGGCGAGCGGTGCCTGGACCGGGCGCGGCGCGTCGCCGGGGGACGTGGCCTGGGCCGGGCGGGCCTGCTCCCAGGCGCCGGCGTCCGGTACGTCGCCGTCGGGTGTCGCCCGCAGGGTCAGGACCGGCTCCCCCGAGGGGCCGGTCGCGGACAGGTCCACCGGGAACTCCGTCCACCACACGGTGCGGCCGAGGCGCTGGGCCGCCCGCCCCGCGAGGTCGCCGGGGTCGCCGTCGGCGGACGAGAACGCGAGGACGACCGGTACGCTCAGTTCCTTTCCGGTCAACGAGGCGTCTTGCGCCAGGAGTTCGAGGAACTCCCCGGCCGCCACCCGGTGCGTCTCCCCCTCGAAGGACAGCTCCAGGAGGTCGGGCGTCCTGCGGTCCGGGGTGACCCGTACGAGGTAGGGGGCGGGTCCCTCGCGGTCCGCCCACGGCGCGTCCGCGACGCCGGAGGGCGTGTCGAACCGCGCCAGGTCGACCGTCGTCGGCGTCTGCTCGGCGGTGTAGTCCCGGCCGTCGCCGCTCTCACCGCCGTTCCCCGTCGCCACGTCGGTCGTGGCGTAGGCCCCCGACTCGTCCAGGTGGTAGGCGGCCGCCACGTCCGGGTCGGCGGCGTCACGGCCCGCGGCGAAGGCGCGGGTGAGCAGGTCGAGCAGCGTGTCGCGGAGGCCGGCGGGCCGGGTGCCGGGCGGCAGGTGGAGCACCTTGGACACCCGCGCGTCCAGGTCCGTGCCGGGGACGCCCAGGGCCTCCTCGGCCTTGACCCGGGCCCAGAACATCCGGGACCGCTCGGCCTCGCCCATCTCGTGCGGGCCGGTCAGGTCCAGGGCGGTGACGGCCTCGTCCTCGGGGTCGCCGTCCCGCATCCACCGGGCGGCCGCCTCGATCGCCGGCACCTCCACGAAGCCGACCAGTTCGTCACCGGGCCACGCGGCCCAGTGCTCCGCCGCGGCGGCCAGCACGCGGCGCACGGCCGCCCGGTCCACCCCCGAGGCGGCCTCCGGGTGCGCGGCGACCACCCGGTTCAGCAGGTCCAGGGTGAACGGGCCGGCGTCGTCGAAGTCCGTGTCGCTGCGCCACATGTGGTCCACCGCGGCCACGCCGCGCAGCAGCTCGCCGAAGTCGGCGGCGTCGTCCGCGTCGTGGCCGAAGGTCAGCCGCAACGCCCGCACCAGGCGCAGCGTCCCGGCGCGCATCTCGTCGGAGACCTCGCCGTCGCCGGAGGTCAGGCCGGCGACGGCCGCCAGCCGGTCGAGGTCGGCCTCCGAGGGGTCGGGCCGGAACAGGGCCCACGCCCGGTGGCGGCCCCGCGCGTCGGCGAACAGGGTCCGCGTGTAGCGGCCGTCGCTGCTCCGGGTGCCCTGCGCACTGTACGACAGCCGGACGCTGCGGCCCGTGGTGTTGGCGAGCTGCTGGCCCGTGGAGAGGCTGCTCAGCGGGTCGGGGACGAACGGTCCGGCGTAGGCGTCGCTCGCCGTGTTCGGCGACGCCGGCACGGCGCGGTCCCGGGGAGCGCCGCTCCAGCAGACCACGAAGTCGATCCAGTGGTCCTTCGGCAGGTTCGACAGGCTCTTGCGGCGCCTGAGCCACCCTCCGGCCTCCCGTCCGTCGACCGGCCTGACGGTGCCGTCCCGCATCGCCAGGTGCAGGTGGCCGGGCGAGCCGTGCGCGTCCAGGCGGTAGGCGGTGTCCTCCGGGCCGGGCCGCGGCAGTTCCCGCTCGGCGGAGACCAGTCCGGTGGCCGGGTAGTAGTGGACGTACGTCGTCATCCGGTCCAGGTGCCGGTCGTCGTCCTCGAAGTCGGCCGCCCACTCGGCGGCGTGGTGCGAGGCCCGTCCGATCTGCCTGCCCGTCAGCGCGCTGACGATGGGCCGGGTGGCCACCCGGTGGTGCCACTCCGGTACGTCGTCGTCGGGGTCGGGTGCCAGGCCGGGCTCGCTCGCGGTCCAGTCGCCCTCGGGGGAGCCGGCGCGCCGGACCGTGTCGACGGTGCTCACGCCGCCGTCCGAACCGAGCGTCACCTCGCCGCTGTGTGCCCACACCGTCAGACCGGTGCGGTCCGCGAGCGTGCGCGGCAGGGCGAGGTACTGGTCGCCGGCGAAGGGCACGGCCAGCACGAGCGGGGTGTCCTTCGGCAGCCGTTCCCGTGCCACGTCCGCCGCCACCAGCTCGGTGAACTCGTCGACGTCCAGGTCCCGCGTCGTGCCGTCCGGC
The DNA here is from genome assembly GCF_003112555.1 of Streptomyces coelicoflavus. GTDB lineage: Bacteria > Actinomycetota > Actinomycetes > Streptomycetales > Streptomycetaceae > Streptomyces > Streptomyces coelicoflavus. The sequence continues at coordinate 619,951 of NZ_BEWB01000002.1, read as the reverse complement.
AGCAGTGCCCGCACCGTGTCGTGCCGCCCGCCGGCCGCCACGACGTAGGGGGTGGTGCCTCGGGGCCAGGGGGTCTGCCGGGTCTCCGCGACGGTGTGGGGACCCGGTCCGGTGTCCTCCAGTGCGTCGCTGCGGGTGGGGTCCAGCTCGGCGGCCGCAGCGGCGTCCGGGTCCCAGTTGAGGCCGGGCACGCGGCGGCCCCCGGCGGTGAAGTGGCGGGTCCGGGCCGGGTCGGTGACGCCCAGTTCGGCGAGGTGGTGGGCGGCCAGCGCGGCCGGGCTGGTCGCGCGTCCGGCCGCGGCGGCCCGGTTCACCAGCGCGAACAGGGCGTCGCGGGTGTCCGGGTCCACGGCCGTGCCCGGGTCGAGATGCAGGATGCGGGCGGCGAGGGCGTCCACGTCCAGCGGGCGGTGGCGCAGCTCCCGGTCGCGGCGGCGCAGGGCGTCGAGGGTCTGCGTCGCGGTCGCGTCCGGCGCCTGGACGACGCGGATCGTCGCCTGCCGTCCCAGGTCGGCCCGGCCGGTTCCGGCGAGTTCGCCCGTGCCCGTCCAGTCGTCGGGTACGCGGGTCACGGCCACCGCCTTGACCCGGAAGTCCTGGGCGGTCAGCCGGGGGGCGCCGGCGGGCAGGTCCCGTTGCGACCGCTCCAGTGCCTCGGTCAGCCGGCGCAGGAAGTGGTTGCGTGCGGCCGTCGCCCGTTTCAGGCCCCGGTTGCCCGGGCCGTCGGCCACGTAGCCGGTGACCTCGACGCGTGGCGGGGCCCAGCCCTCCGCGCGGTTGTGCAGCCCGGCGGCGGCCACCTGGTGCGCCAGCCGCTCGATGGTCTCCCGGCCGGCCGGCGAGGGAACCGTGGACTCCCGTGCGTAGGCCACGAGGCTCCGCCGGGGCAGGGACGCGGGCGACGGTGCCGCCGGGCCCGTGAACACCGGGCCGGCGGAGGGGACGGGCGCGGGCGCGGAAGGCGGCGCGGGCGTGAGGGCGGGCGCCGAGGCCGGCTCCACCCCCTCCATGGGCTCCCCGGCCGACGAGCGCGCCCTGGCGGCGGCGAGCGGGACCTCCGCGGAGCCGGGGAGGCCGGTGGGACCGGCGGGTTGCCCGGCGGGCGGCGCCTCGGGCAGGGGCGGGGCGACGGGGCGCGGGCCCTCCTCGGGGCCGGCGGGGTCGGTGGGGCGTGCCTCCTGCCAGTCGGCGGCGGTCGGGGTGCCCGCGGTGAGGAGCGACAGGACGAGCGTGGGCACCGAGGAGCCCGTGTCGTCCGTGCCGGAGAGCTCCGCCGGGTACCGGCTCCACCACACGCTGCGGCCGAGGCGCTGGGCGATCGTGTCCGCGACGCCGGGTGCGGGCCCGTCGATGCCGGTGAGCACCAGCAGGACGGGGACCGACAGGTCCTTGCGGTTGAGGTCGGGGTCGGCGGCGAGCAGCTCGGCGAACTCGGCGGCGGAGGTGTCCTGGAGGGTGCCGCCGGTGCTCACCTGGAGGCGGGCGCCGTCCTGGAGGTCGACGTGGGCCGCCACCAGGTACGGGACGGGCCGGTTCCCGCCGTGGCCGTCCGGGCCGGCCCACGGCGCGTCGGCGAGTCCGGCCGGGGTCCTGACCCTGCCCACCTCGGGCAGCAGCGTCGCCGTGTCCCGCCAGTCGCGCCCGCCGCCGGACTCCGTGCCCATGGTGGTGAGCGTCGCGGTCCAGTCGAAGGCACCGCCGGTCTCCAGGGCGTAGGCGGCCGCCGCGTCGGGGTCGGCCATGTCGCGGCCGGCCGCGAAGCCCCGGGTGAGCAGGACCAGGGCCGCCTCGTGCCCGGCGCCGTCCACGTCGAGGGCCGGGTCGAGGTGGAGCACCCTCCTGGTGAGCGCGTCCGGTCCGGCCGCGGCCAGCGTCTCCACCGCCTTGACGCGGGCCCAGAACACGCGGGCCCGCTCGGCGGCGCCCACGTCCTCTGGGCCGGTGAGCCCCAGCGCGGCCACGGCCGTCGCGTCCACCGTCGCGGAGTCCTGGAGCCAGCGGGCCGCGGTGTGCGGTGCGGGCAGGCTCACGAAGCGGCTCAACGGCGCGCCCGGCGCGGCCCGCCACGCCTGCGTGGCCGCGTTCAGCACCCGGCGGACGGCGGCACGGTCCACTCCGGAGGCGGCCGACGGGTGGGCCGCGACGACCCGGTGCAGCAGGTCGAGGGAGAAGGGCCCGGCCGGGCCGAGGACCGGGTCGGCGTCGCGCATGGCGTCCAGCGCGGCCGCGCCGCGGAGCAGGTCCGGGTGGTCGGCGGCGTCCTCCGCGTCGGGTCCGAGGACGCGGCGCAGGGCCCGGACCAGGCGCAGGGTCGCGGCCCGGCCGGCCGGCGACGGCTCTCCCGGGAGACCGGCCCGGGCCGCCAGCCGGTCCAGCTCGGCCTCGCCCGGCTCCGGACGGCTGGTCTCCCACCACCAGCGGCGTCCGCGGACGTCGGTCCACAGCAGGCGTGCGGGGTCGTCGCCGTGCGTGCCGGCGCCCTGCACGTCGTGCGAGAGGCGCACCGTGCGTCCCGTCACGTTGGCGAGGTGCTGCCCCAGCGAAACCGCGTCGTCGGCGAGCGGGTCGGCGGCGAACGGTGCGGCGCGGAAGAGGCCGCCGGCGGGCGGGCGGTCCTGCGTGGCGCTGTCCCGGGGGGCCGAGGAGTGACAGACCACCAGGTCGATCCAGTGGTCCTCGGGCAGGCTCGACAGGCTCTTGCGCCGCCGCAGCCACTCCCCCGCCTCGTGCCGGCCGGCCGGCCTCGATCCGCCGCCGGCCAGCGGGAGCAGCAGCCGGCCGGGCAGACCGTGGCCCGCCAGGTGGTACGCCTTGTCCTTGGGCCCGGGGTCCTCCAGCGGGAGCTTCGCGGAGTACGTGCGGGTGGCCGGGTTGTAGTGGGCGTACACCGTCATCCGGTCGAGACGGCCGAAGTGGTCCTCGCGCTCCACGAGTTCGCCGTCGTCGTGCAGGCTGCGGCCGATCTGCCGCCCGGTCAGGTCGCTGACGACGGGTTGGCTCAGGACGTCGCGGTGCCAGGCCGGGGCCGAGTCGTCGGCCCCGGGGGCGAGGCCCGGGGCGACCGCGAGCCAGGAGCCGTGCGGTTTCCCGCTGCGCCGGAGCACGGCGACGGTGGTGCCGGAGGCCGGGTCGGGGTGGCGCCGCGCCACTCCGGTGTGCACCCACACGGTGCGGCCGGTGCGGTCCGCGAGCGTGCGCGGCAGGTCCAGGTACCGGTCTCCGGCGAACGGCACGGCCAGCACGATCGGCGTCGCGTCCGGCAAGGACCGCAACGCCGGGTCGGCCGCGACCAGTTCGGCGAACGCGTCGGCGTCGAGGTCGCGCGTCGTCCCGTCGGGCAGTGCCGCGGTCACCCTGTCGTGGCCGCCCTCGGCGAGGACGGCGTACGGGGTCGCGTCCCAGGGCCACGGGGCGAGGTCCGTCGTGCCCAGGGGGGTGCCCGGGACCGGCGGGGGCGCGACGGTGCCCGTGCCGTCGGTCGGGATCTCCTCCACGAGCAGGCCGTTCAGCTCGGCGGCCTCGGGGCCGGTCCAGTTCAGGCCGGGCACGCGCGTCCCGCCGATGGCGAGGTGCCGGGTGCGGTCGGCCGCGAGGACGCCCTCCTCCGCGAGGTGGAACGCGGTGAGCGCCGCCACGCCGGACGCCCGCCCGGCCTCGGCCGCCCGCCGGACCATCGCGTACAGGTCCCTGCGCATCTCCGGGTCGACGAGGACGTACGGCGCCAGGCGGAGCACCCGCCGTGCGACCGCGTCCGCCTCGAACCGTCCCGGGCGCAGCACCGGGTCGTCGCGGCGCGCCGCGTCCAGGACCTCCACGGCCGCCGCGTGACCCGGCGAGCCGATGGCGATCGTGGCCTGCCGGCCCAGCTCCGTACGGCCGACCCGGAGGGCCGGCGCCGTGGTGGCCGTCCCGCCGGGCAGCCGTGCGCGGCCGCGCGAGGTGACCGTGAAGTCCCTCGCGGTGAGCCGCGGCCGTCCCGCGGGGAGCCGGTCCTGGAGGGTGTCCAGGGCGGCGTCCAGTTCCCGGGTGAACAGTTCGCGGGCCGTCCGTGCGCGCTCGTCGCCGCGCCGCCGGGCGTCGTGCTCCCGCTGCTGCGCCGTACCGGCGCCCCGCGCGTCGGCGCCGTACCCGGCGATGTCGACCTTCGGCAGGGGCACCCCCGCGCGCCGGTTGCGCAGGCCGGCCCGGGCCACGCGCCTCGCCAGCCGTGCGACGCCCTCGCGGGCGTCGGCCGAGGGGGTCGTCCCGGCCGGGTCGAAGGCCACGAGGCTCAGCCGGGGCAGGGGTGCGAGCGGCCTCGCGGGCGCGGCGGTGACCGGCGCGGCGAACACCGTCTGCCCTCCGGCCGTCTCCAGCGCGGCCGGGGCGGGGGCCGGGGCGGGCGGCTGTGTGCCGGGCGGGTCGCCGGACGGGTCGGTGCCGACGGGGACCGGAGCGTCACCGGTGACGTCGGCTCCGGTGAGGCCGAAGTCGCCGAGGTCCACGTCGGCGAAGTCGACACCGGTGAAGTCGACACCGCTGAAGTCGAAGCCGGTGAAGTCGAAGTCGCCCAAGCCGGAGTCGGGGACCTCGAGATCGGTGACGCCGATCCGGTCGAGATCCATGCCGTCCATGCCGTCTAGGCCGTCCAGGCCGTCCAGCACGGACGGGTCGAAGCCGGGGAGGCCGGTGGAGTCCGGGGCACGGCCGTCCGGGAACGCCCTGCCGTCGTCGGGCAGATCCGTGTCGGCCATGTCCGTGTCGGTCTTGTCCGTGTCGGCCATGTCGGTGCCCGCCCCCGACTGGGCCGCGGGCGCCCGCCACCGCGTCCCGGGCGGGTCCGTCGCCGTCGCCGCGGTCGGGTCCTCTGCCGTGGTCCGCGCGTCGGGGCCGGGCGTCGTCCAGCGCGGGCGCAGGCCCAGCTCCCGGCGCAGGGTGTCGGCCGGTCCGGCGGCGGACCAGGCGTCCGTTCCCCCGGTCAGCACCCGGTCCGCGACCCGGCGCACGGCGTCGCGGAAGTCCTCGCCCGCGTAGCGGGAGTCGGCGAGTACGTCGTGCGGCTCGGCCGGCAGGACCAGGACGACGGCCGCGGCCCAGGCGCGGGAGGCCTCGGCCTCGTCCGTGCCCTCGGGCACCGCGTCCGCGAAGCCGGCGTACGCCCGCGCCCACAGCCGCCGCGCGGCGTTCGCGGCCGCCGTCTCCGACGCGGCCGTCCAGGGGCCGGGGCCGGTCATCCGGACGCGGGCCAGGTCGAGCGGGGTCAGCGCGGACGCGGGCAGCCAGTCGTCGCCGCGCAGCATCATCTCGGTGCGCTGGCCGACGGAGGGCGTGATCCCCGCCGCCTCCAGCTCGCCGAGGCCGACGGTCTCGTCCTCGGCCGGGGGCGGTGTCGCGGACGGCAGGTCCGCCTCGGTCACCCGGTCCGCGGTCCGGCGGCGGGCCTCGGCGTCCCCCGGGACGGACGGGACCCCGGCGCTCTCACCGCTCTCCCCGCTCTCCCACCGGGCCCGCCGGGCCGCGCCGAGTGCCTCCGGGGCGACGCCCAGGGCCCGCAGCCGCGCCTCGGCGTCCTCCAGCCGGCGGCGCGCCGCGTCGGCCTCCGCCCGGGCGTCCGCGACGGCGGCCTCGTCACCGCCGGTCCGCTGCGTCGTCGCGGCCGCGTCGGTCGCGGCGCCCAGTGCGGACAGGGCCCGCGCGTGGACACCCCAGGCCTCGCCGGTGGCCCCGGCGGTGGCCCCGGCAGTGGTGTCGGCGGTGTCGACGGCGGTGGCGTCGGCGGATTCGGTGACGGGCTGCGCCGGCCGGTCCGCCCCCCGCGCCGCAGCGGAGTTGGCGGCGAAAGCGGCGGGGTCCGTGGCGGGGCCCTCCGGGTCGCCCTTGGGACGGGCGGTCCGGTCCCAGGTGCCCGTCGGGGCCGGCTGCCCGTCGGGGCCGGGCAGCATCGCGACGGTGTACGTGCCGGTCGCCGGATCGTGGTGGAGGGTGGCGGCACCGCGGGTGGCCCACCAGTTGCGCGCCGAGTTGCGGGCGCCCTCGTCGGGGAGGCCGCCCGCGGACGGCCGGGTCCCGGCCGGGCTGCCGTGCGGGACCACCGCGACCACCTCGGTGTGGCCGGCCATGCCGAGCAGCACCGCGTCGCGGAAGACCAGTTCGCCGAACTGCCGGGCCGGCACCGCGGCCGGCACCGGTCCCGGCAGCACCAGCCCGTCGGCGTCGCCGTCGGCGACGTAGACGAAGGGGGCCGGGCGGCCCGGCTGCGCCGCCCAGGGCGCGGGCTCGCTGCCGACCGGGACCAGGGAGCCGTCGGGTCCGTGCCCGAGGAGGGTGACCACGCTCGGGTCGAAGGTGCCCGGCGGCCGGTGGGTGCCGTCCAGTGCGCGGCCCCACGCCGTGCCGTCGGCGTTCGTCAGGAGCCGCGGCGGCGCCAGGACGCCCTGCCGCTCCAGGTGGTGGGCGGCCAGTTCGTGGATCCGCCGCGGGTCGCGGCCGACGGCCACCGCCTGCCGCGCCACGGTCACCGCCTCGCCGAACCGCGCCGGGTCGGGGGCGGGCAGGTGCAGCACCGCCGCGGCGAACGCGCCCCGGTCCACCCGGCTCGTCACCAGGGCGACCTTGAACGACGCCCACACCAGCCGGGAGAGTTCGCTCTCGCCCACCGGCGCCGTGGCGTCGAGTCCCAGGATCTGCCGGGCCAGGTGCTCGCGCTGCGGGGACGCGGGCAGGCCCGCCAGCAGGTGGGCCAGGTGCGGCAGGGCGAGCCAGTCGCCCAGGGGGCCCGGCCGGCCGGCGTCGAGGCGGGTGGCGGCCTCGGTGAGCAGGCGGCGGTGGTCGTCCGCCGTGACGGGCGGTACCGGACCCGGGGCGTGCCCGGCCGAGCGGTGCCGGGCGAGGATCTGCTCGTACAGGTCCAGGGTGAACCGGCGTGCCCCGTCGCGGTTCAGGGCGGGGTCCGCCCGGTGCATCAGGTCGAGGGCGCCCATGCCGCGCAACAGTCGCGGGTACGGGGCGCTCTCGTCGGCCTCGGGGCCGAAGACCTCGCGCAGCGCCCGCACGAGGCGCAGGGTCCGCTCGCGCACGGGTTCCGGGACGGGTCCCGCCCCCGTGTGGAGGCCGGCCGTGCGGGCCCGCAGGTCTAGCGCGTCACCGGCCGGCTCGGGCCGGAACATGACCCACGGGTGGGCGCGGCCGCGGGCGTCGGTCAGGAGGTTGACGTACGACTGCGGGTCGTCGTGCCGGGACGGGCCGACCGAGTTCGACAGGACGGTCGCGAACACGGTGCGGCCCGTCTCGTTGGCCATGTGCTGGCCGGTCGCGACGACCGCGAGGGGATCGGGCACGAACGGCAGCGGTCCGCCGACGTCGCCCCCGAGGACGCCGCCGATGCCGGGGCGGGCCGCGGCGTAGCAGATGAGCGGCACCACGGGGTGTCCGGGGGCGAGCGAGGCGAGGCTGCGGCGGCGGGCGAGGGTCCGGGCGAACCGCGGGCCGTCGTCCTCCCGCGGACCCTGCGGGGTGTGCCACACGACGCTGCCCGGCGCCCCGTGGTTGTTGGGGAAGTACGGTGCCGGCAGGCCGAGTCGCACCCAGGGCAGCGGGGCGGGGGTGCTGCCGTGGTCGTAGCCGCTGCGCAGGTGGGTGTAGGAGGTGACGGACCCGAGGCGGCTGTGTTCCAGCGTCCGGGACCAGCCGCCGTCCGGCTCCTGGGCGAGGTCCATCGAGAGGTAGCCGGTGGACCGGTGCCCGTCGTGGGCGACGGGGACGGCGGTGACCCGGTCGTCCGCCGTCCTCGCGGGTCCGTCGGCCGCGAGGGCGGGCGCGCTGACGATCCACTGGCCGCGGGGCGCCCGTCCCTCGTCGTCCAGGAGCAGGAGCCTCGAACGGTCCGGGCCGCTCGGGAGGTGTCCGATGCCCGCCCGGCCGGTGGCGGCCCACACCTCGCGGCCGAGCCGGTCGGCCAGACCGCGCGGCAGGTCCGGGGGCGCGGCGCCGGGCCGTTCGGCATGGAGCAGGACCGCGCCCGGACGGCCGGCCAGGTCCCGGTCGAGGGCCATCAGTTCGTACAGCACCTCGGGCGGCACGGACCGCGAGAACCCGCCGAGCCCGCGCACCACGGTCCCCTCGCCCCGGCCGGCGGTCAGGACGAGGTACGGGCCGGGGTCGCCCGGCGCGGGACGCCACGGCGCGTCCTCGGCGCCGCTGTCCGCGGTCGTGCCGTCGGGGGTGCGCCGGACCCGGCCGGTGCCGTCCGCGTCGAAGTCGGCCGGCAGGGCGCGGCCGGTCCAGTTCCGGCCGCGCGGGCGGCCCTGGGCGTCGGTGATCCGGAAGTCGGGGTGGAAGGCGCCGCGGTGGGCCAGGTAGTGGGCGGACAGCGCGGCCGGGGAGACCACCCGCGCCGACGAGGGGACCGTCATCAGCCGCACCAGGGCGCCGCGGGCCGCGGCGTTCACCGGCTCCGCGGGGTCGAGCAGCAGCACCCGGCGGACCATCGCGTCCAGGTCCAGGAAGCCGCCGCGCAGCGCGGGGTCGGCCACCCGCAGCCGGTCCAGCCGCTCCAGGGCGTCGGCGGCCCGTTCCCGGTCGACGTCGCCGAGGGCGCCGAGGCCGTACAGCGCGTCCAGGAGCCCTTCGCGGTGCCGCTCGGCCTCGTCGGACGTCACGTCCTGGAGCGTGCCGACGCCCGGGGAGGACCCGGGGCCGGTCGCGGGGGCGTCGAGCGGGTTGGTGCGGTGCGGCACCGTGCGGTCCGGCGCCTGCGGCCGGGGCTGCGACTGGGGCTGCGACTGCGGTTGGGGCTGGGAGCGGGGGCGGGGGCGGTTGAGGCCGGTGGTGGCGGGCCGGGTGTGGATGGGGCGCGCCGGTGCCGGGCGGTGCGGCAGGCCGGTACCGGTCCGGGCCGGCGGGAGGGACCGTCCTTCGAGTGCGTCGAGCAGGGCCCGGGCGTGCTCGTCGGGGAACCGCCCGTCGCGGGCGACGTTCTCCCGCAGCTCCTGCTCGCCGAAGGGGTGGATGTTCCAGTAGCGGCCCCAGTTGTCCGTGTAATCCAGGGCCGGGTCGTGGCCGGGCACGTCGTTCAGTGCCAGCTGGGCGCCGCGCATCACCTCGTGGAAGGTGTGGTGGTCCACCGTGAGGGAGACGGCCAGCATGCCGGCCCGGATCAGGCCGAGGTCGAGGTCGACGCCCCACTGCTCCCGCATCCGGGCGGCGTGCAGCATGAAGCGGTACGTGGATCCGGCGGTGCCGGTCGCCACGAGGCCGCCGGACGCCTCCGAACGCTGCTGGAAGCCGGCGCTCATCGCGAGGTCGTACAGGGACGTCGCCGGCAGCCAGGTCAGGCCGTGCTCGTTGACCGCGAAGCGCCGCTCGGCCTCGCTGAGCGGCGGGCGCGCGTCCTGCGGGCGGGTGCCGATCGTCACCGACCGCTCCAGCTCCTCGACCGCCGCCCTCTTCTGCCCGGCGTCCAGGTCCGGCCGGGCGAGGATCTCCTTGGCGCGCCGCTCGAACTCGGCGTGGCTCTCGTGCTGCCGTCGGCTGGGCCGCTCCTCGGCGATCTCTGGGGGCTGCTGTTCCCGGCCGCCGAGCATCGAGGGCACGAAGTCGCTGGAGATGCCTTCGTAGAGCAGCGCGACCAGCTCGCGCAGGTTGCCGCCGCGCAGCACCTGCTGCAGCGCCTGGCGGGAGGTGCCGACGACGCCGGCCTTGTACTTGCTGGTGTCGCCGAACACGTCGAGGCTGCGGGGGTGCCGCTCGCGCGCCGCCTTCCACGCCGCGTTCGCCATCTTCCGGTACTCGGCGACGACGGCCTCGCGCTCGGCCAGGTACTCGCCCAGCCGCTTGTCGAAGGCGAGGGACTCCTCGGCGTAGCGGATGCGCGCCATGACCCACGGCGGCGCGGCGCTGTTCCGCTGCTCCGGGCCCGGCTGCGGGGAGCGGCTGCGCGCGCGGGCGGCGGAACCGGCGGGGGACGCGGTCCGCGCGGGGCCGGTCTCCTCGTGCGAGGCGGTCCCCTCGTGCGAGGCGGTCTCCCCGGGGCCGGGCGCCGCGAGCCGCGCGGCCGCCGGGGCACCGGCCGTCGGGCGCGGGACCGCGGTGGCGGCGGGCGTCGTGGGCGCGGCCCGGCGGTGGTCGTCGATGTCGACGCTCACCACGCGTCCCGCGTCGGGGTCCGTGGCCCCGCGCACCCGCTTGGCCTCCAGGGTGAGCTCGAAGTCCCGTACGGCGAGGGGGGTGCCGGTGCTCCCCTGCTGGGACGCGGCGAGGATCCGGGAGAGCCGGGCGCCGAGCGCCCCGCGGACGGCCTCGGCCCGCTTGCGGGCGACGGCCTGCGAGCGGTTGCCGTGCCCGGTGACGGTGACCGCCGGCGCCGGCAGCCCGTGGGCGCGGTTCCACAGGCCCGTGCGGGCCAGGGTCCGGGCCAGGGCGTCGATCGTGCCGTCGGCGTCCGCGGGGAGGCCGTGCTGCTCGCGGGCAAAGCGGATCGTCCGCTGGTGGGGGCGCGGGGCGTGGCCGTGCAGGACCACCAGCGTCAGCGGGTTGGCCGTCGCGGGCGCCTCCTGCGACAGCAGCGCCGCGTTGACCTCGTGCGCCGACTCCCCCGGCCGCTTGCTGTACGCCCGGAAGAACCACAGGTCCTTGGGGTCGGGCAGCGGCGCGACGGCCCGGACGGCCTCCCTGGCGCGGGCGCGCGCCCGTTCCGCCTCGCGCAGCGCCAGGGCGTGTTCGGGGCGGTCCTCGTCGAAGTAGAACGGGATCTGCTCGGCTTCGTGGACCTCGGCCAGGGCCCTGGCCGCCCGCGCGAGGCCGGTCGGGCGGGCCGTCTGCTCCGCGTCGGCGCCCGCGCGCCCGGTCTCGGCCAGGCGCCGCTCGGCGGCCTCGGCCAGCCGTCGCAGGCCGTCGCCGCCGTGCCGGTCGAGGTTGTCCTCGACGATCGCGTCCAGTTCGGCGTCCGTGACCGGGCCGCGGGAGTGGGTCTCGTTCTCCAGCGTGATCTGGTGGGTGCCGTCCTCGCTGGCGAGGACGACCTGCGCGAAGTGGTACGGGGCGTGCGGTCCGACCCGGTCGCCGGGCTTGGCGTGGTTGTGGGTGAACAACTGCGCGCCGCTGTCGTTGGTGGTGCTGACCGACTGGACCAGATAGCCCTCGCCGACGCCCGCCCAGGCGTGCTCGTTGACGCCGATGCGCCGCGCGGCCGCGGCCAGCGGACCGCGCCGGGGGTTGTCCGCCGGTACGTGGCTCAGGGCGCCGCCGTAGCGCTCGCCGGGGGTGGGGGCGCCGACGACCCCGCCGGTGAACCGCGGGTCGCGGCCGGTCTGGCGGGCGGCCCAGCGCGGGGTGACCTCGTCGGCGGGGCGGGTGCCCTCGGCGACCTCCGCCAGGGCCTCGGCCAGGTGGTGGGTGCCGGTGACCTCGCGGCCGTGCTGCCCGTTCACGGGGGCGGTGGCGACGGCGTCGCCGGCGGGACCGCGGAAGGCGGCGTGGGACAGGGGCGCGGACCCGGTGCCGGCCAGCATCTGGGCGAAGTCGCGCGTGAAGGCGTGCTCCGAGGCGCCGGACGGGGTGAGGAACTCGGGCTCGACGCGGAACAGGGGGTCGCCGTACGAGCCGTCCTCGCGCGGGAGCAGGACGCCCGTCGACTCGTCGGCCTTCAGCCGCAGGCCCGCCCCCGCGGCGGCCAGCCGTGCCGAGGAGGCGTCGATCGCCGCACGGGTGGCGTACACCTGGCGGCCGCGGCCGGTCGTGTGCTCGCCGTCGGCGGGCAGGGCCAGGGTGCGGTCCTCGGAGACGTGCAGCGGCGGCCGGTCGGCCATCGGGACGGTGCCGTGGTCCTGGCTCGGCAGGAGCAGCGCGTCGGAGCCGTCGCCGGTGCCGTCGCCGACGGGTACCTCGGCGACGCGGCGCGGGAGCGGCCGGGTGAACAGGACGCCGGTGCCGCGCTTGTCGATGACGCCGTAGTCGCGGGTGATCAGCGGCCGGGTGCGGCGTGCGTCGATCCGTCGTTCGAGGACGAGTTCGTCGGCGAGGCGGTCGAACTCCGCGTCGCCGTCGCTGCTGGAGCGCTCGCTGTCGTCGTCGTGGCCGGCGTCGCTCTCGTCGTCGCTGCTCAGGTCGCGGGCCCCCGGGAGGCCGTCCTGCTCCGAGGGGTCGACCGGCACCCAGCCCGCGCCGGTGTCGCCGTCGCGCAGGTCCAGGGCGAGGCGGGATCCCGCCGTGGGGTGCGTGGCCACGGTGACCGGTGCCTCGGGGCGCCAGACGCGCCGGCCCGTGGTGCCGGCGACGAGGACGGCGAGGGGCTCGGCGATGTGCGGGGGCAGGGCCAGGACGACGTCCGCGCCGCGGGGCCGCCGGTCGTCGTAGGAGATGAGCATCGCGAGTTCGTCGAGGCGGGTCACCCGGAAGGTCCGGCCCGGCATGAGGGAGACCTCGACGGCTCCGTCGACCGCCCGGGCGACGACCGTGTAGGGGTTGTGCCACGGCGCGGGCCGTTCGACGACCCGGCCGGTGCCGCGCAGGAGGTAGGAGCCGGGGGCGGGGGCGGGCTGCCCCGTCCTGCCGAAGTCGCGTCCGGCGGCCGCGCCGGCGGTGTCGTGCAGCAGCGTGCCCTCGTCGAGGGCGCCGCGTCCGGTCTCGATCTGCCGCTCGACGAAGTAGCGGGAGAGGTCGTCGGTGGTCTCCAGGTCGTCCGAGGAGGCGTCGAGCGCCAGGGAACCGAGGAGCTGGTGGTCGGCGGGGCCCGGCCGGGCGTCGCCGGGCAGGTGCAGGACCTGACGGGCGACCCGGTTCAGGGCGCGGTACGGGGCCTGCGGTGCCCGGTCCGCGCCGGCCTCGGCCTCGACCAGCTCGTACAGCGCCTGGGAGGTCTCCCTGAGCCGGTCGACGGGCACGGTGTCCCACCGGGGGCCGAAGACGGTGTTCAGCCATCCGGTGTCGGCCCAGGGCGGCCGCTCGTTCCCGTCGGTGGAGTCGTCGGAGTCGGAGTCGGACGAAGACTCGGCGTCGGAGTCCTCGGACTCGTCGGAGGCCTCCTGCACGGTGGTCATCGGACGGCGGCCGGGCCGTGGCGGCGGGACCGCGCCGTCCGGGCCGGCCCGCGGGGTGGACGCTGGGAGCGTCACGGGGCCGGTCCCGACCCGTTCCCGGGCCTCGGCCGGTGCGGCGGCGCGGCTCGTCCCCTCCGGGAGGCTGCCCGGCGCGTCGTGGCGGCCGGGGCCCGCCGCGCCGGACAGCGTGTCCAGACCGAACGCCTCCTCGGGGTCCGGTCCGCGTTCCCGGCCCGGACGCGGGGCCGGGGTGCGCTCGATCAGCGGCACGAAGTCGCCGCCGCGGCGGCGCAGCCGCAGGTGCGGGCCGTCGTCCCCGCCGGGGCCGGGGTAGGTGTGGGCGGTGCCGTTCTCCTCGACCAGGATGACGGTGGCGCCGGTCGCGGCGGCGGCCCAGCGGGCGACCGCCGCGTCGGCCCCGGTGGTGGTCCAGGGGGCGTCGGCGAGGTGGCGGCGCAGGTGGCCCTCCTTCGCCTCGGGGCTCGGCGCGGGGGCGCCGCGGCGCTGGGCCGGGGGCGGCGGCGAGAAGAGCGAGGTCCGCTCGGCCGGGGTGCCCGGCAGGCCGTTCAGCCGCATGAGCCGGGCGGGCGTCGACGCCGCCCGCGAGAGCAGCCGGCCGGCCTCCCGGCCGTCCAGGCCCGGCTGTGCGGCGGCGTGCCGCAGGGCGGTGGAGAGGGCGCCGAAGAAGCCGTTGCCCCGGCCGGTGGGCGTCCCCTGCGCGTAGGTGGCCCCGTCGGGCGCGGTGAGTACGCCGTCGCGGGCGAGGCGGTAGCGCGGCCCGTCGGCGTCGGCGGGCGGGAGCCAGGGCGCGGTGCTGTGACTGCGGTGCGCGGGCGGCGCGGACGGTTCCCCGCTCGGGCCCGAGGTGGCGCCGGACGGGTTCGGCGCGCCGTTCGCGCCGGACGCCTCGCGGGCCGGCTGCGGCAGCGCGGTGGCGGTCGGGGCCGGGGCGGGGACGGGCAGGGCCGCGTGGAAGTGGCCGTCGGCGGCGAGGAGCACCGGGTCGGCCGCGCGGTCGACGGGGGCCGGGCCGTCGGGGGCGGTGCCGTCGCCGTACGGCAGGAAGAGCTGTTCGCGGCCCTCGCCGGTCACCACGGTCAGCGAGGTGCCGAGGAGCCGCGCGGCCAGGGCGGGCAGCAGGTCGGCCCCGCCGTGGTCGCCGGCCCGGCGCTCGGGCGGGGCCGGGGCGTCGTCGGGGCGCCCGGCGTCCGCGGGCAGCGGTTCGGCGGCGAAGGGGCGGGCCAGGGCGAGGGAGGCCAGCGCCGCCCGCTGCGCCGGGGTCGGCCAGAACGTCTCCGGGAGCCGGCCGAGGGCATCGAACTCGGCCTGCTGCTCCCGGGAGAGCGTCACGCCCGCGCCGTCCAGCTCCTCCTGCGTGAAGGTGTCGGCGGTGTCCGCGGCGAGGGCGTCGAGCAGGTCCCGGTTGTCCGGCCTGCCCAGTTCCCGGGCGAGCCGGTCGCGGGCGGTGTGGACGGCGTCGGCGGTGACCTCGGGGTCGCCCGGGGCCCCGGCGAACCGGTCGGCGAGGTCGGCGCCGAGCAGCCGCGGCAGCCGGCCGCTCGCGTGGGCGGCGGCGATCAGCGCGTGGAAGAACGACGCGCCGTCGTGCGGTACGTCGTGCACCGTCCGCACGACGGTGCCGTCCGGTGAGGTGAGGGTGCGGGGCCCGGTGCCGTCGGCGCCGGTGACCGTGTACGGGGCGGGGGCCTCGGAACGCCAGCCGGGCTCGGTGTACTCCTGCGGCACGTCCCGCACCGGCACGGCGGCCGAGCCCTGGTGGTGGGCGGTGAGCCGGGAGGCCGCGAGGTGCAGCCGGTGGTGGTCCGCGGCGGCGGCGTCCACCCGGTCCCGCCACAGCCCCACGTCGTCGCGGGCGCTCTGCCAGGCGCGGACGGCCGGGGACTCGGCGAGGTCCCGCGGCAGGACGGTCGTCAACGGGGAGGTCCGGCCGGGGTCGCCGTCACCGAGGGCGCCGCGCTCGGCGGGAGCGAGGGAGAGCCACGCCTCCCGGGCCCGGGCACGGGCGTCGTAGTACTCCTTCTCGGCGGCGGCGAGGTCGGCGGCGCCCTTGGCCATGTCGTCCCAGGCGGTGGCGGCCTCCTCGGGGAAGGAGGTGTCGTCCAGCAGGCCGTACTCGCGGGCCTGGTTCTCGCGCAGCCAGACCAGGGCGGTGGTGTCGGCCTCGGCTGCGCGCGGGCCGCGCCGGGCCTTGCCGAGGGCGTGCACGGGACGGCTGTCGGTGAACCGGTGGTCCGCCTCGGAGACCGCCAGCCAGCTCACCGGCAGCGCGAAGAGCATGCTGCGGTCGATGCCGTACTTGACGTGGGTGCCGAGGGTGACGTCCTCGGACTCCTTGGGCGCCGTGCCGTCGTTGGCGCCGCCGACCGGGGCGGTGGCTCCGGGATTGGTCAGACCGGCGCCCGTGGTGGAGACCAGCGGCGCGGTGCCGGCCGCGCCCTCGGTGTTGTCGGTGATCCCGGTCTCCTCCGCCTGGGCGGTCTTGCGCCGCTGCATGGACTCCATGCGGGGCGCGCTCTCCACGGCGAGCAGCCGCGCGCCGCGGCGGTGCATCCTGGCGTGCAGACGGGCGCCGGCGGTGTGGGACTGGCCGATCAGGCGTGCGGAGGACTGGGTGGGCAGCACGGAGCCGTCCGCGCCGAGCGCCTCGCGGAACGCGGCGGCGAGTCCGCCCTGGGAGGTGGCCTCCTGCTGGGCCTGCGCGGGCGCCGTGCCGAGGGCGGTGAGCGGGGTGTGGCGGGCCATGCGCACCTGCGCGGCCAGGGCGTCGCCGGTGTGCCGCCCGCCGAGGTCTCCGTCGCCGAGGCCGTCGGCGCGGGCGGTGGCGAGGGTGAGCGCGTCCGCCACGTTGGCCGCGCCCCGGAAGTCGACGGCGAGCATCCCGGACCCGGTGCGGTCGTCGAAGGGCAGGATGTCGTCGCCGTCGGTGCGCCAGGCGGCGACGGCCTCCCGGCGTGCCCGGTCGGCCGTCAGCATCCGTACCGCGCGCTCGGGTTCGGCGACGTCCTGCTCGGTGAGCGTGCCGTCGGCGCCGGGACCGGACGGCGTGAGCAGTCCCGCCGAGACGAGTTCGTGGAGCGTGCCGACGTGCGCGACGGCGTGCGGCGCCAGCCGGTCGCCGGCGGCGTCGGTCATGGTGACGGACAGGGTGTAGCCGGTGACGACCTCCGCGTGCGCCTGCGTGGTGGCCATGTCGGGCATCGCGGTGCTGCCCTCGGTGTCCGTGCGGGTGGCGGCCTGCTGCCCGGTCGCCGTGCCCTGGAGGGAGGGGTTGGCCGCGAGGACGTCGCTGCCGGGGGTGCGCTGGCCGACGCTCAGGGTGAGGTCGCCGCCGCGGTCCTGCGTGGTGCCGAGCGCCGAGTCGCGGACGAGGTTCCGGTAGTCGTCCACCTCGTAGCCGGTGCGCAGCCGCTCCACGGTGGTGGTGACCGGCGTCAGCCTGAACCGGACCTGTGCGGGGCTGCCGCCGACCGGCAGGTGGTGGGGGCTGGACCAGGCGCGGTAGCGGACGGGCAGGGACATCCCGTCGGTGGTCAGCTCGTGCAGGTGGGCGCGGAGGAAGTCGGGCGAGAGCCGCTGCAGGACCTGCTCGCGGTCGTGCGAGGGCACGCCGATCTTCTCCAGGCGCGGCATGAGCTGCTGCGCCGCCCGGCTCGCGTCGAGCCGGCCCAGGGGGTGGGTAGGGAAGCGCCGGCCGCGCAGGAAGCCCGGCACGCGGTAGCCGCCGCCGAGGTTGCGCGGGGTGCCGGTGCCGAGGCCGTCCGGAGCGAGGCCGGTCTCGATGGCGTCCTGCATCGGCAGGTGGAACATGACCGCGTCGCGGACGCGCTGGAGTGCGGCGGCGGCCCGCCGCGGGGACAGGGTCTGCCCGGCACGGTCGGACAGCCGTCCGGCGGCGGCGCCGATCCGCTGCCCGGCCCGGGTGCCGACGGCGCCCATCGCGGCCGTCCAGCGGTCCCGGACGGCGACGGTCTCGGCGGCGTCGGCGACCACCAGGTACATGCGTCCGGCGTAGGTCAGGGTGGTGCTGCGGCCGCGGGTGACGGACTGCGCGAGGGCACGGCCCTTGCCCCAGGCGTACTGGAGCGCGGTGCCGTACGAGCCGGACACCGGCTGCACGCCCGGTGCCTGCTGGAGCGGCGAGTCGCTGCCCTGGAGCCCGAGCGTGGTGCGCGAGGTGGTGCTCGAACTGCCGGTGATCTTGTGGTCGTTGGCGAGGGTGTTCTCCAGGGAGGCGGGCTTGGGGTCGCTCATGACCCGTACGTTGTCCAGCTCGCCGCGGACCGCGGCCTTGAGGTAGTGCGTACGGAAGGGTCCGGCGCCGTTGAGGCCGGTGATCCGGGTGCCGAACGGGCCGAGGTACTGGCCGAGCTGCCCGGCCACGCCGAGGTCGGTCACCGCGCGGCGCAGCGCGGTGCGGACCGGCGCGCCGGGGGCGCTGGTGTGCCAGGAGCCGCCGGAGGCGCGGTCCGCGGTCTCCTGCATGAGCTGCCGGCGGCGCGGTCCGCCTTCGACGCCGAGCACCACGTGGGGTGCGCTGAGCAGCCGCCCGACGAGCGACTGGTTCGCCGGGGCCGTCCTGGGCAACGGCCGGGTGCCGTCGAGCAGTTGGTCGGCCTCGGCGGCGGAGAGCCGCTGCGGTGCGGGGGCGGGCGTACCGTCCGCGGACGTCGCGGGGGCGGGCGTACCGTCCGCGGACGTCGTGGGGGCGGGCGGGTCCGCGGGGGCGTGGCGTGCGGAGCCGTGTGCGGCGGGTACGGCCAGCTCGACGCGTCCCACGGGCTCGCTGCCGCGGCTGAACAGCGGGCGTTCGGCGACCGTGCTGACGAACACGCCGGTGCCGAGCAGCCCGGCCGACAGCAGTCGGGGCCAGCCGCGCGGACGCCGGTGGCCCTCGAAGTCGGCCATCAGCTCGACGCGGTAGCTGTAGAGGTCGATGCCGCTCTGCGACGTCAGGTGGTCGTGGGCGACGGTGATCGTGTTGCGGGTGGCCTCCTGACGGGTGTGGGCGTAGCGCCCGCCGACCATGAGGTTGCCGATCTGGCGCGGCAGTCCGGTACTCCCCACCTTGTCGTGGCCGCGCGGCGAGATGCCGGCCTCGACGCCGGCGGTGTAGGTGCTGGACTGCTGCTGGCCCTGACCCGCGACCTCACTGCCGATCACCGCGTTGCGCAGCGTCCGCTCGTTCAGGGTGGTCTCGAACCGGCGGTCGGTGAGCCGGGCCCGCAGGGTCAGCGTGTGGTGGCCGCGACGGACTTTTCCGTCCTCGACGAGCGTGACCGGGACGCCGGTGGTGGTCAGGTCGTCCAGCGCCTGGGCGAGGGTCGGCCGGTTCAGCGCCTCGCGCACCTGCCGCTCGTTGAACCACGCCGTCCGCAGCCGCGTGTCGCTGTACCGGAGCCGCGCCAGCCGCGGGTGGTTCCGCATCGCCGGCGGGACGAAGAGCGACGGGTAGGAGGCGTGCAGGGTGTCCAGGACCGTCTCCGCGAACTGCTGCAACGGCTCGCGGGCGGGCTGCGGCGTCGCGTCGGCCTGCGGCGTCGCGTCGGCCTGGGGTGTTGCATCGGTCTGCGGTGTTGCGTCGGTCAGCGGCGTTCCGTCGGCCTGCGGACCGGGCTGCGGCTGAGTCGTCCCCGGGCCGTCGTCCTGCGCGGGTGCCGTCTGCGGGCCGGGCGCGGGCGTGGTGTCGGGGCGGAAGCCCTCCGCGCGGACCTGGCCGCCCAGATGGACCGGGTCGTCCTTCTTGAGGTACCACGGCACGGGCGGCTCGGCGTCCGGGTTCGGCCCCGTACGGCCGGGCGTACGGCTGTCCCAGCCGGCCAGTCTGCGGGCGTCCCGCGTGGACATCCAGTCCAGGCTGACCACCCGTACGGGCCGTGCCGCGGACCTGGGTTCGCCGGCGCCCCGGACCATCAGGGTGCGCTCGACCCGGTACAGCGCCATTGGCTGGTTGCGGACCCGGCCGGTGACCTTGCGGGCCGCGTCGGTGCCCAGGTAGTGCCCGCGCCCGGCGGCGAAGTCCGTACGGACCGCCGGACCGCCCTGCACCCGTACGTCGGTGACCGGACCGGCGAACTGGTGGTTCGGACCGGAGGTCACCTGGACGCCGAACCGGGTCTCCCGGACGTGCCCGCGCTGGTTGGAGTACGTGGTCTGGGTGAGGTCGCGCACCTCGACCTTGGTCGACTCGGTGACCAGGTCGGCCCGGTGCGGCACCGAGCGCTCCACCACCAGGTGTCCCAGCGGGCGCCGGCCCCGGCCCCGGGTGAGTTCGGGACCGCTGACCGGCCCGGTGAGCCGTCCGAAGATGCCGAGCAGCCGCCCGGGCCGGGTGTACGACACGAGCGTGCGGTGGGCGGAGCTGCCCGGCCGCGCGCCCGCGAGGGCCAGCGCCACGTCCTCCGCCGGGTCCGTCAGGTACAGGCCCGTGGAGTCGAGCAGCCGGGGGTGCTCCCCCTCCGGGAACGTGAGCGTCCCGGGTGCCCGGCGCGGCCCCGCGTAGGGCACGGTCAGGTCGTCCGGCAGCCGCCAGCTCAGCCCGTCCCGCATGCCGAACTCGGCGGTGTGCACCAGCTGCCGCGTCCAGCGGGGAGCCGGGCCGGTACCAGTGGCGCCGCCGGTCGTGCCGTCGGCCGTGCCACCGGTCGTGCCATCGGTGACGGCCGCGGTGGCGGAGCGCGGTGCCTCGGTGACGCGGTGGACCCGTACCCGGTAGTGGACGTCGTCCAGGTGCAGGTGGGAGCCCTCGTGGGCGCGGTGCTCGGTCTGCTGGTAGGCCGCGGTGCCCTGGGAGTAGTCGGTGCGGCGGGCCCAGCCCAGCGAGGCGCCGATCTTCAGCAGCCACTCCAGCGGCGGGCCCATGCTGAGCGTCCCGGCGATCCGGCGTCCGAAGCCCACGCTGCGCCCGCCGCCCGTGCCGGCCTGCCCGCGCCGCATCGTGTCGGCCTTGACCGTGCCGCCGCCCACGTCGGGCAGGCGCACCCAGCGGTGGTACGGAACGGCCTCCACCGTCATCTCCAGGCCGACGCCGGACTTCTCCCGGCCCACGAGGCGGGCGCCGCGCGGGGCGGTGAACGCCGAGGGCTGGTCGGTCAGCAGCCGCAGCAGTTCCTCCTCGTCGAACCGTGTGCGCAGCCGCTCCGGCAGCCCGTCGAGGATCTGCCGCGCCGCGAGTTCGGGGCCGCGCAGGCCGAGGACGCCGGTCCCGGCGAACAGTCCGGTGGGTTCGGCGCCCGGCGTGCCGTCCCCGCCGGTGTCGCGGGGGTCGGCGCCGGGCCTGATCAGCGCGGCGGGGAGCCTGCTGCCGTCCTCGAAGGTGACCGAGCGCGGCGCCGGGCCGGGCGGCCGGACGTCCGTGCCGGTCAGCAGCCGGGCCGGACGGTACCGGTCCAACTGCGTCTCCAGCGGCGCCCGGTCGCCCGGGTCGGCGGGGTCGGCGTCGGGGTCGGTGATCCCGGCCCTCTCGCGCAGCCATTCCCCGTACGGGTCGGAACCCTCCGGAGCGGGGTCCGGGTCCGGAGTGGGGCCGGGGTCGGGCGTGGTGCTCGCGTCCGGGACGGGGCCGGGGTCGGGCATGGTGCTCGGGTCCGGGGTGCTGCTCGGGTCCGGTGCGGGGCTCCGCACGGGTAGGGGGCTCGGGTCCGGCGCGGGTACCAGGGCGTCGAAGTGATCGGTGCCGTTGTACTCCACGTGCAGGGGGGCGCCCGTGCCGCCCGGGTGCAGCGCGACCGTGGTGAGGGCGCCCGGCGTCCGCGTGTCGGGCTGCACGATCCGCAGGTCGAGGTCGAGCGTGTGCGCCAGCGCCTCCGGGATCAGGTCGGCGAAGGGGGACGGCCACAGGTCCACGCGTCCGGCGGTGGCCGCGAGCAGCCCGCGTCCGCCGAGCCGCCGCGCGTCGGCGGGGGTGGGCGCCACCTCGGCGAGCCCGGGGTAGTCGCTGCCCGCGACGATCTCCCGCCACCTGCCGGCGTCGCCGTCGGTGACGACCTCCCCGGCGATCCGGTCCCACTCCTCGGCGATCCGCCGCTGTGCGCCCGGGTCGGTCTCCCCGGCCAGGGCGCGCAGCCGCAGGTCGTTCACGACGGAGTGGACCGGGTCCGGCACGAGGGCGTCGACGATGTCGCCCAGCTCGCTGTGGGCGACGCGGTCCCGCACCCGCGCGCGCAGCCCGGCGATGCTCCCCGCGGCCCAGGCGGGCGGGACCGCCACGGCGCGTGCGCTGTCGAGGACCGACCGGAAGAAGCAGTTGCCGTCGGGCCGGGCGTCGACCCGGTGGAAGACCCGCCCGCCCGCGCGGACCACGTCCGCCGGGCCGGAGTCGGGGGCGGCGGGCACCGGGCCGAACCGGGTCAGATCCTCGGCCGGGCTCTCCGGCCGGCTCGGCACGGGGGCCAGGTCGGGCCTGCGGCGCGCGAGTTCGGCGGTGTCGTCGGGACCGAGACCCAGCTGGGACAGGGGCAGCGGATCGTCCGACAGTCCCCAGGCGACCTGTGCCGACTTGGCGTAGTCCAGGCCACGCACGTCGTCCTGGGAGACCAGCGCGGTCGGCGGCGGGGAGGGCGGCGGCGGGGGGATCAGGTCGTCGAGTGTGCTGCCGGGGCCCTGGCCGGCCCGCGCGGCCGCCGCCGCCCGCAGGAAGGCGGTGTACTGCTCGGGCGCCGGCCCGGTGACCGGGTCGACGGCGGTACGGCCGTCCCCGCGGCCGCTCGCCGGGCCGCCCCCGGCGGCGTGCCAGTCGGTGGCCATGCGGCGGAGCAGGTCGGGGGTCATGCGGCCGTCGCCGTACCGCGCCCCGCCGTCCGTGCCGTGCCAGCGCAGACCGTCCACGTACGCGAGGCCGGCGAGCAACTCGCGGCTCTCGGGGCGCTGTTCGGCGTCCGGGCCGAGCGCGTCGCGCAACGTGCGGACCTGCTGGAGCGTGCGGACGCGGGCGAACGCGTCCGCCGGTCCGGGCCCCGTGTGCAGACCGGCGTCCCGCGCCAGCCGGTCCAGCTCCCCGCCGCCGGGTTCCGGGGTGAACAGCCGCCACCGTCCGGGCCCGTCCTCGTTCTCCACGAGCACCGCGCGGACCTCGCCGTCCTTGTCGCGGGCCGTGCCCACCTCGCCGGTCGGCGCGTACACGGGGCGCCCGGTCCGGTTCGCCACGTGCTGGGCCACCGGCAGACCCGCGATCCGCGGCTGCCGGCCGGTCTCGCAGGAGTACAGCACCAGGGGTCGTTCCGTGTCGCCGTCGGCGGCCCACACCCGGAGCGCCTCACCGAGTTGTACGCCGCTGACCTTCACGGTGGGCCGGGAGGCGTCGTGCGTGCCGAGGGTGACGGCTCGGGGGGTGCCGTGCCCGACGAAGTAGTCGGCACCCTGTTCGGTACCGGCGCCGGGGAGCGGGGCCGGCGGACCGGTGAACACGGCACGCGGGACGGACGACCCGGTGTCCACCGTGCCCGTGCCCACCGTGCCGGTCGGGTTCGGGACGACCGGGTCCGACTCCGTGCGGACGCCCCGGAAACCGTCCTGTCCGAGCAGCGCCCGGCGTCCGGCGTCACGGGCCGTGCCGTCGTCGGACGGGTCCTGGGAGATGGTCAGCGTACGTACGGCGCGCCCCGGTTCGGGCCGTACGGCCGTGTCCGGCACCAGGCGCCGCACCTGGTCGAGCGGGACGGAACGACCGTCCAGGGTGGTGAGGGCCGGCTCGCCGACCGGTCGCGGAACCCCGTCGGCGGGACGTACGACGACCCGGGCGGGCGGTGGCGGGGAGGCGAGGGGCGCGGCGCCGCCGTCGGCACCCGACTCCACGTGCAGTGCGGTGGCGGGCTCGCTCCACGGCCGCGAGGAGAGGTCGAACTTGGCCGCGGGACCGCCGGTGGTCCGCGTGTCGCCGTTCGGTACGGGTCCGTCGCCGTCCTGCGAGAGGGTGTCGGCCTGCGGCAGCGGCGCCTTGCGGGACGGGTCCGCCGGGGCGGACGGGGGCGTGTCGGCGGACGGGTCCGTGTCGGCGGATGGATTCGTGTCGGCGGATGGATTCCTGTCGGCGGATGGATTCCTGTCGGCGGATGGGTTCCTGTCGGCGGATGGCTTCGTTTCCACCGACGGGCCCGTGTCCGACGACGGCTCCGTGTCCACCGACCCGGTGCTCTCGGTCGCGACGGGCCGGGCGTCCGGAGCCGGGCCGAGCGCGTCGGCGAGCGGCAGCAGTACGTCCGCGCCGGGGAACCCGGTGCCCGTCGCGGGGGCGTCGGTGGCGGGAGGACCCGCGAGGGGGCGTACGCGGACCGGGGCGTCGGGTGTCTCGCGGGTCAACTCGGCGGCGGTCCGCACCGGGCGTCCGGTTCCGTCCGACGCCGTCGGCGGACCCAGCACCACGGCGCGGTCGGCGCCCGCCCGGTCGAGGAGCGCGGCCGCTTCGGGCGAAGCCGCCGCCGGCGGGGGCCCGTCGGACACGACGACGGTCAGCGGCGAGGCGTCCCCCGCGGCGTCGACGGAGCCGTCCGCCCCGAGCTTCGGCGGCACGGGAGCCACATCACCCGGCAGCACATCCGGGCCCCCCGGCACGCCATCCGTCGAAGTCACGATCCCGGAAACGGGCGCGCCCCGGTCCGCCAGTTCGGCGGCGGCAGGCGGAGCCTCCCCCGTCGCCCCGACGGAACCGGCCGCCCCAGGTTCCAACGGCACGGGAGCCACATCACCGGACAGCGCCTCCGGACTCCCCGGCACACCATCCGTCGAAGTCACGACCCCGGAAACGGGCGCGCCCCGGCCCGCCGGCTCGCCAACGGCAGGCGGGGCCTCCCCCGTCGCCGGAGCCGCCCCGTCGGAGTCCACGACACCCCGGTCGCCGCCACCTGTCTCGCCGGCCCGTGTACCGGTGTTCGGGCCGGTGCCGGCACCCGTACCGGGAGCGGTACTCGTACCGCGGCCGGCGCCTGCCCCTGTGCTGCCGCTGTTGTTGCCGCTGGCACCCGTACCGGGTCCGGCGGCCGCGCCCGTACCGGTGGCACCCGCGGGGGAACCCGCACCCGTGGTCGTACCGGCGCCGGCCACCGGCCCCGGACCGGCACCCGCGCCGCCACCGGTACCGGAGTCGGCACCGACGCCCGCGCCACCGCCGGTCCCCGCATCCGTACCGACGTCACTGCCGGTCCCCGTCCCCGCACCGACGCCACTGCCGCCGCCCGCGTCGCTGTCGCTGCCGGTACCGGGGGCACCCCCGGTGTCCGTGGCCGGGGTCGTGCCGGAACCCGGGGCCGTTCCCGGACCCCGGCCGCCCGTCTCCCCCACCGGCGCCGGGCCCTCGGTGGCGGTGGGCGGCGGGGTCACCGTCACCGGCGTACCGAAACCCTCCAGCGCACGGCGGACGCCGTCCGTGTCGATCTCGGTGGCGGGGCCGTTCCCCGTGGGGACCACGCGGATCTCCGGGGCCCGCGAGAGGTTTCCGTGCAGGGCGTCGCGGACGCCGATCTCCACGGCGCCGGGAGGCTGCGCGCCCCGCAGGGCGGCCAGGTCGCGAAGGGCCTGCTCGCGGAGGTCGGCGGAACCGTTGTGGACCTGCTGCCACAGGCCGTTCTCCGCGGCCGTCACGGGCAACGGGCCTGGGGAGTACGGCGGCGGGGCCGGGGACGTGTACGGCGGCGGGGCCGGGGACGTGTACGGCGCAGGCTCCTGGGCGGAGTACGGCGGGGGCGCCTCGACGCCACCGCCCTGCGGGGACGGGACGGACGCGCCGGTGCCGCCGCCGGTGCCCGCGGGGGCGGGGTCGTCGGTGCGGTCGGTGCCGCCCCCGGCGCGCGAGGGCCCGTCGGAGTCCCGTGCCCCGGAGGACTCGGAGGAGCCGGAGGACCCGGTGTCGTCGGCCGAGACGGTGGGCGGCTTGCCCCGGAACCCTTCGAGGATGTTGCGCAGCTCGGCGCTGCCGTTCTTGGCACCGTCGGTGAGCGTCGACTCGACCTGGCTGCTGAGACCGGCGCCGACGAACGTGGACCAGCTCGTGGACCAGTCGCCGTCGAAGGCGCCCTTGATGAGGATCTCGGCGAGCGCCTCGCCGGAGCCGGTGGCGAGGAAGTCGGCCGTGCCCTTGACTCCGTAGTGCCCGGCGAGCGCGCCCGGCCGGTCGGCGTTGTTGCGCAGGAGTTGGTTGTTGCGCCACAGGTCGGGGTTGTTGCGGAAGTTGTTCCGGAAGGAGAACAGGTCCCGGAAGCCGGTCGGCGGGTTGTACCCCGGCCCGGGGCCGCCCGTGACCGGGTCGGGTCGGTCGTGCGAGGTGGTGTCGAACTTGGCGTCGGGGTCCGGCTTGGTGTTCGGCGTGGGGTTGTCGATGCCGAGGTCGGGGTCGTTCTTCACCCTCGGCGGCGGCGCCTTGTAGTCGAGGTCGGTGCCGTTCTTCAGGAAGGTGTCGTCGTAGCCCCTGACGATCTTGCGGGCGAAGTCGGCGAAAATGCTGGTGAGACCGCCGGCCGCGGCACCGAACGCGCCGTCCTTGAGGATCTGGCCCCAGTCGAAGCCGTCGGGACGGCGGCCGTCGGGGGCGAAGTTCATCATCGCCAGCCGGACCGCGAAGGTGGTGAACGCCTCCGAGAACGCCTCGGTCAGCGAGGGCGCGATGTGCAGCCGCTGGAGCAGGTGGCTGAGCGTGGAGAGGATGAAGAACCGGCTGCGCATCTTGGCCAGCATGATCTGGCTGGCCGAGGCACCGCCGGTGAAGAAGGACAGCGCCAGGTAGATGGCGATCTCGATGAGCAGCCGGATGACCTCGGCGATCACCTGCCACTTGGACTCCATGATGTCCATGGAGGTCTTGCGCCGGCCCTCGGCGATCTTGTCGAGCTGCTCGGAGAACTCCCGCAGGTAGTTCCGGCCGCCGTCGTCGGTGAGGGTGCCCATCGCGGCGGCGTACGCCTTCGACAGGTCGTCCGGCATCGCCTGGCCGATGTCGTGCACCGACTTCTGGATCAGCGCGGACATCCGGTCGATCTTGCGGCCCAGCCTGGCGTACGGCCCGCGGCTCTCGTAGGCGAGGTCCTCGTCCGCGTCGATGAGCCGCTCTCCCGTGAGGATGAAGATCATCGCGTTGACCTCGGGCGAGGGCATGATGCTCATCGGCGACCACCCGCGGGGCCGTGCGGGCAGCACCGCGGGACCGTTCCCGGCACGGGGCGGGAACGGTCCACGGCGGCGGACGGGTCAGTGGCGGCCATGCCCGCCCGTGTCACCGCCGCCCGAGCCGCCGAGACCGAAGCCGTCGGTCTCGATCCGGTTGGTGTTGCGCTCGATGTCCTCCAGGTTGCGGTCCCGGGTGTCCTCCATGAGCTTGACCTGGCTGAGCGTGGCGTCGGTGATGCTCACCAGCGCGTCGCGGACGGACATCATGGTGTCCTTGGTGACCTGCCGCTCCTTCTGCTCCTGCGGCTTGGCCTTCTCCGCGAAGTCCCCCGACGTGCCGGGCCACGAGACGGTGGGAGCCAGGCCGTCGAGGAACTCCTCGGTCATGCTCCTGGCCAGCGTGGCGATCTCTTCCAACTGCCCGCTGAGGGCCTCGATGCGCGCCGGGTCGACGTAGTAGCGCTGCCCCATGTCAGTCCTCCCCGTCCTCGTCGAGCGCGTCGCGCCAGCCCGGCGCCGGGCCGTCCGCGCGGGCCGTGTCCTCGTCGTCCTTCTCCAGCACCCCGGGACCGAAGATCCGCTCCCAGTCCAGCTCGAAGCCCTTCAGCTCGGGCACCTCGCTGCTGGGTTCCGTGAAGGGCGTCATCGCCTTCATCACGTGCCGGTTCATCTTCTGCTGCGCCGCGTTCGCCGCCTCCAGGACGCTGGCGGCCAGCTCCTGGGGGGACATGTCGCGGTACTTGTGCTCCAGGAAGTCGATGCCGGTCAGCGCGCCCTGGGCGCCCACGGTGACGCGGACGGCACGGTCGGAGGAGAGCACCGCGAACGAGGCCTGCCGCAGCTCGCGTTCGGTACGCTCGACCGCCTCCTGGGCGGACCGGAGCTCGGCCATGGCCTTCTCCAGCCGCTGTTCCAGTGGTTCCGTCACGTCCGCTCCCTGAAGTCCTGTGGCTGCACGGTCGATCTTGCCTGGTGGGGTGCCGGTCGCGGCAGCCGGGGACCGGGTGGCGTTGCTCTCCCGGCACCGTCCGCGGCGGCCGACCGCCCGGCCGTCACCGTCCGATGACGGCCGGGGTGCCGCCGTCCTCGGTGCCCCACACGTCCGCGTCCTCCTCCAGGTAGTCGGCGGACGTCGTGACTCCGCGGCTCTGGCCCGGCTCCTGCTCGGGGGAGTCGCCGCCGGTGGTGGCGACGCGGGACGCCGGGGCCAGGAAGGTGTCGCTGTCCTCCTGGCGGTTCCAGGGGCTGCGCCGCCTGCGGTTGCGGCGCTCGCTCTCCTCGGCGGCGTCGACCAGGACGGCCCGCACCCGTTCGCCGTTGCCCTTCTCGCCGCCGCCTCCCATGCCGCCCATGCCGCCCATCGGCATGCCGGGGGTGCCGGGCATGCCCGGGGCTCCGGCCGTTCCGCCCCCGGCGGCCGGGGCGAGCGGGGTGCCTCCGGCCCCGGTGGTGGCGCCGTCGGACAGCGGGGCCGCGGTGCCGGTGAGGAGGCCGTCGGAGCCGACGGAGGCGCCGGCGGTGAGTCCGCCGCCGGTGGCGGAGGCGAGCGAACCCCCGTTGCCCAGGCCGAGGTCGGGGGCGGAGAGGGTCTCGGTACTGATGCCGCCGCCGACGCCACCGCTGCCCCCGGGCCCGTCGAGCGAGCCGAGACCGTCGAGCGAGCCGAGTTCGTCGAGGAGACCCGTACCGTCCGAGGAGGTCGGACCGTTGCCCGTGTTGAGGTCGTGCAGGTTCACCGTCTCGGTGTGGCCCTGCGCGTCGGTGACGGTGGCGATGCCGGTCTCCGGATCGACGACCTGGGTGCTGCCGTCCGGAAAGTCGGTGGTCAACTGGCCGTTGTCGAGGGAGGTGACGGAACCGTCGGGGTTGGTCACCCGCGCGCCGTGGGTGAGGTCGGTGGTGGTGACGGACCCGTCCGGGTTGGTGGCGGTCAGCATCCCGGTCTGGGTGTCGAACGTCGCCCGGGTGCCGTCCGGGAACCGGGTGAGCAGGTCGTCGCCGGCCAGCGACGTGTCCCCGCCCGTGGGTGTCTGAAGCCCGGAGCCGCCACCGGCGTTCAGGCCGTCGAGGCTGCCCAGGTCGAGGTCGCCGAGGCCGGCGAGGTCCCCGTTCGACTGGGTCTGCAGGTCGCCCGGGGAGCCGGGGCCGCCCTGACCGCTCTGGCCGTTGAGGCCGCCGAGGCTCCCCAGGTCCGTCGTGGTCGTCGAACCGTCCGGACGCGTCGTCACCGCCTGACCCGTCGACGGATCCACACTCTGCGTCGTACCGTCCGGGAACCTCGTCGTCAGACTCCCGTCCTCACCCAACGACGTCACCGAACCATCCGGATTCGTCACCCGCACACCATCACCCAGATCCACGGTCGACGTCCCACCGTCCGGACCCGTCGACGTCAACAACCCCGAATCCGGATCAAAACTCGAACTGCTCCCGTCCGGGAACCGACTGGTCAGATCACCACCCGACAACTGCGTACTGCCACCCGTCGGCATGTCCAACACCCCACCACCGCCACCACCGTTCAACCCACCGAGACTCCCCAGATCCGTCGTCGTCGTCGAACCGTCCGGACGCGTCGTCACCGCCTGACCCGTCGACGGGTCGATGGTCTCCGTACGGCCGTCCGGGAACGTCGTGGCGAGCTTGCCGTCGTCGGTGAGCGAGGTGACCGAGCCGTCCGGGTTGGTCACCCGCAGGCCGTTGCCCAGGTCCGTGGTGGTGGTCGAGCCGTCGGGGCCGGTGGTGGTCAGCAGGCCGGTGTCGGGGTCGAAGCTGGTGCTGCTGCCGTCCGGGAACCGTGCGACGGGGTTGCCGTCGACGAGGCCCGGGGTGCGCTCGTTCGGCAGCCGCGTGCCGCCGCCACCGGAGTTGAGACCGCCGAGGCTGCCCAGGTTCGCCGGCGGGGGCACGACCGCGGGTTGGCCGCCCCCCGGGTTGCCGTCCGGGCCGCCGCCGAGGCCCGCGAGGCTCTCGTTCACCGCGTTGTTGGCGTCGCCGAGGTTGCCGAGGTCGTCGGTGGCCGGGCCGCCGCCGGGTCCGCCGTTCACCGCGCCGAGGTTGCCGAGGTCGTCGGTGAGCGCGCTGCCGGCGTCACCGGGACCGCCGTTGAGGCCGCCCATGTCGCCGAGGCTCTCGGTGACCGGGAGGTCCCGGTTCAGCAGGTCGTCGAGGCCGCCGAGGTCCGTGGCCGAGGGGTCGTTCAGCGTCCGCAGTTGCTCCTGGGCCTCGTCGGCCTGCTTCTCCTGCTCGGCGCGGAGTTCGTCCTGGTACTTCCGGTCCTCCTCGCGCTGCCGTTCCTGCTCCTCGCGCAGCTCGTCCTGGTAGTCGCGGTCCTCGTCGCGCTGCCGGTTCTGCTCCTCCCGGAGTTCGTCCTGGGCCCGCTGGTCCTCCTCGCGCTGCCGGTTCTGCTCCTCCCGCAGCTCGTCCTGGGCCCGCTGGTCCTCCTCGCGCTGCCGGTTCTGCTCCTCCCGCAGCTCGTCCTGGTACTTCCGGTCCTCCTCGCGCTGCCGTTCCTGCTCCTCGCGCAGCTCGTCCTGGTAGCGGCGGTTCTCCTCGTTCTGCCGGTTGATCTCCTCCTGGGCCTCCTCGGCCTTGCGCTCCTCGTACTCCTGCGAGGCCGTGCTGGTCGACTTCGGCTCCGGGAGGTTCTCGGTGAAGTCTCCGCCCAGGTCCAGGAAGGTGTTGTTCAGCGTGGACTGCACGGTCCGGGCGGGCTTGACGAGGTACTCGTCGACGCCGCGGCTCCAGATCTGTACGGCCTTGTCGCCGACCTTCGCCCAGTTGGCGATGTCGGTGAGGTCGCCGTACTCGGGGTGGTTCTGGGTGAAGCCCTCGCGGGGGTCGTGGTAGGTGGTCGAGGAGTACGCCGAGTAGGTCGTCTTGATGTCCGTGTTGGCGACGTTGTTGGTGTCCACCCACTGGGCCAGGTCGTCCAGGACGTACCGCAGCACCCGGTGCGGGTCGTAGTAGTCCGAGTTGGCCCAGGTGATCCACGCGTCCAGCAGTTTGTCGGCCGCGTCCTCCAGTGCCGAGCGGGCCTGGGAGAGGGCGCGCGAGTACACCGTCTTCCCGGTGCCGTCGCCCTCGCCCGTGCCGGGCTTCTCGTCGAACGTGTCGATGTACGCGTCGTAGTTCTCACGGATCTTCGTCAGCAGGCTGCGGAAGACCTCCGCGGCCTCGCCCTTCCAGGTCGCGTCCTCCCGGCCGAGGGCCTCCTCCCACTCCTTGATCTTGGGCCCCTGGTCCCGGAAGAACTGGGCCGCGAAGTCGAAGGCCCGGCCGGTGGTGTCGAAGGAGTTGAGGTCGACCGAGGCGTCCTCGGCCACGCCGAGGTTGCTGAAGCGGGCGTCCGCCGTGTTTCCGCCGAGCAGTTCGAGGAGCGCCGTCCGCGGCCCGTTCATGTAGCGGGCGAGGGTGACGGTGCTCATCTCGTCCTTGTTGTAGTCCTTGAACTCGTTGCCCTCGCGCACGGAGGCGTTGGCGACGTCGTCCGTCCCGGGGTCGGCGAAGATCAGCTCGTCGCCCGCCTTCACCCGTCCCTCGAAGACGATCCTGGCCTGCTTGATCTGGGTCTTCTTGCCGCCGTCGAAGAACCAGATGTCGTAGTCCTCGCCGGTGTTCTGCAGGAAGCCGGACGCGTCCTCGACGAACGAGCCGAGGCCGCGGTCCCTGATGTCCATCCGGAACAGCTTGCCGCCGTGGTCGGAGCGGAGGGTGTCGAAGACGGTGCTGCGTTCCGGCACCGGGTAGCCGGTGATGTGCGTGACCAGGCCCGCCCAGACGTCGGACGACGCGTCCGTGGCGTCCTCGTACTTGTTGACGTTGTCTATGGAGTCCGCGTCGTAACGGTCGACCACCGGGCGCCCTCTCTGGTCGGGTTGTCGTGCGGCACGCGACACGCCTGTCGCGCGGCACGGGTTCTCTAGGAGTCGGAGTCGCCCTCGCCGCTGCCGCCGGCGGTGAGGGTGTCGACCTCGTCGAAGTGCTGGAGCAGCGTCTGGGCGTCGATCGCGTCCAGGTTCTTGGCCTGTGTCTTGCGCGCCCCCTCGATGGTGTCGGTGAGCGCGTCCTGCAGCTCCTTGTACAGGTCGATCTGATCGCCGAGGAGCTTGTCGAGGGCCGTGGCGGCCTCCCGGACGCCTTCGAGCAGCTTGGGCCCCGAGATCCGCCCGTCGGTGGCCATCTTGCCGATACGCAGCAGTTGCTGGTTCTGGTCGAGGTTGTCCGCGGTGGTGTGGCCGTCGACGAGGTCGCCGAGCGTGCGGGGGTCGCCCTCCCCGCCGCCTTCGCGGTGCCTCTTGGCGTCCTTGTACGCCCGGTCCACCTCGTAGTCGCGGAAGTTCTCCATCGCGGACAGGTCGAAGTGCTTGATGTCTGTGGGGTTGTCGGCCATCGGAAGCTCTCCTGCCGCTCGGTGCCTGACGGGGGGCGGACCGCGGAACGGCGAGGGCACGCCGCCGCGTGACCGCCGCGGCGTGCCGCCCGCCGCTCCGCCGTCCGGACGGAAGCGGGACGGGGCGGCGGTTCTTAACGCGCCCGCACGTTGCCCCAGTTGTCGGCGCTGCGGCGCTCGTCACGGGAGTGGTTGTCGTGGATGGACTGGATCAGCGTGCCGTTGTCGTTGAGCAGGGTGGCCATGTTCTTGGTGGCCTGGTCCCACTCCATCTGCACCCGCCGGTACATCTCCTGGTCCGCACCCTCCCAGGACGCGACGAGCGGCCGCAGCTCGTCCTCCAGGTTGTTGAGGGTGTTGATGATCTGCTGTGTCTGGTCCGTCAACTCCTCGACGGCCTTGCGGACCACGGGGTACTGCACGTCGATGATGCCGTCGGCCATGACGTCTCCTCTCGGGTGGCCGGACGCCTCGCGTCCGGGGAAGCACGAACAGTGCGGCGTCGCTGGGGGCCGCACCGCGCCGGACGCGTCAGAGCAGCGCCTGGAAGACGCCCTGACTGGTCTTGCTGTTGAGGACCTCGGTGAGGTCCTGGTTCTCCTGCGCCAGGCGGTTGGCGGAGGTGACGTTCTCCTGGAGGGCGTCGATCATCTTGCTGATCTGGACGACGACCGTCTGGGCCTCCGTGTTCCAGCTGCGGAAGAGCTTCAGCAGGGCCTGGCCCTCGTCGCCGCCGACGCCGGAACGCGAGGCGATCTCGGCGACGTTGTTCTGGATCCTCTCCACCTGGCTCCGGGCCGACTCCAGGGACGAGACGCCCCCCAAGCCCTTGGCATAGTCCGCTTTCCTTGCGGCACTGTCCGCCATGTCGCGCTCCCTTCGTTCGAGCGATCGCATTCGAGCGATCACGTCGCACCGTTGCCCGCTGAGGCTAAGTAGAACCGCCTCTTCCGCGCAACGCGCGGCGATACTTTTCAGAGTTCGCCCGGCGGTCCGAAATATGTCTGGAGCAAGGTGGTTGACCAAAGGTTTCGAGCAGATGAACGGCCGAGCCGGGCGGACTGTCCGTCATGTGGCATCCGCCGGGACACACAGTTCGATGCGGGCGTCATTCGGGCGCTCCCGAGCGGCAAACGGTCACCGGAAACGGGCGCCGCACCGACCACGGACGCGACATGAGGGCGAATACGGTCAATTCACGGAACAGCAGCGTGGATTTCCGAGCCGGGCTTCGGCCGCGACCACAAAGACCGAAATGCACGTCGGCGAATGACCGCGGCGACCACACGGACCGGAAATCGCCCTTGTTTTCGCCCTCTTGCGTCTTCAGAAATCCCTTTGACCCTCTTGTCGGGCTCGGGGCGCGGTGTCCGCTGTGCCCGACGTGGCGGACGGGCTTCCTGTGACGAGGCTCGCGGCCTCGGCCTTCTGTCCCGGGTCCGGCTCCTCCCGCTGCGCGGCCCCCTCGCAGTCGGGCGCCGTGACCCGTACCTTCGCGGCGCCGGAGGCGGCGTCCGGGTCGAGGTCCGCGCCGGTGGGCAGTGCCGCGAGCAGCGGCGCGGGCACGGAGTCGATGTCGCCGGTGGTGTACCCGAGCGCCCGGAGGGTGTCGTCGGCGGGCACCCGGTACTTCACCCCGTTCTCGGCGACCAGGTAGGTGGTGCCGGCGTGGGCGGCGCCACTCGCGTGCAGCGCCCGCACCAGGGCGCCGTGGCCGGGCCGTACGACGGTGGCGTCGGTCGGTACGCAGGCCTCGCGCACGGGGTCGGCGGTGCCCTCCGACACGGCGACCGGGGCGAGTCCGGTCAGCGGGGCCAGCACCGAGCCGATGCGGGCACCGCCGTCGCCGCCGTCCACCTGGGCGCACAGCGCGCTGCCCCGCGGCACGGACTGCGGGACGGGGGGCGCGTCCGGCAGTCCCGCCGTGCCCGGCCGGCCGGCTCCCTCGGCCCGGTGCTCGCGCAGCGCGTCGGCGCCGACCGTGCGCGCCTCGGGCGACTCGCCCCGGTAGGCGTCCTTCTGGGTCGCCGGGTCGCCCAGCACCAGGGCGGCGCCGAGCCGGGTCAGCGGCACCAGGCCCTCCTCGTGCAGCAGGTGGTACGTGCTCGCGCCGCCGGGCACACTCACCTCGAAGACCTGGCCGACGCGGGTGGCCTCGCCGCCCAGCTCCGGGCCCTCGCCGCCGCGTCCGGGCACGTCGGGCGAGCGCAGCGCGGGGCCGGGGGCCAGTGCGTCCAGGAAGGCCGCCGAGACCGGCGCCGCCGACACGGAGCCGTAGCCGAGCGCGGTGCGGGCGTCGGACTTCTCGTCCAGCGGCAGCCTGCTGCCCCGCCACACCAGGTACCGCGTCCCGTCCGGGCCGCGCACCAGCACCCCGCGGTCGGCCGCGATCGCCGTGGCGTCCACGGGCGCGCCGGCCACCAGCGTCGTGGCCCCGGCCTTCTCGACGCCCGAGGACGTGGGCGTGCCGGAGGTACTGGGACCGGCGCCGTCCGGTCCGGTGACGCACATGTTCCAGGCCCCGCCGTCGAGTTGCCCGGCGGCGGGCAGGCCGTCCGGGGCACCGGGGATGCCGACCGGACCGCCGACGGGAACGCCCCGCAGCGAGGCGGTGCCGACGTCCTCGGTCGGCAGGTCGGATCCGCCGATCAGCCGCGCGGAGGTGTAGTTGCGCACCGGGTGCAGTACGCCGTCGGTGTCGGTCCACAGGTAGCGGGCGCCGGTCTCACGGTTGACCACCAGGTGCGGGCCGTCGCGCCAGCCGTCGTTCCCGCCGGGCCGCAGCAGCCCGTAGACCACGGTGCCGGCGCCGATCAGGACGGTGAACAGCAGGCCGAAGACGACACCGCGGGTGGTGCGTCCCAGCGGGCTCTCCGGGGCGTCCGGGGAGGCTGTCAGCAGACCCGAACTGAGCCTGCCCATCATGAAGCTGTGGGCCTGTACCTGGTCGCGCTTGGACTGCACGGCCTCTCCTCGTCTCGTCTTCCGTGGGCCCGGGCTCCGTGCCCGGCTCTCCGCCCGGCTCTCCGCCTAGCCGAACAGTCCGCGCAGCCAGCCGAAGAGACCGGCCACCCAGAGGGTGAGCGGCAGCAGTGCGACCGCGAAGACGGTGTGCGCCAGCTCCGCCGTGCGGCCCCAGTACGGCAGCATCCGGCGGCCGGGAACGGTCCAGGTGGCGATCACGAGGCCGGACGCGGCGGCCAGCAGGACCGCGAAGACCACCAGGCGGGTGTCGGTGTCGCCGTCCACCGCCCAGGCGCGGGCGAGCAGCAGCAGGCCCCAGACGCCCGGCAGCGCCAGCGTCAGCCGCTGGCCGACGGCGACCAGGCCGCGGGAGTGCAGGAGCAGCAGCAGACCGAGGACGAGCGCGGTCAGGACCTCGGGCAGGTCCGGGTGGTGGGTGAGGACGACCAGGGCGGCCACGGCGGCGGCTCCGGTGGCCGCGAAGAGCGCGGTCACCCAGCGGCCGGCCAGTTCGGTGCGGGCGGCGACCTCGTCGCCGGCGTAGGGCTCGATGCCCTCCTGCAACTGGCCGGCGGAGGAGGGCAGTGCGGGCATGCGCATGCCGGCCAGCTTGAAGGCGAACGGCGCGACGGCTCCGGCGCCGAGGGCCAGCACCGCCATCACCAGCGCCACCGCGGCCGGCGCGTCCAGCCCGGTGTAGCCGACCAGCGCCCCGGTGACCGCGGTGGCGACCGCCACCAGGGCCGTGGCGAACAGGGCCGGGGCGCCCACCGCGGTCGCCGCCAGGGCCAGCACCGCGCCGCCCGCGCCGGCGGCGCCGGCGGCGAGCAGCCGCGCGCCCACCACCCTTGCCGTGTCCGGGCCGGTGAGGTCGCCGCCGGGCAGGACCCAGCCGGCCAGCGCGAGACAGGGCGCGACCAGCAGGCCGAGCGCGGTCGCCGTGAGCCGGTCGCCGACCGCCCGGCTGGCCGAGCCCGCGCCCGCGAGCGCCAGCAGTCCGGCCACCGCCGCACAGACCACCCGCAGCGAACCGGAGCCGTCCACGCCGGGCCAGAAGAGCAGCACCAGGGCGACGACCACGGTCGCCGCCGCCGTACCGCCGAGCAGTCCGCGGGCGGCCTTCGGGCTCCAGGTGTGCATCCGCCGGCCGACCGTCTCGGATATGCCGTCCACCAGGTCGTCGAGGCGCGCCTCGGGCAGGACCTCGGTGTGCGGGCGCAGGTACAGCACCTCGCCGTCGGCGAGGCCCGCGCGGGCGAGGGTGGTCTCCTCCTCGAGCGGGGCGTCGCCCAGCCGCTGAAGCACCCAGCCGGCGTGGTCGAGTCCGGCCTCCTCGGCCTCCTCGCCCACGTACCGCAGCAGGGTGGGCAGCAGGTCGGTGACCGGTACGTCGGCGGGGACGGCCAGGTCGACGGAGACGTTGGGCGCACGTACGGTCAGGCGGCACAGTTCGGCCGCCGTGCTGTCGGTCATCAGCACAACTTTCGTCATCCGTGGGGGGACTTCGGCAGAAGGACTTCCACGTAAAGGGGACGGGAGCACAATACGGAACGCGGACGGGGCGGGGCAGAGGGGTACCGGCACCGGGACGGTCACGTGAATACGAGCCGCGTACCGAACGGTGTGCACGCCCCTCGTGGACAGGCCGTGTTCGATGAATGCAGACTACTGCCTGCGCCCGTCGGACCGTGTCGCGGACCTGGCGCCGCAAAGGGAAAGGGAGTTGCCCGGTTCGGAAGCCCCGCGCCCGATTTCCGCCCGGAATATTCACCTGCGTTCCACCGGACCACGGGCCGTCCGGAACCGGCGCGGTACAGCCTGTCCGTCCCCGGCACGCCGATAGGCGGCCGGGTCGCAATGCCCAGTGATAGCGGAGGTTCTGTCCTTGAGTGTGGTGCTGTTTCGCCGTCCCGCCCGTAGGCGCGGGCCGGAGATGCCCGAAGGACAATTGACCCTCCAGGAACCGCCGGTCCTCTCCGAGACCGTGCCGGACACCTCCACGATATGGACATATCTGCCGATGGCACTCATGTCCATGTCGATGATGCTGATGTTCCTGCGCCCGGGCGGCGGCAACGGGGTCTTCATGTACCTGGCGCTGGGTGTCATGGCGCTCTCCGCCGCCGCCATGCTGCTGGGCCAGCTGATGCGCCGCTCCGGCGAGCGCAAGCAGCGACTGAAGGGCGAGCGCCGCGACTACCTCCGCTACTTGGCGCAGATCCGCAAGCGGGTCCGGTCGACCGTCGTGGAGCAGCAGCGGGCGCTCGCCTGGCGCCACCCCGACCCCGCCTCGCTTCGGTCCCTGGCCCGCACCTCACGGCTGTGGGAACGGCGGCCGGCCGACGAGGACTTCGGCGAGGTGCGCCTCGCGGTGGGCGAGCAGCAGTTCGCCCTCTCCCTCAACCCGGTCTCGACCCGGCCGGTCGAGGACCTGGAACCGCTGTGCGCGCACGCCCTGCGCCGTTTCATCCGCGCCTACTCGACCATCCCCGAGCAGCCCCTCGGCCTCTATCTGCGCTCCTCGGCCCGCATCCTGCTGCGCCCCGAGGACGCCGTGGAAGAGGACGGCGGCGTCCCCCGGGTGCCCGCGCAGGGACGGTCCCTCGACGGCACGGGCGAGCCGGCGGGCGACGGCGCGGCCCGGCCGGCCGGTCCCGCCGACGAGGCGCTGGCGGCCCTGGTGCGCGCGGTCGTCGCACAACTCGCCGTCTTCCACGCCCCCGAGGAGCTGTGGCTCGCCGTCTGCGCCAGTGACGACCGGCGCCCCGACTGGGAGTGGGCGAAGTGGCTGCCGCACGTCCTGGACCCGCACGAGGAGGACGGCGCCGGACCGGTGCGCCGCATCACCGCGGACCTCGCCGAACTGGACGACCTGCTGGGCAGCGAGTTCGCCGAGCGTCCCGGCTTCGACCCGGACGCCAGGCCCGGCCGTGACGAACCCTTCACCGTCGTCGTCCTGGACGGCGTCACCGTGCCCGAGGGTCATCGCTGGGCCGGCCACGGCTACCGCAACGCCCTGGTCCTGGACGTGTCGGGCGCCCTGCGCTGGCGTCCGGGCCGCAACACCCTGCGTCTGACGGTGGGTCCCGACACGGTCAGCCTGGCGCGCACCGACCGCAGCCGCAAGGAGCGGTCCGTGCCGCTGGGCCGTCCCGACCGGCTCGGCCCGCTGGCCGCCGAGTCCCTGGCCCGGCTGCTCACCGCCCGCCGGATCAGCCTGGGCACCGACATCGCCCAGCCACTGGAGACGGACATCGAGCTGACCACGCTGCTCGGCATCCCCGACCTCCACCGGCACGACGCACGGGCCCACTTCGCCCGGCAGACCGGGTCCGCCCGGCTGCGGGTGCCGGTGGCCGTCGGCGTCGACGGCCGACCGGTGGAACTCGACATCAAGGAGTCCGCGCAGGGCGGCATGGGCCCGCACGGCCTGCTCATCGGCGCCACGGGCTCCGGCAAGAGCGAACTCCTGCGCACCCTGGTCCTCGGGCTGGCGCTGAGCAACTCCTCCGAGACCCTCAACTTCGTCCTCGTCGACTTCAAGGGCGGCGCCACCTTCCTCGGCCTGGAGGAACTCCCGCACACCTCCGCCGTCATCACCAACCTCGCCGACGAGGCCGCTCTCGTGGAGCGCATGCAGGACGCCCTGCACGGCGAGCTGATGCGCCGGCAGGAGCTGCTGCGAGCGGCCGGCAACCACACGTCCGCGCTGGAGTACGAGCGCGCCCGCGCGGGCGGCGCGGATCTCGTGCCGCTGCCCAGCCTGTTCGTGGTGGTCGACGAGTTCAGCGAACTGCTCTCCTCGCACCGCGAGTTCATGGACCTCTTCGTGATGATCGGCCGCCTCGGCCGTTCGCTCGGCGTCCACCTGCTGCTCGCCTCGCAGCGCTTGGACGAGGGCCGCATGCACCAGTTGGAGAGCCACCTGTCGTACCGGATCGGCCTGCGCACCTTCTCCGCCATGGAGAGCCGCGGTGTGCTGGGGGTGCCGGACGCCTACCAGTTGCCCTCCGCCCCCGGCAACGGCTACCTGAAGTCCGGCGTGGAGTCCCTGACCCGGTTCCGCGCTGCCTACTCCTCGGGCACCTACGCCCGCCGTACCGGTGCGGTGGCCCGGGCGCGCGTGGCCAGCCAGGTGGTGCCGTGGACCAGCGGCTGGGTCGTACCGCGGGCCCCGGAGTCGCTGCCGGAGCCGGAACCGGCCGCCGAGGAGCCCGGCGAGGAGGAGACGCTGCTCGCCGTGGCCCTGGAACGGCTGCGCGGGTCCGGCCCCGCGGCGCACCAGGTGTGGCTGCCCCCGCTGGACACGCCCGTGCCGCTGGACACGCTGCTGCCCGGCATCGTCGCCGACCCCGAGCGGGGCCTCACCGCGGCCGGCTGGTCCGGCACCGGCCGGCTGCGCGTGCCGGTCGCCCTGGTCGACAAGCCCTTCGAGCAGCGCCGCGACCCGCACGTCGTGGACCTGTCCGGGGCCGGCGGCCACATCGCCGTCGCGGGCGGTTCGCAGAGCGGCAAGTCCACGCTGACCCGTACGCTGATCGCCGCCCTCGCGCTCACCCACACCCCCGCGGAGGTGCAGTTCTACTGCCTCGACTTCGGTGGCGGCGGTCTCTCGCAGCTGGCCTCGCTCCCGCACGTCGGCGGGGTCGCCGCCCGGCTCAACCCGGAGCGCGTGCACCGGGCGGTCGCCGAGGTGATGACGCTGCTGGCCCACCGCGAGCAGTTCTTCGTGGACCACGCCGTCGACTCGATGCAGTCCTACCGGCGCCGCCGGGCCGCCGGGGAGTTCCCCGACGAGCGCTTCGGCGACGTGTTCCTGGTGGTCGACGGCTGGTCGACGGTCCGCCAGGACTACGACGACCTGGTGCCGAAGTTCAACGAGCTGGCCGCGCGCGGCCTCAACTACGGCATCCACCTGCTGATCAGCACGACCCGCTGGGTGGAGCTGTCCGCGCAGGTCCGCGACCAGTCCGCCACCCGCCTGGAACTGCGGATGGGCGACCCGATGGACTCCGAGGTCGACACCCGCAAGGCGCGCGCGGTGCCCCGCACCGGCGGGCGCGGCCTCACCCCCGACAGCAAGATGCACTTCCTCGCCGGTCTGCCCCGCATCGACGGCAGCGGCTCCCTGGAGGACCTCGGCGAGGGCGTCGCCCACCTGGTCTCCGAGATCTCCCGGCACTGGACGGGTCCGTCCGCGCCGCAGATCCGGATGCTGCCGCACCGGCTCCCGGTGGCCGAACTCCCCGCCCCGCAGCCGACGGAGGGCGGCGGCCTGCGGCTGGCGCTCGGCATCGACCAGGACGCCCTGGAGCCGGTCTGGCACGACTTCAGCCGCACCCCGCACCTGACCGTGATCGGCGACACCGAGAGCGGCAAGACCAACCTGCTGCGCCGGATCACCGAGGGCATCACCGCCCGGTACGCGCCCGGCGAGGCGAAGATCATCGTGGTCGACTACCGCCGGACGCTGGTGGACACGATCCCCGAGGAGTACCGCATCGGGCACGTCATCTCCCTGGACAACCTCAAGGAGACGGTCGAGGGCACGGCCCGCGCGATGAAGACCCGGGTGCCCGGAGCGGACATCGCCCCGTCGCGGATGCGCCGGTGCGACTGGTGGACGGGTCCGCGTCTGTTCGTCCTCGTCGACGACTACGACATGGTCTCCGGCAACTCCTTCCAGAGCCCCTTCGAGCCGCTCTTCGAGCACCTGACCCTCGGCTTCGAGATGGGCCTGCACATGGTCGTCGCCCGCAGCGCGATGGGCGCGGGGCGCGCCATGAGCGACGCGCTGCTGCGCCGTCTGGACGAGGCCAACAACCCGGCGGTGCTGCTGTCCTGCCCGCCCACCGAGGGCAACCTCTTCGGCAACACCAAGCCGCGCAACCTCCCGCCCGGGCGCGCCCTGCACGTCGCGCGGCGCAGGGCGCGGCTGGTCCAGACGGCGCTGGTGGAGGACGCACCGGAGAGCTGAGGAACGGCGTACGCGCGACGCCCGGGGCGGCGCCCGAGGTGGCCGCCCCGGGCGTTCCCGCGCCGTGCGAACGCACCGCCGGCACACCCCGGACCCGTACTCCCCACCGGGCGGGCAGCCTCACCCGGTGCCGCCCGGCCCCCGCGCACGGACACCCCGCGGCGGACAGCGCCGGGCGCGAGCAGCCGACCGGCACGACGCGGGACGACCACCCGCCCCGGACGCGGGAACGGCCGGACGGCACCGGCACGGCGACACCCGTCCGGGGAAGCCCGGCCCCCACCGGCCCGGGCACCGCCCGCCGGACGGTTCCGCGCACGTCCGCCGGGCGGGAGAGGCGCCGGTGCTCAGTCCCGGGCCGCGTCCGCCGGGCGCCAGCCGCGGGCGCGGGCGCGCGGGAGGGCGACGACGGCCCAGAGCACGGCGAGGACTCCGGCGGTGCCGAGGAGTACGAAGACGGTGGCGCGGTCCGCGACCCGGTCGGCGGCGGCGGTGTCCCGTACGGTCACCGGTTCCGCCTCCGTGCGCGCGGGGGCGGCGTCCGTGTCGCCGAGGACGGTGGTGACGGCGGCGTAGGCGTCCAGCTGCGGGATGTCCGCCGGGTAGGCGGTGGCCGTCAGCCGGTGGACGATCTGCCCGGGGGTCTCGTCCGGGCGGGCCGCGCGGAGCAGCGCGGCGGTCCCGGCGGTGTACGCGGCGGCGACCGACGCCCCCGCCCCCAGGTAGTGGCCGCTGCCGCGCGGGCCGCCGGAGACCACCCCGGCGCCGGGCGCGACCAGGTCGACGCCGTCGGTGGGCAGGGCGCCGCCCGGGCGGGCGCCGTTGGGCAGCATGTCGGCGACGGAGAGGACGCCGGGCTCACCCGCGGGGTAGTAGGTGCGGGTCGGTGTCTCCCGTGTGGCGTTGGCGGTCGGCGGGTCGGGGGTGGCGGCGGCGACCACCACCGCACCGGCGTCGAGGGCGTCGGCGACCGCCGAGGTCAGCTCCTTGTCGCGCTTGGGCAGGGCCACTCCGACCGCGATCACGTCCGCCTCGGCGGCGGTCGCGTCCCGCACCGCCCGTGCGACCAGCGCGGCGTCGGGCGTACCGCGCTCGTCGGTGCCGCGCAGGGCGAGCAGCTTCGCCCCCGGTGCGACGCCGGGCAGCCGCGTGCTGCCCCAGCCCTCCCCCACGATCAGCCCGGCGAGGAAGGTGCCGTGTCCGACGCAGTCGTCACCGGCGGCCCCCCGGGCGGTGACCCGGTCGCCGAGCCCGGCGGCGCCGGCCCGGACGCCGGTGTCGACCAGGGCGACGGTGGTCCCCGCCCCGTCGCCGTGCCGGCGCACCCGGGCCAGGTCCAGGCGCTGGCGCGACCAGTCCTGCTTCCCGGCCTTCTCGCGCGAGGCGGCGGTGCACTCCACGGCGTCCGCGTCGGGGTCGAGCGCGGAGGGCATCGGCGGCAGCCCCTGCCGCTCGCCGTCGGCGGCGGGCACCGCGCGCGCCGGATCCGCCAGGGCGGGCGCCGCCGTCGGCAGCAGCAGGACGGCGGACAGCGCGAGGCCGCACAGCGGACGGACCGCGCCCGGCCGGCGGCGCCTCACCGGGCCGCCTTCGCGGTCGCCGCGGTGACGTCCTGGGGCAGCAGAACGCGCAGGTCGTCGAGGGTGGGCGCGGCGAGCGAACTGAGCCGCCCGGCCTGCCGGGTGACCATCGACTCCACCACCTGCCGGGCCAGCCGGGCGTTGCCGAAGGACTGGTCGCGGGGCAGCGAGTCGAAGTACTCGCGCAGCAGCGGGCCGGTTCCGGGTCCGCACTCGTAGCCCATGGCGGAGGCCTGGGCGCGCACGATGGTGACCAGTTCCTCGGAGGAGTAGTCGGCGAAGGCGATCCGGCGCGGGAAGCGCGACGCCAGGCCGGGGTTGGAGGCGAGGAAGCGCTCCATCTCGTCGGTGTAGCCGGCGACGATGACCACGACGTCGTCGCGGTGGTCCTCCATCAGCTTCAGCAGCGTGTCGACCGCCTCCTGGCCGAAGTCGTTGCCGCCGCCGCGCGGGGTGAGGGTGTACGCCTCGTCGATGAAGAGCACGCCGCCCCGGGCCCGTTCGAAGACCTCACGGGTGAGCTGGGCGGTGTGCCCGATGTACCGGCCGACCAGGTCGGCGCGGGCCGCCTCGACCAGCTGGCCGCGCGGGAGGATGCCCAGCTGGCTGAGGATCTCGCCGTAGAGCCTGGCGACGGTGGTCTTGCCGGTGCCGGGCGGGCCGGTGAAGACCAGGTGGTGGC
The DNA here is from genome assembly GCF_003112555.1 of Streptomyces coelicoflavus. Lineage (GTDB taxonomy): Bacteria > Actinomycetota > Actinomycetes > Streptomycetales > Streptomycetaceae > Streptomyces > Streptomyces coelicoflavus. Next base: position 577,233 of record NZ_BEWB01000002.1, on the reverse strand, counting down.
TGAGCGAGGGGACCGGCAGCCCGGCGGCGGCGCGGTGGCGGGCCGTGGTGATGAGGTTCACCAGGTCCGTGACGTCGCGCTTGACCTCGGCGAGGCCCACCATGTCGCCGAGGCGGGTCAGCGGGTCGTTCTCCGGTACGGCGGTCCCGGCGCTCTGCTCGGCGGCGGCCGCGGAGACGTCCTCCGGCAGCAGCAGCCTGAGGTCGCGCTCGCCGACCTGCTGGAGCGTGGCGAGCCGGACCGCCTGCCGGTCCACCATCTCCTCGAAGACGCCGCGCGCGGCCCGCCCGTTGCCGAAGCCGGCGTCCCGGGGCATCGCGTCGAAGTGCGCGGCCAGGGCTGCCGCGGTGCCCTCGCCCAGCTCGTACTGGTGCGCGGCGCACATGCTCTCCATGATGGCGACCAGTTCGGGCACGGTGTAGTTCTCGAACTCGACCGTGCGGGAGAAGCGCGAGCCGAGGCCGGGGTTGGAGGCGAGGAACTTGGTCATCTCGTCGGTGTAGCCGGCCACGATGACGACCACCTCGTCCCGGTGGTCCTCCATCAGCTTCAGCAGCGTGTCCACGGCCTCCCGGCCGAAGTCGGCGCCGCCGTGCCCGCTGTCCGAGGTCAGGGTGTACGCCTCGTCGACGAACAGCACACCGCCCAGGGCGCGTTCGAACGTCTCGCTGGTCTTGATCGCCGTACCGCCGACGACCTGCGCGACGAGGTCGGCGCGCGAGACCTCCACGAGGTGTCCGTCGCGCAGCGACCCCAGCTCGGCGAGGATCGCGCCGTAGAGGCGGGCGACGGTGGTCTTGCCGGTGCCGGGCGGGCCGGTGAAGACCAGGTGGCGGCTCATCGGCGGCGCCGACATGCCGAGTTGCTCGCGGCGCTGGGCGAGCTGGGTGAGGTTGACCAGCGTACGGACCTGTTCCTTGACGTTGTCCAGGCCGATCAGCGCGTTCAGGGCGCCCAGCGGGCCGTCGGGCCGGTCCCGGGCGGGTCCGTCGGCGGCGCCCGAGCCCGCCGGGTCGGTGTTCTCGGCGCTGCCCGAGCCCCACGCGTCGCGCTTGCCGTTGCCGGTGCTGGTGAGTCCCTCGACGGCGAGCCGCTCGCCGGGGGCGGTCTGGACCAGGCCGCCGCCCTGGTTCTCCCGCGCGAGGCAGTTGACGAGGGAGACCGGCGCGGTGGTCTCCACCCGGAAGCCGTCCTGTGCCCCGCCGGCCACCTCGCAGCCGCTGAGCGAGGCGATGGCACCCTCGCGCAGCAGCACGCCGTGGCCCTGCGGGGTGAGGACGGAGGTGCGGTTGGCGGTCAGTTCGCCCCCGGAGTCGACGACGACGCCCTCGGCACCGGGGTTCTCCACGCGGAAGTCCCGGACGGTGACGCTGCCGCCGTCCTCCAGCACGAGGCCGCTGTCCACGGCGTCGGAGACGCCGCCGCCGGCCAGGTACAGGGTGCTGCCGCCCGCCGCGCGCACGCCCGAGCCGCCCGGCCGCACGATCTCGCAGTCCTCGATGCGGCCGCGGGCCTCCCTGGTGGCGGTGATGCCGTCGCCCGACGGTTCCACGAGGCGGGCCCGGCGCAGCAGCGGGTTGGCCCCGGCACGCAGCGCGATCGCCGGGGCGCCCCCGATGACCTCCAGCCGGTCCAGCTCGGCCGCCGCGTCCTCCTCCAGGAGCACGCCGGTCTCGGCGCAGTCGCGGACGGTCAGGCCGGTCAGCGCCGGGGAGGCCGCCCCGGCGACCCGCAGGGCCACGCCCTGGGCGCCGTCCACCCAGCAGTCCTCGAAGGTGCCCCGCGCCCGGTCGGTGACGACCACGCCGTGGCCCCGGGTGCGGGAGACGCGGCAGCGGCGCAGCACCGGGTCGGTGCCCGCGGCCAGGGTGACGCCGGTGCCGGACGCGCCGGTGACCCGGACGTCCTCCAGCGTCGTACGGCCGCCGCTGCTCAGGTGGACGCCGCTGCCGGTGTCGTGCACGACCGTACGGCTGACCGTCAGCGCGGAGTCGCCCTCCAGGGCGAGGGACGGCTTGTCGGTGGAGGAGATGTCGCAGTCCTCGACCAGGCCGCGGGCCTCGCCGTTGGCGAGGATGCCGTTGCCGCGCGCGTCGCGCACCGTGCAGCCCCGGACGCGGACCTCGCCCTGCTCGGCGACGACCAGGCCGCTGGTGCCGAGGTGTTCGAGGGTGCAGCTCTCCACGGTGGTCAGTGTGGTCGAGGTGACCACGATGCCCGCGCCCTGCGAGTTGCTCACCCGGCAGTCCCGCAGCGCCAGCGATCCCGTGCCGCCGGCCAGCAGCGCCGTCCAGGCGGCACCGGCTATCTCGCAGCCGTCGAGCGCGGCCTGACCGCGCCGTACGTCCACGGCGGGTGCCTCGGCGTCGGCGCCGCGCAGGGTCAGTTCCGAGAGCATCACGGCGTCGGCGCGCAACGCGACGACGCTGCCCGACCGGGGCCGGATCTCCACGGTGCCCCGCCCCTCGGCGGCGGTGAGGGTGACCCGGGTGTGGATCACCAGGTTCTCCGCGTACGTCCCCGGCCGGACGCTGATGAGCGCGCCGGTACGAGCCGCAGCGAGTGCCTCACCGATCGTCCGGAAACGGTCCCGGTCGTCGGGGCCGACCGACAGTACCTGGCGCGACACGCGCGAACCTCCTTGCTCAGTCTGCGTCTTGGACAGGACCCGGGTGAACCGGGGGGGCGGACGGCCGCCTGCCTGCTCAGACGCTCCATTTCTGGTTGTCCAGCCCCGTGCAGGTCCACAGTTGCACACGGGCCCGGGCGTTGTGGTCGTGGTCTTCGATCTCGACGCACATGCCCACGGCCGTGTTCACGAGGTCGTGCGCCTCGTTGAGCACGAACTTCTGCGCGTCGACGCCGGTGCAGTCGGCGAGCTGGATGGTGGTGCCGTCGGCGAAGTCGGCGCCGGCCACGTCCAGGCACAGCCCCTGCGTGCGGACCGTGCCGTCGGAGGCGAACCGGAACTTCTGCGCGTCGCTGTTGTTGCAGTCCCACATCCACAGCGCCTGGCCGTCGGTGAAGCTGCCGTCGGGCACGTCGATGCAGCGGCCGGAGAGGTGGCTGTGGAACGACACGGGGAAGCCGAGGGCCGGCCCCCCGGGGGCCATGCCCGTGTTCCCGGCGCCGTCCTTCCCGGAGTCCTCGGAGTCCTGCTGCGAGGTCTTCGCCGCCTCCTTCTTCTCCTGCGCCGCCTTCTCCCGCGCCGCTTCGCCCTCCGCCGCCTTCTTCCCCTTCTCGGCGTTCTCGTCCGGGGTGTCCTTCTCCGTGCCGCCGGGGTCCGTCTTCGGTCCCGGCGGTGCCTTCGGCTTCTCGGACTCCTTGCCGTCCGCCGGGTCCTCGGCCCCGGCGCGGGGAGAGCTGACCGCGAAGTCGCCGGTCTCCTGTTCCCGGTCCCCGCCCAGGACGGTCGCCGCGGTCGTCGACGTCCTGTCCTCCTTGTCCTCGTCGTCCGGCCCGAGCAGCAGGAACGGCACCGACACGAGCAGCGCGCCACCGATCGCCGCGGCCGCCAGCACGGCCCGGCCCGGCCGTCCCACCGGCCTGACCGCGTCGTCGGGCCTGTCGATGGCGGTGGCGGTCATGGTCCGCACGAGCAGCGGCAGCCGGCTCTTGGCCGCGGACGCCCCGCCGGCATCGACTCCGGAGTCGGTATCGGTGTCGGTATCGGAGTCGGTGTGTGCGCGCGTGCCGGTACCGGGCCGGGCGCCGGAGGCCGCCGCGGGCGCCTCGGCGGCCAGGGCCACCGGCTCGTGCTCCGCCTCCGGCGCCGGCGCCGACGCGTCGGCCGCGGACTCGTGCTCCGCTCCCCGCGCCGAGGACCCGGCCGCGTCCACCGACGTGGCCGCGGCCCCGGGCTTCTTCGCTCCGGGCGGCGGTTCCGCGCCGGCACCACAAGCGGCGGCGTCCGCGGGGGCGGTGGCACGGGACTCGGAGGCGGCGGTGGAACTCCGCTCGCCGTGGGAAACGGAGTCCGCGCGCGCAGCGGGAGAGGTGGGGGGCTGCTGCGTCGAACGCGTCACGGGTACCTCCCCGAGGTGGGGGTCGAGGGGGCTGCCGGGTCTTCGCCGCCGTCCACCGGAACGCTTGCCGCGGGGACGAGGAGGGGGGCAACCGCACCGGCGTTGACCAGCAGCGAGAGGGTGGGGGATCCGGCCAGGGAGCGGGTCAGCTCCCGGGCGGGGAGGGTCGCATGGCGAAGTGTGGCGGACATGAACGCGTGTGTCGGCGAGGTGAACACCAGCACCACCGGTTCACCGTCCCGGCCTTGGGCGACCAGCGGGGCGCCGTCCGGTCCGGCCACGACGGTGACCTCGGCCGCCGCCAGCGCGGCGAGCGCCTCGTCCACGGAACCGTATCCGGTGGCGGCCCGCTGGGCCGCCGCGTCCACCGGGTCGGTGGGCTCGGGCCAGCCGAGGGCGCGGGCGGAGGGCCGGTACGCGGGGTTGGCGCGGTAGGTGCCGACGTCGCCCTCGTCGCCGGACCGCCACTCCCCCAGCACCGCCCACTCCGGCGGGGTCCGGTCCTCGGGCCACTGCGGGTCCACCACACCGATCCAGTGCCCCGGCGCCTGCCGGGCCGCGGCACGGACGGCCTCGGGTATCGCGGGGGTGCCGTCGGCCTCGACGGCGCCGGACGACGGGTGCGACGGGGCCGGCGGGGCCTCCATCTGTTCTCCGGGCCGCATGTCCACCTGAACTCTTGAACTCTCGGTCCTGTGAACCGACGTTGATCGGTCGGCGCGAACAGAATGCCACAACGACCTGCGCGGGGGGCGGGTCGAGACATGCCCGAACAGGCCTCTCACGTGCCCGTTCACTGCCCGCTCCGGGGACGTTGCAGGAGCAGTTTCCCGCCCCGGGACATAGCGACCGACGGCATTGCCGGGACGGGGGACCATCTCGCTCCGGTACGGGCTATGTTCGGTACGCCGGTACGCCGTCGGATCCGCCGTGCTCCGCCCTCAAGGAGACATCCCATGTCCTCGCAGAAGCCCGCCTCCGGCACGAACTCGACGCCGGCTTCGCCTTCTTCTTCCTCTTCCCCCTCTCCTGACGCCCCGCCGCCCGCCGCCCCCGCCTCCCGGGCGACGGAGGAGCAGCCCACCGCGGCGACCGCACCCGCCCCGGACACCCCCGCGGAGACCGCCGGGACCGGTGAGACCGCACCGTCCCGGGAGACCGCCAAGACCGCCGAGACCGCCGACACCGGCGAGACCGGCGAGGAGTCCCCGGCTGCGGCGGCCGCCGCCGGGGCGAACGGACCGGAGGCGGCGGCAAGGCGCACGGCCGTCGCCGCGGCCGTCGCGGCGCCCCCGGTCACGACCGCCACCGGCGTCGACAGCGGACGCCCCCGCAAACCCGTGCTGGCCGTGGCCGGGATCCTGGGGGCCGCCCTGATAGCCGTACCGCTGCTGCTGGCGGGCGGTGCGGAGAACGACGAGCGGCCCCGGAGCGCCAAGGAGTTGACCGCCGAGGACTCGGACACCGTGCTGGACCCGGGTTCGGCGGGCGCCGCCCTGGACGACTACGTGGCGGAGAAGCCGAGCCCGAGCCCGACGAAGGAGAAGCCGAAGCCGAAGCCGAGCGAGCCGGTGAAGGCGGTCGCCCCGCCTCCGGCGCCCGAGCCCGCGCCGGCGACGAGCGCGCCGGAGAAGAAGGCCGAGCCGAAGCCCAAGCCGAAACCGAAGCCGAAGGCCACGCCGACGCCGAACTGGACGACCGCGACGGTCCGCGCCGTGAGCGTCCTGGAGGTCAACCAGGCCTGGACCACCAACCGCATCCGCATGGTGATGCAGCCCGACGGCAACCTGGTCGTCTACAACGAGAAGGACAAGCCGATCTGGGCGTCGATGACGTTCGGCGAGAACCACCGCGCGATCTTCCAGGGCGACGGCAACCTCGTCATCCACAACGGCGCGGACCGCCCGATCTGGGCCTCCCAGACCTGGGGCAAGGAAGGCGCCGAGCTGATCCTGCGCAAGGACGGCAAGGTGGTCATCTCCCACCACGGCACCGTCGTCTGGTCGACCTGACCCCACGGGCCGGACCCCGCCGCCGCACCCACGGGCCGGACCCCGCCGCCGCACCCGCGGGCGGGGCCACGGGGGCCCGGCCGGTCGGTGGGAGTCCCGAAGGCGAGAAGGGTTCGCACGTCGCCCTCGACCGCGGCAACGGTGCGAAGGTGAAACTGGTGGGGCGGGTGGGACTCGAACCCACGGCCGACGGATTATGAGTCCGCTGCTCTAACCGGCTGAGCTACCGCCCCTAAGCGGCGTGTCGCGTACATGTGTGCGCGCCGTCTGCCGCAGCATAGCCGCTCATACGATCTCCTGCCTCGGATGGTCGGCTTCCACGGCTGCCTTCATGACCTTGAGGACTCCGCAGCGTGCCGCGCGGTTCCCGGGACACGGGACGAACGTGGGGGCACATGAAAAAGGACCCCGGAGGGTCCTCGTTCACCGCGCTCCCCCGACTGGACTCGAACCAGTAACCTGCCGGTTAACAGCCGGCTGCTCTGCCAATTGAGCTACGGAGGACCGAGCTCCCCGGACTGGACTCGAACCAGTAACCTGCCGGTTAACAGCCGGCTGCTCTGCCAATTGAGCTACCGAGGAAGGTCTCGTGTCGCATCGAACGTGTCTGCCTGGGTATTCGCCAGGGGGCGCGCGCTCGCTGCGACACATACATTAGCGCAAGCAGGGGGGTGCTCCGCCAATCGGTACTCTCCGGCACCCCCGAAGCCAGCGAAGGGAAGGGTGGCCGCCATGCGATACCGGCTCACATTCGTCGTCGGACTAGCGGTGGGTTACGTGCTCGGCACGAAGGCCGGGCGGGAGCGTTACGAGCAGTTGCGGAAGTCCGCGCAGCAGGTCGCGCAGAACCCGGCCGTGCGCAACACCGCGGAGTCCGCCGCCCAGCAGGGCAGGCACTTCGCCGACAAGGCGTACCACGTGGTGAGCGACAAGGTCGGTGACCGGGTGCCCGACTCGGTGGCCCACCGGGTCCGCTCGCTGCGCGAGCGCGGCACGAACGGCAGCGGTCCGGACGACTGGGGCACCAGCAACACCTGAGGCCCGGTACGGCCACCGCACCCGGTGCGGCAGAATTTCACGTATGGGGATAGTCGCCGGGTTGGACAGTTCGCCCGATTTCACTCGTATCGTCGTCTGCGATTCGGACACGGGCGCCGTGCTGCGCCAGGGCTACGCGCCGCACCCGCTGGAGAGCCCCGAGGGCGGGGGCCGGCCCGCGGACGTCGATCCGCAGGCCTGGCTGCTGTCCCTCGGGGAGGCGGCCGGCGGCGGACTCCTCGAGGGCGTGCAGGCCATCGGCGTGTCGGCGCAGGCCAACTCGGTCGTGCCGCTGGACACGCAGGGCAACACGGTGCGCCCGGCCCTGGTCGGCGGCGACCGGCGTTCGCAGGTCGCGGCGGCCGACCTGATCGACGCCCTCGGCGGGCGCGAGGCGTGGGCGCAGGCCGTGGGCTCGGTGCCGCAGACCGCGCAGCCCGTGACGAAGCTGCGCTGGCTGGCGCGGAGCGAGCCGGAGGCCGCCGCGCGGACCGCCGTCCTGCTCCAGGCCCACGACTGGCTGGTGTGGCAGCTGCTCGGGCGGCCGGCCCGGCGGACCACGGACCGGGGCGGGGCCTCCGGCACCGGGTACTGGTCGGCGGCGACCGGCGGTTACCGGCCCGACCTGGTGGAGCTGGCGCTCGGGCACCAGGCGATGCTGCCGGAGGTGATCGGCCCGTCCGACGCGGCCGGTACGACGCCGGAGGGGCTGCTGATCTCCGCCGGGACCGGCGAGACCCAGGCCGCCGCCTTCGGGCTCGGGATCGGACTCGGCGACGCCGTGGTGTCGCTGGGCGCCTCCGGGTCCGTGATGGCCGTGCACACCGAACCGCTCGTCGACCAGTCCGGGATGATCACCGCTCTGGCGGACGCCACGGGCATGCACCTGCCGGTCGTCACCACGCTGAACGCGGTGCGGGTCCTGCGCGGTACCGCCGAACTGCTCGGCGTGCCGGACCTGGAGGGGCTGTCCGAGCTGGCGATGAAGTCGACCCCCGGGTCGCACGGCCTCGTGCTGCTCCCCTACCTGGAGGGCGAGCGGACGCCGAACCTGCCGCACACCGCGGGGACGCTCGCCGGCCTGCGGCGCGAGTCGATGCGGCCGGAGCACCTGGCGCGGGCCGCGTTCGAGGGCATGCTGTGCGGTCTCGCCGACGCCCTGGACGTGCTGCGCTTCCGGGGCGTGGACGTACGGCGGGTGTTCCTGCTGGGCGCGGCGGCCGAGCTGCCGGCCGTGCAGGCGGCGGCGCCCGCGCTGTTCGGGACGCAGGTCGTCGTACCGCAGCCGGCGGACTACGCGGCGATCGGCTCGGCCCGGCAGGCGGCCTGGGCGCTGGGCGTCTCCCAGGGCACGCTGGACCCGCGCACTCCCCCGGCCTGGCAGGGCGCGGTGGCGCAGGTCCTCGAGCCGGGCGAGGACCTGGCGGTCGGGCAGGCGGTGCGCCAGCAGTTCGTGTCGGTGCGCGAGCAGACGCACCCGGGCGCGCTGTGAGGCGCGGGGAGGGCCGCACCCCCTCTTGACCCTACGTGACCCCTCGTAGGCCGGAATTTGCCGTGCTCTTGGGTTAATCGGTTGAGGTAACGCGGGTGGAGTGTTCGACGATAGGGGCCAGGGGCAACCAACCGCGGCCCCTGTCGCCGACTCCGAAAGACTCAGTGTGCTCATACGACTACTGCGGGCCCATCTCAGGCCGTACAAGAGACCCATCGCTCTGCTGGTGACGCTGCAGTTCCTGCAGACCTGCGCCTCCCTGTACCTGCCGACCCTGAACGCGGACATCATCGACGAAGGCGTCGTCAAGGGTGACTCGGGCTACATCCTGAGTTACGGCGCCCTGATGATCGGCATCTCGCTGGCCCAGGTGGTCTGCAACATGGGTGCCGTCTTCTACGGCGCGCGCACCGCGGCCGCCCTGGGCCGGGACGTGCGCGGTGCCGTCTTCGACCGGGTGCAGTCCTTCTCGGCGCGCGAGGTGGGCCACTTCGGCGCGCCCTCGCTGATCACGCGGACCACCAACGACGTGCAGCAGGTCCAGATGCTGGCCCTGATGACGTTCACCCTGATGGTGTCGGCGCCGATCATGTGCGTGGGCGGCATCGTGATGGCGCTCGGCCTGGACGTACCGCTGTCCGGGGTGCTGCTCGGGGTCGTGCCGGTGCTGGCGATCTGCGTGACGCTGATCGTGCGGAAGCTGCGGCCGCTGTTCCGGAAGATGCAGGTGCGCCTCGACACGGTGAACCGGGTGCTGCGCGAGCAGATCACCGGCAACCGCGTCATCCGCGCCTTCGTGCGGGACGAGTACGAGCAGCAGCGCTTCCGGAAGGCCAACACCGAGCTGACCGAGGTGTCCCTCGGCACCGGCAACCTGCTGGCGCTGATGTTCCCGGTGGTCATGACGGTGGTGAATCTGTCGTCGATCGCGGTGGTCTGGTTCGGCGCCCACCGGATCGACAGCGGCGGCATGCAGATCGGCGACCTGACGGCGTTCCTCGCCTACCTGATGCAGATCGTCATGTCCGTGATGATGGCCACCTTCATGTTCATGATGATCCCGCGCGCGGAGGTCTGCGCCGAGCGCATCCAGGAGGTCCTGGACACCGAGAGCAGCGTGGTGCCGCCGGTGGCCCCGGTCACCGAGCTGCGCCGGCACGGGCACCTGGAGATCCGGGAGGCGGGCTTCCGCTACCCCGGGGCCGAGGAGCCGGTGCTCAGGAACATCGGCCTGGTGGCCAGGCCGGGCGAGACGACCGCCGTCATCGGCTCGACCGGCAGCGGCAAGTCGACCCTGCTGGGCCTGGTGCCCCGCCTGTTCGACGCCACCGAGGGCGAGGTGCTCGTCAACGGCGTGGACGTGCGCACCGTCGACCCGAAGACGCTGGCCAAGGTGGTGAGCCTGGTGCCGCAGAAGCCGTACCTCTTCGCCGGTACCGTCGCGACGAATCTGCGGTACGGCAATCCGGACGCCACCGACGAGGAGCTGTGGCACGCGCTGGCGGTGGCGCAGGCCAAGGGGTTCGTCTCCGACCTGGAGGGCGGGCTCGACGCGCCGATCGCGCAGGGCGGCACCAACGTGTCCGGCGGTCAGCGCCAGCGCCTCGCCATCGCGCGGACCCTCGTCCAGCGCCCGGAGATCTACCTCTTCGACGACTCCTTCTCCGCCCTCGACTACGCGACCGACGCGGCGCTGCGGGCCGAGCTGGCCCGGGAGACCGCCGAGGCGACCGTGGTGATCGTGGCGCAGCGGGTGGCGACCATCCGGGACGCGGACCGGATCGTCGTGCTGGACGAGGGGCGGGTGGTCGGCGTGGGCCGGCACCACGAGCTGATGGCGGACAACGAGACCTACCGGGAGATCGTGCTCTCCCAGCTGACGGAAGCGGAGGCTGCCTGATGGCGGGGCCTGCGGGTCGCATGATGGCCGGGGGCGGACCCGACCAGCGGTCGATGGACTTCAAGGGGTCGGGCAAGCGGCTCGTCGCCCAGTTCCGGCCGGAGCGGGCGACGCTGTTCACGCTGCTGGCGTGCGTCGTCGTCAGCGTCGGCCTCAACGTGGTCGGGCCGAAGATCCTCGGCCGGGCCACCGACCTGGTCTTCGCGGGCATCGTCGGGCGGGACATGCCGTCCGGGGCCACGAAGGAACAGGTCCTGGACAACATGCGCGAGCAGGGGGACGGCAACGTCGCCGACATGCTCCGCAGCACGGACTTCACCCCGGGGCAGGGCATCGACTTCGGCGCGGTCGGCGAGGTGCTGCTCCTGGCGCTGGCGACCTTCGCGGTGGCCGGTCTGCTGATGGCGGTGGCGACGCGGCTGGTCAACCGCACGGTCAACCGGACGATGTTCCGGCTGCGCGAGCACGTGCAGACGAAGCTGTCCAGGCTGCCGCTGTCCTACTTCGACAAGCGCCAACGCGGCGAGGTGCTGAGCCGCGCGACGAACGACATCGACAACATCCAGCAGACCCTCCAGCAGTCGATGGGCCAGCTGATCAACTCGCTGCTCACCATCATCGGCGTGCTGGCGATGATGTTCTACGTCTCCTGGATCCTGGCGCTGGTCGCCCTGATCACCGTGCCGCTGTCCTTCGTGGTGGCCACGCGGGTGGGCAAGCGGTCGCAGCCGCAGTTCGTGCAGCAGTGGCGCTCGACGGGGCAGCTGAACGCGCACATCGAGGAGATGTACACCGGGCACACGCTGGTGAAGGTGTTCGGGCGGCAGGAGGAGTCGGCCAAGCAGTTCGCCGAGCAGAACGACGCGCTGTACGAGGCCGGGTTCAAGGCACAGTTCAACAGCGGGATCATGCAGCCGCTGATGATGTTCGTCTCCAACCTGAACTACGTGCTGGTCGCGGTGGTCGGCGGACTGCGGGTGGCCTCGGGCCAGCTGTCCATCGGCGACGTGCAGGCCTTCATCCAGTACTCCCGGCAGTTCTCGATGCCGCTGACGCAGGTCGCGTCGATGGCGAACCTGGTGCAGTCGGGCGTGGCGTCGGCGGAGCGGATCTTCGAGCTGCTCGACGCGGAGGAGCAGTCGGCGGACCCCATCCCGGGCGTGCGGCCCGAGGACCTGCGCGGGCGGGTGGAACTGGACCACGTGTCCTTCCGTTACGACCCCGAGAAGCCGCTGATCGAGGACCTGTCGCTGAAGGTGGAGCCGGGCCACACGGTCGCCATCGTCGGGCCGACCGGGGCCGGCAAGACGACCCTGGTCAACCTGCTGATGCGGTTCTACGAGGTCTCCGGCGGGCGGATCGCCCTGGACGGCGTCGACATCGCGAAGATGTCCCGGGACGAGCTGCGGGCCGGCATCGGCATGGTGCTCCAGGACACCTGGCTGTTCGGCGGCACCATCGCGGAGAACATCGCGTACGGGGCCTCGCGGGAGGTCACCCGCGGGGAGATCGAGGAGGCCGCGCGGGCCGCGCACGCCGACCGGTTCGTACGGACGCTGCCCGACGGCTACGACACGGTGATCGACGACGAGGGCACGGGGGTGAGCGCGGGTGAGAAGCAGCTCGTCACCATCGCGCGGGCGTTCCTGTCCGACCCGGTGATCCTGGTGCTGGACGAGGCGACGTCGTCCGTGGACACCCGCACGGAGGTGCTGATCCAGAAGGCGATGGCCAAGCTGGCGCACGGGCGGACGTCGTTCGTGATCGCGCACCGGCTGTCGACGATCCGGGACGCGGACACGATTCTGGTGATGGAGGACGGGGCGATCGTGGAGCAGGGGGCGCACGCGGAGCTGCTGGCCGCGGACGGCGCGTACGCGCGGCTGTACAAGGCGCAGTTCGCGGAGGCCGTGGCCGAGGTGGGGTGAGGCGGGGGGTCAGTCCAGGTAGCCCCTCAGCTGGTCCGCGTAGGCGTGGTCGCGGAGTTTGTTGAGGGTCTTGGACTCGATCTGGCGGATGCGTTCGCGGGTGACGCCGAAGAGGCGGCCTATCTCCTCCAGGGTGCGGGGGCGGCCGTCGACCAGGCCGTAGCGGAGCTGGACGACCTTGCGTTCGCGTTCGCCGAGGGTGGAGAGCACCGCCTCCAGGTGCTGGCGCAGCAGCAGGAACGCGGCCGACTCGACGGGGCTGGCGGCGTCGCCGTCCTCGATGAGGTCGCCGAGGGCGACGTCCTCCTCCTCGCCGACCGGCGTGTACAGCGACACCGGTTCCTGGGCCAGCCGCAGCACCTCGCCGACGCGTTCGGCGGGCAGGTCCAGGTGGGCGGCGACCTCCCGCGGGGTCGGCTCGTAGCCGCGTTCCTGGAGCATCCGGCGCTGGACGCGGACGACCCGGTTGATCAGCTCCACGACGTGGACGGGGACGCGGATGGTGCGGGCCTGGTCGGCCAGGGCGCGGGACATGGCCTGGCGGATCCACCAGGTGGCGTAGGTGGAGAACTTGTAGCCGCGGGCGTAGTCGAACTTCTCGACGGCCCGGATCAGCCCCAGGTTGCCCTCCTGGACCAGGTCGAGCATGGTCAGCCCGCGCCCCACGTACCGCTTGGCCACCGACACCACGAGCCGCAGGTTGGCCTCGATCAGGCGCCGCTTGGCGAGGCGGCCCATGACGACGAGCCGGTCGAGGTCGAGGGCGAGGCGGTCGTCCAGGCCCGGGGTGCGCCGCAGCTTCTCCTCGGCGAACAGGCCGGCCTCCACCCGCCGGGCGAGGTCGACCTCCTCGGCCGCGGAGAGCAGCGGGATCCGGCCGATCTCGCGCAGGTACTGCCGGAACAGGTCGGAGGAGGGGCCGCCGGACTCCGTACGGGTGGGCGGCGGCGGTTCGGCGGGCGCGGGGGCGTCCGCGGGGCCGCCCGGGTGGTGCACGGCCGGCCCGGCACCGGGCTGCGCGGGCATCGCGACGAGCGTGCCGCGCTCCGCGACCGGCTCCGCACCACCGGTACCGGTGTCGGTCTGGGTGAGGGTCTGGGTCTGCACGGGGGCGACCTCCAGGATGGACGCGGCCGGCGGGGGCCGGCGGCGGTACGTCGGGGGCGGAGCCGGCTCACTCACCGCCGTCCGCCTCGCACGCGTGCACTCAGGTACCGCCCCCAGTGTGGGGTACGACACATCACCGCCACGAGGGTCGTGCGGTGACTTTTTGCGTCCGGGCCGTGACCGACGGGTAACCCGCGAGTGCCTCCGGAGGCCCTCCTAGAGCGCGGCGGCGCCGTGTTCGCGCAGGTTCTGGTCGTACTGCTGGAGGATCCACAGCTCGTTCTGGACGGCGGCCAGTTCGGCGGGGTCGCCGTGGCCGGAGAGGCGGGTGAGGCGGCCGGTGATGTCGCGGATGCGGCGCTCGACGGCGCGGCGGCGGACGGTGACGAGCTGGGCGCCGGCGTAGACCTCGTCGACGCCCTTCACGCCGCGGTGCAGCATGATCGCCTCGACCGCGAGTTCGGTGACCATGGCGCGGACCGCGTCGTCGGGGGCGGCCTCGCGGACCCGGACCAGGTAGTCCTGCGGGTCCTGGACGCCGAACTCGGCGCCGCCCGCTTCCATGATCGCCTCTCGTACGGCGGCGTAGGGCTGGGCGGTGAACTCGTCGACGCCGTACGCGTCGAAGGCCGGGGAGACCAGCTCGGGGCGCTGGAGGGCGAGCTTGAGCAGCTCGCGTTCGGTGGCGAAGACCGGGTTGCGGAGGTTGAGGGCCGGGCCCCGGGGGGCGGATGTCAGGGGCCCGGACCGGTGCTGCGGGGCGCCGCCGCGCTGCCGCTGGTCGGGCGCGGGGCCCTTGCCGCCGCGGTCGCGGGCCCAGCGGGCGAGCTGGGCGATCCGCTTGACCACGAACTGGGTGTCGAGGATGCCGAGCATGCCGGCGAGCTGCACGGCGACCTCGTGCTGGGCGCCGCTGTTCTTGATCCGGGCGACGACCGGCGCGGCCTCGTCGAGGGCCGAGGCGCGGCCCGCCGGGGTGTCCAGGTCGTAGCGGGCGACGATCTGGCGGAGCGCGAACTCGAAGAGCGGGGTGCGCGGCTCGACCAGGTCGGCGACCGCGTCGTCGCCCTTGGCCAGGCGCAGGTCGCAGGGGTCCATGCCGTCGGGGGCGATGGCGATGTAGGTCTCGGCGGCGAACTTCTGGTCGTCCTCGAAGGCGCGCAGGGCCGCCTTCTGGCCGGCCGCGTCGCCGTCGAAGGTGAAGATCACGCGGGCCGAGCCGTTGTCCATCAGGAGCCGGCGCAGGATCTTGATGTGGTCGCCGCCGAAGGCGGTGCCGCAGGTCGCGATGGCGGTGGTGACGCCGGCGAGGTGGCAGGCCATGACGTCGGTGTAGCCCTCGACGACGACGGCGCGGGACGCCTTCGCGATGTCCTTCTTGGCGAGGTCGATGCCGTAGAGGACCTGGGACTTCTTGTAGATCGCGGTCTCGGGGGTGTTCAGGTACTTCGGGCCGTTGTCCGCCTCGTAGAGCTTGCGGGCGCCGAAGCCGACGACGTCGCCGCCGATGTCGCGGATGGGCCACATCAGCCGGCCGCGGAAGCGGTCGATGGGGCCGCGGCGGCCCTCCTGGGAGAGGCCGGAGAGCAGCAGCTCCTTGTCGCTGAAGCCCTTGCCGCGCAGGAAGCGGGTGAGGTGGTCCCAGCCCTGCGGGCTGTAGCCGACGCCGAAGTGCTCGGCGGCGGCCTGGTCGAAACCGCGGTCGGCGAGGAAGGCGCGGCCGGTGTCCGCCTCGGGGCCGGTCGCGAGCTGTTCCGCGTACCACTGGGCGGCGATCTTGTGGGCCTCGACCAGACGGATGCGCTCTCCGCGCTGGTGGGAGGGGTTGTACCCGCCCTCCTCGTAGCGCAGCGTGATGCCCACCTGGCCGGCCAGGCGCTCGACCGCCTCCGAGAAGGTGAGGTGGTCGATCTTCATCACGAACGTGATGGTGTCGCCGCCCTCCTGGCAGCCGAAGCAGTGGAAGAACCCCTTGCTCGGACTGACCTGGAAGGACGGCGACTTCTCGTCGTGGAAGGGGCACAGCCCCTTCAGGTTGCCGCCGCCTGCGTTGCGCAGCTGGAGGTACTCCGAGACGACGGCGTCGATCGGGACCGCGTCCCGTACCGCCTTCACGTCCTCGTCGTTGATCCGTCCTGCCACGCGTGAAGTCTACGGGGGCGGACCGACAACTATGCGACGAGGCTTTCGAGGGATACGTGCGGGTTTGCCAGCGCCTCCGTGTCCACCCGGGTCTTCGAGCGGATCAGCTGCTGGATCGGCTCCGTGACGTCCCACACGTTGACGTTCATCCCGGCCAGCACGCGGCCCTCCTTCACCCAGAAGGCGATGAACTCGCGCTTCGCCGCGTCCCCGCGGATCACCACCTGGTCGTAGGACCCGGCGGGCGCCCAGCCGGAGTACTCCATGCCCAGGTCGTACTGGTCGGTGAAGAAGTAGGGCACGCGGTCGTGGGCGAGGCCCTTGCCGAGCATCGCGCGGGCGGCTGCCGGGCCGCCGTTCAGGGCGTTGGCCCAGTGCTCCACGCGCAGCCGGGTGTCGAAGAGGGCGTGGTGGAAGGAGGCCACGTCACCGGCCGCGTAGATGTCCGGGTCGGAGGTGCGCAGGTTCGCGTCGACGACGATGCCGCCGCCGACCGCGCGGTCGGCGATCTCCAGTCCGGCCGCCTGGGCGAGCGCGGTGCGCGGGGCGGCGCCGATCGCGGCGAGCACGTCGTGGGCGGGGTGCTCCTCGCCGTCGTCGGTGCGGGCGGCGAGCACCATGCCGTCCTGGCCGACGATCTCGGTCAGCTTCACGCCGAAGCGGAAGCGGACGCCGCGCGCCTCGTGCAGCTCGGCGAAGACGGAGCCCAGCTCGGGGCCGAGGACGCCGTGCAGCGGGGTGGGGGCCGGCTCGATGACGGTGACCTCGGCCCCGTACTCGCGGGCCGCCGCCGCGACCTCCAGGCCGATCCAGCCCGCGCCGGCGACGACCAGGTGGCCGTTGTCCCGGCCGAGGGAGCCGAGGACGCCCTTGAGGCGCTCGGCGTGGGCCAGCCGGCGCAGGTGGTGGACGCCCGCGAGGTCGGTGCCGGGGACGTCGAGGCGGCGCGGCTCGGCGCCGGTCGCGATGAGCAGCTTGTCGTACCTGACGTGGGTGCCGTCGTCGCCGTAGTGGACGGTCCTGGCGGCGCGGTCGATCGCGACGACGGTCTGGCCGAGGTGCAGCTCGATGTCGTGCCGGGCGTACCAGGCGGGCTCGTGCACGAAGACGCTGTCGCGTTCCTCCTTGCCGAGGAGGTAGCCCTTGGACAGCGGCGGGCGCTCGTAGGGGTGGTCGCGTTCGTCGCAGATGAGGATCACCCGGCCGGTGAAGCCCTCCGTGCGGAGCGTCTCGGCCGCCTTCGCGCCCGCCAGGCCGCCTCCGACGATGACGAATGTCTGATCCGCGTCGACCACTTGTCTGCCTCCTCGTCAGGGTGCCGCCACATGCGAGCGTCCCGCACGTGGCGTGGTGCGGGAAGGGGGAAGGACCCGTTCAGGCCACGACCTGCCGTGTTCCGACCGCCCGAGTACCGCGTTGTACCGCGTTTCGGGCGCCGGGTCACACCCGTCCCGCCGCCAGTCTCATGGATGCCCCGTCAGACGGGCGTGAAGCGAGCGGGCCGAGGCGTCGGTGAGGGAGGCGATCTGGTCGACGATCACCCGTTTGCGGGCCCGGTCGCCGTCGGCCGCGTCGAACAGGGCGCGGAACTGGGGGTCGAGCCCGTCCGGTGCGCGGGCGGTCAGCGCCTCGGCCAGCTCCGCGACGACGATCCGCTGGTCGGCGCGGAGCCGCTCCTGCTCGGTGCGCTGCATGACGTACCGGACGGCGACCGCCTTGAGCACGGCGCACTCCATGCGGGTCGCGCGCGGCACCACCAGCTCGGCGGTGTACCGGGTGAGCCGGCCGCCTCCGTACGCCGCCCGGGTGGCGGCCTCGGCGGCGAGGCAGAAGCGGCCGATGAGCTGGCTGGTGGCGTCCTTGAGCCGGGCCTGGGCGACGGCCGAGCCGTCGTAGCCGTGCGGCCACCAGTCCTGGGCGAGGAGCCGGTCGAGGGCGGCGGCCAGCTCGGCGTGGTCGGTGCCGGCCGGGACGTACCGTCCGACGGCCGTGGCGAAGACGGCCTCGCGCTCGGGGTCGGCGAGCAGGCAGTTCGGGTCGATGTGGCCGGCGTGCAGGCCGTCCTCGACGTCGTGCACGGAGTACGCCACGTCGTCGGCCCAGTCCATGACCTGGGCCTCGAAGCAGGTGCGGGCGCCGGGGGCGTCCTCGCGGAGCCACTCGAAGACGGGCCGGTCGTCGTCGTACACGCCGAACTTGCGCGAGAGCGGGTCGCTGGGGTGCGCGCCGCGCGGCCAGGGGTACTTGGTCGCGGCGTCGAGGGTGGCGCGGGTGAGGTTGAGTCCGACGGAGCCGTCCTCGGTGAACCGCTTGGGTTCGATGCGGGTGAGGAGGCGCAGGGACTGGGCGTTGCCCTCGAAGCCGCCGCAGTCCTCGGCGAACGCGTTGAGCGCCTGCTCGCCGTTGTGCCCGAAGGGCGGGTGGCCCAGGTCGTGCGCAAGGCAGGCGGCCTCGACGAGGTCGGGGTCGCAGCCCAGGGCGGCGCCCAGCTCCCGGCCGACCTGGGCGCACTCCAGGGAGTGCGTGAGGCGGGTGCGGGGGCTGGCGTCCCAGACGGGGCTGCCCTCCCCCGGCGCGACGACCTGCGTCTTCCCGGCGAGGCGGCGCAGGGCAGCGGAGTGCAGGATGCGGGCGCGGTCGCGCTGGAAGGCGGTGCGGCCGGGGCGTTTGTCCGGTTCGGGTGCATAGCGGGCCACTGACGTGGGGTCGTACGGGGGTGGGGTGCCTGTGCCTTCCATGCCGTGAACAGTATGCGGAAGGTGTGACAGGTGGCGCGCCGATGCGTGTGCCGGGTGGTGTCCGTTGAGCGAGTGCGGCGTGCGTCGTGGCCGGTCGCGCCCCGCGGCGGAGCCGCATGTCGAAACAGTCCCGCGCCCCTCAGGGGGTTGCCGGCGCCCTGGGCTTCAGGCTGCTGCTCGTCTTCACCGCCTCGTCGTAGCGGTGCAGCAGCAGGCGGGCCATCGACGGGTGGGTGCCCAGGGGCTCCGAGGCGATCCACGGGGCCGCTGCCGCGCACTGTGCCGCGAAACGGCCCGGGGCCGTGAAGCAGGAGGCGACGGCCACCCGGCGGTAGCCCCGGGCGGTCAGCGCGCGGACGGCCTCCGGGACCGTCGGCGTCGCCGCCGAGGCGTACGCCGGGACGACCGGGGCGCCCAGGCGGGCGGCGAGGAGTGCCGCCGTGCGGGACGTGTCCGTGCGGGAGGCCGGGGCACGGGAGCCGGCGGAGGCGAGGACGACGGCGTGGTCCGGGCCCGGGTGGGAGGGCCAGCCGGCCTCCGTGAGGCGGGCGTGCAGGGCGTCCACGAGGAGGGGGTGCGGGCCGAGCGGGGCGGCCACGCGGGTGCGGGCCGGGGAGGACCCCGCCATGTCGGGGATGTCCCGCTCGACGTGGTGACCGCGGCTGAGGAGGAGCGGGACGAGGACCGCCTCCCCGTCGCCGAGCCCGGCCAGTGTGCCGGGGAGGAGGGGGGCGTTCAGTTCTATGTGGCCCAGGTGCACCGGCAGGGCGGGGCGCAGGGCGCCGACCCGGTCGAGGAGCGCCCGTACGGTGCTCAGCGCGCGCGGGTCGCGGCTGCCGTGGGCGACGACGACCAGGGCGGGGGTGCCGCCCGGGGTCGCCGTGTTTCTGCCGCTCGTCACTGTCGTCGCCCTCATGGGTCGAGGGTGGCGGGCGGACGTTGCCTCCTCGTTGCGCGGACGTCACGGGGATTTTCCGTCGGTCCACACGGCGCCGGGGCGTCCGTGTGAGCGCGCGGCGAACCGGACGGCCCGCCCGGACGTCCCTGGTGGCAGGAACCGACCGGGGAGGGAACCGTACGCATGCGCCGCCCGAGACTTCGCAGACCGCGCCTTCCCCGTACCCGGAAGGGGCAACGGCGGCTGCTGCGGGCGGTGGTGGCCGGATGCGTGCTGGCGCTGCTGCCCGCGGCGTGGCTGCGCCTGGTCACCGACGACCGGCTGCGTACCGTCGCCGACGTGCCGCACACCGAGGTCGCCGTCGTCTTCGGCGCCGGGCTGTGGGACGGGGAGCCCTCGCCGTATCTCGCGCACCGGCTGGACGCGGCGGCGGAGCTGTACCGGGCGGGGCGGATCGAGGTGGTGCTCGTGACCGGGGACAACAGCCGCGAGGAGTACGACGAGCCGGACGCCATGCGCGCCTACCTGGTCCGGCACGGTGTGCCCGACGGGCGGATCGTCGGCGACTACGCGGGCTTCGACACCTGGGACTCCTGCGTCCGCGCCAAGAAGATCTTCGGCGTGGACCGGGCCGTGCTGATCAGCCAGGGCTTCCACATCCGGCGGGCGGTCGCGCTGTGCCAGGAGGCGGGGGTGGTCTCGTACGGCGTCGGGGTCGACGACGAGCACGACGTGACCTGGTACTACGGGAGCGCGCGGGAGGTCCTGGCGGCGGGCAAGGCGGCGCTGGACGCGGTCTTCGAGCCGGATCCGCACTTCCTCGGGCCGAGGGAGCCGGGCGTCTCGCGGGCCCTCGCCGGTGCGCGGTGACGCGTCCCGCACACGCCCCGCCCGCGCTCCTCACGCGGGCCCGGCGGCGGCGGGGAGGCCGCCGTCCCCGCGGCGTAACAGAGCGCCGACCGGCCGCGTAACACGGAAGCCGCAGGCTGGGCGGCATGCAGAACACCGCCGCGCCGAACGCCGTCCCCACGCACTGCCCGTACTGCGCGCTTCAGTGCGGGATGAACCTGACTCCCGTCGGGGGCGGGACCGTCGAGGTGTCCGAGCGGGCGGACTTCCCCGTGAACCGGGGTGCGCTGTGCGGCAAGGGGCGTACGGCACCGCAGGTGCTCGCGCCGGGGGCGCGGCTGACGTCGCCGTTGGTGCGGTCGCGGGACGGTGCGCTGGTGCCGGCCGGGTGGGACGAGGCGCTGGACCGGATCGCCGGGAGTCTGGGGCGCACGCGGGCGGAGTACGGCGCGGACGCGCTCGGGGTGTTCGGCGGGGGCGGGCTGACCAACGAGAAGGCGTACGCGCTGGGCAAGTTCGCGCGGGTGGTCCTCGGCACCTCGCAGATCGACTACAACGGGCGGTTCTGCATGTCGTCGGCGGCGGCGGCCGGGACGCGGGCCTTCGGGCTCGACCGGGGGCTGCCGTTCCCGCTGGAGGACATCCCCGAGGCCGGGTGCGTGATCCTCGTGGGGTCCAACCCGGCGGAGACGATGCCGCCGTCCATGCGCTACTTCACCGCACTGCGGGAGAACGGCGGCACGCTGATCGTCGTCGACCCGCGCCGGACGCGGACCGCCGAGCAGGCCGACCTGCACCTCGCGCCCCGGCCCGGCACCGACCTCGCCCTCGCGCTCGGCATGCTGCACCTGGTGGTCGCCGAGGGCCGGGTCGACGAGGCGTACGTCGAGGAGCGCACGTCCGGCTGGGAGGAGGCGCGGGCGGCGGCGATGGCGCACTGGCCGGAGTACGTGGAGCGGATCACGGGGGTGGCCGTGCCCGAACTGCGGGAGGCGGTGCGGCTGTTCTGCGCGCCCGAGGCGGCGATGGTGCTCACCGCGCGCGGGCCCGAGCAGCAGGCCAAGGGCACGGACACGGTGGGCGCGTGGATCAACCTGTGCCTGGCGACCGGGCGGGCCGGGCGGCCCCGGTCGGGGTACGGCTGCCTGACCGGGCAGGGCAACGGGCAGGGCGGGCGCGAACACGGGCAGAAGGCGGACCAGTTGCCGGGGTACCGCAAGCTGACCGACCCGGCGGCGCGGCGGCACGTGGCCGAGGTGTGGGGCGTCGGCCCGGACTCGCTGCCGGGGCCGGGGCGCAGCGCGTACGAGCTGCTGGACGCGCTGGGCACGGACATCAGGTCGCTGCTGGTGATGGGCTCCAACCCGGTGGTGTCGGCGCCGCGCGCCGCGCACGTCGAGGGGCGGCTGCGGTCGCTGGACTTCCTGGCCGTGTGCGACGTGGTGCTCTCCGAGACGGCGGAACTGGCGGACGTGGTGCTGCCGGTGACGCAGTGGGCGGAGGAGACGGGGACCACGACGAACCTGGAGGGCCGGGTGCTGCTGCGGCGGCGCGCGCTCACCCCGCCGGAGGGGGTCCGCAGTGACCTGGAGGTGCTGCACGGGCTGGCCGGGCGGCTCGGCGTGGAGAAGGGCTTCCCGGTGGAGCCCGAGGAGGTCTTCGAGGAGCTGCGGCGCGCGAGCGCGGGCGGCCCGGCGGACTACTCCGGGATCGACTACCGGCGGCTGGCCGAGGAGAACGGGGTGTTCTGGCCGTGCCCGGCACCGCCGGCGGACGGGGGCGCGGACCACGGCACCGGCACCGCGCCCCACCCGGGCACGCCCCGCCTCTTCCTCGACCGTTTCGCCACCGAGGACGGCCGGGCCCGTTTCGCACCCGTCGCGCACCGTCCGAGCGCCGAGGAGCCGGACGACGCCTACCCGGTGCTGCTGACCACGGGGCGGGTGGTGGCGCAGTACCAGTCCGGGGCGCAGACCCGGCGGGTGGCCGAGCTGAACGCCGCCGCGCCGGGCCCCTTCGTGGAGCTGCACCCCCTGCTGGCGGCGCGGCTCGGGGCGGCCGAGGGCGACCCGCTGGCGGTCGTGTCCCGGCGCGGGCGGGCGGTGGCGCCGGCCCGCATCACCACCGGCATCCGGCCCGACACCGTGTTCATGCCGTTCCACTGGCCGGGCGAGGGCCGCGCCAACACCCTGACCAACCCGGCCCTGGACCCGGTCTCGCGGATGCCGGAGTTCAAGGTGTGCGCGGTGCGGGTGGAAACGGTGAGGCCCTAGCGGCGTCATTCTCTCCTCTCATGATCTCCACGCGAGCGCTATGGACATGTCATGTCCCGGGTCCTTGAATCCGAGTCAGCACCAGCGCCCGCAAGCGCCGAGAGGCGCGCCCGCCCCGAGGAGATCGATGAGCCGAATACGGCACGTCAGAGGTTCCCGTACCGCCACGGCCGGCCTCGCCGCCACCACCGCGACCCTCCTGGTCGCCGCCCTGGCCCCCGGCGCCACGGCAGCCGACCGCCCGCCCCGCACCGCCGCCCTGGAGCACGCGGCGTCGGCGCTGCTGGACCACGCCGCAGCGCTGAAGCTGACGGACGCCCAGGACACCGAGGCGCGCGACGTCGTCGTCGACGAGGACGGCACCCAGCACGTCCGCTACGACCGCACCTACCGCGGACTCCCCGTCCTGGGCGGCGACTTCGTCGTCCACCTCGCACCGGACGGCGACTTCCGCTCCGCCGACCGCGCGACGGACGCCGCCCTCTCCCTGCCCACCGTCACGCCCAAGCTGTCGGCGCCCAAGGCCGCCGGCCTGGCCGCGAACGCGCTGCGCGCCGCCAACCCGGGCGAGCTGCTGAAGCGGCTCACCGCCAAGCCCGAGCTGATCGTCGACGCCCTGCACGGCACCCCGAAGCTGGCCTGGCGGACCAACGCGGTGGCGCTGGACTCCCTCGGCAACCCGGTCGCCCGCACCGTGCTGACCGACGCGGGCACGGGCGCCCGCATCGACGCCTGGGACGCCATCGAGTCGGTCTCCGGTGACGGCGAGTCGCTGTACGGGGGCACGGTGCCGCTGGAGACGACGCGGTCCGGGTCGTCGTACCAACTCGAGGACCCGACGCGCGGCGGCACGTACACGGGTGACGCGGAGAACCAGACCGACCTGTGCTTCCTGGGCATCTGCCTGGTGCGGGCACCCGCGACGGTGTTCACCGATGCCGACAACCACTGGGGCTCGGGGAACGCGGACGACCGCGCCTCGGCCGCGGTGGACGCGCAGTACGGCACGGACGCCACCTGGGACTACTACCGGGACGTCCACGGGCGCAGCGGCATCGCGGGCGACGGCAAGGGTTCGTACAACCGCGTGCACTACGGCACCAAGTACAACAACGCCTTCTGGGACGACAGTTGCTTCTGCATGACGTACGGCGACGGTGACGGGACGACCTTCGGGCCGCTGGTCTCGCTGGACGTCGCCGGGCACGAGATGTCGCACGGGGTGACGTCGAAGACGGCCGCGCTGACGTACTCGGGCGAGTCCGGCGGCCTCAACGAGGCGACCTCCGACATCTTCGGCGCCCTGGTGGAGTGGCACGCCGGCAACGCCGCCGACCCCGGGGACTACCTGATCGGCGAGAAGGTCGTGCGGGACGGGTTCGGCCGCGAGGCGCTGCGCTACATGGACAGGCCGAGCAGGGACGGAAGTTCGGCCGACTGCTGGAGCACCGCGGTGGGCGACCTGGACGTCCACTACTCCTCCGGCGTCGCCAACCACTTCGCCTACCTGCTGGCCGAGGGCAGCGGCGCGCGGACCGTGGGCGGCGTGGCGTACGACTCCCCGACCTGTGACGGCTCCACGGTCTCCGGGATCGGCCGGGACAAGCTGGGCGACATCTGGTACCGGGCGCTGACCGTGTACATGACGTCGTCCACCGACTACGCGGGCGCCCGTGCCGCCACCCTGGGCGCCGCCGGTGACCTGTACGGCACCGACAGCGCCGAGTACGCCGCGGTCGGCGCGGCGTGGAGCGCGGTGAACGTGGGCTGACGGCCTCTGCCTCCCGTGCTCACCTACGCTTGCGGCGAGAGCGCGAGCGGCAGGAAGCGAGCGCGGGAGAAGGGGACGGAGCCGATGAGCCTGAGGCAGTTCGAGTACGCCCTGGCCGTCGCCGAGGAGGGCTCGGTGACGGCGGCGGCGGAGGTGCTGCGCGTCGCCCAGCCCTCGGTGTCCCAGCAGATCCGCGGTCTGGAGCGGGACCTCGGCGTGGAGCTGTTCTCCCGCACGCCGACCGGTCTGGTGCCCACCGTGGCCGGCCGTGCCTTCCTGCGCGAGGCGGAGGTCGCCGTGAACGCGGCGCGCCGGGCGCGGGCGACGGCACGGGCCGGCGCCGACGAGCTGGTGGGCGAGCTGGTGGTGGCGGTGCAGATGGGCCTGGGCGCCCGGCAGCTGCCGGGCGCCCTGAGCGCACTGCGCCGCCGCTTCCCGCGCCTGGAGATCACCGTCTTCGAGGAACCGAACCCGACCGAGCTGGAGCGGCTGGCGCGCGGCGGTGTCATCGACCTCGCCCTGATGGCCGGGCCGTGCGAGGAGGGCCTGTACGACGGCCACCACCTCGGCGACGAGGAGTTCGTCGTCGTGCTGCCCGCCGGGCACCCGGCGCTCGCCGCGGACCGCGTCGGGCTGCGGGAGCTGGAGCGGGAGCCGTGGGTGCGGTTCGACACGAGCAGCGCGCTCGACGGCGTACTGGTGGAGGTGCTGCGGGACAACGGGCTCGCCCCGACCACGGTCGCCCGTGTGTCCCAGACGGCGACGGCCGTGCGCTGGGCCGTGCACGGCCTCGGGGTGACGTTCGTCCCGGCCTCCGCGGTGCCGCCCGGTCACGAGCACCTGGTGCGCCCGGTGTCCCCGGCCGTCTCCCAGCCCGTGGTCGCCGCGGTCCGGCCCGGCGCGGGTCCGGCGGAGACCGCGCTCCTCGAGTTCCTGCGCCAGGAGACCTGGTACAGGTTCGGTCAGAGCTGGGTGGCGCCGCCGTCCGCGACCAGTTCGGCGCCGGTCGTGTAGGTGGCGTCGAAGGCGAGGAAGGCGGCGGCCCGGGCGATCTCCTCGGGGGTGCCGAAGCGGCGCATGGGGTTGTCCGCGACCCGCTCGGCCTTGAACCGCGCGGCCTCCTCGGCGGTCATCGTCGCGTCCAGGGCACCCGTGTCGACGGGTCCGGGGCTGATCGCGTTGACCCGGACGCCGCGGGGCAGCAGCTCCCGGGAGAAGCTCCGGGCCATCGAGCGCAGCGCCGCCTTCCCGGCCGCGTAGACGCTGGTGTCCGCCATGCCGACGACGTTCGCGACCGAGGTGGTGAGGACGACACCGGCGCCCGTGCTCAGCAGCGGGGCGAGCTTCTGCACGGTGAACCAGGCGCCCTTGACGTTGATGGCGAACAGGTCGTCGTACGCCTCCTCGGTCGTCGACTCGAAGGGTGTGAGGGCGGCGACGCCGGCGTTGACGAACAGGGCGTCGACCGTGCCCAGCTCCGTCTTCACCCGGTCGGCCAGGGTGTCCAGGTCGGTCAGCGACGCCACGTCGCCGCGCACCGCCACCGCGTTCTCGCCGAGCCGCTCACGGGCGGCGTCGAGCGTGGCCTGCGAACGGCCGGTGATCACGACGCGGGCTCCGCCGGCCACCAGCAGTTCCGCCATCGCGAAACCCATTCCGCTGCCGCCGCCCGTGATCACGGCGTTCCTGCCGCTGTACGCACTCATTTCCGGGGCATCCCTTTCCACTTTTTCCACGCCCGCTTCTCACTTTTCGGAATTCGACGGGGGTCATCCCCGGGGGAATTCCCCGCCGTCCACGACGAGGTTGGTCCCGGTCACCCAGCCCGCCCGGCCGGAGACGAGGAACAGCACCGCTTCGGCGACGTCCCCGGGCCGGCCGTCGCGTCCCAGGGGCGCGGTGGCGGTCGGGCCCGGCCCCGCGTTCAGGCCCGCCCAGTGCTCCCGGGTCTCCTCGCCGCCGGGGGTGGCGGTGCGGCCGGGGCTCACCGTGTTGACCCGGACGCCGGCGGGGGCCAGCACCGAGGCCAGTCCCCGGCTGTAGGTCTCCAGCGCCGCCTTCGCCGCCTGGTAGTGCAGGAACGGGGGCACCGGGGGGACGACGGCCGCCGAGGAGATGTGCACGATCGCCCCCGAGCGGCGGCCCCGCATGCCCGGTGCCAGCAGCGAGTCCAGGCGGACCGAGGCGAGGAGGTTCAGGTCCAGCGCGTCCCGCCACTCCTCGTCGGGAATGGCCAGGCCGTCCTTGTGGGGCCGCGCCCCGCCCGCGTTGTGGACCAGGACGTCCACCCCGCCGAGCAGCTCCTGCGCGGCCGTGGCCAGCGCCTCCGCGCCGGCGGTTGTCCGCACGTCGGCCGGTACGAAGGCGGCACCCTCCGGCGCCGTACCCGTCGCCGACCTGGCGGTGGTGACCACTTCGGCGCCCGCGTCGAGGAGCCGGCGGACGATCTCCGCCCCGATTCCCCGGGTGCCGCCCGTGACGAGAGCCCGCTTTCCGGCGAGTTCCCGACGAACCGGCGCGTTTTCATTCGTACTCATTCCACTGGCCTTTCCGGAATCCCGTGATGACGCAGTCACGGTAGATCCGGGAAATGACCGGGAGCAAAGACGAAATTGCAGCGGGTGCCATAGGAACCTCCTATGGCACCCGCCGCGGCATCTCACGTGCCGTCGTCTCACGCGCCGTCGTAGGGCCGCTTCTCCTTCGCCTCCCGCAGGGCCCGCCCCCACCACACCAGCTGGTCGAGCATCGTCTTGGCCGCGGCGTCCGGGCCGGACGGGTCCCTGAGCCTGCCCCCGTCGTCGAAGGAAGCGCCCGCGTTGTGGAAGGAGACGGTGTCGCGGACGGTGACGGCGTGCAGTTCGGCGAAGACCTGGCGCAGGTGCTCCGCGGCGCGCAGGCCGCCGGCCAGGCCGCCGTAGGAGACCAGCCCGACGGGCTTGGCGCGCCACTCGGTGAAGTGCCAGTCGATGACGTTCTTCAGGCCCGCCGGGAACGAGTGGTTGTACTCGGGAGTGAGCACGACGAACGCGTCGGCGTCCGCCAGCTTCGGGGTGATCTCCGCCAGCGCGGCGGTCGCCTCCGGGGTCGGGGCGAAGGTCGTGGGCAGGTCGGTTTCGGCGACGTCCACCACGTCCGGGAGCAGGTCGTCGTGGGTGCGGAGGTGGTCCAGGAGCCAGTCGGCGACGACGGGGCCGAAGCGGCCGTGGCGGTTGCTGCCGACGAGCAGGGTCACACGGAGCGGTGCGGTCGTTGTGTCCATGCGGGAGAGCCTGGTACCTCAAGTTTGCTTGAGGTCAAGTCGGCCGGGGGCGGGGGCCCGTTCGGAGGCACCGGTCACCCGTTCACACCGCTCGGGGAGCGGGCCGGGCCCGGTGCCACTTTCCTCGGTAGGGCAGGGGCCACCGAACAGCTCAAGGGAGCACCGATGCGACGTACCGCCCGCCTGCTCACCGGTACCGCGCTCGCCGCCGCGGCCGTCGGTCTGACCACCGCGGCCCCGGTGTACGCCGGGGAGGACGCCGCCACCGGCGGCCTGACGGTGTATCCGTCCTCGGTCGTACCGGGCGAACGGGCCGTGGTGACGACGACGGCGTGCGGGAAGGGCGGCTCGGCCGCGGGCGACGCCGGCGCGGTCGGCGCGGGCGCGTTCCCGCTGGCCCCGGGCACCGGCGACGGGGCGACGACCGGCCGCTTCGTGGTGCCGCCGAGCGCGCAGCCCGGGACGTACGAGATCGTCGCGGCGTGCGGGGACGGCGACCGGCGGGTGACGGGCGACCTGGTGGTCACGCTGACCCCGGCCGCCGAGCGGGTGTACCCGAGAGGAAGCGTGAAGACGGGGGTCGGCGGCGCTCTTGGCCCCGACCCCGTGCAGACCGCGGCCGGCGTGGCGGCTCTCGCCGTCGCCGCCGCGGGCGGTACCTGGCTCCTGCATCGCCGGGCGAGAGGCGACGGGATCTGACGGGCACCCTCCGCTGCCCGTCCGCCGGTACCGCACTTCCCCACCCCCTCCGGGTCCGACCGCCCCTCGCGGCCCGGAGGGGGCCGGGGGCTCCAGGGATCCGAGGGAGAGGGGACGTCGTGCGCAGGGTCAAGGACACCGCGATAGCCGCGGTCACCGCGGTCGCTCTCGGCTCGGGGGCGTGGCTGCTGCTCGGCGGTACCCACCCCGACGCCCCGCCCCAGCCGTCGGCCGAGCAGGCCCTCACCACCCGTACCGGCCGGGGCGCCGCGGCCCCCGCGCTGCCGCCGTCCCCGCCCGACCGCGTCCGCATCCCGGCGATCGGCGTGGACGCCCCGCTGACGGGCCTGGGCCTGACCGCGACGGGCAGCCTGGACGTGCCGCCCGCCGGGAAGAAGAACCTCGCCGGCTGGTACGAGGCCGGCACCACTCCCGGCGAGACGGGCACCGCGATCGTCGCCGGACACGTCGACAACGCCGAGGGCCCCGCCGTCTTCTACCGCCTCGGCGCCCTGGAGAAGGGCGCCGAGATCGAGGTCGACCGGCGCGACGGAGGCGTCGCGGTCTTCACCGTGGACGCGGTGGAGGTGTACGCCGCCGACGCCTTCCCCGACGAGAAGGTCTACGGCGCCGCCGACCGCCCCGAACTCCGCGTCATCACCTGCGGCGGCCCCTACTCACGCAGTACCGGGTACCAGGGCAACGTCGTCGTCTTCGCCCACCTCACCGGCAGCCGGTGACACGTTCAGCACGTGCGTCCTGCCCCACGCTCCGAGCGGCGCCAGCGCCTCGTTGAGGGCGACGCCCCGGGCGGTCAGCGAGTACTCCACGCGGGGCGGCACCTCGCCGTACTCCTCGCGGTGCACGATGCCGTCGGCCTCCAGCTCCCGCAACTGCGCCGCGAGCACCTTCTCGGTGACGCCCGGCAGCGCGCGGCGCAGCGCGCCGAAGCGGTGCATCCCCTCGCCGAGGGCCCACAGGATCAGCACCTTCCACTTCCCGCCGATCACGTCGATCGCCGCGTCCACCCCGCACTGGTACGCCCCCGGCCGCCGTGCCGTCCCCATGCCCGTCACCCCGTCCCTGCCCGCTGCCTGCACCCTTCCGCCGGGGTAACCACCCACTCGCAAGTGCGTACTTGAGCGGCCGTCGGCCCCGGCGGAACCTGATCACCATGACTGACAAGACACCCGCCGCCCCTATTCCGCTCACCGTCCTCGGCACCGGCGCCATGGGCACCGCCCTGGTCCGCGCCTGGCTCGCCGCGGGCCACCCCGTGACCGTCTGGAACCGCACCGCCGCCCGCGCCGAGGCCCTCGCCGCCGAGGGCGCGACGGTCGCCGCGAGCGCCGCCGAGGCGGTGGCCGCGAACCGCCTGGTGATCGTCTGCCTGCTCGACGACGCCTCGGTCGGCGCGGCCCTGGACGGTGCCGGGCTGACCGGCCGTGACCTGGTGAACCTCACCACCGGGACGCCCGCGGAGGGCCGCGCCCGCGCCGCGTGGGCGCAGGACCGCGGCGCCCGTTTCCTGGACGGCGGGATCATGGCCGTACCGCCGGCGATCGGGTCCCCCGACTCCGGCGGCTACGTCTTCTACAGCGGCTCCGCCGAACTGTTCGCCGATCACCGCGACACCCTCGCCGTGCCGGCCGGCACGCGCTACGTCGGTACGGATCCGGGGTTCGCGGCGCTGCACGACGTGGCGCTGCTGAGCGCGATGTACGGCATGTTCGCGGGCATGGCACACGCCTTCGCGCTGATCGGCCCGGAGGACATCGCCCCGAAGGACTTCGCGCCGCTGCTGGTGTCCTGGCTCGGCGCGATGTCCGGCTCGGCACACAAGGCGGCCGACCGGCTGACGAGCGGCGACTACACCAAGGACGTCGTCTCCAACCTGGCGATGCAGGTGGCGGGCAGCGCGACACTGCTGCGCACGGCGGAGGAGCAGGGGGTGAGCGCGGAGCTGCTGACGCCGTACCTGGCGCTGATGGAGCGGCGGGTCGCGGAAGGGCACGGGGAAGAGGACACCACGGGGTTGGTGCACCTGCTGAGTCCGCGCTCCGCCGACTCCTGAAACGGCGCGGGATCCCGGCCGCGAGCCCGCCCGACGAGCCAGGGGGTGTCGTTTGGATCTTGCCGGGGTCGCGGGGCCTGGCACGCACATCTGCGGCGTTGTCGTCGGTTGCCAGGGCTCCGCCCTGTCGCCCTCCTCCGCCTTGCAGCTGCACGCACCAGACCCCGCTCGGGTCGGCCACACGGCGCCGTCGCTCGGAGCCGTCCTGATCCAAACGACACCCCCTAGCCGTGCCGGGTGAAGACCTCGCGGACGGCGAGCAGGTCCGCTTGCCTCTCCTCCGCGTCCTTGTACCGGCCGTCCGCGTCCCGGGCGGCCACGACGGTCTCCGGGGTGAAGTCCCGGCCGAAGCCGTAGGCGTTCAGGCAGTAGGCGAAGCCGGACTCGCCGAAGAGGTCCTCGTCCTCGCGTCGGCAGTACTCCGCCAGGCCGTCGGACACGTGCCAGCGGGTTCCGTCGTACCAGAAGACACCGCCCGCGTAGTGGATCGTGCGGCCCGTCGCGGAGTCGGTGAGGTTCAGCGACTCGTAGTTCTCGGGGCGGTCGCGGACCAGGGCGACGAGGGCTTCGGGGACGCCGTCGTAGAGGGACTCCTGGAGGGCGTAGTCCTCCTCGGCGTACAGGTTCAGCTCCGACTCGTGGTCGAAGGTCAGCAGCAGCACGCGGCCGTCGTCGGCGAAGTACCAGACCGCGGACTGGCCACCGCGGTCGTTCCAGGCCAGACGGTGTGCGCCGGGCACCGTCACCGGTTCGACCCCGGTGAGCGCGTCCACGACGGCCGCGCGGCGCCGCACTTCCCGGAGGGGCGTCGCCGACAGGGCGTCCCATATCGCGTTACTCATTGCCGCAGGCTATCCGCCGCCCACGACACGGCTGCGCCACCGCTACGCCACCCACTGCTCCCACGCCAGGTTCGCCACCAGCGCGAACACCACCGTCAGCAGGACGACGCGGACGAAGCCGGTGCCCTTCTTGAGGGCGGTGTGGGCGCCGAACATGCCGCCGGCCAGGTTGAAGACGGCCATCAGGGCGGCCAGCTGCCACAGGACCGCGCCCTGCCAGGCGAACGTGGCGAGGGCGCCGGCGTTGGTGCAGCAGTTGACGATCTTGGCGGTGGCGGAGGCGGTCACCAGGTCCAGGTGGAGCAGGGCGGTGAGGGCCAGGACCAGGAAGGTTCCCGTGCCGGGGCCGACGAGGCCGTCGTAGAAGCCGATGCCCACGCCCGCGAGGCCGATCGCCGTCAGGATCTGGCGGCGGGTGGCCGGGCCGGTGGCGGGCGCGGAACCGAAGGCGGGGCGGAAGATCACGAAGGCGGCGACCGCGAGCAGCACCACCATGATCACCGGCTTCAGGACCTCGGTGCTCATCCCGGCCGCGAAGAACGCGCCGCCCGACGACCCGGCCAGCGCCGCCAGGCCGATGCGTACGGCGGTGCGCACGTCCACCGGCGCCTTGCGGGCGTAGGTCACCGCCGCGCCCGTGGTGCCGACGATCGCGACCGCCTTGTTGGTGCCGAGCGCGTGCGCGGCCGGGGTGCCGGAGGGCAGGCCGAGCAGCAGGGCGGGCAGCAGCAGGAGGCCGCCGCCGCCGACCACGGCGTCGATCCAGCCGGCCGCGAGTGCGGCGAGGCAGAGCAGGACGACCGTGGTCAGCGATATGTCGGGCATGATCGCGACCCTATGGACGGAATGGATGTGCCGTCCATCAAGATGAGGGACTTCTGAGGTTCCCGCGCACCCGGCCGGGGCCTCACACGCACCGGCCGCCCCCGCTGAGGGCAGCGTTCCCCGTGGGAAACAGAAGGGATGCCACCGGGTAACACCCGCACCGCACGCTCGGTGCCATGACCTCGAAAACGCGTGTGGTGGTGATCGGCGCCGGACTCGCGGGCGTGACGCTCGCCCGGCGGCTCGGTGAGCTGGGCACGCCCGCGCTGACGCTCGGCGACGAGGAGCACCGCCCGTACAACCGGGTGCTGCTCGCCGAGGTGCTGGCCGGACGGTACGGCCCCGAGGTGATCGCCCTCCCCGCGCCCGCCGGGCTGCTGCGCGGCCGGGTCACCGGCATCGACCGGGCCGGGCGGACCGTGCGCTGCGCCGACGGGTCCGTGATCGCGTACGACACGCTGGTCCTGGCCACCGGCTCCAACGCGGTGCTGCCGCCCCTGCGCGGCCTGTTCACCCCGGACCGCGCGCTGCCCGAGGGCGTGCACGCGTTCCGGACGATGGACGACTGCCTCGGGCTGTCGAAGGCGGTGCGGCCGGGGGCCAGGGCCGTCGTCATCGGCGGCGGGCTGCTCGGGGTGTCCGCCGCCCGCGCGCTGGCCGCGCGCGGCGCCCAGGTCGTCCTCGCCCAGCAGTCCGAGCGGCTCATGGAGCGGCAGCTCGACCCGGCGGCCTCCGCGCTCGTGCGGCGGCACCTGGAGGGCCTCGGCGTCGAGGTGCACACCGAGTGCCGGGTGCGGGACGTACGCAGCGTCGGCGGAGCGGTGCGGTCGGTGGAGATGGGCGACGGGTACGCCCTCGGCACCGACCTGGTGGTGCTCGCCTGCGGGGTCCGGCCGCGGGTCGGGCTCGCCCGGGAGGCGGGGCTCGAGGTCGGCAAGGGCGTCCTCGTCGACGACGAGCTGCGCACCTCCGACCCGGACATCCGCGCGATCGGCGACTGCGCCCAGCACGCGGGGCGCGTGTACGGGCTGGCAGCGCCCGCCCTCGAACAGGCGGGTGTGCTGGCCGAGCTGCTCGCGGCGGGCGGGGCCGCCTCCCGGTCCTACACCGGCACCCGCTCCCTGACCCGCCTCACCCTCACGGGACCCGACGGTCCCCCCACCGGACCCGGGGGCCCCGTCGCCCCCTTCGACCTCGCCGCGTTCGGCGAGACCGACCCCCGCCCCGGCGACGACGTCGTGCAGCTCGCCGACGCCACCCGGGGCACCTACCGCAAGGTCGTCGTCCGTGACGACCGGCTGGTCGGCGGGGTCCTGGTCGGCGAACTCGGCACCGTCGGCGCGCTGGCGCGCGCCTGGGAGGGAGCAGAGCCGCTCCCCTCCGACGGCGGCCCCCTGCTCCACCTGCTCACCCAAGACGGAGGCTCCTGATGACCGCCACCCCGGGGATCACCCCGACGATCGTGCTGGTCGGCCACGGCATGGTCGGCCAGCGCTTCCTGGAGGCCCTCGCCGAGCGCGGCCTGACCCGCACCCACCGCGTGGTCGTCCTGTGCGAGGAGCCGCGCCCCGCCTACGACCGCGTCCAGCTCACCTCGTACTTCTCGGGGAAGACCCCCGAGGACCTGTCGATGACCGACATGGCCTTCATCGAGGAGCACGGCATCGAGCTGCGCGTCGGGGACCCGGCGGAGACGATCGACCGGGAGGCGCGCGAGGTGACGGCCCGCTCCGGGCTGGTCGTCGACTACGACGTCCTCGTCCTGGCCACCGGCTCCTACCCGTTCGTCCCCCCGGTGCCCGGCAAGGACGCCGAGGGCTGCTTCGTCTACCGCACGATCGAGGACCTCCTCGCCATCGAGGCGTACGCGAAGAACGCGACGACCGGTGCCGTGGTCGGCGGCGGGCTGCTCGGCCTCGAGGCGGCCGGCGCGCTCAAGGGGCTCGGACTCACCTCGCACATCGTGGAGTTCGCGCCGCGCCTGATGCCGGTGCAGGTCGACGAGGGCGGCGGCGCGGCGCTGCTGCGCACCATCGAGGAGATGGGGCTGTCCGTGCACACGGGCGTCGGCACCCAGGAGATCGTGGTCGACTCCTCGGGTGCCGTCACGGGCATGAAGCTGTCCGACGGGTCCGAACTCGCCACCGATCTGGTGGTGTTCAGTGCCGGTGTCCGCCCCCGCGACCAGCTCGCCCGGGACTCGGGCCTCGCGGTCGGCGAGCGCGGCGGGATCAGCGTCGACGAGCGGTGCCGCACGGTCACCGACCCGCACGTGTTCGCGATCGGCGAGTGCGCGCTGGCGTCCGACGGCCGGGTGTACGGGCTGGTGGCGCCCGGTTACGAGCAGGCCGAGACGGCCGCCGCGACGATCGCCGACGACGAGGCGTCCTTCACGGGGGCCGACCTGTCCACCAAGCTGAAGCTGCTCGGCGTGGACGTGGCGTCCTTCGGGGACGCGCACGGTGCCACCGCCGACTGCCTGGACGTCGTCTACTCCGACTCCCGCTCGGGCCTGTACAAGAAGCTGGTCGTCGGCCGCGACGGCACGCTGCTCGGCGGCATCCTGGTGGGCGACGCGGAGGCCTACGGCACCCTGCGCGCCTTCACCGGCTCGGTCCCGCCGGTCTCCCCCGAGTCGCTCGTACTGCCCGCCGGTGCCGGGGCCCCGGCGCAGCTCGGCCCGGCCGCGCTGCCCGACGACGCGGTGATCTGCTCCTGCCACAACGTCACCAAGGGCACCGTCCGGGGCGCCGTGACGGAGCACTCCTGCACGACCGTGCCCGAGGTGAAGCAGTGCACCAGGGCCGGCACCGGCTGCGGCTCCTGCGTGAAGGTGCTCGGGCAGCTGGTCACCGCCGAGCTGGAGGCGAGCGGCGTCGAGGTCGACAAGGGGCTGTGCGGCTGCTTCGCGCACACCCGCGAGGAGCTGTACGAGATCGTCGGCGCCCTGCGGATCACCTCCTTCCGCGAGCTGCTCGACCGGCACGGCCGGGACGGCGCGCGGGGCGGTGAGGGCTGCGAGGTGTGCAAGCCGGCGGTCGGCTCGATCATCGCCTCCCTCGCCCCGGCGATCGGCGCGAGCGGCTACGTCCTGGAGGGCGAGCAGGCGGCGCTCCAGGACACCAACGACCACTTCCTCGCCAACCTCCAGCGCAACGGCTCGTACTCCGTCGTCCCGCGCATCCCGGGCGGTGAGATCGCGCCGGAGAAGCTCATCGTCATCGGCGAGATCGCCCGGGACTTCGGGCTCTACACGAAGATCACCGGCGGCCAGCGCATCGACATGTTCGGCGCCCGCGTCGAGCAGCTGCCGCTGATCTGGGCGCGGCTGGTGGACGCCGGATTCGAGTCGGGGCACGCGTACGGCAAGTCGCTGCGCACGGTGAAGTCCTGCGTGGGGCAGACCTGGTGCCGCTACGGCGTCCAGGACTCGGTGCGCATGGCGATCGACCTGGAGCTGCGCTACCGGGGCCTGCGCTCCCCGCACAAGCTGAAGTCGGCGGTCTCCGGGTGCGCCCGCGAGTGCGCGGAGGCCCAGTCGAAGGACTTCGGCGTGATCGCCACCTCCAACGGCTGGAACCTGTACGTCGGCGGCAACGGCGGCGCCACCCCGCGCCACGCGGACCTGCTCGCGCAGGACCTCTCCGACGCCGAACTGGTCCGCCTGATCGACCGGTTCCTGATGTTCTACATCCGCACCGCCGACAAGCTGGAGCGCACCTCCACCTGGCTGGAGCGCATCCCCGGCGGCCTGGACCACGTACGGGACGTCGTCGTGCACGACTCGCTCGGCATCTGCGACGAGCTGGAGTCCCTGATGCGGGCCCACGTCTCGCACTACCGCGACGAGTGGGCCGAGACCGTCAACGACCCGGAGAAGCTGGCCCGGTTCGTGTCCTTCGTGAACGCGCCCGACACCCCCGACCCGGTCGTGGGCTTCGTGCCCGAGCGCGACCAGATGAAGCCCGACCTGCCGCTGCTGGACATCGGCCTGCGGCGCCCCTCGGAAGACGACCTCCTGGAAGGAAGCACCCGGCGATGACCCTGGCCCCCGAGACCCTCGCCCCCGACACGACCGGCCTGAAGGTCCGGCTGCGGCTCACCGACGACTGGTTCACGGCCTGCGACCTCGGCGCCCTGCTCCCCGGCCGCGGCGTGGCGGCCCTGCTGCCGGACGGCGGTCAGGTGGCCCTGTTCCGCGACCGGGACGGCGGGCTGTACGCCATCGACAACCGCGACCCGTTCACCGGCGCGGCGGTCCTCTCCCGCGGGCTGACCGGCACCCACCGGGGCCGCCCGTTCGTCGCCTCCCCGCTGCTCAAGCAGCGCTTCGACCTCACCACCGGGGAGTGCCTGGACGACGGGGTGATGCGGGTGGAGACGTACGAGGTGGAGGCCGTGAAGGCCGCGCAGGCCGTGCAGACCGTGAACGTCGCCTGACCCAGGCTTTCTTGACCGATCGTTTCAGATGGGTCTAGGCTGCGGATCGTGGCCAGGACCAAGGAGTTCGATCCGGACGCCGCGCTGCGGGCAGCCCTTGAGCTGTTCTGGCGGCGCGGCTACGAGGCGACGTCGATGGCCGACCTCGTCGAGCACCTCGGCGTCGGACGCGCCAGCATCTACGCGACCTTCGGCAACAAGCGGGAGCTGTACCTGAAGGCGCTGGCGCACTACGAGCAGGGGCTGCTCCCGGATCTGCTGGCGGACCTGTCCCGGCCGGGCCCGGCCCTGCCGGGGGTGCGGGCGCTGGTGCGGCGCTACGCCGCCGAGGCGAGCGCCGACGACTCGCGCCTGCACGGCTGTTTCGTCACCAACACCGCCGCCGAACTGGCCCCGCACGACACGGTCGCCGCCCGGCGGGTCGAGCGCAACTGGGACCAGCTGGAGACCGTGCTGCACACCTCGCTGGCCCGGGCCCGCGCCGAGGGCGAGCTGCCGGCCGGGCGCGATCCGCTGGCGCTGGCCAGGATGCTGCTGGTCCTGCTCCAGGGCATGCGGGTGGTCGGGAAGGCCTCGCCGGACCCGGCCAGGATGCGGGACGCGGCGGAGGCCGCGCTCGCGCTGCTCGACTGAGGACACGGACCCGCCCCTCTCCGGAGGGGCGTTTCCACGGCCACATACTGAACCGATCGGTCAAGAAATTCGGTCAAGAAAAGGGGAGATTCATGACCACCCAGCGCTTCACCGGCAGGACCGCCCTCGTCACCGGCGCGGGCTCCGGCATCGGACGGGCCGTCGCCCTCGCCCTCGCCGCCGAGGGCGCGCACGTCGTCGTCGCCGGGCGCGCACGGGGTCCGCTCGACGAGACGGCGGCCCTGATCGAGGAGGCCGGCGGCAAGGCGCTGGCCGTCACCGCGGACGTCACCCGGCCCGCCGACGTGGACGCCCTGGTGGCCGCCGCGGTGGACCTCCCCCACTCTCGACTTCGCTCGAGCGGGGGGACCCCCACCGGCTCCCTCGACGTGGCCGTGAACAACGCGGGCGTCTTCCGCGGCGGGGTGCCCGTCGCCGAACTGTCCGAGGAGGACTGGCACACGCAGCTCGACATCAACGTCACCGGCGTGTTCCTCGCCCTGCGCGCCGAGGTCCGGCACATGCGCACCCAGCCGGGCGGCGGCGCGATCGTGAACATCGCCTCCACCTTCGGGGCGCACAAGCGCAGCCCGGGCGCCACGGCCTACGCGGCGACCAAGGCGGCCGTGTCGGCCCTCACCCGGGGCGCCGCCCTGGACCACATCGGGGACGGCGTCCGCATCAACGCCGTCAGCCCCGGCGCCACGGCGACCTCGATGTCGCTGCAGCCGGGCGAGACGGAGGCGGGCCGGGCCGAGCGGATGCGCGAGGAGACGCCGCTCGGCCGGGTGTCAGCGGTCGCGGAGGTCGCGGCGGCCGTGCTGTACCTGGCGTCGGACGACGCGGCGTCGGTGGTGGGCACGGACCTGATCGTGGACGGCGGGCAGACGGCCTGACCCTCCGCGGAGGGCGGAGCCCCGGACGGCCTCAGGGCAGCAGCGGCTCGTAGACGACGCCCGTCAGCCGCTCCGAGGCGGCCCACAGCCGCTCCCCCATCGTGTCGTCGGTGGTCCAGGATGCCCGCCAGGACGGTGCGGGCGACCCGCGCCACATCGCGAAGGACGGGCCGGTGAAGGAGTCGGAGGGGACGCCGGGTGCGGTCGCCGCATACAGGACGGGCAGCGCGCCGGCCTCCGGGGACTGGGCGACGACCCGGTTCCCGAGCCGCGCCAGCCGCTCGGCGAGCCGGCGCCCCTCGGCGCGGGGCCCGGCGGTCTGGAGTCCGGTCTCGGCGTACCCGGGGTGGGCGGCGACCGCGCGTACGTCCGAGGCGCCCTCGCGTGCCGCGAGCCGGCGCGCCAGCTCGTGGGTGAAGAGCAGGTTGGCGGACTTGGAGCGGGCGTAGGCGGTCCAGCGCCCGTACCGCCGGACGCTGTTGAGGTCGCGTGGATCGACGTTCGCCAGGGCGTGCATGAAGCTGGAGACGGTCACGATCCGGGCGCCGGGCGCGGCGAGCAGGGCGGGCAGCAGCAGCCCGGTGAGGGCGAAGTGGCCCAGGTGGTTGACGCCGAACTGCGTCTCGAAGCCGTCCGCCGTCGTCCCGTGGGGCAGCGCCATCACCCCGGCGTTGTTGACGAGGAGGTCGACCCGCTCGTACGGCAGCGCGTAGGCGAACTCGCGGACGGAGCCCAGGTCGCCGAGGTCCAGCCGCGCCGGTTCCACGGCGGCGGCGGGCACCTCGCCGAGGAGGCGCTCCACGGCCGCGCTCCCCCGCGCCGCGCTGCGGCAGGCGAGCACGACGGTCGCGCCCTTGCGCGCCAGCTCCCGGGCGATCACGTGGCCGAGGCCGCCGTTGGCGCCGGTGACGACGGCGACGCGCCCGTCCAGGTCGGGGATGTCACCCGTGTTCCAGCCGGTCATCCGCGGCTCCTTCGCTGGTCCGGACCCGTCTCACCGTACGCGCCCGTCCGCCCTGAGCGGAGAGCTACCGTCCGGTCACGTCACGTTCTCATCACGAGTCCTTCATATCTCCACCACATCTCGCCCGTCTCAATAGCTTCGTCACTTCATATCCGCTCATCCGTACCAACGACACCACTTCCGGGACTCTCGATGAAGCTGCTCCGCAAGCCCGCCGCCGTGACCGTCGCCGCGCTGGCCCTGGCCGCCCTGCCGGCCGCCGCCGCCCAGGCGCACGACGGCACCCACCCGTTCAAGAACTGCACCGAGGCGTACGACGCCGGGTACTCCAACATCCAGAAGGGTGACGAGCACTACGGCGAGCACCTGGACCGCGACAAGGACGGCGTCGGCTGCGACAAGCCGCCGGCCGACTTCGTGCCCGCGAGCGACAAGGACACCGGCGCCGAGGACACCGACGACGCGGCGGGTGCCGGGAGCGGCGAGGGCTCCGGGAGCAAGGAGAGCGGCGGGGACGAGGCCGCCGGTCAGCAGGGCACCGACCTGGCCGAGACCGGCGGCGACGACAGCACGCCGTACATCGCGGCGGGCGGCGCGGTGGTCGTGCTCGTCGGTGGCGGGCTGATGCTGGCCGTGCGCCGGCGCCGCGGCGACGGCGCGGCCTGACCCGCCCTCCGGCCCGTGTCCCGGGTCCCCGGACCCCGTCCGTTCAGCGGCGTGGCCCGGGCGTACTACGGCGGGGCTCGGGCGTCTTGAGGCTGAAGGCGGCGCTGCTCAGCCAGCGCCGTGCGGCCCGGGCCACCGGGCGCTCGACGAACCGCTGCACGACGTACGACAGCGCGACCAGCGCGGCGACGGTGACGCCGACCACGACCCAGGGGTCGGCGCGGTCGCCGAAGCGGTGCAGGACGTTGACGCCGATGGCGTCGTGCAGCAGGTACAGCGGGAAGGTCAGGGTGCCCGCGACGGTCAGTCCGCGCCAGCGGACGCGGCTGGTCCAGCCGAGGGCGACGGCGGCGATCAGCAGGAAGAAGACGGTGACGACCAGGACCAGCCAGGCGCGGCCCGGCTGCCAGGAGTCCCAGTTGAGGCGGCCCCCGTCGGGCGTCAGCAGGTAGTGCAGCGCCACCAGCCACGACATGGCGACGATGCCCCACAGCAGCGGCGTCGGCCGGTAGCGGTACATGAGGTAGAAGGCCATGCCCGCGATGAAGTACGGGGCGGACGGCGGGTTCACCAGCAGCGTCAGCAGGTGGATGTCGGCGCTGGGCGCGAGCACGGCGGCGACGGTCCACAGCCCGCAGTAGATCACCACGCGCTGGTAGGTCAGGCCCTTCCAGACCACGACCGCGAAGGTCAGGTAGAAGCACAGCTCGGGCCAGAGCGTCCAGTAGACGGAGTCGAGGTGCTCCACGCCGAGCGGCGTCTGGAGCATCGTCAGGTTGGCGAACAGCACGCGCGGCGACGGGTGTCCGAACGGGTTGTCGGCGAAGAAGATCACACACCCGCTGATCAGGATGGCCGCCCAGTACATCGGGTACAGCCGGGTGACGCGGGAGATGAAGAAGTCGCGCGGGGTGCGGCCCCACGCGCTCATGCAGATGACGAACCCGCTGATCAGGAAGAAGAGTTCGACGCCGAGCCGGCCGTAGGCGAAGTAGCCGTGGGCCTCGGGGAAGACGGTGTCGACGGGGCGGCCCCAGATGGTCTCCATCGTGGAGGGCACCTGGCCGACGAAGTGGAAGAAGACCACGGAGAGGGCCGCCAGGAAGCGCAGTCCGTCCAGGGCCGCGAGCCGGTTCCTGCGGACGGGGGGCCCGGCCTCGGGGACCCGCTCCCGCACGCCGGCCCGGGGGCCGGGCACCGCGTCGACGGTTCTGTCAGCGTTTCCGTCGCCGTCGGTCGGTCCGGCCGGTTCCCTGTGCTCCGTCTGCGTCATCCAACCACCGTTCCGGGTGTCGGCCGCTGTCCGCTGCCAGGGGCCTCCAACTCTGCTGACAGCTTGCTGCTGCTCAGCCGACAGGAATTCACACCGTTGAACGTGTCACAAAGGCGGCCGGATGTGAATGTGCCGAAGGAGACCGTGGAGACCGCCGGGGCGCACGCGAAAGGCGGCACCCCCGCACGGGTGCCGCCTTTTCTCGTGGTCCGGAGCCGCCGCCGATCGGTGAGGGTGGTCGGGTGACAGACGACGGCTCCGGGGCTCAGGGGCCCCCTCGAGGGCCTACCGGTGGTCGCTGCCCTTCGACCGCGACGCCGCCCGCCCGGCCTCCAGGCGGGCCACCGGGATCCGGAAGGGGGAGCAGGAGACGTAGTCCAGACCCACCTCGTGGAAGAAGTGCACCGACTCCGGGTCGCCGCCGTGCTCGCCGCAGACGCCGAGCTTCAGGTCGGGGCGCGTGGCGCGGCCGGCCTTCGCGGCGGCGGCGACCAAGGAGCCGACGCCGTCCTTGTCGATGGTCTCGAACGGGGAGACGCCGAAGATGCCCTTCTCCAGGTAGGCCGTGAAGAAGCTGGCCTCGACGTCGTCGCGGCTGAAGCCCCACACGGTCTGGGTCAGGTCGTTGGTGCCGAAGGAGAAGAACTCCGCGGCCTCGGCGATCTGCCCGGCGGTCAGCGCGGCGCGCGGCAGCTCGATCATCGTGCCGATCGACAGCTTGAGCTTCGCGCCGGTGGCGGCCTCGACCTCGGCGATGACCTGGTCGGCCTCCTCGCGGACGATCTCCAGCTCCTGGACGGTGCCGACCAGCGGGATCATGATCTCGGCGCGCGGGTCGCCCTTGGCCGCCTTGCGCTCGGCCGCGGCCTCGGCGATGGCGCGGACCTGCATGGTGAACAGGCCGGGGATGACCAGGCCGAGGCGGACACCGCGCAGGCCCAGCATCGGGTTCTGCTCGTGCAGCCGGTGCACGGCCTGGAGCAGGCGCAGCTCGTTCTCGTGCGGCTCCTGCCGGGACTCGGCGAGCGCCACGCGCACCGACAGCTCGGTGATGTCGGGCAGGAACTCGTGCAGCGGCGGGTCGAGGAGGCGGACGGTGACCGGGAGGCCGTCCATCGACTCGAAGAGCTGGACGAAGTCCTGCTTCTGGAGCGGCAGCAGCTCCTTCAGGGACTCCTCGCGCACGGCCTCCGAGTCGGCGAGGATCAGCCGCTCGACCAGCTCGCGCCGGTCGCCGAGGAACATGTGCTCGGTGCGGCACAGGCCGATGCCCTGGGCGCCGAACCGGCGGGCGCGCAGCGCGTCCTCGGCGTTGTCGGCGTTGGCCCGCACCCGCAGCCGGCGCTTGCGGTCGGCGAAGGCCATGATCCGGTGCACGGCCTCGACCAGCTCGTCGGCGTCCTCGGCGCCCGCATGCATGCGGCCCTCGAAGTACTCGACGACCGGGGAGGGCACGACCGGCACCTCGCCGAGGTAGACCTTGCCGGAGGAGCCGTCGATGGAGACGACGTCGCCCTCCTCGACGACGTGCCCGCCGGGCACGGTCATCCGGCGGCGCTTGGTGTCGACCTCCAGCTCCTCCGCGCCGCAGACACAGGTCTTGCCCATGCCGCGCGCGACCACGGCCGCGTGGGAGGTCTTGCCGCCGCGCGAGGTCAGGATGCCCTCGGCGGCGATCATGCCGTCCAGGTCGTCGGGGTTGGTCTCGCGGCGGATCAGGATGACCTTCTCGCCGGAACGGGACCACTTGACGGCGGTGTACGAGTCGAAGACGGCCTTGCCGACCGCCGCGCCCGGGGAGGCGGCGATGCCCCGGCCGACCTGCTCGACCTTCGCCTCGTCGTCGAAGCGGGGGAACATCAGCTGGGCGAGCTGGGCGCCGTTGACCCGCTGGAGGGCCTCGGCCTCGTCGATCAGGCCCTGGTCGACGAGCTGGGTGGCGATGCGGAAGGCAGCGCCCGCGGTGCGCTTGCCGACGCGGGTCTGGAGCATCCACAGCTGGCCGCGCTCGATGGTGAACTCGATGTCGCAGAGGTCCAGGTAGTGGTTCTCCAGCGTCTCCATGATCTGCATCAGCTGGTCGTACGACTTCTTGTCGATGCGCTCCAGCTCCGCCAGCGCGACGGTGTTGCGGATGCCGGCGACGACGTCCTCGCCCTGGGCGTTCTGGAGGTAGTCGCCGTAGACGCCCTGGTGACCGGAGGCGGGGTCGCGGGTGAAGGCGACGCCGGTGCCGGAGTCGGGGCCGAGGTTGCCGAACACCATCGAGCAGACGTTGACGGCGGTGCCGAGGTCGTGCGGGATGCGCTCCTGGCGGCGGTAGAGCTTGGCGCGCTCGCCGTTCCAGGACTCGAAGACCGCCTTGATGGCGAGGTCCATCTGCTCGCGCGGGTCCTGCGGGAAGTCCCGGCCGGCCTCGGTCTTGACGATCTTCTTGAACTTGGTGACGAGCTTCTTGAGGTCGGCGGCCTCCAGCTCGGTGTCGACCGCGACCTTCTTGGCCGTCTTGGCCGCCTCCAGCGCCTCCTCGAAGAGGTCGCCGTCGACGCCGAGGACGGTCTTGCCGAACATCTGGATCAGGCGGCGGTAGGAGTCCCACGCGAAGCGGTCGTCGCCGGCCTGCTTGGCCAGTCCCTGCACGGACTTGTCGGAGAGGCCGATGTTGAGGACGGTGTCCATCATGCCGGGCATGGAGAACTTGGCCCCGGAGCGCACCGACACGAGCAGGGGATCGTCGGCCTGGCCGAGCTTCTTGCCCATCTTCGCCTCGAGGGCGTCGAGGTGCGCACTCACCTCGTCGCGCAGGGCCGCGGGCTCCTCACCGCTGTCGAGGTAGGTCTTGCAGGCCTCGGTGGTGATCGTGAAGCCGGGAGGGACCGGGAGACCCAGGTTGGTCATCTCGGCGAGGTTGGCGCCCTTGCCGCCGAGGAGGTCCTTGAGGTCCTTGTTGCCCTCGGTGAAGTCGTAAACGAACTTCGCTGCGTTCGCTACCTGGGGATCTTTGTTTTCCGACACGGGTCTCGACTCCTCGAGGACGCGGTGGCTGCCCTGACGGCGAGGAATGTACCCAGATCAAAGGCCTGTGGGTACGTCCACTTGCGCGTCATGCGCCCGTAACCACTCGTCCGCCACCGGATCGAAAGTCAAAGCTTGGCAAGCGACCGGCCGCTTATGTTTTCACTTCT
The DNA here is from genome assembly GCF_003112555.1 of Streptomyces coelicoflavus. Classification (GTDB taxonomy): domain Bacteria; phylum Actinomycetota; class Actinomycetes; order Streptomycetales; family Streptomycetaceae; genus Streptomyces; species Streptomyces coelicoflavus. The sequence continues at coordinate 533,301 of NZ_BEWB01000002.1, read as the reverse complement.
TGAACGAATGGATGACCGAACGCTGGGCCGAGCGCTCATGTGAGCGCGATTCTCTACGTTTGAGTTCGATCGATGAACGATCAAGGTGTGGCACTCAGTGCCACACCTTGGAGAAGTGGAGTCGCTCATGATCCGCTCATCTGAGCGCCTCCCCTATCAGAGGTGGCGAGAATCACGCTCCCACAGGCAGCCGGATTTCACCATGCGGACCCGTGAACGGACCGCCTCCGCCGGACGTACGAGAGGGTGGCGGGCCCCGGCCCCCTCGCCGGGTCCCGCCGTCCACGACCGTCCACCGGGTTTCGTACGGAAGGACCCCCGGGTGCCCGCCATCACGCCTTTCCGCCGTCCGTCGCGGCCCCCCGACCACGCTCCCGACGACGCCGGCACCCCCGGATCCGCCCCGTTGGAGGCCCTCACGGCCCTGCGGACCCGCCTCGCCCACTGGCGTGCGTGGGGCACCCGGCACCCGCGCGCGGCCCTCGCCGCCGGCCGGGTCACGACGTCCCTTTCGGCCATTCTGGTGCTCGGGGCGCTCCTGCTGCCGAACACCTTCGTCGCCCTGGAGCCCAACCGCTTCGCGCGGATCCCGGGGGAGGCGGTCGTCGCGGCGGTGCTGCTGCTCTGCCTGCCCCGGGTGCCGCGGCTGGTGGCGGCGGCGCTGTTCGGGACCGCGCTCGGGGCGCTGACCGTGCTGAACCTGCTCGACATGGGCTTCACCGAGTACCTGGGCCGCAGCTTCAACCTCGTCCTGGACTGGGGTCTGCTGGACGACGCGCAGTCGTTCGTGGCGGACTCGATGGGCGGGGCGGCGGCGACCTGGGCGGCGGTGGGCGCCGCCGCGCTGGCCGTGCTGCTGCTGGTGCTCATGGCGCTGGCGGCGGTCCGGCTCGGTGAACTGCTGGCCGCGCACCGGGAGCGGGCGGCGCGGGGCGCGCTGATGGCGGCCACCGTGTGGATGACCTGCGCGGCGCTGGGCGTGCAGACCTTCGGCGTGCCGGTCGCCACCACGAGCGCCTCGAAGGCCGCCGAGGCACAGGCGCACCGGGTGGTGGACACGCTGCGGGACGAGGCGGCCTTCGCGAAGGAGGCGAAGGCGGACCGCTTCGGCGCCACGCCCGGCGCGCAGCTGGTGCCCGACCTGCGCGGCAAGGACATGATCTTCACGTTCATCGAGAGCTACGGCCGCAGCGCCATCGAGGATCCGGTGATGGCACCGGGTGTCGGCCGGACGCTGGACGCGAGCACCGAGGCACTGGCGAAGGCGGGCTTCCACGCCCGCAGCGGCTGGCTCACCTCGGCGACGTACGGGGGCAGCAGCTGGCTCGGTCACTCCACCTTCCTGTCCGGCCTGTGGGTGGACAACCAGCAGCGCTACCGGACCGTCACCGCGGGCGACCACCTCACCCTCACCAAGGCGTTCGAGAAGACCGGCGACTGGGACACGGTCGGGATCATGCCCGGGGTGCAGAAGGCCTGGCCCGAGGCGGACTGGTACGGCCTGGACAAGGTCTACGACGCGTTCGGCATGGGCTACCGGGGGCCGAAGTTCAGCTGGTCGACGATGCCGGACCAGTACGCGCTGGAGGCCTTCCAGCGCCTGGAGCACGGCCGCGAGCGCGACAGGCCGCTGATGGCGGAGGTCATCCTCACCTCCAGCCACCAGCCCTGGGCGCCGATCCCCCGGATGGTCGGCTGGGACGAGGTCGGCGACGGTTCGGTGTACGACGGCATCGAGGCGTCGGGCGTGAAGGCGTCCGACGTCATCACCGACTCCGCCCGCTCGAAGGAGGAGTACGGCAAGTCGATCCAGTACTCGGTCACCAGCCTCACCCAGTGGCTGGAGCGCTACGGCACCGACGACACCGTCCTGGTCTTCCTCGGCGACCACCAGCCGCTCGCCCGCGTGAGCGGGAACGAGGCGAGCCGGGACGTCCCGGTGTCGATCGTCGCCAAGGACCCGAAGGTGCTCGACGCGATCGACGACTGGAACTGGACGGAGGGGCTCGAACCGGCGAAGGACGCCCCGGTGTGGAAGATGAGTGCCTTCCGGGACCGCTTCCTGACGGCGTACGGCTCGACGCCGCACCCCACCGGCGCGGGGGGCTGATCAGCCGCCGGAGGTGTCCAGCTCGGCGTCCTCGCCGACGCCCGCGCAGTCGTACGGGTCCTTGAGCCAGCCGTCGGGCAGGACCACCCGGTTGTTGCCGGAGGTGCGGCCGCGGGGGCCGTCGGCGCCGGTGGGCCAGGGCTGGTCGAGGTCGAGTTCGTCGAGACCGGCGCGCAGGGCCTCCAGGGAGGAGGTGATCGCGAGCCGCTTGCGCATCTCGGAGCCGACGGCGAAGCCCTTGAGGTACCAGGCGACGTGCTTGCGGAAGTCGATGACACCGCGTGCTTCGTCGCCGATCCACTCCCCCAGCAGCGTGGCGTGCCGCACCATCACGTCGGCGACCTCGCGCAGGGTGGGCCGTACGAAGGAGTCGGTGCGGCCCTCGAAGGCGGCGACCAGGTCGGCGAAGAGCCACGGCCGCCCCAGGCACCCGCGGCCGACCACGACGCCGTCGCAGCCGGTCTCGCGGACCATGCGCAGCGCGTCCTCGGCGGACCAGATGTCGCCGTTGCCGAGGACGGGGATCTCCGGGACGTGCTCCTTGAGGCGGGCGATGGCGTCCCAGTCGGCGGTGCCGCCGTAGTGCTGGGCGGTGGTGCGGCCGTGCAGGGCGATGGCGGTGACGCCCTCCTCGACGGCGATCCGGCCGGCGTCGAGGTAGGTGAGGTGGTCGTCGTCGAGGCCCTTGCGCATCTTCATGGTGACGGGCAGGTCGCCGGCTCCGGTGACGGCCTCGCGGACGATGGCCCGCAGCAGGTTCCGCTTGTACGGCAGCGCCGAGCCGCCGCCCTTGCGGGTCACCTTCGGGACCGGGCAGCCGAAGTTCAGGTCGATGTGGTCGGCCAGGTCCTCCTCCGCGATCATGCGGACGGCCTTGCCGACGGTCACCGGGTCGACGCCGTACAGCTGGATCGAGCGCGGGGTCTCCGTCGCGTCGAAGTGGATCAGCTGCATGGTCTTCTCGTTGCGCTCGACCAGCGCCCGCGTGGTGATCATCTCGCTCACGAACAGGCCCTTGCCCCCGCTGAACTCCCTGCACAGGGTGCGGAACGGCGCGTTGGTGATGCCGGCCATCGGGGCCAGCACCACGGGCGGCGCGACGGTGTGCGGGCCGATCCGCAGGGGCGCGGCGGCGGTGTCGGGGGCGGGCGTGGTGAGCGTGGGCATTCCCCCATTGTCACGCACGCGGGGCGGTGCCCGCCGCGCCCTGTGGACAAAGATCGTGCATCGGTCATTAGTTAGACGCACTATCGAAGTAGGCGTAGGCTGGAGTTCATGCCCGAGCTCACCCGTCGCCGCCGCATGCTCGTGCTCGCCATCTGCTGCATGAGTCTGCTGATCGTGAGTATCGACAACACGATCCTCAACGTCGCCCTCCCCTCCATGCAGCGCGACCTGCACGCGAGCACGTCGGGGCTTCAGTGGGCCATCGACGCGTACACGCTGGTGCTGGCCGCACTGCTGATGCTGTCCGGTTCCACCGCCGACCGGATCGGCCGCAAGCGGGTCTTCATGACCGGCCTGGTGATCTTCACCCTGGGCTCGCTGCTGTGCTCGCTGGCCCCCGACCTGTCCTCGCTGGTCGTCTTCCGGATGATGCAGGCGGTGGGCGGTTCGATGCTCAACCCGGTCGCCATGTCGATCATCACCAACACCTTCACCGACCCGCGCGAGCGCGCCCGCGCGATCGGCGTCTGGGGCGCGGTGGTCGGCATATCCATGGCCGCCGGTCCGCTGGTGGGCGGCGTGCTCGTGGAGTCGGTCGGCTGGCGCTCGATCTTCTGGGTCAACCTGCCGGTGGGCCTGGCCGCCCTGCTCCTGACCCTGCGCTTCGTCCCCGAGTCCCGCGCGCCGAAGGCCCGCCGCCCCGACCCGCTGGGCCAGCTGATGGTGATCGTGCTGTTCGGTTCCCTGACGTACGCGATCATCGAGGCGCCCAACGCCGGGTTCACGCACGTGCTGCCCTTCGCCGTCCTGGCGCTCGCCGCGCTGACCGGCCTGCTCGTCCACGAGCCGCGCCGCACCGACCCCCTCATCGAGTTGCGTTTCTTCCGGTCGGCGCCGTTCAGCGGGGCCACCGTCATCGCGATCAGCGCCTTCGCCGCGCTGGGCGGCTTCCTGTTCCTGTCCACGCTGTATCTCCAGAACGTGCGCGGGCTGAGCGCCCTGGAGGCCGGTCTGTGGATGCTGCCGATGGCGGTGCCGACCTTCCTGTGCGCCCCGCTGTCCGGACGGCTGGTCGGCGGCCGGGGTCCGCGCCTGCCGCTGCTGATCGCGGGCGGCGCGCTGACCGTGAGCGGGACGCTGTTCGCCGCCTTCGAGGCGGAGACCTCCGACGTCACGCTCTTCATCGGCTACGTCCTGTTCGGCGTCGGCTTCGGTTTCGTCAACGCGCCCATCACCAACACCGCGGTCTCCGGCATGCCCCGGGCCCAGGCCGGGGTCGCGGCCGCCGTCGCCTCGACCAGCCGCCAGCTGGGCCAGACGCTCGGCGTGGCGGTGGTCGGCGCGGTGCTGGCGGCGGGCGTGGGCGCGTCGCCGTACCGCGACACCTTCGTCTCCGCGGCCCGCCCCGGCTGGTGGATCCTCGCCGCCTGCGGCCTCGCGGTCCTCGTCGTGGGTGCCGTCACCAGCGGCCGCTGGGCCCACCGGACGGCGGAGCGGACGGCCGAGCGCCTGCGGTCGCCGGAGGTGCGGGAGGCGGCGCGGACGGGGGTGTGACGGCGCCTCACGCGTACCTCACACGAACCTCACACGTAGTCGAAGTACCTGTCGGCCCAGACCGCCCGCATGTCGTCGTCCTCGTCGTCGTCCTCGTCGTCGTCCTCGTCGTCGTCGGCGTCCTCACCGTCGTCACCGTCGTCACCGTCGTCGGCATCCTCGTCGTCGGGGCCGAGCGCCGCGAGTGTCTCCGCGAACAACCGGTCGTCGTCCACCAGGGTCGCGGTCGGGCCCTCGTACGGCTCCAGCAGCAGTTCGAGCGGGACGAGGACGCACCCCGCCGCCGTACAGACCTCGTCCAGCCACGTCACGAACTCCGCGCTCAGGTCCGCCGCGGAGTCGGCGGACCAGTCGGTGCCCGTCCCCGCGGTGACGAAGCCGCCGAAGTTGCTCAGCTCGACCCACAGTCTCCCGGCGGGCCCGGCGCCGTCCGCGACCGAGAACCTCCCGTACACACTGGCGTCCTGAAACAGACCGGCGCTGCCGGACGGCCCGAAACGCCGCTCCAGCGCGGCCGTGAGGAGCGCGAAGCGGTGCGCGGATGCCTCCGCGTCGAAGTCCCGGGGCCGTTCCCGGTGGAGCGGGTCGTCGTGTGCGTTCAGCAGGGTGCGGATCTCGTCCGGGGGAAGCACGGACACGCCTTTCGGCCGGCGACGACGGATCCGCGCATCATCCCCTCGCCCCCTGCGGCACCGCACCGGATTTCTCCACCGGCAACCGCTCCGCCACCTTCGGCCAGTACCTCGCGATCGCGTCCTCCACCCCCGGCAGCGCCCGCTGCCCGGCCAGCGCGAGCGCGATGGCCGCGGCCACGCCCGTCCAGGCGACCGGGCCGAGCGGGGTGCAGCCGAAGAGGCGGCTGGCGCCCGGGGTCATGACGAGGGCGACCAGGGCGGCGGCGGAGCCGAGGGAGGTGACCTGGACCAGGCGGCTGTCGCGGCGGTCGGCGAGGGTCTGGGCGAGCTGGGTGCCGACGACCGCGCACAGGGCCATGGTCGTGGAGCGCCGCTCCGTGCCCGGCGTGAAGCGGCCCAGCAGCCAGGCCGCGGTCGCCCCGAGCGCGGTGGTCAGGGCCCGGTGCCGGATCTGCCGGAGGAGGGGCTCGCCCAGCACGGCCGTACCGAGCGGGGCGCCCGCGTCGGCCTCCTCCTGCTCCGGATCGCCCGTCTTCGTCACCGCGACGGCCATCGCCGGGAACAGGTCGGTGAAGAGGTTGACCAGCAGCATCTGGCGGGTGGACAGCGGGGCGGCGCCGCCCAGCACCGTGCCGAGGATGCCGAAGCCGACCTCGCCCGCGTTACCGCCGATCAGGATGGCGATGGCGTCGGCGACGCTGTGCCACAGGGCCCGGCCCTCCCGCACCGCCTCCACGAGGACCAGCAGGTCGTCGCCCGTCACCACCAGGTCGGCGGCGTTGCGGGCGGCGGCCGAGCCGCGGGCGCTGATGCCGACGCCGATGTCGGCGGCCCGGATCGCGGCGGCGTCGTTGGCGCCGTCGCCCACCATGCCGACGACCCGCCCGGCGTCCCGCAGCGACTCGACGACCTGGAGCTTCTGCTCCGGCGCCACCCGGGCCACGACGTCCGCGTCGCGCAGCATCCGGGAGCGGGCGGTGCGGTCGGCGGCGGCGAGTTCGTCGCCGGTGACCACGACCGCGTCCTCGGGCCAGCCCAGGTCGAGGGCGATGGCGCGGGCGGTCTGCGGATGGTCGCCGGTCAGCACCACGGGCCGTACGCCCGCCTCGCGCAGCCCGCGCACCAGTGCCGGGGAGGTCTCGCGGGCCACGTCGGCGAGGGCCAGCAGCCCGGTGAACTCCAGCCCGGACGGCGGCTGTTCGAGGACGTCGGCGGCCTTCTCGCCCTTCGCCAGGGTCCGCCGCGCCACCGCGATGATGCGCAGCCCGTCACCGGCCAGGCGCCGCGCCACCTCGGCGGTGTGCGCGGGCAGGCCGGCGCAGGCGGGCAGCACCGTCTCCGGGGCGCCCTTGACCACCAGCACCGCCGGGCCGCGGGAACGACTGGACCGGCCGGACCGGCCGGAACCGCCCTCGCGTCCGACGGCGGCGGCGTAGCCGCGGGAGGTCTCGAAGGGCAGGCCCTCCTCCTGTGTCCACCCGGGGTCGTCCCCGGCCGCGTCCAGGATCGCCTCGTCGGTGGCGTGGGTGGGCCGGGCGCCGTCGCCGTTCAGCCGGGGGCAGGCGCGCGCGGCGGTCCGTACGGCGTCGGCGGCGTCCGGGTCGCCCGCCCGGCGGACCGTGCCGTCGGTGCCGGCGACGCGCGACAGCCGCAGCCTGTTCTCGGTGAGGGTGCCCGTCTTGTCGAAGCAGACGGTGTCCATCCGGCCCAGCGCCTCCAGCGTGCGCGGGGTGCGCACCAGGACGCCCCGGCGGCTGAGCCGGCGGGCCGCCGCGAGCTGGGCCACCGTCGCCACCAGCGGCAGCCCCTCGGGCACGGCGGCCACCGCCACCGACACGCCACCGGCGACGGCCTGCCGGATCGGCGCCCCGCGCAGCAGCGACAGACCGGTGACCGCGGCGCCGCCCGCCAGGGTGAGCGGCAGCGCCTTGCGGGTCAGCTCCTGGAGCCTGGCCTGCACCCCGGCCGCGGCCGGGGTACGGGCCGCCAGCGCGACCGCGCGCGCCGCCTCGGTGTGGTCGCCGGTGTCGACGACGACGGCGCAGGCCCGCCCGGCCACCACGGTCGTGCCCTCGAAGACCATGCAGTACCGCTCCGCCACGGGGGCGCGGGGCGACGGGTCCACGCACTTGTCCACCGGCAGCGACTCGCCGGTCAGCGCGGACTCGTCCACCTCCAGGCCGTCCTCCCACAGCAGCCGCGCGTCGGCCGGCACGACGTCGTCCGCCTTCAGCTCGATCACGTGGCCGGGGTGCAGCTTGGCCGCGTCCACGATCCACGGCTCGCGCTGCGCCGCGAACTCCTCGCCGTTCCCGCCGAGTTGCTCCTCGGTGACGCGGGCCTTCTGCTTCTGCTCCGCCAGCAGCCCGGACAGCGCCCGCTCCGCGCGCAGCCGCTGGAAGCCGCCGACCAGTGCGTTGAGGTCCAGGGCGCCGACGACGAGCAGCGCGTCGACGACCGACCCGAGGATCGCGGAGGCGGCCGAGCCGACCGCGAGGACCGGGGTGAGCGGGTCGTCCAGTTCGCCGCGTACGGCGCGGGCCAGCTGCCACGACCAGCGGACCGGGGCCAGCACGGGCACCCGGCCCGCCCGGTCGGCGGCCGCGCGCAGCCGGGCGCCGGCCTGCTCCACGGCGGTCGGCTCGGGCTCGCGCTCCCGGTCGAGCCGCTCCCGTACGTCGTCCGGGTCCAGCGCGTGCCAGGCGACCCGGGCCCGGGGGTGCGGGGCGCGGGCCGCCGCCACGCCGATCGCCGCCCGGGTGCCGGACAGCAGGGCCAGCGCGGCGCTCGCGTCGACCGGCGCGTGCCGCATCCCGAGGAGCGACGACACGCCGCCCCGGCTCCTGCCGCGCGCCTCGCCGACCGCGACCAGCAGCCCGGACAGCGCGGCCCCGGACCGGGCCAGCGTCTGCGACCGGCGCCCGACCGCACGCGCCACCGGCACCGCCCGCAGCACCCGCCACACGTCGGCGAGGCCCTGCGGCGCGAGCACGTCCGCGCCCCAGGCCACCGGGCAGTCCGCGTCGGCCAGCGCGACGGCCACGTCCCCGGCGAGCAGCCCGTCCGACACCGACCCGTCGTCGCCGGGCAGCGGCCGTACGACGGTGACGACGCCGCCCTCGGCGCGCAGCCCGGCCACGACGTCCGCGAGCGGACGCCCGGCGCCGACGACCTGGTCGGCGAGGCCGGTGAAGTCGGCCAGCGCGGGGTCCTCGACCATCACCACGCGCAGTCCCGCGCGGCGCGCCGCGTCCAGCACGTCCTCGGTCCACGGGTCGGCGCCCGCGTCCGGCACCCGCAGCGCGCTGGGGTGCAGGACGACCGTGCGGGCCATCTCCAGCTGCCGCAGCCGCCCGGGGTCGCGCACGAGCACGCCGGTGCGGGACAGCGCGGCGCTCAGTACGGCGTGGAAGGCGGCGGGCCCGTAGCGCGCGGCCTTGGGCGACCCGGCGAGCACCGCCTCCGCGGCCTCCGCGACGTCGTGCTTGACCAGCAGGGTCGCGGCGGCGCCCGCCACACTGCCCGCCGAGGCGTGGGCGGCGTAGTCCTGGGCCGGGGAGGTGCGCGGCGGCGGGCGCAGCGCGGGCCCGGCGGGCAGGCTGCCCCGGCCGGGGACGCACAACTGGTCGTGCACGACCTCGAAGGCGGCCCCGCGCGCCACCGCCTCCGTCAACTGGCAGACGCGCAGCGCCCCGTCGAGCACGAGCGAGGTGGGGCTCTGCCCGGCGCCGTGGACGGCCGCGTTGGCGGCGGCGAGGGCCACGTCCATGCGGTGGTCGCCGAGCCGCCCGCGCAGCCAGGCGCGGAAGGCCGGGTTCTCGCGCAGCAGCGTCGCCACGGCGGTGACCAGGCGGGGCGAGGCCGGCAGCCGCAGCCGGGCCCCGGTCACGGCGGCGGCGATGCCCAGCACGTCGGCGCCGAGCGCGGCAGCCGCGACCCGCACCGGGGCCGGATCGCCCGGGTGGTCCGTCTCGTCCACCGGGTCGTCCAGGGCGTCCGGGGCGTCCGGGTTGTCCGGGCCGTCCGGGCCGGTGGCGGCGGACTGGTCCACCCGGGTGAGTCCGTGGCGTTCGGCGAGTTCCGCGGCGTGGTCCACGACGCGGTCGGTGAGCGTGTCCTCGGTCGCGGTCACCACCAGTCTGGCGAGACCGGTGTCCCAGTAGGCGAGCAGGACGTCCGGGTGCTCGGCCAGTGCCGCCGCCACCCGCCGCGCCACGCGCTCGGTACCGCCCGCCCGGCGCACCTCGTCCCTCGCGGCCGGCCGGAGCGCGAGGTGCGCACGGGGTCCGGCCCGCCAGTCCCGCGACCCGCCGGGCAGCGCCGCGCGGGCCACCCGTGCCGCCCGCGCCGCGAAGTCGGCGCCGCGCACACCGGCCCGCGCGGTGCCCGCCGCCGCTCCGGCCGCGGCACCCACGGCGGGCGCGGTGCCGCGCGCGAGCAGCCGGGGTCCGGCCAGCACCAACCCCGTGACGGCGTCCTGGGAACGCGTCAGCAGTCCACCGACCATGGCTCTCCCTCAGCCGGACGTGCGGGTGCGCGACGCGGCGGCCGTCTTGCGGCCGCGGCCGCGGCTGCCGCCCGAGGCGGCGGGCCGGCTCGAGGACGCCTTGGTCCCCGACTGGCTCTTGGCCCGAGTGGGGGACGCGGTCTTCTTCGCGGGCGACTTCCTGGCGGCGGTCTTCTGCGCGGTCGCCTTCTGCGCGGTCGCCTTCTGCGCGGTCGGCTTCTTCGCGGCGGCGGTCTTCGCCGACTTGGCCGTCGCCGACTTGGCGGCCGTGGACTTGGCGGCGGTCTTCCTGGCGCCGGCGCCGGTGGTCCTCTTCGCCGCGGCCGTCTTGGTGGCGGCCGCCCCGGCGGTGGTCTTCTTGGCAGTCGTCTTCCTGGCCGTCGTCTTCCTGGCGGTCGTCTTCCTGGCGGTGGTCTTCCTGGCCGCTGTCCGGGCGGACCTCGCGCCGGACTCCGAGCCGGAGGCGCCCCGCGTCCCCGTCCCCTCCGCGCCCTTCGCCGCGCTCCCGTCGCCGTTCCGCCCGCTCCGCGCGGCCTGTCCGTTGCGCCCGCGCGACTGCGTCAGCCAGGCCACCGCCGCCCCGGTGGCCGCCACCGGCCACTCCACCAGTCCGGCGACGCCCAGTACCCCGGCGCCCGTGTAGACGAGCACGCGCCGCCCGCGCGGCGACACCGCCCCGATCCTGTCCAGCGCGCCCTCGGCGGCCCTGCCCACCGTCCCGGCACCCGGCACCTTCCGCACCGCCGAAGCGGCCGCGTGCAACGGCCGCGGGAGTGTCCGCGCCGACTTCTGCTCAGCCATGACTCTTCGTCCTCGCCCTGTCCGTGCGGTGGGAACCCCGGGCTGTGGCAACCCTGGGAAACCCCGGGAACATCACCTTCCGCATTTCCCCGGGTTCCCGCACTTCGAGCACTCTCACCCGGACGATGCGGGCCCGCGCTCCAGAGCGATCGCGTGCAGCTTCTCCAGCCGCTCCCGGGATGCCTCGTCGGCCGGTGCGTACGTCACCATCCGGGGCCCCGGTTCCGGGCCGAGCCACAGGTCGGTGTGGTCGACGCGGATCCGGCCGACGTGCCGGTTGAGGAACTCCTTGCGCTTGCCGCGGTGCGCGACGACCTCGTACCGCTCCCAGGCCTCGCGGAAGTCCGGCGACTGGGTGCGCAGCCGCTTGAGCAGCATCTTCCAGGCGGGCTCGGCGAGATGGCCGGCCATCGTCGCGCGGAACCGCGCCGCCATCAGCCGCTGGGTCTCCTCCAGGTGCACGATCGAGGACCGCCAGTCCTCGTGGGTGAAGCACAGGATCATGCAGTTGCGGTCCTCGGGCGGCACCTCGTCCAGGTCGCAGAGCAGCAGCCCGTACGTCCGGTTGTGGGCGAGGATGTCGTACCGGCTGTTCTGCACGCAGGCGGGGTACGGCTCGATCTGCTCCAGCAGGGCGCGCACCGCCGGGGTGATGGCCGGGCAGACCGTCGCGGGCGTCGGGTCGACGGCCCCCGCCAGCTGGAAGAGGTGGCCGCGTTCGGTCGGGTCGAGCAGCAGGGCGCGGGCGAGGGCGTCGAGGACCTGCACGGAGACCTGGATGTCCCGGGCCTGCTCCAGCCAGGTGTACCAGGTGACGCCGACGGCCGAGAGCTGGGCGACCTCCTCGCGCCGCAGCCCCGGGGTCCGGCGGCGGCGCCCGCGGGGCAGCCCGACCTGCTCGGGGGCGATGCGTTCGCGGCGGCTGCGCAGGAAGGCGGCGAGCTCGTGCCGCCGGATCTCCGAGCCGGTGTCCCGGGGCGGGGACTGCGCCGCCGTCTCCTGACCCGTCATCGTCGTCATGCCTCCAGGGTGCCGCGTCCCGGACCCTGTTGCCAGGTACTCCCACTACCAGCATAAGGAGACTCTGGTACCACCCTCGAAACGGTCGCAGGCTCGACCACGTGACCGAAACCATCACTTCTCGTCCCGTCCGCACGGGCCCCCCGGCGACGCCCGCGCTCGGCGGCCTCGGACTCTTCACGGTGCTGCTGGCCGCGGCGCTCCCGCTGGTCGACTTCTTCATCGTCAACGTCGCCCTGCCCACCATCGGCGCGGACCTGTCCGCGAGCGAGGCGGTCCTGGAACTGGTCGTCGCCGGATACGGGGTGGCGTACGCCGTCCTGCTGGTCCTCGGCGGCCGGCTCGGCGACCTCTTCGGCCGGCGCCGCCTGTTCCTGGGCGGCATGGCGGCCTTCGGACTGACCTCGCTGGCCTGCGGCCTGGCGCCGGACGCCTGGTCGCTGGTGGCGGCACGGGCGGCGCAGGGCGCCTCGGCCGCCGCGATGCTGCCGCAGGTGCTGGCGACCATCCAGGCGACCACGACCGGTCCCCGGCGCGCCAAGGCCATGGGCCTGTACGGGGCGACGGCCGGCCTGTCGATGGTGGCCGGGCAGATCCTCGGCGGCGTCCTCGTGGCCGCCGACATCGCGGGCACCGGCTGGCGTTCCGTCTTCCTCGTCAACGTCCCGGTCGTCCTCGTGGGCCTCTTCCTGGCCGCCCGCGCGGTCCCGGAGACCCGCTCCGCGCGCCCCGAGCCGGTGGACGTGCCCGGCACCTTCCTGCTGGCCGCCTCGATCCTGACCCTGCTGGTCCCGCTCACCGAGGGCCGGGCGGCGGGCTGGCCGCTGTGGACGTGGCTGTCGCTGGCGACGTTCCCGTTCGCGGCGGCCGCGTTCTTCGCGGTGGAGCGCCGGGCCGACCGCGCGGGCCGTACACCCCTGGTCCCGCCGAGCCTGTTCGCGATCGTGTCGCTGCGCCGCGGACTCCTGCTCGTCGTGCCGTTCTCGATCGGCTTCAGCGGCTTCATGTTCGTCATCGCGGTGGCCTTGCAGCAGGGCGCGGGTCTGAGCCCGGTGGCCGCGGGCCTGGCCCTGGCCCCGCTCGCGGTGGTGTTCTTCTTCTTCTCCCTCGCCGGCCCCCGGCTGGTCGCCCGCTACGGCACCCGTGTCGTGCCCGCCGGCGCCGCCCTCCAGGGGGTGGGCCTGGCCCTGATGACGCTGGCCGCGTGGCGTTCCTGGCCCGATCTGGGGCTGGTCGAGCTCCTGCCGGGCGCGGCGGTCGCGGGGGCGGGCCAGGCGCTCCAGCTCCCGGTCATCATGCGGGTGGTCCTGTCGGAGGTGCCTGCCGTACGGGCCGGCGTGGGCAGTGGCGTCATGGTCACCACCCAGCAGTCGTCGCTGGCCCTGGGGGTGGCCACCCTGGGCACGCTGTTCCTGTCGCTGGTCCCGGGGATGGGCATGCGGGACGCCCTGGTGACGACGCTGCTGGTCCAGCTGGCGGGGGTGGTCCTGACCGGCCTGCTGAGCCTGCGCCTGCCCCGGACGATCGCCTGACGGCCGGCTGAAGCGTGCCCGCTTCTTGGTCCAGACCTCTTGACGAAAGGTCTGGACCAAAGCACTGTCATGCCTACGACATGAGACGACTCTCCCTCACCGAACCCCCACCGGGAGGCCCGGCATGATCCGCCGCAAGATCCGTCTACTGGCCGCCGCACTGGCGGCCACCGTCCTCACCCCCCTGGGAGTCGCCACGGCGTCCGCCGCCCCCACCGGCGCGACCCCCGCCCAGGCCGCCGACACCTGCGCCGTGAAGTCGAAGCCCGCCGGCAAGGTCCTCCAGGGCTACTGGGAGAACTGGGACGGCGCCGCCAACGGCGTCCACCCGCCCTTCGGCTGGACCCCGATCACCAACCCCGAGATCGGCGCCCACGGCTACAACGTCCTCAACGCGGCCTTCCCGGTGATCCTCTCCGACGGCACGGCCCTGTGGGAGGACGGCATGGACCGGGGCGTGAAGGTGGCGACGCCCGCCGAGATGTGCGCGGCCAAGGCGTCCGGGCAGACGCTGCTGCTCTCCATCGGCGGCGCGACGGCCGGCATCGACCTCAACTCGACCGCGGTCGCGGACCGTTTCGTCGACACCATCGTGCCGATCCTCAAGAAGTACAACTTCGACGGCATCGACATCGACATCGAGACCGGCCTGACCGGCAGCGGCAACATCAACCAGCTCTCCGCGTCCCAGTCCAACCTGATCCGCATCATCGACGGCGTACTGGCCCGCATGCCCTCCAACTTCGGCCTGACCATGGCCCCGGAGACGGCGTACGTCACCGGCGGCAGCGTCGTCTACGGCTCGATCTGGGGCGCGTACCTGCCGATCATCAAGAAGTACGCGGACAACGGCCGCCTGTGGTGGCTGAACATGCAGTACTACAACGGCAGCATGTACGGCTGTTCCGGCGACTCCTACTCGGCCGGCACCGTGCAGGGCTTCACCGCCCAGACCGACTGCCTGGACAAGGGCCTGGTCATCCAGGGCACGACGATCCGGGTGCCCTACGACAAGCAGGTCCCGGGCCTGCCCGCCCAGCCCGGCGCGGGCGGCGGCCACATGTCACCGTCCCTGGTCTCCCAGGCCTGGAACCACTACAACGGCTCCCTCAAGGGCCTGATGACCTGGTCCCTCAACTGGGACGGCTCGAAGAACTGGACCTTCGGCGACAACGTGAAGTCCCTACAGGGCCGCTGACGTGAAAACGCCCACCCACCAGCCGACCGAGTCGGGTGGTGGGTGGGCACAGGCCGGGGGTCCAGGGGGCGGAGCCCCCTGGTACCTCAACCGGAACGGACGTTCAGCAGCCAACCAGCCGAGAGGCGAGGTACCCCTCGATCTGGTCGAGAGACACCCGCTCCTGCTTCATCGTGTCCCGCTCCCGCACAGTCACCGCGTTGTCGTCGAGCGTGTCGAAGTCGACGGTCACACAGAACGGCGTACCGATCTCGTCCTGACGCCGGTACCGGCGCCCGATCGCGCCCGCGTCGTCGAACTCGATGTTCCAGTTCTGCCGCAGCGCCTGCGCGAGCCCCTTCGCCTTCGGCGACAGCTCCGGGTTGCGGGACAGCGGCAGCACGGCGACCTTCACCGGGGACAGCCGCGGGTCGAGCCGCAGCACCGTGCGCTTCTCCAGCTTGCCCTTGGCGTTCGGCGCCTCGTCCTCGATGTACGCGTCGAGCAGGAACGCGAGCATCGCGCGCCCGACACCGGCCGCCGGCTCGATGACGTACGGCGTCCAGCGCTCCTGGGCCTCCTGGTCGTAGTAGGAGAGGTCCTGGCCGGAGGCCTTGGCGTGCGAGGAGAGGTCGTAGTCGGTCCGGTTGGCGACACCCTCCAGCTCGCCCCACTCACTGCCGCCGAACGAGAAGCGGTACTCGATGTCGGCCGTGCGCTTGGAGTAGTGGGAGAGCTTCTCCGCCGGGTGCTCGTACCACCGCATGTTCTCCTCGCGGAGACCCAGGCCGGTGTACCAGTTCCAGCGCTGCTCCATCCAGTATTCCTGCCACTTCTCGTCCTCGCCCGGCTTGACGAAGAACTCCATCTCCATCTGCTCGAACTCGCGGGTGCGGAAGATGAAGTTGCCGGGCGTGATCTCGTTGCGGAAGGACTTGCCCATCTGGGCGATGCCGAACGGCGGCTTGCGCCGCGAAGTGGTCTGCACCTGGGCGAAGTTGGTGAAGATGCCCTGCGCGGTCTCGGGCCGCAGGTAGGCGACGGAGCCGCTGTCCTGGGTCGGGCCGAGGTGGGTGGAGAGCAGACCGGAGAACTGCTTGGGCTCGGTGAAGGTGCCCTTGTTGCCGCAGTTGGGGCAGTTGAGGTCGGCGAGGCCGTTCTCCGGAGCCTTGCCCTTCTTCTCCTCGTACGCCTCCTCCAGGTGGTCCGCGCGGAACCGCTTGTGGCAGGAGGTGCACTCGGTCAGCGGGTCCGTGAAGGTGGCGACGTGACCGGAGGCCACCCAGACCTCGGGAGCCAGGATCACGGAGGAGTCGAGACCGACGACGTCCTCGCGCGAGGTGACCATGTAGCGCCACCACTGGCGCTTCAGGTTCTCCTTGAGCTCGACGCCCAGCGGCCCGTAGTCCCAGGCGGCGCGCTGACCGCCGTAGATCTCACTGCACGGGAAAACGAAGCCACGGCGCTTGCTCAGGCTGACGATGGTGTCGATCTTGTCGGCGGCCACGGTGCTCTCTTCATTACGACGACGGGCGACGAAGCGAGATGCTTCCAGAGAATGCTTCAGGTTACCGGCGTGGGTCGCCCCACGGCCAAATCGGGGCCTCCCATCTGCGGATACGGGCGCTTGTTGACAACGGTTTCCATATTTGTTGAAAATGAGTGTCATGAACGTACGACGACGCCGCATCTCCGGCATAGCAGTCACCGCGGCCACCGCGCTCGGCCTCGGCACCCTCTCCGCCTGCTCCAGCGACAGCTCGGCGGCGGGCAATACGGACAAGTTCGACGTCGTCGCGTCGTTCTACCCCATGGAGTACCTCGCCGAGCAGATCGGCGGGGACCACGTGAACGTCACCACGCTCACCGAGCCCGGCCAGGAGCCGCACGACCTGGAGCTGAGCGCCAAGCAGACCGCCCGGATGGGCGAGGCGGACGCGGTGCTCTACCTCAAGTCCCTCCAGCCCGCCGTGGACGAGGCCATCGCCCAGTCCGACGTGAAGACCAAGATCGACGCCGCCTCGCTGACCAAGCTGGAGGACCACGGCAACGTCGAGCACGACCACGACCACGGCGGCGAGGAGCACGCGGACGAGCACGCCGAGGAGGAGCACTCCGAGGGCGGGGAGCACCCGCTCGACCCGCACGTCTGGCTGGACCCGGTGAAGTACGCGGAGATCGCCGAGGGCGTCGCCAAGTCCTTCGAGAAGGCCGACCCGGATCACGCCGCCGACTACCGCAAGAACGCCGAGGCGCTGGCGAAGAAGCTGGGCGGCCTGGACACGGCGTTCAAGGACGGCCTGGCGAAGACCGACACCAAGGTCTTCTTCACCAACCACGCCGCCTTCGGCTACCTCGCCGAGCGCTACGGCCTCACCCAGGAGGCCATCAACGGCCTCGACCCGGAGAGCGAGCCCAGCCCCGCCCGGATCAAGGAGCTCCAGCAGGAGGCCAAGGCCGACGGCGTCACCACCGTCTTCTACGAGACACTGGTCTCCGACAAGACCGCGAAGACCCTCGCCAAGGACGCGGGCCTGAAGACGGACGTGCTCGATCCGCTGGAGGGCATCACCGACAAGTCCAAGGGCAAGGACTACGTCGGGGTCATGGAGGCCAACCTCAAGGCGCTGGAAACCGCCCTCGGCGCCAAGTAAGCAGCCCGGCCGGGCAGCCCGACAGGGCGGCCCGGCCCGTTCGATCGTTACGGAGGACATCGTGAGCGACGAGTCCGTCATATCCCTGCGCGGCGTCCGCGCCGAGCTGGGCTCACGCCCCGTCCTGCGCGGCATCGACCTCACCGTGCGGCGCGGCCAGGTGGTCGCGCTGCTCGGCGCCAACGGCTCGGGCAAGTCGACGGCCGTGCGCACGGTCATCGGCCAGGTGCCGGTGACGGACGGGGAGATCGAGCTGTTCGGCACCCCCAGGCGCCGCTTCCGCGACTGGGCGCGCGTGGGCTATGTCCCGCAGCGCACCACGGCCGCGGGCGGCGTCCCCGCCACGGTGACCGAGGTGGTCTCCTCGGGCCGGCTCTCCCGGGCCCGCTTCGGCGTCCTGCGCAAGGCCGACCACGAGGCCGTACGCCGCGCCCTCGACCTGGTCGGCATGGCCGACCGCGCCAAGGACTCGGTGAACGCCCTCTCCGGCGGCCAGCACCAGCGCGTGCTGATCGCCCGCGCGCTGGCCGCCGAACCCGACCTGCTGATCATGGACGAGCCGATGGCCGGCGTCGACCTGGCCAGCCAGGAAGTACTGGCCGAGACCCTGCGCGGGCAGGTGGCGGCCGGCACCACCGTCCTCCTCGTCCTGCACGAGCTGGGCCCGCTCGAGCCGCTGATCGACCGGGCCGTGGTGCTGCGCGACGGCTGCGTCCTGCACGACGGCCCGCCGCCCGAGGCGGTCGGCCAGCACGCGCTGCCCGGCCACGACCACGTCCACCCGCACGCACCGGCGGGCGCCGAACCGATCCGCACCGGCCTGCTGAGCTGAGAAGGCGACGACCATGGAAATCCTGAACTACGCCTTCATGCAGCGGGCGCTGCTGGCCGCCGTCCTGGTCGGCATCACCGCCCCGGCCATCGGCATCTACCTGGTCCAGCGCCGCCAGGCCCTCATGGGCGACGGCATCGGCCACGTGGCGATGACCGGCGTCGGCCTCGGCTTCCTGCTCTCCTGGTCCCCGGTGTGGATGGCGACCCTGGTCTCCGTCCTCGGCGCGGTCCTCATGGAGCTGATCCGCTGGTACGGCAAGACCCGCGGCGACATCGCCCTCGCCATGCTCTTCTACGGCGGCATGGCGGGCGGCGTGATGTTCATCAACCTCGCGCCGGGCGGTTCCAACGCCAACCTCACCTCGTACCTCTTCGGCTCCCTGTCGACGGTCTCCGAGTCCGACGTGACCGCGATCTGCCTGCTGGCCGCCTTCGTGGTCCTCGTCACCGTCGGCCTGCGCCGCCAGCTGTTCGCCGTCAGCCAGGACGAGGAGTTCGCCCGGGTCACCGGCCTGCCGGTGCGCGCGCTGAACCTGCTGACGGCCGTCACGGCGGCGGTCACGGTGACGGTCGCGATGCGCGTCGTCGGCCTGCTGCTGGTCTCCGCGCTGATGGTGGTCCCGGTGGCCGCCGCGCAGCAGCTCACCCGCAGCTTCGCCGCCACCTTCGCGATCGCCGTCGCGCTCGGCGTGGGCGCGACGACCGGCGGCACCGTCACGTCGTACTACCAGGACGTGCCGCCCGGCGCGACGATCGTGCTGCTCACCATCGGCGCGTTCATCGCGCTGAGTGTGCTGGCCGCCCCGCTGGCCAGGCGACGCGCGCGGGCACTCGCCGCCGCGCAGCCCGCCGCGGATCCGGCGGAGTGCAAGATTCCGGCCACCAGGGGGGCCGCCGACGAGGTCGGCGTCTGACCGCGGTCGAACCGGGCTGGCACAATGGCCCGGCAAGCCGCGAAGACGTGAGGAGGAATCCGGTGACCACCGCTGGACCGCCCGTGAAGGGCCGCGCCACCCGGCAGCGGGCTGCCGTGTCGGCCGCCCTTCAGGAGGTCGAGGAGTTCCGCAGCGCACAGGAACTCCACGACATGCTCAAGCACAAGGGCGACGCGGTCGGGCTCACCACGGTCTACCGCACCCTTCAGTCCCTCGCCGACGCCGGCGAGGTCGACGTCCTGCGCACCGCCGAGGGCGAGTCCGTCTACCGGCGCTGCTCCACCGGTGATCACCACCACCACCTGGTCTGCCGCGCCTGCGGCAAGGCGGTCGAGGTGGAGGGCCCCGCGGTGGAGAAGTGGGCCGAGGCGATCGCCGCGGAGCACGGCTACGTCAACGTCGCGCACACCGTGGAGATCTTCGGCACCTGCGCCGACTGCGCGGGAGCCTCCGGCGGCTGAGCGGGTGGGGACCGGGGCTGCGCCCCGGACCCCCGTATCGGCCTGAACGGCCTCGTCCTCAAGCGCCGGACGGGCTTGGTTTCGCCACCCCGGCCTACTCGGTACTGCGGCCTTCCATGGCGAGGAGCTCCTCGTTGGGAATGGCGCCGCCGAAGCGGCGGTCGCGGGAGGCGAACTCCAGGCAGGCCCGCCACAGGTCACGCCGGTCGAAGTCGGGCCACAGGACGTCCTGGAAGACCATCTCCGCGTACGCGCTCTGCCAGAGCAGGTAGTTGGACGTGCGCTGCTCCCCGCTCGGCCGCAGGAAGACATCCACGTCCGGCATGTCCGGGTAGTACAGGTACTTCGCGAGCGTCTTCTCGTTCACCTTCGACGGGTCGAGCTTCCCGGCCCGCACGTCCTCCGCGAGGGCCTGCGCCGCGTCGGCGATCTCGGCCCGCCCGCCGTAGTTCATGCAGAAGTACAGCGTGAGCCGGTCGTTGTCCTTGGTCTGCTCCTGCGCGACCTGGAGCTCCTTGGCCACCGACTTCCACAGCCTGGGCATCCGCCCCGCCCAGCGCACCCGCACCCCGAGAGCGTCGAGGGTGTCGCGGGACTTGCGGATGAAGTCGCGGTTGAAGTTCATCAGGAAGCGCACCTCCTCCGGCGAGCGCTTCCAGTTCTCGGTGGAGAAGGCGTACAGGGAGATGTTCCCCACGCCCATCTCGATCGCGCCCTGGAGGACGTCCATGACCTGCTCGGCACCGACCTTGTGCCCCTCGGTGCGCGGCAGCCCGCGCTCCTTGGCCCAGCGTCCGTTGCCGTCCATGACGATCGCCACGTGCTCCGGAACCAGCTCGCCGAGCTTCGGCGGCCGCGCGCCGGACGGGTGCGGCTCCGGCGTCCTGTACTCCCGGCGCTGCCGCCCCAGAATCCCGCGTACGGCCATATCGGTTCTCTCCTACTTCTGCTTCTACTTCTCGACGTACCGCAGGGAGCGCAGTCCCCGCTCAAGGTGCCAGTGCAGGTAGGCGGAGACCAGTCCGCTCCCCTCCCGCACGTACCGCGGCTCGGCCGCGTCCGCCGTGCCCCAGTCTCCCGCAAGCAGCGCCCCGAGCAGTTCCAGGGCCTGCGGCGAGGGTACGACGCTGCCGGGCACCCGGCAGTCGACGCAGACGGAGCCGCCCGAGCCGACCGAGAAGAACCGGTTCGGGCCGGGCAGGCCGCACTTCGCGCAGTCCCCGAAGGTCGGGGCGTAGCCGTTCACGGCCAGCGAGCGCAGCAGGAACGCGTCCAGCACCAGCGTCGGCGCGTGCTCGCCCCGGGCGAGGGTCCTGAGCGCGCCCACGAGCAGCAGGTACTGCTGCACCGCCGGCTCGCCCTCGTGGTCGGTGAACCGCTCGGCCGTCTCCAGCATGGCGGTCCCGGCGGTGTACCGCGCGTAGTCGGTGACGATCCCGCCGCCGTAGGGCGCGATCGTCTCGCTCTGCGTGCACAGCGGCAGGCCGCGCCCGACCAGCTCGCTGCCCTTCGAGAAGAACTGCACGTCCACGTGCGAGAACGGCTCCAGCCGCGCCCCGAACTTCGACTTCGTGCGCCGCACCCCGCGCGCCACGGCGCGTACGCGGCCGTGACCGCGCGTAAGCATGGTGATGATCCGGTCCGCCTCGCCCAGCTTCTGGGTGCGCAGCACGATGCCGTCGTCGCGGAACAGACTCATGCCGCCCATTCTCGCGCATCCTTCAAGGCACCTCGCCACGGCTTCGCGCGTTGGTGTACGCCGTCGCCGCGCTGAGCCGCTCCGACGCGGTGGCGTGGCGTACGTCACCCGGTGCGGCGTCCCACTCCCGTCCCCCGCCGTACGGCCGCATCTGCACGTACGGCCCCTCGTGCCCCATGACGACCCCGACCCGTCCGCTGCGGGTGTCCACGGCGTAGACGCCGACGGGCGGTGTCGTCGTCATCGCAGGGCCGCCGCGAGGCGCCGCGCGGTCTCCACGGAACACCGGCCCAATTCGACGAGCGGGCAGGGGGCCTCCCGCGCGAGACTCACCGGGTCGAGCCCGAGTGAGGGCAGAACAATTCCTGCCTCGGCGAGCGCTGCGCGCAATTCTTTCACCGTGTCCTCCGCTCCTTCGACGCAGAGCGCCGAGTGTCGTGCTTCCACCGCGTTCCCTCCCTTTTACGTTTTCACTCTTCGTGTCCCCAGAATGCCGCGACGTGCCTACACTCGACAGGAGTATGCGCACTACAAGTGCGGGTCAGCGCATGGGGGTTGGTTATGGCCAATGGTTCACGGCAGGCCGCGTGGGAGTTCTTCGGAACGGAACTGAAACGACGGCGGGAGGACGCCGGAATCACCCAAGCAGAGCTGGGGGCACGGGTATTCGTCTCCGGCGGCTACATCGGGCCAGTTCGAACAGGCAATTCGTAAACCGCAGCTGGATGTGGCCCAGCGGATCGACGAGACACTACAAACCGACGGTATTTTCGAGCGCCTGTGCCGGAAGCTGATCGATGATCCGCGGTATGCGGATTACTTCGCGGGTGGCTCATGGAGTTCGAGGACGCTCCGCCAACCGCCTATACGGAGACGTCGTTTTCAGGGAGCCTGCTGGACGATCCGGCGGTGGTGCACCGTGCACGCCGAACCTACGATCTGATCAGGGGCGCCGCCCTGTCACCGGAGGCGTCCCTCACCGTGGTCCGATCGGCAGCCTGGACGGAGTTCGTACGCACCGTGGGGGCCACTCGTCCCACACGCGGTACCGCGACCTAGGACTTGCGTCCCCGCCCCTGTCGATCTTCCGGACGATGCCCAAGGCACCTCCGGCCAGTCAGAGTTGCCTCAGCCAGTCACGATGGAGGAGGCACACCATGTCGTACCCGGAGCCGCGCTACCTCGGTGAGAACGGCGAGATCAACGCCGTCTTCAGGCCGGCCGACACCCCGCCGGACATCGTCTCTCCCGGCGGCACGACCACCCACTACCTCGCGAGCCACGCCTCCACCGGGGGCGAGTTCGGCCTGTACAAGGTGGACATGGGGCCCAAGGCGCCCGGCGCCAGGACGCACTTCCACCGGGGCATCTCCGAGTCCTTCTACGTCCTGTCGGGAGAGGTGGAGCTCTACAACGGCGAACGCTGGGTCACCGGCCGCCAGGGCGACTTCCTGTATGTCCCGGTCGGCGGGCTGCACGCCTTCAAGAACGACAGCGACGACCCGCTGTCCATGCTGATGCTCTTCTCACCGGGCGCTCCGCGCGAGGAGTACTTCGAGCGCGTCGCCGACTTCGCGCAGCGGGGCGGTGAGGAGCTGCGGGCGTTCCAGGTCCGGCACGACAGCTTCTTCGTCGAGGGTTGACGGACGGGTACCCCGGGAGGGGGTTCGCAGGCCGTTGTTCAGTCCTGCACACCGGGTGTCTGAACAACTCGTCCGGCGCTTGAGTGGCCCCATGATCACGCGCCGATTCGCCCTCGCCCTGTCCGCAGCCGTGACGACGGCCCTGACGCTGTCCGCCTGCGGCGGCGACAACGGGGAGACGGCCGACGACCGGCCGTCGCCCCGGGCCGCTTCCTCCGCCCCGTCGGAGTCGAAGCAGCCCTCGGCGGCCGCCTCCTCGGCCAAGCCCGCGACCCCCGCGGAGCTGCTGCCGCTCTTCCGCGTCACCTACGGCATGAGCACCTCCCCGATGTGCAGCCACGTCGCCTGGGACGACCCCGGCTGCGGGCAGGACCTCACCGCGGCCGCGGAACTCGCCGGCGCGATGGCCAAGAGCATCGGGCGCGACTTCCCCGACGGTGAGTACACCGAGGTCGAGAAGTCCGCGGACCACGTGGTGAAGGCGGTGGGCACCGTCCGCAAGCTGGGGTGCTACGAGATGGGTTCGACACCGCCCAAGACCGACTCGGCCAAGCTGCGGGAGCTGTGCCCCTCGATGGGCACCATCGCCTCCCTGGCCTGGCTCAACTTCGAGAGCAACGTGACCCTCCCCTAGTCCGCACGGTGCTCCTCCTAGGGGGCAACCCCCCGTAAATACCGGGTTGTTGCCCGGATGTGGCGGCCCCCGGGCTTCGGCGAGGCTCGTCGCATGACGCAGCGCAAGCGAAGCAGAAGCATCCGCAACGCCGCCATCGTCGGCGTGTCCACCGCCCTCCTGGGCATCACCGCACCGGTGACCGCCTCCGCGACGGGCACGAACAGGCCCGAGCCCCTCACCTGGTCCGCCTGCGAGGGCACGGGGCTCGACCCCCGGCAGGAGTGCGCCACCCTCGACGTGCCGATGGACTACGCCGATCCCGACGGTCCCCGTATCGAGATGGCCGTCTCCCGCATCCTCGCGGAGAAGCCGAACGCCCGGCGCGGGGCCCTGCTGCTCATCGCCGGCGGGCCGGGCGGGTCCAGCCTGGGCGACCCGTCCGGGAAGGGGCAGAAGCTGCCCCAGCGCGTCCGCGACACCCACGACCTCATCGGCTTCGCGCCGCGCGGGCTCGCCCCGTCCACTCCCGCCGACTGCGGCCTGGAGCACGGCGACCTCGCCACCTCCCGGCTCCGCCCCTGGCCCGCCCCCGACGGCTCGGTGGACGGGAACATGACCACCGCCCGGCGCATGGCCGACGCCTGCGCACGCAACGGCGGCGAGCTGATCAAGCACCTCAGCACCGCCAACGAGGCCCGTGACATCGACCGCCTCCGGGCCGCGCTGGGCGAGCGGAGGATCTCCGCGTGGGGCGTGTCGTACGGGACGTACGTCGGCGCCGTGTACGCGCAGTTGTTCCCCCACCGCACCGACCGGATCGTGCTGGACAGCGTCGACAACCCCGACCCGGCCCGGGTCAACCGCGCCTGGCTGGCGGCGCACGAGCAGGGCGTCGAGGACACCTTCCCGCACTTCGCCGCGTGGGCGTCGCGGCCCGGCAACCCCGACCGGGTGGCAAAGCGGGCCGCCGACGTACGTCCGCTGTTCCTGCGCCTCGCCGCCCGGCTCGACCGCGAGCCGATCCCCTGGCCCGGGGCCAACCCCGAGGAGCTGAACGGCAACGTGCTGCGCCAGACCATGCTGGAGACCTTCGCCGCCCCCGGCCGCTATCCGACGCTCGCCAAGCTGATGCTGGCCGCCCAGCGCGGCACCGTACCGCCCGCGCCCCAGGCGCCGCCCGAGGCGGTGCTCCAGAACGTCGCCGCCGTCGGAGCCGGTGTCCTCTGCAACGACGTCGCCTGGCCCCGCACGGCGGCCGAGTACGAGAAGGACGTCGCCGAGAGCCGGGCCAAGTACCCGCTCACCGCCGGGATGCCCCGCAACGCGATGCTCTGCGCGGCCTGGCCGTACCCGCCGCGTGAGGCCCCCGTCCGGATCACCGACCGCGGGCCGTCCAACGTGCTGCTCGTCCAGAACGAGCGGGACGTCAACACCCCGCTCGCCGGCGCCCTGCGGATGCGGGAGGCGCTCGGCCGGCGCGCGGTCATGGTCACCGTGGACTCCACCGGGCACGACGCCTACCTGGCCAACGGCAACGCCTGCGGGGACGCCACGGTCTCCCGGTTCCTGGCGACCGGGCAGCGCCCCGACGGGGACCTCTACTGCCGCTGACCACTCGTGCCCGGCGTCACCAGGCCCGACTCGTAGGCCACGATGACCAGTTGCGCCCGGTCCCTCACCTCCAGCTTGCCCATGATGCGGCTGACGTGGGTCTTGGCGGTGAGGGGGCTCAGGCCCAGGGTTTCGGCGATCTCCGTGTTGTTGAGGCCCCGGGCGACCAGGGTGAGGACCTGGCGTTCCCGGTCGGAGAGGCAGTCGGGGCCCGTTCCGGGCGTGTGGTGGGCCGACGGGCTGCGCAGGAAGCGTTCGATGAGGCGGGCCGTCGGGCCGGGCGAGAGGAGGGCGTCGCCGGCCGTCACCGTGCGGATGGCGTCCAGGAGTTCGGCGGGCCTGGTGTCCTTGACCAGGAACGCGGAGGCGCCCGCGCGCAGCGCGTCCACGATGTTCTCGTCGGTGTCGTAGGTGGTGAGGACCAGTACCTTCACCCCCGCCAGGTCCTCGTCGGCGGCGATCAGCCGGGTCGCCTCGATGCCGTCCAGGTCGGGCATGCGCACGTCCATGACGACGAGGTCGGCGCGCGAGGTGCGGGCCAGGTGCACGGCCTCGCGGCCGGTGGCCGCCTCGCCGACCACCTCCATGTCGGGGGCCGACGCCACGAGCAGGGCGAACGCCGCGCGCACGAGGTTCTGGTCGTCCGCGAGCAGTACGCGAATCGTCATCCGGTTCTCTCCGAGGTGAGCGTCGTGCCGGTCGTGGTCGGGGGTGCGGCGGGGGTGGGCAGTACGGCCGTCACCTCGAAGCCGTCGGTACTCTCCCGCGGTCCGGCGTCGAGTGTGCCACCCACGCTGCGGGCCCGCTCCCGCATGCCGACGAGGCCGAAGCCGGGGGTGCCCGCCGGGTCGGGGCCGGTGCCGTCGTCGGTGACGGACAGGCGCAGGGCGCCGGGCCCGGCGTACACCTCGACGCGGACGGACGGTTTCGGTCCCGCGTGGCGCACGACGTTGGTCAGCGCCTCCTGGACGATGCGGTAGGCGGCCGCGCCGACCGCGGACGGGACGTCGTCGGCGCGCACCGACAGCTCCACGTGGGCCCCGGCGAACCGGGCGCTCTCCGCCAAGTCGGTCAGCCCGCCCAGGTTGGGCAGCGGGCCGCGCGCGTCGGGGACGCCGGCGTTGTCCTGCGCCCGCAGGACCTCCAGGGTGGTGCGCAGTTCGCCGCGTGCGGTGCGGCAGGTGTCGGCGATGTCGTCGAGGGCCCTGGCGACGGCCGTCCGGTCCAGGCGTTCGGGGTCGGCGGTCAGGACGTGTGCGGCGACGGAGGTCTGCACGCCGATGAGGGTGATGCTGTGCGCGAGCAGGTCGTGCAGGTCGCGGGCGACGCGCAGGCGTTCCTCGGCGACGCGGCGCCGGGCCTCCTCCTCGCGGGTGCGCTCGGCGCGTTCGGCGCGCTCCACTATGGCGGCGACGTACTGACGGTAGTAGCGGATGTCGATGCCGCAGAAGAGGACGGCGATCACCCAGCCGGAGATGCGGAGCAGTTCGAGGGCCTGGTGGGTGTTGACGGTGAGCATGACGCTGACCGACACGGTGAGGACCGCGACGCCGGTCACGACGGTGCGCAGGGGGCGGCCGGTGACGGCCAGGGTGTACAGGGCCACGTAGGAGGCGGGGCCCACCGCGGTGTGGTTGTTGTCCATCGCGTGGTACGGCGCGGCCACGGCGACCAGCGCCGCGAGCACCAGCAGCGGGCGGCGGCGCCGCCACACGATCGGGACGTGCGCGGCGACCAGCAGCATCCAGCCGAGGGCGTCCGGGCGCTGGGCCTCGTGGGTGAGGAGCGCCAGGCAGACGGCGCCGGCGAGGAGGACCGCGGCGAGCACGGCGTCGTTGCGGGTGCCGTGCGGGGCGGTGCGCGGGTCGCGGTTGATGGCGGCGATGACCCGCTCGCCGACGCGGGGGCGGGACGCTGCCTCGGTGGTGGGGTGCACGCGTCCATACTCCGCGACCCGCGCGCCCCACCGGGAGGGGAGGGGCGCGCTCCGGTCGTCGGGCACCTCAGACACCGACGGTTTCCCGCACGCCGTCCGGCGAGGACGGTCCGGGTTCCCGGGACAGCCGGCCCGGCCACCACACCCGGCGCCGCAGCGCGACGCTGGCGCTGGTGACCAGGTAGGTGCGGACCAGGAAGGTGTCGAGCAGGACGCCGACCGCGATGACGAAGCCCAGCTCGACGAGCTGCACCATCGGCATGCTGGTGAGCACGGCGAAGGTGGCCGCGAGGACCAGCCCGGCCGAGGCGATGACGCCGCCGGTGGTGCGCAGCGCGGCCAGCGCCGCCTGGGTGGGTTCGGCGCCGTGCAGGGCCTCCTCGCGCATCCGGTGCATCAGGAAGATGCCGTAGTCGACGCCGAGGGCGACGAGGAAGACGAAGGAGAGCAGGCCGAGCCCGGGGTCGGTGCCCTCGAAGCCGAAGAGCGGCTCGAAGACGAGGCCGCCGATGCCGAGGGCCGCGCCCCACACGGCGACGACGGCGGCGACCAGGATCAGCGGCGCGACCAGGGAGCGCAGCAGCACCGTGAGGATCAGCAGCACCGACAGCAGCACGATCGGTACGACGATGACGGTGTCCCGCGCGTTGGTGTCCTCCAGGTCGATCTGCTGCGCGCTGGGACCGCCGACGTAGGAGCCGTCGAGTGTGTCGCGCAGTTCCTCGATGGTGGCGGTCTCGGCGGCCGACTGGGGCGGGTTGGAGGCCAGGACGGTCAGCTCGGTCCAGCCCCCGCCGCTGCGGCCGGCCTCGGCGCTCTCGACCCCGTCGGTGGCGCGGATCTCGGCGAGCGCGGCGTCGGCGCGGTCGGTGGGGCTGATGACGGTGATCGGCTGGGTGCCGGACTCCGGGAAGGCGTCGGCGAGGGTCTCCATGGCGGCGATCGCGTCGGGGCGGGTGGTGAAGGAGTCCTCCTGCTTGATGCTGCCGGGCAGGGCGAACGTGCCGAGCGCGAGGGCGCCGAGCAGGACGGCGCCGCCCACCAGGACGGTGCGGGGCCGGCGTTCGGCGGAGCTGCCCATCGCGGCGAACAGCGAGCGGCGGGCCTTGGGAGTGCTGCCGTAGCGGGGCACCAGCGGCCAGAAGACACGGCGGCCGAGCAGCACCAGCAGCGCGGGCAGCAGGGTCAGCATGGCGGCCAGCGCGCACAGCACACCGACGGTGCCCAGCGGGCCCATGCCCCGGCTGGAGTTGAGGTCGGCGGCGAGCAGGCACAGCAGTCCGGCGGCGACGGTGCCGGAGGAGGCGAGCACGGCGGGGCCGCAGCCGCGCAGCGCGGCGAGCATGGCGTCGTACGGCCGCTCGACGCGGCGCAGTTCCTCGCGGTAGCGGGAGACGAGGAGCAGCGCGTAGTCGGTGCCGACGCCGAAGACGAGGATGGTCATGATGCCGCTGCTCTGGCCGGAGACGGCGGTGCCGAAGGCCTGGTTGAGGCCGTAGGCGACGCCCATGGAGAGGTAGTCGGCCATTCCGGCGACGGCGAGCGGGACGAGCCACAGGAAGGGGCTGCGGTAGATGAGGATCAGCAGGAGGGCGACCACGGCCGCGGTGGTGTAGAGCAGGGGCCCGTCGAGGGAGTTGTAGACCTCGGCCGAGTCGGTGGCGAGCGCGCCCGCGCCGCCGACCTGGACGCTGAGCCCGTCGCCGCCCCGGGCGACGTCCCGTACGTCGTTGACGAGTGCGTCGCGCGCCTTCTCGTCCGTGCCGGGCTCGGTCGACGCGACCGGGTACATGAGGGTGGTGCCGTCCTTGGACGGGATGCCCTCCGGGCGGCCGGTGAGTTCGTGCGCGCCGGCGATCTCGGCGACCTGCTCGGCGGCGGTGGCCCGGTCGGCGGCGGTCAGTCCGGCGTCGCGGTGGTAGACGAGGACCATCTCGGTGGCCTCGCCGCCCGGCAGCCGCTCCTGGATCTTGGCGACCTGCGTGGAGTCGGCGCTCGCCGGCAGGTAGTCGACGGCCCGGTCCCGCTGCACGTCCCCGAGCTTCGCCGCGAACGGCGAGGCGATCGCCAGCACGGCGACCCACAGCCCGAGCACCAGCCAGGGCACGGCCCGCCGCCGCCCCCCGCCTGTCGTTGTGGCCCCCATCTGACGGGCCTCCCTCCGGTGGATGTCTGGATCACCCTCCAGACTTCCGCCGCCCGCACCCCACCGCGTCGGACGTGAGACCGACCCTGCGGCTACTGCCCGGGGTGACGTGGGGGGTTCGTTACTCCCGCGGGAGTACGGCGTGCGGGGCGACGGGTGACTCGGGTGGCCGGCATCCACAGGTGCAGGAGGTGTCGACGGCCGGACGCAGCGTCCACCGCGGCGCGTGCGAGAACGGGCCATCGCCGTTCCGGCTTGATCGCGCTCTTATGCGCTGGGCTCGCAGGGTAGTGCACTCAGGTGATGCTCCGGACTGCCGGGCTCGTGAGGGGGCTGTGGAGCTGTGACGTCGTTATCGAAGGCATATCGCTCACCAGGGAAGCTGACGGAGTATCTCCCGGATCCATGTGAACCGATCGACCGGTGGTTTCAGGCCAGGAACGCGTCAAACGTTCGCACCACGGCCCGAATCGTCCGGGACCTGTGCCCGGCGGCCGACCTCTTCGTGGATCCCCTTGCCGGCGGTGGAAGTTCGGCTTGCGCGGCGCGCCTGCTCGGCCTGCCCTTCTTCGGTATCGAATTGGACCCCCTACTGGCATGCGTGTGTCTCGCCAAGTCGACGGCTGAATCCGGACACGCGCGAGCCGTGCCTCCACTGGTGATTCCTGACCAACCACTGGCATCGTGTCTCTCAGTAACTCGCCGCATGAGCGCGAGCACCGAACATCCCGTGTCGGACCACGAAATACTGGCGGATCTGGCGGACAGCCCGTGCGCGTCCGCCAAGTCGCGCGTGCTGTGGGGCGACGCGACTCAGGCTGAGGTATGGGACGAACTGCCTGAGGAGGCACGACATGCCGTGCTCTACACCTCTCCACCGTTCGGCCTCTCCTCACCACGACCCCAGGCACCTCCAGGGCTTCGAGCGGAGGCCGAGCTGGCCCTGGTAGCGGCGAAAGCCGCTCGGTCTGGCATCGGACCTGGCACTTTTGCCTCGTACGACCAGATCGCATCCACCGTCGTCCTCCGCGCGGCGCACCGGCTCCGGCGGCTCACCGTGATACTCGAGCACGAACCGGCCGACGACGGCTCCGATTCCCGTCTCCCGGCGATCCGTCGACTGACCGACGCGTTGGGCGGTCGCATACGGGACATCCGAATCCTGGAGTGCGGCGCCTACTCACCACGTGGCTTGTTCTCTCTGATCGTCTGCGAGGTAGTTCAGTGAAGGCAGACTCATCCGCTTACTCACTCACCGAGCACGAGTGGCCCGCGCTCGCCGCCAGCACCATCAATCTGGCTGACGCGCACGCCCGTCACTCCCTGTCCTCCGACTCTGTCCGACGTGTTTCCGAGGTAACACAGAACCTCTTGGCCGATTCCGGGTCCGACTACTTCGAGGCAGAAACCTGGTTCCGCGAGGCTCTCACCCTCCACACCGGCCAGCACTACCCGATGCGCTCTTCCTACCTGACGTACTCTGCTTCCATCGCCCTGGATGTGATCGGCAAGTACCTGCGGTCGGTGCAGGGGCCGATCGGTATGCTCACGCCGACTTTCGACAGTGTGCCGGCGCTCTTCGGCAGGAGTGGCCTGGATCTGGTGCCCGTCCCAGAAGACCGAATCCTGCCGAACTGCGACACCGGCTTCCTCGACTCACTGGAACTCGGCGCACTCGTCGTCGTAGCGCCTAACAACCCGACCGGCGCGGTGCTGACGCCCGATCAGGCATGCGCGCTTCTCGAGTGGTCGGCTCGACACGACGTACTTCTCGTTCTTGACGCGTCATTCCGGATGTTCGACCCAAGGCTGAAGCTGGACCTCGTCGAAATGGCGAACGACATTGGAGCCGACGTCACAACGGTCGATGACACCGGCAAGACCATCCCCTTGCACGACACCAAGGTCGGAGTGCTCACGGCTACCCGTGCCCTTGCCCGCGACCTCGGCTCCATCTGCACCGATGTGCTCCTCAACGTCTCGGAGCTCAACATCCGGATGCTCGCGGCGCTGCTGGAGGACGACGGACCGCATGGGGAAGCCGCCCGTGCTCGCGCCGTCGCCGCCGCCAATCAAAAGCATCTGGAGCAACGTTTCGGCCTCACACTGGACCCGCCGCATGAGCACGCATTCCAACGAAGCGTTGCCTGGCTGCACCTGGGGGGAGACCGGGACGCTGTCGTCGATGCCTGCCGGGCCAGGTCTGTGCAGGTGCTCCCCGGTGACCGCTTCTACTGGGACCGTGATCGCGACGACACAGACAATCCAGGATCGCAGTGGATACGCGTGCCGCTCCTGCGCGACAAGGACTTGTTCAACCGGGGTTTGGAGGCCCTGCACAGCGCCCGGCTTTCCGTAGAAGCCCCCAGGGAGACGGTGTGAGCAGCGACAGCAGAATCGTGCTGGTGACCGGCACCACGCTGGTCGTCCCCTCTGCGCTCCAAGAGGTCGAGGCCCGCGGGTACACCCTGCGCAGACTTGAGCAGGACGAGATCAGCGGGGCTGAGCTTCACCAGGCACTGCTAGGCGCGTCGGGGTATGTCATCGGCGGTTACGAGGAACCGGAGGCCGAGCACTTCGAGGAAGCGGATCTGCTTGAGGCTGTGGCATTCGTGGGCTCCGACTACCGGGGCATCGTGCCGGGTTGGCGGCGTGCCATGGAACTCGGCATTGCCTTTTCCGCCACCCCGGGCGCGAATGCCGACTCCGTGGCCGAATTCACGACCTTTCTCATGCTGGCTCTGGCACGACCGATTCTCGGATCGGTCGCTCGTTCGGGAGTTGACGGGCTCATCACGCCCGAGACAATGGGGCCTGCGGCATTGGAACTGCGTGGTCTCACCCTTGGTGTCATCGGCCCGGGCCGTATCGGCACGCGTGTGGCCACGATTGCTTCGGCCGGTCTTGGCATGCGCGTCGTCTATACCGGTCCACGCCGGAAGCCAGAGTTCGAATCCGTGACTTCGGCGCAGTATCTCGAGAAGCCGGAGCTACTGGCGATGTCGAACGTAGTGAGTCTGCATCGTCCCGGCCCCGCACGGGGAGAGCGGCCGGAGATCGGCCGAACCGATCTGGAGCAGATGAAGGACGGTGCACTG
This sequence comes from Streptomyces coelicoflavus, assembly GCF_003112555.1. Taxonomy (GTDB): domain Bacteria; phylum Actinomycetota; class Actinomycetes; order Streptomycetales; family Streptomycetaceae; genus Streptomyces; species Streptomyces coelicoflavus. The sequence continues at coordinate 501,165 of NZ_BEWB01000002.1, read as the reverse complement.
CTGATCAACTGCGGGCATCCAGACCTGGTCGATCCGGCCGCCCTCTTTCACGTCCTCACTGGCAATCGCGGGATACGGGCGGCGAGCGATGGGCTGCGCCGCTCGCCGGCCTGGCAGGATCTGGTGTCCCTGGGGCCCGAGCGCTTCCTGTGCCTCCCGCAGACAGGCTTTCACACTACGGCGGCGAACCTTCGGGCTTCGTCGCTCGCTGTGCAGACGGTCTGCGCCGTTCTGGAGGGCACGGACGCGGAGGCCGCAGTCGAGAACCCGGACTACCGAGAAGTCAGACGGACAATCGGGCGGTTGATCAGGGACCGCAGGTGAGACCCGCGGGAAACCGCTCACAGGACCCGGCTCGCCAGCCTCGCGATCGCCGCCCCGTCCTGGGTGCGCAGCAACTGCCTGAGCCCTCGTACCGCGGGCTCCAGGCGGGGCTGGTCAAGTCCCAGTAGTTGCAGCCCCTCTGCCCATGAGACATCGTCCTCGGCCGCCGCCGCGAGTACGCCCAGCCCTCGGTCCCTCTCCACCCGGCGGTGCAACCGACGCTGCAACGCGGGCCATCGCACGACGATCTCGGCCACGTACACCAGCAAACAGGCGCGTTCCACCGCCGCCTCGGATCGGGCCAGCGGCTCGTCCACCATGAGCGCTCGTTCATAGAGTTGCCAGACGTTCAGCATGCGCTTGGCCTCACGGATCGACGGCTCCTCCAGCCCTGCGATTCGTTCTTTCAGAAGACTCTGGATCCTGGGATGTTGTTCAAGGGTGCGTACAGCGAGGACCGCGGTGGGTGCGGACCTGGGTGTGTTTCCCGGCCTGGAACCGCTTGCGGGTGCAGTGGCCGGTTCCCCCGGGAGCGCGCTCCGCCCCGCGGAAGCGACGTGGGTCCGGCTCCGTGGCGCCGGAACGGTCACCGGTAGGGATGTCCGATGTGCGGACGGCAGTCGGGTCACGGTTTCGACGAAGCCCGCGACTCCCTGGTCCGAGACCTGGGGCAGCACGACAGGCAGTTGTACGAGCTTGCGCAGGAAAGCCCAACCAGGGCTCGGGTCCTGCGCGTAGACGCCTGGATCCGTATCGGTCGCACTCGTGTAAGCGTCCAGATGGCCGGCCACCACCGAGGGATCGAGACCGATGACGAAGCGGGCACGTAGGCCGTGCCCGGTGGCGATGCCGTTCAGGAAGAGATTGACGGCTTCGAACACCTCGGCGGTGGTATCACTGCGGCAACGGTCCAGGTCGTCGATGAACACCACGAGTTCGTTACCCGTGTCAGCGAGATCACCCAGCAACTGCCCGATGTCGTGCTGCAACAGGTACAACGATCCGGCCGAAGCACGGAGAAGCGGGTCGGTGGCCTGGTCCTGGCTGTCCTGAACGCCTGGTTCCATGCCTTCGTGTACCGGCAGGCGCAGCATCGCGCCCGGGATGAAGAGGGAGGCACGGCCAACGCAGTACCGGACGAGGGAATGGATCAGCACCGCGAGCAGAAATACGACAGCGACGACGAACGAGACGTCGGCTGCCGTCCAATCGGTACTGAAGAGGTCCAGAGACCTGTTCAATGCGGCAAGGCCGAGGAGGAAGGGCAGCAGCACCGTGACGATGCCGATGCCGAGCAGAGGCGAGACGGTGCGCCGGAGCAGGAGCCGCCGCAGGGCGAAGCGGTCGACACGGTCCAGATTGCGGGTGAACCAGTAGCGCTCGCGTTCGCTCTCGCTCGGGTAGAGCACCGGTGCCACCGCCTCAATGATCTCCCCGGCCAGTCCCGCCCAGACCTGTTGTCCGGACTGGTAGAACCAGGGGTTGAACCAGGCGGTGACGATGCCGGCCTGACCGGGGCCGGTTTCGGGTGCAGATCGGTTCCGACCGTGCCTGCCGATCAGGCGCACAGCCTCACGCGCGGTCATGGGGCGCTTGCGGGGGCGGGTCACGCCGGAGCGAGCCGGACTCGGTGCCAGATCGCGTACCAGGCTCATCAGGGTACTTTTCCCGCTGCCCCAGGGGCCCTCGACGCTGATCACACTCGGGCCGCCCTCCCCTTTCGACGGGTCGATGGGCCGGAAGGCCTGGTGGGCGAGGGCGCGAGCGAGAGCATGACGGCCGAGCAGGTCCGTTTGGGCCGGGGCATCCGACATGCCCCACAAAGTGACCGGTCCGGTTTCGATCGTCCGGACCGCTTCTCCCGTCCTCGGATTCCACAGTCTTACGGTTCCGTCATACCCAGCGGACGCAATCCGCTGGTCGCCCGAGGGGGTGGTCCAACTCGTCAGGGCCCAGACACCCGATGTGTGACCCACGAGAGGCTCGCCTGCCGAGGTCTGTGTATGCGGGTCCCACACCCGGACGGTGTCGTCGTCGCTGCCGCTGGCCAAACGGATTCCGCCGTCTGCGCCCTGCCAACTGGTCAGGGCCCCGATACGTGCGGTGTGCCCTGAGAGCGGGTCGCCCAGCGCGGCGCCCGTCTCTGGATCCCAAGTCCGGACGACAGCGTCGAAGCCCGCCGAAGCGAGTGCGGGCAGTCCTTGGCCTGTGGTCCATACGGCCAGTGCTCGCGCCCATGCGGTATGACCGGCTATCTCCGCGCCCACCGCATCGCCCGTCTCCGGGTCCCAGATCCTTATGTGGCCGTCGTCCCCGGCCGAAGCCAGTCGTTGCGATCCGTCGGCACTCTTCCACGCCGCCAGAGCCAACACCCACGGTGAGCCTGACGCCCATTCCCGGACGAGCGCTCCTGTCTCCGGATCCCAGAGACGTACGACGCCGTCGGTTCCGCCCGAGGCCAGGCACCATGCACCGTTCGCCCCCTGCCACGAGGCAAGGGCCGGTAGCCAGGCCGCTTGTCCCGGCAGCGGTTCGTACAACGCGGCTCCCGTGTCGGGGTCCCAGACCCGGACGGTTCCGTCGTCACCGGCCGAGGCGAGCCGGGATCGCCCATCCGCGCGTGTCCAACTCGTGAGCGCCCAGATTCCGGCGGTGTGCCCTGTCAGAGGCGGTCCGGCGGGTGTGCCCGACTCGGGGTCCCAGAGGCGGATGATCGCGTCATCCCCCGCTGAGGCCAGTCGTACGGTTCCGTCGGCGCTCTGCCAACTGGTCAGCGCCCACTGGCCGGCGACGTGGCCGATCAACGGCTGCATCACGTCGAGGCCCGTCCGGGGATCCCAGAGCCGGATCGTCCCTCCGTCGCCGGCGGTGACCAGACAGGAGTCTCCGGTGTCGTCGGTCCATGCGGCGACGGCAGGCATCCAACCGAGATGACCGGGCGAGGGATCTCCCACGGCGGTGCCGGTCTCGGCATTCCAGATACGAACAGTGCCGTCTGCGGCGGCAGACGCGAGGAGCATCCCGCCGTCGTTGCCGGCCCACACGGCGAAGGAGCGTACGGCGGCCGTGTGCCCGGTCATGGGTTCGCAGACGGAGTGCCCCTCGGCGTCCAGGACCTGTACCGTGCCGTCCATTCCGCCGATCGCGAGCCGGGCCGAGCCGTCCGGGGTCTGCCAGGCCTTGAGCGCGTAGACGCCCGCAGCACACAACTGAGGGATTCGGCCGGTGGGTTCGCCGGTTTCGGCATTCCACAGGTGTACGTCGCCGCCATCGCCGCCGGCCGCCAACCGCACGGAGCCGTCGGGGAGGACGAGTGCCGCAACCGCCCAGAGACCACCCGAACTCGCGGTCAACGGCTCCCCCAGCGGGTCTCCGCTGCGGGCGTCCCAGATCCTGACGGTGTGATCCGCACTGGCCGAGGCGATCCGGGCCCCGCCGTCCGGCGCGGTCCAGTTCGTCAGTCCCATGACCCATTCACTGTGTCCGGTCAGGGGTCCAACGACGGCTGTTCCCCGGGCCGGGTCCCAGATCCAGACCGTGTGGTCCTCGCCTGACGACGCGAGACGAGGCTCTCCTGTGTCGTCCCTCCACTGGGTCAGCGCGCCGACGCAGGCGGTGTGGCCGATCAACGGGGACCCCAGGGGGGTGCCGGACCGCAGGTCCCAGACGCGTACCGTACGGTCCGCGCCCGCCGAGGCCAGACGTAATGCGCCGTTCGCCTCGCGCCAGGTCACCAAGGCCCCAACGCCGCCGGGCTGGGGATCGAGCCACGGAATGCCGTCCTCGGAGGGCGCGACAACGGGGACGGTCATACCTCAGGACGCCCCAAGATGAACCGATGACTTCCCTGAGGGGCCTTGGAGCCAGCGAGGGCGATTCGAAACCCGGCCCCGTGCACCACAGATGCCCCTATGGACCTGAACGCGGAACCCACTACGCCCCCTTGAGCCGGAATCGAGCTCGTGCGAGGGATGCCTACCCGGCAAGGGCAGGTTCATTCGCCAGGCCCGGCACGGCCGTCTGCGCCCTCTCGAACTCCAGGAAGTGGCTCTGTTGCTCGCGCGTCAGCCCGGCGGGGGGGGGCGCGGCGACATCCGGGGAAGCGTCAGTTCTCCGTGCCCCGGGCACATATCAGGCGCACGCCGGCACAGTCCTGTCATGCTTGAGATTGCCCGTGAACTAGAGGCGAATCGGACGCTCGCTCTGGCCGGAAACAACCATTGGCGCCCCATTCCCTCCTTCATATGAACGGCAGCCACGGCTTCCGTATTGACGTCTCACGTCCCGACTGGGGGGTGGCATGACCGCCGAACCGCTTGCGCGCGCCCTGGACCACGAGAAGTGCCTCACCCAGCCGACACCTCTACCGGAACCACCGCCTCCGCTACTGCGGCCGGCACGGGAGTCCGACCTGTCCGAACTTCAGCGGCTCGACGAGGAGGCCTTCCAGGAGGTCGCCTATTCGGCGTTCCTGCTGCGGCAGCTCCACGACCTGTACGCCGGTCCCGCCGGTCATCTCCTCGTCCTCGACGACGGTGACGGCCGGCTGCGCGGCTACGTCCTGGCCGCTACCGCGGCGTTCCACCGAGACAGCTGGATACTCGGTCTGTGCGTGGCCGAGGACCGGCGCAGGCAGGGGCTGGGCCGGGAACTGATGCAGGAGGTCCTCGGACGGCTGCGCCGCTGCGGGACCGAACGGGTCCGGCTGACCGTGGGGCCCGCGAACGACTCCGCGATCCTGTTCTACCGTTCCCTGGGTTTCCGTCCGGAGCCGCCCGACGGGGGACTGCGCCGGGACTACTTCGGACCGGGTGAGGACCGCGAGGTGATGTGCCTCGTGCTGTGACGCGCCCCGGTGCCGCCTCGGCAGCGTGTCAGGACGGCGTCCCCGCCGAGTCCAGGAGGCGGGTGACGTCGTCGGAGCAGAGGGTCAGGGCCGCGCCCACGGTGGCCAGGGCGTCGCGCTCGGCGGGGGTGTAGGGGCCGTCGGCCAGGGCGATGCGGGCGCCCTGGAGGAGGATCGACTCGCGGCCGACGGCGGCGAGGTGCGGGGCCAGCGGGTCCAGCGCCTCGTGCAGTTCTATCGCCAGGCCCGGCACGCACGGTTCGCCGCGGACCCGGCCGGTGTCCGCCTCCAGCGCCTCGACGAGCGCGTTCAGCTGGTCCTCGGTGCAGTCCTCGAAGCCGGCCGCGCGCACCGCGACGGCGGCGGTCTCCAGCGAGGTGCGGGCGCAGGTGCCCCCCGCGGTCAGGACCGCGAGGGCGACGGTGTGGACGGCGTCGCGGAGCATCGCGGAGAAGCGGGTGGTGGTGGGGTGGTCCAGGGCGTCGGTGCCGTAGTGGCTGCGGCAGGCCGCGCACTCGACGGCGGGCGCGGACTCGCCGCGGGGCAGCACGGGCACGCCGAGCACGGTGAAGCGGCGGTGGCCGGTGAGCCGGGTGTAGTTGCGGTCGCCGCCGCAGCCGGGGCAGAAGAACTCGCCGTCGCCGACGGGTGTCCACGCGGTGCGGGTGCCCAGGATGCGTGGCAGCCGGGCAGCTCGGCTGGTTCGTCCCCGTCCAGGCAGCACGTCGCACCTCCATAACGGCGCGACAGCATCGTCGCGCTGGCGTGATGTTAGCCACATCACCGACGTGGAGTCAGTACCCAGGAAGAGACCTTTCCGTGACCATCACAGATATATGGCCGGTATATGACGGGGCCCCGCCCGCCGTTTTGCGGCGAGCGGGGCCTCAAACCACCGATTCGGCTGGTCAGCGCGTCGCGCGGTTGACGGCGGAGACGACGGCCTTCAGCGAGGCGCGTGTGGTGTTCGCGTCGATTCCGATGCCCCACAGCACCTTGTCGCCGATGGCGCACTCGATGTAGGAGGCGGCCTGCGCGGAGGCGCCCTCGCTCATCGTGTGCTCCTGGTAGTCCAGCAGCCGTACGTCGATGCCGACGCCCTGCAGCGCGTGGAAGAACGCCGAGATCGGGCCGTTGCCGGTGCCGACCAGGGTGGTCTCCGCGCCGTCGACCGTGGCGTCGACGGTGAGGGTGTCGACGCCGTCGCGGTCGGTCGTGGTCTGGCCGTTGGCGACCTGGATGCGGCCCCACGGGTTGTCCGGGTTGGGCAGGTACTCGTCCTGGAAGACGTCCCAGATGGCGGTCGGGGTGATCTCGCCGCCCTCGGCGTCCGTCTTGGCCTGGATCAGCTTCGAGAACTCGATCTGCATCCGGCGCGGCAGGTCCAGGCTGTGGTCGTTCTTCAGGACGTAGGCGATGCCGCCCTTGCCGGACTGCGAGTTGACCCGGATGACCGCCTCGTAGGAGCGGCCGACGTCCTTGGGGTCGATCGGCAGGTACGGGACGGCCCACTCGATGTCGTCGACGGTGACGCCCTTCGCGGCCGCGTCGGCCTCCATGGCGTCGAAGCCCTTCTTGATGGCGTCCTGGTGGGAGCCGGAGAAGGACGTGTAGACCAGGTCGCCCACGTACGGGTGGCGCGGGTGGACCTCCATCTGGTTGCAGTACTCCCACGTGCGACGGATCTCGTCGATGTCGGAGAAGTCGATCTGCGGGTCGACGCCCTGGGAGAACAGGTTCATGCCCAGGGTGACCAGGTCGACGTTGCCGGTGCGCTCGCCCTGGCCGAACAGGCAGCCCTCGATGCGGTCGGCGCCGGCCATCAGCGCCAGCTCGGCGGCCGCGACGGCCGTACCGCGGTCGTTGTGCGGGTGGACGGACAGGCAGACGTGCTCGCGGCGGGACAGGTTGCGGCCCATCCACTCGAAGCGGTCGGCGTGCGTGGACGGCGTGGAACGCTCCACCGTGGCGGGCAGGTTGAGGATGATCTCGCGGCCGGGACCGGGCTGGTAGGTGTCCATCACCGCCTCGCAGACCTCCAGGGCGAAGTCCAGCTCGGTGTCGGTGAAGATCTCGGGGCTGTACTGGTAGCCGAACTCCGTCTCCGGGCCCAGCAGTTTCTCCGCGTACTCCATGACCAGGCGGGTGCCGTCGACCGCGATCTGCTTGATGTCGTCGCGCGAGCCGCGGAAGACGACCCGCCGGAAGACGGGGGCGGTCGCGTTGTACAGGTGGACGGTGGCCTTCTTGGCGCCCTTCAGGGACTCCACCGTGCGCTCGATCAGGTCCTCGCGGGCCTGGGTCAGTACGGAGATGGTGACGTCGTCCGGGATGGCGTCCGGGTCCTCGATGATCGAGCGTACGAAGTCGAAGTCGGTCTGGCCGGAGGCCGGGAAGCCGACCTCGATCTCCTTGTAGCCCATCTTGACCAGCAGGTCGAACATGGCGCGCTTGCGGACCGGCGACATGGGGTCGATCAGGGCCTGGTTGCCGTCGCGCAGGTCGGTGGAGAGCCAGCGGGGGGCGGCGGTGATCCGCTGGTCCGGCCAGGTGCGGTCGGCGATGTCGACCTGCTCGTAGCCGCGGTACTTGGCGGTCGGCATGGGGCTGGGCTGCTGGCGGTTGGCCATGATGGCGTGGGCTCCTCGTGATGTCCGCGGTGTCAGCGGGTGACGGCGGTGTCACCGACCTCAGCGTGTGACGTCCGCGTGTCCGGAAGGACGGCCGACGGCACCACCAAGCTCCGCGGGGAGGGAGTCGGCCTCTACAGGCCCTCGCCGCGGCAGCTAAGGAGAAGCAGCCCGAATCGCATGATGCCCAGCACCTTAGCCGAGTCACGCGGGTCACGCGGGTCCGTATCAGTATGCGGGACCGGGGAGGGAACCGGGACAAAAAGTGCCGTATACCACTCTTCACCGGATCGCGGAGCCGCCTTGGCGCCGCTGTGCACCAATCGTGGTCGCGGATGGTGACAGCGCGGTCACACAGTGCGAAAGTGCCGGACATGACTGCATACGGGGGCTTCCAGCCCGTCTTCTGCACCATCGTGCCGCCCCACGTCCTCGACCGGCTCGCCCAGCACGCGGACCCCGTGCTGGCCGGACCCGCCCGGCGCACCCTCCAGCGCGACGCCCTGGAACGCACCCGCCGCGGTCTGACCACGGTCATCGGCGCCCCCTCCGTCGCCCCGCGCGCCGGCGCCGAGCCCGAGCAGCCGCAGCGCACGATCTACGACGCCCGGCACGGCACCGACCTGCCGGGCCGCGAGGTGCGCGGCGAGGGCGACGAACCCGGCCAGGACGCCACCGTGAACCGGGCCTACGCGGGCCTCGGCGCCACCTTCGAGCACTACCTCAAGGTCTACCGGCGCAACTCCATCGACGGTGCGGGGCTGCCGCTGGACGCGACGGTGCACTACGACCGCGAGTACAACAACGCGTTCTGGAACGGCGAGCAGATGGTCTTCGGCGACGGGGACGGCGAGATCTTCGTCGACTTCACCGTCGCACTGGACGTGATCGGCCACGAGCTGACCCACGGCGTCACCCAGCACACCGCCAACCTGACCTACTACGGGCAGCCCGGCGCCCTCAACGAGTCGGTGTCCGACGTCTTCGGCTCCCTCATCAAGCAGTACTCGCTCGGCCAGACCGCCGCCGAGGCCGACTGGCTGATCGGCGCCGGGCTGCTCGCCCCGCGCGTGACCGGCGAGGCGCTGCGCTCCATGAAGGCGCCGGGCACGGCGTACGACGACGACGTGCTCGGGAAGGACCCGCAGCCCGCGACGATGGACGACTACGTGCGCACCGGCCGTGACAACGGCGGCGTGCACATCAACTCCGGCATCCCCAACCACGCCTTCTACCTCCTGGCCACCGCGCTCGGCGGGCACGCCTGGGAGCGGGCCGGGCAGCTCTGGTACGACGTGCTGACCGGCGGCGAGCTGGCCCAGGACGCCTCGTTCGCGGACTTCGCGACGCTGACGCTGAAGGCCGCCCGGGAGCGCTACGGCGACGCGGACGAGCTGGACGCGGTGCGCAAGGCCTGGGAGCAGGTCGGGGTGCGGACGCCGTAGTTCCGTACTAGACACGGGTCCATGCGGATTCAGGTGAGGCGCACAGGAGGCTTCGCGGGCATCGAACGCCACGCGGAGGTCGACACGGCGGGACGCCCCGACGCGGGCGAGTGGCACGCCCTGGCCGAGCGGGCGGTCGCCGACGGCCGGACCACCCCGCCGGTCGGGGTGCCGGACGGGTTCAGCTACCAGCTCACCGTGGACGGGAACACGGTGTACGCCGCCGATCCCCGGCTGACGGACGAGCAGCGGACGCTGATCTCGCGGGTGCTGAAGGAGGGCGCGTAACGACGGTCGGACGCACGGGCGTTGACTTCCCTTACCGCGGGTACGGATGATCCGCGCATGGCGACTGACGACGCGATGCCGGCGCGGCCGATGCCGCGGTTCCCGGACGGCTTCCTGTGGGGCGTGTCCACGTCCGCCCACCAGATCGAGGGCGCGGCCGGGCTGCGGGGGCCGTCCGTGTGGGACGCCTTCACCGCCGGACCCGGGCGGGTGAAGGACGGCTCGACGGCCGACGTGGCCTGCGACCACTACCACCGCTACCGCGAGGACGTCGCCCTGCTCGCGGACCTCGGCGTGGACGCGTACCGCTTCTCCGTCTCCTGGCCCCGGGTGGACTCCCCCGGCGGCCTCGACTTCTACGACCGCCTGGTGGACGAGGTGTGCGCGGCGGGCGTACGGCCGGTGCCGACCCTCTTCCACTGGGACCTGCCCGCGGGCCTGGACTGGCTGGAGCGGGACACGGCGGCCCGGTTCGCCGAGTACGTGTCGGTCGTCGCGGGGCGCCTCGGCGACCGGGTCGGCAAGTGGATCACCCTGAACGAGCCCGCCGAGCACACCCTGCTCGGCCACGCCCTGGGCGTCCACGCCCCCGGCCGGAAGCTTTTGTTCGACGCGCTGCCGGCCGCCCACCACCAACTGCTCGCGCACGGTCTGGCGGTACGGGCCCTGCGCGCGGCCGGCGCCACGGACGTCGGCATCGCCAACTCGCACGGCCCGACCTGGCCCGCCTCGGGCGACCCGGCGGACCGGGAGGCGGCGGAGTTCTACGACCTGCTGCTGAACCGGATGTTCGCCGACCCGGTGCTCACCGGGCGGTACCCGGAGGGCGTCGGCGAGCTGATGCCCGGCTCCCCCGGCGAGGTGGCGGCCGACCTGGAGATCATCGGCGAGCCGCTGGACTGGTACGGCGTGAACTACTACGCGCCGACGCGGGTGGGCGCCCCGCAGGGTGCCGAGATCGAGTTCGGTGGGGTGACGCTCCCGGCCGAACTGCCCTTCTCGGTGCGCGAGATCGAGGGCCGGCCGCTGACGGACTTCGGCTGGCCGGTCGTCCCGGAGGGGCTGACGGAACTGCTCACCGGCTTCCGCGACCGCTACGGCGACCGTCTCCCGCCGGTCGTGATCACGGAGAACGGCTGCTCCTACGAGGGCCTCGACGACCGGGACCGCATCGCCTACCTCGACGGGCACGTGCGCGCCCTGCACCGGGCGATGGAGGCGGGCGTGGACGTGCGCGGCTACTTCGTGTGGTCGCTCCTGGACAACTTCGAGTGGGCCGAGGGGTACGCCCGCCGGTTCGGTCTCGTGCACGTGGACTTCACGACGCTGGAGCGCACGCCCAAGGCGTCGTACGGCTGGTTCCGGGACCTGGTGCGCCACGGACGGTGAGCGCCGGGCGACGGTGCGGATACCGGTCGGATAAACGACTCGGTGCTGTGGACGGGGAGTCGTACGCTGGAGGCAGCAGACACACCCGTCACGCGGCGCACGCCGCAGAGGAGGACGAGCAGGCCTAGAGCGCCGGCCCATGACTCAGACACCCTCAGCCCACAGCCCCGCGCAGGGGCAGGCGAGAGCGCAGTTCACCGTCCCCGCCCAGCACCCGATGGTGACCGTACTGGGCTCCGGAGACTCCCTCCTGCGCGTGATCGAGAAGGCCTTCCCGGCGGCCGACATCCATGTCCGGGGCAATGAGATCAGCGCCGTCGGCGACACCCATGAGGTCGCCCTCGTACAGCGCGTGTTCGACGAGATGATGCTGGTGCTGCGCACGGGGCAGCCGATGACGGAGGACGCAGTGGAACGCTCGATCGCCATGCTCAAGGCGAGCGAGAACGGGGAGAGCGACGGCCGGGAGACCCCGGCCGAGGTGCTCACGCAGAACATCCTGTCCTCGCGCGGCCGCACGATCCGTCCCAAGACGCTGAACCAGAAGCGCTACGTCGACGCGATCGACAAGCACACCATCGTCTTCGGCATCGGCCCCGCGGGCACCGGCAAGACCTACCTGGCGATGGCCAAGGCGGTGCAGGCCCTCCAGTCCAAGCAGGTCAACCGCATCATCCTGACCCGCCCGGCGGTCGAGGCCGGTGAGCGGCTCGGCTTCCTGCCGGGCACGCTCTACGAGAAGATCGACCCGTATCTGCGCCCGCTGTACGACGCGCTGCACGACATGCTCGACCCGGACTCGATCCCGCGGCTGATGGCGGCGGGGACGATCGAGGTCGCGCCGCTGGCGTACATGCGCGGCCGCACGCTGAACGACGCGTTCATCATCCTGGACGAGGCGCAGAACACCAGCCCCGAGCAGATGAAGATGTTCCTGACCCGGCTCGGCTTCGACTCGAAGATCGTCATCACGGGTGACGTGACCCAGGTCGACCTGCCGGGCGGCACGAAGTCGGGCCTGCGGCAGGTGCAGGACATCCTGGACGGCGTCGAGGACGTCCACTTCTCCCGGCTCACGTCGCAGGACGTCGTCCGGCACAAGCTGGTGGGCCGTATCGTCGACGCCTACGAGCAGTACGACAGCAGGAACGGCACCGAGAACGGCGGCCACAACGGCGGCCGGACACCCAGACACGGTGCCAAGACCAAGGGGAAGTAGACCAGCACGACCATGTCGATCGACGTCAACAACGAGTCCGGAACCGAGGTCGACGAGCAGGCGATCCTCGACATCGCCCGCTACGCACTCGCGCGGATGCGCATCCACCCGCTCTCCGAGCTCTCGGTGATCGTCGTGGACGCCGACGCCATGGAGCAGCTGCACATCCAGTGGATGGACCTGCCGGGTCCCACCGACGTGATGTCCTTCCCGATGGACGAGCTGCGTCCGCCGTCCAAGGACGAGGAGGAGGCGCCGCAGGGGCTGCTCGGCGACATCGTGCTCTGCCCGGAGGTCGCCGCCAGGCAGGGCGCCGAGGCGCCGACGGAGCACTCCATGGACGAGGAGCTCCGGCTCCTGACCGTCCACGGGGTGCTGCACCTGCTCGGGTACGACCACGAGGAGCCCGACGAGAAGGCCGAGATGTTCGGTCTCCAGGCCGCGATCGTGGACGGCTGGCGTGCGGAGAAGGGCCTGACCGGCCCGTCCCCGGCCCCGACGGTCTCATGAGCCTCCCGCTCGTCGCCGGTGCCGTCGCCCTGGTGGTGGTCGCCTGGCTGGCCGCGTGCGCGGAGGCGGGGCTCGCGAGGGTCTCCAGCTTCCGCGCCGAGGAGGCGGTACGGTCCGGGCGCCGGGGCGGCGAGAAGCTCGCCCAGGTCGCCGCCGACCCGACGCGCTACCTCAACGTGGCGCTGCTGGTCCGCGTCGCCTGCGAGATGGCGGCCGCCGCGCTGGTCACGTACGCCTGCCTGAGACAGTTCGACGGCACCGGCGAGGCGCTGATCATCGCCATCGCGGTGATGGTGCTGCTCTCCTACGTCGCCGTCGGGGTCTCGCCGCGCACCATCGGGCGCCAGCACCCGCTGAACACGGCGACCGCCGCGGCGTACGTGCTGCTGCCGCTGGCCCGGATCATGGGCCCGATCCCCTCGCTGCTGATCCTCATCGGCAACGCGCTCACCCCCGGCAAGGGCTTCCGCCGGGGCCCCTTCGCCTCGGAGGCGGAGCTGCGGGCGCTGGTGGACTACGCCGAGGCGGAGTCGCTGATCGAGGCCGAGGAGCGCCGCATGGTGCACTCGGTGTTCGAGCTGGGCGACACGCTCGTGCGGGAGGTCATGGTGCCGCGCACCGACCTCGTCGTCATCGAGCGCTACAAGACCATCCGGCAGGCCCTCACCCTCGCCCTGCGCTCCGGTTTCTCCCGGATACCGGTGACCGGCGACAGCGAGGACGACATCGTCGGCATCGTGTACCTGAAGGACCTGGTCCGCAGGACCCACATCAGCCGGGACGCGGAGAGCGACCTGGTCTCCACGGCGATGCGCCCGGCGTCCTTCGTGCCGGACACCAAGAACGCCGGCGACCTGCTGCGCGAGATGCAGAAGGAACGCAACCACGTCGCCGTCGTCATCGACGAGTACGGCGGCACGGCCGGCATCGTCACCATCGAGGACATCCTCGAGGAGATCGTCGGCGAGATCACCGACGAGTACGACCGGGAGCTGCCGCCGGTGGAGGAGCTGGGCGAGGACCGCTTCCGGGTCACCGCCCGCCTGGACATCACCGACCTGGGCGAGCTGTACGGCCTGGACGAGTACGACGACGAGGACGTGGAGACGGTAGGCGGCCTGCTGGCGAAGGCGCTGGGCCGGGTCCCGATCGCCGGGGCGTCCTCGATCGTGGAGCTGCCCGACGGCCGCGAGCTGCGGCTGACGGCCGAGGCCGCGGCGGGCCGCCGGAACAAGATCGTGACGGTGCTGGTGGAGCCGGTCGCCGAGGCGAAGCCGGCTTCGGCCGAGGAGGCCGTGTCCGAATGACCCCCGGGGAACTGCGCGACTTCTGCCTGTCCTTCAACGCGGCGGTGGAGGACTTCCCCTTCAACCCGGAGACCTCGGTCTTCAAGGTGCTGGGGAAGATGTTCGCGCTCACGTCGCTGGACGGGCGCCCGCTCACCGTCAACCTCAAGTGCGACCCGGACGACGCGCTCCGGCTGCGCCGCGAGCACCCGGGCCTGATCGTCCCGGGCTGGCACATGAACAAGCGGCACTGGAACACGGTGACGGTGGCCGGCGGACCGGACGCGGGACGGCTCCCGGACCGTGTCGTCCGGGAGCTCGTCGAGGACTCGTACGACCTGGTCGTCGCCGGCCTACCGCGCGCCGACCGGCTCCGCCTCGACCGCCCCTGAGCCCGCCGGGCGGTTGACGCGCAGCCCCACCGCGACCAGTACGGCCGCCGCCAGCACGATCGCCGCGTCCAGGACCAGCACCGTGTGGACGCCGGACCGCAGGTCGGTCGCGGTGGTGGCCAGCACGCCGAGCAGCGGGATCCCGACGGTGATGCCGACCTGCTGGGTGGAGGTGACCAGGCCGGTCGCCAGGCCCTGCTCCTCGTCGGGGACGCCGGAGGTGACGGTCAGGCCGTAGGAGATGATCGCGCCCAGGTGGCACATGCTGGCCAGGGACACGGCGGCGGTGGCGAGCACCACCGACCAGCCGCCCTCGCCCAGGGCCGGCAGGGACAGGCCGATGGCGCCCTGTCCGGCGAGCGCGCCGACCAGGGTGCGGCGGGCGCCGAAGCGGCCGATGACGCGGGGCGCGAGGGAGCCGGCCACCACCGACAGCACGCCCTGCACCCCGAAGACCAGACCGGTCTCGAAGGCGCTCAGGTGCAGGACCTCCTGGAGGTACAGGGTGAGGACGAAGACCACCGTCGACATCATCGAGAAGGTGACCAGGCCGCCCAGATTGCCCCACGCCACCGTGCGGCGGCGCAGCATCGGCAGGGACACCAGGGGCGCCGCGCTGCGCGACTCGACGGCCACGAAGGCGGCCAGGAGCAGCAGGCCCGCGGCGAGGGTCACGAGCACGTCGGCGCGGCCGAAACCGTGCTCGGCGGCCGTGGTGAGGGCGTAGATCAGGGAGAGCAGGCCGCCGGTGACGGTGACCGCGCCGGGGACGTCGAGACGGGGCCGCTCCGGGGTCCGCGACTCGGGCAGCAGGCGGGGCGCGAGGGGCAGCACGATCAGGGCGAACAGGGCGAGCAGGCCCATCGTGGAGCGCCAGCCCAGCAGGTCGGTCAGGACGCCGCCGGCCACCATGCCGACGGTGAAGCCCAGCGAGAGCAGGGTGCCGGAGATGCCGAGGGCGCGGTCGCGGGCGGGGCCCTCCGGGAAGGTCGTCGTCAGCAGGGACATGCCGGTCGGGACGATGGCCGCGGCGCCGAGGCCCTGGAGGGCGCGCCCGGCGAGGAACGAGGCCGGGTCCCAGGCGAGGGTGGCCAGCAGGGAGGCGGCGCCGAAGAGCGCGAGCCCGGCGAGGAAGAGCCGCCGGCGGCCGTAGAGGTCGCCCATGCGGCCGAAGAGCAGCAGGAACCCGCCGGACGGCAGCGCGAACGCGGTGACCGCCCACTGGAGGGCGGAGGTGCTCATGCCGAGGTCCGCGCCGAGCACGGGCAGGGCGACGTTCAGGACGGAGAAGTCGAGCGCGACCATGAACTGGGCCGCGCAGAGCACGAACAGGACGAGCCGGTCGCGGGCGGAGAGCCGGGGAGCGGCCTGCTGTCCGGCCGCGGGGGCCGGGGTGGAAGTCGGGGTGGTGTCGATCGCCATGGACATGAGCCTCGGGCCCCCGGAATAGTTGTGGGGAGACGCCGATTGTTCTGGTGGTGCCACCACCAGGCACTGCTGGGTTGGCTACGGGGGGAGTGCGTACGTGCCGGACGTGATCACGAGGACCGGGACCGCGGGCCGGGACCGGCGCCGCAGTGAGCTGCGGGAGTTCCTGATGAGCCGCCGGGCGCGGGTGTCCCCGGCCGAGGTCGGTCTGCCGGACGGCGGGGCGCGGCGCCGCACGCCGGGGCTGCGCCGCGAGGAGGTGGCCGTGCTCGCCGGGGTGGGCGCGTCCTGGTACCAGTGGCTGGAGCAGGGCCGCGACATCTCCGTCTCGCCCCAGGTGCTGGACTCGGTGGGCCGGGTGCTGCGGCTCAGCAACGCCGAGCGCCGCCACCTGTACGTGCTGGCCGGACTGAACCCGCCCGCCGCCGAGGTGGAGCCGGCCAAGCGGGACATGTGCGAGGGGCTGCGGCGGCTGATCGACGCGTGGATGCCGTATCCGGCGCACATCATGGACCGGTACTACAACTGCGTGCTGTACAACGACGCGGCGGCGATGGTGCTGGGCATGCGGCCGGAGACGACGTGGAACTGCATCCTCGACTTCTTCACCGACCCCCTCTACCGCTCGCGCGCCCGCAACTGGGAGCACAACGCGCGCACCGTCGTCGCCCAGTTCCGCGCCACCTGCGCGGCCAACCCGGACGACGAGGGCTTCCAGCAGGTGCTGGCGGACCTGAAGGACGCCAGTGCCGAGTTCGCCGCGCTGTGGGAGGAGCGGGGCATCGAGGACGCCGGGCAGATCCGCAAGGAGCTGGACCACCCGCTGGTCGGCCTGCTCAGCCTGGAGTCGACGGCCCTCCAGGTCCCGGCCCGCCCCGATCTGACCATCGTGCTGCACACGCCGCTGGACGAGGCGAACACGGCGGCGAAGCTGGAGTGGCTGGCCTCGCCGGAGGGGCGGCGCGGGGCGATGTACCCGGTGGCGGGGTGAAAGCGGACCGGTGGCGGGGGGAAAGCGGACCGGTGGCGGGGGAAGAGAGCGGGCCGGTGGCGGGGTGAGAGCGGGCCGGTGCCCGGGCGGGGGCGGACCGGTGCCGGGGCGCGCAGGCCGGCGCCCGGCGGGGCTCCGTATGCTCACCCCATGACCACCGAGACTCCCGGCCTCGACCCCGAGGACCGCAAGATCGTCACCCTGGCCCGCTCCGCCCGCGCCCGCAACGGCGTTCCCGAGGGCGCCGCCGTACGCGACGAGACCGGCCGCACCTACGTCGCCGGCACGGTCGCCCTGGACTCCCTCCGTCTCAGCGCCCTGCGCACGGCGGTGGCGATGGCGGTGGCGTCCGGTGCGAAGTCCCTGGAGGCCGCGGCCGTGGTGACGGAGGCGGAGTCGGCGTCGGAGGAGGACCGGGCGGCGGTACGGGACCTGGGCGGGGCTCAGACGCCGGTGCTGGTGGCTTCGCCGGACGGGTCGGTGCGGGAGACGGTCAGCGCGGGCTGAAGCTCGCGGGCCCGGCGGACGACCGTGGTACGGCGGGGCTTCGGGGATCAGGGACAATGGGCGCCATGAGCGTTCGTACCCAGTCATCCGAAGAACCGGCCGAGGCTGTTCACCGGGCCGGCTTCGCCTGCTTCGTGGGCCGCCCCAACGCGGGCAAGTCCACCCTCACGAACGCTCTGGTCGGGCAGAAGGTGGCGATCACGTCCAACCGCCCGCAGACCACGCGGCACACCGTGCGGGGCATCGTGCACCGCGAGGACGCGCAGCTGATCCTGGTGGACACCCCGGGGCTGCACAAGCCGCGCACGCTGCTCGGCGAGCGCCTCAACGACGTGGTGCGCACCACGTGGGCCGAGGTGGACGTCATCGGCTTCTGCCTGCCGGCGAACGAGAAGCTGGGCCCCGGTGACCGCTTCATCGCGAAGGAGCTGGCGGGGATCAAGAAGACCCCGAAGGTCGCGATCGTCACCAAGACCGACCTGGTGGACTCCAAGACCCTGGCCGAGCAACTGATCGCGATCGACCAGCTGGGCAAGGAGCTGGGGATCACCTGGGCGGAGATCGTCCCGGTGTCCGCCACGGCCAACCAGCAGGTGGGCCTGCTCGCCGACCTCCTCACCCCGCTGCTGCCCGAGGGCCCCGCGCTCTACCCGGAGGGCGACCTGACCGACGAGCCGGAGCAGGTCATGGTCGCGGAGCTGATCCGCGAGGCCGCGCTGGAGGGCGTACGGGACGAGCTGCCGCACTCCATCGCGGTGGTCGTCGAGGAGATGCTCCCGCGCGAGGACCGCCCCGCCGACAAGCCGCTCCTCGACATCCACGCCAACGTCTACATCGAGCGCCCCAGCCAGAAGGGCATCATCATCGGCCCCAAGGGCAAGCGCCTGAAGGACGTCGGCATCAAGTCCCGCAAGCAGATCGAGGCGCTACTGGGCACGCCGGTCTTCCTGGACCTGCACGTGAAGGTCGCGAAGGACTGGCAGCGCGACCCGAAGCAGCTGCGGCGGCTCGGGTTCTGACGCTCGCGGACAGCCGTGGCGGTCAGGGTGTCGGGGGGCGGAAGCCGATGGTCGGGACCGCGCGGCGCAGGGGCCAGGAGCCGGGCGGGACGTCGGGGACCAGGCCGGCCAGGAAGGCGTAGCGGCTGAGGGCCGCCGGGTCCTGGTCCTGGAGCGACCGGACCTTGCGCCACCAGGTGGCGATCTCGCACCAGCCGGGGGCCGACAGGGAGCCGCCGAATTCCTGGACCGAGAGGGCCGCAGTCAGGCCGGCGAAGGCCAGGCGGTCGGCCAGCGGCCAGCCGGCCAGGGTGCCGGTGACGAAACCGGCCACGAAGACGTCCCCCGCGCCGGTCGGGTCCAGGGCCTCCACCTCGATCGCCGGGACCTCGGCGCTCTCCCCCGTGCGCCGGTCCACCGCATAGGCGCCGTCCGCGCCGAGGGTGACCACCGCGAGCGGCACGTGCTCGGTCAGGGCGTGTGCGGCGGCGCGCGGGCAGGTGGCGCCGGTGTAGCGCATGGCCTCCTCCGCGTTCGGCAGGAACGCCTCGCAGTGCGCGAGGTCGGGCAGCGCGGCCAGGTCCCACGCGCCGGTGTCGTCCCAGCCGACGTCGGCGAAGACACGGGTGCCGCGGGCGGCGGCCTGGGCGATCCAGGGGGCGCGGACGCCGGGCGTGAGGGAGGCGACGGCGGCACGGGCGCGGGGCGGGCAGTCGGGGGACGGTTCCTCCGGCGGCGGCTCGTGCCCGTGGGAGACCATCGTGCGCTCCCCCTCGTACGCCATCGAGACCGTCACCGGCGAGTGCCAGCCGGGCACGGTGCGGGACGGGGAAAGGTCGATGCCCTCGCCCTGGGCGAGCGCGTCCCAGCAGTAGTCGCCGTAGTGGTCGTCGCCGAAGGCGGCGGCCAGCGAGGTGCGCAGGCCGAGGCGGGCCAGCGCGGTCGCCATGTTGGCGATGCCGCCCGGGCTCGACCCCATCCCGCGGGCCCAGGACTCGGTGCCGCGCACCGGGGCGGAGTCGAGTCCGGTGAAGACGACGTCGAGGAAGACGGTGCCCGTCAGGTACACGTCCCAGGGCGGATCCTGCGGGGCGCGCAGGGCGGCGAGCGGATCGACCTCGGGCCGCCGGTGCGCTCCCTCACCCTGGGCGTGGCGGTGTGTCGTCCGCTCGTCGGCCGGCACTACGGGCATGGCGGGCACGTCGGACGCCGTCGGCGCGGACGCGGCGGGCACGGACGCGACGGACGCGGACACGGTGGACGCGGACGCGGTGGACGGCTCGGTGGACACTGTGGACACGGTGGAGGCTGTCACGGTGCGCTCCCTGGCATGGTGCGGATCAGGCCAGTGTGCACCACCCCACCGACAACCGGGCGCAGGAAGCGGGACCGCCCGTCACCAACGCGGCACGGACGGGGTGACCCACGCGGGGTCGGCGACCCGCATCGCGGCCGCGTCGTCGCGGTCGCGGAGCGTGCCGTCGTCGTCGAGCCAGCGGCGGTGGAGGAACGCCAGCCGGTCGCGGTCGAGTTCCACGCCGAGGCCGGGGGCGTCGGAGACGGTGACGCGGCCGCCGTCGAAGGTGAGGCGTTCGGTCAGCACGTCCTCGGACTGCCAGGGGTAGTGGGAGTCGCAGGCGTGGTGGAGGTTCGGGACGGTGGCCGCCACGTGGGTCATGGCGGCGAGACTGATGCCGAGGTGGGTGTTGGAGTGCATGGAGACACCGACGCCGAAGGTGCGGCAGACGGCGGCGAGTTGCCGGGTGTTGTGCAGCCCGCCCCAGTAGTGGTGGTCGGAGAGCACGACCTGGACGGCGCCCTTGGCGAACGCCTCCGGTATCTCCGCGAACGTCGTCACGCACATGTTGGTCGCGAGCGGCACCCCGGTCCGCGCGGCGACCTCGGCCATCGCCGGGGTGCCGAGCGCGGGGTCCTCCAGGTACTCCAGGACGTCCCCGAGTTCCCCGGCGACCTTCAGCGAGGTCTCCACGGACCAGGCGCCGTTGGGGTCCAGGCGCAGCGGGTGTCCGGGGAAGGCGGCGGCGAGGGCCCTGACGGCGGCGATCTCCTCCTCGGGCGGGAAGACGCCGCCCTTGAGCTTGAAGGAGGTGAAGCCGTACCGCTCGGTGAAGGCGCGGGCCTGCTCGACGACGCCGGCCGGGTCGAGGGCGGCGCCCCAGTCGTCCTTCTCGGCCGCCACGCCCTCGGGGTGGCCGCCCCACTTGTAGAAGAGGTACGCGCTGTACTCGACGGCGTCGCGGACCTTGCCGCCGAGCAGCGTGTGCACGGGCAGGCCGAGCGCCTTGCCGAGGGCGTCGAAGCAGGCGACCTCGAAGCCGGAGAGGACGGACAGGCGCAGCTTGTCGGCGGTCTGGACACCGCGCAGCCCGCCGACGTCGACCTGTCCGGAGACCCGGGAGGAGTCGACGGCGACCTCGTCGGCGAGGGCGAACAGACCGTTCAGGTCGCTGACCCGGCGTCCCACCAGCCGGTCGGCCAACGGGCGGGCGAGTTCCAGGTACTTGGTGTCGCCGTAGGTCTCGCCGACGCCCCGGGTCCCGTCGGCGGTCTCGACCTCGACGATCAGCCGGGGGGTGTACGGCTGGTGCACGCCCTGGGTGTTGAGCAGCGGCGGGTCCGCGACGAGGATCGGCGTGAGGTGAACGGCCGTGATGGTGAGGTCGGCGGTCACAGGGGCACCTTTCCTTCGTCCATGTATGCGAATGAAGGCTAGGTAAGTGAATGCGCGGCGTCAATGAGTCGACCGCGCGCAACAGGAATCCGCGGGCCGGTCGCGGCCGGGACCGGCCCGGTCCGCCGACGCAAGCGAGCGCTGCTACCCAGTCCTGAAACCTGCAAACAACTATGTGACCTAGATCACACCGGGTCGCCTGTTTCGCGCCACCCCGCGCTTGATACAAATTGCCCGCGCGCCCCTCTCGGTCGACGGGTCGTCGCCCCCTCCCTTCACACCGTCCCTTTCGCATGCCCCGGGAACGCCCGTGTTCGCCCCCCGCTCCATTCCCTGGCCCCTCGTCGCCCTTTTCACGGCCGGGTACCTGCCTCCGTATCTGCTGCCCACCACCGTCGGCAGACTCGACACCAGCCTTCCGCTGTCCACCACACAGGCGGGCGCCGTCGGCAGCGCGCTGCTGCTGAGTTCGGCGACCGCGGGCTTCCTGCTGGCCTCCCGGGTCCAGCGCCTGGGTGCCCGGACACCGGCCCGTTTCGGGCTCGCACTGGCCGTCCTCGGCTACGGCGCCGCCGCGCTCACCACCGCCGTCCCGGCCGTCGTCGCCGGCGCGGTCGTGGGCGGTTTCGGGTCGGGGACCGCGATGACGGTCGCCGCCGCCCGGATCGCCGCCGAACGGGATCCCCACCGGGCCTCCACGGCGGGCCTGCTGAGCGTGTCCGCGCTGGCCGGTGCGGTGTACCTGACGGTGCCCCACCTCGGCCGGGCGCACGGGCTGCCGCTGGCCGCCATCGCCCTGACCGCGCTGGCGGTGTGGCCGCTGACCGGCCGCCTGCCGGGCGGTACGGCCGGCGCACCGGCCTGCGCACCGGCCGGGCAGGGCGCCGACGGCCTCGACGGCCGCACCGGCCCCGACGACACCACCGTCCCGCTCCCCCACCGCCGTTCGGGACTGGTCCTCGCCGTCACGGTGCTGTGCTGGTCGCTGGCGCAGAACTCCCTGTGGGGCGTCAGCGGCCGGATCGGGCTGACGCAGGCCGGCCTGGGCGACGCCGCTCTCGGGGCCGTCTTCGCCGTCGCGCTGGGTGCGGGCCTGGTGGGCGTGCTCGTGGCCGGCGCGCTCGGGCCGCGGCTCGGGCGGGCGATGCCCGTCGGCGCCGGCACGGTGCTCATCGCGGGCTGCATCGCGGTGAGCGCGTCCGCGACCACTCCGGCGGCCTTCGCGACCGGCGAGATCGCCTGGAACACCGTCTACCCGGTCGTCCTGTCGTACTTGATCGGCCTCGCCGCCTCGCTCGACCCGCGCGGCCGGTGGGCGGTGCTCGTCGGCTCGGCGTCCTCGCTGGGCACGTCGGCCGGTCCGCTGACCGGCAGTGTGCTGTCGGCGCAGGCCGGCTACCCCGTCATGGGCCTGGTGCTCGGCGCCGGGCTACTGCTGCTCGCCGCGCCGATGACCGCCGTCGCCCTGCACACCGGCGGGCGCCCGCTGCTGCCCGGCGCGATCCGCCGCCGCGGTGGCACCCCGGCCGCGCTGGTCGCCGCCGCGACGGGCACGCCGAGCGGTGCGGTGCCGGAGGTCGGCGCCGTGGAGCAGCCGGTCGTGGAGATCGACGTGGAGGCCCCGGCGGTGGCCGTCCAGGGCGCCTACGGCACGGCGGGACCCCGGCAGGCCGCGGCCACACCGGGGTCCGGGACGGGCTGAGCCCTACGGGTCGTGCCGGGCCCACGTCGCTGCGTCGAGCCCGTCCTACACCGTCGGGAACTCGTACGCCTCGACGTCCGCGAGGTACCGCGCCCGCAGCTCCTCGTCGTCCTCCAGGAAGGAGGCGAGGAACGAGTTGCGGGCCAGCTCCCGCAGCCGCTCCCCGGTGAGGCCGAGGGCCTCGCGCACGGCGTCGAAGTTGTCGCCCGCGTAGCCGCCGAAGTACGCCGGGTCGTCGGAGTTCACCGTGCACATGAGACCCGCGTCGAGCATCGCGGGCAGCGGGTGGTCGGCGAGGGTGTCGACCGTGCGCAGCCGCACGTTGGACAGCGGGCACAGGGTGAGCGGGACGCGCTCGCGCACCAGCCGCTCGACCAGCGCCGGGTCCTCCACCGAGCGCAGCCCGTGGTCGATCCGCTCGACGCCGAGGACGTCGAGGGCCTCGACGACGTACTCGGGCGGCCCCTCCTCGCCCGCGTGCGCGACCCGGCGCAGGCCGAGGGCGGCGGCGGCCTCGTACACCTCGCGGAACTTGACCGGCGGATGCCCGACCTCGGCGGAGTCCAGGCCGACACCGGTGATGCGGTCGAGGTACGGCTTGGCGGCGTCCAGCGTCGCCATCGCCGACTCGGCGGACTCGTCGCGCAGGAAGCAGAGGATCAGCCGGGTGGAGACGCCGTGGTTCTCGCGGCTGCTGCCGAGCGCCCGCCACAGCCCCTCCACGACCGTGCCCATCTCCACGCCCCGGGCCAGGTGGGCCTGCGGGTCGAAGAAGATCTCGGCGTGCCGGACGCCCTGGGCCCCGGCGCGGGCGAGGTAGGCGTTGGCGAGATCCTCGAAGTCCCGCTCGGTGCGCAGGACGGCCATCAGTTCGTAGTACAGGTTCAGGAAGGACTGGAGGTCCGCGAAGCGGTACGCCTCGCGCAGCGCGTCCTCGTCCGCGTAGGGCAGGGACACGCCGTTGCGGGCGGCCAGCGCGAAGGCCAGCTCGGGTTCCAGGGTGCCTTCGATGTGGAGGTGCAGTTCAGCTTTGGGCAGGGGCATCAGAGCATCGTACGACCGTTCTACCGGCGTTTCGGAACCGGTACGCGGGTGAGGTCGCGGGCCACGGTCAGCTCGCCCGCGTAGCCGGCCGCGCGTGCCTGCCGTTCGAACTCCTCGGGGTCGGAGTAGCGCTGGCTGAAGTGGGTCAGGACGAGGTGCCGCACGCCCGCGTCCCGGGCGGCCCGGGCGGCCTGTCCGGCGGTGAGGTGGCCGTGGTCGGTGGCGAGGGCCTCGTCCTCGTCGAGGAAGGTGGACTCGATGACGAGCAGGTCGCATCCCTCCGCGAGCGCGTGCACGCCCTCGCACAGCCGGGTGTCCATGACGAACGCGAACCGCTGGCCGCGGCGGACCTCGCTGACCTCGTCGAGCGCGACGCCGTTCAGCGAGCCGTCGCGCTGGATGCGGCCCACGTCGGGGCCCTTGATGCCGTGCGCGGCGAGGCGGTCGGGCAGCATGCGGCGGCCGTCGGGCTCGGTGAGCCGGTACCCGTAGGACTCGACGGGGTGGGACAGCTTGCGGGCGTCCAGGGTGTAGGCGGGGGTGACGGCGAGGGGGCCGTCCGCGGCGACGACGGGGGCCTCGGTGAGGGCGACGGTCTCGCGGTAGGCGGTGGCGTACCGCAGGCGCTCGAAGAACCGCTGCCCGGAGCGCGGGTAGTGGGCGGTGATCTCGTGCGGGACCCGGTCGAGGTTGATGCGCTGGATCACGCCCGCGAGACCGAGGCTGTGGTCGCCGTGGAAGTGCGTGACGCAGATCCGGTTCAGGTCGTGGGCGGCGACCCCGGCGCGCAGCATCTGGCGCTGCGTGCCCTCGCCGGGGTCGAACAGGATGCCCTCGCCGTCCCAGCGGAGCAGGTAGCCGTTGTGGTTGCGGTGCCGGGTCGGGACCTGGCTGGCGGTGCCGAGGACGACGAGTTCGCGTACGGACATCGGGGGTGATCCGGTCTGGTCTGGTCTCGGGTCCGGTTATCCGGGGGGCCATTCGAGGCCGCGGCCGCCGAGCACGTGGGCGTGCGCGTGCCACACGGTCTGCCCGGCGCCGGTGCCGGTGTTGAAGACGGTGCGGTAGCTGTCCAGTTGCTCGGCGTCGGCGACGGCCTGGGTCTCGCGCAGGACGTCGGCGGCGAGCTGCGGGGCGTCGGCGGCGAGCGCGGCGGCGTCCTTGTGGTGGGCCTTGGGGATCACCAGGACATGGGTGGGGGCCTGGGGGTTGATGTCCCGGAACGCGACGGTCGTGTCCGTCTCGCGGACGATCGTCGCGGGAATCTGCCCTGCGACGATCTTGCAGAACAGGCAGTCGTCCTGGGGTTCCCCTGCCATGGGGTGCTCCTCACGCCGGTGATCTTCTGGGGGCATCGTATCCGTCGTGCTCCGCGCGCACGGAGTTCCCGCGGGGTCAGCGGGCGGCGACGCGCTCGGCGGAGCCGGCCTCCGGGTCGGCCTCCGGATCGGCCTCCGGGTCGGCCTCCTCTCCGGCTCCGGCGGGAGCGGCGTCCTTCGGACCGCGCAGGGCGAGGAGGACGAGCAGGGCTCCCATCACCGCCGCGCCGGTCCACATGGCGTGCTGCCAGCCGTCGACGAACGACTGCTGTGCGGCCTGGACGAGGTCCTGGGCGTGGCTGCCGGTCCCGGGGGCGACCTCGACGGCGTTGGCGACGCCTTCGCGGGCGGCGGCCGCGGCGCCCGCGGGGATGCCGTCGAGCCGGTCGTCGACGGCACTGCGGTAGCCGTTGGCCACGAGCGCGCCGAGTATCGCCACGCCCAGGGCCGTGCCCAGCTCGCGGGTGACGTCGTTGAGTGCCGAGGCGACGCCCTGCTCGGCCCGGGGCAGAGCGCTGGTGATGGCCTCGGTGGAGGGCGTCATGGACAGTCCCATGCCGATGCCCATGGCGAGCATGCCGGCCAGGACGGACGGGTAGCCGCCGTCGACCGACACGAACAGGGCCATCAGGACCAGGCCGAGGGCGGCCAGGGCCACGCCGGCGGTCGTGGTCGGGCGGGCGCCGATCCTGGCGGCCGCCTTCGGGGCCAGGCCGGAGGCCGCCATCATCATGACGGCCATGGGCATCATCGCCACGGTGGACAGCAGCCCGGACCAGCCGAGTACGGCCTGGAAGAACGGGAAGAGGACGACGGCGATCCCCGCCTGGACGCCGAAGACGACGAGCAGCGTGAGCGAACCGCCGGCCAGGCCGCGCTCGCGGAAGAGCCGGACGTCCAGCAGTGAGGCGTCGCGGCGGCGCAGCTCCCAGGCCACGAAGGCGACGGCGGCCACCACGCCGACGGCCAGACCGCTCAGGGTGAGGGGGTCGGTCCAGCCGAGCTCGGGTCCCTCTTGCAGGACGAGGATGAGACCGGTCACGGCGACGACGGAGAGCAGTGCGCCGACGGTGTCGAAGGAATGGGCGGAGCGTTCGCGGGAGTCGGGCACCGACTTCAGCGTCATCGCCAGCGCGGCGGCGGCCAGGACCACGGGCAGCGCGAACAGCCAGCGCCAGTCGGCGACGTCGACCAGCAGGGCGGAGAGGAACATGCCCAGGATGCCGCCGCCTCCGGCGACCCCGGTCCATACGCCGATGGCCCTGCCCCGTCGCTCCTCGGGGAAGGTGGAGGTGATGACGGCCAGTGTGATCGGCATGATCATCGCGGCGCTGATCCCGGCGGCCGCGCGGGCGCCGATCATCACCCCGGCCGACGGTGCGAGACCGGACACGACGCCGGCGGCACCGAAGACGACCAGTCCGGTGATCAGCACGGGCCTGCGGCCCAGTCGGTCACCGATCGCGCCGAGCGGCAGCAGCAGCGCGGCCAGGGCGAGGGTGTAGATGTTGATGATCCACAGAACGGTGGTCTGCGAGACGCCCCACTCGACGGCCATGTGGGTCTGGGCGACGTTCAGCCCGGACACCGAGGCGATGACCGCCATCAGGGCGAGCGAGACGGTGATCAGGATCAGACGCAGCTGACGCGCGTCCGGTGTGCCGCCGGTGCCGGCCGACGTGTCCGGCGTCCGGGGAGGCTGGTGGGTGCTCATGGTGTCCTTCCGGCGGGGCATGCCGCACCGGCGCCGGTAGGGGGCCGGTGCGGCAGGGGGTGGTGCGGCATGGGGGTGGTGCGGCAGGGGGGGTACGGCAGGGGGGGTGGTGCGGCAGGGGGTGGTGCGGCAGGGGGTGGTGCGTGAATCTGTTTCGACGCTAAGCCCGCCTTGCGGTGCTGGCATACAATGTTGCCCATGACGCAAGAAGATGGTGAGCTGGACAGCCTCGTGCGCAAACGGATCCGCGCGCTGCGGGTGGCGCAGGGCTGGTCGCTGGAGGAACTGGCCGGCCGGGCCAACCTCAGCCAGTCCTCACTGAGCCGCATCGAGAACGGCCGGCGGCGCCTCGCCCTGGATCAGCTGGTCACCCTCGCCCGCGCCCTGGACACCACGCTGGACCAGCTCGTGGAGAACGCCGCCGACGACGTCGTCGTCAGCCCGATGATCGACGCCACCCACGGCCTGATGCGCTGGCCCGTGAAGGGCGACCCCGGCATGAGCGTGATGCGTCAGCGGATGACCGACCCGCCGCCCGACAATCCCGCCCGCATGCGCGCCCACCCCGGCCGCGAATGGCTCGTCGTACTGTCCGGCACCGCCGTCCTCATGCTCGGTCACCGGCGCTTTCGCGTCGAGACCAACCAGGCCGCGGAGTTCCCCACCATGCTGCCCCACGCCATCGGCGCCGAGGGCGGACCGTGCGAGATCCTGGGGATCTTCGACCGCGACGCCCGCCGCGGCCACCAGAAGGGCGCCGGCGCCGACGGCACCGAAGCCGACTGCGAGGGCACGGGGAGCCCCTTCACCTCGGGGCCCACGGCCGACCGGGGCCCCGGGTCCGGCCGGTGAGTTGCGTGCCGGGCAGCGCAGCACGCGACCTTCTTGCCTTCCACGCAAGCGGCCACGCGTTCCGCGCATGACCTGCCTACGGTGTCGCCATGACCCGAGCGCACCAGCACACCCCCCACCACGCCGAGGCAGTCCACCACCCCGGGCACGGCCACAGCAGCCCCGAGGGGCACGAGCACGATGACACCGGCCAGGCGGAGATCCTCGATCTGGACGCCGAGGTGCTCTCCGAGCACATCGCGTCGATCACCGCCTGGCTGCCGCTCAGGAGCGGGCCCCGCCGGATCGTGGATCTGGGCTGCGGCACCGGCGCGGGCACCTTCGCGCTTCTCGACCGCTTCCCCGACGCGCACGTCACCGCCGTCGACACCTCGGCCGGGCACCTCCAACTGCTGCGCGAGAAGGCGTGCGCCCGCGGCGCCGAGGGGCGCGTACGGACCGTGCAGGCCGACCTCGACAGCGACCACTGGCCCGACCTCGGCAGGCCGGACCTGGTGTGGGCGTCGGCATCGATGCACCACATGTCCGACCCCGGCCGCACCCTCGGACGCGTCCGCGAACTGCTTGCACCCGGGGGCCTGTTCGCCGTCGTCGAGCTCGCGGGCTTCCCCCGTTTCCTGCCCGCCGACGCTCCCGAGGGCCGGCCCGGCCTCGAGGAGCGCGCCCATGCCGCGACGGAAGGCTTCCACGCCGAGCACGTTCCGCACCGCGGCGCCGACTGGGGGCCGATGCTGACGGCCGCCGGTTTCACCGTCGAGGACGAGCGCACCGTCACCGTCGACATCGAGGGCGCGCGCAGCGAGGCGGTCGGCCGCTACGCGCACGGCAGCCTGCGGCGCATCCGCGACGTGGCCGCCCCCGCCCTCGACGCCGAGGACCTCGCCGCGCTCGACGAGCTCCTGGACCCGGACGGCCCGGACAGCCTGCTGCGCCGCGAGGATCTCGCCGTACGCACGGAACGCAGCGTCTGGGCCGCCCGCCGCACCTGACGCCGCGAGCCGGTACGGCTAGGGCAGGCTCGGCGGTGTCTTCGCCGGAGTCTCCTCCAGTGCGGCCAGCGCCAGCGTGATCGCCTCGTCCAGCTGGGGGTCGCGGCCCGCCGCGTGGTCCTGGGGGCGCTGCGGCACCTCGACGTCCGGATCGACGCCGTGGTTCTCCACGCCCCAGCCGTAGCCCTCCAGCCAGAACGCGTACTTCGGCTGCGTGATCAGCGTGCCGTCGACCAGCCGGTAGCGGCTGTCGATGCCGATGACGCCGCCCCAGGTGCGGACGCCGACGACCGGGCCGATGCCGAGTGCCTTGATCGCGGCGTTGACGATGTCGCCGTCCGAGCCGGAGAACTCGTTGGCGACCGCGACGACCGGTCCGCGGGGCGCGTCCTGCGGGTAACTGGTCGGCCGCATGCCGCGCGGCAGGTCCCAGCCGACGATGCGCCGGGCCAGCTTCTCCACGACCAGCTGGGAGGTGTGGCCGCCGCGGTTCTCGCGGACGTCGACGACCAGGCCCTCCCGGGCCACCTCGACGCGCAGGTCACGGTGGATCTGGGCCCAGCCCGGCGCCTGCATGTCCGGGACGTGCAGGTAGCCGAGCCGGCCGCCGGACTTCTCGTGCACGTAGGCGCGGCGGTCGGCGACCCAGGCGTGGTAGCGCAGCGGCTCCTCGTCGGCGAGCGGGACGACGACGGCGTGCCGCACCTCGCCGCCGCCGGACGGGGAGACGGTCAGCTCGACCGGCTTGCCGGCCGTACCGACGAGCAGCGGGCCCGGACCGGTGACGGGGTCCACGGCCTGTCCCGCCACCGCGACGATCGCGTCCCCGGCGCGCACCGCGACCCCGGGTGCGGCGAGCGGGGAGCGGGCGTCGGGGTCGGAGGTCTCGGACGGCAGGACACGGTCGATGCGCCAGGCGCCGTCCTCGTGGCGGGAGAGGTCGGCGCCGAGCAGGCCCTGCCGGGCGCCGGAGCCGTGGCCGCCGCGCGGGGTGACGTAGGCGTGCGAGGTGCCCAGTTCGCCGTGCACCTCCCACAGGAGGTCGACCAGGTCGTCGTGGGTGGCGACGCGGTCCAGGACGGGCCGGTAGCGGTCGAGGACGCCGTCCCAGTCGACGCCGTTCATGTCGGCCCGCCAGTAGTGGTCGCGCATGATGCGGCCGGTCTCGTCGAACATCTGCCGCCACTCGGCGGCCGGTTCGACGGTCTGCCGGACCCGCCCCAGGTCGACGCTGATGTTGGTGTCGCTGTCCTCGTCGCCGGAGGCCCGCCGGTCGCTGGGTACGACCTTGAGCCGCCCGTCGGTCCACAGCAGCACCCGCTTGCCGTCGCCGCTGACCTCGAAGTGGTCGGCGTCGCCGCAGAGGTGCTCGACGCGCTGCTGGGCGAGGTCGTACCGCTCCAGCTCGGTGTTGGGGTCGGGGTCCTCCGGGTTGGCGCGGGAGGCGCCGAGGACGCCGGTGAGCGGGTGGCGCAGCCACAGGACGCCGTCCTTGGCGGCGCGCAGCCGGGAGTAGCGGGCGGCCTCGACCGGGAAGGGCACGATGCGGTCGGCGAGGCCCTCGATGTCGATGCGGGTGGTGGGGGTGCCCTCGCTGTCGGGGGTCTCCTCGCGGTCCGGCGTCTCGAAGGGGCGGCCGTGGCGCTGCGGGCCGAACGGCGAGGGGGTGGTCGCGGCGAGGGTGATCAGGTAGGGGCGGGCGCCCTCGACGAAGGCCAGGTCGAAGACGTGCTCGTCGTAGACCGGGTCGAAGGAGCGGGTGGAGAGGAAGGCGAGGTGCTTGCCGTCCAGGGTGAAGGCGGGCGAGTAGTCCTTGAAGCGCAGCGGGGTCGCCTCGCTCACCGACAGGTCGGTGGTGTTGGCGAGCTTGAGCTGGCGCAGCGGTTCCGGGCCGGGGTGGGACCAGGCGAGCCAGGAGGAGTCGGGCGAGAAGACCAGGCCGGAGGCGTCGCCGTCCTCGCTGCGGTCGACCTCGCGGACCTCGCCGCTCTCCCGCTCGACGAGCAGGACCCGCCCGTCGTGCGAGGCGACGGCGACGCGGCTGCCGTCGGGGGCCACGGCGAGGTGCAGCACCCGGCCGAGCTGCCCGGCGGCCAGGCGCCGTGCGGTGGCGCCGGGGGCGAGCCCGGTGGCGGGCGCGAACTCCAGGGCGTCGTCACCCTCGGCGTCCGTCACCCACACCACCCACTCCTCGCCGTCGGCGCGGAAGGTGCGCGGCAGCCGGGTGCGCACGCCCGGGGTGACCGCGAGGGCGCGGGCGGGTCCGGAGCGGTGGGTGACCCAGTGCACGCCGCCGCGTACGGCGACGGCGCTGCCCCGCCCCGTGTGGTCGGGGGAGGCCGAACCGAACCAGCGGGCGGCGTTGACCGGGTAGGACTGGAGGTCGACGCGGGCGCCGCCGAGCCGGATGTCGAGCCGTCGGGGCTCGGCGCCGTCGAGGTCGTCCAGGGTCCACAGTTCACCGGCGCAGGCGTAGACGACGCGGGTGCCGTCGGTTGCGGCGTGCCGGGCGTAGAAACCGTCGAGGGGCGTGTGCCGGCGCAGGTCGGAGCCGTCGGCGAGGGAGGAGTAGAGGGCACCGGTGCCCTCGTGGTCGGAGAGGAAGGCGATGCGGTCGCCGACCCAGAAGGGGTACTCGATGTTGCCGTCGAGGCCGTCGTGCAGGCGCACGAACTCGCCGTCGTCCTCGCGGTCGATCCACAGCTTGCCGGCCGTGCCGCCCCGGTAGCGCTTCCACCAGGCTGCCTCGCGGCCCATCGGCGCGGACAGCAGCACGGTGTGCGGGCCCTGGGCGACGTCGCCGACGGGTCCGTACGGCAGGGTGGTCGCCGGGCCGCCGTCGAGCGGGACGGCGCGGGCCCAGCTGCGGCGCAGGCTGGCCTGGCCGTAGGTGCTCAGGGCGAGGACGCGGCCGTCGGCGGTCCAGCCGCGTACCTGGGTCCTGATGCTGCCCCAGTGGGTGAGGCGCTTGGCGGGACCGCCTTCGACGGGCGCGACGTGCACCTCGGGGGCGCCGTCGCGGGTGGAGGTCCAGGCGACCGTGGTGCCGTCGGGCGAGACCCGCGGGTGGTTCACCGGTACGTTGTCGGCGCTGACCCGCCAGGCACGGCCGCCGTCGAGCGGGGCGAGCCACACGTCGTCCTCGGCGGTGAAGGCGACCAACTCGCCGTGCGGGTGCGGAAAGCGGAGGTAGGCAGGCGCTGCGGGCTGAGTCACCCCCATACCCTATGCAGGGGTGCGGCCCGCCGACAGAGGTTTGGATCACTTCCCGGCCATGGGCCCGGTCCGGTCACTTGCCCTCGACCGGCCCGCAGTGCGGGTCGGTGGGGCACCAGATGGTCCGGGTGACGGTCACGGTGGGCCCGGGCCCGTTCCGGGAGGGCCGGTTGGCGGGCGGGGCGCTGGTGGCGTCGCAGTTGCCCAGGCCCTTGACCCGGAACCGTTCCTTGCCGTCCACCTTCGCGGTCAGGTTCCCGCGCACGCAGGCGCCGTCGACGACCTTGGTGACCTTGCCGTCGACGGTGATGTCCTTGCCGTCGTCGGTCCTGCCCTCGCAGTGCACGGAGGCGACCGCGTTCTCGCTCGCCGGGGCGGTGGTGCCCTTGTCGCCGTAGGAGGCGGTGCAGGTGAGCCAGCGCACCTCCGCCTTCTGCCGCTGGAATTCGCGGGTCACGGTCTGGTCGGTGGTGTACGCCACCGTCGCAGAACTGAGTCCACCCGGCTCGCACGCCACGGCCCCGCCGACGGCGACGGCCGCACCGACGACCACCGGAGCCATGCGCCGAATCCGTCTCATTGCCCACATGAAGGGCAGCGTCCCACCGCCCGGGGGTCGGCGGTAGGGCGCATACGGCCACTCCTCACTACCGTGGGCGCCATGGGCAACGACCGCAGGCAGCGCAGGCTCGTCGTGGACGAACGCACCACCTGGCTGTGGAGTCACCGGCAGAAACGGGGCCGCGACGGCGTCTGGCGGGACGCGCTGACGCTCTACCGGGACGAGGTCCGGGTCCGGTTCGTCTTTCTCGCGGGCGCGCCCGACTCCGGCCGGTACACCTCGGAGGGCGACTACTGGTGCGAGGGCTGCGTGGCGGACGGTCGCGGCAACCTGCTCAACCTGCGCGAACCCGGTGTCGTACGGGCGTTGGCCGAGGAGGCCGGGCGGCGGGGGCTGCTGCCCGGGCCCGGGGGCCGGCCGGTGGAGCTGGACGGCTGGGAGCTGTTCCCCGCCGTGGCCGCCGCCACCGACGGCTGACCGGGACGGTCGGGCCCCGGGCGATCCGGCACCGTCAGGACCAGCGGCCGGTGCGGGCCAGGAGTACGGCGGTCGCGGCGGTGCCCGCGGTGGAGGTGCGCAGGACGCTGCGGCCCAGGCGGTAGGGGCTCGCACCGGCCTCGGCGAAGAGCGCCAACTCCGCCGGGGACACGCCCCCTTCGGGGCCCACGACCAGCACGATGTCGCCGGTGGCGGGGAGTTCGGCGTCGGACAGGGGAACGTCGCCGCTCTCGTGGAGTACGGCGGCGAAGTCGGCCTCGGCCAGAAGTGAGGCAACCTGCTTGCTCGTCGCCGCGTCCGCGACGTCGGGGAAGCGGACCCGGCGGGACTGCTTGCCGGCCTCCCGGGCCGTCGCCCGCCACTTGCCGAGCGCCTTCAGGCCGCGCTCGCCCTTCCACTGCGTGATGCACCGGGACGCCGCCCAGGGCACGACCGCGTCGACACCGACCTCGGTCATCGTCTCGACGGCCAGCTCACCGCGGTCCCCCTTGGGCAGGGCCTGCACGACGGTGATGCGGGGCTGCTCGGCCGGCTCCTCGCGCACCCCGTCCGGGACGGTGACAACCAGGCGGTCCTTGCCCTCGGCGGCCTTCACGACGCCCTCGGCCCAGTGGCCGCGTCCGTCGGTGAGGACGACGTCCTCGCCCGTCCGCAGCCGCTTCACGGAGACGGCGTGGCGTCCCTCGGGGCCGTCGAGGACGTACTCGCCCGCGGGCAGGTCCTGGGGCTGCAGGGAATCGACCACGAACACCGGTGCCGTCATCGGCCGCCGCCTCCCGCCGGGTAGCCCGACAACCCCGACAACGCTGTCCCGGCGGCGGCGAGTTCGGCCGCCAGCACCTCCACGAGCTGTCCGGCGGGCAGCTCCCGGGCCATCCGGTGCCCCTGTCCCGCCCACAGCGCCAGGCCCTGCGCGTCGCCCGCCTTCGCCGCCGCCTTGCGCACCGGCGAGGTGAGGTGGTGCACCTCGGGGTAGGCGGCGGGGGCGTAGGGACCGTGCTCGCGCAGGAAGCGGTTGACCAGGGCGCGGGCGGGGCGGCCGGAGAAGGCGCGGGTGAGTTCGGTGCGCACGAACAGCGGGTTGGTCAGCGCCTGCTTGTGCAGGTCGTGGGCCCCGGACTCGGGGGTGGCCAGGAAGGCGGTGCCGAGCTGGGCCGCGCTCGCGCCGGCCGCGAGAACCGCGGCGATCTGGCCGCCGCGCATGATGCCGCCGGCGGCGACGATCGGCAGGCTGACCGCCTCCCGGACCTGGGCGACCAGCGACAGCAGCCCGGTGCCCGCGCCGCCGGTCTCCGGGTTGTCCCGGTGGGTGCCCTGGTGCCCGCCGGCCTCGGCGCCCTGCGCGATCACCGCGTCGGCGCCGGACTGCTCGACGGCCCGGGCCTCGTCCGCGGTGGTCGCGCTGACCAGGGCGAAGGTCCCCACGCGGTGCAGGGAGTCGACGACCTCACGGCTGGGCACGCCGAAGTGGAAGGACACCACCGGTACGGGGTTGTCGAGCAGTACGGCGAGCTTGGTGTCGTAGCCGTCGTCCCGGCCGCTGTCGGGGTCGCCCAGCTCCGTCTCGTACCAGGCGGCCTCGCCGGCCAGCTGGTGGGCGTAGACGTCGACGGCGGCGAGGTCGGCCGTCTCCGGCTGCGGGAGGAAGAGGTTGACGCCGAAGGGGCGGCTGGTCAGTCCCCGCAGATGCTTGATCTCCTGGTACATCCCGTCCGCGGTCTTGTACCCGGCGGCCAGGAAGCCCAGCCCGCCCGCCTCGCACACCGCGGCCGCGAGCTGCGGCACGGAGACGCCGCCCGCCATGGGCGCCTGCACGATCGGGTAGGGGAAGAGATCGGTCAGTGCGGAGGACATGACGGCATGTTGTCACGTCCTCCGCACAAGTCCGAATCCGGGCTTCCGTTGGCATACGCCAGGAGCATCCGCATCGGAACGTACGGCTCAGCGCCCGTTGAACGCGTCCTTCAGCCGCGAGAACAGCCCTTGCTGCCCGGGCTGGAACTGCCCGGTCGGACGTTCCTCGCCGCGGAGCTTGGCCAGCTCGCGCAGGAGGCGTTCCTGTTCGGGGTCGAGCTTGCCCGGGGTGGTGACCTCGACGTGCACGATGAGGTCGCCGCGGCCGCCACCGCGCAGGTGGGTGACGCCCCGGCCGTGCTTCGGGATCGACTGGCCGGACTGGGTGCCCGGGCGGATGTCGACCTCCTCCATGCCGTCGAGGGTCTCCAGCGGCACCTTCGTGCCGAGGGCCGCCGCCGTCATCGGGATGGTGACCGTGCAGTGCAGGTCGTCGCCGCGCCGCTGGAAGGTCGAGTGGGGCAGCTCGTGGATCTCCACGTACAGGTCGCCGGCGGGGCCGCCGCCGGGGCCGACCTCGCCCTCGCCCGCGAGCTGGATCCGGGTGCCGTTGTCGACACCGGCCGGGATCTTCACGGTCAGGGTGCGGCGGGAGCGGACCCGGCCGTCGCCCGCGCACTCGGGGCACGGGGTGGGGACCACGGTGCCGAAGCCCTGGCACTGCGGGCAGGGCCGCGAGGTCATGACCTGGCCCAGGAAGGACCGGGTGACCTGCGAGACCTCGCCGCGGCCCCGGCACATGTCACACGTCTGGGCCGACGTGCCGGGCGCCGCGCCCTCGCCGTTGCAGGTGTTGCAGACGACCGCGGTGTCGACCTGGATGTCCTTGGTCGTGCCGAAGGCCGCCTCGTCCAGCTCGACCTCGATGCGGATCATCGCGTCCTGGCCCCGGCGGGTGCGCGAGCGCGGCCCGCGCTGCGACGCCGTACCGAAGAACGCGTCCATGATGTCCGAGAAGTTCCCGAAGCCGCCCGCGCCGAAGCCGCCGGCCCCGCCGCCGCCCGCCTGCGAGAGCGGGTCGCCGCCGAGGTCGTAGACCTGCTTCTTCTGCGGGTCCGACAACACCTCGTAGGCGGCGTTGATCTCCTTGAACCGCTCCTGGGTCTTCGGATCGGGGTTGACGTCCGGGTGCAGCTCGCGGGCGAGCCTCCGGAACGCCTTCTTGATCTCGTCCTGGGAAGCGTCGCGGCGCACGCCGAGTACGGCGTAGTAGTCCGTGGCCACCTACGACTCCGCCAGGATCTGTCCGACGTACCGTGCCACTGCGCGTACCGCTCCCATCGTTCCCGGGTAATCCATGCGGGTCGGTCCGACCACGCCGAGCTTGGCAACCGCCTCGCCGCCCGAACCGTAGCCGACCGACACGACGGACGTTGAGTTGAGTCCCTCGTGGGCGTTCTCGTGACCGATTCGGACGGTCACGCCCGGATCCTTCGCCTCGCCGAGCAGCTTGAGGAGCACGACCTGCTCCTCCAGTGCCTCCAGCACCGGCCGGATCACCAAGGGGAAGTCGTGCCCGAAGCGGGTCAGATTGGCGGTGCCGCCGATCATCAGCCGCTCCTCGTTCTCCTCGACCAGCGTCTCCAGGAGAGTGGAGAGCACGGTGGAGACCGTACCGCGATCCTCGGCCTCGAAGGGCTCCGCCAGATCTTCCACCAGAGCCGGCACATCCGTGAAACGGCGCCCCGCGACCCGGCTGTTGAGCCGCGCCCGCAGATCGGCCAGCGACGCCTCGCCGAACGGCGCCGGGCAGTCGACCATCCGCTGCTCCACCCGGCCGGTGTCCGTGATCAGCACGAGCATCAGGCGCGCGGGCGCGAGCGAGAGCAGCTCCACGTGCCGCACCGTCGAACGGGTCAGCGACGGGTACTGCACGACGGCGACCTGCCGGGTCAGCTGCGCGAGCAGCCGCACCGTGCGGGCCACGACGTCGTCGAGGTCGACGGCGCCCTCCAGGAAGTTCTGGATGGCACGCCGCTCGGGCGCGGTCATCGGCTTGACGCCCGCCAGCTTGTCGACGAAGAGCCGGTAGCCCTTGTCGGTCGGGATGCGCCCGGCGCTGGTGTGCGGCTGGGCGATGAACCCCTCGTCCTCCAGGGCCGCCATGTCGTTGCGCACGGTGGCCGGGGAGACGCCGAGGTTGTGCCGCTCGGTGAGGGCCTTGGAACCGACCGGTTCCTCGGTGCCGACGTAGTCCTGGACGATGGCGCGCAGCACCTGGAGCCTGCGTTCACTGAGCATTCGCGCACACCTCCAGCTTCGTCCGCCCGTTTCGGCCTGTCTGGCCTGTCTGGCCTGTCTGGCCCGCCTTGACCTGTCTGCCCTGGCACTCATGGCTCGCGAGTGCCAGACTTCCCCGGCCCAGTGTACGGCCGTGGGGTACGCCCCCGGCAAGGCCGTGACGATGCCGTTAGCGTCGTCGCCGTGACGGTGACTTGGGAAGAGCTGGGCTGGGAGCGGCTGGCGGAGGGTGTGGGGCGGTGCCGGCTGCCGGGCTGGGACTGCACGACGGGGCTGGTGCTCGGCGCGGACGCGGCGCTGATGGTGGACGCGGGGTCGAGCCTGGCGGAGGGCGTCCGGTTGCGGGAGGCGGCGCGGCGGCTCGCCGGGCGGCATGTGACACATCTCGCGCTGACCCACCCGCATTTCGACCACGTCTTCGGCGCGGCGGCGTTCGCGGGCGCGGAGGTGTACGGCGCGCACGGCACGTCGGGCGCGGGCGCGCTGTTCGCGCCGGGCGGACAGGGGCGGGAGGCGCTGCGCGCGGACGCGGTGGCGGAGGGGATGGAGGCGGGGGCGGCGCGGGAGGCGGCCGACGCGCTCGTCCCGGTCCGGCACGAGGTCGGCGACGCGTGCGTGCTGGACCTGGGCGGAGACAGGCGGGTGCTGCTGGCCGACGTGGGGCCGGGGCACACCGGGCACGACCTGGCGGTGCTGGTGCCGGGCTCCCCGAACGTCCTGTTCTGCGGCGACCTGGTCGAGGAGTCCGGCGAGCCGCAGGCGGGCCCCGACGCCGTACCGGCGCGCTGGCCTGCCGCACTGGACCGGCTGCTGGAGCTGGGCGGGGCGGACGCGCTGTACGTTCCCGGTCACGGGGCGGTGGTGGACGCGGCCTTCGTCCGGGCCCAACGGGACGCCCTGGCCGCCCGGTTCGGCGTGTCGCGCTGATCATGGCGCGGGCGTTTCTCGTATCGTCGGCAGAATGCGCCAGTACTCCGCCGACCTGACCCCTCCGTGGAAGAAGCCGCAGCCCGTCCCCGAGGTGCCGGCCGATCCGGGCCTGGTGGTCGAGGAGCCCGGCACCGGGTTCTGCGGCGCGGTGATCCGCTGCGAGGCGGGCACAGTGACCCTGGAGGACCGCTTCGGCAAGCACCGCGTCTTCCCGCTGGAACCGCGCGGCTTCCTGCTGGAGGGGCGCGTGGTGACGCTGGTGCGGCCCTCGTCGTCCTCCGGTCCCGCCCGCCCCTCCCGTACGGCGTCCGGTTCGGTCGCCGTCCCCGGCGCACGGGCGCGGGTGGCGCGCGCCGGGCGCATCTACGTCGAGGGGCGGCACGACGCCGAGCTGGTCGAGAAGGTCTGGGGCGACGACCTGCGCATCGAGGGCGTCGTCGTGGAGTACCTGGGCGGCGTGGACGACCTCCCGTCGATCGTCGCCGACTTCGCCCCGGGCCCCGACGCACGGCTGGGCGTCCTGGTGGACCATCTGGTGCCGGGTTCGAAGGAGTGGCGCATCGCGGAGGCGGTGACGAGCGAGCACGCGCTGGTCGTGGGCCACCCGTACATCGACATCTGGGAGGCGGTGAAGCCGGCGTCGGTCGGCATCGACGCCTGGCCCCGGGTTCCTCGCGGTCAGGACTGGAAGACGGGGGTGTGCCGGGCGCTGGGCTGGCCGTCGGAGAACACGGGGGCGGTGTGGCAGGCGATCCTGGCGCGGGTGGGGTCGTACAAGGACCTGGAGCCGGAGTTGTTGGGGAGGGTGGAGGAGCTGATCGACTTCGTGACGGCGTGACGTTCTTGTCCGGCTGGTGAATCCAGCCCCTCCGGCGTTTGAGGAGCGGGGGTCCGGGGGCAGCGCCCCCGGGTCGGGACGGGAAGGGGCGGCGGGGGCGAGAAAAGTCCCCGTCAGTCCACCAGGTCCCGCACCACCGCGTCCGCCAGCAGCCG
Source organism: Streptomyces coelicoflavus (assembly GCF_003112555.1). Lineage (GTDB taxonomy): Bacteria > Actinomycetota > Actinomycetes > Streptomycetales > Streptomycetaceae > Streptomyces > Streptomyces coelicoflavus. The sequence goes on along the minus strand of NZ_BEWB01000002.1, from coordinate 462,306 downwards.
TCCGCGCAGCGTCAGCACCGCGCTCCCCGCCCCGTACGGCCCCTCCTCCAGCAGCCCCTCCGACAGCGCCCGCCGCGACGCCGCGAGCCCCGCCTCCCGCAGCAGCGACAGCGGGACGCCCTCCCGCAGGCGCAGCTCCAGCAGGACGCGCTCCACGCGCCGGTCCTCGTCCGTCAGGACCTCACGCCCGGCGCCCGGCGACTTCCCCGCCGCCAGCGCCCCCGCATACGCACCGGGATGCTTCACGTTCCACCACCGCACGCCCCCCACGTGGGAGTGCGCGCCCGGTCCCGCGCCCCACCAGTCGGCGCCCCGCCAGTACAGCTCGTTGTGCAGGCAGCGCCCGGCGTCGGAGGTGGCCCAGTTCGACACCTCGTACCAGTCGTAGCCCGCCGCGGACAGGGTCTCCTCCGCGATCAGGTAGCGGTCGGCGTGCACGTCGTCGTCGGTCATGGGGACCTCGCCGCGCCGGATGCGCCGGGCGAGCCGGGTGCCCTCCTCGACGATCAGGGCGTACGCCGAGACGTGGTCGGGGCCGGCGCCGAGCGCGGCGTCCAGGGAGGCGCGCCAGTCGTCGTCGGACTCGCCGGGGGTGCCGTAGATCAGGTCGAGGTTGACGTGGTCGAAGCCGGCCGCGCGGGCCTCGGCGACACAGGCCTCGGGGCGTCCGGGGGTGTGGGTGCGGTCCAGGATCTTCAGGACGTGCTGCTTGGCGCTCTGCATGCCGAAGGAGATCCGGTTGAAGCCGCCTTCGCGGAGGGCCGCGAGGTACGCCGGGTCGACGGACTCGGGGTTGGCCTCCGTCGTGATCTCCGCGTCCGGCGCCAGGCCGAACTCGTCGCGGATCGCGCCCAGCATCCGCACCAGGTCACCGGCGGCCAGCAGGGTGGGTGTACCGCCGCCGACGAAGACCGTGCGCACCTCGCGGGGGTCGTCGCCGAGCACCTTGCGGGCCAGGCGGACCTCGTCGACGAGCGTGTCGGCGTAGTTGTCGCGGGAGGCGAGGACGCCGCCGGTGCCGCGCAGCTCGGTCGCGGTGTAGGTGTTGAAGTCGCAGTAGCCGCAGCGGGTCGCGCAGTACGGCACGTGCAGGTAGAAACCGAGGGGGCGGTCGGCGGCCCCGGCGAGCGCGGACGCGGGCAGCGCGCCGTCGGCGGGGACGGGCTCGCCGTCGGGGAGTGCGGAGGGCATGCGTTCCATTGTCCCGCACCCGGCCGGATCCCCTGCCCGCCCCGTTCACTGCCCCCGTTCACTCCGCCTGGAGCACCAGCAGGGCCAGGTCGTCCTCCGGGGGCCGGGGCCCGAACTCGTGCACCAGCCGTCTGATGCGCTCGGCGACCAGCTCGGCGTCCAGGCCCGTGCAGCCGGCCAGCGCCGCGGCGAGCCCGTCGCCGTCGTCGAACTGGCGGGAGCCGCTGCGCCGCTCGGTGACCCCGTCCGTGACGCACAGCAGGGTGTCGCCGGACCGCAGCTCGAAGGTCTCGCTGACGTACGTCGCGTCCTCGACGACGCCGAGCAGGGTCTGCGGGCACGCGACCGCGGTCACCGTGCCGTCGGGCCCGAGGAGCAGCGGCAGCGGGTGTCCGGCGGACGCGAGGGTGCAGCGGACGCCGCCCTCGAAGGGGACCAGCTCGCCGTAGAGCAGGGAGAGGAAACGGGTCTGCGGTCCGTCGCCCGGGGCAACCGGTGGGCCTCCGGCGGCGACCAGGGCGCGGGCGGCGGCGTCGGCGGCCTCGGTGGCGTCGTCGAGGAGGAGCTGGTTGAGGCGGTCGAGGACGTCGGGGACGCCGTACTGCTCGCGGGCCAGCAGCCGCAGCCAGGGCCGGGCGAGCCCGATGACGACGGCGGCCTCGGGGCCCTTGCCCTGGACGTCGCCCACGGCGAAGCACCAGCGGCCGTCGCCGGCCGGGAAGAGGTCGTAGAAGTCGCCGCTGGGACCGCCCTTGTCGCGCGGTTCGTAGACGAGGGCGCTGCGCACGCCGGGGATCTCCGCGACGGCGCCGGGCAGCAGGCCGCGCTGGAGCACGGCGCTGATGGTGGCCTGCCGGGCGTACTGGCGGGCGGCGCCGATGGCCAGCGCCACCCGGCGGCTGAGATCCTCGACCAGCCCGGTGATCTCGTCGGGGAAGCCGGGGAAGCCGCTGGTGTCACAGGCGTCCGGGCCGGCCTGGCCGCCCTGGGCTCCCCCGGGGCTCTGGATGCCGCTCCGGATGCCCTCGGGGCCAAAGTCGCCCGGGTCGCCCTGGGCTCCCAGGGTGCTCTGGGTGTCCGGAACGCCCGCGGGGTCGGCCCGTCCGATGACCAGGGTGCCCAGTGGCCGGCCGCCGGCGACCAGACGGTAGGCGAGCGCGGTGCCGTGCGTGCCGAGTGCCTCGCCGGGCCAGGGGTGGCCGACGGGACCGGAGCGCCACGGGTCGCGCGGGCGGGGCGGCTCCTTCTCCAGGGCCGCGCGCAGCTCGTCGAGGTGCCCCTCGCCCGCGTGCCACACGCGGGCGAGCCGGGCGCCGACGGACGCCCCGGAGTCGTCGCTCCAGGCGCCCCGGCCCAGGGTCTCGTCCTCCAGCCACACCCCGCACCAGTCGGCGAGCCGGGGCACGATCAGCTGGCCGGTGAGGGAGGCGACCAGGTCCTCGTCGAGCTGCCCGGCCAGGAGGTCGGAGGCCTCGGCGAGGAAGGACAGGGCGCCGCGGCCCAGCCACTCCCGGTCGCGGGAGCGGCGCCGGCCGGGCCTTCCGGGCAGCACACCGGACGCGCCGTCCGGCCCTCCGGGGGCTCCCGGCTCCGTCGTGTCCGTGGACGGCGTTCCCGGACGCCCCGCGGCGCAGTCCTCGGCCCGCTCCGCGCTCCCGGCCGGCCCGACCGTCTCCCCGCCCGGCCGGACGGCCGCGACCTCGCCGGCTCCACCACCGGCACCGGCCCCCGCACCGTGACCGCTCCCCACACCCACACCGGCTCCCGCGCCGCCACCGCTCCCCACACCGTCGGCGGGCTCCGCGCCGGGGGCCTGCAGCCGCGCCCACACCGTCTTGGTGCCCGGGCGGTAGGTGATGCCCCAGGACTCCGCCAGTGCGGCGACGAGCCGCAGGCCGCGCCCGTACTCGGCGGGTTCGTGCGGTGTCTCGTGGTCGCCGCCCCTCGGGGCACGGGAGGGGTGCCGGTCCGCGACCTCGACGACGAGGGTGCCGGTCGCCTCCGCCCGCAGGCCCACCTCGACGTCGGTGCCGGCGTGCACGACGGCGTTGGTGACCAGCTCGCTGACGACGACCAGGGCGTCGGCGGCGAGGTGCTCGGTCAGGTGCTCCGTGCCGGGCAGGCCGAGCGCGGACCAGTCGGCGAGCGCGGCCCGTGCCATCGCGCGGGCGGCGCCCGGCGCCAGGGAGCTGCCCAGCAGGGTCACGCGCGCCCGGGCGCACTCCTCGAAACCCTCCTCGAAGCCCTCGCCGAAACCGTCGTCGAAGCCCTCGGCCGATGCCTCGGCGGCGCGCGCCGGCGCCGCGCCGGAGCGGGAGACGGTCTCCCGCTGCGTCGGAATGGCCCCCATGGACGTCTCCCCGGGCAGTTCGTGCGAATTCCTCACACTCGATGCCGACAGAGTGACAGACCGGCCCGGCCCATAAGCGCGGAGTTACCGAAGTGGGCCGTGATGGGTGAGAACCGTGCTAGGCGAACGTTCGAAGACGGCCGGAATCCGAACGGAAACCGGCCGTCTTCGAACATCTGCCGCGCGAACGGCGGCGGGACAGCGCACCTCATGGGGCTGCGGGCAGCCCCGGCGGCTACGCCTCGCGCGAGCCCTCGTACATCTCCTCGATCAGGTTCTTGTACTCCCGCTCCACCACCGGCCGCTTCAGCTTCAGGCTCGGGGTGATCTCGCCGTGCTCGACGTCGAGGTCGCGGGGCAGCAGGCGGAACTTCTTGATGGTCTGCCAGCGCTGGAGGCCCTCGTTGAGCTGCTTGACGTAGCCGTCGACCATCTCGACGGTCGCGGGCGCCGCGACGATCTCGGCGTACGGCTTGCCCTCCAGGCCGTTCTCCTTGGCCCACTCCGTGATCGCGATCTCGTCGAGGGCGATGAGCGCGGTGCAGAAGTTCCGGTCGGCGCCGTGCACAAGGATGTTGGAGACGTAGGGGCAGACCGCCTTGAACTGGCCCTCGACCTCGGCCGGCGCGATGTACTTGCCGCCGGACGTCTTGATGAGGTCCTTCTTGCGGTCGGTGATGCGCAGGTAGCCGTCGGGCGACAGCTCGCCGATGTCGCCGGTGTGGAACCAGCCGTCGGACTCGAGGACCTCGGCGGTCTTCTCGGGCAGCTTGTGGTAGCCCTCCATGATGCCGGGGCCGCGCAGCAGGATCTCCCCGTCGTCCGCGATGCGCACCTCGGTGCCGGGCAGCGGCTTGCCGACGGTGCCGGTGCGGTAGGCCTCGCCGGGGTTGACGAAGGAGGCGGCGGAGGACTCGGTGAGGCCGTAGCCCTCCAGGATGTGGATGCCGGCGCCGGCGAAGAAGTAGCCGATCTCGGGGGCGAGGGCCGCCGAGCCGGAGACGCAGGCGCGCAGGCGGCCGCCGAAGGCCTCGCGGATCTTGGCGTAGACGAGCTTGTCGGCGACGGCGTGCTTGGTGCGCAGGCCGGCGGGGGCGCTCGCGGTGCCGGTGCGCTTGAAGTTGTCCTGGGTGACCTTGGCGTACTCGCGGGCGATCCCGGCGGCCCACTGGAAGATCTTGTACTTGGCCCCGCCGCCCGCGCGGGCCTTGGCGGCGACGCCGTTGTAGACCTTCTCGAAGATGCGGGGCACGGCCGCCATGTAGGTCGGCTGCACGACCGGCAGGTTCTCGATGATCTTGTCGACGCGGCCGTCGACGGCGGTGACGTGGCCGACCTCGATCTGGCCGGAGGTCAGCACCTTGCCGAAGACGTGGGCGAGCGGCAGCCACAGGTACTGCACGTCGTCCTTGGTGCACAGGCCGGTCGCGGCGATGGCCTTCGCCATGTACGCCCAGTTGTCGTGCGGGAGGCGGACGCCCTTGGGCCGGCCGGTGGTGCCGGAGGTGTAGATGAGGGTGGCGAGCTGGTCCTTGGTGAGCGCGCCGACCCGCTCCTTGATCAGCTGCGGGTCGGTCTCCAGGCGGGCCGCGCCCCGGCGCTCCAGCTCGTCGAGGGTGAGGATCCAGTCCTCGGAGGTGTCGGCGCCGGCCGCGTCGATCACGACCACGTGGGTGAGGTCGGGCAGCTCGGCCCGCTTCTCCCTCGCCTTGGCCAGCTGCGCGGCATCCTCCGCGATCAGCACCCGGCTCTCGGAGTCGGAGAGGATGTACGCCGATTCGTCGGCGTTGGTCTGCGGGTAGACGGTGGTCGTCGCCGCGCCGGCGCACATGATGCCCAGGTCGGTGAGGATCCACTCCAGCCGGGTGGAGGCGGCCAGCGCCACCCGCTGCTCCGGCTGCACGCCCAGCTCGACCAGGCCGGCCGCGATCGCGTAGACCCGCTCGGCGGCCTGCGCCCAGGTCAGCGACTTCCAGTCGTCGGGGCCCTCGCCCGAGGCCGGCGGCACCGGGTAGCGGTACGCCTCGGCGTCCGGCGTGGCGGCCACCCGCTCCAGGAAGAGTCCCGCCACGGAGGGCGGACGGTTCTCGATCAGTGTCTGTGTGTCGCTCACGACATCCTCCGGGCCCGCGACGGTGCGGCTGGCTGGTGCGGCTGGCTCGTTGCGGCTGGCTCAGGTGCGGCTGGATTCACTCTCGGGCGATGGTTCGGGCGGTTGTTCGGGCCGCGGTCAAGCGGCGCGTCGGACTGTTGCCCGATCACTTGTTTAACTCACGAGTAACTAAGGGGCAGGCATCAGGGTAAAGGGCGACCGGCCCCCGCGTAAGAGCCCGCGCCCTGTCATTTCCTACAGAGGCCTGCCCGTGACATGCGAAGAGACCCGCCGCACTTTCGTACGACGGGCCCCTCGGTGTCCGTTTTGGCCGGACCCGGCGTGCGGCGCGGCGGCTACTTCTTGCCCTTGCCCGACCCCGCGCTGTCGTCGCTGGACAGCACCGCGATGAAGGCCTCCTGCGGAACCTCCACGGAACCCACCATCTTCATCCGCTTCTTGCCTTCCTTCTGCTTCTCCAGCAGCTTCCGCTTGCGGGAGATGTCACCGCCGTAGCACTTGGCGAGGACGTCCTTGCGGATGGCGCGGATGGTCTCGCGGGCGATCACCCGGGAGCCGATGGCGGCCTGGATGGGCACCTCGAAGGCCTGGCGCGGGATGAGCTCGCGCAGCTTGGCGACGAGCCGGACGCCGTACGCGTACGCCTGGTCCTTGTGGGTGATCGCCGAGAAGGCGTCCACCTTGTCGCCGTGCAGCAGGATGTCGACCTTGACGAGGCTGGAGGTCTGCTCGCCCGTGGGCTCGTAGTCGAGGGACGCGTAACCGCGCGTCTTGGACTTCAGCTGGTCGAAGAAGTCGAAGACGATCTCCGCGAGGGGGAGGGTGTAGCGGATCTCCACCCGGTCCTCGGACAGGTAGTCCATGCCCAGCAGGGTGCCGCGCCGGGTCTGGCACAGCTCCATGATCGCACCGATGAACTCGGTCGGCGCCAGGATCGTGGCGCGCACGACCGGCTCGTAGACCTCGTTGATCTTCCCCTCGGGGAACTCGCTCGGGTTGGTGACCTCGACCTCGGTGCCGTCCTCCATCACCACGCGATAGACCACGTTGGGCGCGGTGGCGATGAGGTCGAGGCCGAACTCGCGCTCCAGGCGCTCCCGGATCACGTCCAGGTGGAGCAGGCCGAGGAAGCCGACGCGGAATCCGAAGCCGAGGGCGGCGGAGGTCTCCGGCTCGTAGACCAGGGCGGCGTCGTTGAGCAGGAGCTTGTCCAGCGCCTCGCGCAGCTCGGGGTAGTCGGAGCCGTCCAGCGGATACAGGCCGGAGAAGACCATGGGCCTGGGGTCCTTGTAACCGCCGAGCGCCTCCGTGGCGCCCTTGTGCATGCTGGTGACCGTGTCACCGACCTTGGACTGGCGGACGTCCTTCACGCCGGTGATCAGGTACCCCACCTCGCCGACACCGAGGCCGTCGGCGGAGAGCATCTCGGGCGAGTTGGTGCCGATCTCGAGCAGCTCGTGCGTGGCGTTGGTGGACATCATCCGGATCCGCTCGCGCTTGTTGAGCTGGCCGTCGATGACACGGACGTACGTCACGACACCGCGGTAGGAGTCGTAGACCGAGTCGAAGATCATCGCGCGGGCGGGGGCGTCCTTGACGCCGACCGGGGCCGGGACCTCGGCGACGACCTTGTCCAGCAGCGCCTCGACGCCGAGACCGGTCTTGGCGGAGACCTTGAGTACGTCGTCGGGGTCGCAGCCGACCAGGTTGGCCAGCTCCTCGGCGAACTTCTCGGGCTGTGCGGCCGGCAGGTCGATCTTGTTCAGTACGGGGATGATCGTGAGGTCGTTCTCCATCGCCAGGTAGAGGTTGGCGAGGGTCTGGGCCTCGATGCCCTGGGCGGCGTCGACGAGGAGGATGGTGCCCTCGCACGCGGCCAGCGACCGCGACACCTCGTAGGTGAAGTCGACGTGCCCCGGGGTGTCGATCATGTTGAGGATGTGCGTGGCGCCCTTGTCGTGGGTCGGGGCCCACGGCAACCGCACCGCCTGGGACTTGATCGTGATGCCGCGCTCGCGCTCGATGTCCATGCGGTCGAGGTACTGGGCGCGCATCTGCCGCTGCTCGACCACACCGGTCAGCTGGAGCATCCGGTCGGCGAGCGTGGACTTGCCGTGGTCGATGTGCGCGATGATGCAGAAGTTGCGGATCAGCGCCGGGTCGGTACGGCTCGGCTCGGGCACATGGCTGGGGATCGCGGGCACGCAGGGTCCTGATTCTTGAGGCGTCCGCAGTGTCTGCGGTCTCGGGTCTCGGGTCGGATCGATACGTAGCCTCCATGGTCCCACGGGTGGGGAGCCGGTACGGGTTTGGGACCCTCGACGACGCGCTGGTAGTGTGGGGGGCTGTGTCTCTTGCCCTCTCAGCGCGAGGCACTCCTTCAAGAAATCACCGGCACGGGACCCTCGCGGCCTCGTGCCTGAACCTGCAAAGGCTCATTCGTGGCGAACATCAAGTCCCAGATCAAGCGGAACAAGACCAACGAGAAGGCCCGGCTGCGCAACAAGTCGGTCAAGTCCTCTCTGAAGACCGCGATCCGCAAGGCCCGCGAGGCCGCCGCCGCGGGTGACGTCGAGAAGGCCACCGAGTTCCAGCGCGTCGCTTCGCGCGAGCTCGACAAGGCCGTCTCCAAGGGCGTCATCCACAAGAACCAGGCCGCCAACAAGAAGTCGGCGCTGGCGCAGAAGGTCGGCGCTCTCAAGGGCTGAACCCCTGTCTGGATTTATCTGGTGTGACCGCCGGAAGGACCCAGAGCGGGCCCTCTCTCATCCGCTCCCGTCCGGCACCCAGGATCCGTGCGCGGCCTGCGTTCGCCACGCGGGCATGGATCCGCGAGCTTGATCCCGAGGCCCCGGTGGCCGTCCTTCCCCAGGACGGACGCCGGGGCCTCCGGTGTTTCCCGGACCGGAGGCACACGGGGAGCGTGAGGAGAGTGGAGAGTGGAGAGTGCGGTGGGCAGGGCGGGAAGGGGCGGGCCGGGTGGGCTTACGACCGTCCCCGCGAGCGCGCCGCCCGGGCTACGGTCACCACGGCCTTCTCCAGGGCGTACTCGGGGTCGTCCCCGTCGCCCTTCACGCCGGCGTCCGCCTCGGCCACCGCACGCAGGGCCACGGAGACGGCGTCCGGGGTCCAGCCGCGCATCTGCTGCCGGACGCGGTCGATCTTCCAGGGCGGCATCCCCAGCTCGCGGGCGAGGTCGGCGGGGCGTCCGCCGCGGGCGGAGGACAGCTTGCCGATGGCCCGGACGCCCTGCGCGAGGGCGCTGGTGATCAGTACCGGTGCCACTCCGGTCGCCAGCGACCAGCGCAGCGCCTCCAGCGCCTCCGCCGCACGTCCCTCGACCGCCCGGTCGGCGACCGTGAAGCTGGAGGCCTCCGCCCGTCCGGTGTAGTACCGCCCGACGACCGCCTCGTCGATGGTCCCCTCGATGTCGGCGGCCAGCTGGGACACCGCCGAGGCGACCTCCCGCAGGTCGCTGCCGATCGCGTCGACCAGGGCCTGGCAGGCCTCGGGCGTGGCCGACCGCCCGGCCGTACGGAACTCCGCGCGCACGAAGGCCAGCCGGTCGGCGGGCTTCGTCATCTTCGGACAGGCCACCTCGCGCGCGCCCGCCTTGCGGCCGGCGTCGAGCACGCCCTTGCCCTTGGCACCGCCCGCGTGCAGCAGTACGAGGGTGATCTCCTCGGCCGGGGCGGCGAGGTAGGCCTTGACGTCCTTGACGGTGTCGGCGGACAGGTCCTGCGCATTGCGTACGACCACGACTTTGCGCTCGGCGAAGAGCGAGGGGCTGGTCAGCTCGGCGAGGGTGCCGGGCTGAAGCTGGTCCGGGGTGAGGTCGCGCACGTCCGTGTCGGCGTCGGCGGCCTTGGCGGCGGCCACCACCTCCTGCACGGCACGGTCGAGCAGGAGGTCCTCCTGGCCCACGGCAAGGGTCACCGGGGCGAGAGGGTCGTCATTCGCAGTCTTCCTGGCCATCGCGACAAGCATCGCACGCGCCACTGACAACGCCGGACGAGCGATGCCGGGCGGTACGCGGCGGGGGCGGGCGGGACGCGTCGGGTGCCGGGCGGCGCTGGGCGGGCGCGTCGGGTGCCGGGCGGCGCTGGGCGGGCGCGTCGGGTGCCGGGGGGGGGGCTGCGCGGTGCGAGGCGGGTGGCGGGGGGGCGGGCCGGCTAGGGCTCCTCGCGCCAGCCTTCCCACTCCCCCGCGAACGCGTCCAGCTCACCGGGGTCCAGTGCCTCCCGCTCGTCCCGCAGGACGACCAGCCACTGCGCGTCCTCGGCGTCGTCCTCCCCGGCCAGGGCGTCCCGGAGGATGCGGGGCTCCTCGTCGAGCCCGAACCGTTCCCCGAGCGCCTGGGCGGCCTCCTCCGCCGCGTCGCGGTCGGGCAGTACCAGCACATGTCTCACGTCGCTCACGGGAGCCATTGTGGGTCAGTCCCGGGCACGGTCAGCCCTTGGGCACGATCTGCACGTCGAGGTCGATGCGGATGCTGGGGCCGACCACGGCGATGCCGCGGGCCAGCATCGTCTGCCAGCTGACGGTGAAGTCGTCGCGGTGCAGCTCGGTGGTGGCGCGGCAGGCGGCCCGCGTCTCGCCCTCCATGCCGTTGCCGAGTCCGAGGTACTCGGTGTCCAGGGTGACCGTGCGCGTCACACCGTGCAGGGACAGCGCCCCGGTGACGGCCCACCGGTTGCCGCCGCGGTGGGTGAAGCGGTCGCTGTAGAACTCCAGGGTCGGAAACCGCTCCACGTCCAGGAAGTCGGCCGAGCGCAGGTGGTCGTCGCGCATCTTGACGTTGGTGTCGATGGACGCCGCGCCGATCACGACGTGCATCGCGGACTGTTCCATGTCGTCGGCGATGCGCACCGCGCCCGCGAAGGAGTTGAACCGGCCGTGGATCCGGGCCAGCCCGATGTGCCGCGCGGTGAACGCGATCGAGGAGTGCGCGGGCTCGATCTCCCAGTCGCCCGAAGCGGGCAGCTCCGGCGGCCGGGCCACCTGGAGCGTCACGTCGCCGAGCGAGGCCAGCGTGTCCTCGACGACCGTCGCGGAGGCCCGGTACGGCGTGTAGCCCTCGGCGGACACGGCGAGCCGGTACTCCCCCGCGGGCACCGTCGCCACGAACGACCCGAAGGGGTCCGTGCCGCCGCCGACGACCTTGCGCCCCATGGTGTCGCTGACCGTGAACTCCGCGTTCGGCACGGGGTCGTTGACGGGGTCGAGCACGCGGCAGCTCAGCACGCCCGCGTCCGGCGGGGTGTGCACCGCCGCCAGGGGACCCGTCCGTTGCATCCGCTTCGTTCGGCTTCCCAGCAAGCGGCCGATCATTTGCGACACCCTCTGCACGACATGAGAAAACTAGTTGACGGAGAAACATTCGATCACCGATGTGGCTTTCGAGGCAACACGGGGCCACATCGCGGGAAACCGTCACATGTGCTGCAAGTAGGCAGGAGTGGCCCCGTGTGGTCCGGTTTCACCACACCGGGCGGGATTTCTCACAGCGGGCGCACAGGCGGCACCGACGGCCCGGTCCGGTGGGCCGACGGTGCCGCGGCGGGACTCCGGTCACGCCTCCCAGTACAGCCCGCGGACCTTCGCGCTCGTCACCGTGACCGGGGTCTCGTCGCCGGAGTCGGGCGGGTAGTAGACGAACTCGAAGCGCAGCCGTTCGGTGGCGACGATCGAGCCGCTGTTCCCGAAGTCCGGGAAGCTGTCACCGCTGGTGCCCACCCGCTCGACGATCGGCCCGGTCCATCGGGTGCCGTCCGGACGCAGGTGGTAGAAGCGGCCCTGGAGCGTGGAGCCGGGCGGCACGTCCGCTCGAAGGTAGGCCGTGGCCTGGTAGTGGGACGCGCCGGTCAGCAGGTCCACCCCGTCCACGGAGAGCGTCGTCCACTCCCGGGGCGTGATCTCCTGGTCGTCGCCGTCGGACCGGCTGATCGCTCGCGGCATGTCTTCCTCCTCGGAGTCGCCGGGCGTCCAGCCGGCGGGGTGGGTGAGGCGTTCTTCGACGCGGGCGCGCATCGACGCCATGGTGAAACCGCGCGGGTCGATCTTCCCGGGCTGCCACTCGAGGTGGCCGATCACCGATCGCTCGTTCCAGCCGTGGTGACGGCACACCGCCGCGGCGGCCCGCTCGATCGCATCCAACTGCGCGGCGGGCCACGGGTCCTTGCCGTCCCCGAGGTTCTCGCACTCGAAGCCATAGAAGTGCCGGTTGCCGTCGGTGTTGGCCTCGTTGTCCCGGGGCAGCGCCTTCTCCGCGACGACGGCACGCAGCACGTCGTCGTCGCCGAGACCGGCGTGGTTGGCCCGGCCGTAGCCGACCAGATGGACCCTGCCGTCCTTGGTGATGACGCCGTGGCACAGCGGGCCGGGCAGGCTGTCGTAGCCCTTGCGGCAGATCTCCACGGTGGCCGCGCTGCCCCGGGTCACGGTGTGGTGGATCATCACACCGTTGACGGGGCCCCACGGGCCCTTGTGGTTGCGGTTGTGGTCCCGCCAGTCGCCCACCTCGACGACGGTGAGGCCCTCCGCCTTCAGTGCCTTGAGGAAGCTGCCCGCGCTCATGGGGGTGGCCATCAGCCACACTCCGGCCGCGACCGCGTGGCCTGGCGGCCGTCCTCGCCGGGCCGGTGCACAACGGTGCGCCCCGGCGTGGGGGGTTGGGGCATGGGTTTCTCCTTCTGCCGGTGGGGCGGGCGTTCCGGCGCCGAGCCCGTCGTGTCGTGATGCCGGTGGTGGTGACGGTGGTGGTGACGGTGGCGGTCGGGAATGGCCTGTGAGGCCGTGGAGTGGTGGTGGTGTGGGGGGAGGCCGTTGGCGGGCGCGTCGGCTGCGCGACACGGTGACGTCATCCGCGCCTTCTTCCGTGCTGTACTGAAAATTCCCGGCGCCATCCCGGCCTACGCCTCCCCGCGCCGCAGAGACCGGAACGGCTCGCGATCCGGCCAGTACCGCTCCCTGCGGGAGAATCTGCGAAGTCCGTGTACTGAGGCAACGGTCTGGCCGGCTCATGGACTCCTTCAGGTATTCAGGAGGTGCCCATGGGGGATGCCAAGCAGACACGGGACGAGGAGTTCCGCAGATTCGTGATCGGCCGGTGGCCGGGGCTGATGCGCACGGCCTTTCTCCTCACCGGCGACAGGTACGCCGCCGAGGACCTGGTCCAGTCGACGCTCGAGCGGGCCTACACGGCCTGGCGCCGGGTGAACGCGGCCGACGACCCGGACGCCTATGTGCGGCGCGTGATGATCAACGCGCACGCCCGCAGACACAGAAGACGGCTCAAGGAGTTCCTGGCGCCGAAGGACGACTCCGGCCCGGTGCGCGAACCGGCCGACGCCGCCGACCCGATGGCACGGGCCGACGACCGCGGCGCCCTGCTCGAAGCGCTCGCCCAGTTGCCCGCGCGGCAGCGCGAGGCGGTGGTCCTGCGCTACTGGGAGGACCTCACGGAGACACAGACCGCCCGGGCCATGGGCTGCTCGGTCGGCACGGTCAAGAGCAACACGGCCAAGGGGATAGCGAAACTGCGCGCCGTACCGGCGCTGGCCGACACCACATTGCAGGGAGGACGGACATGACCGGTGTGGACGGTACCGGCCGGGACACGGCACAGGAGCGGATCGCTGCTCTCCTCGCGGACACCGCTCACGAGGTGGAGACCGGCGTGGCCCCCGTGGACGCCGTCGTGCGTGCGGGCCGTCGGCGCAGGGCGCGGCGACGGACGGTGGCAGCGGTCGCGGCGGTGGTGCTGGCGGGCACCACGGGAACGCTGGCCCTGACGAGCCTGCCCGGGGGGAACGACTCCAGCGCCCCCGCCAAGCCCGCCCCCGCGGACGAACGACGCGTGTTCCTGCCGCAGATCTCGCAGGTGGCCGTCGGCACGTCCGGGGGCGAGAGGTGGGCCGTCAACGTGCAGGTGTGGCCGGCACCCCACGACAGGGCCGAGGCCGTGAAACAGACCGAGGCCATGGCGGACTGGGGGCTCACCCCGGCGACCTCGGGCGACCCCGCCGGCCTCGTCGGCCGCACCAGCTACTTCGTCATCCGCTTCTACGGCCCCGAAGGCGCCACGAACGACGAACTCACCCATCGCATGGTGGACTCCGACACCACGAGCACACTGCCCTGGCCGAAGGGGAAGGAGGTCGAGGTCCTGCCCCAGCCCCTCACCGGTGAGGACGGACCGCACCGTCTGGTCATCGGGACGGTTCCCACCACGGCGAAGCAGGTCGCCTGCCACTGGAAGGACGGCACCACCACCCTGGCCGACCGCGCCCCCGACAACACCCCCGTACGCGACACGAACGCCGTCATCCGGTCCGTCCGCGGCTTCCCCACGGCGAACTGGTTCGCCTGCGCGTCCCCGGGCTCGGCCGCCTACCAGTCCGCTGAGGTGACCGAGTAGCGACTCGACGACTCGGCGACTCGGCGATTTGGCGACTCGGGGGATCAGTCCCCCGCCACCCGCAGCTCCCTCCCCTTGCCCGTGACCGCCAACGCCCCGTCCCGGTCCGTGCGCAGTACCGTCGCGCCCTGGGCGCGCAGGGCCGCGACGGTACCGGGGGCCGGGTGACCGTAGGTGTTGTCCTCGCCGCAGCTGATGAGGGCCAGGCGTGGGGCGACCTGCCGGAGGAACGCGAAGTCCTGGTGCGCCGAGCCGTGGTGGGCCACCTTCAGCACGTCGACGCCCTTCAACGCCGCTGCCGCCGGGGAGCGGGCCAACTCGCGCTGGGCCGGAGGTTCCAGGTCGCCGAGGAGGAGCAGACGGATGCCCGCCGTGCGGACCAGGAGGGTGACGCTGGCGTCGTTGGGGCCGCCCTCCGTGCCCGGCGCCGTGGTGGTCGGTGGGCTCGGCGGGGGCCACACCACCTGCCAGGACAGCGGACCGGAGCGCCGCTGCTCTCCGGCGGACGCGTGTCGCAGGGGGATGTGCCGGGCCGTTGCCTGCCGACGGACGAACTCGGCCTGGTCGGCGGGCTCCTCGAGGGCGGTCGTCCCGATCGCGCCCACCGAGCGGCCCCGCAGTACTCCGGGCAGCCCGGCCACGTGGTCGGCGTGGTAGTGGGTCAGCAGTACGAGGGGGACGCGGGTGATGCCGAGGGAGCGCAGGCAGTGGTCGACCAGGGCGGGGTCGGGGCCCGTGTCCACGACGACGGCCGTCCCCTCCCCCGCCGCGAGGACCAGCGCGTCGCCCTGGCCGACGTCGCACATCACCATCCGCCAGTCCGGTGGGGGCCAGCCCTTGATCACCCGGGCCAGCGGGGGTGGCTGCACCACCACGAGGATCAGCAGCAGGGCGCAGAGGCCGCACCACCAGGGGTGCCGCAGCAGGCGTCGGCCGGCCAGCAGCACGCCCACCGTGACGAGGGCGAGCAGCGCCGCCCCGGCCCAGCTGCCCGGCCAGTCCACTCCCGCGCCCGGCAGCCGGGCACCGGTGCGGGCGATTCCCGCGATCCACTCGGCCGGCCAGCCTCCGCACCAGGCAAGGCTCTCGGCCAGCGGCATCGCCACCGGCGCCGCCGCCAGTGCCGCGAAGCCGAGCACGGTGGCCGGGGCCACCGCGAACTCCGCCAGCAGGTTGCACGGCACCCCCACCAGGCTCACCCGCGCCGACAGCACCGCGACGACCGGCGCGCACAGGGCCTGCGCGGCACCCGCGGCGGCCAGCGCCTCCGCGAGCCGGGGCGGCACCCGGCGGCGGCGCAACGACGCGCTCCACCGTGGAGCGAGCGTGAGCAGCGCCCCCGTGGCCAGCACGGAGAGCAGGAAGCCGTAACTCCGGGCCAGCCAGGGGTCGTAGAGCACCAGGAGCAGTACCGCCGTCGCGAGGGCCGGCAGGAGTGATCTGCGGCGTCCGGTGGCCAGGGCGAGCAGCGCGACGGAGCCGCAGGCCGCCGCCCGCAGCACGCTCGGGTCGGGCCGGCACACGACGACGAAGGCCGACGCGAGCAGGCCGCCGAGCAGCGCGGTCGTGCGCAGGTGGAGGCCGAGGCGGGGCGCCAGGCCTCGGCGCTCGCTGCGCTGGGCCAGGCCCGGCGGGCCGAGGAGCAGGGCGAGCACGATGGTGAAGTTGGCGCCGGACACCGCGAGCGTGTGCGTCAGGTCGGTTTCCCTGAACGCCTCCTCCAGCTCGGGCGTGACGCGTGAGGTGTCTCCGACGACCAGGCCCGGCAGCAGCGCCCTCGCGTCCGTCGGCAGGTCCTCGGTCGCCTCGCGCAGGCCGGACCGCAACCGGCCCGCCAGGCGTTGTGCCGTCGAGGGCTTCGCCGTCGTCTCCGGTGTCTGCCGGCCGGCCCGGACACTGAGCACGGCGGCGATCCGGTCGCCGCGCGTCCTCGGGGGCGACAGGCGGGCGGTGACGTTGAACCGGGTGGTCGGCAGCAGGTTCAGCCAGCGGGAGGATGCGGCCCGGGTGCGGGACTCGCCGACATCCACGAGTACGAGGACCGGCGTCCGGGTCGTCACCGCCGTCCCGCCCCTCTCCGTCACCCGCCGCACGTCGGCCTCGATCAGCACCGTGGGCGGCACGGCACGGTCGCCCCTGACGCGCGGCCGGGTGAGGCGGGGGTCGGCCGTGACCTCCACCTCCGCGGTGACGGTGGCGTACCGCCGCGCCAGCTCCGGCACGGGTCCCCGGCGCAGGTCCGCGCCGTGCAGTGCGGCCGAGCCCGCGGACGCGGCGACGCAGAGCAGCAGGGCGGCGACCGGTACGTGGGGGCGTCCGCGCGGCGCCGCCAGCAGCAGTGCTCCGGCCAGCAGGAGGCTGCCCGTCACCACGCCCACCGCCCAGCCCGTCGGCGCGTCCAGCACCAGCGCCGCCGTCGCCCACGCCGCCAGAGCGGGTGGCACCAGGCGCAGGTCCGCGGGGCTCTCCTGCCGGGGGTGGGCCGCACCCAGCCGGTGACCGGAGGCGGCGTGCACGGCGGCGCGCGGGGGCCTCGTGAGCGGCTGCTCCTCCGCCCCGGGTGTCCCGTCCCGCCTGCCCGCACGGGTCACGTCCGTGTTCATGGCCGTACGAGGTCCCGCAGGTCGGCGAAGCGGCGCTCGCCGATGCCGTTGACCTCGCGCAGTTCGTCCACCGAGCGGAAGCCGCCGTGCCGGGTGCGGTAGTCGATGATGTGCTGGGCGAGGACCGGGCCGACGCCCGGGAGGGTGTCGAGCTGGTCGGTGGTCGCCGTGCTGAGGGAGACCGGTACGGCGGGCCCTGCTCCCACCCGTCCGCCGGAAGCAGTCCCCGGTCCCGGCGGGGGCGCGGGCGCGGACGCTCCGACCATCACCTGCTCGCCGTCCACCAGGAAGCGGGCCCGGTTCAGTCCGTCGGTCTTCGTGCCGGGCTTCACGCCTCCGGCGGCTCGCAGGGCGTCCTCGACGCGGGAACCCGCCGGGAGGCTGTGAACGCCGGGTTTGCGGACCTTGCCGCCGACGTCCACCACGATCTCGGCCCCGGCGCCGGTCGTGGGCGCGGCACCCGGCTCGGGCTCCTTGGCCGTGGCGCGGTCCTCGGCCGTCGGCCCCGGTGTCGCCGCTCCGTACGCCGCCGCCTCCCGGACCACCTCGGGTGCCGCCACGGACTGGGTGCGGCCGGACCGGAAGTGCTGCACCGCGAAGACCGCCGCGACGACGAGCAGCACCGAGAGCGCGACCACGCTGCGCCGCTCCAGCCCGCACCGTGTCTGCAACCACAACGGCATCCGCTCCCGCAGCGCCTGCCCGGTCCGCTCCCGCCAGGTCGTCGCGGCGCCCCCGGAGTCACCGGTGCGCGTGACGCCGGGGACATCGAGCGCACCATGGGCAATCGGGGCAACAGGCGCACAAGTGACATCAGGAGCACCAGAGGCGCCAGGGGCGTCAGTGGAGTCAGTGGAGTCAGTGGCACCAGTGCCGGGCAACGGCGGCCCCTTGCCCGACTCGCCCCGCATCCCCTCCTGTCCGGCGTGCTCGGTGCGCTCCCCGAAGAGCGCCTCCGCCCTTTGCCGCAGCTCCTCCGGCGGCGCGTGCCGGCGGCCGTGCCGAGCGGAGGAACGGGGGCGGGCGTGGGAGGGGGAGCCGGGTGCGCGCCGGTGGGCGAGGCGGCCGTCGGATGCCGGGGCGCGGCCCGGGCCGCTGGTCGCGGACGCGGTGCGTGAGCGTGATCGAAGAGCCATGCGACGAGGATCGGGCACCCCGGCACCCTCGCGATGATCAAGGTCAATTCCCGGGGACTACCCACCGGTTGTGGAAAACTCCGGCCCCCTCAGGTGACACGGCAGGCGCTCACCGCGACGAGACGACAACTCCCAGCAGCCCCGGCCCCGTATGCGCGCCGATCACCGCGCCGACCTCGCTCACGTGCAGGTCGGCCAGCCCGGGCACCCGCTCCCGCAGGCGGTCCGCCAGGGCCGACGCCCGGTCCGGGGCGGCGAGATGGTGGACGGCGACGTCGACGGGCGCGCTGCCCGCGCGGTCGGCGGCGATCTCCTCGAGCCGGGCGATGGCCTTCGACGCCGTCCGCACCTTCTCCAGGGGTTCGATGCGGCCGCCCTCCAGCCGGAGCAGCGGCTTCACGGCGAGCGCGGAGCCGAACAGCGCCTGGGCCGCCCCGATCCGGCCGCCGCGGCGCAGATAGTCGAGGGTGTCGACGTAGAAGTAGGCGGAGGTGCCCGCGGCCCGCTTCTCGGCGGCGGTGACGGCCTCGTCCACCGTGCCGCCCGCCTCGGCCGTCTCCGCGGCGGCCAGCGCGCAGAAGCCCAGGGCCATCGCGATCATCCCGGTGTCCACCACCCGTACCGGGATCGATGCCCCGCGCGCCGCGACGAGGGCCGCGTCGTGCGTGCCGGAGAGCTCGGCGGACAGGTGGAGGGAGACGATGCCGTCGGCGCCGGACTCGGCGATCCGGCGGTAGGTCTCGGCGAAGAGTTCGGGGCCGGGGCGGGAGGTGGTGACCGGACGGCGTTTCTGGAGGGCCTGGGCGAGGGAGCGGGTGGAGATCTCGGTGCCCTCCTCCAGGGCCCGGTCGCCCAGGACGACGGTCAGGGGTACCGCGGTGATGCCGTGCCGCTCCATCGTCCGGGCCGGGAGGTAGGCCGTTGAATCCGTGACGATAGCGACATGGCGGGACATGAGCTGGAGGTTACCTGGCGTAGTGCCCGTACGGCAGTCCGGCCCCGGCGACCGGGCGTTCACAGGGCCGTGACGGGTTCGACGGGACGGGCCGGCCGGACGAGCCGGTCGGCCCACGCCGCGTCAGGTCGTGCTCTCGGGGCGGGCCTTCTTCTGCCAGGGGTACACGGGAGGCGCGGCGGGCGGGGTGATGGCGGGGCGGGCGGTGTCCGCCTCCGCGGGCTCCCGCGCCGGGGAGTCCGGCCAGGTCTGCCGGGCGGACGCGGCGTCGGCGGGCGGGGCCTCGGGCCAGGACGGCGGCGCGGCGGCCGGCCCCGCTCCCGGCTCCGTCCCGGCCTCCGTCGGCGTCGTCTGCGTCCAGTGCCGCAGTGCACCGGCCTCCACGTCGATCTGGGCGCTCAGCGAATCCAGGTCATCGTCCGCGAAGCGGTGGGCGCGGTCGCGGGCCGCCCAGCGCAGGGCGTCGGCCGACTGTGTGATGCGCTCGGTCCGCTCGCGCAGTCCGGGCAGGCGCTCGGCGAGGGTGGCGCGGTCCGGCTCGGACTCCAGGCGCCGCAGCTCGCCGTCCAGCTCGAAGCCGTGCGCGCTGAGCCGCTCGAAGAGGGCGAGGGACTCCTTGAGGGACTCGTCCTCCGCCACGCGCGCGTGCAGCGCGTCCTGCGTGGCCCGCATGGAGGTGCGCAGCGTCAGCCGCAGCTGTGCCAGCTCGGCCGCCGGCCCCACCTGGACCAGGGACTTGGCCCGCAGGGTGTGGTCCTCGACGGTGCGGCGGGCCTGCGTGATGCCGCGGTCCACGCTGCGCTTGGCGGCGCCGACGGCCTTCACCGTGGCGTAGACGCCCAGCACGACGGCGAGCAGGAAGAGCAGGGCGAACACTGTGAGCGCTGCTTCCACGAGGCTCCTCCTTCGGACGTCCGGCCCGCGCACCGGCGGTCCACGGCACACGTCGCGCCGCTCTTCCACGGTAAACGCAGCAGGCAGGCCCAGGGTTCCGCGAGAACCCCGAACCTGCCCGCACCGGACCCCGAGCCGGCCCCTAGGGGACGCCGCGAAGCGCCTCCGGTCCGGCCACGGACACCGCCTACGCCGGCACGATGTTCACCAGCTTCGGCGCCCGCACGATCACCTTCCGGATCCCGGCCCCGCCCAGCGCGGCCACAACCTTCTCGTCGGCCAGCGCCGCCTTCTCCAGGTCGTCGTCGGAGATGGAGGGGGCGACCTCCAGGCGGGCCTTGACCTTGCCCTTGATCTGGACGACGCAGGTCACGGTCTCGTCGACGACGTAGGCCGGGTCGGCGACCGGGAAGTCCTCGTGGACCACCGAGGACGCGTGTCCCAGCTTGCGCCACAGCTCCTCGGCGACGTGCGGGGCCAGCGGCGCGACCAGCAGCACCAGGCGCTCGGCGACCGAGCGCGGGACCGGGCCCCCGGCCTTGGTCAGGTGGTTGTTCAGCTCGGTGACCTTGGCGATGGCGGTGTTGAACCGCATGCCCTCCAGGTCCTGCCGCACGCCGTCGACGGCCTTGTGCAGGGCGCGCAGGGTGCCGGCGTCGATGTCGGCCTCCGCGACGTCGGCCACCGACAGCTCACCGGTGTTCTCGTCGACGACGTTGCGCCACAGCCGCTGCAGCAGCCGGAACTGGCCCACCACCGCGCGCGTGTCCCACGGCCGGGACACGTCCAGCGGGCCCATCGCCATCTCGTACAGGCGCAGGGTGTCGGCGCCGTACTCGGCGCAGATCTCGTCGGGGGTGACCGCGTTCTTCAGGGACTTGCCCATCTTGCCCAGCAGCCGGGAGACCTTCTCGCCCCGGTAGTAGTAGGCGCCGTCGCGCTCCTCGACCTCGGCGGCGGGCACCGCGATGCCGCGGCTGTCGCGGTAGACGTAGGCCTGGATCATGCCCTGGTTGAACAGCTTGTGGAACGGCTCGGCCGAGGAGACGTGCCCCAGGTCGAACAGGACCTTGGACCAGAAGCGCGCGTACAGCAGGTGCAGCACGGCGTGCTCGGCGCCGCCGACGTACAGGTCGACGCCGCCGTGCGGCAGGCCCTCGCGCGGGCCCATCCAGTACTGCTCGATCTCGGGGTCGACCAGCTGCTCGCTGTTGTGCGGGTCCAGGTAGCGCAGCTCGTACCAGCAGGAGCCGGCCCAGTTGGGCATGGTGTTGGTCTCGCGGCGGTACTTGCGCGGGCCGCGGCCGTCGCCCAGGTCCAGGGTGACGTTGACCCAGTCCTCGTTGCGGGACAGCGGGGTCTCCGGCTCGGTGTCGGCGTCGTCCGGGTCGAAGGTGCGCGGGGAGTAGTCCTCGACCTCGGGCAGCTCCAGGGGCAGCATCGACGCGGGCAGGGGGTGGGCGGTGCCGTCCTCGTCGTAGACGATGGGGAAGGGCTCGCCCCAGTAGCGCTGGCGGCTGAACAGCCAGTCGCGCAGGCGGAAGTTGACGGTCCCCGCACCGGCGCCGGTGCGCTCCAGCCACTCGGTGATGCGTTCCTTGGCCTCGACGACGGGCAGGCCGTCCAGGGTGACGCCCTCGCCCGAGGAGCCGGAGCTGGAGCCGGTACCGGACGAGTTGATGATCTTCGCGTCGTACGACGCGAAGGCGTCCTCCCACGTCGAGGTGTCGGTGCCGCGGCCGTCGGTCGGCTCGACGATGCAGCGGATCGGCAGCTCGAAGGCGCGGGCGAACTCGAAGTCGCGCTGGTCGCCCGCCGGGACGGCCATGATCGCGCCGGTGCCGTAGCCCATCAGCACGTAGTCGGCGATGAAGACCGGGACCTGCTCGCCGTTGACCGGGTTGGTCGCGTACGCGCCGATGAAGACGCCGGTCTTGTCCTTGGCCTCGGCCTGCCGCTCGACGTCGGACTTCGAGGCGGCCTGCGCGCGGTAGGCGGCGACGGCCTCGGCCGGGGTGGCGTGGCCGCCGGTCCACGCGTCGTGCGTGCCCTCGGGCCAGGCGTCCGGGGTGAACTTCTCGACCAGCGGGTGCTCGGGCGCCAGCACCATGTAGGTCGCGCCGAACAGGGTGTCGGGGCGGGTGGTGAAGACGGTGATGCGCTCGCCGTCGATGGGGAAGTCGACGCGGGCGCCCTCGGAGCGGCCGATCCAGTTGCGCTGCTGCAGCTTGATCGCCTCGGGCCAGTCCAGCTGGTCCAGGTCGTCCAGCAGCCGGTCGGCGTAGGCGGTGATGCGCATGTTCCACTGGCGCAGCTTGGACTTGAAGACGGGGAAGTTGCCGCGCTCGGAGCGGCCGTCGGCGGTGACCTCCTCGTTGGCCAGCACGGTGCCCAGCCCCGGGCACCAGTTGACCGGCGCGTCGGAGGCGTAGGCCAGGCGGTACTCGCCCAGGACGTCGGCGCGCTCGGCCCCGGTCAGGCTGCTCCACGCCCGGCCCGCGTGGCCCGGGACCTCCCGTTCACCGGACTCGAACTGCGCGACCAGCTCGGTGATCGGGCGGGCCTTCTTCGCCTCGTCGTCGTACCAGGAGTTGAAGATCTGCAGGAAGATCCACTGGGTCCACTTGTAGTACTCGGGGTCGATCGTGGCGAACGACCGGCGCTTGTCGTGGCCCAGTCCCAGCCGGCGCAGCTGGGACTTCATGTTCTCCATGTTGGCTTCGGTGGACACGCGCGGGTGCGTGCCGGTCTGCACGGCGTACTGCTCGGCGGGCAGGCCGAAGGCGTCGAAGCCCAGGGTGTGCAGGACGTTGTGGCCGGTCATCCGCTGGAAGCGGGCGAAGACGTCGGTGGCGATGTAGCCCAGGGGGTGACCGACGTGCAGGCCCGCACCGGACGGGTACGGGAACATGTCCATGATGAACTTCTTGGGCCTGGCGACCAGCTCCGGGTCGCCCGCCAGGTCACCCTTGGGGTTCGGCGCGGCGTACGTCCCCTCGGCGTCCCAGAAGTCCTGCCAGCGTGCCTCGATCTCGGCGGCCATGGCAGCCGTGTAGCGGTGCGGCGCGGCGTCCGCCGACACAGGGGCGGTCGCCGCGGGGTTCGTCTCGCTCATGATCCTCAAAGCTCCATCGATCGTCTCTGCCAGCGGCTGCGACCTTCATGACCAGCGGCTGCAAGGGCCGGGAAATGAGAAATCCCCTCGCACAGGAGGGGACGCCGCGCCGATTCCGGCCACCGGACTACGACCGGGGTCGGGACTGATCAGCGCGGCTCGCTAAGCAGAAGGCGTACGGCACGCATGGCGTCAGGGTACCGCAGTCACCGGCCGGGCCGCTCCCGGGCTCGAGGAGCACCGGAATCCGGCGTCCGGGATCCGGAAACCGGAGGTCGACCTGAACCAAGTTCAAAGGTTACTTCGCGTAACGACCGCTAAGGGACGCCGTCACGAGCGCGCCGTCATTTGATAACAACGCAATAACTCAAACCTCCTACCCACGGGTATGGCGCCACTTAGAGTGCGGCAGCGGGACCGCTTTCCCGAACCGCTCCGGAGTCGCCCCCATGAACCCTCCCCCGATCCACCCTCGCGACAACAGCTCGCCGCCTCCCCTCACGTCCCTGACGTGGGGAGGCCTGCCGTGGTGACGAACGACAGCACGGTGGACGACACCTTCGCCCAGTTCCTCGACTTCGGCGCCGGCGTCCTCTCCCTGGTCTTCCTCAGCTGCTCGGTGATCTGGGGCCTGCTCGCCCAGGACCGGATCGTCCTCGACACCCGTCAGCGGATCCTGGCCCAGGCGGTGCACCGGGTCACCGCGGTCGCCTCGGTCGTGTTCCTTCTGGTGCACATCGTGGTCAAACTCGTCCTCGACCACACCACCTGGGTCGCCGCGGTCCTCCCGTTCGGGCTCCTGGCCACGGACGACGAGTCGTTCGGCGGCCGGGCCGTCCTCATCGGCTTCGGCACCCTGGCCAGCATGCTCATGATCTTCGTGGGGGTCACCGGAGCACTGCGCAACCGCTTCGCGTCCCCGGCCCCCGTGGCGGCCCGCTGGCGGGCGATGCACATGCTGGCCTACCCGGCCTGGTGCCTGGCCCTGCTGCACGGGCTCTACGCGGGTCGAGCGGCGAAGCCGGTCTTCACAATCCTGTACGCCCTGTCCGTGGTCGGCGTCATGGCGGCCCTGGCGCTGCGTGCGGCGCCCCGCCCGGTCAAGCGCAAGGTCGCCGACCGGATCGCCGGCCTCCTCGGCACCGGGGACCGGCTCGCCCGCGAGGAGCGCGAGGAGGACGAGGAGCCCGACGAGAGGGCGCGGAGGCGGCCGAGGGACACCGCCGCCCTGCCGGGCCACGAGCGCGCCGGGGCGTCCCGGTCACGCGGCGCGTCCCCGTCCGCGCGGCTGTACGAACCCGCGGAGCGCCTCACTCCCCCGGAACCCGCGGGCGGCTTCGCGGCGGCCTACCGCGCCGTGTCCGGCCCCTCCGGCGGTGCGCGCCGGCCGCCGCTGACGGCCGACCCGGCCGCGTCCGCCGCCCCGCCGCAGCCGGACCTGTGGCCCACTCAGGCCGTGCCCGTCGTCGACGGCGGCGGCAGCACCTCGGGCAGCTGGCCCGTACCGTCGCCGCCCCCGGTCGGCGAGGCGCCCCCGTCGCACTACGACCCGCTCAACGACACGGGGCACACCATCCCGGTCTACGGCGACACGGACGCCGCGGGCCCCTCCGGTAACGACTCCGCGCCCTACGCGTCGCCGTACGCGTCGGGCTACGGATCGAGTGACGTGTACGACACCCGTGAGACGAACGCGGTCTACGACACGTACTACCCGAACGACACGTACAACAGCGGTCCCGCCCCTGAACCAACCCCCGGTGCGCCGTCGTCGTCCCGCGACTTCGACGCACCGGGTTCCGGTGAACCCTGGAACACGCCTTCCGGAGGCTTTTAGTGAACGAGGCCCTGCCCGACGTCCCAGAGGTCCGCGTGGTCGGGCTTCCCCAGCTCACGTCGGGCTTCGACCTTGTCGAGCGGCTTGATCTGCCGATGCACCTCAAGGTGCACGGCCCGCTCGAACCGATGGGCGGGGAGCAGCTCGCGCAGCTCTCCGAACGCATCGGCCTGAAGGGCCGCGGCGGCGCGGGCTTCCCCTTCCACAAGAAGCTGCGCTCGGTCGCCGAGGCGGCGATCAAGCGCGGCGTACGGCCCGTCGTGGTCGTCAACGGCAGCGAGGACGAACCGGCCTGCCGCAAGGACACGGTGCTGATCAACCGCGCCCCGCATCTGATCCTGGACGGCGCGCTGCTGTGCGCCGAGGCCATGGGCGCCCGCACCCTGGTCATCGGGGTCACCCGCGAGTCCACGCAGCGCTCCATGGAGGCCGCCCTCGCCGAGCGCGGCCTGAGCAACGGCCGGCGGTCCGCCCTCCGCGCGCGCGTGCAGCGCAATCCGGTGCGCATGGTCACCGGCGCGGCGGCCTCGCTGATCCGCTCCATCGACGGCGGCCCGGCGATCCCGCCGGGCCGCAAGGTGAGCGCCTCCAGGAGCGGCGTCGGCGGCGCCCCGACCCTGCTGTCCAACGCCGAGACCTTCGCCCAGCTGGCGATCGCGGCCCGCATCGGCCCGGAGCGCTACGGCAACACCGGCCTGTACGACGAGCCGGGCACGGTGATGCTCACGGTCTCCGGCGCGGTGGCCCGCCCCATGGTGATCGAGGTCCCGACGGGTGTGCCGCTGCGCTACGTCCTCCAGCTGGCCGGCGCCCCGCCGGTGCCGCAGGGCGTGCTGACCGGCGGCTACCACGGCAAGTGGATCGACGCGGCGACCGTGGACGAGGCGATCGTCTCGCGCAACTCGCTGCAACAGGTCGGCGGCTCGCTCGGCGCGGGCGCGATCCTGCCGATCGGTCAGGACACCTGCCCGCTGGGCGAGTCGCTGCGGGTGGCGCAGTGGCTGGCGGAGGAGAGCGCCGGCCAGTGCGGGCCCTGCTACCTGGGCCTGCCGGCCGCCGCGCGGGGCCTCGAGGACATCCTCAACGGCGGCGGCCCGGCCGCCCTGGAGGCGGTCAAGCAGGTCGCGAGGAACGTGAAGCGGCGCGGCGCCTGTTCGCACCCGGACGGCTCGGCGATGTTCCTGGAGTCGACCGTCAAGGCGTTCACGGACGACCTGGCCGCCCATGTCCTCGGCAACGGCTGCGGGCGGCCCGTGGAAGGCGTCCTGCCGCTCTTCGAGGGGGGCAGGGCACCCACGGGCGTCCCGGGCGGCGGGGAGGAGAACGGCCCCAGCCGCCAGAAGATCTACGTCGACTGGACGCTGTGCCGGGGCCACGGGCTGTGCGCCGACATCCTGCCGGAGGTCTTCCAGCTCGGCGCCGACGGTTTCCCGACCGTCGCGCAGGCCGAGGTGCCCCGGTTCGCGGAGGCCAAGGCGGTGCGCGCGGTGCGCCGCTGCCCGGCGCTGGCGCTGCGCATCGAGGAGGACACCCGCACGCCGGCGCCGTCCTCGCGCACCAACCTGCCGGTGCTGTCCCAGGGCCGCGGCCGCCGGGCGCTGGGCCGCTGAGACCGGAGACGAACGAACCCCCCGGACCGAGGATCCGGGGGGTTCGTCTGTGTGATTGTGGAGCTAAGGAGAATTGAACTCCTGACCTCCTGCATGCCATGCAGGCGCTCTACCAACTGAGCTATAGCCCCTTGTTTTCCGCCGCCCGGTCTCCCCGGCGGCGACGCCAACATTACACGGTCGACCGGGCACAACACCAAATCGTTTCCGCTTTGCCCGTTTCGCCCTCTTGCGGGCCCGGCGAGGCGTCGGGCTGTCAGGCCGTCACGAACGAGTAGAACCGCTTGAGCGTGCAGTGCTCCTCGAGGAGCCGGCCGTAGATCGGCTCACCCTCGAGTTCGCGGTACGTCTCGATGGGGTCGCCCTTTATGATCAGCGCCCGCGCGCATTCCTCGCACCAGTACTGGTAGTCGGGGTTGACCGGCTCCATGTCGCGCACGATGGGCGTACCGCTGCCGCACCAGTCGCACTTCCGCCTGTGTGCACCCATCGCTCAGCTCCAGCTGTGGCCGCAGGCCGTGCACACGTAAGAGATTCCGCCGTTGTCGCCGAGGACTTGGGCCACGTGCCCGGATCCGCAGGAAGGGCAGCTGAGACGGGTGAGCGTGTTCCTCGCCACCGCTCCGCCGAGGAGGTGACCGACCTCCTCGAGGATGCTCCCAGGCATCGCCACTCCCTCCCGTCGGGCCGCGGTCCCCTTCCGGCCGTTTGATTCTGCCACGACCGGGCCGACCCGGTCAGCGACGCCTCAGTACCGGTCCGGACACGGAGTCCACCGACGTATACGCCTGTGGGACGCGTGTTGCTCAAGCGGGCGGAGACGAAAAATCCCGCCCCCCGAAGGGGACGGGATTCGTCCGTGGGCTGTGGAGCTAAGGAGAATTGAACTCCTGACCTCCTGCATGCCATGCAGGCGCTCTACCAACTGAGCTATAGCCCCTGGTGCCACGCGACCCGAGTCGCATGGTCCTGCTCTCCGTCCGCTCCGCTCGGCGGGGCGAACAAGAAGAACTTTAGCCTGCGACCTGCCGGAAAGTGAAATCGCGGTTCAGACGTCGTCGCCGAGCACCGGTTCCGGCAGGGTGCCGGCGTTGTGCTCCAGCAGGCGCCAGCCGCGGGCGCCCTCGCCCAGGACGGACCAGCAGCAGTTGGTCAGGCCGCCGAGGCTCTCCCAGCTGTGCGGTTCCAGGCCGAGCAGGCGGCCGATGGTGGTGCGGATCGTGCCGCCGTGGCTGACCACGACGAGGGTGCCGTCCTCGGGGAGCTTCTCGGCGTGCCGGAGCACCACGGGGGCCGCGCGGTCGGCGACCTCGGTCTCCAGCTCGCCGCCGCCGCGGCGCACGGGCTCGCCGCGCTTCCAGGCCGCGTACTCGTCGCCGTGCCGGGCGATGATCTCGTCGTGGGTCAGCCCCTGCCAGACGCCCGCGTAGGTCTCCCGCAGGCCCTCCTCCAGGGTGACCTCGAGGCCGGTGAGCACGGACAGCTCGGCGGCCGTGTTCGCGGCGCGCACGAGGTCGGAGGCGACGATCGCGTCGGGCCGCAGGTGCACGAGCAGTCCGGCGGCACGGCGGGCCTGGGCGACGCCGGTCCCGGTCAGCTCGACGTCCGTGCTGCCCTGGAAGCGGCGCTCCACGTTCCACGCGGTCTGGCCGTGCCGCCAGAGGATGACGCGCCGGCCGCGGCCGGGCTTGCCGGCCGTCACCTCGCCGGTGGCGCTCATCGCCAGTCCTCGTCGGTCCGCGTCGCCTCCTCGGCGGCCTGGAGCTTGGCGTGCTCCTCCGCCTTGCCGCGGGTCTCCTTGGCGTCGGCGGGCAGGTCCAGCTCGGGGCAGTCCTTCCACAGCCGCTCCAGGGCGTAGAAGACGCGCTCCTCGCTGTGCTGGACGTGGACGACGATGTCGACGTAGTCGAGCAGGACCCAGCGGGCCTCGCGGTCGCCCTCGCGGCGCACCGGCTTGGCACCCAGCTCCTTGTTCAGCCGCTCCTCGATCTCGTCGACGATGGACTTGACCTGGCGGTCGTTGGGTGCGGAGGCCAGCAGGAAGGCGTCCGTGATCGACAGCACGTCGCTGACGTCGTAGGCGATGATGTCGTGCGCGAGCTTGTCGGCCGCCGCCTGGGCGGCGGCGTTGATGAGTTCGATGGAGCGGTCGGTCGCGGTCACTGCCTGGCTTTCGGGTCGGCGGTCGGTTGACCTCAAGGGTCTCACGACCGCCGACACGGGCCCACGCGGAAAAACCGTCCGCCCCGCCCGCCCCGCACGCCGGCCCCTAAGACGCCGGCTTGTAGTCCTGGCCGAGCACCACCGACACCCGCGCGTTCGCGGAGACCTTCCCCTTCGAGACGGAGTCGGTGGGCAGGCCCAGGGTCTTGGCGACCTGGACGGCGTTCTCCTTGTCGGCGGCGTCCGCGTAGACGACCTCCGACGTGGCCTCGGTGCCGGAGGCGGTGCCGCCGGACACGAAGGTGAAGCCGCCGTTGAGGAGGACCACGCGGGCCTTGCCGGTGCGGTCCTCGTCGCCGGTGGCGTTGCGGACCGAGACGCTGACCGCCGCGTCCTTGTCGGGGCTCTTGGCGGTGCCGCCGAGGACGTCCTTGACGACGCTGTCACTGGCCTCGGCGCTGAGCCGGCCGTCGTCCTGGACGGGCAGCAGCGCGGTCTTGAAGTCGCCGCCCTTGGCGCGGTCGGAGAGCCCGGCGAGGAAGGTGCCGAGGTCCTTCTCGGTCAGCGGCGGGTCGAGGATCAGCCCGAGGGTCTGGACGGTGGTCGTCGCGGCCTGCGGGTCGGAGGACAGCTTGCGCAGGACGCCCTGCATGACCTGCCCGAACCGCTGGAGCTGGGCGTTGGCCTCCTCGCCCTTGGCGCTGTAGGTGGCGTAGGCGACGGCCATCTTGCCGCTGAGGGTCTGGCCCTCGCCCTTGTGCACGAGGGGCGCGGCGCCCTTGTCCTTGGACTCCGGGTCCGGGACGTCGGCGTCGGTGTCGACGTCGATGTTGCCGACCAGGTCGACGAGGATCTGGAGGTAGGGGGTGTCCAGGCGCCAGGTGCCCTCGATGTCGGTCCCGAGGGCCGAGTCGAGGGCGGTCCGGGTCGCGTCGGGACCCTCGTCGTCGACGGACTTGGCGAGCGTGGTGGTGCTGCCGTCGTCGCCGGTCAGGGCGAGCGCGTTGGGCACCAGCACCGCGGTGCCCTGCTTGGTGGTGGTGTTGTTGACCAGCAGCGCGGTGGAGGTGCCGCCGCCCTTGGTGTCGTGCAGGTGGACGGCGATCACGTCGCGCTTCTGGGCACCCGCCGTCGTCGCACCGCCGCTCTTGTCGTCGGAGGAGGACACGCCGGGCAGCTTCCCGGCGTACCAGAGGTAGCCGACGCCGCCGACCGCGACCAGCGCGAGGACGACGACCAGGGCGACGACGCGCGAGCGTGCACGCCGGCGGGCCTCCTCGCGGCGTTCGGTGCGGTTCTCCGTGAACTTCATCCAGTCGATGACGTCCTCGGAGTCGCCGGCCGGCTCCTCGACGAAGGCGAACTGCTCGGTGCGGTAGTCCCCGCCGTCGGCGGCGGAGGGCTCGTCGGTGTCCGTCCGCTCCCGCTGCCCGGCCGGGCCCGCCTGCTGCGGGATGTGGGCGGTCTGCTCGGCGACCCGCGGCTGCGGGCCGCTGCTCGCGGCCCGGCCGTAGGGGTCGTACGACTGCTGCGGGGCCGGGCCGCCGCCGTGCGGGGCGCCGGGGTGGCCGCCGTAGGCGTCGTAGCCGGGCGCGGGCGGCTGCGGGGGCTGCTGACCGGTGTCGTAGCCGCCCTGGGAGCCGTAGGGGTCGTAGGGCTGCTGAACGGGCTGCTGGGTGCCCGTGGCGTACGGGTCGTAGCCGTAGCCCTGCTGCCCGTACTGCTGCTGCCCCTGGAGCCCGTGCTGTCCGTGCTGTCCGTGCTGTCCGTGCTGTTGCGCGTACTGCTGTCCCTGCTGCTGCGCGTACGGGTCGTACTGCTGCTGCCCGCCGGGCTGGGGCGGGACCTGGCCCTGGGTGTGTCCCTGGGCCTGGCGGTACACGGGGCGGCCGTACTCGTCGTAGCCGACGAGTTCGTACTGGTCGTCGCCGTGTCCCGGGTCGTATCCGTCGTTCACCGGTGCCCCTCTCGGCTCACTCGCCGCGGTACAGCCGGCGTTTGTCGATGTAGCGCACGACTCCGTCGGGCACCAGGTACCAGACGGGATCGCCCTTGGCGACTCTCGCACGGCAGTCCGTGGAGGAGATGGCGAGGGCGGGGACCTCCACCAGCGAGACGCCGCCCTTGGGGAGTCCGGCGTCCGTGAGGGTGTGGCCGGGCCGGGTGACGCCGATGAAGTGGGCGAGGGAGAACAGTTCCTCGCTGTCGCGCCAGGTGAGGATCTGGGCGAGGGCGTCGGCCCCGGTGATGAAGAACAGGTCCGCGTCCGGATTGAGGGCGTGCAGGTCGCGGAGGGTGTCGACGGTATAGGTGGGGCCGCCGCGGTCGATGTCGATGCGGCTGACCGAGAACTGCGGGTTCTCCACGGTCGCGACGACCGTCATCAGATAGCGGTCCTCGGCCGCGGAGACCGCGCGGTGGCTCTTCTGCCACGGCTGCCCGGTCGGCACGAACACCACCTCGTCGAGCTGGAACTGCGCGGCGACCTCACTGGCCGCCACGAGGTGTCCGTGGTGGATCGGGTCGAAGGTGCCGCCCATGACGCCCAGGCGTCGCTTGCCCGACGTCGGGCCGTCGCCCGGACCGTTGACCCGGCCGGGGGCGCGGGCGGGCACCGCGTTCTGCGTGCCGCGCGCCGGCGCGTGCGCCGGGCCGGTAGGCGTGTCGTGCTCTCCCATGCGAGCAGACCCTACCGGCCCGCCCGGAGCGACCCGGTCGCGCCCACGGAGCCGCGCGCTCAGCGGTCGCGGTTGAACCGGGTGGTGATCCACAGCAGGAGCAGCAGGATGATCAGCGCACCGAAGCCGGTGACGTAGGGGCTGAGGCTCGCGTGGTTGCCGCCGTGCTCCTCGCCGCCCTCGGCGGCGAGGGTGACGAACTGGGCGGCGCTGAGGGGAAGGCTCATCTTCGGCAGGACCTATCCGGTGTGGGCGGGACAAGACGTCCGCTCATCGTATGCGGGCGCCCCGCGGGCGATCACGCCGACTCCGCCGTTGGAGCCGGGCGGAGCGCCGGGCGGCGACCGGTCCGCGACCGGGCACGGCGGGTCCGGGGGAACCTTCGGATCTCCTCAGTCGTCCTTCTGCTTGTACCCCCGCAGCAGGAACCACGCGGTCAGCACGCAGCCCACCACCATCACGATCAGGACGATCCGGAGCAGATTCCCCGGCCCCTGCTGCTCGGCGGCGGTCGCGGCCCCGGCGAGCCAGTCGGTGTGGGGGAGGTGCTGCATGGTGTGGACTCCTTCGACGTACTGCCCGTCCACGGTATCGCCGCCTAGGCTGGGCCCGGCTCCTGGGGTGCAAAGGGCCGCACAAGGGTTCGCAAAGGCCAGACATACGTACAGGTCACAGATCTTCATACATCCGTATATGGGGGAAGAGATGTCCGACAGCCACGACAACGGGCACGAGCAGGTGCCGAGCAGGCAGCGCAGGCGCTTCCCCGGCATCTCCTCGCGTGCGTACGAGCACCCGGCCGACCGCAGCGCGCTGGTGGCGCTGCGCAAGCTGAGCGGCTTCGACACGGTCTTCAAGGCGCTGAGCGGCCTGCTGCCCGAGCGGAGTCTGAGGCTGCTGTTCCTGTCCGACTCGGTGCGCGTCTCGGACCGGCAGTTCGCCCATCTGAACGTCATGCTGCGCGACGCCTGCTACATCCTGGACCTGGAGAAGGTTCCCGCGATGTACGTCAAGCAGGACCCGGCTCCGAACGCGATGTGCATCGGCCTGGACGAGCCGATCATCGTCGTCACCACGGGCCTGGTCGAGCTCCTCGACGAGGAGGAGATGCGGGCGGTCGTCGGCCACGAGGTCGGGCACGCCCTGTCCGGGCACGCGGTCTACCGGACCATCCTGCTCTTCCTGACCTCGCTGGCCGTCCGGGTCGCCTGGATCCCGCTGGGCAACGTGGCGATCATGGCGATCGTGACCGCGCTGCGCGAGTGGTTCCGCAAGTCGGAGCTGTCCGCCGACCGCGCGGGCCTGCTGGTCGGCCAGGACCTCCAGGCGTCGATGCGGGGCCTGATGAAGATCGCGGGCGGCAACCACCTGCACGAGATGAATGTGGACGCCTTCCTGGAGCAGGCCGAGGAGTACGAGGCCAGCGGCGACCTGCGCGACTCCGTGCTGAAGATCCTCAACGTGCTGCCCCGCTCGCACCCGTTCACCACGGTCCGGGCCGCCGAGCTGAAGAAGTGGGCGGCCTCCCGCGAGTACCAGCGGACCATGGACGGCCACTACCCGCGCCGCGACGAGGACAAGGACACCTCGGTGCGGGACTCCTTCCGGGAGTCCGCGTCCCATTACGCCACGCACGTGCGCAGCTCCAAGGACCCGCTGATGAAGCTGGTCAACGACATCGCGGGCGGCGCCGGCGACCTCGGGGACCGGATGCGGCGGGGCTTCGGCGGCTTCGCGGGCTCCCAGCCGAGGCCGCCCAAGGACGGGGACGGGCCGGCGGAGGGCCCCGGCGGTCCGCAGGGACCGGAGGGCCCCGGGAGCGACGGGGACGACGGGAGCGGCGGTCCGCGGGCCCCGCGGGACGGCTCTCCGCGCGACGGGGCCTGACGCCCCGCCCCGGCTCACGCCTTCGGCCGGGCGCCCTGCGCAAGGCTCCCGCACAGGGCGGTGGCGTGGTCCGAGGTGTACGGGTCGGTGGCGGCGGGGACGCCGGCCCCGGCCTGCCGGCCGGCCAGCAGCGGGCGGAGGTAGTTCGCCGAGTCCTCGGCGCAGGACAGCGGCCCGGCCTGGACGTAGGAGGCGACGAGCCGGGTCTGGTGCAGCCGCAGGTCGTCCCGGTCGAAGCGGAAGCGCAGCTCGCGCCGGACGGTGAACAGCGACTCCTCGGCCCGCGCGTCGCCGGCCGGCCGCAGCGCGTACACCATGGTGTGGTCGGCGGTGACCTCCAGGGTGGACGCGTCGCTCTCCACGATCCGCAGGCTGCCGTCCACCCGGATCCGCGGGTCGGCCAGTTCGGCGCGGGCGGGGTCGAAGCGGATCAGCCATCCGGTGGGCGCGTGCCGGCCGTCCGTGGCGGGGCGGTCGAAGCTCTCGTCGAACTGCTGGAGCTGGTCCGGGTCGAGGAGCACCCGCACGGAGCGGACCTCCCCGCCGCCGAGGACGTCCGGGTCGAGCGCCGAGCGCAGGATGTAGTTCTTGGCGGTGGTGAGCGCATTCATCACCTGGTCCTCGGAGAAGTGCGCCGTGCGCCGGGCTCCCGGCAGCGGGACGCCCTGGGCCGCGGTCCTGAAGTGCGCGGCGGGACTGTGCGCGTACAGGGACGCGGCGTCGTCGGCGCCGGGCACCCGGTCCCGCGGCGCGAGCGGGACGAGGGTCATCCGCGCCGGTTCGGCGGCCCGCTCCCCGGCGCTGTCCTGGTAGGGGTGCCGTACGCCCATGTAGACGGCGGTACCGAAGGCGACGGCGATCAGCAGGACGAGGATCAGCGCCTGCCGGGACAGTCCGGCCCGGCGCAGCGGCGGGCGGCGGCGCACGGCGGGCGCGTGGTCGGTGATGCGTTCTTGGGCGGAGAACTCCTGGAGCGGGGCAGCGCGCACGAACGATTCGTCGAAGACGACGGATCGGTACTCGTCCTCGCCGCCTCCGGGGGCGCCCTCGGGCGTTCCTCCGGGCGGACCGCCAAGCCCTGCCATACCTTCAGAGTGAGTCTGCGGAAGGGCGCGTAAACGCGCCGGTGCAGGTCAAGTTGGGACAGCTTGGCGCCGGCCGGCGGGCAGGTCAGGGGCTGCGCGGAAGCACCGACACGGCCGGCCGGGAGTAGTCGGCGGAGGCCGAGGGCGTCGCGGTGCCGCCCTGCTCGGGGCCGGTCGAGGCGGGCGGCGGCACCTGCTGCGGGCCGCTGCCCGAGGAGGCGCCCCGGTAGACGGCCGCGAAGGCCAGCGCGACCATGCCGATGCCCATCGCGAGGGCGAGCAGCCAGGCGACGGGCCGGTGCCAGCGGGCCTGCTTGCCGTAGGCCGCGGGGGCGCCGTAGGGGCGGTCGAGGGGGTCGCGGTCGTCGTCCGGGTCGTCGAGGTCGGGATCATGGCCGAAATCGCCGTACCCGTCGTCGTAGCGCTCGGCTCTGCTGCGGCCGCGGCGGGCCGCTTCCGCCTCGGTGGCCTCGGCTCTGGCCTCCGCGGCGGCCAGGAGGCGTTCGACGGCGGTCGGCTCGTGCACCGCGGCCGCCTGTACGAAGGCCTCGTCGAAGACCACGGAGGCGAACTCTTCGTCCGACACCCCGCGGTCGTGGTCGTCGTCGGGCTCCCTGCCGTCCGGGAACGGCGTGCCCCCCACGTCCTCCGGCACGGGTCCAGACTAGACCTGGGGGGTCGTTTTGGGCAGACGGCGGGGAAATTCTCCCGGTGGGTGAGATGCCCCGATCGGTGCGTCCGCCGCCCGGATGTCAGCGGCGTACGTGTCCGTCGCCGGTGACGATGTACTTGGTGCTGGTCAGCTCGGGCAGCCCCATCGGGCCCCTGGCGTGCAGCTTCTGCGTGGAGATGCCGATCTCGGCGCCGAAGCCGAACTGGCCGCCGTCGGTGAAGCGGGTGGAGGTGTTCACAGCGACGGTGGTGGAGTCGACCAGCTGGGTGAAGCGCCGGGCGGCCTGCTGCGAGGTGGTGACGATGGCCTCGGTGTGGCCGGAGGTCCACAGCCGGATGTGCTCGACGGCCCGGTCCAGGGAGTCGACGACGGCCGCGGCGATGTCGTACGACAGGTACTCGGTCTCCCAGTCCTCCGGCGTCGCCTCGACGACGGTCGCCCGGGAGTCCTTGGCGTACGCCGTCACGCGTTCGTCGGCGTGCACGGTGACCCCGGCCTCGGCGAGGGCGTCCAGCGCGCGGGGCAGGAACTCGGCGGCGATGTCCTGGTGGACCAGGAGGGTCTCGGCGGCGTTGCAGACGCTGACGCGCTGGGCCTTGGAGTTGATCAGGATGTCGACGGCCATGTCGAGGTCGGCCTGCGCGTCGACGTAGACGTGGCAGTTGCCGGTGCCGGTCTCGATGACGGGGACGGTGGACTCCTGGACGACGGTGTTGATCAGCGAGGCGCCGCCGCGCGGGATGAGCACGTCGACCAGGCCGCGGGCCCGCATCAGCTCGCGCACGCTGTCGCGGCTCTCGCCGGGCACCAGTTGCACGGCGTCGGCGGGCAGCCCGGCCCCGCCCACGGCGTCGCGGACGACCCGGACCAGGGCGGTGTTGGACTGGTAGGCGGAGGAGGAGCCGCGCAGCAGCACCGCGTTGCCGGACTTCAGGCACAGGGCGGCGGCGTCGACCGTCACGTTGGGCCGGCCCTCGTAGATGATGCCGACCACGCCGAGCGGCACCCGGACCTGGCGCAGGTCGATGCCGTTGGGCAGGGTGGAACCGCGCACGACCTCGCCGACCGGGTCGGGCAGCGCGACGACGTCGCGCACGTCGGAGGCGATGGCGCGGACCCGCTCCGGGGTGAGGGTGAGCCGGTCGATGATGGCCTCGCTGGTCCCGGCGGCGCGGGCCTTGGCCACGTCCTGGGCGTTGGCCTCGACGATCTCGCTGGTCCGGACCTCGAGGGCGTCCGCGACGGCGAGCAGCGCGTCGTCCTTGGCGGCCCGCGGCAGCGGCGCGAGGTCGGCCGCGGCGGCCTTGGCCCGGTAGGCGGCCCGGGCGACG
The DNA here is from genome assembly GCF_003112555.1 of Streptomyces coelicoflavus. Taxonomy (GTDB): domain Bacteria; phylum Actinomycetota; class Actinomycetes; order Streptomycetales; family Streptomycetaceae; genus Streptomyces; species Streptomyces coelicoflavus. The sequence continues at coordinate 426,266 of NZ_BEWB01000002.1, read as the reverse complement.
GGGGACATCGAGTCGTACGGCGAGAGCGTGGTCATGAGGGAAGGGTAGTGCGCGCGGTGGGGGCGGACGCCTGCCGTCCCATCTCGCGAGATATGCCGGGAGACGGGCAGAAGCCGGTCCCGGGGGGCGGGTCAGAACGGGTGGACGCCGACGGGTGTCGCCGGAGCGGGCCCGTACCCGGCGGCGATGCGCTGGTGGTAGGTGGCCCGGTCGATGACCTCGAGGCCGACGATCTCCCAGGGCGGCAGCCCCGCGGTCTGCCGGTGCTCGCCCCACAGGCGCAGGGCGACGGCGGCGGCGTCGTGCAGGTCGCGGGCCTCCTCCCAGTACCGGATCTCCGCGTGGTCGTCGGCGTAGCGGCTGGTCAGCAGGAAGGGGTGGTCGTGCGCGAGCTGTTCGAGCGCCCGGCGCACCTCGGTGAGCGGGGCGCGGGCGCCGGAGACGCTGAGGGTGACGTGCCACAGGCGCGGGACGTGCTCGGGCTCCTCGCCGCGGAACCGGTCGCCGGCGGCGACGCTGGTGAGGGCGCGCTCCTCGCCGCCCGCGCGGTTCGCGCCCCGGGCGGCGCCGGAGCGCGCGCCCGTGGTGCCGCGGGTGCCCGCACCACCGCGGGAGGCGCTGCCACCGCGGGGCGCCGCCGTCTCAGGGCGTACTCCGCTCACGACGGCCCCTCCTTCACGCACACGGCTCGGCCCGGTGGTCGGCCGGGCTTGTCCCTGAGGAAAGTTGAGCAGGCCGCGCGAGATCGCGGGGCGGTTTTGCGGAACGTCCACCGCCGATTCGGGGACGTTTCGACCCATTACGGGTGCAGGATCACCAGATCGTCCCTGTGTACGACCTCACGTTCGTACGCGGGCCCGAGTTCGCGCGCCAGTTCCCGGGTCGAGCGGCCGATCAGCCGGGGCATCTCCTTGGCGTCGAAGTTGACCAGTCCCCGGGCCACCGCACGGCCCGCGCCGTCCCGCAGCTCGACGGGGTCGCCCGCGGCGAAGTCCCCTTCGAGGCCCGCGATACCGGCCGGCAGCAGCGACTTCCGGCCCTCCACCACCGCCCGTACGGCGCCGTCGTCGAGGACCAGCGCCCCCTGCGGGGCGGAGGCGTGCTGGAGCCACAGCAGCCGGTCGGCGGAGCGGCGGCCGGTGGCGTGGAAGTACGTGCCGGTGTCGCCGCCGGCCAGGGCGTCGGCCGCGTGGACCGCGCTGGTCAGCACCACGGGGATGCCGGCGGCGGCGGCGATCCGGGCCGCCTCGACCTTGGTGACCATGCCGCCGGTGCCGACGCCCGCCTTGCCGGCGCTGCCGATCTCGATGTCGGCGAGGTCGGCCGGGGCGCGCACCTCGGCGATCCGCGACGTGTCCGGTCTGCTCGGGTCGCCGTCGTACACGCCGTCCACGTCGGACAGCAGCACCAGCAGGTCGGCGCGGACCAGGTGGGCGACGAGGGCGGCGAGGCGGTCGTTGTCGCCGAAGCGGATCTCGTCGGTGGCGACGGTGTCGTTCTCGTTGACGATCGGGAAGGCGCCCATCGCCAGCAGCTTGTCGAGGGTGCGCGACGCGTTGCGGTGGTGGGCGCGGCGGCTCATGTCGTCGCTGGTCAGCAGTACCTGGCCGACGCGGACGCCGTAGCGGGCGAAGGAGGCGGTGTAGCGGGCGACCAGGAGCCCCTGGCCGACGCTGGCGGCGGCCTGCTGGCGGGCCAGGTCCCTGGGGCGGCGGCGCAGGCCGAGGGGGGCGAGCCCGGCGGCGATGGCACCGGAGGAGACGAGGACGACCTCCTGGTCGGCGCCGCGCACCTTGGCCAGCACGTCGACGAGCGCGTCGACCCGGTCGGCGTCCAGGCCGCCCGCGGCGGTGGTCAGCGAGGAGGAACCGACCTTGACGACGATCCTGCGGGCCTCGCTCACGGCCTGTCTGGCCCCCGGCCCTGTCCCCGGCGTTGCCCCTGCCACGGCCCCGTCCGCCTCTCCCGTCGACACGCGCCGATCCCTGCGCTCGCCAGGCAATCTACGCGAAGGCGCACACGCGCCGCACCAGAGTTCACGCTGCGGACGGGGCGCTCGGAGCCCGCCGGGTCCGGGCCGCGTCAAGGCCCGGCGTCAACGCGCGCGTGTCGTCCGGCGGTCACCGCGCGTTAACCCGGTTGTCCGATGCGCGACGATTCTGGAGCGACGTAGTGCCCCTGTCCCTTCCCCGCCGCCGTCTCCCCCGCCGGCCCCGGCCGTCCCGGCCCGTCCGGCGGGCCCGTGGCCCCCGCTTCGGCCTGCCGGGGCGGCGGACCGTCGTGAAGCTGCTGGTCCTGGGCGTGCTGGCGGCCGCCTTCGCCGCGCAGGCCCTGGGCGCGCTGCTGCCGCACGTGCCGCTGCTGCTGGCGGCGAGCGCCGCCTCGCTGGCCGCCGAGGGGGCGCTGTACCGGTGGCAGCGGGGCATGGTGTCGCTGTTCGCCAAGTCGCACGCCGACGTCACCGTCCGGCACGTGCTGCGGGACCTGCTGCTCGTGGTGGGCCTGCTGCGCCTCGGCGAGCAGCACCGCGAGGGGGCGTACGCCCCGCTCGTCGCCGGGCTGCTCCTCTTCTACGCGCTGCACTGGGCGATCCAGGCGGTGTCCGTCCTGGTCCGGCGCACCCGCACGCTGCCCGTGGTGACCCGGAACGTGGACGCCTCGGCGCTGCGGCTGACCCCGGCTCCCCCGCTGCTGCTGCGCCGCCCCGGGCACCGGCTGGCCGCCTTCGGGCTGCCCGCGACGGCCGGGCTGCTGGCGACGGCGGCGACCGACGCGCCGGTGTACGGGGCGGCCGGGCTGGCGGTGTCCCTGGCGGTGGCGCTGACGGGCCTGGGCGTGCTGCTGCCGCGGCTGCTGCCGGGCCGCCGTCCCGCCGGTGAGCAGGAGGTGCTCGACTGGTTCGACGCGTGGCTGGCCCGGTACCGGCCCACCGTCGGTCTGTACTTCTCGGGCGGAGCGTCCTCGGCGTACCAGGCGAACATGTGGCTGGAGCCGCTGGCCGGGCTGGGCGGGCGGCCGGTGATCGTGCTGCGGGAGCGGCACATGGTGCAGCGGATCGCGGCGACCGGCATCCCGGTGGTGTGCCTGCCGAAGGTGTCCACGCTGATGCGCCTGGAGCACTCCACGCTCCGCGTCCTCCTGCACCCCTCCAACTCGGGGAAGACCTCCCAGGTCCTGCGCATCCCGACCATCAAGCACGCCTTCGTCAACCACGGGGAGAGCGACAAGCTGTCCTCCTGCAACCCGTACGCGAAGGCCTACGACGAGGTGTGGGTGGCGGGCCCCGCGGCGCGCGAGCGGTACGCGCTGGCGGAGGTCGGCGTCGAGGACAAGGACGTGGTGGAGATCGGCCGCCCGCAGCTGGACGCCGTACGGCCGTACGCGGGGCCGCCCGCGCCGGGGGCGTTCACGACCGTGCTGTACGCGCCGACCTGGGAGGGCTGGGACGGCAACCCGGGCAACACCTCGGTGGTCGAGGCCGGGGAGAACCTGGTCCGGGCGCTGCTCGCGGACCCGGGCGTACGGCTGCTGTACAAGCCGCATCCGCTGACCGGGTCGGTGGACCCGCGGGCCCGCGCCGCCGACCTGCGCATCCGGGAGCTGGTGCGGGCGGCGAACCGGGAGCGGGGCGGGCCCCGGCCGGACGCGTCGGCGGCCGTCGCCCTGGCCCGGCGGACGGCGGAGCTGGACCGGCTCACCACGGCCGGGTTCCGGTCGGCGGCGGACCAGGCGGAGCGGATGCTGCGGCAGCCGCCCCCGGAGCCCGGGCGGGCCGGGGCGGTGCGGCGGGCGGAGGCCGCGTGGGAGGACGCGTACTGGGCGTCGCTGCCCGAGTGGGAGCACCAGGTCGTCACGGACGCCCGGCCGCCGCTCTACGCCTGCTTCAACCGGGCCGACCTGCTGGTCAGCGACGTGTCGAGCGTGATCAGCGACTTCCTGGCGAGCGGCAAGCCCTACGCGGTCGCCAACACCGGCACGCTGGCCGAGGACGTGTTCCGCAAGTCCTTCCCGACGGTGGCCGCGGCGACCGTGCTGACGCCGGACGCGTCCGGGGTGCCGGCGCTGCTCGCGTCGGTGCGGCATCCGGAGCGGGACGAACTCGCCGGGGAGCGCGCCGCGTTGGCCCTGCGTCTGCTGGGCCCTGCCGATCCGCCGTCCCGGGAGCGTTTCGCGGGTGCGGTACGGGAGCTGTGCGCGGCGGCGGTGCAGCACCGGGCCAGGATGGCGGAGCGGCTCGCCGCGGACCTGCCGCTGCCCGGCCCGCGCCGCGAGCCCGCCCGGCCGTCCGGCACCTCCGCGGCCCCGGAACCGCACGGCCGCGTCTGAGCCCGCTTCCCCGCTTCGGCCTCACGGCTTCAGGCTCCCTGCTTCGGCTTCCCTGCTTCAAGCTCGCTGCTTCGGCCTCACGGCTCTGGCCTCACGGCTCCGGCTTCACGGCTTCACGGCTTCGGCGGGCGCCCCGCCTGTCACAGCATGGTCACGAAACATGCCCCCCCCCGGTGGGGCGGTCCGGCCCGCCCCGGCCGCCGGCGGCCCCGACCCGGGGCGCGACGGCCGGTGCCGTCGCCGGACCGTTCGCGGCCGGGTCGTCGCACGCGCCCCCGCCTTCTCCGGCGCCCGCGCCCGTGCGCGCCGCCGTGCCCGGCTCCGCCCTTGACCAGCCAGCTCGTCCCCCGGTCCCGCGGGGCCCGGCCACCGGGCGCGGACTCGTCCGCGGGCGGCGGAAAACGAGTAGGGCACATGGGGCGGAAACCGGCGCAAGTCGGTAAAGAGGACAGGGGGGCCGAATGTGAGGAAGTTCTCCGGCCGCTTCGGCACGACCCATTCCGGCCGCCGGTGCGGCCATTTCCCGCTGTGGCGGGGCACAGGGTGTCCGACTACCGTGCCCGCGGAAACTCCGCGTGAATCCTTTACGCTGATGCGGCGGCGCGCTCCAGGCCCGAGCAGTGCCCGGAGCGCGTTCCGGTCCCAGCCCGCGGTCCCGTGGTCAGTTCTCGGAACAGGTTGTAAGGATGCCCAAACTCTCTCTCGTCGTCCCCGTGTACAAGGTGCAGGGCTATCTGCCCGAGTGCCTTGACTCCATACTCGGACAGGACTGCACGGACTTCGAGATCATCGCGGTCGACGACTGCTCGCCCGACGGTTCAGGGGCCATTCTCGACGAGTACGCGAAACGCGACGACCGGATTCATGTGATTCACCTCACGGAAAACGTGGGGCTGGGACGCGCACGCAACGCCGGACTGGAAAAGGCCACCGGCGATTACGTGTTGTTCCTGGACAGTGACGACACGTTGTCGGACGGCGCCCTGGCGGCCATTCGGGACCGAATCGACGCCGCGGGCGATCCCGAGATCCTGATCTTCGACTACGCGCGTACCTACTGGGACGGCCGCGTCCGCCCGAACCTGCGGGCCGACCTGCTCAAGGAGGAGGGTCCGGCCACCTTCTCCCTCGCCGAGCGCCCCCAACTGCTCGACCTGCTCCAGATCGTGTGGAACAAGGCCTACCGGCGCGACTTCGTCACCCGGACCGGCCTCACCTTCCCGCCCGGCTACTACGAGGACGCCCCCTGGACGTTCTGCTCGCTGATCAGCACCGAGCGGATCGCCGTCCTGGACCGGGTCTGCGTGTACTACCGGCAGCGGCGCGAGGGCGGCAACATCCTCAAGACGGTCAGCCGCAAGCACTTCGACGTCTTCGACCAGTACCAGCGGGTCTTCGACTACCTCGACGCGCACGAGGAACTCGCCGAGTGGCGCGCCCCGTTGTTCCGCAAGATGGTCGACCACTACCTGACCGTCCTGGAGCGCCCGGGCCGCCTGCCGCAGGACGCGCGCGCCGAGTTCTTCCACCGGGCGTCGGCCGACTACCGCGCCCGCGTGCCGAAGGGCTTCACCCGCCCGGGCGGCGGCCGCGGCCACAAGTACGGCATGCTCGAGCGCGACGCCTACACGACCATGGTCAGCGCCCTGGCGGCGGTGAAGCTGCGCCAGCGGGTCAGGACCCGCACCCGCACCGCCCTCAACCGCTCCAAGCGCGGCGCGATGGGCGCCTTCTACCAGTCGCAGCTCCGGCTGCCGCTGGACGACGACCTCGTGCTGTTCTCCGCCTACTGGAACCGCAGCGTCTCCTGCAACCCCGCCGCCATCGACGCCGAACTGGCCCGGCTGGCCCCGCACATGCGCCGGGTCTGGGCGGTCCGCGCGGAGAACGCGGGCCGGGTGCCCAAGGGGGTGGAGGTCGTCCGCGTCGGCTCACGCGAGTACTGGTCGGCCGTGGCCCGCGCCAAGTACCTCGTGAACAACGTGAACTTCGCGGACTCCGTGGTCAAGCGCCAGGGCCAGATCCACCTGCAGACCCACCACGGCACGCCGCTGAAGACGATGGGCCTGGACCAGCAGAAGTACCCGGCCTCCACCGACATGGACTTCGAGAAGCTCTTGGAGCGGTGCGACCGCTGGGACTACAGCATCAGCGCCAACCAGTTCTCGACCGTGATCTGGGAGCGGGTCTACCCCTGCTCCTACACCACGCTGGAGACCGGCTACCCGCGCAACGACGTGCTCGCGAACGCCACGGCGGAGGACGTGCGCGCGGCCCGCGCCGCGCTCGGCCTGGCCGACGGCGCCAAGGCCTTCCTGTACATGCCGACGCACCGCGAGTACCAGCCGGGCTTCACCCCGCCCCTCGACCTGGGCAGGTTCGCCCGCGAACTCGGGCCCGACGTGACCCTGCTGGTGCGCGGCCACTACTTCTACGGCAGCTCCCCGCACGTCGACGAGCTGCGCCGCACCGGCCGCGTCGTCGACGTCTCCGGGCACGCCCGGGTGGAGGAGCTGTATCTCGCGGCCGACGCCCTGATCACGGACTACTCCTCGGCGATGTTCGACTACGCCGTCCTGGACCGCCCGATCATCAGCTACGTCCCCGACTGGGACGTCTACTCCGCGGTGCGCGGCACCTACTTCGACCTGCTCCAGGAACCGCCCGGCGCGGTGGCCACCACGCAGGCGGAGCTGCTGAAGCTGCTTTCCTCCGGCGCGTACGACGGCCCGGAGACGACGGAGCGCCGGGACACCTTCCGCCGGCGTTTCTGTGAATTCGACGACGGACACGCAGCCGAACGGGTCGTGCGACGCGTCTTCCTCGGTGAAGAGAGCCTGCCGCCCATCGTCCCCTTCGACGAACGCCACCACGCCCCTACCCCCGCCCAGGCGCTCGAACTGGTCGAGCGGGCCTGACCCCGAAAGGAGACCCACCAAGCCATGGCCCCTCGGCTCAGTGTCATCGTCCCCATCTACGACGTGGAGCGTTACCTCCCCGCCTGTCTGGACTCGCTCGCGGCACAGACCTTCCGTGACTTCGAGGTCCTGATGGTGGACGACGGTTCACCCGACGGCTCCGCCGCCATCGCCGAGGAGTACGCCTCCCGCGACCCGCGCTTCAAGCTCATCCGCAAGGAGAACGGCGGTCTCGGCGCCGCCCGCAACACGGGCATGACCCACCTGGCGCCCGAGTCCGAGTTCCTGACCTTCGTCGACAGCGACGACCTGATCCCGCCGGACGCCTACCGGCTCATGGTCGGCAGCCTCGACGAGAGCGACTCGGACTTCGCGACCGGCAACGTCTACCACCTCAAGGGCGAGAAGTCCTGGCAGGTGCCGCTGATGCGGATGCTGGCCGGCGAGGCCCGGCTGGGCACCCACATATCCCGCTACGCCAAGCTCGTCGCCGACCGCATCGCCTGCAACAAGGTCTTCCGCCGCACCTTCTGGGAGAAGCACGGCTTCGCCTTCCCCGAGGGCCGGCTGTACGAGGACACCCCGGTCACCATGCGGGCCCACTACCTGGCCGAGAGCGTCGACGTCATCTCGGAGCCCTGCTACTACTGGCGGCTGCGCGAGGGCGAGTCCGCCCCGTCGATCACGCAGCGGCGCACCGACCCGGCGGGCGTGCGCGACCGCGTCACCTCCGTGATGGAGATCAGCGCCTTCCTCGCCGAGCAGCCGGGCGAGACCTACGCCCGCCTCAAGCGCGAGTACGACACCCGTGTCCTCCGCGACGACCTGCGGCTCTTCCTCAACGTGGTGCCGGACGGCGACGAGGAGTACCGCGCGGAGTTCCTGCGTTCGGCCAACCGCTTCCTCGACAGCATCGACCCCAAGGTCGTCATGGACCTCCCGGCCGAGCTGCGCGTGCAGTGGCTGCTGGTGCGCAAGCACCAGATGGAGGAGCTGATCGCCCTGCTGGCCGGCCAGCGCCGCAAGGAGACCCCCGAGGTCAGCGGCCTGGTGCGCAAGTACGCCTCGTTCCCCTCCCTGGAGGGCGCGGACCTGCACCTGCCCAAGGGCGCGCTCCGCATCGACCAGCACCTGAACATGCGGGCCCCGTTGCAGGAGGTGAGCTGGTCCGGCGGCAAGCTGGTGCTGTCCGGCAACGCCTGGATCGACAAGATCGACCTGCCGACGCGCAAGGCCTCGGTCAAGGTGCTCCAGCTGCGCAAGGACCGCTCCCGCCGCCGCATCCTGCTGCCGGCCCGCAACCTGTCCCGCCCCGAGGTCACCACCGACTCCGGCCAGGACCGCTACAACTACGAGTGGGCCGGCTGGGAGGTCACCATCGACCCCGCCCGGCTCCGCAAGGGCGGCGAGTGGCAGGAGGCCGTGTGGCACGTGGGCCTGGGCATCTTCGCCTCCGGCCTGGTGCGGCGCCACGCGGTCCACTCCAGCGGCGGCGCGTCCTGCAACTTCCCGCCGTACCACTGGCTGAGCCCGGACTTCCGGATGCTGCCCGCCGTGGAGCGCGGGGCGCTGAAGCTGCGGATCGAGAAGGTCCGCGCCCTGATCACCGGCCGTGCCCTGGACGGCGACCGGATCAAGGTCACCGGTGAGATCCGCGAGCCCCTCGCGGCGGACGAGCAGGTGGTCCTGCGGGTCAAGAACCAGAAGGGCGCCGAGACCCTCGACTACCCGGTCACCGTGGAGCGCACGGGCGGCCGGCAGGCCTTCTCGGTCGAGGTGCCGGTCGCCGACGTGGCGCTGGTCTTCCACGAGGGCGTCGACGAGAAGGCGCAGCCGGAGAAGCGGACCTGGTCCACGGTGCTGGTCGCGACCGACGCCCACGGCAAGGAGCGCCGCTTCGGCACCGTGATGCAGGAGGGGCTGTCCGACGCCGAGTTCGCGCTGCCCACCTCCCTCGGCACCCAGTCGCACCTGGTGGAGCTGGCCGTCGTGGCGGGCCACACCGGCTTCCTGAAGTTCTCCGGCCGCACCCGCCGCGCCGTGATCGACTCGGCCGCGGTGCGCGACGGCGCGATCGTCCTCACCGGCCACGCCGACCCGCGGCTGTCCGGCTCCCGCTTCCTGCTCAAGCCGCGCAACCGCTACGAGGAGCGCTTCGTCGAGACCCGGTGGCTCGACGGCGGACGCTTCGAGGTCTCCTTCGACCCCTCGCGCCTCGGCGGCAAGGGCGACCTGCCGCTGCGTGCCGGGCGCTGGAACCTGTTCCTGCGGCCCGACGAGGAGGGCGTGCCCGACGTCGCCTTCGTGACCGACCGGCTGGCCTCGGACTCGTTCCCCGTCCAGGCGGAACTCGGCGGCCGCCGCTACTGGCTGGAGAACCGCTGGGGCGACTTCCCGCAGCTCAACGCCCGTTCCGAGCTGAGCGACCTCGAGCGCGGCCCGTACCGCCAGAAGGAGCTGCGGCAGACGGTGTACGAGCCGCTGTTCCAGCAGCCGCTCAAGGACCAGGTCTTCTACCTGAGCTACAACGGCAAGCAGTTCTCGGACAGCCCGCGCGCGATGTACGAGGAGCTGGTGCGGCGAGGCTCGGACCTGAAGCACCTGTGGGCGGTCCGTGACGGCCAGGTCAACCTGCCGGACGGGATCGAGAAGGTCCGCATGTGGGGCAAGGAGTGGTACGAGGCGCTGGCCTCCAGCCGCTACATCGTCACCAACGCCCACCTTCCCGACTGGATCGTGCGCCGCCCGGGCCAGTCGATCGTGCAGACCTGGCACGGCACGATGCTGAAGAAGATCGGGCACGACATCGACACCCTGCACTTCGACCGGCGCTACCAGGAGAAGCTGGCGCTGGAGGCCAAGCAGTGGAGCCTGCTGGTGTCCTCCAACCGCTTCAGCACGCCGATCCTGAAGCGGGCGTTCTCCTACGACGGTGAGATCCAGGAGGCGGGCTACCCCCGCAACGACTACCTGTACTCCGCCGACCGGGACGCGATCACGGCGCGGGTGAAGAAGGCGCTCGGCCTGCCCGACGGCAAGAAGGTCGTCCTGTACGCGCCGACCTGGCGCGACGACCAGTCGCACAGCGCCGGACAGTACCTGTTCGACCTGCGCATCGACCTCGAGGACGCCCAGCGGCGCCTCGGCGACGACCACGTGCTGCTGATCCGCCGCCACTCCAACGTGGTGGACGCGGTGCCGGGCGCGGGCAACGGCTTCGTGTGGGACGCCTCGGAGTACCCCGACATCGTCGACCTGTACATCGCGGCGGACATCATGATCACGGACTACTCGTCGGTGATGTTCGACTACGCGCACCTGAAGCGGCCGATGCTGTTCTTCACGTACGACCTGGAGCACTACCGGGACACGCTGCGCGGGTTCTACTTCGACTTCGAGCAGGACTCCCCCGGCCCGCTGATCGACAACTCCAAGGAGCTGGTCGACGCGATCCGGGACATCGACCGGGTGCAGGAGAAGTACCAGGAGCGGTTCGACCGCTTCCACCACCTCTTCTGCGACCTGGACGACGGCAACGCGTCCGCGCGGGTCCTCGACCGGATGATCGAGCAGGCCCGGGAGGGCTGAGCCGCCGCAGCGAAGGCGAACGGGGCGGGGCCCGGAGGATCACCTTCCTCCGGGCCCCGCCCCTTTTTGCGTCCGCTCCGACCACGGCGTCCGCGGCCGGCGTCAGAGCCGTACGGTCTTCACCGAGAGCTGGCACGCGGCCGTGAAGTAGGGCCGCAGCTCGGTGCGCCGGCGGGTGGGCGGCAGCGGGGCGGGCGTCTGGCCCATCGCCCGGCGGGACTTGCGCACCGCGCGGGTCAGCACGGTCGGCGGGGAGCCGACGGGCTCGCTGAGCACCGGGCGGGGGAAGGTGAACACGTTGATCGGCTGGAGCACGTCGGTGCCCAGCTTGGCCAGCGGCACCCGGGGCGCGTCGGCCGCGGTGCGCAGCGACAGGTCCCAGATGACTTCCTTCTCGTCGTCGTCGGTGTGTTCCCGCACCAGGGTGGCGCAGTCGACGTCGACGGCGACCCAGCCGTCGCCCTCGTCGCGCAGCGGGAAGGTCAGCACCCGCTCCTTGTCCCGCCGGTGCACGGCCTCCACGACGGCGCCCGCGGCGGGCCGCGCGCCCCACAGCTCGGCGCGTACGGCGATGGTCCGGTCGTCGACCGCGACCGGTCCGACCTCGGCGTGCACCTCGCGCAGCGCGCTGCGCAGCCGCAGCCCGCCGTCCTCGTGCAGGTGCGGCAGCATCAGCGCCAGGGACGGCCCCTGTACGCGCGGCAGCGGTACGGCGAGCAGGTCCCGGGTGTCGCAGCCGTAGCCGTCGGTGGTGAGCGCCACCTCGCGCTCGCCCTCCCGGGTGGCCAGGGCCAGCTCCCAGGTACCGTTCGGCACCCCGGCGTCCCAGGGCACGACGGCCTCGCCCGCGGCGGAGAACGGGAAGCGGTGCTCCGCGGCGCCGGCGGCGCCCTTGCGCAGGACGAGGTCGGCCTGCCCGGCGCTCGGCGGCAGCGCTCCCACGGCGACGTGGACCGAGCCCTCCCGGTCGACCCGGGCGGTGGCGCGGCGGGGCAGCTCCTTGCGGGCGAAGGCCTCCTCGAGGATGCCCTCGAAGCGCTCGCGGCTGGCCCGCTCGTGGAAGTTCTCGGCGTTGCGGATGCCGGCGGCGCCCATCTTCAGGCGCAGTTCGTCGTCCTGGACCAGGCGCCGGATCGCGTCGGCCATCGCCTCCACGTCGCCGCGCGGGACGATCAGCCCGTCCTCGCCGTCGGTGAGGACGTTGCGCGGCCCGTGGTCGGCGTCGGTGGCGACGACGGGCAGTCCGGCGGCCATCGCCTCGACCAGGACGTTGCCGAACGCCTCCCGCTTGGAGGGCAGCACGAAGATCGATGCCTTGCCGAACTCCGGGGTGACGGGCGAGGTCTGACCCATCAGCAGGATGCTGTTGGACAGCCCCAGTTCCTCGATGCGGGTCCGCAGCTTCTTCTTCTCGGCGCCGTGGCCGTAGATGCGCAGGGTCCACTCCGGAGCGACGGCGTGGACCTTGGCGAAGGCCTCGATCAGCAGGGCGTGGTTCTTGTTGTCGGTCAGGTGACCGGCGGAGACGACCACCTTGTTGGTGCCGCTGGAGCGGATCGTGGAGGCGGGCACGCAGTTGGGCATCACCGCCAGGCGGTTGCGCACCGCAGGCACCTGCCGGGCGAGCGCGGCGACCTCCTCCGGGGTGAGCGCGGTGAGGGCGTCCAGGTGGCGGTAGGCCGGGAAGAGGCGCTGCTTGATGTCCGTGGCGTAGATGGCGGGCATCGAGTGCTCCTGGGTGACCTTCAGGTAGTCACCGGGCGCCTGCGCCAGCATGATCGTGTTGCGCGGGCTGGAGCTGACGACCACGTCGGCGTCGGTGGTGTCGAGGTACTCCAGGAGCCGCAGCTCCGCGAGCCGGCTCACCACCGGCGTCTTGGCACCGGCGTTGAGCGGGTAGATCAGCGGGAACTTGTCGGACAGCGGATCGTCCACGTCGGACACCGGGGAGTGCGGCCGCATGTCGGTGAGCGCCCGGACCCTCACCCGCGGGTCCAGCGGGAAGTACGACTCGTCGCGCACCTTGCGCAGCGCCACGATCTCGACGTCGTGGCGCTCGGCCAGGGCCCCGGCGAGGTTCTGCGTGGCGCTGACCACGCCCCCCATGTGGCACAGATCCCGAACGAGGAATGCGATCTTCACTTTTCGGCTTCTCTCTGCTCCCGGAGGCGGCTGGTCACCGCCGTCCCCCCCACCCCTGGCCACACGTGCGGCCACATACTCCTCACAAAGTACACACGGGCGCTCGACTGCGGGTCACGAGCCCGACACACCTGTGTAACCCTGTGAACAGCAAGATGCCGCCCGCGGGACCGGGGTTCCACGGGCGGCTGTGCGCGTCGTCACCGTCCGGCCGGACGGCGCCGCGCGGGGCTGTCGCAGAGGCGTCAGAACGGCTCGAAGCCGTCGAACTCCTGCTGGGCCTCGTCCCGTTCGGCCTCGCGGTCGCGGCGGCGCTGCGCGGCGGGGCGGGGCGCCTCGAAGCGGTGGTCCTCGCCGCGGCGCCCGAGCATCTCGGCACCGGCGGTGACCGAGGGCTCCCAGTCGAAGACGACCGCGTTGTCCTCGGGGCCGATGGCGACGCCGTCGCCGTTGCGGGCGCCCGCCTTCATCAGCTTGTCCTCGACACCGAGGCGGTTGAGCCGGTCGGAGAGGTAGCCGACGGCCTCGTCGTTGTTGAAGTCGGTCTGGCGCACCCAGCGCTCGGGCTTCTCGCCGCGCACGCGGAACAGGCCGTCCTCCTCGCGGGTGACGGTGAAGCCGGCGTCGTCCACGGCCTTGGGCCGGATGACGATGCGCGTGGCCTCCTCCTTCGGGCGGGCGGCACGCGCCGTGGCGACCAGTTCGGCCAGCGCGAAGGACAGCTCCCTGAGGCCCATGTGGGCCACGGCCGACACCTCGAAGACCCGGTAGCCGCGCGCCTCCAGGTCGGGGCGGACCATCTCGGCGAGGTCCTTGCCGTCGGGCACGTCGATCTTGTTGAGGACGACGATCCGGGGCCGGTTGTCCAGGCCGCCGTACTCGCGCAGCTCCGCCTCGATGATGTCCAGGTCGGAGAGCGGGTCGCGCTCGGACTCCAGTGTCGCCGTGTCCAGGACGTGCACCAGCACGCTGCACCGCTCCACGTGCCGCAGGAACTCCAGGCCGAGGCCCTTGCCCTGGCTGGCGCCGGGGATGAGGCCGGGGACGTCGGCGACGGTGTACACGGTCTCGCCGGCCGTCACCACGCCCAGGTTGGGGACGAGCGTCGTGAAGGGGTAGTCGGCGATCTTCGGCTTGGCCGCGCTCAGCACGGAGATCAGCGAGGACTTGCCGGCGCTCGGGTAGCCGACCAGCGCCACGTCGGCGACGGTCTTCAGCTCCAGGTGGATGTCCTGGAGGTCGCCGGGCTCGCCGAGCAGCGCGAAACCGGGGGCCTTGCGGCGCGCGGAGGCCAGCGCCGCGTTGCCGAGGCCGCCCCGGCCGCCCTGTGCGGCGACGTAGGAGGTGCCGTGGCCGACCAGGTCGGCGAGCACGTTGCCCGCGCCGTCGAGGACGACGGTGCCGTCGGGCACGGGCAGGACCAGGTCCTGGCCGTCCTTGCCGGAGCGGTTGCCGCCCTCGCCGGGCTTGCCGTTGGTGGCCTTGCGGTGCGGGGAGTGGTGGTAGTCGAGGAGCGTGGTCACCGACTGGTCCACGGTGAGGATCACGTCGCCGCCCCGGCCGCCGTTGCCGCCGTCCGGGCCGCCGAGCGGCTTGAACTTCTCACGGTGGACGGAGGCACAGCCGTGGCCTCCGTTACCCGCGGCGACGTGCAGTTCGACGCGGTCCACGAAGGTGGTCATGGGATGTGCCTCCAGTTACTGCCTACTGCGGGAATGTCTCTTGGGTAACACGCGAAAGGCGGACCCACTTCCCGTGGGGGAAGTGAGGCCCGCCTCGCGAAAGTGTCCGGTCAGGCGACCGGGACGATGTTCACGACCTTGCGGCCGCGGTGGGTGCCGAACTGCACCGCACCGGCCTCCAGGGCGAACAGCGTGTCGTCGCCACCGCGGCCGACACCGGCGCCCGGGTGGAAGTGGGTGCCACGCTGGCGGACCAGGATCTCACCCGCGTTGACGGCCTGACCGCCGAAGCGCTTCACGCCGAGCCGCTGGGCATTCGAGTCGCGACCGTTCCGGGTGGACGATGCGCCCTTCTTGTGTGCCATGTCTCCTCAGTCCCTTACTTCGCAGCCGCGGGGATCTCAGTGACCTTGATCGCCGTGTACTGCTGGCGGTGGCCCTGACGACGGCGGTAGCCGGTCTTGTTCTTGTAGCGCAGAATGTCGATCTTCTGGCCCTTGTGGTGGTCCACGACCTCGGCCTGGACCTTGATGCCGGCCAGCACCCACGGGTCACTGGTCACAGCGTCGCCGTCGACGACGAGCAGGGTCGAGAGCTCGACCGTGTCGCCGACCTGGGCGGTGGAAATCTTGTCAACCTCAACGATGTCGCCGACAGCAACCTTGTGCTGGCGACCACCGCTGCGCACGATGGCGTACACGCGGATCTCACTCTCTCGCTATGGAACGGCACCCCCGCAGTCCAGCCACCCGGTGACACACGGACGGCCTCTCCCGAACGGGGCCCGCGAGGGCGCACACCCGGAAGGAAAGAGGTTTACGGGGATGTGACGCGTCAGTCGACACGCCGACGGTCAAGATTACGGGCCCGCACGACAGGGGTCAAACCGGGCCCCGCGCTTCAGCCGGAGACCGCCGCGACGTACTCGGCGTACGCCTCCCCCGCCCGCGCGGGCGACAGGTCGAGGTGCTCCAGCACCGTGTACCGGCCGGGCCGGGTCCGCGGCGCGAACTGCACGGCCCGCACGAACTCCTCGTCGCCGAACCCGATCTCCCGGGCCACCACGGGCAGCCCGTGCCGGCGCAGGGTGTCCGCCATCAGCAGGGAGCCCTCCCGGTCGCCGCGCAGATACGTCGCGAAGGCCGCGCCGATGCCCACCTGCTCCCCGTGGCTGGCCGCGCGCCCGGGGTACAGCAGGTCGAGGGCGTGGCTGATCTCGTGGCAGGCGCCGGACGAGGGGCGGGTGTGCCCGGCGATGGTCATGGCGATGCCGGACAGCACCAGGCCCTCGGTGAGCACGGTCAGGAACCCGTCGTCGCCGCAGCCGCCGGGGTGGCGGAGCACGGCCTCACCGGCCTGCCGGGCGAGGGCGGCGGCGAGTCCGTCGACCTTCTCACCGTTCACCCGGTGGGCCAGCTCCCAGTCGGCCACCGCGGAGACGTTGGAGACGGCGTCGCCGATCCCGGAGCGCACGAACCGGATCGGCGCCTCGCGGATCACCGCCAGGTCGACGACGAGCGCGATGGGCGTCGGCACGCCGTACGAACCGCGGCCCGCGTCGTTGTCGAGGATCGAGACCGGCGAGCAGATGCCGTCGTGGGACAGGTTGGTGGCCACCGCGACCATGGGCAGGCCCACGCGGGCCGCGGCGAACTTGGCGCAGTCGATGACCTTGCCGCCGCCGAGGCCGACGACCGCGTCGTAGCGCCCCGACTTCATGCCGTCGGCGAGGCGCACCGCGTCGTCGATGGTGCCGCCGCCGACCTCGAACCAGTCGGCGCCGGGCAGGGACGGCTCGAGGCGCCTGCGCAGCCGGGCCCCCGAGCCGTCGCTGATCGCCACGGCCAGCATCCCGGACTGCGAGATCCGCTGGTCCGCGAGGACGCTCGCCAGGTCGTCCAGGGCACCCGGCCGGACGTCCACGACGAGCGGCGAGGGGATGAGCCTGGTCAGTACCGGCACGCGGTCTCCTCTCCTCGCCGGGGACACCCGGCTGTCGTTGATGATGCGCCGGAGGGCGGCCGGGGAAACGTGCGGCCCCGTCCGAACGGAATCCGAACGGACGGGGCCACACGTTTTGCGACACGTACCGGATCAGGCGGGTGCCGGACCGGGCGGGTGCCGGATCAGCCCTCGTCGGTGGCGGCCGTGACCGACGACGGTGCCTGCTGGGCGGCCGCCGCGGTCTTCTTCGACGCCGTCTTCTTGGCCGTGGCCTTCTTGGCGGTCGTCGTCTTGGCCGCCTTCTTGGCGGTGGCCTTCTTCGCGGTCGTCGTCTTCTTGGCCGCGGTCTTCTTGGTGGCGGCCTTCTTCGCCGTCGCCTTCTTGGCCGTCTTGCGGGCCGCCGCCTTCTTGGCCGGGGCCGCCTCCTCCGCGGCGCCCTCCGCCTCCGGGGCGTCCGCCGCGGCCGACGGGACGACCGTGACGGCCGCCTCCTCGGACGCGGTGGACGTGGTGGGCTTGCGCACCGCGCGGCGCCGCGGACGGGCCGGGGCCGCGCTCTCGGCCACCTCGCCGGCGGCCGGGGCCTCCGGCGCCTGCTCGGGCTCGGCCGGCTGCTCGGCCACCGGGGCCACCGTGCCGGCCGTCTCCGGGACCGTCAGTACGGCGGCCTCGGCGCCCTCGGGCGAACCGGCCGGTGCGGACACCTTCCGGGTGGCCCGGCGGCGGGTACGGCCCTTGGGCGCGGCCTCGTCCGACGCGGGCGCCGGGGACTCGGCCGGAGCCGGGGCCGGGGCGCCGGAGACGGCGTCCTCGACGGCGGCGGGCTCGGCCAGCACCTCGGCGGCGGGCTCGCGCCGCACGGGACGCTCGACCTCGTCCTTCACCGTGACGTCCTGCGCCGTCGGCCCCTCGGAGGGCACGGCCTCGGCCTTCGCCGTCTCACGCCCGGCCGTCTCGCCCTTGGCGGTCCCGGCCTTCGCCGTCTCGCCCTTGGCGGCCTTGGGCGCACCCGCCGGGGCGGACGCCCGACGGCTCGCGCGGCGCCGGCCGCGACCGCGCGTGGCGGCGGCCTCGGCCTCGGCGGCGCTGCTGTACAGCTCCTCGTCCGCGCTGAAGTCGGGCGCCGGGAGGGCGACCGGCTCGGCCACCTCGGCGGCGACCTCGGCCTCGGACTCGGTGTCCGCCTCCTGCTCCGGCGTCGGCCCGGTCTCGACCCCGGCGACGGCCTCGTGCTCGTGCGGCTGGTCGGCCCCGGCCCGTGCCCGCTTGCGGCGCTTGCCACCGCCGCCGCCACCGGCCGCGGACGGCTGGTCGAGGTGGACGATGACACCGCGGCCGTTGCAGTGGACGCAGGTCTCCGAGAACGACTCCAGCAGACCCTGGCCGACCCGCTTGCGGGTCATCTGGACCAGGCCCAGCGAGGTCACCTCGGCGACCTGGTGCTTGGTCCGGTCCCGGCCCAGGCACTCCAGCAGGCGCCGCAGCACCAGGTCCCGGTTGGACTCGAGCACCATGTCGATGAAGTCGATGACGATGATGCCGCCGAGGTCGCGCAGCCGCAGCTGGCGCACGATCTCCTCGGCCGCCTCCAGGTTGTTCCTGGTGACCGTCTCCTCGAGGTTGCCGCCCTGACCGGTGAACTTGCCGGTGTTGACGTCGATGACGACCATCGCCTCGGTCCGGTCGATCACCAGCGAACCGCCGCTGGGCAGCCAGACCTTGCGGTCCAGCGCCTTGGCGAGCTGCTCGTCGATCCGGTACGTGGCGAAGACGTCGACCTCGCTGGTCCACCTGGACAGCCGCTCGGCGAGGTCCGGCGCCACGTGGGACACGTAGCCGTGGATGGTCTGCCAGGCGTCGTCGCCGCTGACGACGACCTTGGAGAAGTCCTCGTTGAAGATGTCGCGCACGACCCGGACGGTCATGTCCGGCTCGCCGTACAGCAGCGTGGGCGCGCCGGCGCTGCCGCCCTTGGCCTTCTTCTGGATGTCCTCCCACTGCGACTGGAGCCGCTCGACGTCACGGCGCAGCTCGTCCTCGCTGGCGCCCTCGGCGGCGGTGCGCACGATGACGCCCGCGTCCTCGGGGACGATCTTCTTCAGGATCGTCTTCAGGCGGGAGCGCTCGGTGTCCGGCAGCTTGCGGCTGATGCCGGTCATCGAGCCCTCGGGCACGTAGACCAGGTAGCGGCCGGGCAGCGAGACCTGGCTGGTCAGGCGGGCGCCCTTGTGGCCGATCGGGTCCTTGGTGACCTGCACGAGGACGGACTGGCCGGACTTGAGGGCGGACTCGATGCGGCGCGGGCCGTTCGCCATGCCCAGCGCCTCGAAGTTGACCTCACCGGCGTACAGGACGGCGTTGCGGCCCTTGCCGATGTCGATGAAGGCGGCCTCCATCGACGGCAGCACGTTCTGCACCTTGCCGAGGTAGACGTTGCCGACGTACGAGGTGGCCTGCTCCTTGTTGACGTAGTGCTCGACGAGCACGCCGTCCTCCAGGACGCCGATCTGGGTGCGCTCGCCGTGCTGGCGCACGACCATGACGCGCTCGACGGCCTCGCGGCGGGCCAGGAACTCGGCCTCGGTGATGATCGGCACACGCCGGCGGCCCTGCTCGCGGCCCTCGCGGCGGCGCTGCTTCTTGGCCTCCAGACGGGTGGAGCCCTTGATGGACTGCACCTCGTCGGACGGCTCGCTCTTCTCCCGCGCGGGGCGCGGCTCGCGGACCTTGACGACGGTGCGCTCGGGGTCGTCGGCGGAGGAGTCGCCCTCGCCGGAGCCGTCCCCGGCCCGGCGGCGACGGCGACGACGGCGCCGGCTGCTGCTGGACCCGCCGCTCTCGCCGGAGGTCTCCTCGCTCTCCTCGGCGTCCTCCTCCGCCTGCTCGGCGGTGTCCGCAGCGTCCTGATCGGCCCGATCGGCCTGCTCGGCGGCGGTGTGCTCGACCTCGCCGTCCGTCAGGTCGCCGTCGGCGGCGTCACCCCGGCGACGGCGACGGCCGCCCCGGCGACGGCGACGGCGCGAGCCGGACTCCTCGTAGCCGTCGGCGTCGTCGTGGTCGTGGTCGTCGCCCGACGCGTCGGACTCGGCCTCGGTCTCGGTCTCGTCGGCGGCCTGGGGCTCGGCCTCGGGCTCGCTGCGCGTGACGGCGGCGGTGGCCCGCTCCTCGGCGGCCTCCTCGGCGGCGGCACCCCGGCGCTTGCGGCGGCGGCGCGAGCCGGCCGGCTGCTCCTCCGGGGCCTGGGCGCTCTCCTCGGCCGGCTTCACCGGCTCGGCACCGGCCGCCTCGGCGGCGGCCTCGGCCGCGGCCCGCTCGGGCGTCTGGAACTGGGGCTCGGCGAACACGGGCGCCTGGAACACGGCGACCGCGGGACGCGACGGACGCTTGGGCGCGTCCGCCTCGTCGGACGCCCCGGCGGTCTGCGCGGGGGCGGCGAACCCGGAAGCGGCCTTACGGGTGGACCGGCGGCGCGCACGACGCGGGGCGGCTTCGTCGCCGGACTCGGCGGTCTCGGCCGGCGCGGCGGAGGCGGCGGGCTCCGCGGCCTGCGTGGTCTTCGCCGCCTTCGTGCTCTTGACGGCCTTCGCGGGCTCGGGGGCCGCCGCGGGCTCGCTCGCTTCGGCGGCGGCCTCGGCGGGCGCCTCGGCCGGGGCGGACACCCGCCGCGTGGCACGACGCCGGGTCCGGCCCTTCGGCGCGGCGCTCTCGGCCTCGGTCTCCTCCGCGGCGGGCGCCTCGACGGGCTCGGGGGCCGCGACGGGCTCGGGGGCCACGGCGGCGGCCGGCTCGGCGGCGGCAGTCTCGGTGGCCGAGGTCACGCTGCGCGTGGCGCGACGCCGGGTACGCCCCTTGGGCGCGGCGTCGTCGGTGGCGGCTTCGGCGGTCCCGGCAGGCTCCTCGGCCTGCGTCGGCGTCTCGGCGGCGGGGGTCGCGGGCACGACGGTCTCGGCCGTCTCCGGCTGCGCGGGAGCCCCGGCGGGCGCGGACGCACGGCGTACCGCACGACGCCGCGGCCGGGCGGGGGCGGCGGCCTCCGGAGCCGGCGCGGGGGCCTCGGTCGCCTCGGCGGGGGCCGGCTCGGCCGGCGCGACCGTCTCCGCGGGCGCCTCGGATCCACCGGACGGCGGACCCGCCGGGCGGGACGCGGCCCTGCGCCGGCGGCGCGGCGGCAGGGTGTCGCTGGGGGTGTTCGACTCTGAGTCCGTCGAGGTGGTCGACGACTCGGTGGGTTCGGTCGGTTCGAGCATGCGGGGGTTTCTCCCGTCAGGCTCCCGGGCGCCGCGCCTGGTCCGGCATCGACATGTCGACCGCCGGTGACGTCCGCGGCTCGCGCGGTGCGCGGTCGCCGCCGTCCGGGGCGCGGGCGCCGCTCGGAAGCTCATCCGTGTCTTGTCTCGCCGGTTCCGTACCCCTTGTCGTGCACGGCCTGGCGAAAGTCTTGTGGTCGGTGCGCTGCCCGACCCAGGTGGCTCCCGAGTTCGAGGGCGGCGCTACGACGTCCGTCCCTACGCGGAACCTTCCTTACGCCGGCGCCTTCGCGGCGGCGGAAGCGGCGGCCGGTTGCGGCTCGGGCACTTCTGCCTCGCGGTCGGGCGCGAGCGGGTCGGTCACCGCACCGGTCTCTTCATCGAACAGCCCCTGCGCCAGCCTGGTCACCGCTGCGGGGACCGGCGGCGCCAGGTCGGCCACGGCGCGAAGACCGGACAGGACGTCGTCGGGTCGTACGGCAGGCGTCACGTGCCGAACAACCAGCCGCAGTATCGCACAGGGCCGGTCGGTCGGCCTATCAGCCGGTGAACCGTGCGTGGTGACGCTCTCCAGGTGCGCGACGGCGGAGCGGGTGTCGAAGGTACGGACGCCGTTCTTCGTACGGCGCTGCACCTCCACCACCGGAGCCGCGTCGAAGGCCGCGACGGCCCTCTCGGCCTCGGCGGGCTCCACACCGTCCAGCCGCAGCTCCCACACGGAGGCCGTCAGCCGGTCGGCGAGCCCGGAGGTCCGGGCCTCGACCGCGTCGACGACGTCGAGCCCGGCGGGCAGCGACGCGTCGAGGAGCAGCCGCAGCCGCTCCGGGTCGCGCGCCTCGGTCAGCGCGATCTCCAGGTACTCCGCCTCACTGCCCGTGCCGGTGGGTGCGGCATTGGCGTACGACACCTTCGGGTGCGGGGTGAACCCCGCCGAGTACGCCATGGGCACCTCGGCGCGGCGCAGCGCACGCTCGAAGGCGCGCTGGAAGTCACGGTGGCTGGTGAACCGGAGGCGGCCGCGCTTGGTGTAACGCAGTCGGATGCGCTGCACCGCGGGAACGGGCGGCGGGCCTACGGGCTGTCGCTTGCCCAGTGTCGTTCAGTCCTTCGTGAGAGCGGTCGTACTGCTACCAAGAGTACGTGCCTCGGCGGCGGATGGTTCCCGCCGGTCCGCCGGCTGCCGCTCGGCGGGCTCCCCGAAGAGCGTCCGCCGCACGTCGGCACGGGCCCGCCGGACCCGAATCCGGCCACCGGCAGCGCCTGGCGGCTCCGCCGCGGCGACGCCCGCCGGTGCTCAGTGAGGAGAGGTACCGGCCGAGGGCCCTGCTCCCAGGAGTGCGAGGAGCCCGGGGAATCTCTTCTCGACGTCCGCGCGTCGCAGACGGATGCCCTTGCGGTTGCCGTAGTCGATCTCGTCGATGAGACCTGCCTCGCGCAGGACGCGGAAGTGGTGGGTCTGGGTCTGCTTCGAGATCGGAAGATCGAACGAGTTGCAGCCCCGCTCGCCGTCGCTGCGGTCGGCGGCCAACTCCGTCATCACCGAACGACGGTTCTCGTCGGCGAGGGCACGGAACACCGTACCCAGATCGAGCGCATCGGCCTCCGGGCCGACCAGGTTCCTCCCGGCCACGCGGCACCTCCTTCAGGTACGACTTGCATCGTACCTGAAGACCGTGCTTCCCTGAGGTACGAAATTGATCGTACCTGGGTCCGGTTGCGCCGCCCCTTGCCGCCGCGCCCTGTGACCGGCCCCGGCACTCGCCGGGGACCTGGTCATCGACACTCCGAGAGGTCATCGTCATGAAGAAGCCCGAGGTGCTGATAGTCGGTGCCGGAATCGCAGGGCCCGCACTCGCGTACTGGCTCTCCCGGAATGGCTACCGGCCGACGGTCGTCGAACACGCCCGGCAGCTGCGCTCCGGTGGTAGCGCGATCGTCGTGAAGGGGCCCGCGATCCCGGTCGCCGACCGCATGGGCGTCCTCCCGCAGCTCCGCGAGCTCGCCACCCGCAACCGGTCGCTGACCCTGCTCGACCCCGACGGCAGGCGAATCCTGCAGCTCCCGCTCACCTCGGACAAGGCGCCGACGGTCGAGGTGACCCGAGCCGACCTGTCCGAGGTGCTCCACCGGTCGGCGCAGACCGGGGCCGAGTTCTTGTTCGACGACACGGTCACCGCTCTCGACCAGGACGAGGGCGGGGTGGACGTCACCTTCCGGCGGTCCGCGCCACGGCGCTTCGACCTGGTGGTCGGTGCCGACGGGATGCACTCCACCGTACGGCGCCTGGTATTCGGCCCCGAGCGGCAGTTCGCGGGCGACCTGGGCCTGTACGGCGCGACCGTCCCGCTGGCCCCCGACGCCGTCGAGGACCCGACCGAGATGACGATGCTGACCGTGCCGAACCGAATGCTGGTCCTCCACCCCTCGCGGACCACCCCGCTCGCGATCTTCACCTTCCGGGCCGCACAGCCGACGCCCCACGACCGCAAGAACGTCGCCCTTCACAAGCAGACCGTGGCCGACGCCTACGCCGACGTGCGGTGGCGGGCACCGGAACTCGTGGCGGCCTTCCTCGACCACCCGGCTCCGTACTTCGACCCCCTGACCACCGTCCGGGTGCCCTCGTGGTCCCGCGGACGGGTCGTACTGCTCGGGGATGCGGCGGCGGCGACGGCCCTGCTGGGCGACGGGTCCAGCATGGCGATGGCGGGCGCGTACGCTCTCGCCGAAGAGCTCGCCGCCCATCCCGGTGACCACGCCCGCGCCTTCGCCGCCTACGAGGCGCGGCTCCGCCGTGAGGTGGGCCCGCGGCAGCGACGCGTCGGTCTGCTCTCCAGGCTCATGGTGCCCCGCACCCGGCCTGGCCTCGCGGTGCGCAACACGGTGGGCCGCGCGGCCGGTCGCACGAACCGGATCACCTCTCGCGAAGCCGCGAACCGGTAGACCGGGTCCGCGCCGACCGGTCACCGGCCGGCGCGCAGCTCCCCGGTAGCTCTCAGCCGGGCGGGCGCCGCCATGTCCCACGAGCCCGGCTCCGTGTCCCGCAGGGACCGCCCCACGACGACCGTGCGTCCCCCACCATGCGCACCGGCACGACCCGCATCAGCACCAGCACGACGATCCGCGCCGGCATCCGGACCGCCCCGGCCGGACACCCTCGGTCAGCTCCCGGTGACCGGCACGAGGGTCAGGTACGCGATGCCGAGGACGTCGCGGTAGCCGTTGACCCAGGACGACCGCTGGCCGTCGACCCGTTCCCGGGTCTCGGCGGCCAGGGGGTGGTCCGGGTGGGCGGCGAGCCAGAGCTCCGTGTCGTGGCGGTAGCCGGACTCGAACTCCTGCCACTCCTCACCGCTCGCCGACTCGATCCAGGCCGGGCGGAAGCCCGACTCGACGGCGAGGTCGACCAGCGGTCCGAGTTCGAGGTGATCGCCGGCGTGCGCTCCGGGCCACATCGCCGCGAGTTCCGCCTCCGACGGCGAGCGCTCCCAGAACCCCTCGCCGAGCACGACACGGCCGCCCGGGCGGACCAGACGGCGCAGCTCGCGCAGCACGGCACCGGGGTCGTACGGCTGTTCCGGGTCGCACAGCGCCTGGCCGGATCCCAGGCAGAGCACCGCGTCCACGGGTCCGCGCGACGTGCCGAGGGCCGACTCCTCCACGAACTCGACCCGGTCGGCGAGTCCGCGCTCCTTCGCGAGGTCCCTGCCCCTGGCCAGGTCTTCGGCGTTGATGTCCAGACCCACGCCGGTCGCCCCGGGGACGGACTCCAGAACGCGGAGCAGCAGTTCGCCCCAGCCGCAGCCTATGTCGAGGACGGTCGCGGGCGAGGCGGCGGCGAGCCGCGCGACCATGCGCCCGGCGCGGTCTTCGGAGAGCGGCCCGTGGAAGGTCAGACTGCCGAGACGCGGGGGAAGATCAGAAGCTGTCATGCGACGGACGTTAGCTCCTCCCGGGTGGCATGCCGAGCGATTAAGTCGCGGCCCGCAGGGAGAGGGACAGCCGGCGTCGCTCGTGGTCGACGTCCGTGACGACGACGGTGATCTCCTCGCCCACCCGCACCACGTCCTCCGGCGCCCCGACGGGTCCCGCGCTCAGCTCGGACAGGTGCACCAAGCCCTCGACGCCCTCTGCGACCTGTACGACGACACCGAACGGCAGAATTTTGGTCACCGGCCCGGTCAGTCTCCGGCCCACCGCGGTGCCCTCGACGAACCGCAGAAACGGGTCCGGACGAGTGGCCCGCAAGGACAGCCGGGCCTCACCGTTCCACGTGTCGAACTGCAAGAACTCGCAGCACACCCGCTGCCCGACCTCGACGACCTCCGACACCTCCTCGAGACGGCGCCAGGACAGCTCGGGGTACGTGATGAAGCCGACGCCTGGATAGACCGGGTGATCGGGGCCCTCGTCCAGCGACACGAACACGCCGAACGACTCGACCGCCGCCACCGTGCCGGCCAGGCGCCGGCCGGCACGGAGCCGCTTGAGGAACGCCCAGAGTTCCGGGTTCTCGGTGGCCGCCATCGACAGCCCCACCCGGCCCTCCTCCAGGTCCACGGAGAGCACCTCGGCGGTGACGCGCCGGCCGACCGCAGCAGCATCGGCCGTGCGTCGTTGCCAGGAGACATCCAGCGGCCCCACCACTCCGAGTGGACGGGCGGCGAACCCGTCCAGGGTCACCGTCACCTCGGACCGGGTGGTCGCCGCCACCACACCACTGCAGACATCACCGACCTGGATCGGTGCCAGAAAGCTCCTCATTGCCCGATCGGCCGACGCATCCCCCATGCCGCCCAGGATCCCACGCATCGGCCGGACGCCGAACGCCCCCGGATCAGCCGGTCGGAGCGGTGTTCTTGACCGTCAGCGGCAGCAGCTTCTTGCCGGTCGGACCGACCTGGATCTCGGTGTCCATCGCCGGGCAGACGCCGCAGTCGAAGCACGGCGTCCAGCGGCAGTCGTCGACCTCGGTCTCGTCGAGGGCGTCCTGCCAGTCCTCCCAGAGCCATTCCTTGTCGAGGCCGGAGTCCAGGTGGTCCCAGGGCAGGACCTCCTCGTAGCCGCGCTCGCGGGTGGTGTACCAGTCGACGTCGACGCCGGTGGGCTCCAGGGCCTTGTCGGCGCAGGCCATCCAGCGGTCGTAGGAGAAGTGCTCGCGCCAGCCGTCGAAGCGGCCGCCGTCGTCGTAGACGGCGCGGATGACGGCGCCGAGGCGGCGGTCGCCGCGGGAGAGGAGGCCCTCGACGATGCCGGGCTTGCCGTCGTGGTAGCGGAAGCCGATGGAGCGGCCGTACTTCTTGTCGCCGCGGATCTTGTCGCGGAGCTTCTGGAGGCGGGCGTCGGTCTCCTCGGCGGAGAGCTGCGGCGCCCACTGGAAGGGGGTGTGGGGCTTGGGGACGAAGCCGCCGATCGACACGGTGCAGCGGATGTCGCCGGAGCCGGAGACCTCGCGGCCCTTGGCAATGACGCGGGTGGCCATGTCGGCGATCTGGAGGACGTCGTCGTCGGTCTCGGTGGGCAGGCCGCACATGAAGTACAGCTTCACCTGGCGCCAGCCGTTGCCGTAGGCCGTCGCGACGGTACGGATGAGGTCGTCCTCCGAGACCATCTTGTTGATGACCTTGCGGATGCGCTCGGAGCCGCCCTCGGGGGCGAAGGTGAGGCCGGAGCGGCGGCCGTTGCGGGTCAGCTCGTTGGCCAGGTCGATGTTGAAGGCGTCGACGCGGGTGGAGGGGAGGGACAGACCGATCTTGTCCTCCTCGTACCGGTCGGCGAGGCCCTTGGCGACGTCGGCGATCTCCGTGTGGTCGGCGGAGGAGAGGGAGAGCAGGCCGACCTCCTCGAAGCCGGTCGCCTTGAGGCCCTTGTCGACCATCTCGCCGATGCCGGTGATGGAGCGCTCGCGCACCGGGCGGGTGATCATGCCGGCCTGGCAGAAGCGGCAGCCGCGGGTGCAGCCGCGGAAGATCTCCACGGACATGCGCTCGTGGACGGTCTCGGCGAGCGGGACGAGGGGCTGCTTGGGGTAGGGCCACTCGTCGAGGTCCATGACGGTGTGCTTCGAGACCCGCCACGGGACGCCGGAGCGGTTGGGGACGACGCGGGCGATGCGGCCGTCGGGGAGGTACTCGACGTCGTAGAAGCCGGGGACGTAGACGCCGCCGGTCTTCGACAGGCGCAGGAGGAGTTCCTCGCGGCCGCCGGGGCGGCCCTCGGCCTTCCAGGCGCGGATGATCGCGGTGACCTCCAGGACGGCCTGCTCGCCGTCGCCGATGACCGCGCAGTCGATGAAGTCCGCGATCGGCTCGGGGTTGAAGGCCGCGTGGCCACCGGCCAGGACGATCGGGTCGTCGATGCCGCGGTCCGCCGCCTCCAGGGGGATGCCCGCCAGATCGAGGGCGGTGAGCATGTTGGTGTAGCCCAGCTCCGTGGAGAAGGAGAGGCCGAACACGTCGAAGGCGCCGACCGGGCGGTGGCTGTCGACGGTGAACTGCGGGACGGAGTGCTCCCGCATCAGCTCCTCGAGGTCCGGCCACACGCTGTAGGTGCGCTCGGCGAGGACGCCCTGCTGCTCGTTGAGCACCTCGTAGAGGATCATGACGCCCTGGTTGGGCAGGCCGACCTCGTAGGCGTCGGGGTACATCAGGGCCCAGCGGACGTCGCAGGACTCCCAGTCCTTGACCGTGGAGTTCAGCTCTCCGCCGACGTACTGGATCGGCTTCTGCACATGCGGCAGCAGGGCTTCCAGCTGCGGGAACACGGACTCGGCGGCCGGGGAGGCTTCGGCAGGCATCTCACGGGACCTTCGTGTGCTGACAAGGGGGACCATCCAGCCTAACCCGGCCGGACCGGTCCCCCTTACCGCTCGCCCCTCGGGCACCGTACGGCTCACGCCCCGGTGCCGGTCTACGCCGACATCGGTCTCTGCACGGTGATCGACTGGAGCAGGCCGACCGCTATCCACACGGCGAACATGGAGGAGCCGCCGTAGGAGACGAACGGCAGGGGCAGGCCGGTGACCGGCATGATGCCGAGGGTCATGCCGACGTTCTCGAAGGTCTGGAAGGCGAACCAGGCGACGATACCGGCGGCGACGACCGTCCCGTACAGGTCGGGGGTGCCGCGGGCGATGCGGCAGGCGCGCCAGAGGACGACGCCGAGCAGGGCGATGATGAGGCCCGCGCCGAGGAAGCCCAGTTCCTCGCCGGCGACGGTGAAGACGAAGTCGGTCTGCTGCTCGGGGACGAAGCGGCCGGTGGTCTGGGAGCCCTCGAAGAGGCCGGAGCCGGTGAGTCCGCCGGAGCCGATGGCGATGCGCGCCTGGTTGGTGTTGTAGCCGACGCCCGCGGGGTCGAGGGCGGGATTGGCGAAGGCGGCGAAGCGGGCGATCTGGTAGTCGTCCAGGATGCCGAGCTGCCACACGGCGAGCGCCCCGGCCGTGCCGGCGCCGAGCAGCCCGAAGATCCAGCGGTTGCTGGCGCCGGAGGCGAGCAGGACGCCGAGCACGATGATGACCATGACCATGACCGACCCGAGGTCGGGCATGAGCATCACGATCAGCATCGGCACGGTGGCCAGGCCCAGGGCCTGGAGCACGGTCCGGTGGTCGGGGTGCGGGCGGTCCCCGGCGTCGACGCGGGCGGCCAGCAGCATCGCCATGCCCAGGATGATCGTGATCTTCACGAACTCCGAGGGCTGCAACGAGAAGCCGCCGGGGAGCTTGATCCAGGAGTGGGCGCCGTTGATGGTCGAGCCGAGCGGGGTGAGCACCAGCAGGATCAGGAACACCGAGAAGCCGTACAGGAGCGGCACGGCGGTGCGCAGGGCGCGGTGGCCGAGCCAGACGGTGGCGACCATCAGGGCGAGGCCGATGCCGGTGTTCAGGAGGTGCCGGGTGAGGAAGTAGTACTGGTCGCCCTGGTTGAGTTCGGTGCGGTTGCGGGTCGCCGAGTAGACGAGGAGCGAGCCCATCAGGGAGAGCGCCACGGCGGCCGTCAGTATCGGCCAGTCGAGCCGCCGGGCCATGGAGTCCCGGGCGAAGAGGCGGGCCCAGCCGCCCTTGTCGGGGCCGTATCCGGAGATGTGGAAGCTGTTGCCGGTCATGCGCGTGCCCTCCGGCTTCTGCCCCCGGCGCCCGGCCGGGTGCCGCGCCCGGTGCCGCGTGCGCCGCCTCGCCGTCGGTGGCGGCGGGTGTCGCGGTTCTCCCCGTTCTGGTTGGGGGTGGCCGCCGGCTGGTCGCCCTCCTCGACGGGGGCGTACTCCTCGTCCGGGGAGGCCTTCTCGTCGGGCTGGAGCTCCTTGACGACGTCCTTGGGCATCTTCGGCGAGAGGATGGTCCCGTCCGTCTTGATCTTCGGGAGGCTCGCCTGCGGCTTGGGCAGCAGCGCCTTCTTCGGGTCGATGTCGCCGTCGTCGGAGACGCCGTACAGGGCGTCGTAGATGTTGCGGACGGCCGGGCCGGAGGCGCCGGAGCCGGTGCCGCCCTGGGAGATCGTCATGACGATCGAGTAGTCCTTGGTGTACGTCGCGAACCAGGACGTGGTCTGCTTGCCGTAGACCTCGGCGGTACCGGTCTTGGCGTGCATCGGGATCTTGTCCTGCGGCCAGCCGACCTGGGCGAACCGCCAGGCCGCGGTGCCCCGGCTGGCGACGCCGGCGAGGGCCTCGTCCATCTTGGCCAGCGTGGTCTTGCTTATGGGCAGCTTGCCGTGCGCGGTGGGTTCGATCTCGCGGACGGTCTTGCCGTCGGGGCTGACGATCGCCTTGCCGATGCTCGGGTCGTACATGGTGCCGCCGTTGGAGATGGCCGCGTAGATGGTGGCCATCTGGATGGGGGTGACGAGGGTGTCGCCCTGGCCGATGGAGTAGTTGATGGAGTCACCGGCGCGCATCTTGTTGCCGCTGTGGCAGTTCTCGTACGCGATCTTCTCTACGTAGGAGCCGTCCTTCTTGCCGGACTTGCACCAGGCGTCCTTGTTGGCCTCCCAGTAGTCCTGCTTCCACTGGCGGTCGGGGACGCGGCCGGAGACCTCGTTGGGGAGGTCGATGCCGGTCTTGGCGCCGAGGCCGAACTGGTGGGCGGCCTTGTAGAAGTAGTCGTTGGGGTCCTTGGGGTGCATCCCGCCGTCCTTCTTCCACTCCTGGTGGGCCAGGCGGTAGAAGACGGTGTCGCAGGAGAGTTCCAGGGCGCGGCCGAGGCTGATCGGGCCGTAGCTGGCCGACTCGAAGTTCTTGAAGACCTGGCCGCCGACGTTGTAGGCGCTGGAGCAGTCGTACCTGCCGTCGAACTCGTAACCGGCCTCGACCGCGGCGGCCGAGGAGACCACCTTGAAGATGGAGCCGGGGGCCGCCTGGCCCTGGGTGGCGCGGTTGAGCAGCGGGTAGTTGGACTCCTTGCCGGTGAGCGCCTTGTAGTCCTTGGCGGAGATGCCGCCCACCCAGGCGTTGGGGTCGTAGTCGGGGTTGGAGGCCATGGCGACGACGCGGCCGGTCTTGGCCTCCATCACCACGACCGCGCCGGCGTCGGCCTCGTAGAGCCGGTTGGTGTTGCGGTCCATCTCCTTGCGGGCGGCCTTCATCGCCTCGTTCAGCTCGTACTCGGCGACGCGCTGGACGCGGGCGTCGATGCTGGTGACGAGGTTGGCGCCGGGGGTGCCGGGGTCGGACTCGGCCTCGCCGATGACGCGGCCGAGGTTGTCGACCTCGTAGCGGGTGACGCCGGCCTTGCCGCGCAGTGCCCTGTCGTACTGGCGCTCCAGGCCGGAGCGGCCGACCTGGTCGGAGCGCAGGTAGGGCGAGTCGGTGTCCTCGGCCTTCTTCAGCTCCTCGTCGGTGACCGGTGAGAGGTAGCCGAGGACCTGGGCGGTGTTGGACTTGCCGGGGGCGGCGTAGCGGCGTACGGCCATGGGTTCGGCGGTGATGCCGGGGAAGTCCTCGGCGCGCTCGCGGATCTGCAGGGCCTGCTTGACGGTGGCCTCGTCGGTGACGGGGATCGGCTGGTAGGGCGAGCCGTTCCAGCAGGGCTGGGGGGTCTCGGCGTCGCAGAGGCGGACCTTGTCGATGACGTCCTGGGGCTTCATGCCGAGGACGCCGGCGAGCTTGGTGAGGACGGCCTTGCCGTCGTCCTTCATCTTCAGCAGGTCGGTGCGGGAGGCGGAGACGACCAGCCGGGTCTCGTTGTCGGCGAGGGCGACGCCGCGGGCGTCCAGGATCGAGCCGCGGGTGGCGGGCTGGACGACCTGCTGGACGTGGTTTCCGGAGGCCTCCGCGGCGTACTCGTCGCCCTGGCGGATCTGGAGGTACCAGAGCCGGCCGCCGAGGGTGGCGAGGAGGGAGAGGACGAGGACCTGGATGACGACGAGCCGGGTCTGGACGCGGGTGCTGCGGCCGGTCTCCGGAATGTTAGTCATGGGCGCGGCCCGTCCGCTTGAGGGTGGTGGTGGGCGACGGGTGGGAGTGGGTCACTGCTCTACTGCCTCCCCCTCGTGAGGTGTGTGCTCCTGGTGTGCTGCCGCGTCCTCACAGGCGCTTGACCCCCTTGATGCGTCCGGCGCGGGCCACGCGGGCGCGGGCCGTCTTCACCCGCAGGGCGTTGCGCTGTCTGCCGATGCGCAGGCCGGTGCCGCCGGAGAGCCAGCCGGAGGAGATGTCGGGGCTCTGGGCGGCGGAGTTGGTGTCGGCCAGCGGGTCGTTGTCGGCGCGGCGGGCGAGCGCCATGATGCCGGGGACGACGAAGGGCGCGAGCAGCAGGTCGTAGAGGGCGGCCGTGAACAGCAGGCTGGGCAGGCCGACATGGCGGGCGGCGGTGTCGCCGACGAGGGCGCCGACGCCGGCGTAGAGCAGGGTGGTGCCGACGGCGGCGGCGACCACGACGACCATGGGGCCGGTGGCCGAGCGGAGCCGTCCGTTGTCCGGTTTGGCGAGGCCGGCGAGGTAGCCGATGACGCAGAGCACGAGGGCGTAGCGGCCGGCGGCGTGGTCGGCGGGCGGGGCGAGGTCGGCGAGGAGTCCGGCGCCGAAGCCGACGAGGGCGCCGCCGACGTGGCCGTAGACCAGGGCGAGGCCGAGGACGGTGAGCAGCAGCAGGTCGGGGACGGCGCCGGGCAGGTGGAGGCGGGCGAGGACGCTCACCTGGATCACCAGGGCGACGACGACCAGGGCGACGGACAGCAGGATCCGGTTGACGCGCATGGGGTGAAGGCTCCTACGGCTCGGTCTGCTCGTTCTGCTGGTCGGTCTGGTCGTTCTGACCGCCGGTGTCGCTCTGACCGGTGGCGTCGTTCTGACCGCCGGTGTCGCTCTGGCCGGTGTCGTTCTGACCGGTGCCGCCGTCCTGGGCCTGGCCCTCGGGGTCGGCCCCGGGGGTCACGGTCACCGTCACGGTCGGCGTGGGCTCGGGCTGCTTCTTCTCCGGGAGCACCGTGTCGCGCGGGTCCTTCGCCGGGGCCTGGACGACGACGCCGACGATGTCGAGCTTGGTGAAGCTGACGAACGGCGTGACGTCGAGGATGCGGGTCAGGTCGCCGCCGTTGGGGTCGACGCGGGTGATGGTGCCGACGGGCACGCCCGGCACGAAGGGCTTGTCGGCCTGCGAGCCGAAGGTGACGAGGCGGTCGCCCTTCTTGACGTCGGCCTTGCCGTTGAGGAGTTCGACGCGCAGCGGGCGGCTGCCCTGGCCGGAGGCGAAGCCGAGTTCGTCGCCGGACTCCATCCGGGTGCCGACGGTGAAGTCGGGATCGTTGGCGAGCAGCACGGTGGCGGTGTTCGGGCCGACGGTGGTGACGCGGCCGACGAGGCCGTCGCCGTTGAGGACGGTCATGTCGCGCTCGATGCCGTCGTTCGCGCCGACGTCGATGGTGACGGTCCAGGAGAAGCCCTGGGCCGCTCCTATGGCGATCACCTGGGCGCCCTTGATGCCGTACTGGCCGGCTCCGGCGAGTCCGAGCATCTTGTCGAACTGCTTGAGCCGGCTGCGGCCGCGCTCGTCGCTGCCGAGCTTCGCCTTCAGCGCCGCGTTCTCCGTCGCCAGCTGCGCCAGCCGGTCGTGCCGGTCGCCGGAGTCGCGGATCGCGGAGACGGCGTTGCCGACCGGATCGACCGCGGACGACACCCCGTTCTCGATCGGGCCGAAGACGGTGGCCGCGGCCTGCCGGGCACCGTCGACCGGTGAGTCCTCCCCGCCGCGGATGTCCACCGTGATCAGTGCGAACGCGATGGCGATCAGCAGCACCAGGAGCAGCCGGCTCTCTTTCGTGTCCCTCACGTGCGGCGGCCGTGCCTTCCTCGTCGAAATTCGGGAATCTCGGAATGTACGTGGCGATGTTCAGGAATTCGGGGATGCGGTGCTTCGGGCGTGTGCGGCGCATCGGGCACTTCACCGCATCCGCTACCGCAACCCTCTATATCAACGATCCGCCGCACGAGAGGAGATCGTCTCGTACGGCGGAACCGAAGTGTTACGTCATCTGCGCGGCGAGGCGTCCAGCACCTGCTGGAGTGCCTCGAACTCCTCGACGCACTTGCCGCTGCCGAGCGCGACGCTGTCGAGCGGGTCCTCGGCGATGTGGATCGGCATTCCGGTCTCCCGGCGCAGCCGTTCGTCGAGCCCGCGCAGCAGCGCCCCGCCGCCGGTCAGGACGATGCCCCGGTCCATGATGTCGCCGGACAGCTCCGGCGGACACTTGTCGAGGGTGGTCTTGACGGCGTCGACGATGGCGTTGACCGGCTCCTCGATCGCCTTGCGCACTTCGGCGGCGGAGATGACGACGGTCTTGGGCAGCCCGGAGACGAGGTCCCGGCCGCGGATTTCGGTGTGCTCGTCGGAGTCGAGGTCGTACGCAGAACCGATCGTGATCTTGATCTGTTCGGCCGTGCGCTCGCCCAGCAGAAGGCTGTACTCCTTCTTCACGTGCTGGATGATCGCGTTGTCCAGCTCGTCACCCGCGACGCGGATGGACTGGGCCGTGACGATGCCGCCGAGCGAGATGACCGCGACCTCCGTGGTGCCGCCGCCGATGTCCACCACCATGTTGCCCGTGGCCTCGTGGACCGGCAGGCCGGAGCCGATGGCCGCGGCCATGGGCTCCTCGATGATGTGCACCTGTCGGGCGCCGGCCTGGGACGACGCCTCGATGACGGCGCGGCGCTCGACGCCGGTGATGCCCGAGGGCACACAGACGACGACCCGCGGCCGAGCCAGATACCGCCGCTTGTGGATCTTCAGGATGAAGTAGCGGAGCATCCGCTCGGTGATCTCGAAGTCGGCGATGACGCCGTCCTTCAGCGGGCGCACGGCAACGATGTTGCCGGGCGTGCGCCCGATCATCTTCTTCGCTTCGGCGCCGACCGCGAGGATGCCACCGGTGTTGGTGTTGATCGCGACGACGGACGGCTCGTTGAGTACGATCCCGCGACCCCTGACGTACACCAGCGTGTTGGCGGTCCCGAGGTCGACAGCCATGTCACGGCCGATGAACGACATTGAGTTCCCCATCAGGATTCGACTGGCCTTCCCAGGAGCTTTTGAGGGCTTTTCAGGTAGGCGAAGTGGGTGCAGTGACGCGTGGAGGCTTCCATCGTAGACGCGCTTTCGCGAACACTGCGCGAGGGTCTTCGCCATTGTCAGCAGATGGCGCACCGCCTCGCTTGTGGAGACGGGCCAACGGTGGGATCCGTTCCCCCGAACAGGCGCGCATATGCCACAGGGCGGTCGCTTTTACGCGACCGCCCCGGCTCCGCCCGGTCCATTCGACTGACGCGGTGTCAGAAAAAAAGCCTCTCCGGCGTGTCCCGAAGACGGATCGGAACAGACGGATCGGAACAGATGGACCGGACCAGATGGATCGGACCAGACGGATCGGACCAGACGGATCAGACCCGGCCCGGGAAGAAGATCTTCAGCTCGCGCTCGGCGGACTCCTCGGAGTCGGAGGCGTGGATCAGGTTCTCGCGGACGATCACACCGAAGTCGCCCCGGATGGAGCCGGGGGCCGCGGCGATCGGGTCGGTCGGGCCGGCCAGCGCGCGCACGCCCTCGATGACCCGCTCGCCCTCGACGACCATCGCCACGACCGGCCCGGACGCCATGAACTCGACCAGCGGCTCGTAGAACGGCTTGCCCTTGTGCTCGCCGTAGTGCTGCTCCAGCGTCTCGGCGTCCAGGGTGCGCAGTTCCAGCGCGGTGATCTGCCAGCCGGCCTTGCGCTCGATACGGCTGATGATCTCGCCGGTCAGGCCACGACGGACGGCGTCGGGCTTGAGGAGGACGAGGCTGCGCTGGGTCACGAGGGCTCCCTTGGAGATGTTCGAGATGTGTCGTGCGGGTGATGACTGAGGTTACCGGGCGTGTCGCGGCCCCGGTCACGCAGCGTCAGGCCTACCGCGTCCGGCCGGCCCCGGTCGCCGCGGTCGCCCCGGTCGCCGCGGTCGCCGTCCGGCGCCTTCAGGCGGGGTCGGGCGCGGAGGCCTCGGCCTGGGCGGCGAACCTCGCCTTCGCCTCGTCGATCTTCCGCCCGTAGTGCACGGACGCCCACCACAGGGCGGCGAAGATCGCGCCCAGGAAGAACATGGTCGGCACGACGAAACCGGCGGCGATCAGGGCGACCTGGAGCGCCCAGCCGAGGGCGACGCCGCCGGGCCGGGTGATGACCCCGCACAGCAGCACGCTGAGGAGCATCGCGATGCCGCTGACCGTCCACACCGTCGCCGTGGACAGGTCCGGGTCCTTCATGGCGACCAGTCCGGCGAAGCCGATCACGAAGAACTCGCCGATCAGCGTCGAAGCACAGAGCGTACGCACGGTTACTCAGCCCCTCCTCAGGAGCAGTCGGGCCTCGCCGACGGTGATGACGGAACCGGTGACGAGCACACCGCCGCCCGCGAACTCGCCCTCCTCCTCGGCCAGCGTGATCGCGGCCTCCAGGGCGTCCGGCAGCCGCGGCTCGACCTGGACGCGGTCCTCGCCGAAGACCTCGACGGCGACCGCGGCCAGCTCGTCGGCGTCCATCGCGCGGTGGCTGGAGTTCTGGGTGACGACGACCTCGGCGAAGACCGGCTCGAATGCCTCGAGCAGCCCCCGCACGTTCTTGTCGCCGCTGGTGCCGACCACACCGATGAGCCGGCTGAACTGGAAGGCCTCCCCCACCGCCTCGGCGGTGACCCGGGCCCCCGCCGGGTTGTGCGCGGCGTCCAGCACCACGGTCGGCGAACGCCGCACGACCTCCATCCGCCCCGGGGAGGCGACGGAGGCGAAGGCCTTGCGCACGGTGTCGACGTCCAGCGGGTCGGGACGCTGCGCCCCGACGCCGAAGAACGCCTCGACGGCGGCCAGCGCGACGGCCGCGTTGTGCGCCTGGTGGGCGCCGTGCAGCGGCAGGTAGACCTCGGTGTACTCGCCGCCGAGCCCGCGCAGCGTCACCAGCTGCCCGCCGACGGCGACCTCGCGGGCGACGACGCCGAACTCCAGGCCCTCGCGGGCCACGGTGGCATTGACGTCCACGGCCTTCTTCAGCATCACCTGCGCCGCGTCCACCGGCTGCTGGGCCAGGATCACGGTGGCGTCCTGCTTGACGATGCCGGACTTCTCGACCGCGATCTCGCCGGGCGTCCCGCCGAGCCGGTCGGTGTGGTCCAGGTCGATGGGGGTGACGACGGCGACGTCCCCGTCGATGACGTTGGTGGCGTCCCAGGAGCCGCCCATCCCGACCTCGACGACGGCCACGTCCACGGGCGCGTCGGCGAAGGCCGCGTACGCCATGCCGGTCAGCACCTCGAAGAACGACAGCCGGTACTCCTGCTGCGCGTCGACCATCTCGACGTACGGCTTGACGTCCTCGTACGTCTCGACGAACCGCTCGGCGGAGATCGGCGCCCCGTCCAGGCTGATCCGCTCGGTGATCGACTGCACGTGCGGCGAGGTGTACCGCCCGGTGCGCAGCTCGAAGGCGCCGAGCAGGGCCTCGATCATGCGGGCGGTGGAGGTCTTGCCGTTGGTCCCGGTGATGTGGATGGAGGGGTACGAGCGCTGCGGCTCGCCCAGTACGTCCATCAGCGCGGCGATCCGGGTGACGGACGGCTCCAGCTTGGTCTCGCCCCAGCGGGTCGCCAGCTCCGTCTCGACGGCGCGCAGGGCCGCGTCCACCTCGGGGTCCTCGGGGCGCCCGGGGACGTCGGCCTCCGGGGGCCCGCCCTGGGTGCGGAGGGTGCGGCTGCCGGCCTCGATGACGGCGAGGTCGGGGTCGCGGGTGGTCTCCGCGTCGATGATCTCGTCGAAGGAGTCGAGGGGGTCGGAGGGGTCGGGCTGGTCGTTCTGGCCGGGGTTGTCGCTCACGGGGACAGTCTACGTACCCGCCGCTGCGGGCAGTCGTGCCGCTGGGGCGGCACGGGTGGGCGCGGCGGCACCCCGTCAGCGCCGGGCTGCGCGACTGCCTCCCGGGGCGCCGACGGAATGGGGTGGTTGAGGTCTCGCGGCGAGTGCGGCGCCGTTGTGGCCGGTCGCGCAGTTCCCCGCGCCCCTGGGCAAGTGACGGCCCCCGGCGCCAGCACGGTACCGGGGGCCTTCTTGACGTAACGGCACCTACGCCTCCGGCAGCTTCTCCAGCTGGGCGGTGATGCGGGCGATGTCCTCGTCCGCCTTGGCGAGGCGGCCGCGGATCTTGTCGACGACCTGGTCCGGCGCCTTCACCAGGAACGCCTCGTTGCCGAGCTTGGCGTTCGCCTGGGCCTTCTCCTTCTCGGCCGCCGCGAGGTCCTTCGCCAGCCGCTTGCGCTCGGCGGCGAAGTCGATGACCCCGGAGAGGTCGAGGGCCACCTCGACGCCCGCGACCGGCAGCGTGGCCGTCGCCGTGAAGGCGTCGCCCTCCGGCTGGAGCCGCAGCAGCTGGCGGACGGCCGCCTCGTGGGCCGCGAGCGCGCTGCCCGCGAGGGTCAGCCGGGCCGGCACCCGCTGGCCGGGCTGGAGCCCCTGGTCGGCACGGAAGCGGCGGACCTCGGTGATGACGGACTGGACGGTCTCGATCTCCCGCTCGGCGGCGGCGTCCCGGAACCCGGAGTCGGACGGCCACTCGGCGATGACGACCGACTCGCCACCCGTGAGCGTCGTCCACAGCGTCTCGGTGACGAAGGGGACGACCGGGTGGAGGAGACGCAGCGTCACGTCCAGGACCTCGCCCAGGACCCGCTTCGAGACCTCGGCCGCCTCGCCGCCCGCCTGGAAGGTGGTCTTGGACAGCTCGACGTACCAGTCGAAGACCTCGTCCCAGGCGAAGTGGAACAGGGCGTCCGAGAGCTTCGCGAACTGGTAGTCCTCGTAGTACGCGTCGACCTCGGCGACCACCGAGTTCAGGCGGGAGAGGATCCAGCGGTCGGTCGAGGACATCCTCGACGCGTCCGGCAGCGGGCCGTCCACCGTCGCGCCGTTCATCAGCGCGAAGCGGGTGGCGTTCCAGATCTTGTTGGCGAAGTTCCGCGAGCCCTGGACCCAGTCCTCGCCGATCGGGACGTCGACGCCCGGGTTGGCGCCGCGCGCGAGGGTGAAGCGGAGGGCGTCGGAGCCGTACTTGTCCATCCAGTCCAGCGGGTTCACGACGTTCCCGAAGGACTTGGACATCTTCTTGCCGTTCTGGTCACGGACCATGCCGTGCAGGGCGATGGTGTGGAACGGCGGGGTGCCGTCCATCGCGTAGAGGCCGAACATCATCATCCGGGCGACCCAGAAGAAGAGGATGTCGTAGCCGGTGACCAGGACCGAGTTCGGGTAGAACTTCGCGAGCGACTCGGTCTGCTCGGGCCAGCCCAGCGTGGAGAAGGGCCACAGGCCGGAGGAGAACCAGGTGTCCAGGACGTCGGAGTCCTGGTACCAGCCCTCGCCGGTCGGCGGCTCCTCGTCGGGGCCGACGCAGACGACCTCACCGTTCGGCCCGTACCAGACGGGGATGCGGTGGCCCCACCACAGCTGGCGCGAGATGCACCAGTCGTGGAGGTTGTCGACCCAGTCGAAGTACCGCTTCTCCATCTCCTGCGGGTGGATCTTGACCTTGCCGTCGCGGACGGCGTCCCCGGCGGCCTTGGCCAGCGGGCCGACCTTGACCCACCACTGCATGGACAGGCGCGGCTCGATGGTGGTCTTGCAGCGCGAGCAGTGGCCGACGGAGTGGACGTAGGGCCGCTTCTCGGCGACGATCCGGCCCTCGGCGCGCAGCGCGGCGACGATGGCGGAGCGGGCCTCGAGCCGGTCCTGGCCCTGGAAGGGGCCGTGGGCGGTGATGACGGCGTGCTCGTCCATCACGGCGATGGCGGGCAGGCCGTGCCGCTGGCCGATCTCGAAGTCGTTCGGGTCGTGGGCGGGCGTCACCTTGACGGCGCCGGTGCCGAACTCGGGGTCGACGTGCTCGTCGGCGACGACCGGGATGGAGCGGTCGGTCAGCGGCAGCTTGATGAGCTTGCCGACCAGGTGCTTGTAGCGCTCGTCCTCGGGGTGGACGGCGACGGCGGTGTCGCCGAGCATCGTCTCCGCGCGGGTGGTGGCGACGACGATGGTCTCGTCGCCCTCCCCGTACTTCATGGAGACCAGCTCGCCGTCGTCGTCCTGGTACTCGACCTCGATGTCGGAGATCGCGGTCAGGCAGCGCGGGCACCAGTTGATGATGCGCTCGGCGCGGTAGATCAGCTCGTCGTCGTAGAGCCGCTTGAAGATGGTCTGGACGGCCTGGGAGAGCCCCTCGTCCATGGTGAACCGCTCACGCGACCACGCGACGCCGTCTCCCAGACGGCGCATCTGGCCGCTGATCTGCCCGCCGGACTCGCTCTTCCACTGCCAGACGCGCTCGACGAAGGCCTCCCGGCCGAGGTCGTGCCGGGACTTGCCCTCCTTGCCCAGCTCGCGCTCGACGACGTTCTGCGTGGCGATGCCGGCGTGGTCCATGCCGGGCTGCCACAGCGTCTCGTAGCCCTGCATGCGCTTGCGGCGGGTCAGGGCGTCGATGAGCGTGTGCTCGAAGGCGTGCCCGAGGTGCAGGCTGCCCGTGACGTTCGGCGGCGGGATGACGACGGTGTACGGCGGCTTGTCGCTCTTCGCGTCGGCCTCGAAGTAACCCCGTTCTACCCAGCGCTCGTACAGCTGCCCCTCTACCTCGGCCGGCGTGTACTGGGTCGGCAGTTCGGTGCTGGGTGCGGGCTGCGGCTGCTGAGAGTTCTCGGTCACGGGGGTCAGTTTACGGGCGTCACGGCCCTGTCCCGAAACGCGTTTCTTCTGTAACGGTGCGGCCCCCGGTGACCTGCGCCCGCCGGGCCTGAGTCAGGATGTCAGAACCACGTAAAGCATCTGAGGGGGAACCCCGAATGAGTCACAACCAGCCGGGCCCGTACGGCGGGCAGCCCCAGCAGCCCGGACCGTACGGCCAGCCGGGTCCGTACGGCCAGCAACCGCCGCAGGCCCCCCAGCCCGGCTACGGCTACCCCCAGCAGACCCCTCCCCCGCAGCAGCCGGGCTACGGCTACCCGCAGCAGTCCCAGCAGGGCGGCGTCCCGCCGCAGACTCCGCCGTACGGCCAGCAGCCCGGCTACGGCCAGCAGGCCCCTTACGGTCAGCAGCCGCCGTACGGCCAGCAGCCCTACGGCATGCCGCAGCCCCCGGCGGCGGGCGGCGGCGGCAAGAAGACCGGCCTGATCATCGGAGCGGTCGCCGTCGTGGCGGCGATCGGCGTGGGCGCGTACTTCGTGTTCGGCGGCAGCGGGAGCGGCGGCGGCTCGGACATCGCCGACGACGGGCCGCACAAGCTGACGACTCCGGCCACGGTGCTCGGTGAGTACACGAAGGGCGAGAGCGACAGCGGCACCATGGACGAGAGCGATCTGAAGGACGCCGAGTCCTGGGGGGTGAAGGACGCCAAGGACGTCAGCGCCTCGTACACCGCGGAGAACAAGGACAACCCGCTGGCGAGCAAGCAGATGATGTTCGCCGGTGTCTACGGCACCATCGACGACCCCGAGGCGGCCGTCGACGCGATGTTCGCCCACATGAAGAAGGAAAGCGAGAAGGGCGGCGACGACGAGGACGTCACGCTGCAGGGCGAGCCGAAGGAGTACAAGCCGGACTCCCTGGAGGGCGCCATCATCAAGTGCCAGCAGGCGGAGGTCGACAACTCCAGCGGCGGCGCCAACGAGCCCAAGAAGATGAACATGACGTACTGCATCTGGGGTGACCACAGCACGCTGGGCTGGGTCATGCCGATGGACATCCTGGACATCGCCGCAGGCAAGAGCGGTGACCCGGACAAGGCGGCCGAGATCACCGCCAAGCTCCGCAAGGAAGTTCGCGTCAAGGCCTGACGCGAACGCGCGACAACGTGGAAGGGGCCCGGTCACTCGACCGGGCCCCTTCACGTGTGTGCGTACGGTGCGGCTACGCCGTCTTCTGCTCGCCCGAGCCGCGGCCCCGCGAATCCCGGGGAATGAGCGTCGGGTTGACGTTGGAGAGGACCACGTCCGCCGTGATGACGACGCGGGCCACGTCCTTGCGGGACGGGACCTCGTACATCACGCCCTGGAGGACTTCCTCCATGATGGCGCGCAGGCCGCGCGCGCCGGTCTGGCGGAGGATGGCCTGGTCGGCGATGGCCTCCAGGGCCTCGCGCTCGAAGTCCAGCTCGACGCCGTCGAGTTCGAAGAGGCGCTCGTACTGCTTGACGAGCGCGTTGCGCGGCTCGACCAGGATCTGGAGGAGCGCCTCGCGGTCGAGGTTGTGGACGGAGGTGATGACGGGCAGCCGGCCGATGAACTCGGGGATCATGCCGAACTTGACCAGGTCCTCCGGCATGACCTGCTCGAACTGGTCCTTGGACTCGATCTCCCGCTTGGAGCGGATCTGCGCGCCGAAGCCGATGCCCTTGGCACCCGCGCGGCCCTCGATGATCTTCTCCAGGCCCGCGAAGGCGCCGCCCACGATGAACAGGACGTTCGTCGTGTCGATCTGGATGAACTCCTGGTGCGGGTGCTTGCGTCCGCCCTGCGGCGGGACCGAGGCCGTGGTGCCCTCGAGGATCTTCAGCAGGGCCTGCTGGACGCCCTCGCCCGACACGTCGCGGGTGATGGAGGGGTTTTCACTCTTCCGCGCGACCTTGTCGATCTCGTCGATGTAGATGATCCCGGTCTCGGCCTTCTTGACGTCGTAGTCCGCGGCCTGGATCAGCTTCAGCAGGATGTTCTCGACGTCCTCGCCGACGTACCCCGCCTCGGTGAGCGCCGTGGCGTCGGCGATCGCGAACGGGACGTTCAGCATGCGGGCGAGGGTCTGGGCGAGGAGGGTCTTGCCGGAACCCGTGGGCCCCAGCAGGAGGATGTTGGACTTCGCCAGCTCGATGGCGTCCTCGCGGCCCTGGGCGCCGCCGTTCTCGCCGGCCTGGACCCGCTTGTAGTGGTTGTACACCGCGACGGAGAGCGCCTTCTTGGCCGCCTCCTGGCCGACCACGTAGCTCTCGAGGAACTCGTAGATCTCGCGGGGCTTCGGGAGCTCCTCCCAGCGGACCTCGCTGGTCTCCGCCAGCTCTTCCTCGATGATCTCGTTGCAGAGGTCGATGCACTCGTCGCAGATGTACACACCGGGCCCTGCGATGAGCTTCTTGACCTGCTTCTGGCTCTTCCCGCAGAACGAGCACTTGAGCAGATCGCCGCCGTCACCGATGCGTGCCACGGTGTGCTTCCCCTTCGCCTGGGAGACTCCTGGACGTCGACGTCGCGTCAACGCGCAGCGGACTCCTGGTGCTGCCTTATGTCCGACGGTACCTTGCCGGGCCCCTCGTCCGGGCCCCCCTTGGCACGGTTCCCTTTGACGTGAATCGCGTCAAACCGTGCCAAGGAGCGGCAGACGATACAGCCTCCCGCCTAGCGGAGAGAGGAGTTGTCCATCTTCCGGGTGGTGATGATCTGGTCGATCAGGCCGTAGGCCAGCGAGTCCTCGGCCGTG
The DNA here is from genome assembly GCF_003112555.1 of Streptomyces coelicoflavus. Lineage (GTDB taxonomy): Bacteria > Actinomycetota > Actinomycetes > Streptomycetales > Streptomycetaceae > Streptomyces > Streptomyces coelicoflavus. Next base: position 383,458 of record NZ_BEWB01000002.1, on the reverse strand, counting down.
AGGATCTTGTCGCGCTCGATGTCCTCGCGGATCTTCTCGACCGGCGTGGTGGAGTGCTTGGCCAGCATCTCCTCCAGCTGCGAGCGCATCCGCAGGATCTCGTTGGCGGCGATCTCCAGGTCGGAGACCTGGCCGCGGCCGGTCTCGCTGTACGGCTGGTGGATCAGGACGCGGGCGTTCGGCAGCGCCATGCGCTTGCCGGGCGTACCGGCGGCCAGCAGGACGGCGGCGGCGGAGGCGGCCTGGCCCATGCACACCGTCTGGATGTCCGGCTTCACGTACTGCATCGTGTCGTAGATGGCCGTGAGCGCGGTGAAGGAGCCGCCGGGGCTGTTGATGTAGATCGAGATGTCCCGGTCGGGGTCCATCGACTCCAGGCACAGCAGCTGCGCCATGACGTCGTTGGCCGAGGCGTCGTCGATCTGCACGCCGAGGAAGATCACGCGCTCCTCGAAGAGCTTCGCGTACGGGTCGTACTCGCGCACGCCCTGCGAGGTGCGCTCGACGAAGCGCGGGATGACGTAGCGGGACTCGGCGGACGGGCCGGTGTACTCGGCACGCGAGCGGTCGTACAGGCCGCTGCCGGGGAAGTCGTTCACAGTGTCTCCTGTAAAGGGGCTGAGGCGGTCGGCTCGGGGCGGGGGATTGGCTCAGGCGCCCGTGCCACCGCCGCCCGGCATGCCGGCGGCCGTGGTGATGACGTCGTCGACGAGGCCGTACTCCTTGGCCTCGAACGCGTCGAACCAGCGGTCGCGGTCCGAGTCGCGGGTGATCTGCTCGACCGACTGGCCGGTGTGCTGAGAGGTCAGCTCGGCCATGCGCTTCTTGGTGTGCAGCAGCCGCTCGGCGTGGATCTTGATGTCCGAGGCCGAACCGGCGAGGCCGGCGGAGGGCTGGTGGATGAGGATCTCGGCGTTCGGCAGCGCGAAGCGCTTGCCGGGGGTGCCCGCGCTGAGCAGGAACTGCCCCATGGAGGCCGCGAGACCCATCGCGATCGTCACCACGTCGTTCTTGATGTACTGCATGGTGTCGTAGATCGCCATACCGGCCGTGATCGAACCGCCCGGGCTGTTGATGTACAGGAAGATGTCCTTGTCCGGGTCGGCGGCAAGGAGCAGCAGCTGTGCGGTGATCTTGTTGGCGATGTCGTCGTCGACCGGCTGGCCGAGGAAGATGATCCGCTCGCCGAGCAGTCGGTTGTAGACCTGGTCGCCGAGGCCGCCACCGATGGAGGGCTCGCCGGCGGCTGAGGGCATCAGATTCGTCACGTATCCACCTGCTCGTCTTACGACGGCGCCGGGCCGTCTCACGTTTCCCTGCGGGGCTGGAGCCGCTTTCGGGGACTCCCCTGCCCTCGTATTCATGGACCCTAACGCGGTGACCCTCCGGTGCCATCCCGGTTCTGCGGGTGTTCGCCGGGGGCGTAGCGCTCCGCGGGGTGCGCGGATCCCCACCGCCGTAGCGGATCTGCCGGTTCCCGGGCCGCGGGCCGTCTGTGGCTGGTCGCGCAGGTCCCCGCGCCCCTTGCAGTGCTGTCCAGCCGTAAGCGAAAGGGCCCCGGCGTCGGAACGTCCGGGGCCCGTTTCACATCCGTCGGGGACGGCGCGAGGGGATCAGCCCTCGGTCTTCTCCTCGGCCTTGTCGTCGGCCTTCTCGGCGTCGGCGGCCTCGGTGGCGGGGGCCTCGGCGGCCTCCGTCTCCTCGTCCTCCTCGTCGTCCAGGTCGACGACCTCGCCGTTGGTGTCCTTGACCGTGGCCTTCTCGACCACGGAGGCCAGGGCCTTGCCGCGGGCGACCTCGCCGACGAGGAGCGGGACCTGGCCCTGCTCGACGACGGCCTGGGCGAACTGGTCGGGGGACATGCCGGAGGACGCGGCGCGGCGCATGAGGTGCTCGGTCAGCTCTTCCTGGCTGACGTTGTGCTTCTCCTGCTTGACCAGCTCGTCGAGGACGAACTGGGTCTTGATGCCCTTGACCGCGGCCTCGCGGGTCTCGGTCTCGAACTCCTCGGCGGTCTTGCCCTGGAGCTCGAGGTACTTCTCGAGGTCGAGACCCATCTGGCCGAGCTGGTGGTGCTCGAGGTTGTGCTTACGGGTGTTGATCTCGTCCTCGAGGAGCTTCTCGGGGACCGGGACCTCGACCAGCTCGAGCAGCTTGTCCAGGACGCGCTCCTGGGCCTGCGTGGCCTGGTCGTACTGCTTCATGTTGGCGAGGCGCTTGCGGCTGTCGGCCTGCAGCTCCTCCAGGGTGTCGAACTCCGAGGCGAGCTGCGCGAAGTCGTCGTCCAGCTCGGGCAGCTCGCGCGCGGCGACCTGGGTGACCTTGACGGTGACCTCGGCCTCCTTGCCGGCCGCCGAGCCGCCCTTGAGCTCGGAGGTGAAGGTGGCCTCGCCACCGGCCTCCAGGCCCTTCACGGCGTCGTCGATGCCGTCCAGCAGCTCGCCGGAGCCGATGGTGTAGGAGACGCCGTCGGCGACGCCGTCCTCGAGGACCTCGCCGTCGACCTTGGCCTGGAGGTCGATCGTGAGCACGTCGCCCTCGGCGGCGGCACGCTCGACCGGGGAGGTCGAGGCGAAGCGCTCGCGCAGCTGCTCCACCGACTTCTCGACGTCCTCGTCGGTGACCTCGACGGCGTCGACCTCGACCTCGATGCCGGAGTAGTCCGGGATCTCGATGGAGGGGCGGATGTCGACCTCGGCGGTGAAGTTCAGCGTCTCGCCGTCCTTCAGCTCCGTGATGTCGACCTCGGGCTGGCCGAGCGGGTTCAGCTCGGCCTCGTTGACCGCGTCGGTGTAGAACTTGGGAAGCGCGTCGTTGACCGCCTCCTCCAGAACCGCACCGCGGCCGAACCGCTGGTCGATGACCCGGGCCGGGATCTTGCCCTTGCGGAAGCCCTTCACCGTGACCTGCTGGTTGATCTTCTTGTACGCCGCGTCGAGGCTGTCCTTGAGCTCCTCGAAGGGCACCTCGACAGTGAGCCGAACCCGGGTCGGGTTCAGGGTCTCCACGGCGCTCTTCACGGTTCGGTCTCCTTGGTGGCTGACTTCTTGGGTTCTGCCGGAACCAGAGAGTGTCCGGCAAATTTCGCCGCCCGGAGACTTCAAACGCTGAGACACACGGGCGTGCAGCTTGCATAGTAACGGCAGCGACTACACGGCCCAAAAGGCGATCACTCGCACTCGTCGGGGAGGCCGGGGCGACCGACGGACGAACCGCCTGGGGGATCGGCGGACCGACCGGCGGATGGTGGTCGGGGTGGCGGGATTTGAACCCACGGCCTTCCGCTCCCAAAGCGGACGCGCTACCAAGCTGCGCCACACCCCGTCTGGTGCGAGACGTAGGGTACATGGCGCCAGGCACCGGGGGCCGCAGGGTTTCCCGGGCGTCGGTGAAGGTTCGGCGCGGACCGGAAGGGGTGTGCGCCGAGGGGCGGTGACCCGCTACGATGCGTACAGTGCCGCGGTCACCGACCTGCGGCGCGAGCTGTGCGGGCGTAGCTCAATGGTAGAGCCCCAGTCTTCCAAACTGGCTACGCGGGTTCGATTCCCGTCGCCCGCTCCGAGAGGCCTCCGGCCCGGTCCCCCAGGGATCGGGCCGGAGGCCTTCGTGCGATCCGGGGCCTGGATCCGGGGGCCTGGGTCCGGGGCCTAGAACTGGATCGAGTTGACCATGTCGGCTATCGAGTCCAGGAAGCGCTGGATGTCGTCGGCCATGCCCGTCGAGGCAAGGAAGAAGCCGAAGAGGACCGCGACGATCGCCGGCCCCGCCTTGATGGAGCCTCCCCGCAGCAGCACCACCAGGATGATCGCCAACAGCAGCACCACTGACAGCGAAATGGCCACAACTGATCACACCCTCGGTCGGTCCGCTCTCCCGGCCCGGAGGTGCGGCACCGCACACCCCCGCCAGAACCATCGTGCCACCAACCGGGCCCGGTCATGCGGCAGGTGACACATCGTCCGTCCGGTTCCGGCACCGGCACGCTCCCCCGCGCACGCGGGCGCATCCGGCTCCCGAGCCCCGTACGGAATTTCGATAGAACGTTCGTGCGGGGAATTACGGTCGCTTCGTTTCAATGCCCACACAACGCGTTCGCAGTTATTTCGAATTGTCGCGGCGGACACATCGGCAGGGACTTCGGCGAGTGCGTCGACAGGGTCATCACAGGGAGATCACAGGATCACCCACCGGCCCCGCAACCGCATTGAAGCGGACATTCCAGTGGAGTCGCCCGCCGCTCTTATGCGGCGTTTAGTCATGACGTGTCATGACAAGTGGGGTGCTCCAGACGGCGCTTCGGCGTGCGGCGGCATCAGGGGATGTGGGGGCCGTCACGCTCCCGGAGAGGCCGAGTTCCCCTAATACGGGGGTACTCGCACGGTACTCACACCGTACTCAAGACCCGAAATGCAGGAATGACGTCGAGGGTTTTACGGAATCACACGGAGAACGCTAGGGTGCCTCAGATGTTCTACGCTGCCTCGTCCCCCACCAGAGCAGCGAGGTCCTGTGACCACTCGCCGGGTTTTCGGCGGGGGGCTGCATGACTAGCTCGCTGCGATCCGACGGCGACCGGAAGTCGCCGTCCCCGCGCGCACAGCCGAGCCGGCAGCGCGACGCGTTCTTCGACAACGCCAAGTACCTGGCGATCGTGCTCGTCGGTGTGGGCCACGCCTGGGGCCAGATCCTGGACGGGAACCGGACCGTGGAGACCCTCTACCGGGTCCTGTACACGTTCCACATGCCGGCGTTCATCGTCATCTCCGGCTACTTCTCGCGCAGTTTCGATCTGAGCCCCAAGCGCGTCAAGCGGCTGATCACCGGTGTCGTCGTCCCGTACCTCGTCTTCGAGGTCGCCTACACGCTGCACCGCCGCGTCAGCGAGGACCCGCAGAGCGACTTCAGCCTGCTGGACCCGACCTACCTCCTGTGGTTCCTGTGCGCGCTGTTCGTCTGGCGGCTGACCACCCCCATCTGGCAGACGGTCCGCTGGCCGCTCCCGATCGCCCTCGCGATCGCCGCGCTGGCCTCCGTGACGCCGTCCGTCGGCAACGACCTGAACATGCAGCGCGTGCTCCAGTTCCTGCCGTGCTTCGTGCTGGGTCTGCTGCTGCGCCCCGAGCACTTCCAGCTGGTGCGGCGCCGCTCGGTGCGGATCTGGTCCGTGCCGGTGGTCGCGGCCGCGCTGGTGATCGGCTGGTGGTCGGTGCCGCGCATGGAGACCGGCTGGTTCTACCGCAACGCCGCCGTGCAGGACACGGGCGGCCCCTGGTGGTCCGGACCGGTTCTGACGCTGGCGCTCTTCGGCTGCTCCGTGGTGCTGAGCGCGTGCTTCTTCGCCTGGGTGCCCGGCCGCCGCATGTGGTTCACGGCCCTGGGCGCCGGCACGATCTACGGCTACCTGCTGCACGGCTTCCTGGTGAAGGAGGGCAGCTACACCGGCTGGTTCCAGCACTCCTTCCTGGACGAGCCGCTGGGCGAGATCGGGCTCACCGTCCTCGGCGCCACCGCCATCACCCTGCTGTGCACCAAGCCCGTCCAGCGGGTCATGCGGTACGTGGTCGAGCCGAAGATGGACTGGGCCTTCAAGGCGGACCCCGGCGACGCCGCCCGGGACCGGGAGAAGCGCGACAAGTCCGGCAGCGGGACGCGCGAGGCGTCCACCGAACCCGCCGCACCGAACGGCAGCGGCGAGAAGGTCTCCGTCTAGCGCCGCCGTTCATTCCCGGCCGGCCCGACCGAGAAGTGCGCGCATCCGCGTGTACTTCTCGGTCAGTCGTGTGCGGGTGGCCTCGTCGAGGACGGCGAGCCGCGCGGGGTCGGCGTTGTGCGCCAGGTCTGCCTCCTTGACCAGGAGTGCGCCGGGGGTGGCGAGGATCCGCGCGGCGTACGCCTCGAGCGGCTCCCCCGCCCGCTTGGTGAGGGCCAGGACGATGTCCTTGGTGCGGCGGCTCAGCGGCGCCTCCTCCAGCCACCGCTCGGTCAGCGCGTCGTCCTCGACGGCGTCGTGCAGCCAGGCGGCCGCGATCTGCTCGTCGTCGCCGCCGCGTCGCCGTACGCCCTCGGCGACGGCCCTCAGGTGTCCGGCGTACGGCCGGCCCGCCTTGTCGGTCTGTCCGGCGTGGGCGGCACGTGCGGTGGCCTCGACCTCGGCCAGGGTGAGCGGCGGGGCGGACGGTCCGGAGTCGTGGGACATGGACCCAGTATGTCGGCGCGGGCGCTCAGCCCGTCGCCGTCGCGGACTGGGCCGTCGGCCCCTCCCGGGAGATCAGCAGCAGCGCCCGGTCGTCGTTGACGTCCTTGGCCACCGCCTCGATCAGGTGCCAGGCGGCGCCGTGGAAGCCGCCGGCGACATAGCGGTCGGCCTCGCCGGTGAGGCGGTCGATGCCCTCGGCGATGTCCCGGTCGGAGGTCTCCACCAGGCCGTCGGTGAACAGCATCAGTACGTCTCCGGGGCGCAGGGTGCCCTTCACCTGGTCGAACTGCGCCCCGTCGTACACGCCGAGCAGCGGTCCCTCGGCGGACTTCTCCTCCCAGCGGCCGGTGCCCGCGCTGAGCTGGAGGCCCGGGGGATGTCCGGCGGAGTACAGCTCGTAGTCGCCGGAGTCGAGGTCCAGGACGAGGTGGATGGAGGTGGCGAACCCCTCGTCCCAGTCCTGGCGCAGCAGATAGCCGTTGGCGGCCGGCAGGAAGGCGTGCGGGGGGAGGCTGCCCAGGAGTCCGCCGAAGGCCCCCGACAGCAGCAGGGCGCGCGAGGCGGCGTCCATGCCCTTGCCGGAGACGTCGGTGAGCACGACCTCCAGGGTCCGGCCGCCGTTGGTGCGGGCCGCGACGACGAAGTCGCCGGAGAAGGACTGGCCGCCGGCCGGGCGCAGCGCCATCTCGCGATGCCAGCCCTTGGGCAGCTGGGGCAGCTTGCTCTGGACCCGGATGCGTTCGCGCAGGTCGAAGAGCATGGTGCCGCCGCGCCGCCAGGGCACGCCGACCCGGCTGCGGAACTGGGCGACGAGGAGCCCGAAGAACCCGCAGGCCGCGACGACGAGGACCACGCCGGGGGTGACCCGGGAAGGGCCCTCGGTGTACGGGCCCAGTTGCACGGACTCCACGATCAGCGCGGTGGCCGCCGCCGCGTACAGGCCGAGCAGGCTCGCCGGGCGCAGCAGCAGGCCGCCCGCGACGATCGGGATGACCAGCGCGGAGGGCGAGCACCACACGGAGTTGACCATCGTGGTGGCCGCGATGACGGGGATCGTGAGCAGCAGTCCGGCGAGCGCGATCCAGTCGGAGCCGTCGCCGCGGAAGTAGTCGACGGCGGATCGGCGCACGCCGACGCGGGCCCGGTGCCACTGCTTCTTCCACCGGGCCGTGAAGGTCTCGGCCTCCGCGCGCCGCTGCCGTCCTGCTGCCATTAGTTCGGGACCCTATCCATCGGACCGGCCGCTTGGCACGGGAGGTCCCACTTGTCCCCCGTCCGGGGCCGGACTTCACAGTGAACTTCACGAACGGCCGCCGCGCCGCAACCCCGCGGAAATTGTCTCGCCCCGCTCGCGCGGCCCTGGTACGCATGCCTCATGGGACGCACGACTGATGGCGGCGACGGTGTGACGACGACGGCCGCGGAGACGCGAGTGCCGCGGGTGCTGCGGCGCGAGGAGTGGGAGAGGTGGTACGGGACGCTGATCCGTGCCTTCGGAGGAATTCCGGGGCCGGACGAGGAGTTGGCGCTGTTCCGGGAACTGACGCAGGTCGACCGGTCGATCGGCGTGTGGGAGGGCGACGGGCCGAGCGAGGAGTGCGTCGGGACTGCGGGGGCGTTCGCCTTCCGGATGACCGTGCCGGGCGGCGCGCAGGTGCCCGCCGCGGGCGTGACCATGGTGAGCGTCGCCGCCACGCACCGGCGCCAAGGTGTGCTGACGTCGATGATGCGCCGGCAGCTGGACGACGTACGGTCCTGGGGCGAGCCGCTGGCGGTCCTGACGGCTTCCGAGCCGGCGATCTACGGCCGGTTCGGCTACGGCGCCGCGACCTTCGAGCTCGGCGCGGAGATCGACACGAGCCGGGTCCGGCTGTCGGTGCCGCCGGGCACGGACGACGTACGGCTGCGGTACGCGGCGCCCGCCGACGTGGTCGACGCGTGCGAGGCGGTCTACGCGCGGCTGGTGCCGGCGCGGCCCGGGATGCTGGCCCGGCGGCCCGGCTGGGAGCGGCTGGGACTGCTGGACCCGGAGAGCGGGCGGGACGGTGCCTCGCCCCTGCAGTGCGTGGTCGCCCGGCGGGGCGGCGAGGTCACCGGGTTCGCGCGGTTCCGGGTGCGGCCGGCCTGGGGGCCGGAAGGGCCCAAGGGCACGGTGGTCCTGGACGCCCTGGCCGGCCTCGATCCGGCGACCGAGGCGGCGTTGTGGCGGTTCCTGTACGACGTGGACCTGACCTCCACGCTGACGGTGCGGGGGCGGCCGGTCGACGAGGCGTGGCAGTACCAGGTGTCGGACGTACGGCGGTGCCGGCCGACGCTGCGGGACGCGTTGTACGTACGGCTGGTGGACGTCGGCGCGGCGCTGGCGGCGCGGACCTACCGGGCGCCGGTGGACGTGGTGTTCGAGGTCGAGGACGCCTTCTGCCCCTGGAACGAGGGGCGTTGGCGGCTGACCGGCGACGCGAAGGGGGCGTCCTGCGAGCGTACGACGGACGCCGCCGATCTCGCCCTGTCCGTGCGGGAGTTGGGGGCGGCGTATCTCGGGGGCGTGAGTCTCGGGGCGCTCGGTGCGGCGGGACGGGTGCGTGAGGTGCGGGCCGGGGCGCTGGCGGAGGCGTCGGCGGGGTTCGGGTCGGACGTGGCGCCGTGGCTGCCGCACGGGTTCTGAGCGCGGGCTCCTAGCGCTTCTGGCAGGCCGGGCACCAGAAGAGGTTGCGGGCGGCGAGGTCGGCGGTGCGGACCGGGCTGCCGCAGAGGTGGCAGGGCTGGTTCGCCCGGCGGTAGACGTAGACCTCGCCGCCGTGGTCGTCGACGCGGGGCGGGCGGCCCATGGCCTCGGGGGTGTGCTCGGGGCGGACGGTGTCGATGCGGTTGTTCCGTACGCCCTCGCGCATGAGGGCGGTGAGGTCCTGCCAGATCGCGTCCCACTCGGCGGGGGTGATGTCCTTGCCGGGGCGGTACGGGTCGATGCCGTGGCGGAAGAGGACCTCGGCGCGGTAGACGTTGCCCACGCCGGCGATGACCTTCTGGTCCATGAGCAGGGCGGCGATGGTGGTGCGGCTGCGGGAGATCCGGCGGTGGGCGGCCGCGGGGTCGGCGTCCGGGCGCAGGGGGTCGGGGCCGAGTCGGTCGTGTATCGCCTGCTTCTCCGGGTCCGTGATCAGGGCGCAGGTGGTGGGGCCGCGGAGGTCGACGTACGTGGTGTCGTCGAGCAGGCGGAGGCGGACGGTGTCCGTGGGCGGGGGTGCCGGGGCGGGGCCGAAGGTGACCTTGCCGAAGAGTCCGAGGTGGATGTGGACCCAATGGAGGTCGCCGAAGCCGAGGAAGAGGTGTTTGCCGTGGGCGTCGGCGCCGGTCAGGACGGTGCCGTCGAGGAGAGCGGCGGAGTCCGTGAACTTGCCCTGGGGGCTGGTGACGCGGACCGCCGTCCCGGCGAAGGCGGCGGTGTGGTCCTGCGCCAGCCGGTGGATCGTGTGCCCCTCTGGCACGTGCGGTGTCCTTTCCTGCCCTGCCTTTGCCCGTCCACCCGACTCGGTGGGGCAAGAGGCTCGAATCGTTCCGGGGCTCGACCCCGGACGCCGCCGGCGTTCTTCGCGTCGGCGGCGTCCGTGTGCCGGGGTCTTCCAGGGTCTTCTACTGCTGCGGGTGGTGGGCCGGGACCGGGGGGAGGTCGCCCGTGGTCTCGTAGGACGAGAGCATGTCGATCCGGCGGATGTGCCGTTCGTCGCCGGAGAACGGGGTGGCGAGGAAGGTCTCGACGAACTTCGTCGCCTCGTCCTGCGTGTGCATGCGGGCGCCGACCGCCACAACGTTGGCGTCGTTGTGCTGGCGGCCCAGCGCCGCCGTCTCCTCGCTCCAGGCCAGCGCCGCGCGCACGCCCTTCACCTTGTTCGCCGCGATCTGCTCGCCGTTGCCGGAGCCGCCGATCACGATGCCGAGGGCGCCCTGGTCCGCGGCCGTGCGCTCGGCGGCGCGCAGGCAGAAGGGCGGGTAGTCGTCCTGGGCGTCGTAGATGTGCGGGCCGCAGTCGACGGGCTCGTGGCCCGCTTCCCTGAGCCACTCGACGAGGTGGTTCTTGAGTTCGAAGCCCGCATGGTCCGAGCCGAGATACACGCGCATGCGTCGAGTGTGACACGGGGGCCGTAAGGCGGACTCCTCGGGTGGCAGCTGGGAAAAGAAGACGTAAAACTTTCGAACCTCAGGAAAAGCTCAAGTAACGATCCGGATTCAAAGGTTCCTGAATTCGTTCGCCTCCGTTTCACTGGTGCGGCTCGTACACCGCTCGTACGGGAAAGTGCTCGACCGGCGCAAAGGAAACCCTCCCCCCATGACTTCGCAGCCGACCCTGACCAAGCCCGAGGACGGGCCCGAGAACCCGTCGTCCCCCGGGTCCGGGCTTCAGGCCGGGCTCAAGAACCGCCATCTCACGATGATCGCCATCGGCGGCGTCATCGGGGCCGGGCTGTTCGTGGGGTCCAGTTCCGGAATCGCCACCGCGGGACCCGGCATCCTCCTCTCGTACGCCCTCGTCGGCACGCTCGTGGTGCTGGTGATGCGGATGCTCGGGGAGATGTCGGCCGCCAACCCGACCTCGGGTTCCTTCTCCGCCCACGCCGACCGGGCGCTCGGCCCCTGGGCCGGGTTCTCCATCGGCTGGCTCTACTGGTTCTTCTGGGTCGTGGTGCTGGCCGTGGAGGCGACCGCCGGGGCCAAGATCCTGGAGGGCTGGATACCCGCCGTGCCGCAGTGGGGGTGGGCGCTGATCGTGATGGTCGTGCTGACCGCCACCAACCTCGCCTCCGTCGGCTCCTACGGCGAGTTCGAGTTCTGGTTCGCCGGGATCAAGGTCGTCGCCATCGCCGCGTTCATCGTCGTCGGCGGGCTGGCCGTGTTCGGCGTGCTGCCCGGTGTGGACAGCGGGCAGGCGGGGCTCGGGAACCTGACGGAACACGGCGGGTTCCTGCCGAACGGGCCCGGGGCCGTCCTCACCGGTGTGCTGCTCGTGGTGTTCTCGTTCATGGGCAGCGAGATCCCCACGCTCGCCGCCGGCGAGTCCGAGGACCCGCAGCGGGCCGTCACCAAGGCGACCAACAGCATCATCTGGCGCATCGCCGTCTTCTACCTCGGCTCCATCTTCGTCGTGGTCGCGCTGCTGCCCTGGGACTCGCAGTCGATCGTCGACCAGGGCTCCTACGTCGCCGCCCTGGACTCGCTCGGGATCCCGAACGCCGGGCAGATCATGAACTTCATCGTGCTGACGTCGGTGCTGTCCTGCCTCAACTCGGGGCTCTACACGGCCTCCCGCATGGCGTTCTCGCTCGGCGAGCGCGGGGACGCGCCCAGGGCCTTCGCCCGGACCACCCGGCGCGGGGTGCCGCAGACGGCGATCCTGTCGTCCGTCGTCTTCGGCTTCGTCGCGGTCTTCTTCAACTACAAGTTCCCCGACACGGTCTTCCTCTTCCTGCTCAACTCCTCGGGTGCGGTGGCCCTCTTCGTCTGGCTGGCCATCTGCTTCTCACAGCTGCGGCTGCGGAAGATCATCCAGGCGGAGACGCCGGAGAAGCTGGTCGTGCGGATGTGGCTGTACCCGTATCTGACCTGGGCGGCCGCCGCGGTCATCGTGTTCGTGCTCGGCTACATGCTGACCGACACCGAGCACGACGGGCGCAGCACCGTGCTGCTGTCGCTGCTCGTCGCCGCGCTCGTCCTCGTCGTCGCCTTCGTCAAGCAGCGGATCACCGCGCGGAAGGCCGCCGCCGAGGAGGGGTGACCCGGCCGTCGCGGACGTACGAAAGAGGCTCGCCGGGGCGCTGTCCGCGCTCCGGCGAGCCTCTTTCGCGGGCCCGGTGGGCCTCTACCGCTTGTCGACCAGCTTCCAGGCGGTGGGCAGGACGCCCATCGCCAGCGCGGCCTTCAGCGCGTCGCCGATCAGGAACGGGGTGAGGCCGGCCGCGATCGCGGCGGTGAGGGACATGTCGGCGGCGAGGGCCAGGTACGGCACGCCGACGGCGTAGATGATCGCCTCGCCGAGCAGCATCGTGCCGGCCGTGCGCAGCATCGAGCGGTCGGCGCCGCGGCGGGCCAGCGCGCCCACGACCGTGACGGCGAGCAGCATGCCGAAGACGTAGCCGAGGGAGGGGGCGGCGGTGCCGGATCCGCCCTCCGCGAACCACGGCACGCCCGCCATGCCGACCAGGGCGTACAGCGCGAGCGAGAGGAGGCCGCGGCGGGCGCCGAGCGAGGTGCCGACGAGCAGCGCGGCGAAGGTCTGGCCGGTCACCGGCACCGGGGAGCCGGGCACGGGTACCGCGATCTGGGCGGCGAGGCCGGTGAGCACGGCGCCGCCCGCGACGAGCGCGACGTCCCGGACTCGGGAGGAGGGGATGAGGTCGGCGAGGACCTGCCCGGAGCGTCGGGCGGGGACGGCAGCGGTGCTCATGGGGACTCCGCGGTGGTGTGGACATGTCGGGACACCGCGACGCTATCCCAGCCGCCTGGAGCCGATCACCAGCAGCGCTCGACAAAGGCCCGCTCGTCGTCTTGGTGGGCTCCCGACAAAGGGTGCGGGATACACCCGGTCGCGGGTGACACCGGTCACCGAGAAGGTGAGGCGGGCGTCACCCGGGCGCACCCGCAAACGGAACGACGTATTCGGATGATCGCGTTCCGTGTCCAGTCCGTCCGCATCGTGGGCAGCCGCTGTCGCCGCGCGACACGAGACCGGAGACTGTGGGCGCTTTTGCCCTGCCCAGCCCCCACCCCAGCCCCACCCCAGCCCCACTCAGCCCCACCCTGCTCCACCCCCCACCGTCCCCATCCGCCCCCCCACGCATTGGACGAGCCGCTCCATGTCCAACAGCACCACCACCGAGGCGCCCCAGCAGCCGGCGGACGCCTCCCTCTCCCACGGCCTCAAGCAGCGCCACCTGTCGATGATCGCCCTGGGCGGCGTGATCGGCGCCGGGCTGTTCGTCGGTTCCGGGGCCGGCATCGCCGCCGCCGGGCCCTCGATCGTCGTCGCCTACACCGCCTCCGGCCTCCTCGTGATGCTGGTGATGCGGATGCTGGGCGAGATGTCCGCCGCGTATCCGTCGTCCGGTTCCTTCTCCGCGCACGCCGAGCGGGCGATCGGCCCCTGGGCCGGTTTCACCGCGGGCTGGGCGTTCTGGGTGCTGCTGTGCACGGCGGTCGGCCTGGAGGGCATCGGCGCGGCGCAGATCGTGCACGGCTGGCTGCCCGGTACGCCCGAGTGGGCGTGGGTGGCGCTGTTCATGGTGGTGTTCTGCGGGACGAACCTGGCCGCCGTGAAGAACTTCGGCGAGTTCGAGTTCTGGTTCGCCGCGCTCAAGGTCGGCGCGATCTCGCTGTTCCTGGTGCTCGGCGTGCTGGCGATCTGCGGCGTCCTGCCGGGCACCGACTCGCCCGGCGCCTCCCACCTGGGCGACTTCCTGCCCAACGGCGGCAACGGTCTGATCATCGGCCTGCTCGCCTCGGTGTTCGCCTACGGCGGCCTGGAGACCGTGACCATCGCGGCCGCCGAGTCGGAGAACCCGGTCAGGGGCGTGGCCAGTGCCGTGCGGACGGCGATGTGGCGCATCGCGCTGTTCTACATCGGCTCGATGGCGGTCATCGTGACCCTGGTCCCGTGGGACTCCCCCGAGGTCGTCGAGAAGGGCCCGTACGTCGCCGCCCTGGACGAGCTGGGCATCCCGGGCGCGGGTCAGCTCATGAACGTCGTGGTCCTGGTCGCGCTGCTCAGCGCGATGAACGCCAACATCTACGGCGCCTCCCGCATCGGCTACTCGCTGGTCGAGCGGGGCCAGGGGCCGAGGGTGCTGGGCCGGGTGTCGGGCGGGGTGCCGCGGGTCGCGGTGCTGGTCTCCTCCCTGTTCGGCTTCGGCTGCGTGCTGCTCAGCTACTGGCGGCCGGACGACGTCTTCTCCTGGCTGCTGAACATGATCGGCGCGGTCATCCTGGTCGTCTGGATCTTCATCGCCGCCGCGCAGCTGCGGCTGCGCCGCCGCCTGGAGCGGGAGGCGCCCGAGAAGCTGGTCGTGCGCATGTGGCTCTTCCCGTGGCTGACCTGGGTGGCGCTGGCCGGCATGGCCGCGGTGTTCGTGCTGATGGCCCGCGAGCCGGACACGCGGGTGCAGCTGTACTCGACGGGCGGGATGACGCTGGTCCTGGCGGCCGCGGGTTGTCTCCGGCAGCGGCGCCGGGCGGCCCGCCTCGGCTAGCCGCAGAGCCCGGCGCTCCACCGAGGGCCTCCGCACGGTCGTGTGCGGGGGCCCTTCCGTGTGTCGCGGCACGCCCCTCCACCCCTTTCCACCCTCTTGCTGTTAGCGTGCACTTGCAAGCCTTTTGCAATAAGAGGTCGGAGGGGATCCGCCATGTCCGTCTACACGCTTCCTGAACTGCCGTACGACTACTCCGCGCTGGCTCCCGTGATCAGTCCCGAGATCATCGAGCTGCACCACGACAAGCACCACGCCGCGTACGTCAAGGGCGCCAACGACACGCTGGAACAGCTTGCCGAGGCGCGGGACAAGGAGACGTGGGGCTCGATCAACGGCCTGGAGAAGAACCTGGCCTTCCACCTCTCCGGCCACATCCTGCACTCGATCTACTGGCACAACATGACCGGCGACGGCGGCGGCGAGCCCCTCGACCAGGACGGCGTGGGCGAGCTGGCCGGTGCGATCGCCGAGTCCTTCGGCTCCTTCGCCGGTTTCAAGGCGCAGCTCACCAAGGCCGCCGCGACCACCCAGGGCTCGGGCTGGGGCGTCCTCGCCTACGAGCCGCTGAGCGGCCGGCTGATCGTCGAGCAGATCTACGACCACCAGGGCAACGTCGGCCAGGGCTCCACCCCGATCCTGGTCTTCGACGCCTGGGAGCACGCCTTCTACCTTCAGTACAAGAACCAGAAGGTCGACTTCATCGACGCCATGTGGGCCGTCGTCAACTGGCAGGACGTGGCCAGGCGCTACGAGGCCGCCAAGTCCCGGACCAACACGCTGCTGCTGGCTCCCTGAGAGCCGGCCGCCCCCGGTCGTCCTGCCTCGTGATCGTCTTCTCAACCTTCACCGGGCGGGCGGAATGAGGGAAGCCCCCGCGAGGACGTGACTCGCGGGGGCTTTCCGTGCGGGAACGCCGCCTACAGGTTGCTGAAGTCCGGGCCCTTGGTGCGGGTCCGCTTGATCTCGTAGAAGCCCGGCACGGAGGCCACGGCGAGGGTGCCGTCCCAGAGCTTGGCCGCGTCCTCGCCCTTGGGTGCGGGGGTGACGACCGGGCCGAAGAAGGCGAGCTGTCCGCCGTCGGCGCCGGGCACGGCGATGACCGGGGTGCCGACCTCCTGGCCGACCTTGTCGATGCCCTCCTTGTGGGAGGCGCGCAGCTGGGGCTCGTAGGGGGTGTCGTCCCAGTGGTCCATCAGGGACTCGGGCAGACCGACGTCCTTCAGGGCGGCGGCGACCGTCTCCCTGCCCGGGCCCTCCTCCTGGTTGTGGATGCGGGTGCCGAGCGCCGTGTAGAGGTCGCCGAGCACCTCGGCGCCGTGCTCCTCCTGGGCCGCGATGACGACGCGGACCGGGCCCCAGGCCTTGACCTCCAGCATCTCGCGGTACTCCGCGGGCAGCTCGTCGAGCTTGTCCTCGTTGAGGACGGCCAGGCTCATCAGGTGCCAGCGGACCTCGATGTCCCTGACCTTCTCCACCTCCAGGACCCAGCGGGAGGTCATCCAGGCCCAGGGGCACAGCGGGTCGAACCAGAAGTCGACAGGCGTCTTCTCGGACATGTCTCTCCTCTTGAGGCGCGCGAGTAGCCGTTTGTCGGGGCAACCGACCGGCCGGCCCGCTCATTCCCGGCTGCCGCGCGTCAGGGGCGCATGGCAGGATCGGGGCTGTCCGCATACTGAACATCACCCGCAACACCACTCACATACCGAACACCACCCGAGGGAGTGCCGCCCGTGCCCGGTGAGAATCTGTCCCGCGACGAGGCCCGGGAGCGGGCCGCCCTGCTGTCCGTCGACGGGTACGAGGTGTCCCTCGACGTGCGCTCGGCCATCGGTGACGCCCGGGGCGAGGGGCCGCGCACGTTCCGGTCCGTCACCACGATCCGCTTCCGCTGCAACGAGCCCGGCGCGAGCAGCTTCGCCGACCTGATCGCCCCGAGCGTCACCGCCGTCTCGCTGAACGGCCGCGACCTCGACCCGAGCGAGGTCTTCGACGGCTCCCGGATCCTCCTGGAGGACCTGGCCGCCGACAACGAGCTGGTGGTCGACGCCCAGTGCGCCTACTCCCGCACCGGCGAGGGAATGCACCGCTTCGTCGACCCCGAGGACGGCGAGGTGTACCTGTACACCCAGTACGAGCCGGCCGACTCCCGCCGGGTGTTCGCGAACTTCGAGCAGCCGGACCTCAAGGCCCCCTTCCGCTTCGAGGTGCGCGCGCCCGAGGAGTGGACGGTGTGGTCCAACGGCGCGGGCGCACGCGCCGACGGGGTGTGGCGGTTCGCGGAGACGAAGCCGATCTCGACGTACATCACGTGCGTGGTCGCGGGGCCGTACCACTACGTCACGGACTCCTACGAGCGCGTGCTCGAGGACGGTACGCGGCTGGAGATCCCGCTCGGCGCCCTGTGCCGCAAGGGCCTGGCCCCGCACTTCGACGCCGACGACGTCTTCCTGATCACCAAGCAGGGCCTGGACTTCTTCCACGACCACTTCGACTACCCGTACCCCTTCGGGAAGTACGACCAGGCGTTCGTGCCGGAGTACAACCTCGGCGCGATGGAGAACCCGGGGATGGTCACCTTCCGGGAGGAGTACATCTTCCGCGGGAAGGTGACGCGGGCGTCGTACGAGGGCCGCGCCAACACGATCCTGCACGAGATGGCGCACATGTGGTTCGGCGACCTCGTGACCATGGAGTGGTGGGACGACCTGTGGCTGAAGGAGTCCTTCGCCGACTTCATGGGCGCGTTCGCCAACGTCAACGCGACCCGCTTCGAGGACGCCTGGATCACCTTCGCCAACCGCCGCAAGGCCTGGGCGTACCGCGCCGACCAGCTGCCCTCCACGCACCCGATCACGGCCGACATCCGTGACCTGGAGGACGCCAAGCTCAACTTCGACGGCATCACCTACGCCAAGGGCGCCTCCGCGCTCAAGCAGCTGGTGGCGTACGTCGGGCAGGACGCGTTCCTGGAGGGCGCGCGGCGCTACTTCAAGCGGCACGCGTACGGCAACACGCGCCTGGGCGACCTGCTGTCGGTGCTGGAGGAGACCAGCGGCCGGGACATGGCGGCCTGGTCGCGCTCCTGGCTCCAGACGGCGGGGGTCAACTCGCTGACCCCGCAGGTGCTGCTGAGCGCGGCGGGCACGGTCGACGAGCTGGCCGTGGTGCAGGAGGCCGCCGAGTCGCACCCCGAACTGCGCCCGCACCGCGTCGCGGTGGGCCTGTACCGGCGTACGGCCGAGGGCGCCCTGGAGCGGTACGCGCGTGCCGAGGTGGACGTCGAGGGGCCGCGCACGGTGGTCGCGGAGCTGGCCGGTGCCGAGGCGCCGGAGCTGGTCCTGGTCAACGACGACGACCTCACGTACTGCAAGACGCGGTTCGACGCCACCTCGCTGGCGACCCTGCGCGAGCACCTGGGCGCGCTGACGGACCCGCTGGCCCGCGCCCTGTGCTGGTCGGCGCTGTGGAACATGACGCGGGACGCACTGCTGCCGGCCCGGGACTTCGCCGGGCTGGTGCTGCGGTTCGCGGGCCGCGAGTCCGACATCGGCGTCCTGCAGATGCTGCACGCCTGGACCGGCTCGGCGCTGGTGCACTACGCCGCCCCCGACTGGCGCGGGACGGGCGGCCGGCTGCTCGCCGAGGGCGCGCTGCGCGAGCTGCGGGACGCGGCACCGGGCAGCGAGCAGCAGCTGGCGTGGGCGCGGTTCTTCGCGTCGGTGGCGTCCGAGGAGGCGGACCTCCTGGTGCTGCGGGGGCTGCTGGAGGGCACCGACAAGATCGACGGCCTCGACGTGGACCAGGAGCTGCGCTGGACCTTCCTCGCGCCGCTCGCCGCCCACGGCGGGGCCGACGAGGGTGTCCTGGCCGCCGAACTGGCCCGCGACGACACGGCCTCCGGCAAGCGGCACCAGGTCCGCTGCCTGGCCTCGCGGCCGTCCCCGGCGGTGAAGGCGCAGGCCTGGGCGCAGGTGGTGGAGTCCGACGCGCTGTCCAACGCGCTGGTGGAGGCGACCATCGCCGGCTTCGCGCAGCCCTCGCAGCGGGAGCTGCTCGCGCCGTACACCGAGAAGTACTTCGCGGCGATCGAGCGGGTGTGGGCCGAGCGGTCCATCCAGATCGGGATGGACGTGGTCCGGGGGCTGTTCCCGTCGCTGCGGGACTCCCGGGACACGCTGGACGCGACCGACGCGTGGCTGTCCGCGCACGAGGAGGCGGCGCCGGCGTTGCGGAGGCTGGTGCTGGAGGCTCGGGACGATCTGGCGCGGGCTCTGCGGGCGCAGGCCTGCGACGGGGGTGCGTAGGGGTTCTGTTGGTCGCCGGGTGCGGGTGCGTCGTGGCCTGTCGCGCCCACGCGGCGGAGCCGCACATCGACACGGCCCCGCACCCCTTCGGGGCGCCACAGTGCCCCGACGTGACATGAGCACCCTTGCTTTGGCCAACGGTTGAGCGTTCCGTCGTCGTTACGGAATTCGGGCAATGGCAGCCGTAACCCCTGGGCCGCACGGTGGCGGACCAGGGGTTTTCGGCATCCGAACACCCGTCCTTTAGGGCGGGCTTGTCCCGGTTCGGCGATGGGCTTGTAACAGCGGTTAAGGGGCGGATCGGGCGCGGGAAATTGCTGGTCATGACGCACAACACCCCGCTCTCCCCCCGCCCCCGCCCGCTTCACTCGCTGGCCGACGGCCGGCGCCGGCCGATGACGGTCGCCCAGTTGCGGGCGCACGGCGTCTCCGCCGCGGAGACCAACGAGCAGTGCCGGCCGGGCGGTCCCTGGCAGCAGTTGCTGCCGAACGTCGTCCTGCTGCACCCGGGCCCGCCGACCAGCGAGGAGCGTCTGCACGCGGTGCTCCTGTACGCGGCGCGGGACCGCGGCGCGGGCCCGGCCTCCGGTGCGGCGCCCGCGGTGTCCGTCTCGGTGCCGGTCCAGCCGGGCGCGGAGCACCCGCCCGTGTCCGCCTACGCGGAGGCGATGATCACGGGCCTGGCCGCGCTGACGCTGCACGGGTTCTCCGCCGCTCCCCCGCTGCCGTCCCTGGACGTGGTCGACGTCCTGGTCCCGCGCATGCGCCGGCTGCGGACCACGGGCTGTGCGCGCATCGTCCGCACGACGGCACTGCCCACTCCGGTGGAGCTGACCGGGGTCCCGGTTGCTCCGGTGGCGCGGGCACTGGCGGACGCGGTGGCGGAGCTGACCGATCCGGGCACCGTGCGCCGGCTGCTGACGGAGGCGGTGCGCGGCGGGCACTGCGAACCGGCCGCCGTGGTGCGGGAGCTGAACCGGGCCCGGCTGCTCAGCCGCCCGCACGTGGTGGACGCCGTGGACTCGCTGGTCGCGGAGGGGCGGGCGCTGGCGGAACAGCGCCTGTACCGGATGGTGCGCGAGCACGCCCTGCCGGAGCCGGTCTGGAACGTCGACCTGCGCCTGCCCGGCGGCCCCCACCTGGGTGGTGTGGACGCGTTCTGGCCCGAGCAGGCGGTGGCGCTGGAGCTGGACACCCGGGCGCACCGCAAGCAGGAGGACGACGCCGCCTGGGCGGAGCACGCCCGCAAGCGCGAGCACCTGGAGCGGCTCGGCATCACGGTCGTGCACCTCACCCCGCGCAAGCTGCGGGACTGCCCGGAGCACCAGGCGGCCGTCGTGCGTACGGCGTTGATGGCGGCCGGGGACCGGGAGCCCGCCGCGTACGTCGTGGTGCTGCCCCGGTAGCCCCGGTGGTCCCGTCGGGACGCCGGGACCACCGGGACGCCGCCGGATCAGTCGCCGCAGAACTCCGCGTCGATCACCGCGTCGCTGTCGCCCGACCAGTCGCCGTTGAAGTTGAGGGCGAGCGCGTGCCGGCCGTCCCGGGTCGTCACCGCCTCCGAGGAGGAGCCGTGGATGCCGCCGGCGTGGCCCCAGACGGTCACTCCGCAGTCGAGTCGCCGCTTGATCAGTCCGAGGCCGTAGGAGGCGCCCGGCCGCGCGGGGACCGTGGTGGTCATCTCGGCCAGCTGCTCGGCGGGTAGCAGCCGGCCGCGGAGCAGGGCGGTGTAGAAGCGGTTCAGGTCCGCCGAGCTGGAGATCATCTCCCCCGCCGAGCCGGCCAGGGACGGGTTGAGCCGCGTGACGTCGTAGGTCGGGTCCGCCGCCGTCCCGTCCAGCTTCGAGTAGGCGCGGCTGCTGGGCCGGGGCAGGGTGGTCCGGGTGCCCGGGACCGACGTGGCGCGCAGCTTGAGCGGGGCGATGATCCGGCGGCGCACCTCGTCGCCGTACGGGCGGCCGGTGACCTCCTCGATCACCATGCCGGCCAGGATGTAGTTGGTGTTGGAGTAGTTCCAGTCGGTGCCGGGCGCGAAGTCCGGCTCGTGGGCCGTGGCGATCGCCACCAGCTGCCGCGGCGTCACCGTGTCGTAGCGGTGCTCGAAGAAGCCGTCCCGGGTGAAGTAGGTGCGGGCGAAACCCTCGTCGGACGTGACGTTGTAGATGCCGCTCGTGTGGTTCAGGAGCTGGCGCAGGGTGACGCGCTTCCCGTCGTTGCCGTTGCCCTCGACCACGCCGGGCAGCCACTCGTCCACGGTGTCGTCCAGCGAGAGCCGGCCCTCGGCCTCCAACTGGAGCACGACGGTGGCGACGAACGTCTTGGTGATGCTCCCGACCCGGTAGCGGTCCCGCTCGGAACGCGGCTCGCCGGTCCTCAGGTCGCCCACTCCGGCGGTCCCGGACCAGGTGCGGTGGCCGTCGCGGGCGGTGGCGGTGACACCGGGTACGCCGTCCGCGACCGCTGCCTCCAGGGCGCGGCGGGTCGCGTCGTGGCCGTCGGTGACCGGGGGCGCCGCGGCCGGGGCGGCCAGTGCCGGGGCGGTCAGTGCCGCCGACAGCGCCAGGGCGCAGGCCGCCACCAGGGTGGTTCGTACGCGTGCGGTCATGTCTTCCCCGTCCTCTGTGTCCTTCGTGTCCTCTGCTGCGTTCTGCTCGGTCCGGGGGGAGAGACCCGGCGGGCGGCGGGAAGGTTGCCGGGTCCGGGAGGGTTGAGCACCTTTCGGCCCTCCGCCACCACGGTTGTCACGGGCCGCCCCTTGTGTCCGCGGTGGCGTATGGCGGAAGTACGCCATGACTCCATCCCGTCCCGGACAACTCTCCCCAAACGGTGTCCCCTTGCGTCAGGCTGAGCGGTCGTCCGGGATCGGATTCCGGACCGTTTCGGCCGGGACCGATCGGTTCCGGTCGAGCCGCGTGTTCCTTCCTCCGCACGTTCCTTCCTCTACAAGGGATGCCGATGACCAACAGCCCCCAGCGGGAACCGATACCGGGCGCCAGACGCGCGGCGCGGATCGTCCTGGCCACAGGTCTCGTCGCCGCGCTCGCCGCGGTCGGGCCGGTGCCCGTGGCCCTCGCCGCCGACGGCCCGGCGGCGACCGCGCCGCCCGACGGCACCTCCGTCAAGTCCGCCCACGACAAGCTCGGTTCCGGCGACGCGGACCTGCTCGCCGAGGCGAAGGCCGACGGCGAGAAGAACGTCACGATGATGGTCGCCACCGCGCCGGGCCGGACCGAGCAGGTGGCGAAGGAGCTGGACGGGGTCGCCGGCGGCACCGTCGGCCGCACCTACGACGAGCTGGGCTACGTGCGCGCCACCGTGCCCACCGCCAAGGCGGACTCGGTCATCGCCGCCGCCGCCAAGCTCTCCTCCGTGGACGGCATCGACCTGCGCGACGAGATCCCGCTCGACGACCCGACGCCGAGCGCGGACACGGCCGAGGGCGCCGCGTCCCACAAGGGCCGGAACCACTACCGCGGCCCGAACCGCTGGACCCCGGCGAAGAACCCGTACAACCCGTCCTTCGAGACGGGCGCCGTCGACTTCGTGCGGAAGCACCCGAAGTCGGACGGCCGCGGCGTCACCATCGGCATCCTCGACTCCGGCGTCGACCTCGGCCACCCGGCGCTCCAGAAGACCACCACCGGCGAGCGCAAGATCGTCGACTGGGTCACCGCCACCGACCCGGTGGTCGACGGCGACCGCACCTGGCGCCCGATGACCACCGCCGTCTCCGGCCCCACCTTCACCTACGGCGGCGAGACCTGGACGGCGCCCGCGGGCTCGTACCGGGTCAGCACCTTCCTGGAGTCGTACACCACCGGCGGTGATGCCGCGGGCGACGCCAACCGGGACGGCGACACCACCGACTCCTGGGGCGTCCTGTACGACGCGAAGGCCGGCACGGTCCGCGTCGACCTGAACGACAACCACGACTTCTCCGACGACACCCCGATGAAGCCCTACAAGGACGGCTTCCAGGTCGGGTACTTCGGCACCGACGACCCGAAGACGGACGTGGCCGAGCGCCAGCCCTTCGTCGTCGAGATCCGCAAGGACGTCGTCGTCAACTCCGCGGGCGCCAAGGCCGACTTCGTCAACATCGGCGTCATCGAGTCCGAGCACGGCACGCACGTCGCCGGACTCGCCGCCGCCAACGGGCTGTTCGGCGGCCGCATGGACGGTGCCGCGCCCGGCGCGCAGATCGTGTCGTCCCGCGCGTGCACGTGGAGCGGCGGCTGCACCAACGTCGCGCTCACCGAGGGCATGATCGACCTCGTCGTCAACCGGGGCGTCGACATCGTCAACATGTCGATCGGCGGCCTGCCCGCCCTCAACGACGGCAACAACGCCCGCGCCGAGCTGTACACCCGGCTCATCGACACCTACGGCGTCCAGTTGGTCATCTCGGCGGGCAACTCCGGCCCCGGTGCCAACACCATCGGCGACCCGGGCCTCGCCGACAAGGTGATCTCGGTCGGCGCGTCCATCTCCCGCGAGACCTGGGCCGCCAACTACGGCTCCCAGGTGAAGACCAAGTACCAGATGATGCCGTTCTCCTCGCGCGGCCCGCGTGAGGACGGCGGCTTCGCGCCGACGCTGACCGCGCCCGGCGCGGCGGTCAACTCCATCCAGACCTGGATGCCCGGCGCCCCGGTCCCCGAGGCGGGCTACGACCTGCCCGCCGGCTACGGCATGCTCCAGGGCACCTCGATGGCCTCCCCGCAGGCCGCGGGCGCCTCCGCGCTGCTCCTGTCGGCGGCGAAGCAGGCCCGCATCGACCTCACCCCGGCGAAGCTGCGCACGGCGCTGACCTCCACCGCCGACCACATCAGGGGCGTGCAGGCGTACGAGGAGGGCGCGGGTCTGATCGACGTCCCCGGCGCCTGGAAGTCGATCCGGCGCGGCGCCACCGCCCACGAGTACACGGTGAAGGCACCGGTCGACACCGCGATCGACCAGTTCCTCGAGACCCCGGGCCACGGCACCGGCCTGTACGACCGCGAGGGCGGTCTGAAGGCCGGGCAGAAGAAGACGTACGAGATCACGCTCACCCGCACCACGGGACCGGACCGGGCGGTCCGGCACGAGCTGGACTTCGAGAACAACGCCGGTCACACCTTCCGCGTCGTGGGCCGGGACGAGGTGCGGCTGCCGCTGAACGAGCCGGTCACCGTCGAGGTCGAGGCGCGGCCCGGCTCCGCCGGTCTCAAGAGCGCGATCCTGGAGGTCGACGACCCGCGCACCGAGGGCGTCGACCAGCAGGTCCTGACCACGGTCGTGGTCTCCGCCCCGCTGAAGTACGACTTCTCCGCGAAGGGTTCGGTGCAGCGCAACAGCACCGAGTCCTACTTCGTGACCGTCCCCGAGGGCGCGAAGTCGCTTGAGGTGGCGATCGGCGGGCTCAAGGGCGGGAGCCAGACCCGGTTCATCTCCATCCACCCGTACGGCGTCCCGTCCGACAACACCTCCACGCCGTACTGCTACAACAACTACCTCGACGGCAACGGCTGCCGTCCCGACGTGCGCGCGTACGCCGACCCGCAGCCCGGCGTCTGGGAGGTCGAGGTCGAGGCCCGGCGCACCTCGCCGCTGCTCGACAACCCCTACCGGCTGGACGTCACCGTGCTCGGCGCGGTCTTCGACCCGGAGGTCGTGACCGTGCCCGAGGCCAAGGCCGGCACCCCGGCGGACGCCTCCTGGACGGTGACCAACGAGTACGCCGCCCTGGAGGGCAAGCTGGTCGGCGGCCCGCTCGGCTCCTCCGAGACGTCCCGCCCGACGATCGAGCAGGGTGGGACGGCCACCTCCACGGTCGAGGTGCCCGAGGGCGCCGAGTCGCTGGACGTCGCCATCGGGGGGGTCTCCGACGCGGCCGCCGACCTGGACCTGACGGTCTACGGCGAGGACGGCGCGGTCGTCGCCCAGTCCGCCGACGGCGACTCGGAGGAGTCGGTGTCCATCACGAAGCCGGCCGCCGGGACGTACACCGTCGAGGTCGCGGGCTACTCGGTGCCGTCGGGCAGCACGGAGTACGACTACCGGGACGTGTACTTCTCCGCCGGTCTCGGCTCGGTCACCGTGGACGACGCGGCGACGGTGCGGCTCGGCACGGGCGACTCGGCGACGGTGACGGGCAGCGTCACGGCCCTGGCCGCCGCCCCGGAGGGCCGTGAGTTCTTCGGCCGGGTCCAGCTGGTCAACGCCCACGGCACGGTCGCGGGCCTGGGCAGCGTGCGGATCGGGAAGGTCGTGCCGTAGTCCGGTGCGGTACGGGGAGGGGCGGGCGCGCCGGCTTGGGCGCCCGCCCCTTCCGCTTGCTCCCGGCGGTGGGTCAGTCGCAGGTGAGGGTGCGGGACTCGGGGAGGGAAGCGGTGATCCAGGTGCGGGCGGTGGCGATGTTCCGGTCGCCGGTGATCACCGTGTCGGCGGTGGGCCGGTCCCTCAGGACGCCGACGAGGACCCGGTCGCCGGGGGCGAGGCGGGCCAGGCCGTCGTCCAGGACGAACGTCGTCGTCGGGCCGGTGCCGCCCCCGG
This sequence comes from Streptomyces coelicoflavus, assembly GCF_003112555.1. GTDB lineage: Bacteria > Actinomycetota > Actinomycetes > Streptomycetales > Streptomycetaceae > Streptomyces > Streptomyces coelicoflavus. The sequence goes on along the minus strand of NZ_BEWB01000002.1, from coordinate 358,190 downwards.
GCACGTGGGCGCGGGTCACCCGAAGCGTGATCCGGTGCCGTGCGGCGCCCGGCACGGGTTCGGCGGCGGTCACCGTGCCCTCGGCGACGAGACGGGCGCAGGCCAGGTAGCGGGGGGTGCCGAAGACGAGGGCCGCCTCCTGGCCCGCGCTCGGGTTCCCCGGCCGTACCGCGGACTTGTCGGCCGCGCTGCCGCCCGCCGTGTCGTCGGTGGCACCGCTGCCGCTCTGCACGACCAGCCAGCCCAGGCCCGTGACGACCACACCCGCGCAGGCCGCCGCGAGGACGCCCAGGGCGAGGCGGAAGGGGCGGCGGCGCGGCGCCGGGACCGGGGCCGGAGCGGGGCGGTCCTGCGGAACGGCGTCGCCCAGGGCGTCGCCGAGCAGGTCGAGCTGCTCCCGCAGCAGCGCGACGTCGGCGGTCGCCGACCGGTACTCGCCGTGGGCGTCCGGCCCCGCGTCCGGCGGCAGCGGCTCGCCGGTGATCGCGGCCATCAGCGCGTCGTACCCGTCGTCGTACCCACCGGGGTGCTGTTCGGCGGCCATCTCACACCACCTCGTCCTCGTGCAGGCGGGCGCGCAGGGCCCGGACCGCCGTGTGCAGCCTGCTCTTGACCGTGCCCTCGGGGATGCCCAGCTCCTCGGCGATGCCGCGTACCGGCAGGTCGGCGTAGAAGCGCAGGACGAGGACCTGGCGCTGGGCGTCCGGCAGCTCGTCCAGGCCCTGCACGACGGCGAGGGACAGGACGCTGGCGTCCTCGTTGCCGGGGTGCTCCGTCTGGCGCAGCGCGGCCAGGCGTTCCCCGAGCCGGTCCTGGCGGCGCCTGGCCCGGTGCCAGTCCATGGCCAGGTTGGAGGCGACGACCGCCGCCCAGGCGGACACGTCGCGCGGCGCCTCGCGGCCACTGGCCGTCCGCTCCAGCAGCCGCAGGCGGACCTGCTGCACCCCGTCCGGCAGGTCCGCCTGCGGCACCCCGCCGAGCGCGAGCACCGCCCGCACCCGGCGTTCCTGCGCCGCGTCCAGGGGGTCGTCGCGTACGTCGTCCCCCTGGCCGCGGCGGGCCCTTCTGCGCAGCAAAGCCATTTCCTCCCCCGGCCACGTTTCCCCTACGACGCGCGAGGGGCCCGAAACGTTCGCCCGGACGGCCGCCTTTCCGCGCGAGGCGTACGTCACATCGTCGTGTGGGGCGGGAAGGGATGGGCAGGGGCGGACCGAGCCATCGCGTCCCAAGGTGCGGGAACACCGTGCAAAGGATTGGACAGGCGGGCCGGGCATCGCCCCATGATGGAAAAGTCTCGGCCGAGCAAAGCGCGCGTGAAGACACGCGCACAAACGGAGAAGGAGCCACCGTGAGGGTCGGAATCGTCGGAGCCACCGGTCAGGTCGGCACGGTCATGCGCAGGATCCTCACGGAGCGCGACTTCCCCGTCACCGAGCTGCGCCTGTTCGCCTCGGCCCGCAGCGCCGGCAAGGAGCTGGACGGCGTGACGGTGGAGGACGCGGCCACCGCCGACTACTCCGGCCTGGACATCGTGCTCTTCTCGGCGGGCGGTGCCACCTCCAAGGCACTGGCCGAAAAGGTCGCCTCGCAGGGCCCGGTCGTGATCGACAACTCCTCCGCCTGGCGCCGCGACCCCGAGGTTCCGCTGGTGGTGTCCGAGGTGAACCCGCACGCGATCGCCGACCGCCCCAAGGGCATCATCGCCAACCCGAACTGCACCACGATGGCCGCGATGCCGGTGCTGCGTCCGCTGCACGCGGAGGCGGGCCTGGAGGCCGTCGTCGTCGCCACCTACCAGGCGGTGTCCGGTTCCGGGCTGGCCGGTGTGGACGAGCTGTTCGAGCAGGTCCAGAAGGTGGGCGCGGACGCCCCCAAGCTGACCCACGACGGTTCGGCGGTCGAGTTCCCGAAGCCGGACAAGTACGTGGCCCCGATCGCGTACAACGTGCTGCCGCTGGCCGGGTCCATCGTCGACGACGGTCTGCACGAGACGGACGAGGAGCAGAAGCTCCGCCACGAGTCCCGCAAGATCCTGGAGATCCCGGAGCTGAAGGTGTCCGGCACCTGCGTGCGGGTGCCCGTCTTCAGCGGCCACTCCCTTCAGATCAACGCCCGCTTCGCCCGCCCGATCAGCGTGGAGCGCGCCAAGGAGCTGCTGGCCGGCGCCCCCGGCGTCGCGCTCACCGAGGTACCGACCCCGCTGGAGGCGGCCGGTCAGGACCCGTCCTACGTGGGCCGCGTCCGCCAGGACGAGACCGTGGACCACGGCCTGGCCCTGTTCGTCTCCAACGACAACCTGCGCAAGGGCGCGGCCCTGAACGCGGTGCAGATCGCGGAGCTGGTGGCGGCGGAGCTGAAGGGCTGACGCCCCGGGGCTAGCCCCGCCTGACCTCGTAGAGGAAGCAGCCGTACTCGACGGCCCGGACGTGGACGAACGCCACGGCCGGGTCGTCGAGCGCTTCCTGGAGGGCGGGCGCGAAGTCGTCGCCGGATCCGACCAGGCGTCCGCCCAGGATGCGTCCGTCGGCGGAATAGCGGCGGACGGTGCGGTGCGCGTTGGTGAAGGCGAGGCCGTCGCCGTCCGGCCCGGCGCACTCCTCGGCGTGGATGAAGACGGGCCCCTGCTCGTCGTAGGCGCCCGGGTCGGCGCCCGTTTCCGCCGCCCAGCGGCGCAGCGGGGCGTAGGAGACGAGGGCGACGCGCTCCCCCGCGCGGCTGCGGCGCAGGCAGCAGCGCAGGGGTGCGCCGCCCTCGTCGTCGGTCACGGGTGCGGGGACGCGGCCCGCGTCGTCGGCGGCGCGGAGTTCCTCGAGGGCGGCCCGCGGGACGGGACGTGCGGTGTAGCGGTTCATGCGGTCCAGGCTCGCGCGCGGGAGGCCCGGGTACCGGCGGGAAACGGACATCGCGTTGGGCGCGGTTCACGTGGAAGGATGGCGCAACCCACACATAACGAGGAGATGACCGCGTGCCTGGCACAAACCTGACTCGCGAAGAGGCGCGGCAGCGGGCGACGCTGCTGACCGTTGACTCGTACGAGATCGATCTCGACCTCACCGGCGCGCAGGAGGGCGGCACCTACCGGTCCGTGACCACGGTGCGCTTCGACGTCGCCGAGGGCGGCGGCGAGTCCTTCATCGACCTGGTCGCGCCGACGGTCCACGAGGTGACGCTGAACGGCGACGCCCTCGACGCCGCCGAGGTGTTCCAGGACTCCCGCATCGCCCTGCCGGGCCTGCTGCCGGGACGCAACATCCTGCGCGTGGTCGCCGACTGCGCGTACACCAACACCGGCGAGGGCCTGCACCGGTTCGTCGACCCGGTGGACGACCAGGCGTACCTGTACACGCAGTTCGAGGTGCCGGACGCGCGCCGGGTCTTCGCTAGCTTCGAGCAGCCGGACCTGAAGGCGACGTTCCAGTTCACCGTGAAGGCCCCCGAGGGCTGGACGGTCGTCTCCAACTCGCCGACGCCCGAGCCGAAGGACAACGTCTGGGAGTTCGAGCCGACCCCGCGCATCTCGTCGTACATCACGGCGCTGATCGTCGGCCCGTACCACTCGGTGCACAGCGTGTACGAGAAGGACGGCCAGTCCGTGCCGCTCGGCATCTACTGCCGTCCCTCGCTGGCCGAGCACCTCGACGCGGACGCGATCTTCGAGGTCACCCGGCAGGGCTTCGACTGGTTCCAGGAGAAGTTCGACTACCAGTACCCGTTCAAGAAGTACGACCAGCTCTTCGTGCCGGAGTTCAACGCGGGCGCGATGGAGAACGCGGGCGCGGTGACCATCCGCGACCAGTACGTGTTCCGCTCGAAGGTCACGGACGCCGCGTACGAGGTGCGGGCGGCGACGATCCTGCACGAGCTGGCGCACATGTGGTTCGGCGACCTGGTCACCATGGAGTGGTGGAACGACCTGTGGCTGAACGAGTCGTTCGCCACCTACGCCGAGGCCGCCTGCCAGGCCGCCGCGCCGCGGTCGAAGTGGCCGCACTCGTGGACGACGTTCGCCAACCAGATGAAGACCTGGGCGTACCGGCAGGACCAGCTGCCGTCCACGCACCCGATCATGGCGGACATCAGCGACCTGGACGACGTGCTCGTCAACTTCGACGGCATCACGTACGCCAAGGGCGCCAGCGTCCTCAAGCAGCTCGTCGCCTACGTCGGTGAGGACGCGTTCTTCCGGGGCGTGCAGGCGTACTTCAAGCGGCACGCGTTCGGCAACACCCGCCTGTCCGACCTGCTGGGCGCGCTGGAGGAGACCTCCGGCCGCGACCTGAAGACCTGGTCGAAGGCGTGGCTGGAGACGGCCGGCATCAACGTGCTGCGCCCGGAGATCGAGACCGACGCCGACGGTGTCATCACCTCCTTCGCCATCCGCCAGGAGGCCCCGGCCCTGCCCGCCGGCGCCAAGGGCGAGCCCACCCTGCGCCCCCACCGCATCGCGATCGGCGCCTACGACCTCGACGGCGCCGGCAAGCTGGTGCGCGGCGACCGCGTCGAACTGGACGTGGACGGCGAGCTGACGGCCGTGCCGCAGCTGGTCGGCAAGCCCCGCCCGGCGGTGCTGCTGCTCAACGACGACGACCTGTCGTACGCGAAGGTCCGCCTCGACGAGCAGTCGCTGGCCGTGGTCACCGAGCACCTGGGCGACTTCACGGAGTCCCTCCCCCGCGCCCTGTGCTGGGCGTCGGCGTGGGACATGACCCGGGACGCGGAGCTGCCGACCCGGGACTACCTGTCGCTGGTGCTGTCCGGCATCGGCAAGGAGTCCGACATCGGTGTCGTGCAGTCGCTGCACCGCCAGGTGAAGCTGGCCATCGACCAGTACGCCGCCCCGACCGCCCGCGAGGCGCTGCTGACCCGCTGGACCGAGGCCACGCTGGCCCACCTGCGGGCCGCCGAGGCGGGCAGCGACCACCAGCTGGCGTGGGCGCGGGCGTTCGCGGCGACGGCCAGGACCCCGGAGCAGCTGGACCTCCTCGACGCGCTGCTCGACGGCACGAAGACCGTCGAGGGCCTGGCCGTCGACACCGAGCTGCGCTGGGCGTTCGTGCAGCGCCTCGCGGCCGTGGGCCGGTTCGGCGGGTCGGAGATCGCGGCCGAGTACGAGCGGGACAAGACCGCCGCCGGTGAGCGGCACGCGGCCACCGCGCGGGCGGCCCGCCCGACCGAGGCGGCCAAGGCGGAGGCCTGGGAGTCGGTCGTGGAGTCCGACAAGCTGCCGAACGCCGTGCAGGAGGCGGTCATCGCCGGCTTCGTCCAGACCGACCAGCGCGAACTGCTGGCGGCGTACACGGAGCGGTACTTCGAGGCGCTGAAGGACGTCTGGGGGTCCCGTTCGCACGAGATGGCCCAGCAGATCGCGGTCGGCCTGTACCCGGCGGTGCAGGTCTCCCAGGAGACCCTGGACCGCACGGACGCGTGGCTGGCCTCCGCCGAGCCGAACGCGGCCCTGCGCCGGCTGGTCTCGGAGTCCCGCTCCGGCGTCGAGCGCGCGCTGAAGGCCCAGGCGGCGGACGCGGCGGCGGCCGAGTAGGCGGTCGGTCCGTCCGTTACGGACGAGGGGGCGCCCGGTGTCACACGGGGCGCCCCCTCTGCGCGTGCTCGGGGGCAGGGGCGCGGGACCGGCCGTACCGACGTGCGGCTCCGCCGCGTGGGCTTCAGGCGGCGCGCCCCTCCGCCGCCGCCCGCAGGGCCGTGAGGACGGTGGCGACCGCGGGGGCGTCCTCCGCGCCCTTGCGCATGGCCGCGACGACGTGCCGGACGGGGCGGTCGACGTGCAGTTCGCGCATCACCACCCCGTCGCGGGGCACGGCCGCCATGCGCGGCACCAGGGCGACGCCCATGCCCGCCTCGACCATGGCGAGGATCGCCGGCCAGCCGGCCGCCGCGTGCCCCTGGTACGGCCGGAACCCGGCGGCCTCGCAGGCGCCGCGGGTGATGTCGGACCAGGGGCCGCTGCCGCCGAAGATCCACGGTTCGGCGGCGAGGTCGGCCAGCCGCAGCCGCTCCGCGCGGGCCAGCGGGTGGTCGCCGGGCAGGGCGACGTCCAGCGGGTCGGCGAGCAGCGGGACACGGGTGAAGCGCGGGTCGACGGCGCTCGGCGCCTGCGCGGCCAGCGACAGCGCGAGGTCCACCTCCCCGGCGGCAAGCAGCTCGTACGCCTCCTGCGCCTCGGCCTCCCGCACCCGCACCGCGATCCCCGGGCGCGTGGCGCGCAGGGCGGTGACGGCCGGTACGACGAGGGCGGGCACGGCGGTGGAGAAGGCGCCGACCCGCACCTCGCCGGCCTCGCCCCGGATGTGCGCCGCCAGCTCGGCGTCGGCGCGCTCCAGTTGCTCGAACACCGCCTCGGCGTGCCCCAGCACCAGCCGCGCCGCGTCCGTCAGCCGGACCCTCCTGCCGTGGGCCTGGAGCAGCTCCACGCCGAGCTGCCTGGAAAGGTTGGTCAGCTGCTGGGACACGGCGGACGGCGTCATGTGCAGCGCCTCGGCCGTCGCGGTCACCGTGCCCCTCTCCCGCAGCGTCCGCAGGATCTGCAGCTTGCGGATGTCCCAGTCGGCCATGACGGCAACCTACCGGCGCGCCCCGCGGCCTACCGGCGGGCCCCCGCGCCGAGGACGACGCCGCCGAGGATCAGCGCCATGCAGCCCGCCTGTGCCCAGCCGGTCGGCTCGGCGAGCAGGGCCCACGACAGCAGGGCGACGCACACCGGCTGGAGGTAGTAGACGACCCCGGCGCGGGAGGGGCCGATCAGGGAGACCGCCTTGTTCCAGGCGAAGAAGGCGACGGCGGAGGAGGCGACGCCGACGTACAGCAGCGGCCAGACGGTGCCCGCCGTCGGCCGGAAGCCGCCCTGGACGGCGAGGCTGACGCCTTGGGCGGGCAGCAGCAGGACGGTGCCGACGAGGAACGTGGTGAACAGGAACCCGGCCCCGTCCAGCCCCTCGGGCCTGCGGCGCAGCAGTGCGCTGTACGACCCGAAGCAGCAGGCGGCGGCGATCATCCACAGGTCGCCGGCCGAGAAGGACGCCCCGTCGCCTCCGACGAGCAGCAGGACGCCGGCGCAGGCGACGACCAGCCCGGCGATCCGGCGGGCGCCGAGCCGGACGCCGCCCGCCCGCTCGTACAGGGCCATGAGCACCGGGGACGCCGCCATGATCATGCCCATGTTGGCGGCGGGGGTGGTGACGCCGGCCTGGTTGACGAGGGTGTTGTAGACGGTCACGCCGAGCAGGGAGGCGAGGACCACGAAGCCGAGGTGGCGCCGGATCAGCGCGCGCTGCCGCCAGGCCCGCCGGGCGCCGAAGGGGGCGACGACGGCGAGGGCCACCACCCAGCGCCAGAACGCGTGCTGGACGGGCGGCACGCTGTCGCCGAGGGCCCGCGAGGTGACGAAGCTGCCGGACCAGACGACGGTGGCGACCACGGCGAGCGCGAGACCGAGGGCGGCGGGCGCCGTCGGCCGCGCCGCCGGGGCGGTCGTCCGTCCGGAGCTGCTCCGGACGGTGGTCCGGCGGGCGGCTGTGGCCACGAAGGTCCTTTCCTGGTCGGAGGTCTGGCGGACCTACCGTCGCAGGGCCGGACCCGTCAGGTCCATCGAATCTTCGCGACCGTTCTTTGAAGCAGAACTGAAAGGTGCGGGCGACGCGGCCGTTCGCCCGCGCGGGGCGCCTCGACGAGGAGGGCGAGCGGCGCGGGGAGCAGACCGCCGGCGGCGATACTCGTCGCATGACTGAACACCCCGAGGCCCCCGAGGACCCCGTCGACGTGATCATCGGCCAGTGGGCGGCGGTGCGGCCCGACCTCGACACGGCCGGCATGGAGGTGTTCGGCCGGGTCTTCCGGCTGGCGCGCGCGATGGGCGACCGGATGGAGCAGGCGTACGCGCGCTTCGGCATCTCGCGCGGGGAGTTCGACGCCCTGGCCACCCTGCGCCGCTCCGGCGAGCCGTACACGCTCTCCCCCCGGCAGCTCTCGGCCACGCTGATGCTCACCACCGGCGGCATGACCGGCCGGCTCGACAAGCTGGAGCGTGCGGGCCTGCTGCGCCGCTCCCCCGACCCGCACGACCGCCGGGGACTCCAGGTCACGCTCACCGACCGGGGCCTGGAGCTGATCGACGAGGCGGTCGGCGCGGGCCTCGCCGCCCAGACCGAGGCCCTGGCCTCCCTGGACCCGGAACGGGCCGCTCTCCTGGCCGGCCTGCTGCGGGACCTCCTCGCCGGCACCGAGAGGTAGGCCCCGGCCCGTCCTCGGCAGCGCCGGAAACGCCCGAGGGCGCCGTCCCCGTCGGCGTACGGCTGACGCGCGTACGTGCGGCGGGGGCGGCGCCCTCGGGGGAGCCTGGGTGGGGGGGCCGGGCGGGAGGTCAGGCCTTCGCGCCGGCCTTGACCTTGCCCTTGGCCTTCGTGCCGGGGGTCTTCACCAGGTGGTCCGGGTGCGACCGGTCCAGGACCATGGTCAGGCCCGCGATGATCGCGAACAGCGCGATCGGGGCCAGGACGTAGAGGCCCAGCGTCTCGACGACGCTCAGGCCGGTGCCGGGGTCGTCGCCGTCGTCGCGCGTCAGCGCGAGCGCGGGGGACGACATGAGCAGCATCATCAGCGTCGTACCGGCTGCCAGGGCGCCGGCGCGCAGGGCGTTCTTCTTGTCCACGGTGCCAAGTTAGCGAATGCTCCCGGCGCCCGCGCGCCCGGGGTGCCCGTACGGGCCCGTGGGCGTCCGGCGGACCCGCCCCGTTCAACCGTCCCGGTCGCCGCCGCGTTCCCGCACCACGTCGACGAGCGCGTGCAGGCGGGGCGAGGCGGCGAGGTCCTCCAGGGTCACCGGGCGGCCCCCGGCGTCGGCGAGGGGCAGGCGCCAGTTCGGGTACTGGTCCCAGGTGCCGGGGAGGTTCTGGGGGCGGCGGTCGCCGACGGTGTCCGGGAGCCAGATGCCGACCATGCGGGCGGGGGTGCGCAGCAGGAAGCGGTGCACGGCCTGGATCCCGGCCTCCTCGGCCGGGGTGCCGGTGTCCCCGCCGGTCCCGTGCAGCAGCCCGAGCCGGGCCAGGACGTCCAGCCATTCCGCGGTGTCCGTCGCGGCCCCGACGCGTTCCTCCTCCAGCGGGCGGGTGAGCAGGCCGAGACGGTCGCGGAGTTCGACGTGTTCGCCGGTGAGGCGGGCGGCGGTGGACGGCAGGTCGTGGGTGGTGGCGGTGGCCAGGCAGTCGGCGCGCCACCGCTCGGGCGGCAGGGGGCTGCCGTCGCCGGTCCAGTCCCGTTCGAACCACAGCACCGAGGTGCCCAGCACCCCGCGCTCGCGCAGCGCCTCGCGCACGCCGGGTTCCACGGTGCCCAGGTCCTCGCCGATGACGACGGCACCGGCCCGGCCCGCCTCGAGGACGAGGACGGCGAGCATGGCCTCCGCGTCGTAGTGGACGTAGGTGCCCTCGGTGGGCGGGCGGCCCTCGGGCACCCACCAGAGCCGGAACAGGCCCATGACGTGGTCGACGCGCAGCGCCCCGGCATAGCGGAACAGGCCGCGCAGCAGCTCCCGGAACGGCGCGTACCCGGAGTCGGCCAGGCGGTCGGGGCGCCAGGGCGGCAGCCCCCAGTCCTGGCCGCGGGCGTTGAAGGCGTCCGGCGGCGCTCCCGCCGACATGCCGGCGGCGAAGTGTTCCTGCTGCGCCCAGGAGTCGGCGCCGCGGGGGTGCACGCCGACGGCGAGGTCGTGGACGATCCCGACCGGCATGCCGGCCTCGCGGGCGGTGCGCTGGGCGGCGGTGAGCTGGGTGTCGGTGAGCCAGGTGAGCCGGGAGTGGAAGTCGACGCGGTCCATCAGCTCGACGCGGGCGCGGTCGGTCGCGGCCGAGCGGGGGTGGCGCAGGCCCTCGGGCCACTGGTGCCAGTCGGAGCCGTGGACCTCGGCCAGCGCGCACCAGGTGGCGTGGTCCTCCAGGGCGCTGCCCTGTTCGGCGAGGTAGTCGCAGTAGGCGGCGCGGCGGCCGGGGCCGAGGGGAACCTCGTGGAGCAGCTCAAGAGCCTCGCGCTTCAGCTCCCACACGGCGTCCCGGTCGATGAGGGCGTCCTTCTCCAGTACGCCCTCGCGCAGCCGTCCGGCCCGTTCCCGCAGGGCCCGGGTGCGCTCGTGGTCGGTGACGTACGCGAACTCGGGCACGTCCTCGATCCGCAGGTGCACGGGGTCGGGGAAGCGGCGCGAGGAGGGCCGGTACGGGGAGGGGTCGGTGGGGGCGCCGGGCACGGCCGCGTGCAGCGGGTTGACCTGGACGAATCCGGCGCCGAGGGCGCGTCCGGCCCAGGCGGCGAGTTCGCCCAGGTCGCCGAGGTCGCCCATGCCCCAGGAACGGCGGGAGAGGAGGGAGTAGAGCTGGACGAGGAACCCGTGGGAGCGCGCGGCGGGGGCGGGCAGCCGGGCGGGCGCGACGATCAGGTGGGCCACGGCGGTCCGGCCGTCGGGCGCGGTGGCGGTCAGCCGGTGGACCCCGTTCGGCACCCCGTCGGCGCCGTCGTGGCGCTCGCCCTGCTCGGTGTCGACGCGCAGCCGGGTGCCCGGCGGCAGGGCGGCCAGCGCGGCCGGGGTGCCCCCGCCGTCCCAGCGGACGACGGTGGGCGGCAGCAGCCGCTCGCGCAGCTCGGTCTCGCGGGCGGTGAGCGCGGCCCGTACGGCCCCGGGGCTGCCCGTGTCCACGCCGAGGGCGGCCAGCGCGAGGGTGACGGCGGTGGCCGAGGCCCGGACGGTGCGGTCCGGGGAGGGACGGTAGGAGGTGGCGACGCCGTGCAGGGCGGCGAGCCTGGTCAGATCCTCGGGAAGGTCCTCGGTGGGGGGCTCGGCCGGCTGCGCTGCGGGCATCTGCTTCCTCTACGGCCTCGTGGGTTCCGGGACGGGGACGGCGAAGGAGGGGCCGCCCTGCTCCGGCACGTCGGCCGTGAGTTCGGGCGAGGACTCGCTGGTCAGCGGTACGGCGTCGGCGAACGGCGACTCGCTGGTGAGGGGTTCGGCGTCGGGCAGCGGCGGTTCGCTGGTCAGCGGGGTGTCGGCGCAGCTGCCGGTGGCACCGAAGACGCAGTAGTGCGGGGTCTCGGAGGCGGCGGAGGGCTCCGCCCAGGGGGTGGACGGCTCCGCCACGGGTTTGGAAGGGGCCGGCAGCAGAAGGGGCGCCAGTGCAGCCACGGGGGTCTCCTTTGGATCAGGCTCTGGGTCGGACGGTGGAACAGGCCCGTCATCGGGCTCCGGGTCGGGCGGTGTGTCGAGCTCGCTTGTGGCGAGTTACGGCAGCCCCTACCCAGTCCGGGCGAGGACAGACGCCCCAATACCGCCAACGTGGCCCTGGTCACATCCTCCCCTTCCCGAATCACCGCAGAACCGGCCAAAAAATCACCTAACCCGAGCGCGGATCGCCCAAACCGGTCACGTACGCACGCCGCCCCCCGCCAGATCCCCTTCAGCTATTCACTCAGTACATGTACTCAGTGAATACTGATCCTCATGAGCACCCGTCACATCCTCCTGGGGCTGCTCGCTTCGGGGCCGAGCCACGGCTACGACCTCAAGCGGCGGCACGACGAACGCTTCCCCCAGGCCCGCCCGCTGGCGTACGGGCAGGTCTACACGACGTTGCAGCGCCTGGTCCGGGACGGGCTCGCCGAGGTCGACGGCACCGCGTCGGACGGCGGCCCGGAGCGGACCGCGTACCGCGCCACGGACGAGGGAGCGCGCGAGCTGGAGCGCTGGGCGGTAGAGGTCGCACCGCCCGCGCCCTTCGTGACGAACGAGATCTTCGCCAAGGTCGTCGTCTCGATCCTCACCGGCGGCGACGCGGGCGCCTATCTGCTGGCCCAGCGTGCCGCGCACATGGGCCGGATGCGGGAGCTCACGGCACTCAAGACGGCCCCGGGCGCGGACCTGACGACCGTGCTCTCGGCCGACTACGCCCTCAACCACCTCGACGCCGACCTCCGTTGGATGACGACCACGGCGGCCCGGCTCACCACCCTGACCACGGAGGTCCGTACCGCATGACACACGGGGAGACGGCCACGGCCACGCACGGCACCGCGGCGCCGCCGCTGCTCACGGCCCGCGGACTGGCGAAGGCGCACGGCAGGACCGAGGCCCTGCGCGGCGCCTCCCTCGAACTGCGGGCCGGGGAGATCCTGGCCGTCACCGGCGCCAGCGGCAGCGGGAAGTCGACGCTGCTGCACTGCCTGGCCGGGATCGTCCGGCCGGACGCCGGTTCGGTGACGTACGCCGGCCTGCGGCTGGAGGAGCTGCCGGAGAAGCGGCTGAGCGAGCTGCGGCGCACCGACTTCGGCGTGGTCTTCCAATTCGGACAGCTGATCCCGGAGCTGACGGCGGTGGACAACGTGGCGCTGCCCCTGCTGCTGGCTGGCACCGCCCGCACCGAGGCCCGGGCGCGGGCCGGGGAGTGGCTGGAGCGGTTCGGGGTGCGCGGGCAGGAGGAGCTGCGGCCGGGCGAGATGAGCGGCGGGCAGGCGCAGCGGGCGGCGCTGGCCCGCGCGCTGGTCACCGGGCCGAAGGCGGTGTTCGCGGACGAGCCGACCGGCGCGCTGGACTCACTGGCGACCGAGGAGGTGATGACCGCGCTGGCGCACACGGCCCGGGAGTCGGGCACCGCGGTGCTGCTGGTCACGCACGACGCCCAGGTGGCCGCGTACGCGGACCGCGAGGTCCGGCTGCGGGACGGCGCCGTGTCCCCGCTGGAGGTGACGGCGTGAGCACGCTGACCTCCGACCTCCGACTGGCCCGGCAGCTCGTACACGGCTCGGACCGCAAGGAGTGGTGGCGGATCGCGCTGACGGCGGCGGGCGCGGCGGCGGCGACGGGCTTCGCCCTGGCGGCGGTCACGCTCGCGTCGGTCCCGGCCGGTTACTCCGTCTCCCACTTCCACGGCCTGCTGACCGGTTCCGGCACTCGGGGCGGGGTCATCAGCGGCCTGCTCCTGCTGCTGGTGCCGGTGCTGGCCTTCCTCGGCCAGTGCGCCCGGATCGGTGCCGTGCACCGCGACCGGCGGCTGGCCGGGCTGCGGCTGGCCGGAGCGGCCCCGGGGCAGGTGCGCCGGATCGCCGCGCTGGAGACCGGGCTGGCATGTCTGCTGGGCTCGGCGGTGGCGACGGTCTTCTCCGTCCTGTTCGTGCTGCGGCTGTGGAGTGGTCCGACCGCCGTGACCTGGCTGGGCTTCGTACTGGTCGCGGTCGGCGTCCCGGCGCTGGGCGCGGTGGCGGGTGCGGTGGCACTGCGCCGGGTGGTGGCCTCGCCGCTGGGCCGGGTGCGCCGGGTGGCCCAGCGGACGGGCCGTGGACCGGGGCTGCTGTTCCTGAGCGGACTGGCGGTGCTGGTGGCAGTGGCACCGCTCGCCCTGAACGAGAGGCATGTCGCGGGCAACCGCCTCGACTGGAGCACCCCGTTGACCGTCTTCAGCCTCGTGATCGCGCTGGGCGCGGGTGTGGTGTGGCTGGCCGGTGCCACGGCCCGGTTCACGGGCGGCCTGCTCGCCGTGCGGGCCCGCACCGCGGCGCCGCTCCTCGCGGCGGAACGGCTGCGCGACGACCCGTGGGCCCCGGCCCGGACCCATGCCGCGGTCCTGCTGGTGACGGTCGCCGGCACGGCCTTCCTCTGCGTCCGGCACGCCATGCTCACCGACCTGCGCGCCACGGATCCGGAGTACCGCGCCGCCGACCTGGCGTACTACACGACCGGCCTTGACCTGACCGGCGCGGCCGTCCTCGTCGCCCTGGCGATCGCCCTGTCCGGCCTCGCCGTGGGCACCGCCGAGTCCCTGACCACCCGCCGCCGGACCCTGGCCGCCCAGGTCGCCGCCGGGGTCCCCCGCACGGTCCTGAACCGCGCCCTCCTCCTGGAGACCGCCCTGCCCCTGGCGCCCGCCCTGCTGCTGGCCGGCGCCGGGGGCCTGGCGATCGGCATCTGGTACTCCTCGCTCACCGGCGACGGCTCCCTCCCGTGGACGGCCCTCCTGGTCGCCCCGGCGGTGTACGCGTCCTGCCTGCTCGCCGCGGCGACGGCACTGCCCCTGCTGGGCCGCTCGGTGCGGCCGGGGGAACTGCGGTACGTGTGACGGCGCCGCGATACGAGTCCGGCCGCCGTGACCGAACGCGGCTGACGGGTGTCACACCTGCGCGTAGCCACCGTCGGCGAAGAACTCGGCACCATTGACGTAACTCGACGCGTCCGAGGCGAGGAACGTCGTCAGGGCGGCGATCTCTTCGGGTTCGGCGAGCCGGCCGAGCGGGACCTCGCCTTCGGCCTGCTGGAGAGCCTCGGGCGGGAGCAGCTCCAGCAGACCAGGGGTGCGCGTCGCGCCCGGGGACACGACGTTGACCCGGAAGCCGTGCGTGCGCGAGCTGAGGGCCCAGCCACGGGCGAGGTTGCGGATGGCGGCCTTCGACGCCCCGTAGACCTCGAGTCCCTGGGTGGGCCGTGTCGAGGCGGTCGAACCCGTCAGGATCACCGAAGCGTTGGAGCTGAGCAGCGGCAGCGCCTGCTGCAGGGTGAAGATCGTTCCCTTGACGTTGACGGCGAACATCGAGTCGATCAGCTCCTCCGTCACCTCCCCGAACGGAGCCACGGTGCCGATGCCTGCGTTGGCGACCAGCACGTCGATGCGGCCGGCCCGGTCGCGCACCGTGCCGTAGAACGCGTCGAGGTCCGCGGGCACGGAGACATCACAGACCACGCCGGTCACGGCAGGTCCGAGCTCGGCGGTCGCGGCCTCGAGCGCGTCCTTGCGGCGACCGGTGATGAAGACCTCGGCACCCTCGTCGCGGAACGCGCGTGCGGTCGCGAACCCGATGCCGGTGCTGCCCCCGGTGACCACGGCGATCTTGCCCGTCAGTGACTTGCCCATTCGTCCCACCTCGTTGATCGACCCTTCAGATAGTCGCAACACTAATTGTTACGACAATTTGTCGCAACCTCCGTTGTTACGACTGCGCTGTCGTAACATGAAGCGTTGCGTCCGGGAGGAGGGACTCATGAGCGCCAACAGCAGGCTGACCATCGCCGCCCACGCGCTGGCCTGGATCGGTCTCTACCAGCGCCAGGGCCACGAGGTCGCCACCTCCGAGCAGATCGCGGCCAGCGCGAACACCAACCCCGTGGTGATCAGGCGGCTGCTGGGCGAGCTGCGCAGGTCCGGGCTCGTGGAGTCCCGACGGGGTGTGGGCGCGGGCTGGTCGCTGGCGCGCGAGCTGGGGTCGATGACCCTGCTCGACGTGTACGAGGCAGTGGAACCCGGCCCCCTGTTCGCGATGCACCGCACCACCCCGGACCAGGGATGCGTGGTGGGTCACGGCATCCAGCCGGCGATGCAGGACATCTACGAGGGCATCGAGGAGACCGTGCGGCACGAACTGGCCCGCGTCACGCTCGAAGACGTACTCCGGAACGTACTCGCGACACCTCGCTAGCCTTCCCGTCACGCCCGGGCTCGGCACGCGCGGCGACAGCGGCCGTGCGCTCTCAGGCTGCGCGAAGAAGGCAGAAAGGGTGCCCGGCGGGGCCGGCGTGCGGTCGGCGCCCGCTCCTGTTCCGAGGCCGTGCAGGATACCTTCGCCGGGTTCGAGCATCCTGCTGCACCAAGAGCACCTCGCCGTCGGAGGACAGCATGACGTTGGCCGGCTTGACCCCGCACCGCCTCGTTCAGGCGCTCGACCGGTTCCACGCCGCTCACCCCTGGGACCACAACGCCCACTACCACCGCTGGATCCTGCGGCAGCTCCCTCGCCGGTTCGGCAGCGCGCTGGACGTCGGTTCCGGCACCGGTGACCTGGCCCGCCTGCTCGCCACCCGGGCCGACGAGGTCCGCGGCGTCGATTCGGATCCGGCGATCACCGCACAGGCACGCGCGCTGACTCCCGAGCCGACGGCGGCCTCCTTCGCCGTCGCCGACGCCCTGACGGACCTCCCCGCCGGACCCCACGACGTCATCACCTGCGTCGCCACCCTCCACCACCTGCCGTTCACCGAGGCCCTGGACACCTTCCGCAGCCGCCTCGCTCCCGGCGGCACCCTGGTCGTCGTCGGCCTCTACCGGCCGCGGACCGCCACGGACCACCTGCTCGGCGCGGCCGCCGTCCTCCCGAACGCCGCCCTCGGGTGGCTCAAGAACAGGGGCCGGGCCGCGGCCCCGCCCACCTCGATGACCGCCCGGACCCGGCCGGCCGACATGGCGTTCTCCGGCATCGTCGAAGCGGCACGCGCGGTTCTGCCCGGAGCCCGGCTGCGGCGGCGTCTCTTCTGGCGCTACTCCCTCACCTGGCGCAGCCCCTGACCGGCCGGATCTCCCCTACGCTGAGGGTGTGGACCCCCGCAGATCCGGAGGAGCCTTGTGACCGTGACCGCCGACAGGCCGCAGATGCTCGTTACCGAGTTCGAGGAACTCGCCCGCCATGCCGACCGGAGCATAGAAGGCGCGCGGCTCGAGTTCATCAACGGACATCTTGGGGGGAAGGCCGTGCCCGACGGCGACCACGGACGCGTCATCCAATGGCTGACGCGAATCTGCATGCAGCACCGACCCGACCTGTGGCTGGATCCGACACAGGGACTGGTCGTCGAGGCGTACCGGGGCGGCCGTGCCCGGCCGGGCGGCTCCCTCGCACCGGCGGAGGCCTTCGTCGGCCAGGGCGAGTGGGCCGACCCCGCCCCCGTCCTCATGGTCGTGGAGGTGACTTCGTACGACTCGGACACCGACCGGCGCGACCGTGTCGACAAGCCCCGCGCCTACGCCGGGACGGACATCCCGGTGTACCTGCTGATCGACCGGGACACCTGCGAGGTCAAGGTGCACAGCCGCCCCGACGGGGGGCGGTACGAGACCGTGCAGACGCTGCCCTTCGGCAAGGAGGTCGCGCTGCCCGAGCCGGTCGGGATCACGCTGGACACCGAGCCGCTGAAGAACTGGGTGCGCTGACCCGGGGCAGACAGAGGCCCGGACGTCAGGCGGAAATGCCGTCGATCCGGGCCATGGCGTCCTCCGCGCCGTACGGCTGCAAGTACGGCAGCCAGCGCGGGTCCCGATGCCCGGTGCCGATGATGCGCCAGGCCAGTCCGGTCGGCGGAGCCGGTTTGTGGCGCAGGCGCCAGCCCAGCTCGACCAGGTGGCGGTCGGCCTTGACGTGGTTGCAGCGGCGGCAGGACGCCACCACGTTGTCCCAGGCGTGCAGACCCCCGCGGCTGCGCGGGATGACGTGGTCGACGCTGGTGGCGACGGCGCCGCAGTACATGCAGCGGCCTCCGTCGCGGGCGAACAGGGCGCGACGGGTGAGCGGGACGGGCCCCCGGTAGGGCACCCGCACGAAGCGCTTGAGCCGTACCACGCTGGGTGCGGGCACGGTGACGGTCGTGCTGTGCAGAAAGGCGCCGGACTCCTCGAGGCACACGGCCTTGTTCTCCAGGACGAGGACGAGCGCGCGGCGGAGCGGTACGACGCCGAGTGGCTCGTACGACGCGTTGAGGACCAGGACATGCGGCACGGGTGCCTCCTTGGGCGTCGGCGGCGCGTGGCTCGCGCCGGGACGATCTGGTTCAGTCTCCCCTCATGGCTGGTCGTAGCGCCACCATGTCCCGGTAACGGGCTGGGAGTGTTTTCGACCACACGGGATCCGTGGCCGCGGGCGTGACCAGTCCGGGCGCGGGTGAGCGGCGTCCCGCCCGCCCGTTTCGGGCCGAACCGCGTCCGGTGCCCCGTTAGTGTGGTGCATCTGCCCGTCCGGTGACCTTTCCGTGACCTTGGACCGGACCTCGGACCGGACCGCGCTGGACGGGCCGCCGCATCTGGAGGTTTCCGCCGTGTCTCTGTCCGCCGCCGTCCTGTCGGCCGTCGGTTCGTCCCCCTCTCCCTCGCCGACCCCTTCCGCCCCGACCGTGCCCTCGCTGCGGGAGGCCCACGAGAGCGCGACGAACGCCGCGGGCTGGGTCGAGGAGAACTGGTCGACGTGGCTCGCGATCGGGCTGCGGGTGCTGCTGATCGTGGTGATCGCGGTGGTGCTGCGCGCCGTCGTGCGGCGGGCGATCAGCAAGTTCATAGAACGGATGAACCGGCGGACCGGAACGTCCGGCGGTACCGCGCTGAGCGGGCTGCTGGTCAACGCCGAGCGGCGCCGGCAGCGGTCGGAGGCCATCGGGTCGGTGCTCCGCTCGGTGGCCAGCTTCCTCATCCTCGGCACCGCGGCCCTGATGGTCCTCGGCACCTTCCAGATCAACCTGGCCCCGCTGCTGGCCTCCGCCGGTGTCGCCGGTGTCGCGATCGGCTTCGGCGCCCGCAACCTGGTCACCGACTTCCTGTCCGGCGTCTTCATGATCCTGGAGGACCAGTACGGCGTCGGCGACAGCATCGACGCGGGCGTGGCCTCCGGCGAGGTCATCGAGGTCGGGCTGCGGGTGACCAAGCTGCGCGGCGTCGACGGCGAGATCTGGTACGTCCGCAACGGCGAGGTCAAGCGCATCGGCAACCTCTCCCAGGGCTGGTCCACGGCCGGCGTCGACGTCACCGTCCGCTCCGACGAGAACCTGGACAAGGTGAAGGAGACGCTCACCGCGGTGGGCGAGCGGATGAGCAAGGAAGAGCCCTGGAACGAGATGCTCTGGGGGCCGATCGAGATCCTCGGGCTGGATTCCGTGCTGCTGGACTCGATGGTGGTGCGGGTGTCCGCGAAGACCATGCCCGGCAAGTCCCTCACCGTCGAGCGCGAGTTGCGCTGGCGCATCAAGCGGGCCTTCGACGCGGCCGGCATCGCTATCGTCGGCGGCGCCACCGTCCCGCTGGAGGGCGCCCCGGCCGCCGACCCGACGGCGGGCGTCGCGGCACCGTCGGCGTACGCGAGCACCGTGTCGCCGCAGTCCATCGCCGCGTCCCCGATTCCGCCGCCCAGCACCAGCAAGTAGACCGGGCAGCCGGTCACTCACCCCCGGCTCCGCTCCCGCGCCCGCTCCCGCCCCCGAGGTAACGACTGCGTTGCCTCGGGGGCGGTCCCTTGACGGCTGCTTGCGGGCGGGCCTACGTTCTCCGTCCAACAGGAAACTTTCCTAACAGACGCGCACAGGCTTGCGGTCAGGACGTTTCCCGTGATACGCGCGGTGGACTTCCCCACCGCCCCCTGAAAAGCTGAGCGGTCGAGAGGCAGGTGTGGACACGCATGGCAGGAACCGCCGGTACGCCGGGCACCCCGCGCGTCCTGCGCGCCATGAACGACCGGGCCGCACTCGACCTCCTGCTGGAGCACGGGCCGCTGTCCCGGACCCGGATCGGCAAGCTGACCGGGCTGTCGAAGCCGACGGCCTCGCAGCTGCTGGCCCGGCTGGAGGCGGCCGGGCTGGTCCTGGCCGGGGGCACGACCGAGGGGCGCCCGGGGCCCGGCGCCCAGCTCTACGAGGTCAACCCGGCCGCCGCGTACGCCGCCGGGCTCGACGTCAGCCCGGACCGCATCCTGGCCGCCGTCGCCGACGTCACCGGACGCACGGTCGGCCGGTACGAGCTGCCCACCCCGGGCCGGCGCCCCGCCACCCCCGTCGTCCAGCAGGTCACCGACGCCCTCGACGGCGCCGTGAAGGCGGCCGGTCTTGACCGCAGCGCCGTCCACCGCGTCGTCATCGGCACGCCGGGCGCCTTCGACCCGGGCACCGGGCGGCTGCGCTACGCCTCCCACCTGCCCGGCTGGCACTCCCCCACGCTGCTCGACGAACTCGCCGCCGCGCTGCCGATGCCGGTCGAGTACGAGAACGACGTGAACCTCGCCGCCGTCGCCGAGCAGCGCCTCGGTGCGGCCCGGGACCACGAGGACTTCGTGCTGCTGTGGAACCAGGAGGGCCTGGGCGCCGCCCTGGTCCTCGGCGGCCGGCTGCACCGCGGCTGGACCGGCGGCGCCGGGGAGGTCGGCTTCCTGCCGGTGCCGGGCGCCCCGCTGGTCCGCAAGGTCAGCCGTACCGGCAGCGGCGGCTTCCAGGAACTGGCCGGTTCCCAGGCCCTGGCGGGACTGGCCCGGGAGCTGGGGGTCACCGACGTGCCCTCGGGGCCGTACACCGAGGTCGCCGCCGCCCTGGTGGCCCGCGCCGCGCGGGCCGAGGACGACGACGACCCGCACCGCCGGCTGCTCCAGACCTACGCCACCCGCCTGGCCACCGGTCTCGCCTCCCTCGTCTCGGTCCTGGACCCCGAGCTGGTGGTCCTCAGCGGCACCTCGCTCACCGCGGGCGGCGAGGCGCTGCGCGACCTGGTCCGGGACGAGCTGGAGGAACTGGCCGCCTCCCGGCCCCGGCTCGCCGTCGGTGACGTGACCGAGCACCCCGTCCTGCGCGGCGCGCTGGAGAGCGCGCTCGCGACCACCCGCGACGAGGTCTTCGACACCTCGCGCTGACCCCCGCGCCACCCGACTCGCCCCACCCCGCATCGCCCCACTCGCCTCACCCACTCATCCACTCGCCCCACCCACCTGTCCCCGTCCTGCCCCTGGGAGCTTCGCCATGCCCGGAATATCCAGGAAAGCGGCCCTCGCGGTCGCTGCCTCCGCCTCCCTCGCCCTGCTCGCCACCGCCTGCACCGGCCAGTCGGAATCCGGCGCCTCCGACGACCCGAACGCCGAGACGACCATCACCTTCTGGCACGGCTGGAGCGCCCCCGCCGAGGTGAAGGCGGTCCAGGCCAACGTGGACCGCTTCGAGAAGGCGCACCCCAACATCAAGGTGAAGGTCGTCGGCAACATCAACGACGACAAGCTCAACCAGGCCCTGCGCGCGGGCGGTTCGAGCGGCCCCGACGTGGTGTCCTCGTTCACCACCTCCAACATCGGCAAGTTCTGCTCCTCGGGCGCCTTCCTCGACCTGAAGCCGTTCGTCGAGAAGTCGAAGCTCGACCTGGACGCCCTCATCCCGAAGCCGATGCTGGAGTACACGCAGTTCGAGGGGACGCGCTGCGCCCTGCCGCTGCTCGGCGACGCCTACGGCCTCTACTACAACAAGGACGCCTTCGAGGCGGCCGGGATCAAGGCGCCGCCGAAGACCTGGTCCGAGTTCGCCCAGGTGGCGAAGAAGCTGACGAAGACCAAGGGCGACTCGTACGAGCAGCTCGGCTTCATGCCGAACTACCACGGCTACGAGACGGTCGTCGACCACTACATGTCCCAGTGGGACCACGCCTACTTCGACGAGGACGGCAAGTCCAGCGTCGCGAAGGACCCGGCGTTCGCCGAGATGTTCACGTACCAGAAGAAGCTCGTCGACGACCTCGGCGGCTTCGACAAGCTGGAGAAGTACCGCAACACCTTCGGCGACGAGTGGGGCGCCAAGCACCCCTTCCACACCGGCCAGGTCGCCATGCAGCTGGACGGCGAGTGGCGGCTCGGCATGGCGAAGGACGCCGGGGTCGACTTCGAGATCGGCACCGCGCCGATGCCCGTCGCCGACGACGAGGTGGACGAGTACGGCAAGGGCTTCCTGTCCGGCACCGTCATGGGCATCGCCCCGCAGAGCAAGAAGCAGAACGCCGCGTGGGAGCTGGTGAAGTACATGACGACCGACACCGGGGCCGTCGTCTCCTTCGCCAACGCCATCCGCAACGTGCCCTCCACCTTCCCGGCCCTCAAGTCGCCCGACCTGAAGACCGACCCGGCGTTCAGGACCTTCCTGGACATCGCCCAGCACCCCGAGTCGAACTCCCCGCCGGCCTCCGTCAACGGCGCCACGTACCAGCTGACCCTCCAGGACTTCGGCTACCAGTACGAGTCGGGCAAGGTGAAGGACCTCAAGGCCGGTCTGGAGAAGACCGCCGCGCAGATCGACCGCGACATCGCGCAGGCGAAGTAGCGGTCCATGGCCACCAACACGCTCCGCGCGAAGCGCCGTTCCTCGGCGCTTCGGACGGCGGCCTTCATGTCGCCGTGGCTCGTCGGGTTCGGCGTCTTCTTCGCCTATCCCCTGGTGTCCACCGTGTACTTCTCGCTGATGAAGTACGACGGCTTCGGCGTCCCGGAGTTCCGGGGCCTGGAGAACTGGGCGTACGTCTTCCAGGACTACCCGCTGTTCTGGCCCGCCCTGCGCAACACCCTCTGGCTGGTCCTGGTGATGGTGACCTGCCGGGTGGTGTTCGGGCTCGGGGTCGGGCTGCTCATCACGAAGATCAAGACGGGGGCCGGGATCTTCCGCACCCTCTTCTACCTGCCCTACCTCGCCCCGCCCGTCGCCGCGACCCTCGCCTTCGTCTTCCTCCTCAACCCCGGTACGGGGCCGGTCAACTCGGTCCTGGAGGGACTGGGCGTACCGGCGCCCGGCTGGTTCACGGATTCCGCCTGGTCCAAGCCGGCGCTCACCGCGCTGGCGGTGTGGGGCGTGGGCGACCTGATGGTGATCTTCATGGCGGCGCTGCTCGACGTGCCGAAGGAGCAGTACGAGGCGGCCGAGCTGGACGGGGCGTCGGCCTGGCAGCGGTTCCGGTTCGTGACGCTGCCGAACATCTCGCCGATCGTGCTGTTCGCCGTGGTCACGGGCGTGATCCAGACCATGCAGTACTACACGCAGCCGCTGGTCGCCGGGAAGGTCGCCTCCGGGATCATCGGCGGCTCCGGGCAGTCCTTCGAGCCGGGCTATCCCGACAAGTCGACCCTCACCCTCCCCCAGCTCGTCTACAACCTCGGCTTCCAGCGCTTCGACTACGGCTCCGCCTGTGTGGTCGCGCTCGTGCTGTTCGCCCTGGCCATGGCGTTCACGGCGCTGCTGATGCGCCGCCGGGGCGGACTTCTCCAGGCAGGTGACCGATGACCCAGGTATCGACGGCCGAGGTGCCGGCCCGGCCCGTCGCGGCCGGCAGCTCGCCGCAGCCCACCGAGGAGCGCACCGCCCGCCGGCGCGTCCTGCTGCACTGGATCGCGGTCCACTCCCTGGGCGTGGCCGCCGCCCTCTTCTTCACCCTGCCGTTCGTCTTCGTGGTCCTCACCTCGCTGATGAGCGACCAGCAGGCCCTCACCCGCGACCTGTGGCCGCACACCTGGGAGTGGGGCAACTACCGGACCGTCCTGGACACGCCCGGCTTCCTCACCTGGTGGAAGAACACGCTGCTGTACGCGGGCCTCGGCACCGTGCTGACGGTGGCGTCGTCGATCCCGGTGGCGTACGCGCTGGCCAAGTTCCGCTTCCGGGGGCGGCACCTGTCCCTGATGCTGGTGA
This sequence comes from Streptomyces coelicoflavus, assembly GCF_003112555.1. Taxonomy (GTDB): domain Bacteria; phylum Actinomycetota; class Actinomycetes; order Streptomycetales; family Streptomycetaceae; genus Streptomyces; species Streptomyces coelicoflavus. The sequence continues at coordinate 334,990 of NZ_BEWB01000002.1, read as the reverse complement.
TCTCGATGATGATGCTGCCCCCGCAGGTGATCATCATCCCGATGTACCTGTTCTGGGCCAAGCAGCTGGACCTGTCCGGCACGCTGTGGCCGCTGATCATCCCGATGGCCTTCGGCGACGCCTTCTCCATCTTCCTGCTGCGCCAGTTCCTGCTGACCATCCCGGACGAGTACCTGGACGCGGCGAAGGTCGACGGCTGCGGGGAGCTGCGCACCCTGCTGAGGGTCGTCCTGCCGATGGCGAAGCCGGGCATCGCGGCCGTGGCCCTCTTCCAGTTCTTCTACGCCTGGAACGACTACTTCGGCCCCCAGATCTACGCCTCCGAGAACACCGGCGCCTGGACGCTCTCCTACGGCCTGGAGTCCTTCAAGGGCGCCCACCACACCGACTGGAACCTCACCATGGCCGCGACCGTGCTGGTCATGGCCCCCGTGATCCTCGTGTTCTTCTTCGCGCAGAAGGCGTTCGTCGAGGGTGTCACGCTCACCGGAGTAAAGGGTTGATGTCTGCATGAAACTCACCGTGGTCGGCGGCGGTTCGACCTACACGCCCGAACTGATCGACGGCTTCGCCCGGTTGCGGGACACGCTTCCGGTGGAGGAGCTGGTGCTCGTCGACCCGGCCGCGGACCGGCTGGAGCTGGTGGGCGGGCTCGCCCGGCGTATCTTCGCCAAACAGGGGCACGGCGGCCGCGTGGTCACCACCTCCGACCTGGACGCGGCCGTCGACGGCGCCGACGCCGTACTGCTCCAGCTGCGGGTCGGCGGGCAGGCGGCCAGGCAGCAGGACGAGACCTGGCCGCTGGAGTGCGGCTGCGTCGGGCAGGAGACGACCGGTGCGGGCGGGCTCGCCAAGGCGCTGCGCACGGTGCCGGTGGTGCTGGACATCGCCGAGCGGGTGCGCCGGGCCAACCCGGACGCGTGGATCATCGACTTCACCAACCCGGTCGGCATCGTCACCCGCGCCCTGCTCCAGGCCGGGCACCGGGCGGTCGGGCTGTGCAACGTGGCGATCGGGCTGCAACGGAAGTTCGCCGCGCTGCTCGGGGTGACGCCCGCCGACGTCCACCTGGACCACGTCGGCCTCAACCACCTCACCTGGGAGACCGGGGTACGGCTCGGCGGCCCCGAGGGCGAGGACGTGCTGCCCCGCCTGCTGGCCGAGCACGGGGACGCGGTCGCCGCCGACCTGCGCCTGCCCCGGCCGCTCCTGGACCGCCTGGGCGTCGTCCCCTCCTACTACCTGCGCTACTACTACGCCCACGACGAGGTCGTCGACGAACTGCGCACCAAGCCGTCCCGGGCCGCCGAGGTCGCGGAGATGGAGCGGCAGCTCCTCGAGATGTACGGCGACCCGGCCCTGGACGAGAAGCCCGCGCTGCTCGCCAAGCGCGGCGGCGCCTACTACTCCGAGGCCGCCGTGGACCTCGCCGCCGCCCTGCTCGGCGGCGCGGGCTCCCCGTACCAGGTGGTGAACACCTACAACCGGGGCACGCTGCCCTTCCTCCCCGACGACGCGGTGATCGAGGTGCCGGCGGCGGTGGGCGGCAAGGGCGCCGCCCCGCTGCCGGTGGCGGACGTGGACCCGCTGTACGCGGGGCTGATGGCGAACGTGACGGCGTACGAGGACCTGGCCCTGGACGCGGCCCTGCGCGGCGGGCGGGACCGGGTCTTCCGGGCGCTGCTCGCGCACCCCCTCGTCGGTCAGTACGCGTACGCCGAGCAGCTCACCGACCGGCTGATCGCGCACAACCGGGAGCACCTGGCGTGGACCTGAGCGCAAGCGTCCTCGCCGTCGACGCGGGCAACAGCAAGACCGACGTGGCCGTGGTGGCGGCCGACGGGAAGGTCCTCGCCACGGCCCGCGGCGGTGCCTTCCGCCCGCCCGCCGTGGGTGTCGAGCGGGCCGTGGACGCCCTGGCCGACGCGGTCACGCGCGCCTTCGCGGCGGCCGGGGTCACCTCCGTCGAGCACGTGTCGGCGTGTCTGGCCAACGCCGACCTGCCCGTGGAGGAGGAACAGCTGGCCGCCGCGCTGCACGCGCGCGCGTGGGGCGGGAGCGTCGAGGTCCGCAACGACACGTTCGCGGTCCTGCGGGCGGGCGTCGCCGAGCCGCTGGGGGTCGCCGTCGTGTGCGGGGCGGGCGTCAACTGCGTCGGCATGCGCCCCGACGGCCGTACCGCCCGCTTCCCGGCCATCGGCCGCATCTCCGGGGACTGGGGCGGCGGCTGGGGCCTGGCCGAGGAGGCGCTGTGGCACGCGGCGCGCGCGGAGGACGGCCGGGGGGAGCCGACCGAGCTGGCCCGCACGCTGCCGGCGCACTTCGGCCTCGACTCGATGTACGCGCTCATCGAGGCCCTGCACCTGCGGCGGGTCGAGCCGGTACGGCGGCACGAGCTGACCCCGGTGCTGTTCGCCACGGCCGCGGACGGCGACCCGCTCGCCCGGTCGGTCGTGGACCGGCAGGCCGACGAGGTGGTGGCCATGGCCACGGTCGCGCTGACCCGCCTCGACCTGCTGGACGAGCCGGCACCGGTCCTGCTGGGGGGCAGCGTGCTGGCGGCCCGGCATCCGCGGCTCGACGACCGGATACGGGAGCTGCTTGCGGCCCGCGCCCCCAAGGCGGTGCCGCGCGTGGTGACGGCCCCGCCGGTGCTGGGCTCGGTGCTGCTGGGGCTCGACCACGTGGGCGCGGGGCCGGGGGCCGGTGAGCGGGCGCGGGAGCACTTCGCCGCCTGAGCCGCCGGCGTCCACCCGCGTCACCCGCCGCGTCACCCGTCGCGTCACCCGCCGTGTCGGCGACCGGGAACCGGTACGGGGAACCGAACCGGTTCCCGTGGCGTATTCATGGGCAGGGGTGGTGCGTTGCACCGGAATCGCATCAAGATCGGGTGAAGCCCGGTGCGCATACCGGTGCGGGCAGCGATACTTGCGGCGACGGATGACCATGGGGGAGGTCAGCAGTGACTCAACCGCCGAAGGGCGGCGCGGCGCCGCCGCCGGGCACGGGCGTGCCCGGTCCGCCCGCCGTACCGCCCCGTTCCGCGCCGGTGCCCGGACCGCGGCCGGGCGGCGCACTGTCCGCTCCCCCGTCGCCTCCCTCTCCCCCACCGCCCCCGTCGCCGCCGGCCCGGCGCCGTACCGCCTTCGCCGAGGGCGTGGACCGGCTGCGCGCTGCGGCGGTCACCGAACCGGGGCGGCTGCGCATCATCGGCGCGCTGCTCGCCGTGCTCGTGATCGCCTTCGGTGCGGTCACCGCCTGGCAGATGAACGAGCGGACCACGGCCGCCGACGACGTACTGACCCGCAGCCAGCCGCTCAGTTCCGCCGCGGCCGACATCTACCGCTCCCTCGCCGAGGCCAACACCGCGGCCTCCAGCGGCTTCCTGGCCGGCGGCCAGGAGACGGAGGACTCCCGCACGCGCTACGACCACGGGATCCGCGCGGCCGCCGAGGGGCTCGTGACGGCCGCCGCCAACTCCGAGCCCAAGTCGCCGGCGGCGAAGACCATCGCCGAACTCAACCGGCTGCTGCCCGAGTACAAGGGCCTGGTCGAGCGTGCCCGCACCTACAACCGGCAGGGCTTCCCGGTCGGCGGCGCCTATCTGCGCTACGCCAACGAGAAGATGCAGAAGGAGATGCTCCCGGCGGCGGAGGACCTCTACACCAAGGAGAACCAGCGGCTGAGCGCCGACTACGGCGACGCCAAGCCCTACCCGTGGGCGGCGATCGCGCTGGGCGTCGTCCTGCTCGCCGCGCTGGCCTGGGCCCAGCACCGCAACTACCGGCGCACCAACCGGGTCCTGAACCACGGCCTGGTCGCCGCGACCGCCGCCTCCGCGGTCGTGCTGCTCTGGCTGGTCGTCGGTCACGGCATCGCACGGTCGAACCTGACCGACTCCTACGAACACGGCGTGCGCTCCCTCAACGCGCTGAACGAGGCCCGCATCGCCTCCCTCAAGGCCCGGGGCAACGAGAACCTGACCCTGGTCTCCCGCGGCGCCGAGACCACCAAGGTGGACGGCAGGACGTACGACTCCTACGACCTGGCCTTCGGCAAGAACATGGACGCCCTCGGCAAGGCGCTGACCGAAGCGGGACGGTTCGCCGACGACGAGGCCGGCGAACGGCCGGTCGGCACGGCGAACGGCAACATGACGGAGTGGAAGAAGCGGCACACCACGGCCCGTGAGCAGGACGAGAACGGCAACTACCAGCAGGCGCTGGACCTGGTGATCGGCGGCGACGGCGCCACGGTCGAGTGCTTCGACGGCGTCGACGCCGCGCTCGCCACCGCCCTGAAGCACGAGAAGGCGGAGTTCGAGCAGGCGGCGGGCGACGGTCTGGACGCGATGGGCTACCTGCCCCAGGGCGCCGGCGTGCTCGCCGCGCTGGGCGCGGCCGGCGCGCTCATAGGCATCGGCCGCAGGCTGTCGGAGTACCGGTGAGGCGGGCCGCGGACCCGGCGGGCCGGCGGGAAGGGGGGCCCATGAAGCCCGTGGCGGCGCTACCGGGGAAGGGAGGCGTGAGGATGCGTGCGCGACGGTTGCGGACCGGCCTGAAGGGCTGGGGCGGGGTGGGGGCGATGGCCCTCGCCTGCGTCCTCGCGGTGCTGGCCGCCCTGCTTCTGCCGGCGGTCCACTCACCCGGCGGGGCGGGCGGCGGCGGTGCGGACGGCGGCGGCCACGGCGTCGCCCACGGCAGCCTGGCGCGGGCCGCCGAGGAGTGCACGGACCCGGAGAAGCAGACCCTCGCCCCGTCCGGCGACGACGGGCCCACCATCGACGCGATCCGCGCCCGCAAGGGCGAGAAGCGCAAGCTGATCGTCGGCGTCGACCAGAACAGCTACCGCTGGGGCTACCGCGACCCGAACAGCGGCGGCGACGCCGAACTGGAGGGCTTCGACATCGACCTGGCGCACCGGATCGCGAAGGACATCCTCGGCGACGAGGACGCCGTGCAGTTCAAGGCCATCCCCACCGACCAGCGCATCCCCGCCATCCAGGACGGCCGGGTCGACATGGTGGTCCGCACGATGACCATCAACTGCGACCGGCTGGAGGACGTGGCGTTCTCCGCCCCCTACTTCCGCACCGGCCAGCAGGTCCTGGCGCCCAAGTCCTCGAGGATCACCGGGTACGACGGCACCCTGGCCGACACGGAGATCTGCACGGCGGCGGGTTCGACGGCGCTGAGCACGCTGGAGCAGGACCGGACGGACGGCACGCTGCCCGAGGGCGTCGACCTGCGCACCACCGTGCCCAACCAACTGGACTGCCTGGTGCGGCTCCAGCTCGGCGAGGTCGACGCGGTGGTCACCGACGGCGCCCTCGCCGCCAGCCAGGCCGCGCAGGACCCGACGGTCGAGCTGAAGGGCGACGCCTTCACCACCGAGTACTACGGCGTGGCGATGAAGAAGGACGCCGACGATCTGGTACGCCGGGTCAACCGGGTCCTGGAGCAGTGGCGCGCGGACGGGGCGGAGGGGTGGCAGCACTCGTACGACCGCTGGCTGTCAAAGACCATGGACGACGCGGCGAAGTCACGGCCGCCGACCCCGCAGTACCTGCGCAAGAGCTGACCGACGGCCGCGGCGCAGGCGAGAAGGAACACGCGAGAACGCACGAGAACACACGCACGGCACACGCAAGTCCGCGACGGCGAGAGGTGATCGATGGGCGACACGGGACCCACCGGGCCGGTGATGGACCGGGACGAGGTGGACCGTGCGCTGGCGCGGCTCGGCGCGGAGCACGAGGCGATCGAGACCTCGCTCCTCGCCCTCCAGGACCACGCGGGCCGCAGACTCCTCGAGGGCGCCGAGCTGACCGGCGTCACCGCCGAGCGCTGGGCGGCCGCGGAGGCGTCGATCACGCTGCTGTGGACCTACTTCGACGCGTACACGGGCGCGTTGCGCACCGCCCGGGAGATCCGCTCCCGGCGCCGCTGGTCCAGCCGTGAGGACCTGGTGGAGCTGACGGAGCTGCTGCGCGGCGAGGCCGTCACGGTGTCCGGCGGCGCCGCCGCCACCGCCAACGCGCCCACCCCGGACGGGGGGCCGGGGCGGCTCAGCGAGCGGTACACGCTGGTGGCGCTGGTGGACCGGATGAACCAGCTCTACGCGACCTCCCTGGACATGGTGGTCGCCGCCGACGCGGTGTGGTCGGCGCTGCCCGCCCGGATCGATTTACTCGCCGCCGAGTTGCAGCGCACCCGCAAGCTGGCGCACTCCGTGGGCGTGCGCCCCGGCGAGCACCCGTCCGGCGACGACCTGGAGCGGATCACCCGCACCCTGACGCGGCTGCGCGAGCGGGTGGTCTCCGACCCGCTGGCCTTCTGGACGCCCGCACAGGGCAGTTCAGCGCCGGGCGGCGGCCGCCCCGACACGACGGTGTACGACCGGGAGGCGCTGGCGCTCGAGGAGGTGCGCCGCGAGATCGACGCGGTGCTGGCCGTGCGCCAGGATGCCGAGCAGCGGATCGTGCGGCTGCGGGACGTGCTCTCGCGCGCCGACCGCACGCTCGCCGAGGCCCGCACCGCGCGCGGCGAGGTGCTGGCGAAGATCGCCGCGACGGAGGTGCCGGTGGTCGGCGGGCCGCCGATCGTGCTCCAGGAGCAGCTGGCGGCCGCCGCCGAGTACCGCAGGCACGCCCAGTGGCACCGTCTGTCGCCGCTCCTGGAGTCCCTGGAGGAGAAGGCGGAGGACGAACTGCTGCGGGCCCGCGAATCGTTGACGGCGGTCACCGCGCCGCTCGCGGTCCGTGCCGAGCTGCGCGGCCGGCTGGACGCGTACAAGGCGAAGATGGCCCGGCTGGGCCACGCCGAGGATCCGGAGCTGGCCGAGAAGTACGAGAGGGCGCGCCGCATGCTGTGGAGCGCGCCCTGCGACCTGCGCGTCGCCGAGCAGGCCGTGCTCCGCTACCAGCACGCGGCGGCCGAACTGCTCGGCACCGCACCGCGCGTGCCCGGCCAGGGCGGCCCGGTGGACCGGACGGGGCCCGGCGCATGAGCGATCACCGGCGCGCGAGCGGCATCCGGCGCGTGAGCGAGAAGGGGGAGGCAGCGTCATGAGTGAGGCAGGGCGGACGTGTCAGCGTCCCGGCTGCGACGGGTCCTACGAGGACATGGGCGGCGGCGAGCTGTACTGCGACACGTGCGGCCTGGCGCCGGTCGTCGCGGCGGGCGGCGCCCTCGGCTCGTCCCCGACCGGCGTCACCGGGGGCGGCCGGGGCTCGCGCGGTTCGTCGGGCAGCGCCGGTTCCCGCTCCGGCGCCCGCGGTTCCCGTACGTCCTCGCAGTCGTCGAAGTCCCGGCGCTCGGTGTCGGGCCGGCTCTCGCGGGCCGTGTCGGGCCGCTCCACGGGGCGTTCGGTGTCCGTGCGCAGCTCGGGTTCGGGTACGGGTTCCACCGGGCGCGGGCGCCTCGGCGTCGGTCTCGTCGAGGTGCCGGGGGTGCCGCGGCCCGACCCGCGCGAGATGGTGATGGACCGCCCGGAGGTGCCCGAGCGCAAGCGGTTCTGCTCGCGCTCGGACTGCGGGGCGCCGGTCGGGCGGGCACGCGGTGAGCGGCCGGGCCGCACGGAGGGCTTCTGCACCAAGTGCGGCCACCCGTACTCGTTCGTGCCCAAGCTGAAGGCCGGGGACGTGGTGCACGGCCAGTACGAGGTGGTGGGCTGCCTCGCACACGGCGGCCTCGGCTGGATCTACCTCGCCGTGGACAAGGCGGTCTCCGACCGCTGGGTGGTCCTCAAGGGCCTGCTGGACACGGGCGACCAGGACGCGATGGCGGCGGCGATCTCCGAGCGGCGCTTCCTCGCCGAGATCGAGCACGCCAACATCGTGCGCATCTACAACTTCGTGGAGCACCTCGACCAGCGCACCGGCTCCCTCGACGGCTACATCGTCATGGAGTACGTCGGCGGCAAGTCGCTCAAGGAGATCGCCAACGCCCGGCGCTCCCCGGACGGGCGGCGCGACCCGCTGCCGGTCGAGCAGGCCTGCGCGTACGGCATCGAGGCGCTGGAGGCGCTCGGCCACCTGCACAGCCGCAAGCTGCTGTACTGCGACTTCAAGGTCGACAACGCCATCCAGACCGAGGACCAGCTCAAGCTCATAGACATGGGCGCGGTCCGCCGCATGGACGACGACGAGTCGGCCATCTACGGCACGGTGGGCTACCAGGCCCCGGAGGTGGCCGACGTCGGCCCGTCGGTGGCGTCCGACCTGTACACGGTGGGGCGGACCCTCGCCGTGCTGGCCTTCGACTTCCAGGGCTACACCACGGTCTACGCGGACTCACTGCCGGACCCCGACCACATCGACGTCTTCCGGCGGTACGAGTCGTTCTACCGGCTGCTTGTGCGGGCCACCGACCCGGATCCGGCCCGCAGGTTCGCCTCCGCGCAGGAGATGGCGGAGCAGCTGACGGGTGTGCTGCGCGAGGTGGTCTCGCTCCAGACGGGCCGGGCCAGGCCCGCCGTGTCCACGCTGTTCGGGCCGGAGGTGCGGGTGACGGACACGGAGCTGTTCCCGCGGCTGGACGGCGAGGTGTCGCGGCTGGGCGCCAGGGCGGTGCGTGCGGGCGGCCGGGGCGGCTCCGGTGCGGCCCTGCCGGGCGGGCCGGGTCCCGCGCTGCCGGGCGGGTCCGGTCCTGCCGTGGGTGCGCCGGGCGGGACGGTCGCGCACGCTCCGCCGGGCGGCGCCGGTGCCGTACCGGCGGGCGCGGTGGCCACGCCGGCCACGACGACGGGTGCGCCGGGCGGCGCGAGCGCGTCGCTGCCGGGGGCCGTGAGCACGGTCGGCGGTCTCGACGCCGGGGTCTCGGGCCTGGTCAAGGCGGCCGACGCGCCCACCGCCACGCTCGCGCTGCCGGTCCCCCGGGTCGACGCCGGCGACCCCAACGCGGGCTTCCTGGCGGGCCTGATGGCGTCCGCACCGGCCGAGCTGCTGACCGCGCTGGCCGCCGCGCCGGCGCCGTCGGCCGAGACGCGGCTGCGGCAGATCCGGGCCCTGCTGGAGAACGGCGACGCGCCCGGCGCGCTGGAGGTCCTGGGCGACCTGGAGGGCGAACGCCCCGACGACTGGCGGGTGGTCTGGTACCGCGGCCTCGCCGCTCTGGTGACCGGCGCCCACGAGGACGCCGCGCTGGCCTTCGACGCGGTCTACGACGCCTTCCCCGGCGAGATCGCGCCCAAGCTGGCACTCGCCCTGTGCGCCGAGGTGCTGGGGCAGTTGGACAACGCCGCCGAGTACTACCGGCTGGTGTGGGCCTCCGACCCGAGCCACGTCAGCGCGGCGTTCGGGCTGGCCCGGGTCCAGCTGGCCGGCGGCGACCGGGCCGGTGCCGTACGGACGTTGGAATCGGTGCCGGAGACGTCCGTGCACTGCACCGGAGCGCGGGTGGCGGCCGTACGGGCGCGGCTGCGGCAGCGCACCGCGGCCGCGGGCGACCTGGGGTTCCTGGACGACCTGCTCGCCGCCGCGCGGCAGGTCGAGGCACTGGACGTGTACGGTCTGGATCCGGCGCGGCGCGAGCAGCTGTCGGCCGAGGTCCTCGGCTGCGCGCTGGACTGGGTACTCTCCGGAGGTCGGGGTTCCGTCCCTCCCGCCGCCGGGGGACGGACGCTGCTCGGCAGCGGCCTGGACGAACGCGGCCTGCGTTTCGGCCTGGAGCGTTCGTACCGCACGCTGGCGCGGCTGGCGCGGGGCGGCGAGGAAAGGATCGACCTGGTGGAACGTGCCAATCGTTACCGCCCCCGGACGTGGGTGTAGTTGATGTCGCAGATGCCCCAGCAGGCCGCTGTGCCGAAGTGCCCGAGCTGCGAGGAACCCCTCGAGCCGGGTGACCGTTTCTGCGGTGCGTGCGGATACGACCTGTCCGTGGTGCCCGCGCGGCCCGCGGACAGCCCCACCCTCGCCGTCAACGGCGCGGTGCCCGCACCGGACGGCGTGGACTGGCCGGTGGCCCGGGACTCGGACGGCCACGGCCGGCCCGCCCCGGTGCACGCGGCGGCCGAACTGCCGGGCACCGACTCGGGCGGCTCCCCGCTGCCGCCGCCACCGCCGGAGGCGCCTCCCGGGGCTCCGGAGTCCGCCGCGCCCGGCGTACGGTTCGACCGGCCGGACGAGCCCGACGAGTACCCCCTTCAGGCCCCCGACCCTCGGCTGACCACCGAACGCGACGCCGCCGCACAGGACGCCGCCGCACCGGCTCCGGCCGCGCACGCCGAGCCCGCCGCCGTCACGAAGGTGTGCGTCGCCTGCCGCGCGGGCCGGGTCGACGACGACGGCTACTGCGAGAACTGCGGGCACGCCCAGCCCCGCGAACGCGACCACATGGAGCAGGAGTCGGGTCCGATCGCCGCCGTCAGCGACCGGGGCCTGCGCCACCACCGCAACGAGGACGCGTTCTCGGTGGGCTGCACCGCGCTGCCCGACGGCGCCCCCGCCTCGGTGGCGATCGTCTGCGACGGCGTGTCCTCGGCGACCCGCCCCGACGACGCCTCCCTCGCCGCGTCCCGGGCGGCCGGCGAGTCGCTGCTGGGCGCCCTGCCGCGCGGCACGCACCCGCAGCAGGCCATGCACGACGCCATCCTCGCCGCCTCGCACGCCGTCAACGCGCTGGCCGACGAGCCCGCCACCGCCCGCGAGCAGGCCCCGCACCAGAACGCGCCCGCCTGCACCCTGGTCGGCGCCGTGGTGACCGCCGGTCTGCTGGTCGTCGGCTGGGTCGGCGACAGCCGCGTCTACTGGGTGCCCGCCGACCGCTCCACCCCGCCCGCCCGGCTCACCGAGGACGACTCGTGGGCCGCGCAGATGGTCGCGGCGGGCCTGATGAACGAGGCCGAGGCCTACGCCGACGAGCGCGCCCACGCGATCACCGGCTGGCTGGGCGCCGACGCCTACGAACTGGAGCCGCACACCGCGTCGTTCAAGCCGGACCGTCCCGGCCTGGTCGTGGTCTGCACGGACGGCCTGTGGAACTACGCGGAGTCCGCCGAGGAGATGGCCGACGCCGTGCCCCCGGACGCCGCCGCCCGCCCGCTGCACGGCGCCCGCGTTCTGGTGGGCCACGCCCTGGACGGCGGGGGCCACGACAACGTAACAGTGGCCCTCCTCCCGTTCCCGGCCCCGCCGCAGGGGGCAGGATCGGCCTGAGGCCCCCGCACGGGTACGGGTCGGGGCGGCCTCGCGGACCGCAGGGGGCGGTCCGCGCCGACGAGCCAGGACCCCGCCATCGGGGGACGTAGAGGGGGATGCGATCCGGCATGGCCAATTTCTCGAAGTCGAACGTGCCGCAGTTCGCGGTGGACGTCTACCAGAACGAGTACCTGCCCGACGGCGGCCGTGAGGTCAACGCCATCGTGACGGTCACCGCGACGGGCGGCGGCACGATCGGGAGCGCGGTCGCCGCGCCCCACCTGTACTCGCCCGGCCAGGGCCCGTCCGCCGCGGTGGCGCTGCTGGTCGACTGCTCGGGCTCGATGGACTACCCGCCGACCAAGATGCGCAACGCCCGCGACGCCACGTCCGCCGCGATCGACACCCTGCGCGACGGCGTCCACTTCACGGTCGTGGCCGGCACCCACGTGGCCAAGGAGGTCTACCCGGGCGGCGGGCGGCTAGCGGTCGCCGACGCCACCACCCGGGAACAGGCCAAGCAGGCGCTGCGCCGGCTGAGCGCGGGCGGCGGCACCGCCATCGGCACCTGGCTGCGGCTGGCCGACCGGCTGCTGTCCACCGCGGACGTCGCCATCCGGCACGGCATCCTGCTCACCGACGGCCGCAACGAGCACGAGTCGCCCGAGGACCTCAGGGCCGCGCTCGACGCCTGCGCCGGACGTTTCACCTGCGACGCCCGTGGCGTGGGCACCGACTGGGAAGTGAAAGAAGTCACAGGGATCGCCTCCGCCCTGCTCGGCACCGCCGACATCGTCGCCGATCCGGCGGGCCTGGCCGCCGACTTCACGCGGATGATGGAGACGGCCATGGGCAAGGAGGTCGCGGACGTGGCGCTGCGCCTGTGGACCCCGGTCGGCACCACGGTCAGGTTCGTCAAGCAGGTCGCGCCGACGGTCGAGGAGCTGACCGGCCGCCGCGCCGAGGCCGGACCGCGGGCCGGCGACTACCCCACCGGTTCCTGGGGCGACGAGTCCCGTGACTACCACGTCTGCGTGGAGGTACCGGCCGCGGGCCTCGGCCAGGAGATGCTCGCCGCCCGCGTCTCCCTGGTCATCCCGGAGCCCGACGGGAGCGTCCAGAACCTCGGCGCGCAGGGTCTCGTACGGGCCGTGTGGACGGACGACATGGCCGCCTCCACGTCGATCAACCCCCAAGTCGCCCACTACACCGGGCAGGCCGAACTGGCACAAGCCATCCAGCAAGGGCTGGATCTGCGCAAAGCGGGAGACATCGACGGAGCAACGGCCAAACTGGGCCGCGCGGTTCAGCTCGCCGGGGCTTCCGGAAACGCCGATACGGCGAAACTGCTCGCCAAGGTGGTGGACGTGGTGGACGCGGCGGCAGGTACTGTGCGACTGAAAGCGAAGGTCGAGGAGGCCGACGAGATGACTCTCGAGACCCGGTCGACAAAGACTGTTCGTGTAAAGAAGTGACGCACAACAACCGCGCGAGACGCCCGCTAGAGAGGGAAGCCCCGACATGCCGACCTGCCCGAACGGACACCAGTCGGGTTCCGACGACTGGTGCGAGGTCTGCGGTCACCGCATGGCCGGTGCCGTGCCGCCCCCTCCGCCGCCACCGCCCCCGGGCGGCGGCTACGGCTTCCCGCCGCCGGCCGGTCCGGGTGGCCCCGGTGGTGGTCCGGGTGGTCCCGGCGGTGGTCCGGGTGGTCCCGGCGGCGAGCCGCAGCTGTGCCCGCAGTGCCGCACGCCGCGTGAGGGCGGTGCGCCGTTCTGCGAGGAGTGCCGGTGGAACTTCCTGACCAACACCGCCACCTCGTACACCCCGGCCGCCCCGCGCCCGCCGGCGCCGCACTTCGGGCAGCCGCCGGGCGGCCCCTCGGCGGGCCCGTCCTACGGCGGCGGTGACGCCTACGACTACCAGGGCTCCCGCCCGTCCCAGGTGAACCGCCCCGCCGAACCGATTCCCCCGGGCCCGCCGCCCTTCGGCGCCGACCCGTCGGGACGCGGTGGCCCGGGCGGCCCCGGTGCCCCCGGGGGTCCGGCGGGCGGACCCGGCGGCCCCGGTGGTCCCTTCGGCCCCGGCGGTCCCGGTGGGCCGGGTGGGCCCGGCGGTGCCGACAGGCCTGGCGGTCCCGGTGGGCCCGGCGGCTACGGCAACCCCGACAGGCCCAACGGCCCGGGCGGTTTCGGCGGGCCCGGTGGTCCTGAGGGGCCCGGCGGTCCTGGTGGTCCTGCTGGCCCTGGTGGCCCTGGTGGCCCTGGTGGTCCCAACGGCCCCAGTGGTTTCGGTGGCCCCAACGGTCCCGGTGGCCCGGGCGGTTTCGGTGGCCCCGGTGGCCCCAACGGTCCGGGCGGCCCCGGTGGTCCGGGCGGTCCCGGCGGTCCCGGCGGACCGGGTGGCCCGAACGGCCCGTCCGGTCCCCCGTCCCCGCCCGGTTTCGGTACCGATCCGTCGCGTCCGGTCCCGCCTCCGCCCGGGCCCGTCCCGCCCCCGCCCGGTGGCGCAGGTGGCCCTGGCGGCCCGGGTGGCGGCCCGCAGGGGTTCCAGTCCGGCCCGCCGGCCCCGCCCGCCTTCCCGCAGGAGACCAACCGTCCGCAGCAGGGCGGCCCGTCCTTCGGCGGCGGTGACGACGACTGGGTGCTCTCCCCGCCGACGTCCGGCGGTCCGGGCGGCCCGGGAGGTCCCGGCGGCCCGAACGGCCCGGGTCCGGCCCAGGGCGGCGGCTACGGCTACCCGCAGCCCGGCGCCACCCAGGCGCCGCCCGGCCCCGGCCAGGGCTTCCCGCAGCAGCCGCAGCGGCCCCAGCAGCCCACGACCTGGTCGGCGACGATCGGCCCGGACCGCGACTACTTCATGGCGATGATGCAGCGCTCCGGCCCCGAGGCCGCGGGCCTGAACCTGCCCGCGTACTCGCCCGAGCAGCAGCGCACGCTCACCGGCAACCAGATCACCATCGGCCGCCGCCGGCACTCCACCGGCGACACCCCGGACATCGATCTGGCCGTGCCGCCGGAGGACCCGGGCGTCTCGCACCAGCACGCGGTGCTGGTGCAGCAGCAGGACGGCAACTGGGCGGTCGTCGACCAGAACTCGACGAACGGTACGACGGTCAACGGCGGCGAGGAGCCGATCCAGCCCTTCGTGCCGGTGCCGCTCCAGGACGGCGACCGGGTGCACGTCGGCGCCTGGACGACGATCACGATCCGCCGGGGATAGGCACGAGGGTGCCCCCGGGAGGGGCCTGCGTCAGGCGAACGGCCAGGCGTACGGCCCCTCTGGGTCGTCTAGCCACGCCCAGGCCCGTTCGCCGCTGACGGTGATGCCGTAGCGCTCGCGGCGCGGGGCGTCCTCGCGGTCCCACAGCGCGTACGCCTCCTGCGGGTCGAGCCCGCCCCGGCTCAGCGCCAGCAGGAAGCGGAACAGGTCGTCCTCCCGGGCCCGGCGCGGTACGCCGCCCAGGCCCGGCGTCTCGGGCTCGGCGCGGTCCGCGCCGCGCAGCGGCACGAAGTACGCGGGCGTGTGCAGGAACCGCCCCTCCGCGTGCCCGGCGTCGCGGACGGTGAGGACGACGAGCCCGGTGGCGAGCGGGGTCAGGATCCGCCCGCCGGGGCGGCACTGGGCGATCCACGCGCGTGGCACCGAGGGCAGCGCGCAGGTGGCGAGGATCCGGTCGTAGGGGGCGCGTTCGGGGACGCCGCGCGCTCCGTCGCCCGTGACGACGGCCGGGTGGTACCCGGCGGCTTCCAGGTGCCGGCGGGCCGACTCCGTGATGTCGGCGTCCAGGTCGACGGTGGTGACCAGGGCGTCATCGCCGAGGCGGTGGGCCAGCAGGGCGGCGTTGTAGCCGGTGCCGGCGCCGATCTCCAGGACCCGGTCGCCGTCGCGCACGTCCAGCTCCACCAGCATCATCGCCATCAGCGAGGGCTGGCTGCTGGAGGAGAGCAGTTCGCCGTCGCGCATCCGCGTCGCCAGCGGGGCGTCCGCGTACGCGCCGCGCACCCAGCGCTCACGGGCGCCGGGGTCGGGGTCCTCGCCCCACCGGCGTTCGTAGCCGCCCCGGACGCCGACGTAGTAGTACGGCACGAAGAGGTGGCGCGGCACCGTCCGGAAGGCCTCCCGCCACACCGGGTCGGCCTCCCAGGCGCCGCTCAGCTCGATCTCCCGCACCAGCTCCGCCCGCGCGGAGGCGGCGAGGCTGTCCAGGTCCTCGTACCCGCCCATGCCTCCACAGTACGGGCCGGGCGGGCCGCGGGCAGGGTCCCGGGGCGGGGTCCCGGGCCGGTCCTAGGTCTTGAGTCCTATGCCCCCGGGTCTGAGACCATGGACGGCGTGAATGAGATTCGGCGCGGCACGCTTCAGGAGCAGACCTTCTACGAGCAGGTCGGCGGGGAGGAGACCTTCCGCCGGCTCGTCCACCGCTTCTACGAGGGAGTCGCCGGGGACCCGATCCTGCGGCCGATGTACCCCGAGGAGGACCTGGGTCCGGCCGAGGACCGTTTCGCGCTGTTCCTGATGCAGTACTGGGGCGGCCCGACGACGTACAGCGACAACCGGGGCCACCCGCGGCTGCGGATGCGGCACGCCCCCTTCGTCGTCGACCGGGCCGCACACGACGCCTGGCTGAAGCACATGCGGGTCGCGCTCGACGAGCTGGGGCTGTCCGAGGAGCACGAGCAGACGCTGTGGAAGTACCTGACGTACGCGGCGGCCTCGATGATCAACACCCCCGGCTGACGGGTTGACGGACTGACGGACACATTCCGGTCAGTCGCCACCGGATTCCGGTCACGATCCGGTCAAGTCCCGGTTCCGAGCGCTTACTTCGGCGCCCCCACCTCTGACAGCATCCCGGCGAGGTCTGGACGACAGCGGCGGGGGGCCGGGTGGCGGGGTTCGGGGGGCTCACGGCGTTCGTGCTGCTGCGCGCGCGGGCGCACCGCCTGCTGCTGGCCGCGGCCCTGCTCACCGTCCTGCTGACCACGACGGTCCTCGCCACCCTGACCGCCTACTCGGGCACCGTCGGCGACGCGGCCCTGCGGCACTCCCTCGCCGACGCGCGCACCGGGGCCGACACCGCGCTGGTCGTGAAGGCGGACGTACCGGCCGGACAGTGGCCGGCCGCCGACGCCACCGTGCGCAAGGGTGCCGCGACGGCCTTCGACGGGCTGCCGCTCACGGTGCGGACCCTGGTGCGCTCGGGCCCGTACGCGCTGCCCGCCTCCCTGCGGCCGCCGACGGAGCGGTCCGGCGACCCCGATCTGACGTTCTTCGCGGCGCTCGACCCGACGCAGGTGCGGGTCGAGGAGGGGCGGATGCCCGTGGCGGGGGCCGCGGGCGGCCCGGTCGAGGTGGCGGTGCCCGTGGCCGCCGCCGAGCGCGTCGGCGTCGGTACGGGCGACCGGCTCACGCTCACCGACCGGCTCGACGGCCCGGCCGTCCCCGTCGTGGTGATCGGCCTGTACCGGCCGGTCGACACCGGGTCGCCGTACTGGCGCCTCGACGACCTGGCCGGGCGCGGCGTCGAGCAGGGCGGCTTCACGACGTACGGGCCGCTGCTCGCGCCGCCCGGTGTGCTGAGCGGCGGCCGGGTCAGCGCGGGGTCGTCCGGGTGGCTGGTGCGGGCGGACTACGCGTCGTTGACCACCGGACGGACCCGGGCCCTGGGGGAGGCGGCCCGGGGTGGCACGGCGTGGCTGCGCGAGCAGCCGGTGCTCAGCGGCACCACCGCGGCGACGACCGAGCTGCCCGCGGTCCTGGACCGTCTCGACCGTTCGCTGGAGGTCTCCCGTTCCACCCTCCTCGTCATCGCGGCGCAGCTCGTCGTGCTGGCGGCCGGAGCGCTGCTGCTGGTGGCGCGGCTGCTGAGCGTGGAGCGGGCGGGCGAACTGCGCCTGCTGCGGGCGCGCGGCGCCTCCCGGGCCCGGCTGGCGGCGGGATCCGCGCTGGAGGCGCTGCTGCTCGCCGTGCCCGCGCTGGTCTGCGCGCCGCTGCTGGCCGGGCCGCTGATCCGCTTGATGGCCGGGCAGGGGGCGCTGTCCCGGACCGGGCTCGGGCGGGAAGCGGCGGCCGGCGGCAGCGGCACCGTGTGGCTGGTGGCGGCGGTGGCGGCCCTCGGGTGCACCCTGGCCGTGACGCTGCCGGCGCTGACCCTGGCGCCGGGGGACGGCGGCGGCCGGTCCCGGGCGCTGCCGGGCCTGCTGCGGGCCGGCGCGGACGTGGGTCTGCTGGTGCTCGCCGGCACCGCCTACTGGCAGCTGGACCGGCAGACCTCCGCCGCCGGGACGGACGACGCCGACGGCACGGGCGCCCTGGGGGTGGATCCGCTGTTCGTGGCGACGCCCACGCTGGCGCTGCTGGCCGGGACGGTGCTGGCGCTGCGGCTGCTGCCGCCGGTGGCGCGGCTCGCGGAGCGCCGGGCGGCGAGCGGGCGCGGGCTGGCGGCGGCGCTGGCCGGCTGGCAGCTGAGCCGGCGTCCGGCGCGCGGGGCGGGTCCGGTGCTGCTGCTGGTGCTCGCCGCGGCGCTGGGCACGATGGCGATCGGGCAGGGCGCCTCGTGGTCCCGGTCGCAGGACGACCAGGCCGACTTCCGCACGGGCGCGCCGATCCGGGTGCTGGCCTCCGGCACGGCGGGCCCGGACCGCACCGACCGGATCGCGGGTGTCGCGGGCGTACGGCAGGTCGCTCCCGCGGCGCGGTCCGAGGTTCCGCTCTCCGGCGACCGGACGGCGACGTTCCTCGCGCTGGACACCGCGCACGCGGCGGACACGATGCTGCTGCGGCCGGACCTGGCCGACCGGTCGCCGCACGGGCTGCTGTCCGGGATGGCACCCTCGCGGCCGTCGAACGGCGCGAGGATCCCGGCGGGCACGGCCCGGCTGGCGCTGACGGCGACCCTGGCCGTACCGGGGCCGGGTGCGCCATCCGCCGCCCCACCCTCAGACGGCTCACCCTCCGACAACTCGCCCTCCGACAACTCGCCCTCCGACGGCTCGCCCTCCGACGGCTCGCCCTCCGACGGCTCGCCCTCCGCAGGCTCCCGCTCGGCGGACGTGACGGTCACCGTCGAGGACCGCTGGGGCACCCCGTACCGGCTCGGGGCCGGTGCGCTGGCCGCCGACGGCCGGGAGCACACCCTCGGCCTGGACGCCCCCGCCGGACCGCTCACGCTGACCGGCGTCGAGTTCACGGTGGTCCAGCCGGAGGACCGGAACGAGGAACACCGTCTGACCGTACGGCGGCTGACGGCCAGGGCCGCCGACGGGGCCGTACGGCCGGTGCCGCTGCCCGGAACCTGGACGGCCGGGTCGGAGCTGTCCCCGGCGCCGGCCGTGCCGGGCCCGGACGGTGCCCCGCCCGAGCCGCGCCTGCTCGATTCCGGTCCGCCCGCCGTCGCGTACTCCACGGGTCTGTCCGACGGCTCGCAGATCACCACGTTGACCGTGCGGCTGCGGGTCGCGCAGCCCGAGCCGGCCGAGGTGACCGCCGTGGCCGGCGACCGCTTCCTCGACTCCGCGGGCGCCCGCACCGGACAGCGCGTCACGGTGCCGATCGGCGGCCACGACGTCCCGGTGCGGATCGTGCGCTCCGTGCGCGAGCTGCCCGGCACCGGACCCGACACCACCCCCTCGGCGCGGTTCGGCGGCGCCCTGCTGGTCGACCTGCCGGCGCTGAACCGGCATCTTCAGGCCGAGTACGGCGCCGCCGTCGAGCCGACCGAGTGGTGGCTGGGGACCGGGCCGGGGAGGACCGGGGAGGCGGCGGCGGGACTGCGGGCGTTCCCGGACACGGCACCCGCCCAGGTCCTGGTCCGCGACGAGGTCGCCGAGCGGCTGCGCGACGACCCGTTCGGCGCCGGTCCCGGGGCGGCGTTCGCCGCGGCGACCCTGGTGGCGGCGGCGCTGGCATCGGTCGGCTTCGCGGTGAGCGCGGCGGGGTCGCTGCGCGAGCGGGGCCGGGAGTTCTCCGTACTGCGCGCCCTGGGCGCCTCGCGCCGCCGGCTGGCCCGCACGGTCGCCGTCGAGCAGGGCGTGCTGACCGGCCTGGCGCTGCTGACCGGCGCCGCCCTGGGCGCGGCCCTGACCCGGGCGGTGATCCCGCTGACCGTACTGACCCCGCAGGCCACCCGTCCCGTGCCGGACGTGCACGTGACCCTGCCTCCCGGCCGGATCGCCCTGCTGCTGGCCGGCATGGCCGTCGTCCCGCTCCTGGTCACGGCCGCCCTGGCCCTGCGCCGCACGGACACGACGGTGACCTTGAAGGAGCAGGGAGGTACCGCCCGGTGAACCCCGCGACCGCCCCCCGGATGCGCACCCACCCGCGGACCGCCCTCCCGGCAACCGCCCCGCACCCGGTCACACCCGCGCCCCCGCCTCCCCCCACCGGGACCGCGGTCCCCCGCGCCGAACACGGAGGTGCCGCCCGGTGACCCCCGTGACCGCCCCCTGGGTCCGTACCCGGCTGCGGGCCGCGCCCGGCGCCGCCGTCGCGCTGGCCGTGCTGGTGGCGTTGACCGCGTGCCTGGCCGCCGCGTTCCCCAGAGCGCTGGACCGGTACACGGACGCCGGTCTGCGCCAGGCCGTGGAGCGGGCCCCGGCCGACGTGACCGGCGTCCTGGTGTCCGCCGCTCCCGCCCCCGGGCTGGATGTCGCGGCCGCGGAGGACAGCCTCCGGCCCCGGCCCCTCGCCGACGGCCACCGCTCCGTGCTCGACGCCGTGGAGCGCCCGCTCGTCGTCGACGAGGAGCAGTCGTCCTACGGCGTCCGCGCCACCGACAGCCTGCCCTCGCCCGAGGAGTGGCTGCCCCGGCCCGACGGGCTGCCCGCGGAGATGGTCCTCGCCGCACCGCAGGGGCTCGGCGACCACGCCCGGCTGCGCTCCGGCCGGCTGCCGCGGGTCGCCGGCGGTCGGGCCGGCGCCTCGACCACCGAGCTGGAGGCCGCGGTGACCGAGGAGACGGCCCGCACGCTGCACATGAGGGCGGGCTCGGTCGTCCGCCTGCCCGGACACCGCGAGCTGACCGTCCGCGTCACCGGCATCGTCGTGCCCGAGCGGCCCGACGGCGCCTACTGGTCCGTCGACCCCGTCCTGCGCTCGCCCTCCCTGCGCCGCGCACCGGGGCCGCCCGGCGCCCCCGCGCCCACCTACTGGGTCGGCGGTCTGCTGCTCGCCCCCGAGGCTGCGCCCGCGCTCCTCGGCTCGGCCCCCGTGATCCGCTACTGGCACCTCGCGCCCGACCCGGACGCGCTGCACGGCCGCGACCTCGACGGGCTGGCCTCGGCCGTGGCCGCCCTGGAGTCCGGGCCCGGACTCCAGCGACTGCACGCGACGGTCAGCCCGCTGGCGGACGCCACGACCGGCCTCGACGACGTCCTCACCACGTACGGGCGGCTGCGCGGCGACATCGGCCCGCTGGTCGCCGTCGCCGCGTCGGGCGCGGGCACGGTCGCCGCCGTGGTCCTGCTGATGGCGGGCGGCCTGGCCGGTGACCGGCGCCGCGCCGAACTGGCCCTGCTGCGGGCCCGCGGTGCCTCCGTACGGGGCCTGGCGGGGCGGCTGCTGGCGGAGACGGCGGTCGTGGCGGTGCCCGCGGGAGCGCTCGGCCTCGGCGTGGCGCTGCTCGCGCTGCCCGGCGCCCGGCTGCTGCCCGCGCTGTGGGCCGCCGTCGCGGTCACCGCCGTGGCCTGCCTCGCGCTGCCGCTGCGGGCCGCCGCCGCGCACCACCGGGTACGCGTCCACGACGACCGGCGGGACGCGGCGTCGCCCCGCGCCTCCCGGCGCCGGACGGTCGCCGAACTGACGGTCGTGGTCCTCGCCCTCGGCGCGGTCGAGGTCTTGCGCCGGCGCGGCGCGACGGACGGCGCCGGCGGCCCGGTGGCGATGGCACCGGTCCTGGTCGGGGTGATCGCCGCGCTGGTGCTGGTGCGCGTGTACCCGCTGCCGCTGCGCGGGCTGGCCCGCCCGGCCCGGCGGCTGCGCGGCGCGGTCGGTCCGCTCGCGCTGGCCCGGGCGGGCCGTACCTCCGCCTCCACCGTGCTGCCCCTCCTCGCGCTGCTGACCGCGTTCACCGTCGCGGCGTTCGGCGGCTCGGTGCTCGGCGGCGTGGCCGACGCCCGCGACCGGGCGGCACTGCTCGCCGTGGGCGCCGACGCGCGGGTGGAGGCGGTCGAGGCACTGCCCTCCGGCCTGTCCGCCCGTCTGGGGGAGGCGCCTGGGGTGCGTGAGGTCACCGAGGCCGGCGTCGACTACCTGGCCAAGACGCCCGACGACGGCCAGTCGCTCCCGCTCGCGGGCGTGGCACCCGGCGCCTACGCGGCCCTGGCCGGACGGACGGGCCTCGGCGCGTTCCCCGCGGGGCGGCTGACGCGGCCGGACGGCGCCGGGGGCGACTCCGGGAACGCCGTACTGCCGGCGCTGGCCTCCCCGGCGGTCGCCGAACGGTTCGGCGACCGCGCCTTCCGGCTGCGGCTGGCCGACGGGGGCGTCGCCACGCTGCGGATCGTGCTGGTGCGGGACCGCACCCCGGCCGTGTACGGCGACGACTTCCTCGTGGTGGACCGGGCCGGGCTGCCCGCCGGGGCCGCCCCGCCGAACGTGCTGCTGCTGACCGGCGACGACCTGGACGCGGGCGCGCTGCGCCGCGCGGCGGGCGACGCCGGCGCCGTCCACCTGAGGTCCGAGGAGCGCGACAGCTACGTGGACTCGCCGCTTCAGTCCGGTGCGGAGCGCGTCTACACGGCCGCCGTGGCCGCCGGCGCCGGCTACGCCGCCCTGGCCCTGCTGCTGTCCCTGGCGAGCACCGCGCCCGAACGCGCCGCCCTCCTCGCCCGGCTGCGCACCATGGGCCTCACCCGTGCCCAGGGCCGCCGCCTGCTCGTCCTGGAATCCCTCCCGCAGGCCCTGCCCGCCGCGCTGGGCGGCGTCCTGACCGGCTGGGCGGCCGTACGGCTCCTCTCCCCCGGCATCGACCTGACGACGATCGCGATGTCGACGACGGCCTCCCCGGTGGGCCGCGCGGAACTGCGCACCGACCCGTGGTCGCTGGCCGTCCCCGCGGTGGCGGTGCTGGTGCTGGCGGTGGGGGTGGCGGCACTGCAGGCGTGGTGGTCGGGCCGGCGCGGGGCGGTGGCGGAGTTGCGGGCGGGTGACGCGAGATGAAGGCGCGACCGGAGACACGGCGTACCGCGGACGCGGACCTGGAGGAGACCCGATGACGACCGACCCCACGCTCGCCGACCCCACCCTCGCCGACCTGTCCGACCGTGCCAGCGCGTCCCGTGACCGGCCCGCCTACGGGCACGACGCGCTGATCACCTGCGACCGCCTGGTCCGGATCTTCAGCACGGACGGGGTGGAGGTGCAGGCCCTGCAGGGGCTCGACCTGCTGGTCCGCGAGGGCGAGCTGATGGCGCTGGTCGGCGCCTCGGGCAGCGGCAAGTCCACGCTGATGAACATCCTGGCCGGCCTGGACACGCCGACCGCCGGGGCGGCCCGGGTGGCGGGGCGCGACCTGCTGGCGATGACGGCGAGGGACCGCCTGGCCTACCGCCGCGCGGTGGTCGGCTTCGTGTGGCAGCAGACGTCCCGGAACCTCATGCCGTACCTGACGGCCGCGCAGAACACGGCCCTGCCCATGCAGTTGGCCGGCACCGGCGGGCGCCGGGCGGCGCGCACGGCACGCGCGCTGGAGCTGCTCGGCCTGATGGGCGTCGCCGACTGCCGCGACCGCCGCCCGCGGCAGATGTCCGGTGGGCAGCAGCAGCGGGTCGCCATCGCCGTGGCCCTCGCGGGCGCCCCGTCGGTCCTGCTCGCCGACGAACCCACGGGCGAGCTGGACTCGCACACCGCGGAACAGATCTTCGCCGCCTTCCGCACGGCGAACGAGCAGCTGGGCACCACGGTCGTCATCGTCACCCACGACCAGGCCGTGGCGGGCGAGGTCCGCCGCACGGTCGCCATCCGCGACGGCCGTACCTCGACGGAGGTGCTGCGGCGCAGCGAGGTGGACGCCGAGACCGGCCACGAGACGGTGGTGGCCCGCGAGTACGCCATGCTCGACCGCGCCGGCCGGCTTCAGCTGCCCGCCGACTACACTGCGGCCCTCGGCATGCGCGACCGCGTCGCCCTGGAGCTGGAGAGCGACCACATCGCCGTCCGCCCGGACGACAGCGAGCCGCACCACTGAGACCGGGGCCCGACGGGGGCCGGGGAGCCCTGCGAGGTTGATTCAGCGCACGCTGATGCCGAGTGCCCCCGTGCCCGCGCGCCGCAGCGCGACGGACCCGAAGGGCGTGCGCAGCCGCAGCCACGCACCGGAGGAGAACAGCGTCGGCGCGCCGGCACCGGAACCCGGCGCTCCGGACGTCCGCAGGAACCCGAGCGACTGGGCCGCGTGCACGGCCCGCACCGGCAGCCCGGTCTCCCCGACCGTCCGGGACCAGATGTCCCGCCCGATGCGGTCGAGTTCGGCCCGCGTACGGTCCTCGGCGGCCAGTTCCTCGGTCCGCGCCCGGAACTCCGCCACCGCGGCGGCGACCAGGGCGCGCAGGGCGTCCGGGGCGGGCAGCCCCGTCTCGGCCCGCCAGCCCCCGCGCGGGGGCAGCACCCCGGCCCACGGAGGCCCGGTCACCGCACCGGGCACGCCGGACGTCGCCGCCCGCTCGTCCACACTCTCCAGCAGTTCACCGGCGGACACGGTCACGTCCAGCGTGACGTCGAGCCCGCTCTCGTAGGGCTTGGCCAGCCGTACCGCGCGCACGGCCAGCACCTCGAAGGAGGGCGGCCGGCCGAAGACGGCGAGGGCCGTGCCGGCCGCCTGGAGGCGCACCGCGGCCGAACGGTCGTAGTGGAGCAGCCGGGAGAGGAAGGCCGCGAGATCCGCGGCCTCCCCCTCGTCGGCGAGATGGAGCACCGTCATGCGGCGACGGCCTCCTCCTTGGCGTCCGTGTACTCCTGGAGGAACTCCCGCTCCTCGGCGGTGATCCGCCGGGGCCGCTGCCGCTCGAAGTCGAACGGCACGATCACCGTGGAGGCCCGGACGTAGACGACGTCCTCGTCCTTAACCTCGTAGGTGAGCGTGAACGAAGCGGCCCTGATCTCGGTGACCCACAGCTCGACGTCGACCGGGTGGTGCCGGTGGACGAGCTGCCGCTTGTAGTCGATCTCATGGCGTGCCACCACGGACCCCTGCTTGAAGTCCTTCTCCGGGCGGAACAGGAAGTCGATGCGTGCCTCCTCCAGGTAGCGGAGGAAGACCACGTTGTTGACGTGGCCGTACGCGTCCATGTCCGCCCAGCGCAGTGGGCAGCGGTAGATGTGCCGCAAGATCAGCCCCGGGTCAGCTTCTTGTAGGTGGCGCGGTGCGGACGGGCGGCGTCGGCGCCGAGCCGCTCGACCTTGTTCTTCTCGTAGGACTCGAAGTTGCCCTCGAACCAGAACCACTTGGACTCGCCCTCGTAGGCGAGGATGTGGGTGGCCACTCGGTCCAGGAACCAGCGGTCGTGGGAGACGACCACGGCACAGCCGGGGAACTCGAGCAGCGCGTTCTCGAGGCTGCTCAGGGTCTCGACGTCGAGGTCGTTGGTCGGCTCGTCGAGGAGCAGCAGGTTGCCGCCCTGCTTGAGGGTGAGCGCGAGGTTCAGGCGGTTGCGCTCACCGCCGGAGAGCACACCGGCGGCCTTCTGCTGGTCCGGCCCCTTGAACCCGAAGGCGGAGACGTACGCGCGCGACGGCATCTCCACCTGCCCCACGTTGATGTAGTCCAGCTCGTCGGAGACGACGGCCCACAGGGTCTTCTTCGGGTCGATGTGCTCGCGGCTCTGGTCGACGTAGGAGATCTTGACGGTGTCGCCGACCTTGATGGTGCCGGAGTCCGGCTCCTCGAAGCCCTGGATCATCTTGAACAGGGTGGTCTTGCCGGCGCCGTTCGGCCCGATGACCCCGACGATCCCGTTCCGGGGCAGCGTGAACGAGAGATCGTCGATCAGCACCTTCTCGCCGAAGGCCTTGCTGAGGTTGTTCACCTCGACGACGACGTTGCCGAGCCGCGGGCCCGGCGGGATCTGGATCTCCTCGAAGTCCAGCTTCCGCATCTTGTCGGCCTCGGCGGCCATCTCCTCGTACCGGGCGAGGCGGGCCTTGGACTTGGCCTGGCGCCCCTTGGCGTTGGAGCGCACCCAGTCCAGCTCGTCCTTGAGGCGCTTCTGCCGCTTGGCGTCCTTCTGGCCCTCGACCTTGAGGCGGGTGGCCTTGGTCTCCAGGTACTTGGAGTAGTTGCCCTCGTAGCCGTGCAGGCGGCCGCGGTCGACCTCGCAGATCCACCCGGCGACGTTGTCCAGGAAGTACCGGTCGTGGGTGACGGCCACGACGGTGCCCTCGTACTTGGCGAGGTGCTGCTCCAGCCAGTTCACCGACTCGGCGTCGAGGTGGTTGGTGGGCTCGTCGAGCAGCAGCAGGTCGGGAGCCTCGAGCAGCAGCTTGCACAGCGCCACCCGACGCTTCTCGCCGCCGGAGAGGTTCACGACGGGCCAGTCGCCGGGCGGGCAGCCCAGCGCGTCCATGGCCTGCTCGAGCTGGGCGTCGAGGTCCCAGGCGTTGGCGTGGTCCAGCTCCTCCTGGAGCTTGCCCATCTCCTCGAGCAGCGCGTCCGAGTAGTCGGTCGCCATCTGCTCGGCGATCTCGTTGAACCGGTCGAGCTTGCCCTTGACCTCGGCGACACCCTCCTGGACGTTCTCCAGGACGGTCTTCTCCTCGTTCAGCGGGGGCTCCTGGAGCAGGATGCCCACGGTGTAGCCCGGGGACAGGAAGGCGTCCCCGTTCGAGGGCTGCTCGAGCCCCGCCATGATCTTCAGAACGGTCGACTTACCGGCCCCGTTCGGACCGACCACACCGATCTTCGCGCCGGGCAGGAAGCTCAGGGTGACGTCATCAAGGATCACCTTGTCGCCGTGCGCCTTGCGCGCCTTGCGCATGGTGTAAATGTACTCAGCCAAGAGAAACCGTCCGGCAGCTTGATCAGGCAGGTGGGCAGATACACCCCATCTTGCCGCACCGCCACCGCTGGGAGGAAACGCGTTCCCTGCGGGGGCTCTGACCTGGCCTTTCCTGGACGCCGCCGGAGCCTCCCCGGTCACTGCCGACCGCCGTCACTCGACCCCGGGCACTCTCGCAGCTCCCGGGGACGGCTCGGACCGAGAATGCCGCTCCCCCATGGGGCTGGGCTACGGTGCGGCCGTGACCAGCGCATCGGAGCGCCCCCTCCTCTTCCTCGACGTGGACGGCCCACTGATCCCTTTCGGGTCGTCGGCTGGTGATTCGGAGGCCGTTGCCGCCTCCCCGACCACCGTCGACCAGGGGAACCCGTTGCTGGCCCGGCTCGACCCCGGGACCGGGGCGCGTCTCATTGCTCTGGGCTGTCATCTCGTGTGGGCGACGACCTGGATGGAGGAGGCGAACGAAGTAGTCGCCCCGCGCATCGGCCTGCCGACGCTGCCGGTGCTGGAGTGGCCGGACGCCGACGCAGGAGGAACCCCGCGCGGTCTCCACTGGAAGACTCGCCCCATGGTCGAGTGGGCCGCCGGCCGGCCCTTCGTCTGGGTCGACGACGAGATCAGCGCCATGGACCGCCACTGGGTCGACGCCGCCCACCCCGGGCCTTCACTGCTGCACCGGGTCGACCCGGCCAAGGGCCTCCAGGACGCCGACTTCCACGCCCTCGCCGAATGGCTCGATGCCGTGCCACCGAGATGACCGATCGTCGAACTGGGCGGACTTCCAGCGGCGAGCGTCGTCGGCCGTACGACGAAACCCAAGGGCCCCGCGATTGATCACGGGAGGGCCGACGGTCCTCTCTTCGCCGTGGGGCTGCGGCGGGATGGCCTCGGCCCCTGCCTCGCGCGGCCCGGGAGCGGGCGGTGTTCAGCGGTGGGGCGGGGCGGGGGGTGCGGCGAGCAGGTGTTTGCGGTGGGCTCTGCGGCGGACGGCGGTGACCAGGGTGATGACGGCAGCCGTGGTGATGCCTACGACGGCCAGGAGGACGGCCGGTATCAGGTCGACGGCGAAGGAGACGAGACCTTCGGAGTCGCCGAGGGCGTAGCGGGAGAGGGCGCGGGAGGAGCAGGTGAGCGTGTAGTCGCCCGCTCGCGTTACCTCGGTGGTGCCGACCGGGGTCCAGGTCTCGTCGTAGGTGGTGAAGAGGTCGGCCCCCGGGTCGGTGAGACGCGGGGCGCCCGGGCCGGAGATGTCGCACTCCGGGCCGGGTGAGACGCCCGGGTACTTGGCCCAGATCGTCTGCTCGTTCTCCGGGTCGAGCCGCAGGGTGACGGTGTCGCCGTTGGCGAACTGCTGGTCCGTGTCCACGGCGTCGAGCAGGTTGTTGAACCGGTACACGCCGATGACAACGCCCAGCACCGTCAGGACGACGGCGATCGCGGCCGCGGTCAGGTACCAGTGGCGGCCGGGACGGAGTTCCTTCGCCGTCGGTGTCCGCGGTGGCGGGTGGGGCTGCATCAGGCCATTCCGTCGCGGGGGCGCGTCGTCACTGCTCGTTCCTCCGGCGGACGAGCAGCAGCACCGCGCCGCCGATCACGACCAGGCCGATGGCGGCGCCGCCGATCAGGGGCGTCGCGTCGGAGCTGCCGGTTTCGGCCAGGTTGGGGTTGGGGTTGGGAGACGGGGTGACGACCGGGGCGGGGGCCGGTTCGCTGAGGGGGTGGGTGGCGTCGGCGAGGGCGGCGCTCTGGGTGCGGCAGTCGAGGACGCCGCTGAAGCGCTGTTCGAAGCCGGCCGGGCCCCGGATGGTGAAGTCGTAGGGGCGGTCCTCCGGCAGCGGGACCGGCACCTTCCGGGTCTCACCCGGCGCGACGGTGTACTCCGTGTCCAGGATTTCGAAGGTGAAGGGCTCGTCGCCCTTGTTGAGCGCCGTGATGTCCAGGGTGCCCTCGGCGCAGTTCTCCTGCGCCGACAGGGCGGGTATCGCGCCGCCGGCGGCCCAGGTGGCGGTCGCCGTCGCCGCGACCGTCGACTCGCTGGAGCCGGCCAGGATCTGGGTCTGGCTGCGGCTGTCGGAAGCGAAGGCACGGCCGACCGGCACGGTCGTCGAGGCCTGGACGGACAGCTGGGCGGTGCCGGCCTCCGCGTCCTCGGGCACGTCGAAGAAGACCTGGCTGCCGTCGGTGACCTCGGTGACGGGCCGGCCCTTCTTGTCGACGATCCGTACCGCGTCCTTGCCGGCGGCCCCCAACGGGGGTGTCACCGTCGCACCGTCGGAGTTGGTGTGGACCGTCACCGGGCCGAGCCGCTCACCGGGGTGGCCCGAGACGGCCGGCGGGTCCAGGGCGAGGGACGCCGCGGGCTCGGCGAGGCTCCGGGCGTGCTTCTCCAGGTAGTCGGCGAGCCGCTCGGCCTGCGGGTCGGCGGCCTCGACGTCCGTGTCGTCCGAGTAGCGCCAGATGGCGACCTGGGTGCCGGCCGCCGCCTCGTCCTCGGTGAGCCCGCGGACGCCCGCCTTCTTCGCGAGCGCGGCGAGGTCGTTGACCTGCGGGTAGCTGTTCTGAAGGATCCAGCGGACGCGGCCGGCGTCCTTGTTGGTGCCGAGCGAGGTGCTGCTCCAGGGAGTCTCCTGGTACTTGGCGTCCTTCTGCGTCGGGGTCTGGATGTCGACGCAGTACGTCTGCAGCGTGCCGCCGCCCTCGACGGACATCTCGAACAGGCCGGCCTGCACCTGCTGGTCGCCGTCCTCCCCGTGGATGACCGCGGTGCCGTGGGTCTTGAGGCCGCCTATGGTGGCCGTCGCCCCGCCCTGGCCCCGCGCCGCATCGCCCTGGGCGGCGGCGGCCGGAGCCGCACCGGTCACCACACCGGCGACGGCGAGCGCGGACGCCAGCGCACCGGCGGCGAGACGCACCGCCCCTCGACCGGGCAGTGACGGCACAGCGAACGAAGAAAACACCAAATTCCCCTTCGAGCAGGACCCGTTGGCGTGGGGGAACGGTCCCACCAGCAGAATCAGCAGCCACACAAGGCTCGTTCGGCATCCTAAGGACGTGACGGTCCGGGGCTGCCGGTGATCGTCGCCCGAGCAGTGATCCGAATCGGAATCGTTATCGCCAAGAGGGTCTTTGAGCAGGGCTTATCGACAAATCCACCTGGGTTCGCTCCGGGCGCATGGGTCGATAAGCCGTGCTTCGGGCGGTTCCGGCAGGGCGTCGCTGTCACGCCACCGCGACGGGCTCCGGTCGCTGTTCGCGGGCCGGTCCCGCCGCTTCGCGCGCCGCTTCGTTCGCCGCTTCGTTCGTCGCTTCGTTCGCCGGTTCACCGGCCGGCTCCGCCGCCGCGGTCTCCCAGTTGGGTTCCGGCTGGGGTGGTGAGGTCGACGCCTCCGTCCTGCCGGTGCGCCGGAAGGCCGCGGTGCCGCGGGCGAGGTCGTGGCCGATCGCCACCGCGTCGATGTCGGCCGAGGTCCGGCTCTGTCCCTCGCGCACGTCGGTGCGCACCTTCAGCCTGCCCTGCACGACGACGGGGTCGCCCACCGCCAGTGACGCCGAGGCGTTGGTGGCGAGCTGCCGGTTGGCCCACACCGTGAAGAAGTTGGTGTGGCCGTCCGTCCAGGCGCTCTTCTCCCGGTCCCAGTAGCGCGCGGTGACCGCGAGCCGGAAGCGTGCCGACGGCCCGTTCGCCAGGTCCCGGAAGACCGGCTGGGTGGCCACGTTGCCCACGGCGCAGATCATCGTCTCGTTCATCGCGAGTCCTCCCTCCCGTACGGGCACCTCCCGTACGGCGGCCGGGGCGACCGCGTTGCTCGCGATCGCCGCGAAGGCCAGACTGCCCGCGGCCGGGCCGGTCCGCCGGGGGCTGTGGACCGCCCGGTGGCTGTGGAGAACTCCGCCACCCGTACGAGTGGCCGGCGGCACGCGAAGGTCCGCGGCCCGCATTCCCGGCGGCCTCGCCGCACCCCGCCCGCAGGCCCGGCTGCCTCGCCGCGCCCCGCCCGCAGGCCCGGCCGCCCCTCGCCGCGCCCCGCCCTCGAAGGCCCGCTGCCGTGTCCCCCTGCGGCGCCGCGGCAGGCCCGCGAAGACCCACCGCCGCACCCACCCCTACCTCGTCGCGGCCCCCACCCCCGTCACCCGCGCGTACTGCTCCCGCACCTCGCGGTACCGCAGCAGCTCCGCCGCCAGCGGGTCCAGCACCCGGGCCCGGCCGCACCCCGCGGCCGCCTCCCGCAGCAGCCGTTCCGCCTCGTGGCCGTAGCGTCTGGCGGGACCGCGGGCCGCAAGACGGCAGCTCCACTCGATGAGCGGGCCGCCGACGATGCCGGCCAGCATCAGCAGCACCGGGACGCCCAGGTTCGGCGGTACGAAGCCGATGATCTGGCCGAGCAGCCACAGACCGCCCACCACCTGGAGCAGGGTCATGGCCGCCTGGGCGAGCACGGCCACCGGCCACCACCCGGGCCGCGGCGGACGGCCCGGCGGCAGCCCCGTGCGCCCCGCCAGTTCGTCGAGGGCCTCGGGCAGCCCCTGGGCACCGCGGACGGCCGCCTCGCGCATCGCCTGCGCCCACGGGGCGGGCAGTCCGGCCGACGCCCGGTCCGAGACCGTACGCACCGCGTGCTCGACGCGCTGGCGGGCCGTGGCCTCCTCGTCCGCCTGGGCGCGCGACGGCAGCCGTCCCGTGACGGGGTCGCGCCGGTCGTGGTACCAGCGCCACAGCCGCAGCCAGGGCGTCCCGCACGCCCGGTTGGCGTGGCGCAGCCAGGCCCGTTCGGCCGCCTCGCCCGCCGCGGTGGCGCCCACGGCGTCGGCCAGCCGGTCCGCGAACTCGTCCCGCGCCTCCTCGCTGAGCCCGGTGCGCTGTCCCGTGACGTACACGGGACGCAGGTGCCGGGCGGCGGCGTCCACGTCGGCCGCGATACGGCGGGCCGGGGCCTGCCGTTCGGCGACGAACTGGCCGAGGGTCTCGCGCAGTTCGCCGATGCCCTCCCCGGTGAGCGCGGACAGGGCGAGCACGGTCGCGCCGGGTTCGCCGTACTCGCCCAGCGCGATGCCGTCCTCGTCCAGCAGGCGCCGCAGGTCGTCGAGGACCTGCTCGGCGGCCTCGCCGGGCAGCCGGTCGACCTGGTTGAGGACGACGAAGGTGACCTCGGCGTGGCCCGCCATCGGCCGCAGATAGCGCTCGTGGATCAGCGCGTCGGCGTACTTCTCCGGGTCGACGACCCAGACGACGGCGTCGACCAGCGCCAGGATGCGGTCCACCTGCTCGCGGTGCTGCACGGCCGCCGAGTCGTGGTCGGGCAGGTCGATCAGGACGAGACCGCGCAGCGGCGACTCGGAGTCCGGGTGCTGGAGCGGACGGCGGCGCAGCCGGCCGGGGATGCCGAGCCGGTCGAGGAGGCTGGCCGCGCCGTCGCTCCAACTGCACGCGATGGGCGCGGCGGTGGTCGGCCTGCGGACGCCGGTCTCGGAGATCGTCACCCCGGCGAGGGTGTTGAAGAGCTGCGACTTGCCGCTGCCGGTCGCGCCCGCGATGGCGACGACGGTGTGCTGCCCGGAGAGCCTGCGCCGCGCGGAGGCCTCGTCCAGGACCCGGCCGGCCTCGGCCAGGGTGCCGCTGTCGAGCCGGGTCCGGGAGAGCCCCACCAGTTCGCGCAACGCGTCGAGGCGTGACCTGAGGTTCCCGTCGTAGGCCAGCGGCATCAGTGCGGCCGAGGAGGCAGGGGGCCTGCTGGGCAGGACGGCGTACGGCTCGGCCCCGCCGTTCTCGTCCACCCGCCGCGCGATCAGCCCGTCGCCCCAGGCGCCCTCCCCGTCACCGGAGTCGGCCGCACCGGCGGACGCACCGGCGGACGCACCGCCGGACGAGCCCTCGTCGCGGTCCCCACGGCCGCCCTCGCGGTCCCCACGGCCGCCGTCGCGGTCCCCACGGCCCCCGGCGACGTTCCCCCGGCCGGGGTCCCCGCCGCGGCGGGACGACGCCTCCGAGTCCTTCACGCGGACGTCCTTCACGCGTGCGTGGGGCTCGTCCTCACGGGCGGCCCCGGAACCGGCTCCGGCCCCGGCTCCGGCTGCGCCCTTCCCGGCGGAAGGCTCCGGGCCCAGGCCCGCACGCTCCGCCTCCTCCGCCCCGTGTCCGGTGCGATCGACCGTGTTCTCGGTGTGCTCCGTGTGATCGGTGTGCTCCGTGTGATCGGTGTGCTCGGTGGGGTCCTGGTCAGTGACGGCGGTCACCGGTCACCTCTCCTTCTGCAGTACGGACAGCGCGGCGATCAGCTCCGCCTGTGGCTCGGGGTGCACCTCCAGGCCGTCGAGCGGAGCCAGCCTGCGCTCGCGTTCGGCGTGCATGACCCGGTCGACGTGTTCGTCGAGCAGCCGGCCGCCCCGGTCGCGCAGGCGCAGCGCGCCGTGGGCACCGATCCGTTCGGCGAGCCGCTCCCCGGCGGCACGCGCGCGCCGGCCGCCCAGCAGCACGGTGGCGACCAGTCCGGCGACCACCCCGGGGTCCGGCGCGAGGTTCCGGTCCAGCTCGCGCACCTCCTCCTCGGCGTACTCCTCCAGCTCGCGCCGCCACCGCCGTACGGCCATCCCGATGCGGTGCTCGGCGCTGTCCGGCGCGGGGGCGTGGGCGGCGAGTTCGGGGGCGTCCGCCGCCGGCTCCTGGCGCCAGGCCTCGTCGACGCGTTCGTCGGCGGCCGTGACGGCGCACAGCAGCAGGGCGCTCAGGCTCTCCACCAGCGAGTCGAGGAGCTCTTCCGGGGAGCAGTCGAGGGGGAAGGCCCGCCAGCGCTTGAGCGCGTCCCCGGCGAGTACGGCGCCCGCCCGCAACCGCCCCCTCACGCGCGCGTGCTCGCCGTCGTAGGCGCCGTCGACGGCGGCGGTGAGCCGCAGCGCGGCGGCGTACTGCGCGGCGGTGGCGCCGGCCAGCTCGGGCATCCGCGACTTCAGCGAGTCCAGGATGCCGTGCGCCGTACGGGCCATGGCGTGGTGCCGGGCCTCGAGTTCCTGGGCGCGGTGGACGAGCCAGGTCCGCAGCGGTGCCACGGCGCTGGCCGGCAGCAGCCCGCCGCCCCAGGCCGACTCGGGCAGTTCGGGGACGGTGAAGCGGGGCACGTCGCCGAGTCCGGCCTTGGTGAGCAGCGCCCCGTACTGCCGCGAGACCTCGGCGACCACCTGGTGGGGCACCCGGTCGAGCACGGTGACCAGGGTCGCGTCGTACTCCTTGGCAGTGCGCAGCAGGTGCCAGGGCACCGCGTCGGCGTACCGGGCGGCCGTGGTGACCATCACCCAGATGTCGGCGGCGCAGATCAGTTCGGCCGCCAGGACGCGGTTGTCGGCGACGAGGGAGTCGACGTCGGGCGCGTCCAGGAGGGCGATGCCGGGCGGCAGGGTGTCGGCGGTCTCGACCCGCAGCACGCGCGCGGGGTTCTCGCCGGGCAGCAGCAGGTCGTCGTCGGGGTCCCGGTGGGGCACCCACACGCGTGTGAGGTCGGGCAGCACCCGCATGCCGCTGAACCAGTGGTGATCCTCCGGGTGGCACACCAGGACCGGCGTGCGGGTCGTGGGACGCAGCACGCCCGCCTCGCTGACCCGGCGCCCCACGAGGGAGTTCACCAGGGTCGACTTGCCCGCGCCGGTGGATCCGCCCACGACGGCCAGCAACGGCGCTTCGGGCTCTTTGAGGCGGGGCACCAAGTAGTCGTCGAGCTGTGCGAGCAGTTCGTCGCGGTTGGCACGCGCGCGTGGCGCCCCCGCCAGGGGCAGCGGGAAGCGTGCGGCCGCGACACGGTCGCGCAGGGCGGAGAGTGCGTCGAGCAGCTGAGGCCGTACGTCCAAGGTCACCACATGGGAAGAATGCCCAATTTTGAGGGAATTCTGAAGCATATGAGCATGATGAGCATGTCCGCGCGCCGACCGGACACTCCGGACGGAAGGGACTACCGGGACACGAGGACAGTCCAGGCATAACGAGTGGACAACACCCGATGCGCGAGACGCCAAAAGCGATGCACGATTCGTAACTGCCTGCGATTATCAGGACCGCTTCACCGAACCTCCACATCGAGCCACGGAGGGGAAGCATCAGGGACATGGAGCCGGGAGCCCTATCCTTGTCCCCGGCGACGTCACGGACCGGCCATGCCCGGACTCCACGACCGAGGCCACCACACCTGGCCCCCGTAGCTCAGTGGATAGAGCAGGCGCCTTCTAAGCGCTTGGCCGCAGGTTCGAGTCCTGCCGGGGGCGCCATGGCTCGTTTGGCGGGAGGGACCGGAGGACGTGCGACTGCGCTGCGCGGTGCTCGACGACTTCCAGCAGGTGGCGACCGAGATCGCCGACTGGTCCCCGGTCGCGGGCGATGTGGACGTCGTCTCCTGCGCCACCCACTTCCCGGACGAGGACGCGCTCGCCGCGGCGCTCGCCGACGTCGACATCGTGGTCACCCTGCGCGAACGCGTGCCCTTCCCCGGCTCGCTCATCGCCCGGCTGCCCCGGCTGAAACTGATCGTCGCCTCCGGCATGCGCAACAGCGTGATCGACTACGCCGCCGCCGAGGCGCACGGCGTCACCGTCTGCGGTACGGCCTCCTCCTCCACCCCGCCCGTGGAGCTGACCTGGGCCCTGCTGCTCGGCCTGGCCCGCGGCATCGTCGAGGAGGCCAACGGGCTGCGCGAGGGCGGCCCCTGGCAGCGGACGGTGGGCGCCGACCTGCACGGCCGCCGGCTCGGACTGCTGGGCCTGGGCAGGATCGGCGGCCGGGTGGCACAGGTCGGCCTGGCCTTCGGCATGCGGGTGAGCGCCTGGAGCCAGAACCTCACGCGTGAGCGCACCGACGAGGTCGGCGTCGAACTGGCCCCGTCCCGGGAAGAGCTCCTGCGGACCGCCGACTTCGTCTCCGTCCACCTGGCGCTGGGCGAGCGCACCCGCGGCCTGCTCGGCCCCGCCGAACTCGCCCTGCTCAAGCCGACGGCCTACCTGGTCAACACCTCGCGCGCGGCGATCGTCGACCAGGAGGCGCTGCTCGCCGCGCTGCACGAGGGCCGCATCGCCGGTGCCGGCGTGGACGTCTTCGACACCGAGCCGCTGCCCGCCGGCCACCCGATGCGCACCGCCCCGCGCCTGCTCGCCACACCCCACCTGGGCTACGTGTCGCGCGCCAACTACGCCACGTACTACGGCCAGGCCGTCGAGGCGATCAGCGCCTACCTCGCGGGCTCCCCCGTACGACGGCTGCCCGTGTCCCCGGCGTAGGGGCGTTCAGGCGGTTCCCGCCCGGGCCGGGTCGGCCGGGCGGGAGTAGATGCCGTCGCTCCGGCGCAGGTGACCGAGGTCCACCAGGTGGCCCCGGAGCGTCACATGGTCGACCTCGCCGTCCTCGCACCAGGCGCGCAGCTTCTCGTCGACGGTGCGCTCCGGGTACTCCGTGCCGGGCGCGAAGGTCTGCTCGGCGATGTGCCGCAGCACCACCTTCTTGCGCGTCCAGCGCGCGGGCAGCCGGACCAGCCGGCCGTCCCGGACGAAGGTCCGCACCACGATGTCCGCCGGGCCGTCGTCACCCTCCACGGCGGAGGACCCGGCCGCCGACGGCACCGGACGCGCGGCGCGGGCCAGCTCCCGGAACCGGTCGTGGGCGACGACGAGTTCACCGTCGTCGCCGGACGTCACCACGCCCTGGTCGCGCAGCCGGCGCAGCGCACCGGCCGTGTCCTTCGCGGAGAGGCCCGCCTCCCGGGCCACCCGCGCGGCGTCGCCCGCGCCCAGCGCGACGGCCGCGAAGGCCCGCACCCGGCTCTCCTCGGAGAAGAGGGCGGGCAGCGCGGCAAGCGCGGAGGACGGGGTCGGTTCGGTCGGCTCGGGAGCCCCGACGGACGCGTCGGATCGGTCATTCGGCATGCCGGGAGGCTAGTGGACGCACCGGCGCGCACGGGAACGGTTTTCCACGGCCCGCCTCCCCACCGGCCCGAGCGTCCAAAAAGGGTGATCCGCACATTCCCCCCGTGACCGGCTGCGACCGGGTGCGTTGAACCGGCAGTGCGGCGGCGCGTCCTGCCGCCGCGCTCCCCGAGTCAGAAGGAGAACGTGATGTCTCGCATCGCGAAGGCCGCCGGTGTCGCCCTCGGCGCCGGTGCCGTGGTGCTCAGCGGCACCGGCATGGCCATGGCGGACGCGGGCGCGGAGGGCGCGGCCATCGGCTCGCCCGGTGTCCTGTCCGGCAACGTCGTCCAGGTCCCGGTGCACGTGCCGGTCAACGTCTGCGGCAACACCATCGACGTGATCGGCCTGCTGAACCCGGCCTTCGGCAACGCCTGCGAAAACGGCGACGACGACGAGAAGAGCGGCGGCTACGGCGGCTGAGTCGCCAGGCACCCGAGGAGCCCCGGCCTTCCCGGCCGGGGCTCCTGCCGTAAGGGCACCGCCTAGGCGTACCGGTAGATCCGGCCGACGTCCTCCAGTTCGTCCGGCGTCACGTCCCACGGCGGCAGCTTCTCGTGCCGTGCGACGATCCGCCCGCGCTGTGCGCTGCCCCGGCCGGGCGGCTCGGCGGGCAGGTAGCGGGCGCCGCGGTGGCGGGCCTGCCAGCGGGACCACTGGAGGTCGATGAAGGCGTGGTGCAGCCAGAACACCGGGTCGTTGACGGAGGCGCCGCCGACCATGGCCCCGCCGACCCAGCGGTGCACGCGGTTGTGGTTGCGCCAGGAGACGCTGCCGCGGCCGGTGCCCCACCCCTCCA
This sequence comes from Streptomyces coelicoflavus, assembly GCF_003112555.1. GTDB lineage: Bacteria > Actinomycetota > Actinomycetes > Streptomycetales > Streptomycetaceae > Streptomyces > Streptomyces coelicoflavus. Next base: position 298,131 of record NZ_BEWB01000002.1, on the reverse strand, counting down.
GCTTGTTGCGGAATCCCTTGCGGACCGTGGAGTCGTACGGGGAGGTGTCGTACTTCGGGTCGTCCAGCGCCCATTCCAGGTCGCTCTTCGAGGGCAGGTCGAGGGGGTTGCCGGCGCGTCCGAGGTCCCGGGTGAGGTACTCGGTGTCGGTGACGTTCTCCTTGATGGTCCAGTTGCCCTCGGCGTGGGCGAAGGGGCCGGTGGTGACCCGGTGGTCGGACCGCCGTCCGGTGCCGCCCAGCAGGTCGGCGGTCCAGGGCGCCGACTTGGCGCCGCGGTCCTTCGTCCAGTCCCAGTACGGCACGGTGACCGACGAGTCGACCCGGCGCAGCGCCTCCTCCAGGTCCAGCAGGAACCGGCGGTGCCAGGGCAGGAAGGACGGCGCCATGTGCGCCGTACGCAGTCCGTCCTCGCCGTCGGAGACGTAGTACTCGATGTGGGTGCGCACGAACTCGTCGTACTCCCCGCGTCGTTTGATCTCCAGCAGCGCGTTGACGAACCGTCGCTTCTCGCTCCGGGTCAGTGTGCTGACGTCCTTACGCGTGTACGCCATGCCGCCCCCCGGGGTGCTGGTCGTGGCCGGTGGACGGGGTGTCGCGCAGGTGCTCGCCGGGGCCGAGTTCGTCGACGGCGCCGCGGGCCGCGGCGAGCGGGGTGGGGTACGACCGGTAGTGATCGATCATGCTCAGCCAGCTGCCGTCGGCCCGGCGCATCAGGTGCAGCGGGCGGCCGTCCACGGTGACGTGCCAGGTCCCGGCGCCCACGGCCCGTCCCGCGGCGGAGCGGATGCCCCGGATGCGCCGGCCGCGGTAGGTCTCGTCGAAGGCGGTGCTGTCGGCGGTCAGGGGGGCGGACCCGGCGGCGTGCGGCCCGGGGTGTGCGGGTCCCGCCGTGTCCCCGGTGCCGCCGGCCTCCGTGGCCCGGGCGGGCCGGGAGGCGGCGACCAGGGGCGCCAGGCCGACGGCGAGCGCCGGGGCGAGCAGCCCCCGCATCACCTGCCGCCGGGTGCCGGACGCCGGGCCGGGGTTCGCCGCTCCGGGGATCGCCGCTCCAGAGTTCACCGGTCCGGGGTTCGCCGGTCCGGGGTTCGCCTGCCCAGGCTTCGCCGGTCCGCCTCGCGTCGCGCCCTCCCCTTGCGCCGCGCGCCGCCGCTCCCCCTCCGTGCCGTTCGTTCTGGTGCCCGCGTTGACGGCCATGGCCCACTCCTCGTCCGGTTGCGTTGGTCCGCACCGCTAACCGCGGGGCGGGCCTCGCGGTCACCGCCCGCAGGGCCAGTCGGAGCACGGCCGCTCCACCGGGCGAGGCCGCTTCGGGCCGGTGCGCCTACAACCCCGGCCCGACACCCAGGTCGGCCACCGGCACCGTCTGGACCACCGGGGCGAGCACCCCGACCTCGGGGAGCTTGGGCGCCGGCAGGCCCAGGGCATCGGGGTTCGGCGCGGTGAGCGGCGCGTCCAGGGACAGGCCAGGCGCCAGGGTCCGCAGTTCGGCGGCGGGCGCGTCGACACCGGCGTGGTCGAAGTCGTCGCCGAGGACGTGCGGGACCGGCTGGCGCACGTCGACGCCGGGCAGCCCGCCGCGCACCGGCAGCTGCGGCAGCGTGCGTTCCGGCAGCAGCCGGCCCTCCACGTACCGCGGGCCCTCCGGGGCCCCCGCCGTCGGCACGGGCAGCTCGCCGGCCACCTCGGGCAGTTCCATGCCGAGGGCCGTCTCCGCGCCGTCCAGCGGCACCGGCACGGGAATCGCGCGGGCCGCGACGGCGGGGGTTGCGGTCGCGCCCACGGCGGCGGCCACACCGGTGACGACGGCGGCCAGGGTTCGTCTGGTGGTCGGCTTCATGACAGGCACGGTCCCTTTCGAGAAGGCGGGAGTACGGCTTCGGGAAGGCGGGAGAGGGAGGGGGAGGGATGGGAAGGGAGGAGGAGGGAGGAGGAGCGCGGCGGGGAGCGGGGTGGCTCAGCCGCCCAGCGGGAGGCCGCCCAGCAGGCCGCCGGCGGAGTTCAGTTCGGTCGTCGCGCCCTTCACGCCGTGCAGCACGGAGTCCTTGTTCTCGGTGTCCAGCGCGTCGGACCGCCCGTCCGACTGGTGCTTGATCGGCATGATGTCGATGGGCTCCGCGGTCAGCGCGTTCACGGCACCGTTGAGGCTGGTGGGCGTGAGAGCGGCGGTGTCGGCGGCGTCGTAGGCGAACGCGGGCACGGCGGAGCCTGCGGCGACCAGGGAACCGGCGACGACGGCGGCGGCCTTGAGGGACTTCATCGTGTTCCTTTCCTCGGCGACCCGTGTCACCGGTGGGATTGCTGACGCCCTCCTTAACGACCTGCGCCGGACCCGGAAACTCCGCCGTCCGGAAGACATATGAGATCTCCGGACACGGAACTCGACGCACGGGACCCGGCGCACGGGACCCAACACACCAAAGGGCCGTCGCGCCTCCGGGGAGGGAGGTGCGACGGCCCGGGACGCCCGGGAGGGGGCGGCGTCAGGAAGGGTCGGCCGGCAGCGGGTTCGCTGGCGCGGCGGCTTCCGGGGTGGTCGCCTCGGGGGTCGTGGCCTCGGGCGCGGTGGGGACGCCGGGCAGGCCGGCCAGGTCCGCGGCGGGCAGCCCGTTGCCCACCAGCGTGGCGGCGACGACGTTGACGATGCCGGTCATCACGTCCTTGACGGCCGGGCTCACCTGTTCGGCGGTACCGGAGGTGGTGGCCTTGACCAGGGCGTCGATCTGCTTCTGCAGCTCGGCCTCCGCGGCCGCGGACAGGTCGGAGGCCGCCGCGGTGCCGTCGTCGCTCTGCGCCGTGACGGGCGCCGGCAGCGTCACGGGCGCCGGCAACGTGACCGGGGTGTCGGCCTCGGCCTCCGGCGCGGTCACGGCCGGCGGCTGGGCCGGGGTGGTCGTGCCGGGTGTGGTCGCCGCGTCGTCGGCGTCCGTGTCCGCGGCGTCCGCCTTGGCGAGGGCGTCCTCGACGGCGGCGGAGAGCTTGTCCGCGTCCGTGGCGGAGAGTTGGCCGTTGTCGGCCTTGAGGACGGCGGTGAGCATGTCGGTGACCGGCGTGAGCACCCCGCCCAGCTCGGCCAGGCCGGCGACCTGGCTCTGCAGTTCGTCGGCGTCGGGGAGGGGGGCGTGGGACGCCGCGTGGGTGCGCTCCCGGGCCGGGTCGCCGTCGGCCGCCATCACCGCCGGACCGGAGAGGCCGATCAGCAGGCCGGCGCAGAGAGTGGAGGTGGCGATTCGCCGTGCGGGCAGACGCATGGGGGTTCCTTTCGGTGGTGCGTCGGATGTTGTGCCCACCGTGGAAGTGCCCTTGGCGCTCTGCAACCGAGCGGTGACCCTGCCGGTCCGCCCGCTCTCCCCGCGTGCGGCGTCTTACCTGCTGAGACACCCTGTCAAGGTCCGTGCGCCGTGTCCCGGCCCGGTCCCCCCATTCGGGGCAGCACACCGCCGTCCGCGCGGCAACGCGAACCGGCCGCCCGCTCGCGGAGGAACCGCGGTGCGGACGGCCGGTGCGGGGAGTTGCCAGTCGACGTCAGTCGTTCTCGCACTCGTTGCCGAACGCCGGGTTCAGCAGGCCGATGACGTCGATGGTGTTACCGCAGACGTTGACCGGGATGTGGACCGGGACCTGCACCACGTTGCCGGACAGAACGCCCGGGGAGTGGGCGGCGGCGGCCTGCGCGCCGCTGTCGGCGGCGGCGACACCGGCGGTGCCCGCCACCGCGGCGGCGGCGACGGAGGTCAGGGCCAGGCCCTTCGCGATACGCGACATGGAGAAGTGCTCCTTGGGGTTGTACACACATCCGGGCGGCTGCCCGGCGCAGTGTCAACGCGTGGCGCGCGCCCGAGTTGTGCCGCCAAAGGGGTGATCTCGCGAAAGGCCGGCATTCACAAATCCAACACACTTACCCGGTTTCGCCGTATTAGTACGGATAGCAGCTAGAGTCCCACACCATTCGACGCACCCGTTTCGACCGTTTCGACGCACCCGTATGCCGCGTCGCGGCCGGCGCCCGCGGCCGGGCGCGCACCCGCCCGTACCGAGCATTCCCCGTGAGCGAGGAAACGCGCATGCACCTGCCACCGACCGGCTTACGGCCACGGGTTCTGCACCTCACCCAACCGGTGGACGGCGGGGTCGCCCGGGTGGTGACGGACCTGACGCGCGCTCAGCTGGCCGCCGGGATGCGCGTCGTGGTCGCCTGTCCCGACGGGAGCCTCGCCGACCGGCTGCGTTCCCTGGGCGCCGATGTGCGGAACTGGCCCGCGACGCGTTCGCCGGGCCCGGCGCTGGTGCCGGAGGTGCGGCGGCTCGTCCGCGTGCTCGAAAACGTGCGGCCCGACCTGGTGCACGCGCACAGCGCGAAGGCCGGTCTCGCGGGGCGGCTCGCCGTACGGGGCCGGATCCCGACCGTGTTCCAGCCGCACGCCTGGTCGTTCGAGGCGGTCGGCGGTGCCGCCGGGCTCCTCGCGCTCGGCTGGGAGCGGTGGGCGGCGCGGTGGGCCGCGCGGACGGTGTGCGTGAGCGAGGCGGAACGGCTGCGGGGTGTGCGGGCGGGGCTGCGCGGACCCTGGTCCGTGGTCCCGAACGGCATCGACCTCACCCGCTTCGACACCGACGCGCCCGGGGAAGCCCCCGAGGACCCGGCCGGGCCGGGCGATTCCAGCGACCCCGGCGACCCCGGCGATCCCGGCGGCGTACGGCTGCGGCACGGCATCGGTCCGGACGCGCCGTTGGCGGTCTGCGTGGGGCGCCTGTGCCGGCAGAAGGGGCAGGACCTGCTGCTGAGCGCGTGGGAAACGGTGCGGGCCCGGGTGCCCGGCGCCCGGCTGGTGCTCGTCGGCGACGGCCCGGACCGCGCCCGGCTGGCCGCACGGGCCCCGGCCTCCGTGGTCTTCGCGGGGACCGTCGCCGACGCCACCGCCTGGTACCGGGCCGCCGACCTGGTCGTCCTGCCGTCGCGCTGGGAGGGCATGGCGCTGGCCCCGCTGGAGGCGATGGCGTGCGGCCGGCCCGTGGTGGTGACCGACGTGGACGGCGCCCGCGAGGGCCTGCCGCCCGCTCTCGTCCCGCACTGCCTGGTACCGCCCGCGGATCCGGCGGCCCTGGCCGGCGCCGTCGCCGCGCTGCTGCTCGACGCGCCGCTGCGCGCGTCGCTCGGCCGCCGGGGGCGCGCGCACGTCCGGTCCGCGCACGACGTACGGCGCACGGCCGCGGCGGTCGCGGCCCTTTACGACGGCCTCCTGGCCGACGGTCTCTTGGCCGACGGTCTCTTGGCCGACGTGGCACCCGCCGCCGACGCACGCCCCGCCGCCGACACACGCCCCGCCGTCGACGCATGCCCCACCGCCGACACACGCCCCACCGTCGGCGTACGGCCTGCCCTCGACGCACGGCCCACCGCCGACGTGCGGCCCACGGCCCCGGCGCACCCCGGCGTCGCCGTCGGCGGCACCGGCAGGAGCGCCGGCCCGCCCGCCGTTGCGCGCCCTCTCCCCATCGAGTGCAGGGAGTCCATCCACCCGTGACCGCGGAAAGCACCGTTCCCTCCCCCGCCGGCCAGTCGCGCGACCTCGGCTCCACCCCCGTCGCGGTGCTGCCGCGGCGCGACGGCACCGGGAGCCACCGGCTGCCCGCCGGGCCTCCCGCACCGCGGCCGGGCTCGCCGTTGCCGTTGCTCGTCGCGGACGGCACGGCCGCCCTGCCGGGCTCGCTGGTCCTCACCGGTGTCCCGCACCGGCCGCTGCTCGCGGCGCTGCTGGTGGCCGCCTCGCTGCTGCTGCGCCCGCGTCCGCGTCCGGACCGGCGGCCGTCCGGCGCGCTGGACGAGCTGCCCGCCCTGTGCGGCCGGATCGCGGTGGTGTGGCTGGTGCTGGCGGCGCTCGTCGCGGCGTACGCCCCCGCGCACGTGCTCCCCGCGCACACCCTGGCCGCGGGTTTCCTGCTGCACGCCGTGACGGGCTGCGCCGGCCGGGCCGCCGTGCACCACCGGCACCGTACGGCGCTGCTGAACCACCCCCGCGCCGCCCTCGTCGTCGGGCCCGCCGTGACCGCGCAGCGCGTGGCCTCGGCGCTGCTGCGCCACCCGCGCTGCGGGATGCGCCCCGTCGGGATCGTCACCGACGACCCGGGCGGCACCGCGGGTCTGCCCGTGCTGTCCACGGGCGAGGAGGTGCGGCGGGCGGTCGTGCAGAACGGCGTCCGGGACGTCCTGGCCGTGGACCCGTCCCCGCGGCCCCGGCAGGCGGCGTTGCTGCGGGCGCTGGCCGAGTCGGGCTGCACGGTGTGGGAGCTCGACGCCGAGACCGCCGCCCCGGCCCCCCGGTACGCGGCCGGGGACCGGATCGCCGCCTTCCGCTGCCGGCGTCTGGAACCGGCGCCCCGACGGCCGGGCGGCACGGGCAAGCGAGTGCTGGACGTGCTGGTGTCCGGCGTGCTGTTGCTGCTGCTGAGCCCCTTGCTGCTGGCCTGCGCGGCGGTCCTGAGGGTGGTGGGCGGTCCCGGGGTGCTGTTCCGGCAGGAGCGCGTCGGGCAGGGCGGCAGGCCGTTCACGCTGCTGAAGTTCCGCACGCACCGCCCGGCCGACGAGCACGAGGCGGCGACCCGGTGGAGCGTGGCGGACGAGCACCGGATGCCGTGGTTCTGCCGCTTCCTGCGCCGCACCTCGCTGGACGAGCTGCTCCAGCTGTGGAACGTCTTCCGGGGCGACATGAGCCTGGTCGGCCCGCGTCCCGAACGCCCGTACTTCGTCGCCCGGTTCAGCCAGGCCTACCCCGGTTACGCCGCCCGCCACCGGATGCCGGCCGGGATCACGGGCCTCGCCCAGATCAACGGGCTGCGCGGCGACACCTCCATCGAGGACCGGGCCCGCTTCGACAACGCGTACATCGACGACTGGTCGCTGTGGCGGGACGTGTGCATCCTGCTGCGCACGGCCGCCGCGCTCGTGCGGCCCACGGGGAGCTGACCCGGGTGGCCCACGCCCTGTCCGTCCTGCCCTCCCGGCCGGCGGCGCGTGTACGGCGGCTGCCGCCCGTACTGGCCGTGGTCGCCGTCGTGGCACTGCTCGCGCTGCCCCTCGGCCCGGACGGCGGGGGCGGCGCGCACCCGGCCGACGCGGTCTCGGCGCTGGCGGTGCTGTACTGCGCGCTGCGGCTGGTACGGGACCGGCGGCGCCCCCTGTCCCGCACGGCGGCCGTGGTCCTCGGCCTGCCCGTGCTCGGCCTGGCCGTCGCGGCGGCAGGGGCCCTCTCTCCGGGGGCCGGGCTCACCGGACTCGGCCGCTATCTCCAGGTCTTCGTCCTCGTCCCCGCCGCCGTGCTGCTGCTGGTCCGCGACCGGGCCGACGTGCGGCTGCTCACCTGGTCGATGGTGGGGCTGGCGCTGTGGCAGGGGGCGGTCGGCGTGCACCAGTACGTCACCGGGACCGGAGCCTCCTACCAGGGGGAGCCGATCCGGGCGGTGGGCACCTTCGGGCCGCAGGACGTGATGGGGATGGCGACCGTGGTGTCGCTGGGGCTGGTCTGCGCTGCCGGGCTGGCGCTGGGCCGGACGCCGGTGCGGCACCGGCTGCTCGCCGCCGGGTGCGCGCTCGCCCTGCTGCTGCCGCTGGCCCTGTCGTTCAGCCGCGGGGCGTGGATCGCGACGGCGGTGACGTGCGCGGTGCAGCTGCTGCTCGCGGGGGTGCGCAGGGCGCTGGCGGTGGGGGCGGCCGTGGTCGCGGCGGCGGTGGTGCTGGTGGGCGGCTTCGGGGTCGGTACGGCGATGCTCCAGGAGCGGGTCGGCAGCATCACGCAGGTCACCGACGCCCCCGACCAGTCGGTGACCGACCGCTACACGATGTGGGCGGCGGCGGCCGGCATGTGGCGGGAGCGGCCGCTGACCGGCGTCGGGCTGAAGGGCTTTCCCGAACACCGGGACGCGCACGCCTCGTTGGCGCTGTCGTCGGGCAGCGAGACCGACGGCGCGGGGGCCGGGTACCGCAGGCAGCCGTTGCTGTCCCCGCACAACATGTATCTGCTGGTGCTGGCCGAGCAGGGGCTGATCGGGCTGCTGGCGCTCGCCGGGAGCTGGCTGGCGCTGCTCGTGCTGGGCCTGCGCAGGCTGCGCGCCGTACGGCGGGAGCGGGGGACGGTGCCGGACTGCGCGTTCGTCGCCTGCGGGCTGCTGGTCTGGCAGCTGACCGACTTCGCGTACGCCGACATCGGCGGACCCTCGACCGTCCTCACGGCGGTGTGCTTCGGCCTGGCGGCCTGGTGGGCCCTGGCCTCCGCCGGGCCTGAGGTACCGGAGCGGTGACGACGACCTCGCCGCACACGGCGGACGGAACGGGCGCGCGTCACGGCGCGGACGGAGGCGGTGCCGGCGCCGCGGGCAAGGCTGTCGCCCCACCGACCGCGGCCGCCGCGCGGGACTCCGGCTCCGCGACCTTCCCGCCGCACCCGGAGACCGCACCGACCGCCGAGGCCCGGTCCTCGGGGCGCTTCCTGGCGCGGGCCGCGTTGGTCACCGCCGTGCTCTCGGTGGCCGGGTCGGTGCTCGGGCTGGTGCGGGACCAGGCGCTGGCGCGGTTGTTCGGGGCCGGCGGCGAGACGGACGCGTTCCTGGTGGCGTGGACGGTGCCGGAGTTCGCGGCGACGCTGCTCATCGAGGACGGGCTGGCCTTCGCGCTGGTGCCGATGTTCAGCCTGGCCCTGGCCCGCCGCGCGCGGGGCGCGACCGGGGACCCGGTGCGCGCGCTGGTCGCCTCGACCCTGCCCGGGCTGGCCCTCGCGTTCACGGCGGCCGGTGCGCTGGTCGCCGTCGCCGCGCCGGTGCTGGTGCGGGCCCTGGCGCCGGGGCTGCCCGACCACGCCCTCGCCGTGGACTGCACCCGGCTCACCGCCACCTGCGTCGTCACCTTCGGGCTCGCCGGGTACTGCAGCGCCGCGCTGCGGGCGCACCGGCGGTTCCTGGCTCCGGCGGCGATCTACGTCGCCTACAACACCGGCATCGTCGCGGTGATGTTCGTGCTGGGCGGCCGCTGGGGGGTGCGCTCGGCGGCGGCCGGGGTCGCGGTGGGCGGGGTCCTGATGGTGGCGGCTCAACTGCCTTCGCTGCTCCGGCGGTTGAAGCGTCACGAAGGCGAGCGGCCCTCGGTGGTGGCGGACGACGCCGCCCGGCCGCTCGCCGTCGCCCTGTTCGCCACCGTGCTGCTCTTCGCGCTGTGCCGGCAGTCGCAGGTCCTCATCGAGCGCTTCCTGGCCTCCGGGCTCCCCTCCGGGGCCATCTCGCACCTGAACTACGCGCAGAAGGTGGCGCAGATCCCGATGACGCTGTCGCTGATGCTGTGCACGGTCACCTTCCCGGTGGTGGCCCGCGCGCTGGCCGACGGCGACACGGAACGGGCCCGGGACCGGGTCGAGCGGGACGTGGCGCTGGCGGCCTGCCTGGTGCTGCTCGGCGCGGCCACCGTCGTCGCCTGCGCACCGCAGATCGTCCAGCTGCTCTTCCAGCGCGGCGCGTTCACGGCGGCCGACACGGCGGCGACCGCCGGGGTCATGCGCGTGTACGCGCTCGGGCTGCTCGGCCAGACCGTGGTGGGCGCGCTGGCCCGCTCCTACTTCTCGGCGGGCCGCGCCTCCTGGTACCCGCTCGGGGCGATGGCCGTCGGTGTCGTCGCCACCGCCGTCGCCGGCGCCTCGGCGGTCGGCCCGTGGGGGGTGAGCGGCATCGCCGCCGCCAACGCCGCCGGCATCACCGTCACCGCCGCCCTGCTGCTCGCCGGGATGGGCCCGCGCAGCGTGCCGGTGCGTCTCCGGCGGGTCCTGGGCGACCTGGGCCGGGCGGTGCCGGCGGCGGCCGTGGCGACCGGTGCGGGCGCGCTGGCCGCCGACCGGGTCACCGGTGCCGGTGCCGCCGTCTCGCTGGCCGTGGGCGCCGCGACCGTCGGCGGTGTCTTCGCCCTCCTCTGCCTGGTCCTGGGCGTCCGGGGCGTCCCCGGCACCGTTTTGCGGACGGTCCGCCCCGTCCGTCCCCCTTCCCCCCGCTCCGTCACACAAAGGCACCCGCATGGCCGTTCCCGCTTCCGGTTCCCCTTCCGCGCCGACCGCTGACCCGCGCCCGGGTACCGGCACCGGCCCGGCGCCCGCCCCCTGGGTCGCGATGTACCACTCCGTCGGCGACTGCTCGGACGACCCGTACCGCATCACCGTCACGCCCGGCCGGCTGGACGCGCAGCTGGGCTGGCTGCGGCGGCGCGGGCTGCGCGGCGTGCCGGTCGCCGAGCTGCTGGCGGCCCGCGCCCGGGGTGGCGGACGGGACCTGGTGGGGCTGACCTTCGACGACGGGTACGCCGACTTCGTCGAGCACGCGCTGCCGTGCCTGCGCCGCTGGGGCTGCGGGGCGACCCTGTTCGTCCTGCCGGGACGGCTCGGCGGCGACAACGCCTGGGACCCGCTGGGCCCGCGCAAGCCGCTGCTGACCGCCGACGGCATCCGCCGCGCCGCCGCCGAGGGCGTCGAGATCGGCTCGCACGGTCTCACCCACGTCGACCTCACCGCGGCGGACGACGCCACGCTGACCGCCGAGACCGCCGGGAGCAGGGCCAGGCTCGCCGAGTTGACCGGCACTGAGGTCACCGGCTTCTGCTACCCGTACGGCACCGTCGACGCCCGCGCTGCCGACGCGGTGCGCGCCGCCGGGTACGGCTACGCCTGCGCCATCGACCCCGGCCCGCTGACCGGCCCGTACGCGCTGCCCCGCGTGCACGTGGGCCAGCGGGACACCCCCGTACGGCTGCTGTTGAAGACCCGGCTGCACCGCCTGCGCCGCCGGGCCGCGGCGGGGGTGTGAGGTGGCGGACGTGAAGGCCCTGCACATCATCACCGGTCTCGGCGTCGGCGGCGCCGAGCAGCAACTGCGGCTGCTGCTGCGGCACCTCCCCGTGGACTGCGACGTCGTGACGCTCACCAACCCCGGACCGGTCGCCGAGGGGCTGCTGGCCGACGGCGTCAAGGTCGTCCACCTCGGCATGACCGGCAACCGCGACCTGGCCGCACTGCCCCGGCTGGCCCGCCTCATCCGCACCGGCGGCTACGACCTCGTCCACACCCACCTCTACCGCGCCTGCCTCTACGGCCGTGTCGCCGCCCGCCTGGCCGGGGTGCGCGCGGTCGTCGCCACCGAGCACTCCCTCGGCGACTCCCAGATGGAGGGCCGCCCGCTCACCCCGGGCGTCCGCGCCCTGTACCTGACCGGTGAGCGTCTCGGCAGTGCCACGGTCGCCGTCTCCTCCACCGTCGCCGACCGGCTGCGCCGCTGGGGCGTGCCCGCGCCCCGCATCGAGGTCGTCCCCAACGGCATCGACCTGGCCCGCTTCCGCTTCGACCCGGTCCAGCGGCTGCTCACCCGGCGCCGCCTGGGCCTGCCCGAGGGCGCGTACGTCGTCGGCGGTGTCGGCCGGCTGACGACGGCCAAGCGCTTCGACGTCCTGGTGCGCGCCCTGGCCCTGCTGCCGCCGGACTGCTGGCTGCTCCTGGTCGGCGGCGGCCCCGAGGAGCACCTGCTGCGCCGCACCGCCCGCGAGGCGGGGGTCGCCGACCGCGTCCTGCTCACCGGCGAACGCCCCTACCTGCCCGACGGCTCCCCCGGCCCCGACCTGCCCGCGCTCGCCGCCGCGATGGACGTCCTCGCGTCGCCGTCACCGGAGGAGGCCTTCGGCCTGGCGGCCGTGGAGGGGCTCGCGTCCGGGCTGCCGGTGCTGTACGCCTCGTGCCCGGCGATCGAGGACCTGCCGCCCGGGGCCGCGCCCACGGCACGGCGCGTCGACGGCGGCGGCGCCGGGGAGTTCGCGCGTGCCCTCGCCGAGACCCGCGCCTCCGGCGGCCCGGTCCCGGGCATGCGCGGCGCGTCCGAGGCGGCCCGCCACTACTGCGTCACCCGCAGCGCCGCCCGGCTGATGGACGTGTACGCGACCACTCTCGCGCAACCGCTGCCCCCGTCCCCTTCCCCGGCGTCCCAGGGAGTCAGTTCCGCATGACCGAGCCCCTCACCCAGTCCCCGGCCCAGCCCGCGACGGCCCCCGAGGCCCCCGCACCCGCCCGCCGGGAGCGCGCCAGGAGGGCCCTGCGCCGTGTACCGGGCCGCCTGCGTTCCCTGCCGCCCTGGTCGGCACTGGCGGCCGGCGTCCTCGCCGGCGGCCTGCTCGGCGCCGGGTACGGCCTGGTCGTCACCCCGCAGTACACGGCGACGAGTTACGTCGTCGCCGTGCCCTCCGACCAGTCCGACCCCGCGTCCGCGCTGGGCTTCGCGCAGGCCTACGGCCGGGTCGCCACCCAGCTCGCGGTGCTCGGGGACGCGCAGATGTGGGCCCACGTGCCGGTGGCGGACCTGGAGCGGAGTGTGCGCACCGCCACCTCGCCGGACGCGCCGATGGTCTCGGTGACGGCCACCTCCGCCGACCCGGAGGAGGCCGCCGACATGGCCAACGCGGTCGCCCGCGCCCTGACCAAGCACGCGGACGCCGCCGCCGACGACACCCATGTGGAGCTGCGGCAGTTCGCCCGGGCCACCGAGCCCACGGAGTCGTCCTCGCCGTCCGCCGCCGTGACGGGCCTGGTGGGCGCGAGCGCGGGCGGTCTCCTCGGCGGCCTCGCCCTGCTCGTCCGGCCGCGCCGCTCCGGCCGGGAGCCCGGACGCACGCCGGCGGCCGTACCCGGACCGGCGTCGGCCGCCGACGGCCGCGGACAGCTGTGACCCGGCCGGGGCCCCCGCACCACCCGGGTCCGCTCCCGCCCGGCCACACGATCGAACTGGTCACCGACGAGCGCGTCTTCGCGGGCCTGGCCTCCGAGTGGCGGCGGCTGTACGGCAGATGTGCCACCGCCACGCCGTTCCAGAGCCACGCCTGGCTCCGCTCCTGGTGGCGTTCGTACGGCTCGCCCGGACGGCTGCGGCTGGTACTGGCCCGCGACGGCCGCGAACTGGTCGCCGCCGCGCCGCTGATGCTCGTACGGCGTCCGGTGCCGGCGCTGGTGCCGCTGGGCGGGGCGATCTCGGACTACGCGGACGTCCTGCTGGACGACGGGCGCGGCCCGGACGCCGTGGCCGCGCTCACCACGGGCCTGGCAGCGGCGGCCCGCACCGCGCTGGTCGACCTGCGCGAGGTGCGGCCGGGCGCCGCCGCCGAACGGGTCTACGCACGCTGGCGCGGGCCCCGGCGCCGGCTGGACGACTCGCTCTGCCTGGAACTGCCCGCCCTCCCACTGGACGGGCTGGTCGCCCGGCTGCCCTCGGCCAAGGCCCGGCAGCGGGTCCGCGCCCAGCTGCGCCGGCTGGACGCGCTCGGCGTCAAGAGCCGGCCCGTCCTGCCCGACGAGGCGGACGCGGCGGTGCGGCGCCTCCTCGAACTGCACCGGTTGCAGTGGCGGGGGCGGAAGGTGACCGGCGAGCACCTGCTCCCCCGGTTCCGCGAGCACCTGGTGCGGGCGGTGGGCCCGATGGTGCGGTCCGGGGACGCGGTGGTCACCGAGTTCCGGATGGCCGACGAGGTGGTGGCCGTGGACGTGACGCTGCTGTCGCCGCGGCTGGCCGGCGGCTACCTCTACGGCGCGCATCCCCGGCTGCGGGAACGGAAGGCGGACGTGGCGGTGATGCTGCTGGACGCGTGCGCCTCGTACGCCCGCGCGCCGGGGCGCGGCACGCTGAGCCTGCTGCGGGGCGACGAGCCGTACAAGCACCGCTGGTGCCCGGAGCCGGTGCCGAACCAGCGGCTGCTGCTGGCCCGCCGCCGCACGGCCCCGCTGCTCGCGGCGGCGCTGTGCGATGCGGCGGCACGACGGCGGGGCAAGGACCTGCTGCGGCGGCGGGAGGAGCGGAGGGAGCACGACGGTGGCGGCACCTGACCGGGCCCGCCACCGCCGTGGCACCCTCCGCGCGCCCCTACTTCTCGCGCGAGTACCAGTCCAGGCGCAGGCACAGCTTCCCGCCGAGCCAGTGCTCCACCCAGTCGCCCAGTTCCAGCGGCGAGCAGTCGGCCGGCGACTCGGGCGCGGTGGACGGCACCGGGGGCACCGGTGGTGCGGTGGGCGCGGGCGGGGTGGACGTACCGGGCTCCGGGACCGTCGGTTCCGTCTCGTCGGTGCGGCCGAAGAGCACCGACCGGTAGACGGCGGTGGAGCGGGGGTTGTCGTCGCACTGCCAGACGCCGTGCGGGCAGTAGTCGGTGACCGTGTTGTAGACGGGCTTGTGCTCGTCCATCCAGGCGAGCATGCCCCGCATGTACGCGGCGTTGTCGCCGTTGCGGAACAGCCCCCACTCCGGGTAGGAGACGGGCTTGCCGTGCGCCTTCGCGAAGTCCACGTGCGCCTGGAGTCCGTAGGGCTCCTTCACCTGTTCGTCGAACGTCATGCCGCGCGGCTGGTCGTAGGAGTCCATGCCGATGATGTCGACGGTGTCGTCCCCGGGGTAGCACCGCGTCCAGGGCACGGCGTCCCGGCCGCGGCTGGGCGCGAAGTCGAACCGGAACTTCTGGCCGGGCACCGCGCGCATGGTGGTGACGATGCGGTTCCAGTACGTCTTCCAGGCCTCGGGGTCGGGTCCGCAGCGGTGGGTGTAGGTGGTGCCGTTCATCTCCCAGCCGAGCACCAGGACCGTGTCCGGCACCTTGAGCGCGACGAGGCGTTCGGCGAGGGCGCGGAAGTGGTGGTCGAAGCGTCCGGCGGCGCCCTGGCGCAACAGTTCGCGCACCTCGTCGTCGTCGACGTGCTCCTCGTTGCGTTCCATCATGGGCACGTTGAGGACGAGCATCCGGTCGGCCTTGCGGGTGCGCCAGTCGGCCCACACGTCGAGGAAGCCGGGGGCGCCCTCGATGTTGCTCCAGCGGTCGCCGGGCAGGTAGGTGTGGCCGACGCGCAGTTCCGCGCCGCCCAGCCAGTGGCTCAGCGCGGCCATCCGGGCCACGCCGCGCGGGCCGTAGTCCAGGTACGCGCCGAAGGCGGGGGCGGCTTCGGGGCCGGGCTCGGGCGCGGGCGCGGCCTCCGGACCGGGTTCGGGCGCGGGTGCGGCCGGTTCGGTTGCGGGTGCGGCCGGTTCGCCGGCGGCCGCACCGGGGCCCGCGGCCAGGAAGGCCGCCGCCGCGATCGCCGCCACCGCGGCGGCGTGCGCCGGCCGCCGCCCGGAGCGGGCCCGTGACTGCCGTACGGCCATGCCGGCCTCCTTAGATCGTTGGTCCGGTCTCCGTTACTGACACTCAGTCATATGAAATGCCATCACGCCACCGCCGTTACGGCGTTCGAGTGCGTCGATCGCCCGCACCGGTGAATCACCCCGGTACTCGCTCGAACCAGCCCGAATCCGAAGGATGTCTCCCGTGTCGCTGCTCGACACCCGTGTCCCCGCCGTAGTGCTGCGGACCGACCGGAATCCCTTTCACCACGGAACACTGGGTGCCGTGCGTTCCCTCGGCCGCGCGAGCGTGGACGTGCACGTGGTCGCCGACTGCGCCGGAAGCCCGGTCGGCGCCTCCCGCTATCTGAGCGGGCTGCACACCCCGCCGCCGCCCGGCGCGTCGCCCGCCGAGATCGCGGTGGTCCTGCGCCGCGTCGCCGCGCGGATCGCCCGCCCCGCCGTGCTCATCCCGATGGACGACGCGTGTGCCGTGGCGGTGGGCCGGGCGCGAGCGGAACTGGCGCCCGCGTTCCTGCTGCCGGACCAGCCGGGCGGGCTCGCGGAGCGCGTGGCCGACAAGGCGGAGCTGGCCGGCGTGTGCGCGTCCCTGGACCTCCCGCACCCCGAGACCGTCGTCCCCGACGGCGCGGCGGAGGCGGCGCGCGCGGCGTGGCGGCTGGGGCTGCCGGTGGTGGCGAAGTGGAGCCGGCCCTGGCTGGTGCCGCCGGGCGGCGGGCTGCGCAGCACGGTGCTGGTGCGCTCGGCATGGGAGGCCGGGGAGCTGTACCGGCGGGCGGAGGAGGCGGGCAGCCGGCTGCTGCTCCAGGCGTTCCTGCCGCCGGGCCCCGACCGGGACTGGTTCTTCCACGGGTACGCGGACCGCTCGGGCGCGGTCCGGGCGGGCGGTGCCGGCCGCAAGACCCGGGCCAGGCCGCGCGGCGCGGGTCTGACGGCGGTGGGCCGCTGGACGCCGAACCCCGAGGTGCGGGCGCTCGCCGGGCGGATCGTCGCCGAGCTGGGCTACCGGGGCGTCCTCGACCTCGACTTCCGCCGCTGCGGCACGACCGGCCGCTATCACCTGCTCGACTTCAACCCGCGTCCCGGCGCCCAGTTCCGGCTCTTCGCCGACACCGCGGGGCTGGACGTCGTACGGGCCCTGCACCTGGACCTGACCCACCGTCCGCTGCCGGAGGGGGCGCCGCGGCCGGGGCGGGTGTTCGTGGTGGAGAACTACGCGCCGCTGAGCGCGCTGCGTCCGGCCCGTGAGGGGCGCGGGGGCCGGGAGCTGGCCTGGTACGCCCGGGACGACCGGGCGCCGGGCAGGGCCCTGTGGGCGCTGTGGGGCCGTCATGTGAGCGCCCGGCTGCGGGACCGCGTGCACCGGAGCGAGGCCCGCCCGCAGGCCGGTGCGCAGGCCCGGGCCCGCGTCGTGCGCCAGGCCTCCCCGCCGGCCGCGGACCGCACCGGTGTCGCCGACCGCCCGGACGAGGACCACCGGGACCGCCCGTGCCCTACCGGCCGCCGGGACGCGGACCGGGCGGGCACCCGCTGACGCGCCACGGGCCGCCGGGGGGCGAAGAGCACGACACCCCCGGCGGTCCGTGCGGGACCGTCGGGGGTGTCCGGGGTGTCTGGGCGAGCAGGGCGGGGTCAGCGCCCGGCGGCGGCCCGGCCCCGGCGGTACAGGATCGCTCCGCCCGCGATCAGCACGGCACCCGCGGCCGCGGCACCCAGCGTGCCCTCGCTGCCGGTCTCGGCCAGCACGGGCGGCTGCTCCGTCTGCGGAGCCGGCGGGGTGTGCTCCTCCTCGGTGGGCGGCGGGGGCTCCTCCTCACCGGGGGGCGGCGGCTCCTCGTCGGTGGGCGGCGGGGGCTCCTCCTCGCCGTAGCCCGGGGGCGTGGTCGGGGGCGGGGGCTCCTCCTCGCCGTAGCCGGGGGGCTCCTCCGCGGAGTTCTCGCACTCGTTGCCGAACACCGGGTTCAGCGCGGCGATCACGTCGACGGTGTTGCCGCAGAGGTTGACCGGCACGTCGACCGGGACCTGCGTGGTGTTGCCGGAGCCGACGCCGGGCGAACCGTGGGTCGCGCCGTCCGCGTGGGCGCCGGAGCCGGACGAGGCAGCCGAATCCGACGCGTCCGACGAGGACGACGTCGAGGTGTCCTCGCCGTATCCGCCGCCGTGGCCGCCGGTCTGCTCGTCCGAGGCGTTCTCGCACTCGTTGCCGAAGGCCGGGTTCAGCGCGGCGATCACGTCGACGGTGTTGCCGCAGGCGTTCACGGGCACGTCGACGGGGACCTGGAGGGCGTTGCCGGACACTGCGCCCGGCGAGTTCGTGGCGGCACCGTCCGCATGCGAGTCGGCAAGGGCGGGGCTGCCGCACAGGGAAAGGATGCCCGTCGCGGCGGCAGCCGCGACCATCCCCCTGCTCAGGGTCTGTCGCACTCTGTTGTCTTCCTGCTGGATGGATGAGAGATGGCTGGAGAACGATCCGGGGGACGGGCTGCAGAAAGGGGAAAGGCCGGCCCCGAACCAAACGAGTTGGCCAAGGCCGGCCCCGACGCAGCCGGTCGGCTGGTGCGGAACGACGTCAGTCGTTCACGCACGTGTTGCCGAACGCGGGGTTCAGCAGACCGATCACGTTGATGCTGTTGCCACACACGTTGACGGGAACGTGCACGGGGACCTGGACGACGTTGCCGGACAGGACGCCCGGGGAGCCTACGGCGGCACCCTCGGCGCCGGCGTCGGCGAAGGCCGGAGAGGCCATGCCGAGGGCCATGATCGCGCCCGCGACGACAGCAGCGCTCTTCTTCATGAACTTT
Source organism: Streptomyces coelicoflavus (assembly GCF_003112555.1). Classification (GTDB taxonomy): domain Bacteria; phylum Actinomycetota; class Actinomycetes; order Streptomycetales; family Streptomycetaceae; genus Streptomyces; species Streptomyces coelicoflavus. The sequence goes on along the minus strand of NZ_BEWB01000002.1, from coordinate 280,169 downwards.
CCCTTCTCTGCGGTCATGCCTGAATGACGGCCGAAACCGCGCGAGCACAGCATTGACGGCTCGCACCATGACCTGCAGCCTGCAAACGAGGAATTGACGGCCGGAGAAACTACCGAACGTATGACACCCCGAAATTCACTCGGATGCCTCACGACACGGTCCGGCCGTTCCCCCAGGAGAGCGACGACGTCGATCCGCTCCCCGGCGAAATCCCGTTCCGTTCACGGCCGGGCGGCCCACGCGGAAATCAGCGGGCCGCCCGGACCGGGCGGAGCTGGGCTCAGCGGCCCTCGCCGTTCGCCGACAGGACCGACAGGTCCTCCAGGACGTGCGAGAGGGCGCCGTCGCGCTTGGCCTGCGTGGAGTTGTCCGCGCACTGCTGGTTCAGGTCGTCCGCCAGAACGTTGACGTCCTGGATCGGCACGAGGTTGATGACGGCGACGTTGACGTCCTCGACACCGAGGCACGGCTTGTTCAGCGTGCCCTCGACCAGCGACAGCTGGGGGCTCATGTCGCCCTTGGTGGCCGAGTTGCCGAACGCCGACTCGGCGCCGTTGCCGTTGGCCACGGCCGGCCCGTTGTCGTCCCCGATGGCCAGGGCCTGGGGAGCGGCGGCAGCCGACATGCCGATCACAGAAGCGGCAGCCGCCGCGGCGACCATTGCCTTCTTGAGCACTTCGCGTTCCTTTCGTCGTAGCGACGCACTGTCCTACGGCCTCATCAACCCGGTGCGCCATGATTGGTTGCGGGCGTTCACCCGGTTGGCCCGCACGGCATCTCGGAATCGGCGCGGGAATCGCCGGAATCCCCGGGGGAAACGCGGACCCGTACACACTTCCCGATGTCCGCCGTCGGAGTGAACGGGAGAAACCCGGACGGACTCACGGAGTTGACCAGTGCGCTCCGGCGAACGGGGTTTCCTCAGAAAGGACTGGCCAGTGATCAAGAAGGTAGTTGCCTACGCGGCGATCGCCGCCTCCGTCATGGGCGCCTCCGCTGCCGCGGCCCCGCAGGCGATGGCGATCGGCGACGACAGCGGTCCCGTCGCGGCCAACGGGAACGGCGCCTCGCAGTACTTCGGCAACTCGATGACCACGGGCAACATGAGCCCGCAGATGGCGCTCATCCAGGGCTCGTTCAACAAGCCCTGCATCGCGGTCAGCGACATCCCGGTCAGCGTCATCGGCCTCGTGCCGATCCAGGACCTCAACGTCCTGGGCGACGACATGAACCAGCAGTGCGCCGAGAACTCCACGCAGGCCAAGCGCGACGGTGCGCTGGCCCACCTCCTGGAGGACGTCTCGATCCTGTCCGCCAACGGCGAGGGCTGAGCACGGCAGGCGCCGGTACGCGCCGGGGGCGGTCCGCCGAGCACATCGGCGGACCGCCCCTTTCGCACGCCCTCGGCGCCCGGCTGCGTTCCGGCAGGATCGGCAGGATCGGCAGGACCGGCAGGACCGGCAGGACCGGCAGGACCGGCAGGATCAGCGTGCCGGCTTCGCGTACAGCGCCTCGATCTCGTCCGCGTACGCCTCGACCGCCGCGTGCCGTTTCACCTTCAGGGACGGGGTCAGCAGCCCGTTCTCCTCGGTGAACTCGTCCTCGACCAGCCGGAAGGCGCGGATCGACTCGGCGCGGGAGACGGCCGCGTTGGCGTGGTCGACGGCCTTCTGGACGTCGGCGCGCATCCTCTCGTCGTGCACCAGCTCGGACAGCGGGGTGCCGGCGGGCAGCTTCCGCACCGCCAGCCAGTGGGCGACCGCCTCCGGGTCGAGGGTGATCAGCGCGGCGACGTAGGGCCGGTTGTCGCCGACGACCAGGCACTGGGCGACGGGTGGGCGGCTGCGCAGGCGGTCCTCCAGGACGGCCGGGGAGACGTTCTTGCCGCCGGAGGTGACCAGCAGGTCCTTCTTGCGGCCGGTGATGGTGAGGTAGCCGTCGGCGTCGAGGGAGCCGAGGTCGCCGGTGGCGAACCAGCCGTCGGTGAGGGCCGCCTCGGTGGCCTCGGGGTTGCCCCGGTAGGCGCCGAAGACGATGCCGCCCTTGACCAGCACCTCGCCGTCGTCCGCGATGCGCACGGCGGTGCCCGGGACCGGCGGGCCGACCGTGCCGGGGCGGGGTCCGAGCGGCGGGACGATGGTGGCGGCCGCGGTGGTCTCGGTCAGGCCGTAGCCCTCGTAGACCATGATTCCGGCGGCGTAGAAGAACAGGTTGAGGTCGCTCTCCAGCGGGGAGCCGCCGCTGATGGCGTAGCGCATCCGGCCGCCCAGCTCGCCCCGGACCCGGCGGTAGACCAGCAGGTCGTACAGGGCCCAGCCGGCCCACAGGCCGAGGGTGGGGCCCTTGCCGCGGCCCAGGAAGCGTGCCAGGTGCGCGGCGCCGAAGCGGACGGCGAGGCGGTGGGCGCGTTCGAAGGAGGCGCCGCGGCCGATCTTCTCGGCGGTCGCCCGGCCGGTGTCGTGGATCTTCTCGAACAGGTACGGGACGCCGACCAGGAAGGTCGGGCGGAACGACTTGAGCGCGGGGCGCAGTTCGTCCGGTTTGATGCTCGGGAAGTGGCCGACCTCGATGCGGGCCAGCAGGCAGGAGATCTGGATGGTGCGGCCCAGGATGTGGGCGAGGGGGAGGAAGAGGAGCGTCGAGGCGGTCTGGCCGGTGACCTCCTTGAAGATCGGGTGCAGCAGTTCGACCGTGTTGGCGGCCTCGGCGTGCAGGTTGGCGTGGGTGAGGACGCAGCCCTTGGGGCGTCCGGTGGTGCCGGAGGTGTAGCAGACGGTGGCGACCGCGTCCGGGGTCAGCGCGGTGCGGCGCTTGGTGACCTCCTCGTCGCTCACGCCCAGGCCGAGGGCGGTGAGGTCGGCGAGCGCGCCGGCGTCGAGTTCCCAGACGCGCGGGTGCTCGGGGTGGCCGGCGGTGCTGGTCAGGACGGTGGCGGTGTTGGCGGCGGTCTCGGTGACGACGTGCCGGGCGCCGGAGTCGCGGACGATCCACTCGACCTGGTCGGCCGAGGAGGTGGCGTACACGGGGACGGTCTGGCCGCCGGCCGCCCAGACGGCGAAGTCCAGGACCGTCCACTCGTAGCGGGTGCGGGACATGACGGCGACCCGGCCGCCGGGTTCCAGGCCCGCCGCGATCAGGCCCTTGGCGACGGCGGTCACCTCGCGGGCGAACTCCGCCGCGGTGACGGGCCGCCAGGCATCGTCCACCTGGCGGCGCAGGACGACCGCGCCGGGGGCCTCGGCCGCGTTGGTGAACGGGATGTCGGCGGTGCTGCCCTCGGTGGGACGGGGCGCGAGGGGGGCGGTGCGGGCCTCGCGGACGGTGCCGCCGGCGTCCGTGACGGTCTCGGTCCTCGTGCGGGACGCCAGGTCACCGCGGTCTCTCGCCCGTTTCAGGTCCCTGCGTACGCCCATGACGGCTCCCGGTCGCGGTCGGACTGAAGTGCTTCGCGTGTACTCGCTCGCGAACTTACTTCAGAGTAAACTTACTCACGCGTAAGGAAACGTCAATGGGCGCACTCGACCACCGTCGGGTCAGGCCAGCCGGTCCGCTTCCCCGATCGCCTCGGCCAGCTCGCGCAGGTCCTCGTCCTCCGTGCGGTCGGCCAGGCCGTCGGCCCGCTCGGACAGTTCGGACAGGCCCGGCGCGCCCGGCAGGGAACTCCGGTCGCCGTCCGCGGACCGGAGGGCGTCGGCGAAGTACGCGGCGGTCGCCGTGACCCGCAGCCCGCGCTCCGCGTCCCAGACCGACTCGCCGAGGGCGTCGGTCTCCACGGCGCCGGACTCCTCGTGCGGGTCCCGGCTGTCGGGGTCCAGCCAGCGGACGGTGGCCGTGGCGAGGTGGCCGTCGGCGCCGGGCCTCGTGCGGACGGCGTACAGGGCGGTGACCGTGTGGCCGGGGCCGACCTCGCCGCCGTCGACGCGGTCGTCGCGGAAGTCCTCGTCGGCGACCTGGCGGTTGTCGTAGCCGACGAGGCGGAACTCGGCGACGGTCTCCGGGTCGAAGGCGACCTGGGCCTTGGCGTCGCGCGCGGTCAGCTCGATGTGGCGCGGCAGTTGCTCGCAGAACACCTCGCGGGCGTCCTCGGTGGTGGAGACGTACGCGGTGTGGCCGTCGCCCTTGTCGGCGAGGCGTTCCATCAGGGCGTCGCCGTAGTCGCTGCCGACGCCGACGCCGAAGAGGGTGATGCCGTGCTCGCGGCGCTCGGTGGCGACGCGTTCGAGGATGGTGTCCGCGTCGGTGTCGCCGGTGTTGGCGAGGGCGTCGGAGACGAGGACGACGCGGTTGGTGACGCCCTCGCGGCGGCCCTCCACGGCGGTCTCGTAGCCGGCCTCGACGCCCGCGCCGAGGTTGGTGGACTCGGCCGGCTCCAGACCGTCGATCGCGTCGTGGACGCGGCCGCGGTGGTCGCCGAGCCGGGTCATGGGCAGGACGGTCTCGGCCTCGTCGCTGAACGTGACGAGCGCGACGGAGTCGTCGTCGCGCAGCCGGTCCGTCATGGTGCCCAGCGCCTCCCGGGCGAGGTCGAGGCGGCCGGGCTCGGCCATGGAACCGGAGACGTCGATGACGAAGGTCAGGGCGGCCGGCGGGCGTTCGCCCCGCCCCTCGGCGGAGCGGGTGGCCAGGCCGACGCGGACCAGCGACCAGTCCTCGTCGTCGGTGCGGGCGCCGTCCACGGTCACCGAGAAGCCGTCGCCGTCGGGGCGCTCGTAGTCCTGGCGGAAGCTGTTGACGAACTCCTCGGGGCGGACCGTGGCCGGGTCGGGCAGCCGGCCCTCGGACAGGGTGCGGCGTGCGTAGCCGTAGGAGGCGGTGTCCACGTCGAGGGCGAAGGTGGAGAGGTGGTCGGGGTCCGGCGCGATCTCGCGGGAGTCGCCGTTCTTCTCCCCCTCGCCGGTGCTGGTGCCGCCGTCGTCACGCTGTGCGCCGCGCGGGCGGTCGGGTGGGGGCATCGGGGCCGAGCCGCGGCGCCGCGAGTCGACCGTGGTGTCCTTCGCCCCGCCGGACGCGTCGTCGTCTCCCCCGCAGCCGGTGAGCAGCAGCCCGCCCGCCAGGGTGAGCGCGAGCAGCGCGGTCGCGCCGCGCCGCCCCCGCTTCCCGTGAGTCCCGTACCGGTGCATCGTCAAGTCCCCCTGTGCTTCGTCGGCGCCGGTGTACGTGACTGTGACGGGGCGGCGGGGCGAAACGTGCGGCACGGGGTGTTACGGCTGTGTCTCGAAGCGGGTACGGGGGCGTCCCGCCGAGACCGGTGGGTGATCCTCCGGTGACCTAGGAGACGACGTCCTTCCTGGCGAAACCCCGGAAGGCCAGGGCGAACAGCACCAGCGCGTACGTGACCGAGACCGCCGTGCCCTGGATCATGCCGGACCACTCCGGGTTCGGCTGGACGGCGTCCGCCCAGGCGAACTGCCAGTGCGCGGGCAGGAAGTCGCGCCAGTGGCCGAGCGCGGTCACGGCGTCCAGGACGTTGCCGACGATGGTGAGACCGACGGCGCCGCCGACCGCGCCCAGCGGTGCGTCGGTCCGGGTGGAGAGCCAGAACGCGAGGCCGGCCGTGACCAGTTGGGACACGAAGATGTACGCCACGACCACGACCAGGCGCTGCGCGGCCGTGCCCGGGGCGAGCGAACCGCCCGTGGGGATGGCCAGCGGTCCCCAGCCGTAGGCGACGGTGCCCACGGCCAGCGCCACCAGGGGCAGCAGCACCATCGCGGCCAGGCTCAGCCCGAGCCCGACGGCCAGCTTGGAGGCGAGCAGCCGGGCGCGCGGCACCGGCGCGGCGAGCAGGTAGCGCAGGGAGGACCAGCTCGCCTCGGAGGCCACGGTGTCCCCGCAGAACAGGGCGACCGGGACGACCAGCAGGAAGCCCGCCGAGACGAAGAGGTTGACGGCGGCGAAGTTGGCGCCGGAGGCGGTGGCGGTGTCCATGAGGGTGATGCGGTCTCCGGGGCCCTCGGGCTCGCCGCCGATCGCGAAGGCGACGACGAGGACGAGCGGCAGCACGGCGAGGATCGCGCCCATGACCAGGGTGCGGCGCCGCTTGAGCTGGCGCACCAGCTCCACCCGCAGGGGGAGGGTGCGGCCCGCCCGGTAGCCGTACGCGGACTCGGACGCCGACGCCGGGCCGGGCGCGGGCCCGGTCGTGGCCGGCTTGGTGGGCGTGCTCATGCGGAACCTCCGATCAGGGTGAGGAAGGCGTCCTCCAGGCGGCGGTGCGGGCCGACCGACGCCACGGGGATCTCCAGCCGCACCAGTTCGGCGACCAGGCCGGGCGCGGTGCCGCCGGGGTCGAGGCGGACCAGGAGACCGTCGTCGGTGTGCACGACCGAGGCCACGCCCGGCAGGGCGGCGACCTTGTCCACGAGCGGTTCGTCCACGGGCAGGCCGGTGCCGACCAGGAGGGTGTCGCCGGAACCGACGATCTCGGCGACCGGGCCCGCCTGCACCAGCCGGCCCCGGTCCATGACGACGAGGTGGGTGCAGGACTGCTCGACCTCGGCAAGGAGGTGGCTGGAGACGATCACCGTGCGGCCTGCCGCCGCGTAGCGGATCATCACCTCGCGCATCTCGCGGATCTGGGGCGGGTCCAGGCCGTTGGTCGGCTCGTCCAGGATCAGCAGGTCGGGCAGGCCGAGCATGGCCTGGGCGATGGCGAGGCGCTGGCGCATGCCCTGGGAGTAGGTGCGCACCGCGCGGGCGAGCGCGTCGCCGAGACCGGCGATCTCCAGGGCCTCGTCGAGGTGGGCGTCCTCGGGCGGACGGCCGGTCGCCCGCCAGTACAGCTCCAGGTTCTCCCGGCCGGACAGGTGCGGCAGGAAGCCCGCGCCCTCGACGAAGGCGCCGACCCGGGACAGGACCGGGGCGCCGGGGCGGATGGCGTGGCCGAAGACCCGGATCTCGCCGTCGTCCGGCTTGATCAGGCCCATCAGCATCCGCAGCGTGGTGGTCTTGCCCGCACCGTTGGGCCCGAGCAGGCCCAGCACCTGCCCCTTCTCCACGCGGAAGGACAGCTCCCGCACCGCGTACCGCTCGGTGGACCCGGCGTAGCGCTTGCTCAGGCCGGTGATCTGAAGGGGTACGTCGGCCAGCGCCGGGTCGGGCGCGGGCGCGGCGGTGCGGCGGCGGCCGGTCCACAGCAGGGCCAGGGCGACGGCGGCACCGGCCAGGGGCAGCCACCACACCCACGCGAGCAGCGGCGCGGCGGCGGTCGTGACGCCGGGGGCGGTCGGCACCTTCAGGTCGCCCTCGAGGGAGACGGTGTACGTCGCCGGGGTGGCCGGCGAGGCGTAGCCGAGGTCGGTGGAGGCGAGGACCAGGCGGAGCCGGTGGCCCTTCTGCACCTCGTGGTCGATCGCCGGGAGGGTGACCGTGACGTCCTTGCCCGCCTTCGCGTCCTCGACGCGGACGGGGGTCACCAGCTGCGACGGGAGCACGGGCGAGGTGCCGCCGGGGCCGACGTCGTACACCTTGGCGAAGAGGACGGCGTCCTCGGTGGTGGAGCGGACGTGGACGGTGGCCGTCGGGGAGCCGGTGATCCGCAGGTCGTCGCCGACCGGGGCGGACTCGAACGCGGCGTACTGGCCGGGGAAGTCCAGGGAGATGCCGACGCCGAGCGAGGAGAGCCGGGAGAGCCCGCCGGCGCCGCCGATGCCGGGGAGGGCGGAGACGGCGGGCGGGTTGGCGCCGGCCGGGTTGTCGACGCTCTGCTCGCGGCCGCGCAGGGGCACGGAGCGCTGCCCGTTCGCCAGGCCCGGGTAGTGGTCGGCGCTCGCGCCGCGCAACTGGGCCTGTCCGTCGGTGGAGTCGACGCCTCCGGTGCGGGTGACGCGGAAGGCCGGTCCGGTGTCGGCGCCCTTGTCGTCCTTGAGGTAGCGGTCGAACCAGCCGTCGATGCGTGCCTGGACGCGGTCGGTCTCCATGTCGCCGCCGTCGTGGCCGCCCGCGATCCAGTCGACGTCCACGGGGGCGCCGTTGGCGCGGATGGCCTTCGCCGCGGCGTCGGCCTGGCCGAGCGGGAAGAGGGAGTCGGTCTGGCCCTGCATGAGCAGGGTGGGCACCTTGATCCGCTCGCCCACCGCCTGCGGGCTGCGCTCCTCGAGGAGCTTCACGGCCTCGGCGTCGGGCGTGCCGGACTCGGCGACCCGCTGGTACATGCGGCACAGGTCCGCCTCGAACCGGTCGCAGCCGCCGCCGGAGTTGACGAAGATGCCGGCCCACAGCTTCTTGAAGACGCCGTTCGGGAACAGCGCGTCCGCCAGGTTCCAGTAGGTGATCGCCGGGGCGACGGCGTCCACGCGGGCGTCGTGCCCGGCGGCGAGCAGCGCGACGGCTCCGCCGTAGGAGCCGCCCGCGATGCCGACGCGGGGGTCGCCGTCCTTGTCCAGCTCGACCTGGGGCTGCTCCGCGAGCCAGTCGAGCAGGCGGGAGACGTCGGCGACCTCGCCGTCCGGCGCGTTCAGCCCGATCTTCCCCGTGGACTCGCCGAAGCCGCGAGCCGACCAGGTGAGGACCGCGTACCCGTCCCGGGCGAGGTCCTCGGCCTGCTCCCGTACGTCGTCCTTGCTGCCGCCGAAGCCGTGCGCGAGCAGGACGGCCGGGCGGCGGCCGTCGGAGCCCGCCGTGAAGTACGAGGTGTCCAGGCGCACTCCGTCGCCCACCGCCACGGCCCGGTCGGCGCGCCGCACCGGTGCCGGGTCGTCACCGGCGACGGCCGTCCACGTCCCGGCGCCGGCGAGCACGACGACGGCGGCCGCGGCGGAGAGCATCCGCCGCGGCCCCCGTAGCAGCCCTCGCACGCGGGGCAGTCGAAGATCCATGCGTCAACGGTACGGGCCGCCGCCGACAACGGGGGCCGCCCCGGGGCTGAACCGGCGGCCCTCCCACGGAAGTACGCGGCCGGCGGCGCGTACCACGGGCGCGGTAGTCCGGGCGGAGCCCGGCAGACCGGTCGGGATCCGGCGGACCGGTCGGAGTCCGGGCCGGTCAGTCCGGGGGCCGGTCAGGCTCCGGCGGACTTCTCTCCCGGCGCGGTGGCAGTCCCGGCCGACGGGCTGCCCCGGGCACCCCGGCCGGTGTTACGGACCGGCGGGCTCGCGTACGTCCTGCGGGACGGTCACCAGCCAGCGTGTGGTGCGGCGCGGGCGCAGGTACAGGGCCCAGTACAGGGTGGCGACGGCCGCGATGCCGCCGGTCCACAGGAGGTGGCTCGGCTCCTGCTGGGTCAGGACGTAGGCGAGGACCGCGATCAGCAGGACCGGCATCGCCGGCCACAGGGGCATGCGCCACGCGCGCGCGTGCCGGTGGGCGCCGCGCCGGGCCCCGAGGGCGGCGACGGCGACGAGCAGGTACATCGCGGTGACGGAGACGCCGGTGACGCCGTACAGGGTGTCCAGGTCGACGAAGCACAGCGCGGCGCCGGGGACGCCGACGGCGAGGGTGGCGACCCACGGGGAGCCGAAACGGCCGAGCCTGGCGAAGAGTCCGTTGACCGGGGCGGGCCAGGCCTTGTCGCGGGCGGAGGCGAACAGGACGCGCGAGTTCTGGATGACCATGACGATGCCGGCGTTGACGATGGCGAGGGCCACGCAGAGGCTGACGAAGGTGCCGACGGCGGAGTTGGACCAGGCGGTGACCATGGCGCCGATGTCGCCGCCGGTCAGCTCGGCCAGGTCCGGGGCGCCGAGGGTGAGGGCGACGACCGGGACCAGGATGATCACGGCGGAGATGGCGAGGGTGGCCAGGACCGTACGGGCCACGTTGCGGCGCGGGTTCTCCAGTTCCTCGGAGAGGTAGACGGCGGTGGAGAAGCCCTGCGTGACGAAGAGGGCGATGGCGAGCCCGGAGACGACCAGCATCGCCGTGACGGGGTCCGTGCCGCCGTGGGCGCCGCCCACCTCCATCGACACGAGGGAGCCGGGGCCGCGTTCGGCGTGGGCGAAGCCCAGCACCGCGACGACGGCCGCGGCGATGACCTCCAGGACCAGGAAGACACCGGTGATCCAGGCGTTGGCCCGCAGGTCGAGCAGGCCCGCGAGGGTGGCGAGCAGCATGACGCCGGCCCCGGCCAGGGACGGGTCGAGGTGCAGGACCGGTTCGAGGTAGTCGGCCGTGCCCATGGCGATCACCGGCGGCACGATCATGACGACCAGCAGGGACAGCACGAAGACCAGCCAGCCCGCCGCCCGCCCGGCCAGCGTCGAGACCATGGCGTACTCGCCGCCCGCGCTCGGGACGAGGGTGCCCAGCTCCGAGTAGCAGAACGCCACGGCGACGCAGAGCAGGGAGCCGATGGCGATGGTGAGCGCGGTGGCGGTGCCGAGCGTGCCGAACAGGTCGGGGACGACCACGAACAGCGTGGAGGCGGGGGTCACGCACGAGAGCGTCAGGAGGGTGCCCCCGACGACCCCGATGGAACGCTTCAGTGTCCGGGACTCCGGAGGGGCCGGGGCGTCCGGGGGCGCGGCGGCGGTCTCGACGGGGCGGAGCGTGTCGGTCATGGAGCGGTTCCGATCGACTCGTGCGGCGTGGTTCGCGAGGGAGCGCTATCGCCTCCGGCGGCTGGGTCGTACGTCGTTCTGGTTCGCTCCCGACGCCGCATGGAATCGCGACGAAAACCGCTGCGTCAATGGGTGTTTACCTACGGAAACCGTTGATCGCCACCGTCCGTACATCCGGAAACGGCAACATGCCCCTTGAACCGACGGGCTATTGGGCCGTGCGGGAACCGTAGGGGGCCGGGCGAAAAAACGTGCCGTCGTCCGGTATCCGGACGCTGTCGGTGGGGGCCGGTACAGTCTTTCGCACAGCTGAATCACAGGAACAAGGCAACGGGTGGGGACCATGAAGCTGAAGTACACCGCGGCCTGGGTGGGGCTCACGGCGGCCGCGATGGTGACGGCGACCGCGTGCGGTTCGGACGGCGCGAAGACGGCGACGGAGACGGCCGACAAGGCCGTGGACAAGGCGAGCACGGTCATGGCGGCCCTCACCCGGGCCACCGACCGGACCGAGGAGCTGGGCTCCGCCGAGATCAGGACGACGACCACGCTGGAGGCGGCCGGCGGCGAGCCGGTCTCCATGGACGGCACGTACTCCTGGGGCGACGGCGCGGCCATGGACGTCGAGATGGACACCGCCGCCGCGCAGATGAGCGCCCTCCAGGACGACCCGACGACGCGGGTCGTCATGGTCGACGGCGCCTACTACTACGACATCGACCCCCAGCCGAGCGGCCCGATCGCGGGCAAGGAATGGATGCGCGTCGACGTCGCCGCCGTGACGGGCGAGGCGGGCGCCGACAACATGGCGGCCAACGCCGACCCGACGGCGGGGCTGCGCTACCTGACGGCTTCCTCGAAGGTGGAGGACCTGGGCAAGGAGACGGTCCTCGGCAAGGAGACCACCCACTACCGGGGCAGCGTCGGCGCGGAGCACATCGAGAAGTCCAAGCTCACCGAGGCCGAGAAGAAGGCCGCCGTCGCCGCCCTGGAGGCGAACGGCGGGAAGATGACCTGCGACATCTGGGTCGACGGCAAGGACCTGCCGGTGCGGATGTCGCAGACCGGCGCGGGCATGACCGTGCAGATGGACTTCCTGAAGTTCGGGACCACCAAGGAGATCACCGCTCCGCCCGCCGCCGAGACCGGCGACCTCAGCGAGCAGGTCAGGGAGCAGCGGGACGCGGCGATCGGCCAGTGACCCGCCGGTGACGCGCCGACGCCCCCGGCCCGCCGTGTCGCTCGGCGGGCCGGGGGCGTCTGCACGGCCTCAGTGCTGCGCGGCCTCAGTGGTTGCGCGCCCTGAGCCGTTGCGCCGCCTCAGTGGTTGCGCGGGAAGCCCAGGTCGACGCCCGCCGGGGCGTCGGCCGGGTCCGGCCAGCGGGTGGTGACGACCTTGCCGCGGGTGTAGAAGTGCGTGCCGTCGTTGCCGTAGATGTGGTGGTCGCCGAAGAGCGAGTCCTTCCAGCCGCCGAAGGAGTGGTAGCCGACGGGGACCGGGATCGGGACGTTGACGCCGACCATGCCGGCCTCGACCTCCAGCTGGAAGCGGCGGGCCGCGCCGCCGTCCCGGGTGAAGATCGCGGTGCCGTTGCCGAACGGCGAGGCGTTGATGAGGGCCACGCCCTCCTCGTAGGTCTCGGCGCGCAGCACGCACAGCACCGGACCGAAGATCTCGTCCTGGTACGCCTTGGCGGTGGTCGGCACCCGGTCGAGCAGCGAGAGGCCGATCCAGTGGCCGTCCTCGTGGCCGTCGACGGTGTACCCGGTGCCGTCCAGGACGACCTCGCAGCCCTCGGCCGCCGCGCCCTCGACGTAGGAGGCGACCTTGTCGCGGTGCGCCTTGGTGATGAGCGGACCCATCTCGGAGGACGGGTCGGTGCCGGGGCCGATCTTGATCTTCTCGGCGCGCTCGCGGATCTTCTCCACCAGCTCGTCACCGACGGAACCGACCGCGACGACCGCGGAGATCGCCATGCAGCGCTCGCCGGCCGAACCGTAGGCCGCGCTGACCGCCGCGTCGGCCGCCGCGTCGAGGTCGGCGTCGGGCAGCACCAGCATGTGGTTCTTGGCGCCGCCGAGCGCCTGCACGCGCTTGCCGTTGGCGGAGGCGGTGGTGTGGATGTAGCGGGCGATCGGGGTGGAGCCGACGAAGGAGACCGCCTGGACGTCCGGGTGCTCCAGGAGGCGGTCGACGGCCACCTTGTCGCCGTGCACGACGTTGAAGACGCCGTCCGGCAGACCCGCCTCGGAGAGCAGTTCGGCGACCTTCACGGCGGCCGAGGGGTCCTTCTCGCTCGGCTTGAGCACGAAGGTGTTGCCGCAGGCGATGGCGATCGGGAACATCCACAGCGGCACCATCGCCGGGAAGTTGAACGGCGTGATGCCCGCGACGACGCCGAGCGGCTGCCGGATCGAGGACACGTCGACGCGGGTGGCGACCTGCGTCGACAGCTCGCCCTTGAGCTGCACGTTGATGCCGCAGGCCAGGTCGACGATCTCCAGGCCCCGCGCGACCTCGCCGAGCGCGTCGGAGTGCACCTTGCCGTGCTCGGCGGTGATCAGCTCGGCGATCTCGTCGCGGTGCGCGTCCAGCAGGGCGCGGAACCGGAAGAGGATCGAGGTCCGCTGGGCCAGCGAGGACTGACCCCAGGTCAGGTACGCCTCCTTGGCGGCGGCGACCGCGGCGTCCACCTCGTCGACGGAGGCGAAGGCGACCTTGGTGGTGACCTCGCCGGTCGCCGGGTTCGTCACCGGCCCGTACGTGCCCGAGGCGCCTTCGGCGGTCTTGCCGCCGATCCAGTGGTTGACGATGTTCGTCATGACCGAGAACTCCTTCACAGATGGCGGCGACGGGTCGAGACGTGCCGTTGGTGCAGCTCATGCTGCTCGTACTGCTCGTGCTGCGCACGGGCCGGGACCGGTGACGGTGCTCGGGTCGCGGTCTCGGCCGTGACTCCATCCCAGCAGCCGGGCGCCGCGGGCGCGCCCGACACTGTGTCTGCGGTTCGGGCGTCCGCGTAGACACGTGGGGCAGTGTGGGCGCCCCGGGTGCCCGGGGCGCTCCGTGCCACCGCGCGACGCGGGGACCTCCGGCGCGGAGCCGGTGCGAGCGGGGAGTTGGCGCTCGTGCCTCGCTCCTGCCAGGGCGAGACCGCCTTCCCGCGCCGGAGGCGTTCGGTGGGGGAACCGGCGACCGGGCCGTGTGCCATCGGGTCGTGCGCCATCGCGTTCCCTTCTTGCCCGCGCCCTTGCGTCACCCCGGTTTCTAGCCCCGTGCGTGCGGCCTGTCAATGTTTTGTCCGGACATTCGGACGACGTGTCCCGAGTGACGTTCGAGGGACGGGAAACGGAACGCCTCCGGCCGCCCCAGTCAACGTGCCGCGCCTGAACGACGGCGTACGCCTGTGTGGCACTCGTGTCACAAATGCGCCCTCCGGGTCACACATGTCACGCGCACGCGGGTCTTCCGTCACACCCCGGAACGGCCCCTGACCGTCCCCCGCCCGGCGTCGTTCACCCGGAACAGGCTTGGTGATCGCCGGCGCAGCGCCCGGCTCCCCCCGGCGGCCGTCCCCGGTCGCCGCCGCGGCGCGCGCAGGGAGGTGCAACGAGTGACCGACCGAAGGCTCTGGTCCTACAAGGACATCGCGGCCCACATCAACGTCCAGCCGGACACCGTGCGGTCGTACCGCAAGCACGGGCTGCTGCCCCCGCCCGACCACGTGGAGGGAGGGAAGCCGTACTGGTACGCGGACACGGTCCGGGCCTGGGTGGCGTCCCGCCCGCGGAACCGGAACAGATAGACGGACGGCGGGCGGTGCCGGAAAACCGTTCGGTGCCCCAGGCCGGCGTGGGGCACAGTTCGGTCCATGGACTTCTCCGTCAAACCCGTGCTGACCGGCGACAGGACCGTGCTGCGGCCCTTCACCGAGGCGGACGCCGAGCGCATGTGGGACCTCGTCAACGACCCCGAGGTCACGCACTTCACCGGCTCCCCGCCCGGGGAACTCACCCCTCGGGTGCTGCGCGACTGGTACGGCTCGCGCAGTGCGCAGCCCGACCGCCTGGACCTCGCCGTCACCGATCCCGACGACGGCGAGGTCCTCGGCGAGGTCGTGCTCCACGCGTGGGTGCCCGAGGACCGCACCTGCACCTTCCGCACCCTGATCGGCGCGCGGGGACGCGGCCGGGGCATCGGCACCGAGGCGACCCGGCTGATCGTCGGCCACGCCTTCGAGGCACTGGGCCTGCACCGCGTCCAGCTCGACGCCTACGCCCACAACCACCGGGCGCTGCGGGTCTACGAGAAGGTCGGGTTCGTGCGCGAAGGCGTACGGCGCGAGGTGGAGCAGCGGGACGGGGTGTGGGTGGACGAGGTGCTGATGGCCGTCCTCGACCACGAGTGGGCCGTCCACCGCGGGCACCCCGACACGCCGCGACGACGCGACGTTCCCCGGCCCGGCCCCTCCGGGGCGGCCGTCACGGCTCGATGACCGTCACCCCGGCGCCGGGCGCCGTCCCCAGCGCCGCGAGGGCCGCCGGGACCGCCTCGAGGCCGATGGTGGACGTCACCAGCAGGTCGGGCCGCAGCACTCCGCCGCGGACCAGTTCCAGCATCGGCGGGTAGGTGTGCGCGGCCATCCCGTGGCTCCCCAGCAGTTCCAGCTCCAGGGCGACGGCGCGGGCCATCGGCACCGGCGTGGTGCCGTCCGCCGAGGGCAGCAGCCCGACCTGGACGTGCCGGCCCCGGCGGCGCAGCCCGGCCACGGACGCCGCGCAGGTGGCGGGCGAACCGAGGGCGTCGAGCGAGAGGTGGGCGCCGCCGCCGGTGAGGTCGCGGACGGCCGCCGCCGTGTCCGGCGTCCGGGAGGCGTCCACGGTCTCGGCCGCGCCGAAGGTGCGCGCCAGCTCCAGCGCACGGGCCGACACGTCCACGGCGACCACGCGCGCGCCCGACGCCGCCGCGATCATCACCGCGGACAGGCCGACGCCCCCGCAGCCGTGCACCGCGACCCACTCCCCCGCCGCGAGGCGCCCCTGCTGCACCACGGCGCGGAACGCGGTGGCGAAACGGCAGCCGAGCGACGCGGCCGTGGCGTACGACATGCCCTCGGGCACGGCGACCAGATTGACGTCGGCGTGGTCGAGCGCCACGTACTCGGCGAAGGAACCCCAGTGGGTGAAGCCCGGCTGGGTCTGGCGCTCGCACACCTGCTGGTCCCCCGCCGCGCACGCCGCGCAGCTCCCGCAGGCGCAGACGAAGGGCACGGTCACCCGGTCGCCGGGCCGCCACCCGGTCACCCGGTCGCCGACCGCCTCGACGACACCGGCGAGTTCGTGACCGGGGACGTGCGGCAGCGCGATGTCCGGGTCGTGCCCCTGCCATCCGTGCCAGTCGCTGCGGCACAGTCCGGTGGCCTCGACGCGCACCACGACACCGTGCGGCGCGGGCGCGGGGTCGGCGACCTCCCGCACCTCGGCCGGCTCCCCGAAGCGCTCGAACACGACCGCGCGCATCCGTCCCCTCACTTTCGTACTGTCGTGTCTGTCATCTCTGTCATGTCTGTCGGGGTGGCGTTCGCGCCTCCCGTCCCTCATCTCACGACAGGCCCATCCGAAGTCATACCCCCTAGGGGTACAGTGGAGGCGAGTGGTCCGGCCAGGACCCCACGGGTACCCGCCCGTGCACGCCCCCGACGAGGAGTAACGACATGAGCGCCCAGACCGACACCACCCAGGACTCCGTCACCACCGTCTACAAGGTGAGCGGAATGAGCTGCGGCCACTGCGAGGGCGCCGTCTCCGGCGAGATCTCCGAGATCGCGGGCGTCGGCTCCGTGCAGGCCGTCGCCGCCACCGGCGAGGTCACCGTCGTCTCCGAGACCCCCCTCGACGACGCGGCCGTACGCGCCGCCGTGGACGAGGCGGGCTTCGAGCTCGTCGGCCGGGTCTGAGCACCGGCACGCACCCCCGTCCTGGAGTCCCGACCATGACCAGCACCACCGAGGACACCCGCACCGCCGCGACGGCACCGGGCACCGACTCCGGCACCGGCACCGATCCGGGCCTCGCCGAGACCGAGCTGCTGATCGGCGGGATGACCTGCGCCTCCTGCGCGGCCCGCGTCGAGAAGAAGCTCAACCGCATGGACGGTGTCACCGCCACGGTGAACTACGCGACGGAGAAGGCCCGCGTCAGCCACCCCGCCACCACCGGGGTCGCCGACCTGATCGCCACCGTCGTGAGGACCGGGTACACCGCCGAGGAGCCGGCCCCGCCCCCGGAGCCCGCCGACGAGGCCGGCACCGGGGAGAGCGGCGCCGGGGACGGTGACGGGGACCCCGAGCTGTCGGCCCTGCGTCAACGCCTGCTGGTCTCGGTCCTCCTCGCCGCCCCCGTCGTCCTGCTGGCGATGGTCCCGGCGCTCCAGTTCGACAACTGGCAGTGGCTCTCGCTCACCCTGGCCGCGCCCGTCGTGGTCTGGGGCGGGCTGCCCTTCCACCGCGCCGCCTGGACGGGCGTGCGGCACGGCGCGGCCACCATGGACACGCTGGTCTCGCTCGGCACGCTGGCCGCGTTCGGCTGGTCCCTGTGGGCGCTGTTCTTCGGGGACGCGGGCATGCCGGGCATGCGGCACGGCTTCGACCTCACCGTCTCCCGCGCCGACGGCGCCTCCGCGATCTACCTGGAGGCCGCCGCCGGGGTCACCGCCTTCCTCCTCCTCGGCCGCTGGCTGGAGGCCCGCTCCAAGCGCCGCGCCGGGGCTGCCCTGCGGGCGCTGATGGAGCTGGGCGCCAAGGACGTGGCCGTGCTCCGGGACGGGCGCGAGGTGCGGATACCGGTGTCCAAGCTGGCCGTGGGCGACCGGTTCGTCGTACGCCCCGGCGAGAAGATCGCCACCGACGGCACGGTGACCGAGGGCGCCTCGGCGGTGGACGCCTCCCTGCTGACCGGCGAGTCCGTGCCGGTGGACGTCACCGTGGGCGACGCCGTCACCGGCGCCACGGTGAACGCCGGGGGCCGGCTGGTCGTCGAGGCGACCCGCGTGGGCGCCGACACCCGGCTGGCCCGGATGGCGAAGCTGGTGGAGGACGCGCAGAGCGGCAAGGCCCGGGTGCAGCGCCTCGCCGACCGGATCTCGGGGGTCTTCGTCCCCGTCGTACTGCTGATCGCGTTCGCCACCTTCGGCGGCTGGCTCGGAGCCACCGGCGACACGGTCGCCGCGTTCACCGCGGCCGTCGCCGTCCTGATCATCGCCTGCCCCTGCGCGCTGGGCCTCGCCACGCCCACCGCGCTGCTGGTCGGCACCGGCCGCGGCGCGCAGCTCGGCATCCTCATCAAGGGCCCGGAGGTGCTGGAGTCCACGCGGCGCGTCGACACGGTCGTCCTGGACAAGACCGGCACCGTCACCACCGGCCGCATGACCCTGCACGAGGTGTACGCCGCCGAGGGCACCGGCGAGGACGAACTGCTGCGGCTCGCGGGGGCCGTGGAGCACGCCTCCGAGCACCCCGTGGCCCGCGCGGTCGCGGCCGGCGCCGAGGAACGGCTCGGCACGCTGCCGGGCGTAGAGGGCTTCGAGAACGTCCCCGGGCGCGGCGTACGGGCCCGGGTGGCGGGCCGCGAGGTGGCCGTGGGGCGCCTGTACGACGCCCTGCCGCCCGGGGTGGCCGCCGCCGTGGACGAGGCCGAGCAGCGGGGCCGTACGGCCGTCGTCGTCGGCTGGGACGGCGAAGCGCGCGGGGTCCTCGCCGTGGCGGACGCGGTGAAGGGGACCAGCGCCGAAGCGGTGGCCGCTCTGCGCCGCCTCGGCCTGACCCCGGTCCTGCTGACCGGCGACAACCGCCGGGTGGCCGAGTCGGTCGCGGAAGCCGTCGGCATCGACGAGGTGATCGCCGAGGTGCTGCCCGAGGAGAAGGTCGCGGTCGTGGAACGGCTGCGCTCCGAGGGCCGTACGGTCGCCATGGTCGGCGACGGCGTCAACGACGCGGCCGCGCTCGCCACCGCCGATCTGGGTCTGGCGATGGGCACGGGGACCGACGCGGCGATCGAGGCGGGGGACCTGACGCTGGTGCGCGGGGACCTCAGGGTGGCGGCGGACGCGATCCGGCTGTCCCGGCGCACCCTCGCCACGATCAAGGGCAATCTCGTGTGGGCCTTCGGCTACAACGTGGCCGCGCTGCCGCTGGCCGCCGCCGGGCTGCTGAACCCGATGATCGCGGGGGCGGCGATGGCCTTCTCCTCGGTCTTCGTGGTCACCAACAGCCTCCGGCTGCGCACCTTTCGCTGACCCGGCGATGGTCCGCATTTCACGCAGGTAGAAGGGCTGAGCCTCTGGAGTCCGGCACTCGCCTCACATAAGCTCTTCACAAGGCTCGCGCATCTTCCTTACGCTTGAGCCCCGGGTGACGTACGGGGTTCTTGCGCACCTAACGGACATATGCAAGAGACGCAGATCACAGTGATGCGAACGTAACCATCTAAGGGGTTCGAAGGTCTAAGTTGGCGATGTCAGGGAGCGTCTTGGGGGGCGTGACCTGGCGTCTGGGGACGTCTTGGGGGACTTTCCCAGAGCTGCGTTGCCGGGACACGTACACCGGGAAGCTTTGAGCGGCCCTCCCGGGCGTGCGCTGTCCCGGCAGACCGCACCGACGAGCACCACCAGCACGACGAGCTCCACCAGTACCACCAGTACGACACAGCGAATTCAGGCGCTGTCCTCACAGACGCCCGGCCGGATCCCGTGGGGGGAATCCGCACCGGGGCATGGGAAGGCGCCCTGGATCGTCGGCCCGTGGGGGGACCGGCGCCAGGGCGCCTTCTGCTGTTCCCGCACCGTTCCGGGGTCCGGGCACGGAAAAGTCCCGTACCACTCGGGGCGGTACGGGACTCACCTGACGCGCTGCGGGGGTGCCTTGCGGCTCAGCGCTCCTCGACGGGGACGAAGTCGCGCTCGACGACGCCCGTGTAGATCTGGCGCGGGCGGCCGATGCGGGAACCCGGCTCCTTGATCATCTCGTGCCACTGGGCGATCCAGCCCGGCAGCCGGCCGAGGGCGAACAGGACCGTGAACATCTCGGTCGGGAAGCCCATGGCCCGGTAGATCAGACCGGTGTAGAAGTCGACGTTCGGGTAGAGGCTGCGCGAGACGAAGTAGTCGTCGGAGAGCGCGTGCTCCTCCAGCTTCAGGGCGATGTCCAGCAGCTCGTCGGACTTGCCGAGGGCGGAGAGCACGTCGTGCGCGGCGGCCTTGATGATCTTGGCGCGCGGGTCGAAGTTCTTGTAGACCCGGTGGCCGAAGCCCATCAGGCGGACGCCGTCCTCCTTGTTCTTCACCTTGCGGATGAAGGAGTCGACGTCGCCGCCCGCGTCGCGGATGCCCTCGAGCATCTCCAGCACCGACTGGTTGGCGCCGCCGTGCAGCGGGCCCCAGAGCGCGTTGATGCCGGCGGAGATCGAGGCGAACATGTTCGCCTGCGAGGAGCCGACCAGGCGGACCGTGGAGGTCGAGCAGTTCTGCTCGTGGTCCGCGTGCAGGATCAGCAGCTTGTCGAGGGCCGCGACGACCGTCGGGTCCGGCACGTACTCCTGCGCCGGGACCGAGAAGGTCATGCGCAGGAAGTTCTCGACGTAGCCGAGGTCGTTGCGCGGGTAGACGAACGGGTGACCGATCGACTTCTTGTACGCGTACGCCGCGATCGTCGGAAGCTTCGCGAGCAGCCGGATCGTGGAGAGGTTGCGCTGACGCTCGTCGAACGGGTTGTGGCTGTCCTGGTAGAACGTCGACAGCGCCGAGACCACGGACGACAGCATGGCCATCGGGTGGGCGTCGCGCGGGAAGCCCTTGTAGAAGTTCTTGACGTCCTCGTGCAGCAGGGTGTGCTGCGTGATCTCGTCCTTGAACGAGGACAGCTCGTCGACGGTCGGCAGCTCGCCGTTGATCAGCAGGTAGGCGACCTCGACGAAGGAGGAGCGCTCGGCCAGCTGCTCGATCGGGTAGCCGCGGTACCGGAGGATGCCGGCTTCGCCGTCCAGATAGGTGATGGCGGATTTATAGGCGGCGGTGTTGCCGTAACCGCTGTCCAGCGTCACCAGACCGGTCTGGGCGCGGAGCTTCCCGATGTCGAAGCCCTTGTCGCCGACGGTGCTGTCGATCACCGGGTAGGTGTACTCGCCATCGCCGTACCGCAGTACTACAGAGTTGTCGCTCACGTCTTCCCTCACCGACGTAGTGCCTCATCTTCGAGGTGCCCTGACTGTCTCTACCATCCCCCACTTGGCTGAGGAGAGTGCACTCGGGGTCGACCATCGGGCCTATTGGCGGCACTCAGTGCCGCCAACTTGCTCATCCTGCCCCCTCCGGAGCCCATCCGGAAGTGCTGTGTGACCTTTCCGACTCGTTTGATCGATCATTTTTTTCACACAGTCCGGGAGGTTTACCGCAAGGTTTCAGGTCCGGGGTCCCGCCAGCCGGAAGTCGAGCGCCGTGCACCGCCTCCCGGCGGACACCGTCCGCACCGCCTGCCCGATCGCCTTGCGCGAGCCGACGAGCACGACCAGCTTCTTCGCCCGGGTGACCGCGGTGTAGAGCAGGTTCCGCTGGAGCATCATCCAGGCGCCGGTCGTCACGGGGATCACCACCGCCGGATACTCGCTCCCCTGGGACCGGTGGATGGTCACCGCGTAGGCGTGGGCCAGTTCGTCGAGTTCGTCGAAGTCGTACGGCACCTCCTCGTCCTCGTCCGTCAGCACGGTGAGGCGCTGGTCGACCGGGTCGAGAGAGGTGACGACGCCGACGGTGCCGTTGAAGACGCCGTTCTCGCCCTTCTCGTAATTGTTGCGGATCTGGGTGACCTTGTCGCCGACCCGGAAGACCCGGCCGCCGAACCGCTTCTCCGGCACGTCCGGGCGCCCCGGGGTGACGGCCTGCTGCAGCAGCCCGTTCAGCGTCCCGGCCCCCGCCGGCCCCCGGTGCATGGGCGCCAGCACCTGCACGTCCCGGCGCGGATCGAGCCCGAACTTCGCGGGGATGCGCCGCGCGGCGACGTCGACGGTGAGCCGCCCCGCCTCCTCGGTGTCGTCCTCGACGAAGAGGAAGAAGTCCTTCATCCCGTCGGTGAGCGGATGCTGCCCGCCGTTGATCCGGTGCGCGTTGGTGACGACGCCGGACTGCTGGGCCTGCCGGAAGACGCGGGTGAGACGGACGGCGGGGACCGGGCTGCCGGGTGCCAGCAGGTCCCTCAGCACCTCCCCCGCCCCCACGCTGGGCAACTGGTCGACGTCCCCGACGAGCAGCAGATGAGCACCCGGCGGCACGGCTTTCGCAAGCTTGTTGGCGAGCAGCAGGTCCAGCATCGACGCCTCGTCCACCACGACGAGGTCGGCGTCGAGCGGCCGCTCCCGGTCGTAGGCCGCGTCGCCGCCCGGCTTCAGCTCCAGCAGCCGGTGCACCGTGGACGCGTCGGCGCCGGTCAGCTCGGAGAGCCGCTTGGCGGCCCGCCCGGTGGGCGCCGCCAGCACGACCTTGGCCTTCTTCGCCCGCGCCAGCTCCACGATCGACCGGACGGTGAAGGACTTGCCGCAGCCGGGCCCGCCGGTGAGGACGGCGACCTTCTCGCTGAGCGCGAGCTTGACGGCCTCCTCCTGCTCGGGCGCGAGATCGGCACCCGTGCGCCGCTTCAGCCACCCGAGCGCCTTGTCCCAGGCCACGTCCTGGAAGCCGGGCATCCGGTCCTCGTCGGTGCGCAGCAGGCGCCGCAACTGCCCGGCGAGGGCCTGCTCGGCGCGGTGGAAGGGGACGAGGTAGACGGCGGTGACGGGCTCGCCGCCCTCGGGGTGGGGCACCTTCTCCCGTACGACACCGGGGTCGCCGTCCGGGTCCTCCGGCTCGGCGGCCAGCTCGCCCAGGCACTCGATGACGAGCCCGGTGTCCACCTGGAGCAGCTTCACCGCGTCGGCGATCAGCTTCTCCTCCGGGAGGTAGCAGTGCCCCTGGTCGGTCGCCTGCGACAGCGCGTACTGCATCCCGGCCTTGACCCGCTCGGGGCTGTCGTGCGGGATCCCGACGGACTGGGCGATCTTGTCGGCGGTGAGGAAGCCGATGCCCCAGACGTCGGCGGCGAGCCGGTAGGGCTGGTTCTTCACGACGGAGATGGAGGCGTCCCCGTACTTCTTGTAGATCCGGACGGCGATGGAGGTGGACACCTCGACCGTCTGGAGGAACAGCATGACCTCCTTGATCGCCTTCTGCTCCTCCCAGGCGTCGGCGATCTTCCTGGTCCGCTTGGGCCCGAGACCGGGCACCTCGATGAGCCGCTTGGGCTCCTCCTCGATGATCGTGAGGGTGTCGAGCCCGAAGTGCTGCGTGATCCGGTCGGCGAAGATCGGCCCGATCCCCTTGACCAGCCCGGACCCCAGGTAACGCCGGATGCCCTGGACGGTGGCGGGGAGCAGCGTCGTGTAGTTCTCGACGTGGAACTGCTTCCCGTACTGCGGGTGCGACCCCCAGCGCCCCTCCATCCGCAGCGACTCCCCCACCTGCGCACCCAGCAGCGCGCCGACGACGGTCAGCAGATCGCCGGCGCCTCTGCCGGTGTCGACGCGGGCGACCGTGTAACCGTTCTCCTCGTTGGCGTACGTGACGCGCTCCAGGACGCCTTCGAGGGTGGCGAGCCGACGTTCACCGGGGGCCGCGGGGGGCTGGGTGGGCATGATCCGACGGTACCGGTGGGGACTGACAGGGGGCGCGGCCCGGGCGGTGACCGGCACGGGACGCTGCCGCGGTCCCCTCGGCGTCCAGGGCGTAGCCGCCGAGCTGCCGTTGCGGGCCCTTGCGCCGGTAGCCCTCGGAGTGGTGGTCCTCGCTCATCTCCCGTGCGCACCGGCACGATCGAGGTGCACTCCGAGTGGAGACGTCGGAGTTCCGCAGGGACGGCAGGGACGGCTAGCGTCAGTCGTCCACAGTACGGCGGGGGGAAACATGGGACTGAGCTACGGCTACGACATCTTCCTGCGTCCTCGCCGCGTCGCGGGGGCGCTGACCGCCGTGGCCGGGCTGGCACCCCCGTCCCGGGACGTGCCCCCGCTCGACGTCACGCTGCCCCGGGGCGACCGGGTCGTCCTCCCCTTCACGTCGGACTTCGGCAGCGAGCCGGTCGACTGCTCCGCGCGCGACACGCTGGACCTGGACACGTCCCTCATGTTCCCGGTCGACGACGCGGTGCGCGCGTACGGGGAGTCGTCCGGTCTGCCGCCCGAGGAGAACGGAAGAGTGCGGATCGGGTACGTCTACCTGACGGTCCGGTTCGAGTCCTTTCTCGACCCCGCGTACACGTCCATGGAGTTCTGGGCGGCGACGTCGGGCATGAGCCGCCTGTTCGAGCGCTCGGAGAGCATCAGGAAGACGTTCACCGACCTCGCCGCCGCCGTCGGTGGCGTGTGCTGCCAGTTCGACCGGGGGGACGGGAGTCCCGGGGAGGTGTGCTGGCTCAGCGGGGAGGCGGACTTCCCTTCGGCTCCTTCATCGTCGTGAGGAAGCGGGTGAAGGCGGCGCGCGGGAAGGTGAGGGTGGCTCGGGCGGGGGTCTTGCTGTCGCGGACGGCGACGTGGGTGGGTGAGGTGGCTATCTCCACGCATTCGTTGCCGTCACCCGGACCCGAGTACGACGACTTGCGCCAGTTGTCCATGGGGTGGTCAGAGCTCCTTCGTCATCCGGTGGATGAAGTCACGCGACTGGCCAGGGTCGAGTGACGCGGCCTCCACCTTAAGAAAGCTCGTTCGATAGGTATTGAGCTGGGCCTCGGAATCGATGAAGGCCGAGCCATGCAGCGCGTCACGGACCACGGTGTCCAACTTGGACATGGGACCGCCCACGTACGTCATTGTGCTGGAGGCGCTGGCAAACCCGTCCAAGTCCAACGGGATGACTCGCACAGTGACGTGGTCCGCCTCGGAGAGCTCCAAAAGACGCCCGAGTTGAGCTCTGGAAGTGGCACGATCGCCGACTCTGATGCGGAGTGCCGCTTCATGGATCACCGCTTCGTACGGGACGACGAACGCCTGCCGCGCCTTACGGTGCTGGATTCGCACCTCCAACTCCTCGGCGGTCAGCGCCGGCAGCCTGGACGAGAAGACGGCACGCGAGTAGTCCTCGGTCTGGAGGAGCCCCGGCACGTACAGGATTGCCACGTGGCGGAGCAACCGGGCGTGGTGTTCCAGCTCGGACAAATCCAGGAACGGCGTGGGGAGCAAGCCTCGGTACTCCTCCCACCAGCCGGTCGACCGCTCGGTGGCCATAGCGACGAGCGCGTCGATGAACTCCTCGTCCGTACAGGCGTAGTGAGATGCCAAGCGGCGAACTCGCTGCTCGCTGACGCCCGCGAGGGCGGACTCGATGTGAGTGATCTGGGCGGGTGCCACACCGAGCAGCTCCGCCGCCTGGCGGGAGTTGAGTCCCGCCGCTTCACGGAGTCTGCGCAGTTCGGTTGCCAGTCGCACCTGACGTGCCGTTGGTTCGCGCCTCTTCACCATCGACTGGCCCTCTTCACACGCCTGTTTGTGCAACTCGTTCAGCGTCAGATTACGCGATCGACTTGCCGCGTCCCTAAATTTAGATCTACCGTCGGTGACGCGACGCACACCGTGCGACACCGGGCCACCGGAAGCGCACCGCCCCGTCCTGCCACGACGGCTGCGGCAATGACACCGGCCCGCCTCACACCCCACCGCCCTCCGCGAGGAGTCCCGCATGCCTGAAAACGAAGCCTGGGAGTACTCCCTCTACATCCCCAACGACCTGCGCGCCGTCACCGTCAGCCGCCGCACCCTCCGTCTGGTCCTCACGATGCACGGCCTGATCCGCCTCGTCGACGTCGCCGAACTGCTCGCCACGGAGCTGGTCTCCAACGCCGTACGGCACACCAAGGGCCCCGCCGCCCTCCGCATCCGCTGGTCGCCGCCCGGCACGCTGCGGATCGGGGCGTGGGACGCGGATCCCGAACCGCCCGAGCCGCCCGCCCGGTTCGAGAGGGTGACGGAGCTGGAGGAGGGCCGGGGGCTGGCACTCGTGCGGGCCTGCGCGGACGTGTGGGGGTGGCATCCGCTGGCCAGACACGGCAACCGGGGCAAGTACGTGTGGTGCGAGCTGGCCGCGGGCTAGCGCCGCCGGCAAAGGCCGGGCACGCGGGAAACCCACACGCTAGCCCGGCCATTACCTCTGCCGTAATCGACCACGCTCCCCTGCTGCGGCAGCGTGGTGAATGTCAACGAGATCCCGACGAGGGTTCCGGCACCCAAGGCGCGAGGAGCGACCATGCCCATCAAGTCCGCTGGCCCCACCGCGAGTTCCGTCACCGACACCACCCGCCGCGTCGTCCAGGAGTTCCTCGCCGCCCGGATGGCCGGGGACGTCGAGCGGCTCGTCGCGCTCTTCGCGGACGACGTCGACTGGCTACTCGCCGAGAACCCCGCCGTCCCGTGGATCCGCCCGCGCTCCACCGGAGCCGAATGCGCCGCCCAGTTCACGGAGCTGGCCGAGCACACGGTGGCCGAGGACGCACGGGCCTCCGTCGACACGTTCCTCGTGGACGGCACCGACGCCGTCCTGACGGGGCACCTCTCGGGGACCGTGCGCGCGACGGGGAAGTCCTTCGAGGGCCCCTTCGCGCTGCGCCTCACCGTCGAGGAGGGCCGGATCACCCGGCATCACCTCTACGAGAACAGCGTATCGATCGCCGAGGCGTGCACCCCTTCCTGAGTCCCACCCCCCTTCGCCTGGTCCGCCACCGCGCCCGTGCGCTGTCGCGATGCTCCGCGACAGCACCTTCCACGAACCCGGAACGCCGCGCGCCGCTTGACGGAAGACGGAGAGGCACCCCCCGGCCGGGGGAGGCGGTTCCCCCTCGCGCGGGACCCTGTGCGGCGCGTCGGGCCGTGTACTGGGGGGGGAACGGCGACTTCGGAGGGACTCCCATGCGCAGCCTCACAAGACGACGTCTGCTCACCACCACCGCCGCGTCGGCGGCCTCGGTCGCGGGCCCGAGCGCCTTGACGGGACCGGCCGCCGAGGCCGCGGACCGCCTCGACGCGGGATCCGGTGACGTGGTGGACCGACTGCGGGCGCTCCCCGGCCTGCGGGTGATCGAGGAACGGCCGAGCGGCGACCCCGGCCACCGCTTCTTCGTGCTGGGTCTGCGTCAGCCGGTCGACCACAAGGACTTCCGAGCGGGGTTCTTCGAGCAGCGCCTGACCCTGCTCCACACGGGCACCGACCGGCCGACCGTCCTGTACACCACCGGATACGAGATGCCGTTGATCCCCCGGCGAGCGGAGCCGGCCGTTCTGCTGGACGGCAACCAGATCGGCGTGGAGCACCGCTTCTTCGGCACGTCGCGCCCCGCCACGACCGGTCTGGCCGGCCTCACGATCCGTCAGGCCGCCGACGACCACCACCGAGTGGTGCGGTCCTTCCGCCGGTTGTACCCCGGCTCCTGGATCTCGACCGGCGGCAGCAAGGGCGGCATGGCCAGCGTCTACCACCGCCGGTTCCACCCGCGCGACGTGGACGGCACCGTCGCCTACTCGGCCCCGAACAACGTGGACGACCGCGACGACTCGGCCTACGTGCGGTTCCTGGAGAGCGTCGGCACCTCCGCCGCCCGCGAGGCGCTGAAGGCGGCCCAGCGGCAGATCCTGCTGCGCCGTGCGGAGATGGTCGCCCGCTACCAGGCCTGGGCGGCCACGGCCGGTGACACGTTCCGCGTCGTCGGCGGCGCCGACAAGGCGCTGGAGACCGCCGTCCTGCGGGTCCCGTTCATGTTCTGGCAGAACCGCACCGCGGCGGACGTCGCCGGCATCCCCGGCCCCGGCGCCTCCACCGACGCGCTGTACGCCTGGCTGGAGGAAACCGCCGCCCTGCCCGCGTACGCCGACGCCACGGCCCGCCAGTACATCCCGTACTGGTACCAACTCGGCACCCAGATGGGCTACCTGAACGTGCCCACGGCCCACCTCGCCGGACTGCTGCGCCACCCGGGCGCCATCGAGCCGCGCAGCTTCGTGCCCCGCGACATCCCGATGCGGTTCGACGACGAGGCGATGCCCGACATCGATCACTGGGTACGCAGGCGCGGCGACCGGCTCCTCTTCGTCAACGGCGGCCGGGACCCGTCCGTCGCCGAGCCCTTCCGCCCCGGTGCCCGCGACAGCCGCGTGCTGTGGGTGCCGAACGCCAACCACCACGTCACCGTCGGCGACCTGCCCGACGCGGACCGGTCGGACGCCGTCGCGATGATCCGGCGCTGGGCGGGCGGGGGACGGCGGCGGACGGAGCGGTAACGCGGTTGCCCCGTCCGAGCCGTGTCGTCCAGACTCGGCCGTCGGGGACGGCGGGGCGGCGGGAACAGCGGGGGCGGGGACACGTGGGGGATCGGGAAAGCGACCGGCGGCTCGTGGCATCGGTGCGGGCGGGGGACCACGAGTCGGTGCGAGCCGCGCTGGACGAGGGTGCCGATCCGGACGTCCCGGACCCCGGCACGGGGCTGCCGGTGCTGTGCACGGCCGTGGCGGCCTTCGACGCCCAGGTCGCCGAAGCGCTGATGGATGGCGGTGCCGATCCGGACCGGGGACTTCCCGACGGAAGCACGCCGTTGCTGCGGGCGCTCGACGGCGGGTCGCCGGCCGTCTTCCAGTCGGTCCTCGGCAACGACCCCCGGCTGCGCCTGCCCGAACGGGAGCGTGCGCGGCTGCTCGCCCGGGCCCGGAACCGGTACGAGACCGGCGCGGTCGAGGAGTTGCGGCGCAGGACGGGGGCACGCGGTCCCGTCGTGGCGGAGCGGGTGACGGACGAGGGACACGACTGGGTCGATCAGTACACGCTCGGCGGCCGGGTCGTACGGGCCGGGCACGGGGCCGTCCTGACCTGGCTGGAGTCGCGTCTGCGGGTCCTGCCCTCCGTGGACGAACTGATCGACCGGGCCGTCGCCGTGGCGGACGAGGACCACGTCGACTGGTGGGGGGCGTGCTACGCGCTTCTGGAGCGCCACCGCCGGGAGGCGTGGCCGGACGCGCTGGCCCACAGCGACCACCCCGACCCGGTGCACCGCCGCTTCGTCGCGGACTACCTGCGGACGCGCGGGATCACCGCGTGCGACTCCCCGTTCGCCGAGCGGGAGAGCGAGCTGCTGACCGCGTGGGCCGCGCGGGAGACGGACGGTGCGGTGCTCGCCAAGGTGCTGGAGGCCCTCGCCGAGTACGAGCATCCCCGCATGGAGGCGACGGGGCTGCGTCACGCCGCGCACCCGGATCCCCGCGTGCGACTGCGCGCGGCCACCGTCCTCGACGCGTCGGAGCAGGCCCGCTCGCCCGGGGCCCGCGCGGCCCTCCTCGCCCTCCTCGGCGACCCGGACGCCCGCGTACGGCTGGAGGCGTGCCGGGCGGGCTCGCGCGACGACACCCTCCTCGCCCCCGCCGCCGAGGAACTGGTCCGGCTGGCCGAGGGGCCGTACGAGGATCTGCGGGGCGGGGTGGCAGAGACGCTGGCCTCCTCCCGGGACCGTACGCCCGCCGTCGCCGACGCCCTGGCCGCACTGCTCGCCGACGGCGACCAGCTCGTACGCCTGGAGGCCGCCTACGGCCTCGCCCTGCGCGACGATCCGCGCACCGGTGACGCGATCGGGCAGGTCGGGCCGCTCTACGGCGACGGATTCGAGCACGACCACAGGGTCAACGCGCTGTGGGACTGGACTCGCCGGGAGAACCGGCCGTGGCCGCTCGCGCCGGGCGCCGAGACCGCGTAGGCCCGACGGAGTGCGGGCGTCACAGCGCCCCGAACAACCCCTCCAGCGGAGCCGGTGTCCGGGCCGGCTCCAACGCCTCCACCAGCACCCGGCCGTAGCGGATCTTGCGGCCCGCCTTGGTGCCGAGGAAGCGACGGAGTTGCTGGTGGGCGGCGCGGCCCTGCTGGGCGGGCTGCCGGAGGAAGGTCTGGAGGCGGCGTGACTCGCCCTCCGCCTCGACGAGTTCCGTCACCGTGCTCACGCCCAGCGCGCGGATCAGCTCGTCCTCCAGGTCGGCCGCGCAGACGAAGAGGCCCTGCGGGGACGCGTCCGCCCGCTTCAGGGCCCGGACGTAGAAGTCCTGCTCCCGTTCGTCGCACAGGCCGACGAGGCGCAGGTCCAGGGCGGAGGGGCCGAGGAGTTCGGCGAAGCGGCCGACGCTCATCGCGCCGCCCATCGGGAGGACGCAGACGCCCTCCGCCGCCAGGTCCCGGCCGTGCCGCGCGGCCATCGCCTCGACCGCCGCCGCGTCGCTCGGTCCTTCGAGGAGGACGGCGGTGTGGACGAGCAGCCGGTCGGCCAGGTCGTGGGCCGGACCGCCGGGGCCGCCGGCCGCCCACGCGGTGACCGCTTTCCGCAGTGCCCCCATGTCCGTCATGGGGAAAGTCTCCCGCCCCCGCCCGTCGTCGCGACAGTGGGTTTTGACATGCAGCCGAATGGCTGCCTATCGTTAAAGGCAGCCAATGGGCTGCATGTCAGAGGGGAGGAGACGGGGCGGAGATGGACGAGGTCTTCAAGGCGCTGGCCGACGGCAGCCGGCGACGGCTGCTGGACAGCCTGAACGCGCGCAACGGGCAGAGCCTGCGCGAGCTGTGCGCCGGGCTGGACATGGCCCGGCAGTCGGTCAGCAAGCATCTGGCGCTGCTGGAGGCGGCCGGCCTGGTCACCGCCGTGCGGCGGGGGCGGGAGAAGCTGCACTACCTCAACGCCGAGCCGATCAACGCCATCGCCGACCGCTGGATCAGCCGCTACGACCGGGAGCGGGTGCACGCACTCGCCGACCTCAAGCACGCGCTGGAGGACACCGCCATGGACAGCAACGCGTTCGTGTACACGACCTACATCAGGGCCACGCCGGAGAAGGTGTGGCAGGGCCTGACCGACCCGGCCTTCACCCGTCGCTACTGGGGGCTGGAGTTCGGTACCGACTGGGCGGCCGGGTCGCCCGTGGTGTGGCGGGAGCGGGGGACCGAGACCGCCCACCCCGAGCAGGTCGTCCTCGAGTCCGACCCGCCCCGCCGGCTGTCGTACACCTGGCACACCTTCACGCCGGAATGGGCGGCGGCCAACGGGATCGACGACGAGACCCTCGCCGGGCTCTCCGCCGAGCGGCGCTCGAAGGTCGCCTTCGACATCGAGGACCTCGGCGGCGGGTCGGTGAAGCTGACCGTCGTCCACGACGGGTTCGAGCCCGGCAGCACCGCCCGCGAGATGATCCAGCACGGCTGGCCGGCCCTGCTGTCCGGTCTCAAGACGCTGCTGGAGACCGGCGAGACGCTGCCGGAGCCCCGCTGAGCCGGTCCGCCCCGCTGAGCCGGTCAGCCCCGCTGAACCGGTCGCCGGTCAGCGGCTCAGGACCGTCGCCTCGCGCATGTACGACAGCTTCTCCGGGTTGCGCACCGCGTAGAGACCCTTGATGCGCCCGGCCTCCATGCGGACGGCGACCACGGTGTCGAGTTCGCCGTCGAGCCGGATGACCAGGGACGGGTGCCCGTTGACCTGGGCCGGGTCCATGGTCACCGCGACGGGCAGCTTGACCAGGCCGCCGAGCATGAGGCGGGCCACCTTGTCGGCGCCCACGACGGGCCGCAGCACCGCCTGCTTGATGCCGCCGCCGTCGCCGAGCAGGACGACGTCCGGGGAGAGGATGTCGAGCAGGCCCTGGAGGTCGCCCGTCTCCACCGCCCGCTGGAACGCCGCGAGCGCCCGGCGGGACTCGGCCGCGGTGACCTCCCCGCGCGGACGGCGGGCCGCCACGTGCGCGCGGGCCCGGTGCGCGATCTGCCGCACGGCGGCCGGGGTCTTCTCCACGGCCTCGGCGATCTCGTCGTAGCCGAGGTCGAACACCTCGCGCAGGACGAACACGGCCCGTTCGACCGGCGCCAGCGTCTCCAGGACCAGCATCATCGCCATCGACACGCTGTCGGCCAGCTCGACGTCCTCGGCCACGTCGGGCGTGGTGAGCAGCGGCTCGGGCAGCCAGGAGCCGACGTAGGACTCCTTGCGGCGGCCGAGCGTGCGCAGCCGGTTCAGGGACTGGCGGGTGGTGATGCGGACGAGGTAGGCGCGTCGGTCGCGCACCGTGCCGAGGTCGACGCCCGCCCACTTCAGCCAGGTCTCCTGGAGCACGTCCTCGGCGTCGGCGGCCGAGCCGAGCATCTCGTAGGCGACCGTGAAGAGCAGGTTGCGGTGCGCGACGAAGTCCTCGGTGGCCGCGTCCACGGAACCGCCGTCGCCGGTCGCGTCGGCCTGTCCGCGTCCGTTGTTCTCGCTGGTCACCAGCTTCTCCCGTTCGTTCGGTTCCGGCGGTGTCACGCACACAGGACACCGGCCGGCGGGGTTCTGTGACACCCGTCCATGGTGGTCCGTGTCACAGCGGCGACCTGTCACAGGGGGCGGAGCGCCGGCGTCTTGTGTCCGTCACCGAGACACCGAGACACCGACAGCGAGGACGCGATCATGGACACCCGATTCAACCTCTTCGAGAACGAGTTCGCAGGCCGCTTCGCGAAGCGGTTCGCGGGCATGGGCATGCTGCTGCACGAGTCGCCGCTGCCGAAGGCCACGCAGGAGCTGGTGTCGCTGCGGGCCAGCCAGATCAACGGCTGCGGCCACTGCATCGACATGCACGTCAAGGAGGCCGCGGCCGCCGGGGAGAGCGCGGTCCGGCTCCACCTGGTGGCCGCCTGGCGCGAGTCCACCGTGTTCACCGAGGCCGAGCAGGCGGCGCTGGCCCTCGCCGAGGAGGGCACCCGGCTCGCCGACGCGCACGACGGCGTGTCCGACGAGACGTGGGCCCTCGTGCGCAAGCACTACGACGACGACCAGGTCGCCGCGCTGATCTGCCTGGTCGCCATGATCAACGCGGCCAACCGGCTCGCCGTGATCACGCACCAGAAGGGCGGCTCGTACGAGGCGGGGATGTTCGCGACGGCCGTGGCGGACTGACCTCGCGGAGGCCGGTCCGGGCGGCACCCGGGGCCGAGTTGCCCGAGTGCCGCCCGCCGCTCTGCGCACGTCCCTTCCCGGTCACGATTCGGCATCGGCGCCACCCCACCCCTTGAATCCACTCGTGTAATCGTTTCCAATCCTCCGTGTAATCGATTCCACGAGGAGGTGGAACGACGATGGCGAGCATCAAGGACGTTGCCGCCGAGGCAGGCGTGTCCGTCGCCACGGTCTCGCGGGCGCTCAACGGCCACCCGTCGGTCAGCCCCGCCGCCCGCGCGCGCGTGCTGGCCGCCGTCGACACGCTGGGCTACCGTCCGAACGCCGTCGCCCGGTCGCTGCGCACCGACCAGACCCGCACCCTCGGCCTGGTCATCAGCGACGTCATGAACCCGTACTTCACCGAGCTGGCCCGTTCCGTCGAGGAGGAGGCCCGCGCGCTCGGCTACAGCGTCATCATCGGCAACGCCGACGAGCGCCCCGACCTCCAGGACCACCACGTCACCACGCTGCTCGACCGGCGGATCGACGGGCTCCTCGTCTCCCCCACCGACGGCGGCTCCCCGCGCATGCTGGACGCCGCGCGGGCCGGGACGCCGATGGTCTTCGTCGACCGGTGGATCCCCGGCGTGGACGTGCCGGTCGTCAGGTCGGACGGGCGGGCGGCCGTCCGGGACCTCGTCGCTCACCTGCACGGGCTCGGGCACCGCCGGCTCGCGATCATCGCCGGGCCCGCCGCCACGACCACCGGACGCGAGCGCGTCGACGCCTTCCGCGAGGCGCTCGCCGCGTACGGGCTTCCCCTCCCCGACGCCTACATCGGCCAGGGCGACTTCCAGGCCGGCAGCGGACGCCGGGTCACCGAGGGCTTCCTCGACCTGCCCGAGCCGCCCGAGGTCGTCTTCGCCGCCGACAACCTGATGGCGCTCGGCGCGCTGGACGCCGTACGGGCACGGGGGCTGCGGGTCCCCGAGGACATCGGGCTCGCCGCGTTCGACGACATCCCCTGGTTCGTGCACACCGATCCGCCGGTCACCGCGATCGCCCAGCCCACCCGCGACCTCGGACGGGCCGCCGTACGCGCCCTGGTCGAGCGGATCGCGGGGCGGGCCGGCGAGTCCGTCGCCCTGCCGGCGCGGCTCGTCGTGCGCCGCTCGTGCGGCGAACCGCCGCCCGCCGGCTCCGCCGAACAACCCGGTGAACACCCCGCAGAACACCCCCCGTCCCCCTCCCCCGTACGAAGGAGTACGCCGTGAGCAGCCGCAGTCCGGACGAGTTGCTGCGCATCGAGGGCATCCGCAAGACCTTCCCCGGCGTGGTCGCGCTCGACAGCGTCGACTTCGACCTGCGCCGGGGCGAGGTGCACGTGCTCCTCGGTGAGAACGGCGCGGGCAAGAGCACCCTCATCAAGATGCTCTCCGGCGCCTACACGCCCGACGCCGGGCGGATCCTGGCCGGTGGCGAGGAGGTGCGCATCCACGGTGCGCAGGACTCCGAGCGCCTCGGGATCGCCACGATCTACCAGGAGTTCAACCTCGTGCCCGACCTCACGGTCGCCGAGAACATCTTCCTGGGCCGTCAGCCCCGCCGGCTCGGCATGATCGACCGGAAGAGGATGAACGCCGACGCCGAGGTGCTGCTCGAGCGGGTGGGGGTCAAGGTCTCCCCGCGTGCGCGGGTGCGTGAACTCGGCATCGCCCGGCTCCAGATGGTCGAGATCGCCAAGGCGCTCAGCCTGAACGCGCGCGTGCTCATCATGGACGAGCCGACCGCCGTCCTGACCTCCGAGGAGGTCGAGAAGCTGTTCGCCATCGTGCGGCGGCTGCGCGAGGACGGCGTCGGGATCGTCTTCATCACCCACCACCTGGAGGAGATCGCCGCGCTCGGCGACCGGGTCACCGTCATCCGGGACGGCCGGAGCGTCGGGCAGGTGCCCGCCTCCACGCCGGAGGACGAGCTGGTCCGGCTCATGGTGGGGCGGTCGATCGAGCAGCAGTACCCGCGCGAGCGGACCGACGCCGGTGAGGCGCTGCTCAAGGTGGAGGGGCTGACCAGGGACGGGGTCTTCCACGACGTCGGCTTCGAGGTGCGGGCCGGTGAGGTCGTCGGCATCGCGGGCCTCGTCGGGGCCGGGCGTACGGAGGTGGTGCGAGCGGTGTTCGGCGCCGACCCGTACGACGCCGGGACCGTGCACGTCGCGGGCGCGCCGCTGCGGCGGCACGACGTGAACGCCGCCATGGCGGCCGGGATCGGGCTGGTGCCCGAGGACCGCAAGGGGCAGGGGCTCGTCCTCGACGCCTCCGTGGAGGAGAACCTCGGGCTCGTCACGCTCCGGTCCACCGCCCGCGCCGGGCTCGTCGACCTCAAGGGGCAGCACACGGCGGCCGAGCGGATCGCCGGGCAGCTCGGCGTGCGGATGGCCGGGCTCGGGCAGCACGTGCGCACGCTCTCCGGCGGCAACCAGCAGAAGGTCGTCATCGGCAAGTGGCTGCTGGCCAACACCAAGGTGCTGATCCTCGACGAGCCGACGCGCGGCATCGACGTCGGCGCCAAGGTCGAGATCTACCAGCTCATCAACGAACTGACGGCCGCCGGTGCCGCCGTGCTCATGATCTCCAGCGATCTGCCGGAGGTCCTCGGCATGAGCGACCGCGTCGTCGTCATGGCGCAGGGACGCGTCGCGGGCGAACTCCCCGCCGACGAGGCCACCCAGGACGCCGTGATGGCGCTCGCCGTCAGCACGCACACCGGCGACTCACCGCACACCAGCGATTCACCGCACACCGACGGAACGGACGGAACGGAGGCCTCCCGTGGCCACTGACACGCTCAAGAGCAAGCCGGGCGCGCAGGGCGGCGCCACGGGCGGCCTGCGCCGCCTGCTGCTCGACAACGGCGCGCTGACCGCGCTGATCGTCCTCGTCATCGCCATGTCGGCGCTGTCCGGGGACTTCCTGACCGCCGACAACCTCCTCAACGTCGGCGTCCAGGCCGCCGTCACCGCGATCCTCGCGTTCGGCGTCACCTTCGTCATCGTCTCGGCGGGCATCGACCTGTCGGTCGGTTCGGTCGCCGCGCTGTCGGCCACCGTGCTGGCCTGGAGCGCCACCGAGGCCGGGATGCCGGTCGCGCTCGCCGTGCTGCTGTCCGTCGCCACGGGCATCGCCTGCGGTCTGGTGAACGGTTTCCTCATCTCGTACGGGAAGCTGCCGCCGTTCATCGCGACGCTGGCCATGCTCTCCGTGGGGCGCGGTCTGTCGTTGGTCATCTCGCAGGGTTCGCCGATCGCCTTCCCGGACTCGGTCTCCCACCTCGGTGACACGCTCGGCGGCTGGCTGCCGGTGCCGGTGCTCGTGATGATCGTGATGGGTCTGATCACCGCGTTCGTGCTCGGACGGACCTACATCGGCCGGTCCATGTACGCCATCGGCGGCAACGAGGAGGCCGCGCGGTTGTCCGGGCTGCGGGTGAAGCGGCAGAAGCTCGCCATCTACGCCTTCTCCGGCCTGTTCGCCGCCGCCGCGGGCATCGTGCTCGCCTCCCGGCTGGCCTCCGCGCAGCCCCAGGCCGCGCAGGGCTACGAGCTGGACGCCATCGCGGCCGTCGTCATCGGCGGTGCCTCGCTGGCGGGCGGCACCGGCAAGGCGTCGGGCACGCTGATCGGCGCGCTGATCCTCGCGGTGCTGCGCAACGGCCTCAACCTGCTGTCCGTCTCCGCGTTCTGGCAGCAGGTCGTCATCGGTGTCGTCATCGCGCTGGCGGTGCTCTTCGACACGCTGCGCCGCAAGGCGGGCGCGACGACTCCGGCCGCCGGGGCGTCCGGCGGCGGCAACCGGGGCAAGCAGGCGCTGACGTACGTGATCGCCGCGGTCGTGGCCGTCGCCGTCGTCGGCGCGACCTCGCTGCTGCACAACGGCTCCTCCGGCGGCAAGACCCAGAAGATAGGGCTGTCGCTGTCCACGCTCAACAACCCGTTCTTCGTGCAGATCAGGAACGGCGCGGAGGAGGAGGCGAAGAAGCTGGGCGTGGACCTGACGGTCACCGACGCCCAGAACGACGCCTCCCAGCAGGCCAACCAGCTGCAGAACTTCGTCAGCGGAAGCCTGTCCGCGGTCATCGTCAACCCCGTGGACTCCGACGCGGCCGGTCCCTCGGTGCGCTCGGCGAACAAGGACGACATCCCCGTCATCGCCGTGGACCGCGGCGTCAACAAGGCGGAGACGTCCGCACTGGTCGCCTCCGACAACGTCGAGGGCGGTGAGCTGGGCGCCAAGGCGCTCGCCGAGAAGCTCGGCGGCAAGGGCACCCTCGTGATCCTCCAGGGCCAGGCCGGCACCTCCGCCAGCCGGGAACGCGGGGCGGGCTTCGCGGTTGGGCTGAAGGAGTACCCGGGCATCAAGGTCGTCGCCAAGCAGCCCGCGGACTTCGACCGCACCAAGGGCCTGGACGTGATGACCAACCTGCTCCAGGCGCACCCCGACATCGACGGCGTCTTCGCGGAGAACGACGAGATGGCGCTGGGCGCGATCAAGGCGCTGGGTTCCAAGGCCGGAAAGTCGGTCCAGGTCGTCGGTTTCGACGGCACGCCGGTCGGGCTGAAGGCGGTCGAGGCGGGCACGTTGTACGCGTCCGTCGCGCAGCAGCCGAAGGAACTGGGCAGGATCGCCGTACAGAACGCGCTGCGGGCGGCCGAGGACAAGAAGGTGGAGCAGACGGTGAAGGTGCCCGTGAAGGTCGTCACCAAGGAGAACGTGGCCGGCTTCGAGGGCTGAGACCGGCCCCCGGGACCCGGCGGAAGCCAGTGGGAATCAGCGGGAATCAGTGGGAACCACTCGAATCGGAGAACGACTGATGTACGACTACGACCTGCTGGTCGTCGGGTCGGCCAACGCCGACCTGGTGATCGGTGTCGAGCGGCGGCCGGGGGCCGGGGAGACGGTGCTCGGCTCCGACCTGGCCGTCCACCCGGGCGGCAAGGGCGGCAACCAGGCCGTCGCCGCCGCCCGGCTCGGTGCCCGTACGGCCCTGCTGGCCCGGGTGGGCGACGACGACTACGGGCGGCTGCTGCTGGACTCGCAGCGGGCGGCCGGTGTCGACACGGTCGGCGTGCTGGTGGGCGGCGCCCCGACCGGCGTCGCGCTGATCACCGTGGACCCGTCCGGGGACAACAGCATCGTGGTCTCGCCGGGCGCCAACGGCCGCCTCGCACCGGGCGACGTCCGGGCCGCGGCCAGCCTCTTCCACGCCTCCCGGGTGGTCTCCACGCAGTTGGAGATCCCGCTGGAGACGGTCGTGGAGGTGGTCCGCTCCCTCGCGCCGGACAGCCGGTTCGTGCTGAACCCGTCGCCGCCGCGGCCACTTCCGCAGGAGGTGCTGGCGGCGTGCGACCCGCTGATCGTCAACGAGCACGAGGCGAAGGTGATCCTCGGCGACGCCCTCGTCGGCGAGCGGCCCGAGGACTGGGCCCGTGTCCTGCTGGCCAAGGGGCCGCGCTCGGTGGTCGTGACGCTGGGCGCCGAGGGCGCGCTGGTCGCGTCGGCGGCCGGCGGCGTGGTCCGGGTGCCGTCCGTGAAGGTGGACGCCGTGGACACCACGGGCGCCGGTGACGCGTTCACCGCGGCGCTGGCCTGGCGGCTCGGCACCGGCGAGTCGCTCGCCGACGCGGCGGCGTACGCGGCCCGGGTGGGCGCGGCGGCGGTCACGAAGGCGGGGGCGCAGGAGTCGTACCCGACGGCGGCGGAGGCCGAGGCGCTGTGAGGAAGGCGGGGATACTCAACCGGCACCTGGCGGGCGCCCTCGCCGAACTCGGCCACGGGGACGGTGTCCTGGTGTGCGACGTGGGCATGCCCGTTCCGGACGGTCCGCGCGTCGTCGACCTGGCCTTCCGGGCCGGGGTGCCGGCCTTCGCGGAAGTGCTGGACGGTCTGCTCGCCGAGCTGGTCGTCGAGGGTGCGACGGCGGCGCGGGAGGTCCGGCAGGCCAACGCGGAGTGCGCCGCGCTGCTCGACGGGCTCTTTCCGGCGCTCGAACTCGTCCCGCACGAGCGGCTGAAGGAGCTGTCGGCGGGCGCGCGGCTGATCGTGCGCACCGGGGAGGCCCGGCCGTACGCCAATGTGCTGCTGCGGTGCGGGGTCTTCTTCTGAGGACGCCGCTCGTGAGTGCGGGAGAAGTTTGAGGGGGCCCGGTCGTCGACCGGGCCCCCTCGGGTTTCCCCTCCCCATCAGAACTCCGGGATTTCCCCCCCGGGTACCCCCACGGAAGTTCCGATGCCAGGTACGACCCACGGACCCCCGGAAGGGTTGCACGGTCGCCGGATTTACTTTTCGGGACCTGTGGCGCCCGCCCCGTCCCCGGCGTGCGCGGCGAACCGGGCCGCCGTCTCGGCCAGCACCTCCCGCCCGTCCCGCGCCCACAGCCCCTCGTTGAACAGTTCGACCTCGATCGGGCCGGTGTACCCGGCCGCCTCGACGTACCCCTTCCACTCCCGCATGTCGATCGCGCCGTCGCCGATCTGGCCGCGGCCGTTGAGGACGCCCTCGGGCAGGGGGGTGGTCCAGTCGGCGAGCTGGAAGGTGTGGATGCGGCCGCCCGCGCCGGCCCGGGCGATCTGCGCCGGAGCCTGGTCGTCCCACCAGACGTGGTACGTGTCGACGGTGACGCCGACCTGGTGGGCCGGGAAGCGTTCGGCGAGGTCCAGTGCCTGGGTGAGGGTGGAGACCACGCAGCGGTCGGAGGCGTACATGGGGTGGAGCGGTTCGATGGCGAGGCGTACGCCGTGCTGTTCGGCGTAGGGGCCCAGCTCCGCCAGGGCGTCGGCGATGCGTTCGCGGGCGGCGCGCAGGTCCTTGGTGCCCGGCGGGAGACCGCCCGAGACCAGGACCAGGGTGTCGGTGCCGAGGGCGGCGGCCTCGTCGACGGCACGGCGGTTGTCGGCCAGCGCCTTCGCGCGCTCGTCGGGGTCGACGGCGGTGAGGAAACCGCCCCGGCACAGGGTGGTGACCCCCAGGCCCGCCTCGCGGACCAGCTTCGCCGCCGCCTCGACGCCGTACGCCTGGACCGGTTCGCGCCACAGACCGACGTTGCCGATGCCCAGTTCACGGCAAGCCGTGGTCAGTTCGGGCAGCGAGAGCTGCTTGACCGTCATCTGGTTGATGCTGAAGCGGGTCAGGCCGGGCTGCGTGTCGTCGTTGCTCACTGGTCCACTCCGTGCAGTTTCAACAGGGTTCGCATGCGGTCCTCGGCCAGCAGCGGGTCCGGGAACAGGAGGAGTTCGTCGGCGAGTTCGTAGGCGTGGACGAGGTGCGGCAGGGAGCGGGCCGACTGGAGGCCGCCGACCATCGTGAAGTGGCTCTGGTGTCCGGACAGCCAGGCCAGGAAGACCACGCCCGTCTTGTAGAAGCGGGTGGGGGCCCGGAAGAGGTGGCGGGAGAGTTCCACGCTGGGGTCGAGGAGGCCGCGGAAGGCCTCCGTGTTCCCGGTGTCCAGAAGGCGGACCGCCTCCGCGGCCAGCGGGCCCAGGGGGTCGAAGATGCCGAGCAGGGCGTGGCTGAAGCCCTGGTCGTCGCCCGCGATCAGCTCGGGGTAGTTGAAGTCGTCGCCGGTGTAGCAGCGCACGCCCTGCGGGAGGCGGCGCCGGAGGTCGATCTCGCGCTGGGCGTCCAGGAGGGAGACCTTGATGCCGTCGACCTTGTCGGGGTGGGCGGCGATGACCTCAAGGAAGGTGTCCGTCGCCGTGTCGAGGTCGGACGAGCCCCAGTAGCCGTCCAGGGCCGGGTCGAACATCGGGCCCAGCCAGTGCAGGATCACCGGTTCGGCGGCCTGGCGCAGCAGGTGGCCGTAGACCTCCAGGTAGTCGTCCGGGCCCTTGGCCGTCGCGGCCAGGGCGCGGGAGGCCATCAGGATGGCCTGGGCGCCCGACTCCTCGACGACGGCGAGCTGTTCCTCGTACGCCGTCCGGACCTCCGCGAGGGAGGGGGTGGCCGTCGCGGTCAGCTGGTCCGTGCCCACGCCGCAGGCGATGCGGCCGCCGGCCGCCTTCGCCTCGGCGGCGGAGCGGCGGATCAGTTCGGCCGCCGTGGGCCAGTCCAGGCCCATGCCGCGCTGGGCGGTGTCCATCGCCTCGGCCACGCCGAGTCCGTGGGACCACAGGTGACGGCGGAAGGCGAGGGTGGCGTCCCAGTCGACGGCGGCGGGCCCGTCGGGGGTGGTGTCGGCGTACGGGTCGGCGACGACGTGCGCGGCCGAGAAGACCGTACGGGAGATGAAAGCGCTTCCCGGAAGCGGCATGGTGCGGCGCAACGGCTCCGGGTGGGGCTCGTAGGTGCGCAGGGTGCCGTCGGGGTTCGGCAGGTGGAGGGTCACAGGCCGATCTCCGGTACGTCGAGGCGGCGGCCCTCCGCGGAGGACCTGAGGCCCAGTTCGGCGAGCTGGACGCCGCGGGCGCCGGCCAGCAGGTCCCAGTGGTAGGGGGCGTCGGCGTAGACGTGGCGCAGGAACAGCTTCCACTGGGCCTTGAAGCCGTTGTCGAAGTCGCCGTTGTCGGGGACCTCCTGCCACTGGTCGCGGAAGGCCTCGGTGGCGGGGATGTCCGGGTTCCAGACCGGCTTGGGGGTGGCAGAGCGGTGCTGGACGCGGCAGCCCCGCAGGCCCGCGACGGCGGAGCCCTCGGTGCCGTCGACCTGGAACTCGACCAGCTCGTCGCGGTGGACGCGGACCGCCCAGGAGGAGTTGATCTGCGCGATCGCACCGCCGTCGAGTTCGAAGACGCCGTAGGCGGCGTCGTCGGCGGTGGCGTCGTAGGGCTTGCCCTTCTCGTCCCAGCGCTCGGGGACGTGGGTGGCGGTGAGGGCCTGGACGGACTTCACCCGGCCGAACAGCTCGTGCAGGACGTACTCCCAGTGCGGGAACATGTCGACGACGATGCCGCCGCCGTCCTCCGCGCGGTAGTTCCAGGACGGGCGCTGCGCCTCCTGCCAGTCGCCCTCGAAGACCCAGTAGCCGAACTCGCCGCGCACGGACAGGATCCGGCCGAAGAAGCCGCCGTCGATCAGGCGCTTGAGCTTGAGCAGGCCGGGGAGGAAGAGCTTGTCCTGGACGACGCCGTGCTTGATGCCGGCCGCGTTCGCCAGCCGGGCCAGTTCCAGGGCGCCGTCGAGGCCGGTGGCCGTCGGCTTCTCGGTGTAGACGTGCTTGCCCGCGGCGATCGCCTTCCTGATCGCCTCCTCGCGGGCCGAGGTCACCTGGGCGTCGAAGTAGATGTCGATGGAGTCGTCGGCGAGGACCGCGTCCAGGTCGGTGGAGACGTGGTCGAGTCCGTGCCGCTCCGCCAGCGCCCTCAGCGCGTGCTCGCGGCGGCCGACCAGGACCGGTTCCGGCCACAGCACGGTGCCGTCACCGAGGTCGAGGCCGCCCTGTTCGCGCAGCGCCAGGATGGAGCGGACCAGGTGCTGGCGGTAGCCCATGCGTCCGGTCACACCGTTCATGGCGATACGCACCGTCTTGCGTGTCACGTCATTCCCTTCGTACGAGCCGTGCCGCGAGCCCCGGATCGAGTTCGAGCCGTACAGCAAGCGCTTTCTATGTAGAACGAAGCTAGCCTGTGAACGGTGGTCTGGACAAGACCGCGGTTCGGGTGAGTTGTTCGAGGGGGCGAACGACGGCGGGTGGTGGCCGTAAGGTCACCCGGGACGGCGTTCGACTCACACGCGCGATGCGGAGGACGAGGACATGACGGTGACACTGGCGGACGTGGCGGCCCGCGCCCAGGTCTCCCCCGCGACGGTGTCGCGCGTACTGAACGGCAACTACCCCGTGGCCGCCTCCACCCGGGAGCGGGTGCTCAAGGCCGTCGACGAGCTGGACTACGTGCTCAACGGCCCCGCGAGCGCGCTGGCGGCGGCCACCTCCGACCTGGTCGGCATCCTCGTCAACGACATCGCCGACCCCTTCTTCGGCATCATGGCCGGCGCCGTCCAGTCCGAGATCGGCGGCCCCGGCGGCAGAGCGGGCGGCGAGAGACTCGCCGTGGTCTGCAACACCGGCGGCACCCCGGAGCGCGAGCTGACCTACCTCACGCTGCTCCAGCGGCAGCGGGCGGCGGCGGTGGTGCTGACCGGCGGCGCGATGGAGGACGCGGTCCACCAGGCGGCGGTGGCGGCGAAGCTGCGCAAGCTCACGGAGGCCGGGACGCGCGTGGTGCTGTGTGGGCGGCCGCCGGCGCCGGACACCGGGGCGATCGCGCTCACCTTCGACAACCGCGGTGGCGGGCGGGAGTTGACCGAGCACCTGATCGGGCTCGGACACCGGCGGCTCGGCTACATCGCGGGTCCGGAGGAACGGACCACGACGCGGCACCGGCTGGAGGGTCACCGCACGGCGCTGGCCGCGCACGGCATCGAGGAGGACCCCCGCTGGACGGTCCACGGCCGCTACGACCGGCAGGCCGGGTACGAGGCCACGCTGGAGCTGCTGCGCAGGGACCCGACGCTGACCGCGGTCGTCGCCGCGAACGACACCGTCGCGCTGGGCGCGTGCGCGGCGCTGCGCGACTCGGGGCTGCGGATTCCGGACGACGTGTCCGTGGCCGGCTTCGACGACCTGCCGTTCAGCATCGACGCGGTGCCCGCGCTGACGACGGTCCGGCTGCCGCTGGCGGAGGCGGGGGCGCGGGCGGGCCGGGTCGCGATGGGGCGGGAGGACGCGCCGGTGGGGGGGATCGCCATGGTGCGGGGGGAGTTGATGGTGCGGGGGTCCTCCGGACGGCCGCGGGGTTGACGCGGGCCGTTGGTTTCGCGGTGACCCGCGTGGGTGTGGGCGTTGCTGGGGGCTGCCGCCCCCAGGCCCCCGCTTCGGCCTGGACGGCCTCGTCCTCAAACGCCGGACGGGCTGAGAGTGCCGGCCGGCGTCTATGGGCGACCGGGCTGGGTGCACCGGCCCACGTCCCCAGGCGACCAGGCCGAGAATGCCGCCCCGCGTCCATGAGCGACCGGGCTGGGATCACCGGCCGGCGTCCATGAGCGACCGGGCTGAGAATGCCGGCCCGCGTCCACAAACGACCGGGCCGAGAGTGCCGGCCGACGTCCACAGACGACCGAGCTGAGATCGCCGGCCGGCGTCGCGGAAAGTGCCGTCCGTGTCCCCACGTAAACCGAGTGATCGCGGGTACGCTCCGTGGGCATGAAGCTGGCGTTCTCCACTCTCGGTGTTCCCGGACTGCCCCTGGCCGATGTGCTGGGGCTGGCGACCGCGCACGGCTACCACGGGGTCGAGTTGCGCGCCCACCCCGAGGAACCGGTCAACCC
Organism: Streptomyces coelicoflavus; assembly: GCF_003112555.1. Taxonomy (GTDB): domain Bacteria; phylum Actinomycetota; class Actinomycetes; order Streptomycetales; family Streptomycetaceae; genus Streptomyces; species Streptomyces coelicoflavus. The sequence continues at coordinate 236,369 of NZ_BEWB01000002.1, read as the reverse complement.
GAGCCTCGGGCCGGACGAACGGGCCGCAGTCGCCGCACAGTTCGCGGCGGCCGGTGTCGAACCGCTGGGGGTGGCGGGATACGCGCGGGTCGCCGCGCCCGGGGACGACGACGCCGTGATCGCCGAGATGCGCGGCCTGCTCGACCTCGCCCGCGACCTGGGCGCCCCGTACATCCGGGTCTTCCCGGGCGGCGGCACCGAGCAGGGCGCCGAGGAGGCGGACGCGGTGGCCGCGCGGCGGCTGGGCACGGCCGCCGAGTACGCCGCCGAACTCGGCGTACGCATCCTGCTGGAGACCCACGACTCGCACCGCACGGGCGCCGACGCGATGCGCGTCCTCGGGCTGGTCGGGCACCGGCAGGCCGGCGCCCTGTGGGACGTGATGCACACCTGGCTGGGCGGGGAGCAGCCCTTCGAGTCGTACGCGGCGCTCTCCCCGCACCTGGGCTACGTCCAGGTCAAGGACATCGCCTCCGCCGAGGACACCACGCCGCTGGCGCTGGGTGCCGGGGTGCTGCCGCTCACCGAGGTGGTGGACGTGCTGTCGCGGCACGGCTGGGACGGCTGGCTGTGCTGGGAGTACGAGAAGCGGTGGTACGAGTCCGCCGCCCCGCTGCCCGAGCTGCTGGGGCGGGGCCGCGAGCACCTCGCCCGGCTGCTCACGGACGCGGCGTGAGCGCGGACGGCTCCACCGCCGCCGACGGCTCCACCCGCGCGGACCGTACCGTCGCCGACCGCACCCTCTCCTCCAGCCGCTCCCGGCACCCCGGCCACTCCGCCGCCGTGATCGAGTAGATCGCGGAGTCGCGCAGCCGTCCTTCCTCGCCCGGCGCCCAGGAGCGGGACCAGTTGCGCAGGACGCCCTCGAAGCGGGCGCCGGTCTTCTCGATCGCGGCGCGGGAGCGCTGGTTGCGGGCGTCTGTCTTGAGGTCGACGCGGGAGACGCCCCAGACCTCGAAGGCGTGGCGGAACAGGAGCAGCTTGGCCTCGGCGTTGACGCCCGTGCCCTGGGCGGAACGGGTCAGCCAGGTGAAGCCGACCTCGATGGCGTCGAGCGTGTCGTCGGTGAGCCAGGAGCGGGGTTCCCAGTAGGCGGTGGTGCCGACCGCGCGGCCGGTGGCGAGGGACACCTGCGCGTAGGGCGCCAGCCGTCCGGCGGCCGCCCTGGCCAGCTGGGTGTCGATGTAGGCGGCGACCTCGTCGGTCCTCGGCACCGTCGTGAAGCCGTAGGTGCTGCGGTCCTCCTCCCCCGCCACCGCCAGGTCGGCCGCGTGCCGATGGCCCAGCGGCTCCAGTCGTACCAGCGTGCCTTCGAGGACCGGGCCCTTCAGTGTGAATGTCACCCGACGGATTCTTCAGCCCGGGCCGGGGGCCGTCCAGCCAATTCCGGGCGGGCCGGGGCGGTCGCCTCCCGTGCGCGGCCCCGGCGGGCGGGAGTGAGCGTCGTCAGCGCCACCCCGCCCACCAGCAGGGCCGCCGCGCACCAGCGCAGGGGCGTCACCGACTCGCCGAGGAAGAGCGCCGCCGACGACATGCCGAAGACCGGGACGAGGAGGGAGAACGGCGCGACCGTCGAGGCGGGGTGACGGCGCAGCAGCCGGCCCCAGGCGCCGAAGCCGAAGACGGTCGAGACCCAGGCGACGAAGAGGATGGTGCCCGTCCCCTGCCAGTCCAGGGCGCGCAGGGCGGCGAGGTCCTCGGCGGGGCCCTCGGTGAGCAGGGAGAGGGCCAGCAGGGGCAGTACGGGGACGGTGGAGACCCAGACCATGAAGTTCAGCGCGTCGGGCGGGGACGCCTTGCGGGTCAGGACGTTGGACACGCCCCACGCCGCCGCGGCGCCGATCACCATCAGGAACGCGCCCAGCGGTCCCGAGGCGCCCTCGTCGATCGCCGCCACGCCGATGCCGGCCAGCGCGACCAGCATGCCCAGGGCCTGGACGCGGGAGGGACGTTCCCGCAGGACGGCGGCGGCGATCACCGCGGTGAACACCGCCTGGATCTGGAGGACGAGGGAGGACAGGCCGGCCGGCATGCCCGCGTCCATGCCCACGAAGACCAGGCCGAACTTGGCCACGCCGAGGACCAGCCCCACCGCCACGATCCACTTCCACGCCACCTTCGGGCGGCCCACCAGGAAGACGGCGGGCAGCGCGGCGGCCAGGAAGCGCAGGGCGGAGAAGAGGAGCGGCGGGAAGTGGCCGAGGCCGATCTCGATGACCGTGAAGTTCACGCCCCAGACGGCGGCGACGAGCACGGCGAGGAGGAGGTGGGAAGGTCGCATGCGTCGAGGATCGGCCGGGAGGACCGTGTAGCACCAGCGATGATTACTGCATGGTTGGATGAAGCATTGCTGTTCATTGGTCCTCCGTCGCGTTCCCCGGGAGCCGTCATGCTCGACCTCCAGCGTCTGCGCGCCCTGCACGCCGTGTCCGTGCACGGGACGGTCGGTGCGGCCGCCGCCGCGCTCGGGTTCACGCCGTCGGCCGTGTCGCAGCAGATCGCCAAGCTGGAGCGGGAGACCAGGACGGTGCTCCTGGAGCGGGAGGGGCGCGGGGTGCGTCTCACCGACGAGGCCCGGCAACTGGTCGTCACCGCGGCCGAGTTGCTGGCCATCGTGGAGCGGGCGGAGACCCGGCTCGAGGAGCGGCGCGGGGTGCCGTCGGGGCGGCTGGCCGTCGCCGCGTTCGCGTCGGCGGCGCGCGGTCTGCTGCCGTCCGTTCTGGCCGACCTGGCGGCACGCCACCCCGGTCTCGACGCGCGGCTCACCGAGGTCGACCCGCACCTGTCCGTGGACCTGGTGGCCAAGGGGGCGGTCGACCTGGTGGTGGCGCACGACTGGGACATCGCCCCGCTGCCCGCCCCGGCCGGGGTGGAGCAGGCGCCGATCGGGGAGGACCTGTGCGACCTGCTGGTGCCCGAGGGGCACCGCCTCGCGGGACGGAGCGCCGTACGGCGCGAGGAGTTGGGCGGGGAGCGGTGGATCTGCCAGCCCCCCGGGCGGGTGTGCCACGACTGGCTGCTGCGGACGCTGCGCGGTGCCGGGCACGAGCCGGACATCGTCCACCAGGCGGACGAGAACCCGACCCTCGTCGCGCTGGTCGCCGCCGGTCTCGGCGTCGCCCTCATCCCCCGGCTGGGGCGCGGCCCGCTGCCCGCGGGGGTGGTGGAGGTGCCGCTCGACCCGATGCCGGTACGGCGGCTGTACGCCCTGTGGCGCACGGGCGCGGCCCGCCGCCCGGCCATCGCGGAAACGGTCCGCACGCTGCGGGCCCACTGGCCGGGCGTCTCGGCCCACGGCACGCCGCCGGCCCTGACCGCCGGCTCCGCCTGACCGACGTTCCGTCACCGACCCTGCCCTGGCGGGTCGGAGCAAGCGCCTTCCAAGCGCTTGGCCTCTGTGCGGTCCCTTGACTGGCAGAAACTTCCCGGATATTGGTGACTCCTTGGAAGTTTCCTTCAGCAGCCCTCCGGAAGGAGCGCACGTGCACCACACCAGCACGGCCGGCCCGGGAAGCACCGCACAGCCCTCCAGACGCACCGTCCTCACCGCCACCGCGGTCGTGACCGCGGCCCTCGCGGCCGGGGGCGGCACGGCGTACGCCGACGCCCGCAGGCCCGACGACGACAAGCTCCGCGGCCTCATCTCCCGTATGACGCTGGAGGAGAAGGTCGGGCAGCTCTTCGTCATGCGGGTCTACGGCCACTCCGCCACCGACCCCGACCAGGCGGACATCGACGCCAACCTGAAGGAGATCGGCGTCCGCACCGCGGCCGAGCTGATCGCCAGGTACCGGGTCGGCGGCATCATCTACTTCGCCTGGGCGCACAACACCCGCGACCCGCACCAGATCGCCGGCCTGTCCAACGGCATCCAGAAGGCCTCCCTGGAGCAGCCGCGCGGGCTGCCCGTGCTGATCTCCACGGACCAGGAGCACGGCATAGTGGCCCGCGTGGGCGAGCCGGCCACCCTCTTCCCGGGCGCGATGGCCGTCGGGGCGGGCGGGTCGCGCTCCGACGCCCGTGCCCTCGGCCGGATCGCGGGCGCCGAGCTGAACGCGCTGGGCATCCGCCAGGACTACTCCCCCGTGGCCGACGTCAACGTCAACCCGGCCAACCCCGTCATCGGCGTGCGGTCCTTCGGCGCCGACCCGGACGCGGTGGCGGAGCTGGTGGCCGCCGAGGTGACGGGGTACCAGCGCTCGGGTGTCGCCGCGTGCGCCAAGCACTTCCCCGGGCACGGCGACACCGCCACCGACAGCCACACCGGCTTCCCGGTCATCACGCACAGCCGCGAGCAGTGGGAGAAGCTGGACGCGCCGCCCTTCCGCGCGGCGATCGAGGCCGGCATCGACGCCATCATGACCGCCCACCTGATGGTCCCCGCGCTCGACGACTCCGGCGACCCGGCCACCCTCTCCCGCCCCATCCTCACCGGCATCCTGCGCGAGGAGCTGGGCTTCGACGGGGTGGTGGTCACCGACTCCCTCGGCATGCAGGGCGTGCGCACCAAGTACGGCGACGCGCGGGTGCCGGTGCTGGCGCTGAAGGCCGGTGTCGACCAGCTGCTCAACCCGCCGGACCTGCCGCTCGCCTGGAACGCCGTACTGACGGCCGTGAAGGACGGCGAACTGACCGAGGCGCGGCTCGACGAATCGATCCTGCGCGTGCTGCGGCTGAAGGCGAAGCTGGGGCTGTTCCGGGACGCGTACACCAGCGGCCGGGACGTCGACCGGACCGTCGGCACGCGGGGACACCTGGCCGCGGCCGACCGGATCGCCGAGCGGACCACCACGCTGCTGGTCAACGAGGGGCGGCTGCTGCCGCTGTCGCGCCGCGAGCACCGCAGGCTGCTGGTCGTGGGCGCCGACCCGGCCTCGCCGTCGGGCACGACCGGGCCGCCCACCGGCGTCCTGGCGGGCGCGCTGACGGAGCTGGGCTTCACGGCCACCGCCCTGTCCACCGGCACCGCGCCCTCCGCCGCCGTCGTCGACCGCGCCGTCGCGGCGGCCGGGGACGCCGACGCGGTGGTGGTCGCCACGTACAACGTGACCGCGGGCAGCAGCCAGCGCACCCTGGTCACACGGCTGCTGGAGACCGGGAAGCCGGTCGTCGCGGTCGCCGTCCGCAACCCGTACGACGTCGCCCAGCTGCCCGGCGTGCCCGCCTTCCTCGCCGCCTACTCCTGGACCGACGTGGAGGTGCGCGCGGCGGCCCGCGTGATCGCCGGGCGGGTACGGCCGCGCGGGAAGCTGCCGGTGCCGGTGGTGCGCGCCGACGACCCGGAGACGGTGCTCCTTCCGCTCGGGCACGGGCTGACCTACCGGTCGTAGCGCGTCGTGGCGCGGGCCGCGGCACGCGCCGGGGGCGCCCCCGGCACCCCTGCGCACACCCTTTCGCGCGTCTGGCGTGCGCCCGCCCCGGCGGGCCACGCTGGACCGGGGGAACGCGGGGGGGGGCGGCGATGGGTGGACGACGGGCTGCCGGTGCCTGGATGCTGTGCGCCCTGCCGGCGCTGCTGGGACCGGCCCTGACGGGTTGTCACGCTGGTCTGCCGGGTGCGGCCGGCGAGGGCTCCGGCGGGCAGCGGCCGGGGGCGACGTCCGCCGACCTCCGGCCGTCGGGGTACGGGGCGGTGTTCCTGGCGGTGGGCGAGTGCAGCTCGTCCGGCACGGTCGGCGTCACCGAGGTGCCCTGCGACAGCGAGCGGGCGGCGGCCCGGGTGGTGGCCCGGGAGGACGGCCGCGCGCGCGACGGACCGCCCTGCCCCGGCACCACCGACTTCGTCCTGCACATCAGCGAACACCGGCCGTCCGGCGACGAGGACGGCGACGGGGCCGTGCCCCGGGGCTACGCCTGCGTGCGCAGGCTGCGGCCGCCGCACCCCGGCGATCCGGGCGGCGGGGGCGGCCCGCGCACCGTCGTCGGCGACTGCGTCCGCGACATCGGCGGCGGCCGGGTCCGCGAGGCCGCGTGCGACGGCGAGGACACCCGCGGACCGCGGTTCGAGGTGGTCGAGGCGGTCGCCGTCCGCGCGGACTGCCCCGCCTCGACCGCTCTGTACGTCCGGCTCGGCGGCAACCGCCCGGTGGGCTGTGCCCGGCCGCTGTGAAAGCGGCGGCCGGGCACCGTCACCGTGCCGGAGGAGACGCCGCTACGGGCGCAGCGCCGGCTCGCGCTCGACGTCCCGCTTGTCCAGCCTCGCGTCGAACGCCGCCAGCGGCTTGGCCGCCGACGGGTTCTCCTGCACCTTGGCGGAGGCGACGCCCGCCCAGTCCAGGATGCGGGCGGTGGCGAAGGCCTTCTGGCCGTCGACCAGGCCGGCCACGTTCGCCCCGTGGTTCATGCCGGGCGCGGTCATGACGTAGGAGTCACGCGCGCCGTGGCCGACGCGGAAGGGCTCGGCGCCCCACGGGTCGTTCTCGCCGTACACGAACAGCATGTGCCGGGCGTTGTGCCGCACCCACGTGTCGACGTCCCGCATCGCCCACGGCTCGAACTTCATCGGGATCGAGCGGGGCACGAAGTTGCGCGGCGGCTGGTAGCCGTAGCGGATGTACTTCTTCTCGATGTGCGGGAAGTGGATCGTCGGCGCGCCCAGCTGCGTGCCCGCCTGGTAGTAGTACGGCGTGTACCTCTCCAGGCCCTGGTCGGTGTAGGCGGAGAAGCCGGAGATCGTGTCGACGGAGTCCCAGATGGCCTCGTCGGTGGCGTTCTTCGCGTCGGCCGGGATGTCGGCGCAGTCGGCGAGGGTGCTGTACTGCCAGAAGCCCCACACGTAGTCCAGGACGACGGCCTCGTAGGCGCGGTCGAGGCTGCCGATGGTGTCGAAGGTGTAGCCGTTCTCGGCCGCGTACGCCGCGTACTTCTCCTCCAGCGGCGCCCGGCGCACCAGCGCCTCGCGCTGCACGCCGTTGAGCTTGTCGCGGCACTCCTCCGTGCCGACGCGGGCGAAGAAGCGGTCGTACGCCGAGTCCTCCCTGTTCACCACGTCGTTGGGGGCGACGTAGGCGACCACGCCGTCCATGTCACGCGGGTAGAAGCGCTCGTAGTAGGTGGCGGTCATGCCGCCCTTGGAGCCGCCGGTGGAGATCCAGTTCTCCGAGTAGAGGGGCTTCAGGGCCTTGAAGATGCGGTGCTGGTCGCTGGCGGCCTGCCAGATGTCCAGCTTGGACCAGTCGGCCGGGGCGGGCCGGGACGGGGTGAAGTAGCGGTACTCCATGGAGACCTGGTTGCCGTCCACGATCTGGGTCGGCTCGCGCCGGCTGGGGTTCGTGGAGACGTTGTAGCCGCCGGTGTAGAAGACCGTCGGGCGGTTCACGTCCTTGTGCAGCACGGTGATCCGCTGCTGGAACGTGCCCTTGGACGGGTGCCGGTGGTCCACCGGCTGGGTGTAGTTGAGGACGAAGAAGCGGTAGCCGGTGTACGGCTTCTCCTCGATCAGGCTCATGCCCGGTATGGACAGCAGCCGGTCCTTGATGTCGACGGCCTTCGGCTCGGCGGCGGTGGCCGCGCCCGCCGTGCTGACGGTGCCTATGAGCACCACGAGCGCCAGCAGCCATCTGAGCGCCTTGCGCATGCACCCTCCCTGTGAAACTGATGTCCGCCGGAAGCTATCGGAGCAACTCCCGCGGCACCAGAGTCAGCAGAGGATCCAGCCGGAGCCGACGGAGCTCCTGGACACCTTGCCGGTCACCCGCACGCAGCGCTTCCCGGCGTGCACGGTCACCGGCCCGGCCCGGTAGGCGAACCGGCCCGAGTCCACGACCGCCCGGCCGCCCCGGGCCTGCACGCTCACGGACATCTGCCGCTTCGTCCCGGGCTTCTTGGGGACGGTGACGGCGCACACCTGGCCGCCCCGCTGGTGGACGAGGACGGACCCGGTGGCGAAGTGGAGGGTGCGCACCTTGCGGCCGGGGCACCCGGTGGCGGCCAGCGCCTCCTGCGGCAGCCCGACGGCGAGCAGCGCGGCCGCGCTCAGCACGGCCGTGCCGAGCGCCAGCCGACGACGGGTTGTCACACCGGCGCGGTCCACTGCGGTCCCCTCCCCATCGGGCGATGACTGACGACGTACGCGTGTACGGACGCACGACGGGTGTCGCACGGTTGCGCGAGCGGTTCGGCGCGTCGCTCGCGTCAGCGGGTCGCGCCGACCGGCTCCTCCGGTTCGGACGCGCCGACGAAGGTCCGCCACAGCCGCGCGTACCGTCCGTCGAGGGCCAGCAGTTCGTCGTGCGTGCCGTCCTCGGCGACCCGCCCGCCGTCCATGACGACGACCCGGTCCGCGCGGGCCGCCGTGGTCAGCCGGTGCGCCACGACGAGTGTCGTACGGCGTCCCGCGATGCGGTCGGTGGCCTGGTTGACCTGCGCCTCGGTGGCCAGGTCCAGGGCCGCCGTGGCCTCGTCGAGGAGCAGGACGTCCGGGTCGACCAGCTCGGCGCGGGCCAGCGCGATCAGCTGCCGCTGCCCGGCGGAGAGGTTGCGGCCCCGCTCGGCGACCTCGTGGAGGTAGCCGCCGGTGAGCGTCGCGATCATCTCGTGCGCGCCGACCGCCCGCGCCGCCGCCTCCACCTGGGCGTCGGTGGCGTCCGGACGGCCGTAGGCGATGGCGTCCCGGACGGTGCCGGGGAAGAGGTACGCCTCCTGCGGGACGACGCCGAGGCGGTGCCGGTAGGAGGTGAGGTCGAGGGCGCGCAGGTCCTGCCCGTCGACGGTGACCCGGCCGTCGGTCGGGTCGTAGAACCGGGCCACCAGCTTCACCAGGGTCGACTTGCCCGCGCCGGTCTCGCCGACGAAGGCGACGGTCTGCCCGGCCGGGATGCGCAGGTCGATGCCGGTGAGGGCCGCCTCCCCCTCGTCGGCACCTGCGTACCGGAAGTGCACGTCCTCGAAGGCGATCTCGCCGCGCAGGCCGGTGACCTCGGACGGCTTCTCGGCGGCCCGCGTCGAGGTGGGCTCGCGCAGCAGTTCCTGGATGCGGCCCAGCGAGACGGACGCCTGCTGGTAGCCGTCGAAGACCTGGGAGAGCTGCTGGACCGGTGCGAAGAACAGGTCGATGTAGAGCAGGTACGCCACCAGCGCGCCGGTCGTCAGGGTCGCGTCGTCGATCCGCGCGCCGCCCACGACCAGCACCGCCGCGGCGGCGGCCGACGACAGCAGCTGCACGAACGGGAAGTAGACCGAGATCAGCCACTGTCCGCGGATGCGGGCCTGCCGGTAGCTGTCGCTGCGCTCGGCGAACCGCCGCCCGCCGTCCCGCTCGCGCCGGAAGGCCTGCACGATCCTGAGGCCCGCCACCGACTCCTGGAGGTCGGCGTTGACCGTGGACACGCGCTCGCGGGCGAGTTCGTAGGCCTTCACGCTGGCCTTGCGGAAGAAGTACGTGGCGATGATCAGCGGCGGCAGGGTCGCGAAGACGATCAGGGCGAGTTCGACGTCGATCACCAGCAGGGCGACCATGATGCCGAAGAAGGTGACGACCGAGACGAAGGCGGTGACGAGTCCGGTCTGGAGGAACGTGGACAGCGCGTCCACGTCCGTCGTCATCCGGGTCATGATCCGGCCGGTCAGCTCCCGCTCGTAGTAGTCGAGGCCGAGCCGCTGGAGCTGGGCGAAGATCTTCAGGCGGAGCGAGTACAGGATCCGCTCGCCGGTCCGCCCGGTCATGCGGATCTCGCCGGTCTGCGCCGCCCACTGGGCGAGTACGGCGAGCAGGCCGAGCAGCGAGGACGCCCAGACCGCGCCGAGGGCGACCTGGGTGACGCCGTCGTCGATGCCGTTGCGGATCAGCACCGGCAGCAGCAGGCCCATGCCCGCGTCCACGGCCACCAGGGCGAGGCTGATCAGCAGCGGCGTGCGGAAGCCGAGCAGCAGACGCCGCAGGCCGTACGACGACTCGGGGCGTACCGCCTGCTGCTCGTCGATGTCCGGGGTGCCGTTCGCCGGGGGCAGCGCGTCGACCTGGGCGAGCAGCTCCGGGGTGGCCGGGGTGCCGGCGAGGGCGGTGTCCTTGGGCGCGCGGTCGCCGGTCCACAGCCGGGGCGTGACTCCGCGCTCGGCGTCGAACTCGGCGTCCAGCTCGTCCCGTACGGAGGTGTCGGCGGGGTCCTCCGCCTTCTCGGCAGGGCGGGTGTGGCCGGGCGAGACGCCGCCCAGCTCGTCCGGGTCGGTGAGCAGGCGCCGGTAGAGGGCGGAGCGCTCCTGGAGCTCCTCGTGGGTGCCGAGGTCCGCGAGGCGGCCCCGGTCGAGGACGGCGATGCGGTCGGCGAGGCCCAGGGTGGAGCGGCGGTGGGCGATGAGGAGCGTGGTGCGGCCCCGCATGACCTGCTTCAGGGCCTCGTGGATCTCGTGCTCCACCCGGGCGTCCACGGCGGAGGTGGCGTCGTCGAGGACCAGCAGCCGGGGGTCGGTGAGGATCGCCCGGGCGAGCGCGACGCGCTGGCGCTGGCCGCCGGAGAGGGTGAGGCCGTGCTCGCCGACGGTCGTGCCGTAGCCGTCGGGCAGCTCCGTGATGAACCCGTGGGCCTGGGCGGCCCGCGCGGCGGCCTCGACCTCCTCGTCGGTGGCGTCCGGGCGGCCGTAGGCGATGTTGGCGCGGACGGTGTCGGAGAAGAGGAAGGAGTCCTCGGGCACCAGGCCGACGGCGGCCCGCAGCGAGTCGAGGGTCAGTTCGCGCACGTCGTGGCCGCCGACGAGGACGGCGCCGCGCGTGACGTCGTAGAAGCGCGGCAGGAGCAGCGAGACGGTGGACTTGCCGGAGCCGGAGGAGCCGACGACGGCGAGGGTCTCACCGGCGCGGATCTCGAAGGAGAGCCCGTCCAGGACGGGCCGCGGCTCCCCGTCGCCCGTGTCGTAGCCGAAGGCGACGTCGTCGAACTCGACGGTCGCGGGCGCGTCGGCCGGGAGGGTCTTCGTGCCGTCCTCGAGGGACGGCTCGGTGTCGATCAGCTCCAGGACGCGTTCGGTGCCGGCGCGGGCCTGCTGGCCGACGGTGAGCACCATGGCGAGCATCCGGACCGGGCCGACCAGCTGGGCGAGGTAGGTGGAGAAGGCGACGAAGGTGCCGAGGGTGATGTGCCCGCGGACGGCCAGCCAGCCGCCGAGGGCGAGCATGGCGACCTGGCCGAGGGCGGGGACGGACTGGAGGGCCGGGGTGTAGGTGGCGTTCAGCTTGATGGTGCGCAGCCGCCCGGCGAAGAGCTTGCGTCCGACCTCCCTGAGCTTCCCGGTCTCCTGCTCCTCCTGCCCGAAGCCCTTCACCACGCGGACGCCGCTCACCGAGCCGTCGACCACCCCGGCGACGGCGGCGGCCTGCGCCTGCGCGTACCAGGTGGCGGGGTGCAGCCGGGTGCGGCTGCGGCGGGCGATGAACCACAGGGCGGGGGCGACGGCCAGCGCGACCAGGGTGAGCGGCAGGGACAGCCACGCCATGATCACGAGGGAGATCAGGAAGAGCAGCACGTTCCCGATGGTCATCGGGAGCATGAAGAGCAGGCCCTGGATCAGCTGGAGGTCGCTGGTCGCCCGCCCGACCACCTGGCCCGTGGACAACTCGTCCTGGCGTCTGCCGTCGAGCCGCGTGATCGTCCCGTACATGTCGGTACGCAGGTCGTGCTGGACGTCGAGGGCGAGGCGGCCGCCGTAGTAGCGGCGGATGTAGGTCAGGGCGTAGACGACGACCGCGGCGCCGATCAGGAGCCCGGCCCAGACGGCCATGTCCCGGGTCTTGTCGCCGATGACGTCGTCGATGATCACCTTGGTGATCAACGGGACGAAGGCCATGACGGCCATGCCGCCCAGCGAGGCCCCCAGGGCGAGAACGACGTCCTTGGGATACCGCCAGGCGTACCCCGCCAGTCGTCGCACCCAGCCCCGTTGCGCGTCCACGCCGTGCCCTCCGGTCGGTCGTCCTGCTCACCTGATCTACCGGAAGGCACCAACACGGGCGAGCGGGGATTTCATCCCGCCGCGACGATCGGCCGGGGGATCAGGCCCGGACGCGCAGCCGGAGGAAGCGGGTGGTCTGTACGTCGTTCCGGTTGTCGTCGCTGACGATCAGAACCTCCAGGCGGCCCTCGGAGCGGCCGGTCACCGCCATCCCCTCGAAGTTGTCGAGGAGCGGGTTGGGCTGGGGCTGCTCGGCCGTGGCGCCGAGGGAGGGGCAGTCTGCGAGGTCGGCGAGGAGCCGCTTGCGGAGCACGGTGCCGCCGCGTCCGGGCCGGTCGGCCAGGTGGAGGCGGACGGTGTTGCCGACGCCGGAGGTGAAGCCGCGCTCCAGGACGAGGAGGCGCCCGTCGGGGGTCGCGGTGACCTCGGAGACGCCGAGTCCGGGGCCGGTCCGGTAGGTGTACCGGGCCCCGAGCCGGAAGTCGCCGTGCCGCGTGCGCTGCCAGGTCTGGAAACGGACCAGGTCGGCGGGGTCGCCGGCGAGCGGATACTCCATCGAGGCGAGCAGGGTCCGGCCGCCGGGCAGGAGGGTGAGCCCCTCGAAGCTGCCGTTCACCCGTGCGCGGCCGTCCGGGGCGGTGCGGAGGTCGTCCGGCACGGGCAGGCGGCCGAGCGGTTCGCCGGTGCGGGAGTAGCGGCGCACGGACGGCTCGGTCTCGGAGGAGACGAGGTAGGTGCCGGTGGGGGTCCCCCCGCTCGAGCGAAGCCGAGAGTGGGGGATGTCGGCGACCAGGCCCTCGGCGTCGAGCGCGGCGCCGTCCTCGTCGGTGAGCGGGATCACGCCGCGCGGTTCCAGGGTGCGCGCGTCCAGCCGGAAGAGGGAGGAGCGGTCGGAGAGGGCGGCGACCGTGCCCCGACGGTCCCGGGCAAGGGCGGAGAGGTTGCCGACGTACGTGCCGTCGTACGTCGTCTTGTCGAGGGCGTCGGAGAAGCCGGTGAGGGAGACGGAGGGCGAGCAGGCGTTCGCCGCCGGGTGCCTCCCCTGCGCGGCGGCCGGTCCGGCGGCGGTCAGGCAGCCGGCCGCCGCGAGGCTCGCGGTGAGGGCGGCGAGGACGGTACGGAGGGTTCTCGGGCGCATGCCGGTCACTCTAGGGCGGGGAAATGGACGGAAGTTGACCGCTTTACGAAAGCTGGGATGCGGGGGCGTCGGGACGGCAAGTAATGCTTCATGCCAGATCAGAAGGAAAGCGGCGAGAAGTTGGCCGGGCGCCTGTACGCCACTCTGCGGGTGCTGAAGTTCATCGCGGATCCCGGCAGTGGCGTCAAGCCGACCCTGCGGGACGAGTTCAAGGACAAGGACAGTCCACGGCAACGGATCCAGGCTCTGAAGCTCGATCTCTTCGAGAACCTGGTGACCGCCGTCCAGAAGGGCCGGCACGCGAAGGCGATGGCCGAGGTGTTCGGCGCGATGCCCTCGGTGGTGCCGTTGCGGCAGGGCGCCATCGAGCACAACCTCGGCGAGCGCGAACTGGCCGAGTTCAACGCGGGATACCGGGACCAGCTCGGGATCCTCAAGGAGGCTCTGCCCAAGCTGCTCGACTGACCGCCGCGCCGGGCGCGGGCACGCGCCCCCGGCTCGCCGTGACGCGGTGCACGGGCGCGGACCGAGCCGGCGTGCGGCCACCGTCACGCAATCGACACGCCCCGTACACCCCACCTCCTACATGTCCATGTCACGCTCGATCTACCGCAGGACTCCACACGCGTAGATCGGACACCCCACATGCTCGCGATACGCACCCGCCGCCGGAAGGCGGCGACCCTCGCCGCGGTCGCCGTACTGGCCGGACTCGCCGCACCCTCCCTGACGGCGAGCCCGGCCACGGCGACCACGACGACGAACACGGACTACGACTCGACGTACTACGAGGACGCGATAGGCAAGACGGGCACGAGCCTCAAGTCGTCCCTCCACACCATCATCAGCGACCAGACGAAGCTGTCGTACTCGGAGGTCTGGGACGCCCTCAAGGCCACCGACGAGGACCCGGACAACAGCGGGAACGTGATCCTGCTCTACTCGGGCGTCTCCCGCAGCAAGTCGCTCAACGGCGGCGACACCGGCGACTGGAACCGCGAGCACGTGTGGGCCAAGTCCCACGGCGACTTCGGCACCTCGACCGGACCCGGCACGGACATCCACCACCTGCGCCCGTCGGACGTCCGGGTCAACAGCGTCCGGGGCAACAAGGACTTCGACAACGGCGGCAGCGCGGTCAGCGAGGGCGGCGGCAGCCTCACCGACTCGGACTCCTTCGAACCCCGCGACGCCGTCAAGGGCGACGTGGCCCGCATGATCTTCTACATGGCGGTCCGCTACGAGGGCGGCGACGGCTTCGCCGACCTGGAGGTCAACGGCCAGGTCGACAACGGCAGCAACCCGTACATCGGCAAGCTCTCGGTGCTGAAGGCGTGGAACGAGGAGGACCCGCCGGACGCCTTCGAGGAGCACCGCAACCAGGTCATCTATGACGACTACCAGCACAACCGCAACCCGTTCGTCGACCACCCGGAGTGGGTGGAGTCGATCTGGTAGGCGGTCGATCCGGTAGGCGGTCGATCCGGTAGGCGCTCAGCCCACGAGGCCGGCGTAGACGATGATGTTGTCCGGGCGGTGGCCGTCGGTGATCTCGCCGCCGCAGGTGATCAGGCGCAGCTCGGGGCGGTCGGTCCTGCCGTAGACCTTGTCGGTGGGGAAGGCGTCCTTGTCGACCTGTTCCAGCGCGGTGACGGCGAAGACCGCCCGGGTGCCGTCCTCGCGGGTGACGTCGATCGTGTCACCGGGTTTGATCCTCCCCACGTTCCTCATCACCGCCGGGCCGTTCACGGTGTCGAAGTGGCCGACGAGGACGGCGGGGCCGGTCTCACCGGGGGTGACGCCCTTCTCGTACCAGCCGATGCGGTCGGCCTGGGGGACGGAGGGGACCTCGATGGTGCCGTCGTCGTTCAGGCCGAGCCGGAGCAGGGGTGCGGTGTCGACCCCGGCGGCGGGGATGGTGACCCGCACGGGCGCGGAGGCGGGCATCGCGGCCGGGACGGTCGTCCCGCTCGGGGCGGGGGCGGCGGGCGCGGTGGCGGACGGGGTGATGTGCGGGGGCGGGGTGGCCGCGTGCCCGTCGCCCGCGCAGCCGGCGAGGGCCGCGGCGAAGGGCAGGACGAGCAGGGCCGTGGCCAGTCGGCGTCCGGCGGTCAGGCGCATGGTCGGGTCTCCTGGGAAGGCCCTGGCCCGGGGGACCGGACCAGGGCTCGGGTCGTGCTCTTCAGCGCGTGGCGGCCGACCGGCGGCGGCGCAGCGCGACGAAGCCCAGACCGGCGGCACCGGCGGCCGCGGCGGCTCCGCCGATCGCCACGAGCGACGAGTCGCCGCCGTCCGACGCCTCGTAGCCCGCCGCGACACCGCCCTTGGGAACGACGGACGTCTGGACGGTGCCGCCCTGCTCCGACGTGCCCGACCGGCCCGACTCGTCGGTCCGGTAGGTGAAGCTGCACCCCTCCGGCAGGGACGGGAACGAGGTGACCGACGCCGGGTGGCCGCCGCCCTCCATGTTCGTCCGCAGCTGCGGGTGGCTGCTGTTGGGCCCCAGGATCTCGGCGAGGAAGCCGGCGCTCGCGGGGAGCTTCGGGTGCGTACGGTCCAGGAACAGGCCCGGCAGGTAGCCGTCCTCGCCCGCGCCCTTGAAGCGGACGGACGGGCCGGACGGGCCGATCGACAGGACCGCGGCGGTGCCGGCGCCTATGTTCTGGGTCTTCGTCACCACGCAGCGGACCGGCGTCACCGGACCCTGGCCGTCCGAACCGCCGTCGGTGACCGAGGGCGTCGGGGTCGGCGAGGTCACGGGCGTCACCGGGCCCTGACCGTCCGAACCGCCGTCGGTGACGGAGGGCGTCGGGGTCGGCGAGGTGACCGGCGTCACCGGGCCCTGACCGGGCGAGCCGCCGTCGGTCACCGAGGGCGTCGGGGTCGGCGTGGGAGAGGAGTCGGCAACGGCGGTCATCGCGGAGGCCAGGACCATGCCGGTCACCGCGACGGCGCCGACGGCTCCGCGCAGCACGCGCCGGCGGTAGGAGGAGGACGGGGAGGAAGCAGCAAAAGTGGGCACAACGGTCTTCTGCAAGGAAGGACAGCCTTTCCGGTCTACGTGATGTCTTGACGCTATAAATCACCGACCGGTGGAACCGTGTGCTCCGCGTCACAGGACTGTCACAGGCCACGCGCGGCCCGGCAGTGGGCCCGTGACGTGCCGTCAGCCCGAATGCGTCGGCGCGAACATCCGCAGCACCGCCGGGAGGACGACCACCGAGGGCCCCGGTGCGGCCAGGGCCTTGGCCAGGTCGGCCGCCAGCGTCTCCGGTGACGTCCGTACGCCCGGCACGCCGAACGACTCGGCCAGGGCGACGTAGTCGGGGCGGGTCAGTTCCGTCGCCGTGGGTTCGCCGAAGGCGTCGGTCATGTACTCGCGCAGGATGCCGTAGCCGCCGTCGTCGACGATGAGCCAGGTGACGTTCAGATCGTACTGGCGGGCGGTGGCCAGTTCGGCGACGGAGTACAGGGCGCCGCCGTCGCCGGAGACCGCGAGGACCGGCTGGGTGGGGTCGGCCGCCGCGGCGCCCAGGGCCGCCGGGAAGGCGTAACCGAGGCCGCCGGCGCCCTGGGCGGAGTGCATGGTGTTCGGGGCCCCGGGGTCGAAGGCCGACCATGCCCAGTAGGCCAGGATGGTCATGTCCCAGAAGGAGGGGGCGCGGGACGGCAGGGCCTTGCGGACGGCGGCCAGTACGTCCTGTTCCAGGGTGAGTTCCTGGGAGGCGATGCGTGCGCGGACCCGGTCCAGGACCTCGCGGACGCGTTCCGGGGCGGTCGGGTCCGTGCGCGGCTCCTCCACCGTCTCCAGCAGTGCCTGGAGGGCGAGGCGGGCGTCGGCGTGGATGCCGAGGGCGGGGTGGTTGGACTCCAGCTTGCCGAGGTCGGCCTCGATCTGGATCACCCGGCCGCGCGGCTTGAAGGTGTGGTAGTTCGAGGAGAGTTCGCCGAGACCCGAGCCGATCACGAGGAGGACGTCGGCGTCCTCCAGGAAGTCCGTGGTGTGGCGGTCCTCCAGCCAGGACTGGAGGGAGAGCGGGTGCGTCCAGGGGAAGGCGCCCTTGCCGCCGAAGGTCGTGACGACGGGGGCCCGGAGGCGTTCCGCGAGCTGCCGGAGCTTCTTCGACGCGTCCGCCCGGACCACTCCCCCGCCCGCGACGATCGCCGGGCGCTCGGCGCGCGCCAGCAGGTCCGCCGCCACCGCCGTCAGTTCGGGGCGCGGGGGCAGTTCCTCGGGGAAGGTGTCGCCGCCGGTCACGACCGGGATCGGCGTCCCGGCCAGGAGGACGTCCTGCGGGATCTCCACCCACACCGGGCCGTGCGGGACGGTCAGCGCCGACGTCCACGCCTCGGCGATCGCGGAGGGGATCTGGGACTGGGTGCGGACGATGTGCACGGACTTCACGACGCCCCGGAAGGAGGCCGCCTGGTCGGGGAGTTCGTGCAGGTAGCCGTGGCGTCCGCCGCCGAGGCCCGCCGTCGGGACCTGGCTGCTGATCGCGAGGACGGGGGCGGAGGCCGCCCGGGCCTCCTGGAGCGCGGCGAGGGAGGTGAGGGCTCCCGGGCCGGTCGACAGGAGCAGCGGGGCGGCCTCGCCGGTGATCCGGCCGTAGGCGTCGGCGGCGAAACCGGCGTTGTTCTCGACCCGCAGCCCGACGTAGCGCAGGTCGGAGCGGCGCAGGGCGTCGAACATGCCGAGGGCGTGCTGGCCGGGCAGGCCGAAGACGGTGGTCGCGCCGAGCCCGGCCAGGGTCTCCACGACCAGGTCTCCGCCGTTGCGGCCGGGGGGAGGATTCAGCGCGGCCTCCGTCTGCGCGGCGGTCGGACGGAGTACCAGGTCGTGGTCGTGGGTCACTTCGCGCGGGCCTCTGCGATCTGGCGGGACATGATGGTGGTCAGTTCGTACGCGGTGTGGGACGCCGCGACGGAGGTGATCTCGGCGTGGTCGTAGGCCGGGGCGACCTCGACGACGTCGGCGGAGACCAGGTTGCAGGAGGCCAGGCCGCGCAGGATCTCCAGCAGCTCGCGGGAGGTCATGCCGCCGGCCTCGGGGGTGCCGGTGCCGGGGGCGTGGGCGGGGTCGAGGCAGTCGATGTCGATGGAGATGTACAGCGGGCGGTCCCCGATGCGCTGCCTGAGCTGGTCGGCCACCTCGTCGGCGCCGCGGCGGTAGACGTCCGCCGACGTCACGATGCCGAAGCCCATCTTCTCGTCGTCGGTGAGGTCCTGCTTGCCGTACAGCGGGCCGCGGGTGCCGACGTGGGAGAGGGCGGAGGTGTCGAGGATGCCCTCCTCGACGGCACGCCGGAAGGGGGTGCCGTGCGTGTACTCGGCGCCGAAGTAGGTGTCCCAGGTGTCCAGGTGGGCGTCGAAGTGGAGCAGGGCGACCGGGCCGTGCTTCCTGGCGACCGAGCGCAGCAGCGGCAGGGCGATGGTGTGGTCGCCGCCCAGGGTCATCAGCCGGGCGCCGGTGCCGAGGAGGTCGTCGGCGGCGGCCTCGATCGTCTCGACGGCCTCGTTGATGTTGAAGGGGTTGACGGCTATGTCGCCGCCGTCGGCGACCTGGGCGAGGGCGAAGGGGGAGGCGTCCTGGGCCGGGTTGTAGGGGCGCAGCAGGCGGGAGGCCTCGCGGATGGCGTTGCCGCCGAAGCGGGCACCGGGGCGGTACGAGACGCCCGAGTCGAACGGCACGCCCACCACGGCGACGTCGGCGGCTGCGACCTCGTCCAGGCGCGGGAGCCGGGCGAAGGTCGCCGGTCCGGCGTAGCGCGGGATCCGGGACGAGTCCACGGGACCGCGGGGCGTCTCGTTGCTGCTCATGTACTGCCTTTCCTTCTTACGCTTCGTCGCGTATGTACTACTGCCGTCCGACTCTACTGGGGAGTCGGGACGGCCGGTTCGGACTGGGGTTCGGGGGCCCGGCCGGCGAGGCGTTCGCGCCAGGCGGTGAGGGTCGCCTCGTCGGTGGGGCGGGTCGCCAGGGAGACGGCGACGTAGACGGCGAGGGAGGCCAGGAGGCCGTAGTAGACGGGCTCGTTGGCGAGGATGCCGTAGGCCGCCATCAGGCCGACGACGGCGAGTCCGCCGACGGCGACGGCGGCGAGGGCGCCCTGCGCGGTGCCGCGCTTCCACAGCAGCCCGCCGAGGATGGGGACGAGGAGACCGCCGACGAGGAGGTTGTAGGCGACGGTGAGGGCCTCGACGACGTCGTTGAGGGCGATGGCGATGAGGATCACGGCGACGCCCATGGCCAGGATGAAGGCGCGGTTGCCCTTCACCTCGTCGTGCCCGTCCTCGTCGTGCCCGTCCCCGTCGTGCCCGTCCCCGCCCCGCGGACCCCGGACCGCGCCGCGCAGCCGGGACCAGATGTCGTTGTTGGCGACCGTGGCGCAGGCGATGAGGGCGCCGGAGGAGGTGGACATCACGGCGGCCAGGGCGGCGGCCAGCACCAGTCCGCGCACGCCGACCGGCAGCTCGTCCTTGACGATGGTGGCGAAGGCGTCGTCGGGGCTCGCGAGCCTCGGGTAGAGCACCTTGGCGGCCGTGCCGATGACCGCGCCGGCGACGGCGTAGACGAGGCAGTAGGTGCCGGCGACGGTGCCGCCCCACTTGGCGGTGCGGTCGCTGCCCGCGGTGAAGACCCGCTGCCAGATGTCCTGCCCGATGAGCATGCCGAAGGTGTAGATCAGCACGTAGGTGAAGATGGTCTCGCCGCCGATGCCCAGCGGGTCGAAGTACTCGGTCGGGAGCTGCGCCTTCATCTCGCCGAAACCGCCGGCCTTGACGACCGCGATGGGCAGCAGCAGGAGCAGCACACCGATGGTCTTCACCACGAACTGCACCATGTCGGTGAGCGTGATGGACCACATGCCGCCGAGCGTGGAGTAGGCGACGACGATGGAGCCGCCGAGGACGATCGCGAGGGTGCGGTTCACGTCGAAGAGGACGTCGAAGATCGTGGCGTAGGCGATGGTGGAGGTGACGGCCAGCATCAGGGTGTACGCCCACATGACGACGCCGGAGATGAGGCCGGCCCGGCCGCCGTAGCGCAGGTCGAGCATCTCGGAGACGGTGTAGACCTTGAGGCGGGCGATGCGCGCGGAGAAGAAGACGGACAGCGCGAGGATGCCGAGGCCGATGGTGACGACCATCCAGGCGCCGGAGAGGCCGTACTGGTAGCCGAGGCCGACGCCGCCGATGGTGGACGCGCCGCCGAGGACGATGGCCGCCATGGTGCCGGAGTACATGCCGGGGCCGAGGCGGCGTCCGGCGACGAGGAACTCGCTCTTGGACTTGGCGCGGCGCATGCCCCACCAGCCCATGGCCAGCATGCCGGCGAGATAGACGACGATCACGATGTAGTCGACGGCCATGTGGGGCCCTCCTTCGCGCACTCTCGGTGGCGTGTCGTGCGACGGGGTTGTCCGGTGGCGCTGCGCGGGGACATCCGCCCGTACCCGCGGCTGCCGGTGTGGATTCCGGTTCGGCTTGACATTAGGTGGCTGGAAGGCGACTGCGAAGTGTACGTTTCATCCACCAGGAGCCACTTGAGTGGAGGAATCGTCCATCGTGCGGGAATCGGTCGCCCCCTCTCTGCCGCCCACTCCCCCGGTCCCGCTGGCGGCCCTGCTGGCCCGGGACGACCTGGGGCTGCGCCAGATCACCGGGCCCCCGGCGGCGGACGTCACGATCCACGGGGCGCACACCTCGGAGATGTCCGACCCCTACCCGTACCTGCTGGGCGGCGAGCTGCTGCTGACGGCGGGCGTGCACATTCCGGAAGCGGCGGGCGCCGGGTCCTCGTACTTCGACGACTACGTCGCCCGGATCGTGGCGGCGGGCGGCGCCGCCCTCGGCTTCGGGGTGGCGCCGGTGCACGACACGGTGCCGGCGGGGCTGGTCGCGGCCTGCGAGGCGTACGGGCTGCCGCTGGTGGAGGTGGAGCCGCGGACGACGTTCTCGGGCGTGGCCCGGGCGGTGTGGCAGCTGATGGCGCAGGCCAGGATGGCCGAGCTGCGCCGGATCACGGAGGCCCAGCAGGGCCTGGCCGCCGCGGCCTCCCGTCCCGACCCGGTGCCGTCGGTGCTGCGCCGGCTGGCCGGCCGGCTGGAGGGGCGGGCGGTGCTGTACGGGCCGGAGGGCACCGAGATCGCCGCGGCGGGGCGGGAGCCCGGGGCAGATGTGCGGCGGGCGCTGGCGGAGCTGGCCCGGTTCGTCACCGGGCACACCTCCAGCACCGCCACGGACACGGCCGCCGGGACCAGGCTCACCGCGTACGCCCTCGGTACCGGGCGGGGCTTCGTCCTCGGGGTCGCCGCCCCGCACCGGGGGTCCGGGGACCACACCGTCGCGTCGATCGCCGCGGTGCTGCTCTCCCTGCTCACCGGCGAGCACCAGAGCGGCACGGGCGCGGCCCGCTCCTCGGCCCTGGTACGGCTGCTGCTGGGCGCCCGGCGCGAGGAGGTCGCCCCGCTGCTCGGCGGCGCGGAGGACGAGGACGGCGTCACCCGCTGGCACGTCGTGCACGCCCGCCGGGACACCGGCACCTCCGACGCGGTCTCCGCCTCGGCCCTGGGAGCGGCCCTCGGCTCCCCCCTGGTCGACGCGGCGGAGGACGTCGTACGGGTCCTGGTGCCCGCCGGTCCGCGGAGCCAGGCGGGCGCGGCCCCGCCGGCACCCGCCGCCCAGCCCGGCTGGACGATCGGCGTGAGCACCCCCGTGGCCCCCGCCGAGTGGCCGGCCGCCGACGCCCAGGCGGCGCGGGCCCTGGCGCGGGCCAGGGCCACCCGGGCCCCGCTGGTCCGGCACGCCGAACGGCCGGCCTTCGCCGACCTGGTGCCGCCCGGCGAGGCCGCAGCACACGCGCGGGCCCTGCTCGCGCCGCTCGGCACCGTTCCGGCGCTCGCCGAGACGCTGCGCGCCTGGCTCTCCCTGCACGGCAGCTGGGACCGCACGGCCGTCGCCCTGTCCGTGCACCGCAACACCGTCCGCCAGCGCGTCGCCCGCTGCGCCGCCCTGCTGGGGACCGACCTCGACGACCCGGACGTGCGGATGGAACTGTGGTTCGCGCTGCGGCACCTGCGGGGGTGACCCGCGTCCCAGCGGGTGGCATGCCGAAGACGCCCACGGGCGGCTGCTACACAATGGAGCCATGCCGATACCCGGGACACCCAGCCGCGCCGAACTCGCCGAGCACCTCGTCAGAACCCGTATCGCGGGTGACGTCGCCACTCCCCGCGAGAACAACCTCTCCCACTACCGGAAGCTGGCCAACGGCGACCGGGGGTTCTGGCTCGGTCTGGAGCTGGGCGACCGCTGGAGCGACGAGCAGGACGTGCTCGCGGTGATGGCGGAGCGCGTCGGCGTCAACGACGACCCCGAGCACCGCTACGGCCAGGACACCATCGACCCCGAGCTGACCGTCTCCGCGCTGGAGCGCATGGCGGGGCGGCTGCGCAAGGCGGCCGACGGCGGGCAGCGGGTGCTGTTCGCGACCGGACACCCCGGCGGTCTGCTCGACGTGCACCGCGCCACGGCCGCCGCGCTGCGGGACGCGGGCTGCGAGATCGTCGTGATCCCGGAGGGGCTGACCACGGAGGAGGGGTACGTCCAGCAGTTCGCGGACGTCTCGGTGCTCGAGCACGGGGCCTCGCTGTGGCACACCCACTCGGGCGAGCCGATGAAGGCGATCCTGACCGGCCTGGAGCGCGAGGGCCGCCCGCTGCCCGACCTGGTGGTCGCCGACCACGGCTGGGCCGGGTACGCCGCCCAGCACGGCGTGGACTCGGTCGGCTACGCGGACTGCAACGACCCGGCCCTCTTCCTCGCCGAGTCCGAGGGCACCCTCCAGGTGGCGGTGCCGCTGGACGACCACGTGGTCAGCCCGCGCTACTACGACCCGATGACGGCGTACCTGCTGACGGAGGCGGGGCTGAAGTAGCCCGCCGAGGTGACCGGCCCCCGCTAGGGGGTGTCGTTTGGATCTTGCCGGGGTCGCGGGGTCTGGCACGCACATCTGCGGCGTTGTCGTCGGTTGCCAGGGCTCCGCCCTGTCGCCCTCCTCCGCCTTGCAGCTGCACGCACCAGACCCCGCTCGGGCCGGCCACGAGGCACCGTCGCCTGGAGCCGACCTGATCCAAACGACACCCCCTAGGGCCAGGGGTTGAGGCCCTCCGAGCGGCGCTGCGCGAAGCCCGGCGTCGGGTCCAGGTAGACCCGGCGCACGATCGGGAACTCCTCGCGCAGCCGCTGCTCGGCCCGCTCGCAGGCCCACTCGATCTGCGCCGCCGTCGACACGTCCCGGAAGTCGACCTTGGCGGCGACCAGGGCCTCACTCGGCCCCTGCACGAGGGTGGTCAGCTCCAGTACGGCCTCGATGTGCTCGACGGCGACCAGTTCCGCCCGGATCCGGTCCCGGACGGTGCGCGACAGGGGGCGGCCGACGAGGAACTCGGCGTTGGAGCGGCCCAGCACCCAGGCGACGTACAGCAGCAGCGCGCCGATGCACAGCGAGGCCACGGCGTCCCAGACGCCGGAGCCGGTGAGCTGTCCGCCGAGCAGTCCGCCCGCGGCCAGCAGCAGGCCGGCCAGCGCGGCGGAGTCCTCCATGACGACGGCCTTGACGGCGGTGTCGGGGGTGCGGCGCAGATAGCGGCCGAAGGACACCCGGTGGTGGGCGGCCTCGCCGCGGACCTGCCTGAGGCCGGTGCGCAGCGAGTAGCCCTCCAGGACGAAGGCGACGGCCAGGACGATGTACGACACCAGCGGGTCGCCGAGGTCCTCGCCGTGGGTGAGGGTGTGGATGCCGTCGTAGAGGGAGAAGACGGCGCCGCCGACGAAGGTGGCGACGGCGGCGAGCAGCGCCCAGATGTAGCGCTCGGGGCCGTGGCCGAGGGGATGGTCCTCGTCGGCGGGGCGGACGCTGCGTTTCAGCGAGGTCAGCAGCAGGACCTCGGTGACGGTGTCGGCGACCGAGTGCGCGGCCTCGGAGAGCATGGCGCTGGAGCCGCTGATCACGCCGGCCACCGCCTTGGCGACGGCGATGCCCAGATTGGCGAAGGCGGCGACGAGCACCGTGAAGGTGCTGTCGCCGTTCTTCTTCGCCCCGGCCGTGTCCCCTGTGTCCGCCATGCCCCTCAGTGTTCCCGAGGGACGCGGACCACGCCTTCCTGGACGACGGAGACGGCGAGCCGCCCGTCCTGGGTGTGGATGCGGGCCTGGCCGAGGCCCCGGCCGCCGGACGCGGACGGCGACTGCTGGTCGTACAGCAGCCATTCGTCGGCGCGGAAGGGCCGGTGGAACCACATGGCGTGGTCCAGCGAGGCGCCGACGACGTCGCCGACGGCCCAGCCGCCGCGGCCGTGCGCGAGCAGGACCGAGTCGAGCAGGGTCATGTCGGAGACGTAGGTGGCGAGGACGACGTGCAGCAGCGGGTCGTCCGCGAGCTTGCCGTTGGTGCGGAACCACACCTGGGAGTGCGGTTCGCGCGGGGTGCCGAAGTCGCCGAAGGGCGGGTCGTCGACGTAGCGCAGGTCGACGGCGGCCCGCGCCTCCAGGAAGCGCTCCACCGTCTCGGCGGGCAGGTGCGGGTAGCCGCGCAGCCGTTCCTCCCCGGTGGGGAGGGTCGCCGGGTCCGGTGCGGGCGGCATCGGGGCCTGGTGGTCCAGGCCCTCCTCGTACGTCTGGAAGGACGCCGACAGGGTGAAGATCGGCTTGCCGTGCTGGACGGCGACGACGCGGCGGGTGGTGAAGGAGCGGCCGTCGCGCAGCCGGTCGACGTTGTAGACGATGGGGGCACCGGGGTCGCCGGGGCGCAGGAAGTACGCGTGCAGGGAGTGCGCGTGCCGGTCCTCGGGGACCGTGCGGCCGGCGGCGACCATGGCCTGGGCCGCCACCTGCCCGCCGAAGACCCGGGGGACGACGGCGGACCGGGAGCGGCCGCGGTAGATGTCCTCCTCGATCCGCTCGAGGTCGAGCAGGTCGAGGAGGGACTGGAGTGCTTCGCTCATGACCTGTGGTCTACAGGCCCATGTTCTTCGCGATGATCGACTTCATGATCTCGCTGGTGCCGCCGTAGATGCGGTTGACGCGGTTGTCCGCGTACAGGCGGGCGATCGGGTACTCGTTCATGTACCCGTAGCCGCCGTGCAGCTGGAGGCAGCGGTCGATGACGCGGTGGGCGACCTCGGTGCAGAACAGCTTGGCCGACGCGGCCTCGGCGGGGGTGAGTTCCCCGGCGTCCAGGGCCTCGGTGGCGCGGTCGACGACGGCCTCGGCGGCGTCCACCTCGGCCTGGCAGGCGGCCAGCTCGAACTTGGTGTTCTGGAAGTGGGCGACCGGCTTGCCGAAGACGGTGCGGTCCTGCACGTACTGCTTGGCGAACCGGACGGCGGCCTTGGCCTGCGCGTAGGCGCCGAAGGCGATGCCCCAGCGCTCGGAGGCCAGGTTGTGGCCGAGGTAGGAGAAGCCCTTGTTCTCCTCGCCGAGCAGGTCCTCGACGGGGACCTTGACGTCGACGAAGGCCAGCTCGGCGGTGTCGGAGGTGCGCAGGCCCAGCTTGTCGAGCTTGCGGCCCACCGAGTAGCCCTCGGACTTGGTGTCCACGGCGAACAGCGAGATGCCGTGGCGGCGGTCCTCGGCGGTGGGCGCGTCGGTGCGGGCGCAGACGATGACCTTGTCGGCGTGCACGCCGCCGGTGATGAAGGTCTTGGCGCCGTTGAGGACGTAGTGGGTGCCGTCCTCGGAGAGCTTGGCGGTGGACTTCATGCCCGCGAGGTCGGAGCCGGTGCCGGGCTCCGTCATCGCGATGGCCCACATCTCCTCGCCGGTGACGAACTTCGGCAGGTAGCGCTTCTTCTGCTCGTCGGTGGCCAGCATGTTGATGTAGGGCAGGGCGAGCAGCACGTGGACGCCGGAGCCGCCGAACTGGACGCCGGCGCGGGCGGTCTCCTCGTACAGGACGGCCTCGAACTTGTGGCTGTCCATGCCGGCGCCGCCGAACTCCTCGGGCACGTTGATGCCGAAGATGCCCAGCTCGCCGAGCTTGTAGTAGAACTCGCGCGGCGCCTGGCCGGCGGCGAACCAGTCGTCGTAGACGGGGACGACCTCGGCCTCGATGAAGGCGCGCAGGGTCTCCCGGAACGCCTCGTGGTCCTCGTTGAACACCGTACGGCGCACCGCGCCACCTCCAGGGTACGAATATCTAAGCGCTTGCTCAGACTCAACCGTACCGGCGGGTAGGGAGGGGCGTCCAGACCGGGACGCGGGTAACCCTCGTCACTCCCCCGCCCCCGGAGGGGGCCCGCTACGCCTCCCCCACCGCCGCGAACGCCCCCCGGGCCATCCGGTGCAGCAGGGACGCCGTCACCGCGCGGCCGGGCACGGAGCCGGGGCGGCCCAGGTGGGGGGTGGAGTTCAGGAGGCCGAAGACGGAGTGGACGGCGGAGCGGGCGGCGGGCTCGGCGAGCGCCGGGTAGACCTCCCGGAGCACCCCCACCCACAGCTCGACGTACTGCCGCTGCAACTGCCGCACCATCTTGCGGTCGGCGTCCCGCAGGCGGTCCAGCTCGCGGTCGTGCAGGGTGATGAGCGGGCGATCGTCGAGCGCGAAGTCGATGTGCCCCTCGATGAGCGAGTCGAGGACCGCCTCGGGTCCCGTCGCGCCGGCGCCCGCCCGGGACCCGGCCGCCCCGTCCGCCTCCGCCAGCCGCAGCTTCGCCCCGGTCAGCAGCGAGTCGCTGATCCCGACCAGCAGCTCGGCGAGCATCGCGTCCTTGCCGGGGAAGTGACGGTAGAGACCGGGGCCGCTGATGCCGACCGCGGCGCCTATCTCGTCGACGCCGACCCCGTGGAAGCCGCGCTCGGCGAAGAGCCGGGCGGCCTCCTTGAGGATCTGCTCACGGCGGGTGGGGGCGTCGGTTCTGGTGGCCATGAAGTCGATTCTAGACAGGGAGGTTAGCGGTCGTTAACCTGAGGGAAATGCGTTAACGCTCATTAACTGGTCGATCACTGGGTGAGGGGACCGCAGGATGCAAGAGGCACCGGAGCTGACGACGGCGGCAGACCCCGCCGCGGAGGCCTTTCGGGCCAACGAGGAGGCGCACGGCGTCCTCGTTCAGGAACTGCGCGCCAAGCTCGCGGCGGCCCGGCTGGGCGGCGGCGAGCGGGCGCGGGCCCGGCACACCGCGCGCGGCAAGCTGCTGCCGCGCGACCGCGTGGACACACTGCTCGACCCGGGCTCGCCGTTCCTGGAGCTGGCGCCGCTCGCGGCCGACGGGCTCTACGACGGAGCGGCCCCGGCCGCCGGCGTCATCGCCGGGATCGGCCGGGTCAGCGGCCGGGAGTGCGTGATCGTGGCGAACGACGCCACCGTCAAGGGCGGCACGTACTACCCGATGACCGTGAAGAAGCACCTGCGGGCGCAGGAGGTGGCGCTGGAGAACCGGCTGCCGTGCCTCTACCTGGTGGACTCGGGGGGCGCCTTCCTGCCGATGCAGGACGAGGTCTTCCCGGACCGCGAGCACTTCGGGCGGATCTTCTACAACCAGGCCCGGATGTCCGGCGCGGGCATCCCGCAGATCGCCGCCGTCCTCGGCTCCTGCACGGCGGGCGGCGCGTACGTCCCGGCGATGAGCGACGAGGCCGTGATCGTCCGCAATCAGGGCACGATCTTCCTGGGCGGCCCGCCGCTGGTGAAGGCCGCCACCGGTGAGGTGGTCACCGCGGAGGAGCTGGGCGGCGGCGAGGTCCACTCGCGCGTGTCCGGCGTGACCGACCACCTCGCCGAGGACGACCCGCACGCCCTGCGCATCGTCCGGCAGATCGTCTCCACCCTGCCGGAGCGCGGCACGCTCCCCTGGGGCGTGGAGGCCGCCGTCGAGCCGAAGGTGGACCCGCAGGGGCTGTACGGCGCGGTGCCGGTCGACTCGCGCACCCCCTACGACGTCCGCGAGGTCATCGCGCGCGTGGTGGACGGCTCCCGCTTCGCCGAGTTCAAGTCCGAGTACGGGCAGACCCTGGTCACCGGCTTCGCCCGCATCCACGGCCACCCGGTGGGCATCGTCGCCAACAACGGCATCCTGTTCTCCGAGTCCGCCCAGAAGGGCGCCCACTTCATCGAGCTGTGCGACCAGCGCGGCATCCCGCTGGTGTTCCTCCAGAACATCTCCGGGTTCATGGTGGGCCGGGACTACGAGGCGGGCGGTATCGCCAAGCACGGCGCCAAGATGGTGACGGCGGTGGCGTGCACGCGCGTGCCGAAGCTGACGGTCGTCGTCGGCGGCTCGTACGGCGCGGGCAACTACTCGATGTGCGGGCGGGCGTACTCGCCGCGCTTCCTGTGGATGTGGCCCAACGCCAAGATCTCCGTGATGGGCGGCGAGCAGGCCGCGTCCGTGCTGGCCACGGTCAAGCGGGACCAGCTGGAGGGGCGCGGGGAGGAGTGGCCGGCCCAGGAGGAGGAGTCCTTCAAGGCGCCGATCCGGGCGCAGTACGAGCACCAGGGCAACGCCTACTACGCGACCGCCCGCCTGTGGGACGACGGCGTCATCGAGCCCGCCGACACCCGGCAGG
The DNA here is from genome assembly GCF_003112555.1 of Streptomyces coelicoflavus. Lineage (GTDB taxonomy): Bacteria > Actinomycetota > Actinomycetes > Streptomycetales > Streptomycetaceae > Streptomyces > Streptomyces coelicoflavus. The sequence goes on along the minus strand of NZ_BEWB01000002.1, from coordinate 207,778 downwards.
TGTTGGGCCTGGCCCTGACCGCGTGTGCCAACGCGCCGCTGGGCGAGCCCCAGTTCGGCGTCTTCCGGATGTGAGGAGGGGACTTCGATGGGGAGCTTGATGTTCGACACGGTACTGGTCGCCAACCGGGGCGAGATCGCCGTCCGCGTCGTCCGGACCCTGCGCGCGATGGGCGTGCGCTCGGTGGCGGTCTTCTCCGACGCCGACGCGGACGCGCGGCACGTGCGGGAGGCCGACGAGGCGGTACGGATCGGCCCGGCGCCCGCGACGGAGAGCTACCTCTCCGTGGAGCGGCTGCTGGAGGCGGCGGCACGGACGGGTGCGCAGGCCGTCCACCCCGGGTACGGCTTCCTCGCCGAGAACGCCGGCTTCGCGCGGGCCTGCGAGGAGGCGGGGCTGGCCTTCATCGGACCGTCCGCCGACGCGATCGCCCTGATGGGCGACAAGATCCGCGCCAAGGAGACGGTGAAGGCGGCCGGGGTGCCGGTCGTCCCCGGCTCCAGCGGCAGCGGGCTCACCGACGAGCAGCTGGCCGGGGCGGCACGCGAGATCGGGATGCCGGTGCTGCTGAAGCCCTCCGCGGGCGGCGGCGGCAAGGGCATGCGGCTGGTGCGGGACGAGGCGGTGCTGGCCGACGAGATCGCCGCCGCGCGCCGCGAGGCCCGCGCCTCATTCGGCGACGACACCCTGCTGGTGGAGCGGTGGATCGACCGTCCCCGGCACATCGAGATCCAGGTGCTGGCCGACGGCCACGGGAACGTCGTGCACCTGGGCGAGCGCGAGTGCTCGCTCCAGCGCCGCCACCAGAAGGTGATCGAGGAGGCGCCGAGCGTCCTCCTCGACGAGGCGACGCGGGCGGCGATGGGCGAGGCGGCCGTGCAGGCGGCCCGCTCCTGCGGCTACCGGGGCGCGGGCACGGTGGAGTTCATCGTGCCGGGCGGCGACCCCTCGCAGTACTACTTCATGGAGATGAACACCCGTCTCCAGGTGGAGCACCCGGTGACCGAGCTGGTGACCGGCCTCGACCTGGTGGAGTGGCAGCTGCGGGTGGCGGCCGGCGAGCGGCTCGGCTTCGCGCAGGAGGACGTACGGCTGACCGGCCACGCGATCGAGGCCCGGCTGTGCGCGGAGGACCCGGCGCGCGGCTTCCTCCCCTCCGGCGGCACGGTGCTGCGGCTGCGCGAGCCCGAGGGCGACGGCGTGCGCACCGACTCGGGGCTCAGCGAGGGCACCGAGGTCGGCAGCCTGTACGACCCGATGCTGTCCAAGGTGATCGCGTACGGCCCCGACCGGGAGACCGCGCTGCGCAGGCTCCGGGCGGCGCTCGCCGGGACGGTCACCCTGGGCGTGCAGACCAACGCCGGGTTCCTGCGGCGGCTGCTCGCGCACCCGGCGGTGGTGGCGGGCGAGCTGGACACGGGGCTGGTGGAGCGGGAGGTCGACGGTCTGGTCGCCACCGACGTACCGGAGGCGGTGTACGAGGCGGCGGCGGCCGTACGGCTGGACGCGCTGCGTCCGCGCGGGGACGGCTGGACGGACCCGTTCTCGGTGCCGAGCGGCTGGCGGATGGGCGGCGAGCCGAAGGCGGCGGCCTTCCACCTGCGGGTCACCGACCCGGTCGAACACACCCCGCGCGGCACCCACACCGTCACCGGGGACCGGGTGACCGTCACCCTGGACGGCGTCCGGCACACCTTCCACCGCGCCGCCGACTGGCTCGGCCGCGACGGCGACGCCTGGCACGTGCGGGACCACGACCCGGTCGCCGCCTCCCTCAACCGGTCCGCCCACGCGGGCGCCGACTCGCTGACCGCGCCGATGCCGGGCACGGTGACGGTCGTGAAGGTCGCCGTCGGCGACGAGGTGAGCGCCGGGCAGAGCCTGCTGGTGGTGGAGGCGATGAAGATGGAGCACGTCATCTCCGCCCCGCACGCGGGCACCGTCGCCGAGCTGGACGTGGCGCCGGGCACGACGGTCGCCATGGACCAGGTACTCGCGGTCGTCGCGCCTACCGACGACACGGCGGAGGAGACGGCATGAACACCCCGGAACCGGACCTGCCCATGGCCGTACCGGCCGAGGGCCTGCCCGCCCGCGTCCGTATCCACGAGGTCGGCGCGCGCGACGGGCTCCAGAACGAGAAGGCGACCGTGCCGACGGCCGTCAAGGCGGAGTTCATCCGCCGCCTGGCCGGCACGGGCCTGACCACGATCGAGGCGACGAGCTTCGTCCACCCCAAGTGGGTCCCCCAGCTGGCGGACGCGGAGGAGCTGTACCCGGCGGTGGCGGACCTGCCCGTCGAGCTGCCGGTGCTGGTGCCCAACGAACGGGGCCTGGACCGGGCCCTCGCCCTCGGCGCGCGCCGCGTCGCGGTGTTCGCCAGCGCCACGGAGTCCTTCGCCAGGGCCAACCTCAACCGCACGGTGGACGAGGCGCTGGCCATGTTCGAGCCGGTGGTGACGCGGGCGAAGGCGCAGGGCGACGACGTCCGCGTACGGGGCTACCTCTCGATGTGCTTCGGCGACCCGTGGGAGGGGGCCGTCCCCGTCCCCCAGGTGGTCCGGGTCTGCCGGGCCCTGCTGGACATGGGCTGCGACGAGCTGAGCCTCGGCGACACCATCGGGGTGGCCACCCCGGGCCATGTGACGGCCCTGCTCACCGCGCTGACCGGGGCGGGCGTGCCGGTGTCCGCGCTGGGCGTGCACTTCCACGACACCTACGGCCAGGCCCTGGCCAACACGCTGGCCGCGCTCCAGCAGGGCGTCACCACGGTCGACGCCTCGGCCGGCGGGCTCGGCGGCTGCCCGTACGCGAAGTCCGCCACCGGCAACCTCGCCACCGAAGACCTCGTGTGGATGCTGCGCGGCCTCGGCATCGACACCGGGGTCGACCTCGGCCGTCTCGTCGCCACAAGCGTCTGGATGGCCGCCCACCTGGGCCGGCCCAGTCCGTCCCGCACCGTTCGAGCCCTCTCCCACCAGGAGTCGTGAACAGCATGGACCACAAGCTCTCCCCCGAACTGGAAGAACTGCGCCGCACGGTCGAGGAGTTCGCGCACGACGTGGTGGCGCCGAAGATCGGCGACTTCTACGAGCGGCACGAGTTCCCGTACGAGATCGTCCGCGAGATGGGCCGCATGGGCCTGTTCGGGCTGCCGTTCCCGGAGGAGTACGGCGGCATGGGCGGCGACTACTTCGCCCTCGGCATCGCCCTGGAGGAGCTGGCCCGGGTCGACTCGTCGGTGGCGATCACCCTGGAGGCGGGCGTCTCGCTGGGCGCGATGCCGCTGCACCTGTTCGGCACCGAGGAGCAGAAGCGCGAGTGGCTGCCCCGGCTGTGCTCGGGCGAGATCCTGGGCGCGTTCGGCCTCACGGAGCCGGACGGCGGCAGCGACGCGGGTGCGACCCGCACCACGGCCCGCCTGGACGAGGCGACGAACGAGTGGGTCGTCAACGGCTCCAAGTGCTTCATCACCAACTCCGGCACGGACATCACGGGCCTGGTGACGGTCACGGCGGTCACGGGCCGCAAGCCCGACGGGCGGCCCCTGATCTCGTCGATCATCGTGCCGTCGGGCACGCCGGGCTTCACGGTGGCCGCCCCGTACTCGAAGGTCGGCTGGAACGCCTCGGACACCCGTGAGCTGTCCTTCGCCGACGTCCGGGTCCCGGCGGCGAACCTGCTGGGCGAGCCGGGGCGCGGTTACGCGCAGTTCCTGCGGATCCTGGACGAGGGCCGGGTCGCGATCGCCGCGCTGGGCACGGGGCTCGCGCAGGGCTGTGTGGACGAGTCGGTCGCCTACGCGAAGGAACGTCACGCCTTCGGCAGGCCCATCGGCGCCAACCAGGCCATCCAGTTCAAGATCGCCGACATGGAGGTGAAGGCCCACACGGCCCGTCTCGCCTGGCGGGACGCGGCCTCGCGGCTGGTGGCGGGCGAGCCGTTCAAGAAGGAGGCGGCGGTGGCGAAGCTGTACTCGTCGACGGTCGCGGTGGACAACGCCCGGGACGCCACGCAGATCCACGGCGGCTACGGCTTCATGAACGAGTACCCGGTGGCCCGCATGTGGCGGGACTCGAAGATCCTGGAGATCGGCGAGGGCACCAGTGAGGTCCAGCGGATGCTGATCGCACGGGAGTTGGGGCTCACGGGCTGAGACCCGGACGGCCGGGGGCGGGGTCCCGCGGGCCCCGCCCCTGGACAAGACCTGAGGTTAGGCTAACCTACCTTCGAATTGTCCCGCAGGGCACGACGCTCCGCACCGTTCGAAGGCAGCCACCACCATGTCCAACGCCAGCGCTACCCACCCGACCCGCCGCGGAATCCTCGCCGCCGGCGGCGCCCTCGGCCTCGGCGCCGTGCTCGCGGCCTGCGGGGACGACGACGGCAAGAGCGGTGGCTCGGGCGACGCGACGGGCGGCGGCGCCGCCAAGTCCGGCCCGTGGTCCTTCAAGGACGACCGCGGCACGACCGTGAAGCTGGACGAGGTGCCGACGAGCATCGTCGCCTTCACCGGTGTCGCCGCCGCCCTCTTCGACTACGGCGTCCAGGTCAAGGGCGTCTTCGGCCCGACCACCACCAAGGACGGCAAGCCCGACGTGCAGGCCGGCGACCTCGACGTGGACAAGGTCACCGTCCTCGGCAACGAGTGGGGCAAGCTCAACGTCGAGAAGTACGCCTCCCTCGCCCCCCAGGTGCTCATCACGACCACCTTCGACACCGCGGGCACCCTGTGGTCCGTCCCGGAGGAGTCGAAGGACAAGATCGCCAAGCTCGCCCCGAGCGTCGCGATCTCGGTCTTCGACCGCCAGCTCACGCAGCCGCTCCAGCGCATGTGGGAGCTGGCCGAGTCGCTCGGCGCGGACATGAAGGCCAAGAAGGTCACCGACGCCAAGGCCGCCTTCGACAAGGCCGCCGCCCGGCTGCGCGCCGCCGCCAAGGCCCGGCCCGAGATCCGGGTGCTGGCCGGCTCCGCGAGCCCCGACCTGTTCTACGTCTCCGGCACCAACCTCTCGGTGGACCTGGAGTACTTCAAGGCGCTCGGCGTGAACTTCGTGGAGCCCTCCGAGGCGGCCAAGAAGGCGACCGGCGGCTGGTTCGAGTCCCTGAGCTGGGAGAACGTCGACAAGTACCCGGCCGACGTCATCATCATGGACGACCGCGCCTCGACCATCCAGCCCGCGGACATCACCGAGGGCACCTGGAAGAAGCTCCCCGCGGTCAAGGCCGGCCAGGTCATCGCCCGCTCCCCCGAGCCGATCCTGTCCTACGACAAGTGCACGCCGCTCCTCGACAACCTGGCCGAGGCGATCGAGAACGCCAAGAAGGTCGGCTGACCCTCCCCCTTTCTCCCCCGGAGCCCTCCATGACGACGGCCGTGGCCGCCCCGTTCCGTTTCTTCTCCCTCCAGGTCGTACGGACGCGGCGGCTCGGCCCGTCCCTGACCCGGGTCACCTTCGCGGGGCCCGACCTGCGGGCCTTCCGCTCCGACGGCCTCGACCAGTCGCTGTCGCTGTTCCTGCCGCACCCGGGGCAGGCGGAGCCCGCGGTGCCGGTCGAGCTGGGCGAGGGCTGGTGGCAGGGCTGGCGCGAACTGCCGGAGGACGTACGGGCGGTGATGCGCTCCTACACGCTGCGGGCGCTGCGCCGGGACGGCGAGGGACACACCGCCGAGATCGACGTCGACTTCGTGCTGCACGGCCTCGAACCGGGGTCGGGGGTGCAGGCCGGTCCCGCCGCCCGCTGGGCCGCCGGCGCCGCCCCGGGCGACCGCGTGCTGATCCTCGGCCCGGCGGTCGCGGACAACCGGGCGATCCGCTTCCGGCCGCCCGGGGACACCGACCTGGTGGTGATCTGGGCCGACGAGACCGCCGTACCCGCCGCCTGCGCCGCCCTGGAGGCACTGCCGGCCGGCACCCGCGCCCGGGTCTGGCTGGAGGTGCCGCACGCCGGCGACGTGCAGGACGTCGGGACGGCCGCGGACGCCGAGGTCACCTGGCTGGTCGGGGACGCCGACGGCGGCCCCGAGGCCACCCTCGCCGCCCTCCGCGACGCCCGGCTCCCGACCGCCGGGCACCCCTACGTCTGGCTCGCGGGTGAGTCCGGCCGCGTCAAGCAGTTGCGGCGGCACTTCGTGGGCGAGCGCGGCGTCGACCGCCGGCGCGTCACCTTCGTCGGTTACTGGCGCCGGGGCCTGACGGAGGAGCAACTGCGCGAGCAGGGCTGACGTTTGCGCCCTGCGGGGGCCGCAGTGACGGTGGTCACCCCCCGACACACGTTTGATCCACTCGACTTAGGTTAGGCTAACCTAAGTCGATCAGAGGGCTTGCCCTCTTCAGCCCCTCTCGGACCGTCCCCACCGGAGGACCCCCACATGCGCTCGCACCTGCTCAACGACGCCACCGCGGAGCAGTACCGCCGCTCCGTGACCGAAGGAGTCGAGCGGGTGGCCGCCAGAATCGCCACCACCGACCGCCCGTTCACCGGTGTCACGGTCGACGCCCTCGCCCCCCGCATCGACGGGATCGACCTCGACCGGCCGCTGCACGACACGGCCGCGGTCCTCGACGAGCTGGAGGACGTCTACCTCCGCGACGCCGTCTACTTCCACCACCCCCGCTACCTCGCCCACCTCAACTGCCCCGTCGTCATACCGGCGGTGCTCGGCGAGGCGGTCCTGTCCGCCGTCAACTCCTCCCTGGACACCTGGGACCAGTCGGCCGGCGGCACGCTCATCGAGCGGAAGCTCATCGACTGGACCTGTGCCCGGATCGGCCTCGGCCCGGCGGCCGACGGCGTGTTCACCTCGGGCGGCACCCAGTCCAACCTCCAGGCGCTGCTCCTGGCCCGCGAGGAGGCGAAGACCGAGAACCTCGCCGACCTGCGCGTCTTCGCCTCCGAGGTGAGCCACTTCAGCGTGAAGAAGTCGGCGAAACTGCTCGGCCTGGGCCCCGACGCCGTCGTGTCGGTCCCCGTCGACCACGACAAGCGCATGCAGACCGTCGCCCTCGCCCGGGAGCTGGAGCGCTGCGCGAAGGACGGCCTCGTCCCCATGGCCGTCGTCGCCACCGGCGGCACCACCGACTTCGGCTCCATCGACCCGCTGCCGGAGATCGCCGGGCTGTGCGAGCAGTACGGCGTGTGGATGCACGTCGACGCGGCCTACGGCTGCGGACTGCTCGCCTCACTGAAGTACCGGGACCGCATCGACGGCATCGAGCGGGCCGACTCGGTCACCGTGGACTACCACAAGTCCTTCTTCCAGCCGGTCAGTTCCTCCGCCGTGCTGGTCCGGGACGCGGCCACCCTGCGCCACGCCACCTACCACGCGGAGTACCTCAACCCGCGCCGCATGGTGCAGGAACGTATCCCCAACCAGGTGGACAAGTCCCTCCAGACCACCCGCCGCTTCGACGCGCTCAAGCTGTGGATGACGCTGCGCGTGATGGGCGCCGACGGCATCGGCGCACTCTTCGACGAGGTCTGCGACCTGGCCGCCGAGGCCTGGAAACTGCTCGCCGCCGACCCCCGCTTCGACGTGGTCGTCGAGCCGTCGCTCTCCACCCTGGTCTTCCGCCACATCCCGGCCGCCGTCACCGACCCCGCCGAGATCGACCGCGCCAACCTCTACGCCCGCAAGGCCCTGTTCGCCTCCGGCGACGCCGTGGTCGCGGGCACCAAGGTCGCCGGACGCCACTACCTGAAGTTCACCCTGCTCAACCCCGAGACGACCACGGCCGACATCGCCGCCGTCCTCGACCTGATCGCCGGCCACGCCGAGCAGTACCTGGGAGACTCCCTTGACCGCGCTTCCTGAAGCCAGCGCCCCCTACGACTTCGTGGGCATCGGCCTCGGCCCCTTCAACCTCGGCCTGGCCTGCCTCACCGAGCCGATCGCCGGGCTGAACGGCGTCTTCCTGGAGTCCAAGCCGGACTTCGAGTGGCACGCCGGCATGTTCCTGGAGGGCGCCCACCTCCAGACCCCGTTCATGTCGGACCTGGTCACGCTCGCCGACCCGACCTCGCCGTACTCCTTCCTCAACTACCTGAAGGAGAAGGGCCGCCTCTACTCCTTCTACATCCGCGAGAACTTCTACCCGCTGCGCGTCGAGTACGACGACTACTGCCGCTGGGCCGCGCACAAGCTGAGCAGCGTCCGCTTCTCCACCACGGTCACCGAGGTGACGTACGACGAGCGGGAGGAGCTGTACGCCGTCGCCACCACCTCCGGCGACACCTACCGCGCCCGCCGCCTCGTCCTGGGCACCGGCACCCCGCCGCACATCCCGGACGCCTGCCGGGGCCTGGCCGGCGACTTCCTCCACAACAGCCGTTACGTCCAGCAGCGGGCGGAGCTGGTGAAGAAGAAGTCGATCACGCTGGTCGGCAGCGGCCAGTCCGCCGCCGAGATCTACCAGGACCTGCTGGGCGAGATCGACGTCCACGGCTACCGGCTCAACTGGGTCACCCGCTCCCCGCGCTTCTTCCCCCTCGAGTACACCAAGCTGACGCTGGAGATGACGTCCCCGGAGTACGTGGACTACTACCACGCGCTGCCCGAGGACACCCGCTACCGCCTCACGGCCGAGCAGAAGGGCCTGTTCAAGGGCATCGACGGCGACCTGATCAACGAGATCTTCGACCTGCTCTACCAGAAGAAGCTCGCCGGTCCGGTCCCCACCCGTCTGCTCACCAACTCGGCCCTCACCAGCGCCCGGTACGCGGACGGCACCTACACCCTCGGCTTCCGCCAGGAGGAGCAGGGCGAGGACTTCGAGATCGAGACCGAGGGCCTGGTCCTCGCCACCGGCTACCGGTACACCGAGCCGGAGTTCCTCAAGCCCGTCCGCGACCGGCTGCGCCACGACAGCCGCGGCAACTTCGACATCGCCCGCAACTACGCGGTCGACGTCACGGGAAGCGGCGTGTTCCTTCAGAACGCGGGGGTCCACACACACAGCATCACCAGCCCCGACCTGGGCATGGGTGCCTACCGCAACAGCTGCATCGTCCGGGAGCTGACGGGCACCGAGTACTACCCGGTCGAGAAGACGATCGCGTTCCAGGAGTTCTCCGTATGAGTACGGCCACCACCGCGGTCGGGGCGCTGACCCTGCGCCCCGTCGACCCGCTGACCGACGCCGAGCTGCTGCACAGCTGGCTCACCCACCCCAAGTCCGCGTTCTGGATGATGCAGGACGCCCGGCTGGTGGACGTCGAGCGGGCCTACATGGAGCTGGCCGCCGACGAGCACCAGCAGGCCCACCTCGGCCTGCACGACGGCGTCCCGGCCTTCCTGACGGAACGCTACGACCCCGCCCACCGCGAGCTGGTCGGGCTGTACGAGCCCGAGCCGGGCGACGTCGGCATGCACTTCCTGGTCGCGCCGACCGACCGGCCCGTGCACGGCTTCACCCGCGCCGTGATCACCACCGTGATGGCCGCGCTGTTCGCCGACCCGGCGACCCGGCGGGTCGTCGTCGAACCGGACGTCGCCAACACCGCCGTCCACGCCCTGAACGCAGCCGTCGGATTCGTGCCCGAGCGCGAGATCCAGAAGCCGGAGAAGAAGGCGTTGCTGAGCTTCTGCACCCGCGAGCAGTTCGAGAGGGCGGTGTCCGCATGAGCCTCGCCGACGCCGTCGCCCACCTGACCCCCGAGCACTGGGAGCGGGCCGACCGCCTCCTGGTCCGCAAGGCGCTCGCCGAGTTCACGCACGAGCGCCTGCTGACCCCCGAGCGGGAGCCGGACGGGGAGTCGTACGTCGTCCGCAGCGACGACGGCACGACCGAGTACCGCTTCACCGCCACCGTCCGGTCCCTGGACCACTGGCAGGTGGCGGCCGACTCCATCACCCGCCACCGTCACGGCGCCGAACTCCCGCTCTCCGCGCTGGACTTCTTCGTCGAGCTGAAGCAGACGCTGGGCCTGAGCGACGAGGTCCTCCCGGTCTACCTGGAGGAGATCTCCTCCACCCTCTCCGGCACCTGCTACAAGCTGACCAAGCCGCGGGTCACCTCCGCCGAACTGGCCCGGAGCGACGACTTCCAGGCCGTCGAGACCGGCATGACCGAGGGCCACCCGTGCTTCGTCGCCAACAACGGCCGGCTCGGCTTCGGCGTCCACGAGTACCTGTCGTACGCCCCCGAGACCGCGAGCCCGGTCCGGCTGGTGTGGCTGGCCGCGCACCGCTCGCGGGCGGCGTTCACGGCGGGCGTGGGCATCGAGTACGAGTCCTTCGTCCGGGACGAGCTGGGCGAGGGGACCGTCGACCGCTTCCACGGCGTCCTGCGCGGGCGCGGCCTGGACCCGGCCGACTACTTCCTGATCCCGGTCCACCCCTGGCAGTGGTGGAACAAGCTCACCGTCACCTTCGCCGCCGAGGTCGCCCGGGGCCACCTGGTGTGCCTGGGCGAGGGCGACGACGAGTACCTGGCCCAGCAGTCCATCCGCACCTTCTTCAACGCCTCGCACCCCGGGAAGCACTACGTGAAGACGGCCCTGTCCGTCCTCAACATGGGTTTCATGCGCGGCCTGTCGGCGGCGTACATGGAGGCCACCCCGGCCATCAACGACTGGCTCGCCCAGCTGATCGAGGGCGACCCGGTGCTGAAGGGGACGGGGCTGAGCATCATCCGGGAGCGGGCGGCCGTCGGCTACCGGCACCTGGAGTACGAGCGGGCCACCGACCGCTACTCGCCGTACCGCAAGATGCTGGCGGCGCTGTGGCGGGAGAGCCCCGTGCCCTCCCTCCGGGACGGCGAGACCCTCGCCACCATGGCCTCCCTGGTCCACGTCGACCACGAGGGCGCCTCCTTCGCGGGGGCACTGATCGAGCGGTCCGGGCTCGCGCCCGCCGAGTGGCTGCGGCACTACCTGCGGGCCTACTACGTCCCGCTGCTGCACAGCTTCTACGCCTACGACCTGGTGTACATGCCGCACGGCGAGAACGTGATCCTGGTCCTGGAGGACGGCGTGGTGCGGCGGGCCGTCTACAAGGACATCGCCGAGGAGATCGCGGTGATGGACCCGGACGCGGTGCTGCCGCCGGAGGTCTCCCGCATCGCGGTGGACGTGCCCGACGACAAGAAGCTCCTCTCCATCTTCACGGACGTCTTCGACTGCTTCTTCCGCTTCCTCGCCGCGAACCTGGCGGAGGAGGGCATCGTGGCGGAGAACGTCTTCTGGCGGACGGTCGCGGAGGTCACCCGGGAGTACCAGGAGTCGGTGCCGGAGCTGGCCGAGAAGTTCGAGCGGTACGACATGTTCGCGCCCGAGTTCGCGCTGTCCTGCCTCAACCGGCTCCAGCTGCGCGACAACCGGCAGATGGTGGACCTGTCCGACCCGTCCGGAGCGCTCCAGCTGATCGGGACCCTGAAGAACCCCATCGCGGGGCTCTGACCCACCAACGGGCGGGCACCCCGGAGACGGTCCTCCGGGGTGCCCGTCGTGCCGTCCGGGTCAGGTCCAGGGCACCTGCGGCGAGCGGTAGAAGTCGATCCCCGCCGCCTCCCAGTACGGGGCCTGCGCGGCGAGCCGCACCTTGTAGGTGTCCCAGTCGTGCGTGGACGCCTGGGACCAGCCCAGTTCGGCGACGCCCGGCAGCCTCGGGAAGGCCATGTAGTCCAGCTGGTCCGGGTCGGACAGGGTCTCCGTCCACAGCGGGGCCTCGACGCCGCGGACCGCGTCGGCCGGGGCGCCCGGCAGATAGCCGGCCGGGTCCCAGTCGTAGGACCGCTGCACCTCGACGTAGCCCGCCCAGGACAGGCCCAGCGGGGTGTCCTTGGTGTACTTCATGTCCAGGTACGTCCGGTCGGCCGGGGAGAGGATCAGCCCCGTGCCGTTCCTGGCGGCCTCGGCGACCTCGGCCTTCTCGGCGTCGCCGGTGCGGTCCAGGCCCCAGTACTGGACGAGCGCGCCCTCGACCGGTTCCGCGCCGGCCAGCTGGTGCCAGCCGACGACCGTCTTGCCGTACTTGGCGACGATCGGCTGCACCCGCTTCATGAACGCCACGAAGTCGGCCTTGGGCGTGGAGTGCGCCTCGTCGCCGCCGATGTGGAGGTAGCGGCCGGGGGTGAGCGCGGCGAGTTCGCCGATGACGTCGTCCACGAAGTCGTAGGTGACGTCCTTGTCCACGCACAGCGAGCTGAAGCCGACCTTGGTGCCGGTGTACAGCGGGGGCGCCACACCGTCGCAGTTCAGCTCGGCGTAGGAGGCGAGGGCGGCGTTGGTGTGGCCCGGCATGTCGATCTCGGGGACCACCTCGAGGTGGCGGGAGGCCGCGTAACGCACGATCTCCTTGTACTCCGCCTTGGTGTAGTAGCCGCCGGGGCCGCCGCCGACCTCGGTGGAGCCGCCGTATGTCGCCAGGCGCGGCCAGGAGTCGATGGCGATGCGCCAGCCCTGGTCGTCGCTGAGGTGCAGGTGGAGCTTGTTGTACTTGTAACGGGCGACGCGGTCGATGTAGCGCTTGACCTCGTCCACGCCGAAGAAGTGTCGGGAGACGTCGAGCATCGCGCTGCGCCAGGCGTAGCGCGGCGTGTCCTCTATGGTGCCGCCCGCGACCAGCCAGGGGCCGGGCTGCGCGGAGTCCTTCTCGACGGCGGGGGGCAGCAGCTGACGCAGGGTCTGGACGCCGTGGAAGAGTCCGGCGGCCTTGCGGGCGGTGATGGTGACGCCTGCGGGGCCGCTGTCGAGGCGGTAGCCCTCGTCGCCGTACGGGCCGCCCGCCAGGCGCAGCCGTATGCCGCCGTGGCCGTGGCCGGTGACGGGGAGCCGGTAGCCGGTGGCGGGCCGCAGCAGGTCCGCGAGGTAGTCGCCGACGCGGCGGGCCTCGCGCGAGTCGTCGACGCGGATGTGGGTGCCGCGCGTGATGCGGTACGGCGCGCCGCCGGGGTCGACCGAGGCGGGGGCCGGGATCACCCGGTCGAGGGGCGTCGGCCGGACGGGCGCCTTCCGGTCCGGGGCGGCGCCGGTGGTCATGGCGCCGACCGCCGCCACCAGCAGCAGCGATCCCAGCAGCCGGGAGATGCGGGGAGTCGTTCTGTGGTGCCGTCGATGAGGTCTCACGTGGGCTCCCTTCGCGATGAGTGCAATCGAGGGGTCGGGCTTGGGCGTTGAGGACGGGCACGGACCACTCTCCCGCACCATCACCGCCCACGGGAGCGATGAAACAATTGCCGCATGGCGGAAATCATCCAGAAGGACGGAACGTGGGTCTTCGACGGCGACGCCCTGCGGCTGACACCCGGGCGGGACAAGAACGTGGGTCTGCTCCGCAGGGAGCTGGGTGAACTGCTCGTGCCGCTCGCCGCGTTGGCGGGCATATCGTTCGAGCAGGGGAAGAAGTCGGGGCGGCTCAGGCTGCGGCTGCGGGACGGCGCCGATCCCCTGCTGCACGCGACGGGCGGCCGGCTGACCGAGCCGCACGACCCGTACCAGCTCCTGGTGGAGCCCGACCGGTACGGCGTGGCCGAGTACTTCGTGGACGAGGTGCGCAACGCGCTGCTCCTCGACCAGGTTCCGTCCGGCCCGGTGGACGCCTACCTGCTGCCGGGGCCGTCGGTGCCGCTGTCGGTGTCGGCCGGGGACGGCGTAGCGAACTTCGACGGGGAGCGGGTGCGGCTGGAGTGGAAGTGGCAGGCGGAGGACGCCAAGTCCGCCGCCGGGCCGCGCACCCTCCCCCTGGCCGACATCGTCGCCGTGGAGTGGCAGCCGACGGTGGGCCTGGAGAACGGCCACCTGCGCTTCACCGTGCGGGCGGCGCCGAGCAAGGTGCCGCCGAAGTACGACCCCAACGCGGTGGAGCTGTGGGGCTTCAAACGGGACCCGCTGATGGCCCTGGTGGCCGCGGCCGTCCAGGCCCGCCTCCCGCACCCGGCCGCCCGCACGGCCCCGGAGGACGCCGGCCCCGCCGAGGAGACTCCCGCCCCGGCGCCGGCGTCCGCACCGGCCGCCGAGGACGACCACGACGCGCTGCTGCGCCGGCTGCGGGAGCTGGGTGAGCTGCACCGCTCCGGGGTGCTGACGGACGAGGAGTTCACCCTGGCGAAGCAGGCCGTACTGAAGCGGATGTAGACCCGGGAGCAGCACAGGAACCGCCACGCCTGCCCGATATCGGGCAGGATTCTTGCACAAGCGTCTCCCTTACCCCAGGATCTACCGGGTGCACGACGAACTCGTTGATCATCTGACGCGGTCCACCCCCCTGAGCCGGGGCGAGGCACTGCGCGTGGTCCAGGACGTGCTCGCCTACTTCGACGAGACGACCGAGGTGTACGTCCGTCGCCGCCACCGCGAGCTCCAGGCCCAGGGCCTGGTGAACGCGACGATCTTCGAGCGGATCGAGGCGGAACTGAAATACCGGGCGGTCGCGCCGCCGGAGCTGTCGCTCCGTCAGCTGCGCCGCATCGTCTACGGCTGAGCAGGCCGAGAAGGACACGAGGGATACATATACATGTGCGGAATCGTCGGATACATCGGCAAGCGTGACGTCGCGCCCCTGCTCCTCGAGGGCCTCCAGCGTCTGGAGTACCGCGGGTACGACTCGGCGGGCATCGTCGTCACCTCCCCGAAGGCGGCCGGCCTGCGGATGGTCAAGGCCAAGGGCCGGGTGCGCGACCTGGAGGCCAGGGTCCCGGCGCGCTTCAAGGGCACCACCGGCATCGCCCACACCCGCTGGGCCACCCACGGCGCCCCCTCCGACGTGAACGCCCACCCGCACATGTCGGCCGACAACAAGGTCGCCGTCGTCCACAACGGCATCATCGACAACGCCGCCGACCTGCGCCGCAAGCTGGAGGCGGACGGCGTCGAGTTCCTCTCCGAGACCGACACCGAGGTCCTCGTCCACCTCATCGCCCGCTCCGAGGCCGAGAAGCTGGAGGACAAGGTCCGCGAGACCCTCAGGGTCATCGAGGGCACGTACGGCATCGCCGTGATGCACGCCGACTTCCCCGAGCGCATCGTCGTGGCCCGCAACGGCTCGCCGGTCGTCCTCGGCATCGGCGAGAAGGAGATGTTCGTCGCCTCGGACATCGCCGCGCTGGTCGCCCACACCCGGCAGATAGTCACGCTCGACGACGGCGAGATGGCCACCCTCAAGGCCGACGACTTCCGCACCTACACCACCGAGGGCACCCGCACCACGTCGGAGCCCACCACCGTGGAGTGGGAGGCCGCCTCCTACGACATGGGCGGCCACGACACGTACATGCACAAGGAGATCCACGAGCAGGCCGAGGCCGTGGACCGCGTGCTGCGCGGCCGGATCGACGACCGCTTCTCCACCGTGCACCTCGGCGGCCTCAACCTGGACGCCCGCGACGCGCGTGCCGTGCGCCGCGTGAAGATCCTCGGCTGCGGCACCTCGTACCACGCGGGCCAGATCGGCGCCCAGATGATCGAGGAGCTGGCCCGCATCCCCGCGGACGCCGAGCCGGCCTCCGAGTTCCGCTACCGCAACGCGGTCGTCGACCCCGACACCCTGTACATCGCCGTCTCGCAGTCCGGTGAGACCTACGACGTGCTGGCCGCCGTGCAGGAGCTCAAGCGCAAGGGCGCCCGGGTCCTCGGCATCGTCAACGTTGTCGGTTCGGCGATCGCCCGCGAGGCCGACGGCGGCATGTACGTGCACGCCGGCCCCGAGGTGTGCGTGGTGTCCACCAAGTGCTTCACCAACACCTGCGTCGCCTTCGCGCTGCTCGCCCTGCACCTGGGCCGCACCCGCGACCTGTCGGTGCGCGACGGCAAGCGGATCATCGAGGGGCTGCGCAAGCTGCCCGCGCAGATCGAGGAGATGCTGAAGCAGGAGGAGGACGTCAAGAAGCTGGCCGCGCAGTACGCCGACGCCCGCTCGATGCTCTTCATCGGCCGCGTCCGGGGCTACCCGGTCGCCCGCGAGGCCTCCCTGAAGCTCAAGGAGGTCTCCTACATCCACGCCGAGGCCTACCCGGCCTCCGAGCTGAAGCACGGCCCGCTCGCCCTGATCGAGCCCGCGCTGCCGACGGTCGCGATCGTGCCGGACGACGACCTGCTGGAGAAGAACCGCGCGGCCCTGGAGGAGATCAAGGCCCGCAGCGGTCAGATCCTCGCCGTGGCCCACCAGGAGCAGGAGAAGGCCGACCACACGATCGTCGTCCCGAAGAACGAGGACGAGCTGGACCCCATCCTCATGGGCATCCCGCTCCAGCTCCTCGCCTACCACACGGCGCTGGCCCTCGGCCGGGACATCGACAAGCCGCGCAACCTCGCCAAGTCGGTGACGGTGGAGTAGCCCCGTCCCACCGGGTCACCTGTCCCGCCGGGGCACCCGTCCCGCCGGGGCACCCGTCCCGCCGGGGCACCCGTCCCACCGGGTCAGGGGATGACGACCACGGGCCGCTTCGCCCGCTTGGCGAGGCGGCCCGCGACGGAGCCGAAGAGGCGGCCGACCAGGCCGTGGCTGGAGCCGACGACGATGGCGTCCGCCTCGTACTCCCTCCCCACCTCCTCGAGTTCGTGGCAGATGTCGCCGCCGCGCTCGACCAGGATCCAGGGCACCTCGGCGAGGTAGTCCGCGCACGCCAACTCCAGCCCGAGCACCTCGGTGCGGTGGTCGGGCACGTCGACGAAGACCGGGGGTTCGCACCCGGCCCACACCGTGGTGGGCAGCCGGTTGGCGACGTGCACGATGACCAGGCCGGAGCCCAGCCGGGACGCCATGCCGATGGCGTAGGCGAGGGCGCGTTCGCTGGAGGTGGAGCCGTCGAAGCCGACGACGACGCCGTGCTTGAAGGCTGGGTCGCACGACTGGCGTGGCTCTTCGGCCGCCAGGGGCTCGGCCGCCGTAGGTTCGGCGACGGGCCGCTTGCGGTCCGCGGGTTCGAAGAATTCGTGACCGGCCATGGCTGTCTCGGCGTTTTTATCCTCTATGGGGGACAACAGTGGGCGGCGGAGCTGTGTGTCCGGGAATGGTCTTCCCAACCCCATACCCCCAAGGGTACGGCGGCACGCCTCCTTCGCCCAGATCCCGCGGAGGGTCCGCCGCGGGCTGCACCGGAGCATGCCCGAGAGGGCGCCCGTAACGCAATGGTTGCTGCTCTGTACAGGCGGTTTGCACAGGATTCAACTGTCCGTCACCGGTCGTGACCGATGCGCCGCGCGGACGTTGATCCCTCTGCCGCCACCCCAGGGAGCACCCGTGACCGGACCGCACCGACCCGCCGAGCCGACGTCCGGCGCACCGGGCCGCGACGGCGTCACCGACCTCGTCCGCTGGGCGGCCTTCAGCTGCTTCCTCGTGCCCGTCGCACTGCTCTGGTACGGCGCCTCGTTCGCGGGCGCCGCCGGCACGGCGTTCGGCCTGGCGGCGGTCACCGGCGCCTGCCGTCTGCTGCTGCGCCGCTCCGAGCGCACGGCGGCCCGGCGTCGGGCCCGCGGGGGCGGACGGCACACTGGGGAAAACACACCGGTCGACTGACCGGTTTCCGCGCACAGTTCCGCTTCTTTTCAGCCAACTTCCGCGGGTGGCGCATCCGCACCCCCCACCACCCCCAAACCCCCGTTCCACCTGCACGGAAAGGGTCTCGGGACCCCTTCGCACCCTATGTGGATTGGCCACTGACACAAGGCGCACTTCCCAGGGGCGCCCCGGAGTGCAACGCTTCGTGATCGACTGCTTCACGCCAAGTTGCCATGTCGACAATGTCCCAAGTGCCGAACCAGCCACCTCGGCGCGACGGGACACAGTAGATTCGATCTTGACCGTCTACGGCGGGGGACTCGTGCAGGACCGAGGGGAAACGTGTTGGAGCGACAGACCCGAAGGGTGAAGGGCGCCGCGACCACCGAGGGGGGCTTAGCAGTATGAGCCACGACTCCGCTGCCGCGCCGGAAGCCGCGGCCCGGAAGCTTTCCGGGCGACGCCGCAAGGAGATCGTCGCGGTGCTGCTGTTCAGCGGCGGCCCCATCTTCGAGAGTTCCATACCGCTGTCGGTGTTCGGGATCGACCGCCAGGACGCCGGCGTGCCGCGCTACCGGCTGCTGGTGTGCGCCGGCGAGGAGGGCCCGCTGCGGACCACGGGGGGCCTGGAACTCACCGCACCGCAGGGGCTGGAGGCGATCTCCCGCGCGGGCACCGTCGTCGTACCGGCCTGGCGGTCGATCACCTCGCCGCCGCCGGAGGAGGCGCTCGACGCGCTGCGCCGGGCGCACGAGGAGGGGGCGCGCATAGTCGGACTGTGCACGGGCGCCTTCGTCCTCGCGGCGGCCGGCCTGCTGGACGGCCGCCCCGCCACCACGCACTGGATGTACGCGCCGACCCTGGCCAAGCGCTACCCGTCGGTGCACGTCGATCCGCGCGAGCTGTTCGTGGACGACGGCGACGTACTGACCTCCGCGGGCACCGCGGCCGGCATCGACCTGTGCCTGCACATCGTGCGCACGGACCACGGCAACGAGGCGGCCGGTGCGCTCGCCCGCCGCCTGGTGGTCCCGCCGCGCCGCAGCGGCGGCCAGGAGCGCTACCTCGACAGGTCTTTACCGGAGGAGATCGGCGCCGACCCGCTCGCCGAGGTCGTCGCCTGGGCGCTGGAGCACCTCCACGAGCAGTTCGACGTGGAGACGCTGGCCGCGCGCGCCTACATGAGCCGCCGCACCTTCGACCGCAGGTTCCGCTCGCTGACGGGCAGCGCCCCGCTCCAGTGGCTGATCACCCAGCGGGTGCTCCAGGCGCAGCGGCTCCTGGAGACGTCGGACTACTCGGTGGACGAGGTCGCGGGCCGGTGCGGTTTCCGCTCGCCGGTGGCGCTGCGCGGTCACTTCCGCCGCCAGCTCGGCTCGTCCCCGGCCGCCTACCGGGCGGCCTACCGGGCCCGCCGTCCCCAGGGCGACCGCCAGCCCGACCCGGACCCCGCGGGTGCCTCCCGGCCCCTGCCCCCGTCCGACCCGCCGACCGCCCTCCCCCCGGAGAACGCGGTCCCGTTCCAGACCCGCCGCACGGCGACCCCGATGCCGGCGGGCGCCGCCGGCGTGCCGGGACAGCGCAGCGCGCCGTGAGGTGAGGAGACGGCTCCCGTGAACGCCGGGCACGCTCAGCCCGCCCGGCGTTCACGTCCGACGCCGGGCAGGGCATCTCAGCCCGTCCGGCGTTTGAGGACGAGGCCCGTTCAGGGCCGAAGCGGGGGCCTGGGGGCGGCAGCCCCCAGCGAGGCCCGCACCGACGCCGGGGGCCGATAAGCAGGCGCCCCCCGTACAGTGGCCCGCATGAACGATCGCATGGTGTGGATCGACTGCGAGATGACCGGCCTCTCGCTGTCCGACGACGCGCTCATCGAGGTTGCCGCCCTCGTCACCGACTCCGAGCTGAACATCCTCGGCGAGGGCGTCGACATCGTCATCCGCCCGCCGGACCGGGCCCTGGAGACGATGCCGGAGGTGGTGCGCGAGATGCACACCGCGTCCGGACTGCTCGAGGAGCTGGACGGCGGCACCACCCTGGCCGACGCCGAGGCCCAGGTCCTGGCCTATGTGCGGGAGCACGTGAAGGAGCCCGGCAAGGCCCCCCTGTGCGGCAACTCCGTCGGCACCGACCGCGGTTTCCTGCTGCGCGACATGGCGACGCTGGAGGGCTACCTCCACTACCGGATCGTCGACGTCTCCTCGATCAAGGAGCTGGCCCGCCGCTGGTACCCGCGGGCGTACTTCAACAGCCCGGAGAAGAACGGCAACCACCGCGCGCTCGCCGACATCCGCGAGTCCATCGCCGAGCTGCGCTACTACCGGGAGGCGGTCTTCGTCCCGCAGCCCGGCCCCGACTCCGACACGGCCAAGGCGATCGCCGCGAAGCACGTCGTACCGGCCGGATAGCGGCGCGGGAACCGCCGGGCAGCGGCGCGGGAACCGCCGGACGGCGGGGCGCGACCGCCCGGCGGCGGCGTCCGGAAAGCCGGGCGCGAGCACCCCTTCGGACCCTGTACACTTTTTCTCAGCCGGTCGGGAAACCCCGCCACGCGGGATTCGAGCACCGGCCTTGGTGGGTGTAGCTCAGTTGGTAGAGCACCTGGTTGTGGTCCAGGTGGCCGCGGGTTCAAGTCCCGTCACTCACCCTGAGTAATCAGCCGGTGGCTCTCGGAAGAGAGTCACCGGCTGATCTCGTTGGAGCACGAGCAGGGCAGCGGCGCCGACGGCACCGCACCCGAAGCACGGCCCCGCCGACCCTCCCCGCACCTCACGACGACCGGCGCTCCACCAGCTCCGTCGCCAGCACCACCTGGTGCCGCTCCAGCCCCCGCGAGGCGGCCGGCCTGCGGTCCGCGATCTCGGTCAGCAGCAGGTCGATCATCGCGCGCCCCATCTCCTCGATGGGCTGGCGCACACTGGTCAGCGGCGGTTCCATGTGCCGGGCGATCGCCGAGTCGTCGTAGCCGACCAGCGCCACGTCGTCCGGGATGCTTCGGCCCGCCTCGCGCAGGACCTGGCCCGCGCCCGCCGCGGTGACGTCCGAGGCGGCGAAGACCGCGTCGATGCCGGGGTCGCGGCGCAGCAGTTCCGCCATCGCGCGGCGCCCGCCCTCCTCGGTGAAGTCGCCCGGCTCGATCAGTCGCTCGTCCACCTCGTGGCCCGCCTCGCGCAGCGCGTCGCGGTAGCCGTCGACGCGTCGCTGGGCGCCGTAGACGGCGAGGTGGCCGGTGATGTGGGCGATGCGGCCGCGCCCCCGGGACAGCAGGTGCTCGACGGCCGAGCGGGCGCCCCCGTAGTTGTCCGAGTCCACCGACGCCAGCGGCTCGGCGGCCGAGCGCGGGCCGCTGATCACGGCGGGGATCTCGAGCTGGGTCAGCAGGTCGGGCAGCGGGTCGTCGGCGTGCACGGAGACCAGCAGGACGCCGTCCACCCGGTGCGCCGCGAGGTACTGGGCGAGCCGCTCCCGCTCCCGGTCGCTGCCCGCGAATATCAGCAGCAGCTGCATCTCGGTGTCGGACAGCTCGGAGCCGACGCCCTTGAGCATGTCCGAGAAGTACGGTTCCGCGAAGAACCGGGTCTCCGGCTCGGGCACCACCAGGGCGATCGCGTCCGTGCGGTTGGCCGCCAGCGCGCGGGCCGCCGTGTTCGGGACGTAGCCGAGCTCCTCGACCGCCGCCTCGACCGCCGCCCGGGTCGCGTCGCTCACCCGGGGGGAGCCGTTGATCACGCGGGAGACCGTGCCGCGGCCGACGCCCGCGCGTGCCGCCACTTCTTCGAGGGTGGGCCGGCCACCGCTCCGCCCACGCACTCCGTGGCCTGCCATCGGCTCCGCCTCCCGTAGTCACCCCCGCACTCTGCGGCTGGCCTGGAATTTAACAGGCCGGTCGGGTGTAATGACCGACTCCGGCCCCTCCACCGCCGTACGGGAGTGTCTCCGTGTCGCTCGCAACGTCCAGTTAACAGGCCGATAACTGAACGCAATTCGTCGCGTCCGCTCCCTTGACACCCCCGTCCGGACCCGGGACTCTTCAACACATCACTTGTGGGAGCGCTCCCACACTACCTGGCACATACACATCCCGCACGTTCCACGCCCGAGCCGCAGCGACGAACGCACCACATGAAGCAGCGGGTCCAACCATGTAGTTGGCCGGGGGGTCGGCACGTCAGGGCAACAGGAGGACGCACATGCGAGCAGCACGCAGAGGATCGGCCCGCAGAGTGGTGGTCATGGCGGCCATCGCGTCGCTGGGCGCCGGGCTGCTGGCCGGCTGCGCCGACGACGGCAAGGACGAGGACAGCTCGTCGTCGGGCGACAGCAGCGGCAAGACCACGATCACCCTCGGTCTGTTCGGAACGATGGGCTTCAAGCAGGCCGGCCTCTACGAGGAGTACGAGAAGCTCAACCCGGACATCAACATCGAGGAGAACGTCACCGAGCGGAACGAGAACTACTACCCCGCTCTGGTCAACCACCTCACCACCGGCAGCGGCCTCCAGGACGTGCAGGCGATCGAGGTCGGCAACATCGCCGAGGTCGTCGCCACCCAGGCGGACAAGTTCGAGGACATGTCCAAGGCCTCGGGCGTCAAGAAGGACAACTGGCTGGACTGGAAGTGGCAGCAGGCCACCACCAAGGACGGCGCCACGATCGGCCTCGGCACGGACATCGGCCCGATGGCCATCTGCTACCGCAAGGACCTCTTCGAGAAGGCGGGCCTGCCGACGGACCGCGAGGAGGTGTCGAAGCTGTGGGCCGGCGACTGGAAGAAGTTCGTCGAGGTCGGCGAGGACTACAAGAAGGGTGCCGGCAAGGACACCTACTTCATGGACTCCCCCGGCGGCCTGATCAACGCCATTCTCAGCAGTGAGAAGGAGAAGTTCTACGACGCCTCCGGCGAGGTCATCTACAAGACCAACCCGGCCGTGAAGAGCGCCTTCGACCTGACCGCGGAGGCCGCCGAGAAGGGCCTGGTCCAGTCGCAGACCCAGTTCCAGCCCGCCTGGGACCAGACCGTCGCCAACAGCCTGTTCGCCACCGTCGCCTGCCCGCCGTGGATGCTCGGCACCATCAAGGAGAAGTCCCAGCCGGAGTCCGCCGGCAAGTGGGACGTCGCCCAGGCCCCGAAGTCCGGCAACTGGGGCGGCAGCTTCCTCGGTGTGCCCAAGGGCGGCAAGCACGTGAAGGAGGCCCAGAAGCTGGTCACCTGGCTGACGGCTCCCGAGCAGCAGGCCAAGCTGTTCTCCGTGATGGCCAGCTTCCCGAGCACCCCCTCCGCGTACACGACGCCCGAGGTGACCGGCGGCAAGAACGAGATGACGGGTGACGCGCCGATCGGCAAGGTCTTCGCCAAGGCCGCCGAGGAGATCCCGACCCAGGTCATCGGCCCGAAGGACCAGATCATCCAGCAGGGTCTGACGGACAACGGCGTCATCCTCGTCACCCAGGGCAAGTCCGCCAAGGATGCCTGGGAGAACGCCGTGAAGACCATCGACAACAACCTGGAGAAGTGACCGGAATGACCACCCGGCACGACACCGCCGCGTCCCCCGTCAAGGGGGGCGCGGCCCCGGGCCGCCCGCCCGGCGGCAGGTCGGCCGCCGAGGCCGACCGGAAGAAGCGGGCGAAACTCTCCCGGCGCTGGCAGCGGGACATCCGCTGGAGCCCGTACGCGTTCGTCTCGCCCTTCTTCCTGCTCTTCGTCGCCTTCGGCCTGTTCCCGCTGATCTACACCGGCTGGGCCTCGCTGCACACGGTGGAGCTGACCGCGCCCACCGACATGAAGTGGACGGGCCTGGACAACTACACCCGGATCTTCGACGACGACTTCTTCTGGAACGCGGCGAAGAACACGCTGTACATCGGCATCATCGCCACGGTGCCGCAGCTGCTGATGGCGATGGGCCTGGCGCACATCCTCAACTACAAGCTGCGCGCCTCGACCTTCTACCGGGTCGTGATGCTGGCGCCGTACGCGACGTCGATCGCCGCGGCCTCGCTGGTCTTCGTGCTGCTCTTCGGCCGTGACTACGGCATGATCAACTGGTTCCTCGACCTGGTCGGCCTGGACAAGATCGACTGGCAGAACGGCTCGTGGGCGTCGAAGTTCGCCGTGTCCTCCATCGTCATCTGGCGCTGGACCGGCTACAACGCGCTGATCTACCTGGCCGCCATGCAGGCGATCCCGCAGGACCTGTACGAGTCGGCGGCGCTGGACGGCGCCAGCCGCTGGCGGCAGTTCATCCACGTCACGCTGCCCTCGCTGCGTCCGACGATCCTGTTCACGGTCGTCGTGTCGACCATCGGTGCCTCGCAGCTCTTCGGCGAGCCGCTGCTGTTCGACGCGAACAAGGGTGCCTCGGGCGGTTCCCAGCACCAGTTCCAGACGCTCGGCCTGTACCTGTACGAGCAGGGCTGGGTCAACCAGCACCTGGGCCGCGCCTCCGCGATCGCCTGGGCGATGTTCCTGATCCTCATCGTGATCGGGATCCTGAACGCCGTCATCTCGCGCCGGCTGCGCGCCAGTAGTTAAGGAGAACCGGCCGTGACGACGACCATGACGAAACCCCCGGCCGACGCGGCACCCGACCCGTCCGGCAAGGGCAGGGGCCGGCGAGGCTCCAAGTCCTCCCGGGCCGGCGGGCACATGCACGCGGGGCCGATCGCCTACATCATCCTCGCCCTGTTCACCATCGGCTCGCTGTTCCCGCTGGTGTGGACGGCGATCGCCGCCTCGCGCGACAACCAGCGGCTCGCCCAGACACCGCCGCCCTTCTGGTTCGGCGGCAACCTGTTCGACAAGCTGGAGATCGCCTGGAACGACGCCAACCTCGGCGAGGCGTTCCTCAACACCACCATCGTGGCCGGCACCTCGGCGCTCACCATCGTCTTCCTGTCGACGATCGCCGGGTTCGCCTTCGCCAAGCTGCGCTTCCGCGGGCGGGGCGCGCTGATGCTGATCGTCATCGGCACGATGATGGTGCCCCCGCAGCTCAGCATCATCCCGCTGTACATGATGGTCGCGAAGCTGGACTGGTCCGACCAGCTCCAGGCGGTGATCCTGCCGTCCCTGGTGAACGCGTTCGGCGTGTTCTTCATGCGCCAGTACCTGCTCCAGGCGCTGCCCGACGAGATCATCGAGGCCGCGCGTGTCGACGGCGCCAGCAGCTGGCGCGTGGTGTGGCACGTGGTGTTCCCGGCGGCGCGGCCCGCGATGGCCGTGCTCGGCATGCTGATGTTCGTACAGTCCTGGAACGACTTCCTGTGGCCGTTCCTCGTGCTGACGCAGAACGGCAGTCCGACCGTGCAGGTCGCCCTCGCCGGACTGGGCCGCGGCTACACCCCGGACCAGTCCCTGATCATGGCCGGCGCGCTGCTGGGCACGCTGCCGCTGCTCCTGGTGTTCGCGATCTTCGGCAAGCAGATCGTGGGCGGCATCATGCAGGGCGCCGTCAAGGGCTGACACCTCGGCGGCACCTCACCCCCGGGGGCCGGGTCACCGCTGCCCCGGCCCCGGTTCGGGTGGGCGCCACCCGGCCCGGCTTCCCCCCTCGTCCTTCTATCCGTCGGTCTCACCGGCCGGACTTCGCGCCGACCGGGACGACCCGCCACGAACCCTCTATGGGAGCGCTTCCATGCCTGAGTCCGCAACGCCGGTGACCCCGGTGACCTTCCCCCCCGCCTTCCTGTGGGGCGCCGCCACCTCGGCGTACCAGATCGAGGGCGCGGTGCGGGAGGACGGCCGTACCCCCTCGATCTGGGACACCTTCAGCCACACCCCCGGGAAGACGGCCGGCGGGGACACCGGTGACATCGCTGTCGACCACTACCACCGCTACCGCGACGACGTGGCGCTGATGAAGGACCTGGGCCTCGGCGCCTACCGCTTCTCGGTCTCCTGGACGCGGGTGCAGCCGACCGGCCGCGGCCCCGCCGTCCAGCGCGGCCTGGACTTCTACCGCCGCCTGGTGGACGAGCTGCTGGCCGCCGGGATCAAGCCGGCCGTCACCCTCTACCACTGGGACCTGCCGCAGGAGCTGGAGGACGCGGGCGGCTGGCCCGAGCGGGACACGGCCTACCGGTTCGCCGAGTACGCGCAGATCGTCGGCGAGGCGCTCGGCGACCGGGTCGAGCAGTGGATCACGCTGAACGAGCCGTGGTGCGCCGCGTTCCTGGGCTACGCCTCCGGGGTGCACGCCCCCGGCCGCACCGACCCGGCGGCCGCGCTGCGCGCCGCGCACCACCTGAACCTGGCGCACGGCCTGGGCACGGTGGCGCTGCGTTCGGTGATGCCGGCCCGCAACTCGGTGGCGATCAGCCTCAACACGTCCGTCGTGCGGCCCCTGTCGCAGAGCCCGGCGGACCTGGCGGCGGCGCGGAAGATCGACGACCTGTCCGGCGGGATCTTCCACGGTCCGATCCTGCACGGCGCCTACCCGCAGACCTTGCTGGAGGCCACGGCGCCGCTCACCGACTGGTCGTTCGTCCAGGACGGCGACCTGGGGCAGATCCGCCAGCCGATCGACGCGATCTGCCTCAACTACTACACGCCGACGGTGGTGTCGGCGGCCGACGCCGACTCGCGCGCCCCCCGCGCCGACGGCCACGGCGCCAGCGACCACTCGCCGTGGCCCGCCGCGGACGACGTGGCGT
Source organism: Streptomyces coelicoflavus (assembly GCF_003112555.1). Classification (GTDB taxonomy): domain Bacteria; phylum Actinomycetota; class Actinomycetes; order Streptomycetales; family Streptomycetaceae; genus Streptomyces; species Streptomyces coelicoflavus. The sequence goes on along the minus strand of NZ_BEWB01000002.1, from coordinate 181,686 downwards.
TCCACCAGCCGCCGGGCGAGCGCACCGAGATGGGCTGGACCGTCGACCCGTCCGGCCTGCACGAGCTGATCATGCGGTACAACCGCGAGGCCCCCGGCATGCCGCTGTACATCAGTGAGAACGGCGCCGCCTACGACGACAAGCCCGGCGCGGACGGCTCGGTGCACGACCCCGAGCGGGTCGCCTACCTGAACGGCCACCTCACCGCGGTCCGGCAGGCCATCGCCGACGGCGCCGACGTCCGCGGCTACTACCTGTGGTCCCTGCTGGACAACTTCGAGTGGGCGTACGGCTACGAGAAGCGGTTCGGCGCGGTGTACGTCGACTACGTCTCCCAGCAGCGCACCCCGAAGTCGAGCGCCCTGTGGTACGGCCGGGCGGCCCGCACGGGGGCGCTGCCTCCGGTGGACGCGGCCGAGTAGACCTTCGGGGAGCCGGAGGGAAGCAGGAGCGACGCGGGGGGACACAGAAGGAACGCAGGAGGAACGCAGGAGGGACGCAGGACACGGGGCGCGGCATCCCGCGGGGGGATGCCGCGCCCCGCTCGCAGGGCCGGTGTGGGGCCCGGCCCTGCGCGAAGGAGCCCGGCCCTACTTGTAGGCGGCGAACGCCTTGGAGAAGGCGTTCGGCTCCTGGTCGACGGAGCTGCACGTGGCGTCGGCCGAGGGCTTCGGGCCGCCGGGGCAGGCCTTGTCGCGGGTGGCGGACCACATGGACAGCGCGCCCAGGCCCTTGGACTTCGCGAACTCCACGAGCTGGGTGGCGTCGTCGACCTTGAAGACCTCGGAGACGACGTCGTTGACGCCGATCATCGGGGTGACGGCGACCGTCTTCCAGGCGTCGGCGTCGGACAGGCCGAGGACGCCCTTGATCTGGGCCTGGGTGGCGGTGGCGGCCTGGGTGGCGTAGGTGCCCATGTCGTCGCTGTACGCGGGGCCGTAGTCCATCGCCATGATGTTGACGGCGCCGATGTCGACGCCGTTCTTCTTCGCGTCGGCGAGGAGGTCGACGCCCGCCTGGGTGAGGCCCTCGGGCATCACCGGGAGGGTGAAGGAGACGTCCAGGCCGGGGTGCTGCTTCTGGAGCGCGGCGATCGCCTGGGCGCGGCGGGTGTTGGCGGCCGTGTCGGGCAGCGCGCCGCCCTCGACGTCGAAGTCGACCTTGGTGAGCCTGTAGGCGTCGACGACCTTGCCGTACGCCGCCGCCAGCGCGTCGGCGGACGTGCAGGTGGTGCCGAGTTCGGAGCCGGAGGCACCGCCGAAGGAGACGCGGACGTCGCCGCCCTTCGCGCGCAGGTCGCCTATCTGGTTCGCGACGGCGTCGCTGCCGAGGTCGGTGACGCCGCCCCACTTGGGGGTGCAGCCGCCGCCGTCGGTGACGAAGGCGAGGTTGTACTCCTTCACACCGGTCGCCGCGGAGTGCGCGAGCAGGTCGAAGGCGGGGTAGAGGGAGGTGTCGACGTACGGCGCGAAGCCGGCGCCCGCGTCGGTGCCGTCGCCGGGGGTGCCGGTGGGCGCCGGGGTGGTGGGGGTGCCGGTCGGGGCCGGTTCGGTGCTGTCGGTGGCCGTGGGGGTGGGGGTCGGCGTGGGCGTCGGGGCCGGGGGCTCGGTGGGGCGGCCGCTGGGCTCGGGGGTGGCGCCGTCGTCCGCCGAGCACGCGGCGTCGTCGACGAGGCAACCGGTCGGGTCGGCGGTGCCGTTGACGACGAAGCCGACCGTGACGGACTCGCCGGCCTTCAGCCCGTCCGTGTCCCACTTCGGCGGGGTCACGGTGACGTGCTGTCCGTCGACCTTCGACTCGGCGTTCCACAGCGAGCCGAGCTTCGCGCCCGAGGGCAGGTCGAACTCGAGCGTCCAGTCCGCCTTCGCCTGCCCGCTGGTGTTGGTGACGACGTACTGGGCGGTGTAGCCCGTCGACCACTCGCTGGTCTTCGTGTACGCGGCGCCGACCGCGGCCGCCTGGGCGGTACTGGTGAACAGCAGCGCGCCGCCGCCGGCCACGGCCGCCGCGACGACGGCGCCGATCGCCTTGTTCCTGCCACTGACCTTGCGTCGGTGCGTACGCATCACGTGCCTGCCTTCGCTGTTCACGGTGCCCCCGGCGGGAGGCCGACGGGGGCGGGGTGGGGGTGCGGCAGCACGCTAGCGACCCGGAAACGGGCAAAGGGCCTGATCCGGGCGGGCGTTGACGATCTTAGGGTGGACTTAAGGGAGGGATCGGAACCGATTAATGGTCGCGTCCCGTCCGGGCCGCGGGTGTCGGCGCGGGCGTCGGCGTCGCGGCAGGCGCAGGCGCGGACGCTCGGCCCTGTCTGCGCCGGCGTACCGCTCCCCGGTGTCCGCGCCGTACCGGCGCCGGCCGCCCGTCCAGCTGGATCCAGATGCGCACCTCGGTGCCGCCCAGCACGGAGGAGCCGATGCGCACGTCGCCGCCGGTGGACTCGGCCATCCGGCGCACGATGTCCAGGCCGAGCCCGGTCGACCCGTCGGTGCCCGAGCCCCGGCCGCGGGCCATCGCGGCCTCGGGGTCGGATATGCCGGTGCCCGCGTCGGAGACGAGCACGATCACCGCGTCCTCGCCGTTGTGCAGGTCGACGGCGAAGGCGGTGCCCTCCGCGGTGTGCCGGAAGACGTTACCGAGCAGCGCGTCGAGGGAGGCGGCGAGGTCGGCGCGGGCCACGGGTATGCGCACCGGCCGGTCGGCGCCGGCCACCCGCCACTTGCGGCCCTCGTCCTCGGCGAGGGCCGACCAGAACCCCATGCGTTCCCGGACCACCTCGGCGGCGTCGCACCCGGCGCCGGGTCCGGCGGCGGCGGTCTGCGGCTTGGCGTCCCGGGCGGTGCGGATGATGGTGTCGACCTCGCGCTCCAGCTGCTCGACGGCGGCCCGCGTCTGCTCGGCGGCGGGGCCGTCGCCGAGCGAGGCCGCGTTGAGGCGCAGCACGGTCAGCGGGGTGCGCAGCCGGTGGGACAGGTCGGCGGCCAGCTCCCGTTCGTTGGCGAGGAGCTGGACGACCTGGTCGGCCATGGAGTTGAACGCGACCGCGGCGCGCCGCAGTTCGTCCGGCCCCTCCACGGGCACCCGCGCGCCCAGCCTGCCCTCGCCCAGCTCGTGCGCCCCGTCGACCAGGCGCCGCGCGGGCTGCACCATCCGTACGCCCAGCCGGTCGGCGACCGCGACGGAGCCGACGATCAGTGCGGCGCCCACCGCCGCGAGCACCGCCCAGGCGGTGCCGACGCCGTTGGTCACCGCGGACTCGGGGACGTACACCTCGACGACGGCGATCTCGCCGGAACTGAGCGCGACCGGCTGGAGCAGGGTGGAGCCGCCGCCCACCTCGGTGGTGGAGGCCCGCCCCATCTCCCGTACGGCGGCGATGTCCTCGTCGGTGGCGCGCTGCCGGCCGATGTCGGTGGCGTCCCCGCTCCCGTCACCGGGCGCCGGTATGTGCACGGCCATCCCGGCGTCCGAACCGGCGGAGGCCACGACGCGTTCCAGCTGCTCGCGGTCGGTGGTGATGGACAGGGCGGGGGCGACGGCGGCGGCCTCCCGTTCGGCGTTGGAGAAGGCGCGGTCCCGGGCCATCTCGCGGATGACGAGTCCGAGGGGCACGGCGAAGGCGACCACGACCATGGCGGTGACCGCCAGCGAGACCTTGACCAGGGCCCATCTCATCGGGGTGGCTCCAGTCGCGGCGGCTCCAGCTTCACGCCGACGCCGCGCAGGGTGTGCAGGTAGCGCGGCCGGGCCGCGGTCTCGCCCAGTTTGCGGCGCAGCCAGGACAGGTGGACGTCGATGGTCTGGTCGTCGCCGTAGGACTGCTGCCAGACCTCGGCGAGCAGCTCCTTGCGGGGGACGACGACCCCGGGCCGGCCGGCCAGGAAGGCGAGCAGGTCGAACTCGCGGCGGGTCAGGTCCAGGACCGCGCCGTCCAGTTCGGCCTGGCGGCGCAGCGGGTCGACGGTGAGGCCGCCGACCCGGATGACCGTCGGCGGCGCCGCCTCCGCCGGGCCGCCGCGGGCGCGGCGCAGCACGGCCGCCATCCGGGCCGACAGGTGCTCGACGGAGAAGGGCTTGGTGAGGTAGTCGTCCGCGCCCGCGTTCAACAGCCGTACGACCTCCGCCTCGTCGTCGCGGGCGGTGGCGACGATCACCGGCACGTCGGTGATGCCGCGCAGCATCTTCAGCGCCTCGGAACCGTCCAGGTCGGGCAGTCCGAGGTCCAGGATCACCACGTCGAACCGGAAATGGGCGACCTCGCGCAGCGCCTCCAGTGCCGTGCCCACGCTGCGCACCGTGTGCGAGGCGTCGGTGAGCTGCCGGATGAGCGCCGAGCGGACGAACTGGTCGTCCTCGACCACGAGCACACTTGCCATGGGCGGCACCGTACGCCATGCGGACCAACCCGGTCCGGGCCTGTGGACAACTCCGCCCGGACCCGCGTCCCACGGCGTTCGGGCGACACGGGTGGGGCGGGTGAGGCAGTATGGCCGCGATGCGCAGAGGACTCGTCCACGTGATCGCCTGGCTGTTCGCCACCGGCGCCGCGGTCACCCTGTCGTGGTGGGGCGTCCACACGGTGATGGCGGGCACGGCCTACGACGCCCCCCGCGCGCTGCCCATCACGGCCGCCGACGCGAGCGTGCGGGACGGGAAGGGCGGCGACGACGGCGAGGCCCTGGCCTCGTCCACGAGTCGGCCCCCGCCCCCGCCGTCGCCCTCGCGCAGCCCGTCGCCGGCGCCGAGCCGGACACCCGGCGAACCCGACCCCGCCCCGTCGCGCCCCGCGCCGTCCACCACACCGCCCGCGGACCCGGCGAGCCCCGCCCCCGAGACGTCCGGCCGGGTCAGGAGCTACGACACCGACGGCGGCCGCGCGGTCTTCGACCTCGGTACGTCGTCCGCGTCGCTGGTGTCGGCGACGCCGGGCGCGGGCTGGTCGATGCAGGTGTGGAAGACGGAGTCGTGGATCCGGGTGGAGTTCACCTCGGGCGCCGACCGGGTCTCGGTGTTCTGCACCTGGCACGACGGGCCGCCGCGGGTGGAGATCGGCAGCTACTGAACCGGACCGCTCCGGTACGGGCCCCGGTACGGGCTCACTTGAAGACGGATTCCGGCGGCGCGGGCGAGTCCACGGCCGCCGCGTCCGTCACGGTCTGGGCGCCGCCGGTGAAGTCGGTGAGCGCGCGGCCGTGTTCCACGCGCGCGGGGTGCGGGTCGGAGGCGGCGCGGCGGGTGAGTTCGGCGACGGGCAGCGGGTGGTCGGCGGCGACCAGGATCGCGTTGCCGAAGCGTTTGCCGCGCAGTACGGCCGGGTCGGCGACGAGCGCGAGTGCGCCGAACCGGGCGGCGGCGGTGGCGATCTGGCCGCGCAGGTGGGCGAGCGGCGGGCCGTCGGCGAGGTTGGCGGCGTAGACCCCGCCGGGCGCGAGCGCGCGCCGCACCTCGTCGAGGAACTCGGTGGAGGTCAGATGGGCCGGGGTGCGGGCCCCGCCGAAGACGTCCGCGACGACGAGGTCCGCCCAGCCGTCGGGCACCTTGGCCAGCCCGGCGCGGGCGTCGGTGGAGCGCACCCGGATCCGCGCGCCGGGGTCGAGGGGCAGCTCCCGCCGGACCAGTTGGACGAGGGCGGCGTCGCGCTCGACGACCTGCTGGGTGGAGCGGGGGCGGGTGGCGGCGACGTAGCGGGCGAGGGTGAGCGCACCGCCGCCGAGGTGCACGGCGCGGACCGGCTTGCCCGGCGGGGCGGCCAGGTCGATGACGTGGCCGATGCGGCGCTGGTACTCGAAGGACAGGTACGCCGGGTCGTCGAGGTCGACGTGCGACTGCGGGGCGCCGTCGATCAGCAGCGTCCAGGCCCGGGGCCGGTCCCGGTCGGGCACCAGTTCGGCGCGCCCTCCGTCGACGTCCTCGACGACGGCTTCGGCGGCGGCGCGCCCGCGACGGGCGGTGTTCCTGGACTTTCCCATCGGTCCATTATCGGACCGGGCGCGGAAGGCGTTCGGCGAAGGGTGTTCAGCGGCAGCTGTCCGCGGCCCTGATCAGCCGGGCCGCCTCGCCCAGCGCGGCCCGCAGGACGACGGGGTCGGTCGCCAGGTCCGCCTCGCCGGGCGGCAGCAGCCAGTCGGAGCCCTCCACGGGCGGCTCGGGCTCCGGGACGATGCTCAGCCCCCGGCCCTCCGTCTCCATGCAGGTGCTGCCCGGCACGTCCCAGGCGGCCGCGGTGCCCGGCGGCACCAGGAAGCCCAGGGTGTCGCAGCCGTCGTCGTGGAGCACCGAGCCCACCCCCTCGCCGGCTCCCCGCCTGATGATGTCGACCGCCTCCAGACCCTGCCGGGCCGGCACGGTGACGACGTCACAGGCATCGCAGGGGGGAACGCTGACACTGGTGTCCATCCCGGCCTCCACCACGGAACTCCTCCTCGGACGAGCGGATCGGGAGTCGGCGGGCTCCCGGTCCACCCGGTTCAACGCGGCGGACCGTCAACGGCTACGGCACGGGGCCGCCGCAAAGGATGGCACTTCATGGCAGATCGTGGATGAGATATCCGGTTTGTAGCCAAACAGCGCGTGGTGGCTCCGTCACAGCCGGTACGTTCTTGCTCGCCGGAAACAGGGCCGCGCAGGCTCGCGACCTCTCCCGGCATGGTTCGACGGTTCGCACGAGAGGACCCGGCCATGGCGTCGTCAACGGTGACCTCCGCCCAGCCCGAACGGCCCCCGCGGCCGAACCTCGCCTTCAGGCGGTTGCGCGGCAAGCGCTCCCCGGCGGAGTTCGCGGCGGCGGTCCGGCGGGCCGCGCGCGAGATCGGCGAGCGGGTCAGTTGTGACGCGCGCTACGTCGGCCGGGTCGAGGCGGGCGAGATCCGCTGCCCCAACTACGCCTACGAGCGGGTGTTCCTGCACATGTTCCCCGGCCGCACGCTCACCGACCTGGGCTTCGCGCCCCGTTCGTCGGTCCGCGGACGGCAGGCGCGCGGCGCCGGTGAGTCGTGGGAGGCGGGTGAGCCGTATAAGACGCATGACACGCGAGACAACCGAGACACACGGGATTCACGAGACAACCGAGACACGCAAGACCTGTACGAAACGCACGACAACAACGAGGAGAGCGACGTGCTGCGTCGCGCATTCATGACGAGCGGTGCCACCGTGGCCGCCGCCTCGCTGGGCCCCCTGGGACTCGCCCTGGACGCCGCGGCGGCGGGCCGCCCCACGCGACGGGCCGGGACGGGCGAGGCGGGCGCCCTCGAAGAGGCCGTCCGCCGGATCCGGCTGCTGGACGACCGGCACGGCGCGGACGGTCTCTACCGGCGCGCGGCGGCCCCGCTGCGCACCGCGTACGCGCTCCTGGACGCCGGCGCGTCCCGGCAGGCGACCGCGGACCGGCTGTACACGGGCGCCGGTGAACTGGCGATCTCCGTGGGCTGGCTGGCACACGACTCGGGGCGCTTCGACGACGCACGCTCCCACTACGCCGAGGCGCTCGCCACCGCGCGGATGAACGGCGACGCGGGCCTGGAGGCGCACGCCTTCTGCAACATGGCGTTCCTGGCCCGCGACGCCGGCCGGCCGCGCGAGGCCGTGCGGGCGGCCCAGGCCGCGCAGCGCGCCGCCCGCCCGCTGGGCTCGGACCGGCTGATGTCCCTGCTCTCGCTGCGTGAGGCGGGCGGCTGGGCGGGGCTCGCCGACCGGGTCGGCTGCGAGCAGGCGCTGGTCCGCGCGCAGACCTTCTACGGGCGGGGCCCCTCGGACACCGACCCCGAGTGGATGAGCTTCTACGGCGAGGCCGAGCTGGAGGGGCTCGAGGCCCAGTGCTGGTCCACCCTGGGCGACTGGCCGCGGGCCGCCCGGCACGCACGGCGGGCGGCGGACCTCCAGGACCCGCACTTCACCCGGAACCTCGCGCTGTACTCGGCGGAGCTGGCGGACGACCTGGCCCGCGGCGGCCGCCCCGACGAGGCGGCAGGAGCGGGCCTGCGCGTCCTGGACCTGCTGGGCGAGGTCCAGTCCTCCCGCATCCACACGATGCTGGCAGGCACGACCCGAGTCCTCCTCCCCCACCGCCGCTCCCCCACCGTGTCCACCTTCCTGGACCGCCACGGAGCACTGCCGCGACCGGCGTAGCCGCACTCCGCCGCCGCTGCGGGCAGTCGTGCCGCCGGGGCGGCACGGGTGGGCACTGGGGGAGGCACCCCGCAACGCCGGGCCGCGCACCCCACCCCGCCCCCAACGCCGGGCACCGCCAAGCACCGGCACCGGCAGGGCACCAACCGTCAGCCGCCAACCGTCAGCCGACGAGATGCCCCACGTCGTTCCAGCTCTCCACCGCCGGCTCCCCGTACGCCCACCCCAGCACCGACAGCGACGTCGGATTCAGCCGTATCCGCGCCCCGAACGACACCGGCAGCCCCAGCCACCGCGCGCCGATCGCCCGCAGCACATGCCCGTGGGCGAACACGAGCACGTCCCGCTCCGCCTCCCGCGCCCAGGCCACCACCTCGTCCGCGCGCGCGGTGACATCCGCCACGCTCTCCCCCTCGGGCACCCCGTCCCGCCAGATCAGCCAGCCGGGCCGCACGGCCTGGATCTGGTCAGGGGTCATGCCCTCGTACGCCCCGTAGTCCCACTCCATCAGCGTGTCCCACGCGCGTGCGCGCTCGCCGAAGCCCGCCAGCTCGCAGGTCTCGCTCGCGCGCACCAGCGGACTGGTCCGCACCTCCACGCCGTCCAGCCCGTCCAGCGGCGCCCGGTGCAGCCGCTCTCCCAGCAGCTTCGCGCCGCGCCGGCCCTCCTCCAGGAGCGGCACGTCGGTCCTGCCGGTGTGTCTGCCGGACAGCGACCACTCCGTCTGTCCGTGCCGGGCCAGCAGAATGCGCGGTGCCATGAAGAGGCCTTTCCGGGAGAAATGTCTGGGGGGACCTTTCCATCATCCCGTACTGTCCGTGCGGGCAACCCGAGGGGCGGTGCCCGCGTCTATCCGGTCCGAGGGCGCTTCGCGGAGCGAGCCCGGCGAGGCCGTAGAGTGGCTCGCCCGTGTCCGTCCGGGCGTACGAGTGAGCGAGAAGTGAGAAGCGTGAGAAGGGGGAGGGCGATCGGATTGCCGCACACCGAGACACCGGGCACCGAGGCGGCCCCGAACACTCGGCTGCGCTGGTGGACCGAGCTGCCGCTCATCGTCCTCGTGTACGCCTGTTACAGCGCCGGGCGCCTGCTCGTGCGGGGCGACGTCGCCGATGCCGTCGACCACGGCCTGGCCCTCCTGGACATCGAGAAGGCGCTCTTCCTCAACGCGGAGCACCCCCTCAACCGCCTGTTCACCAGCGAGCCCTGGATCGGCGTCCCGGCGGACTTCTGGTACGCGTCGCTGCACTACCTGGTCACCCCCGCGATCCTGGTGTGGCTCTTCCGCTCCCGCGCGGTGCGCTACCGCGCCGCCCGCACCTGGCTGATGACGTCCACGTTCATCGGCCTCATCGGCTTCACCCTCCTGCCCACCTGCCCGCCCCGGCTGCTGGACGCGAGCCACGGGTTCGTCGACACGATGGCCCAGTACAGCTCGTACGGCTGGTGGGGCGGCGCGGCGAGCGCGCCGCGCGGCATGGGCGGCATGACCAACCAGTACGCGGCGATGCCGAGCCTGCACGTGGGCTGGGCGCTGTGGTGCGGGGTGATGCTGTGGCGCCACGGCGGCACCCGCCTCGCGAAGGTCGCCGCCGTCGTCTACCCCCTGGGCACCACGATCGTGGTGATGGGCACCGCCAACCACTACTTCCTCGACGCGGTCGCCGGCGTGGCCGTGATGGGCGCGGGGCTGCTGCTGACGCCGTTCGTGCTGCGGACCGCGGAGCGGCTGCGGACCCGGCTCCCGGCCCGCTTCGCACCGGCCCCGACCGGCTCCGCGACCGACTCGGCGACCGCTGCCCCGACCGGCTCCGTCCCGGCCGCCGACGACGCGGGTTCCGCGAATGTCAGTGGTGGATGCCAGACTTCCGCGGGTGAGCGATTTCCACGGCAGCGCGAGCAGCGGTTCGGAGCGGGAGCCGAGCCGGACCCCGCCCCCTCGGACGCAGGGGACGAGACTCCGGCACCGGCTCGCTGAGCTGCGCGGTCCCGACGTACCGGCCAAGGCGCTGGACGCGCGCGCCCTGGCCGCCCTCGCCGCCAATCCGGGGTGCCGCCGACGGGCGATCCTCGACGGCGCCGGGGTGGACAAGGGCTCGCTGGCGAGCGCGCTGGGTTCCGCGTCCGTCTTCGGGCAGTCGCAGTTCGCCTTCACCCGGGGCAACGCCTTCGAGGCCAGGGTCAAGGCGGACGGCGGCGCCGAGCTGCTGCGGCTCGTGCACGACGGACTGGACCGGGGCGCCGAACCGCCCGCCGAGGCCACGGTGCACCTGCCCGACCTGTCCGCGACCGGCCCCGAGGGGCGTGCGGCGCGGACGTCGCTGGCGCTGCGCGAGGCCACCGGCGCGGCCGGCGCGTGGACGCTGCTCGACCATCCGATGCTCGCCCTCGAGGTCGCCGGTTCGCCCGCCTTCCTGGAGCCGGACGCCGTGGTGGTGCATCCGGACGGCAGCTGGACGGTCGTGGAGATCAAGTCCTTCCCCATGCTGGACGGCTCCGCCGACCCTGCGAAGGTGGGCGCCGCGGCGCGGCAGGCCGCGGTGTACGTGCTGGCCCTGGAGCGGGTCGCCGCCCGCCTCGACCCGGCCCCGCGCGTGCGCCACCGCGTCCTGCTGGTCTGCCCCAAGGACTTCTCCAACCTGCCCACCGCGTCCGCCGTCGACGTGCGCAAGCAGCGCGCCGTCACCGGCCGCCAGCTGGCCCGGCTGACCCGTGTCGAGGAGATCGCCGACGCGCTCCCGGAGGGCGTCTGCTTCTCCCCCGAGCAGTCGGCCGAGGAGCTCGCGGCGGCGGTGGAGGCGGTTCCGGCGACGTACGCGCCCGAGTGCCTGTCCGCGTGCGAGCTGGCCTTCCACTGCCGCGCCCGGTCCCGCGAGGCCGGCGCCGTGACCTGCCTGGGCCGTCCGGTGCGGGCGGAGCTGGGCGGTCTCTCCACGGTCGAGGACGTCCTGGCCGCGGCCCGCGGGGAGGCCGGGGACCCGGACGACCCGGCGGTGGCCGCGCTGCGCAGGGCGGCCGGGCTGCGCGCGGAGGCACTCGCGGCGGCAGGCGGGGTGACCGGGTGTCACTGATCACCACGCTCGCCCGGCTGGAGGCCGTGCACACCGGCCGGGCCCAGCCCGCCGCCACCGTCCGGCACCGGCACCTGTCCGACCGTCCCCTGGTCTTCGTACCGCTGACCACGGCCGGTGAGGCCGGGGCGCCGCTCGGTGCGCTGGTCGGCACCGACCGGGACGCGCCGCACCTGCTGGCCGTGCCGCAGCCCCGCGACCGCGACCTGCGCTTCGCGTTCCTGGCCGAGCTGGCGGACATCGTGCTGCCGTACGTCGAGGCGTACGCGGAGAGCGTCGAGGCCGCCGAGCGCACCGAGACCGACCCGGAGACGGGCAAGCGGGTCAAGGTCGAGGTCGACCTGTGCGCGGACGCCGCCCAGCTGGTCGTGCCGAGCCGCGCGGGCGTCGACTTCGTACGGCTGCTCGGCCGGTCCATGCGCTTTCGGCGTACGGCGGAGCAGGACCCGGAGACCCCGCACCCCGCACCGCCCCGGGTGCCGCTGCTCGGCCGGTGGCTGACCCACTACGGCGAGCGGGCCCGCGTCCCCGGCTCCTCGCTCCTCCTGGCCGTGACCGACCTGCTGGGCCGGCACTGGGCGACCGGGCAGTCCACGCTGGAGGACCAGCACCTGGGGGCCCTGCTCGCGTGGATCGCACCGGACGGCGCGGAGGGCGCGACCGGCGCGGAGGCCGCCCGCCGGGCCGAGCTGGCCCGCGACGGCGACGGTCAGCTGCTGTGCCCGCCCGCGGGCCCGGCCACCGATCCGGCCTTCGACAACAAGCTGCTCGCCCCCGCCATCGAGCGCTACGACCGCGCCCGCACCGCGCTGGCCGCCGCCGAGGACGGTCTGGAGGCCGACGAGCGGCTCGGCGCGCTCACGGCCGCCGAGCGGGAGATCCGCGCCCTGGTCGAGAGCCGTACCCGGCCCACCTGGGACGCGGTGTGGCGGGGCCTGGACCTGCTGCGCGAGCTGCCCGAGGGGGCGCACGCCGAGGAGCGCTGGACCCGCGATCGCTGGTCGTTCACCTCCCACCGCGACCGCGTCCTGGCGGGCGAGCCTCCGCAGCCGCGCCGCGACGACGCGGTGACGGCGGCGAACAAGCTGGCCACGCGCGAGCGCGAGCAGGCCCGTCTGGAGGCCCAGGAGGCGCTGGACGATCCGCTGGTGATGGCCGGGCGGCGGCTGGCCGGGGAGGCGTTCGCGGGCGAGGTCGTGGACGTGGTGATGGCGTACAGCGAGAGCAAGCGGCCCAGTCCGCGCCCGCTGGTCACGGTCCGCACGGACGACCGCCCGTACCTGGGCGAGCGGGTGAAGGTGTACCGCTCGCTGGGCGGCAAGCCCCAGACGGCCGAGTTCGTCGGCGCCGCGTCGTCGGACGACGCCCCGGAGGACGGCACTCTGGTCCTGCGGATCACGGACAGGATGGGCCGCGGCAAGGAGCCGGAGGCGGGTTCGGTGCCGGAGAAGGGCGACCTGGTCTGCTTCACCCTCTTCGAGCACGAGCCGCGGGGCGGCGCGAAGCTCCCCGACCCGGAGCAGACCCCGTGGACGCACGGCGGCCCGCCCGGTGAGGCGGCCTCGGTGCCGGAGGCCGCCGACGCCCAGACCGAGGAGGACGTGCTGTGACCGCCGAGACCCTCGCCGCACCCGCCGCCTTCGACCCGGGCGCGGAGGCGGCCCGCGCCACCGCGGCGATCCTCCACGACACCCTGCACGGCACCGAGCGCGGCGTGGTCGTCGACTCCCCGCCCGGCGCCGGGAAGTCCACGCTGGTGGTGCGGGCGGCCCTGGAGCTGGCCGCCGCGGGCCGCCCCCTGATGGTGGTGGCGCAGACCAATGCCCAGGTGGACGACCTGGTGCTGCGTCTGGCCGAGAAGAACCCGGACCTCCCGGTGGGCCGCCTGCACAGCAGTGACGCCGACCCGTACGACAAGGCGCTCGACGGGCTGGAGAACGTCCGCAAGTCGGCGAAAGCCGCCGACCTCGCCGGGCTGTCCGTCGTCCTGTCGACGGCGGCGAAGTGGGCGCACGTCAAGGTGGACGAGCCGTGGCGGCACGCGATCGTCGACGAGGCGTACCAGATGCGCTCGGACTCCCTGCTCGCGGTCGCCGGGCTCTTCGAGCGGGCGCTGTTCGTGGGCGACCCCGGTCAGCTGGACCCGTTCGCGACGGTGGGCAGCGAGCAGTGGGCGGGCCTGGCCTACGACCCGTCGTCCTCGGCCGTGACCACCCTCCTCGCCCACAATCCGGGCCTGCCCCAGCACCGCCTCCCGGTCTCCTGGCGGCTCCCGGCGTCGGCGTCCCGCCTGGTCTCCGACGCCTTCTACCCGTACACGCCGTTCCGCAGCGGCACGGACCACGGCGACCGGAGTCTGGCCTTCTCGGTGCCGTCGGACGGCTCGGGCCCCGACCGGGTGATCGACGAGGCGGCCGCCGCGGGCTGGGGCCTGCTGGAGCTGCCCGCCCGGCACACCCCGCGCACCGACCCGGAGGCGGTGCGGGCGGTGGCGGCGGTGGTCCGGCGTCTCCTCGACCGCGAAGGCCGGGCGACCTCCGAGCGCTCGCCCGACCCCGCACCCCTGACCGCCGACCGCGTCGCCGTCGGCACCGCGCACCGCGACCAGGCGGCGGCGGTCCGTGCCGCACTGGCCGGCCTGGGCGTGCACGACGTGACCGTGGACACGGCCAACCGCCTCCAGGGCCGCGAGTACGACGTCACGGTCGTGCTGCACCCGCTCTCCGGCCGCCCCGACGCCACCGCCTTCCACCTGGAGACCGGCCGCCTGTGCGTCCTCACCTCCCGGCACCGGCACGCGTGCATCGTGGTCTGCCGGGAGGGCGTGGGCGACCTGCTGGACGACTACCCGTCCACGGAGCCGGTCCAGTTGGGGACGCTCGTGAAGTTCCCGGACGGGTGGGAGGCCAACCACGCGGTGCTGGCGCATCTCGCGGAGCACCGGGTGGCCTGGCGGCCCTGACCGGTGCGCCGGGGCAGCCGCCGAGCCCTGACGGCCGCCGTCTCAGCCCATCAGGATGCCGGTGACCTCGGTGGCCATGACGGTCTCCTCGGCCGCCGGAACCGTCACCCGGACCGGCTCGCCCAGGTCCGACAGCACCGTGGTCACCGTCACCCCGGCGCCGGCCAGGTTGAACTCCATGCGGGTCCGCACGAGCCGGCCGCGGCCGTCGACCCACGCGTCGGCGAACACGGGGATGTCGGAGCCCAGGAGGTCGCGGGTGTCGTCCACCTTTTCCCGCACGTCCTTCGCCATCCGCAGGGTGAGGGTGTCGTGGTCGAGCATGCCGCGGTAGTGCACGGCCCGTACGCCGTCGACGGTCTCCTCACCCTCGCGACGCACCTGGCGCATCTCGGAGATCTGCCGGAGCGCGTGCTCGGGGTCGTTGACCGGGGCCCGGAGCACGTAGTGGGCCTCCGCCGCGTCCCGGGACACGAGTCCCCACATGTCCTCGCCGACCCCGTTGAGGCCGCTGACGTAGACGTGTCCGTCGGAGAAGACCTCGTCCACGTGGCTGATGCCGCCGCCCGGAAGGTCGACCGCCACGTTCCCGCGATCGCGGGCGAAGTCGAAGTCGCCGGAGACGGTCATCGGGTACTCCTCGCCGTCGCCCTCCAGCACGATCTCCTGGTGGAAACGGGCCGTCCCCCTGCCGAGTTCGGTGACGGCCGCCCGTACCGCGGAGCCGTGCTCGACGGCGGGCGAGGCCGCGGCTGGCTTGCCGTCGTCCCCGCCCCCGCGTCCGGAGCAGCCGACGCACAGCAGCACGGCGGCAGCGGTCAGACACAACAGACGACGCACGATGTCCCTCTCCGACGGATGACCGAGCACGGAACCAGGACACCGCCTCGCATACGATGATCTTACGGTCTCGAAGCCCCGCGCCCCTGGCCCGCGTCCTGGACCGGTCTCCCGGCATCGAGGCCGGAAGCGTGCGCACGGGCGATCCCGACCGCGAGCCGCTCCACCAGCCGCCGGGCGGCCTCCGGTGCAACGACCTCGATGTGCTCGCCGAACTGGAGCAACTGCCGTACGCCGTCGACCTGGTCGTACGCCACGGTGATCTCGACCCGCCCGTCGTCCCCCTGGTCGCTCGCCGCCCTGAGCCGGGCGCCCAGGATCCGGCGGGCGATGTCGAGGCTGGCGGCGTCGACACGCGCCGTGACCGTCACGTGCTCCCTGCGCTCCAACGCGTCACCCAACTCGCGTGCCGTACCGGCGAGGTCGGCACCGTCCCGTAGCCGACGCCCGTCGTCGAGCACGGCCCACCGCTGGAGCCGGGCGAGCGCGAACAGGCGGGGCTCGCCGTCCCGGTCGGCCACGAGATACCAACGCCCGCCCCGCTGCACGAGCCCGTAGGGATCGACCACCAACTCCCGCGCGGACGCGGCCCCGCTCCTCCGGTAGACGATCCGCAGCCGCCTCCCCGTACGCACGTCCCGCACCAGCCCCGCGACGTCGGGCAGGGGTACGTCGTCCTCGAACCAGGGCCGGTTGTCGATCGCGATCACGTCCGTCAGCGCGAGCGGCAGCTCGTCCCGGGCGGGCGGCGGCTGCCTGCACGACGTGAGCTTGCGCAGCGCCGAGCGGGCGGCCGCCTCACCGCCGAGCTGACGGGCCCGTTCGAGGTCGAGCCCGACCGCCCGCAGCAGGTCCGCCTCCCCGGTCGTCAGCTTCGACAGGTCGGCCTGGTCACCGGGCAGCAGGCTGATGCCGCCGTACTTGCCCCGCTCGGTGAAGACGGGAATCCCTGCGTCGACGAGCGCCCGCACATCGCGCAGGACGGTCCGCGTGGACACCCCCAGCTCTTCGGCCAGCGCCTCGGCGGTGGTCCGGGGCCGCGCCTGGAGGGCCGCGAGAAGCTCGATCAACCGCTGCGGCCGACTCATGCGACAGCTCCCTCACCGGAACACGACAGGTTCTGTCATGTTCTCAGGCGAGGCTGGCACCAGCGGCCGAACGGCCCGCCCGGAAGGAGCCCACACCCCATGCCCGCACCCAACCTCTTCCTCGTCTACGTCACCGACGTCGAGCGCGCGACCGCCTTCTACTCCGACCTGTTCGACATTAAGCCGGTGGTGACGACACCGCGTTACGTCCCCTTCGAGGTCGCCCCCGGGGTCCTCTTCGCCCTGTGGAGCGGCCGCGCGGACGCGGTCACGCCCCGCACCCCGCGCACCTCGGAGGTCGGCCTCATGGTCCCGGGCCCGGCGTCGGCCGTCGACGCGCTCCACACCGAATGGGTCGCCAAGGGCGTCACCGTGGTCGAGGAGCCCCACGACGAGCCCTTCGGCCGCACCTTCACGATCACGGACCCGGACGGCAACCTGATCCGGGTCTCGCCGGTCGACTAAGCGCCGTCACGGATCGGGTGGGTGAGGTTGATCGGGTTGCCGTCGGGGTCGCTGACGTGGGACGCGCTGTCCCCACGGCATGTCCTTGGGGCCGCCGCTGACCGAGCCGCCCAGCGTCTCCACCCGGCCGAGCGTCTCGTCGACGTCGTCGACACCGATGCTGAGCAGGATCCGCGGCGCCTCTCCGGCGCCCGGGTCCTTCTTCGCCACCAGCCCGAGGTCGGTGTCGCCGATGCGCAGGCCGAGGTAGAAGGCCGGGCCTTGGGCCGGCACCCGGAAGATCTCCTCGGCGCCGAACAACTCCGAGTAGAAGTCGAGCAGAACGTCCAGGTCGGCGGTCAGGATCACTGGCTGGATGGTGGACATGGCACTCCTGTCGAGAACGGTCGAGTAGTAGGACAGACCGCTCGAGGACGGAGAACTCATCGAGACAGCCCTGCACCGCTTCACCCGGGCGCCGCACGATCGACACCTGCTGCGGCACCCACCCGGTGGCCGTACTGTCGGACTCGAACGGCTACCGAGGAGGCCTTCCGATGCGCAGGGTGACCTATTCGATGAACGTGTCCCTCGACGGCTTCATCGTCGACCCGACCGGCGCCATCGACTGGTCGGACCCGGACCCGGAGGTCTTCCGCCACTTCACCGACGAACTGCGGCGGACCGGCGTCCACCTGCTGGGCCGGCGTCTGTACGAGACGATGCTGTACTGGGAGACCGCCGATCGGGACGAGTCACTCGACGCCGCGGAGCTGGAGTGGGCCGCACTGTGGAAGGCGCTCCCGAAGGTGGTGTTCTCCAGGACGCTGACGACGGTCCAGGGCACCAACACCCGCCTGGCCTCCGGCACCCCGGCGGAGGAGATCCAGCGCTTGCGGGCCGAGCCCGGCGGGGGAGACATCGCCATCGGCGGCGCGACCCTCGCCGCCGACGCCGCCGCGTCCGACCTGATCGACGAGTACCGGGCCATGGTCCACCCGGTACTGGTCGGCGGCGGCACCGCGTACTTCCCCCGGCACGGGCGCCGGGTGAAGCTCGAACTCGTCGAGTCCCGCACCTTCGGCTCACGCGTCGTCCATCTCCGCCACCGCGTGGTCCACTGACCGACGCGTCACGCCGTCCGTCTCCCGGCGGCCGGCACCGCCCCCAGCTCGCACCACACGTACTTCCCCCGGTTCCCCTCCCGCGCGAGCGGCTGCCACCCCCACACGTCCGCACAGGCCCGCACCAACGCCAGCCCCCGCCCGTCCTCCCGCTCCACGGCCCGGTCGAACGGCTGCGGCGGCTCCGGGGGTGAGGGATCCGCGTCCCAGGCACCGAGCCGGAGTACTCCCGCAGCCCCGGACCAGCGCACCCGTAGCGCGGCGGGCCCCTTGGTGTGCCGTACGGCGTTGGAAACCAGCTCCGTGGCGAGCAGTTCGGCGAGGTCGACCATGCGGATCAGTCCGTGCATGGTCAGGATCAGACGCAGGGTCCGGCGGCAGACGGTGACGGCTCTGGGGTCGTTCGGGATGTAGAGGGAGTACTCCCACGGATCGCTTTCGGGCATGCCGGTTCCCTTCGGGGATGGGGCGGGTGGTCGCGGTGCCGGTGTCCATGCCGCGCTGCCATGACAGGGCAAAGCGGTGCGCTTCCGACGCCACGACGTCGCAATGAGTGCGACTCTTGTCACCGAAGGTAGGGCATAGATTTATGACGCAGCAAGCGGATCGCGTAATCTTGCCTCGAACGAGCCGCGTGCGAACGGCCGTTGAACAAGGAGGAGACGTGCCGCCCAGACGCACCCGAACGGCTCGCCAGGAGCGCCTGGGAGCCGAGCTGCGAAAGATGAGGGAAGCCGCCGGCCTCAAGGCGACTGAGGCGGCGAGCCTCCTCGGCGTGAACTCCGTCCAGATCAGTCAGATCGAGTCCGGCATCGCGGGCGTAAGTGAGGAGCGCCTGCGCCGCCTTGCCGCTCACTACGCGTGCGCGGACGAGAATCTGATCGCGGCACTGGTGACGATGGCCACCGGCCGCCCACACGGTTGGTGGGAGGAGTATCGGGGGTCACTCCCCCACGCCTTCCTGGATCTTTCCGAGTTGGAGCATCACGCATCGCTGCGGTGGGACGTGGACTTCCTGCACGTACCGGGACTTCTCCAGACCGCGGACTACGCTCGCGCCCTCTTCTCCTACGTCAATCCTCAGTTCTCGGGCGAGGAGATCCAGCGCTGGGTGGAGCACCGTATGAGACGCAGGGTCATTCTCGAGCGCCCGCAGCCGACTCCGTACGAGGCCGTCATCCATGAAGCGGCCTTGCGCATTAAGGTGGTCGACAAGGCTGGCATGAGGGCTCAGCTCTCGAACATCTTGAGTCTCTCCGAATCCGACCACGTGACCGTACGCGTCGTCCCATTCGCCGTGAGCGGTTTCGCAGGCGCCGGTAGCGCGATGGTGTACGCGGGCGGACCCGTCCCCCAACTGGACACGGTCGTCCGGGACGCCCCTCACGGCACCGTCTTCGTCGACGCCGAAGCGCAACTGAGCCACTTCCGAACGTTGTTCCGCAGGGTGGAGGAAGTAGCCTTCGAGCCCGAATGTTCCCGTGAGTTCATTCACCGGCTGACGAAGGAGCTGTGACCCGATGACGCGCGGCCCATGGAAGAAGTCCTCCTACTCCGGCGGCGGCGAAGGCAACGCCTGCGTGGAGGTCGCCCTCGACCACCCCCACATAGCCGTCCGCGACTCCAAGGTCCCCGCCCGAGCCGTGCTCACCTTCCCCGCCCCCGCCTTCGCCGCCTTCCTCGCCGCCCTCCGTAGCTGAGGCACGCGGGCCGGGGAGCGGGGCTTACGCACCTCGGCCTAGGACCCGCGCCCGATGCGCGTCGCGCGCGCGATGCCTAGGGTCGGCGTCCATGCAGGCAACGGAGATCACGCGCCGCACTGCGGCGGAGCGCAGGCGCGACGTCCTGGAACGGCTGGGCAGGGAGCGCGACGTGTGGGTGTCGACGGCCCACCCCGACCACGGGCCGCACCAGGTGCCCCTGTGGTTCCTGTGGGACGGGCGGGCCGTGTGGATGTGCACCGGCGCCTCCTCCGCGACCGCGCGCAACATACGCGAGGAGCCGCGCGTACGGCTGTCACTGCCGGACACCTTCGACGTGGTGTTGCTGCAAGGAGAGGTGGAGGCGTATCCCGCGAGCGAGGTGCCCGACGAGGCCGCGGACGCATTCGCGGGCAAGTTCGGCTGGGACCCGCGGACGGAGCAGGGTGCATTCGTCTACCTGCGCGTCGAGCCGACGACGGTGCGGGCCTGGCGCGGAGAGCGGGAGCTTCGCGGCCGCGTCGTCGTGCGCGAGGGGGTGTGGCCGGCGTAGCGCCACCGGGCCGACGCGACCCGCCGGGGAATAACCGGAGACCCCCTCCTGTTACGTCGCGAAGCGACCCGCGTACGAACCGCGTGTACGACCACGTCAAGCACAGGAGGCACCCGACCATGCCCGCAGACGCCGCAGAGGAGATCCGGGGCACCGCCCACGGCACCGCTCCCGTCCCCCTCTCCGTACTGGACCTGGTGACCGTGGGGGCCGGTCGCACCGCCTCCGACGCGCTGCGGACCAGCGTGGACATCGTGCGGCTCGCCGAGGGCCGCGGATTCGAGCGGTACTGGGTCGCCGAGCACCACTCCATGCCCGGCGTCGCCTCCTCCTCCCCCGCGGTGATCCTCGCCCACCTCGCGGCCCACACCGACCGCATCCGGCTCGGCTCCGGCGGCGTCATGCTGCCCAACCACGCGCCGCTCGTCATCGCGGAGCAGTTCGGGACGCTGGAGGCCATGGCGCCGGGGCGGGTCGACCTCGGGCTCGGCCGCGCCCCGGGTACCGACGGGGCCACCGCCGCCGCCCTGCGCCGCAGCGACCGGCTGAACGAGGGCGCCGACGACTTCCCGCAGCAGCTCGCCGAGCTGATCCGGTTCCTGGACGACGACTTCCCGGACGGGCACCCGTACGGCCGCATCCACGCCGTGCCGGGACCGGTGCAGGCCACCTCGCCCGGCGGTGTGCAGTCGGCGCACCGGCCGCCGGTGTGGCTGCTCGGCTCCTCCGGGTTCAGCGCGCGGCTGGCCGGCACCCTCGGGCTGCCGTTCGCCTTCGCGCACCACTTCTCTGCGCAGAACACGGTCCCGGCGCTCGACCTGTACCGCGAGTCCTTCCGGCCGTCCGCCGTGCTGGACGCCCCGTACGCCCTCATCGGCGTCGCCGCGCTCGCGACCGACGACGAGAAGGAGGCGCGGCGGCAGGTGCTGGCGGCCGCGCTGAACATGGTCCGGCTGCGCACCGGGCGCCCGGGGCTGGTGCCGACGCCGGAGGAGGCCGAGGCGTACGACTTCAGCCCGATGGAGGAGGACTTCGTACGGTCCTGGAACGCCAACGTCGTCCACGGCACCGCCGACGAGGTCCGCGCCGGCCTCGACGACCTCCAGAAGCGCACCGGCGCCGACGAACTGATGCTCACCGCCAACGCCCACGGCGGCGACGTACGGCTGCGCTCCTACGAGCTGATCGCCGACGCCTACGGGTTGCCGACGCCGGCCTGAACCCCCGCCGGGCCGGCCCCGGCCGAGCCCAGCAGCGCGGAGATGCGGTCCGGTGCCACCGGCCGGGAGTAGAGCCAGCCCTGGCCGGTGTCGCAGCCGATGCGGCGCAGGCGGGTCGCCTGGTCGGAGGTCTCCACGCACTCGGCGGTGACGGTCAGGCCGAGGCGGTGGGCGAGCTGGACCATCGCCTCGACGATGACCTCGTCGGCCGGGTTGGCGACCCCGGTACCGGCGGCCCCGGCACGGGCGACCTCGGCGCCGGCGACCTGTGAAGCACCGGCGCCGGGAGCCGCGGCGTCGGACACGGCCTCGGACACGGCGTCGGGCACCGCTTCGGGCACGGCCTCGTACTGGAAGCCCCGTACGAACGCGCCGTCCAGCTTCAGCACCGAGACCGGCAGCCGGCTGAGGTAGGCCAGGTTCGAGTAGCCGGTGCCGAAGTCGTCGATGGCGATGCGGACGCCCATGTCGCTGAGCGCCTGGAGGACCTGGAGCGGTCGCCCGGCCGAGCCCATCACCGCCGACTCCGTCAGTTCCAGCTGGAGGAGACGGGGCGCCAGGCCCGTCTCCTCCAGGGTGTGGGCGACGTCCGCGACCAGGTCGGAGTCCCAGACCTGGCGGACGGCCACGTTGACGCTGACGAAGATCGGCGGCTCTTCGGGGTGCGCCAGCTGCCAGCGGCGTGCCTGGTGGCAGGCGGTGCGCAGGATCCAGCGGCCGAGGGGAACGATCGATCCATCCTCCTCCGCCAGTGCGATGAACCGATTCGGCGCCAGTACGCCGAACTGAGGATGATTCCAGCGGATGAGCGCCTCGACGCCCCGCACCCGGCCGTCCTCCATGCCGACCAGTGGCTGGTACTCGAGGGCGAACTCGCCGCGTTCGATGGCGGGGCGGAGGGTGGCGGCCAGCGCCTGGCGGGTCATGCGGCTGGCGTTGCGCTCGGGGTCGAACAGGGTCCAGCGGGCCCGGCCGTCGGCCTTGGCCCAGTACAGGGTGGTGTCGGCGGCCTGCATCAGGGCGGTGGGGGTGGTGCCGGCGGTGTGCCGTTCGACGACGCCGACCGAGGCGGTGACCGACAGGCGCCGGTCGGAGAGTTCGAACGGCGGCTGGAGGGCCGCCAAGACCGCTCCGGCCAGGTCGGCGAGCTGGTCGGTGCCGGTGGAGTCCTCCACCAGGAGGGCGAACTCGTCGCCGCCGAGCCGGGCCACCAGGGGCGCGCCGGACCGGGCGTGGGCGGCCTCTTCCGCGCACCTGGTCAGCCGTTCGGCGACGGCGGCGAGCAGCCGGTCGCCGACGCGGTGGCCGTGGGTGTCGTTGACGGCCTTGAAGCCGTCCAGGTCCAGGTAGCACACGCCGATCCGGCCGGTGCCGCCGTGCTCGTGGGGCTCCGCCTCCAGCGCGGCCGTCAGGCGTTCGAAGAACAGGGCGCGGTTGGGCAGCCGGGTGACCGGGTCGTGCATCTGGAGGTGGCGCAGCCGGGCCTGGAGTTCGCGCCGGGCGCTGACGTCGGCGACGGAGAGCAGCAGGCCCTCGCAGTCGCCGTCCCCGGGCTCCCCGGAGCCGGCCAGTGGTTCGACCGTCACCTGCGCCCACAGGGAGTGCCCGTCGGCCCGCTTGAGCCGTCTGGTGCAGCGCAGCCGGGGACGGTGGCCGCGCAGCACCTCCCGGTAGGCGTGCCAGGTGCCGGCGTCGGAGGCGAGGTCGACGAGGTCGGCCGCCACGCCGCCGGCCAGCGCGGCCGGGTCGGTGCCGAGGAGGGTGCCCAGGGAGTCGTTGGCGCTCACGACCAGGCCCTCGGCGTCGACGACGGCCATGGCGAGCGGGGCGGTGGTGAACACCGACCGGTAGGCCGGGGGCCCCGTACGCCCGGTACCGGGAGCCAGACCTTCGTCACGTTCTGTGATGACCGACGGGCCGAGGTCTGTCGCGGGCGCCGGCCCTTCGGAGGTTCCGTTCACCGCTCGCTCCCGCAGTGCCTCGATCTCTGTTCGTGCTCTGTTCGTGCAGGAAAGTGTGCCGATCATAGAGGCTGACACCGGGCCCTTCCAGCCGCCGTTCCGCGCTGCGGACCGGTCCACCCCTCCGGCAGATCGTTTCTGCTCACACCTGGACGGGTCCGTCACCCCTCCGACCAGTTGTGACGTTCCGTGAGTGTCTTCGGGACGTCGCCCAGGAGAACTCGCGCGAAGACCCGGCCGGCTCACCCATCCGGTGCAGGCGAACAGGTCGTAATACGACAATCATGCACAAGCTGGGTGCGGTGTCCCGTCAACCGCGTCCGGAGGTCCATGTGCCGCGCCCGTTCCCCCGGACCAGGCTGCGCAGCACCGCCGCGGTGTGCACCACGATGTCGGCGCTCGCCGCGACCTCCCTGATCAGCGCGCCCTCGGTCGCCGAGCCCTTCTCCCCGGAGCCCTGCGCGCTCCAGCGCACCGACGTACACCACTCGGAGGGCCTGGACACCTGGAACGCGGCCTACCCCCGGCCGGCCCGGGCGCTGGACGCGGTGATGGTGTTCCTGTCCTTCCCCGACTCCCAGCCGCTGACGGCACCGGCCGAACTCGCCGCCGACCACTTCCCGGCCACCGGCGACTTCTTCCGGCGCGCCTCCTACGGCGCCTTCACGCTCCGCGCGCACCCGCTGCGGGACTGGATCCGGATGCCGAGCCCGTCGACGTCGTACGCCATACGGCGCGACTGGGGTCCCGAGCACCGGGCCGCCTACCTGCGCGACGCGCTGGCCGCGGCCGACCGGCACGTCGACTTCTCGCGGTACGACGTCGTCTACTTCGTCGCGGACCCGGACGCGCCCGGCGTGGACTCCGACGCCACGAAGGTCGTCAACCTGGACACCCCGATGCGGGCCGACGGCACCGACATCCGGCGGGTCGTCACGGTCTTCGAGAACCATCCGCCGGACCGGCTGGTCCTGGCCCACGAGACGGGGCACGTCTTCGACCTGCCGGACCTGTACCACCGGCCGGTGGACGGCGAGGGCGACTGGGACACGCACGTCGGCGACTGGGACCTGATGGGCAGCCAGTTCGGGCTCGCCCCCGACCTGTTCGGCTGGCACAAGTGGAAGCTGGGCTGGTTGCAGCCCCGGCAGGTGGTCTGCGTACGGGGCGGCGAGCCGGCCCGGCTGACGATGGAGCCGCTGGGGGCGGGCCCGGGTGTGGTGGTGACCGGCGCCGCCGGAGCGCCGGCCTTCGGCCTGGGGCGGGGTACGAAGCTGGCGGTGGTGCGCACGGGGGCGGGCAGCGCGCTCGCCTTCGAGGTGCGCACGCCGGTCGGCAGCGACGCCTCCGCCTGCCGCGCGGGGGTGCTGGTGTACCGGGTGCGCAGCGGGGCGCAGTCGGGCGGCGGGCCGATCGAGGTGGTCGACGCCCATCCGGGCACCGAGGCCTGCTGGGCCGACTCGGTCTACCCCCCGCTCGCCGACGCGCCGGTGGGCCTGGGCGAGAGCTTCACGGTCCCGGGCGACGGCGTGCGGGTCGAGGTCGAGGACCGCACGGAGTCGGGCGCCTGGACCGTACAGATCACCCCCGGCTGACCTACTCGTCCCCGGCCCACCCACACGCCTGGGCGAGCCCACCACCCCCGGCCCACCGAGCGGGGGGTGTGGGTGGCGAAGCCCCCACAACGCGCGGCGAAGCCGCGCAAAAACAACGATGGCGAGGTGGGTTCGCGCTTTCCGCGAACACGCCTCGCCATCGCCAACGTGCGCCGCCAGGGACTCGAACCCCGGACCCGCTGATTAAGAGTCAGCTGCTCTAACCAACTGAGCTAGCGGCGCCTGCTGACGTCGTAGACCTTAGCACCCTGGTCGGCGGGAGGAAAAATCGAAATCCGCACCGCCGCGCGGGCCGCCCGCACCGCCGCCCAGAGCAGGATCTCCGGGCCGGGCAGCCAGGGCCGGCGGATGTCCGGGGCCACCAGCCAGCGGGACCCGGAGCGCGCCGGCGCACCCGCCGGAGCGGCGGAACCCGCGGGGGCCGGGACGGTCACCGTGTCCCCGACGCCGTGGCACAGCAGCGGCGGCACCGCGCCCGTACGGCCGTCCGCCCGGCCGCGGGCGCCCCACTCCTCCCAGTCGAGCAGCGAGGGCAGGCGCTGGGCGGTGCCCGGCGCGGCGAACAGCAGCATCCGGCCGCGGAACTCCGCCACCGGGCCGGACCCCGGGCCGTCCTCCCACAGCCGGTCGAGCATCCGGCGACCGAAGATCGCGGGAGCGCTCACCACGTCGAAGGCGGAGCCGCAGGGCAGGACGACCGGGGCCGCGGGCCGCTCCTCCCAGAGCGCGAGCGTGTCGCGCGGGTACGCGACCGCCGACGCCAGCCAGGCGGCGCCGTCCGCGGTGACGTCCGAGACGTGGGGCGTGACGTTGCGTGTGCTGCTCATACCGCAAATATCTACCGTGCGTGAGGGCGAAGCTCCGCCGGGTTACGGGAAACGGGGACACGACGGCCGGGAAGGGAGTATCTTGCCCAGCCCCCTGTCATATGCGTCCCGGTTACTCGGCCGGTTCGCCGCGCATCAGGTCGCGCCCGAACTCCACCATCTTCTTGGCGTAGTCCTCGGTCCACTCGGCCCGTTCGGCGATGTCCGCGGTCGTCAGGCGGTCGAACCGCCGGGGATCGGCCAACTGTGCCGCCGCGATCGCCTGGAACTCCATCGCCCGGTCCGCCGCCGCACGGAACGCGTGGGTCAGCTCGGTGGCCCGCTCCAGCAGGGCCCGGGGGTCGTCGACCGACTCGAGGTCGAAGAAGTGCTCCGGGTCGGCGGCCGCCTCCGCCGGCTCGAAAAGCAGGGGCGCGGGGCGTAGCCGCGGTTCGTGCCGACGCGGCGTGGGCTCCGCCATGTCTTCTCCTCCTCGTGCGTGACGACGGCCCGTCCCCGGGTGCGGGGGTCACTCCGGTGGAGTGGGCCACCGTCCATTGTCCCGCGCCCGCGCAAGAGGGCGGGGTGTGTCCGGCACCGCGATCCGGACACACCCCGCCCGCCCGGCCGTGTCAGCCGGCGTACGTCTCGAACTCGGCGACCTTCGGGGTGCCCGAGGCGCCGGTGATCTCGAAGGTGATCTTCTCCAGCGAGACCGGGGAGAAGGCGATCACGCCCGCGCCGCTGCCGGAGGCCAGGACGGCACCGGTGTCGTGGTTGAGGACGCGGTACGAGCCGACGGTGCCCTCGGAGCCCGCCGCCTCCCGGATGTTGATCTTGGCGACGGTCCGGGCGGAGGACCACTTGACGGAGACGGAGCCGGTCGTACCGGCCGGGGACCAGTACGTGCCGAGGTCACCGTCGCGGACGTTGCCGTAGCTGGTGCCGCTCGCCTTGGACGAGCCGTCGGAGCCGGCCCCGATGCTGAGGTTGGTCCCGCTCGGCGGATCGGTCGGGTCCGGGTCGGTCGGGTCCGGATCCGTGGGGTCGGTCGGGTCCGGGCTCTGCGGTGTGCAGCTGCCGTCCGACACCTTCAGGCCCTTGTTCGCGCCCGCCGTACCGCTCACGACGGACGGCACGCAGGAGGCGTCGTCGAGGGTGTAGGAGTACGGGATGGACACCGTGGTGTTGGACTGCGGGTCGGGGCCGGCCGGGTTGTTGTCGCCGCCGGGCTCGGACCAGGTCACGTTGTCGAAGATGTTGCCGCCGACCTGCCAGGAGCCGGCCTCGTCGGTGTAGAAGGTGCCGAGGACGTCCTTGGAGTCCTCGAAGTAGTTGTTGTCGACCTTGGCCTTGGCGCCCGCCCGGGAGTTGATCCCGGACTTGTTCAGGCTCACGTAGTGGTTGTTGTACATGTGGGCGACGCCGCCGCGCAGGAGGGGCGCGCGGGAGTCGATGTTCTCGTACAGGTTGTGGTGGAAGGTGACGTAGCCGTTGGAGCGGTCGCTCTCGCTGGAGCCGATGAGCCCGCCGCGGCCGGAGTTGCGCAGGACGCTGTAGGACAGGGTGACGTACTGGGTGTTGTCCTTCATGTCGAAGAGGCCGTCGTAGCCCTCCGACTCGCCGCCCGAGGCCTCCAGGGTGGAGTGGTCGACCCAGACGTTGCGGACGTCGCTCTCCATGCCGATGGCGTCGCCGCCGTTGGAGGTGGGCGAACCGGACTTCTTGACGTTCCGGACGGTCACGTTCTGGATGATGATGTTGCTGGACTCCCTGATGTGGATGCCCAGTTGGTCGAAGACGGCACCGCCGCCGACCCCGACGATGGTGATGTTGCTGACCTGCTTCAGCTCGATTTTGTCGGCGGCGGTGTTGCAGCTGTCGCCCGACACCTTGCTGGTGTTGCCGTGGTTGATGGTGCCCTCGACCTCGATGACGATCGGGGTGCTGCTGTCGGCGCGGCCGCACAGGGCCTGGTGGATCGCCGTGCCGGTGGTGGCGCGCACGGTCTGCCCGCCCGCGCCGCCGGTCGTGCCGCCGTTCTGGGTCGCGTAGCCGGTGGCGCCGCCGGCCGCCGCCGACGCCGTCTCGGGCATCGTCAGCACCACACCGGCCGCGGCCGCGAGGGCCAGCGTGCCCAGTGCCGCTTGGAGTCGCAGCGCGACTGGTCGTCTCATCCTCGGTCTCCCCATTCGCCTTCACATGCCGGAACGGAAGCCATGGCGTGATCATGTCAAACACGCCGTGGCGGAAAGCGCTTTCTCGGCGTGAGAATAGGGGTAGGCCCGGGAGCTGACAAGGCCTCAGGCAAGACATCGCGCATTCACACTATGGGTCATCGTCCTCGTACATGAACGAGCGCGGCTCGATGTGCACCCCACCCGGGGCTGCGGTACGATCATCGTGCCTGATCACGGAGGTCAACCTCCCACGGCAGGCAGTGCGTTGGTGGTCCAAGGAAAGACGCCCCACTTCCCGTGGGGAAATGCAGGTGCAAGGCCTGCCCAGCGCTCGACGAGAACCCCGGTCCCGCTCAAGCGGACCGGGGTTCTTCCGTGCCGGCCGGGCCCGGATCATCGGGCGAGCTTGGCCTCCTGCGCGTCGATGACGGCGGTCGGCTGCTCGTACGCCTCACCGCGGCTGATCGCCGCGATGTTGAAGGAGGAGAACCCGGCGAGCGTGGTGCCCGTCCGGAAGACGACGACCTTGGTCTCGACGGGGTCCTCGTCCGTCTTCGTGCCCACCGTCCAGGCGACGGCGTCCTCACCGGCCGTGAGCTTCTCCCCGGTGACCTTGGTGACCTGCTGCTTCTCCCCGTCGATCGTCATGGCGAAGCCCTTCGCGCACTTCTCGCCCGCCGTCCGCAGCGTGCCGAGGGCCTGGTCGGCGCCGTCGGCGCCGTAGGACCAGAGGGAGGTCATCGTCTTCGTGATGTCGAGGGAGTCGATGGTCGCCTCCTTCGCCTCCTCCTCCGTCATCTCCGCGAGTTCCTCCATCGAGGGCATCCCCTTCTTGGACGCCGCGGACTCCTGGACGACGAGTCGCTGGGCGCTCGCCGCCGGGTCGCCCGCCGGGAGAGCCGAGAGCACGCGGGCGACGGGCTCGCACTCCGCCCGGTCGACGGTGAGGGAAGCGGGATCGAAGACGTCGTCCTTCCCGGGCTCCTGCACCTTGTGGTCCTTGAGGTCGGCCGTGGCCACGATCCGCTTCTCCAGTTCGGCGGCGGTCAGCGCCTTCGCCGCCGGCTTCGCGGCCGCGTCGCCCTTGGGCTTGCCGTCCCCGCCGTTTCCGCCGTCCTGGTCACCTCCGCCGCAGGCGGCGACCGCCAGGGTGAGGGCGACCGCGGAAGCGGTCAGGACGGTACGGCGTACGCCGGTGGCGCGCATGGTCGTTCTCCTTGTGCTCAAGCGCCCCGCGCCGAGATGCAGCGCGGGGTCGACAAGATCAAGACGAACGAAACCCGCCCGGGGTTGTACGCGACCGCGCCGTGCCACCGACGTGCACCCTGGCCGGCCCTGCGGTACGATCATCGTGCCTGATCACGGGGCCAACCCCCCGCGGCGGGCGATGCGTTGGTGGTCCAAGGAAAGACGCCCCACTTCCCGTGGGGAAATGCAGGTGCAAGGCCTGCCCAGCGCTCGACGAGAACCCCGGTCCCGCTCACGCGGACCGGGGTTCTTCTACTTCTGCTCCCCGCCCCGACCACGTTCCTTCGCGACGGCCGCGCGCACGGCCGGGGCGATGTCGCCCGCCCAGCGGCCGAGGGAGACGAGGTCCTGGGTTCCGCCGTCGGCGGAGAAGAGCGTGAAGCCCGAGGCGTCGTGCTCCAGGACGGCGCCGGTCAGCTCCTCCACCCACTGCTCGACCGACCCGCCGGTCCAGCGCCCGTCCTGGTCGCGAGGGGCGGGCAGCGGCCGGTCGGTGATGCGCCCGGTGAAGTTGAAGACGGTGCGGACCTCGGCGGGATCGCGGCCGACGGACGCCGCCGCTTCGTCGATGACCGGTCGTGAGGTCCGGTAGCGCTCGCTGAGCCAGTCCGCCGCGTGGCCCGGAATCCATCCGTCGGCCACCCGGCCGGTGACTGCCAGGGACTTGCGGCCGACCGACCCGGTCCACACCGGCGGCGCGGCCACCGGGGACGGCTCGATGTCCCGCACCCGGTAGTGACGGCCCTGGTGGGTGACCGGGGGGCCACCGCCCGCCAGCTTCTTGACCAGGACGATCGCCTCCTCGAAGGCCTCGACGGCCTCGGCCGGTGACAGCCGAGGCACGCCCATGTCGGAGATCCGGTCCCACAGCCCGCCCGCTCCCATGCCCAGCACGACGCGTCCGCCGGCCAGGGCCGACAGGGAGGTGACCGTCCGCGCCAGCATGGGGGCGGGCCGGGTCGGCACGTTGGTGACGTTGGCGAACCCGGCGATGTTCCGGGTGCCGCCGAGGAGGAAGCCGAGTGCGGCGTAGGCGTCCAGGCGGTCGCCGAAGAAGGGGTGGTCCGACAGGGAGAAGGTGTCGAGTCCGTCCCGGTCGGCCTGCTGGACCATGCGCAGCAGCTCCGGCGCTTGGCCGACGCCGCTGTGCGCGCCGAACCCGAAAAGGACCTTTTGCTCGGGAACCGGAGACATGGTTCTTCCTTCTGCTCGACCGGTGAAGGTACGGAAACGGAACAGCACGGCAGGTTAGTTCGCACCACGAACACTATTAGTTCGTACTACGAACTGCAACTCCGGTCGATCCGGCAGACGGGAAGCGGGTACCCGGCCCTATCCTCCGCGCGGCGTCCTCGGCCCGTTCGAGGCGTCCGCCTCGACGAAGACCACGGGCACCTTGTTGTCCCGCACGATCCGGCCCAGCAGGTGCGCGAGCATGTCCCGGTCCGCCGGGTCCAGGGCGGCCGGCAGATCCTCGATCCGCCGGCACGTCTCGGCGTAGAACTCTCCCGCGAGCTCGTCCCCCCGCTCGGTGAGCGCGACCCGCACGGCACGGGTGTCCCGGGGGTCCGGCTCCCGCCGGACCAGGCCGTTGCGCTCCGTGCGGTCCACGAGACCGGTGAGGCTCGACTTGGCCAGCCGCAGCGTGGCCCCCAGCTCCCCCATGCCGCAGGGCCGCGCCATCAGGACGCACAGCAACTGCCCCTGCTGAGGCGTCACTCCGAACTCCCGGCCGGACTCGGCGTACACGGCGTTCACCAGGAACGCGGACCGCACCAGCGCGGCGACCACGCCGATACCGCCGTCATCATGCTTGACCACCCGGCCAGCCTAGCAGCGCAAAGAGCCGGTAATTCGCACAGCGAACTACGCCGTTCCCCTCCCTTCTCAGACCTGCACCAACGGCTCCCGGGTGAACAGTGCGCCCAGCTCCGGCGCGTTGACGCGGCGGTCGGCCAGGCGCAGGCCCTCCCAGACGGTGACCTGGTTGGCGGTGAGGACCGGCTTGCCCAGTTCCTTCTCCAGGGCCGGGATGTGGGCCACCGTGCGCAGGGCCGTGTCCGGCAGGAACACCGCCTCGGCGTCCGGGCGGTCGGCGGCGCGGGCCAGCGCCAGCACCTCGTCCTCCGTCCAGGTGCCGACCTCCGCGGCGGTGATGATGCCGGAGCTGACGACGTCGGACACCCCGATGCCGGCTGCGCCGAGGAAGTCCGCGAAGAGCCGCGCCACGTCGTCCGGGTAGGTCGCGCCGATCGAGACCCGCCGCGCCCCGATCTCCTTCGCCGCGTGCACGAAGGCGAACGAGGTGGAGGAGGCCGGCAGACCCGCCGCCCGGGCCAGGGCGCGCACCTGTTCGTGCGCGCCGTCCCAGCCGTGCACGAAGCTGCCGCTGGTGCAGGCCCACACCACGGCGTCGGCACCGGCCAGCCGCAGCTCGGCCACGCCCGCCTCGAGGCGTCGCGGCGAGCCCATCTCGAGCAGCGCGTCCACCCGGTGGGCGTCCTCGCCGATGTCCGTGTGCACCAGGTCCACCCGGATGTCGCTGCCCAGGAGCTGCTCGATGCGTGGGTAGTCGTCCTCGCCGGAGTGGCCCGGGTACAGGAATCCCAGTGCTGTCATGTCCACCCTTCCTGCTGCTGTTCGGTGTCCGGGACGTCACCGACGCCCGGCAGGTCCGCCGCCGCGGGTCCGACCGGACCCGCCACCGCGGGGTCGACGGGACCGGCGGGTCCCACCACCGTGGGACCCGCGGCGGCCGTCGCGGCGGGGCCGATGCGGGCGGCCGGATCGGTCAGCGCCTGGTACGGCCCCACCGCAGGGGTACCCAGTCGGCGCAGTGCCGCCCACATCGTCACTTGGTTGGCCGAGATCACGGGGATCCGCAGCTCGGCCTCCAGCTGCGGGATGACGTCGTAGGTGGGGAGGTTGGTGCAGGAGATGAACAGGGCGTCCGCCGCCCCCGGCGTGGGCACGGCCTGGCGGGCCATGTCGGCCACGTCGCGGTACGGGACCTTCCAGATGTGCCGGGTCAGCCCCATGAAGGCGCAGCCGGAGATGGTGACGCCCGCCTCGGCGACGTACGCCTCCAGCGCCCGGGTCACGGACACGGTGTACGGCGTCACCAGCGCGACCCGGCGTACGCCCAGCTCGGTCAGCGCGTCCAGCAGTGCGCCGGAGGTGGTGACGGACGGGACGGCGCCCGCCCAGGTCATCGCCTCGCACATGGCGCGTTCCCCGGCGATGCCGCCGACGAAGCTGCCCGAGGTGCAGGCGTAGGCGACGACCTGCGGCGCGATGGCGTTGAGGGTGCGGACCGCCTCGCCGAGGGTCTCGTGCTCGCTGACCATCCGGGCGAGGTCCAGACTGACCTCGACGGGTACGAAGGGGGTCCGTGTCATGTGCAGTGACACGTCGTCGGGCACCCACCGCCACAGCTCGCGATCGAGTGCGAAGTCGAACGGGGCGACCACGCCGACCCCGCGTTGCGGAGCTGGTCCGCCGAGAAAGGAGATGTCCATGGCACGCACCGGCCTCACACTGAGGAAGGGGAGGGCAACGCACCGTTACGCACGGCCGTGTTGACGAAGGTAGGTTCCGGTGCGAGCGTGGTCAATCCACTCGCATCACCTCCAGGTCAACAGCTGGTTGAGTCCCCCGTCAACTCCTGAACCGCCCCGCTTCCGCCGACCGGAGACAGGCCCGCCGATGACCACGTCCGCGCCCTCACCCACGCCCGCGTCCGGGCCCGCGCCCACACTCCTCGTCCTGGACGCCGAGCCGCTCCCCCGTCTGGGCCGGCTGACCGGCCGGGTCCGCGTCGAGCACGCCGACGCGGCGACGCTGGCCGAGCGGCTGCCGCACGCCGACGTCCTGCTGGTGTGGGACTTCACCTCGCACGCGGTGCGCGAGGCGTGGCCGGGCGGCGGGCCGCGTCCGCGCTGGGTGCACACGGCGAGCGCCGGGGTGGACCACCTGATGTGCCCGGAGCTGGCCGGGTCGGACACGGTCGTGACCAACGCGCGCGGTGTCTTCGACCAGCCGATCGCCG
The DNA here is from genome assembly GCF_003112555.1 of Streptomyces coelicoflavus. Taxonomy (GTDB): domain Bacteria; phylum Actinomycetota; class Actinomycetes; order Streptomycetales; family Streptomycetaceae; genus Streptomyces; species Streptomyces coelicoflavus. Next base: position 148,701 of record NZ_BEWB01000002.1, on the reverse strand, counting down.
AGTACGTCGCCGCGCTCGTGCTGGCGATGGCGAAGGACCTGCCGGCCACGCTGCGGCTCCAGGGCGAGCGGACCTGGCTCCACCGCGAGTCGATGCGGGTGGCCGGAACACGCGCCTGTGTGGTGGGCTCCGGCCCGATCGGCCGGGCGATCGCGAGCACGCTGGAGGCGCTCGGCGTCACCACCGCGCTGGTCGGCCGCACCGCGCGCCCCGGCGTGCACGGCACCGGGGAACTGGACCGGCTGCTGGCCGGGGCCGACTGGGTGGTGGCCGCGGCGCCGCTGACCGACGACACGCGCGGCATGTTCGACGCCCGGCGGTTCGGGCTCATGCGGCCCTCCGCGCGGTTCGTGAACATCGGGCGGGGCCCCCTGGTCGTCGAGGAAGACCTGGTCGAGGCGCTGACCGCGCGCCGGATCGCGGGCGCCGCGCTGGACGTGCTGAACCACGAGCCGCCGGCCCCGGACAGTGCGCTGTGGGAGGTGCCGGGGCTGATCGTCTCGCCGCACATGAGCGGGGACACGATCGGCTGGCGGGACGAACTGGGCGCCCAGTTCGTGGAGTTGTTCGAGAGCTGGATGGCGGGCGGACCGCTGGCCAACGTGGTCGACAAGAAGCGTGGATACGTGCCCGGACACTGACGTCGCCGACGTCGCCGACCCGCGGGAGGGTGCCGCATGACCGACCTCACCGAGCTGACCGCCGTACAGCTCGTCGACGGCTACCGCAAGGGTTCTTTCAGCCCCGTGGAGGCCACCCGGGCGGTGCTGGACCGGGCCGAGCGGATCCAGCCGGAGGTGAACGCCTTCGTCCGGCTGACCGGTGAGGAGGCGCTGGACCAGGCCCGGCGGGCCGAGGAGCGGTGGCGCCGCGGGGAGCCGTGCGGGCGCCTCGACGGGGTGCCGGTCACGGTGAAGGACATCCTGCTGACCCGCGGTCAGCCGACCCTGCGCGGCTCGCGGGCCGTCTCTCCGGACGGGCCCTGGGACGAGGACGCGCCGTCCGTCGCCCGGCTGCGCGAGCACGGCGCGGTGTTCGTCGGCAAGACCACGACGCCGGAGTTCGGCTGGAAGGGCGTGACGGACTCGCCCCTGTCCGGCGTGACGCGGAACCCGCACGATCCCTCCCGCACCGCGGGCGGTTCCAGCGGGGGCGCGGCGGCGGCCGTGGCGCTCGGGGCGGGGCCGCTGGCGCTGGGCACGGACGGCGGCGGCAGTGTGCGCATCCCGGCGTCCTTCTGCGGCATCTTCGGCCTGAAACCGACGTACGGCCGGGTGCCGCTGTACCCGGCGAGCGCGTTCGGCACCCTCGCGCACGTCGGTCCGATGACCCGGGACGCGGCGGACGCGGCGCTGATGCTGGACGTCATCGGCACCCCGGACGCCCGGGACTGGTCGGCGCTCGGCCCGGCGCCCGGGGCGTACACGGAGGCCCTGTCGGGCGGGGTGCGCGGGCTGCGGGTGGCGTACTCGCCCTCGCTGGGCGGGCAGGTGGCGGTGCGTCCCGCGGTGGCCGGGGCGGTGCGGCGTGCGGTGGAGCGGCTGGCGGGGCTCGGCGCGTACGTGACGGAGGCCGACCCGGACTTCACGGACCCGGTGGACGCCTTCCACACCCTGTGGTTCAGCGGGGCGGCGCGGGTGGTGCAGCACCTGCGGGCGGGGCAGCGGGAGCTGCTGGACCCGGGGCTGCGGGAGATCGTGGCGGCGGGGGCGCGGTACTCGGCGCTGGACTATCTGGCGGCGGTGGACGTGCGGATGGAGCTGGGGCGGCGGATGGGCGTGTTCCATCAGGAGTACGACCTGCTGGTGACGCCGACGTTGCCGGTCACGGCGTTCGAGGCGGGGGTGGAGGTGCCGAAGGGGGCCGGGTACCGGCGGTGGACGGGGTGGACGCCGTTCACGTATCCGTTCAATCTGACGCAGCAGCCGGCGGGCACCGTGCCGGTGGGGGTGGACGGGGACGGGCTGCCCATCGGGGTGCAGATCGTCGCCGCCCGGCATCGGGACGATCTGGTGCTGCGGGCCGCGCATGCGCTGTATGCCGCTGGTGCGGGTACGCCGGCCGGGTAGCGGCCGGCGTGGGGGTGGGCGCAGGGGGCACCGACCGGCGGCGGCCGGGTGCCTCCCCCGCTCTCGGCTTCGCTCGAGCGGGAGGTGCCCCCACCGCCCACCCGTGCCGCCCTGGGGGCACCTCCCGGGCCGTTCAGGCACGGGGGGAGGCACGGCTGCCCGCGGCTATGCCGCCCGGCGGAAGCTGAGCGTCTCCCCCGCCGCTCCCGTGCGCCACAGGTCGTTGCAGGCCTCGGCCATCTCGTCCAGGCCCTCGGTGATGCGGCCCCAGACGGTGCCCGGGACCCAGCCGACGTCGCCGTTGAGGAGCAGGTTGTTGCGCTCGTAGAAGAGGGCCAGGTCGACGAGGGTGGTGCCGGGGCGGACCTCTCGGTCGTAGCCGTACGCCTTCGTGCCCAACTCGGCACCCGCGAAGGCGAAATAGCACAGGTCGCCCGGAATGGGCGTTACCGTCGGGTTCTCCAGTGGTGGTTCGGATGTCGCGAAGGGCGGGAAGAGGGCGTAGATCTCGTTGCGGGCGTATTTGGCGTGGTACACGTCGCCGCCGAGAGGGAGCGCGTCCCAGACGGCCGCGCAGGTGATCGGGGCCCGGTCGTCGAGCAGTTGGGCCTTGCAGGTGATTCCGCGCTTGACCAGCGAGACTTCGATGTAGCGATCAGCCATGCCCTCCATGGCAGTGCCCCGCGGCCCCGCGGTCAAGGGCGCCGGGCCGATGTATCGGACTGAAAAAGATCGGCATAACCCGCCCGCCTTCGGGTAGCTGCGCGCCCATGGCTCCACCACACAGAACCCCTTCATGGGGTATATCCGACCAATGGTCCAGGACAGCCGGGCCCACCCGCCGGTCGCTGCTCGCGGGGGTCGCGGCGCTCGGCGCACTGGGGGCGGCCGGCTGCTCGCGGGTGGCCAGCGCATCCGACGTGGAGGGCGGTGATCTGCTCGGCAGGCTCCGGGCGCAGGGTGTCGCCCGGCTCGGCATCGCGGGTGAGATCCCCTTCGGGTACATCGACAAGAACGGCGAGCTGACCGGTGAGGCGCCGGAGCTGGCGAAGGTCATCTTCAAGCGGCTCGGAGTGGACCGGGTGCAGCCGGTGCCGACGGAGTTCGGCTCCCTGATCCCGGGGCTGGCCTCGCAGCAGTTCGACGTCGTGGCGGCCGGTATGTACATCAACCCCGACCGGTGCCAGCAGGTCATCTTCTCCGACCCGGACTACCAGATGCTCGACGCGTACATCGTGCGCAAGGGCAATCCGCTCGGGCTGCACAACTACGAGGACGTCGTCAAGAAGAAGGCCAAGTTCGCGACCGGCACCGGCTACGCCGAGATCGCCTACGCGGTGGAGCACGGGTACAAGGAGGACGACATCCTGATCGTCCCCGACCAGGTGGCCGGACTCAACGCCGTCGAGTCCGGGCGCGTGGACGTCTTCGCGGGTACGGCCCTGACGGTCCGCGAGGTGGTGAAGAAGTCAAGCAAGGCGGAGGCCACCGAGGCGTTCGCCCCGGTCATCGACGGCAAGCCGCACGTCGACGGCGGCGGTTTCGCCTTCCGCCCGGACGAGACCAACCTGCGGGACGCCTTCAACGTCGAGCTCCAGAAGCTCAAGAAGAGCGGCGAACTGCTGCGCATCCTCAAGCCCTTCGGTTTCACCAAGAACGAGATGACCGATCTGACCGCGAAGGAGCTCTGCGGCGGATGACCTCGGGACTGTGGGAACTCGTACTCCAGGGCGTCTGGGTCACGGTCCAGCTGCTCTTCTTCAGCGCCCTGCTCGCCGCGGGCGTCTCCTTCGTGGTCGGCATCGCGCGCAGCCACCGGCTGTGGATCGTCCGCTTCCTCGCGGGCGTCTACACCGAGGTGTTCCGCGGGACCTCCGCGCTGGTGATGATCTTCTGGGTCTTCTTCGTGCTGCCACCGGCCTTCGGCTGGCAGCTGGTGCCGATGTGGGCGGGCACGCTGGCGCTCGGCCTGACCTACGGGGCGTACGGCTCCGAGATCGTGCGCGGCGCGCTCGGCGCGGTCGACCCGGCGCAGAAGGAGGGCGGCATCGCCCTCAGCTTCACGCCCTGGCAGCGGATGAGGCTGATCCTGCTGCCGCAGGCGGTGCCGGAGATGATCCCGCCCTTCTCGAACCTGCTGATCGAGCTGCTCAAGGGCACCGCCCTGGTCTCGATCATGGGCATGGGCGACCTGGCCTTCAGCGGCAACCTGGTGCGCCTGGCGCTCCAGGAGAGCGCGGAGATCTACACGTACATCCTGCTGATCTACTTCGTGATCGCGTTCCTGCTCACGCGGGTGATGCGCGGTCTGGAGAAGAAGCTGAAGGCGGGCGTCGGGAAGGCGCCGACGCCCAAGCCCGAGGTGGAACTGAAGCGCCCTGAGGCGACCAACGTGGGAGGTGCTGTCTGATGAAGTGGGACTGGAGCGCGGTCTCCGACTTCATGCCGCACTTCTGGGACGGCCTGCTGGTCACCCTGCAGATCCTGGTCCTCGGCTCGCTGGTCTCCTTCGGCCTCGGTCTGGTGTGGGCGCTGCTGATGCGGGTGCCGAGCCGCTGGGTGACCTGGCCGGTCGGTGTGGTCACCGAGTTCGTGCGCAACACCCCGCTGCTGGTGCAGCTGTTCTTCCTGTTCTACGTGCTGCCCGAGTGGAACATCACCTTCTCGGCGCTCACCACCGGTGTGGTCGCCATCGGGCTGCACTACTCGACGTACACGATGCAGGTCTACCGGGCCGGCATCGAGGGAGTGCCGGTCGGCCAGTGGGAGGCCGCGACGGCGCTGAACCTGCCGATGCGGCGGACGTGGACGGCGGTCATCCTGCCGCAGGCGATCCGCCGGGTGGCTCCCGCCCTCGGCAACTACGTGATCTCCATGCTGAAGGACACGCCGCTGCTGATGGCGATCACGGTGCTGGAGATGCTCGGCGAGGCGCGGCTGTTCTCGCAGCAGAACTTCCAGTTCACCGAGCCCCTGACGGTGATCGGCGTGGCCTTCATCGTCATCTCCTACCTGGCCTCCCTTGCCCTGCGAGCCCTGGAGCGACGCCTTGCCCACTGACACTCTCCCCAATCCCGAGAAGAGCCCCGAGCGCAGCTCCGGCGAGCTGATCCGCCTGGAGCAGGTCACCAAGCGGTTCGGGGACAACACCGTCCTCGACCACCTGGACTTCTCCGTCGACGCCGGCAAGCACGTCACCCTGATCGGCCCGTCCGGGTCGGGCAAGACGACGATCCTGCGGCTGCTGATGACGCTCCTCAAGCCCGACGAGGGCACGATCACCGTGGACGGGCAGAAGCTCTTCCCGGCGACCGAGAAGGAGCGGCGCGAGGTCCGCAAGCAGATCGGGATGGTGTTCCAGCAGTTCAACCTGTTCCCGAACATGAGCGTCCTGCGCAACATCACCGAGGCGCCGGTCACGGTGCTCGGGATGTCCAAGGACGAGGCCGTGGAGCGGGCCAAGGGTCTGCTCGACATGGTGGGCCTGGCCGACAAGTGCGACGCCCGGCCGGCCCAGCTCTCCGGCGGCCAGCAGCAGCGGGTGGCGATCGCCCGGGCGCTGGCGATGCGCCCGAAGGTGCTGCTGCTCGACGAGGTGACCTCGGCGCTCGACCCGGAGCTGGTCGCGGGCGTCCTGGACCTGCTGCGGGACATCGCCCGCACCACGGACATCACCATGCTCTGCGTGACCCACGAGATGAACTTCGCCCGGGACATCTCGGACCAGGTCCTGATGTTCGACTCGGGCCGGGTCATCGAGGCCGGCGCGCCGGAGAAGATCTTCAGCGAGCCGGAGCACGACCGCACGCGGGAATTCCTCAGCGCGGTCCTGTAATCACGCGCCGTGACTGCCCCAACGTCCGAGGTCGGGACGTTGGGGCATTCCTGTGACATATGCCACCGGGCCAGTGCCGCAGTTCGGAGCCCTGAAATCGGGCCAACACCCCCTCACATCGGGCACCTTGGCGGCTATCGTGGACGTCATCCGCTGTCCGGACCGGGGGCACAGGCAGGGACAGGGGCAGGGGCCCATCAGCTAGCGCAGGGGGAGACCACCGTGGCGCTGCAGCACAAGCCGACCGCGCCGCACCACTCGGCCCAGGACGCCCTGCGCGCCCTGGAGACGGTGACGCGGCACACCTCCGGTGTCACCGACACCGAGATCGCCCGCCTCAGCGGCCTCGACCGGGAGCGACTGACCCCGCTCCTGCGCATGCTGCGCCGTGAGGGCTACGTCGAGCAGACCGCCGACGGCACGTACGTCACCGGGGAGGCACTGGCCCGCCTGGGCTCGGCCCACGGCCGGGAGCAGGCGCTGCGCGAGAAGCTCCAGCGCACCCTGGACCGGCTGCGCGACTCGGTGGGCGCCGCCGTCTACATCAGCCGGTACGTCGACGGCGAGGTCAGCGTCACCCAGTACGCCGACAGCCCGGCCACGCCCAAGGTGAACGAGTGGGTGGACTTCCGGGTCTCGGCGCACGCGACCGCCGTGGGCAAGAGCCTGCTGACCCAGCTGGACCACGCGGGCCGCCGCGACCACCTCGCCCGGCACAAGATGGCCCGCCTGACCTCGCGCACGATCACCAGCGACAAGCTGCTGCTGTCCCGGCTGGAGTCCCAGCCGCCCACCGTGCCGGTCCTGGACCTCCAGGAGTACGCGGTGGGCACGGTCTGCGCGGCCGTCCCGATCACCGCCGGTACCGCCGTGGGCTGCCTGGCCCTGTCGCTCCCGGTCGAGCACGCGCACCGGCTGCGCCGGGCCGCCGACGAGCTGAACCGGAGCGCGGCACCGGTGCTGCTGTCCATGGCGATCTAGCCGGCCCTGGGGTGGTCACGAGCACTGTCCGGGACCGGGTAGTATTTTCCTCGTCGCCGGCCGCGGAGAGCGGACGGCGGGAGTCATGCGCCGCTAGCTCAGTTGGTTAGAGCAGCTGACTCTTAATCAGCGGGTCCGGGGTTCGAGTCCCTGGCGGCGCACATCGGAAGGCCCCCCTCGCCCGGCGAGGGGGGCCTTCACTCGTTCCGTGCGGGCGGCGCCCGGTCAGAAGGTGACGTCCGAGCAGGCGTAGAACGCGTTGCCCGTGTCGTGGACCGTCCACACCGCGAGGATCACGTGGTGCCCGCTCAGCCCGGACGGCAGCGTGCCGCTGTGGGAGAGGGTGGCCGGGGGCTGCTTGCCGCCGTAGGGCACCGTGAAGAACGGCGTGAGGTTGAGGTCGGACCGGGACAGGTTGTGGTTCTGGTTCCAGCCCGGCTTGGTGACGTAGTACTTGAAGTCGGTCGTGGCGTGCCGGGCGGTGAACTGCCAGCGGAAGGTGTAGCTCTGTCCGCCGTTCACCCGGGTGGTCGGCCACGCCTGGCCGTTCGGCTGCTTGGGGCTGTCGAGGGCGGCGAACGTCCCGTGGCCCGCGGAACAGATCTTTCCGTCGGCCGGACCGGAGGCGGGGAAGCCCTTGGGGCCCTCGACGCTCTGCGGCTCCCACTGGATGGCGCCGCACCCGCTGACCGTGCCGTTCTGGCACACCTTCTGCCGGCTGACGGGCAGGTCGGTGTAGCCGTGACCGCTGGCGCCGCCGGACGAGAGCACGAGGGCTCCGGTGGTCGCCATGCCCAGCGCGGCCGCGTACAACTTGGTCCTTGTGCGCATACTGCTGCTCCCTGTGACGTGTGGGGAAGTTCAGTGAGCCGTGCAGGTCTAGACCAAGTTCAGATTATTGCCGGTAGTTGAACATGTCCATACCAAAAACGGAACGCGCTGCCCGGCCGCACGGGCCGGGGCGGCGCCCCGGCACCCCGGCACCCCGGCCGGTCAGGTCCCCGTGTCCCCCCGCCCCGCGCAGAACGCCACCGTCAGGTCCTTCACCAGCACCTTGCGCTCGTAGTCGTCCAGTTCGACCAGCCCCCGCATGGTCAGCCGGGTCACCGTGTCCTCCACCGAGTCCACGACCGAGGTGAGCACGCTGGCCCGCTGCGCCGCGTCCAGCGCGGCGATCCTGCGCCGGTGCATCGCGGCGGCGACCTCGGGGGCGTACTCCACCCGGACCGGCCGCACCGAGAACACCTCCAGGCCGACCGGCGCCGCGTCCGCCGCCACCAGCCGGGTCAGCGTGTCACCGGCCACGTCCGCCGAGCTGCGGACCGTGCCGAGCGGCTCCACCGGGACCCGGGCCAGCGCCGCCTCCACGCACTCGCGCAGATACGTCTCGTGGTCCTCGACGCCCAGCGTGGCCCGCACGGTGTCCCGCACCCGCCACACCACCAGCGTCACCGCCCTGAGCACGACGCCGTTGCCGTCGGCCGCGGGCATCGGCTCACTGCGCCAGTGCCGCAGCCGCACGTCCACCCGGCGGCGCAGCAGCAGCGGGTTCACCCACATCAGGCCCGTGCGCCGCACCGTCCCCCGGTAGCGGCCGAAGAGACCGAGCACCCAGGCCCGCCCGGTCCGCCCCCGGGCCAGCCCGCCGAACCCGAACATCCCCAGCGCCCCGGCCGCCGCGTACGCCGCCCACTGCGCGGGTCCGAGCCCGGCGCCCGCGGACGCCGGCAGGCCCAGCGCCTGGGCCGCGAGGGGAGGTACGAGACCGGCCCACCAGGAGGTGGCCGCGCACCCGGCCACCCCGCACAGACCGGCGGCCACCCCCGCGGCGCCGGGCAGCACCCGCGCCGGACGTTCCGTCAGTTCCGGGTCGACCGACGGCACCGGGCGCGGGCGGGCGTTGACGCGGCGCCGGGCCGCGGGCCGCTCGCCGGGCCGCTCCCCCGGACCCTGGCGCCGCGCGACGACCGCGGGCCGCAGCGGCACCGGCGCCGGGTCGGGGTCGTCGCGGAACAGCAGGTGGACGGGGATCTCGGTGGTGGCCTCGTTGTGGATGAGCCGGGCGGGCCGCGGACCGGCCTCCGGCGACGCGGGCCCGGCGGCGTCCGGGGCCACGGCCCGGGAGCAGCCCCCGGCGGACTCCGCCGGACTCCCGGCCGAGGACGCCTTCGAGGACGCCGCCGGTGCACCGGTCGAGGGCGCGCACGAGGTCCCGGCCGAGGACGCCGCCGAGGTCCCGGCCGAAGGCTCTGTGGAACGTTCCGCCGAGGGCTCCGTGGAGAGTTCGGCCGAGGATGTCGTGTTCGTACTCATGCGTGCTCCAGCCTCCGCGCCAGACGCGTCATGAACGGGTGATCACCTGCTGGTCGCCGGTCACGAGAAGAGCCGCCGCCAGGTCTCCGGGCCCGGATGGCCGTCCGCCGCCCCGCCCCGCCAGCCCTGGGCGCGCTGGAAGGCCTGGACGCCCCGCCGGTCCGCCTCGCCCCAGCGCGGCCCCGGTCCCCTCGTGTAGTACGTGCCGAACCCCTTCCTCACCAACTGCCTGCCGAGCCGGGTGACGTACGCGTTGTCGGCGCCCGGCCGGAACATGGCGCGCCCGGGGTACCCCGCCACCCCGTGCGAGGCGGGACCCGCGGCCGGGACCGGTTCCTCCCGGGCGCCGGCCTTGCCCGTCCCGCTCGCGGCGACCCCCTTGTAGCGGTACGGCAGGTACTTGGCGGAGTCGCTCCAGTAGGCGTACGGCGTGTCCCGCTTGCGGGTGTGCGGCGGGGTCTGCTCGTACGCGGTGTAGGCGGTGCGCGTGCCGTCCGTCCAGCCGCCGAAGATCACCACGTGGGAGCCCTTCTCCGGGTCGGACGCGTTGTGGAACAGCAGGATGTCGCCGGGCTGGAGCTCCGCCTTGGTGATGCGGTCGGCGACGGTGCCGAGGCTTCCGGTCCACTCGTTGGCGGGCAGTTTCCAGGCCATCGACACGAAGCCCGAGCAGTCCTGCCGGTAACCGTCGGACCAGTACGCGGTCAGGCTGTACGGGACCTTCGCGGCCACCCAGGTCCTGGCCCGGTCGAGGATCTCCGTGCGGGTGAGGGAGGCCAGTTCCGCACCGGCCGGGGGCGCCGCGGGCCGGCCGGTCGAACCGTGCAGCGGCGACCTGGGCCCCTGCGGGGTGTCGGGCTCGTCCCCGGCGGGAACGCCCGGCCGGTGGGGCGCGTGGGCGGCCGCGGGGAGCGCCGCCGCCGGGCCCGCGCCGAGGGCGGACACGGCGGTCGCGGAAGCGGCGGCGGTGGCCACGACCAGCGTGCGGTACGCCGCCGGATGGGCGAGCGCGCGGCCTGCCGGGGAATGCGGCAGGACACGCCGCCAGTGACGGCAGCCGGGACATTCGCAATCGCTCGCGGGATCGATTTCCTCGAATACGGGAGTCTCCATGCGATTCCCCTCACACTCCCGGTGAAAATGTCCGCGGCGGCGCACTTCGGTACATGTGGGCCAGTTTCACAACTGTCGTCGTCACTCGCATGTTGACGGTCCGAATGATGTACCCGGCCGCGACGCCCGTGCTCCGGGTGCGCCGGGCGGCGGTCCGGAGCACCGGTCGGCATCGGGTAGAGTTGCGCAGGTCAGCAGGCGCCGCTAGCTCAGTTGGTTAGAGCAGCTGACTCTTAATCAGCGGGTCCGGGGTTCGAGTCCCTGGCGGCGCACAGACGGTCGAAGGCCTCTCGTATCACACGAGGGGCCTTCGGTGCATTCGGTACCAGGACGTCTTGCGATCATGACGAACGCCGTAGAACCCTGGTCCGGCTGGGGGCCGGGGGCGGAGGGGATGCCGAGGGGGGCATCATGCAACCGGGGGTCGCCATTCCATGTCTATATGGTGTGCATGCCGTGGTGACCGTGACCCACCACTGAGGCGTTCGCGAGGTCGAGGGGGACCGGAGCGGGCGAAGGAAGCGACGAAACACGCATGACCCGCGTGTGGGGGGATGACTCATGACGTCGACGCCGACGGGCGCCGGGCGGGACCACGACCCGTCCGAGACCACCCAGCTCAGGGTGCCCGGGCACCGGAACTGGAACACCGGTTCGTTCCGCCGGATAAAGAAGACGCTGCCGAAGTACGACTACGAGCACTACAGCCGCCTCGCGGGCCCCCTCACCCAGCCCGACCCGAACAAGCCGTACCGGGTGCAGTACCGCTCGCTGATATCGCAGGAGCCGCACCGCGTCCGGGTCGCCCTGATGCTGGCCGCCGCCCCGCTGCTGTCGGTGGTGCTGCTGGTGTGGCTGCTCCAGCCGGAGCACTGGACCGAGCGCGACTACCCGGCCTTCTCCTGGCTGCCCGCGCTCGACATCGTGATGCTCGTGGCGATCGGCCTGATCGAGCTGTTCCGCTGTCTGAACGTGCTGTCGAACGCGCACGCCACCCTGGTCGCCCGCGACCCGGTCCCGGTGGTGCCCGAGACCGGCACCAGGGTCGCCTTCCTCACCTCCTTCGTGCCCGGCAAGGAGCCGCTGGAAATGGTGACGAAGACCCTGGAGGCGGCCGTGAAGATCCGCCACCGCGGTCTGATGCACGTCTGGCTCCTCGACGAGGGCGACGACCCGGAGGTGAAGGAGGTGTGCGCGCGCCTGGGCGTGCACCACTTCTCCCGCAAGGGCGTCTCGAAGTGGAACCGGAAGAAGGGCCCGCACCGCGCCAAGACCAAGCACGGCAACTACAACGCCTGGCTCGAGGCGCACGGCGACGACTACGACTTCTTCGCCTCCGTCGACACCGACCACGTGCCGCTGCCGAACTACCTGGAGCGGATGCTCGGCTTCTTCCGCGACCCGGACGTCGGCTTCGTCATCGGCCCGCAGGTCTACGGCAACTACGACAACCCGATCACCAAGGCCGCCGAGTCGCAGCAGTTCCTCTTCCACGCGCTGATCCAGCGCGCCGGCAACCGCTACGGCGGGCCGATGTTCGTGGGCACCTCCAACGCGGTGCGCATCAGGGCGCTCAAGCAGATCGGCGGCCTGTACGACTCGATCACCGAGGACATGGCGACCGGCTTCGAGATGCACCGCCACAAGAACCCGGCCACCGGCCGCAAGTGGCGCTCGGTCTACACCCCGGACGTGCTCGCGGTCGGCGAGGGCCCCAACGCCTGGACGGACTTCTTCACCCAGCAGATGCGCTGGTCGCGCGGGACGTACGAGACGATCCTCAAGCAGTACTGGAAGGGCTGGTACTCGCTCCCGCCGAGCAAGCTCTTCAACTACACGATGATGATCATCTTCTATCCGATGTCGGCCCTGAACTGGATCCTGGCGGCGCTGAGCTGCTGTCTGTTCCTGGGCCTCGGCGCATCCGGCGTCAACATCGACCCGGCGGTCTGGCTGATGCTCTACGGCAACGCCTCCGCGCTCCAGATCGGCCTGTACGTCTGGAACCGCCGCCACAACGTCTCCCCGCACGAGCCCGAGGGCTCCGGCGGCGTGGCCGGCATGATCATGTCGGCGCTGTCGGCGCCGCTGTACGCCAAGGCGCTCATCGACTCCGTGCTGCGCCGCAAGAGCAAGTTCGTCGTCACCCCGAAGGGCGACTCGGCCAGCCCGGACACGCTGTTCGGGACCTTCCGGTACCACTGGTACTTCATCGTGATCTTCGCCGGTTCGATCGCCGCCGGCCTCGTCCTCGGCCACTCGCACCCCGCGATGATCATCTGGGCCACGTTCGCGCTGCTGATCACCGCGTCGCCGATGTTCGCCTGGCGCCACGAGTTGAGGAAGGCGAAGAAGCAACCGCCGGTCGCGGCGGCGGAGCCCGCGCCCCGGGTCCCGCCGCAGCAGCCCGCGCCCGGACCGGCGTACCCGCCCCACGGGCAGCAGCAGACGCCGTACGGACAGCAGGCGCCGTACGGACAGCAGGCGCCGCAGCAGACGCCCGGCTGGGCCGCCTCCGCCGACGGGGGCAACGACCAGACCATGCAGATCGCCCTTGGTGGACTTGGGGGACGTAAGGAATGAAAGACCGTGCCGGCCGCCGCCGCGCCCGTCGCTTCGCGATAGGTACGGCGGTGGTAGTCGCGCTGGCCGGGATGAACGGGCCGTGGCTCTACCGCTTCGGGACCGAGAAATACCACCAGTACAAGATCAATCAGCCGGAGTACAAGGCCGCCAACGGCAAGTGGGAGATCATCGAGTTTCCCGAGAAGTACCGGCAGAACACCATCCACGCGGCGCTGCTGCGCACCGGCAAGGTGCTGCTGGTCGCCGGGTCGGGCAACAACCAGGACAACTCCGACGCCAAGCAGTACGACACCCGGATCTGGGACCCCGTCAAGGGGACCATCAAGAAGGTGCCGACACCGTCCGACCTGTTCTGCACCGGGCACACGCAGCTCGCCAACGGCAATCTGCTGATCGCGGGCGGCACCAAGCGGTACGAGAAGCTCAAGGGCGACGTCACCAAGGCCGGCGGCCTGATGGTCGTCCACAACGAGAACCCGGACAAGCCGATCACCCTGCCGGCGGGCACCAGGTTCACCGGCAAGGAGAACCACAAGACCTTCGTGTCCAAGGACCCGGTCCTGGTGCCCCGCGCCGAGAAGGTCTTCGACAAGGCGACCGGGAAGTTCGTGCGCAACGACCCGGGTCTCGGCCGGATCTACGTCGAGGCGCAGAAGAGCGGCCACAAGTACGAGACGGGCACCGAGGACAACTACCGCGTCCAGGGCCTGTCGGGTGCCGACGCCCGCAACACGTACGGCATCGCGCAGAAGCTCGCCCTCGACAAGAAGGACTTCCAGGGCATCCGGGACGCCTTCGAGTTCGACCCGGTCGCCGAGAAGTACATCAAGGTCGACCCGATGCACGAGGCCCGCTGGTACCCGACGCTCACCACGCTGAGCGACGGCAAGATCCTCAGCGTCTCCGGCCTCGACGACATCGGCCAGCTGGTCCCGGGCAAGAACGAGATCTACGACCCGAAGACCAAGGAGTGGACCTACACCGACAAGATCCGCCAGTTCCCGACCTACCCGGCGCTGTTCCTGATGGAGAACGGCAAGATCTTCTACTCGGGTGCGAACGCCGGCTACGGCCCCGACGACGTGGGCCGCGACCCGGGCATCTGGGACGTGGAGACCAACAAGTTCACCAAGATCCCCGGCATGAGCGACGCGAACATGCTGGAGACGGCGAACACGGTGCTGCTGCCGCCGGCGCAGGACGAGAAGTACATGGTGATCGGCGGCGGCGGGGTCGGCGAGTCCAAGCTGTCCAGCGAGAAGACCCGGATCGTCGACCTCAAGGCGGACGACCCGAGGTTCGTGGACGGGCCGTCACTGGAGAAGGGCACGCGCTACCCGCAGGCCTCGGTCCTGCCGGACGACAGCGTGCTGGTCTCCGGCGGCTCGGAGGACTACCGGGGCCGCAGCGACTCCAACATCCTCCAGGCGCGGCTGTACCACCCCGGCACGAACTCCTTCGAGCGGGTCGCCGATCCGCTGGTGGGCCGCAACTACCACTCCGGTTCGATCCTGCTGCCCGACGGGCGCCTGATGTTCTTCGGCTCGGACTCGCTCTACGCCGACAAGGCCAACACCAAGCCGGGCAAGTTCGAGCAGCGCATCGAGATCTACACGCCGCCCTATCTGTACCGGGACTCGCGTCCCGACCTGGCGGGTGGCCCGCAGACCATCGAGCGCGGCGAGTCGGGCACGTTCACCTCGCGGGCGGCGTCCACGGTCGAGAAGGTGCGGCTGATCCGGCCGAGCGCGTCGACCCACGTCACGGACGTGGACCAGCGGTCCGTCGCGCTGGACTTCGAGGCGGACGGGGACAAGCTGACGGTGACGGTGCCGAGCAGTAAGAACGTGGTTCCGTCGGGGTGGTACATGCTGTTCGTGACGGACGGGGAGGGGACGCCTTCCAAGGCGGAGTGGGTGCGGATCCCGTAGCGCTCCCGCGGGTGGTGCCTTCGGGCGCGGGGAACGTGGTGGCTGGTCGCGCGCACGCGGCGGCAGCCGCACAGGTCACGGCCCCGCGCCCCCGGGGCGCTTATCCTTTCGCCAGTTTCAGGGCGTACTCGGGGTACCACTCCCCCGCCTTCGGGCCGCCCTTGCACTCGCCGTCGGACTCCCCGGGGCGCTTGACCCACAGGTAGGCGTCCACGAGGGGGTCCGACGTCTTCGTCGTCGGGGTTTCGCCGAGGGCCCGGCCCGGGGGGTTGCACCAGCGTTCGTCCGGGGCGCCCTCGGTGTAGGGGCCGTTGCCGTTGCGGCTGGTGTCGATGACGAAGTGCTTGCCGCCCACCTTGGCGGAGAGCTGCTTGCCGTAGGCGAGGGAGTCCTCGGTGGTGTAGAAGTTCGAGACGTTGACCGCGAAGCCGTCGGCCCGGTCGATGCCGGCCCGCTTCAGGGGCTCGAAGATCTGGTCGGGGTGGCCCCAGCCGGCGTTGCCCGCGTCCAGGTACACCTTGGTGTTCTTCAGGGCGGTGAGCTTCTCGATCGCGCCCTTGAGGAGGTCGTAGCGCTCCTCGTGGAACTCCTGCGGGGTGCAGCCGTCGACGAGGTGGAGCACGGCGTCCGGTTCGAGCACGACGGTGGCGGCACGGTCGCCGATGCCCTTGGCGACGCCGTCCACGAAGGAGCGGTAGGCGTTGCCGTCCGCGGCGCCGCCCCCGGAGTACTGGCCGCAGTCGCGGTGCGGGATGTTGTAGAGGACGAGCAGCGCGGTGCGGCCGGCCTCGTCGGCGGCCTCGGTGAAGCCGCGGGCCTGCTCCTCGGGGTTCTCCGGGCTGATCCACTCGCCGGTCGGCTGCTGGGCGATCCTGCGGATCTGTTCGGCCTGGTCCTTCTTGCCGTCCTCGGTGAGGGAGGCCACCTGCCGGGCCGCGGTGCCGTCGGGGTTGACCCAGAACGGGTCGGCCTCCTTGGGCTGCTGCGTGATCCCGGCACCCGCGCCCTTGCCGTCCCCGTCACCGTCCCCGGACGAGGAGCAGCCCGCGAGCAGCAGTGCCGCCGCCCCGAGCACCGCCGCCGACGCAGCCCGCCTCCTGGACATGTTTCCGGCCGGCTTGCTGCCGTACATCCAACCCCCCTGGGTGCACTGTTCCGAGGCTCAATCCTGACATACGCCTCCGCCGCCCACGCGGTTCCCGGACGCCGGGACCGGGGCTGTGCTACGGGGCGGTTCCGGTCAGGTAGGCGGAGACGACGACGTTGGCCGTGTAGCTGTCGGTGGCGCGGTCGAAGGTGCCGCCGCAGGTGATGAGGCGCAGCTCGGAGCGGCTCGTGTCGCGGGGTCCGAAGGCCTGCTGGGCGTCGAAGCCGTCGCGGGTGAGGACCTGGACGTCGTCGACCGTGAACTCGGCGGTCCCCTCGCCGTCGCGGACCACGCGGATCGTCTCGCCGGGTTCCAGGGTGCTGAGTTCGTAGAAGACGGCGGGCCGGGTCTCGGTGTCGACGTGACCGACCATCAGGGCGGTCCCGGCCGCTCCCGGGGTGACGCCGGCCGCGTACCAGCCGACGGAGCCGGGCTGGTCGAAGGGCGGTGGTTCGATCGCGCCCTCGGCGTCGAGGCCGCGGGCGACGACGGGGGCCTCGATGCCGAGTTCGGGCACCTCGAGCCGCTGCGGCCGGGCCTCGCCGAGGGGTGCGTGGGCCGGGGGCAGCGGGACGTCGGGGGGCCGGCCGGCGGCCGCCATGTCGCCGGTGGCCGGCCGGGAGACGCCCTCGCGCACGTCGGTGGCCTCGCGGCCCCACAGCCACAGCCCGAGGAGCAGCACCACCCAGGCGATGCCGGTCACCAGACGGCCACCGGAGGCGGCGGCGCCGGGTGCGGCTGCCGGGGCGGTGTCCCGGGCGTCCTGTCCGGACATGGTCAGTCCGTCCCGCGGCTCCGGCTGCGGACGCTGCGCAGCGCGACGGCGACGGCGGCGATGCCCGCGAGCACCAGGCCGGTCACGGTGTGCGCCGTGCCGGGGGGATCGACGCGCGCCCCGGCCCCGGCGTCCGACGCGGCCAGCTCCGCGGTGCCGCCGCCGCCCGCGTCGACCGGGGCGACGGGTGAGGCGTGGGTGGACGGGCGCCGCCCGTCGTGGACGGTGATGGTGCCCTTGTGCGCCTGGTCGCCGCACTTGACCTGCACGGCGTACGCACCGGCCCGCACGCTGGTGCGGACCTGGCTGGAGCCGACGAGGACACCGTCCCCGGCGGCCAGGCTGAGCCGGACGTCCGATTCGAACGCCGCGGACACGGCGACGGCCGTCTTCTCGGTGCAGTCGGGCACCCGGAGCGTGACGTCGGTGCCGGGGGCGGGCGAGGACGGGGACACGGAGACGCCGCCGCCGTCCGCCGCGTAGGTGTAGGCCGCCGGTGCGCACAGCGCGGTGGCCAGCGCGGCTCCCGCACAGAGAGTGACTTTCAGTGAGCCCATCGTGTACCTCCAGTTACCTGGAGGCTCCCCCGCGGGTCCCGTACCCGCATCCCGCGAGGGGGCCGGACTACTCCGTTCGGGTCACTCGGAGAGGTCCGCGTTTCAGACCCGTTCGACGAGGTCCGCGATCGAGTCGACCACCTGCGACGGGCGGTACGGGAAGTCCTCGACCTGCTCGGGCCGGGTGAGGCCGGTGAGGACGAGGAAGGTCTGCATCCCGGCCTCCATGCCGGCCAGCACGTCGGTGTCCATGCGGTCGCCGATCATCGCGCTGGTCTCGGAGTGCGCGCCGATCGCGTTGAGGCCGGTGCGCATCATCAGCGGGTTGGGCTTGCCCGCGAAGTACGGCTGCTTGCCGGTCGCCTTGGTGATCAGCGCGGCCACCGCGCCGGTCGCCGGGAGCGGCCCCTCGGCGGACGGGCCGGTCTCGTCGGGGTTGGTGCAGATGAAGCGGGCGCCCGCGTTGATCAGCCGGACCGCCTTCGTCATGGCCTCGAAGGAGTAGGTGCGGGTCTCGCCGAGGACCACGTAGTCGGGGTCGTGGTCGGTGAGGATGTAGCCGATGTCGTGCAGGGCCGTGGTCAGCCCGGCCTCGCCGATGACGTACGCCGAGCCGCCGGGCCGCTGGTCCTCCAGGAACTGGGCGGTGGCCAGCGCCGAGGTCCAGATGGACTCGATCGGCACTTCCAGCCCCATGCGGCGCAGCCGGGCGTGCAGGTCGCGCGGGGTGTAGATCGAGTTGTTGGTCAGGACCAGGAAGGGCTTGCCGGAGTCGCGGAGCCTCTTGATGAAGGCGTCGGCGCCGGGGATCGGCACCCCTTCGTGGATGAGGACCCCGTCCATGTCGGTGAGCCACGACTCGATGGGCTTGCGGTCTGCCATGTGCGGGTCTCCTGCCTGCGCGGTCCTGCGTGCGCCCCAGCCTAGACAGTGCGGGATCTTGTGGGAACGGCCGTCTCAGCTTCCGGTGGCTTCCTTCCAGGCGTCGATGTAGGAGGTCAGGTTCTCCTCGATGTCGTTCCAGTCGGGCTCGAAGACCTCCACGCCGTCCATCAGCTTGGTGAGGGCGATGGCGTTGGCGTCGGTGGCCTTGACGTCCTCACGGGCCGCGAAGCCGCCACCGATCTCGCTGACCTGCCGCTGCGCCTCCTGGCTCAGCAGGTGGTCGAGGAGCTTCTTCCCGTTCTCGGTGTGCGGGGCGTCGGTGACGAGTCCGGCCGCGTAGGGCAGGGCGAAGGTGGTGGGCTTTCCGCCGTCGCGGGCCGGGAACCAGATGCCGAGGTTCGGCATGGACTTGGACTGGGCGTAGTTCATCTGGACGTCGCCGTTGGCGACGAGGAGTTCGCCCTTGTCGACCTTGGGGGCGAGCTTGCCGGTGGAGGCGGACGGGCCGACGTTGTTGGCCTGGAGCTTCTCCAGGTACTCCATGGCGGGCTTCTCGCCGCCGAAGTCGTGCATGGCCTTGATGAGGACGGCGGTACCGTCGCCGGCGATGCCGGGGGTGGAGTACTGGAGCTTGTTCCGGTACTTCGGGTCGAGCAGGTCCTCCCAGGTGGTGGGGGCCTGCTCCAGCTCCTTCGTGTTGTGGACGAAGCCGAAGTAGTTGTTGACGACGGCGGTCCAGGTGCCGTTCGCTGCCTTGTCGGCGCCGCTGACGCGGTCGGCGCCCTTGGGTGCGTACTTCTGGAGCAGGCCCTTGGTGTCGGCCTGCTGGATGAAGGGCGGGAGGGTGACGAGGACGTCGGCCTGCGGATTGCGCTTCTCGCGGACGGTGCGCTGCACCATCTCGCCGGAGCCGCCCTCGACGTACTCGACCTTGATGCCGGTCTCCTTCTCGAAGTCCTTGAACACCTGGTCGTACCAGCCGTCGCCGTTCTCGCCCTTGAGGCCGTCGGCGCTGTAGACGGTGACGACGTTCTCGTCGGAGGCGGCGGAGGTGCCGGAGCAGGCGGTGAGCGGGACGGCGAGGGCGGCGACGGCGGTGAGGGCGGTGAGCGGCTTGAGGGCGTTGCTGGGCATGGCGAGGTGAACTCCTTGCGGGGTCGGGGCGGCTGGTTCAGCGGTAGGAGGCTCTGGTGCGGATCCGGGAGACGGCGAGCAGCACCAGCAGGGTGGCGGTCATGAGGACCACGGCGACGGCGGAGCCGGTGAACAGGGCGCCGCGGTCGGTGGCCGCGTAGATCAGGACGGGCAGCGGGGTCCAGTCGGGCGGGTAGAGCATCATGGTGGCGCTCAGCTCGCCCATGGACAGGGCGAAGCAGAGCCCGGCGGCGGCGGTCAGGGACGGCAGCAGCAGGGGCAGCTTCACCCGCCACAGGACGTACGCCGGTGAGGCGCCCAGGGACGCGGCGGCCTGCTCGTAGGCCGGGTCGAGGCGGGCGAGGGCGGCGGACACGGACTGGTGGGCGAAGGCGGTGACCAGGACGGAGTGCGCGACGATCACGATCCAGCGGGTGCCGTTGAGCAGCATCGGCGGCTGGGAGAAGGCGACCAGGGTCGCGAGGCCCACGACGACCGAGGGCACGGCGAGGGGCAGTACGAACAGGGCGTCGAGCGCCTTGCGATGCCGCTGCTTCAGCGCCGCCGCGGCGAGGGCGGCCCAGGTGCCGGTCGCGAGGGCGAGGAGGCTCGCGGTGGTGGCGGTGACCAGGCTGGTGGTGAGCGCCTCCAGGGCCTCGCCGCGGGTGGCCGCCTCGTAGTGGGCGGTGGTGAGGCCGGAGGGCAGCACGCCGGACCAGTGGGTGGCGAAGGAGGCGCCGAGGACCACGAGGAGCGGGAGGGCGAACAGGGGCAGGAAGAGGACGAGGAAGAGGGCCCACACGGCCCACCTCGCCGCCCGGCTATGCACCAGCACGGCGGCTCACCACCCGGTAGAGGCCGTAGAGGCCCACGGAGATCAGGACGTTGACGACGGCGACCACACAGGCGCCCGGGTAGTCGGACTCCAGGATCGCCTTGCCGTAGACGAGGGTCGGCAGGGTCGTGACGCCCTTGGCGCCGGTGAACAGGACGATGCCGAACTCGTTCAGGCACAGCACCAGGACCAGGCTGCCGCCGGCCGCGAGGGCGGGCAGCGCCTCGGGGAGGACGATCTGCCGGACGATGCGCGGCGCACGGGCGCCCAGCGAACCGGCGGCCTCCAGTTGCCCGGTGTCGAGCTGCGAGAAGGCGGCGAGCAGCGGGCGCATCACGAAGGGCGTGAAGTACGTGATCTCCGCGAGGAGCACGCCCCAGGGCGTGGTGAGGAACTGGAAGGGCCCCTGCTCCGCCCCCGTCAGGTCGGTCCACGCGCCGTTGGCCATGCCGACCGTGCCGTAGACGAACAGCAGGGCGAGCGTGATCAGGAAGGACGGGAAGGACAGGAAGACGTCGATGAAGCGGGCCACCGCCTTGGCCCCGGGGAAGGGTACGAAGGCGATGACGAGTGCGAGGACGAAGCCGAGCACCAGGCAGCCGGCGGTGGCCGCCACCGCCAGCCACACGGTGGTCCACAGCGCCTCGCGGAACGCCGACGAGGCGAGGACGTCGGCGTACGGCTGGACCGAGGTGCCGCCGGCGTCCGGCCGGAAGGACTGCTGGACGACGAGGGCGAGCGGGTAGAGGAAGACGAGGGCGAGCAGAGCCACCGGGGGCAACGCCCACAGGGGTGCCGTTCTACTCCTCACCGGCGCTCACCCCCGCGGGCAGCAGCACCGCGTCCTCGGGCGCGAAGTGCAGGCTCACCGACTCCCCGTGCACCGGCGGAGCCTTGAGCTCGCGCAGGTCGGCCATCACCCGGTGTCCGCCCACGTCGACGTAGAGCCGGTGCGTGGAACCCCGCCACTGGATCTCCCGCACGGTGCCGGTGAGCCGGTTGGGGCCGTCGCCGAGTCCGACGAGGTGCGGGCGCACGCACAGGGTGGCCGACGCGCCCCGCGCGACACCCCCCGTGTCGGCCTTGATCTCCGCGTCCCCGAAGGACACTCCCCCGGTGCCGACGGTCACCGGCAGCAGGTTCGCGCCGCCCACGAAGGACGCCGTGAACGCGTCGGCCGGCGCCCGGTACAACTCCGTCGGCGTCCCGCACGCGCGCAGCTTCGCCTTGTCCATCACGGCGATCCGGTCGGCGAGGGTGAGCGCCTCGACCTGGTCGTGGGTGACGTACAGGATCGACACGTCGGGCAGTTCGCGGTGCAGGCGGGCCAGTTCGGCGAGCATGCCGGAGCGGAGCTGGGCGTCGAGGGCGGACAGCGGCTCGTCGAGGAGCAGGACGTCCGGCCGGATGGCGAGCGCGCGGGCGATGGCGACGCGCTGCTGCTGGCCGCCGGACAGTTCCCGGGGGTGGCGGCGGGCGTAGGCGCCCATGCCGGTCATGTCCAGTGCCTCGGCGACACGGGTGCGGATCTCGGCCTTGGGGACCTTGCGGGCCTTCAGTCCGAAGGCGACGTTGTCCGCCACCCGCATGTGCGGGAACAGGGCGTACTGCTGGACGACCATGCCGATGCCGCGCCGGTACGGGGGCAGGCCGGTGACGTCGCGGTCGCCGAGGAACACCCGCCCGGAGGCGGGCCGTACGAACCCGGCGACCGCCCGCAGCGCGGTGGTCTTGCCGGATCCGGACGGCCCGAGCAGCGCCATGACCTCGCCCGGTCCGACGGTGAGGTCGAGGGCGTCCAGGACGACGTTGCCGTCGTAGGCGACGGTGACCGAGTCGAAGCGGATGCCGCTGCTTGCGGTGCTCATCAGCCGGCTGCTCCCCGCAGGAGGGCGGGCAGACCGGCGACGGAGTCCAGCACGTGACCGGCGCCCGCCTCGCGGAAGGCGTCGTCGCCGTGGGCTCCGGTGCGCACCCCGGCGACCAGACCCGCACCGGCCCGTACGCCGCTGAGCACGTCGTACGAGGTGTCGCCGACGACGGCGACCTGCCGTACGGCGTCGGCGGCGCCGGTGCGCAGGAAGGCCGCCAGCACCATGTCCGGGTACGGGCGTCCCCGCCCGCCCGCGTCGGCGGGGCACAGGGTGAGCGGCACCAGGTCGCGCCAGCCGAGCGCATCGAGGACGGCGTCCTGGGTGACGCGGGCGAAGCCGGTGGTGAGGACGACGGTGCGGCCGTCGGCGGCCAGTTCCCCGACGGCCTCGCGGGCGCCGGGGACGGGAGCGATCAGGCCGTCGTCGACGAGGGCGCCGTAGGCCTTCTCGAAGGCGGTGTTGGCCCGCCGGGCGCGGTCCTCGTCGCCGAACAGGTGCCGGAAGACGGAGATCTTGGACTCGCCCATGGTGGCGCGGACGTAGGCGAGTTTCTCGGCGTGGTCCGGGGTGCCGGGCTCGACGCCCAGTTCGCGGGCGGCGGTGTCGAAGGCGCGCTCGACGAGGCCGCCGTCGGCGACGGTGGTGCCGGCCATGTCGAGGACGACGAGGCGGATGTCGGGGGTGGTCGGAGGGGTCATCGGTGCTTTCACCAGCCCAGTTCGTTCGCGGTGGTCTCGGCTATCGCGGGTGAGCAGGTCATACCGCGCCCGCCGGGCCCGGTGACCAGCCACACGCCCTCGCGCACCCGCTGCCGGTGCACGACGCGGCTCTTGTCGGTGCACTGCGCGTACACCCCGGCCCAGCGGCGGCGGATCCGGGGCAGCGGGCGGCCGAGGAGGGACTCGACGACGCCGGTGAGGTGCTCGTAGGGGTCCTCGACGGTGTCGAAGGCGAAGGGGTGCTCGTACTCGTGGGTGTCGCCGATGGTCAGGCCGCCGTCGGCGCGCTGGACCATCAGCAGCTGCATCCGGTGCGCGGCCGCCGTGGCCGGCTGCGGCTGCCGGGCGTTCAGCTCGTCCAGGGCGGGCGAGCCGTACGCGGGGTAGTAGCGGAAGCTGTCGGCGTCGGCGACCGAGGTGGGGAGCGCTTCGCCGAGCGGGTCGGTCTGCATCATCTGGAGCCGCACCCGGCGCACGGGAAGCTCGGGCCCGGCCAGTTCGCGCACCAGGCCGCCGAGCCAGGCGCCGGTGGCGAGGACGACGACGTCGCCGGAGTGGGTGTCGCCGTGGTCGTCGCGGACGGCGTGTTCGCCGACGACGTCGCGGACCTCGCGGCCGGGCAGGAAGGTGTAGCGCGGGGACCTGCGGAGTTCCGAGCGCAGGGCGAGCTGTGCGGTGCGCGGTTCCACGGCGGCGTCGCGCTCGCAGTACAGCGCGGCGTCGAACGCGCCGCGCAGGGCCGGGTTCAGGGCGCGGGCCTCGCCAGGGGTGAGCAGCTTGTGGCCGCGGGCGGCGGCGTCCGGGCGGGCGACGGCCGCCTCGGCGACGGCGCGTTCCAGGTCGCCGCGGAGCGGGGTCAGGGAGCCGTTCGGGCGGAAGCCCAGCGCCGGGATCCGGCCGCCGATCTCCTCCCACAGCTCCCGGGCCCGCAGCGCGGTCTCCAGCTCCTGCCCGCCCGCTCGGCCACTGACCCAGATCTGGCCGAAATTGCGCAGGGAGGCGCCGCGGGCCTCGGTCTCTCGCTCGATCTGTACGACCTCGTGGCCGCGGTTCACTGCGTGCCAGGCGTGCATGGTTCCCACCACGCCGGCTCCGACGACTATCACTCTCACGACCGCCACGCTCCTTGGCATCGGGGAACCGGAGGAATCCGGCTGACAACGAGAGCGTGAACTGGTCATCACGTTTGGGCTAGACCCGTTATCTTTTCGTTACGATCCAGAGTCGGGAGTGAGGGGCGTTTTCCAGCCGTCCTAGCCGCGCAGACGCGTCGTGAAGGAGAAGCGGTCGCCCCGGTAGAGCGTGCGCACCCGCTCCAGCGGGCGGCCCTCCGTGTCCCGGGAGACGCGGTGGATGAGCAGCATCGGGAGGGCCGGCGGGGTGCCGATGAGCAGGGCCTCGCGCGGGGTGGCGAGCACGGTCTCGATGCGTTCGTCGGCGTCCCCGAAGGCGATGCCCTGCTCGGCGAGGTGGGCATAGAAGGACGAGTCGGGGTCGAAGGCGGTGTCGAGGTCGGGAATGCGGGCCACGGCGACGTAGGTGCTCTCCAGCCCGACCCGCTCGTCGTCGGCGAGCAGCACGCGCTCCAGGTGCCAGACGGGCTCCCCGCGCGTGAGGCCGGTCTCGGCGGCGAGCGGTTCGGGACACGGGAAGCGGTCGAGGGTGACGAGCGCACGGCCGGGGGTACGCCCCTGGCGCCGGACGCCCTCGGTGTAACTGGCCAGGGACAACGGCTGCGCCAGCTTCGGACCGGCGACCACGGTGCCGCGCCCCTGCCGCCGCAGCTTGCCCTCCAGCACGAGTTCTCGCAGTGCCTGCCGCACGGTCTCGCGGGCGACCTCGTAGCGCTCGGACAGGTCCCGCTCGGTGGGGATGGCGCTGCCCTCCCCCAGCTCACCGACGAGACGGTCGATCCGCGCCTTGACGGCGTAGTACTTCGGCACGCGTCCGTGCTCGGGAATCCCGGAGCGGACGGGGGCGCCCGGGGCCTGGTCGTTCGGATAGTCCACGCAGGGATGTTCGCAGACGCGGGTGGCGCCGCCCCTCGGGGACCGGCGAGGCTGCGACGAGGCCGGGGCGGCGGCGGGGAGAACGGGCGGGGAGAACGGCAGTCGCCCCGGCGACGACAGAGGCGACCCCGGCGGCGCGGCGCCGAGGGACCGGGGCCGCGACCGCCCAGGGCGACGGCGAGGAGACCGGGCCGACGGCCCGCCCGGTGACGGCGGGGTATGCCGGGGGCGCGGGGACGGGCTCGGCGGTGGGGGGCCGGTGCTGGGGGGCTCGGCGGGTGGGGCGCCGATGCCGGGAGGTTCGGCGGGTGGGGCGCCTGTGCCGGGGGGGCAGGTGGGACGCCGAAGGCGGGCTCGGCGGGTGGGGCGTCTGTGCTGGGTGGCTCGGCGGGTGGGGCGCCAGTGCCCGGGGGGGCGGCAGGTGGGACGCCGAAGGCGGGCTCGGCGGGTGGGGCACCTGTGCTGGGTGGCTCGGCGGGTGGGGCGCCAGTGCCGGGGGGGGGGCGGCAGGTAGGACGCCGAAGGCGGGCTCGGCGGGTGGGGCACCTGTGCTGGGTGGCTCGGCGGGTGGGGCGCCGGGGGCGGGCTCGGCGGTGGGCTCCGGTGCCGGGCTCGGCGGTGGGGCGCCGGTGCCGGAGGGGCAGCGGTCAGCCGCCGTCCCCCCGGCCGAACAGCGGTGCCAGCAGCAGTTGGGCCGCGCCCTCCGCGACCGCCCGCGTCCCGCCCGGCGCGAGCCGCACCGGTACGGCGCCGTCGTGGCCGCCCTCGCGCCGGGCGCGGGCGTCGAGGACCGCGGCGACGCCGTGGACGAAGGCCTCGGGCGCGGCGGCGACGGTACGGCCGCCCAGCAGCACCTGGTCGATGTCCAGCAGTGCGGCGAGGTTGGCGGCGCCCGTGCCGAGCACCCTCGCCGCCTCCGCGAGGTCGCCGCGGGCGACGGCGGCGAGGCACAGGGCCTCCACGCAGCCCCGGGCGCCGCAGGTGCAGGGCGGCCCGTCGAGCTGGAGGACCTGGTGCCCGAACTCCCCGGCGCCGGTCCTGGCGCCCCGGTGCACGCCGCCGCCGAAGACGAGACCGGCGCCGAGGCCCGTACCGAGGTGCAGGTAGGCGAAGGAGCCGCCCGCGCCGCCTCCGCCTCCCCCGTCTCGGACGGCGAGGCCGAGCGCCGCCGCGTTGGTGTCCTTGTCGACGACCACCGGCACGCCCAGCCGCCGCTCCAGCGCGTCCCGCAGCGGATAGCCGTCCCACTCCGGAAAGCCGGTGACCCGGTGCAGCACACCCCGACCGTGGTCGAGCGGCCCGGGAAGGGCGACACCGAGCCCGAGGAGGGTGGGCACGGCACCGAGGGCACCGCCCGCCGACCGCGCCCCCTCCGCGACGGGAGACTCCCGCCCCTCCCCCGAAGCCCGTCCCCCCGGGACCCGCTCGCCCGCCACCTGCTCCCCCGGGACCCGCACCCCCCGGGCCTGCTCCTTCGAGGCCGACGCCCCCGGCCCCTCCGCCGCGGGAGTCCGCAGGGCGTCCTCGGTGGGCGAGCCGGGTCCGTCCGCAGCCGCCGCTCGCAGACCACCCGCAGCCGCTGCTCGCAGACCGCCGGCACCGGGCGGTAGCAGACCCTCCGCCCCCGGCGACCGCAGCGCCTCCGTCGCAAGTTCCTCCGCCGACCGCGCCACCCCTGCCAGCACGGTCTCCGCCCCCGCGCCCAGGTCCAGCGGAGCGCGCCGCTCCGCCACCACGGTGCCGTCGAGGTCGACCAGCACCGCCCGCAGCTCGTCGCGGTCCAGGTGGACGCCGAGGGCGTGACCGGCCCCGGGCACCAGGCGCAGCACCGTGCGCGGCTTGCCGCCGGTGGACGCGCGGCGTCCGGCCTCGGTGGCGAGGCCCTCGCCCCGGAGCCGAGCGGTGATCTTGCTGACCGCCTGCGGGGTGAGCCCGGTGCGCTCGGCGAGCTCCAGCCGGCTGATGCCCTCGGTACCGGCGGTGCGCAGCAGGTCGAGCACCAGGGCGGTGTTGTGGCTGCGCAGGGCGAGCAGGTTGGCGCCGCCCGCCGCGCCCCGCACACCGCCGCCGGTTCCCTTTCCTCCGCCGTCGCTCCTGTTCACGCCCCCATTGTCCCCGGCGCTTGCACTTTGGCAACACCGTTGCGAAAGTGGGACGCATGACTGGTACTCCTTCCGGCAATCCCCCTCTGCGCGTCGGTCTCGTCGGCTACGGCCTCGCGGGTTCCGTCTTCCACGCCCCGCTGATCGCCGCCACCGAGGGCCTGGCCCTGGACACGGTCGTCACCTCGAACCCGGAGCGGCAGCAGCAGGCCCGCGCCGAGTTCCCGGACGTGCGCACCGTCGCCACGCCCGACGAGCTGTTCGACCGGGCCGGCGAGCTGGACCTGGTCGTCGTCGCGTCCCCGAACAAGACGCACGTGCCGCTCGCGACGCGGGCCCTGGAGGCCGGTCTGCCGGTCGTGGTGGACAAGCCGGTCGCGGGCACGGCGGCCGAGGCGCGCGGGCTGGCGGCGCTGGCCGAGGAGCGCGACCTGCTCCTCTCCGTCTTCCAGAACCGCCGCTGGGACAACGACTTCCTCACCCTGCGCGGGCTGCTCGCCGAGGACGCGCTGGGCGACGTGTGGCGCTTCGAGTCCCGTTTCGAGCGCTGGCGGCCGAAGCCGAAGGGCGGCTGGCGCGAGTCCGGCGACCCGGCGGAGATCGGCGGGCTCCTGTACGACCTCGGCAGCCACGTCGTCGACCAGGCCCTCGTCCTCTTCGGCCCGGTCACGCACGTGTACGCCGAGTCCGTGGTCCGGCGGGCGGGCGCGGAGGCGGACGACGACACGTTCCTCGCGCTCACGCACGCGAACGGCGTCCGCTCCCACCTGTACGTCTCCTCCACCGCCGCCCAGCTCGGCCCCCGCTTCCGGGTGCTCGGCTCGAAGGCGGGCTACGTCAAGCACGGCCTCGACCCGCAGGAGGCGGCGCTGCGCGAGGGCAAGCGGCCGGGCCCCGGCTGGGGCGAGGAGGACGAGTCGCTCTGGGGCCGCGTCGGCGCCGGGGAGTCGCCGCTGACCGGCGGCGGACAGGTGACGGCGACCGTCGCGGGCGACTACCCCGCGTACTACGCGGCGGTGGCGAGGGCCCTGCGCGCGGGCGGCCCGAACCCGGTGGACGCACGGGAGGCGGCCGCCGCCCTGGACGTACTGGAGGCGGCCCGCCGGTCCGCCCGCGACGGAGTGGTGGTGTCCCTGTGAGCGACCCCGTGAGCACGACCCCCGCGACGCCCACCGTGGCGGAGCTGGAGGAGCAGGAGCGCCGCCTGGTCTTCCGCCGGTTCACGCACGACGACGCGTGGGCGCTGGGCTCCCTGCTCGTCGAGCTGGCCCGGGAGCGCGAGGCCCCGGTCGCCATCGACATCCACCGCGCCGGACAGCAGCTCTTCCACGCCGCGCTGCCCGGCTCGACCCCCGACAACGACGCCTGGATCGCCCGCAAGCGCCGCGTCGTGGAGCGGTACGGCTCGGCGTCGTACCTGGTCGGCTCCCGTTTCCGGGCCAAGGGCACGACGTTCGAGGAGTCCTCGCGGCTCGACCCGGACACGTACGCGGCGCACGGCGGCTCCTTCCCGGTCACCGTCGCCGAGGTCGGCGTGGTCGGCGCGGTGACGGTCTCCGGGCTGCCGCAGGTGGAGGACCACCGGCTGGTCGTCGAGGCGCTGGAGCGTTTCCTCGGCGAGTAGCCCGAGCGGCCCCGGGCGGCGTGGCCGGGGAATCCCCGGTGGGTACTCGTGGTTGGCAGGCAGACACGCAGGTTGATCACGGTGCCCACCGGAGGGATCGCAAGCGATGAACGAGGCGACGGCTTCGCTGAAGGAATCGGTCGGACCGTACGGCGTCTGGAGCGGGCAACTGCGCGCCGAGGACCCGGAGGGCGCGGCCGAACGCGCCGAGGCGGCCGCCGAGTTGGAGCAGCTCGGCTACGGCGCCGTATGGCTCGGCGGCAACAGTGCCGCCCGGAACGCCGCCCCGCTGATCCGGGCGACCTCGCGGATCGTGGTCGGCACCAGCATCCAGAGCATCTGGGAGCACAAGGCGTCCGAGGCCGCGGCGGGCTTCGCCGAGCTGGAGGTGTCCCACCCGGGCCGCTTCGTGCTCGGTCTCGGCGTGAGCCACGGCCCGCTCGCGCAGGGGTACCGCCGTCCGTACTCGACGATGGTCGGCTACCTGGACGAGCTGGACCGGGCCGGGATGCGCTCCGGCCACCGAGTGCTGGCCGCGCTCGGCCCGAAGATGCTGGACCTGTCCCGGGACCGGGCGGCGGGCGCGATCCCGTACCTGGTGACGCCGGAGCACACCGCGCGGGCCCGCGAGCGGCTCGGCGCGGGCCCGCTGCTGGCCCCGGAGCTGAAGGTCGTCCTCGACGCCGACCCGTCCCGGGCCCGTGCGACGGCCCGCGCCTACCTCGCCATGTACCTGAAGCTGCCGAACTACACGAAGAACCTGCTGAACCTCGGCTTCACGGACGCCGACGTCACCGGCGGCGGCAGCGACCGCCTCGTCGACGCGGTCTTCGCCTGGGGCGACGACTCGACGATCCGCGCCCGCGTCGACGCCTTCCGCACGGCGGGCGCCGATCATGTCGCCCTCCAGCTGGTGGAGGACGACATGTCCCGCCTCCCGAGGGAGGGCTGGCGCCGGCTCGCCGCGCTGCTGGCGTGACGGCGGGCACGGGTGAACGCGCGAACGCCGGCCGCAGGGTGGAATCCCCGCGACCGGCGTGGTGTGCGTCCGGGTCGCGCCGCTACTTGGTTCCGTAATCGGAGCCGTTGCCGTAGCCGCCGTCGTGCCCGTCGTCACCCCCGTGATCTCCGTCGTCGCCGTAGCCGCCGTGGCCGTCGTCGCCGCCGTCGTCGCCCTCGCGCTCGTTGTCGATCCGCACGGTGACACCGTCCTCGGCGTTCGCCTCGGTCACCCTGATCGGGCCGGTCACCGGGTCCGCGGGCAGCTCGTACCCCTCGGGCACAACGGTCTCCCGCAGGTAGTACGACCCGGGTTCGAGGTCCTCGAAGACACAGCCGCCGGAAGCGTCGGTGGTGCAGTCACCGGTCAGGGTGTCGGTGTTGTCGCCGGAGGTCTGGAGACCGGCCAGCCCGTTGGTCTCCTCCCACAGCTCGAACTCCGCGCCGGCGAGGGGCTCGCCGTTCCCCGCGTCGGTCTTCTCCACCTCGACGGACCCCTCGTCGTCGGGTCCGGGCGGGCCGGGCTCGTCCTCGACGGTGTTCTCCGCCTCGATCTGCACCCCGTCCTCCAGGTTCCCCGCGGTCAGCACCAGCGGGCCGAAGACGTTCGGGTCGGGCAACTCGTAGCCGTCGGGCGCGGCCGTCTCACGCCAGTAGTACGTGCCGGCCTCCACCGTCCGCGCGCACCGCCCCAGGGCACCGGTCACGCAGTCGCCGCCGATCCGGGTGTCGGGGGCGGCACCGTCGGTCTGGAGGCCGTCGACCCCGTTGGTCTCCTCCCACAGCTCGAAGACCGCTCCCGGCAGCACGGCGCCCGACTCGGCGTCGATCTTCCGGATCCGCACCTGCCCGGTCTCGGGGCCGGGCTCGTCACCGGCGGTGTTCTCGGCCTCGACCCGCACGCCGCCCGCGGCGTTGTCGTCCGTCAGGACCAGTGGGCCGAAGACGTTGGGGTCGGGCAGTTCGTAGCCGTCGGGCGCGGCCGTCTCGCGCCAGTAGTACGTACCGGTCGCCACCGTCCGGGTGCACTCGCCGTCGGTGTCCGTCGTGCAGACGTCACCCACCTGCGAGTCCGGGTTCGCCCCGCCGGTCTGGAGACCGTCGACCCCGTTGGTCTCCTCCCACAGCTCGAACTCCGCCCCGGCCAGCGCGTCGCCGCTCTCGGCGTCGGTCTTGATGACCTGCACCTGCCCCGTCACCGGACCGGGCTCGTCCTCGGGGGTGTTCCGCGCCTCGACCCGCACCCCGCCGGCGGCGTTGTCCTCCGTCAGCTCGAGCGGGCCGAAGACGTTGGGGTCGGGCAGCTCGTAGCCGTCGGGCACGGCCGTCTCACGCCAGTAGTACGTACCGGTCGCCACGGTCTGCGCGCACACGCCGTCGGTGTCCGTCGTGCAGACGTCACCCACCTGCGAGTCCGGGCTCGCCCCGCCGGTCTGGAGACCGTCGACCCCGTTGGTCTCCTCCCACAGCTCGAACTCCGCCCCGGCCAGCGCGTCCCCGGTCTCCGCGTCCGTCTTCTCGACCCGCACCTCACCCGTCACGGGGTCGGGGCCCGGGCCGGGCGGTGTGTCACCGCAGTCCGGGAGGTCGCCGTCGAACGGGTAGGCGTGGAACTCGACGCCCGACTGCTCGCTGGTGTGGGTGATGGAACCGCCGCTGAAGAAACGCCCGTTGATGCCGGGCAGCGACACCGTGGACATGGAGTTCTGCGGTCCGACCAGCACGCTGCCCTGGAACTGGCCCGTGCCGACGAAGTTCGCCGTGGTGGCGTCGGGGAAGTTCCACAGCAGACGCTCGCGGTAGGCGTTGAGCGGGTCGGTGTCGTCGGCGATGCCCCCGCTGTAGGTGTTGACGGTGCGCTCGGAGCCGAGCATGTTCACCAGGACGGTGGCGTCGTCCGGGATGTTCTCGAAGACGATCCCCTGCTGCCCGCCGGAGGCACTGGCGAGGTCGAAGTCCACGTTGAACACCTGGATCGCGGACGTGCCGTCGCCGGTGAACACGGTCTGGTAGCCCTGGTTGACGGCGGTGCCGGTGGCGGTCCGGAGTTCGCCGTCCACGCGCGCGTAGCACTGGCTGGCCACGGTGAGCCGGTCGCGCAGATCGAGGTAGGGATCGGCGGCGTCCGGGTCGTGCACGAGGTCGCCGTCCACGGTCCCGGTCACCGTGCCGCCGTACCGGACGACCCCGCCGTCGGCGATCAGCCGCTGCCCCGGGGCGACCGTGATGTCGTTGCCCGTGGTCAGGAAGTCCGCCCCGTCCGGCGGCGGCACTCGCGAGCCGACGCCCGCGATGCCGATGTCGTAGACGGCGCTGCCGCCCTCGCTCTTGTTCATGTCGAAGTCGTCGAGGACGACGACCCGGCCCTCGGCCTCGGCGGCCCGTCCCCGGACGCGGAAGTCGTCGCCGGCGAAGACGTTGATGCCGTTGTCGCGTCCGGCGAACGGGCCGTTGTTGATCTCGGGGAACTCGTCCGGGCACAGCGGCCCGGCACACGGCCCGAGTCCGCCCGGCAACGGGGCGGCCTGCGCCTGCGAGGCCCCCGCCCCGACGACCAGGACGGGTGCGAGGCCCGCCACGAGGGCGCAGGCCAGCCCGGTCCGGCCCAGGCGGGGCCGGAGGGCGGTCATGCGTTGTCTGATGGAGTGCATGCGCCACAGGCTCTACTCCGGCCGGGCGCGCCCTCCGGAGAACATTCCCGCGCCCGTCGCCCCTCACACGAACGGCCCGCACCACACCACTCGCCCGCCCGCCTGTCCATCCATCCGTCGGTCTGTCCATCCATCCGTCCGTCCGGGTCGGCGCGCTCCACCCTTGGCTCATTACCGCCTGGGACTCGGCTCCCGGGGCCTGCTAGAAAACTAGAGCGATCTTCCAATTCATGCGGCCGACGGTGCGCGGGGCCCTCTGCCCGGCCCGAACCACCCATGCCCGTCCCCGCTGCCCTGCCGCCCCCGCCGTCTCCGCCGTCCCCGCCATCCGCGCCATCCGCGCCATCCGCGCTCGAACCCGTCCGAGCCACCCGGGTTCCGCATCACGACGAGGAGCACCCATGCCCGACACCACGCCACCCCGGCCCGAGCACCGGACCCAGCCCGAATCCCGGCCGACGACCAGCCGCCGTACCGCGCTGAAGGCCGGCATGGGCCTGACCGCGGGCGCCCTCGGGGTCGCCGGAGCGACGGCCCCCGCCTCGGCCTCGGCCCCGTCCGCACCGCACGCCGGCGGGGCCCGTGTGCTCCAGGCCGGCACCCCGCTGTGCGACCAGCCCGGCGACTCCGCCGCCGCCCAGGGCCTGGGCTCGGGAGACCTGGCCATTCCGTACTACCGCGAGCACGACGGCACCTGGGGATACGTCTTCGGCGACTCCTGGACCGGTATCCAGCAGACCGGGACCTACAT
Organism: Streptomyces coelicoflavus; assembly: GCF_003112555.1. Taxonomy (GTDB): domain Bacteria; phylum Actinomycetota; class Actinomycetes; order Streptomycetales; family Streptomycetaceae; genus Streptomyces; species Streptomyces coelicoflavus. The sequence continues at coordinate 115,811 of NZ_BEWB01000002.1, read as the reverse complement.
CGGGTCTCCCGTCATGCTCAACCAGGACCGTTTCGACGCCTCCGGCGCGACGCCCATCTCCTTCACCTGGGCGATGCCCACCGCCGGCCGCGCCGGCCAGCTCTTCGACTACCGGCACGACCAGAACAACGGACACGGCTTCGAGGTCAGCCGCATCCCCAACGACTGCATCGAGTTCGGCGGCCGGACGTACATCCAGTACACGTCCGTGGCCACCTGGACGCCGCCCGCGGGCTACGACGGGTCGCTGATGTCCGGCGTCGCCTACTCGGACGACCACGGGGTGACGTGGCGGGACTACCCGTACCACTGGGCGGGCGACACCCAGGGCGTCAACCAGTCCATGTACGGCATGTGGTCCTTCGCGGGCATCGACCCCGACGGCTGGCTCTACATCTTCTCCAAGCGCTGGAACGGCACCCACGTCAACACCGCCGACGGGGGCGCGATCCAGCTGTTCCGCATCCGGCCGGACCGGTTCCGCGCCGGTGACTTCGGCGCACAGGAGAACTGGGCCTTCGTGGACGGGGGCTGGCGCTGGACCCGCTCCGCGCCGCCGTCGGTCATCCTCTCCGGCAACAACATCGGGGAGTTCTCCGTCAAGCGGATCGGCGGCACCTACTGCATGAGCTACTTCGACGTCGCCGACTACTCGATCTGCACCCGCACCGCGGCCCGCCCGGACGCCGTGTGGTCGGCGCCCAGACCGCAGATCGTCGGCAACAACACCCTCCCGCCGAGCCATTGGGGCAAGCCCCAGGTCCCCTTCCTCTACGGCGGATACATCCACCCGGGCAGCCCGAACGCGAACGCGCTGACGCTGATCGTCTCGCAGTGGAACGGCAAGCTGCACGAGCCGCCGTACTGGGTCCTCCAATACGACGGGATCGCCGCCTAGCCGCCCGGCCCTTCGGGGCCCGCCCTTCGGGACGGGCCCTTCGGGACGGCCCCGAAGGGCCACGGAGTCGCCACCGGCGCCGCTTCGGCCCCTCAGGCCCCCTTGAGCTCCTGCCGCTGCCGCCCCAGCCCCTCGACCTCCAGCTCGACGACGTCCCCCGCCCGCAGGTACGGCTTCGGCTCGGGCTGCCCCATCGCCACCCCCGCCGGCGTCCCGGTGTTGATGACGTCACCCGGGCGCAGCACCATGAACCGGCTCACGTACCGCACGACTTCCCCCACCGGGAAGATCTGGTCCGCCGTCGTCCCGTCCTGCTTCAGCTCGCCGTTCACCCACAGCCGCAGCGACAGCCGCTGCGGGTCGGGCACCTCGTCGGCGGTCACCAGCCACGGGCCGAGCGGGTTGAACGTCTCGCAGTTCTTGCCCTTGTCCCAGGTCCCGCCCCGCTCGATCTGGAACTCCCGCTCGGACACGTCGTGCGCGACCGCGTACCCGGCGACGCACGCGAGCCCCTCCTCCGCCGACTCCAGGTAGCGGGCCGTACGCCCGATCACGACCGCCAGCTCCACCTCCCAGTCGGTCTTGACGGACCCGCGCGGCACGAGCACCGTGTCGTGCGGCCCGACCACCGTGTCCGGCGCCTTGAAGAAGACGACCGGTTCGGCGGGCGGCTCGGCCCCGGTCTCGCGGGCGTGGTCGTGGTAGTTCAGCCCGATGCACACGATCTTGCCGATGCGTCCCACCGGCGGCCCCACGCGCAGCCCCGTGGCGTCCAGGGCGGGCAGCTCACCGGCCTCGGCGGCGGACCGTATCCGGCCGAGCGCGCTCTCGTCGGCGAGCAGTTCGCCGTCGATGTCCGTCACGACGCCCGACAGGTCTCGCAGGGTCCCGTCGGCGTCGAGCAGCGCGGGCCGCTCCGACCCCGCCGTACCGACTCGCAACAGCTTCATGATCCCCAACTCCTCGCTCGCGGGCAGCCCGCCCGACGTTGCGCGACCTGAGTGCGGCAGCAACGCGACAGCATCGGAGGACTGGTCGATCCTCCAAGGCGGCGGTCCACTCCGCAATACCCCGTTCACGTACTGGACCGTAGCCGGGCGGCGGACCGGCCCGCGCTCAGCGGTAGAGCACCGCCCGCTCCACCACGCTCCACGTCGTGCTGGTGACCACGTACAGCGCGGCGGCCAGCGGTACGACGGCCACGGTGACGAGGGTGAAGAAGGACATGAACGGCATGACCTTGGTGATCGCGCCGACGCCCGGCACGGCCGCCTCCCCGTCGCCGGCGGGCAGCACCGGCCGGGCGGCCATCGTGCGCCTGGTGAGCCGGTAGCTGAAGGTGGCGACCCCGGCGACGACCGCGAACAGCGCCGCGTACACGAGCCCGGCCCCGCCGAGGGGCCCGCCGTCGCCGAGTGCGTCGGCCCAGTGCCCGCCGAGCGGGGCGGCGAGGAGCCGGTGCGAGAGCAGCGCGTTGGCCTCGCCGCCGATCGAGGTGCTGGAGAAGAGGTGGTAGAGGAGAAAGAACGCGGGGAGCTGGAACAGGCTGGGCAGGCACCCGGACAGCGGGGACACCTTCTCCTCGGCGTGCAGTTCGAGCACGGCCCGCTGGAGCTTCTCGGGGTTCTTGGCGTGCTTGCGGCGCAGTTCGGCGACGCGCGGCTGGAGCTCGGTGCGCGCCTTCTGCCCGCGCGCGGCGGCCCGGGACAGCGGGTGGACGAGGAGCCGTACGAGGGCGGTGAACAGGACGATGGCGGCGGCCGCGGCCGAGGCGCCGAACAGGGGCTGGAGCAGGTCGGCGAGGTGCTCGACCAGGCTGGCGAAAACGGACATGGGTGGGTGAGCCCTCCGGGGGTCTCGTCGTGCCGGACTGAGGTGGGGCGGCATGACGACACGACCGGCGCGGGGCCAGGTGTGGAAGAAGCTGTGCCCTACGCGGTGGTCGCCGGGAGGGCGTGTCCGGGCGCTCGGGGCCGACGGCGGCCCGGGGCGTCGGGATCGCGTTGCGGCAGGAAGGCCGTACGCAGGTCACGGTCCCTGATGGCCGTATGCACCCGGGTGGGCGGCACGACGGGGGCGCAGCGCGCGGCGACGACGGCGCACGCGGCGAGCGCGGAACCGACCGCGGTGGTCGCGGCGAGCGCGACGGTGGCGGAGAGGCCGCCGGCGTCGACGAGCGCGACGGGGAGGAGCACCAGCAGCAGGGCGAGCAGGGGGCGCAGGAGGCGTGGGAGACGCTGGACGGCCGGGCGGTTCTCCGTGCTCGTCGGCGGCATCGGCGACTCCTCCTCTCGCACGCGCGTTTGCCCCAGTTATACAGGACGCCGTCACACAGGAGGCTGCGTCATACAGGCCGTTGCGCGGAACCCGGCTCGGTCTCGACGGGCTGGAGCAGCCGCCGGGTGCCGAGCAGCGCCCGGCTGACCGGGTCCGCCGGGTCGGGGTCGAGCCCGGGGCCCGGCCGCATGTCGATGTCCTGGACGGCGACGAGGGTGCCACAGGTGGGGCAGGCGCCGTACGGACTGAGTTCGGTGCCGCAGTCGGCGTGCCAGAAGGTGCGCATCGGTTCGCCGCCCAGGTGCTCGCGCCCCCAGATGCCGAGTGCCCGCAGGGCGGGCCACAGGGCGATGCCGCGGTCGGTGACGACGTACTCGTCCCGGGGCGGCGACTCCTGGTACCGGCGCTTCTCCAGGATCCCCTCGGCGGTGAGCGCCTGGAGGCGGTTGGCCAGGACGGCGCGCGGGATGCCGAGGTGGACCAGGAAGTCGTTGTAGCGCCGGACGCCGTAGAGGGCGTCGCGGATCACCAGCAGCGTCCAGCGCTCGCCGACGACCTCGAGCGCGCGGGCGATCGAGCACTCCTGCGCCGCGTAGTCCTTGCCCAGTGCCATGCGTCCACTGTAGCCACTTCCCGCCATTAGGTTCAGTCACCGAACCGACAGTGCTAGGTTGGTCCGCCTCAGGTCGGTTCATTCACCGAACCCACACCTCGGAGGGGGCCCCTCCTCCGTCGAGCCATCGAGAGCGGACCGCCACCCATGAGCGACACCGGCACGGACTCCCCCACCACGCCCGCACCCGCCCCCGCGGCACCCGCCGAACGCGCCGCACCGCCCCCGCACCCCGGCCGCACCCTCGCGCTGACCAGCGCCGCGACCGCCGTGGCGCTGATGACGTACACCGCGCCGCTCGTCACGCTCCCCGACACGGCCGCCGCCCTGCACACCCCGCTGTCCGCCCAGGCCTGGCTGATCAACGGCACCCCGCTCGGCCTGGCCGCCCTCCTCCTGGTGGCCGGCAGCCTGGCCGACGACTACGGGCGCCGCCGGCTCTTCGTCTCCGGCACACTGGCCCTCGGCATCACCACCGTCCTGGGCGCGTTCGCGTCCACGACCTGGCTGTTCACGCTGGCCCGCGTCGCGCAGGGCGCGGCGAGCGCGGCGCTCCTCGCCAGCAGCCTCGGCCTGCTCGTCCACGCCTTCCCGACCCCGGCCGGACGGCTGCGCGCCACCGGCGTGTGGGGTGCCTTCGTCAGCGGCGGGATAGCCGTGGGCCCCGTGCTCGTCGGCGCGATCCCCGACTGGCGGCTGGCGTACGGCGTCCTCGGCGCCGCCGCGCTGGTGGTGGCGGGACTCGGCGCGCGGGCCCTGTCGGAGTCGCGCTCGCCGCGGCCCGGCAGGCCGGACCTCGCCGGGGCGCTGACCTTCGGACCGGCCCTGGTCGCACTGGTGGCGGCGCTCACGCTGGGCCGGGACGGCTGGCTGCGGGCCCCGGTGGGCCTGCTGCTGGGAGCGGCGGTGCTGCTGGGCGCCCTGTTCGTGGTCGTGGAACGCCGCGCCGCCACCCCGATGATCGACCTGTCGCTGCTGCGCCGCCCGCTCTTCCTGGCCTCCTCGGCGGGCGGGCTGTTCACGGGCCTGTCGGTGATCGGGCTCTTCAGCTTCCTGCCGACGGTGCTCCAGCGGGCGCTCGGCCTGTCCCCGATGGCCACGGCCCTGCTCTCCCTGGTCTGGGCCGGTCTCGCCTTCGCGGTGGCGCTCCAGGCACGCCGTTTCGCCCACCGCGTCTCACCCCGCCACCAACTGGCCGTCGGCTTCGCCCTGCACGGAATCGGCGTCCTCACCATGCTCGGCGCGGTCGGCGCGGGCTCCTGGGCCCGCCTGCTGCCCGGCCTGGTCGTGGCGGGCGTGGGCAGCGGCCTGCTGAACGCCGCGCTGCCGCTGCTCGCGGTGGAGTCGGTACCGGCGGCCCGCGCGGCGATGGGCTCGGGCGCGCAGCAGACGTTCCGCTACATCGGCTCGTGCGCCGGGGTCGCCCTGACGATCGCCGTCGCGACGTCGGCGGGCAGCCCGGGGGCGGGTACGAACGTGGCGTTGTGGGTGTCGGCGGGCCTGGCCGTGGTGGCGGCGGTGCTGGTGGGAACGCTGCGGGAACGGCACTGAGGGGTACGGCGCCTCGTCGGCCCCGCTCCCGGTCCGCGGCCCCCGGATGGCTGACCCTCGTCACCTCACGGCAGTACGGTGTCCCCCATGCGCCCCGACACGCCCGCCGAAAACGTCGACCACGCCGCCGAGGCGGCCCGCCTGGAACGGACCGCCGGCCTCTACCCCGAGGACGCCGAGACCCTGCTGCTGCGCGCGGCGGCCCACCTGGAACTGTCGGGCGACCGCCCGGCCGCGACCAAGCTCTACGACCGCCTGCTGTCACCCTCCGAACCGGCCCCCGCGCCCCTGGACAACCCGTCCCTGGTCCGCGCCCTGAAGGCGTCCAACCTCTGGGAGTACGACCACGAGGCGGAGGCCCGGGCGATCATCGACGGCGTGCGTGCGGCGGCGCCGCGCGACCCGGCCCCCTGGGTGATCGTGGCGGAGGCCCTGGAGTCCCACGACGAGCTGGAGGCGGCCCACGAGACGTTCACGGAGGGCGCCCGCCTGCTCCTCACCGACGTACCGGAACCCCCGTACGCCACCCACCCCCTCCTCTACGGCCGCCACCGCGTCCGCCGCATGCTGGGCCTGGACCACGACGAGTGGGACACGCTGGCCGACACCCTGCACTCGATGCCGGTCTCCCTGGACGAGCTGCACGACCCGAAACGCGTCTGGTCACTGGGCTCGGACAACCCGGCGGACCTGGAGGCGGAGATCTCCCGCCTCCGCGCCGAGCTGGGCGCCTACCGCGAGGCCCTCTCCCGCCCCTTCCCGGTCGCCATGCTCCACTGGCCGGCCGGCGAACTGGCGGAGCTGCTCGAGGCGTACCCGTCCCTCGCCGCCGAGTACCCCTCCTACGACGCCCACCTGGCGTCGATAGAGGCGGCCCTGCGCGAACTGGCCTCGTCGGGCACCCCCAACCTGGGCGTGGTCCCGGGCACGGTCCCGTCCTACGAGGCCTTCGCCGCGTCCGAGGGCGCATCCCCGGCCGACCCGACGCTGCTCCCGCAGTACGCGACGACACTGGCCGCCCGGGGACTCGCGGTGGCGTGGCCCCCACAGCGCGGGGCGGCGTGCTGGTGCGGCTCGGGGCGGGCGTACGGCGACTGCCACGGGGCGGACGTCGCCGGGAACCGCTGAGACACCGGTCGGACAGCGGTCGGACACCGATGAGATTCGGTGCCGCCGGTCGTCTACAGGTGCGAGAGCCTCGCCGGCAGCGGGCGAGGCACCGCCACCCGAGGAGACACGACGCCATGAGCACCGACCAGAACGGCTTCTCCTACACCCTCACCCGCACCCTGGACGCCCCCGCGTCCCGGGTCTGGCAGGCGTGGACCACCCCCGACCAGTACGCCCAGTGGGCCTACGCCGTCCCCGGCTCCGTGGAGATGGACGTCCGCCCCGGCGGCATCTGGAAGGCCACGGTGCGCACGCCTGAGGGCGCGGAGTTCCCGCTGACCGGCTCCTACATCGAGGTCGCCGAACCGCACCGGCTGACCCTCGGCATGGACGTCCCGGGCCGCCCGGACCCGGCGACGATGACCCTCGAACTGACGGAGCAGGGCCCCCGCAACACGGTCATCACCCTCCGCCAGACCTGCGACACGGCGGAGGAACGGGACGGCGCGGAGCAGGGCAGCGGGATGCTGCTTGACGGGCTGACGGGGTTCCTGGCGGACGAGGCAAAGGCCTGACCGCCGTCCCGGCCGTCTTTCCGAGCAGCTCCTGCCACGCTCCCGCCCGGCCCGGCCCGGTCGACGGTCAGTTGCTGCTCAGTTGATGATCTCCGCCCGGCCCTCCGTCACCATCGCGGCCAGCCGCTCCCGCCACATCCGGAGGGCCTCGGGAGTCTGCCGCGTCCAGTCGGCGACCTCACCGACGATCCGGAGCGGCTCCGTACTGCGGTAGGAGCGGGTGGGATTGCCGGGGAACTTCTTGTCGGTCACGTTCGGGTCGTTCTCGAACTCCCCGGTCGGCTCGACGGCGTACACCCGCGGCTCCCCGTCCCCGGCGGCAAGCTCGGCGGCCAGCCCCGCGCCGTCGCGCAGCGCGGTGAAGTAGATGTGGTTCATCACGATCTCGGGCCGGTAGTTCGAAGCGAAGCCGGCGGTGAGGTGATCCCCGATCCGCAGGTCGGCCTTCGTGCCGTGAAAGAACGGTCCCTCGTCCAACACCTCGTCCATCGCGGCAGGTTAACAACCGGGGGGGCCGCCGGGCGAGGCGCCCACGACGGTTCCCGGGCCTGTCCGGCGGCTCTTGCCGGACAGACCCCGGTCCCACGGAGGACTCAGCGCTTGAGCGTGAAGGTGAAATCGCCGGACAGCTTGCCGCTCAGCCGGACCGCCGAAACGAGTCTGCCCTCCGCGATCAGCCTCTCGGTCTCGGCCCGCGAGAGACCGCACCCCTCAGCGATCAGTCGCACCGGCCGGACAGGAATCCGCGCCGCGAAGCGGACCGACACGTCGACCACCTCGCGGTCCAGGTGATCCGATCCGCCTGTGTCGAGGCGCCAGGCGTCGTCCCAGTCGAGGACGATGCGATTACGGCGCTGCACGACCGGGTCCTGCAGCAACTCGGCCGCCAGACCGACGTCGTTGGCATGCAGTCGGTCCAGCAGCTCAGGCCGTATGGAACGCACGTTTGTCCGCTCCAGGACCGTGAGCTTTGCCGTGTCCCCGCAAGCGGTGCAGAGCACGAGGAGCCAGGCGTCGAGAAGCTTGTGGTGTGCGTTGACGCGGAACTTGCCGCTTGCCCGGAAACGTTTGGACGCGCACGTTCGGCAGGTGCGGAGGACGAGAGGCAGGCAGGTGGGCATGACAACCCAGGTGACGAGCACAGAAGTACACCGGTTTCAGTGAGAAGACCGCAGCAGAAAGGAGCGCGTCTCACATGTGCGACGCGCGACAGATCAGCACTCGGGGGGTCTCACAGGGTGTACAACGGCACGTCCTTGCCTGGGCGACTCGGTTCGGCAGCACGGTAGGGGCACACAGCGGCCTCGTTCCAACGGTTTTCGAGCGCCTCACGCACGGTCGTCGAACCTCGTCGCGGCGGCCCGGAACGGATTCGGGACCGACGCCCGGCACGACCTGCGGGCTCGGTCCGTGGTCAGCCACGCACGAGCCCGTCCGGCACAATGGCCGCATGTCCGGCCCCGTCCCGTCCTCCGCTTCCGTGTCCGCCCGCATGAGCCGCCAGGGCTCCCGCGACACGGCTCCGGAGATCGCGGTGCGGCGCCTGCTCCACGCGTCGGGCCTGCGCTACCGCGTGAACGTGCCGGTGCCGGGCATGGCCCGCCGGACAGTCGACGTCGCCGAGTAAGACGCCCAGACAGGACAGCAGGGACACTCCACGGAATCGGATGATCACAGTGAGTCGCTAACACCTTGCTCCCCCACGGCCTTACCTCGCGGGTGATGCTTCAGTGACTCATCAAAAGTGCGAGACTCTTGATGCCGAGAGGCTCGCGCGTGATCATCGCCTCTCCCCGGACGACCATCTTAGGAGTAGCGGCATGCCCCGCAGCGGCCAGACGCGACCGCGGTTCGCCTCGCCATTGACCTCGATCGAGATCTGCGCGGGCGCCGGGGGGCAAGCCGTCGGACTTCACAACGCCGGTTTTGATCACCGCGCCCTCGTCGAATGGGACTCACACGCGGTGTCCACCTTGCGCGCCAACGTAGGAGGCTGGCCCGGCTGGGATCAGCAAAAGGCTGACGAGCTTCATCCTATGGATGTCAAGGATTTCCTAGGGTCCGACGCCAGGAACAGCCTCGGCCTCGAGCCCGGAGAACTCGACTTGTTTGCGGGTGGCGTGCCATGCCCGCCGTTTTCCCTGGCCGGACACAGGCTTGGCCCGGACGATGAGCGAGACCTCTTCCCTGCGGCACTCGACATCATCTCGACTCTCCTGCCAAAAGCGGTGATGATTGAGAACGTCAGAGGGATTCTTGAGCCCCCGGAAGTCTTCATTGAGTACAGGAATTCAATTCTTGACACCCTGCGCGATCTCGGCTACCTAGTTCCCGACATTGACCCGAACCAGTCAGCAAGCGCCCAAGACGTAACCATGCGAAAAGTTTGGCGACGGCTTGACGCAAAACATTTCGGCGTGCCACAACTCCGGCCGCGTGCAATCTTGGTCGCCATTCACCGTTCTGCGGTAAGTCCGGGGAGTGCCGGTTTCCAGTGGCCGATCGGAATAAAGGGCGACGAGGTAACGGTTTTCAAGAAGCTTGATAAAAGCATGCTTGCCCGCTGCAGGGCATTCTGGAACGTAAACGCCGAAGGGAAATCACCCCGGCCCGGTGAACCGACCGGGAAATCAGTTTACGAAGAATGGAAGAAGAACATCATGCGGGCCGCAGCAGCGGGCAAGACCGTTGCCCCGACTCTCGTAGGCGGCTCTAGGAAACACGGCGGAGCCGACTTGGGGCCCACCCGTGCCAAGCGCGCTTGGGCAGAGCTCGGAATCGACGGAATGGGTGTCGCCAACGACCCAGAATACTGCGATCCAGAACGCGATCTCTTCCGCCCTACCGGCCCTATGCTCACCGTCACTCAGGCAGCTTCCATCCAGGGGTTCCCAGAGTCCTGGGAATTCCAGGGACGTAAAACAGCCCGTTACCGTCAGGTCGGGAACGCCTTCCCGCCACCGGTAGCCGAGGCTGTAGGACGGGCTATCGCTGCAGTCTTGCGCCCTGAACACAGCGACGCTCTCACCCGAGACTACGAGATGGAGCCAGCCGGAACGGGCCCGGTCGATGATGTCCCGCAACAACTGGAGATTTCAGTTGCTGCGAGCCGCACCTCCCGCGCGCCGAGCCAAGACCGTCACAGCGATTTCATTGGCACAGGCGTCTGACGGCTCGTGCTCCCAGAAACGGAGCACGAGCCAACCAGCTTCCCGCAGCCTCGCGTCAGTATCCCGGTCTCTAGTGACGTTACGAACGACTTTTTCCGACCAATAACCGGAATTAGTCTTCGGCGGGACGTAATGCTCAGGGCAGCCATGCCAGTAGCAGCCATCGATGAACACCGCGACCTTCGCTGAACGGAAGACCATGTCCGCTGTCCGGCGAAGATCAGGGAGTGGACGGGCAGCTACCCGGTACCGCAGCCCTGCGGCATGCACGAGCCGCCTGATCAGAATCTCCGGCTTCGTGTCGCGGCTGCGGATCGCCTGCATGTTGCGGCGACGTGCTGCGGAGGAAGCCCAGGAACCTTCCGGGGCCTCCCATTCGGCTTCGTGGGACACACCGCAGAGGGTAGTACCGCCGGTCCCTTGTGCACGCAGCCGTCCTAGCGACCTCCCATGTGGCTCAGCAGCGCCTCGATGTCACCCGGAGCAAGTCCAGCAGCTACCGAAGGCTCCTCCTCGAGATCGGCGAGCTGCTGCACCGTGGGGTCGTCCAGGATGCGTCCCATGAATTCCAGCTTCCTTTCCAGGCTGGCGGCCACAACCTCGTCCACGGAGTTCCGTACCGCCAACACCGTCACCCGGGTTTCCGTGCCGGGGGCGAGCCCAAGACGGTGGATCCGGTCCAGGCTCTGCAGGAACCGGCCCGCCATGAAGTCACGGTCCACGTAGACAGCGTCATGGCAGACGTGGTGCAGACTGATCCCCTCCCCCAGCGTGGCCGGGTTCGAGATGAGCACCATGCACGCCGGGTCCTCTCTGAACCGGCGAATCTGCTCCTCGCGGTCAGGCGTACCGCCGTAAACAACAGCCGGACTGTACTTCTCCAGCATGCGCTCAAGCGTGGTCAGGCTCCGGACGAACGTCGTCCAGACCAGCGTCTTCCGGCCTTGGGCAGCGTTCTCCGCGATGATCGTCACGGCTTCCTTGTACTTGGGCGAAAGCTCGTAGTCAGGAAGGTTCTGCATGAGTGAGTACAGCGAACCGCCCTCGGGAACCTCCATCGGGGGCAGCTGATACGCGAGTGGTTCGTATCGGCTGCCTCCTTCCAGAAGAAGGGCAGGGCTCGTGGCAGCCATGAGAAGGCGGAGTGCCGTCTTCCCGAGGGAACTCAGGTCCTCGCGCGCTGCTCCGCTCCTCTCGCCGCCCACGATCGCCGTGTAGATCTCGTCATGCAGCGGCGGCATGTCAACGAAGCGCAGGCCCAGCTGCACGGGAGGCAGGCCGAGTTCATGCTTCGTCGTACGGGTGAACAGCGGCCGGAGAACCGTGCTGGCGTGCGCAAGATCCCCGCCGGCGACCGCCTGGACCACCGTGCGCTGGCCGTGGCCGGGCCAGACGAAGCCCAAGAGGTTTTCCAGGTCCCGTGAACCGTTCGGAGCCGGCGTACCGGTCAGAATCAGTCGGCGTGCGGCCAGGGGCCCAAGCGCCATGCAAGCCGCCCCGTAGGTTCCCCGGGCACCCAGTTTCATCCGGTGCGCCTCGTCCAGGATGATCATGGAGGGGCCCGACTTCAGCCATCCAGCCAGCATGGAGAGTGACCGGTCAAGACGCTCGTAGTTCACCACGAGCACTTCAGCCCACTGATCCAGCGACCCGTCCAGGACGTTGATACGCAGCGGGTGGACAAGGCACTCTGCGGTCTCGTAACGCCATGACTCGTATGCCGACTTAGGGCACACGACCAGCAGTCGGCTCACCCGGCCAGCCGCCTTCTGGGCTGCATACACAGCGAGCGCGACCCGGGTCTTGCCAGCACCAGGCACACTGAAGTTGGCGCCGTGCTGAAGCGACAGGAGCTTCGAGATATCCCGGCGCTGGAACTCGCTGAGTTCGCCCTTCCAGGAATCTCCGAGCAGCAAGGACACGTCGTCGGGCGCGACCTCGCCAGCCGTCTGCCGCCCAGCCAGCCGCTGCTGCACGGTGTGGGCATCCTGAACTACTCCAGACACCAGCTCCCGAAGGTCATCCGCCCACTCCACACCAGCGGGGTCCGACCAACTGCCGAGCAGGCCGAGGTCCGCGAGCAGTTCGTCCAGGGAGACGGAAACGCTCAGAGGGCCAAGCTGACCGCCGGTACGAAACCGGGCGGCCAGCTGTACGAGTTCCTGCTGGAACGATTCCGTGGTTCGCAGCACCACCCGGGTCCGGGTTTCGTCGAACCCGAGCCGCAGCGACTTCTCGCTGGCCGAACTGGTCACTTAGCGCCCTCCGCCGTGACCGCTTCCAGCAGCCAGCTCACGCCGTCTCCCGGCTGCGGCAGCCCGCGGCCGGCCTGCTGCGCAAGCTTGAGCAGGCTGCCCCGCAGCTTGACCACAGCGTCATCGAACGCCTCCTCGTCCAGGCTGCGCGAGGTCCGCGCCTGCACCAGGTCGCTCACGCACTGGTCGATACTCGCGCAGGCTTCCGCCAGCCGGGCCGGGGCAAGCTGCTTGCGCTTGCGCAGGCGCGCACTGCGGCCCGCTGCCTCGATCGCCTCGTCGAACGCCTTCTGCGTGCTGTCCCAGGTGTCCTGCGCGGCAGCCCTCCGCTCGTCACCGAGGTCCGCGGCTTTGTTCCTCACCACGGCTGCGGTGCGGAGGATCTCGTCATTCATCGCCCGCGCCTCCGCGACGGCGGAGGAGGCGGCGGGCACCTCCAAGCCCAGCCCCGGGATGGACACCGACTGCGGCTGCGCGGCCGTCGTACCACCCATGGGCAACTGCTGCTCAAGCCCCGCCTTCAGGAAGTCCTCGTTGATGTGCCGGACGTCAGTCTTGGAGAAGTTGAGCAGGATCGCGGCCAGGCGCAACTCCTTCAGAACCTCGGCCTGGTCACGGTCCACCGTCTCCAGCTTCACGTACAGCCGGTGGAGCTCCTTGAGCCGCTCCTGCGCGCCCTCCCAGTCCACCAAACGCAGTCCGTTGCCGCCGCCGACGCGGCTGCGCTCGTTCAGCTCACGGATCGTGCTGAGGATCCACCGCTCCTGGTAGTAGGTGCGCACCTGAATACGGAAGTCCTTGGCAATCTGCTCAGGCGTCCGGCCCAGCGCCGCCTGCTCCTCCATGGCGATGAGGCGGTTGATGTAGGAGTAATCACGCCGGTGGTCCCTGCGAAGCTGCAAGGACAGCTCAACGGCGTTGATGTCGGCCCAGGTGAACGAAGCCGGCAGCACTCCGACGCGCATCGATTGCGCGCCGAGTTCGCGAAGCGCGGCAGCCCGGGTGTTGCCGTTGACCAGCACCCCATGCCGGGTCACCAGCCCCGGGTCGTTCTGCCCGAACTGGTGAAGGCTGTCTTTCAGGACATCGAAATCCTTGTCCCGCACACTCGTGTTCTCGGGATCCGCCTTGAGCAAGAACCCGAGGTAGTCCTGACTTTCCGCGCTCCAGGGGTCCTTGTCCAACGCCGCGTCGCGCTCGGCGTCGTGGCTGCGCTGAGCCCGGATCCGGTGGGTGCTGGGGTTATAGAAGAGGCTGCTGAGCTGCAAGTCGATCACTTCGACGTGGGCCTGCTGCCCGTTCCAGTCGACGGTCACCGTCTCCCGGGTACCGGCAGACGTCTTGACCTCCTCGACCTTCTTGCTGATCAGCTCGCTGAACTCGGCCGCCCGTGGCGGGGCCGGAAACTCGCGCATCATGGTTTTCCCGTCCTGTCTCAGTCGTCCGTGCCGTCAGAGTCAAGTGCACCAGCCACAGTCATCCGGGAGTCATCCGGCAGAGTCCGGTACATACCCCACAGCACCTCCAGTGAGCTGTACGTACGCTGGTCGTTCTTCACCCAGCTCCTCAGCACGCTCCGCTCAAGGGGAGCCAGCGACTCGACCCGGGAGAGCACCTCCGCCAGGTGAACGGTCCGGTCCACGTTGCCCCGCCCGCACCGCTGGCACTCGGTGACCAACTCATGGGTGACGCTGCTGTCCAGCAGCGCTACCTGCCGCCGGGCGACATTGAGCACCGCTTGCGTTACACCGTCGTCGTACGCCTCGCCGGCCGAAATGCCACACGTGCGGCACAGGTATCCGTCGGCCTGCATCACCTTCGCCCGCTGAGCGTTGGTGATACTCGCCTTGTGACTCGGGCTCTTCGCCTGGCCCGGCACCCAGACGTCCTTGCCTCGCCTCACGAACCGGCGCTCCTGCGGAAGCAGCTCCGGGTCCTCCCGCGCCGTCAAGATCTCCCAGCCGTAGTCGCGCAGACCGCGCATACGCCGGTCGATTTGCGCGACGTCCGGGAAGGCTTCCCGCAGCCGGGCCACGGTGAACCTCTCGCCCACCCGGACCTCTTGGATCAGCCAGAGAGCAGCACGCGCCATGCTTCCCAGCTTGTGGCTACCGACACTGGTGTCCTGCCAAGACGGCAACGTCATGTTGTGGGTCCCCTCCCATAGAACACGTGAAATCAGACAGCCAGCTGCCGAACACAAACTGGCATGAACGCAACATGAATCTGCGCCCCACACCCCCCGCCTCATTAGCGGCTGACTCTTAAATCGTGGCACATCGAACCCACCTTGAACCCTCTCGATGCAACTTGCGCCTCAACTGGCAAGACAAGAAACAAAAAACGCCAGGCGACGGCCCGTTGCCCTCCGGCACAATGACCAACAGCGTCGCCGACTGGCGACACGAATGGCTGCTTTATCCGAATATGCGAAGGTCTACCACTCATGGCAGCACGCAGCAGCAGTCGCCGCCCGTTCGCGTGGACGGAGAAGGATCTTGCCAGGGACGTCCTGCCGGACAGGCGTCAGCTGGCGGTGGCACTTCAAAAGATCTGCCGCCATCTGGCCGTCACGACTCCAGAAGGACTGACGCCGACCCATCCGACACAGGCCCAGGCCGCCCGATACCTGCACGTCAGCGAGACCGCACTGACGCGGTACCTCCAGGGCCAGCGTGTCCCGCCCGAGAAGGGGGCCGCTGTCATCTTCGAGACCGCCTGCAGGGATGCGGGAGGCAGCCAGAATGTCGGCATCACCAGAGAGAAGTTCCTGACACTACGCTCGAGAGCCGAGCAGGAACGATGCGCCAACTGCGCGCGGCACAGGGAACGACGCAGAGATGCGATACATGCCGCTGGCCAGAAACTCCGGGCTTTGCAAGACGCCAATGGAGAGCTCGAACAGTCGGCTGCAGAACAGGCCAGAGAGCTCGGGAAACTACGCCAGAACGTCGCCACACTGAAGAAGGAGGCCCAGCGGATGAAGGCCGCCCCTCCGCTACCGGCAAGTGAGGCCGGCACGAAAAAGTTCTCAACTGCGGTGCGCCCCGCAACGCTGTTGCCGGTCCCCCGCCGTCAGGGGGACCGGCAACAGAGCAGAAACCGAGCCCTGGAGGCCCGCAACGTCGGCCGCCGCGCTGAAGAGCTGCTCCGCGACGGCCGGCCGGACAGCACTCTCGCGCTGCTCCGCTATACGGCAGAGGCGTACACGCCGTTGGAAGTGGCTTTGCTGGTCACACTGTTGCGAGCTCAGGGCCAGGACGAGCTGACCGACAACCTCGTGCACATCTATGCGCGCGACCGCAACGATCACGAGGTGGTGTGTACGGCTCTAGTACTGCACGAGCGAGAAGCCGTCGCGGATGCGGAGGCGCTTTTGCGTATGGCCGCCGCTCACCCGGGATCGTCGCTCTCCCGTGCTCGAGGGGCCGAACCGTCGATATAGCTATGGATCGGCCCAGCGATACCTTCAGGCGGCGGTACCCTCCTCAGCCTCGTAGTACATCTGCGCCCGGCTCAGGACATCATCGGGATCGAGGCCACTGGCGGCCGTCCAGTGCAGCAGGTCGGCGATCAACTCCACCGCAGCTGTCTTAAGAGCGGTATCGCGAAGCCTGCCTCCCCGAGCCATGCCGCCCAGGGTTCGGTAGCCCTCCAGTGCCGCCACCGCGCGTTCCGTCCGTCGGCACGACTGCTCAGGCCCGAGCGCGATCTCACACCACACCGATTTGCCGATCGCCGTCAGAACCGTCCCCCAGTCCGCCGTCACCGAGGCAAGCAAGTGCAGGCCGCGCCCGCATTCGTCGTCGCAGTCTGCTACTGACAGGGACGGCACTGAGCGGCTCTTGTCGTGGACTTCGACACGCAGCCGTTCACCTTCCCACTCCAGGAACAAGGTGGCGGACGCACCCTCACCCACATGCCTGATGACGTTCGTGGCCAGCTCCGTGACCACGAGCTCGACTTCCTCCACGGCATGGTGCATCCCCCACCGCCCCAGCTGGGTCGCAGCGGCTTGCCGTAGCAGCCGGACCTCAGCCGGCACCGCCCTGATCGGAAGGCGGACCTGGGTGAAATCGGCGCTGTCTACCATCGGCGGCCTACTCCTTACCGGGACCGGTTCGGACAGGTGTCGTGTCAGCAGCGGGCCTTCGCGGTGGCGGAGGCGAGACACGGGCTCGGCGGTGTCCTGAACTGTCTGCGATCCGCCGTGTACGTCAACCATCCGGCGGCTGTGGCCCGCGCGGAGTTCAAGCCGGGACAGCTCCAGAGTTTCACGGAACTGGGGTTACGGATTCCCGCGACCCTGGTCACCAACGATGTCGTGACGGCGCGGGACTTCACCGAGAGGCATCTATCCGTTGTCTGCAAGACCTTTCGAGGGCTGCCACCCGGCGAGGACGGCCGTGCCGGTGCGATCTGGACCCAGCGCGTTCACGCCGACGACTTCGACGACTCGCTCTCGGTGACCGCGCATCTCTTCCAGGCCGAGGTTCCAAAGGTCGGTGACGCACGGGTCACCGTGGTCGGCCGGCGGGTATTCGCCCAGCGGATCACTGCCCCGTGCGGGGCACTCGACTGGCGCCGCGGTGACTGGGACGACCTGGTCCACTCTCCCCTCACCGTCCCTCCGGTCGTCGAGACCGCACTGCACGGCTATCTGGCCGCCTCTGGCCTGGTCTTCGGATGCTTCGACTTCGCACTCACCGGTGACGGGCTCTCCCCGGACGACTGGTGGGCAATCGAGTGCAACCCGAACGGACAGTGGGGCTGGCTCCCGGACGCGCCCGCGATCACCGAGGCCTTCGCCGACATTCTGAGCACGGAAGGAACCGTCAGCTCATGACTCTGCCCACGGATCTCGACCACGACGCGGGGGCGCTGCGCGCGGCCATGGTGAAGGGCCTCGCCGATGCCACTGCTGACGCCGGTGCCGATGCCCTGTCTCCGGTCCGCCCGGCTTGGCTCACGGCCGCGGAGGAGGTGCCGCGTCATGCGTTCGTACCCGGCTTCTATCTTGCCGCCGACCACCTCGACGCGCAGGGACTGACGGTGTGGGAGCCGGTGACGTCGAATCTCGACTACGGGCGTTGGCTAGCCGCCTCGTACTCGGACACCACGCTCATCAGGCAGTTCGACGGCGAGGAGACCGACTGGGAGCAGCCGGTCGTCCGGCACGGAGGGGCGCCGACGTCTTCGTCGACGCTGCCCTCACTCGTCCTGCGCATGTGGTCGGACGCGGATGTCAGCGAGGGCCACACGGTCCTGGAGATCGGGACGGGTACCGGGTACTCGACGGCGCTCGCCTGCGAACGGCTTGGATCGTCCCACGTGACCAGCGTCGAGGTAGACGCCGCGAGGCTGGCAGGGGCCGCCGACGCTCTGTACGGCTGTGGCTACACCCCGACGCTCGCCAGGGCCGACGGGTTGTACGGATACTGGCCCGAGGCCTGGTTCGACCGGATCGTAGCCACCTGCTCCTTCCAGTCGGTGCCGCCCGCGCTGCCCCGCCAGACCCGCCCCGGCGGGAAGATCCTGCTTCCCCTCTCGGGGTGGCTCTACGGCAGCGCCCGCGTCCTGCTCACCGTCGACGAGGGGCCTTTGCTGCCCGGCACCATCTCCTTCATGCCCGCCCGGACCCACGCGGCACCGGCATACGGGAATCCCGCAGACTGGGCCGCAGGGCTGCACGAGGATCGGCCCCGGTCCGCGCGGCACACGCCGAAGCGAATCACGGCCGCGACGGAGGAGGCGTTCCACCTGCGGTTCCTCGCCCAGCGTGCCGTACCGGACGCTCAGATGGTCACGTTCGACGGGGTGCTGCACCTCATCGACGTGGTCTCCGGATCCGTTGCCACGCTCACTCCCGACGGTGGGAACTGGAGTGTCCGGGAAGGCGGCCCCCTGGAATTGTGGAGCCGGGTCGAGCAATTCATCGACGCGGTCGACGCTGCGGGACGACCCCGGCCGGAGACGTACACCCTGCGGGTGGACGGTGACGGACAACGGCTGTTGCACGCACAAGTGCCGGACTGCCCCTGGGCCGCTGAGCGGCAAGTGTGGAGGCCCCCTACCCCAAGGACCGGAACCACCGCACCACCGCGGCCGTCCCCGCCTGCTGGGAACCCAGGTGGCGGGAACCGCCGTAGTCGGGGGTGCCGAGGTTGATCGTCGGGGCGTGGACGCCGCGGGCGCGCAGGGCGGTGTGGCAGTGGGCGGTGTTGGCGGGGACGGCCTGTTCGTCGGCGTCGGCGTAGTAGAGCCGGATCGGGGCGCGCGGTGTCCAGTCGGTGCAGACGCCGTCGGCGGTGCGCAGGGCCGCCGCCAGGCGGGCGGTGGGGTGGGCGAGCATCGCGCGGCCCCGGGGGGTGAGGAGCGCGTCGATGGTGTCCGGGGTGCCCGCCTCGACCTCCCGGCCGCTGTGGGTGCCGTCCAGCAGACCTTCGATCGTCCGGTCGTAGGGCGCGCGGAAGACCTGGGCAGGTGTGTCGTACAGGTGGTGCAGGCGGTTGAAGGCGACGAGGGTCAGCGCGGAGTAGATGACGCTTGCCTTCGGTTCGGTCTGCCCGGCCAGCAGTGCGGGCAGTTCCGCGTCGCGGAAGGAGTACGCGCCGCTGATGGGTGCCACGGCGCGCAGGCGGAAGAAGTCGTCGTCGCCGTCCTGCAGCGACCGGGCCAGTCCCAGTGCCGCCGAGGCGCCCTGGGAGAAGCCGGTGACCAGGACGTCGCGCCGCAGTTCCCGGTCCTGCGACCTCGCGACGGCGCGGGAGGCGCGCAGCATGTCCAGGGCGGCCGTCGTCTCCGAGGGAACGTCCATCCAGGGGTGGGGGCCGGGGCCCAGGCCCAGCCCGAGGTAGTCGGGGAGCACCGTGGCGAATCCGGCGGAGGCGTGGGTCAGGGCGGGGGCCTGGTCCCAGACGCTGGTCGAGACGGAGGCGACGTCGGTCTTGGACAGTTCGGTGCCGTGGGTGAAGGAGACGGTACGCAGGCGCCGTTCGCCGTTGCGCGGCAGGGCCAGCAGGCCGCTGGCCGTCGTGGGGCGGCCGTGCGGGTCGACGGTGCGGTACACGATCCGGTAGGTGGTCAGGCCGTACCGTACGGCGCCGGTGTCCCAGGCGCCGGCCTTGTCCCCCGCCAGCTCGGCCGCGACTTCGCGGGCCGTGAGCGTGCGCAGGCGCTCGACCGATACGAGCGTGCCCCGCGGTGCGTCCGCCGCGACCGGCGCGAGGGCGGCGGGCCGGGGGTTCCCGGCTGTCGGTGCGGCCATGGCCGTCGTGCCGCTCGCCGTCAGCGCGATCGCCACCGCCGAGATCATCACTGTCCTGTTCATTCGCTTCATGCCGTGACCGTATGGACCCGTCGGCAGGGGCAGCCATCCGGTCAACCTCCAAAGGATGTGGGGGTTTTCCCCAGAGTGGAGGGGCACGGCGCGTGCGGCCGCGCCCTCACCGGGCCGGGTTGGGTTGGGGGGTGTCGTTCGGAATCAGGCCGGCTCCGGGTGACGGCGCCTTGTTCCCGGCGCGGGAGGGACGGTCGATCACCTCGGGGGTACGGACCGACGCCGACGTGGGCCACGAGGAGGGCTGGTCATCTCCGGTACCGCTCCGCCACCGCCGCGAAGGCGGCCTTGGGTTCCCAGTCCAGGTCGGGGTAGGTCCGGCCCCGGCGGCCTTCGAGGAGTTTGACGATGCCGAGGCCGGCCCGGTCCAGGTCGTCCCTGGGGTCGCCGTCCGGGCGGTGCGGGTAGCCGGCCAGGGCGAACAGGAACACGAACGCGCTGTCCACGCCCTCGGTCTCGAAGATCTCCAGCAGTTCGCTCAGGTAGGCGGCCTGGCCGGGCTCGTCACGCTCGTAGACGCCGTCCAGGCGTACGGGGTCCTTGGTCTGCGGGTCGTACTCGACCACTTCCAGTACGCGCCCGCCGCGGTCTCCCGCGCCGACGTAGGCCGCGGTGCCGAACCCGGTGACGGCGAGCGGCTTCGGGCCCCGGGCCAGGGTGCGCACCGCGTCCCGGAACCGGTCGGCGACCTCGGCGGAGCGGAGCAGCTCGTACGTCACGATGTCGAAGGGGGTCCAGTCGACCTGCTCGAACTGGATGGCCGCGTAGGTGAGCCTGCCCTGGAAGCGCTCGCGGACCGCGGCCACGGCGTCGCGGAGGAACGCGTTGACGCGTACGCCGAGTTCGCGGATCGTGTCGGCCCGCCGCTCGGGTGGGCTCATCAGCCGCGCGACGCGCTCCTCGGGGGTCTGTCCGGGCAGGAAGCCGCGGTTCATCACGCTCAGCTCGACCCCGGCGACGAACACGACCTCGGCTCCGCGCTGCCGGAGCCGTTCGGCGCGCTCGGCGCAGTCGCGGAAGAGGGTGAGGATCTGCTCGGGATCCAGTTCCAGGGGGTAGGGCGAGAACCAGACCTCCAGGCCGAGGTCGGCGGCGGCTTCCGCGGCCAGCTCGAGGCGGGCCGGGTCGCCGCCGGTGATCTGGACGGCGTTGCAGTGCAGGTCGTCGCGGATGACGGCGAGTTCACGCCGGACGACCGCGGGGTCGAAGTGCTCGCGGGCCGTCCGGCCGTGCAGGACGAATCCGGTGTCGTAGGTCATTCCTCTGGCCCGCATGGTGACGTCCTCTCCGTCTGTTCCGTCTGTTTCGTCTGTCCTGGTCGGTTCGGGTGAGGTGAGGCTGACAGGAAACTTGCGTGCACGCAAGTTTGCGGGCACGCAGTCTTGTATGGGACGGTGGCACCGTGACGACACCACCACCGGGGCTGCGGGAGCGGAAGAAGCAGGCCACGCGCGAGGCGCTGCGCGCCGCGGCCCTGCGCCTGGCCATGGAGCACGGCCTCGACCGGGTGCGGGTCGAGGACATCGCCGACGCGGCCGGGGTCTCGCCGCGCACCTACAACAACTACTTCGCCAGCCGCGAGCAGGCGATCGTCTCCGCCGTCACCGCGGACCGGGAGGCGCGGATCGCGGCGGCGGTCGCGGCCCGGCCCGCGGGAGTGCGCTTGGCCGACGCCGTCACCGAGGCGGTGGTCGAGCAGTACACCGACGCCGGGGAGGGCGGGCACGAGGCGCTGTTGTTCATCACCACGCGGCCCGCGCTGCGCCACGCGTTCCTCGACTCCACCGCCGGCATCGAGCCGCCTCTCACGGCGGTGATCGCCGAACGCCTGGACGACACGGGCGCGCACACGGCCCGCGTCCTCGCGGCGAGCGTCGCCTCGGCGGTACGTATCGCCCTGGAAGGCTGGCTTCGGCCGGCCGGGGCCGCGGCGGGCGCCGACGCCGGAGGACTGGTGGTGCCCTCCGGCTCACTGCCCGACCAACTCCGCGCGGCGCTCCTTCCGCTCGCGCCCGCGTTCGATGCCGCCGAGCGTCGCATTCAGGGGTAAGGCCGACTCGACCGTGGGGCATCCCACGCACCTACTGACCCTGACGGGGGCCGAGTTCCCCGGGGCGGGCTTCCTCTTCGCCTTCTCCCAGCACATGCAGACGGCGCTCGGCGAGTCGGCCACGCGCACCGGACTGACCTTCGCGCCGCTCGCCCTCGGCGTGGCGGGCGGAAGCCTGACCTGGCAGAAGGTGCCCGCACGGCTGCACCGGCCGATGATCGCCGCAGCCTGTCTGGTCGCCGCCCTGGGGTACGGCGGCATCGGCTTCGTCATGCGCTCCGGCGGCGACGGCGGCGCGGGCCTGCTGGGACTGCAACTGGTCGTCGGTATCGGCATGGGCTTCATCACCAGCCCGCTGCTGACCGTGGCCCTGGCCCAGGTGAAGCCGGCCGACGCCGCGGACGCCAGCGGTGTGATGACCACCGGGGCCCAGGTCGCCCAGGTCCTCGGCGTCGCCACATACGGCAGCGTGTACCTGAGCGCCGCCGACGGCGCGGGGGCGGCGCGGCGGCGGACGCCATTTTCATCACCTCGATGATCGTCACCGCCGGGGCGCTCCTCAGCTCCACGGCGGCCCTGAAACTGCCGCACAGCCGTTGACGTCCCGGTGGGGCCGGACAGGGGCGCGTCGGTCGCGCCTGCGCGGGGACCGGAAATCCGGTGCCGGGTCCGGCCCATGGGGCGCAGGATGGGGCCATGGCCCTGACCACCCCCGTACTGCGGACCGATCGGCTGCGACTGCGTCCCTTCACCGACGCCGACACCGACGCTCTCTTCACCCTGCACAGCAGCACCACCGTGATGCGGTACTGGGACTCCCCGCCGTGGACCGAGCCGGCTCGCGCCGGGCGGTTCCTCGCGAGGTGCCGGGAGATGGCCGACGACGGCACCGGCGTGCGGGTGGCCGTCTCCCGCACCGGTGACGGGGCCTTCGTCGGCTGGTGCGGCCTGTCCGAGTGGACCCCGGTCCACCGCAGCGCGTCGCTGGGTTACTGCCTCGACGAGGCGATGTGGGGTCACGGCTACGCGACGGAGGCCGCTCGCGCCCTGCTGCGGTGGGCGTTCGACACGCTGGATCTGAACCGGGTCCAGGCGGAGGCCGATACGCGCAACGACGCGTCCGCCCGGGTGTTGGAGAAGGTCGGGTTCGTGCGTGAGGGGACGTTGCGGGAGGACTGCGTCGTGAACGGCGAGGTGTCCGACTCCTGGGTGTACGGGCTGCTCCGGCGGGACTGGCGGCCGTCCCACGGGCCGGTCCCGGCTCGCTGAGCGACGGACACGAGAAGCTGCGCCCGCACGGGACGGGCCCGCCCACAGGTGGGTGCGAGCCTCCACGTGCCGCCTGCATGTGGACGGTGGGGGCGGCGCCGGGGGTCGGCCGCCGCGGGGACGCCGGTCCGGTGGAGCAGCGCGGCGATCGGTCCGCCCACGGCGAAGAGGTAGGACGTGGCGGCACTGGCGGCGAGGGTGTTGAGCAGGGGCGTGCCGATGGAACCGCCGATCTGCTGCATCGTGTTGACGAGCCATGATCGGGCCGAGGCCGATGCCGATGCCGATGCCGGGGCCGAGACCAGGAGGGCGGCAGGACGTCGGCGGCGTACGAGCTGTCCAGTCCCAGGACCGTCAGCCAGAACATGCCGCCGGCCGCGAGCGCCGTGCCCGACAGCATCAGCGTCGCCACCATGGGCAGGCACGCCAACCCTGGCTGGATCGCGGAGAACCCAGGGTGAGTTGAAGGTAGTAGGTGAGGAACAGGAACACGCCGAACATTCCGGCGCCGGCCACCGGCATGGACACGAAGGACGCGCCGCGGTCGCGCTCCGTGCGCTCGAGCAGCAACCAGCCACCCACGATCGCGACCACGGCGATGAAGAGGTTGATGTACAGGGTCCGGCGCCAGTTGAGGTTCGCGGTGAGCAGGCCGACGGACGCGCCGGAGCCCGCGATGGCGCCGAACAGGCCCTGAGGGGCGCGGCCGGTGATGAGTAGCTCGAAGTTCGTGGCGGCACCGGCTGTCGCGGAGGCCACCGCGAATCCGGCGACACCCACCAGGAAGGCCGGTTTGCGGCCGAAGAGGCCGGCGATCCAGGTGCGGTTGCCGCCGGAGAAGCCGAAGTAGGCCTGGGGGAGCGGTCCGAGCAGAAGCGGTGAGGTGTCTTCGCGTCGCCGCCTGGTCCGACCCCCGGGGTGTGCCGCCGACGCGTTCCGCGCGCGTGCGTGAAGTGTTTCCCCGCCGCACCCCTTCTGTTCGCCGTGCCTGGCTATCTTCGCCTCGCCCGGTCCGGCAGCAGGAGAGGTATGTCCATGAGCACCCCGGTCCAGCAGACCTCGCCCCGTCCTTCCACGGCCACGTCGGTCTCGGCCCGACAGCGTCGGGAACAGGACGGGAGCCGGGCCGCGGGTCCGTCCGGGCATGCGGCGGAGCACGCCTTCCTGCGGTTCCAGTCCGGCGTCGGCAACCGGGCCGCGACCGCCGCCGTGCAGCGCGTGCGGAACGCGACCGTGGAACGGGCGCCGGAGTCCGCCGAGTCGTCCCGGCCGGGCACCCCGGACAGCTTCGTGACCGCCCTGTCGGGCAGCTCGGAGAGCTTCGTGACCGCCCGGCCGGGCACCCCGGACGGCCACGAGACGTCCCGGCCGGGCACCCCGGAGACCTTCGAGACGGCGAGGGAGCCGGAGCCGGAAACGGCGAGGGAACCGGAAACGGAGGCGGAGGAGACCGCCGCGGCGAGGTCGGCGGACGAGTTGGTCAAGCGGGCCGCCGAGCTGCTGGACCGGTTCAAGAAGAACCTCGACCCCGCGGACAACCTGGCCAAGGGTGCCCAGACCCCCACCAGCGCCGGCCTCGGCCAGGCGGCCACCGCGGCGGGCGACGGAGCCCTCAAGCACGACGCGGCCGCCGCGGGCACGGCCTCCGGGTCGTGGAACCTCCTCACCGAGGTCACCGGTGTCGTGGTCAACGCCTACGACTCGCTCAAGAACCTGAAGGACGCCAGGAAGAAGCGGACCGGTGCCGCGCACCACACGGCTGGGAAGAAGGCCCGGACCAAGGGGGCGGACGCGGTCGTCGGCACCGCCAGTTCGGGTGGCTACGGCGCGGCCGTCGCCAAGGAGGCGACCAAGGTCCAGGCGGCGGCGGACGCGGCGACCGCCGCCGAGGTGAGCGGCATCTTCAGTGCCGTCACCGGCCTGTGGAAGGGCGCCCGGGCCGCGGGCAAGGTCGGGGGAGCGACCCGCAAGTACCGGAGGATCAAGCAGCTCGGGGACCCCGGCGCCGTCCACGAGGAGCTGCTGACCCGGCTGCGGGAGGAGTCGGACCAGGCCGAGCAGCGGGTCGACGCGGCGTTCGCGCGGCTGAACGCCGTCAGGGAGGCCGGCCGGGGGCGCCCGCCCAGGGAGTGGTACCCGGCCGCCGAGGCGGCCTTCGACGCCATCCGGGAGGAGTACGAGCGCGCCGGGAGCGCCGCGGCGGCCCACCGGCGTGCCGTGCAGGACACGGAGGCCCTGAGCGGGACCACGAAGTACGCGAAGAAGAAGCAGCTCGCCAAGATCGGCAAGGAGACCGTGGGCGGCGTGGTGGGCGAGCCCGCCAAGGCCGCGGGCGGCATCGTGGCGGCGGTCACCGCGGCGGGGGTGCTGGGCAGCAACCCGGGCGGTTGGATAGCCGCCGCGGTGGGGGCCGGTCTCATTCTCGGCGTGGCCGGGTACAAGGCGGGGCGCGCGGCCACCAAGCGCTACGAAGAGGTCCGCCACCCCGAGCGCTGGGCACCGGAGGGCGAGCAGCCGGAGGACGCCTGGTCGCGCAAGGATTCGCTGAAGCACGCCCTGAAGATCTGGAAGAAGGTGTCGAAGGGCGAACGCCAGGCCATGGCCCGCAAGATCTACGGTCTCGCGGCCGGTCCCGACATCCCCGGGAGCGCCGACACGACGCCCGAGATCCGGCAGTCCGCCCGGGAGTTGCTCGTCGCGCTCAAGGCCGGTCCCGCACAGCACAAGCTGGAGCCTGAGGCGTGGGCGGAGAGCCTCAACGATCCGGAGAAGACCGCCGGCTGGGTCAAGGAGATCGCGGAGCAGCTGGCCTCGGGGTGAGCGGGCAGGGGGCCGGGGAGCGCCGCCGTTGCCGCCGTGGCGAGGCGCCGGCTCCCGCGGCACCCTGGCCGCGGGCCCTCCCGCAGCCCTCTGCCGCAGGGCTCCCGCAGTCCTACCGCAGGGCCTCCCCCAGCACCTCCCGCATGCCCGCCGGCTCCCGGCCCAGCAGCGTGCCCAGCGTCGGGTCGGTGGGGGCGAACTCCCCCGCGCGGGCGGCGGCGAAGATGCCCAGCAGCTGGTCGGCGTAGTGCGCGGGGACGCCCTGGGCGACCAGCTGGTCGCGGAAGCCGGCCCCGGGTGCGGTGGTCCTCGTGAAGGTGCGGCCGGTCACCTCGGTGGCGAGGGCCGCGATGTCGTCGAAGGACAACGACCGCGCCGCGGTGAGGGGCGGCGTGGGACCGTCGAAGCGGCCCTCGTCGGCCAGGATCGCGGCGGTCGCCTCCGCGAGGTCGGCGTGCGTGGTCCAGGCGACCGGGCCGTCCGCGGGGAGCACGATCTCGCCGGTCTCCCGGGCGTGGTCGAGGAAGCGCGTCGCGCTGGCGGCGTAGAAGCCGTTGCGCAGTGCGGTGAAGGGGATCCCGCAGTCGCGCAGGATCTGCTCGGTGGCGGCGTGGTCGCGGCAGGCCTGGAAGCGGGAGGCCGCACCGGCCCCCATCTGGCTGGTGTAGAGGATGCGGCGGGCGCCCGCCGCGACGGCCGCCTCGATCGCGGCGCGGTGCTGCTTCACGCACTCCTCACCCAGCTTGTCCACGGAGACGACGAGGACCTGCGAGGCGCCCTCGAAGGCGTGTGCGAGGCTCTCGGCGTCCGTGAAGTCGCCCCGCCTGACGCGTACGCCCCGGTCGGCGAAGGCCCGCGCCCGCGGGCTCTCCGGGTCGCGGACGCTGATGCCGGCCCGCTCCGCCGGCACGCGGGTGAGCAGGTGCTCGACGATCCGGTGTCCCAGTTGTCCGGTGGCTCCGGTCACGATGATCATGATGTGCTCCACATGTCCACGGTGAGTGTGTACGGCGATACCGCTTCGCCGTTTCCAGTGATATCACTCCTACGGTAACAGCGATAATCACGATGGCAACACGACCGCGGTATCGTTGATTGCATGCCATCCCGTTCCGACCAGACCCGACAGCGGGTCATCGAGGCCGCCATCGACCTGCTGACGCACGGCGGCCGCGACGCCGTCACCACGCGCGCGGTCGCCGAGGCGGCGGGGCTGCAGCCGCCGGCCATCTACCGGCTGTTCGGCGACAAGGACGGACTGCTCGACGCGGTCGCCGAGTACGGCTTCGCGAGCTTCCTCGCCGCCAAGCACGTCGACCCCGACCCGCGGGACCCGATCGAGGACCTGCGGAACGGCTGGGACCTCGCGGTCGAGTTCGGTCTGGCCAATCCCGCGCTGTACACGCTGATGTACACCGAACCCGCGCGGACGGGCTCGGCCGCCTTCAAGGCCGGCATGGAGATCCTGATGAGCCGCATGCGGCGGCTCGCCGCCGGCGGATGGCTCCGGGTGGACGAGGAGCTGGCGGCCCAGATCATCCACGCCACGGCGCGCGGCGCGGTGCTCACCTGGCTGTCCCAGCCCGAGGACCGGCGCGATCCGGCCCTCTTCACCACCCTGCGCGAGTCCATGGTCGCCGCCGTCACCAACGAACGACCGGCCGTGCGGGACCCCGGCCCGCAGGGTGCCGCCCGCGCCCTGCGCGCCACCCTGCCCGAGCAGACGTCGCTCAGCGACGCGGAGCGGCGGCTGCTGAACGAGTGGCTGAAGCGTCTCGCCGACGCCGGCTGAGCCACGGCCGGGGCGCCACTACCAGCACGTCACGCTTTGGACCAACTCCCTTTTCAGCCATTGGTGTTCGGTCGCCATCCGGGCATTTTTCGCGTCAAACCCCCGGCGGTTCCGGCTGGTAGTCACGAGGTTGACACGACGTGTGAGCACAAGCGGTAGTGTCCCCTCCTGTACGTCGAACGCCGGTCGCGGATACGGGAGTTCGAGGTGGTGGCCGGGGGTGCGCGTTCCCGTCCCGCTTCGAGCCCGCGTCGTCGGCGCCCCCTGCTCGTACCGGTCCTCGCGTGTTCCTGGGAGTTCCATGTCGTGCGCCTTCGTCGCCGCCCGCGCCGCTGCCGACTCCGCGGCACCGGGTGCCCATGGGAGACACCGGTCCGCCGGGGCCCGTTGAGAGCCCGGCCGGCATCGGGCCGGCCCGCGCACCCGTCGCAGCGCACCGCCCCTCCGCCGCGCCCCCGTGCGCCGTCCCGCCTCGGCCACCTCGCCCACACCGACGGCTTCCGATCCGTGAGGACCTGATGACTGAACTGATAGTGACCGCCACCGCCGTGCTGGCGGTGGCCGGAGTCGGGGCCGCGTGGTACTTCCGGCGCAAGGGCGAGCAGGCCCGGCGCCGGGCCGAGCAGCTGCGCGAGCACGCCGACCGGCTCACCCTGCAACTCGTCGCCGCCGAGCAGTGCGTGGGGCAACTGGCCGCCACCGTGATCCCGGCGGCGGCGAACGGCGGGCCCGGCGGTACGGGACCCGAGGGCGGGCTGCCCGTGCCGGCGCAGCTCGACGGGACCCCGCTCGCCGAGCGGCTGCGCGCCGTGCCCGGCGCGGTGGCGGCCGCCGTGGGCGACGTACGGGCGCGGGAGCGGGCCGCCGCCCAGCAGGCCGCGGCCCACGCCGCCGAGCAGGTGCGGCAGGACACCGCGCGGCAGATCGCGCAGGTACGGCACGAGTCCGTCGGCGTGGCCCGGGCCGCCGTGCGCGGCTTCGCCAACAACGTCGTGGCCCGCTCGGCCAAGCTGGGCCGGGCCGTCAGCCAGGGTGTACGGCGGCACATCTCCGACGAGGCGTACGCGACGCTCGTGGAGATCGACCACCTCGCGCAGCAGATGCTGCTCACCGCGTCCGGTTACTCCGTGCTCGCCGGGGACAAGCTGTCCCGGCGCTGGCCCGCCACCTCGCTGACCGACATCGTGCGGGCGGCCATGGGCCGGATCGAGGGGTACGAGCGGATCAAGCACCCCGAGATGGGGTCCGTGGTGGTCGAGGGCCGTGCCGTGGAGGCGGTCGTGCACGCGCTCGCCGTACTGCTGGACAATGCCCTGCGCTACTCGCCGCCCGCCGCCAGTGTCCACGTCTCGCTGGAGCAGGGGCACCACGCCTGCTTCCTGATCGTGGACGACGCCGGGCTGCGCATGGACGACGAGCGGCTGCTGTGGGCCAGCGACGTGATGTCCGGCGAGCAGCGCGACGACATCACCCGCCTCGGCGCCCACCCCCAGACCGGGCTGCGCGTCGCGTCCCTGCTGGCGGAGAACTACGGCTTCCGCGTCGAGCTGACCGCGCCCAACATCTACCAGGGGACCCGGGCCATGGTCGTCCTGCCGAAGAACCTCGTCGTCGACCCGTCGGCGGCCCAGCCGGTGCCGTCGGCCGTGAACCGCGCGCTGCCGCCGAAGGCCGCGGCACAAGCGGCACAGGCGGCACAGGCGGTGCCCGAGGACGCCGCCGCGCCCGCCCCGGCCGCCACGCCCGCTCCCGAGCCCGCCCCGGCCGCGGCACCCGTACCCGTGCCCGAGCCGGTCGCCGCACCCGCCCCCGAGCCCGGTCCCGCCGTCTCGGCCCCCGCCCGCGCGGCCACGCCCAGCCCCGCCCCCGCCTCCGCTCCCGCGGCCACCACCACCGCCAGCGGCCTCACCGTCCGCCGGCGTTCCCCCGCACCCGCCCCCGTACGCCGCCCCGCCGTCCCCGACGACACCGAGCCCGGCCGTCCCGCCGTCGCCGCCGCCTGGGCGGCCGGCACCCGCCGGGGCCGGGAGGGGGAGCGGCCCTCGCCCACCTCCGCCGACGCCATCCACTCCCCCGCCGCTCATCCCACCCCCCACGACGGCGCTGACGACGAAGGACACTGATCGTGCAAGACACACACACCAACAGCCTGGGCTGGCTGCTGGACCAGGAACTCGGCAGCGTCGAGGGCGTCCGGTACGCCGTGCTGATGAGCAGCGACGGGTTGCTGAAGGCCCGCACCGAGACGATCGGCCAGGACGACGGGGAGCGGTTCGCCGCGCTGA
Source organism: Streptomyces coelicoflavus (assembly GCF_003112555.1). GTDB lineage: Bacteria > Actinomycetota > Actinomycetes > Streptomycetales > Streptomycetaceae > Streptomyces > Streptomyces coelicoflavus. The sequence goes on along the minus strand of NZ_BEWB01000002.1, from coordinate 85,807 downwards.
CGGCGGCGCTGCGCGCGGCGGGCAAGGCCTGGGACGAGTTCACCGGCGGCGCGGGGATGCGGCAGCTGCTGATCGAGTCGGTCGGCTGCATCGGGCTGACGACCACCGCCGCGAAGAACACCATGCTGTCGGTGTGCACGACCGGCCCCGACGCCGACGTCGGCCTGATCTCGCACCACATGGTGCGGCTCGCCACCCGGGTGGGGCACGAGCTGGGCACGGAGGAGCGCGTGCCGGTCGCGGACGGCGGCCAACCGGTATGAGCGGGCCGCGGCGCGACCCGGACATGGTCCGGCCCTACGTCCGCACCCAGGGCCGGATCCGTGCGCGCGAGGACGTGCGCCTGGAGAGCGTGGTCATCGCCGCGACCGGCCCCACGGACACCCTCGGCCCGGACGCCCGCCGGGTGATGCGGCTGTTCGCCGGCGCGAACGGCGGACTGGCCGTCGCCGACATCGCCGCCGCGCTGGAGCTGCCGCCCTCCACCGTGCGCATCCTCGTCTCCTCGCTGATGGACTCCGGCCACCTCTCCAGCCCGGTCGCCGCGATCGACGACCAGCCCGACTTCGACCTGCTGCAGGAGGTACTCCGTGGACTGCGCTCCCTCGTCTGACCGGGCCGACCGGACCGACGAGTCCGGACGGGCCGTCACCTACGTCCCCGCCACGGTGACCCGGTCGGCGAAGATCGTGGTCGCGGGCGGCTTCGGCGTCGGCAAGACGACGCTGATCGGCAGCGTCTCGGAGGTACGGCCGCTGCGGATGGAGGAGCCGATCACACAGGCCAGCACCGGTGTGGACGACCTGCGCGGCACCCCGCACAAGACGACGACCACCGTGGCGATGGACTTCGGCCGCATCCACATGGCCGGCGGCCGGCTCGCGCTGTACCTGTTCGGGCTGCCGGGTCAGTCCCGTTTCCAGCCGCTGTGGGAGGACCTGGCCGAGGGCGCCCTCGGCTGTCTCGTCCTGGCCGACACCCGCGACCTCGACGCCTCCCACGACGCCCTCGGTCTGCTGGACGGCGCGGGCATCCCGTACGCCGTCGCCATCAACACCTTCCCCGGCGCCCCGGAGTACCCCGAGGCCGAGCTGCGCGAGGCGCTGGCCCTGGAGCCGGCCACGCCCCTGACGTACCTCGACGCCCGCGACCGCATCTCCTCCCTGCACGCCCTGATCACGCTGACCGAGTACCTCACCGAGCACCGTCCAGCCGCCCTCCTGGAGTCCCGCCGATGACGCTGCCCTCCGCCGAGCCCGCGCCCCCCGGTCCGCCGGGCCGGATCGCCCTGTACGCACCGGAGTTCGCCGCCGACCCGCACGCCGCCTACCGGAGCATGCGCCGCACCCACGGCCCGCTCGTCCCGGTCGACCTGGCGCCCGGCGTCCCCGCGACGCTGGTGATCGGCTACTACCAGGCCCGCCGCATCCTGAACGACCCGCTGCACTTCCCGGCCGACCCGCGCGCCTGGGAGAAGCTGATCCCGGCGACCTGCCCGGTGCGGCCGATGATGGAGTGGCGGCCCAACGCGCTGCGCTCGGGCGGCGCCGAGCACGCCCGCTACCGGTCGGCCAACACCCACGCCATCGACCGGGTCGACCAGCACGGGCTGCGCGCCCTGGTCGAGAAGGTCGCCGACGGTGCCATCGACGGGTTCCGCGCGACCGGCTCGGCGGACCTGCTCACCCAGTACTCGTTCCCCATCGCCTTCAGCGTCCTGAGCGCGCTGCTCGGCTGCCCGGACGAGATCGGGCAGCGCATCGCCGACGGCATGGCGAAGATCTTCGACACCACCAACGCCGACCAGGGCAACGTGATCCTCGCCCGGGCCGTGTCCGACCTGGTGGCCCTGCGCCGGGCCCACCCCGGCGACGACATCACGTCCCGGCTGGCCCTGCACCCCGTCGAGCTGACCGACGAGGAGATGAGCCACCAGCTCGTCACGCTCTACGGCGCCGGGATCGAGCCGCTGACCAACCTGATCAGCAACACGATCCTGAAGATCCTCACCGACGAGGAGTTCTCCGCGGACCTGCACGCCGGGCTCTCCACGGTGCGCGACGCGCTCGACGCCGTCCTCTACACCGACCCGCCGATGGCCAACTACTGCATCTCCTACCCGCCGTACCCCATCGACGTGGAGGGCGTCCTGCTGCCGGCCGACCAGCCGGTGGTGATCTCGATGGCGGCCGCGAACAACGACCCGGCCCTCACCGAGGGCGTGCCCGCGGGACAGCACGGCGGCAACCGCGCCCACCTGGCCTGGAGCACCGGCCCGCACACCTGCCCCGCCCGCTCGCACGCCTACCTGATCGCCGAGACCGCGGTCACCCATCTCCTGGACGCGCTGCCGGAGACGGACCTGGCCCGCCCGCTCGCCGAACTGGCCTGGCGCCCCGGCCCGTTCCACCGCGCCCTCGAATCCCTGCCCGCCACCTTCCCCGCCGCGCAACCCGCCGCACACTAAGGAGCCAGGTCATGGCGACCCAGCAGCCCGCCCTCGTCCTCGACCCCACCGGCGCCGGTCACCACGCCGAGCACCGCACCCTGCGGGAGGGCGGCCCGGCCACGCGGGTGGACGTCCTCGGGGTGGAGGCCTGGTCGGTGAGCGACCCCGGCCTGCTCAAACAGCTGCTCACCAGCCCCGACGTCTCCAAGGACGCCCGGGCGCACTGGCCCGCCTTCGGCGAGGTCGTCACCACCTGGCCGCTGGCGCTGTGGGTGGCGGTGGAGAACATGTTCACCGCGTACGGCCCCAACCACCGCAAGCTGCGCCGGCTGGTGGCGCCCGCGTTCAGCGCCCGCCGGATAGCCGCGATGCGGCCTGCCGTGGAGGGGATGGTGACCGGGCTCGTCGACCGACTCGCGGAGCTTCCCACGGGCGAACCCGTCGACCTGCGGCAGGAGTTGGCCTATCCGCTGCCGATCGCGGTCATCGGTCACCTCATGGGCGTGCCCGAGGAGCGGCGCGACGGCTTCCGTGCCCTGGTGGACGGCGTCTTCGACACCACCCTCGACCAGGCCGAGGCCCAGGCCAACACCGTGCGCCTGTACGGGGTCCTGGACGAGCTGATCGCCGCCAAGCGCGCCACACCGGGCGACGACATGACGTCCCTGCTCATCGCCGCGCGGGACGACGAGGGCGACGGCGACCACCTCTCGCCCGAGGAACTGCGCGACACACTGCTGCTGATGATCAGCGCCGGGTACGAGACCACCGTCAACGTCATCGACCAGGCCGCGCACACCCTGCTGACCCGCCCCGACCAGCTCGCACTCGTCCGCAAGGGCGAGGTCACCTGGGGCGACGTGGTGGAGGAGACGCTGCGCCACGAACCGGCGGTCAAGCATCTGCCGCTGCGGTTCGCGGTCACCGACATCGCCCTGCCGGACGGGCGGACCATCGCCCGCGGGGAGGCCATCCTCGCCTCGTACGCCGCCGCCAACCGCCACCCGGACTGGCACGAGGACGCCGACACCTTCGACGCGACCCGCACGGTCAAGGAGCACCTGGCCTTCGGCCACGGCGTCCACTTCTGCCTGGGCGCGCCGCTGGCCCGCATGGAGGTGACCCTCGCGCTGGAGAGTCTCTTCGGCCGCTTCCCGGACATCCGCCTCGCGGACCCGGCCGAGGAGCTGCCGCCCGTGCCCTCCCTGATCAGCAACGGCCACCAGCGGCTCCCGGTCCTGCTGCACGCCGGCTGAGCGGCGGGCGAGCGGGACCGGGCGCCGGGGATGTCCGGCCGGAGCCGACGGCTTCAGCCGAACATCCCCGGCTCGTAGTCGCCGGCCGGCTGCTGGGTGATGACGTTCAGGCGGTTGTAGGTGTTGATGACGGCGATCAGCCCGACCAGGGCGGTGAGCTGCTCCTCGTCGTAGTGCTCGGCCGCCTTCGCCCAGGCCTCGTCGGTGACGCCGCCGCCGTCGGCGATGCGGGTGCCCTGCTCGGTCAGTTCGAGGGCGGCGCGCTCGGCGTCGGTGAAGACCTTGGCCTCCCGCCAGGCGGCGATCAGGTTGAGGCGCAGCGAGGTCTCCCCCGCCTTCGCGGCGTCCTTGGTGTGCATGTCGAGGCACATGCCGCAGCTGTTGATCTGGCTGGCGCGGATCTTGACCAGCTCCTGGGTCGCGGCCGGCAGCGTCGAGTCGGTCACGGCCTTGCCCGCGGAGTTGATGTGGCGCAGGATCTTGCCGGCGAGCGGGCTGGCGAACATGTTGAGACGCGCTTCCATGACGGTTTCCTCTCCATCGGTGCCTGATCGGCTTCTCGGTCGTACACAGCTACGACGGATGCCGACGGCGCGATGTGACAGGCCGGAGCACGGCCCGCATGTGACCTGCGTCTCACCCGATCGGGGTGGTGCGTTCCAGCAGCCGGCCCAGTGCCGCCGTCACGGCGTCCGGGCGTTCGTCCGTCACCCAGTGGCCCGCGCCGTCCAGCAGCGTCAGCTCGGCGCCGGGCACGGACGCGGCCAGCCCGGTCGCGATCGCCGGGCTCAGGTACGGGTCCGCGCGGCCCCAGACGACCGCCGTCGGGCAGGCGATGTCCCCCAGCCCCCGGCGCAGTTCCGGGCGGGCCGGGGTGCGGTAGTCGCCGAAGTAGTGGAGCAGCCAGCGACGGCCCTCGGGGGTGGCCATCCAGCCGACGTAGCCGTCCAGGACGCGGGGTTCCAGGTGCCCGGCGCGGACGAGCGGGGCGAAGGCGCGGCGGTGGAGGGCGGCGTAGGGCAGGCGCGTGGCCGGACCGCGGAGGGCGGGGGTGCGTCCGACGAGGCCGAGCAGGCTGAACACGGCGTACCAGCGGCGGGTGAAGGTGGCGTGGGCGCGGCTGTTGAGGATCGCGAGCCGCCGTACCCGCGCGGGGTCGGTCTGGGCGAGGCCGAGGGCGAGGAAGCCTCCGTAGTCGTGCCCGGCCAGGTTCACCGAGCCGAGGCCCAGCGCGTCGAGGAGCCGGCCGAGCCGGGCGACCTCCGTGTCGTAGTCGAAGGACAGGTGGAGGGGGCGGTCGGAGGCGCCCCAGCCGAGGAGGTCCGGCGTGACGACCCGGTGCCGGGCCGACAGGGGCGGGACCTGGTGGCGCCAGCACTGGTGGTCGGCGGGGTAGCCGTGCAGGAGGACCACCGGTTCGGCGTCGGGCGGTCCCGACTCCCAGCAGGCGACGCGGCCGCCGTCCACCGTGACCGTCCGGGGGCGGGGCGGGTCGTAGGTGCGGGGGCGCTGCGTGGTCATCGGTCTCCTCCGGGGCTCGTCCCCCTCCCCAACGGAGCGGATACCCGGAAGTGTCACGATCAGGGCTCGTTGTTCGGCCGAAAGGGGCGGGGATTAGCCTCGGTCCCGACAAGTCGGTACGGCCGGAGCAGGTCCGGCCGCGGTCGGAGCAGGAGGCAGAGATGGCGAAGGTTCCCAGCGCGGTGGTCGCCGCGGGCGGTCTCGTCGGCGGGTACGGCGTGGCCCGCTGGACGAAGAAGCGGCAGCTCGGCGGGGCCGTGCTCGCCGTCGCCGGGGCCGCCGCCGCGCAGCAGTGGCGGCAGCGGGCCGGCGGGAGGGCGGCGGGCGCGCTGACGGCGGCGTACGTCGCCGGGTTCGCCGGGTCGCACCCGCTGGCCAAGAAGGTCGGCGCGTGGCCCGCCGTGTTCGGTGTGGCCGGCGCGGTGGCGCTGGCCTCCTGGGCGGTCGCCGACCGGCGTGCCTGAGGAGGGACGCCGGCTCAGGACAGGTGGGTCAGCACGTTGATCACCCGGCCGTCCGGGGCCCGTACGAAGAAGCGCCGCACGCCCCACTCCTCGTTCCGCGGCTCCCGTACGATCTCGGCGCCCGACGCGGCGACCTGGTCGTAGACCGCGTCGACGTCCTCCACCTCCACGCTGAGGTCGGGGACGACGGGCGCCGTGCGCTCCTCGGTGAACAGGCTGATCTGGGCGGTCGGGTTGGACGGGGAGGCCAGGGTCGTCACCCAGCCCATGTCCATGACCTCCTCGAAGCCGAGCAGGCCGTAGAACTCGCGGCTCGTGTTCCACTGCTCCTCGGCCTCGACGTGGATGTTGGGGACGATCCTGCGGATGCTCATCGGAGGGCTCCTCGACGACTGTGCCGGCCGGGTTCGGGTCGACGTGTGCGACGCTACGCGGTCTTCGCGCCGGAGCCCTCTGTTCCGGGCGCGTCCGGTGCCGCCGTCGACAGCGGCTCGGCGATGTCCTCCAGTGAGCGGCGTTCCGCCTTCACCGCCAGGAACGCCGCCACCAGGCCGGCCGCGCACATCAGGCCGGCGCCGATCTGGAAGGCCAGGACCGTGTCGCCGACCACGCCGGACTCGGTCAGGTCGGCGAAGAGCAGCGGGCCGCTGATACCGCCGGCGGCGGTGCCGAGGGCGTAGAAGAAGGCGATGGCCATGGCCCGGGTCTCCATGGGGAAGATCTCGGAGACGGTCAGGTACGCGCTGGAGGCGCCCGCCGAGGCGAAGAACAGCACCACGCACCAGCAGGCCGTCATGGTCGTCGCCGTGAGCGAGCCGCGGTCGAAGAGCCAGGCCGTGCCGAAGAGCAGGAGGCCGGAGACCAGATAGGTGCTGGAGATCATGATGCGGCGGCCGACCGTGTCGAAGAGGTGGCCGAGGAGCAGCGGGCCGCAGAAGTTGCCCGCGGCGATGACGGCGAAGTAGTAGCCGGTGCTGCCGGTCGGCACGTCGAAGAACGTGATGAGGATGGTGCCGAAGCCGAAGGTGATCGCGTTGTACAGGAAGGCCTGGCCGATGAAGAGGGACAGGCCGAGGACCGCGCGGCGCGGGTAGCGGCGGAAGACGGTCTTGGCGATCAGGCCGAAGCCGATGGACTTGCGCTGGTGGATGGTGATCTCACCGGCCGGCGGCGGGAGCTTCTCACCCTTCTCCTGCTCGATCTCCCGTTCGACCGAGGAGACGAGTCGGTCGGCCTTCTCGCCCTGGCCGTGGATGAACTGCCACCGTGGGCTCTCCGGGACGTGCCGCCGCACCAGCAGCACCACCAGGCCCAGGACCACACCGAGCGCGAAGCTGAGCCGCCAGCCGACGTCCTTGGCGAAGATGTCGGTGTCCAGCATCACGATGGACAGCAGGGCGCCGCCGATCGCGCCGAGCCAGTAGCTGCCGTTGATGATGAGGTCGACCCGGCCCCGGTAGTGGGACGGGATCAGCTCGTCGATCGCGGAGTTGATCGCCGCGTACTCGCCGCCGATGCCGAAGCCGGTGAGGAAGCGGAAGAGGAAGAACCACCAGGTCTCGAAGGAGACCGCGGTCAGCGCGGTGGCCGCCAGATAGACCACCAGGGTCAGCATGAACAGCTTCTTGCGGCCGTGCCGGTCGGTCAGCCAGCCGAAGAACAGGGCGCCGGAGCAGGCCCCCGCCACGTAGAGGGCGGCGGCGAGGCCGGTGATCTGCGCCGAGCTGATGTCGAGGCCGCTGCCGTCCTCGGCGATGCGTCCGGCGACGTTGCCGACGATCGTGACTTCCAGGCCGTCCAGGATCCAGACGGTGCCCAGGCCGATCACGATCATCCAGTGCCAGCGCGACCAGGGCAGCCGGTCGAGCCGGGCGGGGACGGCCGTGGTGACCGTCCCGGTGGAGGCGGGCACCGAGCCCGACGACGACGCTTCTGCTGCCATGGCACCCTCTCCGTCGGGCTCTCCGTCGAGCGAACGCCTCACGTGTGCCCGGGACCGGCCACGCCACGCGCCGCGTCCGGGGCTACGCCCCCAGGATGCGGGAGACCGTGTAGATCAGCAGCCCGGCCAGCGAGCCGACCACCGTGCCGTTGATGCGGATGAACTGGAGGTCGCGGCCGATGTTCGCCTCGATCTTCTTGGTGGTGTGCTCGGCGTCCCAGCCCGCCACGGTGTCGGTGATCAGCGAGGTGATCTCCTTGCGGTAGGTGGTCACCACGTAGACCGCGGCGCCCTCCACCCAGCCGTCGACCTTGCCCTGCACCTTGGGGTCGGAGGCCATCCGGGCGCCCAGGGAGAGCAGCGAGGCGCGCACCCTGAGCCGCAGTTCGCTGCGCTCGTCCTCCGCCGCCGAGACGATCATGGAGCGTACGGCCGTCCAGGCGGACGCGATCAGATCCTGGACCTCGCCGCGGCCCAGCACCTCGGTCTTCAGCCGCTCCACCCGCGCCCGGGTCTCCGTGTCCGACTGGAGGTCGGCCGCGAAGTCGGTGAGGAAGCGGTCGAGGGCGCCGCGCGCGGGGTGGGCGGGCATGTCGCGCATCTCGGTGACGAAGCGCAGCAGCTCCTTGTAGACACGGTCGCCGATCCTCTTGTCGACGAACCGGGGGGTCCAGCCGGGCGCCCCGCCCTGCACGGCGTCCATCACGGAGTCGCCGTGCAGGATCAGCCAGTCGTGGGCGCGGGAGACGATCAGGTCGACGGCGCGCTTGTGACCGCCGTCGGAGACGACCCGGTCCAGCATCTTTCCGATGCCGGGGGCGATCTCCTGGGCGTCGGCCCGGCGCGTGATCGCCTCGCCGACCACCGCCTGGACGTCGGAGTCGCGCAGCACGGTGAGGGCGCCGCGCAGGGCGGCGGACAGCTCGGCCGTCACCCGGTCGGCGTGCTCGGGCACGGCGAGCCAGGCGCCGAGGCGGCTGCCGATGCCGACGGCGCGCAGCCGGTGGCGCACGACGTCCTCGGAGAGGAAGTTCTCCCCGACGAACTCACCCAGCGAGACGCCCAGCTGGTCCTTCTTCTTCGGGATGATCGCGGTGTGCGGGATGGGGATGCCGAGCGGGTGGCGGAAGAGGGCGGTGACCGCGAACCAGTCGGCGAGCGCGCCGACCATGCCGGCCTCGGCGGCGGCCGACACATAGCCCGCCCAGGCGCCCGCGCCCCGGTGGGAGGCCCACTCGGCCAGGACGTAGACCACGGCGACGAAGAGCAGCAGGCCGGTGGCGGTGAGCTTCATCCGGCGCACGCCGCGGCGCTTCTCCTCGTCGGCCGGGCTGAAGGACGTCATCGCCCGGTCACGCACCACGCCCGCGCCGCCGCCGGTGCCCGCCCCCGCGCCGCCGGAACCACCCGTGCCGCCCCCCGCGCCGCCGGGAAGTTCCGTTTTCGTGCGTTCCATCCGCTCCACCGTTCGCTGATACGTCCCTCACACATTGTCCCTTCATGACCGACTCCCGGAACGGAACACAAGTTCCCGGCGTCTGTCCCCGGGAGGGGGAACGCCCCGGGCTCCCGCGGCACTTCCTCCACCCATGACGCATCATGGGTTCATCGGACCGGAGCCTCGGGGCTCCCCTCGCCCGAGGAGAACAGCACAGCATGACCCGGGGTCGTGACGGGGGTGCGGGGGCGCCCCCCACCAAGCACCGTGCCCTGCTCGCGGCGATCGTCACCCTGATAGTGGCGATCTCCGCGGCCATATACGCCGGAGCGTCCGCGGACGACGGCACCAGGGACCACGCGCTGCGGGCCGGAGGCCGTCTCCCGCGGGGAGACGTCGCCCCCGCCTCCACGGGCGCCTGGGTGGGCGCCTGGGCCACCGCGCCGGCGGCGGCCGAGCCGGGCACCGGGACGACCGGCATGGCGGGCCGCTCCGTGCGCAACGTCGTGCACACCTCGGTCGGCGGCACCAGCGCGCGCATCACCCTGTCCAACCTGTACGGCCAGTCGCCGCTGACCGTCACGCACGCCTCAATAGCCCTGGCCGCGGGACCCGACACGGCCGCCGCGATCGCCGACACCATGCGCCGGCTGACCTTCGGCGGCAGCGCCCGGGTGATCATCCCGGCGGGCGGCCAGGTGATGAGCGACGTCGCCCGCATCGCCATCCCGTACGGGGCGAACGTCCTGGTCACCACGTACTCCCCCATCCCGTCCGGGCCGGTGACCTACCACCCGATGGCGCGGCAGACCAGCTACCTCGCCGACGGCGACCGCACGGCGGACGTCACCGGCGTCGCCTACACCACGCCCACGCCGTACTGGCGCTACCTGACCGCGCTGGACGTACTGAGCCACGAGGCGGACGGCACGGTGGTGGCCTTCGGCGACTCGATCACCGACGGTCTCGGCGCCGACGTCGACGCCAACCACCGCTGGACCGACGTCCTCGCCGAGCGGCTGCACGACGCGGCGGGCGACGGCCGGGACACGCCCCGCTACAGCGTCGTGAATGAGGGCATCAGCGGCAACCGGCTCCTGACCGGCAGGACGGGCCGGCCGGCCGACAACCCGAGCGGCCTGAGCCGCTTCGAACGCGACGTGCTGCACCGCACGGGCGTCAAGGCCGTCGTCATCCTCCTCGGCGTCAACGACATCCTGCACAGCCCGGAACTCGCCGACCGCGACGCCGTCCTCACCGGCCTGCGCACCCTCGTCGACCAGGCGCACGCCCGGGGGCTGCGGGTCGTCGGCGGGACGATCACACCGTTCGGCGGCTACGGCGGCTACACCGGGGCCCGCGAGACGATGCGGCAGGAGATCAACGAGGAGATCCGCTCCGGCCGGGTCTTCGACGCGGTCGTCGACTTCGACAAGGCCCTGCGCGACCCCTACGACCCGCGCCGGATGCGCTCCGACTACGACAGCGGCGACCACCTCCACCCCGGCGACAAGGGCTACGCCCGCATGGGCGAGATCCTCGACCTGGACGTGCTGAAGGGCGCGGTGCCGGTCGAGGCGTAGGGGCGTCCGGGCGGGGCGCGCCCGACCAACACGCCACAAATGGGGCATATTCCGCAGTCAATGACGGGATGCGGTGAAAGCCTGGCAGCGCCGCGGCAAGGAGCCTGCGGCCGGCCGGTACACGGTCGTGACCAGGACGAAGGAGCTCCGCATGCCAGGGATTGTCACCGACACCGGCCGAGAGCACGGTTCTCCGAGGTCTGCCCCGAGAACGGCCCCGGTGGCCGGCCAGTCCTGCCGGAGCAGGCGAAACCGGCGATCTGCCAGTGGCGAACACCGCACGTGAGGCGATTTCTGTGAACATCACGCATTTCACCCCCGAGCGCGGCCCGGTCAACACGTCGGTGACCCTCGCGCTCACCGGTCTGCCGGACGACGCGACGACCGACAACACCACCGTGCATCTGAACGGTCTCTCCACCCTCGCCGTCACCGGCGTCGATCCGCGGGCCGGTTCGGTCACGGTGACCGTCGGGGTCAACTCGCACAGCGGCGACTTCACCGTGCTCGTCCACAGCCCGGGCCAGGGACCGGTCACGGCGCAGGGCACCGGCCACTTCGACGTCACGGTGCCGGACGACGAACCGAAGATCGACACCATGCGGCCCGATCCGGTGCGGGCCCCCGGCACCCTGTCGCTGACCGGACGCAACCTGCACGCGGTGAAGTCCGTGTTCATCGGAACCACCCGCGTGTACGGCATCCAGACCGGCAGCACCACCGTGCGGCTGACCGTGCCCTCGTCCGTGCGGTCCGGCAGCTACCGGGTCGCGGGACAGACGGACGCGTACGGAACGGTGTACGCCCCCGGGATGCTCCGCGTCACGGCGGCAGCCGCCGAGCAGGAAGGAGTCCGCCCATGACGTTCACGCCTCAGCAGGTGGTCGACGCCTGGCAGAACATGCAGCCGTGGGTGGAGGGCCAACTGCCCGGCCTCGCCACGCAGGCGAAACTGGCCGACGACGTACAGAAGAACGCCGGGGACATCGGTGTCTGCCAGACCCTGGACGGGGGCGGCCGAGGCAGCTTGAGGTGGTCCAGCGACGGTGACGCCTCCTACACGCTGAGCTCCCAGAAGATCACGGCTCTCAGCAAAGTGACCATCGACACCGCGACCACGGTGGACGAGTCCACCGCCCATCTCCCCTTCAAATTCGCCCGCCTGGAGGTCAACGGCCACTACACCTGCGACCAGCCCTGCGCCGTCTGGGACCTGGGCAAGAAGGTCACGACGAGCCACGCCGGCGGACAGGGCACGGTCGTCCAGGCGATCGACGACAACACGCTCTCCTACGTCGTCAAAACGGGTGACGACATCACCTTGGACAGCGTCGTGATCGGCGGGACCATCCGGGTGAGCCTGACCCCCGACTCCGTTGGCATGCCCCCCTGGATCGCGTCTCTGCTCAGCTTCATGACCCCTGGCTCCCAGATGGAGGCGTTCAGGTCGAAGCTGCAGAACGCGTTCCAGCGGGGCAGTTTCACCACGACCATGCTCACCCTGCTCGAGCACGAGATCAGAGGATGACCATGACCGGGAATCTCGCGGGCACCTACGACGTGCGGGTCACACACCCCACCGGAACGCTGGACTTCGGGACGTTCACGGTGGACGAGAACCAGCAGATCAGCGGCGAGGGCCTTCGGAGGATCACCTACCGGGGCGGGTGGCACCCCACTCCCGGCGGCGGAGCCAACGTCAAGGTGACGGCCACCATTCCGGCCGGGACACCCGTCGACGAGGAACTGAAGACCCTCGAGGAGTCGCAGCGCGACCTCGAGTTCCACCTGGACCAGGAGCACCTGGCCGGCGCCAAGGCCAAGTCGGTCTGGCTGTACGGCTTCGGGACCTCCGACCTGTTCTTCCACCGGAGGCCGTGACCGTGCCACGCGACGACCAGCCGCCCGCCCACCCCCTGCAGTTGGGCCGCACCCTCTACGAGGTGCTGGACCTCACCCTCGTCGGAACGCCCAAGGGCGGCAGCAAGGCCCAGTACACCCGCGTCACCTACGACAACCAGGGCGGCACGCCCGTCGATGCGCGGGAGACCGTCACCGCCGACATCCTGGACGTCCTGGCGGACACCGACACGACCTCGGCGGTGCAGCACGTCCACCTGCTCACCGGCGACGAGCTGTGGATCATCGGCAGCGAGGCCACCCCCACGACGTTCTCGGTCCGGGACAAGAACCTGCGCCTGCTCGTGGGCCTGGACCCGCAGCGCACCGACGAGAGCCGCATGCAGCTGCTGGGGCAGGACGCGAACGGGGTCTTCCTCCAGTCGATGGACTGCTCCTCCGGGAAGCTGAGCGACCCGCTGCGCCTCACGTCCGTGACGGGGCGGCCGGTTGCCGGCACGCTGGTGCGCCGGGGGACCGCAGCGCACGTCGTGATCGCCACCCTGGACGGCAACACGCTGACCCTGCACGATGTCGGCCCGGGTGTGCTGGGCCCCGCTCCCGAGCCCCCCACCACCGTCGCCCGGCAGGTCGTCCCCGACGTGGCAGCCGACGCCGTGGTCGACATGACCGCGGCCTGCCTGCTGCGGAGCACTTCCGACCAGCAGGTTGCGGTGGCCTGCCCCGCGAGCGACGGCAGCCCACGCCTCGGCGTGTGGAACTTCGGCAGCGAGTCCTCGGACGCGTTCCTGCTGACCACGACGCCCCAAGTCACCGGCGTCAAGCCCGAACGCCCCCTGTTCCGGCTGGCCGCCGCGGACCTCCAGCTGGTCAACGACGACGGCAGCACCGGCGGAGTGCACCAGCTGGTCGTGGCGTACGCCGGCAGCTACACCCCCAAGGCCGGGACCACGTACAAGGGTTGCGGGGTGGTCGTCCTTTACGAACTCGCACCGGACGCGGCCGGCCCGACGAGGATGAAGCTGAATCCTCTGACCGACCACGTCGCGTGCCGGGCGTACGTCGGCGATGCCGGGACGAAGGAGGAGAACAAGCGGGCGATGCCGCTCGCCTCCATCGACCTGCACGTGGCGGCCGGGCTGTTCGGCGAAGTCCTGCCGGCTCACCGGGATCAGCCGCCTCAAGGCGATACGCAGGGCGTCCTGGGCGTGGTCGTCACCGGATGCGGCGCCGACCTCGGGGAGATGATGAGGGGCAGGGCCACCGTCGCCGCGGGCCTGCTGCCGGTCGATCCCCAGACCAAGAAGTTCCCTTTGTACTCCGGCAGGCCGGGCGTGCCGCAGAGCGTCACCGCGCTGATGACCGTGGACTTCAGGAAGCCCGGCCCGCTCTTCGCCCTCCCCAGCGACGTGACCGGCAGGAGCGTCGTCCTGGGGCCGCCGACGTTCTCCACGACCTCGAAGGACGGGGCCGGCGGCCAGCTCCTCGCCGTCGTCAAGTCACCGCCGTACGAGGCCTCCGTCGCCAAGGCGAAGCCGACCCTCGTCTACGGCACGGCCGGCACGGTGACCACCGGCACCACCGTCTCGTCGAACAGGGAGTGGACGTTCACCGACGACACCGCGGTGAAGATCGGCGTCAAGCAGCAGTCGCTCCAGGACAAGATGAGCAACTCGTACGGCCGCAGGTTCAGCAAGTCCGACGAGCACTCCACCACCACGTCCGTCCGCGTCATGTCACAGACGTCGGACAACGACATGCTCGCGGTGTACGGGATGGAGTACTACGTCTGGACGTACCCGGTCTACCGGAAGTCCACGAACAAGGGGGAGCCCGACGGCACGCTGGCGGTCGTCTTCCCCACCACGCCGGATCCGGTCCAGAAGCTGCTCACCGCCGCCGGTGCCCCGGAACTGGGCTACGTGCCCCGCTCGACACCGGGCGTGCTGCTCAGCTACGTCGACACCGACCGAGAGGGCTACGATCCCTCCCGGCTGGTCTTCCAGCTCGACTCCTACCCCGTCTCCGACGAGAAGGAGGGATCGACGGTCACCTACGCCGAGTCCACCATGGACAAGAAGAACATCGGCAAGGACCACACGGTGCGCCAAACCACGTCCAGGAGCGAGCAGTTCTCGCTCAGCACGTCCCTCCTCCAGTACGTGCCGGTCAACTTCGGTCTCGACATCACCAAGACCGACGCGTACGCGAAGACGACCCTGAGCACGACCTCGCTCACCAGCACCACCGACCTCACGGTCAGCATCAAGTCGGGCGCGGTGACGAGCTCCGACTACGACTACGAGGTCACGCCCTACATCTACCACCACAAGACCATGGGCTGCCTCATGGTCGACTACGACGTCTCGCTCCCGGGGAAGGGCTGGAACAGCCACTACAAGCAGCCCGAGCCGATGCTCATCCCTCTCGAGCCCTTCGCGCACGACCCGTTGCTCCGCGGCTACAGCCGGTCCGTGTCCTTCGGGGACGCCACCGCGGACGGCACCGTCACGGTCGGCGTCGAGATCTTCAACAACGGACTCCAGCAGATCGACGAGGTCGTCTGCGAGTTCTACCAGGGCCCGCCCCGGGTGAAGGAGGACGCTCTGGTGCCGCCCGACGGCACGGCGACCGGCACCAAGTCCCTCACGCCCCTCGCCGCCAAGGCCCGTGGCACGGCGAACCTCGGGATGTCCCTGTCCCAGAAGGACCTGGTGACGGTCAAGGTGTACGACGCCAGGAGCCCCGAGTCCGCCGAGGTCTACTGGGCCATCTACCCGGCCTCGGCGTACCAGGACTGGACCCCGCCCTCGACGGCGAACACCACCGGGAGCGGGGAACCACCGGCATGAGGCCGATCGCCACCCAGCGCGCCGAGTACGGCCGGCGGCCGGCGACCGTACTCGGCGCGTCCACCGCCCTGCCCGAAGGGCTCTCCCCCGCGACCGCCGAAGAGGTGCTGCGGACCAGGCGGTTCGACCACGGCCTGTACGTCACGCGGGCCGCCGGGCGGGCGGCCCGCGCGCTGCGGGACAGCGTCCCCTCCCTCGCGGCCGCTCCCCGGCTCGGTCTCGTCCTCGCCACCGACCGGGGCGACCAGCACGCGCTGCTGCGACGGCTTCCCGAGTTCGGCTCCTCGATGCAGCGCGGTGAACGGGCCGCCACCGACCTCTTCCGGTCGATCGCCTACTTCCCGGTCGGGCGCATCGCCCGGAGCGTGTCCGCACTCCTCGGCGCCCACGGCCCCATCGCCACCGTCCCCGCCGACCCCGGGCAGGCCGGGCGACTGGCACAGCTCTGGCTCGCGGCGCACCGCGCCGACCAGGTCGTCGTGGTGACCGCGGAACTGACCGGAGACGAGGAGGCGTCCGCGACGGCCGAGCTGTGGCAGACCGCCCCCGACTCCCGCCCCGCCCCAACGGACCCATCGGACCCAACGGACCCCCACGGCCGGCCCGTGGTTCCCCTCACCGTGACCGGTCATGTCGAACGGCCCCACACCGCGGGCGGTCTCCCCTGGGCCGAACTTCTCGAGAGCGCGCTGACCGGACTCGCCCCCGAGCCGGGGCGGCGCACCGCGCTCGTCGTGACCTCCCTGCTCGCGGACGCGGGCGAGCAGGCGTTCGCCGCCCTCTCGCCCCGGGACGCCGGTCCGCCGCTGAGCCTCGCCGTCCCCTCGACGGCCGGACGGCTCGGCTTCGACGAAACGCTCGTACTCGTCGGCTCGTCCGGCGGAAGCATGACGGCCCTGGCCGTGGCCCAGGACCTGGTGACCCTGGGCCGGGCGGACGACGTGGTGGTCTGCGGGGTCGACCTCGTCCACGGCTCCCTCTCCCAGGCCCTCACGCTGATGGAGTGCCCCGACCTGCCGCACATGCGCGGGGGCTCCACCGCCCTCCGGCTGCGGGCCGCGACCCCCGGGGACGCGGGCAGCCCCGTGCTGCACACGTGTGCGCTGCTCAGCCCGCCGGTCCCCGACGCGCCCGACCGGCCGATGCCGCTGGACGGCGTGCTGCTCCGGCACCGTCCGAGCCCCCGGCCGGCGCACGTCGCGCTCAGCGGACTCAACACGATCGACCTCGCCTGTGCCGGACAACTCGCCGCCCGCCTGTGGCCCGGCACCCCCGTCTCCAGCCGCGGGGACGTGCGGAGCGTCAGCGCGGACGTCCTGCGGCTGCTCGCCCGCGCCGACACCCACGAGCTGCCGATGGGCGTGGCCGGTGTCCACTCCCTCGGCGGCACGGGGTACTGCGTCGCGGCCCGTCATACGCCGTAGCCGCCGACTTGCCGACTCGCCGGAGCCGGGGGAGGCGTTCACCGTCGTGCGCGGCCCCGGGCGTGCCCCAGGCGTGCGTGCCTCGGGCGTCAGTCCTCGCCCCGCCTGCGGCGGTCGCGGTCCTCGCGGCGCAGGTCGCGGCGGTCGCGGCGGTCGTCGCGGTGCTCGCGCAGCATGTCCCGGTGGTCGTCCAGCATCCTGCGGTGGGCGTCCTCCGCGTCCTCCCGGGCAGCGGAGTGCAGCTCCCTCCGCGCGGCCCTGCGCTCCAGCTTCTCCTGCCGGCGCTCCTCCTTCAGACGCTGCCGCTCCGCCCGCGTCACCTTGCGCTCGACGCCGACGCCGCCCCAGAAGGCGAAGCCCGTCACGACCACGCGCGGGGCGCCCCGGTCACCGGGGACGCCCTCCTCGCTGTGGTCGAAGCCGCCCATGATGCCGATGCCGCGCACGATCACCTCGACACCCGGCGGCACGACCACGTTCATCCCGCCCATGACCGCGACGCAGTTGATCACGACCTCGCCGGCCGAGAAGTCCGCCTCGCGCAGATCGATCTCCCCACCGCCCCAGAACGCGAAGCAGTTGAACCGCCCCGGCACCGTCCAGCGCCCCTTGCGCTGGAAGCCGGACATCACCGCGACCGCCCAGGTCGACGAGGGCTCCGCGCCGGTGATCCGCCCCGCCCAGCCCCCGTCCCGCGCGGGCTCCTTGGTCATCGACACCCGGGGCGCCTCGGCCACCGTGCCGACCGGCAGGTCACGGGTGATCGGCGCCAGCTCGCCGTACGTCCGCGCGCTGTACGTGGCGTCCAGCCGCTCCTCGAACTCGGTCATGTCCAGGCGCCCCTCGGCGAGGGCGTCGCGCAGGACCTCGGCGACTCGTTCACGGTCGGCGTCGGATGCGCGGAGTTCCGGGGCGTCGTCGGTCATGAACAGCAGCCTACGAGGTGACCGCGCCGGACACTACGCGCCCGCGCGTTCCGCGTACATCTTCGCGATCACCGACTCGATGTCCGGCTCCCGCACCGACAGGTCCACCAGCGGATACCGGGCCGCGACCGCCGCCACCAGCCCGGCCGCCGACGCCGACGCCGGGAACGCCAGCCACTGCCGCGGCCCCTCCACCCGCACCACCCGCGCCGGCTCCGGCACCTCGATCGGCGGCAACTCCCGTTCCAGGTCCACCACCAGGGTGCGTTCGCTCTCCCCCACCTCGTGCAGGCCGTCCAGCGGACCGTCGTACATCAGCCGACCGTGGTCGATGACCATGACCCGCGAGCACAGCTGCTCGATGTCCTGGAGGTCGTGCGTGGTCAGCAGCACCGTCGTGCCGCGCTCCGCGTTCAAGTCCCGCAGAAACCCCCGCACCTTGTTCTTCGAGACCACGTCGAGACCGATCGTCGGCTCGTCCAGGTACAGCACGTCCGGATCGTGCAGCAGCGCCGCCGCGATGTCGCCGCGCATCCGCTGGCCGAGCGACAGTTGCCGCACCGGCACGTCCAACAGGTCCTGGAGCTGGAGGAGTTCCACGCAGCGGTCCAGGTTCTCCCGATAACGGGCGTCGGGAACGCGGTACATGCGGTGCACCAGCCGGTAGGAGTCGATCAGCGGCAGGTCCCACCACAGCGTCGTGCGCTGCCCGAAGACCACGCCCATGCGGTGCGCCAGCCGGGTCCGGTCCCGGGACGGGTCGATGCCGGCCACCCGCAGCCGGCCGCCGCTCGGCGTCAGGATGCCGGTGAGCATCTTGATCGTCGTCGACTTCCCGGCGCCGTTGGGACCGATGTAGCCCACCATCTCGCCACGCGACACCGTGAACGACAGCCCGTCCACGGCGCGCACCTGCCGCCGCTCCCGCTTCATGAAACCGGTCTTCTTGCGCACGTCGAAGACCTTCTCGACGCCGTCCAGCTCGATGAAGGGCGCGACGCCCGTCTCCGTCTCCGTCACCGTCACGGTCTCCGTCTCCGCCGTCTCCGCCGTCTCCCTCGTTCGCCGGCTCTCCCGCATCTCCCGCATCTCCCTCAGCTCCCGGTGCTCCGGTACGAACGCAGGCCCGCCCGCCAGGCCAGCCCCGCCAGGGCGCAGCAGGCCACGGCCGCGAGCGGCGGCGTGAACGCCACCCACTCCGGCAGGTCCAGCGGATACGGCCGCCCCAGCAGATAGCTCGCCGGCAGCCAGTTCACGAACGCCAGCGGCACCACGAACGTCGCCCCGCGCACCAGGTCGAGGGCGAACACCGTCGGCGGGTACTGCAACATCGTCGTACCGCCATAGGTGAAGGCGTTGGCCACCTCCGAGGCGTCCTGCGCCGCGAACTGGAACGCCCCCGCCGCCACGAACACCGCGCAGAAGATCCCCGCCCCGCTCAGCAGCGCCACCGGCATCAGCAGCAGCTTCCCCGCCGTCCAGTCGACGTCGAGGACCACCAGCGCGTACCCGAGCACCAGCAGCCCCTGCAGCACCCGGCCCAGCCGGCGCAGCGCGAACCGGTCCGCCGCCACCTGCGCGAGCACCGGCACCGGACGCACCAGCAGCGTGTCCAGCGTGCCGTCCCGCACCCGGCGCCCCAGCCGCTCCATCGAGCCGATCGCCAGGTCGGCCAGACCGAAGGACACCCCGGACAGTCCGTACAGGAACGCCACCTCGGGCAGCGACCAGCCGCCCAGCGCGTCGACCCGGGAGAACATCAGCAGGATCGCCACGAAGTCCAGCGCGGTCATCGCGAAGTTCCCGACCGTCGTCAGCGCGAACGACGTCCGGTACGCCATCGTCGACCTGATCCACATCCCGGCGATCAGCCCGTACGCACGCACCCCCTCGACGGCCCGCCCGCGCCGTACCTCCGTGCCGGCCGGCTCAGCCACCCTGGACCACCACCCGTCGCGTCGCCGCCGACTGCACCAGCCGGCCCAGTGCCAGCAGCGCCACCGCCCAGGACGCCTGGAACAGATACGTCCGCAGCGGATCCGCCTCCCCGAGCAGCACGTCCGCCGGTGCCTGGAGCAGCGACGACCACGGCAGCGCCCGCACCACGTCGCCGAGCGCCCCCGGGAACACGTTCAGCGGCAGCAGCATCCCCGAGCAGAACAGTCCCGCCAGCCACGCCATCTGCGTCACCCCGGTCCCGTCCAGCAGCCAGAACGCCGACAGCGCCACCAGATAGCGCAGCGCGAAACCCACCAGCATCGCCAGCACCAGCGTCACCAGGAACGCCGCCCACACGGAGACCTCCCGCGGCAGCGCCACCGGAAAGAACAACGATCCGAACACGAACGGCACCACCCCGCGGCCCAGCAGCTGGAACACCGCCCGGCCCACGTCCGCCGCCAGCCACCACATCTGGAGATCGACCGGACGGTACAGATCGACGGCCACATCACCCGTACGGATGCGCTCCATCAGCTCGTCCTCGAAGCCCCCGCCGCCGATCGCCAGCGCCGCCAGCAGCGCCTGCCCCAGCCACACGAACGTCACGGCCTGCGCCTGGTCATACCCTCCGAGCTGCGGTTTCTCGTCCCACAGGGCCAGATAGGTGTATACGAGGATCAGTCCGAAGACGGTGTTCGTGAACACCCCGGCCGCCGTGGCCGCCCGATACGTCGCGTACCGTCGGAATCCACCCGCCGCGACGGCCCCGTACAACCGCCCCGAGCCCGCACTCACAGCCCTCCCCCTCCGACCGGCACCGAAGCGCAGGAGCCTAGTGCGACCGCCAAGGCCCCCGCCACGGAATTTCACGGGTGTGCCGTCGAGTGGGAACGGAACCCACGGTGCGAGAGTCTTCTTCAGAAGAACTCAGACGTACGAAAACCGTACGAAATGAAACAGGAGTCCGTGCACGAGATGAGCGACGAGCCGCAGCCGCAGCCACAGCAGCCGAACCGGGGCTGGGCGTCGGGAGCACCGGAGGCCGCCGGGAAGGCGAAGAAGCCCAAGCGGCCCAAGCGCACCGGCTGGCGCCGGCTGATCCCCACCTGGCGCATCGTGCTGAGCACCGTCGTCGTCGGCCTGCTGCTGATCGTCGGAGGCTTCTTCCTCGGCTACCACCTGGTGCAGATCCCCGCCGCCAACGCGCTCGCCACCAAGCAGTCCAACGTCTACCTGTACGCCGACGGCAGCGTCCTCGCCCGCGACGGCGAGGTCAACCGCGAGAGCGTCGGCCTCGCCCGCATCTCCAAGGACGCCCAGCACGCCGTGCTCGCCGCCGAGGACCGCGACTTCTACTCCGAGTCCGCCATCGACCCCATGGCGATGGTCCGCGCCGGCTGGAACACCGCCACCGGCAAGGGCAAGCAGTCCGGCTCCACGATCACCCAGCAGTACGTCAAGAACTACTACCTGGCCCAGGACCAGACCGTCACCCGCAAGGTGAAGGAGTTCTTCATCGCGATCAAGCTCGACCGCGAGAAGAGCAAGTCCGAGATCCTCGAGGGCTACCTCAACACCAGCTTCTTCGGCCGCGGCGCCTACGGCATCCAGTCCGCCGCCCAGGCCTACTTCGGCGTCGACGCCAAGGACCTCACCGCCGCCCAGGGCGCCTACCTCGCCTCCCTGCTCAACGCCCCCAGCCAGTACGACGTCGTCGCCCACCCCGAGAACAAGCCCGCCGCCGAGGCCCGCTGGAACTACGTCATGAACGGCATGGTCGACAAGGGCTGGCTCAGCCCCTCCGACCGCGCCGCAGCGAAGTTCCCCAAGCCCAAGCAGTCCACGATCTCCACCAACATGTCCGGACAGCGCGGCTACGTCGTCAACATCGTCAAGAAGTACCTGATCGAGAACGGCATCGTCGACGAGGAGGAACTCGGCCGCGGCGGCTACCGCATCACCACCACCCTCCAGAAGGACAAGCAGGACGCCTTCGTCAAGGCCGTCGACGACAAACTGATGTCCCAGCTGGACAAGAAGGAACGCAAGGTCGACACCTACGTCCGCGCGGGCGGCGCCTCCGTCGACCCGAAGACCGGCAAGGTCGTCGCGATGTACAACGGCATCGACTACGTCAAGCAGTACACGCCCAACGCCACCCGCCGCGACTTCCAGGTCGGCTCCACCTTCAAGCCCTTCGTGTTCACGTCCGCCGTCGAGAACCACTCCGAGACGCAGGACGGCCGCACCATCAACCCGAACACCCGCTACGACGGCACCAGCGAACGCCCCGTCGAGGGCTGGGCCGGCGGCCGCTACGCCCCGGAGAACGAGGACCACCGCGACTACGGCAACGTCACCGTCCGCGAGGCCACCGACAAGTCCATCAACGCCGTGTACGCCCAGATGGCCGTCGACGTCGGCTCCGACAAGGTCATGCAGACCGCGATCGACCTCGGCCTCTCCAAGAACACGCCCGAACTGACCCCCTCCCCCTCCATCGCCCTCGGCGTCGCCACCGCCAGCCCCCTCGACATGGCGGAGGCCTACGCGACCCTCGCCAACCACGGCAGGCACAGCACCTACACGCTGGTCGAGAAGGTCATGAAGGACGGCAAGCACGAGATCGAGCTGCCCGAACGGCGCGAGCACCAGGCCGTCAGCCGCGAGGCCGCCGACACCACCACGTCCGTCCTGCGCAGCGTCGTCCAGAACGGCACCGCGAGCGCCGCCCAGGCCGTCGGCCGCCCCGCCGCGGCCAAGACCGGCACCGCCGAGGAGGACACCGCCGCCTGGTTCGCCGGCTACACCCCCGACCTCGCGACCGTCGTCGCCGTCATGGGCCAGGACCCCAAGACCGCCGCCCACAAGTCCCTCTACGGCGCCATGGGCCTCCCCCGGATCAACGGCGGCGGCGCCCCCGCCGAGATCTGGAGCCAGTACACCCGCAACGCCCTCGAGGGCGAACCCGTCGCCGACTTCGACCTCCAGCTCCAGACGGGCGCCGACGTCACCGCGCCCCCGAGCAGCGACGCCTCGGACGAACCCGGCGACGGCGACGAGAGCGGCAGCGGCGACCCGGACACCCCGTCCACCGACGAGGAGGACGACACCCGGACCCCGGGCGACTCGGGCGGCAGCACCCCGCCCGGCGACTCCGGCGGCACCGAGACCGGCCCCCCGACGACCGGCGGCGGCACTCCCTCCACGGGCGGCCCCAGCACCGAGCCCGGACCCACGGGCGGCGGCGACTCGGGCGGCGACCCCGGCGACGACTCCTCCAACGGCGGCACCGACCCGGGCGGCGGGGCCACCGACGGCGCGGGCGGCGGCGACTCCGACACCGGTCTCCCGGGCTTCCCGGGCACCCCCCGGCGTCAGTGACCGGAGGTCGCCTTCAGCCCCACGACGGCGACCAGCAGCAAACAAATGAAGAAGATCCGGGCGGCGGTCGCCGGCTCCCCCAGCACCACCATGCCGAGCACCGCCGCCCCGGCCGCACCGATCCCCACCCACACGCCGTAGGCGGTACCGATGGGCAGCGTCCGGGCCGCGTACGACAGCAGCACCATGCTCGCGACGATCCCGGCACCCGTGAACACACTCGGCCACAGCCGGGTGAAACCGTCGGTGTACTTCATCCCGATCGACCAGCCGACCTCGAGCAGACCGGCGACGAACAGCAGAACCCACGCCATGACAGGCACCTCCGTGAACGAACTGAACGGGGTGCGTCGTCTTTTCCTGGCCCGGTACGGCGCGTCTCGTCGGGTGTTTCCCAACGTAGCAAAGACAGGCGGAGACAGGAGAAAGGGGCTGGTGACCTTGATCACCAGCCCCCGAAGTCCCACCTGAACCCGTGATTCAGAGGTACAGCCCGGTGGAGTCCTCCGACCCCTCGAACCGGTCCGCCGCCACGGCGTGCAGATCACGCTCGCGCATCAGCACGTAGCCCACACCCCGCACCTCGACCTCGGCACGGTCCTCCGGGTCGTACAGCACCCGGTCGCCCGGCTCCACGGTCCGGACGTTCTGCCCGACCGCGACGACCTCGGCCCAGGCCAGCCGCTTGCCGACGGCCGCCGTCGCGGGGATCAGGATGCCGCCCCCGGAACGCCGCTCGCCGTCGCCCGAGTCCTGCCGCACGAGCACGCGGTCGTGCAGCATCCGGATGGGCAGCTTGTCGTCCTGGGGGTGCTCGTTCTTCTTGGCGCTCACGCCCTGAACCTACCTGCCCCCGCTCAGCGCTTGCGCCGCCGGGTGCCGCCGAACGCGAGCAGCCCCACGACCCCGGCCACCACCAGCGCGGCCGGCACGACACGCTCCATCCGCGGGGCGCCCTGCTCGTCCACGAACTGCGCCCTCACATCGCTGACCACCCGGTTGACCTGGACGTACGCCCGCCCCAGCGTGTGATCGACACTGGAGGCCACCTTGGCCTTCGCGTCGTCGACGATCGTCTTGGGGTGCACCCGCATCCCGAGCTCGTCGAGCGTCTCGGCCAGCACCTCGCGGCGGCGCTTGATGTCCGCCTCGATCTGCGCCGGGGTTCTGATGTCCGACGTGTCCGCCACCGTACGCCTCCGAAGTCCTCTGACACTGTCCCGGACAGTCTGTCAGCTCCAGGCCCGCTCGCACTGTCAGGACCCCCCGTTACGCTGGATCGATGAGCGAGCGACTCCAGCCCGGGGACCAGGCCCCGGCCTTCACCCTCCCGGACGCCGACGGCAACGAGGTGTCCCTGTCCGACCACAAGGGCCGCAAGGTCATCGTCTACTTCTACCCTGCGGCGCTTACCCCCGGCTGCACGAAGCAGGCGTGCGACTTCACGGACAACCTGGAGCTGCTGACCGGCGCCGGGTACGACGTCATCGGCATCTCCCCCGACAAGCCGGAGAAGCTGGCCAAGTTCCGCGACACCGAGTCCCTGAAGGTCACCCTCCTGGCCGACCCGGACAAGAAGGTCCTCGACGCGTACGGCGCCTTCGGCGAGAAGAAGAACTACGGCAAGACGTACCTGGGCGTCATCCGCTCCACGATCGTGGTCGACGAGGCCGGCAAGGTCGAACGAGCCCTCTACAACGTCCGCGCGACGGGCCACGTGGCCAAGATCATCAAGGACTTGGGGATCTGAACCCCCTTTCGACGGGGCCCGTACCGAACCTTCCCGGTACGGGCCCTTCCGCATGCCGTGCGTGACTGTCCGATAAACGGTTCGTTACTCCGTACGAGGCCGCGAACGCGTGGCCGGAGACGGAGGGGATCGATGGGGGCCAGTGCGTACAGCCGGGAACGGCTGGAGGAGGCGGCCCGTGGGGCACGGACGTTGTCGGAGGCGTTGGTGCGGTTGGGGGTGGATCCGAAGAGTTCCACCCGGCGGTATGTGCTGGAGCGGATGAAGAAGCTGGGAGTGAATGTGTCGCACTTCCAGCGTGAGGGAGTGAAGTGGACCAGGGAGGCTCTCCAGGAGGCGGTGTCGGCCTCTACGAACATGTGCGAGGTACTACGGCACCTCGGCCTGGATGTGGTCGGCGGCCACCACACACACATCAGCCGCCGGATCAAGGCGTACGGCATCGACATCTCGCACTTCCGGATGCCGACTCGGAAGGGGAAGCCCTGGCGCCCCCGGACTCCTGAAGGCTTGCTCGTCGAGCAGTCGCCCGCCGAAGCGAGGCGGGTACCAAGCGACCGGCTCAAGTGGGCGATGGCGGCCGTGGGCGCACCTGAGCTGTGCGCACTTTGCGGGAACGACGGCATCTGGCAGGGACGCCCGATCCCCTTGGAGGTCGACCACGTCGACGGCGACTGGCGCAACAACCGCGTCGAGAACCTTCGGCTGCTTTGCCCGAACTGCCACTCGATCACTGACACTTATCGAGGACGCGGCAAAGGGCGTGCCAGCCGATGAGCAATGGCGTGCGTTACACGCGTGCCCGACTCGCGGAGGCAGCCGAGCAGTGCTCCAACCTCGACGAAGTGATCGACTTCTTCGGCACTCAGCCGTCGGGCGATCTGCGGAGGTACCTCGCCAAGAGGTTCACCCACTACGGAATCGACCTCTCGCACTTCGCCGCTGCCCGGAGCCGACTCCGGCCCTCTGCTGAGGAACTGCGTACCGCAGTCGCCGAATGCGTGTCGGTCGCCAGTGTGCTCCGTCGACTGGGGCGTCCCGACAGCGGTGCCCAACGGGCCCGCTTACGTCGATGGATCGCTGAAGACGATCTCTCGACAGCGCACTTCCTGGGGCAAGCGCACCTGCGGGGCAAGCCCAGTACGGCCACACCGCTCAGACAGCCCGAGGACATCCTGGTCAAGCACACAGGCGAACGCCGCACGAAAACCGCATTGCTGCGTCGGGCGCTTGGTGCAGTCGGCGTGCCCAGCCACTGCGACGTGTGCGGTACCGGCACCGAGTGGCTCGGCAAGCCCATGACACTGGAAGTGGACCACGTCAACGGTGACTGGAGCGATGATCGACAGGAGAACCTGCGGCTACTCTGCCCCAACTGTCACGCCGCCACTGCCACCTGGTGCCGAGGCGGCCGACGGCGGCATACTCAGCCCAGTAAAGTAGCCCTGGTCGGGCGCCCGTACGCCAACTGGCCGAGCGGCAATCTTTAGGTGGTTGTGTTTGTCGGTTCGAATCCGACCGGGCGCACAGGGCCCTGTACCTGCGAATCGTAGGTACAGGGCCCTCATTCTTGAGTCACCCCAACAGCTCCCGCACCACCGGCACCAGTGCCCGAAACGCCTTGCCGCGGTGGCTGATCGCGTTCTTCTCGTCCGCCGTCAGTTCCGCGCAGGTCCTCGTCTCGCCCTCCGACTGGAGGATCGGGTCGTAGCCGAAGCCGCCCGTGCCGGCGGGGGCGTGGCGGAGGGTGCCGCGGAGTTGGCCCTCGACCACCCTCTCCGTGCCGTCGGGCAGGGCCAGGGCCGCCGCGCAGGCGAAGTGGGCGCCCCGGTGTTCGTCGGCGATGTCGGCGATCTGGGCGAGGAGGAGGTCGAGGTTGGCCTTGTCGTCGCCGTGGCGGCCGGCCCAGCGGGCGGAGAAGATGCCCGGCGCGCCGTTCAGGACGTCGACGCAGAGGCCGGAGTCGTCGGCGACGGCGGGGAGGCCGGTGGCCCGGGCGAGGGCGTGGGCCTTGAGGAGGGCGTTCTCGGCGAAGGTGACGCCGGTTTCCTTGACGTCGGGGATCTCCGGGTAGGCGTCCGCGCCGACGAGGTCGTGGGGCAGGCCCGCGTCGGCGAGGATGGCCCTCAGTTCGGTGATCTTTCCGGCGTTGCGGGTGGCGAGGATGAGGCGGGTCATGGGGGTCAGTATTCCGGACCCCCCGCCCTGCCCGACCGAGCCCTCCCCTACGGCGTGCAGACCTTCGTCAGTTCGCCCGCCGCGTCGGTGACGGGGCTGAGGTCGGGGGTCTCGTCGCCGTTCTCGACCGAGGTGCGGACGTTGTCGACGGCCTTGCCGAGGTCGTCGACGGCCTTGTTGACGTCGGCGTTGTCGGTCTGGTCGCCGATCTTGCCGAGGTTCTTGTCGATGGAGTCGAGGGACTCCTCCCACTGGGTGGGGTCGTCCGTGTTCTCCACGGCCTGCTGGAGTTCGGTGACGCTGTCGGCTATCGCGTCGGCCGTGCGTACGCAGTCGAGTGCCTTGTCGACGGCGTCGCAGCCGGTGGTGAGTCCGGCCGTCAGCGCGATGGTCGCCACGGTGGCGACGGCGGTGGCGGTGCGGCGAAGGCGGCGGTGGCGGCTCGCGGCCATGGGTCTCGGTCCTCCCCTTGGGACAGGGCCGGGCGGCCCGTGTGCGGTGCGGCAGCGGGCGTACGGCAGAGTCTGCTGCCGTACGCCCGTGGTGCTGTACTGCTAGGGACGCTCAGTCGGGCGGCCGAGTTGCGCGCCCTTGGCGTTCCCTTTACCCGCCTTGCGGGTCGGGCTGCTCGTTCTACCGGTCGAGGGGCTCCTCGAGCGCCTTGCGCTGGAGTTCGGCCAGCTCCGTGCAGCCCGCGGCGGCGAGGTCGAGCAGGGCGTTGAGTTCGTCGCGGGCGAAGGGCTCGGCCTCGGCGGTGCCCTGGACCTCGACGAAGCGGCCGTCGCCGGTGCAGACGACGTTCATGTCGGTGTCGGCGCGGACGTCTTCCTCGTAGGGGAGGTCGAGCATCGGGGTGCCGTCGATGATGCCGACGGAGACGGCGGAGACGGTGCCGGTGAGGGGCTTGCGGCTGGGCTTGATGAGCCTCTTGGTGTGCTGGGCCCAGGTGATGGCGTCGGCGAGGGCGACGTAGGCGCCGGTGATGGCGGCGGTGCGGGTGCCGCCGTCGGCCTGGAGGACGTCGCAGTCGAGGACGATGGTGTTCTCGCCGAGGGCCTTGTAGTCGATGACGGCGCGCAGGGAGCGGCCGATGAGGCGGCTGATCTCGTGGGTGCGGCCGCCGATGCGGCCCTTGACGGACTCGCGGTCGCCGCGGGTGTTGGTGGCGCGGGGGAGCATGGCGTATTCGGCGGTGACCCAGCCTTCGCCGCTGCCCTTGCGCCAGCGGGGGACGCCTTCGGTGACGGAGGCGTTGCAGAGGACTTTGGTGTCGCCGAAGGAGACGAGGACGGAGCCTTCGGCGTGCTTGCTCCAGCCGCGTTCGATGGTGACGGGGCGGAGCTGCTGGGGGGTGCGGCCGTCGATGCGTGACATGCGGGTGAGCCTAGCGGCCCATGGGGAAGGGGCCTGTCCCGCGGTGGGAAAGGCCCCTTGCCGGTGAGCCGGTGGTGAACCGGTGGCTCACATCATGTCTTCGATCTCCGCGGCGATCGGGTCGGCGTCGGTGCCGATGACGACCTGGATGGCGGTGCCCATCTTGACGACGCCGTGGGCGCCGGCGGCCTTGAGGGCGGCTTCGTTGACCAGGTCGGGGTCGTTGACCTCGGTGCGGAGTCGGGTGATGCAGCCTTCGATCTCGTCGATGTTGTCGATGCCGCCGAGGCCGGCGACGATCTTCTCAGCCTTGCTGGCCATGTTGGTTCTCCCTGATCCGAGCCGCTTTGTCGCAGTAACCCACAGTTGGCCCATCTTCGCGAGCGGTCATGCGGTCGGTGCCGAATGATGGCTCACGACGGCGGAGCCGTCCGTCTACTGGTCTACACCAGTGTACCGGCGACCGAATGGAGACCGGATGAGTGCCGACAGCACGGTCAGTCCCGCTCGAGTCCGCTGGAACAAGGCGTTCCAGGGGCTGCAGAAGATGGGTCGCAGTCTTCAGCTGCCCATCGCGGTCCTGCCCGCCGCGGGCATTCTCAACCGGCTGGGGCAGCCGGACGTGTTCGGGGACGACGGTCTGGGCTGGACGAACGTCTCGAAGGTGATGACGGGCGCGGGCGGTGCGCTGCTCGACGGGTCGCTGGGGCTGCCGCTGCTGTTCTGTGTGGGTGTGGCCATCGGCATGGCGAAGAAGGCCGACGGTTCCACGGCGTTGGCGGCGGTGGCGGGGTTCCTCGTCTACTACAACGTGCTGCGGCAGTTTCCGGAGGACTGTCCGGAGGGGTCGGAGGTGGTGCCGCAGGTCGGGTGCCGGCCGACCGGCGGTGACGGTGAGGTGACGGCGTTCGTCTTCCAGAACCCGGGTGTCTTCGGCGGCATCGTGATGGGGTTGCTGACGGCGTACTTCTGGCAGCGGTTCCACCGGACGAAGCTGGTGGACTGGCTGGGCTTCTTCAACGGGCGCCGGCTGGTGCCGATCATCATGGCGTTCGTGGCGATCGTGTTCGCGGCGCTGTGCCTGTGGGTGTGGCCGCCGATCGGTGACGCGCTGGAGAGTTTCAGCGACTGGATGACCGGGATCGGCGCGTGGGGCGCGGGTGTGTTCGGGGTGGCGAACCGGGCGTTGCTGGTGATCGGCCTGCATCAGTTCCTGAACGTGCCGATGTGGTTCCAGTTCGGTTCGTACACGAAGCCGGACGGCACGGTGGTGCACGGCGACATCAACATGTTCCTGGCGGGCGACCCGGACGCGGGTCAGTTCACGACCGGCTTCTTCCCGATCATGATGTTCGCGTTGCCGGCGGCGGCGCTGGCGATCACGCACTGCGCGAAGCCGCACCGGCGCAAGGAGGTCGGGGGCCTGATGCTGTCGGTGGGGCTGACGTCGTTCGTGACGGGGATCACGGAGCCGCTGGAGTACTCGTTCCTGTTCATCGCTCCCCTTCTGTACGCGGCGCACGCGGTGCTGACGGGGGTGTCGATGGCGGTGACGTGGGCGCTGGGGGTGAAGGACGGGTTCAGCTTCTCGGCGGGGCTGATCGACTACGTCATCAACTGGAACCTGGCGACGAAGCCGTGGCTGATCATTCCGATCGGACTGTGTTTCGCGGTCGTCTACTACGTGGTCTTCCGGTTCGCGATCACGAAGTTCGATCTGAAGACCCCGGGGCGGGAGCCGGAGGAAGAGGTGGAGGACGTCACCAAGGTGTAGACCTCTTGTCGACCTCACGTACCCTTTGAGGGTGGTCTCGCGAAGGCCCCCGGACCGTCGGTCCGGGGGCCTTCTCCGCGCCCTCGCGCGCCTGTGATCAGGGGACTTGGCCACGTACTGCGCGTAGCGCTCCGGTCGCGGAATCACGGGTTCCTTACGCGGCCTTCATCGTGCTACAACAGGTCTACACCACTGAGTGGTGTAGACCACCACCCGATGGAGGAAGCATGAGTACCGCCACCGACAAGGCGGCCCCCGCAAAGAAGCGGGGATCCGGTCTTTTCCAGGGGCTGCAGAAGGTAGGACGCAGCCTGCAGCTCCCGATCGCCGTGCTGCCGGCGGCGGGCATCATGGTCCGGCTCGGCCAGGACGACATCTTCGGCAAGGACGGTCTCGGCTGGGACAAGGTCGCCGCCGTCTTCAACAACGCGGGCGGTGCCCTCACCGGCTCGCTGCCGATCCTGTTCTGCATAGGCGTGGCCATCGGCTTCGCCAAGAAGGCGGACGGTTCGACCGCGCTGGCCGCGGTGGTCGGCTTCCTCGTCTACAGCAAGGTGCTCGAGGCCTTCCCGGTCACCGAGGCGGTGGTCCAGAAGGGCGAGGACGTCGCAGCGACGTACAACGACCCGGGTGTGCTCGGCGGCATCATCATGGGTCTGCTCGCCGCCGTGCTGTGGCAGCGGTTCCACCGGACCAAGCTGGTGGACTGGCTCGGCTTCTTCAACGGCCGTCGCCTGGTGCCGATCATCATGGCGTTCGTCGGCATCGTGGTGGGTGTCTTCTTCGGCCTGGTCTGGGAGCCCATCGGCACCGGCATCTCCAACTTCGGCGAGTGGATGACCGGTCTCGGCTCCGGCGGTGCGGCCCTCTTCGGCGGTGTGAACCGTGCGCTGATCCCGGTCGGCATGCACCAGTTCGTGAACACGGTGGCCTGGTTCCAGCTGGGTGACTTCACCAACTCCGCCGGTGACGTCGTGCACGGCGACATCACGCGCTTCCTGGCCGGTGACCCGTCCGCCGGTATCTTCCAGTCGGGCTTCTTCCCGATCATGATGTTCGGTCTGCCGGCCGCCGCGCTGGCGATGGCGCACACCGCCCGCCCCGAGCGCCGCAAGGCCGTCCTCGGCATGATGGTCTCGCTCGCGCTGACCTCGTTCGTCACCGGTGTGACCGAGCCGATCGAGTTCTCGTTCATGTTCATCGCGCCGGTCCTGTACGTGCTGCACGCGGTGCTGACCGCCGTCTCGATGGCGGTGACGTGGGGCCTGGGTGTGCACGCCGGGTTCAACTTCTCGGCGGGTGCCATCGACTACGCCCTGAACTGGCACCTCGCCACCAAGCCGTGGCTGATCATCCCGATCGGTCTGGTCTTCGCGGCGATCTACTACGTGACGTTCCGCTTCGCGATCGTCAAGTTCAACCTGAAGACCCCGGGCCGCGAGCCCGAGGAGGAGGTCGAGGACCTCACCAAGGCGTGAGCCCTCGCCGTACGGCGGGACCGCACGGCGTACGGCATGGGGAAGGCCCCGGAACCGCGAAGGTTCCGGGGCCTTTCCGTCGCCCGCTCAGATCTCGTACACCGCGCCCGCCGCGGCGACGTCCACGGGCCCGTCGTAGACCTCGCGCGCGTCGGCGCGGTTGATCTCGGGGTCGGTCCACGGGGGGATGTGGGTGAGCACCAGGCGCCGGGCGCCGGCGCGGGCGGCGCTCTCGCCCGCCTCGCGTCCGTTGAGGTGCAGGTCGGGGATGTCCTCCTTGCCGTGCGTGAAGGCGGCCTCGCACAGGAACAGGTCGGTGTCGCGGGCGAGTTCGTCCAGCACGGGGGTGACTCCCGTGTCGCCGGAGTACGTCAGCGAGCGGCCGCCGTGCTCGACGCGGATGGCGTACGCCTCCACGGGGTGGGCGACGCGCTCGGTGTGCACGGTGAACGGGCCGACCTCGAAGGTGGACGGCTTGACCGTGTGGAAGTCGAACACCTCGCTCATGGAGGAGGCGGAGGGGGTGTCGGCGTAGGCGGTGGTGAGCCGGTGCTCGGTGCCCTCGGGTCCGTAGACCGGGAGCGGCGCGCAGCGGCCGCCGTCGTGCCGGTAGTAGCGCGCCACGAAGTAGGCGCACATGTCGATGCAGTGGTCGGCGTGCAGATGGCTGAGGAAGATCGCGTCGAGGTCGTAGAGACCGCAGTGGCGCTGCAGCTCGCCGAGGGCGCCGTTGCCCATGTCGAGGAGCAGCCGGAAGCCGTCGGCCTCGACGAGGTAGCTCGAGCAGGCCGATTCCGCGGACGGGAACGACCCCGAGCAGCCGACGACGGTGAGCTTCATGAAGCAGAAACCTCCGCTGGCGCGTGTGGAGAGACGGGGGTCGTGCGGTTTGTCGAGCGTAAGGCGCAAAACCTGTGGTCGCTCCTCCGCCAGGGGCCGTTGTGGGCGAACTCACCTGCGGGATCACCGGTTCGGCTGGAAGTGGGGCGCGCGGGGTGGTGGAGGGGGCGCGCGGCGGTGGTGTGCGCCGGTACGGTCGTCGGTATGAACACGTCCTGGTGGCTCGTCTTCGCGG
This sequence comes from Streptomyces coelicoflavus, assembly GCF_003112555.1. GTDB lineage: Bacteria > Actinomycetota > Actinomycetes > Streptomycetales > Streptomycetaceae > Streptomyces > Streptomyces coelicoflavus. The sequence goes on along the minus strand of NZ_BEWB01000002.1, from coordinate 53,138 downwards.
CGGTGGTCCTGCTCGCGCTCGTCGCCACGGTCGTCGACGGCTGGGGCCGGGGGCGGCGGCCTCGTGGCCGGGGGCGGCGGCCCCCGGACGGGCGGGGCGGGTCCGGCGGAGGGCCCGAGAACTGACGCGCCCCGCGACGCGTACGTCACGGGGCGGTGGTGCGGGCGGCCGCTGTGCGGGAGGAGCCGTCAGGCCCAGAGCTGGCCGTGGAGGGTTTCGATGGCGGCCTCGGTCGTCTCGGCGGTGTAGACGCCGGTCGACAGGTACTTCCAGCCGCCGTCGGCGACGACGAACACGATGTCCGCGCTCTCGCCGGCCTTGACCGCCTTGTTCCCGACGCCGATCGCGGCGTGCAGGGCGGCGCCGGTGGAGACGCCCGCGAAGATGCCCTCCTGCTGGAGCAGCTCACGGGTGCGGGTGACCGCGTCGGCGGAGCCCACGGAGAAGCGGGTGGTGAGGACGGAGGCGTCGTACAGCTCGGGTACGAAGCCCTCGTCGAGGTTGCGCAGGCCGTAGACGAGGTCGTCGTAGCGCGGTTCGGCGGCGACGATCCTCACGTCCGGCTTGTGCTCGCGCAGGTAGCGGCCGACGCCCATGAGCGTGCCCGTCGTCCCGAGGCCGGCGACGAAGTGGGTGACGGAGGGCAGGTCGGCGAGGATCTCGGGGCCGGTGCCGGCGTAGTGGGCGCCCGCGTTGTCCGGGTTGCCGTACTGGTAGAGCATCACCCAGTCCGGGTGCTCGGCGGAGAGTTCCTTGGCGACCCGTACGGCGGTGTTGGAGCCGCCCGCGGCCGGGGAGGAGATGATCTCCGCGCCCCACATGGCGAGCAGGTCCCGGCGTTCCTGGGAGGTGTTCTCGGGCATCACGCAGACGATGCGGTAGCCCTTGAGTTTGGCGGCCATGGCCAGCGAGATGCCGGTGTTGCCGCTGGTGGGCTCCAGGATCGTGCAGCCCTTGGTGAGCCGGCCGTCCTTCTCGGCCTGCTCGATCATGTGGAGCGCGGGGCGGTCCTTGATCGAGCCGGTCGGGTTGCGGTCCTCCAGCTTGGCCCAGATGCGGACGTCGTCGGACGGCGACAGCCGCGGCAGGCGCACCAGAGGGGTGTTGCCCACCGCGGCCAGCGGGGAGTCGTAGCGCATCGGCGATCAGGCCATGCCGCCGGCGACGGCCGGCAGGATCGTGATGCTGTCGCCGTCGGACAGCTTGGTCTCGATGCCGTCCAGGAAGCGGACGTCCTCGTCGTTCAGGTAGACGTTGACGAAGCGGCGGAGCTGCTCGCCGTTCGCCTTGTCGATGAGTCGGTCCTGAATGCCCGTGTGCCGGGTCTCGAGGTCGGCGAAGAGCTTGGCGAGGGTGTCCCCGTTGCCCTCCACCGCCTTCTGGCCGTCGGTGTACTGGCGGAGGATGGTGGGGATGCGGACCTCGATGGCCATGGCTGAGTGCTCCTGTCGGAAGTTTGTCGTGGGTTCGTAGGGCGCGCGGCGGCACACGTCTGCACGCCGCGGCTCACGGCCGTACGGCGGCGGCGAAGATCAACAGATGGCGCTTTTCAGCCTGCACAGGTCGACGTGCAGCCGCGCCACGAGCAGCGTGCCCGGCGCCTTTTCACTCACGTCGAGAAGAACCATGGGCTCATCGTATCGATTCCCGGTCCGGCTTCCGGAGTGTGATCTCACCTGATGGACCCTTTCCGTCCGGTGAGCGAGATCAGTACGCCTCGACGACCTTGACCTCCTCCTCCGTGACCTCGCCTTCCAGGATGCGGAACGAGCGGAACTGGAACTCGCCCGCGCCGTCGGTGTCCGCGGTGGAGACGAGGACGTAGTGGGCGCCGGGTTCGTTGGCGTAGGTGATGTCGGTGCGGGAGGGGTGGGCCTCGGTGGCGGTGTGGGAGTGGTAGATGACCACCGGCTCCTCGTCGCGGTCGTCCATCTCGCGGTAGAGCTTCAGGAGGTCCTGCGAGTCGAACTCGTAGAAGGTGGGCGAGCGGGCGGCGTTGAGCATGGGGATGAACCGCTCGGGGCGGCCCTCGCCGACGGGACCGGCCACCACGCCGCACGCCTCGTCGGGGTGGTCGGCGCGCGCGTGGGCGACGATCTGGTCGTACAGGGCCTGTGTGATGGTCAGCATGCGGCCAGGATAAGCAGACGGGCTCCTCCGTACCGGTGGGTGGTACGGAGGAGCCCGTATGCCGGACACCCTGAGCGGTGGCCGTGGGGACACCACGAGCGTCCCCGGCGGCCGGATGTCCTGGAGTGCGCGCGAAGGCGCTGGTCAGGGGCGGTCGGTGAGTCCGTCAGCCGATCTTCTCGAACTCCGGCTCGCCGGGCCGCTCGGTGATCTGCGGGTTGCGGCTCCTGAGCACGAACCAGCCGATGCCGAGGGCGGCGGCCCAGCCGGCCATCACGTACAGGCAGACGCGGGCGTCGGCGTCGTAGGCGATCAGGCAGGTGACGAAGAGCAGGAAGGCGATCGCGATGTAGGAGCAGACCGAGCCGCCGGGCGCCGGGAAGGAGGAGGCGGGCAGGCGGCCCGCGACGACCTTGCGGCGGTACAGCACGTGGCTGATCAGGATCATCAGCCAGGTCCAGATGCCGGCGGCGGTGGCGACGGAGGTGACGTAGCCGAAGGCCTTCTCCGGGACGAGGTAGTTCAGGACCACGCCGATGGCCATGAAGACGACGGAGACGGCGATGCCGATGGCCGGGGTCTTGGTCGAGGACAGCTTGTTGAAGACCCTGGGGGCCTCGCCGTTGTCCGCGAGGGTGCGCAGCATGCGTCCCGTGGAGTACATGCCGGAGTTGCAGGAGGACAGGGCGGCGGTGAGCACGACGAAGTTGACGATGCCCGCGCCGGCCGGGATGCCGATGACGGTGAAGGCCTCCACGAAGGGGCTGACGCCCTCGGCGAACTCGGTCCACTTGACCACCGCCAGGATGACGGTGAGGGCGCCGACGTAGAAGAGGGCGATGCGCCAGGGCAGGGTGTTGATCGCCTTGGGGAGGGTCTTCTCCGGGTTCTCGGACTCACCGGCGGTGACGCCGACCAGCTCGACGGCGAGGTAGGCGAACATGACGCCCTGGAGGGTCATCAGGGACGAGCCGATGCCCTTGGGGAAGAAGCCGTCGAACTCCCACAGGTTGGAGACGGCGGCGGTGTCGCCGGCCTGGCTGAAGCCGAGGGTGAGGACGCCGACGCCGATCACGATCATGCCGATGATGGCGGTGACCTTGACCATCGAGAACCAGAACTCGATCTCGCCGAACAGCTTCACCGAGATCAGGTTGGCCACGAACAGCAGGACCAGGAAGACCAGGGCCGAGACCCATTGCGGGATGTCCGGGAACCAGTAGTGGATGTAGATGGCGGCGGCGGTGAGCTCCGCCATGCCGGTGACCACCCACATCAGCCAGTACGTCCAGCCGGTGAAGTAGCCGAAGAAGGGGCCGAGGAACTCGCGCGAGTACTCGGCGAAGGAACCGGAGACGGGTCGGTAGAGGAGCAGCTCGCCGAGCGCCCGCATGATGAAGAAGATGATCACGCCCGCGAGGGCGTACATGAGGATGATGCTGGGGCCGGCCTTGGCGATGTTGGCCCCGGCGCCCAGGAAGAGACCGACGCCGATGGCGCCGCCGATCGCGATCATCTGGACCTGGCGGCTGTTGAGCCCGCGCTCGTAGCCCTCTTCGGGGGCCTTGTCCGTGTCGACCTGCGCAGAGGTCATGTGTGGTGCGCCTTTCTCCATGCCGATCCGGGCCTCGACTCGGCCTCGGATCGGGTCTCGATCCCCCCGGATGATGGAGCTGAGCGGGCCTCACATCCCGCTCGGTGCCTGGCCGGCGGTCTGCCGGCTCGGTGGCGCACCCGGCCGAACATTCGGGTGGTGTTCGCCGGGCGGTCGTGAAGATTTACCATGACCGCGACGCTGATCACAGGGGTGGATTGTGACGTGTCACACAAGGAGAACCGGACAAAACGCACCCCTTTTCGTCAAAAAGGGGTGCAGCTTTGACGGGATCGTTATCCGGATTTGAGGCTCCGCTGAGCGGACACATGACCACGCAGAGTCATGGAAACGGTCCGTTCAGGGCATGAGCGTCGCGACGAGCGACTCCTGGAGCCCGCCGAGCCACAGGTACGCCATCACCATCGGCTTGCGCGGGTCCTCGTCGGGGAGCCGGTAGAGCAGGTCGGTGTCGTCCTCGTCGGCGATCTCGAGGCGGGAGCCGATCGCGAGGCGCAGGTCGTTCAGGGCGCGCAGCCACTGCTGGGACTCCTGGGGCGACAGCTTCAGCACCGCGCCCTCCTCGCCCGCCGACGCCGAGGAGAGGGCGTCCAGGGTGCGGACCACCGCCAGCGCGTTGTCCCGCTTGCCGGCCCGCAGGTCGTTCTCGGTGTAGCGGCGGAACTCCGCGGAGTGCGCCCGCTGCTCCTCGGCCTCCTGCGCCTGCGGGGCGCCCTCGGGGTCGCCGTAGGCGTCCGGGAACAGCCGGCGCAGCACCGGGTCGGAGGGCGGCTCGCTCGGGCCCTCGGCGAACAGTTCGGCGAGCGGGTCGTCGGAGGCGTCCTCGGCCGGTCCGGGGCCGATCAGCTCCAGGAGCTGCACGGCCAGGGAGCGGATGATGGAGATCTCGACGTCGTCGAGGGCGACGGCCGCGCCGCCGCCGGGGAGCGGTTCGAATTGTCCGGGCATGAAGGCGATTCAGCTGCTTCCGTCCTGCGGGCGGGCGTGGGTCGTTTCCGGGCTCATTTCCGGTCCTGCTGGAGGGTGGCCCACAGACCGTAGCCGTGCATGGCCTGTACGTCCCGCTCCATCTCCTCCCGGCTGCCGCTGGAGACGACCGCCCGGCCCTTGTGGTGGACGTCCATCATGAGCTTGGTGGCCTTGTCCTTCGAGTAGCCGAAGTACGACTGGAAGACGTACGTCACGTAGCTCATGAGGTTGACGGGATCGTTGTGGACGATCGTCACCCAGGGCACGTCGGGCTCGGGTACGGCGAAGACCTCCTCCGCCGGCTCGGTCTTCTCGATCTCCATGGGTGCGGCTGCCGTCACACTGCCCATGCTGCCACCACAGGGGGGCACCCGCACAAACGGGCCTGTGGCGGGCGTCACCGGACCGGGCGGCACTTGAAATCGTCAGAGTGACGAAATGGGGGTACGATCCGTCGTATGCCGCCTACACCGGGGGACAACCCCCGGACCCCCGGCCGCATCGGGGGCAACCGGCACGTGATGGCTAGGAGAAGTTTCGTGGACGCAGCGGACCTTGGGCTGCCGGTGGACGTCCCCTCGACGGCGCTCTTCACGGACCAGTACGAGCTGACCATGCTCCAAGCCGCCCTGAAGGCCGGTACGGCCGGGCGGCGGAGCGTGTTCGAGGTCTTCACCCGGCGGCTGCCGGACGGCCGCCGCTACGGCGTCGTGGCGGGCACCGGGCGGGTGCTGGACGCGGTGGAGAACTTCCGCTTCGACGCGGACGTCCTGCGCTTCCTGCGCGAGAAGGACATCGTCGACGGGGAGACCCTGGACTGGCTCGGCCGGTACCGGTTCAACGGCGACATCTGGGGCTACCCCGAGGGCGAGGTGTACTTCCCGGGCTCGCCGATCATGCGGGTGGAGGGGACGTTCGCCGAGTGCGTGCTGCTCGAGACGGTGATCCTCTCCATCCTCAACCACGACTCGGCGATCGCGGCCGCCGCCTCCCGCATGTCGTCGGCCGCCGGCGACCGGCCGCTGATCGAGATGGGCGCCCGCCGCACCCACGAGCTGGCCGCCGTCGCCGCCGCCCGCTCGGCCTACGTGGGCGGCTTCGCGACCACCTCCGACCTGGCCGCCGGCTTCCGCTACAACATCCCCACCGTCGGCACCTCCGCCCACGCCTTCACCCTGCTCCACGACAACGAGCGCGACGCCTTCCGCGCCCAGGTGGACTCCCTGGGCGCGGGCACCACGCTCCTGGTGGACACCTACGACGTCGCCGAGGCCGTCCGTACGGCCGTGGAGATCGCCGGGCCCGGGCTGGGCGCGGTGCGCATCGACTCCGGCGACCTGCTCCTGGTCGCCCACCGGGTGCGCCAGCAGCTGGACGAGCTGGGCGCCACCGAGACGAAGATCGTCGTGACCTCGGACCTGGACGAGTACGCCATCGCCTCGCTGGCGGCGGCGCCCGTGGACGCCTACGGCGTCGGCACCCAGCTGGTGACCGGCTCCGGGCACCCGACGGCCTCGATGGTCTACAAGCTGGTCGCCCGCGCCGAGTCCGGCGAGGAGGGCGCGCCGCTGGTGCCGGTGGCCAAGAAGTCCAGCGGGGGCAAGACGTCGATCGGCGGCCGCAAGTGGGCCGCCCGGCGCCTGGACGCCGAGGGGTACGCCGAGGCCGAGGTGGTCGGCACCGGTCCGGTGCCCGACGATCTCGCCGGCCGGCAGCTCCTGGTCGAGCTGGTCAAGGGCGGTGAGGTCGTCGCCCGCGAGCCGCTGGACGCCGTCCGGGACCGCCACGCGGCCGCCCGCGCCAACCTTCCGCTGTCCGCCACCCAGCTCTCCCGAGGGGAACCCGTCATTCCGACGGAGTACGCACAGTGAGGCTCGGGTAGCTAAAGCTGGTGCGGTCCCACAAGGGCCGAATCAGCCCCGGATCTCCTGCATCCACATCCACAGTCGACCCAGTCGAAGGACACCGACCATGCGCCGCGCCTTGATCGTCGTAGACGTGCAGAACGACTTCTGCGAGGGAGGCAGCCTCGCGGTGTCCGGCGGTGCCGACGTGGCCGCCGCCATCACCGAGCTGATCGGGCAGGCGCCCGCCGGCTACCGCCACGTGGTGGCCACCCGCGACCACCACATCGCGCCGGGCGGCCACTTCGCCGACAACCCGGACTACGTCCACTCCTGGCCGGCGCACTGCGTCGCCGGCACCGAGGGGGTCGGCTTCCACCCGAACTTCGCGCCCGCCGTCGCCTCCGGCGCGATAGACGCCGTCTTCGACAAGGGCGCGTACACGGCCGCCTACAGCGGCTTCGAGGGCGCCGACGAGAACGGCACGGGCCTCGCCGAGTGGCTGCGGTCCCGCGAGATCGACGAGGTCGACGTCGTGGGCATCGCCACCGACCACTGCGTGCGGGCCACCGCCCTGGACGCCGCCCGCGCGGGCTTCCGTACGCAGGTGCTGCTCGACCTGACCGCCGGGGTGGCCGCGGAGACCACCGAGCGGGCGCTGGAGGAGCTGCGGGAGGCGGGCGTGGAGCTGTCCGGGAAGCCGGTCGTGCAGTAGGTCCCGGGGCAGTGGAGGCCCGGGGCGGCGGAGGCCCGGGGCGGCGGAGGCCCGGGGCGGCGGAGGCCCGGGGCGGCGGAGGCCCGGGGCGGCGGAGGCCCGGGGCGGCGGAGGCCCGGGGCGGCGGAGGCCCGGGGCGGCGGATCCCTATGTCTGGGCGGTCGGGCGTCTGAGCAGGGCCCGGATCGGGTGCCACAGCTCCTGGACCAGGTCCGGGCCGGCCATCGCGCCCGCCACCGGTGCCGTACGCCATATCAGGCCGTCCGGGTGGTGCAGCACCGCGGTGACCTCGTCCGGGGTCGGCGGGGCCGCGTTGCCCCGCAGGTAGACGCTGCGCAGCCCCAGGTTGCGCAGCCTGGTCAGGGCGCGCGCCCGGTTCTGGGCATGGACGAGGAAGCGCACTCCCCCGGCCTCCGGCCCGGCGGGGCTGGGCAGGTTCAGTGCCACCACCACCGTGCCGTTCGGCAGCTTGCAGAAGCCTCCTGCGGCCATGCGGTCATACCCCCGAGTCAGCCTGGGTCGGTCCGGGTACGGGACCCGGTGTCAATAAGAGAACCACAGGACGCACCTAAACACGGATCGGCGGTGACCCGCCAGGGGGTCACCGCCGATCATGCTCTGACCTGGGCAGATGCTACTTACCTGCCCGCGGGGCCAACCTCGAGCTCGATCGTCGAGCCGTTCTTGGCCTCCTTCAGGATCTTGATCTTCGTGTTGGTGTCAGTGATCTTGACACCGCCGGTCGGGTTCGCCGGGTCGTAGTAGTCGTTCTTGCGGTCGTTGAAGACCGAGACGCCCTTCGAGCCCGGGACGTACTTCGCGACGTCCGCCTTGTGCAGCGTCATGCCGTCCGTGCGGAAGCGGCTGAACGGCGCGTCGTACGTCTGGAAGCGGTTGCGCATGACCGAGCCGTCCTTCCACTTCAGCGCGGTCGGGTGCGAGTCGATCGGCAGGACCAGACCCGTGCCCGGGTGCTGGCTGGTGTTGTTGTCCGCCTGGGAGGTGTCCCACTTCCAGATCAGCAGGCCGTTCTGGTAGGCGTAGTGCTCGACCCAGTTCGGACGCTCCGAGAAGCCGAAGTTGTACGGGCCGACCTCGAGGGTCTTGTCGTACGACACGTACTGGCGGTTCTCGGCGATGTAGTACTGGGCGTAGTCCTTGGTGAAGGACGCGCCCTTGCGGGTGAAGCCGTCCGCCGTCCAGGCGGCGTCCTCGGTCTCCGCGTTGTCGGAGAAGAGGGTCTGGCCGTCGGCCGTCACCGCGATCTCGTCGGCGGCGAAGCCCTTCATGGCCAGTCCGCCGTCGGTCTGGTAGCGGAAGCGCAGGTCGATCTTCTTGCCGGCGTAGGCGTCGAGCGGGTAGACGAGCTTGCCGTAGGCGTCGACCGTGGCGCTCAGGGCCGGCTTGTCACTGCCGTCGCGCTGGATCGGCTGTCCGTCGAACGTGCCGTCGACCGCGGTCCAGTTGGCGCCGCCGTCGGTGGACACCTCGGTGTAGAGGTAGTCGTAGTCGGCCTCGATGTCGTACCAGCCGTCCAGGGTGAGGGAGGCGGACGACTTGCCGGTGAGGTCGACGCTGCGGGTCAGCGTGTTGCTGAGGTCGTTGCCGCTGCCGCTCCACCACTGGGTCTCGCCCTGGGCGGGGGGAACGATCTCGGTGGTGACCGCCTTCTTCGGCAGTTCGACGACCAGGCCCTGCTTGTGCTTGGTGTTGTACTCGGCCAGGCCCAGCTTGTGCCAGGAGTTGACGCCCGCCTTGGCGGTGTCGTAGTTCAGCCAGCCCAGCTGGAGCTTGTCCCAGGCGGTCATGTCGCCGGGCAGGTCGCCGATCTCGTTGCGGCCGGTGCCCAGCCACGAGCCGGACGACATCAGCGTCCAGAAGCCGGTGGAGTTGTCGCCGCCGTTGGTGTCGTAGAGGTCCGGCAGACCGAGGTCGTGGCCGTACTCGTGGGCGAAGACGCCGAGTCCGCCGTTCTCCGGCTGGATGGTGTAGTCGCCGACCCAGATGCCGGTGTCGCCGATCTGGGTGCCGCCGAGCTGGTTGTCGGCCGGGCCGGTGGCGCCGGCGTCGGTGCCGAAGGCGTACCAGCGGTGCGCCCAGATGGCGTCCTCGCCCTGCGCGCCGCCGCCCGCGGACTCGTCCTCGCCGGCGTGCACGATCTGGAAGTGGTCGATGTAGCCGTCGGGCTCGTTGAAGTCGCCGTCGCCGTCGAAGTCGTAGCGGTCCCACTGGTCGTACTGGGTCAGCTGGGACTTGATCTGGGCGTCGGTGCGGCCGGCCGCCTTCTGGTCGGCGACCCAGGCGGTGACGCCGTCCTGCACCGCGTACCAGGCGCAGTTGTCGGGGTCGCACTTGTTGGAGCCGTAGCGGGCCTCGTTGTACGGGACCTTGACCCAGTCGGAGACCTCGCCGTCGACCGAGTAGCGGCCGGAGGACTGCTTCTCGTAGTAGGTCTTGACCGAGTGGACGCCCTTGCCGGAACCGAAGTACAGGTCCTGGTAGTGGTCCTGGTCGTAGTCCTCCTGCCAGGCCGTGGAGTTGTCCTCCTTGCGCTTCGGCTTGGCTATCTCGTTGTGCAGCGGGCCGGGGGTGCCGCCGTAGCGGCTGTCGACCTTGTTGCCGAACTCGACCAGGATGGTGAAGATCTTGTCGGTCTTCTCCCGGCCCAGCTCGACGTACTTGGCGTCGCCCTTCTTGCTCTTCAGCTGGACGACCTTCGAGCCGTCCTTCTTCTTCACCGACGCGTTGCCGGACAGGACCTGCTTGAGGGCCTCCTCACGCTGAGCGGCCTGAGTGTCGCTCAGGGGGCCCTTGAGGTCGTGGGAGCGCGCGGTCTTGTCCGGGCTGGGGTCGTGACGGTTCACGGCCTCCGGCCGGGACGGCGAGTCCGCCTGCGCCACGCCGGCCGCGGAGAGCGTGGCGGTCGCGGTGGCGAGCGCGATGGTGGTCGCCGCCGTTCTGAACGTCCAGGGTCTTCTGGTCACTTGATTTCCTCCCCCGCGTCCACGCGCGCGGAAGGGGGGACAAGGACAGTGCAAGTCCGCGCACACGTGATCAACGCGTGTATTCAAGTGACGACATTTGACTAGAGGTTCGGCGGAAAAGACAGACCTTGACTTGAGCAGAACAATTGCACTATGCGGAGCCGCCGTTCGCTTTGCGGACACCTGATCGTGACCTTCACCGGTCCCGGCGGACCGTCGACCGGTTCCGACGGGCGCGCGGGACCGTCCGCTCTCCGGACGCCATGAATCCGTGCGCCCCCCGTGCATCGGCCGTGCCGGTTAGGTCGTGCTTACTACTGGTTCCGCTCGGGCACACAGCGGGTTAGAGTCGCTTGGCGGAACGCCCGGAGACCGGCGGAAAGCCAGGCCGACAGCCCATCCCGCCCCGCGATTGTCTCCCACCGTCTTCCGAGGACACGATGGCCATGCCCCGTCCGACTGCCGCACAGTTCGCCTACGGTTCGTGCACCGTGATCTTCTCGACGCTCGCCATGCTGCTGCTGTCGCGGACGAGTTCGGGTCCCGGAGTCGCTCTCATCGCCGTCGCGGCCCTCGCCCTCGGGCTGCTGGTCGCCATGACGGTCCCGCTGCCCGGGACGCGCACGGTGGCCAACACGCCGGCCCGGCGGCCCGACGCCGGCCGCGAGCCGGTACGGATGCCCTCGCCGGCCCGCGTCTCCGCGACCGCCGGGGAGTCGACGCGCGGGCGGGCCGCCTGAGACGGGCCGTCATCGGGTGCTGACGACGACCGTCTTGGCCGCCTTGTCGTGCAGGCCCTGCTTGTAGGGCTTGTCGAAGAAGCTCCAGCCGCCCGCGATGACCGTCCACACGCAGGCACAGCAGAAGGCGAACGGGATCCACAGCACCAGGGCCCGGATCAGAGAGGTCTGCACCGAGGGCGTCGCCCCGTTGTCCAGGTTCGCCACCCGCATCCCCAGCCACTTCTTGCCGAGGGTCTGCCCCGTCTTCGTGGTCATGTAGGTGTCGTACGCGATGTAGAGCAGGGCGGCGATCACGGACTGCCCGAAGGACTTGCCGACGGAGACGTTGTCACCGTCCACGGAGTACTCCTGGACGTTGAACGCCCAGCTGAGCAGCCAGACCACGATGCCGACGAGGATCATGTCGATGATCCGCGCGAGCGTGCGGCGCCCGCTGTCGGCGAGCGGGGGCATCCCGGCCAGCGGGTCGTTGGGGTAACCGCCACCGCCGTACGGGGCACCGCCGTAGGGGCCGCCGCCGGGAGGAGGCCCGCCGTAGGGACCTCCGCCGCCGGGAGGCGGGGCGCCGCCGTAGGGACTCCCCCCGCCGGGGGGCGGGGCGCCGCCGTAAGGGTCCCCTCCGCCGGGGGGCGGGGACGGGTTGTCGTAGGGGTTCTTCCTCAGCGGGTCGTCGTCCGGCGGCTGCTGCCCGCCGGAGCCGGGGGGCGGTTCGCTGCTCATGTCCCGAGTCGACCCCGGAGTCTCTTACGGCGCATCCGGCGGGGGGCCGTCCAGGGGACGGGGTACGGTCCGACGCCATCGGGGAGGGCGGCTGATGGGTCGTCGGCGGCTGCGGGTGCGTGGGGGCTGGTCGCGCAGTTCCCCGCGCCCCTTTAGGTACGTGCACTGGACGCCCCTGAAAGGGGCGCGGGGAACTGCGCGAGCAACCACAACGCACCCGCGGCCGAAAACGAGACCGCGGCTCACCCCGACCCCACCCGCCAAGCTAGCCCGCGACGAACGTGCCGGCGGCCTTGTCGTGCCAGCACTGGTGCCAGGGGCGGTCGAACAGGCACCACGCGACGCCGACCACGCCGATGGCCAGGAGGCCCGGCACGCTGTAGACCAGCCAGCGGCGCAGGGCCGCGCCGAAGGACGGCGGCTCGTGGGCCTCGATGTCCCGCACCTCCAGGCCCAGCAGCTTCTTGCCCAGGGTGCGGCCCCACTTGGCGGTGGGCAGCGCTTCGTAGACGACACCGAAGAGCAGCAGGACGGCGAGCACGATGCCCAGGTACGTGGACGTCGTGCCGTCCAGCAGCCAGACCGTGACGGTCTCGCCGGAGAGCTTGGCCTCGTCGATCTTGCCGTTGACGTGGTCGATCGCCTTGACGCCGAGCGGTACGGCGGCCACGGCGGTGACGCCCGCCAGGACCACGGTGTCGATCAGCCGGGCGGCCAGCCGCTTGCCGAGCCCGGCGGGCCGGGCCGACGCCTGGCGCCGGGCGGCGGCCTGGAACACGTCCTCGACCGGCGGCTTCCACGGGGCCACGGGCTGCTCGTCCCCGCCCGCCCCGGCCAGCCGGTGCACCTGCTGCGCCCAGGAGGACTGCCCGCCGCCGGGACCGCCCGCCGCGACCGGCGCGGAAGGGGCGGGCTGCTGCGGAGGCGCCTGGTGCGGAACCGCGGGGGCGGCCGGGGCCGCGGGGGCCGCGGGGGCCTGCGCCGCGGCGGCCCGGGCGGCGGCCGCCTTGCCGGCCGCGAAGCCCGGACCGGAACCGGAGCCGGAGCCCGTGGCGGAACCGGAGCCGCCGGCCTGCGGCCCCGTGCGCGGGGTGACCGCGCGGAAGGTCATGGTGCCCTCGTCCTCCGCGGGGGCCGGGGAGCCGCCCGGGGCCGGGGAGCCCTGCGGGCCGGCCGCGGGACGGCGGAAGACGAAGGTGTTGCCGGCCTCCCCGTCCGCCTCGCCGGAAACGGAACCAGAACCGGAGGCGGGAGCAGGAGCGGACGCCGACGCGGAGGCGGGAGCGGAGGCAGGGGCCGAGCCCGGAGCCTGGCCAAGGGCTGAGCCCGGAGCCTGGCCAGGGGCCGAGCCCGACGTCTGGCCAGGGGCCGGCGCGGCGTCGCCCTGCCCGCCCGCGTCCGCGGTGCCGTCGGCGGGCGGTGCCGGCTGCCGGGCGTGCGGGACCCTCGGGTCCGCGCCCCGCGCCGTGCCCGGCCAGGCGACGCGCTGGTCCGGGGTGCCGGCGCTACCGCCGGGACCGGAGCGGTCGGCGCCCCAGGCCGTGGCGGACTCCGGCCGGCTGCCGTGCTGGGACGCGGCGGCGGGCGGCGGGTCCTCGACCGGGTCCTCGTCGAAGAAGTGCGGTCCTGTCTCCTCGACGGAGGGCCGCGCGCCGGGCGGAGGCGCGAGCGGCTCGCCGTCCTTGGGGGCGGGCCGGCTCGTGCCCGCCACCCAGGAGGCGCCGTTCCAGTACCGGACGTATCCAGGAATGGACGGGTCCGGGTAATACCCTTCGCGGGGCCTGTCGTCGCCGGGGGCCGGGGTTGGGGCGCTCATGTCCGTCGTCCCGTATCTGCTCGGGGGTTGATAGAGGGGCTCCAACATCTATCAGACGGGCGCAATCCGCACGGCCGGTCCCGCCGTACCCGCCCCTTTCCGGGCAACCTCGTGCAGGGACCTTCACACCTGGACACCCGGTCACACGGACATCACACGGACACCCGGGTACCCGGACACCCGGACCGGGGTTCGGAAAAAAGTTCCGCGAACCCGCGTAATGCTCCGGCCCCCGGGCCGCTCTCCCCGGGCAAGGAACGTCCGAGACACGGGAGAGGAACCCCGCCATGCACACCGACCCCACCGGCCCCGCCCGGCCCACCGTCGTCGAGCGCGAGCTGGAGTTGCGGCTCATCCTGTCGCCCGAGCACGGCGTCCCGGTGCCGGCCCGGCTCACCTACCACACCGACGACCCCTACGCCGTCCACGTCACCTTCCACATCGACTCCGGCCACCCGGTGCACTGGACGTTCGCCCGTGACCTGCTGGTGGAGGGCGTCTTCCGGCCGTCCGGGCACGGGGACGTGCGGGTGTGGCCGTCGAAGGCGGAGGGCCGCAGCGTCGTGCTGGTCGCGCTGAGCAGCCCGGACGGCGACGCCCTGCTGGAGGCGCCCACCCCGCAGGTGTCGGCCTGGCTGGAGCGGACCCTGCGGACGGTGCCGCCGGGGACCGAGGGCGGGCGGCTCGGCATCGACGACGGGCTGGCCGAGCTGCTCGCCCGGTGAGGGCCGGGCAGTCCCGCTTACCGGATCAGAAGAGCTTGCCCGGGTTGAGGATGCCCAGCGGGTCGAAGACCTGTTTGACGGCCCGCTGCATCTCCAGGCCCACCGGGCCGATCTCCCGCGCCAGCCACTCCTTCTTCAGGACGCCCACGCCGTGCTCGCCCGTGATGGTGCCGTCGAGTTCCAGGCCGAGGGCCATGATCTCGTCGAAGGACTCGCGGGCCCGCCGGGACTCGTCGGGGTCGGAGGCGTCGAAGCAGACGGTGGGGTGGGTGTTGCCGTCGCCCGCGTGGGCGCAGACGCCGATGGTGAGGCCGTACTTCGCGGCGATCCGGTCGATGCCCTCCAGCATGTCGCCGAGCCGGGAGCGGGGCACGCACACGTCGTCGATCATCGTGGTGCCCTTGACGGCCTCGAGGGCGGTGAGCGCCAGGCGCCGTGCCTGGAGGAGGAGTTCGGACTCGGCGGCGTCCTCGGCCGGGACCACCTGGGTGGCGCCCGCGGCCTCGCACAGCGCGCCGACGGCGGCGAGGTCGGCGGCCGGGTCGGTGGTGTCGAAGGCGGCGAGGAGCAGTGCCTCGGTGGTCTCCGGCAGACCCATGTGGGCGAGGTCGTTGACCGCCTTGACGGTCGTACGGTCCATCAGTTCGAGGAGGGAGGGCACGTGGCCCCCTTCCATGATCGCGCAGATCGCGTCGCAGGCGGCCGACGCGGAGCCGAACTCGGCGGCCAGCACCAGCTGCTCGGGCGGCTTGGGGCGCAGCGCGAGGACCGCCCGTACGACGATGCCGAGGGAGCCCTCGGAGCCGACGAAGAGCCGGGTGAGGTCGTACCCGGCGACGCCCTTCGCGGTGCGGCGTCCGGTGGACATCAGGCGGCCGTCGGCGAGGACGACGTCGAGGCCGAGGACGTACTCGGCGGTCACCCCGTACTTGACGCAGCACAGGCCGCCGGAGGCGGTGCCGATGTTGCCGCCGATGGTGCACATCTCCCAGCTGGAGGGGTCGGGAGGGTAGTAGAGACCGTGTTCGTTCACCGCGCGGGAGAGCGTGGCGTTGACGACGCCGGGTTCGACGACGGCGACGCGGTCGACCGGGTTGATCTCCAGGATGCGGTCCATCTTGGTCAGGGAGAGGACCACGCAGCCGTCGGTGGCGTTGGCCGCGCCGGACAGGCCGGTGCGGGCGCCCTGCGGCACCACCGGGACGCACAGCTCGGTGGCGGTGCGCATGACGTGCTGGACCTCCTCCACGGTGCGCGGCAGGACGACCGCGGCGGGGGCGCCGGCCGGGCAGAAGCTCGCCATGTCGTGGGCGTAGGAGGCCGTGACGTCGGGGTCGGTGAGGACGGACCCGGCGGGCAGACCGGCCAGCAGCCGGTCGACGAGGGCGGACCGGTCGGCGCGGGGGCTGCCGGGGGTGCTGTCGACCGCCGCGGCTGCGTCGTCTTCGTCGCGAGGCGCTTCGATACGGCTCATGATCAAAGGCTCGCATCCACGGCCATCGGTGTGAACCCCGTGGACGGCACCCGTCGCCTGCCCGGTGTGATCGTCGTATTGGAGCACAGTGAGCGCCATGAACGGCACGCATGCGAGGGACACCACGCGGGGACACACCGGAAGCGGCCGGCGGCCGCCCCGCGGGCGCCGGGTGCTGATCGCCTGCGTCGCCGGGGCCGCGGTGCTCGGCGGGGCCCTCGTCCTGCTGGTGCCCTGGGACGGGGCCGACGCGCCCCCGCCCGCGCCGGGGCCCGCGGCGCTGGCGCAGGGGGCGGTCACCACGGGCGTGCCCGCGGCGCTGCCGGACCTGGCGGCGCTGATCGGCGACCGGGAGACCCATCTGCGGGCGCATCCGCTGGACGGGGCGTCGTGGGCGGTGCTCGGCGCCGCGTACGTGGAGCAGGGCCGCCGGACGGCCGACGGCGCGAACTGGCCGAAGGCCGAGAAGGTGCTGCGCACCTCGCTGAAGACGGGGCCGAAGCGCAATCCGCAGGCCCTGGAGGGGCTGGCGGCGCTGGCGGTGGCGCGCCGGGACTTCCCGGCGGCGAAGAAGTGGGGCGAGAGCGCGGTGAAGGCGGCGCCGAAGCGGTGGACGGCGCACGCCGTGCTGGTCGGCGCGTACACCGGGCTCGGCGACGACAAGGGCGTGGGCCGGGCCCTGGACAAGGTGATGGAGCTGCGCCCGGACGCTCCGGCGGTGGGGGCGCTGGCGGCGTCCGTCTACCGGAACCGGGGCTGGCGGGAGGACGCGGCGGCCCGGATCTCGGACGCGGCGGCGTCGGCCGCGGAACCGGCCGAGCGGGCGGCGTACCTGGAGCAGGCTGGGCGGCTGGCGTTCGAGCGCGGGGACCGCGAGGAGTCGTTGCGGTTCTTCCAGGAGGCGCTGCGCACCGACCCCGACCAGCGGGCCGCGCAGGCCGGGCAGGGCCGGGCGCTGGCGGCGCTGGGCCGCACGACGGAGGCGCTGTCCGCGTACCAGGCGGCGCTGGCCAAGCGGCCGAGCCCCGAGTACGCGCTGGAGCTGGGCGAACTGTACGAGTCGCTGGGCCTCGGGCAGGCGGCGCGGGTGGAGTACGACCTGCTGCGGGAGCGGGCGCGGGGCGCGGAGGAGGCCGGGGCGGACGAGGCGCTGATGCTGGGGCGGCTGGAGGCGGACCACGGCGACCCGGAGGAGGCGGTGCGCCTGCTGCGGGCGGAGTGGGGGCGGCAGCCGGGGATCGCGGTCGCCGACGCGCTGGGCTGGGCGCTGCACCGCGCCGGCGAGGACGAGGAGGCGCTGGAGTTCGCGACGATCGCGACCGACGGCGACAAGGGCGGCGGGGTGCGCAGCGCGCTGTACGTGTTCCACCGGGGCGTGATCGAGCAGGAGCTGGGGCGGTCCGGGCCCGCGCGGCGGCATCTGCGGGAGGCGCTGACGATCAACCCGTACTTCTCGCCGCTGCGGGCGCCGGAGGCGAAGCGGGCGCTGACGGAGCTGGGCGAGCCCCCGGTGGAGGGCCCGCCCGACTGACGCCCGTGCGGGTCAGAGGTTGCCGCGCTTCTCCTGCTCGCGCTCGATCGCCTCGAACAGGGCCTTGAAGTTGCCCTTGCCGAAGCCCATGGAGCCGTGGCGCTCGATCATCTCGAAGAAGACGGTCGGACGGTCCTGGACCGGCTTGGTGAAGATCTGGAGCAGGTAGCCGTCCTCGTCGCGGTCGACGAGGATCTTCAGCTCGCGCAGCGTGTCGACGGGCACCCGGGTCTCGCCGGCCCACTCGCCGAGCGTGTCGTAGTACGAGTCGGGGGTGTCGAGGAACTCGACGCCGGCCGCCCTCATCGCCCGGACGGTCGCCACGATGTCGTTGGTGTTCAGCGCGATGTGCTGGACGCCGGCGCCGCCGTAGAACTCGAGGTACTCGTCGATCTGGGACTTCTTCTTGGCGACGGCGGGCTCGTTGATCGGGAACTTGACCTTGAGGGTGCCGTCCGCGACCACCTTCGACATCAGCGCGCTGTACTCGGTCGCGATGTCGTCGCCCACGAACTCCTTCATGTTCGTGAAGCCCATGACCTTGTTGTAGAAGCCGACCCACTCGTTCATGCGGCCGAGTTCGACGTTGCCGACGCAGTGGTCCACGGCCTGGAAGACGCGCTGCTCGGGCGGGGCGACCATCGGCTTGGCGGCGACGTAGCCGGGCAGGTAGGGGCCGTCGTAGCCGGAGCGCTCGACGAGGGTGTGCCGGGTCTCGCCGTAGGTGGCGATGGCGGCGAGGACGACGGTGCCGTGCTCGTCCTTGACCTCGTGCGGCTCGGCGAGCGAGCGGGCGCCGTGCTCGACGGCGTAGGCGTGGGCGGCGCGCGCGTCCGGGACCTCGATGGCGAGGTCGACGACGCCGTCGCCGTGCTCGGCCACGTGCTGGGCGAGGAAGGTGCCCCAGTCGGTCGAGGGCTTGATCACCGAGGTGAACACGAAGCGGGCGGAGCCGCTCTCCAGGACGTAGCTCGCGGTCTCCCGGCTGCCGTTCTCCGGTCCGGAGTAGGCGACCAGCTTCATGCCGAAGGCGGTGGAGTAGTAGTGCGCGGCCTGCTTGGCGTTGCCCACGGCGAAGACGACCGCGTCCATTCCCTTGACCGGGAAGGGGTCGGCCTGCCGGGCGGTGTCGGGAGTGTGGTCTGTGGTCTGCGTCATAGCCGCAGGTTCTCCCGCCTCCGCAAGGTGCGCAATAGTTTGCGTTTTCACTGGGCAACCTGACCAGTGGTACGCCGGTGATGGCGGGCGATGTGTACAGGATGACCAGCCGAGAGGGTGAGGGGTGAGGGGCGTGGCGGGTACGGGCAACGGGATCGACCGGCTGGACGGGCGGATCATCGGTCTGCTGGCGCGGGAGCCGCGGATCGGGGTGCTGGAGATGTCCCGGCGGCTCGGGGTGGCGCGGGGCACCGCGCAGGCGCGGCTGGACCGGCTTCAGTCGAACGGAGTCATACGCGGCTTCGGTCCGGAAGTGGACCCGGCGGCGCTCGGCTACCCGGTGACCGCGTTCGCGACGCTGGAGATCCGGCAGGGCCAAGGCGCCGACGTACGGGCGCACTTGGCGACGGTGCCGGAGGTCCTGGAGCTGCACACCACGACCGGCACCGGGGACATGCTGTGCCGTCTGGTGGCCCGCTCGAACGCCGATCTCCAGCGGGTGATCGACCGGGTTGTCGGTTTTGATGGCATCGTCCGGGCCGCCACGGCGATCGTCATGGAGAACCCCGTTCCGCTGCGGATCATCCCGCTGGTGGAGCAGGCGGCCGAGGACAGCGGCGCACCCGGCTGAGCCCGGCCCGAACCCGGAGGTGAGCGGACGTGAACTTCTGGGACTTCCTGGGCAGCCGCCACCAGCAGCTGCTCGCCGACGCCTACCAGCACGCCAGCGCGGTCTTCCAGTGCATGGTCGTGGCGACCCTGATCGGGGTGCTGATCGGCGTTCTCACCTACCGCAGCGACTGGGCGGGGAACCTGGCGACCCTGACCACGTCGACCATCCTCACCATCCCGTCGCTGGCCATGATCGGCCTGCTCATCCCGATCGTGGGGCTCGGCGTGCCGCCGACGGTGACCGCGCTGACCCTGTACGGGCTGCTGCCGATCGTGCGGAACTCGATCGTGGGCCTGCGCGGGGTCGACCCGGCGCTGGTGGACGCGGCCAAGGGCATCGGGATGTCGCGTCCGGCCCGGCTGCTGCAGGTGGAGCTGCCGCTGGCCTGGCCGCCGATCCTGACCGGCATCCGGGTCTCGACGCAGATGCTGATGGGTATCGCGGCGATCGCCGCCTACGCCTCCGGACCGGGCCTCGGCAACGAGATCTTCCGCGGGATCGCCTCGCTGGGCAGCAAGAACGCGCTCAACCAGGTCCTCGCGGGCACGCTCGGGATCATCGTCCTGGCCCTGCTGTTCGACGCGGCGTACGTGCTGCTGGGACGGCTGACCATTCCGAGGGGGATCCGTGTCTGAGACATCCGTGTCCGGCTCCGTTTCCGACGACGGCCGCGGCGAGGCGTCCGGCGGCGCCACCGGGGCGACCATCGAGCTGGAGGCCCTCACCAAGCGCTACCCGGGCAATCCGCAGCCCGCCGTCGAGAACGTGTCGATGGAGATCAAGGCCGGGGAGACGGTGGTGTTCGTGGGCCCCTCGGGCTGCGGGAAGTCCACCACCCTCAAGATGATCAACCGGCTGATCGAGCCCAGCGGCGGACGCATCCGCATCAACGGCGAGGACGTCACCGACATCGACCCGGTGAAGCTGCGCCGCAAGGTCGGCTACGCGATCCAGTCCTCGGGTCTGTTCCCGCACATGACCGTCGCCCAGAACATCGCGCTGGTGCCGAGGATGACCGGCTGGTCGAAGTCCCGCATCCGCGCGCGGGTGGAGGAGATGCTGGACCTGGTCGGCCTGGACGCCGGGGAGTTCCACGGCCGCTATCCGCGCCAGCTGTCCGGCGGCCAGCAGCAGCGGGTGGGCGTGGCGCGGGCGCTGGCGGCCGATCCGCCGGTGCTGCTGATGGACGAGCCGTTCGGCGCGGTGGACCCGATCACCCGGGACCACCTCCAGGACGAGCTGATCCGGCTCCAGCGGGAGCTGCACAAGACGATCGTCTTCGTCACCCACGACTTCGACGAGGCGATCAAGATCGGCGACCGGATCGCGGTGCTGCGCGAACGCTCCCACATCGCGCAGTTCGACACTCCGGAGGCGATCCTCACCAACCCCGCCGACGACTTCGTGTCGGGCTTCGTGGGCGCGGGCGCGGCCCTCAAGCGCCTGAACCTGACCCGGGTACGGGACGTCGGCATCACCGACTACCCGACGGTGACCGTGGAGGACCCGCTCCAGCACATCTTCGCCCGGCTCAGGGAGTCGGGCACCAACGAGATCCTGCTCCTGGACCGGCGCGGGCGCCCCTACAAGTGGCTGCGGCGCGGCGACCTGATGCGGGCCAAGGGCTCGCTGGCGCGGGCCGGGACGCTGGTCCACGACACGGTGACCCGGGACGCGACGCTGCGGGACGCGCTGGAAGCGGTGCTCACCGACAACGCGGGGCGGGTCGCGGTCACCGGGCGGCGCGGCACCTACGAGGGCGTCGTCGACATGGAGACGCTGATGAACTCCGTGCAGGAGCTGCTGGAGGCCGACCGGCTCGACGCGCTGGAGCATCAGCACGACCTCGAGGAGACCCGGGCCACGCAGACGCACACCGAGCAGGAGGGCTTCGGCGGGGTCGGAGGCCGCGCGTGAGCGGCTCCTCCCGCCGCTCGCCCGGCGGCCGCCCCGCGGGAGAGCACGAGGTCAAGGGCCTCGCCTTCCGGGACGAGGGCGGTGGCGCGGGCGTCGACGAGGAGGAAGAGGCCGGGGCTCCCCCGCCGTCCCCTGCGGCCGCGGGCCCCCGGGTCGGCTGGCGCAAGCTGACCTTCCTGCCCGTCGTCCTGATCGCCGTACTGCTGGCGACCTGGCTGTGGTACCGGCAGGCGGACCTGGACGCGCTCAGCCGGAACGCCCTCGGCAACGGCCAGGTCACCAAGGCCCTGTGGCAGCACGTGCAGCTCACGGTGATCTCCACCTTCTTCGTGCTGATCATCGCGATCCCGCTGGGCATCCTGCTGACCCGCGGAGCGTTCCGGAAGGCCACCCCGTTCGCGATGGCGTTCGCCAACATGGGACAGGCGACCCCGGCGATCGGTCTGCTGGCGCTGCTGGTGATCTGGCTGGGCATCGGCCGCAGGGCGGCCCTGATCGGCATCATCATCTACGCCGTCCTGCCCGTGCTCTCCAACACCATCGCCGGCCTGAAGGCGAACGACCCGACGCTCCTGGAGGCGGCCCGCGGCATCGGCATGTCCCCGCTGGGCGTCCTGACCCGGGTCGAACTCCCGCTGGCCGTCCCGCTCATCCTGGCCGGTGTGCGCACGGCCCTCGTCCTGAACGTCGGCACGGCGACGCTGGCGACCTTCGGCGGCGGCGGTGGCCTGGGCGTGCTGATCACCACCGGCATCACCAGCCAGCGGATGCCGGTGCTGGTCCTCGGCTCGGTCCTCACCGTCGCCCTCGCCCTGCTGGTGGACTGGCTGGCGTCGCTGGCGGAACTGCTGCTGCGGCCGCGGGGGCTGGAGGTGGGGACATGAGGCGACGCTTCTGCTGGTCCCTTGCGGCGGTACTCCTTGCGGCTCCCGCCGGGTGCGGGCTGACCAGCGGCTCCCCGATGGTCGACGACGTGGAACCCGGCACCATCGGGAAGGGGAAGCCGCTGGAGGGGGCGGACCTGACGGTCACCTCGAAGGAGTTCACCGAGCAGCTGGTCCTGGGCGCGATCATGGGCATCGCCTTCGAGGCGGCGGGCGCGGAGGTGCTCGACCGCACCGGCATCCAGGGCTCGGTCGGCACCCGTGCGGCGGTGGAGAACGGCGACGCCGACGCCACGTACGAGTACACCGGCACCGCGTGGATCACGTACCTGGGCAACAGCAAGCCGATCCCCGACCCGGAGCAGCAGTGGAAGGCGGTGAAGGAGGCCGACGCGAAGAAGGGGCTGACGTGGCTGGAGCCGGCCCGCCTGAACAACACGTACGCGCTGGCGATGAACCAGGCCAACTACAAGAAGTACGGGACGAAGACCCTCTCGGAGGTCACCGCCCTGTCGAAGTCCGACCCCGGCGCGGTGACGCTGTGCGTGGAGGGCGAGTTCGCCAACCGCGCGGACGGGCTGCCGGGCCTGGAGAAGGCGTACGGCATGTCCATCCCGGCCGGGAACATCACGCAGATGGACACCGGCATCATCTACACCCAGACCGCGAAGGGCGCCTGCACCTACGGCGAGGTGTACACCACCGACGGGCGGATCAAGTCCATGAACCTGGTGGTGATGGAGGACGACAAGAAGTTCTTCCCGAACTACAACGCGGCGCCCATGGTCCGCACGGCCACCCTGAAGAAGTGGCCGGCGATCGCCTCCGTCCTCGACCCGGTCACCGAGGCGCTGACCAACGACGTCGCGCAGACCCTGAACGCGAAGGTCGACGTGGACGGCGAGGACCCGCACCAGGTGGCGCTGGACTGGATGAAGGAGAAGGGCTTCGTGAAGGAGGGCTAGCCGGGCGTGCCGCTCAGCAGGCGGGGACGTCGCCCTTCCCGCTCTCCAGCGCCTCGAGCGAGTCGACCGCGTCCTTGAGCGTCGTCACGGGGATCAGCCGCAGCCCCTCGGGCAGCTCGGCCCGCGCGTCCGAGCACTCCGCCTTCGGCACCAGGAAGACGGTGGCGCCGTCCCGCCGGGCGGCCTGCGTCTTGAGCGGCACCCCGCCGACGGGGCCGACCCTGCCGCCGTCGGTGATGGTCCCCGTCCCGGCGACGACCCTGCCGCCGGTCAGGTCCCCGGCGCCGAGCTTGTCGACGATGCCGAGCGAGAACAGCAGCCCGGCACTGGGCCCGCCGACGTCCTCGAGCCGCAGTTGCACGTCGACGTCGTCCTCGTCCATCCGGAGGTACCGGAGCGCGGCCGCGGTCGCCGAGTCCTGCGACTCCTTCATCTGCTCCTGGTTGTACTCCTCGATCTCGCTCACGTCGTCGCCGCTCGGATAGACGGCGTCGCGCGGCATCACGGCCCGGTCCGTGTCGAACCAGCTGCTCAGCACGTCCCCGAGGTGAATGCTCGCGTCCGGCCCGGTCGCCTCGATCGTCGTCATCCGCAGCTGACCGCTGGTGTCGTGCGTCGGCGCACCGCTGACCGTGATCACCTCGTCCCCCTGGTTCTTCCCCAGCACGTCGGCCGTCAGCCCGGGCTGCGCCACGGAGAACGGCAGCGGCGCGAACACGGCGGTCGCGAGCAGCGCCACGACGGGCAGACCGCAGACGGCGAGAAACTGGGGACGCGTGAGACGAGAGAGCACGGAGTCAATCTAACGTGCGCCTGGTGGCAGCGGCTCAGCCGTCTCCTGCGGCACCCTGTGGGTTCACGTGCACCGCCAGCCAGCGGAACTCTCCGCCGGGGCCGTCCTGTCCGGAGTACGGCTCCCACTCGAGAGAGTAGGCACCCGTCAAGGTGCAGGTGTTCGGCTCGTACGTCCCCTCGGCCCAGAGCAGCGTTCCGGTGAGCTCACGTCCCTCGTGGATCCTGAACTCGTGGTCCCGGGTGCGCCGACGGCCGGCGGGCGGTGGCGTCCACAGGGACGGCTCGTTCGTCAGCATGAGCGCGAGACCGTCCTGCCCGGACCGCCCGCAGAACCGCTCCAGCCTGGCTATGTCGCGCACGAAATGCAGTCGGGCGAGGTCGGTGGCCCCGTGCGCCTTCAGGATGTAGTCCTCGGCCGGTGTGCCGGCCGTGCCGGTCCAGTCCCGGGTGAAGTACTTGAACTCCACGGCGGTTCGCGCGGCCGGCCCGATGCACAGCAGATCCAGGTACTCGGCTCTCCCCGGCCTCCGCCGGGGAACCTCGAGCCGGGACTCCACCTCCGGTGCCGTCTCCCACAGCACGCGGGCAAAACTGTGCTGGAGATCGGCCTCCGAGTGGAAGACCGGCCGGTGCCCGCGCAGCAGCGCCATGACCTCGTGCAGCGGGGCCTGCCCGGCGATGCTCCCCCCTGCACGGGGCGTCACCGCAGCGCCTCCGCCACCTCGCGGGCCGCGTGCATCACGCGTTCGCCGACGCGCTCCGGGACGACGTCCGCCAGCATGACCACGCCGACGCTGCCCTCCACGCCCGTGACGCCGAGGAGGGGGGCCGCCGCGCCGCAGGCGCCGGCCTCCAGTTCGCCGTGGGTGAGGGTGTAGCCGGGGTCGTCCGCGTTCTCGTCGGCGGGCCGGGGTGGCCGGCGGGCGGCCAGGATCGCCTTGCCGGCGGCGCCCCGTTCCAGGGGGTGGCGGAAACCGGCGCGGTAGGCGACGTGGTAGTCGGTCCAGGTCGGCTCGACGACGGCCACGGCCAGCGCCTCGGCGCCGTCCACCAGCGTGAGGTGGGCCGTCGCTCCTATGTCCTCCGCCAGCGAGCGCAGGGCCGGCATCGCCGCCTCGCGGACCAGGGGGTG
Source organism: Streptomyces coelicoflavus (assembly GCF_003112555.1). Lineage (GTDB taxonomy): Bacteria > Actinomycetota > Actinomycetes > Streptomycetales > Streptomycetaceae > Streptomyces > Streptomyces coelicoflavus. The sequence goes on along the minus strand of NZ_BEWB01000002.1, from coordinate 28,348 downwards.
CACCTGGCGGCCCAGGCCGAGCACCCCGAGGCCGACGCGGGCGCGGCCGCCCAGGTCGCGGCGTACGAGTGCGTGCTGCTCCAGCGTGGCGAGCAACCGGTACACGACGGTCCGGTTGACGCCCAGTTTGTGGGAAAGCTCGGTGACGGTCAGCCCGTGGTCCGTATCGGCCAGCAGTTTGAGGACCCGCAGTCCCCGGTCGAGCGTCTGGGAGGTCTCCGCGGTCACGACGCCCACTCCTTAGTGGTGAGGTCGGCGGCGCTCCTCGCGGATGTGCGTCACCGAGTCCCGTCAGCGACGCGCTTGAGAGGCCGCCGATCGGCTGACGGCCCGGCGTTGTCGCGGGCCCAGTCGCTTCACGGCTGCGCTCCGCGGCGGCGCTGCCACGGGGCGTGTGCGTAGCGGGACAGTAACGACCAGGTCCGCTCAGCGGAAGGCTCCGTCCAGAATCCGGGCGCCAACCGTTATCGACTGCCTGTTTTTGTCCCTATACGTGCGCCACACGCCCGCGGCGGCGTCATTTCATGCGCGTCGCCCACTCCTGCACCTTGGCGATGCGCTGGCGCAGCTGGCCGCCGGTCGCCTCGGCGCTGGGCGGGCCGCCGCACACGCGGCGCAGCTCGGTGTGGATGACCCCGTGCGGCTTGCCGCTCTGGTGGACGTAGGCGCCGACCATGGTGTTGAGCTGCTTGCGCAGCTCCATCAGCTCCTTGTGGGAGACCACCGGACGGCGGTCGGCGGGCAGTTCGAGCAGGTCGGCCTCTTCGTCGGGCTTCTTGCGGCTGTGCGCGATCTGCCGGGCCTGCCGCTTCTGGAGCAGCATCTGCACCTGGTCGGGCTCCAGCAGCCCCGGGATGCCGAGGTAGTCCTGCTCCTCCTCACTTCCCGGGTGGGCCTGCATGCCGAACTCGGCACCGTTGTACATGACCCGGTCGAAGGTGGCCTCGGACTCCAGCGCCTCGAAGGAGAACTGCTCCTGCTCGCCGGTGTCCTCGTCCTGTTCCCGGTTCGCCTCGTCCATCTCCTTCTCGGACTCGGCGTAGGGGTCCTCCTCGCCCTCCTTCTTGGGCTTGTCGAGGACGTGGTCCCGTTCGCGCTCCATCTCGTTGGCGAAGGTGAGCAGGTCGGGCACGGTGGGGAGGAAGACGGAGGCGGTCTCGCCGCGGCGGCGGGAACGCACGAAGCGGCCGACGGCCTGGGCGAAGAAGAGCGGCGTGGAGATGGTGGTCGCATAGACGCCGACCGCGAGGCGGGGGACGTCGACGCCCTCGGACACCATGCGGACGGCGACCATCCAGCGGTCGGTGCTCGCGCTGAACGTGTCGATGTTCTTGGAGGCGCCGGTGTCGTCGGACAGGACGACGGTGGCCTTGTCGCCGGTGATCTCGCGGATCAGCTTGGCGTAGGCGCGGGCGGAGTCCTGGTCGGCGGCGATGACGAGGGCACCGGCGTCCGGGATCGCCTTCCTGACCTCGGTGAGCCGCTGGTCGGCGGCGCGCAGCACGGCGGGCATCCACTCGCCGCGCGGGTCGAGGGCGGTGCGCCAGGCCTGGCTGACGGCGTCCTTGGTCATCGGCTCGCCGAGCCGGGCCGCGATCTCGTCGCCCGCCTTCGTGCGCCAGCGCATGTTGCCGCTGTAGCTCATGAAGATGACGGGGCGCACGACGCCGTCGGAGAGCGCGGAGCCGTACCCGTAGGTGTAGTCGGCGGCGGAGCGGCGGATGCCGTCGTTGCCCTCCTCGTACGCCACGAAGGGGATCGGGTTGGTGTCGGAGCGGAACGGCGTGCCGGTGAGCGCGAGGCGGCGGGTGGCCGGCTCGAACGCCTCCAGGCACGCCTCGCCCCAGGACTTGGAGTCACCGGCGTGGTGGATCTCGTCGAGGATGACGAGGGTCTTGCGCTGCTCGACGCGGTTGCGGTGCAGCATGGGGCGCACGCCGACGCCGGCATAGGTGATGGCGATGCCCTGGTACTCGCGGCTGAGCGGGCCCGCGCTGTACTCGGGGTCCAGCTTGATCCCTATCCGCGCCGCGGCCTCGGCCCACTGCTTCTTCAGGTGCTCGGTCGGCGCGACGACGGTCACCTGCTGCACGACGTGGTGGTGCAGCAGCCAGGACGCCAGCGTCAGCGCGAAGGTCGTCTTTCCGGCGCCGGGCGTGGCGACGGCCAGGAAGTCCCGGGGCTGGTCCTGGAGGTACTTCTCCATCGCCCCCTGCTGCCAGGCCCGCAGCTTGCCGGCGGTGCCCCAGGGGGCACGGCCGGGGAAGGCCGGGGACAGGTGGTGCGAGGTGCTGGAGCTGGCGGTGGTAGTCACGGTCTCCGAAGGGGGTAGAGCGGCTCGGCCACGTATGACAACCGGGCCACCCTACCGGCGGCCAGACGTGATCAACGCGCGCACGGGGGCGGGTCACCCCCGGGTGGGACGGACGTCACAACGGCCCCGGCGGATCGTCCACGGCTCACCGCTCCCGCAGCCGGGTCGCCACCCACGGCTCACTTCTCCCGCAGCCGCGTCGCCACCCACGCCCCCGCCAGCGCCACCGCCGCCATCGGCAGGAACACCGCCGCGAAGGCCGCCGGGTGGGAGCCGGCCGCCCCGCCGCCCCCGGTGGCCGCGTGGCTCACCGTGCCGCCGCCGAGGGCCGCGAAGGCCGCACCGCCGGCCGACAGCAGGACGACGTTGGACAGGCCGTCGGAGATCTGGAGGGCGGCGGAGTTGGCACCGGCCTCCTCGGGGGCGGAGAGCCTGAGCAGGAGCACGCTGGTGGAGGAGATCACCAGGCCCATGCCGAAGCAGCCGAAGCCCCAGGCGACGGCCACCGTCCAGGCCGGTACGGCGTCGATCAGCACGCTCGGCGCCGTGGCGACGGCCGCCGCGACCAGCACCATGCCGAGGCTCATCAGGCGCTCCCGGTGCGCTTCCAGACGCGGCCGGGACTGCAACCAGGAACCGCCGGCCCAGGTCGCGCCGCCCGCCGCCAGGGAGAGCCCGGCGAGGGTCGGGCTGAGCCCGCGCTGGGTGACCAGCATCAGCGGGACGAAGGACTCGGCGGCGATGAAGGACCCCGCGGCCACGCCGCGCAGCAGGACCACGGAGGGCAGGCCGCGCGCCGCCCGGTAGGTGCCGCGCGGCAGCAGCCCGAGCACGGCGGGGACGAGCAGCGCCACGCCCGCCGCACCCGGCAGCAGGGAGACCGGGCTCAGGTCCTGGGCGGCGTACTGGAGCAGCCCCGCGCCCAGCGAGATGGCGAGGGCGAGACGGATGCGGCGGCGGTCGAAGGACGCCGGGGCGTCCCCTTCCCCGACGGGACCCGCCGCGCGGCTGCGTATCTGCGGCAGCGCGAGGGCCAGCGGGACGACCACCAGCACCGGGATGCCGACGAAGACCCAGCGCCAGCCGAGGTGCTCGGTCACCGCGCCGGATGCCAGCGGGCCGACGACGGACGGGACGACCCAGCCCGCCGCGAACGCCGCCATGATCGCGGGCCGCAGCCGCTCCGGGTAGGCCCGCCCGACGACGACGTACAGCGCGACGATCACGAGCCCGCCGCCGAGCCCCTGCACGGCCCGCCCCAGGATGAACAGCCACATCGCCCCTGCCGTACCCGACAGCACCAGCCCGGCCGCGAAGGCGGCGATGCCGGTCGTCAGCGGCGCCAGCGGGCCGCGCCGGTCCGACCACTGACCGGAGAGCACCATCCCGAACAGGCTGGTGGTGAAGTAGCCCGAGAACGCGAACGCGTAGAGCGACACCCCGTCCAGCTCCCGCGCCGCCACCGGCATCGCGGTGCCGACCGCCGTCGCCTCGAAGGCGATCAGCACGATGACGGAGACGATGCCGATGCTCAGCGCCCGGTAGGCACGGCTCAGCACGGTCTCGTCGGGGGCGGCGGGAGCGGCGGCTCCGCCGGTACCGGCGGAGGGCTCGGCGGGGACCGCGACATCGGTGTCACGGGACTCAGGGACGGTCATGGTCGCCAGAGTAAGGGCCACGACCCGCGTTGACCCCTGTCGGGAGACGGTAGGGGACCGGGACCTTGGTCGTACGACCTGTTGGTCGGCAAGCGGGCAGCCACGTCGTGTGGGCCGAGTTCCGCCACGGCCGACAGCGCACTGAGCCTTCGGCCGGAAGACCAGATGCTGGTCGTCGGCAGCTGGAACGGCATGACGGCTACACCCTCGGCGGTGAACGTGGCCAGATCGAGGTAGGTCATTCCGCCGGTCCCGCACGTGTACGCGCGGGCGCTGGTTACGGCACAGAGGTCGGCGAGCCGTTGAGAGCGCCCCGGCCGGGAGGGCAGATCGCTGCTGCCCAGGACTTGGCCCTGCCAGCCGAGCAGGCCCAGCGACAGGCGGGTGAAGACCGTGGCGACGGCGGCGATTCTGCCCGTGTCCAAGGCGTCCAGCACCTTGTCCTGCAGTTGGGCGAGGGCCGGCCAGCGCGGGCCGGCTCCTAGTACTGGCGCAGCGTCCCCACGGTCTTCCGGCGGGCCCGGCCGGGGTCGACGATCAACGCGTCCCGAATGAGGGGCGGCCTGCCTTGGGGAAGACGGGTGGGGACGCTGCGCCACTGCCGACGGCCCGGTGCATCGAGGGCGCCGAGGCGTGCTCGGTGCTGGTAGTCGCGGCGGGCGAACTGCACGTCGTCCAGGACGATCCAGTAGTCCGCCGCGAACAGCTTGGCCAGTCTCGGGGACAGGCTGGGCTGGTGAATCGTTCGCACAGCCCGCCCGGTTCCGGCAGGTCAGGAGGCGATGAGACGGCTGGTGCAGCCGCCCCGGATGAGAGATTCGTACGCCCCACGCACGTCCTCGGGGACTTCATGCTCGATGGCGAGTCCGAGCTTCGGTGAACGCAGCTCCCAGGAGCGAGGTCCGGCCCGCTCGGGCGTTCAGCCGATGAGGGACGGGTAGGGAGAGGTACAGCGGGTCGGTCACTGGAGGGGTGATGTTGAGCGTTGTGATCTCCGTGCTCGCAGTGCTTGTTTCCCTGGGGTCGCTGGGGGTCGCGTATGCATCCAGTCGGCGCTCTCACATGCCCGTGCTGCAGTTCATGTGGGAGAGCGCGCAGTCCGGGTCCGACGGCCCGAAGTGGTGGCTCGTCAACGTGGGGACAGGACCCGCGACCAACATCGTGGTGGCGCAGGCTGAGAAGACCGGGCTCAAGCGGGGCCTCGGCGGTGAGGTGTGGTACAACCCGGTGCTCGTGCCGTCGATACCGGCCGGGGGAAGGCTGGCGCTCACGTGGCTCGGCGGGACCATGGGGCTGAACTGCGGTTTGGGAGCAAGCTACACCGATGTCGAGCGGCACTTCTACACGACCAAGTGCGGGGACGACGTCTCCATGTTCTTCAGCGGGCTGCACCTGCCGCGTTGGCCACTGTTGAAAATGAGCGGGAACAAGGCTGTGAAGACATGGTGGGGTGTGGAGGATCTGTCCGGTCCCCGATGGTCTCCGGCCGGGTCGGAACACTCCAGGCGGCGCTGGTGGCTTGCCCGGCGTTTCGGGCTGTCCCGCCGGATGGGGGGTTGGGCGGACCCCGTGCTCTCCTACCGGCCGCGGTGAGCATCCCGTTCTCGGTCGCTGCACGTGCCAGGAGGACGACTCAGGTAACCGCGGTGGACGGCGCCACGATCCTCGTCGTGCTGTGAGGTGTCCCTGGCAAGCAGCCTGGCCCGTCGAGTCAGCCTTCCAACCGCCCCGACCTGCGCAGCGCCCAGAGGGTGAGGGCCAGGGCGGAAATGTCCGCCACCAAGGGGTGGAGGGTGCCGTCGGGTGTCCTCCAGGTCAGGACGGTGCCCGTCGTGCCGTCAACGACCACGTGGGCGCCGTCCCTCAGTCGTCCCAGGCGCACAAGGCGCTCCGCCGCGGCGGGGAGCGGGTGGCCGGGGTGCTCCTCGCCGTACTCCGCCAGCGTCGGCAGCGGCAGGTCTTCCGTGTCGAGGCGGAAGGGGTGGGCGTCCTCGGGCAGGCCCGTCTCGCGCAGGAAGCGGCGGGTGGGCTCGTGGGTGAGGGTCCTCGGGAAGTCGATGTCCTCGAAGCGGGTCACGCCGTGACGGCCGAACTCCCGGTCCAGGAAACGGGGCGGCAGGTCCTGCGGGGCTCCGGGCGCCGTGCGGTGGCCCACGGCCAGGAGCAGGCAGCTCATCAGGGCCGACGTGTTCCACAGGGACGGCCGCTCGCAGCTCCCCGGGGAACGGCGGGAGGCGCCGTCCTCCACCGTCGTCGCGAGGCGGACCCGGGTCAGCAGCGAGGGGACCGGCGTCCAGGCGTCCGCCGTCGCGTCCCGCATCGTCGTCGTACCGCCGGTGACCGCGTGCATCGTCTCCCCCGGGAATGTGTGGCCGTGCGCGGGCCGGCGGCTGCCGTTCGCGCTCCTTCGGAGACTACGTGCCACCACTGACAACGCCCCCCGCGCACCGACCCGTTCGCCCTGTAGGACGCGTGCGGGCCGTCCCGCGTTGCCTCGCGTGTGCGCGGCGGCTCAGGTGCCCGTGGCCACGGCTGCCTGGGGGCGGATCGGGAGGCGGTTGACCGGGCGGCCCGTGGCCGCGCGTACGGCGGAGGCGACGGCCGCCGGGGAGGCCACCACCGGGACCGCGCTGACGGCCTTGGCGCCGAAGGGGGCGACCACGTCGCGTTCCTCGACGAGCTTCACGATCCGGATGTCGGGGGTGTCGAGGGCCGTCGGGAGGGCGTAGCCGGTGAGGTCGGGGTGGCGGATCAGGCCGCGCGGGGTGCGGAGGTTCTCCGTGAGCGCGATGCCGACGCCCTGGGTGACGCCCGCCTCGATGCGGGCGGTCAGCTGGGCCGGGTTCAGGACGCGGCCCACGTCCTGGGCGACGGCCAGTTCCACGACCCGGACGGAACCGATCTCGATGTCCACGTCGACCACCGCGCGGATCGCGCAGAAGGCCATGCCGACGAACGCGTCGCCCTGCCCCGCCTCGTCCAGCGGCTCGGTCGGGTGCGGGCGGCACTGGGCGGTGGCCCACAGTTCCTTGCCGTCCAGCGCCTCGGCGACCGTCGTCGACAGCACGCCGTCGTACGAGGTGATCTTGCCGTCGGCGATCTGGAGCAGCTCCGTGGACATGCCGAACTGGTGGGCCAGGGGCTGGAGGAGCTGGGTGCGGACCATCTTGGCCGCACGTTCGACCGCGCCGCCCGACACCCAGGTGTGGCGGCCGCGGCAGCCGGCGCCGGCCGGGGGCTGGTCGGTGTCGACGGGGGCCACGTGGACCTCGTCCACGCCCAGCGTCTCCTGGACGATCTGCCGGGCCAGGGTGGTGAAGCCCTGGCCGGTCTCGACGGCCGCGCACAGCACCGTCGCCACGCCGTCCTGGACCTTCACGGTGGCCGTGGAGACCTCGTCGGCGCCCTCGGCGCCCAGCATGTGCACCATGCCGATGCCGTAGCCGACGCCCCGGCGCACCGCGCCCGGTTCGCCCGCGCCCTCGGGGCCGCCGGGCAGCAGCCACTCGTCCTCGGGCGTGTCCTTCGGGAGGTCGGGGAGGGGGAAGTCGCGGACCGCCTGGAGGAGTTCGGCGACGGGGGCGGGACACGTGACCGTCTGGCCGGTGGGGAGCACGTCGCCGGTGGCCAGGACGTTGCGCAGCCGCACCTCGGCCGGGTCCAGGCCGAGCTTCCTGGCGACCTTGTCCATCTGCGCCTCGTACGCGGCGCACACCTGCATCGCGCCCTCGCCGCGCACATGGCCGGAGGGCGGGTTGTTGGTGCGCACCGCCCAGCCCTCGATGAAGGCGTTGGGGACGACGTACGGGCCGCAGGCGAAGGCCACCGCGGCGGCCAGGGCGTCCGAGGAGGTGTCCGCGTAGGCGCCCGCGTCGAGGAGGATCTGCGCCTCGACCTTGACGATCCGGCCCTCGGCGTCCGCGTGGTGGCGGTAGCGCAGGAGGGTGGGGTGGCGGTGGGTGTGCCCGAGGAAGGACTCCTCGCGCGTGGCGGTCAGTTTCACCGGGCAGCCGGTCTTCAGCGCCAGCAGGCCGAGCGGCAGCTGGAAGCCCTGGTCCTCGCGGTCGGCGGTGGCGCCCGGCACCCCGGTGACGACGATCTTCACCTGTTCGGGGGACAGGCCGTAGCAGGCGGCGGCGATGTCGCGGTCGCCGTGCGGGTCGGTGGAGGCCAGGTACAGCTCCACGCCGCCGTCGGGGCGCGGTACGGCCAGACCGGCCTCGGCTCCTATGGGGGCCGGGTCCTGGCGGCCGATGCGGTACAGGCCCTCGACGACGACCTCGCCGGCCGCCTCCGGGTCGCCGTGGCGCAGTGGGATGTGCCGGATCAGGTTGCCGTCCGGGTGCAGCGGCTCGGCCTCGAAGGCCTGCTCCGGGTCGGTCACCGGGTCGAGCACCTCGTACTCGACGATGACGGCGGCGGCGGCCATCCGCGCGGTGTCCGGGTGGTCGGCGGCGACGGCGGCGAGGGGCTCGCCGTGGTGGCGTACGACGTCGGAGGCGAACACCGGGCGGTCGGCGTGGGCGCCGCGGCCGTGCAGAGGGGTGCCGGGCACGTCCTCGTGGGTGACGACCGCCCGTACGCCGGGCATCTCGCGCGCGTGGGTGGTGTCGATGGACACGATGCGCGCGTGCGGGTGCGGTGAGCGCAGTACGGCCGCCCACAGCAGGCCCTCGGCCCACAGGTCGGCGGCGTACGGGAAGGTGCCCTCGGTCTTGGCGCGGGCGTCGGCGGGCGGCAGGGACGCGCCGAGGCCGTGCGGGATCGGTTCGGGGACGGGGGTGGCCGCCTCGGCGGTTCCCTCGGCCTCCGCAGTCGCGGCGTCGTTGCTCACGCGTGGCCTCCGTCCTGGCCGTGGTTGTCGTGGTCGCCGTGGTCGCCGTACGGCGGCGGGTCGTGCGGTCCTGTCGCGTCCCGTGCGTCCGGCGGTGGCTGGGGTTCGAACGCCGACGGGTTGACGCCGCCCGCGCCCGGCCCCGCCTGGTGCGGGATGCGCGGCTCGTCGGCCTCCGGGCCCGCCTGCGCGTCGTCGGCGTGCGCCTCGCGTTCGGCGACGACCTCCTGGACGGCCTCCAGGACGCCCCGGTAGCCGGAGCAGCGGCACAGGTTGCCGCACAGGGCCTGGCGGGCCTCCAGCTCGGTCGGGGCCGGATTGCCCTCCAGGAGGTTGTGCACGGTCATCGCCATGCCGGGCACGCAGAAGCCGCACTGCACCGCGCCGCGCCGGGCGAGCGCCCGCTGCACGTCCGACGGCCGTCCGTCGGTGGCCAGGCCCTCGACCGTACGCACCTCGCTGTTGGCCGAGGTCACGGCCGGGACCAGGCAGGAGGCGACGAGCCGTCCGTCGACCTGCACGTTGCAGGCGCCGCACTCGCCCTGCGAGCAGCCGTCCTTGGCGCCCGCGAGGCCGAGCCGCTCGCGCAGCACGTACAGCAGCGACTCGCCGATCCAGGCGTCGGTGACGGGCCGGTCGGCGCCGTTGACGCGCAGCACGTAGGAGGCGAGGGGGTGCTCCTCCTGCGGGCCGGCGGGAGCCGGCGGCTCCTCGGCGGCGGTGACGGGGACGGGGGCGGGAACCGCCTCGGGGTCGGCCGGGTCGGTACGGGTCTCGTCGGTGCCGGTGCCGGTGCCCGTGCCCGTGTCGGCGTCGGCGTCGGGTGCGTCCGGGTCCGCGTCCGCGGGGCCGGTTCCGTCGCCGGCCGGGTCGTCGGGCCGCGGCCGCGCTTCTCCGGGTGCCCGCGCGGGCTCGGGTGCGTGGTCCGGACCGGGGGCCGGCGCGGGGCCCGCCAAGGGGGCCTCGGCGGCCTCCGGGCCGGATCCGCCCAGCGCCTCGTCGCCGGAGTGCGCGGAGTGCTCTGCGGGGCCCTCAGGGGCCTCCTCGGCCCCAACCGGCTCGTCGTCGACCGTCTCGGCCGCACGGGCAGGACCGGATGCCGCCACGGTCGTCCCGTCGGCGGGGGCGGAGGCGTACGGACCTGCGTCGGGGCCGGGTCCGGGCACGCCCTCCACGGAACCGGGCTGCTGCCCGCCGTCGGCGTGGCCGGACACCTGCGGTCCCCCGGCAGGGCCGGGCCCGGGCACGCCGCCGTCGGCGGAGGCCGGCGGGTGGGTGCCCCGGGCGGAGGACGCGTGCGGAGCCCCGGCGAGGCCGGTGCCGTGCGGATCTCCGACGGAACCGGACCCGTCCACGCCGTCGGCGGAACCGGGCGCGTGCAGGCCGTCGGCGGCGTCGGACCCGTACGGGCCCCCGTCCGGGCCGTGGCCGTGCGGCTCCCTGGCGGGACCGGGTGCGTGCCTGCCCTCGGCGGAGCCCGGCGCGTGCAGGCCGTCGGCGGCGTCGGACCCGTACGGGCCCCCGTCGGGGCCGGGACCGTGCGGCTCCCCGGCGGGACCGGGTGCATGCGGGACTTCGGCGGAGCCGGGCCCGTGCGGGCCTCCGGCCGGACGCTCCTCGCCGCCCGGGACGGGCCGTGTCGCGTCGTCGCCCCACGGCCGGCCGTCGGGCCGGGCCGACGGTGCGTCGGTGTCCGGCCCGCTCTCCCCCGGGCCGTCGCCCCAGGGCCGGCCGGCCGGCTGCGTCGCCCAGGGCGCGGGGGCGCCGCCGGGGAGGGTGGCCGGGGCGCCGGTGCCCCACTGCTCGGCCAGCGACGACGTGGTGAACTCGCCCGACTCGTCCGGCAGATCGCCGCCGGCGACGGGGATGGACCACTGTCCCGTCACGTCCTGGCCGGACGCGGGCGGGACCGCCTCGGCGTCCGCCCCGGGGTGCGCGACGGACGAAGTCTGCGACGGCTGCGGGAAGTCCCACCGCCCGGTGGCCCCGGGCTGGTAGGCGAACCGGTCGTCCTGCCCGGGGACGCCCTGCCCGGCGTGCGTCCCGTAGGGCGCCGTCCCGCCGTACGGGTCCTCGTGGGCGGCGTAGGCGTCGTACCCCTGCTGGGCGGCGGGCTCCTGACCCGCCTCCGGGGACTGCCACTGGGTGCCGTCCACGGGCGCGGACGGTGCCGTCGGCATCGCCCAGGAGCCGGTGGCGGCCGGGTCGGTGCCCGCGGGGCCGGCGGACGTGACCGTGATCTGGGGCGGCACATAGCCGTGCCCGGGCGCGGCGAGCGGGCTGTCGGAGGAGGCGAGGAGCGCGTCCACGCCGCCCTCGGGGAGTTTCACGAAGGCGGTGGCGCCGTCGTCGTAGTCGCCCTGGGGCAGCGGGTCCCAGCGTCCGCCGCTCGGCGGCGTGCCCCCCGTCTGCCGAGCGTCGTGCCGGGCGTCGTACTGATCTCCGTACTGGTCGCCGTACTCGTCGCCGTATGCGTCGCCGTGCTGGTCGCCGTATGCGTCGCCGTGCTGGTCGCCGTATGCGTCGCCGTGCTGGTCGTCGGTCACGACAGTGCCCTCCCCAGTGCTCGTCGGGCCAGCGCGGCGACGGTGCGCCGCAGGTGCAGTACCGCGGGCGGCAGTGGCGGCACGGAGCCGTCCTCGGCCGGGGGCTCGTCGGGGATGCAGGCCGCGGCGACGTACTCGCCGAAGCCGTGCAGCGCCTCCGGGACGACGGCGCGGCCGTTGTCCCAGTCGATGAGCGAGGCCACCCACTGCTCGGCCTCCAGGGGCCGCAGCGGCATCGGCGCGATGGCGCCCACCGCGCACCGGACGCCGCGCCGGGCCGGGTCGAGGACCAGCGCCACGGAGGCCGTCGCGCGGCCGGGGCCGGTGCGGCCGGTGGCCTTGAGGAAGACCTGCGGCGCGTGCAGCAGCGGCACGCGCACGTAGCCGATCAGCTCGCCCGCGCGGAGCATCTCCATGCCGGCCAGCAGGTGCGAGACCGGCACCTCCCGCCGGGCCCCGTCCGGGCCCGCGATGATCAGCGTCGCCTCCAGCGCGGCGAGCACCGGCAGCGCGTCCCCGGTGGGGGCGGCCGAGGCGATGTTGCCGCCCAGGGTCCCCGCGTTGCGGATCTGCGGCGGTCCGGCGGCGCGCGCGGCGGCGGCGAGCGCCGGGATGAGCGCGGCGAAGTCGGGGCGGCCCATACGGGCGTGGGTGAGGCCCGCGCCGAGCAGGGCGTGCCCGTCCTGGTACTGCCAGCCGCGGATCTCGCTGATCCGGCCGAGGCCCACCAGCGCGGCGGGTCTGAGCTGCCCGGAGTTGACGGCCGCCATCAGGTCGGTGCCGCCCGCCACCGGGACGGCCGCGGGCATCGCGGCGAGCGCCGCCACGGCCTCGTCCAGTGTCGTGGGCAGCGTGACGGCCTGCGCCGCCTGCGGTGCGTGCGTGGTCAAACCGACTGCCCCTTCCCGCTGTCCCACCTGGTCCCGCCCATGTGGCCGTACCGTACGGCCTGACAGGGCGGACGTGGCAACTCTGGCACATCTTCGCAGGGCCCGAACGCACGGGTCCGCTAGGAGGCATTCGCCCACCTCGTCGACGGGATGGTCCGTTTTCACACGGGATCTCCGGCGATCGGTGCTACGCGCGATGCGCACGAGTTGCCACTCTTCGGCGACGTTTAGGGGTCTTTCGCGTTCTGTGTTGTGCTCTGTGTGCTGTTGTTCGTCAACCGTCCGGTGTTTTCCTACTTGTTCGGCGGCGGTCCGTCGATCGGCCGGCCGAGCACACCGGGCCGCTGCTGCCAGGGCAGCGGGCCGGCGGGCGGCCGGTAGCCGACGCCCAGCGCGTCGAGGCGCCGGTAGTGGGCGGCCATCCGCCGTTCGAAGGCGGCGTAGTCCCGGTCGGCCGGGGCCGGCAGGGCGCTCCAGGCGACCTCGGCGAAGGCGGCGAGCCTGGGGAACACCTGGTAGTCCACGCGTCCCTGGTTCTCCATCACCTCGGTCCACACGTTCGCCTGGGTGCCGATCACGTGTCCGGACTCGTCCGGCGTCAGTTCGGCGGGAACCGGTTCGAACCGGTAGACGTCCTCCAGGGTGCGCACGAAGCCGATCGGCACGGGTTCGTCCTCGCCCGGGGCCTGCCGGTGGTCCAGGTACACCTGCTGCTCGGGGCACATCACGACGTCGTGTCCGGCGCGCGCGGCGGCGACCCCGCCCGCGTAACCGCGCCAGGAGGCCACGGCCGCACCCTTGGCCAGTCCGCCCTCCAGGATCTCGTCCCAGCCGATGAGCCGGCGCCCGCGCTGGGTGAGCCAGGTGTCGAAGTGCTGGATGATCCAGGCCTGGAGTTCGTCCTCGTTCGCGAGGGCGAGTTCCTCGATGCGCGCCTGTGCGGTGGCCGACGCCCGCCACTGCTCCTTGGGACATTCGTCACCGCCGATGTGGACGAACTCCGACGGGAAAAGCTCCAGCAGTTCCTCGAACACGCCCTCGTAGAAGCGCAGCACGGCCTCCGTGGGGGCGAGTACGTTCGGGGAGACGCCCCAGGTGTCCCAGACGGACAGCGCGCCGGTGTCGATCACATCCGTGTTGCCGAGTTCCGGATACGCGGCGATGGCGGCCTGCGAGTGTCCGGGCACGTCGATTTCGGGGACGACGGTGATGTGCCGTTCGGCGGCGTAGGCGACGATCTCCCGGATGTCGTCCTGGGTGTAGTAACCGCCGTGCGGTTTGTCCTCCCACAGCGGTGAGGCGCGGTGGCCGTATTTCGTGCGCGACCGCCAGGAGCCGGTCTCGGTGAGCTTCGGGTGGCGGGTGATCTCCACGCGCCAGCCCTGGTCGTCCGTCAGGTGGAAGTGCAGGACGTTGAGTTTGTGCGCGGCCATCAGGTCCAGGTAGCGCAGGACGCCGTCCTTGGGCATGAAGTGCCGGGCGACGTCCAGCATCAGGCCGCGCCAGCGGAAGCGGGGCGCGTCCTCGACGCGGACCAGCGGCAGCCGCCAGCGGCGGTCGGGCAGCGGGGCCCGCCGGAAGGCGTCCGGGCCGAGCAGCTGGCGCAGCGTCTGGGCGCCCCAGAAGAGGCCGGCCGCGTCGCCGCCGGTGAGGTGCACGCCCTCCGGGGCGACGACCAGGCGGTAGCCCTCGTCGGGCAGTCCGGCGTCGAGGGCGAGGCGGATGGCGCCGCCGCCGCCCGCTCCGGGCGCCAGTGGCAGCCCGGTGGCGGCGCCCAGCGTGGCGCGCAGCCAGCGCTCGGTGCGCCCGGTGCCCTCGCCGGCCACCAGGGCGGTGTCCGGGCCGAGGTCGAAGAAGCCGTCCCCCTGGGACGAGACCTGCTGGGGCTGGGGGAGAACGTCGTTCACGTCAGTCCTTTACCGCTCCGCCGAGGCCGGAGACGAGTCGTCGTTGCACGAGTACGAAGAAGACCAGCACCGGAATCGTCATCACCGTGGAGGCGGCCATGACGCCGCCCCAGTCGGGGTCGTCCGGCTTGTAGAAGACCAGCAGCGCCATCGGCAGCGTCGACTGGGAGGTGTCGCTGATGATGAACGACTTGGCGAACAGGAAGTCGTTCCAGGTCGAGATGAAGGAGAAGACACTGGTGGCCACGAGGCCCGGGAAGACCAGCGGGAAAAGGATCTGCCAGAGAAAGCGGCTCCGGCTCGCCCCGTCGATGTAGGCGGCCTCCTCCAGGGCCTCCGGCACGGCTTTCACGAAGCCCCGCAGCATCCAGATCGCGAACGGCAGCGAGAAGGCGATGTGCGGCAGGATCAGCGAACCCAGGGTGTTCAGCTGGCCGAAGTCCCGCATGAGGAAGAACAACGGGATCGTGAGCGCTTCCACGGGCACCATCTGGGCCACCAGGAACATGATCATCAGGGTGGTCCGGAAACGGAACCGGAAACGCGTCACCGCGGTCGCCGCGAGGAACGCGATCAGCGCCGAGGCGATCACGACGGAGCCCGCCACGATCAGGCTGTTGAGAAAGTAGCGGCCGAATTCCTGCTGTTCGAAGACGCGCCGGAAGGAATCCAGCGAGGGGGTCAGGGTCCAGGGCCGGGGCTCGCTCGACTCGATCTCCCCGGCCGGTTTGAAGGCGCTCAGCACCATCCAGTAGAGCGGGAAGGCGACCACTACGGCGATCAGCAGCGCGGACGCCTCTGCCGCGAGCCGCCACGGACGGCGCACACGCGCGCGCGGAAGATTCACAGCTCCTCCCCCTGTCGGCGCAGCAGCCGCAGGTAGACCAGCGTCACGGCGAGCAGGATCAGCAGCATGACGACGCCGATCGCGGAGCCGAGGCTGTACTGCGAGGACGCGAAGGCCTTCTGGTAGGCGTAGACGTTCAGGACCATGTTCTGGCCGGCGATGCCGCCGCCGCCCGTCATGACGTAGATCTGGGTGAAGACCTTGAAGTCCCAGATGACCGACTGGATGGTCACGACCACCAGGATCGGCCGGAGCATCGGCGCGAGCACCGAGCGCCAGATCCGCCACTGGGAGGCCCCGTCGAGCGCGGCGGCCTCGAGCACCTCGGAGGGCACGGCCCGGATCCCGGCGTAGACGGTCACCATGACGAACGGGAAGGAGCACCAGACCACTTCGAGCAGCACGAGCAGGAAGGCGCTGTAGCGCCCGTACGTCCACGAGTGGTCGCCGAGGCCCAGCATCCGGTTGACCGGCCCGAAGTCCGGGTCGAACAGCAGCAGCCACACCGTCGACCCGGTGACCGCCGGGGTCGCCCACGCGCCCAGCCCCGCCAGCATCAGCGCCAGCCGGGGCAGGGCCCGCACCCGCGTCAGCAGCACGGCGAGCGCACACCCGACCGCCAGCGTCGACACGACACAGGCCCCTGCGAACACGACGGTGGCGAGCAGCACCCGCCAGAACTCCGCGTCCCCGAACAGCTCGGCGTAGTTCCCGAACCCCTGGAAGGTCGTCGGCTCCCCACCACTGACCTGAGCCTGCGTGTACTCCAGGAAGGAGATCAGCCCGAGCTGGTAGACGGGGTAGACCAGCAGCCCACCAAGGACGACAAGAGCGGGGGCGAGATACAGCCAAGGTGTACGGGAGGAGCCCCGGAAGGGGCGCGGGGCCGTGTTGGATGTGCGGCTGCCGCCGCGTGGGCGCGGCAAGCCACGACGTTCCCGCACCCGCCCACGAACAACGCCCCCCGGGCTACTGGGCGCTGCACTCATCCGGCGGAGCCGAACGCGTCGTCCATCTTCTTCGCGGCATCCCCAGCGGCAGCGCCCACGTCCTTCTTGCCGCTGACCACCTCCTGGAACATCGTCGGCAGCACCTGCGAGGAGTCGATCGTCGCCCACGCGGGAGAGGCCGGGACGAACTTCGTGCCCGCGGCGAGCGTGTCGACGAACGGCTTCACGAACGGTTCCTTCGCCGCGACCTGCTGCCGTACGTCCGCGAAGGTCGGCAGGAAGCCCATCGCGTCGAACAGTTCGCCCTGCGCCTTCTTCGACGCGAGCCGCTTCATCAGGTCGACGGCGAGGGTGCGGTGCGAGGTGCTCTTCAGGACGCCGATGTTGTTGCCGCCCGCGAAGGCGGGGGCGATGGAGCCGGGCTCGACGCCGGGCAGCGGCACGACCGCGTACTTGCCCTTCACCTGGCCCGCCTCCACGGCCTGGTGGCTGAAGTCGCCGCCGATGGCCATGGCCGCCTTGCCGGAGGCGAAGGCGGTGACGGTGTCGTTGCCGCCCATGCCGGCGCACTTGGCGGCGGGGCAGTTGTCGTCCCCGAAGAGGGAGGTGTACGCCTTGATGCCCTTCCGGGCGGCGGCGCTGTCGATGGCGGCGGCGTAGGAGCCGCCCTTGCCGGTGGCGAGTTCGCCGCCGTTCGCCCAGATGAAGGGCATCGCGCCGTAGGTGTAGGCGCCGCCGACCGCGATGCCGTAGAGGTCGGGCTTCGCGGCGTGCACCTTCTTGGCGGTGGACGCCAGCTCCGCCAGCGACTTGGGGGGTTCGAGACCCAGCTCGTCGAAGACGTCGGTGCGGTAGTACAGGGCGCGGACGCCGACGAAGTAGGGGGCGCCGTAGACCTTGCCGTCCACGGTGACGGACTGGCGGGCGGTGGGGTCGGTGTCCTTGGCCTCGTCCCAGGCCGCGAACTCCTCCGATATGTCGGCGAGTCCGCCGTCCTTGACGTATCCCGCGGTGTCGGTGTTGCCGAACTCGATGACGTCGGGGGCGGACTTCGGGTCGTTGAAGGCGGCCTTGATGCGCTGGGCGCGGGTCTCGACGGGGATGTACTCGACGTCGACCTTCGTGCCCTCGTGCGCCTTCTCGAAGTCGGCCAGGACGGCGTCGACGACCTTTTCCTTCGGCTTGGTGTTGACCTCCTGGAACAGCCAGACGCGCAGCGTGCCGCTCTTCTCGTCCTTGCCGGAGGAGGAGTTGTCGGACGTCTGGGGTGCGCAGGCGGTCGCGGCGACGACGGCCGCGGCCAGCAGTACGGCCAGGCGGGGGGCGAGCTTCATGGAGTCTTTCCTCCGGGCGTGCGTTGCAACATATGCAATGACGGTTTCGCTCTGCACAACACCCAGGAGCGTAGGGAGACATGAACCTGTCCACAAGAGGTCTGAACCAGTTCGTAAACCTCTTTGTTGATCAGCCCCGGCTCAGCCCCGGCCGAGTTCGGGCTCGGCCCGGACGCACGAAGGCCCCCGGAGTGCGCGCGGGCACACTCCGGGGGCCTTCGGGAAGTTCTGAGAGGTCCGTACGGGCAGAGGCGCTACTTCTTGTCGCCGCCCTTGCCCTCGTCCCCGCCGCCGTTCATGGACTCGTAGATCTCCTTGCACATGGGGCAGACGGGGTACTTCTTCGGATCGCGGCCCGGCACCCAGACCTTGCCGCACAGCGCCACGACGGGGGTGCCGTCGAGGGCGCTCGCCATGATCTTGTCCTTCTGGACGTAATGCGCGAAGCGCTCGTGGTCGCCGTCGCCGTGGGACGTCTGCGGCGTCGGCTCGACGAGGGTTCCCGTACCTGTCCCGCGCTCGGGCTCGAGAGTGCTCATAACCGCCAAGGGTACTGAAGCTCACACGCTTCAGTTGAGCGACGGGTCGTCCGGGTACGTCGCCACCATCGCCAGGTCGCCCCGCTGGCGGCGCAGCACCTCGCGCCAGAGTCTCTCGGGGAACGGCGAGGAGACGTCGCCGGGCTCGGACTCGACCACGTACCAGGCGCCCTCGGTCAGCTCGTCCTCCAGCTGGCCCGGCCCCCAGCCCGCGTACCCGGCGAAGATCCGCAGGGCGCCCACGGCGGACGCCAGCAGCTCCGGCGGGGCCTCCAGGTCGACCAGGCCGATCGCGCCGTGCACCCGGCGCCAGCCCAGCGGCGCCCGCTCGCCGGACGCCCCGCCGGGGACGACGGCGACGCCGAGGGCCGAGTCCAGGGAGACCGGGCCGCCCTGGAAGACGACGCCCGGCTCGCCGGCCAGGTCCGCCCAGTCCTCCAGGATGTCGCCGACGTCGACCGGTGTGGGACGGTTGAGGACGACACCGAGGGAGCCCTCCTCGTCGTGGTCGAGAAGGAGCACCACCGCACGCTCGAAGTTCGGGTCCGCCAGGGCGGGCGTTGCCACGAGCAGCCGCCCCGTGAGCGAGGACACCTCGGTCATGCCAGACATGATCCCGCATGTTCCCCTTCCGTGGGGAGGCAATCGAGGGCACGGGGGTGAACACGCACCCGCGCACGCCCCCGAGTCGTGACCCCCCGTACGCGCCGGTGAACACCGCGTGTTGTGACAAATCCATGACGTTGTCCGACCGTGCGGAGGCGCCCTGAAGGGGGGTACAAGACGATTACCCTTTCCCTTCTGGCCCCTGCCCAACCCCACGGAACGCGAGATTCATGACCGTCAACGGCGCTGATGACGTACTGCTTGTCCACGGCGGAACCCCGCTGGAGGGCGAGATCCGGGTCCGCGGTGCGAAGAACCTCGTGCCGAAGGCCATGGTGGCCGCCCTGCTGGGCAGTGCGCCGAGCCGGCTGCGCAATGTGCCGGACATCCGCGACGTGCGGGTCGTACGCGGACTGCTGCAACTGCACGGGGTGACCGTCCGTCCGGGCGAGGAGCCCGGCGAGCTGGTGATGGACCCCTCCCACGTGGAGAGCGCGAACGTCGCCGACATCGATGCCCACGCGGGCTCGTCGCGCATCCCGATCCTGTTCTGCGGCCCGTTGCTGCACCGTCTCGGGCACGCCTTCATCCCGGGTCTGGGCGGCTGCGACATCGGCGGCCGCCCCATCGACTTCCACTTCGAGGTGCTGCGGCAGTTCGGCGCGAAGATCGAGAAGCGGGCGGACGGCCAGTACCTGGAGGCCCCGCAGCGGCTGCGCGGCACGAAGATCCGGCTGCCGTACCCGTCCGTCGGCGCCACCGAGCAGGTCCTGCTGACCGCCGTGCTCGCCGAGGGCGTCACGGAACTGTCCAACGCGGCCGTGGAGCCCGAGATCGAGGACCTGATCTGCGTCCTGCAGAAAATGGGCGCGATCATCGCCATGGACACCGACCGCACGATCCGCGTCACGGGCGTGGACGAGCTGGGCGGCTACACCCACCGTGCCCTCTCGGACCGCCTGGAGGCCGCCTCCTGGGCCTCCGCGGCGCTGGCCACCGAGGGCAACGTGTATGTCCGCGGGGCCCAGCAGCGCTCGATGATGACGTTCCTGAACACCTTCCGGAAGGTGGGCGGGGCGTTCGAGATCGACGACGAGGGCATCCGCTTCTGGCACCCGGGCGGCCGGCTGAAGTCCATCGCCCTGGAGACGGACGTGCACCCCGGTTTCCAGACCGACTGGCAGCAGCCCCTGGTGGTCGCCCTGACCCAGGCCACGGGCCTGTCCATCGTCCACGAGACGGTCTACGAGTCCCGGCTGGGCTTCACCTCTGCGCTCAACCAGATGGGTGCCCACATCCAGCTCTACCGCGAGTGCCTCGGCGGCTCCGACTGCCGCTTCGGCCAGCGCAACTTCCTGCACTCGGCCGTCGTCTCCGGGCCGACCAAGCTGGAGGGCGCCGACCTGGTCATCCCCGACCTGCGCGGCGGCTTCTCGTACCTCATCGCCGCCCTCGCGGCCCAGGGCACCTCCCGGGTCCACGGCATCGACCTGATCAACCGCGGCTACGAGAACTTCATGGACAAGCTCGTGGAGCTGGGCGCGAAGGTGGAACTCCCGGGCAAGGCCCTGGGCTAGCAACCCGCACGAACGCCGATGGGGCGGTCACCCGGACTCGGGTGACCGCCCCATCGGCGTTGCGTGGAGCGCCCCTGCAAGGGGCGCGGGGAACTGCGCGACCAGCCACACCCGGCCCGCGACCGCGAAACGACCGCATACCGGACGAACGATCCGCGCAGTCCCCGGCGCTCACAGCGGAGCGCCTACGCGCTTACTTGCCCTTGGCGGCTTCCTTGAGCTTCGAGCCCGCCGAGACCTTGACGCTGTAGCCGGCCGGAATCTGGATCGGCTCGCCGGTCTGCGGGTTGCGGGCGGTGCGAGCGGCACGGTGGGTGCGCTCGAAGGTCAGGAAGCCGGGGATGGTGACCTTCTCGTCGCCCTTGGAGACGATGTCGCCGACAACCTCGGCGAACGCGGCCAGCACGGCGTCGGCGTCCTTGCGGGTCACCTCGGCGCGGTCGGCCAGGGCGGCCACCAGCTCACTGCGGTTCATGTTGTTACTCCCGTGTTCTACTTGCCGTTGAGGCGTGCCACGCGGCGGAGCCGCACATTGGGCACAGCGATGCCGATGCTGCCAGGGCCCTCTGACATTCCCCGGACCCGGGTCGGTCGTCAGGCCCTCGCGCCCAGGGAGGCATCCTGCCTCCACCTGCGGCGGTAAAGCCAATCCGGCACCCCCAGGAGGTCGTGCGAACACCCTTGGGAGTCACACGCCGAGAGGGCCTGAGCCTTGCGCAACCCTAGAGGGCGATCCGAGGCCCGACATCCCGCGACGCGCCGGAGCGGCGGCCCGCCGTGGTGATCCTCACCACCACGCCACAGGCCGCCTTCCCCGGCCGGGGGAACCTACGCCACCACTCCGGCGGCCTTCGCCGCCTCCCGCACGGCGCCCGCGACGGCGCCGGCGACCTTGTCGTTGAAGACGCTGGGGATGACGTAGTTCGGGTTGAGCTCGTCCTCGCCGACCACGTCCGCGAGGGCGTGCGCGGCGGCCAGCATCATCTCGGTGTTGACGGTGCGGGACTGGGCGTCCAGCAGGCCGCGGAACACACCGGGGAAGACCAGCACGTTGTTGATCTGGTTCGGGAAGTCGGAGCGGCCGGTGGCGACGACCGCGGCCGTCTCCCGGGCGACCGCCGGGTCGACCTCGGGGTCGGGGTTCGCGAGCGCGAACACGATCGCGCCCTCGGCCATGGCCGCCACGTCCGCGCCGTCGAGGACGTTGGGGGCGGAGACGCCGATGAAGACGTCGGCGCCGTGCACGGCCTCCTTGAGGGTGCCGGTGAGGCCCTCGGGGTTGGTGTTGTCGGCGATCCAGCGCAGCGCGGACTCCGGGGCGGCGTCGACCAGGTCGGCGCGGCCGGCGTGCACGACGCCGTGGATGTCGGCGACGACGGCGTTCTTGACGCCCGCGGCCAGCAGCAGCTTCAGGATGGCCGTACCGGCGGCGCCGGCGCCGGACATGACGACCCGTACGTTCTCGATGGGCTTGTCCACCACGCGCAGCGCGTTGGTCAGGGCGGCGAGGACGACGATGGCGGTGCCGTGCTGGTCGTCGTGGAAGACGGGGATGTCGAGGGCCTCGCGCAGCCGGGCCTCGATCTCGAAGCAGCGGGGGGCGGAGATGTCCTCGAGGTTGATGCCGGCGAAGCCCGGGGCGATGGCCTTGACGATCTCGACGATCGCGTCGGTGTCCTGGGTGTCCAGGCAGAGCGGCCAGGCGTCGATGCCAGCGAACCGCTTGAACAGGGCCGCCTTGCCCTCCATCACCGGCAGCGCGGCCTTCGGGCCGATGTTGCCGAGGCCGAGGACGGCGGAGCCGTCCGTCACGACCGCAACCGAGTTGCGCTTGATGGTGAGGCGGCGGGCGTCCTCGGGGTTCTCGGCGATCGCCATGCAGACGCGGGCCACGCCGGGCGTGTAGACCATGGAGAGGTCGTCGCGGTTGCGGATGGGGTGCTTGGACGCCATCTCGATCTTGCCGCCGAGGTGCATGAGGAAGGTACGGTCGGAGACCTTGCCCAGGCTGACGCCCTCGATGCCGCGCAGCCGCTCCACGATCTCGTCGGCGTGGGAGGTCGAGCCGGCCGCGATGGTGACGTCGATGCGGAGCTTGTCGTGGCCGGAGGCCGTGACGTCGAGGCCGGTGACCGAGCCGCCGGCGGACTCCACCGCGGTGGTGAGCTGCGAGACGGCGGTTCCGCCCGCGGGCACCTCCAGTCGGACCGTCATCGAGTAGGAGACGCTGGGCGCCGTTGCCATGGCCGACTTCCTCTGCTTTCACCGTGTAACTGGGTTGTGCCGTCCGATCGTCGCACCTACCACCGAGTACGCGGTAGCCGCCCCGGATTGCGAACTTTTTGTTCGCGCCGGTTTCGGAAAACGACTTCCACCATACGAGAAGTAGCCCGTCGGGGGAAGAGGGCGCCGCAAGACGCGGAGGGGACGCGTTCCGGTCACCGAAGGAACCCGCGGGACGGGAATTGTCTTGCGGGGATCGTTTGTTACCTTGGACGTGGCACCGGCTCGATCCAAGCCCCCGGGCCCAACCATCGTCGCTACGAGCGACCACTTGCCGCGAGGCGAGCATGGCGGGTCGGTGCCACCTAAACGGAAGAAAGCGAAGAGCGAGAGGCCCGCGCCGTCCGACGGCGCGGGCCTCTCGCGTGGGCGGACACGCCCGTCAGTCGCGCAGCAGGTCCGGCACCCCCGAGGCGTCCGGCTCGTCCCGCTCGCAGGAGACCACCGTCAGCTGCTGCGTGGCCCGGGTCAGGGCGACGTACAGCACGCGCAGGCCGGCCGGCGACTCGTCGGCGATCTCGGCCGGGGAGACGACGACCGTGGCGTCGTACTCCAGGCCCTTGGCCTCCAGGCTGCCCAGTGCGACCACGCGGTCGCCGAGCCCGGCCAGCCAGCGCCGGGCCTCCTCGCGCCGGTTCATGGCGACCACGACGCCGACGGTGCCGTCGACGAGGCCGAGCAGCCGGGCCGCCTCCGCGCGGACCGACTGGGCGAGGGACTCGTCCACCACCGTGAAGCGCGGCCGCACGCCGGTCGAGCGGACGGCCGACGGGGACCGCGAGCCGGGCATGGCGAGCGCGAGGACCCTCGCCGCCAGCTCGGCGATCTCGGCCGGGTTGCGGTAGTTCACGGTCAGCTCGAAGCGGCGGCGCGGGCGGGTGCCCAGCGCCTCGTCCCGGGCGGCCGCCGCCTCGTCGGGGTCGGACCAGGAGGACTGGGCCGGGTCGCCGACGACCGTCCAGGTGGCGTGCCGGCCGCGGCGGCCCACCATCCGCCACTGCATGGGCGTGAGGTCCTGCGCCTCGTCGACGATGACGTGCGCGTACTCGGTGCGCTCCTGGGCGAGGCGCTCGGCCCGCTCCCACTGGGTCTCCTCGCGCTGCGGCATCAGCTCCTCGAGCCCGGTGAGCTGGTCCAGCGGGTCCTGCTCGCGCCGCTTGCGGGGGCGGGCCGGGGTGCCGACGATCGCCTGGAGCTCGTCGAGCAGGGCGATGTCGTGCACGGAGTGGCCCTCGCGCCGCAGTGACCGGGCCACCTTGCGGACCTCGCCCGGGTTCAGCACCCGCCGGGCCCAGCGGCCGAGGCGCCGCTCGTCCGCCATGGCCGCCAGCACGGCGCCCGGGGTCAGCTCGGGCCACCAGGCGTCGAGGAAGGCGAGGAAGGAGTCCTCGGAGCTGACGTCCTCGTCGAAGGAGGAGCGCAGCTCGGCGGCCAGCTCGGGGTCGGAGTGCCGGGCCCCGGCGCCCGACTTCTGCCACAGGGCGTCCAGGAGCAGCCGGCGGGCGCGGGGGCGCAGCAGGTTGACGGGCGCGGTGCCGCCGAGGACGGTGCGGCGGATGCCGGCCAGTTCCCCGGCCTCCAGTTCGAGGCGGCGGCCGAAGGCGACGACCCGGAGCAGGGACGGCGAGTCGGCCGGTTCCAGCGCCCCCCGCGCGGCCTTGCGCAGCACCGTGAGCATGCGGGAGGAGCCCTTGGCGCGGGCGGTGGCCGGGGAGTCGTACAGCGTGGCCTCCGCGCCCTCGACCAGGGAGCCGATCGCGCGGATCGCGACCTGACCCTCCTCGCCCAGGGAGGGCAGCACGCCCTCGGTGTACGCCACGAGCAGCGGCGTCGGCGAGACGATGAGGATGCCGCCCGCGTACCGGCGCCGGTCCTGGTAGAGCAGGTAGGCGGCCCGGTGCAGGGCGACGGCGGTCTTGCCGGTGCCGGGGCCGCCCTCGACGTAGGTCACGGAGGCGGCGGGGGCGCGGATCACCTGGTCCTGCTCGGCCTGGATGGAGGCCACGATGTCCCGCATGGAGTGGGTGCGGGCCTGGCCGAGGGCTGCCATCAGGGCGCCGTCGCCGACGACGGCCAGCTCCTCGCCGTTCAGGCGGGCGGTGATCTCGGGCCGCATCAGGTCGTCCTCGACGCCGAGGACGCGCCGCCCCTTGGAGCGGATCACCCTGCGGCGCACGACCCGGCCCGGGTCGACCGGCGTGGACCGGTAGAAGGGGGCGGCGGCGGGCGCCCGCCAGTCGATGACCAGCGGGGCGTAGTCCTCGTCCAGGACGCCGATGCGGCCGATGTGCAGGGTCTCGGCGATGTCGGCGGTGTCGTCGGGCCCGAGGGCGCCCTCCGCGGGCTCGACCGCCGTGTACGCGCCGTCCGGGCCCTTCTTGCCGTCCTTGCCGAGGAGCAGGTCGATGCGGCCGAACAGGAAGTCCTCGAACTCGTTGTTCAGGCGGTTGAGGTGGATGCCGGCCCGGAAGACCTGCGCGTCGCGCTCGGCGAGGGCGCCGGGCGTGCCGACGTGGCCGCGCTGGGCGGCGTCGTGCATGAGGAACTCCGCCTCGTGGATCTTCTCCTCGAGGCGCCGGTACACCCGGTCGAGGTGCGCCTGTTCCACGTCGATCTCTCGGTCGCGCACGGAGTCCTCGCGTGTGGAGTCCTCCCGCGCGGAGTCCCCTCGTACGGGTCGTACGGGGTCGTGCTCCGAGTCGACCGCTGAATCCTGTTGAGCCTGTGCGGCCACCGGGCCCCCTTCTGACGTGCTGGGCAGCCGTCAAAAATACGCGAAGGGGGCCCGGGAAGCTACGGCGCGCCTGCGGCCCGCGCTACGCGTCGACCTCCACGAGCCGCTTCCCGTCGAAGGTCATGACCTCGAAGTGGGAGATCTGGTTGGGCTCGAAGGCGGCTCCGCCGTGCACGTAGAGCGGCTTCTTGGCCTTCTCGGTGGTGGCGCCCGGGATGCCGTACCCCCAGTCGGGGACCGTCCAGGAGGTGAGCGTCTCCCGCTCGCCGTTCTTGCCGACGGCGACCAGGGAGCACTTCTGGGGGCCCTTGAGGTTCTTCAGCTCCAGGACCGTTTCGGTGCCCCAGGCCTTCTTCTCCAGCGCCACGGTCGCGCTGACCTGTGTGCCCGGGTCGGTGGCGGTGACCCGGTCCGGCATGGCGGCGAAGGCGGCCTCGGCGGGGCTCGCGGCCTGCCGCGTCGCCTCGGTCCTGCGTCCGCCGCCGTCGTCACCGCCCCCTCCCCCGCCGCCCGTGGTCGCCACGGCGGCGAACGGGCCGCCGATGATCAGCGCGGCGGCGGTGCCCACCAGGTAGAAGTTGCGGCGGCGCTTGCTCGCGCGGCGTTCGGCGACCTCGTCGACGAGCTTCTCCGAGAGCCGCGCGCCGGGCTTCGCGGTGAGCGACTCGGCGATCGCGGGCGTTCCGGTGCCGGGCAGGTCGGCCAGCGCCGCCATCATCGGCTCCATGCCGGCCAGCTCGTCGAGCTGCTGGGCGCACCACTCGCAGGTGGCGAGGTGCGCCTCGAAGGCGGTCGCCTCCGCGTCGTCGAGGATTCCGAGGGCGTAGGCGCCGACGGTCTCGTGCTCGTTCGGCGCCGGTGATCCCTGCATGGGGACAGAATTACCCGAATCCCCCGGGCCGAATCCCCCGCCGAATCCCTGAGCTCCCCCGTACCCGCTCATCACGCCGTCACCCCCCGCTCCTCCAGAGCCAGCTTCATCGAACGCAGGGCGTAGAACACCCGGGAGCGCACGGTGCCGCTGGGTATGCCCAGTGTCTGCGCCGCCTCATTGACGGTACGCCCTTTGAAGTACGTCTCGACGAGGACCTCCCGGTGGGCCGGGGTCAGGTCGTCGAGCGCGTCCGACAGCGTCATCAGCCACAGCGCCTTGTCGATCTCGTCCTCCGCGGGGATGACCTCCAGCGGCGACGGATCGACCTCCTGCGGCCGGGCCTGCCGGCTGCGGTGGCCGTCGATGACGATGCGCCGGGCGACCGTCACCAGCCAGGGGCGTACCGATCCGGTCGCACGGTTGAGCTGACCGGCGTTCTTCCAGGCACGGATGAGCGTCTCCTGGACGACGTCCTCGGCGCGCTGGCGGTCCCCCGCGACCAGCCGCAGCACGTAGGCCAGCAAGGGGCCGGCGTGCTCGCGGTACAGCGCGCGCATCAGCTCCTCGTCGGGTTCCGAGGACGACTGCGACATGCGATGTCGGGCCCTCGCACCACGTTCATTGGCCACGACGGAATCCTTGCGCACGCCCACCTCCGATGTCCGGGGGTTCCCCCAGTCGGTCGCTCGCCCATTCGGTACGGACGCGAAGTGCGGCGTGTTCAAAACGAGATGAGAGATTTCCCGAAGGCGGTGTGACGAACGGGGCGCGGGCGGACCTACGGGTGCTTACCGGGCCAGGGCCGCGCGGCGCCGGTGCCGGGCGACGCGCTCGCGGTTGCCGCAGATCTCGCTGGAGCACCAGCGGCGGCGGCGGCCCCGGGAGGTGTCGACGTACACGATGGGGCAGTTGTCGCCCGCGCACTGCCTCAGGCTCGCCCGCGCGACCGGGTCGGTGAGCAGTTCCACCGCGTCCCGGGCGAGCGCGCCGAGCAGCGCCGCGCACCGTGGCGGCCCGGTCAGCTCCCGTACCAGGGTGCCGTCTTCTCCGGGCACCGCGCGGGGCGCGGGGGGTGCGGCGAGGGCGAGTTCGTTGACGCGGGCGAGCGCGAGGGCGTGGGCGGGGGTCGGGGGCGCCGGCCGGCCGCGCACCAACCTCGCGGTCTCGCCGCGCAGTTCGCGGAAGCCGGTCAGCCAGGTGAGGTCGGCGTGGGCCAGCGGGGTACCGGGCGGGACGAGTCCGGAGCCGGTGATCCAGGCGCGCAGCGCGTCCAGGGAACCGAGGCGTTCCACGGGGTGGGTGGTGGCGACGAGGTCCAGGCAGATCCGCCCGGTGTCGAACCGCAGCTCGTACGGGTCGGTGGCCGTACCCAGTGCCATGTTCCTGTCACCGCCTTGGGTGGCCCGGTGGGGGCGGGCCGGAGAGGGGAGCAGGGGAACCGCTCCTTCTACAGTGCCTGCCCGCCCGCGCGCCCGGAACCCCTCGTACCGCCCCCGTGTGGACGCTCGCGCATGCGCCCGCGCGTCCGGGCCATGTTCGGTACGCCGGGCCGCCGGTTGACTGGCCGCATGACGAACACCAACGGGGAACAGCGGTCCCGCACCGCCGGTGGAGTGCTGGTCGCGGCCACGGTCGCATCGGGCCTGATGGCCGGGACCTTCTACGTCTTCGCCTGTGCCGTGATGCCGGCGCTGGCACGCAGCGACGACCGCGTGTACGTGGACGTGATGCGCGACGTCAACGACGTGATCGAGAACCCGGTGTTCCTGCTGGGCTTCACGGGCGCGCTGGTCCTCGCGGGCCTCGCGGGGTGGCAGTCGCGCGGCCTGCCGGGCCGCTGGTGGATCTGGGCCGGCGCGACGGCGTACGCACTCGCCTTCCTGGTCACGGTGGCCGGCAACGTCCCCCTCAACGACGCCCTGGCCCGCCCGGGCGATCCGGCGGCGCTGCGCGAACGGTTCGAGGACCCGTGGGTGGCCTGGAACGTCGTACGCGCGGCCCTGTCGACGGCGGCGACGGCCTGCCTGGCAACGGCCCTGGCGACCCGACACCGCCCGACCCGCCCGGCACCGATGCCACCCCACCGCGCCGCGGCACCACACGGGACACCCCACGGCCCCGTCCACTGAGCAACCGGGCCGGGGACCGAGACCCGGCGGCCCGGCGGCAGGGTCCCTGTCCGGGGGTCGAGGGCAGCGTCGCTGGACGGGAGACCCGGGGGGCGGGCCCCGGCAACCCGAGGCAGCGTCGCCGACCGGGGGTGCGAGGCCCGGCGGCCCAGCGGCAGGATCCCTGGCCGGGGGCCGAGGGCAGCATCGCTGGACGGGAGACCCGGGGGGCGGGCCCCGGCAACCCGAGGCAGCGTCGCCGACCGGGGGTGCGAGGCCCGGCGGCCCAGCGGCAGGATCCCTGGCCGGGGGCCGAGGGCAGCATCGCTGGACGGGAGACCCGGGGG
>NZ_BEWB01000001.1 GCF_003112555.1 Streptomyces coelicoflavus | reverse complement strand
CCGGAGGCCGAGGGCAGCGTCGCTGGGCGAGAGACCCGGCAGACCGGCAGCCCCACAGCCCCGCACTCCGGCACCCCCGCACTCCGGCACTCCGGCACTCTCGCAGTCCGGCACTCCCGCAGCCCCGCAGTCCCGGTCCGGGGGCAGCTTCGCTGGCCGTGGGCGCCGCCCGGGACGACCACTCACCGGCTCGCCCGGGGCTCCGGACGCCGGCCGGTGAGCGACCGGCTCCGTGCGGCCCGGCGTACGGAGCCGCGGCGTGCGGAGCCGCGCGGCGGGCGGAGAAGGTGCCGCGAGCGGGGAACCGCCCGGGGCCGGCACCGCGGCAACGCCGCACGGTGCCGTGAGCCGCGCGCTTGCGGCCCGGCCCCGGGCGTCCGGCGCCCACGGCGCGGCGGACCGACCTCCGCAGCACCGGCCCGGCACCAGCCGTCCCACCGCCCGTCCCCCGGCGCCGCATGCCGCGGGAATCACACCGCGTGCCCCGGCACGCGCCGCGTCATCCGTCCGTGTACTTGGCGTCCGTAGCCGGGTCCAGGGCGAGGCGGTAGCCGCGTTTCACGACCGTCTGGATCAGCTTCGGGGTGCCGAGGGAGGTGCGCAGGCGGGCCATGGCCGTCTCGACGGCGTGTTCGTCGCGGCCGGTGCCCGGCAGGGCGCGCAGCAGTTCCGCGCGGGGGACGACCCAGCCCGGCCGCCGGGCGAGGGCGCGCAGCAGGGACATGCCGGCAGGCGGCACGGCCCGGAGCTCCGCGTCGACAAGCACCGCGTGGCCGCGGATCTCCAGCCGGTGCCCGGCGACCGGCAGCGCACGGGCGCGGGCCGGCAGCTCCTGGCACAGCAGCTGGACGAGGGGGCCGAGCCGGAAGCGCTCGGGCTGGACCGTGTCGACGCCGTGCGCCTGGAGCGGCACCGCGGTGACCGGTCCGACGCAGGCGGGCAGCACGTCGTGGCCGAACGCGGCGAGCAGCTCCGGCAGCATGCCCCGCTCCCCGGCCCGGCCCAGCAGGGACACCGCGGCGGGCGCGCTCGTGAACGTCACGGCGTCCACGCCCCGCGACACCGCGGCGTCCAGCAGCCGGTCCACGGGGCCCAGGTCCTCCGGCGGCAGCCACCGGTACACGGGCACCCCCAGCACCTCGGCGCCGCCCTCCCGCAGCGCCTCCACGAACCCCGGCAGCGGCTCACCGTGCAGCTGTACGGCGATCCGGCGGCCCGACACACCCTCCTCCAGGAGCCGGTCGAGGACCTCTGCCATGGACTCCGACGCCGGTGACCAGCGCTCCGTCAGGCCCGCGGCCCGGACCGCGCCCTTGACCTTGGGCCCGCGCGCCAGCAGCTCCACCGTGCCCAGCCGCTCCAGCAGGGCGTCGCCGAGCCCCCAGCCGTCGGCGGCCTCGATCCAGCCCCGGAACCCGATGGCGGTGGTGGCGACGACGACGTCCGGTGCCCGGCCGACGATGTCCTTGGTGGCGGCCATCAGCTCGCTGTCGTCGGCGAGCGGCACGATCCGCAGCGCGGGCGCGTGCAGCACGTCGGCTCCGCGCCGCTGGAGCAGCGCGCCCAGTTCGTCGGCCCGGCGGGCGGCGGTCACGCCCACGGTGAACCCGGCCAGCGGGCCGTGCCCGGTCCGCCGCCCGTCCTCACCCTTGCCGTCCACGTCCCCCACGTCGCCCACGTCGTCCATCGCTCGCCGCGCTCCGTTCCGTTCACACCCACGTGCACAGTCACGTGGCGACCGAGCCTGCCAACGCCGCGTGACGGGCTCGGTTCCGCCTCATGTCACCAGTGTTACGTCACACCTCGGCCCGGCTGAGCCCGGCCCTCACCCGTTCCGGGCCCGCGGTGCCGTCCGGCGTCCGTACGACCGGACGGCGAAGGTACACCGCCCACGTGACGGCGAGGCACACGGCGTAGAAGGCGAGGAAGGCGACGAACGCGCCGGTGCCCGAGCCGGAGGAGAGGAAGGACTGCCGGAAGGCGAGGTTGACGGCGACGCCGCCGAGCGCGCCCACCGCGCCGATCAGCCCCATGGAGGCCCCGGAGAGCCGCCGCCCGTACGCCACCGCCGCCTCCCCCTCCAGCCCCTTGCCCAGCGCCTTGTTCCGGAAGATCCCGGGGATCATCTTGAACGCCGACCCGTTGCCAAGGCCGCTGAGCACGAACAGCACCACGAACACGGCCACGAACAGCGCGAGCGACCCCGACGCGCTGGCCGTGACGAGTACGGCGGTGGCGGCGGCCATGGCGACGAAGTTCCACAGGGTGATCCGCGCACCGCCGTACCGGTCGGCGAGCCTGCCGCCCAGCGGACGGACCAGCGAGCCCAGCAGCGGCCCGATGAAGGTCAGGTACGCCGCCTGGAGCGGGCTCCGTCCGAACTGGCTCTGCAACACCTGCCCGAAGGCGAAGCTGTAGCCGATGAACGAGCCGAAGGTGCCGATGTACAGCACCGACATGATCCAGGTGTGAGCGTCCCGCGCGGCGTCCTTGGCGGCCCCGGTGTCGTTCCGCACGGAGGTGAGGTTGTCCATGAAGCACGCGGCGAGCACCGCGGCCACCAGGACCAGCGGGACGTAGATGCCGAGCAGGACCCGGGGCCCGCCGCCCGCCCCGATGATCGCGAGCGCCGCCAGCTGGATGACCGGTACTCCGATGTTGCCTCCCCCGGCGTTGAGCCCGAGCGCCCAGCCCTTCCTCCTCAGCGGGAAGAACGCGTTGATGTTGGTCATGGAGGAGGCGAAGTTGCCGCCGCCGATGCCGGCGAGGAGTCCGGCCAGCAGGAAGGTCGAGAAGGACGTCCCCGGTTCCATGACGGCGAAGGCCGCGACGGTCGGCACGAGCAGCAGCCCGGCGGAGACGATCGTCCAGTTCCGCCCGCCGAAGACGGCGACGGCGAAGGTGTACGGCACCCGCACCACGGCCCCGACGAGCGTCACCACGGACGTCAGCAGGAACTTGTCGGCCGGTGTCAGCCCGTACTCGGGGCCCATGAAGAGCACCAGCACGGACCACATCGTCCACACGGAGAACCCGATGTGCTCGGAGAGGACGGAAAAGAACAGGTTCCGCCGGGCGGTCCGCTCCCCCGTCTCCCGCCAGAAGGTCTCGTCCTCGGGATCCCAGTGCTCGATCCAGCGTCCGCCACGGGCTTTCATCGCGCCTCCACGGTGCTCCACAGCTCGGTGGACCCGACGCTAGGCAGGACGCGTTTCGCGCCGGTGGGGCTGTGGATGACCGGGAGGGAACGTCGCTCTCACCCGGCACGGCCCCGGGGTGAGAGATCGCGGTCAGCCCTGCGGCGGCTGGGGCTGCCAGTGCGGGTTCTGCTGCGGGTAGCCCTGCGGCGGGTAGGGCTGCTGCGGGTGGGGCTGCTGCCCCTGCGGCTGCGGGGGCGCGTACGGCTGCCCCTGCGGCGGCTGGGGCGCGTACGGCTGCTGCTGCGGCGGCTGGGCGTACGGCTGCGGGGCCTGCTGCGGCGGGTAGGGCTGCTGGGCCTGCGAGGGCGCGTAGGGCTGCTGCGCCTGCGGGGCCTGCTGCGGCGCGTACGGCTGCCCGCCCTGCTGCGGCCCGCCGTACGGCTGCTGCTGCGGCGGCTGGGCGGCGTACTGGCCGGGGGCCGGCTGTCCGTAGCCGCCGGGCGCGGCGCCGAACGGGTTCCCGTGCCCCGGCAGTTGACCACCCGGCGGCAGGTAGCGCACCCGTCCCGTCTCGTCGGCCATCGGCACGAACCCGGCGGCCTGCAGCCGGGCCGCGAACTTGGCGTTGCGCTTGCGGGTGACGAGGAAGCCGATGCCGAGGGCCGCCATGAGGACCACCCAGATGATCCCGGAGAGGAGGAAGTCGTCGGACGAGCCGCCCTCGCGCAAGGCGATGACCACGCACGCGACGGTGCCGCCGAGCGCGCCGTAGCCCATGTTCTTCTGGGCGTTCTTGCCGGTGCGATCGAAGTTGATGCGCGCCTTGAGGAGTTCGAAGGCGTCCGGCACGAGCGGCGGCAGCGACACGCCGTCACCAGCGTTCGGGTACTGCGCCCAGTTCTGCGCGGCCCGGGTGCGGGCCTGCGGGCTCGGGTCGGGGACGAGCAGCATGGTGAGCGCGGTGTTGTTCCCGCCGCTCTGGCGGACGTCGGCGTACTCGTAGCCGAACTGCTGGGCGACGAAGGCGAGCGTGGCGAGCTTCTTCACCGAGGACATCCGGCTGGTGAGCTGGACCGGCTCCCCGCTCGCCATCAGCTCCAGCATCTTCTGCGTCTGCCGCTTGCTCATCCCGCTGCTCCCCCTGACCGGCTCACGCCACCCCGTTCACTTCCGCAACCGGGGCAGTCTCGCACGGGACGGGGCGGGGCGGTACCGCCGGGCAGGCGCGAACCCCGGTGCGGCTCCGGACCGTCAGCCCGCCGCCCACATGCGCCGCGCGACGACCAACCGCCGTCCCTCCGTGAGCAGCGCCGCGCCCACGAGCGCCGAACTGCCGAGCGGCAGGGCCAGCCAGGGCCAGGCCACGGAGCGCGGGTCCACGAGCGCCTGGGCGATCTGCACCGTGAGGGTCACGGACATCGCGGCGCCCATGCAGATCACCGCCGTCACCGACGCCCGGTAGCGCCATCGCTCGCTGTTGTGCCGGGCCAGACTGCGCACGCCCTTGGAGAACACCCATGCCAGCAGCGCGCCCACCACGGTCAACAGGGCCGAGACGCCCAGCACGTTCGCCGCGACCTCGACGCCCGGCGAGGGCTGCGGAAAGGGGTCGCGCACGCGCTGGGAGAGCACCGCCCACCAGGTCGCCACCAGGAGGGGCACGCCGAGCAGCACCACCGTGCCGACCCGCTTGCCGGTGGCGTGCAGCGCGGCGCGGGCGTAGGCCCCGGCCACCACCCGGGCGCTGCCCCACTCGGCGATCGCGGTCCGCTGTGCCGCCGTCGGGTTCATGCCCTGCTCACGGCAGGCGGCCGCCGTCTCGGCCAGGCCGTCCCGCACCTCCTCGACGATCTCCTCGCGCCACCTTCGCGGTCCGCACAGACGCACCGCGACGTCCCGGAGGTAGTCGTCGATCGGGCCGGGGCCGTCGGTCGGGCCGGGGTCGTCGGTCAGGTCGAGACGGTCCATGTCCCCGGTCCCCCCATTACGCCGGTGATCACTTCGGCGGCACGGTGCCAGGCCTGGCGCCGTTCCTTCAGCGCCTCGACCCCGGAGGGCGTCAGTTCGTAGGTCCGGCGCCGTCGTCCCCCGACCTCGCTCCAGCCGCTGGAGACGAGGCCGGCGCTCTCCAGGCGGCGCAGGGCCGGGTAGATCGTGCCGGACGGCAGCGACACCTCGCCGTCGCTGCGCTCCCGCAGCGTCTCGATGACCGCGTACCCGTAGGTCGGACCGGACTCGAGGACGGCCAGGATCATCCCCTCCAGGTGGCCCTTCAGCACTTCAGCCCTCATAGATAGCCACACTACAGGAGCAGGGGGGACCAGTCGATGTCCCCGTCGTACTCGTCCCACTCCTCGCTCACCCTCCGGTAGGAGCCGCCGTAGTAGAGGAGGGGCCGCACGGCCGGTCCGTCCACCGCCTTGGTGGCCCTCCCGACCCGCCCCACGACGATGTCGTGGTCGCCGGCGCGCACCACCTGCTCGGACCGGCACTCCAGTACCGCGAGGGCGTCCGGCAGCAGCGGGGTGCCGTCCTCGCCGGGCACGAACTCCTGACCGCCGAAGCGGTCCAGGCCCGGTGCGGCGAAGCGGGCGGACACCGCTCGCTGGTCCTCGCCCAGGACGTGCACCGCGAACGGCCCGGGCCGGGCGAACGCCGCGTGCTGCAAGGAGGACCGCGCCGCCGCGAACAGCACCAGCGGGGGGTCGAGCGAGACCGACGCGAAGGAGTTGACCGTCATGCCCCGCGGGCCGTGCGGGGTCATCGCGGTCACCACGGCGACGCCGGTGGCGAACCGGCCGAGGACACGGCGCAGTGCGCGGGCGTCGTCCACGGGCACGTCGACGGCGGTGCGCGCGGCACCGGTGGGTACCGTCACGGCCGCACCACCTCCGTCAGCCGGTGCACGACGCCGTCCAGACGCGGCAGCGCCCGGAACTCGTCCCGGACCCGCCGGACGGCGCGGCCGAAGCCCTCCTCGGCCAGCAGCCGGCGGACGCCCGACCGGACGGCGGCGGGGTCGAGGCGCTCGGGGTCGAGCACCGGGAAGGGGCCCTTGGACGCGTTGGTGCAGCAGAGGCCCATCCCCAGGTTGGCCAGGTTCATGCCCACCACCGGCTGGTCGGCGCCCAGCGGGAGGGTGAGCATCGGCAGGCCGTGCGCGATGCCGTTGAGCACCGAGGTGTAGCCGGCCTGGTTGATGAAGACCGAGCAGTGCGCGAGGAAGACCCGGTGGTCGATGTACGGCACGAGCCGGGTGTTCGCGGGCAGGGCGCCGAAGCTCTCCGGGTCCGAGCCGCGGCCCGTGCCGACCACCAGGTCGACGTCGTCGCCGGCGAGGGACTCGACGACGGTCCGGATGACCCGGCGGCCCGCGTCGCTCCGCACGAAGGTGGTGCCCAGGGACAGGTGCACGACCGGCCGGTCGCCCAACTCGCCGACCCAGCCCGGCAGGTCCCGGTCCGGGTCCGGGTCCCGGCTCTGCCCCGCCCGGTCGAACTCCGGGGGGCAGTAGCGGAACTCCTGGGGATAGGGCTCTCCGAAGGGGAAGTCGAGGACGCGTGGCCTGCGGTGCAGGTAGAGGTAGCCGTAGAGCCTGCGCAGTTCGGGGTCGGGCTCCAGGCCGTAGCGTTCCGCGAGCGAGGACACCGCCTCGCCGGCCATCGCCAGCATGACGTTGCGCTCGGCCCCCATGCCGGGGGTGAAGCAGGCGAGAGGGACCCCGGCCCGCTCCGCCGCCGCCCAGCCCCCGAACTCCAGGGCGTCGCGGACGACGAGGTCGGGCTTGAACTCGTCGATCACGCCCGACAGGTCGTCGACCATGCCGCGCGTGGCGACCTCGGCGAACGCCGCCAACTGTCCGTCCCCGCCGTGACGGTGGAACTCGGGCAGCGAGTCGGGGTCCGCCTGGGACCAGTCGGCTCCCGCCCCCACGGCGGGGATCCGGCGAGCCGTGAAGTGCTCCCGGAAGGAGGGCGCGGTGGCGACGAGGACGGTGTGCCCGGCCCGCTCGGCCGCCCGGGCCAGGGGGGCCATGGCGTGCAGGTGGGCGATGCCCGGCACGCAGGTGAACAGGATTCTCATCTGGTGTCCGATTCCTTGATGTCCGGTCTGTCCGGTCTGTCCGGTGCTTCGGTGTCCGGTGCTTCCCGTGCTCAGACCGACAGCCGGTAGGGGACGAAGGTCTCGGCGTACCGCATGCCGAGAGCGCCGCCCGCCGCCGCGTCCACGCGGCGGACCTGGGCGATGCTGCGCGGATTGCCGTCGGGCCGCATCTGGGTGCCGTAGGCGCGCAGGGCCTCCTCCTTCGCCTCCCAGTGCGCCGAGATGTCGACGTGCACCCGCCAGGGCTCCGCGTGGGAGGACCAGGCCTCTTCCGCCCCGCTGTACCCGAGCACCGCGCGGGGGGTCGGCTTGAGGTCGGGGCTGTGCACCCGGCAGGCCGCGAACGCCGCCCGGTGGACGGCCTGGTGGTCCTGGTGGAAACCGCCGGCCGCCGGGATCAGGGCGGTCGCCGGGCGCACCGCGGCGAGGGACACGGCGGAGTCCCGCTCGATGAGGTTGACCAGGTCGCGCTGGCGGGTGGTGATGTCGAGGCTGCCCTCCTCGTCCCGCCAGGCGAGTTCCGCGGAGGTGACGCCGAGCGCGGAGCAGGCCAGTTTGAACTCGGAGGTCCGTACGTCGCCGTCGCTGTGCCCGCCCCACATGCGGCCGACGCGGACGGTGACCGCGAGGACGTGGACGCGGTGGCCGGCGGCGGCGAGCCGGGCGATGGTGCCGCCGCAGCCCAGCGTCTCGTCGTCCGGGTGCGGGGCGATCACGAGCACGTCGGGGCCGGGCAGCATCGAGAAGTGGTCACCGGCCGTACCGTCCCGGACGGGCGCCGGCGTGGACGAGAGGTCAGACATGCGGTCTTCCTTCCGTTGGGTTGCCCTGTGGACTTTCCTCCGGGCTCCCCTTCGGGGGAACGGCCGGTTCGGGGTCGGGGCCGGCCTCGGCGTCGAGGCGCTGGCGCAGGGCGGCGACCGCGGCCACGGTCAGCACGGTGGCGGCGCCCGTCTGCGCGGCGACGGCCGCCGGCGCGTTCCAGGTGTCGGCGGCCCAGCCCATCAGGTAGGCCCCGAGGGGGCGGCTGCCGAGGAACACCATCAGGTAGACGGCCATGACCCGGCCGCGCACCACCGGCGTGGTGGCGAACTGCACGTAGGTGGCGGCGGTGGAGACGAAGGCGAGCTGGGTCGCGCCGACCGCCGCCATCAGCACGGCGAACACCCACAGGGACGGCGACAGGGCCGCGAGCAGCTGCACCCCGCAGAAGAGGAGGGCGCACGTCACCAGCCTGCGCAGGGTCACGGAGGAGGTGGTGGCCGCGACCGCGGCACCGGCGAGCGAGCCGACGGCCATGCAGGCGCCGAGCAGCCCCAGCTGTCCCGGTCCGCCGCCGAACTCCTGGGTGCCGATCAGGGTGATGACCAGCTGGGAGTTGAGACCGAAGGCGGCGACGACGCCGACCACGGCCAGCACCAGCCGTATCTCTCGATGCCCGCGGACGTAGGCGAGGCCGCCGCGCACGAGGCGTCCACCCGTGGCACGCGGACCGGGCGTGAGGGCGGCCCGGTCCATGCGGAGCAGCGGCCACACCGAGGCCGCGATCACGAGCCCCGCGACGAGGAGTACGGGACCGGTGCCCCAGAACCCGATGAACAGCCCGCCGGCCCCCGCGCCCAGCAGGCGGGTGACGTTGAACGATCCCGCGCACAGGGCCACCGCGCTGCCCAGGTCCCGCGACGGCACGGTCTCGGGCACGAACGCCTGGGCCGTGGGCTGCCACAGCGCGTTGCAGGCACCCATCAGCGAGGCGATCGCGAAGACGTGCCAGAGTTCGACGGCTCCGGCGGCCACCAGGAGGCCGAGGACCAGCCCGCCGAGACCGGTGGCGAGTTGGGTGGCCACGACGGTGGCCCACTTCGGGTAGCGGTCGGCGACCACGCCGCACAGCGGGCCGAGGACGAGGAAGGGAACGAACTGCAGGGCCGTGACGACGCCGAGCGCGGTGCCCGAGCCGTCGGTCAGTTCCAGTACCAGCCAGTCCTGCGCCAGCCAGTGCACCCACAGCGCGGAGCTGCTGAGGGACAGATGGACGAACCAGCACCGGAAGTTCGGCCGCCGCAGGGCCCGCAGTCCCGCGTCCCTCATCCGGTGTCCGTCCCCGCCCCGGCCGGCCCGCGCAGCACCGCAGCCGCGTTGAAGCCGCCGGTGCCGCGCGCCACCACCAGGGCGGTGTGCAGCTCGGGGGCCTCCCGGGGCGAGAGGACCAGGTCGAGGTCGGCGTACTCCGCGGCGGGGTCCAGGTTCACCGACGGGGGGATCACCCGGTGGGTGAGGGCCAGGGCGGCCCAGGCGAGGTCCAGTGACGCACCGCCGCTGCACAGCCGTCCCGTCATGGTCTTGGGGACGGTGACCGGGACGGGGCGCCCGCCGAACACGGCCCGGATCATGTCGGCCTCCTGGCGGTCCCCCACCGCCGTGCCCGCGCCGTCGGCGAAGACCACGTCGATGTCGTCGGGAGTGCAGTCGGCCCGGCGCAGGGCCTCGCGGACCGCGCGGGTGAACTGCGTGCCGTCCGGGGGCGGCTCGGCCGGGTCCCAGCCGTCGTGGGTGGCTGCGGTCGACCGGATCTCGGCGTAGACCCGCAGGCCACGGCGGCGCACCCGTTCCTCGGACTCGACCATCAGCATCGCCCCGCCCTCGCCGGGCACGAACCCCGCGCCGCCGAAGGGCCGGTAGGCGGTGCACGGGTCCGGGTCGCGGCTGATGCCGTACTGGTCGGACTGGCAGACCAGCGCGTACGGGGACAGCGGGGCCTCCGTGCCGCCGACCAGGACGGCACCGGTCCGCCGCCGGATCAGTCGGTGGGCCTGGGCGAGGGCGTCGATGCCGCCCGCGCCGTCCGACACCAGGACGCCGCAGGCGCCCTTGAGCTGGTGCCGGATGGAGATCTGGCCGGTGCTCGCCGCGTAGAACCAGCCGATCGACTGGTAGGCGCTGACCTTGCGCGGCCCCTGGCTCCACAGCGCCTGGATCTCCCGCTGGCCGAAGGCGTTGCCGCCCGATCCGGCGGCGGTCACCACGGACAGGTCGAAGGGGAACTCCTGGTCCGGCGTGAGCCGGGCGTCGTCCAGGGCCAGCCGGGCGGCGGCCAGCGCCATCCACGTGCCCCGGTCGGTCTGCACCGCCAGCCGGCTGTCGACGAACGCGTCGGCGTCGAAGCCGGACACCTGACCGGCCGTGCGCACGGGGGCGGGGTGGCCGCCCCCGCCGGGCTCGGGCAGGGCGGCGATGCCGGACGCTCCCCGCAGGGAGTTCTCCCAGTGCTCGGTGGTGCCCACTCCGGTCGGCGCGACGACGCCGAGGCCGGTGATGAAGGCGCGACTCGCCCTCATGCCGCCTCCCCCAGGCCGGAGAAGACCATCGCGGACTGGAAGCCGCCGAACCCGGAGCCGACCGACAGGGCGTGGCGGACGTCCGCGTCCCGGGCCTCCAGAGGCGTGTAGTCCAGGTCGCACTCGGGGTCGCGGGTGGTCAGGTTCGCCGTCGGCGGGACCGTGCCGCGCTGGATCACCAGGGCGCAGGCCGCCATCTCGATCGACCCGATGGCGCCCAGCGAATGCCCCACGACCGATTTGATGGAGCTGATCGGCACGCGGTAGGCCGTCTCGCCCAGGACGCGCTTGTACGCGGCCGTCTCGTGCCGGTCGTTCTGCCGGGTGCCGGAGCCGTGGGCGCTGATGTAGCCGAGGTCCTCGGGGACGAGCCGGGACCCGTCCATGGCGTGCAGGATCGCCTCGCTGAGTTCGAAGCCGTCCGGGCGCAGGCCCGTCATGTGGAATCCGTTCGCGCGTGCGGCGTACCCGGTGATCTCGCAGTAGATCTCCGCCCCGCGCGCCCGGGCGTGCTCGTACTCCTCGAGCAGGAGTACGGCGGAGCCCTCGCCGAGCACGAAGCCCGCGCGGTCCGCGTCGAAGGGCCTCGACGCCTGCTCCGGCTCGTCGTTGCGGTTGGTGGTGGCCCGGATCGCGTCGAAGCAGGTCACGGTGATCGGCGAGATGGGCGCGTCCGACGCCCCGGCGATCATGACGTCGGCGGAGCCCTCCTCGATGACGGTCAGGGCGTGTCCGAGGGAGTCGATGCCGGAGGTGCAGCCGGTGGAGACCACGGCCGCCGGTCCGTGCACGCGGTAGCGGGCGGCCAGTTCGGCGGCGGCGCTGGAGGGGACCAGCGACTGGTACATGAACGGCAGCACGTGGCGCCGGTCGACGTGCCAGTCGGCACCGTGGTTGCTGGCGACGACGTACTCGTCCTCCAGCCGGATGGTGGCGCCGACCGCGGAGCCGAGGGTGACGCCGATCCGGTCGGTGTCGGTGTCCGCGGCGGCGAGGTCGAGGCCGGAGTCGGCGAGCGCCTCGTCGGCGGCGGCCACGGCCAGCTGCACGAACCGGTCCATGCGCCGGACCTCGCGGGCGGTGAGTCCGTGGGCGGCCGGGTCGAAGTCGCACTCGGCGGCTATCTGCGAGCGGTACGGGGACGGGTCGAAGGCCTGGATGCGGCGGATCGCGGGCTTTCCGTCCACGATCCGCGCCCAGAACTGCTCACGGCCCGTGCCGCCGGGGGCCATCACCCCGACGCCCGTCACGACGGTGCGCCTCATGCCCGTTCCCCCTGCGCCGGGGCGTCGGCCGGGGGCGCGTCGCCCGGTCCCGGCTCGGTGTCCACGTGCCCGAGTTCGGGACGCGGGGCGAGCGGGCTGAGCTGGAAGACGGCCAGCGTCTCGCCGGCGGCCGTGCTGGTCAGCCGGTGGCGGACGTTGCGCGGGATGAGCAGGGCGTGGTCCTGCGCCACCTCGACCGCCTCTCCGTCGAGTTCGGCCTTCAGACGGCCCCGGGCCACGTACAGGTACTCCTCGGAGTACGGGTGGTAGTGCTCGGTCACGGTCTCGCCGGGTGCCAGCCGCACCGCTCCGCAGAAGCCCGAGGAGCTGCCGGAGGTGACCGGGGTGACCATGGCGCGCAGGTCACCGCCGCGACGGGTGTTGGCGGGCACGTCGTCGAATGCGACGACGGTGCGCCTGCGCGCTTCCAGACGGTCCTTGATGATCTGCATCTGGACGACGCTGTTGGCGTTGATCCGGTCGGTCATGGCGGCGGTGTCCAGGGGCGCCTCGGGGCGCATCCGGAAGTCCTGGGTCCAGCGCATGACCGTCCGGTCGGGCGCCTCCTCGTGGAAGGTCCAGACGATGTTCATGAACTCGAAGGGCCCGGTCTCCACCCGGCGCGCCCGCACCACCCGCAGTTCCTCGTCCCAGTGCCGTTCCGACACCCAGGACCACACCCGGCCCTGCTCGTCGGGGTGCATGGTCAGCCGGAAGCGGACGGAGTCCGTGCTCTCGGCGAGCACGTCGACGGACGCGTACTCGGTGAACAGGTCCGGCCAGGACCGCACGTCGTTGAGGTGCGTCCAGACGAACCCCGCCGGGGCGTCGACGGTGATCTCGTTCTCGGTGTGCCCTATCACGGTCAACTCCCCCTTCACGCCGCGGTCTCGGCGAGGCGCCGGGCTATCCCGCGCTGCAGCGCCCGGGGACTGGTGTCCGGGCCGATCTGGTCCTCCACGTCGAGGCCGACCAGGTCCTGGACCCGGGTGGCGATCTCCAGCCGGGCCAGCGAGTCCAGTCCCAGCTCCTCGAAGGTGCGGGCCAGTTCGGCGTCGCTGATCGCCGGGTTCACCCCCGTGGCCACCAGGGCGCTGCGCAGTTGCTCGTCGGTCAGAGGCTGATGGGTCATCGCGGTACTCCTTGCGTGTGTCGGGCGGGACGGGGTCAGGGGGTCAGGCCGGCGGCGGCGCGGAGCTTCTCGTACTTGGGGCCCTCGGCGAGGTAGCGCAGCTCGGGCGGCCCGTCCACGGCGAGCCAGCGGACCATGTCGTCCAGGGAGCCGGGGTCGGGGTGGATGAAGCGGCGGTCCCGGTCGCCCAGGCCGATCCCCGGGATCACGCCGTCGGACTCCGCGACCCGCTTCATCAGTTCGCGGCCCGCGTCGGCGGCGTCCCGTTCACCGGCGTCGACGGCGTCGCACAGCCGCACCATCTCGTCGAACAGCCGCTTGTGGGGGTGGTTGTCGGGCACGAGGTAGCCGAGGTACGGGACCTCTTCCATCTCCTGGAACAGCCGGTCGTCGGGGTGCTCCCGGTAGCGCTCCAGAAAGCGCTCGAACCGCAGGTTGACCGGTACCTCCGCGGCGCCCCACACCCGGTAGACGGCGTTCCACAGCTCGTAGTCGCCCAGGCCGACGAACGAGCAGTTGACCAGCTCGTCGTTGTACTTGATCAGGCCCTTCTGGAGCCGGTCGACGTACGCGAAGCGCTCCTCGGCGAAGTCGTCCTCGCGCAGGGCGTCGAGCAGCCGCCAAGCGAGTGCGTTGATGACCTCGCCGGTGTTGGTGAGTCCGCGGGAGTAGAGCGGGTCGATGAAGCCCGCGGCGTGCGACATCAGGCACCAGCGGTGTCCGACCGTCCTGGTCGAGGAGTACTGGAGGCGGTCGGTGGAGACCCACGGCCGTACGGTCTTGGCGTCGGCGAAGATCCGCTCCAGCACCGGGAACCGGCTGGTGAACGCGCGGAACTCCTCCTCGGGGGCGACGCCCTCCGTCTTGGGGTAGCGCCGTTCGTCGTAGGTGAGGCCGACGCTCACCAGCGGGTTCTTGGAGCGCGGCTCGTTGTTGAACGGGATGATCCAGAGCCAGCCGCGGTCGAAGGTGTGGTGCATGGTGCCGTCCACCCAGGGGATGGGCGGCAGGTCCTCGGCCGGCATCCGCAGGCAGTCGTCGGTGGGGCGCACGTCCAGCATGTGGGTGAACAGTGAGCGGGAGTGGTGCTTGAGGTCGTTCGGCTGCCTGCGCAGGCCGAGCTTCCGTGCGACCGGCGAGCGGAACCCGCTGCCGTCGACGAGGTACCGGGCCGTGTGGCGCGAACCGTCCTGCCCGACGACCGCGACCTGGTCCTCGCCCAGCTCGACCTCGGCGACCCGGTAGGCCTGCTTGGCCACGCAGCCGTAGCGGACGGCGGCGTGGAACAGGTAGGCGTCGCTGTCCTGCCGGTGCAGGTGGCTGGTCTGGAGCAGCGAGGAGGGCGGGGCGAACTGGTTGACCTCGCGCGGGTCGGGCTCCTCGCCCTCCCGGTGCAGCATGAAACCGAAGTGCCGCTTGCGTCCCACGCTCGGGCCGATGTGCTCCAGGCAGCCCTCGACGGTGGAGAACGGCTCCAGCTCCGGGATGCCGTACCGCTCGGCGAGCACCCGGAAGACGTTCAGGGTGTAGAGGGTGGTCGACTCGCCCACCGAGAAACGCGGGTGCACCCCGGCGTCGACGAGCAGCACGCTCGCGCCGTTCTTCGCCAGGATCGCGCCGAGCGTCGAACCGGCGATACCGCTGCCCAGAATGATGACGTCGAAATCGTGCCCGGCCGTCCTCGGGTTCTGAGAATTCTGCGGGAGTTGCGGGTCCTGCGGCATTTCAACTCCTCTCGTTCTCCACGGAATGTGCGGGTGATTCGGATGAACCGGGCGTCACGCTAAAAGGTCCGGTGGGGCGCGGTCTTCCACCGCCGTGATGAGAATCCGTCCCGGCTCCGGGAGGAGAACGCAGCACCCGGGACGAGGCCGCTCTCCGTCCGCCGTCGTCGCCGGCCGGGCCCAGGAGCGCCAGCAACGGGCCGGTCATGACGGTGGTGGCGACCGCCATGATCACCAGCGCGGTGAACATCCGGCTGTCCAGGGCGCCCAGCGCGAGACCGACGTTGAGGATGATCAGCTCGGTCAGGCCCCGGGTGTTGAGCAGCACCCCCAGCGTCGCGGCCTCCCGCCGGGTGGCGCCGGTCAGCAGGGCCGCTCCCGCGGCCCCGGCGAACTTTCCGACGCAGGCCACCGCCAGCACGGCCAGGAGGATGAGCAGACCGCGGCCACCCAGTCCCGAGACGTCCACCGAGAGCCCGGTGACGACGAAGAAGACGGGCAGCAGCAACAGGCTGGTCTGTTCGATGCGTTCGGGCACCTCGGGGGTGGCGGCGTCGATCCGCCGGCGCGGCACGACCGCGCCGAAGGCGAAGGCGCCGAAGACGGCGTGCAGGCCCATCGCCTCGGTGGCCCACGCGCTCAGCAGCAGGCCCACCACCAGGACGGCGTGGTTGACGGGGCCGCCGGACCAGCGCCGTCCGGGGGCCAGCAGCCAGTTCAGTCCGGGACGCACCAGCACGAGCAGACCGAGCACGAACACGCCGCAGACGAGCGCCATCCGGGCCACCGGCCAGGGCCCCGTGCTCTTGGCCAGTGCGACGACCACCGCCAGCACGCCCCAGGCCAGCACGTCCTGGATCGCCGCGCAGGCGAGGGCCACGGCTCCGGTGCGGCGTCTTCGCCAGCCACGTTCGACGATGATCCGGGCCAGTACGGGGAACGCCGTGATGGACAGGGCCGCTCCCAGGAAGAGGGCGGGCACCAGGAGTCCGGACGTACTCATCTCCTCCGTGACGAACCAGGGCCGCAGCACCCACGCGAGCCCGGCACCGAGGGCGAACGGCAGCGTCAGCGACGCCAGCGAGGTCGCCACGACCTGACGCCCGTGCC
This sequence comes from Streptomyces coelicoflavus, assembly GCF_003112555.1. Lineage (GTDB taxonomy): Bacteria > Actinomycetota > Actinomycetes > Streptomycetales > Streptomycetaceae > Streptomyces > Streptomyces coelicoflavus. The sequence continues at coordinate 23,860 of NZ_BEWB01000001.1, read as the reverse complement.
CTCTGAGACGACCGGCGTCGAACTGGTAGCCGACGCCGAACATGAAGAGCACCAGGCCCAGGTGCGCCAGCACCTCCAGGGCGGACCGGACGTCCGCGGGGAACAGCAGGGCGACCGGGTCCCCCGGCAGCAGTCCGAGGAGGCTGGGGCCCAGGGCGAGTCCGGCGACGATCTCGCCGACGACGGCCGGCTGGCGCACCCACCGGGCCAGCCGGGAGAACAGCGCGGCCGCGGCGAGGATCAGGGCCACCGCCGCGAGCAGGCTCCCGGTGGCGGCCTGCGGTGCGCCGGCCGCCGACAGTTCGGGCACCGGCCTCAGCCCGCGGGCCGGGGGGGCACCGCCGGGGCGGCGGTCCAGGAGTAGAACTCCTCCGCCATGGCCGACTCCGGCCCCCGCCAGGTCGCCGGTTCGAAGGGCAGCACGAACGGGCTCAGTTCCTCGCTGAGCCGCTGGAAGTCCGCACGGCCGCGGGCCACGGCCACCGGGTCGGTGTGGGTGCCGTCGAATTCGACGAGATGGAAGTACAGGCCGTGATAGCGAAAGAGCCGACGCCCGCGCACGCCGAGGTCGTGCGGCAGGGACGTGGCGTCCGACGCGGAGAACAGCCTCGACACTTCCGTGGAATTCGCCGCGTCCATTCGCGCGACCACGAGAGCCGTCCTGCGGGCCGTTTCATTCGTTGCTGACATCGAGCATCTCCCCTGTCCGGGAATTCGGGACAGGGGAGATGCTAGGAAATTGTTCTTAGGTCGTCTTCCACCGCGGAGGGGAGAAGGGCGGCCTTCAGGAGGAGAGGCCGTTCACCCGGAAACCGGGTACTCGGGACCCTGCCCCCCGGGCTGGACCAGACCGTTCTCGTACGCATAGATCACTATCTGCACGCGATCACGCACGCGGAGTTTCTGGTAGAGGTGCTGGACATGGGATTTGACGGTACTTTCCCCCAGGACCAGCATCCGGGCGATGTCCTCGTTCTTGAATCCACGGATCAGCAGCTTGAACACATCGAGTTCCCGATCGGTCAGCTGGTCGAGATCCGGGGCGGCACCGGCCAGCATGGGCCGGCGGGCGAACTCCCCGATCAGCCGGCGCGTCACCGACGGTGACAGCAGGGCCTCGCCGAGGGCGGCCAGCCTGACCGCTTCCGCCAGCATCTCGGGCGGACTGTCCTTGATGATGAACCCGCTCGCACCGCTGCGCAGCGCCTCGTAGACGTGCTCGTCCTCGTCGTACATCGTGAGGATGACGATCCTGACGTCTTCCGCGCCGGAGAGCTCACAGATCTCCCGGGTGGCCTCGAGGCCGTTCATGTACGGCATGTTGATGTCCATCAGCACCACGTCCGGCCGCAGCCGGCCGACCAGCCGGACCGCCTCGCGGCCGTTCACCGCCTCGCCCTCGACCCGGATCCCCGGCTCGGGGCCGAGGGTCGCCCGCAGTCCCCTGCGGACCAGCGGCTGGTCGTCCACGATCAGGACGCGTATATCACCGGGCACGTCGGCTCCTCCCTCGGGGATGCCGCTGCGGTCACGGAAGGCCGGTCCGGCAGTGTGCCCTTGAGGAGGAATCCCCGGCCGCCCGCCACGGGCCCGCAGTCGAAGGATCCGCCCAGATCCGTCAGCCGCTCGCGCAGGCCGGTCAGTCCACTGCCGCGCAGCGGCCGTTCCATGGCCTCGGGCACCGCGTGGAGTTCGCGGGCGTCGCCGGTGAGCACGGTGACCACCACGCGGGCGCCGTACTCCACGACCACGTGGACCGGGCTGTCACCGGCGTGCTTCATCGCGTTGGTGAGCCCTTCCTGGACCAGTCGCAGGGCGGCGTGGCGCACCGCCGGGTCCAGGTCCCGCTCCAGTCCCGCGATCTGCAGGTCGACGGTGAGCGCGCGCCGCGGCAGCCGGTTGATCAGGTCTGCCACCTGGCCCGACAACGGGCGCCTGGACATCCTCGAGGGCGCCGGCACGGCCCGCAGTACGCCGACCATCCGGCGCATCTCGGTCAGGGTGTGGTGCACGGTCTCGTCGATGGCCCGGGCCGTGGGACTGTGCTGCGGCGACTGCACGGACAGGCTGCGGGAGTGCATGGCGATGACGAGCAGTCCGTGCCCGACGCCGTCGTGGAGTTCGCGGGCGATGCGGCGCCGCTCCCTGGTCAGGGTGTCGCCCGAAGTGCCGGGCGTCCGCCGTCCGCCGGAAGTCCTGCGGCGGCGTCTGGACGTCAGCATGATCACCCCGCCCACTAGCAGCCCGACCAATAACTCCGTGTAGTCGACTTCCTGGTAAGCGACGGTGATCACTCTGGTCTCACCCGCAGTGTCTTTTGTGGTGATGCGGCCATTGCTCCCCCTCGCATACCTGCACACGCCGAGCGCGGACGGAGAATTCACCTAAGCGGGCCGAGGACTTTTTGAACCACATTCAGACCCGATGGTGCGGACTTGGTCCGTCGAGCAACTCAGCGTTCCCCCGAACGAGTTTCCCTCCAGTGAGGACTCGGCTTTATCCTACGGGACCATCCACAGCAAGGCAAAGCTTTGTTCTGCCAAGTACTGAACGAAACCTTCCGCATTCTTCCGAGGAGAAGGCGACACCGGGTCTGACCGCGCCTGACGTTCCTTACTTCGAAGTAGTAATGCCCCAAAAGGAAGACCGCGGCCCCCGCCGGGGCGGGGGACTGCCCGGGAAGGCCGCGGCGCTGGGGAAGGGCTCAGCCCTTCGGTACGGAGTCCACCTCGCTGCCCCGACCCGGCGGGCCGTCCGGCGCCGGCACCGCCGGGTACGGGACGCCCGTGCCGTCCGGGGTGCCCGGGAGCGGCTGACCGGCGCCGGCGGTGAAGCTCCTGTCCGGCCACCAGGTCCGGTGGTCGAGCAGGGTCATGGCGGCGGCGACGAGCACCGGCTGCACCACGAAGGTGGCCAGCAGCACACCGAAGGCCACGCTGAACCCGATCTGGACCATCGGCACCGACGGCATCGCGGCCAGCACCCCGAAGGTGGCGGCGAGCACGACGCCCGCGGACGCGATCACGCCGCCGGTCGCCGACAGCGCGCTGAGCAGGCCCAGCCTGGTGCCGACCCGCTTGGCCTCCTCCCTGACCCGGTGTGCCAGGAAGATGCTGTAGTCGACCCCCAGGGCCACCAGGAACACGAAGGTGGTCAACGGGAGGTTGGGGTCGACCTCGTCCACGCCGAAGGCCTTGAACACCACGTTCGTGGTCCCCAGCGCGGCGAGGTACGTGAGCAGCACCGTGCCCATCAGGAGCAGCGGCGCCACCACGCTGCGCAGCAGTACGCCCAGGATGAGACCGACCACGATCAGCACCAGCGGGATGACGACGACGCGGTCGTCCGCGGTGGTGTTGGCCTCGTCCATCTTCTCGGCGCTGGCGCCCCCGACCAGGGCGTCGGCTCCCTCGACGCGGTGCAGCCGGTCCCGGAGCCGTTCGATGGTGGCGCGTTCTCCCGCGGTCTGGGCGCGGTCCCGGGGGAACGCCTCGACCGACGCCCACTCGGTTCCGGCGCGGGCGGCCTCGGCGCGGGCGATCCCCGGCGTCTCGCGCGCGGCCTCCAGCACCTCGTCCACCCGGTCGGCCCGGGTCATCACCGTCAGGGGCTGCCCGGCCTGTTCCGGGTAATGCTCCCCGAGGAGCTGGAAGCCGGCGACGGAGTCGGGCTTGCTGGTGAACGAGTCCTCCTCGGCGAGGTTCGGCGAGATGCCGATCAGCCCGAGGGACAGCACTCCGAGGAGCAGCAGGACCCCGCCACCGGCCGCGACCGTGCGGCGGGACACGAACTGCCCGACCCGGGACCAGATGCCCCGCGTCTCCGACCCGAGGGCACCGACCTCGGGGACGAAGGGCCAGAACACCTTGCGGCCCAGGGCGGTCAGAATCGCCGGGAAGAGCGTGAGCATGGCCAGCAGGGAGGCCAGGATGCCCACCGCGCCGACGGGTCCCAGCCCCCGGTTGCTGTTCAGGTCCGCCGCCAACAGGCACAGCAGGCCGCCGACGACCGTTCCCGCGGAGGCGAGGATGGCCGGCCCCGATCCCCGCAGGGCCGCGGCCATGGCGTCGTGCGGATCGGCGTACCGGCGCAGTTCCTCGCGGTAGCGGGAGACCAGGAGGAGCGCGTAGTCGGTCCCCGCCCCGAAGATCAGCACGGTCATGATCGAGCCGCTCTGGGTGCTGACGGTGAGTCCGAAGTCGTTGGCCAGCAGATAGACGGTGGCCATCGCCAGCACGGCGCCCGAGCTGACGGCGATCAGCGGCACCAGCCACAGGGTCGGGCTGCGGTAGGTGAGGATCAGCAGCAGCGCGACGACCCCGACGGTGGCCAGGAGCAGCTTGGAGTCGATGCCGTCGAAGACCTCGTCGAGGTCGGCGTTGAGCGCCGCCGGCCCGGTCACCTTCACGGTGAGCCCCGCCGGAGCGTCCGCGACCAGGTCGCGGATGTCGACGACGGCCTCGGCCTCCTCGGTCTTGGTGAGGTCCACGTCGACGGGGAACAGCAAGGCCTTGCCGTCCGCGGACTCCATCAGCGGGGGCCCGTCCGAGCCCTCCGGCCGCTCTTCCCCTTCCTCGTCCCCTCCCTGGCCGCCCGCGTCCTCCGGGTAGGCCCGCGTCACGGCCTCGTGGTGCTTCCCGGCGGCGGCCCGGTCGGCGTCCGTGATGCCGGAGCCGCGCTCGTACACCACCAGCACCGTGGTCGTGGCGGTGCCGGGAAGTTCGTCCTCCAGCTCGATGACCCTGGTCGACTCCGCGCTGGCCGGCAGGAAGTCCACGGGACTGTCCCGCTGCACGTCCCCCATCTTCCCGGCCAGCGAGACCGCGAAGAACGCCAGGATCAACCAGGCGCCGATCACGGCCCACTTGCTCCTGCGGCCGGCCGGGATCGCGACCAGCTTCCCCATGTCCATACAGAACACCTCTCCCAAGCGCGGTCACGCGCCCGTCATCCCTGGAGTCGCCCCGCGGTTGTGTAGCGTGGCAACACAACGAAGGTAGCATCGCTACAGTAGCGACGCTACCTATCAGGGAAACCGACGGAGAAAGACCGGCGCCGGCAGTCGGCGAAGACGACTGCGGGCGCCAGTCCGTGCCGCGGTGCGGCGGGAGCCTCAGAGCAGTTCGACGGACACGTCCGCGGCACCCCGGAAACGGCCCCGGGTGTCCAGGAGCGGAGGGTGCCCCGCCGGCAGGAAGTCCGGGGCGTACTCGGCGTGGTCGGTCAGCAGGACGACCAGGTCGGCCGCGTCCAGGGCCCGTTGCAGGTCCTCCTCGCGCCGCAGTCTCCTCCCGTCGACCTCCCACTCGGCCACGTACGGGTCGTGGAAGGACAGCCTCGCCCCCAGCCCGGACAGCCTCGTGGCCACCGGAAGGGCCGGTGACTCGCGCTGGTCCCCGACGTCCGCCTTGTAGGTGACGCCGAGCAGCAGCACCCCGGAGTCCTTCAGCGCCATCCCCCGCCGGTTCAGCATCTGCTGGGCACGGCGCACGACGTACTCGGGCATCCGCGCGTTGATCTCCTGCGCCAGCTCGACGAACCTGAACGGGTACCCCAGGGTGCGCACCTTGTAGGACAGGTAGTTGGGGTCGATGGGGATGCAGTGGCCGCCGACGCCGGGGCCCGGCCGGAAGGGCTGGAACCCGAAGGGCTTGGTCCCCGCGCAGTCGATCACGTCCCAGATGTCGATCTCCAACTCGTGGCAGAACATGGCCATCTCGTTCATCAGGGCGATGTTGATGTGCCGGTAGGTGTTCTCCAGCAGCTTGGCCATCTCCGCCTCGCGCAGTCCCCGGGCCGGCACGACCCGCTCCACGAACCGTCCGTAGAAGTCGACTCCCGCGCGGGTGCAGGCCGCGGTGAGGCCGCCGACGATCTTCGGCGTGTTGCGCAGCCCGAACTCCCGGTTGCCCGGATCGATGCGTTCCGGGGAGAAGACCAGCGGGAAGTCGGCGCCGGCCACCAGTCCGCCCTGTTCCAGCACCGGCCGGATCACGTCCTCGGTGGTCCCCGGATAGGTCGTGGACTCCAGTACCACCAGGGTGCCCGGCTCCAGGTGGGCCGCGACCGCCTCCGCGGCCTCGCGCACCGCGCCGAGGTCGGGCCCCTGGGCGTCCGAGAGCGGCGTGGGCACGCAGATGACCACGGTCCCCGCACCGCGCAGCACCGCCGCGTCCAGGGTCGGCCTGAACCCCTCGGCGAGCAGGGTCTTCACCTCGTCGTCCGACACGTCGTCGACGTGCGACGTGCCGCTCTCCAGCCCTTCGACCACGTCGCGGCTGCGGTCGAGTCCGGCGACGCGCAGGCCCGCCGCGACCGCTTCCCGCACCAGGGGCAGCCCGACGTAGCCGAGCCCGATGACCACCAGATCCATGCTCGACTCCTCAGCCACCGGACACGTCCGTGCCGTCCCGGGCAACGGTGTGCCGCGCGGGCGCCGTGCCGACCAGGGGGCGTATCTCCTGCCGGGCCGACTCGCGCAGTCCGCGCAACGGCGCGGTGACGCGGTCCTGCTGCGCGCTGCCCTCGAAGGCGCGGAACGCCGGCTCACTGGTCCAGTCCGAGGTGATGACGTAGACCAGCGGCTCCGTGGAGACCCGGCACAGTGCCTGCCCGAGGCACTCCGGGAGATCGGCGGTCCACCGGGCCACCGCCGCCCAGGCCCGCTCGAACTCCGCCCCGCATCCCGGGCGTACGGTCATCGTCAGTTCGGCCCGTACCGCCCGGCCCGGGCCCGCTGCCGGGCCGGTCCCCGTGGGGGCGTCGGCGCCCGGGTGGAGGCCGAACAGCCGGCGCGCGTTCCCGGAGCACACCAGGGCACGCTCGCGCTCCGTCAGCACCGGGCCCGACACCAGGTCCACCAACGGGCGCAGCCCGTCCATGACCGGCGGCGCGTCGGATCCGAACAGGACGTTCCCGGCACCGAACACGGACAGGTTCGCCGCGAGCTGGTGCGCACTGGGACAGGACGTCTCCACGTGGACGCGGCGCAGCAGCACGCTGGGCGGCGTGCGGTCCTCGGCGCCGGGTCCGTCGGCCCGGCCGCGGCCCGCGACGGCGAGGTCCAGCTTCCGGCCGAGCAGCGCCAGCGATCCGCCGCCGGCCGCGGCGATCAGCCGCAGGCCGGGATGCCGCTCCAGCCAGCCGCCGGTGACCACGGTCCCCACGCCGACCGTGACGTCGCACGGCCGTACCAGGTGCTCGACCAGCCCGCGGTCGCGCACGCCGCCCATGCCGACGGGGTCGGCCGGCGGGTGCACCAGCACCGGCGCACCGGTCTCCTCGGCGAGCGCGAAGAACTCCTCGGCCCGGGGCGAGCCCAGGTACTCGCCGTCCACACTGCTGTTGACCATCAGCCCGACGAACCGGGCGTCCTTCAGCAGCTCCGCGGCCTGCTCCAGCATGGCCGGTCCGCCGAAGGGATCGAGGTAGGCGTAGGCCCGCAGGGAATCGGGGAACCGGCCGGCCAAGTCGCCCATGAGCTCGTTGTGCGCCCGCACCCGCCCGGCGTCCCGGGCGCCGGCCGAGCGGCCGGTCCCGGGTTCCATGGAACCGCCACCGGCCGGGCTCCCGATGACGGTGAGGCCGATGCCCAGCTCCCGTTTGGCCGCGATAGCCGCCTCCGGGTCGCGCAGGCTCGGCGGTCCGCCGCCGGCCTCGCCGTACGGCGCCAGATGTCCGTGTACGTCGATGATCATCCGTCACAGCCGTTCCGCGGACGGGCCGCCGGCCGGGGGCCCACCCGCGAGCCCCGTGGTGAACCCGAACCTGCCCAGTACCGGCACCGCAGCGCCGTACAGCCCGTCGGACGCCTCGCTCGTGAGGAAGTCCACGACCCGGGCGACCAGTTCCGGGGTGACGGCCTGACCGAAGTCGGCGCCCGGCCGCTCCCGGCGGGCGTCGGGGGTGTCGGCCATGGTCATCATCACCGCGTTGGCGTGCACGCCCCGGTGCTTGACCTCGTGCGAGAAGGACCGCATCCAGGCCGCCAGGGCCGCCTTGCTCGCCGCGTAGAAACCGAGGCCAGGCAGCGGTTCGTGGACGAGCGGTGTCGTGAAGAAGACCATGCGCGCCGCCCCCTCGGCCTGCGCCAGCACGGCGAGCGAGGTGTGCACGGCGGACAGGAAGTTCGCCCGCCACAGCCGGTCGGGCTCGGCGAGGTCCGCCAGGTACGACGGCCCGGCGTGGAAGGCGCCGACCATGTGGACGAGACCGTTCAGCGAGCCCATGCGCTCCCGCGCCTCGGCCGCCGCGAGCCGTGCCCCCAGCGGATCGGACACGTCCGCCGTGAAGGTCTCGACGACGCCCGGCGAGCCGAACTCCTTGTCCAGCGCGGCCATGCGCGCCTCGTCCCGCCCGACCAGGAGCAGCCGGTCGCCCCGCGCGGCCAGCCGGGCCACCGTGGCCGGTCCGAGCTGGCCCGTGGCCCCGGTGACCAGCAGGACGGGTGGCTCGCCCCCGAGGGTGCTCACGACGAGGCCCCGTCGGCCGCCGCGGCCCGGTCCGGCGCCCTGCGCGTGGTGACGTGCTCCATGAGCGCGCGCCGGAAGAACGCCCGGGCTCCGTCGGGGGTGTCGGCGGCGCGCCTGTCCTCCTCGACCAGGTACTCGTCCAGGCGCCGCTCCACCTCCTGGATGCTGGCGTCCTGCGAGAGGTGCTCGATCAGTCCGTCCAGGGTTCCGTCGATCTCGATCATCCGGACGATCTGGCCGTCCTTCATGAACACCGACCCGCCCAGCAGCCGTGTCCCGTCCGCCGCGTGCAGCTTGGGCGGCCGGTAGGACATGAGCAGTTCCTTCACGGCCTCCTCGGTGCCGGGACGTACCCGGAAGGTGATGGCATAGCGCTGCATGGTGCCTCCGTCTCGGCCGGCCCGGGGGTCCGCGCTCCGGTGGCGGAAACGGGCCGGATGGTGGTCGGCCCGAGCCTTCCGGCAAGGCGCACGCCCCGTCTTCCCTCCGCGTGACGATGTCGCGCCTCCCCTGCCCGGTGGATGCGTTGACCCGGCGGAGGTAGACACCGCTGATAGCCATGGGTCCAGGACGGCAGAACCGCCACTCAGCCGAGGGAGCGCCCATGACCGACTCAGCGACGTCCCGCGGCGCGGGACGCACATCCCCGCCCGCGACCGCGAACGACCAGTTCGAGGCCGCCTACCGCGGCACCGCACGGGCCGGCAGCAGGCTGGCCGAACTGCCCTGGGAGACGGGCGAGCCGCAGCCCGTGGTGGTCCGGCTGGCGGCGCAGGGCGCCTTCCACGGCGACATCCTCGACGTGGGCTGCGGAACCGGCGACCACACCCTGCACCTCGCGTCCCTCGGGCACTGCGTGACCGGCGTGGACTTCGCGCTGAGCGCCATCAACACCGCACTGGCCAAGCAGCGCCAACGCGGCCTGAAGGCCACCTTCGCCGTCGCGGACGCCTGCGAACTCGCCGGTTACGAGGCCGCGTTCGACTGCGTCCTGGACTGCGGTCTGCTGCACAGCCTTCCGGTGGAACGGCGCTCGAGCTACCTGTGGGCGCTGCGCCGGGCCACCCGCCCGGACGCCGTGGCGCACATCCTGTGCCTCACCGACCGGTTGGCGGCGCACGGCACGTTCCAGCCGCTGTCGGAGGAGGAGTTGCGGGGGCTCTTCGGCAAGGACTGGAAGGTGGAGTCCCTCACCCCGGAGACCCTCGTCGGGCGCAGCGCGGGAGAGCCCACGTCCCTGCCCTGCTGGCACCTGACGGTTCGCCGCCTTCGCTGACCCGGCGCACATCCCCCTGTGGGGAGATCGGAGGAACACCGTGAACATACCCGTACCGGGGAAGAGAGTCCTGGTCACCGGGGGCTCCCGGGGCATCGGGCGCGCCGTCGCGCTCGGCCTCGCGGCAGGGGGCGCCGACGTCGCCGTCTGCCACCGGCAGGCCGGCCCCGCCGCCGACTCGCTCGCCCGGGAGCTGAAGGACACCGGCGGAGACCACCTGGTGGTCCGGGCGGACGTCGGGCGGCCCGGCGACGTCGAGGACCTGCTCGGCGCGTGCCGGGACCGCTGGGGCGCTCTGGACGCCGTCGTCTGCAACGCCGGGACCATCTCGCACCTCCCCTTCGCCCAGCTCCCGCGCGCCGAGTGGGACCGCACCCTCGCCACCAACCTCACCGGGACCTTCTCCGTGGTCCAGGGCGCGCTGCCGCTGCTGTCCCCCGGCGCCTCGCTGGTGCTGATCGGCTCCAAGGCGGCGGCGGTCGGCGTGCCCCTGCGTGCGCACTACACCGCCACGAAGTCGGCCCTCACCGGATTCGCGCGGAGCCTGTGCAAGGAACTGGGGCCCCAGGGGGTCCGGGTCAACGTGCTGGCCCCCGGGATCATCGACACCCAGGAACTGACCGCGGAACAGACGCGGCGCTACGAGTCCCTCATCAGCCTGCGCCGGCTGGGCGGTCCCGAGGAGATCGCCCACGTCGTGGCCTTCCTGGTGTCCGACCTGTCCTCCTACCTCACCGGAGAGACCATCAATGTCGACGGAGGCACCTGAAGTGAGCACCACACCCGACGTGAGCACACCGGGTCCCGGGTTCCGGGTCCTGCTGACCATGACCGTACGGGCGGGCCGCGAGGCGGAGTTCGAGACGGCGTGGCGGAAGGTCGCCGAGTCGGTGACCGCGCGCCCCGGCAACGCCGGTCACTGGCTGATGCGGGACGCCGCCGAACCGTCCGTGTACTACCTGGGCAGCGACTGGCGCGACGAGGCGGCGTTCCGGGCCTTCGAACACGACCGTTCCGAGACGGGGCCCGGCGCCCACCGGGACCTGTTCCAGCCGCTGCGCACCAGCGGCGCCATCGCCACCATGCACGTGATCGGGCACACGTCCCGGCGCACCGGGGAGGCCTGATGACCGCCGTACGGGTACTGCTGTGGCACCGGGCGCCCGCCGAGGGGCTCGCTCCGCTGCTGACCGCCTATCACGAGGTCAGTGCGAGGCTGGCCGGGCTGCCCGGCCTGGTGCGCAACGAACTGCTCGTGTCGCCGCACGACCCGGACAGTGTGGTGATCGCCAGCGAATGGGCGGACCTGACCGCCTACCGGGCCTGGGAGGACGACCCCGCGCACCGGGACATATCCGCACCGCTGAGGCCGTTCCGCGACCCGGAGCGCTCACCGGCCTGGCAGGTCCTCGAAGTCGTCGCCGAGCACTGAGTCCCCGCGGGAGGTCTCACGATGTGCAGACACTTGGCCGGCCTGCTGCGCCGGACACTGCGGGAGGTGTGGTGGGGGTTCCAGGCCGCCGGGACGATGTGGGTGGCGCCGGAGTGCGCGCCCCAGCCCTACCGGCCGCCGGACGACCTGCGCGCCCCGTACGGTCCGACGGCATGGGGCGTGCCGGCCCCGTACGTTCCCGGTGCCCTCCCCGGCGACCGCCATCCCGAGCGGGTCGCCGCGCACGTGCCGCCGACCGACCGGGAACGGGAGCTGTGGCGTCAGCTGGAGTAGATCCGCCCGTCAGGCCCGGTGCCCGGCACCGGGCCTGTCCCGCCTGCCCTGCCCGCCCCGCCCAACGGCGGGGCGCTTGCCGCCGTCCGGCCAGAGCTGGGGCCTGCGCTTGGCGGCCACGTCCTCCATCCAGCCGAACCAGACGATGCAGCTCCCGATGAGCAGCCAGGCGATGGCCAGCACCGGCCAGGGGCTCTCCAGCAGCCACGGGACGTTCTCGTACAGGACGTCGAAGCCCCACAACTGGTCCCACAGGGTGGCCGCGATCAGGATGCAGACGTTGTGCCACAGGTAGATCGTCACCGCGCGGGAGTTGAGCAGGGTGATCAGCCGGTCCCAGCGGCGCAGCCGGCGCGGCCACTCGGTCCACGACGGGCTGACGTGCAGGAGCAGCAGCACCGTCGCGAAGGACCAGACGGCCTGGGCGAAGGGGATGGAGTCCAGGTCGTACCCGGTCTTGAAGCCCTCCCTGAAGGCGTACCAGAGGCCCAGTGCGGCGATCACCGGCGCCACCGAGGGCACGATGTAGCGCGGCAGCCGTTTCAGTACGCCTTCCTGGTGGGCCATGCCGAGGATCCAGCAGGCGCCGAAAGTGCTGAAGTCGGTCAGCGCGGACGGGAAGCGCTCGCCTGGCAGGTTGAGGTAGCCGAACTGGAAGGCGGCCGACAGGACGAGCGGCGCCAGGATCGTCAGCCAGGGCAGGGCCCGCAGCGCGCGCAGCAGGACCGGGGAGAGCAGGACGTACCAGAGGTAGGCGCGGATGTACCAGAGCGGCCCGCCGAGTTCCGCGGCCCAGTCCGCGCCCAGGATGCCGTGGATGCCCGGCACGCTCTCGGCGAACGGCGGGTCGCTCAGCGGCAGGATCCAGTAGACGAGGTGGAACCACCACCAGCCCGGGTGCCCGTCCTCGTTCGGTCCCCAGCCCTGGAGCACCATGCCGGTCACGCCCACGACGCCCAGCAGCCACAGCGGCGGCAGCAGGCGGCGCATGCGGCTGCGGACGACCTGGACGGCCGGGCGCTTGAGGCTGCGGGCCATCAGGTTGCCCGCGAGGGCGAACATGACGCCCATGGACGGGAACACCACCGGCAGCCAGGCCCAGCCCATCAGGTGGTAGAGGACCACGCGGAAGAGGGCCACCGCCCGCAGCAGGTCGAAGTACCGGTCGCGGACGGGACCGCGCCGGGCCTCCTTCTGCCGGGGCACGGCCGGTTCGGCCGATTCGGACGGTCCGGCCGGTCCCGCCGGTCCCGCCGGGACGGGTGCGGCGGACGGGTACGGGGACGGGGACGGTGGTGCGGTCACGTGCGGGGCTCTCCGGGTGGCGGCCGGCATGGAGGCGGCCGGGACGGGCGCGGTGGACGCGGCGGGCGCCGTGGGCACGGCGGGGACCGGCCGCGCCGGGTCGAACGGCGGGGTGGTCATCCGACCGGCCGCCTCCCGTCCACCGCACCGGGGCGCCGCTGGGGCGGCACGCCGTCGGCGCCGGGCGGCGGCGCGGACACACCGCCGCTGCGCCGCAGCTTCTGCCAGCGCAGCCGGCCGCCGGTGAGCGCCGTGATCCAGGACTGGAGCAGCACCACGTACATGATCTGGCGGTACAGGATCTGCTGGAGGGGCAGCGAGATGAGCGGGGTCAGCTTCTCCCGGTCGAGCCGGAAGGCGTACGCCGCGCACACCGCCTGGATGGCGAGGACGCCCAGCCACGCCACGATGGTCTTGTCGGTCGGGCCGAAGACGAGGCCGTAGAGCAGGAAGACGTCGATCAGCGGGGCCAGCAGCGGCGCCACGACCATGAACAGGGAGACGAAGGGCAGGCCGACGCGGCCGAAGCGGCCCGAGGGGCCCTTCTCGATCACCGCGCGGCGGTGCTTCCAGATGGCCTGCATGGTGCCGTACGACCAGCGGTAGCGCTGGGACCACAGCTGGCTGACGGACTCCGGCGCCTCGGTCCAGGCGCGGGCGTTCTCGGCGTAGACGACCCGCCAGCCGGCCCGGTGCAGCGCCATGGTGACGTCGGTGTCCTCGGCGAGCGTGTCGTCGCTCATGCCGCCGATGGGCTCCAGGGCGGAGCGGCGGAAGGCGCCGACCGCGCCGGGGATGGTCGGCATGCAGCCGAGGACGTCGTACATCCGGCGGTCCAGGTTGAAGCCCATCACGTACTCGATGTGCTGCCAGGCGCCGATGAGGCTGTCCTTGTTGCCGACCTTCGCGTTGCCCGCCACGGCGCCCACCTTCGGGTCGCCGAAGGGCTGGACGAGTTCGCGGACGGTGGCGGGCTCGAAGACGGTGTCGCCGTCCATCATCACGACGATGTCGTACCGGGCGTTGGCCAGGCCCCGGTTGAGCGCGGCCGGCTTGCCCGCGTTGAGCTGGCGGATCACCCGGACGCCCGGCAGACCGAGGCCCTCCACGATGCGCGCGGTGCCGTCGCTGGAGCCGTCGTCGATGACGATGACCTCGACCGGGTGGTCGCTGGCCACCAGGGAACGCACCGTGTTCTCGATGCACTTGGCCTCGTTGTACGCCGGGACCAGCACCGTCACCGGTTCGGTGACCGCCGGGCCCCAGCGGAAGCGTCTGCGGCGCACCCGGCGGGCGTGGACGCCGGACAGGAGCAGCATCAGGCCGAAGCGTCCGATGACCAGCGTGCCGATGATCGCCAGGCCCACCACCAGGCCGTCGGTGAGATGCTCCGACGCCTGGACCAGGAAGACCCAGGCCCTGCCCTTCCACAGTTCGGCTCCGCTCACCGGGGTCATGGCGCTGGGCGCGTCCAGGGCCTCGGTGAGGTTGTCGAACTCGTAGCCCTTCTTCTTCAGGTCGGGCAGGAACCGGTCCAGGGCCTGCACGGTCTGGTGGCGGTCGCCGCCGGAGTCGTGCATGAGGACGATGGCGCCCTTGCCGCCCTTCGGGGTGGCCCGGCGGATGATCTCTTCGACGCCGGGCTTCTTCCAGTCCTCGCTGTCGGTGTTGTTGACGACGACGAGGTAGCCGCGGCTGCCGATGTACTCGGTGACCGGCCAGGACTTGTTGTCCATGGCGTCGGCGAAGGAGGAGTACGGCGGGCGGAACAGCGAGGTGCGCACGCCGGCCGCGCCGGTGATGGCCAGCTGGTTCTGCGACAGCTCCCAGTCGATGCGCTTCTTGGACTGGAAGGAGAGGTCGGGGTGGTTGAAGGTGTGCAGGCCCACCTCGTGGCCCTCGTCGACCATGCGCTCGACGAGGTCGGGGTAGCGGGAGGCCATGGTGCCGGTGACGAAGAAGACCGCGTGCGCGTCGTGCTTCTTCAGCACGTCGAGGACGCGCGGCGTCCAGGTCGGGTCCGGGCCGTCGTCGAAGGTGAGGACGAGCCGGTGGTCGGGCACGCTGAGGCTCTCGGTGCGGCCGCCGCGCGCGTCGATGACCGGGCCGCCCTCGAGGATCTTCTCGGGTACGTCGGTGGTGGCGGCGGGCGGCTGGACGCGGTGGTCGGCCAGGATCTCGCTGTGCACGTAGCCGCGCAGCATGAGCATCGCCACCAGGGCGACCAGGAGGAGCAGCGGAAGCAGCAGGCGCAACGGCAGGCGAGGGCGGGAGCCCCCACGGGCGCTGCGCGCGGCCCCGTGACGGCCGGTGCGGGATGCCATCAGAGGGTGTTCTCCGGGGACAGGGAATCGGAAGAGGGGGGCGTGGAGGTGCCGGCCGGGCCGGCGGCGACGACGGGTGCGCCGGCCGGGACCGCGACGGGGTCCGGGGCGTCGCCCGCGCCGTTGGCGCCGGCGCCGCCCTCGCCCGGGTCGGTGCCCGTGGTGGAGCCGGTGGACCCGGTCGGGCCGGCGGTGGGGTCGCCGCCGCCCGCCGGGGTCGACGGTCCGGTGGTGGCGGACTGCGAGGTCTGTGCCGACTGGGCCGGGTCGGGGCCGGTCTCGCCGGAACCGCCGGGGTTCAGGCCGGTCCCGGACGCCGAGGTCTGGGGCCCGTCGCTCGTGCCGGGCTGCCCCGCGGCGCCGCCGGTCACGCCGGACGTGCCGGGCGCGGGTGCCTCGGCCCCCGGTGCGGTCGCCGCGCCGGCGTCGGCGGAGGGGCTGGCCTGCGGGACGGCGGCACCGGTGCCGGAGGGCCGCGCCGGCTGCGAGGGCAGCGGGGTGGTGTCGACCTGCCCGGCCGGGGCGCCCTCCTGCTGGCCCGGTACGGGCATCCAGGGAGCGTCGGAGTTGCCGGAGAGCAGCGTGGAGACGATGACGACGGCGTAGACGGCGCAGGCGATGCCGACGAGGATGCCGACGCGGCGGTACAGGCGGCTGCGGCGGCCCGACGCGTCGACGAAGACGGGCCCTTCGGAGGATTCCGGGCCGCTCTTGCGGTGTCCGCCGTCGGCCCGCAGGACCATGCCGTCGCCGAGGTGGACGGCGTCGAGCTGGACCGTGACCTCGTGCGGGTCGTGGGTGTGACCGGCGGTGTCGGTGCCGGTGCCCGCGTCGCCGTCCGTGTCCGGCAGTTCCTGCCAGGGGTCGCGGAGCACGGCGGTG
This sequence comes from Streptomyces coelicoflavus, assembly GCF_003112555.1. Lineage (GTDB taxonomy): Bacteria > Actinomycetota > Actinomycetes > Streptomycetales > Streptomycetaceae > Streptomyces > Streptomyces coelicoflavus. The sequence continues at coordinate 7,876 of NZ_BEWB01000001.1, read as the reverse complement.
GGGGGACCGGGCGGAGGTGTGGACGCGGGTGCGGGGAAGGCGCGGGTGGGACCGGCCGGCGGGAGGACGTCCGTCCGGTCGGGGTCCGGACCGCCGTTGCCGGTGCCGCGGGCGCTGCCGGTGCCGGTGCCGGTGCCGGTGCCGGGCGCCGGGGCGGCGTAGGGGGCCTTGCCGAACAGGTCGGGCCTCGGAGCGGCGCCGTTCGGGGCGGGGTGGTTGGCGGCGGGGTGGTTCGGGGTGGCGTGCTGAGGGGCGGCGTGGTGCGGGGCGTTGCCCGGCGCGGCACTGTCGGGGTTTGCCCCGGCCGGGCCGGTTGTGCCCCAGGTTATCCGGCCCGGGACCGACGGGTCCTGACCCGGAACGCGGCGGCCCTGGCCACCTATTCGGGCGCCGAGGATCTCCGTACGGTCCGCGGCGGGTCCGCCGTGGCCGCGCGGGCTCCGGCCGGAGCCACCGAACCATCCCGAGTCCGGAGCGGATCCGGTGGACCCGTCCGTCCCGCCGGGCTCCCTCGCGTTCACCGGAGACCCTCCGGCCGACGAGAGGACCCGGGTCGAGGGCAGCACCTCGGTGGCGTCAGCATGTCGTCCTGCCTCCGGGAGATCACGAGCCCCGGACTCGACCTCGGGCCACTCCGGTTGGGCGTCTTTTTGCCAATTCTTCACGCGTGCGCACTTCCCCCCACGGAACACTTCCGGGTGCGCATACGACTCCGAGCACTCGTCGGCCGAACCGGCCCCCACCAGGTTCGAGCGCCCCCTGTATCACACCGTGCTCAGGCAAAGAATGTAGCGCACGCGGAGGATGTGTGGTTGCCGCGTGTCACTTGTGGACGGACATCACAGCGGCGTCGGCGGCCGGAATCCATCCCCCGTCGGGGACCCCGAGCCAACCCTTTTCGGTCGCGACCTGGGACGCTGCCCGGCGCAGGGCGTCGAGCGCCGGATGCGCGAGCCCCTTTCGCCAGACGAGCGACACCGGCGACAGCGGCACGGGGTCCACGAGCGGGCGCACCACAGTCGAATGCATGGCCGGAAAGCTCTGCACGGCGAGGATCGGATTGCGTGTCTTGTCCATGATGCGCTGGAACTCCTCCTCGCCGACCGCCAGCGGTGCGGGGGACGCCACGTGGATGCCGCGTCCCTCGAACAGGCGGTGTGCGAGGTCCGTCCACTCCGGTGTGCGCGGGTTGCCGGCCCCGGCGTACACGCTCTCCCCGGCGAGCGCGGAGAGCGGCACCCGGTCCAGCCGGGCCAGCGGATGGCCCTCGGGCAGCACGACCGCCATCGGCTCGTAGCGCACCGGCTGGTGGCCGAGCCCCGCCCGCAGCGCCGCGGGCAGCCCCGCGAACCGGCCGAAGGAGGCGTCGAGACGGCCCGCGACCAGTTCACCGGCGGCGTGGGTCAGCCCGCTCTCGTACCGCGCCATCAGTTCCTGCTCGGGCGCGAGCGAGCGGGCCCGTTCCAGAACGAGACGGCCGGTGGCCAGCCCCGGGGAGTTGAGGTCCACCAGCAGCGGGCGGGCCTGCCCGAAGGCGGCGAGCAGGTCGTCCTGCGCCTGGAGGACCCGGCGGGCGTACGGCAGCAGCCGCTCGCCGTCCGCCGTCGGCGTCACCTGCCGGGTGGTCCGGACGAACAGTTCGGCGCCCAACTCCCGCTCCAGGCGCCGCACGTCCCTGCTGAGCGCCTGCTGGGCGATGTAGAGCCGGGCGGCGGCTCGGGTGAAGTGCAGCTCCTCGGCGACGGCGACGAAGGCGCGCAGGAGACGGGGGTCGAGGTGGGCGGGTGCGGACATCCGGCGAATTTACAACGGGGTTGCGTGAATGGCCACGGAGAAGGTGTTGGACCCGCTGATCGTCTCCGGGCGACGGTGGACGCATGCCGACACCGACGCCAGCGCGCCCGTCCCGCCCCGCTCCGTCCGCCCCTTCCGCCCCCTTCCTGGCCGTCACCGCCGACACCGTGGTCGCGGCCGACTTCCGCCCCCGCGTCCGGCACCGACCACCGGGTCCGTACCGGCGCCTCCTCTCCATACCCGGCGCCCGAGCCTTCACGATCGGGAACCTCGTCGCCCGGCTGCCCATGGGCATGTTCAGCGTGAGCGCCGTCGTGATGATCGCCGGCACGCGTGGCTCGTACGCCCTCGCCGGCGCCGTCACCGCGACGGGGCTGGCGGCCACGGCCCTGGTCGCCCCGTGGACCGCGCGGCTCGTGGACCGGTACGGCCAGGCCAGGGTGGCCCTGCCCGCCACCCTGTTCGCCGCGCTGGGCTCCGTCGCCCTGCTGCTGTGCGTGCGGTACGGGGCGCCCGCCTGGACGCTGTTCGCCGCGTACGCCGCGACCGCGACGACGCCCAACACCGGCGGCATGGCCCGCGCCCGCTGGGCCCACCTGCTCGAGGGAGACGCGGACGCGCTGCACACCGCCAACTCCTTCGAACAGGCCGCGGACGAACTGTGCTTCATGCTCGGTCCGGTCCTCGCCGCGTTCCTGTGCACCGCACTGTTCCCGGAGGCGGGCACGCTCGTGGGCGTGGTGCTGCTGGTGACCGGCATGCTGCTGTTCACCGCCCGGCGTTCGACCGAGCCGCCGGCCCGCCCGCGCCCGACGGCGAAGGCACCGTTCCGGGTCCCGGGCATCCCGTCGCTGCTGGTGGTGTGCCTGGCGATGGGCGGGGTGTTCGGCGCCATGGAGGTCGTCACCATCGCCTTCGCGGACGCACAGGGGCATCGCGCGGCGGCCGGTGTGGTCCTCGCCCTCCAGGCGGCCGGTTCCTGCGCCGCGGGCCTGCTGTACGGCGCGGTCAAGCCGGCCGGACCGGCCGAGCACCGCCTGCCCTGGTGCGTGGCGGCGATGACGGCCCTGCTGACGCTGCCGCTGCTCGCGGCCTCCCTCAGCGGCTCCCTGCCCCTGCTGGCGCTGACGCTGCTGGTCGGCGGGATGGCGACGGCCCCGACGATGGTGACCACGATGACGCTGGTCCAGCACCGCACCCCGGAGGGCCGCCTGAACGAGGGCATGACCCTCGCGGTGACTGGCCTGCTCGGCGGCATCGCCTGCGGCAGCGCGGCGGGCGGCTGGACGGTGGAGCACGTCTCCCCCACCGCCGCCTACGTCGTACCGGTCACGGCGGCGGCCGTCGCCCTCCTCCTGACCCTGCTGCCGACCCGGCGCACGGCGTGAACGCGGAAAACCCCCTGGGCCGCCGGCACGTGGCCGGTGCCCCAGGGGGTTCCTCGCGTAAGGGGGGTGCGGGTGGCGGAGCCCCCGCGTCGCGCGGCGGAGCCGCGCAGAAAACGACGAGGGCGACGTGTGCTCGCGCTTACCGCGAGCACACGTCGCCCTCGACCTCGTGGAGATGGCGGGAATCGAACCCGCGTCCAACGGTGCGGAACCAGGGCTTCTCCGTGTGCAGTCCGCTTCGATTTTCTCAGCCCCGGAGATCACGCGGACAAGTCTCCGACGGGCTCAGTCACTGTTTGATTTCCCTCTTCACCCCGTGACCGGGATCAAGGTTTAGTCCCCTAGCTGATGCCAGGATCCGGGTCGGGAACAGCCCCGGGCTGACACTCCCTTAGTAGGAGGCTCGCTTCGCTACCTGAGATCAGGCAGCGAGGGCGAAGGCCTGCTGGGAGGAATCGCGCTTGGTGTTGGCGATTATTTTTTTCGGCCTGTGGTTTACGAGATCATGGCCGCTTTCTCGACACGCTTCCCCTGCTTCGACAGCCGCTGTCGAAACCGATCATCCCCATGTTGATTTTTCAATCTCGTGCACCCGCGTGGGGTGCGAGCACCATCGTACGTGACCAACGCATGCCGGTGCCAGCCTATTCCCCGGGCCTCAGGCCCGCTGCTTGCGCCGGATCGCCGAGATCGTCCGCTCCGCCTCGCGCCGGTCCTGCTTCTCCCGCAGGGTCTGCCGCTTGTCGTACTCCTTCTTGCCGCGCGCCAGCGCGATCTCGACCTTGGCCCGGCCGTCCTTGAAGTACAGCGCCAGCGGCACGATCGTGTGACCGGTCTCCTGGGACTTCGACTCCAGCTTGTCGATCTCCACGCGGTGCAGCAGCAGCTTCCGCTTGCGGCGCGCGCTGTGGTTGGTCCAGGTGCCCTGGCTGTACTCCGGCACGTGCACGTTGTGCAGCCACGCTTCGTGACCGTCCAACTGCACGAAGCCGTCGACCAGCGAGGCCCGCCCCTGGCGCAGCGACTTCACCTCGGTACCGGACAGCACGAGGCCGGCCTCGTAGGTGTCGAGGATCTGGTAGTCGTGCCGCGCCTTCTTGTTCTGCGCGATCAGCTTGCGCCCTTTTTCCTTAGCCATAGTGCGGTCCATTTTGGCACTACGGAGGGGTCCTGCGGAAAGCCGATTACGCGGGGTCGTTCGCCTCGCGCCCCAGTCCGCTCAGTACCGTCCGGGCCCGCTCCAGGGCGGCCGGGTCGGCCGGGTCGACCTCCAGGTCGGGCGTGATGCCCGTGCCGTCGACGCCGCGGCCCGAGGGAGTGCGGTAGTGGCCGACGGTCAGCTCGGCCACCGAGCCGCCGGGCAGCCGGCTCGGCATCTGCACCGAGCCCTTGCCGAAGGTGCGGGAGCCCAGGACGACCGCTCGGCCGCGGTCCTGGAGGGCCCCGGTGAGGAGCTCGGCCGCGCTCATCGTGCCGCCGTCGACGAGCGCGACCAGGGGCCTGGTGGTGTCGCCGCCGGGTTCGGCGTGCAGGGCCCGCTGCTCGCCGTCGACGTCGTACGTGGCGACCAGGCCGCCGTCGAGGAAGGCCGAGGCGGCGGTGACGGCCTCGGCGACCAGCCCGCCGGAGTTGCCGCGCAGGTCGAGGACGAGGCCGGCGCCGGACGGCACCCGTGCCGCGGCCTCGCGCACCTGCTCGCCGACGCCCTTGGTGAAGGAGGTGACCTTGAGGACGGTGAGGCCGTCGGCGAGCGTGCGGACGGTGACGGGGTCCGTGGACAGCCGGGCGCGTCGTACGGTCTCGGTCCACGCGCGCGTGCCGCGCTCCAGGCCGAGCCGGACGGCGGTGCCGGCGGGCTCCGCCTCGGCGTCGCCGCGCAGTATGGAGACGACCTCGGTGACCGGCCGCCCGTCGACCCGCTCGCCGTCGACGCTGCGCAGCCGGTCGCCCTCGCGGATCCCGGCGTCGGCGGCGGGCGAGCCGGAGCGCACCCCGGTCACCTCGATGCGGCCGTCCCGCTCGCGGCGCGCGGAGAGCCCGACGCCGGTGTACCGGCCGTCGAGGGCGTCCTCCAACTCCTCGTACTCGCCCTGGGAGTAGATGGCGCCCCAGCGGTCCCCGCTGCGGCTGACCGCGCGTTCGGCGGCCTCCACGGGGGACTTGCCGTCGGCCATGGCCTCGGCCGCCGCGCGGGCGACGTCGTCGTGCCGGGCCTGCTGACCGGCCGGGGCGGCCGAACGGGCCGTGCCGGGCTCGGGCTTGCGGTCCGCGCCGGGCAGCGATCCGGTGGCGGCGCCCGCGACGAGCACGCTCGCGAACACCAAGGTCAGGGCGGCCCCGTGGCGTGCGCGGCGGGGCTGACAGAACAGGTCACGACCTGACATGCCGGTGAGTCTAGGACAACGCGAAGGGGCCGCACGCTCGCTTGACCGTGCGACCCCCTTGGTATGTGTCACACCTTCAGGTACTTGCGCAACGCGAAGAACGCGGCCAACGCGGGCATCAGCAGACTGGTGGCCAGGATCAGCGGCAGCTTGGTCAGGACGGCGTCCCAGCCGATGAAGTTGATCAGATTCAGCTTCTCGGACAGGGCCAGTCCGTGATCGATGATGAAGTACCTGGCGATCACCAGGAATCCGCAGGCGACACCACCGCCGATGAGTCCGGCGACCGCCGCCTCCATGATGAACGGCGCCTGGATGTAGAAGCCCGACGCGCCCACGAGGCGCATGATGCCGGTCTCGCGGCGCCGGCTGAACGCCGAGACGCGCACGGTGTTGACGATCAGCATCAGGGCGACGACGAGCATGAGGGCCATCACCGCGCGGGCGGCCCAGTTCATGCCGTTGAGGAGACCGAAGAGGTTGTCCAGGATGCCCTTCTGGTCCTGCACGGACTGCACACCTTCGCGGCCGTCGAAGGCCGTGGCGATGACCTGGTACTTCTCCGGGTCCTTCAGCTTGATCCGGTACGACTCCTGCATCTGGTCGGGCGTGAGGGAACTGGCCAGCGGCGAGTCGCCGAACTGCTCCTTGTAGTGCTTGTACGCCTCGTCCTGCGACTCGTACGTCACCTTCTCGACGACGGTCATCTCGTCGAGGTCGGACATGATCTGCTTCTTCTGGTCCTCGGTCACCGCGCCCTTGGCGCAGTTGGGGTCGGACTCGGCGTCGCTCTTGTTGCAGAGGAAGACCGAGACGTTGACCTTGTCGTACCAGTAGCCCTTCATGGTGGTGACCTGGTCGCTCATCAGCAGCGAACCGCCGAACAGGGCCAGGGACAGGGCGACCGAGACGATCACCGCGAAGGTCATCGTCAGATTGCGGCGAAGACCGACACCGATCTCCGAGACTACGAACTGGGCGCGCATGGCGTCTCGTTAAGCCTTTCGTTCCTCGTCGTCAGTGGCTCGTCAGTGCTGGTAGCCGTAGACACCGCGTGCCTGGTCCCGGACGAGGCGGCCCTTCTCCAGCTCGATGACGCGCTTGCGCATCTGGTCCACGATGTTCTGGTCGTGCGTGGCCATCACCACGGTGGTGCCCGTCCGGTTGATCCGGTCGAGCAGCTTCATGATCCCGACCGAGGTCTGCGGGTCGAGGTTGCCCGTGGGCTCGTCGGCGATCAGCAGCTTGGGCCGGTTGACGAAGGCGCGCGCGATGGCGACGCGCTGCTGCTCACCGCCGGACAGCTCGCCGGGCCTGCGGTCCTCCTTGCCGCCGAGTCCGACGAGGTCGAGGACCTGCGGCACGGACTTGCGGATCTCGCCGCGGGACTTGCCGATGACCTCCTGGGCGAAGGCCACGTTCTCGCCGACCGTCTTGTTCGGCAGCAGGCGGAAGTCCTGGAAGACCGTCCCCAGCTGGCGCCGCATCTGCGGCACCTTCCAGTTGGACAGGCGGGCGAGGTCCTTGCCCAGCACGTGCACCTGGCCGTGGCTGCACCGCTCCTCGCGGAGGATCAGCCGCAGGAAGGTGGACTTTCCCGAGCCGGAGGATCCCACGAGGAAGACGAACTCGCCCTTCTCGACCTCCAGGGAGACATCCCTGAGGGCTGGGTGGCTCTGTTTGGGGTAGACCTTGGAGACGTTGTCGAATCGGATCACGGATGCACCACGGGTCGCCGGGGGTAGATGTGCGTGACCATACGCGAACCGGGGAGCCGACCGCAGTCACCGGTCGGGGTTGCGTATGGGTTGCGCGTTTTGTCCCCACGGGAGGGCGCGCAGGGCCCCACGGAACCTGGCACAGTGGAAGGGGAACGTTCGTACCGTCGCGGGCGTTGTTCCCGACAGAGCCGTGGCAAGGAGGGTGAGCGCATGACGTACGACCGGTTGGTGTGCGCGAACTGCGCTGCGCCCGTGAGTGAGGGCAGGTGCCCGGTGTGCCGGGCCAACCGCGAGCGGATGCAGCAGGGGAACAACTTCTTCGCGGGACTGAACCCCACGGCGCTGATCGCCCTGCTGGCGGTACTGGTCGCGGCGGTGGCCCTGCGAGCGTGTCTCTTTGGTGGGCTGGTCAGTTGATCGGATGTGTCCACCCGGTTAGTGATCACTGATGCGATGTGGGGCCGGATCGAGCCGCTGATGCCGGCCGATCCGGTCCGCGGTCGTCGATGGGCCGACCACCGCCGCACCCTTGAGGCCATTGCGTGGAAGTACCGCACCTGTTCGCCCTGGCGGGACCTGCCGGAGGAGT